>NZ_CP097434.1:0-5471538 GCF_023539155.1 Flavobacterium sp. B183 | reverse complement strand
AGATTCAAATAAATTTTCTTATTATTGATAAAGATTCTCCTAATAAAAAAGGAGCAGTTTTATTCCGTATTTCGGGATAACAAATATGTGAACAAATTTCTGTAAAAAAAAATATTTTGAAGTCTAATTTTATAAAAAAAAGTTGTAAGTAAACTTTTTAAACTTAATTTTTTTTAATCTGAAAATAATGAAAAATCATCAAACGCAAGTGCGTGTCCGTTACTCTGAAACCGATCAAATGGGCGTTGTTTATCACGGAAATTATGTGCCATATTTTGAGATTGGACGAGTGGAATGGCTTAGAAATAAAGGGATTTCGTATAAAAGCATGGAAGAAAGCGGTATTGGATTGCCAATTGTTTCAATGCAGATAAATTATAAAAAATCGGCACGTTACGATGAGCTTCTTACTATTCATACAGCTTTCAAAAGTCAGTCATCTGTTAAGATTGAATTTGATTGCGCGATCTATAACGAAGCAAGTGAGTTATTAACAACTGCTGTGTTTATTTTAGTATTTATTTCGTTAAAAACAGGTCGTCCGACAGCACCCCCAGATTACATTTTAGAATTGTTTAAAACACTGGTATAATTGTTAAAATGTGTCCCCTTTTAATGTCAAATTATATAATTTTAATATCGATTTCAAACATTAAATCAAAAATGTCGAATATTGTTTCGGCATTTTTTTTTCGTGTTTTGGTTGTTATTTTGCCAATTGGAAGTCCTGAGTCTTCATTAATCTCCATTTCCTGAGCTGTAATTTCGAGTTTTTTTTCTTTTATAACCCGCATTACCCGATTCATATTTTTGTAATCAAAAGAGATTAAAAAGTGAACGTCTATGGTCTTTTCTATAATCTCACATACTTCCAGCGCCATTTGTGCCGTTGTTTTGTAAGCAGTGATTAGGCCGCCAACACCTAGTTTAATTCCTCCGTAAATCCGAACCACTACTACTAAAACGTTGGTTACGCCAAAAGATTGTATCTGTCCGTAAATTGGTGCGCCTGCAGTGTTACTGGGTTCGCCGTCGTCATTGGCGCGGTAGGAAATTTTGGGAGCGGTTCCTAATTGGTAAGCATAACAATAATGTACGGCATGGGGATGCTGTTTTTTTAGGTTCTCAATAATAGGTTTTACCTCGTCCTCACTTTCGATAGGATAGGCATAGCCAAAGAATTTGCTGCTTTTTTCTTTTAAAAGCACTTCTTCAGATTCAAAAGAAATGGTCTGGTACGTATCGTTAATTTCCAAATTGAGTTTGATTTTTTTTAGCCACTGATTAAAAAAGATTAAATGGATTTTATCTTTTTGTGTTTATGATTGATTTCTAAACTAGGGTTGATTTTTTAGTCACAGATTATAATTGTAATGAAATCGGCGCAATCGGCGTAAAAAGAATCATTTTAATCTGTGGCAGAAAACGTTAAAGGATTTGTTTGTCAAATAAATCAATAACATCTTCTTGTCCAACTTGTAAATTCCAGACATGAAATCCCAGTGCTGCGGCTGAATCTGTGTTTTCTTTTTTATCGTCTACAAACAAAGTTCTTTTTGGGGATAGTTCGTGTTTGTTGATGAGATATTGAAAGACTTCTGCATTTGGTTTTCGCATGCCAATTTCAAATGAAAAATAAACTTTTTCAAAGCATTGATAAAAATCACTGTAAAATGAAATGCCGGTTTTGTTTTCGAAAGTTTCAATATGTATAGAGTCGGTATTACTCAATAGAAACAAGCGGTATTTTTGAGACAGCAGTTGTAAAAATTCCAGTCGGTATAACGGGAAGTCTGCTAAAATGGCGTTCCATGCTTCCAGAATTTGTTCGGTAGTGGCATTTGGAAGTTGTTTTTGAAAGCCTGCCAGAAAATCCTCAGTTGAAATGTCTCCGGTTTCAAACAAAAGATTCAATTGATCTAATTCTGCATTCCATTCTTTTAGTCCTAATTTCTGTAATCCCGAAATAGTTGCCTGTTTGTCCAGATTGATGAAAATATCTCCAAAGTCAAAAATTATAGTATCAATCATGATTTCTAATGTTTAATAATTCGTCGTCGAGAATATTGGTTTTTGTCACGTTATCTTTTGGAATAAGTGGTGCTTTAGTTCCGTTTTTGAAAGAGGTTTTTCCGATGAAAATGCGGGCTTCGTCCCAAATATTCTGGTCTATAAAGGATTGTAAAGTCTTAGCGCCTCCTTCTATAATAATAGACTGAATCTGATTTTGATACAAAGCTGTTGTGATCTGCGGTACAATGCTACGTTCAAAATCGATTACTGTAAAGGTAGTGTTTTCTGTTGAAAGGCTGGTTTCAGATTTCGTAAATACGATGGTTTTTGCGCTATCGTCAAAAACAAAACTGTCTTTTGAGATGCGGTTATTTTGATCAAAAATAACCCTCACAGGATTATTCCCTGACCAATCTCTGGTATTTAATTTCGGGTTGTCATCAATAATAGTTTGAGTTCCCGCTAAAATTGCCTGTTCTTCACTTCTCCATTTGTGAACCAATTGTCTGGAATAGGAATTGGTGATCCAAATAGGTTTTCTTTCTGCATCTTTTTGTTTTTCAGGAGATAAAAAACCATCCTGACTTTCGGCCCATTTTAATAGTATATAAGGTCTCTGTTTTTGGTGAAAAGTAAAAAAGCGTTTATTAAGTTCGTAACATTCTTTTTCTAAAACTCCAACAGTAACATTTGCTCCGGCTTCGATTAGTTTTTTGATGCCCTTTCCTGCTACTTTTTCATTGGGATCAACTGTTCCGACAACTACATGTGGAATTTTATGCTCTATAATTAAGTCACAACATGGAGGTGTCTTCCCAAAATGACTGCAAGGTTCTAAACTAACGTATATCGTCGCTTTGCTTAACAGTGATTTGTCTTTTACAGAACGTACAGCATTGACCTCTGCATGTGGTTCTCCCGCTTTTTTATGCCAGCCTTCTCCGATGATTTGATTGTTGTAAACAATTACGCTTCCAACCATGGGGTTCGGATAAGTAGTTCCAAAACCATTTTGAGCCAGTTCGATGCAGCGTTTTATGTATTTTTCATGTATATTCACGATACAAAAGTAGTTAATTTTGAGTTTAGTCCCGATAGTTTTGGGGGAGTTAAGCAACTATCGAAAAAGTATTTTTACTTTTGTAATGATATTAAAGGAGTAATAAAATATGGAAAATTGGACTATTAGGACGATTAAAAAAGAAGATAATCAGGCAGTTGCACATTTAATACGATCCGTTTTTGATGAAATGGAAATACCTAAAGTAGGGACTGCTTATGAAGATCCGTATTTAGATTTAATGTTTGAAGAATACAATAAGCCGAAATCAGTTTATTATGTGGTTGAAAAGGAAGGTGAAATTATAGGCTGCTGTGGAGTTGCGCCTTTAGAAAATGGTTCTCCCGAGATTTGTGAATTACAGAAAATGTATTTCTTGCCGAAAACCAGGGGTTTGGGAATTGGAAGTGTGATGATGGAGAAGTGTTTAGAGCAAGCGAGAATTTTTGGTTTTGAAAAATGTTATATCGAGACAATGCCTTTTATGCATGCCGCGCAAAAATTATATGTAAAATCAGGTTTTGAATATTTAGAAGCTCCTATGGGTAACACAGGTCACAGTTCCTGTCCTGTTTGGATGTTGAAAAAATTATAGGAAATTAGTGTAGCAAATTAGCGTTACAATACTTATCTTGTAATACGGTTGCCCTTGGCTGAAAAATAATGCTCAAATACCCAAAATGAAAATCAAACAATATCGGACTCAGTTCATTAAAGATTTATCACCCTTTTACGATGCGTATGAAGCGGAAAGTTTTTTTTATTTAATTCTTGAAGATAAGCATCAATTACGACAAATTGATTTGGCATTGAATCATGAATTGGCTTTTTCAGAAGATGATTTTCTGATTTGGGATTTTTTAGTACTGCAATTAAAGAAAGAAGTTCCTATTCAGTATTTGTTAGGTAAAACTCATTTTTACGGCTTAGATTTCGAAGTCAATGAAAATGTTCTGATTCCCCGTCCCGAAACAGAAGAACTGGTGGAATGGATTATTAATGATAATTCAGGAGGAACTAAATCAAAAAAAATCAAGATTCTTGATATTGGAACCGGCAGTGGCTGCATTGCTATTTCTTTGGCAAAAAACCTTCCCCATGCAGAAGTGTATGCAATTGACGTTTCTAAAAAAGCAATAGCAACCGCTAAAAGAAATGCAGTCCGGAATAAAGTTGAAGTTACTTTTATGCTTCAGAATATTTTAGAGACAGAAGAATTGAAGCACAACTTTGATATCATTGTTTCGAATCCGCCTTATGTGCGGAATTTAGAAAAAGAAGAGATTAAAAAGAATGTTTTGGACTATGAGCCGCATCTTGCTCTTTTTGTAGACGATAACGATGCTTTGATTTTTTACAGAAAAATTGCCGAACTGGCCAGGGAAAATCTTTTACAAAACGGACAATTGTACTTCGAAATCAATCAGTATCTGGGGAAAGAGATGATTGATTTATTAGAAAAGATGAATTTCAACAATATTGAACTGAAAAAAGATATTTACGATAATGATCGGATGATTAAGGGAACTGTTTGAGTTTGCAGTCGCAGTCTCAATTTTTAGTCTCAGTCTCAGTTTTCAGTCATACAACTAACTGTAAACTGTAACTGGATACCGCGACTGAAAACTAGAAATTATTCATATCGTAATGCTTCAATCGGATCCAGTTGTGATGCTTTTATTGCCGGATATAAACCTGAAACTATAGCAACCATAAAACTGGTAGCAAAAGCAGCAAAGATAGCTACCCACGGAATTACAAAAGCAAAATTCATTGCGGCTGCAAAGGCAAATCCAACAAGAATACCTAATACAATACCAACCAAGCCGCCTATTTGACCAATTAATAAGGTTTCGATAAAAAACTGTACTGAAATCGTTATTTTAGTTGCTCCCAGGGCTTTTCGAACGCCAATTTCACGGGTTCGTTCTGTAACCGAAACAATCATAATGTTCATTAAAGCAATGGATGACCCCAGAATCGTGATGATGCTAATAATCCAGGAGGCCCATCCCAGATATTTGGTGATTCCCAGAATTCGGTTAATTAAATCGTCACTTCTTCCAATACCAAAATTGTTATCACGAACAGGGCTTAATTTACGAACCCTGCGCATCGTACTTGTGGCATTGTCTACAGCTTCGTCCAAAAGTTCTTTTTTTGAAACCATCACGCTAATGGTGTAGTTGATTTTTGGGGTAGTAAACAAAGATCGTGCGACCTGAATTGGAATTAAAACACGTAAATCCTGACTGTTTCCGAAGGTTGAGCCTTTTTCTTTTAAAACACCGATCACTTTGAAGCGGGCACCACGGATAGAGATAATTTTATCAATTGGATTAACGTCTTTTAGTAAGCCTTTTTCAAAATCAGAACCTACAACACACGAGTAAGTATTGTTTTCAATGTCGAATTGGTTGAAAGAACGGCCTAAAGTAGTTTCCAGACCTGAATTAGAGATAAAATGTTCGTCGACACCAACAATCGTAATTTCCGGATCGGTTTTTTGGTCTGAATATTTTACTTCAGCTTTAGAGGTAGCGGTAAAAGAAAGTGAAGTTTCGGTAAAAGGATATTTGTATTTATTTTTGAAGGCTACTGCCTCCGGGTAAGAAATAATCGGATTGATGATTTCGCGTTCGTTTCCTCCTCTGTTTTTTAGATTGTTTTCGTATTGATTGATGTTAAAGGTGTTGGCACCCATGGATGCAAAATTGGTCGAAACCGTATTCTCAAGTGCCGTAACGACCGTCAGGATTCCCACCAAAGCGGTAATTCCGATAGCAATAATTAAAACGGTAAGAATCGTACGCAGCAATTGAGTTTTGATAGAACCAAAAGCAATTCGGATATTTTCTTTAAATAATTTTAGCATCATGATCTATTTGTCACGAAAATACGTTTTTTGTTACAAGTTTGTTTTCGAAGTGGTATTATTTATTTTAAAAAGTAAGATATTTGCAGTCGTTCAGAATCTGAGAAAAAGAAGTTCTGAAAAGACAGTAATTCATAAGGAGATTTTTAAATTTTAAGATTCAAAAAAAATCTAATAATCTAAAGATCCAAAAATCTAATAATCTAAAAAAATGGCTTCAAAACCAAGCATACCACAAGGAACAAGAGATTTTTCACCAGCGGAGGTGTCAAAACGTCAATATATTATTCAGGTTATCAAACATAATTTTGAGAAATTTGGCTTTCAGCCGATTGAAACCCCTTCATTTGAAAATTCAGATACTTTGATGGGGAAGTACGGGGAAGAAGGAGATCGTTTGATTTTTAAAATATTAAATTCAGGAAATTTTTTCTATAATAAAAGTAAAATTGAACTGCCAAAATCTATCGAGCAGCTTCAGGCTGTTTCTGCTGATAAAATTACTATTGCAGAAAGAGTTGAATTAAATTCGTTTACAAAACAAATTTCTGAAAAAGCATTGCGTTATGACTTAACAGTTCCATTTGCGAGATATGTAGTGCAACACCAGAATGAAATCGAATTTCCGTTTAAAAGATATCAGATTCAGCCGGTTTGGAGAGCTGATCGTCCGCAGAAAGGACGTTTTAGAGAGTTTTTTCAGTGTGATGCCGATGTGGTGGGCTCAAAATCGTTGTGGCAGGAAGTAGAGCTGGTGCAGTTATACGATACCGTTTTTACTGCATTAGGTTTAGAAGGGGTAACCATTAAAATCAATAACAGAAAAATTTTATCCGGAATTGCTGAGGTGATTGGTGCTTCTGATAAATTAATTGATTTTACGGTGGCTCTTGATAAACTGGATAAAATCGGTGAAGATGGTGTGAAAAAAGAAATGATCGAGAATGGTATTTCTGAAGAAGCATTGGTAAAAGTGCAGCCTCTTTTTAGTTTTACCGGAACTTTTGCAGATAAAATCAATCAGCTTTCCGATTTATTAGCTGCGTCAGAAGAAGGAATGAAAGGTGTGGAGGAGCTTAAATTTATTTGTGACAATGTGGCAACTTTAGGATTGTCGACAGCTACTTTAGATTTAGATGTGACTCTTGCTCGTGGATTAAACTATTATACCGGAGCCATTTTTGAAGTAGCGGCTCCAAAATCAGTTTCGATGGGTTCTATCGGAGGTGGTGGAAGATACGACGATTTGACGGGTATTTTTGGTTTGAAAAATATGAGTGGTGTTGGAATTTCTTTCGGACTAGATCGTATTTATTTGGTTTTAGAAGAACTTCAGTTGTTCCCGGAAACTGTTTCGGCGACTTCAAAAGCATTGTTTATTAATTACGGAGATGCAGAGGCTTTGTATGCGTCACAGGCCATTCAGAAATTACGTCAGGAAAATATAAAAGTTGAACTTTATCCGGATAACGTAAAAGTAGGGAAACAGTTTCAATATGCTGATAAAAGACTGATTCCTTTCGCAGTAATTGCGGGAGATCAGGAAATCGCTTCAAATTCGTATTCACTTAAAAACCTGGTAACAGGCGAGCAGATTACGGTAGATTTTGAAGGATTGAAAAATGCTTTGCTGGCTTAGATTTTTATGCTGAAATAAAATATTTTTTTTGTGCAGATTCAGTCGAATTTGCGCATTTTTTTTGCTTAAACGAAATCTAAAAAAGGAGTAATTCGAGAATTCGTGGCAGAAAGGAGACAAGTCTGACGTGATTATTTTTCACGCAGATTCGGCAGATTAAGCAGATTTTTTGTTTTTACGTAAGCTTGTTAAGAATTAATTCGGGAATTCGTGGCGGAAGGGAGACAAGTCTGGTGTGATTTTTTTCACGCAGATTCGGCAGATTAAGCAGATTTTTTGTTTTTACGTAAGCTTGTTAAGAGTTAATTTGTGAATTCGTGGCTAAAAAAGATAAGTTTGGGGGTTTTTACTTCAAGCAGATTTATTTTTAAATCCGATGGTAAATGGTCTGTTCAAAGAATGTTTTCTGTAATTCGTTGCAGAAGAAAAAGTTAGGTAAGGAGCTGTAGCGTTGCTGATTTTTTATTGAATTAAAAGCGGTGAAATAGTTGCCGGAAGAGAAAAAAAGCGTTTAATTTGCGACTTCAAAATACGGGCGTAGTTCAAGGGTAGAATAGCGGTCTCCAAAACCGTTGATGGGGGTTCGAATCCCTCCGCCCGTGCAATAATAGTCTTACTTCCTCTGTTGAAGATTATTGCTTTACTGACTTAGTTCTTTATGTCAGTTGGATAAGTTGGAGTGTTTTTTTGTCTCTCATGGATTCTGTAAATTTATTTTGGTTGAAAAGCCACATTAGAAATAATTTGCGAATTCAAGGCGATCAAAAAAATGTTCTAACACAATCACAAAAGAAATCATAAAAAAAAGCTTCGTCTCATAAGGCGAAGCTTTTTTTAATATAAGGTAAACTTGAATTAATAATTATTTACAAAGCCGAGGCTAACCCTTAAATTCAATTTTGATAGGTAATAATTTAGTTTTCAATTGGATTTCAAATATACTATAATCTATATCGTGATAGTCTTAAAATTATACTAAATTTTAAAAGGCTGTTTTTACTTTTTAAATGACTCAGTTTTAATAAAGTGACAATTTGACATTTTGAAAGATTTGGCAGTACTTTTGCAATCCAAAAGAAAGAATAAAAAATGAAGTTTAAGAATATTTTTAAAAATAAAAGTAATATGACTACGGAAAATACAGAATTCGATCAGGAATTAGATGATGTAACGTTAGAGAACAACGCCAACGGTGAGCAGTTAATTGTTGAAGAATTAAGTGTTGAAGAGCAACTGGCTCAAGACTTGGCAAAAGAAAAAGATAAGTTTTTGAGACTATTTGCTGAATTCGAAAATTACAAAAAAAGAACTTCAAAAGAGCGTATCGATTTGTTTAAAACTGCAAATCAAGATGTTTTATTGGCCATGTTGCCAGTTTTAGATGATTTTGACAGAGCTATAGTAGAGATCAATAAATCGGAAGATGAAACTTTGACAAAAGGAGTTGAATTGATTCATGAAAAATTAAAAAATACTTTAGTTTCTAAAGGTTTAGAGCAAGTTGAATTAAAAGCAGGTGATGCTTTTGATGCTGATTTTGCTGAGGCAATTACCCAAATTCCGGCTCCGTCTGAGAAATTAAAAGGGAAAATTGTTGATGTTATCGAAAAAGGTTACAAATTAGGAGACAAAATTATTCGTTTCCCTAAAGTTGTTATCGGGAACTAAAAAAAACAAATGACATATTCTGAAAGTCAATTTTTAAAGTATTGGAATTCGGAATTTTAAATTTGGACACAAGCGCTAGCGAACTGGCGAAGCAATTTAACCTAAATTATGAAAAAAGATTTTTACGAAATACTAGGCATTTCAAAAAATGCTGACGCTGCCGAAATTAAAAAAGCTTATAGAAAAAGTGCATTAAAATATCATCCGGATAAAAATCCGGGCGACAAAGAGGCAGAAGAAAACTTTAAATTAGCGGCAGAAGCTTATGAAGTACTAAGCGATCCGAACAAAAAAGCGAAATACGATCAGTACGGACATCAGGCTTTTGATGGTTCTGGCGGATTTGGCGGTGGTCACGGTGGTATGAATATGGATGACATTTTCAGCCAGTTTGGTGATATTTTTGGTGGTGGATTTGGTGGTTTCGGCGGAGGCGGAGGCGGTGGCCCTCGTCGTGCTAAAGGAAGCAATCTTCGAATTAAAGTTAAACTGACTTTAGAAGAAATTGCAAATGGTGTTGAGAAAAAAGTAAAAGTAAAACGTAAAGTTCAGGCTAAAGGTGTTACCTATAAAACATGTTCGACTTGTAACGGACAGGGACAGGTAATGCGTGTAACCAACACTATTTTAGGAAGAATGCAATCTGCGTCAACTTGTCCTACTTGTGGTGGGTCTGGTCAGATTTTAGATAAAAGACCATCTGAAGCGGATGCTCAGGGAATGGTTTTGGAAGACGAAACTGTTTCAATCAAAATTCCTGCGGGAGTAGTAGATGGCATGCAGTTAAAAGTTTCTAATAAAGGAAATGACGCTCCGGGAAACAGTATTCCTGGTGATTTAATTGTTGCTATTGAAGAATTGGAACATGAGTTTCTGAAACGTGAAGGCGAAAACATTCATTACGATTTATACATCAGTTTCCCGGAAGCCGTTTTAGGAGTTTCTAAAGACATCGAAGCGATTAATGGAAAAGTTCGTATCAAATTAGAAGAAGGAATTCAATCCGGAAAAATCTTAAGATTAAAAGGAAAAGGTATTCCAAGTATCAATGGTTACGGAAGTGGAGACTTGTTAGTTCACGTAAATGTATGGACGCCAAAAACGTTAAATAAAGAGCAAAAGCAATTTTTTGAAAATGCACTTAACGACGATCACTTTATTCCGAGTCCTGAAAAATCAGAAAAATCATTTTTTGAAAAGGTAAAAGATATGTTTTCATAAATCGGACTTTTTCTAAAAGGAATTAACAATAAATTTAAGAAACCCATTCTATAGCAAACCGTAGAATGGGTTTTTTGTGTGAATAGTACAAGATTTCGATACTATTTATTTACTTTTACATCCATAATGCCACAATGGTCAAACTGACGCAGAAAATCTTAATTATAGCATGAGCAACTTACTCGAAGTACATAAAGTCGTAAAACAATACGGTGATTATGTAGCGCTTAACGAAGTTTCATTAAATGTACCAAAAGGTAGTATTTATGGACTACTTGGTCCCAATGGAGCCGGAAAAACTTCCCTGATCCGAATTATAAATCAAATTACTTTACCTGACGGTGGTGAAGTGATTTTGGATGGAGAAAAATTGCAGCCCAAACACATACAACATATTGGTTATCTTCCTGAAGAAAGAGGATTGTATACTTCGATGAAAGTTGGAGAACAATGTTTGTATCTGGCTCAAATGAAAGGGCTTTCTAAAGCTGAGGCAAAGATACAATTAGAATATTGGTTTGATCGTCTTGGAATTCAAGGTTGGTGGAACAAGAAAATTCAGGAGCTTTCTAAAGGAATGGCGCAAAAAATTCAGTTTGTGGTATGTGTGCTGCACAAGCCTAAATTGCTGATTTTTGACGAGCCCTTCTCGGGATTTGATCCTGTGAATGCAAACGTAATTAAAGATGAAATTCTGGCACTTAAAGAACAGGGAGCTACCATTATTTTCTCGACACACCGTATGGAAAGTGTAGAAGAACTATGTGATCATATTGCCTTAATTCATAAATCAAATAAACTGATTGAAGGAAAAGTAAGTGATGTTAAGCGTCAATTCCGAACCAATAGTTTTGAAGTGGGTATTCTAACGGATAATGTAGAAGGCCTGATGTATGACATTACACAAAAATTCACCGTGTCGCCGGCAAGTTTTAAATCCTTAAATGACGATCTGAAACTGGATATTCAAATTGGAGACGCAGCGCCAAATGAGCTATTGCATTTACTAACGCAGCGTGGACAGGTAACCCATTTTGTAGAAAAAATACCAAGCATAAACGATATTTTTATTCAAACAGTAACGGGATAGATCGTTGGATTTTTAGATTTCAGGATTCTTAGAATGAATCAGGAGATCTAAAAAAAAGCTAATAATCTAAGAAGTCTAAAAATCTTATAATCTAAATAAATGAGTATAATTTCATTAATTATAAAAAGAGAATTTATTGCAAAAGTGCGGAATAAGTCTTTTGTTGTCATGACCTTTTTGAGTCCGTTATTGTTTGTGGCAATTGCAGGATTCATTGGGTATCTGAGTTCAATGAAAGCAGAGACGAAAAGAATCGCTATTCATGACGAAACAGGTTTGTTTGCACAGGATTTTCTAAAACAGAATAAGGAAGAAGCCGAGTTTAAATACCTCAATTTGTCTGAAATTGATACAAAAGCTCTAAAAGACAGTATTACTAACGAAAGCTTTGACGGTTTAATTGTTATTCCAAAAACCGGTAATTTATCAGATTTAGAAAGTAAAATTGAGTTTATTTCGAATAACAGTCCCAGTATTTCTTTTATCGAAAAAACACAGAATGTAATTGCATCAAAAATTACCAAAATAAATCTTGAAACGGCAAAACTGGACACTTTGGCCATTCAAAAAGCGCAGTCAGATGTAAATATTCATTTGGTAAAAGCATCCGGAGAAGAGAGTTTAAAAGGATTGAATGAGATAAAAATCGGAATAGGAGGTGCTTTTGGGTATCTGATTATGATGTTTATTATCATTTATGGTAATATGGTCATGCGAAGTGTGATTGAAGAAAAAACCAACCGAATCATCGAAATTATTATTTCGTCGGTAAAACCATTTCAACTAATGATTGGTAAAATTGTGGGAACTTCACTTGCAGGATTGCTTCAATTTATGATTTGGGCAATCATAGGTTTGGGATTAATGTTTGCCGCATCGGCTTTTTTTGGAGTAAATGTTGGTCCAACAGCCAGAATCTCACCGGAATTAATGCAGTCTGCTCAGCATGAAATGTCGGGAACAGCTCAAATGTATATTCGCGAATTATGGAATTTACCCATTGCTAGTATTATCATTGGCTTTGTGATTTATTTCATTGGAGGATATTTTTTATACAGTTCGTTTTACGCAGCTATCGGTGCTGCAGTGGACAATCAAACGGACTCGCAGCAATTTCTTTTGCCGATCATTATGCCGTTGATTTTGAGTGTCTATGTTGGTTTTTTTACGGTTGTAAATGATCCTCACGGAACCATTGCTGTGGTATTCTCGATGATTCCGTTAACCTCGCCAATTGTCATGTTAATGCGACTTCCGTTTGGAGTGCCGTGGTGGCAAATTGCTATTTCGGTATCATTATTGTTTGCTACCTTTTTCCTTGTAGTATGGTTCGCTGCCAAAATTTACCGAATAGGGATTTTAATGTATGGCAAAAAACCAACCTGGAAAGAATTGTATAAATGGCTTAAATATTAATTTTTAAAGTAGCTAAGATGCTAAGATTCTGAGATGCTAAGTTTTTTAGCTTCTTGTAGAAAAACCTTAGAACCTTAGTAACTCAGAACCTTAGAACCTCAAAAGAATGAGTAAAATACTAATTATAGAAGATGAAGCGTCCATCAGAAGAGTTTTGGTAAAAATTTTATCAGAAGAAAATGATACGTATCAGGTAGATGAAGCTGAAGATGGTGCAGCAGGTCTTGAGAAAATAAAAAACAACGATTACGATTTGGTATTGTGTGATATCAAAATGCCAAAATTAGACGGGGTTGAAGTTTTGGAGGAAGTAAAAAAAATCAAACCGGAAATTCCAATGGTTATGATCTCTGGTCATGGCGATATGGAAACCGCGATTCACACGATGCGTTTAGGAGCTTTTGATTATATTTCGAAACCACCAGATTTGAATCGATTGCTGAACACTGTTCGTAATGCTTTAGATAAAAAACAACTCGTAGTAGAGAATAAGATTCTGAAGAAAAAGGTTAGTAAAAACTATGAGATGGTAGGGGAAAGCGAAGCGATCAGTCATATTAAAGTAATGATTGATAAAGTAGCCCAAACTGAAGCCAGAGTTTTGATTACAGGTCCAAATGGAACCGGAAAAGAGCTGGTAGCACATCAGTTACATGAAAAAAGTGAGCGCTCAAATTTTCCTTTGATAGAAGTAAACTGTGCGGCTATTCCAAGTGAATTGATCGAAAGTGAATTGTTTGGACACGTAAAAGGAGCCTTTACATCGGCGGTGAAAGATCGTGCCGGAAAGTTTGAAGCAGCCGATAAGGGAACTATTTTTCTGGATGAAATTGGAGACATGAGTCTTTCGGCACAAGCCAAAGTGTTACGTGCGCTGCAAGAAAGTATGATCACAAGAGTAGGGGCTGAAAAAGACATTAAAGTCGATGTGCGTGTGGTAGCAGCCACCAATAAAGACTTGAAAACTGAAATTGCGGAAGGCCGCTTCCGTGAAGATTTGTATCATCGTCTTGCAGTAATTTTAATTAAAGTACCGCCATTGAACGAGAGACGTGATGATATTCCGGCATTGATTACTCATTTTACCGAGAAAATTGCATCAGAACAAGGCAATTCGGTAAAAGTATTTTCGCCAAAAGCCATAAAACTATTGCAAGAATACGATTGGACAGGAAATATCCGTGAACTTCGAAATGTAGTGGAAAGATTAATCATTTTAGGAGGAAGTGAAATCTCGGAAACCGATGTAAAAATGTTTGCAAGCAAGTAGATGCTTCGCGCAATACGCTTTAAGCTTTAGGCTTTAAGCTTTTATAAAAACGAAATAAATTTTTGCTTACAGCGTATAGCTTAAAGCTTAAAGCATAAAAAAAATGAAACTGAAAAAAATAAACGAGAAGTTACAAGAGGCTTTAATTGAGAATGGTTTAACAGAAGCAAATGCATTGCAGCAGGAAACTTTTTCGACCATTAAAAGTGGGGCTGATTGTATCATTCTTTCTCCGGAAAAGAGCGGAAAATCGACAACAATTGTATTAAATGTCATTCAGCAATTGGCAGGGAAAACGGAAGAATCGCCACGTGCTTTGATTATTGTTGAAGACAAAGTCAAAGTGTTGGAAATGGAAGCGCTTTTTGAAAAATACGGAAAGTATACTAATCTTGAAGTTTATGGTGTACACGACAAAGGCGATATGGATTATGATAAAAATTATGTTTCTACGGGAATTGACGTTTTAATTGGGACACCAAATAAATTGAGTGATATGTTTACAACAGCGGGCTACAATGTAAACCGACTGAAAATGTTTATTCTGGATGATGCCGATCCAATCCTGAAATTGCGTCATGAAACTAAAATTATGCGTATTTCAAATAGTATTACTAAAGTACAGCGAATTATTTTTGCTGAAGAACTGACAGAACGTATCGAAATCCTGGCCGACAAAATGTTAGTAGAACCTTATCTTTTTGATATGGAGGATGAAGGAGAAGAGGAGCTTGATGAAGACGAGGATGATATTGAAGAGGAATAAATTTCTGAAATAATAAGTTTTGTATGGAGGTTTTCAAGACGCTTAAATTTTTAATAATTGTACTTTTAGGATTTTTTGTTGTAATTTATGTTTTGATCATTTCCTATATTTATTTCAATCAGAGTGAATTGGTTTTTAAAAGTGCTTCGCTTCCGAAAGATTATAAGTTTGATTATCAGCAAAAGTTTGAAGAATTAAATATTAAATCTTTTGATGATGTGAACTTAAATGGTTTGCTTTTTAAAACCGAAAATTCTAAAGGTTTAGTTTTTTATCTTCACGGAAATGCAGGAACATTAGAAACTTGGGGGAAAATTGCCAAAGTCTACACTAATTTGGGATATGATATTTTTATTTTGGATTATAGAGGTTTTGGGAAAAGTGAAGGTGAAATAGAAGATGAAGATCAGTTAAATAAGGATGTTGCAGTCGTTTATAAGACATTGTGCAAAAGATATCCTGAGAATAAAATAATTATTGCGGGCTATTCTATTGGTTCGGGATTGGCAACAATTTTGGCTTCTGAGCACAAACCAAAAGCCTTATTGCTTCAATCGCCTTATTTTAGTTTTACTGAATTATCAAGCGGCAAAGTACCCTTTTTTCCAAATATGATGAAGAAATTTCATTTAGAGACTTTCAGATATGTGACAAAAGTTAAAGCGCCGATTTATATTTTTCACGGTATTGATGATGAATTAATTTCATGCGATAATTCTGTTCGGTTAAATAAATTATTAGATTTTGAAGGGCATTTCTGCGGATTAAAAAATCAAGGGCATATCGGGATGAATGAAAATGAAGTCTTTCAGGAAAAGTTAAAAGGAATATTAGAATAAAAAGAAAAAATAATAGTAAAAATAAATGTCATGGGATTAATGAAAGTGTTTTCAGGGAGTGAAGTGTTAGCAATTGCTTTGAAAGAAAGATTAGAAGAAGCCGGAGTAGAAACGGTAAAAAAAGATAACATCCAGTCGGCTCGTATGGGAGGATATGGCGGATCTGATTTAGCAGTAGAAGTATTTATTCAGGAAACTGATTTTGCAAAAGCAAATCCTGTTATTGAAGAATTTAGAATGAATATCCAATAGTCGCATTTTTTTATAAGATGTAAAATGTGAGATGTGAAAAGTTTTAGGGTACAGAGACTGAACACTGAGGCTGCAAACTAAAAAAAATATGCAATATAAAATGTTAGTGCTCGACATGGATGATACCTTGTTGACAGACGATCATAAAATTTCGGACCTTAATAAAAAAGTATTGCTGGAGGCACAGTCAAAAGGCGTTTACGTTGTTTTGGCTTCGGGCAGACCAACATCGGCGATGACTGCTTATGCTAAGGAGTTGGAGCTGGATTTGAATGAGTCGTATATAATTTCGTTTAATGGAGCGATCATCAGTACGGTTAAAGATGATGTTATTTTGTTCGAACAAAAATTAACCGTTGAACAAATCCATGAGCTGTATGACTACAGTGTAAAAAAGAAAACCCATATCATAACGTATCTGGATGGTGAAATTATAAGCGAAACCGATTCGGAATATATTGATGTTGAAAAAGAAATTACCGGATTGCCACATAATAAAGTAGCTGGTTTTAAAGAAGCGGTTACAGAACCTGCGGTAAAATGTATTTTGCTGGCGGAACCTTCTTATCTAAAAGAAGTAGAAGCGGACTTAAAAGCAGCAATGCCTCATTTGAGTGTAGCGATGTCAAAACCTTTCTTCCTGGAAGCAGCACAGAACGGAATAGATAAAGCGGCCAGTTTAAAACTTTTGGCAGAAAAACTAAACATTCATCAAAGCGAAATTATTGCCGTAGGAAATGCCGGAAATGATCTGACCATGATCGAATATGCAGGTTTAGGGGTCTGGGTCGATAACGTAACCCCGGAATTAAGAGATAGAGCAGATTTAATCGTTGCTTCAAATAATGATGATGGAGTTGCTGAGGTGGTGCAGCGCTATATTTTAAATTAATTTGTATGAAAGAACCAATTGAAACAGAACGACTAATTTTAAGAGAATTACTTCTTTCGGATGCCGACGGAATGTTTGAATTGGATTCGAATCCGAATGTGCATCTTTTTGTTGGAAAAAAGCCTGTAACAACTATTGAGGAAAGTGTTGCTCAAATCGAAAATATTCAACAGCAATACAAGGATTTTGGAACAGGCCGCTGGGCAGCTGTGCTAAAAGAAACGAATGAGTTTTTGGGTTGGTCAGGCATAAAGTTTATCACCTATGAAATTAACGACCACAAAGATTTTTATGAAATAGGCTATCGTTTCATCGAAAAACACTGGGGGAAAGGCTATGCTACTGAAGCCGGAAAAGCATTTGTTGATTATGCATTTAACAAAATGAAAGTCAAAGCGCTTTACGCTTATGCCGATGAAGGAAATGAGGTCTCAAGAAAAGCGTTGGAAAAATTAGGTTTTCGTTACGTGAATTCTTTTGAATATGAAGGAGAGCTGGAAGTTTGGTATGAATTGAAGCATCCAGACCTATAAAGAAATAAAATGAAATGTGTTCCAAATCTTTGTAAACTCAAATTGCTTAAGATTTGCAAAGATTTGGAAAACAGTTCTTAGTTTTTTAATACTTTAGAAAGAGGTATTAAATATTATTTTTTAGCTACTGAAACAAAATATTTGTTTCCGTCACCCATTGTCAATTTTACACGTTCGTCGCAAAGATCGATAGCGAAGTTCGCACTTTCGTAGCAAGTACAAGTTGTGTTTTTGTCTTTAGACATTTCAGTTTTACAATTGTTGTTTTTAAAAGTTGACAATTGTGGAGTGTACAAGCTTACTAAATCAGTAGAAGCAGTTACTAACGAAATGATACTTGCTGAATTGTTGTTTGTGATTCTGTAAACGATTCTGTCAGTGTAATTTACTTCATTTACGGTTACTTTACGAATATAAGTGTAAGCTGTTGAGCCTTCACCCGGTTCTTTTACTTCAAATTTAAATCCAACCGCACGAATTGCAATATCAAATTGAGATTGAGAGTTTAAGCTCGCCCAGTTTGTCAATGTGCTGATAGATGGAAATGGATTAGCAGCCGGTGCAGTTTGTGCCTGAGCGCTAAAAAGGGTTAAGAACATCAAGCAGATTGTGGGTAAAAATGCTTTCATATGGAGTTTTAATTTTTAATTTTTGCCTACTCTTTATGGTTTTCGGCCTGCCCATTTTTATTATAACAAAACAACAACATAACGATGGAAAATCAAAATTGTTATGCGCTATTTATGATTTTGATGCTATAGTTTTTGGTTCCTATTTTTTGACGAAGTGAAATTACTTCTAAAAATATTTCCAGCAAAGTTAAATGTAAGAAAATTTTAATTTAATAGCTTAAAAAACGCACTTAATCGATGTTATTTGCGTTTAATCGATCAATTTGTCGTTTTATTCTTATCGAATTGGGTTGCGTTTTTTTCAGTTTAATTTTTTTTTCCTGACGATTTGGTTTGATTTACAGTTTCTTGAAACGAATTAAAATAGTGGGTTCTTGCAAAATATTGATATATAGTATATTATTGATTTTATTTTAAAGAATATTGTATGTAAATTTGCAAACTCTTCAAAAGAGATGTAAATATAATATCTTACTACTTAAAACGTAGTTTATTCCTATGGAAAATAGAAAAAAAGTTGCCTTTTATACGCTTGGTTGCAAACTGAATTTTTCAGAGACTTCAACTATTGCCCGAAATTTTAACGATGAAGGTTTTGATCGTGTTGATTTTGAGGAAATAGCCGATATCTATGTCATCAATACCTGTTCGGTTACAGAGAATGCTGATAAGCAGTTTAAGCAGGTGGTGAAAAAAGCAATGAAACTGAATGAGAAAGCTTTCGTAGCGGCAGTAGGCTGTTATGCCCAGTTGAAACCGGAGGAATTAGCAGCTGTTGATGGAGTTGATTTGGTTTTGGGAGCTACAGAAAAATTTAAAATTACAGATTATATTCATGACCTGAGTAAGAATGACATGGGTGAAGTACACTCTTGTGAAATTGCTGAGGCTGATTTTTATGTGGGAAGTTATTCTATTGGAGACCGTACCCGTGCTTTTTTGAAAGTTCAGGACGGCTGTGATTATAAATGTACCTATTGTACGATTCCGTTAGCAAGAGGAATTTCGAGAAGTGATGCTTTGGAAAATGTATTAAAAAATGCCAAAGAAATCTCTGCTCAGAACATCAAAGAAATTGTTTTAACGGGAGTTAATATTGGAGACTACGGAAAAGGGGAGTTTGGAAATAAAAAACACGAGCATACTTTTCTGGACTTAGTTCAGGCTCTGGATGAGGTTGACGGGATCGAGCGTTTGCGAATATCCTCTATCGAACCTAATTTACTGAAGAATGAAACCATTGAGTTTGTCTCTAAAAGCCGAACTTTTGTACCGCATTTTCATATTCCGTTACAATCCGGAAGCAATGATATTTTGAAATTGATGAAGCGCCGTTATTTGCGTGAAGTGTATACTGAACGTGTTCATAAAATTCGTGAAGTAATGCCACATGCCTGTATTGGTGTAGACGTGATTGTTGGTTTCCCGGGTGAAACAGACGAACATTTTTTAGAAACCTACCATTTCCTTAACGAAATGGATATCTCTTATCTGCATGTGTTCACGTACTCCGAAAGAGACAATACAGAAGCTGCAAATATGCCGGGAATTGTTCCGGCAAATGTAAGGGCGAAACGCAGTAAAATGCTACGTGGTTTATCAGTGAAAAAACGCCGTGCTTTTTATGAAAGTCAGTTAGGATCTAACAGAACTGTTTTGTTCGAAGGAGAAAATAAAGAAGGATATATTCATGGTTTTACAGAGAATTACGTAAAAGTAAAAACACCGTGGAATCCAGAATTGGTAAATACTCTGCAGGAAATAAACCTGACTAAGATTGACGAAGACGGAAGTGTTCGTCTTGAGTTTTTAAATAAACTGGCAGAGGCTTAAGTAAAAAGAAATAAATTATACATTTAGTTTGTCATTTCGACGTGAGGAGAAATCACAGGAGAAACTCGACAAAGATTGGCGAATTTAGGAACGGAATTACTGGTGTGATTTCTCCTCACGTCGAAATGACAATAAACAGAAAAGCCCTTTGTAAAAAAGGGCTTTTCTGTTTTTAAAATAATTACTTCTGATTTTCCGGAACAACCAGTTTCAACGAATTGATATAATCGGTATCAAATTCAATTACCCTTATCTTTTGTGGATTAAAGCTTAATTCACCGCCAAACTGACCTTTTGTGTCAAGAAAATCGATAGTAAGTTCTTCATCCGTTAATTCGATTAGTTTTCCCAAGTAAGCTGATTTTGCTGACTTTTTAGCAATCTGGAAAATACCGTATTTGTTTGTGATAAAATTGATGATCGAATTCAAATCTCGAATCGGAATGATATCTTCGGCATTTGTTCTCAGACCTTTTAGACGGATTACTTTTTCGGTAAACTCAAGATCCTGATCTCTGTGTATGGCTTCAATGTTTTTGTTTTTCAATAGTACAAAACCATCCAGTATAAAATCTACGGGATTGTTTCGCAATAAAATCCAGTCATCCGAATAGTCAATAAGAAATCCGGTATAAAGTTCTTTCTTATCGGTAAATTCTATGGCAATTAATTGTCTTAAATAGTTTTCCATCGTTTAGTTTTTAGAAATTACAACATTTAAATTCCAGCTTGCAGCATTTGGAATTTGGAATTTTTCAAAAGATTGGAATTTATTTTTAAGGATTAGTAGACCAGATACTGCTGTTTTTAATGAAAACGCGACGACTCAGTTTCAGTTGTGCGACAATCAGTTCGGCAATATCTTCGGGCTGCATTACTTTTTCAGGGTTTCCGTCTGTCAGATTTAAATCTTTAGCCATATCAGTAGCTACTGTACTTGGTGTTAAAGCAGTAACACGGATATTGTGTTTTCTCATTTCCTGCATCAAAGAATCTGTTAGACCCAGAACAGCAAATTTTGAAGCACTGTAAGCGCTCGTAACGGCGTTTCCGTTTAAACCTGCTGTCGATGAAATATTAATGATGTCACCCGTTTGTCTTTCGATCATATTCGGAATAACGGCACGGGTGGTATAATAGGTTCCCATAAGGTTGACCTGAATGATTCTTTCCCAGGCGTTTGGTTCTAATTCCAGGAATTTTCCAAAAGCACCAATTCCGGCGTTGTTGATTAAAATATCGATACTTTTAAATTCGGCTAATGCTTTTTCTACAGCACTATTTATAGAATTAATATCAGAAACATCAGCAGCTAAAGCCAAAGATTTTACACCTAAGTTATTGATTCCGATTGCCAGCTGGTCAACATCTGCTTGTGTTCTTGAAATTAAAATTACATTAACTCCCTCGTTTGCAAGTGCAAGTGCGATTGCTTTTCCTATTCCTTTTCCGGCTCCTGTAATTAGGGCATTTTTATTTTTTAAGTCTGTCATGATTGTCATATTAGAAATGCGAAAGCATCATTTGAGTACCACAAAAATAAGGCTTTTGCTTCCTAAAATGATGCTTTAGATGTTTTCTTAATCTAAGTTTAACAACTTTTTCTATTCTTTCAAAACCATGTCGATACACATTACAGCAGCCAGAATTAATTGTCTTTGCGGACTGTCCTGTGCTACAGTTTCTTCAATTTGAAGAACATAATTATCGGCACTGGTGAAGAGTTCTTTCCCCATTCCTGCCCATTTTTTACTTACCTGAGCCAACTGCTTATTTTCGTGGGTAAATTTGAAATCCCATCCTGTCCATTTTCCCTGAAGTGTAGCAACCGGTTTTTCGTTTTTATCTAAAATTTCAAATCTGCCGCCAAAAGAAAAGAACTTTTGTTTAAAGGTACCTATCAGTCTCTCTTTTTCGTCAAAAACTTCAACATTAGATCTGAAAACGGCAATACCTCTTTTTACCGAAATTAGTTTTTCACCTGAAGCTGCTGCGATTTCAACATTAAAAGGTGTCATTCTTTTGTAATCGGTGAAACGCAACATTTTGGTGAAGAATCCCAGATTGTTTTCTCTACAGTTTAAGATGATCTGATTGCTTTCCGGATTATAAATGTCATAGTTGTTTGATGCTTTAAACATGCCAACATGCTCTTTTACAAGAAATAAATTCTGATTTAAGATAGGGTTCATTAATTGATTGTGTGAAAATGATTAAATAATATGATTGATCTCCTTCTGAAAGGGTTTCAAAAGGAGATCAAATGTAAAAATAATTTTGTTAATAAACCGCTGTTAAAAATGAAATCTGTGTTATCAAATTTCAGTTATTTTTCTTTGTTGTGATAATTATAGCACCATTTATTCCTTTATTTCCGTAGACTGAAGTTGCTTCAGTTTCCTTTAAAACTTTCATCTCTTTGATAGTATTCGGGCTCACTTTAGGAAAATCTTTAAAATTGATTATAACTCCATCAAGAATTACCAAAGGTGGATTAATAATAGATTTTTTTGATGGTGCACATATTATGATCTGACTATCGGCATTTACAGGTTTTGTATGAGATACATCTTTCTCCTGTGCATGTGTTACGAGACAGAGAAATATAGAAAAAGCCAATGAAGCAAGTTTTACATTTTTCATCGTAAAATTTAATCAAATTTTGCTGCCTCAATTAAACGGATAAATTCGGACTTGTAACCTTCAGGATCGTTGGAAAGCCCCTGTTTGGCTAATTTCAGAATAGCATCTGAAGATTTGTCTGAAATTAATTTTGAATCTCTTAGTTTCAGACCGAACCAAGCCACTGAACTGCTGAATTTAAAATCATCCGAAGCTTTTTCCAATGCAACCGATTTGTTTTCGATTACCTGTACCAGTTCAATACTTTTATCTCCGTCCGGTTTTTTATAACGGAATTTTATGGTAGCAAGTTCATTGCTGTAATTTGTTCCGGCTTCTTCGACTTTGGTATATTTTAAAGCATCAGGCTGCTGTGCCAAATAATCGCTTTTTACTCCGGCGGGAACAATTTCATAAAGAGCCGTAACGGTATGGTTGCTTCCAAGTTCTCCCGCATCAATAGTATCATTTTTAAAATCTTCCGGACGCAGTTTTCTGTTTTCGTAACCGATTAAACGATAAGCCTGAACTTGTTTCGGATTAAATTCTATCTGAATTTTTACATCTTTAGCAATTGCAAACATGGAACCTTTAAATTCTTTTCCCAGAAAGCGATTGGCCTCCTGAATGTTGTCGATGTAAGCATAATTTCCATTTCCTTTATCGGCTAAAGTTTCCATCTTACTGTCTTTGTAATTTCCCATTCCGTAACCCAGACACGTAAGAAAAACGCCTGTTTTTCTTTTGTCTTCGATTAGTTTTTCCATGTCAGCGTTAGAAGTGTCTCCCACATTAAAATCACCATCAGTAGCCAGAATTACTCTGTTATTTCCATTTTTGATAAAGTTTTCTGCAGCAATTTTATACGCCAGTTCAATTCCTGCTCCTCCGGCAGTACTTCCGCCCGCATTCAATTTTTCAAGAGCGTCAATAATGGTTTTCTTTTCGTCACCTGAAGTTGGAGGTAAAACCAGTCCTGCTGCACCGGCATAAACGACCATGGCAACTTTGTCTTTCGGGCGTAACTCATTTACCAGTATTTTTAATGATTGTTTTAGCAAAGGCAATTTATTCATGTCGCTCATCGATCCTGAAACATCAATTAAGAAAACTAAATTAGAAGCAGGTAAATTTTCGGTTGGAATGTTTTTCCCCTGTAAACCAATTTTAAGCACTTTGTTTTTGGCATTCCATGGTGAATCACTTACTTCTGTGTTAATAGAAAACGGATTTTGATCTTTTGGCTGTGGATAATTGTATTTAAAGAAGTTAACCATTTCTTCTACACGAACGGCATCTTTCGGAACCGCTTGTCCGTTATTGATAAAGCGTCTCACATTGGTATACGAAGCATTGTCAACATCGATAGAAAATGTAGAAAGAGGTGCTGTTTTTGGACTTTCAAAGGCATTTTCGACAAAAGTATTGTAATCTTCCTCATTAGGTTCTACCGGCTGCGGAACAGTTATTTTTTTCAGTTTGGCATTTAATTCTTTCTCCGTAAGATTTTTGTAAATGCCGTTTTTGGTAGCAACAAGAACAACTCCGTTTGAGGCTCTGCTTCCATAAAGTGAAGTTGCTTCTGCTTCTTTTATAACTTTTACTTCCTCCACATCATTCGGATTGATTTTTGAGAATTGATCAGATTTCACCGGAACACCATCGATTATATACAAAGGTTCATCTTTAGGAGAAAGAGATGCAGTTCCTCTTATAATGATGTTTTGATTGGGTGCAGGCTGAACATAATTACCAGTAATTGATAGTCCGGCAACTCTTCCCTGAAGTGTTGAGGTAATAGTCTTCGCAGCCATTTTCTTGTCACGACGGCTGTAATTTGAGCTTTCGTAGTCGCTGTTCGAAACCCCATAACCCACGACTACTACTTCGCTAAGGGATTGCTGTTGCCCAATTAGTTTAACATTAATCACATTTTTATTGCCTACGGTTTGTGTTTGAGAGTTGAATCCGATATAGCTAAAGATTAAAATATCTCCTTTTTGTGCCTTGATGGAATACTTTCCGTCAAAATCGGTTTGAGTTGTGTTTTTGGTATTTTTAATCACGATAGTTACTCCCGGAAGCGGTATGCTGGCTTCGTCTGTAACGTTTCCTGTAATGATTTTCTCCTGTGCTGATGCTACGAAACATATAAGCATAGATAGGGCTAATGAAAGAAGTTTTACGTTTTTCATGATAGTAATTTTTAGATGAATAATCGGGTTGATCGTAGTCTAAGCCTTAGACTTAGGAATGATTTTTTGAAATTAAATTTGAGTTTTTACCGTTAGTTTTTTGCTGCGGGTTTTCCTTTTCGGGTAGTAATGATTACAACACCTTTTTTTCCTTTATCGCCATATTTAGAGGTGGCTTCGAGGTCCTGAAGAACGGTGATGGTCTTGATTTCCTGTTTGTTTAAAGGGGCATACGGACTGGTTGGATTATTGCCAAATAATTCGCTTTCGGAGTAATAAATGCCGTCAATGATGTACAATGGCGCATCCAGTACCACAAGAGAATCTACATTTTCGGGCTGTAAATTTGGTAGCTCTGCCTGCATCATTTTGTCTCTTTTTGCATCGTCATTGTGCGACATGGCATTTCCGTTTAAAACAATTAGCGGAGCACTTTTTTTAGCCATTTGTACAGGTTTTTCGGCATAAGCCATTTTGGCTGATTCTCTTCGTGCTGCTCCGGCATAGCCATAGTTTTGAATGGCTTTATCTTTGGCAGCGTTGTTTTCTGCCTCTTCTTCTTTAAAATATCCAGATGACGCAGCTACCGGAGGAATTATTTGATCTGCAACGGGAGCAGGACTGGCTTGTGTAACAATAGCATTGTCGGCTGTATGCTGTATTTCCTGTATCGCGACTTTTTGCTGTTGTTTGATTTGCTGATCCAGGATTTTTACAGCTTCTGCTTTTGGTATTATTGGTGACTCTGAAGAAACAATTACTTCTTTTTTCTCTAAAATGGGCTGTGTTGCTTTTTCTTCTTCGTTCACTACAACTTTAGGAGCCAGAGCAGGAACTGTTTTGTCAGACTTTAGAAATTGTGCTCCCAAAGAAAGGAGTAATAAAAGAGAAGCTGCGACCGCAATTTTTTTCCATAACGAAATGGTTTTTTTGTCTTCCTTTTTGTCCAGTTTATCTTCAAGGCGTGACCATACTTTTTCCATTCCTGGAAAATCTTTGGATTCCGAGTTCTGTGCGGCCTCTTTAAATTTATCGAATATTTTATCTTGATTGTCCATGACTATTTTGCTTTTTGGTAATACAATTTATTTACTAATTCCTTTAATTTGGTTTTAGCGGCATTCAATTGTGATTTTGATGTACCCTCAGAAATGTTTAGCATAGCGGCTATTTCTTTATGTCCGAAACCTTCGATAACAAAAAGATTAAAAACCGTTTTACAGCCGTCCGGAATATGGTTTAGTAAATTCAGCAAATCTTCTTCTTCCAATGCGTTAACTTCTTCGGTAAAAGGCTGCGAGAGCAATTTGACATCATCAAGGTACATATTGAAATTGGTGTTTTTCTTGATGGTTGCCAAACAATGGTTGACGGTAATTTTTCGTGCCCATGCTTCAAAAG
The DNA here is from genome assembly GCF_023539155.1 of Flavobacterium sp. B183. Taxonomy (NCBI): domain Bacteria; kingdom Pseudomonadati; phylum Bacteroidota; class Flavobacteriia; order Flavobacteriales; family Flavobacteriaceae; genus Flavobacterium; species Flavobacterium sp. B183. The sequence goes on along the minus strand of NZ_CP097434.1, from coordinate 5,445,321 downwards.
CTAAAAGCTCCTTAAGCTGATCCAGCTTTGTAAATATGGTATAGAAAGCGTCAGCCATAGCTTCTTCAATTTCTTCTTCCTTCTTAAGGTATCGTTTGCAAACGCGATACAGTTTTGGAGCCATATGCTCATAAACCTGACGCTGAGCATCACGGTTCATTTTTTTGCAGTTGGATATGAGAGTTTCGTTTATCACAATTGTTGTCTTTATACTAAAGAGGGCTTAGAAGATAAAAAGGTTGGGAGAGAAATAAAAAAAAGTTCAAAAAAGGCATTTATTTTTTTAATAGATGGTTTTAAAGGTACGATTTTCTTAATAAAGAGTCACTGTAGTACTTTTTTAGGTACTACAGAATAAATGAGTTTCTAACTCAAAATAATAAAAAGTGAACGATCCTTTGTGCGTCTCTGCGAAATTTTTGAGAATCTCTGTGATACAATTAAGGCAAAGAGATTCTCTGTTATTTAACAGGCAAACTCAATTTATAAATCTTTGTTTCTAAAACCTCTGTATCATTATCCTCGCAAAGTAGAAATTCGATTGTATTGTTTTCTTTTTTATAGAAAGTCAAACCTTCGAATTTATGGGTTGCTGTAATTTTTTGGGTGAAATCAATTTTCATAGTTTTAAGGTCTATTCTTCCTATGAAGCTTCCCAAAATTTCACCATCATCATAAGTTGATTTAGTGTTTTCTACTGTAGAAAGGAAATAGATTTTATCTTGTACCAAAACAGCATCGGTAAAACTGGAGCGAATCCCTTTTATTTTTGGAAGCTTATAATTGGTTGCAACCAGAGCAAATTCTTCTCCCAGACTTTTGGCATGAATGGTAAAAATGGTGTTTTTGTTCGAGATTCCGTTACCGCGATTGAACAGGTACCAGTTCTCTCCATCGAAAATAGAACCTTCCAGATTAAAGTCTTCCGGTTTTATTTCGCCAAAACTTTGCATTAGAGCATATAAATCAACCAGATTATTTTTCTGTAGAATGGTTTTCTTTTTAAGATCGAATGCAATCATCTTATTTCGGTTTTCGGTAGATCCGGAACCAAAAACATAAAGCGTGTCGTTATGGTTGGTTAAAGACTCAAAATCAGGTTTAAGATTTTTTGCGATATTTTTCGTCGGATTGTCAATTAAAGGGTGTTCGTTCAATTGCTGATTCTGCATGTTGTATTCGTATAGAAAACCGCTGTTATCTCCAACAAGGTAAAGTGAATTGTCAGTAAAAAATAATCCGGATGCTGATCCGATTCCGATGATTTGAAATAATATTTCTAAGGTGAATTTTTCCATGAATGTTGTTTTGAAAATAAAATCGCTGTCCCTGAAAGTATTACAAGGTATAGCAGGGATATGCTTTGTAAAAATAGTATATTTACTATTACGAAAAAACTCATGAATATGAAATCAATAGATCCGAATGATTTTAAAATCACAGATAAAATAAAATTATCAAAGATTCCTACTTTGCTCGACCTTGATGCAGACAGTGAGGAAAAAGAAGCTAAACTCGATAAAGTTCAGGCTAAATTGAGTAAACAGCAAGATGCCATGTATGCTCATAACAGATATGGCGTTTTGATTTGTCTGCAAGGAATGGATACTTCCGGAAAAGACAGTCTGATTCGGGAAGTTTTTAAAGAGTTTAATCCGCGTGGAGTAGTGGTGCATAGTTTTAAAACGCCTACTTCGGCAGAGTTGGAACACGATTATTTGTGGAGACACTATATGGTTTTGCCTGAGAAAGGGAAATATGCGATTTTTAATCGCACGCATTATGAAAATATTTTGGTTACCCGCGTGCACCCTGAGTATATATTGAATGAAAATTTACCCGGAATTGAAAAGGTAGAAGATATTCCGAAAGATTTTTGGAAAGACAGAATAGAGCAAATCAATAATTTTGAAAAGCATATTACGCAAAATGGAACAATTGTACTGAAGTTTTTCCTGCATTTGAGTAAAGAGGAACAGCGTAAACGTTTGCTAAGACGATTGGAAGAAGAAAAACACAACTGGAAATTCTCGGTCGCGGATTTGAAAGAACGTGCACATTGGGAGGAGTATCAGCAATATTATGAAGAGGCTATAAACAAAACCTCGACAAAAAATGCTCCGTGGTATGTAATTCCTGCCGATGATAAAGAAATGGCCCGTTACATTGTGGCTAAAACCATTTGGGAAGAAATGCAGAAGCATACCGACATTAAAGAGCCTGAGTTACCGGAGAGTATAAAGGCTAATATTAAAATATATAAAGAGCAATTAGAAAACGAGTCTTAAAATAAGGCTCTTTTTTTTGCGCTAATGTTACTGCAAGTTTATGAGTGTTTTGTAGTACTAATTTAATGTTAACGTTTTTTTGTTTTATAACGCTTTTTAGGAAAACTGTTGATTTTTTGATAATATCTAAATCATTTTAAGTTAAAGAGCAGTGGGTTACTTTGTAAAAAAATAGAAACCAATTTTTAACTACATGAAAAGAATTATTTTACCCCTAATTATGTTAGGTTCGTTGCTTACATCTTGTAATAACGATTCTAAAGATGAAGCAGAAACAACAAGTGTTGTACTGAAGGATCAATCTGTAACACCAAGTTTAATAAAAGCTCAGACAGGATTTGAAAGTTTGAAAATTTACTCTCTTTTTAGTTCAGATGATGTTTTTGCAGACAGTCCTAAATTTGTTTTTGGAGGTTCTGCTGATGGTTCAGGTCTATTGAAAAATACGGACGGAACTTTTACTTTCTTAGTAAACAACGAAGACAATTTTGCGGTTTCAAGAATTACTTTAGATAAAACATTCAAACCAACAAAGGGAGAATATTTATTAAACTCTAGCGGAGGAACTTGGAGATTATGCGGAGCGACTATGGCTACGCAGGCCGAACACGGTTTTGGACCGCTTTATTTAACTTGTGGAGAGTCCGGAGAAGAATCCCGTACACATGCATTAGATCCGTACGCTAGTGCTGGAGGAGCTTCGGTTTCTAAAGAATTGGCCGGATTTGGACGTTTAAGTGCTGAAAATGCTTTACCATTGCGTTCTACTGCTTACAAAGGAAAAACAGTTGTAGTAATTGGTGATGATGACTCAGGAACTTACGGAGGTCAGGTTTTTATGTATGTATCAAACACAGTTGGTGATTTAAGCGGAGGATCTTTGTATATGCTAAAAAGAAATGACAGCAATCAAAGAGAAAAAGACATGACTGTGGATCAAACGTATCCTGTTTCTTTCGTGAAAATTGACAACCACACTACTTTAACAGGAGCTCAGATCAATGCATCTGTAAATACTTTGAAAGCAATCAAATTTGGTCGTGTTGAAGATTTGGATTACCGCAAAGGAGGTAACAATGCTGACCGTGAATTGTATTTTAACGTAACCGGACAAGATATCACAGGAACGAATGCCGATGCTTCAAGAACGAAATATGGTAGAGTTTACAGATTAAATCTTGATGCTGCCGATCCGTTAAAAGGAACTTTAGAACTGGTTTTAGATGGTGACAACCGCAGTGGAAAAGCTGGAAAATTCCAAAATCCTGATAATATCTGTGTAACCAGTAACTATGTTTACGTTCAGGAAGATGCAAACGGATACGGTGACGAAACACACGATGCTTATATTTATCAGTACAATATCGCTACAAAAGAATTGAAAGTGGTATTGGAATTAGATCACCGTCGTACTCAGGCTGATGCTGCCAAATATAACGTAGGTAAACTATCAAAATTCGGAGATTGGGAATACGGTGCAATGATCGATGTATCAGATCAGTTGGGTATTCCGGATACTTTCATGTTAAGCATCCAGCCTCATACCTGGACTGGCGAAAAATATAAAGGAGTTGACGGAGGAACAAATCGTCCGAACGAGCAACAAGCAAGTCAAATTGTAGTGATTAAAGGTTTAGCGAGATAAATTTTTAAAGCATTATAAAACAGTCATCCACTATCTCAATTTGAGGTAGTGGTTTCTGTTTTTCTGAATATTTCCCTTTTAATTTTTAATACACATGAAAAAAATATACGGTTTGTTTTTCCTGCTGGCATTGGTAGCCTGTCAGAAAAAAGACAAACATCAGGAAGTAAATGAATTGTTTCAGTCTGATATTACTTTACTGATTGAGAAGGTTGCTAAGCTTAAATATTCCGTGCAGTCAGATTCTACCGAAGTACAAATTCAGAGACAATTTCTCGAAGCACATCAAAGTTACAAAAAGGTCGAAATGATAAGCGAGTATTATTCGCCTGCAGTTTCTAAAGCGATCAATGGTCCCGCAATACCCGAATTTGAAGAAAATGATAAAGTGACTGTTCCGCCTGAAGGATTTCAGGTTATTGAAGAATTGGTTTTTCCTAAATATGACAAAGCGCATAAAAAAGAATTGCTTCAGGAGCTGGGTATCTTGTCGGCTAATTTGGCTCGTTTAGAAAAAGTTTCAAAATCCAATCAATTAACGGATGCGCACGTTTTTGATGCCATGCGATTGGAAGTATATCGAATAGTTACTTTAGGAATAACCGGATTCGATTCGCCTGTGGTATTGAATTCACTTCCTGAAGCTGTGGCAGCTTTAGAAACCATTGAGAAATATTACAAAGTGTATGTCGAAGATAAAACAGTTTCAAATTCGGATCAGGTGCTTGAAATATTGAAGAAAGGGCAGCACTATTTAAAAACAAATACCAATTTCAATGCTTTTGACCGGGCGTATTTTATTAAAGAAATTGCCAATCCATTAAACAAAGGGCTATTCAAAACCCGATCAGAATTGGGTATTCCGCTGATGCAAGAGCAAAGAGGATTAAAAACAACGGCACAAACGTTATTCGACTCAGGAGCATTTGATCCCGAGGCATTTTCAGGTTTCCCGGATTATCAAACAACGCCGGAGAAAATTGCGTTAGGAAAAAAGCTATTCAATGATCCGGTTCTGTCGGGCAACAACACCCGCTCCTGTGCTTCGTGTCATCATGCCGATAAAGCTTTTACCGATGGTTTGGAAAGAGCCGTTACATTAGACGGGAAATCGATGCTGCAGCGCAACACGCCGACATTGAATCATATTGCTTTTCAGCGCGTATTTTTTGATGATTCCAGAGTAAGTTATCTCGAAGATCAGGCCATTGCTGTGATTAAAAATGAAAACGAAATGCACGGTTCTCTCGAGAAATCAGCTTTAGTACTTCAGAAGAATCCGAACTATGTAAGAGATTTCAAAAAAGCATTTCCGAAAGGAGCCATCAATGAATTTGAAATCAAGAATGCTTTGGCTTCTTATATTCGGTCATTGAGTCAGTACGATTCAAAGTTTGATGGGTATATGCAAAACAAAGAGAATTTCACTCCGGATGAAAAAGCAGGTTTTAATTTGTTTGCAGGGAAAGCCAAATGTGCGACCTGCCATTTTATACCATTAACCAACGGAACTGTCCCTCCTAATTTCGACCGATCGGAGAGTGAAATATTAGGCGTTCCCAATAAAAATAAAAAGCTGGACGGAGATTTGGGCAAGTTTGTCATCACGCAGGCGGCTATTCATAAACATTCGTTTAAAACGCCAACGATCCGAAACATTACACTTACCGCTCCCTACATGCACAATGGAGTTTACAACACTCTTGAAGAAGTGATTGACTTTTATAATGAAGGAGGCGGAGTAGGTTTAGGATTTGATGTTCCAAACCAAACCTTACCCGAAGACAAGTTAAACTTATCAGAGTTGGAGAAAAAACAGCTCATTGCCTTCATGAGAACTTTGACTGATAAAAAGTACCTGAAGTAAATAGTGGGGTATATCATCTAAACCCGACAGGTTTTTGAAACCTGTCGGGTTTGTTGCGTAAAACAGCTAAGGAAGTCCGTTAGTCAACACCCAGCTGCCGTTCATCAAACTAATTTTAATAGCGTTTCAGGTTTGTGCTCCTTTGCATCAAATTAATAAACATTATTATCATGAACACGTACAAATTATTATGCTTGACAGTTATTTTTACCTTAATCTCTTTTAAATCAAATGCACAATCTCCGCTTCCTATTCATGTTGGAATAAAAGCAGGATCAAATTATTCTGAACTTCCCGTTTCAAAAGGTTCTGATTCAAAGTATGCAGCGGGCTTTTTTGGCGGTGCTATGGCCCGATTTGATTTCAAACGTTTCTTTATTCAAAATGAAATTCTCTACAGTGAGAAATCTTCTAAAATTGAAAAAACAGCTTCTTTGCCTTCTAAAAATCTAAAATGGAGGAGCCTCGAAATGCCGTTGGTAATTGGTTACAAAATAATTGATCAATCGATGCTCAACGTAAGAGTTTTTGGAGGAGGAGTTTACTCTTATGTGCTGGATGAAAATATTTCCTCGGTGAGTCAATTGAAAACTGCCTATGGAAAATTTAACAAATCCAATATAGGCTATCAGGTTGGAGCAGGAATCGAAATTTCGAAATTTACTTTAGATGTTACGTATCAGGGAGGGTTAAATAACCTAAGTAAGGAGTTTAGTTCGAAGCCAAATTCGTTTAACATTGGGGTTGGTTATTTTATATTTTAAACAGGCTTTTTTGGTTTAGCCTTGTCAGCAGCAAAGGATCTTTTTTGGTTCTTTGCTGTTTGTTTGAAAAATATAGGGTTATTTTTGAACATGAAGTTTCACATCAATTTTTTATTCTTTTAGAATGGTTGTAATAAATAAAAACAGACACCGAATATTTTTAGTTTTTTTCTGGTGCTTACTCGGAATAACGATCTGGTCACAGCTGATAGAGGCTTACGGCGTTCGAGCGGCAGCTTCTCAGGCTTTTTTGGTTTTACTGTGTTCAAGTCTTTTGGCACATTTTCTTAGCGATATTGTATTGCCTGTTGCATTGCGTAAAAGAAGAATGGCACTATTTGCGGTGCAAAGTGTCATGGTAGTTTTTATACTTTCATTTTGCCTGGCCGTTATCGATGCCATCTTTTCAAATTCGCATACCCGCGCACGATTGTATCCCGACGAAGCAAACATGACGATGATTCAGTTTTTATTTGCACGATTCTTTGGCAGTACCCCTGCAGCTATTTTGATTTGCGGTACTGCCTGCGGACTTCGGTTTTATCAGGAACATAATATAATCGAAAGAAATCATGCTCAGCTGCAACAGGTTCATCTTGAGGCACAAATCAAGATTCTTCAGGATCAGATTAATCCGCATCTTATGTTTAATGTGCTCAATCACATTCACATTTTAATGCAGAGTGATGTAAAACTGGCTTCGGATTTACTGATTCGGTTTTCGGATATTTTGAGGTATCAATTGTACGAATGCAACAAAGAATATGTGCCGCTGCATCTCGAAATAAAATACCTGAAAGACTTAATTGGAGTCGAAGAAACGAGATGGGGAAATGAATTAAAAGTAAAATGTAAATGGAGTATTGAAGATGCCCAGCTTCAGATCGCACCATTGCTTTTAGTCCCTTTAATAGAAAATGCATTCAAGCACGTTTCAAGGCTTCCGGGGCAAAAAGGATATGTGCATTTGGGATGTAAACAAACGGCAAAACAGCTGCATTTTAAGATCGAGAATTCCTATACGGAACAATACAAAACCCCATCAAAGAATCAAGGGCTCGGACTTGAAAATGTCAAAAAAAGACTGGCGATTCAATATCCTGAAAAACACCAGTTAAACATCATTAAAACCGATTCTGATTTTACGGTAATCGTGGTTTTGGATTTGAAGTAAAAGATTTTGTCGTTTCCGATAGCACAATGACATGAAATTAAAAGATTTTAGATTGAAGATTAAACGATTGCAGATTTTTGATGAGGTAGTGGTAAGGGTGGAATAGGATCTGTTTTCCTGAATTTCACATCTCAGCAATCAAAAATAAGCAATCATTTTTGCTATTGGGTTATAATGAAGAACCGTAAAAAAATAAAGAAGAAAAAATCTGCTTGATCTGCGGGAAAAAATAAAAAAAAAGTAAAAAAACAAAATATGAAAATGAAATGCCTTGTTATCGACGACGAACCTATTGCAAGAAACGGAATCGTAGATTTTGTTTCTAAAATTGATTTTCTTGAAGTCGCGGGTACCTGTGCGTCCGCATTAGAAGCCACTTCGTACATTCAGGAAAAAGAAGTCGATTTGTTGTTTCTGGATATTAATATGCCGTATCTCACGGGGCTGGAATTTCTGGAATCGCTGGACAATCCGCCTTTGGTTATTTTTACGACAGCTTATTCTGAATATGCCCTTGAAGGATATCGTTTGCAGGTGGTCGATTATTTACTAAAACCCATTACGTTTCAGCGTTTTTATCAGGCTGCTTTAAAAGCAAAACAATGGCATCAGATGCTGGGTGCTCCAAAGCAGAATCAATTAGATCCCTATTTGTATGTACGTCAGGAAGAAGGATTTCAAAAGATCTCCTGGCTTGATATTCTCTATATCGAGGGAATGCAGAACTATGCAAAGCTCCATTTTAAAGATAAGGTTCTCGTAATTCATCAAACGATGATCTCTTTAGAAGAAACACTTCCTACAGAAATTTTCTTTAGAATCCATAAATCTTTCCTTGTCAATATTACCCATATTGATTCCGTTTCCGGTGGACGATTGTTCATAAAAGGACAAGAACTACCCATTTCAAGAACACGCCGCGAAGCATTACTGAAAGAGGTAGTCTATAAAAACTTATTAAGCCGATGATCCTAGAATTGCCATTTTAGGGCCACAGCTCCGTAAAATGTAGTAGTAAATCTAGGATTAGCCATGTCTTTCTCCTTGAAAATATCCTTAATTTTTCTGTTGGTACTGGAGAAGCTGCGTAAAAGTGTCGATCCTGCCGTTGGCTGCAGGGTCCAGTGTTTGCCAAGCTTAATTTCAGGCTGTATACCGGCAATAATTTGCTGATACCCCAATAGTGATGTTCTGTTATTCACTTTTGTTTCTGCCGTCATTCCGCTTAGTTCGACCACCGCTTTCAAGTCAAAGTTTTCTGAGATTCGATATCCAAATTGCAGACTTTCCGGAAAGGTAATTTTAAAATGCCACGCACCTCTGGACTCCCAGTTGAAATAAATTCCCGGAAGCACCATCGGAACACCAAAACTATTGGTTAGTACAGGTCCCATACCAAATGCCATATTGGGATTGAAATGTTTGATGAAAAACACACCACCCTGTAGCAATACATCATCTTTGTTGATCTCGACCATATCCGTGTAAACCCCGACAGAAGCCATTATCATTAACGACCAGGTTGGTGAGATAGAACGTAAATGTTTGACTCCAATTTGTGCATTCAGCATTTCATTAGGAAAGCCACCCTGAAATTCTAATGGAAGTGACTGAATTTCATAATTCTTGTTTTCCATTTTTGCATAACTACCGTTTGCAAAAAGAGACCAGAGTTTTGGACGGTGGTATTGGTCCATTTCCAGAGAAAGAGGTATTTCAAAAGCAATTTGCGCCCTTTTGAAATTACTTTCAGCACTAGTTTTAGTACTGTCCATTGGACGGACATAGTTGGAGAACGGAACATAATCAACTTTAAGTTCTCCTGCTATTTTTGATTGTGATTGTGCAGCAATACTAGTCAATAAAAAAAGGAAAAGCTGCGATAGATAAAAGATTGTTTTGTTCATGATTTGATTAATTTTTCTGCGAATTACCGCGTTCCAAACCAATCACGAAAAATCATTTGACTACCGGCAGCTATCTTTTGACCAATGGTATAAAAAACACCAAACCCGATAGAATTTAACTTCTACCGGGTTCATACCAAAAACAAAAAAATAAATTAAACTTAATCTTTATAAATCAAAGCCATAGGCTAAACGTAAAGCAACCTGATTGGTTTTGAATTTATTATAATCCTCATAACGGACACTGATATCAATGTATTTGTTGGCATAGCCAATTCCCGGTGCCCATAAAAAAGTAGTATCGTCATACCCGTTTGTGACAGCAAAACCGGCACCTACTTCTCCTAAAACATAAAACTGATCTTCCCAGATAAAAGCTTTAAAACCTGCTTTCGCCGGAATGAATCCAAGATCTTTTGCGTCATTTTTCATAAACAGATTCGTAAAACCTGTTGTTAAGGTTAGCGATGTTTTTTTAGATAAATCGTACTGCAGACGAACATCTCCGCCAAGGGACCATTTATAGTCATTATCCGTCGGGATACCACCATTTAAACCAAAGCCTAATCTAAAACCCTGATTATAATTCTTAATGGTACTGTCCTGAGCGAAAGTAGTATTGGCGTATAAGAAAGCGAAAGCAGCGAGGCATAACATTTTTAAATTTCTCATGACAATCATTTTTGAATTTCTAATAGTGTAAAATTAGTTTCAGGATCTTAACATTCTGTTATATAATTTTTAGGATTTGTTATATAATATCGGTGTCGCTTAAAAAGCACTTAATATTAGCTTATGTTTTTAATCGTAACAAAGAATCCAAAGCTTCTGATTATCTTTGCCGACTAAAAAAGAATCGAAGTGAATTTTAAGCAGTATACCAAAGAGTTTTCATATAATTTAAGATTAGCATACCCTATTATATTAGGAATGGTCGGACACACTCTAATAGGAATTGTCGACAATATAATGGTAGGAAAGCTAGGAAGTACAGAATTGGCAGCCGTTTCGTTAGGAAACAGTTTGATTTTTATCGCCATGTCATTAGGAATTGGTTTTTCGACCGCCATTACACCGATTGTAGCGGAAGGTGACGCCGAAAAAAACGATAGTAAAATTCGTTCCGCATTTCATCACGGATTGTTTTTATGCATCTTGTTAGGACTATTGCTTTTTGGAGTTATTGTTTTGGCCAAACCGTTAATGGAATTACTAGAGCAGCCTGCCGATGTAATTGCTCTTGCGAAACCGTATCTGGATTGGGTCGCTTTCTCTTTGATTCCGTTAATTGTCTATCAGGGGTACAAACAATTTGCCGACGGTCTTTCACTGACCAAATATTCAATGTATGCCATGGTTATGGCCAATGTGCTGCACGTTGGAATCAACTATATGTTGATCTATGGAATCTGGATTTTTCCAAAAATGGGAATTATCGGAGCAGCATTGGGCACGGTGATTTCAAGAATATTTTTAGTGATGTTCATGCACATTATGCTTTCGAGAAGAAACGATTTGAAACGTTTCTTTAAAAACTTTAGTTTTAATCAAATCAAAAAGGAAACGCTGAAAAAGATAATCAGTATCGGATTTCCATCGGCGATGCAAATGCTTTTTGAAGTGGTTTTGTTTACTGCGTCGATCTGGCTTTGCGGAAACATTGGGAAAACCAGTCAGGCCGCCAATCAAATTGCCTTAAGTCTGGCGTCAATGACCTTTATGTTTGCTATGGGATTAAGTGTAACTTCGATGATTAGAGTAAGCAATCAAAGAGGTTTGATGGACTATAAAAACTTAGTTGTGGTAGCGCGTTCGATCTTTTTGCTCGCGATTATCATCGAAACATTCTTTGCGATTCTGTTTGTAGCGTTTCATGATTTCCTGCCTCATATGTTTTTGAATATGGAAAACGGAGGGCAGCTTCTGGATAACAACGAGGTAATCGGTATCGCGTCAAAATTACTTTTAATTGCAGCCGTTTTTCAGATTTCTGATGGAATTCAGGTGGTTGTTCTGGGAGCATTACGTGGATTGCAGGATGTGAAAATCCCGATGTACATTACATTTGTAGCCTATTGGATCGTTGGTTTCCCGATTTCCTATTATCTTGCCGAATATACAGAACTAAAAGCGCAGGGAGTTTGGATAGGACTTTTGGCGGGATTAACGACTGCTGCAATATTTCTTTATCTTAGATTTCATTACCTGACTAAAAAATTAATCAAAAATTCAGTTTCAAATACTTAAATTTGGACTGCAAAAGAATCAGTTGCAGTTAAAAAGGATCTTTAAAACACTTTGAAACCGCTGCAATTGGTGAGCCAATACATAAAAATAATAAATCAATACAAATGGAATTACCTAAATTTTTACTCGGAGACAATACTGATTTTCCAGATGATATTTTCATCATTCACCTGGATTATCCAAGATTCATTATCAATTTAAAAGATGATGAGGTAGAATTCATGGAAGAAGCGGAAGATCTTGATGAGGCAGAGTTAAATGCTGAAATGGAAGGTTTAATTGTTTTGGCAAACGAGTTTTACGATCGTGAAATAAACCGTTACGAAGAGTAAAGACGAACAGAGGTGTGTCTTTAGGATGTACCCCAATCTAAAAACATTTAAATATTTCTAATGAAAAAATTAAGTTTTTTAAAACCTATCATTAACTTCATCGCGATCGGTTTGCTCATTACCACTTTAAGCCGATTGTTTTTATTTTTTATTTTTAAAGACAGAGTAACAGAAACACCAAATTTCTGGTACATTTTTCCAATCGGACTTCGAATGGATTTGATTTTACTTTGCTATATGTCTTTCCTGCCGGCAGTTTTAATTACTTTTCTGCCCGATAAAGCATCAAAGTTTACCAATAAATTTCTTGTAATTTATAGTTTTTTATTGCTGTTTCTGATTCTGTTTGTAGAGTTGGCAACGCCCGATTTTGTAAAACAATACGATACACGTCCCAATAAAATTTTCTTAGACTATCTGATCTATCCAAAAGAGGTAGTTGGAATGCTGCTTAAAAGTTATCTGACTTCGATCATTGTGACTTTTTTAATTTTAGGAGTAGTCTTGTATTTTGCCTTCAAAAAAGGAAAAAAATACTTCTACACGAGCAGTGCAGACTATAAATTTAAATTGATGGTTTTTCCGTTATTGGCTTTTTTATTGTTTTTTGGAGCACGTTCAAGTCTTACCTCAAAACGTCCGATCAATGCCAGTAATGCTGTTTTCTCAACAGATCAGCTGACTAATACTTTGGGATTGAATTCTTTTTATACCGTTGCTTTTGCGGCATATTCCATTAAAAATGAAGGAAACACCAAGATGTATGGTAAAATGGAAGAAGCCGAGGCCATTGCCCGTGTTAAAAAATACATGATCGCCGGTCCTGGTGATTTTACAGATGCCGAAATTCCGTTTTTACATGTACAGCAACCGGACACACTTTTAAAGAAACCTTACAATTTAGTTATTTTTCTACAAGAGAGTTTAGGAGCAGAGTACGTTGGAATTTTAGGAGGAAAGCCTTTAACGCCTGAATTTGATAAACTGTCAAAAGAAGGTTTATTGTTTACCAACTTGTATTGTACAGGAACCCGAAGCGTACGTGGAATCGAAGCAGTAGTAACCGGATTTTTACCTTCGCCTTCAGAAAGTGTCGTGAAATTAGGAAACTCGCAGCAAGGATTTTTCACTTTAGCCGATGCCTTGAAACAAAAAGGGTACGAAACCAGTTTTATTTATGGCGGAATGGCGAATTTTGATAATATGGCTTCTTTTTTTAATGGAAATGGATTTCAGGATATCGTAGATCAGGAGGATTTTGAGTCAGACGGAAACAAATACGCTTTTAAAGGAACCTGGGGGTATTCAGATGAAGATCTGGTAACCAAAGCCAATAATTATTTTAAAGCAAAAGGAGATAAACCATTCTTCTCTTTAATGTTTTCGACTTCCAATCATGAGCCTTTTGAATATCCTGCGGGACGTATCAAACCTTATGATGCCAAACCTGCAACGGTTAATAATGCTATGAAATATGCCGATTTCTCGATTGGGAAATTTTTCGAAATGGCTAAAAAAGAGCCTTATTTCAAAAACACCATTTTTATCGTAATCGCGGACCACAATACGAGAACCTACGGTAAAAATTTAGTGCCAATCAATAAATTTCATATTCCGGCTCTGATCATGGGGCCAGGAGTTAAAAAAGGAACTGTATACAATAAATTGGCAAGTCAGATTGATATTCCGCCAACTTTGTTGAGCTATTTGGGATTACCGTTTGAAATTCCGATGGTAGGAAGAAATCTAAACAAATTAGATCCAAAAACGCAAGGAAGATCAATTATGCAGTTCAATGATATTAACGCTTTCAGAGTCGAGAACCAGGTCGTAATCATGCAGCCTAATTTGAAACCCTTACAGTTTGAAATCAAAAACGACACCACTTTAATTCCTGTTAAATTAAATGAAGACTTAGCAAAAGATGCTTTGGCACATGTTATTACAGCAGGAAATTTATATAAAGAAAATAAATATAAACTTAGGGATAAGAAAAAGTAATTTTCAGTTTATTGTAAAAAAAAAGCTGCTAAGTATAGAAATACTTAGCAGCTTTTTTTTGTTAAAATTTAAAAATAGGGGTAACAAAAAATAATTTAATTGATTTATACTAAACCAAAAGGCGTAACCTGAAAAGCCTGTGATAGAGTAAGGACAATTAAATTTATTTATTATGAAAAAATTACCAAAAAAAAAATCTGAAGTATTAAAAGTAATGTTAGTTTTTGTGTCTGCCGCTTTTTTTATAAGCTGCAACAACGAATCTGTTGAAGATCAAAATACTCAATTATCCAACACTGAGCAGCAAAATCAATCCAATACTCAAAGAAGATTGCCTCACTATGAAGGAGTTATTGTGCGAGATTGGGGAGCACATAATGTTGATTGCAGCCAGCCAGAAGGGTTTTGTAATTTTATTTTTTACTTATGGGGAACCTTTAGCTTTTTGAAACCAGCCCCTGACGGAACACCGGTACGTGTTACAAATGAAAAAGGAAATTTTGTTATGGAAATTCAAAAAAGTGCTTTAACCCCAGAACATAAAAAAGTATTATTGCGAAATAGAGAAGTTTATTTAATACCTGAGGGACAGACTATAGATCCGGAATTAGTTAAATCTCTAAAATTCAATTCAAATATTTTAGTTCCCGGTAAATACCCTATTCAAGAAAGTGAAGAGACCTATACACTTGTTATTAATGTGAAATAAATGAAAAAAGCTTTAAGAAATTAGAAGCTGTTTTTATATTTATCTAATAAAAACTGAGCGGCTGCAAAAGGTGATATTTCATCATTTTGCACCGCTTTTTTGATTTGTATCAATTGCCCAATAATCTCAGGATGATTGTAAAAGTTTGATTTCAAATGTTCATCAATGGCTTCCATCATCCAGAACTGATTTTGCTCTTTTCGTCTTTCCTGAAAGAAGCCGGTTGAGCTGGTTGTTTCTGTATAATCAGCAATAGTATTCCAGATTTCAGAGATGCCCTCTTTGGTAATGGCACTGCAGGTAGTAACTTTTGGCTGCCAGTTCGATTTTTTTGGAGGAAACAAATGCAAAGCCCTGTTGAATTCCAGTTTGGCCTGATTGGCTTTTTTAATGTTGTCGCCATCCGCTTTGTTGATTACGATAGCATCAGCCATTTCCATAATACCGCGTTTGATACCCTGAAGTTCGTCTCCTGCACCTGAAATTTTTAGTAGTAAAAAAAAGTCCACCATGCTGTGAACGGCAGTTTCACTTTGTCCTACACCAACTGTTTCTATAACAATCGTATCAAAACCTGCTGCCTCACATAAAATAATCGATTCCCTTGTTTTACGAGCTACACCGCCTAAAGTATCTCCCGAAGCACTTGGTCTGATAAAAGCATTTTCGTCTTTTACAAGTTCTTCCATTCGGGTTTTATCACCTAAAATACTGCCGTGTGAAATAGAGCTGCTGGGATCAACTGCCAGAACGGCTACTTTTTTTCCCAATTGAGTCAGGTAGCTGCCGAAAGTTTCAATAAAAGTACTTTTTCCAACACCGGGAACTCCAGTGATTCCAATTCGGATCGATTGATTGGCATGTGGCAGACAACCTTTTATAACCTCGTTTGCTTTTGCAGTATGTTCCGGATTGGTACTTTCAACCAGTGTGATAGCACGACTCAGAGCCGTGATATTTCCGGTTAGTATACCATCAATTAACTCCTTTGAAGAGGGTTGTTGTCTTCTATTTTTTTTAATTTGCTGAATAGCAGAGATATTGGTGATTTCTGGAGGAGAAATTCCGGCTTTTTCGTGTAAACTGCTTGATCGTTTTTTTGAACCTGACAAAGTATACTTTTTGGTAGTGTAAAAGTACAGAAAACAAAAACAGTTTCAAAAAGGATTTTTTTTAGCTGCAAAGGTTCAAAGGTTCAAAGGTACAAAGGTACAAGGAGGAAAAACCTTTGCGACTTTGCCTCTTTGTACCTCTGTCCCTTAAATAATGTCTTAATAAGCCGCTGTAAAACGAACCTGATGATGTTTCGGAGTTTCCGCTTCGTCAGCGATAACGACTGCCAGATCTTCTACGGATAGAATACTTCTTTGGTCGTCATTAAAAACCGGATTTTCTAAACCTAAGCGGTATTTTCCGGTTCGTCCGGTGGTAATTCCCTGATGCATTTCAAAAGCAGGACTAAAGAAAGCCCAATCCAGTTCTTTTTCTTCTTTTAAAATATTCAAATAATCTCTTGCTGCCGTGGCTCCTGCATGGTATTCTTTTGGAAAATCAGGTGTGTCAACTGCCTGTAGGCCCGGAGCAACAAACAAACTTCCCGCTCCTCCGATAGTAATAAAACGTTTTACCCCCGATTTTTTCACCGCTTCCTGAATGGCTTTTGATCCGGCAATAAAATCATCATAGATATTTGGATTGGTCCATCCCGAATTGTAAGCATTGATAACGATATCATTTCCTTTCAAAATTTCAGACAAAGCTTCTACATTAAAAATGTCTGCACTTTTCCACGTTGCATTTGAGCTGTCTTTTGGGGTTCTTGCAATAGCCGTAAGGTCATGATTTCTGTTAGCCAGTTCGTTTAAGATTGCGGTACCTACAAATCCGGTTGCTCCAATAATTGCGATTTTCATAATATATAAATTTAATTAGTAATAAAAAATGTTACAGTTTTGTGTAAAAAAATAGTTTTAGAATTGATTAGAAAAATCTTCCAGAGAGACTCCATCTAATTGTAAACTAACTTTTTGATTCATTTCAGCATACAAAGAACTCAAGTTTTGATTGATCTTTTTTCCAACCGGACAATCCGGATTAGGCTGATTTTTGGCATAACCCAGATTGATCGTTTCAAAAGTCATTTCAAATATTTCTTTCAATGTAATTTTCGAAGGATCAACCGCCAGTCTTGTACCGCCGTTTTTACCTTCTTTACTTTCAACAACATGATGTGCTTTTAAATTGGCAATTTCTTTTCGCACCAAAACCGGATTCAGATTAATACTTCCTGCAATAAATTCCGACGATAAAAAATCGTTCGGGAATTTAGTGAGCAAAGTTAAAATGTGAATCGTTATGGCAAACTTACCTGAAATCATACTGTAATAAAATATATTACAAATGTATGATGTTTTTTGAAACAAAAAAAAGTTTTAACTAAAAATTAATTCTATTCCGAAACTATCCTGCAAAGAAGTTCAGGTTAAAGTGACACAAAATGCAAGGTTTAGTAAGTTGTAACTCCTTTAAAGCTAGATTGTTTTTTGATGGAAGAGAAGTATACCCAGCTAATAAACAAAAGTTGCAGCGGTACTCTGAACCATAAGTAAGAAATGCCTTTTCCGTCATAATTGGCTGCTTGTAAATTGATACTGTGCGCGGCAGCATAGATATTGGCGGGAAGTAAAATGATAAAAAACACGATCAGCAATTTAGCGGTAAGCACTCTCGTTTTTGGAATCAATAAGCCCACTGCTGCCATGAGTTCTATAATTCCCGTTGCATAAACAATTGCTATTGGCCAGGGTAAAAAAGAGACCATCATCGCCATTCCCTTGGTAAATACAAAATGACTTACGGCAGTAAAGACAAGCATGACAGCCATGGCAATTCTGGCTGACTGAAAAATTTCAATTTTTTTTGAGATTAGCTTTATAAAAAGCAACGTAAGGACAAAAACACCTACTAACACAATTAAAGTTTCCATATCTTTTTTTTTAACAAAGTTGCGCAGTAAAGCGATTGAAAACAATGAACCTGGGTTAATAAATACGTTTTCTGATTCTGCTCAAAGCTTGTGGAGTGATGCCGATATAAGAGGCAAGATATTTTTGAGGAATCCTTTGTATGAGCTGTGGCTGTTCTGTAAACAGATTCAGATAACGCTGCTCGGCGGATTCGTTCAGCAGTGAAAGTTCTCTTTTTGTTTTTTTAAGAAACAATCCTTCACTGGCAAAGCGTCCGATGGTATTGCCAATCTTAGTTTCGGTATAAATATCCTGAAGATCTTCGTAAGATATACGCCAAAGAACGGTTTCTGCGAGGGTTTCAATCGTATAAGTGACAGGTAGTCTTGTGATAAACGAATCATAACCACTCGTAAATTCACCATCGAATACAAAAGTAAAAGTACGGTCGTGATCCTCACCGGGAATGTAATATCTTACCAATCCTTTTTCGACAAAAGAAAGATAATTTTCGATGGTACCCGCTTTCAGTATTGGGGTTTTCTTTGGAAATTCTTCCCGGATGAGCTTAGATGAAAAAGTATTCCATTCGGCATCTGAAAGTTTCGCCATTCGTTCAAAATTGTCTCTTATCGATTGCATTTGTTTTTGAAATTAGATCTTAAAAGTAGCAAAAAAAAGAAGAGAAGCAATCTGATTTGTGTGATGCATCCCATAATAAATGTCTATTTTTGTGACTACTAAATGATATGAGCAACTTTATTCAAATATTTCTATTTCTTGCACTGGGTTTACTTTTACAGCGTATAAAGCAATTTCCAACTCACCTTTATAAGGTTTTAAATAAGGTCGTCCTTTACGTCTGCCTGCCCGCAATTACTTTGTATCATATTCCGAAAATAAAATGGAGCAATGAACTACTGTTCCCCATACTGTCGGGCTGGATTGGTTTTCTACTGGCTCTTGTATTTTTTCATTTTCTCGGAAGAAGATTAGGCTGGTCAAACAAATTGATTGGCTGCCTGATTTTAACAGCGGGACTGTGTAATTCTTCTTTTTTAGGTTACCCTATAATTGAAGCTCTGTTTGGTAAAAAAGGCTTAGAAACCGCAATTCTTGTAGACCAGCCGGGAACTTTTGTAGTGGTTTCTACACTTGGCGTTTTTGTAGCAGCTTTTTATTCTAAAGGAAGTGCGGATGCTCTAAGTATTTTAAAAAAGATCATCTTATTCCCTCCGTTTATTACTTTTTTAGGGGCTTGTTTGCTGAATGTTCTTCAATACGATTTACATACAAATATTCAGTCCGTTTTGGTCAAAGTAGGAAGCCTTGTAACTCCTTTGGCCTTACTTTCGGTTGGATTACAGCTTACTTTTGATCGAAAAAGCCAGCATTGGCAATTTTTACGTCTCGGACTTTTCTTTCGGCTTGTAGTAGTTCCGTTGGTTATTTTGGTTGTATACGTTTTTATTTTAAAGCAGCATTCTGAAGCCATTAAAATAACCATTATGGAAATGGCCATGGCTCCCATGATTACAGGTGCGATCTTAGCTTCGACTTATGGATTGAAACCGAGATTGAGCAGTATGATGATTGGTTTCGGAATCCCGATTTCATTTATTACCCTTAGCATTTGGTATTGGATTCTGAGTTTAATTTAGTTTTAAATACTAATTAGATAGAGAATGTAGAACTTTAACTTTTTTTTAGAAAATCGGTGTTTTCTTTGTGCTTTTTTTGACTAATTTTAGAGAAACTAAAAAATATATTATTATGTCAACATTAAGATTAGGAGATATTGCTCCGGATTTTCATGCAGAAACAACCGAAGGACCCGTTAAATTTCATGAATGGTTAGGTGATTCCTGGGGTGTTTTATTTTCTCATCCTTCAGATTTTACTCCGGTTTGTACTACTGAATTGGGAACAGTTGCGAATTACCTTCCGGAATTTACCAAAAGAAATACAAAAGTCATTGCGTTAAGTGTAGATGGTTTAGACTCCCATTTAGAGTGGATCAAGGACATTAACGAAACTCAGAATACGACAGTTAATTTTCCAATTATTGCGGACGAGGATAAAAGAATTGCGACTTTATACGATATGCTGCATCCAAATGCAAGTGATAAATTTACGGTGCGTTCTGTGTTTGTAGTGGGTGCCGATAAAAAGATCAAACTTACTTTAACCTACCCGGCTTCTACAGGAAGAAATTTTGACGAGTTACTCCGTGTTATAGACAGTTTGCAATTAACAGCCAACTATAGTGTAGCTACTCCCGCCAACTGGAAAGACGGAGAAGATGTAGTGATTACACCGGCTGTTCCGGATAGTGATATTCCTGCGAAATTTCCAAAAGGATATACACCGATAAAACCTTATTTGCGTATTACACCGCAGCCTAATAAGTAAGGGGCTGAGTTTTTTTTAGTCATTGCGATTTAATAAAGATTCCGAGTTTTTAAGAGTTTTTTCTTAAAGGTTCGGAATCTTTATTTTTTCCAGATTCAGGAGTCGAATAATAATTTTGGGATTATACTGTTTAAAGTAGACAGAAAAAGTGATTAGTTGTCCGCTTATGAAACAAAAGCTACCAACTATTGAATTGTTTTTCACAATAAAAGATTTGTATTGTAAGTTCGCTGCATGAATGCTTAAGTAAGGGATTCTTGGTATTGGCCACGATTGAAATCCGAATTGCTCCAAAAGGTTTGGACCTAATTTTCAGTTTGCTAAAGTCGATACTAAAAGCAACTTCTTTATGGTATTCAAAAAAAGGTAACTAAACCCCAGAATAATATGATTTCTAAAACAAACTTAAGTACGATCGGTTCGCTCGTAACTATGCTATTTCTTTTCAATAGCTGTGATAAGGGAGATAGTCCGGTTGATTCTGAATCAAAGACACCTGAGACTACAAATCCCGAGACACAGACACCTCCACCAGCTGTTACCACGAACCTGAATATAGAATCCTCCAATACGTTTGGAGTTTTAAAATTATCACAAGACGATTTTAATTACTGGAACAGCCACACTATTAATGAAACAGCCACGGTAGAGAAACTTAAAACGCTTTGTAAAACTGAAATTTATCCGGTTTTGAAAGATGATTTTGATTTTATTGTGATCGTATTGAATAATGCAACAAGTACTCCTCCTACAGGAATGCCTTATGGTATTTATCAAAGTGTAAAAAATGATACGCAGGGTATCGGACTTAGTTTGTTTGACAGTACAAAAGATTATGGTTCTACGGGTAAACTGCAAGGAGTTTATTTTCTTTACCTAAACAATATCCAGGGCGGACCTATTTTACATGAGATGTTTCACAGATGGGGCAATTATGCTGTTCCGCAAGATTATGTATACCATTGGGATAAAGTAAAAGGGATACTTAGCGGAGTATCCAATAACATTGCTGATATTGAATTGTATCTTGCAGGAGCGATTCCTGCTTCGGAGATTAAAGATGCCGAGAGTCTGGCTATTTATAATGATCCCCGTTTTACCAATAAAACAAGGATTCCGAACAGTACGAATTCGCAAAAAAGTTTTAAATCGCTTTTGGTAGTCATGAATCCTACCACTCTGACTGATACCGAAATAAAATCATACAAAGATCAAATTGCTAATGTCACCCGTACACCTGCACAAGGAGTCACTACAGGCTATCAGAATTTGTATAATAAAAGTAGAGGATTGCTAACGTTAACCATTGGTAATTTGGATAAATCCAAAAAATAAAATTGCATTATGACTAAAAAATACAATACGAATTGTAAAGGCGATGTTACTAAAAAACAAACCTTATTAATGAGGTTTACGCCACTTGTTTTCTTACTTGTTTTATTTTGTTTCTTTTCAGTACTATTTTCTTGTAGTCATGATAATTTGGAAGAAAAGAAGGATCCTACGACAGAAAATCCTAAACCTGATGAAGAACCTAAAAATCCGGACACTCCAAGTACCCCAGAGAATAATGCAGGGCTAAAAGACCTTATAAGCAAAGAGCAATTTCTGGTATTGTTCCCTTATCGTTATGGAGCAGAGCAGAGCAATAACTGGATAGTGAATCCTTCAAAAGATTTTTATACCTACGATGCGTTGATGAAAGCAGTTGATCTTATGGCAGACCTAAAGGTTGTTATCGAAAGAAAAGGATGGTTTCAGAAAATAACCCGTATTAAAAAATCGACTAATGAGACAAAAGTGATTAAAGAAGATGCTGATTTCAGTGCTTCCTGGAACAATAATACAGTAGTTAGACAAGAAGTTGATTATGCAGATTTTATAAGTATTGGTTCTTTGGAAGTACGAAAAAGAGAGCTAGCCGCTTTTCTTGCTAATATATCTCATGAAACTACGGGTGGCTGGCCAACGGCACCAGGAGGAGCCTATTCATGGGGCTTATACTTTCGTGAAGAGGTAGGGTATGACGAAAATAGCACGACAGGTTACAGAGAGGAGAATAACGTGGATTATCCTCCAGTGGCAAAGAAATCCTACCACGGCCGAGGGCCGATACAGTTGAGTTGGAATTATAATTATGGACAGATAAGTGAATTTTTATATGGAGATAAAAACGTACTGCTTAAAAATCCTGAAAATGTCGTCAAAGATGCGGCTTTGGCGTTTCAGACTGCCATATGGTTTTGGATGACACCACAGGCTCCTAAACCTTCGTGTCATGCTGTAATGGTGGGTCAGTGGCTGCCTACCCAACAGGATATTAATGAAGGACGTAAACCTGGTTTTGGAGCGACGATTAATATTATCAATGGTGCTTTAGAATGCAATAAAGCAGATAGTGATAAAACACAATCAAGAAGAGGTTTTTATCAAAGATATTTAACGGTTCTCAACACCAGTGACCCTAATTGCGAATGTCAATGTGATAAAATGCAACCGTTTAAATAAGGTATTACTATAAAAAAGCTCCATACATTTTTTTGTATGGAGCTTTTTTTTCTTAGCATCTTAGGACCTTAGCATCTTAGTACCTTAGTATCTCAGCGCCTTAGTAACTTTTGACCAATTCGGCCATTTTCTTTTTATCTCCTACAACCCAAAGAATATCATTTTTTTCTAAGATTAAACTTGATTCCGGATTCAGAATCCTATTTCCATTTCGCTCAATTCCAACCACCATACCATTGGTTTTTGTACGGAATTGACCAATGCTTTTTTGTACAAAGTCTTCCTGAGAAACTTCAAATTGACGTAAAACAATATCCGTTTCTGCTACTTTTGTCGGAGCCTCGATTTCATTTTGATTGAGGTATTTATTGAATTCCGTAACCTGAGCATCGGTACCAATAACACAAATTTCATCACCGGGGAACAGACGTTCATTTTTAGTTGGAATTGGAATTGTGATATCTCCTCGTTTGATGTAGGCAATATTGATTCCCATTGATTCACGAATACGCAGTTCTTCTAAAGTTTTCCCCACTAAATTGGATTCTGTCCCAATATCAAAAAAAGACATGTGACCGTCCCATGGCATTAAATTAGCGTAACGTCTATCGATTTTTTTGTTTTCGCGATCATTTAAATTTTTAAGAAAATGACTTTCAATTTTATGGTATTGTTCGTTTAATTTTTTAGGGAATATTTGATAGACCACAATGGCAACAACCAAAGCAATAAAGGCAACTAAAGGAGAGAAGAAAATGTTTAGTAAAAATCCGATTAAGAACAATCCGAGACTCATTCTAATCAGGATCAGCATCAATATTGCACCACGGTATTTACGTTCTTCCCATAAAGAATCCACTTCTTCTACTGCCACTCTTCGAAGGGAGAGTGCCCATAAGAACGGCGCAATAATTATCAGAGTGATAAGAGCCGCCAATGTATTTCCGAATCTTGTTTCGGCAACTAAAGGCGCAACAAATTTTACCGATAATAAAATAATTGCTGTAATAATAATAGTATGCAGAACGATTTGAATGATATAAGCATTAAGCACTTTTTGCCAAACACTGACTGATTTTATCGCCTGTGCATTGACACTGTAACGATTGATGTTTTTAACCCATCTTTTAGGAAGTTTTCGTTCCAGAAAATCAGAAAATGGCACGGCATATTTGACCATAAACGGCGTTGTAAAAGTAGTGATGGCTGAAACGGCAACCACTACCGGATATAAAAAGGAGCTGGTTACATTTAGTGTCATTCCCAATGTAGCAATGATAAACGAAAACTCCC
This sequence comes from Flavobacterium sp. B183, assembly GCF_023539155.1. NCBI lineage: Bacteria > Pseudomonadati > Bacteroidota > Flavobacteriia > Flavobacteriales > Flavobacteriaceae > Flavobacterium > Flavobacterium sp. B183. The sequence goes on along the minus strand of NZ_CP097434.1, from coordinate 5,421,208 downwards.
CGATTTGAGATAAACTCATCCCTGTTTGTACAGATTGTTTTAAAGGTTGTCCGGCCAGTAATGCACCAATAGTCGAACTGACAGACTGACCTATGATGGTTACCAAAGTTAAAATAGCAACTGGCAGCGCATGTGTATATAGCATTTTAGGATCGATAAGCATTCCAACGGATACAAAGAAAATAGCTCCAAATAAATCTTTTATGGGTTTTATAAGATGTTCGATGTGTTCTGCCTGAGTAGTTTCGGCAATGATAGATCCCATGATAAAAGCACCCAGAGCAGGTGAGAAACCAACATTTGCGGCAAAACTTACCATTGTTAAACAAAGAGCAAGCGAAATAATCAGCAACATTTCGTCCGTTAGTAAATGTTTGGCTTTTTTAAGTAAGGTTGGAATAAAGAAGATTCCGCCCAGAAACCAGACGGTCAGGAAGAAAATTAGTTTTAGCACAGACATCATCAGTTCACTTCCTGAAAATTGCTGACTTACTGCAATGGTTGAAAGTAACACCATCATCAAAATAGCAACAAGATCCTGCACAATTAAAGACCCGATTACAATTCCGGCAAATTTTTGAGCTTTTACGCCTAGTTCATCAAAGGTTTTCAGGATAATGGTTGTCGAAGAAATAGAGAGAATGACACCTAAGAAGATACTGTCCATTTGTTCCCAGCCCATCCAGCGCCCGACCATATAACCCATGACGACCATTGTTATAATTTGGGTAATAGCCGTTATAGAAGCGGTTCCGCCAACTTTCATTAGCTTTTTAAAACTAAATTCAAGACCTAGACTAAATAGTAAAACGATTACACCAATTTCTGCCCATACTTCAACACTTTTCATTTCGGTAATGGTAGGAAAGAAATCAAAATGATTTCCGGCCAAAAAACCCGCAATTAGATATCCTAAAACCAGAGGCTGCTTGATTAGTCTAAATAACAGAACAGCAATACCTGCAGTCAGCAGGATGAGACCTAAGTCGCTAATTAGAGGTTGTAGGTGGTGGGTAGATGCGGTGGCGGCGTTTAATGCGATCATAGAGTAGTGTTTTTTGTTAAGAAAATCATCCGGCTTTTTGTTTCAGTGTTTTGCTAAAAAAGATACGGCGTTTGAAAATAACAGTTTTTCATGGCAAATAAATTCACTGAACTCCTTTGAAAAATAAAAGTGGAGTGAATCAGCAGGACTAATTTTTTTAATACAATTTGTAAATAAAAAAGCTATCGATAAAGATAGCTTTTTTTGAGAAAATATTTTAGGTTTTCTTTAAATTCCCACATAATTACTAGGAGTAATGGCTAATAATTCGGCTCTGACAGCATCAGAAACTTCTAAAGTAGCAATAAAATTATGAATGGCATTTTTGTCAATTGCTTCATTTGTTCTGGTTAAACCTTTCAGGGCTTCATACGGATTTGGATAAGCCTCACGACGAAGGATTGTTTGAATTGCTTCGGCTACAACAGCCCAGTTTTTCTCTAAATCTTCAGCAAATTTAGCTTCATTCAGCAATAGTTTGTTTAAACCTTTCAGAGAAGCTTCAAAAGCAATAATGGTATGTCCCATTGGAACTCCGATATTACGTAAAACGGTGCTGTCTGTTAAATCACGCTGCAATCTAGAAACCGGTAATTTTGCGGCTAAATGCTCAAAAATAGCATTCGCAATTCCTAAGTTTCCTTCTGAATTTTCGAAATCAATTGGGTTTACTTTATGTGGCATAGCAGAGGAACCAATTTCTCCTGCTTTGATTTTTTGTTTGAAATAATCCATCGAAACATACGTCCAGATATCACGATCTAAATCGATGATGATCGTATTGATTCTTTTTAAAGCATCGAAAAATGCAGCAAAATGGTCATAATGTTCGATTTGAGTGGTAGGGAAGGAGTGGTGTAAGCCAAGATCCGTTTCTACAAATTTATTACCAAACTGTTTCCAGTCGATCTGTGGGTAAGCTACATGATGTGCGTTGTAATTTCCGGTTGCACCACCAAATTTAGCCGCAAACGGAATATTAAATAACAAACGCATTTGTTCTTCTAAACGCTCTACAAAAACTAAAATTTCTTTTCCTAAACGAGTAGGCGAAGCAGGTTGTCCGTGTGTGCGTGCCAACATTGGAATAGCAGCCCATTCTACGCTTAGTTCTTTCAATTTAGAAATTAAAGCAATTAACGAAGGCATATAAACCTGCTCAAACGCTTCTTTTGTTGAAAGTGGAATCGCAGTGTTGTTGATATCCTGAGAAGTTAATCCGAAGTGAATGAATTCTTTGTATTGAGATAAACCCAGTTTTTCGAAAGCATCTTTGATAAAGTATTCTACGGCTTTTACGTCGTGATTGGTTACTTTTTCGGTTTCTTTAATCCAAAGAGCATCTTCAGTAGAGAAATTTTTATAGATGTTTCTTAAACTTTCAAATAGATCAGGATTTACGTCTGAAAGCTGTGGCAAAGGTACCTCGCATAAAGCGATGAAATATTCAATTTCAACCAGTACACGGTATTTGATTAAAGCTTCCTCAGAGAAAAATGGTGCTAATGAAAGGGTTTTATTTCTATATCTTCCGTCAATTGGAGATATAGCATTCAATTCGTTTAAAGTAGTCATTGTTATGTTGTTTGTTCGAAAGGCACAAATATAAACAGAATTTGTGGATAAAAAAGAGTTAAAAGTTAGATGTTGGATGTAAGATGTTAATTGTGAAATGTTAATTGTGAAATGTTGGAGGCTGGATGTAAGATGTTACTCTTTGCTCTTTACTCTTTACTCTTTGTTCTTTGTTCTTTCTTCTTTGCTCTTTCTTCTATTGACTAAGGACTAGGGACTAATAACTAAGTACTAATCAAAAACTAGAGCCCGGATTTTAAGCGATCTCTCAATGCCGCCACGCCTTTTGAGGCTACTTCGGCAATTACTTCTACTTTATTACGAAGGTTTGGAATGCTGATTGGATTTGGATCAATATAGAAAACAGGTGTGACAGAAGGCGTGTATGAAATTAATCCTGCCGCAGGATATACTTGTAACGATGTTCCGATAACGGCAAAATAATCGGCGGTTTCGGTAATGTCGATGGCTTCTTCAAGAGCAGGAACATCTTCGCCAAACCATACAATATGAGGACGCAGCTGATGTCCGTTTTGATCCAGATCACCGGTATAGAGATCTTCTGTCCAGTCTAAAATTAAGTTGCGATTTTGTGTGCTTCGTACCTTTAGTAATTCTCCATGTAAATGCAGGACTTTGGAGCTTCCGGCACGTTCGTGCAGATTGTCTACATTTTGAGTGATGATGTGCACATCAAAATCACGCTCTAATTCAGCTAGAATAGTATGCCCTGAATTGGGTTCTACTTCCTTAAGCTGTTGGCGTCTTTTGTTGTAAAAGTCCAGAACCAATTCCTGATTTTTCCTCCAGCCTTCAGGAGTGGCAACTTCCATCACATCATGACCTTCCCATAAACCATCACTGTCACGAAAAGTTTTGATCCCGCTTTCGGCACTAATTCCGGCTCCGGTTAAAACCACTAATTTTTTTTTCATTGTATTGTAATTAAAGGATAAAAATAGTGATTTCTCCATTTAGTTTCAGAATAGTGGCATTACCATTATAATTTTTTTGATAGTTTAGATAACCGATAAAAGCGTATTTATACTTATTGTTTCGGTCTTACAAATTATCTAGTTTTAGTGAGCAATAAAAGAAAAGAGTTTTAAAATGATTTTAATACAATTTACGGGATTATCGGGTTCGGGTAAAACAACATTAGCTGAAAATGTTCGACAGCTTTTAATAGAAAAAAGTATAAAGTCGAGATAATTGATGGTGATGTATATCGGAAAACCATCTGTAAAGATTTGGGGTTTTCTAAAGAAGACCGCTGCGAAAATGTCAGACGTCTTTTTAATGTCGGACGAAATTTTGTTGTATCGGACACGATCGTTTTGATGTCAGTTATAAATCCGTATGAAAACCTGAGAAACGAATTGCGCAATCATGAATTTGTCAGAACCGTATATTTAGATTGTTCGATCGATAATTTAATCGAAAGAGATCCTAAAGGACTGTATAAAAAAGCATTATTATCGGATAATGATCCTGATAAAATAAAGAATTTTACCGGAATAAGCGATATTTTTGAAACTCCGTTACAGCCAGATTTAGTGCTGAAAACCGATATAGAAACCGTTCCCGTTTCGACTCATAAACTGTATCATTTTATTTTAAACAGTTTGCCTGATCTGGCTTGACCTTTTAAAAGTCAGGTTTCCAAATTCTATTTATTTTACTTATTTCTTTGATGATAAAGCGTTTGTAATTTTTTATATTTACAAGCCCCAAAGCATACTGTCTAATTTAATTTTTTAATGCCTATGAACCCTTCTTCCAGTAAACTCTCTGTTTCTTTTTCGATAGATCAACTACAAAAAGACCTTAAAATATGTGAAAATGACCTGTGGACGCCTCACTTTAACACAGGTGACTATAGCGGTAATTGGACAAGTGTATCTTTAAGGTCACAGTCCGGTTTGATAAACGATATTACCTCTTTTGCTAACCAAGAGTATAAAAACACAGAATTACTGGACAGATGTCATTATTTTAAGGAGATCATGGATTGGTTTCAGTGTGAAAAGGAAGCTGTGCGATTATTAAGGCTAGGGCCTCAAAGCGAAATAAAAGAACATACAGATAACGATACCTCATACGAAGAAGGTTTCTTTAGAATTCACGTTCCTATAATTACAAATCCTGAGGTACTTTTTTATGTGGATAAAAAATTGGTTCCGATGAAAGAAGGAGAGTGCTGGTATGCTAATTTTCAGCTGCCGCACAGTGTAGCGAATAAAAGTTCTGAGGCACGTATTCACCTTACGCTTGATTGTCTGCGAAATGACTGGTCCGATCAATTGTTTGCTGAAATGGGATTCGATATTCATTATACTCCAAAAAAAGAACCATATTCTGATGAGGTAAAACAAATGATTATTGAAGAACTTTCCCGAAATCCGTCGGCAGCAGGAGCTCAGATTATTGCCGATTTGCAATCATAATAAATACCGAAGAATGGAAAACACAAATCATCCTTTATTAAATTGGATTCCTTATAAGTTAATCGAAAAAGAAAATGAAGTTTATCTGGAATGGCTTTACCTGGCCGATAAAAGATATGTCGATCCTTTTTTTGATGAAACCATTTCGAAATGTAAAAGTCATGCTTATAATTCAACATCATTTAAAATTGTTAGTACGGTAGAAAATTTAGTAGAGTGGTCAAACGAATTGGTTTCGGCAGATCTAAAATCACTAGTATTTCATGTGTCCCGATGTGGTTCTACAATGCTGAGTCAATCGTTGGCAACTTCGAAGGAGAATATTATGATTTCGGAAGCACCTCTTATCGATGAAATTTTAAGAAGTCATAATTTTGGAACAGATAAAAAAAGCGAGCTTTTACAATCGGCTTTGAAATTCTTAGGTCAAATAAGATTTCCGGAACAGAAGAATTTAATTGTAAAATTAGATGCCTGGCATATTTTTAAAGCCGGATATTTAAGATCAATATTTTCCGAACTGCCTTTTGCTTTGCTTTTTAGGAATCCGGGTGAAGTCTTAAAATCGCATCAAAAAATGATGGGGATGCATATGGTTCCCAATTTATTACCACCTGATGTTTTTGGAATCTCTGCTAAAGAAATTAGCGAGATCAGTTTCCAGCAATATGGAGCCTTGGTTTTAGAGAAGTATTTTCAGGGTTTTCTGGATTTTTATGAAACAGATCAGAATGTTGTAAAACTCAATTATAACGATGGTATGAAAAGCATCATCGAAAAGTTTATATCCTTTATTACTATTGATTACAGTGCCAATGAACTTGAAAAAATGTATGAAAGACTCAACAGACATTCTAAAAATGAAAATGCCGTTTTTAAAGGCGATTCGTTCAAAGAAGAACTTCTGGAGGTCGATTTGACATTGGTAAGCAGTTTGCATAAAAAGCTGGAGAATGTTCTTCTGGAGGATGTAACAACTTGAAAATAGTTCTTAATTTTTCTTTCTGTTTTATTTAAAATGTATTTTTGTGGCAAATTAAGATTGAAATGATTGATTTAGATTACCTCGCTTTCCTTGAAAATATATTAACAGACAATCGCAAAGAACGATTTTTGGATGTTCTGGCCAATCGCACCAAACATTTTACAGTTGCTGTAGAAGATGTTTTTCAGATGCACAATACAAGTGCTGTAATGCGCAGCTGTGAGGTTTTCGGGATTCAGGAACTTAACATTATTGAGCAGCGTTTCGGAAAAAGAATCGATAAAGAAATCGCTCTGGGAGCACAAAAATGGGTTGATATCAATCGTTTTGATACCGTAAACGGCTGTATAACTTCTTTGCGAAACCAAGGATATCAAATTATTGCGACAACTCCGCATGAAAACGATTGTTTAATTCAGGATTTCGATATCACAAAACCAAGTGCCTTATTTTTTGGAACTGAAAAAGACGGATTATCTCCTGAAATTATGGAACAAGCAGATGGTTTTCTTAAAATTCCAATGGTAGGTTTTACAGAAAGTTTAAACATTTCCGTTTCGGCAGCCATCATTATTCAAAACCTGACCAACCGATTGCGAAATTCAGATATCAAATGGCAATTGTCAGATGAGGAAATCCTGGAGAAACGTTTACTTTGGGCAAAAAATTCCATCAAAGATATTAAGCGCATCGAAGCCAGATATTATGAGGATAATCCCCGATAAAAATAGTTAGCCACGAATTCACAAATTTTAGTAAAAATGTATTCTTGAATTCACAGCAAAAAACCTTTGCTCCTCTGAGCCTTTGCCGCTTTGAACCTTTTGAAGATAATAGCAGAAAAAAATAGCCACGAATTCACGAATTTTTAAAAGCATCTGTGAATACGTGGCTAAAAACCTTTGCTCCTGTGAACCTTTGCCGCTTTGAACCTTTTGAAGATAATAGTAGAAAAAGAATAGCCAAGAATTCACGAATTTTTAAAAGCATCTGTGAATACGTGGCTAAAAACCTTTGCTCCTCTGAACCTTTGAAGCTTTGAACCTCTACAAAATCATCTTCCAAAAGAATCATAATTGTCTTCGGCGTATTTTTCAAAGCGTTTTAATAATACAATGTTATCTTTTTCGGTACTGGTTAGTTCATTGTTTACGTTGTCTGAAACAGGAATATACCATTCTACACTATCAAAAAACTGACGAACTGTTTTTGTTTTAAAAGTCAGTCCATGTCTTGCGAAAATGGTGTTTCTTAGAATCTCTAAATCAATTTTTTTTAAATTTTTTAAATCTGATTCTTTTAATTTTTGCGTAGACGAATTTATCGTCATAATACTTTCTGATGCTGCTCTGAATACTGCTTCTATGTAGGTTTCAGCTTCTTCTCCCTCTTCACCTTCTAAATTGGTTACTTGTTCTTCTCTTGGATTTTCATAATCAATATACATTCCGTCTTCCGGAAGCATCACATTAGGATCATACTTAAAATCTTTTTTAATAAGTTCAAATTTCCTTTTAGAGACTTCTTTTTTAGGATTATTGGCTACCCAGATTCCGGTTAAAAGAGTGTCGTTTTTGATCTCGAAATCAAAAACACCGTCATTTTTGTCATCACCAGGTTCTTTAAGTATAAAACGAAGGGTGCTTCCTTTTGTCGTCATTGTACCTGTGAGAGGCCTGCTATTTCCAGCAACAATACTTTGTCCTATAACTTTTGAGGATGTGATTTTTTTGATCACAATATTAATTTTATTGATATAATTTTCTTTTTCAGGTCCTGTGGTATCGCGTTCTAGAATTGTAAAATCACCTACATAAGAGCCATATAAATCGGTTCTGATTTCTTTAGGCAGATCTTTGGTAATGTCTTTTGTCATTTTTTTCTCTTTAGAATTACAGGAAAAAAGTAATATTGACACTAGTAGACAAAAAAGGTTTTTCATTTTTTTAATTGGTTATAAAGATAATACTCAACGATTAATAAATTGGGGATCCAACCCAGCCAAGCAATAATCTGATACAAATCCATTGGTGCGGGATGAAACAAATATACAAGAATAACCTTCCAAAAACGTAATGTTACAGCAGAAAAGGTTAGAGCAAAACTTCGTAACATAAATGCCTTATGTTTTGCAATGTTTTTGTTTTTTATAGCCGTAAAACCTTTGAGTGTGAAGTAAAACCAATAAATTGACAAGGCGACAAAAGAGATCTTAGCGAAAAGTCCACCGTTGGCGAAAAGACCGATAAATAATCCCGACGGGGCACTAAAAAAGAGCACTGTCAAAACATAAAATTTTCCAATACTTCGATGAGTTGCAGGATATTTTTTTAATAAAGTGTCACTGAATTGGAAAAATCCGGTGAGCAAAACAAAAATTGCCGAATATACATGTATGTAAAAGAAAGTAATGTAAAATGGAATTTCAGAAACTTCAGTCTGCTTGATTTGAAGAAATGCAATGTTTTTTTTTAGTGGAACATATTGTAATGTCAGCTGTAACATTAAAACAAAGAAGTAACTAAAAAGGAAAGTCCAAATTAATTGCAATGAAAACCGAAAATTCTTTTTCAATCTTTTTTTTGTAAAGGATTTATTAGCTTCCAAATATAAAAAAATCCCCAATCGTAAAAGCGATTAAGGTTAGCTATTTTCAAAATTCCCTTTAAAAAATTAGCCACATATTCACGAATACTTTTTAGAAAATTCGTGAATACGTGGCTAAAAACCTTTGCTCCTCTGAACCTTTGCAGTTTAGAACCTCAGAGATTTAAAACCTCTTACAAAGTATAATTCAAATTAATACTCCATCTGTAATTGGCTTCCATATTACCATTTGACAGGTTTTGGGTAATTGGCAGCATCGCATTTACACCAATCGAGAATTTGTCTTTTCCCGCTTCAAGACCAAATTTTCCAAACAAAATATCGCCGGCAGTATTGGGTAAATTCAGATTATGTTGTTTATTGGTTTGATAAAGTTCTCCTGCGAGGCCGGCTTGCGGAACAATCTGAATTGATTTTGTATTAAACAAATAAAAGAAAGTGGCAGCATAATTAAATTGGTCACCGTACTGATAATTTTTGTTGTTTTGGGTTTTAAAAATATAATTCAGCGTCGTGTTTAGTCCCAGATTTTTACGTTTTACCACATACTCAGTGGCCAACGGAAAATCCCAGCTCCCGGTTCCCAATTGAAAACTTTGGTTAACACTTCCTGCGTTATTGGCTTCCGTAAATTTTCCGGTCGGAATTTTAACACCACCGCCAAGGTTTATTTTATGCGTAAAAATGGTACTGTCTTTTTGAGTTTCAAAAACCGTATACAAAGCCATTATCGTAATATCACCCAAACCGGCAATACTTTCGGTTCCTGCGGTTAATTGTCTTTCATGAAAATGATATGGAACCAACACTGAAATTTGTACTTTTTCTGTAACTGGTATACGTGCCCATGCCTGAACAGTATTGAAGTTTTCGTCAATCCACGGAGAGTTTGCAAAGATTCCATCACGGCTGGTATAACTTTGTTTGAAATATCTCAACCCCACAAAATTATTGTTCAGCATAGAGCTAAATCCCATGCTTCCGCCACTTGCCGAACAACCACAGGCATCACAATCAAAATCTTCCATCAAAGCCATACGCTGAAAAGTGAAGGCAGAAATACTATCTTTTGAAGTAAAACTAAAAGCTGATAAACCAGTCAAAAGGGTGAACATTACTATTATCTTTTTCATCTTAATTATTTTTAGAAGCTAATCCCGCTTTCGGCTTTATCTTTTCGGGTGAAGAAAAATCACCCAAAAAGGATACCGCCTCTATCGGGGCTAGGACTTCGGTTTTCATTATGTTTTTTGTCGCAGCTTATACATTTCTGTAAAGCAATAAGCTGCGGCTGTATTTTTAAAATTCTGCGAAACGTTTATCGGTTAGATATTCCGTATCGGTCAGTGTTTTCAGGAAAGCTATGATTTGCTTTTTATCGGTTTCGGAAAGTGTGATTCCCAATTTTCCGTTTTGTTTTAATATCGGATCCAGAGTTGGTGAGGATTCGATTCCTCTTGCATAGTGATCCAGAACACCTTCCAGGGTTCCGAATCGTCCGTCGTGCATATAAGGTCCGGAAACTTCTACATTTCGTAAACTGGGCACTTTAAATTTGTAATAATCGCTCGCCAGTTCGGTGACTTTGTATCTTCCGACATCATTTACCATTGGGTTTACAGCCAGACCATTGTTTCGAAACGAATTATCGGTTTGTAAATCAGTAGCATGGCAGGAAGCACATTTTGTTTTGAATAAATCATATCCTGCCAATTCGTCTGCAGTTAAAGTTCCGCCGGCTTCTTTACGTCTGTATTTGTCAAATTTTGAATTAGAAGAAGTGACCATAACCATAAACTGCGAAAGCGCTTTCAGCATGTTTTCGGTTGAGATTTCTTTGTCAGTAAAAGCCTGTCCAAATAACTTTTGGTATTCCTTGTCGGCTTTCATCATTTTTAGAATGGCATTCAGATTCCCATTCATTTCTATAATACTCGTCAACGGAATTATAGGCTGCAGGTCCAAATGATCCGCAGAACCATCGTACATAAATACAGACTGGTAAGCCAGATTTTGAATTGGTGGTGTATTTCGTGTTCCCTGAGCATCGTTTACACCATGACTAACCGTGTGTCCGTGATGAGTAAAGGCATTAGCCTGTATGTGACAAAAGCCACAGGAAACAACTCCGTCTGACGCTAAACGTCCGTCATAGAATAGTTTTTTGCCCAGTTCGAATCCTTTTACCGTTGGAGGATTCTGAGCAATATTGTACGCTAAAGCGGGGAAATTAGAAGGGACTTTAAATTCTAAAGGAATATTTACATATTCTTCTTCTTCATTCGAACAGCTCCATACTAGCGGGATCAATAGCCAAAGAAAGTATTTTATTTTCAGCATGATTTTTTGGGTGTAAAAAGAGTAAAGAGCATTTCTTATTACGACTTGCGCGAGTTAGCACAAAGTAGAACAAACTAAATTTTACCGGGATTACTCTTTGATTTGCAGAAGTACCTCTATTTTTTCCGTTACCAATATGCTCTTGTGTCCATTTTAGCAGACACAAAAGATATGGTATAGCGAATTGTTTAGGTTTTGCCTAAAGGTTTGTACTTCTTAAAAAATAAATTAATCGTTGTGTACGTGGTCTACTCTAAACATTGTTGAAATGTTTTGAGTGATTAATGGTAGTTTTGCACCACCCATAATCATGGCACCCATACCGCCCATATTATTATCGGAAAGTTTGATTTTGTTTTGACCATCAATTATTTTAGAAAGATCTGTTATGATATGAACGGCAGGAGTAATGTTAGAACGAACTAAAGCTTTTGTTGGAAAATCTACAGTTACCTCAGTGTAGTTGTAATCTGTTCCTGTTTTTCCGGTATGAATCATAAATGGGGTAGCAGTCGTAACAGTCGATGAGGTAAAAGTACCTTCGAAGGCAAGGAATTTATATCCGGCAGCCCATGACCACATCATACCGGCAGCGTCTGCCTGTGCAAGAAAATCTCCCTGACCCGCAGCACCCAGTTTCCATTGCGCTTCGTCAACTCCGATTCCGAATTTTACTTTCACATAATCACCTGCAGGAACATCTGTTAGTTTAAATTGCTGACCGGCAGCAGTAGATTCGTCAGCAATAAAATAGCTTTTGCTTTTTGGATAGGTAAAAGTCGTTCCGTCTGCTTTTGTGAAAACAACATTGCTCACGATATACTTTACAAGGTTGATTTTTAGTACTTCGTTGTTTGAAGTTATATTGCCTTGTGTGTTTAAAATAAGATCGTTTGCACCATAAGCATTGTCGAATTTTAAAGTGATGTTTCCATTTCCTGAAACAGTTTCGTTATTGTCGTCGTTTGAACAGGAAAATAAAGATATAGATAGTGCTACAATAGCAAGGGCTTTGTATAAAGTATTTTTCATTTTAAGAATTTTATATAATTGTAATTTTAAATTTTTGGGTGTGCGCAAGCACATTTTCATTGTTTTTTAGGCACAATGAAAGATCATTTCAATTGGTAATGAAACGGGATTTAAAAAATTATATGACTGTCCTCAATGCGCACCAAGAGTACTTTTTCACCACTGATTTTGCAGATCTACATAGATTTTATACACAATTAATAAAGAAATCTGTGGGAATCATTCTAATCTGTGGCTAATTTTACCAGCTTGGTATTAGTCACGAATAGTCATAAAAAATTATATAAAATAGGAGGGAGGATGAAAAGTAGTAATAGAAACCGAAATAGGTTTTTCATCTAAAGAAGCATAGATTTTTGCTTTAGATTCTATTGGTGCTACTAATTTAAAATCAGCTGTGGTTGTATTTTGAATGTAAACGATCTCTGATTTTTCTTTCAGGTTGTTTTGCATTTTCTTTTCGTTGTCGGCGTATTTTTTTAAACTTTTCTGAAGTTCGCATCGACCGTTACAGGTGTTAAAAACTAATTTACGCTGCACACAAATCGTTTTTACTATTTCGTCCTGATTTAATTTGAAAGAGGTATAAACAACAAAACTGCCGAATGAGGGCACTAGGAGCATACAGGAAAGAAATATGGTAAATAACTTCTTCAAGAGTAGATTTCGTTGTTTCGAATGCAAAAATACACTATAATCGTTTTTTGAACGAACAAATACTGGTTTTTTTTCAAAAAAAATATCCGCAGGTACTTTTGTACTTGCGGATATTTTAAAAACAACAAACCCGACAGGTTTTTGAAGCCTGTCGGGTTTACTTAATTAAAAGTCTTTATTATTTAACGATAACCCATTCGCCTGAGGCTACTAAAGATTCCGCTTTTTTAAATTTCATTGTTTCCGTTTTGCCGGTTGCAACTTCCTGAACGGTTACAGTGTCATTGCGGTTGATTTTTGGCATGTCTCTTACAATCGTTTCAGTAACCTGACGCTGTTGTGTTTCTCCGGCTTCACGGTTGATTTCTTCGCTGTTTACGATTTCGTCTTTGCTTAATTTGAAGTTTTCTTTTTGACGTACTTCTTTAGCTTCGTGAATTTCAGGAACGTTTTGAGCCGGTAAATCACCTTTGAACAAGAATGAGATCACTTCTCTGTTAACGTTGTCTAACATTCCTCTGAACAAATTGAAAGCTTCTAATTTGTAAATAAGCAATGGATCTTTTTGCTCGTGAACGGCCAATTGAACTGATTGTTTCAATTCGTCCATTTTGCGTAAGTGTTTTTTCCAGGCCTCATCAACGATAGAAAGAGTAATATTTTTCTCGAAATCGGCAATTAACTGAGCTCCTTCGCTGTCGTATGCTTTTTTCAAATCAGTTACCACATTCAGTGTTTTGATACCATCTGTAAACGGAACTACGATACGCTCAAAATGATTGTTTGGCTCTTCGTAAACTCCTTTAATGATTGGGAAAGCTTCTCTGGCGCTTCTTTCTGTTTTTTCAGTATAGAAAGCCAAAGTCTCTTTGTATATTTTTCCTGTAATTTCGATGTCTGATAATTTCGTAAAATCAGCTTCAGAAATTGGAGAAGTGATAGAGAAATAACGGATCAGATCAAATTCGAAAGTTTTGAAATCATTAGCTGCTTTATTCTGACTTACGATTAGTTCACAAGTATCGTAAAGCATGTTTGCGATATCCAGTTTCAAACGCTCACCAAACAAAGCATGACGACGACGTTTGTATACTACTTCACGTTGAGAGTTCATTACGTCATCATATTCTAATAAACGTTTACGAACACCAAAGTTATTTTCTTCTACTTTTTTCTGTGCACGTTCGATAGATTTCGTCATCATAGAATGCTGAATTACTTCACCTTCCTGAAGTCCCATTCTGTCCATCACTTTAGCGACTCTTTCAGAGCCAAATAAACGCATTAGGTTGTCTTCAAGTGAAACATAAAACTGAGAACTTCCCGGATCTCCCTGACGTCCTGCACGACCACGTAACTGTCTGTCTACACGACGAGAGTCATGACGCTCTGTACCCACGATTGCTAAACCTCCGGCAGCTTTTACTTCAGGTGTTAATTTAATATCGGTACCACGACCAGCCATGTTGGTTGCAATCGTTACTACTCCGGCTTTACCCGCTTCTTCTACAATTTGTGCCTCTTGTTTGTGCATTTTAGCATTCAAAACGTTATGTGTAACGCCTCTCATTTTCAACATACGGCTTAATAACTCTGAAATCTCTACTGAAGTTGTTCCAATAAGAACTGGTCTTCCTGCATTTGATAATTCAGTAACGTCTTCAATTACAGCATTGAATTTTTCACGAGTTGTTTTGTAGATATAATCTTCTTTATCTTGTCTCGCAATCGGACGGTTGGTTGGAATTTCAACAACGTCTAATTTGTAAATCTGCCATAACTCGCCAGCTTCTGTAACAGCTGTACCGGTCATACCACCTAGTTTGCTGTACATTCTGAAATAATTCTGTAACGTAACAGTTGCAAAAGTTTGTGTAGCAGCTTCGATTTTTACATTTTCTTTAGCTTCGATCGCCTGGTGTAAACCGTCAGAATAACGACGGCCATCCATGATACGGCCTGTTTGCTCATCGACAATCATAATTTTGTTGTCCATGATTACGTATTCTACATCTTTTTCAAAAAGAGCGTATGCTTTTAAGAGTTGAGTAAGAGTATGAATACGCTCGCTTTTTACTCCAAAATCCTGGAATAATCTTTCTTTCGCTTCTGCTTCACCATCTTTGTCTAGTTTTTGCTTTTCAATAGCGGCAATTTCAGTTCCGATATCCGGAAGTACGAAAAAGTCCGGATCAGTATCTCCTGAAAGGTATTGGATACCATTATCCGTCAATTCAACCTGATTGTTTTTTTCTTCAATTACAAAATACAAAGCTTCATCCACTTTATGCATTTCGCGATTGTTGTCCTGCATGTATTGATTTTCGGTTTTTTGAAGCAATTGTTTGATTCCTTCTTCACTCAAAAATTTAATTAATGCTTTATTTTTAGGTAAACTTCTGTAAGCTCTTAACAATAAGAATCCACCTTCTTTAGTGTTTCCTTCTTTGATTAATTTTTTTGCTTCTGCTAAGAAACCGTTTGCCAACTGACGTTGTTGTGCTACTAAGTTTTCGATTTTTGGTTTAAGCTCATTAAATTCATGACGGTCTCCCTGAGGTACCGGTCCTGAAATAATAAGTGGTGTTCTGGCGTCATCAATCAATACAGAATCGACCTCATCGACAATAGCATAGTTGTGCTTTCTTTGTACTAAATCGCTTGGCGAATGTGCCATGTTATCTCTTAAATAGTCAAAACCAAATTCGTTATTGGTTCCGTAAGTGATATCGGCGTCGTATGCTTTCTTTCTTTGTTCTGTACTTGGCTGGTGATTATCGATACAATCAACAGTTAAACCGTGGAATTCAAATAAAGGTGCTTTCCATGTACTATCACGTTTGGCAAGGTAATCATTCACGGTTACTAAGTGAACTCCGTTTCCGGTCAAAGCATTTAAGTATAATGGAAGTGTCGCTACTAAAGTTTTACCTTCCCCTGTTTGCATCTCGGCAACTTTACCTTCGTGCAACACCATACCACCAATTAACTGAACATCATAGTGAATCATGTCCCAGGTGATGTCTTTCCCGGCAGCATTCCATTTGTTAGCCCAGACAGATTTTTCTCCATCTATAACAACGTATGGTTTTGTTGCTGAAAATTCGCGGTCTTTTGCAGTTGCGGTAACTTCAATATGAGAATTTTCTTTGAAACGACGAGCCGTTTCTTTTACTACAGAGAAAGCTTCAGGAAGGATTTCCAATAAAGTTTTTTCTGAGATTTCGTAAGCTTCTTTTTCAAGAGTATCAATCGCATCATAAAGATCTTCTCTTTTGTCGATGTCTTCGATGTTTTCTACTTCTGCTTTAAGCGAAGCAATTTTAGCATCTTTATCAGCTCTGGCTTCTTTTATTCTTTCCTTAAAAAATACAGTTCTAGCCCTTAATTCGTCGTGAGACAAACTCATTAAGCTGGTTTCGAATGTTTTAATTTTGTTTAAGTAAGGCTGTAAAGCTTTGACATCTTTCTGTGATTTATCACCTACAAAGACTTTAATAATACTGTTTATGAAACTCATGATTTATTGTATTTCTATTTTATGTAAATGTGTATTTGAACCAAAAAAAAAGCCTCGGTGATGAGACTTTTTCCTTTGGTTTATTTTTTAATATTCATCCTCATTCCAAAGATAATCTTCGTCTGTTGGATAATCAGGCCAAATTTCTTCCATTGATTCATATATCTCGCCTTCGTCTTCAATCGACTGAAGGTTTTCTACTACTTCTAATGGAGCACCAGCTCTAATAGCGTAGTCAATAAGTTCATCTTTGTTAGCAGGCCATGGCGCATCACTTAAATAAGATGCTAATTCTAATGTCCAATACATCTGTTATCTGTTTAGTTTTGTGCAAAAATAAATTTTTTACTGAAAAAGACAAGTAAAATTTAATTTATTTTAATAAAATTTAAGAACGTCATCTTTAAACTCCAAAAATCAAACTCCAAATACCAAAAAATGGTGATGAAATTTTGTTGGAATTTGGGATTTGAAAAATTGTAATTTCCAGAAAATTTATTTTCTGGGGATCCATTTTACTTCCTCCGCGTTTAGATCTGAGGACAACTTCCGTGCCAAGACAAAAAGGTAGTCAGAAAGTCGGTTTAAGTATCGAATTGCGATTTCAGGAACAGCTTCATTATGGCTTAAATGTACTGCCAAACGCTCGGCGCGACGACAAATACAACGTGCTATATGACAATGTGACACAGTGGGATGTCCTCCAGGTAAAACAAAATGAGTCATTTGTGGAAGACTTTCTTCCATTTGATCAATTTCATTCTCTAATAATTCGATATCTGTATCGATAATTCCAAGGTTTTTTAGACGAAGTTCTCCATTTTTAAGAACCTCTTTTTCTGCCGGAGTAGCCAAAATGGCACCAACGGTAAACAAGCGATCCTGAATTTCAATTAAAATAGTCTTATAATGCGCATCCATTTCCTGATCACGAATAAGCCCTATATAAGAGTTTAGTTCGTCTACAGTACCGTAACTGTCAATTCGGATATGGTCTTTAGGAACACGGTCACCGCCAAACAGAGCGGTAGTTCCTTTGTCTCCTGTTTTTGTATATACTTTCATTTTTTTTAAAGATGCTAAGGTTCTAAGGTGCAAAGGTTCAAAGTTTTTTCTTTGCGATTAAACGATTAATCAACTAAACGATTTAACTTCTTTTTGGGTGTCACTTTCGATTAATCCGTCTCTTAAGCGTATTACACGATGTGCATAGGCTGCGATGTCTTCCTCGTGTGTTACCAGAATTACGGTGTTTCCCTGTGCGTGAATGTCGCCAAAGAGTTTCATGATCTCTACAGAAGTTTTACTGTCTAAGTTTCCGGTTGGCTCATCGGCAAGAATAATAGAGGGTTTATTGACCAAAGCTCGTGCTATGGCAACACGCTGACGCTGTCCTCCTGATAGCTGATTGGGCTGATGATCCATTCGGTCGGCAAGATTTACCTGCTTTAAAACTTCTTCGGCTCTTTTAACACGTTCTGTTTTGGAGTGACCGGCATAGATCATAGGCAATGCAACATTGTCTAAGGCTGTAGTTCTCGGCAGCAGATTGAAGGTCTGAAATACAAAACCAATTTCTTTGTTTCGAATTTCGGCCAGCTCATCATCACGCATTTGACTGACATCTTTTCCGTTCAGTACGTATTGTCCGGAAGTTGGCGTATCCAAACAACCCAGTAAATTCATTAAAGTTGATTTTCCGGATCCGGATGGGCCCATTAAAGCCACATATTCCCCTTTGTTGATTTGCAGGTCGATTCCCTTTAAAACATAAACAATTTCATTACCCAGAACGAAATCTCGTTTGATGTTGGTTATTTTAATTAATGGATTTGCCATTTCGATTTACAATTTTGGATTTAAATGTACAAAAGACTTTTCAATAAAAGTATGAGTAGTCGAGATTTGGTTTTTGTTACAAATTGTCATTTGTTTTTTGTTCATCTGAAAATAATCAAAAATCATATCTTTTTTCGACAGAAGAGCGTTATGTTATTTTTGGTATATTTTGCATAATTAACATTAAATCTTGTATTTTATAGTTTTAGTATGTTTTTAATATTTAAAAGATGATAATTGTGTAATTTTTTATAGTAGGTTTTAGGTAGATTTGTTAAGATAGTAACTAAAACAACTGAGATTATGAAAAATATATCATTATTATCCGGAATTGCGGTAATCGCATTAGGTTTTGTATCCTGTAAAGATGAAAAACAAGAACAGGCCGAAAAAACAATCGATTCTTATGTTGCCTATGTCGACTCTGTTAAAAATGTTAAGGCTGATGATTTAAAGGCTGATTGGAAAGCGGTTGAAGCCGAGTATGAAAAAAGAGCTGCGAATGCTCAACTGGCACTTGCTGATATTAAAGAAAATAATGCCGCAACAGAGAAAATAAATACGAGTAAGATCAAATACGAAGAATTTAGAAATAATATGGTGACTATTCTTGCTCCTCCGGCCCCAAGTCCAAAACAGCAATTGCGTAATGCTTTATTTGGTGAAGGAAAGATTGGGGAAGATATGAGTTTTGCCTGGGTGAATGCTAAAAACATTCATAGTGTTTACCAACAGTTTGTGCATACGGTAGAAAAAAATAAAGACAGTTACTCCCGTGAAGACTGGGACGAAATTAAATTGATGTATGAAGCACTTGACAGCCGAAAAAATACAGTAGAAAAAGAAGGCTTAACAGGCGAAGACAATCGTAAAATTGCCGGTCTGAAATTAAAATTTGCGCCAATGTACACTTTAAACAGAATGGGGGCGAAGTCTGAAGAAACGGCAGCGGCTAAGAAGTAAGTTTTTAAATTTTGAATTAGTAAAAAATGGCAGCCGGAATTGGTTGCCATTTTTGTATCTACTATTTTGTAAATTATTAGGATTGAAATCTTTTTAAATCTTCTAAAAAAATAGGCCAGATAGTATCTTTAAACTGACTTCTGAAAAAACCAAAATGGCCTATGTCTTTTACGCCAAATTCTTCTGCTTTTAAATGAATTCTGCTTACTTCAGATTTTTTAAATTTGGAAGCAATCCAATCAATTGCCGATACAGTGGCGTAAAAATCATTGTCGATACTATAAGATTTAATGCTGCAGTTTATTTTATCGTAATGTTCTTTTGCATCTTCGATACAGTCAAAATGATAGTTGGGTTTCTTGCACCATTTGGCCCATTCAATCGCCATTCCTTTTGGCAAATCTTCCATTCGGGTGAAGTGACTGGAAGGGAGATAATTGAAGATTTTAGTAAAAGACGGTATAATTGCATACCACAAAAACTGCATTTTTAATCGGTCAAATCCTTTCCAGTGTATCCAGCTTCCGGATTGTGATGCCACCATTACAATACCATCAAATAAATGATTAGAAGGAACTAAACCTATTAGTTGACCGCCAATACTATGGGTGATCACAAATAATTTACTGTGAGGATTTTTCTCTTTGACGTATTGGACTACCGTTTCGAAATCATTTTTGGCCCAATCCGAAGCAGTTGTTTTAAATTTAGAAAGCGGTGCGGACTTTGAGTCGCCAATTCCGCCATAATCAAAAGTAAAAACAGAATAATGATTTTCAGAAAGATACGTTGCGAAATTGTAATAATAATTTTGTTTAACACCGGTGGCCGAAGCTATAATCACACAATTGTCGCTCGGAGCCGTGGACTTAAATTCTGTTACAGCTATAGGGTATTGTAAAGGGGTGTCGATTTTTATCGCATTCATAAATGTATAAGTATAGAATGTAATAAAAGTATCATTTTAAAGTCATTTGTCAAACGCGAATCATAAAATGTTCTTTTTCCTGTTCGTATCTAAAAAATACAAATCCCCATTGAAAAGTATCTATAGTGACTTTTACTTTTGGATGATTTTGGATGATTCCCCAGGCTTCTTCCATTTCTTCTGACCAATGAATGTCGTCAAAGATCCAAACCGAATCATTATTGATTGTTGGCAATAAAAGATTGAAATATTCCAGAGTTGCTTTTTTGGAATGATTACCGTCGAAATAGATTAAATCGAAGGTCTCAGTCTCCGTTTTTAGTCTCAATTGAATATCCTGAAGATAGTTTTCAAATTCTGTTACAATTGAATTTACATTCAAACAATCAAACTCTGTAAATTGATTTTGAGCAACATTTGCTGTATTTGGACAACCTTCTAATGTAACAACTTTTGCTTTTGAATTCCCTAAAGCCAGAGCAGCAGTTGCCAAACCTAATGATGTTCCAATTTCTAAAACATTTTTAGGCTGAAAATAATTGGTCACACGAAATAACAATTCGGCCCGTTTTGGAGAGATTCCGGCTGTTTGGGCAATCTTTGAAATTTGCCTGCTGCTGGATTTAAAAACTTTTGAACCCGCTCCAAAATCCGTTACTTCGATGAAGTTTTTATTTTCTAAAAGTGATTTTCGATATTTTTTTAGAATTAAATATTCCGGTTTTGGTTTCCTGTCGTAAAAACATTTCGTCAATAGATGGAATACAAACGGAGAATGAACAGCATGCTCGTTTTTAGAGTTCCAAAGAAATTTGAGATATGATTTTATTGTATGTAGCATTTTTTTGTTTTGCAGAGATTCACAGAGAAATGCAAAGATTCACAAAAAAAAACTTTTTTAAGCTCGCTTTTTTGCGAATCTCTGTGTAATTGTTTGAGTATTTGATTCTAAATTAAAGTAGTTAATTGATCTTTATAGAATCATTTTGTCAATTGAAATTTATTTGTTTACCTTGATTAATTTAACATCAAAAATAAGTACTGAGCCTCCGGGGATTTTTTTATTTCCTTTGCTGCCATAGCCCAAATGCGAAGGAACAAGAAGAATTCCGCTTCCACCGGTTTTAAAATAAGGAATGCCTTCTGTCCAGCCTTTTACAACTTCATCTAAATAGAACGAAATTCCATCTGAATTACTTTGATCGAATACCGTTCCATTGGTAAAAGAGCCTCTGTAAGCTACGGTTACATTAGATTTTGCCGTTGGCTGAGTTCCGGTTCCCGGAACATCAATAACATAGTAAAGTCCTGTGCTGGTTCTTTGTGCTGTTAGTTTATTTTTGGCAATATAATCCGTAATTTCTTTTTCGTTTTGAGCGGTGTAATCCTTTTCTTTTTCATCTTTTGAACAAGAAATAAAAAGCATTACGGCAAGTAGTGAAGTTAAAAGGTATTTCATAGAAAAATAATGTAATATGGGGTTAATAAAGTCGCTAATATAAAAAATACTATGCTTTTTTTGTTGCACAAAGATTCACAAAGAAAAACAAAGATTCACAAAAGAAAAATAAAGCTTGGTGTAGCTCTGCGTTTCTTCTTTGTGAATCTTTGCGGAATAACTATCCTTCAATCTTAGCCGAAAGCTCGAACCAGCGTTCTTCTTTCTGATCGATTTTGTTGATGATGTTTTGTAATTCGTTTGCCTTTTTCTCGATATCAGCATCGGCAACTTTTCCGTCAGAGAATAATTGTTCGATTTTAGTCTTTTCGATTTCTAAATCTTTGATTTCTCTTTCCAGTTTCTGATATTCTTTTTGCTCGTTGAAACTTAGATTTCCGGTTGGATTGTTTTGCTTCCAGTCTTTCTTTTCGGCCTTGTTTTCTTCTTTTTGAGCCACATCGGCACTGTCTTCGTAGGCTCTGAAATCAGAGTAGTTTCCGGGGAAATTTTCGATTTCACCCTGTCCTCTGAAAACAAATAAATGATCGACAATTTTATCCATGAAATAACGGTCGTGCGAAACTACCAATAAACATCCCGGATAATCCAATAGAAAGCTTTCTAAGACGTTTAGCGTCACAATATCTAAATCGTTTGTAGGCTCATCTAAAATTAAAAAGTTAGGATTCTGAATCAGAACCGTACACAAATACAAACGTTTTAATTCTCCACCACTTAATTTGTCAACGTAATCATATTGTTTTTCGGCGTCAAAAAGAAAACGCTCCAATAATTGTGAAGCCGATATAATTTTGCCTTTGGCTAACGGAATATACTCTCCGTATTCTTTAATAATATCGATAACTCTTTGTCCCGGTTTCGGATTGATTCCGCTTTGTGTATAGTAACCAATTTTGATGGTGTCGCCTTTTACAACACGACCGCTGTCTGGTGGGATCGTTCCCGTAAGAAGATTTAGAAAAGTAGATTTTCCGGTTCCATTTTTACCAATAATTCCAATTCTTTCAACACGCTGAAAATCAAAACTAAAATGATCGAGTATAACTTTGTCTTTGAATTTTTTAGAAAGTTTGTGAAGCTCAATAATTTTGCTTCCCATACGTTCCATATTAATTTCAAGCTCTACTTTATTTTCTTTACGACGGCTTTGTGCCTTTTCTTTGATCACGTAAAAGTCGTCCTGACGAGATTTCGACTTTGTAGTTCTTGCCTTAGGCTGACGGCGCATCCATTCTAATTCTTTAACGAATAAGTTTTTGGCCTTGTCAACACTGGCATTTTCAGAAGTAATACGTTCCTCTTTTTTCTCTAAATAGTAAGAGTAATTTCCTTTGTATTGGTATAATTTCCCGTTATCAAGTTCGATAATTTCGTTACAAACACGCTCTAAAAAGAAACGGTCGTGTGTTACCATAAAAAGGGTAATGTTTTCTTTGGCAAAATAACTTTCCAACCATTCGATCATTTCTAAATCAAGGTGGTTGGTTGGCTCATCCAGAATTAATAAATCCGGACGATTGATCAAAATGATCGCCAGTGAAAGACGTTTTTTTTGTCCACCCGAAAGATTTTTTACTTTCAGTTTAAAATCCTCCAGTTTTAGTTTGAATAAAATCTGCTTGTATTGTGTTTCAAAATCCCAGGCATTGTGCTGATCCATTCCGTCAAAAGCTTTTTGGTAAGCTTCTTCATCATTTGGGTTCTCTAATGCTTTTTCATAAGCCTCAATAATCTTAAGCGTCTCATTATCGGAAGCAAAAATGCTTTCTTCGATAGTCAATTCGTCCTGCAGGTTATTGTCCTGAGAAAGAAAAGCCATTCGGATGCCTTTTCTTAGAACTACCTGTCCTGTATCGGGTTCGTCCAAACCATTGATAATACTCATAATGGTCGTTTTTCCGGAACCATTTTTTGCGATGAAGGCAATTTTTTGATCTTTATTGATTCCAAAAGAGATGTTTTCGAATAAGGTTTTTTCGCCAAATGATTTGGATATGTTTTCTACAGATAGGTAATTCACTTTGTATATTGTAAGTTATAAATTATGAGTTATGAGTATTTTAGAAAACATAACTTTTTGCAAAAGTAAACTTTTATCTTACGATTTGCGAATTGTTAATCTTATTTAAGTTGAGTAAGACAAACTTAATTACTTAGATTTGTGATCAAAATTGTTTTATGTACTCGATATTCAATGCAATAATTTGCGGTGCAGCATTTTTACTGACATTTATAATATTTGTAAATCAAAATAAGATCAATGTAAAAGCCAATCGCTGGTTTGGATCTTTTATGGGCTGTATTTTTTTAATCGTACTTGAAAATGTTATTGTAGACGGCAAAATACTCAGAGAAGATGATATTCTGAATCAATTAATAAACATCTCCAGTTTTGTTGTTGCTCCTGTATTTTATCTAAGTGTGAGCTATTATATCGAGCCCGTTAGAAAATGGAAAGCAATTGATTATTTACATTTTAGTTTCGCTTTCCTGGTCTTTATTCTTCTTATGAGTTCCTGGGTAATAGACGACAACCATAAACCCGAAGATATAAGTCCGGAAATTGTACAGAAAACCATAGTCATATTTAATTTTATTTTCAGCCTGTACGTTTTTATTTATTGTTTTTTGGCTTATCAAAAAATTGTTAAACATGAAAAAACGATTAAATTTTTAAATTCTACTTCTGAGAATCTGGATTTAAAATGGCTGAAAAATATTATTGTCGGCGTTATTTTTATCACGATTTTTTGGATTCTTGATATTGTGTTTCAAATTTCGGAGGGAAACAAAACTTTTGATATTCTAACAAGTTTGATTTATTTTTTAGGTATTCTTTACATCACGTATTACTGGCAGAAGCAAAAAGAAATTTTCCCTTATTCATTAAAAGAAAAAGAAGAAATAGAAAATATTATTGTTGAAACTTCTCTTCCGGAAAGCAAAAGAAAACAATTATTGACTCCCGAAGAATTGGAAGAACAAAAAAGCAGGTTGTTACAATTAATGAATACCGAAAAACCTTTTTTAGATTTTGATTTGAGCTTGGTAAAATTGGCTTCTTCTATGAATGTATCGACACATGTTCTTTCCTATGTAATCAATAACGGATGCAATGAAAATTTCTATCAATTTGTAAACAGATATAGAATTGAAGAAGCAAAAAAACTTATGGCCAATTCTGAAATGGATCGTTTAAGTTTACTTGGGATTGGATTTTCTGTAGGTTTTAATTCAAAAACTGTTTTTAATACCACATTTAAAAAACTGACCGGACAAACCCCCTCAGGATATAAGAAACAAATAGGTTCTGCTTTATAAACCCGAACGACCAGCCTTTGTTTTTATGAGATTTTTGCTGAAAATTTTAATCTTAAAGAAATGAAATCAGCAAAAAACGGTATCGTAAAAATGGGTCTAAGTTTATTCTTTGTATTTACTTCCTGCGACAAAGACAATGACACTTTAAAGAATGACAAGGAAACAGTAAAAGAAACAAGAGTCGATTTAGGAACTCATAAAGTAATGACTTATTCGATTATTCATAACACAAAATATTTGATTGTTTTTGAATCCGGACTTGGAGACGGACATTCGGTTTGGGACGAAAAAAAAATACCTGCACAATTAAACGCCAAATTAGATATTGTAAGTTATGACAGAGCCGGTTATGGGAAATCTGATAAAGATTCAAAACCAAGAAATATAAATCAATTAAGAAGTGAACTCGAAACTGTAATTAATAATTTTTCGAATGGTAGAAAAGTTATTCTTGTCGGACATTCGCTTGGTGGAATGATTATTAGAGATTATGCTGTTAAAAATTCTTCTAAAGTTGCCGGATTATTATTTATAGATCCATCACACGAGTATTACAATCAGCCTACGCAAGAGGAGGAGGATATGCTTTATAATCTTTTTAAGACCAATTTTGGAGAAAATTTTGGAGGAACACTCGAAGCCAGAGAAATAATAGAAGATTCTCAATATATGGCGACACTTCCACATTTGCCAAATATTCCTGTAATTGTAATTTCGAGCTTAAAAGTCGATGCCTCTATTTCTGAATCAGATAAACAAAAATGGTTTAAGGCGCATGAATTATTAAAAGACGGAGTTTCTGATTTTACACACGTTTCGACTACAAAATCCGGACATTACATTATGTACGATGAGCCAAATTTGGTAATCGATAATTTTAATTTGCTATTGTCTAAAATTAAATAAAAAGGTTTTGCGGGATTTGGTTTGATACAAAATCAAATCTCGTAAAAGTTTTATTGGTCTCAAAGTTGGGTTTAAAACGCATAGTACCTGATAGTAATGCGAAAGAATATAATGTATTTCATCGAAAAAAATGGACTAAAAATGGACTGATTTTTACAGATGTAATTGTTGAAATTAGATATATTTTAATCATTTTATAACCAAGTATCCGTTAATCCTGCAGCTCAGGATCAACGGATATTTGCATTAATGAGGCATTATTAAATTTTACAATTATGGATACTGATATCTTCACTAATAGGAACCATCTGAGTACTCAAATAAATAGAGAGGCACTAAGTAAAACCAATTTATATGTTAAATCATTTTTTTTGATAGCATACCCCACAGGTTTTATAAATATTCTGTTTCATCATAGTTATGTGTTAAAAGAGACCAATTATTACATCAAAAGACCAAGTAATACATTTAAATAAGAATCAAGTTTTATTGTAGCTAAATTCGTTCTTTTTTGAAGATGTATTTAAGTGTTATTATTTATAACTCTCAAAGCAATATCTAACTAATGTGAAAATTTTCATGAAGAAACTTCCTTTTTTTATACTCTGTTTTTCATTAGCTATTACTTCTTTTGGATATGGTTTTAATAGTAACATTGCCTTTAGTAATCCTATTTCAATAGCTCCCAGCATCGATTTTAGCTTCACCAATGACAACTCTTGTTCAGGTACCCTTATTGCATTTACTTCGGCTGTAAGTGGTAATGGTCCTTTTCAATATTCTTGGGATTTTGGAGACGGAAAAACTTCAACCAGTATTAATCCCACTCATACTTTTGAAGCGTTAGGTTGTGGGACACAAAGTTTTATCATAAAAATGACCGTTACAGATGTCAATGGTGAAGTAAGTGTCGTCTCAAGAACTATTTTAGTAAAACAGAAGCCAAATTTAAGATTTACAAACTTAGATAACTCAGGAGCAGCTTTTGAAAAATGTGGAGATAACCTGAATCCTAAATACACTATTAATGTTGGCAATATATCTAATTCAGTATCATGTATTTCATCCTATAATGTGGATTGGGGAGACGGAAGTTTAGAAACCAATATTACTTTTCCTAAAAAGCACGACTACTTAAAATTAGGATCTTATAAGATGGTGATTACCGGAATGGGAGTTAATGGCTGTAATAATTCTGCTACCTATATAGTCAATAATTCGACGAGTCCAAAGGGAGCTCTTATAACTCCGGGTAATACTACTAATTTATGTCTTCCGGTTGATACAATGGAATTCGCAATAGCTTCGTGGGGGGCTAATCCATCAGATACAAAATATGAAATTAATTTTGGAGACGGTACCACTGAGAAATATAGTCAAAAAGATTTAGAAAGTTCCACACAATATAATTCTGTGAACCCTTCGGCCTCTCTAAACTTTCCCGTATTACATAAATTCACAAAGGCAAATTGCCCATTGGGAAATACGGTCAGCTTAGATATAACGACCGGATGCGGGCGCAGTACTCTTACAGTAGGTCCTGTTATTATATTAGATATCCCTAAAGTAGATTTCGACATTAATGCTATCTTATGTTCTAATACATCTATAATATTTACCAATAAATCTAGCGCAGGATATGGTAATAATTGCAGTACTGCAGGTATTTACACCTGGGATTTTGGAGACGGAAACATATCAAATGAAGTTAATCCAACACATATATATACAACACCGGGTAACTATACCATTAAATTAACAGCAAGAACAGCTTGTGGAGCAAGTAATGAAGTCACAAAAACAGTTTGTGTTGAACCGGTATTACAACCTCAATTTACCTACAGTAATGCATGTGCTTTGAAAGATGTTATTGTTACAAATAATACAGATGCAAGTCAGGGATGTAGTATTGAAAGTTATAATTGGGAAGTTATAAGATATAGTGAAGGATTTTGCGGGAAATCAGCAGCATGGAATTTTGTAAACGGAACCAATGCGTCATCTAGGAATCCGGTTTTTAATTTTGCAAATCCGGGAACATACTATGTACAGCTAACTACTAAGAACGCATGCGGAATTTCCCGGTCTGTAACAGAAATGATACAAGTAAAAAATCCTCCTGTCATTACGTTGAATCCAATTCCTGATTACTGTAATTCTATAACCATTAATCCCGTTGCTACTGTAGATCAAAATTGTTCTCCGGATTCAGAAATCAGCTATCTCTGGAGTTTTCCCGGAGCTACACCTTCTTCATCTACATCGCTTAATCCCGGGGCGATAAATTATTTCAACAGTGGTAATTATACTGTCACATTTAGTGTAACCAACAGTTGTGGGACTACTACAAAAACAACTCCTTTTTCGGTAGCTTTAACCCTTAAGCCTATTATAAGTTCAAAGACAATAAAGGTATGCAGCAAAAATACCTTTCAGGTTACACCGGTCACTAATACAACCGAAAATGTACCAATAGGGACTACTTATATTTGGTCTGAACCTGTAATTTTTCCAACAGGATCTGTAAGTGGTGCAAGTGCACAATCTTCGCCAAAAGATAATATTAGTCAGACTTTAGTAAATAATATTGGCAGTCCGGCGACAGTAACTTATACAGTAACACCTATGTCAAAAGCTTGTATCGGAGCAAATTTTACCCTAACAGTTACGGTTGATCCATTAATAAAAGTAATTGAAACTGTAAAAAATAGTATCTGTTTTGGGGAAAATAACGGTTCTATTGATCTGAGTGTAAACGGAGGTATTCCTTTTGGAAGCGTAAATCCGTATACATTTCTATGGACAGGTCCTGATAGCTTTACAAGTACTAATGAAGATATTTCGGGCTTAAAACCCGGTGATTATATTTTAAACGTAACTGACAATGGTAATTGCCCCTTCACAAAGACTTACAAAGTTACTGAACCGGAATTATTTCAATTTTCGGCAATTAAAAATGATATAAGCTGTTTTGGTTTGAATGATGGAAATATCAGGTTATCGGTTAAAGGGGGAACACAACCTTACACCTATGTTTGGACAAAGAACGGAAATCCTTATCCGAAAACTGTCGAATATATAGATAGTCTCGAGCCCGGAACTTATGATGTAACAATTACAGAAGTAAACAATTGTAACATACTTAAAGGAAGTTATACAATCGAAGAGCCTCCAGTATTAAAAGTAAATCTGATCAAACAAATGAATATCTTATGTTATGGATCTTTTACAGGTGAAATCGAAATAAATGCAACCGGTGGAAGACTTATTGAAACTTCTTCAGGAGTGTTTGATTACAAATATAATTGGACAGGTCCGAATGGATTTACAAGTAACCTTCAAAATTTGAAAAGTTTAGCTGCAGGGACTTATAATCTGATTGTTACAGATAAATCAGGTTGTACAGATCATCTGCAAGTCATATTAACCCAAAATGCAGAAATCATTTTTAATTACACTAAATCTGAGATGTCGTGTTTTAATTCTGCAAATGCTTCTATTAGTATTGACAATATAAAAGGAGGAGTTCCTTTCACTACCGGGGATCCCTATAGTATAAAATGGAGTAATTTGGGTACTGGAGCTACACAAAATAATTTATCAGCTGGATCTTATATCATTACAATTAAAGATTCATTAGGCTGTTCAAAAGAAGCTACAATAATTATAGAAAGTGCTCCCGTTTTTAGTATAAAACCGGATATTAAAGACGTTTCTTGTTTTGGTGAAAAGGATGGTTCTATTCATTTAAATCTTTTAGGAGGCAAAGCGCCGCTGACTTTAGTTTGGGATGATAATCCATCAGCCGGAATAGAACGGAATAATATAGGACCCGGAAAATATAGCGTTACAATTACAGACTCTAAATTATGTGTAATAAAACAAACCTTTACTATTTCGGAGCCTTCATTATTGGAACTAAATGCTGATGTTTCGAACCCGTTAGATTGTGCAGATGCCAATACAGGTATTATTAATTTAATTGTAACGGGAGGGAAAGCTCCATTTACATACGCATGGTCCAATGGTGCCAAAACCGAAGATTTATATAAACTTCCACCTGGAACCTATCAGGTAACCGTTACGGATATTAATGGCTGTCAAAAATCGGGCGAATGGAAAATAACCCGTTTTGAACAACTAACACCTACTATCGAAGTTAAAACAGATTTTAATTGTGAAACTAAGTATGCAAATCAAACATATATCGGACATGTAAAAGGAGGAATTCCTCCCTATAAATTAAGTTGGTCTGATGGGATTGTCACAGGCGATAACAATGAAATCATGAATACCAATAAAGACGGACTGATTGTATTAAGTGTAACGGACAGTTTTGGCTGTACAGCTGCTGTCTCTTACAATGTTAAAAAAACGGTTTTAGGTATCGCCAATTATACCACGGGTTCATATGCTAAAGATGTTTATGATATATATTCTGTTTATGACCCAATTTTATTCACAAATTTAGCTACAGGAGATTTTATAAATACCTCTTGGGATTTTGGGGATGGTAATTTTTCTAATGAAGAAAATCCAAAACACATTTATACAAGAGAAGGGACTTATAGTATTACACAGACAGTTACTTATCCCTTTGGATGCGAGTATAAATTTACATCAACATTGATCATTAAAAAAGGGTATAGTATAATGATGCCGAACTCTTTTACTCCAAACAATGATGGTTACAATGATACATTTGCACCCATATTTTCTGGCTTAGAAGATATTACCATTACTGTTTTTGATAGCTGGGGAGGTGTTATATATACCGAAACGGGAAAAAATATTAGTGGATGGAACGGGAAGATAAAAGATGTGGATGCCCAGAATGGGAATTATTATTATAAACTCACCGCCAAAACTTTTTACAATCACACAGTAACCGAAAAAGGAGCATTTACATTAATAAAATAAAGTAGCACTGTATGAAATTAAATCTTTTTATCGTAATTCTTGCAGGTTGCTTTTTTTCAGAAACGAGAGCACAAGATCCCATTTTTACACAGTATTTCTTAATTCCGGAAACACTTAATCCTGGTTTCAGTGGGTTTAGAGAAACTACTTATGCCGGTATTATTCATAGAGAACAATGGCCGGATTTAGATCTTAAAATCGATACCGATTACGCCTTCCTTAATACTTGGAACGAAAATATGAACAGCGGTTATGGATTGAGTATTTTGAATCAAAGACAAAATTTAAACAACTATAATTATACACAAATTAATGGGAATTATGCTTATCGAGTGGAGCTTAATGACACCTGGACTTTTCGACCGGCAATTGAAGTAGGTTTTGGGTTAAAATCATTCGGTTTTCAAAATCTACTGCTTGGAGATCAGATAAACATAAAAACAGGTACAATAAATCCAACCTCAATTGATCCGATACTAAAAAATGATAAAATTAATTTCTTTGATGTATCAGCAGGAATGGTTTTCAATACCGAAAGTCTATGGATTAGTTTGTCTATGAAACATCTTAACAGACCTGGAATATCTTTTGCAACCAACGGAAAAGCACGTTTAGACTCTTTCTTTTCGTTAAGTTCAGGTTACGAATTTCTATTGGCTGATTATGTAGATGTAGTATTTTTGCCGTATGAAACCAAAATGCTTATTACATCAAACTATATGCAACAAGGGCGTTATAACCGATTTGATATAGGTACATCAGTCCTGTTCGGGAAAATATATTTTGGAGCAACAGCAGCTACTAACCCGTCAAAAAACGGTATCGGGAATCAATTACTGACTTCGATAAATTTTTTTACAGGACTACAGTACGAAAAGCTGAAATTAGGTGTTTCTTATGATATGAATACCTCCAAAATTGGAAGGACAGGGGGTGTTTATGAAGTTTTATTGACCTATCAATTTGATTCCTATGCAAAATGTTTCGGCTGTCCGCATTAAACGGAGAAGTAATCGTTTCAATTTTCATTGATTGTAAACCTGAAAAGATATTATTTATGAAGGTAGAAACTTAGTACGGGACTCAAATCAAAATAATGAAGCTGCTGTGGTACATTAAGGATTGGTTTTCGAACCAGAGCTTCATTGGTTACGTAATAATGCAGTCCATCTGATGTTGCAATTCCTTCTATTTGATGAAAGGGAAGTTTTAGATGGATTCTTCGTTTGTTTCCCGACAGAAAATCAGTGTTTTTGAAATCGTATAAAAGGTACAAAAAGGGTTTGCCAAGTTTCGAGTATCCACAAAGAACAATTGTTTTTTTAGATGCTATATAAGTTGCTCCGGTTACCAGACCTTTCGTGTTTAAGGAATGTTTTAGTCGTGCAACGTGAGATCCCGCCCGGTTAGGCAAAACGTAAATATTGGTTTTAGAGGCTTTCCATTGTTTGGTAAACAAATAAATACTGTCTTTGGACACGATGAATGCCTCGCAGTCAAAATTAGCAGTGTTTGGTTTTTTTGCAGAAAAATCAGTTTGGTCGGCATATTGAAAGGAAATTTTTTCAATTGCCGGATTTCCTTCCAGGAATGATTTTTTCTCTATTTTTAAAATGTTTAGATCAGTTCTGTTACCGGAGAGATTGTTCCCGAAATCACCAAGGTATATAAAAGAGCTGTCTTGTGAAATCTCTTCCCAGTCGTGATTGATGACCTGTTTCAGAATAACTTTTTTTTGAATTCTTCCCAATGAATCCAATCCGTAAATTGTGGTGTCGTGATCATCGTTGTGTGTCCAAAGCAACTTGTTAAAAGCAATTAATCCTGAGGTTTCTTTGATAGAATCGCTGAGGAGTTTTGAATATTCTGGTTTTAGATGGATATTTTTATAACTGCAGCTTCCGTCGTTAACGGTTGCATTGGGATTGTAATTTTTGGAAAGAGGATCAGTACAGCCTGAAACCTGCGCATGGGCAAAGTGTAGCGTGAGGAAAAAAAATAAAATTATCTTAATCATGGTCTGCAATATTAAATTTGCATAACATAAAAGTAAACTTTTAAAGATAGATTTTAAATAATGCTGAAAAATATAATTAAAAGACTATTTTGCACTATTAATTTTTAACTGATTTTTAATCAGGTTTTATTTCGCTTAAAGTAAGAATAAGTCCAAAGTATGGAAGTTTTACAGAAACTGTCGCATTATCGTTTTTCTCGCTATTTCAAGCTTTTATTTGTCTGCGTTGATGTTGTGTTGCTAAATCTGGCAACAGTACTTTCTGCACTGACAAGATTTGGCAGTTTAGATAAGCTTTTATTAAAAGAAGAGCGTACAGTTTCATTATTGGCAATTTTAATTTGGGTAGCCTTATTGTTTCAAAATGATTCCAATCGAAGCGTAAGAGTAGAACCCATAGAATCGATATTGGTGAGAACCGTTAAGAAGTTAGTGATTCACGCTGCTTTGATTTCTATTTTTGTGGTGTATCTTAAATACAACGATATTTCAAGGCTCAGACTGCTTTCTTTTTATTTGATTTTTTTTGGATTATTGATGATTTCCCGTTACTTGTCTATGAAACTTTTAAAGTACATCAGAAGTCAGGGGTATAATTTTAAAACATTCATTATCGTCGGAGCAAACGAGTCCGGAGAAAGAATCCGTAAAATATTAGCAAAAGACCTGACTTACGGGTACAAATTTTTAGGTTTTTTTGATGAGAACAAAAGACCGTCAATTATTGAACCCAATACTGTGTTAGGTGATTTTAGTGCCGTTCATAAGTTTGTTGTCGAGAGAAAGGTAGACGAAATGTACGTGGCACTGCATATTGATCAAATTGAGGTTATTAATAAATTGACACAGATCTGTGAGCAAAACATGGTGCGTATTAAGTTTATTCCCGATTTTCAGCAGTATACAAAGTCCAGTAAGGTAGAAGTAACGTTTTATGAAAATACACCGGTTTTGATGTTTCGGACAGAACCTTTGGAGTTTGCCGTGAACCGACTGATCAAAAAAGTATTTGATGTTGTTTTTTCACTTTCTGTAATCTTATTGGTGTTTCCGTGGCTGTTTCCTGTTATTATGCTGATCATTAAAATTGAATCGCCAGGACCTGTATTTTTCAAACAGGAGAGATCGGGGCGCGACAACCGGTCGTTTATGTGTTATAAATTCAGG
Source organism: Flavobacterium sp. B183 (assembly GCF_023539155.1). Lineage (NCBI taxonomy): Bacteria > Pseudomonadati > Bacteroidota > Flavobacteriia > Flavobacteriales > Flavobacteriaceae > Flavobacterium > Flavobacterium sp. B183. The sequence continues at coordinate 5,387,477 of NZ_CP097434.1, read as the reverse complement.
AGTATGCGTGTGAATCGTCTGGCCCATAAAAAACAAGCTGAGAAAGGAGATAGCCGTGTTACGAAATTTGGTTCTTTTATTCGTAAAACCAGTATTGATGAGCTGCCACAGTTTTTCAATGTTTTTCTGGGAGATATGTCGGTCGTAGGGCCGAGACCTCATATGGTGAACCTTGCCAAAGAATACAGTGATTTGATTAATAATTACTTAGTGCGTCAGTACGCCAAACCCGGAATTACCGGCTGGGCACAGGTCAATGGCTATCGCGGTGAAACCAAAGAATTGGTTGATATGGAAAACAGAGTGGAATATGATATTTGGTATATCGAGAACTGGAGCCTGATGCTGGATGTTAAAATCATTATAAAAACAATCATCAACATCGTAAAGGGAGAAGAAAACGCCTATTAGTATGCTCTAGAATTTAAAAAACTGATTGTTAGCAATGACTTCTTTTAAGTTAGCAATACTGTTGGTTTTTATTTTCTGATCAAAAGCTTTGATATGATTCATGTGATGTACATCGGTTCCGGTAAAATCATACATTCCCTTTTTAAGAAGTTCTTCAGCAGTTTTACAAATGTATTTTCCATAATAGCCCACTACAGCCAACAAATTTAATTGAAACAAACACCCCGCTTTTTTTAGTTTCTGATATTCATTAAAATCTTTTCGATAGTATACATAACGTTCCGGATGTGCCAGAACCGGAATGTATCCTGCCACCTGTAGTTCAAAAAGAGTTTTATACAAGTGGATGGGAGCGTTTTGATAGGAGATCTCTACCAGTACATAATTATCTTTTAAAGGGAGAAGCTTTTCATTTTTAAAATGATTTTCAAACCAATCATCGATAAAATATTCTGCAGCAGCCTGAAAAGGAATTTGAATGTGGTTTTCTTCCAATAAAAGCTTAGTTTCTTGCTGTTTTGCAGTAATAATCTGAGCCGAATTATTCCAGACATAATGATTGATATGCGGAGTGGTGGTAAATTGTGAAACTCCCATTTCCTGAAACGCACGAACAAGCTTTATGGTATCGGTTATGGTTTTCGCGCCATCGTCAATTCCGGGTAACAGATGTGAGTGAATGTCAACGTAAGGATCAGACAGCAGATCTTTTAAAAGAGGTTTTGATTTAAAAAAGGATAACATGTTGCAAAAGTATGCAAATATGAAGAATTTGTGATGGATTAATTTTAATGCAACTAATACAATTGGTCATTTCATAAAAATATTATATTTGAGATTCTTAAAAATCTGACATTTTATGAAAGTAAAAGAAAATTTATACAATCAAAGAATCATTTCGATAGACGCTTTACGAGGAATCACAATTTTTGTTATGATTTTTGTAAATGAATTGGCCAGCGTTGTAAATGTTCCTCAATGGATGAAACACATGCCGGCGGATGCTGATGCCATGACTTTTGTAGATTTAGTTTTCCCAGCTTTCTTGTTTATTGTTGGAATGTCAGTGCCATTTGCATTTAATGCCCGATTGATTAAAGGAGACAGCGTAAGAACGATTTGGACACATACCTTAAAAAGAGCTTTGGCTCTCATCATTATGGGAGTCTTTATGGTCAATGCATCCGACGGTTATGATGCTGCACAAATGATGATTGCACCTGCACTCTGGGGATTTCTGGCCTACGCAATGCCAATCCCAATTTGGAATAAGTATGGTAAAGATTTTCCGGTTGGGTTAAAAAGCATATTTCAATATGGAGGAATAGCAGTGCTGATAACGCTTTACTTTTTATATGTTCAAACTGATGGTACTATTGGAATGACGCCTCAATGGTGGGGAATTCTGGGGCTAATTGGCTGGGCGTATCTTATTTCAGTAATTTATTATTGGCTGGTTTCAGGCAAATTATGGGCAATGATTGTCTTTTTAGTAGTATGTGTTTCTCTAAACTCCGCTAATTTGACCCAAAGTTTACATTTACCGGAGTGGCTGCGTTTTATCGCAGGACATTTAACACACGCCACCTTGGTAACGGCAGGAATAGTAATCTCATTATTGTTTTTTGATCGAAAAATCGAAAAGAAAATCAATTGGACTGTAATTGGGTTCATTGCATTGTTTTTCTCATTCGGATTTTTTCTGCGTCAATATTATGGAATTTCAAAAATACACGGAACTCCTGCCTGGACATTGCTGTCAGCCGGAATTTGTACGGTTTTGTTCTATTTTCTGTACTGGCTTATGGAGCTTAAAAAACAAACCCAATGGAGTAATTTCTTTATGCCCGCTGCTGCAAATCCGCTATTGATTTACATTTTACCGGGTGCTATTTATTATTTCTGTAAAGCTTTGAATATTCATATTATTCCGGGTTATTTTCGTGAAGGAGTTCCGGGGATCATCTGGTCGCTGGTGTTTTCGACGATCATGCTTTATGTGATGAAAATATGTAACAAGTACAAGATTCAGTTGCATTTGTAGAGGGAAAGGATTTTCAAGTTTCAGGTTTCAAGTTTCAAGTTTCAAGTTTCAAGTTTCAAGTTTTAGTTTTTGGGTGCAGTAGGAACCTGAAACTTGAAACCTGAAACCCTTCAACAAAAACAAACGCTCAGCGTACCCTTTTAAACGAAATCGGTCCCGTTCTCTTTTTGTTGTCGATAAAAGTACCTTCCAGTGTATTTCCATCTTCAGACAAGATCAGAGTATGTGTTCCCTGATTTGCCCAGCCCTCAATAGGTAAGGTGACCTCTACTGTATAAACAATGGTGTTTCCGGTTCTTTTTCCTATGCCGCTTTCCACAAATTTTTGCCCTTTCCATTCCAGGTAATGTGAGAAAATTACTTTTCCGTTTTGTTCCGATACAATTGCAACGGCATTTTGTACACCCGGATTAATGTCTTCCCAAACGCCGTTAATATCGATTTTTTTCGATTGGCTATAGCTGTTATTTGAAAAGAATAGAACAGTAAAAAGTAAAAGACAAAGCTTTGTTTTCATATTTCTTAAGATTAAAGTGTAACTGTTTTGATTTCTAAAAAGGCTCCCGAAACCGGATAGTAATTCACAAAGTTGAATTTGCATAAATTATGAATGTTCAGAAGTTTTCCGTTTGGAAGACCGTCCTGTCTGAAATCCGTCCATTTAATTTTGATTGTTTTGAATTTATTAGGAGAAGCAGGTAAATCAACTCTTGGATGAGATCCGCCATGTATGCAGCCGGTTCCTTCTTCGTTTCCTTCGCGTGCCTGTAGTTTGATGAGGTGAGAAGATTTATACGTAATGCTCACAAATTTAGAAGCGTCTGATAAATTGGTCGGAGCACCGTCATTAGAATCATAAGGCGTAATCAAAACATTAAGTTCGATTTCACCCGATGGATTGTGTTTTGCTGTGACTTTTACAATCCCTTTTTCTTGCCGAACCCGGTTTATGGTTTCCTGACTCTCAACAGCAGGGCCAGCAATATACCACGTAGAGGTTTGAACTAAATTTATTTTCGGACTTTTAAAAAGGGTAAAGGCAGATAATAGAAAAACGATACTTGTTAGTACGAGTAAAGAAGGAACTTTTATTGGAGTTTTGATTTCCATGCAGAAGTTTTTTTATCAAAAATATGCTTTTTTGAATTGCGTTGCTGTTTTTCTTTCGGATTCAGTCAGAATGTTTCAAGTTGCTTTTTTACTCTGGTTTTAGTTTTTCGAGTTAGAAATCTGGTGACTTATTTTGATGTTTGTAAAATCGACTAATCATTATCATCAGGATTGGCTGAAAATTTCTAACTTTCCAAAAAATCTATTTCGTTATTTTTCATGCAATTATCGGTTATTATTCTCAATTATAATGTGCGTTACTTTCTGGAACAATGCGTTTTAAGTGTTCAGGAGGCTATTTCGTCACTTGATGCAGAAATTATTGTAGTCGATAATAATTCGTCAGACGAGAGTTGTTTGATGATAAAAAGCAAGTTCCCAACTGTAAAACTGATTCAGAATGATGCCAACTATGGTTTTCCAAAAGGGAACAATATTGGAGTAGCGGAGGCTAGAGGAAAGTACGTTTGCATTCTGAATCCCGATACTGTTGTTGCTGAAAATACGTTTAAGAAAATTTTAAATTTCGCTGACAGACAAGTCAATTTAGGAATTGTAGGTTGTAAACTAATCGATGGTACCGGAGCATTTTTGCCCGAAAGCAAACGTGGAATTCCAACTCCCTGGGTAGCTTTTACCAAAATTTTCGGGCTGTATAAGGTCTTTCCAAATTGGAAATTGTGTAATCAGTATTACGCCCAGCATTTAGGAGCAAATGAAAGCGGGGAAGTTGATATTTTAGTGGGAGCCTTCATGTTAATGACGCGTGATTTGTACGTTGAATTAGAAGGTTTTGACGAAAAATGTTTCATGTATGCCGATGATATTGACTTGTCGTATCGTGCACTGCAAAAAAAGAAATCCAATTACTATTTTCACGAAACGACTGTTTTGCATTATAAAGGAGAAAGTACGGTAAAAGACGAAAAATACATGAAACGTTTCCAGGAGGCGATGAATTTTTTCTATCAGAAGCATTTCAGAAAATCATGGTTTTTTGAATTTTTCATTCAAATTGGTATTTGGTTCTTTTCGTTTGTAAAAATGTTTCAGGGAAAAACAAAATCAAAACCCTTACCTGAAAGCGTCATTTTTTACTCTTCAAATCGAATTTTGTCTGAAAAATTACCTGAAATTCTAAAAAATAAAGTTCGCTTTTTAGATTTCAAAAAAGAAAAAATGGTAAATTCGTGCCAGCTTTTTGAGGGTAAAAGAGTTGAGATTATTTTGGATAATCAGTATGTTTCATTCAAAAAATGTATCAAAATCATAGAAACTCTTAAAGATAAGAACATTACTTTTAAGATTTTCCCCAAAAATGCAAATTTTATTATTGGGAGTAATTCACAGAATGACAGGGGGCAAATCGTAAAAATCGAGTAAAAAATTATATTAAGTGTAATTTATATTCAAAATATTCAGTAATTTCGCAATCTGAAAATCAAAATCACCTTTTAGATTAACAATATGGCAAGATTTGAATTGAAACTTCCTAAAATGGGAGAAAGTGTCGCTGAAGCAACTATTACAAACTGGTTGAAAGAAGTTGGAGACAAAATTGAAGCTGATGAAGCAGTACTGGAAATTGCAACGGATAAGGTTGACAGTGAAGTACCAAGCGAGGTATCAGGAGTTTTGATTGAGCAATTGTTCGGTAAAGACGATTTGGTTCAGGTAGGACAAACTATTGCAATTATTGAAACGGAAGGTGATGCACCGGCTGTGAAGGCAGTAGAGACTGCTGCTCCGGCAGAAGTTACTGAAATCGAAAAAACTATCGAAGTTGCGAAAGATGCTGTAGCTGCACCGCAGGATTTTTCAGGATCGGATAAATTCTTTTCTCCATTAGTAAAAAATATTGCTAAAGAAGAAGGTATTTCTGTTGCTGAATTAGAAAGTATTGCAGGTTCAGGTAAAGACGGTCGCGTAACAAAAGAAGATATTCTAAAATATATTGAAACCCGTAAATCAGGTGTTCAGGCTCCGCAAGCAGTTGTAGAAGCTCCAAAAGCAGTTCAGCCTGCAGCTCCGGTTCAAAAAAGCCAGCAAGCTGTTCCTGTATCTGTAAACGGAGGCGATGAAATCGTTGAAATGGACAGAATGCGTAAGCTGATTTCAGGTTACATGGTAGCTTCAGTACAAACTTCGGCACACGTACAATCGTTTATTGAAGTTGATGTGACTAACATTGTAAAATGGAGAGATAAAGTAAAAAGTGCTTTCGAGAAGAGAGAAGGTGAGAAGCTTACGTTTACTCCAATTATGATGGAAGCAGTGGCTAAAGCTTTAAAAGATTTTCCTGGAATGAATATTTCTGTTGATGGTGAGTACATCATCAAAAAGAAAAATATAAATTTAGGTATGGCGGCAGCTTTACCAAACGGAAACTTAATTGTTCCGGTAATTAAAAATGCAGATCAGCTGAATTTGGTTGGAATGGCAAAAGCGGTGAACGATTTAGGAAACCGTGCAAAAGCCGGAAAACTAAAACCGGACGATACACAAGGCGGAACTTACACGGTGACTAATGTTGGAACTTTCGGAAGTGTTTTCGGAACTCCAATTATCAATCAGCCGCAAGTTGGAATCCTGGCTTTGGGTGCTATTCGTAAAGTGCCTGCGGTTATCGAAACTCCGGAAGGAGATTTTATCGGAATCCGTCAAAAAATGTTCTTATCACATTCTTACGATCATAGAGTAGTAGATGGTGCTCTGGGAGGAAGTTTTGTGAAAAGAGTAGCTGAATATTTAGAAGCTTTTGATGTGAACAGAGATTTTTAAATTCTGTTTTAAAAATAATTTGAACCCCGGAATTTGGATAAATTCCCGGGTTTTTTGTTTTGTAAGAAAAGGTTAAGAAAACAAACAGAAGCCGACTTTGAGAATCCATTTAAAAGTTAAAATCGCTGGATTACGGCCCTTTTTGTTTAAAAAAGTCAAGAATAGAAGAGGAATTTCGGCTTTAAAAATTACATTTGTAATCTTATAAAAATTAAAAATGGAACTCAAACTCAACAAACCAATTTGCTTTTTTGATCTTGAAACAACCGGAATTGATATCGGTAAAGATCGAATTGTAGAAATTTCGATATTCAAAGTTTTTCCAAACGGAAATAAAGAAAGTAAAACCTGGTTAGTGAATCCTACGATTCCAATTCCGCCACAAACAACTGCTGTTCATGGTATCACAGATGAAAAAGTAGCAAACGAGCCTACTTTCGCAGAATTGGCGCCACAGGTTTACAATATGATTAAAGACAGTGATTTGGGCGGTTTTAATTCAGATCGGTTTGATATTCCGTTATTAGCAGAAGAATTGCTGCGTGCCGGGGTTGATTTTGATATGAAAAACAAAGTTTCAGTAGATGTGCAGACGATTTTTCATAAAATGGAAGAGCGTACTTTAAGTGCCGCATTGAAATTCTATTGTGGAAAGAGTCTGGAGAATGCGCATTCTGCAGAAGCTGATACAATGGCGACCTACGAAATCCTAAAAGCACAATTAGACCGTTATCCGGAATTAGAAAACGATATGAAATCGTTGTCTGAATTTACCACCCGTAAAAAAATCGCCGATTTTGCCGGAATGATTGCTTTTGATAAAGACAACGAAGAAATTTTTACTTTCGGAAAACACAAAGGTGCTAAAGTGGAGAAGGTCTTAGAAAGTGAGCCTGGCTATTTCAGCTGGATTCAAAATGCCGATTTTCCTTTGTATACCAAAAAAGTACTTACGGCTATTAAATTAAGAAAGTTAAATACGAAGTAAGGCTCTGAGTCCCTAAGGCTCTAAGGTGCTAAGTTTTTTTGCATAGTTTCTTAGAGTCTGAGTTGCTTAGAATCTTAGAATCTATAGAAAAATGAAAATCATCTGTATCGGTAGAAATTATACCAATCACATTGAAGAGCTAAAAAACGAGCGTCCCACAGAACCGGTGGTCTTTATGAAACCGGATTCGGCAGTTTTATTGAAACAGCATCCGTTTGTAATCCCCGAATTTTCTGAAGAAATTCATCACGAATTAGAAGTAATTGTTAAAATTAGTAAGGTTGGAAAATACATCGAACCTAAATTTGCACACAAGTACTATGACGAAATTAGTGTTGGAATTGACTTTACAGCCAGGGATTTACAGGAAAAATTAAAAGCAAAAGGATTGCCATGGGAAAAAGCAAAAGCTTTTGATGGTTCTGCAGTAATTGGAGAGTTTTTGCCAAAGAGTGATTTTGTTTCGATGGAAAATCTTACATTTGAGCTGACGAAAAATTCTGAAACCGTTCAAAAAGGAAATACGAGTTTCATGCTTTGGAAAATTGATGAGCTTGTTTCGTATGTATCGCAGTTTTTTACATTAAAAATTGGAGATATTATTTTTACAGGAACACCGGAAGGCGTTGCTGCGGTTAAGCCGAATGACGTTTTAGAAGGCTTTTTAGAAGATAAAAAATTATTCAGAATACAAGTAAAGTAATGGCTTTAAAATACAACCTTTCGAAAGTATATGCACTTTCAGACAATGATCCGGAATTTGTAAATGAAATTCTTAAATTGTTTGTTACTGAAGTTCCTGAAGATTTAAAACAAATCAAAGAAGGGATTAAAAAGAAGGATCATAAGTATGCCTATTCTTATGCACATAAAATAAAACCTACATTGGACTTAATGGGGTTGAATGTTGCTTTTGAGGAAATTCTTCAGGTAGAAGCCTGGACCAAAGCCGAAGGCAAGAAAAAAGAAATTATCGAAACTTTTAAGAGTATTAAGTTACAGGTAAAAGAAGCCATCAAAGAGATTAAAAAAGACTTTGATGTGTAAATCTTTTATGTGATTCTTTTTTTTTTGCAAAAGCAAGCCGTATCTGGCATTCGTATAAAATCACGGCAATAATATTCTTTATTTTAATAATTGGACTTACGATAAGTAAAAATAATTCACAGCTATGAAAGCAAGCATTATTACTATTGGAGATGAAATTTTAATAGGTCAGATTGTAGATACTAACTCGGGTTTTATTGCAAAATCACTGGATCGCATTGGTGTCGAAGTTCATGAAATGATTTCGATAAGTGACGATAAAAAACATATTTTAGACACATTTGCCCAACTGCAGAACAAAGTTGATCTGGTTATTGTAACCGGTGGTTTGGGGCCTACAAAAGACGACGTTACAAGAAAAACATTTTGCGAGTATTTTGAGGATGAGCTGGTGGTGGATGCTAAAGTTTTGGCTCACGTGACGGAGCTAATTGAAGGTTTTTACAAACGCCCAATTTCGCAGTTGAATAAAGATCAGGCTCTGGTTCCTTCCAAATGTACCGTTTTGCACAACAAAGTAGGTACAGCTCCGGGCATGTGGATGAAGAAAGAAAATACTGTTTTTGTTTCACTTCCGGGAGTTCCGTATGAAATGAAGTATTTAGTCGAAGAAGAAATAATTCCTAAAATAATTCGCGAGTACAAACGTCCGTATATCATTCATAAGACAATTTTGACTTATGGTCAGGGCGAGAGTTTAGTTGCGGAACGTATCGAAGACTGGGAGAATAATCTGCCGGAATTTATCAAGTTGGCCTATCTGCCTAATCCAGGGCGAGTGCGTTTGCGTTTGTCGGCGAGAGGAATCAATAAAGAAGAGCTTGAAGCTGCAATTGAAGAAAATGTAAAATCTTTAGATGCTATAATTCATGATATCATAGTGGGTTATGAGGAAAACGAAACTATTGAAACAGTAGTGGGAAAAATTTTAACCAAACAAAATAAAACGATCTCAACTGCCGAAAGTTTTACCGGAGGAAGAATTGCTTCCATTTTGTCGGCAATTCCGGGAGCTTCTGCTTATTTTAAAGGCAGTGTGGTTTCCTATGCAACAGAGGCGAAGGTCAATGTTCTTGGGGTTTCGCAGGATTTGGTTGATAAGTTTTCGGTGGTAAGTGCTGAGGTTGCGTCGGCTATGGCTTTGAATGTGAAGGAGATGCTGAAAACAGATTATGCAATTGCGACAACCGGGAACGCCGGACCGACAAAAGGAGACTCTGAAGCTGAAATTGGAGCTGTTTTTATCGCTTTAGCAACTCCGGAGGGTATAATCGTAGAAGAATTCAACTTTGGTCAACCCCGTGAAAAAGTGATAGATAGAGCAGTGAATAAGAGTTTAGAAATTTTGAAGAAAGAAATTTTAAAAATTGTGCAATAATTTTTTGCTACAATGGTTTATTTTTCTTTTCTTTGCACCCTGATTTTGAATAACGATAAAAGTAAAGTATAATGTCAAGAGTTTGTGACCTTACAGGTAAAAGAGCGATGGTAGGAAATAACGTTTCTCACGCTATGAACAAAACTAAGAGAAAGTTTTCTGTAAACTTAGTTAAAAAGCGTTTTTATCTTCCAGAAGAAGATAGATGGATTACTCTTAGAGTAGCAGCATCTACGATAAAAACAATTAATAAAAATGGAATCACTGCTGTTTTGAAAAAAGCACAGTCAGAAGGATTTATCAAATAATCTTTTCCTAAATAAATATATAGCAAGATGGCAAAGAAAGGTAATAGAATCCAGGTGATTTTAGAATGTACTGAACACAAGACTTCTGGTGTTGCAGGTACTTCAAGATACATAACAACTAAGAACAAGAAAAATACTCCGGACAGATTAGAGATTAAAAAATTTAATCCAATCTTGAAACGTGTAACTGTTCATAAAGAAATTAAGTAATTAATTAGAGATTTTTATTTAAATTAAAAATTTCAAATAACATTTGAATCATGGCAAAGAAAACCGTAGCATCGTTACAAACATCTTCTAAGAGATTATCAAAAGCCATCAAAATGGTAAAATCTCCTAAAACTGGTGCATATACATTCGTAGAATCTATTATGGCTCCTGAAGAAGTTGATGAGTTCTTGAAAAAGAAATAATAACAATCACAGTATATAGAAAAGCTACTTTCATTCGGAAGTAGCTTTTTTATTTTTTATATTTGTCTAAAATTTAAAGAAACATGACTAATTTTAAGTTTCTTTAAAGATTAAAGATTATTTGGGTTTTATTATCCCATAATCTAAAAAACTAACAACCTATAAAAAATGAGTTTTTTTAAAAAATTATTCTCTACTGATAAGAAAGAGACTTTAGACAAAGGTCTTGAAAAATCAAAAACTAGTTTTTTCTCCAAGTTAAGCAAAGCTGTCGCGGGAAAATCTAAAGTCGACGATGATGTTCTGGATGATCTGGAAGAGATTTTAGTAGCTTCTGATGTTGGAGTAAACACAACGCTGAAAGTAATCTCCAGAATCGAGAAACGTGTTGCTGCAGATAAATATTTAGGAACAGACGAACTGAATCAGATTCTTCGTGAAGAAATAGGTGCTTTATTGTCTGAAACCAATACAGGCGAAGCAACGGAATTTGAGATTCCAAAAAATAAAAAACCATACGTTTTAATGGTTGTAGGAGTTAATGGAGTAGGTAAGACTACTACAATTGGTAAATTAGCGTATCAGTTTAAAAAATCCGGTTATAAAGTCGTTTTAGGAGCTGCCGATACTTTTCGTGCTGCTGCTATTGATCAATTACAGGTTTGGGCAGACCGTGTAGATGTTCCAATTGTGAGACAAAATATGGGTAGTGATCCTGCTTCTGTTGCTTTTGACACGCTGCAATCTGCCGTAGCACAAAATGCCGATGTGGTGATTATAGATACAGCCGGACGTTTGCACAATAAAATCAATTTGATGAATGAGCTTACAAAAGTAAAACGTGTCATGCAAAAGGTTGTAGAAGATGCTCCGCATGATGTACTTTTAGTTTTAGACGGTTCTACAGGGCAAAATGCTTTCGAGCAGGCCAAACAATTTACGGCTGCCACCGAAGTGACTTCTCTTGCTGTAACTAAACTGGACGGAACGGCCAAAGGCGGTGTGGTAATTGGTATTTCAGATCAGTTTCAGATTCCTGTAAAATACATTGGTGTTGGAGAAGGAATTGAGGATCTTCAGGTCTTTAATAAGTATGAATTTGTAGATAGTTTTTTTAAATAATTTATAATGGGTTTCGAATCTTTAAAAAATATATCAGCGATAGCTTTTTATTTTGCCAGTGTGATATGTTTTGTTTTAGCAAATGTATTGAAAGATAGTAATCTTTCCGTTTATTATGCTTTGCTGGTAATCGGAATAGTTTTATTCTTTTTAGGAGTTTTTAAAAGAATGCGAACTAATCGTTAATAGTATCACACAGATATTATTTCAAAAAAATAGTAAGCTTTAAATAGTAATGTTTTCGAAAGCATTTCTATTTAAAGCTTTTTTATTACTGATACAAAGCATTAATCTTCTCCCATAAAGTTTTGTCAAAATCAGATAAGGCCAGATTAACACTGTCCGCAGCATCTCCCATTCTGATGACTACCATTTTTTTACTGGGTATGACATATATTTTTTGGTCATTTTTACCTAAGGCCATAAATATATCGGTTGGTCCGCTTGGGATTATACTTCCCTGAAAAGTAAGTTGTGATTGAGGTAAATGATAAGAACTTTTTCCGTTCAGCCACCATAGATAACCGTATCCTAAATTGATATTCTGAGAAGTTGAGGTGGCCTCATTAAAATATGCCTCGTTGAGTATTGTGTTATTTTCCCATTTTCCTTTGTTCAGCATTAAAAGTCCAAAACGCGCCATACTTCTGGAGGTGCTGGTGTAAACACTATTGGCGCCAATTTGTACCCAATTTCCATTCATCCCGATTTTATCTCTTAATTTGGTGTTGAAATAATTTTCCCAGCTTTGCCCGCTTGCTTTTGCAACAACATCTTGTAGTTTTACATAAACATTATGATAGGCCCATCTTATTCCGGCGTCGGCTTTATAGACTAGATTAGCGGGATTGACATCGTCTGTGCTGTCATCCAGCCCGGAAGTCATAGTCAGTAAATGTTTACAGGTAATTAAATTTTCTTTGGGTAAAGTTTCACTTGTCCATCCTTCTCCCAAATATTGAGAAACTTTATTATTGATATTCAGTAAATTTTCTTGTTGGGCAATTCCTGTAACAGTAGAGGTTAACGTTTTTCCGGCGCTGGCCCAATACCAATTGGTAGTTGCTGTATGCTCGTTAAAATAGTTTTCTAAAACAATTCGCCCGTTGACCAGTATAATGAACGACTTGGAATGTTTTAGTTCCAGATAATCTAAAAGCGGCTGAACAGCAGCCTGATTCCATTTAAGATCAGCGATTGACTTTGTTTCCCAGTTTGTTCCGGTTATTGGAGGGAAATACATGTTTTCTGCGGGAACTGTAATTGGTTCTGATTCAGACGAATCTTTGCTGCAGCCTGTTAAGAGGATAGCAATCAGTATGGTGTAAATAGCTTTGGTCATGTTTTTTTATTTTGGTTTGGGGTTTGACCAGAAAGATATAAAATAGTTTAAATGGTTTTGTGATTTTTTGCTTCTTATGAGGTTTTTAAGTTAACTTTGTAGGTTCATCTTTCTTTTGAAAAGAGAAATTTCAGTCCGCTGGAAAACATTGTTTTTTTGGGTACTATTTACTGTAAAAATGAAGGGACATAGCGGATAATTGTTTTTTTGGACGGAGATTTTTCAAGGAGAAAAGAGAAGAATAGAATTTTAAAAATTATAGTATGAAAAACACTTTTATGATTTTGGTTTTATCGCTTTTGTTAGTAAGCTGTAAACAAGAAATTAAACCTGCTGATATTGCAAAACTGAATGGTTATTGGGAAATTGAGAAAGTAGTTTTTGATAAAGGAGAGGACAAAGATTACGGAATGAACGAAAATTTCGATTATTTCAATATTAAAGGAACTAAGGGGACACGTACCAAGGTGATGGCACAGTTGGATGGAACTTTTTTAACAACAGATACTTTTGAAGATGTATCGGTTCGATTTAAAGGAGATCAGGTTTTCCTCGATTATAAAACAGATTATGCAAAGTGGAGTGAAGAATTGATTTCAATTTCTGATGAGACTTTTGTAGTAAAGAACGATCAGAATAAAGAATATCATTATAAAAAAACCGGACCTGTAAATTTATTAAACGATGGCAAAAAGACTAAATAGTGAAAGCACGATTGGAGCTGTTTTGCAGCAGATTATCCAAGTGAATAAGTTAGGTGCCGGAATGGACCAGATTGATGTAAAAGAGGCCTGGAGGCAGTTGATGGGGAATGGTGTGAATACGTATACCAAAAATGTTGTTCTGAAAGGAAGTACATTGTATGTCGAGTTGGGATCGGCAGTTTTACGTGAAGAATTAAGCCACGGTAAAAGCAAGATTGTAAAAATGATCAACGAGGAGTTAGGTCGTGAGGTGGTTAAAGAAGTTGTTCTTCGTTAGACTTATTAGACTGGCTTAGATTTTTAGATGTTAGATTTTGGCTAGAATGTTATAAAAGAAAACCCGTTTCATTTGAAACGGGTTTTCTTTTATGCATTTTCTAAGATCTAAGAAGTCTAACATCTAAAAATCTAAGAAAGTCTAAAATTATTAGAATTGCTCTCTTCCTGCGAAGTGGAATGCGCCTTCGATAGCTGCATTTTCGTCGCTGTCAGAACCGTGTACTGCGTTTTCTCCGATTGAAGTAGCGTATGCTTTACGGATAGTTCCTTCAGCAGCTTCAGCTGGATTTGTAGCTCCAATTAAAGTTCTGAAATCTTCTACTGCATTGTCTTTTTCTAAAATTGCAGCAACAATTGGTCCGCGAGACATGAATTCAACTAATTCTCCGTAGAAAGGTCTTTCTGCGTGAACTGCGTAGAATGCTTGAGCATCAGCTACAGTAAGTTGAGTTAATTTTAATGAAACGATTTTGAAACCTCCATTAGTAATCATTGCTAAGATATTTCCGATGTGTCCGTTTTGAACTGCATCCGGCTTAATCATTGTAAAAGTTCTATTTGTTGCCATTTTATTGCTTATTTTTAATTTCGTGCAAAAGTATACTTTTTTTATGAATTGATTTTAATAAATTCATAATTAAAACTCTAACAGATGATGTTTTGGTAAAGAAAAATGAAAAATAGTGCGCTATGCGATGATGTCAATTTGTTTTGGAGTGAGGAAGAAAAAAAAGAGACGCGTTTTGCGTCTCTTGTAATCGAAATGGATATAGCTTATTTTTAAACTTTAAAAATCAGTTTGTTTTTGTAGAAAATCCATAATATAAAAGTCCAGATTCCAACATAAGTTAATGCTCCTGCTAACGAGGCTGTCATTGGATTGCTGAAGAAAGGAGCAATGCCGAATTGGTACAAATAATTTAAAAGATTGATCTGTTCTTCCGGATGATGCGGGTTCTTAAACTGGACCATCACTAAAGCCTGAGGGATGATCTGAGAGAAGAAAAATACAATCATCGGATTGACTCCCCAGATTAAAAACAATTTTAGACCCTTTTTGTAGGCTGCAATGTCAATGATGTAATATAGGAATGCTAAACAAGCAGTTGCCAGTCCTGTAGTGTATAAAACATAACTGCTGGTCCAAAGCGATTTGTTGATAGGGAAGAAGGCATTCCAGATTAACCCTCCAATGATTAAGGCAACACCTGTAGCTATCATTTTAACGGCTTTCTGCTTTTGTGTAATTTCGCGCTGTAAAATCTGACCAATCAATAAACCAATGATTCCGTTCACGATTGACGGAATGGTACTTAGAACTCCTTCAGGATCCCAGGTTATGGTTCCGCGATACATGTGTCCTTCAAGTAAAACACCATCGAGCCAAGAAGCTAGGTTGGTTTCTTTTTCTAAATTAGGCGCTCCTATTCCGGGAACGGGAATTAAAGTCATTATGGCCCAATAGCCCAGTAATAAAGTAATACCGGTTATGATCTGTGTTTTTTGAGTTGTTTTTAAATACAATAGAGAAACGACAAAATATACAATCGCAATTCGTTGTAAAACACCCGGTAATCGCACATCGTGGTAGGCTTCGATCCCGCTGTAAGCCAGAAACAGATAAACAAACAAAATTGAAAATGCCAGTATGTTTTTGATTTTCGAACTGAAATTACCCATCAAAGCATAGCCAACAGCCACAGTGATAATCAATCGGCCGATAAGAAGCGGAATTCCTTCAAGGCCGAAAAGCTGTATTTTTCCGAAATAATTAAAGAAAATCCCAAGACCGAGCATGCGTAGCGAACGAACCAGAATTTTGTTGAAGGTAGTGCTGTCCCAGTTTTTGGTTGGTATTGCCAGGGGTACTGCAACTCCCATAATGAAAATAAAAAACGGAAACACTAAGTCGGTTGGCGTACAGCCATGCCACTCGGAGTGTAGTAACGGGGCGTAGACATTTCCCCAATCTCCGGGGTTGTTTACAATAGTCATTAATAAAATAGTCAATCCTCTAAAGACATCTAATGATATCAGGCGCTCTCTGGTCATAATTTTGGTAAATAGGTTAATTTTTTTTTAAAGGTTACTATTTGGTTTGAGAGGCAATAATTTCAGAAGAGGTGGTTATTTATTCTGACGACTATTACTTTTTTATTTTTATATCGTGATAATATTAAAATTCGTTGCTAAAGGTTTTAAATTTTGTATTAAAAGAGGAATCAGGTTTTCTCCTTTTTCTAGATAAAATTCAGAAAAATTGGTTTGACGCTCCTGTAAACTCTGATTTGGAAACAATTCACATTGTAAATCAACAACACGTTGTATTTCCGAATCCAGTTTTCGTTTTTGTGCTTTCAATAATCTTTTCTCGAGATTGTCTAAGCCTTTCTTTTGCTTTACTTCCTGAGCTTTTACAGCTCCCGTGAAGGATTTGTCAGTTTGCTGTGCTAATTTGTAAAGATATTCAAATTGTTTGACCAGCATTTCTTTTTGTGGAGTTAAATCAATCGGAAAACCAGATAATTTATGTGTAATGGTATTTACTAAATCTGCGGGTTTAGTAAATAAATCTTTCCAGTGAAGTCCAAGTTTATCTGCTTTTTTAGCTTGTTTTTCGGTGCTTAAAAGTACTGAATTACGAACCAGTAACATGGGGAAAGTAATGTTCACAGCATCAAAAAAGGATTTTAATTCGAGCCAGTAAGCAATTTCTCCTCCGCCACCAATGTAGCATAAATTTGGAAGAATAATTTCCTGATACAACGGACGCATGATTACATTCGGACTGAATTTTTCGGGATTGCTTTCGAGTAGATTGAAAATTTCTTCTTTCGAAAATGATATTTTAGTATGGTTGACAACGTATCGGTCTTTTTCTAATATAATTCGCTCACGCAGTTGGTCTTCAATGTAAAACAGATTGATCTCACGAGGATTTACCTGAATGGTGTAATCATTAAATTTTGAGATTGTTTCCTGAACCGCTTTGAAAGCCGTTTGCTGTTCTAATTCTTCCTTAACATACGGAATGAAAGCGCGTTTTAAATCTGCTGAATCTGCGTCTAAAATCACTAAACCGTATGATTCGAATAAGCTGTTTGCCAGAAAACGTGTGGCATTGGCAAGATTTTCATGCTTAAGATAGGCTTCTTCAAAGAGTTTTTTTAAGAAGTTGGCATTTGTGCTTGAGCCCAAATCTTTGGAGTAGATTTCAAAAAAATCTTCTAAACCTTCTGTCGAAAGTCTTCCAACCGGACCGGTGCTTTCTTTGTTCCAGCGGAACTTTTTTCCTTTAAAATTAAAATAGTTAATCTCTTCAAAATCATGATCTTCAGTTGCCATCCAATAAACAGGAACAAAATTATGAGCAGGATATTTTGATTTCAGTTCCCTAGTGAGATTAATGGTCGAAATGATTTTGTATAAAAAATACAAAGGACCGCTAAACAGGTTTAGCTGGTGTCCGGTTGTGATCGTAAAAGTATTTGGGAGTGCTAAAAGCTCAATATTCTCTTTTGTTGAATTTGAAACTTGAATGTTTTGATATTGCTTTTTTAGCGTCTCAACAAGAGGAATACGGTTTGCATGGTCGAAATTAGCCTGCTTGTCAAGGATTTGTTTCTCAAAGTTTTCAAGCGTAGGAAAGTGATTGTACAGTGATTGTAATTCGGGTTTTTGATCTAAATAATCTTGTATCAATTTAGAGAAATATCCTGAGTTTTGGTAGCTGATACAGTCGGTAGGCATAGTTTTAGGTTTATTTTTGATAGCTGTAAATTTAATCAAAATATGTACTTAAATCCTTTTTTAACGAATGCTTAAGATTTGATTTTTACGCTTTGAATTAAGTGGTTGTAAATCAGTATCTTGGTTTTATTGCCTCTTTTTTAATTGTAAGAAATGTTTTGTGAATGATTAGAAGGATTGATTTGCTATTTTTGTTAAAATTTTGAGAGTAATTTAAAAGTATTGTTTGGATATATGTGTTATTAATAATTAAATTCTATTTTTGCAAACAAATATTTGTTGTGCAGAAGAAGCTGATTTATTTTTTGCAATAATAGTTAAAAGAAAACAATAGTAAAGCCGAATGAAAAATAACCCGAAACAGAAGAACTCCTTAAAACATGTTCTCTTTGGTTCCTTGATTGGAACCACCATAGAATTTTTTGATTTCTATATTTATGCCAATGCTGCTGTATTGGTTTTTCCACAACTATTTTTCCCCGGTTCAGACCCGACTATGGCAACTTTGGAATCTTTAGCTACGTTTTCAATTGCTTTTTTATCACGTCCATTAGGTTCCGCTTTTTTTGGACATTATGGAGATAAAATCGGGCGTAAATTTACTCTGGTGGCAGCATTATTAACGATGGGTATTTCAACAGTTACGATCGGATTTTTACCCGGTTATGCCAGTATTGGTGTTGCTGCTCCTTTATTGTTAATGCTGTGCCGATTTGGGCAAGGTGTGGGTTTAGGAGGCGAGTGGGGTGGTGCTGTTTTATTGGCAATCGAAAATGCACCTCCGGATAAACGTGCCTGGTACGGAATGTTTCCACAATTGGGCGCTCCTATTGGATTGCTGCTTTCGGGTGGAACTTTTTTAATTCTGACAGACACCATGACCAATGAAAACTTTATGGATTATGGCTGGAGAATTCCTTTCATAGCAAGTTCGCTTTTGGTTGTTGTGGGATTTTATATCCGAACAAAAATTACCGAAACACCTTCATTTGAGAATGCTAAAAAAGAAAAGGAAGAAGTTAAAGTTCCTTTTTTAACTTTGATTAAATCGTATCGAAATCAATTGATTTTTGGAACATTGTCGGCTGTTACCACCTTTTTGGTTTTTTACCTGATGACCGTTTTTACTTTAAGCTGGATCACTTCAGATTTAGGGATTACCAAAAGAGATGCATTATTGGTTCAGCTGTTCTCTGTTTTGTTTTTTGCACTTTTTATTCCGGTTTCGGCAGTTGTTGCCGATAAGATCGGACGACGTAAAATGTTAATTATTGCGACCGCAGCCATAGCGCTTTTCGGGTTTTTGTTTTCTTCTTTTTTAAGCAAAGGAAATATCATTCTAATTACCACCTTTGCCTGTACCGGAATGGCTCTGATGGGATTCACTTATGGGCCTTTAGGAACTTTCCTTTCGGAATTATTTCCAACAAATGTGCGTTATTCCGGAGCTTCCTTAACGTTTAATTTGGCAGGAATTCTTGGTGCGGCGTTTGCGCCTATGATCGCCATTTGGTTGGCCAGTACTTACGGTTTAAGTTATGTTGGTTTTTATCTGACCGGAGCTGCCTTAATTTCGTTGGTTTCCTTTTTAGTGGTTTCTAAAAAAGTGCATCAGTTTTAAGATCCAATCAAAATATTAAATTCTCTAAAGAGGCTATGATTTAAAATTATAGTCTCTTTTTTTTGCTAATTAGAAAAGTATTTAGATATTTGTCTAAATATATAAATGATGAATGACATTTTTAAAGCCCTTAATGATGCAACGCGAAGAGAAATTCTGGAGCTTTTAAAGCATAAGGATATGTCTGCCGGAGAAATTGCAGATGCTTTTAATATATCAAAACCCAGTATTTCGCATCATCTAGATATTTTAAAACGTGCCGATTTGATTACTTCTGAAAAAACCGGGCAATTTATTATCTACTCCATCAATACCACCATTATGGAAGATGTTTTGCAATGGATATTAACTTTTAAAAAATAAAAAATGAATTTAGAATTGAAAAAAGAGCTTCCAATTATTGGAATTGTTATGATTCCGTATGTATACTTAGCATTTATCTGGAACAGTCTTCCTGAAAGAGTTCCAATTCACTGGAACATGAACGGTCAAATTGACGATTGGGGAAGTAAAGTTTTTTTGATTGTATTGGTTTTTCTGTTACCGGTTCTGACTTATGCAATAATGTCTTCAGCTGCACTACTTGATCCTAAAAAAAGACTTTCTTTAATGGGAAAAAAGTTTTATCAGTTGAAATTTTTCATGGTTCTGTTTATGTCTTTACTGGCGTTATTTCTTTTATATGTTACAAAAAATCAATCTGTTTCAAACCCAAATTTGATTTATGTTTTAGCGGGAATTTTAATTATGGTTTTGGGAAACTATTTCAAAGTAATTCAGCCCAATTATTTTATTGGAATTCGCACACCATGGACCCTCGAGAATCAGGAAGTTTGGAAGGCTACACATGCATTTGCAGGTAAACTTTGGTTTGTGGGCGGGATTATCATCATTTTAGGAGGATTGATTTTTTCAGGTTTTGTTTTCTCAAAGGCCTTTGTCACAATCGGGATCGTTTTAGCTTTCGTGCCGGTAGCGTATTCTTTTATCAAATTCAAACAATTGGAGAAAAAACAAGGGAAGTTGTAATTCCTGATCATCAACAAAGCAATCTTATTTATTTATTTATTTATTTCAATAAAAATGATAAAAACAATACTCACTTTACTAGTAGCTTTAGCTTCTTATATAATGAATGGACAAGAAATTTCAGGGCAATGGAACGGACTTTTAAAAATACAGGGGACTCAACTTCGGGTTGTTTTTCATATTGCTAAAACAGAAACGGGATATATTTCTACAATGGATAGCCCGGATCAGGGAGCAATAGGAATTCCTGTTACAAAAACCTCTTTTGAGAATGCTGTTTTGAAATTAGAAATTGCTGCTATAAGAGGTTCTTATGAAGGAATTTTAAACAGTAATAATGTTGTTGTGGGAAAGCTTACACAAGCAGGAAAATCAGTTGACATCAACTTATCAAAAGAAATAACTCAGAAAGAAGTGTCTGCGAAACCTCAGGAGCCTGTAAAACCATATCCGTATTATACCGAAGATGTGAAATTTGAAAACAAGGTAGCCCATTTAACTCTTGCAGGAACATTATCTCTGCCTAAAAAGGAAGGAAACTTTCCGGCGGTAATTCTAATTACAGGTAGTGGGCCTCAAAATAGAGATGTAGAAGGCTTAGGGCATAAAACATTCTTAGTATTATCGGATTATTTGACTCAAAAAGGAATTGCTGTTTTGCGTTTTGACGATCGAGGCGTTGGTGAATCTACGGGAGATTTTTCGAGTGCAACAACATTTGATTTTGCAGAAGATGTTCAGGCAGGAGTAGAGTATTTAAAAACAAGAAAAGAAATTAATAAAAGTAAAATAGGCTTGATAGGGCATAGTGAAGGCGGAATAATAGCTCCGATCGTTGCGGGAAATTCAAGAGATATTGATTTTATTGTTTTATTAGCCGGTCCCGGACTTAAAGGGGACAAGTTACTCTTGCTGCAAAAAGAATTAATTGAGCAACAAAGCGGAATGCCTGAAGACGAAATTCAAAAAGGTCAGGAGATTTTTAGAGGTGCTTATGATATTTTATTGGCTTCTTCTGTTTTTGACGATACTTTTAAAAATAAAATTACGAGTTATTTCAAATTTAAATTTCCAGGTTCCAAAAATGATGCTATGGCAAAATACTGTGCTGATTTCATCAATAATATTTGGTTTTATAATTTTATAAAGATCGATCCGGCTTCTATTTTAGAAAAAGTAAAATGTCCTGTTTTAGCACTTAACGGAGGTAAAGATGTACAGGTTCCGGCCGAAGTAAATTTAGAAGTTATAAAAAAGACTCTACTGAAATCAGGGAATAAAAAAGTGACTGCTAAAATTTTGCCTGATATGAATCATTTGTTTCAGGAATGTAAAACCGGTTCGCCAAATGAATATGAGAAAATAGAACAAACATTTTCTCCAATTGCGTTAGACGCAATTTCTAGTTGGATTTTGCCGCAGGTAAAATAATTATAACATAGAAAAGCCCTTTCACTGAAGGGCTTTTCTATTTATCGTTTCAAAGTAAAATGACCTCGGTATTCCTTACCGTTGGAACGAGTAGCTGTAAACCAATAATCTGAAGTAGGTTCATTTTTACCGAGGTACGTTCCGTCCCAATAGGTATCCTTAGTTAGTTCTTTAATGAATTTTCCGTAACGGTTAAATATTTGAATCACTGTATTAGGTGCCAGATATCCAAAATCTATTGTCCAGGTATCATTATAGCCATCATTATTTGGAGTAAAAAAGTTAGGAAAAGGAAGTTCTTCAACTAAGTGGATACAGTTTTGATTCGTTGCTTCAAGAATATTTATAACAACTGAAATTCGGTCGCTTTCACAATTCGCAATGGTTTGAGAGGCGTAGTAGGTCATGCCATTTTTAAGCGGAGTTGATTCTAATAACGTTACAGTAGAAACGTTATTTTCAAACCATTTTATATTTTGTCCAACAATATTAATGTCTTTTATGGAAGCATTCTGCTGGAAACAGAACGTTTGTCGGGAATCAGCTATTGGTTTTTGAGTATCCTGTATTTTTACGGTGATGGCAAGTTTTTCGCTTTCACAATTGTTTAGTGTTTGTGAAGCATAATAAATGCGATTTTGTAATAGGGAAGTTCCTGGTAGAATACTTCCATTCGTTGCTGCATCATACCATTTAATAGCTGAACCGGAGATAGCAAGATTGGCAATGGTAGCATTTTCATCGATACAGAATTGTTGATTGCTATTCCCCGTGGGTAAAGCAGTGTCATTAACCTGAACTAAAATTGGAGTTCTGTCACTCTCACATCCAATAGTTTGTGATGCATAATAGGTCTTATTTTCCAATAAAGTTGTATTGGGTAAAGCGCCAGCTGAGAAACTCGTGTCGTACCATTTTATATTTTGCCCGATAATTTGAATTTCTTTTAGAGTGGCATTCTCGCTTTTACAAAATTGTGGATTGGCATTTCCTGTTGGTGCAGAAGGCGTACTTACGATTGAAACTGTAACTCCAAATCGCGGGCTTTCGCAGCCGTTGATAGTCTGAGAGGCATAGTAGGTTTTTCCGTCAGTTAAATTTGTTGTTTCAACTAACAAAGAGCCATTATGTAACGAATCGTACCATTTTACGGCATTTCCATTTGTTTGAATATTAGCAATCGTTGGATTCTGACCTGTACAAAAAGGCTGATTTGCATCCCCTGTTGGAGCTGCCGTATTTTGAATGTTAACAGTAACAGGAATTCTTTCGCTTTCACAACCGTTAATCGTTTGAGTTGCATAATAGGTTAGCCCATTTTGAAGTAAAGTTGTATTTGATAAAAGTGTTCCGGCTGTCTGGGCGTCATACCATTTGATGTTGTTTCCGGCAATTTGAATACTGGCTAAGGTTGCATTTTGCTGGATACAGAAAGTTTGTGGTGAGTCTGCGATGGGAAGTGGTTGATTAGTAATTTTTACCGTTTGGTTTTGCGTTGATGAATTTCCGTTTCCGTCATTATAATTCCATACAATTGAGTAAGTTCCAGGAAAACTGTAAGAAAGTGGGGCGGTTGTTGTACCTGTAATTGTACCTGCACATGTATCTGTAGCAGTTGGTATTGTATTTATCAACGTATTACAATCTCCAGTTATAATTGGTAATGTTAGTATATTGGGAACTGGAGCTTCAATGTCTCCAATAATAACAGTAATTTTTTTAGTATCATCGCAATCCCCACCTCCAAGAATTGTACAATTATAGTCTCCACTATTTGCTCTCGTTACATTTGTAATTGTTGGATTTTGATCTGTAGATGTGAATCCGTTTGGACCGGTCCATGAATAAGTGGTTCCCCCGGAAGCTTTAAGTTCAAGTAATTTCCCGATACATATTGGAGAATTTGAGGATGCAGTTGTTATTGAATTACAATCTTTAAATTTTACTAAAAAAGCATCTCCGGTATTTAAAGTGTAAAAATTAGTATCTGGATATAAATTTTGTTGGTACGTTCCTGCTGTAGCAATACCGGTTTTACTATTTGTTATTCCAGATAGATAAATATTAGAATGGTTATCAACTTCAGTTATAAAAGCATTATCTGCCCCTTCTCCACCAAAGTAGGTGGCCCACTCCCTTTGTCCAGTAGTGTTAAATTTTACTAAGTAAGAACGCCCTCCGGTACTTTGATAAACATTTGGAGTAGGGAGAAAGCCACTTTCAACTCTTCCTGTGAAATAAATAGAGCCATTTTTCGTAACAGATCCCCCTAATGTTTCTGGAAAAAAATACGTCCCCCATAATTTAGAACCATTAGTATCAAACTTAAAAATACAACCACTTCTTTTAGTAAGGGAGCTTTGAATATAATTTTCTTGAAAAACCCCTGGCGTACTTATGTTTGATGTACTTTCAGTTTCGCCAAAACAATATGCATTGTTAAAAGAATCTATTTTAAGAGTAACAAAATACTCTGCTTTTTTGCCTCCAAAATAAGTTCCCCAAATTCGATTTCCATTGAGGTCAAACTTTACAAGAAAGCCATCAGGTTCAGAACTTGAAATTAATTCCTGATGAGTATTTGAGGTTGCAATGTTGTCATTACTATGAGTTATTCCTAAAAAAAGGATATGGCCATTTGAATCTAATTCCGAATCAAAAAATGCGTCCTTATTGCTACCTCCATAATAAGTTCCCCATTCTCGAACACCATTAGATGAAAATTTCGCAATAAATGCATCTACATAAAGATTACCAAAGGGTGATAGATTACTATTTATACTTGGTTGATAAGAACCAATCGTTCCTATGTTTGTACTACTGTCTGTTTCTCCAGAAATAAAGAGATTTTCGTTAGGATCAATTGTTAAACCTTGAATGGCATCGTAATCTTGTCCGCCATAGTAGGTAGCCCATTTTCTCATTCCATTGCTGTCGAATTTAGCTAAAAAACCATCATATGAATTGTAAAGGGGGTGACCTGGATTCGGTTGATGGCTACCTGGTGTGGAAATATTAGTTCTGCTTAACGTGTATCCGGCAATATAAATATTATCATTGTTTGAAACTTTTATTTTTCTTATTACATCTGCATAAAGTCCTCCAAAATATGTTCCCCAAACTCTCGTGCCATCAGAATTTAGTTTGGTAAAAAAGGCATCATAGTCCCATGTTGAAATATTTATATTTTGATAGGCACCGGAAGAAGCTATATTATTAGTACTATAGGTTGCTCCTGCCATGTAAACAAAGCCATCTTTTGTAAATATTGAAGAGGCAGAATCGGTTTTTTCACCTCCATAATAAGTCCCCCAAAGTCTTACAGGTACAGGATCAATTACAATTGTTTTTCCATTAACAGGATTGGTTGAATCAAATCCATAAACATTTTTTTTAATTTTTCGATACCCAACTGCAATCTCTCTTTTACTATTTCCTTCTTCAATCCAGCTTGCCGGAAGTGTTTCTTCCATTTTTCCAAAACGAACATTCATTTGAATTTTATTATCAACTAAATCAGTTTCGGCACCATTAAATTTTAATTGTATATCGGAGATTTTTCCTTTTGGATGAATGATAAAATTGTATTCAACGACTTTTTTTGGATCATTTGGAATCGTAAAAACAACGTCAATATTTGGATAAATGTTTTTGTAGGTAATTTGTTTGAATTGATAAACGCCCGTAATTCCTTCCGGTTTATTAGGAACATTATAGTAATTGTCAAAATCTTTTGATTTTTGTTCTGTAATTACTTCAACTTTTGAATTTGAATGTACAAAATCAATGTCAATTCTGTGAAAAGTATATTCTACGTCAAATTCCGGATTTTCTTCATTATCTTTTTCGGGAATTAAATGCGGAAGTGTTTTGGCTGTTTTTGGAGTTTGTCGACGGGGAGTTTTTTTAACTTCGTATACATCATATGAAAAACCATTTTTCTTTAGCTGAACATTTAATCCAGTAGAGTTCAGTAAATACTTTACCTCAGTATTTGGTTTTCCTTTTTGATCGATAATCTGCCCTTTATTTTCTTTAAAACCAATGGATTGGTTTGTATTTTGGGAGAATAATTGAAAAGTAAATAAGAAAAAGTATAAAAGTAAGCGTTGTTCCATTTGAGTAATTTGAAAAGTGGTAAATGTAATTAAATATCTACAAAATAAAACTAAAAAGGCAAAATTCCATTCATCAAAATCTTTCCCTTAAAAAGTATCCAAATATCCCGTATTTTTGCAAAAAAATAAATTCCTTTTGAAAACAAAACTTTTTGTAATTACGCCACCTTTTACGCAACTGAATACCCCGTATCCGGCAACAGCGTATATAAAAGGTTTTCTGAATACTAAAAATATCGAATCGGTTCAGGCTGATTTGGGTATTGATGTGATTTTGGAACTGTTTTCGAAGAAGGGGTTAATTGATCTGTTTCTCTATTCTGAAAATCTTTTTAAAGATTTGTCCTCTCAAGCGGAGTCGAGGGAAGACATTTCAGATAATTCCAAACGTATTTTTGCATTACAGGACGAATACATCAAAACAATTGATGCAGTAATTCAGTTTCTGCAAGGGAAAAATCCAACTCTGGCCTTACAAATCTGTCAGGAAGATTTTCTGCCTGAGGCCTCCCGTTTTGCACAGTTGGAAGAATTGGATTGGGCTTTCGGAACCATGGGAACGCAGGATAAAGCCAAGCATCTTGCCACCCTTTATCTCGAGGATATTTCGGATTTTATTGTGGAATGTATCGATGAGAACTTTGGCTTCAGCCGATATGCCGAACGTTTAGGGAGAAGTGCCAATTCGTTTGATGAATTGTACGAAGCTTTACAGCAGGAACTAACCTATATCGATTCTATTTTAATTTCAATTTTAAAAGAAAAAATTGAAGCAGTTCAGCCTACATTTTTTCTGATATCGGTTCCTTTCCCGGGGAATTTGTATAGTGCTTTCAGATGTGCACAGTGGGTAAAACAATATCATCCGGAAATTAAAATTTCGATGGGCGGAGGTTTTCCCAATACCGAATTGCGTTCACTTTCGGATCAACGTGTTTTTGAGTTTTTTGATTTTATCACTCTCGATGACGGAGAAGTGCCAATTGAAGAACTTATTGAAAGCTTGTCTTCCCGAGCGGAGTCGAGGGAAGAGAAGCGATATAAAAGAACTTTTTTGCTGGAAAACGGAGAAGTAGTCTACAAAAACAATTCCTTAAAACACGATTATAAACAGTCACAGGTTGGAACTCCCGATTATTCGGATTTGCCTTTGGATAAATATATTTCGGTAATCGAAATTGTGAATCCCATGCACCGAATGTGGAGTGACGGACGCTGGAACAAACTTACTATGGCGCACGGTTGCTATTGGGGAAAATGTACCTTTTGTGATATCTCATTAGATTACATAAAAGTTTACGAGCCGGTCGCGGCAAATTTATTGTGCGATCGAATGGAAGAGATGATGCTGCAAACGGGGCAGAATGGATTTCATTTTGTAGATGAAGCAGCTCCGCCGGCACTGATGCGAGCTTTGGCTTTAGAAATTTTGCGTCGAAAATTAGCAGTAACGTGGTGGACCAATATTCGATTTGAAAAAAGTTTTTCGAAAGATTTGTGTTTATTGCTTAAAGCTTCGGGCTGTATTGCCGTTTCAGGAGGTTTAGAAGTGGCCTCAGACCGATTATTAAAGCTAATTGACAAAGGGGTAACAGTAGAACAGGTTGCAAGAGTAACCCGAAATTTTACCGAAGCCGGAATCATGGTTCATGCTTATTTGATGTACGGTTATCCAACTCAGACCATTCAGGAAACGGTGGATAGTCTCGAAATGGTGCGTCAGCTATTCGAAGCAGGGATTTTGCAGTCGGGATTTTGGCATCAGTTTGCGATGACAGCTCACAGTCCGGTTGGATTGTATCCGGAAAAATTTGGTGTCACAAAAGCAACGGAGGCTATCGGAACTTTTGCTAATAATGATATTGATTATACCGATTCTACAGGAATCAATCACGATAAATTTAGTTTTGGACTGAAGAAATCACTTTTTAATTTTATGCATGGAATCTGTTTTGATTACGAATTGCAGGATTGGTTTGATTTTAAAATTCCAAAGACTAAAATAGACCCCGACTTTATTTTTAATGCCCTTGAAGAAGGAAATGATTTCAATACAAAACCGAATGCAAAAGTTGTGTGGTTAGGCGGAAAGCCATTTGTGGAGCATTTCACAAAATCTAAAAAAGGAAGAAGCTGGGAAATGATGAGTTTTACTTTTCATGATAAAAAAGAAAGTTTCAACATTCAAACCAATAAAGAAGAAGGAGAATGGCTGGTTCAAATTTTAAGTAAAATGGCTATTTCAAATACTAAAAATTACACTTTTCAGGAAGTGAAGAATGATTTTGAAACTAATTTAGACGATTTCGAACTGTTCTGGTATTCCAAGCCCGTTAATACTTTGCGTGAGTTCGGATTATTGGTTTTGTAGTTTTTCTTTGTATTAAATGAAGGACTAGTATTCTACACAGGTACCGTCATTTGGAATCGAAACTTTATCTAAAAGATTATTATCCAGAAGCGCTTGTTTTAATGCTGTTCTTGTTGTCGGACAGTGATTTAAAGCTTCCAAATGATTGGCGAATACTTTTCCGGGAGCAAGTGCGGCAAATTTCAGAATATCGTTCATTCGCATCAATAAGGGCTGACCGAAATCTAATCTGGCAGTTCCACAGGCGACAACCGAAATGTCGGGTTTAAACTCAATTAGGACTTTTTGTACGTGTTCCGTAAAAATAGTATCAGAACTGATATAAATAGATTTTTGATTGGGTAATTCGATATGAAAGCCCATAACGTTTCCCATAAGTTTGGCAACAACCCCATAGCCATGAACGGCGGGTATTCCTGTTATTTTACCTCCAAGGAATTCCTGAGGTTCCCAATAGTTTAAGGTTTGTACGATGCTTAAACCTCTTTTCGATAGAGCACTTTGATCTTTGCTGCTGCAAATGACCGGAATACTTTTACGTCTTAAAAAAATCTCGCCCGCTTTATCGATATGGTCAGGGTGCAAGTGAGTAATAAGGCAGACGGTTACTTTACTCAAAATATCTCTACTGTTTTTGGGTAAAGCGATAAGTGGGTTTCTTTTGGGTTTGTAACGGAAAATAGTAAAAGGAGCAATCGTTTTCTTTTTCCCCAACATCGGATCAACCAATATAACATCGGTTTCAGTTTCTATAACTAAAGTGGCGTTACGTAAATGATGTAATTTCATATTGGAGGAAATAAGTACTAAAATACAAAAAATGGAAGAATTTAAGCCTATAAATTACATAGTAAATCGAAAACCAATTCCGTGAAGGTTCTCAATAGAAATGCCTTTTTCGTTGCTTAGAATCTTACGAAGTCGTGAAATAAAAACGTCCAGACTGCGCCCCATAAAATAATCGTCGGTTCCCCAGAGAGAGGTAAGAATTTGTTCTCTTTTTAAAACGGAGTTTTTATTGTCGAGGAATAATTTCAATAATTCGGCTTCGCGCTGCGTAAGGCTGATTTTTTCGCTTTCGTTGAAAAGAACAAAGTTACTCGTGTCAAATTGATATTTGCCAATCTCATAAACCGGTTTTTCAGTTAAAATGTTTTTCTGCGAACGCTTCAGAAAAATTTCAATTTTCAAAAGCAGTTCCTCAATGCTAAAAGGTTTTACGAGATAATCATCGGCACCCAAACGCAATCCTTTAATGCGATCTTCCTTTAATGTTTTGGCGGAAAGAAAGATAATCGGAATGTCGCTGTTGCATTTTCTGATTTGAGAGGCCAGTTCAAAGCCATCCATCTTAGGCATCATGATATCAAGAATACAAATGTCAAAATTCTCTTTTTTAAAGTTTTCGAGACCCATTTGTCCGTCACGGCAATGATTCACTTCATAGTTGTTCTGTTCCAGATTGTCTTTGGTCAGGAATGCCAGGGTTTCATCGTCTTCAGTATAAAGTATTTTGAATTGTTTCATTTTTTATATGGAATTGATAAAGTTATAGTGATGCCTTTTTCAGAATTGTTCTCCGCTTTTATTTTCCAGTTGTGCAAGTTGCAAATTTCTTTTACATAATACAAACCTAGTCCAAAACCGGTTACCTCATTGCTTTTTTCGTTTTGAGCACGGTAGAATTTATCAAAAATAAAGGAAAGGTTTTTAGATGAAATTCCAACTCCATTGTCTTTGAAAGCTAGTTTTAAAACCGAATTTTCTGCCGTTATTCCAATTAGAATAAGACATTTTCCGGAACAATATTTTACCGCATTGTCAAGTAAATTATAAACTAAATTCGAGAAATGAAAAACGTCCGTTTCGATTTTGTACTCTTTGGAAATAGTTTCAATTTTGATATTGGCCTCCGGATATTTTAAAAGTATGTTTTGGATTACTTCTTCAATAATCGGAACAACTAAAACCGACTCCTTCTTTAATTCCAGTGGAGCATAATCTGATTTAGCCACATTTAAAATCTTTTCAATATGACCATTCAGTTTGTTGCTTTGGTTGATAATGATGTCAGTGTAAGTATAGAGTTTTTTGTCTTCTTTAATAGGTGTTTGCTCGATCAAATATTTAGATGCAATCAGAATGGAAGATAAGGGTGTTTTAAACTCATGCGTCATATTGTTGATGAAATCGCGCTGCAGTTCGGAGTATTTTTTTTGTTGTAAAAGAGTAAAAATCGAGTACACATAAATTAATAAAATAAGAATCAGAGCAATCGAAAGTATAAACCAGAATCGCATCGAACTAAACAAATAGGTCGTCTCATTTGGAAAACGTATGGCGAAATAATAAACCAGGTTCTTGTGTTTTGGAAAATAAACGGGTTGCTTGATTGTCTTTTTTTCAGATAGTGAAATATAATTCCCATACACCATTTCGTCACTCTGACAATTGTACATCGCATATTCAAAATCAGTCGTAATGTTCATTTTTTTGAACTCACTTTTCAGGTAAAATTCCAGAATATCAGGTTCAAAATCATTGTCAATATTTACAATATAATAATCGTTGGCAATCTTTTGAACAGGATTTTGTGCCGGAAGTTCATGATTGGTTCCTTCGTACAGTTTTTTAGCGACTTCAAGCAAAGCGAGATGTGCTTTTTGACTGAGTTTTTTTTGTTCTATAGTAAAAGCTTCTTTGGTCCAAAGCAGCTGTGTTACCAGTATACTGATAATAGCCACTAAGCCTAATAAAATGATGCTATTGAGTTTGTTGAGTTTCAAGAAAACAGTTTTTTAAAGTGTAATATTAATCAAATTTATAGTGAAAAACGCCAATTAACAAGTCGTTAACAAAGATTTGAAAGCGGTTAACAGCGATTTGATCAGTTCAGAAGTACTTTTGAAATATCATTAACCAATAAAATATTTAGCTATGAAAATGATTAAAATTTCGATGTTAGCTTTGGCACTAGGTTTAATGTCTTTTTCGGCAATCGCACCGTTAAAGTCATTAAATTCTGAAACAAAAGTTGCTGCAGCAGCGGCTTCAACTGTAGTATGGAAAGCTGAAACTATAGATGTAGGAGAAATTCCTCAGGGAACTCCAAAAGCAATTGTTTACGAATTTAAAAATACCGGAAAAACTGCTGTAGTGATTACAAATGTAGTGGGATCTTGCGGTTGTACAGCTACAGATTATACTAAAGAACCTATTTTGCCTGGTAAATCAGCAAAAGTAACCGCAACTTATAACGCTGCCAATAAAGGTGGTTTTACTAAAACAGTTACAGTAACCACAAGTGCCGAAAGCACTCCAAAAGTCCTTACGCTAAAAGGCACAGTGATCTAAGAGTTTTAAATATATTAGTTATAAAGCGAGAAGCTCCGGGTATGTAATATATCCGGAGTTTTTTTTATGTTGTTTATTTTATCCTTTTAAAAATTATTATCTTTAATAAAAATGTTTTTCTGGAAAGTGTAGAGCGTTTTTTTTCAATATCACCGGACTAAAACAGCTAAAATTGTTAAAATGCGATAGGTACTTAAGAATTAAGTCGGCAATAGTCAGACCAAGCAGGTTCTCTTAAAAAAGCAATACGATGAAAAATAATATGTTTAAGTTTGTTCTCTTTCTGTTGATTATTCCTGGTTTTATGATGGCAAATGTCTCTCTACCCAATATTTTTGGTGATAATATGGTTTTACAGCGCAATGCTGAAGTTAAGATTTGGGGTTGGGCCAATCCACAGGAAGAAATTCGATTAGTGGCTGACTGGAGCAATATCGAGTATAAAGTTAAAGCAAACAATCTGGCGCAATGGGAACTCAAAATAAAAACGCCTGAAGCTGGAGGCCCCTATGTAATTTCCATCAAAGGGTACAACGAAATTATTCTTAAAAATATTTTGATTGGAGAAGTTTGGATTTGTTCGGGACAATCGAATATGGAAATGTCATCAAGCTGGGGAATAGACAATGGGGAGGAAGAAACTAAAAATGCAGCAAATCCGAATATTCGATTTTTTAACGTTCCGAAATTAACAGCTACAACGCAACAGAACAATCTGCTTGGTAACTGGACAGAATCGACTCCCGAAACCATGAAATACTTTAGTGCTGTTGGTTATTTTTTTGCCAAACGCTTAAGAGAAGAACTAAAAAATGTTCCAATTGGGTTAATATCTTCTAACTGGGGAGGTACTCCTGCAGAAGTCTGGATACCCGAAGAAGTCGTTCAGAACGATCCCGTTTTGTTGGAAAATGCAAGAAAATTAAATGAGCAGGAGTATGGACCCCGACAGCCGGGACGTGCGTACAATGCGATGATCTATCCTTTTGTTGGATACAAGATTGCCGGAACAATTTGGTATCAGGGAGAATCGAATGTTGGCTCTTTAGTATATGACAAAACATTATCGGCTTTAATTGCTTCATGGCGGAAAGTTTGGGGTGATAATTTTCCGTTTTATTATGCACAAATTGCCCCTTTTAAAACAGGAAGTAATAATTTTCATAATGTCATCGTAAGAAATTCACAAAGAAAATTACTCAAAGAGGTTTCAAATACCGGAATGATTGTGACCAGTGACATTTCAGATGTAAAAGAAATTCATCCCAAAGATAAAAAGACAGTGGGAGTCCGTTTAGCCAATCTGGCTTTGGAAAACACTTATAAAAGTACTGTTGGGTTGGTCAATGGACCTCTTTTTAAGAGTTTTAAAATCGATAAAGAGATAGTAACTCTTTCTTTTGATTATGCCGATGGTTTATATTTTAAAAACAAGCTGTCCAACCAGTTTGAAGTTACAGGGGCAGATGGTATTTTCTATACAGCCGAAGCCTTAATTAGAAACGATCAGGTCGTAGTAAGCAGTAAAAAAGTTAAAAATCCGGTTAAGGTTCGTTTTGCCTGGGGAAATACAATTCAATCTGATCTGTTTAATGAAGTGAATTTGCCTGCTTCTTGTTTTAGTACGGAATGAAACAGTTATAAAATTTGATTTGTAATCAAAAAAGCCAAGTACTCATGTCTTGATAACAAAATTTTACTTGTTCATAAAACCGGTCTTGAAGCAACACAATTAATAAATCTCTAAGATCAGTAAGTCATCATTTGAAATAAAAGAAATAATAGCTTCCCTTTTTGAGATTAAAAGCTCAGCAATTTGGTTCGTATTTTTGTTGAAAGTCTTTAGAATTATTACTTTTGGCGGTGCTCCCTTTAAAAGCAATAGTTTTTCAAAATCATCATCGTGAGTAAGTATGGTGAAATTGTTTTGTTTGGCGAAATTCCAAATCTCAATATCTTTTGCAGGCTGGTTTATTCGAATATCTTTGCAATGCAAACAATTTGAAAATTCATTTTCAATGCTCTTAATTACCCTCCATGAGATATTTGCATCCAAAAGTAATTTCATTAGGCTGCGATTATTTTGGTTATATTTTCCCTGTTTGCAGCAAAGGCTAAAGCCGCTAAAATATGCTCTTTTTTTAGTTCGGGAAAATCAGCTATAATTTCTTCGAAAGTCATAGCTGTAGATAGCCAGGAAAGAATGTCTGAGACGCAAATTCGGGTTCCTGCAATCACAGGTTTACCAAACCGAATGTCCGGATCGATTGAAATTAAGTTTTGCCAGTTATTTTCCATAAATTTATTGTTTAAACAAATTTACAAAAATAAAGCACTATTTGCTTTTAAAATAATAGGGTTTGTTTCTACCTTTAAATGCTATAAAACTTATAATTAAAACAATGAAATATAACAGATGTGGAAAAAGCGGATTGTTACTGCCTCAGATTTCTTTAGGATTGTGGCATAACTTCGGATCGGTAGATAATTTTGATACAGCAGAATGTATTGCCGTTGAAGCTTTCGATAAAGGAATTACACATTATGATCTGGCCAATAATTATGGGCCGGTTCCCGGATCTGCAGAAACTAATTTTGGAAAAATACTCTGGCATAACTTTCAGGGAAATTTAAGAGACGAAATCATTATTTCGACCAAAGCAGGCTACACCATGTGGGATGGCCCTTATGGAGATTGGGGTTCTCGTAAATATTTACTGTCAAGTCTGGATCAGAGTTTAAAAAGGATGAAAGTAGATTATGTGGATATTTTTTATTCGCATCGTCCGGATCCTGAAACTCCAATTGAGGAAACGATGATGGCTTTAGATTATGCTGTGAGAAGCGGAAAAGCTTTGTATGTGGGAATAAGTAACTATTCGGCGGAACAAACCAGAGTGGCTGTAGATGTTTTGAAGCAATTGGGGACACCATGCTTGATCCATCAGGCAAAGTATTCTATGCTGGAGCGTTGGGTAGAAAATGGTTTATTAGATGTTCTCGAAGAAAAAGGAGTAGGTTGTATTGCGTTTTCTCCATTGGCACAAGGACTTCTGACGGATAAATATCTAAACGGAATCCCTGAAAATTCAAGGGCACATAATCCAAACGGACATTTGAAAGAAGATGAGGTTACAAAGGAACGCAAACAGAAATTAGTGCAATTGAACGAAATTGCAGGAAACAGAAACCAGTCTTTGGCTCAAATGGCTTTGTCATGGCTCCAAAAGGACAAACGAATTACTTCAGTTTTGATCGGAGCAAGCTCTGTGAAACAATTGAATAATAATATCGAATGTTTGAAGAATCTTGATTTCGCAGAAGACGAAATAAATGCAATAGAGAAAATTTTAGCATAAATCAATTTTTATATACTTTAAAAAGTAAGGGCTGTCTCAAAAATGAGTCAGCCCTGTTTTTTTATAAATTAGATTTTTTCGAAACTGCTCCGGCAAAGCAAAATGTTTGTAACAAATGTAATTTTCCGATATTAGAAAAGCTCCAGCGTAGCGAAACGTAAATGGTTTAAGACGGCATGATTTTTTTGTTTGTTAAACTTTGTGTTGTCTCTCATTACTCCAAAAGCATTTTCATATTTGCTTTTATTTGACCGGAAACGTATTTTTTATGGAGTTGTTATGGTTTTCTTTTTTAGTAAAGTCCGTTCAAATTAGAATGGACTTTCTCGTTTTTAGCAATGAATGTTAATCGTTGAATTTTTTGTTTTTTACGATTTAAATTTGTAGGAATTTTTTCTTTTTTGATATCGCGTTTTTTACCTCATTAATGGCAGGTGATTTTTATTGTGTTTTTTTATTGTTTTGAATCAATGGGTATTTTTTATGGGGTATGCTTTTTTTTTATATTAATTTTTGATGTTTTTTCATTGTTTTTTATTTTATTTTT
This sequence comes from Flavobacterium sp. B183, assembly GCF_023539155.1. NCBI lineage: Bacteria > Pseudomonadati > Bacteroidota > Flavobacteriia > Flavobacteriales > Flavobacteriaceae > Flavobacterium > Flavobacterium sp. B183. The sequence goes on along the minus strand of NZ_CP097434.1, from coordinate 5,351,970 downwards.
CATGTAAACCTATTTATTTATATGGTTTATTGCTTTTTTTGTGTTGTGTATTTTTTAAAAATGAATAGCTAATAATATCAAATAACGATTATGGAGAGGTTAATTTTTGTAATCCGTAATTCTTGCTTGAAAACGCTAAAAAAGTAGATTTGAATTCTTTTACTCATGCAAAAGTTAATAAATTCGCTACTGAAAATGAAGAGGTTTTAGAGGGAATAAGAGGTTTTAAAAGTGACTTATAGTATTCAATTGCCTATATAAAAGATTAACTAACCAAAATCAATTAATAACCAAAACCAATTAAAACATGAAAAAAGTATTGCACATTTTAGCCGTGATGTTAACAAGTTCTTTTGCTTTTGCTCAAGATGAAACGGAAGCTGCGACTTCACCGGCGACCACCTGGGGAGGATCGGCAGATGCTTATTATAAATATGATTTTTCAAAACAAATGAACGGACTGACAAGTTTTACCAATTCTCAGGATTCATTCGAATTAGGAATGGCTTCAGTTCAGGCAGGACATACCTTTGGAAAAGCCTCCGTTTTTGTTGATCTGGGCTTTGGAAAAAGAGCAGGAGAGTTCTCTTATAACGAAACAACAGATAAAGACATAAATGCAAAATTTTTGATTAAACAATTGTTTTTTACCTATCAGGTTACCGATAAATTTAAGTTTGTAGCTGGTAGTTTCGGAACACATATAGGTTATGAGGTATTAGATGCTGTTGGGAATAAAAATTATAGCATGTCTTATGCTTTTTCTTATGGCCCGTTTTTCAATACAGGTCTGAAAGCACAATACACATCAGGTAAGTTCACAGCTATGCTTGGGGTTACTAATCCGACCGACTTTAAATCAGCAATGGATGCAGGTTCAAGTCAAAAAACATACATAGCGCAAGTAGGGTATATAGGAGAGACCGGGAGTGCTTATTTGAATTTTACTTCGGGAAGTACTAATCCGGTTTCTGATGAAAATAAAACACAGATTGATTTTGTAGCATCTAAAACAATAACGGATGCCTTTTCTTTAGGGTTTAATGCCACGTACGCTAAAACGAATAACGATATTGACAGTGCGCTCGATGGTAATTGGTTTGCCTTGGTAGGATATGCGAATTATGCTTTCAAGCCAAGTTTGAGTCTGGCCTATAGAATGGAGTATTTTGATGCAAAAAAAGCAGCTGCGAGTCTAGGGACTTTGACAGGATCGAATGTTTTTGCAAACACAGTTTCTTTGAATTATAAAGTGGGGAAATTGACTATTATTCCGGAGTTAAGGTACGACGCTGCCTCTGAGGATGTTTTTTTAGATAAAGATGCTGCCCCAACCGGAGGATCATTCTACGGATTGGTAGCTACAACATACTCTTTCTAGAGATAAAGATTGATATTTTTTTTTTTTTTTGGAGCTGTCGAAACATACTTATGTTTTGGCAGCTTTTTTATTTTCTTTAAGTGAGAGGTGAATTGTGAGAGGTGAGTTATGGGGTAAGCTTTTTGTGTGTGAATATTGCTTATACTTTGAGATTAAATAACCACAAAGCTTGTCATTTCGACCGAAGGGAGAAATCGCATTAGAAACTCGACACAGAATGTTGTCAATCTTTGTCGAATCCCGCATGCGATTTCTCCCTTCGGTCGAAATGACATAAAATGAAAAAAAACTTTACGAATCTTGCCTTAAATCTTAGTGCTCGTTACAGTTAATCTTCAGGTGTAAATTACTGAAGCTGTTTTTTATAAATCGAATAAATGGTATCTATTGTTTTTCGATCTAAAGTTGGCGTCACATCAGTTTGAATGTAATGTAATTTGAAAGCCATAATAGCCGCAGAAAGATTTTTAGTATTGTATCCAATAATCCTTAGCGCCTGTTCAATCTTAAAATCAAAAGGAGCTTCCTCGAGAATTTCGTCCGACCAGATTCCAAATCCTTTTTCGGCCAGAGTTTTCCAAGGGAATAAAGCGCTTGGGTCCTGTTTTCTTCCCGGAGCAATATCAGAATGCCCTAATATGTTTTGAGTTGGAATATTGTAATCTTTCTTTAGTTTCGTTAATAGCGCCACTAAACTGCTGATCTGAGCCTCGGTAAAAGGTTTAAAACCGTTGTTGTCAAGTTCTATCCCGATAGAAGAAGAATTTAAATCTGTATTTTTCCCCCAGGTAGATGCTCCTGCATGCCATGCTCTTAGGTAATCGTTCAGCATTTGAACTACTTTTCCATTTTCAGATATGATGTAGTGAGCACTTACCTGAGTTCTTGTTTTGGTAAAAGTATTAATCGTTTGTTGAAGTGAATCCTGAGCCGTATGGTGAATAATAATAAAACTTGGTTTTCTTAAATTAAAGTTTACTGTTCCGATCCATTCTGTCTGTATGCCGTTTAATAAGGAAGTAGAGCCGGTTTTTGATAAAGTGTCTTTAATAATGCCAAGCTGTTGTGCATAACTTGTATCAATAACGATACGCGGTACTACAGGAATTGGCTGAGCTTCTTTACTGGTAATTTGGCCTTCTAAAGTTTTAAGCTGCTGATCGTAAACTTTTTCAGTATTTTTATAAGGATTTGTAGAGCAAGAAGTAATAATAATTGCTAAAATCAGGTAACAAAAATGTTTTTTTGCCATGGTTAGTTGCATTTTTTTAGATGAAGTCGAAACAATTATTCCTGAGTCTTGATTGTTTCAGAGTCTTCTTTTACTTCTTTTGAATCTTTATCTTTTGAATCTTTATCTTTTGAATCTTTTTTCTTTTTTGATTTAGAGGTCTTTTTGATCTCTTTAAAATTATCCATAAATGCAGTGTACTTTGGAACCTGATCCGGATTTAAGAAAGCGGTAATTTTTTTTGTGGTGCTTTCTCTTAATGCTTTAATTTGTTCGATCTTTTGATCCTGACTGCTGCTCTCATTTTTTAGTAAAATCCCCTGTTCTCTCATACTGTCTACCAAAACATTTGAGATAGCGATAACTTGCAGTTCATCAAGATTTATTTCAGGTTTCATTTGTTCAACAATTTTGCCAACTGTTTCCTCTACAGGTACCTCTTTTGGTTTACTGGTATTGGGTTGCGGACCTCCCATCATGCTTCTGTCCATTCCCATTCCGCCACCTCTTCCGTAGCCATTACCATAACCGCCACCACCGTAACCGTTATTGTATCCATTTCCGTATTGGGCCGAAACAGAGTTAAAACACAATAAGGTGAAAAACAAAATAAATAAAGATTGTATAGGTTTCATAAAAGTGTATTTTATCTAAAATTGATACTTGTTTAGCGTAAATTTAAGCAGGTTCTCCGTATAAATCAAATTCTGTCGCTTCTATTATCCTTATATTAACAAATTCTCCTGTTTTTACATAATGCTTAGAAGCGTCAATTAAAACTTCGTTATCAACATCCGGACTGTCAAATTCAGTTCGCCCTACAAAATGAGCTCCTTCTTTTCGGTCAATAATGCATTTGAAAACCTGTCCTACTTTTTCCTGGTTTAAGTCCCATGAAATTTGCGATTGTAATTCCATGATCTCGTTTGCACGAGCCTGTTTTACATCGTCCGGAACATTATCTTCCAGCAAATAAGCATGTGTATTTTCTTCGTGAGAATAGGCAAAACATCCCATTCTGTCAAATTTCATTTCCTGAACAAAATCTTTCAGAATCTCAAAATCTTCCTGAGTTTCACCCGGATATCCAACAATTAAAGTCGTTCTGATCGCCATTCCCGGAACTGCAGCACGGAAATCTTTTAATAATTGTGTCGTTTTTGCCTGAGTAGTACCACGACGCATCGATTTTAAAATAGAATCCGATATATGTTGCAATGGAATATCGATGTAATTACAGATTTTTGGCTCACGTTTCATTAATTCTAATACATCCATAGGGAAACCTGTTGGATAAGCATAATGAAGACGAATCCATTCGATACCTTCAACATTGGCTAATGCTTCCAAAAGTTCGGCAAGATTTCGTTTTTTATAAAGATCAAGACCATAATACGTTAAATCCTGAGCAATTAGAATTAATTCTTTTACGCCATTTTTTGCTAAACCTTGAGCCTCTTTAACCAGTTTTTCAATAGGTTGCGAAACATGTGAACCTCTCATTAAAGGAATCGCACAAAAACTGCAAGGTCTGTCGCAGCCTTCCGCAATTTTCAAATAAGCATAATTCTTTGGAGTTGTAGTTAAACGCTCTCCCAGTAGCTCGTGTTTATAGTCAGCACCAAGAGCTTTAAGCAGTTGAGGTAATTCAGTTGTACCAAAATATTGATCGACATTTGGGATTTCCTTTTCTAAATCCGGTCTGTAACGTTCTGACAAACATCCGGTAACGAAAACTTTATCTACTAATCCTTTGTCTTTTTTATCAGCATATTCCAAAATCATGTTTACCGACTCTGCTTTGGCGTTGTCAATAAAACCGCAAGTGTTGATCACAATAATGTTTCCTTCTTCCTTAGCAGGTGCCTCATGTTGTACTTCTTTGCCATTAGCACGAAGTTGTCCCATTAGCACTTCACTGTCATATACATTTTTCGAACACCCAAGAGTGATTACGTTAATTTTGTTCTTTTTTAAAGACTTGGTTCTCATACTTTTATAAATTGGAGTGCAAAATTACACTTTTTTATTCAAACACCGCTTGTTTCCGTTTCTTTTAGATGATTTTTATGAAGCTTATCCTGCTGTTTGCTATATCTTTTGTGTCGGCCGAGGCGGACACAAAAGGATGCTGCTTCCATCCGGGCTAAAAAAAATCCGTCAAGTAAGAGCCTGACGGAGATTTTAATTCATTCTATTTATTTTTAATTACAATTCAAATAGTAAAGTAAGCGTCACATTGTTTAGTTTTGAGGTAACGTTCGCTCCATCGGTAAATCCGGTTGCAAAAAATCCCTGATTCGATTTTCTTTCTAAGTAAGAATAGGCTAAATCTACTTTAGTGCCTCCAAAATTATAACCTAGACCACCTGAGTAACTGGTTAAGTCTCCAATCGTAGTTCCGTTTTTATAAGGGCTTTGTTCAAAACGATATCCGCCGCGTAGGCTTAATTGTTTTATTTTATATTCGGCACCTACTCTTAATTCACCGGCATTGGTCAATTGATTGCTGATGTCGCTATTTACTCCTCTAAAACCTGCATCGTTTGTTGGTTTGTATTTGGTGTTTCCGTAGTCTTTAATGGCATAATCAATACTGATAAGGCCTGATTTTCCAAATACATAAGCAGCGCTAAAAGTGGTTTTCCCTGGTGTTTGTAGGGTATAAGAGTCGTAAACATTTACAATTTTTGGATTTACCGTTTCGTTAATGTCTTGTCCTCCTTGAGCTTTTCTTGTGCTGTATAAACTTTGCGAAGTTTCGTCGTTTAGTTCGTACCAGGTATTGGATTCGTAGGCTAAGCCAAGTCGGAATGCATCAGTGACTTTAGCGATAGCCCCAAGTTGAAAGGAGAAGCCGTTACCGTAAGTGTATAGTTCATTGTTAAAACGTAAACTTGAAATTGTTTCTCTTGTTTCTAATGGGTTGTCATTATCTTCATAGAAGCTGGTTGATCTTCTGTAGTCAGTAATGTGAACATTTAAGTTGGCTCCAAGATAGATTCTGTCTTTGTAAGATGTTGCAATATTGAAGCTTAATTTGCTATTATATCCGCTAGTGAAAACTTCATTCTCGTGGTAATAGTTGCCACCTGCAGGTACATTGCTGATATATTGTGTGTTGTTGCTATTTGTGGTAACAGGGTCAATTACATGTCCCCAGTATCCCATATATGCTTGTTGTTCGTTATAAAACAAATCTTTGTAATTAAGTCCATCTATCACGTTCAAAGGAATTCCGTTTGCAAATTTTAGGAAATATTTATCAATAGAATTTGTTGGGTTTGTTCCTACTGAAACAATTCTGTTGTCGAAATTATTGGTATTTTCATAAGTGGCTCCAATTGTAATTTTTTTCCAGTTGTTGCTTGGGTTGTGGTCGTGAAAAACAAAAACAGCACCCGCCTGATTGAGTATAAAAGAATTTTTACTTTCACTAATTCCTGTTCCAAAATAGTTGGAGTTGTTTTTGATGTTTTGATTGCTAAAACTTACTCCAACCTGATTATTAGAGAATATTGCCGATCCTGCAGGGTTTACGGAAATAGCTGAGAAATCTCCTCCAACGGCTCCAAAAGCACCGCTCATGGCTCTGAATCTTGCAGTTCCGGTTAAATTGTCTTGCGCATAACGTACAGCATCTGATACTTCCTGAGAATGTGAGACGCTGGCAGTTAGTCCTGTAATAAGTAGGAATAATATTTTTTTCATTTGGATAGTTTTTATTGTGATTTTGTGATTAATGAAAGAGGCGATTATCTTCTTCCGCCTCCTCCGCCACCATATGATCTTCCGCCACCGCCGCCACCGCCGCCGCTATACGATCTTCCTCCTCCGCCACCGCCGCTATTCATAGAACGGGATGGGCTAGGAGAGTAGCTTCTTGTTGGTGCAGAATTATTATTGTTGTAATTGTAGCTTCTGTTAGTGTTGTAATTGCTTGATGATCTTCTGTTGCTGTAATCAGCACTATTGTATTGAGTTGTGTTTCCTCTGTTGGTAAAGGTTGGTGAGGAGTTGTTGTATGTTCTTCCGTTTACAGACGCATTTCTTCTTGAATCAGAGAAATCACTTCTGTTTGTGCTATAGGTTCTATTGCTGTTATAGCTGCGGTTAGTAGTGGTGTAGTCTCTGTTAGAGTTGTAAGTTCTGTTGGTGCTGTAGCCTCTGTTTGTAATATAGTTTCCGGAAGAATAGTTTCTTCCTCCATAATAAGCTGCAGAACCTCTTCTTCCATAGTTATAAGAGTAGTTGTTGTATCCGTATCTATGACCAGATCCCCAATAGCCAGGGTAACCCCATCCCGGATATCCCCATCCTGGATATCCCCATCCGCCTCCCCAGTAGCCAGGGTATCCCCAATAGTTGTCCCAGTATCCTCCGTAACCCCAACCATAGTAAGGGTATCCGTAGCCAAAACCAAATCCTAACGACCATGAAGGGTTAGAATATACGTTTACAGAAACATCAGTGGTTGCACTTCCCCAGGCAGGGTAGTTGCTAACGGTTTTTGTGCTGTCATTTACAGCATAATTGCCATAGCTGTCAACATCTGTAAAAATTTCAGTTGGCTGATTGTCGTCTTGTAAGGATCTAAAATAATCTTTATATTGATTGTTTGTGGTATTTGCTTGAGCATACGTTCTTGGTGAACCTCCGTAAATTCCATCGTTGTCATGATAGGAAGTGTTTTGGTAAGAACCACACGATGCTAATAGAAAACTCAATAATCCAATTAAGTAAAAATGACTTGAGTTTTGGCGGAAAGAAATAGAAGTTTTCATATCTGTGGTGTTTTTTATTGTTGCACATTACAAAAATAGTTAGTTTTGTCAAACTATTTAGTTAAAATTATTAAAACAAAATTTGTGCCAAACTATTCGATATGAGTAAGAACCTCACTACAAGATCAGAAGATTATTCAAAATGGTATAACGAGCTGGTTGTAAAAGCGGATCTAGCTGAAAATTCAGGAGTTAGAGGCTGTATGGTTATTAAGCCTTACGGATACGCTATTTGGGAAAAAATGCAGGCGGAATTGGATCGAATGTTTAAAGAAACAGGACATCAGAATGCGTATTTTCCTTTATTTGTGCCTAAGAGCATGTTTGAAGCGGAAGAGAAAAATGCAGAAGGATTTGCGAAAGAGTGTGCTATTGTAACACATTATAGATTAAAAAATGATCCGGAAAAACCCGGAAAGCTTATTGTAGATCCAAATGCGAAGCTGGAGGAAGAGCTTATTGTTCGTCCGACGAGTGAAGCGATTATTTGGTCTACTTATAAAGGTTGGGTTCAGTCTTACAGAGATTTACCTTTGTTGATTAATCAATGGGCGAATGTGGTGCGTTGGGAGATGCGTACACGTTTGTTTTTAAGAACTGCTGAGTTCTTGTGGCAGGAAGGGCATACGGCTCATGCTACAAAAGCTGAGGCTTTAGAGGAATCTGAAAAAATGATGCATGTATATGCTGATTTTGCAGAGAATTTTATGGCAATTCCGGTTGTAAAAGGATTGAAGACCGAAACAGAACGTTTTGCAGGTGCTGATGAAACGTATTGTATTGAAGCTTTGATGCAGGATGGAAAAGCATTGCAGGCAGGGACTTCTCACTTTTTAGGACAGAACTTTGCGAAGGCATTTGATGTTAAGTTTGCCAATGCCGAAGGAAAACAGGAGCATGTTTGGGGAACTTCATGGGGAGTTTCGACCCGTTTGATGGGGGCGTTGATTATGACACATTCTGATGATCAGGGATTGGTATTGCCTCCAAATTTAGCGCCAATACAGGTGGTGATTGTTCCGATTTATAAAACAGACGAGCAATTGGCTGAAATTACAGCTGCAGTTAATGAATTGACGGCTAAATTAAGAAAGCTGAAGATTTCTGTTAAATATGACGACCGAACAACTCAGAAGCCTGGATTTAAGTTTGCGGAATGGGAATTGAAAGGGGTGCCGGTTAGAATCGCGGTTGGGCCAAAAGATTTAGAAAATGGAACTTTTGAAGTTGCCAGACGTGATACACTGACTAAAGAGGTTGTTTCTAATGACGGAATTGTGAATTATGTAAATGATCTTTTAGAGCAGATTCAGGTTGATTTATTCAATAGAGCATTGAATTATCGCGATACGCATATTACGGAAGTAAATAGCTTTGAGGAATTTAAAGAAATTTTAGATGGAAAAGGTGGTTTTGTATCGGCTCATTGGGATGGTACAGCGGCTACTGAAGAGAAGATAAAAGACCTGACAAAAGCAACGATTCGTTGTATTCCTTTGGATGCTGTTGAAGAAGCGGGAACCTGTGTGTTTACTGGGAATCCATCTTCTAAAAGAGTGCTTTTTGCTAAGGCATATTAAAAAAAAATAAAAAAAATTGCATCAGCTATTGTGCAACTAAAAAATAGATGTATCTTTGCATCCGCATTAGAGAAACACACGGTCCGTTCGTCTATCGGTTAGGACGCCAGGTTTTCATCCTGGTAAGGGGGGTTCGATTCCCCCACGGACTACTTTTTTTCTGCGACAAAGTTATTTAACTTGATGTAATGGTCCGTTCGTCTATCGGTTAGGACGCCAGGTTTTCATCCTGGTAAGGGGGGTTCGATTCCCCCACGGACTACAAATTTCAATTTCTTTAAATTGAAGAAAACTTAGTACGATGATGGTCTGTTCGTCTAGGGGTTAGGACTCCAGGCTTTCGTCCTGGTAACAGGGGTTCGATTCCCTTACAGACTACAAAAATTAGTTGTAAATAAGTTTTGTAAAATAAAAATTGGTGTCTCGGTTTTTGTTTTATTAGTTAAAACCAAAGTGATTGTTTTATAATTGTGGGAGGTTTTTCTTTTTTAACTAGTATTTATAATAATTATTACATCTAAAAATTAAAAGAAAATGGCAAATCATAAGTCAGCATTAAAAAGAATCAGAAGTAACGAAAAAAGAAGAGTTCTTAACAGATACCAGCATAAAACTACTCGTAATGCTATTAAAGCGTTAAGATTAGCTACTGATAAAGCTGATGCATCTTCTAAATTATCAACTGTTATCTCTATGATTGATAAATTAGCTAAAAAGAACATCATTCATGATAATAAAGCTTCTAACTTGAAGTCTAAATTAACTAAACATGTTGCTAAATTGTAATTAATTACAATTTGATAAAAATATAAAAGTCCTCTTTGAGGACTTTTTTTTGTTTGTATTATTCCGAAGATTTTTAAGGTTTAGTAGTATTTGATTGTGGTTTGGAATTTGAAATTTGGAATTTGAAATTCTGAGGTTAGATTCCAATTTTCTTTTTAAGATACTCCAGCATTGGAAGGGTGATTGGTTTTGAAAGGAAATCGATTATAATGGGGTATTTTTTTGCCTTGGCCAAATCTTCAGGATCAATAGTAGAGGAGAGAACAATTACATTTGCGGTATTGAATTCTTTGTAAGCCGGAGAGGTGAAATGATCCAGAAATTCCCAACCGCCCATTACAGGCATGTTTAGGTCTAAAAAAATCAGTTCCGGTTTTTTGTTTGCTTTGTTTTTGTTGTTGGTGTATTTAAGTGTATTGAAATGGTGTAATGCTTCTTCACCATTCTGAGCTGTGATGATTTCTTTTGAGAATGATGATTTCGAAATTACTTTTTTGCATAACATCAACGTGATTGGATCATCGTCTATACATAAAATTTGCTCCAGCATATGAGTTAGTTTTTGAATGTTATTGTAAATGTGGTGCCTTTGTTGACTTCACTATCAATACTGATGGTTCCTCCCATGGTTTCGACTTGTGATTTTACAAGATATAAGCCTAGTCCTTTACTGTCGGGGTAGTTGTGGAATCGTTGGTACAGTCCAAAGACTTTGTCGCGGTTTCTTTCTAAATCAATTCCAATTCCGTTGTCTTTGAAAGTTAGAACTGCTTTTTGGTCGATTTGTTCTGCTGTAATGGATATTTTTAATTTTCTGTTTTCTGATTTGTATTTTATAGAATTGGTAAGTAGGTTTAATAAAATGCTTTCGATATAGGCTTTGTTTGTGTTTAGCAACGGAACTTTATCGAATTTGAGTTTGATAATGGGTTTGTGCAGTTCGATTTGAAATGATAGCTGACTAAATACATTTTCAAAAACTTCTTGTAGTGAGACTTCCTCTTTTTGCATAGAAGGGTTGTCTTTGATGATGATTACTTTTACTAAGTCGTTAATGGTTTCGTTTAGCAAATGTGTTGATTTTGTGAAACCGGACAGGATTTCTTCGAGTTCTTCGTTTTCGACAGGGATGTCCTCAATAAGATTTAATAGTCCGATTAAATTGGATAATGGCGCACGTAAATTGTGTGAGGTAATGTAGGAGAATTGTTTTAAGTCTTTGTTGTTTTGGGTTAATTCTCTAATTAAGTGTTCTTTTTCCGTCTCTAGTTTCTTTTCATCGGTAATGTCTCTTTGAATGGAGATCCAGTGTGAAATAACGCCTTCAGTATTAAAAATAGGGATCATCGAGAATCTTACCCAGTATTCTTCTTTTGATTTAGTATAGGTTATAGTCTCAATTAGGCACTCTTCTTCATTTTTTATAGCTCTTAAGAGTTTTTTTAATTCTTCTGAATCGGATTTTGGACCTTTGAAAATATTGGGTGATTTTCCAATTATTTCATTTGACATGTATCCTGACATTTGTGAAAAAGCAGGGTTAACGTAGACAATTTTAGGTATTTTTCGATCTGGAGAATTGGCTTCTGTTATTAATATGGAATCTTTAGATTGTGTAATTACAGTTTCTAAAAGTCTTAATCGTTGTTCTTCTTCCTTTTGTTTGGTGATGTCCTGGATGGCTCCAATCATTCTGATGGCTCTTCCGTTTTCATCTTTGAGAAGAAAACCTCTGTCCAAAACATATTTGTAACTCCCGTCGGCACATTTAAAACGATACTGATCCTGCCATTTTTCTGTTTTTTGTTCTATAAAAGAGTATAGTTTGATAGACATTCTGATGCTATCTTCCGGATGAATCTTGTCAAACCACCATTTGGATGTTTTTCCAACTTCCGTTGGATTGTATCCAAAAACGTTTTCTATTCCTTTGTTCCAATTGATGCTGTCTTCCTGGATTTTCCAATCCCAAATGGTGTCACTTGTTGCTTTGGCTACAATGTCATATTTTTCGTTTGATTCTTTTATTTCTTCGTTTGTTTCCTTTAATTTTTTGAAAATAGCAATGTTTTTTTTCTCGTTTTTAGAAAGTATGTATTTGAAAAACAGTGCAGTGCTCAGGATGAAAAAAATGTCCTTTAAAAAAAAAACAATGTAGTAATCGGTCTTTGAAAAGTAAGTCGTAAGTAATTTATGACAGATGATTGCCACAAATAACGATATGATAATATAAACTAGAGTAATTTGGAGAGTTTTACTTTTCATCACTCAAATATAGTTAAATTAACTATAATTAAACAATAACAAAAGTTCAATTTAGACTTAAATTTACATTGTTTTTGGGTTACTAATTACTTGTCTCTACGCAAACTATCGCAGAAACGTTTTTTATATCAAAATAAAGTGTACCTTTGCACCCATTAAAAATCACAGATGGAATCTATTAGAAACATTGCAATTATTGCCCACGTCGATCACGGTAAAACCACTTTGGTTGATAAAATTATGTATCACTGTCAATTATTTCGTGACAACGAAAACACAGGTGATTTAATTCTTGATAATAACGATTTAGAGCGTGAGAGAGGTATTACTATTACTTCAAAGAACGTATCAGTTCAATATAAAGGAACAAAAATCAATATTATTGACACTCCTGGCCACGCGGATTTTGGAGGTGAAGTAGAACGTGTATTGAACATGGCCGATGGTGTATGTTTGCTAGTGGATGCTTTTGAAGGCCCAATGCCACAAACTCGTTTCGTATTACAAAAAGCGATTGACTTAGGTCTTAAGCCTTGCGTAGTTATCAATAAAGTGGACAAAGAAAACTGTACTCCTGAAGAAGTTCATGAAAAAGTTTTTGACTTAATGTTTGAATTAGGTGCTGAAGAATGGCAGTTGGATTTCCCAACAGTTTATGGTTCTGCTAAAAACAACTGGATGTCTGACCACTGGGAAAACGTAACGGATAATGTTGAAGCATTATTGGATATGGTTGTTGATAATGTACCTGCTCCTAAAGTTTCAGAAGGAAATCCTCAAATGTTGATTACATCTTTAGATTTCTCTGCTTTTACAGGACGTATTGCTATCGGTCGTTTAGAAAGAGGTGTCTTAAAAGAAGGAATGCCAATTTCTTTGGTAAAAAGAGATGGTGCCGTAACAAAATCTAGAATTAAGGAATTACATACTTTTGAAGGTCTTGGACGTAAAAAAGTAACAGAAGTAATTGCAGGAGATATTTGTGCTATTGTTGGTGTTGAAGGTTTCGAAATTGGTGATACTATTTCTGATTTTGAAAATCCTGAAGGTTTAGCATCTATTGCTATTGATGAGCCAACAATGAGTATGTTGTTTACTATTAATGACTCTCCTTTCTTTGGTAAAGAAGGTAAATTTGTAACTTCTCGTCACATTAGAGAAAGATTGACAAAAGAATTAGAGAAAAACTTAGCGATGAAGTTAGGTGAAACTGATTCTGCTGATAAATTCATGGTTTTTGGTCGTGGAGTACTTCACTTATCTGTTCTTATTGAAACAATGAGAAGAGAAGGGTATGAGTTGCAAATTGGTCAGCCACAAGTTATCATCAAAGAAATTGATGGTCAAAAATGTGAGCCAATTGAGGAATTGACAATCGATTTGCCAGAGAATCTTTCAGGTAGAGCGGTAGAGTTTGTTACCATGCGTAAAGGTGAAATGTTGAGTATGGAAACTAAAGGGGAACGTATGATCGTTAAATTTAATATTCCATCACGTGGAATTATTGGATTACGTAACCAATTACTTACTGCAACAGCTGGTGAGGCTATTATGGCACACCGTTTCATTGGATATGAGCCTTATAAAGGAGAAATTGCCGGACGTAACAAAGGTTCGTTAATTTCTATGGAAAAAGGAAAAGCTATTCCTTATTCTATTGATAAATTACAAGATCGTGGTAAGTTTTTTGTTGAACCAAATGCCGAAATTTACGAAGGTCAGGTAATTGGAGAAAACTCTCGTAGTGATGATATGTGTGTTAACGTAACGAAAGAGAAAAAACAATCTAACGTTCGTTCTTCCGGAGCTGATGATAAAGCGAGAATTATTCCTCCAATCATTTTCTCTTTAGAGGAAGCATTAGAGTACATTCAAAAAGATGAATATGTAGAGGTTACTCCAAAATCTATTCGTTTGAGAAAAATCTATTTGACAGAAACTGATAGAAAAAGATTTAAATTCTAAGGAGTTTAAAATTCAATATAAAAAGCCAAATTCCAATCAGTGGAATTTGGCTTTTTTTTGTCTTGAAATTTTCGGACAGGAATTTCTTTACAGATTTTCGGAATAAGAAAGTGTAAAGTTTTTATCTTTTTAAGCTGAAGTGACCTTTTATGACTCTGCCATTAACAAATTGAAGGTTGAACCAATAGTCATCTGCTGGCAATTGTTGGTTATTAAATTGGCCGTTCCAGCCCAGTGTATTTTGATCCATTTGTTTGAGTAATTTTCCATAACGATCAAAAATGAAGATTTTAAAAGCCGGAAGCTGATCGGAGTTTTTAATTAGCCATAAATCATTATAACCGTCTCCATTTGGAGTAAAGAATCTTGGGTAGTCTGCAATGTAAACCTGATATTGGTTTGATGATCCGCAGCCGTTTTTGTCTCTTGCGATAGCATTGTAAACTCCGGGTTTGACATTAGTGAATAATGGGGCATCCTGAAAAACACTTCCATCCAATGAAAATTCATAATTACCAACCCCCGTATATTGAATTAAAACTGAATTCTCATCGCCAGAGAAATCTTTTGTATCTGCACCGCTTATAATCGCAGATTCAGACAGTATTACTTTAAATTTTTTGGTTTTTTCGCAGCCGTTAATGTCTTTTACAAGTACGGAATAATCACCGGCCGTGTTTACTGTAATGGAATTTGATGCAGCTCCGGTATTCCATAAATAGCTAGCGAAACCAGTGGCAACATCCAGGGTAATCTGCTCCCCTTTACACAAGTATTTTGATTCGTCTTGAAAATTTGAAGGATCAAAAGTGTTTACGACCAGAGTTATGGGAAGAATGTCGTAACAATCAGACCCATTTGTGGCTTTAGCATAAATGGTTTGGGTAAAAGCGGTAGTGTTTTTAAAGATATTAGGTAATGTATTTGTAGCTGCCAGAGCATCATTTACATTTAAATAGTAACTGAAAGTGATGCCCGTAGGTAAACCTGTCGAAAGTTGAGAGGTTACTTGTGCATTAAGATCAAATTGATAAAATCCGTCTTGTTTGTCATCTCCGTCACAAGTTGCAAATGGATTTTGTGAGGCAATTGTAGTGTTGGAAATTTGCAACGTTACTTCTGCGATTTTACTACAGCCATATTGGTTTTCAAGACGGACGTAAATGACCTGATTTTGGGATTTATTACTATACTTTTCAGGAGTTGAGATTGGATTCGTTTTAGTTTGAGCATCAGCTAGTGATTCGTAGTATCCTTTGTTCAGCGTTTCGGCAACATTGTTTTTCACAATATTAGCGACCTTTGTCAAGTCAAAAACCGATATTCCGTCGGTATTATCGTCACATTGTACTAATGAAGTGTTGGTGGATAGAATCTCAGGAGCAAACTCAATTTTAATTTTTCCGGTGGCCACACAAGTTGTTCCTATTAGTGTGGCTTCAACCTTATAATTGCCAGATGTTATAACAGTATAGGCAGAACCGGTTTCTGCCGGAGAAATTTCTGCATAGTTATCGGTGGTAGTTTCTTTAAACCATTTAAAAGTATAAAGATTGCTGTCCAGACGTGTATCTAAGACAATACTTTCTCCAAAACAGGCTGGATTTTTATCGGCAATTGTTTTGTTGGTTCCAAGATTTATTCTAGAGATAAAACTACCGGCTTCTATAAAAACAGCAGAGTTGAATTGCCCTGTCGGATCATCAGCAATTACCAGTTTTAAGTGGTATTTTTTGTTGGGAATTACATCTGTATGAGCATTCATAACTACAGTTTGCCCTGCGTAATTTATGGGGCTATTAATGGTATTGTAGCCATTGAAAAAATTTTCATTTAAAGGGTCACATCCCGGATAGTTGGTGCCATTGACAAAAGCGGGCTCAATTTTGGTATGAACTGTTGTAGAAGCAACCGGTGTTGTCGTATTGGGTAAGACGGCTAAATTTTTATAAGGGTCACTAGTGCCTGCTTCTTTTATTAAAAAAGCAAAACCATCAGAATAGATGCACGGATAGTAGGTTTGATACTCGTTTGAAGCAAAAATATAATTAAAGCTGATGGAGTTGGCTAAAGCGATAAAATCAAATTCCAGAACAGTTGCCTGTTTACTCGAGTTATTGTTTAAGGCCTGATTTAAGTCTGAGTCTCCCAGCCACTTATCGTTAGTAACGCCAATAGAGTTTGATCGTATAAATGGACCTGAAGCATTTGTACTTGGTGATGTACTTAAAACAATACCTCCTGAAAAGGGAAAGCTACCTCCGCCCGAATTAAAATAAGCATAACTATTACCCGTATTAGCAGGATTTCCAGTTGCATTAACACTAGTAACATTGATACAAGCGCTGTTAATTAAAATATTTTTTGCTAAATCTTCAGCAGTTCTGGTATCGTCTATACTAATATTTTGTGCGTTTACTTTTAAAGAGAGTAAACACACAAAATAGACTAGTGATAAGATTTTAAAATAGTTCATAGTACAACAAATATACTACAAATCTCTCTTTTTTAATAGCTTGTATGCGAAGTAAACAAATAAGAATGTCCAGATCAGAACGATTAAAACCGAAGTATAATGTACGCCATAATCTTTGGTATTTTCTACCCCAATTTGTGTTCCTATTGAACGAATTACGGATAATCTTGAAAAAGGCTCAATGATTAGATTTGACATGGCTTCCAGCGGAAAAAAATTCATGATCGTTTGACCCACTGAACTTTCAGGGAAAATCTTAAAGATCAAAACTCCTTTCATAATTCCTTCTATTATACTCCATACCAAAAGAAAACCTAATGCAAAAGCCGAACGCTTTACCAAAATTCCTAAAAACAAACAGAATGCAAAGAAGCCGGTGAGTTTTACGAAAAAGGCAAGAAGATAGTCTAAATCCATCAGAATAACATCAAATTCGGTATAGGATGAAAAGCACAGTCCAAGAATTACACTCATAACGAATACGAAAATGGTAGAGGCTAATGCAAAGAGTACAACTGCTAGGAACTTGGACAGAACGAATTCTTTTTTGCTTAAACCGTCAATCAGGTTTTGTTTTAAAGTTCCGTAACTGTATTCATTGGCCATCATAGAAACAATAACGATTGCAAGGAAAAGTTTAAGTAAGGCGGCTACATAAGTATTGAAATGCCAAATGAAAGGGAAGTTGAAAATACCCATTTCTGCCAAATGGAATTTAAAAGGACCTATGTCAAATTTGATCGAAGCCATTAAAGCGATGAACGAAAGCAGTATGAAATAAGTTAAAGTGAGGATGCGGCTGGCTTTGTTTTTCCAGATTTTTTGTAGTTCTATAGAAATTAGTCTGTTCATGGTTTAGTTGTTTTGGATAATGGCGTTCTTGGTTAATTCTAAAAATTGCGCTTCTAAACTGTTTTTACGTTTTACCAGATGGCTCAAAGCAATATTTTTAGAAAACAGAAAATGATTGAGTTCAGAAGCGGATAAATCAGAGTTCAAATAAACCAGGATTTTACCGTCTTCTTCGGTGATTTTTTCAACTGCCGGATGTGTTTCCAGTATGGTTTTCAACGCCAGATTGTCATCAGACTGAAGTTCAAAGAAACCTTCATTGGCTGACATTCCATCGACAGATCCGGAGTATAAAATTTCTCCTTTTCGCAAAACAACCACATGCGAACATACTTTTTCTACTTCGTCTAAAAGGTGAGAGGCCAGTAAAATAGTGGTTCCTTGTGACGCAATCTTTCGGATAATGTCTCTGATCTGATGAATTCCCTGTGGATCTAAACCATTTGTTGGTTCGTCTAAAATTAAAATTTCCGGATCATTTAAGAGTGCCGAAGCAATGGCAAGACGCTGTTTCATTCCCAAAGAAAAGGTGCTGAACTTGCTGTCTTTTCTCTCGGATAGCCCAACTAAATCAAGCTTTTCGCTGATTTTAGAATAATTGATGCTTTTTATTTTACAAACCAGTTTCAGGTTTTCTTCGGCAGTCATGTACGGGTAAAAGTTGGGCCTTTCGATGATGGCGCCTACTTTTTTAGTGCTTCATGTGTTTGTACCTTTCCTCCAAACCAGGTATAATTTCCCGAAGTTCTGTTTACAACATTCAGGACAATTCCTAAAGTGGTCGATTTACCGCTTCCATTAGGGCCTAATATGCCATAAACGTGGCCTTTTTGTATTTCAAAAGATACATTTTTTAAGGCCTGAATGCGCCCGTATCTTTTGTGAAGATTCTCGATAGTAAGTATGGTTTCCAAATTTATTTCGGTTTTAGTTTTATGTAAGACGATTCAACTTTTATTTTGTTACGCTAAATTTATTTATATGATGCTATTCATTTAAATTTGTAATAAAGATATTCAAAAATATGAGCGAACCTTTAATGGTTTTGAAAAAACCGTCTTATCCTTTAATGCCGTCTCTTCTTAGTTATTTAGAGCGATACGAACGTATTTCGAAAGTATCGGTGTTCTATGATGATCTATTGCGATTTTCAGGCTCGGTTAATGTTTATGATAAAAATGAAACGGATACTTTATGGATCAGAGTGTATTACAGCGAGTTTGAGAGAAATGAGATCGATCTGAATCTGAAAAAAATCTATTCCCTTTTACATTCTGATGGAAATAACGAGATCATTCAGTATTTGAATATTGATGCAATTGATTACTGTACTTTTGGAAATTCTAAACCTTTCCGAATAAAAGTTCGTAATATTCTCAATGATAATTATGTTCATTTTTATATCAAAAAAGCAGATGCTTCAAGAATTTACGGATTAGAGTTGGAGGATATTCTTTCACCGGATAAAATCAATTTTTTGGTTTTTAAGGATACTTTAATTGAAGAGCATATTATCGGAATCCCGGGTGACGTTTTTATGGATACTTTATTGGATAGTTGTACGGAAATGGAAAAGTCACAGATTGCAAAAGAATTTGTGAAGTTCAACGAACGTTGTATGATTAGGCTTTTGGGTGATATGCGTGCTTATAATTATGTGATTGTTCCCATTCATGACTTCGATCAGGTAGTTTATAAAATCCGTCCAATTGATTTTGATCAGCAATGTTACGAAGGAAACTTTAAAGTGTATCGTCCCCAGTTTTTCAAAGAAAATTATCCGATGATCAAATTGATTAAAGAAAAATTGGAGGACCGGTCCATTATTCAGTACAAGGATGAGGAAAGAGCGATTTTGGCAAAACGTATCCATTCAGCCGAAACCAGAATCAAAAAATTACTGAATATCATGTGTCACGATACGATTTCGACAGAAGAGCATCTGAATCAACTAAAAATGGAATTGTACCGTTATACCAATGATATGAAGTTCAAGAATGCTAAATCTATGGGACATATTATGTTTGCTGCTTTTGAATTTATTACACGCAATTTTAAAAATACAAACCTACTTTAAGTGCTGCACTCAATAAAAATCTTTGGCGGGTAACAGGTTTTAGTTAGGTTAAATTAAAAGAAGATATTATGAAAAAGTTTTTTTTACTCGGGGCTTCTATAGCCTTATTGGCTTGTCAGCAACAATCCAATACAAATTTAAAAACGTTGTACGCACTTCCGAAGAAGCTAAAAGAAGTTTCGGGAATTACTTATTTTCCTGAAACGAATTTAATTTATGCGATAGAAGACAGTGGCAATAAAAATGAAATTTATGCCATAAAATCAGATGGAAAGATAGCCAGATTGATTGTTGTTTCAAATGCGACTAATGTAGATTGGGAAGATATTACCAGAGATAAAAGCGGGAATGTTTATATAGGAGATTTTGGAAATAACGACAACGAGCGCAAAGATTTGTGTATTTATAAAGTCAATAAGAATCAGTTGAATAAAGATTCAGCTGTCGCAGAGTATAAGGTTTCATTTTCCTACCCGGAACAAACAGAATTTCCTCCGAAGAAAAAAGAAATGTTCTATGATGTCGAAGGCTTTTTTGAACACGGGAATTATTTTTATCTGTTTACCAAAAACCGTAGTAAGAATTTCGATGGAACGGCTTTTATTTATAAGATTTTAAATGCTCCGGGAACTCAGAAAGCGATTAAAATAGGGGAGTTTAAAACTTGTGATAATTACAATCATTGTGTTTTAACAAGTGCAACCATTAGCCCTGATGGTAAAAAAGTAGCTTTGCTGAGTCATGATAAAATCGTTTTGTTTAAAGGGTATAAAAATGATTTGTTTCATAAAGGATCGCAAACGGAAATTAAATTAGATCACTTTTCGCAAAAAGAAGCTGTTGTTTTTAAAGACAACAGCACCTTGCTGATTGCTGATGAAAAGGCAAACAAGACTGGTGGGAATGTTTATGAGTTTAAGCTAAAATAAAAAGGGACTGAGGTACTGAGGTGCTGAGGCTCTAAGGTTTTTTGCCACGAATTCGCGAATTTTAGTTTACTGTATCATTTTTGAATACTGAGAAAGAAAGCTTAGAATCTCAGTAACTCAGTACCTTTAAAATAAAAAGTTAGCCACGAATTCACGAATTTTAAATTACAAAATCATTCGTGAGTTCGTGGCAAAAAAAACTTAGAACCTTAGTAACTTAGCATCTCAGAACCTCTAGTTAAAAACTGTAAGCCGCTCCAAAAATGACTCTTCCGGTTTCGTCAGGTGATTTGAAATAAGTGATTCTTGCCGTTAGTACATTGATTGCGTTCAGCCAAAGTCCGCCGCCATAATCCTGATGCCATTTTCGGGAATTTTCACCGTCAAGCCAGATTCTTCCATAGTCAAAACCACCCAGAATCCCGTAGGTTAACGGAGCAATTGTTTTTTGGATTTTACCAATGCTAAGACGTAAATCAGTACTTTGAGAAAAATAAGAACTTCCCAGAAAGCGTTCGTTTCGATAACCGCGTAAGTCTGTATCGCCTCCTAAAGCCGCACCCTGATAAAATTCGTAATTGTTATTTAGGATCGCTTTTCCTTTTAAAAGTGTAGCTAAAACCAGCTTTCCGTTAGAATCAATTTTATGCGTAAATCCTAAAAGGCTTTCAAGAGTCGGGAAGTTTTGCCTGGTTTCATTTAGATTGGCTAACCACGCTGCCGAGATCATGAAAGTAACTCCCAAAGTAGGTTTTGCCGCAAAGTCGGAGTTTTTGAAATGGTACTTGATTTTCGCACCACCAAAGGTCTGACTTTGAAAAATCTCCGGATTAATGATGTTTGGAATATCAATAAATCGGTTTTTAGTTTCTTCTACTCTCATTTGTTGAAACATGGGCTGGATGCTAAACTCGCTTCCATATCGACCAACATGTCGGATCGCCGCTGAAACATTAAACTTCTGAATGCGAACGCGGTTGTAATCCATTCCGAATTGCTCTGTATTATTGATCGTTTCATTCCCATATCCGAAGTAATTCACTGTAAAATTTGGAGTTGTATATTGCGATTCAACGTCAATAACCCACTTGCCAAGCAAACCCGGAAAATGTGCGGCATAATTCAATTCGAAACCTTCCGTTGCGAAATAATAAAAACCGTTTAACACATGTTTTTGGGTGTAAGGGTTTTGTTTGAAATTGTTTACGGTATAGTTTAAATTAAAGCCAAGCTTTACACCATCGTCAGGATTGTACCCTATATTTGGAAGCCCTGAAATCACATTATACTTTGGCTTTTCGTAATTGTAAAGGTTAACGTCGTAATCATCTGTTAGTTGAGTTCCGGTTTTTGAATCCAGATTATAGGTATTTTGTTTTGATTTAAAATCATAAACGATCACTCTTTTTCCGTTCTCAATGTTATAGGTATCATTGTTTTGTCCACCTATTAAACGAATTTTTATCTTCGATTTTTCATTGCCGGTTACCTGGAAAGTATCATTATCATCTAAACCGTAAATCCATAAGTTGGAGGTTTTAGCATCGGTAACGGTTTTAGTATATACCAATTCGTCGCCCTCTTTTTTAACTCTGAAAACCTGAATTTCGAGTGTTTTTTTGGCGTTATGGCGAATTACAAACTTGTCTTTTTTATCTGTTCCGGCGATCATTACGGTATGACTTAAAACATCAAAGTATTCAGAAGCATATTTTTGAAGTTCTTTCTTTCTGCTTTTCAATTTCTGTTGAATGTCTTTAATCGTTTCGTCCTGAACCTCTTTTGGTAAACTTTTAAAAGCATTGTCAATGTCAGCATCGGTTAAGTTTTCCTGAATGTATTTTGCCTGAGCAATCCAGTCTTTTTCTTCGGCAGTTCTTAAGAAAGCCAAATCAAGCGGGTAAGGTTCTCTGTTAAGCCATTTTACATTGTCGATTTTGTCTTTAAAAGTACGCATGTGGCGCAGTGCAGGAATGTTCATCAACAGCGAAAGCAAAGTCCCGTCATATTTTGAAAAAGCCTGATCGCGATCTCTGGGAATAGGTTTATAAATGACCTTTCCCTCTTTTTTATATTCTCCCCAACGCCATTGGTCGTCATGTCTATCCCAATCGCCAATAAGCATGTCAAACAAACGGGCTTTTATGTATTCGTTTTCGTCAACGGTATATTTTTCATCTTTATGAAGGTTTTTCATCATGTCAGATGTGCTGATAATATTGGTTGGATTTCCAAAATTCTTCCCTTCCAAATGGTTGTCAGCAGGTCTTTCCTCGACCATGTACAATTCATCTCCAAAATTCGAATTGAATTCTTTTAAAGTATTTTGTTTCGGAATGTAATATAAAATAGGGTTGCTGTGTGCCAGCCCTATTCTATCGGCAAGATTGCCCACTGCAAAGGGAGTATAGGGATGTGAAGTAGTATAAAAGTCCAATAAGAAATTCTCTGCATAGGTGTTTTCAAAATCATTAACAATGTACTGATCTTTAAAAGCTACAGATTGTAAAAATTGTGTAGCGCTTTTTTTCATAGCACGCATCACATATTCACGGCCTTTAGGATCCGAGACTCTTAAAGATTTAGACTGGTGTCCGCCACCTTCACGAATAGGTTTCAAACCTCCCATTAAAGTGTCCAGAGTTGCGGTTTTAGTCTCAACGGGTAAACTGTAATATTTTCTATAGTGGTTTCCAAAAAGAAATTTATGAAACAGACTTTTCTGAGTCATTTTTTGAGAATAGATAGAAGTCGTAATTTTAGGAGGGAAATTATTCGGAATATCAGCAGCCCAGTTGATTTCTTTAGCCTTTATGATTTCATGCTCAAAAAGTAGTTTCTCGTGGTTGTTTTCATTTCCGAAGAAAGAAACTTTCGCATCTCCGCTTTTGAATAAAGTTAAGGTAGCATAACCGTTTCCTCCATAAGAAAAATCATTTGAATTAATGGCCCTTGCAGCTTCAGATTTTGATCCGGCACCGCTAATAATCTGCTTAATATTTTCCTTGTTTACATACTGCAGATTATGATCGTGGCCGGAAACGACAATCACATTTTTTTGTTTTTGCAGCAGCGTTTTAATACGCTTGGCATAAGCAGTATATTGTTTGTTTTGAATGTCTTGCGGACTGGCACCTGTAGTTTTTCGCAGTAAATTAATAAAGGAACCAATTACCGGAAGCGGAATTTTTTGTTCCAGAGGGAACAGTTGCTTTTCCAACGAATATTGACCGCCATGGGATCCGTTGCTCATGAGGGGATGATGTATGGCAAGAATGACCGTTTTCTCCTGATTTTTATTAAGAACACTTTCCAGTTCGTCAAAGAAATCTTCTCTGGTTTTAATATCACAATTGTCATTTATAGTAGGGTGGTTGTTCCAGTCTTCCAGAAACCATTCACTGTCAATCGTTACTAAAGCAGTTGTGCTGTCTATTTTAACAGCTTCTATAGCACAGCTTTTTCGGGGTAAAAAGGCTTTTTTATCGTTTAAATACTTAGTAACAAATTCAGCCTGAAGTTCAAGGCCTTTGATACCATTGTACCAATCGTGGTTTCCGGGAATGACAATCGTTTTTCCTTTAAATCCTTCGGTAAGTTTTAATTGATTGGTCAGTTTCGTTTCGGCCAAAGTCTTTTCCGGTCCTTCATTATGGGCAGGAAAACCTTTCGGATAGATATTATCTCCTAAAAAAAGTAAGGTCGATTTTTTACTCGCTTTTTTTAGCTTTTGATGCAGTAATTCAAGAGTTTGTTGTGCTTTTTCTTCGTCGGCGTTTCCGGCATCACCCACTAAATAAAAAGTGTGTGCAATTTTTATGGTATCTGTTGCGTTTTCCGTTTCGTTAGCACTGACATTTTTACCATATTGTGCTTTATGAGTCGCACAGGAATAGGGGAGCAGCAAGACAGCTATTGCCAAAGAACAGGTTTTAATTTTCGCAATAAAATGATTATCCAAAAACAATTTCATAATTTAGTGGTGTAAAAATATTCTTTATGAATTTAATAGAACAATCCGAAGATTTTGTTAGTAATTTACTCAAAGATAAACTTTCTAATTTATATTCTTATCATAATTTTAGCCATACTTTAACGGTCGTAAATGCTGTAAAAGAGCTTTGTAAAAAGGAAGATGTTACGGCTGAGGAGAAGGAAGTACTTTTAGTGGCAGCCTGGTTTCATGATAGCGGGTACATTAATGGTTATGAAAAACATGAAGAAGAGAGTGTGAAAATTGCTACGGCTTTTTTGAAGGAAAAAGAATTGTCGGATGAATTCATATCACAGGTTTCCGGTTTGATTCTGGCCACCGTAAAAGAGTATATTCCTAAAACACATTTGGAGAAAATAATCAAGGATGCCGATTTTGCTCATCTTATGGGTACTGAGTATGCAACGACCTGTGAATTATTGCGAATTGAATTAAAGAATACCTGGAATTTAAACTTTTCAAATGCCGAATGGGCAAAAGAAAACCTGAATTTTCTAATGAACAAGCACCGCTTTTACACGGATTATGCACTTAGAAAATGGCAGCCTTTAAAAGAGAGGAATCTGTTGATGGTTCAGAAAAAGATTGAAAAGCAGGAAAAGAAAGAGACCGAAAAAATCGAGGAAGAGAATAGAAAGAGAGATAAAATTGAAAAACCGGATCGTGGTATCGACACATTGTTTCGTGTTACCTTAGGAAATCATACGCGTTTAAGTGGGATTGCCGATAGTAAAGCAAATATTTTATTGTCTGTAAATGCTATTATCATTTCGATTGCACTTTCTACGATTATCCCTAAATTAGACAGTCCGAAGAATGCGCATTTGGTTGTCCCCACTTTTATCATGCTGATTTCAAGTGTAGTGACGATTATTTTTGCTATTTTATCTACGCGACCAAAAGTAACAACCGGTGTTTTTACACGTGAGGATATCGAAGCCAAGAAAATTAATTTATTATTCTTTGGAAACTTCTATAAAATGCCTCTTGAAGAATATGACTGGGCGATGAACGAAATGATGAAGGATAAAGATTACCTGTATTCGACCATGATAAAAGATTTATATTATTTAGGGTTGGTGTTACAGCGAAAATATAATTTACTGCGTATTGCTTACAATCTTTTTATGATCGGTATCATTGTTACCGTAATCTCTTTTGTAATTGCGTTTAAATCCATATAAAAGCTCAACTAAAAATTAGTTGAGCTCATCTAATAAGTCCTGATAGGTAATTTTTTTCGCTACGGGATTTGTATTGTTGTTGATTACTTTAACACGAATGGCTCTTAGACCCGAAACTCCCTGAAGGTCTTCGACTTCAAATTGTTCGATGGAAGGCTCGAGAATTTTTTTGTGCTGCAAGTATTTGATGTACTTCAAATATTCAGCTTCCTCACTGTTTTGAGAATACACAATTGTAATTTTCTCTTTCTCCGTAATACGTTCTTTTGTGCCTTTGATATTCGATTTGTCGATGCGTTTTTTCACCACTTCATATCTGGCATTGTAGGTTCCGTCAACATCAAAGCGTTTTTCATCCATTCTGAAACGGATCGAAAGCGGAGAAGTAAACACTAAAATTAAAGAAGTCACATCTAGTTCGTACGGGAGTGATTCTTTAAGCTGATGATGTTCAAGTTCCATTTCGCACAAGGTTTGTAACTGCCACAAGCGTAAATTGTGCAGATACATCATATCAAAGGGTTGATTTGGCGCAATAGAAGCTCCGATATAGAGGTTATGCTCAACACCATCTGTTTTAAATCGTTCGTAATAGTGTGGGTAAATCTGCTGTGCTTCGAGTTGTTTCTTGTCCAGAACCGAGGCTAGTTTTTTGTTGATAATAGACATCGCATTATCAAACTTCTTTCGCTCCTGATAAAACAGTCCACTTTTTGCGTCAAGACTCTCAAAGTACTTCCGTTCCAGTTTTTCGCTTTTTTCGGTTTCTTTTGTATTTTTTAGAAGAGGATGAATTTCTTCTTCAATATAACGCTGAATATATTGCTCGGTATCTGCTTTTAAAGGAGCGTCAAGCTCATCGCGAAAAGATTCCAGTTCAAATTTACGCTGTTCCAAGAGGACCAGATTGTGGTTTGTATTCTGAGATTCGAAAATTTTCAGCAAAGCAGTCAATTGATTTTTAAGGTCGATCTTAACCGTTTCATTTCGATGTTCGGAAGAACCTTTAATGTCAATTTGACCATAAAGCGGATATACGTTCTTAAACACAATTTCCTTAAAAATATAATCCTTAGTGTGATTGATGTTTTGGAAATAGTTTTGCGATTCTTTTTTGAATTTCCAGTACACACTTGGGTGAATGGTGGTGTACTCGCGCTGAATAATGGCTTCAATCTGATGCTGCATATCCGTATTGTAACGATCAATTGTATCAGTTAAATAAGGCAGTACCAGTTCCAGTTTAGTAGCATTAATCGTATTGAGCGCTTTTATTTGGGAAGAAACTAATTCTACAACGCCCAGTAACTGCCCATCTTTTATGATAGGAGCAAAAACGCAGCTTTGGATTCCTTGTTTTAGCAGGTGCTCCCCCAATTTTATATTATGTGATTCGGCAATAAATTTTTCGACATTAGAGATCACCAAAGGTTCTTTATCGTTTAGTAATTTCTCGAAGGTACATCCGAAAAAAGCATTCTTGCAATCAATTTCCTGATCTTTTGAAAGTAGAAAACTCTGCATCTGAGTGTCAAATTTAACAGGTCTGATAAATTTTTCTTCCTCCGGATTGTATACAATAAATCCCACCTTTAAATCTGGAATTTTAAAAATCGATTTAAAAATATTGAATACAATTTCATTTGTAGCAGCCGTTTTTGAATCAGGTTTCAATAAGTTGCTTTTCAGGTTTGAAATTGCACTTTCTGTAGTAGCGTCGAACAAAGAAACAATTCCAAAACCTTTTAAAATCCAGCTTCCAGCAGGGAATTTCGATTTCCAGAGTTCAAGATCGTGGTAGTTGTCCAGCAGTAAGTCAATATCATCCTGAGTTAAAGCTATTGATTTTTCTGTTGGAATGACTTCCATGAAATCGGCATTGTACAGAATACGATAGTGCTTTTCTATTCCATTTTCATCGGGAATATCATAGAAAAAAGGGTTGTTAAAATCGATACGCTGTTTGTAATAGGCACCTAAAATAATACAGCAGTTGTTGACATAGAACTGATGATCGTCAAAATCCCGAATTTCCATATCAAACTCTGATCCTGCGTTGCTTAAGATTTTTTTAAAGCGTTCCGTATAGTTGAAATATAAATTCTGAAAAGGGATAGTAACCGCTTTTATTTCGTTATTTGTCAAAGCAGTTGGGAAGATATCAGCCAAAAGATTCCTGATTAAAGCTTCATTGTCTTTAATAAGGGCATATTCCTTAATTCCCGTTCTAAGCTCAGGAATTGATTCTATTTGTTTTAAAATGGCTTTTGCGTAGTTAGCCCTGTAATCAACATCCGACAAAGCAATTTCTTCGAAAGATTCGATAAGCTTATGAAAGGAGATGATCGTTTCGAAAGGACTTTCGTTGTATAAATGAATATCCATCTGAATTGATTTAGATTGTAAATTTAAGCATAAATTAAGAATTTTTAGCATTTCATTATTTCTTTCCTTTATAATAGCATAGAGCAAAAGCTTGTCAATAACAGGTGTAAAACGCAATCTTTTTTGTTTAACAAAATATTAACGTAATTAATAACGGAACGATCGTTCCGTTATTATATCTTTGTATCAGAATAATCAAATAATCAGTAATTTAATAACAATTGAAATGAGAAAATTAGAGAATAAAGTAGCCATTGTAACAGGTGGAAATAGTGGAATAGGGTATGCAGCTGCAGCGGATTTGGTAGCAAATGGGGCAAAAGTAATTGTGACGGGAAGAAACAAAGAAGCCTTGGCAAAAGCAGAAGCTGAATTGAAAGTAACCGGAATTGCATCGGACCAATCCGATTTAAAATCAATTGACGGTTTAGTTGCCGAAGTGAAAGACCAATTTGGTAAAATTGATATCCTGTTTTTAAATGCCGGAATCGCTTCTTTTGCTCCCTTGGAATCTGCTTCCGAAGGTCATTACGATTCGATTATGGATGTGAACGTTAAGGGAGTTTATTTTACACTTCAAAAGTTGTTGCCTATTTTAAATGACGGAGGTTCTGTTATTTTTAATACCTCTATAAATGCCAATGTTGGTATGGAAAATTCAGGAGTTTATGCGGCAAGTAAAGCGGCTCTGTTATCTTTAAACCGTGTTTTTGCAACAGAACTGGCACCCAGAAATATCAGAATTAATGCAATTTCACCGGGACCTATTGAAACGCCTATTTTTGGAAAATTAGGATTAGAAAAAGCAGAAATCGAAGGATTTGGTGCAGCGTTAAGCGATAAAATTTTATTGAAACGTTTTGGTAAAGCTTCAGAGATTGCTAAGACAGTTACTTTTCTTGCGTCAGACGATGCTTCGTTTATTACAGGAACCGAAATTGTGGTAGATGGCGGGCTTACTGTAAATACGGTGGTTTAATTTTTTGCTCTAATTACGGAACAATCGTTCCGTAATTTTTCGTATCTTTGTAAGAGAATTTAATTATGAAGTTATGGCCAGAACAAAAGAATTTGATGAGGATAAGGCTCTGGATAAAGCGATAGAAATTTTTTGGTGTAAAGGATATAATGGTACTTCGGCACAGGACCTGGTAACGCATTTGGGGTTAAGCCGTTCAAGTTTGTATGATACTTTTGGAGAGAAACAGAAACTTTTTTCAAAAGCTTTAAGAAGGTATCTGGAACATGGGCAGGAAGCCACAAGAAACCTTTTAAATCAATCAGAAGATATAAAAGAAACCTTAACCGAGATTTTTAAACAGGCGGTTATTGAAAGTCTGGATGACCGAATGACAAAGGGATGTTTTGTTGTAAATGCTGCTGTTGAACTTGCAATGCATGACGAAGAGATTGCTAAAATTGTGAGCGATAACCGGCAAACGGTGGAGGAGATTTTTTTGACGGCAGTAAAAAAAGGACAGCAGGCTGGACAAATTTCAAAGCAATTAGAAGCAAGAATGCTGGCTCGTTTTATCTTTAATAATTATACCGGAATCAGGGTGTTGGCTCGCTCCGGAGAGAACGATAAGAAGGTTTACGATGATATTCTGAAAGCGATGTTTTCAGTATTGTAACTTTGGAATGAAGCATAAAAAAACGGCAATTACTAGTGTAGTTGCCGTTTTTTGCTTTAAGTAAGTAATAGAAAATGAATGACCCTTAGCTTTTCTCTTCTTTATTGAAATACACTAAGTAGTAATACATTTGTTTTTCTTCATCCCAGCCTTTTTCAACAAATTTTTCAGCACTTTCAGGGTTAATAAAATCCATTTTGATCTGAATGTGTGTGTCCAGATTGATCACATTTTTGATCGATTTTCTGGCGTCTGAAACTGCTGCGTTAGCAATAGGGAATGAGGTTACATCTTCGATGCTGTATTTTTCTCCCTTATCCACTTTATAGTTTTTGAATTCAGGAATTAATTCAGGATTGTCTAATACTTCGTTTAAGAAATTTTGTTCTTCAAACTGATCGTTTTTTGCAAAATAATTCACAGATCGGTTCATGAACATTACTTCTTCTTTTTTGTCTTCTGCTGGTAAAACTACATCTTTGGCGAAGTTCTGGCAGAATTTTAAGTATTTTTTAGTGATGAAGTTTTCATCCTCAAAAGCATCAACAGATAAAAAGTGCTCTAACCAGTAGCGCGCGTCATAACGGTTGCTGTCAACGGTTAGGATTTTGTATCCTTCTTCTTTTTTATAGTTAAAAATCAAACATCCTTTATCTAATTTACTTAAGTTGATTCCTTGTTGCAGGATCATTTCAAGATTACTTTCTTTCTCTTCAAATTGTAAAAAATCAGCTTGTAACTCACTTTTAAAGATTCCAATAGCATCTACAACATTATTGTCGATACTTAGATTGGTCAGGTACGTGATATAAACCTCTCCGTTTTTAATATGCGGGTGATTGGATTGTTCGAATAAATGCGTGGTGATTTTTTTTGAAACCTCGTGTAAATTTCCAGGGTTGCTAAAAATTTCTGTCGCATATTTAAACATGTCGTTGTAGTCTAAATCAACTTCGTGCGCAAACTGATAATAGTTTTCCTCTTTCTCTCTGAAAGGCTTAAAAAAGTACTCTTTGATCAAAGGAACAATTTCATCATTTAAATTAAATGGTTGTTCCGATAAAAAAATCGCTTCGTTTCTGCTTTTGTTCCCTACGCGGTGTATCGCAAGCGTATCGATGTGGGTGTTGAATAAGTTGATCATATTTTTTAGGTTCAGAGTGGCAAAGGTTCAAAGGAACAAAGGTTATTTTCTGTCTTTTATTTTTCGAATAAAAGAGCTTAACATTCGCTCAATTTCTCTGCTTTCTCCATTTATTTTATTAAATTGATTCTCGCTTAAATATTTTAAATTATATGAGATTTCAAGCTGGGTTTGCATTTCGAATAAAGATGATATTGAAATATTTAAAAATCTCAGGTAATCGTTATTTCCTTCTCTGCCATAACCTTCTGCAATATTACTGGGTATTGAAATTGAACATCTTCTGATTTGTGAAGATAGTCCGTAAATTTCTTCTTTTGGAAATGATTTTGTTATTTGGTAGATTTCGGTGACCAGAGTCATTGATTTTTGCCATATTAAAAGGTCCCGGAAAGTATTCATAATCTATGATATTTAAAAAATTAAACATAAAGATAAGAATATTCTTTCTTTTGTGAAAAGATTTTATAGAAAATACCTTTGAACCTTTGTCGCTCTGAACCTTTGAACCTTACAAACTAATTCCAATTCTCCTCAAATCCATAATCTTCAAAGCTGTCATCGCCTTCGAACATGTCAAGATCATCCTCATCAAGATCGTCTTCAAATTCTCCGTAGATATCGTCGTGCATGTCGGCTTCAAAGTTCTTTTCTGTAGCTTCGTCCGGCATTTCTCCGTGTGAGAATAGCGTTTCTGGGTATGGAGCTCCTGCGATTTGATCTTCAATAGCAGCTAATTCAACTAAGAATGTCCACATATTGATGAAATCATATACATAGATAATTTTGGTATTTTGTTCGTCTAAAATAGAAGATAACGGATAATCGCCCATCGTTCTTTGCTCACCAGGAACGTCACCAGTATCAAAAAGCGGAATCTCGTCTTCCTGATTCCAGGTTTCATCACAGGTATAAAACGAAGCCACTTCCATTCCGTCAAAACCAAAAGCGTTGAAGATAGCATTGTGTAAATCCTCAAGAGTATCGTCTTCAAGAATAGCAATGTCTCTAAAAATATCTTCTTCGGCGTCTAGAATTACTCTAAATTTATAAACCATAATCGTTGTTTTTATTGAAAGGGCAAAGGTAAAGTATAATTAACGATTTACGAATTTTGATTTACGAATTGTTGAAAAGATTTTTTATTCGTCGGAGGTAGCACAGTATGAGTCTTTTGTAATAAATAAGCTCTGACTCCGGCTCAGATGACTGTCGTGAGAAAAGCAATTACTTTCCGATTAATCTTTTCCTGATCTTGTGATAATGTTTGTGGTAGGTACTGTGGCTCGGATAGCTTCTGCTCGAAGTCATATTATTGAAAATTAATGCCGTTATGAATAAAATAAGGACACCGTCTAAAACGGGAGAAAATACATACATATAACCCAGGTCTTTTATCTGAGCAGAACCTGTAACCGCAATAAGTGCAGTGGCTCCTCCGGGAGGATGAAGCGTTTTGGTAATTTGCATAAATATAATCGATAAGGAAACAGCCAAAGGTGCAGACAGCCAAACAATGTCCGGAATTAGTTGGTTTATGGTTACTCCGATAATTGCTGAGATTACATGTCCTCCAATTAAATTTCGGGGTTGGGAGAACGGACTTTGAATGATTCCGTAAACCAACACACTCGAGGCTCCAAAAGAACCAATTAAGAAAACAATATCGGTGCCGGAAAAGCGAATAGATTCCAGATAAGAAAGGATTCCAATACCAATAAAAGATCCAATAAATGACCAAAAATGTTCTTTATAATCGATTAAAGTCTCTTTGTAAAGTATATAACGGGTTTTACGATAGCCTCTTTTTATTTTTGGAGTTGGCATATTTGCTAAATATTTGATGTGGTATTTTTTAAATTCAGGACTAAAACCTGAACTGATGTGTTATATCAGTGTTTGAAAATTTATTTTAGTAAACCTGGCGAATAAGTATAAACGGTATAAGGATAAATCATTTTTGCGGTATATTTTGATATCAAACAAACGACCAAGATTGGGATAAACAATGTGTAATCGTTAGTTAATCCGCAAACTAAGAATATTGCTGTAAAAGGAGCATGAATGCTGGCGCTTAAAACAGCCGCCATTCCGATAATCATAAAATTTACAGGAATTACATGTACGTGAAAAAAGGTATTCAATACAGATGCCAATAGTAATCCTAAAAAAGCTCCAATAAACAAGCTTGGTGCAAATACTCCACCATCGCCTCCGGAAGCCAGTGTGATAGAGGTTACAATTGGTTTAAGAATCAATACACCAATCAATGTTAGCGATAAAGTTATGGTTAATGGAATTTCAGATGTAGTGCTGAATATCCCTTTTATAGCGTGATATCCTTCTCCATACAATTGAGGGAAAATAAAAAGAGAAATGCTTAAAACCACTGAACCAATTAAGATTTTATAATAATGTGTATCGATTTTTCCGAATTGAGATTTAAAAAAAAGCACGCAACGTGTGAGATAAACTGAATTTAGCCCAGCTAATATTCCTAAAAGTATAAAGTAGGGAATCGCTTTTAAATGCCAAGTTGTAATGGAGACTGTGAATAAAGGTTCTTCTTTTAAAATAGAGAGCAAACCAAAAGCAATGGAAACGGCAATAATATTGGAAATAATAAAAGCACGGGTTACTTTTCTGGAGATTACTTCTAAAGCAAATAAAATTCCCGCAATCGGACTGCTGAATAAAGCGGTTACTCCCGCTGCAACTCCCGCACATATTAGTTCGGTCTTGTATTGGCGAAACACATTTTCTTTTTGCTGTGCAACAGAGCCAATGGTGGCGGTGGCCACTACGGTTGAAACCTCAATTCCGGTAGAGCCTCCAAAGATTACGGTCAGTAATCCGTTGATAAAATGGGACGGAATTTTATAAGAAGGCAAGTTTTTGGAAGAGGATTTGGTGCTTTCGAAAACCTCTTTAATGCCCTTGTTTTCTTTTTTCTTAAAGAGATATTGTCTAAGAAAGTAAATAACAGACAATCCAAAAACGGGGAAGATGATATAAAAAACAGGATTTACGGAGACTTCATGAAAGAAAATTTCTTCGTAATACTCGGTAATTTTTTTAAGGGAGATTCCTAAAAAGGCAGAAAGAAAGCCTATTAATATGGAAACAATAACTAATTTTTTGAGGACAATAAATTGATGATTTTTTTTGATTTTCGCCGTTTTGTTCATCAGAGATTGATTTTGAAATCGCATTTTTTTATGCGGATTACAAAATTAGCTAATCAAATTCGGTTTTTAATACAAATCGCTCCATATATTGTGTTAAAATTATCAGTTAAAGAAAATATCTTCTGTTCGTTTTGATCTTATCTTTCATAAAATTCAATGGGTAATTCGTCAGGATCGGCAATAAAAGTGAATCGCTTATCGGTAAACTCATCGATTCGGATAGGCTCTGATTCGATGTTTTTAGTGTTTAAAAAAGCGATGGTTTCCTCTAAGTTAATGACTTCAAAAGCCAAATGACGCAAGCCGACAGCTTCGGGTCTTGAAGGTCTTTTTGGCGGATTGGGAAACGAAAACAATTCGACAATATAAATACCATTCAGAGCCAAATCTAGTTTGTAGGATTGACGTTCTTCACGATAGATTTCTCTAATGATGGTAAGTCCCAGAACTTCCGTATAGAAAGTTTTAGACTTTTGATAATCCGAGCATAAAATGGCAATATGGTGAACTTTATTTAAGGTAAGCATTGATTTTTTATTGGGGTTCCTGATTTAATTTTCGAATAATTTTTGCCGGATTTCCAACGGCCAGCGAGTTGTCCGGAATGTCTTTGGTCACTACTGATCCCGCACCAATCACACAGCCTTTTCCGATGGTGATACCCGGACAAATTACCGTATTTCCGCCAATCCAGCAATCATCTCCGATAGAAATGGG
This sequence comes from Flavobacterium sp. B183, assembly GCF_023539155.1. NCBI lineage: Bacteria > Pseudomonadati > Bacteroidota > Flavobacteriia > Flavobacteriales > Flavobacteriaceae > Flavobacterium > Flavobacterium sp. B183. The sequence goes on along the minus strand of NZ_CP097434.1, from coordinate 5,317,398 downwards.
TAAGGCATTTTCGAGTGTTTTTCTGAGTTCAGCGTCAAGCGGATGGGTGGCGGTATAAATTTGAACGTTTGGTGCAAAAAACACATTTGATCCAATATTTACCGGAGCACAGTCCAAAACAACACAGTTTACATTAAAATAAACGTTATCGCCACATGAAATATTGTAACCATAGTCGCAATGAAAAGGAGGTTCTATATAAAAACTCTTGCCTGCATTCGGAATTAATTCTGCTAAAATTTCCTTTGCTTTTTTGGTCATTCGGTATTCAGTAACATTTAAGCGGTGCAGTAAGTTTTTGGCTTTTCGGCGTTCTTTCACTAAAATAGGGTCACCGGCCAGATAATATTCTCCGGCAATCATTTTTTCCTTCTCAGTTTTCATAAAGTGTTTTTATATTTTTTTCTTGGCAATTTTATCGTGTATTTTTAAAGTTTCCTGCAAAGCAGCACTGGAATACCAAGGGGTTAATTCGGCTTCAAGCAAATTGGCTTTTATGGCAGGATCTGTTGCTACCAATGCTTTTGCTTCCTCTATAGTTTCAACATTAAAAATATAGATGCCTCGATAATTTCGGTCGTTTTTCATAAAAGGACCGGCAACAACCAGTTTTCCTTCTTTGGCTAATTTTCCAATATTCGCCATATGACCTTCAAACAGTTTCTTGCTTTCTTCTTTGGATGCGGTGGTGTTGCTTCCGGATTTTAAAAGACAGAAGACATATTTTTTCATTCCATACTCATCCGCATTCAGAGATTTAGCCAGTTTTTCATCAAATTTAGTTTCTGATTCCTGAGCGAATCCAATAGCGATTACAAACAATAAAGCGAAAATTGAAAACAATTTTTTCATAGCATACTTATTTTAAAGAAGTTTTTTCAAGATAACAATTTGTCCTAAATGATACACATCATGCTGAATAATTCCGTGAAGATGTTCATAATAAGTATGACCATTATTTACATAAATTTTAGCCAAATCGGCATCATCAAAATCCTGAAAGAAAGTACTCCAGGCTTCCTGTGATTTTGCCAGACTTTGAAGCGATTGCTCCCAAGCTGCTTCTGATGGGTCCAAAACAGGCACAAAATAGTTGTGATCCGGTGTTATTACAGTCTCTCCCTGCATACGATTTAGAATGTTTCTCCTCCATTGGATCAAATGGTTGGTAATTTCCCAAATGGTATTTAAGTTAGGATTTATTTTCCGGTAGGCCTGTGCGGCAGTTACGTTTTCTAAAGTTTTGGTTAAGTTAACTTCCAGCCATGGATCTCCATTATAAATGGATTGATACAGATTTGAAATTCTTTTGCTTTCTGACATAAGTGAAGATTTTAGAATTCATAGCTAAGATACAAATTAGATATTTACAACTCATCCTTAAAATTCTACAATTGGGTTATTTAATATTTTTTAACAGGAAATGTTAAAATACATTTGCTCTATCAAAAACCAAAATCATGAAAACCAAAATTACTTTTATTTTATTATTCTTTACCATTTTTACTTTTGCCCAGAATACGATTTCAGGAAAAGTTGTTGATCAAAAAGGAAAGCCTGTTCAGGGCGCTAATATTTACATAGACGGAACTTATGACGGAGCGACAAGTGCTGAAAACGGTAGTTTTTCATTTGAAACCAGTGAGAAAGGAAATAAATTTTTGGTAGTGAGTTTTTTGCTTTTCGAAACTTTCAAACAGGAAATAGATGTAGCCAATTATAAAGATCAAACGGTAAAACTCAGAGAGAATGTAAATGCACTTGATGCCGTTGTTATCACCGCTGGGACTTTAGAATCAGGGGATAAAGCAAGAGTTTCCGTTTTAAAACCTCTGGATATTGTGACTACCGCCGGATCTGCGGGAAACATTATTGCAGCTTTACAAACTTTACCGGGAACACAAAGCGTTGGCGAAGATGGACGTTTATTTGTTCGTGGAGGTGAGGCAAGCGAAACACAAACTTTTGTAGACGGACTTCGTGTCGCACAGCCTTATGGTGCAACGACTAATAATTTGCCAACCCGAAGCCGATTCTCTCCATTTTTGTTTAGTGGAATTGCATTTTCAACAGGAGGATATTCCGCAGAATATGGTGAAGCTTTATCAAGTGTTTTGTTGCTAAACACTCAGGATGAACCGGATCAGAATAAAACGGATATTGCTTTAATGACTGTAGGTTTAGGAGTAGGGAATACTCAAAAATGGAAAAAAAGCTCGTTCAGTATCAATACCAATTATATTAATCTGGCACCTTATCAGGCTGTAATTCCGCAAAACGTAGATTGGAATAATCCGTATCAGTCTTTGGGTGGTGAGGCCGTATATCGTTATAATTTTGAAAGAGGAATTTTTAAATTCTACGCTGCTTTTGATGCAGAGAAATTCGATTTGAATCAGAAAAATGTCAACTTTGCGAATCCTATCCGAACGGATCTGGACAATAATAACTTTTATCTGAATGCATCGTATAAGGGAGATTTTGGAACAGGCTGGCAACTCACATCAGGAGTTAGTTACGGATACAGCAAAAACAAAATTAAATTTGATATTAATGATGTGGACAATAATGAAAATGCAGCTCAGCTAAAATTAAAATTGAGAAAAAACATCTCGAATTATTTCAAGTTGTCATTTGGAGCCGATTATTTCATCACAAAGTTTAATGAAAATTATACAGATAATAATACTATAAAAACAGCAAATGGCTACGATTCTAATATTGCTGCTTTTTATACGGAAGGAGATATTCTATTCTCGAAAAAACTGGCTGCAAAAGTAGGTTTCAGACTTTCGAATAACAGTTTGCTAAACGAAACAAACATTGCTCCAAGAGCTTCTCTGGCTTATAAAATTTCAAAAACCAGTCAGTTTTCATTTGCTTACGGAGATTTTACACAGACACCGGTAGTCGATTATATTAAATACTCCAAATACCATCAGTTTGAAAGTGAGAAAGCGAGACATTATATCTTAAATTATCAGTTCACCAAACCGGGACAAACTTTTAGAGCAGAGGCTTACTATAAAGACTATAGCAATTTAGTACAATACAACACGAGAGATATTCAGTACAATTCGGTTTTCAACAACAACGGTTCGGGCTATGCAAAAGGATTGGATTTGTTTTGGAGAGACAGCAATCTCCATAAAAACCTGGAATACTGGATTTCTTATTCCTATATCGATTCAGAGAGACAGTACAAGAATTTTCCAGCGATGGTAACTCCTAGTTTTGTGGCTCATCATACCCTGTCTGTCGTAACCAAATATTTTATTACCGATTGGAAATCTCAGATTGGTTTTACAAACAGTTTCAGTTCCGGACGTCCGTACAACGATCCAAATCAGACGCAGTTCATGAATGGAAGAACAAAAGCGTATAATAGTTTGAGCTTCAACTGGGCCTATTTATTAACCACTCAAAAAATCCTGTATTTCTCTGTTTCAAATGTATTGGGAACTCAAAATGTTTTTGGATATGATTACGCAAAAAATCCCGATACCAACGGAGTTTACAATAGACAAGCCATTATACCAACCGCCGATCGCTTTTTCTTCGTTGGTTTCTTCTGGACCATTAGTCAGAATAAGAATGAGAATCAGTTGAAGAATTTGTAAGCGGCATAGTTACAAAGGTTCAGAGGTTCAAAGGTTCAGAGGTTCAAAGGTTCAGAGGTTCAGAGGTTCAGAGGCCTAAGGGTTTTGAAAATTGAAGGACATAATTAGGTTAGTGTAAGAAATGCTTTATCCAGTTTTGGAATCTTTGCACCTTTGTCGCTTTGCACCTTTGCAACTCAGAAAAAAACAATTCAGTCATCAAAATCAACAACTCGGTATCATTTAATTTTAAAAGAATAAAATCCGATATACTTTTGAAGTATAAATTAACAAGGAACAAATAGACAAAGGTTAACGGATAAGAAAATAAAAACTTTGCCACTTTGGAACTCTGAACCTTTGAACCTAAAAAAAAAGAGTTTTAATCATCAACAAAAACTTAGAATATCAAAATTTAAAATATTTAACAACTTTAAAAACAAGAAATCATGACCAAGATTATTACCATTATTACTTTATTTATCTGCAGTTTAATATCTGCACAAACACAATTTGAACAAGGAATGGGAAAAGCTTTCGGGCTTTGGAAAGAAGGAAAAAATACGGAAGCTTCGGCTATGTTTGAAAGAATTGCTGCAGCAGAAAAAAACAGTTACCTGCCAAATTACTATGTAGCCTTAATCAATACTACAGCTGCATTTTCTGAAAAAGATAAAACAAAAATTGATTTGCTGCTTACGAAAGCGCAAGATGCACTGGATACAGAATTTGTTAAAGATCAAAATAATGCCGAATTATATGCGATGCAGGCTTTAATTTATACAGCCTGGGTAGTAGCTGATCCAATGACAAACGGAATGAAATATTCGGCTAAGGTGATGGAAGCTTATGCAAAAGGAAAAGCGATAGACCCGAATAATCCGAGAATTGTTTTTGGTGAAGCGGATTACCAGATTGGAGGAGCAAAATGGTCCGGGGTTGATACCAAACCGTTATGTGCACAGGTGGATAAAGCTGTCGAACTTTTTGCTACTTTTAAACCAGCGACACCTTTTTCTCCAAAATGGGGATTAGAAAGAGCTTTGGAAACGCAAAAGAATTGTAAAAAATAATTTAATACCAAAAGAATAGAATGAAAGATCATAGAAACTCGTTTGCTGAATTAAAAAGTGGAACCCTTATGTGTTTCAAGATTTCTATGGTCTTTACCGTTTTGTTCTGCGCTTTTTTAGGTACCGATTTAAATGTTGAAAATGTATTGCTAACCTTTGGGATAAGCTGCCTTTACTCTTTTGGATTGGGCTTTGGTAACGGATTTATTAACGTTCTTTTGGACAAAAAGTGGGATTGGCTGGAACAAACAAACTTAAGGGTGTATTATGGAATTTTGATTACCATATTGTATACCGTTCCGGTTGTTTTGGGAATCAATTATGTTGTTTGCGTATTTGTTCAGCATCTTCCACCGGATCAGTTTTTTAGTGAAAGGATGATTTGGGCTCACCTATTTTATGTGATTCTGTCTCTCGGAGTGTCAACTTTCATGCAGGCCCGAAGCTTTATGGTGAAGTGGAAACAGGCATCTAAATTTGAAGTAACACAACAAAAAATTATTGCAGGAACGGCAAATGCAAAATTCGAAAGTTTAAAAAATCAAATAGACCCACATTTTCTTTTTAACAGTTTAAACGTTCTTAGTTCTTTAATTGAAGAAAACCCGGATAATGCACAACGATTTACGACCTCTTTGTCTAAAATCTATCGCTACGTTTTAGAGCAAAAAGACAAGGAGCTGGTTTCTGTTGAAGATGAACTGTCGTTTGCTAAAACCTATATGAATTTGCTTAAAATGCGATTCGAGAATAGTTTGTTTTATGAATTACCAACGACAAATATTAATCCCGATGCAAAAGTAGTTCCGCTATCCTTGCAGCTTTTACTGGAGAATACGGTAAAACACAATATCGTTAGCGAGCAAAAACCGTTGCATATCAGGATTTTTGTAGAGGGAGATTATCTGGCGATACAAAATGATTTTCAGAAGAAAGAAGTTTTACAGGACAGACAGGGAGTTGGGCTGCAGAACATTGTTAACCGATATTCAATTGTAACCAACAGAAAGGTTCTGATTGAACAAAACGAAGAAAATTTCACTGTTAAAATTCCAATTTTAACCAAACAAATTACAGTTATGGAAACAAGTGCAGAATATAGCGACGAAAATAAAGCTTATTTCAGAGCTAAGAAAAGAGTAGAGGAACTAAAAGGTTTTTACGGTAACGTAATTTCATATTGTTGTGTGGTACCATTTTTAATTTTTATAAATTTGAGGTACTCTCCTGGATTTCAGTGGTTTTGGTTCTCGGCTTTAGGCTGGGGATTTGGAGTTGTCATGCATGCTTTTAAAGTATTTGGGTACAGCTCAGATTGGGAAGAACGAAAAATAAGAGAGATTCTGGAACGTGAAAACAAACAAAAAAACTGGAAGTAGCCATGGAAAAGGATTTTATAGAAGCTGAACGTTTTTATCAGGCCAAGAAAAAAGTAAAAGAAATTAGAGAGTTTTACGAGCACCTGGCGGTTTTTATACTGGTAAACATTATTGTGATAACCGTAAATCTTATAACCTCGCCTGAATATTTATGGTTTGTCTGGTGCGTTTTAGGTTGGGGTGTAGGAGTAGTCATTCATGGACTGACAGTGTTTGATATCCCGCCTTTTTTCAGTAAAGATTGGGAAGAGAAGAAAATCAAAGAAATTTTGGAAAAAGAAAAATTAAGAAAACCTGAGAATAATTATGGAAACTAATTTTAATAAGGAACAGGAAGATTTCGAACTTCAAAAGATGGCAAGTAAAAAGGTGGTGAAGTTAAAGGCTTTTTACACCCATGTGATTTTCTACAGTGTGGGTCTTATACTTTATATTTTAAAAGATTATTTTGGACTTCCACTTAATATTTTTCCTGTACAATATCTGAACGGATTTGTTATGTGTATCTGGACCACTGCTTTTGTAGTATCGGCGATAGATATATTCGCTTCTTTTAAAATTTTTGGAGAAGAGTGGGAAGAGCGTAAAATGAAGAGCATCTTAGAGAAAAAGGAAAAAAAACAAAAATGGGAGTAGTCATGGAAGTAAATTTGAATGAAGAGGATAAATATTACCTCGCAAAAAAGAGAGTGGAGGAAATCAAAGGTTTCTATGGCAATTTAACAGCATACGTTATTGTAAATCTTGTTCTGATTTTTATCAATCTTTATACATCACCAAGGCATTTATGGTTTTACTGGCCTTTAATGTGGTGGGGAGTTGGAGTGGTTTTTCACGGTTTGAAAGTCTTTAATGTATTTCCGGTTCTTGGAAAAGACTGGGAAGAGAAAAAGATCAAAGAACTGATGGAAAAAGAGAGAGAGAATAAAAATAAATGGCAATAATTAAAGTAAAATGAGACGATATAGAAGAGACAGGTACGAAGTTTACAGAGATGAAATTAGTACAGACGAAAGCTATAATTTAGCGTACAGAAAAGTGAAAAAAATCAAAGGCTTTTACACACACTTAAAAGTGTATTTGATTGTGAATGCCATCATTATAGTTTCTAATTTAAACAGAGATTATTTCAGCCATAGTGTTTATGAAAACGGATTGTTAGACTGGCGTACTTATTCGACAGCCATATGCTGGGGAGTAGCTTTAGTCATTCATGCTTTCACCGTATTTGGTCCTGATATTTTTTTCAGCAATGAATGGGAACAAAAAAAGATCCAAAAATATATGGAGAGAGAGGCACAGAACAATAACACAAAATGGCAATAATTTTTAAATCAAAATAATATGGGACAGTTTAGAAGACAGATGTACGAAGAGTATTCACATGAGTTTAGTACAGACGAAAGTTTCAATTTGGCATACAAAAAAGTAAAGAGAATTAAAGGCTTTTATTCGCATTTAAGAGTTTATATATTGGTGAACATTATCATCATTGTTTCAAGTCTGAATCAAAGTTATATAGGAGATCATTTTGTCATTAGAGGATTCCGTGATTGGGAAATTTATTCGACTGCATTTTTTTGGGGAATTGCTTTAGTGATTCATGGAATTTCTGTTTTTGGCCCTGATGTTTTTTTCAATAGAGATTGGGAGCAAAAGAAAATTCAAAAAATAATGAAGAAAGAGGCTGAAAATAAAAATAAATGGAAGTAATTTTAAACTGAATTTTTAAATTTTGCATCTTACGAAATGACCACATTAATTATAGAAGACGAAAAACCGGCAGCAAGATTACTACAACGAAAACTCGAAAAGTTAGATATTGCTGTAAAGACCATGTTACATTCTGTTGAAGAATCCGTTTATTGGTTTGAAAATAATGAACATCCGGATCTCATATTTCTGGATATTCAATTGTCTGATGGTTTGTCGTTTGAAATTTTCGAAAAAATAAATATTCAGAGCGCCATTATTTTTACCACGGCTTATGATGAATATGCCTTAAAAGCATTTAAATTAAACAGTATCGATTATCTTTTAAAACCCATTGATGAAGATGATCTGGAGGTTGCTGTTGCGAAATTCAAAACCAGATTACCCAAAACAAGTTCAGAAAATTCAAATTTGCAACTTGATTTTGAACAAATTCGTCAAATGTTGTCAAATCCCTTTGAAAAGAATTATAAAAAACGATTTACAGTTAAAATCGGACAGCATTTAAAGGTCATTACAACAGACGAAATTGAGTGTTTCTTTAGTGAAAATAAAGGAACCTACATTCATACTTTTGATAATAGAAATTATTTAATTGATTCGACTTTAGAAATCCTGGAGCAGGAAATCGATAAAAAAGATTTCTTTCGCGTTAGCCGAAAATTCATTGTTCCACTTACGGCGATAAAAGAAATTCAGGTTTATACCAATTCACGGTTAAAGGTAATTTTGCCAACTTATAAAGAGGATGAGGTAATTGTGAGCCGTGAGAAAGTGCAGGACTTTAAAAACTGGCTGGGGTAAATTTATTTAATAAATGTATCGTTCCTACGGAACTTTTTTGCGGGTTGAATTTATTTTTCAATGGATCAAAATCCATTGCTACAATATTTGTCATTCCTTCGGAATTTTATAATGTGCCTGAACAGCTTCAATGATTAAGAGAGAGCCATTGGCTCGACGCATTTTTTAAAGCGGATTTTAATTCGCTTTAAAAAATAGGTTATCAATATGGAGAGCCGTAGGCTTGGGCCATATTCTAAATTATAATGTGTTTGAGCGGTTTTAATGATTAAGAGAGAGCCATTGGCTCGACGCATTTTGTAGGAGCGGATTTTAATCCGCTTAAAAAAAAGTTTATCAAATATGGAGAGCCGTGGGCTCGGGCGATATCCTTAAATAAAAAAGAGCTGGAATTTTCCAGCTCTTTCTATATAATTTAAGTTATTATTTACTCAATCGGTGCAAAGTGTAGGTCATGGCACTCAAAAGGAAAAAAGCCATAATTTGATGAATTAATCCTAGTGCTAGAGGAACACTGTATAAAAGTGTAAAAACGCCCAGTAAGAACTGAATAAAAACAAAGACAAGAAGAACGTTGATTCCCTTAGACTGATTTCTGGTTAGAGAAAATTGAGTTCCTTTGTAATATAAGAAAAGGATAAGAGCCACTACTACATAAGCAAAAGTTCTGTGTACAAACTGAACTCCGCTTTTTCCTTCGATTAAGTTTTTAACCAAAGTAGGCTGTTCAATAAAAACCGAATCGTGAATAAATTGTCCGTCACTCATTAAAGGCCAGTGATTGTGTATTAAACCGGCATTAAGACCGGCTACAAATCCGCCGTAAATAATTTGAATCAGTAAAGCGACAAGAGCTATTCTTGCGATATTACGAAGCGGAATTATTTTATAAACATTGCGTTCCGGATAAATTAAATCTAAGGCAACCCAAAGTGTATAAGCAAAAGTAATAAAAGCAAAAGTAAGATGAAGAGAAAGTCTGAAATGACTAACATCCGGATTGTCGATTAATCCGCTGCGAACCATAAACCATCCAAGAAAACCTTGAAAACCTCCCATTGCCAAAAGAACAATACATTTGTTTATGGTTGAACGATCGAGTTTTTTTCGAATTAAAAAATAAACAAAAGGGACAAAGAAAACCAGTCCGATAATACGACCGATAAAGCGGTGAAACCATTCCCAGAAATAGATGAATTTATAATCTGAAAGCTGAAAATCGTTGTGTATGTTGATTTTTTGATATTCTGGGAATTTCTTGTATTGTTCAAATGCTTCATTCCATTTTGCTTCTGTCAGAGGTGGAAAAGTATCTGTTACCAAATGCCAGTCGGTCATGGATAAACCTGAATTGGTCAGACGGGTAATTCCGCCAACGACAACCATTAAAAATAGCAAAACACAACCTGATAGCAACCAGATGATTACTGATTTATTTTCTTTTTTCATTTTATAAAATAATACTTAATTCTTTATACTTTTTTTAAGCCTAATTTTTCAGCTCTTTTAATCACAAAATCATAAGCAGCCTGATATTCATTTGGAATGTCACCTTCGAGAATTGCTTCTTTTACAGCTTCTTTCAAAATTCCGATTTCTCTTGAAGGCTTCAAATCAAAGATTTCCATAATTTCTTCACCCGAAATGGGCGGTTGAAAATTACGAACATGATCGCGTTCTTCGACTTCAACGATTTTCTTGCGGACGAGCTCGAAGTTTTTATGGTATTTTTTAAACTTTGACGGATTTTTGGTGGTGATATCTGCCTCACACAAAGTCATTAGGTTCTCGACATCCTCACCGGCATCAAAAACCAAACGACGCACTGCACTATCGGTTACGATGTCGTCAGCCAAAACAATAGGACGTGAACTCATGATAACCATTTTTTGCACAAATTTCATTTTGTGGTTCAACGGCATGTGCAGACGTTCGAAAATCTTTTTAGTCATCTTTCCACCTAAAAACTCATGCCCGTGAAAAGTCCAGCCTTGTTTTTTATTGAAACGTTTTGTGGGTGCTTTTCCAATATCGTGCAATAAAGCTGCCCAGCGTAACCATACATCGTCTGTATTTGGGCAAATATTGTCGACCACTTCCAATGTGTGATAAAAGTTGTTTTTATGGGTATGACCTTCAATTTCTTCTACCTGATTTAATGCTGTTAATTCAGGTAAAATTAGATCTAAAAGTCCCGTTTTGTATAATAGTAAAAAGCCGGTAGAAGGTTTAGGAGTGGAGAGGATTTTGTTTAATTCGTCAACAATTCTCTCACCTGAAATAATTTTAATGCGATCGGCATTTTTTGTGATGGCATTTAATGAATTTTCTTCTATTTGGAAATTCAATTGTGTGGCAAAACGAATCGCACGCAGCATGCGCAGCGGATCATCAGAATAAGTGATGTCCGGATCCAAAGGGGTTTTGATGATTTTGTTCTCTAAATCAGACAAACCATTAAAAGGATCAGAAAGATCTCCGAAGTTTTCTTCGTTTAATGATAAAGCCAAAGCATTAATCGTGAAATCCCGACGGTTTTGATCATCTTCTAATGTTCCGTTTTCCACTACTGGATTTCGGCTGTCTGAACTGTAAGATTCTTTTCTTGCTCCGACAAATTCAATATCGGTATCTTCAAAACGAAGCATGGCAGTTCCATAAGTTTTAAAAACCTGAACTTTTGGTTTATTAGGAAGTAAATCAGAAACTTTAAGTGCCAATTCGATACCGCTGCCTACAGCAACAACATCAATATCTTTTTTAGAACCTCTGTTTAAAAGTAAATCCCGAACAAAACCTCCGATGACATAACTGTCAACGTTGAGTTCCCGGGATGCCTTCGAAATGATATCGAAGATTTTATGTTGTAAAGCAGTTTTATAATTTGTTTGTATAGCCACGAATTCACTAATTTTAAATATCTGTTTATTCAAGAAGAGAATGAACGACTGCAAATTTACAACATAGAAAATGCCTAATACAATCTATTGCTCACTTTTTTGAAGAAATTCTAGGTTTTAAGCATCAATTTTTGTTGAAATGGAAAAGAGGAAAACTGGTTTGTCATGAATTCCGCGAATTTTTGCATTTTTTTTGCCACAGATTAAAAGGATTTTCACAGTTTTTTTTGATCCTTCTAATCCTTTTAATCTGTGGCGAAAAGGAACCTTTATAATGCGATCGAACAAATCAATTCAGATCTGTTATTTTTAAAAATTCAATTTGTATTTTTGGAGTATATAAAAATGTACACATGAAAATTGTTATATCGCCTGCAAAGTCATTGAATTTCGAAAAAGAATTACCTACTACTCAATATACAGAACCTCATTTTTTAAAAGAAGCACGTGTAGTTCATAAAATCTTAAAGACTAAAAAACCTGCTGAGTTATCTGAATTAATGTCGATTTCAGCTAAGCTATCAGATTTGAACTGGAAAAGAAATCAGGATTGGAAAACACCATTTACACCTGAAAATGCCCGTCCGGCGGTCTATACTTTTGATGGAGACGTTTATACGGGTTTAGATGCTTATTCTATTCCGGTGGAGAAACTGGATGTTCTTCAAAGCAAACTTCGAATTCTGTCGGGACTTTACGGAGTCTTGAAACCATTAGATTTAATGCAGGCTTACCGTCTGGAAATGGGAACAAAATTACCGGTAGGGGAGTATAAAAATCTGCACGAGTTTTGGAAACCAACCGTGACAAAAGCATTAAATAAAGAGTTATCTAAGGGAGAGTTGTTTGTCAATTTAGCGAGTAACGAGTACTTCTCTGCAGTAGATGTAAAAGCTTTAAAAGTTCCTGTGATCACACCGGACTTTAAAGATTATAAAGACGGAAAACTCAAAATGATCAGTTTCTTTGCCAAAAAGGCAAGAGGGATGATGGTGCGTTATATTATTGATACTAATGCTGAAACTATTGAAGACTTAAAAGGATTTAATTATGAAGGGTATCAGTTTGATGGTAATCTTTCGAAGGGAAATCATTTGGTGTTTACGAGATAGATTTTTTTAAAGGTTCTAAGTGACTAAGATGCTAAGTTTCTGAGATTTTTTGAAGAGCAGTAGGCTCGAATCATATTGTAGGGAGGGATTTTAATCCCTTTATGATGGATCAAATATATTTAAAAGAAAAACGCCGAATTCGATTTTTGAATTCGGCGTTTTTACGTATTATAAATCAATTATTATTAATGCATTGCATCAGCAGGATTAATCTTGTTTTTTCCTTTTTTGATTAAAAGAATAATTGGAATACAGCATAAGAACATAATTCCCAAATACATGAAGATATCCATATAAGCCATTACGGTACTTTGTTTCATTACAGAATATTCAATGGCTTGGTAAGCTTTTTTCAGTGCAACGTCTGCGCTATATCCTTTAGACATAAAAGCTCTTTGCATTCCTGCAATACGCTGCTGTACTTCATATTTTGCAGGATCTAAATTGGTTAGTAAGTTCACTCGGTGTTCCTGTCCTAAACGAGTAATAAACGTGGTAATAATGGCAATACCAAACGAACCTCCTAATTGTCTCATCATTCCGGTAAAAGCAGCTCCTTCACCAATATGTTTTCCTTTTAAGGTAGATAGAGAGAGTGTAGTAATAGGTACAAAAAGCAATCCTAAACCGATTCCTCTCAGAATTAAAGGCCAGTACATATGTTCAACTCCGGTATCAGGAGTCATACGGGTCTGCATCATAAAGGTAAAGAAAAAGAACACCAAAAATCCGACTCCAACCATATATCCCTGAGGAACTCCTCTCTGAATCATGTTCCCGACAAAAGGCATCATGATTGCTGTGGTAATAGATCCCGGAATCAATAATAATCCGGCATCTGTTGCGGTCCATCCTAAAATAGATTGCGTGTAGATTGGTATAATTAAAGTCGATCCGTACAGACCGAAACCAAGAATGAAACACATTACGGTTCCTATTCTAAGATTTCCGTCCTTTAGAACACTTAAGTTTACGATTGGATGTTTATAAGTAAGCTCTCTCCAGATAAATAAGACCAATCCTAAAACCGTAACCACACTTAAAGTTATGATAGTTGAATCGTTGAACCAATCGTCTTGTTGCCCGTGCTCCAGAACGAATTGTAAAGACCCGATAAAGGCTGCAAGCAATATAATTCCCCACCAGTCAACCTGATTGGCTTTTAATTTTTCTCCATATTTAGGACTTCTTACGAACGTTAACGCTAAAATTGTAGCGATGATCCCCAATGGAATATTAATGTAAAAAATATAAGGCCAGGAGTAGTTGTCTACTAAATATCCTCCTAATGGCGGTCCTAAAGTTGGTCCAACAATTACCCCCATTCCGTAAATAGCCTGAGCCATTCCACGTTTTGCTACAGGATAACTTTCGGTGATAATGGTTTGTGCTGTTACCAGTAAGGCACCTCCACCCATACCCTGAACAAATCTAAAAGCTACCAGTTCCCAAATATTGGTAGCGTTTCCACATAAAAAGGAACAGACTGTAAATATTATGATAGAAGCCACAAAATAATTACGTCTTCCAAATTGTTGTGAAAGCCAGCTCGTCATCGGAATTACAATCACATTCGCAATGGCGTATGCTGTAATTACCCAGGCCACATCAGTTAAAGTAGCGCCAAGGCTACCTCGCATGTCTGTTAGTGCTACGTTTACAATTGTTGTATCTACAATTTCAAGCAAGGCACAAAGTACTGCCGTAATCGTAATGATGACACGTCTGTATCCGTATTCTACTAAATCTTCGTCTGCTTGTACTGCTGCCATTATTTTATTTTAAATGTACATCTACATCAACATTCATCCCTGGTCTTAGTAATTTTACTTTCTCCGGATCGTTTGATTCGTCTAAACTAATTTTTACTGGTAGTCTCTGAATTGTTTTTACGAAGTTACCTGTTGCATTATCAGGAGGTAATAAAGAAAAACGTGATCCTGTTGCAGGAGAAAAAGAAGTTACCGTTCCTTTAAATTCGTAGTTTGGATAGGCATCAACTTTTAGACTTACTTTTTGTCCGGCAACCATTTTGTTCAATTGCGTTTCTTTAAAGTTAGCCACAACCCAAGCTTCATTGTTGTTGATGATGTAAAATAAAGATTGTCCCGGTTGAACTAATTGTCCCGGTTGAATATCTACTTTAGAAACCTGTCCGTCAATTGCAGCAGTTACAACCGTATAGCTAAGGTTTAAATGAGCAACGTCTAACATTGTTTTCGCTTTTTTGATATTAGCGGAAGCTACTTCAGTTTGTTTGTCAGAAACTTTTGATTTCGATTGAATTACTGATTTCTGGTAAGAACTAGCTCGTTGTTGATCTTGCAAAACACGTACCTGGTTTTCAGCTTCTTCTTTTGCAGATAGAGCCTGTTCGTATTGTTGTTTTGTAATCGTATGTGTTTTGTACAAATTATTGTAACGGTTGTAATCGTTTGTAATTTGTCTTAATCTGATTTTTGCGCTTTCGATAGAACCTGTTGCAGATTTCATTTGCGCGTCCGATACAGAGATGCTTGCATTAGCGCTTCCAATATCAGCTTTTGCAGCTTCGTATTGTCCTTCAGCACCTAATAAGGCAGCATTAGCCTCATCGATTTTTAACTGATAATCTCTTTTATCAATCGTAAACAAAGTATCCCCTTTTTTTACAAAATCATTATCTTTTACGTATACTTTACTAATATATCCCGATACTCTTGGAATAATCGGATTCATTTTTTTCTCTATTTGAGCATCGTCCGTTTCTTCGTGAGCTAAAGAATGCATGTACTTAGTTATTCCGTAAGTTCCGCCCACTAAAACCAAAACGGCTAGTATAATGATGAATTTAGTATTTGTTTTTTTCTTTTCCATGAGAGCTGTCGATTATATTTTAGAAAGATTGAATGATTGTGATAATTGTCCGGATACCGAAAGTAATTCGTAATATTTTTGAATGATAGTAGCTTTTGATAATGCGGTATTTATTTTAGCGCTTAATTGTTCAACGTCAGCTTCAACCAAATCATTAGTATCTGATAAACCATTGTCAAACTTATCTTTTACAAGTCTGTAATTTTCACTTGCCTGTTGAAGAGCTTCATCGTAAACCACACTTTGATTGATTGCCAAATCATAATCTTCAATTGATTTTTGAACTTCAACTTTAATACGGTCCGTCATTACAGCCTCACTATTTTTAACTTCCATAGCTTTGCTTTCCGCTACTCGTACATGAGCACTGTTTTTGTAAATTCCGGATAAGTCATAAGTTAAACCTAATCCAAAGTTCATAGCATATCTTACCGTTATAATGTCTTTAAGGTCCAGAGCTGTATAACCGCCAAGTAAGGCTAATGTAGGATAATAGGCTGCTTTTGCTACTTTGATATTTGACTCAGTAGCTTTTTGCTGCAAACGAATTGCTTCCAAATCTTTTCTGTTTTCAAGAGCTATTGCATCTGATGTTGGTGCATTGCTAGTTTTTAAGTTGAAAAAATCAGCTTCATTAACCTGCAGTTTCGTGTTAGGGTCTAACTTTAATAAAGTGGTTAGATAGAAGTTGATATTGTTAAGATTGTTAGTCGCTTCATCAATAGATAATTGCGTTTTTGAAACCAGTAATTGAGACTTTAATAAATCATTTCTTGGAATAATTCCATTCTTCTCCAATTCTGTGAAATCAGTAACACGTTGTTTCGCACTTTTTTGGTTTTCATTTAAAACATCTAATGTTTTTTGAGCTTTATACAAAGCAGTATAATAGGTAATTACTTTTAAAGCAACATCCTCTTTTGTTTTGGCAGCTGTAGCATTTTCCGCTTCGTATAAGTTATCGTAGGCTTCAATACTATTCTGAATTTTGAATCCTGAAAATAAAGGAAGACTCAAAGTTGCCATTCCAAACATTGCTCTGTCCGGAGATGCAATAGAGGCATTTTCACTTTGATTTGGCATACTAATCGATGCCTTCGTAAGACGTTGGTATTGACCGGAAATTTTAATATCCGGATATTGATTGTCTTTTACGCTTTTTAATTCGTATTTTTTTGTGTTTACCTTAGAGTTGGCAAGTGTAACTTCGTTACTTTTTTCCCAGGCCATTTGTACGGCCTCGCCTAAGGTTAAACTTGTTTTCTCTTGTGCTTCTATTGACGAAATTCCGATGAAGAAAACCCCAAAGAGCATTAATTGACTAATTTTCATAAACAAGTAGCGCTTTTATAGTTTGTTGAATGTGCTTTGTAAGACTGGTTTTTATATAATTATTATACAATTCTTCGGTATTTAAGTTTAATAATTCTTCAAAGAAAGGTTTGTTCATATGAAAGTGAAAAAAGGTTCCGATAATTGTTGGAGTGATGAGCGGAATGATAACATCTTTTCTGAAAACCCCTTTTTCCTGACCTTGTTTAATAATACTTTCAACAGATTTTAGATTTCCCTTTTTTAGTTCTGTGAAGGCAATAAAACTTTTTTCCCTTTTTTTTGCGTTGATTTCAAAATGTAAAACTCTGAAAATCCCTTTATTACAGCTTATTCTGGTGATGTAAATTTCGATTAATTTATTGACTTTATCGATAGGTTCGATATTTTCCAGTAATAAATTTTCGAGCTTCAACTTTAAATCAGATGTCTTGTAAATGATTAAGGCTTCAAGTAGTCTTTCTTTTGAACCAAAATAATACGAAACCATGGCAATGTTAATCTTGGCATGTTTTGAGATATCCCGTATCGAAGTCCCTTCAAATCCTTTTTCAGAAAATAGCTTTTCTGCAACTTCCAGAATTTGAATTTTTTTATCGTTTAATTCGAAGTTTGACATGGTAATGTTTCTAATCGGGTACAAAATTAAACAACCGTTTAATTTAAACAGTTGTTTAATTTTGTTTTAACAAAATATTAACATTGTTTAAGTTTGATAATTTTGTGCAAAAAAAAGCTGAAAACAGTACTGTTTTCAGCTTTTAATGTTTTTTTGTCATTTCGACCGAAGGGAGAAATCACATAAGAAATCCTCATACATAAGAGTCAATCTTTGTCGAATTACGAGTGTGATTTACTTTGTCATTCGCTATCGCTCGTGTCTCCTTCGTAGAAATGACAAACCAGACGGTATTACTATATTTAGTAGAAAAATTAATTATCTTATCTCGCCAACAAATTCTTCAATTTTTCCAGAGCCGTTTTCGCTTAAATGTTTGATAAAGGCACTTCCTATAATGGCTCCTTTAGCAAATTTAGTAGCCTGATTGAAGGTTTCTTTATTTGAAATTCCAAAACCTACGATTTGTGGGTTTTTAAGATCCATTTGGGCAATTCTTTCGAAGTAACTTTCCTGAGTATTTCCGAAACCGGCCTGAGAACCCGTTACGCTGGCAGAACTCACCATATAAATGAATCCATTTGAAACGCTGTCAATAAAACGTATACGTTCTTCTGACGTTTGTGGGGTAATCAGGAAGACATTGATTAAACCGTATTTTTCGAAAATTACTTTGTATTCGTCTGCGTAAACATCAACTGGTAAATCCGGAATAATTAAGCCGTCGATACCAATTTCGGCACATTTTTTACAAAATTCTTCGATTCCGTATTGCAGCATCGGGTTAAAGTATCCCATAATAATTAACGGAATTTTTACGCTTTCGCGGATGTTTTTCAACTGATCGAAAAGAATTTGGGTAGTCATTCCATTGTGAAGTGCCTGTGTTGAACTTGCCTGAATGGTTGGTCCATCAGCCAAAGGATCACTAAAAGGCAAGCCAATTTCGATTAAATCAACACCATTTTTTTCTAAATCCTGAATGATGGGAACGGTATCATTCAAATTGGGATATCCCGCTGAGAAATAAATAGAAAGAATCTTTTTATCTTCTTGTAATTTTTGAGTTATTCTGTTCATTGTTTTTATTTTTTCTCCTAACAAAAGTTAGATAGGTTTAAATTTTATCTTCTCCCGGATTAAGGGATTTGTACTATTTTTTTACAACTTTACTAGTCCAGTTTTCGTTTTGATATTCTACCAATAAAAGTCCGGTATCTGTATCGTTCATCTGCCCAATAAGTTCACCTTTATTATTCCAGAAAGCACTTTGTCCGGCTGATGGTGATCCCCACGATTCGCCGCTGAAATTAGACATCAGCACATTTAATTGGTGTTTCCCGGCATAACTTTGTAAATGCCTGTAAGCATTTGGAATCCCATTTGGCGAAAAGAAAATACTGGCAATATAAATACTTGCTTCTCTATTACATGCATTTTGTGGATGCAGTGGATTGTCGATATCAGCACAAATAGCAAATGAAATTTTCTGATTTTCAATTTCAATCATCGGATTATAATCAAACGAAGATTGAAAAAAATCGTCTTCTCCTTCATGCAAAAATTGCTTAGTGTATATCGAAACAGAATTGTCTGGAGTAATAATAAATTCGCCGATAAATAATGCTGATTCAATTTGGATTGGCGCTCCTGCAATGATGACGATATTGTTTTCTACGGCTAATTTTCTTAAATGATTTAATCTCGAATCGTCTTTTTGAAAGGCCAGTTTTTGAGCGTATGCTCTTTCATAACCTGTGATTGACATTTCAGGAAATGCAATTAATTTTGCTCCATTCTGAACGGCTAGTTCGATAAGCCGATAGTGCTCTAATAAGTTGGAATCAATATCCTCACGGAATGGTTTTGTTTGTGCTGCTGCCAGAATCATGGTATAGAATTATTTGTTTTCGATATAAATCCAGGCAACTGTTCCGGAATTCAAGGTTACCTGAACTCTTTTATATGCATTAGATTCGAATAGATCTACTTTAGCCAAATCGGCATTTGTGACGTCAAAAACAACACCGTGTATAGGATCCGTAGAGGTTGCGCTTGGTACGACTACAACATAGTCCGCCATTCCAAATTCTTCTTCGATTTGCAGACTTTTTAGTTTGTGACCGTGAAGCTGATCTCGGGTTCCGGTTAACACCTTATTAAAAAGACGCATCTGAATTTCTTTTGATCGCAATGTTCCGTAAGAGAATAACTTTTCCATAGTTGCTATTTTATTACAATTTAAAATATTCAATATAATTGTCTAAATCCTTATCTCCGCGACCGGAAAGACTGATCACTACGATATCGCTTGGTTTGAATTTCTTCTGATCTAAAACAGCAAAGGCATGTGCACTTTCAATTGCCGGAATAATTCCTTCCAGTTTGGTCAGCTGTAAACCTGCATTCATTGCATCATCATCAGTTACAGAAAAGAATTCCCCGCGACCGGTTTGCGCCAGATGTGCATGCATAGGACCAACTCCGGGATAATCAAGACCGGCAGAAATAGAATACGGTTCGGTGATTTGTCCGTCCGGAGTTTGCATTAAAAGGGTTTTACAACCGTGAATAATCCCCATTTTTCCTAATTTACTGGTGGCGGCGCTGTGACCGCTGTCTACACCTTTTCCGGCAGCTTCTACGGCAATAATCCCCACTTCAGGTTCATGCAGAAAGTGATAATAAGTTCCGGCCGCATTACTTCCTCCACCAATACAAGCCACTACATAATCAGGATTTTCACGTCCTTCTTTTGCTTTTAACTGCCATTTGATTTCTTCTGAAATAACACTTTGAAAACGGGTAACCATGTCAGGATAGGGGTGTGGTCCAATTGCTGAGCCTATGATATAATGTGTATCTACAGGATTGTTAATCCAATCACGAATAGCTTCATTGGTAGCATCTTTTAATGTTTTGGAACCTGAAAGTGCCGGACGTACTTCTGCGCCTAACATTTTCATACGTGCCACGTTTGGTGCCTGGCGCGCGATGTCAATTTCACCCATATACACGATACATTCCAGTCCCATTAAAGCGCATACCGTAGCGGTCGCCACACCATGCTGACCGGCACCAGTTTCAGCGATAATTCTTTTTTTACCCAGACGTTTGGCAACCAGAATTTGTCCAATAGTATTATTGACTTTGTGTGCTCCAGTATGATTTAAATCTTCTCTTTTTAGATAAATTTTGGTATTGTACTTCTCTGACAAACGTTTTGCGAAATAAAGCGGACTAGGACGACCTACATAATCTCTAAGTAATTGGTCAAATTCTGCTTTAAAATCTGGTTCGCTTGTTATTTTTAGATAATTCTGACGTAATTCTTCTACATTCGGATAAAGCATTTCGGGAATGTAAGCTCCTCCAAACTCTCCGTAATATCCTTTTTCGTTAACATTATAATTCATTGTATAGTTGTTTTGGGTTTAAAGTAACAGGTTTTAGATTTTTCTGAAACTTTCTTAATAGACTTGTATTCTTTAATCCTGGTTCTGTCTCAAATTTACTATTTACGTCGATAGCATAAATAGGCACTTTGAGGTTTTTTATTGCAGGTATTTCTTCAATTCCGATGCCACCACTCAAAAAGATTGGCTTCTCAGATTTATAATTTTCTAATATTTTCCAGTCAAAAGTGGTTCCGTTTCCGCCCGGTAATTTTCCTTTTGTATCAAACAGGAAATAATCGCAAACCTTTTCAAAAGGTGTCAGAACTTCAAAATCAAAATTTTCATCTATCGAGAATGTTTTTATGATTTCAATAGTCACATCAATTTTGGCATCGATCTTAGCTCTCAGTTCCTGGCAAAATTCTACGGTTTCTTTTCCGTGTAACTGAACGGCCTGTAAATGATATTTGTCTGCTGTTGATAGTACGTTATCAACCGTTTCATCTACAAAAACACCGGTTTTCTTGATGGTATGAATCAATTCCGGAATTGTTCCGTCAAAATAACGTGCGGATTTTTTCCAGAAAATAAATCCCATATAGTCGGGCAGGAGTGTTCCTGTTTCGAGTATATTGTCGGGATATTTCATACCGCATATTTTTAGTTTCATTTTTTTTTATTTTTATGCTTTAAGCTTTAGGCAATAAGCTTTAGGCTAAATTAGTAATGTTAAGAAAGTTTTTCGGTTTTCAGCTTACGGCTTAAAGCTTACAGCCTACAGCTGTCTAATAAATTCAGTTGCTGCCTGACCGGCATTGTCTGTTTTCATAAAGTTTTCTCCAATTAAGAAACCACTGTAACCATAAGGTCTTAATTCCGAAATGGCTTCAATAGATGAAATTCCGCTTTCTGAAACTTTTACAAAATCATTCGGGATTTGAGCGGCCAGCTGTTTGCTGAAATCCAGACTTACTTCAAAAGTTTTCAGATTTCTGTTGTTCACGCCAATCATATCTAAACTTGGCATTACAGATTTCTCTAATTCTTCCTGATTGTGTACTTCCAGTAAAACTTCTAATCCTAATTGCTTGGCAAATTCCGATAACGATTTGATTTCTTCGCGGGTTAAAACGGCTGCAATCAGTAAAATTAAATCGGCTCCGTACGCTTTGGCTTCTAAAATCTGATATTCATCGACGATAAACTCTTTTCGCAAAAGAGGAATATTTACAGTTGCTCTTGCCAGAAGTAAATCGTCTAATGAACCGCCAAAGTATTTCCCGTCGGTTAAAACTGAAATTCCACAGGCGCCGGCATTCTCATATCCTTTAACAACTTCTTCTACTGTGAAGCTATGATTGATTACAGATTTAGACGGTGAACGGCGTTTGTGCTCCGCAATTATTCCTGTCGAACTTGTCTTCAGTTTTTGACTTAGAGAAATCGTTTCTCTTCCAAAAAACACAGAAGCTTCCAATTGCGAAACGGGAATGATTGATTTTTTAAGGACGACTTCTCGTTTTTTATCTACAATTATTTTATCTAAAATGTTCATTGTTTTATTGGTTTCAGGTTTCAGGTTTCAAGTTCCCGGTTTCAACAACTTGAAACCTGAAACAAAAAAGACTTGAAACTATATTTTTTACTTACTTAGTTCTTGTAATTTTTTAAGCACTTGATGTCCTTTTCCGGAAAACAAACTTTCTTTGGCCTGCTTAAAACCTTCCTGAGGTGAGCATTTGGTTACGGTTGAAATGGCCATTCCGGCATTTGCACAAACCACATTATTCTGAGCCTCACTTCCTTTTCCGGAAATAATACTGACAAACATATCGGCTGATTCTTCGATGGTTCTTCCTCCCTCAATTTCTCTTTGTGATAAAAGACGAACGTTGAAATCCTCCGGTTTCAACATGCCTTCCATATCGCTTGTAATGATTTTTGTTGGGCCGGTTAATGAGATTTCGTCGTAACCGTCAAGCGAATGAAGGATGGTAAAATTAACATCAGTGTTTTGATATAAATAAGCATACATTCTCGCTAATTCTAAATTGAAAACACCAACTAATTGATTTTTAGGGAAAGATGGGTTTACCATTGGACCTAACATGTTAAAAAAGGTTTTTACAGCCAGCTCTTTTCGGATTGGTCCCACATGTTTCATGGCTGGGTGAAATAGAGGAGCGTGTAAAACACAAATTCCTGCCTGATCGATACATTTTTCTAAAAATGACGGATCGTTGCTGAATTTTATTCCCATTTTTTCCATCACGTTGCTTGATCCCGAAATAGAGGAGACCCCATAATTTCCATGTTTTGCTACCTTTATTCCTGCTCCGGCAGCTACGAATGAAGCTAAAGTCGAAATGTTGAAAGTATCTTTTCCGTCACCACCCGTTCCGCACAAATCAATAGCGTTGTAGGCCGATAAATCCACACGAATACACAATTCTAATAAAGCTTCGCGGAATCCGGAAAGCTCATCAATGGTAATGCTTCGCATCATAAATACAGTCAAAAATGCCGAAATCTGACTTGGGTTGTAAGCCCCGCTTGAGATATTGATCAACACGTCTTTGGCTTCTTCTTTCGAAAGCACTTCGTGATTGATTAATTTATTTAGTATGTTTTTCATTTTTTTTAAGTTGCTAAGGTTCTAAGTTGTAGAGAATTTTGAGTTTGTTTCAAGTTTCAGGTTTCACGTTCCAATAACCTAAAACTTGAAACTATTTTTTACTAGCTTTTAATCCAATTCTCTAAAATTAGTTTTCCTTTTGGTGTCAGAACACTTTCCGGATGAAATTGTACACCTCTTACATCAAAAGTTTTGTGTCTTAACGACATGATTTGTCCGTTTTCATCAACTGAAGTGGCTTCAAGAACATCTGGTAAGTTGGCATCAACAACCCAGGAATGGTATCGACCGACCTCAAATTCACTGCCTAAACCTTCGAACAAAATTTCGTCTGAAACAACTGTTTTTACATTTGTAGCGACACCATGGTATACCTTGTCCAGGTTTGAAAGTGTTCCTCCGAAAACTTCTCCAATAGCTTGTTGTCCTAAGCAAACGCCTAGAATACTTTTTGTTGGAGCGTATTTTTGAATCACGGCTTTCAATAATCCCGCTTCATCCGGTATTCCGGGGCCTGGAGAAAGAAGTATTTTTTCAAAAGAGGCGATTTCATCAATATCAAACTCATCGTTTCTGTATACCGTAACTTCACAGTTCAAATCTTCCAGATAGTGTACTAAATTATAAGTGAAACTATCGTAATTGTCTATAACTAATATTTTTTTCATTGTGTTTTTTGTTTCAAGTCTCAGGTTTCAGGTTTCAGATTTCAACAACTTGAAACCCGAAACAAAGAAAACCTGAAACTAATTTTTATTTTTCCCGAACATATTTTTCAGTGATAATACGATCGATCCCTAATTTTTCTAATTTTTCGATTCCCTTTTGAATCAGCGTATCGTTTTTAATTTTTACAACAAACTCAAACTTATTGTTTTCCCATTGACGGTTATTGAAGTATTCCAGATTTTCGGTATAAATACTGTCTTTTAGAGTGTATTTTCCGCCTCCGCCAAAGAAAACTGCATTTGTTGAATCCTTACCGTTATTTAAATCATGATTGAAAAAAGCAAAATGGCTATCATTTATAATTTTAATCATTTTTGTTTTTGGATTGAAAGTCGAGAACGTAGAATCTTTTTCGGTGGTTTCAGCTGATATCAGACGCCAGGTTCCGTTTAAAGAAAGTGTGTTCGATTCTTTTTTAACTTCGCAGGAAGTAAATAATACAATGGCAATCAAAAATGGAATAATGTTCTTCATCGTTTTTAGGTTGTGTTTATGGTTGTTTTTTAGTTTTGTTTCAAGTTTCAGGTTCTTTTTGTTTCAAGTTTCAAGTTTCAAGTTTCAAGTTTCAAGTTGTTGTAACGCAGGTAAACCTGAAACAAAATGACTTATATTTTCTCCGCCATCTCTAAGGCTGTATTCAAGGCTCTTAGTTTGTTGTAAACTTCCTGCATCTCGCTTTCTTCATCAGAACTGGCAACAATTCCGGCACCAGCCTGGCAGTGTAATTGATGATTTTTACTCAGGAAGGTTCGAATCATAATAGCGTGATTGAAATTACCTTCAAAATCCATGAACCCAATGGCTCCTCCATAGAAATTACGATTTGTTTTTTCATAATCTTCGATCAGTTGCATGGCTCTGTGTTTTGGAGCTCCGCTTAAAGTTCCTGCCGGGAAAGTATCGGCTACCACCTGCATAGTGGTTGCTTTTTCATGTAGATAACCTGTTACTTTTGAAACCAAATGAATTACATGCGAGAAAAACTGAACTTCTCTGTATTTTTCAACATTTACATCATGTCCATTTCGGCTTAAATCATTTCTGGCCAAATCGACAAGCATCACGTGTTCGCTGTTTTCCTTTTTATCTTCTGAAAGTTGTTTGGCTAAAACAGCGTCCTGTTCGTCATTTCCGGTTCTTTTAAAAGTTCCCGCTATAGGATGAATTTCGGCTTTTCTATTTTTTACAATTATTTGTGCCTCAGGTGAAGATCCAAATATTTTGAAATCGCCATAATCGAAGAAGAATAAGTACGGAGAAGGATTTATGCTTCGTAAGGCACGATATACGTTGAATTCATCGCCTTTGAAACCTTGTGTAAAACGACGTGAAAGTACCAGTTGAAAAACATCTCCACGGAAGCAGTGTTTTTTGGCTAAAGTTACATTGTGTTTGAATTCTTCATCGGTTAAATTAGAGAAACCTTCACCTTCCTTGGTGAATTTATAAGAGGCTATATTTCTGGATTGTAACAATTGTTCGATCTCCGAAATATTATTTCTTCCATCAACACTATGACAAAAAATGTACGCTTCATTTTTAAAGTGATTGATGGCAATGATATTTTGATAAACAGCATAAAACACATCGGGAATTAAAGTAGCTCTGTCTTTTTTGGCAATCGAAACTTTTTCAAAATAACGAACGGCATCGTAAGAGATGTATCCAAATAAACCATTATTGATAAATTTAAAATCATTTTTCTCTGATTGGAATTGGCTTGAAAATTCCTGAATAATTTCCGGAATATTCGTTGAACTGTCGATAGAGATTCGTTCTTTAGTTCCGTCAGGAAAAGTTTTTGAAATAGTTTCGTTCTCAATTTTAATGGTTGCAATGGGATTGCAGCAGATGTAAGAGAAACTGTTGTCATTTCCGTGATAATCACTGCTTTCCAATAGTAAGCTATTTGGGAATTTGTCCCGGATTTTAAAGTAAACACTTACTGGTGTAATGGTGTCTGCCAGAATTTGTTTGTAGTGTGTGTTGAGTGTAAATGGTTTCAAAGTATTTCGTTTTTTTTATTTTTAATAGATTTTCTTATCAGAGTTTAGACCAAAAAAAAAGGCTTGTCGTGATGACAAGCCTTTTATATTTATAGTTTTACAATACCATAGGAAGCTTTGTTCACGACGTTTGACGTAAATTCTTCCACCACCAAGTATTGTTCATTATTGTTTTCATATCTTATTTTGATTTCACAAATATATAAATGTAATTTGAATTACAAGACATAAAAAGTCAAAAAAAACTTTTCTAAATTTTAAAATTTGTTAAATTTTGTCGCTGCCAGGTTGTTTTAAGGCCTTAGTTACCAATGGCTATGGTGTTGTTTACGTTCATCCTAAAGTCCGGACTTCCTTTGATATTTGGTGTTGTAAACAATTCGCTGTTTTTGATTTTAGTAAAGTTAATGTCAAAAATTGGATTGTTGTAATAACTTTCAATTGCAGCATTTGCTCCGCCGGCTTCGCTTGTGATTCCACCATTACAATTATTTACGATTAAGTTTTTGAAGGTAATTTTCCCCAAGTTAACCTCGCCGTTTCCAATGTTTCCTTCCAGCAGAACAAAAGGTGTAAATCCGGAAACAATACTGTTCGTAAAATTAAAAAAAGTGTTCTCTCTGACGTAAACAGATTCTCTCACGAGTCCCTGATTGTTTTCTTCCAGATTTATAAGCGTAATATTACTGGCATTAATTTTAGTCAATTTTTTGCTCATGTCTGTATTTCCAATTTTGTCATAAGAATCAACTTCAAAACATCTTGAGCCCGAAATATCCGATGAAAAGGGATGACGAATGGCAATACTGTTATTGATGTTGATTTGTGCACCCTGAGTGAAATCAAAATCATCATCGGTGGTGCGATAAGAAACCAAATTGTTCAGGTTTAAATCTCCTCCGTAACATTCGAAAGAGTCATCATTAGAGTAACTAATCTGAATATTGCTTAAAATAGTTTTTTTCCCTACTCCGGCAAGCGAAAGTCCGTTAAGTTCTTTGGCAGCACTTAGTTTTCGTCCGGAATATTCAATTCGTACATATTTTAAAACTCCCGAGTTGTCTTCGGCATCCTGACCGCCGTAGTGGTTTAGCATTGGTTCCAGATCAAAAGGTAAAGTATGTACTCCTCCAAGGGTGTTGATTGGTGCTTTTCCCAAAATGATAATTCCACCCCAGTCTCCCGGTTTTCTTTGGGTCGTTTCTTTGTTGGAAGTAAAAACAATAGGGTCTGTCTCTAAACCTTCGGCTACAATTTTTGATCCGTTTGTAATGACCAGAGTTCCACATGTTTTATCGTCGCCTCTTATTACAGTTCCCGGTTCGATAGATAATACGGCATTGTTGGTAACGTAAACAACTCCAACTAATTGATATGTATTGCGTTTAAGGAGTTTGGTGTCTTTGTTAATGGTACCTGCAATAATGTTTGTGGCTTCGCTATATTCGGTATTGGCAGGTTTAAAATTGGTCCAGTTGTTCATCCAGTTTGAGGTACCAATAATACCTTTAGGCTGTTGTTGTGCCTGTAGAAAAAAAGTACTAAGAACCGTGACAACTATAAGATGTATTTTTGCTTTCATAACTATGATTTTGATTTCTAGTTTTTGATTTTTAATAAGTTCAAAAGTAGAAGGCCAATGTTAATCAAAGCCCAGTATGGTATTACGAAAGCGTTAGGGGAATATTATGAATGTTATTTTTTTGGGAAAAATGTAAAAATAAACCCCAATAGTGTTAAACTAATGGGGTTTTTCTTATAGTAATAAGAATTGCTGTTTTTTTTATGCTATTAGAATTTTAAAGCTACTGTCAATTCAAATTCGTCATTGATAGTTTTGTCTCCTAAGTTTTGGAAGAAGTTACCAGAGTTGTATTTGATGTCGTATTTAGTTCTGTCCACTTTGAAAGCTGTTGTAGCAGTATTTCCTTTCACAGCGATATCAAAAGTTACAGGTTTAGTGATTCCTTTAATAGTTAAATCAGCAGTTACTGTGTAAACATCAGTAGATTTTGCTCCGATAGTTTTGAAAACTAATTTTGCAGTTGGGAATTTCTCAGTTCCAAAGAAATCGTCAGCTTTTAAGTGACCGTTTAATTTTCCTTGGTACTCTCCTGTCAAATCTGTTGCTGTTAATGAAGTCATATCAACAGTGAAGTTACCACCTGTTAATTTTTTTCCTTTGAAAACTACAGCTCCTTCTTTGAAGTTTACAGTTCCTGAGTGCTCTCCGGTTACTTTTTTACCTACCCATTTGATAGTACTTGCTTTTACGTCGATTTTTTTAGTTTGTGCGTTTACTGAAAGTCCAGCTACTGCTACGAATAATGCTATTGCAATTGTCTTTAAATTTTTCATTTTGTTAAAATTGATTTTGATTAATAATAATTATATAGTGATAAATAAATTCTCGTGTGATTTTCTAACTTTTTTGTAGTGTTGAGTTTCGTCCTCATCATGTCTGTAACCTACAGTTGCAATAACAGAAGCGTTTAGGCCTAATTTGTCAAAACCTAAGATTTCATTAAATGCAGCAGCATTAAACCCTTCCATTGGAGTCGCATCGATTTTTAATTCAGATGCTGCACTCAATAATGTACCTAAAGCGATATAAGTTTGTTTTGCTGTCCAGATATTTTTAGCTTCAACAGAAAGATTTGAAATAGTACCTTTCATCATGTCACTGAATCCGCCTAAAGCGTCAGCAGGAACACCTCTTGTTTCACTGATGGTATTGATGTAAGCATCTACAGAATCCGCTCCAAGATTTAAGTCGTTTGCGAAAATAAATATTTGAGAAGCATCTGTAATTTGTGTCTGTCCGTAAGCAGCAGCTTTTAATTTTTCTCTGATTTCCGGATTTTCAACGATAATAACTTTGTAGGGTTGTAATCCGTATGAAGAAGCACTTAATCTAACAGCTTCTTTTAAAGTGTTTAAATCTTGTGAAGATATTTTTTTGGTGGCATCAAATTTCTTTGTTGCATATCTCCAGTTTAGATTGTCTAATAATGTACTCATAATTTTAATTTTGTTGGGTTCTGTATTTCTCTAATAATTGGTTTAATAATTCTAATTCTTCAGGGCTTATGTTCTTGGCAAACAAACGCTCGTGCTCGTCTACTTTCGGATCTAATTCTTTCAATACATCCAGTCCCTTTTGGGTGATTAAAACTTCAATTTTGCGTCGATTACCGGGACAAACATTTCTGGTAACGAAATCTTTCAATAATAATTTGTCTACTAATCGGGTCGTGTTGCTCGTTTTGGCCAGCATACGCTCCTGTATCACACACATATTAGCAGGGTTTCCTTTTTGTCCTCTTAATATACGCAGTACATTATATTGCTCTCCGGACAGATCATACGGTTTTATCAATTCGTTGAAATGATCCTGAATCACATTTTGCGTGTACATGATATTCAGAATAACTTTTCTCGCATTATCCATCTTAACTGTACTTTTTATAACCTCTTCAATTGTCATAGTCGTAAGTGTATAATTTGTATATACAAATGTATAACTTTTCATATTTGTATATACAAATGTATCGTTAATTTTTTGTTAATTAAAAATAACGCTGATTTAAAACTTCGCAAACCCTATAGAACTAGAGTAAAAATACTATAAGTTTTTAATTTATTGTAAGATTTGTGAATTATTTAATGTTTATTTAAAACGAACTAAGCTTTTTCAAAAAATTAAACCTTGGTAAAATCTTATATAAAGAAATAATTAAATAGTGAGCAGGGCGTGCCACCATCCCGATAAGAGGGCAAAGTTGCGTTGTGCTTATACGCCCTCTTATCAGGATGCTGTCGGGCTATCCGCACTGCTTCGGCAGATAGCTTCTATCCCTCACGCGATCTCACAATAGGAGAAACCCATGAGCCCTAAATTTTAGAACTCTCAGTGTGTTAAGCATTAATTAATTGCCAGATATAGTGCGGCAGCTAATCCCGAACCAATTATGGGGCCTACAATAGGAATCCAGGCATACGTCCAGTTACTGCTTCCTTTTATAGGTAAAATAGCATGCATGATTCTCGGACCTAAATCTCTTGCGGGATTTATGGCGTAACCTGTAGTTCCTCCTAATGACAGACCAATTGCCCATACGACTATTGCTACCGGAAGTGCTCCAATAGTTCCTAAACCAATTGTTGCGTTAGCATCGGTTGCGATTTGTAAACTCGGTCCGGCAATATAAAAGACTGAAAATAATAGGACAAAAGTCGCAATTACTTCACTGATTAAGTTGGAGAGATTGTTTTTGATTGCCGGCGAGGTAGAGAAACAGGCAAGCGTAGTTCCTTCGTCTTCTGTTGCTGCAAAATGATCTTTGTGAGACAACCAAACTAAAAAAGCACCTGACATTGCTCCAATCATTTGAGCAAGGATGTAAGCAGGAACCAGATTCCAGTTAAATTTTCCAATTAGGGTCAAACCTAGTGTAACAATAGGATTTAAATGAGCACCGCTAATTGGTCCCGCGATAGTAACACCCACAAAAACGGCAAATGCCCAAGCTGATGTAATCACCATCCAACCTGAATTGTTTCCTTTGGTATCTTTAAGTAAGACGTTTGCCACAACACCATTCCCTAATAAAATCATAATCATTGTGCCTAAAATTTCTGCTATAAAAGGAGTCATTTTTTACGGTTTAGTTAGTAATTAAAATTTATTCTTCAATCCAATGTGATGCGCGGCCAACAGCTCTGTCCCAGTTTTTCACCAGTAGTTTTACTTTTGCCTGATCCATTTTTGGAGAAAATACTTGGTCAATCGACCATTGTTCTTTTAGGTCGTCCAAACCAGACCAATATCCCACGGCTAGTCCTGCCAGATACGCGGCTCCCAAAGCGGTAGTTTCTAATGTGGTAGGCCGGGTTACATTAGACCCAAATATGTCTGATTGAAATTGCATTAATAAATTATTTGCGGCTGCGCCACCGTCTACCCGTAGTTCTATTCCTTTGTATCCGGAATCTGCTTCCATAGCTTTGAGCAGATCGTTTACCTGATAAGCAATTCCTTCTAAAGTTGCTCTGGCGATATGTGCATTTGTAGTACCTCTGGTAATTCCAACGATGGCACCTCTTGCGTATTGATCCCAATACGGAGCTCCTAAACCGGTCAAAGCAGGAACAAAATAAATACCACCATTGTCAGGTACGGTTGCTGCGAGCGCTTCGATTTCATCTGATGAATTGATTATTTTTGCGCCGTCTCGTAACCATTGTACGGCTGCACCTCCAACAAAAACACTGCCTTCTAAAGCATAGGTAGTTTTTCCGTTGATTTTCCATGCAATTGTAGTCAATAAGTTGTGCGCTGAAAAAATAGGTTTTTCACCGGTATTCATCAGCATAAAACAACCTGTTCCATACGTATTTTTAATCATTCCGGAGTTGGTGCACAGCTGACCAAAAAGGGCTGCCTGCTGATCTCCGGCGACCCCACTAATTGGAATTTTTGTCGAGAATAGGGTAGTGCTTGTTTCTCCATAAATGGCACTGCTTTCTTTTACTTCAGGAAGCATGGCTCTCGGAATATCAAATAATGTCAGCAACTCGTCGTCCCAATCCAGAGTGTTTATATTGAATAATAAAGTTCTGCTGGCATTAGAAACGTCCGTCATAAACAATTTACTTCGGGTTAGTTTCCAAATTAACCAGGTATCTACAGTTCCAAAACAAAGTTTTCCCTGTTCTGCTTTTTCGCGTGCTCCGGGAACATTGTCTAATATCCATTTTACTTTGGTTCCGGAGAAATAAGCATCGAGAATTAATCCGGTTTTTTTCTGGATCATTTCTGTATGTCCTTTTGCTTTTAGTTCGTCGCAGTATTTTGCCGTTCTGCGGTCTTGCCAGACAATGGCCTTGTAAACAGGTTCACTTGTTTCGCGATCCCAGACAATGGTAGTTTCTCGCTGGTTGGTAATTCCTATGGCTGCAATTTCGCGGCCTGTAATTCCAACTTTTGCTATTACTTCGGCAGCGACACTAACTTGCGAAGACCAGATTTCGTTAGGATCATGTTCAACCCATCCCGGTTTTGGAAAAATTTGTTTAAATGGCTTTTGAGAAATACTGACTATTTCTCCTTTATGATTGAATACAATGGCTCTGGATGAAGTAGTTCCCTGATCCAAAGCCAGAATTAATTTGTCCTGCATGATCTTATATTCTTAAGTTAATAAAAATCTATTGAAATTCTTTTAGAAGAAAACCTTTTGCAATTCCATGAAAGTTGGTCATTTCTCTAAGGATCCAGGTTTCATCATGTCCGAGTTCCTTTGCCAGAAGGCGCGCTACTTTTTCAGAAGAAGCTATGGCAGCTCTGGCATCTAAGAACAACAAGCGAACACGTCTTGCGAGAATGTCATCTACCGTTCTGGCCATTTCATATCGAATAGCCCAAACGACTTCAACCATGGTGAATTCGTGATCCGGATGTAGTTTTTCTTTCAGTTCAGGCTCATTTTTCTGCAATTCTACTATTTTAGGAAGGTCTGATCCATAGATATATAAATGATTTGTTCTGTCTGAATTTGTAGTGGCTTTATTTCCATGAATCGGAAGATGCTCGGTAATACAAGTTTTTTTAGGTAATTTGCCTATTTTGATAGCCTTATCGATAATATCCTCAGAGATCTTTCTGTAAGTAGTCCATTTGCCTCCGGTAATTGTGATTAATCCGGTTTCTGAAACTATGATTTTATGGCTTCGGGAAACTTCTTTGGTACTTTTGCCTTCTTCTTCCGGTGCAGCCAAAGGTCGTAAACCGGCAAAAACAGATAAAACATCGGCTCTTGTGGGTTTTTTAGCCAGAAAACGTTGAGCAGTTTCCAAAACAAATTCAATTTCACTCTCTAATGCAATGGGTTCGAGACTGTGTTTTCGAATTAAAGTATCAGTGGTTCCGACTACAATTCGATTGTGCCAGGGGACGGCAAACAAAACTCTTCCATCACTTGTTTTAGGAATCATCAAAGCATGTTCACCCGGCAAAAAGGATTGATCAAATACAAGATGAATTCCCTGACTTGGCACAATGTATTTTTTGTACACAGTGTCGTTAAGTTTCATGATGGCATTTGTAAAAACGCCTGTTGCATTAATGATAGCCGACCCTTTGATTTCGTACTTCTTACCAGTCTCATGATTTATGGCTTCAACACCGATGATTTGGTTGTTATCATTCTTTAGTAAATTGACAACTTTGACATAATTTAAAAGGCAGGCTCCTTTTTCAATAGCCGTTTGAGCAATGTTTATCGCCAGTCGGGAATCGTCAAATTGACCATCATGATAAATTACGCCATTTGTGAGATTTCTTTCTGCTACGGCAGGAAGCATTTCAATTGTTTTTTTTCTGGAAAGGTATTTTGATCTTCCCAAACTTAAACGCCCTGCCAATAAATCATAAACAGTCAATCCGATGGTGTAGAA
The DNA here is from genome assembly GCF_023539155.1 of Flavobacterium sp. B183. NCBI lineage: Bacteria > Pseudomonadati > Bacteroidota > Flavobacteriia > Flavobacteriales > Flavobacteriaceae > Flavobacterium > Flavobacterium sp. B183. The sequence continues at coordinate 5,283,785 of NZ_CP097434.1, read as the reverse complement.
TAAACCGGCAAAGAAGTTGTAATTCGGAATTATAAAAGATTGATTTTTTACTAAATGGCCGGCATTTTTGGCAAGTAATCCTCTTTCTTTCAAAGCTTCGATGACCAGATGAATATTTCCCTGCTCTAAATAACGAACACCGCCATGAACTAATTTGGTACTTCGGCTGGAGGTTCCCTTTGCAAAATCAACTGCTTCAAGCAAAATGGTCTTATAACCCCGGCTTGCGGCATCAAGAGCAGTCCCCAAACCGCTTGCTCCCCCGCCAATTATGATTACATCCCAGTGTTCCGTATTTTCTAGTTTCGACAATTGTTCTGAGCGTTTCATAGGACTGTGATTGGTTCGCTTTTTTGTAAGATTAAATCTGGTATTGTAAACTTAATGAAAGTAAAATGAAGATAATACTCTTAGTAGAAAAAAATGTCTTAAAAAAACGACAGAACTTAATCGCAGGCAAAATAAAACCCGACAGAGGTTTTTGAAATCTGTCGGGTTTACTTATTTTATTGTTGTATTTTCTAAATCAGCTTTTTTTCAAACGCTTTTCGTGCTCCTCCTCTGAAAAAAACTTCACCACAATAGGTATACTTCAGTCTGTCTAAAATTTTAAGCATTGGAATATTGTCAAAATTCGTGTCTACCTTTATACTGTATATGTTCTGTTTGAGGCATAAACTTTCTATCTTTTCAAACAGTTTGGTTGCAATACCTTTACCTTTTGCGAGTTTCGATACGGCAACACGATGAATGGCTCCATAATCGCCATCAGTGAGCCATTTACCTTCTATGACTTCGTAGGCTGGTTCTTTATCAAAAAGAATCGCTGCATAAGATAATATAGTGTCATTTTCTGTAAGCACGTACCCATGATCGTTTTCAATATCGGTATGAATGGTAAGCTCATTAGGATAACCGTCCTGCCATTGTGTGCTTCCGTCCAGTCTTCGCTGTTCGATAGCATCTTGCAGAATCTCCCAAATGAAAGGTACGTCAGAAATAATCGCTTTTCTTAAAATTAAGTTTTCGGTAATGTGAGTCATCTGTTAGCTATTAGTAAACCCAACAGGTTTTTAAAACTTGTTGGGTTTGATGTGTATAATACAAGTAAGAATATTAATGAGGCAATTTGTCTTTAATAAGACCATAAACCCAGGTTCCAAAGATGGCACTTATCAGCGTTACAATAATAACAGTTGCACCAGTACCAATTTGGGCAAATAAAGGCCCCGGACAAGCACCTGTAATGGCCCATCCAAAACCAAATAAAAGACCTCCATAAATTTGTCCTTTACTGAATGTTTTGGGCTGAATTTCGATTTTTTCGCCTTGCAGTGTTTTTATGTTGAACTTTTTAATAAGAAATACGGAGATTACTCCAACAGCAACTGCACTTCCAATTACACCGTACATATGAAATGATTCAAGATGGAACATTTCCTGAATACGGAACCAGCTTATGATTTCAGTTTTTACGAATACGATTCCGAAAAAGATCCCAACAATTAAATATTTAAGATTTCCAAAGACCGTTTCTTTTTTCTGGCTTGCATTGATTCCCTCGCCGTCGACTGTTTTATTTTCTAAACTCATTTTTGAAATTTTAAAGTGAAAGAATATAAGGTAAGATCAAAAGTGTCATTACAAAACCTCCAATCATAAAACAGATTGTCGCTACCAATGATGGCCATTGTAAATTTGAAATTCCCATAATGGCATGCCCGCTGGTACATCCGCCGGCATAACGTGTTCCAAAACCTACCAAAAATCCGCCTACCACAATCATGATAAAACCACGAAGTGTGAATAAACTTTCCCAGGAGAATAATTGTGCAGGAACCAAACCGTTATGATCGGTGATTCCGTAGGCAGCTAATTTCGTTGATAATTCGGGACTAATTTCTATTGGATTTGGATTTGCCAGGAAATAAGCGGCAATGACTCCGCCCAGGAAGATTCCAAAAACGAAAAATAAATTCCAGCTTTCTTTTTTCCAGTCGTATTTAAAGAAAGAAATATTGGCAGGAATACAAGCCGCACAAATGTGACGAAGTGACGAACTGATTCCGAAAGATTTATTTCCGAGAATCAATAAAATAGGAACTGTTAATCCTATTAACGGCCCGGAAACATACCAAGGCCAAGGTTCTTTTAAGATTTCAAGCATTTTTATTTTTGTTAGGTTCAAAGAGGCAAAGGTTCAGAGGTTCAAAGGAGAAACTTTTGTTGCTTTGCATCTTTATTTTTTAAGTTCAAAGAGATAAAGGTTCAGAGATTCAAATAGAAAACCTTTGCACCTTTGTACCTCTGAACCTTTGTTACTTTAACACTTTACTTTGACAAACAAAATCTGATTTCGGAGTTTCTGTTTTAGAAATGGCTCCAAAACCGCCTTCAATTTCGCTAAAATTTCTGAAACCGCGAGCCTGTAAAATCGAAGCGGCAATCATACTGCGATATCCTCCGGCGCAATGCAGATAAAAATGTTCGTTTGGGTTAATGTCTTTTACCCAATCATTAATATAAGCCAGTGGTTTGCTGTATGCGTCTTCGATGTGCTCTGCGGCATATTCTGTTTCTTTGCGAATGTCGATTACTTTGTCTTCTCCGAATTTGAACTCATTTGAAAATTGTTGAGCAGTGATTCTGTTTACGGTGTCTACTTCGTAACCTGCTTTTTGCCAGGCTTCAAAGCCGCCTTCTAGATGACCAATAATCGAGTCAAATCCTACACGGCTTAAACGGGTTACGGTTTCTTCTTCAAGACCGGTTTCCGTTACCAATATAATAGGCTGTTTTACATCACCAATTAAAGTTCCAACCCAAGGAGCAAAATCACCATTGATTCCAATATTAATAGATTGCGGAATAAATCCTTTACTAAAATTGGCAGCACTTCTGGTATCCAGAATCAAAGCACCTGTTTCTTCGGCTACGGCTTCAAATTCTTCTGCTTTGATGGTTTTCATTCCATTGTACAAAACCGTTTCAAAACTTTCGTAACCTTGTTTGTTCATCGCCACATTCATACTGAAATAGGCGGGAGGAGGCAATAATCCGTCTGTGACCTCAGCAATAAACTCAGCCTCTGTCATATTGGCGCGCAACGCATAGTTATTTGCTTTCTGATTTCCTATTGTTGAAACCGTTTCTTTACTCATGTTTTTTCCGCAAGCGCTTCCCGCACCATGCGCAGGATAAACGATCACATCATCGGCCAAAGTCATAATTTTATCTCGTAACGAATGATATAAAATTCCGGCCAATTGGTCCTGTGTCATTCCGGCTGCTTTCTGAGCCAAATCCGGGCGTCCAACATCTCCAATAAATAAAGTATCTCCGGAGAAAATGGCGTGATCTTTTCCATTTTCATCAATCAGTAAATAAGTGGTGCTTTCCATGGTATGACCCGGAGTATGCAACGCTTTGATGGTGATATTTCCAATTTTGAATTCCTGTCCGTCTTTTGCTGAAATACAGTCAAATTCGCAGGTAGCGTTGGGTCCGTAAACGATTGGCGCCTGAGTTTCTTTGCTTAAATCGACATGTCCGGAAACAAAATCGGCGTGAAAATGCGTTTCAAAAATATATTTCAATTTTACCTGATCACGTTCTAAACGGTCTAAGTAAGGCTGAATTTCTCTTAACGGATCAATAATTGCGGCTTCACCATTTGAAGTAATATAATAGGCACCCTGCGCAAGGCATCCGGTGTAAATTTGTTCTATTTTCATGATTTGAAATCTAAAATAATGTGATACAAAGGTAAGTCTGTTTTTCGGGAAATTAAGTGACTATTGTTACAGAAATTTAATTTCGGTGTGAAATAAAAAGCGGATTTTATCATGCAAGTTATATTATTTGATTTAAACCCGTGCAATTAAGCTTTAACTTATAATTTTGCATATGACGAATGTCATTTTAAAACAAATAAACAGTTAAAAAGATGAAAACAGAAGATTTATTGAATCAGATTGCTTTTATAAAAGAAATTGATAAGGTAAAGTACATTCAGCGAAAAACGAAGCTGTTTCATAGTGACCGAAACGAAAATGATGCAGAGCACAGCTGGCATTTGGCTTTAATGGCAATCGTTTTGGCCGAACATTCAGATGAACCAATTGATGTTCTGAAAGTCGTGAAAATGGTTTTGATACACGATATTGTAGAAATTGACGCAGGTGATACCTTTATATATGATTCACAGAAAAATCATTCTAACACTGATGAAGAACGATTGGCGGCGAATCGTATTTTTGGTTTGCTACCGAAAAAACAGGCCGAAGAATTAATTGCTATTTGGGAAGAATTTGAAGCAGGTGAAACTAACGAAGCTAAATTTGCCAGATCGATGGATCGTTTAGAGCCTTTGTTGCAGAATACTTCTAACAATGGAGGAACCTGGAAAGAGTTTGGTGTAAGTTATGATAAAGTGCACGACAAAAAGAGCGTGATAAAAGAAGGTTCTAAAACATTATGGAGTTATGCTGAAGGATTAATTAACGAAAGCGTTGAAAAAGGGATTTTGAAAAAGGAGTAATTTTTTAAACAGATAGTTTCAATTACGATTTATAGACAATCGTGTCATTCCTGACAATTCTGGCTTAAAAACATAAGTGCAGTTTGTACAACTAAATTGTTGAAAAGTTTAACAAATATCGGGCGATAAACTTTTTTTAAAGGCAGGACTTTCGGGTTTTAATGGGTAAATTTGTTGGACTTCATAAATAAATTACCGCTATGGAAGAAATGCTTTTTTATGACCGAATGCAATTCGCCTTCACAATTACTTTTCACTATCTTTTTCCGCAACTTACAATGGGTCTTTCGCTGATCATTGTGTATTTCAAATGGAAATATCTTAAAACTAAAAACGAACAATACAATCACGCCACCCATTTCTGGATGAAAATCTTCGCTCTGAATTTTGCGATGGGGGTGGTAACCGGAATTCCAATGGAGTTTCAATTTGGGACCAACTGGGCAAAATTCTCGGAGTTAACCGGAGGGATTATCGGTCAGACATTAGCCATGGAAGGTATGTTTTCGTTTTTTCTGGAATCCTCTTTTTTAGGTCTGTTTTTGTTTGGAGAAAAATTATTGGGACATAAATGGCATTTTGTTACCGGATTACTAATCTGTATCGGTTCCTGGGCCAGTGGTTACTTAATCATCGCAACACATTCGTGGATGCAGAATCCAGTAGGTTACGAGATTTTGGAGAACGGAAAATTTGTGTTGACCAATTTCAAAGCACTGTTTCTAAATCCGTGGTTATGGCCATCGTATCTGCACAATCAGGCCGCTTCTTTAGTGACAAGTTCTTTTGTTGTGGCAGGAATTGGTTCTTTTTATATTTTGAGCAAAAAGAATATTGTTTTCGGAAAACTGTTTCTTAAAACGGGAGTGATCTTTGGATTGATTGCCAGTATGATTGTGGCGGTTCCAACGGGAGATTTACTAGCCAAAAATGTGGTGAAATACCAACCTGTAACGTTTGCGGCTATGGAAGGGATTTTCCATACCGAGAAAAAGGGTTCTGAAATTGTTTTAATAGGACAGCCTGATGTTAAAGATAAAAAACTGGACAACAAGATTGCCGTTCCGAATATTCTGAGTTTCCTGACTTATGGAAACTGGGAGCAGGAAATTAAAGGCTTGGATCAGTTTGAAGAAGATATTCATCCTACTAATATTTCAGGTTTGTATTATGCCTATCATATTATGGTGGGACTTGGAACAGTTTTTATTGGTTTGATGTCCCTTGCTTTGTTTCAATTGATCAGAGGTAAATTGTACGAAACCAAATGGATTCTCTGGTCCTTGCTTTTTATGATGCCGTTTCCTTACATCGCCAATACAACTGGCTGGTACACGGCGGAGTTGGGAAGACAACCCTGGCTTGTTTATAATTTAATGCGAACAGCGGCTGGAGCCTCTCCAACTGTTTCTTCGGGAAATACCCTGTTTACTTTGTTGGGATTTATAGGGTTGTATCTATTACTGGGAATGCTGTTTTTGCTTTTGATTGGAAAAATTATCAATAAAGGACCTCACACTGAAGTCATAACTGAAAATATATAAGTATGGAATTTTTTTGGTACGTAGTTTTAATGGGAATTTTGGCCGTTTATATTGTGTTAGACGGTTATGATTTTGGAGCAGGAATTATTCATTTATTTTTTGCCAAAACAGAAAAAGACAAAAAAGCAATTACAAACGCAATCGGTCCGTTTTGGGATGCCAACGAAGTTTGGATTATCGCTGCAGGAGGGGTTTTGTTTTTTGCTTTCCCTACTTTATATGCTTCTTCTTTCAGCGGATTTTATCTGCCTTTGATCATGATTTTATGGTTGCTGATCTTTCGTGCCATTGGTTTGGAAATGCGCGGACAGGTGCATCATCCCATGTGGGAAGCAATCTGGGATAAGGCTTTCGGAATTGCAAGTTTGCTTTTGGCTTTGTTCTTCGGAATTGCCTTAGGAAATATCGTTCGTGGTGTCAACCTTGGAATGGTAACCAACGGCGTTTCGACTCAGGAAGCGCATTATTTCTTTTTGCCATTGTGGAATCCAACTTTTAGTCCGCAGGCAAGTGAATTGGGAATTATCGACTGGTTTACACTTTTCCTGGGAATTGTGAGTGTGGTTTCTTTAACCATCCACGGCGCAAACTGGATCATCTTTAAAACCAATTCAGCTTTGAATCCACAGCTTAAAAATGTTGTTTTTAAATTGAATATTGTCTTGCTGGTTTTGGTGTGTATTTCGTTGCAAATCTGGCACTTTATTGAACCAAAGCCTTTCCATAATTTTGTAGAGAATCCAATTCTTTGGTTTTTTCCATTGATGACTTTTGTTGGGATTTTGGGATTATTCAAAGTACGCTCGTGGAAAAAAGACGGTTATGGATTTTTGTTTTCATCTTTGTTTTTGGTAGGTGGATTTGCTTCAACTGCCGTTTCCATTTTTCCGAATGTTTTGCCTTCTACAAATAATATAAATCCATCCCTAACTATTTATAACACTGCCGCCGGCGAATATGGATTGAATGCCGGAATGAGTTGGTTTTTTATCGCTTTGTTTTTGGTGATTATCTATTTTATTATTCAATACCGTGTTTTTAGTGGGAAAATGGATGATATCGGGTATGGGGAACATTAGATTTTATAGCCGCGAATTCACAAATTTTTACGAGTTAATGATATGCATAGCCGTTGGTTTTAACCAGCGGTTTTTTTTGTTTAATCCTAAGGAGGCTTTAGTCCAAATAAATGATTATTATGATTCCATGGGTTAAAACCCACGTCTATTCAATTTTGATAAATTCGAAATTTCTAATATATCATGAGTTCGCGCTAGTTAAAACCCTTTTTTGCAGGCTTGACCGAAACGCTGGATGATCCCGTTTTATGAAATCTGGACTATAAAAGAGTTTAGGTTTTAGAATATTTTCGTTCTTTTAATCTCAAAATTTACAATAATGAATTACCAAATCAAAAAAGCAAGTTTAGAAGATCTCAATGAAACAGCTGAACTTTTTGACCTCTATCGTGTTTTCTATCGTCAGAAATCTGATGTTGAGGCAGGAAAAACATTTCTTAAAGAACGATTGTTGCATAATGAATCGGATATTTTTTTAGCGATTGCAAACGGAAAAGCTGTTGGTTTTGTACAGCTCTATAAAATATTTAGCTCTACTAAAATGCAAAGACTATGGTTACTAAATGATCTTTTTGTGCATCCTGATTACAGAGGCAAAGGATTTTCTGTAGCGTTAATTGATCGCAGTAAAGAATGGTGTGAGGAAACCAATGCTTGTGGTTTGATGCTGGAAACCGAAAAAACAAATGATATAGGAAACCAATTATATCCGCGCTGTGGTTTTGAATACGACGGTCAACATAACTATTATTATTGGTGGAAGTAAAAAAGGCTTAAGTGTAAAGTTAGCCTGCACACTTTTGTCATTCCGAGGTACGAGGAAACTCCGCAAGTAACTCCGCAACGAAAGTCAATCTTTGTTGAGCTTCTCGCGGAGATTTCTCCTTCGTCGAAATGACAATGATTGTGATTATTTGGTCTAAAAATAAAGTTTTTATGCTTTTTTTTACATCTTAAGTAAAGATATTCTACACTTAACTAAAATAAAAATCGGCTTTATCTGCGAGAAAAAATAATTTTAAAACAAAACTTCCTTGGTAATAATATAAAATCCCATTACGAGAACAAACCATCCAAAAATGGGTTTTAGTTTTGCCCCGTCGATTTTTTTAGAAAGCTGGCTTCCTATAAACATTCCGAAGAGTGCCATTGCCGAAACCCCTAATAAAAAGTATAATCGATAGGAGTTCCGATGTATAAATCGCCGCCGAAACCTATCGAAGAGTTAATCGTAATAATCAACAATGAAGTTCCAACGGCTTGTTTCATGGGTAAATTAGCGAAGAAAAGCAGTGCAGGGATAATTAGAAAACCACCTCCGGCACCCAAAAATCCGGTCACAATTCCAACTAAAAATCCAATTAGACTTAATTGAACATAATTAGTTTCGGTGGCTTTTGTTTCGGGTTTATTTTTTCGGATCATCGAAATTGCTGCTGTGATCATCAATACCGAGAAGATAATCATGATGAGAAAATCTTTGGAAACCGAATATGAAGCTATAGAAAACAGGGTAGAAGCAATTTGAGGAAAAATAACTTCCCGAATAATCAAAATCGAAATGACAGAAGGAATCGCAAAATACAAAGCCGACTTAAGTTTAAGATTCCCCATTTTGTAATGACTGTAACTTCCAAACATGGCAGTTAATCCCACTATAAATAAAGAATATGAAGTAGCTTGTTCCGGATTTACTTTGAACAAATACACCAAAATTGGAATAGTTAGTATAGACCCGCCACCGCCAATAAGGCCCAGTGAAATTCCTATAATAATCGAAGCAAAATATCCCAAATATTCCATTGCAGTTGTTTTAACGCAAAGATGCTTCGTTTAAGAGAGACTCACAGTAACATTTATCACATAAGAGTATTTTGCCACAGATTAAAAAGATTAATAGGATTTCTGTTGGGTTATTTTTTAAATCAGCATTACTGTAAATTCGTCATATCGTTAAAAAATCAATTTAATCAAATTAATCTGTGGCAACTGTCTATTTTAAAAGTTCGATTTGATTGCGGTTGAGTTTGACCAGACCTCTTTGTTCCATTTTTTTGAGGAGTCGGGAGATTACCTCTCTGGAAGTATTTAATTCGGTTGCAATTTCCTGATGAGACAGATTGACTTCAGAGCAGCCACAAGCATCAGAATGTCGTTTGAGGTAAAACTCTAAACGCTCATCCATAGACCGGAAAGCAATATTGTCTACCACTTCGAGAACTTCTTCAAAGCGGCTGCGGTAGGTATCGATTACAAATTCATACCAGGTTCGGTGTTCCATCATCCATTTGTCCATCATTTGCAAGGGAATCATCATAACCGAAACATCTTCGACAACTTTTGCCATAATCTGGCTTTTTTCGCTTTTAGCGGTGCAGATCATCGAAATGGCACAGGCTTGCCCGGGTTGTAGGTAGTACATTAAAAACTCGCCGCCATCTTCACCTTCACGGTAAATTTTAATTTTTCCTTTGGTGATTAACACGGTATTTTTAATGTATTGTCCGGTTCGCATTAAAATGGTTCCGGCTTCAAAATCCTGTGCACTTCCGTTTTCTTCAATTGTTGCAATAAGTTCGTCGGAGAAATTGGGAAATATATTTTTTAGTGAGTTTTGCATTGATAATAGGAGGGAATTAATGCCCACGGTTTTAACGGTTTGAACAGGTTTACACTTTTTTTGCCACAAATTCCACAAATTAACACGAATTAATTTGTGGAAATTCGTGCAATTCGTGGCGAATATTTTTAATCCTTTTAATCAGTGGCAAAAAACATTCTTGAAGAACATTTTTATTAAATTAAAATTAAAATCTATAATTTATTACAAAGATAAGGGATTGCAATGGTATAAATTATCAGAAAATTATATTTAAGAGGTGTTTTGTGTAAATGAAAAAATCCTATTTTCTATCGAATTTATAGACTATATTTTTAAAAATAGTAAGTAAATTTGCTTTTCACTGATTATAGTACTTTCTCTAAAACGTTTTCTGAGAATAATAATCGAAATCGCATTTGGCACGTTTTTAATCAATAGAAACGTCGTAATTTTACAAAAACACATTTACTATGAATTTATCACAAGAAGATTGGGTTAATCAGCTGGCTGCTGACGAGAATGCAGTTATACTGGACGTAAGAACTGAAGACGAATTTAATGACGGCTACATTGAAAATGCCGTAAACATCGACATTAATAAAGGACAAGGGTTTATTTATGAAATCGAAGAGCTTGATAAAAACAAAAACTATTATGTGTATTGCCGTTCTGGTGCCAGAAGTGCCAAAGCATGTCAGATTATGAATGAGTTAGGGATTAGTAATGCCTACAATTTGCTTGGTGGAATTCTGGATTGGGAAGGTGAAACCGTAAACCCATAAAACAGAAGAAGAGGCCTATAAAGCCTCTTTTTTCTTTTTCAAATGCTATTAATAACCAAACTATAACAGACCAAATTATGAGTTTAATACCCGAAGAATTTCAAATTAAAAATTTGATCAATCAAGATACTTATCTTGTAAATGGAGAATTAAAACCATGGACGGGACAGACAACCCCAGTTTTTTCGACCATTTCCTCAACCGAAAAATATACGCCAACTTTATTAGGATCGATTCCGTTTATGGAAGAGAAAGAGGCTGCCGAAGTAGTGGAAGCTGCCAATGCCGCTTACAACAAAGGTCAGGGCTTATGGCCAACGATGAAGGTCGTTGACCGTATTAAATGCATGGAGAGTTTCGTAAAACAGATGAAGGAAACCCGCGAAGAGGTGGTGAAACTTTTGATGTGGGAAATTGGAAAAAACCTTGGCGATTCGCAAAAAGAATTTGACAGAACCGTTGAATATATTCAGGATACCATAGACAGTTATAAGGAACTAAACGGACGTAGCTCGCACTTTGAAAAAGTTCAGGGTGTTAATGCGATGATTCGTCGTGGGCCTCTGGGCGTAGTTTTATGTCTCGGACCTTATAATTATCCTTTGAATGAGACTTTTTCATTGTTGATTCCCGCTTTAATTATGGGAAACACTGTGATTTTTAAACCTGCAAAACATGGTGTTTTATGTATTTCGCCATTGTTGGAAGCGTTCAGAAGCAGTTTTCCGAAAGGAGTCATCAATATTGTTTACGGTCGTGGCCGAGAAGTAGCTTCGCCTATTATGAAGTCAGGAAAAATTGACGTTTTAGCGTTAATCGGAAACAGTAAATCGGCCATAGCATTACAGGATCAGCATCCAAATAAAAACAGACTTCGTTTGATTTTAGGTCTGGAAGCGAAAAACCCGGCGATTATTTTACCCGATGCCGATTTAGATCTGGCGATTCAGGAATGTATTACCGGAAGTTTATCGTTTAACGGACAACGTTGTACGGCACTAAAAGTTCTGTACGTACATGAATCTATTGCGGAAGAATTCAATAAACGTTTTGCTGAAAAAGTGGATGCTCTGGCATTTGGAAATCCGTGGGAAAAAGGAGTTTCTTTAACACCGCTTCCGGAAACAGACAAACCAAAATACATTCAGGGCTTAATTGACGATGCCCTACATAAGGGGGCAAAAGTACTGAATGAAAAAGGAGGAAAGCATAGTGAAAATTATATTTTTCCGGCAGTTTTGTATCCGGTAAACAAAGAAATGCGAGTGTATCACGAAGAGCAGTTTGGACCGGTGGTTCCCATTATCTCTTTCAAAGATATCAACGAACCGCTTGAAGATATGGCCGAATCCAATTACGGACAACAGGTGAGTCTTTTTGGGAAAGATATTAAAACTTTGGCACCGCTTATTGATGCCTTAGTAAATTTAGTATGCAGAGTAAACCTCAACAGTTCTTGTCAGCGTGGTCCTGATGCCTTCCCGTTTACGGGGCGTAAAGATTCTGCTGTAGGAACTTTAAGTATTCCGGATGCCTTGCGCTCTTTTTCTATTCGTACGTTTGTGGCTTCAAAAGATATCGCTTATAACAATGAAATTTTGCAGGAATTGCTAAACAGCAGGGAATCGAATTTTATTAATACCGATTATATTTTGTAGTTTCCAAGGTTATATATTAATTGTAGAGGCCGTCTTTTTCTTTTTGAATTGGACGGTTTTTATTTTCTTTTTAAGTCTTTGATTTTCTGTGTGATTGAGGTTCTGACTTTATTGTTTATTTTTAGAAATAAATTTTTTGAATAATGTAACTTAAAGCTAAAAATGTCATCTAACTACTATAATCAATCAAACCACCAAAATCTTAAAAATCACTTATGGAAAAAAAATCACTTCAATTGCTATTTATAGCGTTTTTGTTTTTAGCACAAAATAGTTTTGCACAGGAACTTTACATGCCAAGAAATATTAAAGAGTCTTATACAAACGGTGTTCGTTCTATGGATGGAAAACCCGGGAAAAATTATTGGCAAAATCATGGTAAATATGACATGGCTTTGACTGTAGATGCCAATACAAAAATAGTTAGCGGAACCGAAACGATCGTGTATGAAAACAACAGTAATGATACGCTAAGAAATTTACGAATTAGATTTGTGAATAATATTCATAAAAAAACCTCGCCACGAGCGGTACTAAATAGTGAAGGTTTTTTTACGGAAGGATTGACAATAACAAATTTAAAAATAGAAGGTGAAGTTTACAAAGAAGATGCTAAAAGCTGGGGTACCGTTGGGAGTGTAAAAATGAAGAAACCTTTGCCGCCTCATAGTAAAATTACAATTGATATCGATTGGAATTATCCGCTATCAGAAGTGAGCGGGAGAGAGGGGCAAATCGATAACACTACTTTTTTTGTAGCCTATAGTTATCCTCGTGTTTCTGTTTTTGATGATTACAATAAATGGGATAACCTGCCTCATACTTCAGGTCAGGAGTTTTATAATGATTTTAATGATTATACGTATTCTGTAAAAGCACCTAAAAATTATGTGGTTTACGGAACAGGAGATTTATTGAATCCGGATGAGGTTTTACAGCCTGAATTTGCTGCACGTTTAAAAAAATCATACGTAACAGATGAAATTTTACACATTGCCAATGAGCAGGAAATGAAAAGCGGTTTGGTAACAAAACAAAGCGATTGGAACGTTTGGAAATTTGAAGCTAAAAACATTACAGATGTTTGTTTTGGTTTAAGCGACCATTATTTATGGGATGCCGGAAGTGTAATTGTAGATAAAAAAACAAAGCGACGCGCCAGTATCCAAGCAGCTTATGATGTAAAAGGAACCGATTTTGAAAATTCTATTAAGTACAACCAATATGCTTTAGATTTCTTCTCACACAATTGGCCGGGAGTTCCTTATCCATATTCTAAAATGACGGCTTTTCAGGGTTTTGCAGATATGGAATATCCAATGATGTGTAATGATTCGCAAATGGGAGATCCTGTTTTTGCACAATTGGTTCAGGATCATGAAGTAGCTCATACCTATTTTCCTTTTTATATGGGAATCAACGAAACGCGTTATGCTTTTATGGACGAAGGCTGGGCGACAACTTTTGAATATTTAATAGGAATCGCGGAGCATGGAAAAGAAGCTGCCGATAAGTTTTATAAAGAATTTCGCGTAGAACAGTATATAAATGACCCGTCTACAGAAGAAGATCAGCCTATCATCACGATGTCGTCACAGTTATCAGATTCTGGTTATGGCAATAATTCATACGGAAAAGCTTCTTTGTCATACCTTGCTTTAAAAGACTTGTTGGGTGATGATTTGTTTAAAAAAGCATTGCATGCCTATATGGACAATTGGAATGGTAAACACCCGGTTCCATGGGATTATTTTAATTCGATCAATACAGCTTCGGGTAAAAATTTGAATTGGTTTTTTGATAATTGGTTTTTCACGAATAATTACTTAGATCTTTCCGTTAAAAAGGTGGCTAAGAATGTTATTTCTGTAGCCAATGTTGGTGGTTTTGCAATTCCGTTTGATGCCATTGTAACCTACGCAGATAATACGACAGAAACAGTTCATAGCACACCGGCTGTTTGGCAGGCGAATCAAAAATTGGCCGCTGTTACAGTGAAGAGCAGCAAGCAAATTAAAAAAGTAGTGCTTGATGGTGGTATTTTTATGGATGCTACTCCTGCCGACAATACTTGGTCAGCAAAATAAAAGAGTACAACAGAAGTCGTTTTTTTAACTAAAAAGACGACTTCTGTGTTTCATAAAAGCAGCACAATAAGTTTTGAATTTTTAGTAACAAATTGAAAAAAATCAATAAGAAATGAATAGTTTACAAATTGTTTTTAGAAAAAAGATACTCTTCTTCAGTTTATTTGTATTGTTAACGAGTTTTGCATTTGCTCAAAATAAAGATAGAATTGAAATAGGAACAATCGATAGTATTTCTTCTAAAGTCCTGAACGAAAATAGAAAAATATGGATTCATCTTCCTAAAAGTGCCCGAAATACAGGTCTAGCAAAACAAAAGTATCCGGTCGTTTATTTACTCGATGCCGAGGGACATTTTAGCTCCGTTGTTGGGATAATTGAAGAAATGAGCGAAGTGAACGGAAATACAAATTGTCCGGAAATGATTATAGTCGGGATTACCAACACTAATCGAAATCGTGATTTAACTCCAACACATTCGGAGGTTGATCCTCCTTTTGTACCCCAAAGCCTAAGTGATCAATCTGGTGGAGGAGAAAAATTTGTTGAATTCCTCGAAAAAGAACTGATTCCGTATATCGACAGTAAATACTCCACAGCACCTTTTAAAACTTTGATTGGACATTCTTTTGGAGGGTTGACAGCCCTGAATATCCTTACTAATCATACCGACTTATTTAACTCTTATATTGCGATCGATCCAAGTTTGTGGTGGGATCGTCAGAAGTTTTTAGCAGATACGAAGAAAAAATTAGCCAATAAAAACCTGTCAAAAGTTTCCTTATTTATGGCGGCTGCCAATACAATGGATGAGGGGATGAATATTGAAAAAGTTAGAGAAGATACAACACTTCTTACCAAACATATCCGTTCTATTTTAGATTTAAATGATTTTTTGCAGAACAATAAGAAAAGCAATCTGAATTATGCGTACCAATATTACAACGATGACAATCACGGATCTGTGCCATTGATCGCCACCTATGATGGTCTGCGTTTTCTGTTTAAGTTCAATCAATTGAAACTTTCCATTACGGAACAGTTTAATTTTAATAAAGCAGTTTTTGCTAAGATTGAAAAACACTTCGAGAATGTTTCAAAAAAATTGGGTTATACCGTTAATGTTCCTGAAAATACCGTAAATGCTTATGGTTATCAGTCTTTAGGAAAAAAAGATATGGATTTGGCCGGTTATCTGTTTAAGTTAAATGTTGCCAATTATCCTCAAAGTGCAAATGTATATGATTCCCTTGGAGATTTTTATGAAGCTAATGGTGATAAGAAAAATGCAATTGCCAGTTACGAAAAAGCGCTGCTGTTGGATAAAAACTTTTCGGAGGCAAAGGGAAAGCTGGAGAAACTAAAATAACCGATTTAACAAAAACTTAAAATGTCAGGAGAAAAAGATTTGGAAAAATTGCTAAAAAGCATGAAACCTCAGCATAATTTAGGAGATTATGTTTTCTGTAAAGTAGAAAAGATCGGGAACATGTCTATGGATGATATTGTAATGTTGTTCAAAGAAAATGAGGCAATTACTCTGATTTTGAAAAAAGAAATTGCAGACACATTAAAGTTGGATTACTCAGTTGTAATGTCCTGGATCACACTCACGGTGCATTCTTCATTAGAAGCAGTTGGTTTAACGGCGGCTTTTTCGAAAGCACTTTCTGAGAATGGTATTAGCTGTAATGTCGTGGCTGCTTTTTATCATGATCATATCTTCGTGGCTAAAAAAGACACAGATAAAGCAATGGAAGTTTTAAATTTATTTTCAGTCTAAATTAGAGTAAAATAGTAAAAAGTAGCAGTAAATATAAGAGAGACAGGGTCGTTGAATTTCTTCTCGGATGATTTATAAGTAAAATCTTATTTTTGAATTAAAAAAAAGTTAAAAAGGAGATGGAAGTCTGCGATTAAAAAACTAGGTTTGCAAAAAAATGAAAACCTACATTATTAATGAAAAAGAAACTATTTTTTATTGTTTTATTAATCTGTTTTAAAAACTTTGCTCAAAACAACCCTAAAATCGCATTTCAGAAAAGCAGATACGAATTAGCTTTAGATTACTATGAAAAAGCAGATTATAAGAAAGCAATTGACTTGTTTTACATTGCCTCAAAAATTAAACCTGATAATACAATAGGTCAGGAATCGATTAAAAAAGTAGATACCTTAAGAACAGTTTTGAGAGAACATCTTTTAAAGCAGGCTATTGGTACCTGGAAAATGGTCGGAGATAAGCCGGTTTGGGCTGCTAGTCAAAACAATGCAGCTTCTCAGAAAGATTTTGAGGAATTAATTGAGATTAAAGATGATGAAATCTTTTCGTATGAGAAGAATAAGAAAACGCAGGAAAAAAAACTTATTAAGTCTGAGAAATTAGTGTATTACAACAAAGAGAAATCAGATGCATTGTTTTCAGACATTATTTTATCTGATGGTACAGTTTGGAATTGCACCATAAATGGAAATGAATTACATGTCATTAATGTTGGTAAGAAGGGAGATGAGGGTATTGAAAAAATAACCGACAATAATACAGAGCGATTTTATATAAAAGTAGAATAGTAAAAAAGGGAATCAACTTAGATTCCCTTTTTTTGTTTTTATGAAATATCTTTGTGTGTAAAAGAGTAATTAACAGAACAATGAAAATCAAAACAATAGAGGCTTCGGAGACCTGGCAAATCAGACATGAAGTAATGTGGCCGGATCAGCCGTTTGAGTTTGTACAGTTAGAAGAAGATGCTTTAGGATTACACTTTGGCGTTTTTGTGGAGGATAAGCTGGTTTCAATTGTTTCCTGTTTCATCAATGATGACAAAATGCAGTTCAGAAAGCTGGCTACGCTGGAAGTATATCAGGGGAAAGGCATTGGTTCTGAGCTTGTAAAATATATTTTGGAATTAGCAAAAGAAAAGAAATTGAAAAAAGTTTGGTGTAACGCTCGAGTTAACAAAAAAGCTTTTTACGAGAAATTGGGCATGCAGGATACGGGGCAGGTCTTTGCAAAAGCAGGACAGGAATTTACCATAATGGAAATTTTACTTTAGAAAAGAGAGCGTATTTTTTCGAAATACAATATACATTCTCAGATGTTTGCGATTTTGATGTTTTTTTGCTTGTTTTTGAAATGTTATCAATTTGATTCTGAATCAGAGTCTATTTTTTATGATTTTTCGACAAGAAAGGATATCTTTTTATCACAATTTCAGCCTATTAAAACTCTGAAAACGTTTTCGTGTTTTATTAAATGTTAAAGCTTATAAAAAAATCTTTTTTTCTTTCGATACTTTCCTTACTTTCGCACCCAAATGAGAAAGTTAATAGTCTTTTTAGTATTTATGAATTTGCTTCTGCTTGGCGGAGGGCAATATCTTAATGCGGGTACTCCTAAAGACTCTCATTCTCACCATCTTGAGAAAAGACACCGTGTGAAATTCACCAATCAGGATCAGGGCAGTTCGATCATAGAAGACGCTGACTGTGATACTGAAGAAGAATGCCTTGGAAGTGATGATCTTAAAGGTGGTCTCTCAAACCATTTGTTTACAACAAATTACAGCTTACTCGACAGTTGGTATCTTTCCTTTGCTACCAGTCAGACTGCTGCAAACGATTATAATCGTTTTAAAATCTTTCTGCCATTCTGTGGCAACTCAAATCCTTTCTACATTACTCAACAAGTACTAAGAATTTGATTCAACAGTATACATCGGTTGCCTAAGTTGTGATCTGCATATTTTGTTGATGTATTTTTTGCTACTTCATCTTATATGAAAGTTAAGTTCTGACTAAGGGCACCTGATGCATTTTTCATCTAAAGGAATCACCGTATTCCAAGCACTCAATCGCTTAATTTCCATTAAAATCATGAAAAGAATTATCTTGTTCACAGGCTTAATTGCCCTGGTGTGCCTAACTAGTTGTACAACTAAAAAAGAAGAAAAAGAAGAAGTAGAAAAATTTGTTGTTACCAATCCGGTAAAAATAGACACTTCGTTTACGAAACAGTACGTTTCACAAATCAAATCAGTACGTAATATTGAAATCCGTGCTCAGGAAAAAGGTTTTTTACAAAACATCTTTGTGGATGAAGGACAATTTGTAAAAAAAGGGCAGCTGTTGTTTAAAATTATGCCAAATATGTATCAGGCAGAATTATTAAAAGCACAAGCTGAACAAAAATCAGTAGAAATAGAACTTCAAAATGCCAAATTACTGGCAGATAAAAATATCGTTTCTAAGAACGAATTAAGTGTAGCACAGGCAAAATTGCAATCTGCAAAAGCCGAAGTAGCACTGGCAAAACTTCATTTGTCATTTACAGAAATCAGAGCTCCGTTTGACGGAACTATCGATCGTATTCCATTAAAATTAGGAAGCCTTATTGATGAAGGTGAATTGATGACGAGTCTTTCAGACAACAGTCAGATGTTTGCTTATTTCAATGTTTCAGAACCGGAATATCTGCAATATCAAACCGATGTAAAAGATCGTGCTGATAATAGAGTAAGCTTGGTTTTGGCTAACGGTGAAACCTTTAAAGAAAAAGGAAATGTAGAAGTTATCGAAAGCGAGTTTAATAATGAAACCGGAAATATTGCATTCAGAGCACGTTTCCCTAATTCAGGAAAATTGCTTAGAAATGGAGAAACAGGACAGGTTCAGATGATTGTTCCGCTTAAGAATGCCATCGTAATTCCTCAAAAAGCGACTTACGAAATTCAGGATAAAAAATATGTTTTTGTGATCGATAAGAACAATAAAGTAAATTCAAGAGAAATCACAATAACAGGCGAAATCCCTGATTTGTATGTGATCAGAACCGGACTTGCCGATACCGATAAAATTTTACTTGAAGGAGTTCAAAAAGTAAAAGAGAACGACAAAATCAAATATGAATTCCAATCTCCTAAAGCGGTAATGAACAATTTACGCTTAAAAGCAGAATAGGTTTAATCATTAAAAAAATAAAAAATGTTTAATAAATTTATTCAAAGACCTGTACTGTCGATAGTAATATCGCTTATAATTGTCTTTTTAGGAGTATTGTCGGTATTGAATTTACCTATCACGCAATTCCCTACAATCTCACCACCAATGGTGAATGTTACTGCAGATTATCCCGGATCTAACGGTGAATTGATGATCAAGGCAGTTATTATTCCTTTAGAAAGAGCTTTAAATGGAGTTCCGGGAATGAAATACATGTCTTCTGATGCCGGAAATGATGGTGAGGCGACTATAAAAGTAGTTTTTAACTTAGGAACAGATCCCAACCAAGCGGCGGTTAACGTTCAGAACCGTGTAGCTTCGGTTACCAATAAATTACCTCCATTGGTAATTAGAGAGGGTATAAAAATTACCCGAGAAGTACCAAGTATGTTGATGTACGTGAACCTTTACAGTACAGACAAAAATACCGACATGAAGTTCTTGTACAACTACGCTGATATCAACGTACTTTCAGAATTGAAAAGGGTAAATGGTATCGGTTCCGGAGATATCCTGGGAACTCGTGAATATGCTATGCGTATCTGGCTGAAACCGGATCGTATGCTGGCGTACAAAATCTCTGCCGATGAGGTAATGGAAGCATTGTCAAGTCAAAGTTTGGAGGCTTCTCCGGGTAAAACAGGAGAAAGTTCAGGTAAACGTTCTCAGGCATTTGAATATGTATTGAAATATTCAGGACGTTTTACCACAAAAGAGCAATATGGAAATATTGTGGTAAAGTCCAATGCTAACGGAGAACTTTTACGTTTGAAAGATATTGCCAATATTGAATTTGGAAGTTCGATGTATGATATTTACTCGAACCTAAATGGTAAGCCTTCTGCGGCTATTGTATTGAAACAGTCATTTGGAAGTAATGCCAATCAGGTTATTGAAGAGGTAAAAGCGAAATTGGAAAAAATTAAGCAAAAATTCCCAAAAGGAATGGATTATGAAATTTCATACGACGTTTCTAAATTTTTGGATGCCTCTATCGAAAAAGTAATCCACACGCTGGTAGAAGCTTTTATTTTGGTTGGTTTAGTGGTATTTCTTTTCTTGGGAGACTGGCGTTCGACTGTTATTCCGGCAATTGCGGTACCGGTATCGTTGATTGGAACCTTTGTATTCATGACTTTCTTAGATATTTCATTGAACTTAATTACTTTGTTTGCTTTAGTATTAGCAATTGGAGTCGTCGTCGATGATGCGATCGTTGTGATCGAGGCAGTTCACGCCAAAATGGAAGAAGAACATCTGTCGCCTCTTAAAGCAACTAAAAAAGCGATGCATGAGATTGCAGGGGCAATTATAGCGATTACATTCCTGATGGCGGCGGTATTTATTCCGGTGGCTTTTATGTCAGGTCCTGTTGGGGTGTTTTACCGTCAGTTCTCAGTTACTATGGCAACGGCGATTATACTTTCGGGTATTGTGGCTTTAACCCTGACACCGGCACTTTGTGCTATGATGTTAAAAAATAATCATGCTCTGCCTAAAAAGAAAACACCTGTTAATGTTTTTATAGATGGTTTTAACAATAAGTTTAATCTGGCTCAGGGGAAATACCAAAATGTATTAGGTAAGATTGTAAACAGAAGAGCCGTTACTGTAATTGCTTTGTTAGGATTTTGTGCCGGAACATGGTTAGTGAGCAGCACAGTTCCTTCCGGATTTATTCCGAATGAGGATCAGGGAATGTTCTATGCTGTAATTCAGACACCTCCGGGTTCTTCATTAGAAAGAACCAACAATATTGCAGAGCGAGTTCAGAAAATTGCTGAAGATATAGACGGAGTAAAATCAGTTTCTTCATTGGCAGGTTATGAAATTCTTTCTGAAGGTACAGGAGCAAACTCAGGAACTTGTTTGGTTAACCTTAAGGATTGGAGCGACCGAAAAGAATCTGTTTTGGAGATCATGCATGAAATGGAGGAAAAATGTAAAGATATTGCAGGAGCTAATATCGAGTTTTTCCAACCGCCTGCTGTACCTGGATATGGTGCTGCCGGAGGATTTGAGCTTCGTTTATTGGATAAAACAGGTTCCGGAGATTACAAAAAAATGGAAAAGGTAAATAATGACTTTGTTGCTGAATTGAACAGACATCCGGAATTGTCTAACGTGTTTAGTTTCTATAGCTCTAGTTTTCCTCAATACATGATGAAAGTCGACAATGATCTGGCACAACAAAAAGGAGTTTCCATCGAAAATGCCATGAATACCTTGTCAACTCTTGTGGGAAGTAACTACGAAATCAGTTTTATTAAATTCGGAATTAACTATAAAGTAATTGTTCAGGCTTCTCCGGAATATCGTGCTCAGCCCGATGATATCTTAAAACTGTATGTGAAAAACAACCGTGATGAAATGGTACCTTACTCCGCTTTTATGAGATTGGAAAAAGTATACGGACTTTCTGAAATCACAAGACATAATATGTACACTTCCACACAAATTAGTGGTTCGGCTGCAGCGGGATATAGTTCCGGTACGGCAATTAAAGTTGTTCAGGAAGTTGCTGCTAAAAAATTGCCTAGAGGATACGACATCGACTGGGCAGGTATTTCTGCTGATGAGGTAGCACAGGGGAATCAGGCAATCTGGGTATTCCTGATCTGTTTAGGATTCGTATATCTGGTACTGGCAGCTCAATACGAGAGTTTTATTTTACCATTATCTGTAATTCTTTCTTTACCGGCAGGTATTTTTGGAGCTTTCTTTTTACTGAAATTAACAGGATTAGAGAACAACATTTACGCACAGGTAGCCATGGTAATGCTTATTGGTTTATTGGGTAAAAATGCCGTGTTGATTGTAGAGTTTGCAATTCAGCGACATGCTGCAGGTAAATCAGTTCTGGAAGCTGCAATGGAAGGAGCCAAAGCAAGGTTCCGTCCAATCTTGATGACTTCCTTTGCTTTTATAGCAGGTTTATTACCACTTGCATTTGCTACCGGTCCCGGAAAAATTGGTAACCGTACGATTGGTACTGCTGCAGCAGGAGGTATGCTTATCGGAACGATTTGTGGGGTGTTTTTGATTCCTGGTTTGTATTACATCTTTGGAAAAATAGCAGAGAGATACAAACTAGTGAAACATGAAGAAGAGAATCCATTAACAGAAGAAATTGATAACAATCATGTATAAATTCAAATCATATCAATATAGTATTGCATTGAGTGCATGTCTCATGGTTGCAGGGTGTAAGGCCCCTGCTCCTGAGACTACAACAACAAGCACACCAGTTCCTGAGTCGTTTGGTACAACAACTCAGATTCAGGATGCAAACAACAATACGGCAACATTAGCGTGGAAAGATTATTTTAAAGATCAGAATCTGGTAGAGCTAATTGATGTTGCGCTTAAGAACAATCAGGAATTAAACATTACTTTGCAGGAAATTGAGATTGCAAGAAATGACATTCGTGTAAAAAAAGGACTTTTATTGCCAACTGTTGGTGTTCGTGCCGGAGCGGGAGTAGAGAAAGTGGGCCGCTACACCAGTCAGGGTGCAGGTGATGCCAATACAGACATTAAACCTGGTGTAAAGACCCCAGATCCATTGGGAGATTTTACTATTTCGGCCTATGCAAACTGGGAAGTTGATATCTGGAAAAAACTGCGCAATTCTAAAAAAGCAGCTTTAAATCGATATTTAGCAACAGTTGAAGGGAAGAACTTTGTAATTACGAATCTTATTGCCGAAGTAGCCGATTCTTATTATGAGTTACTGGCTTTAGATACCCAATTGGACATTGTAAAACAAACCATCAAATTGCAGACGAATGCTTTGGAAATTGTAAAAATTCAGAAGCAGGCGGCAAGAGCGACCGAACTGGGAGTGAAGAAGTTTGAAGCTGAGGTTTTAACTTCAAAAAGTATGGAATTTGGAATTCTTCAGCAAATAAAAGAAACGGAGAATAAAATCAACTTTTTATTGGGAAGATATCCACAGGAAATTAAAAGAACCAATACAAACAACTTCCTGAGCTTATTACCGGCTGTTGTGACTTCAGGAATTCCGTCTCAATTACTGGCAAATCGTCCTGATGTGAAACAGGCAGAATTAGAATTAGTCGCTTCAAAATTAGATGTAAAAGTGGCACGTGCAGAATTCTATCCTTCATTAGACATTTCAGCTGCAATAGGAGTGCAGGCGTTTAAACCTTCTTATCTGTTAACATTTCCGGAGTCACTTCTGTATTCATTAGCAGGAGATCTGGCCGCACCGCTGATCAACAGAAATGCGATTAAAGCAGAATTCGCCAGCGCAAATGCAAGACAGCTTCAGGCTTTGTACAATTACGATCGTACCATTTTGAATGCTTATTTAGAAGTTTCTAATCAACTTTCGAAGATCGAAAACTTACAAAAAGGGTATGATCTTAAATCGCAACAGGTAGATGCTTTGAACACTTCAATAGATGTTTCTAATGATTTGTTTAAATCGGCCAGAGTAGATTATTTTGAGGTTTTAATGACACAACGAGATGCATTAGAAGCAAAACTGGAATTGGTAGATACTAAAAAAGAACAATTGAATGCTGCAGTCCATGTTTACAGAGACTTAGGTGGCGGTTGGAAATAATATTGCTTTTTAATTTGTAGACAAAAGCCTTTCAAGATTTTATACTTGAAAGGCTTTTTTAATTGCGGGTGAAAAGAATGTAAAAGAGATTATTTCAATTGTTTAGCTTCTCGATTACTGCTAAAAGAATCTCTGAACATTTTCCAGCCTTTTGAAGTTTTCTTCCAGAGAACCAAAAATTTCCCATCATCCATTAATTCACCTTTGGAGTTTAAGGATTGCCACAGGCCTTCTTCGGTCACATATGCTATGCCGTCACCGTATACTGCTGTGGTGATAAATTTTCCGCCTCTTAAGCCATATTCATCATAAGCTTTTCTGAAAAATTTGGCCGCACCTTCTTTTCCATAGATTTGTGGTGCGTTTGGGAGTAAGATAGAAGCATCTTCGGCATAGCGGTCTATAAATAGGGACGGATCATTGTTTTTAAAAGAATCAAAATAAATGGCATTGCTTTCCTGTATTGCTTTTTTTGCTTCTCTTAAATCTGCTGTTTTATTTTTGGAAGATGAATTACAGCCGGAAAGCAACAGGACAATTGCAATGAATTTGAATGTCAGATAAATGAGATTTCGATTAAAAAAGAGGTTGTAAAAACCAACTAAGAAAAAGGTTGATTTTGGATTCAATTCTGATGTCGTATTAAAAGAATTCATAGTATAAAGTTTTTAGATTGACTATTATTTTTGTCAAAGATAGTCAGGGTAAAAACGTCTGAATTGTACAAATCGGAACTGAATTTTAAATGAAGGGGCTTAGTTTCTAAGGTACTAAGAATTAATTTTGTAATGCAGAATATTCTTTTTAGATAATTAATTGATTGATAGGAGACTGATTCTCTAAATAGGAAGTTGGCGTAGTTCCCGTAAAGGATTTAAAATCCCTTATAAAATGGGATTGATCAAAATAGCCAGAATCATAAGCAATAGAAGTAAAGGGATATTCGGTAGTGTTAATGAGCTTAAGACTGTGTTGGAAACGTTTGATTTTATTGAATGCTTTTGGAGCGAGTCCCGTATGCTGAAAGACTAGTTTATGAAGATAACGGGGTGTTATACCATATTTTACTGAAATACTGTTGATATTGCTTTCAGTCGGGTCGTTGAGTAAACTGGATAAGATGTGAGCTACTTTTTCGATCTTATCCGATATTTTATCGTTTGTTATAATTTTTTGTATCAGGAAGGTTTCGATCAGTTCGATCCTTTTTTTAATATCAGAAGTTTCTAGTAACTGATCGTGCAAATGTTTTATTGGATTACCAATTATATCCTCGAGATCGAAAATCTGATTGTTGAATATTCCGATTTCATCCTTAAAAAAATAAGCTGCCGTGTGCGTATAAAACCGAATTCCCAACATCGTATGTTTGCCTTTTGATTTTATGGCAAGAGGTTTAGTGATCTGTCCCCATAATTCAATTTTTGGAGTTTTGTAGAAAGTCTGGTCAACCAATGATTCCCAAATGCCATCACCAAGATTGAAAATAATTTCCATTTCGCCACTCGGAAATACTGTGTCTTCAAACTCCTTATCCGAATCTGATTCAAAAATATAGTAATGTTTGATATAAGGCTTCAGAATTTCTGATGGCAAAAAATATTGGAATTGCATTTTACGGATGTTTAATTTTCAAATAGTAAATGGATTTTTAGGATTAATTTGTTGATAGGTGTAAAGTTATGAAAAATAGTAAGGAGAATTTTATAGTAGGGTACAGAAATAAAGACGCACTTTTAGGGCTACAATTCTGATGCTACAGTGCGTAATGAAACCAAAAAGTTTTTAAACAAGTGTCACTCCTGCATTTTGATAAGGTTTTAAGGTTTCATCCTTCGGATCAATATTGGTCACCAGTACGTCAATATCTTTAATCGGACAAACAAAATAGGATTCAGCAGTGCCTACTTTTTCGATAGAGCCCAGAGCAATAACAAAATCGGAGTGCTGAATCATGTTTCTTTTTATCTGAGAATCATCGTGTAAAATCCCTGTAACACCACGTTCGTGATGAATGCTGCAAAGTCCGAGAATACAAATGTTAGCTCTGAAGTTTCTGAAAAAATCTATGGTTTCTATACTTGCAGTCGCGAAAGAAGTTTTGCACATTCTTCCCCCTGCAAAAATCAATTCGATATTGGGCAAATCTTCGATTAGGGCCGCTACAGGAAAACTGTTTGTAATAACCGTTATTTTCAAATCATAAGGGAAACTGGCTACTAAAGCTAATGAAGTGGTTCCACCATCGATAAAAACAACCTGCCCGTCTTTTAGATAAGAGATTGCTTTTTCGGCTATTATTTTTTTGTTTTCAAGGTCATGTTTCTCTCTATTTCTAAAATGAAGCGGAATCGGAGACGGGGCAACCGCACCACCGCGGACAGCCTTTAACAATCCCTGATCTGAAAGTTCTTTTACATCCCGTCTTATCGTGTCTTCAGAAACATTTAAATAGACGCTAAGTTCTTGTAAAGTAAGTCGATGTTCTTTTGACAGGTATTCTAAAATTACTTTTTGACGTTCCTCTTTTTTCATGTCTTGCAAATTTATATTGCAAAAATAAGTTAAAATTGCAATACTTTGCAATATTTGCGTAAATTTGTTGCAAAATTAATCGAAATGAAAAAGAAAACTATTGCCATCGATATGGACGGTGTACTTGCCGACATTGAAGCACAATTAATAAAACAGTATAACGAAGAGAGCGGAACCTCACTTTCAAAAGAAAGTATTCAGGGATTAAGCGAAGAAGAAGCTTTTAGTGACAGGGTACTTTTGCGTAAAGTTTTGAATGCAGATAATTTTTTCAGAAATCTGCCGGTAATACCCGACGCAGTCGAAAGTTTACGCCGATTACAGGAAAATTTTGAAATATTTATTGTTTCTGCTGCAACAGAGTTTCCGGTATCACTGGCTGAGAAAGTAGCCTGGTTGGCAGAGCATTTTCCTTTTATCACATGGGAAAACATCATTTTATGCGGCAGCAAACGAATTATCAATACCGATTATATGATTGATGATCACAGAAAAAATTTAGATCATTGCATGGGAAAACCAATTATGTTTACCGCATTTCATAACGTTAATCTAACGCACCATTTAAGGGTAAACAACTGGAAAGAAGCCGTTGAAGTTTTAGAGAAAGACATTGTATCTAATTTAAACTAAAGTTTATTTGCCTTAAAATAACGAAATAGTATACAGGATTAGTTTTTTATTAACCTGTTTTTTGAAGGGAAAGAGCCTTTTGAGAGTAATCTTGAAAGGCTTTTTTTGTCTATGCAAATTATTAGATAGTCAAATTATAATGTTGAATTTATTTAGGTATAGATAGGTTCGCTTTAAATCCTTTATCCGGTGCTGTATCAAAAGTAATAGTTCCTTTAACGGCCTGGATGCGTTGTTCCATGTTTTGCAGACCATTTTTTGCAATAGTGGCCTTTTCAAAACCTTTACCGTTGTCGGTATAGTTTATAGCGATTGATTTCTCATTATTTTCAAATTTTATCCCAACAATAGTGGCGTTGCTGTGTTTTCTCATATTCACCATTAATTCCTGTAAAATTCGGCTAATGGTGATCTTTTTAGTATCGTTAATCGTTTCCCAGTTAATGCTTTCTAAATTGGTGACAATAATGTTTCTTTCGTTGGTTTTGTAAGTCGAAAGCATTTCTTTAATGCTGTAAGTGAAATCTGCACCAGTCTCAATCTTGTTGTTTTCTCTAGAAATTCCTCTTACACGGCCGTAAATATCATCTAGTTTTTGGAGTAGATTTTCTCTGGTGTTTTCTTTAGATAAAGGCTGTGACTCTGCAAAAGCAATGACATTATAAACATCGTTTGCCAGCTCATCATGGATTTTTTTCGCGATGCGGGCTTCGGTCATATACGAAGTTTTAAATTCGATTGCTTTGTTCTTGTTTTTGTAATAACGCACTACAATTAAAATTAGAATGACTAAGAAAACGAAAATGATTATATATACAATTCGCAAATATTTAGCTCTTTGGAGAGACAATTGAGTTTCGGCTTTTTCTAAACGAAGTTTAGCATTTTCATCCTTTTCCAGTTTAGCATCGTATTTAATTTTAGCAAACTTATTTTTAAAGTTGTTTCGAACCTTAATGATACTGTCGTTTAGTTTAAAATATTTTTGAACGTATTGGCTTTTTTTAGGACTGTGGTCATTAGAAATTAGAATTTGAAGGGCTTCCAATCTTTCGTCAACACTGTTTAGTTTTGTGGCGACGCTGTAAGCTGCAAGGGCATTTTCATCTGATTTTGGAATATCTTTTTTAGTATAGTAATCTGCGAGGTGCAGGTAGCTTTCAATACTGCCGTAAGTATCTTTAATTTCATTTCTGGTTTGGAGCGCTTCATTCATTAAGCGAAATCCTTTTTCCTCCATTCCATTCTTAAAATAGGCATAACCTAGGTTATCCATAACCAGTGATTTCTTGTTGGCATAAGTTTTCTCTTTTAATAATTGTTTGTTTAAAAGAGATTCTAAAAGAATAATTGCTTTGTCATATTTTTTTTGTTGGATATAAACGACCCCGATATTGTTTAAAGGGTATAACTTTTCAATAGGTGATGTATAATCTTTGACAACTTCCTTATAGTAATAGATTGCATCATCATATTGGGAAAGTTCTTTGTCGGCAACACCTAATATATTATTTATATATGCTGTATAGACATTCTTCTTTTTAATGTAAGATAGGGCTTCGGTAACAGTTTCTTTACTACCGTAATAATCTCCATTAATTTGTTGAATAGATGCAATTTGGATCAGGATGTAGCCGATGTTGACACTGTCTTTTTTGCCACTTTCTTTTAAAGCCTCGTACAGTTGCTTTGATTTATAAAACTGATCGAAAGCACTATTGAAGTTTTGTTTGGTATGATTTTCAATTGCTTTATTCCGTAAATTAAGCGCTTTTTTTCGGATAGCTTCTGTGTTTGTTTTTATGGTCTCTTTTTCTTTACAGGAAAACAGAAAAAAAAGAATAATACAATAAAAAAACGGGGACCGTAACATATAAATTTACTTTCCCCGAAAATAGTAATTAATTAGATACTAAAAATAATATCTTTATTAAATCTCTGGTGGAGGTGGAGGTGGAGGTGTTCCATCGCCAGGCCCATCTGCAAAAGTTGGTTTTGCAGGAGTGATTGCTTTTTCCTTTTCCTGTTTGGTTGGAGTTTCGTATTCATCAGGTGTACAGGAGAACATGCTGAATAGTATCGTGAAAGCGATAAAAATTATTAGCTTTTTCATATTATTTAGATTTAGAAATTAGACATGGGTATTGCTGACCGGAAATAGTCCGGAGGTTGGTTAGGGCAATACCAATATTGGTTTTTTGGGAAGTACAATGTGTAGAACTGTAAGACGTTATTTATACTTCCCGAATAAAATCGGTCTTACGGTTTTTTTTACACTGTTAATTTGAACTAGTTTTATATTTTTGTTTTAATCTGCAGATAAAACTTGAACTAATTTCTATGGCAAAGAAAAGACACTTTAAAGCCTTTAATGGTAGGGGATTCCCAGAATTCCCTCGTTTTCCTGAGATTCCCAACAATTCCCGAAAATTCCCAAAAAAATACCATGCATAGCCAGACATTAGAAGAATACAAAAAAGCGATTAAGAGCAAATACGAGATCGAGAAAGAAGGTGAATACTTTGATTATTTGTACAACCCTTCGCGCGCAAAGCTCCGTGACTTGTGTTGGATTATTTTTGAAAATAATCCGACTCAGGACGACTTAAATGTTTTCAGAAATTTATTGTGTTTAGATTTTGATCATACACGAAAAAATAAGTTTAATGAACAAAAAGATAAGTTCAGACCGATCGAAACTTTTTTTAAAGGAGAGACCGATCCATCAAATATTGATGCCATAAATCTGGCAGCAATTATGGTAGACTTTCAACCACGTCCTTTTAAAAAGTACAATGAAAAGTGTCGAATTAATGAGGTCAAACACATGATAAGTGTTGTCGAAATTAATGCAGCTGCTGAGGTCGAGATCATCGAAGAAGGTAACCTCGAAGAAGGCAATCTCGTGGAAAGTTATCCTGAAAAAGGAAATCGTTTCTATAATTTTAAGTACGTACTCTCAAGAAAAATAGTTAAGAAAATCTATCCACGAAAAATAATTACAGCTACAGTTGGGGCGGTCGCTTTTGTGTCTTCTGCACGTTTATACTTTGTGCGTAAAAAAGACCAAACGGAATAGTTTTGAAATAAAACAGAGAAGCATTTTGAAAAATAAAATGCAGGAAGAAGTAAAATGAATCATTTTTTGAAACAAAATTCAGGCGTGTAAAGAGTGTGTTTTTCGGCATATATTGGCTGTTATTTATACTATAAAGATAAGAAAAAAACACCAGTAAACCTAATGAAATCAAGGGTTTTTGGTGTTTTTTTTGCTTTTTAATACAAAAAAATTATAAGATTTCGGTGTCGTATTTTTTACTTTTTAAGCCAATAAAATTTGTTCTGATTTCGTCAATGGAAGTGGAGCAAAATTACTTTATACAGCGTTTATCTTAAGACAAGAAATCTTTGAACCACAATCCTGAATGCTTGATGGTTCTTTGTTGGGTGTCGAAATCTACGTGTATCAATCCAAAACGGGCGTTGTAACCTTCGGCCCATTCAAAATTGTCAGTAAGTGTCCAAACAAAATAACCGTCAACATTTAGACCTTCTTTTTTAGCTTTCAGAATTTGCTCCAAATGGTCCTGAATGTAGTGCGTACGCTTAATATCATATACTTTTCCATTTTTTAGAGTATCGGGAAAAGCGGCGCCATTTTCGGTAATAATAATCTTTTTGATACCATTGTAGGCATTAAATTTTTTAAGTACTTCATAAAGAGCAGGAGGGTAAACTTCCCATCCCATATCGGTTGAAATGACATTTCTTTTTTCGGCACTGATTAGTTCGGCACCGATATACGGAATAAGTAAAGATGATTTTACAACTTCGCGGGTGTAACATTGCAGACCAATAAAATCAAAGTCAAAAGACAAATTATTGAGATCATCTTCTACAATATAAGCATTAAGTTTCTTTAATACCGGTAAATCGCCTTGGGGATAACCCATTCCTAAAATGGGTTCGATAAAAGTTCTGTTTAATAAAGTGTCTACCCGTTTCGCTGCTTCGATGTCTTTAGAAGACTGAGTTGCGGGTTCAATATGTGTACAGGAGAAAGTTGTTCCAATATGAGCGTCTGGTATACGATTTCGTATTATTTTGGCACCTGCTGCGGTAGCTAAAGTGACATGGTGCATGGCTTTTAGGTAGTTGGTAATGCCTTTTTTTCCTGGAGCATGAATGCCCAGAAAATACCCCGCACCTGTAAAAACGGAGGGTTCATTGATTACCATCCAGTTTTTAACCCGGTCACCAAAACTTTGGACGCAGATTTCAACGTAGGCCGAAAACCAGTTAACCGATTCGCGATTGGTCCAGCCTCCTTTTAGCTCTAAATCATGTGGAAGATCCCAGTGGTAAAGTGTAATCCACGGTTCAATTCCGGCCGAGAGCAGAGCGTCAATGATTTTGTTGTAATAGGCTATTCCGGCCTGATTAATTGGAGGAACCCCGGTAGGCATGATTCGGGGCCAGCTGATCGAAAATCGAAAGTTCGGAATATTCAGCTCACGAATTAAATCGATATCGTTTTGGTACGAATTATAAAAATCGCAAGCAGTTGAAGCATGATGTCCGTTCTTTATTTTTCCTTTCTGAGAAGTAAAAACATCCCAAATAGAAGGGCCTTTTCCGTCGGTATCATGTGCGCCTTCAATTTGGAAAGCGGCGGTTGAAACACCCCACAAGAAATCATCTCCAAATTGGTTTTTATGCAAAAATGAGGTCTCAACTTTATTCATTCAATTGTACTTTCCTTTTTAAAATTGTAATTTATTAATGAAGGAAAGAAGATTGCATTGCTCTTAAAAAAAGCCATTCTTTGAATGAAACTAGAAAATTTAGATTAAAGAATTTCATAACGATTAGTTTTATTCAAATTAATAAAACTAATGTGAATTAAATGTAAAGTGATTATTATCAAATGTTTAAAAGAATTTCTGTCGCTTTGATAAGGTCAGTCTTCCCAACCGCAAAGGGTGAGTCCAAGGCCCTGTGCACGTTTAACAGACACTTTGGAAATTTCACTACGACAGGAGCTCAGACCACGACAATTTTCCTTGTAATGGTATTTTTTGGCACCTGTTGGGCCACAGATAAATACTTTCGCTTCAAAGGGATGAAAAGAGGTTAAAAATATAAAAAGTAAAGTGTATTTCATAAGAATAGGTTTTTGGGAAATTGGCTAGTGAACGACTAGTTGATAAGTATTCCCTTTTAAATCTTTAGCATTTAGTTTTTCATGTTCTATCCATTCTGTTTTAATTTCGAGATCAGGAATAGTATCAAACTTTAAGATTCCTGCACCATATTTTCCTTTTACATTGATGTTTCCAAAAACCGAATCTCCCTTAATATCAACCCCTTTTACGTTATAGTTGTATTCATAATTCCCTGAAGTGCCTGTGCGGTATTTATATTGATATTCAGTGTCTATGTGGTAGGTTTTGGCTTCTTCGGGATTAATAGTCTGGCGATCTGCCGGAGTAATTACCTCCTGATAAAAAGTGTTTATTTTTTGAGGAGGTAATTTTTTATGGCATGAGCTCATTCCTAGTGTTAGAAGTAGGAATGAGATTTTATAGAAGATTCTATAATTATTAAGCATATTTTTTTAATGTGTTTAAAAGCTAAAATCCATTATTGTACTTCACATTAAAGGAATGATCCGACATAAATAACAATCCGAAAAATTCAAAGAAAGCTAGTATCGAGGGGATTAATGTCCAGCAAAATAAAATATACATTATTCCTTGTGTCGATTTTCCTAAATAGAATTTGTGAATTCCAAGTCCTCCAAGAAAGAAAGTTAAAATTGTTGCAGTTAGTTTACTTTTCATAATTTACATTTTAGATAATATTTCTGTTTTTTTTGAGTCAAATTCTATTTGCGAAATGATTTCGCCTTCCAGTAATTTTTTGAGTTTGTTAAGTGTTTCAATAGGATCTTCTTTTTGCTCTGTACTTTGAGGAACTGATGTCCCGGTATTTACAGTTATTCCTCCTCCGGCAATTGCTCTCTTGTTTTCAAGATCGCGTTCGCGTCTGTAAACAATCATTTCTTCTTCTTTTTCCTGAGCAAATTGATACAATTTTCTGGCCTGTGACTTTGGCAAATAATCAAGCATGTTCATTTTTCCTGTGGTCGTCTTCATAGTAAAAGTTGCACCCATAATTCCTTCCTTCATGTGACAATCTAAAATATCTTTCCAGGCATAATCCTGAAAATCCATTGACAAACCTAAATTTTTCGGCCTACAGAAGATTATTCTTTTATTAGTTAAGGCAATACAGTCAGGAGATAAATTTAAGGCCGGTTTTTTTTGTACTGCTATGTATTCTACCTGTTCACCTGAGGTGAGTAATCCATTGACTTTGCTTAATAACTTTTCAACGGCTTTTGGATCTTGTTCTTCGTTTAAGAATTTTTTTAAATCGTTTATCATAATTGGTTTTTTTAAATTATTATTTGCGTTCGGGTAATTCTAATAATAGCTGATCTGAACGAATCATTCTTTTATTTTTATCAAATGTAGGTTCATTAAGAACCAGTATTTTACGGAAATCCATAATCTGGAAAATTTAAAATTGGACCATAAAAAAAGCCCCCGAAGGAGCTTTGAATAGGTAGGATTAAAAATCAGGGATCTTAAATAATTCCCATATCTTTGGTAATGGTAACCAAATGAATGGTATTATTGGCTTTGAAAAAATCTTTCAGTTTCGAAATTCTTTTCTCGATGGCGCTTTTACTATTGGGTTTTATCCCCATCTCTTTAAACGTTTCTATGATATCATCCTGAAGAGTTCCGAGCGATAAATGTTTTAGAATGAGTATGTCTAAATCATCGATTTCAAAATTATTTTTTTCCTGAAGTGCAGAAGCAACCTCAGGCGAAATAAATTTTTGATCTGAAGTAAAAATAAGATGAATCGCTTTTTTCAGTTCTTGGATGCTATTGAGACCTTTTAATACAAAAGCATCCACTTTTGCATCTTCAAAAAGTGATTTGATGCGATAACTTTTATCTTCGACCGAATAAGCAATGATTTTAATATTGGGCTGTAATTCACGTACTTTTTGAACCAGTTCATCTCCGTTAGCAATTTTTACTTCGCGATGATCAGTCTTGAAGGAAAGATCGCTAATTAATAAGTCATAAGGCTCATCATCCTGAATTGCTCTCCGTATTTTGAGAAAGGCTTCATCACAATATTTTGATTGTTGAAAATGGCTGATATTTAAATCCTTCAGGACTTGTTCAATTCCTAAATTCATAGTATCAAGATCTTCGGCAACTAGTACTTTTTTAAACATAAGTTATTTATTTAGGCAGTGTTATTTTTACTTTAAAACCTTTACTTGGTTCAGTGTCAAAAGTAATAGTTCCTTTTGTGGCCAGAATACGGTTTTCCATATTCTGAAGGCCATTTTTGATTATTTTATCTTTTTCACAGCCTTTGCCATTGTCAGAGTATTCAATAAGTATTTTGTTGGCAGTATTTTCAAATTTCAAAACGACTACTAATGCCTCGCTGTGCTTTTTCATATTGACCATTAATTCCTGTAGAACCCTATGTACAGCAACTTTTTTGATATCGTCAACTAAATCCCAGTTTACTTTTTCAATATTATTAATAATGACATTGGTACTGGTGCTGTTATATGTCGAAAGCATTTCTTTTAAGTTAACCGCATAATTGGCTTTCGTATCAATTTCATTATTTTCTCTTGAAATTCCACGAACCCGATTGTAGATCTGATCCAGTTTATGAACTAAATTTTCTTTTACATTGGTACTTTCCAGAGACTGTGTTTGTGTAAAGGTGATGGTATTAAAAACATCATTTGCCAATTCGTCATGAATGTCTTTGGCAATCCGGGTTTCGGTATCGTATGCCGCTGTTAATTTTTCGATTCGGTTTCGGTTTTGATAAAATTTTCTCAAATACAATAGTAAAAGACACAAAGCAGCTATTCCGATTATAAAAAACGCCCTTTGGTATTTGGCTTCCTGAATTGAAAGCAAGTTCTCGGCTCTTTCTAAACGAAGTTTCTGATTCTCATCTTTCTCTTTTTTAGAATCGTACTTAATTTTAGCAAATTTATTTTTAAAATTGTTTCGGATCTTAATAATACTGTCGTTCAGGAAAATGAACTTTTGGGCATACTGTACGTTTTTAATTCCGGAATCATTAGACATTAAAAAGGACAAAGCCCTTAAGCGTTCATCAACACTATTGAAATGTGTCGCAAGCTGATAGGCTGCCTGAGCATATTGGTTAGATTTTTGGGAATTTGATTTGGAATAAAATTCGGCTAAATGTAAATTACTCTCGATACTTCCATAGAAATCTTCGCTCTGAGTTCTCATTTTATGCCCTTCGTTCATCAGGGAATATCCCTTTTCCGTCTCACCCATTTTAAAATAGGCATAGCCCAGATTGTCTAAAACCCTTGCTTTTTTTGGTGGCTCCTTATCTAAGAGTTTTTTATCCAATATGGTGTTTAAGATGTTGATCGCTTCAGTATATTTTTTCTGCTGAATGTAAACAACGGCAATGTTATTTAAGGGAGATTGTCTGGATGCATCATCGGTACAGTCTTTTAAAGCTTCTTTATAGAAGAAAATAGCGTCATTATAGATAGAGAGTTCTTTGTCAGCAATGCCAAATGAATTATTAATGGCAGCACTATACACATCTTTCTTTTTGAGATAGGGCAGTGCTTCAGTTAGGGTTTCTTTGCTGCCGTAATAATCTCCGTTGATCTGCTGTATATTAGCCATCTGAATCAGGCTGTATACAATATTGGCACTGTCTTTTAAGGTTTCGCAGGCTATTTTTGCTTTATTATATTGGTAGAATGCAGTGTTAAAATTTTTATTCTGAAAATTTTCCATCCCTTTACTGAGATACCCTCTGGCCTCTTTTTTAGTTGAGGTAGTATCAACAGTATCGACAGTTTTTTCTTTGCAGGAAATAAGCAGCAGGAAAAATAAAAAATAAAAAAAAGGGGATCGTACCATAAAAGTTACTTTCCCCTAAAAATAGTAATTAATTGTAAATGTAATAATCTAATTTGCCATTATTTTGTTGGTGGTGGTGGTGGCGGAACCGTTATGGGTTGATCTCCGGGCCCGTCAGCATATGCAGGTATTGCAGGTTTGTCATTTGTTTTTGCAGTATCGTATTCGTCAGCGGTGCAAGAATATAAAGAGGCACTAAGAAGCACAATTGCTCCCATCAAATATAAATTTTTCATGGTTTTTGGATTTAAAAATTATATGCGGCATGCCCGTTCAGAACTTTTCTGAATCTTGTTATGGCGATGCCAATTTTGTTGGGAAGTGAAGTGCGTAGGCCGTAAAATTTTCATTTATACTTCCCGGATAAACTCCGTTTTACGGTTTTCCGCACTTTTTAATTGAACTAGTTTTGTACATTTGTTTTTGACCTGCAGATCAAAACGTTAACTGATTCTGAAGGCAAAGTAACGACGCTTGTAAGCCTGTATTGATAAGGAATTCCGGGAATTCCGATGTATTTTTTGAAGTCCTTATAATTCCGTAAAAGTCCTTGAAAATCCAATTGACAAATCCTTAAAAATCCTAAGATATCATGCCAAACAATACTTTTGAAGATTACAAAAAAGCGGTTAAGAAGAAATATGAGATAGAAAAAAAGGGCGGACATTCTGTTTATTTGGAAAACCCTACCAGAGCCAAACTCCGCAATTTATGTTGGGAATTATTTCAGCAGCAAAATAGAAATCAGGACGATTTAACCGTTTTTAGTTCTTTGTTAGGACTGGCTTTTGATGTGAACAAAAAGAATAGCTTTGATAAGCAAATAGATAAATTCAGACCTATTGATAATTTTTTTAAAGGAGAATCCGATCCAACAATTCTGGATGTAGTAAATATGGCCGCAATCCTGGTCGATTTCAAGGCAAGACCTTTTACTAAATTTAGGATGCAGGAGTTATTTAAAGAAGAAGATCTAACTGAAGAAGAAGGTTCAATTGAAGAAGAAGGTCAAATTGAAGTTGAAGGTCTGATTGAAAATGAAGAAAAAATAGAAGTATTGAATCCGAAAAAGGAAGAGAATACGCATTCCGGAATTCTAGATAATTTTTTGGTTAGAAAAGAAAGAGAAAAAGTAAACGGGACAGAGGAAATAAATGGTATTGAAGTCAAAAAAACACAA
The DNA here is from genome assembly GCF_023539155.1 of Flavobacterium sp. B183. Lineage (NCBI taxonomy): Bacteria > Pseudomonadati > Bacteroidota > Flavobacteriia > Flavobacteriales > Flavobacteriaceae > Flavobacterium > Flavobacterium sp. B183. The sequence continues at coordinate 5,246,521 of NZ_CP097434.1, read as the reverse complement.
ATCAATTCATTTGTAAATGTAGATGTTGAAGAAATCCATGATCCTGAACCTAGTCCTGAACTTGGGGTAGGATTACAACGTGCTATTATTGGTATTGTTGGTATTTTGTGTTTAATAGGTTTAATTATTTATTTCGCTTTTCCAGATAAGGAATGTATGCAGTGGTCAGGGGATCACTATGAAATGGTAGATTGTGATTTAAAAATACAAGGTTTTGCTAAATCTGCTAATATTGAAATAATAGACCCAACGCTTGTCAATCTTAAAAAGATTAAGGTTTGTGATACGACCACTTATTTTGATAAAAACGGAGTAGCGATTATATGGTATGCTAAGACGGCAAATGGAATTGAATTTTTTGATGCACATGGCAGACATCCGGAAAATAATAGTCCGTTACGACCTGTGACACATTACATCCTGAATAAATATGTAAAGAGGTAAATGAGTTCGTTAGAAGATTAAATAAAAAGACGGAAATAACTTTTGAGAAAGTCATTTCCATCTTTTATTCCTTTGAATTCGAAAAGTAGGAGTATGTTTAGGTAGACAGCGTTAAGCCTTTTTCTTTAAAATTACTGAAAAGAACCTGTCTTGCATTGCTGATAGTTTCTTCAGTACGGTAAATGCTACACCAGAATTTTATTTGCAGTTTGAATTTTCCATCAGAAATGGCGCTGTAATAAATTTGCGGAACTTTGGATGTATTGACCAATGCCATACTTTCGAGCGATTCCAGAATAATCGCATTGATTGCTTCCGGCATAACATCACCAGTTACTTTGGCTGTTATTTCAACGAGTTTAAAATTGTCGGTATAGGTCCAGTTCGTAATATTTTGGGATAACAAATTACCGTTCGGAATAATGATTTCGGCACCGTTTGAAGAGTTGATTTTGGTGGTACGCAATCCCATCGATTTTACCCGGCCAGATTCAGAACTAATGTCGATGACATCTCCAATCTGAATGGGTTTGTCAAAAATCAGGATGATACCTGAGACGAAATTATTAACGACATTCTGAAGTCCAAGACCCACACCAACACCCAAGGCTCCCAGTAGAATGCTCAGTTTGTCCAGAGGCATTCCCGAAGCAGCTACAGCCAAAAGATAACCACTTATTAAAACCACAAGCCTTGTGATGAGTAGTTTAGAATGCTGTCTTTTATTGATCGTTTCTTCGTTTTCATCGTCAATTTCTCCAAAGAAATAAGCCACATAGTTTTGTAATAAATGCGCAACCCAGATGATGATAAAAAATAAGACAATATTACCCAGCGTAAAAGTGATACTTCCAATCGTATTTGGATGACTTAGTAGCGAACCCAAACCGGTGCGCAGTGATTCCCAAATGTTTAAATTGGCTGCAATGACCACAATCCACATATAACTGATGACAATGATGAATGGTCTTTTTAGTGTATCAGATAAGCTTTCATGATCAAAGATTTTCTCGATACCACGTTTAATGCGGGTCGTGTAAATTTGTAAAAGAATAATTTCGAGTACAATTTTTAAAAGTACACTCAGTGCCACGATCTGCGTTAGCGATATAAAAGCAGTAAGACTTAACATATTGGCAAGTGAAACTCTTCCGAGAACATTATCGAAAATGGATAAAGCATTCAGACCAATAAAAATGATGGTGGCCCATTTAAAAAAGCCTTTGATGTACAACTGATCTTTTAAGGTTTTGATCTGCACGAAACCATAGCGGATTCCGAAGAGGTTGATTACAATAAAGGCACAACGCTGCATAAAACCAACAGGGATAAACAAGTCTAAGAAACACAGCATAAAAAACAATACCAAAAGAAGTAACCAGTTGCGCATGGCAACGGCCGACCATTTATTTTTAAAAAGTACTGTAAGTAGTCCCAGAAGAACCAGCTGAATCGATTCAATAAATAGGGCCGGAGCATATAAATTGCTAACTACAGCAATGTTAAGACCAATGACAGCAACCGGAATAACAACACCTCTATTGATGTATTTGAAGTTAAGCTGAGACAGGTTTTCGGCATGTGCATTACTGTTGAGGTATTTTAAATTACGGGAAATGTACCAACCCAATATTCCCATCAATAAAAGCAATGTGATTAAGCCGCCGGCTCTGTAACTTAAATAATATTCCGCAACGTTTTCTTCAATAATTATTTTGGCTTTAATGTTTTTACCTACGATCTTTTTTGCAACAGAATCGTTTGTACTCCATAAAACTGGATATTCTTTTTTAAGCATACTGATTCCGGATTTTTCCAGTTTACTCTCTACAGTAATTAAGGCATTAGAGACTGCAATTTTTCTTTCAACCGTTAATCTTTTATTGTGGTTTAAAATACTTTGATTCTTGGTCATCAGACTGTCGGTACTCAAGTATCTTTTTTTCAGATTCGCAAATTCACTTTTAAATTGCTTGCGGCGAAGGGTGTCTTTCAAAAGTCCCATGAGGGTTTTATCCTTGCGCAAATCAATTACCCTGTTTTTGATTTTTTCAAGTGCCAGATTGCGAGAATTGATTGCTGTATTTTGTTCGTCAAGTTCCAGCTCAATTTCTTTCAGTACAATGCGATACATTTGCTGGTTGCGTACATTCGGATTTGCTCCTTTTAGGCTGGCCAGAATAAGATCAAGTTTACTTTGCGTTCCTTTGATTTCACCAAACAAACGATGACTGTTTCCATCAAATTCAGTATCGTTATGCGCAGATTCCAAAACCTCTCCCGCTTTTTCAATAGCCATCAGATAGTCACTATCCGTAGTGGTTTCTTCAAATAGTTTTGATTTAGTCTCTGTTTTTGGAGAAGTCGTTTGAGAATAGGCAATCGGTGCATGAAATAAGACAGCCAGTAAGGCGAGTACACCGATAAAATTTCTTTTCAGGATCATAATTTGGGATATGAATTAAGGTTCAAATGTAATTTTTTTTAAAGTATTTATAAGGTCGGATGTAACAAAATTTGATTAAATGAGTTTTATCACTTCTGATTTTATCTGCCGCTGGCAATTGTTTTTGCCACAGATTAAAACGATTATTTGGATTTTAAATTTTGTATAAAAAGTATTTTAATATTGGTGATACCTAGTTTTTGGACATGTGTAAAAAAAATCTTTTTAATCCATGTAATCCGTGGCTAAAAAAGGAACCCCCAGAAACATAATTCTAACTAAAGTCCTAAAAATAGTATATTCGTAGTGTTATAACCGAAATACCAAAACAATTCGAAAATGGAAAATATTACTGTAATCATCATGTTACTATTTGGAGTCGCTTTTTTGAGTCTCGTTAGTAAAAAATACAATTTTCCAATTCCCATTGTACTAGTGCTTTGTGGTGTGGTGATTAGTATTGTTCCCGGACTTCCGGTAATTGCTTTAAGTCCTGAGGTGGTTTTTATTATCTTTTTGCCACCGCTTTTATACCACGCCGCCTGGTACACCAGCTGGTCCGATTTTAAACAAACCATCCGGCCTATTACTTTGGCAGCGGTAGGTTTAGTGTTGTTTACCACGGTGGCAGTAGCAATTGCAGCGCACCTGCTTATTGATGATATTTCCTGGCCTTTGGCTTTTCTCTTAGGCGCGATAGTCTCGCCTCCGGATGCGGTTTCTGCGACTTCGATTACCAAAGGATTGGGTTTGCATCCCAGATTAATCTCGATTCTTGAAGGCGAAAGTCTGGTGAATGACGCCAGTGGTCTGGTAGCTTACAAATATGCATTAACCGCAATTACGGCCGGTAATTTTGTGCTTTGGCAGGCGGGGTTAAACTTTGTTGTAATGTCTGTAGCGGGAATTGCAATTGGTTTGGCTGTGGGGTTTATTATGTGTTATATTCACAAGAGATTTGTCTGTGATGAGGTGATCGAAGCTACTTTGACTTTGCTAACGCCTTTTGCCTCTTATTTAATCGCAGAGCATTTTGAATGTTCAGGAGTTTTAGCCGTAGTTGCTACCGGACTTTATTTGTCAGCCCGATCCGGAACAATTTTTACGCACGAAAGCCGAATTATGGCCGGAACGATTTGGAGTGTTTTGACCAATATTTTAAACGGTTTGATTTTTATTTTAATCGGATTGCAGCTGCGACAAATTATTGCCGGAATTGGAGATTACTCAGGTTGGTCCTTGTTTGTTTGGGGCGCTTCGATAAGTGTAGTCGTAATTTTGGTTCGGTTTTTATGGGTGGTTCCGGCAACTTTGCTTCCGAGAATGCTTAGTAAAAGAATCCGTATGAAAGAAGAATTTGATTATCGTAATATGATTATTTTCGGCTGGTCCGGAATGCGAGGTGTAGTATCCATGGCGGCTGCGCTGGCTTTACCGTTAATGATGAACAAAACAACCGAATTTCCTTTACGAAACCTCATCATCTACCTGGTTTTTTGTGTGATACTTTCGACTTTGGTCATTCAGGGACTTACTTTGCCCTGGCTGATTAAAAAGTTAAAAGTGCAACCGTATTCAATTCTTGCCGAAGAATATGAAATCAGAAATACTATTGTTTCGCAAACCATTACCCACATCGAGGATAATTTTTCTTTGCTTAACGATGATTTACTGCACAACATAAAAAGCAAATACGAAGTCAAATTCAATCGTCTTCAAAAAACGGAACTTCCGGCTAATTTCTTCGGAAAAGGAAAGGTTTTGAGAGGGGAGATCTTCAACGACTTCACCAAACTCCAGATAGATCTTTTAAACATAGAACGTGACAAACTGGAACTGATGCACAAAACCGGTTCTGTTCACGAAGAGATTTTCAGGAAAATTGAAAAGGAACTGGATTTGGAGGAGACCCGTTTGTGGATGGAAATGTATGAGGACTGATTTTACTTTTTGTAACATAACGTTTTATAATAGCAATACAAATGATCATAGATAACAAGCTCATAGGTTCTTTGTTTGAAAGTATATTGCCTGTTAATCATCATATGGATATGGCTTGATAAGAAAAATTGCAGAACCTAAAATTAACAGCTTCCTTTAATTAATGGATTCTGATAATGAAGTTTTGTTTTTATTTATAGTTGGTTATGTTTCGCTTAATTTCTCGAGTTGCTTTATAAAACAAACAGGTTTAATACCGGATTTTTTATAAAAAGCGGCAGAAAATGATTCAGCATTATTAAAGCCGAACTCAATAGCCAATGCTTGAATGGTATATTTCTGTAATTTGGGATCCTTTTTTAAAGATTCTAAGGCATGTTCGATTCTTAGGTCATTAATATATTGAACAAATGTTTTTTCTTTACAGCTATTGACTACTTTGGAAATATATTTACTATTAGTTTCAAAAGTATCAGAAAGCGACTGAACGGTAATGCTTGATAATAAGTATCCTTTTGTTAGTTCAAAGTGAGTTAGTTTTTTTAATATCTGTTCCACTAATTCTTCATTAATGCCAATACCTTCTATTCCAGATTTAGCTGTTTTGGCTTCTTTTTTATTTATTTCAACGGTTTGTATTTCATTATTCGTTGATTTATCTATTATTTTTTCAAATTGAGATGACTGTCTCTTTTTGATTCGATACTGATAAAACCCAAAAAATGTTGTAATAATTACCAATAGAAATAATACACCAATACTCCAATATGATTTGGTTTGATCATTGGTGAGTGATTGTATCAGGTTCTCTTTTTCTAGAATTAAATAGGGTGTGTTATATATAAGGTCTTTTTTTGGATTTTGTGCGCATAGTAGAGTTGTAAAGAGTAATAAAAATTTGAGATTGTAGTGCATATAAGAAATCATAATTATTTTTTTTTCTTTTTTTTTCTTACAAAAGTATAGTTTATTGCTAAAAAGCAGCAATGAAACTCATTAAAAATTAGTATGACTTTGTATTTGTAATGTGTTGACTTTTAGTGTATTGTATCGGAATTCGTGTGGTATTTCTGATTTTGATATCGAAATTCAGGAATTTCGATATTCTATTTTTGTAAGTATTGAAGTGTTTACCTAGTTTTGGTAGGAAAATAGATACTATTTTACAATTCGACGTCACTGCAAGAATTAGATTGTTTTCTTAAATGTAATTGGCCATTACTATACCATGATTCAAAAAAGTAATGAATCTAAAAAAACAAGGGTGCGGAAAAATAAACCGCAGAATTAATTAACACTTTAAAATTTAAAATTATGAATTTAGAAAAATTGAATTTAGTTGAGCTTAATGGTAATGAAATACTGAGAGTAGAAGGGGGATGTCCACCTTACAGTAGTCATAATCCCGCACCATATTTATCTCATCAAATGATTGATTTTTTTAGGGGACTATTAGATGCGTTTTAAATTTATTACAAACTTATAATTTTTTAAATATGGAAAATATTATTGGAATAACAGAACTTAATTTAAATGAATTAATTGAAATTGAAGGGGGGCATGATGGTATAGCCTATCAGATTGGTCATTATGCAGGGAAGGCTCTCCTAGTAACAGCATGTGTACTTTGTATTGCATCTATGCTTTAAGTTAATGTGTGGTTGTCTTAAAGACAACCACACATTAAATAACTTAGTACTTTTTTTTAAAAGTAATTGTAGTGATTGAATTTTTATCACTATTACTAATATAAAAATATCGCATCTTATGAAATTATCTACATATGGTTTTTTAATTCTGGGAATATTATTTGGTATTGGATTCATTACATCATTATTTAAAGATGGCGTACAAGAGTTATTTTTTTTTGTAGTTCATATTTGGGTTTATAGAATTTATAAATTAATATTTTCTTTTCTTTTTATCTATGCTTATTTTAGAATTAGAGCGAAAGAGCGAAAAGTATAAAGGAATTATTCGTATTTCTTTCTGTTGTAATTTTTGAGAGAAATCATAACAATATAATTAATTGCAAATTGACATTTAAAGTAAAGTATTCAATGAAAAGTAAATTTGAAAATATTGACAGAAAGAAACTTAAAAAAAATATTATAAATATTATTGTTTTTGTTTTGATCTTTTATATCCTTTCAAAATGGAATACTATTGAAGAGTTTTTTAAAAGCTATTTTTAAATATAAAACTATTAAATTATGGAAAATTTAATGGAATTAGAATTTAGTGAAGCACAAGAAATTTCAGGTGGAGTTACTTTTGCTTATAGAGTTGGCGAATTTATTAGATTTTCTGGTCATGCTGACCTTATGGGAATATCAAGAGCATGTGAAATTGTTTATGCTAGGCAGTAATATGACTAAATGAAAAAACTTAAGATACAAAGAAAGTTTACATTTCATAAAGTTTTTTTAGTGTAATAGTAAAAGGTGGGGGAATGTTATTAATACCGACTTCCACATTTCTCATGATTTCTCAAAATCAATAATTGGATTAAAATACAAAGTAAAATTCCCTGTATGGTTTGTATAATGTTTTTGGGAAAAATAAACCGCAGAATTAATTAACACTTTAAAATTTAAAGTTATGAATTTAGAAAATTTAAACTTAGTTGAGCTTAATGCTCAGGAAATGGAAGAGATTGAAGGAGGGTTTCTTTTAGAAATTCTTGTAGGAGTTCTTATAGGAGCTATTGCATATATGTTAACAACTTAAAAATATAAGTTATGATAGATTTAGATAAAATTGGGGTTACAGAAATATCTGTCCAAGAACAAGCGGCAATCTCTGGAGGTTTTATGTGGGGCTTAGTTTTTTTAGTTGCCTTGGGAACACGTCTGCTTCTTGATCTTTTGGATTAATGTCAAAAAAGGACCTTTTTTTGCTTTTAAGCGGCTTATAATCGTAATAAAAAGTATGATTAATAATATTTAATTAAGAAAATAGCTACTTACTATTTTGCATTTAATTTTTAATGTTTTTTTGTTCTAACGCAAATAGTGAATAGTCATTTTTATAGAAAAATTATTTTAGTAATTTATGAAACAAATACTTATTGTTTTTCTAATAATGCCGTTTATAAATAGTGCTCAAACAAAGTACTATAATTATAATTTGTATGAAGGAAAGTCTTACTTATTTATCATGGATCAAAGCAACGACGTAATGCTAAACTCTATTCGTTTTATAGGTGGGCAAATAAACAATCCACAGAATACAAAAAAAGAAGAAAAATTATACGGAACAGGATTATTGATCTTTACCTCTTTAATTGGACAGGCAATTACCCATGAAGCGGGTCATCAGTCTGTACTTTCTGAACTAGGGATAGGAAGTATCAGCAAACCTTTTATAGATAAAAATTTAGTAGCTAAGGTAACAGGAGTAACCAATGAAACGCTTGTCAATTTAAGGAATAACTCTTTTCCCAGTTACATTAGACTTCATACAGCCGGACTGGAATCAGATTATGCTTATTTGAGAAAATCAGATAGGTACTTTAGTTTTAATGAAGAAGATTATAAAGTTCTGTATCCAGATTATGTAATAAGAAAATTGGCTACTCAATTTTATTATTTGACCAGTTTCTATGATTCAAAAACGAAAATTAAAGAAGCTGACAGTAATGAACTTGATCGTGATATTGTTGGACATGATATATACGGAATGATTCGGCATTTGCACAGACCATCTATGGAGTTTTATCGTTATACTCAAAGAGGAGGTTTAACTACAGAAGAGAAATTATATGCAAGGAGGATAGGGTACATGTCATTAGTTAATTTTTTGAATCCAAATCTTTGGAAAAGTAGAAATTATAAGCTTTCAGATATTGTCACCGGAAATTTTTCGGTTAGTTATTCTTTGGCACCTTTCGGAGATTTTATAGAACAAAACGCTTATTTAAAGATCAGCGATAAATATAAACTTAACCCTTATTTCAGGCAGTACTTCAACAAAAGTTATACTTTTTTAGCAGGTGGTATTGGCTTGTATAATTACTCTTTCCTCAAAGATAAATTTTTATTGAATTCATCACTAGATTTTTGGGAGCAACCGAGAAATTTAGAATTTAGAACAAAAGTAAAAGAAGTCGGATTTGGCGTGAAATCTGAATTAGCGATGAGATTCTCAAAAGGGAAAAGTGATACGAAACCATCAGCATATTTTAATTTAGGGATGTCTTATAAAACGAATGGTTTTATTCCTGAAGCCCCTTCTCTTTGTAATGATTTTCAGATCTATTTAGGGGTTATTGTCTCTGTGAAAAACAAAAGTTAGAAAGTATTGACTTACATATCTCTGGAGTTATTTGAAAAATTAGTACTTCTGTCCAATGTTATTAGATAGAAGTATAGTAAGTCTGTTCTTATAGAACGATTCTAGGGAAGATGATTTTGTTTAAGTTATTAATTAACCACTTAAATTTTAAAATTATGAATTTAGAAAATTTAAACTTAGTTGAGCTTAATGCTCAGGAGCTCATTTCAATTGAAGCAGGCAACAGATTTTGGGGATGGGTTGGTGCTGAAATTGTTGATCATTGGGATGAAATTAAAAAAGGATTTAGAGAAGGTTGGGCAGCCGCCAGCCATTAGTAAATAATAAAAAATGAAGAAAATGGAAAATTTGAATGAATTGAATTTGAGTGAATTAACGTTAAGTGAAATGGTATCAATAGATGCAGGAGGATTTTGGGGAGATGTTGCCTATGGAATTGGCTACGCAGCCGGTTCTTTGTATCGTTCCTTGCGAGACATTGAGCCACAAGTTGCCCAAAGATGGTAATTTAAAAAATGATTTTTTGTAGAATCTAAAGAGGCTGTTTTAAACAGTCTCTTTATTGAATTCAATAGCATATGATCTCAAAACTAAAAAAAAACATTCAAGATCTTCAACAATGGCAACTTGTATTAGTTGTAATTCTTTTAAACCTTTTTAATAGTTATACTTTTAGCGTTCTTGCAGAGTTCTTTGGTAGTGATTTAGGCAAAGGGTTTAATGAAAATTACACGATTAATGAAAAACTAGTTTTATTTGTTATCGTCGGCCCGCTTCTTGAGACTTGTTTGTTCCAGTACGGCGTTATTGAAATTTGCAAAAGCCTAAAAATAGCACTCAAGTATTGTTGTTTAGTATCTGCTTTAGTTTTTGCCTCAACACATCTCTATAATGTTTTTTATTTCTTCTTTGCTTTTGTTGCAGGGATGTTGTTGGCTTGTTTGTATGTAACGGGTAGAAATGTAAGGGGCTCATTCTTAATGACATTAATTGCACACACAATTTATAATGGGACTGTCTTTATCATGAAAATTTACTTTCCTTAAACTTGTTGGTTAGTAATTATATTCATGAAAAGAAAACATAAATAAACGATGAGAGACAAATTTAAAAATATTGAAAAGAAAGAATTTAAGATCGTGGCTAAAAAATTAATCCTTTTCATTTTCCTTCTATGTATTTTTTACAAATGGGATAGTATTGAAGAATTTTTTAAACATTTATTTTGAATATGAAAAAGGAGAAATATGAAACCTAATAATGTAACAAATGAGACTTTTTTGAGTAAAAAAGACAACGAAATAGCGTACGTAATTTATGCACTAATATTCTTTCCCGTGATGTTTTACTTTGCAGGGACCGTGTGCGGAGCGGCTTTATATTATTTATTACCTTAATTATATTTTAGAAATTATGAATTTAGAAAATTTGAATTTAGTAGAGCTTAGTGCTCAGGAAGTAGAAGAAATTGAAGGTGGTACTATGCCATATACAGGAGGTACTATGTGGGCAGGTCGAGAGGTATTCAAATTTGCAAAAGGCTTCATTAACGGATTTTTAGACAATCTTTAATTAAAAAGGAGTATGGAAAATTTAATTGAGTTAAACGAATTTAAAATGTTGAATATTGAAGGAGGTTCTTCCGAAGAATGGGGGTATCGAATGGGAAGAGCATTGGCTAAAACAGTTAAGCAATGTGCTAATTTATTTGGTACTGTTTCCGTTCTTTTTGCACTCTAATCATAAGATTCGTTTTTTTACTGAATGAAAAGGAGTTGTTTTTTAAGCTTTTAATAGTAAAAAATGACTTCTTTATCTATACATGCAACTTAATAAAATCAAAAGTTGAAAACAAAAATAGTTAAAATATTACTCATTGTGATGTCTGCGGCTGCAGTTGTCCATTTAATTAAATCTATTATTGAACCAAGATTTGGTTATGATGTTTTTGGCTTTGAAGCAGATATATGGAGTTATAGGATTTATGCGGTTTTACAGATATTTATATTTGTGAAGACATATTTAAAAATAAAAGAAGAATGAACTTCAGTTCAGACCCAATAAACACGCTGGAAAATCTTATTGCTAAAAATAAAACCAGGAGCTTTTCTATTTATTTTGTTATCCTTTTGTTTATCATTGTTTTCTTGACACTTTTGCCTGTTATCAAAGTGGATATTAGCAGTCAGAGTCGTGGTATTGTTCGCAGTAGAACCGATAATGTACCTGTTGCAACGATGGTTAGTGGAAGGGTGAATTGGATCAATTTAAAGAATAACGGAGTTGTACGAAAAGGAGACACACTTTTAAAAATTGCTAAAGAAAATTTGGAGAGTGATAAAAGGACTCAGGATACTTTATCAAAATCTGTTTCAGCACTGCTCAGAGACGTTTCAGTACTTTTGCAGAATAAAACGAATCATTTATTGACCACTACAGCACGAGAGGATCTATTGAAATTTCAGTCTGGGAAAAATGAATTGCAAAGTAAGATCACGCAGGCACAAATCAATTTTGACCGCAATAAAATTTTGTATGATAAAGAAATTATTGCCAAGGCCGATTTTGAAAAACTTGAATATGAATTACGTCTGTCCAAACAAGCCTTGCAAAGTTTCATAAGTCAGCAAAAATTAACCTGGGAAAACCAAAAGAGAGATTTAGAAGATCGCTTAAAGAACCTGAATGGCGCTGTCGCTAAGATAAATGCAGAATCGAATAATTATGTTGTTTTGGCTCCGGTTTCCGGAACAATCGAAAACTATTCAGGTATTCAAAAAGGCTCCTTTATAAATGCTTCCCAATCTATCGCAGCCATTTCATCGGCAGATCATCTTATTGTCGAATGTAATGTTTCTCCCAATGATATCGGTCTTATTAAGAGAAATCAGAAAGTCAAATTTCAGATAGATGCCTTCAACTACAACCAATGGGGTTTGTTAGAAGGAAAAGTGATTGATGTTGATCGTAATATTACGCTGCAAAACGATCAGGCTTTTTTTAAGGTGCGATGCGCTTTAAACTCAAAAACCTTGCAACTTAAGTCAGGTTACAAGGCGAACATTTCCAAAGGAATGACCTTAACAGCAAGATACATAATTACCCGAAGAAGTTTGTTTGATTTGTTATTTGACAAAATAGACAATTGGTTAAACCCAAAACAAAGAGCAAATAACAAATAAAATGAGTTCAATAAAAATAAAACAACATGATGTTAAAGATTGTGGCGCTGCTTGTCTGTCATCTATTGGAAGTCATTTTAAAGTTAATCTGCCTATAGCTAGAATACGCCAGTTTGCTAATACCGATAAGCGTGGCACCAATGTTTTAGGGATCATTGAAGGCGCGGAAAAAATGGGTTTTACTGCCAAAGGCGTCAAAGGCGGTTTAGATGCCTTAGATAAAATTCCGCTTCCGGCAATTGCACATGTTGTCATCAAAGAACAGTTACAGCATTACGTGGTACTTTATAAAGTAGAGAAATCTAAAATCACGGTCATGGATCCGGGTTTAGGCAAAATGGAAAACTATACCTTCGAAGAATTTCAGAAAATATGGTCAGGAGTATTGATTCTCTTTGCTCCCAATGAAGATTTTAAAACAGTAAACGAAAAAATAGCACCCTTAAAAAGGTTTTGGAATTTAATCCAACCCCATAAAACGATCTTACTTCAGGCTCTGGTTGGAGCCATTTTGTTCACCATTTTGGGATTGGCGATGTCTGTTTACATCCAAAAAATAACAGACTACGTTTTGGTAGATGGTAATCGAAAACTGCTTAATTTATTGAGCCTTTCTATGATAGCAATAATTTTGCTGCAAGCCTATATTGGCTCCAAAAAGAGTGTTTTTGTGATGAAAACGGGACAATTAATCGATGCAAAATTAATTCTGGGGTACTATAAACATTTACTGCATTTGCCGCAGCGCTTTTTTGATACCATGCAAATAGGGGAAATTACTTCAAGAATAAGTGATGCGGTAAAAATTCGCTCGTTTATAAACGAAGTAGCCATTGAAATGATTGTCAACCTCTTTATTGTTGTTTTTTCATTTGTATTAATGTTTACGTATTACTGGAAACTGGCCTTGGTAATTGTTTTGGTGATTCCGTTTTACGCCATGATCTATTTTGTTTTAAATAAATTCAACAAAAAAGTGGAACGAACTATCATGGAGATTGCTGCCGAACTGCAAACACAATTGGTCGAAAGTATTACCCATGTCAGGACAGTAAAGGAATTTGGAATCGAAGATTTTTCTAATCTAAAGGCGGAAAACAAATTCGTGAAGCTGTTATTTACGACCTACAAATCAGGTTTAAATGGAATCTTTGCAGGAACTTCTACACAATTTTTAGCTTCGGCTTTTACTATAGTTTTAATGTGGATCGGATCGGGTTATGTAATCGACAGAGCCATTACTCCGGGAGAACTATTCTCTTTTTATGCCTTGATTGGTTATTTTACTTCTCCGGTTGCTTCTTTAATCAACATGAATAAGACAGCTCAGAATGCCTTAATTGCAGCAGACCGGCTTTTTGAAATTATGGATCTGGAAAGAGAAGAAACAGAAAATAAAATAGAATTACAGAAAGAGCATTTAGGAGATATAAGGTTTGAAAATGTCTCTTTCAAATATGGATCCCGTCTGGAAGTTTTTAAAAACTTTAATGCAGTATTTAAAAAGAATCATACAACAGCAATAGTAGGAGAAAGCGGCAGTGGAAAAACAACTTTAATTTCATTGCTGCAAAATTTGTATCCTATCAAAGAAGGTAAGATTTATATTGGAGAATATGATTCACAGTTTGTTCATTACCAGAGTTTGCGAAAAGTGATAGGAGTTATTCCCCAACAGCTTAATTTGTTTTCCGGAAATATTATCGAGAATATTGCTTTAGGCGATTCGTTTCCGAATATTCAAAGCATTTTGGATTTGTCCAAACAGCTGGGAATAACTCATTTTGTTGAGAAATTACCAAACGGATTCGAAACACAAATTGGAGAAAATGGAGCTATGTTGTCAGGTGGGCAAAAACAAAGAATTGCCATTGCTAGAGCATTATACAAAAATCCGGATATTCTATTAATGGATGAAGCCACAGCATCATTAGATACAGCCTCTGAAAAAATGGTGAAAGAGGTGATCGATAATTTTAAAACTCAGGGAAAAACAATCATTGTTATTGCCCACCGTTTAAGTACAATTGCTAATGCAGATACCATATTGGTTATGAAAAACGGAACGATCGTCGAATCAGGAAATCATTTTGAATTGTTAAATCAGGAATCGGAATATTATAATCTTTGGAGTAAACAAAATTTGGTTTAGATGGACTTTTAATTAGAACGATTTATTTTGTACCATAAAAACTTCTTTTACGTGAAATTTCCCTAGCCCGGACAGAAGCGGTATCCTTTTTCTTGCTCCTTTAGCAAGGAAAAGATATAGAGGATGGCCGGAAATAGCTCCAGAAAAAGAAATTCCAAAATTATAAATTCCCAAATTGCTTCGCCTGCTCGCTATCGTTCAGGTCTAAATTCCAAAAATCCTTCGACTTCGCTCAGGATAACAATAATAAACACCAGAAAACGTTATTTCTAAACTTCGTCATGCTCAAAGGCCACAAAACCTCAACTTAAAACCTCAACTTAAAACCTCCCAAAACCCCAGTAAAAACTGTATACTGTATACGAAAACGTGTAATAATTACACACTTGAAAATGACGCAAAACCGCTAATTCATTAGAAATCAGTAAAAGAATAATTATGGCATAACGCTTGCAAAATGGCATTAGTATAAAATTCTCTCCATTAATCAAAATGTAGCATCGGAGGGAAAGAATTAAATAAGAGCCATTAGAAAGCAATCAAAAGTAATGTCATATGAAAAGTGAAACCTTAACATCAGAACAGTTTTATACTTCAAATCCAGATCTTAATACCGAACAAGCCTTAAACAGTTCCATTTTTCGTATTAGTAACGCCAATGCAACTTCAAAGAAAGTAAGCGAGCGTACCAAAAGTAAGACGGGGTTGTTTGTACTGGTAAGTACATTTATCCTAATGTTTATTGGGGCTTATACTGCTTATCAGCTGCAAGCCGATTTCGATCAGTTTCAGTTGGAGCGAATAAATTCAAGCTGGGGATTTCCTTTCCTGATACTCGCAGGTGTATTGTTTGTATTTCAGGCCGGAGTTTTCCTGTACAATCTATACTTGTATTTTACTTATAAACCAATCGAATCCGTTTCGGACGAAATGTTGCCAACCTGTACTGTGATTGTTCCGGCGTATAATGAAGGGAAACTGGTTTGGGATACTTTGATGAGTTTGGCTGACAGTGATTTCCCGGAGCAAAAAATGCAAATATTAGCGGTTGACGACGGAAGTAAAGACGATACCTGGTACTGGATGCAGCAAGCAAAAATAAAATTAGGAGATCGTTTGACGATTTTTCAGCAACCTGAAAATAGAGGAAAACGTCATGCCTTACACCGTGGATTCGAATTGGGAACGGGAGAAATCTTTGTTACGGTAGACAGTGATTCAATTGTAAAAAAAGATACTTTAAGAAACTTAGTGAGTCCGTTTGTAGTAGATGAGAAATGTGGTGCAGTAGCTGGAAATGTTCATGTACTGAATAGCAAAAAAGCAATCTTGCCAAAAATGCTGAATGTGAGTTTTGTGATGAGTTTTGAGTTTATGCGTTCTGCCGAAAGTCAGTTAGGGTCTGTGCTTTGTACTCCGGGAGCAGCGGCAGCTTACAGAAAAACCTCGGTTTTTGCTTGTTTGGACGAATGGATCAATCAGACTTTTATGGGACAGCCATCGGACATTGGTGAAGACCGTGCCATGACCAATATGATTTTGAGACAAGGGCAGCATGTGTTGTTTCAGCGAAATGCTTATGTATTGACCAACGTGCCGGAAGAATATACCGGATTGTATAAGATGTTTATCAGATGGAGCAGAAGTAATGTGCGTGAGAACATCGCTATGGCAAAGTATGTTTTTACAGATTTCAGAAGTGAATCTAAATTTGGAGCACGTCTTTTATTTGTGAGTCAATCTATGAAGATGATTATGGCGTATCCGTTTATGTTTTTTATGTTCTTTTTCATCGCGGTACATCCGATATTGTTTTTAAGTTCTACACTTTTAGCGATTTTAATCGTATCGAGTTTTCCGGTATTGTTTTACACCAAAAGATATAATTTTGCTGATTCACTTTGGGCTTATTCGTACAGTGTTTTTTATACATTCAGTTTGTTTTGGATTACACCGTATGCTATCGTTACAGCCAATAAAAAAGGCTGGCTGACCCGTGGATTGGCCTAGAAAAAAATATTGTAATTAAAAAAATAGAAATTGATTTGTTTTTTTAGGACTCCTTCTCATCTGAGCAGGAGTTTTTTATTTTTGGAAGAATTAGGAATTGGGATTTAAAAAGGAAAGAATCTGAAGTCGTATGATTCTTGTGCTGTTTTTTAACCACAAGGTGCGCAAAGGTTTACGCGAAGATCGCTGGATAGTTGTGATAAAATTGACTTATCTGTATTATGGAGAATGGGAGAAGCGATTCTGATTACTATACTTTGTTTCAATAAAAAAACCTCTAAAGTTTTAAGTTTAGAGGTTTCAATATTTTAAAAGACAACTATCGCTGTTCCGTAATTGTTGCTTTATTAAGCTTTATAACTCTGATTTTCTTGTTGGTATTATCAGATAAATACAAACGATCGTTTAATTGTGCTACACCAATAATACTTCCAAATGGATTTTGTCCCATAATATCAAGAGCATTTACTCTTGGAGTATAGATTCGATCCTTGAATTCTCCTTTTGGATACAGACGCAAGTAGTTGTTGCTCCCTATATTTTCGGATGTAATGGTCCAGTCTTTAGAAAAACTTATGGCCATAGGCTCCGCGGCAGCAAAAACTGCTGTTACAGGTTTTATGGGTTCAGTTAAAGAGGCAGCAGCATTAGTTTTAATAGACTCAATGTTGTAATACAGGTAACTTTTGGCATCTCTTCCGGCTACTACTAAATTGCCTGCATCTATATCCATAGCATACACCTCATCCCAACCGTTTAAAGTGTTTAATTTAGCAATTGGCTTTAAATTCCAATCACTGCTATCAGTAATTTGGGTAGTTTGAAAAACTTTAATTGAGGTTTCTTTTTCTTTTACGAAGATTAAACCATCTTTAACCACAACACCAAAAACGTGCACAAAAGTATTCCACCACTGACCGTTTCCGACTGTATTGATTCCGGCATTTGTAATCTCATCCAATACAAATAGTCTGGAATCGACACTCCCGATATAAAGACGTCCGCTATCTACACAAACTGAAGTAAGTTTGGTAAACGGAATTGTAGTGGCTCCTTTAGTATAAGCCGAGATCGTTTTGATATAAGCCATCGAAACAGCATCAAAAACTTCCAGTACATCGCCATTACAAACGTATAATTTATTGTTGGCAACCGTAATTCCTTTAGGATCTAAAGTTCCCGTTCCTGCACCAATTTGAGCCGCTGTGATGGAAGCTTCTTCCGTTGGAAAGTAATAATCGTATTTTGTTGGTTCACTGCCGTTTGAAGAATCATCGCTACAAGCTGTAAAAAGACAGAGTAGGATGAATAAAAAAGATATTTTGTTCATGATAGTTTTGTAGGTTATTTCCATTTTCCTTCTCCTTTATATTTTACTAAAAATGGGTTTTTAGGATCAATTTTGAAAACAGGCTTTTTATAAGATTGACTTAGATAGCTTGTTTTTGTATATCCTTTTAATACATCAGGATCTGTAAAAGGAAGATCATTCAAAGAGATGAGGTATTTATAGAAATCAGTAAACATTCCCTGTTGACCACCGCCTTCGCCACTGTTGCATAAGTTACTACTGTGACTGTAGCCGGAGTGGTGAGAGTATTCGTGGGTCCAAACTGACATATCGCCAACCCAATGTCCGGTCACATAACCAGATTCCCATTGTGAGGCTAAAGCTCCCCCTCCCCAGGCAGAACCACCTCCTACCATCGCCATATTCAGAGTCCGGCTATCGATATAAGTGTTATAGGCTTGTTCAATTTGGGCTTTGGTAAGATAATCGTAAACACCATCTTTGTCTTCAGCATTTCCGTGCCAGTTTAAAGCACCGTTTATACCTGCTCCGGCCGCTGTTGCCTGTTCTTTTTTATAACGGTCAAAATTCATAAAAGTATCATAATACAAAGGATGACTTATAGCATAGGAATAGTTAATAATCATAGTGATCGCTTCTTTAGCCAAAACAGGATTCATTGGTAAAAATTTATTAGGATCATCAGCAGGATTATTAAGGTGATATTGGGTGCTGAATTGTACGAGTCGATTTGATTTGATTCTTTTGAACATCGCAAATAAAGGATCAGTTGATTCTACCGAAAATTCGATTGCTCCTGAAGAGAAACCATCAATTTTATCAATAGTAACAGCCTTACCACCTTCAAGTTGATAGTCATGAGTTCCATTTACTAATGGAATTTGATGTGCCGAACGGTGAAAAGCAGGGACTGATGTAAATTCAAAAAGCAAAAATCGCTTGTCATAGTTAGGTAATTTTGCATACACTTTTACATCTTTAAGTCCAACTGGAGAATAAAGAGAAATTTGTACAGAATCTTTGCCTTTTTGAATAATTTGCATGGGCTGATTAACGCGAAACCAGCGGTTTTTGTTGTCATACATTTTTGAAGAACTTTCATTGTCTTCAAACATCGTCATTGGTCGGTTTTCTTGAGGTAAAGCTGTCGCATCAATAGCGGGCAAATAATTGGCTTTGTAGCTGTCACCTTTTGAATCATCATCGCTGCATCCGAATAATATGCCTGCGAAAAAGACAAAAGGTAAAAAATAAGAAATGGGTTTTCTCATAGGATTAGTAGGTTAAATTTGGGTTTATATAAAAAATTGTTGTTGTTTAAATCAATTTTTAAGTTTTGTTTTTGGGGCAATTTTGGGCAAAGTTAAAAAACTTATTCACATTTAGTTTCAGGAGGGTAACAATTGGTGCTGTTTAGGGAATGATTGATTATTCGGATTTATTTTTTCCGGGTTGTTTCATAATAATACAAGTTAAAAACGCTACTATACTCCATAAGAAATCGAGTTTAAGGAAAGTCAAAAAATTACTGTAAAATCTATTTTTCTTTCCTTATTCTATGAAATAAATAACGGTGTTTTCGGAAAATTTAAGGTTTTTATTTCAGATAAATTATCATTGAACTGAACAAAACTTGCAGGAAATCCCGGCTTTATTTTTCCAATTTGATCTTCTAAACCAATCGCCGAAGCAACGCGTGAAGTGGCCATTTGAATGGCTTCGTCTGCTGAAACTCCCAGATGATTGTAAGCATTCTGAACGGCTTCCAGCATCGAGATTGTTGCTCCGGCCAGACTACCTTCACTGTTTCGGTAAAAGCCGTCTTCAAGGTATGCATCGAAATGATTCCATTTAAAACTGGCAATTTTTCGTCCCAGGAAAGTGGCATCACTAATCAAAAAGAACTTATCCTGTTTTAATCTGTAGGCTAATTTCGCAGCAGCATAATCACAATGTGCACCGTCTAAAATAACCGGGGAATATACATTTTCATTTTCTAAAGTGGCACCTACTAAACCCGGTTCACGATGTCCGAACTGTGTCATTGCATTGAATAAATGAGTGACAAGTTTAATTCCCTTTGAGAAATAAACCTGCGCTTCTTTGTGTGTTACGGTTGAATGTCCGATCGAAATTATAATGCCGCTTTCAATTAACATGTTGAGTTGTTGCTCGGTAAAACATTCCGGGGCAATGGTGATTACTTTAATAACATCTTTTCCTAATCGGATAATTTCTTCAAGTTCCTCATTAGTAGGCTTACGAACCTGATCAATAGGATGTGCGCCACGTTTTAGCGGATTCAGAAAAGGGCCTTCCAGATGCATTCCTATTACACCGTTGGGGTATTTTTTCATGTAACTTCGTACCGCTTCAATTCCGTTTATGATAGTTTCTCTTGAAGAAGAAATCAAACACGGAAGTATATGAGTCGTACCGTATTGAAGGCTTGTATCATAAATGTCCTGAATGGTTTCCTCAGTAGGGGTTTGACTGAAATACAATTTTTCGCCTCCGTTGATTTGAATATCAATAAATCCGGAAGCAATATGTTTGCCTTTTAAATCAATCGTTTCGATATCATTTGGAGTTTCTTTTTGAACAGAAAGGATGATTCCGTTTTCAATGATGATTACTCCGTTGGTAATAATTTCGTCACCCGTGTGTACAGTGGCATTGATAATGGCTTGTTTCATTTTTTAGTGTATTTATTAGTTTAGTGGAAATAACAGAATAAGTGTTATTTGCATTTAAAAGATAATGACCTCTGTGTTTGCAGATGTAAATGTACTGGGCCCTATTGGTCAACCAATTTAAGCTAAAACGAACAAAGTACATTTGATAAATTGAACTTTCTGCATTTTTCATAATAAATTCCAATAGTATCGCAGAGTAGTATTGGTAAACTTGAACAGACTAAAGCTTCGGGGAGCTAAAATGCTAGTGTTTTGTCCTGTAGAAATCCGTATAATTTTGTTTGTGAGATGATTATTTTTTCACTTCACAAAAATAATTTTAAATAAAAGAATGTTCATTCATTTATTATGCTATATTTGTGCTAAAATAATCAGTATGAGAGCAAGAGATGTCGACAAAGAAAAATTAGTAATCGAAATGGCAATTGATCAGATTGTTCAGGAAGGATTTCAGGGTTTTAGTATGAACAAGCTGGCGAAGGCCTGTTCTATTTCTGTTGGCACGCTTTACATCTATTACAAAGACAAAGATGATTTGATTCAAAAAATAGGTGCCATTATCGCGCTGAAGTTTTTTACCAGCACCGTGAAGAATTTTTCGCCCGAAATGTCATTTGAGGAAGGTTTATGGAAACAGTGGGAAAACCGCGCCAACTTTACCATGAAATATCCCAAGGAAGTTGCATTTTTTGAAATTGTCAAACATTCCCCTCATTCAGAGATCATTCTGGATTCTATTCAGGAGTTTGCAGATTTTAGAAGGATTATGAAAACGTTTATAGAAAACGGCTTGCGCAATAACGAGTTGATTCCTATGACATTTGAGGCTTTTTGGAGTGTTGCCTACGGGCCTTTGTACACTTTATTGAACTTACATACTGAAGGTAAGAGTATGGGAGGAAAACCCTTTACACTTACTAAGGAAATTATGAAAGAAGCCTTTCAGGCCACTGTAAAAGGACTAAAACCATGAAAAATTATGGAAACAAATTTAAGTACAATACACATTTTTAAAACAAACATTGGTGACAAAGACCCTAATTGTCCCATCCGTCAAAAACTTGACACTCATTCAGACATTCAGCAATGGAGCATTGACTGCGAAGATGTTGATTGCGTTCTCAGAGTTGTTTCAGAAACATTACATCCTGAAATTATTATTGATATGGTCACATCATTTGGCCATGAATGTCAAGAGTTAGACTAAACTAATACATTTTATAAAGAATGAAAAAAAACACTACAGAAAGCCCGGCTTTCTCGACACATCAAAAAATCATTATTGCGATATTAGCGCTTTTACAGTTCACCGTGATACTCGATTTTATGGTTATTTCTCCCTTAGGAGATATTTTAATGAAAACCCTGAACATGACACCGGCAAATTTTGGTTTTACCGTTTCTGCCTACGCCTTTAGTGCTGGAGCTTCAGGATTGCTCGCTGCAGGTTTTGCAGATAAGTTTGACCGAAAAAAACTTTTAATTTTCTTTTATATCGGATTTATTATAGGTACCGTTTTCTGCGCACTTTCAACCAGTTATGTAATGCTGCTATTGGCAAGGATTGTAACCGGACTTTTCGGAGGGGTAATAGGATCTGTTTCCCTGGCGATTGTAACGGATTTGTTCGTGATTCACCAACGCGGACGTGTGATGGGATTTATTCAAATGGCATTTGCTTCCAGTCAGATTTTAGGAATTCCGGTAGGCTTGTATTTTGCCAATCACTGGGGATGGCATTCGGCTTTTATTATGATTGCAGTTCTGGCGGTATTGATACTTATTGCCATTATCACTCAGATGAAACCGATCACCAAACATTTAGAAGTACAATCAGACAAAAGTCCTTTTTTACATCTGTGGCATACCCTGAGTAACAAACAATATCAGGTTGGTTTTATGTCTATTGCTTTTCTTTCGGTTGGAGGTTTTATGCTACAGCCCTTTGGAAGTGCCTTTTTAGTCAACAATATTCACATCAGTCAGCTCGAATTGCCAATGGTCTTTTTCTTTACCGGACTTTCGGTACTTTTCATCATGCCTTTGGTAGGTAAGTTGAGTGATAAAGTCAGTAAGTTCAAACTGTTTGCGGCCGGATCTATACTTTCGGTTATTATGATTATCATTTACACCAACCTTGGTCCGGTACCTCTTTGGCAAATCGTAGTGCTTACTATGATTATGTTTATGGGTATTATGAGTCGAATGATCCCCGCTACAACATTAAACACAGCTATTCCCGGATTGGAAGATCGTGGTGCTTATATGTCGATCTCTTCTTCTTTGCAGCAAATTGCAGGTGGAATTGCCGCGGTTTGCGCCGGGTTTATTGTACATCAGAAAACAAAGACATCACCTCTCGAAAACTACGATATTTTAGGATATGTAATTGCGGTAATTACACTTTCGACCATATTTTTGATTTGGAGAGTCAATAAACTGGTGAAATCAAAAGATACAGTTGCTCCTACTCCGGTTCCGGAAATGGTAGAAATTTAATTTTTTAGATTTCAAATCATAAGAAAGCTTGTCCGTTAACGACAAGCTTTTTTTTATCTTTTTATGAAAATTGTTGATTAGGAGGTTTTTATTTTTCTATGCCAATACCAGTAAACCGAAAAAGCGTTTATAACAGCCAGTGTCCATAGAATTGGACTGGTGAAAAAGCTCTCATAACTTCGTCCTTCAGGAATTTCAACAAAAGGAACGGTTATCAAAACGTCCAAAAACAATGCTGTTCCCGACATTAATACACCAAGTGCAAAACCGTTGGTGTTGTATTTTTTCTGATAATAGAATTTTGCGCCAACGATGGCATAAAAAACAATAAGCACCATAACGATTAAAGCTTGTATTAGAAAATAATCTTTCAGAAGGGGAGTATTACCTAAAAGATAAAAGGAAATACTGACGCACAACCAAACTATAAATCCTGAAAATATTCCTCTGCTATATTTCATAATCTTATATCAATTTTATTTATATTTTAGTCCAATGTTTTCCGATATAATGCCGATGTAATATGAAAATAGTACAATGCAATTGGACTATATTGAATATACAATCGGTATTAGTTTTAGGAGTTCCAGATTTCGGTCTTGGCAGTCTCTTTCGCGTAGGCGGAAAAATCCTTTGCTTTTCTGCCCAAAATGTTTTCTATATCTGAGGTGATACTGGAATTTCTACCGTCTAAAACCTGTTCAAAAAGATAGTTGATGAGCCAAATATGATCTTCCGGAACCTGATATTCCTGCAAAAGCTGATTGTATTCTTCTAACGATAGTCCCTGAAAGGTAATATTTCGACCACTGGCTTCGGCAATTTCATTTACGGCTTGTTGGAACGTCAATAACCTTGGACCGGTTAATTCATAAGTTTGTCCGTTGTGTTTGTCTTCTAAAAGAGCGGCAGTAACCACATCGGCAATATCATCGGCATCGGTAAAAGGTTCCAGTGCTTCTGCTCTTGGTAAGGCCACTATTCCGGCTAATATCGGATCTAAAAAGAAACTTTCACTAAAGTTCTGATTGAACCAGCTGGAACGAATAATGGTCCAGTTTTTGGCAGCCGATTTAACGATTTCCTCGCAAAGCTGTGCTTCTTTTTCGCCTCTTCCCGAAAGTAAAACCATCTTCTGTACACCCAATTTTGTGGCAAGACCAGTAAAATTCTGAATCGTTTTTACCGCTGAAGGAATGGCCAGGTCGGGTTGAAAAGTAATATAAACTGTATCGATTCCCTGAAGAACAGTGGGCCAGGTTTCCTGTTTTTCCCAATCGAAAGGTAGTTTTTCATTTCGGGAACCCAAACGAACTTCAATACCTTCAATTTGTTCTAATCTTTCGGCTACTCTGCGTCCTGTTTTTCCATTGGAACCCAGAACTAAAATTTTTGTATTTTTCATATCAGTATTTTTTAAATGATTACTGATACAAAGGTGTTTAGATTAAAACGGATTCATTTGTCGTAAAAGAATTATGATTTGTTTGAAAAGAATTGCTGCCGAACTTCATTTGGACGCATACCAAATTTTTTATGAAAGGCATTCGAAAACGAACTCAGACTGTCATAACCCACCTCCCAGGCCGATTCCTGAACTGTTTTTTCGTTGTCACGCAACAATTCGTAAGCCTTGTGCAGTCTTTCTTCCTGAACGAATTTGAAAACAGGAATGCCAAAAAGTTCTTTAAAATTCTTTTTTAGTTTGTTACTGTTTAAGCCTACCATTTGCGATAATTGTGTGATCGATGGTGGTTTTGAATAGCTGTTGGTTACAATTTCTTTTGCTTTGAAAAGTTTGTTTTTATCAATTTCCGAAAGGTCAATTTTGGTACCTGTTGCGAGCAACGCATAAAAGTGAGCCAAAAGTTCGTTGACCTGACTTCTTAAAAACAGTAATCTCGTATTGCCGGTGTAGGTGGTATTGAAAATCTTTTGAACCGCGACCTGCATCTCCAAAGTCATATAAAAGGAAGGTCCTTGCACAAAATGTTCCTGCGGATTTAATAATTCAGGAAGGTAATTTTCAAAAATTTCTTTCTCGGCCTGAGGCAGAGAATGTAAATGTTTTGGTTTGGTGAAGATGCTAATGGACTGTAGAGGTTTATCTGGTTCTATTTTATGAGAGAACTCTACCTTTTGATTGCCAAAAAAACAAATGGCGAGTCCGGTTGTATTGGTCAGATATTTAGTCTGATTGTTGTGTTTGATTTCCAGTTCAACATTTCCGGAACCATAAAAGGCAAAGCCAACAGCATCTCCGTCGATTTCACATTGCTGTATGAAAGTCTTAGAGGTATTCGATTGTTCGATTAAAACAATAAAATCATTTAATTCTATAATGTCTGTTGTCATTGGTTTTTAATAGGTTTGACTCGAAATTGTCTGAAAAGTTACCAATTATTTTTAATATGTGCCATTCCTACGGAATTCAATTGTTGTGATATCATTTTATTCAACGGATTAAAATCCGTTGTTACAATATCGTTCGTTCCTCCGGAACTTTAGGGCGAGAGCCATTGGCTCGACCAATATTGTAGGGATGGATTTTAATCCATCCAAAAATAAATCAATAGCACAACAATTGAATTCCGTAGGAATGGAATCTATTAAAAGGATCCGTATTTCTGAAAAATCAAAAAAACCTCCCCAAAAAATAATTTGAGAAGGCTTCTTTTTAAATGGACGATTTTATAATCGATCCATTTTTGAACAAAATAAAGGTATGATTTGAATTAGTAAGCTAAAATTCCCAGCGTACAAAGGCTTCCATTGCGGCGTAACGTGACAAACCTAACTGATTGTACAATTGGGCTGTTTCGCTGTTTCGGTCTTCGGCTCTTTGCCAAAATTCTCTGGCATCAGTACCCTGAAAAACAACACCGTCTTTTTGCGACTGATGTTTGAAAATTCCGTGGCGTTTTGCCAATACCTGATCGGGACTCATTGGTACGGCCATTTCAACCTCATCGATTCCCCATTCCTGCCAGGCACCTCGGTAGAGCCACACCCAGCAATCGTTCATAAAAGGTTTTGGCTTTAGTGTTTTTACAGCTTCAAAGATCGCATCCAGACATACTTTGTGCGTTCCGTGCGGATCGGCTAAATCTCCTGCTGCATAGATTTGATGCGGTTTGATTTTTTCGATTAAATCCATAGTCAGTTGGATATCCTCACTGCCCAAAGGCTTTTTTTCAATCGCTCCGGTTTCGTAAAAAGGAAGTTCCATAAAATGAATCTGTTCTTCCGGTAAACCTACAAACTGACTGGTGGCACGTGCTTCTCCTTTTCGGATCAATCCTTTTAAATAGCGAACTTCCGGAATATCAATTTCACTGGCTTTTTTGTTTTTTAAAAAGTGTTCCGCTTTTTTGCAGATGGTTTCAGCTTCGATACTTTGTATTTTAAATTTGTCATTGTAATCACAGACAAATTTGGCAAATCTCAAGGCTTCATCATCGGCAACGGCAATATTTCCGGAGGTTTGATAGGCCACGTGTACCTCGTGTCCTTGTTCCTGTAAGCGCATAAAAGTTCCGCCCATACTGATAATGTCATCGTCTGGATGCGGACTAAAAAGCAATACTTTTTTTCGGACTGGTTCTGCTCTTTCCGGGCGATTTGTATCGTCAGCATTTGGTTTACCTCCGGGCCAACCCGTGATAGTATTCTGAAGTTTATTGAAAATCCTGATGTTAATGTCGTATGCCGGACCTGAATCGGCCAGTAAATCGCTCATCCCGTTTTCAATATAGTCGGCATCGGTAAGCATCAAAATTGGTTTCTTTAAATCGAGCGCCAGTCCTAAAACCGCTTTTCGAATCAGTTTATCGGTCCAGATGATTTTTTCAACCAGCCAGGGTCTGTTGATACGCGTTAGTTTTGAGGATGCTTCTTTGTCCAGTACAAAAACAACCTGGTTGTGTTCCTGTAAAAACGAAGCGGGAATTTGATTGGTCACTTCTCCTTCAACCGATTTTTTTATGATATTGGATTTTCCTTCTCCCCAGGCCATTAGAATGACCTGCTTAGCTTCCATTATTTTTTTAACTCCAAGTGTAATGGCGGTTCTTGGCGTGTTGCTAAGACCGGAAAAATCTCCGCTGGCTGCTACTCTGGTAATGTGATCTAAAGCCACTAAACGCGTTTTTGAGTTTTGTAGCGATCCCGATTCGTTAAATCCAATATGACCGTTTCCGCCGATTCCAAGAATTTGCAGATCGATTCCGCCCAAAGCTTCGATTTTAGCTTCATACTCGTGACAGTAATCAGCAATTTCTTCTTTGGATAGTTGTCCGTTGGGAATGTGGTAGTTTTCGGGTAAGATGTCTATCTGATCCAACAACAGTTCTTTCATAAATCGAACATAACTGTTAACAGAATCTGGTTCCATCGGATAGTATTCGTCGAGATTGAAAGTAATTACGTTTTTGAAACTTAAGCCTTCTTCTTTGTGCAAACGAACCAGTTCGGTATACAATCCTTTTGGAGAAGAGCCGGTTGCCAAGCCTAATACACAAGATTCGTTGTTTTTTTGTTTGGATTGAATAAGTGCCGCAATTTGCTGAGCGACTGCTTTTGAAGCTTCGGTTGAATTTTCGAAAACAACTGTATCGATGTTTTCAAATCGCTTTTCGAAACCCGTTGCTTTATCAATGTTACTTTTTATCATTTTAGTTTAGTTTTGACCTTTTAAGATAGTATCCAAAAGGAAAGTATTAGTCTTCGTTTGAAGGTTTTCCTATTGTTGCCAATATTCCGCCGTCAACATACACGATATGACCGTTTACAAAATCACTTGCTTTTGAGCTTAAAAAGATGGCGGCTCCCTGTAAATCGTCCGGATCTCCCCAACGACCTGCGGGAGTTCTTCCCATAATAAATTCATTAAATGGATGTCCGTTTACTCTGATAGGTGCCGTTTGACTTGTGGCAAAATAGCCCGGACCAATTCCGTTAGTCTGAATATTGAATTTTGCCCACTCGGTGGCCATATTTTTGGTTAGCATTTTTAGTCCGCCTTTTGCAGAAGCGTAAGCGCTTACAGAGTCTCTTCCCAGCTCGCTCATCATTGAACACATGTTGATGATTTTTCCTCCTCCGCGTGTGATCATGCCTTTTGCTACATTTTTTGAAACAATAAAAGGACCGGTCAGATCTA
Source organism: Flavobacterium sp. B183 (assembly GCF_023539155.1). Lineage (NCBI taxonomy): Bacteria > Pseudomonadati > Bacteroidota > Flavobacteriia > Flavobacteriales > Flavobacteriaceae > Flavobacterium > Flavobacterium sp. B183. Next base: position 5,218,382 of record NZ_CP097434.1, on the reverse strand, counting down.
CTTTTACTACCGCTTCAAAATCGGCAACTTCCATTTCTATGATTGGGGTTCTTTTGATAATTCCGGCATTGTTGATTAAAATATCGATCGGGCCTACTTCGGCCTCAATTTTATTGATGGCTGCAATTACGGCAGCTTCGTCTGTTACATCAAACAGGTATCCGAAAGCCTCAATTCCTTCTGATTTGTATTCAGCAATTGCATGATCAACAGCTTGTTGTGAGGAATGATCGTTTACTACAATTTTTGCTCCTGCATGTCCCAGTCCTTTGGCCATTGCCATTCCTAAACCATGAACGCCTCCTGTAATGAGTGCTGTTTTTCCGGTTAAATCAAATAAGTTAATTGACATTTTTGTTTGTTTTTGGTTATTAGTAATTTTAATTTGTTTTTATTTCGTTGAAGGCCTTTATTTTTAGCACATTCATAATTTTAAAATATCTGCCACAGATTACACCGATTAGAGGGATTTAATATTTTGAAAGTTTCTGCAATAGATTCGCCGATTAGAGGAGTTAATCCATAAAATCATTCGAATCTGTGGCTATAAAAGATGCACGCTATGAATTATGATTTCGTTTTACTGCTATTTTACACTGACTGTTAATGGATTTTTAAGCTCTTCATTAAAATGATCGAGGTAATTGAACCATTGTCTGGCCGAGGTAATTTTTCCGGCTTTGTCCCAGGCTGCACCAGTATAATAAATAAGAGGTTCATTATTTCTGACAGTGGTTTTGGTGAGTAATTGTTCTTTGTTTACCCACATGGCATTTGCCGGAGTTGTTAATATGGAACCAACTCCGGTAGTGCCTTCTTTATCAAAAGTAGGTTCCCAATACCCTATAATACCTTGCTGTTCGTTTAAAGAAAGAACACCGGCTTTTTCCCGTCTAATAATTCCAACAACTACTGGCAGTGGATTTTTATCATCAAATGTGTAAATATTCTCCATTCGGTTGAGCTGTGAACCGGCATCTATAGAAATGATTTTTGTGGCTTTGACGGGTATTCCACCGGCATTCCAGAGGTCATATGTCAGTTGAAAAGTGGTGCGGAGAGGTCCATTGTCTAAAATTTTCCATTGGTGGTAATTGCCCGAATATCGAATGGTATCTTTTACGTACGGAGCCATATTTCCTGCACCTAAAGTGTGTCCTACGTGATAATAATCCAATCCGTCGCCATGATCGATATGATAGTCGTTGCGTTTGTAGCGATCGTTTAGGACGAGTTTATCGGTTCGTTTTACCCAAACATCATAACCGTAAGCGTCACCTTCAGTTTTTTCAAGAGCCTTTCCATAGGCACGGAAGGCAATTTTATCATTTTCCCAGGCAAAATCGTCCAGACGTTCCGGTAGATAACGCGCATAGGTTTTGACAGCAAAAGGTTCTGGTTTTCCTTTTTGAATGGAAAGATTCAGAATTGCTTTTGCTTTTAGATCAATTTGTACCAGTAGATTTTGAATGGCATTATTCCCGCGATGTTCTAACTGAAACGGAATTTGTTTTTTGGTGAGGGTGTTCAATACGACAAAGTTAGCTGTGTCAATTTGCGGACAGGAGGAAAGTACCGATTTCCAGGGGATGGCTACAACCGTTTCTTTACGATCTATGATCGAATTATTGTGAACGGTTACTGTTGCTTTTGTTTGCGCAATTGTAGTGATCGGCAAAATGAAAGTCAGTATAAAAAGGAGTTTCATTATTTTCATAAAGGGCATTTTTATTTTAAACGTTGTATGGATGTTATTTTTTTCAATAAAACAGTTCCGTTAAGGCATAGTTCGAGCCTTCCTGTTCCAAAAAGACTGTTTCATCTGGACAGGATTCTGATTTTCAAAACTGAAATCCGGGATTGTTTTGAGGCTTTTTTAAAAACCTTGTTTTAGCTGATGTCTAACACAATAGTATCAGAATTTTATAAAGATTGTTTTTTGCATGGTATAGTAGTTTGTGTAGTTTGAATTATTCTTTTGTATCGTCGATTTTTGCTAAATACTCACTTGGCATACAGCCATAATGCTGCTTAAAGGCTGTAGAAAAATAAGAAGGAGAGTTGAAGCCGCACATATAAGTGATTTGTGCAATCGTATAGCGTTTGCTCTGCATCAATTCGACCGCTTTTTTAAATCGGATTCTCTTGATAAAATCCATAGCCGATTCTCCGGTAATGGCTTTTAATTTTAAATACAGATTCGATCGGCTCATGCCAATTTCTCTGCTAAACTGATCTACTGAAAATTCAGAATTGGCCAAATGATCTTCAACGATGCGAATGGCCTGTTTTAGAAACTCCTCATCCAGTGTATTAAAAGCAATATTTTCCGGAACCATTTCTTTTCCGACTGCATAATATTCTTTCAGTCTTTTTCGGGAGCGTAACAGATTGGTGATTTTCGTTGCCAGTAAAGGTGTCGAAAATGGTTTGGTAATATAATCATCGGCACCCATTTCGAGTCCTTTTATCTGCTGGCTGGTTTCGGTTCTTGCCGTTAAAAGCATCAACGGAATGTGCGAAGTATTAATGTTTTGTTTGACGCGTTTGCAAAAGTGTAAACCATCCAGTTCGGGCATCATCACGTCGCTGATGATCAGATCATAAGGCTGGATTTCCAGAAGTTCTAATGCCATTTGTCCGTTATGAGCTACGGTGACTTCGTATATTTTACTGAAATAGTCCTGTAGATAATCTAAAATCTCTTTGTTGTCGTCGACGATTAAAAGTTTAACAGGTTGATTTTTTTCGATGATTTCATTTTCTTCCGGCAGTAAAGCGTCTTCATTTTCAAGGTCATTGTCGGACAGGATTGCAAGGTCATAAGCAGATTCTTCCACATGTTGATCGTTTTGGTAAACCGCATCCGAAATAGGAATGGTAACAGTAAAACTGCTTCCTTCCTGCATTTTACTTTCAGCAGTAATGTCACCATGATGCAATTCGACCAGACGTTTGGTAAAGGCCAAACCAACACCGGAACCCAAATTCATTTCGCGATTGTTTACCTGATAGAAACGGTCGAAAACTTTTGATAAATCTTCCGTACTAATTCCGACTCCCGTGTCAGCAACTTTTATTTGTACCGTATCTTTTTTCTGTACTAGTGTGACAGCAATACTTTGCCCGGTTTTAGTATATTTAAAAGCATTGGATAAAAGATTGAAAAGGATTTTTTCCATAGCATCTTTGTCAAAATAAAATGACAATTGTGGCTCTTCAGAATGATAGGTATAGTGAATGCTGTTTTTCTCTGAAAGCGGTTTGAAAGACTCAAAAATCTCCTGCGTGAAACTTACAATATCGCCTTTGCCTACTTTTAATTGTCGCGTGCCCATTTCGGTTTTTCGAAACTCAAAAAGTTGATCGACCAAATTATAGAGTCTTTTGGCATTGATAAACATTAATTCATGTTTCTTTTTGGAAACTTTATCGGTAAACGGCATTTTTAAAAGTTCTTCGAGGGGTGCTAAGATCAGGGTTAAAGGAGTTCTTAGTTCATGAGAAACATTGGTAAAGAAATCCATTTTAACCTGATTGATATAGTTTACACGTTCTTTATCGATGCGTTCCAATTTTAATTGCTGAACGGCTTTTATTCTTTCTTTTATAATTTTAAAACCAATATAGGCTGCCGTACCAATGATGGTTAGCAATAGCAAAGAAAACCAGATGGTTTTATACCAGGGCGGAAGTATAATAACTTTTAAGTTTCGAACAGCACTCATTTCTCCGTTTGGTCCAACGGCTTTGATCTGGAAGTTGTAGTTTCCTGCAGATAAGTTGCTGTAACTTACTTTAAGCTCATCTGTTCGCTGCCAGTCTTTGTCGATTCCTTCCAGTTTGTAGTAGTAATAAGTTCGATTGGAAGAAATATAATTAAACGTATTAAAGAAGATGCTGAACTGTTTGTATTCAGGTCCAATTTCTAATTCATCGGTTTGGTCAATATGTCCTTCGAGTATGTCGGTATCATCTCCGGCAGCAACCGTTTTGTTTAATACTTCTAAAGCGGTAAAACTTAATTTTAAAGGAAGCGGCTGCTGCTTTACAATCGTAGGATAGAAATAGGAAAGTCCTTTGATTCCGCCGAAAAGCAGCATACCATCTTTGGCTTTGCAAAAGGCATAATCGTTAAATTGTTTGTTCTGCAGACCATCGCTTTCGTCAAAAGCCTGTACAGAACCTTTGTCGGGATTAAATTTGATTAAGCCGCTGTTGGTCGAAATCCATAAATTTCCTTCGTCGTCCGGAAGGATGCCGTAAATGTTTTCTTTAACAAAATCTTTTCGGGCTTTACTATTTTTGAAGGACTCCTGGGTTTCATCGTACAACCGTAATCCTTCACGGGTACCAATCCAGATTCGGTGTTTTGGATCTTCGGTTATACAATTTATAATATCATCGCTTAATTTGCCGCGACCGATAGTAGCAAACAGATTAGTGTCCGGATAAAAAAGAGTCACACCGTTAGTAGTTCCAATCCAGATTCGGTGTTTGCTGTCTTCAAAAAGAAAAGTAATATCATCTGATGCCAGACGTTTTCCGGCTTTGTCTAAATGAAGGTGCGTAAACGATTTGGTTTCCGGATGAAACTGGTCCAATCCCGATCGTGTACCTACCCAGATACGCCCCTTAGAGTCTTTCAATAAGCTGTAAACCAAATCTCCTGCGATCGAGTTGGGATTGTTTTCATCGTGGCGAAAACGCTGTGCAAAACCTGTATTCGGGTTGAGTATATTTAATCCACCGTTGTGGGTACCAATTAATACATTCCCGTTATCATCAAATTCGATGGCTTTGATATTGTTCGAACTTAAGCTGTTGGCGTTGTTCTCACTGTTCGAAAAATAGTTGATGGTATTGGCATTTTTGTTCCAATAATTCAAGCCTTTGTCATTGCTTCCAATCCAGAAGTTGCCTTTTGAATCTTGTTTGATTGCGCCAATTACCTCATCATTCAAAGAAGGTTTTCCGGAGTTTTGGCTTAACAAATTGAATTTAATATCGTTTTTATGATAGTAATTTATGCCTCCGTAATACGTTCCCAGCCAGATTCCGTTTTGCTTGTCTTTAAAGAAACAGCGAACAGAGTTTTGACTGATGGTGTAAGGCTGTGCTATTTGATGGTAATAATTACTGAAAGAGTTGGTTTTAGGATTAAAAATGGTGAGTCCTTTAAAAGTGCCGAGCCAGATATTTCCTTCGGTATCTTTTCCAACACATCTGATATTATTATCGGCAATACTGTTTGCTCCGGAGGTGTGGAGCAGTGCGGTAACCTGACCATTTTCGGCATTGTACCGAATAACACCTTCGCCTTCGGTGGCCACCCACAGCTTTTTATCATCGATATAAACCGCATTGATATACGGCTTTTTAGTGCCTAAATTAATTTTTGTGAGCTGATGTGAGTTGGGATTTAGTTTAAACAGACCAACATCTGTTCCCAGAATTATTTGTTTTTGCCAAACGCCGATGTAGGCAATTTTTTTGATTTCGTGCGAAGAAGCATTAAATCGGATGGATGAAAAATTCTGTTCTTCAGGGTTCAGCACAAAAACTTCTCCGGTAATCGAGGTCGCCCAAATTCTATGTGCAGGGTCTTCCGTGATCGACGAGATGTACCATTCCCCAATAGTTCGTGGAAGCTTGTAATTGGTAAAGCTGTCGGTACTGTAATTGTAAACACTAATTCCCTGATTACCGCCCACCCATAATTGCCCTTTATGATCGGTAAACAAGCTTCGGATGTAGTACGATTGCAAACTGTTTTTGACATTCCTTACGGGACGATACACTTTAAAACCTTTACTGTCATAACGATTTAGTCCGTCCTGAGTTCCTATCCAGATAAACCCCAGAGTATCCTGTTCAATAGCAAAAACGGAACTTTGCGACAAGCCTTTATCAACCGAAATCGTACGGAAGTATCGATCCTGTAACTGAGCCTGACTTTTAACGGCAAAAAGGATAAGATAGAAAAGCACAGCTATGGCAATCGTTTTCTTCATGAAAGTTTCAATTTTAATGGTTGGGTTTGTGTTTAATAGGTTATCGGTAATTTAACTCTAAATTTAAAGAAAAAGCAAACGTCCTTTTGTTTTTAATTTTTGTCGTACTTGACGACATCCGGTAATTCGTCAACAGCTTCCTGTTTGTTTAGCTCAGTACCATTCATTTCAAGCAATACAGAACTTCCTGTAATTTTAGGAGAAAAAGTTTTACCTTCAAATGTAATGGGTAAATTTCCATAACTAAATAATGATTTTGCAGTTTTTCCCGTAACTTGTAAAGCAGCCGGTTTTTCGCCGTCTAATTGTACTTGTATGTCCCAGTCGCCAATCTGCAAATGCGACAAGAAGCCATTGTTTGATAGCGTTTTTATAATTTCCGTTTTGCCGTCTTTTATTTGTATTATGGTTAAATATCTGAATTTTTGTTTGGGTTCAGAAGTGATTCCGGCATGCCATTGGTCTTTAAATTCTTTGATCTGACCTTCGTCGTTGGTTACTTTATTCCAGTTGACAGCGGCTTCGTAAAATTTATTGTGTACAGCCATTTTTAGCGGACTATTAGCAAAAACACTTGCGGTTACGTTTCCTAAATCTGTTTGTACCGTGAAGTTTTGCTGTTTGGCATTCGCCGAATTTTGCCCTTCAATGGTATAATACGGACAATGAAACTGAGTGGTCCATTTTATCGGGGTTTTAGCTTCCAGTTCGTCGTATAAAACAATATACCCGCCTTCAAGCTGCAGCATATGTCTGCGGTACAAGGTCACACCAGATTCTCCGTAACCGTTTGCTTTATTCGGTACTACATTAATTTGTTTAAATCTGTTGAGCCAGAAATCACTTTTAATGTCACCATAAGCATTGCTGGCATCTCCTAAAGCGTATTGGATGCGTTGACCGGAAATCGCTCTCGGAATCCATCCGTAACCTTCTTCTCCAATTTTTTGGTTCAGACTGTCGGCTAAAATGGTGTTGTATGCTTTAGAAGATCTGTAATCTAAAAGATTGTGTTTGTCGCTGAAATTACTGTAATATCCTGTTCCGCCAAAGAGAACTTTCCCTTTATAATTAATCGTAAAAGCATTTTGCGAAGCGTGACCGTGTCCTGAAGAACCAAACGGACTGCTGAACAAATAACTGCTCAGGGTTGTATTGGCTTTGGTCAGATCTTCGTGCATGGCTACGACACCTACATCGGCAAATTTTCGAGTTTTAGGGAGTTTTTCGGGCGAGGTTACAGGTAAGTTTCTATTGGGTTTGTAGTTTAATAATCTAAAGAATAAAAAATCATCGGTACCGTGATAGTAGGCCGGATAGTCTCTTTTGATTTCACCAACATACCAGTTCAGATAAGGATCATTCATACGGTAGGTCAAAGCATCGGCAAACCAGGCTTCGCCTTTTACGATGTACGGAATGTTTTCCCACATGTCGCCAATGGCAGTACTTGCCGCACCGTTTGGATGGGTGTATAGCATATAATACGGAAGATTCTGCATCCACGGTAATTTAAAATAATCAACACCGCTAAAGTCACCAAACATTTGAGACAGGTAAATAATCGATTTAAAGTTAACTCTGAAATAGCCGTTTCCTTCATGCCAGCCGCCATCAGTAGTGCCCAAGACCGGAAAACGTGCCGACCAGACTTCGTACATATAAGTGAGCCATTCTTTGGCTTCGGGTACATCGTTTATTACCGCTACAGTTGCGATGGCAAGGTTGCGCAAGGTGATTTGCCAAACGTGATTGTCGCTTACATGTAGCTCAAAACGATTGGGCAAATGGTCGTAAACTCTTTTGGCTCTGATCGTGATGCTATTTTTTAAGGTTTCTTTTTCCTGCGGCGTTAAAAAATCATAACCGCTATCGTAGAACCAGCCCAGGGCTTCTAGTACGGCACCACTTGTAAAATCATCTCCTGTTGCCAAGCCATCAGGATTCATGTTGGCAAGGTTTAAAGCTCTGCGTTTGGCATCCAAAATAAAACGTTTGTCTTTGGTGAGCTGATAGGCGATACATAAATTTCGAACCGGGTTTCCAACAGCATCTCCAAAACCATGATACATTCGTTCGATAATAATTTTCTTTTCTAACGGATTTTTGCCTGTGGTATCAATGACTCTTTGCGGTTTCTCTGTTGGAAGAGGAGCCAGCATTAGTTTTTCTGCGAAAGCAATAAATTTTTTAGCTTCCGGATTGTCCAGATTGTTGCGGTAAAAAGCCTCGCCTATGCGGTTCATATCCCATAAAAGAGGATGTGCACCTTCGTTTCTTTTAAGGACTTCGCTAATGGGAGGAGCTACTTTTTGGGAAGCATATTTTGCATCTACGACGAAATTGTAAACCGGAGACCAGGTCCATTGATTGCTGTCTTTTAAGGCATAACCGTATTTCCAATACCATTTTCCGGCTTTTAGAGCCTGATGTAACGGATAGACCGCCCAACGTTGTTCGGCACTGGTGAACGGGTTTTTGGTGAAGTTTTTATCGCTTGCGAGCATCACTTTGTAGCGTACATTGCCAATATTGGGATCTTCCGGAATATCACTTCCGCTTTCCATTGGGGTTACCATTCTTTTTCCATTGGTCCCCGGCCAAAGCAGGGCAGGAGCATTGGTAGGTACCGTAATTCCGTTTACAGGATAAGGCCATTCACGTACTCTTGAATGTAATTTTTCGGCGGTGAGTTTTAGAATTGCTGATGATTGTTGACTAAAAGCAGGCAGCAATATAAGCGATGCGACTAATGTGACTATTTTTTTCTGAATCATATTATTTTTTCTTTAGGCAAGTTTATAATCCGGATTGAAAAGAATCTCCATTTGCGCTGCACCATTTTTTTAAATAACGGCGCATGGCAATTAGTTCTTTTTTATAGGCCTTGTTTACTGCCAGATTGGTGATTTCTCCCGGATCTGTGGTCAGATTAAAAAGCTGTTCTTTTAAATCGCCTTTGTTGTACACAATGTATTTGAGATTTTGAGTAATTACAGCACGTCCGCTAATGTTTAAAAGTTCTTCGTTATCGGCAAAATCGGTTTCGATAACCAGAGTATCCCGCAGGTTTTCTGATGGATTTGTTATTCTTTTACTGAGGTCAATTCCTTTCAAATAAGTTGGTTTTTGTATTCCGGTGAAGCCACAAATGGTCGGGATAATGTCGATACCATTGCAAACCAGAAGATCGTCGGTACGGGGTTTCCATTCGCCTATTTTCGAAATGATAAAAGGTATTTTGGCGGATTCTTCATATAGTATCTGTTTTTGGTTCCAACTGTGGCCTGCATATCCGTCACCATGATCTGCTGTAAAAATGATAATGGTGTTTTTTTCGATGTTGTATTTTTTCAAAGAGGCGAGTACCATTTCGATGTAACCGTCTACTTTTTCAACTAAGCGATTGTAGGCCCAGCGGTATTGACGCCATTGATCTGCAGTCCAGTTTACAGAAGGGTAGGTTCTGAAACTTACTTTTTGCTGATCACGGACAATTTTAGGTTCGTACTGGGGGATTTTCCAATTGGAGGGCAATTGCGGACACTGATCGACCGGTGGTGCTTTTTCTAATACATCCATTTTCAGATCTTCATCACGAGCCCACTCGCAAATGTCATGGGGATTTAAAAAGGAGGCGACCAAAAGAAATGGGGTGTTTTTATTTTCCTTAATGAAACGAGCACAAAAGGAAGGTGTCGCCGCATCGTTGTAATCCTGAAAACTGGTGTTTTCGATATACTCAAAACCATGCTGACTTTTCTTGGCAGTGGGAACGGGAAGATGCCATTTGCCTACGTAACCGGTTTTGTATCCTCCGTTTTGGAAAATTTTCCCCATCATTAGTAAATCGTCAGGCCATTGACCGTCTTTTTCGGGAGCGTTGCCTACGAAGCCGGTTTCAAAAGGCATTTTTCCACTCATGAGGGCGGTGCGTGACGGAGTACATAAAGGCTGAGCACAATAGGCTTTGGTAAAACGGATTCCATTTTGCGCGAGCTTGTCCATTGCTGGGGTATGGAGGTCTTTGTTTCCTGCAATACTCATCGCATCGGCAGTTTGCTGATCGGTCATGATGATCAGGATATTGGGGCGTGCAGCGGTTTGGGCATTGCCGGAAAAAGGAATAGCCAGTATTCCCAACAAACAAACAAATCCTATGACTTTTTGAAATATCATATCGGCCTAATTTTTATAGATTACGTTTTGCCTTTTAAACTCTTAAATGCAAAAACGAAGTTAACTATCAGGCTTTAATTTGGGTTTTGAATTTGTTCAAAATGCTATTAATTTTAGTTAAAACCTTTAATAATGGGCAATTAGTGAGGAGATTCTTAAAAATATTTGCTCGCAGAGAGGCGAAGCTGCAGAGTTTTTTGCCACGGATTAAATGGATTAGAGTGATGCGTTGTTGGTGTGGATTTGCTCGCAGAGACGCAAAACCGCAAAGTTTTTTATGCAGTGCGTTTAGACAATCTACTAAGATCTTTGCGATTTTGCGACTTCGCGAGCATATTCTTTTAGTTCGTGCTGTATTTCAAATCTTTAAATTTCTGGAAAGCATTGGCACAGGCTCCCAGTAATCCGGCTTTGTTGCCTAAATCTGCTGCTACGATGCTGGTATGCGCAAAGGCAACCGGAATAGCAAAGGTTTTAACTCTTTGGGTTAGTTCGTCAATATAAAACTGACCAGCTTCGCTGATACCACCTCCAATAATTACTTTTTCCGGACTGAAGATGTTGACAAAATTAACAATTCCGGCAGCCAGGTAATCAAAATGATGCTCCATGGTTTTTATCGCATGATTTTCTCCGGCAAGGTATTTATCGATGATGGTTTTGCCGTCAATATTTTCATCTGCGGCAGGATTTTGTGACTGATAGTACTTGATTAAAGCGGTTACGGAAGCGTAGGTTTCCAGGCAGCCTCGTCCACCGCAATTACAGGCGATACCATTTTGCTGAATTACGGTATGGCCCAGTTCGCCACCGCGATTTTTGAAACCGCTATACAAGCCTTTATTAATCATAATGGCACCGCCAATGCCTGTACCAATCGTTAGAAAAACAGCATCGGTACTGTCTTTGGCTGCTCCGTAAATCAATTCGGCAAGCCCCATTAAGTTGGCATCATTATCAATTACCACATGATGTCCAGTTAGATCCTTTAGAATTTTTCCTAAGGGCAATTGGTCAAAACCGGGTAAGTTTACACCGCCGCCAATGATCACATCATTTTCAATCAGACCCGGAAAACCAATTCCGATACCCACAATGGGTTCTTTTAACTGATCGGTACATTGTGTGATGGCATCGACCATTAAGCGGATGATCTCTTTTTCGGTACGGGCTTCTTTTAAGGATACTATAAACGAAAATAAAATTTCTCCGAGTTCATTCACAACACCACATTTCAGTGAAGTACCACCAATGTCGATCCCAATTGCGTAGGATTTTGACAGTTGTGTATCATTTTTGGTAACCATATTGTTCTTTATTTTTAGTAGTTTTCTTTTCTGTTACAAACAATTAATGCAGAACAAAGTCCTGCATTAACGGTTATAAACTTATTCATTTCTAAATAATGTTGCATCATTTATTTTTAATAATTTGAGTTTTTCAAAATAAACCTCATCATTTAGTGGGGTGTGCATGATTTTTAAATACTATTTGCCTAGTACTTTGGATTCTGACGTGTGATGTTTTTGTTTACGTCTGTTTCATTTTGTGGATAAGGGTACAATTCATGTTTTCCGGCCACAAAATTGGTAATTGCCGGGAAGAAATAAGTCGATCGGATTTGTTTGACCGCGGTACTTGTTTCGATCAGTTTATCTCCTAAGATTCCCCATCGGATCAAGTCGGCTCTTCGCATTCCTTCGCCCGAAAGTTCCCAGGCTCTTTCCTGCTGAACGGCTTTTAGGAAATTGTCTTTGTTCAGACCGGTTGCTAAACTCATTTCGGCTGTAGTGGGTTTGGTCAAGAGTCTTGCGGTTGCGGTTGCTCCGGTACCTTTCCCGTCTGTACTGGTAATGGTTACGGTAGGAACAGAGGTATAACCATCGCCGGAACGCAGCATTCCAATGGTATTGATTCCTCCGGCCGAAAGGGTGATTACTGCCGCCGCCGCATCAGTACCGCCGCCACCTGTGATTTGTATTAAAACATTGGCTGCATTGGTATATCCGGTTCCTTTTGTTTTTATGTCAACCGCAATTCGGCTTCCCTGTATGTCAGCACCAAAGGCTCTTTTACGAACCTGATTGATGGCGTCGTAAGCAATAGTATTAGGGCCCTCGTTTAGTTCATTTTCTACCTCAGCACGCATCAAAAGCAAATCGGAATAACGCATGATGACCCAATTGATGTGTGTGTAAACACGTTCTGCGGTTGCATTGGTCTGGTATTCTCTGCTCCATTTACCAACCGTCCATCTTTCGTCCTGATTGGTGGTTAAAAGCGGAAGTTTGTTTCCCAAATTGTTGATGGAGTAGGTGGCAATCGAAAAATCCCTGCGCTGATCGGCCGCATTAAAACTATTGTAAAATGGTTTTGGAACTAAACATCTCGAAATGTTGGATGGATAGAAACCAGCTGCTGTTGCCGGACCGTTGAAGTTTCCTACCCAGGAGGCATTTCCTATGTTTCCTGACGGATTGTAGAAAGCAACCTGAAAAATATTCTCGGTAGGTTCTAATACATGCTGACACTGGTTTTTAAATACTTTAGCATAAGATGGGTTTAGCTTATACGGATTTTGAGCTATAACATCGTTAATCTGTTGCTGTGCCAGTTTGTAATAGTCTTTGTAGTTTGAAGGACGTTTCATCGTTCCGTCTGCACCTAAAGAGTATCCTCCGGCAAAAAGGGCTACTCTGGCCAGCATGGCTTTGGCTCCCCATTTGTTGATACGTTCGTCTGTAGGCAGCTGTTCCGGAAGGAGAAGTGAGGCTTCGGTCATGTCTTTGATGATCTGGGTATAAATTTCCTGACGGTCTACAAGTGCTCCTTTCAGATTATCGCCGGATTGAGAACTTTTTGTTTTAAAAGGCACGTCTCCCCATAAACGTACAAGTTCGGAATAATAAAAACCGCGGAGGAATTTTGCTTCGCCAAGGTAGCGGTTCAGCTGTTCTTTTTGGGCTGTGTTGCCGTTTGAAAAGAGTTCCATTTGCGGAATTCTTTCGATCACTACATTGGCTCTGTCTATTCCTTCGTACAATTTACTCCAAGTGGTGTAAAACATATTCGTTTGAGAAATTCCCTGATAGTGTGCTATGGTTCTCCAGTCGTCGGCACCAATTCCGGTCATTTGTTCGATATCGGTATCGGCATCAAAAACTAAGGAAATGTTCCAGCCATAACTGTCCATTGACGACATGGATTCATAAACACCAAGGGTAGCCATATTGGCTTCGTTTGCATCAGAGAAAAAGTTAGCAGTGGTGAAATAAGAATAGGGGGTAACTTCCAGTTCTTTGTCGCAGGAATTAAGCGGTAATAAGAGGCAGGCAATACCGGCTGCTATAAGTGTTTTGCGGGAAAATATATTGTTTTTCATCTTTGTAAACTTTAAATTATAGCGAAATATTTAATCCTGTGATAAACGATTTACTTCTAGGGTAAGCACTAAAATCGACTCCGCGGGTTATGGCATTGTTGAGTACGCTTACTTCAGGATCATAGCCTGAATATTTGGTGAATACGTACAGATTGTAAGCGGTAAAATAAATTCTCAAATTTGAGATTTTAGATTTTTTAAGCCATTCTTTTGGTAAGGTGTACCCAAGGCTGATGTTGTTGATTCTTAAAAACGAGCCATCCTCAATAATATCGCTGTACAAACGTCCGGTAGTGTTTCCGTTAAAGGCCGGATTCGTTTTGCCAGCGTTAAGAGCAGTCAGTTCGGTGGGATCGGTAACACGTTGTCCTGCTGCGTTAATGGTTGTCCATCTGTCAGCATAGATCGCTACGGTGTTTAAATTGTCGAGATTCAGTCTTGAGTTGTTTAGAACGTTGGCATTATAGATATCATTTCCTACCGTAAAATCAAGGAATACACTTAAATCAATTCCTTTGTAGCTAAAGGTATTGTTAAGACCTCCTGTATATTTAGGATTGGCATCTCCAATGGCAGTTCGGTCTAAATCATTAATTACGCCATCCGGTGTACCATTAGGACCACTGATGTCTTTAAATTTGATAAAGCCAGGCTGTGCAACGATATTGTCGCTTACTACCCCCGGTTTAAGGGTGTAGGTACTAGTTGTGGTATTATAATCAAAATCGTTTACCTGATACAATCCGTCTCTTACATAACCGTACATGACGCCCACCGGTTTTCCAACCTGCAAAATGTAGTCGTTCCGATCGGTATAACTGTTGGTGATCAACGAATTTTCGCCTTCACTCAAACTTAGTACTTTAGTTTTGTTAAAAGCAATGTTGAAAGTTGTACTCCAGTTAAAACTATTGGTTTTTACGTTTACCGTGTTCAGTGTAAATTCTATACCGCGATTGGAGGTGGCTCCGATGTTTTGAAATTGTTTTTTGAAACCTGAACTTGCAGGTACACGGGTGTTGTACAGTAAATCCTTAGAACGGTTTTCGTATAATTCTGTGGTAAGCGCGATTCTTTGTTTGAAAAAACCAATGTCAAAACCAATATTCGTCGATTTTGTAGCCTCCCATTTTAAAAAGGGATTTGGAAGATTGTTCTGAAATGCAGTGATATTCATCTGATTGTTCAAAGGATAAGATCCTGAATTAAAAATACCCAAAGCGGCATAATTGGCAATTCTGTTATTTCCGGCTTCACCATAACTCAAACGAAGTTTTAAGTCTGAAAACGCAGGTAATTTATCCATAAAAGGTTCTTCGATAATTCTCCAGGCAGCCGAAACAGAAGGGAAGTATCCCCATTGGTTTTCTGTCCCGAATTTAGAAGACCCGTCTGCTCTTAAAGTGGCAGTCAGCAAATACTTGTTTTTGTACGAGTAGTTGGCTCTTCCAAAAAAAGATAATATTTTGTCATCTTCTGCGTAGGTTGTCGGAATTCCGGCAATGGTACCCAGTTGCAATTTATCCCACCCCAGATTAACGTCAGGAAAAGCGGTTGCCGAAGCCGTAATTCCTTCTGCATAATTGTAAATGTACTCTTGTCCGAGAGAGGCATCAAATTTATGTTTTTTATTAAAAGTCTTACTATACGTTAGAACGTTATTGTAATTTAATCGGGTGCCAATATTGTGCGTCACCCCGCCATTGGCACCACCGCTTCTGATGGCTTGTATACCTCTGGAATCGTTAAAATATTTGCTCTTCATGCTGTTGTCGGTATAACTGATTAATCCGCGATAGATTAAGCTTGGCGTTATGTTGTATTGCAGCTGTAAACTCATGTTGATGGCTCTGGTAATGGCCTCTCTTTTTTGACTGTCGATGGTAATCAAAGGACTCTGGAAGGTTGGAGAATCCTGATTGTCCAACGGATCTACGGTTAAGGTTTTAAGATCTTCATCAGATCCTGTTTTTCCAATGGTAGGTCGGTATTGCAATAAATTTTGCAGCATGCTCAAACGTGCATTTCCACCATCGTTTGTTGATAATCCGGTTACTTTTTGATTGGAGTAATTTACAATTGCGGTAACCGTCACCTTTTTACTGATGGAATTGGTTACGTTTAGTTTTGCAATATTTTTTACCGATTCGCTTCCCAGCATAATTCCCTGATCGTTATTCACCGAGTAGAAAGCATTGTATTTGGTATCATTTTCACCACCGCTGATGCTTAGCTTGTGGTATTGACTTTCCACAGCATTTCCAAAAACCTCATCCTGCCAGTTGATACCTGGTCTGTCTTTGTAAAGGCCTTCAAGCTGATCATAAGTTCCAAAAGCACTCACAAACTTCTGCATTCTGGCATCATCAGTTGCTGATTCATAAAGTAATTGGGTGTATTGGTAAGGATTCATCACCGGAATTGTTTTGGCGATAGTCTTAATCCCGGCATAAGTATCATAACTTAAAGTGAGTTTTCCTCCCTTTGCTTTTTTGGTTGTCACTAAAACTACCCCGTTGGCCCCTTGTGCACCATAGATAGAAGTCGAAGAGGCATCTTTTAAAACGTCGATAGATTCAATATCCATCGGATCTAAAAAGCTTAATCCTCCGGTTTGAGCTACACCGTCAACGACATACAAAGGTTCATTACTTTGAGTAATCGAAGTTCCGCCCCTAATTCTAAGAGAAGGTTCAGACCCGGGTGTACCGTCAGACATGGTAACCTGCATACCGGCAATACGGCCCTGTAATGCCTGTGCCACATTTTGAACCGGAATTTTAGCGAGTTCCTGTCCCTTAACAGAAGAGATAGCTCCCGTAAGATCTTTTCTCGCTTTGGTTCCGTACCCTACTACAACTACCTCATCCAGATTATTGGCGTCATCGAGTAATTTAGTATTGATAAGCGTTCTGTTTTTAACAGGTTCTTCTTTAGTTTTAGTTCCGATGAACGAAAAAACTAAAATAGCATTTGATTTTACCTTAATTTGATAATCACCGTCCATAGCAGTAACAGTGGTATTTTTGGTTCCTTTTTCAGAAACAGTTGCTCCCGGCATAGGCATATTCTGAGCATCGGTTACCACACCTTTTACGGTGATAATATCCTGCCCGTACATCACTTTGCAGGTGGTAAGCAGCAAAAATAAAAATAGAGTCCTTTTCATAATTTTTTTTAAACCGGAATAAGGGTAACCTTACTTCCTAAATTGATGTTGTATAAGTTGATATCTGGTCTTGCTGCATAAGGAGAAATCACTCTTCTGAATCATTTATCTTCTTCTTATTGCTTGACCGAAATTCCGAATTACTGTTGTAATAAGTTTGAGATCGACTGCCGTTTGACACTATTGTTTAACCAATCGCTTCATTATTCTTAATGGACGAAAATTATAACAATTTATTAACTGAGGAAATTCGCAGAGGAATTTTCCGCCTGACAATTAAAAATGGATTCTGTAGTTGCTGGTTCATTTTTTTGGAATTGGTCATGTTTTTTTTGATTTAATAAAAACAAATATATAAATCGACTGTAGAGGACAGTTTTGAAAATGTCCAAATTGCTATTGATTTTGATTAATTGTGCTTTTAAAACTCTTTAAAATCCTTGTGTAATCAGGGTTTTATGGCGTTTTTGAGATTTTGTTTTCAGTATAAAAGTGTTGATTTTACTGTACTGTTCTGTGATCATTTGTGTTGGGCAAAAGTTAAATTAAAGGCAATAACAGATTAACGAAAACGATGTAATTTTTACAGATTATAGGAGGGAAGTAAAGTAGTTTGTTTTCTCTTTTTCAGATAAAACTGATAAAAGTATTGCGAGCATTTATTTTTTGAATAGGAATTGGACGATAGATTCATCGTTATTTAGAAATTGATGGGGAATTTAATCGGAAGCTTTATTTGTTTGTGAAATAGATGCCGCTCCGCTGGAGCTTTATGGTGGTGTGGTTATTAAACGTTATAAATATTTTGCTCCTCTGGAGCTTTACCTGTCGTGCGATTATAAAATAAAATTGTTATAAATATTTTACTTCTGTGGAACTGTTTTTTTCAGGTTAGATTAATGGAGGTGCATTTAAAATAAAACCCCAGAGGGATTTCATACTTATAAAAAAAACAATGTCTTATAGGTTAGAACCCCAGCAGGCTGGTAATTTTTATATGTGCCATTCCTATGGAATTCAAATGTTGTGTTCCTTTTACATTCAACGGATTAAAATCCATTGCTACAATATGAATCGTTCCTTCGGAACTATTGAAAAAGAGCCTTTGGCTCGGTCTATTTTGTAGGGATGGATTTTAATCCATTTAAAAATAATTTCGCACCGAATATTTGAATTCCATAGGAATGGCGCATATTATCCGGTAATCATGGTGTCAAAACATAAAGCCCCGGAGGGGCTTCATATTTGTAGAAAACAGTATCCCCAACGCTAGAACCCCATTGGGGTGGCAGATTATGACGGATGAAATAGGAATGAAAAAACAGATAAAAAAGTGGGGAAGAAGGAATTATCCGGTAATTAGTAGGTCCCCAAAAAAAAGGCGCCTAAAATTTAGACGCCTTTACATACATAATATTTTGAAAGGAATTAGAAAAGCTTAATCATTCAGATTTGTTTTTACCTCACTTTTTTTACCATCAATTTGTAAACTCATATCAATAATTCCTTTTTCGAAATCATTAGCCTTATTCATCTTAATACTGATCTCCGGAGCTTTAGTTCCATCATATGGATAAACTACCGTAATAAAACTTTGTGCTGCAGCAGTAGTTTTCGGCTTTTCAAAAACAAAAGCAGGGCGTGCAATTTCTTTGGCGTACTGATAGGAAACCTTACCGTCTTCTTCATTTAATGTCACTTTATCGGTATTTAAAGATTGTATCAAAAGATTGTTGCCGTCTTCGTAAGTGGTTGTAACGCTATTGTTCATTTTATTGAAAACGGGTTTGCTGTCTTCTTTTAATTGAAAGTGAACTCCTAAGTTTCCGGTAGCTTTCCCAATTGCTTTATCAAGAATTAAAAAGTACTTCTGATCTATAAAAAGAATGGTACGCTGGTGGTTTAAATCAGTATAACTAGGATTGGTATAGGTTAATTGGTCTAAGTTTTTAGAGGTACTCCATTTGTTTTCTTTGGCTTTGGTAATGATCATGTTCTGATTGTCAAGTGTCAACGTGCTGTGTACTCTGGTTTGACGGTACCAATTTCTCATTTTGGTTACCTCAGCATCACCACTGTAAATGTAGCAGCCTGTATCTGGTGTAAAATTGCGTCCTTTTACCCAAAGTTCAAACGTACCGTTGTCCGGCTGTGCATGGAATTCGGCCGGAGGCCCCGCTTTAACAATCATGACGGTTGATTTATCGTTCCATCCATTTCTAAAAGCGTAAAAACCGCCGTCTGATAAGCCATGGGATTCATAATTGGGCAATTGTCCTTCGGCACCAGCCGTACCTAAATATTTCAAGAGCCCGTTTTCAGGAAACATTTTTGACCAGTTTAGAAATTGTTTTATTCTGCCATTTTTATCAAAAGTCCAGGAGTCGCCAAACATCGGTGTACTGTAATCGGGAAACGAGATATTGGCGGTTGCCACCATCATTTTTTCGATTGTTTTAGAGTAGGTTTCCGGAAATTCTTTTGCTACACCCGCCATTTTAGCCGAGTTGTAGGCTTTTAAAAAGATTTCGATACAGGCAACATGATAAATCGGTGAAAGCTCCCATTGTACACCGTCAGGGAGTACTTGTAATTTTATTTCGCGATTGAGTATTTCGATGCCGCTTTTACGCCATTCTTCTGCTGCTTTGAGTTCCGGGAAAAAGGCTCCTGCACTCAGGATACGTTGTGCTTCAAACAATAAATGATTGCCTTCTTTACTATAATTCTTAGGAATATAAGCCGTCTGTTTCGAAAAACTGTTTAAGAATTCCATCAAAAAAGCGGGTGTAAAATTCGATGAAACTACAAACAGGTTGAAGGTTCCCGGAAGGCTCTGTATACGTTCTGAGACTTCTAACGGACGCCAGGCAAATTGGTCATTTTCTTTCGAACGCCCTAAAACATTTTTTCTCTCCCAATCGCGAAACTGGGAAACCCATTCTTTGGCATATTTTTCATCGCCGCTGCTTCTGTAGGCCATTCCCATAGGTTGCCACCAGGTTACACGGTGCAGCTGCCAGCGTACTTCATTATCTTTTACCGGCCAATAATCCCAGTTAATATCGGTTCCGTAATCAAAATAACCATAGCCTTTATGAGGCTGAAACTGATGCAACAAAGCATTATCGGCTTTTAACTGATTGGCTTTTCCGATATCTTTTCCTCTAAATCGGGTTTCATCGCCCACATTAAAATCAGGGTTTTTGATTTTTCTTCGCTCGCGGTAATAATTGAGCAACGCTCTGGCAGCTTCGTCATATTTACCGGAAGTAAAAAGCTGATTTACATTCTCTAAACCCGGATAGTGAAGGTTGACAACATCAAAACTTTCTTTTGTCAGTTGTTTTTCCTGCGCATGAGTAAAATAAGCGGTGGTAAATAGGAGGAGTAAGGTTATTGTTTTTTTTAGGTTTTTCATTAGTATGTAGTTATTGTTTTTTAAAATTTAGTTGATCGTTTATTGTTTTATTAATTTGACGGTTTTCTTTTGTTTGCCCTGACGTATTTCGGCAAAGTATATTCCGGGAGTCCAGTCACTGCCCAGAACGATGGTTTGCCCATAGTCTGATTTTAGGATGTTGACACGTTTTCCTAAAGTGTCGAACACATTTACAAAAATAGTCTCTCCGGCTTCACCTGTAACATTGATTTTAAAATCAGTTTGGGAAGGGTTGGGAGCAACAATTACTGCTAAATCTTTAGAAGCTTGCCCCGTCGGATTATTGATCCCCAATGTGGATGATTTTACGAGTTCGGTTTGAATTGTAAGTCCGTTAATGGTATTGAAGATCACTTCTGTATTAGCGCCATTGATAGAGGTGGTTATATTGGAAGCTGGTGCGGCCAATTCCCACTGACCGGCAAGCGTTAATTTTACAGAATCTGTTTGTGCCACTCTGTTTAAAATGGAGTTCTGACTGCTAATCTGACTCCAGGTGTAGGTTTCATTGGGAGCCAAAAGTCCTAAGTTTGGATTGGTGAGACTGACTTTTAATCGGTTTCCGTTGTCTGTTTTTTGCGTCATCACAGCCGCCGGTTTGCTTACACTCACCACTACATCATAAGTAAATACAGTATTTGGAGTAAAAATAACATAACCAAATAGGGCATCCGGCAGGTATTGTACAATGTGCGCCTGACTGTTTTGATGGTAAATTTTAAAGTAAGAAGTAAAATTAGCAGCCAGTTGTTGTGTAGCGGTCTGTCCGCCTTGCAATACGACCGCATATTGAAATTTGGCTGAAACCGGGGCAGTACCATGATTGATATAGGCACTAGTAAAATTACCCGAAGTAGTAGCGGTATTGCTGTTGTTGCGGGAGTTTTGTTCCAATCGGTTAACGGTTATTGCATCAGTATTACTTGAATTTCCGGGAACCACATAGCCATTGCCTAAAGCATCTGTCGCCCAAAAGGCTCCCGTTTGGGTAAGTGTATAAGTATTGCCTGTAGTGGCCGTACCGTTCACATAAGTTGCGGTTGCTGTATTGGCCAGTGCTGTTTGAAACAAAGTGGTATGAATAGGGTAGGTTCCGTTGGTATCTTTGATATTAGAACCCAGGCAGAGAATCATATTTTTAAAGAAAAAATTAGACTTCAAAGCCGTCATTCCGGTAGCAGAATTATAATCTTTATAGTCCATACCAAAAATACCGTTATGGTCTAAAGAACCAACTGTCAGAAATGATTTTCCGTTCATCTCCCTCATAGTCCCCGTTTCAAGGATGTTTAGAGGAAGATAAGCAACTGTTGTTCCGGGAAGATGCGACCAATCCCAGCCATTTTCGGAATAACCGTTTGAAACCCGGGTTACAGGAGTACCGGTGGTCAGCAAATCCATAGCGCCTGCAGAAGTGTATCTGCCAAAAACATTTTCTGTGGCCGAATCCTCGAAATGCCAGATGTGTTTACTGGTTCCTTTTATGCTTGCCTGAAAGCCGTTGTATTTGTGAACGCTCAATCCGGCAAAGGGAAAATTAAATTGCCCTTGGGTTATTTCTGGAAGCGGACTAAGTCCTGCATTTAAAGTTTGCAGCAGATCCATTAAACTTCCGGGCGTATGAACCAGTGTGATCGATAGGGCATTTTGTCTCAGTAAATTTGTATTAGCGGTTGCAGAAAGGTTCCAAAGGCGGACAAATTCTCTCCCTGCTTCCAGATTGGCTACAGGATCGGCTACATATAAAAATGCCAGTGCAGGTCGTAAGTCGTTTAGCGCATCAGTGTTGGTGAAGAATCTTCCGGCGAGCCCTAAAGGCATTTCAAAACCTTTACTGAATTTGCTGTAGTTTAAAATGGCATTTTTTAAGTTGCTTTGTGCTTCGACATTTAATTCATAGGAGGTGTTCTTCAGCATCATATTCATAATCGAAGATTGTTGCAGCGCTTCTACTCCGTAGGAATTCGAATAAGGACCTCGGTGATGATAGGTAATAAAATCAGGTTTAATACAATCGTTCCAGCCGTTGCTTATTTTGAGAGCATTGTCAATAAAGCGTTTCAGGAAATCCATATCGGTCACTTTTGTAGTTGAAGCATCGTCCTGAGCCAGTACATAACAAAATCGCTGCTGAATGGAAGAACGGATAATATCGGAATTGAAACCGGGATTGGTGAAATTGAAATTAGGATAATCCGGAGAAATAAAAGCCGTTAAGCTTTTCAGTGCTCCGAGATGATGTGTAAATTCTCCGGCAGCAACCAGTTCGTCTTTCATCAAAAAAACGGAAGTTGCATATCCTGAGGAGCGCAAACATACCCCATGACCACTGGTAATTACTTCTTCAGTCGCAGGAATGGAGAGATAAGCAAAATTAGTAGTACTGCTGATGCCTTTAGCTTTCATATAGTTGAAAAGTGCCAAAATAGAATCTCGCAGTGCAGGACTGTGATAATCGGGATTAGGACTGGCAGCTGACCCTTTTAATTGGTACAAAAAGACTAAGCGGATTAGTTTTTGCTCGACCAGAATCTGATACGCAGTCTGATCGGCACTAACAGTAAAATTCCATGCCGGACCAGGATTGGCAAAATCGTATGCCGAGAGGTTTTTAGCAGCTATACCATTGCTCAGAAAACGGCTGTATCTTTCGTTGACTTCTGCTTTAGAATAATCGAGATTCTCCCCTGTGAGCCAGTTTCGATATTTGACCGCAATCTCGTTTACAACACTCAGCTGAGCGTACGAAAAGTTAAAAACAAAGGCTATTAGCCCGACGGATAAAAGTATTTTTTTGTGCATAAGAGTGGTTATTAATAGATTAGTGGTTAGTAATTTATTGTATTCTTAGCAACTAACCCGCAAAACTTCCAACGGTTAGAATCGGAGGTTTTGCGGGCTTGTACTGAAGTTATTTTTATCAGAAATTATTTTAAGGAAATACCGCCAGAACTGTTTTTCGGCAAACTGTTAATCGTTTTTGGGGATATTTTTTTGTAATTTCTAAACTAAAGAACTTCCTGTTTTATTTCCTTTCGCAGACAGATTTTTGCACGAACGGTCTACTTTTAAATTTCTATTTTTTTAAGAGATGCGTATCTTTTTAAAGCTTCGAGATAATAATAATCGGCATAGTCAAGGGGTGTATCAATTTCTGAATTGTATAAAAAGGCGCCCACGCTGTGTTTCAGTAAAAAAAAGTTGTTTTCACCCGGTTTTGCGAGATAAGCATCAGACGATAAAGATTTTAAAATGGCTTCGGCATAGTTGACATATTTTTTTCCATCCTTAACCTGAATACTTAAATCAAGCAATGCTGAGGCGATTACAGCTGCTGCCGAAGCATCTCTGGGAGCAAGTTCAGCAGTGTCCATGGCGTTGTGCACATCAAAATCCCAAACCGGTATTTTGTCTTTTGGCATACGAGGATGATTCATTAGGAAGGCAGCAATATTTTCGGCCTGTTGTAAAAATTTCGGGTTTTTGGTATTAGCATAACACATCGTATATCCGTACAATCCCCAAGCCTGACCTCGTGCCCAGGCTGAATCGTCAGTAACACCCTGATGTGTTCCTTTACGTAATACTTTGCCTGTTTTCGGATCATAATCAACCAAATGGTAGGAACTGAAATCTTTTCTAAAATGGTTTTTTATAGTGGTCAGCGCGTGCGTATTGGCAGCGGTGGCATATTCAGGTTTGTTAAAGGCGCTGGCACTCCAATATAAATATTCAAGGTTCATCATATTATCGATAATCACCGGATAATGCAACCACTCAAAATCCCAGGAACGAATAGCTCCAACTGTTGGACTAAATCGGGCATAAAGATTTGCTGCTCCGTCAGCCAGTGTCGGAAGATAAGTTTTGTCTCCCGTAATTCTGTAAGCATTTCCATAAGAACAGTACAACATAAAACCTACATCATGAGTGTTTTTTATATTTCGTATAGAATCTAAAGCAAGCGTAAACTTTTTAGCCTCTTCCGCCAGAGCTTTATCCCCGGTGAGTTCATAGCCATACCACAAACTTCCAGGAAAAAAACCGGTAGTCCAGTCTGTTAAACCGGCCAATCTCACCGTTCCGTCAGGATTTACAGAACGCGGATTTTTCCCCGGTTTATAAGTCTGTGCCGCTTTGTTTAGCTGGAAGCGAATGGTTTCGGTTGTTTTTTTAAACCAAACCAAAGATGGATCTTCGGGTTTGAGATTGGCAAAGGAGTTTATGGTAATAGCAAAGACTGCTACTAATAAGCCTAGGTTTTTTTTCATTGTTTACTCTTTTAGATTTATGATCTGTTTGTTCTAATGCTTTGATGAAGCGAAGTTAGATTTGAGATTCAAAATCGCCTTTCAGTTTTTATCATAAAACTTTCAAATTTGTGTAAAGAGTCTGTTTTTTACAGAATTAATGAAGGTTTTGAGCTGCTCGGTTTAGGCGACTGAGTAAAAGGTGATTTTGAATTTTACCAAAGTCATAAAAAATAGGTTTATAGGTGTTGAAGCATTAGCCACAGATTAAGGGATTAAAATGATTAGCAAAAATCTGCTAACCTGAGCGATAGCAAACGTGCGGACCAATCTCCTGAATCTGTGTGAAAAAAATAAACACAACAGTTTACCTATCGATTAATTGCATAATTTTGAAAATAGTAAACCAACACTATAGATTCCTTTGAGCAAAAATGCCATACCCACTTTGTCTGTTTTAAATATACTTGGCGAGCAAACGTTTGGTATCACCCTGTTTCGGCATAGTGTAAAAGGGCGTAACGAATTCGAGCAGCCTCATAAACACGATTTCTACCTTGTTTTTTTCGTAGAGAACGGTTCCGGATTTCATAGTGTAGATTTTAAACAAACGAGAGTAGAAGATTATCAGATTCATTTTGTGGGAGCCGGACAGGTACACAATTGGTCGCTTGATGTAAATACCAATGGTTTCCAGCTGATGATATCTCCTGCGATCATGACCGTTTTTTCTAATTTGTCGCAGTTACCTTTTTTCGGACAGAGTTCACCCTTCTGCCTTTCCTTGGATAAGAATGGATTTCAGAATGTTAAAAGCCAGTTGGAGGAAATCGAATCAGATTTAGTTAAAGACGATCTATTGACCAAAGAAATAGTGATGTTGAGATTGCACTTGCTGTTTAAATTGTTGCAAAAAGAATACGTTTCGCAATTTCCGGATCATGATGTTGCGGCCAAATCAGAAAAAATTATAAAAAAGTTCAAGACACTGATTGAAGATCACTTTACAACTCAATTCTCTGTGAATTTTTACGCCGGAGAGTTGAATGTGACCTCTAATTATCTGAATATTCTCTCCCAAAAATTCCTGAACAAATCGGCTGGCGATGTTATAAAAGAAAGAACCATTCTGGAAGCCAAACGATTGTTGATTAGTACTGACTTATCCGTAAAAGAGATTGCCTATCAGTTGGGATTTAGCGATAATGGCTATTTTGCCAAAGTGTTTAAAAAGTATATCGGAAAAACACCAACCGATTTTAAGGAAAATTATAATCTGTACCATTCTTATCATTAATATTCCTGCTCCGGTTTTAAAAAATTAAGTGAATTTTGCAGTTCACCATTATTTCCTGAGAATCAGTTTCTCAAAAATATATCACACTATTAACCGATGAGCGACAATAAAATAAACCGAAAGCAATTTTTAAGAATGGGAGCCGCAGCAACTGGAGCCGCATTGTTTTCCGGAATAAGCAATACTGCAATGGCACATTCTATTGAGGAACCGGAGTATATTACGACCAGTACGAAAGAATATATTTTAACCAATGTAAGACTGGAAGACAGTTTTGAGTACAATGAAAAAAAAGAAGTAATTGCCACCAAAACCAATTTGTACAATGTACATATTTCAGATGGGAAGATTAAAAATATTACAACTGCCAAACCTGATGGGAAACTAAAAAAAGTAGATGCCAAAGGTCTTTTGATGCTTCCGGGATTGCGTGACATGCACATCCATATTGATAAAACTTTTTACGGCGGAAAATGGAATGCCGCTCCCAGAAAAGGATTTACGGTAAAAGATATGATTACGCTGGAACAAAAGATAATTCCCGAACTGCTTGTCGATTCTCAGTACAAAGCAGAGCAGGCTATTCAGTTGATGAAAAGTCAGGGGAGTTATTTTGCCCGTTGCCAATGTAATATTGACCCCGTGAGCGGATTAAAAAGTCTGGAGCATTTGTTGAAGGCTTTAGAGAATAATAAAGACAGTTTTGGATGGGAGATTGTGGCTTTTCCACAGCACGGAATTTTATATTCGCAATCAGAACCTTTACTGAGAGAAGCTGCAAAAATGGGAGTAGATTTTATTGGCGGACTTGACCCTACAACGGTTGATGGAAATATGGAGAAATCACTTGACAGTATGTTCCAGATTGCAATAGACCACAATAAAGGAATCGATATTCATTTGCACGAATCGCCACCTTCAGGAAAATCGGCTATAGAATACATCATTAAAAAAACTGAAGAGAACAAACAATTACAGGGAAAAACTTATATCAGCCATGGTTTTGCATTGGCCAGAATGGATCCGAAAGATTTAGAGGGAATAGCCGAAAAGATGGGAGCACTTGGAATAGGAGTCATTTCGACAGTGCCGATCGGAAAAACCATCATGCCCATTCCTACTTTAAAGAAGTATGGTGTGAAACTAATGACGGGTACCGACAGTATTGTCGACCACTGGATGCCTTTTGGAACCTGTGATATGCTGGAAAAAGCAAAATTATGTGCACAGCTTTATGGCTGGACAGACGAGTACAATTTGAGCCGTGCTTTGCATATCGCCACCACAAACGAGGTGTTGCCGCTTAACGATGCAGGTGTACGCGTATGGCCGGCAGCGGGGGATGATGCGCATTTTATTTTGGTAAAAGCAAGCTGTTCTGCCGAAGCGGTAGCTCGTTTGCCAAAAAGAGAAGGCGTGTTTTTTAAAGGTAAAATGATAGCAGGACAGATGACCGGCTTGTAAAAAAAATGAAAACGTATTTCTTACCGTCAATAAGCTGACCAGAAGAGATACAGTTGCCTGCAAAAGAATAATGGTTTGGATTTTATGTTTAATCTGAATTACAAGCATAAAAAAACAATCAGAACCACTAGGTTCTGATTGTTTTTTTATTTGAAATCGATATTAAATTTATGATGAGTTACCTCAGCATAAGAATTTAGCGTAATTTTTTTATATACTATTTACCATTTGATGTACATACTGCCCCAGGAGAATCCTGCTCCAAAAGCCGTAATAACAAGATTATCTCCTTTTTTGAAATCGTTTTTGAAATCCCAAAGACATAACGGGATGGTTGCCGCTGTAGTGTTACCGTATCTTTGAATGTTTACTTTAAACTTCTCAATAGGAATACCAACTTCTTCACTTACTGCCTGAATAATTCTCAAGTTAGCCTGATGAGGAATTACCCAGTCTACCATATCCGGAGTCAATGAAGCTTTTTCCATTAGTTCTTTCGAAGTACCGCTCATGTTTCTCACAGCGTGTTTAAAAACGGTTCTTCCTTCCTGATGTACAAAGTGCTGTTTGTTTTGAATGGTTTCTTCTGTTGTTGCCAAAAGAGAACCTCCGGCACGTACAGAAAGAAATTCAGCTCCTGTTCCATCTGTTCTGAAAATGTTTTGATGAATACCACGACCGTCTGTAGTAGGTTGTAAAAGTACAGCACCAGCGCCGTCGCCAAATAAAATACAGCTGTTTCGGTCTTCATAATTAACGATCGAACTCATTTTATCGGCACCAACTACGATAACATTTTTGTATCTGCCGCTTTCAATAAAGCTTGCGCCTACCGAAAGTGCGTATAAAAAACCACTGCAGGCAGCGTTAAGGTCAAATCCCCAGGCGCTTTTCAATCCTGCTTTTTCGCATACCAAACTGGCAGCGGGAGTAAGAATATGATCGGGTGTTGATGTTGCGAGTATTAAACAATCAATATCCAGAGGATTTATATCATAATTTTTTATTAAATCTTTAATGGCGAAAGAAGCCATATCTGAGGTTGCCAGTGTAGGGTCATCCAATATTCTTCTTTCTTTTATGCCTGTTCGAGAGGTAATCCACTCATCTGTTGTATCTATTCTTTTTTCTAAATCAGTATTGCTTAAAACCGTTTCCGGTACATATCCTCCAATAGCAATAATGGAAGCCTTTGTTGTATTCATTGAATTTTTTGTTTCTCTTTTAGTGTTCTTTTAATTTTGACTTTCGGCCCAAAACCTTTCTCCAGTCCATTTTACAAGAGTTTTTCGAAGAATATGTAGTACGAGGGGCATCTTCATTTACAGGGGCGCAATTTAACAAATATAAAGACGCAAAAATCTCGGGATTTGTTAATTTACTTTTAATATTTCTATTTCACTTCATTATTAATAAAATCAATTCCTGTTTTGAATGATTTTGTTTCAGTTCTTCAATGTTTATAAAAAAGCAATCCAACTGAACCTATTATTGGTCGCAAAAATGCTTTTTTGTTACGGGTAGGTTTAAAAAAGTGAAGAATATTTAAAACAGCATTCTTTTAATGAATGAATGAAATTTGGTCTCATTCATTGTCAAAAGTGTAATATGAACTAATTAACTCTTGTTTTTATAAAGATAATTCTATCTTTACGGCCAGATTAAGGTCTGTTTTTTCTTTAGAGAAAACAGTTAAAAGGGAATCAGGTGTAAATCCTGAACAGACCCGCTACTGTAAGTTCTGTAAAAGTCTTTAACGTTACTCATGCCATTGCCCCGCTTTGCGGGATGAGAAGGCTGTTTAAAGATGGAACAAGTCAGGAGACCTGCCGGAATCACATAGTTTAAGACTTTCGTGGAATAAAGTTGAACAACAATAAACGGACCTGTTATTTTGTAACGGGATCCTGCCTTATTGCTTTTTTGACGATCATATCCCGAAGTTTATTTAATTAAATCAGTGATGTGTAAGACCAGAAAATTACTTTTATTTCTTTTCGTATTGTTAGCTCCCGTCGTACTTCACTCGCAGACTACTAAGGACAGTCTGAGGGTTTTGAAAGAAGTACTGTTAAAAGCAAAACCTTATCAGGAAGTGATTCCCGTACAAAGCCTCTCAGGAGTACTGCTTGAAAACTTAGCCAGCCACAATGTTGCCGATGCACTTCGTTATTTTGCCGGAGTACAAATCAAGGATTACGGTGGTTTGGGCGGACTTAAAACGGTGGATGTACGCAACATGGGAACGCATCACGTGGGTGTTTTTTACGACGGAATTCAGTTAGGAAATGCACAGAACGGAGTTACAGATTTAGGAAAATACTCTCTCGATGATATGGAATCTCTCACCATGTATAATGGTCAGAAGAGTGAAATATTTCAGTCGGCTAAAGATTTTGCGGCAGCTTCTACTATCTATTTGCGCACCAAACGGCCTGTTTTTGAGAATAACAAAAAGACCAATTTCTTACTGCGTTATAAAACCATGTCCATCAATTACAATGACCTTTCTTTTAGATTGGAGCATAAATTAAGTGATAAAGTAAGTTGGAGCGCCAGTTCTGAATACATAAAATCTAATGGCGAATACAAATTCAGATACAAAAGAAACAATCTCGACGGTACTGTGGCTTATGATACCTCAGCCACGAGACACAATAGTGATATAGAAGCATTCCGTTTCGAGTCTGGTCTGTATGGGAAAATGAAGAACGGCACTTGGGATGCCAAAGTGTATTATTACGGTTCCGAAAGAGGAGCACCGGGAGCTATTGTAGAAAATAAGTTTTCGGATGGTTTTAGACAGTACGACAAGAATTTTTTTGCACAGGGTACTTTTATAAAAGATCTTAGCGAAAGATATAAATTTCAGGCTAAGGCAAAATATGCTTATGATTATACTCATTATGTAGCCAGAGACACCACCAGTGTACTGGGTGAAGTAGTTACCGAAGGTGCCCAATCTGACGATAGTTATTACCAACAGGAATATTATTTTTCAGCAGTCAATCTGTACAAGATTCTACCCACTTGGGACGTTTCGTTGTCAACTGATTTTCAGTACAACCGCCTTAATGCAACCAGAAAAGGGATAAAGACCCTGTTCTCTTATCCGGAGCGCTACACCGCTTTGTTTGCGCTGGCAAGTTCCTATAGACTGGATGGCTTTAAAGTTTTGGGCAGCGTTGTGGGAATGCACGTGCAGGAAGAAGTACGTTACAATGCCAAAGCTCCCGATAAAACAGAATTTACTCCTGCTATATTT
This sequence comes from Flavobacterium sp. B183, assembly GCF_023539155.1. Taxonomy (NCBI): domain Bacteria; kingdom Pseudomonadati; phylum Bacteroidota; class Flavobacteriia; order Flavobacteriales; family Flavobacteriaceae; genus Flavobacterium; species Flavobacterium sp. B183. The sequence continues at coordinate 5,187,920 of NZ_CP097434.1, read as the reverse complement.
TTGGGTTACACTCCTTTTAAAGCTTATGATTTTAATGTAAGAGCTTTTGCGAAACGTATGTTCCGAATGCCCACTTTTAATGATTTGTATTATACGATGGTCGGTTCCAGTACCTTAAGGCCCGAATACATGAATCAATATGACATTGGATTTACCTACAACATACCAGTAGAGAAAGGTTTCCTGGATCAGTTTTCTCTTCAGGTCGATGGATATTATACCAATACTAAAGATAAAATAATTGCTGCTCCAACCGGAAATTTATTCCGTTGGATGATGACTAATATCGGGCAGGTGAAAGGAAAGGGAATAGAGTCGGCTGTGGATATGAAAATGCATTTCGGCAAAGTAAATCTGACTACTCATTTAACCTATACGTATTCGGAGAGTCGAGATTACACCAAGTTTGCCGGTTTGGAATTATCCTCTTACGGAGATCAGATTCCTTACACACCCCGGCACAGCGGATCCGGAATATTAAATGCAGATTATAAGTCATGGAATTTTAACTACAGTTTTATATATGTAGGAAAACGCTACAACGGAAATGTAAACAATATCAAAATTAATGAAGTGCAGCCTTGGTACACCCATGATTTGGCGGTTCAGAAAATGTTCTCCTTTCATCAGTATAAAATAAAAGGAACGATCGAATTGAACAATGCCCTGAATCAGCAGTACGAAGTGATTTATAACTATCCGATGCCGGGCCGTACTTTAAAATTTATAATCAGTATTGCACTATGAAAAAGAGAAGTACCCAATTCCTGCTTAGTTTATTTGTTGCTCTTCTTTTGGTTTCCTGTAGAGAAGAAGAAACTATTTTTCCCTCTTCGGATAAAAGTGTAGCCGCACCCAGAAGCGATGGCAAAATAGAAGGATTTTATCTTTTAAACGAAGGTAATATGGGAATGAACCGTGCCAGTATTGACGTGTTCAATTACAGAACCGGGAATTATACCACCGATATTTACTCCGAACGCAATCCAACAGTAGTAAAAGAACTGGGGGATGTGGGTAATGATATAAAAATTTACGGGAATAAAGTGTATGCGGTGATCAACTGCTCCAATAAGGTTGAGGTAATCGACAAATGGTCCGCAAAACGAATCAAAAAAATAGACATTCCGAATTGCCGATATGTCACTTTCTACAAAAATAAAGCCTACGTAAGTTCGTATTCAGGCCCTGTTGCCATTGACCCAAATGCCGAAATTGGATTTGTAGCCGAAATAGATACCACATCCTTAGAAATAAAACGCAAAGTGACCGTTGGTTATCAGCCGGAACAAATGGTGGTACATAACGGAAAATTGTATGTAGCCAATTCAGGAGGTTACAAAGTACCTAATTATGACCGTACCGTATCTGTTATCGATCTTGAAACTTTTACCGAAATAAAAAAAATCGATGTGGGGATTAATCTTCATAGCATGCAGGTAGACAGCAGGGGGGATATTTATGTGAGTTCCAGAGGTGATTATTACAACACACCGTCTAATCTTTTTGTGATTGATACGAAGACGGATGAAAAGAAAATGCAGCTTGATATTCCCGTTTCAGCAACCTGTCTGGTCGATGATTTGCTCTATTATTACAGCGTTTCATGGAGCTATCTGACCAACAGTAATAAGGTTACGTACGGAATATTAGATACAAAGACCAAAAAAGTGATTAACGATAAAATCATTACAGACGGCACCGATAAGCATATCATGATTCCTTACGGTTTACAAGTAAATCCCGAAACGAAAGAAATATACATTACCGATGCCCAAAATTACGTAGTAACAGGTTACATCTACTGTTTTACTCCCGAAGGAAAATTAAAATGGAAAACTACGGCAGGTAATATTCCGGCACATATTGCTTTTATAACTAAAAAGTAAGTTGTGAAAAGTGAAAAGTGAAAAGTGAAGAATAAAGAATAAAGAGTAAAGAGTGAAGAATTAGATGTTACGCTCACTGGAAATTTATTTTGTTGTACCTCAGCAATTATCTGTCATTAAAGAATAAAAATAAAAAAATATGAAAAGAGTCCCTTTTGCACTTTTAAAGAGTACGCTAGTATTAACCCTCTTACTGGGATTTATTTCCTGTGGAACGGATCGGGAAGAAGAAGCGGAAAATGAAAATTTTGGAGAAATACTAAAAGAATCCTATACGATAGATCGTTTTAAAGTGCTCAATATTGATTTAAAATTAAATAGTAATTCAAAACTAACCTGGAGTATTAAAGATTCAGTGATCTCAGAAAGCCTTCAATTGGATTTTATCAGTCCGTATTTAAAGAGCTATCCCTTAACGTTAAAAGTGGAAACCAATGGTGTTGTAAAAACATTCCAATCGATTATCAATGTAACAAAAGAGACCGGAAATTATAGTAAGTACATCTCTAATGTACTGGAATTTCGTCCCGGAGTCGGTCAGTTTACCAATGAACTTCCCTTATACGCACCAGGAAATACCGAAAGTAATTTGATCAATGCCGCAAAAAAGTCACTCGTTGGTTCTAATGCCAGTATGATATCTCTAGGCGGATTTGGAGGCTATGTTGTATTTGGTTTTGATCATACGATTCCAAACATGAATGGCCGTGATTTTAAAGTTTTGGGAAATGCATTTTGGGCTAATGACACAAAGGAAACTCGTTCAGGTTCTTGTGAACCCGGAATTATTCTGGTGGCTTACGATAAAAATAAAAACGGGAAACCCGACGAGGACGAATGGTACGAAATAGCCGGAAGTGAATACTTTAAAAATACTACCGTGAAGAACTATAGTGTGACTTATTTCAAGCCGAATCCTGACAAACAGCCTGTTGCAGGTCAGGATTTTTGGCAGATCGATGTGCAGTACATTAAATGGGAAGACAATCAGGGGAATTCAGGATATAAAACCAAAAATGGATTTCATGAACAAAGCTATTATCCGCTATGGATTTCAGAGGCTTCTTATACTTTGAAAGGAACCAGAATTAAAGACAATTTTTATGATCAAAGTGGTACCGGAAACTATTGGGTAGGTACAGGATTTGACTTTGGTTATGCCGATAATGCACCTAATAGCGACGAAGGTTCTAATATTGATATTTCCTGGGCGGTAGACAAAAACGGAAAATACGTAAAACTTCCGGGAATAGATTTCGTCAAAATACATACCGCAATCAATCAGGAAGCAGGCTGGCTGGGAGAAGTTTCTACAGATGTTGCTGGAGCTTATGACCTGTATCTTAAATAATGAAAAATTAAAATTAAATTGAATATGAAGAAAAATTACTTGTTATTATTGATGTTCCTTTCTGTCGTTTTTATGCGTGGGCAGGTAGTATTGGAGGGCACAATTCTAAATAATAATAAACAATCAGCAGCGAAAAATAAAATTGCCAAAAACACGACTGCTGCGACAACCTTTGATGATATTAAGTATTGGATAGGCACCGGCTCTAATCGGGCAGCATTTGTGGTGCAGTGGAATGATGGTAAAAATACCGATGCTTTAGTCTGGGGATTCAGATGGGAGGGTACTGCCACAGGCCAAGACATGTTGAAGGCCATACTAAAAGCAGATCGTCGTTTTTTCGCTCTGTTGTATAAGGGAACACAAACGGGATCTTCGGTGGGAGGATTGGGTTTTGATCTGAATGGAATTAAAACGATCGGACTTTATAAAGGCACAGATTATACTTATCCTCTTTATCCAACAAATGGTTTTGTGAATACGACTGCTTATGACTTTGACAGCTACACAGCAATTGATACAAACGATCACTGGCAATCCGGATGGACAAATGGAGAATGGACGTATTGGGGGAAAAATTCTGCCGATGCTGATTTTACTGCTGTAAGTACAGGGGCATCTGGTCGTATTCTGCAAAATGATTCCTGGGATGTTTGGAATTATGCACCGTCTAAAAATGTGCTTCCTATTGCCGGAACTTTTACTCCGGTTGTACCTTATGCAGAAGCAACAGATTTTACGAATGGATTTTTTATGGTAAACGAAGACTGGTTCGGACATACCAATGGTTCTGTGAATTTTATTAATAAAGACGGAAGTACTAATTACCAAATTTATAGTATAGCGAACAACAATGAAACCTTTGGCGTGACCACTTGTTATGGAACAATTTACGGAGATAATTTTTATTTTATTTCCAAACAGGCAGCAAGTGGAGGAGATCAAAATTTTAGCCCAGGCGGAAGATTGGTTGTTGCCAATGCTAAAACCATGAAAAAAATTGCCGGATTTGCAAACATTGGAGCAGATGGACGTTCGTTTGTTGGAGTTAATGAAAATACAGGATATATCGGTACTTCAAAAGGTATTTATCTTTTTGATATTGCCAATTTGAAGGTAGGGAGTTTATTAGCAGGCACAGGTACTGCAGGACAGGTTGGCAATATGATTCGTACGTCTCAGTATGTATTTGCAGTAACACAAAATGGAGGAATGCTGATAATCGATCCTGCTACTAATACTTTGATTAAGACTATTACCGGTAAATTCCACTCTGTAGTTCAGGCCAAAGACGGAAGTGTATGGGGAATTCAGGATCAAAAGCTAATCAATATTAATGCTACAACTTTTACAGTAACCGAATATGCAATTCCAACAACTAAATACCCGGGTTCCTGGGGAGCCTGGAACGCGGGAAGTTTTACTTATAGCACGCAGGAGAATGCTTTGTTTTGGATAAACGCTATCAGTTCTTTTACTTCAGTAACAAAAATTGTAAAATTTGATATTACTTCAAAAACCTTTAATGAGAATTTTGCAACGATTCCGGGGCAGACAGATGCTTTTAAACAAATTCCTTATGGTGCCGCCCTGCGTATTGATCCGGTTTCAGATGAGCTGATTCTCAATACTACAGAAAACGGATTTGGAGCACATTTTCAGAAAAACTGGGTTCATACTTTTGATCGTACAGGAAATTTAATTCAGACAAGAGTTTTAGACGACTACTATTGGTTTCCCGGCACGACTGTTTTTCCGGATAATGCAGCACCAGTAGTGAGCAATACTCTGCCATCGGAAGTTTCGGTAAAAGAACCAACTGTAATCGATTTAAAAAACATTGTCTCGGATACTGATAATTTGTCGGCGGCGATTGTAAAATCTGTAAAGTCAGTTAGTGATACAGAGGTGGTTTCGGCCGTAATAAATGTGAATGACGAATTGGTTCTGACTCCAAAAACTCAGGGTACTGCAACAGTGGTGATTCGTTTTAATTCCAATGGTAAATGGGTTGAAAAATCAATTACAGTCAATACAACAAGCAATTTAGGAAAAGGCGAATTCACGAAATTAGTACTGGCAGTTTATCCAAACCCGGTTTCAGATGTATTGAATATTAGAACGGAAGACGAAGTGTTAAAAGTAACAGTCTATGATATTTCGGGTAAATCAATTAACACTCAATTCAATAACAATCAGATTAACGTTAGTGATTTTACCAATGGAATGTACATCATCAATATAGTGACTGATAAAGCAAACTATGTTCAGAAATTTATTAAGAAGTAAAATGTAAAATGTAAAAAGTGTTTCAAAAGCCCTCTTGCTGTTTTGTAAGAGGGCTATTTGTTTGAAGTTCAATATTTAACTAGTAGTAACTTCATTAATGATTTTATAAAAATATCTCTATGATTGTTTTCTTAATATCTGTTGGAGAGTATATTAGAATCAGAAATTAATTGTTGTAAGGTAAAAAGAGAGGTAACAATAATCCAGTAGAAAAACTTTCAGTGCTAAAAACAAAGATATAAATATTAATAATGTTACGATTTATTGTAAAATCGATATTATTAGTTCTTTGGCCGTCATAGACTCCATTCCAAAAACTTCATTATTAAAAAATGTTAGAATGCTCGGATCGGTTTCTGTTTCAAGTGCCAGAAGAAGATTTTCTTTAAAACCTGTTTGTAAATAAGTTTGATAGAGAAGGCCATATTTAGAATGTAATATGGTATGCAAATCTGGATTTTGTGAGTTTAGCCATTCATCCGCTGCATAACGTTCTTCTTTTAAAATTTTTCTTTGCTTTTGACTGGAAAAACCTTTAATTGTTTCTGTGCCATCACCTAAAAAAATAGGTTGTAGTGAAAAGTAGTATGGTTGTAGACACTTAGTGTACGCAATCTGTCCACACCAGTTAAAATAGCAAATTTCCTTACGTAATCCTTTGAAAATTTTCGAGTATGATATTCCTTCATAGATGAAATCTTCATATATTTTAGTATAATTAATACGAATAGCTTCGCGATTTGATTTGTCAAAGTATGATTTAGAGACTTTAACACCTTTCATATTGTAATGTGGTTCTTTTGCATACAAGAAAGGTAAACAATCAAAGTTAATATCTGTCAAAGTATTGGCTTGTGTTTTAAACTTGTTAAGATAATGTTCCAATATAATTTCAGCTTTGCTACCTTCAGGTACAGGAATGAATTCTATATCTATTAGTTCCATAATTTTTAATTTATGCTGTTTCGATGTATTTGATGTTTGATATGTCCATACTTGATAGGTCTAAACTAATTCTCATGTTTTCTGACATAGTTTCAAAGTCACTTACTATCAAAATCAGTTCGCCATTATCTTTATAAAGAGAAATTAAAGAACCTACTTTCCTTATTTCTATTGTTTTGTTTAGATCTATTGATCTAATTGCTCGCAATTCATTAGAATTACCAGTGTAAACGTATAAGTTGTTTATCATTCTTAGACTCAACAATGTATTTGTAGCGCTTTTTATCCTAAGATATGAATTACCTCCGGAAAAAGGGTCAAAAGAACTTTGTACATACTTAAAACTAATTCTCCAATTCTTAGTGTAATTAACTGGAGGTAGCCAATAAGCAAGAGCATTAATTTGCGGAGCTGTTACTTTTGGATAATCACCAACTGTTACATCTATATTTGATTTAGACTGCCAGTCAGATTCTACAGGTGTAAAAACGGTACCCAATACAATCAATAGCGCATCCGGGAAAGTTTGAGATATACCATTGTTTAGCGTAACATCAAAAATACCTTCTGTGTTACCAGTAGTTACATTCAAGTGATATTCGTTATCACTTATAAATGTTTTATAATTTACAGTTTGCCCCTCAAGAGAAATTGTCATATTTGGTGTAAAGAAAGAGCCTTTTAATATAATGTTTCCAGTAGTCGCTGGCAAATAACTATCCGGTATTAATTCTTCTAAATAAGGAGGAGGGGCAACTGGAATTGTAACTAATTTTAAGTATCCATTAGAATCTGTTGTCAAAACTTTATTTATTGAAATTTGACCATCGTTTCGGGTATTTGGATAACCTTCAAGTTTTAAATTTGATGCACTCAGATTTGGTATTGCATTAAATAAATCTTGTGCAGTTCCTTGGTAGCTTCCTTTATCCAATTTTGCAGCAAAACTTTTATTCATACCATTTATGTCGTAGTAATTCTCAAGCAAATTTTGCTCTACAGAATCAATATCATTTTTTAAATGTTGCGCTGTTCCGTTGTAATCGCCTTTGTCTAATTTTTTTTCAAAAGTAGTAGCATGAGCATTATCGTCTGTGATATGAGTATCAAACTGAGATTGATCCGTTTTTGCGTCTAAAGTTGTGGTCAAATTAGAAATAGAGGCCTGTGGAATCTGTTCATCTTTATGCCAAAAGCTTGACCAAGATGCCCAAAATTGTTCTTGTGTGGGCTTTGATCTGGTTTTGAACCAGCTCAGAATAGTATTTATATTTGTTGCCATTTTGTTTGTTTTAATTTTTTCTGTTTAAAAGTGTATTGGTTTATTCTTCAACATGGTATCTGGGGTCAATTGTAATCAAAATTCTCTTGAAAAGTTGTATCAAACGATTTCTGATCGACTTCAAAATCAAAGTCATGGCATCGAAATTCTCTACTTCTTTTTTTGTTTTTATCGCTATTATATTGCTGATTATTGAAATGCTATCGCTTACGATCAGTAAATCCATTACAATGGTGACAAACCATTTGAAGTTGTAATTGAGTCCTTTGCTCATTAACGCCAAAGCTGTTGGGATCAACAATACGGCCAGTTTGGATACAAATCCTAAGGCCAGTTTTTTAAAGCTAAAAGAATTATTCAATACAATGGTTTTGACAATGCCTAAAAAAGTATCCAATACCATTAAATAAAACAGCACTTTCACAATTTCTGCATCCATTTCCAGGTAAATAAAAATTCCATAAAGCAATAATTTTAATTCATTTGAATATTCTGTAATTCTATGCATCATCATAGGTTTAGGGTTGAATTAATCTTCTACTATAGACTTTTTGGCGTGATCAAAATCAATTACGCCAAGCAGGTTGGTAAATCTCTTTCCGAAAATGGATAAGGTATTGTCTCTTTCGTTTTCGCCTAAATTGTCGCTGATCGTTTCCTGAACAACGCCAAATTTATGGACGGAAGTGCTCGTAATAAAGTTGTCGTTCAATAAGGGCCCGGCGACCATATTTCCTGAGATATCAATACTTAAGCTGAGTTTTCTTAAATAATTTAGAAAGCCTTTCCATTTGATGGCGGCATAGATAAAAGAAATGGGGTAAACGCCAAAAGAGCAGATTAAGGCAAATGTAAAGAGGATCCATTCGGTGTAATGTTTTTTCGAAATAAAAAGGATTGGTAGTATAAGGATGGCTACTTGTGCCGTGATCAGGATGGTTATAAAAAGCCACAGCAATGCCAAAGCGGTAAAAATAAATTTTACAATTTTCATAGCGTTAGTTTAGGTTAGAAAAGGGAGATAAGGAATCTTTTGGGGGATTTCCCCCAAAAGATTATTTGTCAGAAATAGACCGTTTTACTGTCATGAGCAATAATCCCTGAAAGAATACAATTGTAAAGTGCTCTTAATTTTAAAAGGCGTGACATCTAAAGGTTTTTTGGAAAAGTAGACGCCTGAAGCTTGTTGTCAACTGTAATATTCTTCAAATTTTTGGATTGATCTAATGCCATTTTGGTCAATGATTTTACATCGAAACATTAATTCGGGTCAAAATCTGTAGCCATCTCGTATTCTTCGCTTAAGTCAGAGAAATTTCCTACTCCGTTTAGAGATTTTACTTTGTAAAAATATGTGGTACTATATTCGGTTTTAGCATCAGCATATCCGGGACTATAAGATGTTCCTATTTTTTCAAAAATTCTGTTGTGGCCACTTCTCCAGATCTCATAGCCAATAATATTTTCATTTGCTGGGGAGGAATTCCATTGAAGGAATATATCTTTTGAGGTTTCAAGCATAGCATGGGTTATTGCTGGCCTTGTCAATCTTGTAGTTTCTTCTACAAAATTACTGTTTGCCGAAGAGTTTCCCGCTTGATCATTTGCGACAACATGGAACTTATATTTTGTGCCTGGAAGTAATCCATTGACATCATAGTTTAGCACTTTGCCTGCGTGAAATGCAAAAACATTGTTTATAAATATTTGATAGTTAGTAACACCTACAATATCAGTTGACTCTCCCCAGCTTAAAGTTACACTTGTGCTACTAATGTTGGTTGCTTGTAGCGTCATAGGAGCTGTAGGAGGTGTTTGATCACTTGGCTCTCCAGTATATTTTATAAAATGTACTACTCGGTAAGGTTGCATGTTTTTATTTATTCCAGATTCACCAACCGTTGATATAGTTCCATTTAAGAGAGAACCACTACCACTATCCCATCTGGCTGTTTTATTAGTGATTTCACTACCGGGCTTTCCGTCGTTTATGTTTCCTGAACTTGTAATTGTGTGATTATGGGAAACAAGTACTGCATTTTTGCTACCTCCTTCATCTCCAATATTACTTAGAAGGGAATCTAACTTATCTAATCCAACCGGTACTCTTCCTCTTAACGGTACATACTCTTCCCAACCCTCCGGAAAAGGTGCTGGTTGGCCCCAGATGGCAATCATTCCTTTAGGTATTGCTGTCGCAGATTTGTTTTTTAAAGCTTCAATTTCGTTTAATATAGACTGGATTAAAGTATTGTTCTTAACAACCTGATTTGACCCGTTTAATAACAACAAAGCGCCACCATCTGTTAAGTCTACATTATTAAAATTTACTTTACCTTGTACAGTTAAATTTCCGGTCATAGCTTTTGAACCGTCAAGAGGAAGATAGTCTTTTTTTATTCCTGTAATTTCCCTAGCATTGTCACCAATTAATTTAGTATTATCATTTATTGACTTAGTATTATCACCAATTAATTTAGTATGATCGCCTATTGCCTTAGTATTTGCTGTAACGGTAGTATTTAATTCAGTCAAAATCTTTTCCAGGGCGGCATGATCCAAAATTTCCTTAAAACTTTCCAGAATATGATAATGGTCTGCAAGTGTTTTATCCGCTTGTGAAGCGCCAGCATTATATTCAGCTTGTTCTATATATACCGCTTCGTAATCAAAGTATGCGGTTTGAGATTTTCCGGTCCCGTAAATCAGGTTAGTGTCCTTTCGGATGGTTTTTAAGTATCCTGTTGGTTTCCCTTTTTGGATAGGATATAAAATTCCTTCCGGAGTTTCTTCATTATATCCCGGATCAGTAGATGCTTTTTTACCCGGATGGATAATCGCCCAGCCATTTTTTTTCTCTGTAGCGATGGCTATGATATAGTTTTCAGAGGTTTTGATGCTAAAATGCGCTTTTAAAGCACCGAATAGTTCCGACCTGTAGGCGGACTGAATTCTTTCTAAAGTTTCCTGTTCGAGAGGAAAACCTCCTTCATGACTAAAATTTATTTGTTTCATTTTTTTATTTGTTTTAATGTATGTTGTTTATTTGTTTTAATACCAATGATTTAGTTAATCGTCAATAGTTTTTTGGAGCGATTTTTTAGTCCATGCTTTCCTGCACATAACAATAGCTTTCGTAACTTTTTCCTGCCAGTTTATAGAAATTAAGAAGATTGTGATATTTTAAATCGGTCACGTCGATCGGCTCCGTTTTCTCTACAGTACTGTCCTGATTAGGTTGAACAGCTATGGTTTGATTCTTAATTAGATTTTCGGGTATAAACACTCTAAAATTGGCGTAGTTTACCTCTGTATAATCTTTGCGATGTGCGAGATAAACCGGTTTGTTGTCTCTGTTTTTAAGTTCATTATTAGTGAAAATGTTTAATTGCGGAATCATTAAAGCTCCTTTTTTTACCTTTTTGTCGGGCAAAATAATATCCGGTTCGAAGTATTCTTTGTGGAGATAGACATATTGAATAGCAGGTTTGATAGATTCGTCTATATAAATTAGCCCCTCTAATCGCTTTTGTTCCATACTTAGGTTGGGATCGTAATTTTTTGTGGGATTAAAAGCGTCGTTGAGTACTTTTTCCAGATAAATGACCTGCCCTGTATGCTGCATTTTGTATAATATGTCGTCATAAATCGTACGAAGAGGAGCCAGTAAAACATTGAGCCATTCAAGATGTGTTTTTTTTCTAACAACCGGTGGGAGGAGCCATAATAGTAGCTTTTCCCATTTTAAAACAGTGTATTTATTCATAGTATAGGTATTAGGCTATTGTTTGTCTCGGTAAAATGTAAAAGGAATATAATTTACCTGTACCTCTAAGGCATCCAGATCAAAATAGCCTGAGTTAGGGATGAAGTATTCCGTTTTAGTAACATTTTCTAAAGGAGGGCTTAGTTGGTCATTTGGATTTTTAGCCCAGCTGGTTTCGACTTTATTTACAACTGGGATTTTAATGCCCGGCGTATTCTGCAACGCATCGACAAAATAGGTTTTTACAAAGGCGCCATTAAACTCAATACTTTTTAAATGCTCTTTGACAGCATCTTGTACAGGAAATATCTTTTCGTTCAGAATCAATGAACCATTTTTTGGATTTGCCGGATTTGTTGGATCAATATAGATGTTCAAAGGATCAACATAAACGGTTAAGTTTAATTTTAAGATATCACCGTTATCAGAAGAGATATGAATATGGTTTCCTGCATCTTTAATTTTGGCCATATATTCTTTGAAGGCGTAGAGTTCATTAGGAACATCTATTCTCGAGATCTTATCTCCTTTTACCGTGGCTACTTTTAAAAATACTACCCCCACTTTGTTACGGAAGTAGTCCGAAAAAATAGCTTCCCGGTCTTTCTTTTGTGTAGGATCGAGTACTGTTTCCAGATCAATTTCGCTTACTGCGCAATGTTTGATTATTTTTAATTTTTCGATTTCTGTTTCGTCAAGACCTGTAGTGTCAAACTGATACGAACCATCTTTCCAGAGGAATGGAATTTTACTGTTGGAATCAGAGGTTGAAGTAAGGCCGTAATGAAAATTTAAGGCCTGGCTTCTGTACCAGTTTAAGGTATGCGGTCTTGAGATCAACGCATTTTTTTCTACTATTTTTTCATGAATCCAGATAGCGGTGGCGACTATGTTGATCCAAAGTTTCCAAATAGCAGTTTTTGAATCTGTTAAGTTGTTTAAGGAGGATTGCTTTCCTTTCTCAATCAGAATTTCGTTCTGTATTTCAGCAATTGTACGTGCCATATTTTAATTTTTTGAAATAGTTTAGCCTGTAAGACATGTGTAATATGCTTAGAGATAATTGTTTATGTTATTTGTAAATACTACAGAGAAGTAGTTTTCTTTTAGAGACTTCTAAAAGGAGAAATGAATAGGTTTTTTTGTTTGATAACCTGAATTTTTGGACTGTTGTTCAGATTGTTGCAGCCTACACAAATTGCTAATAAATGATGAAATCGTCTTCAATAATCATATAATCGATTCCGGAGAAATTATCCAGTAAATACTGCTCTTCTTCTGTAATAGCTGTGGCAGGCTTTAAGTTTCGGGTCTTGTAATATTCTACAATATCTTTTTTGAAAGCTTCGCGGCCTATTTTTAAATCTTCGTAAACAGAAAGGTCTTCTGTAAGGTTAAATCTGTCGTTGTCGTCTAAAAGGTCGAATACTTTTTCAATACTTCCGTATTCCTGTAAAGAGATATCAAAAATGTTTTGATTTTCTTGTGGTTTAATAGTTTCCATCGATTTTAATGTTTTGTAAATCGTTGACATCTAGTGTTTTTACGTGAAAGTTGTCATACGATAATTGTTTGTCTATTTCGTTTTCCAGTCTTAACCTGGAGGTTGCATCCGGGCTGTTGATGTATTTTTTTATTCCCACTCCCAGAATAGGAAACTCTTTATAACTTCCTTTTTGACTTAGCAATAGATGTTCTATGTTTTGCTGATCTGCATTTTTAATGTAGAAATCTCCATTGGTGATTAACAAGTCATCTTCTATGATAAAATCTCTCATATGTCGTTACTTTTTGTTTTTTTGTTAATGAATAGCTCCTTTGAATCTGCGCGCCATACTCAAAAAATGCCCTTTATTTGATACTGTAAAAATACGCCCGAATTTGTCTTTTACCAAGATTTTAAGGCTTACGAATCAGTAGTTTCAGTAAGTTGATTACTGGATTTAAGTTGTTGATTTTTAGTGTTTTGGTTTTTATTTTTTTGAAAAAACACAAAGATTTAACCCCGTGGGATAACCAGATCAAGAAGTACTTTAAAAATCATTTTTAGAATGTTATTTTTAATAGCATTCAGTTTTATTTTTGATATTCCGGTGGTTTGAAGCGTTTGAAATTCCATTAAATTGAATTGACTTTTTAACAGCCATTCTAAATCTTCTTCGGTTAAATTTCCGAAGGAGAAAAGAAAGAGCCAGCGTTCCAATTTCTCTCTGGAGATTTCTAAAAAAGTGTTCAGATCTTTCTCCAGTTCGAATTTGTTATCTTTATAACTTTCTGTTATAATAATTTTCAGTTTGCTTTTTAATTGGTCTAGTAATGTATCGTTATGCATTTTTTCAGGTATTACTGTTGATTAAATGTAAAAGAGCATCTTTTGACTCTCTATCTTTTTTGGCTTCGTATTGAATCAGTAAATCGAGAGCTTGCAAAACTTGTTTTTCGGATTCTTGTATAAAAGCAGGAGATAAAATTCCTTTCGTTTCCCATCGTTTGAAAAAACCGGCCAAAAGATTCTTTTCTTTATCGTTTAGGATTTTCCACATCGAAAAAGTGATTTCGTTATGAAGTTTGTTTTTTTCGTATTCAGTCAACTTTTCAATGTCAAGGAATAAAGCGTTTATTTCGACTTTATGAACCGCATATGGGGTAGTAGCTTTCTCCATTAGTTTAATAGTTTCGACTTTTACTGCGATTGTTTTTTGATAGGAATAAAGGTCGAATGGAGCTGTTTTTGTGGAAGTACAGGAGGTAAAGGAAAAAGCCAGAACAAGTAGGAGAGCTGTATGTTTTAATTTGAAAGGTTTCATCTGCGTTATTTGTATAAGATTACATAGTTTTTTCGGTCACGTTTTAATTTGCTAAGCACCTTCCAATCGCTGTACCCTTTTTTGTCAAAGTGTGGAAGATCTTTAAAAGTTTTCCAGTCTCCGCCCCAGTTCCAGTTGTGCTTTTTAAAAATTTCGACACATTCCTGCCAGTCCGAAATTTGGTCGTTGTCCCAGTCTTTTGCTGTATCCCAGGAAGCTGTTTTACCGTCGATAATTAAACAGATATCGACTGCAAAACCATAATTGTGAATCGATTGGCCTCCTTTGGCATTCGTGACTTTTTTACCGGGTTTTGTTCTTCCAAAAGCATAAAGATCCTCCTGCTCCTGAAAAGATCGTAGTCCTTGTGTTATTCTGACTTTTGCTCTTCCGTTCAGCACCAGATCGCATTCTTCGATAATTTTAGCAACCTCTTCCCGAACCGAAGGATGAAGTAAATCAATGTGTTTTTTTGTAGTTTGATCCATATTTATTGGTATTAATGATTTTAGGTTTTGAGCATAAAAATTCTGTCCCGACTGTTTCGAAAAACGGTCAGAGTATTTTTTATCGATAAAATGATACTGGTATTGAAACTTATTTACGATTAAAAACGGATCGTGGGATAAATTCTGAAGATGTATTTTTATGTTTTTTGAGAAAAGAATTTAATCTCAAGAGCACTGTGGAAATACTCTGAAACGGTGTGTTGTGGAAATATTATAACTTTGTTAATCAGTTATTTAAGTAGGGGTGGTTATGCGTTTTAGTACTTTATTTTGTAGACAAAAATGAAAATAAATGAAAAAAAACACCCTTTTTTTTAGTGTAGAAAACGGGTTCTTAATAGATTGAAAATTGAATTTTTAATGTATTAGTAGAATCGCCATCTCAATATGTTCAGCTAATTAAAGAAAGGCAAAAAGATTACTCTTGAGAGAATGGTAGGACTGAAACTGTTCTAAATTCAGGAAGCTTATGATGAGAAAGCAAATGGGACTGAATTTACAGTTCGATTCAACAATGCATAGGAAGACTTAATATTAAAAACTACTGTATAGTCCTGATCAGTCCATTCTTTTTTAAGCATTAGTATCATAATATCTACAATATGAATCATATCATCTGTATATATAGGACCTGTCCATTCTACTTCAGTTTGAGGCCAGTCTTTTATATCTTGCATTTTATTGAGCTTTTCAGGAAGTATTTTTTCTCCTTCATTTTGTATTAGTTTTTTTGCTAATTCAAAGACTTCAATGATTTTATTTTCTCTTTCGGGTAAGAATGCTAAATAATCTTCTAGTAAAAGAACCATTCTTCTTTGTAGATGTCCCTTTCTGATTTCGTCAAAGTCTTCAAAAATTTCTAAATACCAATCTGGTTTATCCTGTAGTGTAATTTGTTCAAATGCCGTTACAATAAAGGCACAAATAATTTCAAACGTAAATTCGCCAATCCAAAATCCTTTTTTTTCTTCGTAATTTATATATGTTGTGCTTGGCATACTGCGAGCTGTCATTGATTAAAAAATGATCTCAAATTGATGGCTAAAGATTTATATTTAGAATTTGAACCATAAAAAAAGCCAATATCTGCAATATTATAAATAGTACTCGTTTTTTTGACTTTGAAAAATGAGGATTAAGAGACTATTTCAAATCGTTTTACATTACTTTTTTTAAGTTTTTTAGGTCTTTATCGAGAATAAAAACACTCGACATTAGCGCATTAAAAGAGCTATTAGTAATTAAAACGTTTTTATTCTTTTTGTATACGGAACCACAAGAACTTTCACAATCTATACGGTATAGTTTACTGTCTTTTTTATCGAAAATCAAATAAGAACCGTAGACATTTGTGGTTACCAGATTCTTTTTTTCTTTGAGAATAAATGAGGGAATTTGAACATAAATGTTAAACTCACTGGACATACTTATTGGTATGATGCAATATTCTGCTTTTGTACTGGAATCTTTGTAGAGATCTAAAATTTTGTTTGATGTAAATTTATCAAATGAATCTTTTCCTAAATAAAATGAAGTTCTATTGGATTCCGAAATATTAGTTTCTGAAACTCCATTAAGAGATTTTAAGATACCGTGGAAGGAAGTTTGTGAATAGGAAGATAAAACAACGATGAAGTAAAAAAACAATAATTTCATACAATTAATTTTAAAATGAGACGATTCCGGATTTGTTAATTTTTATATTATTTAATAATATTGGAGATTCATCTTTACAATTAGCTTGATAAAGTTTACCTCCTCGTGTTGTAATAGTATTTCTATCGAAAAGATTCGTTGGGGTGTAATTTGCTACACCTCTTTTATTTACATCTATTACAAATCTTGTTGAAGTAAATTCATTACTGCCATACAAATTTACAGTGTTTCCAGTTAATGTACGCAGATTGTTAAAAAAAATATCGCTATCAGCAGTATTGCAACTTTGCAAATAGAAATTACCTTGTGGTTTAATTTGTTTTATCATACTTACAAGCGCGTTGACATCGTCTTGATTTTTAGTATTAGTTCCGGCAATACTTTTAGATAAATCTTTTTCTCCAATATGACTATGATTGTTGTTATCCGCAGACATATAAGTTCCTACCGAAAGTACTTCTCCATTTTTGTTCAAATAACGTTCTGGGCCACCGTGAGTTTCTAAAAGGATATTATCTGCTATTACTCCATTCAAATAGGTAGTTAATTGTGTATTTGCTTCCTGAATATTAGAAGCATAAATTCCTTTCCATCCGGATTTTTCCATAGATGTGAATTCCACGACTTCTCGGTTTTGATCGCCTACTTGAGTTCCGTCATAGTCCAAAGCTATGTAAATGTTCTTATGGATAGGGATGGCTTTTTTAGTTTTCTTCTTTTTCTTTTTCTTTTTGGACCACTCTTCAATAAACATATTCATTTTAGAAGTATTTTTATCATCCTCAATCTGCTGACTCCAAATGCCAAGCATAATTTGCCTAAAACGTGCCATTTCTGAAGCACTGGTATCTTTTAGTTCTATGGTATGGTTTTTAACGATCATTTTTTAGTATTTTATGGTATGGCAAATGAGCAGATGTTACAAAATTTCGACTTTAACAGGTTTAGGCTGGATATGATCTGAAAATGCGGTAGTGATGTTAAGACGCAAATCGTCTTCTTGTTCGATTTTGGCGTCACCGCCCAGATAACAGTTTTTAAAAAGGACTTCGAGGGCTTTAAACTCATCCATTTTGGATGCTTGTAAAACCGCAGCGCGAATACTCATATCGGGTTTTTTGAAATACGCAAATAAGGTGGTTCCGTCATCGTCGGCAATGGTGAGTTTAACTACTTTTTTATGTTTGTACTTCCATTGGTTGAGCTGCGCCTGGGTAATATTTCCGTTCAGGACATCGATATTTTTTGTAGTGGTTGTTTCCATTTTGAGAATTTATTTTGGATTGAAAAATAGGCTGCCTGAGCTGTATTTCAGGATGAAAATGCTCAGGCAGCCTGTGAAGTAGATAATTACCTGTCCGAAAACGGACTCGCTAAGAGCTGTAGGAATAATTTGCGGACAGAAATCATGTTGCTTTTGAGCTTCTTTTCTGCATAACGCTATAAGATTGGGTTTCTCTTTCGAGTCGGTTTTTTAGACAGGAATTATTAAGGTTAAGGAGTATTGCTAATGGTTAGTTCCATTCGATATGAGAGCAGATTAAGTCAAAAGAAACCGCAATTTTAGTATCTCCCTGACTAATTCCTCTGCTGTTGGAGTTGAATTCACAGTTTCTTACCGTGTGAGTAATTACTTCGTTGCTGTCATCCAAATAACTTACGATGATGCTAAACGGATTAATATCCTGTAATCTTTGCCCTTTTGGTAAAGCGGCCAGAATAGCTTCTACCTCATAATTGTATAAGGTGATAGAGGCTTTTGCTTCGTACTTTCCTCTACCTCTGTGCACAGGCATATCGCCGGCTCCGTAGTGGTTTTCTTTTGATACTGAGTCACTATAGTTGACAGCGGTAATACCGGTAACAATGTTACCTGCGATACTTACTTCAATTGATGACCAGCTGTGTTGTTGTCCGTTAATTAAGGGTAACTTATTCATATGTTTCTTGATTTTTTATTTTATAATTCTGATAACGCTCCAAGCCTATCATCGGATTCAATCACTGTTTGAGACGATTGAAAGACGGCAATATCCTGAGGAGATTTTATTGTTTTTGAGAGATAAGAAAAGCTTAAATTATGCTTTATCGATTCCGAAAGGATTTTTGAATCCTAAATCAACTTTAATTTTACGGGCAGTTCCAATTGGAGTAATTTCGGCTTTCACTTTTAATTCTGAAGTCGCCAAAATGTTTTGTTTTGGATCTACATACACATCAAAGGCAGATACTTCCTGATTGGCTACCATTCCCTCTAAGGCACTTCTGCATAATCCTTCGAAACTTTTTGAAACCGATTGCGGTAATTTACCATCGATATCCACTAAAACCGGTGAAGCTAATTTTGGGAGTAAAGCTGAACGTAACAAACGGGTTGCTTTATTGATTGTACGGTTGTTTTCGATATAAGCGAAGTCAGCTGTACCTGTTGTACAAGTGTGACTGTCGTTGAAATAGATTCCGGCTAAACCTGTGTGTGTTCGAGTGAAGATGTATCTTTTTTCGTTAAAAGCTCTCAATTCTGCAAGTGATTTGATTTCTTTTCCGCCTACGAAACCTGCTTTTGCAAAACCTTCACCGGTAAGATTGAATTTTTCGATCCAGGCGATGTTTTCTGATACTTTGGCTTTCGAAATGGCGCCTAACGCTAATCCAACCGCTGCGGTATTTTTGTATGAATCTTTGAAGACGACTTCAAGGAGTACTTCATTTTCTTTTTTCAAACCATCCGGAGTCTTCACGTTATAAATATCAGGGAATGTTTGTGTAGGAACTAATACCTCGTCAGGAGCTAAAGAATAAAGTGTTAAAGTTCCTTTTTTTAATAACTTTTGTTCAAAAGCTTTTTCAACATCCATGGCGATTACAACGGATACGTTTTCTGCGTTTAATCCAGTTAAAAAGAAATCAGCATCAGCTGTCACATCGACACCTTTTCCTTCCAATATAGTTTCAAATGGCATGTAGTTTTCGTAGGCTAGACTTGCCGCATTTTGTGCTGCTCTAACTGCCTTTTCCGTTTCTAAGAATCCTGTTTGTGCTCCGGAAAAGATAATGGCCATTTGGCGAATGTTTCCGTTTGCTTTTTCCTGCATTTGTAAGGCTCTTTGTGCGACTTCCTCATAAGAAAGAGCTTTCACTTTCATTATATATAGGTCGCCAGACGGATTCATTCTGAAAAACTGCTGAATCTGGTAGTATGCTGATTGTCCGTTTACATCATAATCAGCTGTAATTCCTAATGTTTCTGCATCTTCTAAGGAGGCCAGACGTTTTACTTGATCTAATGGCAGTTTTTCAGTAGCGACTCCGTCAAAAAGTAATCCTGAAACCATGTCCTGTTCCGGAGTTCTTCTTCCTAATCCGCCTGATAATTTGGTAATTACTACATCGTTTAATGTACTCATAATATAAAATGTTTAAATGTTTAAAATTTGTTTATTGCTTAAAAAAGGGCAAAAAGAAGCCTGTGACAAGTTGTTAAACTTCTCTTTTTTAGTTAATTGTTGTTTTTAAAATAGTATTCGTAATCTAAGACTCAAAAAGTAGCAAAGATGCTTTTTGGAAGTCAATACAAGTAGGTTTGTTATCTTAGATTAGGAGTGAATTTGTGGTCTGCCGGCGAGTACAAATTTAAGGCTCAAAGAGTGTTTTTCCAATTTTTTGAATGGTCAAAGCCAGTAGTTTCAGTCTATTAAGCGCTGGCTTCCAAAGACAGTCCTTCATTGATAATCGTATAGATAGTACGCTCTGTTAAGAACAAAGTATCCGAAAGTTCCGAAACCACAACTTTCATTTGTTTAGCCTGATTTCTATTTAGATAATTAATAACATATTCTCTTCTTTTGTCTAATAGTGTTCTGCTTCTTTTCATTTGTGGAGTTTTAATGGTAAGGATTAGTTTTGTTTTTGGTAAGGTGCTGCTTAATGATCTGATTGGGATTAACTTTCTTAAATTGCCGACTAGATTTTAGGGAGTGGTATCTAAATCTATAGCGCCTTTAACTTGGTTTGGATTTATGGAGATGATATCAGAGGTTAAATTGTATCCTAAGTCTTCCAGAGCTTCGTTGCTCAATCCGTTATTAAAGAGGATGTATTTCTTTTTTAAAGTATTTTCGATCAATGTGGTTTTGTAAGTGATCTCCCAAATAAAATAATCATTTTTATTCCAATAGGTATGTTCGTTTGTACACTGTTTTTCCCTTATTTTGAATGTTGAATTGGTATCAATATGCGTATTACTGTTGTTTTTAGATAATACCGCTTTGTCTATACGCTGCGCAAGATTAAATGCATTTGCGTAACTTGTTGATGAAATAGTGTCTACCGGTAATACAATATACAGGCAAAAAGATACATCGGCTTTATAGTTTTTTTCAGAGGATGTTTCCCAGTTGATGTTGTCGTATTTAAACATTACGATCGGTGTTTCGATTGATGTTTTAAAAATAGCATCACTATAAAGTTGTACTGTTGGCGCATCAGAAGTAAACTCTGATTGAATTGCGTTTTTTTTCTCGTTATAAAAATCTTTTAAAATCATATGATGGATTATTTTTTGACAAATATACAACATATGTTTTAATAAATACAACATATTACAGTTTAAAATGCAATAGTTTCAGTAATATGATTTGTGTTTTTTTACTTTATATTCGAGCAATACGATAGGAAACAACTCTCAAATGTCTTTATATTCGGTAGTTATATGAAAAAAAGTTTAAAAAATGCGATTATTCATTTTATATTATTTAGTTTTGCAACATATAGTGGAATGTGTATGGGTGTTAAAACATATTACATATAATGAGTAAATAAGAAGTACAACATGGAAATACATGCTAAAATAAAACGTATTATAGACGAATTGAAGTTAAACAATAACTCATTCGCAAAGTTAATAGGAGTAACCAGTACTACAATAGATAGTATCACGATTGGAAGATTGCAATCTGATGGAGAAAGAAAAAGAACAAAACCTGGTTTTGATTTACTCCAAAGTATTATCACCCATTGCAATGTAAATCCGGAGTATTTTTTTGGAGCAAGCGATGAAATTTTTGTTCAGAAAACCAAGGATGCGATTGGCTTAAATTTGCCGAAAATTATAACGGTAAATGAAGACGGAGAGGAAAACATCAATTTTGTTGGCGTTAAAGCACGTGCGGGTTACCTGGACGGTTATTCAGATCCGGAGTATATGGAAACCCTGCCTTCGTTTAGTATGCCAATGTTAAAAAACGGAACCTACAGATGTTTTGAAATTAAAGGAAATTCGATGTCGACAACCATACACGATGGGGATTATCTTTTTGGGAAATATGTCGATAATTTTGATGACATCTTAGACGGAAGAATTTATGTCATCATCAGTAAGAATGACGGGGTAGTGGTAAAAAGGGTTTTAAACCGAATTAGGGAAAGTGGAAAATTAATCCTTAAATCGGATAACAGAGACGGAAATTACCCGATGTATTCTATTTATGCCGAAGACATTTTGGAGGTTTGGTACGCCAGTATGTATGCGTCTAAACAAATGCCGGATCCTGTTAATATCTATGAAAAAATTCATGATCTCGAAAGCAAATTCTACGAAATGGAAGAGACCTTAAGAAAAAAGCTGAATTAAGATCCTTTGAGAGGGAATTTTATCTTTTTTGCTCATAATCTTGAAATAGAAAAATGCCTCTTACTATAGTTTATGGTAAGAGGCATTTTTCTATTAGTTCGGAACGATTTATATAATGTATCCAGTTCCGGTTCCGGTTTGTGATAATGCAGAACCAGTTGTTGTTACTGTAGTGGTTACAGTTCCTGATTTTACGAATGTGTCAATTGCGACTGCTAATCGATTGGCAATGTTGTCAATAGAAGTAGAGCTGTTGTCTGTTTTTTTATTCTCTTCAATTAAAAGAGATTTTATTGTTTGTTCTAATTGTGATTTATTTAAGGCCATAATTTTATTATTCTAGAAGTTCTGCAAGGTTATTTTTCATTGTGATAAATTTATTTAGATTGATTGGTGGTCCAGATGGACCTACTGGTGTAGTAACCGTAATTTTGCCAATTTCGTCGATTAGTTCCTCAAGCTTAGACTTTAAACTTTTTTCATTTACAGCAATTTTAAATTTTTTATCCATTTCAAAAGCTAAACTTCCTTTTTTAAATGAAGTTTTGGCATCAGAAATTATAGCTTCAAAACCATCTTTAATGATGACTTTAACTTCCTTATCTTTTATATTAAAAAGCGTACTTCCTTCATTAATGCTGATCTTTTGCTCGTTTATATTAAAACTGTTTTTAGAAATTTCTATGCCTTCTGCATTGTAAAAAGAGGTGTTGATGTTTGGCCCCTCAGTTCCACCCGTAAATTTGATTTGGGCCATATTTTTGTATTGAGGCGCCGAAGTTGATGCAGGATCATTTTCTTTTTTTTCTTTGAATAATACTTGAAACTTATCTGCATTACTCTCTATTTCCAGGTATTGGTTTTGTTCATTTTTGAAGCGTATTAAGGTGCGCTCAATTTCTGAATATTGCGAAATAAATGCTCTGGTTTCAACTCCATCAATAATGGTCGCCAAAATCCAGCTGTCCTTTTTAGGAATGACTATAATTCCCTGTTCTAAATCCTGAATGGAAGCTTTCAATCGTACGTTTTTAAGAATGGCGCCATCGGCACGCATAATGTTTACCGTATAAGCGTCTTCAGGATTGTGAAATGATTCTATCTCATTATTTATTTCGATCACTTTTGCCGCAAAAGTTTCAATGATCTGATTTTTACTGGCAACATCTTTTATTAAATCGGTTATATTTCCCATGATATATTTTTATTAAACTTCTACTCTTCGACCTATGTAAATCCTTTGTCGGTAACCATTTTCACCATAGCTTCGTACGACTTTTTCGACCTGAAAGGTTCCGTTTTTTTCTTTGTCTTTAGCATTTTCAAGAATTACTTTATCTGTTGGTCGAACAAACGGCTCTCCAAAAGTGAGGAAGGAACCTTCAAATCCACTGGGCTTAGATTCCATTGCTCGTAATGCGGCATATTGATACAATTCTGAAGTTACTTTTGTTGCTGTATTTTTGAAAGTGGCAGTATCTTTAGGTAAATCCTCACTATCACTGTGCAATACGTGGGTTTTTACTAATTGTCCGTTAGGATCACCTAATTCAATGTAAATTGGAGTGTTCGAATTTTTGAAGTACTTTTCTACTCGTGTGCGGGTATTTTTTGTCGATTCATTAACTACAACTAACTTATCTTCAATAATGTTATAGCGAAATCTGAAACGTGCTTTCCCTAAAAAGTTCCCGGAAGCGGCTTGAATTGTTTTATTTAGTTGTGCACTCAAAAGCTGAAGTCCCTGATTGATTAGTTTTTTTACAACTGCCCCAGCTAAAGGACTTTGGATAAAATTGCGATCGATAAAACTGCTTAATTCTCCGGTTGTATGTTTTTGCGGGTTATTGGTAATTGTAAGTACAGGTCGGGCTTCTTCCATTTTAAAGTAGGTGTAGATTCCTTTATCCTTCAGCATTTCGAAAACTTGAGCCAATGTTTGCCCTCTGTTAATCATGAGATTTCCTAAATTTTCGTCAAGAGCATCTATCTTTAATGGAAGATTTAGCGGTTTGATTCTTTTTTCAAGAAACGTTTTTGGATTAAAGTTTTCGACATTGGTGGTTGGATTAGTGGCTACAACATTCAAAGTGTCATTTTTGTCCTGAGCATCGCTATTATCTACTGCTTTTATTTTTTTGAAAGCATACATTAAGTCTTCGCAGGTTATAGTAGCATTGGTATCGGATTGTACGCCTGTAATATAACCCCTAAAAGCCGGTTTGTAATCTCCGTCGTATCCTAAAAATATTTCTATGAAATTTTCAACTTTAAAAAAATCATGAATTGTTTTTTGTTCACCGCTTGCATTTGCAAATAAGTTCTGATCAAAGCCTTTGGTATCGGTATATACTTTTTGAGGCATAACAATCGTGGCGGTGTCGGTTAACGATTTGTAAGAGCTATTGATTTCTACGTTTTTGAGATAGGTAAATTCATAAAATTTCGGACTGGGGATAAGCCTCACCGTTTCATAAACTTTAATTTTGGCATTTAGTTTAAGCATTGTCTCTGATTATTAGTTCTACAGTTTCGTCTGATGTGGCGCTGGCCGTGAATTTTTGAATGTTTTTTGTTCCGGAAATAGAAGGGATAGAGTAGGAGTCTATGACCAGTTCGTAAATACCAAATCGGTTCAGAATGGCATGAGTTACTCTCAGAGCATAGGGAGCATTTAGAAATTGTTTCAACAAGAAAAGCTTCTCTTTTGGATATTCATCTCCGCTTTCGTTGGCAATTAGTCCTTCAATCGAAATACTAAAATCACCATTTGTAATATGTTCTTTAATGGTTGAATCTCTGCCTTCTATTCCTTCTTTTCTAATAACTTTTGAGCGATTTAAATTAACTGTTACCGCATCTATACGTAAACCAGGCAGATTGAGATCTTTCTTTACCAGAGGTTCAAAAATTAGGGGAGCAAAGACTCTTAGGTTAAATTCGCCTCCGGTTTTATCGATAATAAAATCTTTCGATTCCGATTCGTTATAGTTAATACCCGTATATTCAGTGTCTTTTGAGTCTAAAATTTCGTTTACATTAAAATTGAATTTCATTATTTTTTTAGTTTTTAGTTAGAGAATGTTTTAGCGAAAGCCGTAATAAAGGTGTTTTCGAGTCTTGTTTCGTTGTGTTTCTGCAACCAGAGCGCTTCTTCGATTAGTTTATAAAATTCATCCATCGGTAATTGATAAGGATCTACCTGAAAAGCTTGGCGAATAAGTGCTGCCGATTTCTTGAACTCATCTTTTTGAGGTGTCGCATTGATGGTAAATTCACTGTCTGATCGAATCATTGAGATGATTGAATTTCCAGCAGAAAGCATGAATTCATCCTCATAATTTTCTTTTTCAAGTACACATTCTTTGAACAGAAACAAAATTGCATCATGCGGATCATCATTGTAGCGTTTTTGATAAGTAAGAAATGTGGTGAGAGACGGTTTCTTACAATATGCTGTTATAGATTGATCATCAGAGGTAAGTTTTAATACATTACCATATTTTTCTTTTAGTTTTTTGATTGCTGTTTCGTCTAACATTTTTTTGATTTTAAGAATTTTGATGTTTTAAATAGAACTGTCTGTACTTTCTCTTTTCAGGATTTCGGTAAGACTTTCAGTGGTTTGTGATGGATTTAAAGGAGTAATGTTAAAATTTCCAATAATAATGTTGCCTTCGGGTTGCTGCCCCAAAGGGTTTTTAAAATTGCTCATGTCTGGTGCCGAAGGTATTTCTCCTAAATCTCTGGATGTAGAATTCATGATTGATTTGATGTTTAAAGGTTGGTATTGCTGTTTAAGATATTCTCAATAGATGAGGTAGCTACTTTCAGGATATTCCCGTAAGTAAGCGGTGTTTTTATATTGATTTTGAGAGTGCTAGCCGATTTTATTAGCAGATGTAAAAATAAGGCACTGGGAGCTGGAAAACGAAAAATCTGCTCCTCGTTTTCAGTAGTTTCAGTAGATAGGTTTTGTGGCTAAGGCTTTTATTCTGAGTGTTTTTCTTTAAGTAATTGGAAAAGATTTGCATTCTAATTCAAAAACAAACCGCCAAAAAACAAAAAGTTTACGGCGGTTTGGGGGATTGTTTTTGTACTGCTTAGAAATTAGTTAATGATCTCTGTGTCCAAATGGCCCTTCGGGTGCTGATATAATGAAATCTGGCTAGTATTCGATTTTTTCTCTACTTACCACGATCATTCATATTGATGCTGTTGTTTCTGCTCTTGCGCTTCCTAGAATGTCTAATAGAGTGGAAGGTTTAATAATACTATAATCGAAAAATTGAAGTATGTATAAGACTGAAATGAAATATACGTATTTTCTTCAAAAAAAAGTAACGAATTAGTTTTAGTGTGAGCAGAGTTTAAAAGCTGGTTTAGTAAAAGCAACATTAGAAGACATAACTGTCCTCCAGTGCGGGCTTTGATGCTACAATTAAAATCTATGAGAAGTTTTTAATTATAGTAGGATTATTTTTTAAGTTCCAACTAAGGAAGTACTCTGAGCGTTCGAGATTCACGATTAACCAACATATTCGGTAATAAAGCAGAGTGCTAAGTAGGTATTGATGACGTATAATTAATTGCTTGTACTTTCATGATTTTATAATTAGGTTAATCTTCGGTGCAATGCGCCAGTTGAGCTATTAATATAACCATATCCAACAGACACGCCTCCTGCTGCTGCTTTGGCATCATCTTCATATAGACCTAGTGATGACAAGTCGTATTCGGAAGCTTTTAATGTTCCCGCGATTTTTACAAGTGCAGCACCGTCAGTAGTAGTAGTTTCAACGGTAAAAGCATCATAAATGGCTGAATCGGTGTAGTTTTTTAATCTAAACCTAAACTTATTGACCGATGCCATACCATAAGTCGAAACAGACTCAAAATCAATATATCTGTTTCCTCCGGAAAAAGTTCTTTTCAACGAAAAATTATTTTCCAAATAAGTCCCAAAATCAATCATATTGGCATCTACAGGAGCAAGGACTAATTTTTTAGGACTAAAAGAGCCTATTATAGATAAATTTCTATTAATAATTAAATCTCCGCCAACTGTAACTTTTGAAATTGCATCTGATGCAGTAGTTTCAATGGTAAAAGCATCATAAACGGCTGAATCGGTGTAATTTTTTAATCTAAACCTAAACTTATTGACCGATGCCATTCCATAAGTCGAAACAGACTCAAAATCGATATATCTGTTTCCTCCGGAAAAGGCTCTTTTCAATGAAAAATTATTTTCCAAATAAGTTCCAAAATCAATCAGATCATCATTTACAGGAGCAAGGACTAATTTTTTAGGACTAAAAGAACCTATTATAGATAAATTTCTATTAACAATTAAATCTCCCCCAACGGTAACTTTTGAAACCGCATCTGATGTAGTTGTTTCTATGGTAAAGGCATCATAAACAGCTGAATCAGTATAGTTTTTTAATCTAAACCTAAGCTTATTGACCGATGTTGTTCCGTAAGCCGAAACAGATTCAAAATCGATATATCTGTTTCCTCCTGAAAAAATCCTTTTTAATGTAAACGCATTTTGTGCATAATTCCCAAAATCAATCATATCACCATCAATAGGTGATAATGTTAGTTTATTAACAATACCGCTTGAATTACCGTAAACAGCCCATGTATCTGTGCCTATTTTTTCAACAATAAAAGTGTCACCATAAGTATAGACAAGATTCTTTTGAACAAAAGTTATTCCGGCTCCCGCAACGGTAACAGTCCCTGCGCCTTGCACTGTATAAGAAAACCTTGCTCCAACAGGTACAGCTACAGCAGCATTGGTTGGAACTGTAAAAGCAACAGGATTGGTGTTCGTGAATATATTTTTAGTTTTGTAGTCCGTTAAACCAATAGTGTAAGATATTCCTGGAATACTATTAATACTGAGTACCCATAAATTAAACTTCGAAATTGTCCAGTCATAAACCGCCTTTACACTTCCATGTTTTGTGGTAGATGCTTTGTCCGCTTCAATGTCTTGAGATTTGTTAGAAACATTCTCTTTCAACAAATCTAGTTGTTTTCCCATCTCAGCCGTAAGCGACTTGGTAACACCACCCGTTGTAAGGTCATTTACCAAAATAGTTGATAAATAAGTTTGAATATTTTCAATAGAATCAACGATTTCCTGTACGGTGTCTAAATTCACATTGTCAGAAGTCAAAAGTGTATTTATTGCAGTAATTTGAATTTTTAACTGCTTACCTTGCTCAGCTGTTAATGCCTTGGTTGTTCCGCCAGTTGTAAGGTCATTTATAAGTAAAGTACTCAATGAGGTATTAATTGTATTGACTTGGTTTTGCAAAATTTTTCCCTGTTCTGCTGTTAGTACAGCATCACTTCCGCCGGTCACGAGATCGTTGACCACATTCAAATAACTAGTTAGAACTTTAGAAAAGTTGTCTAGTGGTGCAAAGCCCCCTGCAACACCTTTTTGATTTTTATCTTCTTTAGTATCTAATAATGATTTTTCTGCTTTCTCATTTAAGATCGACTCAATTGATTCAATTGATGTAATTGGGATTTTTTCCTCTTTATGCCAAAAGCTTTGCCAGGAATCCCAAAATTCTTTTTGAGTTGGTTTTTTGCCGGTTTTGAACCAGCTTAGAATGGTATTGATATTTGTGGCCATAGTGTGTTTGAGTTGATTGTGAAATTAGATTGTAAATGTTTAGAAAATGAATATCTCACTGTATTGAATATGCTGGAATCAGAGAATAATTTAGAGGGATAGAAACAAGGAAATAAACCTTCTTTTTTTTAACAGTTTCAACAGAAAATGTTGTGTTTTGAAAAAGACGTTACCTCGTAATTACTGCGATTTTGGTTTGTTCCTATATTAAAATTTTAAAGTTACTTAGTGGGGATATTAAACAATTGAGGCGGCAATTTGCAACCAGCCAGCTGACGTATTTTCGTAGATCAAAGCTCCGCTTGAAATGGAATTGCAATGGACGCGAAAGCCCGGAATCGCATCAGGGTAGGAATTATCGAGTTCCGTCAAAGAGAGATTTATTGTTGTTGGGTTGTACGTAGCCAAATCTTCTCGGTACATTAGATTGTAATTTCCGGATGCTTTGTTTGGAAACTTTACATTTAAGTTACCGTCTTTCAAGTTTCTCAGACTTAAGTTGAGAGATTTTCTTCCACCATCCCATTCGAATTTTAAATTGCCATTTGCCAATAATAATACTTCCTCATTGTTGTTGTATGTCTGCACTAAAGCTGTAGGCGATATTGATCCGAAGTGATTTCCTTCCTTAAAATCTATAGTTCCACCTGCTACTCTTGTGTTTGATGTTAAACCTTCTGAATCGAGGGTAAATTCACCAGTTGCTCTACCTTGGTTGTCAATCACTGTTTGCAAATTAATTGGCAAATTGATATTACCAGTGATAGGATCTGGAGTTATTGAATTAACGGATACTGGTATTACTTGTTTAACCCCACCCCCATTTACAGGACTAGTTGCATTTGTATACGTTGTTCCGGTTCCATCATAGGTGGGTGAAAATATTAGTCCTCCGGGCTCTATGGAATTCACAAGCTTTATTTTATCACTGTTTGCTTCAAATCTTGAGTGATCTTCATTATTTTCAATAGTGTTACCTGTAACATCCATCTGATTAGTGAACGGATTTGAATTCATACTTATGTTCCCGTTGAAAATAGATAACCTAGGAAAGGAGATTACAGAGCGTGAGTTTAAAATATTTCCGTTATCCAGAGTTTGTTGCAATGTCTGTGGTATATCAGCTAGCGTAGCGATTGTATGATCTCCTACTTTATTTGGAATGGTCAATACAGAGTTTCCTGTATAATTATTTTGATCTTGAAATTTTAAGGTAGTATGCCAAAAATCACTAAAAGATCTTACTTCATATGAAGTAGGATTAAAAGGAGATCCTAAAGACCAACCTGTACCTGATATCGTATTTTTAACTCCGAGAGTTAAACTACCTAATATTGCATGAATTTGTGATTCTGTACTAGGATTGGTATTCCTGACGGAAAAACCTCCATTTGATATCCCTACACCTATATCTATAATAGCACCTGGAGTACTAAAGTGATAGTCTCCACCATTATCTAAAACTTGTTGCAAGGTTTGAGTAGAACCATTAGAAAATTCACTTCTGGGAACATGTTTAACTATTTTGTCAGCTCCGCGTACAAGAACACTATCTAATTTATCTTCACTTTGAGGGACAGAATTAAGTTGTAAAGGTTTGCTGATATGGTGTTTTGATTCTTTAGGATTTGTATTTTTCATTTAGTTAAATTTATTTTTGAATAACTTTTTAAGTAATAATTGTTACCAATCTTTATGATGGTAAGAAAACAGTATTATTATTTCATAGCGTTTTATTCTCGGTCTTCGAAGTATGGGAGTATAAATTCTTCTGAATCTTCCAAACTACCAGTAGTATCTATTAATTTAATGATAGTACCGGAATCAAGTCCAAGCCATGATTGTGGATATGTACCATGAAACATTCCATTGGAGAATTCGAGTTCTTTCGGTCTTTTATACTTAAGTGTAATTCCGTCATAAACACCATGACTGTGAGATCTTAAGAATACTTCATTATTAAGTTCGTAAGTCATAGTGTGATCGTTAGTATTGTAAGATAGAATTCTACCTACGATATTGTTTGATTTCGTAAAACTGCTCATCAAACTCGTATCTCCACCATAATAGGTTGCTTCGGATAAGAAATTTCCCTCACAATATCCTATAACACTATCTCCGATTTCTAATTCATCAGCTGTATTAGGATTAACTTTAAAAATGATAAATCCTTCTGATGGAACTATTTTAGATCCGGTTAATAATTTGTCAATCCCTTCAACATCCTTTACAGGAACTTTTTCGTCTTTATGACGAAAAGAATCCCAAGTGTCCCAGAATTGAGTTTGTGTTGGTTTTAAACCGGTTTTGAACCAGCTTTTAATAGTGTTTAATGTTTGTAAAGCCATGTTTTTTCCTTTTTAATGATATAAGTAAGATTGATCTAAGAAGTTTTTCAAGCTTTTCTTATCTGGTATTTTGGGTCTTTTTTCCATGTTTTTTAATAATGTTTGATGGGATTGTGGGTAAATTTTAAAGTTTTGAATACCTATAGAAAATAGGATTACTTAATTTTTTTGAGGGTGTAAAAGTAGAACAGAAGAATACTAAAAAAAGAAAAAATAACCTTCTCTATTCAGTAGTTTCAGTAGAATGGAAACTTACTGAAACTACTGAATACAAGTGTCTTGAAGTTTTAAAAAGATAAACTAGGAAATTACTTTTACACTCAGAAAAATAGCTACCAATGAGTAAAAATGTAATTCACAACTTCGATATTTTAATACAAGACAGCGCTGATGTTAAAAGTGCTGAACATCTAACCGATGTTATGATAAAAGAGCTGGCAAAAATTTCAAAAGAAATGAGTCAGCAAAAGGATATAGAACAATTATGGCAGGAGCAGAAGAGCCAAAACCCTTCTGTCAACAACTCTAATTTCTCAGCAGAAGGGGGCGTGAACGATACGATTGCTAAAATAGGAAATAACACAGCATTATCGGTAAACAATATTCCTTCGGTTTTCGGAGAAACGAGGCAAACTTTTAATACTTCAATCGGAGAAGGCGTTGCTGATACTATCAACAGCACAATGATGAGTACTGCCTTATCAGCTAACACTACTTCTCCGATACTCGGAGTTGAAGAGGATGCTTTAAATTTAAGTAAAGGTGTAACGAATCAGATTTATTCTGGTGTGGAGGCACAGCAAATGCTAACGATACCGGAAAAATTGCAAACAAACGGTGAGCCCACTCTGGAAGCTGTTAAAGAAGCAATCAGAAAAAAAATAGAGCAGGCTAATGCTGCAAATGATAGAACAGCAGTAGAATATTGGACAAAAATTTCTAAGGCTTTTGATGAAAATAAAGGAGCATCTATTCAGGATTTTGACGGTAAACCAAATCATACACTATTTACAGAAATGTACGTCGCTCTAAAACAATTGAATTCCGTAACAACAGCCCAAAATTTTAATTGGGAAATCGTTCGTGAAAAAATGATTAAAGCAATTGATACCAATATCTTGCTGGGGGAAATTTCTGAAGGAAGTAAAAAACGCTGGAAAATAATCCAACAAGAATTACAGAAAGACAGCACCAATGTGGCTAATCTTTTTGAACAATATAATGAACTGTTTTTATTGCTAGGACAAGTAGAGGGACTGGATGACCTGCCTGGTACAATTACTATAACCACTAAAACCAAAATTTATCCTAATTTAAGTGCAGATAGACTTTATGGTAAGATTGGAAAAGAGGCTGTCTATGTATTCTTAAAAGAAATAAGCAGTGAAGATGTTCGCGGAAGTGCAGTATATAGAAATGCTGTAAAAATTAAAGATACAAACGCAACTTCATTTATTATAGGGGAAAGTCTCGATTTTTTCCTTGATGAAAGTTTAATAAACCAAAATTTATATAAAAAAGAGCATATTAACTGGATTGTTTACAAAAAGAGAAAAGGTAAAAAAGACGAAGAAACTATTTTTGAAGACGAGGGTACATCCTTTAGTTATAATTTTGACGCAGAAGGGGCTTATATAATCGAAGCCTATGGACAGGAGCATGGAGCAAACAAGAAGAAAAGTAAAAAGTCATTCGCTTTTACAGAAGTAAAAATAGTGGCTCAGGAGATTGTAATTTTACCTCCTTTTACAGTTAAAGGAAGATTGGTAAGACCTTCTGCAAAAGAGTTTTTATTTAAAACAGCTTTAAAACATCCTAAAATAAAAACACTAAATCCGTTAAAATTTTATTATCAAATAGAGACTAAAACTAATAATAAAGGAATCACAATTTCAGACGAAAAAGAACTGGATTCGACAGGAAACATTAGATTATTGATGCCTGATTTAGGAACATATAAGATTAAAGTAATCAGTAAGGATCAGTATGCATTGACGCAGGAGTTTGAAGTTTCAGCAATTAAAAATGAAGTGACTAGCATTGGTCTTGCTCAGGGAGAATCCAATAAAAATGTCTTTTTATTGGGTGGCTCAAATAAGACTTTTAGGTTGGAAGCAAAAACTTTTAAAATACCTCCTACAGATGAAGAAAAAGAGGATGTAAAATGGATCGTTTATGATTCTAGTAATAAACCATACTTGCCATCAGGAGAGGTCTGGTTTACTGAAAAAGGCATTCCAAAAAGAAAGTATTTTCAGAAATGGGAGTCTTTTATTATGGCTATCCCCAATAAAGAAGGGCACTACACAGTAGAAGCTTTTAGCGACATAGCAAAAGGTGTCGATGCTAAAGCTACTTTCAAAATGGAAGTACAGCGTCCGCAGGTCACTGAGGCGTATTGGGCCTATAGTAATGGTGACAAAAAAGAAACTTCCGGTTTTTCAGGAGAAGTAAATCATGTAAAAGCAAAGATTCCGGGATATGACAATCAGAAAGTGAGAATTAGTTTTTACCTAAACGGCAGTAAAGAGCCTTCTTATTATAACGACACTACAACAGATGGAAGTGGGGAAATAAACAAGGTTATAACTTTTGATGATACTTTTCAGAGACGTTTTGGGGTTCAGGAGGGAAAAACGGCGAAAATTAGTTTCAAATTAATGGGAATACAAAATGACAGATTGTATCCATTTAAGAGAAATGCCGATGTTAATACCACTGCGGTTTTAAAGGTTGCAACGGGTGCAAACATAACAGCTGCCTATTTTCAGTACGATGGAAAAAGAGTCACGGCACAGGATGAAATTCCTCTTAGTTATAGCGGTGAATATGTAAGTATTGTCGTCAAAACGCAAAACATGATCGGTAAAGAAATTGTACTAACATCCCATAAAGCAAGTAAAGAACCAAATTTTAGAAGTAAAGTAAAAATAGATTCAGAAGGAAATGCATCAGCGACTTTTAAAATAACACGTCGTAAAGGTGCAAAAATTGGCGAAAAAATGAGTTATTATGTGGGTATCGAAGGACATTCTACGATGCATGTAGGTTATAAAGGATTGAATATGGTTGTGGGAGAGGCGATAAAAACTAGTAAGATTAGTAGTGACATAAAGTTGCAGGAAGCTAGAATTAGGGCATTTTTAAGAATGATTAGAGTTGGAGAAGGAACGACGACAAATAAGGGGTATGAAAAGATATTTGGAGGAAGTTCATTTATTGAAGATTATAAAAAAACATGGGAAGATCATCCAGGCATAGTTATAAAGGCAAAGGGAAAAGATTCTAAAGGAAAGGAAAAAACATATTATTCAAGTGCTTCTGGTGCGTACCAAATTAAGAAAGATATTTGGAATGATTGGGGAAAGAAATTTAGAGAATTTTATGATATCAAAGATTTTTCTCCAGAATCTCAAGATAAGTTTGCTTTAGTAATTCTAAAACATAAGAGAGGTAATGATGTTATTAGGTTAATAAGAGAAAATAAAATTGAAGAGGCGGTTAAATTATGTCAGGGAGAATGGGCAAGTTTACCAGATTCACCACACGGTCAGCCAACCGTTTCCTGGAAAACGGTAATGACTGAATACAATAAATTTTTGAATGAAGAATTACATGGGAAGTCTCCATTATCTATAAAGGCTGGATTTTTAAATGATCTAGGATATGGTGATAATCAAATAAAAGAAATTTCTAATGATGTTAATCTAAGATTTACTGGATCCTCTGCTGCTAGAGCTGATTTATCTTTTAAAACTATTAATGTCTTAAAAGAAGTGGCAAGTATATCTAAAAATTATACGATAAATATAACTAGTACGAAAAGAGCTTCTTATGATCAGGCAAGAATTATGTATGAGAATTGTGAAAAAACAGGCGGGAAATATCAAAAAGATGAAGTTTATAAAGATATAGGTGATAAAATTATTGATGTTTATATATTAGAAGCTGAAATAAATAAAAAGAAAAAGAAATTGTTATAAAAAAAATGGAAGAAAAAATAGTCGAAGTCGGATCAGAAAATGTTTCTAAACATCTTGGAGATTATATCTTTTTGGAAACGTTTGATATTCAGTACTCAATTTTATCTAATCCTAAAGATTTTAAAAAAGCATTTGAAAGAAGAAAAGAATTAAATCATATTTTGTACGAACCAAAAAATAACTGTTACCACATACAGATTAATCAATAATTAATTTATTTTTGGAAAAAAAACATGAAAAAAATTAACATAATAATTTGTCTTTTATCTCTCTCTTTTTATGGATGTCAGGATCAAAAAAAAGAAATCCATGAGATCAAAAAAAATGAAGAAATAAAAACTTCAGTAAATGAAAACAAAATTGCACCAGTCAAAAATGATGCGTTGTATGATTTTTTAGGAAAATACATATATAAGGATAGCGCAAACCCAAATGAAAATCTTCTTTTAGTATTAAAAAAAGTTGAAACTAAAAGTATCCCAGATTTTGAAGGAGCTTCGTGGGAAGAGAAGAATGAAAAAGGAGAAAATGTTAGTATGACTCTTGCAGGATTGCTTTATGGGAATACAGATTTGTTTGAGGAAGCGAGAGAAGGCTATGCACCGGGTTTTTTTGTTGTAAATGTTCAGGTTGAGCCATTTAATGATAACTCATTAAAAGTAAATGTCACTTTTGATTCTTCAGATGTTTTAGAAAACCCTGTTCAACCACCAATTGAATCTACTAAAGAAGCTTTGCGAAAAGGAAATAAAAATTGGGAGATAACAGAAATGAATATTGATAGAGAGCTTATTTTTGAGATAAAAAAATCTAATGAGTTAATACTTAAATCAGATTTTAATTTGGAGGATAAGATATTTAAAAGAATAAATTTATGATTATTCTTTTTTGGTAGCTTTTGTCTTTATATCCAATACTAAAGCGCACACACCTATAAATTCCCCTTATCCGCAAAAGAATAATAACTTTCTGAGGTAATAATCAAATGATCGACTACAGCAATGTCTAAGAGGGTTTCGGCATGTTTGGCTTTTTGGGTAATCAATTTGTCAGCAGTAGAAGGCAGTGTTTGGCCCGAAGGATGATTGTGTATCATGATAAGAGCAGAAGCATTTACTTTTAGCGCTGCGGCAAATATAAATCTAACATCTTTCGAAGTTCTGAATATATTCTACACGAAAAGCTTTTTGAAGGAGAGAAATTGAGTAAGAATGAATGTATTCCTGAAGGCAGAACTGTAAATATTGAAATAACAAAAAAGCTGCTTCAAATAATTGAATGCAGCTTTTTTAAATTTTATAATAAAGATAAAATTCCTTTAAATTCACTATTTAAGCGAAGTCAAATAAAACTCCGGGAATGTTTTTAAGGGGGCGTTGGTGGCGATGTCAAATGCTATGTGGGTGCACATTCCCGCTACCAGCCAGGATGCAATAGGGAGTTGGGGAGGAGACAGGTTTTTGTTTTCTTTTTTGTATTTGTCCAGAATTTCTTCCAGCCATTTTTGTGGATTTTCCCAGTATCTCATGTATTCTAAAACATAGTCAACTACATTCACTTCGCTAAATTTTTCATCTGGCTTTTTTAAAACTTCTAAACCTTCATCATCGGAAATGACTAAGACCAATGCGCCCCATCCGAGGTTGTAGGGATGTAAAACCGGAATGTTTTTTTGCTGACAAATCGAATCGAATATAAGCGGAACATCAGAAGTAAAATCCAGAGCGTTGATCGCAATTTTATGGTCGGTAATGTAATCGCCAACATTTTCGGGTGTTAAAAAACAATTGTGGATCGTGATTTTTGCCTGACTGTTGATAGCCAGTAAGCGTTCTTTAAGTGCCTCTACTTTGGGTTGTGCAATATTGTGTTCGGTATAATTTTGTCGGTTTAAATTGGACAATTCGACAACATCACCATCGATTATGGTTAAGGTTTCAAAACCTAATCGCAATAAACATTCAGCAATAGCACTTCCGATACCTGCTCCGCCTAATAATATCGGAGTATTTTTTATTAATTCCTGTTCTTCCGGGCTGATGTAAAGCCTATTTCTGATATGCCTTTGTTCCATATTTATTTTTTAGAAGTTAAAAATTTGTTCTTTTGACAGAGATAAAAGGGAGTAACAGGAATCCTTAGAATTTATCAAAACTGTTAATTTATGAATCTGCATCAAAGCTAAAGTATCGAAAATAATATTAATATTGAAGCATAAAAACTTAATAATTATGATTTTAAAATGTGTTCGTGCACTATAGCTTCGCGAGGGAAATTGTAATAAAATTTCTGTTTCAGAGTTTGATGATCAGTAATAATAAAAAAAGGAGATACCTGAATATCTCCCTTTGTTGTGGTCGTAATCGGACCACGATTGTGCACAACGTTTAAAAAATGCACAGATGTAAAAAATGGTATTTTTATTTTTGAAACTTAGCAATACCGGATTTCAGCCATTGCTCATATTCAGTGATGTCAGGAGTATATCCAGTAGGTTTGCTCAGCTTTTGCTCTTTCGTATCTAATAAAATATAGTACGGCTGCGCATTTGCTTTGTAACGGGTAATTTGAAAATCGCTCCATTTATTTCCAATGGTTGTGATCTTTTTACCCGTTTCTTTAGAGACATATTGTTCTTCAAGAGGTAATTCTCTTTTGTCGTCAACATATAAAGAAATTAAAACGACTTCATTGTTTAAGATGGATAAAATACGAGGATCAGACCATACATAATCTTCCATTTTTCGGCAATTCACACAGGCAAATCCCGTAAAATCTAAAAGGATAGGTTTGTTTACACTTTTGGCGTAGGCAAGCCCTTTTTCATAATCCGTGAAAGCCATGATGTCATGAGGACCTTTGTGTGCTCCGTCTGGTAATACTTTTTCAGCTGATGAGGTGTTTTTTCCAGCCCCACCCACGCCATACGGAGATTCGCTATACGTCATTGGAGGAGGGAATCCGCTGATTAATTTCAAGGGAGCACCCCACAATCCCGGAATCAGATAAATGGTAAATGTCAATACGATTAATCCAATTCCCAAACGGCCTACCGAAATGGATGCCGTTGGAGAATCATGTGGCAAGGTTATTTTTCCAAATAAATAGAAAGCCAGCGTACCAAATATAGCGATCCAAATGGCCAGGAAGATTTCTCTTTCAAACCAGTGTAGCTGTAGCACTAAATCGGCATTAGATAAAAATTTAAAGGCCAAAGCCAATTCCAGAAAGCCTAGAAACACTTTTACGGTATTGAGCCAGCCACCAGATTTTGGCAATGTATTTAACCAGCCCGGGAACATGGCAAAAAGCATAAAAGGCAATGCCAAAGCCGATGAGAAACCTAACATGCCCACAATCGGTGCAATTCCGCCTTTAGAAGCTGCTTCAACCAGTAGAGTTCCTATAATGGGTCCCGTGCAGGAAAAAGAAACAATGGCCAGAGCCAATGCCATAAAAACGATTCCAATGATCCCGCCTTTATCTGCCTGCTGATCTACTTTATTGGCCCATGAATTGGGTAACATGATTTCGAATGCACCCAGGAAAGAGGCTGCGAACACAATCAGTAAGATAAAAAAGATAATATTAAACCAGACATTGGTAGATAAGGCGTTTAAGGCATCTGCACCAAAAATAAGTGTAATTACCGATCCCAGAAATACATAGATTAGGATGATTGAAATGCCATAAATAATAGCATTTTTAATTCCTTTAGCTTTCGTTTTACTTTGTTTGGTAAAGAAACTTACCGTCATGGGAATCATCGGAAAGACACAAGGGGTAAGCAATGCAGCAAAACCGGATAAGAATGCAATAATGAAAATCATGTATAAATTGGAATCCGTTTTTTCAGATTCCGGTTGTTTTTCTATAGCGGAATTTACTGTTGTTTTCTCTGTTTTCTCGTTTGTAATGTCAGCTGCCTGAATTTCTTTCGCTTCAAGCGTTTTGAGATTGAATTCAAAGTACTTGGTTTCGCTAATACAATTCTCTTTACATACCTGATAAGAAAGCTCTACCTGTATGACTTCTTTTTTCGGATTGGTCTGCTTGATTAATTGGGTAAACACAGCTTTGTCCGAAAAGAAAATTTCATCTACACCAAAGATTTCATTAAACTTTCGGTGGGTTTCGCTTTCGGTTGCTTTTCCAATAAGTTCATAATTGTTTTTGGAATCATGAAAAAGGAATTCAGCCGGAAGCGGACCATCTTCGGGAGTGAATTGCGAGTATACATGCCAGTCTTTTTCAATAGCTCCTTTAAAAGAAAGTTGATATTCCGAGTTGGATTTTTTCTCGATCGAAGCTTCCCATTTTACAGGATTTATAATCTGCGCCTGGACTTTGGCAAAAGCCAAAAACAGGAATAACAAATAAATTATTTTCTTCATTTTATAGGTTTAATCAGAACGATTTGTTCCGGTTGTAATGGGATTTATTTACTTCGTTACATTGAAAAAAGTATATTCCAGTTTCAGAAAAATACCATCGGTTGCCATACGCTGCATAGAACTGTACAACTCTTTTTTGTAAGCTAAGTCAATTCTCGCCTGACTGTTGATGATAAACTGAATCGAAGGAACTACATCCAGGTACGATCTGCCATTTTCGGTAATGGTTTGTCCGGTAAACTCCAACATTGCATTAATGTTCGTCTGTTTGTAACTGGTGTATTTTTTAGGATGCATTAATTTACCCACAGAGAAGGTATAATTTATGGCATTTTTACCCAGCATATCCGGAAAGCTGTAATCGGCATTGTTAAGAGCACGCACATAGCTTACGGAAGAACTTATAGCTACTTTATGAAGCAACTGTGTGGCAACCAAACCGGCTTCGTAGCCTGAATTTCCGTTTGCCAGATCTATGGCTTCCTGATTAAAGTAAGAGTTATTGTAACTGTATCGTCCAAAGGCAGCCATCCTGAAATGACTTTGCAAATCATCTGCCGAAAAGAATCGGTACTTGGCATAAAAACCACCACCTTTAAGGCCCAGTCCATTGTCCTGATTGCTTAAAAAAGCTGAGGTACGAACCATTAAGTTTTTATTGATACCCCAGGTAACTTCCGGGGTTAAATTGTACATGGAACCGCTTTCGAGTTTCTTTTCCATTAAGGATTGTCCAACACGAACTCCGATAGAACCCGCCGGAGCATTACTGGCAGGTTCGGTTACTACAAATAATTCTTGTGCTTCAATTTGATAAGAAACCAGAAATAGGAAGATTATGGATAAATATCTCATTTTTAAAGAGCTTTTAAATAATAATCATTCTCATTTTCAGTCGCGTAATCAGGATATTTTGAGTACGACTTAAGCAGTTTTTTATACTCTTTTTGCGTCACAAAACCTTTGTCTAAAACTCTGTACTTCCCTTCGGCATGTGCTACAGGTTTTTTAATATCGATAAAAGTGTAAGTAGCATCATCGATTTTCAGAGTGGTATTGTCCTCAATTTTGTCTACGTGAAATTTTGCTGTTAAAACTAGTGACCCAACAAAAAAACCGGCTTTTTCAACTGCTTTTTTCAGGACTTTAGGCTCCAATGAATTGTCCTTTTTAAAATAAACGGTAAACGTATTGGTATTTAAATCGGTACTGATACTGTCTACTTCTGTAAAAGCTTTCAACTGTTTGTTTATGGCATTCGAACACATCGAACAGGTTAGTCCTGTTGCGATTATTTCGGCTTTTGTAATTTGAGAATAGGAGTTTACACCTGTTAATAATAGGATAAGTGTAAGAGCTATGAATTTTATATTTAGGGTTTTCATCTTATTTTTTGTTTTTTTTAATTTGAGCAATTATTTGAGCTTCTGTTGGATTGATGGCAACTAGTTTTCCTGATGCATCAAAAAGAAAAGCAGAAGGCAGCGCTTCAACTCCAAAAGTTAGAGCTGTTTTGGCTTCAAAACCTTTTGAATCAATTAATTGCTGATGTTTCATTTTGTCTTTTTCAATGGCTTTCAACCATTTTGTTTTGTCGTTATCGATTGATATTCCAACGATTTCAAAATTCTGATCTTTATATTGATCGTACATTTTAACCAGTTTTTTGTTGGCCAGTCGACAAGGAGCACACCAGGATGCCCAGAAGTCTACTAAAACCGTTTTTCCTTTAAAAGAATTTAGTTTGGTTGTAGTATTCTTATTATTTTGAAGCTGAACATCCGGAAAACTATCTCCCACTTTTATTTGTGCATTTGTCATAGAAACAGCTGCTACAAGGGTGAATAGTGTGATTATATTTTTTATTTTGAACATGATTTCTTTTTTTATGTTTGCTCGCAATTGGTTTTAAACAAAAAGGTTACGAACAAAATGGTTTTTAATGATGCGACGATGAAGTACTTTGTTTTTTATCGCTTGGTTCTCTGTCGTATTGACAACATCCGTGTAGTTCGTCATAAACCGCATTTGGAGCCTTAAATTTTTCATTATCGTATCCTGCATCAGCTATGCGTTTTAGAATGGCATCAAGATTCGTTTTTTGAGCATCGTAAGTAATAGTAGCGATTTTGGTGTCTTCGTTCCAGATTACTTTGGCTTCTTTATTAACGTTTGCGGCAGTCTCGATCACTTTTTTGCACATGCTGCAGTTACCGTTTACTTTTACTTTTTCAGTGGTTTTATTTTTAATTTGAGCGCTGGCGAAAGTAACTGATAGCAATAGAGACATTGCCATCAATAATTTTGTTATTGAGTTCATTGTATGTAATTTTTTTTGGATGAATTAATCCTAAAGCACAGCAGAAATTATAGCAAATACAGCTATCTCTGACAATAGATTAAGATTAAAAAATAGTTTTGAATTAAAGCCTTAAAAAAGACTTTTGGATAAGACAGACCTTTGGCCGTCACAAAAGAAATCTAGCTTATTTTAGGTGGAAGCCAGATCGAACGGAAATCTGAAGAAATAAAGATTTCTGAATAAAAGTAAGTTTGTTTTTTCTCAGAAAAACCAAAAAGAGAATGGTTTTCTACCTGAAAGATTGTCATTGGCGAAAAACCACAGCTACTGGTTGGCGTACAGGAATTCCCCATGCAGCTCTTATCACAGCCATGTTTTTTGTCTTTCGAATCTTTTTTGCTGCAACAATCTTTTGCTGCAGATTCTTTTTTGCAACATGACATTTCTTTTTTTGTTCCATGTGCATACGTAAACGTTGGTCCCATCAGGAAACCAAGTGTAACGAATAGCAATATGTAAAACTTTTTTGTCATAGTCGATGACAAAGATATTTTTATTTGTCGGGTTAGCTTGTTAATTTTTTTGTAAATAATTTAGAAAAAACACAAGATGGTAGGGTTTTCTCTTTTGATGTTCATATACTTTGATGCATCAATTCTAATTAATGTTTTGCAATTCAGGCAGAATGAATACCTGACATTAAATAGCAAAACATTAATTAGAACTAAAAACCAGCAGTTGAAATCTGATCGGTACATCAAAGTTTTTGTAAAATAAGAAGTCGTTTGTAATTTGGAGTTTACTTTATTGAAGATTGATATTGACTGTACTTCCGTCTTTGATAATTTTCTTAACGATTACTTTTTTGCCTTCAGAGATTGTTATTTTTAGTTTTTTATCGACTCTTTCCACTGTAATATCAAAATCATGTTCAAATGCATTGATGTGGCGCAATTTCATCATGGGCCAGGATTTAGGAAGACGGGGAGTGAAGTCAAACGAGTTCAGCGCTGTAGGTCGGATACCAAATAATCCTTCAGTAAAAATTCGGCAATACAATCCGCTTTCTGCCGAAAGATGACGCTGATCACCTTCGGGATAGGCTTCTACAGGGTAGGGAACGTGATCACCTAATAAACGACGGTTCGAATAGTAATGCAGAAAATCCAGTGCTTTGTCTGTTTCACCAGCGGCGAGAACACCTCTTAGGGCATACAAAGTCGAACGATCCCAGAAAATTTTGTCACCCGCAATACTGGCAAGTCCGTCTTTGGTCCATAACCTTGGTGAGAATAAGGCCTCAATTGTTCCTTCTTTTCGGTCGTAAATGCCCATCGTGAGCGGGGTACAGATCCAGGCTCTTAGAATATCATTTTCTTTGTAGTATTTGTAGGTTTCAAAACCTTCGACTTTAGCGCCGAAATACTTCTCAATCGCTGCTTTTAATTTTTCAGCTTCTTCTTTATAGGTTTTAAGCTGTGCTTCGTTTTTTCCTAAAGCTTTGCCCAAATAAACAGCAGAATTCAAAGCATCATAATATAAGGAAGAGGTATTTAAATTGGCCTTTCCGGCAGGAAGACGGCCTTCGAGCTCATCAGAATCGGATGTTACGATACCATCAGAATTTAATTTTCTATGGCAATACTCCAGACACCATTCGATCAGGGGCCATAATTGTTTGGCTTCATCTGCATTTCCTCTTGAAAGAGCATAACGCGAAGCTCCATAAGCAATCATTGCTCCGTCGCCACGATCACCGGCTCCGTCCCAAATATCAGTTCCTTCGGCTACAATCGAACTCGGAATAGGTTGGTATTCTTTGTTCATAAATTTTGCAAATTGCAAATAAGCATTTAAGGAAGCCTGATTGCCATATTCATATCCTAAAAAAGGAAAAAACGGACCTATATATTCAGCCTGATCATTGGCCCAGATAGCAGCATAGTAAGATTCTCCTCCAGGGCCGTGCATAGGACCGCCTTTGGTTTCAAAAATACTTTCGGAAGCTCTGATTTTAGCAAAGGCAAATTCCGTATTCAAAACGGGATCCGGTGTTTCTAAGATCAGTTTACTCCATATTTGATTAATGAATTGAGTACGTTTTTCTTTTTCTTCTTCGGCATTTACAACAGGAATCTGCTCGTTTGTTTTGACACCCGAATAGAAAACAGAAAAACTAACGACTTCATTGGTCTTAAGATTAAAATTCCCGGAATTAGAGAGGTCAACATGTACAGCATAACTGCCTTCTGTTCCTTTTGACGGATCTGTGGTATAAACGGTATTCGATTTTGGAATTTCTACGACACAGGTTTTTTCAGATATGTTTTTAAGGGTATATATTTCGAAATAACCGGCTAAAGTTGTCGACGGGAAAAATTGTCGGGTCAATTCCAGTGTATTGCCGGCTTTACTCTTAACGAGTAAGGTTCCGTCCAGAGTTAGTGAAGTCACCTTTTCTGCCACAATCGGTTTGTAGTTTACGGTTACCAAAT
This sequence comes from Flavobacterium sp. B183, assembly GCF_023539155.1. NCBI lineage: Bacteria > Pseudomonadati > Bacteroidota > Flavobacteriia > Flavobacteriales > Flavobacteriaceae > Flavobacterium > Flavobacterium sp. B183. The sequence goes on along the minus strand of NZ_CP097434.1, from coordinate 5,143,614 downwards.
TAAAACCGTCCTGTGCAAACCTTCGTGTTAAACTGGCATGAGTATTATTAGGGATGGTTCTGAGCATGGGCCATACCAAGCTGCGGGTAGCATGGAACGAACCATCCGCTGCAACGCCATACCTTAGAACGGCCGAAATCTTCTTGCCACTCATTTCGATATGATCGTCATGCGGAATATTGTTACTGATCTGCCAGGAAATAGTTCTGTCCGGATTGATTTGCCAGCGTCGGTCTTCCTGCGAAAATGTTTTACCCATTATGGAGCAAAAAGCGACAAGGACGAATAGAATGTGTTTTTGTTTTTTCTCAAAAAATCTCTTCATTAGAATTGTTTTTTATGGATGTTGAATAATTACCGCCAGCAGCTTGTTATTTATCGTATTAGTAGTATTTGTTTGTGTTGTTTTTAGATAAATTTTTTATTGGTTTTGTTTTAAAGACGTAGTTGCTTTTTGTCCTGAATTAACAACTGTTCGGTAATTTTCGATGTCATCTTTTTTCTACTGGCGGTAATTTTCATTATTTAAGAGTACAGTTTTATAGCTATTGTTTAGTCCAAAAGTATAAATGTTCTATTCTTTAAGGAAGCAGTTCCTACCGGTTTTTTTGAGGATGCTTAGAAAGCAGCGACAAACAGGAAAAGTAAAGTGGGTAATATAGGAATAGGAATTAAAAAGTTAAGATTGGTTTGCTATGAAGGTTTTTTACGTTTTACGAAAATAAAAACCGATCGGATTGTTCAACAGTGAGGAAAAAAGTTGAGGTTACCTACAATACAAAAAGGACCGGAAATAGTAAAGTTAAAAGATTAAAAATACCGTTGTTGTGAGGTTCTTTTCGGGCTTTGAAAAATTCGCTTTTTGAGTTAGGAGAAATATAGGTTTTGCTTCGAAGAATATAAAATGATATTTCATTAGATTTTTTACTTTATTAATAGTAATGGTCTTTTATAGAATAAAAACAGGGTAATATAGTATTATAATTATAGGTATAATGTTGTTTAAGAAAAACGCTTTTTGGAATAGATCAGAACAAACTGGTAGGTACCGGTGTGTACGGATGCTTGATTGTTATACTTTTGAAACTCACTTTAGATTAAAGGAATAAAATAAAGAATACCACAAACCAACCATAAGAAACAACCATTTACTATTATCGAACCCTTTTTATGAAAAAAATACTATTTCTATTAGTCTTTACATTTCTGTTTTGTAAAGTTAATGCGCAGGAGGAACAAATTCAGATCGAAACTCAAAATACGGCTTTGATTTTAAAGGTAGGAAAGAATGGCTTGCTGTATCAGTCTTATTTAGGGACGAAACTAAGAGATAATTCTGGATACAATGCGGTTTCGAAAGAGAGTACCAAAACATTTGTCGTTAACGACGGAAATCCGCTGGTTAATTTAAGACATCAGGCTTACCCGACTTTTGGAACAGAGAATTTGTTTGAACCCGCAATTCGAATGACTCATAATGATGGTAATCCCTCTCTGGAATTAAACTATGTAAGCCATAGTACACAAAAATTAGATGCTAACATCACCGAAACTAGTATCAAACTTAAAGATCCTGTATATCCGGTAGAAGTTACACTGCATTATAAGGCTTTTTATAACGAGAATACAATAGAACAATGGACTGAAATTGTACACCATGAAAAGAAATCGGTTGTCTTATACAATTATGCGTCATCAATGCTGCATTTTGATGCCGATCATTATTGGCTTACTCAATTTCACGGAGACTGGGCCAAAGAAACTCGCATGCAGGAAAGTGAGTTAACGAGTGGTACCAAAGTAATTGATTCGAAATTAGGGGTCCGTACAAATATGTATCAAACACCGGTTTTCTTTCTGTCTCTAAATGCTAAAGCCAATGAAAATTCGGGTGAACTTGTGGCGGGAACGATTGCCTGGTCCGGAAATTTTAAGTTTACTTTTGAATTGGACAATAAAAATTCGCTTCGAATCAGCTCCGGAATCAATCCGTTTGCTTCTGAGTATAATCTTCAGCCGGGAAAAGTATTCACAACACCGTCTTTTATTTTTACTTTTTCGAATAAAGGAAAAGGGCAGGCCAGTAGAAACCTGCATTCATGGGCCAAAAAATACGGAGTGAAAGATGGAGAAAAATCCCGTCTGACCTTATTGAACAATTGGGAAACAACTTTCTTCAATTTTGATGAAAAGAAATTGACCGACATGTTTGCTGATTCCAAAACGTTGGGTGTTGACATGTTCTTGCTGGATGATGGCTGGTTTGGAAATAAATATCCAAGAAGCGGTGATAAATCAGGGCTTGGAGATTGGCAGGCTACTAAAACAAAGCTGCCAAATGGTATTGGTTTCCTGATGCAGGAGGCTGAGAAAACGGGAATAAAGTTCGGAATTTGGATCGAACCCGAAATGGTGAATCCGAAAAGTGAATTGTACGAGAAACATCCGGATTGGGTATTGAAATTGCCTAATCGACCGGAAAGTTATTACCGTACCCAATTGGTTTTGGATTTATGTAATCCGCAAGTGCAGGATTTCGTATTCAAAACAGTAGACGATATTATGCAGACAAAACAGGGGGTAGCTTTCTTTAAATGGGATTGCAACAGAATGATGACTAATGCTTATTCTGCCTATCTGAAAAATCAGCAGTCACATTTGTTTATTGAATACACCAGAGGTTTGTATAAAGTTTTGGACCGCATTAAAACGAAATATCCAAATTTACCCATGATGCTTTGTGCCGGAGGAGGAGGCAGAACCGATTACGGATTACTTCAATATTTTACAGAGTTTTGGGCAAGCGACAATACCGATCCTATCAATAGAGTATTCATACAATGGGGATATTCGCAGTTTTTTCCGGCCTTCTCAATTTGTAACCATGTAACTTCCTGGGGAAATCAATCCATCAAATTCAAGACAGATGTGGCGATGATGGGTAAATTAGGTTTTGATATTAATGTAAAAGAACTGAAAGAAAAAGAATTGAAATACTGTCAGGAGGCCGTAGCCAATTACAAACGATTGAGTCCGGTAATTTGGCATGGCGACCTGTACCGAATGATTTCTCCTTATGAGGAAAGCCGTGCCGTATTAATGTATGTGAACGAGTCAAAAAGCAAAGCGGTTTTGTTCTCTTACACGCTTCATCCACTTTATGATCCGCAATATAATCCGGTGCGTTTTCAAGGTTTAGATCCAAATAAAACTTATAAAGTAGAAGAAATAAACCTAATGCCCGAGGCAAAGAAATCAGTCGAAGAATCCGGAGAATCTTTTACGGGAGATTATTTAATGAATGTTGGTTTACGGGTTTCTTCGTCTAAGGTCGAAACCAGCGTTGTTCTCGAAATTACTGAATTGTAGTTAAATTAGTTTTTTGTATAGACGAAAAGCCTTTCGATGGAAAATCTCCATTTTGAAGGGCTTTTTTATTTTGATAATGAGGTAGAAAGGAAATAGCTTCAAATGAATAATTATTACCAGTTGGGTGTTTTGAAAAGTAATTGCCACAGATTAGTAGATTAAAAAGATTCGAAAATCTGCAGACTCGAGCGATAGCGAACAGTCGAAGCAATCTGTAAGATCTGCGTCTGAAAAAAAATCTTAGACATAGAAACATTTAAAACCTGTCGGGTTTGACTATCAAATGTAAAAAAGCATCATAGATTATAAGGAAGCAGTTTAAAAAACCGCAATCTTTCCCGTTTGCACCCCGCCCGAACTTGTTATTATTTTGTAAAGATAAATTCCTGATGGCGTATTTTTCAAATTGATACTATTGATTTTAGAAAGAAACGAAGAAGTAATAATATTTTGTCCGTTAACATTGTAGAGATAAAAAGTAGCAGCTTCCTCTTTTTTGGCTTCAATATTTAATTCTTCATTTTTACTTAATAATGTTGGGTAAATCAAAAACAAATCATCACCTAAATAGTTAGCGTCAATAATTTGGGAACTTACGGTAGTATTGCTCCCTAATAGTATATTGATTTTATATTTATTACTGCCTTTTACTGGTGTTGTATCCAGAAAAGAAAATGTTTTTGATTGGATGTCGTTTAGAGTACTGATCACACTTTCGGCTGAATTATTAATCTTCACTAAATCTATTCTTTTGATGTTGTACAAGCTAAAAACACTGGCGCTGACCTTTATTTGGTTCTCCTCGAAAACTTCAGCCAAAGTCAATTCAAAGTAGCAATTTGAGTTTTGATCGTACTGTAAGGTCGATTCACTTTTTATTCCTTCGCTATCATTTATCACAGGAGTAACCGTATAAATCTTCCCGTCAGTATAGGCATAATTGTTGTTCGTTATCTGTTCTTTAAACTCTAAACGATCATTGGTCAGTTGATAAATTTTAAACGAAGCAACATCCGCAGGTTTGTCCCAATTAATTTCTGTTGTGCCATCGCATACTAAACTGGTTCTAATGTTTAAATCATAAGAAACCGTAAAGGGATCCGAAACATAATCTGTATTGCCAATGGTCATTTTTAGTTTAGCTTTCGAGAATTTTTTCTCTGCAGGTGTGTACGTAAACTGCTCATTATCTAAATTGATACTATTTGCTATAATTTCCCAGGTTTGACCATCATTATAACTGATCGATAATTGACCAGAGGTACCGGAAAAGGAAGAACTCCATTTGAAAGGAGAAATTATTTTCCCATCATAAGGGAAATTATCATTAGCAACTGGATAATTCCATTCAAAACGATTTTCCGTTTCATATTCATAGGCGATACTGTAATCCTGAGAAGCATTTGAGACGTACGCGCCAGTAACTGTAATAGTATAGGATCCGGATGTAGGATTTTCAACCGATACCTGCTCGATAGTATTCAGTTTGTCTTTTCCTTTAGTGGCAGGTTGCTGAGGATTTTCAGGATTCAGAACCCAGGGTAAAAAAGTAGTAGAATCGGCCGAAATAACTTCGAGATCTAAATCGTTTACCAAACTTATAGCGCTGTTGATCGCTGCGGGTAAGTCGTTCCAGACTAATGTTATTTTTAAGTTTTTCGCATTAGCAGGAACTGTAATGGTATGTGAGTTCGTTTGACCGGAAGCCAATTTATCGGTTATAAATCTGTTTTCACTAATCGTTTTCAGACATTTATCAGCATTGATGTTGCCATAACCATAGGTGAAATCAGGACCGGGGTTACCCAAATCTTTTGCACTATTAATTAGAATGGCCTTCGTTAAGGCATTAGACAAAGCAGTATTATGTATCGTTTTATACTGTTGCTTCATAAGAGTAATAATCCCTGTGGCCAATGCAGTAGAATTGGATGTCCCTTGCGAGCTGTAAGCGACTAATTCCGGTTTTATTCTGCCATCATAAGCAGGACCCTTCGACGAAAAAGACAGGATGACCTCATTCTGATCTACACAACCAAAGGCAATACTATTTTTAGATTGTTTGAAATTACCGGTAATAGATTTAAAGCCTTCCAATCCTTTGTTACCCGAGGAAAAACAATGAGTCAAATCGGGATTTAATGCCAATTGATTGTCGTAAGCATTTGCGAGTGCTCCATAAAAATTCTCAATCACGGTACCATAAGAATGATTTTGAGTGGTGGCGCCTTGTAAAGTTGCTATTTCATCAGGATAGAGATTCAAAAAGTCAGACGATTGCAATTTTGCTTTTATGGCGACCCCTTTTCCTAAAACAGAACTATTTCCTAATCCGGAAACTATAGTGGCCATAGCTGTTGCATGGCTGGATACGGTAGAAGATTGTGTTGAGGAAGGAATATGTTTATGGAAGAGATCAATATCTTTTAGATCGAAAAGGTCATCCTTGATAGAGGCAATTTGATTTTCGCCTGTGAGAAGAGGAAAATTAATAAGTGCTTTATTTACGGCATTAATAGTGAAATTTTGATCCGTTATTTTTGATTCGCTTTCAGGTTGCAGCGCTTCTTGTGAAACAGCCCTGACACTGCTCAAGGGAATAATCTTGTCAAGAATCATTTTGGAATCACTTTCCAGGATTACAAGATGATCATCAAGTATTTTAATAATAGAAATGTTTGCCAGCTTCAAATCAGCAAGCAATGATTCAATAGCATTAGTGGCTATAATGTATTTTTTGTGTTCTTGATGATTTGAAAAATGGGATGGCAATTTCCACAGATTATTAACGGGAAGTATCTCTTTCAACGATCGATTGTATTTTGAATTTTTATTTTCAACAATACAATAGGTAGCGTCTAATTTTTTTACAATAGTATACTGATTGCGATGTGCATTTTCTATAGCGGTAAGAGAGTATTTTTCAAATGTTCCATTATTTTCTTTCTTTAAGTATTGTTCCCATTTTTTTGTGTTTTGCGACAAACAGATTGTCGTCACTATAAAAAGGAAAAACGTAATTTTTATCTTCATTTATTGTAGGTGTTAGGGCAATTGCAGCCATTTTGATCAATATTTTGACAAAACCGCCTTTTTTAGCGATATATTACTTTTTAGTTTAAGATAGAAATCTTTTTTAAACACTTCTAATTGACTCGAATAGCATCACTAAAAAATCAAAGTTATCAAAATATTTGTAAAAATTTTATTCCTTTTTATTTCGTTCGGAATTCGTGATTTTAGAAGGTTAAGTCCACTTTTAAGAGTTTTCAGTTGTATTTCAAAGCTGTTGAAAGTTTATCAGATTCGTTTTCACCCGCGAAGTATACGAAATCTAAAATTAATAATTTTGCAGGATTTGTTTTAGAGTAATACGTTGATTTGTAATCGATTGCTTGTTTTTATTGGGCTCATAGTGAATTTTATGCGATTACCGCATAAAAAACAGGAAAATAATTTAACAAAATACATTTAATTTGTTAAATTATTGTTTTTATAAGTATTTTAATACTAAATCTATGTAGTTTTGACAATAAAGTAGTAATATTTTGTAAAGACCCTAAAAATATCAACTTATTTAACTAACCAAAACACTTTTAAATGAAAACAATTAAAACAACCTTACTTTTGTCGTGTATAGCGCTATCGCTATTGTCTTGTAATAAAGAGGATGAGGTAACTCAACCAAACAAAGAAGCTCTAACAGTATCACAAGATGTGTTAGATAAAATTAACTCACTTGCATTGAACACTAATGATGTTCAGGTAATTAAAAATACCAAATTAGACGGTACCACTGAAGATGCTTACCTGGTTGAAGGTGACATCATCATCACTGAAGCACAATTGAAACAAATGGATCTTCATGGAGGTATCACTTCAGAGCAATACCGTACTACTAATTTAGTAGCTGCTCCAAAAACTATTAAAATTGTTGGATTAACCGGAACAGGTACAACAGCTCTTTCTGCTAATATGCAAGCCGGATTACGTGCAGCAGTAAACAGATACAATAGTTTAGGATTGACGATTAACTTTACACTAACTTTCGGATCAAGTACTACAGGTGCAAACATAGTAGTAAGAAGACAATCCGGAGGTGCCGGTGGAGTAGCCGGATTCCCTACTGGAGGAAATCCTTATAACTCAGTTACATTGTATTCTGGATTAGATACTTATTCTGTGAATGTAAATGCTCACGTAGCAGCACACGAAATTGGTCACTGTATTGGTTTACGTCATACAGACTATTTTAGCCGTCAAAGCTGTGGACAAAATTCAAACGAAGGAGCTGCTGGTGTTGGAGCAATTCATATCCCGGGAACTCCTACAGGATACGATTCAACTTCATACATGAGAGCATGTTTCAGCTCAAATGAAACAGGCGCTTTCAATGCTAACGACGTTACAGCTCTGAATTATCTATATTAGAAGTTGAATTAGAGGCGTCCTTTGCAAAATATTCGAGGCTGTTCCGTAATTGGAGCAGCCTCACTTTGTTTTTGGTAATTGCTTCAGATTTTTTGTTTGCTGATAGGATAGTTGGACAATACTGATTTTTTTTAGTTTAAAAGAGTACATTAAAAATAAAACGGGTAATTCTACGTAGCTGTAAGATTATATTTTGTACTAGATTTATTACTTAAACCCTAATAATCGACAAATCATGCAAAACAATGAAAATTCACCCATTCCATTAGGATGGGTTGGTGGATTCCCGCCAGCAGGTTCACCTATGTTATATCCAACCCGGGATCTTTCCTCATTACCGATGTTGAGTAATATGGATAATATTAGTTTTTTACAACGTCAACTTGGTGTAAAGTGGCCTGAGTTTAGTTGGGAAACCCAAAAAGACAGTCCTAACAAGAGAAGATGTTACCAGCAATTTGCACCTTACATTTCCAGAGCCGGTTATACTGATGAAGGTCGGGTATATTCTGTTATCTGCCCTCAACAGGGAGTCTGGCTTAAAGATGAAATTTGTATCAATGTTGAGGTTACGGTTACCGGACAAAGAGGTTGGGTGAACGAAGTAACAAAAGAGATCGCCATAGATATGACTGTTGAAGGTAAAATTTGGCTGACACCAAATGAACAACAAGGCGATAAGATCAAAGAGATTTGGCCGCTATTGGAATATAGTTTTCCAAAATTTCCATTGAATAAAGATAATGCCATAAGAGTTACTACACACAAGCAAAATGATCCTGATCAGCCCATCTTTGAAGTGATCCACGGATTAAATCCTGAATTTGAAAATCCTCCGTTTGCATTACATGAGGGTAAAGCATTTGCTACCGCTTATCTTGCCGTTGAAATTGGAGATATTAAGCTGACAAAAGATAAAGTAGTTGATGATTTTAATCAATTAATCATGAAAGCTTTTAATATTGGTTCAGGAAATATGCTTCAGCCGGGAAATACCTTGTCATGGAATCTTTGGTTTACAGAACCCGCTTTGGTCAATAAGGAAGAGTGGAAAAATCATGCTGAATTTTGGAGAAACTCTATTGATGTACATCATTGCTCTCCAACAGGAAATGGTACTGATGCCAGATATTTTGACGGAAGCAAATTTAGCCCTGAAGCAAATGCTGTAGACGAGATAATTAAGGATATTATCAACTATGTTAGAAAGCATCTGTAGGTTATTGAAAAAATGACATATAAAAAAGGAAGGTATTCAATATCTTCCTTTTTTTTGTGAAGCCGTTGGAGTTACGATTGAACAACCGATACCTATTTTTGAAATGCTAGTTGTTTCCTTGACGGTTGACAGAATATCAAAAGAATAGTTTTAGAGAAAGCGGGGATTGTATTTTTTATCTTATGAGTTAATAGGTAAGAATTAATCCGTTGGGAGTAATTAATTTTTATATTTGAGAATTAAATGAATAAAATGAGCGAAAAAATTAAACCGTATGCGTTAGTAACTGGTGCCAGCAAAGGTATTGGAAAATCGATTGTTTATGAATTGGCTAAACAAGGTTATCCGCTATTGTTAGTGGCAAGAGGAGAAGCGGAATTAAAAGCACTATCTGATGATCTTCAGGTCACATACGGTATCAACGCTCCAATTTTGGCAATTGATCTTTCATTGACTGGTGCATCGCTAACAGTTGCCAATTGGGTAAAAATGAATAATTATCCCGTTGGCATTTTAGTTAACAATGCCGGTTATGGCGTGTGGGGCAATTTTAGTGAGTCTTCGCTGACGGATCAGCTTGGCATGATGCAGCTTAACATGAATGTAATTGTAGAACTTTCGCATTTATTAGTGCCGATACTTTCACAGGAAAAACAAGCCTACATTTTAAATATATCGAGTACTGCTGCCTATCAGGCGGTGCCTACGCTGGCGGTTTATTCCGCTACAAAGGCTTTTGTTTTATCTTTTACCCGTGCCTTGCGTTTCGAACTCGGTAAAAGTTCAATTTCAGTAACTTGTTTTAGCCCGGGTCCGGTTGATACCGGTTTTGCTGCAAGAGCGGGTTTAAATCCTTTTAACAAAATGGCTGAAAAGTTCAATATGCAGCCTGGTGAAGTTGCAAAAATTGCCGTAAAAGCCATGTTCAGCAAAAAATCAGAGGTTATTCCGGGCTTTACAAATGTCATTTCGGTTTACGCCAACCGCTTGCTGCCAAAGGGATTTATCGAAAAAACGGCCGCAGGAATTTATAAAATTTAATTTTTTTTCAAAAAAAGTAAGAAAATATGCTTTGCAAAAGATAAAATATTATTATCTTCGTTTTAATATCTACTAATTCTATAGAGTATATCTAGTAAAAGAAATATGTTTAGTTTTCCGAAAGAACGAATGCAAGTAAACAACATGCGAATGTGTCGCTGTTGTTGCTGTCGCTAATCTTTTAGATAAAATTACAAACACTATTATTTCATTTATTAAATATATTTATCATGGTATCTTCTTATAAAACCTTTACCCTTACAGAACAATTAACTGCTGAGCAAATTGACTTTTTTAACGAATATGGCTTTATCCATTTCAAAAAATTTATAAATCCGGAAACGGTTTCATCAATTATCGATGCCTCAAAACAAGTAGAGCAAAAATGGATTGATAATGATCTTAAAAAAGTAAATGGTGTTCCAATTAAATACGGAAAGGATTTGGATGGTTCTCCTATTGTACAGCGTTTTGCTTTTATCAATCAACACCACCAAACCTTAAGCGGTCTTTTATTAGATCCAAGATTTAATAGTTTACTGCAATTAGCAGGTGATGACGCAAGGTTAGGCACTGAAGAAAAAGACGGAATGGTTTTCAATCATTATATCAATGGGCCGGAAAGTAAGTTTACTAAAATGGGCTGGCATACAGATGGTTTGAGAGATATTTTTTATGGTGCAAAACTAAACCCGATGTTAAATGTGGGCATTCACTTAAGCACTTTGAAACCCGAAAATGGAGGTCTTAAAATCATTCCGGGTACTCATAAGCAAAGTATTTACCAAATGCTTTTTCGTAAGAAATACTTTTTAGATCATAACGCCGATTCCGAGGAAGTTTCCATCATTCCGGAAGCAGGAGATTTAACCATTCACGATGGCCGTTTGTGGCACAGAGTGGCAGAATCCTCTATCCGTGGCGAAGAGAGTAGAAGGAGAGTTATTTATGTTCCTATTATAGCAGGAAAATATGCTCCTAAAAACGAGAATAGCCCAACGGTTTTTTATCAACGTTTTGCGGGAATTGTTAAGTAGTATGCTGTTTGTCCTCGCATTTAGTTATCTGGTTAGATCAGGTAAGCTAAAAAGAACTGCCGATTTTTTTAAAAATACGCCAAGAAAAGTAAAATTAAAAATGGTTAAACTGGAATTAGCGATACTCTCAGGCTTACAAATATTGCGCTATTAATGGGAAAAGAAACACAAGTTGAAGAGTATACTGCAATTGTACAAAGAGCATTTTCAGACCGTAAGCGGACTAATATTTTAAAAAAAGCAGAACAGTCAACGATTGTATTTTTACTTCCAAAGGTACCTGAATTCATTTCGCCAAACGTACTCACTTTAATTGGTACACTTGGTTCGGGATTGATTTTTTTAGCCTTTGTTTTAGGTGCTTACCTAACCGATTGGTATTTGCTTTTGGCTATTGTCGGATTGATTATAAATTGGTTAGGGGATTCCTTAGATGGAAGATTGGCCTATTATAGAAATATTCCACGCCGTTGGTACGGTTTTGCACTTGATATTATTGCCGATTGGATTGGTATTGTACTTATAGGTTTTGGCTACTACATTTATGCTAAAAATGGTACACAAATAGTAGCCTTTGCTTTTGTGGCATTGTATGGCTGGTCTATTATCATCAGTCAGTTACGCTATAAAATTACAAATGAATACAGTATCGATTCCGGTTTTGTTGGCCCAACCGAGCTTCGATTTATTATTGCTTTAATTTTAATTATAGAAATTTTATTTCATGGATCAATCACCTATTTGGCAGGCTTGATAACTATTATATTGTTTGTAATTAATACGATAGATAGTGTAAGGCTTTTAAAATTGGGTGATTTAAGAGATAAAAACCAGGACTGATGTTCAGTAAAAAATCCATTTTTACTTTTCTGCAAGCACAAGTCGCGGCATTTTTAGGAGGCATTACCGATTATGGCTTAATGATTTTATTGACAGAAGTGTTTCAATTGCATTTTGCCTTTTCTATTCTAATCTCGGGAACCGTTGGCGCGGTTATCAATTTCAGCATCAATAGATTTTGGGTATTTAAAAATCAATCGGGTTATAGCAGCCGCATCAACAGTCAGCTTTTTAAGTTTGCGTTGGTGGTATTGGGGAGTATTTCCTTAAAATCATTTGGTACCCTTATTTTTCAGAAAGTATTTCAAATCGATTATAGAATTGGAAGATTAATCACAGATAGTTTTGTCTCTTATGGATTTAATTACCCACTGATTAAGTATTGGGTTTTTAGAGCAAATAAAAAGCAGAACATAGCCGAATCAAATTAATAGAGAAATAGCCAGTTGGTTGTAATTCGTGTTTTTTCTATGTGTTGAAAAAATAGCCACAGATTAACAGAATAGAGAGATTTGAAAATCTGCAAAATCTGCAAAATCTGCGTGAAAAATATGTAACACATAGTCCCGATGCATCAGGATATATGTTATAGAAGAAGACAAACGGAAACTAGTTTCTAACACATAGCGAACTATGTTTCTTTTAAACAAGTGAAACGCCTTTTTTAAGCGTCCTAAACCTATGTTTCTAGCCTGTACTGAGCGGAGTCGAAGTGTGTTAAAGTAATTACATCCAAAAGCTTATATAAAATTTAGTTTATGAACAAATTATCCTTTAAAGATTTCACAAAATCACTGATCGTTATAACGATCTTAGTATATATAATTCCAGGAAATCTATTGGCGCAATCCAAAAATCCATCGCCATTAAATTTCCCGACGCCTAAGAATGTAGATAATATGCTATTCTATATTCAGCGAGATCCCAATATAAACACGGCTATTTATGCCATAAACTACCAGGAAAATGGAAAGATAAACAAAAGCAATCCCATAAAAGCCTATTGGATTCGATATGCTGAGAAAGGAGAAAAAAAAGATTTCAATTATTTACAACGCAAATTTGCGTACGGAATAGAAACTAAAACTCTCGAAAATGAAGAGTTTGAGTTTAAATTTGTGTCATATAAAAAGCTGTCCTTGACCTTGAAAAAGATAGAGGCGGATCAAAAATACCATGTTTTCGCAAATGTAAACCAGAAAAAAATACAGGTAGAAAAAATATTTGTGCGTATTGAAGGAGGTTCTTTTTGGCTACCTAATGTAAAGTATGCCGAAGTGACCGGGATTGATGCTCTCTCCAATAAAACCATTACGGAAAGGATGTTGTTGAAATAAGATACCCTCGTTCTCCGAAGTTTTCTCATGAAAAGCTGCGCAAATGTCTCTGACTTTGCGCTTTTTTTGTTCCTTAGGAATTATAAACGGGATAAAAGTCTCCCGACTTTTTACGTTTAGATCTTATTTATTGTCGTGGATTTTTTTACATTCAGGGAAATATTCTAAGAAAGTTATTTTTAAAGTCAGAGACTTTATGAAGCTCCTGTTTTTCAATTATATTTGTTTAAAATGGCGCAAAGTCAGAGACATTTGCGCAGCGTAAAGGAGGACACTTCGGAGAGCGGGGGATTTTTTACATTCAGGAGAAATATTCTGCGAAAGTTATTTTTAAAGTCAGAGACTTTATGAAGTTTCTGTTTTTAATTGTATTTGTTTAAAAAGGCGCAAAGTCAGAGACATTTGCGCAGCGTAAAGAAGAACACTTTGGAGAGCGGAGATATACTTTTTATATATTATTTTAATCGACTTATTTTTAGTATTTTTACTGATAAAAATAGCTTCAAAAAAAAATATTATGCCTTGTAAACCTAGTGAAATAGCAAATTATTTTTTGCACAAAGGTCAGGATGATCCGAATATGACTCCTATGAAGCTTATAAAATTAGTTTATATAGCTCATGGTTGGAGTCTTGGTTTATACAAGAAACCGTTAATTAGTGAGTCACCGCAAGCGTGGAAATTTGGTCCTGTAATTCCAACTTTATATGATACGTACAAGAAATTTGGAAACAAAAAAATTGAAACTGAAATTAAATCTTTTGATGACTTGCCAGAAGGTGTTACAGCTTTTTTAGATAAAATTTGGGACGTTTACGGTAATTTTAATGGTGTTCAGTTGAGTGCGAAAACACATCAACCAAATACACCGTGGTCAATTACTTGGGAAAAAGCAAAAGATTATTTTCATGCATTTTCTTTGACAATTCCAGATGATCTTATTAAAAAACATTATTCATCTAAAATTGAAGGTGTAGAATTATGATCGAAGATTTGCTAGATAGTATTAGAGATACTGCGCCTGAAGATGATATTGATAATAGGGCTTATGCTGAACAAAATAGTTATGAGCAACAAAATGATCAAAGAGAGCTAACGGAAAATGATCTTTTAAAAGCACAAGTTTTAAAATTAGCTCTTAAAAATAGTCGTTACAAAGATAATACTGAAATTAGAAAATCTCTAGTTATAGCCTTTACTACTATTATAGTTTTTTGGTTGGTGGCTGTATTATTAATTTTAGTTGGTAACAACTCAAACAATTATCAATTATCAGAGAATACCCTAATTGCCCTACTTGTTACATCAAGTGCTAATGTAATTGGTATGATGATAGTTATTTTAAAGAATTTATTTCCTCAGGTGCAATCGTCTTCAAAACCATCATAATAAAGAATAAATATTACTTTGCATAATATTTATTCTTTATTCAAGTAAGCTTAATTAAAAAATATTTTCATCCTCTTTCCAACTCTTTCTTTTCTTTAGCTTATTTCTAACTATATTCGATATCGAATCTGTATCAAGATTATTAGATAAAGCTTCACATAAAAGCCAGTTTCTATCTTTTTTTCGGAATTTTATTTGAAGTTCTTCTAGGCATTCTATTAATTCTTCTCTCCAGAGAAGTTTAGCAATATAAATCGATTCTCTGCTTTCATTTTTGATAGGTTTTCGTAATTCGTTAATTGATTTAACCCCATTATTTTCATTGCAAATCAGAACTCCAATCCAGTCTGGTACATAATCTAGAATTTTTTGACCATATTTCTCTTCCGTTACAATTGATAAATAATCAAAGACCTTTGTGTATGCTTCAATTTGTGCAGGTAATCTTTGAAGAGTATCTGAAGCGCTTTTTATCTCATAACCATGTAGTGAACCATTTATAACGGCAATATCTATTCTAGCTTTTGCAACTGGAAGACTCAATTCTTCAACAATTTTGGAATCGTTATCGTTGATATAATGTTTAAGTTCAGTAGTTCTAAGCAATTCACGAATGCATGGATCTTTCATTTTAAGAGTAGTTTAGGAGTTACAAAAGTAAGCACTTTAAAGGAATTCAGCTGATAGATTCTTATAAAATAGATGCTAATAGGGTAATATGATGATTTTGTGAGATTTCAACCCAACTTCCAGCATTTCCAGTTTTTCTATTTGGATCAGTAAGTAATTGTGAAGCAAAGAAATCTATCCTTTCGTCCCCCCAAGAAAATGTTATTCCACTGTAATCTGCACTTGCGATTAGTTGGCTAGCAAAAGTTATATATTGACCATTGCCATCAGGGTGGTTACTGGATATCTCTCCTCGATAAATGACATATTCATTTATAACTGTGTATTTGATACTACAGCTACCTTGAAAACCAGCTTCGCTATAAATGGGATGTTTAGTTCCATAATCACTATATTTAATTGTCCCTTTGATTTTGGTTTGTGTTTGTAAAGTGGACCATAGTTGCCATTCATATCTCGGGAGCCTGTAAACTCTTCCCGCAGGATTAAGGCTTCCTAAATTGTCAAGGAATGAACCTGAAGAAATAATAACGTTATCATAATTATCGCGATTTGTGATAGAAGTTATCACATTTACGGCAAATGCCTCAATCAAGGCATAATTTGTTGTTCTTACAAATCCAAAATCCAGAAGGAGTGATACTTGGGAAGGGGTTGTTCCTAGAGTATTAATTAATGTTTCAATAGTTGTATTAATGTTAAGAAACCCTCCGCTATCATTTGAAAAGCGTATACAGATTTTATCTATTTCTAAGTTATTTATTAAGTTTCCAATTAAAGTTAGATATCTTTGGTTGCTGTTTTCTTGAACTACAGGAACTACATTAACACCATTAGATTGTAAATGTTTGATGAGTTTTGAAACAGTCGTTGAGCTAAAAGACTCAATTAGAGAAAAGTCTAAAAATAATTCATTGCCTTTAAAGTTCCAATGAGAATAAAAAGCTTCAAGTTTTTTTATTTGCTCAGGCAAGACTTGAATAATAGGGGCTACTTCATCCTTTGTTGTTTGACTTAATTTGGAAAGAGCTGTAAATTCTCCTGCTTTGGATAGAAGTATTGGGTAATATTTTTTCATTATTTATTGTTTATGATTAATAGATAGCTAAAATCAATTTTTAATTTTGAAGTTATTTACGGATTTCCATAAAAAAGTGAATAAAATTAGATTTTATCAAAGCTATTCATTCATAAGTGATTAGACCCAAGTAGAATTACCTGTTTTAAGTTTGACAAAACAGCGGAGTGCCTTAAAGGTAAATACTAGGAGTTTGTCAAAGAAGATATTGAGGTTGCTGTGAGCAAATGTCTCTGACTTTGCACTTTTTTGTTTCTTAGAAATTATAAACGAGATAAAAGTCTCCCCACCTTTTACGTTTAGTTCTTATTTATTGTCGCGGATTTTTTTACATTCAGAAGAAATATTCTAAGAAAGTTATTTTTAAAGTCAAAGACTTTACGAAGGCTCCGTTTTTCAATTACATTTGTTTAAAATGGCGCAAAGTCAGAGATATTTGTGCAGCGTAAAGAAGAATGCTTCGGAGAGCGAGCGGAGCGGGGCCTTTTTTAATTCTGTACTGTTTTTGTATTTTATAAAATGAAAATACAATGAAAGAGTTCGTAAAACTTGAAAAACTGTCGCTGGACTTAAAAAGTTAGAATTAGAGTAGGCATTTTGCAAAATCTCCAAAAACAAAAGCAATTAGACAGAAATAAAACAGTAAGAATAATTTGCTTTTTATTCTAAAAAGTATATATTCTACAGAAAATAAACTATTAGTTTAGGGGTTATGTTGTTGGTTGTCAGTGAAATAAATATTGAATGAAAAGTACCTCAATTTATGACTGTTGTTAAAAACTACGCCTGATTGTGAACAAGTTTGGCTTTTATTTTTAGCAACAAATGACAATCTTTGTAGAACAATGAGGGACAAAAAAAATGAGCCTAAGGACCCAGAAAGTCTATGGCTCAAATTTAAGTTTGTCACTATGTCGTTAATTTCGTTTGGTAGACTGGTTTACGACTGTGTGAAATTATTTATCGAAAGATAGAATAACTATTGTGGAAGCCGTAGATGTTATAAAAACATTTACGGTTTTCCTTTTACAAATATATACAAACAAAACAAATGTTTTCATTTTCAATACAAAAGTTAACTTTATTTTTATCAACAATAATATCTACTTTTTCATAACTAGAATCTTTCCTTACCACTTCTATAGTAACTACACCCACATATATTTAAAAACCTTACTTATCATTTATTTTAATAGGTACTATTTTATCTATTAAATAATCCTAATTACTAATTTGTTCCAATGTAGAGTTCCAGTTCTTCCAAGAGTTCTCATGAAAAGCTATACGAATCTCTCCTGACTTCATACCCATAATATAATATTCTAAAACAAAAAAAGAGACTCAAAAGTCTCTCTATAAAATTATATATCTTCTATAAATAATTATTTACGAATCAATTTTTCAAGCCTAATCATCATCTCATCTTTTTCCTTCAACATACGTTCGTATAATGCAATTTTTTCTTCGTGAATCTTTAGCACTTGCTCTATAGGATTAAAAATAGGGTTGTCATTTTTTTGGTATCCGATACTATTATCGCCAAAAGTATTAGAAATAATATTTATCGCTTGTTCCTCATCAAAATTCTGAAAAGCTTCAACAGGAATTTTTAATACCGCCGAAATTTGTTTCAGCAGACTGTCTTCAATTACATCTTTCTGCTCCAGCATCGAAATTTTCTTTTGGTTCCAGTCTGCGCCCAGATCATAAGCTAATGCTTCCTGCTTGATGTTGAGCATTTCTCTGAAGCGTTTTACGTTTCTCCCTTGATGTATTTTCTGTTCCATAATGCGTATCAATATTTCTAAAAGCTCAAAGATAAAGCGATTTTGATTAAAAAACCTGAATTTCAAAGATAAAAAAATATCCAGTAAAACATTCTTTTTTGTCAGATATTATGTCTGTTTTTAGAATAGACTATCCTTCTGGAAGAATAGAATCCCTGCTCTTCGAAAAGTTCTTATAAACAAAAAATCGCAATGATCTAAGTTTAGATTATTGCGATTTTTTTGTGGAGTCGCCGGGAATCGAACCCGGGTCCAAACAAGCAACTAAAGAGCTTTCTACACGTTTATTTCCTGATTGGATTTTCGATGTTAAGCTAGGTCAGGAACAACCACTCAACACTTATCTTCTTAATTTCGATATCCACCCGAAGCTCATGGAAATCTAGGTTTATTTTTACGGTTCCCCTGTACTGACCGCCACAAACCAAGGCTTTCAAGGAGAATCCAGCTTTCCTACCTTGTAGGAACGTGGCGCAATCTTACTATAATTCGGATTATGCAGCTAAAGCGTAGTTATTTTCGCCGTGTAAAATTGTAAGATCTTATATTTACGAGCAAGGTCTCAATGCTCGACGTGCTTACTTTTCAATTCGACTTGCTGTCAAAACCAGTCGACCCCAAAAATGAGTTTGCAAATTTATACTATTTGCAGTTAGTTTTGTAATAAATTTTTCAGAAAATTATATTATTCAGTATTAGCCGAAAGTCAAAAGTTGTAAAGTTTTTAAAGTCAAACGCTTACTTCTTATTTTCTCACAATTGATGGTATTTAAAAAAGATCAAAGCCAATATTGACAACTGCTTTAGGTCTTTAGGTCTTTAAGACTTTCGACTTTACGACTTTTGACTTTTGACTTTCGACTACTGTATTATTCTTCGTCCTTGAAGTTAAACGGGTAATCTCCAAAAATTGGTGCCAGTTTGCGAACTGCATAGGTATTTCGGGTCATTTTGTTCGACAGCGCAATAATGGTCACGTGTTCTTTCATTAAAGTAATATAAGAAGAAGTATTGCCATGCCACCAGCCATTGTGGAAATAAAAATTTTGTCCAGTTTCCCAATTGATCATTCTGATTCCTAATCCGTAATTTTTGGTTCCTTTACGCTCATTACTGTATCCGGTATAAACTTGTTTCAGTAAGGCAGGTTTTAAAAAATCAGGTGAATTTCTGGCGCGGTCAAACTTTAATAGATCTCGCACTGTTGAAAAAATATTTTTATCCCCGTAAACATTGTCCAGATAATCAAAACCAATTTCTACACCATTACCTTTATAAGAAGGAACGATTTTCTTTCTGTCTTTATCATCGTCAAAAACGTAGGTATGTTTCATGCCCAAAGGTTTGAAAATCATTTGGTGCATGGCATCTTTATACGTTAGGCCCGTAATTTTTTCAATAATCAAAGCCAGCATCGCATAGTTGGTATTGCAATAGCTAAATCGTGTTCCGGTTCTGGATTCCAAACCAATGTCTTTGGTCGCTAAAATGTCCAGGATATCTTTATTGGTAAGCTGATTGTGCCTGTCCCAAACAGATTTGTCTCGGTCTGTAAAATAGGCATAATTACGCATTCCGGTACGATGGTCTAGCAGCATTCGGATGGTGCAGTCTTCGTATGGAAAGGTTTTTAGAATCGTATTTACCTTTTGATCTAAATCGATCTTACCGGCATTAACCAGTTTTAAAACAGCAGTAGCAGTCAAAACCTTGCTCACAGAAGCAATCTGAACTGGAGTTTCTGCGGTTATTTTGGTGCCTTCGTTTTTATTGGCAAAACCATTATAGCGTTCGAAAATAATCTGACCGTTTCGGGCGACCAAAAAACTTCCGTTCATCGTATTGTTGGGCCAGTTTTTATTGTAAAAGTGATTTATTCTTCCTGCAACTGAATTGATATAGGCCTGCGAAATTCTTTTTTCAGGACCTAACGGTTTCATTTTCGGTAATGTATCTTCTGTTGTAGTGGTAGTATCGGCGGTTGTTTTTTTATCATTACCACAAGAACTTAAAACTAAGAACAGGAAAAGTATTTGTGGTATATTTGTTTTTTTAAGGAGGCTCATTTTCATCATTCTTTAAAAACAAATATATAGAATTCAATATTTATGTTTGGCTGTTTTGAGAGGCTCCAAAAGCATGATTTAACAAAAAATTAAGATTTTGTTTATTTATTTTGTTGTTTGTCAGCTTTTAACGGTTTTTAAACATTCTAAATTGTATTTTTTCAACAAAATTTTAACTAAATTTGTTATATTTGAAACAAATAAGATGTAAAAAGTTATATTAATAATTATTTTAAACCCGTTTAAATGAAATTTGGAATCATAAAAGAAAGAAAAAACCCGCCGGATCGCAGAGTTGTTTTTGCTCCTAATGAACTTACAAAACTCAAACAGCTTTATCACGAAGCAGTAGTTGAGGTAGAAAGTTCTGATATCAGGATTTTTTCGGATATACAATATAAGAGTATGGGAATCACCGTTACGGAAGATGTTTCTAATTGTGATGTATTATTTGGAGTAAAAGAAGTTCCGGTTGAGAACTTGATTCCGAATAAGGCTTACTTCTTCTTTTCGCATACCATTAAGAAACAGCCTTATAACCGAAAATTGTTACAGGCTATTTTGGAAAAAAATATTGATTTATACGATCATGAAACTATAGTTGATGCTCACAACCGCCGTTTAATTGGTTTTGGAAGATACGCAGGAATGGTTGGTGTTTACAACGGAATTCGTGCTTTTGGGATTAAGTTTGAGTTGTTTAAGCTGCCAAAAGCAGAAACACTTGACGGAAAAGAGGCTTTAATTAAACATTTGAAGCGCATTACCATGCCCGCTTTGAAATTTGTGATTACCGGAACGGGTAAAGTAGGGAGTGGTGCCAAAGAGATTTTGGATGCTATAAAAGTAAAAGAGGTTACAGTTGATAATTATTTGACTAAAAATTATGCGCAGGCTGTTTATGTACAGTTAGATGTTTTAGAATACAACAAGCGTATTGACGGTCAGGTGGTTGATTTTAAAGATTTTGTAGCACATCCTGAAGAATATGTTTCTGATTTTGAGAAGTTTACAAAAGTAACGGATATTTATTTCGCAGGTCATTTTTATGCGACGGGAGCACCGATGATTTTAACACGTGAAATGCTGAATGCGAACGACTGCAAGTTAAAAGTAGTTGCCGATATTTCTTGTGATGTTAACGGACCAATTGCCTGCACGTTAAGATCTTCGACAATTGCCGATCCTTTGTACGGTTATTTTCCTTTAGAAGATATAGAAGTGGATCTTTTTCATCCAGCGGCAGTAGCAGTGATGGCGGTTGATAATTTACCATGCGAAATCCCGAAAGATGCAAGTGAAGGTTTCGGAGAGCAATTTATGGAACATGTAATTCCGGCTTTCTTCAATGGTGATAAAGACGGAATCTTAAAACGTGCTAAAATAACCGAGAAAGGAAAACTAACAGAACGATTTAGTTACCTGCAGGATTATGTAGACGGGAAATAATTATTAATTGTGAATTATTAATTATAAATTATCGCAACAATTCGTCATAAAAAAGAGCTTTCTAAATTTTAGAAAGCTCTTTTTTCTTATATGTGACATTGTAATATTCAAAGATTGAAACAATTCACAATTAATAATTCATAATTCATAATTAACTAAACCATCTCCTCCGGTTTTACCCAGGTATAAAAATCTTCCGGGCTAACGTATCCTAAACGAACGGCTTCCTCTTTAAGTGTAGTTCCGTTTTTGTGAGCGGTTTGAGCAATTTCGGCAGCTTTGTAGTAGCCTATTTTAGTGTTTAAAGCTGTAACTAACATCAGTGAATTGTCTACCAGTTCTTTAATGCGTTTGTAGTTGGGTTCGATTCCCTGTGCACAATGTTCCTCAAACGAAACACAGGCATCTCCTAATAATCTTGCCGATTGCAGAAAGTTGGCTGCCATAACCGGTTTAAAAACATTTAGTTCATAGTGTCCTTGCATTCCGCCAACAGCGATTGCCATATCATTTCCAATTACTTGAGCACAAACCATGGTTAAAGCTTCACATTGGGTTGGATTTACTTTTCCGGGCATGATAGACGATCCCGGTTCGTTTTCCGGAATATGAATTTCGCCAATTCCTGAACGTGGTCCTGACGCTAACATTCTCACATCGTTGGCAATTTTGTTCAGGGCAACTGCCAATTGTTTTAAAGCTCCGTGAGTCTCTACAATCGCATCGTGTGCAGCCAAAGCTTCAAATTTGTTTTCGGCAGTAACAAAGGGATGATTCGTGAACTTTGCAATATATTCGGCTACTTTTACATCGTATCCTTTTGGAGTGTTCAATCCGGTACCAACTGCTGTACCGCCTAAAGCGATTTCAGATAAATGCGCTAAGGTGTTTTTCAGGGCTTTTAATCCAAAAGACAATTGAGCGGCGTAGCCCGAAATTTCCTGCCCAAGAGTTAGGGGGGTAGCATCCATAAGATGTGTACGACCGATTTTTACCACATCCTTAAACTCGGTTGCTTTTTTTACCAAAGTAGCGTGTAGTTTTTCAACTCCCGGAATGGTGGTTTCAATAATCATCTTGTAAGCAGCAATATGCATTCCAGTTGGAAAAGTATCGTTAGAAGACTGTGATTTATTTACATCGTCGTTTGCTTTTATAAATTGTTCGCCTTCTCCAATGTTAAATCCTTTCAGTACTTGTGCGCGATTGGCAATTACTTCATTCACATTCATATTGCTTTGTGTTCCCGAACCAGTCTGCCAGATGACAAGAGGAAACTGATCGTCTAGTTTTCCTTCAAGAATTTCGTCACAAACTGCTGCTATAGCATCTCTTTTTTCGATTGGTAAAACGCCCAGATCGTAATTGGCATAAGCGGCTGCTTTTTTAAGATAAGCAAAGCCTTCAATAATTTCCGGTGGCATAGATCCCGCTGCACCAATTTTGAAGTTGTTTCTGGAACGTTCCGTTTGTGCTCCCCAATATTTATCTGCCGGAACCTGAACTTCACCCATCGTGTCTTTTTCTATTCTGTATTTCATTATGTTGTATGTAAAAAGTTATTTGTAAAGTGTAAAATGTTTGCTGAAAACTGAAATTTCTTATGAAAATGAATGCACTAGCCTTGATGGCAGCTGCATCCTTTTGTGCCGGGGTTCGGCACAAAAGATATAGCGAACAGCAGGAATTAGCTTCTGAAGATTCTCATGTTCTTGTGCATGAGATTGTTCAGTAAAATGGCAGTTATCCATAAGAAAAAAAGCTTATTTAAAATGAGTATAAATATAAGTATAAATGTTATTTCCAGAAAATTGATTTGGATTTTATTGGTAACGAAAAATATAAGGCTTACATTTGTCCTTACATTCAAAAATTCCGGAAAACATGTTTGAATTTTCACAGTACTTAGGTTTTTTACTTTTCTTGACCATACTAACTATAGGGTTTTGGTTGATGTTTTTCTTAGTAGGTTTCGTATCTTATTGGGTTACGGGTGCTAGCTGGGAAATGTTCAAAGAGAAAAGAGCAAAGAAAAAGCAAGAACAATCAGCTTAAATTTTAGTTGATTTCAATAAAAAGGACTCGTTTTGCGAGTCCTTTTTTTATGCTGAAGAATGAAATTTTAATAAGCAATATTCAAATTCCAAAATCAAAAAAAAAATCCAAATTCCAATTTTGTAAAACTTAATTGGAATTTGGATTTTTTTTATTGGATTTTTAAGTGAGATTATCCAGGGAATTCTCCTCCGCCGTCACCATCATTTTTAGGTGCGCCCGGTTTTTCTCTGTCACTTTTTGGTTTGTTGAAACGGTACGTAAACGATAGATTGAATTGACGTTTACGGAATTGCATTTCGCCGTAAGATGTTTGACTTTCAAGAGTGGTGTCATTTTGAAGGTAAGTATACGATCTCATGATTCTTGAGTTAAAAATGTCACTGATATTAAACGCAATTGTGGCTTTGTCTTTCAATACATCTTTACTGAAAGCAGTATTCATTCCAAATTGGTCTAAAATTTTACCCTGTGCTGTTTTTTGTGAACCATTGTAGGTACCGCTTAACTGCCAGTCAATTTTGTATGGCAATGTAACTTTTGAACTAATTCTGGCAAACCAGGTGTTGGCCTGATTGTTCAGATTTTGTACAATCACTTTATTGTTTGTGTCTGTATACGTGTTCTCCCCGGTTGTTTTTACATTGTAAAGGTTGAAGTTACTGTTTATTTTCCACCATTTATACGGACTGTAATTGAAGGTGAATTCGAAACCATATTTTTGCTCTTTTCCTAAGTTGATAGGACGGCTTAGAATAACAGGAATTCCGTCTACTTTATCTCCATTTGGAGTTCTGACAAAGCTGAAAACATCTTTTGTATTTTCGAAATAAGCTGAAGAACTAAAGGTTACTTTTTCCCATCTTTTAATATATCCTACATCAAATTTATCGGTTAATGATGGATCTAAGTCAGGATTTCCCTGGAAAATATTAATGTTACTGGCGTAATTAAGAGCTGGATTCATGAAACGTCCTCTCGGTCTTGATAAACGTTTGCTGTAACTGGCAGTGAAGTTACTCTGATCTGAAATTTCATAACTAACAAAAGCACTTGGGAACAAGTTGTTGTATTTTTTGGTGTTAAATATACTATTGTCTAATAAGTTCACTTGAATATTAGTGTCTTCCCAACGTAAACCAAATAAATAAGAGAATTTATTGACTTTCAGTCCATACTGTACATAAAGTGCATTGATGTTCTCTTTGTATTCTAAAGTATTTGATTTTTTTGGATCTATAACATATTCTCCGTTTATAAGATTTGTAACGTTGTACTCGTTGTTTAAGTCACCAAAACTTCCTTTGTACCCCGCTTCAAACTGACTTCCTTTTCCTAATGGAAGAACATAATCTGTCTGAAGTAGTATTTGTTTTTGTACCTGATCGTTTAGAGTAGTATTAGAAGTAGGTAGTGCGGTAATAAGCCCGTCACTATCGTCTGTATTTCTGGAAACCGATAAATCGGCAGTAAGTTTGTGTCCTTTATTGTTGAAATTTTTGATTAAGTTCGAAGTGAATTCTACGTTCTCGCTTCCGGTATCGGCATTGTTAAAACGATTAGTTGTTCCTGTAAAAGCGTGAGCGGCGTCAAAATTATTGTAGTTAATATAATCTTTATCCTCGCCCGAGTTTTTTTGATAATTAATGGCATTTGTCCAGAAAGTATTAGGAGCAACCGTCCATTCCATACCTGCTCTTGCATTAAAACCGTTTCGGATTCTTTTGGTATCACGATCTTCATCTAAATAACCTTTTGGAGATCCATCAGCATTATAATAAGAAGTATTGGTTAAACCCATACCTTCATTGGTTCTGTAGTTGTAACCTGCAGTCGTAAAATAGTTTAGTTTTTCGGTTTTATAATTTAAGTTGGCACTCAAACCATAAGTTTCAGGAAGTCCTGTAGAAGCAATAAAAGTTCCGTTGAACCCCTGATTTTTTCCTTTTTTAAGAATGATATTGATGATTCCTGATCCTCCCTCTGCATCATAACGTGCTGATGGGTTGGTGATTACTTCTACTTTGTCAATAGCATCTGCAGGAAGCTGACGTAAAGCTTCTGCCACATTGATCGCATTTGAAGGACGTCCGTCAATTAAAATTCGGATATTGTCACTGCCTCGCAAGCTTACGTTTCCTTCGGAATCAACAGAAACAGAAGGAACATTATCTAAAACATCACTTACTGTTCCACCTTTAACCATCATATCCTGTCCGACATTATAAACCTTTTTGTCCAGTTTTATTTCGACACTTGATTTTTCGGCACGAACGACAACTTCACTTAATTGTGCAGCGTCTTCTGATAAATTTACAACACCTAAAGCAGTGTCTCCGGAAATTGTTTTTCCTTTAATAAAAGTAGGTTTAAACGAAATAAATTCAACTTTTATATCGTAAGTACCCGGAGCAATAGCCACATCAAACTCTCCTTTTGGATTGGTGATTCCACCAGCAATAACTTTGGTGTCATTTGGGGCTGTGATCGAAATGGTAGCATACTCAAGAGGTTGTTTGCTTACTTTTTCGAGAACTTTCCCGGTAACCTTTACCTTGTTTCTGGCAGGAGGTGCCTGTTGTGCATAGTTGTACAAACTTGTAAATAGGCATACAAGTAATACAGCAAATTTGATTTTCTTCATTGTGATTTTTGGTTTCTTTTGTTCTTTAGACGGCAAATGTAACTTTTGGTTTAAAGAGAAAAATCACAAAAATTTGTTAATATGGTTCTTTATAATTGATCTAAAAAAGAAGCTACTAATTCAGGGTCTCTGCCAATGATTGCTTTGTCGTCTTTTACAACAATCGGGCGCTCGATCAAAATAGGATTTTCGACCATAGCTTCAATGATCTGGTCATCGGTCAGTTCTTTTCCTTTGTAATTTTCAATCCAGATTTTTTCCTTAATTCTAACCAATTGCAGCGGTTTAAGGTTTAATTTTTCAAGAAGTTTTTTTAAATCATTAAAGTTCGGCGTTTCGGTCAAATAAGGGATAATTTGATATTCCTGTTTTGTATTTTCAATAAAAGCCAGGCAATTTCTTGATTTTCCGCAGCGTGGGTTGTGATAAATTTGTATCATTTTGTTATATTTAAAATGTTGTAAGATAATTAAACCGAAATAGGTATTTTAGCAGTGCCAAAAATAAGATTTAGTTATTAAATCGAATTCTCATTTTTTAAATTATTATCAATATGTTTTTAGAACAAGGAATTAAACCTCATAATAAGTTCTGGTTGTATCTTTTAGGATCCGTTTTAATTATTATAGCATCTTTTATCGGTCAGATTCCTTTTTCTCTTGCGGTGTTTTACAAGAGTTGGATTTCCGGCAAGGGGTTTCCCTCTAATGATGCGGCGGTTATGAAAATGTTTGAACCCAATTTGACCTTGTTTCTGGTGATGATTTCTTTTGCTTTCGCCTTTGTAGGGATTTATTATGTGGTAAAATATATGCACCGTCAGACTCTTTTATCCGTTACTACTTCAAGAGCAGAAGTAGATTGGAGACGAGTTGCTTTTTCTTTTTTATTATGGTCTTTGTTCTCTGTTTTGAGTTTTGTGGTATTGTATTTTAGTTCTCCTGAGAGTTTTGTTTGGAATTTTAAATTAGTACCTTTTTTAATTTTAGTGGTAATTGGAACGGTGTTAATACCGATACAAACCTCTACTGAAGAATATGTCTTTAGGGGGTATCTCATGCAAGGATTTGCCAATTTAGCGCGAAACAGGTGGTTTCCTTTACTGATGACTTCGGTTATATTTGGTTCGATGCACGTCTTTAATCCTGAAGTTGTAAAGATGGGGTATATCGTAATGGTCTATTATATCGGAACTGGTTTGTTTTTAGGAGTGATTACCTTAATGGATGAGGGAGTGGAACTGGCATTGGGTTTTCATGCTGCTAATAATTTAGTCGGAGCTTTGTTGGTGACTTCTGATTGGTCGGTTTTTCAAACGCATTCACTTTTTATTGATATATCAGAGCCTTCGGCCGGTGTAGATGTACTATTGCCGGTGGCTGTAATTTATCCTGTTCTGCTTTTTATTTTTAGTAAGAAGTACAATTGGAGTAACTGGAAAGAAAAATTAACGGGGGAAATAAATGTTGTAGAATCTTTAAATTAAAACACACAGTCATGTCAAAATTAACACATAAAAATGTCCATAATTACTTTAAGTTAAATGGTTATCATTTAAATGGGAAAGATTTATGCCGTATAGGTTACAGTTACATCAAAGAAGGAGATGTATACGAAAAAGCTATTGGTGAGTTTTTGCTGGATTGGTTCGATAAAAAAGAATTTATTGAAATGACAACTTCCGGCACGACCGGACTTCCAAAATTAGTCCGTCTCGAAAAACAAGCGATGATTCAGTCCGCTTTGGCAACAGGTGATTTTTTCGGATTAAAACCCGGTGATAAAGCCTTGCTTTGTTTGCCTGTACAATTTATAGCCGGAAAAATGATGTTGGTTCGAAGCCTGATTTTGGGTTTGGATATTGATGTTGTTTCGCCAAGCACGGCACCTTTGGCTTTAAATAGAACTAAATATGATTTTGTTGCCATGGTTCCTTTGCAGGTTCAAAATTCTGTTGAAGAATTGAAAAATGTGAAGAAACTTATCATTGGAGGGGCTAAGATCGATAGTGCGCTTGAAGAGCAATTACTTCCGCTAAAGACCGAGATTTACGAGACCTACGGGATGACGGAAACTATTACACATATCGCTGCCAAAAGAGTAGGAGAAAAGGCATTCTCGATTCTTCCAAATGTGAAAATCGACAAGGATGATCGTGACTGTTTGGTAATTCATCTGGCTTCGGTTTCTAAGGAACCTATCGTTACAAATGACTTGGTGGAGCTGGTTAATGAAAATCAGTTTGTATTTTTAGGAAGAATTGATAATGTAGTGAATAGTGGAGGAGTGAAGTTAATTCCGGAACAAATCGAAAGTAAGCTGATAGGGAAGATAAACAGCAGGTTTTTTGTAACCGGAGTTCCGGATACTACTTTAGGGGAAAAACTAATTCTGGTGATTGAAGGAGAAAAACAAGAGTTTGCTTCTGATTTTTTTGATGTATTGGGCAAATATGAAAAACCAAAGGAAATTGTTTTTGTTCCGAAGTTTAAAGAAAATGAGAATGGGAAGCTGTTGCGAAAGCCTAGTTTAGTTTAATAAAATTCCAAAAAAAACAAATTCCAAATTCCAACAGTACAGTTTGGAATTTGGAATTTGTTTTTTTTGGAATTTTAAAGAAATTAATTAGTTGCTTTTCTTTCCAATAAAGCCATATAGAATCCGTCAAATCCAGATTCTGAGGCTAGTATTTTACGATCTTTAATAAATGTAAATTGCTTTCCGATTTCGGTCTTTAAGAATTTCTCTACCTGTTCCTGATTTTCCGATGGTAAAACAGAGCAAGTGGCATAGACCAATTTACCGCCCGGTTTTACAATTTTCGAATAGCTTTCCAGAACTTCAGTCTGTACTTTTCGAATGTTATCAATAAATTCAGGTTGCAGTTTCCATTTAGAGTCAGGATTTCTTTTTAAAACTCCCAAACCACTACAAGGCGCATCAATTAAAACACGGTCTGCTTTTTCATGTAATTTTTTGATCACTTTTGTAGTGTCAATTATACGATATTCGATATTAAAAGCGCCATTTCTTTTGGCTCTTAATTTCAATTGTTTCAGTTTGCTTTCGTACAAATCCATTGCAATTAATTGCCCTTTGTTTTCCATTAACGAAGCAATGTGCAATGTTTTTCCTCCCGCTCCTGCACAGGTATCTACCACACGCATTCCAGGTTTTACATCCAGAAAACCAGCTACTAATTGCGAGTTGGCATCCTGAACTTCAAAAAGTCCTTGTTTAAAAGCGTCCGTTAAGAATACGTTGGCTCTTTCTTTCAAAACTAAAGCTTCAGGCTGATCTTTTAAATATTCCGTTTCAATATTTAAATCCATCAACGTGTTTCTCAAGTTTTCCTTGGTACCTTTAAGCGTATTGGTTCTTAAGATAACTTTAGCCGGCTGATTTTGAGCAGCAATTTCTTTTGCCCAAACTTTCTCTCCTAATTCTTTTACTCCTAATTCATCCATCCAGTCCGGAATAGATTCTTTTAAAGCTCTAATTTTAGAAAGCTCATCAAAACGACCTTTTATTTTTCTCTCAGGAGTTCCTTCCAATTGTCTCCAATCCGGAATAGGGTATCCTCTCAAAACTGCCCAAACCGCAAACATTCTCCATAAGTTATCTCTGTCGTATGGTTCTTTTACTTCTGCAATTTCTGCATATAGTCGCTTCCAGCGAACAATTTCGTATATCGTTTCAGCAACAAACTTCCTGTCGGAACTTCCCCAACGTTTGTCTTTTTTTAAGGCTCTGGCTACCACTTTGTCTGCATATTCTCCTTCATTGAAAATAGCATTTAAAGAATCGATGGTAGTATAAACTAAATTTCTGTGTAATCTCATTTTAATTATTTGAGTTGCAAAGGTACTATTAATTGATTGAAAGTTAAATTTTTAATTTTGATTGTTCGTTTAACTTCTTTTTAAAAGAAAAAACACTCTAATAAAGTTTAAAAGAGTGTTTCTTAATGATGTTTTGGAATGATTTATTTCGTAATACGTGTCAGTCCAATATTTTCAGGAGCGTGAAGCACCATTGGGAATTTTTCAATTTTTACGGAACTACTGTCTAAACCAAAAGCCCTTTCTTCAGATAAACTCAGTTTTTTAATGAAGAAATAAGAACTCATGATAATGTTTTCATGCCATCTTAGATCGTTGTCGTTAGATAGGAATTTCTCTGATAAAACAAATTTAAAGTCTCCGATAATATTGTTTTTGTTTAAAGATTCGTAACGGCTTGTGATGTCTACTTCGCCACGTTTTACCATATCGCGAATTACTTCTCTAAACATTAAATTAATTTTTGTAGGCTCTCTGAATCCTAAATTAAAATCGATTCTGTAAATATCGTCCTTAGCTATTTCGGTAACTTTGTATTGTGTTTTGTACGGTTCCGTCAAAATGTTTACGTGTACAAACCAGTAAATATCAGCTCTTTTTGGACGCTTTTGTAAAATAGAATAGATTACTTTTTCCTCTAATTCATCAACGCGATTAGCATTAGTCATATAAACCAGGTGAGTAGCGTATTTTGGGATAGATAAGTCTTCGCTTAGTTCCATCAGTACCTTTTTATAGTCATCAATTTTGATGATTTTGGTGTAGCTTTTGTTGATTTTCTTAGCCAGGTACCATATCGTCATGATAGAGATTAAAGCAATAGCAATAATTAAAGTTACGTAACCGCCTTCGGCAAATTTAGTAATGTTAGCAATCAGGAAACTAAACTCAATCAGTAAATAGATAGTGATTAACGGCACCATCAGGTACAGTTTTACACGTTTCATGATGAGATAGTAATTCAGTAAAATGGTCGTCATGATCATACAGAGAATAATGGCAAGACCATAGGCGTGCTCCATATTTCCTGATTTCTCAAAGTGTAAAACAATTCCAACACAACCAAAAAACAATAACCAGTTGATCGATGGAATATACAATTGTCCTTTTACTTCGGTAGGGTATTTAATTTTAACTTTCGGCCAGAAGTTCAGTCGCATAGCCTCGTTGATCAAAGTAAATGATCCGCTGATAAGTGCCTGAGAAGCGATTACCGCTGCCAAAGTAGCTACCACAATTCCGAACGGAAGGAACCAGTGTGGCATAATCAGATAAAAAGGATTTCCATTTTCTCCACCCAGTTGTTGCAGTGTACTTCCTTCATGATGGATTAAGTACGCAGCCTGTCCGAAATAGTTTAAAACCAAAGTAGTTTTTACGAATACCCAGCTAATTCTGATGTTTTTTCTTCCGCAATGTCCCATGTCAGAGTACAAAGCTTCGGCACCTGTTGTACATAAAAATACGAAACCAAGTACGAAGAAACCGTCAGGATGAATGGATAATAAATGATAAGCATAATACGGATTTACCGCTTTAATTACTTCAGGAAATTTTAGAATTTGAATTGTTCCAAGAGTTCCTAACATAGCAAACCAGATCAGCATCATTGGAGCAAAAAACTTTCCAACTAGTTTGGTTCCAAATTGTTGTATGGTGAAAAGAATGAATAAAATTGCGATAACAATATAAACAATAGTCTCCGTTTGCATAGTCGGATAAAACGCCCGGATTCCCTCTACAGCGGAAGAAATAGAAATTGGAGGGGTAATAATCCCGTCAGCTAATAAGGCACTTCCTCCAATAATCGCGGGGACAATAAGCCATTGAATTTTGGTTTTTTTGACCAGGGCATATAAGGCAAAAATTCCACCCTCACCATGATTGTCAGCACTTAACGTGATCAGTACATATTTTATTGTAGTCTGAAGCGTCAAAGTCCAGAAAACGCATGAAATTCCACCAAGAACGATATCAGAATTAATGGCGTAATCACCAAGAATGGCTTTCATTACATACAATGGAGAAGTACCAATATCTCCATAAATAATTCCCAATGTTATCAGTAAACCCCCTATAGACAACTTACTATGTAAGTTTTTATGCGATGCGCTCATGTATATTTTTATAAAAGACGGTTGCAAATTTAACGTTTTATAATAAACTAACCTCACTTATAACTAAAAAGATAAAAAAAAGCACAATCGTTAAATTGTGCTTTTCATTTTATATAAGATTGGAAATTTGGTATTAAATTCGTCTACCGCCGTAACTTCTTCCGTTAGAACCGCTCTCTCTTTGTGGTTCACTGCCTCTGGATTCCTGAGTTGCTCTTGGAGATTCGTAACGTTGCGTGTTTTGCGAACTCTGTCTCTCTGAATTTCCTCTGTTTTCTGAATAACTTCTGTTAGACTCATTTCTTTGAGGAGTCGCAACCCTTTCCGTAGTTCCATAGCTTTGTGAATTTCCTCTGGAAACATTCGAATTGTTTTGACCGTAATCTCTTCTGCCGGTATTTTCAACTCTTACAGGATTTGTGCTTATGCCTGAATTGTCTCTGTTGTTAGAAGAGGTTCTGTTTGTAGTATAAGTTCTGTCAGATGTTGTTCTGTTCTCTCCATAATTTCTGGTTGAGGTTCTGTTGTCTGTAGTAGATACTCTATCTGAATTGGATCTGTTTGTCGTGTATGTATTTTGATTTCTTCCGTAATCTCTGGTGGTAACACGTCTTTGATCTAAATCATATCTGTTAGTAGCATTCGAATTTCTTTGTGCAAAACTATAATCAGGACGTCTGGTTTCGTAACCGTATGTACGTCTTGTTTCATAGATAACAGGAGCTCTGTAACTTCTTCTCGTATTTACATAGTTGTAGCTATTGTTTACATTAATACACAAATTAATGTTGTTTCTGTATCTGTAAATTGGGTAAGGTCTCCAGGCATAGTAATATCTTGGATAGTAATTCCAACTCCAGCTAGAGTAATACGGTCTGTAATTGGTTACCCAAAACGAAGTGTAAATTACCGGAGCTACATTGTAAACAGGCTCGTAAATGTAGTTGGCTCCATACAAGTAGCTGTTTCCTACGATCTGTACATTCACCCTGTTGTAGTTGTCTCTTTCTACATCAATTGTAGCAACGTCCTGATAAACATCACGATCTAAGACCGCCTGAATAATTACAACGTGAGTTCTGTTTTCTACAGATTCGATTACACGTAAATAATCGACCTGATTATCATCGTTCAAATCAAGATTGGAAATTTGATATTTAGAGTCGTTTAAACGTCTCTCAAAATCTTGCAGATTAGCTGATTCTCCAAAAATAGACGCAACAGCTCTTAAATCTAAGTTATCGCTTATGTCTGAGTTTTTTGCATAAACAGTAGTTTGGCTTTGTACTGGTACAGAACTCAAACCTATTGCCAGGAGGGCTATAAAAAGTAGTTTCGTTTTCATTTTTAAATCGTATTATGATTAATATTTTGAGGTATCCAATTACTGTGCCAGAAAAAAAAGCGAAACTTATTTCAAGTGTTATAAATAATTGTATTTTAGCGCTAAAAAACTAATTTTATGAGAAAAGTAATATTCTTTTTTGGTGCTTTAATTTTGTTAATGTCTTTTAAAACCTTGAATAATAATGGTAAAGGGATTTTTAATACGGGTTTTACATCAATTCAGATAGATACTTTATTTCAGGATAAAATTAGTATCAGAGCCATCTCAATCGATAAAAATAAAATTTGGTATGGAGCTGATAACTCCCGTTTTGGGTTTTATGATTTGGATAAAAAAGAAAAATTTGAAGATCATATTTACCGTGATACGTTGAATTTGGAATTTAGAAGTATTGCTCAGAATGCAAACAATATTTTTTTATTGAGTGTAGGAAATCCTGCATTGCTTTATCAGGTGTCTAAAAAAACTCAGAAAGTAAAATTAGTTTACAAAGAAGTAAATTCGAAGGTGTTTTACGATAGTATGCAGTTTTGGAATGATAAAGAAGGAATTGCGATTGGCGATCCTACAGAAGATACTTTTTCTATTATCGTGACACGTGACGGTGGCGAAACCTGGACCAAAATTCTATCGGATAAATTACCAACCAATGCAGAGGGTGAAGCGGCTTTTGCAGCCAGTAATTCGAATATAGTAATAAAAGGAAATGATACCTGGCTGGTTTCGGGAGGAAAAAAGGCACGTGTTTTTTATTCGCCGGACAAAGGAAGAACCTGGAAGGTAATTGAAACACCAATTGTACAGGGAAAAACAATGACCGGTATTTTTACAGCTGATTTTTACGATTCAAAACACGGGTTTATCGCTGGTGGTGATTACGAATTTCCGGAACAAAAAAAGGACAATAAAGCCTTTACTACTGACGGAGGAAAAACCTGGCAGCTAATTGGTCAGGGTATGGGATTTGGATATGCTTCGTGTGTGCAATACGTTCCGGGTGGAAATGGTAAAGAAATTATTTGTGTAGGTTCTGAAGGAATTCAGTATTCGCAAAATGGAGGAGAGAACTGGACGCAATTATCAACGGATACAAAATTGTTTACCATTCGTTTTCTGAATAGAAATACTGCAATTGCAGCAGGCCATAATAAAGTAATCAGAATCCGGTTTAAATAATAAAAACCCCAAATAATAAAGCAAGTTATTATATGGGGTTTTCGCTGTTGTTGCTTTTTGTTATATTAGTTTTTTCCGGCTTTATCGCGATATTGTTTTAATAGTTTGCGGTTAAAGTCGTCTTCTGATTTTTTAAGCTTTAAGATTTTCTTAGCAGAAAGAATCTTTTTTAAGTTGCTGTTGTATTTGTCTCTCAGTGTATATAATTCTTTGTCTGCGCTTTCCATTTGTGACAGGAGTGAAGCTGCTTCTTTTTCAGACATGGTACTAATGTTGTCATCATCTAGTTTACGCAAATACATTTTCATTTTTTCGTGACGCAATTCATATTGTTTGTCATCGTATGTATTGTAAATGGGCCAGAATTTTTCGGCTTCTGTGGAGGTGAGTTCCAATTCTGTTGTTAAAAAAGAAACTTTATAAGCTTTAATCTTTTCCCGTTTTTCGTCTGTTTTGTCATTCTGTGCGTAAAAGGAGAATGTAATAAAGAATAGAAGTATCGGAAGTATATTTTTAATTTTCATCTTTTGAAATTTTAGTTTTATTCTGAAATTAAATTTTCAATATTAGGGTTGGTAGCTAAGATGTCTTCAAGAGTTTCCTGTTCAAGAGCAACGTTTTTACCAAGTTTATCAATGTCTTTTGTGTCCAGTTCACGAATCAAATCGTATTGATTTAAGTTGGATTGATAAGATAAATACGTTTCCAGAGTGTCTTCGTCAAGATCTTTGGATGTATTGTAATGGTTGATCACAGGAATCAGTAAAGCTGCAAAAACAACTGCGGCAGCCACAATCGAAAGTACTTTTTTACGCTTGTAAAGCGGTATTACTTTTACTTCTTTCTCTTCGTTTATTTGCTGTAAAACCTTTGTTGAAAAAGTATCAAAATAATTCTCCGGAGTTTTAAATCCGGTTTTTATTTTCGGTTCGTTTTCTAAATTAAATGTTTTCATAGTAGCTATAAGACAGTTGTTGTTACAAAAGGTTTAATTTGAGGTAACATATATTTCAATTTTTTTTACTGCGTGATGATAGGATGCCTTCAGAGCGCCGACTGAGGTTCCCAGAATTTCAGCGATTTCTTCGTATTTTAATTCTTCAAAATATTTCATTTTAAAAACCAATTGCTGTTTCTCCGGTAAGGTTACAATCGCTTTTTGAAGTTTGATCTGAATTTCGTCTCCTTCAAAATAAACATCGGCTTTTAAATTGTCGATGGCTTTATTTTGTAGTGCTTCAGAAGTTATTCCGTTCAGTTTTGCTTTTTGACTTAAAAAGGTCAAAGCTTCGTTGGTTGCAATTCGATACATCCAGGAAAAAAGCTTGCTTTCTCCCTTGAAGTTTTTTAAATGCTGAAAGACTTTTACAAAAGTATTCTGTAAAACATCATCTGTATCATCATGATTTAATACAATGTTTCGAATATGGGAATACAGCGGTTTTTGATAATCAGATACGAGCTTTTGAAACGCGGTATTTTGCGTTGCAGGATTTAATAATTGTTGAATAAATTCCTTCTCGTCTGCCAAATTCCGTTATTTATGGTGTTAGAATGAATTTTGAACAAAAGGTTTAATGAGCCAAATTATTTTAGAATTCTGACTGTTCTTCTTCTGCCGGCTTTTTAGGTGTTTCTACAGGTTTTGCTACTGCCGGATCGGTAGTGGCTGGTCTGTAAACAGGAACTTTAGCGACCGGAACTACTTTAGGTTTTGTTGGATAGTAAATTTCAGTCATTAACTTAAACGGACTTTTTACATCTAGTTTGCTCATGGTTAAGATTTCAAGATGTGACCAGCTTAAATCAGGTGTGATTTTTTCGTTGTTGATAAAAGTAGTTGTTTTTTTAAAAGCTTCGTTAAGATGCGAATAATCACCTTTTAAAGTGGTTTTTACGGCTTCAAATCCGTTTAGTTTTCCTCCTGAAATATCGCTTCCGGAAGTAGTTACGATTTCGCGGCTGGTAGGTAAGCAAATCGAAATTTTAGCCAGTCCCGTTGTAATGTCGTAAGTGTGGTAAATAATAAATGGTTTTCCATTCGTGGCTAACCCATTGTTTTTACTGAATTCGATTAGTTTTGGAATAACGATTTTGGCATTTTTACCAACTTTTCCAATTTCACTCGTAAAGGTTTGTCTGATATAAGGAGTTTCAGTCTTTCTTACTAGTCCGTTAACTTTTATAGCGTATGTTTTTGTTTCGTAATCTAAGTTTTTGTCAATATTGGCAAGACTTTTTTCGTAGATAGTTCCAATTACTTTGTCCGAGCCTCCGTTTAGAGCGGCGTAAACTTTAAATAAAAAACTCATCGTTCCGGATGCTTTCCAGGTTACTTTTGTTTTTCCGGCCAACGTATCTTTAAAAGTCCAGTTTACATCGGCTTCGGTTCCGTCATACTTCATTTTTTGCTGTATGCTTTCTCCGTCTTTTGTTTTTAGAGTAATTGCGTTTCCATTTCCTTCAGATCCAGTCCAATAAAAAGAAGCTCCGTTTCCGACTGTTTTGTTAGGAAAGGTCATCTTCATCGTAGGATCTTCAACAGACCAGGATTCAAAATCTTCATAATTTCTAAAATCATTAAGGTAATTGTATACCGTAGCTTTTGGTGAATTGATCACTTTACTTCTTTCCACAGAAAAGATTCCTTTTTGCGTGGCAACAAAAACGGTAAGGGCAACAAGGCTTAATAATAGTAGTAGGAATAAATATTTAAGAATCTTCATTGTAGTGGTTTATTTGGAGTCGTAAAGTTATAAATTTATTACTAGTCGCACTAATAACACTTTGGTAAAAGTACATTTTATACCATTATCGGAAGAGAAAATCAAATAAAATGTACTCAAAAAGGTTTTATTTGAAATCGAAAACTTTCTTTTCGGTCTTATCGTTTGAAGAAAAATTTAATTACAAATAAAATGGCAATAAAAAGTAAAAATACGAGTAGTACTTTATAATTGCCTTTGTAAAAAACCTTGTGTAAGGCAAGATCTTTTCGATAAGCGAATATCATTACGATTACGAATGCAATAAAAAAACAGAGTCCGAATATTAATTGTCCTTGACTAAACATAGTTGAAAATAATTTTTGGCAAATTTAGAGAATTGTATACGAATTGTTGCTAATTTGGTATTTCATTTAATCAAAATAATATCATGAAGAAACAACTTGATGCGGTGACTGAGTTTCATACTGCTTTTAAAATAGGACATAGCCTTGAACCGATTGCTGATTTGGGAGAGACAAAGAAGCTGCTTCGTTATAATTTAATGAAAGAGGAAAACGAAGAATATCTGGAGGCGGTTCAGAATAACGATTTAGTTGAAATTGCTGATGCTTTGGGCGATATGATGTATATTTTGTGTGGAACTATTATTGAACACGGTTTGCAGGACAAAATCGAAGCTGTTTTTGATGAGATTCAACGCAGTAATATGAGTAAATTAGGAGAGGACGGTAAGCCAATTTACAGAGAAGACGGAAAAGTAATGAAAGGGCCAAACTACTTTAAGCCTGATTTTTCAAAATTGCTTTAGCATAAAAAACCCGACAGGTTTTATAGCCTGTCGGGTTTGTTTTATATAGAGCTGTCTTTTGCTTATTGTACTTTTACAGTCCAGCCAAAAGTGTCTTCAGAAAGTTTGTTTTGAAGACTTGTTAGTTTTTCTTTTAATAAAGAAGCATAAGAATTCTCAAGAGGAGCCATTTCGTAATAAGTATCCTGATAAGAGAAACCTTTAATTACACTTACTACAGCAGCAGTTCCTGCTCCGAAGATTTCTTTTAAAGATCCGTTTTTAGCCGCTTCTACCAATTCTGATACAATAACAGGACGAACTTCAACTTTAAGTCCTTCTTTTTCTGCGATAGCGATCAAACTTTTTCTGGTAATACCGTCTAAGATTCTTTCGCTTGTTGGAGCGGTTAATAAAGTATCATTGATTCTGAAGAAAACGTTCATAGTTCCCGCTTCTTCCAGTTTAGTGTGTGTGGCATCATCTGTCCAGATTACCTGTTGGAAACCATCTTTGTTGGCCAGATTGGTTGGGTAAAATTGTGCAGCGTAGTTTCCGGCAGCTTTGGCAGCTCCAATTCCTCCGTTTGCCGCTCTACTGTAATGTTCAGCGATAATTACTTTCACTTCACCTCCGTAATAAGATTGTGCAGGAGAAAGTAAAATCATGAATTTATATTCGTCAGAAGGATTTGCTACAACACCGGCACCGGTTGCAATCATAAAAGGACGGATGTACATACTGCTTCCATTTCCTTTTTGAATCCATTCCTGATCAATTTTTAATAATTCATTCAAACCGTCCATAAAAACAGCTTCAGGAACTTCTGGCATAGCCATACGAACTGCTGAGTTGTTAAAACGTTTGAAGTTTTCATCCGGTCTGAACAACCAAACATCATTATTGTCATCTTTATAAGCTTTCATTCCTTCAAAAATAGCTTGTCCGTAGTGGAAGACTTTTGAAGACGGATCCATTAAAATTGGAGCATAAGGCTTAATGACAGGATTTTGCCATTCTCCATTTTTAAAATCACACTCGAATAAATGGTCTGTAAAAACAGAACCAAAGCTTAAATTTTGAAAGTCTACTCCGCTTATTTTTGACGAAGTTGCTTTTCTGATTTCAATTTTGTTGGTTTGAGTTGTACTCATAATTAATATGTAAAGTTTTTTTATGTAATTAGCATTAATAATTAAAGAAAATCTAAAGCTATGATTTGGTGAGTGATAGATTTTTCTCAATGCAAAATTAAGTAAAAATATATAATTTGCTTAGTAAAACTGCATTATTTACGCCCTTTAACTGAGATTTATATATCTTATAATAAAGTGAAAAAATTAAGACATTTTTATAAAGAATTTATGAAAAACGAACCGTTTTTTAAGGCTTTACGCATTTGTTTTGACTAAATTTGGCACTTAAAATGCCCCATATATCAATAGATAAAGATTGTTAATTCCGAAATAAGGTGAAAAGAGAAATAATTAAAACGCTAGATGGCTCAACTACAATTCATTTGCAGGAATGGAATGAGTCTTATCATTCCAAACACGGAGCGATTCAGGAAGCTAAACATGTATTTATAAAAAACGGTCTTTCTTTATTTGATGCTGCTCCGGTAAGTATTCTTGAAATAGGTTTTGGAACGGGGTTGAATGCGTTTATTACTTTTTTGGAATCTGCACAAAAACAGCAGCAAATTGATTATGTTGGAGTAGAAGCTTATCCGGTTGATGCGAAAGAGGTCGTTGAAATGAATTATGTTGCTGAATTGGAGGCTGACAATTATAAGGATGTTTTTGAAAAAATGCACGAATGTGAGTGGAATCAGAAAGAGGTTATCAGTGCCGATTTTATGTTAACCAAAAGGAAACAATTTTTTGATGAAATTGATGATTTTGAAATTTTTGATTTGATTTACTTTGATGCCTTTGGATATCGGGTGCAGCCGGAGCTATGGAGTACTGAAATTTTTCGAAAAATGTACCAAAGTTTAAAGCCAAATGGAGTTTTGGTAACGTATGCTGCTCGCGGAGTTGTTAAAAGAAGTATGATTGAGGTAGGATTTACGGTTGAAAAATTGGCGGGACCTCCCGGAAAAAGAGAAATGTTTAGAGCCTTTAAAAAGGTTTAAATGAGTTGTTTAGAATGATTCTATATTGATTTATGTTTATTAAGAAATCGTATTCGTTGCTAAAGTTTTTAAAAAAATAAGTTAAAATCGGTACTTATGAATGATATTTGTTTAAATTTGTTGCGAGTTTAAAAATATAGATAACCCCAAAAAATCTTATTTTATTATGTCAAAAATGATGTTTGATTACACGAAATCAATACTTGAGAGAGTGAGTTTCGACCCGATACTTTTCTGCAAAGAATTAGAAAAAGCTATCAAAACACTGTTACCGTACGAAATGGAACAATTACAAGAATGGTTATTAAATTTCATTATTGAAAAACCAGAATTAAAGCAAAGTCTACTACTAATTAAAGTATAAAAGAAAAGGAGCCAAATTGGCTCCTTTTTCATTTTTATTTCTTTTGTTGTAGCGGGCTGATGATCTGAACGTTCTGAAAAACAATTGCTCCTTTAATAACTCCTGCAATTGTAGATCTTAGGGCGTCAATGATTTGTATTTTTAATTCGCTCTTCGGGTAAATCAAACTTACCTCACGAGCAGGTTTAGGTTCCTTAAAGTTACGCAGTTTTTGTTTGTCGGAATCTTTTAAGTCTAAGGTGTGCAAGTACGGAAGTAGCGTTGTACCCAAACCTTCGTCGGCTAATTTTATCAGGGTCTCGAAGCTTCCGCTTTGTATCTGAAAATTATTCTGATCCAGGTCGCTGGCATTTTTACACAAATTTAAAATTCCGTCTCTGAAACAGTGCCCGTCCTGAAGCAACAGGATTTCATTAATGTTTAAGTCCGCAACTTCAATTTCTTCTTTTTGAAAACTGGCATGATGTTCCGGTATATAAGCCACAAAAGGTTCAAAATACAAAACGATTTCTTTTATTTTTTCGTCTTCAAGCGGAGTTGCGGCAATAGCAGCATCCAAATGACCATTTTTTAACTTCAGGATAATTTCATCCGTGTTAAGCTCTTCAATTAAGAGTTTTACTTTTGGGTATTTCTTAATGAAATTGTTTAGAAACATCGGTAAAAGTGTTGGCATAATGGTTGGAATAATTCCCAAACGGAATTCTCCTCCAATAAAACCTTTTTGCTGCTCTACAATATCCTTAATACGATCAGCCTCATTTACAATATTCTTGGCCTGGTTTACAATTTTCTGACCAATATCTGTAAGTTGAATGGGTTTTTTGCTTCTGTCAAAAATTTGAATACTAAGTTCTTCCTCGATCTTTTGAATCTGCATACTCAGTGTAGGCTGGGTAACGAAACATTTTTCGGCAGCAAGGGTAAAATTTTTATGCTCGGCAACAGCTAGTACATATTGCAATTGAGTTATAGTCATCTTGATAGTAATTTTTGATGCAAAAATAAGAAAATATAACTTTTTTTTATATTATTTTAGGAGAACTTATTTTAAATTTGTAGTAATCACATTATAAAATGAGAACTATGAAAACAAATATTTTAGGTTTACCGGTAAAGGAATCAGAATTGTTAGTAAAAGAATTAAATGTTCTGTTGTCAAATTTTCAGGTATATTACCAGAATTTAAGGGGGTTGCATTGGAATATTCGTGGGAAACGTTTTTTTGATTTGCATGTAAAGTTTGAAGAATTGTACACAGATTCCCAGTTGAAAATTGATTTGATTGCAGAAAGGGTTTTAACTATCGGCGGAACTCCTTTACATACTTTTGAAGATTATATTAAAAATAACAAATTAGCTGTTGGAAAAAATATTTCAAATGATGAAAAAGCGGTTCACTTAATTGTAAGCTCTTTAACGGATTTATTGAAAATCGAAAGAGGAATTTTAAAACAATCGGATGAAATTAATGATGAAGGGACAAATTCGATGATGAGTGACTTCATTTCAGAGCAGGAAAAAACAATTTGGATGATGAATGCATGGCTTGAAGAAGAGCTTTAATGTGTTGTTTCTAAAGTGATTACTATAGCAGAATGGTCGGGTTTGATCATTCTGTTTTTTATGATTGTTAAATTTGTTTAAATTTTTTGGCCTCTCGCTTTGATTTTAGCTGTTTAACACTATTTTTGTTCCAATGAAATTAGTCGCTCGCATATTATTATTCATCTTTATTGCCTTCTTATCTACTCCAACTATTGTGACGGTGATGAAGAAAAGCAACGATGCGTCGATATTTTTCAGTTTTTCTGAAGAGGAACATTCACATAAAGAACTTAAGGCTGCTGTTTATCCGGCAATACTTCAACATGAAGTTGTTATGCCAGTTTATATTGAAAAAAAGACCATTGTGTCTGAGAACATTGTGAAATTAGACAATATTTCTCCGAGCATTTTTGCTCCACCTCCTAACTTGGTATAATACTTCCGATTATTTTGAATTGAACTGCATTTTAATAAATGTGGTAAAACGTTAATGAATAATTTTTTTAGTATTGTATTATGACAAAAAAAATCAATCTTTTTGCCAACCTTAAATCTGATTTTGCGTCAGGTTTAGTGGTTTTCTTGGTAGCTCTTCCATTGTGTTTAGGTATTGCAATGGCCTCCGGAGCACCGTTATTTTCGGGAATTATCGCAGGTGTTGTTGGAGGTATTGTGGTAGGTTACTTAAGCCAGTCTCATATTAGTGTTTCCGGACCAGCGGCTGGACTGACCGCTATCATTTTAACTGCTATTACAGATTTAGGTGCATTCGATGTGTTTTTAATGTCTGTTTTTATTGCTGGATTAATTCAATTAGCATTAGGATTTTTAAAGGCCGGAAGTATCTCCAATTATTTTCCTACCAACGTTATTGAAGGGATGTTGGCAGGTATCGGAATTATTATTATTCTGAAACAATTACCCCATGCTTTTGGATACGATGCCGATTTTGAAGGAGATCAGGCATTTATTCAAAATGACGGAAGCAACTCTTTTTCTTTTCTATTCGATGTTTTAAATCACATACATTTAGGAGCGGTTGTGGTTTCACTTGTTTCTTTGGCGATTTTAATTTCGTGGGAAAAAGTTCCCTTCTTAAAAAGAATGAAATTAATTCCGGGAGCACTTGTTGCTGTTGTTACAGGAATAATTTTAAACGAGTTTTTTACTTCAACGGGAAGTTCGCTGGCAATTGCAAATGAGCATTTGGTTTCTTTGCCGGTTCCAAAATCTTTTGATGAGTTTAAATCAATCATAATTTTGCCAAATTTTGCTGCGGTTACCAACCCGCAAGTTTGGGTGGTGGCGATTACAATCGCAATAGTTGCTTCTATTGAGACGTTGTTGTGTATAGAGGCGTCTGACAGAATGGATGTTCAAAAACGTTATACCAATACCAATGTTGAGCTTAGAGCGCAGGGAATTGGTAATGTAGTAAGTTCGCTTCTGGGCGGTTTGCCGATGACATCCGTTGTAGTAAGATCATCTGCCAATAATAATGCAGGAGCAAAATCAAAAATGTCAGCCATTATTCATGGTGTACTTTTGCTAATTAGTGTAT
This sequence comes from Flavobacterium sp. B183, assembly GCF_023539155.1. Taxonomy (NCBI): domain Bacteria; kingdom Pseudomonadati; phylum Bacteroidota; class Flavobacteriia; order Flavobacteriales; family Flavobacteriaceae; genus Flavobacterium; species Flavobacterium sp. B183. The sequence goes on along the minus strand of NZ_CP097434.1, from coordinate 5,099,633 downwards.
TGGCAATTCCTACGTTATTAAACAAAATACCATTGGCAACTTTGGCAACGGTTTTAATTTTAGTAGGGTATAAATTGGCGAAACCTGCCACTTTCAAACATTTCTGGGAAAAAGGAAAATATCAGTTCGTACCGTTTATTGCCACTTTGGTATTTGTTGTAGCGACAGATTTACTTAAAGGGGTTGCTTTAGGAATTGTGATCAGTATTATTTTTGTATTGAGAGGAAATCTGAAAAGAGCGTACAGTTTCAAAAAAGAAGAATACGAAGATGGTGATGTCATTCATATCGATTTAGCACAGGAAGTTTCATTCTTGAATAAGGCTGCGATTAAGTCTACTTTAAGTGAAATTCCGGAAAACTCTAAAGTAATTATCAATGCTGCAGATACAGAGTATATTGCGCATGATGTTTTAGATTTGATCCGTGAGTTTAAAGAGACACGAGCAATTGACGAAAATATTAAAGTAAAGCTTAAAGGATTCAAGAAAGCATATGAACTTGAGAATTCACCGGACATTAATAATCATGTATCGATAGAGCATTATTATGATGTTGCGAAAAGAACTTTAGTTCAAAAAGAAAAGGTAAAAGAGAATTTTAAATAAATTATAATTAATTAAGGTATTTCTTGATTGTGAGAAGTATTAAAATTAGATAACTTTACGAGAAGTTTTTTTTTAGTAGATTTAAGCAAACAGGATTACCACACAAAAAACAAAAAAATGAGAGAGTTTTATAAGCAGTTACTTGAAAATAACAGACAGTGGGTTGAAAAATCATTAGCATTAGATCCTAATTATTTTGCGGATCTTGCAAAAGGACAAACACCACCATTATTGTGGATTGGATGTTCAGACAGTCGTGTTCCGGCAAATGAAATTATTGGAGCTAAACCGGGTGAAGTTTTTGTACACCGTAATATTGCTAATATGGTAGTACACTCTGATATGAATATGTTGAGTGTTTTAGATTATGCAGTAAATGTATTGAAAGTAAAACACGTTATTGTTTGCGGACATTACGGCTGTGGTGGTGTTAAAGCTGCTATGGGCAATCAGTCTGTTGGAATTATCGACAACTGGATTCGTCACATTAAAGATGAATACCGTCTACACGATAAGTACCTGAATTCAATTGAAGATGAAACAGAACGTTTCAATGCTTTTGTTGAAATCAATGCAAAAGAGCAGGTTTACAATTTAGCGAAAACATCTATCGTTCAGGGAGCCTGGAAAAACGGACAGGATTTGATGCTTCACGGATGGGTTTACGGTTTAAATTCCGGTTTTGTAACCGATTTAAATGTGAATATTGCTTCAAACGAGGAGCTTGATGAAGTTTATCAGTTAGATCTATAATATAAAAAAGAAAATCGCCCCAAAAGGGCGATTTTTTTATTCGTTTTCGTCGAGGTTTTCATTAAAAGCTGACGGAAGTAAAGTTGGAATAAATTTGATAAGAATCGGTAATAACAAACTTCCTCCGGGCAGTAAAAATATGGTGAGCGACGGAATCGTTTTACAGATGTCTAAAAGTTGTTTTTTTACCTTTTTCTTTTCTTTAGCATCCAGATCTCTGGTGGTAGAATAAGCCAGCAGAACCATTAACTCTTTGCTTTGAATGATTTCCTTCACTAATCTGTTTTTGTTTCTTACAATCAGCTTTACCACACTGTGGGTCATTTGGTCGTAAAAATGTTTTACAGGATTGGAATAGTTAAAATAAGGAATTTTCTTTTTGTGAGTAGTGATAAAGGTGTTGGTCGTTTCAATGCTTTTAGTTACAAAATCATCAGAAATTCCCATCATTGATCCTAAAGAGTACAAAAAGTAGGCCTCTTCATTTTCGACAACGCCATCGCTCCACAATGCCATTCCGGCCATATCAATGAAATAGTAGTGTTCCAGTTTATGGTTGTAATAGTCCAATTGTAAAGTTTCTAAAGTATCAACCGTAACTTTTGAAAATTTTGAGTATCGGATGGAAGCTTCAAAAAGTTTAATCAGTAAATCGTCGTGCTGAGATTTTATGGTCTTGGTTTTTAAAGCCAGAGCCACAATGCCCATAACGGTTTCTTCGATTCGTTTTAAGTATTTTTCAGGAATTGTCCCATGTTCTAAATATTGTCTGAAAGCCAGGACATCAATAAACAAAAGCGCATTGGTTACTAAATGCGAAAAGTTTTTACTGATAATACTATCATTTGTCTGAACGCGCTGATCTATAATGTTTTCTAAAGAAAGAGAAGGAGTGTCCTTTGGAAGCAGAATTTTAAATATATTAAAACCTTCCGGACTCATTTCCTTATAGAATTTTAAAACTTCAGAAATAAAATTATTAGGTTCAGAGCTTCTTTTTTCCAAACAAAAAACACCGTACAAAGTATTTAATAAAGCTACTTTGGAGATTTCGGTTTTGAACCAGCCTTTTATAGGGATTGGAATCTGAGAATCTATAGCGATGATGTGACCGTAAATAAAACCGGTTTCTCTGACTTTATGGTAAAACGACTCAGCAGTCTCAAAAGGAATAGCTTCTGAAAACTTTTGTTCGTTAAAAAACTTATCTATCCAGCCTGGTGCCGATGGGTTAATCATTAACTTTATAATTTATAGCTGCAAAGCTATATCTTTTTCTTGTTTTAGTGTAAATTTAAAATGAAATAACCACTAGATTTTGTGAAAATATAGTGGTTATTACTGTTTTATGTTTTTTATTTAATGATTCCGGCGCAGGCAACTCTTCCGCCCGCATTTCCTGTAGGCTGTGTGGTGAAATCATCAGATCCCTGATGAACAATTAATCCTTTTCCCAGAATATCTTTACTTTCATCTCCGCAGCCAATGCACCATTCATCAGTAGTTAGTGTTATAGTCCCGTTACCATTTGCATCAGCGGTAAAGTTTCCGATATCTCCTTTGTGGTATTCGGCAACACCCCATTTTCCATGTTTTTTAAAAGTTGGATTCCAGTGTCCTCCGGCCGAACTTCCGTCTGCAGCACTACAATCTGCCTTTTCATGAATGTGAATTGCATGTACTCCCGGCTGTAACCCCGTTATTTTTGCAGCAAAAGTTACTTTTCCTTCTCTCTCGGTAAAAGTGGCTGTTCCTGCTACTGTACTTTTGCTTTTTGGCTCTAAAGCTACCCTTAAGGTTTTGGCATCATTTGATTTTGTACTGGTTTTACAACCAATGATTAAAGCTGTAATTATGGCGAAGGAAACGATTATTTTTTTCATAGAAGAGTCTTTATTATTATAGTTTAAGTAAAATTAACATAAAATACTGACATGGATTGGTACCGATCGTTAAAAAAAACTAAAACTATTGATCGGAATTTAAAGTAACTTTAGCTGATGAACCCAAAAATATTGCGTAAATTCGTGTAATTATGAGTTTATTTGCTTGAAAATCAATGGTTTTATTTTTAACTTAATTTTAAATATTATGATCAAAAGTATTTTATCTTTCGTTTTTTTAGGAATTGTTCTAACTTCCTGTAATTGCTCTAAAGGAGCAAAAGGGGGCGATGCTTCTAAACTTGAAGGAAACTGGGAGCTTAATTATATCTCCGGTTCAAGTGTTGATTTTGATGCTTTGTATCCCAATAATAAGCCAACTATTAATTTTAATCAAACTGAAAAAAGAGTATCCGGAAATAACGGATGTAATTCTTTCAACGGAGCACTTGTGGTAACGGGGCATAAAATCGATCTGACAGGTCCAATGGCTGTAACCAAAAAGATGTGTCCACAAGCACAGGAAGGGGAACGTCTTTTTATGGGGACTTTGCCTAAAATTACATCCTATGATATTACAGATGAAGGGAAAACACTTCATTTTATCTCAGGAGACATTGCATTGATGCGATTTACCAGAAAATAGTACTCTTCTTTTCTAATCTAAAATTTGCACTTTATGAAGACTAAATTATCCATTTTATTGTTACTGTGCTGTTTTTTGAATGTTTCAGTTTTTGCACAGGATAAGACGAAGAAGGAGCTAAGGGCAGAAAGAGATTTACAGCAACAGAAAGAAACAGAAGCATTGATTGATTCTAAAAAGTTCGATTTTGAAGCGCAGAAATTAAATCCGCAAGGAGGAAGGCTCATTATTCTGGATTATAATATTTATTTTTTAAGATTTAGCAGCGATAAAATTATTTGTGATCTGCCTTTTTTTGGGCGTGCATTCAACGTTGCGTATGGGGGAGACGGCGGGATAAAATTTGAAGGAGCACCGGAAGATATTAAAGTCGAAAAGAAAAAGAAAAGTTACATTTTAAGAACTACCGTTAGGGGAAAAGATGATGTATATAATTTGCTTTTCACTATTTTCAATAACGGAAGTACGACGCTTTCAGTCAACAGTAACAATAGGGCGTCCATTTCTTATGATGGCGTAATTAGAGCGCCAAAAGCGGTGGAGAATAAGTAATCTTTCTTTTTAGAACCTTATAAGTATTTTTTATAACGGATGAATTTATAAAACAAATTTAAAATCAGAACTATGAAAAAAATAAGCCTTATTCTTATCATGGCCATTGTTTCATTTTCTTCTTACGCTCAATCAACATTTAAAGAAGATGTAGATGTTGTGCAAAGTATTTATGGAAAATCAAAAGGGGATCTCGTAAAAGAGTATATGAATTTATCCGATAGTCAGGCTGCAGCATTTGCAAAAGTGTATGATAGTTATGAAGCGGATCGCAAGGGTCTCGGGCAAACTAAATTTCAATTGATTAATGATTATGCGGTGAATTATGCAACGCTTACCGATGAAAAAGCCGATGAGCTGGCAAAGGGAACTTTAAGAAACCATATGGGATATGAAAAGTTATATTTTAAAACCTATACACAGGCAAAAAAAGTGATAGGCGCCATCAATGCAGCGAAGTTCATTCAGTTAGAAGTGTATTTACAGACGATAATCAGAGCAGAAATTTTGGAGACAATTCCTTTTATAGGCGAACTGGATAAGAGTAAAGTTAAAATTTAGTTTTAAATTTTTACGATAAGCAAAACGGCAGCTATTTTTTGAACAGCTGCCGTTTTTTTTATGATCTAAAGTTTTTTATTTAGCGATTTTAACGTCGTAAATTGTATTGACCATTCCGTTACGTGTGGCATCCAGAGGCAATTCCCAAAACATGATTCCGCCTAAGTTTTTAGCTTTCGCATATTCTGCTTTTGCTTTTATAGACGCCAGATTGTCTCCTGTAGCAAATGTTTTTTCTTTTTCATTGTACCAGTGAGGTGCTTTGGCTTTTTCATCCCAAAAGTATTTCCATCCATTGGCTTCTGTATAAAAAGTGCTATAATCTTTAAAAGAAACTCCCTGAACATGCTCACCTGACTGATATAAACCATTGTTGATGTTTTCTACATTTTTCCAGGTTCTGGTATAGAAAGCACCTCCTATAACTAGTTTTTCAGCAGGAATTCCCAGTTTCAATAAATATTCAACCGCTTTGTCTGTAGATTCTTCTTTTGGATTAGTGCTGTATAAAGGCGTATGGTGTCCGGTAACTTTTGAGTATCCGTTCACTAAATCATAACTCATAATGTTTACACGGTTTACTAGAGGCATTACTTTTTTCCAGTCAATCGATTCGTCTAAGGCTTTTTGAAAACCTCCGGCAGCAAAGCTCAATTCGTATTTTTTACCTAAAGTTGAACGTAAAATTTTGATTAGTTCGGTGAAATTTGGCTTGTCAGCCGGTTGAAACAAATGTCCTGGCAGTCCCTCAATTGCCGGATATTCCCAATCTAAATCTAAACCGTCTACTTTAAAATAATGGCTTACTTCTTTTACTGATTTGGCAAAAGTAAGTCTTCCTTCGGCTGTTGAAAATGCAGCAGAACAAGGCTCGCAACCTCCCCAGCCACCTAGTGAAAGAATAATTTTTAATTGTGGATTGGATGCTTTTAATGAAACCAAATGTTTAATCGTGGTAGAATCTTTCGCAGAATCAACACTTAGTTTCCCTTCTTTTAAATGGCAAAAGCTAAAAATGATTTGGTTTAGTTTACTTACTTCGTATTCGTTAATTAGCTTGTCATCACCTGTATAGTAGGCTATGATGTCCATTTTTTTGCTTTTTTGCCCAAATGTACTTGTGGTAAAGTTGCACAATAGAATCAGGGCAAACAGGTTAATTTGTTTCATTTTATGTTTTTTAAAGTTTTTAGAATGCTAAATATAAAGTAATACCGCCAATATTTAACTATTCTATAGGGGTCTAAGAGTTAATTTTAACGAATATTTTGCAAATCGTTGCAAAAATATTGCGAAAGCTCCTTCTTTCGATTTAGTCAAAAAAAAATAAATAAATAAACCCGCACTGTTTCGGATTAGTGCGGGTTTAAACAAATTAAAAGCTAAAAACTATTTTTGTATTAGAAGCAGTATTCGTTTTCTGCAACTAATTTAGAAGTAATAACCTCTCTTAAGGCTACCACATTTGGATTGTTTGTGTATTTTGTGAAACGTTTAAGTCCCATTAACATCATACGTTGTTCGTCACCTTCTGCAAAAGAAATGATTCCTTCTTTACCATTTAGGTTAACGATATCTACTGCTTTGTACAAGTATAATTTTGCCATTGCAATTTGCTCTTGTACTTTAGCTTCACCTTCTTTTTTGGCTAATTTTTCAGTTCTTAAAATAGTACTTTCAGCCATGTAGATCTCGATTAAGATGTTAGAAGCTGCCATCAATAATTGTTGGTGAGAATCTAAATCCGGTCCGTATTTTTGAACAGCGCTTCCTGCAACCATTAAGAAAACTTTTTTCAGGTTAGCGATGATTCCTTTTTCTTCTGCAAATAATTCAGAGAAATCAGGAGTATCAAAAGATGGAATTCCCATTAATTCTTCCTGAACTTTCATAGCTGGTCCTAATAAATCAACATGACCTTTCATAGCCTTTTTGATCAACATACCCACTGAAAGCATTCTGTTAATTTCATTTGTTCCTTCGTAGATACGTGCGATACGAGCATCTCTCCAGGCACTTTCCATTGGAGTGTCTTCAGAGAATCCCATTCCGCCAAAAATCTGAATTCCTTCATCTGAACAGCTTTGAACGTCTTCAGAAACAGCTACTTTTAGTATAGAACACTCGATAGCATATTCTTCAACACCTTTCAATTCAGCTTCCTGATGAGAAGTTCCTTCTGCTTCACGGGCAGCGATTCTGTCTTCGATGTCTTTTGCAGCACGGTAAGAAGCACTTTCTCCTGCGTAGGCATTAGTTGCCATTTCAGCCAGTTTAGAACGGATAGCACCGAAGCTTGAAATCGGAGTATTAAACTGAATTCTTTCGTTAGCATATTTTACAGCTCCTGTAGTAACTCTACGTTGAGCATCTAAACAAGCAGCAGCTAATTTAATACGACCTACGTTTAAAGCGTTCATCGCAATTTTGAAACCGTTTCCTCTTTCAGACAACATGTTTTCAACAGGAACTTTTGTATCGTTGAAGAAAACCTGACGTGTAGAAGAAGCACGGATTCCTAATTTATGCTCTTCTTCATTCATAGAAATTCCGTTTGACGGATCATTTTCTACGATGAAACCTGTAATGTTTTTATCATCTCCAATACGGGCAAAAACGATGAAAACGCTGCAGAAACCTGCATTCGAAATCCACATTTTTTGTCCTGTGATCGAATAGTATTTTCCATCTTCAGATAAAACTGCTTTCGTTTTTCCTGAGTTAGCATCAGATCCTGCTCCCGGCTCTGTTAAGCAATAAGCTCCAAACCATTCTCCTGAAGCCAATTTAGGAACGTATTTTTTCTTTTGTTCTTCAGTACCATAAAGTGTAATTGGCATAGTTCCAATTCCGGTATGTGCACCAAAAGCTGTAGAGAAAGAACCCGTTGCTCCTGAAATGTAGTCACAAACCAACATTGTAGAAACAAATCCCATTCCTAATCCGCCATATTCTTCCGGAACAGCAACTCCAAGAAGTCCCAGTTCACCTGCTTTGCGCATAGAAGATTCTGTATAAGCGTAATCTTTCTTCTCGAAACGATCTTTATGCGCCCATAATTCTTTGTCTACGAACTCTTTTACAGAGTCACGCATCATTAATTGCTCTTCCGAAAAATCTTCCGGTGTGAAGATATCTTCGCATTTTGTTTCTTTAACTAAAAACTGACCACCACGAGTCACGTTTTTTTCGATAGTATCTGCCATTTTGTTTTTGTTTTTTTATGAAAGAAAATAGAATATAGAGTAAAGAACATAGACTTTTACTTCAGTCCGTTTTGAAAACTCATTGTCATTCTTTGAAATTCTTCTATTTTAATTTCTAATTGGTTAAATTGTTTTTCGTTTATATACTTTCTATGTGTTGCAATTAATAGTTGTGTAATTAATTCAAATGAAGAACCGAGAGAAATGTCTAAAAAATGACTGAAAGATTTATCAGTTCTTGAAGAACCTTCAGCAATATTACTAGGCATAGAAACTGAACATCTGCTAATCTGAGAACTCAAATCGTATCTTTCGTGTTTCGGAAACTCTATTAATATATCTGAAATTTCATTAGCGATTGTAATTCCGAGTTGCCAAATCTTCAAGTTCTTGTAATTATGCCTCATGTTTTTCGAGCCAAGATAAGAAATCATAAGTGTAAAGTAAGTTTTTTATTACTTTTTATAATCTTTGTTCTTTTCTCTTTACTCTAAAAAAAACATCTATTCTCTTTATTCTATATTCTATTTTCTTTTTACAACACCTCGTAAATCCCTGCAGAACCTTGTCCGGTACCTACACACATACTTACGATTCCGTATTTGTTGCCTCTGCGTTTCATTTCGTCGAATAACTGAACAGAAAGTTTAGCTCCTGTACAACCCAGTGGGTGACCTAATGAAATGGCTCCACCGTTTACGTTTACGATTTCCGGGTTGATGTTTAATTCGCGGGTAACTGCTAAAGCCTGAGAAGCAAAAGCTTCATTCAGCTCGATTAATTCGATATCATTCAACGTTAATCCTGCTTGTTTCAAGGCTTTCGGAATTGCTTTTACAGGTCCGATACCCATGATTCTTGGCTCCACACCAGAAGACGCAAAGTTTACCAAACGTGCGATTGGCTCCAGGTTTAATTCTTTTACCATTTCTTCGCTCATGATTAAAACAAAAGCAGCACCGTCACTCATTTGAGACGAGTTACCGGCAGTTACACTTCCGTCTGCTGCGAAAACGGGTCTTAAACCTGCTAAAGCTTCTTTAGTTGTTCCTGCTCTTGGACCTTCGTCTTTATTTACAACGTATGATTTTGTTTCTTTTTTACCATTTTCATTGATGAAAGTCTGTTCGACAGTAATCGGAACGATTTGTTTGTCAAATTTTCCTTCTGCTTGTGCTTTCAATGCTTTCATATGAGAGTTGTAAGCAAACTCATCCTGATCTTCTCTGGAGATTTTATATTGATTGGCCACCGCTTCAGCAGTTAAACCCATTCCCCAGTAATAATCCTCATGACCTGCAGCAGCCACTTTATAGTCCGGAGTTGGTTTGTAACCTCCCATCGGAATATAACTCATACTTTCTGCACCACCAGCGATGATACAATCTGCCATTCCGGATTGAATTTTTGCAGTTGCCATTCCGATAGTTTCTAATCCGGAAGCACAATAACGGTTTACTGTAACTCCGGGAACGTCTTCTACTTTTAATCCCATTAACGAGATCAAACGTCCAACGTTAAGACCTTGCTCAGCTTCCGGCATGGCATTTCCTACCATAACATCATCGATACGCTTTTTGTCAAAATCAGGCAGTTCATCCATCATAAACTGAATGGTTTCAGCCGCTAATTCATCAGGTCTTTTGAATCTGAAAACCCCTTTTGGAGCTTTTCCAACTGCGGTTCTGTATGCTTTTACTATATATGCTGTTTTCATTTGTTTTTGTTTTTTAAGATTTATAGAAGCAAGAGGCAAGAGAAAAGACAAAACTTTGTTTTGAAATCTTGCTTCTTACATCTTTCTTCTACTTTTCTAGTTACGAAGCGGTTTTCCTTTAGTTAACATATATTGAATACGCTCCAGAGTTTTTCTTTCTGTACATAAACTCAAGAAAGCTTCACGTTCGATATCTAATAAATATTGTTCAGATACTAAAGTAGCTTCAGATAAATCACCACCAGCCATTACGTAAGCCAGTTTGTTTGCAATTTTTCTATCGTGCTCAGAAATGTATTTTCCAGCTTGCATTTGGTCAGTTCCTACTAAGAACATTCCAAGAGCCTGTTTTCCTAGCACTTTTACATCTGTTCTTCTGATAGGTTGCGTATAACCTGCTTCAGCCATTAACAAAGCATGTTTTTTAGCTTCTGCAATCTGACGGTCTTTGTTGACTACGATAATATCTTTTCCGTGTTGTAAAAGTCCGGTATCAAAAGCTTCATAACCAGAAGTCGAAACTTTAGCCATAGCGATAGTCAGGAAATACTCCTGAAGAACGTTTAATTCAACATCATTTTTGCGGAATAAATCAGAAGCTCTTAAAGCCATTTCTTTAGATCCACCACCACCAGGAAGTACACCAACACCAAATTCCACTAATCCCATGTAAGTTTCAGCCGCAGCAACTACCTTATCAGCGTGTAAGCTCATTTCGCATCCACCGCCAAAAGTCATTCCGTGAGGCGCTACGATAACTGGAATTGAAGAGTAACGAACGCGCATCATCGTGTCCTGGAACAATTTGATCGCCATGTTCAATTCATCGTACTCTTGTTCCACTGCCATCATGAAAATCATTCCGATATTAGCTCCAACAGAGAAATTCGCTGCCTGATTTCCAATCACTAAACCTTGGTATTCTTTTTCAGATAAGTCGATGGCTTTATTGATAGCCTGAAGTACATCGCCACCAATAGTATTCATTTTAGATTGGAATTCTAAGTTTAAGATTCCGTCTCCTAAATCTTCTATAATAGCGCCACTATTGCTCCAAACTTTTTTGCTTTCACGGATGTTGTTCAGGATAATGAATGAATCTTGTCCAGGAACTTTAGTTTGTGATTTTGTTGGAATATTATAGAAGAAAGTTGCTCCTTCTTTTACAGAATAGAAACTATCGCTTCCGGAAGCTAACATTTCAGTAACCCAGGCAGCAGGCGCTAAACCTTCGGCTTTCATGATTTCGATTCCCTTTGCAACACCAATAGCATCCCAGATTTCGAATGGACCATTTTCCCATCCAAAACCAGCTTTCATGGCATCGTCAATTTTGTATAATTCGTCTGAGATTTCAGGAATTCTGTTGGACACGTAAGCAAACATTCCGGCGAAACTCTTACGGTAGAATTCTCCCGCTTTGTCAGTTCCTTTTACTAAAACTTTAAAACGATTGATTGGTTTATCGATAGTTTTTGTTAGTTCAAGAGTCGCAAAATTTGCTTTTTTGGCAGCACGGTATTCTAAAGTATCTAAGTCAAGAGAAAGAATATCCTTGTCTACTTTTTTGTAGAAACCTTGACCAGTTTTACTTCCTAACCAATTATTTTCCATCATTTTGTTGATGAAATCCGGAAGTTTAAACAATTCGTGTTGTTCATCTGTTGGACAGTTTTCGTAAATACCGTTGGCAACGTGTACCAAAGTATCCAATCCAACCACGTCAACCGTACGGAAAGTAGCCGATTTTGGACGGCCAATTACTGGTCCGGTTAATTTATCCACTTCTTCAATTGTTAATCCCATTTCTTTTACCAAGTGGAATAAACTTTGGATTCCGTAAATACCAATTCTGTTTCCAATAAACGCCGGAGTATCTTTAGCAACAACCGAAGTTTTTCCTAAGAATTTAGATCCGTATTCGTTTAAGAAATCCAATACCTCAGTTGAAGTTTTTGGACCAGGAATAATTTCAAATAACTTTAAGTAACGCGCAGGGTTAAAAAAGTGTGTTCCGCAGAAGTGTTGTTGGAAATCTTCGCTTCTTCCTTCACTCATGAAGTGAATTGGAATACCGGAAGTATTAGAAGTAACCAAAGTTCCCGGTTTACGGAATTGCTCGATTTGTTCGAATACCAGTTTTTTAATATCCAGACGCTCCACAACTACTTCAATAATCCAATCAACATTGGCTATTTTTGCCATATCATCAGTCGTATTTCCAGTGGTAATTCGGTTTGCGAATTTTTGACTGTAAATAGGAGATGGTTTTGATTTTAATGAATTCGCCAGATGCTCATTTACTACTCGGTTGCGAACAGCTTTACTTTCAAGCGTTAATCCTTTTTTAGCTTCAGCTTCTGTCAACTCGCGTGGTACGATGTCAAGCAGTAAAACTTCAACACCAATATTGGCAAAATGGCAAGCTATTCCCGAACCCATAATTCCGGATCCAATTACAGCGACTTTTTTAATTGTGCGTTTCATAGTTAATATTTTGTTTTTTATTTGATTTGAATGTTCCTTATGAATTAAGGTTATTCATTTTCTGATTTTTCTGTTTGATTGAATATGTTTTTATCCTGAATTAATTCGTTTATAATTTCAGAAACCTCGATAAAATGGTTTAGTTTCTCATCAGAAACATGTTTTCTTACCGTTTCATTAAATTTCAGAACCGTATTTTTAGATAAATCTCTTTTTTCTTTTCCAAATTCAGTCAGGTAAATCAAAACACCACGACCATCAGTTGGGTTTTTTTTGCGAACAATCAAACCTTTATCTTCCATAGATTTCAATGTTCTGGTAAGACTTGTGGCTTCCATGCCCATTCGGGGACCCAAAGCTGTCGATGGGGTTCCTTCTTCCTTATCTATACTCAAAAGGGCAAACCCGGTAGCCATTGTGGCATCGTACTTAGCAGCCTCTTCATTGTACATTCTTGATACAGCTTGCCATGTAGCACGCAGAATATAATCTATTGTTTTCTCTTTCATATGTAACTATATCGATTTCAAATATAATTAAAAAATACTATGCATGCATATAATTTTTTAATAATTTTTTGGTTAGTTAAAAAATCCCTTTGATTTATAGGGGTTTACGGTTAAAAATTAATTGAAATATACTATTCTTTTTTGATGTTTTAACAAAATTAATGCTGTAAAAATTGTTTTATGGTTTTAAAATAAGATAAAATTCTGCATTTTGTAAAAAATTATGGCTTTAATTCAATGGTGTTTTCGGGTTCATATCTTGAAATTGCCTTTTGAAGTATAGCTTTTACTCTATTTCTTAGATTTTCAGGTTTGATAATTTCGATGCCGTCTCCAAACCCTAAAAGCATACGTTCCATTTCGTAATTTGGAGAAATGAACAAATGAACGATAATACTTTTGTCGTCATTTTCTTTAATGAGCCGCTGTGTATGATGCAGAGGTTTGGTTATCACATAAGGTGCATTAGTTGCATCTATCCAAAGTTCGATCTTTTTGGGTTGTAAACCTGTATTAACGGTTACCCCAATTACGTTTTTATAAAAGAGCTCTGCATCAAAGTTTTCTTCTAAATAGGGAATGTTGAAATCGTAATCTATAGATATAATTCTGTCCAGGGCTAAATTGGTAATCGGTTGTGAGCTTTTTTTCTTTCCTACCAAAAACCAACGGTTATTGAATTCCTTTAAAATAAAAGGGTGAAAATGAAATTTGCTTTCTTCCTGAGATTTAAAAGATTTATAGGTAATAACCAAAGCCACCTTTTTGATGATGGCCTGATAAATCTCATCCAGATAATGAAGCCCTTTTAGTTTTTCATTTTTGTCGAGATAGATAACGGGTTTAGTATGCGATTTTTCGGCGTAGATTTTATCCTCCAAACGCTGTAGAATATCCGATACATCACTAAAGAGAGAGAAATCTTTAAACTGCTTTAACATCGAAACAGTTTCAGTGAGCACATTCATGTCTGTTTCGGTTAATGGTATATCGGTTATGGTGAATTCGTCATCTTCATATTTATAGTACTTTTTATCATATACTACAATGGGGGCATTGTACCCCAGTTTCTCACTTCGCATGAGCTGAATATCCATCTGAATGGTTCGTTTGCTGATGGGGTTAGCTCGGCCTTCGTATTCAAACAAAGCATCAGAGCAGCATTCGATTAAGTCGTCTAAAGTCCATTGCCGATATTTGTTTTGAAGACATTTGTCTATCGTTTTGTACCGAATTAGGGCGTTTTTGTTTTGTGACATGGTTTGTATTTTTGGGCGTGTCCCTCCGGGTCGGGCTTTCGGCTATATCTTTTGTTTCGTTTCTCTTCACAAAAGGATACCGCCTCAATCCCTCACGCGCGTTTACGTTAATAAGGAAATCTCTTTTTCAATATTCAATCTCGCTTTTTCTTCATATAAATTCCTAAACTCATCCATTTGAAAAATAAACTCGTTTTCCAGAAAATGTTTCAGCGCCTTAGCACGCCCAGGTTTGTAGAGAAAATCAGGATAAATGCGATACTCTTTTCTAATTTGCTCGAAATAGATCTTATAATCCTCCCAATCATGGGCCAGAATCTTCAAATCAAAATCGATTAACCAGTTAATATCTTCAATTGTATTGTGTAAATGCTGCTGTGTAGCACAGATCGCATCAAAAATGAATTGTTTGTTTAGGGTGATATTTTCAGGAAGAATTGACAAAGCGAATTCGGCACTTTTAAGTTCATTGTCTTTTCTGGAAGAAGAGTAAACAATATCATGATAAAAAATGGAGAATAATACTTCATTCGGATTTTCAAGTTTATTCCGATAGACCTCAAAGCTCTCCATCATTTCTTTTAAATGCGTGAGATTGTGATAATGCCTTGATTTTTTGGAATAGGCCTTTTCTAAATCCATCCAGTTTTGCTGAATTTCATTCAGGGGAAATCCAATGTTCAAGAGTAATTCAGAATAGATTTTTTCTAAATTCATATGGTATTTTTTATTTAAATCTAATGAGAAGCTCTGTAAGAGCTGAATATTTACAACCAAATTTTAGCACAGAATCAAAAGCTCCAGCGGCGCGACACCTTTATTTTCCTTTCATTGATAGAATATGTCGCCCCGCTGGGGCTCTTCAAATGCATGTGAAAAAATCTACAAATATGTCGTCGCTCTGGGACTTATACTTTTGTAATCTGAAAAAACTATAGTTATAACGTCCCTCTGGGACTTACAGACTTTTTTAAAATTAATATTTACTCAAATTTAAAATTCTTTTTTTACTGCGCAAAATAATTGCGTAGTGGTTTTGAAATCTTTGCTCAAGAAATAAAACAAATAGTATTTCTAAAAAATGAAACAGAAATTTTACTGCGCAAAATAACTGCGCACTGGTTTTGGAATCTTTGTTCAGAAATAAAAAACAAACGTTCATAGAAATTAAATAAAGAATAAAACAGGTCAAGTTTGAGTTACTTCAGAAAACTTTCCAACGTACACACTTACACCATTACCTTTTTATTTTACAATCATAATAGAGGCAGTAGCTCAGCGGTAGAGCAGGTAGTTTTGAGATTATCGGTAAAAGGTCAATCAAAACTTACTTCGTACATTTCTAATGTCCGGGTCGTGGGTTCGAATCCCATTTGCTTCACTATTGATGATCAATTAAAACTTACTTCAGACAATTGGTAACTTTCGGTTCGAGTCCGAACAAGTTTTAAAATTATCATTAATAAATGAGGGTCAAGATTAACTTACTTCTTCGCGGTCGCCCGCTCCATTTTAGCTTAGTTAGTCTATTACACTCCAATTTAAGGTCAAGTGCTTCTTACTTCAAAATCTTTTAGGTAGAATCAGAAGCACCATTATCTAAATTTTAAAAATTAAAAAAATGAAAACAACAACATTATTAAAAATCAGTTTGCGTCAGAACGCTATTTTTATTCCATCAGAAATGATTACGAATGACGTTAAAAATTTATCTGGAACAACATCAGTTTTGCTAGCCAATGTTTCCAAATTGGGATTTACATTTTCAGAATCCTTACTTCAGGCTTTAAACAATGTTAATCCGACTTATAAAGTTGAGGTTTTAGAAGTTTTGAGAGAGGTTTTAGGAACGGATAAAAATTGGACACCATTAGTAAAAGAATGGAATGTTCCAACAGGAGAATCTGTTTTAGATCATATTATTACGTATTTCGGAAATGTTTTTAAAACTAAAAACGGAACAACTTTATCCTGCGGTCACATTATTCCAGATAATACTTTTCCGTTAGAAAGATACAATGGTTGTCCCTTCTGTGGAACTCCTTTTGAATTTGGTAAAATCGAAAAAGTGGGACAGGGAAGCAAATTAAAAATGCTGGAATTGTGGTCAGAAAAAGATTTAAATGATTTCTATATATCGTTATTGCAGTCCAAAACTGCTTTAGACGCTACTCAGACAGATACCTTAAAAATGGTTATGCAGTACTTGCCTTTACCAAAAACTGAGGTAGCAATGAAGGAAACTTTAATGCTTGTAATCGATCTTTTGATTGAAAACGGTAAAGAAGACGAAGCATCGCAATTTTTGAAAACACCAACGGATATTTTAAGATATTTATGGTTTAAAAATACAGGAATGCTTCAGATTATTGAGCCAAAAACCATTGTTAAAAGAGCTGCTAAAAATGGACAACATTTTCATACTGTTTTGGATACAAGTGTGCAGGCGAGAATGGCATCTCAAAAAGATTTGAAATTGAAATATTCAAGAAAAGAATGTTTGATGGTCGCCAACTGGTTGAATAATATGGATATGGAAGTTGAAGCCATGTGCGAAACGATGCATCCAAAAAGAGGAATGTGGGTTCGTTTTATCCGTGCCTTGCGTTTGGCAGAATACAGCAAAAGAAAAGGATTCGAAAAATTGAATTTTTTAATGGATGTATTTTACAATCAGGTATATGACGTTTGGCAGGGAAAAGTAAATTCGTCAAGACTAAAGTTTGATGCTGATAAAACATTTGCGTTGTTAAAGCAACGTCCGGGTTTGTTTGCCCGTTCTTTATTTTCGAATATGCTTTGGTTTGGAGCAGACGAAACGATTGCTCATTTTTCTGAAATTATCGATAAAGTTCCGGCTAGACTAATCTTTACGCTGAACATGTATGCATCAAATTATTTTGATAAAAACATACAAAGAAGTGTAAAGCCTTTAGGAGGAACCAATAAAAGAGTAAACCCAAACGCATTGTTGAATTTGTATGACGAATCACAGTTGGAGGAGATGAAAAATCAGATTGAGGATTTGTGTCTTTTGGCAATGAAAAAAAGATTCGCGGCGGTTAAAAATACCAATAAAACCATCTATATTGATCCGCAATTATTCAACATTCCGGTTTCAATAGGCGATCGAAGCGATACGGTTCAGGATTTACCTGTAGCTTTAATGGGAACGCGTTTTCCGGTTGAAGGCAACGAAGTACGATTGTTTATGCAGTGGGGTGCAGGTTTGCCTGCTCAACATCTGGATATGGATTTAAGCTGCCATATTGCTTACGAAGATCGTTCTGATATTTGTTCGTTCAGCCGATTGACGACTACGGGTTGCCAGCATAGTGGAGATATTAGAAGTATTCCGAATAAAATTGGAACTGCCGAATATATCAACATCAACATTGACGAATTGGCAAAAGCCAAAGCTAAGTTTGTGACTTTTACCTGCAATGCTTATAGCAACGGAAGTATCACGCCAAATCTGATAGTAGGTTGGATGAACAGCAAACATCCGATGAAAATTTCGGAGAAAACCGGAGTTGCTTACGATCCGTCTTGCGTGGATCATCAGGTTCGTGTGACGCAGAATGTGGCGAAAGGTTTGGTCTTTGGAGTTTTGGATGTAGCCAAAAGAGAAATCGTTTGGTTAGAGATGACTTTCGGAGGTCAAGTTGTACAAGGTTTGGACTTTAAAGGAGTTCAGGCTTTGCTTGCCAAATTGAACAGTAAATTGAATATAGGTAGTTTGTTACAGCTTAAAGCGGAAGCCCAAGATTTAACAATCACCGAAGATCAAAATGCTGATGAGGTTTATACAGCCCAATGGGCGATGAATCCAGCAGTGGTTACACAATTATTAATTGATTAATGTTTGTAAACCCGACAGGTTTTTGAAACCTGTCGGGTTTGATGGACAATGTTTGGAGGTATAAAGGTGCAGAGAAGCAAAGGAACAAAGGAACAAAGGTTTGTAGAGAGCAATGATTAATCACACTGTTTGTCATCCTGAGGAACGAAGGATCACATAAGAAACTCGACAAAGATTGACGATTCACTTTGAGGAATATTGGATGTGATCCTTCGTTCCTCAGGATGACATAATAAGGAGAAAAATCATTTTAATCCTCATAATCTGTGGCTTAAAAAAAAATATATCCTTAGCGATTCTGCGACTTTGCGAGAAATAAAAAACTACGCAAAATAACTGCGCAGCAGTGCAAAACCTTTGCACCTATGAACCTTCGGGCCTATGTCCCTTAAAAAAAAGAAAAATGAAAACACAAATAAACGGTACAGAAATATTAGAATTAGGATTTCCGGAAGGGAAAATAATCGGGATTGCCTTAAAGATAAACAGCAAAAGAAACGGATTTACAAGAGACGAAATGATTGCTCATTACAAAAATGTCTTAGAAACTCCGGAGAATTATATAGACGATAAAGTGTTCAGCAAACTGGCGGTTGCTTTAATCGAAAAATCGAACGAGAAACCGGAAGATTTTATTGCTTTAAATCAAAATCCAAATGCGTATTCGGCTTACGGACTGGATCATATCGAAGACGGAGCCAGAAAACAAATGGAAGTAGCCATGAAACTGCCTGTTACGGTTGCCGGAGCTTTAATGCCCGACGCGCATCAGGGTTACGGATTACCGATTGGCGGAGTTTTAGCCACAAAAAATGCCATTATTCCGTATGGTGTTGGAGTTGATATTGGGTGTAGAATGGCGTTGTCGGTCTATGATATTCCGGAAGATTTTTACTTTGAAAACGAAGCCAAATTCAAAAAAGAATTGATTAAGAATTCTATTTTTGGAGCGGGCCACGGATTTCACGGTCAGTACAAATCGGATCATGCGGTTTTGGAGAACGAGACTTTTAATATGAATCCGTTTGTGAAAAACTTAAAAGATAAAGCCTGGTCACAATTAGGATCTTCGGGTGGTGGAAATCACTTTGTGGAATTCGGAATCATGGAATTTGCTCAGGACGATGCTGTTTTGAACATTCCAAAAGGAAAATATGTCGCTTTGTTAACGCATTCGGGTTCAAGAGGAATGGGAGCTACAATTGCCGGACATTATACCAAAATTGCAAAAGAGGTTTGTAAACTTCCGGAAGTAGCTAAAAACTTAGCCTATCTGGATATGAATACCCAATTGGGACAGGAATATTGGATGGCGATGAATTTGGCGGGAGATTACGCTTCGGCTTGTCACGAGATCATTCATAACAAAATGGAACGTGCTTTAGGAGCGACGATTTTAGCCAAAGTCGAAAACCATCATAATTTTGCCTGGAAAGAAATCTGGAACGGCGAAGAAGTGATCGTGCATAGAAAAGGAGCAACTCCGGCCGGGAAAGGCGTTATGGGAATCATTCCGGGAAGTATGACCGCACCGGGATTTTTGGTGAGAGGAAAAGGGGAGGAGAACGCGATCAATTCGGCTTCGCATGGAGCGGGAAGACAAATGAGCCGAACTCAGGCGATTAAAAACATTACAGCAACAGAGATGAAATCGATTCTGAGTGATCATGGCGTTACGCTTATCGGAGCAGGACTGGACGAAGCGCCAATGGCCTATAAAGACATCCATCAGGTGATGAAAGCGCAGGAGGATTTGGTGGATGTAGTGGCTAAATTTACACCTAAATTAGTGAGAATGGCGGAGGATGGGAGTAAAGAAGATTAGTTCTTCTTTTAGGTTCAGAGGCGCAGAGGCTCAAAGCGACAAAGGTTTTCTGTAGAGGCGCACTGCAGTGCTTTAATGCTTTGTGGTAATTTTAACCGCAAAGAGCGCTGAGATCTACGCAAGGTTCGCAAAGGTTTTTTCCGCATTTTATGTCATCCTGAGGAACGAAGGATCACACGCGGGATTCGACAAAGATTGGTGATATTTTGTGCGGAGTTTCAAGTGCGATTTGCTTCGCCTGTTCATGATCGCTCGAGTCTCCTCACATCGAAAGGATAAGCTTTGTGGTTATTTAATCGCAAAGTTCACAAAGTTTTTTTTTGAGCAGATTTAGCAGATTCAGCACATTTTTTAATAATCATTCTAATCCTTTAATCTGTGGCAAAAAAACTTAGCGACTCCGCGCCTTTGCGAGAGTAAAAACAGACCAAAGATAAAAAGCAAAACAAAATATAATAAAAAGACTCAAAGAGGAAAACCTCTGAACCTTTGCCTCTTTGAGCCTTTGTAACTTTAAAAAAAATAATTTGGTTCCAATGAGGAAGAAACCTTAGCCTCTCAGAATCTTAGCAACTTTAAAAAAAATGACATATATAGACATAGGTATCAACCTAACCAATAAACAATTCCAAAACGACACAGACGATGTCGTACAAAACGCACTTGATGCCGACGTATCGCAAATGATACTCACGGGCACCAGCATACGAAACAGTGAAGAATCCGCGAAGATGGCGAGGCAGTACCCGGGCGTGCTGTATGCGACGGCGGGAATTCACCCGCATGATGCGAAGAGTTTCGATGCGCAGAGTATTTCGAAACTTCGAAATTTATTAAAGCAGAAACAAGTCGTTTCAGTTGGCGAGTGCGGACTCGATTTTGATCGTGACTTTTCGCCCAGAAATGTGCAGGAAACCTGTTATAAAGCCCAACTCGAATTAGCGATTGAAATACAGAAACCTTTGTTTTTGCACGAAAGAGCAGCTTTTACCAAGTTTATGAACATTACCAAAGACTATTTACCGCAATTGCCCAAAGCCGTGGTGCATTGTTTTACGGGAACGCTGGAGGAAGCCAAAACCTATCTTGATCACGGATTCTATCTGGGTTTTACGGGAGCGATTTCTGATACCAAACGTTTCGCTCATTTAAAGGAAGTGATTCAATACGTACCGCTCGACCGTCTAATGATCGAAACCGATGCGCCGTTTATGCTTCCTAAAAATGTACCGAACAGCCTTTTGAAGAAATACCACGAACGCCGTTGCGAACCTGCTTTTCTGCCTTTTGTGGCCGGTACCATTGCACAGTTTAAAGGAATTACTTTATCTAAAGTGGCGGAGGATACGACTCGAAATTCTAAAAGCTTTTTTGGGATTTAGATAAACTTACGATTTAAAAGGATAGATAAACAATAATGATGTTCCTTTTTCAACAGCTAATGTTTTAAAAGTTCCATTTATGGCTTCCATTCGAAGCGACATATTGTTGATACCATTTCCTTTTTGAATCATATCAGAAAATCCAATTCCGTTATCATTCACCGTAATTTTAAGATCATTCTCAGTCTGTTCAAATTGAATTTGCAGAGTACTTGCCTCACTGTGTTTGTAGACATTATGAACAGCTTCTTTTACTACCAAAAAGAGGTTTCTTCGGGCTTTTACAGATAAATTGGTTTCTTTTTCAATAATACTCGAATCTAGCTGAAATGTTATAGTCGTTTTGTCTAAAAAACGTTTGACATAGAAACTCACATATTCTATAAAATTACCAATAGTATCATTTTGAGAATTCAGACTCCAGAGAATTTCTCTCATGGCTAAATTCATATCTTCTGAAGTAGCTATAATGACTTCCAGATCTTCCGAAAAACTTTCTTCAGGTATTTTATATTTTAAAAATTCTGCCTGAAGTTTTATGGCCGAAATTCCGGCACCCAAATCATCATGCATATCCTGTGAAATTCGTTCTCTTTCCAGTTGAATGGCTTTCTGACGCTCTAATTCTTTTTGGAGCAATTGGTTTTGAAACTCGCTTTCTTTGATTTGATTTTCCTGCTGCTGAATAAGCTGTTTTTTGTTGTAAATAAAAACCATCATAATAATGAAGCATACAAACAACAACATTATAATAATGGCGATAATATAGGTTAGTTTTATTTCGTGAGGCAGCTCGCTCATTTAGCTGAGGTTTTTGTGATTCGCTCATATTTTATAAGGGCATAATAAAATAGAGCATACATGATAAAATTGACTACAGAGCTAATTTTTCTTAGAATTTCTAAGAAAAACAGATCTTCTTTTTCGAATAAATACATAGGTGTAAACCTAAAAATGATGTAAGTACTCCAGAAAAGTAAAGCGGTTGAAATCCAGAAATTCTGATCGTCGGTAATCTTACCTTCAACCGGAATTTGAAGCTTTTGATAAAACCACAAAATTGAATTAAAAATGTAGAATAAAGCGACCAATATTCCTAGTTGTGGTAAAAACTTTGTGCTTAGAATATCAATAAAAATGAAACAGTAAGATAAAAGGATGAATGAAACGAATAACCCAATTCGCTTAAAATTTCCGATATAGATTTTTGAAAAATAGATTCCAAAAAATAAAATGCAGAATATTGCATATATATTATAATAAACAGCAAAGTCAAATTGCTTTAAGTAGGCTTTAATTTCTCCAAAGACTTCTAAGCTTAAAGTCCCAATTAGATAAATACCCAAATAGTTTTGAGCCGGAAATGTATATTTCCAGCCCAAAACTATTGCTTTTAGTGTTGTTATGCTTAAACAACTTATGTAAACAATTTGTAATACTTCCATTTAGTTAAGGATAAACTCTTCCAAAGTCGTATGCTTGAGCTCTGCCTTTTGAAACACTTTGTGCACGAACAACGATACTTAATTTATTTTGATTTGTAGGCTCTTCAGCATTTTCTTCAAATTTAATCATTTCAAAAAACAATTCTGAGTAACTAGATTCAGGTTTAGCATTAATTAAAAAGTGCTTTAGAATAAAAAAATAGAGGTCTTTAAGTTTATAACTAACTGCTTCTGTATTTTTGATTTGGAGACCACCTATCCAGGTTTTTGAATTAATTGATTGAAGTAATTTATTTTTATAATTGTTACTATATTTTATAAAGACTTCTTTCTCAATTTTTTCTATTTTTTGAGTATTAATTTTGAAAAAGAAATCTTTATCTCCAATTTTTTCGGTTTCTACAGAAGATATAGAAAAACAAATTGAAAATAGATCATTATCATCTTGTATGAAGTATATTTTAAAGTAATCTAATATCTTCTTTTCTTCTATGGGTGCATTATCATAAGAATTAAATATTTCAGAAATGAAATTTTCTGAATCGATAGAGAAATCATAAATCATATTATCGATTGCTAGTTCTCTTAAAGCTTCATTTCTTGAATCAACCTCTACATCCGGCATAATTTTAAGAACTATTGGTGCGAATGTTTCATAATTTTTTGAGATTGTTTTTTCAGTAACTTTTTCTTGTAGTTTTAGAGTGTCCATAATTTCTAGTTTTTGGTGTTAAACTTGTTAATTGCTTCAATTTTGTTACTTACCTGTAGTTTTCGGTAGATATTGCCAATGTGTTTTTTAATGGTGTCGATGGTGACATTTTTTTTATCGGCAATTTCTTTGTAGAGAAGTCCCTGCGCCAGCAAGTCAAGAACTTCTTTTTCGGTTACAGTCAGTAACGACAAGGTTTGTACTTGTACTTTTGTTTCCTGAAAATGTTGTAAAACGCGCTTTGCAATGGCAAAACTCATAGGGGCACCGCCTTTGTGAGCTTCCTGAATCGCCTGAATTATCTTGTCCAGCGGATCTCCTTTTACCAGATAACCACTTGCACCTGCACGTAATGCCGAAAATATTTTTTCGTCATTTTCAAAACTGGTGCACATAACAAAGGTTGTGCCCGGCATTACGTCTGTTAATTTAAAAACAAGATCAATACCTGATAAATCCTGCAGCTGAATATCCATTAAAACCACGTCTGGTTCCAGGGCTTCCAGTTTTTGCAAAGCATTTTTACCGTTAAAAAACTGAGCCACACATTCCATATCCTGCTGGAAATCGATGATATTTTTTAAGGCCTGATTGTAATTCTTATCATCCTCTACTATGGCTACTTGTATCTTCATGGCGTTACATTTTCTTTTACAAAGTTGTACAATAAGTTCATTGACCGCAATTACCCTTTTGGGTGATATTAGAAATTAACTCAAAAAAGACAAATGGTATTTATAGAATAAACTTACAAAAAATAAAGTGAGAATTGTAAAAAATAAAATATCACCCAAAAGGGTAATTGATTGATATACTGTTATCAGAATACTTTTGAGATGTTAACTAAAAACATAGAAATCATGAAAACAATTAAGGTAAAAGTTAGAATTAGTAGCGGATCAGCACCCGCGCCAATTAAAGTTGAAATTACAAACGTGGATACTCGTAAAGAAATTGAGTATGAATCTTCAACTTCTTTTAATCAAGATTTTAATATAGAAAGCGGTCGATATACCATTAAACTATTTGGAATGAACCCTATAAATGGAAAAACTGAAATTGAGGTAGTGGGTAGTTTTACCAGAGGACCATTTCATAATGCTAAAAGAGTGACAGCAAAGCCATTCATTACTGAATTATTTTATTTCGAAATTTAAATAAACAGATCATGAAAAAATATTTTATAAGCTTGCTACTTTTAATGTCTGTTCATGTTGTGTTAGCGCAAGATGAAGAAGTACAAAGATTCAGAGAAGCTACGGATAATTCAAAATCAGGAAATTACAAAGAAGTTTTGTCTAATTTATTTCAATTAGGAACTAGTAATTTAACGGGGCCAAACAAAAGTGTCGAATTTAATTCTACCTTATACGGTATTAAATCTATTTTTTGGGATAATATCACAACAGATACGGTTTTTTCTAAACAGAAATTTTCAAGAAATTTTGAGTTCAATACGAAGCTTAATTTCGATGAACAATTTAATTACAAAGGATTTTCTGGCGGAATTACTTATGCTTTGATTAATGAGAGAGACAAAGACGTTGCCAATTTCAAAGATACAGAGCTATACAAGAATTTACAATTTTTAAATAATGAATTATCTGAAATACAGATTGTTTTAGTTAATGAATTAATTAAAACAGGTGACGCGGAGTTAAGTGCAAAAATAGAAGCCATAAACATAGCAACCTCTATACTTATAAATAAAGAATTTGATAAAATAGAGGAATTAAGTAAATCAAATCCTTATTTTGGTGAAATCCTTACTGAATTTGAAAACCGAAACAAATCGATAAAATTGAAAGATTATATTACGAAAATTCATGAATTAAGAGACAAAGAATATTCCGATCTTGAAAAAAAAGCATTATGGACGGTTTCTTTAAATGGAACTACTAATGATAAGGGAAATAATAAGAAACTTACTTTCGGGACTGTTTTTTTGCAAGGTTTTAAAAACCTGGAATTAGATATTAGATCAAATTTAATTTACTCCGACACTTTAATAGAGAAGAGTGTTCAAAGATTAGAATTGAGAAATTCTGCCGGTCTTAACTATAAAATGTTTAAAAGAAATGAACAAAGTGTATTTGAAATAAAATTATATATGGAGTATAATTCGATTTTGAAAAATAAATTAGCTGATGAAAAAAGGAATACATTTTTAGCGAGTTCCGATTTCAGAATTCGTGTAACTAAAGATATTTGGATTCCTTTAACGATCAAGTATGATATTGAGAAATCTAATTTTCTTGGTTTTTTAAATATTACTTATAATTTTGGAAAAGAGGACAAAGATAAACTCGTCTTAAATGAATAAATGGTATAGTTTTTCATTGAGTAAAACACTGCTGCGCAAAATAATTGTGCAGCAGTGTTTTTATTTTGGAACTTAAGAAAAAGCTTTTGTTTAAATCAGGTGTTTGTACTTGGTTTGGTGGCTTTTTGTTTATATATATATGAGACATATTCAATTTCCTGATGCGCCGTTATGCTTCCTAAAAATGTCCCGAATAGCCTTTTGAAGAAATATCACGAACGCCGTTGCGAACCTGCTTTTCTGCTATATGTGGCCGGAACTATTGCCCAGTTTAAAGGAATTACTTTAGCTAAAGTGGCGGAGGAAACGACTCGAAATTCTAAAAGTTTTTTTTGGGATTTAATAATTGTAATTAGATTAATTTAAATGTTTTTTTATTGCTGTATAAACTACATGCTTACTTTTACGTATTTGATTTTTAAAGCTATTATCTTCAAAAATTTCACAACATCTTTTAATGTAACTCACATAATTTGAGTTTCTTTTTTTTGATAATACTTTTTTGGAAATTAATGTATATTCTCCTTTTTTATTTAATTGAAGAAATGATTTTTTACGTTCTTTTTGTTTTAAGTCATTATTTTCAGAATCAATTTCTCGTAAAGGAGAAGTATATAATTTTTTTATTTGATTTAAATAGATTGCCTTTTTTTGGTTTGGGTCTTTTTCAATTCCTTTTATTGATCTCTTTGCTCTTCGCTTTATTATGCTTATCAAACGTCTATAAAACTTAGCCAAATTAGTTGATTTTACTACAACATTAAATCCTCTAAATTCAAAACCAAGATATATTAGAGGAGAATTGATTGATTGCGAGCCATCATTATTAATTCTAATAGATGTTAATCGTGTATCATTAGAGCTGTTATACGATAAAAAATCGAATACGAAAGTTTCAGTTTTTGTAGTGCTAATTTCTAATTTACTTTCTTTAATTAAATCTTCAATGTATGTTTTTACATTTTTTATATCCTCAACATTGCAAATAAGAATAATGTCATCAGAATATCTTCTGTAATAATTGTTTTTTTGTTCAACTAAATTTTCAATAATTGCTTTGTCAAAATCATATAAATATATATTTGCTAAAACAGCACTAATTGGTAAACCTTGTGGTATCCCAATCATTGATTTTTTATTATCTATATCAGTTTTTCTAAAAGGATTATCATAAATTCTTAGCTTTCCTTCTTTTATATGTTTTCTAAAATCAGCATTTGATTCAAAAAAACACTTAAATCCTTTTTCTCTCCTAATTTTTGAAAGTTTCCTTTCATCAAATTCTGATTTTCTGCCATTTTTTTTCCTTCTTGTTCTTAAATCATCTTTAAGGACATACCTAAAATTGGTGCAAGATTTGAAAACATTATAATGATCTTTTGGTAGTTTTTCTTCGTTCAGTATATATGCCCATCTTTCTTTTAAAATTTGATGATCTAAAGAAGAGAAAAAGCCTTTAATATCAAATGTTAAAACTGCAACTTTTTGGTATTGTGAACGTTTTTTTATTTCATCAAAGACTTCTTTAGCAAAATGAATAGTACCTTTTCCTTTATTTGATTTGGTGTCAATTTTTAGTTTTCTATAAGCAGTAATACTATTAAATAGTTTTTTAGATTCTTCAAGTTTTTTTTCATATTGTTCATTTAACAATGATGAATAATAGCCATATATGAGTGAATCAAAGTGACTGGCATAATGTAAAGGTCTTAGTTTTTCGCTTTTTTCAGATGCACCATTTTTAGAATTGATGTGTTTATGAGCTCGACCTGAAGTTGAATGTTTTTGAGGATCTGACTTTTTGTATTTTCGTTCTTTAATAAAAGAATGAATTAAAGGGTAGAAAGCATACTTCGAAATAAATTCTTTGTTTTCTATTTGTTTTTTGATTCTTAGCCAATCGTTGTCAATTGTGAGACTTGGTGAAAGATGTAAGTATCCCTTTGTTTTTAACCATTCCGGGATATTTGTAGCTTTATTCATAAAAACCTTGTGCATTAAGTTCTAGCAATAATAATATTTATTTTACATACACCCAAATGGGGCGGACTAGTACCCAATTACTGAGTCATCGTTTGTTTCGTAAATTATAACTTAAACGCATTACCAACTGAAATGATATTGACTTATACTAAATTATTGATTATATTTGCAACAGCGGTATCCCTTGGAGGGGAACTGTTTCTAATAAATTCTGAACCTGAAATATCTTAAATATTCAGTAAAGCGAAATGCCCTATAGTCCTAACTAGATGTAAAAAATCAACTTTTCTGCACAAGGTACGCAAATGTAATACTTAAATTCTTATGTTTACAATAAACATAAAATTATAAGTCTATTATGAACATTAAAATCGGGAACTTAGTTTCTATTAAAAATCACCCATATGGTTTAGGCTCTGAAAATGTTAAAATTTCAGCAATTGCATCTATGACACCGCCTATCATGGTTGTTTCAGAAATGATGAATTCAGTAAAAGAGTTTGATAGCGAGACGGGTGAAGAAAAACCAAAGCAAGTTAAATGTATATTTTATTCTCATAAGTCACATAAATTTGAAAGCTATTGGTTTAATGTAAATCATCTAAAATTAATTGAGGAATTAATTTTAGATGATTTACGAGAAGAAAGAAACGACATTAATAAAAGAGGTGAATTTAATACATCATCCGAAGTAAATTTATCTAGCGTTGGGATACAATACCCGAAATCAACTATATTAAATGAACTGAAAAGAAGCTTTTTAAATAGACAAGTTGTTTTAAAATCTTGTGATCATGAATTAGGAAAAGTTAAAACAACTTTTTCTAAAGTTGATAATAAGTCATCGCAAAAAAATAATTCGCATTTAGATTTTTTACCTCCAGTTTTAACTGTTATTGATGTACTGTTAAATGATGAAAAAGTCTCTTATAATACAAAATCAGGAAATCAAAGAAAAATAGTTTCTTATTTTTTATTAAAATGTAAATGGTATAATCCACTCTCAGGGCATTTTTCTGAAGGTTTCCTTCCTATTGATACAGTCAAATTAGTGCCGATAGCAAAATCATTAAAATTTGTATCAGAAATTATTTCGGCGAAGAGTTTTATAAGACAGAATTTTTCGGGACATATAGTACTTGAAAGCGGTATAATAATTGAACATACCTATATTCAACCAATTGAATTAATATTTAATCATTATTATTATAAAGTAAAATACTATGATTTCTTTAAGAATAAATTTAGTGAAATTGATTTATTAGAAATTAGTTTAAATGAAGAGATTGTAGAACTAAGTGATTTTATTGTAGAAAAAATTCCTGAATACAAGGTACAATTGCAAGATTTTAGCAGTATTAAAGATTACGTTTTTAATATTGATACATATTATAGAATAACTTACAAGGATCTGCAGGACAAAATTACTCGTAGAGTTATTTATGTTAAGGAATTTATAAAAGATAAAGTAATTATAGCTGATTGTTTACTTAGAGATGGCGAAGAAAGACATTTTAGGTTGAAAGATGGGAGTATTTTAAAGATAGAAATTCTTGACTCTAATATTTTTAGATAAAAACCCCGCTCTGCGAAGTCTTCCGACTTTGTAGCGACAACGTTAAGCAAATATCTCAAATAAATGAGAGATTTTAAATTACATAAAGTAAATAACAGTAATAATAAAATTGAAAAAAGCGCAAACCCTTAAAAGTTTGCGCTTTTCAATTTTATATAATAGAAAGAGAAAATCCCTATTTCACTTTCAGCCTGAATTCATTTTCAAATCGTTTGGACTTGGTGCCTAATGCTTAGTAATACCTTAAGAAATAAAATTTCCTTCATCAACAAAAAGTTGTGGCAAAAACATTTTTAATTTTCATTTTGTCACAGAAGTTGTAACAAAACAAAAATAAAATCAATTTTGTTACAACTTCTGTGACAAAATTTCTGTGACAAATTTTTTATTTTTTATTTTTTTGACACAGAAGTTGTGTCAAAGTTTTTGTTTTTTTAAATTTTGACACAACTATAAAAAAGAAATGACAACAAAAAAAATGCGCAAAATCAAAAGGATGATTTGCGCATTTTGTTATCAGAAGTTCTCTTGGTGAGAATGTTATTTCAATTTCATTAATTTTTCTAAGTATTCGACCTTTTCTTTTTCTGCCTGAACCAAACGTTCGTACAGCTCGACCATTTTATCAAGAGCATTGAATGTGCAATGATTAAATGGGCCGTTTACTTGGCCATGATTAGCACTATTATCGTAAAAATTATTAAAGAAATTAAAAACAGATTCTTCTGTAAAATTTTCAATCGCTTCTACCGTCACGCCAAGTGCTTTTGCAATTAGTACTAGTTTTTCTTTGTCAATATTTTCGCTGGCTTCAATATTCGAAACAGATTGCTGGCTTACTCCAATAGCTTCTGCAAGAATTTCTTGTTTCATTCCGCGAAGTTCTCTTATACGGCTGATATTTCGGCCAATATTTCTGGGTCTGGTTTCTGTGCTCATAATTCAAAGATATTTAATTTTTTTGATAAAAATAGCGATCCGTAAAATACAGGGTCAATTTGGTAAGGTACTTTCGGGTGTTTTTTTATCCGTTGTAAATATATTCTTTTTCTTACTTTTATGAAAGCTGTATTTGTCGCATAAATCGTAAAGTGGATTATTTAAAAGTATGAATTACAAAATGTCATTTAAGGAAAGAGCGGAGTTGGGTATGAAAATATTAGCGAAGCAGAAACCTGTTACCTTAGAACAGGCCAGAGCGCAAGCAAAACGGCTTAGTGAAAATAGCGTTACAAAAGAAAAAAGGAAAAGAATCTAAAAGAAACTTTTTCACCTCATTGCAATCCGGGAAGAATTGTATTCTTAAAAAATAGAACTCAAGGCAGATTTTTACTACAAAATCAGGTATTTCTACGGGGTCTCAAAACCACCATTAATTCTAAATTTGAATTGTGTTGCTAAATGTATTGGCAATGAATGATTTAAGTTAAGAAATGAAAGGATGCCCCAAATCCATAGTGCTTTTTTGCTTTTTACTAAGCAATCTGTTTTTGTTCTCTCAAAACGAACATTTAGTGATCGGGAGAACAACAGGTAAACTACTGCTTAAAAATAACGTCTCTGTCCGGACTTTTGGTTTTACGAACTCTCTTTCGGGGCAGGTTACTTTGCCGGGATCTGAGATAAAGGCAAAGGTTGGCGATACTGTTCGGGTTGATTTTTGGAGCATTTCGCAGGGAAATCCGGTCTCTTTATTCTGCAAAGAAATTGATTTTGTTCAATGGGACAAAAACAATAAGCTGATGAAGAAGAAAGAGGCCATTCATCATATGGAGCATGGGTTTTATTCTTTTTTGGCCGAAAAACCGGGCACCTATTTGTATTACAGTCCCGAAAATTATCCGTTCAACCTTCAGGCGGGAATGTTTGGTCTCATTATTATTGAACCAAAAGAAAAGGATCCTCTGGCGGCTGAGCCTTTGCGTGAAATTCTTTGGTGCAGCAACGAACTGGATACAAAATGGCACACCGATGCCATCATGGGTACCGAATACGATCCTCGAAATAAACCTATTGTTCTTCCGCCCTACAAACCCAATTATTTTTTAATTAACGGACAAGTTGCTTCTGATAGTAAGGGCTTACAATCGTTAGATCGTAAAAACGAAACGGTGCTGCTTCGATTGGTCAATTCGGGATTGTATTTTCATGAAATTGTATTTCCGCCAAACGCAAAACTAAAGCTGAGGTTTGGAAGTGAGACCGCTCTAACAGAATCGGCTAACGGATGCACAGTGGCACTTCATGCGGGAGAAAGTCTGGAAATACTCGTTTCTCTGGAAAATGTGGGAGATACTGAACAATTGATCTACTATTTTACTGATCCTATTTCAAAAAAGAAAGTTTACGAAACGGCTATTGCTGTTTTCAATTAAAATTTAAATCGACGATTATGAAACAACTGTACTTTTATTGGATACTCCTTTTTTCGGTTTCTATTTCATTTGCGCAAAACAAAGCTACATTTTCGGTAGTGGGAACTGCGGTCAATAAAGAAAGTGTGCTGAAAAACAAACGGCTTGACATTTCGAAAATCAAGGTCGAAAATATTTCAAATAAACCCATTTATCTGGTTTGGGAAACCGTATCGAATACATTTCCAAAGGAGTGGGATTGCTCGATGTGCCAGCACGGCGCCTGCCAGATTGGGATTCCGAAAGGATCTTCTTTTAATAAACTTAACCCGGATCAGCAGGGCTTTATTGCCATTCATGTAATTCCTGCCAACAAAATAGGCAACGGAACGGTGAAATTTAAAATCTACGACAAAGCAAATCCTAAGTATGCTCAGATTTTAACTTTTGAAGTCGAAGTGCTTTAATGTTAACTACCAATTTATTAATCACCCAAAAACAAAAAAAATGAAAAAAATTACCATTTTAATCTGTATTATTTTGACTATGGGAATGTCCTATGGTCAAAATAGAAATAATGCGAAATACATTCGATGGAACGTTAATACGCCTCAGGGATTAGCGAATCTGGAAGCGATGAATGTAGCTTTTAAGAAAATGCGCGAAGCGGGCTGCGAAAAAGGAATTTCCTGGTATTATCAGGGAGCGATTCACAGTGTTCCGAAAGAGATTACAGGTCCCAATAAGCTCTGTCCGCAATATCAGACCATCAATGATAAGTTATGGGCATGGGCCGATTGTACGCATAACGGAACACCAAATGCGAAACTACATTTCTTATTATGGCACAGATTTTACATTTGGCATTTAGAAAAAATTATTCGCGACCTGTCCGGAAAAGCCGATTTTGCGCTTCCGTACTGGAATTATGGCAGTAAGGCGGTGTCTCAGAATGTGATGGCAGAACCTTTAAGAGTGCAGTCCGGTTCTCTTTATACTGCGGCGCGATACAGCATTTTGAACAATGGAAAACCAATTTTGCCGAGTCAGGTCAATCAGATTCAGCTGGCTTTAGAAGAATTAAAAACCAATCCTTCTTTTACAGGCGACGCGGGATTTAGCAGAAGCCTTGAGGGCGCCCCTCATGGTTATATGCACAATCTTATCGGTGGGGGATATGCCGATCCAAGTGAAACGTATTACAACGAAATCTACCAAAAAGTGACTTCGGGTTTAATGGCCAATGTAGAGTCGGCCGGATTTGATCCTGTTTTCTGGCTGCATCACAGTATGGTCGACCGTATTTGGGATTCCTGGGACGTTTCGATTTACGGACAGCGCCCTACCTTAGAGCAACTAAAAGCAGATCCGTGGCAATATCAGTTTATAAATCCCGACGGAAGTCGTGTAACGTATACGATGGAAGAAGTATACAACACTGTTTACAACTTAGATTATAAATACGATGATTTACTTTACGGATCTAAAACTCCGGTTGTAGCGGCTAATGAGGCAGCAAAAGCTAAAATTTCGTTTCAGGATTCAAAAGAAGAAGTGATTTGGGAGCAAAAAGTGAGCAAAGTATTAGGCACTTCGGCTTTTACCCATAAAGTAAGCAATACCTTTGCGAAAAACACCAATAGAGTTTTTAAAACTGCCAATTCTAAAATAATTCTGAATCTTGATGTAGTGGTTTACAAAGAGCCAAAAGATTATTATACGGTTTATTTGCGTTATCCCGGGAAAAAAGATCAGTATGTGGGTACAATGACTTTCTTTGGAGTAGCTCATGATCATGGAACCGGAGACAGCCACGAAATTGGATCAGACGGTGTAAAACTTAACTACTCTTATTACATTTCGGATGACTTAATTAATTCAGATTCCAGTTATGATATTATTATCAAAAAGACCGGAGGCGGAGATGCTAAAGTTACTCTTGAAAAAATTAGTGTGATAAAAGCAAATTAAGTTTTTTAGATTTTCTGAAAACGACATTCCAACCATAATCCAAACCCTGCAAATACTGATTTGCAGGGTATTTTTTTGAAATTTAATGCTGCTTTTTTTCGTAGGATTTTTTAACATTTAAAAGATGTTCTTTTAAGAAGATCTTGCTATAAAATTCTTATTTTACAGATTGAAAATAAAAGTCGATAAAAGGGAATAGAAGCACACCAGTTCAGGATTTAGGCTTACAAAAGAGAGCTTCTTCAGCAAAAAAACGACGATTTTCATTACAACAACATTCAATTACTTTACCTATTTATAGTATACATTTAGAAATAACACTTGTTTTATACGATTACTAATGAAAAAAAGTCTCAAATACATTGATGGAAATTCAGATAAATTCTGGGAAATAAACGTGACAGGATTTGAATTTACGGTAACTTACGGTAAAAACGGAACTTCGGGAACTTCACAGACCAAGAGTTTTTCAACAGATGAAGAATGTTTGCGAAATGCTGAAAAATTAGTCAGCGAAAAACTGAAAAAAGGATATTCTGAAAACGGAGAAGTGAGTATAACTTCAAAACCAAAAACGGGTAAGGCAGCAAATTCTGCTGCTGTTTTAGAGGAATATGATGCCATTATAAAAGCAAAAGATATTCATTTGATGCTTCCTTTTTTAAAAGAAAATGCAAAAGGAAATGTAGACGCTTTAAAGAAACACATCAAAAAAAATAAAAAATACTGGACCCAATACATCGATTTATCCAAAGAACCGGAATTTTTGAAGAAGAATAAAACCGGTAACAATTGGGGATCTTCGTGGGGAACAAGAGGAGATCAAAAGCAAAAAGAAATGATCACCCTGAGCGCTATCGCATTGTTTGATAAAGCCGATATTAATTCGTGGGATGAAGTACTGCAATTGCTGGATGAAGCCGATCAGAAATCCTATGTTCTGGACACATTGTTATGGGCAAAACCCAATTGGCTGGAAACTTTTATTCTGGATAAAGTAAAAAGACAGGACTGGGTAAGCGTCAATTATCATATTCTGCGAAAGTTTGAAGAGGAAGGGCTGCTGCAATTCAATCCGGAGTTGTACGCTTTAAGCCTCGCAGCAACAAACGAGTGGCGTGCCAAGATGAAAACCAGAAAATTCATTAATACCCTTGTAAACGATACAAAAGGATATCAGAGAGATATTCCGGAATTGTTTAATTACGAAACCATACTTCACAACAGCTTTTTTCGGGATAATGACAACCAAAGTTATGACGAATTTCAGACCTGGAGCATTGTCTACAAAACTTTATTAGACGAGAAAAAAATGGACCGCAGTTTCTTTATTGAAAATGCCATCCAGATTCAAACCAAAGAATGGAACAACAATCTAAAATCTTTTTTCAGAAAAAGAATCGAAGAATTTAATGCGACAGAAGAAGAACTGATTGTTTTTCAGGAAAATATATTTTCGTTTTTGCACAACGCGTATCCGCCCATTACGAGTTACGGAATTGAATTGGTGAAGAAAATTTATGCACATCCAAAATTCAAAACCAAATCATTTCTGGAATGGCTGGAACCTTTAATGATGCGTGGCGACTGCAAAGCAGCCATAAAAAATGCTCTTCCGATCTTAGAAAAAATAAGCAAAGCCAATCCGAAAGTAAACAATCAAATTGCCTCTATTCTGGCAGATGTTTATGTGATTTCTGATTTGACTTTACAGGAAAAAGTGTCTAAAATTATTCTGAAAATCGGTTCCTCAAAAGATAAAGTACTGAAAGAAAAACTGAGCACCTATGTTACTTTGATGCAGGGAAATATTAAATCAGGTTTAAGTCAGTTTTTAGATGAGGATGCTTTGATGCCGGACGATGCCGGATTTGAAGAATATCAGTTCCAACCTCAAAAAGAACTGGTATTGACCGAAGAAGTGCAACTGCCAAAGGACTGGAACGAAATTTTATTTCAGTTCGGAAACTTCATTGCTTCTGAAGAAGTTCTGGACACCGAAATCCTAATGAATACTTATATTCAGCAAAGAGATTTGTTTCCCGCCGATTACAGCGCGCAGTTACAGCCTTATCAAAAACAATTGAACAAATTCTATTTTGAAAGTGTTCATAAGAACTATATGAAATCGTTTTTGTCTCAGAAAATTGAAAACATCAACAATAAGTTAAGTACTAGAGACAGTCATTACTTAAAAATTAATACACTGGTTTTAATCCGGCCGTTATTAGAAAAAGTGCAGCAGAAAATAGAATCCAATTCAAAACTGCCATTGCTTTCTTTTCCTAGTCATAAACCGTATTGGGTCGCTCCTAAAGTTTTGTTGGAACGTGTAATTGCCTATCAAAAAGCAAACGAAGAAATTGATTCTCTGGATTTAGCAATTGCCATTGCACGAATGCCAAGAGAAAATACTCATGAAGCACTTCCTTTATTGAATGAAATCGAGGGCGAATTAAAAGCTTTGCTGTCCTACTGTTTGGGAGCAGAAGATAAACTGACGATTGATTCGGGGTCATTAGTTTCAAAACTTTTGGCAACATTAGGAAAAACGACTAAAGAAAGCGGAATATTATCTTTATGGGCCGTTGCAGCCCGAACATTTTATCCGGACCATACTTTTAACGAATTTGAAAATACCTATTTAAAACAAGTTCCATTTGTGGTTTCGCCATTTCAAACCGAATTCTCTTTTAAAGAAAAATGGAACGAGTGGAACAATTATAAAACACACGAAAAAGAAAGATCGCCTTCGTGGTACGAACTTCGTTTCGAACTGCCACAATACATCAAAACGCCCAATTATTTATTGTACAGTCTTGATATTTACAAAAGATCGAACAGTTGGGATTACAATATAAACTATGGCGGAAATACATTTTACTGGCACAGTCTTACGCCACAAAATCCAGATGCTTTAGTGATGACTTTATTGAACAACTGTGTAGTTCCGGACGGTTCAAAACCGGAATTAAAAGGTTTTCTGGATGTTTTAAACCGACCGGAAATGAGGTTCTCGGATAATGTTTTATTGTTATTCGCGCTTTGTTTCTTCCAGGAAAAGAAAGATTTACGCTTACTGGCCTCCGAAACTTTAATGAATCTGATTGAGAAACAAACAATCGATATAGAGAAGTTTGCTGAGAAGGCGGCTTTTGCAGCAACAGGAAAATATGGTGCTTTTTCTAGATTAACCGATGGAATAATTGCCTTAAAAGATATTTCACCTTTACACAACAGCGCATTACTGCAGTTCTTTAACACCTTTTTTGCTCGTTTGGAAGTGAGCGAAAAGCTACCGACAAATTTCAAGAAAATGGTCGAAAACTATGTTGATGTTTTAATCAAAACCAATCAGAAACCTTCAGAAAGCGTCATTGCGTTTTTTGAACAGTGGAAAGATAATGCTTCGCTTAAATCCTTGATTAAGCAAATTTTAAAATAAAGAAAATGACAGATTTAGAATATAATTATAAAGGAATTTCAACCTATAGTAAAACAAAGGGAATCAATAATTTGGTTTTGGCTCATCAAACCGAAATTGAGGAAGTCAATAATATTCCGTGCTTTTTCTGGGGAAGTTTAACAGATCCTTATGTCACAGCAAAATGCTGGAGCACGATTGCCAAAGTAGTGCGTTCGAGTTTTGGACCAGTTCCGCCCAGCCTTCGTGATCCAATTGTTTCTGCAGGTTCAGAAAGACTTCGTTTTGAGGGATTTTCGTCCTGTAATGGAGTTTATGTAAGATTGGACATGAAACCCGAAGCCATCGACGGCGAATTTATTGCAAATGGAACGACTAATGTTGATTTTAACGATCCAATGCTGAATGCGCTAAATGCGATTCAGAAGAATGAAAAGGTAACCCTTGCCGTTGGTCAGCAAGACGTTCAGGTGATAACCAGCAAAGCAAAAGTGGTCGAGAAAAAAGTGACTTTGCCCATGCGCTGGATCAAAGGATTAACCAGTGTGCAGCTTTATTTGGCTGATATGGATCTGAAGTTCGAACTTAATAAAATACAAACGATTCAGCTTTTTCAAAGTCTGCCGAAAGGAAGTGTAAAAGGTGATTTTTTTATCACCAAAAGAGCCGGAAAGTTTATGTTTTCGACTTTGGCAACTTCAGACAGCGTGAGAATAGGGGGCGTTCAAAGACTGCGTTTGTTAGAAGGGATTCTGGCCATTGTAGATAAGATTTTTATCTACGAATCAGATGATAAGCAAACTTGTGCTATTGTATGCGAATTTGGTAAAATGCAGCTATTGATGGCTTTTTCTCCGGATTCTTACCGTGGTTTTTCAGGTGAAGGAAATGTTCTGGAAACCATGACAGAAAATTTACCGATGGAATGGGTGTACGGATTAAACAGTTTATTAAAATCGAATGAGATGTTTGACCCAACCATGCTTTCGATTGAAAATGATATTGATTTTGGTACGATGGATAATCTAACCTCCAATTTATCTTCCATGGGATTATTAGGGTATGATTTAAGCGAAAAGGCTCATTTTTATCGTCGTCTTCCCTTTAAAACAGAACGTATTTTATCTTTAAACCCAAGATTGAAAAATGCTAAAAAGCTAATTGATAAGGAAGAAGTAGAAATCACAGAACGCAGAGCCAATTATATTGAAGCCAAAGTAAAAGGTTCCGGTGTGGTGCATAAAGTAATCATTGATACTACTTCTCAAAAATGTACCTGCGACTGGTTTACGGCTTATCAGGGAAAGAGAGGAATCTGCAAGCATATTTTGGCAGTGAAAATGATACTTTCTTAAGAATGAAAATTAAAGACATGCTCTATAAATCTTAAAATAAAGTTAAATTAATTTCTAAAAATGTTATATTTGTACCTGAAATGGAAATGAAAAATATAAATATTAATCTGTCAGTAGGACTATATAGTGATCGTTTAGCAGGATTTGCCACTGTTAAGGGCTCAGGATGTGATCTGTATTTTTATGAAATCGAAGTGTAAATTGAAGTTACAAACTCAACATAAATATAGCAAAGCGTCCTCTTTTTAGGGCGCTTTTTTTGTTTTGGGGATAATTCAGCAGGATAAAAAAGATGGAAAATGATTACAAATTGATCGTAACAAAAAAATATTTAAAAAAATTACACATTAAATGTTTAATGAATTTTAAAAACACCAAAATATAGTCTTGAAAAGTAATCTGATGAGTAACAGTCATTTGATTTGATGAAAGAGCTGCTTCGATAAGTGGACAGGGATTTCTATGGCTTAACTTAAGGGTTTAATAAATTGAAAATCAACAAGTTGAAGTATTGAAAGATTTGGAAGTATGATTTTTTTGACATTATCTTTGCCGAAGAATATCGGGACACTGAATTTCAAAAAACAATAGAATTTAAAAATAAAACAATATATAAAATGGATTTCATTTTTAATACATATAACGTAAAACCAATAAACGCAAGTTCGGCCCTTGAAGGGATTTACATGCTGGTGCATCATTATAGGCAATATGATAATTATCGTATTTGTTATAAAGCACCTTTAATCGGGTGCTTTTTTTATGGTTCAAAGGATCAGAGGCGCAAAGAGGCAAAGAAACAGAGGTTATAAAAAGGCTTAGTCTCTTAGAATTTTAATAACTCTGAAGAGTTTAAAAGAAAGTTAGCAAAATAATTGCGCAGTACGATGGTACTATTGGTTTATTAAAAGATCGTCGTGAAGTAAAAAGGAGTGACTATCAACAGCAGCTGCTGATAGTTTAAGTTTGACAATAAAAAATTAAGGATGAATCAAGGAACAGGATTTGCGTCGGACCATAGTGCTGGTCAAACAGAAACAACAGAGTTTGATGAGTCGTCATTTGCCTCAATTCAAAAGAGGAATTTGAAACTCATTAAACGTGGGAATGAAAAGGTAAATTTTAGGAATCTTATATATCATTTGGAGATATTTCTCTGGTAGAGCAAGGGCGCTTTTAAACTTTTGTGATATTGGATTTCCCTGAAAAACCTTCGATTTCCTGAGATTCTCAAGAATTACAAAAAAATAAAAAACCATGCAAAACAATACATTAGAAAAATACAAAAGAGCAATTAGAAAAAAATACGAGATAGAAAGAGAAGGAGAATACTTTGATTATTTGTACAAGCCTTCTCGTGCAAAACTTCGTGATTTGTGCTGGCTCATTTTCGAAAATAACCCAACAAAAGAGGACTTGAATGTTTTTAGCAATCTATTGGGCTTAGATTTCGATCATACCCAAAAGAATAAGTTTAAGGAGAAGAAAGATAAGTTCAGACCTATTGAAACCTTCTTTAAAGGAGAAACAGATCCGTCCAGTATGGATGTCATCAATATGGCTGCAATTTTGGTTGATTTTCACCCTCGTCCTCTCAAGAAGTTTTACGAAAATTCTAAAAAGGAAGATGCAAAACCAATCAGGAAGATTGAAAAGACTAAAGAGGTTTTTGAAAAGAAGAGTGCTGCTAAAAAAGAAAAGCCTGAAAAGAAATCTAAGAAAAGAAATTTCTTTAGGGATATTAAAAGTATGTTTTTCTAGAGAGGAGAATTATGAGTAAAAGATTTAAACACCATTATTTTAAAAATTGAAAAAATAAAAATTATGAATACAATTAGTAATATCGTTTTAGAAGAAAAGCATAGTAGGCACACAGTTGTTGAAGAACAGGAAAGTACAATTACTGAATATGGATTGGCTGTTTTAAAGGCGAAAAGGGATGAAGTAACCCAAATGAATGGGTTTTTAATTCGCCCACAAGCCTAAAACGTAAGTCCGCTTTGTATAGCACTCACAACGGTTGTTGACTATTTAAAGTGATGTTTGTACCATTAAAAAACGGCTATCCTTATGAGATAGCCGTTTTTCGTTGGTTAGTATTATATTGGTTTATTAATTTTGTCCGTATATTTTAGCGTAAAGATCTTTGTAAATTTCTTTAATGATTTTACGTTTTAATTTTAGGGTAGGAGTAAGTTGTCCTCCGTCAATCGACCAAACGTCTGGAGTAAGTTCAAAACGCTTGATTTTTTCCCAGTGTCCGAATTTCTCGTTAATGGTTTCTACTTCTTCGTCAATACGTTTGATAACCTGTGCGTTAGAGCTGATGTCTTTGTCGCTGTTTCCTAAAGTTATTTTGTGAATTTTAGCCCATTCTTTTACAAATTCAAAGTTAGGCTGAATAAAGGCTGCCGGCATTTTTTCGCCTTCACCAATCACCATGATCTGCTCGATAAAACGAGATTGTTTCATGGCGTTTTCAATCAACTGAGGAGCGATGTATTTTCCTCCCGAAGTTTTGAACATTTCTTTTTTACGATCTGTAATTTTAAGGAAACCTTCGCTGTCAATTTCTCCAATATCTCCGGTGTGGAAATAACCGTCTTGTAAAGCTTCGGCCGTTTTTTCAGGATCTTTAAAGTAACCTAACATTACGTTTGGCCCTTTGCAAAGGATTTCACCGTCTTCGGCAATTTTAACTTCTACATTGCGAATTGGTTTTCCAACAGTTCCAATTTTAAAACCTTTGTTTCTTTGGTCGTTTACGGCAATTACCGGTGATGTTTCAGATAAACCGTAACCTTCCATTACCGGAATTTCAGCAGCAGCAAAAACTCTCGCTAAACGCGGTTGTAAAGCAGCACTTCCGGAAACCATTAAATCTAAGTTTCCTCCTAAACCTTCTTTCCATTTACTGAAAATAAGTTTACGGGCAATTTTTAACTGAAATTCGTACCAGGCACCATTAGCACCGTAAGGCTGGTAGCGTAGTCCTAAATCAATGGCCCAGAAAAATAGTTTTTTCTTAATACCGGTTAATTCTGCACCTTTTGCGTAGATTTTATCGTAAACTTTCTCTAAAAGTCTTGGAACAGCTGTAATTACATTTGGTCGTACCTCTTTTAGGTTATCGCTGATTTTATCAATCGATTCACCAAAGTAAACCGAAATACCATAATATTGATAGATGTATAAAATCATTCTTTCAAAAATATGACAAATAGGAAGGAAGCTCAAAGCCGAACTTTTTCCCGGATCAAACGGGATTCTTGGCGCGCTGTCTAAAACATTAGAAACAATGTTATGGTGAGAAAGCATAACTCCTTTTGGTCTTCCTGTTGTTCCGGAAGTATAAATAATAGTAGCTAAATCTTCTGGTTTAATACTGTCTTTTCTGGCTTCAACTTCGCTTTGGTTGCTGTCGTCTTCTCCTAGTGTTAACAATTCAGACCAGTGTTTGCAACCTTCAATTTCATTAAAAGAATAGACTTCTTTTAAAGTAGGAACGTTTGCTTTGATCGCGTTAACTTTGTCAAGTACTTCTGTATCGGATACAAAACAGAAAATACTTCCACTATGATTTAATATATATTCGTAATCTTCTTCGGCAATAGTTGGGTAAATAGGTACGTTTTGAGCACCGGTTTGCAGGATACCAATATCCATAATATTCCACTCCGTACGATTGTTAGAAGTGATTAATGCAATTTTATCATCTTTTTGAACACCCATGCGCAATAATGCTCTTGAAATAGCATTTGCTTTTGCAATATATTCCTGGCTAGATGTCTTTTCCCAGACTCCGTTTTTTTTAGTTGCTAAGGCAACCTGAAGGTTATAAGTTTCTTGTTGATAATAGGGAAAATCAAAAAGGCGTGTGATTGAAACCATGTTAGTATATTGAATTTTATCGCAAATTAAATAAAAATTAGGTATAATTTTTATATTTATCGAAATTTATGGGAAAAATTATAAGTACTTTAGAAAATCTACGAAAACGTTTTCTTTTTTGTAGTAAAAGGTATAAAAATCAAGAAAAATTGATTTTTACGTAGTAATTATTGTACGTTATAATCTACATATTCTTTTACTCTTTCCCCCATCAGAAACATCTTTTTCTTGGTAAAATGGATAGAAAATTGAGTGTAATTCCACTCCTCACTGTCATTGGTACGGTACCAGAAAGTATAGGAAGCACTGTTGAAACCTTCTTTAAAAACTGGAATACCTTCTTCGGTACATTCAATTCCCCAGTTGATCTTTTTTTTGCTTAGATCTTCATATTGAATAATTCCTGTTCCGTCCGGATTTAAAATGGTAGAGGGTTCTTTTTTTCCGGCTGGCAAAAAAGTTCCGGGTACCGGATACCCAATAGTGGTGGTAATAAAATGGTCACGGACTTTATAAGTGATTCGGTCTACGTGAATTTGTGAATGTAATTTTACGGCACTAAATAATAAAGTAAAAAGAAATACTTGCAGGGTTTTCATTCTATGTAGGTTTAAGGGTTCTTGGAGCTGCCAAAAAATTCGGGGCACGAATTTTTTGGCGAATATAGTTCAATTTTTACTAGAAAAATGAATCCCGATTACAAGAATGATATTTTTTACTTTAATGTAATGTTACTCTGTCGAAAACTGATTTTCCAGTAATTTTTCTTTAAAGTCAGATTTGAAGGTGTAAGCAAAAGTAAGCAT
Source organism: Flavobacterium sp. B183 (assembly GCF_023539155.1). Lineage (NCBI taxonomy): Bacteria > Pseudomonadati > Bacteroidota > Flavobacteriia > Flavobacteriales > Flavobacteriaceae > Flavobacterium > Flavobacterium sp. B183. Next base: position 5,056,543 of record NZ_CP097434.1, on the reverse strand, counting down.
CAGAGCGCGTGTGTCTGATTTTGAAGCACGGTTGTTACTGAACAAAGCTGTATTGTTTTTAAAACCGCTTTCAAGTGTGTTGAACATATCAGTTACCACTAAACCTAAACGGGCATTGCCTTTACCCAGTTTTTGCTGAAATCCCATGTCAACATTATAGATCGGAATTCTTTTTCCCTGTGCAGTAGCGAGAGCCGAATTGTAATTTCCAATAATTTGCAGTTTTCCACCTTTCCAGGGAACAAAATTATTGATGATCTTTCCGTACCAGCTGAATGCATTGTTGACTACATCCTGAGCCAGATTGGAGGCATTTATATTTTGCTGAAAAGCGGTAATACTGATATTGGCATCGTAGAATCCAATTGGTTTCAGACTGAAAATAGTTTCAAGACCGTAAGTAATGGTGCTTCCAATATTTCTGGGCTGTTGCAAAACCACTCCGTTGTCCTGTAATTCGGCATACTGTCTGATTGTATTGGTCGCGTTTCTGTAAAAAGCATTGGTCGAAAGGGAATATTTGGACCATTCTTTAGAATAGCCTGTCTCAATAATATGAATGATTTCCGGTTTTAAGTACGGATTTCCTCCATGCGGATTCAAGGCATCGGTAATATCAATAAATGGATTTAAGTTGTCTAAGTCCGGGCGGTTGATACGTTTGCTGTAGCTCATTTTTAGAAATTCGTCTGATGCTAAATTAAGTTGTAATGAGGCAGAAGGGAAAAGTTTTACATAATGATTGGAGAAGTTATCACTGTTGTTTTGCGTTTTTCCGTTGTTTGAAACCTGCTCGGCACGTAATCCTAAATTGTACTTCCATTTGGGAGTTTCTTTAGTGCCAATATAAGAGTTTAACATTCCGTAAACCGCGTTGATTTGCTCGTTGAATTTAAAGCCGTTGCTTGCTAAAGGATTTACAACGTATTCTCCATTTTTTTGATCGGCACTTTGAAAATCGGAGTCGAAGAACCGGAAGGTTCCTTTGTAACCCGTCTCTAAAATGGTTCTTTCAGAAACCGGAAGCGCATAATTTACAATAGCGTTCGAGATATTTTCGTGTTCGTAATTGTGTGTTCTTTGCCATGCAGCATCACCAATCAGGTTGTAGTACTGATCGAATTGATAGGTATCGATATCAGTGTTTTCTCTGTGTTTATTGAAAGATGAGGTAATACTGGCGTTTAGGCTTTTTCGGTCATCGGCAAATTTTCGGTCGTAGCTAAAAGCAAGTTCGCCTACCTTAGAACGCTCGAGTTCCAAAGAATGTCTTTTATTGCTCGAGAAAAATTGATTGGCACTGTTGTTTACCTGCGTGTATAAAGTTTCGTCATTGTCCTGACTTTCCATATTTCCCAAAGCTTCAAAAGAAAAGCTGTTGTTTTCATTTGGTGAAAAATCAATGTTGAATTTCAAATTCTGCAAACCTTCTGTACGCTGGTCGCTTCTGTTTTGATTGATATAATGTTCGTCATCGATCAGGTAATTGATTCTCTCCCCTTTGATCTTTTTAGTTCTTCCGGCAAAGCGATTGTCGTATCCCAGTCCGAAATTCCATTTATCGGTTTTCTGATTTAAGAGCACAGAGCTGTTTAGTCTGCCTTTGGCTCCAAATCCGCCTCCTAAAACCACCGCGCCATTCATACCGCTTTGGTTGTTTTTTTTAAGTCTGATATTGATAATACCGCTTTCTGCATTCGCATCGTATTTGGCAGTAGGATTACTGATAACCTCAATACTTTCAATACTGCTCGCTGCAATTTGGTCCATATTGGTAATGGCAGAGTTTTTTCCGTTAATCAAAATCATTGGAGATTTTCCTCTTAAAGTAATTCCTCCGTCTGCATCCACAGCTATTGTAGGGATGTTTTTGAGCATATCGGTTGCAGTTCCGCCTGTTTGTGTAAGATTCGAAACGGCATTAAAAATGAAGCCTTCGTTGGTTTTTTGAATTTGCTTTTTATGAGAATTTACAACAACAGTGTTTAACAGATTAGTGTCCGTTTTTAAAGTTATGGTTCCAATAGAAATTGGAGTTCCTGTAAATTTTACTTTTTGCGTAAGGGTTTTAAAACCGATTAATTTGAACTGAATTTTATATTCACCTGAAGTAACATGGTCTAAAGAAAAATTTCCGGAAGCATCTGTAACGGCATATCCGGCAACTTTTGTTGAATCGGTAGTGTTTTTTAAAACCACATCGACAAATTCGATGGCCAGTTTCCCGTCAGAAACAGTTCCTTTTACAGAAGAATTTTGGGCAAACGTGACTTGGCTTATAATAAGTAAGAGGAGTAAAAGCGATAATTTTAATGTCCATTTTTTCATGAAACAAAGATATCTATCACATTAAAAATGTGGGAAAAAGTAGCCTTAAGATAGAATTAAATTAGTCTTAGAGTCTTTTTAAATGGAGGTTTTTTTGAAAAGGTGAGATGTGAGATGTGAAAAGTGAATGGTGAAAAGTGAATGGTGAAAATCTGTGAAGTCTTTGGCAAAAAATGTAGCCGATAAATTCGGATGTTCTTAATTGAAATATATTTTTTAGCTTTTCTCAATTCTTTTTCCGGCATTTATAAAAGCGTGAAACGTTGTTGTTTCTGTCTTTTGTATTTCTGATTCTCATCGGGAGGTGTTTTCCTATGAATTTTATTCAGAAGTTTTGTGAATAATACTGTTTGTTACAGGAATGATGCCGTTTGATACAAGTGTAAAGTGCACAAAAACCTGGTGTTATAACTTTGGTTTGAATTTAAAGAGGAAGAACACTTCTTAAGAGGTATTGTAAATCATTAAATGATGACTAAAAAATGAATTACTATTATATAATTAAAATAAATTTAATGAAACACATTTCTCAAAGCAAAATTTACGTCTTATTAGTTGTTGCCTTATTGTCGTTAGGAGCATGTAGTAAAAATGTAGAGGATCCGGTAGTTGATAATACAGGAGGTACGGGTGATAAAGAAGACAGTGATGTTGGTAAGGGGCTCGAATATTCCTCTTTTGAAGTAAATCTGCCTGAAAATCTTCGGCCACTAACTAATGATGCTTATGCTATTTATGCCGTAAAGCCAAGCATTCGCTTTTCTGTAAACGAAGATGGTAATCTGGATACTTATTGGGAAGGGGAATTAGCACCAACTGCTGACGGACACCGTCATTTAAGCAGAATTTCCCTTACTAGTAAATCTATTGTTTCTGAAATTTCTTTTCCTCAAGTACTAAATTTAGGTAATACCACTTTCCTGGGTTACGAGTATTTTGGTAATAATCGTTACATGATGGGAGCATCGGAAGTAAACACAGATGACATTGCACGAAAGAGGCCTGTGTACTATTGTTTTGATGGCTCAGGTAACGTAAAGTACTCAATAGATTTGTGGCAGGCTCCTCCTGACCCCTCAGATACTCATGCGGCAGGAAGATCCGGACAGGGTATTGTCGTTTACAATAAAAAACTGGATAATTTTGGTATTTATTTAGCTCGCAGAGGAATGGGTGAGCATCAGGCAGCCTGGCTTAGCTTTCACGAGGCAGCGACAGGCAAGCAAACATTTGTGCGCCCTTGGTATATATCCCATAACTTCGACCAGAGGTTATTACCCCTTAATGATGGACGTTATCTTGCGTCTGCTCATGCAGATGCGTTGCCCTCAAGAGGTCTTTTAATAGAAGCCTGGAAATTTAATGATGACCCGTTTAATCGTACATGGTCAAATGTTTTTCCGCTTCCCAATTCTGCAACTGGAAATGATAATATTACCAATACAGCTACCGGTGATATATTAGAATTGCCTAATGGAAATATTGCCGTTCTTTATACTACACAACATGAGTTTACTGCTAATGATTTGCGTCGTGATCTTCGCTTGTCTATATTTTCGGGCGTAGGTGCTGCAAAAGGAAGCGCAGTCAAAGTTAAGGATGTTTGGTTAACCAGTTATAAGGCTACAGAAACTGCCGGCTGGGGAGCGCAGATGGCTCATTATTCAGAGGGAAAAATATTTATAGCCTGGAATGTCTTTGATATGTCTAAAAATGATAAAGTTTTAAAAACCTCGCTTGCGACCGTGGATTATGATGCGAATGTGCTTACTACTAAAGATGTTTCTTTGTCTAATGGGAAGGACGATAATTCCCGACTGGTACAGCCTAGTCAAATTATTAGAAAGACAAATGACGGAAAGTATTTGGTTTTTATGTCTGAAGGCTCTGCTCCAAACAAGCTTCGCGTTAATTTGGTAGCGATTAATTAATACAGATAAAAATTGTTTTAAGAGTTTTGAAAAAGCTTGATGATCAGTTAATTTGAGTTGTACTCTTTTTTTTAAATAAAAAAAAACGCCCGATAAATTCGGGCGTTTTTAATAAAAATATACTTTTAGTTTTTCTCAATCCATTTTCTGGCATTAACAAAAGCTTCGTGCCAAGGTGAAACCTCGTCGTTTCTGTCTTTTGGATAATGTGCCCAGTTCCATTGGAAGGTTGAACGCTCGATGTGAGGCATCATTACCAAATGTCTTCCGGTTTTGTCACATAACATTGCTGTATTGTAATCAGATCCGTTAGGGTTGGCAGGATAACCTTCGTAAGCATATTTAGAAACAATGTTGTAATTTTCTTCGGCTAAAGGCAATTTGAATTTACCTTCTCCATGAGAAACCCATACTCCTAAAGTACTTCCGGCCAACGTCGATAGCATTACCGAGTTGTTTTCCTGTACTTTTACAGAAGTAAAGATACTTTCGTGTTTCTGACTTTCGTTGTGAAGCATTTTTCCGTGAACTTCATGCTCCGGATTGATCACTTCTAATTCCATGAACAATTGACATCCGTTACAAATCCCGACAGATAGCGTATCTTCTCTTTTAAAGAAATTATCGAGAGCGGTTTTTGCTTTTTCGTTGTATAAGAAAGCTCCGGCCCATCCTTTAGCAGAACCTAAAACATCTGAATTAGAGAAACCTCCAACAGCTCCAATAAACTGAATGTCTTCCAGTGTTTCACGTCCTGAAATCAAATCGGTCATGTGAACGTCTTTTACATCAAAACCGGCTAAGTACATAGCATTTGCCATTTCACGCTCAGAATTACTTCCTTTTTCACGGATAATAGCCGCTTTTGGTCTCTCGACTCCGCTCGAGATGACTGGCGCCTTTCCTGTGAAATGTGCAGGGAAAGTATAGTTTAAAGCCTGATTTTTATAGTTTTCAAAACGTGCCTGTGCTCTTCCGTTTTTAGATTGTTTTTGATCTAATAAATAAGAAGTCTCGAACCAGATGTCTCTGTATTTCGCAACATCCAGATTATAAGTTCCAAATTCCAAACTTGGTGTACTTTGAACGGAACCAATTTTGAAGAATTCGATGTTGTTGGCATTTAACTTAGCTTCAACAGCAGCATCTGATTTTGCCTGAAAAACAATACCAATGTTTTCTGCAAAAAGGATTTTTAATAAGTCTTTTTCTGCGAAAGCGCTGAAGTCAATTTTTGCTCCAAGGTTTACATCTGCAAAACACAATTCTAATAAAGTTGTGATCAAACCACCGCTTCCGATATCGTGTCCGGCTAAAATTTGGTTGTCACCAATTAATTCCTGAATGGTATTAAATGCATTTTTGAAGAAAGAAGCATCTTTAATAGTAGAAGTTTCTTTTCCGATTGTATTTCTGATTTGTGCAAAAGAAGAACCTCCTAATTTGAAATCATCCTGTGACAAATTGATATAATAGATTGAATCTCCGTTTCTTTGTAAAACTGGTTCTACTACTTTTCTGATATCGGTACAGTTTCCTGCTGCCGAAATAATAACCGTTCCCGGTGCAATTACTTCGTCGTTTGGATATTTTTGTTTCATCGAAAGGGAATCTTTTCCGGTTGGAATATTGATTCCTAATTCGATTGCAAATTCAGAACAACCTTCTACGGCAGCGTACAAGCGAGCGTCTTCACCTTCGTTTTTACAAGCCCACATCCAGTTGGCAGACAATGAAATACCTTTTAACTGATCTTTAATTGGTGCCCAGATAATATTTGATAACGATTCTGCAATAGCATTTCTGGATCCCGCAACCGGGTCAATCAAAGCAGCGATAGGAGCATGCCCGATAGAAGTAGCGATTCCTTCTTTACCTAAATAGTCCAGAGCCATAACTCCAACATTATTCAAAGGCAATTGTAATGGTCCTGCATTTTGCTGTTTGGCTACTTTTCCACCCACACAACGGTCTACTTTATTGGTCAACCAGTCTTTTGAAGCTACAGCCTCTAAGCGCAAAACGTCTTGTAAATAACTTTCGAAATCTGCTGTGTTGTAAGCAACATCAGCATATTTTCTATCAATTGTTTTATCGGTCATAACCGTTTTTGGAGAACTTCCGAAGAAATCTTCCAAAGCATAATCCATCGGTTTTGAACCGTTTGTTTTAGATTCGAAAGTAAAACGGTGATCGCCCGTTACGTCTCCAACCTGATACATTGGCGAACGCTCTCTGTCGGCAATTCTTTGTAAAGTATCGATATCTTTTTGACCAATAACCAATCCCATTCTTTCCTGAGATTCGTTACCGATAATTTCTTTTGCAGAAAGCGTAGGGTCTCCAACAGGTAATTTGTCTAAGTCGATTAATCCTCCGGTTTCTTCCACCAATTCAGAAAGACAGTTTAGGTGTCCTCCAGCTCCGTGATCGTGAATTGAAACAATAGGGTTATTATCGCTTTCTACTAAACCACGAATCGCATTGGCAGCACGTTTTTGCATTTCAGGATTCGAACGCTGAATCGCGTTTAACTCAATTCCTGAACCAAAAGCTCCGGTATCTGCAGATGATACTGCAGCACCACCCATTCCGATTCTATAATTTTCTCCTCCAAGAATTACGATTTTATCACCTTCTTGTGGTTTCTTTTTGATTGATTGATCCAGTTTTCCGTAACCGATTCCACCCGCCTGCATGATTACTTTATCGTAACCAATTTTACGGTCGTTTTCTTCGTGTTCGAATGTTAAAACAGAACCTGTAATTAACGGCTGGCCAAATTTATTTCCAAAATCAGAAGCTCCGTTTGAAGCTTTGATTAAGATATCCATTGGAGTTTGGTACAACCATTTTCTTTCTTCAACAGCATTTTCCCATTTTCGGTCACCCTGAGCGGAGTCGAAGGACTTTAAACGTGAATAGGATGTCATGTAAACCGCAGTTCCTGCTAATGGCAATGAACCTTGTCCTCCGGCTAAACGGTCACGAATTTCTCCTCCTGATCCTGTTGCTGCTCCGTTGAAAGGTTCTACAGTGGTTGGGAAATTGTGTGTTTCGGCTTTTAATGAAATAACAGAATCGAATGCTTTAATTTCATAAAAATCTGGTTTGTCAGCTGTTTTTGGCGCAAATTGCTGCACTTTTGGTCCTTTTACAAAAGCAACGTTGTCTTTGTAAGCAGAAACAATATCGTTAGGATTTTCCTGTGATGTTTTTTTAATTAATTTGAATAAAGAAGTTTCTTTTTCTTCTCCGTCAATCACAAATGTTCCGTTGAAGATTTTGTGACGACAGTGCTCTGAGTTTGCCTGTGAGAAAGCAAAAATCTCTGAGTCAGTAAGTTTTCTTCCTAATTTAGTAGAAAGATTGTTTAAGTAATCAACTTCTTCTTCGCTTAAAGCTAATCCTTCTGTTGTATTGTAAGCGGCAATATCATCAATTTCCAGAATAGGTTCTGGTTGCACATTGATCGTGAAAATTTCCTGATCTAATTGGCTGAATTTCTGTAATAACATTGGGTCAAAATCTGAAAAATCAGCTGTTGCCGGATGAAATTCTTCAATTCTGATAATGCCTGTAATACCCATGTTTTGAGTAATTTCTACAGCATTTGTACTCCATGGAGTGATCATAGTGGCACGAGGACCAACAAAAAAATCCGTCAGTGCGGATTTTTCGATCTTATTGGAGTCGGCAAAAAGCCAGTTTAGTTTTGAAATGTCTTGAGCCGAAATTTCGTTTTGCGTCTGTACTGCAAAAACAGTTTTGCTTTGGTTTTCAAAGAAATGGATCATTGTGATGTGTAGTTTGTTGTATTGAAGTGCAAATTTAGTTTAAATATCTAGCAAGCGCAAATTTGAAAACAAACTCTTTTAAAAAATATGATACCGTTCTGAAATTGGGATATTGTCGTGCAAAGTTTTTATTTTCACGCAGATTCAGCAGATTCTAGAATGCTGGAACTATTTATAAGTAGTTCCAAAAAAAATCTGCTAAATCTGAGTGAAAAGTATTTTTAGTTAATGATTATTTTCCTGATGCTAGTTTTCGAATCTTTAACAATTTTTAAAATATAAATACCACTTGGTAAATGACTTACTGAAATGGTGTTTTCTGTAGTGTTCTGTTTTTCAAAAACTTTCTGTCCTGAGAAGGAAACTATTTCTACAGCATAAGAAGAGCCAGATTCGCTTAAATTTATATTGAAATTCCCGTTAGAAGGATTCGGATAAACGATAATTCCGTTATAATCTGCAATGTTTTCTTCTCCTCCGGCTACAGTAGACTGTACTTTTTTACTGCCTAAATTAGCACAGGTATCTTGTGAAAATGAATCCCATTGTGCACTCAGATTAAAAGTGGTACTTGGTGAAGTTACAGTTGATTTTCTTCTTAAAGTAACGTCAGCTCCAAAATTAGCAGTTCCGCCATTGAAAGTTCCGATGATGTCGATTAAAACGCCATTTTTGAATAAACCAATAGGATCATTTCCGTTAAAGGCCATTTCAGTTGCTGTTGTCGAAATATTAGCCGCACTGGTTGAATAACAGCTTGAAGATATGGAGCTGTTTACAATGACAAATTTACTTCCCGAGGCTAAGGTTCCGCTCAAAGCCAAACCGGTACTCCAGGAACCGGAACCGTTTGTTTGTTTTTTTATCGTATACGAAGCTAAACTCACAGAACTTCCTGTGTTATTGGCAATTTCAATTGCTTTATTGTTTCCGGAACCTTCGACGTATTCAGAGAAAAGAAGATCCGTTGTAGATCCTGTTCCGCCACTGTCGGTTGTAACTGAAATGGTATTACTTGAAGCGGAAACATTTCCTGCGGCATCTTTTGCTTTTACATAAATAGAATAAGCTGTTGCCGCGGTTAAACCTGTTATTGTTGCAGTTACACCGGAAACAGTGGTTTTTAAAGCGTTGTTTGCATAAACATCATAAGCTGTAACGGCTACATTATCGGTAGAAGCAGTCCAGGATAGTGTAATAGAAGTTGCTGTTTTTGAAGTCGAAGCTAAGCTTGTCGGTGCAGTTGGAGCCTGAGTGTCTGAAGAAGGTGTTCCTCCCCAAATTTGATTGACATATTCCGGATGATCGATATAAGGGTTTCTATTGTTCTGACGGGCATAAATCGCATTGTTTCGGGCAATTTCTCTGGCGCTTACAGGATCTTGTGTGTGCCAGGTTATTAGAAGATTTAAGAATGCCGTAGTAAAAACTTTATTGCCGGAACCGTCAAACATAGGGAAAGAGTAACCCGCAACGGTATTTTCATAACGAGTAGCAAAATAAAAATACATTCTGGCAATATCGCCTTTGAATTCGTTTATAGGTTCAAAAACGGTTCCGGAGTATCCGGATACCGAACTGGAGCCTAATTTACCTCCATTTTGAGAAGTATAAGTAGCAGAACTAACAGTTCCGTGAGGATAGTTGGATCGGATTCCGTTTACTTTTCCATCTGTCGGAGTGATAAAATGTGCATCGGATACCATTGGAGATTGTTCGTTAAAAACGGATTGCGGAATGATATGCTCTCTGTTGTAGCAGTCACCTTCTGAAACGTAGTTCCCACAACGCTGTGTTGATCCTGTGGTATAATTGTATGGGTCAGTTCCGGATGGGTTTTCGGAATACATGTCTAAAACAGTTCCGTCATTTTCAAAAAAATTATCGACATCGGAGGTTTGATAAGTGGTGTACAATCCCGCATATCCGTTATCGGTATGACCTTTAATAATGTTGTACAATTGTGTTTTTAACGTATAACCTGTTCCTGTTGCGGTGTTGTAATAGCCGGTGGGAATTTGCGCAAATGCCGTTGCGGCAAACATCAATAACAGTAAAAAGTAGTTTTTTTTCATAGTTAATAGTCTTTAAGATTTGGTTGTTTTTCTGTTTTTAAAATACTGAATTTTAGAATGTTGAAAATCAGTTTTAGCAAATCTACTATTTTTATGAATTATATAAGTTAAGTGATGTTTAATTTTGGATATATTTTCTTACGAGTGTTTTTTGGGGTAGAAAATGTTTAACGTGTGAAGTTTTTTACCATGAATTGAACGCAGTTTGTCATTTCGACCGAAGGGAGAAATCGCACGCGAAACTCCGTCCCAATTGTCGCCAATCTTTGTCGAATCCCACCTGTGATTTGTTTCGCCTGTTCACTGTCGCTAGAGTCTCCCTTCGCTCGAAATGACATGAAACTACTTAGGAAAAGCGGCGTTTTGATAAGCTCCTAAATCCGGAGGAGAAGTTCTTGTTTTTCCAATAATGTCTAAAGGAATGTTATAGGCCTGGTTTCCTTTCGCGAAAGCGGAAGAAGTATTGTCAATGTTGAATAGGTTTTTAGCAACATTAAAGAACTTGGGATTTTCGTTCAGAATGATCTGGTTGTAGTGTGCCGGGTCCGTTTTGAACTGGTAATCCGGATTGGTGGAAGAACTGCTGAATTTTAGCAAACAATTATTGAGTTGGTACACAAAGGCGGCAGTGGTTTTTTTGTTTAAATTGAACTCGTTGGTTCCAGATCCGTAAATGATACAGTTGTTAAAAGTTGCCTGTGTCAGCGGATTTGTTTCCGGAACAGCATTGGCCAGGCTGTTACTTAGGCTAACTGCAAACTGAGAATTATTTGACCAGCTGTTGTTGAAGGTACAATGGGTGAATTTGTAATCTCCCCCATATACACAAGATAAACTGGCGAGACCGGCATAATTGATAACAATGTTTTCTCCATTTATACGGGCATTTTGTGCCAGTATTCCATATTCGACAGTGTTGTAAATCTGAGTGTTTTTGATTTCAATAGTCGAAGCAGGATTCGGATTCTTGAAATTTAAACCAATGACCGCATTTTTCAGGGTAAGATGATTGATGGAGTGATTGGTACTTCCGTTAGCAAAAATAACAGAGTTCCACTGTCCGGGAATATTATCGTAAAGCGATTCTAATCGATCGCCTTCAAAAACAACTTCATTTTCTAATTTTGGAGTTGAAGAAGTGGTTCCTTTAATTTGTAAAGAAGCTTTATCGTCGACAAAAAGACCTGAATTGGCATGGAAGTATACGCGTGCACCTGCTTCAAAAGTCACCGTTTTGTTTTTAGGAACACCGGCAAATCCGTAGATAACATAAGGTTTTTGTTTGGTGAAAAGCAATTCGTTTCCGTTGACAGGATCGTTATCATTCAGGTAAAAACCATCTACATCTTTGCCTTCAATTTTAATTTTCTCTTTGGTTCCATCAGGATTTTGTTGTGGATAAAGAAAAATAGCGTCCTGAATCAGTGTGACCAAAGCGACTTGTTGTAGATTAGCGCCGCTGTCAAACTGAATCTGATCGGTATATAAAAAATCGGTTGGATTTGCATCTGTAATATCTGCGGTGGTTTCTACAAAAATGTACAAACTGTCTTTAGCTAAAAGTGTGACGTCTTTGAAAATTTTACCATTGTTTCCACTCATGCCGTCAACCGTCATTCTGTATTTTGAATTTAAACCGTTTTTGAGCTGAATAATAGGAATGGAGATGTCGTTTTTACTTCGGTTGTATACTTTAAGCTGGTAAGTAGCAGAGCCAATATTCTTGAAAACAGTGTCCAAATAAACGGTGTCTTTAGAAAACTTTAAATCTCCGGAACTGGCAACGGTATCAAAATCAGTTCGGCAAGAACTAAAAGCTAGAATTATTCCGAAAATGAAGAGTACAAAGTATTGACGCATTTGAATGATTTTTTTGCCACGGATTAAAAGGATTAGAATGATTTTGCACGCAGCAAAAATATAATCTGTAATAATCTGTGCAATCTGTGGCATAAAAAAAAGTCTCAGCAACAGATTAACAATTAATGTTTTTGTAAAAATAACAAAAAACTTACACGTTTGAAGTGGATTTTTAATTTTAGAATGGGATTTTCAAATTTGTATCTCATCTTTTCTTTAATTTTACGTTTTTAAAGACTATTTTAATGAATTATACAAAAGAGCAGATTTTAGCGCGCTGTAATGAGTTCTCAAAAAACACATTGATGGAAACGCTAAAAATAGAATATATCGATGCAGGGCCTGATTTTTTAACTGCAAAAATGCCTGTAAATCCTTCTGTTCATCAGCCAATGGGCTTGTTACACGGTGGAGCTTCAGTAGCTCTGGCAGAAAGTGTTGGTAGTGCAGCATCCTTCTTTTTTATCGATATGAAAGAACAGGAAGTACGTGGCATAGAAATTTCGGCAAATCACTTGAAAAGTATTCGGGAAGGCTGGGTTTTCGGAACCGCAAGAATCATTCACAAAGGAAGAAGTATTCACTTGTGGGAAATCAAGATTACGGATGAAGAAGGAAATCTGATTTCGCTTTGCAAACTGACCAATATGGTTTTGGAAAAAAAGAAAACAGTATAGGAAGTATGAATGATTTTTTTTCTAAAATTAAAGTACAGTACGAAAAGCGTTTACCTTTTGTAATGTACTCTAAACCGAATTCTACTACCATTTTTGCGCTTTTGCAGCAAAATGACACGTTACATAAAATCTCCGATTACAAGGAAAAAGGTTTTGTTTTTGCTTCTTTTGATGAAAAACAACTGATATTGATTCCGGAGAATGAATCCGAAATTTTAACAGCAGAACAGCTGGAAATTGCTTTTGAGGCTGCTGAAATTGAAGATTCAGGGATTGATAACGAGGCCAGGTTACACTATGAAGCATTGGTTTCAAAAGGAATTCAGGCGATTCAAAACGATGAGTTCAAAAAAGTAGTGCTGTCCAGAAGCGAAAAAGTAACTTTAAGCGAGTTCGATTTTGTGTCTACTTTTCAGCACCTGATTCAATTGTATCCCACGACTTTTTCATATGTTTTTTTTCATCCAAAAATTGGTTTATGGATGGGAGCCACACCGGAACGATTGCTGAAAGCCAATGGAAATGTTTTTGAAACAGTGGCTTTGGCCGGAACACAAAAAGCAACCCTGGAAACGGATATTTTATGGCAGCAAAAGGAGAAAGACGAGCAGCAATATGTTACGGATTTTATTGTAAAAAGATTACGTGAAGTAGCTTCTTCTGTAGATGTATCTGAACCTTACAGTGTAAAAGCGGGATCGATCTGGCATATCAAAACAGATATCTCGGGAGTTTTAAATGATAATTCGACGCTTGAGGAAGTAATCGATACATTACATCCAACACCCGCAGTTTGCGGTCTGCCAAAGAAAAAGGCAAAGGCATTTATTATTGAAAATGAAAATTACGACAGGACTTTTTACACGGGATTTCTAGGGGAGTTGAACAGCAGTTTTGCTCATGATGAGATCAGTTCTGATTTCTACGTAAATTTACGCAGCATGCAAATTCAGGAGAATAAGGCGATTCTTTACATGGGTTGCGGTATTACAAAAGAAAGCGTTCCCGAAAAGGAATGGGAGGAAAGCGTGAACAAATCGATGACAATGAAAAGAGTGTTGAAGATAAAATAAGTTGGAAAAAAGTTTCAAGTTTTGTTGTTAACCTGAAACCTGAAACTTGAAACAAAGAAAACTTGAAACCTGAAACAAAAAAAAGAAAAAAGAAAAAAGAGTAAAGAAAATAGACAAAACATCAATTTTGATTTTTGACATTGATATTAAAAATTATGAAACTAGACATATTAGCATTTGGTGCACATCCTGATGATGTAGAATTGGGTTGCGCAGGAACAATTTTAAAAGAAGTATCACTGGGTAAAAAAGTGGGTATTGTCGATTTGACACGTGGAGAGTTAGGGACGCGTGGTACGGCGGAAATTAGAGATGAAGAAGCAAAAGAGGCAGCAAAGATATTAGGAGTTTTGGTTCGTGAAAATCTGGGCATGCGTGATGGCTTTTTTACGAATGATGAAAAACACCAGCTGGAGGTTATTAAAATGATTCGAAAGTACAAACCAGAGATTGTATTGTGTAATGCAATTGATGACCGCCATATCGATCACGGGAAAGGGAGTAAATTAGTTTCGGATGCCTGCTTTTTGTCAGGATTGGCAAAAATCGAAACCTCGATCGATGGAGAGCGTCAGGAAGCCTGGCGACCAAAGGTGGTGTACCATTATATACAGTGGAAAAACATAGTGCCTGACTTTGTAGTGGACATCACAGGTTTTGAAAAGAAAAAGGTTGAAGCCGTTTCGGCATATAAAACTCAGTTTTATGACCCAAATTCAAAAGAACCTGCTACGCCAATTACGAGTAAAAACTTCTTTGAGAGTTTAGATTATCGTGCGAAGGATCTAGGAAGGCTTGTTGGGAAAGATTTTGCTGAAGGTTTTACTGTTGAAAGGTGTTTGGCTGTCAATAGTTTAGAAAATTTACTGTAAATTTTTCATTTTTTTCTTTGTAGAACTCAACATTAGTTATATATTTGCACTCGCTAAGCAGAAATGCACAAGCAGAAAAATGGTGGTTGTAGCTCAGTTGGTTAGAGTAGCGGTTTGTGGTGCCGCGGGTCGCCGGTTCGAACCCGGTCAGCCACCCAGAAATTTAAAGCCTTGAAGAAATTCAAGGCTTTTTTTTGTTTTTATACAAAAACGAATCTTGAGAGTTTTAAAATTTCAGGTTTCAAGTTTCAGGTTTCAAGTTCCAAGTTTCAAGTTCCAAGTTTCAGGCTTCCGTTTCGAGCTTTGTGGGTAATATAGTAAGCTGTTGCTCTAAAAGAGTCTTAGCGACAGCATAGTGCAAAGCACTATGATCTGAGTTAGGTAGTGTCGTCCAGAAAAGGAAAGAGCAGATCAGCTACAGAATTTCATTATCAAATAAAAAAAATAATTTTCTATGATTTTAATCATGTAATGGGTTGAAGTTCAGTACTACCTTTACAATGTAAAAGATAAGTTCTTAACCTATAAGATATGGTCTAATAAATTAAAAATGGTAGCACTGTAAGGTAGATCCTAGCATTTCTCCTGAATCGAATTTAAAATTTGGAATTTGAATAATTTGTAATAAACCCCAATAATTACAAAAAAATCTAAAGGACAATTTCGATTCAGGAGTTTTTAATTTAAAAGGGATGGTTGTGAAATAATAAGTAATGAAACTTACAGCGTTTATGAAGATTCTTAAAGCTTTTTTAGTGGATTTGGTGAGCTGGTGAGAGAAATAAACAAAAAAGCATGATTCTAAAAAAAATCATGCTTTTTTGTTTATTGTAATTTAGTTTGTGAACTATCTTATTTCATCAAAGGTATTCCCTTGTTTAATGTCTCCGGTTTGGAAACCTTTTTTGAACCAGAACATTCTTTGCGCGGATGTACCATGAGTAAAGGAATCCGGAACCACTTGTCCCTGCATTTTGCTCTGAATGGCATCATCTCCAACAGCGTTGGCTGCACTTAAGGCTTCTTCAATATCGCCAGCTTCTATATATTGTTGGTTGTCATGAGCCCATACTCCGGCATAAAAGTCGGCTTGTAATTCCAGCGCTACAGATAGTTTATTGGCTTCGGCTTCACTTTTTCCTTCCTGTGCTTCTCGCATTTTTGCCGAGGTCCCCAACAGTGTTTGTATATGATGGCCTATTTCGTGCGCTATAACGTACGCAATAGCAAAATCCCCACCTTGGGCACCAAATTTAGTTTTTAGTTCTTCAAAGAAGCCTAAATCCATATATACCTTTTGGTCTCCCGGGCAATAAAATGGCCCGGATGCAGATGATGCACCTCCACAGGCTGTGTTTACGGATCCTCTGAAAAGTACTAATTTAGGTTTTTTATAAGTAAGTCCTTCTGCTGCGAATTTTTTCTCCCAGGTGTCTTCGGTTTTAGCTAAAACAGATCTTACGAAATGTCCCATTTCTTCATCTTCTTTACTCAATGGGGCAGCAGTCTCAGTGGCTTGTTGTCCGCCTTGCATTTGCTCCAATACATTACCTACCGTTTGGCCGGTTTCACCACCAAAAACATTTAATAATAGAATAATAATACCGATAACGCCACCGCCAATGGCAACTTTTCCGCCAGAAATTGATCTTCGGTCTTCAACATTATCGCTTTCTCGCGTTCCTTTCCATTTCATAGTAATTTGGATTTTAGTTCGTAAAGGTTTGTGTTGTACGAATTTATATTTTTTTTAGGAATAATGACGTAATAGCCGAATTTAGTTTTGCATTATTTTAGCCATTTTACTAAAGCTTCTTCAACACTGCCTTTCATTATGGGCTTAGAGATGTAGTCGTTCATTCCGGCAGAAAGACATTTGTTGCGTTCCTCTTTTTCGGCGCCGGCAGTCACGGCTATGATCGGAATGTCTTTTCCTATAATGGTATTTCTGATGGCTCTTGTGGTTTCATAACCGTTCATAATAGGCATCTGAATGTCCATAAAAACCAAATCAGGATTGATGTTTTCAAATTGACTTACGGCTTCGTAGCCATTTTCGCATTCGTGTATGTAGGCACCGCTGTACAGATTTTTGATGATGGTTTTTAAAAGCAGCATGTTGACCTTATTGTCTTCAACAATCAAAAAGGTAATACTTTTTTGATTTGAAACTGGGTCGTCGGAATTTAGTTCGAGACTGGTATTTTGAAGTTCAGTATTGTATTTCTCGCTAATGCTTTGATTGCTTGTTTTTAAGTTCAGGTCAAAATAAAAATTACTTCCTTTGTCGATTTTACTTTCCAGTTGTAAGCGGCTTTCCATTAAAGCAAGCAATTGATTTGAAATTGTCAGTCCTAATCCCGTACCTCCAAATTTTCTCGTCGTAGAGCTATCCTCCTGAGAAAAGGCTTTGAAGATTTTCTTCTGATTTTTTTCGAGAATTCCAATTCCGGTATCCACCACCGAAAATCGGATAGTGCAATCGTTGTTGCTGCTTTTTTCTAAAACGGAAACATTAAGCTTGATAGAGCCTTTGTTGGTAAACTTAACAGCATTTGAAAGCAGATTGATTAAGATTTGTTTGATACGCACAATATCTGTCCAGATGTATTTGGGAACATCGGGTGCGACATTTAATTCTAACTGCAGATTTTTTTGATTGGATTCGTATACAATTAAATCAAAAACTTGTCCGAGTACTTTTTTGATGTCGTATAAATCGATAAAAAGTTCGAGTTTTCCCGCTTCGATTTTAGAAAAGTCAAGAATGTCATTGATGATATCCAGTAGCGAATGCGCTGACTGGTTAATCGTAGTCATGTATTTTTCCTGAATTTCTTCAAGGCCGGTATTCATCAGTAAATGTGTGAAACCAATAATACCATTCAAAGGGGTTCTGATTTCATGCGACATATTGGCCAGGAAATCAGATTTAGATTTATTGGCTGCCTCGGCAAGCTGCTTGGCTTTTATGGCATCTTCGCTTTCTTTTTTGTTGGTGATGTCGAAATAAATTCCACCCACAAATTCAATTTCATCCCCTTTTTTAATCACGTCTCCAAATTCTTCTACCCAGATAAACTCGCCGGTTTTCCGCCGGATGCGATAGATATTGTGCAGCGGCATTCCACTTTGTAAATTATCGATTTGGTTGTTGATCACTTCGTCTTTGTCATCAGGATGAATAAGAGATAAAAAGGATAAATTATTTTCAATAAACTCTGATTTGGAATAACCGGTAAGATTTAAAATTTCATCGTTGAGAAATATTTTAGTAGAGAAAGCATCAAATTTTGACAAGTATACCGTGCCGGGAATGTTGTTGGCGATTAATTTGAATTTTTCCTCACTTTCGAGAATTTTCGTTTCGTTTCGGTTTCTTTCCAGTGCCGATGAGATGTTATTTGCCAGAACCTGAAAGATGTAAATTTCTTCTTCAGACCATTTTCGCTCTTTGGTGCAATCGTCGAAGCCTATGAATCCGGTAAAGATATCGTTGATGTACAGCGGTAATATCAGAATCGATTTGATTTCATTGGCAATCAGTAGTTGTTTGAAAAAAGTATTGTCTAGTTTGCGGGTAAGTGTATTGACGATTTTTTTGTTCTGAGCAGCATCGTAAATTTCTTGCAATTGATCTTTTGTTAATCGCTGTAATTTTGTGATCTGATGCTCAATACCCTGTCTGGACCATTTGTATTTCTGACTTACGGTATTTGTTGTAAAATCTTTTTCGTAGTAGTACATATGGTCTACTTTGGCTGCTTTTCCAATTAAATTGTAGGTCTCCTGAAACATTTCCTGAGTAGATTTACTCATTAGAAATTTTTCGGTACACAGGGAAAGGGCTGACAATAGCTGACTTTTGAATTCTAATTTTTTTTCGGCCTCCAAACGCATTTGTGAGGAGATTGCCAATGAGATTACATCCGAAATGGTGCGGGCGTAATTGATATCCTCGTTGTCCCAGTTTCTTTTTTCTTCGGTACTTTCAAAGCAAACAACTCCAACAAGCTGTCCGTTTAAAAATATAGGGACATCCAACATCGATTTGATGTGGTTTTTAGTAAAGTATAATTTTTGAAATTCGGATGTTTCGAGCTTATTGAAAACGTCCGGAGCATTTATGATTGCTTTGCTTTTAAGCGTTTCAAAGTAAATTGGATACGATTGTTTGTCCAGTATATTTTTGTCATTAAGATGCTGTTTGTCAATGCTGAAAAGATTCTTGCAGCTGATTAAGTCTTTATGACATTTCCAAAAGCTCACCCGATTGGTTTTGGTTACTATTGCGGCTTCTTTTATGATAAAATCAATAACCGTATTTAAATTGTCGTATTGGCTAAAATCTGTAGTCGAGAGTTTATTAATCGAATTGTTATACGATTCGATTTTCTTCAGACGTTTTCTTTTGTCGTTCTCAATATTTCTAATTTCAGTAATGTCACGGGCTATTCCGGCAAAGCCAATTGTTTGTCCGAGGTCATTTTTTCGAACAATAATCTTTTGCGAAATCCAAAGCTTTTTCCCGTTTTTCTTCAGAATAGGAATTTCAATGGTGGGAAAATTATTTTCATTCATTTCCAGGTTTTCATAGAAATCTACGGCATTACGCTGATAGTTTTCATGGATGAAATTAGAATAATGCTGAGAGATAATTTCGTTCTCAGAATACCCCAATATCGAAAAACCAAAGTCATTGATAAAGGTAAAATAGCCGTCAGAGTCAATTTCAAAAATGATATCCGTAGCGGTTTGGATCAGGTTTTTGTATTGATCACGAACGGTAATTTGTTCTGTAACATCCTGACCGATACTAATAATTAAACCCTGAGAAAATCTTTTATCTTTCCACTGTATGTATTTGTATTCCCCGTTTTTGCTTCTTAATTTCCGGATATAAAGTTTGTCTTCTTCATGATTTATATTGCTGAGGTTTTCAGGATCGTCTGTTTCATTTGTTAATTTCCAAAATTTAGCTCCCATAACTTCGTCCGGTAAATATCCCAGAATAGAAGTGATAGTTTCACTGCAAAATAAGACTTCGTTTTTTTCATTTGTGGCAATAGTCAGTGAATTTCCTTTGTGTACAATTTCATTGGTGAATCTGAAATTATCACTGTTGTTTAGTAAAACGACATATTTAACCTGATTAAGAATGAAAATCAGAACACAGTAGTTGATTAAGATAATGGATGATTTTACGGGAATTAATTGATAAACAACCGTTGTAATCAGAAAGGTAAAAACTAATCCAACAAAGAACCAGTATAGTTTTATAGGTTTTAAGATGCTGTAGGAGAAGTAGAAGAAAATTAAAAAAGCAATTATAGGAATAATATCGTTGGTGCGATAGATGATGTTGTATCCGATATAAAAGAGATAAACAAAGAAGGACAGAATAAATATCGACTGAACCCGCTCTTTTAAAAATTCAATTTTACCAATGATAAAATAAAATAAAAGCATCGAGAAGCCTATGCTTACATTTACTAAAAGCAAACTCTTTGGCCTGATTTTAAAAATTTCGTTGATGATTTCGATTACAATCAATGCAATACCAAAGAACAAAATATAGAGATGATACTCTCTGTTTACTGTTTCTGTTTCCGGTTTTCTTTCGATGAAGTAGCCAATTCTGGTCTTGATCCGGAAGAATTGATATACGAGAAGGGTCAGAAAGGCAATCATCGACAATCCTAACATAATGAGTTTAGGATTGTTGTAAAATATGATATCTGAATTGATAACATACCACTTCGTAATAATTGATTTCAGGGCATTACCAAGTATGGCAACTCCTGGGATCAACGAATTGAAAAGACTATAGTTTGCTACCATAGAATTCGGGGGTATGTTTGGTTTAGTAAATCTTTTATTTTGAAAATTTCAACAGAGCAGGTTAGACTCTTTTTTAGCTGAAATTTTATATTTTTTAAAAATCAGACTGACCGATAGAGTCAATAGGATCTTCTTTATCCGTTTTTATAATAGCACAATATATGGCATAAGTCATGGAATAGCTAAAAGGGATCGTAAAAAGTACTCCAATACAAAATGCACAAAGACCAACTAGTATAGCGCCAACTATAGTAATTATAAGTCCTAATAATATCAATGGCTGTTTGCTTATCAAGATGAGACTTGATTTAATGGCATCAATGGCTTTTAAGTTTCCAAATACGATAAGTGGAATGGTTAAGAAGGTAAAAAAAGATAATGTCAGTGAGAAAACTAATCCTACGGCATTTAATTTTTGAACTTCTAAAAAGGTCGTAACGATAACGCTAAACAATGAAATCAAAAAGGTCGCCGCAAAAATTTGTGCGAAATGGCGGCTTTTGTAATAGGAAAATATTGTAGAGACATTAAATTCCTGATCTTTTTCTGCACAATCGGCCATTTTTAAAAACCCTGCCGTAAAAGGACTCATAATTGCCGATACGAAGGCTGTTCCAATAATATAAAGGACTAGATAAATTTGAGACAGATTTTGAGGCTGTATGTTCAGGAAGTTTGCATTCGTTAATTTGTCGATGCCAAAAAATGCAACTAGTATGAGATAAACAATAGCACCAAAGAATACCGAAAAAACCAATAGCATTAATCCGGCATAGACGGCTATTTTCTTGTAATTTTCAAAAGCATGATTGAAAACAGTTGAAAAATCTAAGGTATATCCATGATTTTTAATGTCTTTGATCTGATCGAATGTAGATTTCATTTTTATTGGAGTAGAATTATTTTATATCGACGAAATTTTAAATAATTAATGCGCCGTAAATATAATATTTTTAATCAATTTGATATGAAAATCTGGAAAACATTGCGAAATTGTTTTTTTACAGATTACAACCAGTTCAGTAAACGTTTCAGGGATATCAGTTTGTCTTTGTAAGGAGCATAACGCATAGGTAAATCAAGCCAGTTTCCTTTTTTTACGACAGCTTTGTGGTGTGAGAAAATATCAAAGCTCAATTGACCGTGATAAGCGCCAATACCGCTATGACCAACTCCTCCGAATGGTAGTCTTTTGTTTGAGAAATGAACCACGGTATCATTAATACAGCCTCCTCCGAAAGAATGGGAAGTAATTAGTTTTTTAGCAAAATTTTTATTTTCACTGAAAACATAAAAGGCAAGAGGTTTTTCATAACGACTGATCACGTTGTGTATGTCAGCCTCTGTTTCGTAAGTCAGAATAGGAAGGATAGGACCAAATATTTCTTCCTTCATGACCGGACTGTCCAAAGCGGGTTCTTCAATTAAAGTAGGAGAGATATAGTTTTTTTCAGCATCCGTTTCTCCTCCAAAAATAACCTTTTCGCGTTCGATCATACTGTCTAGTCGGACCCAGTTTTTGGTGTTGATGATGCGGGCAAAATCAGGAGATTTGTCTATTTTTTTGCCATAAGCTTTTAGAATTTCTTCTATCAGAAAAGAAATAAAATTGACTTTCATGTTTTTCTGAACCAGGATATAGTCCGGTGCAATACAGGTTTGTCCGGCATTGATGAATTTCCCCCATACGATTCGTTTTGCGGCCAGCTTTAAATTCGCGGTTTCGTCAATGATACATGGGTTTTTTCCGCCTAGTTCTAAAGTTACGGGAGTTAAATTTTCGGCAGCAGCTTTGGCTACAATTTTTCCAACAGTAACACTTCCGGTAAAGAAAATATAATCCCAGCGCTGTGCCAGTAATTGGTTCGAAACTTCAACACCTCCTTCAATAACTTCAACATGTTTGACGTGAAAGGTCTTCTCAATAATTTTAGCAATCATTGCTGAGGTGTGAGGTGTTAGTTCTGAAGGTTTTAAAACCACTCTGTTTCCGGCGGCTACAGCTGAAATTAAAGGACATAAAGCCAATTGAAACGGATAATTCCAGGGAGCAATTACCAAAACATTTCCGTAAGGTTCTTTAAAAATGTAATCGGTAGAAGGGAAATTGAGCAGAGAAGGCAAAACGCGTTTTGGTTTCGCCCATTTATTAATGTTTCGAATAGTATCCTTTAGATCCGAAATTACATAGTTGGTTTCGGTTAAAACAGCTTCAAATTCAGGCTTTTTAAAATCATCGTACAAAGCTTTTACAATCAAATCCTCGCTTTTCTGAATGTTGTACAACAATTTCTTTAACGTTTCTTTCCTGTAGGCAATGTTGTTTTTATAGTCCATAGTGTATAATCCGATTGATTTTTTGCTTCTGCAAGTTAATCGATAAAACTTGATATTTTAACAATTAAATCATAAAATCATAGCGCATTCCAAATAGTCTCGTCGGGAGTAGGAGCGATTATCGTGATGTTTTCTTTAGAAACCGGATGTACAAAAACTAATTTTCGGGCATGAAGATGTATTCCGCCGTCAGGATTACTTCGGTCAAAACCATATTTTAAATCTCCTTTTATAGGAGAGCCAATCGCTGCCAGTTGGGCACGAATCTGATGATGACGACCGGTATGCAAATTGATTTCGAGTGCCACATAATTTTGAAGCTCTTTGAAAACAGTATAATCCAGACTGGCCAGTTTACTGTCTGGAACTTCCTTTAAATGTGCTTTTGAAGTATTGTTTTTCTCGTTTCTTTTGAGGTAATGAACGAGCTTCGCAGTGTTTTGTTGCGGTTTATTTTTAACAACCGCCCAATACGTCTTTTGAGTTTCACGATTACTGAACATTTCGTTCATACGTGACAATGCTTTACTGGTTCTGGCAAAAACAACAATTCCTGTCGTAGGTCTGTCCAGACGATGAATGACGCCCAGAAAAACATCTCCGGGTTTATTGTATTTGTCTTTGATGTATTCTTTTACAATATCAGATAAAGGTTTATCCCCGGTTTTATCTCCTTGTACAATATCACCCACACGCTTGTTGACCACAATGATGTGATTGTCTTCGTGAAGAATTTGGAGGTTGTTTTTGTTGGAAAGTACTTTCAAAATCGATTTTTAGATTTTTAGATTGTTTGATTGTTCGAATTTTTTAGATTGAGATTGTCTAAATTAAAAGAGATCAATTGTTGTGTTTTAATAGTTTTAAATCTTGTAATCTGTTTGTTACCAGCGTTACTTAATTTAATTTCAGTTGAACAATTCAATAATCTTAAGATCGAAAGATCCAAGTTAGTGTCGTTCAACTGAAATTATATTAGAGTAGATTTAAACTTTGAGGTCATTTTTACAATTCTATCGAGATTAAAGCACAACTCATCCAGTTTTTCCTGATCGAGATAGCCTAAATCAAAAGAGATTAATAATTGAGTTTCAATTTCGAAAATAGAACCGATTGCAATTTCGAGAAATCTTGAAAAATCTTTGCTGCTGCTTCGTGAGCATCCTTCAGCAATATTTGAAGGCACAGACACAGAGGCACGACGAAGTTGATTTGTTAAACCAAATTTTTCTGATTCAGGGAAATTAGATGTAATGGCGTAAATTTCGGAGCAGAATTTTCTGCTTGATTTCCAAATTTCTAAATCTTTAAATCTATGCATTACAGGTTTTTCTTAAATTGAGTTAATTGCGATCTAACAATCCAATAATCGAACTATCGAAAAATCTAAATTAATACTGTTCCCCTGAATTCGGGAAATCTGCAGATTTAACGTCGGCAGCATATTGGCTGATAGCCTGAGTCATTTCTTCGTATAAATTTAAGTAACGGCGTAAGAAACGAGGACTGAATTCGTTGTTCATTCCCAACATATCATGAATTACAAGAACCTGTCCGTCTACACCGCCGCCGGCTCCGATTCCGATTACCGGAATTGAAATGCTTTTAGCAACCTGCTCGGCTAAATGAGCCGGGATTTTTTCTAAAACAATACCAAAACAGCCAATTTTTTCGAGAAGTTTAGCATCTTCAATTAATTTTTCGGCTTCTTCATCTTCTTTTGCACGAACGCTGTAGGTTCCGAATTTATAGATGGATTGAGGTGTTAAGCCCAAATGTCCCATAACCGGAATTCCTGCGTTTAATATTTTTTTGATAGATTCTTTAATTTCTTTTCCTCCTTCAAGTTTTACCGCATGTCCGCCGCTTTCTTTCATGATTCTGATCGCAGAGCGCAAAGCTTCTTTTGGATCTGACTGGTAACTTCCGAAAGGTAAATCTACCACTACTAAAGCTCTATCTACAGCGCGAACTACAGACGAGGCATGGTAAATCATTTGATCTAAAGTAATAGGCAATGTCGTTTCATGACCTGCCATAACGTTTGATGCAGAGTCGCCTACCAGAATAACATCGATTCCTGCGGTATCAACAATTTTTGCCATTGTAAAATCGTAAGCGGTAAGCATTGAGATTTTTTCTCCATTGCTTTTCATTTCGATTAATGACTTTGTGGTGATCTTTTTATAATCTTTTTTTGCTACTGACATTTTTGAGTTTTTTTGAATGTGTAAAAGTATTGAATAATTATAGATTGAAATCAGCAATAGAAGATTATTTCAATCGTAAATAATTTCCCCTCTCTGAATTCTAGTCTAAATTCGCTGTCTTCCAGTTGAATAGCGTACAGGTGTGGGTTTTTCATGGAAGCGCCGATATAAGTCCCGTATTTTTCAATAAATGCTTTTTCGGTCAGAGTGTGATTGAGAGAAGCCGTTGGACTGAAAACAAGTTTGTTGCTTTCGTTGATAAAAACCTTCGTTATTTCAGCCTGATTTTGTTTTTCATCTACTGAAACTTCAAAATCCGGATAGTAGTAAAAAAGCTCACTGAGGTAAATACCGCATTCGTCGCTTACGGTTCCTTTTTTAGTAGGTTTTCCAAAGTTTTTGACTAAATCTTTTTGCGAAAAAAAGAGTGATTTTGTTTTTACACCTTTTAAAAGAAATTCGGCTTTTTTACTGAAAGCGGTAATTTCTTCCGGTTTTTTGGTTTTCGCTAATCCTTTGGCAATAGCGATATTCAGTTCAGTATCGGCCAGAAGTTTTGGATCGTTTAATTGTTTTACAACTTCATAATATCTTTGATATGCGGGTGCCAGTTTTGCATTTTCACTGTTCCAGGCCAATTCTACAATTCGTTCGCCAATCGTTTTGCGTTCTGCAACCGCATTGACATTCAGCTTATCAAAATCTTTGAGTAACGAATTAAAATCGGGTCTTTTTCCAAGGAATTTTCCAAGTGTAAATTGTGCATACTCAGGATCACTATGACCTTGTATGTTTACCCATTCGTCCGGGTTTTTTGGAAGATAATTAACCGCTACAGGATCACCGGTGAACAGAATGGCTCTGATTTTTGAGTTTTTATCCGGTAGTGCTCTTGCTTTTAAACCGGCGACTAAAACAAAAAGATGGCTGCTGCCATAGTAATTGTCGTTACCTTCAATAATTGGATTTTCGGGATCTTTTGTTTGAACATCTTTTGCGTTTAACCTTTTTGCAATAAATTGCTCAGGAACATAACCTTCTGAGAAATTATCGGATCTTACTTTATACCAGCCATTTTTACTTTCCGAAAGAAGCTGAACTTCTGCTCCATATTTAAAATAGCCAAGAAAGTCGCCTGCAGTAGTAGTTGAAGTATAGAGACGAGTATCAGAATTAAGAAAGTAACGTTCTTGCGAATGAATCAGAGCAGAGCAAAACAGTATCGCTATAAGTAAGAAGTGCTTTTTCATGAAGTAGTTTTTTCGCCACAGATTAAAAGGATTGAAAAAGAGCTGTAATAAACTTAATTCAAACGTATTTAATCTGTGGCAAATGTTCTTTAGCAATCCGCCATGTTTACGGCAATGGCCAATCCGCCTTCAGAGGTTTCTTTGTATTTGGAATTCATGTCTTTGGCAGTTTGCCACATGGTATTGATCACTTTGTCTAAAGGCACTTTTGCATTTTTAGAATCGGTTTCAAGCGCCAGTTCAGCCGCATTGATAGCTTTTATGGCTCCCATTGTATTTCTTTCGATACACGGAATCTGAACCAAACCGCCAATTGGGTCACAGGTAAGACCTAAGTGATGTTCCATGGCAATTTCGGCAGCCATTAAAACCTGAGCAGGAGATCCGCCCATTAATTCGCAAAGTGCTGCTGCAGCCATTGATGAGGATACACCAATTTCGGCCTGACAGCCTCCCATTGCGGCAGAAATGGTTGATCCTTTCTTGAAGATACTACCAATCTCTCCGGCAACCATTAGGAATTGTTTGATTTCTTTTTCGCCTGCATTATGGTTTTCAATTACCAGATAATACATTAAAACAGCCGGGATTACACCTGCACTTCCGTTTGTAGGAGCAGTAACTACACGACCTAAAGAAGCATTTACCTCATTCACGGCAAGTGCAAAACAGCTTACCCATTTCAGGATTTGACGAAATTTAACCTCTGTTTTTCTGATTTCTTCCAGCCAGCTTTGTGGATCTGAATAGTTAGATAAACCGATTAAATTCTGATGCATGTCAAAAGCACGTCTGCGAACATTCAGACCGCCCGGCAGAATTCCTTCTGAATGACAGCCAATGTACATGCATTCTAACATGGTATGCCAAATGCGCATTAATTCGGAGTGAATTTCAGCTTCCGGACGCATCGATTTTTCGTTTTCATAAACAATTTCAGAAATCGATTTGTTTTCGGTCACTGTATAATTTAAAAGCTCAACAGCATTTTGAATCGGGAAAGGGAAGGCACATTTGATCTCTTCTTTGATTTTAGCATTGGTGCGTTCTTCTTTAACGACAAATCCTCCTCCAATCGAATAAAAAGTAGATTCATATTCAGAATCGTCAGCTTTATAGGCTGTAAATTTTAATCCATTAGCATGAAAAGGAAGGAAATCTTTATTGAAAACAATGTCCTGAAGAAAGTAAAACGGAATTTTATATTCGTTAGCCAGAATAATTTCGTGCTGTTCTTCAATGTTTTTAATAATTCCGGCAATGTTTTCAACCGGAATATACTCGGGATCTTGCCCGCTTAAACCCAGCATTACCGACAAATCGGTAGCATGACCTTTTCCGGTTAAGGAAAGAGATCCGTATAAATCGACTTTTACACGTTTAGTCTGGTCTAAAATTGATTCGTTTTTCAGCTCTTCCAAAAAACGTTCAGCGGCTCTCCATGGCCCTAAAGTATGTGAACTTGAGGGACCAACGCCAATTTTAAGCATATCAAAAACAGAGATACATTCTTCCATTGTGCAATTTTTATTAAGACAAAGATAATTGAATAATGCAATCCTGCTCAATTTTCTATTGTTAATGTTGCAGTTTTGTTAAAATAAATATTAAATATTAATAATTTGGCAACGAAACAAAATTAATTGCTTAATATGCCATTTTCGTAGAAAGTTCGCAATTTTTTTAGGTATTTTTGTAATGAAACAATCACTAAAGAAGCCGTTTTTTCTGCTTTTCGAAGAAACGACAAATAATAACTTCTGAGATTTTATTTTGCTTTTGGCGCTTTTTTCTGCGGAGAATTAAAATATTGTTAAGAAGATAAAATTACATTATGATAGAATTTTTCAGGCATTTTTTACAAGAATTCGAATTACCACTCAGTAATCCGGTATTGATTTTTTCTTTGATCCTTTTCATCATCCTCTTGT
The DNA here is from genome assembly GCF_023539155.1 of Flavobacterium sp. B183. Lineage (NCBI taxonomy): Bacteria > Pseudomonadati > Bacteroidota > Flavobacteriia > Flavobacteriales > Flavobacteriaceae > Flavobacterium > Flavobacterium sp. B183. The sequence goes on along the minus strand of NZ_CP097434.1, from coordinate 5,028,361 downwards.
CACCGATTTTACTTAAAAAAATAAATATCCCGGGAATTATCGGACTTATAATTTCAGGAGTCATCATTGGGCCTCACGGATTGAATATTCTGGCCAAGAACTCTGCTGTTGATTTGTTTTCGACAATCGGACTTTTGTATATCATGTTTATTGCGGGTCTGGAACTGGATATGAACGAGTTTAAAGCCAATAGAAACAAGAGTTTATTGTTCGGTTTTTTCACCTTTATTTTTCCGTTAACGATTGGTTTCCCGGTTTGTTTTTATCTGCTGAAATATGATTTTAATGCGAGTTTTTTAACAGCCAGTATGTTTGCCACCCACACATTGGTGGCGTACCCGATTGTGAGTAAACTCGGAATCGCAAAAAATCAGGCAGTGGCTATTACAGTTGGAGGAACTATTTTAACAGATACTGCCGTTTTGATTATTTTGGCAGTGATTATGGGAAGCAGTCAGGGAAGTTTGAATCAGGCTTTCTGGATTAAATTGACGGTTTCACTGGCCATTTTTTCGGCCATCATGTTTTTGGTTATTCCAAGGATAGCGAAGTGGTTCTTTAAAAAATTGGAAAGTGAGAAACACGCCCACTATATATTTGTGCTTTCAGTGGTATTTTTTGCTGCATTTTTAGCAGAGGTAGCGGGAGTAGAGCCTATTATTGGAGCATTCGTTGCCGGTTTAGCATTAAACCCTTTAATTCCGCATTCATCAGCTTTGATGAACAGAATTGAGTTTATTGGGAATTCACTATTCATTCCTTTTTTCCTGATTTCGGTGGGAATGCTGGTAGACATCAGCGTGATCCTAAGCGGACCAACCGCTTTAATTGTAGCAGGAACTTTGAGTGTGGTGGCTATTTTTGGAAAATGGATCGCGGCCTTTTTTACACAGATTGTATTTAGATATACCAAAACCGAAAGACAGCTTATTTTTGGATTGAGCAGTGCACATGCTGCTGCGACTTTAGCCGTTATTCTGGTTGGATTTAAAGCAAAAATCTTAGACGAAAATATCCTGAACGGAACAATTATTTTAATTCTGATTACTTGTATTGTGGCCTCTTTCGCGACAGAAAAAGCAGCTAAAAAGATTGCTATTTGCGAAGAAGAAGTTTCAAATGAAGATGCCAATGGCGATCAGATTCTGGACGAACATATCCTGATTCCGTTAGCCAAAACGTCGGCTACGGAAAGTTTGCTGGATTTCGCACTTTTGATAAAAGATAAAAAATCATCTAATCCGGTGACGCTATTAACGATTGTACCGAATAACGATCAGGCTGAAATTAATATCTTAAAATACCGAAAAGCTGTTGATAAATTTGTTATTCAGGGGTCAGCTTCAGAAGTAAAAATCAATACGATTGCCAGAATCGACCATAATCCGGCAAGTGGAATTGCGAGAACGTCCAAAGAAATCATGTCCGATATTGTGATCGTGGGATGGCCCAGAAAAACCGGTTTTTTGGATAAAATTTTCGGTGAAAATGTAGACTCGATTATCAATAATGTAGACAAATGTTTGTTCATTTGCAGGTTTCAAAAAACATTTATTGAGGAAAAAAGACTGGTTTTTATCTGTCCGCCTTTCTCTGAAAGAGGTGTTGGATTTCACCTGCTGCTGCAAAAGATCTCTCGATTATCTCAGGAATTAAGTATTCCGATCGTCGTTTATGCCGAATACAAAACACATGAGGCCATTGTGCAGATTGCCACTAAATTGAAATTAAATGGCAAACTAGCTTTTAAAAGTATTTTGAACTGGGATGATTTTGAATCGATCTCAGATGAAATTAAAGCTACAGATCTGATTGTTTTTAACTTCTCCAGAAAAGGATCCGTTTCGTACCAATCGATTTTTGACAGATTGCCACAGAAATTTGAAAAATCATTTAGCGATAACAATCTGATTTTGGTTTATGGACAGGAAGACCGTAAAGAGACTGCAATGGATGCCTACGATGATTTCACTGCAACACCATTGACAAAAGGTCTGGAAGCAATAGAACAAATTGGTCGAGGTTTGGGTAATATTTTGAAAAAAGGCTAGAATAAATAATTTGTAATTTTCTAAGATGGTACTAAAATTTCCTTTAATTGTATTGACCTTTTTAACTCTTACAGCAACTGCGCAAAATAAAATGAAAAAAGCCGAAGAACTTATAGACAAAGCCGACCCAGGATGGACTCAGGTCGAAGAATGGATTAAGACAGCAAAAAATAAAGTTGAAATTTTGCCGGTTGACGCCTTAAAAGCAAAAGAAGTTTTGTACAAAATTCAGGTTACCACCCGCTCGCCAATGGGAGCTATTGTGTACCATACAGGAGGTCTTTTGATCGACGATGGCTGGATTAGAATTCTGGGTTCAGGAAATGCAAAATTCAATCGTACGCTTCCGGATTGGAACAAAGGGAAATCGTTTAATGATTTTGGCGAAACAGCGCCTTTTTTATTAGTTGCCGACGATGCTATTGGAGGTTTCTACCTTCTAAATGGAGGAGGATTAGGAAGTGATGTTGGAAAAATGTATTATTTCTCTCCTGATAATCTGGAGTACGAACAGCTGGATATTACGTATTCTGAATTTTTAGGATTCTGTTTTGATAATGATCTGGATAAGTTCTATCAAGGCAACAGATGGAATGGATGGAGAGCCGAAGTATCAAAATTGAAAGGCGATGAAGTCTTTAACTTTTATCCTTTTTTATGGACGGCGGAAGGAAACGATATTAATAAAAATTCACGAAAAATAATTTCGGTTCAGGAACAATACGGACTGAATTTAGATTTGCGAAAACAATTGGGTTTTGATAAATAGAAAACTGTTTTTTAACTTCTAAAACGAGCAATTATGAAGCACAAAGCAATATCGATCCGACCTTTTATAGGAGCCAAAGATTTTGAGATTTCCAGAAGTTTCTATCAGGATTTAGGTTTTGAAGAAGGAGTTTTAGATCCAAAATTTTCTGTTTTTGAAGCGGGAGATTTGTCCTTTTATCTTCAGGATTATTACGATAAAAGCTGGAATGAAAACACCATGATTTTTTTAGAAGTAGAAGATGTCGATTACTATTACAAGCAGCTTTTAGCACTTAACTTAACGGAAAAATACGGAGTAAAATTAACACCTATCGTTCATCAGGATTGGGGAAGTGAATGTTTTTTACACGATCCTTCGGGTGTTTTGTGGCATTTTGGGAAGTTTAATAAGTAGTATATAAGTTGTCAGATTTGTGCCTCCTTATTTCTTTTTTATTTTTTCCAGATTTTCTTTTACTCTGAATTTTACAATTTCGGTAATTAAATCATAGGGCATAGGCTGATTTAAAGGAAATTGTACAGAGCCTTTTCCTGATTTGTATTTTGACAGTTCTTCTTTAAAAGCATCATGCCCACTGGGCAAAGCATAAAGTCCAATATGATTTTTGAAAGCCGCAAAATAAACTACGATTCCGTTTTGCTCAAAAGCTGGCATAGAATAACTGATTTTTTCTTTGGCATCAGGAGCTGCATTCTGAACGGTCATTCGAATCCTCTCTAAGATTTCCTGAACATCATTTGGGAAAGCACCAATATATTCATCAATGTTTTCCGGTTTCTTTGTTTCCATGCGATGGTCTTAAATTGTTTAAAGTTTCAGGTTCTTGGTTGTTTATTCCAATCCTTTAGGGAATCGATCCAAAACTAAATTGAGTTGAATGTTGTGTTCTAAATAAGCTTTTGCTCCGGCCAGTACCAAAGTAAAGCCTTCGGTAGAATTTCGAACCTGATCGATGATTTTATCGGGATCTCCTTTTAAATCTGAATTGGTGATACTGACAAAGGTTTCATTTTCGTTTAACGGACTAAATGTCCATTCGACTATGGTGGTTTCATTAGGATTTCCCCATTCGATTACAATTTTTTTATTTTCCTCTAAAATATGAGTAGTCACCGTTAACGAGAATCCATACATTTCCCAGGCCCATTCGGTTGTTGTTCCGGCGATTAGTTTTCCTGAACTTTTTGTAAACCAAAATTTACTGGTGATTTCCGGATCTGTAAACGCCTGAAAAACTTCTGAGACAGGTTTTCTGATCAGCATTTCGGCTTTTGCGAAGTGGTTGTTTTTTGTTTTCATGTTTTTTGATTGTGAAATGTAAAATGAGTTTTGTGAAAGCTGAAATTTAGAACTTTCAATTTCATTTTTCCCCGACCTCTAATTTATAAAATTTATGGTTTCGTTTTTAGCAAACAGCTAACGATCAAAAGTAAAAAAGAAATTATAGAAGCCACGATTCGGAAAAGGTGGAGATTGTTCCATTTTGCTTCAAACTTACTTCGTAAAAGGGCAGCCTCCTGAATTGAGGTATGAACCAGATCTGTTTTATCAAGCATTTCGTTAAGCGGAATGTTTCCCAAAATAGTAACCAGAATAACACCTGCGAAATAGATAATCGCAGCACCGATCGTCAGACTTAAAACAATCGTATTTGATTTATTAAAATAAGCCGCTGCAAAAGAAAACAGGAAAGAACCAAAAAAGACCAGAAAGAATACCGGATTCTGTATGGTGCGATTCATGTTTTGAAAAGCCCTGAGATAATTGATGTCATCCAGTTTTCCAATTCCCGGAGTTACAGCGTTGCCCCAGGTTAAAAATATTCCGGCTAAAAGCCCTGTAAATAAGGTAGCCAGCAATAATGTAATTGTTTTAGTATCCACAATAAAAGTATCCATGATTTTAGTTTTTTGTTAATACTGTAAAATTAGAACTATTGATTGGCCGATACTTGTTCCGGAAGCACTATGATTTGTCTGAAAAGAATTTCGCTGCAACTATTTTTCAGATACTAGGATTGTGTTGTATCAATCCATTTTCCGGTGGTTGGCGGAACGTAATTTCTCATTTGATGTAATAAATCCTCAATAGTATCGCTCACCAGAAGCATTTCCTGATTGACAGGCTTTAATAAACCTTTCTCTACCATAACTTTGGTTAGTTCAATCAGAGGATCATAAAAGCCATTGATGTTCAGAATGCCGATTGGTTTTTTATGCAAACCTAATTGTCCCCAGGTCAGCATTTCAAAAAGTTCTTCCAAAGTTCCAAAACCACCCGGTAATGCAATAACACCGTCGCATAAATCATTCATTTTGGTCTTTCTTTCGTGCATGCTTTCCACAACGATTAATTCGGTCAAACCCAAATGGGCAATTTCTTTTGATCTTAAAAAGTTGGGGAGTACACCAATAGCTTTTCCACCTTCGTTCAAAATACCATCGGCGACAGCGCCCATCAGGCCTACATTTGCTCCGCCATAAACCAACTCTATATTTTGTTGGGCTAAAGTTTTTCCAAGCAGTGCTGCCTGTTCTTTATAAATTTTGTCGGTTCCAAAACTGGAACCACAGAAAACAGTTATTCTTTTCATTATTTTTTTAATTCGTATACAAAATTATGACGCGATGGTTCATTGTAGTAGGCAACGTTTATTTCTTCTACTTTAACAGCACCCAGTTTTTCTATGGCTTTTTGCGAACGGTAATTTTCCGCTCCAATATGAAACTGGACTTTGTCAACTGCTCTAAAAGCATAATCCAGCATCATTTTTTTTACCTGAGTATTAAATCCGGTGCCCCAAAATTTTCTTCCATAGAAGGTATATCCAATAAAAACAGCTTTGTTTTCAGGATCGTATTCATAAAATCGGGTGCTTCCGGCAATTTCTCCGGTTGATTTATCGATGATCAGAAAAGCGCCTTTGCTTTCCATAGCACCTTCAAAGAAATTTTGAAAAACTTCTTTTTCATAACGGTTTTTATTCGGATGCTGTTCCCAAATCAAAGGATCTGAAGCCACTTTGTATAATTTTTCAAAATCATTTTCCTGAAGCGGCAGTAATTGAATCAGATCATTTTCCAGAATTTCAGGCTGCAGATTTAAAAGAGAGGTATTCATTTTTTGAACTTTTTAAGTAACAGGTTAGTTTTAGGAATTAAGCGGTAAACGAAAGCCAAATACTGCGAGTTCACCTTGCATAAAGTCTAAGTCTTCAGATCTTTTGAAACCCAATTTTTCATACATTTCCCAGGCTGTTTTCATGGCTAAAGTCGAATGAATGATCAATTGAGTACGTTTGTTATTAGCCGCTTTTTGGATGCATTCCTGCGTTAGAAGCTTACCAATTCCTTTTCCGCGGGCAGTTGGCGCAACTCCCAGTAATCGAAATCCGGCTGAGTTTTGTTCCTGAGTAGCAATTCCGCCCGAACCGTAGTTTTTCATGTCGTTAAAATAGATTACAGCACCAAGAATTGTATTGTTTTCGTCAGCAGCGACTAAAAGTTCGGTTTGCGGCTGATGGGTAAAATCGCCAATATTGGCCAGCATTTTATAATAGTTGGGCTGCTCATTTTCTTTAGGAAAACCTTCTAATTGTGAATAAACACTAATGAGTAATTTTCCAATTTCTTCAAATTCGGAAGGGAGTGCACTGCGCAGGGTATAAGCTGAAGGAATCATTTTTATTTTATTAATTGAAGAATGCGGGTTATTTTATGCCTTTCCACCACTGTTGGAATTGCTGTTTTTCATTTTTTAGTTCCACTAATTCTCCAATCATGGGAGTAATCAACGGAATTGGGTTTTCCGATAAATTATTTAATTCAGTGACTTTATTCAAAGGTTCGTCCCAGGAATGAGGTGCCAATGAAAACTTGGAAGAATGCACCGGAAATACTCTTTTGGCATTCAGATCTTTCATGGCTTTGATAACATCTTCGGGTAAATTATGAATGTATTTCCAAGCGGGATTGTATTGGCCGTTGTCAATTAGAGCGATGTCAAAAGGACCAAATTGAGTACCAATCTCTTTAAAATGGGTGTCATAGCCGCTATCGCCGCCCAGATACATTTTAAAATCTTTGGTTTCTATTACAAACGACGTCCAAAGCGTGTTGCATCGTTTAAAACTTCTGCCCGAAAAATGCCTTGAAGGAGTAGTATAAAGCGTTAAATTCTGATCGAGTTCTATTTTTTCAAACCAGTCTTTTTCAATGATGTTTTCAGTTGGAAATCCCCAAAATTCAAAGTGAGAGCCTACCCCAAGAGAACAGATTATGTGTTTGGTTTTAGGTTTCAATTGTAAAATGGTTTCATAATCGAGATGGTCATAGTGATCGTGCGTGATCAGTAAATAATCAATTTCCGGAAGATCATCAACTGTGTAAATATCCGTTCCTTTGAATGCTTTTGTGGTGCCGGGAATCGGGGAGGCATTACCGCTGAAAACGGGGTCAATCAAAAAGCGTTTCCCTTCAAGCTGGATGAAATAGGAAGAATGTCCAAACCAGATTAGTACCTCTTTTTCGGGCGAAAGTTCCAGTAAATTGGTTTTGATGGACGGGATTACGTCAGATGGAGTCTTTCTGTCTACTTTTTTAAGGAGAAAATCATATAATACTTGTGGATAGCCGTAACCTTCAGCCAATTCCGGTGTATGGTTTTGATTTTCGAATTTGCCATTTTTAAATTGAGGTGATTTTTGAATCAATGTCAATCTTTCTCCTGAAGGTGCTTTACCAAACTTTGGATGCTGTAGAAAGAAGTAAAGTGTAATGCCTAAAATCAGAATTATAATTAGAAAAGGTGTAATCATTTTTATTGAGGGGGATATAGTTCTTGTAAGTGCTCAACTGACACGGAAATCATTTTTTTAAGAATTTCGAGGTCAATATCGCTTAATTTTTTGACATAAATACAACCTTTTTCGGCTTTGTATTTTCCAAATTCGGAGAGTAGCTCCTCTCTTTTTTCAGGTGATGCGTACATATAAAGTGAAATTGCGGCTTTTCTTGGTGAAAACGCCACCAATGGGGCATCGCCTTCACGGCCGCTGGCATATTTATAATGATAACTACCAAAACCTATGATACTTGGTCCCCACATTTTGGCTTCAAAACCCGTTTGTTCCTGCATCAGCCTGACCAGTTCGAATGCATCATTTTTTTTGGTTGTATCTTCGACAGCGTTGATAAAATCGGCAACACTGTTTTCTGTTTCTATAGTTTTATTTTGTGCCATTTTTTACAGATTTAAGACATTACTTTTGTTCTTTAGATTTTTGAATCTGAATTCGGAAGAATAAAGTTTTTTTTAGAACATCCCATTTTCATTAATCATTTCGGTAGGAATGGATTGCCCTAAATCCCAAAATTCTACAATTTTATCCAATTCAAAACGAAGGATATGTACGACAGCAAAACCAATGTCAGCAGGAGTCTGTTTCAGGTGCGAATGTACGGCGACCAGATCTTTATCTTCCAGAATATGATGAATAGTTAAAGTTTTATTGGGATTTTTTCGGGTTGATTCTTCCATGGCCAACATCAGCGTTTCGGCATCTCCTTTAAAATAAGCATTGTGATGTTTGAAATTTTCGCCGGCATGAAGACGAAAAGCTTCGTGCGAATGTCCGTTTGCGGCGAGTTTTAAAAAGTCGCGGGCGATTTCTTTCTTAGTCATGGTATTTAAGTTTAATGAGTTAACTAAGTTATGAAATTAATTGCACTAAACGGGCTTAAGTGCTTAATTTTAAGATAGTATAAAGTCTACGATAGCTTGAGAATGTATTTTTGTAGTGTCAAAAACAGGTACAGAAAAATCAGACTGATTTAACAGTAACGGAATTTCGGTACACCCTAAAATGATGCCTTCGGCACCTTGCAGAATAAGTTCGTTTGCAATTTGGATATAATTTTGTCTCGAATCGGGATTGATAATTCCTCTTCCAAGTTCTTCTTTTAAAACATATTGTATGTAGTCCCGCGTTTCCTGTTTTTCGGGTATCAGGACATTCAGTCCAAAACTTTTAAGACGATCTTTGTAAAAATCCATTTCCATCGAGAATGAAGTTCCTATAAGTCCAACGGTTGTGATTTTTTCTTTTACAATGACTTTTGCGGTCTCCGTTCCGATATGAATTAGGGGCAGTCCAATTTCATTTTCGATTTCACGGGCAAACATATGTGCTGTGTTTGCACACAAAACGATAGCATCAACACCGCTGTTTTTTAAACTTAAGCAGGCATTCCATAAGAGTTCATAGGAATGAGCCCAAGTTTTTTCCTGTACATCACCAAAGTTTAGTGAATAAATCAGGCATTCCGCAAATTGAAGTCCACCTAATTTTTTATTTACTCCTTCGTTAATAAATTTGTAGTAATCTATGGTAGAAACCCAGCTGATTCCGCCCACAAGCCCAATTTTCTTCATTATTTTATAAAGCGGAGTTTTACGATTTAGAATCTTTTTTTGCAAACAATTTTACAGCCAGATAAGCAGTTGGTATATAGGCAAAGAAAAGGTCTGTGATCGTAAACCAAACCGGTGAAGGCAATGAGCACACATTTACAATTCCCCCAAGTAAAAAGAAAGCACCAATAACCAGTCCTAGTTTTGTTTTATTACTGATTGCAATTAAAACAGTTGTTCCCGCACCTGCAAACGTACCTATTGCGTGCGCCAGAAAGGGAAAAAGAAAATGTTTGGGTTCAAACAAATGCATAGTTGCTTTTAGTCCTTCCATGGTTGTGACATCAGCACCATGGGGAGGCGGAATGACAGAACTGCTCATTAATATGATAGCCATATTGACAATACTTCCAACAAAAAGACCTGTTATAACTGCTAATGTATTTCTTAAAATAGGGTTCATAGTCATCGTTTTAGTAAAACGAATGTATGAAAATTATAGTTGGTATTGTAATTAAATGATGCTTTCGGGTTTGTTTTTTATTCTTTTTCAGAAAGTTTTTTTTCGTTTTCTGTTTGTGGTTTTCCGGTTGCGTTTGGTTCTCCTTTTCCGGTTGTAATTAGTTTAAGCAAACTATTTCCGATATAATTGGTCCAGGCGCCTTTGCAAATTTCAAAACATTCATATTCAGGTACCAAACCCACATGAGTAAAACGAAGTTCTGTTTTGCCGTCTTTTTCAGAAATTTCAAAAGTAGGATGAGTTCCCGTCCATTCCGTTTTATCTTCTGTAAACTTGAAGTAATTTTTTTCCACTAACCAGACTATTTTCTGATTCGGAATTACTTCTGTGATTTTTACTTTACAACGATGGATATCTTCGTAATGGTAGTCAAATTCATCGTTTAGTTTTGCACTATTGCCTTCGATTTCTTCCGACCACCAACCGCGCACATTCGTAACGGCATCAAAAACTTCCTGTGGAGACTGATCTACTCTTATAACTGTGGTAAAATTTGTTGCACTCATTGGGTAAGGGTTTAAAAGTTAGAATACAAATTTAGGTTTTAATTATCAAGGTGTTAGGGGTGTGAAGAGACAAGATTGAGGGGTGAATCAGACAATTAGATAATTAGATTGTTAGATTATTGGATTGTTAGATTGTTGAGTTTTCGGCTTGCATTTTACATTTCACAACTCATAACTTATAACTCATAACTTTTCCTCGCTAATTTTCTAAAAGAGATGAAGTTAATTGTTATTTTTAACCAACCATCTAAAACCAAATTATTTATGAAGAAAATATTCTTTGTAGCAGTTCTGCTGTTAACCATTTCTTTTTCTGCCTTTGCACAATTAAAAGCACCTTCAGAATTTATTCCGAATTACGGAAAACAAATTAGTTATTACCATCAGGTCGAAGAGTATTTTAAATATCTGACGGAACAATCGCAATCGATCAAAAAACAAAAATACGGCGCAACCAACGAACAGCGGGATCTGAATGTTTATTATATTTCGACTCCCGAAAACTTGGCAAATCTGGAACAAATTAGAAACAATAATTTAGCCGCCATTGGACTATCAGATAAAAAAACGAGTGGAGTTGAAAATAAAATTATTGTCTGGCTGAGTTTTAACGTTCATGGAAATGAGTTTGCCGGAACCGAAAGCGCCTTAACTGTGGCCTACGAACTTTTGAATCCGTCAAATGAAGCGACAAAACAATGGCTCAAAAATACCATTGTCATTCTGGATCCGTGCATCAATCCCGATGGTTATTCGCGATATGGAAACTGGCTGAGAGAAATCTCCGGAAAAAAAACACATCCGGGTTTGTATGACAGAGAACATATGGAAGTCTGGCCGGGTGGAAGATACAATCATTATCTTTTTGATTTGAACCGCGACTGGGCATGGCAGACACAAATTGAATCGCAGCAGCGCATTAAATTGTACAACCAATGGATGCCACAGGTACATACCGATGTGCATGAAATGAGTTACAATTCACCTTATTTTTTCCCACCGGCTGCAGAACCTCTGCATGAATTTATTGAACAATATCAGAAGGATTTTTATACGGTTTTAGGTAAAAATATCTCGCAGAAGTTTGACAAGGAAAACTGGATGTACAATACCAGAGAGCGATTTGATTTGTTTTATCCGAGTTACGGAGATACCTATCCAACCTATAATGGCGCCGTAGGTCTTACGCTTGAAAAAGGCGGAATAGGAGCAGGACGTGAAGTAACCATGGAAAACGGCTCTAATGTTACCATAAAAGATCGTTTGACACAGCATGCCGCAGCAGTTTTGACTGTGGTAGAAAGCGCCGCCTCACAAAAAGAAGTATTGCTGAAAGGTTTCAGGGATTTTCATATCAATGCCCGTAAAAAAGCAAAAGGGGTTTACAATACGTATGTTTTGAAAAATAATCCTAAGCTGGAACAGCTGGTGGAGCTGCTTCAAAAGAATGATGTTGAATTTAGTTACGCAGAGGCGCCCGGAAGCGCCTCCGGATTTCATTATCAAACTAAGAAGAACGAGAGTTTTAAAATTGAGCCTAATGATTTGATTATTAAAGCAGATCAGCCAAGATCGGTTTTAACACAGGTATTGTTTGAACCCAATCAGAAATTAAATGACAGTTTATCGTATGATATTACTGCCTGGGCACTTCCTTTAGCTTATGGTGTTGACGGTTATGCGGTCAAAAATAGTGTTCAGATTAAAACAAAGAATAAAATCGAGTCTGCAGAAAAAAACATACCGGAATCCGTTTACGCCTTTTATGTTCCGTGGAATAACAGAACCTCGGCTCAGGTTGTTTCTTTGCTGCATCAGGCGGGAATTAAAGTTCGTTCGGCCATGAAAAAAGCAGTTTTCGGAACCGTTACGGTCGAGCCGGGAGGATTAATTATCAGCAGAGCCGATAATCCAAAAATTACAGATTTTGAAAAGACAGTCGGCAATATTATCAAAGTCAAAACCGATTTTAGTTTTATCAGTACAGGATTTTCGACTAATTCTAAAGATATCGGAGGGGAGAATTTTACGTTACTTAAAGCGCCAAAAATACTAATGTTGTCCGGAAAAGGAGTAGTTTCAACCGAGTTTGGAGCGACATGGTTTTATCTGGATGAAACAGTTGCTTATCCGGTGAGTATTGTAGAAACGGCAAATTTAAACAGAGTTAAATTGTACAACTATAATACTTTGATTCTTTCAGACGGTAGCTATGACCTAGCGGAAGATCAGAAAAAGCAAATCGATGAATGGGTGAAAAATGGCGGAAAAGTTATTGCCATGGCCAATGCAATTTCATTGTTTCAGGACCGTGACGGATATGCTTTGAGTTTGTTTGCAAGTAAAGAAGATAAAGAAAAATCAGAAAAAGAAGAGAAAGAGATCGAACTTAAAAAACGTTTTCTGGACTTTGAAGGTTCGGAGCGAAGAGAAATTTCGGGTTCGATTCCCGGTGCCATCATCGAGAATAAACTTGACAAAACCTATCCAATGGCTTTCGGCTTAGGGAATACGTATTTTAGTCTTAAAAGTAACGAAAGATCATTCTCATTGCTAAAAAAGGCCATCAATGTGGCGTACATTCCGAAAGATTATTTAAGCTATGGATTTGTAGGTAATGATATTAGAAAAAAACTGAACGAAACGGTAAGTTTTGCTGTAGACAAAAGAGGAGATGGAACTGTAATTTACATGATGGATAACCCGCTTTTCAGAGGTTTTTGGGAAAATGGAATTTTGTTATTCAGTAATGCTCTATTTCTAGTTCGTTAAGAAACTAAAAGCTTTATTTCCGCTTCTCAAATCTTTTTGAAGAGCGGATTTTTTTTGATGTCCAAAAAATGCCCGGCTGATATTTTCTTTCGCGTTTTATTTTATACTCCCTGTCAGTTCAAACAAAATATAGGGGCCGTGTTCTGATAAACCTCTTTCTTTGATGGAGAAACCTTTTTGCTGATAAAAAATAACAGCTCTACTATTGTTTTCAAGGCATTTGAGTGTAATTGGTAAATCGGTTATCTGAATGGCAGCTTTTAATAAAGCACTTCCAATACCTTTGCTTTGATAGTCTTGATCTACATACAAATGATGAATGAAACGACTTTTCATCCAGATCGAAATAAATCCAACGATAGTTTCACCAATTCGCGCGACTAAAATTGTTTCTCCTTTGGTTAAGGAGTCAAAATCTTTGAGTTGAAATACTGACGGATCAAGCCAATAAAAAGTAGATCGCCTTTCTTGCAGGAATAAGGTTCTTAAGATGCCATAATCTGTTTTTTCGGCCGGAGTTATTTTCATTCTAAATTTATTTTAGCCTGATTTTGTTTTTTATTGAGTTTTCTGATCCAATAAACAATATAGAATCCGCCAATTGTTCCGGGGATAAACCAACCATAAAAACTAGGGAAAAATTCATTTACAACCACAAAAGCAGTGGTGGCAGAGATATAACCGCCAATCATTTTTCCTAAGTGTAATTTTAGCCACACACTTTTTAGTCTGGTTTTATTTTTAAAAAGCATTAAATCCCTGCTTGAAAAAATCAGTCCAACTAGGCCAAAAGCGGTTAAAACAATATTGATGGATTGATTTACTAACGGATTGTACAGGATCATTATAAGCCCCGTAGCGAGCATAATTCCTGAAATGATTTTATCGTTTTTAAGATTTACATCACTTTTTTTAAAGCGCAAAGCCCTGTAGCCGGTTAGTACAAAATAGGAACTAAAAATTCCGATTGAAAATAAAAACGGACTTTGATGTTTGGGCAGTATCGAAATAATCATGGCGCTTATGGCCGACAGAAGCATGGTATAATAAAAAAGTTTTCCGGATTTTTTATGGATGCTTTTTCCTTTTTTAGATGCTAACGAAAGGAATCCCGAAAGAAGCGCAATGCCGCCAAACAGAGCATGAAAATAGATGAATATTTGTATGAGTTGTTCTTTCTCCATTTAAAATTTAAAGAGTTTTTAGGATTGCTTTTTAATTCAAAGATTGAATATAATACTTTTTTAAATTATTTCAGACGTATTAAAACTCCCTTACGTTTGACAATGTTTTTATAGTCCCACTGAATTTCTCTTGCTTTTTTTAGCCAGCGTTTTAAGTCGGATGGGTTAATTTGGTCGACTGAGGTATAGCGAAATTCTGCTGCTTTGAAAGAACCTTCATTGGCAAGTTGTTCTTCATCAAAAGACTGGCCGCTCCAGAACAATAATCTAACGTTGTTCTTTAGCTTGCTGTAGCCTACAATAGGATTACCCTCTAAAAACCAAACCGGATGCGCGTGCCAGATTTTATTCTCCGCATCCGTAAGGTTTTCGTTGATTAAAGCAGCCAGCCGATTACAGATTTCCCGATCAGTGCTGCTTTGTGCATTGTTATAATCTTGTACGGCTGTATTCATGATGATAAGAGGTTTTAAGTTTTATCGATGTAATGAGCTAAAATACGCTTTTTTTAAGTTTGGTTAGGAGCCTAAGTGGATGTGTTGATTAAAAGTAGTGGTAAATTGCTGTACAAACTCTTTGGTGTATTGTCCGGTAGGATCGAGATCAGGATCTAAAATGGTAATTTCAAGCCCGGTTAATAAATTACTTTGAAAAAGCATTGAAGTTAGTTCGTTAAATTCGGCATAAGTAAGTCCGTCGGGTGTTCTACTGTCGACGCAGGGCATTATGGTGTCGTTCAAAACATCAACATCAATATGCAGCCAGAAACCATCGAGATTTTTATTTTCTATTTCCGAAAGAAATAATTGTACGCTTTTTAAAACACCTTGGTTTCGCAAGTGATCCAGACTAAGGTAGGTAGCAGAAGAGTTGCGAATTTCATTTTCATAGGCATCATCATATTCACGGTTTCCCACACACCAGAGATTTTCTTCTTTGATGTAAGGACGCAGATTTAGAATATTGGTTAGTTTGTCTGCCCCGTTTCCGGTAGCTATCGAGGCTGCCATTCCGCCAACGCCTCCGGTTTCGGACAAGGAAATATTCATAAAATCGGTATGTCCGTCGAGATAAAATAGTCCGTAATTCCCTTTTTGCTTTAAAGCTATAGCAGTTCCTAAAAGTATACTGCAGTCTCCGCCTAAGATAAACGGAAATTTGTTTTGAGAAAGTAAATTGTTTAACAGATAAGCTTGCTCTCTGGCATAATCGATTAGTGAATTGCTGTTGAGAATTTGAGTTTCAGGATCCCGCTTATTTGAATATTTTGGAGGGTCAAGTCTTATACTATTTTTAGGGTGAATGAGTTTATGAAGATGGTGTTTCCATAACCAGTCAGGTAAGTTTTTTACGCCCGGTTCTTTTCCGGGTTGAGGTTCTTTCAAACCCAGATTCGACGGAAATTCAACAATGCATATTTCTTTCATGACCCTTTTTATTTAGTGATAAAGTTATGAAAAATAATCGCGTGTAGAAGTTTGAAACCGCTATGTTTGTACCGTCTTTTTTTGAAGGAAAATAGTGCTTTGAAATATATCTGATTGAAGAATTTTATTCGCAAAATCATCCCTTGTGAACAGTAATTATCAATTTGTTTTTCCTTTGTTCTACATTTACCATCAGTCCTGCCATGAAGCCAAGACGACCAAGCCATTTGCCTTCAAGTATTATTTGTGGAATCGTTATGGTTTTTCTGTAAGCCCGTGCTTGATGCTTTCTATGAATTTTCAGTCGTCTTAAATTTTTCATTTTCCTTGTATCTGTATGTTTTTTTAATGAATATCCAGTAGAATACAAATGTCTTTTGATTTATGGAGAATGTTGTCATATTATAAATTGACAATCCATAATTTTATAGAAACGAGTACAAAAAAAATCCGGCTTGGTTTCACAAGTCGGATTTATTATTTTTTTCTGATGAAAGCAGTAATCAATAAAGAGCACTTTTTTATTCCAGTTTTTTAATAAGCTGAATAGAACCTTCCTGTAAGGCTTTATAATAATCGCCTTTTTTTAGTTCCGGAAGTACATAAGCTGATACGATGTCTTTAATTTCCTGATCGCTCATTTTTGGACGCAGTTTGTTGACACCCTGAATCTGAATTTGTCTCAATTGCTTGCTTAAAACGATTAAAATAGAGGAGTCTATTTTTAATTTAGAAACCAGATACTGTTCAAGGTCTGAAGAATAATCGGTAAGATTGGTGTATGGAGCTATTGAAGAAAGGGTTACAATAGTAATTTTAGTTTTAGTTTTAGTTTCACCGGCTTTCAAAAAGTCGCTCAGATTTTTGGTTTGGCTTGAAGTAAGGATTTTTTCAAAATCATTTACATAATTAGTAGATTTTGCAAAAACATCAGGCGTTTCGGTTTTGGTTTGTGCAATAACCATTGCAGGTAAAAGAAGAGCGAATGTTACTACGAGCACTATTTTTTTCATGGCAGATTTGTTTTGGGTGCCGCAAAATTAATGCTTTATTATTAAAAAAAGGTCTCTTAATGGTTACTATAAATTAATATTTATTTTCATAGAAATTTCAAAAAAAAAGTCCGATTTGCCGAGACAAATCGGACTTTAGATACTAAAAACTACAACAAAGGAATTAAATGTTCCCAGTTGAGTTGTTTTGCAAAGTCAAGGGCGGTCTTGCCATTGTTGGTCTTAACTTTTGTGTCTGCTCCTGATTCCAGTAAAACTTCAACAGAAGTTTTATTTCCTGCAATGGTTTCGCGATGTAAAAAAGTATAACCAAGCTCATCTGTCGCGCTAAGTTCTTCGGGATTATTTTTGACAAAATCAATAAGGCTTTCTTTCATGTTTTTGCTCATTGGATGTTCTATGAGGTTTTCCGGTTTTTCTTTTTGATCTGAAACAACCAGAATATCGTTGTAATCTCCAAATTCTAAACCCCAGGCATTGTCATGATCTTCTCTTTCCTCTTGACTCATTTCTGAACGCATCGCATGTATAGTAAAGGCTCCGTAGGTTTTACCCTGAGATGCATATAGCCAATCGCTTATTTGATTTACAGGAATTTGTACTTCGTCGCCATTATTTACATTGGTTAAATCGTTAGGCTGATTTACTAAGATGCCATAAATGGTATCACCGTCAAAATTGATATCGTTAATCCACATGTGTTCGACGATAGTTTCACCATCAATTTCCTGAGTAAAGGCTAGTTTTACGCAGGCAACGTCAAGTCCCGGAACAATTCGGCGGTATTCCCACGATAATTCTCTCCAAAAATATTTAAAGGTTTCCTGTGCTTTTCGATAGGCTTCGATCATTTTTGGATTTTCTCCGTCAGCAAAGAAGGTAGGTGTGTTTTCCATTAGGTATTATTTTAATTAAGGCTGTAAATGTATTTTAACTCCAAGATAAAATATTTCTGATAAATGGTTTAAAATTTAACAATAAAAAATCCGAATTGAGTTTTTGATACAAAGTGATGTTATTTAATTATGCCTTTGATTTTTCATTATTAATAATAAGTCTGTTTTTGCTTTGTTTGAGAATTAGAATTTCATCGTTAATAAAACTAAGTTTTTCAAGCCATTTGCCTTTATTTTTTAATTTCCTACAAGGTTTTGAAAACCTTGCAGGAGAACTTGGTTATACTGAAAACAATTTAGCGTGAAGGATGGAAGTGGCATCCTTTTATGGCGGGGTTCGCCATAAAAGATACAGCGGACAGCCTGACCCGGAGGGATACGCCATAAAAAAATCCGACTTGCTTTCACAAATCGGATTCTTTTAAATTGAAAATTATATGTAACCGTAAAACGGTATATTTTTACAAGTGAATTACTTCGCCGTAAGCATCAGCAACAGCTTCCATAACAGCCTCACTCATGGTTGGGTGAGGGTGGATAGATTTAAGAATTTCATGACCTGTAGTTTCAAGTTTACGGGCTACAACTGCTTCTGCAATCATATCGGTAACACCTGCACCAATCATGTGGCATCCTAACCATTCTCCGTATTTAGCATCGAAGATTACTTTTACGAATCCGTCTGGAGTTCCGGCAGCTTTTGCTTTTCCTGAAGCTGAGAATGGGAATTTACCAATTTTTAATTCGTATCCTTTTTCTTTTGCTTGTTTTTCCGTTAAACCTACAGAAGCGATTTCTGGAGTTGCATAAGTACAACCCGGAACGTTTCCGTAATCGATTGGGTCTACGTGTAAACCTGCAATTTTTTCTACACAGTTAATTCCTTCAGCAGAGGCTACGTGAGCTAAAGCTTGTCCCGGAGTAACGTCTCCAATTGCATAATATCCAGGGATATTAGTTGCGTTGTAGGCGTTTACCAAGATTTTATCTCTGTCAACAGCGATTCCAACTTCTTCTAAACCGATGTTTTCAATGTTAGTTTTGATTCCAACTGCCGAAAGTACGATGTCAGCTTCAAGAACTTCTTCTCCTTTTGCTGTTTTAACAAAAGCTTTTACTCCCGCACCTGTTGTATCAATACGCTCAACAGATGAGTTGGTCATTACTTTAATTCCGGCTTTTTTCAAAGAACGCTCAAATTGTTTTGAGATGTCTTCATCTTCTACAGGAACTACATTTGGCATAAATTCTACAATAGTAACGTCAGTTCCCATTGAGTTGTAGAAGTGAGCGAACTCAACTCCAATTGCTCCTGAACCTACAATAATCATAGATTTTGGCTGAGTTGGTAAGGTCATTGCCTGACGGTAACCAATTACTTTTACGCCGTCTTGTGGTAAGTTTGGTAACTCACGAGAGCGAGCACCGGTTGCGATGATAATATGATCAGCGCTATATTCAGTAACTTTATTGTCTTTGTCTGTAACGTCAAGTTTTTTACCTGGTTTTAGTTTTCCAAAACCTTCAATAACGTCAATTTTGTTTTTTTTCATTAAGAATTGAACTCCTTTGCTCATTCCTTCAGCAACACCACGGCTGCGTTGAACCACTGCAGGGAAATCTTTGTCGAACTCAGAAACTTTCAATCCATAGTCAGAAGCATGTTTTAGATAATCAAAAACCTGAGCTGATTTTAATAGTGCTTTTGTTGGGATACATCCCCAGTTTAAACATACACCACCTAAGTTTTCTTTTTCAACTACAGCTACTTTAAAGCCTAATTGTGAAGCTCTGATTGCTGTTACATATCCACCGGGACCACTTCCTAAAACAATAACGTCGTATTTCATTTGTTTGGTTTTTAGTATTTATTACCGATAATGAAGTTTAATTCCGAAACTCATTTATCGATTTATTCTTTTGTTATTTGTGCTTGCGAATTTAAGGATTTATTTTAAAAAATACTTTAAAATTTCTTTTCACCCTTGCCGAATTTGATCTTTTCACACAGATATTGAGAAAAGTTATAGAAAAGAATAAAGTTTAATTGGTATTTTATTTTTTTTTAATAACAAAGTAGAGAAAGATGGATCATTAATTTGTTATAAAAAAAAAACACATTTTATTTTTTAAAATGTGTTTTTTAGTGAAATAGGCGAATACTTATTTAATGATGATTTTTTTTACGGTATGTGCTTCAGGGTTTTCGATAAAGATGTAGTAAACTCCTTGGGCTATTCCTTTTAAATCGATGTAATTTTCCTTAGTATCTCCTTTTAAGGATACTACTTTTACAAGTTTACCCAAACTGTCATAGATCGTTGCTTTTGTTACTGAAACGTTTGTAATGTATAACTCGCCATGAGATGGATTTGGATAAATATTGATGTTGTTAAAAACCTGCTCATTTGTTTCTAAAGTACGGCAAGTTGATGAGTATTTTGCGATTTCATCTTTTGCATCTGTCCAGGTAGCAGTTGAGAAAGAAGGATTGTCAACTTTTATACAAGTTAATTGAGTATTGTTTTTTAAATTTAAGTTGACTAAAATACCGTTGTTGCCACTTTGTAAATTCAAATCGGTTAGAAGGTTATTAGAACAGTTTACTTCTATTAGATTAGTGTTTTTTGATAAATCAAGACTTGACAGCTGATTGTTCGAACAGTTAAGATTTGTTAGCAAAGTATTGTTCGATACATCTAAAGTTGTTAACCTGCTAGAGGTTGAAGTCGATTTTTTTAGAATAATTTGTATTCCATTACAATAAAATTCTTTTAATAATTTATTTTTAGAAACATTAACACTAGTCAGCGGATTGTTTGAGACGTCCAGATAGTTTAACTGAGTATTATTCGACATGTCAACTGTAGTAATTAAATTTCCTTTACAGATAAATTTCTCTAAAGCGGTGAAGTTTTCAATTCCTTTTAAATCCGAGATGTTTGAATTTGAAATGTCCAGAACTTTAATATTAGCAATACTGGAGGTGGCAACTTTTCCATTTTTTCCGTCAGTGTCAATACCTGCAGCAATAAGAAAATCTTCAAAATTAGAATCTGTTATCAAGGTACTATTGTTGCAATCTTCGCTAAATTTTGCCTTTGGATCTTTTCTTGTTGACCATTTCTCGTTTGAATAATAAGCATCATCAACCTGAATACAAGTTAAATCAGGGTTGTTTCTAAAATCTATTCTATATAAAATAAAATTAGGATCAGAGCCTGGAAATGGATCAAACCTATAATTATTACCATTTTTTAGGTTTAGATTTACCAGTTTATTGGATTCACATTCAAGCGACCTTAGATTTTTGTTATTAGAAACATCCAGGTTCGTGAGCAGGTTGTTAGCACAATCGAATGTGCCAAGCTTAGTGTTTGCAGAAACATCTAAAACTGTTAATTTATTATTGTCACAGTAAAGGAAGTTTAAATCTATATTTTTTGAAACATTAAGATTGGTGATTAAGTTCGAATTACAGTCAAATGAACTTAGTAACGGATTGTTTGAAATATCGATACTTGTTATCTTATTTTGGTAGACTAACAATCTTGTCAATGCGGTATTTTTGGAAACGTCTATTGATGTTAGCTGATTTGTATTGCATATTAAAGATGTCAAAGCGGTATTGTTTGAAACATCTAGTACATCATATTTATTGTTTCCAGCCCATAGTTCAGTTAATTTTGTATTTAAGCTGATGTTTAAGTTAGAAATTTGATTTGAGGTACAAGTTAATGATGTCAATTTGGTATTTTGCGACACATCAAGATTAGAAACTAAATTATAACCAAGATCTAATTTAGTTAAGGCTTTATTGTTCGAAACATTAAGGTTTGTTAATTTATTTGATGAACATTGTAAAGTGGTTAAGTTTGTATTAGCACTTACATCTAAAGTGCTCAGTTTATTGTAATAACAATTTAAATCAACTAAAGCAGTATTTTTCGATACATCTAAAGTTGTTATAAGATAATTATTGCTACAGTCCAATGTAGTTAAATGGATATTTTTTGTAACATCCAGAGCTTTTAAAGTATAATTTGCCTGACATTTTAATGATGTCAAAGAGGTAAAGTCTTCTAGACCGGTCAAATCTGTAATATTGCTTAGAGAGACATCTAAAGACGTTACGGTTTTAACACTGGAGGTTAATACTCTTCCGTCTGGAGTTCCTGAATCAATTCCCAGCTGAATCAGTTTCTTTTCGAAATTACTGTCAGGAATAAGCGTGTACAGGACAGTCTGACATTCATTTGAGTAATTGGCAGAAGCATCTTTAGCAGCAGACCAGTTTGCCGTAGAATTTACGGCATTATCAACCTGTATACAAGTTAAATTGGGGTTTTCCTTAAAGTCTATGCTTTGCGCTGCAATCAATTGGTTGCGGCCGTTTTTTAGATTTAAGCTTGTTAAAGTCGAATTGTTACAAAATAGCCCAACCATTACCGGATTAGAAGAAATATCCAGTGCCGTAAGTTTTGTGTAATGAGCACTTAGGTAACGTAAAGTTGGAATCTTAGAAATATCAAGCTGTGTAATGTGATTATTGCTGATGTTAAGATTATCCAGTTTTGTGTTTTTAGAAACATTAATTGCGGTCAGTTTATTAACGTTACAGCTTAAAGAAATTAGCAATGGATTATTGGTAACATCCAGATTTGTAATTTTGTTGAATGAGACATCAAGAACAGTCAGTTTTGTATTTTTAGAAACATCAATCGTGGTCAATTTTCCATTTCCACCTGTATCCATGTGTCCAAAATTTCCATGACAAATTAACCATTGTAGTGCTGTAAAATCTTGTATTCCGGTTAGATCAGTAATGGTTGCATTGGTTCCTAAATCTAATTTTGTCACCGAAGAAACGTTTGAAGTCAGTACTTTTCCATCTGGGACACCTGAATCAATTCCCAGGGAAATAAGAGCATTTTCGAAATTGCTGTCAGGAATAAGAGTATATGGACCAGTTTGACATTCATTTGAGTAATTGGCAGAAGCATCTTTAGCTGCAGACCAGTTTGCATTAGAATTTACGGCATTATCAACCTGAATACAAGTTAAGTTAGGGTTTTCTTTAAAGTTTATGCTTTGCGCTGCAATCAATTGGTTTTGTCCATTTTTTAGATTTAAACTTGTTAAAGTCGAATTGTTACAAAATAGCCCAACCATTACCGGATTAGAGGAAATATCCAGTGCCGTAAGTTTTGTGTAATCAGCGCTTAGGTAACGTAAAGTTGGAATTTTTGAAATATCAAGCTGGGTAATATAATTATTGCTGATGTCAAGATTATCCAGTTTTATATTTTGAGAAACGTCAATTTTTGTTAGTTTATTTACGCTGCATTTTAGTGAAATCAGTAAGGGATTCTTGGACACATCTAAAGCTGTAATTTTATTGTATGAGATATCAAGAACAATTAGTTTTGTGTTTTTAGTAACGTCAATAGTAGTCAGTTTTCCATTTCCGCCTGTGTCCATGTGCCCAAAATTTCCATGACAAATTAATCGTTGAAGCGCTGTAAAATCTTGAATTCCGGTTAGATCAGTAATGGTTGCATTGGTTCCTAAATCTAATTTTGTCACCGAAGAAACGTTTGAAGTCAGTACTTTTCCGTCCGGAACACCTGAATCAATTCCTAAGGAAATAAGAGCACTTTCGAAATTGCTGTCAGGAATAAGGGTGTATGGACCTGTCTGGCATTGGTTCGAGTAAATGGCAGAAGCATCTTTGGCAGCAGACCAGTTTACAGTAGAAAATGCTGCATCATCAACCTGTATACAAGTTAAATTTGGATTTCCTGTAAAGGTTATACTCTGAGGTACAATTAATTGGTTTTTACCATTTCTTAGATTTAAACTTGTCAAATCCGAACTTCTACAAAATAATCCAACCAATGCCGGATTAGAGGAAAGATCTAATGTGGTAAGTTTAGTAGATTCGGCAGTCAGAAAACGTAAAGTTGGAATTTTTGAGACATCAAGCGTAGTAATTTGATTACTGCCTACATCGAGATCATCCAGTTTTGTGTTTTGAGAAACATCAATTGCTGTTAATTTATTTACACTACATCTTAAGGAACGCAGTAATGGGTTATGCGTTACATCTAAATTGGTAAGTTGATTAAAAGAGCATTCAAGAATCGTTAGATTTGTATTCTTGGAGACGTCAAGTGTTTTTAGTTTTCCGTTTCCGCCATCGCCTGCACGACCAGTATTTCCTTGGCAAACCAGCCACTCAAGTGCTTTGAAATCTTGTATTCCGGTTAGATCTGTAATGGTTGTATTGGTTCCTAAATCTAATTTAGTGACAGAAGAAACTTTTGAAGTCAGGATTTTTCCATCCGGAACTCCTGCATCGATCCCTAAAGTTATAAGTGCATTTTCAAAGTTGTTGTCGGGAATTATTGTAAATGAATCATTTACACATTCGGTTGAATAATTTGTGGCGGCATCTTTGGCAGCAGACCAGTTTGTAGTAGCATTTACGGCATTGTCGACCTGAATACAGTTTAAATTTGGGTTTCCCTTGAAGTTTATGTCTTGTGCTGAAATTAATTGGTTACTTCCATTTTTTAAATTTAAACTTCTTAAATCTGAATTGTTACAAAATAATCCAACCATATTCGGATTAGATGAAATATCCAGATAGGTAAGTTTAGTGTCATCGGCACTTAGGTAGCGTAAAGTTGGGATTTTTGAAAGATCAAGTTGTATAATTTGATTACTGCTTATGTCAAGATTATTCAGTTTTACATTTTTGGAAACGTCAATTTTTGTTAGTTTATTGACGTTGCAATTTAACGAAACCAGTAAGGGATTATTGGTGACATCTAAATTTATAAGTTGGTTATAGGAGCAATCCAGAGTGGTCAGGTTTACGTTTTTAGAAATATCAAGAATTTTTAATTTTCCGTTCCCACCGTTGATTACCTGACCTGTATTTCCATGACAAATTAGAGTCTGGAGTGCTGTAAAGTCTTGTATTCCGGTTAGATCTGCAATAGTTGTATTAATTCCTAAATCTAGTGTAGTTACAGTAGAAATGTTTGAAGTTAAAACTTTTTTGTCGGGAGTTCCTGAATCAATTCCTAAAGCAATAAGAGCATTTTCGAAATTAGTATCAGGTATTACAGTATAATTAGGGCAGTCGGTAGAATAACTTGTTTGAAGATCCTTTACGTATTCCCAATTCGTACTGGAGTACATTACATTATCAACTTGTATGCATAACAATTGCGGATTGTGTGCTAAATTTAGATTATTGACATTTAAGGATGTATTGTTGCCGTTTTTTATATTGAGATTTACAAGATCGTTAGACTTCAAATTAACATTTTTAAGCTCTTTCTGTTTAGAAAGATCCAAAGTAGTTATTCGGTTGTTTTCGCAATATAAATCTATTAAACCAGTGTTATCGGAAATAGTAAGACTTTTAATCCTGTTATTATTGCAGTTAAGTTCAGTAAGTAAGGTATTGCCGCTAAGGTTTAAAGAATTCAGTATGTTATCTGAACAATACAGTCCCTTAAGTCTTAAATTTTTAGAAGTGTTTAAAGAACTCAGTTTATTTTTAGAACAATTTAACTGTGTTAGAAAAGTATTTTGGGATATATCCAAATAATTTATTTCATTGGATTGGCAGTCTAAATTTTGCAGGCGGGGGTTTTTACTAACATCTAAACTTTGTATTTTATTGGAATGACAAATCAAAGTAGAAAGTTTAGGATTATTAGGAAAGTCTAAACCGATTATTTCATTGTTGGAACAATTCAAAGTCTCAAGATTAGTAAAAGCATGAAGTCCTCTAAGACTTTTAATAGAACTGGAACTCACATCTAAAGAAGTAACAGATGAAATGTTTGAAGTTAGTACCTTTCCATCGAGAACGGTATCTAGTCCGAGAGAGATTAATTTCTGTTCAAAATTTTGGTCAGGAATTAAAGTGGTTTGTGCAAAAGCAGATAAACTGAGTAAACACAGTAAGATAAGTAGTTTTTTCTTCATAAAATTATCCTTGAATTTGGTATACAAGTTTACAATTAATAAAAGTATTAATCCTACTATTCTGCCTTTTTTGACTCTGCTTTTTAATGTTTTGGCGTGAAATTATTTTAAACACTTAAAAATGAGAGGTTTGTTTGTTGGCGTTGGTGCAAAAAAAAAAGGAGCTCTTTTTAAGAAGCTCCGGATAATGATAATAATAGAATGATTTTGTATGTATTAAACCTTTACATGGCCCCAATTTTCACCGCTGGCAATACGTCTGATTTGCATTTCGCTAACACCAAATTGTTTGGCAATCATTTTCAGACGCGTTTTTTGTTCCGGACGTGCGAGAATCTTCTTGATTAACATGACTTTGGTGGTCGTTAATTTTCGTCCGTCGGCTTTTAAATTGTGTTCGATCAGATTCTTTTTTGCCTGAATGACATGTGGACTTTTACGGCTGTGCGCCATCATTTCGGCTTTTGTTGCCCAGCATAAATTTTTTACATCGTCGTTGCTGCGGTTGTAATCCAGATGGAGTACATAAGTTTGTTCTTCTGATTCTTTCGGAATGAAATAATGAGCGACTAATTTGTACAGAAAAAGATATTTGTTGACAATTTTGTCACCATCTTTAACCTTAAATCTAAAAGTAGGATAACCATCGCTTAAACCGCCTTTTAGAATACGTCCGTTTTGAATTTCATCTGTAAAACTAATGAGTCGGCCTTTGTTTGAAATAGCATATTTAAGTTGTAATGAGGCGTTTATTTCTATTTCTTTGAATTCTTCGTTTGGATAAAATCTGTTTTGTGGCATTTTCTTTTGCATTTGAATTTTGTCTCTCAAAGATAAATAATTCAAAAAAAAAGAGTGCTATCCTAAAGACTGTGAATCAGTAGATTTATGATTCTTATAACGCTATTTTAACTTTTTTAAGAACTTTTTTAGCATTTTGAAATCTAGTTCGCTACAGCAAATTGAGAGTCGTACAGGTTTTTATAATATCCGTCGGTTTTAAGGAGCAATTCCTGGTGCGTTCCCTGTTCTACGATCAGGCCTTTATCCATCACAACGATTTTGTCGGCATTTACAATCGTAGCCAATCGGTGTGCGATGATGATCGAAGTTCTTCCTTTGGTAATCGTTTCGGTAGCGCGCTGAATGAGTTCTTCAGAATAGGTGTCTATTGAAGACGTTGCTTCATCCAGAATTAAAATACTCGGATTACTGACATATGATCTTAAAAAAGCAATTAACTGACGCTGTCCGGACGAAAGCATAACCCCTCGTTCTTTTACATCAAAATCATAATTATCCGGCAGACTCATGATGAAATCGTGCACGCCAATTTTCTTAGCGGCCTCTAAAACCTGATCACGACTAATTTCGGGATTGTGCAAAGTGATATTGTTATAAATCGTATCGGCAAACAAAAAAACATCCTGCAAAACCACGGCAATTTGTTTTCGAAGCGAAGCCAGAGTATAATTTTCGATATTATGACCGTCAATGCAAATGGTACCGCTGTTAATTTCGTAAAAACGATTCAGTAAATTGATAATGGTAGATTTTCCTGCTCCGGTTGAACCTACAATAGCGACAGTTTGACCTGAAGCGACAGATAAATCAATTCCTTTTATGACTTCTTCTTCCGGAATATAACTGAAACGCACGTCTTTAAATTCAATACTTCCTTCAAAAATTGGAGCTTCAATTGTTCCGGTATCCTGAATATGATCCTGAGTATCGATGATATCAAAAACACGATTGGCGGCAATCATCCCTAATTGCATCTCGTTGAATTTATCTGCAATCTGTCGTAAGGGATTGAACAGCATTCCGATAAACATGGTATAGGAAAACAAATCTCCAAAAGTTGTAAAATGATCTCCGTTCAGGATTTTGAATCCACCATAAACGACCACTACCCCTAAGGTAATAGAAGAGATAATATCGGCAATAGGGAAGAATATCGAGTTGTATAAAATAGTTTTGATCCAGGCAACTCTGTGTTTGTTATTGATTTCTTTAAAATTATCAGCTTCAATTTGTTCGCGATTGAAAAGCTGTACGATTTTCATTCCTGTAACACGTTCCTGTACAAAAGAGTTCATATTGGCAATCTGCGTGCGGACTTCTTCGAAAGCGACTTGCATTTTACGTTGGAATATTCGGGTTATGTAAACCAGAATCGGCATGGCAACGACTACGATCCACGTTAATTTCCAGTTCATGTAAAACATGAAAATAAGGACTACAAGCATTTTCATTAAATCACTAATGATCATAAAAAGTCCCTGGCTAAAAATTCGGGCAATCGATTCAATATCCGAAACGGATCTAGTAACCAATTGTCCCACCGGAACCAGGTCAAAGTACTTCATTCTGAAGCTTAGTATGTGTTTAAAAAGTTTGGTACGAATGTCTTTTACGATATCCTGTCCAAGCCAGTTGGCCCAGTAGACAAAATAGAACTGAGAGAAAACTTCCATTAAAAGAACTGCTCCCATTAACATGATATAAAGGAGTAAACCTTCTTTGTCGTGTGTCTTGATATAGCCGTCGACCGTTTGTTTTAGCAAATAGGGGCGAAGAGCTGCAAAAATAGAAAGAGATACAGCAAAAATAATAACGCCGTAATAGCGCCATTTATAGGGCTTGGTATATTTTAAGATTCGTTTGAATAATCCGGTATCAAATGCTTTTGCTTTCATTTATTTTTTTTAAGCTTTAAGCTTTAGGCAATAAGCTTTAGGCAAAAGCCTACAGCCTACGGCTTGTGGCCTACAGCGATAAGTAATCGTAATCAATTTCGGTTAAATACAATCCGTGTGCCGGCACCGAAAATCCGGCTTTTTCTCTGCTTTTGCTGGCGATGATCGTTTCAAAATCAGTTAGGGAAATTTTATGCAAGCCGATATTTACTAGTGTTCCAACAATTGAGCGAACCATATTTCTAAGAAAACGATTGGCCGAGATGGTAAAAATAAGCTTATGGTTTTCTTGTTTCCAATACGCCTCAAAAACCGTGCAATCAAAAGTATTGACATCTGTGTTTACTTTGGAAAAACATTGGAAATCGGTATGGTTCAGTAGAATTTTTGCAGCTTCATTCATCAGATCTACATCTAATTTTTGATTGAAATACCAGCTCAATTCTTGTAAAAAAGGGCTTTTAACCGTGTTGATATGGTATTCGTAGGTTCTTTTAGTAGCATCAAATCGGCAATGAGCGTCATCGTGAACCAGAAGAATATTAAAAATAGCAATGTCTTTGGGTAAATAGGAGTTGAGTTTGTGTATTAAATTTGGAATATCCAACGGAGTTTCAATATCAAAATGCCCGTACATCTCTTCCGCATGAACTCCGGTATCGGTTCTTCCGGCACCCATTACGCTTATAGGAGTATTCAATAAAATGGAAAGTGCTTTGTTTAAAGTTTCCTGAACAGAAGAGGCATTGGGCTGAAATTGCCAGCCATGATAATTAGTTCCGTTATAAGCAAATTGAATAAAATATCTCAAGGTAAAGGTGCAAAGGTTTTTTTTAAGGGACAAAGGCTCTAAGGTACAAAGGTACAAAGGTTTTTTAAAAAAAGATGTTAAGGTTCTGAGATACTAAGATGCTAAGATTCTGAGGAACTAAGTTTTTTGTTTGATAGGTTCAAAGGAGCAAAGGGGAGAGGTTTCTTTGTTAAATAAGAATAATTGAAAAAATTTTAGAATGACTTAGTCTCATAAGTGTCTTAGCCTTTCAGAACCTGAGCCTTTTAGTCCCTTAAAAAAAACCTTTGTATCTTTGCTCCTTTGAACCTTTGTACCTTTGAATGAAAAAAATTCTTCTCCTTTCCGATACCCACAGTCATATTGATGATACTATTTTAAAATATGTAGCTCAGGCCGATGAAGTCTGGCATGCTGGAGATATTGGTGATCTGAATGTTACGGATACAATTAAAAAGTTAAAGCCTCTGCGATGTGTATATGGTAATATTGACGATGCACAGGCGAGATTAGAATTTCCTTTGCACAATCGGTTTTTATGTGAGGATGTTTCCGTATGGATTACACATATTGGCGGATATCCGGGAAAGTATAATCCCAATATAAGAGAAGAGATGGCGTCGGATCCGCCTAAATTATTTATCTGTGGACATTCACATATACTGAAAGTTATGTTCGATAAAAAAAATAATCTGCTGCATATGAATCCCGGAGCGGCCGGAAAAAGCGGATTTCATCAGGTTCGAACAATGTTACGATTTGTAATTGACGGTGATAAAATAAAGGATCTGGAAATAGTTGAAATTGGTAAAAAGTAAAGCTAAATTAAAAGGGCAACGGAACCTTAATTTTGACAGTGGTTCCTTCGTTTGCCTTTGAAGTGATTGAGATACTTCCTTTGTATTTTTTGATTCTCGCTCTGATTCGGTTAATACCAAAACCTTCAAAATTGTTTAGTCTTTGGGTTTCAAAACCCTTTCCGTTGTCCTGAATTACTATGATAAACTGATTGTTTTTTTCGGATAGGAAAATCTTGGCTTTCTGGGCATCACTGTGTTTTATAATGTTATTGAAAAGTTCCGAAACAATAAAGTAAAGCTTCATTTCAAATTTTTCGATGTATCTTTTTTCTGTTGAAATGGTGCTCGAAAATTTAAAATTTATATGAGAATTTGAGTTTCTTTCGCATAGATCTTCTAAGGCATAAATTAACCCAAAACGAACCAGAAGCGTAGGAACCAAGTCGTGTGACATATCCCGTAAAAGATCGTGTGCTTCCTGTAGAATCGATTTTGCTTTCTGAATTTCGTCTGATTTTATATCGTTTAGTGTTGTGAAAGTTTTTAAATGCAGTCCAACAGACGATAATAAAGAATTAATATTGTCATGTAAAAACGATGCAATTTTTTTACGTTCAACTTCCTGGCTGTCAATGCCGGCATTAATCACATTTAGTAATATTTTTTGCTTGGCATCTTTCCGTTTAATCTTTTGTCTTAGTTTGTTGTTTTGGTAGAAAAAATAAAACAAAAAGAACAAGAGGATTATCATCACGAATGATAAGCTTATAATTTGTTTGTTTCTTATTTGTTCAGGAAGACAAGTATTGTTTTTTTCTGTATTTCCGACAACTGCATTAGTGTTGTTTTTTGAAACTGTTTTTTCTTGAGCAACAGTAGGATAGCTGGTGAAAGTGGTTAAAAGAATGAAAAATATAAAGTATCTGAAAAAGGACATAGCAAAAGGTGTTTTTTTTAGAATGATCAGGAATTTATCAGATTATTTTTCAGAGCATATTTTACCAAGCCAATAGAACCTTTTATCTGCAGTTTTTTCATGATGTTTTTTCGGTGTGTTTCGACCGTGTTTGTACTGATAAAGAGCTGTTCACCAATTTCTTTCCCACTGTATTCTAATGCAATTAAAGTGATAATTTCGATTTCACGGGCGCTTAGAATTGGGTTGTCTACTTTGATATTTTTATTGAGTTTTGGATTGTTATGAGAGAAAATATTAAAGATTTTTTCTCTAACGGCATCGCAATAATATTCTTGTCCCTGATAAACGGCTTCTATGGCTTCTATAATATTTTCTCCCGCACATTTTTTTGTGAGATAGCCTTTTACCCCCAGTTTCATTACTTCTTTAATAATTTTCAGATCGTCGTAGCTAGAGAGAATGATGATTTTACATGGGATGTTTTTTTGTTGAAGTTCTTTAACTACCTCGATCCCGTCTTTTTTAGGCATACTAATGTCCAGAATCAGGATATCGGGATTGTTTAGAATAATATCTTCATAAACAGTATCACCATCGTATGATTTGCCTACTACTTCAAAATTTTCAACCGTCTGCAGTAAGTTACTAAGGCCATCAATAAGTACCTGATGATCATCTGCCAGGTGTATTCTTATTTTATCTTTCATAATTATTCGGGGAACTGAAATGCAAATAAATGAAAAAATATCTTACAAAGTTTCTTTTTAAGTTTGTTTTGACTGTTATGCAGCAAATTACGGAGAATTTAGAGCACAAAAAAACCCGAATTTAAAATTCGGGTTCTCTTCGCACAAAAAATTTAAGTTTATAGGTTTACCTCAAACGGTCTACAGATTTTACAAGATCTTCATCCTTTTTGATGGCCTTATTAGCTAAAACTAATAATACGATAGCAACAATAGGTAGAAACATCCCAATACCTTTCTCTGATACAATGGTAGTAGTATCTCCAGATAAATTTAGAGAACGATATACAAATAATCCCAATAAAATTAAATTTAATATTATGTTCAGTCTGCCCATTACAAACTGATTTTGTCTTTTTTTGTATGAAATAATACTAATGATAGTAAGCATTGTACTTAGACCTAATAGTACCGTGTAAAACTTATCCTGCATAAAGTAAAAAGGCTTACCATTGTTTAAGGTCCAAAGCGGAGTGAAAAACAGTAATACCCCCGTAATTAAAAAGGTAAGAATTAAATATACAGTCTGAATTCGTTGTATCATGGTCTAAAATTGTTTTACAAAAATATATTTTCTTTTTTTAAAATACTATTGTATGATTAAATTTTATTCGTATTATTGCATCATAATACCGTAAGCACTTCATACTGCGGTCAATCGAAAAAAAATATCTACCTATTCTTTTTACAATATTTCCGTTAAAATAATTAAATTCATAGAACATTCATGTTTGATATTTCTGCATTAAAAGAAATGAAGCTTTCTGAGCTTCAAGAAATAGCTAAGTTAGCTAAAACTATAAAGTTTAATGGCGTTAAAAAAGAGACTTTAATAAGTCAGATTTTAGCACATCAGGAAGCGACTGTAGCGCCGCCGGTTCGTCCTGTGGCAGAAGCGGAAATAGTTGATGAAAAACCGAAAAGAACAAGAATTGTTCCGGCAAAAAAAACGGCAGTAAATAAGAATGCACCGGTTCTGGAATTTGATAAAGCAGAGGAAGCTCCTGAAAAAGCGGAAACTCCGATAGCAGTAACTAAAACTCCGGCTATTAAAGCAAATCCTAAAACAAATCCGAAGATAAAAGGAAATGCAGCAGCAAAAGAAACAGCAGAAGTAAAAAGCGTTGAAACAACACCGGAAGTTCGGGAAAATATTGAGAATACTGAAAGTACTGAGAATACTGAGAATACTGAAGATGCAGCAATAGAGAAAAAAGGACCAAAAATTGTAAAGTTTAGTAAATCGGCTTACGAGAAAAAGGTTGCTTTGAAAAAAGAAAAGGAAGCTACGAAAGATGTAGTTCCGGAAAATGAAGTTGTAGCAGAAGTTGCTACTGTTGAAAAAACAGAAGCGCCGGTTCAAACCAAGAAGATTAATCCGAACCAGAATAAAAATCAAAATCAGAATCCCAACCAAAACCCAAATCAGAATCCAAATTCTAACCAAAACGGGAACGGAAACAACGGGAATCAAAATCCAAATCATAAAAATAAAAAGAGTAATTTCAGAGATTCAGACTTTGAGTTTGACGGAATTATCGAAAGTGAAGGTGTTCTTGAAATGATGCCGGATGGTTACGGATTTTTACGTTCATCAGATTATAATTATTTAGCCTCTCCTGATGATATTTATTTATCAACGTCACAAATCAGATTGTTCGGTCTTAAAACCGGAGATACTGTAAAAGGAGTAGTTCGTCCTCCAAAAGAAGGCGAAAAGTTTTTCCCTCTAGTTCGAGTACTTAAAATTAATGGTCATGATCCGCAAGTTGTTCGTGACAGAGTTTCTTTCGAACATCTTACCCCGGTTTTCCCTTCTGAAAAATTTAAATTAGCCGAAAAAGGCAGTTCAGTTTCAACCCGTATTATCGATTTGTTTTCTCCAATAGGAAAAGGGCAGCGTGGTATGATTGTCGCTCAGCCTAAAACGGGAAAAACAATGTTACTAAAAGACATTGCAAACGCTATCGCAGCCAACCATCCCGAAGTTTATCTTATTGTTCTTTTAATTGATGAGCGTCCTGAGGAGGTTACGGATATGCAGCGTAGTGTAAGAGGGGAAGTTATTGCTTCTACTTTCGACAGAGAACCACAAGAACACGTGAAGATTGCAAATATCGTTCTTGAAAAAGCAAAACGTTTGGTAGAATGCGGACACGATGTGGTTATTTTACTTGATTCGATTACTCGTTTAGCGAGAGCTTATAATACTGTTCAGCCTGCTTCAGGTAAAGTTTTAAGTGGTGGTGTTGATGCAAATGCATTGCAAAAACCAAAACGTTTCTTCGGAGCTGCCAGAAATGTAGAAAACGGTGGTTCATTAAGTATTATTGCAACTGCATTGACCGAAACAGGTTCTAAAATGGATGAGGTAATCTTTGAAGAATTTAAAGGTACTGGTAACATGGAACTTCAATTGGATCGTAAAATCGCTAACAAACGTATCTTCCCGGCTATCGATCTTACTTCATCAAGTACACGTCGTGATGATTTATTACTGGATGAGAAAACATTACAAAGAATGTGGATCATGCGTAAGTACCTGTCTGATATGAATCCGGTAGAATCTATGGATTTTGTAAACGACCGTTTCAAGAAAACCAGAAACAACGAAGAGTTTTTGATTTCTATGAATGACTAGAAAAGGGACTAAGATTCTGAGGAACTGAGGTTCTAAGCTTTTTCTTCTGAAATCTCTATTATATAAAAACAAAAAAGGGATGAGTTTTATTTAAACTCATCCCTTTTTTTATGTTTAGAAGAAAAAAAGCTTTAACATGAAATACCGATCGGTATTTGTGTTATATTTGTTTGACGAATAATGGTCGAAAACTGGAAAATAATGAATACTTCTGAATTTATATTGGATAAAGTAGCACCTGTTTTTAACAGACAGGGATATGTGGGGACCAGTCTTACGGATATTACCAAGGCTACGGGACTTACCAAAGGGGCTATTTACTGCAATTTTGCCAATAAAGAAGAGTTAGCTTTAAAGTCTTTTCAATTGAATGTAGATGTAGCTATCACACCTTTATTCAAAATACTGGCTTCTACTACAGGAAGTTTAGAGAAACTTTACGCGATAACGAAATATCAAAGGAGCTATTATGAGGTAGTCAAAGACAGAGGTGGTTGTCCAATGCTGCGTGTAGGGGTAGATACTAAATATATCAATCCACTGTTGTTTAAGAGTGCTCAGAGTTTGTCTCAGAGGTTTGTTAGCGGACTTTCCAATATTATTAGTGAAGGTATTGTTAGTGGAGAAATTCAGGAGAATATTGATCCGCTGCAGTATGCAAAGCTGTTATTGTCTTTAATTGAAGGAAGTTCTCTTTTGGCCTTTACACATAATGATGAGGCATACATTACAACCGCTATGGATTTTATAGACCATGCAATAATCGAGAAAATTAGGAAATAAAATTTTTTTAACCCACCAGATACCGATCGGTATTTGATAAAACAAAAGTAGAAAATGGAAAAAGTATTAAAAACAAAGAAGAAAATCAGATTTCAGGATTGTGATCCTTTTAATCATTTAAACAACGCAAAGTATCTGGAGTATTTCATTAATACAAGGGAGGATCAGATTGCGGAACATTACAATTTGGATATCTTTAAATATCTTAAGGAAACAGGGCTCAGTTGGGTAGTAGCATCTAACCAGATTAGTTATATGCGGCCTGCTTTTACAATGGAAACGGTACTGATAGAGTCGCAATTGGTTCAATATAGCGATAATTTTCTGCTGGTTGAAATGAAAATGTGGAATGAAAATGAAACAGAATTGAAAGCAATTTTGTGGATTAAGTTCTTTCATTACAATATTCAGAGCATAAAACGTGCCTCACATTCTGATGATTTGATGAAATTATTCGACTCGGTTGTTGTTCCAGTCGAGGAATCTGTTTTTGAAAATAGATGTTTGGAAATTGTACAGAAATTAAAATCAGGAGTACCCGCTTAAATAAGAAATCATTGCGATGGATTATTTAAAAGCTGGTCTAAGATGCAAGAATAATCTTTAAGTAAATAGGAGAAATAAGTGAGGCTGTCTAAAAAGACAGCCTCCTAATTTATAGAATAAAGTGATAACTTAGTTTCTCAGCACCTAAAAAATCTTAGAGCCTTAGTATCTTAGTACCTCAGTGCCTTATTTAATCGGTTTATCAACTACCGGACGATCAGACCTATTCGCTAATTCCCAGGCTATGGAGAAAGCTAATTTTGTTCTTTTAGTCAAGGCATCGTATTCGATTTTCTGAGGTTCGTCACCTTTTCTGTGGTAGTCTTCGTGAACTCCGTTAAAGAAGAAAACCGATGGAATTCCGAATTTTGCAAAGTTATAATGATCAGAACGCTCGTAAAAATGATTTGGATCTTTAGGGTCGTTGAATTTAAAATCTAAGTCAATTTTAGTGTATTTTTCGTTTTGCGCCACAACAATATTGTGTAAATCAGTAGAGAGTCTGTCGGCTCCAATTACATACACATAATTGTTTGTTTTTTCGTGTTCTACATCACGACGGCCAATCATATCGATATTAATATCAGCAATGGTATTGGCGATTGGGAATAAAGGATTTTCAGAATAATAGCGAGAACCATGTAGACCGTGTTCTTCTCCGGTAACGTGCAGGAACAGGATAGAACGTTTTGGACCGTGCCCGTCTTTTTTGGCTTTTGCAAATGCTTTTGCCATTTCCATTACAGCAACAGTTCCGGAACCATCATCATCAGCACCATTATAAACGTCGCCATTTTTTACTCCTACGTGATCGTAATGTGCTGAAATAACCAAAACTTCATCCGGTTTTTCAGATCCTTCAATATAGGCCCAGATGTTTTCTGAATCGGGTAAGTTTTCATTTCGTCTGGCATTTAAAAATGAAGCAGGAATATGCTGGTAATAATCGGTTGCGCCTTTAGGAAAAGAAATTCCATGTTTTTTGTATTGCCCAATCATGTAAAGGCCTGCTTTCTTTTGTCCTTTCGATCCGGTTTCTCGACCTTCCATTTCGTCAGAGGCCACAACATAAAGCATTGTTTTTAGGTCTTTTTCAGAAATAAAGTCGATGTATTTAGACGGATCTGAATTGTCTTTTAAGGTAACTGATTGTGTGTTTTTACACGAAAATGCAGTACCAATTAATAACAGAATTATGATTTTTTTCATATGATGTTTAGTGTAAATTGATAAAGGTATAGAAAATGTAGAAAACTAATAAAAATATGATGACAGTAAAGTTTATAAACAGCAATACGATGCTTTTAAAGAAGGAAATCCATCTTGTTTCTCCGTAAAAACGGTGGTGTGCCGGAAAAAAATAGTAAAACATCCAGAGACCTCCAAAAAAGTCAGTTATACTTGAAATAAAAGATAGTGGGCTTTCTTCTCCAAATAACCCAACCAATCTCCTGATAATAAATAAGATGGAGGTTACGAGAAGCAAAAATGAAAAATAATGTAAGGTGAATATTCCATGATCAAAATAATACCATCTTTTTTTGCCGTGAAAGAGCCATAAAATGAAGGCAAATAGCGGCATTATAATGAAAAGTACTTTTGGAATGTTGTGTACAAAAGACTCTGTAAACTTGCTAATGAGTTCTTTTTTGGTATTGTGCTCTTTTACATATTTTACTTTTTGAATCATCCAGTAACTAAACGAATCTAATTTTTTTTCCTCGGGAGCATATTTTTGAACGGAATCGACTTCTCTTGTAAATTTGTCAAAACCGTCTCCGGGTTTTAAATCGTTAAGATCTCCTGTGAAAATGTTTTTCGGAACTTCTTTCTTATTGCTTACGTTGAGATCAAAATCAGTCGGAGTTTCTTTTGAATGGCCGGGAAATAAGGCAATCATTAAAAAAGTGACAAAACTGATAAAGATGTATAAGCGTACAGGTGCCAAATAGGATAAACGTTTTCCGGCTAAATATTCTGAGGTTAATGCAGAGGGTTTAAACAAAAGGTATCTGATAGTGCGCCAAAAAGTATTTTCATAATGTGTCAGATCTTCAAAAAAGTGAACGAACAGATAATGAAATGTTTTTCGGGATTCGGTGTTTTCCTGTCCACAATTGGGACAGTATTTTTGTTCAACAACATGTCTGCAGTTTAAGCAGGTTTTGTCTTTTCTAATCGGACTGTGTGACATTGATTGTAAATGGTATTGGTTTGGTTTTCTTGGTTTGTTTTTTCTTGCCACGAATAACGCGAATTTCCGTAAATTTTAAAAATAATTATTCGGGTTAATACAGGTGTTTTTTTTGCCGCGAATTTCATGTATCAGCCAAATTTTAAAACCATATAGTTGAAGTCCGTTTTATTCTTTGGAAATCACAGTTTTAAAGCTTATTTTTTTAATACTTCGTTCAGGAAAAGCTGCAAATGCTCAAAAGATCTTTTTGCTGCAACCGCGTTATAGGCTGCTCCTTTTGAGTTGTCGTTTCCTGCTTCAGGATTGGTGAAAGAATGTACAGCATTAGCGTAATAAATCATTTGCCAATCGGCTTTTGAATCCCTCATTTCCTGTTGGAAAGCTGTGATTTCTTCTTTTGATTCATAGGGATCGTCGGCTCCGTGACAAATTAATACTTTAGTTGTAATGGGTTCGATTTTGCGGGCGGCATCTCTGGCTAAACTTCCGTGAAAAGAAACTACTCCCTTTAGGTTTAAATGTCCGCGTGCAGTTTCAAGAACGCCGGTTCCTCCAAAGCAGTACCCGATGGCTACAATATTGTCGGCGTTGGCTCCTGATTTGATCAATTCCTGTAATGCAGCATTGATGCGTTTTTGATATATTTCAAAGTTATTTTTGTAGTAACTGGATTGCTTTCCCGCTTCGGCGGTATTTGCAGGTTTGTTTCCTTCGCCATAGATATCAGCAATGAAAACATGATAGCCTAATTTGGATAAGTTTTCTGCAATATCTTTAGAAGCTTTGTCGATGCCAAGCCAGGCCGGAATCAATAAAATCCCCGGATTTTGAATGTTTTTTTTAGCAGATTTTGCAAATAATCCACTTAGAGCCTGAGAACCGTCAGTGTATTTTACAGCTTTTAGTTGTGCATTTATAGCGTTGGAAAACAATATGGTAGCAAATAAGAGAAAGGCAGAATTTTTCATAAGAGTACAATTTTTAACAAATATCAGAAATATTACGTTACAAAAAAACCTCGGATTGTTTTTCTTCCGAGGTTTTTAAACGTTATTTTCTTACAATGAAAATCATTCACCGGGATGATAAGTTTTCTCGGCATTTTTGATCACATCATCTTTATAAAACAAGACTTCTTTAAAACTTCCTTTTCGATACATTTCACTTTGATCGTTAAAATGTTTGGAGTCAGGATTTCCGCTATTACCTCCGGCTAACAATGATTTTGCTTTTATTTTTGGACCAAATTCTACAGCACATACAAAGCTGTTGCCATTGTAACCGTATCGTTTTTTGGAGTCTTTCTGATAACTGCTTTTAAAGGAAGGTAAACTACCCCAGGAGCCCGGTCCAAAAGCGATCGGTAAACTCGGCTGAGCATCGTCATATTTTAAATCGATGTCGCCGTTTGAACGTTGAAAACGATTTATTTCTCCCCAGGCTACTTTCCAGGTTCCCCATTTTGAGTTCAGTTCTTTTAAAACTAACTGTAATTGCGGAAGCATTTGAACAGCGGTCGCATTCGTTGCAAATTTTCGGGTATTTTCTACCTGATCCGGTTCTCCTTCATCGACATATGCTTTCAATATAATCGGATCTAATTTGTACGCCCATTCGACTGCCAGAGTGGTGGCTACTGAATTTTCTTTGGCATAATAATCCCAGTTTTTGAGTGTCGAAATGACTTCGTTTAATTCGGGATATGCTGTTTTGTTTTTTTCGTAAACCGTAATCAGGCTTGGGATTAAAATTTCAAAAATCGATAATTTAGTATCATATCCGTCAGCAATTACTTTGTCTAAAGTATACTGACTGCCTTTGCTGAAAATTCGAACGGCATTCACTCCTCTAAAATTTTCTCCGTCAGGCGCCATATAAGGCAGGTAGTTTTCTCTTTTTGGACTGTTTTCTCCCGCAACAGTGTAAGGTGTTGAGTTACAGTTTTGCAGCCATCCGTTTGTTGGATTATACAAATGAACGGTTTCGTTTACATCATGCAGACCTTTCCATTGCGTAGAAGAGATCGATCCGTCAATGACTTTAGACCAATTAAGTTTTTTATCTCTGATTGGGATAAAATTTCCATGCCAATAAGCGATATTTCCTTGGTTGTCTGCGTAAACAGTATTGTTTGAAGTATTGGCTTTTAAGCCCATCGCTTTTTTGTAATCTTCAAAACTGGTTGATTTGGTTCTGACCCAACTCTGAATTAAACTGGTCATCGAGCGGTTATTTGATTTTAAACTGATCCATTTTCCGTCACGTTTGGCCATAATCGGACCATTATTGGTGAAGTAGGTTTTGAATTTTTTAGGGATTAATTTCCCGTTTTCCGTGTAATGTATTACAATTTCTTTTTCGATAACCGGGATTAGTTTTTTGTCAAATTCATAAAATAATTTACCTTTTTTATCGACAATTTTTTCGGCATACATATCGGCAACATCAACGTTGGAAGAGGTGTGCATCCATCCGCAATGCTCATTGAAACCCTGATAGACGAAAAATTGCCCCCAGGTTACCGCTCCATAAACATTTAAACCTTCTTCGCTGGTGACTTGTACTTCGGGTCTGAAATAAAAGGTGGTATGTGGATTGATGTACAAAATAGCATTGCCGGCAGCCGTTTTTGAGGGTGCAAATGCAAAACCATTAGAACCTGTCTGTACATTTTTTTCTCTTTCAACATACGCCACTTTGTCGCCATTACCGGAATAAAAAGCTTTTAATTCTCCTGTTGTTAAATCGGCGGTACTGATGGCTCCGATACTTCCATCGGTCCAAAGCAAAGGAAACCAGGGTTCAAAATGAGTTAAGAGCGCCGGTTTTACTTCGGGATGTTTGTAGAGGTAAAAGTTAATAGCATCGGCATAACTGTTTAATAATTTTTTGAGCCATAAGGGAGCTTTTTTATAATCGGTTTTGGCTTCTTCAGTGTCAATTAATAATTTAATTTCTAAATCATTGTATAAAACGGCTTGTCCTTTTATTTCTGAAAGTCGCCCCAATTTTTCAATATAGTTCATTTCAATGCGTTTAAAATCATCTTCGCATTGGGCGTATAATAATCCAAAAACAGCATCAGCATCGGTTTTTCCATAAACATGTGGAATACCCCAGTTGTCTCTGATAATACTAACCTGTTGGGCTAAATTTTCGAGACGAGCGGCTTCTTTTGAATTGATTTTTTGTGCAGAAAGGGGAAGACTTGCGCAACAAAGTACAAAGGCTAATTTTATAGTTTTGGTGGTAAACATGTTTATTGGATATTAAATTTTTGTCCGGCAGTATAAATGCTCATGTGTAGATTTTCAATCGAAATGAGATTATTCTTTTTAGATTTCAGAATTCCTTTTGGGTTTTTCACTACGATCACTTCACTTTCACCCGCAACTTCAATCTGATTGTTTCGGACAATGATGGCAGTGCTTTCGTCAATTCCGATTCCGGTTAAAGTAGGGAACTCGACTAATGCGGAAAGCAATCGGTTATAACGATTTCTCTTTAAAAAATGCTGATCGATAATAGCGGTTTTGAGTAGTCCAAGACCTTCGGCAGTTTCAAGATTGTCGTAACGGATGTTGTCAAAGGTTCCGGAGTATTCTTTTTGCAGTTTCTGATTTCCGGTAATCATTTTTTCGGACATTACAGCGGCACCGGCGCTAGTCCCGGAAATGGTGCTTCCGTTTTGATAGGCTTTTTGAATCGCCGTTTGAATTGGAGTATTTTGTACTACATTCATAAAACGAGTCTGATCTCCACCGCTTATGAAAATCAGTTTTGCTTTTTGAAGTGAATCCGTCAGTTTTTTGTTTTGAGCAGTTTCTTTATTGAAATTAAGCATCACAATTGGATTCGGAGTTAATTTTGCCATTTGTGTTTTGAAAAAAATAAAGGAGCTGTCCGGTTCTTCACTTGACATGGGCAAAACGACGATGAAATCTTTTTTGGTCAATTCAGAAACATTTAAAACTTGTTTCATCAAAGCATCCGACCGATCGCCACCACCTATGATGAAAAGTTTGCCTTTGGGACTTTGTGCCTGAAGCTGACTCACTGTAAAAAGCAGTATAACGATCAGGATTTTTTGATACGAAAAATGGGAAGGAAGTCGGTTTTTCATCGTTTTAAATGGAGTTAATGCAGCTGGTTTATAAAATTTAAAAGAGAGCTATTGACGATAAAGAGAACATCTTTTACTTTATCTAAATCTACTTTTGAAGCGATATCGCGCGTCGAATGATAATCGTCGTGAAAACCACTGAAGAATGTCATGATGGGAATTCCTTTAGCTGTAAAAGAAGCGTAATCACTTCCGGTATGTCCGTTAGTTTCCCAGAGATCGAGTGTAAAAGGTTTCGAAAGTTTTGTATTGCTGAGATTCGCAATTTCTTTTAGATAATCGTTTTCCTTTTGAGTTCCAATGCTTAGCATTCGATGCGTTTTGTCCTCGGGAGCACTTCTCGAAATCATGTCCATATTAATAGCGAGCAGTATTTTTTGCTTTTCGGAATCCAACTGCTGAGCAAAATAGTCACTTCCCAAAAGTCCCATTTCTTCGGCAGTCCACGAAGCAAATAAAATAGTGCAGGGAGGTTTTGTTTTGGTTTCGGACCATTTTTTGGCCAATGCCAGCATTCCGGAAACTCCTGAGGCATTATCGTCGGCTCCATTGTAAATAGAATCGTTTAGGATGCCTAAATGATCGTAATGAGCACCAACAATAATAGTTTTAGTGGTGTCTTTCCCAGGAATCATTCCTAAAACATTGCGAACCGGAAAGGTTTGGGATTGCAATTCTATAGCGAAACTAATCTTTGTTTTTTTCAAGAGAGCAGAAACAAAGGATGGTCTTTGCGCCGCTTTTTCTTCAAAATGTTCTAACGATATGTTACTTCCGGCAAAAAGTTTTTCGGCAGCTGATCTACTTAGTTCAAAAACGGGAATAGAAGTGATGGCTGAATTTTCGAGGGAATGGAAGGCGGTTTCTTTTTTAAATTTGCCCCATTTTTTACAATCAATAATAATCAATGCACTGGCTCCTTTACTGATAGCGGTTTGAAGTTTGATTTCTTCCAGGTTGTTTTCTTCAGGATAGTACTTTTTGAATTTTTGATACGATACCGATGTACTGTCCAAATGTCCCGGGAAGCCTTTTAGAACGACAACAATTTTATCTTTTGTATTCAGGTTTTTATAGTCATCATAGTTTTCTTTCGGTAGATTTAATCCGTAACCTGCAAAAACGACTTCGGTTTCTTTTTGTAACGATTGTGCGATAGGGGTAACCTGAAAGTCGGTATGTGGAGAAAGGGGAAAAGTTTCTTTATTGTTTTTTTTATTTCAAGTGCAGCCTTTTTTATAGTGTGTTCTTCAATTTTGAAATTCTGATAGTATCCTGATTTTGTGTTGTAGGGAACTAGTTGGTAAAGTTCCATCATTGAAGCAATATATTCAGAGGCCAGTAAAGCTCCTTTTTGCGTAGTTCCGCGCCCCTCCATCCAATCGGAAGCTAAGAAAGAAAGTGTCGGGGAGAAATCACTTTTTGACGGACTGGGAACAACGATTTGCGAAAACAGCATGGACTTACAGCAAAACAAAGTAAGTAAAAGCAGTTTTCGTAACATCATGGTTTAAAATTTTAAAATAATTATAAAGAGATATTTCGTTTGAACGCGCAGCCCAGTTCAATAATCGAATCGGTTTTGGCAATACCCGGAATACCGTCGATTTTTTCATAAAGGATTCGGCGCATGTGTTCGTGATTTTTGGCTATGATTTTAATGTAAAGCGTAAAGGATCCTGTCACGTAATAGCATTCTGTAATTTCCGGAATTTTTTTTAATTCTTCAATAATCCGATCTGAATCAGAATCTTTATTCAGGGTTATTCCTGTAAAAGACGCCCAGTCATAACCTATTTTTTTTCCTGGATGATAGGTTTGATTCCACCAATTACACCTTGTTCTATCATTCGGTTAATACGCTGATGCACCATGGTGTTTGATATTTTCAAATTAGCAGCGATTGCAGAAAAAGCCATTCTTCCGTCTTTTTCTAATTCTTTAATGATGCTAATATCAAATTCGTCTAATATATCCATTCTTATAAATTGTATTTAATCTTTATGCTTCTGTTATTGCAGCTGTTCTAAAAAAAACTCTAAATAGGCGACAATAATTTCGCATTCATAAAAGTAACTATTTTTTTTAATTAACAAGGGATTGAAAGGGATTATAAAGCAACTAAAATTGATTTTTACAACCTTTTAAATCTTTGTTTTTGACTTTTAAAAAGACTTTTAAAGTCAAAATTGGTGTTTTTGGAGGGTTTAATGAGAAATTTTTAATACTTTTGATTTTTGAAAATTTTAAACAAATAAGATCATGATTCATACTGAAAATGCCCTGTCGTCAAAATCAGAGGTTTTGATTGAAAAAGAAAATAAATACGGAGCACATAATTACCATCCACTTCCTGTTGTTTTAGAAAGAGGAGAAGGGGTTTATGTATGGGATGTAGACGGAAAAAAATACTTTGATTTTTTATCTGCTTATTCTGCCGTAAATCAAGGACACTGTCATCCAAAGATTGTGAAAGCTATGGTCGATCAGGCTCAAAAACTTACGCTGACTTCGCGTGCTTTTTACAATGATAAATTAGGTAATTATGAGGAATTTGTAACAAAGTATTTTGGTTTCGATAAAGTATTGCCTATGAATACCGGTGCCGAAGCAGTTGAAACGGCTCTTAAAGTGTGTAGAAAATGGGCTTATGAAGTAAAAGGAATTCCGGAAAATCAGGCACAGGTAATCGTGTGTGAAAACAACTTTCACGGAAGAACCACTACCATCATTTCGTTTTCAAATGATGAA
The DNA here is from genome assembly GCF_023539155.1 of Flavobacterium sp. B183. Taxonomy (NCBI): domain Bacteria; kingdom Pseudomonadati; phylum Bacteroidota; class Flavobacteriia; order Flavobacteriales; family Flavobacteriaceae; genus Flavobacterium; species Flavobacterium sp. B183. The sequence continues at coordinate 4,983,804 of NZ_CP097434.1, read as the reverse complement.
GTCGCACGCAAAAATTTCGGACCTTTTACAGAAGGATTTATAAAAATAGAATACGATAATCTGGCTGCTCTTGAAAAAGCATTGGAGTCGTCAAAAAATATTGCAGGGTTTTTAGTAGAACCAATTCAGGGAGAAGCAGGAGTTTATGTTCCTTCTGAAGGATATTTAGCGAAAGCCAAAGCATTGTGTGAAAAACATAATGTTCTGTTCATTGCAGATGAGGTTCAGACGGGAATCGCACGTACCGGAAAATTATTGGCCGTACAGCATGAAAATGTACAACCTGATATTTTAATTTTAGGAAAAGCAATTTCTGGTGGGGTGTATCCGGTATCAGCAGTTTTGTGTAATGATGAAATTATGAATGTAATCAAACCGGGACAACATGGATCAACTTTTGGAGGAAATCCGGTTGCAGCTGCGGTTGCGATAGCTGCTCTTGAAGTAATCAAAGAAGAAAATCTTGCCGAAAATGCAGAACGTCTGGGAATTATTTTAAGAAAAGGACTAAATGAAATTGCAGAACGCAATAATCTGATCACACTCGTTCGTGGTAAAGGATTATTAAATGCAATTGTGATTAATTGTGGTGAAGATTCAGATTTGGCGTGGGAAATTTGTTTGAAATTCAGAGATAACGGATTATTGGCTAAGCCAACTCATGGAAATAAAATTAGACTGGCACCGCCTTTGGTGATGACCGAATCTCAAATTCAGGAGTGTCTTGAAATTATCGAGAAATCACTGGATGCTTTCAAGAATTAGTTTTTTTTAAGTTCTGAGGCACTAAGGTGCTGAGATACTAAGGTTTTTAGGTTTTTTTATAGAACTTTAGAACTTTCAAATTTTGTCAAAGTTTTAAACTTTGACGAAAAACACAAAGCAACAAAGGTGCAAAGTTTCATTATAAAACTTTGCACCTTTTATTTTTAAGGAACTTTTTAAAGCACTCCGGGAAAAAAAATCTTAGTATCTCAGCATCTTAGTCCCTGAGAATCTAAGTAATTTTATTTACTGTAACCCGGGTTCTGGGTGATTTTTTTGTTGGCATCCATTTCCAAGATCGGAATAGGAAATACCAGTACATCCGCATCATAAGATAATAATTCAGATCCGTCACCGTCGACACTTACATCAATGGAGCCTTTTGTTCTTCGGATATCGTGAATGGAAAAGCCTTCCATCGCTAATTCGAATTGGCGTTCTAATAAAATGGCATCAAGTGTTACTGCGGTCAGTTTTTGTGCGTTGGCTCTTGTTCTGATGATGTTGATATCGTCAATCGGAGTGTTGCCTACCACTGTTCCGGCGCGAAAGTTGGCTTCGGCTCTGATGAGGTACATTTCAGCCAGACGAATAATCCCCACATTAGCAAACTGATCGGTAAATTTCAGGGTTAGTATTCTGTCATTTACAGGGTTTACATAATTGAATTTTGCACGATCGTCGTTAGGATCTGTAAATTTTTCCAGATAAGGATCTCTGATCGCAATGTCACCTCCGCGTCCTCCATTATTCTCAGCTGAATAAAAGGTATTAGCATCGTTTACTCCGGTTTGTTTTGTAATTTGGATAGCAAATACATCTTCAGCCTGATCGGTATCATGATTAAAGGCATCTGCATATTTTGTAGACAATGAGTGTCCGCTGTTTTTGATGACATCATCGGCAGCGTCTCTTGCCAAAGCGTAATTGCCTTGTTGTAGATATACTCTCGCTAATAGGGCTTTTGCAGCATATTTATCAGCATAAAAACTATTGTCTTTTGGAAGATTGGTGTAAGCAAGATTTAATCCGTCAATGATTACTTTGTATACTTCGGCAACCGTACTTCTTTCTTTTGATAAATCGGTGTTGAAATCATAAATGGCTTTGTCTCTTATTACAATTCCCAATTGATTATTAGCCTGACCGCTAACGTATGGTTTTGCAAAAAAGCGCACTAAATCAAAATAAGCAAGTGATCTTAAAAAATTAGCTTCACCAATCATTCGGGCCTGTTTGGCAGGATCTTTTACTTTGCTGATATTGTCGATAACGGTATTAGCAGCGTTTACGATTTCGTAACATCTGGAGTAAGTTCCGGTGATGATTACGTTGTCAGCAAGCATTTGTTTGATATACATTTGTCTTAATTCCCCGAAACTTCCTCTGAATCTAAATTCAGTAGTGGCAGTTGCACCTGTTGCTCCCAGTAAATCGGCGTAAACTAAGATTCTTCCTCCGTAAGCATTTCCTCTTGCAGCAAGAGCATAAGTTCCGGTGAGTACATTGGTAACCCCTTCTTCTGTACTTAACGTTACAGAAGCGTCTTCTCTTTGCTTTGGTTCTATGTTTAATTCATCTTGACAGCTTGTAAAAAAGACTGCAAAAAACATAAATAATAGTATAGTGTTTGATTTCATCTTGATCGATTTAAAAATTGATATTTACTCCCATCGCAATTGTTCTCGCTGGCGGAGCCGAATAAAATTCCTGTCCAATATTAGGATTTGCTCTTGTGATATCATCTCTTCGTGACTCAGGATCAGAACCTTTATAATTGGTAAAAGTCAATAAATTTACAGCGGTCATGTATACTCTTAAATTGCTCATTCCCATGTCGCTTACTGTCTTTTTAGGTAACGAATATCCTAAAGTCAGGTTTCTTAAACGTATGAAATCTGATTTGCCCAGATAGCGGCTCGAATTTTGAGTACCGTTTGTACCGCCAAATCTCGCCTGAGGAACATTGGTAATGTCTCCCGGTTTTTGCCAACGGTCTAACTGATCCAGAGTCTGGTTGTCAAAATAATCGGCTGCTGTAGACTGATAAATTCCTGCAGTGTTGTAAATACTGGCGCCCCATTCTCCCTGGAAAGTAAATGAAAAATCAACTCCTTTGTACAGGATCGTATTGGTAAGTCCTGACATTAAGGTTGGAAACGGATTCCCAAGAATGGTTCTCTGTGCTTCACTATAGTCATTAGTGGTACTTCTGTCAATGCTTCCGTCGGCATTTTTTGTGTTTTTTACAAAAAGTGCATCTCCGTTTGCGGGATCAACCCCTGCGTATTCTACCAAATAGAAAGACGAAATGTTTTCACCAACTCTATTAATGGTATAACTGCTTATTACATCAGCATTGTTGTTGGGTAACGATTTTACCTTAGATTGATTGGTCGTTAAATTGAAACTTGTTGTCCAGGTAAAATTTTCGGTTGTGATATTTTTGGTGTTTAAAGTGAATTCGAAACCACTACTTCTGATCTTTCCAATATTTTTGCTAATGGTTCCTAAATCACCACCACCGGCGCTTTTAGGAAGCGGAACATCAAAAAGCAATCCGTCTGTGTCTTTTTGGTAGTAATCGGCCTCGAAAGTAATTTTATCTAAAAAGCCCAGCTCGGCACCAAAATCAATTTGTGTCGATTTCTCCCAGGTTAAATTATCATTTCCGGGCTGATCAAAGGTAAGTCCTGATTTTAAATTATAGGGATTTGTCTGATACAACTGGCGTGAAGCAAAGTTTCCAATTTCGGCATTTCCTAATTTACCCCAGCTTCCTTTTATTTTCAAATACGTTAAAACCGGATTTTCTTTCAGGAAATTTTCTTTTGATATTACCCAACCGGCAGAGAGTGCAGGGAAAACACCATAGCGTTCGTTTTTTCCAAAACGGGAAGAGCCGTCACGACGAATACTGGCTTTAAACAGGTATTTTCCATCAAAAGCATAGCTTAATCTTCCAAATTGAGATACAAATGCATAATCGATTTCCCTACCGTGTCCTTCATTAATTTCGGCTCCTCCGTCGATCGTCTGAAAACCGTCGTTAGGGAAGTAGATGCTGTTTACATCCTGATATCTATTGTTGTACTTGTTAAGTTCCATACCGGCAACAAGATTCAGAGCGTGTTTTTCTGCAAATGTTTTGTCGTAGGTAAAGTAGTTACTGAAAATATAATTTTCGGTATTTACTGAGGTTGCAAATACAGCACCGTCAGTTGCCATAAAAGGAGCATTTTTTCCCTGCCAGTAGTCTTCTGTCTGAGTCATGTAGTCATAAGAAAAATCAGAATTGAACTTCAGACCTTTTACTATTTTAAGTTCGCCAAAAACTTTTCCGGTAAGTCTGCGCATGATGGTTTTCCAGAAAGTATTGTCTTTTGCCAATAAATAGTTAGCATATTCTGTATTTGGGTTTGCCGTTCCATCTGCCAGTCTTGCCTGTGATATTGGAGCCTGCGCTACGGATTGTAAAGGTGATGTAAAAGAGTTATCATCCTGCACTCTGTTGATGATGGCTCTTGAAAAACCAATGTTCATTCCCACAGTAAAACGATCTGATAGTTTGTGAGATAAGTTAGATCTTCCGGTTATTCTCTCCAGACTGTTACTGTCGATAATTCCGGTAGTGTTGTTGTAAGCTCCTGAAAAGAAGTATCTGGTTTTGTCGTCTCCGCCGGAAACCGAAAAATCAGCATCGGTGGTATATCCCGTTTGAAAGGCGATATCCTGCCAGTCCGTATCAATTTCTCCATTTCTCCAGTCAGTTCCCTGAGCCAGACGATCTAGTTCTTCTTCTACCGAGGCCAAATCGTCAACATTTTTTCCGGCTTCGCGTATTAATTCAACATATTGTTTTGCATTAAGCCACTTTCTCTTGTGAGTAGCTTCGCTAACACCTTGCGAGAAATTAAGAGAGAAAGTTCCTTTTCCGTCTTTTCCTTTTTTGGTAGTGATGATTACTACTCCATTAGCTCCACGTGCACCATAAATCGCTGCAGAAGAAGCATCTTTCAAAACGTCAATAGACTCGATTTCATTCGGGCTCAAAGTTAGTAATGGATTTGTCGGCGCTCCGTTGCTGGACTCGTTGTCTGTAATCAAGGGAATTCCATCTAAAACGTATAGAGGCTGCGTTCCCGCACTAATACTGGCAGCACCACGAACTCTGACATTTATACCACCTTCAACTTTACCATTTGTCTGAGTGATTTGTACACCGGCAAGTTTACCTACCAGCGCATTTTGAACGTTTGAAACAGGTATTTGCTGGATATCTTTAGCCGTAACACGGGCAATATTGTCCGTTAAATTCTTTTTGGTCTGTGTTCCGTAACCAACGACCAAAACGGCTTCCAGTTCATTTTGTGTTTCGACCAGTTGAACGGTCATTAAATTGGAGGCAGGGACGTGTACAGTTGCAAAACTGACATAACTTACTGTTAGTACGTCTCCTTTTTTTGCTGTTATTTTAAAATTTCCGTCAAAATCAGTTTGAGTACTGACTTTTGTTCCTTTTACAAGAATGTTAACTCCCGGAAGCGGAACTCGTTTTGAGTCAGTAACTTTCCCTGTAATAGATCCTTCCTGCGCATTGGCTATTTGCATAAATAATGTGATCAATAGCCCCAAAAAAAACTTAAAGTTGATTTTCATTTGTAAATATTTTTGGTTAGTTTTTCAAATGTCTTAATTTTCTGTTAATAAGTAGTCTTTATTTAACATTTAATATCACTAAAATAATTGTTTTTGTGACATTTGTAACAAAATGGTTTTAATTTACTATTTTTAGAAAAAAATAAAACACTTTGTTGCTTATTGTGTAATTAAATTACTATTAAGATGTTTTAAATCTTAATATTTAGCTAAAATTGTAATTTTATGTTTGATGATTTACGTTTTGTTTGATTATTTTTTAAAGTTTAATTTTTCAAACAAAAAAAGCGATTGTGTTGAAACAATCGCTTTTGGAAATAACTACTCAAAATATTAAAAAAAGTAATTATTTTTTAAAGAGAGGTAACTTATAGTTTACCAGTGTTGTTTTTTTAAAATTTAACTTTTTTAAGTTCCCATAAGGTTTTGATAAAAGTATCAACATCCTCAGTGGTATTGTAAAAAGCCAGAGATGGACGAACAGTAGTTTCGACTCCCATTCTTCGCAAAATAGGCTGCGCACAATGATGTCCGGTTCGTACTGCAACACCTTCTTTATTTAAGGCTTGTCCCACCTGATCGTTTGTGTAGCCTTGCAAATTAAATGAAAGAACACTTGCCTTGTTTGCTGCTGTACCGATCAATCGAACGCCCGGGATTTCTTTTAGCAATTTTGTCGCATAGTCTAACAATTGATGTTCGTACTGACCGATCGCATCTATTCCTAGTTTTGTCACATAATCTATTGCTGCCCCAAGGCCAATTGCATCGGCAATATTTCCCGTTCCGGCTTCGAAGCGATTCGGCGCTTTGTGGTATTTTATTTCCTCAAAAGTGACATCCTGAATCATGTTCCCACCAGATTGGTAAGGATGCATTTCATTTAGTAATTCTTCCTTTCCGTATAAAGCGCCAATTCCGGTTGGGCCAAAAAGTTTGTGTCCGGAGAAAACCAGCCAGTCCGGATTTAAATTCTGAACATCAACTTTCATGTGTGAAACCGATTGTGCGCCATCAATTAGAACTTTTGCTCCAACGGCATGAGCCATTTCGACAATCTTTTTGGCCGGGGTTACAGTTCCCAGTGCATTTGATACCTGAGTAAAAGCAACCAGACGTGTTTTTGAATTCAGCAATTTTGCATATTCATCCAGTAAAAGTTGACCATCATCGTCAACCGGAATTACACGAAGTTTTAATCCTTTTTTATCTGCCAAACGTTTCCACGGAACAATATTCGCGTGATGTTCTAAATTGCTGACAATGATCTCGTCACCAGCAACTAAATTATAATCGCCCCAACTTTGTGCTACAAGGTTAATACCTTCAGTAGCACCACGAACAAATACAATTTCGTTTACGGAGCTGGCATTCAGGAACGTTTTTACTTTTTCGCGGGCAGCTTCATAAGCATCCGATGCGCGGGCAGCCAATTCGTGAGCAGCACGATGGATATTCGAATTTTCATGTTCGTAGAAATAGGCAATACGATCAATAACCGACTGCGGTTTTTGCGTCGTAGCAGCATTATCAAACCAAACCAAAGGTTTTCCGTTTACGGTTTCTCTTAGGATAGGAAAATCTTTTTTGATGCGGTTAGCATCAAAATGAGAACCGGAAATACTACCAAAATCTTGTTTTTCAAAAGTATTCCCAACGATTAAATTCGAATTTCTCTGATCAAAAGCAAACGGATTTTGCTCTAAAAAGTAATACGAATTTGATATCTCATTTCCGTTTAACGGAAGGTGGGCACGTTTTGTAAATTGTGTATCCACAAAAGCCAAAGCTGCTTTTAATTCTGTTTCAAACGAAGAACCTTGGGATTGAAAAGGCAGGTATTCATTATTTAAAAACAATTTCGAAAAAAAACTTTCGTCATTTAGCTTAGCGGCTCCGTTATTCCCAAAATTTTCGTCATAAAAACCGGTTTGCGGATTGTTGACATTTACATTATTTCCGTGTGAAATTCCCAATGGAGAAGTTTCACTTTGAGGATCAAATCCGGCTCCGGCATTTGGATATAAAGCCGAAGCTCCTGAGCCATAATTAGCAACCGTTGGCGCTGCTCCAAATCCGCTAAATGCTGGTAAAGCAGTTGGTGAAGCTGGCGCATCCTGCAAGGGCAGGGCTGCCGGGTTGTGCCCACTGAAGTTCCCCGTATTCAGGAAGGTTTCTGCAACTTTTGTGGCACGGGGATGTTCATTACGATCAGGACTTAACAAAATCTCTTTGGGAAATTCGTTAGGTAACGCACTGAACAATTCGTTAGCCAAAAGCTGCAAATCCTCAATGTTGGGTAAACCGTTGTTGTTAGTATTTATACTCATGGTACTTTCCAATTTCTACATCTTCAAGAACGGCAATGGCATCGTCTACCAATACGGCCAGTGAGCAATATAGTGATACCAGATAAGATGCAATTGCTTTTTCATTTATTCCCATAAAACGAACTGATAATCCCGGTGACTGTTCGCCTTGTAATCCTGGCTGAATTAATCCGATAACACCCTGACGGCTTTCTCCTGTACGTAATAAAATGATTTTTGATTTTCCGTCTTTGATAGGCAATTTGTCGGATGGAATAAGCGGAATTCCTCTCCACGTTAAGAATTGAGATCCAAACAAAGAGGTAGTAGGAGGAGGAACACCACGACGCGTACATTCACGGCCAAAAGCTGCAATTGCCAAAGGATGTAGTAAAAAGAATCCCGGTTCTTTCCACACTTTTGTTAGTAGTTCGTCTAGATCATCCGGAGTCGGTGCACCGGTTCTGGTTTTAATAATTTGCGAAGGTGCAACATTGCTGAGCAAACCATAATCTTTATTGTTGATTAATTCGCTTTCCTGACGCTCTTTAATGGTTTCGATCGCCAATCTAAGTTGTTCAGAAATCTGATTGTATGGTTTACTGTACAAATCTGAAACTCTTGTATGTACTTCAACAATCGTTTGAACTGCAGCCAGATTATATTCTCTCGGATTATCGATATAATCGACAAAAGTATTGGGTAAAACTCTTTCGTCTCTTGCTGAACAATCTACTTCAATGTGACTTCCGTCTTTTACTTTATTCAAACGGAATACACCCGATTCTACTGGTGTCCAATGCAAAAGATGCGTTAACCAACGTGGTGTAATTGTTCCAATTTGAGGAACGGTACGTGTTGCAATTGCTAATTGTCTTGCTGCAACATCTCCTAATGCTGTTTGTTGTTGTTTTGTTTCAGCCATGGCTTAATGGTTTAATGGTTAATTTATTTTTTGCTGTAGTATTTTAAGAACTTTCATTCGTAAAAAAAACAATTTTATCGTACTAGTAAATTTAGTTTAAAACTAAAAACCCCCGAAATAAAAACCGTTTAATTTACAGTATAATAATATCTAAATTGTTGAATCATAAGCTTTATCAAGACGTAACCTGCTTTTAAGCGAATGATATTTTTGCTTGATAGGGTGATCTGGTTTCGTGCCCGTTACCAAAGAGAGGATCTGTTTGTGCTTGGGGATGACTTTCGATTTTAGGAATGAAATCGAGTCAAAACGAAATAATGGAAGAATTAACGACAGAAGCACATATAACAAAAAGTGTTATAGGTATATTTTTTTGGAAGGATATAATTCGATGTACTTGCAGTGGTTTTCAAAATGTAGTTTTTTAAAATTTAATCTCTACTAATTCTATAGACAAAGTTATATTTAAAATAATAAAATCCAAAAGTTTTTTAAAATTTATTCAGATGAGTGTAAGAAAACAGGTAAGGTATAGAATAAGATTTATTTTAAAGTGTTGATTTATAGTTGTTTGGTTTTATTGGTTTTCGAATATAAAAAAAGACAGAAAAAGAAGTAAGAGTTGTTTTTTACTTATTTTTCTGTCTTTTTAAATGCTTTATAAAATGTAAATAGAAGCTTCAATTACTTTTTTAAGGCAGCGCCACCAGGCATAACTTCCTGTTTTAGTTTGAATTTACTGTATTCTACAACTCCGGTCTGATCGGCCCAATCAAAATAGGCAGCCGATAGTTTATTGACAATACCGGGATTCTGTTTGGCTACATTATTGGTTTCACCGCGATCTGTTTCGATATCATAGAGTTCCCACTCGTAAGAGGGGTAAATCGATACCAGTTTCCATTTTCCATCGCGTACCGCTCTGTTTCCTGCTCTTTCCCAAAATAACGGAGCTCCTCTGTTGACCTCGGAAGCATTGTCAAATAATACAGGAAGGAGACTTTTCCCTGCCAACGGGTTCGATTTGGCACCGTTGTATTCTTTTGGATATTCAATTCCGGCCAATTCATAAAAAGTAGGGGCAAGGTCAATAATGTGCCCGGTACCTTTATCAATGCGGCCTCCTTTTATTTTTGAAGGAAACCAGGCAATAAATGGAGAACTGAAGCCGCCTTCGTGCATATTGTTTTTGTATTGTTGTAAGGGAGTATTTGATAAATAGGCCCAGTTTTGTTCCTGATAATCGAAGGAACCTGAAGTTCCAATCGGACCATCATTTCGAACCAAACCTCTGCCTAACGGATTGTAGGTATTGAAACCACCCTGCGCACCATTGTCTGAAATAAATATAATGAGGGTGTTTTTATCTTTTTTTAGCGCTTTTAATTTATTCAAAACCTTACCCACATTCTGATCCATATTGTCTACCATTGCGGCATAAACTTCCATTTTGGCTTTCCAGAATTGTTTTTCGTCATAGGTAAGTTTATTCCATTCCGGTACTTCCGGATCTCTTGGTGATACGGTTTGATTGGCAGATAAAATGCCATTTGCTTTTAGCTTTTCGATTCTTTTTTCTCTTAAAACATCCCAGCCTTCGTCAAATTTTCCTTTGTATTTGGCAATGTCTACCGGTTTTGCCTGTAGCGGCCAGTGTGGAGCGGTAAAAGCTAAATACAGAAAGAACGGCTTATTTTCTTTGTTTTGTTCGTCGAGAAAAGTCACCGCGTTGTTTCCGATTTCATCAGTAAAATAATAAGAATCGTCTTTAGGATGGAGTTCTTCATTGTTTCGAAGTAATTTTACTGGATAAGGTGTTTTTCCGAAAGGCAAAGGTTTGCTGTCGAAATAACTGGAAGCTCCTTTTAAGATGCCATAAAATTTATCAAAGCCTCTCTGGTTAGGCCATTGCGACTGATCTTCGGAACCCACGTGCCATTTTCCTGAAAGTAAAGTGCTGTAACCACCAGAACGAAAAACTTCTCCCAATGTCAAAGATTCTTTGTTAAGGTATCCCTGATAAGCCGGCAGGCCCAGATTGATATCAAAAAAGCCCATTCCGGCTTTGTGCTGGTATTGTCCTGTTAACAAAGAGGCTCTGGTTGGAGCGCAAATCGAGTTGTTGTAGAATTCGCGAAGACGTAAACCTTCACTGGCTAGCTGATCAAGATTGGGTGTTTTAATTTCGGAACCATAATTACCTAAATCAGAATAGCCCATATCGTCGACCAGAATCAGGATGATGTTTGGTTTTGAAGAAGGGGTAGTGGTTTTGTTTTGTGCGGAAACGAAAAGTACTGTCGAAAACAAGAGGTGGAATGTGAGAAGTGTTTTTTTCATTTTAATTCATGTTGTGAGTTGCTGAAACTGGTTTTATCTTTTGTTGAATCGGTTTAAGAATATAAACATAGCTTTAAAAAAGTAGAGTAAATTATGGTTTTTTAGAACAACTCTGCGATTTATTTTTAATGAAATGTATTTTAGATACAATAAGTTACGCTTTAAAGTGTTCGAAAAATGATTTAGATTGTTATTCTTTAAAAAGTAAAAAAGCAATGATCAGCGTGACAATGATATTGAACAATTGTGCTATTAAAAAGGCATATAGAGGTTTTCGGCTGGTATTGCCCAGTAAATCTTTAAATTTGGTTTCCAGTCCGATACTGGTAAAAGCAAGGGCAAACCAAATGCTTTGCAGATTTTTTAAGCTGTCTTTTACTTCGTCTCTCACTTCGGCAGTCAAAAGAAATGAAAAGAGGAGTGAAGCGGCAATAAATCCAATGACGAATTTTGGAAAACGTTCCCATATAACACCTAAGGTTGGTTTTGCAGCAACAGCCTCTTCCGATTTGTTCTGAGTGTAAGTCCAGTAAACGGAAATGGCAAAAGCAGCTAATCCTAAGAGTACATTTTGAGAGAATTTGACAATTGTACTAATTTTTAAAGCGGTTTCGCCTACCAAGGAGCCTGAAGCAACAACGGCTCCCGAAGTATCAATACTACCGCCCAGCCAGGCTCCGGTTACCTCTTCAGGAAAGTTGAAATGTTTAGCAATTATGGGCATGAAAATCATCATGGGTATTGCGGTGACTAAAACAATAGAAATTACGTAAGACAGTTTTTTTGAGTCGCCTTTGATGGCACCCGAAGTCGCAATTGCAGCGGAAACTCCGCAAATCGAAACCGCGCTGGAAATCATCAGGGTTAATTCATCGTCGACTTTTAATTTTTTGCACAGCCAGAAGGCAAAGTACCAAACCGAGAGTACAACTACTAAAGCCTGAATAAGCCCAAGTGAACCGGCTTTTAGAATGTCTGAGAAAATAACAGTGGTTCCCAGTAATACCAAGCCAATTTTGACAAATACCTCTGTTGAAAGAGAGGAACGAAACCACCTTGGAAGGATGAAAAAATTACCGAGACAGAGACCTATGATTAAACTAAAAATCACCGCTTCGAGATTTAGACCTTTGATGGTCGTATTTCCGGAGATCACCAGGGCAAAGATGGTTAACACATAAACGATGGGAAAACCCAATAAAAAGTTTTTGACTGATTTTCCAATTAAAAAAGCACCAAGAGTTCCAATCGCAGTCAGATATATAAATTGTAAGCCAATGATTTTCAGGTTTCCGAAATTAAACACGTCTACTACTAAATCTGTTCCGGTTGACCATTTGAAAGTTGGAACCTCAGGAAGAAAAACAAAAAGAGAAATTCCGATAATGATAAATCCAAGAACGACGACAGTCCAGTCTTCGTGGAGGGTAAATTGTTTGTTTTGGGTTGACATTTTTTAGGGTTGTTTTTACTGGATTAAACCCGACAGGTTTTTGAAATCTGTCGGGTTTGTATGCGATTATTTAGCGGTTTTTATTTGGAAGCCAAAGCAACATCGACATCATTTTTTAAATCTCCGAGGCCTTCTTTTTTGAAAACAATTTTGCCTTTTTTGTATAAAATCAAAGTAGGGAACACTTTTACAGTTTTTAAATCGGCGATTACCTGAGGGCTGTCTTCCAAATCAATTTCCACGATTTTTAAATTAGCTCCGTATTGTGCTCTGATGGTTTCTAAAACAGGTTTTACCTTTTTGCAGGCACCGCAGTAAACAGAACCAATATCAACGAGAACATCATTATTTTCTGAAATGATTTTGTTGTATTCGACTAAGGTTAGTTTGCTTTTTGAATTGGAGTAAAAAGGTTTTCCGTTTCCAATCCAGTTGGCAATTCCGCCTTCTAAACTATAAGCTTCTTTGAAACCGTTTTTAAGTAATTCATCTGCGAGCCAGACACTTCTTCCTGCACCAATAGAGTAGGTAAAAACCGGTCTTGTTTTATCTAAGGCAGCAATGCGTTTGGCATAGTCTTTCGATTCCAAATTAAAATTTTGTGCTCCATTGATATGATTGAGAGCAAATTCTTCAGGACCGCGTGCATCAATGATTTGTGGTTTTTTTTCGCTTTGAATTTTAGCATAAAAGACGTCTAATGAGACGGTGTTGGATGCTTTTTGCTGTGCAAAACTAATTCCGGATAAAAACAGTATCACAATGGCGATACTGTTTTGGATTGTTTTATTTTTTATCATGATTTTCAAGATTGAACCTGCTCATAGTAAGCCTGATTGGGTACTGTTTTTTCTACTTTTTGGCGTATTGGAACAGCTAACACTCCTTCAGCCAAAGCACTTCCTTCTTTTTTGGATTTGAAGATGGGCCAAAGAAACTGGGCGTACCATTCTTCTTGTTTGTAGGACTTCATTCCGTACGATTTTGGAAATTTTCTGGTGATTAAACCTGTTCCGAAGATCATATCCCAGATAAAAAACATATTACCAAAGTTCCCTTTAAAATGTCCTACACCATCACCGCTAGTATCCGCATGATGTGCGTGATGAGTCGCAGGAGTCGAAATTAAACGTTCTAAAACCCATGCAATCGGATGTAAAACTTTGTATTTGTAAAAGGGTTTGTCCCAGGCAATACTGGAGTGAGCGCCTAAAGTGATAAAACTTTTGATCACTAATACAAACAATGCAGGTAATCCTAAACCTAAAAATGTTAAAGTTGCCGTTAAGTAAATCTGCGAAAAGAAAACCGTATAAATAAAGTTTTGTCTGGAAGCCATCGCCATGCCCATGTACGGAGCGGAGTGGTGCGTACGGTGAAAACGCCATAAAAAAGGAACCTGATGGTGTAAGCGGTGGTACCAATACTGCGTTAAATCATCGGCTACTGCGATCAGGAAAAAACCTCCCCAAAACGGAACCCACGAAAGCGAGTTGGCAAGATTGGGAATTAAATACGGTAATGCAGTAAGACTGAAAAAAGCAATTACCGGAGGCAAAAGCAATTTAGGAGCCAGAAAACAAATGATATCTACTTTGCGTTCCTGACCCGTCCATTGATCGTCGTATAAACCTGCTGTAAATTCGATAATCCCCAGAATCACCATAAAAGCGGTTAATCCCCAGGTTCTGATGTTTTCGAAAGCCGGTTTGATAAATTCTAAAAATGATGGTAAGGCAATATGCGATTGTGCGATCGCACCATTTGTTAGTTTGAAATACAGAAAGATTGCCAGGACAGGCAGTGCATAAAGGAAGAGACTAATACTTAAATCTCTGGTTAGTTTACTTTTTGAATTATAAGCTGTTGCTGCCATGATTTTTATTTTAAAAAGTTGCTAATTAAAGTTAAACCTCCCGCCAGAATGAGTAGCGGAACTAAAAAAACAATCGCACCCACGAGTATTTTTTTTCCTATAATTTCATAATCTGTTTTTTTCATGTGGATTGGAATTGAAAGAGATTCAGGTCTTTAATACATTGACAAAAGACCTGAATCTTTATTGGGTTAATTATTTTGAATTTCCGGGTCTGGTAGCCTGTTGGATGAGATCCTGTAATGTTTTTCCTTTGTCGGCTGTGGTGTTGTGTATTCTTCTGTTGTACACGTCCTGCCAGTCAATCAATGGATAAACATTGTTTTCTTTGGCTTGTTCATCAAACAGTTTTTTAAGTTCGGCTAATTTTTCAGGATATTTTTTAGCCAGATCGTTACGTTCGTTGAAATCTTCGTTCAGGTTGTACAATTCCCATACGTCTGTGTCAAAATTACTTTCGGCCGGTTTTTCGTTTTTACCCAACGATTTTTTTACCGCAAAAGAATCCGGCAGGTGAGCTGCTCCCGCTTTCCAGCCATCTTTGTAGATGGCTCTGTTTCCGAAAATATAGTAGTACTGAACGGTATGCAAAGAAGGTGCTTTGGCATCGTTTAGCGAAGTAAAAAAAGTAGACCCCTGAATGGCATCCTGTTTTATTTCTCTGATATATTCCGGAGCTTTAATTCCGGCAATGTCTAAAGTTGTCGGCAGCAGATCGGTTACGTGGCTGTATTGATTTCTGATTCCGCCTTTGTCTTTAATTCCTTTCGGATAAAAAACGATCAACGGATTGCGCGTTCCCCCTTCCGATTGTGCATCTTGTTTCCAGTTTTTAAACGGAACATTGGTGGCCTGAGCCCATCCCAACGGATAATTGGTATTGAGTCCTTTTGCCGTTCCGATTTCACCAATGTTGTTTAAGTTTTTCTGAAGATTTTCTTCATCAGATCCACCCTGAGCAAACAGACTTTGGTTGATGGTTCCTTGTGTAGTACCTTCTTTACTGGCACCATTGTCACCAATTGCCACAAAAATTAAAGTATTATCGAGTTGATTGGTTTGTTTTAAATGCTCGACGATACGTCCAATTTCATGATCAGTATAGGTAAGATATCCGGCATAGACTTCCATGAATCGGGCGTACACTTTCTTTTGATCGGGTGTTAGTTTTTTCCAGTCGGTAATCAACGGGTTACGCTCCAGCAATACAGCGTTAGCAGGAACTACACCTAATTTTTTCTGGTTGGCCAGTACTTTTTCGCGATAAGCATCCCAGCCTTCATCAAATTTTCCTTTATAAGGTTCGATCCAGGATTCTGCCACCTGATGAGGTGCGTGAACAGCGCCCGGCGCATAGTACAAAAAGAAAGGTTTGTCCGGTGCGGCCTTGTGCTGTTTGGTGATATAGCTAATGGCTTTGTCTGTAATCTGATCGGTTAAATGTCTTCCGTCAGGAATAACGTGTGCGTTGTCTTCTACCAAATCCGGTTTGTACTGATCGGTTTGTGATCCTAAGAAACCAAAGAAGTGTTCGAAGCCTTTTCCGGTAGGCCATCTGTCAAATGGTCCGGCATCAGTCGCTTCTTCATCAGGAGTCAAACCGTATTTTCCTACGGCAAAAGTATTGTATCCTTTGTCTCTCAGGATTTCGGCAATCGTACCTTTATCAGATGGAATTCTTCCGTCCCAACCAGGGAAACCGGCCGATAAAACGGTGTGAGAGAACCCGCTTACATGTACTTTTCCCGAATTTCTTCCGGTTAAAATAGCAGAACGGGTAGGAGCACAAATGGCTGTAGTGTGAAAATTGGTGTAGCGTAAACCATTATTGGCCAGATTGTCAAAAGTGGGTGTTTGAATAAGGCCTCCAAAAGCACTAGAGGCACCAAATCCAACATCATCCAGTAAGATCCAGACAATATTCGGGGCACCCGTTGGTGCTTTTACAGGCTCAGGCCAATATTCTTTCGAATCGGCTAAAGTTTTACCTATAACGCCTTTAAAATCAGCATTCGGATTGTTTTGCGCAAAACTAAATTGTGCTGCAAGCAACGCACTAAATAAAAGTCCTTTTTGCGGACTTTTAATTTTACTATTGGGTTTGAAATTTTTCATAATCTATTAGTTTTTAGGGTTGTGTTAATTAATATCCGGGGTTTTGTGGTAATCCGATTGGATCGATGTTTCTTTCGCTTTGTGGAATCGGGTATAAATTATTTCGTTCGGAAACAGAATTTTTAGCCAGTACTTTTTTGACCTCGGTAACCAAAGTTCCCCAGCGAACCAAATCAAACCAGCGTTGTCCTTCCTGAACAAATTCTTTTTTGCGCTCTTCCTGTAGGGCAGCCCTGAAAGACGTTTGTGTTAATCCGGTTAAGTCAACCGTAACATCCGGTGTGTTGATTGGTTTTCCGAAAGCTCTTCTTCGTACTTGATTGATTAACTCGTAGGCCTCGGGAGTTGGTGACCCTTGTTCGTTTATGGCTTCCGCTAAAGACAATAAAATGTCGGCATAACGAATTATCGGAAAATTGATGGCTACGTTGGATGGTGTGGCCAGATTCGTTAAATCCAGATACTTTTTGAAGATCGGTTTCGGAAAAGTATACACGTTTGCGGTACCGGGAATTGGTAATTGTTTGGCATAACTTACATCTCTTCTGGTATCGCCGGCAGCATAAATATCATAAAACAAAGCAACATCCGAAATAATATCGGCAGGTTCTGTAGCCGTGAATCCTGTAAAAGAAGTGGCTTGAAAAGTACTTCCACTGGAGCCGTTTCCAGCTTGGTTGGGTTCAAACTGAACGGAGAAAATGTGTTCTTTCCCGTTCTTTTTGGTTTTAGTAAAAATATCCTGGAAATTTTCAAAAAGCGCATATCCATAACCGCCATTGATGACTTCTCTGGCTTTTAAAATAGCATTCGGATAGTCTTTTCTGGTAAGGTAAACCTTGGTCAGAATGGCTTTTGCCGCTCCCGATGTAGCACGTCCCGTATCTGTTGCAGGATAAGTGGATGGTAAAGCTTCAGCATCTTTTAAATCTGAAATAATCTGGGTATAAACTTCCGCTACAGTGGCTCTTTTCGATTTTAAACTTTCCAATTGAATAGAAGTAGGCTCATGCAACACAATTGGAACTCCGCCCCAAAGACGTACTGCCTGAAAATACAATAAGCCCCGGATGAATTTAGCCTCGAGAATCAATCTGTTTTTAACGGCGTCTGAACCGGCTACTTTTGGTATATTATCGATAGCAACATTAGCTCTGTTTATTCCGGCATAGATTTGACGCCACGCCACCTGAACACGATCAGAAGTTGCATCATGAGTCAGGCTGCTTAAAGCTCTCACCTGCGGATTGGTGGCAGAAACTCCCGCTGCAGCATAATCAGATGCCATGTCAGTTAGGAAATATAAGTTTCGGCCAAATAAACTCTGCTCTCCCGGATCAAGGCTCAATGAAGCATAAACAGCAGTCACACTAGCAAGGGCATCGTCCTGAGTTTTAAAGTAGTTGTCTTCGGTTACAAATGAGGTAGGTGTGACCTCTAGATCAGTGCACGATACCAATAGTCCGGCACTCAATAGGAATGTTATAAAAATCTTTTTCATTTTATATTTTTTTTACTTAAAAAGTTACGTTCAGACCTGAGATGAATGTTTTTGAATTGGGATAAGCGCCAAAATCAATTCCCGGGTATAAGTTGTTTTGTTCGTAGGAGCTTACCTCAGGATCGTATCCGGTGTATTTGGTCCATGTAATTAAGTTTTCGGCAGAGACATAAAATTTAACGCTCTTAGCACCCAGTCTTTTGGAAAGGCTTTTCGGTAAAGTATACCCCAGAGTGATTAGTTTTAATCTTAAGAAAGAAGCATCTTCAATATAACGTTCTGAAACAATCCCCAATGGAGAACTGGTGGCTCTTGGAACTTCGTTGCTCGGATTTGTTGGTGTCCAACGGTCGTCTAAAGTTACATTCGCATTGGTACCCAAAGTAGAAATTTCCAATTGCTGATTTAAAGCGTTGAAGACTTTACCACCATAAGATCCCTGAAAAGAAAAGTTAAGATCAAAGTCATGATAGGAAATCGTATTGCTAAAGCTAGCGACAAATTTTGGTTGTGAACTTCCAAGATTTCCTTTGTCAAGAGCTGTAATTACACCATCTCCGTTAGTATCTACATATCTTCGGTCTCCAACTTTTGTATTGGCTAAACTGTTGATTTTAGGCTGAGTATTGACTTCTTCCTGCGTCTGGAAAATGCCATTGGTTTTGTATCCCCAGAAAGTTCCCAGAGGCAATCCTACTTTTACAGTTACGGGTTGCTGCTGTAATAAAGATCCGTTTGGTACTACCGGAAAAAATTGATCCACTCCGTTTCCGATAGCCACTACTTTGTTTTTATTGGCAGAGAAAACAAAGTTAGAATTCCATGAAAAGTTTTCTGTTTTTAGATTTTCCGTGATCAGACCAATCTCGATACCTTTATTTTCAACACCCCCAATGTTTTGTAATACAGAAGCATATCCTGAAATCAGCGGAACAGGTACATTAATTAGTAAATCGTTTGTTTTTTTGTAATATACATCAAAAACAAAATTGATTTTGCGGTCTAATAAAGACAAATCCAATCCCACATTATATTGATTTGTTTTCTCCCATTTCAAATCTGAATTGGCCAGTCGGGTAGGAGCTAAACCGGTTTGCAGTGTTCCTCCGAAAGCATAATTTACAGAACCCATCTGAGCCAGAGAAAGGTAATTTCCAATTTCCTGATTACCGGTAGTTCCGGCAGTTATTCTTAGTTTCGCTTCCGTTAAGCCTTTGATATGGTTTGCGAAAGATTCCTCTGTGATATTCCAGGAAAAACCTGCTGATGGGAAATAACCCCAAAGTGATTTTGAACCAAATCTTGAAGATCCGTCCGCACGGCCGGAAAGTGTAAAGTTGTATTTTCCTTTGTACGAATAATTGATTCTGGTCAGCCAGGATTTTAAGACACTTTCGAAAGCATCTGTAGAAGGTTTTACCGGAACACCGTCTTGTAAAGCATTGTAAGTATTGGCATCGTTTACAAAGAATTGAGCTCCTGCATTCACCACTTCCCCTTGTGTGTACTGAAGCGTATACCCGCCCAAGGCTGAAAATTTATGATTATCGCCAAAATTAGTGTTATAGTTTAAAGTGTTTTCATTCAGTACAGAGCTCACCAATCGGTCTCCAACAGAACCAAAGCCTTTTGTTCCTGCACCGGTAGTGGTGGTTGCCGGAGCGTAGTAATTTTGCTTGGTATTCATGACATCACCACTGACAGCAACTTTTGCAGTAAGCTTTTTGGTGATTTTATATTCACCGAATAAACTAGTCAGAATCCTGTTGATTTTAGTTTCGTTGGTGGTGCTCATCAGATCATTTATCGGATTAGCAATTATCCCGTTTACAGCCGTGGCATAGGGATTATTGGTTAGATTATAGCTTCCGTCAGGATTTTTGATCGGAACTACGGGTGGCTGATACAAAGCAACCACTAACGGATTAGGTTGCCTTCCGGCCGATGAACCGCCATTTGTACCAATACCATTGGCAACCGAATTGCTGTAGTTGGCATTCACACCAAATTTAAAATTGGGAGAATAGTTTCTTTCGTAGTTGACACGTAACGAAATACGCTTAAAATCAGAGGCAATTACAATTCCATCCTGTTGAAAATACCCCGCCGAAATTGCATATCTTGAGCGATCATCCCCTCCTGAAAACGACAATTGATGATTTTGAATCGGTGCCGCAGTTCTAAAAGCTGCCGATTGCCAGTCGTATCCTCCTGAAGTTTTTAAAGCTTCGATCTGAGCAGCAGAAAAAGAAGGCGCCTGACCAATACTGGCCTGAACATCATTACGTAAGCTGGCCCATTGGCTGGCATTCATTAAGTTCAGTTTTTTCGAGACATTCTGAAATCCAATATAGCCCTGATAAGAAATGTTATCCTGACCTTTTGTTCCCTTTTTAGTAGTGATAATCACCACGCCGTTTGCCCCGCGTGATCCGTAAATAGCAGTTGCAGAAGCATCTTTTAGTACTTCAATAGATTCGATATCACCGGGATTAATCGTCGACAGGACATTGACAGTAGCTCCTGCATTGGCAACTCCGGCCGTACTGTTGTTATTGTCATTATAGATTAAAATTCCATCCACCACATAAAGCGGTTCGTTACCGGCCGTAATTGAGTTTCCACCCCTAATCCGAACACTGGAGGAAGCACCGGGACGACCCGAACTTTGCGTGACTACCACTCCCGGTATTGCTCCCCGAAGTAAGTTATCTGCCGATGAGGTCACCTGACTTAAATTGGCTTTTGGAACTGAAGCTACAGAACCTGTAATGTCTTTTCTTTTTTGAGATCCGTACCCAACAACTACCAGTTCATCCAGTTCCTGACGTTCTTCTTTTAAATGAATAGTAATAGGATTCTTTTCGACTATAATCTCTGATTTTTTGTATCCAATGTAGGTTACAATTAAGGTGTAAGGGAATTTCTGTCCCGTTTGAAAATAAAATTTTCCTTCGGCATCCGTCTGAACGCCGTGTGTAGTTCCTTTAATCACTACCGAAGCACCAATAATAGGCTGGTTGGTGATATCATCTACGACCGTTCCGTCGAGTTTCGATTGAATAAGAGGTGTTGTATTTTGGGCATTAATTCCCGCCGATAGGAGCAGGAGAAATAGGAATGAGTATATTTTTAATTTTTTTTTCATTTCTTTGTACTGGTTTAAGTAATTAACAAGAAGCCCTGAAAGTTGAATTTTCAACTCTCTGATCGTATTCTTGGTTTAGTGATAAATATTCTTTAAGCCTTGCCATTTCTGTTGCCGCAGAAATGGCTTTTTTTATTTACAGCAACAGCTATGCATGTTTTTCATTTTGTTTTTTTTAATGGTTAGTCATTTTTTTTTAAGATATAGGTATAGTTTCAGTGCTCTTTTTGATACAAACGAATGTGTCAAATAGACTTTGAAATTTCAATATGGAATCTTGTGTGTATTTAAAAATTCGTTTTTAAAACGATTCGATGTAAAAGAGAAATCGAGGGCAAACGAAAAAAAGGACAGAGTTTTAGCAACAGAAGCACATATAACAAAAAGTGTTATAAGTATATTTTTTAGGAAGAATGTAATACGATCTGCTTTCGGTTGTTTTCAAAATATGATTTTTTTGGTTTCAAATATTATTTTAAACTCTACTAATCCTATAGACAAAGTTAATTTTAATATAATAAAAACCAAAAATTTGTTTATTTTTTTTTGAAAAAGATAGATGCATTTGGTGTTTTTTATTCAGGAATTAAGTTTAACTTATTGATTTTTAATAAGTTGTTATTTTTTGTAAGAGGTTGTAAAAAAGTATGTGCTTGTATTTTTACCATTAAAAAATGTAGTACTTTATACTTAATTTTCTAATTTTTAAGGTCTTATCTCATTTTAAAATAAAGAAAAAACGTCAGCTAAAAGTCATTTTAGTTTACAAAAGAAGATTTTTATAAAAAAGTTACCATTTGTAGATAGGACTTCATTACAAAAATATTGGTTCGGAAATGTATTTTTTGTCTTGAAATGTGGTATTGAAAGAAAGATATTGTATAAATAATTAGTAATTAAGTTTTTAATGGTAAAATTTGTATATTTTTATTGTGTTAATTTTTTACTCAAAACCTAAAAAGGCATCTTTTTTCGATTAATGAAAAAGAGCTGGTAAAAGAAAGAGCACTGTTGTTTTAGGGCGGTAAAATGAAATCAATTTGATAGGCAGATTTCAATAGACAGCGTCTCTAATTTTTTGGTAGAGCGTTTAAGCTGTTTTTTATAGTATAAGTATTCAGGTATTTTTTTGTTTTTTAGATTAAGGATGGTATTGTCTTTTATTATGATATATGTCATAGTTTGAGAGAGTCTAACGGTTTAATTTTGTATTTAATTGAGGAAGTGAGTACTCAATGTAATCAAGAATTGAATATTTTAATATTTCTATATGAATAATCTATCTCAATCCCACCGAATTTTATTTTTAAATACACTTGCGTTTACGATTTGTTTTGCATGCTGGACCTTAAATGGTGTTTTAGTTACGTATCTAGTCGATAAAGGAATATTTAACTTTACCGTTGTAGAAACAGGATGGCTTTTAGGAATTCCAATTCTTTCAGGTTCTGTCTTTCGTCTTCCAATAGGTATTTTGACAGACAAGTACGGAGGAAAAATAGTATTCTCAATACTGCTGCTATTGTGTTCAATCCCATTATTTTTACTGCCATTTGCAACTTCATTTTGGAGTTTTGCGGTATTAAGTTTTCTTTTTGGATTAGTGGGGACAAGCTTTGCTGTAGGAATTGGGTATACTTCAATCTGGTATCCAAAAGAATGGCAGGGGCGTGCGTTGGGAATTTTTGGAATGGGAAATGCCGGAGCTGCAATTACAACTTTTGTTGCGCCTACATTACTAAACAATTTATCTGAAAATGATCCTGTAAACGGTTGGAAAACACTTCCGGTTATTTATGCTATAACACTTGTTGTTATAGGGATACTTTTTATTGTTTTTGCAAAAAACAAAACCAATATAGGAGTTTCAAAAACAATGGGCGAACTATTGTCGCCTCTGAAGAATGTCAGGGTTTGGCGTTTTGGAGCGTATTACTTTTTAGTTTTTGGTTTTTTTGTAGCCTATTCACAATGGCTTCTTCCAAATTTCATGAACGTTTATCATACCACTTTGGTAATGGGAGGAATGTTTGCCACTCTCTTTAGTCTTCCATCAGGAGTAATTAGAGCTTTTGGCGGTTATTTGTCGGATAAATTTGGAGCGAGAAAAGTGATGTATTGGGTTTTAGGATCTTCAATAGTGATTAGTTTTTTACTGATGTTTCCCAAAATGGAAATCTTAACAGCAGGTCCCGGAGTTTTGGCATCCAATAATGGCGTAGTTACTGAGGTTTTGTCAGATGCAGTCGTGGTAAATGGGAAAGAATATAAAATAAATAAAAAAGAAACTTCAGACCATCATGATGCCGCTATTTTCCCCGTAAAAAACTCCTGGCAGGAAATTGTAGTCAAACAAAATCAGGAAGTCAAAAAGAAAGAGCTGCTGGCGCAGGGGATTACTCAAATTAAGTTTAGTGCTAATCTTTGGGTGTATGTTGTTTTAGTCATTCTTATTGGTATTTCATGGGGAATTGGTAAAGCCGCAGTTTACAAACATATCCCGGAATATTTTCCAAACGAAGTAGGTGTTGTTGGCGGAATGGTTGGTTTAATTGGTGGACTTGGTGGTTTTGCCGGACCCATTATCTTTGGCTACCTTCTTAATTATACAGGGCTCTGGACCAGTTCATGGATATTTATCTTCATCGTCTCAGTGCTTTGCCTTCTTTGGATGCACCGAACAATAATTAATGCAACTCGATCTAAATTACCCAATTTTACCAGAGAAATTGAAAACAATCATTAAAATTTAATAACAGATATATGAAAACTTGGTTAGATAAATGGAGTCCTGAAGATGAAGCATTTTGGAATGCTGGCGGAAGTAAAATTGCCTGGAGGACATTAACGATTACAACGCTAACTTTAATTTTATCATTTGCCTCTTGGTTTATGATGAGCGTAATTGCAGTAAAATTACCCGGATTAGGGTTTAATTTTTCTAAAGATCAGTTATTCTGGTTAACAGCAATACCGGGATTAGCTGCTGGTTTTTTAAGAATTATTCACACATTTATACTCCCCATATATGGAACACGTCACGTAATATCCGTTGCAACAGCCATTAAGTTAATACCTGTAATAGGAATTGGTTTTGCTGTTATGGATATTACCACACCATTTTGGGTTTTTGCTGTTTTAGCATTCACAACTGGTTTTGGTGGCGGAGATTTTTCATCTTACATGCCAAGTACCAGTTTGTTTTTTCCCCAAAGACTAAAAGGAACCGCCTTAGGAATACAGGCGGGAATAGGGAATTTTGGAGTTTCGGTTGCCCAGTTTATTACACCGCTTGTTATTAGTGTAGGGATTTACGGAGCGTCAACTGTATTTACAAGTATAGATCATAAAGAGGCGATAACCGTTTTTCAAAATTCAACCCATGAAAAACAAAAAGAAGTTTTTGGAGCGCTCGATAGTGAAGTGCAAACAAAAATACTGGCAAACGTAAAGAAAACTGTAATTGATTCAGTAACGACAGCTGTAAAATCTACAGATAATACCGTCGTATTTACAGCATTACCGTTGAAAGCAAAAGCAAAAGCAATTGCCAATGCAAACCCTAAATTAGCAGAAAAGATATTAAACAATATCAATCCCGAAAATACGGCAGTTAAAAATACTCCAATTTATTTACAATCGGCGGCATTTTGGTTTGTACCATTCTTAATAGTACTGTCATTTGTAAGTTGGTTTTACTTGAGAAGCATACCCATGCAAGCTTCAATTAAAGAGCAATTGGATATTTTTTCGAACAAACATACCTGGTATTGCACCATAACATATGTAATGACATTTGGAACTTTCGCAGGATTGTCTGCTGCCTTTCCCTTAATGATTAAATTTTTATATGGAGATTTTCCAAATGCACCAGATCCGTTAGTATTTGCCTTTTATGGCCCATTGATTGGTTCCGCAAGCCGAATCGCTTTTGGATTTGTAGCTGATAAAGTAGGAGGTGCGATTTTAACCACCATTACAGGTTTGGGAATTTTGGCTGGTGCAATTATATTGGTGACACAAGGATTAGTCGCTCCAACAAGTATGGATCAATTTCCACTTTTTGTAACGGTAATTTTTGCAATGTTCTTTTTTACAGGAATTGGAAATGCAGGTACCTTCAGACAATACCCAATTATTTTTAAAGAAAATCAGCGTCAGGCAGCGGGAGTTATCGGCTGGACAGCTGCGATTGCCGCATTTGGACCTTTTATATTTTCTAAATTAATAGGTAATAATATTTCGGCTAATGGTACTGTAAATCAGTTTTTTATTGGTGTTTCAATTTTCACTATATTAGCTACAGGTATCAATTGGTGGTTTTACAATCGTAAAAATTGTGAGAAACCAAGTTAATTAGTAATCATTAAATTTAAAATTAAGGATGAAAGATAAAACGTTTAATACCAAAGCCCTGCTCGTTGCAACTTTAGTGTCTGTACTCACCATAATATTAGTGTTTTACGGATCCAGACGACTTCAAAATTTTGATGCAGCTTTAATCACCTATTTATTCGGAACCGTATTTGCTTTCTTTGGAATTGTTTATCGATACACCGTTTGGTTGCAGCGTCCACCTACATGGATGTATTTTAAAAGAAGTATTAAATTTCTTTTTACTGGAAAAGTATTCTCTCATCTGTGGTTTTTAGGAAAAGAGTCCGTGCAGAATATTGTGGTTCAAAAGTTCATTTATCCGCGTAGTAAATACCGTTGGTTTGCTCATTTTTGTATTGCATTAGGCTGTTTGTCGGCCTTTGCGATTACAATTCCGCTAACTTTCGGATGGATTCACTTTTCATTGGCACCCAATTCTATTTCGATTTATGAAGCCAATTTCTTCGGATTCAAAATGATGGAATTTGAAATTGATTCTTTCGTGGCTTTCTTGATTTTCCATGCTTTAAACTGGTCGTCATGGCTTGTTATAATCGGGTCAGTGTATTATTTAAGAAGAAGATTAACCAACCCGGGATTAATTGCTACCCAAACTTTCGAGGGAGATTTATTACCGTTAATATTACTTATTGCGATATCGGTTACGGGTTTATGTTTAACGTATTCGTATCAGTTCATGAAAGGATTTGCCTATGATTTCTTAGCCGTAATACACGCTGTAACTGTAATTATGTTTTTAATCTGGATTCCGTTCGGAAAGTTTTTTCACATTATCCAGCGTCCAGCGCAAATCGGAGCTCATATTTATAAACAGGAAGGAATCAAAAAAGGAATGGCAGTTTGTCCGCATACCGGAGAAGAATTTGCAACACAGCTTCATATCAACGATTTAAAAATCGTAACCAAACAATTGGGTTTTGACTTTACCCATGAAGACGGAACTTCTCATCTTGATCTAAGCCCGGAAGGAAAAAGATCGCGTTTAGCACAAGCACATTTAAAAGCCAGATTAGAAGGCGGAAATTTATTTGGATAGAAAAAATAGTTTCAAGTTTCAAGTTCCGCACAGAGCGTGAAACCTGAAACTTGAAACAAAACAAACAAAAATTAGACATGGCAAAATTACCTGTATCAACTGAGAAAATTATTGAGGCTTTTGGCCCCCATTTAAATTATGCGCCAAAAGATGGATACAATGGAAGAGACGAACCAGATGAGGTGGTGAAAACACATTGTTGTTTTTGCGGAATGCAGTGTGGGATACAATTGTTGGTAAAAGAAAATAAAGTTGTAGGTTTTGAACCCTGGATGGAATTTCCTTTTAATGAAGGTCGTTTATGTCCAAAAGGAGTGCAGCGCTATTTGCAAAATAATCATCCGGATCGTCTTTTACATCCAATACAAAGAGTAGAAGGAAAAGGATTTGAAAAAGTGACCTGGGATGATGCTATGGATAAAACAGTTTCTGAAATAAAACGCATTCAGGAAAAATATGGCAAACATGCGTTTTCGATGTTATCGGGAGTTTCTTTAACGAATGAGAAAAGTTATTTGGTTGGCAAATTTGCACGTGTTGCCTTAAAAACAAGAAATCTTGACTATAACGGAAGGCTTTGTATGGTAAGTGCCGGAGCCGGAAACAAAAAAGCATTTGGTTTAGACCGGGCCTCAAACAATTATTCTGATTTAGAATATGCCGAAGTAATTATTGTGACCGGAGCAAACATCAGTGAAACGTTTCCAACGTTAACCCACTGGATTTGGAAAGCAAGAGATCGCGGAGCAAAATTGATTGTGATTGATCCGAGAATGATTCCGCTTGCAAGAACAGCAGACATACACTTAGATGTGAAGCCGGGAACCGATTCTGCTTTATATGGGGCGATGCTCAAATATCTGGTGGATCACGATATGTTAGATCATGATTTTATTGATAATTACACTTCAGGATTTCAGGAAACTATAGACGCCGTAAAAGATTACACGCTTGAATGGGCAGAAGAAGTTACCGGAATTGACAAAGAAAAAATCAAAGCAGCAGCCGAATTATGGGGTAAAGCAAAAACAAGTTTTTTACTACATGCCAGAGGAATTGAACACCATTCAAAAGGTGTTGACAATGTTTTAGGCTGTATCAACTTAGTACTGGCAACAGGAAGAATTGGAAGACCTTATTGTGGTTATGGAACAATAACCGGGCAAGGAAATGGTCAGGGAGGACGAGAACACGGACACAAATGCGATCAATTACCCGGTAACAGAGATATCGAAAACCCGGAGCATCGAAAATACATCTCGCAAGTTTGGGGAATTGATGAAAAAGATATGCCCGGAAAAGGACTTACCGCCTATGAAATTATCGAAGCAATTCACAGGGATGAAATCAAAGGACTAATTTCGATTTGTTTTAATCCGTTGGTTTCTTTACCGAATAATAATTATGTGCGTTCCGCCTTAGAAAAATTAGAATTCTATGTTTGTATTGATTTCTTTTTAAATGAAACCGCTCGTCATGCCGATATTGTTTTGGCCGGATCGCTACAGGAAGAAGAAGAAGGAACCACAACTTCAGCAGAAGGAAGGGTGATCAGAATCAGACAAGCTGTAACGCCTCCGGGTGAAGCCAGAACAGATACTTCGATCTTGTTAGAATTAGCCAAACGATTAGGCGAAGAAGATAAATTTACATACGATGATAGTGAAGCTATTTTTAATGAGCTTCGTGTTGCCTCCAAAGGAGGAACAGCCGATTATTTTGGAATATCCTATAAAAAAGTGGAGGACAATATGGGTGTTTTCTGGCCATGTCCTACAGATGATCATCCGGGAACTCCAAGATTATGGGAAGATAAAAAATTTAAAACTCCAGACGGTAAAGCGCATTTTAATCCTGCACCCTATAAACTACCGGGAGAAATTACAGATGAAGAATATCCAATAACACTCACTACAGGACGTGTGGTTTCACAGTACTTAAGCGGTACACAAACACGTCGAATTGGAAAATTGGTAGATCAATTTCCGGAGCCAATGTTAGAAATACATCCCGAACTGGCTGAAAAATACGGAATTAAACAACGTGAATTGGTACGAGTCGCAACCCGAAGAGGAGAAGGAATATTTCCGGCAAATATTGTAGAAACCATTAGAAAAGACACCGTTTTTATTCCTTACCACTGGCCAGGAAGTAAATCGGCAAATCAATTGACACCCGGGACTTTGGATCCAATTTCGAAAATACCGGAGTTTAAAGTTTGTGCCTGTCTTTTAGATCCGCAGGGAAAAATAGCACCTCCCTCTACAGAATCAGATGCTTATGCAAGTGTTTAATCTATAAAAAAGTGAACTTATGAATTTGACAAATTTTAATACAAGTGAAGAATTTTTTGTAGACATGCAGCGCTGCATTGGATGCAAAGCTTGTGAAATGGCCTGCGCCGAATGCGAAACAAATGGACAGCAGACTCTTATAAGCGTAAATTATGTAGATCGTGCTTCAACCATTCAAACGACTGTTCAGGTTTGTATGCATTGCGAAGACCCGGTTTGTGCGAATGTATGTCCGGCAGATGCAATTTCGCAGGATGAATTTGGAGTAGTGCATACAGCAAGTACAGAAAGATGCATAGGTTGTTCCAATTGCGTAATGGCTTGCCCCTTTGGTGTTCCGAAAAAAGTAGAAGAATATGATTTGATGATGAAATGTACCATGTGTTACGACAGAACAAGCGTTGGTAAAAAGCCAATGTGTGCAACAGTTTGTCCTAGTGGAGCACTGTTTTACGGTACAAGAGAGCAAATTGAAGAAATGAGACCAAACAGTTCTCCTATCAATAATTTTATTTTTGGACAGGAAAGAGTAACCACAAAAGTTAATATTATGATGCCGAAAGGCACTACTGAATTACGAATATATTAAATCGGAATCATGTCAAAAGAAGATAATTTAAATCAAAACTGGAAGAAAGATTTCCCCATAAAAAAGCAGGAATCAACACAGGTTAGCCGACGCGATTTTGCTAAATTCCTAACCTTTGTTTCCGGCGGATTAATGGTTGGAAGCGGATTTGTAACAGCCAAAGCATTTTTATTGCCGAAAGAAGAAGTACAGGGAGAACATTTTATATGCAACAAGGAAGATGTTCCTGTGGGCGGAACAAGAGGATTTGTATTAGAAGGAAGCACCATTCCGTACATTTTAATACATCTGGAAAGCGGAGAATTTAGAGCTTATGAGCAAAAATGCACCCATTTGTCGTGCTCCGTATTTTATAAACCGGGGACAGGAATCATCCATTGTCCTTGTCATGAAGGATCATTCGATGCTAAAACCGGAGATGTAATTGCCGGTCCGCCGCCAAGAGCCTTGCCACAGTTAGAAGTGGTTTTTAAAGAGAACGCCGTTTTTGTAAAAGCTTATATCGAGCACAAAGAAAGCTAGTTAGTATAATTTAAATTTATCCATATGAGTACTTTTAGACGCAGCCAGAACCGATCCAATCCAAATAAGCTAAACAATATTCTTTCAACGCTTATTTTTATTCTGATCTTGAATGTCAGCATTCAAATTTGGCTTTTGTATGCCTCACTAAACAATGCTTTAGAAAATAATAAAGAAATATTGATTCCTGCATTTATTGCCTCAGCGGCACTGTTCTTTATCGGCTTTGCCTGGTTGTATTATCTTCCAAAGGGAAATTTCAGGAATAAATAAACTAAAACCTATTTGCCTTTTTAAGGGAGTATTCCAAAGAATTAAGCTAAATTTATATTCTAAAAAAAAGATAAGAAAGACTCGCTTGGCGTAAATTTACAATAAGTGTTTTTTGCTTAAAAAAACAATCACTATGATTAAAGTTGAAGAAGCATTACAAACAATTGAAGCCAACAGTACCAAAATGCCCACGAAGCAAATAGCGGTAAATAAAGCATTGGGGTATGTTTTGGCCGAAAAGGTGATTTCGCCAATCAATATGCCTCCATTTCGTCAATCGGCGATGGACGGTTATGCTTTTATTCATAGTATAAAACACCAATATGATATCGTAAGTACATCTCAGGCAGGGGATCATTCCAATTTGAAATTAAAGGCAAATGAAACAGTCCGCATATTTACAGGAGCTTTTGTACCTGATAATGCAGATACAGTAGTCATGCAGGAACATGTCATTGCAAATAAAGATTCTATTTTAATTGCTGTTATGCCTCAAAAAGGTATAAATGTTCGCTTAAAAGGAGAACAAATTGCGAAGGATAATGTTGTTTTTGAAGCTGGCACTTTAGTAACTCCTGCAGCAATTGGTTTTTTAGCGAGCTTAGGAATCACAGAGATTGAAGTATATAAAAAACCGAAAGTGGCTATTTTAGTAACAGGAAATGAATTGGTAAAACCTGGTGAAAAGCTAAAAAAAGGAAAAATCTACGAAAGTAATTCCGTTATGCTTCAGGCCGCTCTTGAAACGGTAGGAATAAGTAAAACAAAAGTCTATCGTGTAAAAGACAATTTGAAAGCTACAAAAAAGGCATTAAAAGATATTTTAAAAAAGTATGATATGGTTTTGGTGTCCGGTGGAATTTCAGTAGGAGATTATGATTTCGTTAAAGAAGCTTTATTACAGAATGATGTAGAAGAGCATTTTTATAAAATCAACCAAAAACCGGGAAAACCAATGTTTTTTGGTTCAAAAAATAAAACCTTGGTTTTTGCTTTACCCGGAAATCCGGCGTCATCACTGACCAATTTTTATATTTATGTGTATCCGGCAATTAAGAATAGAATTGGATTTTCTGAAATTCACAGAACAAAAATAGTACGAACATTAAATTCAGATATTAAAAATAATACTGGTAAAACATTGTTTTTAAAAGCAAGATATAACGAAACTGATGTCACAGTACTGGACGGACAAAGCTCTGCAATGCTTAATACATTTGCTGTTGCAAATAGTTTGTTAATTGTTCCTGAGGATGTTGAAGTATATGAAAAAGGAGAGTTAGTGACCTTATTGCCGATAGATTAGAGGAATGTTAGATTTTAGAAGCAAGAGAATAGAATAAAGAGAATAGAATAAAGAGAATAGAATAAAGAGAATAGAATAAAGAGAATAGAATAAAGAGAATAGAATAAAGAGAATAGAATAAAGAGAATAGAATAAAGAGAATAGAATAAAGATTTTAGTTGTAAAGAGATAGAAAGCGGTATATAAATAAAAACATATAGCAAACCTGAAACCTAAAACAAATAAACGATTACACAATGACCTTACTAAGCCCCGAAAACCTATTACTATTTAGCTTTGCCTTAATTGTTATTGCATTCTTATATTCTAGTGTTGGACATGGCGGGGCATCAGGATATTTAGCTTTGATGACGATTTTTGCTTTTCCGGTTGCGATTATGAAACCTTCAGCTTTGCTGTTGAACTTGTTTGTTGCAAGTATTTCGTTTTTCTTTTATTATCGGAAGAACTATTTCAGGCCAAAGTTGTTTTATCCATTTGCAATAGCGTCTATTCCGGCAGCATTTATAGGCGGGTTTGTCACATTAGACAATACTATTTATAAAGTAGTTTTAGGTTTAGTCTTGGTTTTTGCAGCGTTAAGGTTGTTTGGAATTTTTAATTTTAAAGAAAAAGAGGCTGTTAATATCAACCTTCCGTTTGCATTAGCGATTGGTTTTGCAATAGGATTATTGTCAGGAATGTTAGGAATTGGTGGAGGTATAATTTTAAGTCCTATTTTATTGTTTTTAGGATGGGCATCCGTAAAAGAGTCAGCGGCGATTTCGAGTCTGTTTATATTTGTGAATTCCTTTGCAGGAATGTTAGGCTTTTTAATGGGAGGAAAAACAATTCCTGTGGAGAGTTTTTATTTAGTGCCCATTGCAGTCGTAGGAGGAGTTTTAGGAGGATTTTATGGAAGCGGTTATTTCTCGAACAAAACTTTAAAAGTAGTTTTAGGAACCGTAATTTTAATGGCAAGTGTTAAACTGATTTTTCCTTAGTAATTGAAAAATAAAAAGATAGAATATAATCTCGATCTTTTAAAGTTAAATTTTCTCTCATTTCAACCTGAAACCTGAAACAAAGAAAACCTGAAACAAAGAAAACCTGAAACAAAGAAAACTTGAAACAAAGAAAACCTGAAACAAAAACTAAAAACAATGGAAACACTAACAGCATTTATTCTTTGTGGAGGAAAAAGTTCTCGAATGCAATCAGAGAAAGGATTGGTTTTGTTTCGGGGAAAGCCATTTATAGAGCATATAATCAAGGCGATTTTACCTATTACGGCAGAAATTAAATTAATTACTGCTTCAAAAGAATATGATTACCTCCCTTATCAAAAAGTACCGGATGTTATTGCAGATAAAGGGCCATTAGGTGGTATTTATACGGCTTTGTTGCATTCTGAAACCGAATTTAATTTGATTTTGAGCTGTGATATTCCGTTAATTTCAACAGAATTATTACAGGAGTTAATATCGAAACATACGGAAGAAGCGGGAATTACCGTTTTTGCTTCTGAGAGCCGAATGCATCCATTGATAGGGATTTATTCAAAAAAGATGATCCCTTTTATTAAAAATACTATTGATTCGGGCGAACTAAAAATGATGAATTTATTGGCCCGAATACCACATCAGATTATTAATTTGGATGAAAGTGAAATTTTTCCTTTAACCAACATTAATTCGGCTGATGAATTGAATGATTTGAATGCAAGTTTAAGTTGAAAGAGTATGCAAAGTTTTAAAACACCAAAATTGACGATTGTTGGCGCAGGTCCGGGTGACGCTGAACTGATTACGATGAAAGCGATAAAAGCTTTAGAGAACGCCGATGTCGTTTTGTACGACGCTTTGGTCAATGAAGAATTGTTGGAGTATGCATCAAATGCCGAAATTATTTTTGTTGGAAAACGACTCGGGTGTCATGCTTACACTCAGGATCAGATTAACGAACTGATAGTTTCAATGGCAAAGCAGCACGGACATGTGGTTCGTTTAAAAGGAGGCGATCCGTTTGTTTTTGGAAGAGGAAGTGAAGAAATCGAATTTGCAGAACAATTTGGAATTGAAACAGTAATTGTTCCCGGAATTTCATCAGCTCTGGGAGTTCCCGCCTCGGTTGGAATAAGTGTAACACAGCGCAAAGTAGCCGAAAGCTTTTGGGTTATTACAGGAACAACCTCAGATCATAAGTTATCGAAGGATATTCATTTGGCTTCTAAATCGGATGCGACCGTAATTATTTTGATGGGAATGCATAAATTAGAGGAGATAATTTCAATTTATCAGCAGAATAGGATAGATAATCTTCCAATTGCTATTATTCAAAACGGAACAAAAAAATCAGAACAAAAAGTGATCGGTACTATTAGTACAATTGTTAAATTGGTATCTGAAAAAAATATAACATCGCCAGCCATTATTGTCATTGGCGAAGTAGTAAAAAATACTTCAAGCTGGATTTCCTATTTTCAGGAGCATTTTGATGATGAATTTATTTTTCAGAATTTAAATTTATAAGAATGATTGAAATTAAATATTTTGGAGCTGTTGCCGAAAAGACAAAATGTGAATTCGAAAAAGTACCTTTTTCTGAAGTTTCGCTGGAAGATCTATTGCGCGATTTAGACGAGAAATACCAATTGAATTCGCTTTCTTTTAGCGTAGCGGTAAATCAGAGGATAGTTTCAAAAACGATAGACTGTACTTTGCAAACAAGTGATATTGTTGCTTTATTGCCACCATTTGCAGGAGGATAATTGAAAAAAATGAAGATATCAGACCGTTATAACAGACAAATAATTCTTCCGCAAATAGGAGATGAAGGCCAGCACAAATTATCGGAATCGAAAGTTTTGGTTATTGGTGCAGGAGGCCTGGGGGCTGCAATTTTGCCTTATTTGGCAGCAGCCGGGGTTGGTCAGATTGGGATTGTGGACGATGATGTAATAGAGATTTCAAATTTACACCGACAAGTGATTTATAAAAGCTCGGCTGTTGGAAAATCAAAAGCAGAAGAAGCCAAACGTATGATTCTGGAATTAAATCCGGAAGTAAAAGCAGATGCTTTTGCAGAAAAATTATCAGCGAAAAATGCCGTTTCGTTATTTGAAAAGTATGATATTATAGTTGATGCAACAGATCATATTGCAATTAAATATCTTATAAATGACGCCTGTCTGCTTACTAACAAACCGATGGTTTACGGATCTATTTTCAGATTTCAGGGGCAAGTTTCGGTTTTTAATTATCAAAATGGACCGACATACAGATGTTTATATCCAAATGAAAATAGTAATTCATTAAATTGTGAAGATGCCGGAGTGATTGGAATCTCAGTCGGAATTATTGGGATGCTTCAGGCAAATGAGGTTTTAAAAATGATTCTGGGAATTGGAGAAGTTCTAAGTGG
The DNA here is from genome assembly GCF_023539155.1 of Flavobacterium sp. B183. Lineage (NCBI taxonomy): Bacteria > Pseudomonadati > Bacteroidota > Flavobacteriia > Flavobacteriales > Flavobacteriaceae > Flavobacterium > Flavobacterium sp. B183. Next base: position 4,948,893 of record NZ_CP097434.1, on the reverse strand, counting down.
AAAAATATTGGTTTATACTATTTTGAACAACGAACAACAAAAGTATGATTTTGATAAAAGTGATATTCAGCCTATAAACAGAGAAAAATTTGAAGCAAAATACAGTACAGTAGAAAATCGGGTAGAAGAAATAGATTTTCAGGAAATTGCTGAAGAAATAAACAAGGGTGAGGTTTTGTTTCTGGACGTTAGGAATGAAGACGAATTGCCGAAAATTAATTTAAAATACAGTATTCAGATTCCCTTAAACAATCTGGAAAGCGAAATAGAAAAACTAGATAAAAATCAACTGATTTATGTTTTTTGTCAGTCGGGTATAAGAAGTAAGATAGCTGCACAGTTATTTCAAAAGCATCAATTTAAAAATATAAAAAGTATTGCCGGAGGTGCTTTAGCGATGAAACAGCTGTTAAAAGAGTAAATAAAAATAGAGCGTGAAAAAAACATACAGGTTTATTGGCTACGAATTCACAAATTATTTTTTTTGAATTAGAAAATTCATGAATTCGTGGCAAAAAAAATCTTTTAATCTGTGGCCAAAAAAAATAGAAGTAATGAGTAAAAATGTATTTGTAGAGGGACCAATTAGTCCTGAATTTATAGCCGAGTCGATTGCGAAACACCAATCGAAACATACAATTGGGGCACACAATATTTTTTTAGGACAAGTTCGTGCCGATGTGATTCATGACAATACCGTTGTAGCTATAGATTATTCGGCTTATACGGATATGGCCAACGAAGCTTTGTACGCCATTCGCGAAAGAGCGTTTGCTAAATTTGATTTGACTTGTATGCACATTTACCACAGTTTGGGTGTTGTAAAAGCGGGCGAAATTTGTTTGTTTGTCTTTGTCTCGGCAACGCGGCGCAAACAAGTTTATGAAGCAACAGAAGCCATCGTAAACTGGATTAAAACCGATGTGCCCATCTTTGGTAAAGAAATGTTTGAAAACGATACATTCACCTGGAAGCAGAATTCCTAATAAGACACAATGGTAGATATTACGCATAAAATAAGTACATTAAGAAAAGCAACCGCAACCGCAATTGTAAAAGTAAGTAAACAAGAAACAATTGACGCGGTGGAAAATAATTTAGTGCCAAAAGGAAATGTACTCGAAATGGCAAAAACAGCGGGATTGTTTGCTGTAAAAAATACCCATTTATCGATTCCCGATTGTCATCCTATTCCGATTGAATTTACCTCGGTCGAATATGAAATTAAAGGTTTGGAAATTCACATCATCTTTACGGTAAAAACCGTTTATAAAACCGGAGTTGAGGTAGAGGCGATGCATGGAGCATCAATTGTTGCTCTGACGATGTATGATATGCTGAAACCGATTGATAAAGAAATCGAAATTTCGACCATAAAATTGATTGAGAAAGAAGGCGGGAAGTCGTCTTTTAAGAATAAATTTCCGAATACAATAAAAGCAGCTGTTTTTGTTTGTTCCGATTCTATTTTTGCGGGTGATAAGGAAGATCGTTCGGGAAAAATTATAGTCGAAAAATTAAGTTCGTATGGTGTTGAGGTATCACATTATGAAATCATACCTGATGAATTTGATAGTATTCAGGACAGAACAAAAGCATTTGCGAAGGAACATCAATTAGTGATTTTTACTGGAGGTACAGGCCTGTCTCCAAGAGATGTTACACCGGAAGCTTTATCGCCAATTTTGGAAAGCAGGATTCCCGGGATTGAAGAAGCAATTCGGGACTATGGACAGCAAAGGATGCCTTATGCAATGTTATCGAGAACCGTAGCCGGTACTTTAGGTAAGAGTTTAGTTTTGGCTTTGCCAGGTTCGACAAACGGAGCAAGAGAGTCTATGGATGCGGTTTTTCCGCATGTTATGCACGTCTTTCATATTTTAAAAGGAAAAAATCATGACAGCCTTTAACACTATTTTGACGGATGGTTTTGGACGCAGACATAATTATCTGCGCATTTCGCTGCTGGAAAAATGCAATCTGCGTTGTACGTACTGCATGCCGGCGGATGGAATCGCGCTTTCTCCAAAAGGCAGTTTAATGACTGCCGACGAGATTTTTAGTATCGCCCAGACTTTCGTGCAACATGGTGTTGATAAAATAAGATTAACTGGCGGTGAACCACTTTTAAGAAAAGATTTTCCGGAAATAATTTCAAAACTGTCTGCTCTGGATATTTCAGTTTCGATTACTACAAACGGAATTTTGATCGATCGTCATATTGATGTTTTAAAGAAGTTTAAAATTAAGAAAATCAACTTAAGTCTGGATACGCTGGTTTCGTCAAAATTTAGTTCGATAACGCTTCGAAATCAGTTTGATAAAGTTGTCGATAATTTGCATTTACTTTTGAATCATGATTTTCAGGTAAAAGTAAATGTCGTTTTAATAAAAGGTTTTAACGATAACGAAATTGTTGATTTTGTTAAACTAACCCGGTTTTTGCCCATTTCGGTTCGATTTATTGAGTTTATGCCTTTTGCGGGAAACGAGTGGGACCGGAGTAAGATGATTTCGCAAAAGGAGATTCTTTCTTTGGTAGGAAACCGTTTTTCACAGCAGGAAGTTATCAAGCTCAAAGACGAAGATAACTTCACGGCAAGAACTTATAAAATAAAAAACTTTCAGGGAGATTTCGGAATTATAAGTTCAATTACAAATCCGTTTTGTGACAGTTGTAACCGAATTCGCTTAACTGCCGATGGAAAAATAAAAAACTGTCTTTTCTCTAATTCAGAAACCGATCTTTTAACGCCTTTTAGAAAGGGAGAATCGATAACTAATTTAATTTCAGCAGCTGTTCAAAGTAAAAAGAAAGTCCGTGCCGGAATGGTAACGATTGATGAAATGAATGATCCTGCCAAACATTTTGATAACCGAAGTATGATTGCGATCGGGGGGTAAATTGTTAATTATGAAAAAGCCATTCTCTTGAAATCTGGGATCGCTCAGGGAGATATTCGGTTTGTTGGGCTGAGCGAATTTTAAGCCTTTTAAGTGCAAAAAAAAAAGGTTCAACTTGTATAAAGTCAAACCTTTCGTAAGTATTATTTTTTCTTTTTGGCTTTTGCCTTTTTTTGAGCTTTTGCTTTCTTTTTTGCAATTTTTTTAGCTTTAGCTTTGTCCTTCGCTTTTTTAGCTTTTTCTTTTTTCTTAGCTGCAGCTTTTAGTTTAGCTTTTTTAGCTTTTTCTTTCTTCTTATCATTTTTAGCTTTCTCTTTTTTCTTAGCCAGTTTCTTTTTGGCTTTGTCTTTTTCTTTGTCTTTCACTTTTTTGGCTTTTTTAGCAGCTTTATCTTTTTTAGTTTCTTCGATTTCAACTGCCTGATTAGTATTTTCTTCTTTTGATTTAGCAACAGCTGGTTGAGTAACTGTTTTTTCTGCTGGTTTAGCAGCGGGTGTTACTGTTTTTTTTATCGGTGCTTTTGCTACTGTTGGTTTGGTTGTAGTTGGAGTCGCTGCTGCAGTTTTTACAACCGCCTTAGCAGGTGTTTTTGTTGTAGTTGTTGCGGCTTTTGTAACAGAAGCAGCTGGAGCTTTAGGGGCTACTGGTTTTGCTGCTGTTGGTTTTGCTGCCGCTGTTGTTTTAACGGGTGCCGTTTTACGAACGGGGGCTTTTTTAACAGGAGTGTTGGTAGGTTTTACATTTTCTGTAGCTGGCTGAACAACTTCAGGTTTTACAGAATCGATTTTGTCCGGTGTGCTTTCTTCGGGTTTGTTTTCCATATTTTATGTGCTTTTAGGTAAGGTTATCGTCAGCAATGTAACTAAATTGTTAACTCATAGTTAAGTAAAGATAATTATAAAACATGGTATTCAATGTTAAGTTTTCTTATAAAATTTAAGGTTAAGTGTTTGAAAGTGAATTGTTTGTTTTTTTAGCCGAAATATAAAGCCGAAATCTCTTAACAATTCTACATGGAAAATGGGAGGAGTTGATTGTTAATTGTTAATTGTGAAATGTAAACTGTACACTGTACACTGAGCTCATTAGCCCAGATGGGAGTGACATCCTTTTGTACCGGGGTTCGGGACAAAAGATACAACGGACAGCTGGAAACAGCTTCTTATTCGGAATATTGTTTTGAATATTTTTCAGTTGTGATCGGAGATAGCTGAACACAATTGTTTGAGAGGGGAGAAGTGCGGTGTAGAGACGCATTGTAGCGCCTCTACAAATGTTTGTAAAATGAATTACTTTTTCTTTCCGATAAATCGGATTACGGAACCTTTTCCGTTGTGGAAAAGACCTTCATTGAGTTCAATTTCTTTTTCTTCCAGTGTGATGATCTCATAATTTGGAAAGTCAGATTTGATTTCTTCAATGGAAAACAAAGAAGCAATATCTTTAGGTCCGCCAACTTTATCATTTATTGCGAGATAGTCTAAATGCTTTTTGCTGAATGCTTCAAAAATGATACAGCCGCCTTTGCGCAGGTATTGATCCAGTGTTTTGTGCATTGCCGATTTAATTTCTGCGGGAAAGTGTGCATAAATTAAAGCAATGGCATCAAATTGTTCCGGTTGATAGTGTAAGGTTTCTAGTTCTCCAATCTGATAGTCCAGAATGACATTTTCGGATTCGGCAAGTTTAAGGGCTTTGTTTTTCCCTTCTGAACTAATATCAAATGCCGAAACTTTCCAGCCTAGTTTAGCAGCAAAAACGGCATTTCGGCCTTCACCTTCAGCGGGAAAAAGAATAGTCCCGATGTCTTGTTTTTCTAATGATTCTTTTAAATAATTGTTGGGTGCGGTGCCGTAAGCAAATTCTTCGGCGCTGTAACGGTCGTTCCACCGGTCGGTCCAGGAGTTGGTCATGATTTAGATATTGAAATTAATTATTAAAGGTTTGTGATCGCTTAGCATTGTCCAGTCTTGATAAGTACCAACTTCTACACGCTCTAAAACGTTCATAAAATCTTGTGAGGCAAAGCAGTAATCAAGATGATAGGGTTTGTTTTCATGGCGGTAAAGATATAAAGTAGGATGTTCTTCTTTGCCCTGTTCCTGCTTGAAATATTTATGATACGTACTGAAAATTTTTTTTTCGCCCAGTTTGTTTACAACGGTTGTGTGATTTCCTTCTCTTCGGGGTTTGTCCCAAATCGTGTTGCTGTTGAAATCTCCAATTAAAATGGTTTTGTTTTCTTTGATCAGATCTTCATAATAATTGATCGCTTTCCAGACTTGAGTTACATATTGTCCATCTTTATCCTGGGGATTATTGGCCCAGATTGCAAATAAAGTAAAATCAACATTTCCACCTGTAACCGCTATTGGCAAAATGTTTTTGAAAAGAGGATTATGACAGTCTAGCAATTCAAAACTATAATTACTATAGGAGAAAACGCCAAGTCCTTTGTGCGGATTGGTTCCGTACCATAGAATGTCGTTTGGCAGTTTTGCATCGGTTTGAAATTTTAAATTTTCAGGATTTTCACATTCGGAGATTACGGCAATATCAGCATTATAAGCGTCAAGAAATGTTGCTTTTTTTCTGAATGCCATATTACAATTCCATGCTATAATTTTCATAAGCTGATTTTCCTGTCTGAGAAAAGATAGTCTCAAATATACCAATTTAAAAGGTGTTATTAGGGAGTCGGTATAACAAAAAATGCCTCTTTTCATTTTGAAAAGAGGCAGATTGTATAGTGTGTTTTTGAAGAACTATTTTTTCCAGTTAAAAATTCTTGGATTGATGGAAATCATTAACCAGGCCCAATTATTGGTACGTCCGGCGTCTCCGTTTTTTAAAAATTCTAAAGTTTTAGTGCCAAACATTTGAGAGTATCCTCCTGTAAGTGTGATGTCTTTTTTGAAATTGTAGTTGGCTGTAAAATCGACCTCTGTTCCTAAATACGAACCTAATTTTTCGTTTAATGGCGTTACTACATTAGCAGGGGCGTTAAAAACATGAGGCATTACATTAAACTGCCATTTTTTTACATTGTAGCTTAGTTTTAGATAAGCATCCTGAAGACCTACGCTGTTTTGATGGTTTCCCACATAAAAATAATCCATAAAACCATTAAAGGCATGATTTGTTCCAAAAAGCGGATTAAATGATTTAATTACCGTACTGCCATCGTTCATGTCTTTTCCGGATAAATATTCATACCCCAGACCGGCTTTAAAAGCATCAGAAATAGCATATCCCAAATAGGCTCCGGCATACCAGGCGCTGACTTGTTTATTAGTGCTTTTTCCGGTTTGACCGTAAAGCCCCAAGTTGCTGTCTATTTTTTTTGTCTTATACGTTAAATACGTCCCGAAAGTCTGTTTGTAGTCAACTAATAATTTGGCGTCGGCATTAGCATATTCGTAGCCCGTATTTAGCGCCAGTAAACTCATTGTTAAGTTGCTGAATGTGGTGTGGTACCAGGCGTATTGCAGTGCTTTGTAATTTGCTACCGTATAAGGGGTCTGCACTAAATTTTCGGCATTGGAGTTGTAAGCAACTCCCATGTCGAGCTGTTGGTTTTTAGGACGAAAAGTGACCATTGCAGCATCGTGGCTCTGACCTTGCTGCAACCAGTCGATTTCTCCCATAATACGCTGATTGTCGTATGAAAGTACCTGACGGCCTAATCTGGCACTCCATTTTTCGGTAAAATTGTATTGTGCCCAAGCTTCAAAAACGGCTACACCATTTTTGTCTGCCGTTGTCGTTGTGGGAACATCACCCCAGGTTCTGATGTTTTGCAGAGTCAGCTTAACGGCCAGATCATCTTGTTTAAAATTCAGATTTAAACGAGAACGCTGTGATATTTGCGAGGTTCCTTTTTGACCTTCAGGCAGGAGTGTCTTATATCCGTTTCGATATTCAAAACGTGGTCGAAGTTGTAGGGTGGCATCTAATTCCTGGGCCTGAATTTCAAAGCTCATTCCTATCATGAGTATTAAAAGTAGTTTCAGATTTTTCATAAATTATCAAAATTTTATTCATGTAAATTTATAAGAAATAGATGCAGGTTTGTATGATTTAGATCATGTTTGATATTTTTTTTATACTTTGTTAAAGTATTGGTTCTTAAATTCTTATTTCAGTAGAAGTTGTTTTTTTGTTCAGGATTCCAACAGTTGTAAACAGCATCCGTATTATCACTGTTTCTTAAAAAAAACAGGGTGGAAATTAACAAATTATAATGGAATCCGGATGCAGTTTGTAAATAGAATTTTGTTAAACTGTAATGATGAATTTACAGTTTAACAGAGCAAATGGTTTTTAATAAAAGTGAGTAGTACCTCTTAAAAAAGATCAAAACGTAGTTTTTGGAAAGAGTTACGTAATTGTACGTAATTTTTACAACAAAGAATACTCAGTTGCTTTGTTTGAAAGTTCCATCAGGTTTTTTACTTTTAGTTTTTTCATTAAGTTAAAGCGATGAACTTCGGCAGTACGCTTACTGATTTTAAGGGTTTCGCCAATTTCCTTATTCCCTTTTCCGGATAATAAAAGTGAGAGAATTTCTTTTTCTCTCTTGGTAATCGTGATCTCTTCAGCTAAAGCTTGTTTACGTCCTAATGAAACAGTACAATGCACAAAGTGATGAATCAAAATTCCCGATACATCACCGCTGTAATATTTCCCTCCGTTTAAAACCGTATGTAAGGCTTTTAAAAATTCTTCTTTGCTGGAATCTTTTAGTAAATACCCTTCGGCACCTGCTTTCAATGCACCTAATACATATTCTTCAGATTCATGTGTGGTGAGTATAATAATCTTAACCTTATTATTTTCACTTCTAAGTTTTTCTACTACTTCAATACCGGTTAAATGCGGCATACGTATGTCTAGTATAAGTAAGTCCGGCTCACTTGTAGCAACAGCTTCGAGTGTATCGATTCCATCTGTAGCTTCGCCTACAACTTCTATGTTTACTTCGTTTTCCAACAAAGATTTTATTCCATCTCTTACAAAAACATGATTATCCGCGAGGACTACCCGAATCGTTTTACTCATTGATTTATTTAATTGTTACTTCAAGACCCTACGTATATTGGTCTAAATTGTCTACGCAAATATACGTAATAGGAATGAAGAATTACACAGAAGATACCGAAAGGAATTAACCTTAATTTAAAATTAAGTTAAAGACCTAAAGAGGCTTTTATCAGATTTAAGTTTTCTTCCGTATAATTAATTTTTAAGGCTTCCTGATGCCCTTTGTCAGACATTTTATCCCAGGTCTTCTTAATGATGTTTTTGAGTTTCTCTTCATCGTGTTTGTGCACAAACGGATCCAGATAATATTCTAAGAAAACCAAACAAATTACATCTTCCAACAGTTGCGTTTCGGCATCTTTTTTTAGAAGCTTCTTTTCAATTAAAAAAGAAACCCGATCGATAAATTCAGAAGCATAGCCTGCTTTTTCCAGAATTTCGGCTGCGGTTTTTGCGTGAAATTTTTTAAGTTCTTCCCGCCATCTCAAATATCCAACACGATCCATTGGATACGATTCGCGTGCCACTTTCCATCGGCAGATGTGTTGTGCTTTTGAGGCAATCTGAATAGCTTCTGAAGCTTCAGGCTCAAATTGCATCAATCGTTTGTACATTCGATCAGAATACAATAATTCTTTTGGGTACTCTGTATTTTGATCGATTTCGAGATTAGGATCCTGAGCATTCTCAGCATCAATCAACTGGCTGGCTTTTTGAAAAGGTGTATTCATTTTTTAGTAAAATAATAGAGTTCAAAGATACAGAAATTAGTTGTTTCGTAAATTTTTTCCACAAGGAGAGAGGGATTTGTTTTTACTCTGCATTATAAAAAGGTAATGTTTGGCAGTATTTTTTAGGCATTAAGTTTATTTTTGCAATTGTGTTATTTTTCTTAATTTTAATACTAGACTCTGCTTAAAAAAATCATAAAAAACGGGCAGTATTGATTTTTGGCTCGGTTTTTTCTAGGGTGAAGTCATAATAAAAAAATTTAATGATATGAAAAAAGTACTTTTACTATGCGCCCTAATGTCTGTGATCTTAAGTTGTAAGTCGGTTGCAGTTAAAAAAACAAATACGAAAGAAACAACTTCTCAAACCACTTCAGAAGAAGATCTAGATGTTTATTTTAAAGCTACTGGAAATGAACCATTTTGGGGATTGAAATTTGGAAAAGATAAAATTGTTTTTACATCATTGATCGAGGGAATGGAGTCTATTAGTTTTGATGCCGTTGAACCAATCAGAGCAATGGATGCTAATGTAAAAATGTATAGAGTAAAAAGCGGAAAAACAGAGGCTACTATTACCGTTCAGCAATTTGAATGCACGGATTCAATGTCAGGTGCCGTTTCGCCTTATACGGTTAAAGTAGAAATGAACGGTAAAACTTTAAATGGTTGTGGTAAGTATATTACAGATTATCGTTTGCATGATATCTGGGTTTTAGAGGAGTTGAATGGAAGAAAACTAACTTCTTCTGACTTCCAAAAAGAAATGCCACGTATCGAAATTAATGCTGCTGAGAATACATTTTTAGGATTTGGAGGTTGTAATAATATCGGAGGGAAAATTTTCTTCGAAAAAGGATTGTTGAGATTTTCGGATGTAATTTCGACTTTGATGGCTTGCATGCCGGCGAATAAAGAAGGTGAATTTGTAGAAACATTGCAAAAAACAACTACTTATTCAATTGAAAATTTAAGATTGACACTTTCTAATCCTGATGGGAAATTATTGGTTTTTAGAAAAGTAGACTAAATCCCATTTTATAAATAAAAATTAAATTTGCCATTCCGATTGCGATGAATTTCCAAAGATTAATGCTGAAATAAGCAGTATTGTTCAGGAAAATTCGCTGATTGGAATGGCAAATTGTTTTTGGATAATAATCCGAAGGGTAAAAAATACACAACTTGTGTAAATTATATCTATTTTACTTGTATTTCAGTCCGATTTTTTTTCTGATATAATGCCGATGTAGTATGAAAATAGTACAATGCAATTGGACTATATTGAAGATACAATCGATATTATTCCAGTTCTTTTGTTTTCGGTTCTTCTTCGTCTTCAATAAAATCAAGTTCTAAAGCTCTTACGGTCTGAACTGCGTTTCCGGCAATACCACGAATCGAGCCGTACATTCCCAGAGTATTGTGCACTACTTTTTCAATTTGCTTTTCGCGTTGTTTCCAGATACGCTGCATGGCTCTTTTTTCAGATTCCAAATCACTTTGCATTTGCGTAAAACCCTCGACAATTCCTTCTACTTGTAAGCGGAATTCATTGCTGGTTAAAAAATCATAGAGCATCGACATCTTATCTCCTTTGTTCTCCTGCGCCTGAACGGCCTGGCTAACTTGTATTAAAGATTGACGTAAAACAGCACTTAATCCTTTAAATTCTTCATAAGTACAAATCCAGATCCCGTCGCGCATTCCCATACGATCCATTCCGGCAGGCATCACCTCAGTCACTAAAACCCCAATATTGGCTTTTTTGGTTCGGATGTCATTCTTGAATTTCTCAATCCACGCAGGCTGGAAAGCTTTAGTACGCTTACTTTCATAATAAATAGAACCACAATTTTGTACCTCTCGGGTGTTTACAACCTGAAGACAGTCGGCTCCATTAGCTCCCTTTTTTACTTCATCAATAGTGTCTAACGGAAAATTACTGGCCAGCCATTCCTCAATCGCAAGTTCCATGACTTCACCCTGCAATTGCATGGAGCCTTGTTCCTGCTTGCGTTTCATTTCCTCAATCAGCTTTTTCTGATCATCAGATTGTTTTTGGTATTCTTTTATTTTTAGTTCGTTTTTTTCCTCTTCCTGTTTTCGGATTTTGTCGCGTTCCAGAATCAAAGTAGCGTTAAGCTGTTTTTGTGCTTCCGTTTCGATAGCCTCTTTCATTTCGAGTTTTTCACGTTGAAGTTTCGCAATTTCACCTTCCATTTTATTAAGTTCACGAAGTTTCTCTGATTTCTCCGAAAGTTCTTTTTCCATCAGAAGCAAGCGATCTTTATTTTCTTCTTCGAGTTTGGTTTTTAATTTCTGAGAAATTTCTTTTTCGGCTATTTTTCTTTCGCGTTCCAGTCTTTCGGCAAAAAGTTCGTTTTCCTGTTTTTTCTTGGCCTCAAACTCAGCTTTTGCTTTTTCGAATTGCTCGTTTTTAAGTTCCAGTTCTTTGGACTGAGCGCTGGCTTTTTGTTGAAATTCTTTACGGATACTATCTTCCAATTGATGTTTCAAAACATCATTTACATCGATTGGTGTGCCGCAATTTGGGCACTGGATTGAAGATTGCTCAGCCATTTTTTGTTGATTTTATTTAGGATGGTAATATTCTGCTAAGATATTTAAAAAGGAGGTTTTTTTTGCTACTAAATTTTATGAATTTTCGGGAAGAATATATTTTTGAAAAAAACAAAGAAATTAAGATATAGGAATCTTTGTTTTGGGTATTGGAGTGATTTTGCGTCTAAAGTAGCATAAATCTGATTCATTCAGACGATTCTAAATCCACTAGTGCAATAGTAGTTTTTTTCTTAGTTTTTAAAATAATGTATTCGGTTGCTGAAAGAGTTCTTTTACTTCTTTTTCAAAACAGTTCCGAATTGTGTAAAAAACACATTTTTAGAATGATATTTTTTCTTTTTTGGATTAGTCAAAACAATAAAAACTAGATAACATACAATTATTTTACAATAAGATAATATCTTTTTTTCAGTTGTTAATTAAATATTTTTATAAAAAAAACTATCAAATATGAATTATTGAAGATTAATTTGTTTTAAAAGTTTATCTTTTTAACAGATTTATTGTTGATTTTGTGTTTTAAATAACAATTAACAAAAAGACCATTATTTTGAAAAAAAACTACTTTATTGCTGCAGTTTTTCTGCTTCAATGCTGCATTTCCTTTGGACAAAAACAGAATCCAATTGGTTGTGGAACTCAATTATCTCAAAAGGAAGAGACCGCATTTGTGAAATCGCTTTCTAAAATTAAAACCTGGAAAAAAGGAAATACAAAGAAAGCTGCTACTGTTCCTTATATTATTCCGGTCGTGTTTCACATTCTGGTCGACGGAACGAATATTAATAATGTTTTTACCAAAGAGCAGATGAAATGTCGAATCGACGATGCGCTGTTAACGGTGAACAAGGATTTTAATGGTTTGTTTCCGGGGTATGCTATGACCGATCCTCGTTTTGACGCTGTTAAAAGTAAACTGAACATTCAGTTTGTTTTGGCTACCGTAGATCCCGAGGGCAATCCTTTAGAAATTCCGGGTTTAGACTGGCATCCCGAGGCACACGTTGCAGACGGCTATGATGCTAAAATTTATGACTACATCTGGTACGGTAAAAACAGCAGATATTATCTGGATGTTTTGGTGGTTGATGAACCCAATACAGGACAGGGGCCTACCGGTTCAGGACATGCATTTTTACCCATTCAGGATGCAATACCGCGCGTGGCTTTCAATCACAGGTACATTGGGAGTACCTGCGGATCACATGCAAGTGCTACTTTTGCAAAGGTAATGACACATGAGTTTGGTCATTATTTTGGATTAAAACACACTTTTCAGGATGATTGTGATCCGGTAAACGACGGGATGGCTGATACCCCTCCTACCAAAGTTGCTGAAGGCTGTACCAGAAATGTGCTAAACAGCTGTGGAGTTTATGCCAATGCTGAAAATCACATGGATTACAATACGGAATGTCAGAATATGTATACCCGCGATCAGACCAATGCAATGACCTATTGGTTGGAAGATAAAACGGTTGCCAAATATCCAAGAGGGGTATTATGGGATCCGGCTAATCTTAGTGCAGTAGGGGTTATTGAAAGCAATCCGACGGCTAATTTTAGCAGCAGTACAACCGCTATTTGTTCCGGAAAAGTAATAGCTTTTAAAGACGTTTCTTTAGGATTGCCTAATTCAAGAGTTTGGACATTTGAAGGAGGAACTCCGGCAACCTCTACAGATCAAAATCCGGCGGTGACTTATAACGCATCAGGAAAGTATAAAGTAACTTTAAAAGTAACCAACTCACAGGGAACAAATACGAAAGAAGTTCCCAATTATATCGAAGTAGATCAAAAATCAATTGCAAATTATACGGAAAGTTTTACAGGTGTTTTTCCTCCGAGAGGATGGGAAGTGACGAATCCGGACAAAGGTCTTGGCTGGGAAAAGCGAAAAGGAGTGGGGCATAATGACAGTTCGTGTATGATCATGAACAATGCGGATAATTCGGTATTGGGAGCTTTGGATTATATCAGATTGCCTTATTTCGATTTTACGGCTGGACAAAACAGTCAAATGTATTTTGACGTAGCATATACCAAGTTTGATGATGTAAGCCCTGATGTTTTAAAAGTACAGGTCTCGACAGATTGCGGACAGACCTGGAATGATGTTTATTCGAAAACGCACACGGTTTTACAAACCACAGCTGTTCCTACCGCTCAGGCCAATAATTGGATACCGGTTACAGATGCCAATTGGCGAAAAGAAGTAGTCGATCTTACTGCTTATATCGGGAACAGCAATGTTTCTATCCGTTTTGTAAACGTATCGGGCTATGGAACGCGAATTTGGATTGATAATGTAAACGTTGCGGTTACACAGGCTGCTACTCCGGTTTCTGATTTTGCATCCAGCATGAGAGATACGCGTTGTACAAGTCTTACGGCTCCATTTGTAGATGTTTCAACAGGAAATCCAACGTCCTGGAACTGGTCGTTTCCTGGAGGAACACCGTCAAGTTCTACAGATCAGAACCCAACAGTAATCTATGAGGTACCGGGATCTTATACCGTAACACTAGCTACTAAAAATGCCAATGGTAGCGGAACAATAACGACTAAAAACAATTTTATAACCATTGTTGATCCTTATAAAACTTCTTTTACCGAAGGCTTTGAAGGTTCTTTTCCACCAACAGACTGGGAAATTATTAATCCGGACAATAAATTAGCCTGGGAACAACGCATTGGAGTAGGGCGTAACTCCTCCTCTTGTATGGTTATGAATAATGCCGACAACGATAAGGTGGGTGAGGTAGATGAAATTATTCTGAGACCAGCTGATTTATCAGTTGGAGTAACCGATTTTTCATTCGATGTTGCCTATGCTAAATTTGATGCCGTGAGCCCGGATGCTCTGGAAATTCTTGTTTCAAAAGATTGCGGACTGACCTGGGAAAGCATTTATAAAAAAACGCATATGGAACTGGAAACATTTGAAAGCGCCGATGCCAACAATTGGATTCCGTCTTTAGACTCGCACTGGAGAACTGAGAGAGTTACTTTGTCCAGATTTAAAGGAGAACAGAACGTTTTATTTAAATTCAAAAACACTTCTGGATTTGGCGCAAGAATATGGATTGACAATTTGAAGTTTAATTTTGATAGCAAAGAAACTCCATTCTCAGAATTTGTTTTGAAAAGTGATAAATTGTGTAGCGATCTTCCAATTGCATTCAAAGATAATTCAACAGGAGAACCTACGGCATGGGTATGGTCATTTCCGGGAGGTACACCGTCTTCTTCAACAAGCAAAGAACCTACCGTGGTTTATGATAGCCCGGGAACTTATAATGTAACTTTAACAGCTTCTAATGCTTATGGAGCAGGAACTGTGATGACAAAAAACGGTGTGGTGGTCGTGAAAAGTAAAAACAGCCTTCCGTTTTTAGAAAATTTTGAAGGAAATTTTCCTGTTCAGGATTGGCAAGTCATTAATCCGGGTGAAGATGCTATTACATGGGAAAAACGTTCGGATGTTGGTAAAGGAGATTTATCCTGTCTGGTAATCAATAATGCCGACAACCCGGCAGCTAAGGTCGACGAACTTGTTTTAAAAGCAGTTGATCTTTCGTCAGCTGCAACACCTTATTTGTATTTTGATCTGGCTTATACTCAATATTTAAGCGTTTTTGATCCTGAACCAGCTCCCGATAAGATTGATATTCTCGTATCTTCAGATTGTGGTGTGACGTGGACGAATGTATACTCTAAAAATCAAATACAATTGCAAACGGTTTCACCTCCAATTCAGGACGATCCTGCAACCACTACATCAAACGAAACAAACGATTGGACTCCAACCAAAGATTCTGACTGGAGAGCCGAAAAGATCGATTTAGGTATTGTAAAGCAACAGAAAAATGTTTTAATTAAATTTAAAAGCACTTCAGGTTTTGGAACCAGAATCTGGTTTGATAATTTAAAAGTAGACAACGGTCCTAATTTGGCGGTAACGAAACCAAGAGAAATAAACAACCTGAAAGGAGTTCAGGTTTATCCAAATCCGTCTGCTAATGTTTTTCATGTAGTAACGCCATCATCGGCGGATAGTTATACCGTTACAGTGCATAGTGCAGAAGGAAAAATGATTCATACCGAAACTTTTTCCGGAGGGAATAACACAGAAAAATCAATTAATTTATCGGGGAAAACAAGAGGGGTATATTTTCTTAATGTAACTTCTTCAGCGAAGAAAACTTTCACTCAGAAAATCATAAAGCAGTAATTTAGGCTGTTATAAAAAGAGAGAGACTGTGTCCGTTGGGATACAGTCTCTTTTTTATGTAATGATTTATCAGAAAATTGACCCTCCACAAAAAAAGGATCAAATTTTGAAATTAAACGATATCCACAACAATTTTTCCAACAGAAGAACTATCACTAACCGCTTTATGAGCGTCCATAGCAGTATCTAAAGTAAAGTTTCTGGGATCAATAAGGGGTTTTAATTTCCCTTCTTCTATAAATTTTGCAGCTTCTTTTAAAATATCTCCATGATGTTTTCTGCCCTCACCACTAATCATCGGGTGTAAAACAAAAACACCATGTAAACTTGCAGATCGAAGTGATCCCGTCGCCAATGCATGCGTTCCAAAAGCATAGCAACTGGCAATCTGACCATAATGACGGATAGCAGCAAAAGAATCATCCAAAGATTGACCTCCAACCGTATCGTAAATAATGTCAAAACCTTTTCCGCCTGTAAATTGTTTTACATAATCTTCAACTTTTGCTGTCTTATAATCAATTGGAGTTGCTCCATATGATTCAACGATGGCGGCTTTTTGAGGAGAAACAGTCGCATAAACATCAGCACCAAAAATGCGGGCCAACTGTACGACCATGTGTCCAACACCTCCGGCTCCGGCATGAACCAAAACCTGATCGCCTTTTTTTACTTTTGCCCTGTCAATTAGACCCTCCCAGGCTGTTAGCAATACAAGCGGAACGGCTGCAGCCTCTTTCATACTTAAATTCTTTGGTTTTACAGCGAGTAAATCGGCGTCAACAGCAGTGTACTCTGCTAATGTTCCCTGAAGTCCCAAAACACCTCCGGCGAGCCCGTAAACTTCATCACCAACTTTAAAATCGGTAACGTTTTTTCCAACTGCTTCAACAACACCGGCAAGATCAGTTCCTAATACTGCTGGTAAAACGGGCGAGGCATAGGGTGAAACCCCAATACGAATTTTGTTATCGATAGGATTAACGCCACTTGCGTGAATTTTGATTAAAACCTCTCTTTCTTTTGGAGTCGGTTTTTCTATTTCAGTACTTACAAAATCAGATTCGTAAGTAGTCGTTAAAAGTGCTCTCATTGCTAACTTTGATTATAATATTTGTGCTGTTTTGTAAACCTGAATGGGCGAGGAGATTAAACCTTCACTTTGTTTAATAAAATCCTGCAGATACTGTTGATTGTTGTGAATATCAAGGCCTGGCTGGTCTTTCCATTCTTCCCAAATAATAAAAATATTTTCGCTGTGATGCAGATCATATCGAATACAAGCCTCTTCTTTTCTGGTTTCAGTAACCAAATGGTTTAACATGTTTTTGATTTGCGCTGTATTTTCCGGTTTACTTTTTAAAATAGCGGTAATTGAGATCATAGTTATAAAGTTTTAAAGATTTGTTCTAAATGGTTGGTATAGTTTACCTTAAAGATACCAATATTTTCTTCAGTTGCCCCCTTTTCTACATCATGAAAATGGAAACCGTCTAATTTCTCCATTCCTACAAATTTATTCATTTTATGGAAACCAAACATAACCCCTTCATCTACAGTTGTTTCTTCAAAAAATTCTCCCGGAAGCGTGAAAGCCGTTGCAGGGGCATTCCAGCTTGTGGTAAGCATGTATTTTCGTCCGTGCAAAAGTCCGCCTGTACCGTAATTGATATCCGGATTTGTCCTTGTTCTGCCGTCGTTTTTGTAAATTCCTTTTTGATGCCCGGCAGTAAAAACGTCATCAATATATTTTTTAAAAAGATTCGGTAATTGAAACCACCAAACAGGTGTGTGATAAACGACTACATCTGCCCAAACGAATTTTTCGACTTCTTCGTCTAAATCGAATTCTTGTTTTATATCAGTTGTTTTAATTTCAAATTGCTTGCTCTTTGTTAAGTATTCTATTGTCCAATCTGTAACGGTTTGATTGAATTTTCCGCCTGAATGAGCAAAGTTTTGCCCGCCGTTGATAATAAAAATTTTCTTCATTTTGTGAATGTTCTTGTAAATTTTGTTTGCGTATAAATTATTGTAATAGATTAAGGAATGATTTTTTTAACGTTTCAAAAAAGACGTTAAAGAATTATTTGGCAAAATTATACCATGTTTAACGATATCGAATGGTATATATTTGTGTTTTTTAGGTATATTTGCAACGGTAATAAATAATAGGCAGTATGAAAAAAGAAAATTTATATGAACCGTTCAGTGTTTCTTTTGAGACTTTAGAGGAATATCCGGATGTAGGAGATCGTCATAACTTTTTTGAATTGGTTTATGTTTTGAAAGGAACGGGTTTGCAGTGTATTAATAAAAATGTTTTTGAATACGATGCGGGACATTTGTTTTTGCTTACACCTGAAGACTGTCATAATTTTACCATTGAGACCAAAACAAATTTTTTCTTTTTGAGATTTAATGATATTTATCTGAAAAATTCAAGTCTTCAAAATGAAAACATTCAGCGTTTAGAGTATATTCTACAAAACGCAAATCATCAACCGGGCTGTATTTTAAAAAATGTTGCCGATAAATGCCTTGTAAAAGTTATGGTGGAAGCTATTATTCGGGAGTATGAAGATAAGGATGTTTATAACAAAGAATTGATTCAGCAATTGGTCAACACCCTAATTATCGTGGTAGCAAGAAATATTGCAAAGTACTTGCCGGAACAGGTAAATATCGGCTGTGAGGCAAAAGCAATGGATATTTTACAATACATTCAAAACAATATTTATTATCCTGAGAAAATCAAAGCAGAATCGATTAGTGACTTTTTCGGAATTTCAAGTACCTATTTAGGACGTTATTTCAAGAAGCATGCAAATGAAACCATGCAGCAGTACATCAGTAATTATAAAACAAAATTGATTGAACATCGTTTGCAGTTTAGTGATAAACGAATCAATGAAATAGCCTATGAATTTGGTTTTACAGATGAAAGTCATTTTAATAAATTCTTTAAGAAACAAAAAGGAAATAGTCCTTCCGAGTTTAGAAAAACAATCAGGATCAGTGCTTAAACACGGATTACACTAATTGTCACTAATTTTTTGCCACAGATTGGAACGATTAAATAGATTTTTGCTTCGTGCTAATTCGTGAAATTGGTGTTTCAATAGGAATTACACGAATTGATACTAATTTTTTGCCACAGATTAGATGGATTAGAAAGATTTTAATTCGTGTGAATTCGTGAAATTAGTGTTTGTTTTGAAATCTCGAATCAAAATTCATTTGGGTAGTACTGATAACCTTGATCTTTTTACTGTCCGGATGAGCGGGATTTATGAGGTAATTGAATTCCTGCGGTACAATGCAACTGGGAACTTTTAAAATAGCAGCTTCATTGTAATCAATAAAATCATCGCCAATGGTTTGTGTTATCAGGATTGGTGGTTTGGAATTCCAGTCTTCCGGTAAATCTTCCAGACGAACTTCCTGAATGGTGATTTCATCTGGGATTTCGATTTCCACATAAAACCGATCCAGAGGTAAATCTTCACTTAAATCTAAATGAACAGATACTTCAAGTGTGGCGAGCGCTCTGCTTTCAGCTGTGTAAACCATACGGGTGTTGAGGCTGTTCCATCGGAAACCTTCAGACATCGAGGCTCCGATTCCTGCTAAAGTAGTGGACAGGTATTTTTCTCTTTCGATTCTAAAAACCTTCATTAAGCTAAGTTTCCGTACTCTAATCGGTTTAAGCTAAATTTTACCTCGTTAATTCCTGTTACAGTGTCCAGCATGTTTTCAGGAGTACTTCCGCCAATAGATAAATTAGGCTTTTTAAGCCACCTTTGAAATTTTTCTTCTTCATTATTGAAAACTTCCAGGCCGTAATCGATCAGTTCATTGATTAAAATAACCAATTCACTGTCTCTGCTGTCTAAAAGTAAATGCTCGCTTTTTTTCTTGTTGTAAGTGGTTTGAGGAATTCCCACAATTGCCAGCATAGATTTTACAGGGTTGTTTAATCGCCTGCTGATGACTTCAATTGAATCATAAGGAATACCGGATCGGATAACCCCAACACGTTCCATTTTGTTGCTCCAGCTGTATTCTTTCCCGTCAGAACTTAGAGTTGATCTTTTAATAGAGATTACTTTCCCGGAAGCATTTCGAATGCTTCTCTTAGTATCAAAAGGTTCTGTATTTTGTTTTATCTTTTCCATGATACAACTATTTTGTTATAAAGATACAACAATTCTGTTGTTCATGTCAAAGTTTGGAGAAAAAAATATTTTCGATTTACAAGGATAGAGTTAAATGATCTTCTTAATTACACGCAATTTGTGAGTGTGTTTGTTTGTTTCAGGATTGTAGATTCCTAAGTGATCCAAACGATCAATGCGAACTTTACCGCTGGCATGAATGATGTAATTATTGTCCATAATAATACCAACATGCGTAATATTTCCTTCGTCGTTATCAAAAAAGGCTAAGTCGCCGGCTTCGCTTTCTTCTATAAAGCTCAAGGGTTCTCCGTCAAGAGCCTGTTGTGAGGCGTCACGATGAATTTTATAGCCGTTTAACTTGTAGACCATTTGAGTGAAACCCGAACAGTCAATTCCAAAAGGGGTTTTACCTCCCCAAAGGTAAGGTGCGTTAAGATACATAAAAGCAGTACTTATGATAGCACTCTTAGGCTTGATACCGCTGGTTTTGGTGCCTTCAAAATCAAAATTTGAGATATTGATTTCGCTGTTATTTAAAAAAGACAAAGAAGCGCCAAGCGGAATTGGCAGTAATAAATTATTTGAAGAAGTGATGTAGTCAATCAAGTCGGCATTTAGGATAATAGCTTCACTGCTTAATTGATTGAAATTTGCTTCAGAGATAATCTGGTATTGTTTTGAATCTACCCAGCCTTCATAGTCGTCGTATTGAATTCTTATTCGGGCCCATTGATTTTGACGTTCCAAAATCTCGATATGTTCACCAAACAAAAGTTGAGTAACGATTTCACTTCTGTCACTTGGCTCAGCTCGTACGGGTACTATGGCTAGATTGCAAATTCCGAACATTTAGGGTAGTTTATAAGTTAAAAATTAGGAGTTATCTGGAAAACACATAACTCCTAACAGAATAGTATTTAGGCTCTCTCGATAACAATTGCCGAAGCACCGCCACCGCCGTTGCAAATTGCTGCAGCTCCGGTTTTAGCATTGTTTTGTTCTAAAACACTTAGTAAAGTTACGATGATTCTTGCTCCCGAGCATCCTAGAGGATGTCCTAATGAAACAGCTCCACCATTTACGTTTACTTTGTCGTTATCAAGACTAAGGATTTTTGAATTGGCTAATCCAACTACCGCGAATGCTTCGTTGAATTCGAAATAATCAACATCACTTATTGAAATTCCTGCTTTGTTTAAGGCTTTTGGTAATGCTTTTGCCGGGCTTGTTGTAAACCATTTTGGTTCCTGAGCAGCATCTGCATAACCTTTTATGTACGCTAAGGGTTTTAATCCTAATGAGATTGCTTTTTCTTCAGACATTAAAACTAAAGCGGCAGCTCCGTCATTGATAGTAGAAGCGTTGGCAGCTGTAACTGTCCCGTCTTTAGTGAAAACAGCTCCTAGTGTAGGGATTTTGTCTAATTTTACATTGGTATATTCTTCGTCTTTTGAAACGATGATTGGTTCGCCACGTCTTTGTGGAACCTCTACAGGAACAATTTCATTATCAAATTTTCCGGCATCCCAGGCTTTTGCACTTCTTTCATAAGATTGAATAGCAAAATTATCCTGTTCTTCACGGCTGATGTTGTATTCAGACGCACATAAATCAGCGCAAACTCCCATTGCGTTGTTATCGTAAGCATCTGTCAAACCATCTTTCTGCATTCCGTCAAGCATAGAAGCCGGACCAAATTTAGTTCCGTTGCGCATTTGTACATAATGTGGAATCAAGCTCATGTTTTCCATTCCTCCGGCTACCACGATTTCAGCATCACCACAAGCAATAGCCTGTGCGGCGAACATAACAGCTTTCATTCCTGAAGCACAAACTTTGTTTACAGTTGTAGCGGCAACTTCTTCAGATAAACCGGCAAAAAGCGCAGCCTGACGTGCTGGTGCCTGGCCAACTCCGGCCTGTACCACATTACCCATAAATACTTCATCAACTAATTTTGGGTCAAGGTTAATTTTTTGAAGTGCGCCTTTTATTGCGGCAGCACCTAATTTAGGGGCAGGTACAGTAGATAAACCTCCCATGAAACTTCCGATAGGTGTTCTAACGGCAGAAACGATAACAACTCTTTTGTTCATTTTCTGTTAATATTAGTTAATCAAGCAAATTTACTCTTTATTTAAATAAATTCAAATTTTGTGTCAATTCGATTGAATTTTAAATTTAATGTGAATTTTTAGTTAATTCTATTTATTTGATTGTGAAGCGTTTTGAAAAAAAGATTAAAAAAACTTAAAAAAAAGCTCCGAAATAGTTGTGAGATATGGAATGTTGTCTTACATTTGCAACCGCAAAACAGAACACGTTTCTTGAGCTTGGAGAGGTGCCAGAGCGGTAATGGAGCAGATTGCTAATCTGTCGACGGGTAACCGTCGCCAGGGTTCGAGTCCCTGTCTCTCCGCTTAGATTTTGCCTCGGGGTGTAGCGTAGCCCGGTTATCGCGCCTGCTTTGGGAGCAGGAGGCCGCAGGTTCGAATCCTGCCACCCCGACAAGAACTTTGTCGGAAGTTTAATGAAAATGGACGCATAGCTCAGCTGGATAGAGCACCTGCCTTCTAAGCAGGCGGTCGAAGGTTCGAATCCTTCTGCGTTCACAAAAAGCCACTCCAATCGAGTGGCTTTTTTGTTTTGTAATAAATTGAGATTTGGATGCAAGCGCAGTTGAATAGAGTATCTCGATTTTTATCAGGACGGTCGAAGGTTTGAATCTTTCTGTGTTCACGAAAAGCTACCCAATTGAGTGACTTTTTTTATGATGTGTTAGATTGGTTTTTTTTCTTGATCTACATCGGATTATGGGGGAATCTAAAAATGATGAAACTTTTCATTATCAAAGGAGCGTTGATGGTTCACAAATAACAGGTTGAATTAGAGAGAGTGAATGTATAGTCATTTTTGATAAAGCAATTAGTAATAACCTGCAGGGCAATGCGGGACAAGCATTATTTTTAGTAATAAAATAAATTATGAATAAAAGACAAATTCTTGCGACTATTTATGTTTGTTTTATACCTGGTTTGACTCTATTAGTGGGGGCATTTTATCTTTTTCAACAGAAATTAAATTTTATTGAAAAGGCAAGTATTGTTTACGGTACAGTTATCGAGTCGATACCTCTTGCGGGCAATAAGAATGGATCGCTTTATTATCCTCATGTTTCATTTATTACGAAATCAGGTAAACCAATAGATTTTACTTCTAATGTGGGGTCTTCTCTTCCGAATTACATTGCAGGAAGTTCTGTTAAGGTTTTGTATGATCCAACTAATCCGAATAAAGCGGAGATTGACGGGATTTACGGTTATATTGTAGATCCAATGCTTTTGGGTGGTCTTGGTGTATTTTTCCTTTTAATGGGTTTAGTTGCTATTTTATACAAGTATCAAAAAAAAAGGAAAACGGACTGATATTGAGTTTTCAAGCCTAAAAACTATTTCATAGTAATCAATAGAATGTTTTTTGATGGTGGATTTTTATTTTTCTTTATTGTTTTATTAAGTCTTCTCCATTCTGGTCTGTTGAAATTCTTCACAGAAAATTCCCTTCATCTTTATTTTTTTTCACCCCACTTACTCTGAGATTGAAATAAGCATTTTCCGTAACAAAAAGCATGTAGAGATTTCTCGATTTGCCTTTGCCAGGAAACATTTTCAGATAGCTCAATTAGTTTGATAAATTTATGAAACAGTATTCTTCCTCATAAATGGATTAATACATGTTTAGTAATATAAAAGATTAAATAAACAGGTATAAATACTTGGTGGTTGATTTTTGTGAATCGATATATTTGAGAGGACAATATGGTTTTCCGTAAAAAAGATTGATGTTAAATAATAATATTTGCATCTAGAACTATAAATTATTTGTAATAAATTGATTTATAGTGGAATGTTAATGGATACTTAAATTAGAGTTATTAGGCAGGTTATTTAATTTAATAAGAGACAAAAATTAATATGAGTAACATAGATCAGGAAATGTTGAAAATTTACACTTCAAAATCTCAAGCAGACAAAGCAATTGGTTCTCTAAAAGGATTGTTACTAGGCATTCAGGCTGATGGAGAAGTGAACGAAAAAGAAATAATTGAGCTTAGAAAATGGGTTTCGAAGCATAAACAATTGGTTAACCGAAACCCTTTTAATGAGTTCATGACCATTATTGAAGAAACGATTTCAAATAAAATACCTCCTAAAGAAACAATCGAAGATTTGTTTTGGCTGTGTCAAAAATACGAAAGTGATAGTTATTATTATAACGCAGTAACTACTGATCTTCAAATTTTACAAGGTATTTGTCACGGTATTTTAGCAGATGGGATTATTACAGATAAAGAAATTTATGATCTTCAAAAATGGCTGAATGAAAATGAACATTTAAACACCTATTATCCTTACGATGAAATAAGGAGTCTGGTACTTTCTGTTCTTTCAGATAACAAAATAAATGAAGAAGAAAAAGTTGTCTTAATGGCTTTTTTTAAGCAATTTGTACAAATTCAGGATGATGAAGTAAGCCAAAAGATACAGGATACTACCATAGATGTAAATATTTTTGGTCTTTGTACAAGTGAGCCGGAAGTAATTTTTGAAGGAAAGACTTTTTGTATAACGGGTGTTTTGCAAAGAGGAAACAGAGAGAATCTTCACAGAGATATTATTAAATTTGGCGGAATACCGACAGATAGCATTACAAAGAAGACTGATTACTTAATTGTTGGTGACAATGGGAACCCCGCTTGGGCTTTTTCATGTTATGGAAGAAAAGTTGAAAAAGCTATTAACTTAAGAAAAGAGGGACATACTATTATGCTAATACATGAATTCGATTTTTCGGATCTTATTGACGATTTATTATAGAAAAGTTTATATTGATAAATGTAATTTTATAGTAATAAATTTTTCGATTGTTTAATAAAATCAAATTCGCGAAGTATGGATAATTCAATTATTGATATTACAGGAGAATCTTATAGCCTTTCAAATATTTCAAAAACTTCAAACGTACCTTTTTGGGGACATCAATATGTATATTCATATTCAGAAATAAATTCGGCGACAAGCCAGCAACGTGTTTTCTATAAGACTTTTAAATTTAATTTTTTAAATGGTATTTGTACTGATCTTGATGGGAATGACAATTATGCGTTTGTTTTGCTTTTTGACCTTTTAAAAGAATTTGATACTCATAAAAATATTGCTCGTTTAGAGAAAGAATTAAACGAATTAAAAATAAACTATCCTAAAACAAAAACGTACTGTGTTTCTCATCTTGTTAAAAAATTAGAACAACATGATTTAAGGAAAGATTCAGAGAGAATTCGCCGACAGGAAAATTATTATGATGATTATTCGGGATATGATCAGTTAAAATTAGGATTTCAGTTTAGAATCAAATTAAATCTAAATGATGAAGATGCAGTGCTTTTAAACAACATTTGGAATCCAGCTAATAATTTTTTTAATATTGAGTTTTGCGCTGTCGAAATCATGAAATTTTATTTGTCTGTAATTAAAAGATTAGATGAAAGATGTAAAAAAGACTCCTCTTCTTTACAAGAAGAACTTACTACAGTAGCTGATATTATTGCACAAAAACATTATAACTATAAGCCAGGAAGTAATAACTACAAATACTCTATAGAAACGGTTATAAATGAACTTCATTCTAATATTTTCAAATACTGTGAAAATACTGTTCGTGAAATTTTTGGGCACAAAAGAAAACTTAATGTAGATCTAACCTATATATCGAATGTTGTAAAAGAAGAATATAACGAGCGAATTATAATACGCTTGAATAAAATATTACAGATTTATGCACCAACAATTAATGAACCAGATGAGAAAACGGATTATGAATTAAATATCCAAAATACAACTCGTTGGAAAATTAAATTTGATGAATTAACTATTAATTTCAATAAAGATTCAGACACATTCATAAATCAGATTATCAATCTAGGAAATTTAAATAAAGATAATCCATCAGTAGAAAATATTTTTTACGATGCTTCAAAATTTATCGCAGCTCATAGTAAAGAAGCAGCACTTGTATTATACATTTATTACATTCATTATGATTTAAAATCGGTGAAATTTGATCAGAAACCACTAGGTGTGACAGTCCAGAAAACTTTATTTAAAAATGGCGATCAGTTCGATGATTTTCAAGCAATAATCAATGAATTTATAAAGGATAAAGATTTAGAAAAGGCTCTTAAAGCGGTAAAAAATGTTTATACAGCTAAACGAAAAAAAATTCAATTGGATAGAAATGCCATTCAGCAAGTTCATGAAAAACACTCGGGAACAGTTGAGCTTCTTAATGAATATCTTAGAGATGAAGATGAGCAGGAAGATTTAAAAACAGAATTGGTCATTAATCGAGAACCCGAGAATCAGACTGTTTCAGAATACAGCACGATCGATACATCTCTTTATGACAGCTTACTCAATTTTACAAAAATACAGCAAGATGTTCTTGATTCTTTTTCAAAGGCAAATTTTTCTGTTCTTCAGACTGATTTTGAGACTTTTGCAAAATCAAAAGGAATGTTTAAAAACCAATTGATAGAAAGTATTAATGAAGTATGTTACGAGACATTAGATGATGTTTTAATTGAAGAAGAAAATGATTTTTATATTATTAACGAAAACTACTATAACCGAATTTTAGCAAAATGACAGAAAACATAAAACCTAAAGAAGCCACAGCAATTATTAATTCATTAATTGGAGGTGTAGTTCCTAAAATTGGTGTTCAACATATTACTGTGGGACGCTCAGAAGAAATTGATGCAGTTGTAAGCGCATTAGAAGATGTGAAAAATGGACACAGTATGGTTAAATTTTGGATCGGAGATTTTGGGTCCGGAAAATCATTCATGTTACACTTGCTAAATACGGTAGCACTAAAACAAAAGTTTGTGGTGGCAAATGCAGATTTTACGCCAGATAACAGACTTTATTCCAATGATGGAAAAGGAGTAGCATTGTATGCTGCTATTATGGACAATGTCGCTATTCAGACTAAACCTGAAGGTGGAGCATTACCAACTTTAATGGAAAAATGGATAGAGCAAGTGGTGATGAAAACGGCAGAATCGAATAATATACCATTAGAAAATATTAGAGAAGAACAATATTTGAGTCTTATTCAGAATAACATAATGAAAACCATCAACGAAATAACTGAAGTTGGAGGTTTTGATTTTGGAACAGTTGTAATGAAATATTACGAAGGTTATATTAAAGATGATGAGCAATTAAGGAGAAATGCCTTAAAATGGTTAAAAGGAGAATATAATACTAAAACGGAAGCCAAACAAGATTTAGGCGTTAGAGAAATCATTAACGACTTAAATTATTACGATATGCTTAAAAACTTCACTAAACTGTTTGTAAGTATGGGATATAGTGGTTTTATGATCAATCTTGATGAGGCAATAAACCTTTATAAGATATCTGTTTCTGCAACAAGAGAAAAAAATTATGAAAAGATTCTGGCAATATATAATGATTGCTTCCAAGGAAAAGTAAGTAATCTTTTTTTCAATTTTGCAGGAACTAAAGAAGTACTTGAAAATGAAAGAAGAGGTTTGTTTAGTTATCATGCTTTAAAATCACGATTAGAAACAAACAAGTTTGAAACTGCAGAAATTAGAGATTTTGCGCAGCCAGTAATTAAATTATTACCGCTAGATCATAACGAAATTTTTGTGCTTTTAATAAAGCTTAAAGCAATATTTGATTATAATTATAAAATATCCACAAATGTTTCTGATGAAGATATACAAAACTTCATGGAGGAAATGTTTAATAAACCCGGAGCTTCTGAATTTTTAACGCCAAGAGAAGTTATTAGGGATTTTTTAAATATTCTAAATATACTAAGACAGAATCCTGATTTAGATAAAGCAAAACTATTTGGAGAAATTGAAATTTCTGATGAAAGACCAGATACTGTTTTAATGGATAGCATAGAAGAATTGTAATGTCATTTGAATTATTATCAGAACCAATCCGAAAATATATTCGTGATAAACGATGGGAACAATTACGTCCCATTCAAAATGCAGCAATTTCAAGAGTTTTAACAACCGATAACCATTATATTTTGGTATCCAGAACTGCTTCGGGAAAAACTGAAGCGGCTTTTCTGCCTATTTTATCTCAGGTTAATTTTAACGAAAAAGGAGTTCAGGTTTTATATATTTCACCGCTTATTGCATTAATTAATGATCAGTTTTATCGCGTGGAAGAATTGTGTAAAAACTTAGAGGTTAATGTCGTTAAATGGCACGGAGAAGCAAATAGAACTTTAAAAGAGAAATTAATAAAAGATCCATCAGGGGTGGTTTTAATAACGCCCGAATCTCTGGAAGCTATGCTTTCAAACAAACCTTTTAACGTAAAGCATCTTTTTTCGAACCTTAAATTTGTTGTTATTGATGAAATTCATTCTTTTATTGGATCGGGAAGAGGCGTACAATTGAAGTCTATTTTATCAAGATTACAGGATTTAAATGAAAATCAATTTAGGTTAATTGGACTTTCAGCAACGTTGGGAGATTATGACGAGGTCAAGAAATTTGCTGGTACCACCGTGCCCACAATAGTTTTGAGAGATAAAGCATCAAAGGAAATTGAAGCTAAATTTAAATATTTTGAAAGTACCGGACCTGAATTACCGCTAGATTTATTAAAGGATTTATATCTTGAAACAAAAGATAATAAAGTTCTTGTTTTTCCTAATAGCCGTGGATTAGCAGAAG
Organism: Flavobacterium sp. B183; assembly: GCF_023539155.1. Classification (NCBI taxonomy): domain Bacteria; kingdom Pseudomonadati; phylum Bacteroidota; class Flavobacteriia; order Flavobacteriales; family Flavobacteriaceae; genus Flavobacterium; species Flavobacterium sp. B183. The sequence continues at coordinate 4,920,420 of NZ_CP097434.1, read as the reverse complement.
AAGTAGCGGTTAAATTAAAAAAACTTTCTGAAAAGCTAAACGGTCATGTAAATTATTTTTCGCATCATTCATCTGTTGATAAGGAAGTTAGAGAATATGTAGAATATTTTGCAAAAAGTAACAACAGACAGAATTTTTGCATTTCCTGTACTTCAACTTTAGAACTCGGAATTGATATTGGTTCTGTTGATCAAGTGGTACAAATAGATGCAACGCACAGTATTGCATCATTAATACAGCGTATAGGAAGAAGCGGTAGAAGAGATGGTGCAAAAAGTTTGCTTTATTTGTATGCAACAGATAAATGGAGCTTATTGCAGTCATTGGCTTGCTGGGAATTGTATAAAGAAGGTTTTATTGAGCCAAAAGATCCAATGACTTTAGCGTATGATCTTTTACTACATCAGGCATTATCAATAACAAAAGGAAACTCAGGTATTAATTTTAATGAATTAGTAAAACTATTAAAGGAAAACTTCGCATTCAATGATATTGAGAATGTAGATATTGAAGCGATTCTAAACCATTTAATTGCTATTGATTTATTCGAAAAATTGAGAGATGAAGTTATTATAGGAATTGAAGGCGAAAAAATCGTGAATAACAGGGATTTTTACAGTGCCTTTACTATTGAAGATAATTTTAAGGTTGTGAATGCAGGAATAAAAATAGGTGAAATTCCTTTAACGCCGCAAATTAGAGAAGATGAAAATATTTTATTAGCAGCTAAAATCTGGAAAATTATTTTTGTCGATTTCAAAGCAAAAAAAATCGAAGTTAAACCTACAAATGATGGTAAAAAACCTAAGTTTTCAGGTGGAGGTGGTATTGTACATCAAACTATTAGAAGTAAAATGTTTGAAATTTTATACGATAATCAAGTTTTCACAGAGCTTTATGAAGAAGCTTCAGACGAGTTAGATGAGATGCGAAGTGATTTTTCTGTTTTTGATATCAAGGATATAGAGTTGGAAAGACCATTGTTGACTTCAGAAAAAAAACTCGTATTCTACACTTTTACAGGTACTAAAATAAATAGAACATTACAATTTCTTTTTAAATTTTCTGAAATAAAAAACTCATTAGATGATAACATAAGTTCATTCGATATTTATGAATCTAAAGATAATTTTTTGGATAAATTAAATTTCATAACTTCAAATGTGGATGTTATTGAGGAAATTATAACAGAAGAATTAGAAAAAAATCCAGATTCCTTAATTACATCAAAATGGGGTATTTACTTACCAGTGAGATATCAAATAGAATGGATGAAGCAAAATTATTTTGATATAAAACAGACTCAGGAATTCTTACTTAGTGTTAATAGAGTTGTAGACAATTTATAGGCTTTAATTTTACCGTTAGCAGTAAAAAAATTAAAGACTAAATATTTATCGTAAAGCATAAAAACATTTGATTTTAAATTCAGTAGATTGAGAAATTATGGAATATAAAAAGTGGTTAACCTATTGGAAAAAAAGTTTGTCTGATTCTTTGAAGGCAGATATAAGTATTGATAAGCTTCACCATTTTGAAGTTGACAGTTTTGAAATTGACATTCAGCAATTAGAAGATTTTATCAGTGTAAACAACTTGATAGACTTTGAAGAAGCACGAATAAATAAAAAGAAAGGGGCTTTAAGTAAAGAAAGTGAGAATTGGGTTGCTTTAGATGAAGTCCAGGTATTGATTTCTCCAATAAAAATTAAACCTACTACAGAAAATTTGGTTTTCTTAAAAGACAAACAGCCTAAGTTTCCCTTTTGGTATTTTGCTAAACTAGATAGAAGTGGAAGGCTGGAGGTTCCTGAAGAATATTTTCCGGTTTTCCAAAGAAAGTATTTAGAGCCCTTAGCGGACGAAAGAACTGAATTTGTATTTGGCACTGTTGAAAATATAGATAATGCAACTGCTGTAGGTCAGGAACAATATGTAAATTATCAGGAATATATAGATTATGTAAAAGATGTTTTCGTATTAGCCATAAATCAAAATATTGAGGATTATAAAACAGAGGGTTATGAAACTTTAAAAAATGCTACTATTTTGTTGCCCGATGAAGATATAAATGCCGCTATTGGTATAATTCATTTATATGAGAAGATATTAAAGGAAGATACCATTCCTGAATTGCTAAAGACATTTATAACACTAAATAATTCTAAAGAAAACAATCCGTTAACTGTATCTGAATTCATTGATTCAAATTTCTTACATACAGGACAAATGGGATTTGATTTCCCGATCTCAATATCGCAACGTAAAAGTTTAAATACATTTTTAAAGACAAATGACAAAGTATTTGCAGTTAATGGACCTCCGGGGACAGGAAAAACAACTTTGCTGCAAAGTATTGTTGCTAATAAATTTGTAGAAAGCGCTATAAAAGGAAATCAACCTTTTATAATTCTCGCTTGTTCAACCAATAATCAAGCGGTAACAAATATTATAGATAGTTTTTCAAAATCAAATACAAAGCCAGGCAATTTAGAAGGCAGATGGTTACCAGAAATTGAAGGGTATGCAACTTATTTACCGGCTAATGGAAAAACGGAAGCAGAACTAGAAGGAATAAATTACAAGAAGCAATATGGTGATGGCTTGTTTAATAGAGTTGAAAACGATTCCTATCTGAAAGTAGCTAAACCTCATTTCATTGAAAAGTGTTCAAAATATTTTGAAGATAAGATTTTAAATATCAATGATGCTATAAAAAAGATTCAGAAGGAAATTGTAAATATCAAAACAATATTAAATGAAGCATCTAATAAATGGAAAGAATATTTAAAAAATGAAGACCTGTTTTTAAATGGTTATTTAAATAATAGTGGCATTCGTGAGAAATATTATTCTGAAAAGATTTTAAGCGAAATACAGTTTCAGTCTGATATTGAAATTTTAAACAAATTAGAGGAAAAAATTATTTCATACTTTAATAGTGAATCATTCTTTAGAAAGTTATTTTGTTTTTTTGGGTTGAAATCAGCTTTAGCGAATAGAGTATCTGAGGTTAGAATCTTATTGAGAGATTCATTAATAAGTGAAACCAGAGAATTTGTATATACAAAAAGTGCAATCCTTGAAAAGATTGACCATAAAATAACAACTGGAAAAAAAATTATTGAGTCGATTAATAATTGGAAAGAATGGAAAATTTCTAACTCAATTACTGGGAACCCGCCTAAAACAGAAGAAGAATACTGGGAATTTGAGTATTTAAAAATTAAAAATGGTGCGAAACCAAATTGTTTTTATGACGAGCTAGATGTAACACTTCGTCATGAAGCATTTCAACTCGCTTTACACTACTGGGAAGGAAGATGGTTATTGAAATTAGAATCTGATCTAGGAGATGAAAATTTCGACCGAAAAGGATTTGATGCCACCAAAAATAGATGGCAGCGACAAGCGATGTTGACCCCTTGTTTTGTGAGTACATTTTATATGGCTCCTAAATTCTTTAGTTATTTTAGATTTTTCAAAAAAGGAGAAGACGGTAAAAATATTTACGACACCCCTCCGCTCTATGGTTTTATAGATTTGCTAATTGTGGATGAGGCTGGTCAGGTTTCTCCGGAGGTTGGAACTGCAACATTTTCACTTGCTAAGCAGGCAGTAATTGTGGGTGATGTTAAGCAAATTGAGCCTGTTTGGAATATAACAAATAAAATAGATATTGGTAATTTAAAAAAATGCAACATCATTAAAAGTTATGATGACCTTATTTATGAAAAAGAGTTTGATCCGAAAGGTTTTCTCGCTTCAACCGGGAGTATAATGAAAATGGCTCAAAATGCGAGTAATATTAGGCAATCTGGCGAAAAAGAAAAAGGAGTTACTTTAGTGGAGCACCGACGTTGTTTTGATGAGATAATTAATTATTGCAATGTACTGGCATATGATGGAAAGCTGGTACCTCTTAAAGGACCTGCAAAAAGTGATTTACTATTTCCTTCTATGTATTGCATTCATGTTGAAGGAAATTCTACAGTAAAAAATTCAAGTCGGTACAATGATAATGAGGTAAATGCAATAGTTAATTGGCTTGTTAAAAACAAAACTAAAATTGAAGAAAAATATGGAAAAGTTGAAGATTCAATCGGTATTATTACTCCTTTTGTTGGGCAAAAAAATAATTTGAAATACGCTTTAAAAAACGCAGGATTTAATATTGATGCATTAAAATTAGGAACTGTGCATGCACTTCAAGGAGCTGAGAGGTCTATTGTTTTATTCTCAATGGTTTATGGAAAAGGCGATTCAGGTACAATGTTTTTTGATAGGGATAATAAGCCGAATATGTTAAATGTAGCAGTTTCAAGAGCGAAAGATAATTTTGTTGTTTTTGCAAATACAGAAATCTTAGATAAAAAAAGCAAAACTCCATCTGGTATACTCTCCAACCATTTAACTTACGAAACAAACAAGTAATTTCTCATTACTAAATCAAAATTTATGATTGTATAGTAAGATTACTTTTTAAAGTAAAATACCATCAGCCTAATCAGCAAAAAGTTGTAAATCTCCCAACAAAAGATTCGTATTTACTCCATCTTAGGTCACAAAAAGCCACTTCAATCGAGTGGTTTTTTTGTTTTGTAATAAATTGGATTTTGTAATTTTATTTGAAAAAGAGGTAATGAGTCGGATCTTTGTGGATTCCGAAATTTTACGGGTTACTCGCATTAAAATGTTTTAGAATTTTCTTAGGTGCTGTGATGACTTCTTTGCGAATAGAATCAAACCATTCTACTTCTTTAATGAGTTCAACACAGCATTCATTTTTGGAATTAAAAAAGCAACTTTTAATATTGATTTTGTCATTCATTAAGCAATATTTCATCTCAACAAAAAAATGTTCCGTAAACATTAGGTTTTTATGACAGACCAGTGCATATTTCCCTTCTTGTAAATCGAGTTGTAAAGAATTTAGTCTTTCTCTTGAAAATCCATTTTGAAATAAAAAACGGTATAGTAATCGTAGTGTATAGGAGTTGTATGCGGTCTTCTCCATGACCATGAGATCGTTTACGTCCTCGCCTGTAACAATATAATTTTTGCAGATCATTTGAAATTTTTTAGGTTAATAGAAGAAGAGGCCAGCTAAGTATGAAACTGACCTCTAACCAATAGTCATGTTTAATAATCTTTTAAAGCAAAAAGTTATTAGGCTGGTTAATGTTGAATTGGGAAATTCTACTCACTAGTTAAGCCTGATCTTTTAAAATGGATTATTTAACTAACAGAAAATTGTAACTAATCTTAATTTTGTCAGCAATTTTCTTTCTGACAAGACTTGGTATTTCGATATCAAAATCTTCAGGTTTGACTTCAAATGAACCTACGGTACTAAGACCATTGGCTGCCTTGGATATTTTGACGTTTACTATAATGGGTTTTGTTTTTCCATGAATGGTAAGATCGCCTTTTAGAGTGAAATTTTTAGGGGTATTGGTAATTTTAGAAATATCAAAATCTTCTAATTTGCCTTTTAAAGTTGCTTTTGAAAACTTTTCAGACTCCATATAATTTTCGTTGAAATGTTCCTCCATTAAAGCAACCTTAAATCGGAAACCTTTTATCAGAGCCAGAGCTGCGAAATCTCCTGTAGATTGATCCAAAATTGCAGACACGCTTTTATTTTCAGCAGCAACTTCTTCATAGGAAGGCACGGTAGCCTGAAATTTTATAGTGCCTGTTTTTGTGATTACTTTTTGTGCATGTCCACCAGTGTTTATCAAAATAGTCAACAGTACTATAAAGAAATTAAGAAACGATTTTTTCATAATAATTAGTTTTCTTTTAGTCCGTCTGTATTCCATTTCACAATCAAATCGATATTGGCCTGAGACATTCTTCCTGCCTGAGGCATAATTCCTTGCTGACCATTTTGTAGTTGAATTCGGTTCAGTAAACCGGCACCTTCAGTGGCTGTTTTTACCTCGGCATAAGTGGTCAATGGTCTGAAACCAGCGGATCTTCCGCTTTGATGACAGCCTACACAATTGGCGTCAATAATTGCTTTTACATTTTTAGAATAACTAATTGCAGTGGTTGGTGTTTCGGGTCCCGGAGTAGGATTGTCTGTAACCGGAGGAGTTTCTATGTCTTTGTAAGTATCAGAATCACTGCAGCTTGTAAGTGTTAGTGAAGCTGCTAAAATTGTAAATGCTAATGTTTTTTTCATGGTTTGCTTGTTTGTAGTTATTAAAATACTCTGTATAAGTTAAATCCGAAAAAGAAATCTCCTTTCCCCCAGTTTCCGGCGGCATTGGTAAGGTATCCGCTTTCGCTCATAGCTTGTGAATTGGTGAAAATTAATTGAAATACATGCCCTCCGGTTTCGACATCGAGACCAACAGACAGTGGGTTTTCATAAAAATTAGGTTTATTAAAGTTGTGCATGTATTCTAAATTGACAGATAATCTCTTGGTGATTTTATAACGTCCGCCACCGCCAAAAGAAAATTGCTTGTCTCTCTCTAAGTCCGGATTGTAAAGATTTCTATGCACAAATGAGGGTACTAGTTCTAATGATAGTTTTTCATTGACTTTTCTGGATATTAGTAATTGTTGCACAAAAGTTATGCGATGCTTAAATTCTAAACCTGGATATTGATCTTTTTCCAGAAATGTATTGATATCCGCAACACTGTAACCAACAATGTCTACGGGAAAGCTATTACTTTGTCTCATCATTCGGTATTTTGCTCCTGTTTCATACAGTTTGTTTAAAGTATGTCTGGACAGGCTTACGGATAGCCAATCTGTAACACCATAAATACCGCCAAGTTTTGTAGTGGCATTATCAAGGCCAAAAAAACTGTCAAAACCATCTTTAACACTGCCAAAACGATGAGAGACTACAAAATAGAATTCTTTTTTTGCAGGCATTTTTGTGGTCTGCAAGGTGACCAGTTGTAAGGCTTTAAAAGTTGCTGTAGGAAAGTTTTCCTGTACCTGAGTAGAGTCAAGGCTGCTTAGTAAATCATCTTGCGAATAAGCTATAGTAGCCAGGAAAAAGCAGATTGGGACTAAAATTTTTTTCATAAATTGATTAATTGATTTTATTGATTAATGGTGCACTGGTCTAGTTTGAGTTCTTGAAATAATTCATCAAAACCAATGCATTTGCCTTTAACGGTTACTTTGTTGTTCAGTAATTTGTCTTTTGCTTTTTTGGTAAAGAGGCAAAAAATGTTGTTTTCAAGTATTACAACAGAATCGGTTTCTTTGGTTACTTTGCCGGTTATTTCTATCGTTTTATTGAGATATAATGAATCTGCTTTTTCTGTATTTGAGTTATAATCATCAAGCAATTTTGTTGTTGTTATGCTAAACTCAGGTATTTCAGATTCTATATTGCGTGCTTCCTTAAAGAGAAAACCGTAATAAAAATAGAGGCCTGTCGAAATCAATACTAACGAGGCTGCAATTGCAAATGCGATTCTTTTTCTGTTCATTTTTTATTCTTTTTTTTGATAGGGTTCAATAGTAAAACAGCTTTAATGCGGATTACCCTACTTAAAAAGTGATATTTTTCAAAAAAAGTACGAGATTTATTAAAATTCTGTTGTTAATAGAGTGAGGATGAGGTTTTAAGGTCTGGGGGCTTTAGTTGCTGTAAGGTTGGAGAAAAGATGAAAATTCAAGTTAGCCCAACTGAAAGTTGAACTAACTTGAATAATAGTAGGCTAAGAGAATGTATAAATGAATTGGATAGAAATATTATGCTCTTTAGATTGCAAGTGGTGAATCTTTTACGGGTACCGGCCAAACAGCAGGACTCGGAAAACTAATTCCTTTATTGGCGCCTCTTACGCTGGCATCTTGTCCAAAATAATACAAAGGCCAGCCATTGTAAACCAATTGAGATTTACCAAATACCGTAATTACAGAAAATTTAGATTTGTCAAGAGCCGAAGGAACAACTATTTTGTCTGTTTCATAGATAGGCCAAACGGCATTGTTTGAAAAATCTGCTTTTGTAAAATTGTTTTTCTTGAAATTATCATTCTTAAAAGTATACAGTGTCAGTCCTTTTGCATCTGTAAAGTAGGTGGTCAGACCATCGCCGACAGTGTAATCAGATTTGTAGTTTTTTCCGTCATGTCCAAGAAGCTGACTTCTGACTAACATAATCGAATAGTCTGGTTTTGCTATAAACCAAACACCGCCAACACCATCTCCTGTTGTTTGTCCGGTAGTTTCCGGTGTATTAGTTCCGTTTATACTTGGCGCATAGTAATACAATGGCCATCCTTTGTAGGTCAGCTGTTTTTTACCTGATGTGGTAGTTATGGTAGTAAAATCAGTGAGTGTTAATCCGCTACTTAATTTTTCAGCAGTTAAATTATCTACATAAAATGGAGGCCACACAGCTTCGCATCCGCCTGTACACGAGGCTTGACCCTTTGCGTCTGTTGCGAAAAAATATAAAGATTTTCCATCTTTATCAGAAAGATAAGAACCTAATGTGGTACTTGTTGAAAGTGCAATTTCTTTTTTTGCTTCCGGAGTAACGGGAGTGTTATCCTTGTCATTGCTACAGCCGGCAAGAAATAGGATAGCCGTAAGAGCAGTAAAAGCTAGTTTAAATGGTTTTGATTTCATGGTTTTTTAATTTAGGTTATGTGAAGTGGGAAATGTGCTTTACCTATTTAGTAAAGTGTTTTATTATAATGTCTAGATATCAGCAAGAGGTACTTGCTTTTGATCGGTAATTCGTGCGATGAATTCGAGGTCTATGAACTGTCATAGAAAAAATACGCTAAAGGGTATTGGATGAAGTTGTTTACTAAAGTCACTTTTTATTTGGATAAGATTCAATAGTAAAACAGCTTTGATAAAGGTTACCCTACCAAAGAATTGTTGTTTTTTTTAATAAAAGAAAAGTAATTTTAGGTAAACCTTGTGGAATAAGGCTAAAATGAAACTCTAAAACTCATGTTTGGAGTTCTTTGCAGCGAGAAAGTTTCAACTTCTTCTATAGAATTGGTTAAAGAACTTACTCTGTAATATTCACTGATTTCATTTTTTCTGTTTAGGATATTCAAAATAGACAAACCAAGTTTGTATTGAATTCCATTTGCGGTTTCCCATTTGTAAGTAGAGGAAATGTTGACTTGTGAAAAAATATGTACATTGGTATTGTTTGGTTTGTTGTACACCAATACAGGATCTGAGAGATTAATTTGCGAAAAATCAGGCGAGGTTTTTGGTCTGCCGGAAGACCATTTTGTACCCAGAGCTATTTTGAAATTGTTCTTTTCATAAATTCCTGCCCACGACACCGTATGCATTACCTCAAAATTGTTGGGAAAACTTGGAGGTTCAAAATTAGAGAAATAGTAATTATTATGGTTGTAGGTATAGCTCAACCAGGTGAGAAAGTGGTTCATTTTTTTCTGAATCAACATTTCTGTTCCCAGAACTTCATAGTCGCCAGTCATTCGGACAAATTCTAATTGGTTTTGAAAGCCCTGACTGGATGTTATGATTCCGGATACTTTTTTATAAAAATTTTCTATATCCAGTAGCCAGTTGTTCTTTTTGTAAAATAAGTTTAAAGATATTTGTTTGCTCCTTTGAATGGGAATGGTTGTATTATTAGACACGATCCAGCGCCTTTTTTCAATGCCAAAATAATCTTTTTGCAAATCAATAATTTGCTGCGAATTTTGGCTTTTTAACTCAGCCAGCAATTCTAAATTTAAACTTTTGTTGATGCCATAATTAAATTGAACGCGAGGTTCGATATTGTATTTTTTAAATTTTTCAATATAATTAATACGAGTTCCTGCTTTAAAATAGATTCGGGAAAGTGTGTCGTTGTATTTTCCTTCTAAGATTAGAGCATGAGTTTTTAGTACATCTTTTACTTTACGATAAAAATCAGGATTAGTTACTCGTTCTAAATTAGTAATGCCAATTTCATTGAACTGATAGCCATTGCTTAAACTAAATTTAGAGCTGATAATATGGTGGTTTTCCATATTAATTCCATTATTATTAACCGTGTTCTCCTGAATCACGATTTGATCTCCAAAAGTGGTTTTTTGGTCGGCCAAAAGTTCATAAGCCGAATTGTAAACATTAATTTTGGTTGTATTAAAGTTGTTCCAGTTTCTTTTCCATGACAAATTTCCACCATAATTTTGTTGACGCAAAACATTGTTTTCCGATTTATTTATGTCGTATACGGTGGCGCTTTGAAAAACTTCCAGATTATCTTTAATCGTGATTAAATCGAGTATAATTTCATCTTTAGCGCCTATTTTGTGTGTATATTTTAACGTAGCATCATAAAAGTCAAATTTTTTATCACTGCGATAATTTATATTTTGTTTTTCTGAAAAGTCGGTGATGGTAGTGTTTTGGAATACTTTATTAAAATATTCCTTATAGGTTGGGGTTTCTACAAAATCGGTAATCGATTTACGTGCTGAAATTTCGATAGAACTCTTTTTGCAAAGATTGTACTTGGCGTAAATATCAGCGTTTATCATATTGATTCCGGCACTAAAAGTATTCTTTTCAGATGTTTCAGGAGTAGAAGAAATGGCTACTACGCTAGACACGCTCTCACCGTAAAATGCAGAGCTCCCATTTTTGTAAATGGAAATGGTATGTGCCAAATTGGGATTAAAAACAGATATTAAACCAAAAAAGTGTCCGGTTTGGAACATCCGTATTCCATTCCATAAAAATAAATTCTGATCGTGAGTGCCACCACGTACGTTGATGCTGGAAACACTTTCATCAAGACTGTTGACACCAGGAATTTGTTGCATGGTTTGCAAAGCATCAGGTTCTATAAGTCCCGGTAGAATACCAAATTTCTTAGGTTTAATTTCAAAAGATCCATCCGGGCTTTTTGAAATCCCTGAAGCCAAAATAGCATTGGCTTTAATTTCCTGAAGCTCCGTTATTTCAGACTCTAATGTTATTTGCAGGCAATTTTTGGAAGACGAATTATTGACTACAATTTTTTTGGTGATAAAGCCAACATGACTGATCAGAAGGGTGTTTTTACTATCTTTTCTAAACTCAAAATAGCCATTGGAATTGGTTGTGACTTGAGTTTTGTTAAGCAGATTAACATTAGCGTTTTCAATAGGTTTTTTATAGTCATTAGAGAAAACATAACCACAGATCATTTGTGATTCACTATCATTTTTATAAATATTAATGAATTGGTTTTCAATATTTTCAAATGACAGATTGGTTTTTTCTGTAAGATATTGTAGTTTCTGATCTAAAGTAAGTGATTTTTTAGGAGGAGATATTTGTAGATTGGTAATATTATCTTCTGTATAATTAAAACTTACATTATGTTGTTTTTCAATAGCTGCTATAATTTTTTTAAAAGGTACAACTTTCCCCTTATCTTGAGAGCAAACATTCAGGACAAGAAAAAATATAAAAAACAAAAAATGAAACCGTTTGGAGAATGACATTTATTTCTCGTCAAATATTATCTTATTTTTGGAGACTTTTTTAGCCTCTAAATGATAGGTTGTACTAATAATTTGTATCGCTGTATTTAAATCCTTAGCGGGTAATTTTCCGGTAAATAGAGAGGTGGTATCTTTTGTGTTTAGTTCGATTGTAATGTTGTATTGTCTTTCAACTTCGTCTAGTATCGTTCTAATGTTTTCTTGGTAGAAATATATTTGATTGTCAATCCATTCGGGTTTTAACGAGTTTATAGTGGTGTTTACCTGTTTGCCATTTTCAAAATTAACGCTTTGTCCGTGAGTTAACACAATTTGAGTGTTTGCATAATTCACTCTTACACGTCCTTCATAACAAACGACATCAAACTTGTTTTTTCTCACCTTAACATTAAATTGAGTTCCTAAAACGGATACTTTTCCCAGACTGGTCTGTACTTCAAAACGGTGGCCTTTGGCAACTTTAAAATAAGCCTCTCCCTTTAATTCAAGGTGCCTGTTGTTGGTCCAATTCCATTTTTTGTAACTTATTTCAGAACCTGAGTTTAGGACCACTTCAGAATTATCAGGTAAGGAAAACGTGGTTTTCTCTCCAAAATTTGCGATTTGAGTCTGAGGAATCAGAAGTTTCATAACAAGCGTAATTCCGAGTGCCAACACAAAGACCGCGGCAGCTCGAAACATCCAGTTTTTGTGTAAAGGAATTGTTTTTGGAGTTACCGTTTTCTGATTCAGGATGTTAGATAACATGGCATTTTCATCCAAATCACCTACTTCTAAGTGAGCAGTATAATTCTTTATTTTTTGGTATTTTTCAAAATCGGGACTTGCTTCAAATTCAGCTAATTCATCCTGAGATAAATCATTGTTAAGCCATTTTGCTAATAAGCGATTTTTTTTCATTATACTGGTATTATGTTGTTAAAACAATTGAATCTAAATTTACCCTACTTCTATAAATCAATTTCTTTGCGTAAACTCAGTAAAGCAAGATGTATGCGTTTTTCAACTGCCTTTACGCTAATATTTAACGCTATGGCAATTTCACTGTATTTTTTTCCGTCAATTCGATGCATCAGAAAAGCGATACGTTGTTTTTCGTTTAAATTTTCGATGGCTTTCAAAAGTTTGGCTTGAAATTGTTTCTCCTCCAGAATATATTCCGGATTTTCATTTGTTTTATCTAAGCCGGTGAAGTTTTTCTCATACCTCAAAACAACTTTTTGATGCGCAATTGCATTGAGACTACTGTTATTTGCAATAGTATAAAGATATGATTTTGCTTTTTCCAAAGGTACAGAAGCACAGTTTTGCCAAAGTTTTACAAATGCCTCCTGGGCTAAATCTTCCGCCTGATTGATATTGCCAAATTTGTAAAAAAGAAAATTACGAAGTGCTTTTACCTGACTTTTAAAAAAAGTCGAAAAGATTATTTCGTCGCAAGTATTGGATTGGTCTTTTTGTAGCATTTCGTTTTTCAGTTGTTACCTTGCAAAAGTATTTGTTTTTGATTTAAGTAGGGTAAAAGCAAAGCTGATTGTTTTATATAAATAGGAAATGTTGTTTTTTGTTGATAGTTAGTGTTTTAGATAAAAACGGAGTCCTTGAAGAGGAGTTATTAAAAAAAAACAGTTTCTTTAATTTTGTTACCTTTGTAAAAATATAAATATGTTCCCTTTAAAAAAATATTTATCAATAGTGGCTTTCTTGCTTTTGCTTTCTTGTCAGAGCGAAACAGACGAGAAAGACGATACGGCACAAGGAACAGTCACAAATGTTTCGCCGCTTACTACTTATCTGCAAAGGGTTGCAATGATTCAAACGGTGCAGGATAATGTGATCGACGGATCTAGTTATTGTACCATTAGGCTGCCGTATACCGTTACAGTTAACAATGTAAAAATTGCTATAAACTCTACTGCCGATTATAAAAAAGTTACGGACAATATAAATGCAAATACATACGATGATGATATTGTAAAAATTGATTTTCCTGTAATGATGGTGTATTATAATTATATTGAAAAAAATATTCCAACTGAATCTGACTTTAAAGCTTTAATCGACTACTGGAATCTTTATCCAGATTTGTTGTCTAAAATTAATGGACTAAAGATAAACTACCCTATAACGATTAATATCTATAACAGTGCAAATCAAATAGCAAGTTCTGTTTCGATTGTTAGTGATCAGACCTTCTTTAATTTTATAAAAAATTTGAATAGTAGTCAGTATATTTCATTAAAATATCCAATTTCGATAGCAGATTATAATAATCAGACAAAGTCAATCTCTAATAATTTAGAGTTTGAAAATGCAATAAAATATGCAATTGACAATTGTCCTGAAAATAATATTGTGACACTTGATTTTCCGCAAACTATAACAAAGGGAACTTGGGAGATACCTTATTTTTTTGATGACTCAGAAAAGACGTCCACTTATATAGGTTATTCTCTTGTTTTTAAAAGTGACAAATCTGTAGTGGCTACAAAAGGAGCGACCTCACAAACTGGTCAATGGGAAAGTACTTTGCAGAATGGGGTTAGAGAAGTTAAAATAGAGTTTAATTCAGAACCGCTAAGTAAATTGAATCGAAACTGGAAGTTATTTGAGTTTAATAATTCTCAAATTCGATTACGTGATATCAGTACTACTACAGATTATCTTTATTTACAAAAACAATGATACTTGAAGAACAATGTTTTCGTATCAACCAGACAATCGCATATACTCGTATTACAAAAGAAGTTATTGATAGTTTAAATTAAATACCTACATATATATAGTATACAACCCGACAGGTTTTCAAAACCTGTCGGGTTTGTTTTTTTACTACCTATATATAAGGAGTAATTCTGTCCAGCTGAGCGAAAATGCAATAAAAGCAGTTTCTGTCCAGCTGAGCGAAGTCGAAGCTTGGTATTTGAGGTTCTATACTATATAAGGAGTGATTCTGTCCAGCTGAGCGAAGTCGAAGCTTTATCCCGCTATCCGCTGCAATCTTTTGCTTTTTAAAGGAAAAATCAAAAGGATTTCCACTACTATCGGGGCTAGGGTATGGGTTTTCAAAGGAAATAAGACAAGAAAAACAAAAACTTCGCGCCTTTGCGACTTTGCGAGATTAGTAAAAAACCAGTAAAAACGGGGCTTTGTATCTAAGAGTTTCATTTGAACGAAGAAAAACCTTTCAAACCTGAAAAAAGTTTAATTTGTAAAAGAGGTGTTATCAGAGTGTTAGGGGAAAGTTTCGAAAAAGATTAAAAATAAGTTTAAAAAAAGCTTGTAAAAGCGAATAAAGTGACTACTTTTGCACCCGCAACAGCGATAAACGTTCACTGAAATACTGACAAGCGAAGGAATTAAAACGAAAAGAAATTTTCAAAAAAAGATTCCAAAAAGCTTGCGAGTAAAGAAAGAAAGTTTTAAGTTTGCACCCCGCAAAACAAGGGGAGTTCATTGAAAGATTGGTAAGGAGAGAAGTTAAAAACGAAAAGAAATTTTCTAAAAAAAACTTCAAAAAACTCTTGCCGATTAGAAATAAGTTTTCTACTTTTGCACCCGCTTTGAGAAACAAGCGAGATTAATAAAAAAGAATACGTTCGTAGACATATTGAATTGACAGCTGTCCCGATTAATCGGGACAAAAGAATAAGAGTAATAGAATCGTAAGATTCGAAAAGAACCGATAGATATCATCGCAATATAATATAAAAATATACGATGAAGAGTTTGATCCTGGCTCAGGATGAACGCTAGCGGCAGGCTTAACACATGCAAGTCGAGGGGTATATGTCTTCGGATATAGAGACCGGCGCACGGGTGCGTAACGCGTATGCAATCTACCTTTTACAGAGGGATAGCCCAGAGAAATTTGGATTAATACCTCATAGTATAGTGACTCGGCATCGAGATACTATTAAAGTCACAACGGTAAAAGATGAGCATGCGTCCCATTAGCTAGTTGGTAAGGTAACGGCTTACCAAGGCTACGATGGGTAGGGGTCCTGAGAGGGAGATCCCCCACACTGGTACTGAGACACGGACCAGACTCCTACGGGAGGCAGCAGTGAGGAATATTGGACAATGGGCGCAAGCCTGATCCAGCCATGCCGCGTGCAGGATGACGGTCCTATGGATTGTAAACTGCTTTTGTACGAGAAGAAACACTCCTACGTGTAGGAGCTTGACGGTATCGTAAGAATAAGGATCGGCTAACTCCGTGCCAGCAGCCGCGGTAATACGGAGGATCCAAGCGTTATCCGGAATCATTGGGTTTAAAGGGTCCGTAGGCGGTTTAGTAAGTCAGTGGTGAAAGCCCATCGCTCAACGGTGGAACGGCCATTGATACTGCTAAACTTGAATTATTAGGAAGTAACTAGAATATGTAGTGTAGCGGTGAAATGCTTAGAGATTACATGGAATACCAATTGCGAAGGCAGGTTACTACTAATGGATTGACGCTGATGGACGAAAGCGTGGGTAGCGAACAGGATTAGATACCCTGGTAGTCCACGCCGTAAACGATGGATACTAGCTGTTGGAAGCAATTTCAGTGGCTAAGCGAAAGTGATAAGTATCCCACCTGGGGAGTACGTTCGCAAGAATGAAACTCAAAGGAATTGACGGGGGCCCGCACAAGCGGTGGAGCATGTGGTTTAATTCGATGATACGCGAGGAACCTTACCAAGGCTTAAATGTAGTTTGACCGATTTGGAAACAGATCTTTCGCAAGACAAATTACAAGGTGCTGCATGGTTGTCGTCAGCTCGTGCCGTGAGGTGTCAGGTTAAGTCCTATAACGAGCGCAACCCCTGTTGTTAGTTGCCAGCGAGTCATGTCGGGAACTCTAACAAGACTGCCAGTGCAAACTGTGAGGAAGGTGGGGATGACGTCAAATCATCACGGCCCTTACGCCTTGGGCTACACACGTGCTACAATGGCCGGTACAGAGAGCAGCCACTGGGCGACCAGGAGCGAATCTATAAAACCGGTCACAGTTCGGATCGGAGTCTGCAACTCGACTCCGTGAAGCTGGAATCGCTAGTAATCGGATATCAGCCATGATCCGGTGAATACGTTCCCGGGCCTTGTACACACCGCCCGTCAAGCCATGGAAGCTGGGGGTGCCTGAAGTCGGTGACCGCAAGGAGCTGCCTAGGGTAAAACTGGTAACTAGGGCTAAGTCGTAACAAGGTAGCCGTACCGGAAGGTGCGGCTGGAACACCTCCTTTCTAGAGCCTTACTGTTAGCCTAGTGCACGTTAAGGAAAAAAGATGATTATTTATGGGTCTCTGAATTGGAGATTGTATTACTCTTGCTGTTAATTTAAAAAAATGAAAGAATTAAGTAAAAACAGAGTCTCGTAGCTCAGCTGGTTAGAGTACTACACTGATAATGTAGGGGTCGGCAGTTCGAGTCTGCCCGGGACTACTTTTTAAAAAGAATTGATAATTAATAATTAACAATTGATAATTAAAAAGGACTGAAAGCTTAATTTAAAAGGAAATTTTAGAGGTTGAGTAACCGTTTTAAGTACTGTTAACTGAAAACTGTTAACTGACAACTAAAAAATGGGGGATTAGCTCAGCTGGCTAGAGCGCCTGCCTTGCACGCAGGAGGTCAACGGTTCGACTCCGTTATTCTCCACGAAATAATTGACAATTATCAATTGATAATTATTAATTATAAAAGTTCATTGACATATTGAGATAAGAAAATAATAAGAAAGTAGAAAGCGTTTTTTATTAGCAATAATAAAAGACAAAAAAAAACGGTCTTGTTTTAAGAAACAAGATTGGTACAATAAGCAAAATAAGGGCGTATGGGGGATGCCTAGGCTCTCAGAGGCGAAGAAGGACGTGATAAGCTGCGAAAAGCTACGGGGACGAGCACACATCGATTGATCCGTAGATATCCGAATGGGGCAACCCACTATGTTGAAGACATAGTACACCGATAGGTGGGCAAACCCGCTGAACTGAAACATCTAAGTAGGCGGAGGAGAAGAAAACAAAAGTGATTCCGTAAGTAGTGGCGAGCGAACGCGGATTAGCCCAAACCAATGATGTTACGGCATTGTTGGGGTTGTAGGACCACGACATTTTATGTACAAGGAACCGGAATCGACTGGAAAGTCGAGCCATAGAGAGTGATAGCCTCGTATGGGTAACAAGTATAATAGATAGTGGTATCCTGAGTAGGGCGGGGCACGTGAAACCCTGTCTGAATTTGGCGGGACCATCCGCTAAGGCTAAATACTCCTGAGAGACCGATAGTGAACCAGTACCGTGAGGGAAAGGTGAAAAGAACCGTGAATAACGGAGTGAAATAGATCCTGAAACCATACGCTTACAAGCGGTCGGAGCCCTTTTGTGGGGTGACGGCGTGCCTTTTGCATAATGAGCCTACGAGTTAACGTTGCTGGCAAGGTTAAGTGATTAAGTCACGGATCCGTAGCGAAAGCGAGTCTGAATAGGGCGCTTTAGTCAGTAGTGTTAGACGCGAAACCGTGTGATCTACCCATGGGCAGGATGAAGCGCTGGTAACACAGTGTGGAGGTCCGAACCGGTTGACGTTGAAAAGTCTTCGGATGACCTGTGGGTAGGGGTGAAAGGCCAATCAAACTCGGAAATAGCTCGTACTCCCCGAAATGCATTTAGGTGCAGCGTTATTTTAGTTATATAGAGGTAGAGCTACTGATTGGATGCGGGGGCTTCACCGCCTACCAATTCCTGACAAACTCCGAATGCTATATAATGATTGATAACAGTGAGGGCTTGGGTGCTAAGGTCCAAGTCCGAGAGGGAAAGAACCCAGACCATCAGCTAAGGTCCCCAAATATATGCTAAGTTGAAAGAACGAGGTTTGTCTGCCCAGACAGCTAGGATGTTGGCTTGGAAGCAGCCATTCATTTAAAGAGTGCGTAACAGCTCACTAGTCGAGCGGACGAGCATGGATAATAATCGGGCATAAGCATATTACCGAAGCTATGGATTTACAAGTAATTGTAAGTGGTAGGGGAGCATTCCAGCAGGGTTGAAGGTGTATCGTAAGGTATGCTGGACTGGCTGGAAAAGAAAATGTAGGCATAAGTAACGATAATGCGGGCGAGAAACCCGCACACCGAAAAACTAAGGTTTCCACAGCTATGCTAATCAGCTGTGGGTTAGTCTGGTCCTAAGGCGAACCCGAAAGGGACAGTCGATGGCCAACGGGTTAATATTCCCGTACTACTAATTACTGTGATGGGGTGACGGAGTGATGAAAGCGCCGCGAACTGACGGAATAGTTCGTTGAAGTACCTAGCTATATTCTCTATAGGCAAATCCGTAGAGAATGGTGAAATACGATAGTACTCGGAGTCTTCGGACAAAGAGATAGTGCGCCTAAGGGCTTCCAAGAAAAACCTCTAAACTTCAGGTAATTAGTACCAGTACCGTAAACCGACACAGGTAGTTGAGGAGAGAATCCTAAGGTGCTCGAGAGATTCATGGCTAAGGAATTAGGCAAAATAGACCTGTAACTTCGGGAGAAAGGTCGCCAGCGCAAGCTGGCCGCAGTGAAGAGGTCCAGGCGACTGTTTATCAAAAACACAGGGCTCTGCAAAATCGTAAGATGAAGTATAGGGCCTGACACCTGCCCGGTGCTGGAAGGTTAAGAGGAGATGTTATCTTCGGAGAAGCATTGAATTGAAGCCCCAGTAAACGGCGGCCGTAACTATAACGGTCCTAAGGTAGCGAAATTCCTTGTCGGGTAAGTTCCGACCTGCACGAATGGTGTAACGATCTGGACACTGTCTCAGCCATGAGCTCGGTGAAATTGTAGTAACGGTGAAGATGCCGTTTACCCGCAGTGGGACGAAAAGACCCTGTGCACCTTTACTATAGCTTAGTATTGACCTTGGATAAATGATGTGTAGAATAGGTTGGAGACTGTGAAGTGGCGTCGCCAGGCGTTGTGGAGTCATTGTTGAAATACAACCCTTTGTTTATCTGAGGCCTAACTCTTCGATGAAGAGGACAGTGCTTGGTGGGTAGTTTGACTGGGGTGGTCGCCTCCAAAAGAGTAACGGAGGCTTCTAAAGGTTCCCTCAGTACGCTTGGTAACCGTGCGTAGAGTGCAATGGCATAAGGGAGCTTGACTGAGAGACATACAGGTCGATCAGGTACGAAAGTAGAGCATAGTGATCCGGTGGTTCCGCATGGAAGGGCCATCGCTCAAAGGATAAAAGGTACGCCGGGGATAACAGGCTGATCTCCCCCAAGAGCTCATATCGACGGGGGGGTTTGGCACCTCGATGTCGGCTCGTCACATCCTGGGGCTGGAGAAGGTCCCAAGGGTTGGGCTGTTCGCCCATTAAAGTGGCACGCGAGCTGGGTTCAGAACGTCGTGAGACAGTTCGGTCTCTATCTACTGTGGGCGTTAGAAATTTGAGTGGATCTGATTCTAGTACGAGAGGACCGAATTGGACAAACCTCTAGTGTATCTGTTGTCCCGCCAGGGGCACCGCAGAGTAGCTACGTTTGGAAGGGATAAGCGCTGAAAGCATATAAGCGCGAAACCCACCACAAGATGAGATTTCTTTTAAGGATCGTGGAAGATGACCACGTTGATAGGCTATAGATGTAAAGGCAGTAATGTCATAGTCGAGTAGTACTAATAATCCGTAAGCTTATGTACACCCTTTTCCCGATAGCGCAAGCTATCGGGAGGAAACTTTCTTAAGTAAAAAACTTATTTGTTTCTTTATCTCAGTATGTTAAAATATTGTTTTAATTATCAATTGTTAATTATCAATTGTCAATTAAAAAGTTGCCCAAGCAACTAACAGCCTTAAGGTGGTTATTGCGGCGGGGCTCACCTCTTCCCATCCCGAACAGAGAAGTTAAGCCCGCCTGCGCAGATGGTACTGCAGTTATGTGGGAGAGTATGTCGTCGCCTTTCTTTGAAAACCCTGTTCGTAATAAAACGGGGTTTTTTATTCTAATTTTGGTTAAATGAAGATTTAAACAAAAAAAGGTACCTTAGCTCAGATGGTAGAGCAATGGACTGAAAATCCATGTGTCCCTGGTTCGATCCCTGGAGGTACCACATAATGCTCGGATGGTGAAATTGGTAGACACGCTGGACTTAAAATCCAGTGAACAGCAATGTTCGTGCGGGTTCAAGTCCCGCTCTGAGTACTAAAAACTTCAACTGGTTTTACTAGTTGAAGTTTTTTTTCGAATAAAAATAAAGAATGCTGGTCATTTGTAATGAACTTTATAATAAGAGCGCATTATTTTAATCGAAAAAAAAGTAAGGATATAATTAATCCAAAGTTGTGAAAGACCTGGATAATTAAAAAATATTGGACGCATAGCTCAGCTGGATAGAGCACCTGCCTTCTAAGCAGGCGGTCGAAGGTTCGAATCCTTCTGCGTTCACAAGAAGCCGCTCTAACCGAGTGGCTTTTTTGTTTTAAGTGGTTTTATTAACGCAGCTCAGCAGGATAGAGCATCCCGATTTCCAATCGGGACGGTCGAAGGTTCGAATCCTTCTGCGTTCACAAGAAGCCACTCTAACCGAGTGGCTTTTTTGTTTTATATCAGTTTCAACTGCATAGTTTAGGATTGATACAAAAAATGGATCAGGTTTAAAAGTTGGTAATTTTGAAAATAAGCTATGTGGAGATAAACATTAGTAATGGTTTTAGCCTTTGTAATAAAGTATATGACTCTTGTAGAGAACGGCAAGAGATCGTGAGAGCACTAATCTGGCAGATTAAGCCACTGGCTAATAATCGAATCGAGAATAGACCAGGAGAAGTAAAAAAAGGTTTAGCTAGGGTGAATGATCTTACTTTGTTTGGAAATAGAAAAGCTAAAGGTTTTAAAGAATATTCTTTTATGAAATCAATAATTGTAGGCTGACATATCGAATCTTGTAGCTAAAAAAAACAAACTTTATACAACTTTAGCTTTTGTATAAAGTTTGATGGTATTTTAAGAATGCTTCTTTTAATTCTCAATAAACACTCCTATTTGTTGTAGATGTTTTTCGGTTTGATATTTATTAAAGTTATTCCATTTTGGAGGTGAACTTGTTTTTTTTCCGTACATAAGATCCAAGCAGACGTTATTGTCTTTGTATTTATCGTGTAAAACGGCCAAAATCTTAAAGAAAAACTGATCCAGTATAACAATGCCTTCAAATTCGGATTTTAGTTCATTATAATTATTATCTGATGGATTTAGTAATTGCAATAAGGTTAGGATTGTGTCCTTTTCAGTCTCATTGATTTCAGTCAGATAGCCAGTTTTTAAGGTTTTGAATACTAAATTGTTCCAAATCTCACTATCGTGTCCCCATTGAACGTCAGGCAGATTTAAGGAATGTTCGCAAATTAGAATAATCGAAAAAAGAACATCATTTAAGTATTCTGCCGGAAATTCATCAAAACTTCTGAATTCAAAACCGCTTTGGTACATTTTCTCCTGATTAAAATCCAGACCCACTTCAGAAAGTAATTCGTACTCCATTTCTGTCTCAATCTGATCGCGCCACCAAATATTATCTTCTTTTTTGAATTTTAGCAATTTTCTAAAGTCATCCACTTTATAGGTTAAAATTTTGCCCTTAGGCATTGCTTTATTAAAAGTTCCTACACCGATGTAGCGTGACATGGCATTTCTCATAGAACCTAGAGTAAATTTCTTGTCCAAACTATAGGTGTTGCTTATCACCCCCATAATATCAGGACTTCCAAGGGTGGCGATAAAAAAAGGCTCGAACCATTGCAATAAATAAATAGCATTGGCATGTGTTTTATTAAAATCACTATAATCGAGAATCCGGCTGTCTTTTGTTAGCGAGGGTAAGGTAATGTGAAAATGATATGTTCCGTTATTAAACAAAACGAGATTTTCCTGGTTGGTCATAAACATGTTAAGGCCATTGTTGTAATCCGGAAAATTTAATTTACCATTAAGTATTGCTGAGTCATTAATTTTATCAAGAAATAACTTTTTGGTTGCCTTTAATTCTTTGCATGAATCAGCTATTGTTCGATTTTCAAAATATTTAGTTACAAATTCTATAGAATCACCATCGAAATGAACAGATCCCATAGTTTTGTTTCTTTGGGTAATCATGCTTTGAATATTGTAAGGTTGATCTTCAAGGAAAAGTTCCATAATAGATTTCCCAAGATATTCAGGATTTTCAAGTGGTTGTGGATTTGCTTCAGTGGATTCGGCAGTAGGAACCAATGATTTTACTGGGGATAATGTTTTATGCTGATAGTTTATATCCAGTTTTTCCAGCGAATGACTGTTCATCATTCTGCTCACTTTATAGTTCTCGTTTGTGTCAAAAGCTTTTTTAAGTACAGGTGCCAAACTTTCTGGTTTGTAGCATTTTCGATAGTCAATGCTGTATTTTTCAAACCCAATTTTTTTTGTATAAATTCACCAGAAACTATTAGGGATTCTTCAAATTGCATGTAGGTTTCGTTTTCTAATCCAATTCCCCAAAAATATTTTTTTGTCTGATTGTCTTTCATTTATACTAATTTTCTTTTTTAAGGTTGTTTTAAAGTGTTTATTTTTATGCTAAAATAAGAAGTTCATCTACTGAAATTCTGAGTCGTAAGATCTTTTAACAGATAAGACCTAAAGGTTTGCATCTCTTAAAAAAGCTTTGTTTTGTTTGTAAAATGGTATGAATTAATAGTAGTCTGGGAAGTTGTACACTTGTATCGATTGAAAAATTGATTAAATAATTTTATAATGAGGGTATAAAATTATTATTCTTGTTAATTGTCTTTTTATCAATGATTTAAGTAAGCGTATAGGCGAATTACAACTCTTGCGATTTCTGTTTTTTTCAGGTTGCGAAAGTAGTTCTTTATTATGTTATTTCCAAATAGTTAAAAGGTTGTAAATCAGTAATGTTTGGTCATTCGGAGAATTGAAGGCATTCTTTTTATTTATTCATGGTAATAAAATACGTAGGAGGAGTATAATTCGTCATTCCACCAGTCTTTTCTAACTTCTGAAAAATAATTATAATTAAGTTTTCCTGCCTGTGATTGCAGGGGATATAGGACTACGCCATTCTCTCGATAGGCCAGATTTAAATTTGTTTCAGGAACAACGGGAACGATATGACCAGATAATCCTTTTTCTCTTCTTTTGGCACAAATTATTCCTATTCCACCATTGGTATTTACTTTGTTTTGAATTTCATCGGGAGTAAACATTCTTTTCCAGCCAAACTGAGGTCCCCATTTTAGAAACCAATCGTGTATGGCACTGGAGTAAATGCGTTCAACAGTTTGCTCAAAAACAGCTTCCACTTCCTTTCCTTGCGCTATTTTTTCAAGTGCTTCTTCAGTCCACCAAACAGTTGGGAGATAAACGCCGCTGAAATAGCAATAATCATAAGAGTAAACATTGCAGTAGGTATCTTCTACTGTCCTTTGATATCTAATATTGGTTTCGACATCTAGTTTATCGATAAGTTGGCAAATGCTTTTTTTCTTACTGGAAATATCTGTTTGATCTCTAAATGGAATGCTGGAATCAGAAAGGGGTCTTTCTTTCATGTAAACAGAATCTAAACGGGATTGGGGATCTGGTAATAAATCGGCTTTTTTTATTTTACTATCCCATGTTAGATGTCCGTCTAGTGTTAAGGGTGTGGTTTCTGCTGTATATTTCTCCATCTTGACTGCTTAATTTTGAACTAGCATAACAGGTGGAATCGATTGTGTTCATAGTGTTATTCGGCTAGGTAAAAAGTAAATATAAGAATTTTAAGCTTTCCAATATGTTTTTTTACTGCCACAAAGGTTAATTGTTGAGTTAATCGAATAAAATAGGATATTGACATTTTTTATTTTGAAGAAAAAAAACATTGTAAATGATTAATTACTAATGTTTTATGGTTTTGTTAAATTTTGTTATTATAATTTCAGGCAATACCTGTTCTGAAAAAATTGCAACACCCGTCTTATCATGCTGTCAGGTTAGTTTTTAGAGTGTTAAAAGGCAAGGGAGCAAAGGAAAATATTATGCAGACAGGTGAGATTTAGAAGTTTGATTGGATTACGTTACGTGGTTTTGTTTATATTTACTTCTTACAATATATATATGTCATGAAATTAAGTTCATCTTCCGCTCATACTTTACTATTTCTGTTTTGTCTTTTCTTTTATGGACTTTCTTCAAATGCTCAAAATGAATCCTATTCATCTGAGGATAATGAAGAAATTGCCGATACGACTTTTGTGAATTTGAAAGATTACAGTAGCGATTTCGTTTATGATATGAAATATGCTACTGAAGATAATTTTTTGAAGGCTAAAGTTTACGATTGTGCCGAATGTTTGTTGCGCTATAAAACGGTAAAAGCTCTGATAGCAGCAAATAATGATTTTATCAAGGATGGTTGTAGAATCAAACTTTTCGACTGTTATAGGCCTCTGTCTATTCAGAAAAAGATGTGGGAGATCGTATCGAATCCGGAGTATGTGGCAGATCCAAAAAAAGGCTCCATCCATAATAAAGGAGGAGCCGTTGATATTACTTTAGTAAATGCTAAGGGAGAGGAGCTGGAGATGGGTACTAATTTTGACTTTTTTGGCATCGAGGCCGGTCATAATTATAAAAAATTTCCAGTGTCAGTCAAAGCAAATCGAAAATATTTAAAAAGAGTGATGATCAAAAACGGATTCAATTCTTTTGATTCGGAGTGGTGGCATTATAATTTAAAGACAGGTTTAAAGGATAAAGTCTCGAACCAAAAGTGGAAATGCGATTAATTATTCAACACATCTTATGTTTTCCATGAAGTAAGTATTCGGATGGTAAACTTTACCGTTGAGTTCAGAGGTTAATTCTCTTTTTACAATGTAATCTTCTATATTGGTCAGATATTTTATACGCATAATTGAAACAGGGGATTTTTTGAGCTCTTCAAAACCTTCTTTCATGAACATAAAAATTCCCGTATTGATGCGATTATCGAACCCTTTTTCGTCATGAATAAGTGTACCACAGCTTTCTTTATCAATATGAATTAATGTTACGATTTTCCCGTTTTCTAATTGTAAAAAAACTTTTGAATTTTTATCAAAGCAATTGGCTTTTATAAAATCTTTACTTTTTTGGATAAGCTGCAAATTTAAGGTCGGCAGACCGTCAGTTTGTGCCAGCGCGAAGAAAACATAATCAAAAGTACCTCCAAAGTATTTTTCGCTGATCATGTAGTCGTTTGTTACTTTATAAGTCCCTAAGGAGTCGGTAACATTCGCACTGTATTCACATGGTTTTTGTGCAAAGGCGGTTAAGGTTAGTAATAAAAAGGTTAGTGTAATTAGTTGTTTCATTTTTAAGTTATTTTTCTGCAAATTAAAACTATTTTGTTATCATTTTTATCAGTTGTAAAAAAACAATACAAATTTCCGCCGTTTTTTATTTTCCATTTTTTTCGAATGTTTTCTACCGTGTCCGGAAAGTTTCGCGTTGTGATATTGGCCTGCTGATTGGCAAGTTCAATTTTCATCTCATTCTTACTGTATGAGATTGTTTTTTCGATTTCAAAACGTCGTCCGGGAAACTCGATTAAAATTTCTGAGGTATAGAGATGAGAATGTTTATGAAGTTTGTTGATCTTAAAAATAGTACTTACTTCATCGAATCCTCCTGATTTCATAATAGCTGAATTGGGCTCGTAAACGTATTTTTGAGGAAGCTCGTAAGAAGGAAAACCAATTTCGTTTCCTAAAATAAAATCAAAAGTCTCGATTTTATCTTTCAGAATATTGGCCGTTTTTATGGTGATTTCGCCAGAATAATTTTTATGAATCTCAAAAAGCAATTCTTTTACTTCGTTTTCAAGAGCAATAATATGGATGTTTTTAACAAATTGAAGTTCTGATAATCCTGCAGAAAGATCTAATAGCGGAGCCGTTTTTATTAAAATGGATTCTGTTTTCTCAAAGTAAAAATTTAGCAAATCAGGAACATTGGGTAAGCAGTCTTTCAGCATAAAAACTTTACCTTTAGCGTCGTTTCTACGGGACGGATCAATATAAATCCAATCCCACTTTTTATGGGATTGATTTAAAACTGAAGTAGAATCATCAGCATAAAAAGTACAGTTTTCGACTTTAAGCTGTTTGAAATTATGTTTTACAATTGCCGATAAATCGTTATTTATTTCGCAATGCGCTATGTTTTTGAATTTTTGAGAGAAATAGTAATCATCCACACCAAAACCTCCTGTAAGATCAATTAAGCTTTCTCCGGAAATTAAAGATGCTTTGTAAGCGGCAGTTCTTTCGGATGAAGTTTGTTCAACCGATATTTTAGAGGGATAAATAATATTTTCGGCAGCAAACCAGGTAGGTAACTTGTCTTTTGCTTTCGATTTTGCTTCAATCTGATTTAAAAGTACAATCCAGTCTATTTCAGGAAATGGATTTTTCTGAAGCGCTAATTTTGTAATTGGGACACCACTATTTTGAGTTATGAATTCCTGAATGTTTGGGTCTAAAATAGCAGTATTCAATGTTATATTCTTTCGGTTAATACAGAGACAATTTTGTTGTCAGGAAAAAATTCTTTTAAAATTACTTTCACCATGGTAAAGGCCGGAATGGCAATAATCATCCCAACAATTCCAAAAGTAATTCCACTGATTAAAGTAATCAGGAATATTTCTAACGGGTGCGAATTTACGCTTTTTGATGAGATTATGGGTTGACTGATGTTGTTATCAATAGCCTGAACCAACAGAAACCCTATAAGTACATAGATTGTTTTAGGAAGTATTTCCGATTGAAAATCACTTCCGATCATACTAATCATTGTTAAAAGTCCCGCGAGTATGGTTCCTATAATTGGTCCTATGTATGGAATAATATTCAAGATGGCACATAAAAAGGCAATAACAAAGGCATTTTTATTTCCAAAAATCATCAAAACAATTAGATACAGGATGAATACAACCGTTAGCTGCAGTAATAGCCCAATAAAATAACGGGTCAGAAAATGGTTTATTTTGGTTATTGAATTTAAGATTTTGTCTTCATTAGTGTCAGGAAGAATTTTTCGGGCACTAACTTTAAAGGCATCCTGATCTTTGATAAAGAAAAAGGTTATAAAAAATACAGATACCAATCCCATTCCCATATTGGCCATGAAGCCGATAATTGAATTCAGGAAACCAGTAAAGTAGCTGAAATCGATTATAGATGTGATTTTGGATTCTTTTAAAACCTTATCAAGATCCAGATGCTGGATATTAAAATAATTTTCAATACTGCGTTCTGTTTCGAGAAATTGCTGTTGCAGATTTTGAGTATCAAGTAAGGATAAATTATTGGCTTGCGAAATGATTAACGGCACAAACAGTAGAATGAAACCAACAATTGCAAGAATGAATAAGATTAGCGCTGTAGTTGCAGCCAGTGAATTACTGAACTTTAATTTATTCTTTAAAAATTGAATTAACGGATTGGCAATTAAACACAATAACAGCGAAATACACAGATAGACAATTACAGTCTGGATTTGGTATAGAAAATATAGGACAGCTGCGACAATCAGGATTGTTGTTAAAGCTCGCAAAATTCCGTTAGATATTGTTTTCGATGTTATCATGATTCGATTTTAGATGATAAATATAGGAAAAAAGCTTTTGAAATTTTTGAAGTAAACAAAAAAAAGCGGGATGTTGCCATCCCGCTTTTCAGTTTGTTTTTTATACTTGTTTGGTATTAGATTCCAAAAGAAGCTCTTGGACCTCCTGTAACAAATATCGCAGCCATTCTGCTTTTTTGTCCTTGAGAGAACATATACATAGCGTTGTCATCAACGTAATCCATATAGTTCATTGTCATTTCAACTGGAGTTCCTGAACAAGTACTATAGTGAGGATAAGCCGGTACACCATAGTTTGCAGTGTTGTGTGTAGGAGTATCTGAAACTAAATCGCTTCCACAAGTAGCATCTCCCCAGATGTGACGTAAGTTCATCCAGTGTCCTACTTCGTGAGTAGCTGTTCTTCCTAAGTTAAACGGTGCATTTGCTGCTCCGGAAAGACCAAAATATTTCGGATCAACAACAACTCCGTCTGTAGCAGCAGCTCCTCCAGGAAATTGTGCATAACCTAAAATACCTCCTCCAATAGTGCAAGACCACATGTTTAGTTTTGTTGTTGGAGAAGTTGGTGCAAGACCACCTTGAGCTGTTTTCTTCATAGCATCGCTTGTTCCCCATGAAGTTTTGGTAGTAGATTTTCTAATTACCTGATCTAAAACGAATGTAATTCCAACATTTGCTTTTACGCCAGAAAAAAGAGCTGGTACACTATTGTAATCTGAATTTAAGGCATTGAAATCTTTATTTAAGACATCAATTTGTGTTTGAATTTGCGCATTAGAAATGTTTTCTGCTGCAGTTCTGTAAAGAACATTAACTACGACCGGAATTTCAATTTTACCATTTACAAGACGTTTGGTAAGGATTGCATTTTCAGTGAAAGCATTGATTTCGTTCATTCTGATTGCTAAAGTTGGATCAGCTTTCAGTTGAGCTTCTAAAACTTCCTGACTTGCGCATCCGCGATGTGCAATAGCTTCAACTTTTGAATCCGCAGATTCTGATTGGTCGTTTTGGCAAGAAAACAGCACTAATGCTGTAAATGCAGTAACAATGATTTTTTTCATAATAACTTGGGTTTTTGTTATAAAAAATTTGTTTTGGTTAATTATAATGCAATTTTATAACAAAAAAATTATTGTAACAAAATATTTACATAATATTATTTGTGAGAATTTTACAAACCCTTGTACAATCTAGTTCTTACAAAAAAATAGCAAAAATAATTAAGAAGTAATTTCGTACAATGCTGTTTTTAAGAATGTTATTGCGTCGATTTTTATCGTTTATAGAAGATTTTTTTGACAAATATTACAGAGTGAAATTTTCGTAAGTATTTATACGTAAGAATAACTGTTAAATTAATGGTAATTTTGAATCAAATTAGCCATGAAATTCTATCCGACTGTCTTACATGTCAAACAATAATTCCTGGTATTCCTTCATTTGGAGTAAATCCGGAAGAAACAACAAAAGGTAGTATCAAAATAAGTTGTATACTTGAGATTTAAAATGTGAAAAAATTTAAAAAGAAGTAATTTCATAAAGGGCAATACTTGCCGCTTGTACAACATTCATACTGCTGTTCTTTCCAAACATATTGATGTGGACAATTTGGTTTGAAATTTTTAAAAGCTCTTCAGAGATTCCGTTAATCTCACTTCCAATTAAAAGTGCAATTTTTTGATTTTCAGGAATTAGAACTTCTCTTAGCGGTTTGCTGTTACTTGCGATCTCTAAAGCAATAATTTCAAAATTATTTTGAAGCAGATAGTCCGCCAGATCGGCTGTTTCTTCAATTATCGTATGGGCAACGTGAAGATGAGTGCTTCGTGAAGTTTTGTTGATTTTTCGGGGAGTTAACGGAATATCTTTCCCTAAAAAAATGATATTCTCTACTCCAAATGCCTCACTGATTCTAAAAAGAGAACCAATATTCTGCTGAAAATAAATGTGATCACAAACCAATGTTATCGGAAATGTTTTTCGTTCAAATTGATTTTCTTCGTGAGTAAGCTGCACCTTCTAAAATTTAATTGGTAAAAATATAATTGATAATGTTGGCTCCCATTTTTAAGGCTTTGTCTCTAACCGGAGCAGGGTCATTGTGTACTTCGGGATCTTCCCAGCCATCTCCTAAGTCACATTCATAAGTATAGAGTAATACCAATTTGTTTTCGACAAAGATACCAAAGGCCTGAGCACGTGTTCCGTCATGTTCGTGGATTTTTGGCAGACCATTTGGAAATGGGAAAGGCTTTTGGAATATGGGATGATTGGCCGGAATTTCGATTAAGTTATTGTTTGGGAATATTTTTTTAATCTCTTTTCGGATGTATTGATCCATTCCGTAATTGTCGTCAATATGGAGAAAACCACCACCATTTAAATAATTTCTAAGATTACTTACATCAGCATCGCTAAAAACAACATTTCCATGTCCCGTCATATGAACAAACGGATAAGAGAGCAGATCCGGATTACTCGGTTCTACTGTTGATGGTTTTGCTTTTATTCTCGTATTGATGTTAGCATTGCAAAACTTAATTAAATTAGGTAATGATGTTGGATTGGCATACCAATCACCGCCACCGCTATATTTTAACAACGCAATCTCCTGTGAAAAGGAAGAAACAGAAACCAATAGTAATAATAGAAATATTTTTTTCATAGGATTGTATTTAGCTAGTCGTTTTACTTTAGTTATTATGGTCTCTCTTGTCATTTTATGACAAAACTCTCATTATTAAACTTCATTAAAAAACACAACACTATGACAAGCTACAATTGCAGCAGTCTCTGTTCGCAATCGGGTATTTCCTAAAGTAACGGGCTGGAATTTGTGTTCTAAAGCCAGTGCAATTTCTTTTTCAGAAAAGTCTCCTTCCGGGCCAATAAGCAGGGTAACACTTTCATTGGGTTTCAAAACCTCCTTTAAAGATTTTTTATCGGTTTCTTCACAATGCGCAATCAATTGCTGGCCATCGTTTTTTTGTTTGATGAATTCTTTAAACGAAATGGCTTCATTTAATTTAGGCAGATAGGTTTCGTTGGATTGTTTCATTGCCGATAAAATAATCTTTTCAAAACGCTCCGGATTAATTACTTTTCTTTCTGAACGATCACAAAAAATAGGGGTGATTTCCTGAATTCCTATTTCTGTAGCTTTTTCCAAAAACCATTCAAAACGATCATTCATTTTGGTTGGTGCAACTGCTAAATGCAGTCTGAATTTTGGAGCAGGTGATTTTTTGATCGAAATGACTTCGACTATACATTTATTGTCTGATGCTAAAGTAATTTGGGTTTCAAACAACAAGCCCGAACCATTGGTTACGTGTAGAATATCGGAATCTTTTTTGCGTAAAACTTTTATAATATGACGGCTTTCTTCTTTGTCAAAAGAAAAGCGTTCTGTAGATTCGTCGATATCAGGATTGTAAAATAATTGCATAATTAAAATTGAATTCGCGCTTTCGAAACTACTGCTGAAGTTTCGAAACGTTTTGATAAATATTTTTGATACCCCACAATTCCTATCATGGCGGCATTGTCGGTAGTATATTCAAATTTTGGTATGAAGGTTTTCCATCCGTATTGGCCTTCGCTTTCTTTCAATCGGGTTCTGATGCCTGAATTAGCCGAAACTCCTCCGCCAATGGCAATTTGTTTGATTCCGGTTTCTTTTACCGCTAATTTCAATTTGTCCATCAAAATTTCGATAATGGTATGTTGAATGGAAGCGCAAATATCATTCAGGTTCTCTTCGATAAAATTAGGATTTTCAAGTTTATTTTTTTGAATAAAATACAAGATGGCCGTTTTTAGTCCGGAGAAACTAAAGTCAAGTCCCGGTACTTTTGGTTTGGTAAAAGTAAAGGCTTTTGGATTTCCTAATTTTGCATATTTGTCGATCAGCGGCCCGCCCGGATAAGGAAGTCCAAGGATTTTGGCACTCTTGTCAAAGGCTTCGCCAACGGCATCATCAGTAGTTTCGCCAATAATTTCCATATCAAAAAAACCGTTTACTTTAACGATTTGAGTATGACCTCCGCTAATGGTGAGCGCCAGGAAAGGAAACTCCGGTTTATCAAACCCTTCTTCATCGATAAAATGTGCTAAAATATGGGCATGCATATGATTTACAGCAATTAGCGGAATTTTGAGCGCTAACGACAATGATTTACTAAAAGAACTGCCTACTAATAAAGATCCCATTAAGCCCGGACCTTGCGTAAAAGCGATAGCAGTTAGTTGATCTTTTTGTACATTTGCCTTACGAAGTGCGGCATCAATTACCGGAACAATATTTTGCTGGTGTGCTCTTGAAGCTAATTCAGGAACAACACCTCCATATTGATTGTGAATTAACTGATTGGCCACAACATTTGAGAGTACTTTGTCGTTATGTAGAACCGCGGCAGCAGTATCATCGCATGAACTTTCGATGGCTAGAATAAAAACCTCTGAATTTTGCATATAAAAGCACGATTTTTGAATTATATTTGACGAATCAAATATTTGATTTTCTTTTATTATAAGGAGAAGCCAAAATTAAAGAATTTTTATCAAAAACAGCCGTTCTTTGTCTGTTCAAAGTAAATTTAAAAGAAAACTAAAATATAGCAGCTATCAGAAAAGTAAAGAAAATAATATCCCGAACCCTAATTGGTTTAATTTTACTTTTGTTAGCACTTGCTATCATCTTGGCTTTGCCTGTGGTTCAGACCAAAATAGCGAGATACGTTACAGAATCTTTAAACACTGATTTTAAGACTGATATTAGTGTTGAAAAAGTTGCCATAAATATTTTTGGAGGTGTAAAACTCAAGAAGGTTCTGATTCGCGACCATCATAAGAAGACTTTAATCTATTCTGATATAATTACCACTGATATTCTTAGTATTAAAAGATTATTAGATGGTGATTTGCTTTTTGGAGATATTCGGCTGACCGGTATGATTTTTAATCTCAAAACGTATAAAAACGAAGACGAGAATAATATCAACAAGTTTATTAAGCTGTTTGAAACAGGAAAAAAAACACCAAAATCCAACAAGCACTTTTTGCTGACAGCCAAGAATGCTTACATATCTCAGGGGGCTTTTTCTGTTGTGGATGAGAATAAAAACACGCCAAGATTTCTTGATTTTAAAAAATTGAATGCGTACATCAGCGAGTTTAAGTTATACGGACCGGATATAAATACAAATATTCACCGATTTTCTTTCTTAGATCACCGAGGATTGTATGTGTCAAACTTTGCTGGGAAGTTCAGTTACACTAAAAAGCAGATCAAGGTTGAAAATCTGGCGATAAAGACTAAAAGATCATCTATTTACGGAAAAGCGATTTTAAACTATAAAATAGAGGATTTTCTACATTTTACCGATAAAGTAAAGTTTGATGTAGCTTTAGATTCTGCTTCCATTGCGTCAAATGATATTCGTTATTTTTATGATGGCTTGGGAAAAAACCAGCATTTTAAAATTAAAACAAAAATAAAAGGAACCTTGAATGATCTTAATTTAAGACGTCTTAGATTGAGTGATACTAATGGTTCAAGAATCTTTGGAACCATTAACTTCAAGAATCTTTTAGGAAGCAAAACACAGAAGTTTTCTATGGATGGGAAGTTCGAAAGACTGGTTTCGAGTTACGATAATCTGGTCGTTTTATTGCCGGGTATTTTGGGTAAAACACTTCCAAAGGAATTACGACGAATTGGTAAATTCAATATCGTTGGAAAAGCAAAAGTTTCGACTACAGCCTTAGAAACCGATTTTAAAATGATTACCGATTTAGGTAACGGTCAGGTCGATTTGCACATGAATAATATTGATTTTATTGACAAAGCCTCGTATTCCGGAAATGTAATCCTGGAGAATTTTAATATTGGTGCGGTACTGAATCGTAAAGATATTGGAAGAACGACTTTGAATGTGGATGTAGACGGAGTAGGGTTTACCGAAAAATACCTCAATACCATTGTTAAAGGAGATATCGCGAAATTAGATTACAATAAATATACCTATAATAATATTGTTGTAAACGGTAATTTTAAATTGCCTTATTATAAAGGACAGGTTTCTATAAATGATCCAAATTTAAGTTTACTGTTTGATGGAATGGTCGATTTAAGTAAGCGTGAAAATCGCTATGACTTTCATATTAACGTAGACAATGCCGATTTGCGTAAACTTAAATTTATAAACGATTCTATTTCACATTTTAGAGGAGATGCCGTTGTAGCAGTGACCGGAAATTCCATAGAGAATTTACAGGGAACGATTTCGATCAAAGAGGCTGTGTATCAAAACCCTCAGGACACCTATGTTTTTGATGATCTTACAATCAACTCACATTTTGATGCCGATAAACTGCGAACAATTACTATTGGTTCTAATGACGTAGTAAAGGGTGAAATAGTAGGTAAGTTTCAATTTGCACAGCTGGACAAGCTGGTCATGAATTCAGTGGGAAGTTTGTATACCAATTATAAGCCTTACAAGCTTAAGAAAGGGCAATTTTTGCGTTTCAACTTTCATGTGTACGATAAGATAGTGGAGATGTTATATCCGGACATCAAAATTGATTCAAGTACCACAGTGAGAGGAAAAATTGATTCGGATCTTCAGGAGTTTAAATTCAAGTTTAATTCCGAAAAAATTGTCGCTGCCAAAAATACCTTTGACAATATTCGAATTACGATCGACAATAAAAATACGCTTTATAATGCTTATGTAGAGCTGGACAGTATTAAAACACCTTATTATAAAGTACGCGATTTTAATTTGATTAACGTTACGGCTAAAGATACTCTGTTTGTACGATCTGAATTTAAAGGAGGGGATAAAGGGGAAGATTATTATAATCTGGATCTCTATCATACTATCGATAAAAATAAAAACAATATCATAGGGATTAAGAAGTCTGAGATGAAATTTAAAGACTATTTATGGTATTTAAATGAAGATGCTGAAAAAGACAATCAGATTGTTTTTGATCAGTACTTTAAAAATTTCACTATTGATAATATTGTATTGTCTCATGAGAATCAGAAAATAGATTTGAATGGTGTCATAAAAGGGAAAGATTATAAAGATTTGGTGTTGAATTTTGAAGATGTGGATATTAATAAAATCACACCTTTTAATTCTAAGTTCGTATTTAATGGTAATTTAAATGGAAATGTAAATTACAAACAGAATAAAGACGTTTATCAGCCCACGGCCTCTATTGTGATTGATCATCTGAATCTGAATAAAACGGATTTAGGTACGCTTAATTTTGATATTGCGGGAGATGAAAGTTTTAAAAAATTCACAATCAATTCTTCTATTCAAAACGGATTTACAGAATCGTTTAAAGCAGAAGGAACTTTTGCGGTTGAAAACAAGGAGACCTTTTTAGATTTGAGTTTGAAACTCGAAGGATTTAATCTGGCGACCTTAGGAACAGTTGGAGGTGATGTGCTTTCTAATGTTAGAGGATCGGTTTCAGGGAATGCCGCCGTGGTGGGGAATCTGAAAAAACCTGAAATTAACGGACGTTTGTATGTGGAGAAAGCCGGGATGACCATTCCATACCTGAATACAGATTACGAATTAAGCGATCGTACCGTGATTGATTTAACAGATGAAAAATTTCTGTTTAGAAACAATCAGCTAACGGATACCAAATACGGAACAAAAGGATTGCTGAACGGTAGTATTGAACACCATAATTTTGGCGACTGGAAGCTGGATTTAAATATTACGTCTAAGCGATTGCTGGCACTCGATACTAAAGACAGTGAAGATGCAGCTTATTTTGGTACGGCATTTATAAATGGTACAGCCAGTATTAAAGGTCCTACAGAAGGATTGTTTATAAAAGTAGAAGCGAAATCAGAAAAAGGAACTCAGGTTAAGATTCCTATAAACAATGCCCAGAGTGTTGGAGAAAGCAACTGGATTCATTTTGTAACACCGCAGGAAAAGTACAATCTGGCAAATGGTATACTTGAAAAGACCAAGAATTACAACGGATTGGAACTGGAGTTTGATTTTGATATTACTCCCGATGCCGAGGTAGAGGTAATTTTAGATCGAAGTTCCGGACATGGTATGAAAGGAAAAGGATACGGATCGTTATTATTTAAAATTAATACACTGGGTAAATTTAATATGTGGGGGGATTTCCAGGCATACGAAGGAACTTATAATTTTAAATACGGTGGTTTAATTGATAAAAAATTCTCCGTTAAAAAAGGAGGATCAATTATTTGGGAAGGAAACCCGATGAAAGCACAATTGAATCTGGAAGCTGTTTATAAAACAACTGCAAATCCGGCAGTACTGTTAGACAATACTTCTTCATTCAATAAAAAAGTACCAGTCGAAGTGGTAATTGGATTACGTGGAGATTTGGCCAGTCCGGAACCTAATTTTGACATACAGTTTCCTTCTGTCAGTACCGTGCTTAAATCAGAGATACAATATAAGTTAGACGATAAAGACATTCGTCAGACTCAGGCCTTATATTTACTGTCAACAGGTTCGTTTATGAGTACAGATGGATTTAGTCAGGGTGATTTTTCAGGAACCTTAACTGAAACCGCTTCCAGTTTGTTAGGAGGTATTATAAAATCAGATAATGATAAGGTCAATATCGATTTGAATTATATCTCAGCTGATAAAAGACTTGGGCAAGAAGCCGATGGACAGTTTGTGGCGAATATATCCGGTCAGATCAATGAAAGAATTACAATCAACGGAAAACTTGGAGTTCCGGTAGGTGGAGTAAATGAATCTGCTATTGTTGGAGATATCGAAATCTTGTACAGAGTTAATGAGGACGGATCAATGAATCTTCGTTTGTTTAATAAAGAAAACGATATCAATTATATAGGACAAGGGATTGGGTATACACAAGGTGTTGGTATTTCGTATGAAGTGGATTTTGATACTTTTAGCGAGCTGGTAAATAAAATTTTCAAAAATCATAAGCTGGAAAGAGCGATCAAAAATTCCACAAACGATTTGCAGGATAACAACCTAAATCCTGATTTTGTTAATTTCTCGAATAAAAAGAACGCAGATAAGAACAAAAAGAAGGAGGAGAAGAAAGAGAAAAAAGAAGAACCAAAAGTTCCTCCACCCATAAATAATGAAGGATTAATTCCTGACAATGACTTTTAGAAGATTTGTTAAAAAGATACAGATAAAAAACCATTCGTTACTGCGAATGGTTTTTTTGTTTTAATTTTAGAGACTTGCTTATTTTTTGCTAGTAAGGATTGCTGTCAAATTTTATAACACTTCAGTAATGTATTGTTAATTTTAAATATTCAATTTAAATAGGGGACATTTATTATGGAGAATGAAATTTTTGCTTTAGAAAAACTTATTAACGAAAACGTTTGAATTTAACATATTTTGCTAATTTATTATAAAGATAACCCGATAAGTGGTGAATGTTTGCTAATTTTACACTTTAATACTTAAATAATGCCAAAAACGATAAAAAAAGTTGGTGTTCTAACATCAGGAGGTGACTCACCAGGAATGAATGCCGCAATACGATCAGTTGTTCGAACATGTGCTTATCATAATATAGAATGCATAGGGATTTATAGGGGATATCAAGGAATGATTGAAGGTGACTTCAAAGAAATGGGGCCCCGTAGCGTAAATAATATTGTGAACAAAGGCGGAACGATTTTGAAATCAGCTCGTTCAGTTGAGTTTAGAAGCCCGGAAGGTAGAAAAAAAGCGCACGAAAATCTTTTAAAAGCCGGAGTAGATGCTTTGGTTGTTATTGGAGGAGACGGAAGTTTTACCGGAGGATTAATTTTTAATTCAGAATACGGTTTTCCGGTAATGGGAATTCCAGGAACAATTGACAATGATATTTTTGGAACCAGCCATACTTTA
This sequence comes from Flavobacterium sp. B183, assembly GCF_023539155.1. Classification (NCBI taxonomy): domain Bacteria; kingdom Pseudomonadati; phylum Bacteroidota; class Flavobacteriia; order Flavobacteriales; family Flavobacteriaceae; genus Flavobacterium; species Flavobacterium sp. B183. Next base: position 4,882,392 of record NZ_CP097434.1, on the reverse strand, counting down.
GGTTATGACACAGCCTTAAATACTGTTGTAGATTGTATCGATAAAATTAGAGATACTGCAAGTTCGCATAACCGTCTGTTTTTTGTAGAGGTAATGGGTAGAGATGCAGGTCATATTGCTCTTAATGCCGGAATTGGAGCCGGTGCAGAAGAAATTCTTATTCCTGAAGAAGATTTAGGTTTAGACCGATTATTAGATTCACTTCAAAAAAGTAAAGCTTCAGGAAAATCATCAAGTATAGTAGTTATTGCCGAAGGAGATAAAATAGGTAAAAATGTTTTCGAATTAAAAGATTATGTTGAAGCCAATCTGCCGGAATACGACGTTAGAGTATCTGTATTAGGACATATGCAGCGTGGTGGTTCTCCATCTTGCTTTGACCGTGTTTTAGCAAGCCGTTTGGGAGTAAAAGCGGTAGAATCTTTAATAGAAGGTAAATCAAATTATATGGTCGGTTTGCAGGCTGATAAAGTTGTTTTGACACCTCTTGAACAAGCAATTAAAGGTAAATCTGAGATTGACAGAGAATTGTTAAGAGTGTCCGATATCATGTCGACATAAAAAAAAGTTTAAAAAAGGAAAGAAGTTTATTGTGAGGAAATTAGACTTTGAATTAGTGTAATAAAAAACAAAAAATTAAGTAAAATGTCAAAAGTAAAATTAGGAATAAACGGATTTGGACGTATCGGAAGAATCGTTTTTAGAGAAACTTTCAATAGAGATAATGTAGAAGTAGTAGCAATCAATGATTTGTTAGATGTAGATCACTTGGCTTACTTATTAAAATATGATTCAGTTCACGGACGTTTCAACGGAACTGTAGAAGTAATAGACGGAAAACTTTTTGTAAACGGAAGAAACATCCGTATCACTGCTGAAAGAAATCCTGCTGATTTAAAATGGAACGAAGTAGATGTAGATGTAGTTGCTGAATGTACTGGTATTTTCACAACAATCGAAACTGCAAACGAGCACATCAAAGGTGGTGCTAAAAAAGTAATTATCTCTGCTCCGTCTGCTGATGCACCAATGTTTGTAATGGGAGTGAACCATGAAACAGCAAAAGCTACAGATTTAGTGGTTTCTAACGCTTCTTGTACAACAAACTGTTTAGCCCCTTTAGCTAAAGTAATTCACGATAATTTCGAAATTGTTGAAGGTTTAATGACAACAGTTCACGCAACAACTTCAACTCAAATGACAGCTGATGGTCCTTCAAGAAAAGACTGGAGAGGCGGACGTGCTGCAAGCATTAACATCATTCCTTCTTCAACCGGAGCTGCAAAAGCAGTTGGAAAAGTAATTCCTGCTTTGAATGGAAAATTAACAGGAATGTCTTTCCGTGTTCCTACTGCTGACGTTTCTGTAGTAGATTTAACCGTAAAAGTAGCTAAAGAAACTTCTTATGAAGAAATTATGGCTGTTTTGAAAAACGCTTCCGAAACTACAATGAAAGGTATCTTAGGATATACAGAAGATGCAGTTGTTTCTCAGGATTTTATTTCTGATAAAAGAACTTCAGTAGTGGATGCAGGAGCTGGAATCGGTTTAAATTCAACTTTCTTTAAATTAGTATCCTGGTACGATAATGAGTACGGATATTCAAGTAAATTGATTGATTTGTCTGTGCATATCGCAGGTTTAAAATAATAATATATATTTTTGCAAAATCCCGTTATTGAATAGTAATGGGATTTTCTTATTTTGTTGCTTCTTTAATTAAGGTAAAAACACATTTTTTATTTAGCTAAAGAAAGACTAATCCAAAAACTAAATAAAATGAAATTAATAGTTGATAGTGGATCTACTAAAGCCGATTGGATTGCAATTGATGATAATGGAAAAGTATTATTCACCACACAAACTTTAGGATTAAATCCTGAAATTCTTGACGGTCCGGAGATAGTAGAAAGATTAAACGATCGTTTTGATATTCTGCAAAATAAAAAGAACGCGACGCATTTGTTTTTTTACGGAGCAGGTTGCGGAACCGAGAGAATGAAAATAGAACTTTCCCGAATATTTCAGGAATATTTTGAGAATGCAATTGTAGAAGTTCAGGAGGATACTTATGCCGCAGTATATGCAACTACTCCAAAAGGAGAAGCTGCGATCGTGAGTATTTTAGGTACCGGTTCCAATTGCAGCTTTTTTGATGGTAAAGTATTGCACCAAAAAGTTCAGTCACTTGGGTTTATCGCAATGGACGACTGCAGTGGAAATGTTTTTGGAAAAGAATTAATCAGAAAGTACTATTTTAATAAAATGCCAAAAGAACTGGCTGTTGAATTTGAGAAAGAGTATAATTTAGATCCTGATTTTATCAAGAATAAATTGTACAAAGAACCAAATCCAAACGCCTATTTAGCGACCTTTGCAAAGTTCCTGATCAAGCATAAAGACACTGAGTTTTGTAGAAAAATTATCTTCAAAGGAATGAAATCTTTCGTGAAAAACTACATCAAGCAATTTGACAATTGTAAAGAAGTTCCTGTTCATTTTGTGGGGTCAATTGCTTTTTATTTAAAAGACGAATTACAAGAAACTTTTGATAAATACGGACTTCAATTGGGTAACGTTTTAAGAAGACCAATTGATGGATTAATTGCTTACCACGTTGCAAATCAATAAATAAAAATAGAATATGGAAATTGCTATCATAGCTCATGATGGGAAAAAAGCAGACATGGTTCAGTTTTTGAATAAAAACAAGACCTTACTGCTTCAGGAAAACATTAAATTAATCGCAACGGGAACTACGGGGAGTAAGGCTGAAAATGCCGGTTTTAAGGTGAAAAGAATGCTCTCAGGACCAATGGGAGGTGATGCGCAGATTGCTGCGAGAGTGGCAGAAGGAAAGACGAAAATGGTTTTCTTCTTTAAAGATCCGCTGGCAAGCCATGCTCACGAAGTAGACATCAATATGCTGATTCGTGTTTGTGATGTTCATAATGTACCTCTGGCAACTAATGAAGCTTCAGCACAGTTATTGCTTAATGCCATTGCGCTGCAATTATAGAATTTCTAATTTTAGATATAAAAAAAAACCGTTACAACTTGTAACGGTTTTTTTTGTTTCAGGTTTCAAGTTTCAGGTTATGCTCAAAGTGTCAAACTTGAAACTTGAAACTTGAAACAATTTTTATTGCACAGCAATTATCGAAATTTCAACATTTACATTTTTAGGTAAACAAGCAACCTGAACAGTTTCACGAGCAGGAGCCGTTTTTTCGTCGAAGTAAGAACCGTAAACGGTGTTTATAGCGGCGAAATTATTCATGTCCATGATAAAAATGGTAGCTTTTACTACATTTTCAAAAGACATATCGGCAGCTTCTAAAATGGCTGCAATATTTTCCATTACCTGTTTGGTTTCATCATTGATATTGTCTGTTACAAGTTCGCCGGAAGTCGGATTGATCGCAATCTGACCTGATGCATAAAGTGTGTTTCCTGATAATACTGCCTGATTGTAAGGACCAATTGGAGCCGGTGCCTTTTCGGTAAAGATGATTTTTTTCATAATAAATTATTTTTATTCGATAGTTTATCGATTTGAAGTACTACGCTTGTTCCATTTAATATCACTCAACATTCCGGATTTAATTCCAATAAAGAAGTTCCAGTTGGAGTTTGGACCAATTGGAGTCCAGTTAAAGGCCATTCTCCAGCTTAATAAATCTCTTTCAAAACGAAATTGTGTAAAAGTAACCCCTTTTTGTACAAAATCGTAACCTGTAGAAACTCCGCCTTTCCATTTAGGAGTAATGTCCATATTGGCAGATATCATGATCGAGTTTCCGCTAATTTTATTTTCCCTGGCGGCATTCGAGTAAGTTAGGGAATATGCCAAAGTCATATCCCACGGAAGTTTAGAGCGGAAAAATTCAGTTATCACATCTTTATCATCGTCTTTTTCGTTGGCAAACTGACTATTTCTGCTATCGTTTAGATCCGTATTTGTTCCGAACAAGTCGTCATTACGACCACCATTTCGCTGGCTTTGTGTGTTCTTTTCCTGCGCATTACCTCCCTTGTTTGAGAAGGAATAGTTTACGGTAAGGTTGGCACTCGTTAATCGGAATAAACTTCCTCCATTATCAATATTAAAGACATTCATTACGTGCCCTGCATTGTCAATCGCATACGGGTTTAAAACAGCTCCGAAGTTCAGGTTCATTTTGTTGTCCAAAAGCTGAGTTCCACCACTTACAATCACCGGCTGCCAGGCTAAAGTTTGCTTTCCGTCAGCATTGAAATTATAACTGGTGCTGAAGTTTAAGTTGTTTAATAACATGATCTTTTTCGGCTCTGTTTTTGTGCTGTCACGATCTCTTACCTTGGCTTCAAAAGTATTACTTAAAGCAAATGACACAATATTAGAGTTGCTGTTTCCGGGAGCGCCAAAAATACCATTGTCAAATCTGGAGTACGTATTGATTTTTCCTGTTGCGTCTACTGTATAATTATCGTAATACTGATCAAAACTTGGCGTGTAAGAATACGTCATAGTGGGTCTCATGACGTGACGTATGGATTGAATTTTTTTGTTGTCACCAAAATTAAAAGTACCGTAAATGGTAGTTCCTAAATTGGTACTGAAATTATAAGTTCTGTAAGCATCAAAACCATTAACAGTTGTGGTTACGGCCTGTCCTTTAGTAGCATCGTATTCTCTCTTTTCGGTTTTAGTTACCCAGGTTTCCTGATAATTGGTAGAGGCTCCTGCACTAAAGTATTTAAACAATTTAAAGTTAGTACTGATAGGAATACTGTGTTGCATTCCAATTTTAGCATCTCTAAACATCTGTGGTTTGAAAAACAGGGAATCTGTTGTTGAAATACTGTTTTTTCCGCTTAAATTATATTGTAAATTGATGTTTTTTATGAATCCTTTTTTAACGCCGTCTTTTCCAACAAAAGGATATACACGATCCACACTTGCCTGTAAGGTTGGTAAGGTCATGTCGATTTTTTCCGTTTGAGTATTTTGCGAGTGCGTGGCGGTTAACGAAATACGTGCCTGAGGAATCGTATTGAACGTTTTGCTGTAAGAGATGGAGGAGTTTAAAGTGTTATTTAAATTAGATCCTGCGTTCGCCTGATTAATAGATCGTTTGAAGTACTTACTACTACCCATGTTTACAGAGGCAGAAAAAGTAGAGTTAGGGTTAGATTTTGTATCTTTCGAATGCGACCACTGAATGTTGTAAATTTTTTCTTTAGAATAATCAGGATAACCACGCTCACTGTTGATTAGATTTTCATAACGAATGTTAAGATTTCCTCTGTACTTGTACTTTGCAGCGTATGTCGATTCGAAACGCATGGCATAACTACCATTGGTATAATAGTCACCCAGAACCGTCAGATCATAATTATCACTCAATGCAAAATAGTATCCTCCGTTTTGTAAAGAGAAACCTCTTGTGTTTGAGTCGTTGTAACTAGGTAAAATAATACCCGAAACACTTTTTTCCTGACTCATCGGGAAATAGGCGAAAGGCAATGCCAGAGGGGTAGGAACATCTGCAATGACCATATTGGTTAAACCGGTAATTACTTTTTTACCAGGTATAAATTTTACTTTATTGGTTTGAAAGTAGTATTCCGGATTGTCAATGTCTTTTGCGGTTGTAAAACGGGCACCGCGTAAAAAGTAAACCGAGTCGTTTTCTTTTTTGGTAATGGCTGCTTTAATCTTAAATTCACCTTGTTCTGTTCTCGAATTATAGATCAGAGCCTTTTTTGTTTTAAAATTAAATCGGATAGAGTCTGGCTGAACTTCGCTGGCTCCTTGTTTGAAGTTTGGATATTGTATCAAAACACCTGCCGAATCCCGAATACGTCCGGCATAAACCTCTTCCTTTTCCATGTTTAAAACAATGATACCCGATTTTAATTCGACATCTTTGTAATAAAGTTCGGCTTCATTATATAAGGTAAGAGTTTTTGCTTTTTTGTCGTATTTAGCGTAATCTTTAGCTTTGTATTTGGTAACAGCGTCCAGAAAATTCTTTTTTGCCTTAACCGTATCCAGCTTTATAGTGTCTGAAACGGTAACCTCAGGTTTCTCTGTTGTAGTGCTTTTGGGTTTATCTGTTTGTTTTACAGTAGGTAACGGCTTTTTTTTGTTTTTTATCTCTTGCGAATATAAATTACCACATCCTAAAGTTAGGAAAAATGATAATAAAACGATATTAAATAAGTTTGTATGCAAAGGTTTAAATGCTATTTTTGTAAAATTATGGCTTGTTTTTTGACATGTCAAACTTACATATAATTTTTTGTCAAAAATAATCAATTGTAAAAATTATAGCTGTAGCGTTTTATTAAAATTAACTTTTAGATTTATGAATGGATTTAACAAAATTAAAGTAATATTTACTTTTTTTCTAACGATATTGTCTTTTTGTGCTTATAGCCAGGCAAATGTTTTTAAAGTAACACTTGATGCTGGACATGGTGATCACGACTTTGGAGCTGTTTACAGCGGACGGATTGAAAAAAATATTGCTTTGGCTATTGTTTTAAAAGTGGGTAAAATCTTAGAGGGAAGTCCGAATGTTAATGTAATATACACTCGTAAAACGGATGTTTTTATCGATTTGGTCGAAAGAGCAAACATTGCAAACAGAGCAAATTCGAATATTTTCGTATCAATTCACTGTAATGCAAATAAAAATACAGCTGCCGACGGAACAGAAACCTATGTAATGGGTTTGAGTAAAGTAGCGTCGAATCTTGAAGCTGCGAAAAAAGAGAACTCTGTAATTACTTTAGAAAAAGATTATAAACGTAAATACGAAGGTTTCGATCCGAATTCACCTGAATCAATGATCGGAATGACTTTAATGCAGGAAGAATATTTAGATAACAGTATTTCTTTGGCCAGTAAAATTGAAGACAATTTTGATAAACTTGGAAAAAAATTGAGACATGGAGGGGTAAAGCAAGCACCTTTCATGGTACTTCATAAAGCTTATATGCCAAGGGTTTTAGTAGAAACCGGGTTTGTATCTAATCCGACAGAAGGGAATATACTAAATTCAGAAGAAGGACAAAATGATATTGCAAAAGCGATTGCCGAAGCAATTTTAAGTTATAAAAGCGAATATTTTGGTTCAGGTATTCCTGAAATAGTAGATTCAAAACCGGCAAAAGATACTTCAACTCCGGTTAAAACAAAAGAAGTCGAAACTCCTGCGACAGTTAAAAACGCTCCAAAAGGTACATTCTTTAGAGTACAGCTTATTGCCAGTATTAAAAAGACACCATTGGAGCCTAAAAATTTTAAAGGACTTAAAAACGTAACCATGCTGTACGAAAATAATATTTATAAATATTTCTATCAGGAAACTTCAAGTTACGATGCTGCCAAAAAATATTTGGAAGAAGCTAAAGATAAAGGATATGGCGCTGCCTTTTTGGTTGCAACCAAAGATGGAGAAAAGATCAGTATTCAAGACGCCATTAAATAATAGCTTCTAGTTCGAATATTTATATTAATTTTGTACAAACACTAAGAATTTTGAAACTAACAAGAGAAATTAAAACGGCTATTTTAGTCATCGCGTCAATTTTATTATTTATTTGGGGCTATAGTTTTTTAAAAGGCAAAGACCTTTTTACAGATTACCAAACATTATATGCAGAATATGATAATGTGGAAGATTTGTCAGCATCAGCTCCCGTTACCATAAACGGACTTACAATTGGTAAAGTAACTAAAATTACAATCAATGAAGTAACAGGGAAATTATTAGTTGAACTTCAATTAAAAACTGATTTTCCAATTTCTAAAACAAGTCAGGCATCTTTATATTCTCCAAGTTTAATTGGAGGAAAACAGATTAAGATTGTTCCTAATTTTGCAGACAAAGAACTGGCGGTTGATGGTCAGACTTTAGCTTCGGTTGTTGAACCGGGACTAAAAGAATCTTTAGGCGGAAAAATTGAGCCAATTCAGGTAAAATTAGAAAAAATGTTGGTTAACATTGATAATCTGGTTTCCGGATTAAACAACGTTTTAGATAAAAAAGGACAAGAAGACCTGAAGAAAACTTTAGCTGAATTGAGTCAGACTATGGAGCAGTTTCATAAAGCTTCAGGAAGCATCAATACTATTTTAGATACCAACAAAGGACAGATTAACGGAGTGGTAAGCAACTTTAATAAAATGTCCAGTAACTTCAATAAAATCTCTGATTCTTTAAACAAGGCAGATTTAGGAAAAACAGTTCGAAACTTAAATCAGACTTTGGCTAAAGTGGATGGTATTATGAGTAATTTGAACTCAGGAAAAGGTACTGCGGGTAAATTATTGAATGATGATGCGTTGTATAATAATCTGGCAAAAACTTCAAAAGAGCTTGAATTATTGTTACAGGATGTTCGTCTTTACCCAACACGTTATGTAAATGTTTCGCTTTTCGGAAAGAAAAACAAACCTTATGTAGCACCAACAGAAGACGCTAACACAACCACTAAAAAATAATCAGAATGAGTTATTTAGATAATATTTTATTCGCTATACTTCTTATAATAGGTTTTGGCTTTTTTGCATCGAGCGTAAAAAAGATCATCCGAAACATTAATTTGGGAGTAGATGTAAATCGAAAAGATAATTCTAAAGCACGTTGGAAAAACATGGCATTGATTGCTCTAGGGCAGTCAAAAATGGTGAGACGCCCTGTAGCTGGAATACTTCATATTTTTGTATATGTAGGTTTTATAATTATCAACATCGAATTACTCGAGATCATTATTGACGGACTTTTTGGAACGCATAGAATTTTTGCGCCTTATTTAGGTGTGGTTTATGATGTTTTAATTGCTTCATTTGAGATATTGGCAATACTGGTAATTTTTGCTGTTACTGTTTTTTGGATTAGAAGAAATGTAATCCGATTAAAGCGTTTTGTGAACAAAGACCTGGACGGATTTCCAAAAAGCGATGCGAATTACATCTTGTATTTCGAAACCGTTTTGATGTTATTGTTTTTATTGATGAATGCTTCCGATCTTCATTTGCAAAATGTTCCGGGAGGAGTTTTTCATAAAGCAGGAAGTTTCCCGATCAGTCAGTTTATAGCGCCAATTTTTAACGGAATGTCGAATGATTTGGTAGTGCTGTTATTTGAAGTATTCTGGTGGCTGCACATAGCAGGTATTTTGGTTTTCATGAACTATTTATACTTTTCTAAACACCTGCACATTCTTTTGGCTTTCCCAAATACTTATTTTGCGAACTTGAACCCTGAAGGTCAGTTTGATAATTTAGAGTCAGTAACCAAAGAGGTAAAGTTGATGATGGATCCAAATGCAGATCCGTTTGCAGCAGCCCCTGTTGACGAAAATGCTGCCCCTGCAAAATTTGGAGCAAGCGATGTTCAGGATTTGAACTGGGTACAGCTTTTAAATGCTTATACCTGTACGGAATGTGGTCGTTGTACATCATCATGTCCGGCAAATCAAACAGGTAAAAAATTATCTCCTCGTAAAATTATGATGGACACAAGAGACCGTTTGCAGGAAGTTGGTAAAAACATCGATGCAAATAAAGGAGTTTTTGTTCCGGATAATAAAACATTATTGAACGATTATATTACACCTGAAGAATTGTGGGCTTGTACCTCATGTAACGCTTGTGTAGAAGAATGTCCGGTAAACATCAGTCCGTTGTCTATTATTATGGATATGCGTCGTTATTTAGTAATGGAACAAAGTGCTGCTCCAATGTCATTAAATGCGATGATGACCAATATCGAAAACAATGGAGCGCCTTGGCAATATAGCCAGCAGGATCGTTTGAATTGGAAAAACGAAAATTAGAAATAAAAGTTTAAAAGGTTATTGGTTTAACCGTTTAATCGATTTGAATAAAATAGTAAGGTTTTTTAGTAGGTTTGCAGCAAAGAGTGCGATTAACCAAATAAACAATTAACCGATTTAACAACAAAAGAAGATGTCAGAAAGTTTAGTAGTGCCAACAATGGCTGAGATGCTAGCCCAGGGAACACAGCCTGAAGTTTTATTTTGGGTAGGTTGCGCAGGGAGTTTTGATGATAGAGCAAAAAAAATTACAAAAGCATTTGTGCGAATTTTAAATCGTACTAATGTATCGTTTGCGGTTTTAGGTACTGAAGAGAGTTGTACCGGAGATCCTGCAAAACGTGCTGGAAATGAGTTTTTGTTTCAAATGCAGGCCATGATGAATATCGAGGTGCTGAATGCTTATGAAGCAAAGAAAATAGTTACCGCGTGTCCGCATTGTTTCAATACTTTAAAGAATGAATATCCTGAATTAGGAGGTCAGTACGATGTTATTCATCATACAGAATTCTTAAAATCATTAATTGATGAAGGAAGGCTAACCGTAGAAGGAGGTCAGTTTAAAGGAAAGAAAATTACTTTTCACGATCCTTGTTATTTGGGTAGGGCTAACAAAGTATATGAAGCTCCAAGAGACCTGATTCAGAAACTTGATGTTGAGCTAGTGGAAATGAAGCGCTCAAAAGCAAACGGACTTTGTTGTGGAGCCGGTGGAGCACAAATGTTTAAAGATGCCGAGCCCGGAAATAAAGAAGTGAACGTTTTGCGTACCGAAGATGCTTTGGAAGTGCAGCCGGATATTATTGCAGCCGGGTGTCCGTTCTGTAATACCATGTTGACTGATGGTATCAAACATCAGGAAAAAGAAGGACAAGTGAAAGTAATGGATGTTGCGGAGCTAATTGCGAATGCACAAGATCTTTAATTTGAGGTTCTAAGATGCTAAGGTACTAAGGTTCTAAGTTTTTCAACCTGAAACCTGAAACTTGAAACAAAATAAAACAAAAAGAAAAAATGTATATACCTTTTGAAAATTTACCTGGTGAATCCAGAGTTTGGATTTATCAATCAAACAGAAAGTTTTCTGAGGAAGAATTTTCTGAAATAGAAACCGACCTGAAAGCTTTTGTAGAAGAATGGGCGGCACACGGAACAAGTCTGGAGGCTTCGTATCAACTAAAATACAACCGATTCATTATTTTGGCTGTAAATCAGGAAGTACAGGCGGCAACAGGTTGTTCAATCGATAGTTCGGTGGAGTTTATCCAAAGTTTAGAGAAAAAGTACAACGTTGATTTGTTAGACAAAATGAACGTGACTTTTAAACTGGGGGAACATATTGCACACAAACCTTTAATCGATTTTAAGAAAATGGTTAAAGACAAGTCAGTTTCCGAGAACACTATTGTTTTTAATAATCTGGTAAACAATATTGAAGAATTCAACGAATCATGGGAAGTTCCTGCTGCCGATAGCTGGCACAGCAGATTTTTCTAGGAGAAATTTATAATATTCGAAAGGCGCAAAATCTAAATTTTGCGCCTTTTTTGTTTTTATAAACCGGACAGGTTTTTGAAACCTGTCCGGTTTGAATAAATAGACTTTTTGTTGTTGTACCCTCTGAGGTTTCAAAAACCTGTCGGGTTTAAAATCGAAAAATCTGAATCTATATATTCACAAAAATCTAACAGTTTAAAAGAGCAACTAAAAGCTATTTTTAAGTACTTTCGTAGTTACTAAACTTAATACATGAAAATAGCAATAGTTTGTTATCCGACATTTGGTGGTAGTGGTGTAGTTGCTACGGAATTAGGCCTTGAATTAGCCAGACGCGGACACGAAATCCACTTTATTACCTATAGTCAGCCAGTTCGGTTGGCACTTTTAAACCCTAATGTTCATTATCACGAAGTAAACGTTCCTGAATATCCTCTTTTTCATTATCAGCCTTATGAGTTGGCTTTGTCCAGTAAATTGGTTGATATGGTGAAATTGTATAAAATAGAAGTACTTCACGTGCATTATGCCATTCCTCACGCATATGCGGGTTATATGGCGAAGCAAATGCTGAAAAATGAAGGGATTAATCTTCCAATGATTACCACACTTCACGGAACAGATATTACACTAGTGGGGAATCACCCCTTTTATAAACCTGCGGTGACCTTTAGCATCAATAAATCAGATTATGTGACTTCCGTTTCTCAGAGTTTGAAAGATGATACTTTAAAGCTGTTTAAAATCAAGAATAAAATTAAGGTTATCCCTAATTTTATCGAATTGGATAAAGTTAGAAAAGATCCTCAGGCACCTTGCCATCGTTATGTTATGGCGAAGGAGGACGAGCGCATTATCACGCACATTAGTAACTTTAGAAAGGTGAAGAGAATTCCGGATATCATTAAGATTTTCTATAATATTCAGAAAGAAATTCCGTCTAAACTGATGATGGTAGGTGATGGTCCGGAAAAAGAAAAAGCAGAAGTTTTATGTATGGAACTTGGTATCTATGACAAAGTTATTTTCTTTGGAAATAGTAACGAGATTGATAAAATTTTATGTTTTACCGATTTATTCCTGCTTCCATCAGAAACAGAGAGTTTTGGTTTGGCAGCTTTAGAAGCAATGTCAAGCGGAGTCCCTGTGATTTCAAGTAATTCAGGTGGTTTGCCAGAGGTTAATTTTGATGGTTTTTCGGGATATTTGAGCAATGTTGGTAACGTTGAAGAAATGGCTGCTAATGCAATCAAAATACTAAAAGACGACGACGTTTTGAATCAGTTTAAAGCAAATGCATTAGAAGTTGCCCGTAAGTTTGATATCAAAACAATATTGCCTAAGTATGAGGCGTTGTATCAAAAAGCGATTGATGATTATAAGCATGAGAAACACGAGAAACAATAATCTTAAAAGTTAACGTAAATGAAAAAAGTAATTTCGGTGCTGGTGATTCTGGTTTTAGTTTCTTGCGGGGTTAAGAAAAGCTCTGATGGGACCTCTAAAATTCTGTATGAAGTTCTCACAGAACAATCTGACGGAGGAGGAAATATCAAATTTTTTGAAATTCTGACGGAACCGAACGAAATCAAAATGCTGGAAAATGACCCCCATTTGAAAGCAAAAATGAAACAGGACGATATCAGTAATTCAAATTATGTAATCCTGAATATGGGAGAAAAAAATACCGGTGGCTATTCTATTGGTGTTGAAAAAGTAGAAGAAACGGATAAAAATATTATCATCACCGTTAAAGAAAATAATCCCGCTGCAGATGCTATGGTAACGCAGGCTATTACTTATCCGTACACTGTAATCAAAGTACACTCTAAAAAAGAGATTATTGTGAAGTAAGTGATGGGTTGTGGGATGTCAGGCTGAGCGAAGTCGAAGCCTTATACGCAAAGCTTCGACTTTGCTCAGCCTGAGACTCATTTTCAATGTAAACATAAAAAAACCTGTCGCATTAAAAACGACAGGTTTCTTTTTATAATTATTTTTGTCTTTAATTAGAATCTGAATTTTACTCCTAAACCAACATCAAATCCAAAATTATCATCGTCATAATATCCGGAACCAACTTCAGGTCTCGCGTCTAATGATAAAGTAATTGGTGCTTCTTTAAATCTGTATTCTATACCAATATCTCCCGCCGCAAAAACATACGTTCCGTTATCTTTGTATCTGTTGTTGTTGGTATAATAGTCGTGATTCCAGGTTGCAAGACCACCTCCAACACCGGCATACCAGTTGAAACCTCCATCAATATTCCAAACCCATTGATAAAGTGCTACACCTTTAATAGCGTCAACGTTACTGCTGTTTCTCCATCCTAAATCAAATTCCAGTCTGTTTTTTTGGTTTAATCCTAACTGATAAGATACTTCTCCGCCAAAACCGTTATTATCTCCTAAACGGATACCCAGGGCATGTTTCGAAATTTCTTGTGATTGTGCCGTAAACGCTAAACCTAATAGCATTAGGGCAGATAAAATGATTTTTTTCATAAAAAATGGTTATTAATTTTTGCCAAATTTAATCCTCACTATAATTTTGAAACGTATAGGATTATTAAAAATTGTTATATAATTCACATTTTTAGAAAGTAAGAAAGCAGGTCTAAAGTAGTTTTATTTGCGATAGGCAGTGAGTTTATAGGTTTATTTGTTTAGAATGATAGTAGAAATTAACTGAGAGCTCAGCGTGTCCTCCATTTCAAAGAGATTTTCTTCTTCGGTAAAATTACTTTCGGCATAAGAGTATAATTTCCATCGCTTTTTATGGTATTCCAATGCGGTAAGATTTTCCACCCAATCTCCCGAATTAAGGTATAAAGTCGACCCATGTTTGTTTTCTTTGGTAACGATTTTCGGTTCGTGTATGTGTCCGCAGATGACGTAATCGTATTTTTTTTCAATAGCCAGATCAGTAGCAGTAGTTTCAAAATCAGAGATAAATTTCACTGCTTTTTTCACGCTGGCTTTTATCTTTTTAGAGAAGGAGTAAGGTTCTCGTCCTAGTTTTGCAAGGCACCAGTTGGCAAATCGATTGCTTAGAATTAAGTAATCGTATCCTAATCCGCCCAGTTTTGCAATCCATTTAGAGTGTTGAACAGAAGCATCAAATACATCTCCGTGAAAAATCCATGCTTTTTTATCGTCCAGTTCCAAAACTAATTTATCGACCAGTGCAAAATTCCCCATGTTCATATCGCTGAATTTCCGAAGAATTTCGTCATGGTTTCCGGTGATGTAATATACTTTTGTGCCTTTAGATGCCATGCCGATAATGCGCTGAATGACTCTTAAATGTGCTTTTGGAAAGTATGATTTTCTAAATTGCCAGGCATCAATAATGTCACCGTTCAGGACTAATGTTTTAGGCTTTATGCTTGATAAGTAGTTGTTTAGTTCTTTGGCGTGACTTCCGTAAGTTCCTAAATGGACATCTGATATAATGACCAATTCAACATTTCGTTTTTTCAATTTTTCTTTTTTTGAAGTTTAACAAATGAAAGAAACTCTTGTGAGAGAAATTTTATGAAATGGTTATCAATTTGGCTGCAATTTTAATAAATTGTGATTTTTAATCACCTTAACCTTTGCTTAATAATACCAATTTTAAATTTTTTAATTTAATTCATAAAACTTACATTTGCTCAAAACTAATTACAATGGCAGGAAATAGCTACGGCAATTTATATAAAGTTACAACATTTGGAGAATCTCATGGTGAAGCTTTAGGCGGAATTATAGATGGTTGTCCATCAGGAATTGAACTTGATTTAGATGCAATTGAAGTTGAAATGTCCAGAAGAAAGCCCGGACAGTCGGCAATTGTAACACAACGTAAAGAACCGGATGCAGTTCAGTTTTTATCAGGTATTTTTGAAGGTAAAACGACTGGAACGCCTATTGGTTTTATTATTCCGAATACCAATCAAAAATCAGACGATTACTCCCATATAAAAGACAATTACAGACCTAGTCATGCTGATTACGTATACGATCAGAAGTATGGTTTTCGAGACTATCGCGGTGGTGGAAGAAGCTCTGCCAGAGAAACGGCAAGCAGAGTAGTTGCGGGGGCGATAGCAAAACAAATGCTTCCTGAAATAAAAATTAATGCCTACGTTTCATCGGTTGGTCCAATTCATTTAGATACACCTTATCAGGATTTGGATTTTTCTAAAATAGAGAGCAATCCTGTTCGTTGTCCGGATGAAAAATCGGCAGCGATTATGGAAGAATATATTCGTGATATCCGCAAACAAGGAGATACCGTTGGAGGAGTAGTTTCCTGTGTCATTCAAAATGTTCCGGTGGGTTTAGGAGAACCGGTTTTTGATAAACTGCATGCTGAATTAGGAAAAGCAATGCTTTCGATCAATGCGGTAAAAGGTTTTGAATACGGAAGCGGATTTTCAGGTTCTGAAATGAAAGGAAGTGAACATAACGATTTATACAATCCTGACGGAACTACAAAAACAAATCTTTCGGGAGGAATACAGGGTGGAATAAGCAACGGAATGGATATTTATTTCAGAGTAGCCTTCAAACCTGTTGCGACTATCATGCAGACTCAGGATTCATTAGACAATAAAGGAAATATTACACCAATGACCGGTAAAGGCCGCCATGATCCGTGTGTAGTGCCTCGCGCAGTGCCAATTGTTGAAGCAATGGCTGCGATTGTTTTGGCTGATTTTTATTTGATCAACAAAACGTATTTATAAAAGTTAAGACAGTGAGGGTTTTAACATTTTAATTTAAAACAAACAAATTAATGCAAGAAGTTACAGAAACTAAAAAGAAATCTTTTCTTAAAGGATTAACAGGGCAGATTATTATTGCAATGGTTCTTGGAGCCACTTTGGGAATAATTTTGCACAATTCGATTTCGCCTGAGGCAGCACAATCTTTCAGTAATAAAATAAAAATGCTTGCAACGATCTTTATCAGATTGGTGCAGATGATTATTTCTCCGTTAGTATTTACCACTTTAGTTGTAGGTATTGCAAAACTTGGAGATATTAAAACTGTGGGAAGAATTGGAGGAAAAGCCCTTGGATGGTTTTTTACTGCTTCTTTTATCTCTTTATTGATTGGATTGTTTTATGTGAACATTCTGGAGCCGGGTGTAGGTTTAAAACTGGATCACGTTGATATGGCTGCAGCTTCGGAAGTAACTGCTAAAACAAAAACATTATCTGTTGAAAATTTTGTAGAACACATTGTGCCTAAAAGTATTTTTGAAGCAATGGCAACCAATGAAATTTTACAGATTGTTGTATTTTCAATATTCTTCGGGTTAGCTGGTGCTTCTTTGGGAAGTACAGTAAAACCGGTAATCAATGCTTTAGATAAGACTTCGCATATCGTTTTAAAAATGGTGAACTATGTTATGAACTTCGCTCCAATTGGAGTTTTCGGAGCCATTGCAGGAGTATTTGCTATTAGAGATGCCGAAGAGTTGGTAATTACCTATTTTAAATTCTTCGGATCGTTTTTAGTTGGAATTGGTACTTTATGGGTGGTTTTAGTTGCGGTAGGTTATCTTTTTCTGAAAGGAAGAATGACAGAGCTTTTAAGACGTATTACAGGGCCTCTGGCGATTGCTTTCGGTACAACGAGTAGTGAAGCTGTTTTCCCAAAATTAACGGAGGAATTGGAAGATTTTGGTGTAAAAGACAAAATTGTGGCCTTTATGCTGCCGCTTGGATACTCGTTTAACCTCGATGGTAGTATGATGTACATGACTTTTGCCAGTATTTTTATTGCTCAGTTTTATGGAGTACATCTGGATTTAGGGACTCAAATGGTGATGCTTTTGGTTTTAATGTTGACAAGTAAAGGTATTGCGGGGGTGCCAAGAGCCAGTTTGGTTGTAGTTGCTGCAACTTGCGGTATGTTTGATATACCGGTTGAAGGAATTGCATTAATTTTACCAATCGATCACTTTTGTGATATGTTCAGAAGTGCTACAAACGTTTTAGGAAATGCTTTGGCAACATCAGTTGTGGGGCAATGGGAGGATGATAAAGATTCTGAAATTGCTTCCGAAAACTTATAATTATTTTTATTCAGGTAGGAAAAGACTTTGAAAACTTTTAAAGTCCAAATAAAAAAGAAGCTGTATTTTTAATAGAAATACAGCTTTTTTTTATTTTTGATGTATATTTGGTCAAATTAGCCTATTTATGCCCCGAATACGGATTCTTTTGCTGCTACTGCTGGTGTGTCTGAATTGTTTTGCCAATTCAGCCATTATGCAATCTGAAACGGTGCCGGAGGCAAAGATTAATAAACTTGTAGAGGAAGCCTGGGGCGACTACAGGAAATCAAATTTTGAAAAGTCACTCATCACCTCGCGAATAGCATTAAACTATGCTACAGCTGCTAAGAATAATAATTTAATAGCAAAATCGTATAAAATAATTGCCGGAAATTACAATGAATTGTCGGAATTTGATAAAGCTATTTTTTTCTATAAAAAAGGATTGTTTTATGCTGGTAAAACCAATAACGATTCCTTAAAATACAGTCTTCATAATAATCTTGGTAATATTTATTGTTTTGAGAAAAAACAGTTCAACCTGGGAATTAATTATTACAAAAAATCCATAGCCTACAGTTTAAAATTAAACGAGATGGGGCAAGTATATTTTACAAACGTAAATATTGCCTGGGCTTATTTTGATATAGGAAAATTTAAAGAAGGATATCCGTTTCTAAAATTTGTAAACAGCAATAAGAGTAAATATGGTGACGAGTCCACAGAGATCGTTGTAAACATGCTAAACGGGATGTATTATAGTTACCATAATGATTATGAGTTGGCCAATGTTTTCTTTCTCAAAGCAATTCAGGCGGGTAAAAACAGTGACGAGCGATCGGATTTGTCATATTCACATCAGGAATATTCTAAGTTCTTAAACAAAATAGGGAAGTATGAAGAGGCTTATGTGAATCTGGCTTCATACAATAAAATAACAGAAGAATTGTACAATGAGGAAAAACTCAAAAAAGCCTCTATTGCCGGTTTTAATTTAGAATTAGACGAATACAAAAGGCAGATTGATAAGATAGAAAGTGAGAAAGATTCACAGTATCAAAGTCTTAAAAAGTCAAGGATTATTGTGATTTTATTTGTTCTGATTTCGCTGATTCTTTTGGTTCTCATTATCACTCTGATTAAAAACATCAGGTTTAAGAAAAAACACAATGCAGAGCTTTTAGAAGCCAAAGAAATTGCAGAGGAAGCCTCACTTCTTAAAAGTCAATTTATTTCGACTATAAGCCATGAATTGCGTACACCATTGTACGGTGTGGTTGGAATCACCAATATGCTGCTGGAAGAACACAAAGAACTGTCCAGAAGTCAGCATTTGAGTTCGTTGAAATTTTCGGCCCGTTATTTATTATCCTTGGTCAATGACATTCTTCAGATCAATAAAATTGAGGAGAATAAAGTGGTATTGGAGAATTTGACATTCAATATTTCCGATGAGATTATGATGATTAAGAATTCGCTGTCTTTTTTATCGCAAAAAAACAATGATAAAATCACGGTTTCTATTGATCCCTGCATTCCCGAGTACCTTATTGGAGATAAGTTAAGACTTGCTCAGATTTTAATGAATCTGGTGAGTAATGCGCTTAAGTTTACAAAAGATGGCGAAGTTGAAATTATCGTAAAACTGAATCGCTTTGAAGGAAAGATGTATTTTCTGGATTTTTGGGTAAAAGATAACGGGGTGGGAATCGCAGCTGTAGACCAGGATAAAATTTTTGAGAAATTCGTACAGGTTGGAAGAAAAGATGAGGATTATCAGGGAACAGGCTTGGGATTGAGCATTGTAAAACGATTGTTGGGGCTTTTTGGTAGTACGATTGATTTGAAAAGTGAAGTAGGCTTTGGGACTTCATTTTCATTTACTATTCCGTTTGAATTCGATCCTCAAAAAACAAAACTGATTATTGAAGAGATAGAGGTTGATCTGAGTTCAAATGAGGTGTATAAGATTCTAATTGTAGAAGATAATCTCATCAATCAGCTGGTCACGAAAAAAATCATCGAAAAACACAATTATGTCTGCAAAGTTGTTGATGATGGCTTTGCAGCTCTAAAAATGCTGGAGAGCGAAAATTTCGACCTGATTTTAATGGATATCAACATGCCTTTGATGAATGGTTTTGAAACTACGAGAAGGATTCGTTCAAAAGGGCTTAAAACTCCCATTATAGCGCTTACTGCTTTTGATAAAGACGAGATTACAGATGAAGCGATTTCTTCAGGAATAAATGATATTATTATCAAGCCGTTTGAACCGGTACGCCTTTTTAAGATAATGAATTACTTAATATTGGAAACGAAAAACGCCGGTTAATACCAGCGTTTTTTATTTTGTTTAGAAGCATTTGATTTTCTCGATTTATGAGCACCACCGCTTCGGTTTGAGTTTTTAGGTTTTTCATCCGTCGCTCCCGGGCTTCCTGAGTGCCATGGGTAAGGATGATCGGTAATGGTTTTTACCTCTACTTTAATAAGTTTCTGAATGTCTTTCCAGTAAGGCTGTTCGTCTTTACCGCAAAACGAAATAGCAATTCCGCCATTTCCGGCACGCCCCGTACGTCCAATCCTATGCACATAAGTCTCCGGAATGTTGGGTAAATCAAAATTGATAACAAAAGGCAATTGGTCAATATCGATTCCTCTTGCAGCAATATCGGTCGCAACAAGAACGCCAACTTCTTTGTTTTTAAACGCATCTAAAACACGCTGTCTGGCATTTTGAGATTTATCTCCGTGGATAGCTTCGGCAGGAATGTCTTTTTACGAAGCGCTTTTACCACATTGTCAGCACCATGTTTGGTTCTTGAAAAAACCAGAACATTAGACAGGTTTTCATTTTTGATCAAATGATACAATAAATTTCTTTTTTCTGTTTTTTCTACAAAGTAAATGCGCTGCTCAACCGTTTCTGCCGTTGATGAAACAGGTGAAACTTCTACCTTTTCGGGATCTTTTAAAAACATTTCAGCCAGCTCGCGAATGGCAATCGGCATAGTAGCAGAGAATAATAAAGTCTGCCTGTTTTTAGGAGTCAGTTTTACAATTTTTTTGACATCATTGATAAAACCCATGTCCAGCATTTGGTCAGCTTCATCCAGAACCAAAGTGTGTAAATGATCGAGATCCAGGAACCCTTGTTTGTGTAAATCAAGTAAACGACCCGGGGTTGCAACTAAAATGTCAACTCCATTTTTTAGAGCGTCTACCTGAGGATTTTGTGAAACCCCTCCAAAAATGGTCAATTGTGTTAAGTTGGTATATTTGGCATAAGTGTCAAAACTTTGGCCAATCTGAACCGCTAATTCACGTGTAGGAGTAACTATAAGAGCACGGACTTGTTTGGCCTTTTTAGAGGAGCCTACAATTCGGTGTAATTGGTGTATGATTGGAATAGCAAATGCTGCTGTTTTTCCGGTACCGGTTTGTGCACAGCCAATTAAATCTCTTCCTGACAAAACGATCGGGATCGATTGTTCCTGAATAGGAGTAGGATTTAAGTAACCTTCTTCAAATACGGCTTTTTGTATACTTTTTGAGAGTGACAGATCTTCGAATAACATATCTTGACTTATTAAGAATTTAGTTTTAAGTACTAAAATTCAGTGCAAAGATAGGTTTATTCGTTTAATCCTTTATTTGAATATTGCTTTATTTGGCAAACGCCTATTTTTTTTGATTAGTAAAGTTTCTGTTGCGATTAGATTTTTTCGTTATTCGCTTTAATAAAATCTGTTACTAAATAGCCTATTAGCTTGCCAATTAAATTGTTGTTCGGAGAATCGGCCAGATCCGGCGCGCCCTCACAAATATGCAGATACGTCGCATTTTTATGTTGTCCGAAAAAGGAAATAAACTGACGTACTTGTTCTACCGAAAAACCGCTGATGGTCATAGCGCTGCTGGCAATGTTTGGAAGAGCATCCAAATCGATTTCGATTCCGAAAGAATCTGTTCTGATGAATTCTAAAGCCAGAGCCATTTCTCTGTCAAAATCTTTTTCCCTGCGAATGCTGACGCTGTCGTACGTATTATAGCGAACGCGGTCTTCCAGTTTTTTGATGATGTCTAAAACACTTTTAGAAGTATAGTTTTCATGCAGACCAAAAATGAAGTATTTTTTTAAGAAACCTTCTTCATAGGCATAAGAAAAACCGTTGCCGCTATGACGTCCTTCAAGGATTCTAAAATCAGAATGCGCATCGAAATTGATAGCGTTAATAGGTTTTCCCTTGGCCAAAGCTGATCCTTTTATATTTCCGTAAGCATTGTTGTGTCCGCCTCCAATAATAATAGGTGTTTTTCCTGCTTTTATAAGAGTAAAGATAATGTGTGAGACTTCTTTGTCTATTTTTTCGACTAATTGACTAAGTTTTGACCGGTCGTCGATATCGTTGAAATCAAGATTTTCAACATCGCGCATTTCCGCAGCAACGTCCAATTGTCCTAAAACAATAATCTGACTGCCTTTAGAAAAACGATTGTGCTGAATGTTAGCAATACTTTTCATAGCACTTTCCCATGCCGATGCTGCTCCCGGTCTGCCGTAGTTGGCACGCACGCCAATATCTTCCGGAATTCCGAAAAGGACATATTTAGCTTCGCTCTCTTTTAGAAACTGAATCTTGTCAACTCCTTTAGGGATGACGATCATTTTCTCTCCGAATTTTATTTCACCACTTCTGTGATTGGTAATTTTTGCTAAATCGTTAACAGTAAAAGGAATGAGTTTCTCCATGAAAAAAAAAATTTTTCAAAAATACTATAATTGTAGAAACTTACGTTAATACCTTTATATTAATTCTTAAATTTGTTTTAAAGAAAATTTTTTAAATATGGAAAACCCAAAGAACAACAACTCAAGTCTAAAGGCGGTAATCGCAGTTTTAGCAGTCCTACTGATTGGTAGCTTAGTGTATATTTTTAAATTATCATCTGATACAGATGTAGTTAAGACTGAACTTACAACGACAATGACAGAAAAAGAATCTGTTATGAAAGATTTACAGGAGTTAAAAGCAACTTACGATGCTGCAATTGCTGAGAATACTTCAATGTCTGATGAGTTAATTCAGGAAAGAGATAAAGTAGTCGCTCTAATGGATGATTTAAATAAATCTAAAGGAGATGTCTCTAAGTACAGATCACAAGTTCAGGCAATGCAAGGTAAAATGAAAACTTTAGTTGCTGAAAACGATGAGTTGAAAAAACAAAATGGTGTTTTAACAGTTCAAAGAGACAGTACAATTGTAGTTTTAGGAGAGTCTAAGAAATACAATGAAGTTTTGGTTGGTCAAAACGAAGAATTGGCTAAAACAGTTGAAAAAGGAGCTAAATTATCAGTTTTAAATACTAAAACAATTGCTTACAAAGTAAGAAGCTCTGGTAAACAAATCGAAACGGATAAAGCAAGCCGTGCTGATGTATTGAAAGTAAGCTTTACAATTGCTGAAAATCAAATCGCAAAATCAGGAGATAAAACGTACTATGTTCAGGTTATTGACTCTAAAAACAATGTTTTAGGAGAAAAGAGAACAGAAAGTTTTGGAGACAATACTTTAACGTACAGTTTTAAAACTACTGTTAAATATGAAAATAAAACAGTAAACGTTTCAGAGGATTTAATTGGTAAGGATTTCGAAAAAGGAACGTACTTTATTAACGTTTTTGACAATGACGAATTAGTTTCTAAAACTAGTTTCACTTTAAGATAATACGCTGTCTAGGACAAATACCACTAAAAGTAAAAAAGGTCTGTGATTTTTCACAGACCTTTTTTTTTTAGGTTTTACTATTTTAGAATTTTTCCTTCAAGAAAAACGCTTTCGATAAGATTGCTTCCAAAAGCGTAAGGGATTTGATAGTAAGAGGAAATGGGTTTTGTAAGGATCAGATTGGCTTTTTTACCTTTGGTGATACTTCCGTGTGTTTCAGAAATTCCCATCGCGTAGGCGCCATTTATAGTAGCGGCATTTATAGCTTCTTCAGGAGTCATTTTCATTTTAATACAAGCCGTTGCAACTACAAAATTCATGTTTCCGGATGGAGTAGAACCGGGGTTAAAGTCTGTAGCCAGGGCAATTGGCAGGCCTGCTTTTATCATTTCACGAGCCGGAGTGTAAGGAATACTTAAAAAATAAGAACAGGACGGTAACGCAACAGGCATCGTTTCTGTGTTTTTTAAAGCCTCAATGTCTTCCGGGTTCATAATTTCAAGATGATCCACTGAAAGGGCGTTGTATTTGATTCCGGCCTGTATTCCGCCAATAGAATTGAATTGATTGACATGAATTTTAGGTTTCAGTCCATATTGTATTCCGGTTTCCATGATTTTTTCTGTTTCTTCAACAGAGAAATAACCAGTTTCACAAAAGGCATCCACATAATCGGCCAGTTTGTTTTGGGCAATCTCAGGCAGCATTTTAGTGATGATTTCATCAATATAACCTGCTTTGTTTTCTTTGTAATGCAAAGGGAAGGCATGTGCTCCTAAAAACGTTGCTTTTATGGCAATCGGATAATTCTGAGCTAATTTTTGAATTACGCGAAGCATTTTGAGCTCACCCTCGATAGTTAGTCCGTACCCTGATTTAATTTCTACAGCTCCGGTTCCCAAATGCATGACTTCTTCTAAACGAAGTTTCGACTGCTCGTAGATTTCTTCTTCAGTAGTTTCATTGAGTTTTTTAGCCGAGTTTAGAATACCACCGCCACGATTGGCAATTTCTTCATATGAAAACCCATTGATTCGGTCTACAAATTCCTGCTCGCGATTTCCTGCATATACAATGTGGGTGTGACTGTCGCACCACGTAGGCAATATAACTCGTCCTGTTGCGTCGATTGTCAGATCGGCATTGGTTTCTGGAAGATTTTCCATCAGGCCGTAATCCTGAATAAGATCGTCTTTTAGAATTAAATAGGCATTTTTAAGCGTTGGAAGTATGGCCATTTCTGTTCCTGATACTTTGGCTATTGAAGTTTCGCGAACCTGAAGTAGTTCTTTTATGTTAGTTATAAGAGTTGTCATTATTTTGAGGTATAAAGTAAAAAGCACAAATTTCACAATTATCACACAATAGATTAGTGAAATTAGTAAAATCTGTGTTTAAAAATTTGTTCTTAATTGTTTTATTCTGAAACGGTTATTTCGAACATTTTGATCCAGTTTTTACCGGTAACAAAAATAGTTTTAGTTTTTGGGTTGTAAGCAATTCCGTTTAAAACATCATCTTTCGTTACATCAGTCATAAGTTTGCGTAATCCTGACATGTCCAGAATTCCTTCAACGGCTCCGGAAGTAGGGTTTACGACAGCAATAGCATCCTTAAACCAAACGTTGGTATAGATTTTTCCGTTAATCCACTCCAATTCATTAATGGCTTTAATTTTTGAAGTTCCCGAATATACGTTGATGTAATCTATCATTTTTTGCGTTGCAGGATCCATTTTCCAGATTTTCTCTGTTTTGTCCGTTTGATAAATGTATTTCCCGTCATTCGTCATTCCCCAGCCTTCGATATCTTTCTCGTACGCAAAGGTTTTTTCCAGTTTTAAAGTGTTAGCATTGTAGATAAAACCTGTTTTGTTTTGCCAGGTCAGCTGAAATAATTTGCCGTTGATGAACGTAATTCCTTCACCAAAGTATTTTTTGTCTAAATCAATTTGCTTGAAAATTTTCCCGGTTTTATAATCGTATTTTCTCAAGTAAGAAGCTCCTTCCTGACCGGTGCTTTCGTATAAAGTGTCTTTATAGAATTCTAATCCTTCAGTAAAAGATTGTTTGTCGTGCGGATAGGTGTTGATTATTTTATATTTTAATAATTTAGGTTCTATATTAGAAACTAGCTCTACACGTTTAGTGGCATCTGAGGAATCTGATCCAAAATAAACGGTAGCTTTTAGGTACTGATACCCTAATCTTTGTTCTTTTAGTTCAAATTTGAATTTTTCTGCACCTTTAGTACTACCTACTTTTTTATCGTTTACAAAGTAGGTAATGCTGTCGATTTCTTTCGAATTTGGGTTTAAAATACCGATCGAAATGGCTTCCTGAGGTAAAAAATGGGCTGGAAAAGCCGAATCATCGATAGTAAACAAAGAATTTTCACCTTTTTTTGTATCTCCACATCCAATTAATGTGATTCCTAATAAAATGACAGTTAGGAAGTTATAATTTTTCATAGTTTAAAATTTGAATAAGCCAATATACGATGATATTTTTATAGCAACAAAGGTCTTGCAAAAATATAAAAAGATTGTATATTTGCACCGGCAAGTCCTACACGACCAGCTCCTGCAGACTCCCCCAGGATGGGAACATAGCAAGGGTACGTGGTTGAGCGGTGCGATGTAGGTCGCTTGCCATTTTTTTTTTTTTTTTTTTTTTTTTAGTTCCCGATGTTTCGGGATTTTTTTTTAGAATTAATTTAAAAGTAGTCTTCCTTATGGAGGATTTTTTTATTTTTGACCCTTTTGAAAGTTAAAGTTAAGTGATGGAAATTAAAAATTTCTCCACATAACCCATAACCCATAATCCATAACTCATAACTCAAAACTTAAATAATGAGTAAAGTTGTTTTAATTACCGGCGGATCTTCAGGAATTGGAAAGTCAATTGGAGAGTATTTACACCAAAAAGGTTTCGTGGTATACGGAACGAGCCGAAATCCTGAAAAGGTACAGAGCTCTGTTTTTCCATTGGTTGCTTTGGATGTTCGTAATACAAATTCTATACAGTCGGCAGTAGCTCAGATTATTGCAGCTTCCGGAAGGCTGGATGTTGTCATTAATAATGCCGGGGTTGGAATTACCGGACCTTTAGAGGAGATTCCGACGGAGGAAATCAAGAATAATTTTGAAACCAATTTTTTTGGACCAATTGAAGTGATGAAATCGGTTTTGCCTCAAATGCGAGAGCAAAAATCAGGTTTGATTATCAATATTACTTCGATTGCAGGTTATATGGGATTGCCATATCGCAGTGTGTATTCGGCTTCAAAAGGGGCTTTAGAATTAATTACAGAGGCTTTGCGTATGGAAGTGAAGTCGTTTGGAATTGAAATTACGAATGTGGCGCCGGGTGATTTTGCTACAAATATTGCAGCAGGTCGTTATCATGCGCCGGTGGTAAAAGGTTCGGCTTACGAAAAAGTGTATGGCGATATTCTGGCAACGATGAACGAACATGTTGACGCAGGGGGGAATCCAAATGAAATGGCTGAAGCTGTTTATAAAATCATCCAAAAGGAAAAACCAAAAGTACATTATAAAGTAGGGGCTTTTATGCAGAAGTTCTCCATTGTTTTAAAACGTGTATTACCGGATAAAGTTTATGAAAAAATGCTGATGAATCATTATAAGTTGTAATTTTGCACGAAATTTTTAAACACACAATTAAATATAAATAGATTATGAAATTTTTTATTGACACGGCTAATTTAGCTCAGATTAAAGAAGCACAGGCTTTAGGAGTTTTGGATGGTGTAACAACTAACCCATCATTGATGGCTAAAGAAGGAATTACCGGAAAAAACAACATTTTGAAGCACTATGTTGACATCTGTAATTTGGTTGAAGGAGATGTAAGTGCTGAAGTGAATGCGCTGGATTTTGACGGTATGGTTAAGGAAGGTGAGGAGCTGGCTGAATTACATGACCAAATCGTGGTAAAATTGCCTATGACGAAAGAAGGTGTTATGGCGGCAAAATATTTTTCTGATAAAGGAATTAAAACGAATGTAACTCTTGTGTTTTCAGTAGGACAAGCTATTTTGGCTGCAAAAGCTGGAGCAACTTATGTGTCTCCGTTTGTAGGTCGTTTAGATGATGTTTCAACTGACGGATTGAATTTAATCGAAGAGATTAGATTGGTATATGATAACTACGGTTACGAAACTCAAATTTTAGCAGCTTCTGTGCGTCACACGATGCACATTGTAAATTGTGCTAAGATTGGTGCTGATGTTATGACTGGGCCTCTTTCTGCAATTTACGGATTGTTGAAACACCCATTAACAGATATTGGATTGGCTCAGTTTGTGGCTGATTTCGAAAAAGGAAACAAGTAGTCCTTAGCTATTAAAAAACTTAAAACGCCATTTTTCAATAGAAAGATGGCGTTTTTTTTATGTTGTATATATAAACCCAACAGGTTTCAAAAATCTACCGGGTTTGTGTATTTATTATAAAAAAAAACAAATCTCAAATTCAAATTCCAAACCTTTAGTGAGCGTTTGGAATTTGAATTTGAGATTTGGAATTTAAAATTTTATTCGGTTTAGTGACCTCCGCCTCCGCCTTCAACGTGGTTGATCCCTTGTCTTTTTAAAATTTTAGGGCAATAGAAGCCATAAAATCCTAAATAAGCAAAACCTAAAAGAGGAACGATGTAGGAGAAGTGTGTCCACGTGATTCCGAAAATTCCGTTTGGACTTGTAAGGTCGATATCACAGATGCTTCCCTGAATTAAAGGAATAACTCCACCTCCAAGAATCATCATGATTAAGAATGAAGATGCTTTTCCGGTGTTTTTACCTAAGCCGGCAATCGCTAAATCAAAGATAGACGGCCACATAATAGATAAGAATAAACCTCCGGAAATGAAGAAGAATTTAGCAATTTGCGGGTCAGGATAAACCAATCCGGCAAACATCATTAATACTCCTGAAATTCCGAAAAGCATTAATGTTTTACCTGCATTTTTACCTCCAACAAAACTTACTGCTATAAATAATAAGATCCAGATTGGGTAAATGTAAAAAGAAGAAACATCGTGTGCAGCAAAAAGGTTAGCGCCAATGATTACTCCAAATGCCAAAGCAGGAACGATAAATTTAAGTGCTGTATTTACTAAGTTTGAAGTGTTGAAAACGTTAACACCACCATTCCATCGGCCAATCATTAAACTTCCCCAGTAAAGGGCAATAAATGGGGCGATAGCATCTTCCAGGATGTTTCCAAATTCATGTGTATGCAATAAGGCAGGAAGGTTACTGATAATGGTTACCTCTGTACCTACGTAGATAAAGATTCCTAACATTCCTAAATAAAGCTGCGGGTAGTCTAGTATGTTGAATTTTTCGTGAGCTACTTTAATTTCTTCTTCGTCCTCTTTTGCAGGATCTTCAATTTTGGAGAAGTTCATGAAAACGGCTACGATGATAAAAGCAAGTCCAAGAATAATAAAAGGCAGTTTAATGTCCTCTAAAGAAAGAGCTGTCTTTTTGTTATCTCCCATTCCGAATAAAGCTATTCCCAGTAAGATAGCTCCAATTGTAGTTCCGAAAGAGTTAATTCCACCCGCTAAAGTCAAACGGTGTGCACCTGTTGCAGGGCTTCCCATTTTAATGGCAAGAGGATTGGCAACAATTTGCTGGATAGAAAACCCTAATCCTACCGTAAATAAAGCGGTTAAGAAGAAAGGGAAGCTTTCCATTGTTGCAGCGGGAATGAATAAAAATGATCCAACGGCAGATAGGAGTAAACCGGCAGAAAGTGTTTTTTTGTATCCAAATTTTTGTAAAACATCTAATTTTAAGGACACCAAAAAGAAAATCAAGGAACCTACGAAGTATGCCGCATAAAAGGCCCAGGCTACTAATTGTGATTGTACTTGCGATAAGGTGAATACTTTCTTGAAAACAGGAATCAGGATGTCATTGGCAGAACCAACAAAACCCCAAAAGAAGAAAACAATTATCAACGAGATAAACTGTCCCCATTTGGTTTGAACATTTTCTGAACTCATAATTTAAGAGGTTAATTTTTTATTTTATTGTTTTTTGAAGACCGTAAATATATTTGTTAAGTGTATCAAAAAAAAATAAAAAGCTACAAATAATGTTAAATTTAAACCAACGACATTATTTTTTCAACAATGTGTTAGTTTTTACTGAGTTACAAAAACGATTTAGGAAGCTGAATTTATTCCAGAATTTTGTTTTTTACTTCTTTGCTGTAATTTCTTCCAATTGGAATGGTGTAGGATTGTATTTGAATACGATTACCCTCTATAGATTTTACTTTGTTGAGTGCGATTACGTATGATTTGTGAATGCGCAGGAATCGGTCAGCCGGTAATTCTTCAGATAAAGAAGTCAGAGATTTGTGTGTAATGTAGGTTTTGTCGGAAGTCACCACTTTTATATATTCTTTCATGCCTTCAACAAACAGAATTTCTTCAATATTAATTTTCATCATTTTTTTATCGACTTTAATAAAAATATGAGAGTCTCCTTTTACGGTTTCGACTTTAATATTGTTTTTCAGGTTGTATTCTGTGGTGATTTTATTAATGCATTTTATGAATCTTGGAAGCGGGATAGGTTTTACTAAATAATCCAGAACATCCAGATCGTAACTTTCGGCGGCAAATTCTCTAAAAGCGGTTGTGATGATAACTTTGGTTTTGTTTTCGATTAAGCTAATAAGTTCGAACCCTGTCATCATAGGCATGTTAATGTCTAAGAATACAGCATCGACAGTGGTACTGTTTATAAAATCAAGCGCTTCCAAAGAATTATTAAATGTGCCGATTACTTCAAAATCTGTAAAATTGGTAAAATAATTTTGCAGGACTTTGATTGCTAAAGGCTCATCATCAACCAACACACATTTAATTTTCATTATTAAGAGGTATTTGCAAACGGATTATATAGTAATTTAATTTGATTGTGTTTTTTAGACTAAAATCGTTCTTGTAAATCAGTTTTAATCTTTTTTTGGTATTCGCCAGGCCAATACCACCTTTCGAGTTAAGATTTTGTGAAATTACAAAATTATTTAAGATTTCAAAGTCTAACATTTTATTGTCGATAACTTTACAATTGATTTTGATTTTGATATTGTTGTTATTGACTCCGCCATGTTTAAAGGCATTTTCTACCAATGAAATAAAGATCAGCGGAGGTACTACAATATCCTCGATATTCGATTCCAGATTGATCGTAACTTCTACATTCTCAAAACGTAACTTCTCGATTTCGATATAATTTTGTATGTAATCAATTTCTTTGATTAAGGGAACAGATTTGGTTCCTTTGACATCATATAAAACATACTCCATCAAATTAGACAGTTTTAAGATTACGTCCGGAACTTTATCGGAAGATTCTAGTGATAAAGCGTACAAGTTATTCAGCGTATTAAAAAAGAAATGAGGCTGAATTTGATTCTCCAGATATTTTAGTTTGATCTTAAACTGATTTTCTCTTAATGATCGGTTTCTTTCGCGTTCTCGCAACCAGGTTAGTGTAAGGTAAACAGAAGACGCCATGGCAACAACGTACAATTCTCCAATGCAGACTGCCAGTACGTGGTTAATGTCGAAGGTGTGATATTCACGGTTTGCCTCGGGCCAAATATTTTCGGATATAATATAATAGGTAAGACCGGTTTTTATTAAGTAGACACCCAATAGGCTTGCAACCATCATAAAGGTGTACTGAATGTACTTTTGTTTTAGCACCAAACGAGGAACTAATACAAATAAATTAAAATAGACTAATGGAATGTGTAAAGAGAATTCTATCAGGTTTGATTTGAATGAATAGGAGTAGTCATTAAAGTAGGCTCCCCATCTTAAAAAGTTAAGAGTAAAATAGCAGCTCCAAAACCAAACATGATTTTTAAGTTTAATGTCAAATTTCAATTTTCGTATTTCGTTCAACTTTTGATTACTAGTTTATAGGGATTTTCTTTAGCTTAAATATGATGCAACTTTAAACAATTACTTTTTAAAACGCAATTCTTTTAAATAAAATTTTATGATAAAAGAAATGTGTTGAGCTTTTTTGATGAGGTAACGTTTTCGTAATGCATATTTTGAAGCATTGGTTAAAGTTTGATCATAAATACCCTTAAGATGTTAATGATTATTAAATGATTGTTTAATAAAAGTGATTTTTTTGTAGTAAATATTTATTTTGTTGTAAAATTTTACAAGAAAATGGCTAGAAAACGTTTTCGAATAGCATATTATTGATTGTTTTATGTCGTTGGTTTAAAATTTAATGTTGTTTGTATAAATTATTTTTTTTAACAATCCCTTAAGAATAATTTTACCCTATAACTAACAAAATAAATTAACATGAAAAAAATTTTCTTAATCTTTATGATTGTTTTTACGGCGCAAGTTTCGCTTGCTCAGGTAAAAAGCATTAAAGGTGTGATTACAGATTCTGATGGAATGCCATTGCCAGGGGCTTCCGTTGCAGTACAAGGAGGTCAAAAGGGAACTACTTCCGATTTTGACGGAGTGTACTCAATTGAAGTTCAAAAAGGACAAACTTTAGTTTTTACTTATGTTGGACTTGAAACACAATCAATAGTTGTAGGTGATGCTGCTACAATTAATGTTAAAATGCTACAAGCAGCGTCAAATGCACTTACAGAAGTTGTTGTAACTTCATTAGGTATCAAGAAAACGAGAAAATCTTTAACTTATGCGGCTCAGGAACTTAAAGGGGAAGAGCTAACACGTGTAAGAGACGCGAACGTTATCAATACAATTGCAGGTAAAATTGCGGGTGTTGCTGTAACAAAAAGTTCTGCCGGTACTGGTGGTTCTACAAAAGTAGATATTCGTGGAAGCTCTTCAGCAACAAACAATCAGCCTTTGTATGTTATTGATGGTATTCCAATGTTAAACTCTGGTTCAGGTCAGCCAAATGATACTTTTGGTAGTTTGAATGGTGGTAACCGTGATGGTGGAGATGTTGTATCTTTAATTAACCCGGACGATTACGATGGTATGACGGTTCTAAAAGGAGCAGCGGCTTCTGTATTATATGGATCGCAAGGAGCAAATGGAGTAATTTTACTTTCGTCTAAAAAAGGAAAAGTTGGACAGTCAAGTTTTTCAGGTTCGTCTGTAACTACTTTTGAATCGGCTGCTTATTTGCCAAAGTTTCAAAAAGATTATGCTGCAAGAGCAGGGGAAGATGAGTCTTGGGGTGCGAAACAAAACATAAAAGATCATGTTAAAGATTTCTTTCAAACCGGAGTTACTCAAATTACATCTGTAGGATATTCTGCAGCAACTGAAAATTCTTCTACAGCATTAACTTATGCTAATACATCAGGATCAGGGATTATTCCAGGTAACGGAATTAAGAGAAATAACTTTGGAATTCGTCAAACTGCAAAGTTTTTTGATAACAAACTTACAGTGGGTGTAACTGGAAATTATACTACACAATCAATTGCAAATAAACCGGTAAATGGTCTTTACTTTAATCCACTTACAGGAGTTTATTTAATGCCAAGAGGAAATGATTTCAATTATTATAAAAATAATTATGAAGTTTTTAATCCGACTAGAAATTTAATGGCTCAAAATTGGATGACAAACAGAGATATTATGCAAAACCCATATTGGGCTATTAACAGAAATAAATCTGAAGACACAAACACTTTTTTCAACGGAGCAATTTCGGCTTCATACAAAGCAAATGAATGGTTAACAATTGCTTCAAGATATAGCTATAACAGAGTTGACAGTGGATTTGAAAAGAGAATTTTTGCTACTACTCAAGGAACACTTTCTCACGCTAATGGTAGATACATTAGTAATGATGCGGTAAGTACGCAACGTTATGGAGATTTAATTGCTACGATCAATACAAAATTTAGTGATGATTTTTCATTTAATGCTAATATTGGTACAAGTATTACCAATACGATGACGAATGACAGAACAATTTTAGATTCTGGAATTGGTGCCGGATTAAAAATAACGAACTGGTTTACACTTAACAACTTTGTAAACAATACAGGAAATTATCAAACAATCGACTCAAAAAGAGAAATACAGTCTGTATTTGCAGCTACTACATTGGGTTACAAAGACATGTTGTTCTTAGATGTTGCAGCTAGAAATGACTGGTCTTCTACATTAGTGAATACGAATAAAGGATCTTATTTTTACCCGTCTGTAGGTTTGACAGGTATACTTAGCGAGATGTTCAAAATGCCGGAGTCAGTTAGTTTTGCAAAAGTTCGTGCAACTTACGCTCAGGTTGGTAATGATGTTGCTGCTTTTGTTACTACTCCTGTAGATTTATATGTTCCGGGGAATAACAGTACACAACCTCAAGTTGGATTACAAAGAGGAACTACTTTAAAACCAGAGTTGAAATCAGAATATGAATTTGGTACGGAATGGAGATTCCTTAACAACAGATTTGGTATTGAGCTTTCTTACTATAATTCAACAACAAAAAATCAATATTTCCAATCTGCTGCGCCGGACGGAAGCCCTGAGGGAGTTAGATTTTATGGATTCAATGCCGGAAGTATCGAAAATAAAGGTTTTGAAATTGTTGTAAATGCTGGTATTGTTAAAGGAGATAAATTCTCATGGGATTCATCTGTGAACTTTTCTCAAAATAAAAATAAAGTAAAAGAACTTCCAGCTTCATCTAAAGGAATAGTGAATTTGACTGTTCCTGGAGTTAATAACTACCAATACTCTTTAATTGAAGGAAGACCGTTTGGTGTTATCATGGGGAAAAACATTCTAAAAGATGATCAGGGTAGAATTTTATTAGATAAAGATGGTAAAATTCAAGGTACTGAAGGTTTTACTGAAGTAGGTAATTCAAATCCTGATTTCATGTTAGGTTTCTCTAACACTTTCAAAGTTGGTTCTTTCTTTGCAAATGTTTTAATTGACGGACGTTTTGGTGGTAATGTTATGAGTATGACTGAAGCTCAGAATGATTTCTTTGGAGTTTCTAAAGCAACAGGTGATGCCAGAAACGCAGGAGGAGTTCCAGTAAATGCAATCAAACCAGACGGGACTGTAGTAACAAATATACCTGCTGAGGATTATTATAAAAAAGTTGGAGGTAGAGATGGAATTACAGGTGAATATGTTTATAAAGCGACAAATGTAAGTGTAAGAGAGATTTCTGTAGGATATACTTTCAATCCTAAAAAACTTCCAGTTTTCCAAACAGCTTCTATTTCATTAATTGCAAGAAACTTATTCTTTATATACAAAGACGCTCCTTTTGATCCAAACATTGCATTAAGTACAGGAGAGGGACTACAAGGTATTGATATCTATGGTTTACCTTCTACCAGAAGTATTGGTCTTAATTTAAATGTAACTTTCTAAATTAAAAAAAATGAAACTAAATAACATAAAAAAAACAGCTATCTGTATGTCATTTCTTGCTGCAGTAGGTTGTACAGGTAATTTTGATGAAATTAATACTAACCCTAATGGTTTCAGCAATGATCAATTAAAGGATGATTTTAATGATATCAAAAAAGGATTCGCTCCGATGTTTAACAACATTCAGGTTTTAGGGGATCAGCTTGAGTCTCAGTATCAATTACAACAGAATCTAAATGCAGATATTTGGTCAGGTTATATGGCTACTCCAACCCCTTTTAGAGGAGGAAGTAACAATACAACTTATGACTTAATTGACGGATGGAACAATGCTATTTGGACAAATGCTTATCCTACTGTTATGTTTAATGCATACGATATTGCGAACAAAACAAAAGGGAAATTTGACCATTTTTATGCACTTTCTCTAATCTTGAAAGTAGAAGGAATGCACCGTGTTACGGACATCTTTGGTCCTATCATCTATTCTCAATACGGTAAAAATGCGCCAATTGCTTATGATTCTCAGGAAGAAGTATACAACCAAATGTTTAGCGAGTTGGATTTTGCTGTAGATGAATTAACAAAAA
Source organism: Flavobacterium sp. B183 (assembly GCF_023539155.1). Classification (NCBI taxonomy): domain Bacteria; kingdom Pseudomonadati; phylum Bacteroidota; class Flavobacteriia; order Flavobacteriales; family Flavobacteriaceae; genus Flavobacterium; species Flavobacterium sp. B183. Next base: position 4,847,277 of record NZ_CP097434.1, on the reverse strand, counting down.
GAGCAGATGCCGGAGAGCCTTTTGTATTTAAAGATGCGGATTTGTCTGGTTATGAAGGTAACTATGCTTCTTGGGTAAAATTTGCCAACACTTTACGTTTGAGATTAGCTATGCGTATCGTAAAAGTAAAACCTGCTTTAGCAAAAGCTCAGGCTGAAAAAGCGGTAGCACAAAAATTCGGAGTATTTACAGCTAAAAAAGATGCGTTTAGAATTGTATCTCCAACTTTTACAAACCCTATTGCTACCATTAGTGGTTCATGGTTAGACATTAGAATGTCTGCTGATATGGAGTCTATATTAAAAGGATACAACGACCCTAGAATGCCAATTTATTTTGATAAATCAGCTCAATTTACAGGTCAGTTTAAAGGAATTCGTACTGGTATAGCCATTGGAGGAAAAGGAGACCGTGAGCGTTTTTCAGGTATTGGAGAAGTGGTTAGATCTAAAACCATTTATTTAGTTACTACTGCCGAAGCTTATTTCTTAAGAGCAGAAGGAGCTCTAAGAGGCTGGAATATGGGAGGTGATGCTAAATCATTATATGAGGCAGGTATTGGAGCGTCATTTGACCAAAGAGAAGCTTCAGGTATTGCTAAATACTTAACGGATAATACTAGTCTGCCTGTAGCATATGTTGATCCTGTTGCTGCTGTAAACAATTCAGCTCCGGTAAATAATATTACTATTGCCTGGGATGATGCAGCTACAAATGAGGTGAAACTGCAAAGAATTATTACTCAAAAATGGATCGCAGGTTTCCCGGAAGGACAAGAAGCTTGGTCTGATTACAGAAGAACAGGATATCCAAAATTATTCCCTGTAGTGGTAAACAATAGTGGAGGAAAAATTACTACGGAACTTGGTCCTAGAAGAATCAACTTTACTTCAAATGAAGTACTAAATAATAAAGAAGGTGTAGCAACTGGTGTAGCTAAGTTAGGTGGTCCGGATAATGGAGGAACCAGACTTTGGTGGGATGTTAATGCTCCAAATTTCTAAAAAAAATAATCAAAGAATTAAAAGAATTTAAGTTTGGTTAGTAAATGGCGTAGACAACGAGAGTTGTTTATGCCATTTCATAAACCAAAATTGTAAATGTTATAAAAAGAAAAGAAATGAAAAGTGCTTTAGAAATAAAACCTGATATCAGCTATAAAAGCGCGGGGAAATTTGAAGAGACACGATTTGAGAAAATCCACAATGAAATCTTCAGGAATTCCGCAGAAGCTTCGGTAATTGTAGCACAGGAAATTGCGCAATTAATCCGATCTAAACAAGAAAAGAATAAATCTTGCGTATTAGGTTTAGCCACAGGTTCTTCTCCTATAAAAGTTTATGAAGAGTTGGTGAGAATGTACAGAGAAGAAGGCTTAAGTTTTAGCAATGTAATCACTTTTAATCTGGATGAATATTATCCGATGAGCAAAGAGAACAATCAGAGCTATCATTATTTCATGCATCAGCATCTTTTTAATCATATTGACATCAAACCTGAAAATGTAAATATTCCAGACGGAACCGTTGCCATTGAAGAACTTAATCAATACTGCATCGATTACGAAATGAATATTAAAAATGCAGGAGGACTGGATTTTCAATTATTGGGAATTGGCCGCACGGGTCACGTAGGTTTCAACGAACCCGGATCCCACATCAACTCGGGAACCAGAATCATTACACTGGATCACATTACAAGAGTGGATGCCTCTTCCGATTTTAACGGAATCGATAACGTTCCAAAAAGAGCGATCACCATGGGGGTTTCTACCATCATGAGATCCAAACGAATTGTACTAATGGCTTGGGGACAAAACAAAGCCGATATCATCAAGAGAACCATTCAGGGCGATATCAGTTCTGAAGTTCCGGCTACATTTTTACAAAACCACCCTAATGCGACTTTCGTATTAGACCAGTCAGCAGCTTCAGAATTAACCCGTTTCAAAACGCCTTGGTTAGTAGGAGAATGTATCTGGACACAAGAATTAAAAAGCAAAGCGATTGTTTGGTTGTGCCAAAAAACAAAACAATCTATTTTAAAATTAACAGACCGTGATTACAACAACAACGGAATGTCAGATCTTTTGGCGCAGGAAGGTTCTGCTTACGATTTGAACATCAATATGTTTAATGTTTTGCAGCATACCATCACCGGATGGCCGGGTGGAAAACCCAATACCGACGATTCGCATCGTCCTGAAAGAGCCAATCCGGCAAAAAAACGAGTGATTCTTTTTAGTCCGCATCCAGATGACGATGTGATTTCTATGGGAGGAACTTTCTCAAAACTGATCAAACAAGGTCATGATGTACATGTGGTATATCAAACCTCCGGAAATATAGCCGTTACAGACGACGAGGCACTTAAATTTGCCGAAGTGGCTAAGGATTTTCTTGGCGATGCTGCCTCGGGAATCAACTTTAAAGCTGTAATTGAATTTTTGAATAACAAATCAGAGAACCAAATTGATTCCCTGGAAGTTCGCAAATTAAAAGGACTTATCCGAAGAAGAGAGTCCTATGCAGCGACCCGATACATTGGATTAAAAGATGAAAACACGCACTTTTTAGATCTTCCGTTTTATGAAACCGGACAGGTAAAAAAGAATCCGTTGGGTCCTGAAGACATTGCTATTGTAAAGGACATCATTGCACAAATCAAACCCCATCAGGTTTTTGCAGCGGGTGACTTAGCAGATCCGCACGGTACTCATGAAGTTTGTCTGAATGCCATCTTTGCAGCAATGAAACAACTGAAACCGGAAAAATACATGGACGAATGCTGGTTGTGGTTGTATCGTGGTGCCTGGCACGAATGGGACATTCATGAAATTGATATGGCCGTTCCGCTTTCTCCATCAGAAGTATTGCTTAAACGCCATGCGATTTTGTACCACCAGTCACAAAAAGACCGCGTAATGTTCCAAGGAAATGACTCAAGAGAATTTTGGGTAAGAGCCGAAGACCGTAACAAAAATACTGCCGTCTTATATGACGAACTAGGATTGGCAGAATACGAAGCCATTGAAGCTTTTAAACGTTTTGATTATTAAAAATACCATATAAGATCCGGGTGAGAGTGGATCGCAATGCAAAATTCAGATTGGTTTCATTAGGAGTAGTGAGGATTCAATCGAAATCATTCTGAGTTTTGCTTTTATTATTTATTATTAATGTTGTGTAAAAGCAACATCTTTCCAAAAACAAAAAAAATGAAATATTTATTAGTCCTACTATTAGCGGGTGTAACTGCTAGTGCTCAGATTAAAAAAGAGCAGTTAAATCTTATGCCTTGGCCTCAAAGCATTGTGTTAAGTGATGGTAATTTTGCGTTAAATAAAAATTTTAAAGTAAATATTACCGGAAATCCAAATCCCCGAATTTTTGGCGGAGTAACTCGCTTTTTGCGTCGACTAGATGGTAGAACCGGTATTTTTTTCGAACAGGGATTTATTACCAAACTAAATGAAGTTCCAACAGCTGAGCTTCAAATCAATTGTACCAAGAGTGGGAAAATTGGTTTGTATGAAGATGAAAGCTATCACCTGGATATCAAACCAAACAAAATTACAATCAATGCAACAAGTGATTTAGGGGCCCTGCACGGTCTTGAAACCTTATTGCAAATGTTGCAGAATACGAACAACTCGTTTTATTTTCCGGTATCAAAAGTCTCCGATTTTCCAAGATTTACCTGGAGAGGTCTGATGGTCGACGCAGCAAGGCATTTTCAGCCGGTAGATGTGATCAAAAGAAATATTGACGGATTGGCGGCTATGAAGATGAATGTTCTTCACTGGCATTTGGTGGACGATCAGGGGTGGAGAATTGAAATGAAAAAACATCCAAAACTAATTGAAAAAGCTTCGGATGGAATGTATTACACACAAGAGGAAATTAAAAATATCGTAAAATATGCTGATGAGCGCGGTATTTTAATCGTTCCGGAAATAGATGTTCCTGGTCACGCATCTGCAATACTTACAGCTTATCCTGAGATTGGAAGTAAAGTAATCACACTGACAGGAGGAACTTCTGAAAAAAATATTCAGGGAACCGCAATTGCGACCTATGGAATTGAAAGAAATGCGGGTATTTTTTCACCAACATTAGATCCTTCAAATCCTAAAACATACCAATTATTAAGCGAATTATTTGATGAGGTTTGCCCGTTATTTCCAGGCGCTTATTTTCATATCGGAGGAGATGAAAACGAAGGAAAGGACTGGGATGCAAATCCAAAAATTCAGGAGTTTAAAAAGAAAAATAAGTTAACAACCAATCATGAACTGCAGACTTATTTTACCATGCAGTTAATTCCGATGCTTAAAAAACATGGGAAACAGTTAATGGGCTGGGAGGAAATTTTGACTAAGAATATGTCAAAAGATGCCATTATTCATGCCTGGAGAGGTCCTAACGAAGGAGTAGTAGCAGGTCAGTCCTTGATTGAATCAGTAAAAAAAGGATATAAAACCGTAATGTCCAATGGGTATTATATTGATTTAATGTATCCGGTGGCAAGTCATTATTTGAATGACCCTATGCCAAAAGGAGCCAATTTATCCACTGAAGAAAAAGCAAGAGTATTGGGAGGTGAAGCAACAATGTGGACAGAACTCGTATCATCAACAACAATTGATTCCAGACTTTGGCCAAGAACAGCTGCAATTGCAGAACGACTTTGGTCAGCCGAAGATATAATCGATTTGGCCAGTATGCGTAAACGTCTCGATGTAGTTTCTTTCAGATTAGAAGAACTGGGATTAACACACATTCGCAATAAGGATGTGATTTTAAGAAATATCTCAAACAATCAGAATACAGATTTCGTTGAGGAATTTACAAATGTTTGCGAGCCTTTAAAAGGGTATAAACGAAACAAAGGAGGAACCGAATATCAAATGTACTCTCCGTTAACTCTTTTTGCTGATGCCTGTACACCGGATGCTAAAGATTCTTTGGCTTTTGACGATGCAGTAGCACAATATTTAGCAAGTAAGACTCCGGAGAATAAAGCAAAAGTAACTGCATTTTTCAACAAATGGATTGCTGTAAACAAAGGACTGGTAGAATTGAGTGCAAATGCACCTTTGATACAGCACTTTTTACCTCTGTCCAAAAAATTGAATGATGCATCACAAGAACTATTACTTGTTTTAGATAACAAATCAACTTTAAAAGGAGATGATCTGAAAAATTTAATCGAGCAATGTAACAGTAAAGACCACGCTGATGTTGAGTTGTCAGTGTATGAAAGTCTTAAAAAATTAATTTAAAGATTTGTTTGAGTTAGTATTTAGTATGTTTTTTTACCATGATTATTTAGTAATTCGTTATCTCTGCCATATAGGTTTTTGGCAGAGATAATTATGGTAGACTTCACTAAATCTTTAACTCCTGACCAAAGAATAAGCATACAATTATAACCATATAAAGAAGTATTAACATTTAAAAACCAAATAGTAAGTCGCATACCACAAACATGACAAAAAGTAAAGTATTTAGATTGATGAATCCCAAATTTATCTTCTGTGTTTAAACTAATTTTTTTAAAAATTAAATAAATATCAGTCACTACTATTCACTAATGATTATGGCTAGGATCAGTAATAGTAATATTTATTTTTAGAAGTAATGAATTAAAAATCCAGTGTGTCGTGATGTTATTTATTCGCGGTGTATTGAACCCCGGTTATCGTATTTATTTGCCGCATTTTGGCAGGTAAGGTATTGTAATTGGAATATTTATTATCTATTAACCAATATTTATTAACTATGAAACATTATTACAGATTACTCTTTATGTTACTGTTTCCCTTACTTGCGTCGGCCCAACCAGCCCACGGCAAAAAAGTAGTAGGGTATTATGCGCAATGGGCTATTTATGCCCGGGATTTCAACGTTCCCAAGATAGACGGGAGCAAGATAACCCATTTGAATTATTCTTTTTACGGGACAACTTTTGACCCTGCCCGTCCGGAGAATACAAAATTAAAATGTTTGGATACCTATGCTGATTATGAGCATACGGAAGGCGGAATTCCATGGGATGCTCCTGTAAAAGGGAATTTTTATGACTTGAAAAAGTTGAAAGAAAAGTATCCGCATTTAAAAATTTTAATCTCTGTTGGAGGATGGACTAAAGGTCAGGATCTTTCTCCAATTGCCGCAAGTCCGGTGGCAAGAGCTGCTTTAGCTGCAGATATGGCAAACTTCATTGTCACTTATCCGTTTATTGACGGATTTGATATTGACTGGGAGTATCCTCTTATGGGAGGAACAGACGGTACTGAAATCGTGAACGGAATCCCGGTTCCTCCACAAAAATACCACCCCGATGACAATAAAAACCTTGTACTTTTATTAAAAGCCATGCGTCAGGCAATGCCTAATAAACTAGTGACTATTGCAGCCGGAAACAATGTTCGAAATGTGCCTAAACAATACTTAGGACCAAACAACAGAGCACAGTATGGAATGACCGAAGATATTTCAACGTACTGTGATTACATTACTTACTTTGGATATGATTTTGGCGGAAACTGGTATGATAAAACATGTTACAATGCTCCTCTTTATGGAAGCGGAAACCCGAATGATCCATTATATGGTGCAACTCAGTCAGAATCACTTGATGAGTTAACGAACATCTATTTGAATGTAGTTGGTTTTCCTGCCAATAAATTAATCATGGGATTACCTTTTTACGGCAAGAAATTTGACAACGTTGCCAATAACGGAACCAATCCAAACTTTCCTGGGTTATTTGTTGCTGCACCAAGATATAATGTTGCAGGCTGTACAAATCCGCAAAACCCAACAGGAACCTGGGACGGACCGGCAGCTTGTGAGAAATCCGGAAGTATCGAAATTTGTGGCCTGGTTGGAAATCCGGTTACCAATTCACATGCTTTTTTAGATCCAAATACCATGTTAGTTACGCCAACGGCAGCTGCTGCAGGTTGGGTAAGGTATTTTGATAACACGACTAAAGTTCCTTATTTGTACAATAGTAGTTTGAAACAGTTTATCAGTTATGAAGATAAACAATCAATGGATTTAAAAGTACAGTACATCAAATCTAAAAATCTGGCCGGTGGTATGATTTGGGAATTATCTCAGGATACCAGAGGTTCTATCCCTAATTCACTTTTAACTCAGGTAGATACTTCGTTTAAAAGTATTGTCGAAGGTACCGTAAGTATTGGAGGTTCTGTAAAAAATGGAACAGCTTTGGTTACAAACGTTACTGTAGAAATTAGAAATGCAAGTAATGTAGTTTTAGAAAGCGTAGTGTCTCCGACAGGTAATTTTACATTTTATAATTTACCAAAGAATCAAAACTATACCCTTACGGCGATAAAGACTGCCTATACTTTTACACCGGTTAGCTTAACAAATGTTGCTGCTGATCAGACAGGAGTTGTGATTCAGGGGACACAGCCATTGTACACCGTAAGTGGAACTATTGTAGTTGGCACTAGCACTACACCAGTTTCAGGAGTTACAGTTACAGCAACTTCCGGTACGACCGTTTTAACTGCTGTTTCCGGTACTAATGGAACCTACAGTGTTACAGGTTTAACTGCTGGACTTAATTTTACAGTTTCAGCTGCTAAAACAGGCTTTCCTTATACACCAGCTGTGACAACTTACAATGCAATTGATAGCAATAAAACGTTAAATTTTGTTCAAGGGGCTCCGATTGTGTATTACACGGTTAGTGGTACAATTTTAAACGGAACTACACCGGCTGTGGGAGTTACGGTTACCGCAACATCAACAGGAGCGCCTGTTTCCACAACTTCTGGCGCAAATGGTACTTATTCGCTTAGTCTTCCTTCTGGTGTAGATTATACAATATCAGCCTCAGCTACAGGAAAAACTTATACGCCAGCTTCAACAGTTTATACCAATCTAATAGCCAACAAAACGTTGAATTTAACCGAGTATAACGTTGGAACCAATAAAATTAGCGGTACAGTTAAAAACGGTACAGTTCCGGTTGCAGGAGCTAAAGTAGAAATCGTTTTACCTTGGACTGACAATACACACGGATGGAAAAGCGTTTTGGCGACTACAGATGCACAAGGAAATTATAGCTTTGCCAATTCAGTTGTAGACGGATATACTACTGTTTCAAGTTTGAAATTGAATGCGTGGCAAAATAACGACGTTAATTATTTTCCAAATAATCTGACCAGTTTTGCTGTTCCGTCAACCCCTACGGTTTATAATTTCAATACCGCTGCTACTGCAAGAACATCCTCTTATGCAATGAGCGGAAAAGTGCTAAACGGAACTACTCCGGTATCAGGAGCTGTAGTTTCGGCAGTTTCAGGTACGACAGTTTTAACTGCTACAACAGATAGAAATGGAGCTTATTCTTTTGCAGGTTTAACTTCAGGATCAGATTATAAGGTATCTGTTGCTAAAACGAACTTAACATTTGCTCCGGTTTCAGCAGTTTCAACAACAGAGTCTGGGAACAAAACTCTTGACTTTACGCAAAATTTGGTAAGTGCTAATCTAATTAGTGGTACTGTTAAAAATGGTACAGCTCCGGTTGCAAATGCAAAAGTAGAACTTATTGTGCCTTGGACCGATAACACGCATCCATGGAAAAGCGTTTTGGCTACAACAGATGCTCAGGGGAACTTTAGCTATGACAACACAGTTACAGCGGGTTATGCGCAAGTTTTAAGTTTGAAATTAAATTCTTGGCAAAATGGTGAAGTAAGTTACTTCCCAAATAATCTGGCAAATTTTGCAATGCCAACGACACCAACAGTTTATAATTTCAATAGAAATGCAGTTACACCACCTCAGGTTACCATTACAGCGCCTTCTGCAGCAACGGTAGCTATTGCTCCGGGAACTGCGATACAGCTAAAAGCAACTGCAAGTGTAGATGCCAGCTTAACTATTTCGTCAGTGGTGTTCAACATCAACGGACAAAATATTACAGCAGCGCTTTCAGGAACGGAATACGTAGCAAACTGGACACCGGTTTTAGCAGATTTCAATAAAAATTATACATTAAAAGCAACCGTAACTGCATCAAGCGGTGCGACTGCAGAAAATACAAAAACGTTTGCTTTACAATGTTCAGGGACAAATTGTCCTAATTCATTGCCTGTAATTACTTGGATTTCACCATCGAACACTACAATAAATCAACCTTCTTTGCAGGTTGTGCCAATTTCGGTTACAGCTGTTGATAGTGACGGATCGGTTTCAGGTGTTACGATTACAATCAATGGAGGAACCTTCAACATGACGGCAGGTACTAATAATACCTATACGTATAATTTTACACCAGCTGCTTATCAGGATTATCCGATTGTAATTAAAGCAACCGATGATAAAGCTGCTGTAACTACCTTAAACAATGCCATTAAAATTGTTAAGGAAGATACTACTAGATGGCGTCCGCTTCCAGGAAAAATTGTTTTAGGATATGCACATTCCTGGGAAAATGCTGGAGCTCCATTTTTATATTTCTCTCAAATGGTGGGAAGCAAATTTAACGTAGTGGATTATGCTTTCGTAGAAACGGTTAACCGTGATGGTTATACTCCGGTATTAACTACAAATGATGCAAGATATTTGACCAATGGTGTTTTCGATAAGCAATTGTTGAAAAACGATATAAAATCTTTAAGAAATAGCGGGGTTCCTGTTATTGTATCTATCGGAGGTCAAAATGGTCATGTTGTTTTAGAGAACGTAACTCAAAAGAATATTTTTGTTAATGGTCTGAAAGCAATTATTGACGAGTACCAATTTGACGGAGTTGATATCGATTTTGAAGGCGGATCGATGAATTTTAACGCAGGAGGTTTAAGAGATATTTCTTATGCGGGTATTTCTGCTTATCCAAGATTGAAAAACGTAGTAGATGCTTTTAAAGAATTAAAAGCTTTCTATGGCCCTGGATTTTTATTAACTGCCGCTCCGGAAACACAATATGTGCAAGGAGGATATTCTACCTACAATGATACTTTTGGTTCCTTCCTGCCAGTTATTCACAACTTGCGTAATGAATTAGATTTGTTAGCTGTACAATTGTATAATACAGGAGGAGAGAACGGATTAGACGGTCAGTATTATGGTTCATCTAAGAGAGGAAACATGGTAACAGCTCTAACTGATATGCTGATAAAAGGGTACAACATTGGTACAACAGGAATGCGTTTTGATGGTTTACCGCCTTCAAAAATCCTTATAGCATTACCAGCTTGTCCAAGTGCAGCGGGAAGTGGTTTTATAACACCGGCAGAAGGAGTTAGTGCGATGCATTATTTAAGAACCGGAACCACTTTTTCAGGAAGAACATACACTATGCAGCCAGGCGGGCCATATCCTGCTTTAAGAGGTTTTATGACTTGGTCTGTTAACTGGGATTTTTCTTCTTGTGGTAATTCATCTGAATTGTCTAAAGCGTATGCAGCGTATTTTGCAGGACAAACTGCCGCAAGAGCGTTACCTGAAGGAATCGAAACGAAAAGTACGACTATCGCTTACTTTAAAAACGATGCTTTATTAGTAACAACTGACTCTGGAGATATTGCTCAGGTAGAAGTTTTCAATACCATTGGACAACCATTGGTAAGTCATAGAAATGTTCATCAAAACAAAGAAGTGGTGCTTCATAACTACAGCTTTACCACTAAGCAATTATTTTTAGTTGTGGTGACGGACAAAGCAGGAAATAAAAAATCATTCAAAGTAATGAACTTTTTGAACTAAAAGGGCACTATTGAAGAATGAAAAATACAGAAATAAAAAGTTGGAATGGTTAAAATTGAGTTTGGTTATTTATTTTTTAATCTAATTTTTATTTCGAATAAATGCTGCAAATTGAGGTGATTTGTTATTTGGTTTTCACCTGAAGGAAGCGCATTATAAACCCGACAATTGTATTGTCGGGTTTTTTTTTGTTTAAAATGATTTAATCTTTATGTTGAGGTAAAGGACACGGATAAAACGGATTTGCTATCGGAAAGACGCAGATAAAAACGGATTTTAAAAATCAGTGTAAATCCGCGTTTTCGTGAAACGAATCTGTCTCATCCGCGTCACAACCTTTTAAAAAAACTTTGCGAACCTTGCGAAAACCTTGCGTCATTGCGGTTAAAAAAAAACTTTCACTACTTTTGAGATCAAATACAATTATCTTAGATTCCATGCAGAAATTTGTCAGCTTTATTATAATTTTTCTCTTTTTCGCCATAAGTACCGCACAGAATAGATTCGGAGCTCCGGAAGTTGATCCTGTTCAAATTCAAAAAACGTACACAGACTGGTCCGTTTATCAGAGCAAAAAAATCATGCTTTCCATAGATTTTATTGCTCTGGATTCTTCAAAAGAAATTTCAAAAGAGACTTTTTTAGAGCAGTTGGCAAACGGAAATTTCATCCCAATTCGATTAGAATCAGAACCCGAAATGTATGTTTATAAATTATTCGAAATTCAGCCCGGGACTGATAGCAGTATAAAGGCAACGATGAACCAGATTGGTTTTGACGCTCTTAAGAATTACAAAATGGAAGGAACCGCTTTTCCTAAATTCTCATTTAAAGATCTGGATGGAAACTTGGTTAGCAATGAATCGATGAAAGGAAAGATAGTGGTGATCAAATGCTGGTACATTCATTGCACACCCTGTATCAGAGAATTTCCGCAAGTCAACAAATTAGCTGCGGAATACAAAGACCGAAAAGACATTCTGTTTATAAGCCTTGCAGAAGATGCTGCAGCGCAGTTAAAAACATTTCTGGCAAGAAAACCATTGTCATATTCCGTTATTCCCGATATGAAAGTATACATGAATGAAGCCTTGCAGTTAAATTCATTTCCAACGCATTTTATTTTAAACAAAGAGGGTATGATTGCTAAAGTGCTTCCTAATTTTGAGAGTTTAGAAGTCGCTTTGGCGAAAGAAAGCAGACAGTAAGATGTAAGCAGTAAAATGTGAAATGTAATCTGTAAAATATAAGCTGTAAACGGTGAACTGTAGGTTAGATAACATCTTACATTTTACAGATTACATTTCACTATTGTCCCCTTTGCAACTCTGAACCTTTTTTCATACTTTTGCACCAAATTAATTAAAAAGACATTCATGTTAACAGTCAATAATTTATCAGTTCAGTTTGGCAAACGAATTTTGTTCGACGAAGTAAATACTACTTTCACTCATGGGAATATTTATGGAGTTATTGGAGCCAATGGTGCTGGAAAATCTACTTTTCTAAAAATCTTAGCAGGAGATATTGATCCTACATCAGGACATATTCATTTAGAACCGGGAAAACGTATGTCGGTTTTGAACCAAAATCACAACATGTTCGATGAGCATACGGTTTTGGAAACTGTTTTGATGGGAAATAAAGTTTTGTATGCTGTTAAGAAAGAAATGGATGAACTTTATGCAGACTACAACGATAAAAACGCAGACAGAATTGGAGAACTTCAGGTTCAGTTTGAAGAAATGAACGGTTGGAATGCCGACTCTGATGCTGCGGCCATGTTGTCTAACTTAGGAATCACAGAGGCAGATCATTATACTCTAATGGGTGATTTGGAAGGAAAAATTAAAGTACGTGTGCTTTTGGCGCAGGCACTTTTTGGAAATCCGGATGTACTTATCATGGATGAGCCTACCAACGACTTGGACTTTGAAACCATTGCGTGGTTAGAGAATTTCCTTGCGAATTATGAAAATACTGTAATTGTAGTGTCTCACGACCGTCACTTTTTAGATGCGGTTTGTACACATATTTCTGATATTGATTTTGGAAAAATAAACCACTACTCAGGAAACTATACGTTCTGGTACGAGTCCAGCCAATTAGCGGCAAAACAACGTGCACAGCAGAACAAAAAAGCAGAAGAGAAGAAACAGGAACTTGAAGAATTTATTCGTCGTTTTAGTGCAAACGTTGCGAAATCGAAACAAGCTACTTCTCGTAAAAAAATGATTTCGAAATTGAATATTTCTGAAATTAAACCTTCAAGCCGTCGTTATCCTGCGATTATTTTTGATCAGGATCGTGAAGCCGGAGATCAGATTTTGAATGTTGAAGGTCTGGCAGCTTCTATCGATGGCGATCTTTTGTTTAAAGATGTTGATTTGAATATGGCAAAAGGCGATAAAATCGTTCTTTTTTCTAAAGATTCACGTGCTACAACAGCATTCTACCAAATTTTGAACAACGAACAAAAGGCAGATGCCGGAACCTTTGATTGGGGAATTACAACCAATCAGGCTTATTTACCGGCTGAGAATCATTCTTTCTTTGAAAATGATCTGACTTTGGTAGATTGGTTACGCCAGTACGCCAAAACAGAAGAAGAGCGTGATGAGGTTTTTATTAGAGGATTCTTAGGGAAAATGATTTTCTCCGGAGAAGAGGCGTTAAAAACAAGCCGCGTATTATCAGGAGGGGAAAAAGTACGTTGTATGCTGTCCAGAATGATGATGGAGAGAGCCAATATCTTAATGCTTGATGAGCCAACCAATCACTTAGATCTGGAGTCCATTACAGCTTTTAATAACTCATTGAAAAATTTTAAAGGTTCCGTAATTTTCACCACACATGACCACGAGTTTGCACAAACTGTTGGTAACAGAGTAGTGGAGTTAACACCAAACGGAGTCATAGACCGTTACATGACATTTGACGAATACCTGGACGATGAAAAAATTCAGGAATTAAGAAAAAAAATGTACAACCTGTAATTTTATAATTTATAATAAGAGAAATCCCGTTCGCTAGCTGAACGGGATTTTTTTTTGATTTATTTTTTGCCAAACAGTTTAGCGAAAATGAAGATAATTATCGCAATAATAAAAATAACGATAAAGATACCAAAGCCCATTCCGGCTTTAAAAATGTCTCCGATAACTTCGCAGCTCGTAAATAAAAATAATAGTACAAATACCATTAACAAACGTTTGATTTTATTTTGCATGACTTTGATGTTTTAAGAACTTGCTGTTCTGATTCGTATAACTTAAAATTAGGCCAAAAAACAAGAAAGATCTTATATGATTTAATTAAAAAGTTCTATGATTTAGATTAAAATCAACTAGGTGCAAAAGGTTAAACAACTTTACAATAAAGAGAAGTAAAGATAAGGGAAAGGTAATGTTCTCTTAAAAGCTATTACGTTTTCGAACAATACTTTTGTTCGATCTAAACAAAAAAACGTATGAAAAAACTTTACTTATTATTTATGCTTCTGGGGTTAAGTTATGCTTCAAAAGCGCAAAAATTATTTCCTTATCTGCAAAACGCGACACCAACATCTATTTATGTTAACTGGAAAACGGACAGTAATCCGGAATCTATTGTAGAGTACGGAACAACAGCATCGAGTCTAAATGTTACTGTTACCGGTAATACAAATGTTTTTACAGATTCAGGTTATCCGGGTAATTATTTCTACCATAGTGCAAAGCTGACGAACCTTTCGCCTAACACGAAATATTTCTACAGAATAAAAACCGGAGCAGATGTGTCTTCGGTTTATTCTTTTAAAACATTGCCCAATCCGGGACAAGCAGCAACAGCTAATGGACACATTCGGTTTTTGATTATGGGGGATAATCAACTGAAAGCTGTTCCGCGTTATGATTCTTTAGTGTCAGCGGCCAAAAGAAAAATAAGACAAAAATGGGGAAAAGACGCATCTCCGGATGATAATATCTCTATGACTTTTATGGTGGGGGATCAGGTTGATGTGGGAACTTTAGATCATTACGAAAATGTGCATTTTAAAAAGAACAGAGGGTTATCAGGTAATGTACCTATTCAGACCACAGTAGGAAACCATGAAACCTACGGAACGCTGGGAATGAACTCCTATTATGAACATTTTTATATAAGCGAGCTTTCGTATAAAGGCATTTCGTCAGGAACAGAGAATTATTATGCACAGCAGGCTGGTAATGTTTTGTTTATCAGTTTAAGTTCAGAACATACAGGGGCAGAACAGCTAAGCTGGTTGCAAAAAGTTCTTACCGCTGCAAATGCGGATAATACTGTAGAATGGATTTTCTCTTTAAGCCACAGACCTTATCAGGCAGAGCAATATGTAGGTGATATTTCGACTTGGGTTCGTAATACAGCCGTGCCGTTATTGGTAACTTCTCCAAAATATTCGATGCATATTGGGGCGCACCATCATTTGTATCATCGTGGACAATTGAAAAATACACCTACCTATAATATTATTTCGGGAGGTACGGCCTGGGATCAATATTGGGGATCTTCTACAGAGCAGGATTTTGATGATGTGCAGAAAACCATTTGTAACTGGATTTACCAAATTGTAGATATTGACGTGACAAACGGAAAAATGGACATTGAAAGTTATTCTATTGGAAGTGTTGATAAATGGAAGAACAACCAGTTAATGGATGAATTTCATCGATATAAAAACAAAGCGGCACCTGCCAAACCTTCGATTACGAATACTTTTACTGCGACAAATACATTGCCGTTAACCGTTTCCGGATCGACTTATACGACAACTACAGATGAGAAGTTGAATACCAGTCAGTTTTTGATTTCTCAAACACCAACATTCGATATTGTAAAGAAAGAAGTATATCGAGATTTTGAAAATTTATACGGAAAGTACGGCACTAAGAAAGATTCGACCGTAAACATCAATCTGGGTGTAGATATTACTAAAATGGATTTGGCTTCTAATTCACTTCCAAATGGCAAATACTATGTGAAGTTAAGATACAGAGACCGTAATCTTGAATGGTCACCATGGAGCGATGTTCAGACTTTTACGATTACAGGAAGTAACAATGTAAATACGGCAATAGTTACAGATGCTCTGACTTATTCGTTGAACACACCTATAAAAGTTGATTTTACTGATGCTCCGGCCAGTACTTCAACGTGGATTGGTTTATACAAAGAAGGGCAGACTCCGGGAGGTTCTTCGCCATCGCAAACCTGGAAATATACGGACGGAAGTGCCAGCGGATTTATTACTTTCTCTAGCGGACTGGCTACTAAAGGACGCTACTATGCTGCAATATTTTCAAATGGAGGATACACGGAAATTGCGCCGCGAAAATACTTTTATGTAGGGCCGGTTCCGACCTTAACGACTGATAAAACCGAGTATTCTGTTGGAACTCCTATCCTTATTAATTATACTAATGGTCCGCAACTGGCAAAAGACTGGATTGGTATTTACAGAATGGGGGTTAATCCCGGATCCGGAGTTACAGCAACAAGCTGGCAATACGTTACAACGGCTGCAGATGCTAAATCTTTCACAGGACTGCCAAAAGGCTATTATTATGCCGAGTATTATTTACAGGACGGATTTAATCCGATTGGAAACAAAGTATTTTTTAAAGTAGGAGCAGTTGTTACCGAATTATGGATCAATAAACCGGTTTATGATTTGGGCGAGCAGATTACCACTTCGTGGACAGACGCTCCGGGAATTGTAAAAGACTGGTTGGGAATTTATCATGATGGAGATAATCCGAATGAAAAACCTCTGGTGAGTTATACCTATTTCGAAGGACTTTCTGAAGGAACAAAAAATATTGCTGCTACAGAATTGCCAACAGAAAAAGGGAAATACTTTTTGGTAATGTTTACTAACGATTCTTATAATGAAGTTTCAAACAGAGTTTCTTTTGAAGTAATCGATCCACATCTGAACAACGATGAATTTAAAATCGATAATGGTTTGAGAGTGTATCCAAATCCAACAAAGAATGATACGGAAACCTTTATTCAATCTGAATATCCTATTGATGAAATAGAAATTTACAGCATGGAAGGGAAACTATTATATGCTACAAAAAATGTAAACAATAATAAGTTTTCTCTAATCAATCAGGATTTACCGAAAGGAGTTTATATTCTAAAAATACATTCCCGTAAATTGTTTACGGCTAAACTAATTGTGAAGTAGTTTTTTTTTTTTTTTTTGAAACCCCATTTGCATCCGTAAGTGGGGTTTCGTTTTTTAGGTCATGACAGTTCGTGTACTGGACCTGTCTTTTTTATTGACTCTTTTATGGTATCAATTTGATTCAGATGTCGCAGGATATGATGAATAAAAAATTGAAAAGTATCTCCCAGTTTTAGTCTTAGTAAATGGGATAAAGAAGTGGGGATTTTTATACGATTTAAACTCACCTTTTTGGATTGTTCCAGTAACGCTAATAATTCAAATTGTTGATTGATGAATTTGTCAATTACACTTTTGTCAAGCTCAGAGTTTAATGGATTTTTGTCTTTAAAGGTTTTCATTTTGTTCAGCTTTTCTTTCGGAAGCATACTTTTGGCAAAATAACCTCCTAAAAATCCGCTATTAAAATGGGTTTCAGAAGAGGTTTTCGAGTTCTTTATTTTGTTTTTTATCTCAGGTAGATAATAATCACCATACAAGTTCAAATGCTCCATGCATTCCAAAATGTTCCAGGAAGCAGGATTTTCTCTCCAGGTCAAAGTTTGTATAGTAGCATTCTTAAGTTTTTCAGCCTGATTGATACTATCTCTCGTTTGATTGATTAGTAACTGTATGAGTTTTTCTGATTGCATAGGTTTAATTTTTGAAGCAAAGTTTCAAAAAGTTTTTCCGGAAATGATTGATCGAAATCAAGACTTTTTTAATCTTGATAAAGTCTCTGGTGTCATTCTTAGATAGTTGGCAATATGTTTGTTTGGGACTTCCTGAAAAAGCTGCGGACTTCTCCTTAAAACTCTTTGGTATCTTTCTTTTGGAGAATTGGTTAAAATATCAATTTCACGTTCCATTTGCTGCACTACTAAGTTTTCTAAAATAGTAATCCATAGGTTTTTATTGGTTTCAATTTTTAAAAACTGATCTATTTGCTTTTTTGTTATAATCTTTACAACTGTTTTTTTAATCGCCTGAATACACAAATCAGAAGGCCTTCCGGTTAAGAAAGAATCCAGTGACACAATTAAATTTTGTTGGTAACCAAATCGAATGATTTGTTCTTCATCGTCATCATCCAGTACAAAAAGACGCAGACTGCCGCTTTCTACAAAGTAAATAGTATCGTCCATACTGCCTTTTACTTTAAGAAATTCATTTCTGCTTATGGTTATTGTTTTTTCAGAAAGTGCAATGATTTCTTTCATTTTTTTGAGCAATTAGTATCGTATGAATTTCAATATTTTCGGATTTTGGATATTTAACTTCAAACGATTTAATGATTTTGAAATTATGTATAGAAAGCTGTTTTTCTATGTTCTTTAAATTATGATAATAGAAATATGTTCGGTCGCCGGTACTTCCCGAAATGAAACCTGATTCAGTAGAATGCCCTTCAACAAAACTAAGATAAAAAATACCATTAGGACAGAGTATTTTATCAGTGCTGTTGATAAGTTTGGAACAATCTTCTTCGGACAAGTAGGGCAGACAAAAACCACAAATAATGGCATCAAATTGTTGATTTACTTTGTTGAGGTCTCGCGTATCCATTACTTCAAACTGGGCAGAAGGATTGTTCTTTTGTGCTAATTCAATCATTTTGGGAGCAATGTCAATCCCCCTAATTTTTAAATTGGGTTTCTTTGATAATAAATATTTTGTGATGTTTCCCGGACCACAGCCAATTTCAAAGATCTGAAGCTGTTCGTTTTTCAAAGCATCACAAAAAAAGTCGTAAGTTTCATTATACAGCTTTAAATCCATGAACTTATCTTGATAAATAGTTGCAATTTTATCCCAGGTTTCGAAAGTTTCTTTGTATTGATCCATAGCTTTAATCTTGTGTTTGGTCTGTAAGCAAGAAGTATAGGTAAGTGTTGTACTGCTAAATTATAATTTTAAATTTAGAGACGGAAATAGTTTTTTGATGTAGACTTTTAGTCCGGTCTCCAGCTTTAAGGTTTCTTTTGACAGTTTATGGCCGGCTCAAAATGATTGGGCAATGGTTCCGGTAAAATTTAGTTAGCGGGTTATTTTTCGCATAAGGGCTTCAAATGGGCCATTCTGAAAGTGTCTTGCCCAAAGTTTACTAAAGTAGTAACTGAGTGCAAAGTACGCAATTGAAAACAGTAAAATATAAATTGGTTCTGTTGCTTTCTGATCTGCTGAATATTGGACCAGATCATTACCTGTTAGTGCAGAAAATAAAATGATCCCAATAGTAAGATGTGAAATGTAATGCGTAAGCGTCATTTGACCTGTTGGTGCAAAATTTTGTACATATTGGTTATTTCCGTTTTTTTCTCCTATGTACATAAAGAAGGCAATCAGCATCAGAGCAAATCCGGAGGTGCTTAGCATAAAAGGAAGGTACGGAGGGAGATAATCGGCATTGATAAATAAATGTAAATTCTCTGAAAGTACAAATTGGCCGGACAATAATTGAAGTAATGCTATCGATACATACAATAAAAGGCCAATAATAAACATCTTCTTCTGAATCTTTTTACTGTTCCAGTTTAGTCTTCCGAGATACATTCCTAAAAGAAAATAAGCAATCCAGGGGAATACAGCATTCCAGCCGTTGTAAAAAGTATTTCTGACAAACCCGTTCAGAGTATAAAAATCTTTGTATTGAAAAGTGGCAATGTTCCAGCCCGTTTCATAGGGAACAATAAAAATTAAAAAGTGAAAACTAAAGATCGCCACAGCCGCCAAAAACAGAAAAAATCTTTTGTCTAAAAAGATTAAAAAAGCAATTATGAACATATAGCAACCGTAAAAGTGCAGAATATCGGCAGGCCAGATCAGGTTAAGCAAAAGTCCAATGACAAATAAAAAACCAGCCCGTTTGAGGATGGTATTTCTCAGCTTGTTTTTCTCGGCAGGAGTATATTCAACTCTGTTGGTCATAAGCGCAATACCCATTCCTGCCAGTATCACAAAAACAGAGCTTGAGTTGCCGCTAAAGAGAGACATAAATTGTGCAACAGTACTTTGGTCGTTATGGGAGCCAAAAACCATATTGAAATTAACGATAAACATTCCGAAGATGGCATATGCTCTTGCCAGGTCAAATCCTATAATTCTTTGTTTCATTTTTTTATATTTTATGAAACAAATGTCGAAATGAAAAATCGCGGGAAATTTGACTTAAGTCAAATAATACATTTAAATTTTGGACCGGATCCTGCTTAGAGTTTCCAAAGATATTCCAAGATAAGAAGCAATATGTGTAAGCTGGATGTTTTTAATAATATGCGAATGCTCTTTAATTAATTTAAGATAGCGGGTCGTAGCGTCCAGTGTGCGAAACTGAAACAAGCGATCCTCCAGCCAAATTGCATAATATTCGGTGAGCATCAAATCTAATTCTGTCAATTTTGGGAATTGCTTTTTTGCATTCTGAAATTCTTTAAAGTCAGTTTGTGAAACGGTGATGTCTGTGACGGCCTGAATGAATTCGTTGCTTGTCGTTTGCAGGCAATAACTATTAAAAGATACCGCGATATCCTCTTTAAAGTATAATTCTGTCGTGATTTCTTTTCCATCATCGAGGTAGTACTTTCTAACAATCCCTTCTTCTATAAAATAGCTTTTACTGCAAATTTCATCTTGCCGTAATAAAAACTCCCCTTTTTTTAAACTTCTGGTAGTGGAAATGTTATTTAAAGCGGCTAAGGTTTCCTGATCAAGGCTGTTTATAAAAGTATCTATTTTTGTGAGATAGGAATTCATTTTTTCGGTATGTATTCGGTTTTTAAAAGTAATCATAGCCAGGATGATTATTTTTCTCCTAATCTTATGTGTTTTGGTTGGTCAAATATAATAAAATAGCAAAAAGGATCTGATTAAGTTAAGAGATGTTGATGACGTTGTACGAAAGTTTTTTTTAACTTGTATGGTTTCATAAGCGACAAATTGAAATTTGCTGCTGTACTATTATTCATTTCTACTGGATTTAAAAAGAATGCTTTGTGCTATTACAACGTTAAAAATTTATTCAAATATTTGTATTTAGAAAGAGACTACAAATAAATTCTGATTTTGTATATTTGCCCAACCAAACATTATACTTAATTATGAGCCAAAAAGTATTACTTAATTCAAAAGAAGTTACTATCATACTCCATCGTTTGGCTTGTCAGTTAATCGAAAAACATCTTGATTTTTCAGATACTATTTTAATCGGAATTCAGCCAAGAGGTGTTTTTTTAGCTGAACGTTTGAAACAAATATTAGAAAGCGAGTACAAAACGCCCGAAATTTCTCTGGGTTATTTAGATATCACCTTTTTTAGAGACGATTTCCGCCGCACCGAAAAACCGCTTGAAGCGAATAAAACCCAAATCAATTTTATAGTCGAAAATAAAAAAGTCATTTTTATTGATGACGTTTTGTTTACCGGACGAAGCATTCGTTCCGCGTTAACTGCTATTCAGTCTTTTGGAAGACCTTCAGAAATTGAATTGTTAGTTTTAATTGACCGACGTTTTAGTCGCAATTTACCTATTCAGCCCGATTATCGTGGTCGCCAGGTAGATGCTATTAATGACGAAAAAGTTAAGGTGAGCTGGAAAGAAAATGAAGGTGAAGATGTGGTCTATTTGATAACAAATTAACGATTAAATAAAAAAAGGATGACAGAGAATGAAGCTTTTATTTATGAATCAATTTTTAACCAAGTTAGAATGGGATTTCTGTCTCTTGATGAGATTCAGGAAAATATTCTGGAAGAAATTGAAGACAACGAATTTGAGGATGAAATCTCTGAAGAGTGGGCTTTTGATAAAATAAGAGAAGAAAACCAAAAATTACTTTCAGAAAGTAAACAATGGAAAAGTCCAACAGATGCGGAAAGATTAATAAAAGCGTTTGATGAATTAGCCGATAGAAATATTATTGCACTTCATAATGCGGGGTATACCACATCGGATGGGGAATATGAAGTTGTTGAGGTAGAAAGAACGTTACGTGAAAACGAAGTAGAATCTGACGGATATTGTTTTTATCACGAACAAGATTTAGCAAGAGGAGTAGCTGTAAAAGATTCAAGTTTGTTTATCGCTTTTCAGAAAGTAGATAATGAGGATGATGCGACAACAATAGAAGTAGGTAAAATAGTTGCCGAAGTTTTAAGAGATAACGGCTTCACTCTGAATTGGAATGAATCTGCGAGAACAAAAATAGAAATTCCAGGTTTCAAATGGCAGCATCTTTTTGATGAAGATGCCAGAGATTTGCAGGATTACAGCGAAGTTGTAGAAAGAATGATTCAATAGAGGAGTTGTTCTTTGTAGCAGTATTAAAACTGAGCATGTCAGGAATTCATGAATTTGACAAATAAATATTAAAGAAATAAAAATGAAAGAATTAAGCGTAGATCATTTATTGGGAATTAAATATATCAATGAAAATGATATTAACCTGATTTTTGAAACGGCCGATCATTTTAAAGAAGTCATTAACAGACCTATTAAAAAAGTTCCTTCATTACGAGATATTACCATTGCCAATATTTTCTTCGAGAACAGTACAAGAACTAAACTTTCCTTCGAATTGGCACAAAAAAGATTATCGGCTGATGTGATTAGTTTTTCGGCAGCCCAGTCTTCGGTTAAAAAAGGGGAGACCCTGATTGATACTGTAAATAATATCCTTTCAATGAAAGTTGATATGGTTGTAATGCGCCACTCCAATCCCGGAGCGGCTTATTTTTTATCCAAAAATGTCAAAGCCAGTATCGTGAATGCCGGAGACGGAGCACACGAACACCCAACTCAGGCTTTATTAGACAGTTATTCGATTAGAGAAAAATTAGGCGATGTGGCCGGAAAAAAAGTGGTTATTGTAGGAGATATTCTGCATTCGAGAGTAGCTTTGTCTAACATATATGCTTTAAAGATGCAGGGAGCTGAGGTAAAAGTCTGCGGGCCAAAAACACTGATTCCGAGATATATTGAATCACTTGGTGTCACAGTTGAACCCAATTTGCGTAAAGCTTTAGAGTGGTGTGATGTTGCTAATATGCTTCGTGTTCAAAACGAACGTATGGATGTGAACTTTTTTCCATCGACACGTGAGTATGCACAGCAATACGGAGTAGATAAACCGTTACTGGATTCTCTTGGGAAAGAAATCGTAATCATGCACCCGGGACCAATTAACAGAGGAGTAGAGATTACTTCCGAAGTGGCTGACTCTGATCATTCTGTTATTTTGAATCAGGTCGAAAACGGAGTAGCGATCAGAATGGCGGTGATTTATTTGCTCGCGTCCAAGATTCAACAGTAATTGAGATAGTCTTCAGTCTCAGTCTTGACTGTAAAATTTCTCGGAGACTGAAAACTGAGAACTGAGACTGAGAACTGGGAATAAGAACTGAAAACTAAAAAAACTTCGTACCTTAGCTTTTCAAATCAGAAGTGTATATAGTAAAAAAATGAAAGTAGATCAAAAAGGACATACCGTTACAATTAAAGATACCCAGGGAGATTTTAATGCTTTTTTGGAAAGGGTAACGCAACAGTTTAAAACCTTTGAAAAACAAAATATTATAATCGATTTATCAGCAGATAGTGATGTGTCGGAAAAAGAGGTAAAACTTTTTTTACCCCTTGCCAAGCAGCAGAAGAAAGCCAAAAAATCATTTGTAATAGTAGTTTCAGATCTTGACTTTAATGCCATTTCAGATAAATTAGTCGTTGTTCCGTCACTTTTGGAAGCGCATGATATTATCGAAATGGAGGAAATCGAAAGAGACCTTGGATTTTAAAATAAGTTTAATTGTTTATTCGGTTAACGGTTTAATCGATTTAAATTAGTTTTAGCCGATTAAACGATTTATCAAATAAACGAATAAACAGTAAAATTGAAATTAACTATACTTGGCTGTTATGCCGCAACTCCCAGAACAATTACGAACCCTACTTCACAGGTTTTAGAAATAAGAAATCGTTTATTTTTAATTGATTGCGGTGAGGGAACACAGGTACAGCTTAGAAAGAATAAGATTAAATTCTCAAAAATAAATCACATCTTTATCTCGCACCTTCACGGAGATCACCTTTATGGATTAATTGGAACTATTTCTACTTTTTCTCTTTTAGGAAGAACAACCGATTTACATATTTACGGACCGAAAGGGATTAAAGAACTTATTCTGCTTCAATTAAAATTGACGGAATCCTGGACGACCTATAAATTGTTTTTCCATGAATTAGAGTCTAAAGAAAGCGAAGTTATTTTTGAAGACAATAAGGTGATTGTAAAAACGATTCCGTTGAAGCATCGCGTGTATACAAACGGATTTTTGTTTCAGGAAAAACCCGGTGATCGAAAATTGAATGTAGAAGCGGTTCAGCAGTACAATATTCATACAGCCTATTTTCAAAAAATAAAAGGTGGTGGTGACGTTACACTTGACGATGGAACCGTAATAAAGAACAAAGAATTATCCTTTGATCCTATTCCGTCAATGAGTTATGCGTTTTGTTCCGATACCGTGTATCATGAAGATGTACTTCCTATAATTAAGGATGTTGATGTTTTATACCACGAATCTACCTTTTTGGAATCAGAAGCCGCTTTGGCACTGAAAACGTTACATTCAACCGCAAAAGAAGCGGCAACAATTGCGCTTAAAGCAAATGCAAAGAAGTTAATTCTGGGGCATTATTCAACACGTTATGATGGTATCGAACGTTTTAAAGAAGAAGCCGAAACTATTTTTCCAAACACATTTTTGGGAGATGACGGGAGGAGTTTTGAGTTTTAAAATGTGAAATGTGAGTTGTACGGATGAGTTATAAATGATTAAAGCCGTAAATTGTTGATAATCTAGGAATATGTAATCAAAAAAATCTACAGTCTAGAATCAGCGATCTGCAATCTAAAATATAAAATCATGAACGATTTAAGCAATTATAGAAAATCTTACGAAAAGAGTGAATTATTGGAAACCAATATTCCCGAAGACCCAATCAATTTGTTCAACCGATGGTTTCATGAGGTAGAAGATTTTGGCGGAAACGGAGAAGTTAATGCCATGACAGTTTCGACAATTGGATTGGATGGTTTCCCGAAATCCAGAGTGGTTTTATTAAAGAAATTTTCAGAGGAAGGTTTTATTTTTTATACCAATTATGATTCGGAAAAAGGGAAGGCGATAGCCGCAAATCCGCATGTGTGTTTGTCTTTTTTCTGGCAGGAGATGGAACGCCAGGTAATCATAAAAGGAATCGCTGTAAAAACATCAGAGAACATATCAGATGGTTATTTTGATTCTCGTCCTGATGGAAGTAAATTGGGTGCGATGGTTTCGAAGCAAAGCGAAGTGATTTCGTCCCGAACTTTTTTGGAAGAAAATTTGAAAAAACTGGAAAAAGAGTTCGAAGGAAAACACATTCCAAGACCTGAAAATTGGGGTGGTTTTTTAGTAACTCCTTTAGAGGTAGAATTTTGGCAGGGGAGACCCAATAGATTGCATGACAGAATTCGTTACCAAAGCCAATCTGACTTTTCATGGAAGATTGAAAGATTATCCTCTTAGCTTGTAGGATTATTACATTTGATTGTAAAATTATTGCGTATTTTATCGATATTATTTGTAGTTTAACGATAAATTGAATAAGTTTGAGAAAGAAACAAGTCAATTTATTTTAATAAATATTTAAAGGATTTGCCCCAACATCTACTTTAAAAATTAAACTACTATGTCATTATGAAAAAGATGATGCGTAACATGAGGTTCGTTGCAATAGTTGCCCTACTTGTTGCAATGAGCTCCTGTTCAGCGGACAGCGCAGAGGGTAGCGAAAGCCCTGCTACAGCCGAGGCTGTCGTTGCTAACTACAATTACAATGATTCGGAAATCGAATCGATGAAACTTATCAATGATTATCGGGTAAGTATTGGTTTGAATACTTTGAAAGGAATCAATCACGTTTCCTTTAAGTGCGAAGAACACAACAAATACATGATCGCAAACAATGTGGTTGATCATAATGATTTTACTTCGCGTTCCAATAATATCATGAGTGTTTTAGGTGCTAAAAAAGTAGGCGAAAATGTTGCTTACAATTATAAAACTTCTGAGGCTGCTTTAAGAGCCTGGCTCGATAGCCCCGGACACAAGGCAAATATTGAAGGAGACTATACTCATTTTGGTTTGTCAGTTTCGATTGACCCTAAAAGCGGAAAGAAATACTATACTAACATCTTTGTGAAGATGTAGAGAAAATATTGAACTGGTTTAGTTTTTATTGATCGTTGTAATTCAGAGAATTGCAACGATTTTTTTTTGGCTATGTATGAAATTAGTCCTTAAGGTGTACTGATGTAAACGTGGGTTAGTTGTTCTCAAAGAGTCTAAACAAAGCATAAGATTAAACGCTATGAGTGACGAAAACTAGGGTTTGTGTAAAGCCTAATCCCAAATAAATAAAGAAGACGAATCATACAGGTTCGTTTCACGAAAACGGAATTTTAAAGGAGTTATTTACAAGTTTAAAAAAAAATCCAAATTCCAATCAGTGTTTAATCTGTTTTTGGAATTTGGAATTTTAGAGTTTAAAATATTACGTTTTTTTAGAATTATTTGAATTTGGTTTTTTACAAGGCTGTGATAATAAATTCGCTTCTTCTGTTCATTTGATGTTGTTCTTCTGTACACGGTACACCATCAGAACAGCCATTTACCAGTTGGGTTTCTCCATATCCTTTTCCGGTGAGCCTGTTTTTAGCGATTCCGTTTTTAACGAGCCATGCAATAGTCGATTTTGCTCTTCTGTCAGATAAGGCTTCGTTGTATTGATGTGTAGCACGACTGTCTGTGTGGGAACGAATATCAAGTTTCATTGTTGGATGGCTGTTTAAGACATCAAGTATTTTTTCTAAATCCAGAGCAGCTTCTGTACGGATATTTGATTTATCCAGATCAAAGTAAATCATTTTGATACCAAAACATTTTCCTAAATCATCGCCAATAGTGACTTTACAGGCAGATTTATCCAAAGCAATAGGAAGACTGGTTTTTCCGGTTAGTTTTCCAATGGTAATATTGATTTCTTTGGTTGTATATTCTTCTTTTTCGGCTCTTACATTATATGTTTTTCCACATTCAACAGGGAAACTGTAAAAACCGGTTGCATCTGAAATAGTCGTGTTTTTTATATTGCCCAGATTGTCATACAAGGTTAATTTTGTGTTTGGTAAGACAGCTAAGGTTTCAGAGTCTGTAATGATTCCGTTTAGCTCTTGTATGCATTGCAGTTTTCTTGTTTCGAGAAATTTGTAGATATCATCAGAACCTTGTCCGCCATCTTTATTAGAGCTAAAATAGCCTCTTCTGGATGCGGGATCAATAATGTAGGCAAAATCATCTTTAGGCGAGTTAACATCCGCTCCAAGATTCTGAATATTGCTTATGGTTCCGTTATCTTCAATTTGGCCTACAAAAACGTCCAGACCGCCTAGTCCGGGATGTCCGTCAGAAGCAAAATAAATTTCATTATCGCTGGTAACAAACGGAAATGTTTCTTTTCCTTGTGTATTTATGACTTTACCTAAGTTCATAGGTGTGCCATAACTGCCATTGCCATTGATGCTTACTTTGTAAATATCAGATTGTCCTACTGTTCCGGGCATATCTGAGGCGAAATACAGTGTTTTCTCATCTGGACTAAGTGCAGGATGTGCCGTACTGTAATTATCACTGTCAAAAGGAAGTTCGGTTATGTTGGTCCATTTTCCGTTTTCAAGAGTGGCTCTGTATATTTTGATTAAAGTAATTTTGTTGTCATCTTTTCCTTTTTTACCGTTTATATAATTGTTTCTGGTAAAGTAAACCGTTTGTCCGTCTTTCGTAAAAGCGGGAGAAGACTCATGAAACTTTGTATTAAGAGAGGTTTTGAATTTATTGACTTTCACTGTGCTGTTGGCAGGAGGGTCAATATCGGCAAAATACAAATTCGTAAAATATTCTCCGGTCCATTTGTGTTTGCGTTGTGAAAAGTTTCCGGTATCCCGGGCAGAGGCAAAGTATATTTTACCGTTGTAAACATAGGAACTGTAATCGGAGTATTTAGAGTTGATTCCGGCATCTTCAATTTTGTATCGGCCGGAATTGGCTTTGATTTTGTCCAGATAGTTAACATCCTCGGCATATAATTTTGCTCTGTCGTCGTTTTTAGATTTAGACAAAAAATCAGCCATAATTTTACCAGCCTTATCGGTTTGTCCGGTTGATTTCAGACATTGTGCATATCGATAGTAATACTCTGGCTCGACAACGGTGTTCATCGCAAACAATTCACCGTACCATTTTGCAGCAGCTTCAAAGTTAGAGTTGAAGTAGTATGAGTTTCCGAGCTTCTTAAACAAATCTTCCGATTTGTATCCTTTATCAGCTACACGTTCATAGGTTTTAATAGCGTCGATATACGCATAATTATCGTAGTTCTTATCGGCAGTATTAATTTTCGATTGTTGCGCATAACTGCCGGCTGAAAAAGAACAGATAATTGTTAAGCAAAGGAGTATATAATTTTTCATAATCGTTATTTTTAGAAGAAACGTGGCGTTGTCATTTTACCATTGTTTTTGAAGAATTCGTAACGCAGGAATATCTCATGTGATCCTGAATTATAGTTGTTTAAACGTGTGGTTTCGCGATCGTAACCATAACCAAGATAGAGGCCGTCAGTAATCTGGAATCCTACCATAGCACTAAGTGAAGCGCTCCATCGGTAGGCAACTCCAACCACAAGTTTATCCATGAACATAAAGTTGGCAGAAACATCTACCTGAAGCGGTGCTCCTTCGACCATTTTGGTCAGTAAAGCGGGTTTGAATTTGATGTATTGAAGTCGATCAAGATCAAACACATATCCGGCTATTAAATAATAATTGATTTTATCTTTGTAAATGGCGTAATCATTATCAGAGTACCGATTGGTTTCGATAAAATTAGGTACTGATAAACCAATGTATGCTTTATCAGAATGCCAATAGACTCCGGCTCCCACATTCGGTGAAAACTTATTGTTTAAATCCTGAAACTGTGGATCTCCCTGACTCTCCGGATTTAATTTGCTGACATCCAAATTGAACAGGTTGGCTGCTCCTTTGATACCAAACGAAAGTTTAAAATCGGCTGAGGTCTGAATAGTATAGGAAAGGTCAACAGAAAAGTTGTTTTCGTTAGTTGGGCCAATTTTATCATTTACTAAAGAGGCTCCGATTCCTAAATTACTATTATTTATAGGGCTATTGATTGAGAAAGCGCTGGTTTCCGGAGCCCCGTCGAGTCCAACCCATTGGGTGCGGTATAATCCAAAAACACTTAAAGCTCCTCGCGATCCTGCATAAGCCGGATTAATGTTTATGGTATTGTACATGTATTGCGTAAATTGTGCATCTTGCTGTGCATAGCTCGCAATTGTTACAAACATAATGACGAAGAAAAATAATTTTGTTCTCATAGTGGTATTTATTATTTTCATTAGTACTACTTTTTTTCAATTTAAATTGTAAAAAAGTCTATGCATTTGTATATTCAAAAATAAGGATTTTTTTATTAATTAATTGTAAATTGTTGCTTTATGTGCTTGCTATGCAATGAGATATGGTCTTTTTTTATTTTGATAAATAAAGATATCCGTCTTTTTTATTATTCTGTAATACATTATTTCCGTCCAGTGATTTGTAGTTAATAATGTAGAAATAAGTTCCCGTTGGTAGTCCGTCAGATTGTTTCACTGTGGTTCGGCCTCTTGAAATTCCGTCGAAGGCATTGGTTTGATTGTTGTAATTGTGTGTTTCAAATACTAATACCCCCCAACGGTTATAGATTTCTACATCATTCTCAGGATAACAAGTGGTATCGCCAATACTGTCTATAGTGAAGACATCGTTGATTCCGTCACCATTTGGAGAGAAAGCATTGTGAACTACTATACTTCCACAGGCAAGTACTTTACAATCATCATTTATTGCCATATTCAGTACAATACTTCTTGGACAGCTGGCATCAGGTATTTTGTATTCGAATGTATAATTACCTATTGCCAGACCTAAAGGATTAAAATTGTTTCCTTGTATGCTGTTGGTATTACTGTTATCTACCCAGATTCCGTTAGTAGGAGTATTTTCAGGTAACAATGATAATAAGTTAATAATGGTCGAATCATCGTTACAGGCTGTACTGCTAACAGTCATTGTTTCATTAGGAGTAGCTGTGATTGTAACGGTTGCAGTTGCAGTACAGGCTTGATTTCCTTTGTTTACAGAAGATGTTGCTGTAAGAGTGTATGTACCGGCCGGTAAATTGGTATTTCCAACAGTTTCATTTTTTTCATTTTTAATGATAACGGTCGAACCAGGGCTACTAGTTACCTGGATTGAACCAGTTCTTCCGTTCGAACAGTTCACATTTGTAGCAACTCCGGATACAGAAACTTTGTTTTCTACAGTAAAGGTTTGAGTCAGTAGTGTTTTATTACCGGCACAATCTGTTAAAGTATAAGTTCTCGTTAGGATGTAAGGACTTCCATCACAACCGCTTCCTCCATTATTGGCGTCACTTACAGTAATGTTTACCGTACTGCTGCAATTATCCACAGCATTGGTTATGTCGCTCGGATTTCCAACAGGGATATCAGCAATAGTTTGCAGATTTGCCACATTTACCGGTGCTGTTCCTGTAGGTGGAGTGGTATCTCTAACGGTTATGATTTGAGTGTAAGAAATTGTATTTCCACTACAATCACTGGTGGTCCATTTACGGGTTAAAGTGTAATTTGTACTACATTGATTTTCAGTATTACTTTTCGTTTCGCTGAAAACAATTGGTAAGTTACCACTACAATTATCGGAAGCTTCCATATTTGCCGGTTGAGGTACTGCATCACAAGAAACTGTAATATCGGCAGGTAGTGTTCCGGTAAAGGTTGGTTTTGTAGTATCCTGAATGGTAATCACCTGAGTGAAAGTATCTGAGGTATTTCCACAATCGTCTTTCACGGTCCAGGTATTGGTATACGTTCCGGCATTAGCGCAACCTTGAGAGGCTACAAAAGCACCGCTTACTTTTACAATATTCGAAACATTAGTGTCGCAAGCATCTGTAGCTGTGGGGAATAAAGCTTGTGCGGCAGTTAAAGCTGCAGTATCGCTACATTCTATTGTTTTGTTTAAAGAAGCAGCTGCAGTAGACCATGTTGGTTTTGAAGTATCCTGAATAGTAATCACCTGAGTGAAAGTATCAGAAGTATTTCCACAATCGTCTTTCACGGTCCAGGTATTGGTATACGTTCCGGCATTAGCGCAACCTTGAGAGGCTACAAAAGCACCGCTTACTTTTACAATATTCGAAACATTAGTATCACATGCGTCTGTAGCTGTTGGGAATAAAGCTTGTGCGGCAGTTAAAGCTGCTGTATCGCTACATTCTATTGTTTTATTTAAAGAAGCAGCTGCAGTAGACCATGTTGGTTTTGAAGTATCCTGAATAGTAATTACCTGAGTAAAAGTATCAGAAGTATTTCCACAATCGTCTTTCACGGTCCAGGTATTGGTATACGTTCCGGCATTAGCGCAACCTTGAGAGGCTACAAAAGCACCGCTTACTTTTACAATATTCGAAACATTAGTATCACATGCGTCTGTAGCTGTTGGGAATAAAGCTTGTGCGGCAGTTAAAGCTGCAGTATCGCTACATTCTATTGTTTTGTTTAAAGAGGCAGTTTGTGTAGACCATGTTGGTTTAGAAGTATCCTGAATAGTAATCACCTGAGTGAAGGTGTCAGAAGTATTTCCACAATCGTCTTTCACGGTCCAGGTATTGGTATACGTTCCGGCATTAGCGCAACCTTGGGAGGCTACAAAAGCACCGCTTACTTTTACAATATTCGAAACATTAGTATCACATGCATCTGTAGCTGTTGGGAATAAAGCTTGTGCGGCAGTTAAAGCTGCAGTATCGCTACATTCTATTGTTTTGTTTAAAGAGGCAGTTTGTGTAGACCATGTTGGTTTTGAAGTATCCTGAATAGTAATCACCTGAGTAAAAGTATCAGAAGTATTTCCACAATCGTCTTTCACCGTCCAGGTATTGGTATACGTTCCGGCATTAGCACAACCTTGAGAGGCCACAAAAGCACCGCTTACTTTTACGATGTTTGAAACATCCGTATCACAAGCGTCTGTAGCAGTTGGGAATAAAGCCTGTGCGGCAGTTAAAGCTGCAGTATCGCTACATTCTATTGTTTTGTTTAAAGAGGCAGCTGTAGTAGACCAGGTAGGAGCAGAAATATCTTGTACAATGATCACCTGACTAACAGGAAGAGAGATATTTCCACAGGCATCAACAGCAGTCCAGGTTCTGGTTTGCGTATAGGAACCCGCACATCCACCAGGTGTAATAACATCTTTGTAAGTTAAGGATGAAATTACTCCATTATTATCTGTTGCAGTGGCAGTAGCAAATACTGGTGTCGCAGGACAGTTAATAGTAGAAGTTTGTGGCAGTGGGTCAATTATTGGTTTAATAGAATCGCCGTCGATAATAGTAACTGATTTAGATATAGTACAAGAGTTTGCATCTGTAACCGTTACAGTATAAGTTCCGGCAGTAAGAGCACTTGCTGTAGCAGCTGTTCCACCAGATGGAGACCATAGATAAGTATATCCTGGAGTTCCACCGGAAACATTTACAGTAGCTGATCCCGTATTATCACCTCCACAACCTACATTCATTTGTGAAGTGGTAGCGGTTAGAACTGTTGGTTCAGTGATGGTAAAAGTTTTAGTGATGGAACAAAGATTTGCATCTTTTATGGTCACGGTGTATGTTCCGGCGGTTAAATTAGAAGCCGTTGCTGCAGACCCTCCAGATGGAGCCCAGGAGTAAGTATAGGCTCCGGTTCCTCCGGCAGGAGTTACCGTTGCAGAACCATTTGTTCCGGCATTACAAGACACATTCGTTTGTGAAGTTGTAGCAGTCAATGCAGCTGCAGGTTCGGTGATGGTTACAGTTTTAGTAATCGTACAAAGATTAGCGTCTTTAATCGTTACAGTGTAAGTTCCGGCTGCTAAATTAGAAGCTGTTGCTGCAGATCCTCCTGATGGTGACCAGGAATAGGTATAAGCTCCGGTTCCTCCTGTAGGTGTTACTGTTGCAGAACCTGTTGTATTTGATTTACAAAGTACGTTGGTTTGTGAGGTGGTTGCAGTTATAGCGGTTGTTTCTGTGATGGTAAAAGTTTTAGTAATCGCACAAAGATTAGCATCTTTGATTGTTACCGTATACGTTCCGGCAGCTAAATTAGAAGCTGTTGCTGAAGATCCTCCAGATGGTGCCCAAGAGTAAGTGTAGGCTCCGGTTCCTCCTGAAACTGTTACCGTTGCAGAACCTGTTGTTCCTGCATTACAAGCTACATTGGTTTGTGAGGTAGTAGCAGTTAGAGCTGCAGCTGGTTCGGTAATGGTTACGGTTTTAGTGATGGAACAAAGATTAGCATCTTTAATGGTCACAGTATAAGTTCCGGCAGCTAAGTTTGAAGCCGTTGCTGCAGATCCTCCAGATGGTGACCAGGAATACGTATAGGCTCCCGTTCCTCCTGTAGGTGTAACTGTTGCAGACCCCGTTGCATCTGATTTACAAAGTACGTTGGTTTGCGTAGTAGTAGCAGTTATAGTGCTTGGCTCTGTGATGGTAAAAGTTTTAGTAATCGTACAAAGATTAGCATCTTTTATGGTTACGGTGTATGTTCCGGCTGCTAAGTTAGAAGCTGTAGCGGCAGATCCTCCAGATGGTGCCCAGGAATAAGTGTAGGCTCCTGTTCCTCCCGAAACTGTTACCGTTGCAGATCCTGTTGCTCCTGAATTACAAGACGCATTGGTTTGTGAAGTAGTGGCAGTTAAAGCAGCTGCAGGTTCGGTAATGGTTACTGTTTTAGTAATTGTACACAGATTCGCATCTTTAATCGTCACGGTATACGTTCCGGCTGCTAAGTTAGAAGCGGTTGCGGCAGACCCCCCAGATGGTGCCCAGGAATACGTATAGGCTCCGGTTCCTCCTGTAGGGGTTACCGTTGCAGATCCCGTTGCATCTGATTTACAAAGTACATTAGTTTGCGAAGTAGTTGCAGTTAATACAGCTGCAGGTTCAGTGATGGTAAAAGTTTTAGTGATGGTACAAAGATTAGCATCTTTAATGGTCACGGTATACGTTCCGGCAGCTAAGTTAGAAGCGGTTGCGGCAGACCCTCCAGATGGTGCCCAGGAATACGTATAGGCTCCGGTTCCTCCTGAAACTGTTACAGTTGCAGATCCCGTTGTATCTGATTTACAAAGTACGTTGGTTTGCGAAGTGGTAGCAGTTAATGCAGCTGCAGGTTCTGTGATGGTAAAAGTTTTAGTGATGGTACAAAGATTAGCATCTTTTATGGTCACGGTATACGTTCCGGCAGTTAAGTTTGAAGCCGTTGCTGCTGATCCTCCAGATGGTGACCAGGAATACGTATAGGCTCCGGTTCCTCCGGTAGGGGTTACCGTAGCAGATCCTGTTGCATCTGATTTACAAAGGACGTTAGTTTGTGAAGTAGTTGCAGTTATTGTGCTTGGCTCTGTGATGGTAAAAGTTTTAGTAATAGTACACAGATTTGCATCTTTTATGGTTACGGTGTATGTTCCGGCA
Organism: Flavobacterium sp. B183; assembly: GCF_023539155.1. NCBI lineage: Bacteria > Pseudomonadati > Bacteroidota > Flavobacteriia > Flavobacteriales > Flavobacteriaceae > Flavobacterium > Flavobacterium sp. B183. The sequence goes on along the minus strand of NZ_CP097434.1, from coordinate 4,812,611 downwards.
GCTAAGTTAGAAGCCGTTGCTGCAGATCCTCCAGATGGTGACCAGGAATAAGTGTATGTTCCGGTTCCTCCCGAAACTGTTACCGTTGCAGACCCTGTTGCTCCTGAATTACAAGACGCATTGGTTTGCGAAGTGATAGCAGTTAATGCAGCTGCAGGTTCAGTGATGGTAAACGTTTTAGTGATGGTACACAGATTAGCATCTTTTATGGTCACGGTATAAGTTCCCGCAGCTAAGTTAGAAGCGGTTGCGGCAGATCCCCCAGATGGTGCCCAGGAATACGTATAGGCTCCTGTTCCTCCTGTAGGTGTCACTGTTGCAGACCCCGTTGCATCTGATTTACAAAGTACGTTGGTTTGCGAAGTAGTAGCTGTTAAAGCAGCTGCAGGTTCAGTGATGATAAAAGTTTTAGTGATGGTACACAGATTAGCATCTTTAATGGTCACAGTATACGTTCCGGCAGCTAAGTTTGAAGCCGTAGCGGCTGATCCCCCAGATGGCGCCCATGAATAAGTATAAGCTCCTGTTCCTCCCGAAACTGTTACCGTTGCAGACCCCGTTGCATCTGATTTACAAAGCACGTTGGTTTGCGAAGTAGTAGCTGTTAGAGCGGCTACAGGCTCGGTGATGGTAAAAGTTTTAGTGATGGTACAAAGATTGGCGTCTTTAATGGTCACAGTATAAGTCCCTGCTGCTAAGTTTGAGGCCGTAGCGGCTGATCCCCCTGATGGTGCCCATGAATAAGTATAAGCTCCTGTTCCTCCCGAAACTGTTACTGTAGCAGATCCCGTTGTATCTGATTTACAAAGTACGTTAGTTTGCGAAGTAGTTGCAGTTAATGCAGCTGTAGGTTCTGTGATAGTAAAAGTTTTAGTAATCGTACAAAGATTAGCATCTTTAATCGTCACGGTATACGTTCCGGCAGCTAAGTTAGAAGCCGTTGCCGCAGATCCTCCCGATGGTGACCAGGAATACGTATAGGCCCCGGTTCCTCCTGCAGGTGTAACTGTCGCAGATCCCGTTGCATCTGATTTACAAAGTACATTAGTTTGCGAAGTAGTTGCTGTTAAAGCAGCTGTAGGTTCAGTGATGGTAAAAGTTTTAGTGATGGTACAAAGATTAGCATCTTTAATTGTTACGGTGTATGTTCCGGCAGCTAAGTTAGAAGCGGTTGCGGCAGACCCCCCAGATGGTGACCAAGAGTAGGTATAGGCTCCGGTTCCTCCAGTAGGCGTTACCGTTGCAGAACCAGTTGTGTCTGATTTACAAAGTACGTTGGTTTGCGAAGTAGTAGCCGTTATAGCCGTTGGTTCCGTGATCGTGAAAGTTTTAGTAATCGTGCAAAGATTGGCGTCTTTAATGGTTACCGTATAAGTTCCGGCAGCTAAATTAGAAGCCGTTGCTGAGGTTTGTACCGGAGATGTGTTCCAGGAGTAGGTATAAGGTGCAGTTCCTCCGGCAGGAGTTACCGTCGCAGAACCTGTTGTTCCTGCATTACAAGCCGCATTAGTTTGTGATGTGGTAGCGGTTAAGACAGCAGTCGGCTCCGTAATAATGATTTGTTTGGTACCAGTACATCCTTTGGAATCAGTAGCGGTTACAGTGTAAGTTCCGGCAGCTAAGTTAGAAGCCGTTGCTGAGGTTTGTACCGGAGTTGTATTCCAGGAGTAGGTATAAGGCGCAGTTCCTCCCGAAGCAGTTACCGTTGCAGAACCTGTTGCGCCTCCTTTACATTTTACGTCAACATGAGAAGCGGCAGTTTCTGTTATCACAATGTTAGTTTGGCTTACAACAACTGGTTTTGTATCGGAACAACCGGATTGTGTGTTTTGACCTTTAATGTAATAAGTTCCTACCGGCGCTGCAGTTGGGGTATTGTATGGAATAGTGGCGGCGGCATCTTGCCAATAGGTGTAAGTTAGCCCTGAAGTACTTCCTGCGGTAACGGCTGGTAAAGTAAGGTCGGCAGTTCCATTTACGCATACAGGCGCAGGATTAGTGATAACCAAAGTGTTTGTAGCAAAACTTTTTGCTTTTAAAAATACACCGGCATCCCATTGTTGATCTGAGGCATCGGCAATGGCCATTTTTATTTTGTAAGTTTTTCCCGCTGTAACAGCATAAGTAGCAGTAAGAACTACTGTTGAACCATCGTACTCCATAGTGGTGGAACCAGGGGGATTGTTTGAATAATAGGTAGCATTTTTTGCTGGAAAAGCAACGTTATTTACATTTGTTCCGGCAGAATGTATGTTATTTATGGTTACGGCATCACCGTTTGGTAATTGTGCAAGATTGATAGCGTTATTGGTATAAGTTCCGGTAATTCCAAAACCACTTAAAAAGAAACCGAATGCATCATTAAAATCGGTATTTACGTATTCCAGATATTCTTCTGAAGCAAAAACGAATTTGAATTCTACAAGATTACCATCCGGAATAAAATTAAATTCTAATATAGAGGCATCATGCATCGTTTCTCCCGAAATTGCAGTTAAATCCTGATCACTCGCTGCACTTACCATTGCATCCGATTTGTTGGTATAGGTATTCGGACCCATGGCAGAGCTAATTTTTCCTGTAGATAAAAGAAGTCCTTCGTCGATTGGAAAGGTTGAAGTACCCTTACTGAAGTAACCCAATTGACGATCTCCCGCAGTAGCAGACCAGGTGTGATCGACCCAGGTCCAGTTGTTGTTGTTATTTCTGTAATAACCGAAACGAACATTACTGATGGTCAAACAGCCGGAGGTTAATATATTACGAACAAGCTGATCCGCATTATAAGCATTATAACCTGTTGAGGGATTGGCGACATCAATAGAGCCCGCAACAGCTGCCAGTGCACTCACGGCCTCTGTAGAAGCTGCTGTTTTTGCTGTCTTTGAGGTTGCCTTGCTATAAGGAAGAGTATTTCCATATCTAACAGGAATTTCCTGAGCAACAACTGCCGAAGAGTACATGGCTAATCCTAAAATTAAAATTAAAAATGATTTTAAACTAATTTTGGAAAAGGTATCTTGTTGAACATTTTTGTGAAACGGGAAAAAATAGGTACCACATTTAATGAAATTTCCCACTTCTTGTAGAGTAGTTTTAGTTTTCATATTTTAGGATTTTGTTTTTTGAAATGCTTGTGATATTTTAACAAAACCAAAGTTATAAGGTGTAATTAATTTTGATTTTTTTTCTCCGTAACTAACCTAAAAACTCGTTGAAGTGTATTTTTTTTGTTAAATGAAGCGTTAAAAAACACTTTTTTTAGACATTTTTGACAAATGAAAAAGGGTCTGAAATTTATATTTTTCATTAAAAACCGAATTTTGCAAACAGTTTAAATATTTAATATTCAATTATTTAGCTTGTTTTTTAAGAATAGTAGCACTATCGACTAAGTGCTTGATTTTATAGATGAAGAACACTTTTTTCTAAAAAGAGAGAATCTTCTTTTTTTGATTTTGGAGATTTTAGACTTAGGTGTTCGCTGTTAAAATTTTGTTTAAATGTTAACAGAAATAAAAAAATGAAAAGGTTTAGAATTTCTTTTGTAAATTAGAAGTTCAATAAAAAAATCATCTTCACTTAAGAAGTTTGTAAACCTTTTGCTTATGAAAAACTTAATTTTAATACGCCATGCAAAATCAAGTTGGGAAGCTCCGTTAAAAGATTTCGACAGACCTTTAATGAAAAAAGGCATTTTAGACGCACACGATGTATCGTCTACAATTTTAGAGTTTCTTCCTAAAACCTATATAATGTGGAGTAGTACTGCTGCAAGGGCCCTGGAAACAGCGCTTATTTTTGCACAAAATATTTCATATCCTCTGGAAAGTATCATTTTTAAAGACGATCTTTATACTTTTGATGACAGACAACTCGAAAAAGTTATCAAATCATGTGATAATAGTTTTGAAAGCGTTATTCTTTTCGGACATAACGAGGCTATTACAAATTTTGTTAATAAATTTGGGGATGTTTTTATCGAAAATGTACCTACGTCAGGCTTTGTATCACTACAGTTTGATGCCGAAAGCTGGGACAGCATTCATAAAGGTAAAACTCATAAAACAATTTTCCCCAAAGATTTAAAATAGATAAAGTGTACGAACAGAAATATATCGATAGAGAAAAAAGTTGGTTAGCGTTTAATGCAAGAGTACTTCAGGAAGCCGGAGATAGTTCAGTTCCACTTTTAGACAGGTTGCGTTTTGTTGGAATTTTTTCAAACAATTTAGATGAATTTTTTAGAGTTCGTTATGCTGCAATTCGAAGATTAAGCCTTTCAGGGATTTCCGGTGAAAAATATTTAGGAGGAGTTTCAGCACACCAGTTAATTAAAGATATTACCGAAATTGTTATTCAGCAGCAATCTGAAAGTTTGCGTATTTTGGGAAATATCGAAGCAGAATTGGAAGCCGAAAATATCTTTATTATCAATGAAGATCAAATTACAAGAGATCAGGAGAGCTATCTGAAAGACTTTTTTGTTCAGAAGTTAAGCCCTGAATTGGTAACCATCATCTTAAATGATCTGGCAGAATTCCCTGTTCTTAAAGATACCTTGGGATATTTGGCAGTTCGTCTGGAAATGAATACCAATGACGAAGTTCGCTATGCTGTTATCGAAATTCCTAAAACGATAAACAGGTTTGTAGTGCTGCCGTCAGAAGACGATAAACAATATGTGATACTGATTGATGATGTGATCCGTTACAATCTGAAAAATATATTCAATATTTTTGATTACAAAAGTGTTTCGGCACATATGATCAAAATTACGCGTGATGCCCAGTTGGATATCGACAGCGATTTGAGTAAAAGTATGCTCGAAAAAATTGCATCATCTGTAAAAGACAGAAGAATAGGGGAGCCCGTTCGTTTTATTTATGATAATTTGATTGAAGAAGATACGTTGCGTTTCTTTTTGGATAAAATGAAAATCGTTGAAACCGATAGTATAATTCCGGGAGGACGTTATCACAACAGACGTGATTATATGAGCTTTCCTAATTTAGGCCGATACGATTTACTGTACAAACCAAACGAACCTTTACCAATTCCGGGCTTGAGTCTGGAAGGAAGTATTTTAGAAAAGATCAGTAAAAAAGATTATCTTCTGCATGCCCCGTACCAGTCATTTTCTTATCTGACAAAGTTTTTGCGTGAAGCTGCACTGGATCCAAAAGTTACCAGTATAAAAATCACTTTATACCGTTTGGCAAAAAACTCACAGATTATCAGTTCTTTGATTAATGCTGCGAAAAATGGTAAAAAAGTAACGGTTCAGATCGAACTTCAGGCGCGATTTGATGAGGCATCAAATATTTCCTATGCCGAGCAAATGCAAACAGAAGGAATTGATTTGATTTTTGGAATAAAAGGTCTAAAAGTACACAGTAAAATTTGTGTGATCGAAAGAGTAGAAGAAGGAAAAACACGTCGTTACGGATTTATTTCAACCGGAAACTTTAACGAATCGACGGCTAAAATTTACACCGATGTGACCTTGTTTACCTGCCATCAGCAAATTCTGAAAGACATTTCTAAAATATTCGAGTTCTTTGATATCAATTACCGGGTGCACCGATACAAACATTTAATAGTATCGCCACATTATACCCGAACAAAATTCATCAAATTAATCGATCGTGAAATTCTGCATGCGCTGGCCGGCAGAAAAACACATATTAAGTTAAAAATGAACAGTTTGTCTGATTTTAAAATGATCGATAAATTGTATGAGGCCAGTAATGCGGGAGTTAAAATTCAACTTCAGGTAAGAGGGATTTGTTCGCTAATTCCGGGAATTCCGGGAATGAGTGAAAATATTGAAGCAATAAGCATCGTTGATAACTATCTCGAACATTCAAGGGTTTATATTTTTGGAAATGCCGGATTGACCGAAGTATACATTTCATCAGCCGATTTTATGACTAGAAATCTTGACGGAAGAGTCGAAGTTACCTGCCCAATTTATGATCTTCAAATAAAGAAAGAACTAATAGATAATTTTAATATTGCGTGGAAAGGGAATGTCAAAGTGAGATATCATTCCTATAAACTGGATAATAAATACAAGCCTAGAAACCACCATGCCCCATTTAGAGCACAGTTCGAAACGTATAAGTACTATCAGAATAAAATAACAGTTCAGGAAGAAGTGGTGTAGCGTAAGCGATTAATTAAAAAACAATAAAAAAATAAAATCATAAGTGAGCATGATTAATATAAGGAAATTTGCAGCGATAGATATTGGATCGAATGCCATGAGGCTTCTGATATCGAATGTTGTAGAACAAGATGGAAAAGAACCCCAATTTAACAAAAGTTCGCTTGTTCGTGTACCAATTCGTTTGGGACAAGATGCCTTTACCGTAGGAGAAATTTCAGCAGAAAATATAGACCGAATGGTGGATGCCATGAAAGCATTCAACCTTTTGATGAAAGTACATAAAGTAGAACGTTATATGGCGTTTGCAACTTCGGCAATGCGCGAGGCCTATAATGCAAAGGAAGTTGTAGCACTAATCAAGAAAAAAGCCGATATAAAAATAGAAGTTATTGATGGTAAAAAAGAAGCCGCAATTATTGCTTCGACCGATTTACACCATCTCCTAAAAACAGACGAAACTTATCTTTTTGTGGATGTAGGTGGCGGAAGTACCGAGTTTACTTTGTTTTCTGACGGGAAAATGATCAATTCCAGATCTTTCAAAGCCGGAACCGTTCGTTTGTTAAATAATATGGTACATGATGTGGTTTGGGATGAAATCGAAAAATGGATCAAAACCAATACCGCTGATTATGAAGAAGTAACACTGATTGGTTCAGGAGGAAACATCAATAAATTGTTTAAAATGTCCGGGAAACAACAGGAAAAACCACTTTCGTACATTTATATCAATTCACAATATGCTTTTCTGAATTCCTTAAGTTATGAGCAAAGAATCGCCGAATTGGGATTAAACTCAGATCGTGCCGACGTAATTATTCACGCTACCAGAATTTATCTGAATGCTATGAAATGGAGTGGTGCGCGTCAGATTTACGTTCCTAAAATCGGACTTTCTGATGGAATTGTAAAAGCGATGTATTACGGTAAGATTTAATTTTTTTGCCACTGATTTTACGGATTAGAACGAATTGTTTTTTAATTAGGAATAGAAAAGTATTTTAAATCAGTAAAATTCAGGCAAATTTTTTTCAGAGTATTACATATTAAGTAAAACGTAATAAAGAAAATCTACTAAAGAATCTGTGGCAAAAAAATATTAACCAACAAACACAATAAATGAATAAAACCAGACTTGAGGCTTTTAGTGATGGTGTTTTGGCTATCATTATAACCATTATGATTTTAGAAATTAAAGTACCGGCAGGTTCTGAATTTGCCGATTTAAAACCGCTGATTCCTAAATTTCTAAGTTATGTTCTGAGTTTTATTTATGTGGGTATTTACTGGAACAATCACCATTATTTAATTCATAGCTTGGGTAAGGTTAATGGGAAAATTCTTTGGGCCAACTTGCATTTGCTTTTTTGGCTTTCCCTAATTCCTGTTGCAACCGGATGGATGGGCGAACATAACTTTGCCAAAGCTTCTATGGCTTTGTATGGAACTGTATTGCTTTTGTGCTCCATTGCTTACTTTATTTTGCAACGCATTATAATTCTTAATGAAGGAGCAAATTCGACATTGGCAAAGGCGATAGGACGTGATTTAAAAGGACATACTTCTTCGGTTTTGTATATTTTTGGAATCGTATTTTCGTTTTATAACGAATGGATTTCAGGTGCAGCTTATTTTATTGTCGCTTTACTATGGCTTATTCCGGACAAAAGGATAGAGAAAGTTTTTGCCTCTAAAAATTAATTTATTTTGAGTTTATAATGAAATCAGTTTTTCAATCCATTAAGAATTTACCGCAGGAAATATTAGATCAGTTGGATGATTTAATTACAGTCCGAAAACTTAAAAAAGGTGATTTTTTATTGAGAGAAGATCAGGTTTGCTGTGAAATTGTATTAATCAAAAAAGGAATTTTAAGATCCTTCTTTTTCAGTCATCAAGGCAATGAGATTACCAATTGTTTTGCTTTTGAAAACGAATTTATGGGATCCTTTTCGAGTTTTATTACACAAAAAGTCGCCGAAGAAAATATTCAGGCACTCACCGATACTGAAATTGAAGTTATCAGTAAAGATGGGATAGAGAAACTATATCAATCCAGTATTTATTGGCAGGAAGTAGGTCGTAAAATTGCAGAAATGGAGTATGTGGCGTTGCAAAAAAGAATGATTTCTTTTCAAAAATTATCAGGGACTCAGCGTTATGAAGAACTTTATCAAAATCATAAAAATTACATTCAACTGATTCCGCTTCAATATCTGGCCTCTTATCTGGGGGTTACTCCAAGACATCTAAGTCGAATTCGCAAAGCAATTTTATAGGACATTTGTCCGGTTCCCAAGAGAGGTTTCTACATTATTTTTGTTTCAAACAAATAGACAAATGGAGAAAAATATTCTTATCATCAACGGCCATCCAAACTCATCCAGTTTTAATTTTGCGATTGCAGAATCTTATCTTAAAGGGGCAATCGCTTCGAAAGCCACAGTGGATACAATTACAATTGCAGAGTTGGATTTCAATCCGAATTTGCAATTTGGCTATCAAAAACGTACCGAGCTGGAACCTGATCTTCTGGCATCCTGGGAGAAGATTAAGAAGGCAGACCATTTAGTTTGGATTCATCCGGTTTGGTGGGGCGGTTTGCCGGCAATTACGAAAGGATTTATTGATCGTTTGTTTTTACCGGGTATGGCGTTTCAATATCGGGAAAATTCAGTTTGGTGGGACAAATTATTAAAAGAAAAAACCGCGCATATTATAACCACTTTGGACCAACCCGGCTGGTATTACAGGTTATTCTATGGAAGACCAAGTGTCAATCAGCTTAAAAAAGCTACGCTCGAATTCTGTGGTATCAAGCCGGTAAAAGTAAGTTATATCGGAATTATAAAAACTGCCGATGAAGTGCAAAGAAAAAAATGGCTTCAAAAAGTATACAACTGGGGATTGCTTACTAAGTAGGAAGTTAAGACGGTAGATCTAATCCAAATGTGGAACGTAAAAGTTCGATGTTTGGATTGATTTCCAGGAAGCGATTGTATCGGTCCTGATCGTTAAGACTGCGTTTAATTTGGATAGTTTCATTAACATGAGCCTCAATGGTAATATCATGATTGTGCAAATGACCTTTTAAATGCCCTAAAAGCCCATACATCTGACCTTCAAAATCCAGTTTAGAGCCTTCGTTGGGTAATTCAAAAGTGATTACTGTTCCGTTTAATTTAGGGTCATTGATCAACAATAAAGACTGCATGATTTTATGACCTTTATCCCCCAAACGCTGAGCATATTTGTTCCATTGTAGCAACATTTCCGTCTCTGTAAATTCTTCCGTAGGCAGTACAGTAGTTGTTTTTACAACAGTTTTAGTGTTGGCTTCCAGTTCTTTTTTCTTGCGAATACTGGATAAAGAAAAGGCAGAAACCTTGGGTTCTGTACTTGTTTCAGGTTGAGGAGCTGCAGGAGCTTCTGTTTTTGGTGCTGAAGTTGTTCCTTCATTTTGTGAAGTTACAGTTTCAGGTGTTTGAACAGTTTCTGTTTTTGGAGTTTTAACTTCTACTATAGAATATCCTCCATTTTTATAATAAGTAGGGGGGATTATGAATTGCTCAACTTTTTTTTTTCTCCATCAAAATTGATAGAGGCCAATTGCATCAAACACAGTTCAACCAAAAGACGTTGGTTTTGACTTAGTTTGTATTTTAAATCGCAGTCGTTAGCAATGTCAATGCCTTTTAGTAGAAAATCCTGTGAACATTTTTGCGCCTGAACACCATACATTTGCTGCGCCTGTTCGCCTACTTCAAGTAAAGCGATTGTTGCAGGAGTTTTACTTACCAGTAAATCTCTGAAATGCGATGCCAGTCCGGCAATAAAATGATGTCCATCGAAACCTTTTGCAAGGATATCGTTGTACGCCAGTAAAAGATCCGGAATTTTATTTTCTAAAAGTAAATCGGTAATGCTAATGTACGTTTCATAGTCTAAAACGTTTAGGTTTTCGGTTACCGCCTGACGTGTTAAATTAGTTCCGCAATACGAAACCACACGGTCAAAAATTGATAAAGCATCACGCATTGCGCCATCGGCCTTTTGAGCAATAATGTGCAAGGCATCGTCTTCAAAATTGATTCCCTGACTTGCAGCAACGTCAGCTAAATGTTCTTTAGCATCTTTTACTGTAATTCTTTTGAAATCAAAAATCTGACAACGAGATAAAATCGTTGGAATAATTTTGTGTTTCTCTGTCGTGGCAAGAATGAAAATAGCATGTTTTGGCGGTTCTTCCAATGTTTTAAGAAAAGCATTAAAAGCGGCCGAAGACAACATGTGGACCTCGTCAATAATATACACTTTATATTGTCCGGTTTGCGGTGGGATTCGAACCTGATCAATCAGATTACGAATATCATCCACAGAGTTGTTCGAAGCAGCATCTAACTCAAAAACGTTAAAAGCAAAATCTTCATTTGGATCATCATATCCGGGCTGATTTATTTTTCGTGCCAGGATACGTGCACAGGTTGTTTTTCCAACACCACGCGGTCCGGTGAATAAAAGAGCAGAAGCAAGGTGATTACTGTCAATAGCATTCAACAAAGTGTTGGTAATGGCTTTCTGTCCCACTACATCTTTAAATGTTTGTGGACGATATTTACGCGCCGATACTACAAATTGTTCCATATTCTATTTTATTCGTTAGCAAATATAGGGTATAATTTAGTGATTTAAAAATTTAAAAATTCAAAGATTTTTAAGTGTTTGAGTTACTGTAGGTTTTGTTGGCGGTGTTTTTTCGCGTCAATTAGAGGAGGTGTTTTTGATCTTCAGATTGGATTGTTTATTTGTAAAGAAAAAGGACTAATTTTAGGAACGATAAAATACCGTAATAATCTGTTTTGATTTGAATCTGACTTTGGAAATTAATTGGAATTTAAAATATGAAACTACATTTTTTGATTGTAATAGCATTGATAACCTTTACTGCAAAAGGACAAAATAAAACTACGGACCCTATTTATCAGCTTCGTGTTTATGAAATTTTTGAGTCCAATAAAAATCAGTTCCATGAACGTTTTCGCGATCACGCCATGCGTATCATGAAGAAGTATAATTTTAAGATCACCTCTATCTGGGAATCCAAATCGGACAAAAAAACAGAGTTTGTTTATTTTCTGGAATGGCCGGACGAAACTACTATGAAAAAAGCCTGGGAAGGTTTTAAAAGTGATCAGGAATGGATCGCGATTAAAAAAGAATTTACAGCAAAATATGGTGATGTAGTGGGGAATATTGAAGACCGGATTTTGACAAAGACGGACTATTCCCCAAAATGATTGTCCTACTTTTTTTAAGTTGCTTTTGCTTAAAGATATTCGAAACGTGCGTCTCGTTGGTAAATTTAGCCGCAATCTCATTTTAACTCCTTAATTTTTTATGAAAAACTATTTATTGGTAATTGCATTTGCATTTTTTTCGTCTGCTCTTCAGGCACAAACCGCTCAGGATACACTTGATATTAAACGTGTTGCTTTAGCTTACATCGAGGCGCAACACAATCCAAATCCGAAATTGATGGAAAGTGCTTTGCATCCCAGATTGGTAAAACGATCTGTCTTTAGAAGTAAAGCCGCTCAGAAAGATTATATTTCAGAATACTTTGCAGAGAATATGGTTATCCTTGCGGAAACGTATAATGCGAAAGGAGATAAGTTTCCAAAAAATCCAAGAAAGGAAGTGAAATTACTGGATATCTCGGCACGTACAGCGTCTGTTAAATTGATTGCTGATGCCTGGATCGATTATATGCACGTTGTAAAAACCAATGGAGAATGGAAAATCATAAATGTGCTTTGGCAGTACAATGATGTGTCGCAGCATGAATGATAGAATCTTTTAAAAATAGTAGCCCAAAAAGAGATTTCCGTAAGAAACCGTGTAAAGAAACCAGAACGTCTTTGACCAGCTGCTCACGGAAATCCTTTGGCAGGAATAGCTCTCGAAAATTACCTTCCCTTAATACTTAAATCAGATAAAAACTTTACCGTTTCCTGATCGGAATCGGCAGAGAAACCTGCGACGTAAACCCCTTTTTTACCTGAGATTGATTTAATTCCGTATACAACTGCCTCATCGCCGGGGTCTGAATTCCCTTCGTATCGATACACATGAACAATTTCAAATTTTTCAGGATTCTTTTTTATCAGGTCTGAGTTTAAGTTAAAATCAAACGTAAATCCTTTTTCATTCAATTGATCTAAAGCTTTTGAAACAGTTGCGTAGTGATACATTCTAGTCATGATAATTGAATTTTAAAATTATGGATTTTAAAGATAACTAATTTAAAATTAAATTGTTATGAAAATGGAGCGAAAATCTAAAATTTAAAATCATTATTCTTAGTAGATAAAGTGTTACTTTTGCCCCGCAGACCGCCTTATCGTCGTTCCGATTCATCGGAAGGGAGGAAAGTCCGGACACCACAGAGAAGCATAGCGGGTAACACCCGTCGGCGTTAGCAATAGCGCAAGGACAAGTGCAACAGAAAGTATGTACAGGTAATGCTGTAGTGAAACCAGGTAAACTCTATGCGGTGAAATACCAAGTATATCAGCATTTAAGGGCTTCTCGTCCGTTGTTGAAGGGTAGGTAGCTTGAGTTCCGCAGTAATGCGGAATCTAGATAAATGATAAGGCCCTGATTTATCGGGGACAGAATCCGGCTTATAGGTCTGCATTTTTTATATATTTGTGAAACTCTCTAATCTACCTTCATGAATATAACTACTCCAAAACATTCGAATCAACCCAAAAAAAGTACTTTTAGGCTTATAGTTACGAATCTTACTTTTTGGGTTCTTATTGCCATTATTGCCGGAATTTTGCTCGGTCATTTTTCGCCCGCAAATGGTGTGAAAATGGAAATACTGGGGGCTAAATTTATTGCATTGATCAAACTCTTTATAGGTCCGATTATATTTTTGACAATCGTTCTGGGAATTTCCGGAATGGGAAATCTGAAAAAAGTGGGCCGAATTGGAATTAAAGCGCTTGGTTATTTTGAAGTGGTTTCGACTGTAGCTTTGGCTATTGGCGTGGCGGTAGCCTATTTTTTTAAACCCGGTAAAATCGACAAATCCAGTTTGACTTTAGGAGATGCCAGTCAATATACAACGCATGCTGCGGAGCATTTCTCATGGCTGCAGTTTTTCTTGTCCAATTTTACACTCCAAGTTTTACTGGCGGCTATTGTTTGTGGTATTGCATTGAATTTTTATAAAAAAAGAGAACAGACGATTTTGGTTTTAGAACGTTTTTCTAATGTGGTTTTCCTGGGATTAAAATATGTGATGTATCTCGCTCCTGTTGGTGCTTTTGGTGGTATGGCTTACACAATCGGGAAATTTGGTTTGCAAACACTTATTCCGCTTGGGAAATTGATGTTGTGTGTGTATTTGACCATGGCCCTTTTTGTTTTTCTGATTTTGGGAAGCATTCTGAGATATTATAAAATCAGGATTCTCTCTGTTTTGAAATATATTAAGGAAGAGCTTTTACTGGTACTCGGGACTTCCTCTTCTGAGGCAGCTTTACCGAGTATTATGGTAAAACTGGAACAAATGGGATGCAGTAAATCGGTTGTGGGATTGGTGATTCCTACGGGTTATTCTTTTAATTTGGATGGGACTTCAATTTATTTGTCGATGTCGGTGATATTTCTAGCGCAATTGTATGATGTGCATTTGAGTTTCTTTGAGATTTTAAGTGTTATCGGAATTTTGATGATTACCTCAAAAGGCGCTGCCGGAGTAACCGGAAGCGGATTTATTGTGCTGGCTTCGACTTTAACGGCTCTACATAAAATTCCGGTTGAAGGTTTGGCTTTTTTACTGGGAGTCGATAAGTTTATGAGCGAAGCGAGAGCGATTACCAATTTGATAGGGAATACAGTGGCAACGATTATCATTTCGAAAACAGAACGTGATTTTACAGAGTTGAATTTGAACCCTATTATAGAGGAATAGTATTGTGAGGAGTGAGATGTGAGATGTGAGATGTGCAACCTGAAACCTGAAACTTGGAATTTGGGATTTGAAGTTTGAAACTTAGAATTTGTTAAATTGAATTTTTATGAAAAGAATTGGAATTTTAGGACTTGGTGGAGTAGGTGGTTATTTCGGCGGACTTTTGGCGAAAGCTTATTATAAATCTGATGAAGTCGAAGTAATTTTTATTGCTCGTGGCGCCACACAAAAAGCTATTGCTGATAGCAGATTGAAAATTGTAACCGATGAATCAGAAATGATTGTGCATCCAAAACTGGTTTCAAATAATCCGGAGGAAATAGGTGAACTGGATTATTTAATTTGTGCTACCAAAACCTATGACATTGAGGAAAGTTTGCTTTCGCTTCAAAGTTGTATTGTGGCTAGAACGGTTATTCTTCCATTGTATAATGGAGTCGATGCTCCGGAACGCATTCAGAAAATATTTCCTCAGAACGATATTCTGCAAGGCTGTGTTTATATCATTTCGATGATTATTTTACCCGGAACCATCCGAAAAATGGGTTTTTATGAAAAGCTGTTTTTTGGTTCTAAGACAGTTTCTTCTTCAAAATTAGAAGAATTACAAGGAATTTTTCAGCAGGCCAGAATTGAAAGTTATTGGGTAGAAAACATTGAAGAAACAGTATGGGAGAAGTTTATTTTTATTTCGGCATTGGCCTCGGCGACTTCCTATCTTAATTTGCATATTGGCGAAATTATTGACAGCCCGGAGGCGATGGCAGTTTATGTAGAACTTGTACAGGAAATTGATGCAGTTGCTAAAGCGAAAGGATTGCAGCTGCCGGACGATATTGTAAACCAGACTATAGGTAAGTTAGAAAAATCACCGCGTGAAGCTACATCATCGATGCACAGAGATCTGCTGGCAGGTAAGAACACCGAAGCCCTTTCACTTACTAAGTTTGTGTTGAATGAAGGGGTTAAATATGACGTAAAAACGCCGCTATACGAAAAAATATCTAACGTATTACTGCCATAGACCTTGTTGTTTATAGTACTGGCTTAGTTGTTAATGAGTTAGAATTTGATTTAATTGTAGGAAAATATTTTCTTTTTATTGGTTTGATTCTATGGTTTTTATGCTACTTTTGGCAAAATTAATTTAAAAGCCAAAAATGAAGAAAAATTATTTGCTCTTATTGTTATCCGTTTTTATTGTCAATGTGATTCAGGCACAAGATGAAGTACCGTCAGTAGAAAAAAATCAATTCAAAATAAACATGCTATTTCCGGGATTCGTTTATGAGCACGGTTTTACGGCTAAAAACACGCTTTATTCAGAAATCAGCTTAGGAGTTGGTTATAGTTATAACAGTTTCTATAACGAGTCAAACGTCTATTTTTTCCCGTTAATCAGTGAGCAATTTCGCCATTATTACAATTTAGAAAAGAGAGCTAAAAAAGGAAAGAGTACAGCTCATAACTCGGCTAATTTTTTCGCTTTAAATGCTCAGTATAATTTTCAATCGATTTCTACTAACGAAAGATATAGAGAATGTGCATCGTCAACAACCATTGCGCTGCTTTGGGGATTGCAACGAACCTACAAACGAAAATTCAATCTGGAGTTTAATGTAGGACCCGGAATAAATATTGATCAATACAATACAGAGTTTGTTCCGGTAGCTAATTTTACATTAGGTTGGGTTATTGGAAAATAAGAACAAAAAAATAGAAAAACCTTGGCTTGGTCAAGGTTTTTCTATTTTAAATTCCAATCCAATATTTCGGGTGCTTTCAATGCTGATTTTCGGATCGGAATTAAAGTATTTTCTAAGTCTGCTAATGAAAACATCCATGCTTCGGCCTGAGAAATAATCATCCTTTTTCCAGACCGACATTAAAATTTGGTCCCTCTTTAATAACTGGTTGTGATTCAGATATAAATACTCAATAAGAGAAGCTTCCATTTCTGTAAGCTGCTGGACATGATTTTTGTTATTTAGGGTTAGTCTTTCGTTATCAAAAATATAAGAACCAATTTCGATTATATTGTTTCCATCCAGACTCCTTTTTTGTTCGATTCTTTTTAGAATATTCTGCAAACGCAGAATGAGTTCGTCTACTTCAAAAGGTTTTATAATATAATCGTCCGCACCTAATTTTAATCCGATGATTTTATCTTCTTTTAACTTTCGTGCAGTTAGAAAAATAAATGGAATCTCAGGGTTGATTGTAATTATTTTTTCGGCCAGTGAAAATCCGTCTAATTTTGGCATCATGACATCCAAAATACAAATATCAAAAGTCTGATTTGAAAAATAGTCTAAAGCTATTTCTCCATTTTCTGCCCAGATGACTTCGAATTGATGCAATTCTAAGTATTGTTTTAAAATTGCGGCAAAATCAAAATCGTCCTCGGCTAAAAGTAATTTTTTCAAAATAAGGGAATTAAACTTTTAATAAAATAGTAAACTGAGTTCCTTTTCCAAGATCACTCACTACGCTAACAGAGCCCTGATGCGCTTTTATAATTTGATCAACATAATACAATCCTAAACCTAAGCCTTTTGTATTGTGAAGATTTCCTTGTTCTACGCGATAGAATTTTTCAAAAAGAAGAGATTGTTTGCTCTTTTCAATTCCAATTCCGTCATCTTCAACACTAATCGAAAATTGATTTTGATTCAGTTTTGTTTTTAATGTAATGGAGTTCGAACCATATTTTACCGCATTTTCCAGAACATTCAGAAGAGCAGTAGTCAAATAGAATTTATCCAGAAGCAAGTTTGTTTTCTGTGTCTGAAAATTGGTTTTAATGTCGATTTTAGGATAGGTGATTTTAAAATCATTAACGATCGTCAATAGAAAATTTTCGGTTTCGATATTTTCTTTTTGCAATTCGATGCCGTTTTCTGCCAGCGAATTGGCCATAACCTGATCAATCAAATTCTGTAAACGATTGTTTTGACGTGAAATTGTATTGACGATCGCATTAAAGTTCTCGTCATTATCCCGAATGTCTTTTCGCTCTAATATTTTGGTCGAAATACCTAAAGTCGTCAAAGGAGTTTTAAGTTCGTGAGTAATATTATTGATGAAATCGGTTTTAACATCGTTGGCCTTCTTTTGTTTGATTAATGCTTTTATGGCAATAAAAAAAAGAGTTATTAGAGTTGCTATAGAAAGTAAAGATAAAATGAGAACGAAAGTCATTCGTTTTAAAATGATCATTTCCCAGTCAATTACAGAAACATACATCGAATCCTCAGTCAATAATTTGTAATTCTTATTTTCAAAAGTTCCGTTGGTTGTTCCAACATAATTCCGAACTAAAAAGGCATGGTTTAATGAGATCAGATTTCCATATAGTTTGTTTTGGATAAAAGGTTTTTCAGAGAAAATGGTGTCTGCTTTTGCGGGATTTTGGTACAGAACAAATTTATTAAGGACAATCGCAAAATTTATTTTTAACTCGGGTAAATCTCTTTTAAACTTGCTCTGAATTTTTTGTGTCAAAGCGTCGCTATATTCATTTTCTAAAATATACTTTTTGATCTCAAACTTGTTGTTTTTTCCCTCAATGTAATTTTCGGATAATTGCTGGAAAAGTGCTTCTTTTTTGGCGACTATTACCGAGTCTATGTCACTATAATCATTAGAGATCCCAGCAATTTTATTTTTAATTTCAGTGTGAAACTGCGCCACTTTATAATCGTAGGTTGTTTTTACCAAATAACATTGCACTGTTGATAAAACAATCAGAGCGATAACAGAAAAAGCTATTAGTAAATTGATTCTTTGTTTCATGAGTTGTTTTTATTGCCACACTGATACGACAGATTAAACTGGTTTACACGGGTTTGTTTTGTTTAAACGTATGTAATTTTAACACATAGAAATATAGTTTTGTTTGCCTAAAAAAAATACGTTTCGCTTATTTAAATACGCATCGTTTATGTGAAAGAAAGATATTTCTTTTTTGCCTCCTTTACGTATGTATCTATGTGTTTCATAATTTTTTAATGACTGCAATGTGATTTATTAAACGGGTATAAATCTCGGGGCCATTCTCTATTCAAAAATAATCCTTTTGTCAGACAATAATCACATTAACGCCGCATTAACCTTCAATTAACTTTCGCAATTCTTTTTTAGAAGCATTTTTGCAGGACTATAAACTAAAATCAAACCCAAAATGAACATTAACTTGCTGGTTAAACTTTTTTTAATTCTCTTTTTGTTCTTATTTTCTTTAGCGGGATATGCACAAAGCGAGACCCCAAAAGACAGTCTTTCGAATACGCTAAATGAAGTTGTGATTGCTCAGAATAAAAAGACTTTTATCAATACAAACGGAAATGTAAAAGTTGATGTTGCCAATTCTATTTATAACGTTATTCCTAATACAGTCGATTTGCTGGCAAAGTTACCAACTGTTCAAATCAGTTCAGATAGAGAAAGTATCTCTGTTGTGGGCAGAGGGAATCCTTTAATTTATATCGACAATCAAAAAGTAGGAATGAGTGATTTGAATGCTTTGGCTGTAGCCGATATTAAAACGATCGAAATTATTCAGAACCCATCTTCTAAATATGAGGCCGAAGGACGTGCTGTAATTTTGATTACAAGGAAATTTAGTAAAAAAGACCGTTTTAAAACGGAGATTTCTGAGGTTGCTTCTTTTAAAAAAAAGTACAATAATTATCTCGGATTTAATACCAGTTTTAAAAAGAACAAGCTGGAATGGAAGGCTAATTTTAATTACAATCAGCTACAACCTTGGGAAAATCACAGTATTGATTACCAAATTCCCGAAGCCGAAATTGTTTCTAAATATGATGTGGAGGCTTATTCTAAAAAAAGGCAGTTTGTTTTTGGTGGCAGTTTGTTTTATAAGATAAATGAAGATGATTATTTTTCGTTTAGTGTTAACAGTAAGCTTCAGAAAGATATTTTTCCTATTCATACCATAACTTATAATAAGAATAAAGAGATAGAAAATAACGTGTTAACCTACAGTGATAATGATACCCGAAAGAATTTTGTAAACTCTTTTTTGAATTATAATAAAAAAATAAAAGCTATTGATGCACAGGTTTTTACTGGCTTGCAGTGGTCTAATTTTGATCAGGCATTGTGGAGTAATGTTAAGAATAAGTACAACGAAACTCAATTTGAATGGGCACAGCTTCGTGATCAAAAATTTAAGGTGAATGTCTTTTCGGGTAGAATTGATGCTGAAAAGAAGTTTGAAAATGAGATGAAATTTGAAATTGGAGGATTGTATTCTTCTGCTGGTTCCAAATCAGATTTTGATTTGTTACATTATGAAAATGACGAAAGGGAGTTTAGTCATTATGATTTTAAAGAGCAAAATTTAGCAGGTTACAGTCAATTTTCGGGAAAAATTAAAGAAGTAGAATTCTCCGTTGGAGTAAGGGTTGAGAATACAAAGGTAGACGGGAAATTTAAAGCAGATTTGACACCTCTAATCCGTAAAAATTACACTAATTTTTTCCCTAAAGTACAGCTTTCATTTCCGATAGACAGCTTAAAGAGTGTTAGTGTTAATTATGCCAAAAGTATCTCGAGACCTAATTATTCTTCTTTAAGTCAGGGAACAACCTATATCAATCCGTACTTTTTATATGCCAGAAATATTAATTTAGATCCCACGATTGTCAATGAGATTTCGTCTACATTTCAATATCATGATAAATCGGTGAAGCTAACGTATTATCAAAATACAAACCCTGTTTATAATAGTTTTTTCTTTAATAAGGAACTCAATATCATGACTTTTAAAGATGTGAATTTTGAGAAAGAGTCCGCCTTGATTCTTGATTTTGAATTGCCTTTCACTTATAGATTCTGGACTACTACAAACTCTTTGGTTTTTGTTTCAGAGAAAATTGAAGACTCTTCGGCCGTATTCAGGTCTTCAAAACCTTATTTTTATTATTACTCCAATAACGAATTTAGACTTCCAAAAGATTATGTATTAGTGGTTGGTTTCAGGACAATTGCAAAGCAGTACAAAGGAGTTTTTGAAAGAAATGCAAGAACGGTCGTAGATGTGGCTGTTTCTAAAACGTTCTTTAAAAATTGGAGCTGTGCTCTAAGTTTTAATAATGTGTTTAAAAGTATAACAGAAGCGGAAGTTTTTACCATTAACAATATCAGTTCAAAATCAAGATATTTGATTGATGAACATGAGATTTCAGTTTCTGTAAAGTATTCTTTTGGAAAAGTAAAGGAATCCGAATTCAAAGGAAAAAGGATGGAGGAGAACTCAGATCGTATAAGATAAAACAGAGTTGTGAAATTGTCTTTCTGAGCGAAGTTTTAAACTTAAAATGTTCTGACTTCGCTCGATATGACAGTATTGGCAGAGCGAGGTTTACCCTTCGTCTTCTTCTGTTATTTTAGTCGATGAATCGTCTGGCAATTCTTCATCATCATCAGTGGAGTTCAATTCGAAGAAACTAAAGAAAGATCCTCCATAGCTTTTTTGAAAAGAAAAATTACTCAAATGATCCATTTTGGTGTATTTAGAATGTTCGATAATCATCATACCGTCTTCGTGAAGTAATTCTCTTTCGAAAACCGTTACTACAATTTTTTCGAATGCTGCCTGGTCAAATCCATAAGGCGGATCGGCAAAAACAATATCGTAGGATGTTTTACAGTTTTCCAGAAATTTGTAAACGTCACTTTTAGTTGCCGCGATGTCAAAATCGTATTCTGACGAAACCTGCTTGATGAATTTTACGCATCCAAAATCACCGTCTACTGAGGTAATTGGAGCACTTCCACGGGAGGCGAATTCAAAACTGATGTTACCGGTCCCTGAAAACAAGTCCAAAACCTTTAAACTGTCAAAACTAAAATGATTGTTCAAAACATTAAACAATGCTTCTTTACTCATGTCGGTTGTTGGTCTTACAGGAAGGTTTTTTGGCGGAAAAATGCGGCGTCCTTTGTATTTCCCTGAAATGATTCTCATGATTGGAATAAGATATAATGTTTTTGATTTTCGGCTGTGGTGAAGCTATTTCTTTGCTGTAAGGTGCTTACATCCAGAAAGGATATATGACGAATGTATTTATATGCAATGGCATAAAACGCATCGTTTTGGTCGATTGTACCTAATAATTCAAGCGGAAAACTTTCAGGATTCAAACTTAATTGTTCGGCAGTAAAAAGCAAATAATAAATAAAATCTTCAGGTGTTTGATATTCAAATGAATTGAATAATAATAGTTTTTGATTCTGGACTACAATCACTTCAAAATGACCGGGGTTGAAATTAACGACCATTTTTTTATCGTCATTGTTTCTTGAAGCGTCCAGAATTTTTTCGACTAAAATACTGTTGGCGTGTTTGTAATCAAAAGTGCCAAACTGATCGATGAAAAAATTGTTGATGTTAACATACGGTATATAAACCGCATTCATTTGGTATTTTGAAATCTGATCGTAAGCAAAAAAATCAGTTTCGAAAACTTTTGTATTGTATTGCAGGTAACTTCCAAGGTAGTTTTCATCAAACAAAGCCGTTGGAACAAAAGTGGAAAGATTGTTATTGTGAATCACTAAAACTTCGTCGTAAGTTTCCGTTAGTTCCGGGTGATTTCTAAAAGCATCTCCAAACAATTCTTCAACTTTAGTCGTTTTGTGAAACGTATCGAAATGAATTTCTTTTAAAGAAGTAATCGTATTATTTAAAGTGTCAAAACAACAAAATGACAATCCGGTCAGAGAAACCTGAATAGAAAGCTTTTTGTAATTTTTTGAAGTGATGTTAGTGTTTTGTAATGACATATTGATTTACAATTCGTTACCTGTTTTACAAGAAGGAATTTTAGGCGACCACAAACTTACAAATTAAAAAGGAACAATAATAATTGCAATTTCAAAAAACAATTTCACATTCATTTTAAAAGAAAGTTAAGAAAAGTTTTTTTGTGAAAAATAAATTTAGAGTTCTTTATGAATTCTGCTGGGGTTAAAATTTTAAATTGGCATTGCCATTTAAAAAGACGAACTTTGTATCTTAAATTTACCCTATGAATTCAGCATTGTTTTACGGCGTTTTGCAAAAAAAGTTTCCATTTGCACCAACTTATAAGCAGGATATTTTTTTTCAAAAAATCGCTATTTTTTTAACCGAACCGGCTAACGACACCATTTTTGTTTTGAAAGGATATGCAGGAACGGGAAAAACAACTGTGATTTCGACCATAGTGAACAATTTAGGGGATATTAATAAAAAGTTTGTCTTGCTAGCACCAACGGGACGTGCAGCAAAGGTAATCGCCAGTTATTCGAATACACCTGCATTTACGATTCATAAAAAAATATATTTTCCGAAAAAATCTTCCGGTGGAGGTGTAGCTTTTACCAAACAGTTAAATAAACATAAAAACACCATTTTTATCGTCGATGAGGCCTCGATGATTTCTGATAATAATTCCGATTCAAAATTGTATGATAATGCATCACTGCTGGATGATTTGATTACCTATGTCTATTCGGGAACCAATTGTAAAATGATTCTTTTAGGAGATACTGCGCAGCTTCCTCCTGTAAATATGGATATTAGCCCAGCTTTGGATACGCATACTTTAGGGATTCACTATGGTAAAGAAGTCGAACATATCGAGCTGGACGAGGTAATGCGTCAGGAAGAAAGTTCGGGAATTTTGTTCAATGCAACAGAACTAAGAGAATTGCTGAAGGAAAGTTTTATTACTGAGTTTAGATTTAATGTTAGAGGATTCAAAGATATTGTTCGATTGACGGACGGGTATGACATTCAGGATGCTATCAATATGGCTTACAGTAATTATAGTATTGAAGATACTGCTTTTATTGTTCGCTCGAATAAAAGAGCCAATCAGTATAATGAGCAAATCCGAACCAGAATTTTATTTAAAGAAAGTGAACTGTCGGCAGGAGATTTTTTGATGGTGGTTAAGAATAATTATTTCTGGCTGAAAGAAACAGATGAGGCAGGATTTATTGCGAATGGAGATATTATCGAAGTTCTGGAGCTTTTTGGAATCAAGGAATTGTACGGATTTAATTTTGCAAAGGTGAAAATCAGAATGGTCGATTATCCGGACCAAAAGCCTTTTGAAACCGTATTAATTTTAGATACCATAAAAAGTGAATCTCCATCCTTAACCTACGAAGAATCCAATCGTTTGTATGAGGAAGTAATGAAAGATTATGAAGGTGAAAGTACAAAATACAAGAAGTTTCAGAAAGTAAAAGAAAACGAATATTTTAACGGTTTGCAGGTGAAATTCTCCTACGCGATTACCTGTCATAAATCGCAGGGTGGGCAATGGAATACGGTTTTTATCGAGCAGCCGTATTTACCAAACGGAATTGACCGCGATTACATCAGATGGCTTTACACGGCTATGACACGTGCTAAAAATAAGTTATATTTGATAGGCTTTAAAGACGAGAGTTTCGAGGAATAAAATACGAATTTCACTAATTGTCACGAATTTTTTAGATTTAGTATTGGTAAGATCTGTGAAATTCGTGTTATTACCATTTATTATGACAACACTAAACGACTTACATTCGATTTCATCTTCGTTTTCGAATACTGATAAAATGCCGGTTTTGTTTTTGGGACACGGGAGTCCGATGAATGCAATTGAAGAAAATCAGTTTGTAACTGGTTTTCGAAATCTGGCAAAGACATTACCGCAGCCCAATGCTATTTTGTGTATTTCGGCTCACTGGTTTACCAACGGAACTAAAGTGACTTCGATGCAAATGCCCAGAACGATTCACGATTTTGGAGGATTTCCACAAGCTCTTTTTGAGGTGCAGTATCCTGCAAAAGGAAGCCCGGAATTAGCCCATGAGACTAAAAAAATATTAGAACCTGTGCTGGTAGATTTAGACGAGCACTGGGGACTGGATCATGGTGCCTGGAGCGTAATCAAACATCTGTATCCGGAAGCGAATGTTCCTGTGATTCAGTTGAGTATTGATTATACGAAGTCAGGACAATATCATTTTGAGTTGGCACAAAAGCTGCAATCGTTACGCCGCAAAGGAGTTCTAATTATTGGAAGCGGAAACATTGTTCATAATTTGCGATTGGTCGATTTCAGGAACTTTGATAAAGACAATTACGGTTACGATTGGGCAATTGAGGCGAGGGAAACCATCAACAGTTACTTATTAGACGATAATTTTCAGCCTTTGATTGACTTCGAAAAAATGAATAAAGCAACCCAATTGGCAATTCCTACTCCCGAGCATTATCTGCCATTACTATATACTTTAGGATTAAAAGAAAAGTCAGAAGAACTTAGTTTGTTTAATGATAAACTATTGGCAGGTTCTTTAAGCATGACGTCGGTAAAAATAATGTAATGTGATTTTGTGAATCTCTGCGGGTTATTACGCAGAGATGCACAAAGATATCACAGAGATTCACGGAGTTTTTTTACATGTTGTGTAATTTTTGTCACGCAGATTTTGCAGATTCAGCAGATTAAACTTAGTCGAATATATTCAGAATTCTGCGAAAAAATCTGCGTGAAACTCTTCAATATTATCTTCAGAAGCAGGAGAAAAAGAATCTCAGCGAATCTCCGTGGCATCTTTGTGAATCTCTGTGGTATCCTAATTTATGATTCTTTTTCTAAGTTATACGCATACAGATAACCGTCGGCACTTCCGAAGTAGACCGTATTGTTGCTGATAAAAGGCGAAGAAACAATCGATCCCAGTTTGTACAATTCATCCATTGCTTTTTTATTGTTTTCATATATAGAAAGGTCTGTGTAGTGCGCAGCGTGACCAGAATCTAATAAATCATTTTTTAAGACAGAAGCAGCAAATTGCTTACGGTTCTCAGTACTTATGGTTTTAGATTTTTTCCCGTTAGAAAGAAGGTCCAGACTAAAGAAATTGCCTGTAAAATCACCAAAATAAATTGTACTTCCGGCTATAGCGGGAGAATCATAGATGTAGCCATTCGTTTTAAATCGATATTTTTCGGCACCATTTCTGGCATCCAGAGCCAGTAGGGCATAGGTGTCTGATGTTCCTACATAAACCGTATTATTCTGAATAACTGCAGTACTTAAAACCCAGGAATTTTCGGCATCGTATTTCCAAACCAATTTTCCGGTTTCGGCTTCAAGAGCAAAGAAGAATGGTTCTCTGGCTCCAAAAAAGACTTTTCCATCAGCAACAGCTACTGAGGATTGGATTCCTTTAAAACCTGGTTTTGTTCCTGTTGCAAAGCGCCAGATCTCCTTACCGGTTTCTATGTTTAAGGCGTATAGAACAGCATCCCAGCCGCCAACGTAAATTTTATTCTGATCGATTACCGGAGTTCCGTGTACGGGGCCATTGGTTTTAAACTTCCATTTTAAACTTCCTGTTTTGGCATCCAGCGAATAAACATTTCCGTCACTACTGCCAAATAACACAACAGCTTGTTTTTCTTTTTTGTAAACTACAGGAGACGAAAGATAAAAACTCCATAAATCTTCCATGTATTGGGTTTCCGGCTTCAGTCCAAATATGCCTTTTTCTCCAAACCAATGTTCTCCACCGGTTTTAAATTTCCAGATTAATTTCCCGTTTTGAGTGTTTACCGCGTAATAGTTTCCGTCAAAACTTCCAAAGAAAACAGTATTTTCAAAGATACCGGGAGTACTGTGGATAGCTCCGTTAGTTTTGAATTTCCACTTTGTTTTGCCTGAGTTTTCTTCAATAGCGTAAAGAAAACCATCTTCGCTGCCAATATAAACAATACCGTTTTTTGCAACTGGAGAGGAGAAAATTTTACCATCGGTTTTAAATTTCCATTTCAGACTGGAAGCAGGCTGATACCCCTGTCCGTTGAAAATGCGATCTGTAAAGGCATTGTTTATAGTAGATTTTTTTTGGCAGAAAGCCGAGGGAATAAAAGTTAAGTTTAACAAAAGCAAGGGCAAAATCAGGTGTTTTTTCATAGCGGTTTTTTCTGATAAATATAATGTATTTTTTAAGGGGCTGCTTTTCAGATTTGTAAATTGCGACAAAGAATATTTTTTTTAAACTTATTAGTTTTGAATAGTTACATTTGTTTAGAAGTTTATAAAAGAAAAATAAAATGAAGATTATAGCTGTAATTCCGGCACGATATGCATCAACACGTTTTCCTGCTAAACTAATGCAGGATTTAGGAGGGAAAACCGTGATTTTAAGAACGTATGAGGCAACCGTCGCTACAAAATTATTTGATGATGTATTTGTGGTAACGGATTCCGATTTAATTTATAATGAAATTGTAAATCAGGGCGGAAAAGCTATTATGAGTATTAAAGAACATGAATCAGGAAGTGATCGAATTGCAGAAGCGGTTGCGGGTCTTGATGTTGATATTGTGGTAAATGTACAAGGAGATGAACCTTTTACTGAAGCCGGACCTTTAGAACAGGTTTTGTCTGTGTTTAAAGACGATAGAGAACGCAAAATAGATCTGGCTTCTTTAATGCGTGAGATTACCGATGAAACCGAAATTAACAATCCGAATAATGTAAAAGTGGTGGTCGATCAGTCGCAGTTTGCTTTGTATTTTTCGAGATCGGTAATTCCGTATCCAAGAGATAAAGATGTTGGGGTACGTTATTTTCAACACATCGGAATTTATGCTTTTAGAAAACGGGCTTTACTGGATTTTTACAGTCTGCCGATGAAATCTTTAGAAGCTTCCGAGAAATTAGAACAATTACGTTATTTAGAATTCGGGAAACGAATTAAAATGGTAGAAACCACTCATGTTGGAATCGGAATTGATACTGCCGAGGATTTAGAAAAAGCAAGAGCTATTTTAAAGGATATTTGATTGAAGCAGGTTAAGCAGGAAGCTTGTAAAATGTGAGATGTGGAACCTGAAACCTGAAACTTCAAACCTGAAACTTCAAACCTGAAACTTCAAACCTGAAACTAAAAAAAACTCCCCAAACGAAATATTTTCTTTTGGGGAGTTTTTGTATAATGAGCTAAATTCTTAGTATAAAGCTGGATATTTAGAAGGGTTAACTTCGTGCATCATGCTGTAGACTTTTTCAAAAATATCTTCTGCAGAAGGTTTTGAGAAATAGTCGCCATCAGTTCCGTACGCCGGTCTGTGCTCTTTTGCAGCAAGTGTTTGCGGTTTACTGTCTAAATGGTGGTAAGCATCCTGTTCTTCCATAATTTGCTGTAAAATAAACGCTGAAGCTCCACCAGGAACATCTTCGTCAATTACAAGCAAACGGTTTGTTTTGGCAATACTTTTTACAATATCCTTATTGATGTCAAAAGGAAGAAGAGACTGAATGTCGATAACTTCACAGTCAATACCTAGATCTAACAATTCAACAGCAGCCTGCTCTACCAATCTTAAAGTCGATCCGTAAGAAACAAGCGTAATATCTGAACCTTCTTTTAGCGTTTCAACTACACCAATCGGCGTTTTGAATTCACCAAAGTTTAAAGGTGTTTTTTCTTTTAAACGGTAACCGTTCAAACATTCAATTACTAAAGCCGGTTCATCACATTCTAAAAGGGTGTTGTAGAATCCTGCGGCCTGAGTCATGTTTCTTGGAACCAAAACGTGAATACCGCGAATGGCATTAATAATCATTCCCATTGGAGAACCTGAATGCCAGATACCTTCTAAACGGTGTCCACGGGTTCTGATGATTAACGGTGCTTTTTGCTTTCCTACCGTTCTGTATTGTAATGTTGCCAAATCATCGCTCATGATTTGGATAGCATATAGTAAGTAATCTAAATATTGAATTTCAGCAATCGGACGCAGACCTCTTAAAGCCATTCCAATTCCCTGACCAATGATGGTAGCTTCACGGATTCCGATATCGGCAACACGAAGTTCTCCGTATTTTTCCTGCATACCTTCCAATCCCTGATTTACGTCACCAATGTTTCCAACATCCTCACCAAAAATCAAAGTCTCCGGATATTTGGTAAACAAGGCATCAAAGTTATCACGTAAAATCATTCTTCCGTCCAGGTCTGCTTTCGCGTCTTCGGCGTATTTTGGAAGTACTTTTTCAACTGAAAATACATTTAAATCAGAATCAGAGTATAAGTTACTGCTGAATCTTGGTTGTGTAATTTCAATATAATTTGTAATCCAGTTGGATAATAAAACCTTACTGTTTGGCACTTCAATAAAACGCAATATCTTTCTTGCTATGGCAAGCATTTCCTTTTTTAAAGGTGATTTAATAGCGCTTAATTCTGAAATATATTTTTGTATTCTTTCTTTATGATTGATGCTGGCTTCAGCAATTTGTCCTAATAAAGCCAAAAGATTTTTCTGATCTTCAATAATTGGATTGATGAAAGAATTCCAGGCCTCTTTTTTAGCTTCAAGAACCTCTTTTTTCAAGTCAAAATCAATTTCAGCTAATTCTTCCGGAGATGCAATGTTGATGGCAATCATCCACAGACGCATTTGGCGAATACAGTCAAAATCTTTTTCCCAAGCCAGTCTCTCTGCGTTTTTATAACGTTCGTGTGAACCGGAAGTAGAATGTCCTTGAGGTTGTGTTAATTCGTTTACGTGAATTAAAACCGGAATGTGCTCTTCACGTGCAATAGCACCGGCTCTTTCGTAGGTTGAAACCAATTCAGCATAATCCCAGCCTTTAACTCTGAAAATTTCATAACCTTTGGAATCCTCATCACGTTGGTATCCTTTTAAGATCTCAGAAATATTTTCTTTTGTGGTCTGATGTCTGGCGTGAACCGAAATTCCGTATTCATCATCCCAAACACTCATTACCATTGGAACTTGCAGAACTCCCGCAGCGTTTATAGTTTCAAAGAACAAGCCTTCAGATGTACTGGCATTTCCAATAGTTCCCCAGGCAACTTCATTTCCGTCTACTGTAAATTTATCTTTAATAGTAATTCCGTCAACATTTCTGTAGATTTTGGAAGCCTGAGCCAATCCTAATAACCTTGGCATTTGCCCGGCTGTAGGAGATATATCTGCGCTTGAATTTTTTTGTTTTGTTAAATCTTTCCAGGAGCCGTCTTCGTTTAAACTATGTGTTACAAAGTGTCCTCCCATTTGTCTTCCGGCAGACATTGGATCAAAATCTAAATCGGTATGACCATATAAACCTGCGAAAAACTGTTTTGGAGTCAATTCGCCAATAGCCATCATAAAAGTCTGATCGCGGTAGTATCCGGAACGAAAATCTCCATTTTTGAAGGCTTTCGCCATGGCAAGTTGCGGAACTTCTTTACCGTCTCCAAATATTCCAAATTTGGCTTTCCCAGTCAATACCTCTTTACGTCCTAAAAGACTACATTCACGGCTCGTAACCGCAATTTTATAGTCGTTCATTACTTCAGTTTTGAAATCTTCGAAAGTAAGTGTAGTATTATTTTTTTCTTTAATCATAATCTCAAATGGGTAATGTTTCGGAGCAAAAATAATTAAAAAGTATCAATAATCATAATTCATTAAAGTAAATATAATTTAATTATCTGTAATTAAATTGCTAAAACAGGGTGTGTTTTTTAAGTGATATTTAGTTTTTTTGTTTTTTTAGTGCGAATAATTTATGTTTTTATAACTAATTCATTCGATTAAAGCCATTTTCTAGTAAAAAGATTAAGTAATGTTTTTGGTGAAAATGTGACGATAAATCGTATTTTTTCACTGTATTTATTTTGCGAAATCTCCCATCCGTTATTAGAATAAACCGGAAAGTACAATTCAAAATAATCCGGAACTAAATTTAACCGGATACCACTATCATATCTGAAATTTTCACTTTGATGCTTGCTTCTCATTAAACCTACATCTCCGTAAACCTCAATCCAGTTCCAAATAGCATAGCTCGCATTTAGGGTAGCCATCCATTGATTGGCATATCTTGGTGCTATTTTAGATTTAAAACCACCTTCGGCTATTATATATTGCTGACTGAAAATTCCGGTACTTTCTGATCTGCCGAAAAAATTGTAGTCAAACATATAATCAGACGGTCGGTCTAAACCAAAACTAAAATAATCAGAGTTTGTTCGATTGTATAAAAAACTTCCGGCGTACAATCTTAAATTTAGTTTGCGATTGTTTTCAAAAAGTCTTCTGTATTCAATTTCTGCAGCTACTTTTCCAAATTTTCCTGAGAACTGAACATCCGTCATAAAATTAAAATGATTTACCAGCTCCATTTTTGTATTAACGTAACGGGCATTAAAAACAGAATAATTTGGAGTGGAATTGTCTTTGATGTAAGTACTTGCTTCACGATTTACAATAACCTGTCTGAACATGATCAGTTGTTTTCGGTTATCTCTGAAATTTTCTTCACGTATTCTAAACTGTACCATCGGATTCAGCCTCAAATAGGTGGCGTCAGGAGCGTAGTGGTAATAATTTTGGCTTAGGGAATAGCGTACATTATATAAGGTACTGTTTCGATAGTATTGATTCCAGGAAAATGAGGAAGAACCGGAAAAAGTTTTCGCATTAATGGAATAAGCCGGTTCGATATCAAACGTAAAAGGTTTGTCTAAAATTGTTTTGTTGTGAAGACGCATACCGGGAGTCAGACCGTCGTAATAGTTATAATTTAGAGTCGGTATGTATAAAATTTGATTGTAATAAGGGTCTTCGAGATCTTTGGCAAAATTAAATTTGATAGGACGATTAGTAATAACCAAACTTTTTATGGACCTCCAATTGTTTCTTTGGTTGTATTCCGGAACCTCATTGTCATAGTTGATGACAATTTTGTCTGCATTTTTTCTTTCAAAAATATAGGTTGAATCGGCAGTTTTAGGTTCGACCCATTCTTTAAAAACAACTTCATTTTTATTAATTCCATATATAGGAATAGGAGCATAGATGCCGGTTCTGTTTTTAATTCGAAAAGCGACAGTGTCTTTCGTTCTAGAAACATGGGTGAACTTATAATCGATGATGTCACGTGATCCTATAATGGTGTTAAAAAACCAGTCAATCTTTTTTGGACTTTTTTTGGTTAGTATTTTTTCTAAATCGTATCGGTTTGTTTGTTCCGTTTTGTTTAAATCGTAGAATTCCTGCACACTTTCGGGAACAATATTGTGATTTAAATAATCATCTAAATAGCTAAAACTTAAACCTGCACGATATTTACTCGCGATTTGTTCGTTGAATTTGATTAAAGTATTTTTCGGATCACCCAAAGGCTGATCCAGATTTTTACGAGCCATTAACATATAGTAATAGCTGTATTGCTCGTTGAAAGTCAAATTAGTGATGTTAAAACCAGAAAAGAGTTTCATGTCAGAGAGCCTTCCAAGCATTTTTTGATCCAGATGATTTTCTTCGATGTACTTCATCATCGCATAAATCTGAATCCCGTCATAAACCCAGTTGTCTTTTCTGGGGTCCAGACGCAGACTGTTTTTAAGGTAGTTATTCAGATAGGTTTTCAGGAATGTGATTTCAAAAACAAATTCGTCTGAAAACGGACTGATAAACGAAGGCAGCTGGTTCAGTCCGTAGAATGGATTTCGATCGTAATCTACCTGAGAAACAGTGATTCTTTGGTGTGGATACTTTCCAATAAAAGAGTTCGCAAAAGTGACTACTTTATTGATGATAATCGCACTCTGAATTTCGGTTAGTCTTTTGTTTTTAAGATTTGTAAGTACCTCAAGCGATCCGTTATCGTAACTTGTGAAACCATTTTGTTTTTCGATAAACAGACTAAAATCAGTTCTGTTTTTTCCTGAGAACTGATACGTTTTAAAGGAAGAGTTAGTAGTATCTTCCGAAACCGGATTCAAATCAGTCGTTATAGCATACTGGTTGGGTATTTTTATTTCAAGTTCATAATCTGTACTTGCATTGGCAATATCGTCCAAATTGAAATTGTCGTATTTCATAAAACGGTGATTTTCAAAACGGGCAGGAGTTATGAACCAGTCTTTTAAATTCATTCCTCCATTTTGATCAAAACCATAACGAGTAAATTTGTCACTTGGAATTTTAGTAATATAAATTAAGTGCAAGTCAATTTTTTCACCCGGACGTAATTTTTTATTTAGTTTTACTACGATATAATCGGGATTTTTTTCAGTTCTTTCCCATTCAAGTGCGGAATTGTCTGAATCAGTAAGACTCAAAACAGTTGTGCTCCCTCTTTCAGAAGTTTTTGCTAAGTGGAAACCTCTGTAAAATTCATCAGAAAATCGTCTGGCTAATGGTGTGTTTTTATCAGAAAAAGCATTGTTCCAATCGTTAAGAACTATTGAAATCAAAGAATCATTTGAAGTGTTGTGATATGTGATATCCTGTTTGATATTCAGGGTTTTGAGTTCTATGTTAACAGCGACTTCCATCTTAGACTGATGTTGCGCATATTGTTTTATCGAGCTTAATAGAACAAAAAGATAGAATATAATTTTATAAAAAGATTTCAAGGATAGAGCAAATGATTAAAATTATAAATAAACTCACAAGTAAATAATGATTCTGGTTTTTTGTAAAAATAGTATAAAAAAAGCTGTTTAAAAAACAGCTTTTAATTTTTGTAGTATTTTATTTAACTGAATCATACACAGTACTATATTTGTCTCAGTTTTTAACGGCTAAGTGCGAAATTTAAATTTTCAAATTCGTTTAAAAGACAGATGTCTCTATTAGAAATTTGGGCTCAAATCGTACTTTTTGTAGAATTTATCCAATACATCAACTACTTCGTCTTCAGTATCTACAATTTTAAATAAGTTTAAATCTTCAGGGCTAACCGTGTGCATTTTTTCTACCAGTACAGTTTTAACCCATTCGATTAATCCTGACCAGAATTCAACTCCAACTAGTATAATTGGAAATTTTCCAATTTTTTTAGTTTGAATCAAAGTGATGGCTTCGAACATTTCATCAAGAGTTCCAAAACCTCCCGGCATTACCACAAAACCTTGAGAATATTTTACGAACATTACTTTTCTCACAAAGAAATAATCGAAATTAAGGTTTTTATCGTGGTCGATATAAGGATTGAAATGTTGCTCAAAAGGCAATTCGATGTTTAGTCCAACTGAAGTTCCACCTCCTAAGTGAGCTCCTTTGTTTCCAGCTTCCATGATTCCGGGACCACCTCCTGTGATAACTCCGTAACCTGCTTTACTGATTTTATACGCAATTTTCTCGGCTAATAAATAGTATTTGTCTTCTGGTTTTGTTCTTGCCGAACCGAAAATTGATACACATGGACCAATACGCCCCATACTTTCGTAACCGTTTACAAATTCAGCCATGATTTTAAAAATCGCCCAGCTGTCATTCGTTCTGATTTCATTCCACGTTTTTTGTTTTAAACGGTCCTGAATTACTTTATCCTCGTCATTATCAAAATCTTCTAATCTCATTTTAGGTATTTTATAATTTATATTTTTTTAAAATTGTTCTCTTTTTAGCATGGACAAAAGAGCGGTGCCTGTTTTTTACATATTTTCGATCGAGTGGTTGTTTTTCTATCAAAAAAAGAACTGTCAAAATTTGAGATTTTGACAAAAAGGCTAGCTAAATTAAGCCTTTTTTTGTGAATTGGGGCAAAAAATAAAATTTATTAATTTAAATATAGCATCTAAATAAAAGGGCTTGATAAGTTGTTGTTCATTATCAGTAAATTGAGAGAATTTTGTGGCTATTCTTTATCTTGTCTGGAAAGGTTTTGATTTACGGATAAATATATATCGTTCCGATGGAACTCTCTTCTGTGATGGTTTCTTTATTTCAACGGATTGAAATTCGTTGCTATAAATATGTCGTTCCTTTGGAACTTGGTCTGATGTGTGTTTTTTGTTTCAACGAATTAAAATCTGTTGCATAAATAGGTCGTTCCTTTGGAACTTGTTTTGATGTGATTTTTTATTTCAACGAATTTAAATTCGTTGAAATAAAAATATAACTCCTGCGGAATTTCTTTTTCCACGCAAGTAGAGCCATCGGCTCGATCCATTTTGTAGAGACGGATTTTAATCCGTCATATAAATCAAACGAAATAATAGATAGAACCGTAGGTTCGGTCAATAGTATTTTCTGCAATTATATCAATTGATAAAAGAAAAATCATTGCCAAAGTTACAAACCCTGACAATGATTTTATTATTCTAATTCCTTTTTCAAAAATTTAGCGGTATAACTTTTCTTGCTTTTCGCAACTTCTTCCGGAGTTCCCTTGGCAATTAATTGTCCGCCGCCTTTTCCACCTTCAGGGCCAATATCTATAATATAATCGGCAAGTTTAATCACGTCCATATTGTGTTCGATTACCAGGATTGTATTTCCTTTGTCTACCAATTTATTAATCACGTCCATCAAAACACGAATGTCTTCAAAATGCAATCCAGTCGTAGGTTCGTCCAGAATATAAAAGGTGTTCCCAGTATCTTTTTTGGATAACTCACCAGCCAGTTTGATACGTTGTGCTTCTCCACCGGATAATGTTGTGCTTTGTTGTCCGAGTGTAATATATCCTAATCCAACATCCTGAATAGTTTTTACTTTTCGATAGATTTTCGGAATGTTTTCGAAAAATGGAACTGCCTCATCAACGGTCATGTTTAAAACATCTGAAATTGATTTTCCTTTGTATCGAATTTCCAATGTTTCTCTGTTAAAACGCTTGCCCTGACAGGTTTCGCATTCTACGTAGACATCTGGTAAAAAGTTCATTTCGATAGTTCTAACCCCGGACCCTTCGCAGGTTTCGCAGCGTCCGCCTTTTACGTTAAAACTAAAACGCCCTGCTTTATAACCACGAATCATACTTTCGGAAGTCATAGTAAACAGATTTCTAATCTCTGTAAAAACTTCGGTATAGGTCGCCGGATTCGAACGCGGAGTTCTTCCAATCGGACTCTGGTCGATATCAATTACTTTATCGATATGTTCTAATCCCTCAATTTTTTTATACGGTTGCGGTTTTTTAACACCATTAAAATAGTAAGCGTTTAAAATAGGATAGAGTGTTTCGTTAATCAAAGTTGATTTTCCACTCCCTGAAACACCTGTCACGCAAATCAATTGTCCTAAAGGCAATTCGATAGAAACATTTTTCAGGTTGTTTCCGGTTGCTCCTGTAAGTTTTAGTGATTTACCGTTTCCTTTACGACGTTCCTTCGGAATCTCAAGTTTCATTTTACCGTTCAGGTATTGAGCGGTAATAGTATTAGATTTTAAGGTTTCTTTTGGAGTTCCAATGCTGATGATTTCACCACCATATTTACCAGCTTTTGGACCAATGTCAATTACATAATCGGCAGTTTCGATCATGTCTTTATCATGTTCAACCACAATAACCGAGTTCCCGATATCACGTAATTGTTCTAGTGATTTAATCAATTTTTCATTATCTCTCTGATGCAAACCAATACTTGGTTCATCCAGAATATACAAAACACCCACCAGTTGTGATCCAATTTGAGTTGCCAGACGGATACGCTGCGCTTCGCCTCCCGAAAGTGATTTTGAACTTCGGCTTAAAGCCAGATAATTCAAACCAACATTCATCAGGAAGTTTAAGCGATCCTTGATTTCTTTAACGACTTCTGAAGCAATCAGAAGTTGTTTGTCAGTCAGATGTGTATGTAAATTAAGGAACCAGGTTGTTAAATCAGAAATATCCATATCACACAAATCGGTGATGTTTTTTTCATTAATCTTAAAAAACAGAGCTTCCTT
The DNA here is from genome assembly GCF_023539155.1 of Flavobacterium sp. B183. Lineage (NCBI taxonomy): Bacteria > Pseudomonadati > Bacteroidota > Flavobacteriia > Flavobacteriales > Flavobacteriaceae > Flavobacterium > Flavobacterium sp. B183. The sequence continues at coordinate 4,776,728 of NZ_CP097434.1, read as the reverse complement.
TTTCAGACGGGATCCTTCGCAAACGGGACAATTAACTTCGTCCATGAAATCTTTTGCCCAACGTTTGATAGTGGTAGAGGCACTTTCGTCATACTGATTTTTGATGAAATGAGAAATTCCTTCAAAATCTATTTTATAATCGCGGGTTACGCCAAGGTCTTTAGAATTTACGGTGAATTTCTCTTTTCCGCCATGTAGAATTGTATTCATGGCTTCTTCAGAAATTTTCTCAATAGGATCCGTTATTTTAAAACCATACTTTTCACCAATAACTTCTAATTGTTTAAATATCCAGGAAGATTTGTATTCGCCAAGCGGAGCAAAACCTCCCGCTTTAATTGATAATTTCGGATTTGGAATAATTTTTTTGACATTGATTTCGTGTACCGTTCCTAAACCGTTACAATGTGGACACGCTCCTTTCGGAGAGTTGAAGGAGAATAAATTAGGTTCAGGATTTTGATACGAAATACCCGTAGAAGGGCACATCAGGTTTCTACTGAAATAACGTACTTCATTAGTATCCTGATCCAAAATCATCAAGACGTTTTCTCCATGGTGCATCGCCGTATTGATACTTTCAGAAAGACGTTTCTGATTGTCTTCAGTATTTTCAATCAGCATTCTGTCGACTACAATTTCAATATCGTGCGTTTTGTAACGGTCTAGTTTCATTCCGGAAACTAAATCCTGAACTTCACCATTGACACGTACTTTTAGAAAACCTTGTTTGGTAATTTGCTGGAACAGCTCCGCATAATGACCTTTTCGGGCCTTAATTACAGGAGCTAATATATTGATGCGTTTTCCATTAAAATCCTGTATGATCAAATCTTTGATTTGCTCGTCAGAATAAGAAACCATTTTTTCTCCCGTATTGTAGCTGTACGCGTCGGCACCTCTGGCGTAAAGAAGTCTTAGGAAATCGTAGATTTCTGTAATAGTTCCAACAGTCGAGCGCGGACTTTTACTAGTTGTTTTTTGTTCAATAGCAATTACGGGTGAAAGTCCGTCGATTTTATCTACATCGGGACGCTCCAGGCCTCCAAGGAACTGTCTGGCATAAGCCGAAAAAGTTTCTACATAGCGACGCTGTCCTTCGGCATAAATAGTATCAAATGCCAAAGATGATTTTCCCGAGCCCGACAGACCGGTAATAACTACCAGTTTTTCACGCGGAATTGAAATGTCTATATTTTTTAGATTATGAACTCTTGCACCAAGAACTTCAATAGTATTGTCTTTTTCTAACATAAATTTGAGCAAAAGGCAAAGTTACCACTTTGATTTGTTCTTTTTATACTGGATTGTAAAAGTTTATGTTACAAATAGTAACAAAAAACGCTAACCAAAGTTAGCGTTTTCTTTTGCGTGTAAGCATATATTCTTCGATGGCTTCTTTGGTAGTGTACCAGTTTCGGCCTTCTTTATAAGCATCTATTTTACCTGTTCTGGCAAGTAAACTTACGTATTCCTGGCCGTATGGGGTTTCAGGTTCGCTTACAATATCAGATATTTTTTGATAATCATAATCGCTGCCCGGCATTGCATTTAGATAGATATTTAAAGTTCGTTCTAAAGCCTGACACATCAAAAGGGTTAATTTCTGATAATTGCCATTGTTTGCCTGATTAAGGGCCTCGTAATATTTCTTTCGGTCATTTTTTAGGATAATAGCCGGAGGGAAACCACAACGCATTAGTAATAAATTCATACTTAAGCGCACTGTACGGCCATTTCCATCAAAAAAAGGATGAATCCAGACCAACTTATGATGATAAATCGTAGCCAATTCAATATCGTTGAGATCTAATGGATTTGTATTTATAAAATCAATTAATTCATCGAGATAATTTGAAACTTTGTTGGCATTGGGCGGCATAAAATTTGCACCGGAAATTCGAACTCCGCCATTGCGCAAACGACCGGCAAAATCATCTTCGATAGAACGCAAAACCAATCCGTGAATCGACAAAATATCAATGCTTCGGAGTTTGTAGGTATCGTCTATAATTTTATACAGATAATCAATTGCCTTATCATGATTGTGGGTTTCAAAATGTTCCCGAAGCGATTTTCCTTTGATGGTGATACCTTCCTGAATGACCATTTGGGTTTCGCGAAGGCTCATCGTATTTCCTTCAATACTGTTTGAATTGTAGGTCCATTCTAAAGATAAACTTTCTCTGATTTTATGCAAAGCAATGTTGGGCAGTGGTCTGCTGTTTTGCAGATCGAGCCTTTTTTGATACAATCGATCAAAGGTAGATTGAAATTCAGTTCTATATGTTAAGTCGATATCCCACATTACCCAACAAAAGTACTTCTTAATATCGGATAATCCAAAATTTTAATCTATCCGATATTAAGACTACTCAATTGTCATAGAACGCAGTTTGGTTCTATAGGCTTCAAGTGCTATCGATTTGGAAATGAATCCATAATATTTTTCGTTGCGGATAACGGGAAGAAAGGCTGTTTTAGACTGTTCGAATTTACTCATCACAATTTCCATACTGTCAGAAGAAGAAATAGTGACTAGCGGTGTTTTCATTACATCTTTAATGGTAGTATATTTAACACGATAAGCATTAAATATAATTTCACGGATATCATTAAAATGAACAATACCAACTAGTTCCTTCTCATTGTTTACCACGGCGAAGACCACTTGGTTGGAGTGTGAGATAAGATCGACCAATTTGCCTAAATTTTCATCCGGATGCACTGTTAGGTAATCGCATTGGATGATCGTATCAATATCTAAAGTCGATAATATATTGGAATCCTTATTACTTGTAAAAGCGTGCCCTTTTTTAGCTAATCCCTTAACATCTAAGGAATATTTTTCAAAACGTTTTGAAATGGCGAAACTGATTGAAGATACAATCATTAGGGGAATCATTAAACTGTAACCACCCGTAATTTCGGCAATTAAGAAAATGGCGGTTAGCGGAGCATGAAACAACCCACTTAAGATTCCGGCCATTCCAACCATTGTAAAATTACTAATAGGAAGTTTTGACAGACCAATTAGACTAATAAACTTAGAGAAAAAGTATCCCAAATAGGATCCCAGAAATAGAGAGGGAGCAAAGTTACCACCATTTCCGCCGCTTCCAAGGGTAAGTGCCGAGGCAAAAACTTTGACCATCATGGTGCATCCTACAAACAATAGTAAAACCCACTGATTGTTTCTGAAATCTTCAAATAAAGTATTGTTTAATATTTTCCCCGGATCCGTTTCAGATAGCGTTTTGATACTCTCGTAACCTTCACCAAACAATGTTGGAAAAATAAAAATAAGTAAAGCCAATAACGAAGAGCCTATTAAGGCTTTTTTATAGGCTCCTATTTTTAGACTGGCAAAATAATGCTCAATTTTTTGAAAATTTCGGGCATAATAAACGGCCATGAAGCCAGTTAGTATTCCTAAAAGAACATAAAATGGAATATTATGATAATTAAAAGCTTCCTGTTTTTTGAAAGACAATAAAATGGTTTCGTCTAAGACGATAGCTGAAACTAAAGCGCCTGTTGCAGCCGAAATCATGATAGGAGTAAAGGCAGAAATGCTTACGTCTACCAGTAAAACTTCAATGGCAAAAAGAACTCCTGCAATAGGAGCATTAAAAGCCGCGGCAATTCCGGCAGCAACACCACAGCCAATGAGCAAAGTCCTATCCTTATAAGGGAGTCTGTAATTTTGGGCGAAATTCGATCCAAAAGCAGCTCCTGTAATCACAATAGGACTTTCCAAACCTGCAGAACCTCCCAGACCAACCGTTAACGAACTAGTAACGATTTGTGCATACATTTGTTTTCTGGGAATTATACTTGCTTTTTTTGCAACGGCATATAGTATTTGTGAAGTCCCTTTTTCGATGCTACCGTTCAAAACCCTTTTGATCACAAATACAGTAAGTACAATACCGATAATTGGCAGGATACTATTAATAAAGCTTAGTTTTAAAATTCCGTTGATATAAGTGGCAAATGAAAAAACACTATGGGCAAAAGTTTTTAAAACAATTACCGCCAAAGAGCAGGAAATACCAATTAAAACGCTTGACAGGAAAATAAATTGCTTCGGAGTCATTAACGATTGTCCTAAAGCGATAATGTTTTCTAGTTTTCTAAAATATTTTTTTAGCATGCCGTTTGTAAATGGTTAGGGAAATACAAATTTAGTCTATAATGTTATAAATAAATAAAAATAAGGAACTAAATTAAAAACCTACTGCCGTATCGTCTCCACGAAAATCAGCCCCGCCTTCAAGAGAATTGTCCGGAAGAACCAAAATACAATCCAGTTTACCAATTACGGGAGCATTTTTTTCATTGATCAGATATCCTTTTGCTTTTAGCTTGTCAATTGTAACGTTGCTAAAGGCACCAGGTTCAAATGTAATCAGATCCGGAAGCCACTGATGGTGAAAACGTGGAGCATTGACAGCTTCCTGCATGCTTAAATTATACTCATATACATTCAAAATTGCCTGTAATACCGATGTGATAATAGTCGATCCGCCCGGAGTACCTACCACCATAAACAGTTTGCCGTTTTTTTCGATAATTGTTGGAGTCATTGAGCTCAGCATTCTTTTTTGAGGTGCAATACTGTTGGCTTCATTTCCTACTAAACCAAACATATTAGGAGATCCCGGTTTTGCACTAAAATCGTCCATTTCATTGTTTAAAAAGAAACCTAATTCATCACAGTAGTATTTTGATCCAAAGGCATCATTTATAGTTGTGGTAGCGGCAACGGCATTTCCTTGTGCATCCACGATCGAATAATGAGTCGTTTCGGTACTTTCATTGTACGTTACTTTTCCTTCTTTAATTTCAGAGGATAAACTCGCTTTTTCAGCATTGAAACTCGACATTCTGTCTTTTAAATAGGTATCCGACAATAAAGCATTCATCGGAATTTTTACAAAATCCGGATCGCCTAAAAACTGACTTCTGTCCGCATAAGCTCTTCGTTCAGCTTCAACGATCACCTGAATAGATTCCGGAGTGTTGTGCCCCATTTTGGATAAATAAAAAGGACTAATCATTTTCATAATTTGAGCCAGACAAATTCCGCCGCTGCTTGGCGGCGCCATGGATGTTATTTTCAGTTCTTTATAATCAAACTGTAATGGTTTTCTCCATTTGGCTTCGTATTTTTCTAAATCTTTAAGAGTTATGATTCCTCCTTTTTTCTGGATATAATTTACTAAAGTTTTAGCAGTCTGACCTTTGTAAAATTCATCTTTTCCGTTCTTTTGAATACGCTTTAAAGTGCTGGCCAGAGCGGGATATTTGATTGTGTCATTTTCCTTAAATTTTCCTGCCATAAGCGTATTCGGGCCATTTACTTTTACAATAGCGTCATGATAAGCCTCCAATTGCTTTTGCTGTTTTAGGGTTACGATCACACCTTTTTCGGCAAGGGCAATAACAGGTTTTAAAATTTCAGACATCGGCAGAGATCCTAGTTTCTTATGAACCGCAAAAACTCCGGCAACAGTACCCGGAACACCAATCGCTAAAGCCGTTTCGGTGCTTTTTCCTTTAATGACATTTCCGTCTTTATCAAGGAACATGTCTTTTGTTGCAGCCAGCGGTGCTTTTTCGCGATAATCTAGTGATCCAACTTCGCCATTGGCTTTTCTGTAAACCATAAAACCGCCACCGCCAATATTTCCTGCATACGGAAAAGCAACAGCCAGTGCCAGTTCGGTACCCACCATTGCGTCAAAGGCATTACCGCCTTTTTTCATGATATCTGCCCCAACTTTAGAAGCTTCTGCACGTGCCGAAACCACCATCGCTTTCGAAACTACAAGTCCGGTTGGCTTTATTGGGTTTTGCTGCGCAGTACAGCTAATGTAGATTAGTGTAAATAAGAAAGTTATTTTTTTCATGTTGATGTAAAATTAAAAGGTATTATTTGGTGCTTTTGTTTGGTGAAAAGCAGTATTATAGAGAAAGTAATTTTTGATTGGCCTGGGTTTTCATATCCTCAAAGAAGAGCGTGAACTCCCGTTCAAATTCGGGATAGAATTCCTTTAGTTCAGCACTAGCAAATTGCATGTTGGATTGGTTTTTTGATCTCCTTCGGTCCATTTGGGTTAAAATCTGATGTATTCCTTCAACAGTCTGATAACTCAAAAGCCAGTTTTGTTTGATCATATACGGCATCATATCTTGTGTTTTTTCAGTCAGGATAGGATAGTTTTCATGCAGCGATCTGTAAAATTGGTTCACAAAACGATCTAGTTTTTCATCGGAATACTTTTCCCAGTTTTTGGCTAAAAAATGGTCGTAGACAATATCGACAATTACGCCTGCATAATGATGGTATTTCTCATGTAAACGTTTGGTACTTTGTCTGAAAATATCATGAGAATCAGTATAAGTGTCTATAAAACGATGTAAAAGAATTCCTTTTTGAACATCTTCCGGAAAATGTTCAAACTGTTTACCGCGAATTCCATCGGCCATAAAGTTGCCAATTTTAATCAAATCATTTTCACCTGAAAGATAGATATGAGCTAGGAAATTCATGTGTTTTTAAAGTTTGTGAGGTTCTTAGTTGTGAAGACACTGCGTAATTTTAGTAAAAGTATAAAAACTTTTTGACATCGTTTTAATGAATGACAGATAGCTTCATGTTTAAAATCGGAAAACTTAGAATCTTAGCACCTTAGAATCTTAGTAACTTTTCTATATTTGTGATAAAAAAAATAACCATAACTCACAAAAATGACTTTAATAAAATCTATTTCAGGAATACGAGGAACAATCGGTGGAAAAGTAGGAGATAACCTGACTCCTGTTGATGCTGTAAAATTTGCATCGGCATACGGTACTTTTTTGAAAAACAACACATCAAAAGAAAAATTAACGGTGGTGATTGGTCGTGACGCAAGAATTTCAGGACCAATGATTCACAATCTTGTAGTTAATACGCTAATAGGTTTAGGAATTAATGTAATTGATTTAGGACTTTCTACAACACCAACAGTAGAAGTAGCTGTTCCGTTAGAAAAAGCAGACGGAGGAATTATTTTAACGGCTTCTCACAATCCGAAACAATGGAACGCTTTGAAATTGTTGAACGCAAAAGGGGAGTTTTTAAGCGGAGAAGAAGGTGCAAAAATTCTTGAAATCGCAGAAGCAGAGGCTTTTGATTTCTCAGATGTTGACAGCTTGGGTGAGATTACAATAAACGATGCTTATATGGATATTCATATCGACGAGGTTTTGAATTTGCCTTTGGTTGATGTTGAAGCTGTAAAAGCGGCAAAATTCAAAGTAGTTGTTGATGGTGTAAATTCATCAGGAGGAATTATTATTCCAAAATTATTGGAACAAATGGGTGTGGAGGTCGTAAAATTATACTGCGAACCAAACGGACATTTTCCTCACAATCCGGAGCCATTAAAAGAACATTTAACGGATATTTCTGAATTAGTAGTGAAAGAGAAAGCGCATTTAGGAGTTGTTGTTGATCCGGACGTTGATCGTCTGGCTTTTATCTCTGAAGATGGGGAAATGTTTGGGGAAGAATATACTTTGGTAGCCTGCGCTGATTATGTGTTGAGTAAAACTCCCGGAAATACAGTTTCGAACATGTCATCATCCCGTGCTTTGCGCGATGTAACTGTTGCTCATGGTGGGAAATATGAAGCAAGTGCTGTAGGTGAAGTAAACGTGGTAGCGTTAATGAAGAAAAACAATGCTATTATTGGAGGTGAAGGTAACGGTGGAATTATTTATCCGGAATCGCATTACGGAAGAGATAGTTTGGTGGGAGTTGCTTTATTTTTAACCCATTTGGCAAATAAAAATATGTCAGTTTCGGCATTGCGTGCTTCTTACCCGGAATATTATATGAGTAAAAATAAAATTGAATTAACACCACAAATCGATGTTGATGCAATTTTAGAAGCCATGACCGAAAAATACAAAAACGAAGATATCAGTACAATTGATGGTGTGAAAATTGATTTTGCTACTGAATGGGTTCATTTAAGAAAATCAAACACAGAGCCGATCATCAGAATTTATACAGAAGCTCCTTCTCAGGAAAAAGCTGACGTATTGGCACTTCGAATTATTGATGAAATAAAAGCGATCGCAGGAATTTAATTTGCATCCTTACAAACAAAAAACACCTTTTTCATATTGAAAAAGGTGTTTTTTTATTTTAAAGACTCAAAAGTGAAAAGTGAAAAAGTATTTTAGGTTTGAACATCAAAAACTCACAATTCACATTTTACATCTCACATTTCATAAAAAAAATTACTCTATCCTGTGTTTCCATCTTTTGTGCGTCCATAAATAGAATTCAGGAGCTTCATAAATTTGTTTTTCTACTTCTCTTAAGTATTTCTCCGTAATGTCAAAATTTTTATAATCATTCGGATTATCGGCAATCGGTACAAAGGTAGCTTCGTAATATCCTCTGGCTACTTTTTTTACTTTTACAAAAATAACACTCAGATCGTATTTTTTGGCCAGCATTTCGGCACCTGTATGCACTGGAACTTCAATTCCCATAAATTTCATCGAATGGAAAATTCGGTCCAGTTTAGGCGATTGGTCGCTGGCTAAACCGTACATACTTAAAATTCCGTTACGCTGGTTTTGAGCCATTGTTGGAATCGCTTTTCTGGTTTCGACTAGTTCCGTATCGTATTTAGAACGTATTTTTCGAACCAATTTATCAAAGTAGGGGTTGGCCACTTTTTTATAGACTGCTATACCCTGAAAAGCAATTTTAGTGTTCATGGTTAAAAGCCATTCATAACTGGCGTAGTGCGCAGCTACCAGAATGGTACTTTTACCTTTTTTCGCATACTCGTTTACAATCTCAATATTCGTAGTTTTAAATCTTCTTTCCATTTCTTCAGGTGAAATGCTCATCGTTTTGATCATTTCCAGAAACATGTCGCACATGTGGCTATAGAATTTTTTTTCAATTTCTTTTCGCTCAGCATCATTTAAATGTGGTAAAGTAAGTTTTAAGTTTTCACGTACTACTTTTTTGCGATAGCCTACGATTCTGTAAATCAGAAAACAAACAAAATCAGAAAACCAGTAAAATATTCGGAACGGGAGAATAGAGATAAGCCATAGAAAAGGATAGGCTATTATATAAACGAGAAATTGCATGTATTGTTTTTTTTACAAATATAAAGCAAAAATGAATTACGAGCGATATTTTGAATTGATGCTAACATATGTTTAAGAATGATTATATTTACAATTCACATTAAAAGTTTTTTATGAATACCATTTTGATTGGAATTATAGTTGCCAATGTTTTGATTAGTTATCAGGGTTTCAACAATCTTGCTTTTTTTAGAAAATATGAGTTTCATGTAGGAAGTATTCGTTCGGGAGAACAAATAAGAATGCTTTCATCCGGTTTTTTACATGCCGATATGATGCATTTGCTTTTTAATATGCTTACACTTTGGTTTTTTGCTCCGGTGGTATTGCAATGGCTGGGTAATTTTTCTTTTCTGTTAATTTATTTCGGGAGTTTAATTTTCGGAAGCTTATTAACGATGCTGTTTCATAAAAACGATTATAGTTACCGTGCAGTAGGGGCGTCGGGTGCGGTGACAGGAGTTTTATACTCCGCCATATTGTTACAGCCGGATATGATGTTGGGAATCTTTTTTGTCATACCAATGCCGGCCTATTTATTTGGAATTTTGTATTTATTGTATTCGATATACGGAATGAAGGCTAAAAATGATAATATTGGACATACAGCACATTTTGGAGGTGCTATTGGCGGATATTTCATAACTTTGATCAAAGAGCCTTCTTTATTTGTAGATCATAGTTTAATGGTAATATTGTTGGCAATCCCTATTTTAATCCTTTTCGTAATGGCTAAATTGGGGAAATTGTAACAATGGCACAACTTTTGAAAGGTCACTAATCAAATAATTTAAATATAATAAAAATGAAGAAAGTAGTATTATTTTTAACCATCATGTTTATGTCTATGTCTTACGCACAAGAAGTCAAACAAATTCCTCAAATCAATGTAAGTGGTGAAGGAAAAGTAAAAATAGCACCAGATCAGGTTTGTATTTCAGCTACGGTGGAAACAAAAGGGAATAATGCTAAAGATGTCAAAAAACAAAACGACGAAAAAATTGACGCTGTTTTGAAATTTATTAAAAAAATGAATGTTCCTGTTGCTGATTACAAAACGAAACAAGTTTCGCTTAATCCGCAATACGATTACGAAAAAAAGAAAACAAGTTATAATGCTACTCAGACTGTAGAAATTGTATTGAAAGATTTATCTAAGTACGATGAAGTGATGGAAGGTTTGGTACAACAAGGAATTAATCGTATCGATAATGTTTCTTTTGAATCTTCTAAATTAGCACAGCACCAATCAGAAGCTCGTAAATTAGCGATTAAAGATGCTAAAGCAAAAGCGGAAGACTACGTTTCAGTTTTAGGACAAAAAGTAGGTAAAGCGATTACAATTTCAGACAATTCTCAAGTATACAATCCTAGACCGATGTATGCAGCTATGAAATCAATGGCTATGGATACTAACGGTGGTGCTGAAAATGAAACGCTTGCAGTTGGAGAAATTGAAATTACAGCAAACGTAAATGTAAGCTTCGTTTTAGACTAGATCTGATAAAAAAATAAATTTTAAATCCCAAATTCCAATTTAAAACTGGAGTTTGGGATTTTTTGTTTTAACTACTCTCAGGTATCATACCAAGATATTTTTCTATGCCGGGAGTTTTATAATTAAAAAAAGCTTTGCGGTAAAGGAAGCATTGCACATAACCTGTTTAATACCATCTATCGCTCTGAAAGAGCCTTAGCAATAGCATACTGCGAAGGACTATGAAAGGGATATTGATAATGATTGTTTTAGCCCTGAAAGGGCACAAGCCTAATCCCAAAGAAGAGAAATTGATTTATATTCTGTTTTCGGAAGAGATTTTTCTCTACTTATAGCTGTAATGAAGGTGCATCAACAAAATTTGTTTTCAATTCTTCAGGCAAATAAGGTCGGCCTCCGGTAGCGGGAATACAGGTTCCTGTAAATACAGCCGTAGCCATTGTTTTCCCGTTTTTAATAATCGATTGTTTGAAATGCAAACGCGGTAATCCCTGAGCATCAGTATAAACAGCACAAGTAACATCAAAATTGTCGTCTTTTTTTAGCGAGCGGATAAATTTGATGCTGTATTCGGATAAAACCATAAACACGCCATTTTGAGCCTGTTGCACAAAATCAAAACCTAAAACCTCACGAACAAAGTCATGACGGCATTCTTCCATATAAAAAGGGTAGTATAAACCGTCCATAATTCCTTGTATGTCTATGTGTGCATCCGCAGCAGTGTAATTTTTTGAATATTCCATAATGTAATTAAAGTTAGAACTGTTTGAACGTATTTTCTTATTTTATATTGTTGTGTTTGAATCATTTTATCAGATTAGAATCCCGGATTTATAAAAGTGAAAATGCAAAGTATTCAAAACCAATTTGTAAACTTCATTTAAGGGCTTTTTTTAGCGTTTTTTATGAAAAAAACTTCTCAATTTTTAGACTGAACTTTGAAAAATAGAAGATAAGTTGTGTTAAAAAATCGTGTCGCCCTGAAAAACAATAATATAATATCATTTCATACTAATATAGCATAAAGATAACATTTGGGTTAAAGTTAGATTTGAAACGTTAATTCATATAATAAGTGGAGTATCTTGATTTAAATCGTAATAAATTAAGATTTAAATTATGTGTGCTGTAAATAATTAACAAAATAACAAAACTAAACCAAAACAAGTATTATGAAAAAACAACTACTTTTATTAGTATTGTGTTGCCTCTGGAGTATGCAGGGAGTTAAAGCACAGGATCTAATCGAGCCTTCACACAGCTGTCGTACAAAAGAGGTCAATGAATTACAATTAAAGAACCACCCCGGTTCATTGAAAGAAAGTAAAGCGTTTAATTTTTTTAGTAAAGAATACGCTAAAAAGCTGAAAACCAATAAAAGTTCGATAAATACTACTTATACCATACCGGTTGTTTTTCACGTGTATGGTACATCGTTTAATGGTAAAACAGTTACTCTTGAAAAAATACAAACAGCTTTAAGACATCTTAATGAGGATTTTCAGGGTTTGAATGATGACTTCAATACCGTAGAGCCCTTTTTTCAGGCAAGAAGGGGAACCTTAAATATTGAGTTTAAACTCGCACAGATAGATCCAAATGGAAAATGTACCACCGGTGTAATTTTTGAAAGAAAAAAAGACGGATATGGTAACGGAAGTGGGTACGATAGCCAAATTCAGGCAGATGCCTGGGACAATTACAAATACATGAACGTTTACATTCAGAATGATTTGTATGCTGATGGAGCTACCAATAATTCAGGAGTTTGCTGGTACCCGGATTCGTGGATGTCCGATAATAAATTGGCAAGATGCGTTTATAACGGAGCTTATCTGGGAGAAAATACCAATAAAGAATTTGCCTCGGTACTGACTCACGAGTTTGGTCATTTCCTGAATTTGATCCATACTTTTGATGGTGGCTGCACAGGGACTGATGAAGTGGATGATACTCCAAAAGAAGACGGAAAACATTCTTTAGGCTGTGTACCGGGAACGAATTGCGACGGTGACAAAGTAAATATCGAGAATTATATGGGGTACAATGCTGCACAAGGATGCAGTAAGATGTTTACACAAGGACAGGTAGCGAGAATGCTTGCCGCTTTACAACACGCTGCAAGAAAAACTTTATGGTCAGCACAAAATTTGATCGATACCGGTGTTAATTCAACCGGAAGCAGTGTAACCACAAATGTTACAAGTTTTAAAGAAGATATTGCTAATAACGGAGCGGTTACAGGCAACGCTGTAATTACTTTAAATGGAACCGTCTTTTCGAAATCGTCGGGAGCTTTAACTTCCGGGGTAGATTTTAGTTCTAATTTGCCCGCTGGTTTAAGTGCTGCGATTGTTATAAACAGTAGCAATCAGGCTACCGTTACTATAAGCGGAACGGCAACGAATCATAACGCAAGTAATACTGCCAGCGGTGGAATTACATTGTTAGCCCCTGCATTAAATGGTGGAGTGAGTGGTATGCTTTGTGATGGTTTGAGTTGGAATTTTAAGTTTAGAGATCCTTACGGTATTTTCTACGTGGATATACCCGATATGATAGTTACGCCAACGTCTACCTGGAAATATTTTGCGCTTGAAAAAGGAGATGATGTAAAATATGGTGCGTGGCGATTTGCAGCCAATCATTTAAAAGTAGAAACTTACGGGAAAAGACTGGTAACCAATACAGGAACTAATAATATTACTCCTCTCGGCTTTAATGCCGCAATTAATGCGAGCAGTAATTTTACAGCGCCGGGAGCATATCCGAACCAATTAGATCTTAGAACCTCTTCTTATAAGGCATGGGATGGAAAAACGGATTATTTAGGTTTCGAATACACCATTGATGGAGAAAAATGTTACGGTTGGTTAAAAGCAGTTGTTGCTGCAGACGGTTCAGGATATAGTATTGTAGAATATGCTTATAATACACAACCGGGCGGAACCATTTATACCGGAATCACAGATAAAGTGGCGTTAAGTGTTTCGCCGGCTTCTCTTTCGGAGAGTGCTGTTAATAATGGAAGCATTTCTCAAATTTCTTCTATTAAATTAACGACGAACAATGGAACTTTTGTCAAAAATTCAGGAATACTAACTCCCGGAGTTGATTATACGATCACAGGTGTTCCGGCTGGTTTGACGGCTAAACTAAATGTAATAAGTACTACCGAAGTTCAATTGGCTTTTACAGGAAATGCTGCGGTGCATTTGAAAGAAAATAGTACTCAGGTAGCAGTAACCTTTTTAAATCCTGCTATTACAGGTGGGGTGGCAGTATTGTCAACTTCTGTTGCAGCTGTTAAAATTAATTTTAGAGATCCTTATGCGATTGTACATGTGAAAGATCTGAATTATACCGTGGATGCTGAAAATACGTGGAAATTCTTCAGAATTACAGCGGATGCCGATCAACAGGATTATGGAGTTTTTGTGGATAAGGGTGATCTTAAATTAGAAACCTATACAAAGTCTATTGTTTGTGAGGGCAATTCTTTAAACATGAGTTTGATTGGAGCCAATCAACTTATTGATGGCAACAGTAATTTTATTGAAGGGGGCAGTTATCCTGATCTGCACAATTTAAGAAATGCGGGTTATAAATCATGGGATGGTAAGACGGGCTATATTGGTTTTAAATTTACAATAGCTGATGAACCATGTTATGGTTGGTTTAAGGTGAAAGTAAATGCTAAGGGAACTGCCTACACATTATTAGAATATGCTTACAATACAGAACCTCTGGCAGGTATACTTACGGAGGATATTCCGGCAGATCTTTCTGTTCATTTAGCCACCACACCGGATGAAATCAATGAAAATGCTGTAACTAATGATGGAAGTTTTGAAACAAAAATCACAATTCAGTTAACAACAAACGGTGGGACTTTTACAAAAAGTTCAGGAAATTTAGTTCAGGGAACAGATTTTACCGTTACAGGATTGCCAGCAGGTTTGACTCCTGTAATTACTTTATTAAACAGTACAACAGCTGAGTTGAGTTATACGGGTAAAGCGACGGCCAATGAAGCTTCAAATACAGTCACGGCGACTGTTATTTTCCTGAATCCTGCAATTACCGGAGGAGCTGCGATTCTTGATACGGATTATTTTACAACTAAGTTTATTTTTAAGAACGCTTATAAAATTATTTATGTTGATCTTCCAACTCCTTTAACAGTATCTGTTACAGGTTCTAAATGGAATCCGTTTAATATTACGGCAGATGCAGATCATACCAGCTACGGGTTATTTATTGACGGCAATGACTTAAAGTTAGAAAATTATGATAAGGATTTGGTTTGCGAATCAGGAATTAACAATATCTCGTACTTAGGCTATAACGTTACAATTGGTGCAGCAAGCAATTGGAACGGGACTAGAGTTCCTACTTTAAGAAGCAGTTCTTATACGGTTTGGGACGGTAAAACAGGTTTTATAGGTTTTAAATATACGAAGAATGGAGTGCCTTATTATGGTTATTTTGAAACGGTTGTAAGTGCCGATGGCCAGAGTTATACGATCAGCAAATATGCCTATAATACAGCTCCTACGGCTTCAATTACTACGCCTCTCCAGTTGGGGGTGGTTAAGATGAGTAACAATCCGACAACAATCGCTGAAGATAAATTAACAAATAACGGAACTTTTACAACCACAGTAACGGTACAGCTGACAACAAATGGTGGAACTTTTACAAAAAGTTCAGGCAATTTAGTTCAGGGGACGGATTTTACTATAACAGGTTTACCATCGGGTTTAACTGCCAGTGTGAGTGTAGTAAATAACACTACGGTTCAGGTAAGTTATCAGGGCAAAGCCATTGCTAATGAGGCAGCCAATGCCACTACAGCTACAATTACCTTTTTAGATCCGGCTATTACCGGGGGAACTGCAGTTTTAGAAAATAAATCGTTCACTACTGATTTTACTTTTACAAATGCTTATGTGGTGGTTAAAGTAGATTTACCGACCCCGATAGTAGTTTCGGCTGCGAGTCCTTCGGGATCCTTCAGAATTACTGCCGAGGTAGATGGAAACGATACCGAATTTAAGCTGCAGTATGGCGAAGAGGGCGTGAAATTTTTGACCAATAACGGTTTAGTAAGTGAAACAGGAACAAGTTCAATTAGTTTTATTGGAACCAATCAGACAATTGGAGGAAGCAACAACTGGAATTCGTCAGGAGATGCAATGATTAGCAGTCCTGCTTATAATAACTGGAATGGAAAAACGGGATTCATTGGATTTACATTTCTTAAAAACGGCATTCCTTATTATGGTTATTTTGAAGCAGCCGTAAGTACAGACGGAAAAAGTTTTGCAGTAATACGATATGCATACAGCACAGAACCGCAAGCTTCTATTAAAACCCCGGACACCGTTCAAAATTTCACTTTCCCTACTTTGAGTACTGTAGATTTTGAAAGCAAAGCAGCTTTTAAAGCTTATCCAAATCCGTTTAATGATGTCATAAACATTAGTTCTGATTCATTTTCGGGGAAAAAAGTAGAGGTATTAATTTATAACAGTTTAGGACAGAAGATGTTTGTTAAATCATACGATGCCAATGATGACACTATAACTGTAGATGGCAGTAATCTTACCAACGGTTTCTACTTTTTGAAGGTGAAAGTAGATGGTGTGGCACAGCCAGATAAAAAGATAATAAAATAGTCGATTTTAAATAGAAATTGATTGAATGGAAGGCTGTCTGAAAGGACAGCCTCCTTTGTTTTGTGTCTTTAAATA
This sequence comes from Flavobacterium sp. B183, assembly GCF_023539155.1. NCBI lineage: Bacteria > Pseudomonadati > Bacteroidota > Flavobacteriia > Flavobacteriales > Flavobacteriaceae > Flavobacterium > Flavobacterium sp. B183. The sequence continues at coordinate 4,760,300 of NZ_CP097434.1, read as the reverse complement.
AAATAAGGAGAATACCGACCTTGTTATAATAATCCCAGCGTTTTAGCCTTTTCAATTAGATCTTTGTCGCTCCCTTTTCCTTTTAATAACTGATCTTTTATGTTGGCTTTCCTTTTTTCTATAGCGCTCATTGAAAGAGGGATATATTCCGGAAGATTTACTGTTTTTACGCCTTCAGAGATTAGAATTAAAATTTGATTGTCGTGATTGTCCCAATTTATATTTTTCTTAAACAGTTCTCTTTGAGATTCAACAATGGTATCACTTCTGAATATTTCGCCCTTAATAATGTTTTTACAAATTACAGGGAACTGTTCAAAATTGATGTCACTTTTGGATATAAAACCCTCAGGCCGAATTCCTTTTATTATTTTGTCGACAGTCAAAGGTTCACTACGCATAGTAAGGAGTACTATTTTGCAATTCGGAAATTTTTCCTTGATTAAATAGGCCAGATCTATACCGTCATTAATATTTGATTGTTTGTAGGGCGGCAGATTAATATCAAGTAAAGCAAAATCTATATTAATATTTTGCTTGTGATGAAGAATGATTTTATTGTAAGCATCTTCACAATTATGACTTTTAATAAAATTTGGTAAATTTTGCTGAAACTCACCATCAGATAAGAGATTGATATAGCTGTCCACCGTCATTGGATGGTCGTCGACGATCAAAATATTAAGATTCATAATTTGTTTAATTCTATTGGAAACAAATGTAAGAAAAACTACGGTTTTTCCGTAATGGAATTTTGATTGTTTTACAACTAAGAAGATTAGTTGAATGAGTGATAATTAGTGTAAGTCCCATTTTTAACATGAATTAAATGAAATATTACGGATTTACCGTACATTTTAATCCGGAGTTTAGTGTTTTTTTGTTTTAATAATCAATTAAAGTTATTTTTATGAAAACGAAGTTATTTATTCCGGGATTGCTAATTGCTGTAGCATTGTTAACTTTTTCATGTACAAATGATGATTACGAAACGCCGAAAACTCAGAGTAGTCAATCAAAAAAATTGCATGAAAAACTGGATCCAAAAGCAAATAATATGGTAAATGGAACGACTAATTCGGATATTGACTTGTTAAATACTGAGGGTGATCCCGAAATTACAAGACCAACCAGAAAAGACTAAATGTTTTTGTGTTTATAAAAAAGACTATTTGATTTATTTTTAAATCTTATAGTCTTTTTATTTCAAAACCCTATATTTGAAATTGTAAAATAATACTTAAACTTTTGACGACACCTTTTAAAATAGTTTGCTTATTACTTGTGCTGACTTTTTTTTCCTGCAGGAAAAATGAATTCGCGAATGCTAATGATAAAATCACTATTTCATTTGATGGTAAGCATTTAAATGGTAAGGAGAAAGAAAAATATTTAGATTCCATATTTAATTTATTAAAGGATCAGAATAATGATTCTGTTACCAGAAATCTTCATTTTAAGCTGTCCACAGAATATTACTACAATAAAAACCCAAAGAAATCTTTAGCAGCCAGTTTAGAGGTTTTGAGATTGTCTAAAGAGGTTGACGACAAAGAAGGAATCGCAAAAGCATTTTATTATATTGGCGACAGCTATGGAAATGTAAAAAAGGACAGCGCTTATTTTTATTATTTGCAAGCCGAAAAAGTATATTCTACATTATCGGATTACGATAATACGGGACGGATGTTATTTAACAAAGCTTATGTTTTGTTTTATGACGGAAATTATATCGAATGCGAAGTCGAAATCTCTAAAGCTTTACAGTATTTAAAAGAATCTAAAGATCAACAATTACTCTATTGCTGTAATGCCTTAATGGGGAATTGCCTGGAAAAGCTGGTCAATTATGATAAAGCATTGTGGTACCATCGTATGGCTTTGAATAATCTGGAAAAGATAAAACTGAATCATATTGACAAAGATGAAATAACCAATTACAATGTTACCGCTACGATTAATATTTGTAATCTGTATGATTTAAAAGGAGAATATTTAAAGTCTATAGCAAAGCTGCAAGGTTTACTTTCAAGTGATTTAGAGAAAAATTGGCCTCGTTTGTATGCTAATGTTCTGAGTAATCTGGCCTATTCTAAAATGAAAATAGGGGAATACGACAATGTTTATGAAATGTTCTCTAAATCATTAGAGATTTTGAAAAATAAAGGAGATGAAGCAGATATTTTATATAAAAAGATCCGCATTGGAGAGTATTTTCTAACACAAAAAGATACTGCTAAAGCAATAGAAGTTTTAAAAGAAGCCAATTTGTTGGCTACGCGAATTAAGAACAGTAATGAAATTTTAACGTCATTAAAACTACTTTCTACTCTGGACAAGAAAAACAGCCTCTATTATGCAAATGAGTACATTAATTTGAGTGATAGCATCAATATTGTTCAAAAAAATGCACATAATAAATATGCAAGAATTGAGTATGAAACTTCCCGAATTGAAGACGAAAATAAGATTCTGACCAAGAAAAATTTCTATATTTTAATCCTCTCATTTGCGTCAATTTTTGTATTGCTGATTGTTGTTATTTTAAGATATTCCAAGTATAAAAATAAAGAATTTCAGTTCCTTAAAAAGCAAAAGTCTGCAAACGAGGAAATCTATTTATTGCTGATGGAACAGCATGAAAAAATAAACAATGCAAGAGATAATGAAAAATCTAAAATTGCAAAAGAACTTCATGACGGAATTATGAATAGAATTTATGGAGTCCGAATGAATCTGGGCTTTTTTAATTCTAAGGTAGAGAAGGAGATAATTGAAAAAAGAAAGGAATATATTTTTGAACTGCAAAATATAGAAAATGAGGTTAGAATGGTATCACATGATCTGAGCCACAGTTCTTTTTTAGATGGTAATGACTTCAATGTTTTATTGTTAAGTTTAGTCGAAGGTCAAAAGGGTATTAGTGATACTGAATTTAGCTATACAACCGACGAAAATTTTGAATGGTCGGCTATTCAAAACATTTATAAGATTAATTTATACCGCATTATTCAGGAAGCGATTTTAAATATCAACAAGTATGCGAATGCCACAAAATGTGAAATTAAAATTCAGTTTGAGGCTAATAGTATTCTAAGAATGTCAATTACTGACAATGGTCAGGGATTTGATACTTCAACTAAAAAAGAGGGCATTGGTTTAAGCAATATGAAAGAAAGAACCAGTTCGCTAAAAGGTAAATTTAGTATTGAATCACAAATTGGAGAAGGAACCAAAATTGAAGTCCAGTTTAATATTCGGGAGCTGACTTGACGCCGAAAAACGACTAATTTTTGACTTATATTGTGAAATATAAACCCGACAGGTTTTCAAAACTTGTCGGGTTTGTTTTTTTTAAAACAAAATACTTCTCCGTCCTCCGATTTTTTTTAAACCAAAATGTTTAAATCGACTTTTTTCTTAGTGGTTGGTTTTTAGAGTATTATAATCGTTTTCGCCTTCCGCACATAAACAACGAGTATTTGATTTATTATCAGTGTTTGATGCTTTTTAATATGAAAGCCCGTAGTTTTTATTTAAAAAGTCCGTAATTTTTATATATAGACTACTACTATTTTAGCCGTAAATAAAATGTGTTTTAATTTTTCAAATCCGCATTAAGAAGAGTATCCTCGTAACCGAGGACAGCGAAGCTATTAAAAAAATGGAGTGTTATTTATGAAGTCAATTCACAATGGTTGGTACGTTTTATATGTTAAATGTCATCATGAAAGAAAAGTATTTGATATGCTTGGATATTTGTCTATTAAAGCTTTTTTGCCAACCATTCAGGTACAGAGTGCACGTACGGACAGAAAAAAAAGTATTCAGAAATTGCTTTTTCCTTCTTATGTTTTTGTAAAGATAAATTCTTCATTAGATTTTTATAAAACGCTTTCCGTTAATGGGGCCTGCATGTACATCCGTTTTGGAATGGAGTATGCGAAAGTCAGTGATGAAGAAATGCGAAAAATTGAACTTTTGCTTTTAAATAATGACGTTACTGAGGTCGAAACGCATGTTGAAGAATTTAGTGTTGGAGATTTTAAAACGATCTCTTACGGTTCCTTAAAAGGATTAGAATGTGAAGTACTAAATACAAACAACACCAATAAAATTGTGGTTAGAATTGATTCGCTGCAGAAAAATATCACCGCTACAATTCCATCCTATTATTTGCAAAATTAACATTATGGAGCGTAAAAAGCCCGGTTTTCGATTATGATGGAGTTAAACTCTGAATAAGAACGAGCTTTTTCCTGCTGAAGAGTAATAGTTTAAATATCTATAGTATCCATATAATTAATAGAACTATAGCCGATAATGATTTAGATCTATTTTATTAAAAGACAGTTTTTTATAACTAAACAGAATTCTTATACTTTTTTCATCACATTTTGAAAAAGTAAATGTCCATCAAATTATTAGAGTTTTAAATGACAACCATCGAACAAAAAAGTATTTCGAACTATTGGGTAACAAAAGTTAAGAATAACCCCGTGATTAATAGTATTAAGGCGGAAAATGGGAATAGTAAGAAGATACAAGTTGATACCAACAATCTTTCGTTTTTTAAAAAACTTACCGGTGAGAATGCAATAGCAGAACTAACTGTTTTAATTGCGGTTTACACTGCTTTACTGCAACGTTATTTTGAAGTGGAGAGTTTCGTTTTCACGTCGAAACCTACTGATGCTGAAACTGCGTTATTGTTTAAAAGTATTTCCGCATCTGGTCAATCATTTAAAGATTATTTGGGAGAAGTTAAAAAGGAACTACAGGAAGTTTATAAACATTCGGATTACGACGATACGTTACAGGAAAAATATCCTTTTGCTGAATATGCGCTTTTTGGCTTTTTCTACAATTCAAAATCAGCTCACACAAAAAATAACTTTCCGTTTTCATTATCAGTAAACAAAAACGATACAGAATTGGAGCTATCTCTTTCCTACGATGTTTCGTTTGTGGAGGATCATGTGGCAGCTCATTTTTTAAGTATTTATGCAAACTGGCTGTTGCAACTTGAGCATTTTATGAATGATTCGGTTGATCAAATACCGGTTGTTACTCCGTTGGAAAAAGAAGAATTGTTAGACTCTTTTAATCCTTCTGTAAAAAAATATCCGACTAAAACGCTGGTTGAGTTATTTGAGGAACAGGTAGCAAAAACACCAACTCATACAGCTGTTATTTTTAAGGACAGGGAATTAACTTATAACGAACTGAATCAGCATGCGAATCAGTTGGCCCATTATCTCAGACAAGAGTATGATATTCAGCCTAATGATTTAGTTGGAATAAAGCTCGAACGAAACGAATTTATAGCAGTAGTTGTATTAGGGATTCTTAAATCCGGTGCAGCTTATGTGCCTGTCGATGTTAATTATCCTGAGGAGCGAATCAAATATATTGAAGAGGACAGTCAGTGTAAAGTGGTTATAGATGAAAATGAATTTCGAAATTTTCTCAATCAAAAAGACAATTATAAAACAGACAATCCTGAAAGACTAAATCAGTCTACGGACTTAGCGTATATTATTTATACTTCGGGAACTACCGGAAATCCGAAAGGGGTTATGATTACGCATCATAATGCAGTTGTTTTACTTTATTGGTCTCAGGAGGAGTTTAATGCTGCCGCTTTTGATGTGGCCTATGCGGCAACTTCTTATTGCTTTGATCTTTCGGTTTACGAATTGTTTTATCCTTTATCTATTGGAAAAAAAATAAGAATTCTGGACAATGCACTCGAAATTGGAGAAGCACTTCAGTACGATAAAAAGGTATTGATCAATACCGTGCCGTCGAGCATTCGTAATACTATAGAAAGCGGATACCGTTTAGAAAATGCCACGATAATAAATCTGGCAGGCGAACCTTTTCCGGTTGATATTGCTAAGAAATTATTACAGACTAATGCCGAGATACGAAATTTATACGGCCCATCGGAAGATACAACATACAGTACAGTTTATAGATTATCACCGCAAAAAGAGTACACTGCTTCAGTTTCGATAGGGAAGCCGCTGGCGAATACTCAGGTTTACCTACTGGATAAAAATTTAGAATTAGTTCCTGTTGGTGTAGCAGGAAAATTGTACATCTCGGGTGATGGATTGTCAAAAGGATATTTGAATCGTCCTGAACTAACTGCTGAAAAATTCATACCGAATCCGTTTAAAGAGAAATCTTTAATGTACGATACCGGAGACATGGCCAAATGGCTTCCGGATGGAACTATTGATTTTCTGGGAAGAAAAGATTTTCAGGTAAAATTAAGAGGATACCGCATCGAATTGGGAGAAATTGAAAACGCAGTGCTCTCTTTTTCAGAAAATATTACACAAGCCGTTGCTCTGGTATTACAAAAAAACGGAGTGCAAAGTTTGGTGGTCTATTTCACTAAAACTAAAGTGACAGATCACGAAATTTTAAAAAATTACCTTAAGGAAAAGCTTCCGGTTTTTATGATACCGCATTATTTGATTGGCGTGGACAAAATTCCGTTGACACCAAACGGAAAAATTGATCGTAAGGTTCTTGAAAATTTGCCATTGAATCAGGTATCCAATGCAAATTATGTAGCCCCGAAAAGTGAAACAGAAAAAGCACTGACTATTATTTGGCAGGAAATTTTAGGGATCGAAAAAGTAGGGATCGAAGACAACTTTTTCGATTTGGGAGGACACAGTTTAATGATCGGTCAGGTGATCAATCTTATTTACAAACAGTTGGAGGGATCTATTTCTTATAAAGAGTTTTTCTTAACTCCTACTATTGCACAGATAAGTCAAAAAATACAAAAAGGAGGTTATAAGGTAATTCCCAAAGCGAAAGCGCAGGAATATTACCCGTTAACCTCTTCACAACATAAAATTTGGGTGCTGAGCCAGCTCGAAGGTGGTAATAGTGCCTACAACATGCACGGAGCCTTAAAATTTAGAGGAGATTTAGAAGTTTCAAAACTCGAAAAAGCTTTCTGTCTTTTAATCGCTAAATATGAAATTTTAAGAACGTATTTTAAAGCGGGCTATGATGGCGAAATAAGTCAGTACATTTTAGAAGAAGGCGAATGGAATTTTGCTCTTACTCATGAAAATTATCTGAATAAGAGCACAGAAGAGATTTCTCAATATTTAAAGGAACAACAAGCGGCTATTTTTGATTTAACGAAAGCACCATTATTAAAAGCAGCACTATTAAAAACAGAAGAGAACGAACATATTCTGTCATTGGTGGTGCAGCATACCATAAGTGATGGCTGGTCGTTAGAACTGATGTTTGCTGAGATTGTAGCTGCTTACAATAATCTGATTCAGGAAAAACCGGTTGATTTTTCACCTGCGGAAATTCAGTTTAAAGATTATGCAGCATGGATGCAGATACAGGAAAACGAAGAAGCAGTTTTAGATTCAGAAAATTATTGGCTGTCTCTATTTAAAGAAGATATTCCTGTTTTGGAATTGCCAAGTTACAGAAGTCGTCCGGTCAGACAAACTTATAATGGTAATACACTTTCGTATCAATTTTCGGAGGCTTTTTTATCAAAATTAAAACATTTTTCCAAGACGAATAATGTGACCCCGTTCATGACGTTAATGGCCGGAATCAATGCTTTGTTGTACCGCTATACAAATCAGAATACGATCGTTCTGGGGACTCCGATAGCCGGAAGGGAGCACCCGGATCTGGAAAACCAGCTGGGATTATTTTTAAATACGTTAGCGATTAAAACCGAAATAAACGGAACGAATAGTTTTTCGACCTTACTAGAGCTGCAAAGAAAGATCTTAATCGAGGCATATGAACATCAGAATTATTCCTTCAGTACTTTAGTCAACAAACTTAATTTAAAAAGAGATGCTTCAAGATCGGCCTTGTTTGATGTGTTGGTCGTACTGCAAAATCAGGCACAATTAAACACCCTATCGACCCATGTTCCAATGCTGGGAGTTGAGATAGAGCCTTATGACGTGAAACGAAATACTGCTCAGTTTGATCTTAGTTTTATTTTTACGGAGCAGGAGGAAAGGTTGTTATTAAGTCTGGAATACAATACCGATTTATACGATGCCTTTTGGATTAAGGCAATCTTCAAACATCTCGAGAATTTGTTGACAACTGTATTCAATGATGCAAATGTTACGATTGATGCTATTGAATATTTAGAGGAAACAGAAAAGGAATTGTTACTGAAAACATTCAATGCTACTGAAATATACTTTCCGAAAGAAGCTACTATTGTTGATCTACTGGAGTCTCAGGCAGCTAAAACGCCAAATAATTGCGCCCTTATCTTTAATGATGTACAGTTGACTTATAAAGAACTCCACGAGCAATCCAATCAATTGGGCGATTATCTGAGAGAAAATTATGCGATCAGACCCAACGATTTAGTTGGTGTTCGTTTAAAAAGAGACGAGCGTTTGCTCCTAACCATTTTAGGAGTGCTTAAATCAGGAGCAGCTTATGTTCCGATGGATGTTAATTATCCTGAGGATCGCATAAAATATATTGTAGAAGATAGTAATTGCAAAGTTGTAATTGACGAAAACGAATGGAGTAAGTTTCAGGTAAAGAAACACCACTATAGTACCAAAAATCTTCCAAAAATAAGCGGAGCTGAAGATTTGGCTTATGTTATTTATACTTCGGGAACAACAGGTAAACCGAAAGGCGTTCTGATTACCAATAAAAATGTGACGGCACTCTTATATTGGGCTAAAAAAGAATTCAATACAGAACGTTTTGATTTGGTCTATGCCGTAACCTCACATTGTTTTGATCTTTCGGCCTATGAAATGTTTTTTACGTTATCTGTTGGTAAGACTATAAAACTCCTTAGCAATGCTGTGGAGATAAGTAAAGAATTAAAAACCGATAAAAAAGTTTTACTGAATACCGTTCCTTCCAGTATACGAAGTCTGATGGAGGAAGATTTTTCTTCATTAGAAAATGCCAGTATCATCAATTTAGCAGGTGAACCATTTCCGGTAGATATCGCCAGAGAATTGCTGCGCACTACAGCAGAAATCAGAAACCTGTACGGACCTTCTGAGGATACAACTTATAGCACATATTACCAGTTAGAAAAAGGCAAGACCTATAAAACAATCCCGGTTGGAAAACCTATTTCCAATACACAGGCTTATGTATTAGACAAAAATCTACAGCTTACGCCACTGGGTATTGTTGGAAAACTTTATTTAGCCGGCGAAGGAGTAGCTCTGGGATATTTGAATAAAGAAGAACTTACGGCGGCTAAATTTATCAAAAACCCATTTATAGAAGGAAGTATTTTATACGATACGGGCGATATGGTTAAATGGTTTCCGGATGGGAATATTGAATTCCTCGGCAGAAAAGACCATCAGGTAAAATTAAGAGGTTATCGAATAGAGCTGGACGAAATAGAAAATGGTCTCCTGCAATTTTCAGAAGATCTAAAACAAGTTGTGGTGGCGGTAAAACCGTTTAAAGGCGCTGATACTTTAGTGGCATACTACACAACTGTTAATGCTATTTCTAAAGATGATTTAAAAGCCTATCTGCAAAGCAAACTGCCTGCTTATATGGTACCGCAATACTATGTTGAGGTTCCTTTTATTCCTTTATCTCCAAATGGAAAAACAGACAAAGAAGCACTTCCGAATATCGATGAAACTAACGAGACGAATAGTGGTTATGTGGAGCCAAAAGGAAGGATTGAAAAAATAGTAGCACTTATCTGGAAAGATATTTTAGCAGTAGAGACCATCAGTGCGGCCGATGATTTTTTTAATCTGGGAGGGCACAGTCTCAAGCTGGGACAGTTGATTAATAAAATAAACGAACAGTTACAGGTTACCGTTCCTTTTGAAAAGCTGTTTGAATATTCCGTTTTAAGAGATCAGGCCGAACTCATAAAAAGATCGTTCTCTAATAATTTTGAACCTATTACAGCAGTTCCTGCGGCGGCTTCATACGAGATGTCGTATGCACAAAAAAGCCTTTGGATGGTAAGTCAGTTTAAAGGGAATGAAGTGGCCTATAATATTCCGGCCGTATATCATTTTCATGGAACGCTTGACATTATTGCGTTTAAAGAAGCTTTCTATCGGGTTATCAAAAAGCATGAAATCCTGAGAACTGTTTTTAAAGAAGATGACGAAAAAAGTATCAGACAGTTCATTACACCATCTGAAGAGTTTAAACTTTCGATTGGATGCGAAGATTTTAGCGACTTTAATGACAAAGAGCTGTTACTACAGCAGGAAATTAAGCAAATAAGCAATTTTGAATTTGATTTGTTCAAAGGGTCTTTATTCAAGGCAAAATTAATTCGCATCGATTCCCAACACCATGTTTTGTTATTTGTAATTCATCATATCATATCCGATGCCTGGTCATTGCAGCTTCTGATAGAAGAGATCAGTAGTAATTACAATTCAATATTGAAAAAAGAGGCGGTTCTGCCTTCTTCTAAATTAGACATTCAGTACAAAGAATACAGTCAGTGGCTGAAAACTCAGATTGAAACAAACGCCATAACCAATGCTTATTGGATGAAGGAGCTGCAGGGGCATTTAAAACCGCTCCATTATAAATATGAGTATCTGCTTCCGGATGATATTGAAAATCAAGATAATAAAATTGATTTTTTCCTGAATGCCGGGGTCAATTCAGCCATAAAGAAAATCGCTAAAAAGCTTAATGTCACTGAATTTTCATTCCACTTAGCCGCATTTTTCAGTTTTCTGCATCTACAAACTGAGCAATCAGATATTGTATTAGGAGTTCCGTTTGCCGGAAGAGCTCATGCCCATCTCGAAGATCAGCTGGGGTACTATGTTAACCTGCTGCCCATACGAGTTCAACTTCATCAGAATGAAAATTTCGAAACCATAATCAGAGGGGTTCAGCACAAATTGTCAAAAGCTTTTGAGCACCAAATGTACCCAATCGATTTAATTCTGAGAGATTTAGAATTTGAAAGAGGAGACAGAGGAACCAATTTTATCAATACCGGTTTTACCTGGAATGAGCTTACTCACGATGAATTTACAATCAATGAAAATCTTAAGGCAAAAGCGCAAAATGTAGCGACAGAACAGGTTAAATATGACTTGTGGGTAATTTCAAACGGTTCCAATTTCATCCTTGAATACAGAAAAGAGGTTTTTAGCAAAGATACCATAGACCTTTTTGCCGAACGTTATCTGGTATTTCTCGAAGAATTGTCAAAAGGCATAGAACATGAAATAGGAGCCTACAGTTTTAAAACCGAACGTGAAAAACAACTGGAAGCTTCCAGAATCAATATCGAAATCAATTTTTAGTGATCCTGCAAAATCAATACAACATTCAAATAAACCTTTTGTAATCCCTACAATATAATCAGACTACAGCATGAAAGATAAAAAAATCATACAAGATTATTGGTTGAACAAAATAAAGCAATACAGTAACGACAGCAGTTATTTACTGAGCAGATATGAGCAAGTTCCTTCCGGTCAGTATAGCCTTTTATTAAAAAAGAACAGTCTGGATAAGATTGCTAAATTATCAGGAGGGAATGCCATTGCGGCAGCGACTATTTATTTGTCTGTTTTCAATACACTATTAAAAAGATATACTAATAACGAAAGTATCTGGGTAGCTTCGTCCCCTTTCAATTTGGAAGGAGTACAGCCGGAAAAAGATACCTTGCTGTTTTATAATACCGCTATATCCAATGTTTCTTCACTAAGAGATGCAATAAACGCAACCAAACAGGAGATTGAAGATACTCTGCTTTATGATACTATTGATTTTGAATTAATTGAAAAAGAATTTCTAAATATTGAACTGACTTCTGAAGATTATCTTCAATATGCTTTTGTATATCAGAAATTAAATTACAGAAATAATTTATTGGCTCAGGCCAAACTTTGTTTGGAAATAGAAGATACCACTGCGGGTAAGGAATCAATTACCATACATTTTGATACTGCGAAATACGATGCACTTTTCATTCAAAATATGGTCGAGCATTTTACGTACATACTTGAAAATAGCAGTGAGCTGATTGATACTAAGGTTGATGATATTGAATTCATTACGGCCTCTGAAAAACAGCAGTTACTGGAGTTTTCAGGTGAATCTGAAAAGAAGATCGACGCAAGTGTTATCGGGATTTTTGAACAGCAGGTAAAAGCAACGCCTGAGAACATTGCTTTAGTTTATAAAGGAAAAAAACACACCTACACAGCCGTAAACCGAAAAGTGAATCATCTGGCGAGTTTATTGCAAAAAGAATATGGAATTACATCCGGGGATATTATCGGGATCATGACAGATTATTCGGATAATACCATTTTCTCTTTTGCTGCGGCATTAAAACTGGGGGCTACTTATTTGCCTCTGGATTACAATCTTACGACAGAAAGACTTGATTATATCTTGTCGGATACACAGCCCAAAGTGATCATCACTCAAATCGAGTATCTGAACGACCTGCTTCATTACGATATTCCGTTATTTAGTATAGACGTAATGCTTAATGAAGAAAATATTTCCGATGTAAACTGGGAAAACAATAGTAAAGGAGATATCGCTTACATCATGTACACTTCAGGATCAACCGGAGTGCCTAAAGGTGTTGTGGTAAAAGACAAAAGCATTGTACGCTTGGTGAAAGAAACCAATTATATCGAAATTGATCCTCAGGACCGTATTCTGGCCATCTCAAATTCTTCTTTCGACGGTTCTACTTTTGATATTTGGGGAGCATTATTAAACGGAGCGACTTTACACATTCCGGAGAAAGATTTAGTACTCAATTTTGAACTGTTGTTTCAGGCTATTACCGCAAATGAAATTTCGGTTGTTTTTATGACAACGGCTTTGTTCAACTCCATGATGGATACTGACATTGACAGTCTTAAAAACTTGAGAAAAATTCTTTTTGGCGGAGAAATGGTTTCCGTATCTCATGTGCGAAAGTTTGTCAATCATTTCGGAAGCGGAAGACTGGTACACGTTTATGGTCCAACCGAGAATACTACTTTTTCGACCTTTTACCCTGTTGAAGAAGTTTCAGAAGAAGCGCCAAGCATCCCAATAGGAAAACCAATTTCCTATACCCAATGTTACATTCTTAACGAGAGTATGAAATTACAGCCTGTTGGTATTGCAGGAGAGTTGTATGTTTCTGGCGAAGGCGTTGCAGCGGGTTACTTAAACCAAGAAGAACTTACCTCAAAAAGTTTTGTTGAAAATCCTTATCAGGAAAACGCTTTGTTGTATAAAACCGGAGACATCTGTAAATGGCTGCCTGACGGTACAATAGAAATTTTAGGAAGAAGAGACAGTCAGGTGAAAATTCGTGGTTTCAGAATTGAATTAGGTGAAATCGAACGAAAGATAACGAGTTTCAATAGTATTACCGAAGCTGTAATTCTTGTAAACAAAGACAGCCATGATGTGAAATTTTTAGCAGCGTTTTTTGTTGCCGATACTACTATTAATACTGAAGAGCTTCGTTCTTTCCTGACACAAAAACTGCCTAATTATATGGTTCCTGCGCATATTACTCAGGTGCCACAAATTCCATTAAACAGAAACGGCAAAGTTGATCAGAAAGAATTAAACAAACTGGCAAAATCAAATACGGAAACGACCAGAGAGCTTGTTTTACCAACAACCGAAATCCAAATAGCCCTGCACAACATCTGGAAAGAACTGTTTGATAAAGAAGATATCAGTATAACCGATGACTTTTTCGACATTGGCGGGCACAGTATTAAGGCAATGAATCTGGTGTCGACCATTCATAAAAACTTAAATATAAAAATAGATATCGGAAACGTTTTTGAAGACCGAAACATTAAAGCGCTCTCAGAAACGATATTGCAGGCTCAGGAAAATGTATTTCAGGAAATAGAAGCCCTGACAGAGCAGCCAAATTATGCAGTGTCATCATCGCAACAGCGTTTTTGGGCATTGAGTCAGTTTCAGGAAGCCAACAAAGCCTACACAATTCCAAGTATCTATACCTTAACGGGAGATCTGGATCAAACGGCCTTAGCTTTTGCTTTTCAAACCATAACCAAACGACATGAAAGTTTCAGAACCACTTTTAAAGAAGATGAAAATCAGGAATTAAGACAATTCATTCTGCCTGAAGCGGAAAGTAATTTTGAAATTGATTTCGTTGATTTTTACAATCGTTCAGAAAAGGAATTAGAAGAGACCATTAACAACCTCATTCAGGTAGTATTTAATTTATCGGAAGGACCGCTTTTAAAAGTAAGTGTATTGCAGGTAGAAGAATCTAAAGCGATACTGGTAGCAGTGATGCACCATATTATTAGCGATGGACTGTCTATGGAGGTCTTTATTGAAGAGCTGCTGCATTTGTACAAAGCCCGTAAAAATAAACTTGCTGTAGATTTTAAACCGCTCAGAATACAATACAAAGATTTTGCTGCCTGGCAGAATGAACAACTGGAGAATGAATCGTTACAGGTTCATAAAGCCTACTGGATGGAGAAATTCTCAGGAGAGCTTCCGGTGCTCAACCTTCAAAAAAGTAAAATTCGTCCTAAAATTAAATCCTATAACGGCGAAACAATTACCATAAATATTGATAGCAGAACATTAAAACATTTTAAAAATATACTGGATCAGGAAAACCTGACTTTGTTCATGGGGTTGCTAACCGTGGCAAATGTCCTGATTTATAAATATACCAATCAGGAAGATATTATACTGGGAACTACAATTAGCGGTAGAAATCATATTGATTTAGAGGGGCAAATTGGCTGTTTTATTAACGTATTGCCATTGCGCAGTCAGTTTTCACACAAAGATTCAATAATTGATTTATTCCGAAAGGTAAAAAAAGGAACTCAGGAAGCTTACGAACATCAGATTTATCCTTTTGAACAATTAATTGGTGATTTGAATGGGACACATGATATCAGCAGAAATCCTTTATTTGATGCTACAGTCGTTTTACAAAATGCCGATTTAAATCAAAAATTAGAAGTTCTCAATACTGAAGGCCTTGAAATAGCCCTGTATGAAAAAATAAAAGCAACGGTAAGTCGATTTGATATTTCATTCAATTTTGTAGAAACGGTAAAGGGACTGGAATTTAGCTTAGTCTACAATACGGACATTTTTGATACCATTTTTATTCGTCAAATTCAGAAACATTTTCACAACCTGCTGAATGCCGTAATTGCAAATCCGCATAATTCTATTGCTTCCCTGCCTTATTTATCAGTAGGCGAGATACAGCTCTTTACATCAGATTTTAGTGCCGGAACCTTTAATTCTCAGGTTTGTCTGGACATTGTCGAAGCCTTTCAGTATCAGGTTAGAAAAACGCCTGCACAAATAGCCGTTGTATATAAAAACCAACAATTGACTTACGAGGAATTAGATCGTAATGCAAACAAAATTGCACATTTGTTAATCACAGAGTATGGAGTGACTAGTGGAGAAAAAGTAGGAATCATTTTAGATAAATCAGAACTTTTGATCAGTACCATACTCGGGATTTTAAAAGCCGGCGGAGTATATGTTCCAATCGATGTGGAAAGTCCTAAGATCAGAAAAGAATTTATTGTCAATGATATTGGCGCAAAAGTCATCATTACCCAGATGGATTATATGTTTGATCTTGACTTTTTTGAAGGAAGTATTATCGCCATTGATGTTCAGTTAGACGCTTTAGAAAATCATTCTCCGGCTCCGCAAATAACGAACAGTCCTGATGCTCCGGCATACATCATGTACACTTCCGGCTCTACCGGAAATCCAAAAGGCGTTTTAGTACCGCATAAAGGGGTTACCAGACTGGTTAAAAACACCAATTACATCGATTTTGATAGGGTACACGCCATCTTGTCTACAGGTTCTGTTTCTTTTGATGCCTCGACGTTTGAGTTTTGGGGAGCATTGCTTAATGGTGGAAAATTGGTTTTATGCGACAAAGAAGATTTGTTAAACACAACCAAACTTGCTTCACTAATAAAAACAGAAAAAGTAGATACCATGTGGTTTACATCGGGGCTGCTAAACCAGTTTACCGATCAGGACGTATCCCTTTTTGAAGGATTAATCAATGTACTGGCCGGAGGTGAAAAATTATCAGCTAAACACATCCGTAAATTACTGGAAGCCTACCCGGAACTGAACCTTATTAACGGTTACGGACCTACTGAAAATACTACGTTTTCGGCAACCTATAAAATTACAGCACCGGTAGAAGAGGATATTCCGATTGGTAAACCGATCAACAATTCTAAGGCTTACATCTTAGATCAAAATTTAGAGCTGTGTCCGTTGGGAGTTGTTGGAGAAATATATCTGGCAGGTGACGGACTTTCATTAGGCTACTTAAATGCAGAAGAATTAAATGCCGAAAAGTTTCTGAATCCGAGGAGTTTGAATAGAGAACGCGTTTATAAAACCGGTGATTTAGGATTGTGGCTGCCGAATGGAAATATCAAATTTTTTGGAAGAAAAGACAGTCAGATCAAACTTCGCGGTTACCGAATTGAACTCAACGATATTGAAAAAACTTTAGATGCACACCCGGATATCAATGGGGCTGTGGTGGTATTGAAACAATTATCAGAGGCAGCAGACGAAAAATTTATTGTGGCTTATGTTAAGTCCAATCAGGTTATGAATCAAAAGGAGTTAAAGGCTTATCTGGCAGAAAGACTTCCTTTTTATATGATTCCAACTTATTTTATCGAAGTGGAAGATTTCATTTTGAATAAAAATGGAAAGATTGACAAAGACCTTCTTCCTGAAATTGATTTGTCGCAATTAGAAAGAGAATACATATCCTACCGAAATGAAACAGAGAAAACCCTCTCTGAGATTTGGACTGAAATATTGTTGATCGAAAAGATCAGTGTAACCGATGATTTTTTTGAAATAGGAGGACACAGTTTGAGAGCCGTAAAATTGGCCAATATGATTCAGGAAAGCTTTGGTGTTGAAGTGAGTATCGGACATGTATTTCAATTCAGAACTATCGAAACGATGGCCGAACAGCTCAGGTTTATTCAGAAACAAGAAGAGCTGACAGCAAACAAAAAAGACCTTCAGGAAATCGATATCGACTTATAATACGACTGCTTTACTTTAATAATTGAAACATCCTCTGAAAATTAAAATAAACCAATGAAAGACTTAATTGATAAACTACAGGGAGAAGGAATTTTACTTGAACTCATAGATAATAAACTGAAGGTTTTTGCCGAAAAATCTACTATTGCTCCCGGTTTAATTGAAGAAATAAAAAAGAACAGAGAAGAGTTGACTCTTTTTTTAGCGAACAGTCAAAAGCTGCAGGCATCAAAACCTGTATGGCCTGAAATACTAAAAACAGCCGATTTAGAGTATTATCCATTATCTTCTTCACAATACAGAATGTGGGTTTTAAGTCAAATGGAAGAATCCAGTAAAGCCTATAATGTTCCGGCTTTATACACTTTTGAAGGGAATCTGAATGTTAAAACATTGGAGCATGCTTTTCAGTTGATTATCGAACGCCATGAAATTCTAAGAACCAGGTTTGTCAATAAGGAGAATACCGTTGTACAAAAAATAATCCCTGCCGGAGCAATACAATTTAAGGTAGAAGAAATAGATCTAAGAAATCAAACAACGAGCGCAGAAGAACTAATCAACAAAGAAATGTCCTATTCTTTTGATTTAGAAAAAGAGCTGTTGCTAAAAAGTACCGTTTATCAAACAGAAGATCAAAAGTGGATATTCTTCTTTATGATTCACCACATCATCAGTGACGGCTGGTCGATGGGAATACTTATAAATGAGTTATTAGAAAACTACACAGCATTAGAAAAAGGCGTAAATGTTGCTAAAGAACCCTTAACGATACAATACAAAGAATACGCAGTTTGGCAGCAAAAATTATGGAGCGATGATTATTTTGCAGCGCACAAAGAATACTGGCTGTCGCAGATTTCAGGTGAAATCCCTAAAATCCAACTTCCTTTCAGTAAAACAAGGCCGGTTTTAAAAACCTATAACGGAGATACCGTTTACAGAACGATAAATAAAGAAATAAGCACGAAGTTCAGGAGAGTTTGTCTGGACAACGAGAGTACTTTATTCATGGGATTGCTGGCCACTTTAAAAATAGTACTTTACAAATATACCAACCAGACAGATTTAATTGTGGGTTCGCCAATAGCAGGGCGTGAGTTACAGGTACTTCACAATCAGTTGGGACTGTATTTAAATACCATCGCTTTAAGAGGAGTGATTAATGTGAAAGACAGTTTCGAATCTTTTCTTAAGAACATTAAAGAAAGCACTCTTAAAGCCTATAACTACCAATCGTATCCTTTTGACAAACTGATAGAAGAAGCACAGTTGGAGACCGATTTAAGCAGAAATCCATTGTTTGATATCTTCCTGATTTTACAAAACAACGAAAGTACGAACGTAAAAAACATCGGAGATCAATTAACTGTTCAGGCTTTAGAAACAGAAAACAAAACCAGTAAGTTTGATTTACTTTTCAATTTTGTTGAGGTAGATGAAAATTTAGAATTGAGTATTGTTTATAATACCGATTTGTATGACCCATTTTTTATAGAACAAATCACGGTACATTTTGAGCATTTATTGCATCTGGTGAGCAACACTCCATCAGAAACAATAGAGAACCTTTCTCTGGTAACTGAGATTGAAAAGAAAAAACTGGTTTTAGATTTCAATGCTACACAATTCGATAATCAGGTATGTGCCCCGTTGAATGTTTTATTCGAAGAACAAGTAGAGAAATTTGCCAATCACACAGCACTTCGTTTCAAAGAGAAAGAATTTACTTTTCAGGAACTGAACGAAAAAGTGAATCAGCTGGCTCATTATTTACGCGAAGAAAAAAACATCAAACAAGGTGATTTCGTAGTCGTAAAACTCCCAAGAAGCGAGCAGATGATTATCGCCCTTATGGCTATCATAAAAGCAGGAGGCGCTTATATTCCGGTAGAACCGCAATATCCCGAAGAAAGAATCAATTTTATTATAGCCGACAGTCAGTGCAAATTTTTAATTGATGAGGAAACTTTAGAAAATATCTCAGAACAATTGGCTTCTTTGCCTAAAAGCAATCCTGAAAATCACAATACAGTTAGCGATCTGGCTTATGTACTCTATACCTCCGGATCAACCGGAAATCCGAAAGGCTGTATGATTACTCATGAAGGAGTGACCAACAGAATTGACTGGATGTGGAACGAATACAACTATTCTTCGAAGGACGTTATTCTGCAAAAAACCACTTTTACTTTTGATGTTTCGGTATGGGAAATTTTCATGCCTTTATGCTGGGGAACCAAAATGGTACTTTGCGAACAGGAAGACATTTCAGAACCGCATCGCATTCTGAATTTGATCCAAAGCAATGACGTAACCAGTCTGCATTTTGTGCCAAGTATGCTCAACACTTTTATTGCTTCAGTGACTAACACAGAACAATTAGGAAATAAATTATCTAGTTTGCGTGCCGTAATAACCAGTGGCGAAGCTTTAACACCATTGACCGTTAAGGAATGGTACAATAAAGTATCGGCTGCACCCATTTACAATCTTTATGGCCCGACAGAAGCTTCTATAGACGTTACTTTCTTTAATACGAGTGTAGGCAATGAAATAATCCCGATTGGAAAACCAATCTGGAACACACAGATTTATATCTTAAGCGAGTCAGATGCCGTTCAGCCAATTGGTGTCGCAGGAGAAATTTGTATTGCCGGAAAAGGACTGGCCCTTGGTTACCTAAACAATCCGGAGTTGACTCATCAAAAGTTTGTACCGAATCCGTTTCAACCCGGAGCGAAAATGTACCGAACCGGAGATCTGGGCATGTGGCTGCCTGATGGGAATGTAGCATATTTAGGCAGAAAAGATTTTCAGGTAAAAATCAGAGGATTCAGGATAGAGCTGGAAGAAATAGAAGCAGCATTAAACCAACATCCACAAATACAAACGGCCGTGGTTTTAGACCATACCAATGAAAACAGCGGAGATAAATATCTGACAGGCTATATTGTAGCAAATGGCGAATTGGTGAAGGAAGAACTCAACTTATGGCTGGGAACTAAACTTCCTGTTTATATGATCCCGTCAAATTTTGTATCAGTAAATGAAATTCCTTTAACCAATAGCGGTAAAGCTGACCGAAATAAACTACGCCAAAGTAACGGACTAAGCCTAAAAACAACCATTGCCTATGTTCCTGCACAGAACGAGCTGGAGCAAAAACTGGTAGTAATTTGGGAAGGAATATTAAATCAGACCAAGATTGGAATACTCGAAGATTTTTTTACACTGGGCGGCCACAGTTTAAGTGCTACACATTTAGCGAATAGCATTAACAGAGAATTTAATGTGAAAATCAATCTGAGAGATATTTTCGAAAACAGAAACATTCAAAGTCTGGCCAAAAAAATAGCCGGGACAACTACGACTGTTTATCAGGAAATTAAAAGAGCACCGGAAAGCAGCAGTTACCTGCTTTCGTCAGGGCAAAGAAGATTATGGCTGTTGTCGCATCTGGACGATGCGAGTATAGCGCTCAACATGTACAAGACTTTTACGTTTACCGGTGTATTGGACATTTCGGTATTTGCAGCAGCTTTTTTGGCTATTCTGAAAAGACATGAAAGTCTGAGAACGGTTTTCAGACTGGATGAAAATGGTATCGTGAAGCAATATATTAAAGTCTTTAATGAAAATTTACTGAATTTAACGATTGAAGATTTTAGACCAAATCAATATTCTCAGGAGGTTATTGATGCCAAAATCAACCAGGAAATCGATAAACCTTTTAATCTGGAAGAAGATTCTTTGCTGCGATTGAAATTGTATCAGATCAAAGACGATCAGTGGATGTTCTCTTTTGTAATGCATCATATCATCAGTGACGGACTTTCTATGAATATTTTGACGAAAGAATTTGTTTCGAATTATCAAAATCTATCCCAGGGAAAAGCAATTACAGCTTCTGAATTAAAAATTCAGTACAAAGATTATGCGCAATGGCAAACGGAACAGTTTCAGTCGGAGGAATATAAAAATCAGCTGCAGCATTGGTTAAAAAAGTTTGAAGGAGAAGTTCTGGTATTAGACTTTCCAACCGATAAATCAAGAGCAGCAATCAATGCATATGACGGAGATTCAGTTGATTTTACAATTGAGAAAGAGACTTTTTCAAAATTTAAAAACTTCTGTGAGAGCCACTCGATTACCGTTTTTACCGGACTTTTATCACTGGTTAAAACGTTATTATACAAATATACCCACCAACAGGATATTACCATCGGTACGCCTATCGGTGGCAGAATACATACCGATTTGGAAGACCAGATCGGACTTTACATCAACACTGTTCCTTTGCGAACAGTATTCAATGAAAATCACGATTTTATAAGTTTACTGCATCAGGTAGAACAAAGTGTCATCGATGCACAGGAAAATCAAATGGTCGCTTTTGACGAACTCGTTCTTAATTTAGATCTTCAATTGAGCCGTAACCGCCATCCGTTGTTTGACGTTTGGTTTGTACTGAGAGACAATTCAATAGAAGCCGATAAACAAGCACTCGAAATAGATCATCTGCAAATCGAAGAATACGATGATGTAACTCTGAAAAAATGCCTGTTCGACTTAGTATTCAACTTCATAGAAAGCGAGGGACAGTTAGAAGGTAAAATTGAATATAAATCAGGATTGTACATTAGAGAAACCATTGTGAGGTTAATCTCTAACCTAAAAGTGCTGTTGCATCAGGTAGTAGTAAACGCAGATCAAAGTTTGTCGGGATTGTCATTCCTGAATATGGAGGAAGAAAATTTAATACTTCATGTCTTTAATGATACGACAAGAGATTATAGCACACAACCCAACACCTTAATTGGTCTGTTTCAAAAGCAGGTATTGGAAACACCGGAGCAGACTGCATTGGTTTTCGAAGATAAAAAAATAACATATCAGGAATTGGATGAGGTATCCAACAAACTGGGGAATTATTTAAAGAAAAAATACGGCATAAAGGCAAATGAATTTGTAGGCGTTAAATTAGATCGAAGCGAGTGGAATGTTATTTCATTGCTTGGGATTCTAAAAAGCGGAGGAGTTTATGTACCCATTGACATTGCTTATCCGGAAGAGCGAATCGATTATATTATTGAAAACAGCGATTGCAAGCTGGTTATCGATTCTGATGAAATTTATGATTTCAGATCGATGGAAAAGCTTTACAGCAGTGTTATGGAGGAATCGAATAGCAGTGCCGATGATTTGGCTTATCTGATTTATACTTCAGGTTCAACCGGTCTTCCTAAGGGAGTTTCGATAAAACAGGGCGCCATTTCGAATACAATTTTATCCCAGATGGAAATTTTTGGCAATGAAAATAAAGAAAAAGCCCTTCAGTTGGCCTCGTTTTCATTTGATGCTTCGATTTCAGAAATCTTTACAGTTTTGGCTTCGGGCGGAGAGTTACACATCATAACCGATGAGGTAAAAAAAGACACCGAAGAGCTGGAAAATTATATCGAAGAACACGCAATTCATTTCGCAACCATTTCTCCGTCCTATTTAAAATTACTGCAGCTGGACAAAATTAAAAGTTTAAAAAAGCTGGTAACTGCCGGAGAAGCAGCTCCTACCGAAGAAGTTAAAAAATATTTGACTTATGGTGGTACCTGTTTTAATGCTTACGGCCCTACAGAAACCAGTATTTGTGCTACGATTTATAAGGTGAATGAAAATCAGCTAAAGGAACTTTCTAATGTTCCTATCGGATTTCCAATCGCCAACACTAAAATTTACATTCTCGGAACCAACGAAAAATTGCTTCCTCTTGGAGCCATTGGGGAAATTTATGTAAGCGGAGCCGGTTTAGCCGAGGGGTATTTGAACAAGCCGGAATTAACCAATCAGAAGTTTATCGATAATCCATTTGCTGAAGGCGAAAAACTATACAAAACCGGTGATTTAGGAAAATGGCTCCCTAACGGTACAATTGAATATGCCGGACGAAATGACGATCAGGTAAAAGTGAGAGGATTTAGAATCGAACTGGGCGAAATAGAAACCGTTATCAAAGAACACGAAGCAATCGAAGATGCTGTAGTAGTGGTGAAAGAAGACAGTTTAGGAATTAAAGAAACCGTTGCCTTTTTTGTGCTAAAAGCCGATTCGGTTTCAGACAGTGATGATATTAAAGAATTTTTAGAAGACAAACTGCCGGAATATATGATTCCGTCTCACTTTATAAGCTTGAAAGAATTTCCGCTGACTCTAAATGGAAAAACAGACAAAAAGAAATTGTTGCAGAACAAGTCTTTAACCGAAAATGTTTCCCGAAACTACCTGGCGCCCCGGGACGAAACAGAAAGTAAACTTGCCGCATTGTGGGAAGAAGTGCTAGAAATCGATAAAGTGGGAGTACTGGACGACTTTTTTAAAATAGGAGGCCACAGTTTAAAAGCCACTTATTTAATCACGAGAATAAAAGCGGAATTTAACGCAAAACTCGATCTGATTTCGATTTTCAATAATGCCACTTTAGGAGAAATGGCAGCAGAAATAAAAAAGGCACAGCTCGTGAATGCGGAAGTCGTGATTACAGATGATTTTGAAAATATCTCCCTATAACCTAATCCCATTTTTTAAAACTATAAAATAAATCTAAATGGCTACTCCAAAAATATATCTGAAAAATAACGTACAAGTTGAACCGTTAATTTCAAACTGGTATGCATGGCATCACATTATCCCGCCAATTCTAACGGGGTTTAATGTGGTAAACCGATACATTCCGATCATGGAATCGTATATCAACGACCCAAGCATACATGAGACTGCCGTGAAAGATCCTGCTTTTAGAGGAGGTCCTTTTATCGATTTAGACAAAAAGCATGTTGATGAAGTAGCAGCTTTGTTGGAAAACACAAAGAAAATGGCAGCTCCGCTTTTTGAGTTTACAGATGCCGTAAAAGAACTGGACAAATTGCTTAAGAAAAAAGCAACCGGACATTTGATGCAGCCGCTGTACAAAGAAGTTCCATCGGCAATCAGAGGGTATGTCGAATTGTATTATGACAGGCATCACAGACCGGATTTCAGATTTTATGAGCCTCTTATTTATGCCAGTCCGTATTATGTAGAAGATTTTCAGACGGTGAAGCTGTCTTTAATTAATAAGGATGCCGACCGGCCTTTTATCTTCTCCACGCCAAGATTGTCTAATCTGGAAGCTGCACTGGAATTAAAATTACCTTTTAAATCGAAACAAATCGACGAGTTGTTCAAGATGAAACGCGAGCCTCAAACTTTCGAATACATCAAAGAACTTTTGAATATTGATCAAAACGATGAGGCACTTTTTAGAGATTTATTTACTACAGAAGAGCCAAAAAAGTATGAAAAATATACCGGAGACAGTATGCGCATCCGATACTTCGGACATGCTTGTATTCTGATCGAAACCAAAGAACACTCGATCGTGCTCGATCCGGTTTTAAGCTATACTTACGAATCTGATGTGTCACGATTTACCTATGATGATTTGCCGGACGAAATAGATTATGTACTGATCACTCACGGACACCACGATCATATATTGATGGAAACGATGCTGCAAATACGACACAAAGTCAAAAATATAGTTGTCGGTAAAAGCATAGGCGGTGCCATTCAGGACCCGTCATTGAATTTACTGTTAAGAAATCTGGGATTTGAGAATATTATAGAATTAGAAGAATTGCAAACCATTTCGGCTATCGATGGTATCAAAATTACCGGAATTCCATTTATCGG
The DNA here is from genome assembly GCF_023539155.1 of Flavobacterium sp. B183. Taxonomy (NCBI): domain Bacteria; kingdom Pseudomonadati; phylum Bacteroidota; class Flavobacteriia; order Flavobacteriales; family Flavobacteriaceae; genus Flavobacterium; species Flavobacterium sp. B183. The sequence goes on along the minus strand of NZ_CP097434.1, from coordinate 4,735,454 downwards.
CGAACATCACGACATTCACATCAACAGTAAACTTTCGTATCACGTTGAATTAGACGGTTATTCTTTATTGGCAGTAGCAGATTCCTGCAATCAGTCGCCGGAATTGTACGAACATGTTCATGAGATTATTGGTGATGTAGACGTGCTGTTCATGGGAATGGAATGCGACGGAGCACCGGCTTCATGGGTGTATGGGCCAATTTTTACCACCAAACAGGAACGCGAAAAAGACTTCAGCCGAAGAGGAAGAGGCAGCAATTACGACGAAGGAATCAAAATGGTAAACTGCTTTAATGTTAAAGAAGTTTATGTGTATGCCATGGGAGAAGAACCATGGGTGCGACACATTTTGGATGTTGAATATACAGATGAATCCAACCCAATTGTGCAATCGAACATGTTAATCGAAGACTGCAGAAACAGAGGTATCGTAGCAGAAAGACTATTTGCCGAAAAAGAACTGTTTAAACAAGCGGTACTGCTGTACTAATTCCCTTTAACCCTCCCCAAAACAAAGACTACTATCCATTTATTTTCTTAAATAATTCATCTTATGGCATCAGATTTATATTTAAAATTAAAAGAACAAAACATTCACATTGACGTAAAAGACGAGAATCTTGACATTAAGGCTCCTGCAGGTGCATTGACTCCCGATATTATTGACGAGATTAAAAGAAACAAAGCCGATTTAATTCGTTTTATTAATCAATACAAATACGACAAAGCAGTTGCCATTCCGAAAGCCGCTATAAGCCCTGATGCAAAATATGCCCTGTCTTCCTCACAGTTACGACTTTGGATTTTAAGCCAGTCCGAAAAAGGAAATGTGGCGTATAATTCGGTTGGAGGATATATTTTTGAAGGAGTACTGGATCAAAATACGTTAAATGAATCTCTGAAGGAAATCGTATCAAGACATGAGAGTCTGAGAACTGTTTTTGAAGAAGACGGTAACGGAGGAGCAAATCAGATTGTTAAAGGAATAGAATCAATCGATTTTTCAATTGAACATGCGGATTTACAAAACGTTTCAAATGCCGATGAAGTTTTAAAAGAACAGGTTGCCAAAGAAGCTTTAATTCCTTTTCACTTATCAAAAGGACCGCTTTTTAAAACGAAGCTTTACCAGTTAGCACAGAACAAATGGGCTTTCATTTATACCATACATCACATTATTGTGGATGCTTTGTCAATGAATATTTTCATTGCCGAAATACTGGAACTCTACAATTCTAAAAAGCAAAACAGAGCTAATGCATTAAATGCGTTAAGAATACAGTATAAAGATTACGCCAGTTGGGAAAATGAACAGCTTACAGGCAAAAAATACGAAGAGTTAAAAAACTACTGGCTCGATCAGTTTCAGGGAGAGTTGCCGGTTCTTACGATGCCGGTGGATAAAAAAAGACCAATTCTGCAAACATTCAATGGCGGAACAGTAGAAAAAAGAATCGACGCCAAATTATCAGAAGACCTTGAAAAACTGATAAGAGAAAACGGTGCCACCATGTTTATGGGATTAACCGCCGTAATTAATACGTTATTATACAAATTCTCTACTCAGGAAGATATCATTATCGGAACCCCGGTTTCCGGAAGAGAAGACGAAGATCTGCAAAACCAGATAGGGTATTATGGTAACACGCTGGCCATTCGAATGCAGTTTAAAAAAGAAAATACTTTTTTAGAATTATTAGAATACACCAAGAAACAGGTAGTAGGTGCCTATGAGCATCAAATGTTTCCTTTTGCAACACTTGTGAAAGAGCTAAACTTAAAAAGAGACCCAAGCAGAAATCCGCTTTTTGACGTTCAGGTGATCTACGGAGAAAATGACAATTCTAAAAAAAGCGAAAGCTTGGAAGGCTTGCAAGTTTGGGAATATGAATTTGAAGAAAAACTAAAAACCAGCCGTTTTGATATGGTTTTCAGTTTCTACAAAGACGGAAACCATTTAGTGCAGAACATTCAGTACAATACGGATGTTTTTTCAGAAAAAATAGTACATCAGATTGCCGACCATGTTTCGGTTATCATGAACTCTATTGTAAAGAATCCAAAGGAACAAATTTATAAATTGGAACACATCGGGGAACAGCAAAAAGAAGCACTTCTGCAACTTTCTAAAGGTGATGTTCTGACGTATGACCAAAGCAAAACAATACTCGATTTATTTAAAGAGCAAGTACAGGAAAAACCCGAAGCTATAGCAGTGGCTTTCAAAAATAAAAAAATCACCTATAAAGCGCTGGACGAAGAATCGAACCGGTTAGCCAATTATTTGTTAGCCAATCACACCCTCAAAAAGAACGATTTTATAGGATTAATGATTGATAATTCTGAAAATGTATTGGTTTGCATTCTGGGAATTCTAAAAACAGGAAGTGCTTATGTGCCGATCGATCCGGAATATCCAAAACAAAGAATTCAGCATATTATTGAGGACAGTGGATTAAACGTTCTGCTCACGCAATCCGATTATCTTTTTGACCTTGACTTTTATACAGGAGAGTTTTTTGCCACAGACATTCAAATGGATTCGATTACGGCCGAAAGTACTGTATTTGGGGCACAAGTGAATCCTGCTGATGCGGCTTACGTAATTTATACCTCGGGTTCTACAGGTAATGCCAAAGGAGTCGTGATCAATCACGAAAATTTAATGTTTTCTACTATCGCAAGACTGGAGACTTATCCTGATGCAGCGGCATTTTTATTACTGTCTTCGATTTCATTTGACAGTTCTGTTGCCGGAATTTTCGGGACAATTACGGGAGGAGCTAAATTGGTTTTTGCCCCTAAAATCAGAGTTTCGGATGTCGATACGATAATAGATATTCTGGTAGAGGAAGAGGTTTCTCACTTGCTTACTGTTCCCTCTTACTATCAGCTGCTGCTTAACCAGTTAGCAGAGCGTCCAAATAAGTTAAAAACAGTAATCGTAGCAGGGGAAGAATGTACCAAACAACTGGTTGATCTGCACCAGAAGGTGACTACACTAAAAAACTGTAAACTTTTTAATGAATACGGACCTACAGAATGTACCGTTTGGGCCAGTTATTATGTGTATGAACCGGTTGTAGAATTTATTCCTTCTATCGGAAAACCAATAGCCAACAGCTCGGTTTATATTCTGAATGATAACAATGAATTATCCATTGACGGTCTGATTGGAGAAATTCATATTGCCGGTAAAGGGCTTTCAGGTGGCTACTGGAATAATCCGGAGCTTTCTAAAGAAAAGTTTGTCGATAATCCGTTCGAAACCGGAACAAAAATGTACAAGACAGGAGATTTGGCCAAGAGATTTTCAGATGGTAATATTGAGTTTTTAGGTAGAAAAGACAATCAAATCAAGATAAGAGGAAATCGCCTGGAATTAGGCGAAATCGAAAATGCGCTCTTGAATTTTAAAGGTATTGACGGAGCAGTTGTTACCTACAGTGAAGGTACTTTGGTAGGGCATATACTAACCGACATTGTAATAAATATTGACAATCTGAAAAAGCACCTGAAAGAACAATTACCAATATACGCAGTACCAACAAGCTATACACAGTCCAATGAATTTCCGTTATTGCCAAATGGTAAAGTAGACAAAAAGGCCTTAGTCGTTTTAGCCAATAAACATACCTTAAAGGGAGACTCGTATGTACCGCCTTCTAATGAAACAGAAGCTGCTTTGGTACATGTATTTCAGCAAATTCTGCAAAAAGAAAGCATAGGTACAGAAGATGATTTTTTTGCATTGGGAGGAGATTCGATAAAAGCCATACAAATTATCTCCAAATTGAAACAGCTTGGTTTTGTAGTAACAGTACAGGATGTTATGCAATTTACTGCCATACAGGAATTAGCACTTCATGTAAAACTGGCAAAGCAGGAGATCGATCAAAATGCAGTAGAAGGAACCATTCCGCTTACGCCAATTCAGAAATATTTCTTTGAGGTGACTTCACAGCATAAAAATCATTTTAACCAATCGATCTTATTAAAATCATCGAAGTCTTTGTCTGAAGAAGGATTGACAAAGATCTTTCAAAAGCTTACCGTACAGCATGATGTTTTAAGAGCGGTATTTAAAGAGGAAGGCAACGAATGGATTCAGGAAATCAAAAATGATGGATTTGAATTCCAACTGCACGTTCACTTCAATGTTACTGCTTCTGAATTTGAGACCATTTGCGATGCGTATCAATCTTCTTTCGATTTAGAAAAAGGCCCCTTGTTTAAAGCAGTGTTGTTCAAAAGAGAAGATACTGATTATTTGTTGCTGCTTTCTCATCACCTGGTGATTGACGGTGTTTCCTGGAGAATTATTTTAGAAGATTTAATGAGTTTATACGGGCAGTACGAAGCAGGAGCAGCATTAGAATTACCTCTAAAAACACATTCCTTAAAATACTGGCAGGAAAAACAACTGGAATATGCCAATTCAATGACCATGATGGAAGAAGAAGTGTATTGGTCTTCTATAAACGAAGCAACACAGTTCAGTACTTCCGAACTCCCAAAAGATTTTGATTATGAGGGCAATAATTTTTATAAAGATTTTGAGACAAAAGTATTTCAACTTGATCCAAGCGTTACCGAAAAATTATTGACAGAAGCACACAAAGCTTATAAAACCAATATAAACGATGTTTTAATAGCAGGTTTATCGCTTGCAATCGGCAAAAATTTTGATATCGATAAGGTAGCGATTCAACTCGAGGGGCACGGAAGAGAAGATATCAACTCAGAGATAGATATCACCAGAACGGTGGGGTGGTTTACCACGATATATCCCGTACTCATCACTCTTAAAAAGAAACAGGATAACATTGGTCAATTAATAGAAGTAAAAGAAACGCTGCATCGAATTCCAAACAAAGGTATTGGATTCGGGATTTTGAAATACTTAAAAGATTGCGAATTAAATGTAAAAGCAGATGTTTCCTTTAACTACCTGGGTGATTTTGATTTAGGACAATCAAACCAAGAAGATCAAATCTTTCAGTTTGCAGATATTCCAAAAGGAAGAGAAATCGCAGCGAATACCGAAAGAACGGGAACACTGGATGTATCAGGAATTTTAGTCAATGGCCAGTTGCAGATTATGCTTTCATTTAATACCAACTATTTCAGAAATGAAACCATAGAAAACTTAAAAGAAGCATATAAATACGAATTGGAATCTTTGATTTCCAGTCTTTCCGAAGAAAAAGAAACCCATTTAACCCCTGTTGATTTTACCTATAAAGGTTTGGACCTGAGCAGTCTGGAAGAATTAAACAAAATGCTGTAACCGTACTACTAAAAAGCTATGAAAATTAAAGATATATACCCGTTAACACCATTGCAGGAAGGAATTTATTTCCATTGGAAACTTTCTAAATCCATGTATTTTGAGCAGTCATTTTATAAAATACAAGCTGAATTGGATCTCAATTATCTTAAAGAAAGTTACGATCAGCTGATTGCAAGACATGATGTGCTCAGAACTTGTTTTCGGGATAATGTAGGGGAAGATCTTTTGCAGATTGTTCAAAACGAAGTGCCATCCAACTTTACTTTTCTGGACATTACAGGAAATACAAGCGAGACCATAGCCTCAGTAAAAGAGCAGGATATTGCAAAAAGCTTTGATCTGACTGTAGGTTCACAGATGCGTCTTACCGTTGTAAAAACGAGTGAAAACCAGTATGAATTAATTTGGAGCCATCATCACATTATCATGGACGGGTGGTGCATCGGTATTTTGATTGGTGAATTTTTTACGCTTTATGAAGGTTTACTTCAAGGGAAAAGAAACATTTTGCCTAAAGCAACTTCCTATTCAGACTATGTGAAATGGCTGATGAAAAATGACAAAGAAAAATCATTGCAATACTGGAACCATTATCTGGAAGATTTTCAGGGCTTAAGTACGTTACCTTTTCCAAAGCAGCATACAGAAACCTTTAGTCCGGGAGAAATTTTTTACACGATTAGTGGAAGTTTAAGAGAAAAACTGGCTGTTTTGTGTCAGGAGAATAGTAGTACCGAAAATGTCTTTTTTCAGACGATTTGGGGAATTTTACTAGCCAAATACAACAATACAAATGATGTGGTTTTTGGTGGAGTAGTATCGGGCAGACCTGCAGAAATTCATGATGTTGCCAATATTATCGGACTTTTTATCAATACCATTCCGGTAAGGATCTCCTTTGACGATAAGACTACCGTAAAGCAAATCTTATTGCAGACACAAGAGCAGGCCATACAAAGTTTGCCTTATCATTATCAGGCCATTAGTGACATACAGCGTAGCGTAAACAACGGTCAGTCGTTGTTTGATCATATCATTGTTTTTGAAAATTATGGGACTGCCGAAGTGATAGCCGAAAGTGAAAAAACAAATATAAAATTGTTAGAAGCGGCATCTTATGAGGGAGAAAACTATGATTTTTCACTGGCAATTGTACCAGGAAAAGACATCAGTATCCGTTTCACCTTTAACGCCAAAAAACATGATGTAAGGGATATTACAGCGCTTAAAAATCATTTTGAACAAGTCGTAAATACTATAGTAGAAAACTTTGATATTCCGGTTTCTGAAATAGAACTTTTGCAAGAATCAGAAAAAGAAGCCGTGTTGTCTTTGTCCGGTCATGACATGCTGAAAGAAGCTGCTGCAGAATACACTTTGGTGGAGTTGTTTGAAAATGTAGTGCAGGAGAATCGGGATCAGATTGCTTTAGTTTATGGAGAAGAGCAATACAGCTTTACCGGGTTAAATGGAATTGCAGATCAGTTTGCAGACTTTCTTATTTCAGAATATAAAGTACAGCCCGGAGATTTTATTGCCATGCAGCTGGATCGAAATGACTGGCTGGTTATGGCACTGTTGGGAATCTTAAAAGCCGGTGCTGTATACGTTCCGCTGCATATTAATTTACCACAGGACAGAGTAGATTACATATTGGAAGATAGTAACAGTTCGATTATTATTGATGAGGACTTTATCAATCGTTTCAAAGTACATCCTAAAGCAAATACGACGATCTCAAAGGTCAAAATTTCACCATCCGATTTAGCCTATCTTATTTATACTTCAGGGTCGACGGGAAAACCAAAAGGAGTGCTTGTCGAGCATAGAAATATTTGTGCTTTGTTGGTCAATACAAAAAACAGTTTTGTCATTTCTCAAAAGCCCGTACTGCCTTTGCTGGCCTCCAATTCGTTTGATATTTTTCTTTTTGAATTGTTTCATCCCCTGTTGGCAGGAGGAAAAGTAGTGATGGTATCCAATGATGAAATAAAAGACATGGAGGATCTTTCAAAGATTCTCAGACAAACCAATAGTTTTCATGCCGTACCAACGCTGATGCGAGCGGTTATTGATCATATAAAAACGAACAATACCCAGCAATCCTATCCCCATATAGAATCGATTTTTATAGGAGGAGATAAAGTACCTGTCGGGATTCTCGAAGAAATAAGAGAAGTATTTACCAATGCAGTCATAAACGTACTGTACGGTCCAACCGAAGGATCTATTTTTATTACCTCTGAAAGTTATTTGCCTAACGTTAAACAATTTCCAAATGCAGTAATAGGACAAAGTAACGCCTATAATGCAACTTATGTACTGGACGATCATTTAAAATTATGTCCGATTTACAGCATAGGAGAATTGTGTATTTCCGGAAATCAGGTAACAAGAGGTTATCTGAACCAAGAAGAAATAACAGCCGAAAAGTTTGTCGTAAACCCTTTTAAGTCCGATGAAAAGATGTACAGAACAGGTGATATGGTCAAAAGACTTCCAAACGGCAAAATAGAATTTGTCGGCCGTAAAGACAATCAGGTTAAAGTAAGAGGATACAGAATTGAATTAGAGGAAATAGAAAATGCTCTATTGTCAAATGAATACGTAGATTTTACCATTGCCAAAACCATTACAGTCTCAGGCGACGAGAAAGAAATTGTAGTCTATTTAAAGGCCACAAAACAAATGGATGCACAAGAGCTGGTACATTTTCTGAAAGGAATATTGCCATCTTTTATGATTCCAGATTACTATGTACAATTAGAGGAGATTCCGTTAACGGTAAATGGAAAAGTAGATGCTAAAAAACTACCGAATCCTTTGAATACCAATGCTGTAAGGAAAGCAGATTACGTTAAGCCTGTAACGGAGACCGAAATAAAACTAACCGAAATATGGCAGCGCATTCTGGACCGAAAAGCGGTTGGAATTCAGGACAACTTCTTCCATTTAGGCGGACATAGTTTAAAAATGATCAAGCTGTCCAATCAGATTTTTGTGAATTTCGGCATGCACCTCAACATAAAAGAAATATATATACATCCTACTATAGAAGAACAGGCTGCCTATATTGATCGTTCTTTAAACAGCTACACCCTAACAATTCCACAGGCAGCAATAGCACCAAGTTATCCTTTGTCCTCTTCTCAGTATCGAATGTATAATATATGTTCTATAGACGCTCAGGTAAATAAAGCTTACAATATTAGAATAATAGATATTAAAAATGAAGCCGTAAACCTGGAATTTTTTACCAGAGCAGTATACGATTTAATAGAGCGACATGAAATCTTAAGAACCGCTTTTGTTACCAATGAAAATGGTGAACCGGGACAAATCATCATCCCGATCGAAAAAACAGAACCTTTAAAAATTCAATATTTGGATTTGCGTAACAGCGAAACCTTAGAAAAGGATTTACAAAAAGCACTTATCGAAACAGCTAATGTCTCTTTTAATTTAGAAACGCCGCCTTTGATGAAAGCTGCATTGATAAGCGTTAAAGAAGATAAATGGATCATTAGTATTCTTTTTCATCATATCATTTTTGACGGATGGTCAACCGATGTTTTTGTGAAAGAACTGTACGCTTTATACGAAAAGCACAGCAAGAACACAGAGATTACTTTACCACCTCTAGCCATACAGTTCAAGGATTATGCGGCTTGGGAGCAAAGTATCGTTAAAAGTAATGCTATTGAAGCAGATAAAAAGTACTGGCTGAAACAATTTGAAGGCAGTTTGCCAATCGTAAGTGAATTGGGAGATCAAAAAAGACCCAACATCAAAACACATAACGGCGCAGTTCGCTCAAAAGTTTTAGAAGGCAGCATTTTGAAAGACCTGAACAGCTTATGTGAGAACGAAGAAGTTTCACGTTTCATGGTCTTTTTGGCCGTAACCAATATTTTAATCTATAAGAATACCGGCGATCAGGATATCATCACAGGAAGCCCAATTGTAAACCGCGACTATCCGGAACTGTTTGATCAGATTGGTTTTTATGCCAATACCATTCCGTTGCGAACCCATTTAAATGAAAATGCTTCTTTTACAGAAACTTTAAAACAAGTAAAAGAGAATGTAATCAATGCCAAGGAACATCAAAAATTTCCGCTTGACGAGTTAATTAAACTTTTAGACATCAAATACGATGCCGGCAGAAATCCATTGTTCGATATTATCGTTACCGCCAGAGAAGAAAACAATCCAACATCAGATTTAGAGTCTTATGATGCGATTATCGACGCTGTAGGTAATGGGATCACTGCCAAATTTGATTTGACGTTCGATTTTTTAGTGACCGATTCGACACTTACCCTGGCATTAGAATACAACACCGATATATTCTCTTCAGAAAAAATTACGGCATTGCTTAATCATTTAGAGCAGATACTATTGCAGGTTACCCAAAACGGAGCTCAAAAAATAAGTGCGATCGATTGTTTGACAGCAGCAGAGAAAAAACATTTACTGGAAGAATTGAGCGGTCATCAAACCGGGTATCCGAAAGATTCATCGATTATCGAATTGTTTGAAAAGCAGGTTGCCCTGACACCCGAAAAAACAGCTCTGGTATACAAAAAACAAAAGTACACCTATCACGAACTCAATAATGTCGCCAATCAGCTGGCCAATTATTTAGAAGAGAATTACAAAGTAACAGGTGAATTGGCGGCAATTTATCTGCCAAAAAATGAATGGCAGATCATAAGCATCTTAGCCTTGTTAAAATCGGGTTGTGCTTATGTACCTATTTCGGCCGATTATCCTCAGGAACGAATCAGTTACATCATTAAAGATGCGAATGCCGAATGTTTGATTGCAGTGGATCTAATCGAAGATTTTGTACAATCACAGGCCGATTATTCGTCTAAGTTTGAAAGTACTTATGCGAAAGCAAGTGATCTGGCTTATGTCATGTATACCTCAGGTTCTACCGGAGAACCAAAAGGCGTTTTAATAGAGCAGCAAAGTGTTGTCAGACTAGTAAAGAACAACAATTTCCTTAACCTCACCGGAGAAGAAGTATTACTGGCTACAGGAGCTTTTTCGTTTGATGCCAGTACTTTCGAGTATTGGGGAATGCTTTTAAACGGAGGCACTCTGGTCATTTGCGACGAAAATACACTATTGTCCGTAAGAGGAATGAACGAAGTGGTTGCAAACGAAAAAGTCACCATGATGTGGTTTACAGCAGGCTGGCTGCATCAGTTGGTAGACGAGAACCTAATCTTGTTCAAAAACTTAAAAACAATACTTTGCGGAGGAGATGTTTTGTCTCCACACCATATTACGAAACTGAAAAGTACTTATCCTGAATTAGTAGTTGTCAATGGTTATGGGCCTACCGAAAACACAACATTTTCCATAACCCATACCATTGACTTACCGATAAAAACATCCGTTTCCATTGGTGTTCCGATAAGCAACAGTACTGTTTATATTATGGATAAAAACCATCAGCTGGTACCTAAAGGAGCCATTGGTGAAATATGCGTAGGAGGTGACGGTCTGGCAAGAGGTTATCTGAACAATCCCGAACTGACTCATTCCAAATTCATCACAAACCCTTACAAAACAGAGGAAAGACTTTATAAAACAGGTGATTTAGGCAGGTGGACTTCTAATAATACAATAGAATTTATTGGAAGAAAAGACAATCAGGTAAAATTACGAGGTTACCGAATCGAGCTTGGGGAAATTGAAAATATATTATGTACGCACCAATTAATATTTTCATCATTGGTGGTCATAACAGAAGGTACGGCAGCGGAAAAGAAATTAATTGCCTATTTGGTTACCGATGAAGATCTCGAAAGTAATACTTTGAAAAACTGGCTCAGAACTCAATTGCCAAAATACATGATCCCCAATCATTTTGTCTTTTTACGAGAGTTTCCGTTAAACATCAATGGAAAAGTGGACAGAGCTAAACTTCCTGAAATTACCGAGCTGGAAACAGATCGTGCAGCCTATACGGAACCCGTGACACCTACTGAAAAAACACTGGCTAAAATATGGGAAGCTGTTTTAGAAATAGAAAAAATAGGACTCGCAGATAACTTCTTTGATCTGGGCGGACACAGTTTAAAAGCTGTAAAAATGTTCCACCTTATCAACAATCAGTTAGAGGTGAGACTTACCATATCTGATTTGTTCAACAATCCAACCATAGAGAGTCTGGCGAACGAAATTGACAATGTCATTTGGGCTAATAACGAAGAACTGGAAGATGTCGAAAGCGAAAACATCACCATTTGATGCAATAAAAAACAAAAACAATAAAACCTAAAGCCCCCTAAAATCGAACCGTATTTAATCTATGAAAATAAAAGAAATATATGCACTGAATCCTCTACAGGAAGGAATTTTTTTTCGCTGGCAAATATCAGAAAATGAATATTTTGAACAATCCTGTTACCACATCTATGGGAAAGTTGAGGTTGAGTTATTACAGAAAACATTTGATTTTTTGGTGTCAAGACACGATACATTAAGAACCTGTTTTAACAACACTACCGTAAATGATATTTTGCAAGTGGTATTGGACAGTGTTCCTTCCGGTTTTTATTATCGGGACGAGAGCGCCAATGAAAATTTTTCTTTGGAGAATTTTAAAAAATCAGACAGAGATAAAGGATTTAATCTTTATAAAGGCTCACAAATAAGATTAACTGTGATTAAGCTTCGGGAAAATGTATTTGAGTTTATCTGGAGTTACCATCACATTATTTTAGATGGCTGGAGTATCGAACTCTTAATAAAAGATTTTTTTTACGCCTACAAATGTTTATTGGCAGGTCAGGAGATTAAGCTATCTGCACCGCCAAGTTATTCAGCCTACAGCAAGTGGCTGATGGAACTGGATAAAAAAAGTATAGCGGCTTATTGGGAGGAATATCTTTTAGGATTTGAAACTAATACCGGAATACCATTTTTTAACCCCGACAATCAAAATCGTCAGGAAACGGAAGTTAAAGTACTTCATACGCTATCCGAAAAAAATAAAGGGACTGTTACAGCACTCTGCCGGGAATTAGGAATTACCGAAAATATCTTTTTTCAAACCATTTGGGGAATACTGCTTGCCAAATATAATGATACCGATGATGTTGTTTTTGGGAGTGTAGTGTCAGGCAGACCTTCAGAAGTAGATCGAATAGAGGAAATGTTGGGGCTCTTTATTAATACGATTCCCGTAAGGATAAAATTTAATTCAGAAGAAACGATAAAGAATATCCTGATTGATACCCAAAAAGAAGCCATAAGAAGTATTCCAAATCATTATATTCAATTGGCAGAAATACAATCCAATAGTAATCTCGGACAGCAGTTGTTTGATACTTTGGTGGTTTATGAAAATTATCCTTCACAGGAATATGCAGAAGATGAGTTGATTAATTCGGCTCAGGACACTTTAGAAGTAGTGGCGGTAGAAGCCTTTGAAAAAACAAATTATAATTTTTCACTGGCCATAGTTCCGGGGATTAATACTGTGTTAAGGTTTACCTATAATGCTCAAAAATACAGTTCGGAATTTATAGAAAACTTAAAAAAATGTTTTGAGTACCTATACCTTCAGGTTCTGGAAAATCCCGACAGTTTATTTTCTGAGATTGATTTAGTTGCGGGAGAAGAAAGAAACAAATTATTTTTTGATTTCAACAGAGAGACTTTTGATATTACGGCAAACCAGACGATCATTGGTTATTTTTCTAAACAAGTCTTAAAAAATCCAAATAAAACGGCTGTAAAGTATAAGGAAGAATCTCTTAGTTATCAGGAATTAGATGAAAAAAGTAATAAACTGGCACATTTTCTCATTCAGAATTATGATATAAAAGAGCACGATTTTGTTGCAGTCGCATTAGAAAGATCAGAAATGTTAATCGTAACGATTTTGGCCATTTTTAAATTGGGTGCCGTTTATGTTCCAATTGACATTCATTTTCCGGAAGAAAGAAAAAAAAATATAACAGAAAGCAGTCAATGTGTAGTAGTAGTCAATGAAGATACGATCAAAGAATTTGAAAACTCTACTCAGAATGACACTGCGATAAACAGAGAAATAGAACTTTCTCAAATTGCTTATGCGATCTATACCTCGGGGTCTACAGGAAAGCCCAAGGGAGTGATGGTAACACATCGCAATTTCAGTGTGCTTTTGACCAATTGCAGAAAAAAATTCGGAACAGACAGTAAGACACATTTTCCGGTTTTAGCTTCAAATTCTTTTGATATTTTTTTCTTCGAAGTTTTTTATCCTTTAACGATAGGGGGTACCATCACGATATTAAATTCTGAGACCATACACGATCTTGCACTTTTGAGCAAAGAAATTGAAAAGATCAATGGCTTCCACGCCGTACCGGTTTTAATGAGACAGTTATTGGATTATAGTATTGATTTTGACATGGCAGATCGTTTCTCACAGGTTACAAAAATATTTATGGGAGGAGAAGTTTCTTCAAACGAAACCTTGGAAGATTTGTCAAAGATATTTCCTAATGCTTCTCTTCATGTACTGTACGGACCTACTGAGGGAACTATTTTTATAACGGGACAGACTTATTTGCAGAAACAGAAAAGTTACAATCCGCAACTCATAGGCGTACCTAACAAAGGTTCGAAAATATACCTGCTGGATACCGCAAATAATCTGGTGCCAATAGGAGTTCCGGGAGAAATTTGTATTGCCGGGGAGCAAGTTGCAAACGGATACGTAAACGATGAAGGCATTGGAAGAGAGGTTTTTATGACTGATTTTTTTTCCAGAAAGAAACTCTATAAAACAGGCGATTTAGCCCGCTGGCATTTTAATGGAGTAATTGAATTCATTGGCCGAAAAGACAGTCAGATTAAATTAAACGGGTATCGTATCGAACTTGGTGAAATTGAAACGGCACTTCAGGAACAGGAAACCATCAAAAAGGCCATAGTTTTAGTGGACAACCAAAAAGTAGATCAGAAAAGAATCGTTGCTTTTTATACCGGAGCTGAAGAACTGGACGAGAAGTCATTAAAAAAACAGCTGCAGCAAAAATTGCCGTCGTATATGATTCCTTCAAAGATCGTTTGGGTGGAAACCTTTCCCGTTTTGATCAATGGAAAAACAAATGTGAAAGCCTTATTGACTTTAGGACAGCAAACCACCAAAAGCGAACAATATACGTTGCCTAAGACCGAGTTGGAAGCAAAAATACTAAACATCTGGAAAGCGATCCTTTGTAATGAGAATATTGGTATACAGGACAACTTTTTCGAAATAGGAGGTAATTCCATTTCCCTTATGAAAATGGTACGGCTCATCAATAAAGAATTGGATATAAATTTAAAAGTACTCAATGCATTTAAGTTTAGCAATATTGAGGCACTTACCCATCATATTACGCAAGATGTAGAGCTAGTAGACGAAAAGAATTCCAAATCGGTTGATATAGCCAATCAGACCCTGTCAATTTTAAAAAAGAAGCAGCAAACAAATTAAGAAGTATCTCAATAAAGTAAAATCAAATGGCAGCAAACGATAATACGGGTTTAGAAATTGCGATAATAGGAATGTCCTGTCACGTGCCGGGAGCAAATGACTGGAGAACGTTTTGGAACAATATTTCAAAAGGAGAAGAGTCCGTTTATACCTTATCAGAAGAAGAACTTCTTAAAAGAGGCTTTGTTAAAAATGAAACCAGCAAAAATAGCCACATTCCGGTCATAGCAGAAGTAGGGAATAAAGGAAGTTTTGATGCTGCCTTTTTCGGATTTACACCTTATGAGGCAGCACTTATGAGTCCGGTACATCGTATGTTTTTACAATCGGCCTGGGAAGCTCTGGAAGATGCCGGATGCCTGTCAGAATCTGCAATCAGTATTTATGCGGGTAGTGGAGGTGATTTGCCTTGGAAAGCACATGTTGCTCTAAATAGCGACGGCAGTAAATTAGATCCTCTTACACTTGATTTTATAACCAACAAAGATCATTTGCCCACTTTAACGTCGTATAAATTAAATCTGACAGGTCCTTCATTTTCAATCAATACGGCTTGTTCGACTTCACTTTCAGCGGTTCATCTGGCTTGTCGCGGGCTCTTATTTGGAGAAGCGAAAGTAGCTTTGGCCGGAGGTATTTCTTTAATGTTGGAGCCCAGATTCGGTTACGAATACAAAGAAGGATCTATTTATTCAAAAGACGGACATTGCAGAGCATTTGATGAAAAAGCAACAGGAACGATTGGCAGTGAAGGCGCTGGAATTGTAATACTTAAACGACTGGAAGAAGCCCTCAAAGACAAAGATCATATTTATGCCGTAATTAAAGGAAGTGCCGCCAATAATGACGGGAACAGAAAAGTAGGATATACAGCCCCAAGTATTGAAGGAGAAATGGAATGTATAAGACTAGCGCATAAAATGGCCGGAATATCACCTGATAGCGTGAGCTATGTAGAAGCACACGGAACAGGTACAACCTTAGGAGACCCGATTGAAGTAGAAGCACTTAACATGGCTTTTGAAAATAATAAAGAACACAACTGTTTACTGGGTTCAGTAAAAAACAATATTGGGCATACCGATACGGCAGCAGGAGTTGTAGGCTTAATAAAAACAGCACTTAGTTTAAAATACCGTCAGATACCGGGAACGATAAATTACAGTGACCCAAACCCGAAAATCAATTTTAACGAAGGCCCTTTTTATGTCCAAAAAGAGCTTCACAAATGGGAATCGGTCAATAATGAGCCTCGTAGAGCCGGAGTAAGTTCTTTTGGAATAGGAGGAACAAACGTGCATCTGGTTTTAGAAGAAGCCCCGGAAAAAGATAAAAGTGCGACAAAAGAAACATCCAATCTTTTCCTTTTTTCGGCCAAATCAAAGAGTTCACTTCAAAATTACCTTTTAAAATTTAAGGAGTTTCTAAAAAATGAAAGCGACATTGCTTTGGACGAAGTTGCTTATACCCTTCAGACCGGAAAAAGACATTTTGATTACAGAGCCGCAATAAGCTGTACGAACAAAGAAGAATTATTCTTGTATACCGATATTTTAAGCAATGAAGAAAATATAGGGAAGGTTGATGAAAAGAAAAAAACGATACTCTTATTTTTTCCTCATACCAACCATACAGATATCCAATTCTACAGTAATCTCTATGAAGAAAATGCAGGCTTTAGAAATAAAATAGACCAAAGTATTGCAACAGTGGAGCTAGGCAATTATGACCTGAAAAAATGGATGAATGAAATAGCGGTTAGTGGTAAATCAAAAGACAAGGTACTCGCCAAAGTGTTTACCGTACTATCCGGTTATACTTTAGCCAATTTGCTGAAAGAATATGGAATACGGATCAATTTTACTTCAGGTGTTGGAATAGGAGAATATACCGCAGCCTGTGTTTCCGGAATACTACAGTTAAACGAAGTACTCGGGATGATGCTGTACGATGAAAAGGAATTAAGCATACAACCCGCTCAGATTCCTTTTGTACAAACAGCCAAAGACATCACTATAAATGAAGGAATTTTAACTCCTCAAAAATATTGGGTGAATGGCAGAAGTCTGAAAATTAACGCGTCGAAATCCTTCAGTGATATTGTGCAAAACAATTCAGCTGTTCTTTTGGAAATGGGCGATAGCACAGGTCTGACACAGTTTTTAACTACCACTTTGGCTGAAAATTTTGAGGAAAATAGTCATGTCACTATTTCCTTATCGCAAACGGATAAAGCAATTCATGCAGATGATATCCTAAAAAATACTTTAAGAAAATTATGGCTCGCAGGAGAAAATATCGATTGGGAAGAAACGTATGATGACAATCACCCCGCAAAAACCACCCTGCCGGTTTATGAATTCGATAAAAGCGAATATCCGCATGTGGTCAATCTTATCCCCGAAAATTTTAATTTTTTGGCTAAAAAAGAGGAAAAAATCGAGGTTGGAGAGAAGGTGAATGTTTTGCAGAAAAAAAAGGAAACTACTTCAGAAATTATTCAGTCTGTGTTTGTTGAATTTCTTGGAGAGAAAAAATTTGATTTGGATAAAGACCTTTTCGAAATAGGCTGTGATTCCCTGAAAGGAATGTTAATCCTCAATAAAATTAAAAATGAATTGCAGGTCGAGTTGTCTCTGATGGATTTTATGGAGCATAGTTCCGTAAGAGAAGTAATCGAAACCGTTGAGGAAATTAAGAACAAAGCATACCAACAAGTAAAAACAATTACCATTTAGCCCCATTATTCTGAATCATAGAATCGTAAAATATTCTTAGGACAATTTACTCTACTTACTTAAATCGAATTGATTATGGATACACTACAGTTTTTGAATTATTTAACGGAAGAAAATATTACTATCCACTTATCTGAAGATAATCTTAAAATTTCTTATACAAGTGAAGAAATTTCAGAGGCCGTTATGGAGGAGATAAAAGTGCGAAAATCTGAAATCGTAGAATTTTTAAAACAGCAGCAGGAAACCGGGATTGAAGCCAGCATACCATTGGCACCCGCAGATCTGATGTACTATCCGCTCACACCTTCTCAGACAAGATCATGGATTGTGAGCCATAATTGGGGCGATAATTTTGCTTACAACATGTCAAAAAGCTTTCAGTTTGAAGGAGAATTAGACATTACAGCGCTTGAAAAAGCCAGCCAGAAATTGATTTCCAGACACGAAAGCCTTCGAACTGTTTTTGCTGAAAATGAAGGCGGTGAAATATGCCAGTGGATCAAAAGCCCTGAAGAACTAAATTTTAAGATCAGTCACATCGATTTTAGAGGAGAGGATATCTCCGAAGAAAGATTAAGCAAGTTCATTAAAGAGGAGAGGGCAATACCTTTTGACCTGCAGACCGGTCCTTTATTGAAATTTTACTTAATTCGTTTAGAGGCAGATAAATGGTTGTTTTATAGTATCATTCATCATATCATTTGCGACAGCAGATCATTCAATATTCTGATACGCGATTTATTCTTTTTCTATAAAGCCGAAGTACTGCAAATGGATGCTTTACTACCGGAACTCAGAATACAATATAAAGATGTGGCGGTATGGAAAAGCAAACGTTTTGAGGATATAAATTTAAGTAAAGAAAAAGAGTATTGGATCAATCAGCTGGGAGGAGAACTGCCTTTGCTGCAATTACCTGAAGATTATACCAGACCGGTGATTAGAAATTCTGAAGTGGGGATGCTAAGACGCACCATTAAAGCCGAATCGGTAAAAGAGTTTAAGACGTATTGCAGAAACGAAGGCGGAACCTTGTTTACAGGATTGATGACTTTGTTTAACTTATTGTTTTATAAGTTTAGTGAACAGAAAGATATTATTTTAGGATTTCCCGTGTATGGAAGAGATTTTTCTGAATTGGAAGATCAAATAGGTTTTTACGCAGATACAATTGCTTTGCGAACCCGTTTTGAAGCGCAGAATACCTTTAAGGAACTTTTTAATATTGTAAATACAAATGCTTTCAATGCCTATGAAAACAGAGAGTATCCATTTGAAGAAATCGTAAATCAGCTTCAGGTAGAAAGAAATCCGGGCAGAAATACCCTATTTGATGTATTTGTCGTATTGCAAAATTTTGACACTGATTCTCTAGAAGATGATTTTCTTCCGGGAGGATTAAAAGTGGTTGAATTTGCAGAATTGAAGGAAGGATATTCAGCTTATGATCTTACGTTTAATTTTGCAGAATCAAAAGATGGAAGCCTTTTTTACGAAATCGAATACAACTCAGCAATCTACCGTGAGGAAACAATAAAACGTCTGACCGATCATTTAGAATATTTAATGACGGAAACCATCGCAAACGATAAAATTGCTATAAGCGCTCTGGAGAGTATCGATTCCACTGAACGCAAAAGAATTTCAGACTGGAGCAGAAATCAATCTAATATTATTCTTTCTGATAAATCAATAGCTGATAGCCATAAAACGTTAGATTTTGGTCTTTATTATTTCGGAAATACCGGAACAGAAGAAAATCAGTATGAAATACTAATGATTGGAGCGGCTTATGCGGATCTTAACGGTTATAGTGCAGTCTGGACACCGGAACGACATTTTAATGAATTTGGCGGACCTTTTCCAAATCCAAGTGTCTTGGGAGCAGCCGTAGCAGCAAGAACCAAAAATATAGGCATAAGGTCAGGAAGCGTTGTAGCAGGACTTCATCATCCCATCAGAATAGCCGAAGAATGGTCGGTAGTTGATAATATTTCGGGAGGAAGAGCAGGCATCTGCTTTGCTTCAGGATGGAATGCTAATGATTTTGTTTTTTATCCTGAGAATTTTAAAGACCGAAAGGATATCTTACTTCAGACCATAGAAGATGTTCGCTCACTTTGGATCGGAAATTCGGTAAATTTTAAAGGAATTGATTCGATAGAGAAACCTTTTAAAATATTACCAAAGCCCGTTCAGAAAGAAGTTTCTGTTTGGATTGCCTGTACCGGAAATATAGAAACCTATAAAAGAGCAGGAGAAATAGGAGCAGGAATTTTGACAGGATTGTTAAATCTTAGTTTTGATGAACTGGAAGAAAAAATTGCGGTATACAGAAAGGCTTACAAAGAAAATAATCATAAAGAAGGCGGCGACAGAGTGGTACTTATGCTGCACACTTATCTGGATGAAACGGTAGAAAAAGCACAGGAAAAAGCAAGACCATCCATGAAGAAATACTTGCTAAAGTCTCTTGAAATGAATGGAAAAGAAGCTTTGGAACAGAGTAATGATCCGTCACTTCAAAAAATAACAGAAAAGTCAGTTGACGAAATGCTGGATTTTTCGGTTAGCAAATATTTTAAAGAAGGCAGCCTTATCGGAAATTTAGAAAGCAGTTTACCGATTTTAAATAAAGTGGTAAAAGCAGGAGTAAATGAGATTGCCTGTTTAATCGATTTTGGTATTGACAAAACAAGTGTGCTGGAAGGCTTACCCTATATCACAAAATTAAAAGATTCTTTTAACGCTGTACGAAAAGAGATTGGTGCAACTAAAAAGGAGGACAGCGGTAAGAGTATTGAGACTTCGGTACTAAAACTTTTTAAAGAACAATATCTTTTACATCCCCATAAGATTGCAGTTTCGGACGGTGCTGATTCGCTAACCTATGAAGCGCTTTACCAGAAATCAGAAAATCTGGCCCGATACTTACAATCAAAAGGAGCTAAAAAAGGAATGATCATCCCGTTGTGCATAAACCGTTCTGTTGATCAATTAGTGGGGATTCTGGGCATCCTGTTAACCGGAGCTGCTTTTTTACCCATTGATTCCGGTTTTCCAATTAATAGAATTGCGCAAATTATAGACGAAGTAAATCCTGAATTACTGGTAGCTCAAAAAGAAAACACGAGTCTTTTTTCTTCCGAAATAGTAAAAGTAGATATCCATGAAGTTCCCAATGTTAGGGACGGTATTTTCGAAGCGGTAGAAATAGATTCAAGTGATTTAGCTTACGTTATTTTTACTTCGGGCTCAACAGGAAAACCAAAAGGAGTAATGATCAGTCATCATGCGCTTGAGAATGTAATCGTTTCATTGTCTGAGCAATTAGAATTGGATCAAACCATAAAATTTGTGGCAGTTACTCCTTTGATATTTGATATTTCGCTTTTAGAAATCTTCCTGCCTTTAATCACTGGAGGACAGGTTGTAATGACAAACGAAAAGGAAGGAAAAGACATTTATCATCTCAATAATTTTCTAAAAGAGAATACCGTAACTCACATGCTTACGACGCCAACAAGATGGAAAATGCTTTTGGACACAGGCTGGAAAAATACAGAAAATCTGGTGGTTATGGCTGCCGGAGAAGATTTGGATCAACAACTGAAAAATAATTTGGTCGCACTTACCGGTACCGGTATCTGGAATCTTTATGGTCCAACTGAAACCGCGATCATTTCCAGTTTGCAATTTTTGGAACAAGACGATATCGTAAACATCGGAAAACCAATTGATAAAACTGGATTATATGTTTTGTCTGAAGAAAAAATGCTAATGCCTCAAGGCGCTGTCGGAGAGCTTTACATTGCAGGAAGCGGACTTGCTTTAGGCTATTTTAAGGATAAAGCACTTTCAGACGAGGCGTTTGTTTCCAATACTGTTGATCCCGAGATGGGCGATTTGTTATACAAAACGGGTGATTTAGTCAAATGGCTGCCGGACGGGACTTTGAAATATATGGGACGAAAAAAGAATCAGATAAAAATCAGAGGTTATCGTATTGATTTAAAAGAAATCGAAAATGTTCTGGAACAATACCAATCCGTAAAAAAAGCAATATTGTCCCTGAATGAAGATGAAAATGGTGAAAAAGAATTGACAGCCTATCTGCACAGCAATGAAAAAATAGATTATGTGTCACTAAGAACATTTCTGAAAAGCTATTTACCGGATTATATGATTCCCGAAAAATTTAAGACCGTAAAGGAAATCCCGGTAACGGTAAACGGAAAAGCAGATCTCAAAAAATTGCAGCTTCTTAAAAATAATCATACCATAAGCAATCAAAACACTTTTGTATTGGCGAGAAACGAGACGGAAAAACAGTTAACGGAGATTTGGAAGGACTTATTAAAACTGGAAGAAATAAGCGTAAACGATAATTTCTTTTTCCTGGGAGGAAGCAGTTTGAAACTCGCAAAAATGAAAAATGAAATCTATAAACGATTCGGTATACCGCCCGTTTCTTTAACCTTATTGCATCAGCTTACTATAGCCTCTTTCTCGGTTGAGGTAGAAAAATTACTCAGACAGACGGAGGAAGTTGACGAAGTGGAATACGAGAAATTCAATATTTAAGATACTCTTTTACTTTTCTAAAATTAAAACCAAATAACCCTTTAAAAATTCAGAAATGATTGAAAAAATAATTTCGCAACCGTCAATCGATGTTGTAAACCCATTATTATTTTCTATGGGCGAAGATGTAATGGGATTTCTAAACGAAGTTCAGTTGCAATATCCTGAGGCAATTTCATTTGCATCAGGCAGACCAGACGCTAAATATTTCAATATGGGGCAATTTTCTGAATGTCTGGACTATTTTGTACAGCATAATGTTCGTGAAAAAGGGATTGAAGAAAATATAGTTTTGGAAAATCTGGGACAGTACAACAGAACCAAAGGAATCATAAATACAGAAGTTGCAAAATATCTGTTTATTGATGAGTTTATAAAAGTAAATCCGGAAGATATCCTTATCACAGTAGGCGCACAAGAAGCCATCGCCATTGGAATAACAACGCTTTGCGATAGGGAAAATGATGTTATTCTGGTAGAAGATCCCGCTTACATTGGGATAACACATTTTGCTAAAATCAATGACTACAAAATTGAAAGTATTCCGGTTATTGCAAATGAATCTTCCATAAAAGCAATTGAGGATAAAATTTTGGAGCATCAGGAAAAGGGTAAAAAAGTAAAAGTAGTTTACGTAATTCCCGATTTTCAAAACCCTACCGGAAACAGCATGTCTTTGTCTAACCGCCATAAACTTCTGGCGTTAGCACGTTTGTATGATTTTGTGATATTTGAAGACAACGCCTATGGTGATTTTTATTACGAAAACGAAAAAATGCCTACTCTAAAATCGTTGGATGAAAATGATACTGTAATCTACTTGAGATCCCTTTCAAAAACGATATACCCTTCTTTACGTCTTTGTTTAATGGTCGTTACACAAAAAGTAAAAGTGCAGGATAAAATTTTTGCCCTAAGCGATTTAATGGCGAAAACAAAAGGATACGTCACTGTAAATACCCCATCAATAATGCAAGCCATGTTTGGCGGTTTATTACTAAAGAACAAATTTTCGCTCGAATCCTTAAATGCTGAGAAAAGGACGGGTATGAAAGAAAAAAGAGATCAGCTTTTAGAAAGTCTGAATCACTTTTTTAATAAGGAAACACAGTACTGGGCAGAAAATACCAGTTGGAATTTACCTGCAGGAGGTTTTTTCTTAATTCTTAAAGTGCCATTTAAAGTGACCAAAGAAGATGTTATAAGATGTGCAGAAGTCAATAAAGTAATTTTTACCCCTATGTCTTTTTTTACATGAACGAAGGAGGAGAAAATGAGTTGAGGCTGGCCTTTAGTAATGTCACCAAAGAAGAAATAATAAACGGAGTGCAAAGATTGTCTGAGTTTATAAAATCGAAAGTAAAAAACCAATAAAAACTATAAAAATGGAAAACAACAATGAAATAATCGTATCTGATTTTTTTAATATGGAGTACGATTTTGTCGAGTATTATGTGGGTATGGCTAAAATGGTAGTATTCTGGCACGTTAAAGCATTAGGTTTTGAAGTGATAGCTTACGCCGGACCGGAAACAGGTGTTTTAGATCGTTGTTCTTATTATATCGTAAAAAATGATATAAAACTGGTGATCACCTCAGCATCACAGCCTAGTTCGTATAAGATAGTTTCTTTCGTAGATCTTCACGGGAATGGTATCAAGAGACTGGCCATAAACGTTGATAATGTTAAGGACTTTTTCGAAAGAGCTATGAAAAACGGGGCAATACCGGTAGAACATCCGCATTTAACCTCAGATGAAAATGGTTTTGTAGAACAGGCATCTTTAAAAATGTTTGACGATAATGAAATTGTACTCATCAATTACGATAATTATAATGGAGACTTTCTTCCGGGATATAAAAATGTACAGAGCGAATGGAACTTTGAAGGAGAAGATACCGGTCTGCAAAAAATTGATCACGTAGCTTGTGCCTTAAGACTCAATGAAATCAATTTATGGGAAAAGTATTTTAACAACATCTTCCTTTCTAAAACTGTGGTTGAATTTGATGAGAGAAAAGTAAAAGGCGAAAAGAAAATCGGGATGTTATTGAAAGTACTTCAATCCGGTAATAAAAGCATTAATAACGTTTTGGTTGAACCGGAACATGGCGTAAAAAATCAGGTACAATTGTTTATCGATCAAAACTACGGAACCGGAATACAGCATATCGCTTTTGAATCGAACAACATTATTAAATCAGTAAAAGCATTGAGAGAGTCCGGTGTGAAATTTACCAGATACCCGGATTCTTACTATGAAAAATTAGCTTCGAAATATCCTGAACTGGATGTAGAGCCTTTAAAAAAGCACGGGATCTTGTGCGATGTTTTAGAGGGAGCCCTGCTCTTTCAAATCTTTACCACACCTATAGGAGACAGAGCTACATTTTTCTATGAAATAGTACAAAGAGTAAATGATTATCAAGGCTTTGGTTTAGATAATATCTACGCTCTGTTTGAAGCAATGGAAGAAGAACTGACACTTTCGAATAAAATTTAACAAGGATGACAGGCTGCAAGACCGATATTATAAATGCTATAATTGAAATAGTGGGGCATGACTATGTAGTAACAAATCCAGAGTTATTGTACAATTATTCCAGAGACTGCACCTCTGATGAAGAGAGTATACCCTCGGCAGTAATCTTACCTAAAGATGAAAAAGAGATTTCAAAAATTCTTAAAATCTGTAATGAAACTAAGACCAGTATCACCGTGAGAGGCGGTGGTACTGGAGTCAGCAGAGGAGCATTATCTCATACAAATGGTCTGATACTTTCGCTGGAACGGTTGAATAAAATCATCGAGATTAATAAAATCGACAGGATTGTTACAGCAGAGTCGGGAGTGATCACTCAGGATTTGCGTAATGCGGTTTTAAAAGAAGGTTTAAATTTTCCGCAAAACATCAGCAGTGCCAACGCTTGTTTTATAGGTGGAAATATAGCAGTATCGAGTGGCAGTCCAAAATCATTGAAATATGGTACAACTAAAGATTATGTCATCAATTTAGAGATCGTTTTACCTGATGGAAGTATTATATGGACAGGAAAAAATGTAACTAAAAATGCAACCGGTTATAATCTTACCCAATTGTTTACCGGAAGCGAAGGAACACTGGGCATCATCACTAAAGTAGTATTAAAACTAGTTCCTCCCGTGAAAGAACTGCTTCTCATGATTCCCTTTACTAAAATAGAGAAGCTGTTTGAAGGTGTACAGCAGTTTTTTGTAGAGGGATACGACGCTTCAAGTATTGAATTTATTGATCAGAAAGGAGTAGAGCTAGCCTCAAAATTTCTGGATAAAAAACAATGGGATTCTAAACGTATTGAAGGGATTTTATGGATCGAACTTGAAGGCACAGATTCAGAAAAACTACTGCAGCAGGCTATTGAAATCAGTGAATTTATCAGTGCTTATACACCAGAAGAAATTAGCATAGCAGATACCCAAAACGAAGTGAAAGCACTATGGGAAATGCGTTCTAAAATTGGAGAAGCGGTTATTCATCATGTGTTTTTCAGAGACATCGACATTGTTGTACCCCGCTCTAAAATTGATGAAATGTATAAATCAATCGCAGGGATAGCCCAAAAATATGATTTTGAATACACGGTTTTCGGACATGTTGGGAATGGAAATTTTCATGTCAATATTTTTCAGGACAAACAAAGCAGCAAAAAGCAGTGGGAAGACCATCTGGGAATTTGGGTGAAAGCCATTTTCCTAAAAGCATTAGAACTAGGCGGAACCATTTCAGGAGAACACGGAGTAGGTAAAATTAATCTTCCCTATTTAGAAGATGCCATGACCAACCATCAGATCCATATAATGAACGGCATCAGGGAGCTATTCGATAAAAACAGAATAATAAATTAGAATTTTTCACAGGACTATTTAACTAACATACACTATACCATTTAGTGTACACGAAAAAATATTATTATGGGTTACGATTTATTTACAAAGCTGAAAAAACTTAAAGTTACTGTCAAAGTAATAAACAATAATCTGGATGTTAAAGCTCCCAAAGGTGTTTTAAATGAAGAACTATTAAAGGAAATCAAATCAAAAAAGGAAGAATTAATTGATCTGGTGAATAAATATGCCAAAGATCAGGTTAATGACGGCCATGCTATTCCCGTCGCACCAAAAAGTGAACATTACCCGTTATCTTCTTCCCAGCTTCGATTGTGGGTTCTAAGTCAGATTGATAAAGCAAACTTCTCTTATAATATTCCCGGAATTCAGGTTATTGATGAAGCATTGGATACTAATGCTTTTATGTTGGCCATTCGTGATTTGATTCATCGTCATGAAGTTTTAAGAACTGTTTTTAAAACCGTGGAAGAGGAAGAAGTAAGACAGTTTATTATAGCTCCGGAAGATTTTGAATTTCCTTTTCAGCAAATAGAAGTAAATGGTGATGAAGAAAAATTAAACGAAATCCTGACCGGTATAAGTAATACTGTTTTCGATCTTGAAAAAGGTCCTTTATTCAAGGGAGCTCTGGTAAAAGTTAACAATGACCGATTCGTTTTTGGATATAACATGCATCATATTATCAGTGATGGCTGGTCTATTGGGATCATGATTAATGAATTGCTTAAAAACTACGATGCCAGACGAAAAGGAGAAACAGTACAGAGTCATCCTTTGCAGATACATTATAAAGATTATGCTGTATGGCAGCAAAAGCAATTAGCAGACGAAGTGTTCAATAAAGAGAGAAAGTATTGGCTGACTCATCTTGAAGGTGATTTACCGATACTATCGCATTTTGGAGATTTCCCCCGTCCGGCTATCATGAGTTACAATGGAAATGTAACAAGACAGGATATACCTGCTGCTTTGTATCAAAAGTTTAAATCCTTTTGCAGAGAAAATTCAGGTACTTTGTTTACAGGCTGTCTCAGTCTTATCAATGTACTATTGCACAAATACACCGAACAGGAAGATTTTATTGTCGGGAGTCCGGTTTCAGGCAGAACACATAAAGACATGGCCGACCAGATTGGATTTTATGTAAACACCCTGGCACTTCGAACACAATTCGGAACCACTAATTCTTTTGAAGAGGTTTTTCAGAAAAATAAAAAGGTAACCTTAAATGCAATTGAAAATCAGAATTACCCTTTTGATGAATTAGTGAATCATCTCAACTTAAAAAGAGACCTCAGTCGTAGTGCTTTATTTGATGTTATGATTGATATTCAGAACGAAAATCAAGGCAACGATCAAAAATCAGGTACATCCTATAACGAATTATTAAACGGAGGGGTTAGTAAATATGATTTAACCTTTACGTTCATAGAAAAGTCTGATTCACTAACGGTTGAATTGGAATACAATACCGATATTTTTACCGGAGAAACAGCAGTCGGATTCTTAAAAGATTTAGAAAATATAGTAGAAGCAGTAGTTCAAAATCCGGTAGAGAAAATTGGCTCTCTTCCTTTGAATATAAGCAAAAGAACAGCTCATTCTAAATTAGAATCTCCTGAAGAAATTGTGACAAACGAAGAGATAACGTATACGCTGCCTTCAACTCCGCTTGAAAAAGCATTGGCCGGGTTATGGGAAGAAGTTTTAGGAATTTCGAACATCAGTATGGAAGATAACTTTTTTGATTTGGGAGGGCATAGTTTAAAAGCTTCCAGGTTAATTAGTAAAATTCATAAAGAGTTTCGTGTAAAACTACAGCTAAAAGATTTGTTCATTCACACTAGTTTAGCTTCTCAATACGACTTAATAACCAAAGAACAGGAGGTTGATTATAGTGAAATTCCTGTACTGGAGAAACAAAATGGTTACCCACTTTCAATAATGCAGCGTCGTTTGTGGATCCTGAGTCAGCATGAAGCAGCCAATATCGCCTACAATATGTCCGGGGCTTATGTATTTGAAGGCGAGCTGGATTTCGATGCGTTAGAGAATGCATTTGTACAGTTGATAGAACGTCATGAAATTTTAAGAACCAGCTTTAAAGAAAATGATCAAAAAGAAGTGTTACAGTACGTTACACCACCTGAAGACATTCTTTTTACAATAAAAAATACAGACCTGAGCCATACCAACGAAACAGTTCTCGAAAAACATTTGTTCGAAGATTTGTCTGCTCCTTTTGATTTGTCTTCAGGAACTTTGTTAAAAGCCAGTATCTACAAACAATCACAAGACCGTTGGGTATTTAGTACCGTAATCCACCATATTATTAGTGATGCCTGGTCTATAGAAATCATTGTAAAGGAGTTGTTGCAGCTTTACAACAGTCTGGTAACCGGTATTCCGTCAGCATTAACTCAGCTTCCTATTCAGTACAAAGACTATTCGTCATGGCAGCTTACAGAGCTAAGCGGTTTTAGATTGGAGTTGCATAAAAACTATTGGCTGAATCAGTTTAAAGGCGATTTGCCTACTTTAGATTTATCAGCAGGAAAGCAGCGTCCTCTTATAAAAACATACAATGGAGGGTTGTATACTAAGTTGATTCCCAGTTCTTTAAGTGACAAATTCGATGAGCTTCTTAAAACTCAGGAAACTACTTTGTTCATGGGATTACTTAGTGTAGTCAATGTACTGTTTTATCACTATACACAGCAGGAAGACATTGTGATCGGAAGCCCTGTTGCTGGAAGAGACCACGCTGATTTAGAAAATCAGATTGGTTTTTATGTAAATACATTGGCACTTAGAACTCAATTTTCGAAAAGGGACAGTTTCAATACGATCTTGTCTCATGTGAAAAAAGTGGTTTTGGGAGCACATGAACATCAGTTATATCCCTTCGACGATCTGGTTTCTTCTTTGGATATTCCAAGAGATATGAGTCGTAATCCTTTGTTTGATGTACAGGTTATTGTTCAAAACCAACAAGTATCAAACTCCAAAGGAATGGAGAATTTATCGGTTAACGAATATCAGGGAAAACTACCGGATTCAAGTGTGTTTGATTTGGTTTTTAATTTTGCTGATTCTGAAAATGGTTTAGCGACCAGTATCATTTACAATAGTGATGTTTTTGACTCAGAAAGGATAGAACAATTTGGAAATCACCTGGAGCAGCTATTAGTAGCTTTAGTACAAAATGCAGAACTGCCGGTACAGGAATTGAAATGGTTACTAAAAGAAGAAGAACAGTTTTTACTTGATTTTAATTCAGAAACATTGGACTACGATACATCTAAGAACGTCTTAGATAGGATCAGAGAGCAGGTCGAAAAAAATCCGGAAGCCATAGCGGTATCTTTTGAAGGAAATCAATTGAGTTATTCCGAATTGGAAAAACGTTCCAATCAACTGGCTCATTATTTATTGGAAGAGTATCAGATACAACCTAATGATTTTGTTGGAATGATGCTTGATCGTTCCGAATCGATCTTCATTGGTATTTTAGGAATATTAAAGACAGGAGCAGCTTATGTTCCTATAGATCCCGATTACCCGGTTTCCCGAAAAGAATATATTCTGAAAGATACCAACGTAAAGGCCCTGCTCACACAATCCGATTATATGTTTGATCTATCGTATTATGAGGGCGGAATATTCGCCATGGATGTACAGCTGGACAGTCTGGCAAATCCAACAACTGCTCCTGAAATAACAGTTTTACCGGATCATTTGGTTTATATCATTTATACTTCGGGATCTACAGGAAATCCAAAGGGAGTTATGGTAACCCATGGCAACCTCCAGCATTCTTTGGCACCACGAGGCAATACCTATTCGCCAATAAAATGCTTTTTGTTATTGTCTTCAGTTGCTTTTGACAGTTCAGTAGCAGGAATATTCAGTACATTAACTACCGGAGGAACATTGTGTATCACCAGTAGCTCAGATATTGCTAATGTTAATTTCATCGCAGCTCTTATTGTTTCTCAAAAAGTAAGTCATTTATTAACAGTGCCTTCGTACTATAAACTACTTTTGAATGCTTTATCAGATAAAGAATCTTCTATTGAACAAGTTACGGTAGCCGGAGAAACTTGTCCGATAAGTTTAATCGAAGACCATTTTAAAAGCAAAATAGGTCAATCAGGCTGTGATTTGTTTAATGAGTATGGTCCAACAGAATGTTCGGTTTGGAGCAGCGTTCACCAATACGAAGAAGGAAAGCCGGTGACAGCAACTATAGGAAAACCTATTGCCAACACCCGTATTTACATCTTAAACGAAAAAGAAGATTTAGTTCCGCTTGGTGTGATTGGTGAATTGCATATTGGAGGTAACGGCGTAACCAAAGGATATTTAAACAATCCCGATTTAACGGCCCAAAAGTTTGTAAAAGATCCTTTTAGTGAAGCAGGTTTAATGTATAAAACAGGTGATTTAGGCAGATGGAATGCAGCCGGGGAAATCGAATTTTTAGGCAGAAAAGACAATCAGGTAAAAGTGAGAGGATATCGTATCGAACTGGGCGAAATACAATATGCTGTTGAACAGTACAGCTTTGTAGAAGCTGCGGTTGTTTTAGTGAAAGAAAATAAAACGGGTGATAACGAATTGTATGCTTATTTGTTAGAAAAGGAAGCCATAAATACTTCAGATTTAAAAAACCATTTAAAAGATTTGCTGCCTTCTTATGCCGTACCCGCTCACTTTATTACTCTGGATACATTTCCGTTAACACCAAACGGAAAAATAGATACCAAGGCACTATTAGAAATTGGAGGCTCAGAAACAGGAAGAGGAGCAGCATATGCAGCTCCGCAAACAGCAGAAGAAATAGCCTTAGTAAACATATGGGAAACCGTTCTGGACAAGAAAAAAATTGGTATAAACGATCGATTTTTTGATTTAGGAGGAGACTCTATCAAAGTGTTGAAAATTGTGAATGGTATTTATAACGAAATGCAGTTGGAAATTACGATTTCAGATATCTATACCAATGATTGTATCTCGCAATTATCAGATTTTATAAGCAACAACAGAGCCTCACTGGACGTTAAAAAAACGGCTGTTACAGGAACCGGAAATCAGGGATTACAAGCTATTGATTTCATAAAGAACAGCGTTTTAGCATCTTTAAATGGAATTGATGCTGATGCCGTTGAAGACGTTTACCCAATGAGCGACATTCAAAAAGGAATGATCTATGAGTCATTGAAATATGAAGGAGCGAGTATATATCACGATCAGATGATCAATCACCGCGAATTTAAAGATTTTGATGTTTCGGTTTTCAGAAAAGCCATGGAATTAATGACTGAAAAGCATGAAATTCTAAGAACAGGATTTAATTTACAGGATTACGATCAGGAAGTTCAAATCCTATACAAACAAGTTGAAATACCTGTTGTCTATGAAGATTTGTCTCAGTTGCAGTCCTTAAAAGAACAGGAGAAAGTTATAGCGGCCTTTCTGCAGTCAGAATTGCTCCATCCGTTTGATGTGACTCAGGCACCATTATTTCGTATGGCTGCTTTTAATCTGGGCAATGATACAATTGTTTTTGTTTCGCAATGTCACCATGCCATTATAGACGGCTGGAGTGATTCATTATTACTCACGGAAATCAATAATGTATACCTTAAATTACTTGAAATTCCTTCGTTTAAACCTGCTAAATTACAATCGAGTCATAAGGATTATATGCTGCATCAGTTGCAGGACAAGCGAAAGGAAGAGACTGCAGCATTTTGGACTAATGAATTAAACGATTACAACAGACTGGATCTGTTTACCGAAAAAGAAGCAGACGATTTTAAATTGTTCAGCTTTGAAAAAGAAGAGTTAGCAAAAATTGAAAGTCTAAAAAAGGCTTACGGTATCAGATTAAAAGAACTGGCTTTAAGTGCCTTTGTGTATACTTTAAAATTATACTCGTACAGCAATGACATTACAATTGGTCTGGTTGTAAATACAAGACCTGCCTTACCGGATGCTGATGGAATGTTAGGCTGTTTTCTAAATACAATACCTTTCAGACTTGAAGTGAATCGGGATTTAAGCGGTGAAGATTTACTGTTGTTAGTAAAGCAAAAACTGATCGAAGTAAGTAATTTTTCGGATATGAGTTTGGCCAGTATCGCTTCTGTTACCAATGAGATTAAAGGAATGAACAATCCTTTCTTTGATATCATTTTCAATTATGTTGATTTTTATTCTTACGATGCATTAGAAGAACAATCTAAGGAAAAAGAAGCCTCATATCTCGAGAATCGGGAATTAACGTTAAATGGAAAAGGAGTTACCAATACGTATTTCGATTTTACCGTTAACAATACCAATAACGCAGCATTGTTTGACTTTGCACAAACCAGAGCGCTCGTTAACAAAATTGAATTGTCTGAAATAGAGTCCGTTTACAAAAAAGTTTTCAGGCACATTGTAGAGCATCCGGAATCTTCATTAAAAGAACTGGATCATTTATCCGATGAGGAAAAGGAAATTTATGAGAATAAAAAGCAGAATGATTTCGTAAACGAAAACGAAGATCAGACCGTATTGGATTTATTTAAGAGACAGGTTCTTCTAAACCCTGACTATCCGGCGCTGCACCACAATGGTATAAATATCAGTTATGCCGAATTAGATCAGAAATCGAATCAGTTAGGAAACTATCTTAAAAAACAAGGTATAGGGAAGGAAGATTTTGTGGCAATACTACTGGATCGTTCTATCGAAATGCTGGTTTCAATTTTTGGAATTATAAAAGCTGGAGCAGCCTATGTTCCTTTAGACGAGGGGTATCCACAGCAAAGAATTGATTTTATTCTAAAAGATACAGCCGCAAAAGCTATAATTTCTAAGCCGTCTCTTTTAGAAAATTTTTCAGTAGAATCCTTTCCAAAAACGATATTAATTGACACAGACTGGGATACCATCGCTCAGGAAAGTGTAGCAGAAACAGATCATAATCTTACTTCAAATACTTTAATATACAGTATATACACCTCTGGAACAACAGGAAATCCAAAAGGAGTTTTTATTGAACACAAAGGAGTAGTAAATCTGGCAAACTCGTTAATAAAAAGATATAAAATACAGAAAGAAGAGAAAATTTTAGCTTTTTCTAATTATGTATTTGATGCTTCAGTAGAACAAATTTTTATCGCACTAAGCAGTGGAGCAACTTTAGTGTTATGTGATAAAGAGGATTTACTGGATAATGAAAAATTTGCGGACCTTTTGATGGAAAAAGAGATCACACATATAGATGTAACACCAACTTACCTCGAAAATGTGATCCCAAATAAATACCATCTGAACAGAGTTGTGGTTGGAGGTGAAGAGTGCTCAATAAGTCTAGCCAGGAAATGGGCAGCTCACACTGACTTCTACAACTCTTATGGTCCTACCGAAACTACTGTATCTTCGACGATATATGCCTACGACAAAGAAAATGATAAAGATCTAAATCGTCTGCCAATCGGAAAACCAATTGATAATACGACTATTTATATTTTAGACAATGCTTTGCAAATTGCCAAAACCGGAGTCGTTGGTGAAATGTATATTGGAGGTATCGGAGTTTCCAGAGGATACATCAATCAGGAAGCACTTACCAAAGAGCGTTTTGTGACCAATCCTTTTGGCAAAGAAGAAACTTTATATCGAACGGGCGATTTGTGCTGCAGGCTATCGGATGGGAACATTCAGTTTTTTGGCAGAGCCGATGATCAGGTAAAAATCAGAGGTTACAGAATTGAATTGGGTGAAATCGAAAATGCATTTCTTCAACAAAAAATAACAACTTCTGTTGCGGTACTGGCCAAAGCAAACAAGTTAGGAGAAAAAGAAATTGTAGCTTATCTGGTGCCTGATGAACATTATGACGTAAAAAACATCCGAACCAGGTTAAAAAGCATTTTACCTTATTTCATGATTCCTTCTTATTTTGTTCCGGTAGAAGAAATTCCATTCACAAAAAGTAGAAAAGTAGACCGAAATAAATTATTAGCCATAGAAATACATAAAACAGATAGCCTCAGAGCGCTTGTTCCGCCGGAAAATGAAACCGAAAATACGATCCTTCAAATATGGCAGGACATTCTGGAAAAAAGAGACATCAGTGTCATAGACAATTTTTTTGAAATTGGCGGATATAGTCTGAAGGCGATTAAGCTAAAGGCAATGTTACGAAGAAAATTAGGCTTAGACATTTCGATAAAAGATCTTTATAATGCGCCAACGATCAGAGAATTGGCTCAGGGTAAAAAAACATCCAATGCTGCGGTGATCCATTTACATGCGGGAGACCCTCAAAATACAATTTACTTCATACCGCCAATTCTGGGTAATTCTATAATGTATCATCCTTTGGCGAAAGTATTAGGGAATGAGTTTAATTCGATTGGTTTGCAGTACAAAGGATTAGAGCCTGAGGAAGAGCTTACTCAGTCTATTGAACAAATGGCCGGTTATTTCAGCGCAGAAATTAAAAAACGTCAGAGCAATCAGCCGTTTGTGGTTTTGGGATATTCAATGGGCGCTTCAATTGCCTTTGAAGTAGTTAAAGAACTCGAAAAACAATATGATGCCATTGAATTGGTTTTGGTGGACAGACCAACGTCTCTAAATGAAAGCAACGATATGGAGCATATTGACCAACAGGCCAATTGGCTGCTTGACGAATATCAGAAGGGTATTGATTTAAGCAAAGACCAAAAAGCAAATGTTTTGTCTTTTATGAAAAACAATCTACAGCTGGACAATCAATATACACTTCAAGGTAAAATCTCCAGCACTATATATGTTCTTGAATCTTCTGAGAATGAATTAAAAAGTAATATGAAGGACTGGCAGGATTATACCAATGGAACGTTAGTGCACCATTATCTGCCAGGAACACACTGGGAGGCCTTCAATGGGAATAATTTTGACAAGTACGTTGAAATTTTTAAAAGTATCATTCAAAAAACAAGTATAGAAACCAACTAAAACTGTAAAACTAAATAATCAAACAGAATGGAAAACACAGAAAAGTATTATTTTAAACCAAATGTAATTATTGGACCATTAGTAGATAAATGGTATGCATGGACACACTTAATTTCTCCTGCCACAGCAGCAATGAACATTGTCGAAAGGCATTTAAAAATAATGAACTCCTATATTCAGGCTCCCGCAATTCATGAGGCTGCCGTAAAAAATCCTAAAATGTTAGGAGGACCTTTTATGGATTATGAAACCCGAAGAGTAGAGGAAGTCAAAGAACTAAAAGCTGAAATTCTTGAAAAGCAGGCAAACGCAATACAATTATCAGACGCTATAAAAGAATTGGATCAGTTGCTAAAAACCAAAGCAAAAGGAGCGTCTTTAGAACCTTTGTACAAAGAAGTTCCGGAAATATTAAAAGGATATGTAGAATTGGTTTACGATTTAAACAACCATCCGTCGTATCGTTTCTTTGAATCCTTATTATACAACAGCCCATTCTATTCCAAACATTCTCAATCTATTTCTTTATGGGAAACACTAAATGATGAGCGTCCATTTTGTTTGAGTACCCCACAATTAGAAGATCCTAAGGTATTACAGTTGGATATTCCGTTTGATCATAAAGGAATTGATACGTTAAGCAGAATGAAGAGAAATCCGGGATCTATTGAGGCCGTTGCCGAAGAATTGGGTGTTCGCGAAGATCAAATGGAACTGTTTAAAACTTTCTTCACCAAAAAAGAACATCCCGCTTATCAAAAATACACAGGAGACAAAGCCAGAATGCGCTATTTGGGGCATGCCTGTATTTTAATTGAAACCAAAGACGTGAGTATCCTTGTAGATCCTTTAATCAGTTATTACGGCTATGAATCTACAGTAGAACATTTTTCAGATATTGACCTGCCGGATGTTATTGATTATGTATTGATTACACACAATCATCAGGACCATATTGTGTTAGAAACTTTATTGCCGTTAAGACATAAAATCAAAAATCTAATAGTTCCCGTAACCACCAGTGGAGCACTTCAGGATCCAAGTATCAAATTAGCGTTTCAAAGTATCGGATTTAAAAATGTCATCGAAATTGATGAACTGGAAGAAATAAAATTTGAAAATTGTACCATTACCGGACTTCCGTTTACAGGAGAACACAGTGATCTTAATATCAGAGCAAAATCATGTTTCCATGTTGCGATCAATGAGCTAAGCTTCTTGTTTGTTGCCGATTCCAGAGTAATGGAACCTAGATTGTACGAACATATTCATAGAGTTAAAGGCGATGTAGATGTCTTGTTTTTAGGAATGGAATGTGCCGGAGCACCGTTAAGTTGGCTATACGGCTGTTTAATGACAGAGGCGATTAACAGAGAAGACGATCAGTCCAGACGACTGGCGGGCTGCGACAGCGAAAGAGGTTTGTCGTTAGTTGATATTTTTAATCCCAAAGAAGCCTATGTCTACGCAATGGGAATGGAGCCTTGGTTAGAATTCATCAGCAGTATCAAATACACAGAAGAATCTCTTGCTATTATTGAATCAAACCGATTGATAAACCACTGTGCAGATAAAGGAATCATCGCTGAAAGATTATTTGGAGAGAAAGAATTGTTATACGATTATGAATTAAAAAATGAATTAGTGACAAGTTAATTTCAAATTGAAGTATAACAGCATAACCCATGTGAGACCTTCTTTTGATTTTTTTAAAGAAGGCTCTCACTAACCAAATTATAAAAAGCAGATGAATAAAAAGCAACTATTCTTATTACACTTCGCCGGTGGCAGTATATACTCCTTCGAGTTTCTGAGATCATTATGCACCGATTTTGAAATGATACCGCTGGAACTTCCCGGAAGAGGAAAAAGAATCAAAGAAAAACTATTGACTTCCTATCCGGACGCTATTAAGGACCTGTTCTCACAGATCACCGATAAGCTTAACGGGAGCCCGTTTATCGTTTACGGGCACAGTTTAGGTTCGTCTCTGGGGTTGGGAGTGACCGATTTATTAGAGAAAAACAACACTCCGCCTCAATGTCTGATCGTAAGCGGTAATGCCGGACCCGGAATTGCAACCGAAAACAACAGATCTGATCTCGAGCGTGACGATTTCATCAGCATGCTTACCGAATTGGGAGGGATACCGGATGAGTTATTAAAAAGTAAAGAACTGCTCGATTTTGTATTACCCATACTTAAGGCCGATTTTAAAATAGTTGAAGAAGATTTTTTCATTGAAAATACCATTGTAAAAGCTCCGATTGTGGCCATAATGGGGAATTCAGAGAAATATGTAGATCGGATAAACAATTGGAAAAAACACACGTTTTCCGGTTTTAACTCCTATGTACTAAAAGGAAACCATTTTTTTATACTCGATCATGGTGATAAATTGAAAGAAATTTTTGATATTAGTTTTAAGGAATGTACAAGTCTTAATTATAATAATGTACAATAGCCTTGCTAAAAAACAAACCAATTATGAAAACAACCAAAACTCTTATTACCGCTGTTATGATATTATTAATTTCAATTGGCAGTATGGCACAAAACAAGAAAAAAGAACAGGCCGAAAATCAATTGACGATTACCGGAATTACCGGACAATCTATCAAAGAATCGGCTGATGTAAATAATGTTGGAAAGCTAATTGCAGCAATCAGCGATCAAATCGTAAAAGAAAAGCTGGCACCGGCTAATACAACCAGTTTATCTTATATGCTCAACAGTAAAGAGTTTATAATAAACGGAGAGAAGCAGGAGCCGGAAGTGCAATTGAGATATAAAAATAAATATATCGGAAACCATACGAAATGGAATATTTGTAAAAACTTCAAGACAAAATAAAATTTATCATTAGCTGAGTTTTCTTCTTTAGTATACATTCTGCTTTTACAATTCAGAGTGATTATTCTATTCTTGAAAAATTGCGATCCTTTAAATTTCTTAAATTTTATCAATTCAAAAGAGCTTGAGTTTACATATTGTATCCCTCACAGGCAATCTTATTAAATACATTAAAAAAATAATGAAGTATAATTATATGCATTTAAAATATATCGCTTTACTATGCATGTTTGTTTCTCTGGGTAATTCAGTATACGGACAAAGTTCAAAAGCAGCAGGTAACGAAATATACAAACAAGTGTCAGCAGCATCCATTTCAGGAACCATTATTGATGCTGAAAATAAAGAGCCTGTTATTTTTGCAACCATTCTTTTGTTGAACGAGGAGCAGGAAACATTAGTCAAAAGCGAATTGTCTGAAACCAAAGGAGAATTTAATTTTAAAAACCTGAAAAACGGAAACTATAAAATTAAAATTACCCATGACGACTATAAAACGTTTAGTACAGGAATTATAAGCATTAAAACAGACAATCAAAAAGAAGTACTGCCTATAGAATTGTTCAAAATAACAAAAAAGGAGAGCTTAAAAGAAGTCGTAATACTTAAAAAGAAAAAATTTGTTGAGACTAAAATCGATCGTACCATTTTAAATGTTGACGCTTTAGAATCTAACTCAGGAATTACCGCTTTAGAATTATTAAAGAAAGCTCCGGGAACCAGTATAAGCGATCAGGGAGTGGTAAGTCTGAATGGAAAAGCAAATGCGACCATTTTTATCGATGACCGTCCAACCTATCTGTCAGGCGCCCAACTTGAAAGTTATTTAAGCGGATTAGCTTCAGATAATATTGATAAAATTGAAATTATGACCAATCCGCCTGCGAAATATGAAGCAGCAGGAAATGGCGGAGTGATAAACATCAAACTAAAAAAGAGCAAAAAAGAAGGAGAAAACGGAAGTGTTATTTTGGGGCTAAGACAGCATAAATTTACAGAATACAATGCCACGTTTGCTTTGAACAAAAAAAAGGAGAATTACAACATCTTTCTGAATGGAAATGCGGGTTACAAAAAACGCTTTCAGGATCTTTATATCAGCAGAAACTATACCGATACAGGCAGTTACAGCAAACAGGAAAACAATAATGTAGGAGATGCTATAGCAACGAACCTAAGGTTTGGAGCAGACTATAATCTGTCAAAAAACACGGTGATCGGAGTCTCTGCAGATGCTTCAATCTGGAATGGAAATGATCTTGATAATAGTTTGAATTACCTTTATAACAGAAAACAAACTACAGATTCCATTGTAAAAACATTAGGCAGCTCAGATGCTAAATCTGTAAACAGCGGTATAAATCTGAACATTAATCACAAGCTTAACGAAAAAAGCGATGTGAGTACCAATTTAGATTACTTACTATACGATTCTTTTCCCTATCAGGAATTTAAAAATTCGATCATTTTTTCGGATGCAAATAAAAATTATTCCGATATGCTGGTAGGAGGAGCAGCTTCTAAGGTTTATATTTATTCAGGAAAAGCAGATTATTCCAATCAGCTGACCAAAAAAACAAACCTGCAGACCGGATTCAAATACAGTAATATCAAGACCAACAATAAGAGTGAGTATTTCGATATCGTAAATGATATTTCGACGCCAAATTTAAATCAGAATAATAAATTTCTATACAACGAGAAAATAACAGCTTTATACGTAAGCTCCAACACAACTTTAGACCGACTTTCGGTACAGTTAGGACTCCGCTATGAAAGTGTAAAAATTGTCGGAGATCAGTTAGGAAACGAAATAAAACCGAGAACAAAAAATACAACCAAGTACGACAATTTATTTCCAACCTTATACCTTTCCTATAAGCTCGATTCTTTGGCTAATAACACAGTAGGAATCAATTACGGAAAAAGAATCGACAGACCATTTTATCAGGATCTTAACCCTATGGTTATTCAGGTTGATAAATTGACATTTTACAAAGGAAATCCCTATCTGCAACCTTCAATTACAAATTCCGTTGAAGCTTCTTACGCACACAAAAGCTTATTGAATTTTACTCTTGCCTACAGTAAAATTGACAATCAGATCATGGAAACTATAGAAATTATAAACAATGTCTATTACAGTATGCCCGGAAACATAGGAAATACTCAGGTAACCAATCTTAGTCTTAGTTCTACATTTAATATCGCTCCATGGCTAACCTTTACCGGAAATGCACAAGTATCGTATACCGATACCAAAAGTGATTTCTTTGGAGGTAAACTCCATACGTACGGTTATAATTTTAGAATCGATCCCGTGTTGCAAGTAAAACTGAAAAAAGATTACAGCATCGAACTTTTTGGGCGCTATGTTGGGAAAGCTTATGTAGCACAATTTGCGCTGGATCCTTACTGGTTTCTTGATGTGACAATCAGCAAAAAACTTTCAAACAGAAGTTCACTTAAAGTAATAGGGATGGATATTTTCAGAACCTATATCACCAAAGGACAAATTAATAATCTGGTCAATGCAAATGCTGACTTCAGGACATTATCGAATACAAGACAGGTCAGACTATCGTTTACCTATAATTTTGGAGATAAGATGACTACTCAGGAGAGAGAAAATAACAGTATCGATACCGAAAAGAACAGAATCAAGTAAATCATAATCGTCTGTTTTTTCTAGTTGCTGATATTGACTTAGCATCTAAAAACAGAATTTAATTTTCAATTTAATTTCAGAATCCGAATTTAAAAAGGGATACAATCTCTTTAAGACTTTATCAACCACAACAAAAACTTTTAAGATGTTTAAAATATCACTAAAAAATTCAATTCTTCTGGCAGCCTATGCTTTGCCAAATACAATTCTTAGTTTCGGAATAGTGTACATTATAAACAATACTTTGTCAGGCAACAAGTCGTTTATGACGGATTATACCGGAATGGTTTTTTTTGCAATTGTTGTATATACCTATTTGCTGAACATCATTTTTCAGAAAGGACTTAATGAGTTTTCCTTTAAAATGTTATACGACAACGAAAAAACAATATTCTCAAAAATACTTCAAACCTCACTGATAAAATTAGAGAACTTAGGTTCCCAGCGTTTTTTTACCATTGTTGAAGATTTGCGGGTATTTGGGCTTTTACCTTATACCGTTACCCATACCGTAAATTCGGTTTTAATGTTAGTGCTTTGTTTGATCTATATGTTTACCATCTCGGTAAGTTCTGCTCTTATTGTGGTAGTATTAATTATAGCCGTTGCCGCTTCCTATTTTGTAGTAATCAACTCTATGTCTAAAAAAGTAACCAGTCTCAGAGAATACAATGACGATTATTATAAGTACGTGGACGATGTTATGAAAGGATTTAAAAAACTAAAACTGAGTTTTTTCAGAGCTGAAAATCTAATGAATAGATTTTTAATTCCGAATAGGGATCAGGCCGGTGAATTAGACTTTAAAATCAGTTATATCTTTTTGTCTATTAATCTGATTAGTCAATATGGTTTATATGCCATTATCGCAACTATTTTGTTTGTATTACCGTCATGGGGATTATTGAGTCAGTCTGATGTGATAGCATATGTAGTAATTGTTTTATTCATCTCAGGACCTATAAATAACCTGATCAATCTGCAGCAGACCTATACACGTTTTATCGTGGCTAATAAAAGAATCAAGGATTTCTTAAAAGACTTTGAAGTAGATGAAGATGTAAAAAAACAATTGCCAATAGACAACACTTCTTTTGAAAGTATCGAATTCAAAGACATACATTTTTCATACAATAGCGATTCCAACGACAGTGCTTTTGCATTAGGACCAATAAACTTAGAAGTTAAGGAAGGAGAGACCATTTTTATTGTTGGCGGAAACGGTTCAGGAAAAAGTACCTTCATCAATACCTTCACCGGATTGTACACACCTTCTAAAGGAGAGATTCTTTTAAATGGAAAAGAAACAGAGTCCGGTCAGGAAAATCAAAATTTAATTGCAGCCGTGTTCACAGACGATCATATATTTTCTCATAATTATGAAGAATATACCGTTGAAAACAATCCGGAATACAAACAGTTATTAGAAAT
Source organism: Flavobacterium sp. B183 (assembly GCF_023539155.1). Lineage (NCBI taxonomy): Bacteria > Pseudomonadati > Bacteroidota > Flavobacteriia > Flavobacteriales > Flavobacteriaceae > Flavobacterium > Flavobacterium sp. B183. Next base: position 4,693,502 of record NZ_CP097434.1, on the reverse strand, counting down.
GATGAAGCTGGACAAAGTCATCTTAGATGATAAAGAAAGTTCTGCCAGAAGAAAATTTTCTAAAGGACAAAGTAAAAGAATGTCCTTGATTTTTGCCCTAATGGAGAAAAAACCAATCCTTGTTTTAGACGAATGGGCCGCCGATCAGGATCCTTATTTCAGAAAATTTTTCTACGAAGAACTTATCCCAAAGTTAAAAGCAGAAGGCAAAACAATCATTGCTGTAACACATGATGATGCTTATTTCCATCTGGCAGACCGAATTATAAAATTTAATTACGGTAAAATTGATGCTGAGGTAAAAGTAGATAAATCAAAAGAATACAGTAAAGAGCTTTTCTGGGCATAATAAGGTGTACAAAGATAGCGCACGGATTAAACAGATTCGCTAAAGCGAAAACGCGGATTGACTCGGATTTTTTATTTGTTTGATAATGTGTAACATGGTATAATACAGTGTAAAATAGAGCTCCGGAGGAGCAAGATTGGTATAGCTCCGCAGGAGCAAGATATATATAGCAAAATTATCCATTACCATAAACAAGCTCCGCAGGAGCGATATATCTATAGCATCCAGATGAGCAAGGTAGGTGTAGCTCCGGAGGAGCAAAATATCTGTAGCATCCGCAGGAGCGAAATATTTGTCGCGTTATATTTCATTCAGAAACATTGATTTATAAAATTCTGAATAAAAATGTACAATGTATTTCCTTACACCAACCCTACGTTAAATAATTCCTCTTTTTTTAAGTTCCGGATTGGAAAATTCAATTTGTTTAATTCCTAAAAATTAAACGAAACAAGATATCATTTAGTTCTAATTGCGTAAAAATATTTTAAAATGAAACTCACCCTTCCTCAGCAAGATGTTTATTTCGAGCAGTTATTATATCCCAATGAACCCATCTATAACATTGGGGCTAAGATTAAAATTAAAGGCCAAATAAACCATGATGCATTTCAAAAAGCATACATTGCCTTAATTGATCAGCATGATTCGTATAGAAGTATACTTACCAGCAAGCACGAAAATGTTCGGATTAAAATTGTAGAAGATCATAATTCAGCTCTGGGATTTGTTGATTTTTCTCCCTCTGCAGAACCTTTCGAGGCAGCAAATGTGTACATGCAGGAAGAGTTTGCAAAGCCGTTTGATTTATTTGGAGAGCATCTTTTGCATGTTTTTACCCTCGTTAAAGTTCAGGAAAATTTCCATTATTTATTTTCCGTTTACCATCATATTATAACTGATGGCTGGGGTACGTCGTTAATGTTTCAGAGATTGGTGCAAAATTACAATGAGATTCTCGAACATGGGAAAATTCAAACCGTATATCCGTTTAGCTACAAAGACTTTGCAGTTGATGATGCCGCTTATCAGCAATCAGAATCGTACCATCAGGACAAAATCTACTGGACCAAAAAGTTTGAATCCTTACCTCAGAATCTGTTTGATAAATTAGAAGATAACATTCAGATCAATGAAAGTGATCGCAAGGAGCTAATTATCAAAAGAGAGGTATACAATCAGTTAAATTCGTTAGCAGTACGTTATAAATGTTCGACTTTTAATGTCATTCTGGCTATTTTGTACGCCTATTTTGGCAGAAAACATCAGAACAATGATTTTGCCATCGGACTACCGGTTTTAAACAGAAGCAAAGCCAGTTACAAAAAAACAGTTGGTCTTTTTATGGGCGTTTCTCCTTTAAGAATTTCGATCGATTTTAACGCCACTTTCGAGAATTTAATTGCAGAAATAAAAACGACCCTAAGACATGATTATCGCCATCAGCGATTTCCGTTAGGAAAGTTAATTCAGGAGCTTCAGGTTTTTAATGAAAAAGAGAGACTGTTCAATATTACACTTTCTTATGAAAAACAAAATTATTCTAATGATTTTCTTCATACCCACACACAGGTAATTCCGCTCACACATAAATCCGAGCGGGTAGCTTTAGCCATTTACATCAGAGAATTTGATGAAGATGAGGATGTGAAAATTGATTTCGACTACAACTTAAATTATTTTACAGAGACACAAATTACACAGGTCGTTCATCACTTCGAAAACTTAGTTCACGCCATTTTAGATACTCCTGATCAGGTTCTAAAAGAATTAAACTATCTGGGAGAAGACGAAAAACGTCATATTCTCGAAACATTCAACACCACAAAAGTTGACTATCAGAAAGAGAACACCATTTTGGATGTATTTCAGGATCAGGTGATAAAGTTTAGCACAAAAGAAGCCCTAAAAGACAATTACAAAAGTTATACCTATGCCGAACTGGATCAATTATCTGGTCAAATAGCCGAATACTTAATAATCAATTATGGACAAGAGGACAAATCACCAATAGCAGTTTTATTAGGACGTTCGGCAAATATTGTCATTGTATTACTGGGAATACTCAAAGCAGGCAGAGCTTATATTCCGTTAGATCCGTCGTTCCCCGGGGACCGATTGAATTACATTATAGAAAACAGCCAGATTAAACTGCTTATCAATGAAAAAGGCTATGTGTTGCATACAGACGATGAGGTACAGGTACTATCTTTAGAGACAATCTTAGAAAAGGCCGCGGGATTAGAAGGAAAACCATTCCTGAAAGTTTCCCCTCATGACACCGCTTACATCCTTTACACGTCAGGTTCAACAGGCAATCCGAAAGGTGTTGAAATAGGACATCAATCTCTGTTGAATTTCCTCAGCAGTATGCAGCAGGAGCCCGGTGTGAGGCCGAGCGATGTGTTTTTTTCGGTTACAACTTACTCTTTTGATATTTCAATTTTAGAATTCTTTGTACCACTGTTGTCGGGAGCTGCTTTATATATTGCCAATCAGGAAATTTTAGGGGATCCGGAGGTTATTATCCAAAAAATAGAAGAAATCCAACCCACAATAATCCAGGCAACGCCAAGTTTTTACCAAATGCTCTTCAATGCCGATTGGAACGGAGACAAACGCTTAAAAGTACTTTGTGGAGGTGATTTGTTAAGTGAAGCATTAGCCGAAAAGTTAATCAGTCATAGTTTAGAAGTCTGGAACATGTACGGTCCGACAGAAACCACTATTTGGTCGAGTTTAAAAAAACTGGAACATGCGAAAGAGGCGTCAAATATTGGAAAACCAATACACAACACGCAAATTTACATACTGGATTCATTCTTAAGTCCAAAACCAATCGGAACTCCCGGAGCTATTTATATTGCCGGTGATGGACTGGCAAAAGGATATTATAAAAATACCACACTGACTCAGGAAAAATTTATAAAAAATCCGTTTCAGGCGAATGGTTTATTATACGAAACCGGAGATGTGGGCCGATGGAATGATAAAGGAGAAATCGAATTTTTAGGACGAAACGATAATCAGGTTAAAATTAGAGGATATCGAATTGAACTGGGAGATATCGAATCGCATTTGAATCAGATTTCCGGAATAAAAGAATCGGTTGTAATTGCAAAAAAAGGGAATCAGCAGGAAGCTTTTTTAGTAGCTTATGTAGTAAAAATGGAAGAAATGACAGATACAGGAGAAATTGTAGCCACATTAAAAAGGAATCTTCCGTACTATATGATTCCAGGCACAATTGTTCTTCTAAAGGAGTTTCCGCTAACACCGAATCAAAAAATTGACCGTAAGAGCTTAGCGCAAAGAGCCATCGAACATCATACAATAAACGATGATTTTAAAGCACCTGAATCTGATCTGGAAAAAAAGTTAGCCGGATACTGGAAAGAAATTTTAAACAGTAAAAAAGAAATCAGTACCAATGACAATTTCTTTGCTCTTGGCGGACATTCTCTAAACGCAGTTAAACTTGCGGGATCAATAGCAAAAAATCTTGGGTACGATGTTAACCTGAAAACGGTTTTCGATTATCCCACGATCAGATTAATGGCAGATTATTTAGTGACTTTAAAAACCAATGACAAACAGGGCATACCATTTACAACTTTAAAAACTGATTTTGCAATAACACCTTCACAGCAAGAATTATGGGTAGCTTGTCAGGATCGGCAAAAATCGATTGCTTATAACATGGTAGCCGTTTTTGAAATTAATGGGACCGTATTTCCGGATAAAATCAACAATGCAATGTCTCAGTTAATTTTTGAAAATGAAATTCTCCGCACCAATTTTGTGGAAAGCAAAGGAGCCGTTTTTCAAAAAATAGGGAAACAAGAGGATATCGATTTTAAGATCACGCAGCTGCAGATTGATAACGAACAAAAAGAGCAGACTATTCAGCGATACATAGAAACACCGTTTGATTTAGAACAGGATGTATTGGTAAGAATGTTGCTCGTACAAACGGGCGAGACAACATCATCATTGGTTTTTTGCACCCATCATATTATTATGGATGGAGTTTCATTAGAGTTTTTTACCAAAGAATTTATTCAAAAATACAATCATCCTGATTCCGTAATTAAAAACTCAGGTATTCAGTTTAAAGACTATACGGCATGGTTAGCTTCTGAAAATGACGACAAAACCACTTTCGATTTTTGGCAAAAATATTTGGATGGGTACAGTATCAAAGAAACGATCAATAGAGATTTTAATCTAAACGGTCCATTGCAAAATGGAGCGTATTATGATGATGAGTTTACCATTGAGGACACTAAAGCGTTAAAAAAATTCGCTCAAGAACAAAAGAGTACACTTTATAATACGATTATTTCGCTTTTAAATGTGCTCATTCATAAAATTAACGACCACAAGGACATTGTAATTGGAACCGTTAATGCGGGAAGAAACAATGCTGATATCGCAACAATGATAGGAATGTTTGTAAAAACACTGCCGCTTCGTGTTCGGTTAAATGAAGATATAAGTTTTTTAGAGCTCTTAAAACAAGTTCAGGAAGACGTTCTCTTACTAAATACGCATCAGGATTTTCCATCACAACTCAAAAAAGAAACACTGTTTGATGTTTTAATAAGCTATCAGAATCCCGATTTTTCTTTTCAGGAAACGATTAAAATGGATCATGCCGAATTAAAATACGTGACTTCCGATACCAACTACAGCAGATTTCCTTTATTGTTTAATTTTTTTGAAAGCGGCAATACTCTAAAAGTCAGCGTTTCATACGATAAGAATAAATATGAAGAAATCAGCATACAATTTCTTCTGGCCACTTTTAAAAATTTGTGGTCTCAGATAATAGAGAACCCTTCAGTTAAAGTATCAGAAATTGAATATCCTTTAGTGAATACAGCGAAACTTCAGGAAACCGATTTTGACTTTAATTTTTAAGCGCTTTTAACGATTAAAAACCAAATACTTTTGATACATATTTATTACTCCTATCTGTCTGAAGAAAAACATCAGAGTTTGCTGCAGAATGATTTGCCGAAATTTTCAGCCGATTATCAGGATAAAATTAAGCGTTATCGAAGATGGCAAGATGCACAATTATCGCTTTTAGGACGGATACTCTTGTTTAAAGGAATCGAGGAAACGTATAAGCAGAAGCCTGATGCGAAAGAGATCATGCAAACCCTTTATAACAAACCATATTTTGAAGATAATCCGGTTCTTTTTAATATCTCACATTCAGGAGATATTGTAGTTTGCGCCTTAAGCGATCAGCATGAAGTTGGGATCGATGTGGAGATTATAACCGATATTGAAACAGCTGATTTTAAATCGCAAATGACAGAAATAGAATGGAATAAGATCGTCCTGTCTGACAATAAAAAAGAAGCTTTTTTTGAGTATTGGACACAGAAAGAAGCCGTTCTAAAAGCCCAGGGACATGGTTTGATCGTTCCGTTGAAATCATTTGAAGTTTTAGATAATACAACCGAAATCAACGGAGAAAAATATTATTTAAGCGAAGTAAAAATTGATAAAAACTACAAATGCCACATCTCTTTAAAAACAGATGGCACAAAAATTTACCTGAAAAGAATCATACTATAAACCTAACAATTTAATTCAACCAAAATGAAAAAAATAATAAGCCTGTTTTTATTACTATTGATTGTACCAAACTTTGCATTTGCTCAAACAAAAGCTTTTACGTTAGAGAAAGTAAAAACCTTTTTTCCCGAAGATCAAAATCTCTCCAAAGAAAATATAGAATGGGCATTTTTAACTGTTCCTGAAAACTGGGATAAACCAACAGGAAAAACGGTTAAAATTGCAGTGGCTGTTTTAAAAAGCATCTCAAAAAGTAAAGACTCAAACCCGGTAGTATACATCGATGGAGGACCAGGATCAGGTGGTATTGAAGGAATATGGGCTTGGTTAGACCATCCGTTAAGGAAAAACAGCGACATTGTCTTGTTTGATGTGAGAGGAACTGGACGCTCTCTGCCAAAATTCTGTCCGGACCTGGGGAAAAAATTCTTAGAAATACTAGCAAAAAATCAAAACAGTACACAGGACGAACAGCAAAAAACGATTGCATCATTAGAATGTAAACAAGATTTACTCAACAGAAATATCGATATAAGCGCTTATAACAGCAGCTCCATCGTAAAAGATTTAAATGCCTTAAAAAATGCTCTGAAATATGACAAATGGAATGTTTACGGGGTTTCGTACGGTACTTATACCGCACAGGTTTATGCAAATGATTTTCCTGAGGACATTAAATCATTAACACTGGATTCTTCCATTTCAGATATTTCTCAATATTACAATCGCAATACAGAGAATTATATGAGCAGCCTTAAAAAGGTTTTTAGTGCCTGTGAGGAAGACCCAAATTGTAATCAACAATATCCTAATCTTCAAGCTGCTTACTATGAAACCATCGAAAAACTGGAAAAAAGACCTATCACCGTTAAGGTCGATCAAAGAATAATTTCGAGTGGGACGTTTACTTATAATGCAGAAGATTTTAAAATTGCAATTCAACAGTCACTTTATCAAAAAAGACTGATAGAAGTAATCCCATTATTAATTACCGAATTTAATAAAGGAAACAAAAGTACTTTAAGCTCATTAGTAGCAGCTTTTTCAGGAGCTTTAGGGTTAGATTATGGACAATATTATTGTGTGAGCTGTAATGAAGCTGTGCCAAACAACTCGATTTCAGAATTTAATAAAAATGCACGTAATTATAAAGAACTAAAAGGAGGACTATCCTTTTACAAATCAGACTTCGTAGTATGTGATAAATGGAATTTAGGAGTAAATAAACAGCCTACCTTGGTTAATTTCTCCAACCTGTCCAAATTAACCATCCCCGTATTAGTATTTGCAGGAGCATTTGATCCGATAACACCTGCCTTAAATGGTAAAATTACAGTTGACAGGTTTAAAAAAGCATTTTTGGTAAACGCCCCAATTTCTGGTCATACCCCGGGTTTTTCATTAGTGGGAGTTCAAATCGCCGAAGAATTTATAAAAAATCCGCTTCAAAGACCTAATACCAGAGAATTTGATACCGATAATAAAGTTCATTTTGTGACCAATATAAAAATCAGTGCAGGAATTTCGAATTTTGCCAATAGTCTAAACGAGTTTAATTTACTCTTTTTTGCGCCTTTTTTCACCGCTTTGATTATCGCCTTACTTTCCATTTTTATTTTTGCATATGTACTAATTAGAAAAAGAGAAGAGAAAACGGCCGATAAAATTTTAAAATCCCTAATTATAATCACCTCTTTATTAGGTTTGTTTACTCTTATTGGATTTGTTTTAGCGATAAACCACACAGCCGAAAATAATTTCTATATACTAGCGTTCGGAATACCAGATCAGTTTAATTACCTATTTATAATACAATGGATCTTTATAGTGTTTACCCTGATTTCGATACTTTATTTTATTCTTAAACTTAAGTTTATTTCGAATACGGGAGTTATGGCGACAATTTTGTTTTCGTTGCTGCTAGTAGGCATCTACTTCCAGTATTGGGGATTCCTGCTTTAATAAAAGAGCTTAAAGTTTCACGCAGATTGAGTAGATAATAGAGTAAAAAAAACTGCTCAATCTGCAAAATCTGCGTGAAAATAAACAGAAGAGGTTGTCAGATACAATTTGACAACCTCATTTTTTAATAATACAGTTAAAAAGATTTTTTATAATTTCGTTTGCTCGACAATTGTATTCTTGGAGTATAGACGCCGATCGAAGGCAGTGATACAATCAATTATTATTTTTAAAAACAAAATAAAAGAGAGAGGATTAAGTTTGATATAGATTGATTTCTTAGATTTGTATAGCACCATAAAACTATTTGATCATGCCATTAATTGAACAATCAGAATATAATCTGCCTTCTATTATGCATCGCAACAGGCATATTTCTACCATTTATGCTGCTTTGTTTAAAAAGTATGAAGTTCCCGAATATACAAGAGAAAAGCATGAATTAAGTGACGGAGATTTTATAAACATCGATTTCCTTATAAACGACCCTAAAAAAGCAGTCATTTTATGTCATGGTTTAGAAGGTGATTCGCGCAGAACTTATAATAATAGTTGTGCTGCTTATTTTCGAGAGAAAGGGTTTTCTGTTTTTGCATGGAACAATCGCACGTGCGGAGGCGAGATGAATCGTCTTCCACGACTTTATCATCATGGTGCCATAGATGATCTTGACGAAGTGGTTCGGTTTGTTTTTCAAAAAGAATTTGAAGACGTCTATTTGATAGGATATTCAATGGGAGGAGTGCAGCTTCTGAATTATTTAGGCTGGACTAAAATTGATGAACGCATAAAAGCAGCAGTTTCAATTTCGGTACCTACACATATTGCGACAAGTGCCGCTGTACTCAAACAAGGTTTTAACAGAGTTTACTTAAAGAACTTTACAATTGATATCAAAAGAAAGCTGAAATACAAGGCAGCTCAGTTTCCTGATTTTATAAACCGCGATCAGATAGATAAAATTTCGTCGTTTGATGAAGTTGATCAGTACTTTACAGCACCGTTGCATGGTTTTGCAAGTCGTGATGATTATTATCAGCGTGTTTCTCCTGAATTCTCCCTTCAGAATATTACCACCCCCGTTTTAATTATTAATTCATTAGACGATCCTTTTCTGGGAGAAAGATGTTATCCCAGAGCCATAGCACAGGACAGCGCTTATGTGTATCTGGAAACACCAAGATATGGCGGGCATTGTGCTTTTCCATTACGTGACTCAGAGTATTCTTATGCAGAGAAAAGAGCTTACGAGTTTTTTGAGTCGTGCAGAGCGTTTACATAGTATTTTTATGAATCTTAATTGAGTTTCGATAATTCATTTAGTGTATCACTTAAGAAAGATCAAGTATATAGTAGTAGATTCGTTTACGATTCAGATAATATACAACCCGACAGGTTTTTAAAACCTGTCGGGTTTGTTTTTTTACTACCTATATATAAGGAGTGCTTCTGTCCAGCTGAGCGAAAATGCAAGAAAAGCAGTTTCTGTCCGGCTGAGCGAAGTCGAAGCTTGGTATTTGAGATTCTATACTATATACGAGAGTAGTTTTCTGTCCAGCTGAGCGAAGTCGAAGCTTTATCCCGCTATCCGCTGCAATCTTTTGCTTTTTAAAGGAAAAATCAAAAGGATTTCCACTACTATCGGGGCTAGGGTATGGGTTTTCAAAGGAAATAAGACAAGAAAAACAAAAACTTCGCGCCTTTGCGACTTTGCGAGATTAGTAAAAAACCAGTAAAAACGGGGCTTTGTATCTAAGAGTTTCATTTGAACGAAGAAAAACCTTTCAAACCTGAAAAAAGTTTAATTTGTAAAAGAGGTGTTATCAGAGTGTTAGGGGAAAGTTTCGAAAAAGATTAAAAATAAGTTTAAAAAAAGCTTGTAAAAGCGAATAAAGTGACTACTTTTGCACCCGCAACAGCGATAAACGTTCACTGAAATACTGACAAGCGAAGGAATTAAAACGAAAAGAAATTTTCAAAAAAAGATTCCAAAAAGCTTGCGAGTAAAGAAAGAAAGTTTTAAGTTTGCACCCCGCAAAACAAGGGGAGTTCATTGAAAGATTGGTAAGGAGAGAAGTTAAAAACGAAAAGAAATTTTCTAAAAAAAACTTCAAAAAACTCTTGCCGATTAGAAATAAGTTTTCTACTTTTGCACCCGCTTTGAGAAACAAGCGAGATTAATAAAAAAGAATACGTTCGTAGACATATTGAATTGACAGCTGTCCCGATTAATCGGGACAAAAGAATAAGAGTAATAGAATCGTAAGATTCGAAAAGAACCGATAGATATCATCGCAATATAATATAAAAATATACGATGAAGAGTTTGATCCTGGCTCAGGATGAACGCTAGCGGCAGGCTTAACACATGCAAGTCGAGGGGTATATGTCTTCGGATATAGAGACCGGCGCACGGGTGCGTAACGCGTATGCAATCTACCTTTTACAGAGGGATAGCCCAGAGAAATTTGGATTAATACCTCATAGTATAGTGACTCGGCATCGAGATACTATTAAAGTCACAACGGTAAAAGATGAGCATGCGTCCCATTAGCTAGTTGGTAAGGTAACGGCTTACCAAGGCTACGATGGGTAGGGGTCCTGAGAGGGAGATCCCCCACACTGGTACTGAGACACGGACCAGACTCCTACGGGAGGCAGCAGTGAGGAATATTGGACAATGGGCGCAAGCCTGATCCAGCCATGCCGCGTGCAGGATGACGGTCCTATGGATTGTAAACTGCTTTTGTACGAGAAGAAACACTCCTACGTGTAGGAGCTTGACGGTATCGTAAGAATAAGGATCGGCTAACTCCGTGCCAGCAGCCGCGGTAATACGGAGGATCCAAGCGTTATCCGGAATCATTGGGTTTAAAGGGTCCGTAGGCGGTTTAGTAAGTCAGTGGTGAAAGCCCATCGCTCAACGGTGGAACGGCCATTGATACTGCTAAACTTGAATTATTAGGAAGTAACTAGAATATGTAGTGTAGCGGTGAAATGCTTAGAGATTACATGGAATACCAATTGCGAAGGCAGGTTACTACTAATGGATTGACGCTGATGGACGAAAGCGTGGGTAGCGAACAGGATTAGATACCCTGGTAGTCCACGCCGTAAACGATGGATACTAGCTGTTGGAAGCAATTTCAGTGGCTAAGCGAAAGTGATAAGTATCCCACCTGGGGAGTACGTTCGCAAGAATGAAACTCAAAGGAATTGACGGGGGCCCGCACAAGCGGTGGAGCATGTGGTTTAATTCGATGATACGCGAGGAACCTTACCAAGGCTTAAATGTAGTTTGACCGATTTGGAAACAGATCTTTCGCAAGACAAATTACAAGGTGCTGCATGGTTGTCGTCAGCTCGTGCCGTGAGGTGTCAGGTTAAGTCCTATAACGAGCGCAACCCCTGTTGTTAGTTGCCAGCGAGTCATGTCGGGAACTCTAACAAGACTGCCAGTGCAAACTGTGAGGAAGGTGGGGATGACGTCAAATCATCACGGCCCTTACGCCTTGGGCTACACACGTGCTACAATGGCCGGTACAGAGAGCAGCCACTGGGCGACCAGGAGCGAATCTATAAAACCGGTCACAGTTCGGATCGGAGTCTGCAACTCGACTCCGTGAAGCTGGAATCGCTAGTAATCGGATATCAGCCATGATCCGGTGAATACGTTCCCGGGCCTTGTACACACCGCCCGTCAAGCCATGGAAGCTGGGGGTGCCTGAAGTCGGTGACCGCAAGGAGCTGCCTAGGGTAAAACTGGTAACTAGGGCTAAGTCGTAACAAGGTAGCCGTACCGGAAGGTGCGGCTGGAACACCTCCTTTCTAGAGCCTTACTGTTAGCCTAGTGCACGTTAAGGAAAAAAGATGATTATTTATGGGTCTCTGAATTGGAGATTGTATTACTCTTGCTGTTAATTTAAAAAAATGAAAGAATTAAGTAAAAACAGAGTCTCGTAGCTCAGCTGGTTAGAGTACTACACTGATAATGTAGGGGTCGGCAGTTCGAGTCTGCCCGGGACTACTTTTTAAAAAGAATTGATAATTAATAATTAACAATTGATAATTAAAAAGGACTGAAAGCTTAATTTAAAAGGAAATTTTAGAGGTTGAGTAACCGTTTTAAGTACTGTTAACTGAAAACTGTTAACTGACAACTAAAAAATGGGGGATTAGCTCAGCTGGCTAGAGCGCCTGCCTTGCACGCAGGAGGTCAACGGTTCGACTCCGTTATTCTCCACGAAATAATTGACAATTATCAATTGATAATTATTAATTATAAAAGTTCATTGACATATTGAGATAAGAAAATAATAAGAAAGTAGAAAGCGTTTTTTATTAGCAATAATAAAAGACAAAAAAAACGGTCTTGTTTTAAGAAACAAGATTGGTACAATAAGCAAAATAAGGGCGTATGGGGGATGCCTAGGCTCTCAGAGGCGAAGAAGGACGTGATAAGCTGCGAAAAGCTACGGGGACGAGCACACATCGATTGATCCGTAGATATCCGAATGGGGCAACCCACTATGTTGAAGACATAGTACACCGATAGGTGGGCAAACCCGCTGAACTGAAACATCTAAGTAGGCGGAGGAGAAGAAAACAAAAGTGATTCCGTAAGTAGTGGCGAGCGAACGCGGATTAGCCCAAACCAATGATGTTACGGCATTGTTGGGGTTGTAGGACCACGACATTTTATGTACAAGGAACCGGAATCGACTGGAAAGTCGAGCCATAGAGAGTGATAGCCTCGTATGGGTAACAAGTATAATAGATAGTGGTATCCTGAGTAGGGCGGGGCACGTGAAACCCTGTCTGAATTTGGCGGGACCATCCGCTAAGGCTAAATACTCCTGAGAGACCGATAGTGAACCAGTACCGTGAGGGAAAGGTGAAAAGAACCGTGAATAACGGAGTGAAATAGATCCTGAAACCATACGCTTACAAGCGGTCGGAGCCCTTTTGTGGGGTGACGGCGTGCCTTTTGCATAATGAGCCTACGAGTTAACGTTGCTGGCAAGGTTAAGTGATTAAGTCACGGATCCGTAGCGAAAGCGAGTCTGAATAGGGCGCTTTAGTCAGTAGTGTTAGACGCGAAACCGTGTGATCTACCCATGGGCAGGATGAAGCGCTGGTAACACAGTGTGGAGGTCCGAACCGGTTGACGTTGAAAAGTCTTCGGATGACCTGTGGGTAGGGGTGAAAGGCCAATCAAACTCGGAAATAGCTCGTACTCCCCGAAATGCATTTAGGTGCAGCGTTATTTTAGTTATATAGAGGTAGAGCTACTGATTGGATGCGGGGGCTTCACCGCCTACCAATTCCTGACAAACTCCGAATGCTATATAATGATTGATAACAGTGAGGGCTTGGGTGCTAAGGTCCAAGTCCGAGAGGGAAAGAACCCAGACCATCAGCTAAGGTCCCCAAATATATGCTAAGTTGAAAGAACGAGGTTTGTCTGCCCAGACAGCTAGGATGTTGGCTTGGAAGCAGCCATTCATTTAAAGAGTGCGTAACAGCTCACTAGTCGAGCGGACGAGCATGGATAATAATCGGGCATAAGCATATTACCGAAGCTATGGATTTTGTAGTAATACAAAGTGGTAGGGGAGCATTCTAACAGGGTTGAAGGTGTATCGTAAGGTATGCTGGACTGGTTAGAAAAGAAAATGTAGGCATAAGTAACGATAATGCGGGCGAGAAACCCGCACACCGAAAAACTAAGGTTTCCACAGCTATGCTAATCAGCTGTGGGTTAGTCTGGTCCTAAGGCGAACCCGAAAGGGACAGTCGATGGCCAACGGGTTAATATTCCCGTACTACTAATTACTGTGATGGGGTGACGGAGTGATGAAAGCGCCGCGAACTGACGGAATAGTTCGTTGAAGTACCTAGCTATATTCTCTATAGGCAAATCCGTAGAGAATGGTGAAATACGATAGTACTCGGAGTCTTCGGACAAAGAGATAGTGCGCCTAAGGGCTTCCAAGAAAAACCTCTAAACTTCAGGTAATTAGTACCAGTACCGTAAACCGACACAGGTAGTTGAGGAGAGAATCCTAAGGTGCTCGAGAGATTCATGGCTAAGGAATTAGGCAAAATAGACCTGTAACTTCGGGAGAAAGGTCGCCAGCGCAAGCTGGCCGCAGTGAAGAGGTCCAGGCGACTGTTTATCAAAAACACAGGGCTCTGCAAAATCGTAAGATGAAGTATAGGGCCTGACACCTGCCCGGTGCTGGAAGGTTAAGAGGAGATGTTATCTTCGGAGAAGCATTGAATTGAAGCCCCAGTAAACGGCGGCCGTAACTATAACGGTCCTAAGGTAGCGAAATTCCTTGTCGGGTAAGTTCCGACCTGCACGAATGGTGTAACGATCTGGACACTGTCTCAGCCATGAGCTCGGTGAAATTGTAGTAACGGTGAAGATGCCGTTTACCCGCAGTGGGACGAAAAGACCCTGTGCACCTTTACTATAGCTTAGTATTGACCTTGGATAAATGATGTGTAGGATAGGTTGGAGACTGTGAAGTGGCGTCGCCAGGCGTTGTGGAGTCATTGTTGAAATACAACCCTTTGTTTATCTGAGGCCTAACTCTTCGATGAAGAGGACAGTGCTTGGTGGGTAGTTTGACTGGGGTGGTCGCCTCCAAAAGAGTAACGGAGGCTTCTAAAGGTTCCCTCAGTACGCTTGGTAACCGTGCGTAGAGTGCAATGGCATAAGGGAGCTTGACTGAGAGACATACAGGTCGATCAGGTACGAAAGTAGAGCATAGTGATCCGGTGGTTCCGCATGGAAGGGCCATCGCTCAAAGGATAAAAGGTACGCCGGGGATAACAGGCTGATCTCCCCCAAGAGCTCATATCGACGGGGGGGTTTGGCACCTCGATGTCGGCTCGTCACATCCTGGGGCTGGAGAAGGTCCCAAGGGTTGGGCTGTTCGCCCATTAAAGTGGCACGCGAGCTGGGTTCAGAACGTCGTGAGACAGTTCGGTCTCTATCTACTGTGGGCGTTAGAAATTTGAGTGGATCTGATTCTAGTACGAGAGGACCGAATTGGACAAACCTCTAGTGTATCTGTTGTCCCGCCAGGGGCACCGCAGAGTAGCTACGTTTGGAAGGGATAAGCGCTGAAAGCATATAAGCGCGAAACCCACCACAAGATGAGATTTCTTTTAAGGATCGTGGAAGATGACCACGTTGATAGGCTATAGATGTAAAGGCAGTAATGTCATAGTCGAGTAGTACTAATAATCCGTAAGCTTATGTACACCCTTTTCCCTCCGAGCAATCGGAGGGAGAGAACTTTCTTAAGAAAAAAACTTATTTGTTTCTTTATCTCAGTATGTTAAAATATTGTTTTAATTATCAATTGTCAATTAAAAAGTTGCCCAAGCAACTAACAGCCTTAAGGTGGTTATTGCGGCGGGGCTCACCTCTTCCCATCCCGAACAGAGAAGTTAAGCCCGCCTGCGCAGATGGTACTGCAGTTATGTGGGAGAGTATGTCGTCGCCTTTCTTTTGAAAACCCTATCCAAATCGGATAGGGTTTTTTTGTTTTATACTATTTTTAAATTCTTACGCGCTTTGTGTAAATCTTTGCGATTAAAAAATAGCACGCGGATGATACGGATTCGCCAGGCGAAAACGCGGATTAGAACGGATTTTTTTATTGGCTGTAGATGGCTTTTGCCCTTTCAGGGCGATGTTTGCTGTTTATTTTGCTTTATAAATAGTGCTTCGCACCATGCTCTTTGCATTTCGGGCTTTCAGCCCTTTTTCCTTGTGTGCTTTGCGTAAACCTTTGCGGACTTTGCGGTTAAAAACTTTAGTCCTTTTTTCTTTGAATATTCTTTTTATCATAGACTGCGTTAGGGATGGAAGCGATATCCTTTTGCGATGACCGTTCATTTAAAAATTCCCTGAAACTTCTATCGCAAAAGATTTAGCGGACAGCCCGACCCAAAGGGGAACGCCATAATAATTGTTGTCTTTAATAGATTGATGTCTAAATAAGAGATATTGGTATGATTAAATGCTATTTCCTTTTACAATTCCACGGGATGAATTTTTTATAAAATCTAATATTTTATCACGTTCATAAGTTTGCTTCATGTGCTTTTCTATAAAGTCTAATGCATGAGAGGTATTTTTTTTTTGCTGAAAGATAATACGATATATTTCTTGTAGCTCTTGCATTTTTTCAATCTTAAAACCTCTTCTTCTTAAACCAATGGTATTCAACCCTGCAAAACTTAAAGGTTCACGTGCAACGAGTATGTACGGTGGTATATCTTTGACAATACGACTCATACCGCTAATCATAGTATGTTCCCCAATAATCGAAAATTGATGAATTGCTGTTAATCCGCTGATATTTGCGTAATCACCGACCTTTACTTCTCCTGCCATTCCAACGTTAAAACCTATAATGCAGTTGTTCCCGATGAAACAATCATGTCCGATGTGAGTGTTGGACATGATTAGATTATGATTCCCAATTACTGTTTTTTGTTTTGATTGAGTTCCTTTGTTTATAGTAACAAATTCTCGGATAATATTGTTGTCTCCTATTTCCAGCGTACTATATTCGTTTTTGTATTTTAAATCTTGTGGGGTTCCTGATAATACTGCATTGGAATGTATTTGGCAATTCCTGCCAATTCTCGCGCCGTCAAGTAGGTTTACATTATTGCCGATCCAGGTGTTATCACCAATAATTACATCATTTTCAATAGTAGTGTAATTGCCAATATGAACGTTTGTTCCAATAATTGCATTTTTGCCTATAGTTATATTTTTCAATTTGATTGTCTTTATATGAAAAGCAAATGTTGGAAAAATATAATGATTTTTTCTTGATGTAAAATCAATTAATTGAAGATCTGATTCTGCTCAATGTCTCCTGACTTACACCGATAAGCGAGGCAATATGTTTTAGTTTTGATTTTGCAATAATAGGAGGAAATGAATTTAATAAGTAAAAATATTTATCCTGAGCATTCATGGATTTATAAAAATGATGAAACTCGTTTAATTTTGAAAGATAAATTCTAAGCAGCTTAATATAGAATTTAGAAAATAATGGATATTCTAATAGAATTTGCTCATCTGTATGAGATAATGAATAAAGTATGGTGTCCTCACATGCCTGAAAAAGCTCAAATGAGGGTTTCTGTTCAAAGAAACTACTCAATGAAGTGATGAATTGATGATCGGTATAAATCCATTTAGTTACCTCTTCTCCGTCATTATAAAAAAATCTTCGTACTGAACCGGATTTTATAAAGTAAATTTTTGGGCAAATTTGTCCTTCATTTATAATAATTTTATTTTTCTTGTAGGATTCTTCTTTAAATAAATTTTTCACTGCCTTTTCGGTCTCTTGATCCAGTGCCTGAAAATTGTTTATAAATGCAAGAAGCTCTTCCATTGCTCTTATTTAGTTGGTTTATTTATTGAAAATTAACTCTAATTCAGGTTTAATTAATAACGAATATAGTCTATTTCTTAGAAGAACTGTTATTGTAAATGTTGAAGTGCGCATTATACGAATTCTGTTTCGTTTAGATGCCTTTTTTATTTGGATGTCTAGTAAAAAAAAGAACCCCAAAAGAGTATTTTTTGGGGTAGATTTTAGGGTAGAAATGAATTAAACCTGTTTGTAATCACTATGCCAAACAGCTTCTTCAGGACCATCTCCTTTGTGTCCGTCTAACTGAATTACGAAACTTTTAGCCGGGAAGTATGGTGTGATGTGGATATCAAGTAAGATTCTGTCTTTTTGAGTTTTATCTTGCTCAATTTTCATTACTGTAAACTTTTCAATAAGATTAGTAGGTCCTTTGATTCCGTCAAGGAACTTAATGATTTGGCTTCTTAAATCGGCTTCAGTTCTGGTAGTCCAGTTCTCGAAAGCTCTTCTGTTTAAGAAATCGAAAAGTACTTTGGTAATATGGTCGAATACACGTACTACAGAGTAGGTTTGTAAACCTAAGTTGTCTCCGTTGAACAATGTTTTAGCCGAGAAAGCCATAATTTTACTGTACTCATTAACCATTGGTACCAATCCCATTTTTTCAATTTCTGAGATTTCGCTTTTCTTCAGGTCAAAACGCACACTTTCTACCTCGTTTAAGCCTCCGAATTTTTTACCGGCAACTACCTGAGACATCAATGTTTTGTATATTTTACCAGCTAAAGAAGTCGATGGTGGTACATAAAGATTGTCCTCTTCTCCAACTTCGTTATTTTTACTTCTTCCTAACAAATAGTTACAAGTCATAATAGTGTTTGATTTGTACACATCACCACCAGTATGATTCGCATTGAAGAAGATATCAATAACATCATCCGGAGTTTCAAGATCCTGGAAGTCAGTAAGTAATACTGTTTTATTCTCGTGAGCTATTTTAGACCATTTTTCTAAAACAGCGTTAGAGCCTAAATATCCTGGAACTGAAAGTATAGAGTAGTTTTTTCTCAAATCAAGACGGTCAAAATTTTGCTTTAATTCATTCGAAACATAATCAATAAACAAAGTATTGTCTAAATCTTTTAATTGAGTTATATCAGCGTTTACGATCGTTACGTTCTTGATTTTATCGCTTTCGGCATTTTTATAGAATAAAGCGACACTACGATACGAAGTTTCTAATTCTCTTGTAGTGTTTAAGGCGTATTTCAGGTTTTTATTTAATGTTGCATCTGCTGATGTTGCTTTTGCATTGGCTACTTCGATCATTGATTCAACAGAATCATTTCCTTTTAGTAAATCCAGCCACAAATCAAGTCTGTTATTAAGAGTTGTTCTTTCGCTTTCCCATTGAGCATCGTTTAGAAAGATATTTTTTCTGGCTTTTCTGGTTGGGTTTAAGTTTGATAATCCGTCGATTACGTTTTCTAAGAAAGCAAAACCTCCATATTCGTTTAACAGGTTTATTTTGCTTGGGGAGTCTTGTACTAATTGTTCGCTTGAAGAACCTTGAACTTTTTGTTCTTTAGTTTGAGTTGCCATATTTACTGTTTGTTGTTGTTAATTTCGTTCTTAGCGTTTTGAAGTAATTCGATTACTGCCTCTTTAACTGCCGGATCCTGGATCGCTTTTATTAAAGCTCTGTTGCTCGAAAGCTGGCGAACAATTTTATACGCTTGTTCCTTTTCAGTGTTTAATTTATTAAGAAAAGGACTGTTTTCTTTTATTGATTTTGCTCCAAAATCTCCTAAGTTTTGGAAGACCATCGATTCGTTTAAATCGGAACCTTGTTCCGTTGTAAATTCAAAGTCTACGCTAGGTTTGTACTTCTCAAAAACCGCTTCTACAGTCTGCAAATCATAGACAGCTTCGGGTCCAACCGGCTGCTCATTTGTAAGTTTTTGAATTAGTAATGTTCTGTTCGAAGGAATTTCCAAAATTGATTCACTGGCGTCAACTTTTACTTCATTGCCACCAATACCATAATTGAACATGCTCATAATTTTATAAGATTTTTAGTTGATTTTGTAAAACTAGTAAAAAATACTTTAAAATAATATTGATTTGTAAGTATTTTATTTGGAGTTTTGTAGCAATGTGTTAAAATTAAAAATTAAAGCTTTAGTTTTATAAAAAACAACTTAATTTCGACAAAAGATGAAATACCTGAAATACCCTGTTAATTTTAAGTCTTTGGTGAGAGGTTCACAGGATAATTTTTGTAAGATAGAGGAATCGATTGCTTATAACATTATGATGATTATTACCACTTCCTTTGGAGAGATTCCGGAGATCCCAAATTATGGATCTGTCATCTGGGACCTGGAGTTTAATCAGCATATAAAGAAAAGAGATTGGGAGGATTTGGTTAGAAAATCCCTGTTAAAGTCGATTACTGAATTTGAGAGGAGACTAACCTTAAGTGAAGTCACTATTTCGTTAGATGAAATTGATAATACCGAGCTGGGATCTAGCATAAGAAGAAAAGCAAACATAGTCGTAAAAGGTGACATTATCGAAAGTCTGATGCCATTTAGCTTTCACACAAAATTGAATATAAGCCCAATTTCTCAATAGTACAAAATATGAAAGACGTTAAGTTTATTGAAATAAAAAACAGAATACAAAAAAAGTGTTTAGAGATCTGGGGAATTGAAAATATTAACATGGCCGACCCTTTGGTCATGATGTTATTAGACGTTTTTGTTCATGAACTTTATTATTTGTATCACGAAGGAATCGAATCTGATAATAAAATTATTGAACGCATTGCTCAGGAAATTGTGCCAAGTCAATGGAATTTACCTATGCCGGCTCACGCTTTAGCAAGTACAGCAGCAACAAATGGTATTGTGGTACTCAACAGTGATGCCGAATTTATTATAAAATCAACTTTTGCAACCAATGTTGATTATGATATTCATTTTACTCCCTTTACCAACGAAAACATTATAGAGGGTGAGGTCGGTTTTCAGCTCTATGATTCCTTATTGATCGATTCTTTTAAAAATGTGAATCGTTTGCCGGTGCATTGTAAAATTTCTGATCACAGGATGTGGATTGGACTGGATATTTCAAAAGAAAATCTGGAGAAATTAAATTCTTTGAAATTTACATTTATTACAGAGAATTCCTCGTTAGATGCTTTTTTACAGTTTGTTACGGTAAGAGATACTCACGGAAATGCTATTGATTTTGAAAATGAAAGTTTTGCGGAAGTTCAGGACAACAAGCATTACGTTGAAGCGATAAAATCCTACTATAAAAATTTTATTTACAAGTTAAAACTCAATCCCGAGAAGTTGGTTTACGAGTCTTTACTAGACAAATTCAACATTGAAAAAGAAGCATTAAAATCTGCTAAAAAGAATACCGAACTTATTTGGTTAGAGTTCGTATTTCCTGAAATCTTTACCAAACAGGAGCTTGATAAAATTCAGATAAAGATCAACACATTTCCGATCGTCAACCGAAAACTGAACAACAGAGTTCATAATGCTCAGGTAGAAGGACGTCTGTTTCCGATGAAGGCGGAGAGAAACACACACTTTTTGGATGTGATGAAAGTTTTTAACGAAAAAAACATCGAATTCATCAATGGTATCAAGCAGCCTAACGCTATCACTTCAAATACCTATACCGTTTTTTATGGCGGATTAGAGAATTACGATTCCAGAACGGCAAAGTTTTTCCTTAAAAAATTAGCGAGAGCTTTACGTGAAGACATCAGTTCATTTTCGAACATCAATGCCGATTATATTGATGCGACAATGACTAAAATCAATGAAGAAATCAATTCAATTGAAAGTAAAATTACCAGCAGTTACAGTCAGGTGAACGAAGAGGAAGTTTATGCTCTGATTCATGAAACCGATAAATCTAAAATTTTGTACTGTTCGTATTGGACTTCGAACGGTCAGGTGGCTAATAACTTAAAAAAAGGTACTGTTTTAAAACAAACGGTCTTATCTGAATTAGTTCAGGATTCTACTGTTTTTGAGACGACTTCCCTTGGCGGAATTTATAGAAATAACAAAGTCGAGAAATTAATCAATCTTCGATATGGTTTTTTATCCAAAGAGCGACTGGTAACGAAACAAGACATAAAATCTGCGGTTCATTATCATTTAAGAAACATTACAAAAGAGGTACTGATTACAGATGGAGTGGGCATTAGCAATGAGAGAAAAAAAGGAGTATTCAGAACGATTGATGTAAAAGTTATTTTGCAGGATAAGTACGCTTTACAGATAGAAAACAAGCAAAAAATAGGATTGTTTTTAAAGGAAACCTTAGAGAAACAATCTGTGATGAACATCCCATTTCAAATTACCATAAACTAAAGTTATGAATGAATTAGATTACAGCCCCAGCTTACTATCTGCCATTAAATCTGCTAAATCGTTGGCCATTCAGGATGGACATAGCACTTATGGTGTTCCGCATTTAGCCTATGCATTGTTATATGAGCCAACGGGATTGACAGAGGTTTTAAAAACATTATCAAAAGACATAGATTACATAAGAGAATGGTTTGACGTAAGAAAGGAAGTATACACTTCGACTCAAAGCAATGATAATATTATTATTGCCGATGCAGAGATTGAAAATGTCTTTACCGAATCGAATTTCAATAAAATCAGATTAGGATCAGATTCTATCGATGCTTTTTGTGTTTTTATTGCCATTATTAAACCCGGATTGGTGTACAGTGATAAACAGATCGACGGTTTAAATTTAAGCGATAAAGAACTTTTAAAACATTTTGGGCTTCGTAATACTCAAAAAAGTTTTAGTCTCGTCGATAATGATGATAAAGAAGAAACCGTTGATATTAATTATTGTGATACGCTCTACAGAAAAAATATAATCGAAGAGGGAAGTGCCATTATTGGACGAAATAAGGAAGTTAGACTGATACTTGAAAACATTGAACGATACGAAAATCACGGAATTTTACTGATTGGAGAGTCGGGTATTGGAAAAACAAGTATCATCAAAAATCTGATTTCCAGTTTACATGAAACAGACCCTAATTTTTTTGAAGAAACGCTGGTACTTTCTTTAAACGTAGCTAAACTTGTTGCCAATTGCAATGGTGAAAACGAGGTTTCGAAGAAATTGATTGAAATTTTCGAAAAATTATCCAAGAACGGAAAGAGCATACTTTTTATTGATGACATACAGGTGTTGTTAAATTCATCAAGCTCAAAATCAAATGCGGTAATCAATATCATCAATACGCAGTTAACTCAAGGGACGATTAACATTATTGCTTCTATTGATTCAGATTCGTATCGAAAATCGATTGAAGGAACGACTATTGACGGAAAATTTGAAAATATTTTTATCGAAGAACTGGACCACGCTTTATTAGTGGAATGTCTGGGGATTTATAAAAATAAATTAGAAAAACATTATAAAATAGGGATTGACGATGAAATTATAGAAGAAGCTATTCATCTGTCTAAAAGATTTTATAAAGAAAAGAAACTACCTTACGGAGCCATTGATTTATTAGACCGAACCGCTTCGTCGGTAATTGTTTCAAATGCCAATTCATTAGTTGAAATTGTAAAAATAAAAGAGCAGATAAATGAAGCTGACCCATCCGACGAATCAAGGATGAGTTTGCTGAAAAAAGAAATATTCAACAGAATTAGTTGTGTGGTAACCAGTAAAATTAGTGCTGCTGAAAACTCAAAAAAACAAAAAGATGAAGTAATCACTTTTGAGGAGATCGAAAAATTAGCAGCTGATATTGAAGCCATAGCAAAAGAAAAAATCATCGTGGTTAAAAAGTCTGAGATTTTGGCGGTCGTTTCTAATGCAACCGGAATTCCATTAGGAAAAATAAGTGCAGGAGAAAAGGAGAAATTGCTAACGATTGAAGACAAATTACAAGAGAGAGTAAAAGGGCAGGCACATGCTATTAAAACACTTTCAGAAGCCATAATCGAATCCCGAAGTGGCTTGAGTAACCCGAAACAGCCTATTGGTTCGTTCTTCTTTTTGGGACCAACCGGGACGGGAAAGACAGAATTAACGAAAACACTTGCCGAGCTGCTGTTTGATGACGAAAATGCCATGATACGTTTTGATATGTCCGAGTTTAAAGAAGAACATTCGGCTGCATTGTTGTATGGTGCGCCTCCGGGATATGTGGGCTATGAAGAAGGAGGGATGCTGGTGAATAAAATCAGACAAAAACCTTATTCGGTGGTACTTTTTGATGAGATCGAAAAAGCGCACAGTTCGGTTTACGACGTGTTTTTACAGATTATGGACGAAGGAAAAGTGCATGATAAATTGGGGCGTGAAGGTGATTTTTCGAATGCGATTATCATTTTTACCTCAAATATTGGAAGCCAGTGGATTCAGGAGCAGATAGAAAGCGGTCATTTACCCACTTCCAATCAGTTGATTGATATTATGAGTCAGCATTTCAGACCTGAGTTTTTAGGACGTTTGACCGAAGTAGTTCCATTTGCGCCGATCAATATAGAAATCGCCAAAGCTATTTTTAAACTGCATCTTAGCCGTCTGCAGGAACAGTTAAGAACGATCAAAAATATTTCGTTTGATTTATCTGATTCGGCTTTAGAATATCTGACCAATAAAGGATTTTCTAAAAAATATGGTGCCAGACCTATTGCGGGAACCGTACGAACTTATCTAAAGAAAACCATTTCAAAACTAATTATATCCGAAGCTATTTTGGAGAACGAAAGTATTGTTCTGGATATAAAAGGAGATGAATTTATCTGGGAAAAGAAATAAGATATGGAACAGGATATCGCAGTTTTAAAACAACAGCTTAACTTTAATTTGAGAGGAGAAATTCTTTTTTATGAATTGCAAAATATTCTTGAAAAGGAAACCGAAGTCTTTGTCAGACACAAAGGCCTTTCAAAAAGACACAATTCAAGAGATGCTATTGATCTTTCGTCGATGCTGTATCAGGAAGATTCGAGATTTACCAAAGAGGCGCTGGTGCTGCATTTGGCCAAAAACAGCATCTACCATAATTTACCCGAATTACTTTTTCACCCTTTATCGGTTAGTAATTCTACGATGTCAAATAAGGAAATTGTAGAAGCAGTAAGAGAAAACAAAAAAGCTGAAAATAATGCTTTAGACTTTTTTATGCCTTTTGACAATGAGCTTTTTGCAGCAAATTCAAATTTTGCGATCAGAAGTCTTCACTTGTTTAATGATAAGATTGATTTGTTTCTGAAAATAGTAGATGAATTAGTCGCCATTGATTTTGACTTGTCTCATACACAAAAAAAGAATCTCTTTATTTATCTGTGTGAAGCAGATAAACTAAAAGAGAATCTTCCGGAACTGGAGAAAGTACTGGAAACTTTATTGGGTAATGTAGTCAAGTTAAAATACAAGAAGCATGTTTTCACCAATTCTCCTTTTTTGGAATTAAGTGAAGGAACATTAGGATTCAATCTGGGACTTTGCGGAGCGGTAGAAAGCGAGATAGACGATGTAGAAGTTGCACTATATTTTGAAGGAAATATAGATTATAAGATACTAGAACGTAAGATGAACCTAACGCGTAAAGTATTAGAGTATTTTATCATTAGTAACAGAAAAATTGATATCGTCTTTTTTAATAATTATCAGTTAGGCATCAAACTAAACGAGAACTATTTGGGCATAAATACCATTTTATAATTTTTAAACCATAATAATGAGATAACATTCAGATATGAATACAATACTACCCTTTTTCTTAAAATACCTATTAGCTCCGTTTTTGATTTTAATCATAACGCTGATTATGAGCCAGTTTTCGAATGTGAAAATCAAAACAAAAGCGGCCATAATATTTACTTTATGTTTTTCGATTATAGCAGCTTTACCCTGTTTGTTTGCTTTTTTTAACAATGAATTTATCTGGTTTGGCTTATTATTTTCGGTTATCTACTACATCATACTTGGAATCGCATTGGTGTATTTCATGAATACAGCTTTATTTCAAAAAGTGGGGATACAGAATAATGTTCTGGCCAAAGTGTTTATGTTTTTAATAATAGCAATTCTCTCCTCCTGGATTTATTATCTCGCTTTCAACTATATCGCCATATCGAGTTATGCTCACATCAGTATGCTTAATATTTTGTGGCTGTTTGTACCTATCTTTTTTCAGGAATCAAAGAACAAATACCTGCAAATTCCTGAGCCTTTCTACGAATATTGGAGAGTGGGAAAAGAACGCAAGGATTTCGAATATTGGGATAATATCGA
This sequence comes from Flavobacterium sp. B183, assembly GCF_023539155.1. Taxonomy (NCBI): domain Bacteria; kingdom Pseudomonadati; phylum Bacteroidota; class Flavobacteriia; order Flavobacteriales; family Flavobacteriaceae; genus Flavobacterium; species Flavobacterium sp. B183. The sequence continues at coordinate 4,667,858 of NZ_CP097434.1, read as the reverse complement.
TAAGTTCCGCCTCATGCAGGTGTCCATACACATCAGAAAAAAAGCCAATTCTGAATTCTTTTCAAAATTTGATGTAAAAATTGCTCAGGACGTCAATCTGGGGAGTTGGTTTGATAAGTTTATAGAAGACCAGAATTACAGATTCCCTAATGATGCTATCGAATCCAGCGCAGAAAACGAAGATACGGGTTGGACTTTTTATACGGCAAAATACTTCAGCTTTCCTTTGTTTATCAAGAATTTGAGTCCTTACAGAACCATTTCTGAAAGTAAATTGAAAAATAAACAAACCATTTTTGCTAAAAGAGTTGCTTTAAACAGACATGAAAACGGTCTGGATGAATAATTAAATACCACATCTTTTTCTTTAAAGCCATTTGGGCAAAAAAGGGAAAAGAGATTAACAAATACCACAAAACAAACTTCAGGATTATGAAATCAAACATTCATTTACCAATCAACTGGACAGACGGTGTAAAACTTACGAAAGACCATTTTATCAATAATTATTTCAATTACGTAACAATTGTAAGTGATTATAATAAAGTTCAGTTAAACAATTTTAATTATGGCTGTATCCAGCCGGCGGGAAATAAATCGATAGACATTGAGATAAAAATTGAGGGAGGACAGCTTGTTGCCTACCTAAAAAAATGCGAAGTAATTGCTAAAAACGGTCATATCATTTCTTTTAATCAGGATATTTATGGCACCAAACTTCCGGAAGTAAGTATTAATGCCAATGACTTAGATCGAAATTCTTTTGAGCATTATTATGTTATTGTTTCTGTTAATCCTTATGATTTAATTCCTGTAGGTATTCCTGATCCCGAAATCATTCCATTGCACCATCCGCATGCCCTTCCGGAAATCAAATTACACATCATCAATAAAAAAGAGGTAAATGATAATTTTTTATCGGGTTATTTTTTAATTGTCAAAAAAATAATATTCCAAAACGGAACTTTTATTGAAGACAACAAGTACATCGCTCCTGTTGTTAAGACTAAAAACAATGAAATCCTGAATCAGTTTATAGCGAAAGTAAACACTGAATTGTATCAACTGAATGATTTCTCAATTAAAATTCATAAAAAAAATGTGCAAAACTCTTCTAATAACAGATTGGTTTCGAACACCTTTAGTTTATGTGCCAAAATAATCGGGTATTATTCAGAAAACTGTTTTTATCTTAAAAATGTTGCTCCGGAGGAATCTCCGGTTTATATGTTTGACCGAATAATTGTTTTAGCAAATCATCTTATTTCGACATTGACTTTAATGGATGACAAAGAAAAAGAGGTGTTGCTGCAGTACTATTATGAATGGATTGATGTAAAACCTTCAGAGTTATTGAGTGTATTGTTTGAAGCAAAAAGTGCCGTATACGACCACAACGATATCGCCCAAACACTTGAAAAACTGAATCAGTTTTTAGGAATTTTGAAGCGCTTATGGCAAAAATTAAGTGAACTGGAGTATATCGGAATCAGAAAAGAGAACATTGTAATTAGTGAGGAAACGAAAGTGGCAGCACCAAAAAGCAATACATGGTCAATATTAGATTAAACATAGCGCTATGAAACCACTTAATTCTCCTAAAATAGCGACTCAAAAACGCAGGTTTTTAATCCTTTTTTTTACAACGTCTGCCTTTATTTTCGGCTGTCTTTTTATTACGCTGATAACGGCAAATAAAGGTGCTGCCGAGTTAGAGCAAAAACACAAATACTACAATGATATTGCAGTAAAACAGGGCGAAATGAACTTGCTTCTGGGTGAAATTCTGATCGAAATCAATGACTTAAGATTTAAGGACCGAACTTTAAATGAACGTAAAAATCTCCAGTCCCTGATCAACGAAAAAAGATTTGCAATCAATAACGAGATTCAAAAATCAAAAACAAATCTGACCAATTCTTTTGGTTTGTATGAGGAACTTTTGGTTGAATTGCAGCGCATACAAACTAAGATTGATGTTTTAAAAGAAGCAGCAACAAGCTACGAAATCAAAAGTAATCAGCTTAAAAATTGTATTGAAAAACATAAACTCGAAAATAAAAAAAATAGCACCAAATCATGAAGAAGGCAATAATTTTTGACGAAACCTATTGGAAGAAAGCAAAGTTCAATTTATTATTTATCATTAGCGCCTGTGTCATATTTATTGGTCTTACCAAGTTTTTACTGAAGACACCGGATTTTAATAATACGGATATGTTGAACAGAATTAATGATTATGAAAAAATGCAGAAGATTAAGGTAGACTATGCCAATAAATCGAAATTAATTTTCAAAACCATTGATACGATAAAATACGACATTAATCAGGTACAGCGTATCGACGAAGTAAAAAGAAATATTTCAGAGTACAAACAGCTTTATAAAGACAACGAATTTCATTCGTCCTATAATTTTTGCTTAATCGGCGGGAACTTATTAAATGTTTTTTTAGAGATAAACCTGGAAGAAAGTACGGTAAAAAAGAACGATACTCTGGTACAGACAAGTCTTAACGAATGTAAAGCAGATTTTAAAAATGAACATTAAAAATAGAACAGTAGTTATCCTCTTGTCTTGTATTGCGGTAATTTTAGTGATAGTAGCACTGCTATTCCCTTATAATAAACGATTAAGTAATCTTGATTTTTCGATTGTTGACGACAATAGTAATCACCAGTATGAATTAAACGAGGAATTATCTTTTAAAATAAATGACAGCACTTTAATATCAGATAAAAAAGCCGTTTGGTATTTTGGAAACGGTGATTCAATTGTTAGTAAAGGAAGTGTAAACTATACTTATGACAAAGCCGGAAAGTATCTAGTTACCTTAAAAATTGACGACAAGTTTGATTTTTCAAAGCAAATTAATATCGTAAACGGCAGAAGATTGACGGCAAGAGATTCTATCACCAAGATATTTTGTCCGGAGTTTGGTTATGTAGGCGAGGAAATTGTGTTTACCGGATATTCTCCGAGTTCTAATAATTGGTATTGGGAATTTGGCGAAACGGGAACCATAGATTCTTATGAAAAACAAGCCATTTATATTTTTACCCAGCCGGGAATTTATACGGTAAAGCTCGAAACAGACAAAACGAAGTATCCGATAACAAAAGTAATTGAAGTGCTTCAATTGTATGAACCTTTCAAAGAACCGGAGGCTGTAGATTCGTCAGGTATTGTATTAAACGATATTAAAAAAAGACTGCAGACCATTGCTAATTTGGGAGCAAGAGATACCAAAACGTACAGAGAGCAGGTTAATTATCTGAAAAATAAATACATCTGTAACGATTTGTCTGATGTCGTGGTAGTAGTCAACGAAGAAAAATACAACGATTTTTTAAGTTACTGTCAGGGACTTCATTATCTGGAAGGCAATGAAACTATAATTGAGGATGTGAAATTAGATAATATTAAGTGCTTTAAGCAGATCAATATTACCCAAAAAACTAAAAATAAAACAAAGTAATAGATGAAAAGCAGCATTTTACTTCGATACACGTCTTTAATTTGTTTATTGATTGCAAATACTATTTTTTCGCAGGTTAAGAACAGTACAAACGTTCTTAAAAAAACAGGTGAAACAGTTAATACTTACGATAACCAGGAGCAAAAAGAAAATAAAAAACCAGAACTGAAAATGGTTTTTTCAGATCGAAATGAGAACAAAATTTACGAGGAACCTTATAGCGCTAAAGTAAAAAATAAGGCCGCTATTTTGACCCCAATGTATGTTATTGATGAAGATAAGAATTACTACGAAGTGGTCGTTGCGGATAAAAAACTGATTGGGAAACCTAAAGGGACATTCTCTGCTTTAAGAAGTAAAGACAACCATTTTTCAAAAGCTAAAGAAGTACAGTACCTGGGATGGATTAAAAAAGACAATGTACTGGAATATGGAAGAGCCATCCAAAATCAGGTTAACTTAAAATATGTAAAGTATTTTGTGGCTTGTAATACGCTGGATAATTTAGTAAACAGTAACAACAACGTCAAAAAAAGTACTCTTTTGTTAAAGGGAGATCCTAACTTAGAAACCGTAACAAAAAAGGGGATAAAACTAAATGACTTCGTTTACGTCTACAACATAAACAAAACGGCAAATTCAGCTTTTGTGTCCAATTCTGATGATTTGATGCCAAAAGACACCGCTAATTTTAAGTTTGGTTGGGTTCCTTTGCAATATCTGAATCCCATAACAGACAATGTGGTGGTGAAACTGAATCCTGCCGATACGTTGAAGTTTTCTTCGGGTAAAATCAACTTTCATGCAAATGAATTGTACAGGAACACCTTTTTCGTAAATGAAAACCAATCCAGTGATGCTGTCGGATTCGATAATACCACTAAAATTTTATTACCTGTAAATGTCTGGAACCATGACAAAAATAAAATTACAAATTTAAAAGGAGATGATATTACCATAAAGACAATCGAACAGATTGATTTGCAAAGTAAGACCATTAACTTTTTTTACGTTTTTGAGAACAACGGCAGTACCAAACAATACCTGAAAAAGACACTTTCGGCATTGCAAAATCTAAAACTAACAACAAGCAGTGATTTGTACGCCAATTATAATTTTACGTATTCGTTTATAGCAAAAGGCAAGTCCAAAAGTTATTATTTGCTCAGAGCATCCTCATTTTCGAAGTGGTTTGATTTAATTGAAAAAAGTATCAAAACACCGGAAGAAATTACAAATGAAAATATTTTACCCAATAACAACATAAATATTACGCAGTTTCTGAGTGCGGGACCCAATTACGAAAACAATTTTTTTATACTCGCAGGATTAGACGGATCTATAAATACCGTTTTACAGGACAATATGAGCGCATTGGCGAAGAATAATGCCAAGTTATTGTACATCCTTTTTAGAAATGAAAACAGTTCGGATAATCAGGATTTTATTTCGCAAAGTAAGGCCTATTTAAGTGATGCCAGTAATGCCAACAAAAAATACATTCAGAACTATTATGTAGATCCAAAACTGGTTCCTAAAAATGATGAATTTGTTTACAATGGCGAAGCGGATAATGAGTACATCTACAACGCTCCTTTAAAAAGTAACTTTAATGGCGGAATTGTATTTCCTAAGTTAAACGGGGAGCTTACTCCTGAAACGATAAACAAGGCCATTGATACCGTGATCAGTAAAACGATCAAGACAAACAATGCATTGCTAAAATCACTGACTCAGTATAAAAATGAATTTAGTTTTTTAAGAAGTCAGCCGAGTATAACCGTAAAAAATATTATCGAAAATTCTCCTTTAAAAGACAGTGTAAGTACTGATGTACCTAAAAAGTATAAGAACGAAACCTTTGCGATAAATGCAAAAGATTCGTTGGATAATGATTTAGAAAGTAAAGTACACATTTTACTGACCGAAAATGAAATTAAGCAGCTTATTGAAAATTATCGGGAGTTAGTAAGCAAAGAATACACGAATGAGAATATTGATAAGGTAGAGATTCTGAATTTTAAAGACAGGTGCTATACATTTGCCTCAATTATCAGAAGGACAGAACCATTGAGAAACAGAAATTCTTTAGCAGATCTGTTTTATTTTAAGACTAGAGTATTTGTAAACAGTTCTGATCTGCATACTATAAGAATTAAAGATATCAGAAAGTTTAAGAGAAAACCGGCCGAATTCAGGGCTCTCTTTATAGGTTTAAATGCTAAAGTTGAAGCCTTAGAGAAAATGGTCAGAAATAGTGCTTTTGAGGTTTTTGATGAGGAGTCTCAGCTCAAACACTATTATATATCGAAAAATATGCTACTATAAAATAACGATTATGGAACTTATCAATACAATAGAAATGACGAAACCTTTGCATGAAATAATTTTAGAGTTATTTTATTTTGAAAGCAAAGGGAAACCGTGCGAGTTTACAAAAAAAGAAATTTTGTGGAGGCTTAAAAATCCCAGTATTACAGAATATCAGATAGAAGAAGTACTCAATTGGATGGTACATCATAAAAAATTAAATGAGAATTTAGGTTTGTACAGCCTCGATCGTTTTGAACTAATTGATTTAGAAGAAAAATTTAAAACGGAGAGGCTACACAAAGAAAAAAAACAAGAGCCTATTTTTTTTACCAATTACAGTACGATAAACAATATACACAATGCCGCAAAGCCCAAAGCGCTTGAAATATTTATTCAGTACATACTGCCTACGTTTTTGCTTTCTTATATTGTGTTTATTTTTTTCTTAGTAAACAAGTTAAATGACAGTTTTGCCGTAAACAATAATAAAATTGAAGACGTTAGCGAATTGATACTAAAAGAACCTAAAACAGGAGTGATTAGAAAAAAAAGAGCGCTGTCTGATAAAGAAGTGAAAAGACTGTTTTCTAATCAGCATCAGAATATTTTGTATTTGAACAAGACCATAGATTCATTACAAAAGCAGGTGAACAAAATTAATGAAATTCATACCACAGCAACTTTAGACTTAAAAAACCAGGTCAATTCTTTACAGCCACAGGTCAATTCAATAGTCCTGCACATAACCGTTGTGCTGTTGGGATTTATTCTGTTATTTTTTATGAAAAATGTTACAGATTAAAGTGAATTAGTAAAAAAAAAACAGATAAAAGAGGTATTCTAAAAATTATGCAGAATATCTCTTTTTGTGTTTACGGGGGTTAGGTGAAGAAGTAAAAGGAATGTTGAAAAAATATTTTTTGACTATTAGATTGTTTTTTGCAGTTGCTATTTGTTTTTTTAAAACAGATGAATTTTCTGTCAGCCCTTATGAATGCTGGATTCTTACATTTGTAAAATAAAAAGGTCTCTTTTTTTTCTTAATTCTTATGAAAAAGATTACGAATTTACTTGTTTTTTAAAAATGTATTTGTATATTCGTACAAATATTGATTGCGAATCACCCTCATCTTCCTACAAGAAGCAATTAAAAAAAGTACGTTAGTACAAAAAGAGGTATTCTAAAATCATGTAGAATACCTCTTTTTTTTTGTTCATACTAGTCACACAAAAAGAAAGAGGATTCTGAAAAACTTTATTTAACAACTTAAATTTTTTATTATGGCATTTAAATCAATTTTAGAATTCGAAGGAAACGAGTACCAAGTATTATTTTCAAAAGTTGATATGTTGAGACATACTGACGGTAAAGGAGCTGTTTCTTCTGAAATTAAAGGAGGAAGATTAAACTTGAGAGTAAAATCTACAGACAACACTACAGTTATCGAACAAGCGGTAAACAGCCAGCACAAACCAGTAAGCGGAAAAGTGAAATTTTTCAAAGCTGACTCTGAGCAGGTAATGAAAGAACTTACTTTTGAAAACGCTTTTATTGTGTTCTTTAGTGAGCAGTTAGACGCTTTGGCTGAAACTCCAATGACTACTGAGATTACATTCTCTGCAGAGAAAATTACATTAGGTAATGCTACACTAGATAACAACTGGGCTAAAATTTAATTTTTCTCATAAAACAAGAAGCAGTTGAGTACTGCTTCTTGTTTTTTTATTTTCAGAATATGACATCTTTTAGCTTAAAATTGAATTCGGTGCGAAGAACTTTTAAATAAAGGGCTTTGACTATACTCTGTTTAAGTTAAAAATTTTAAAGAATTAAACTTAAAACTAGACAGATTTATGGTCATTCCTAAAATAATCTTTGGTATAGACGGCAAAGAAATTTCTCATTTTACTAAAATCGATTTAAAGCAAACCATTAATGCTCACCATGAGTTTTCAATAAGTATTCCACATTCTGTTATAGAACGACCTCGAGCCTATACGATGGAAAGCGCCCAGGAATGTCTTGGAAAAGTGCTGCACATCAGGTTAAGTGGTAACAATAACTTTCTGGGAATTATAACAAACGTTCGCTATCAACAAGAATTGGGACATGTAGGCAGTCAAATTGTTATTTCAGGATATTCTAAAACTATTTTGTTAGACTACGGTCAAAAGTTGCATTCCTGGGAAAATCTCAATTTGAAAGATATGGTGCACGATCTCATACAAACTGCTGCAGGAGAACAGCTGCAATATGAAATCGAACCCGAATTTACTTCTAAAATAGAATATCAAACGCAATATCTGGAATCGGATTTTAAGTATATCCAGAGATTAGCCAAACAATATAACGAATGGTTATTTTATGACGGAGAAAAACTTTTTTTTGGAAAACCACAACAAGAAAGCTCTCCCATAAAATTAATTTACAATAAAGACCTGTTTAATTTAAGTATATCGGTAGAAGCAAAACCCCATCAGTACAGCGGTTATACTTATAATGAAAATATCGATCAGCTTTATCAGGCACAAACAGATGACAGCATCGTAGAGGGATTACCGAAATTAGGAAAAGATGCCTTCGAAGCTTCCAAAAAATTATACAGTACAGCTTCTTACGAGTTCGGACAATTTAGTACCGGAGATGATGTATATTTTGAGAGTATTCTCAAAAAGAAACAGGAGAGTATAGCTGCAGAAGGAAACTACATTTCGGCAACAAGCTCAAATCCAAAACTAAGAATCGGCTCTATAATTAATATCGAATCTCAGCAAATATTAGATAAATCAGAGGTTCTTCAAAAAGGATTGAGCACAAATAAGACGCAATTTGAATCGAATGAAATAGGTACTTATATTATTACCGAAATTACACATAAAGCTACTGAAATTGGAGAGTACGAAAATAGTTTCAGAGCACTTCCGGCTAAAATAAAAAAACTTCCCGAACCTCAGGTAGGCATGCCAATTGCACAGGAACAAAGAGCCGTGGTTGTGGCCAATGATGATCCTAGTGGTAATGGAAGAGTTCGTGTAGAATTATTATGGCAAAAGAAACAGCAGTCCCGTACACCCTGGCTGTATGTATTAACTCCTAATGCCGGAACCAGCGATATTGTAAATAAAAATCGCGGATGGGTTACGATACCGGAGGTAGGCGATCACGTAATGGTTAGTTTTCGTTACAATGACCCTAACAGACCGTATGTAATCGGCAGTATTTTTAACGGAAAAACAGGCGAAGGCGGTAAGCTGGACAATCATATTAAAAGTTTCTTTACCCGCTGTGGAAGCACCATCACTTTTGATGATAAGCAGAAAAGTATTCTGATAAAAGACCCGTCAGACAACAGTGTTTATTTGGATGGTGAAGGTAATATTACTGTAAATGCACCTAAAAACATGACCATCAATGTTGGTGATAATCTGGATATTACGGTTGGTAAAAATATGACTGTAGGGGTAGGTGGTAATAAGAAAACCACTATCGACGGTAACAACAGCTTAAAAGTTGGAAAAAGCAGTACAGTCGATATTACAGAACTCTACAAACTTATTACAAATATGTACGAGCAAAAAGTATCAGGTGATAAAACCGTAAAGATCAATGGTAATTTGAGTAAAACTACAGCCACAACAACTCACAAAGCCATAGGAGGAGATATTTTGATAAAAAGTTCGGGAATCTCAAAAGTACTGGGTGCCATTGATGCCAAAGTAAATAAAGGATAGCGCAGGCACATTGGTAATAATTTATCCTAATTGCAACAAAACGGTACAGGCAAAGAAAACGTAATCGTAATATCAAATCAGAATGAAGCAACTCTTATTTTTTATTTTTCTATTGGCAAATGTATCCTCTTTTGGACAAGCAGAAGAGGTACAAAAAGCAGAAATAGAAGGCGGTACATTATCAAAAAAGTATATTGACGGGAAACTGGAAAGTTTTATTGTAGAAATGTACGCGGTCAATTATGGAAACATCTTCAGTTTTACTAAAGAAAAAGATACCATTACAGTGAGTAATGGAGAAAAATCAGCTGCTGTTATTAAGATATATTTTAAGGATCAGCTGCAAATAAGCGAACTATTTTATAACAAGAAAATAGTAGGTTATTTTGAAGCTATAAATTTGAATATCGATCAGTTACCCAAAAGCAACAGCATCTATAGTTTTCTTGTAAATAATAAAATAAAGAGTTCTATAAGCCGCTTTGATTTCAACGATCTCGATGAAAATTTTGACCAAAATCTGATAAAGCTTTTTACTAGTTTAAATCATATTGCAAATGCTGAAAATTTAGATTCCGCTTTTAATTCAATAGCAACTTTTTTTTCCAAAGAAGATGCTCTTTACAGAATCTATTTAAGAAGTTATGCTGAAAAATTTGCCCCTCCGATAATTACCTATTTAAAAACGAATGAATCCGGAAAGATTGAATCCGGAATTGTCTGGACAGGAAAAGAGACCGGAAATGGAAAGTATGAAATTTATAGTAAAGAGAAAATAATACAATCAGGAATTCAAAACCTATCCAATTTTAAAAAAACTTTTAGGGAGTATTTTAATAAAAATGGAATTGAAAACTAGATAAAACATTCTTACCATAACGATAATAGAATAAAGAGTTGACAACTATGTAAAGCATACGGAAACAGGTTTAGTTAAAGAAAAAATATGAGATGTATCTTACTTTTGATATATTTACAAGTAGTTCGTTAAGATCGTACCAGTATGCATAAAACTTAAAAAGCATGAAGAAAATAGCCCTTTATTTACTATTATTTCTTATAACAAATACGTTAACAAGCTCTTGCCAGGAGAAAAAGCAAACCGATAAAAAGGTTAATAGCTCCGCAATAAAAGCCCCCCTTACTAATATGGAAACAAATTTTAAATGGCAGGAAGGTTTAAGCTGTCCTTCAGGATACCCTATACAAGTCTATAGAGGCTGGCTTGAAGGCCCGTTAGTATCAAATGGTGTAAACGAAGAGCCCAACAGTACAACCAGTATATACGGTTTTGGTACAACCACAGGAATAGGAGATTGGGGAGAAAATTCCTCAGGAATGAGTCAGGGCGAAAAACCAATTCCGCAAAGACTTAACTGTACGTGGTATTCGTATGTTGAAGATGTGATGTATCATATCGATACAGAGTTGGACTATCCTAAAATGGTAAAACTATTTAATGAAGGCTTTCAGAGCAACGTCCAAAAAAAGGGAAAAGTAATGACAACTTACAAGTACATTACAGTAGGTTTTGCCCCTGGAGGTGTAGTAGTAGTCTGGTTGAAAGGCGGACAGAAAGATGTAGAAATTGGACGCTATCAAGGAAAAAAGACAGAGATAAGTGCTAAAGAAATAGCTTCTTTGGACAGTCATGAACGACTGTTGTTTGATCCTGCTGACAGAGAGCGAACTTTAAAAAATCCGAAAATTATAGCGCCTGATGTTCAGGAAGCAAATAAAAACAAACCCATACCTTACGGACTTTGGGACAGCTACCGCATAAAATATAACTGGCGCCCTACTGCCGTATTCGTGAGGGAAGGAAAGGTACAGGACGAATTGTCATTTGCCTTATTTAATGGAGAGCGCGAAACGCTGTTAGAAAAAGAATTTGCCAAAAATGAGTATCAGGAAAGAGCAATCCCAAGAAGTTTAGGAATTCGTTGGTGGGATAAAAACGGACAGGGTTATAGTGGTTCATTTATTTTTGATGAGAAAGAAATTTTTGATGCCTTCAAAGAGTTGCGTAAAAAGAATCCTGAAGCAAATATTGATTTAGAAGTTAAAATAAACCCGGGTAGTGATTATTTGGGAGCCACCCTAAAAAACGGTACAGCTGTTATACCATTGAAAAAAAGTAAAACAAACGTTTTTGAATCAAGCATAGTGACAAGAGAATACAAATACAATTGGCATCCCATTTTTACGTTTCCCGAGGGAGAAAAGATGCCGGATAAAATTTATTTTTTGAGTCACACTTTGGGGCAGTCTCTTGCTGAAAAAAAAGAGATGAATCTACCGCTTCAGGAAAATGCGGCACCTTCCAAAATAAGTTTTGATTACAGCAAAGCGGATGGAGAAACCAGTTATTTAGAGTTGATATTTAAAGATGACGAAGTTCGTGAAACGTTTAGAGATATTGAAAAACTAAAGCCCGGAGCACCCATAGAAATGCAGGTAAAAATTGGTAAATCCTATAATTCCTGTACTATTACACTTAAAGGAAACGGAAAAGAATTACCAGTAAAATTCACTACTTATCAGAATTAGTCTTGTACAAAAAAAACACCAGTTTTCGAATCGTATTTACTAAAAGAATATACAAAACAGAATCATTGTTATGGGAAAAACATTTGTATACAATACAGGAGCAGCGGCCGATGATATAAAAAAAGAAGACCTACGAGTGACTTTTGGAATTTTTATAGACGGCACACTCAATAATAAGACGAATACCGATATGCGTAACAAGCATAGCCGGGGTAAAGATGCAGAGGGAAATATTGATTATTCAAAAGATAATGCGACGCTGGAAAGTGAAGACGAAAAAAAATATAAAAAAATAAAGAATAAAGGACGGATAGAAGAACTCCTCTCCAAGAAAAATAAAACGCCTGCTGAGGAAGCGGAGTTTAAAGCTATTGATGAAAGAGACAAATATCTCGTTGCCTCCTATAGAGTCCCTTTAAATGAGTTTGGTCTGGATCGTATGGGAACAGACAACAGCTATAGTAACGATTACACCAATGTGGCACGTATGTGGCAATGTTGTGAACAAAAAAAATACGCCATTTATGTACCGGGTATGGGAACAGATCACCTCATGCGCGACAGTACAGACGGTTTTGCCTTTGGTTCGGGACAAACAGGTATACGTGCCAGAGTGCGTAACGCTTGTGAGCAAATTGCAGATAAAGTAGCACAGAAGATGGCAGAGAGTGATGATGCGACAAAACTTGCTCAAATCACACTTGATGTATTTGGATTCAGCCGAGGTGCTGCTACGTCCAGAAATCTGGTCTACGAGGTAAACCATGATAGTGGTTACGCAAATGCAGTGAAAAAACAAATCCCTTGTGGAGTAGAATATATTGAAAGACCCTATTCGGAATCCGGTAGTGTACGCATACAAAAAATGCGAAATGCCTTTGTAGATGTCGATAATTACGAGATAGACAACAGTTATTTAATAAGAGATCAGCTCCCTAAGATGGGGCATTTAGGATACAGTTTGCTAAAAAAAACCAGCCTTGATTTTGATGATTTGAAAAATGTAGAGATTGTTGTCCGGTTTGTGGGGATTTATGATACCGTTTCGTCTTATTTTGAGGAGAATGGTGTTCGGGATCATTATGACGATTATGGAAATGTGAAAGACGAAGGAGGCAAACTCATAAAAGAAGCCTGGTCAACACATTTTAATGATGATATTGCCGAGCTGCATCTGAATAATTTATACTGTCAAAAAGTAGTACACTTTACAGCAAAAGACGAACATCGTCAAAATTTTGCTCTTACCCGAATCAATCAAATTCCCGGCAGATACATCGAAAAAAATTTTCCGGGAGTACATTGCGATATAGGTGGAGCTTACATGACAGAGAAAGAAGTTGTCGATGAAATCGGAACTCAGATGAAAGACAGACATTATGTTTCTGTTTTTCCAAATGGTTTTTTTGATGATAAAATGGGGTTAGAAGCACTAAGAAGAGACCTGATCAGACAGTATTGGTATAAAGAAGATCAAATTGAAACGAAAATTCAATGGAGTTTTCCGCCTTATAGTAAACTTACAGGCACCCGTGGAAAAAAAATAGAAGGCACCGAAGATCAGTATGAAGGAGTCAAAAAAGAGTATAGTTATATTCCGCTGCACTTTATGGAAACGTATGCCAGAAGTACTGAAATGAAGGAGTATTTTGTAGAAGAAACAGCTGTGAAATTTCCATTAGATGATTTTCTAACAGATGTAGAAAGCTATTTAACACCTTATGCCTTGGATGAAACCAACGAGGTGAAAGAATGGGATTTCATCAGTGACGAAGTAATCGAACAAAAAAGACTGGAAAGGATAGAAAAGGAGAGACGAGATGCTGAAATGTTGGATATAGAGCAAAAACTCAAAACTCATAATTATGAATTCGAAGAGCTCAAGATAGCAGTCGACAATTTACGGGTAGAGCAATATAAACCTAAATTAGACTTTGAGAAGCTTAAAATGCCGCAAAAAGAACCTGAAATGAAAGTAATTGATATAGAAGGTGTTACTGTTGTTGGTTACAGTTCGCAAACCATGTTGAGAAAGTTAAGGAATGAATACCTGCATTGGTCCTCAACAAGAGATTGGTTCGGGATGCAGCCCAATGAAGGCAGAAAAAGAAAAATACATTAAAGGATGACCTATTTAGATTACGATGTTGTATTCCCTCAGCTTGATAAAATAAATGAGTTTGTATTTGAAACGGTAACAACAGATTTCTCGAATCCAAAAAAGATAAAAAAAATAAATTACACCCGAAAGATTGCTATCACAAGATACAAAGACAATGGAAATGATAAGTTGTTTCAGTTATTTCTTTCCGAGATCGAAATCACAAGTAATTTATCTACAGAGAATATTATTTTTCTCAAAAGAATAGGAGCTGCTTTTGACGAAGTTGAAGTAGAAGTAAATAACTATGGCAAAATAATCAAAATAGTAAACTTTGAGGAACTGGGAAAGCGATGGGAAATTGTTCGTGCCAAATTGGCCATAGATAATGTTGGTTTTGTTGTAGAATCATACCTGCAGGATATTAGCAGTTCGGTAGAAGACGAGCAAAAAATGATAACATTCTTCTCCGATTATAAAATGTTTGGTTTGTATTTTTTTAGTTTATATAGAACCCCATCTCCTATTGAGCGGCAAAAAAAAATAATAGATTGTGGGAGCGCTGTAATGTTGGAACAGATTCATCCAAAAGATGAAAAATTGGACACCTACTTCATAAAAGGAAAACCGTTTGAAGAGAATTCAGAGACAGATAACATAAAATATGATGGTACTGTAGAGTACAGAGAACATCAGATAGAATTGGCAACATTAGAAATAGAAAAAGAAAGATTGAGCATTTTGTATAACATTAATAAAACATCACTCTAATGGCAAAACCAGATAATACTCAAAAACGAAAAGAACGCGAGGAAAAAGAGGAAGCCGAGGATGGCTTAAAATTTGTTATCGACGGAGCCAAACTAAAATGTGACTTATGTACCGTTCCGGAGGGCGACTTAAAAGTAAATTTTGACACCCCTACTATACAAGACAAAAAAGTAGCAACGATTGTCGAGAAAGACAAAAAAAGTGTAATCTTTAAAGGCAACTGCAAAAAAAGCCCGCAGAGTTCAAGTCCATGCGCTTCAGTAATGCAGCTTGCCGACTGGAAAGATGTGGGAACAGTGTATTTTCAGGAAAAATTTCCATTACTTCTTAAAAGTACAATTAAATGCAATTATGGAGGAGTCGATATTAAAATTACAGACTCTGCGCAACGCAATGCACCAGAAAAGATTGATACTACAGCTGCGCCTGTGCCACCGGTCAAAGAGCAAAAAACTTATAAATGTACGCACTGTGAGGAAGAGTTTACCAGTGAGTTGATCAGAAAAACGATAGATGTCAAAAAGTTATCTGCAAAACAAACAGAGATAATTGATTCTATTTTACCATATTTGAATAAATACAGAAAAGATTTTGGCTTAGATACATGTCTGAGGAAAGCTCATTTTATTTCTCAAATTGGTGTTGAAAGTGCAAACTTTACAACTTTTTCTGAATACGAAAATTATTCTAATCCGCCAGGCGTTTTTAGCTCAAGTCTAATAGAAATAAATGAGACTATAGTTAATTCATTGAAGGATAATCTTAGTTCTATATTTAAAATAGTTGATGCGAAAGGAGTAGCCCTTACTAAAACAAATGATGAATTAAAGATACTTCTTCTTAAAGACAAACCATCAATTGTTGATAAAGAACTTTATGCAGCTTTTAAAGGAGAAAAAGATTCAAAAGATAAGAAAAAATATAACGACAAATTAATTAGAGAAGTATTAAAAGCTGACAAAACAATTGATTATAAAATTTATCTAAAAGCACATTCGCACTTTGGAGTCCCTTTGATGTCGAGAGCGTATGCTCCTTATACAGGAGATAAAAGAGGATTAGGGAATGGAGACGAATTAACTAGAGATGGATGGAAATTTAAAGGACGAGGTTTAAAACAATTGACAGGAAGGGGGAATTATGCAAATTTTACAAACTATAGAAATAAAAATACTTTCACTGGGGATACTTCAGGGCAGATAGATTTTACAGCTGAAAAAGAGGGGGTTCAATTAAAAGGTAATTATTTAAAAATATCAGATGATGCAATGTATGCAACACAATCGGCATTATATTTTTGGAATGATGGGACAAAGAAAAATAAAAAATTTGCAAAGGAACATGCTGATAATGATGATATCGAACTTGTTATAAAATGTGTAAATGAGTACGATGGTAAAGTTGGAAAAAATAATAGAAGAGCCAATTTAGTAAGAGCAAGAAAAGAAGGTGCTTTTGATATTAATAGGCACTATAAGCTTATGTTAGAAAATGGTGATGATGGACAAAAAGCAGAAGCAAAGAAATATTTAGAGAAACAAAAAAAGGGCGGTGATAAAGAGGCTGCAAAAATTCTCGAGGAAGAGGAAAAAAAGAATCCTGCAAAAAAAGAAGAAGTAAAATCAAAATAGAAATGGGAAACAAATTTATAACAGTAGTACTTGTTTTTTTTTCAATTTCACTACATAGTCAGAGCCTTAGAATCTTAAAAGATTCTGTATATGTAGATTCTGGCTTTTTGATAATTGAAGAGTTAAAAATCAATTCGAATAATGAAAAGATAAATAATAAAGTATATGCAATTACGCAGAATACTTATGAAATATTTGACAAATCTTTTGTTGGTAGGCCTGAGGATAGAATCAGAATGAAAAAAGATACGCTCTCTAAACGTATTTTGAACAATACTTTACGAGAGTCAAATTCGGGATTTGAACATTATGAAATTTACTATGATAAAAATAAGATCGTTAGTTTTTCGATCGGAATTCAATCTTATGGATCACCGTGGGAAGCAATTCAGTATTATTGTTTTGATCTGAATAATGGTAAACGAGTTGGAGTAGATTTATTTGTAGATAAACCTGGACTGTTAAAAAAAATTAGAAAAAAATTAAAAGATCAGGACATTAATTTACCATTAAAACCAAGTGATTTATTAAATTTTAGAATAATCATAGATAAAAGTAAAAGCGTTCCGGACTTTTATTTTTCAATTTTTGATACTAAAAATTATAGGAATAGTGGATATGAAGAGTTTAGTGTTCATTTCGAATGGAGAGAAATTGAGAGCTATATCGTGCCGGTATTCAAAAAGAGATTATTGACTAAATAAAAAAAGAAAAGAAGGAATAGTTTTTTATAGTGGTATTGTTTTTTGTAACTGTTTTGATTTTTACGAATCCAAAGAACGGGATAAATTCATCAAAAAAGTACTGAAAAAATAAGAAAGAGTCTGGTAAGATTTTTTTATACGACTATTTTGGTCGTAGAAGAAAAAGATGAATTTTCTGTCAGCCCCCGTAAATACTGGATTCTTACATTTTCGATTAGCTTAAAGCAATATTTTTTCTTTATTTCTATGAAAAAGATTACGAATTAACTTGTTTTTCAAAATTGTATTTGTATATTCGTACAAATATTGATTGCGAATCACCCTCATCTTCCTACAAGAAGCAATTATAAAAAGTACGTTAGTACAAAAAGAGGTATTCTAAAATCATGTAGAATACCTCTTTTTTTTGTTCATACTAGTCATACAAAAGGAAAGAGGATTCTAAAAAACAATTTTTAACAACTTAAATTTTTTATTATGGCATTTAAAGCAGTTTTAGAATTCGAAGGAAACGAGTACCAAGTATTATTTTCAAAAGTTGATATGTTAAGACATACTGACGGTAAAGGAGCTGTTTCTTCTGAAATTAAAGGAGGAAGATTAAACTTAAGAGTTAAATCTACAGACAACACTACAGTTATCGAACAAGCGGTAAACAGTCAACACAAACCAGTAAGCGGAAAAGTAAAATTTTTCAAAGCTGACTCTGAGCAAGTAATGAAAGAACTTTCTTTTGAAAATGCTTTTATTGTATTCTTTAGTGAGCAGTTAGACGCTTTGGCTGAAACTCCAATGACTACTGAGATTACATTCTCTGCAGAGAAAATTACATTAGGTAATGCTACATTAGATAACAACTGGGCTAAAATCTAATTTTAGCTAGTTGGTGAAACAAGAAGCGATACGATATCGCTTCTTGTTTTCTTAAAAATAAAAAGATCCGAATTTTTTAGGCCTTAGTTTTAGTGGTTCAGCTGAAGGAAAATCTTAGTAAAAGATTTTCGTTCGTACTGTTTTTAGTTCCATTATCTGAAAGTTGAAATAATTTTTTCTTTTTATGTAGTAGATAAGTGTATTTCTAAAATATACTTTTTCTAAGGGATTTTATATTAAAGCAATTTTAATAGGGATGCCTTCTTAATAAAATAACCCCCAAACCCCAATGATACCGCAAAAAGTAACCTACGAAATAAATCCCCAAAAGAGATATTGTTTTATGACTATTGAGGTATCTCAATCTAAATAAACAATCTCATGGCTAAATCTTCATCTTCAGGAAAACATAAGAACGCCAGTTCATTAGGTGTCAAAGGACCTCAGTATAATAGACAAACAGGTCAGTGGGAAAATACGGACAAAGTGGGCGCAATGATGCAAAGAAGAAGTCCGCAAGGTAATCGTGTAGCCGAAGATGTTAAAGCTAAAGCTATAAGTGCACCACCTAAAAAAGAAAAACCGGTTCACCATCAGTTTTTGACCACAATTGCAGTCGAAATATATGATTTTGCAAAAGCAAAAGGTGCATCCTCCCAAGGAGCATTATTGGTATTGGCACAGGCAAGTTTAGAAAGTGGATATGGAGCATCTGCAATAAAACATGGGGACTATAATTTATTTGGAGTTATGGGAAAACCCTTTAAAAGAAGTACCAGTCACGGTACCGTTAAAGATTACTCCAATTTGGGTGGTTATCAGGCCGCTTTGACGGATTATTTTAACAAAATTGACAAAAACTGGAGCCATTTTTCCAGTATAATAAAAAATGACACCATAACCGCAGATGACATTGATAAGGCTTTTAATACCGGAACATATTATCCTACAGCCAAAGAAAGACATGGAGGAAAGTACGCCTATAATGCTGATATGGACAGCAGTGGTGCTAATCATTATGGCGAGCATCTGCTCAAACAAATTGGCGGAGTAAAGAAGCGTTTCAAAAATAGTTTAGACTTTCAAATAGAGGCTAATAAAGAAAGGTTAAAGGAAATAAATACAATCCTGACAGGCAATTCACTTTTGTTTACTGATCCCGTAAAAAGTACACTGGAAGAAGAAAAAAGACAGTTGGTGATTCAGAACGAAAAATTTAACACCGTTTCAAATGAAATTAACTAGCGAACTTAAATTACTTATAATCTTAACTTTTTTTGTTTTTCTTGGATGTAATTCGAAGAATAAAGAAAATGTTATTTCGATAAATGAAATTAAGAAGGAACAGGTAAAATTTGAAATTGACAGTTTAGAAGTTAAAGACCGAAAGGGACTTTTATATACCATTAAATATTATAAAGATAGTATTTATGTGAACCAGGGGAGACATAACATTATTAGAATCGCATATCCAAATCGATTCGATAATGTATTTCCTATAAATGGTCTTATTACCAATGATAAATCGACAAACGTTTACATCACAAACAATCATATTCTTTTATTGCCCCTGAGTGAGGTAAATAATAGAATAAATCTGATTGCAATTGATTTAATTAATAAAAAAGAAATTAATTATCAGTTCAAACAAAGATCTGATATCCTTACAACCGGGATTAATTCTTTTTATTTTAATGAAAAAAGCAACATAATTATAAGCGCAAACAGCTTAAATTATGAAGGAAAAACAACCGTTCATTATTACAAAATTGGTAAAAATTTAATTATGCATCAAGGCACTAAAGAGTTGAATTTAACCCCCGAAATGCTAGAGAACAATGAGACATTGTTGAAGTTTTTAAATACCGATAATAATAACATTCCTTAAATATAATAATCGATACAAGATTTATAAAAATTAAATAACACCACACTGATCCGATAGACATAAATAGTTAGTACTAACTAAAAAGATTAAAATAATGATACCACAAACCATAATTTTTGGAATAGATTCCAAGAGAATAAGCCATTTTACCAGTATAGAATTGGTACAAGTGATAAACGATCATCATCGATTTGAAATTCGTGTTCCCCATGCCGTTGTCGAAAGTCCTTTGGCTTACACTCTTGAAAATGCTCAGGCCTGGCTGGGTAAAGTGGTACACATCATGCTTGAAGACAAAAACAACTTTCTGGGAGTAGTGACTAATATCGATTTTGATCAGGAAATGGGACATTCGGGTAACCATATTGTCGTATCGGGTTATTCTAAAACCATATTGTTAGAGTCAGGTGAGAAGCTATTTTCATGGGAAGAATTAGCCCTAAAAGATATTGTCAAAGAAGCCATAAAAAATGGAGCAGGAGAGCAGTTGCAAAACGAGGTAAACCCTGAATATACCAGTAAAATGGACTATCAGAATCAATACCTTGAAACCGATTTTCAGTTTATTCAGCGATTGGCAAAACAATACAATGAATGGTTGTATTATGATGGAGAGAAGTTAATCTTCGGTAAACCTAAAAGTTTCGACAAGCCGATTTCTCTGACCTACAATAGTGATATCTCAAAACTAAAAATATCCGTACAGGCAGTACCGAATAAATTCAGTGCTTTTACCTACAATGAAAGCGCTGACAAACGCTATACCGCAAAATCGAAAGATACGGTAGGCGGTTTGCCAAAATTAGGCAATGAAGCTTTTGCCACTTCAAAAGAGGTATTTGCAACACCGGCATTTACACACGGGATAGTGAGTACAGGCGATGATTTGGTTTTAGAATCTTTTTTAAAAAAGAAACAGGAAAGCGCTGCTGCCGATACCAATTACGTTTCGGCAACTACTAAAAATACCAAATTAAAAATAGGAAGCATAGTCAACATAAAATCTAGTGTTTTAGAAAACGAAAGTATGATAACACAAGAAGTAGGCTCCTATATTATTACCGAAATTAGCCACTATGCGACCCATTTAGGAGAATACGAAAATAACTTCAGAGCGATACCTTCAAAAGTATTGAGTCTTCCGGAACCTGATGTAGCTTATCCAATAGCACAAACACAGCAAGCTCTGGTAGAAAGCAATACAGATCCTAAAAACAAAGGAAGAATTAGAGTGCAAATGCTTTGGCAGCAAGGTACTTCTATGAAAACGGCCTGGCTTCGTGTTCTAACTCCGGATGCAGGAAGCAGCGGAAAAGTAGCAAGTAACAGAGGAATGGTATTTATTCCGGATGTAGGGGATCATGTTATGGTTCATTTCCGTTATGGAGATCCAAACAGACCTTTCATTTTGGGAAGTGTATTTCATGGAAAAAGTGGTGGAGGCGGTGGCCAGGATAACAACAAAAGGAGTTTTGCGACCAGAGGTGGTACTTCTTTAGTTTTAGATGAAGGAGATAATAGTTTTACCGCAACAGACCCAAGTGGTAATATGGTAAAACTTAACGGTGACGGGACCATGACCATTTATGCTCCAAACAAAATAGACGTTTTGTCTAAAGAAATTAACATTCTTGCTGATGAAAAGGTAAATATAAATGGTATAAATGAGGTCAATGTCGACAGTAAAAAAATAGTTGCTGTTGGTACGGATGAGGTGAGTGTGAAAAGTGACACTCAAATCGGTAATGAAGCGCCAAGTATCAATATAAAAGGTAAAAATACCATTTTGGCAGAAGGAAAGGTTGTTGACATAGACGGTAAAACAATGACCAATGTTAAAGGTGGAGTGGTGAACTTAAATTAGAATTTAAAAATGCATAATACGCACAATCCTATCGCTGTAAGAGTCGAGAACATTCAGAAAATCTGGAACAAAACCCGAAAAGAAAAGCCAAAAGCTAAAGTATTCAGTATGGTTTGTTTTAAGGATGATTTTCCTTTATTGGATGCTTTCATTCACTTAGAATCTTCCGCTTATGGTAAATCCGAAGATTCGTTTGTTGCTTTTGTTGTTGATTTTGATGATAAAAAAGATTTTTACAGCACGATCATAGAGCAATGGATTGTAACTTTTGAAGAAGATCTGAAAAAAAATCCCAATTGGAATTGGAAAGATTTTGCCACTTTTAAAGAAGTACTTCCGGAAATTAATCAGCTTAGTATTGAAAGTCTGAAGGAATTCTACATCAAAATGCTTATTAGTTTTAAAGAATTTGAAGCAAAAACAGGAAATCTTTTGATCGTAAGTTTATTAATCAAAAAAGTTAGCAATGCCGATTTGTTGACCGAAAGTCTCAATGAACTGGCCGTTTTATTGCCGGAAAATATAGGTTTTCTGTTTTTGGATTATCAGGAAAGACAGCAGTATCGCGATGTAGTTTTTGCAGCAAAGGAAAACGGAACCATCATAGAAATTCCAAATCAGGAAATAAACAAAGCTTACAAAGAAATAGCTACACAAGGAAATCCAAATGATCCACAGGTACGCTACCGAAAATGTTTGTTTGAAATTGGTGAGGCAGCAAAAAATAAAAAGCAGGAGAAAGTAAAAAAACTGGGGAATGAACTTATCGACATTAGTAAAAGCACCGGAGAAACCAGCTTTTGGGCTTCGTCTTATTTGATCTATGCCAGCTTTTTATTCCAATTTAAAGACGAGAAGGAGCTTATTCATGAGCTATTGGATAAAGGAATAAAAATTACGACTCCGTTTTATAAAGAGAAGGATGATGTCGCGGGAATTTTAATGCAGCTATTAGTTTACAAAGGTTCGCATCATAGTATTATTGGAAATACAGATACAGCGATTGATTATTTTTTAAAACAAGTAGCAATTGCTAAGGAAATAAATCAGGAAATGCAGGTGATCAACGGTTATAATTATGCATTGCTGCTGGCTGCCAAGAAAAAAGGCAGTCGATATACCGAAATTTTAAATGATGCTTTTGAGTACGGATACGCACTAACCGACGAAACCCTTAAAATTGTCAACTTTACTTTTATTGCTGACAGTTATTTAGAGAGTGATCCTAAAATTGGGTATTCAGAAAAAGAAGCTGTTTTTAAACGAATGGTACTCATTTTTGGAGAAAACTGGAACGACAATCCAAAGCAAATAGCCAAACAGATACAAGAGGAATATCAATTAAGCAACACCTATTAATTATGTTACTAACCGATAATCATTTGACCATTGTGGTGGGGATAGACATCCATTTTACTACCCTGCCTCCATTTAACCCGTTTCATCCTTATATAGGTATTGTGATGGATCCTTTTGATTACGTTCCGTTTTTAGGTGCCACTGTGCATGTAAATGGTTTTAAACGTGGAAACTCGGACACTAGCGGTATCATAATACCTCTAATGCACATTCCTCTTTTTACACCACCCTGGCTTATGACACCTATCATTGGCCATGAAAGTATGAATTTTTTCGCCTCGAAAACCGTTTTTTCAGACGGTACGAGGATGAGTCCCAAAGGACATATGCTAATGACCTGTAATGATATCGGCATCCCCCTATCGATGTCTTTAGGGAAAACCAAAATAGGCAAGAAAATGCTACCGTTTGCCCCAACCCTTTTTGCCCCAACCTCATTTTCATTGCCTATCCCAACGGGGAAACCCGTAATGGTTGGTGGACCCTATCCTCCCGATTGGGGAGGAGTCCTTACAGGCTTATTAGCTAGTATTGGTTTTAGTACCTTGATGAAAAAAGTTAGAGGACTTGCTAAAAAAATTCATCTGAAGGGATCTAAAGCTACAAAAGGGCTTAGAGATTCGCTCAGAAAATGTGCACTTGATCCTGTAAATCTTATAAGTGGTGCTGTGATTTATGAAGGGAGCGATTTTAGTATTGCCGGTCCAATTCCTTTAAATTGGGAACGAAGCTGGTATTCAGACTCCCCATATGTGGGCTGGCTTGGTCATGGAACACATTGTGTATACGACAGAGCAGTAGAATTGTACCCTGAAGACGATGCCTTAGGGCTTCGTATGGACGACGGACGACTTGTTGCTTTTCCTATCCTGATGCCTGAAGAAGAGTTTTACTTACGCGAAGAAAAAACAACTCTTAAAAAAGTAAAGAATGGCTATCAGGCTTACAGCCATGATAGTAAATTTTGCTATGAATTCACCCAGTTCGACGGAAAAAAATATCAGCTTACTAAAATTATTAACTCTGATGGACTTTGTATTGTTTTTGAGTTTACAGGTAACCGTTTGAAAAAAATCATTGATGTTGCAGGAAGAGTGATCAAAGTAAGTACTAAAGACAGTTTCATTCAAAAACTGGAACTTGTTGGACCGGAACAGGATGAGCTTTTAGTAGCTTACGAGTACGATCCCGAAGGTAACATAAGTGCTATTTTTGATGCACTTCAAAAGCCAACAAGCATTGAATATGAAAATCATTTAATGATTAAAAAAACCGACCGGAACGGACAAATTTTTTATTGGGAATACGATAATCAAGACCGTTGTATCCACACCTGGGGTGATGGTGGTTGGCAGGAAGGCTGGATAAAATACTACCCTGAGGAAGGTTACAACCTGTTAACTGATGCCAACATGGCCGTAACTACTTATTATTATGAGCCAAGTCAATTGGTGACACAAGTAAAAGACCCAATGGGGAACAGCACCTTTTACGACTACACCGAATTTATGGAACTCTATCGCGAGATTGATCCCGAAGGACGTATTTTGGGTTTTAATTACGATGATTTGGGGAATAAAATCGGTACCGTTTATCCCGATGGGACAGAAGAAATCATGATTTATGATGAGGAAAATCGCCCGTCGATAGCCGTAGATCCCGAAGGCAATAAAACTGTTTATTTGTACAAAGAAGATAGAGAGGATCAGCTCAAAACGATTATTGCCCCTGATAAAAGCACTACCCATTTTACTTATCACAATAGCGGATTACTGGCCAGTGTTGCCAAAAACAACAACAAACTCGAACTGATTTATGACAATCAATACAATCTGATAGAGTGGCGCGAGAATAACAAGAAGTTAAAATCGTGGGAGTACGACCATCGTGGCCGCGTAGAAGCCATTTATACCCCAATGCAGATGGCTGATTATTTTAGTTACGATGCATTAGATCGGGTAAGACAAATTGTTGAAAAAGACAGTAATGTCATACAGTTCACGTACAACAATTATGACGAGATAATAGCTTTAAAAGACAATAAAAACAACATTAAGTTCAGTTATACCCCAATGGGAAGTCTTGCTACGCGGGAACAAAATGGAGTAAAAGTACGTTTTGATTACGACAGAATGGAGCAATTGCGGAGTATCAAAAATGAAGAAAATGAAGTGTACTATTTTGCCCGAAACAAAGCCGGGGACATTATAAAAGAAACCGCTTTTGACGGTATGGTCAAAAAATACCAGCGTAATCTCGCAGGTGAAGTTACCAGAATAGATCATGGTAACGGAAAATTTACCGAATACGAACAAGATACTCTAGGGCGCATTACCAGAGTCGACTATCATGACGGTACCTGGGAAACCTACAGCTACAACAAAAACGGACTTTTAACCGAGGCCGTAAATCAAAATGTAAGTATCCTTCTGGAGCGGGATGAAATGGGGCGTGTCGTAAAAGAAACTCAACAACAGCATCTTGATAAAATAGAAAATGCGATTACGCTTACTTCTACATATAATAAACTGGGGCAACGCACCCATATAAACACTAGTTTAGAAGCAGAGATTAGTACCCATTATGATTCAAAAGGACAGCTAGAACGTATAGAAGCCCAAAGCAACGAACTCAAAGAACAGCATCAAAAATGGGAAACTACCCTGAAACGCGACGAACTGGGAAGAGAAATAGAACGCTTCACTACAGGTGGACTCCATATTAAAACCAGTTACAACAACAACGGGAAACAAAAAGAACAAGAAGTTTTTGCCAATGGTAAACGCACCGGATCACGCTATTACAACTGGGATACCAACCAGCAATTGCGCAGTGTGGTGAACCAAATGACCTCCAATATCACCTACTTTGATTATGATGATTTTGGTAATTTGGCAAAGGCAGATTATAATGGTAAAGAACAGGTTTACAAAACCCCGGATGCAGTAGGGAATCTTTATAAAACTCCCGATCGCAGCGATCGCAAGTACGGTAAAGGCGGTAAACTATTACAGGACGAAAAGTACCATTACAAATACGACGAACTGGGCAACTTGGTACATAAAAGTTCCAGAAAAATCAATGAAGAGTTAAAATTCGAAGTGTCAGCCAACTGGATTGATCAATTGGCGGGCAATAAAACCGAAGAAACCAGATTACAGCAAGAACACGAGCAGTGGCAGGAGGGAGATACTACCTACAGTTGGCTAGCCAATGGAAGACTAGAAAGCGTAACCAATCCTGATGGAAAGAAAGTACATTTTGAGTACGATGCCTTAGGCAGACGCACCGTAAAAATTGCAAACCAAAAAATAAATCGTTATGTTTGGGATGGAAACGTTCTTATTCACGAATGGAAGTACGATCTAAGCGAAAGACCTAAGCTCATTGTTGAAGGCGATGATTTAGTATATGATAAACCGGAACCGATTGAGAATTTAATTACCTGGGTGTATCAGGAAAGTTCATTTGTACCAAGTGCCAAGATTATAGGAGAAGAAAAGTTTTCTATCATTAATGATTATCTAGGTAAACCTTTACAAGCTTATAACAAGAAAGGAGATGTAGTTTGGGAAACGGATTATGATATTTATGGTTGTCTGAAAGATTTAAAAGGCGATAGAAGCTTTATTCCTTTTAGACAATTAGGACAGTATGAGGATGATGAAACCGGATTGTATTATAATAGGTTTAGATATTATGATTCTGTGACTGGAGTTTATATCTCTCAGGATCCAATAGGGCTCGCTGGTAACAATCCTAATTTTTATGGGTATGTTTTTGATAGTAATTCCCAAATTGATATATTAGGGTTATCTTGTACAAAAGAATTAAGAAAAAACATAAATAAAGCCCAAAGAGAACTGAGAAAAAAAGGCTATATGAGGAGAGGCTGGCGTAAAGAGAAAGGTTCAGCTGCCCATCATATGGTAGCTGGTGATGATGTTAGAGCTGATCCTGCAAGAAGAATATTAGAAAAGCATCAAATAGATATTAATAGTGCCGAAAATGGGATCTATTTAAAACATATCGACCCAAATAGTATTCAACCTGGAGCATATCATAGGGTAATACATACCGATAAGTATTATGAGAATATAAATCAAAGAATTATTGATGCTGATGCATTAGGAGGAAAACAAGGTGTTTTAGATGAATTAAACAGCATTTCGGATGATCTCTTATTTAACAAAAAAATATGGTAAAAATGGATATATATAGAATTTCACAGAACTATGATGAGTTTAAATTTTTTGTTTACAACGAAAACAATAATAGTTCACAACAAGCAATAGATTTTAGAGGAGAGTTATTAAGTAGTAATTATGAGAAGTTAGATTTTAAAATATTTATCGATCCAAAAAAAAACAAGATAACAGAAGGTTAGATTTTGATGCGAGTTGTTATTATACAGGGATATTATTAATAAATGAGAAAAACAGAAATCTATTAGCAAATAAATTATCCGAAAAAATAGAAATTCTTGACGTAGAGACAGATTTATCTGAAAAGTTCTATTTTGTTAATTTATTAACAAAGATTGATTGCATAAATAAGGATAATAAATCTAATAGTGATATTATGTTAATGGTTAGAGAAAATAATATATCGTTTAAAAAAAACAATATTTCAGATAATATTATTTTTAGGGACGATAAACTAAGTTCTTCTTATTTCTGTACAAATGAATTTGTTAATTTTATTGCGGAGAATGATATTAAAGGACTTAGATTTGAAAAAGTAGGAATAGCTGAGTAATTAATTTTGACTGTTAATCTATAATATTTAAGATTCACCAGCCAGCAGATATCTTTCTTTAGGATAGTGGAAACTTAAGAAAGTACAGAAAAAAGCAAAACTGCCTCAATACAGAGGCAGTTTCTTGTTTGTAGGTGTAATGAATTTAAATTTTAGACCCAAAAAAACAGGCCAAATTTGCCTAGAGTAGATCTACTTAGAAACGGAAACTAATGCAAAACCAACTATAATTCTGTGTAATTAAAAAGATTAAAAGATGAAAAACGAAACAATATTGGAGCATTGGTCAAATGAAGAATTGATAGGGATAAATTCTTTGCAAAAAAACAATGGTGAAATTATAATTTTAAATAGCTGCAAAGTGATTAGTACAGATTATGTTTCATATTATTCATCACCTCTTTGTCTAACAACTATTGAAAGTTTGGAAAAGTTTAATTCTGATATTTGGACAACTTTTGAAGTTTTTTCAAATAGATTGGAGATCAATAATGAATACCTCGCTCCGCAAAGTATATCTCACAAGCGCTGTGCAAACGTCTCTGACTTTGCGCCAACTTGAAACGTCTAGTTTAAAATACATAAACCGTGAAGTCTAAGACTTTAAAACTAAATTTATTATATACAATTTCTGAAAAAGAAAGAATCAAAATAATATTAAGAAATAAAATAAAAAGCCGGGAGACTTTTACGAACTTTATTAATTCAATAAGTGTAAAAAAAGCGCAAAGTCAGAGACATTTGCGCAGCTTTTCAACTGAACACTCGGGAAAGCTGGTAGTGCGGCGGTACTAAGGTGTAATTAATTAATAAATTAAAAATAATATGGAAGAAATTTTTGAAGCACTAGGAGGCTTAAGAAATATAAAGAATATTTCTAATGCTGTATTAGACAATGAAGATATAGCAAGTATAGAAAAATCGATAGACTCGCACTTACCGGATGATTATAAATCTTATCTTAAGGATTATGGATTAAAAGGGTTTAATGAATCTGTGTTTTTCAAACCATTGAACACTGAAGCGATTTATATCCATGATGAAATATTGGGGATTCCAAATTTTGTGTTTAAAGGTTCTTATGTGGACTCTTTTTTCGGAAAAGTTGAAAACTCACCAAAAGATATCTTTAAAAATCTAAATATGTATCAGGATAGAATTCCTAAAAAATGTTTACCAATAGGGGGTGATGGATTAGGGAATTTGATATTAATAAGATTAACAGAGAATAATTATTCTAATATTTTATTTTGGGATCATGAAAATGAATGGGACGAAGAAGATTACGAAGAAGAATCGGAAGGAAGGAGCTTTGAAGAGAATATAAAATATCAAAATACCTATCTCATAGGAGATAACTTTACTAATTTTTTAGAAAGATTAGAGGTAAAACCTGAAATGTAAGATTTAAAAGGGTTTAAGAAAATACCTGGACTATATAGAAAAGTTTAAAAAAAATGGACAGTTTACAATAATATTTTCTGTAAGTTGGATATGGAAAATATTTACTATTTATGGGAATTATCTTAATATTTAATTGCTAGATCATAAAAAAAACTAAACCCCGCACATTTCAGCGGGGTTTGTTGTGAATATTAGAATCAATTTTTAATTTCTTTCGCTGGCCTGATAATCAGCATGTTTTTCATTACGGTAATGGTCAAATTTTTGCCGATAGTGAATCCCGCATTTTGTAGCCAATTACCGGAAAGGCGAATTTGTGGGAGTTCTTTAGGCCGGGGCCTGAAAATAGAGGGACAACGCGATGCTCTGTAAAAAGAATACGTTTTAACGTGACGAACAGTCAATATCTTAGGTGTTCGTTTTAGGGCAGAGATGGCATTTTTTGCCTCTGCGTGGTTTGTTTTTTCTGTGTAAGTCATTGCAGAAAGTTTTTTAATGGCTAAAAAAAATACGGTTTCAGCCTTTCCCGTTGACTTACACCTTTTCGGAGGCAGTGGGCGCATTAACGCACCACACGGGGGTACTGAAACCGCGTATAGTGACATGTACGGGCATAAAAAAGCCCGCAATGTTCATAGCGAGTAAACTCGCCTCCTAAAAAATGTAAGTCGGGGCAAAAGTACTAAAAGTATTTTTGTGTTTGATAGCGAAGAAAAAAATGTTAGAATCTTTTTTGGGCTGAGGTCAGCATCAGATTAGAAGATTATACCGTTTTAAGTGTTTAAAGCAAAAGCCACAGATTAACGAATTAAAAAGATTAGTAAATCTGCGTAAAAAATATTTAGCCCATAAGAGATACAGTTTTATTTAAAATACCACATAGTTTACTTTGTCAATACCAGTATTTCCTGTTTTTGAATCATAAGCATACACGGTTATTTGGTAGTTTCCCGGTTGTGAAATCAACAAATCGCCTTCCAGTAAATTGGTTGAAACTAACTTTAGATTAACTTCATGAAGCAGTTTTCCATCTTTATGAATTATTGCTTTTGTTTCTATTTTATCTGAATCCCAAATACCGCCCTTTTCAATGATACAGCCGCACATCATGACAATATTTGCCTGTATTTGAAAAGGTTTGTCGCTTATTGATTTTAAAGCAATGTACTGATGGGTTCTGGGTTTTAAAATATCAATAATAAATCCGGGAATTTCTAAAATGATTCCGTCACCCAGTATGTCTTTGCCCGGAATTAACCAAATTTCAGTACTTACTAAAGTCTGTGCCTGTTTGTTGTTATAAGGAGAATGTACTTCAATGCTCACAAAGGTTGGTTCCTCAATATCTATAGAAGCCGTAAATTTTGCTGTTGCATCGTCTGTAATGACCGTATTTCTTTCTTTAGGAAACTTCATGATCAAATCTGTGTTTCCCGTACTTCCGCTTGTTTTTCCTTCCGCCAGTATACTGTTATTGGTTTTATTTCTTACGATTACATAAGCACCGCCCAAAGAACTGCCAATAAATTTGGCATCCTTTGCTTTAGCTCTGACAATAATTTTAGTTTCTTTGGCATATCCTGAAAAGCAGAATATCGATAATAGAATGATGATTAGATGTTTCATTTTTAGGTTTTTAAAATTGCTTTTGAATATTCTTGTTTAAATCTGTAGTAAAATGTGGTTTTATCCAGAGCTTCATCGATCTCGTCCAGATATTTAAGAATACCTAAATCGTGATCCAATACACTTAATATAGTAGCCTCACAGCTGTTCCATATCAATTCAAATTGCGGCAGAGAATGAATTGATTTTTCGGAGAGAGAAACCATTTGTTTTCTTTTGTCCTGCTGATCTTTTTCTACAATTAAATAACCTTTTGAACTCATATTTTTTACAGTCATAACGAGAGTGGGATGCGCGTATCCCAGACTATCGGCTATTTCAGCAATGGACAGTTTTCCTTTATCCCGTAGAAGCATAAAAATCAGATACCAATGTGGTTCAATTTCGATGTTGTTTTCTTTGTAGAATTTCTTGACACTATAAGATATTTTATCACTGATTCTTTTCATCCTGGAATCCAATGCTTTGTATCCTAAATCTTTTAAAAAATCTGAATTCATGTGTTTTATTATTTAGAACTAAAGTAATAAAAAATATTCATAACTATATAGTTGACTATATAATTTAATTAAAAGAAACCCAAGTGATACTAAAATTGGGTATTTGGTAAGAACGTTTGCTTATAGATTTCAATCGAAATTCACAAAATGCGTAAAACTACTCAAGTATTATTTGTTTCATTTTCTTACATTTAGAACTGAAAAAAACAGAAAAATGGAAAATCAAAATCAATTTGATGGGTTAGGAACTTTTGAGCATATCGTAGTTTTAATGCTGGAAAACCGTTCGTTCGACAATCTTTTAGGATATCTCTATGAAAAAGAGGAAGTGCCGACAAATAAGTCTTTTGACGGACTTTATAATCCGGAAATTGATTATGCCAATCCGATACCCCAAAGAGTGACTAATACTTTAGGGAATAAAAGTATTTCACCTTCACGGGCTGCAAATTACCAGACACCTTATCCGGATCCGGGTGAAGAATATCCACACGTGAATACGCAGCTTTTTAACAACATTGAGCCTTCGTCAAATGTCGGTTTATCTGATTATTTAATGACAAAACCTTACAATCTGCCTAATCCTGTGCCTCCTAAGGCTGGTATGAATGGTTTTGTCAACGATTACGAAAGTAATCTGAGGGCAACCTACCGTATTGACAGCCCCACATATGAGCAGTATGAGGTAATCATGCAGTGTTTTCAGCCCGATCAGATTCCGGCAATGGCAACTTTGGCTAAGGAATTTGCGGTTTTTGATCATTGGTATTGTTCAGTACCGAGTCAGACTTACTGCAATAGGGCTTTTTGGCATGCTGCCAGTTCAGGAGGTAAAGTGATTAATCCTCTTGGTGAGGATGGGAGCGGACTTCCAGGAATTGACGCTGACTTGCATGATATGGATTCGTGGATTAAAGAGGTTTGGTCGCTTCCCACTATTTTTGAACGCATGAATGAAAAGGATGTTTCATGGAAAGTCTATTCACCTATTGCACCGTTAAGCCTGACCAATATTGTGAATGGCTTTGGAGAAGGAAAATACAATACGCACGGACATCTTGACTTTTTTGTAGATTTAGAATTTGGAACCCTGCCACAATATTCCTTTGTAGAACCGAAGTTTCTTCACAAACACAACGATCAACATCCATCGGCAGTGAATCATGCCTTAACTGTTGGCACCGTAAAATTAGGGGATGAATTGATACGAGAGGTATATACTGCTATCAAGAATAGTCCTAAAAGAGATAAAATACTTTTTATCATTACTCATGACGAACATGGTGGTTGTTATGACCATGTAAGTCCTCCGGAGACAGTGCCGCCTGTTGCCGGTATGAAAGGTGAGTGCGATTTTACTTTTGATCGTTTGGGTGTGCGTGTTCCTATGATAATGGTGTCTTCGTATATTCAGCCCAATACCATAATCAACGAACAGTTTGAACATACTTCATTTATAAAAACGGTCTGCCAGAAGTGGGGACTGGATCCGTTAACCGATAGGGATAAAGATGCTAAAATCCGGCCTTTTACAGAAGTTTTTTCGAGTCAGAAGAGAACGGAGTGGCCTGATATCCCCTGGGAAATGAAATTGGAGGACCTGCTTCCTGAGCCTGATACCAGCAGTGATCCATTAAACGGATTGCAAAAAGCGATGTTAATCAGTTTATTGCATATTGAAAAGGAGAGAGGACTTGGTAACACTCAAAAAGAAGATATAAAAACCATCGGAGATATGATGGAGTTCATCAAAAGATTCTAATTTAATTTTATTAGAAAAAATGAATATTGCTTTTTTTCTAATAAAAGAATGAAAAATAGTACTTAAAAGTATCAAAACAGGGTTGTTATCTAGAATAAATCAAAATAATTTGGTTTGATTTGATACAAATAATACATTTGCGTTATTAAAAATAATTCTAAATAACATGAAAGTAAAAGTACTATTGCCACTTTTGGGCTGTTTGATGATGCTGCTTACGGCTTCTGCATCATTTGCACAGACGGGTACAATAAAAGGAACGGTTTCATTGTCTAATGATGAGGCAGCAGATAATATCTCTGTAACACTGAAAGGAACAAAGATTGGAACTACCACTGACGCTCAGGGAAATTATGAGATCAAGAACATCAGACCCGGAAATTATATTCTGAAGGTTTCGGTAATTGGGTTTTCATCTAAAGAAAAAAATGTTGAAGTTTCAGCAGGAAGTAATCTTGTCGAAAATTTCACACTGCTAACTACATCTGAAGCACTTACAGAAGTATTTGTAAAAGGGAATGCTAATAAATATACCAAATCTGAAAGCCAGTATGTGTCGAGAATGACGATTAAAAACCTTGAAAATGCACAGGTTTATAATGTGGTTACAAAAGAGTTAATCAAAGATCAGTTGGTAACCAATCAGGATGAGGCATTAAAAAATGTACCGGGTTTATATCAATTATGGGCAGCCACCAATCGTGCCGGTGACGGAGCTTCATGGTATTCTTTACGTGGATTTACTACTCAGAGTTTAGTTAGAAATGGTCTTGCCGGAAAAGTAAACAGTAACACTGATGCGGTAAATTTAGAAAGAATCGAAGTGATAAAAGGGCCATCAGCAACACTTTTTGGAAATGTGGTTTCTTCTTACGGTGGATTAATCAACCGTGTAACTAAAAAACCTTATGATAATTTTGGTGGAGAAATTTCATATCAAAACGGAAGTTATGGTTTTAACCGTTTAACGGCCGATATCAATACTCCAATTAATGATGACCATACCGCATTGTTCAGATTGAATGCTGCTTTTGGAAATGCGAATACTTTTCAGGATTTCGGTTACTCAAAGAGTTTCTTCGTAGCACCGTCTTTTGCTTATAAAGTAAACGATAAACTTACCATCTCTATCGATGCCGAAATTGGAAATCAGGACAACTCTGGTATGCCTTTAATTTATCTTCCTTTTGGAGTTTCTATTGCTGACTTAGGAGTTAATAATGCTAAGAATTTGGATGTTAACTTCAAAAGATCATTTTTAGGAGATGAATTTATGACCAACACCAAAACATTAAACGTTTTTGCGCAGGCTCTTTATCAAATTTCAGAAGAATGGACTTCTCAAACCGTGTTCAGCAGCAGTTCTAATAAAGCAAGTGGTTTACAAACATGGTTTTACCTTTTGAAAGATCAGGAATTTTCAAGAAATGCCTGGGATGCAAATGGAAAAGATAACGCAATCGAATTCCAACAAAACTTTAATGGTGATTTCAAAATTGGATCCATGAGAAACCGTTTCTTAGTTGGTGGTGATATCTATTACGGTTCAAATAAATTAGTGTACCAAAGTTTACCGGGTTATGCGCCGTTTGATACCATAAAGTATACAGGAGCGGTGACTAATTATTATGACTTTAACCCAACAAATGTAAAGGATGCACTTACCGGAAAAGGGAATGCTCCTTATACTACTAACAGTTCTATAGCGACATATAGTGTTTACGTAGCAGATGCAATCAACATTACAGAAAGATTAATTCTTTCGGCAGCGGTACGTTTTGATCATTTTCAAAATAAAGGATCATTTGATCCTGCTTCGAATACAAAAGCGGACAATTTTTCTCAAAATGCCTTCTCACCAAAATTTGGTGCCGTGTATCAAATCGTAAAAGATCAGGTATCTGTTTTTGGAAATTACCAAAATAGTTTTACCAATAAAGGATTCTTAAATGCTAATGTTGGCGGAAAGCTTGAAATGAAACAGTTTGATCCTGAAAAAGCAAATCAGCTTGAAGTTGGTGTGAAAGTGAATGCATTCCAGAATAAAGTAAGCGCAACTTTTAGTTATTATGATATCAAAGTTGACAATATTGTAATCGCAGATCCGAATCTTCCAAATGCGAGCATACAAAACGGAACACAATATAGTAAAGGTTTTGAAGTAGAGCTTACAGCTAACCCAATTCCGGGATTGAACCTTCTTGTGGGGTACTCTAATAATAACTCTAAATTAAATGATTTAAGACCTGTAACTGCAGGACCTGAAAATCTAATCAATTACTGGTTCAGCTATAACCTTCAAAAAACAAAACTGAAAGGTTTAGGTTTAGGATTTGGAGGGAATTACGGAGACGCTACCTACATTTACAATAACGGACCTGGTCAAACTTTTGAGCTTCCGTCATATGCTGTGGTTAATACTGCTTTGTACTACGATCAGCCGAAATACAGAGTGTCTTTAAAAGTAAATAACTTAACAGATCAATTGTATTTTAATGGTTATACGACAATAAATGTTCAGGCTCCACGTACTGTTATGGGAAGTTTAACTTATAAATTCTAGTTTTTTTTAGAATACTGAATACAAAAAGGCTCGAACGTAATGTTCGAGCCTTTTTTTGTTGATGACTTGTGATGTAATTAGAATGCTTGTGTAAAACTTATGGTCAATCGCGTACCATTTTCTTTCACATAATTCATATTGTTCGATTGCCATTGTGAGATAACTGTATAGTAGTCTTTGTTAAATAAATTCTCAACACCTAAACGAATTGTACTTTTTTTCATAAAAGTATAACCGGACGAAAGATTAAAAGCGGTGAATGATTTTATTGGTCCTGTTCCATAAGTATAAGTTCCATTAACAGGCTCAAACCTGTCTCTTCCCGGTGTATTGATCATTTGAAGAAAAATCGACCAGTCTTCGATAGGCCTAAATACAGTATAAGCTGTTATTTTTGGTGGATTGATGCGGTCACCTCCTAAATACACTTTTTTGTCGGCAAGTTCACGTTTCCCTTCTGTAAGAGAATAAGTAGCTCCGATATCTATTTTGGAATGAAGACGGTATTTTGCTGATAACTCAAAACCATAGATCTTTTCAGGTGAACGGGAAATCTGTGGATTACCGTCGATATAAACATAAGAAGCACCTAATTTGGAAGTACTGTAATAAACAGCTGCTTCATAAGATAATCGATCTACAGCTCCGGAGAATCCAAATTCATAATTATTGGCAGTAACTGCTTTTATTGAAGTGTTGTTAACGGTATTTTCTTTTGCAGCACGTAATACTAAGCCTAAATCGGCTACACTGAAACTTTGAGAAAAACTTACAAAAGGTTTAAACAAATTCCATTTTGTATATCGCAGTCCGGCATTGAACATTAGCGCATTAAAATGTAATGCCCCGCCGTTTACTGCGACACCTCCACCTACATAAGTTCCGTTTACATAATTACGAATACCAATGGTGGTATAGTTAGGAACGTCAATGTTTACATTTTCAAGTCTCAAACCGGTTTTAAATACCAAGTTTGGTCCAAACATGTTTTTAATTTGAAAGTATGGAGCGAGGTTGGTCATATTCATTTCCGGAATTACCAATCTGCCATCAGTAAGATGAGTATCGGTAATATCCGAAAGAATATCCAGTCCGTAAGTGACATTACCAGATATAAGAGAATTGATTTCGTAGGGACTGTTTAAATTCAAACGAAAACCAAACTTTTTACTTTGTGTAGCAGGTTGTCCTTTGTTTTCAAAAAAGTCACTATAGTTAATAAGTGTAAGATAATCTTGAAAGTAAAGAGTAGCATTAATATCTGTATTTCCAATAATATTTTCCCCAATATAACTTAAAGCCGCATTGTGGTTATAAGGAGTTCCTTCCGGTTCTCCGGGACGTGACCCTTTGATTCCGGTAGTAGGCTGGTCAAAACTTCCATACACTCCGGCTTTAGCGATATAATCGGTATGCTGCGTACTTTTGAAATAATTGTACATTAATTCCAGACGATTGTTAGCGTTAAGATCATATCCGATTTTAGCAAAAGCATTCCAGTTTCTAAGATCGTTCATTCCATATTCCGGTGAAAGAACACGTCCTTTTGCATCGCGATAAAGTCCTGTTTCTTCATAACGGCCACTAATTACATAATCGAACTTCTTAATTTTTCCGTTGAACTGCTGTGACACAAAGAAACCGGCAGTTTCTTTAGGTTTAATCAATGAGAAAGCTGTTCCAGCCTCTGTTGATCCGCTTATTGCTTTATCGGTAGTTGGTTTTTTTGTAATATAATTGATCAAACCACCATCAGCACCGTTACCGTAAATTGCGGTAGCACCCTTAATTACTTCAACACGATCCAGCACTGTAGGATCCAGAGAACGCATGTCTTTTGCTCCATCCCTTAAAGGTGTCGATTGCGGAATACCATCAATCATTACTAATACGCGGCGGCCACGTAAAGTCTGACCTAAATTCTGAGTTCTATTTGTGGTAAAACCTAAACCCGGAACTGTCGTACCCAGAATATCACTTAAATTGGAGCTTATGCTCAGTTGCTGTTGTAATTGTTTCTTTGAAAGTATCGTTACTGAAGAAGGAACTTCGTTTAAACTTTCGACTTGTCTTGTAGCAGAGATAACAATTTCTTTTAATTCATTGTCAGATTTTGATTGATCAGGTAAAATACTGTCCTGACTTTTGGGATTTGTTTTAGAAGCTTGTTGTGCGGAAAGTGAACTTATAGTAAAGAACACCATCAGCAAAGAATAAATTCGCATATTTGGTTTATTTAGATTTAATTAAAATAATTGCAAATATAAAGAATCTATTAGAAGAAAAGCAGCACGATTTTAGCTGCTTTTCTATTTTATTATTTAGTTTCGTTGGAGTTAGTTATTTAATTCGGCTGATTTAAGTTTTGTTATTCCTTCGTGAAGAATTTGATCTTTCAAAGTTTAATTATAAGCAGTCCAAATGACCAGGTAACAGCTATAAATAACTTTTACCTCAATTTAAATTTTTATATTTGAATTGTCTGATACAGAATCAATTGTTGAATTTTTAATCATTACTTATGTTATTAAATAGGAGAATATCACTTTTGTACTTTGTTAATGAGATTAGATCGCAGATTGTACTGATCGTACTATTTGCGATATTAATTGGATTGCTCGACATGCATCCCTTATTTCAACAGGTATCTCTGCCGTTAAGTATTCCGGCATTAGTGGGTACTGCGGTTTCTCTTCTTCTTGCTTTTCGGACAGCGCAATCGTACGAAAGATGGTGGGAAGCCCGAACCGTTTGGGGAGCGATAGTAAATGATTCCAGGACTTTAATCCGGCAGATAATCCAATTTACATCAAAAGAAAATAAAGAGATTGCCGATGCTTTTACAGAAAGACAGATCATCTGGCTTTATGCATTGGGAGAGTCATTGCGCAAACAGCCGTTTTCACCAAGGGTGCAGACTTATCTTGATACTTTTCAGATCAAAGCCTCTAATATCCCTAATGCTTTGTTGGATAAACACTCCCTTAATATTGCAGAATTGGCATCACAAGGACTAATTTCAGAGTTTAAACAGGTGCAGTTAAATGAAACATTAGCCAGGCTTTGTGACAGTATGGGTAAATGTGAACGTTTAAAAAATACCGTTTTTCCAAAATCATACAGCGTATTAGTTCATACCCTGATCTATGTATTTGCAGCTATACTCCCTTTTGGACTCGAAGACTCACAGCTGGTGGTAGAGATTCTTATAACGATATTGATTCCTGTTCTGTTTATTTCAATAGAAAAAACAGCTATTATAATGCAGGATCCTTTTGAAAATACACCTGTTGACACACCAATGACTTCGCTTGCAAAAACAATAGAGATCAATCTGCTCGAAATGACAGGGGCAGAAAATATACCAGTAAAAGAAAAAAACGAGCTTTATTACGAGATGTAATAAAATTACAATGTGGCATTAAAAAAGTATTTTATTATGGATATTGAATTTGAACTTTTACTTTCTGCCAAATTACTGTTGGCGCTTTTATTGGGAGGAATTATTGGTATTGAGAGAGAAAGAGAACAGCAGAATGCGGGTGTGCGAACTTTTGCCTGTATTTGTGTAGCTTCTTGTCTTTTTGTTTCTATTGCTGCTCATCTCACCGAGGATAAATCGGCTATTGCCAGAATGCTTGCTGCTATTGCAACAGGACTTGGTTTTATAGGGGCAGGGCTTATTTTTAGAGATGAAAAAAATCTACCTAAGGGATTAACCACTGCATCGGGTTTATGGACGACTTCGGCTGTAGGTATGGCCATCGCGCTCAATATGTTTGTTATCGCCATCTGCTCGACAGCCATTATCCTTTTTATATTTACAATTAATCAATTCTCATGGTACAGAAAGTTTGTGGAGAAATTATTTAAAGATAAAAATCTGAAAAAGTAATCTAAAAAAGTAGGTAGGTATTGAGTGTGAAATTATTCAGAATCATAAAAAAGAGATTTCTTTCAACAATGTAAATTTGTATTTTTAATTCATCTATAATACAGTAAGAAATTAAAAAAGAAAAAGCATTGGTCACAAAAATTAAAACGTATCATTTTCTTCCCTATAAGTACGGTTCGGAATTGCTGTTGGATATTGGACGTATCGAAACATTGGAAAATTTTGTATTAGACAATACGTTACATCAGCTTAGTTTTTACGAAATTCTTTTCATCGAAGAGGGAGCGGGCGCTATTACATTGAACGAGAATAAGATGGTAATAAGCCCGGGGACTATTATTTTCACAAGTCCGGGACAAGTGCGCTGTTGGGAGATTGAGCAGACGGTAAAAGGGTATACACTTTTCTTCGAAAAGGATTTTCTTTATCTTTTTTTCTCGGATGAACTATTTCTGTATCGATTTCAGTATTTTCATCAATATTCTCGTCCAACCGAGATGCAGCTATCGGAGACATCTTTCGCAAAATGTCTGGAACTTTTGTATGGAATTGAATTGGAGTTTGATGAGCTTCAGAATGACAGCAGTCATTTGATCAGGTCGCTTTTGTATCAATTGCTTGTAATTCTCAATCGATATTATGCCGATGTTCACAAGGTTCAGAGAGATACCTATGTTCATTTAGACTTTTACAGATTTCGATCTTTGCTGGAAAAGAAATTCACAGCAGATCATAGTGTTGAAGCTTATTCAAAAGCCCTTACTATCAGCTCGGG
Organism: Flavobacterium sp. B183; assembly: GCF_023539155.1. Classification (NCBI taxonomy): domain Bacteria; kingdom Pseudomonadati; phylum Bacteroidota; class Flavobacteriia; order Flavobacteriales; family Flavobacteriaceae; genus Flavobacterium; species Flavobacterium sp. B183. The sequence goes on along the minus strand of NZ_CP097434.1, from coordinate 4,627,311 downwards.
ACTTCTTAATAAAATTTGCAAACAATTTAGCGGATTATCAGCGCAGCAAATGATTCATCACAAGCTGATTTCGGAAATAAAGAAACAACTTTGTCAAAACAAATCCGCAAAAGAGATTTCATACGAGTTTGGTTTTTCAGATCCATCTAACTTTAATCGCTTCTTTAAAAAAATAACCGGGACTACACCTCAACAATATAGAAAGAAGCAATAATTGACCATTTTAAAGATAAAATGACCATTTTGGCAGGATGAGAATATTCTAATTTTACAAAAAAAAGGATATGATAAAATTCACACTTAAATTTCTATTGTTGGTAATGAGCGTATCGTCCCTACAGGCAGAACAGCTATACGTTAATCCTAAGACTGGTCATGACACAAATTCAGGACTAAAAACGCACCCATTAAAAACACTTGCAGAGGCGGCAAAGCGTATAAACTTAAACAAAGAACAGGGAGCAACAACAATTTTCCTTTCAGAAGGGGTACACCTGTTAACGGAGACCGTTATCTTCACAAATGATAAGTATACTTTAAAAAATCGTCTGGTCATTCGTGCAGAGATTATGCCTGATGATGCGGATTGGACCCCTCAAAAAATGCCGGTGGTAGTTACGGCAGTACCGCTTTTACCGGGAGTGGGAGGAGAAGAGGCCAAAGGGATACAGCCTGAGGTTAGCCATGTAACCATTGAAGGTCTGCGATTTACAGGCAGTCCCGATTACTCTTATATAGATGGTAATAACCTGCGTCGTTCCTATCCGATATGGCGTAATGGGAAAAGACTGGACGATTTGCTAGTAACACAGTGCCTGTTTGCCGGCGATGTTGACGTATTGCCGCTACATGTGGGAGTTATAGCCAATGGTTATGGACTGGTTATTGATCATTGTGTTTTTTTCAACTGCAAAAATCCGGTTGTTTTTTGGCAAACCGATGGAGGAACCGGAAGTCCAAATGTTATGCGTTATTCACTCGTATATGGCAGTTATTTTAGTGGTGTTTGGACGACACAAAGTACCAATGGAGACCATTTCGACTTTCATCATAATATAATAGCAAACAGCAGTACCGTATGGATACGAGAAAAAGGAAGCACACGCCAGTACAAAGCTTCGGACTGCCTTTTTACAAATTACACCAATCTGGCAGGGTACGGAAGTGGTCCGTTAAGTGGTAACGATGCAACATCGACAGATTTTCTAAAAATGGAAAACGTACAAACTACGGGAACTGTAAAAATTGAAAAAGATCAGAGCAAACGCAATTACCTGCAATTGGCCGAAGGTTCAGCAGGTTCAAATCTAAAAGCGGGGCTTTTCAAAAAGAATCAGTAAGTTTTGAAATTTCACGCTGAAACTTTTTTTATAGATTAGGATCGTGTGACTCGTTAATCTGTACTATGTTAACCCTAAATTGGCGTATGTTATCTGATTACGCATGAAATAGTATTAAGATAGAATAATCTTCTATTTTTAATAAAATTTCAACAAAACACATGCAACCAATATCGCTTATTTCAGATCATTTTATTGAAGAAAAATGTAATTTTAAAGAACTTATAGAAAGACTTCGGGCTGGGTTTTCGAGCTCGGATATCAGCGTGCCTATGCGCCATCATCATGATTATCCTAATCCGGAAGAAGGCAAAGATTCTACACTGCTGCTAATGCCCGCATTCCAATCGGGTAAGGATTTAGGAGTAAAAATAGTGACGGTAAGTCCCAATAATGGTAAATATGACCTGCCTTCCATTCAGGGCACTTATATTTATCTCGACGGGCATAAAGGAAATATAAAGGCAATTCTTGATGCAAAATCACTAACAGGCAAACGTACTGCGGCAACCTCTGCTTTGGCAAGCAGCTATCTTTCGAGAAAAGACTCCTCGTCTATGTTGATGATTGGTACAGGAGCATTGGCCATCAATTTAATTCAGGCGCATGCCAGTGTGAGACCTATAAAAGAAGTTTATGTTTGGGGAAGAACTATAGAAAAGGCACAATTGGTTTGCCATGCACTCAAAAATTTTCCATTTACTTGCAAACCCGTTTCAACTATAGAAGAAGTTATTTCTCAGGTTGATATCATTTCGTCAGCGACTTTATCACCCGTTCCGCTTGTTTTTGGAAGATGGCTGAAAGCAGGACAGCATTTAGATCTTGTTGGAGCATACAAAAAAGACATGCGTGAGGCCGATGACGAAGCGGTTCTAAAATCGAGCCTGTTTTTGGATACTTATCAGGGCGGACTAAAGGAAAGCGGCGATATTTTAATTCCGCTAACAACTGGCATTATCACAGAAGAAACTATCAAAGCCGATTTGTTTGAATTATGCAGTACTGCAAAAACGGGCAGAACCTCTGAGACTGAAATCACTTATTTTAAATCGGTTGGACATGCTTTAGAAGACCTTGTCGCAGCCGGATATTTTTATGAAGCGTATAATTTAAAAGCACAAAAGAATGTCTAGTACTTACCAAAATATTTGTAATAATACTGATTATAAAGCAGACGCTTCCGTATTGCAGATCCAAACAATTGATATGCATACCGGCGGTGAGCCTTTGCGTGTAATTGTTTCCGGTTTTCCGAAATTGAAAGGAAATACTGTTTTAGAATACAGGAGAGATATAAAAGAAAATTACGATTATTTAAGAACGGCATTGATGTTTGAACCTCGCGGTCATGCCGATATGTACGGTTGTATTTTACTTCCGCCAAATGATGATGAAGCCGATTTTGGTATTCTTTTTATGCATAACGAAGGATACAGCAGTATGTGTGGTCATGCCATTATTGCGATAAGTACTTTGGCAGCAAAAATGAAATGGATCACGGTAAAAGAAGGTGAGAATGAATTGAAAATTGATGCTCCCTGCGGTCGGATTTTTTCGTTTGTCACGGTAGTAAACGGAGAAGTAACAGGGGTACGGTTTCATTGTGTGCCAAGTTTTGCCGTAGGTTTAGATCGTGTTGTAAATGTTGAAGGAATTGGTGATGTCGTTTATGATTTGGCCTATGGAGGTGCTTTTTATGCTTATGTTGATTTGAGAAAAAATACACATTTGAATTTTGGATTAACGGAAGAAAATTACCGAACCATTATTCAAACCGGGGTCGATATCAAACATGCCGTAATGAAGCAGGATGCCGAAATTCAGCATCCGTTTGAGGAGGATTTGAGTTTTTTATATGGAACTATTTTTATAGATGAACCGTTGAATGCTTCTAACCACAGCCGAAATGTTTGTGTTTTTGCCGATGGAGAAGTCGATCGCTCTCCAACAGGTTCCGGTGTTTCCGGAAGAATTGCGATTGAAAAAGCCAGAAGTGCTATCAACTTGGGTGAAGTTATTACGATAGAAAGTATAACGGGAAGTACTTTTAAAGGGTCACTTGTCAGAGAAGAAAAATTCGGCCCCTTCAAAGCTGTAATTCCGCAAGTGGAAGGAACGGCTTTTGTAACAGGAGTAAATACGTTTTTAATAGATCCGAAAGATCCTATGAAGAATGGTTTTATACTAAGATAATGATCCATTTTAAAAAATATCCAGAATCACAATTAGTATAAGATCAGGCGTTTTTAAGGAAAAAAAAGCTCTCCATAAGCTTCCAAATCAGGAAGTTTATGGAGAGATAAAAGTATTCAAAACGTGATTTAGAAATTAAAATTTGTAGCTGTATCCAAATCGCACCACTTGTGTTTCATAAAAATCTTTGCTTCTATAATTAAAGCCCTCACCTTGAATATCTTTTCGTATGCTTAGCGTGTTGAAAATATCGGTGGCATTTACAAAGATTTCACCTTTTCCTTTTTGTACCGTTTTCTTTAGTCCGAGATCAACAGAAAATCTGGAGTCAATTTTTCCTTGTGGAATAATATCAGGAGCCAGATAAACAGCAGAAATTTGACCTTTTAGTGTTTTGTTTAACTGAAGGCTGTTGTTCCATTTTAAATTTCCGGAAACCATTTGCTGACGTTTTCCATAGTATGTACTTGGCACCGGATATAGATTTGTTACGGTAAAAGCATCGATGGTATTTTGATATAGATTTCCGTTCAGGTTGAAAGAATACCAAGGTGTTATTTCTTTTGAATAAACAGCTTCGATTCCAACTGATGAACTTTTATCTGCGTTTTGAAATACATTATATATCAGTGAACTTCCGGGTACAGTAGTGGCAATACGGGCAATAGTTCCATTAATGATTCTGTAATAAACAGAGGAAGTGAAATAACCTTTTTCTATCGTTTTTTTATACCCTATTTCAAAGGCACTTGTAAATTGCGGACGTAATGCGGGATTTCCAACTTTGATAATTTCGGCATCATCATATTTTGGAAAAATACGGATGTCAACCTCTGCCGGTCGGTCTACCCGACGGTTGTAAAAAGCAGTAATTTTATTTTTGTCATCAATTTTGTATCCAAAACGTACATTAGGAAACGGTTCTGTATAATTGTATCCGTCACTTTTGTAAGTGGGATGATTGGGATTAACATCGTACTGCAGTTTTACATATTCAAGTCTTAAACCAAGTTCTGCTTCAATTTTGTCCGTTTCGAAAATATAATTGGAGTAAAGAGCAGGAATGATTTCTTTATAATTGGCCCATCCTCCTGCATTGGCGTCAATAGGAGAGTTCACGCCCGGGAAGAATTGCATGTTGGTAGGGATTTCTCTATTTCTGAATTTGAAACCTGTTTCAAATCGTCCATATTTTAAGGGCCTTATGTAATCAACATTAATATCCACTACTTTTTCATCCGAAAGCAGTTTAAAAGCATCCTGTCCAACCGAAGTTGGCAATGTATTGGTAAAGAAGTATTTTTCATCTTCCCTGTGATAGGTATAGTTGATACCTGCATTTAATTTATGCCCGGGCTGTTTGAATTTATGTTCGTAAGAAGCGCTGGCCATTACCGTTGTTTTGAGCTCATCTTCTAAAAACGACCACAGGCGCAACCTTTGAGAATAATCTTGATTGAAGAAAGGCTCATCACCGTTGTCGATAATTTTTTCACTTCCAAAAAGTGCCGAAAAAGAAAAACTGTTATGTTCATTGTAGTTCCAGTCTATTCCGGATTTTAAAGTGGTAAAATGAGTATTGCGGTTTCGTACCGTTTGCTGGTTGATGATGGTACCGTCATCATAAGTACGGGTTACAAATTCATTTTTATTGAGTGTTTCCGTATACAGATAATCGGCCTGTAAATACGTATTTATTTTTTCTTTTCTGTAATTCAGAGACAGTGAAGGATTGATTTTAGGGGTCATTTGATATTGAGGACGAATGCTTGGCAAATTAGCTTTGCGTTCCCATAAAGCGCCATATCCTGAGCTGATTCCTATTTTACCGTTTAGTCCTTCCTGTTTGTTTTTTTTGTAAATAATATTGATGATACCCGCATTTCCATTGGCGTCAAACTTGGCCGAGGGATTGTTTATAATTTCAATTTTTTCAATGGCAGATGCCGGAATATTATCCAGACCCGATTGATTTCCAAAACCAGTCAGGGCAGTTTGTTTTCCGTCAATCAAAACCATTACTTTATCATTGCCTCGAAGCTGTACCTTCCCTTCATGGAGCGTAACACCCGGAAGATTTTGCATAGATTGTAAAACCGAGCCTCCGCTTTGGGCGATGTTATCCGATACGGAGAAAACTTTTTTATCCATTTTGGCACTTACTTCAGATGATTTAGAAGTCACAACAACTTCAGATAAAGTATTGATGTCCTCCTCAAGTTCGATGGTGTTGAGGTCCAGGAAATCGGATAGCGTCCCTACAAAGATTTTTTGTGATTTGGTTTTGTAGCCCACAGCCGTAATTTCCAAAGTATAATTGCCTGTAGCTACATTGGTCAGGTTAAAGCGTCCTTCTTCATTCGTTAGAGTGCCGAAAAGCATTTTTTGATCTTTGGCCGTCTTTAAAACGACATTTATGTAGGGTAGAGGAGATTTTGTTGTTTTGTCTTTAATTAAGCCCGAAAGTGTTGCGGAGCTGTTCTGCGCCGTTGCATGGAATGTTTTAAATACAAGTAAGGCGAATACTAAAAATATCTTTAATTTCATTGGAATGGTTTTAATCTGCTATGCTTTTAATGTAAGTTCCTTGTTTGTCAAAAATCAGGTCGATAGCGTTAACCTGTGCTTCAAAAGTTATCGTGCCATGAGCATCAGTGATGACAGCTGCTTCTTTGATCTGTTTGTTTTTATAATTTTGTTGAATGTAAGCCAACGCTTTAGCCGGAAGTTTTTTCACGCTGATTTCTTCTTCGGTTTCCAAAATAGTACCGTTGGAATCTAAGAGTACCGCGTGTTCCGTTTTGAATACTGTAAAAGAAGCTTCGTAATTGTTCTTTTCTTTTTCCCACTTCACATTGTTCTGATTGGGGTAAGATTTTAGAAAGGTTGATTTTACGATAGCGGGAATGTCTTTTTCATTTACTTTTTGCGCTATGGCATAAGAAGAAAAAAGCAGGACCAAACATGCCAGAATTGAATTTTTCATGAGTACTGTTCTTTTAATTAAAAATTACAGTACAAATATTAGATACGAATCTGTAGGAAGTTTGAATTTTTAAAATTTGACCGTAAAACTGTGCATATTAGTAGAAAAAGCATAGTTTATTTCCCAGTGATTCAGCTCAGTGATTTTTTTGATGATCGCGAGACCAAGGCCGTTACCCGTAGAGGAAGGGTTGTTTTTATAAAATCTATTAAAGAGTTTTTCAATGGCAAGGGAGGTGGCTGGTCCGGTGTTTGAAAAAATCAATTCTTTCTCTGTAATTTTGATAATGATTTTCCCGTTTTGCTCGTTGTGGCGAATCGCATTTAAGAATAAATTATTAATAAGCACTTCCGTAAGAGCCGGATTTCCTGTAATGGTTACTGTAGAAACAAATTCAGTGTAGATTGTGATGTTTTTGGTATTCCCTTGTTCGGTAAAAAAGTCCAAATGTTTTGTAATATAATCATTAAGGACCATCGTACTTTTTTCAAGAAAACTTTCATTGTCAATTTTCGACAGCAGCAATAGATTTTTATTCAATCTGTTAAGTCTTGCAACATCAAGATTTAGTGAAGAAACCAGATGGGATTGTTCTTTGTCCAGATTCAATTGTGTCAGCGTATCTATTTTGGTTTGAAAGAGGGCCAGTGGAGTTTGAAGTTCATGGGCTGCATTTTCGACAAATTCTCTCTGATTTTTATAAATAGCGGTGTTTTTTTCAATCAGTCTTTCAAGACTTTTATTCAAACGGTCAAATTCATTTATATCGGTAGGCAAAAAGTGAGGAGGTTTGTTTTTGTCTATTTCAAAATTCTCAATCTGATGCAATGTATTATAAAAAGGACTCCATATTTTGGCCGCTGTGGCTTTTGAAATCAAGATGATTCCGATTAACAGCATAATGATGATAAAAAGAAAGATAAGAGCAATGCTAAATACCATTCCTTCCATTTCCAAAAGATTTATTTTTTCGGTGTAGGTGAATTTCTTACCATTTATAGTTACCGGTGCATAAAGCACACGAAAGGGCTCTTTTTCTTTTGCAATAGAATCATACAGCATTTTTCCAACAATAGAATCTTCTTTAACACCCATGTCCGGAACAATCATTACTTCATGGTTGTACTTGTTCCATAAGTCAATATCTTTTTGTGTAAAATCCTTATGACTTTCTTTGATAAAAGCACCTTTGTGAAAATGCAGTACTTCATCAGTCTCATAAATGTAAAGCTGCTGGCTGATAAAGTAGAATAATGGTGCTGCTATTACTAAAATGATAATAGCATAAGCAAGAAAAGTGCTGGTTGTTTTTTGAAGTAATTTTTTGCTATTCATTTTCCCATTTGTATCCCAGTCCGTAAACTGTTTTGATATAATCCCCGCTTCCTGCCTGACTGAGTTTTTTCTTTAAATTTTTAATATGCGCGTAAATGAAATCATGATTGTCCAGCATATCAGCCATATCTCCGGAAAGATGCTCGGCAATGGCGGCTTTTGACAATACTTTATTGTCATTCCCAATTAAAAACAACAGTAAATCAATTTCCTTTTTGGTAAGATCCAGTTTAGTATCATTAACCATTACCGATTTTGAAAGTATGTCGATTACAATTTCATTAAAAATGATAGTGTTATTTCCTTTGAAATTTTTGCGTCGTATGAGAGCCTGCATGCGCACCAATAGTTCAGAAAGGTGAAATGGTTTGGTTAGAAAATCATCTGCGCCAAGATTAAACCCTTCAATCCGCGTTTCGAGTGTTTCTTTAGCCGAGATAACGATAACACCGTCCGTTTTATTTTTTCTTTTGAGTTCTCTTAAAATATCAAAGCCATCTCCGTCAGGAAGCATAAGATCCAAAAGGATACAGTCATAGTCGTAAGAATCAATTTTACTAAGTGCCAGACTGTAGCTTTCGGCTGTTTCACACTGAATGCCGTTTGTTTTAAAATAATCCCTGATGCTTTGAGCAATTTGCTGCTCATCTTCTATGATTAAAATTTTCATGCTGCAAGTATAACCTGGAATTTTGTAGAAAAATTGAATCTTTTATTTTTATTTTTTGATGTAACCGAATCAATTCAATTTTTAACGACCTTTTCGTTTTTTGATATTCCATCTAAAAGTAGTGATTTTAAAAGAGAACGAAAAATGTTAAAGAGTTTCGGTGTAGCGTTTGAATTAAGATATAAAAATGTCGTTATTTGTATCATTATGGTCGATATTTAAGATGGTTTTGTAAGATTTTTGGTTTGTCATTGAAAGATATTATTTGATTTTAACAAAATGAAAGAAAATTATTACGTTAATAAAATGTTAGGAAATATGATTATTTTAAATAAAGTATTTATTTTGCCCAAAATTCTAAATTTCTTCTAAATTGAACCATTACTTTACTTGTCATTAAAGGTTATTATATGAGAATCGAAAAAAAAAATAACAAGGTTTCAGAAGACGGATTATGTAAATTATCCGTTTTTTCGAATGTTTCTGTTTTTTTTTCGTTTTTCTTTCAAACTGCTTTTTATTATTGGTACTCAAAGATTGCTAGTTTCATTTCAATTTACTTTTTTAAGATTTTATTTCCCTTACGTAAAGGGGTATCATTTGTGTTATTTTACTTAGTATATCTTTTACTTTTCTCCAAAAGATGGATAGGCACTTAAACGGTTATGGATTTTTTAATCTCCTCTTCATTTTAATTACAAAACTTTGCGGAGGAAATGAGCGATGACTGTTAAGTCGCTTTCCTCTTAAAAAAATAAGTTGCCTTTAAATTTACCATAACAAACAACACAATGAATACTAGTATTATTAAAAATTATTCAAAACTTAAGTTCTCCTTATATTTTTTGCCCTTATTCTGTTTAGCTGCTCTCGTAATGTTTCTTTATTATGAGAATGCTTTAAGTGTTTATAATTATGCGCAAATTCAAAAAAGCACCTTTCTTTATATTAATTCCCATTTAGGGCTTTATCCTAATTTACAATACAATCTTACTCAACTTGGAGATGCTTCGATTTTTTTATCCTTTTTAGCCCTTTTTATACTCTATGCACCCAAACTATGGGAAGCTTTGCTGTCGGGTTTATTATTTTCGCTCTTATTTTCCTGTCCGTTAAAAGCAATATTTGGTGTTCCAAGACCTGCCGTAATTTTTAATAATGAAATTACATGTATTATGGGAAGAAAATTATGTGGCTTCAATAGTTTGCCTTCAGGACATTCGATTGTAGTTTTTACTGTATTGACCATTATCTTATTTGCCTTTATGCCGCAGCGATTGAAATTTAAAGTTCTGTGGTCCGTATCAATCATTACAATAGGATTTATTTTAGCATTTACAAGAGTAGCTGTAGGGGCACATTATCCCCTTGATGTAATTACAGGAAGTATTCTGGGGTATATTTCAGGAATCTCAGGTATTTTTATCAGCAGAAAATATAAAATAGGGGCCTGGATCAACAATGATAAATACTATCCAATTTTTATTGCATTGTTTATTATTTGTTGTATTTGCTTGGTCGGCAAAATTATTAAAGAAAATTTGATCATATATTATCTTTCGTTTATTAGCTTAGCAGTCTCACTTTATAAGATTACTTATGTTTACGTTAAAAAATAATTTAAGAATAACTCATTTTGTTCTATTGATGAGTTTTTTGATTTTTTTGTTCTTCCACCTGCCATTTTACACCTTTGTTTTTAACAATGTCGATTATAAAAGTCTGAATGGTATTGTTTTGATTGTGAGTTTGGTAATTCTAATGCTGGTTCTTAATGCATTTGTTTTATACCTTCTGTTTTCGCTCTCTCGTCATGTTGGGAAAGTTTTGCTGATCTTGTTTTTTATTGTTAGTTCAATTGCAGTCTACTTTGTGAATACGTATAGTGTCATCATTGACGAAAGTATGATTGGCAATATTTTGAATACCAACTACGAAGAATCCAGCAGTTTTTTTTCTTTTAAAGTAATTTTGTACGTAATTTTTCTTGGAATTATTCCGAGTATTTACATTGCAAAGGTCAAAATAACTAAGGTACCATTGAAGGAGTTTTCCATCACTTCTTCACTAACTTTAGTATTTATTGCCGTTTTGGTATTTGTTAATGCCAGCAATTGGCTTTGGATTGACAAAAATTCGAAACGACTTGGAGGTCTTGCAATGCCATGGTCCTATTCGGTTAATACCCCGCTATTTTACATTCATAAGTTCAAGAAAAATGAAAAGGAAATTTTGTTGCCCAATGCTGTTATAAAAGATAATGAGAAATCAGTTGTAGTTTTGGTTATCGGCGAATCGGCCAGAAGGCAAAATTTTTCTCTTTACGGTTATAAGAAAAACACCAATCCGTTACTTTCCAAAACAGAAAATGTATTTCATTTTAATGCCAATTCTTGTGCTACATATACTACTGCAGGTGTAAAATGTATTTTGGAACATAAGAACAGTGATGATCTGTATGAAATTTTGCCTAATTATTTATATCGAAATAATGTGGAAGTCATTTGGAGAACGACCAATTGGGGAGAACCGCCAGTTCATATAAAAAACTATCAAAACAAGGAAGCATTAAAAGCCGACTGTAAAGGTGTGGAATGCGAGTATGATGAGGTTTTACTAAGAGGATTAAAAGAGCAGATTCAGGCCAGTAAAAAGAATAAAATACTAATTGTACTCCATACCAGTACAAGTCACGGACCTACATACAGTAAAAAATATCCGCCGCAATTTGAGACTTTTAAACCAGTTTGCAATAGTGTTGAGTTGGGTAAATGTTCTCAAAATGAACTTCTTAATGCTTATGATAATACAATTGTGTATACCGATTATATACTTCATAGTGTAATTGAGGATTTAAAAGAACTAAAAGACTACAAAAGCACCATGATTTTTGTTTCAGATCACGGAGAATCTTTAGGAGAAAAAAATCTTTACATGCACGGTGTGCCTATTAGTATTGCCCCTAAAGAACAATATGAGATTCCGTTTATTGTGTGGGTATCTGATCATTCAAAAGAGCTTAAGCCTAATGAAACATTGACTCAAAACCATGTTTTTCACAGTGTTCTAAAATTTCTTAATGTCGAAAGTCCGGTTTATGATGAGAAAATGAATATTTTTAAATAAGAAGTATTTGTGGCTTTGTCGCTGCTGTGGTAACTTGTTATCTCAGTCATTCCTAATTGAGTTGGACAGCTGTGACAGAAGCTGATATTGACTATAAAAAGAACTTTTGAATACTTAGTTTAACCCGTTGGGTGTAATTATTTTTAAACATTGGAGAAACATAGACTTTCTTCCTGTAAAAAAATTGATGTCTCTATGCGTTAAAATTTTTTTACACGCAGATCTTGCAGATTTTCTAATCTTTTTAATCTGTTTTTTTTTTAAACACATAAACCTAGGCTGTCTTATTAAAAATAGGACGTTTTACATTTCACGTCTTACTTTTTTCGGAGAATCTATGTCTCTATGCGTTAAATATTTTTTTACACGCAGATCTTGCAGATCTTGCAGATTTTCTAATCTTTTTAATCTGTGGCTATTCTTTAAACACATAAACATAGACTCTCTTATTAAAAATAGGACGTTTTACATTTTATTTCTTACTTTTTTCGGAGAATCTATGTTTCTATTTATTACATGATTTTTGTATTAATTACCCAACAGCCTTATTTTAATTTTTTTGATCAGAGGGATAAAAAATCTGCTTTCTACTAATTAAAACAGGTAGAATTACGCTTAAAAATCACAGTTTTAGTGAGTTTATTTGTTGTTACCAATAACATATCAAACAAATAAACTCCCTAATTATGGAAAACTACTTACACGGCTTACTCGACGAAGAGAATGACCCAATTATTCAGCAATATTTAAAATACATCGACGAAGGAATTCCCCGTACGGATAAACCAAAAGACGTATTGATCATTGGTGCCGGAATGGCCGGAATGGTAGCAGCGGCTATGTTGAAGGAGGCAGGCCATAAGGTTACAATAGTGGAATCTAATACCCGTGTTGGCGGCCGAATTAAGACTTTCCGAAATTCTGATGATAAAAAATATTTTGAAGATGACACTGTTTATGGCGAAGCCGGGGCAATGCGCATCCCGACCATACATCAGATGGTACTCAAATACATCGATAAACTTGGACTCAAAACAGAGCCTTTTTATTATTTGTCGGTTGATAAAGCTCAGGCAATTGCATATCAGGCGGATCCTGCTAAACCAAAACCGGAAGTTACAAGAAACTCTCTTTTTTACGTCAACCGCAAACGTGTGGTTCAAAATGAATATATCCCCAAGGATGCGAGTAAAATTGTCGATGTAAACGCCTTGCTCGACTTTCATGTAGGCAGTAGCGAAAACATGCGTGCAGACCAGTTAATGGCCAATCTTATTAATCCGCTTAAAGCTTTTATTGCAGAAGATCCGGAGAAAAACTGGCCCGTTTTGATCGAGCGTTACGGAGAGTATTCGATGCGTCGTTTCCTGAAAGAGCATTCCATGTATTCAGAGAATGCTATTGAAATGATTGGTGTGCTCCAAAATCTGGAATCCAGAATGGCTTACGATTTCATCCAGAGTTTTATTGAACAAAATATTATTAAGGATTCTACGCGATTTATGGAAATTGTAGGCGGATGCGACAAGCTGCCTAATGCCTTTTTTAAAGCCCATAAACTAGAAGAAAATACCTATTTTGATTGTAGGATGACTAAAATGATGCTTGTCAACGACAAGGTAAAAATAGAAGTAGACATAGAGGTACAGCGTGATCCTCAGTTTTATGAGGATGCAGGATTCAAAGCATTAAAAACACCTGTTAGCGATATGGAATTTGATGAAGTAATTGTCAGCATACCATTTTCGGCACTAAGACACGTTTATGTAACACCACAATTCAAGCAGCAAAAACGAAAAGCAATCCGGGAACTGCATTATGATTCTGCTACTAAAATTCTGCTTGAATTTCGTGAAAAATGGTGGCAGGAAGCTCCGTATAATATCGTGGGCGGTGGTACCATTACCGATTTTTCTAACCGTTTTACGTATTATCCGAGTAATGATTTGGGAAGTAACGGACATGGTGTCGTTTTGGCTTCCTATTGCTGGTCAGACGAAGCAAGCCGCTGGGATTCGATGGATGATGATGACCGATATTTCTATGCGCTTAAAAATCTGGCCATCATGCACAGCGATGATGTGAAAGAACAACAGCGTATTATCGATCTTGCTGTAATCAGTTCAAGTATCAAAGACCGCAAAGGGAAACCCGGAAAATTAGTGGGTGCTGCAACACAAAGCTGGATGCGTGATCCTTATGCTTTTGGCGAAGCGGCAATCTTCAACCCGGGTCAGTTACAGTTATTACAGCGCCATATTATTTCTACAGAATGGAAAGGAAAAGCGCATTTTGCAGGAGAGCATACTTCTCTAAAACATGCCTGGATTGAAGGCGCTATAGAATCGGGAATTCGTACCGCACTGGAAGTCAACGAGAATATAGGTAATCTTAATAACCCGATTTAAGATGGCAGAGCAAAAAATATCAGTAGCAAAGTACCTGCAGATACGCCTGGAAGAATTAGGGCTTACCCACTTATTTGGTATTGCAGGCAATTATACCGCTCCGTTTTTAAATACAATCCTTGAAGACAAAAAGGCAAAAATTAAAATTGTTAATGATACAAACGAAATAAATGCTGGACATTGTACGGATGCTTATGCCCGACAAAATGGTTTTGCAGCAGTAGCGGTAACCTACGGCGTGGGAGCATTTACGTTGTTGAATTCGGTTGCAGGTTCTTATGTAGAACATTGTCCTGTTTTGGTTATCAATGGTGCTCCAACCAATAAAGATCAACAGCGAAGCCTTGTTCAGGGAATGCTGGCTTCACACATGACTGGTGATATGTACAGCAATATCAATGTGTTTCGTAATGTTACTGTCGCAGCCGAACAGATTACGGGTTCATCTGACGCTCCTTATAAGATTGATGCAGTACTAAATGCCTGTCTTTTGTACGGAAGACCCGTTTACCTTGAGGTTTTTGAAGATGCATGGCGAATGGAATGCAATGCACCTGTTACTCCATTGGTAGAAAAAGGAACATCAAAATGCCAGACAAGTGCCCGTAAGGCAGCTCAAAGGGTTGCTGCAATGGCCCGTGGAAAAGAGATTATTTTCTGGGGCGGAATTGAAATCCAGCGCTACGGCATTCAAAAGGAATTTTTGGATCTGATTGAAACTACCGATACGGAATTTGTAACTTCCATACTCGGAAAATCGATCGTTTCTGAAAACCATCGTAAATTTAGGGGAGTCTTTAATGGCAAAGCATCACCAAAAGATGTTAAGGAACAATTTGAAAAGGCTCAGGTGAAAATTGGTCTCGGTGTATGGACCACGGGTAAAAATCTGGGTGGTTTTGATGTCTGGAAAGAAGACACGGTACTCGCGAATCACAGCGGTGTAAGAATAGGTGCTTCTTATGTGGCCAATGTATCGCTAAAGGATTTTATTATTTTCCTGAAAGAAGAACTCACTAAAGTTACCTTTAGTGCCTATGAAATGTATGACACGGAAAAAAAGCTGCCTAAATCATTTTTTGTCGCCGATGATAGCATAGCAAAAAATGAAAAACCACTTTTGACCTATGATACATTTTTCAAACGGATCAATAGCTTTATAAACGGCAGTCATATAGTAGTTGCGGATGCCGGTTTTCCTTTATTGGGAGCTCAAGGCATCCGTATTGCAGAACCTAATGGATTTGTGGCGCAGGCATCATGGCTTTCTATCGGTTATTCGGTACCTGCTGCAACCGGAATAAAATGTGCCAGACCGGATAAAAGACCGGTGGTATTTGTTGGCGATGGTGCTTTTCAGGAAACCTGCCAGGCCATATCAACACAGAATAAACTGAAACATGATACTATTGTTTTTGTATTGGATAATGGTATTTATGGTATCGAACAAATGCTGGTGAATCCAAATCCTTTCCGTGGTGCTGATCAGGTAGATTATGATATCCCCGATTTAAACAGTGTCTATGACTACAATGAAATGCATCGTTGGAAATATGCCAAACTCGTTGATGTATTTGGAGGGAAAGGTTTTGAAGTGAACACTCTCGATGAACTCGAAGACGTTTTACAACAGCTTGATACTATTAAGGAAAATACAATCATACACGTGAACATTCCAAAAACATCCATTCCGGAAGCGATTGCCTATAAAACGGAGGAACCGGGAGAGGATGAATTTTTAGATAAAGACTGGAGTTTGTGTTAGGTTTGAAATCAATTGATTTGTTGCGCCTAAACATGATTTGTTATGATTAGGCTATAAGGAATATTATATGAATATCTAAAAGACAAATAAGTAGCATCCCTATAAAAAGTATGCAATGAGTAAATAAAATTCCGTTATCGGCAAAAATGTTCTAAAATAGGATGTAAAAATCATTTAATTTTTGCCGATAAGGAATTATGAAATAAAAAATGCTCCACTTCTTTTTCTACTGGGAGTATAGGCTAATGGTTAGCAGTTTCTATCTGCACCTTTGACAGAGGTTGGTGAAAGTGTTTTTTTAACCTGTAGATGGGAAGATAAGTAAACAATATTGAAAGCAGGCCTGCAAGAACAGCATCCAGAAGAGCCATAAGGGTAGGATCTAATTTATGGTTCGTGCTTAGGCTTTGCTGCGCAAGAAGCAATACAGCCAATAGGAATAAACCGGTTATGATACCGTGCAGCAGACATAATTTTGTGATAAACTTGTTTTTATTCAGCTTATGGTCTATTGCCACTTCGATTAATTCTTGTTTGGAGGCAACAATAACCCGATTGATGATATCCATTGTCAGGATTACAGGCAAGAAGATAGCCATTGGCAATGTTAAACGTGCTAAGCTTTGAGGACCGGCAAAAAAATGAGTATATCCTAATTCCTGGAAACTGGCGTAAGCAATAATAAAATTGAAACATACGTTGGGAAGAAAATAATAAATCGCACGTTTTCTTAAAAAGCGTTTGAGGGATGTTTTTTTGGACTGAGCTGCTGTTTTCATACGTAATTTATAAGGGAAAAGCCAGTATTTCCAAGGCCTTATCTTTAATTTTTGAAGCTTCTTGTTTCGGTAAGAAGTCTTCGTTGGACATTAAGGTAAAGTCCATTTGATCGTTAAAGGTAGTCGTTACTAAAGTGTTTGAATTTAGCCAGGGAAATGCTACTGTTGGACTGAAGATATCTTCCAGAATGAAATTTTTGTAATCGTTCCGGATTTGAAGGTTACCCATATTCGACAGCGTCAGATCGTGTGCACCTCGGCTGGATTTTAGCAGCGCAATCATTCGATGTACCAGAGGATGCATCTGTTCACCCATCCAGAGCAGTTCCCGGGCGTCCATTTTTTCTATTTTTTGAGCAAGATCTTTTTTGATGTGTTTAGCCTGATCCAGTATCTGATTTTTTTCTTTTTTTAAAGACAGTTCCACCGTTGGGGCAAAGGCAAACATTTGGTCTTTTCTGATTTCAGGAATAAAATGGCGGATATCAATAGGACTGATGACCTTTTTTTTCGCTGATTTTCCTTGCAGGTCCTGAAAAGCCTGCATAAAAGCGGTACAAAGAATGGCGTGTACCGAAATACCACTGTCTTTGCATTTTTGCTTTATAACGGCGGAGTTTGTTGGATCTAATTTCCAATGAATGGCATAATTTTTTCCAAGATTTCTTTTTTTATTTTTCCGTTGCAGTAAAAAGAAAAATTTCCCCAAAAATAAAAAAAGCTTTGCTTTGCGAGCTTTTTTTTGAAGATCAAACTGGGGCGTTAGGAAATTGTTGACCGATTGGAAGAGTGGATAGGGTTTCAGATCAAGTGTCGGATTATCGATTAAGGCAAGTAATTCCTGCATCAAAGTGACCATGCTGGTTCCATCGCAGATACAATGGGGCACTACCCATAACAATTCAGAGAATTTTTGTCCTTTGATCCATACCAATTGAGCCAAAGGGGAGCCTTCGCCTTTAAACTGCCGATACCATTCTTGTTCAGATTCTGCTAACCAATGGGTATCTGTTTGACGTTTTACGATGCGAAGCGGAATAGGTTTCATATTTTCCCTGATGGCATAAGCCGGATGCTGCTTATCCTGTAAATCAACCTCTGCACGGAGCAATGGATGCTTGTGTTGGATTTTTGTTAAGGCAATTTCGATCTGTTCTTGTAGAATTTCACCTTTTATTTTTGCTGTAAAGACACAGTTTAGAGGTGTGGCGGAATCCACATACATGATTCGTTCCACTAATAAGAGTTTTCGCTTGTTCATGAGGCGGCTTGATAATTTAATTGGCGTTTGATAGAATCAGTTATTTCATTACGAATGGCTAAGGCTTCGTGATAAGGCAAATAACCTTCGCTTCCCATAAACGAGAAGTCGATAACACCTTGATAAGTAGAGGTAAGGATAGTTGTTGTATTACCCAATGGCCCAATTACTGATGGACTGCGAATAGTTTCCAACGCAAAGGATTGGTATTGATGGGGTATCTGAATACGTCCCAGGTTAGAAAACATACAATCGTTGGAGGACTTGCCTCGTTTTAGAAGTTTTGTAAAGTTGTTCAGCGCCTTATGAGCAGATTCCATAACCATCATGGTGATATAGGGATTAAGTTTCGCGGTTTTGCGATCTACATGCTGCTGCATGACACGTAAATTGTCTAAGAAATCGAGTTTAGGATCTGATGACAGGACAATCATCAGGCCGAAGGCGAAAATATGATCTTTTTTTACCTGAGGAGCAAAGCGCCTGATATCTACCGGACAAGAAACTTTATTGAAGGCTTTGTTTCCGCGTACTTTTTTAAAGGTATCCAATACGATAGCACTTAAAAAAGTATTGACGGTTATGGCTAGTGATTGACAATGGGAAATAAGCTGTTGACTTGTGGCCGGATCTAATTTCCAATGAATCAAATAGTCTGTCTGTCGATCAATCGCTTTTTTGCTGACGGGAATGCATTTGATGGCGAATGTTGCCAGTCGACCAATCATTTTTGCTTTGAATCTTTGTCTGTTACTATTTAAAATTAGGGAAGGAACGACGTCCTGAATACCTAAAATAGGATTTTCAATGCCTATATCTGCTTTAGGATTATCCAATACTTTTAAAAATTCATGAATTAAATTCATCGCAGCACCACCATCACATAGACAGTGATGAAAAGTCAGGAGCATATCTGAAGTATCATTTCCTTTGATCCACACCAGGCGGATCAAAGGTTTGTTTTTATAATCAAAGAGTGTCTGCAATTCTCGCAAGGTTTCTTGTTGCCAGTCCTCTTCTCTTTTTTGATCCACAATACGGATAGGAATTGGATTCGGTAGCTTAGATAATTCAAACCATGGGATATTTTTTTCATCAATATGGATACATGCCCGTAACCAGGGATGTTTTTTCTGAAGTCTGCCCAAAGCATACTGAATCTCTTTTTCCTCCAATACACCGCGCAGGCGAAAAGGAATAACAACATGGAAGGGGTCTTTTCCTTCTCCCAAAAGCATACGCTCTCCAAATAACAATCTTCTTTTCATATTTTATACTGAAGCTAATACTAAACGTTCTTGTTTTACAAAATCTTCTAATAATGCAACCGCTTTGTCATTGCCGCCTGCTGTTAGAAAAGCGGTTTGAACTTCTTTGGCTGCATTTCTGTATTTAGGGTTTTCTAAAAGCTCAAAGACAGTTTTTCTCAGGTCTTCTATGCGAAGTCGTTTGTATCGAATGCTGATTCCACAGCCCGCTTGTTCAATCAACTTTGCGGTATGAAAGTGATCGTAAGCGATTGGTGTAATCAACATCGGCAGACCATTGGTAAAGGTGTCGTTTACAGTATTGAAACCACCGTGACAGATGACCATATCCATGTGGGGCATCAATGTAGATTGCGGGACAAAACCATTTACAATAAAATTAGAAGGCCATTTGTCAAATATATCAGGCGGTGTCGCGGCTATTATAGTAACGGGTTGGTCGGCAAATGCTTCAATGAGTTTGCCAAAAAAATCTTTTCGGATATCCACTAATAAAGTACCCAAAGACACAAATATTTTTGGCGTTGTGCTGGCTGCTAATCGTTCCCAGTCAAATGGACTATTATTAGGACGGCCTTTTACCGGACCTACAAATTTCATATGCGAGGGTACCGTTTCAAAACCGGCAAATGATTGCGAGGTGAACACCAGATTTAGTTGATGTGAATGTATGAAGATACCCTCATCAGCGATACCGACTTCTTTTTGCAGCTCTTTGATGAGATTTTGCTGCCATTCAAATATTTTGGGAGCACTTTTCTCGGTGTCCCCCATAACATCCGGTGGTACCGGGGTTGTTGTCACAGAAGGGATACGATGTTTGTGTGCAAATAAAGCGCCACCAAAAGTGATACAGTCATTAATAATTACATCAGGCTGCCAGTGACCGAGTAGTGTTTCTAAGCCCGGCATCATCATTTTGGCAAATGGAACATAGGTTTCTTCCAGTGCCAGTTTCATGACTTCCGGCCCCGAACAAGATGGGCCATCGTCTTGTCGTTTTAATATTCGCTGAAGTTCTTCCTGATAAGGCAGGAGATCTTCCTCGGGATAGATATAAGTTCCTCCTGTTGGAATATGTTCCTTCGCCAATGGTGTAATACCAAACCATTTGACTTCATGACCACGAGCCAATAAACTGGCACCCAAACTTAATGTTGGACTGATATGTCCGAAAAATGGCGGAACAACAACGAGAAATTTGGCCGGAGATTCAGTAGATCGCTGTGCGGAAATTATGGCATGTTCGAGTAGATCTGCTGCAGTCTTCGTTCCGCCTGCATCTATAAAAGATTGGCGAACTTTGAGGGCAGCTTCGCGATATTGAGGATTATTCAGAATATCATGAACACTACTTTTTAGATGATTTGCTTTAAATCGGTTAAAATTGAGACGTTCACCGGCTCCGGTACGTACGACACGCCCTGCAACATGTGACTGATCGTATGCAATTGGAATAACAACGAGTGGCAGACCCTGTGAAAGGGCTTCTGAGACCGTGTTGTGTCCACCATGGCACACAACAGCATCTAAATGAGGTAACAAATCCAATTGAGGAATTTGCGCATAGACCATAAAATTTTCAGGCCACTGATCAAATAAATCTGGATCTGAAACCACTACAACCGTTAGATCTTCGTCCTGAAAGGCATCGATTACCTTTTGAAAAAAGGCTTTCTTATGCTCGTGGTCGAATGTGGTGCCGATGCTGACTAAGATTTTTTTCCCTGGACTGTTTTTCAAACGCTCCCAATCGAAAGTGCTGGATATACGGCGTTCTGTTATTACCGGACCTGTAAATTGATAGTTTGAGCTGAGATCCATTTCTCCAAAGAAATACTGAGAAGTTAACACTAAAGTAAGAAGATCAGAGCAAGCCAGTGATTGTTTTTCTTTGACACCAAGCTCTTCTTGTAGCGCCAGGATCTGATTGACTTCCCATTCGTGTACTTTGGGTAACTCACTTATAATTTTGATTGCTGCCGGGGCGGTTACGGAGGTCGCATAAGGACGATTCACTTTTTTTGCCGCAATTGCCGCCGCAAATAATTGATGATCACCAATGACTAAATCTGGTTCATAGGCTTCCAACAGCTTAACAATTCCGTTATAACAATGTCTGTTTAAAGGGATCAACACTTCGTCGTATAAAAACTTGATACTGTCAATACCGTAAACGACCTTTTTTGAAATGATATCGAGATACTGTTCGCTCTCTCTTTTTTCTTCGTCAGTCTGATCGTATTGGATAAGCAGTAATTGTCCGCCTTCAGGAAGTTTAGATTCTAAGTTTTGGTCAAGACTGATCCATGCTACTTTATGTCCTCTTTCTAAAAGCTCGGCACCAATACTCAATGTAGGATTGACATGACCTGTTAATGGGGGGACAACAAATACAAATTTAGCCATAGTTCTGTAATAAAGGGTTAGTTAAAAATTGAACAATAGTTTCTGCTATCTGAATGGGAGCCTGAATGGGAATATTGTGATCTCCATCGATGAGTTTCAGCTCGGCTGTACCAATTTGAGATTCTAACCATTCTCCTGTCGGTTTACAGTCAGAAGCTGATCCATAGAGTAACAGAGTGGGTATGCGTAATTCGGAAATAAGAAACTGATACAGAAAATCTTTTTCTTTAACCATATCTGCTTTGATACTGGTCTGATTGAATAGAAACTCGTATAACCGATGGTTTTTTTCGAATTGTCTTTTCCCCATTTTCACTTTTGTGGTATCCGTAAAATTGGCGATGTAATGTTCGAGAAATTCCTTGCTGTAAGCTTCGATAATACCTCGTGCCTTTTCATCTTGCGGATCCGGTGCTTCAATGACAACCAATTGATCTACACGTTCAGGGGCTATCAAAGCAGTTTGGAGTGCAATAAGTCCGCCAAAGCTATAACCAACAAGTTGTGCTTTTTTGATTTGGAGGCAATCCATCATTGCGATTAAATCAGAGGACATATTTTCTAAATCATATCCTTCTAAGGTACGCTCACTTCTGCCATGACTTTTTAGATCATACATCACCACATGAAAGTGTTGTGCCAAAATGGGAGCAATGTTAAAATAATAAATAGAAAGATTACTAAACATACCGTGGATCAGTACCACGGTATCTTCAGCACCTTTATTGAGTTCCTGTACGTGAACTTTTTTATTATTAATAGTGATTATTGGCATTCGTAGATATAATTAATGATTTTATTCAGATCAAGATTGATCAGTTCATCCAAATCCATAGCAGACAACCAGCCCGTGAAATCGATCTGATCGCCAAAGTGTGCTTTGATTTTTTCTGAAAAGGATACAATTTCTATACTGTCCATTTCCAGATCTTTGGTAAATGAACTTTGCGGAGTGATATCCATTTCTTCTACAAATTCTTCACCAATAATTTCTGTAATAAAACCCTTTAAAAGGTTGAATAACTCCTCATGATTTCTTTTTAATGTCGTGTTTAAAGTGTCCATCCGATAATATAATTTAGGTGTTTGATTGTTTTGATTTCTACTTGATCGATCCACAGATGATCGCCTTGTATGCAGGTTACTTCGTGTCTTTTGGGGTTACCTTTCAGCCCCGTTCCCAATAATTTTCCATAAGCTTCTTTTGCTACCCAAAATCGGGTGGTCCATTCGGCCTGATCTCGTTCTTCCAGTAAGGCTAATTCTGTATCGGTGAATACCAATTGATAAAATTCAGGACTGCGTTCGGCAATGATTTCCATGTCAATACCCACCGGTTTATCGTGCCGCGCAATGGCTACAGCATCTTTTCCTTTATGTGCCAGTGAGATCTGAATCTGCTCTGTAGCATTGCCTTTGAGATGAGGTTTGCCTGTTTTATCAGAATAAATCTCAAAGGTGATAGGATAACTGGGCTGCTTTTTCTTTTCGCTCAGCACCTGTCTTACGGCATCTTTTACGGCTACACGGCTCACCATCCAATTTTTTCTGCGATTGGGCAGGAGCTCCTGATAGTATTGTTTTTCCTTTTGATTGAAATAACGTTTCAGTATAAAATCCCAGGAACTTACGCGCGAGTAGGCCTGATGAAAGAAAAAGACTTGTGGGGCAATTTCTTCTGACAGACGGTTATGGAGCGGAGACATGGAAACATTCCATAAAGCTTCGTCAATTTCTAATCTCCGGTTTTGCCATCCTTTTATCGCACACCAAACTTTTCCGTCTCTTTGTAGTACAATGTCAGCGATAGCAAACTCATCGTTTAATTCAGTCAATATACAGGTACACTCAAATACACCGTCCTGATCGTGCATATCTTCGAAGAATTCAATTTGTTTGATTTTGACCGGAAAAGCAATGCGGTCTTTGGTTAAGGTAAGCTGTAACCATAATCCAAACAATTGTCCGGCATTATCCAATAAGGAACCTTTACCGCCATTACCTTTTATTTGTCCAGTAATACCTTTCTTTCCAACAGCTGATATGACCGTAATACCCTGATATTTTTCTCCATGGAACATGTGCTTCTCATAGATTTCCAAAGGAGTTCGCTCAATAGGCAATCGTTCGCCTATTGAAAGATCAAAAGTAGGTTGTGGTGGATGTGATGCTGTTAAAAACACCTCTGAATTGGCAAAATTCTCTATGTCCAGATAGGCGTGATGGTTGGAACGCCAGACGCCTTTTATCATTTTTTCAAAAGGCCTGGCAACGTTCATCCATTGAAATACACTGACGTTCATGATTTTGTGAATTTTGGTTTCCGGCTGTTCTGCTTGTGCTGCTTCTGCCAGTAATTCAAAAATCATGGTCATTGGAATCACAGGTTCCATATCTGCCACATCCGACCAGCCTTTGGGTTGTCGCAAAAGGCTGTGATCAATCAGATAAGGATGCGTATCTAAATTGACGTGTAGTGTTTTTGTAAAAGGACTGTCGGTCAGTTGTTTTTTCGTTAAAACAGGTGTTAAAACGACGGCTTCTCCCTGATTTTGAAAGACATCCAGTACTTCTTCCTGCATTCGGATCATATCGGCGATATTTTCCTGAAAGGCACGGACCAAGGGGTGACTTACTTTTGCTTCGGTTAAAACCTTTTTGGGTTGTACGGTATGGATTGATTTCCGTAAGTTTTGCAGAGGTTCAAAATCACGTATAATAGGTGACCCTAATTGTAATTTTATGCCTTTTTTTGGGACTATTTTTCTGTGATTTTGAATGTTTAAAAAATCGAGCGCCAGTACTTTTCCTTCTACAAATAAAGCGGCTACTACCCGTTGCAGCTGAGCAAGTGCTGTTCGATTGGCTACACTTGAAGCAAGGGTACTGAAGGGGCTGCCTTTTAGCGTATCATCAATAAAA
Organism: Flavobacterium sp. B183; assembly: GCF_023539155.1. Taxonomy (NCBI): domain Bacteria; kingdom Pseudomonadati; phylum Bacteroidota; class Flavobacteriia; order Flavobacteriales; family Flavobacteriaceae; genus Flavobacterium; species Flavobacterium sp. B183. Next base: position 4,602,846 of record NZ_CP097434.1, on the reverse strand, counting down.
CCGATTAATCCTCCTGTACCTACCTGAATAAAAAAACGAACTCCTTCCGCATAAAGTTTTTCGGTTAGTTCCCGAAATCTTACAGGCTGTACCAAATGTTCGGCGCTTAATTTACGGATAGACTTCTGATCTGCCGGATAAGGCAGGAGTGTAGTGGCTGACCACAACGGAATTTTTGTTTTTTGGAATTGAACTTTTTCCATACCGGCTAAGATCACATCCAGTTTATCTGCAACAAATGGAGAATGAAAACCGGATTGAAACGGTAAAACCTGGTGGAATATCTGTTTTGATTTTAATAAAGGGGTCAATTCCTGAAGTGCCGCATTTGTACCACACAGGATAACCTGATGTGGACAATTATCATTGGAAATATAAAGGTTAGGAATTTGTTCAATCAATGGCTTTACCTCTTCAAGACCTGCTCCGATAGCAATGAATTTTGAATCTTTTAGTTCAAATGTTTTCGGATCAAGAACATTGATTAAATCCTTGACAGAACTGGCTTCGGCCAAATCTGAAGCATATCCCGCTAACCATTCTCCTAAACTATGTCCGGCATTCATATCCGGATAGATTCCCAATTTTTTTAAGGAACTGTCCAGTATGCCACAAGTATTAAAAATACCTAATGCGTCGTTCAGCAGTCCTTCACCGGCTGTTTCTATAGGTGCTGTCAATCCAAAATATCGACTGACTGTTTCAACTTCGCCTTTTTCTAAACCGTCTAATCCCGGGAATACAAAAGCTAGTTTGCCGCCATTTTGTAAAAGGGGAGCAGAGGTGTACCAAATATCTTGTTTATTGCGCCACGCATTATTTTTGGACACAATTTTGATTGCTTTTTGAATACGCTCGGGTGTTGGATCAAAGAGTGCAATACGATAATCTCCATTTCCTACGGAGGTATCGTTATCCTGAAGAGCCGAAAGTAAAGCTTCACGTGTCGGTCTTGCAAGCAACAATACTTCGTCTTTTTTGGGAATATCATAACCCTCCAGAACTACGTGGGCGTTGATCCCTCCAAATCCAAATGCATTTACTGCTGCGATTTTGGGTAAACCGGTTTGTGACCAGCTCTTAGCTTCCTGAATCGGTGTAAATCTGGTGTCTTGTATAGAGGCGGTTGGGTTTTCACAATATAAGGTAGGTGGCAATGTGTCGTGATGCAGAGCCAGACAGGTTTTAATTAAACCCGCTATTCCGGCAGCTGGCATGGCGTGCCCTATGTTGGATTTGACTGATCCTATACCGGCGCGTGCAGCGGTTTCTTCTTTGCCAAAAAATTGAGACAGAGTTTGCAGTTCTGTTTTATCACCTAAGGGAGTTCCTGTGCCATGAGCTTCCAGATAGCCAATTTGTTCTTTATTTAAATTGGCTTGTGTCCACGCTTGTTCCAATGCTTTTAACTGGCCTTTTACAGAAGGGCTCATCACGCTTGTTCCATTGCCATCACTGCTGATACCAACTCCTTTAATAACGGCATAAATTTTATCCTGATCGCGTACAGCGTCTTCCAACCGTTTTAGGACAACGAAACCACAGCCTTCTCCAATGAGCAATCCGTCTGCATCTTCGCTAAAGGGCTTGATTTGCTGTTGCTGTGATAATGCACCCAATTGGCTGAATATGCTCCAAAATGCAGCATTTTGACCGGTATGAACTCCGCCGGCAATCATCATATCGCTTCGGCCACGCAGCAACTCTTGCACGGCATGGTCTACGGCTACAAGAGCGCTTGCACAGGCCGCATCAACGGTGAAAGCAACGCCTCCAAGATTGAATCGGTTGGAGACTAATGAGGCAACAAGGTTGGGGATTAACCCCATGGCGGTATCTGCAGAAAACCGCCCTTTGCGTTCCTGAAAGGCCTGTTTTATTTTTTCAATATCGGAAGAAGATACCTCCGGCAATAGTTCTTGCAAAAGTGAGAATATCTGTTCGCCAGTACGTACAATTTCAATGGCGCGTGTAGCTCCGGGACCTGTATAATTCCCTTTTCCGATGACAATTCCGGTTCGTTCCAATGAAACTTTTTTTCGGAATACACCTGCGTCTTCTAATGCTTTTTGAACGAGTTCGAGTGTTAATAGATGGTCAGGTTCAGTGCCTTCAACGGCAAGAGGTAAGATACCAAAGGCCGTAGGGTCGAATTCATAATCAGGAATAAACCCGCCACGATTACAATAAAAGCGGTCCGTAGCTTCCTTGCTTCCGTAAAAGTGAACAGGATCGATTCGATCTGCCGGAACAACTTGCGTGGAGTCGACTTTATTGATGATATTCTGCCAGAATTCGGCTGCATTTTTTGCACCAGGAAACAGGCAGGATAAACCTACAATAGCAATATCTGTTTTTTTCATAATAGAGGAATACGACGGTTATTACCAATTTTTGCCGGACATAATTAATACCTGACTTTCTGTTCCATATTTGATTTCGTTCAGAAACAGTTCTTTCCCTTCTTCTAGTGGAATTAATGAAATTCCGCGGCGTTCGTACTCACTTTCTAATGATGAAGAAACCATTCCTGCGCCTTTCCATGGCCCCCAGTTGATCGAGATTACTTTTCCTTTCAGCCTTTTGTTTAAGACCTTGGCATAATCATCCAATACACTATTGGCTGCGGCATAATCCGTTTGTCCTTTGTTACCATACACAGAAGCAATGCTTGAAAATAAAACTACAAACTGGCAATCTGAGCGCAATTGTTCCGCTAGTACACGTAAGGGTTTTACTTTTGTATCAAAGACACGTTCAAAAGAACTGGTGGTTTTCTGCTTGAAAAGTTTGTCTTCTAAAAGACCTGCACCATGAATGACACCGTCCAATTGTCCATATTGTTTATAAATATCATGGATAAGCTGAGTCAAGCCCTCTTCATCGCAAACATCTAAGGATTGATAGACTACTTTATTTCCCAATTCTTCCATATGTCGAATGGTACGCAGAATTTGATTGTTTTTGAAAATTCGCAGCGTCTCTTTTTCAATTTCAGATGGAGCACTGAAATTACCGGTCTTGATGAAGTAGCTTCTGATTTCTTCTTTCGATTCCATTAGTTCTAATTCTTTTGAATCGGTAATAACTTCTCTCGGATCTGTTGATCTGCCCACAAGAACATAGGTACATGGATAAGTGGCAGACATGTGTTTGACCAGTTCCGCAGTAATCCCCTGTCCTCCGCCAAGGACTAAAACAACCGATTTTTTGTCCAATTCGATATGTGCCCGATCAAGAGCTGTTAACATGGGCGAAGGTATTATTTCGACTTTATGGCGTTGATTGTTTTTGTAAATCACTTCAACGGATTGGTCTGTTGTCAGGATCTCGCGTAAAGTAATTTCGGCTATTTGGTCTACTTCCTGTGCCGTATTGAGACTGATCAGCCTGAAGTTGGTTTGTTCAAACTCACGAGCTAAACTTTTGAATAAGCCGGGATAACCCTGATAATGACGTAATGCACGGGTGTCTTTTAATTCTTCTACATGTGCCGGGATATCGGAGATCAAATAAATCCATTGCGCTTTTTCAAGATCCATATTCTTAATTAAACCAACGTGGTCGATGATACTATGCTTCACAGTAGCGGAGTATATATCGGTAATAATCAGTCCATCAAAGAGCGCTAGATTTTGTTCGTTATGAACCAATTCAGTGATTGCACCGTATTGCTCCAATATCGTTTTAATAGCCAATGTTTGTGTTCCATTGTCCGGAACTATTGCAAATCGTTTTCCTTTAAGGATTTCGGTGTTTTGTGCTTCGGAAATAAGGGTGGGTACTAAATCAAACCTCAGGCGTGTCAATAAACTTTGCACAGGTTCAGTTGTGCTCATTTCACTTATCCAGGCAGCTAAACCATTTAACGTTTTTATGGCGGCTAATTTTTCCATAAGATCATCAGCCTGCTCCTTGTCATCACCAAATCCGATTTTATTTTTCAGATCGCTGATGATTTCCATTCGTTTAATGGAATCTATACTTAAATCGGCTTCCAGATCCAGATCCAGTCCCAACATTTCTTTCGGATAACCGGTCTTTTCACTAACAATATCTAAAATAGCCGTTTGCAGTTCTGCAAGTGTCACGGTGGTTTTATCTGCTGGTACAGGTGATAATTCAATTTTTGTTGCAACTGAATCAACAGTACCTGTGTATTCCGTAAGCCAGATTACAAGTCCGTTTAAAGTTTTTATGGCCGCCAGTTGTTCCATCACCGTATCTTCATTTTCATGATCACTGTTGAGTATGCCAAGCTCATTACGGAGCGCGCCGATAATTTCAACTCTTTTAATAGAATCAATGCTGAGGTCAGCTTCCAGATCCATTTCCATTCCTAACATTTCCTGCGGATAGCCGGTTTTTTCGCATACCACTGTTAACAACAAAGATTTGATATCTCTTGAAGGTATTTGCAGGGATACTTTAGCTATCGGTTTATCGTTCGTAATTACGGTTGCTGCCAATGGATTAGCCGTCTTATTTTCTACTGTCGCAGCATAAACGGGAATAGGAGCTAGGTGCTGCTGTTGTCCTAAGAAGGAAAGCATGACATCCCGCTGCGCCTGGATCAACATTTTCATACTGTTTAAATATTCTTGTAGTATGTGTTCTGCGGCAGGTTGTGTATCTGGTGTCTGGATGATCTTGGAGTTTGTCATTTGAATGGGAGTTACGATTGGTAATGCACCATGAGCAGGTAAAGTACCTGTGGTTGGATGAGCGGCTTGTCCATTTACACGCCAAATCGTTGGGCTCTTTTGATAAAGATCCGGTTGATCGATTTGGATTAAATTTGCGTATCTGTCTTCAAAAAGTTTATTTAGATTAAAAGTGCGGCCAGTTCCAAGGTATTGTGCCAGCATACAAAGGAGGTGGGTGAGACTGTTATGATTGTTATCCTCAACATGTAGGATCAGTTCCTCTTGATTGAGGCAGGCCTTTGTTAGTCCTGTTAATATTTTTCCGGGACCTACTTCAATAAATATCCTTGCTCCATCGGCATACATGGCCTGGATTTCGTCAACAAAATGCACGGGTTGCACCAGGTGATCGGTCAATTGTGCTTTAATGTCAGATACCGCGCTTGGGTATAAGACTGCTGTGGTGTTGGACCAAACCGGAATCTGCATTTCCTGAAAAGGAATTTCTTTCAGAACATCGGCATACAAATCTTTGGATTTGCTCACCAAAGGACTGTGAAAGGCACAGGCAACCTCTAGTTTTTTGGCTGAGATGCGTTCGTTTTTAAGTGCCTCCATGAATTTATCAATGGCTGCGGTACTTCCGGCAACAACGCATTGAGTTGGCGAATTGTAATTGACCGGATAGCAGTCCTGATGTTGATCCAGAATTGTTTTCAAACGATCCGCATCAATGTTTACGGCTACCATAGCTCCGGGATCACCATCTGTAATGGCATCTAGAATAGATTGTGCACGTTTGCTGCTGAGTTCAACCAACTGTTGTTCGTTAAATACACCGGCAAAACATAAAGCCGGTAACTCTCCATAACTATGTCCTGCTAGCATATCAGGTACAATACCGAATGACTGTAACAATTGAGCTAAAGCAAGATCTACAATACCTAAAAGTGGTTGTGCCAGACGGGTATCCTTAATGGTTTCTTTTTGTTTTTTTAAGGATGCGGTATCAAATGTGGCTGCAGGGAAGACCACTTTTTCTAAATCAGGATATTGTGATATGATTTTTCGCAGAGCAGGAAACAGCACGAACAGATCTCGCGCCATATGAATGTTTTGGCTGCCTTGTCCGGGAAACAAAAAGGCAGTTTTACCCGCTCGTTTACTGACCATAAAAATATCTTTACTTTCAATGCCCGTTAACAAGAGTTCGATTTTCATCACCAGATCTTCGGCTGTATCTGCAACAATGCTCAATTGTATCGGTTTTTCTGAACCCACGGCTAAGCTGTAGGCAATGTCTTTTAAAGATAAACTATCATTGATTTGCAATAAAGTTTTTACCTGTTCTAATTGAATTTTGGCTGCATCATAATTATCTCCCCGGAAGACGAATAATTCGGAGGGCCAGGATTGCAGAATGGCGGCTTCTTCTTTTTGTGGATGATTTTCGATTACCATATGAAAATTGGTACCACCAAAACCGAAGGCACTAATACCTGCATAACGCTCTTTTTCGGACCATAATCCTGTTTTTGCATGAAAAGCAAAAGGACTTGTGTGGGCATCGAAGTAGGCATTGGGCTGTTGGAGATGAAGGGTAGGAGGTTTTACTCCGTGGTATACGGCCATCGTGGCTTTGATCAGTCCGGCCAGACCGGCAGCACATTTGGTATGTCCGATTTGAGTTTTTACAGATCCAAGATGGGTCTGAGACGGTAAAGCCCCGGATTTTAGAAATAGATTGGTGAGTGCCGTAAGCTCTGTTTTATCTCCTACCACTGTTCCGGTACCATGAGCTTCAACTAAACCAACTGTAGCGGCACTGATACCTGCCTGATCATAGGCGCGTTCCAGTGCGCGTTCCTGACCGATTTTTCGCGGTGCGGTAAGACCAAGGGCTTTACCGTCGCTCGATCCTCCGACACCTTTTATCACCGAATAAATACGGTCACCATCACGAAGGGCATCTTCATATCGTTTTAAGACTAAAATAGCGACCCCTTCGCCCAGCGCAATACCGTCGGCAGCACTGTCAAATGTTGCACAGCGCCCTTTGCGGGAGAGGGCATGCGTGCTGGAAAACATCAGATAATCGTTGATACCGTTATGCAAATCTGCTCCTCCGGTAAGTACCATATCCGATTTGCCCAGGATCAATTCCTGGCATGCTAAATCAATAGCAGCTATTGATGAAGCACAGGCAGCATCTACGGTAAAATTTCTTCCTCCCAGATCCAGACGATTGGTGATTCTGCCGGCAATTACATTGGCCAATATACCCGGAAATGAATCCTCGGTGGTTTGTGGAAATGCTTTTTCTACTTCTTCGTGAAGCTCTCCGAAAACTTGTTTGTAATAACCTCTGAAACTGTAACTGTTGGCAAGATCATTTCCGCCTTCAGCACCAATTATAACCGATATATTTTCTCTGTTGATTTGTTTTTCACCATAACCCGCATCTTCCATTGCACGTTTGGCAACGAGTAAAGTTAAAAGCTGCGTTGGCTCTATGGCTGCGAGAGATTGTGGCGGAATGCCAAATTCTAATGGGTCAAAATCTATTTTTGGAATAAAACCGCCCCATTTTGAATGTGATACATCCGAACCATTAGAATCAGGCTGATAATAGAGGTCTTTATTCCATCGTTCCTCCGGTACTTCCGTAACGCAGTCTTTTCCAAGAATGATATTACGCCAGTATTCTGCTAAATTTTTGGCACCCGGGAACACGCATTCCATACCTATAATAGCGATATCCAGGGCTTTGTCGGCTGATGAAGGTTTTTCCGGCAGAGCAGCCTGTTCAATGTATTTTTGATTTTCGATAGCAACGTTATGATGGAGTGATTCCAGTGTAATCACCTGATTGTGCATGGTGGCTACCTGCCCAATCATATACATACCTAAATCAAGTTGTTGGTTTTTAGGTATCGTTACGAGTGCATCACCTTGACGGTCAATGCCTTTTGCTGCAATCCTGAGACGTCCTACATTCAGTTTTTCAAGCTCTTCCCAAATTTGCTTTTTGTCCGTTCCAAGGGCTAGTAACTTTTTCTTTTCATTGTCGAAATGTAAGGCGAATGCCGTATTTAAACAACGTGTTTCATGACCTGGTGCCGTTTCCAGCAAGACGGTATCTTTAGCTTTCATTGCTTGCTGCTGAAACTCTTGCTGAATTGCTCCTGTACTCACTGCTTCTTGTGTATACAAATAGGCTGTTCCCATTAATACACCAACTTTTACACCTCGGGCAGCGAGAGTGGCGGTCATAATAGATACAAAGGCCGTGGAAAAAGCATCATGAATTCCGCCGGCAAAAAATACACTTATATTTTCCGGATGATCTTCTTTTAAAATACGTTCAATTTGTTTTTCCCAAAGTACTGTGCTGGAGAGCGGGCCAACATGTCCACCACATTCCCGACCTTCAAACACGAAATTTTTGGCGCCTTCTTTTAGGAAAATATCCAGTAACGCTGGGGAAGGTACATGTAAAAAGGTAGTTATACCAGCTTTTTCAAATACTTTAGCTTGTGCAGGCCGACCTCCTGCGATCAATACTACGGGAGGTTTGGCTTCAAGGATATAGGCGGTTTGTTCTTCTCGTAATTCTTGTGGAGCAAAACCTAATATCCCTACACCCCAGGTTTTATCACTGGCCAGTTTTTGAGTTTCGATGACTAATGCTCTTGCTTGTTCTCCTTTGAGTAAAGAAAGAGCTATAAAAGGTAAAGCTCCTGTTTCGGCTACCGCTTTGGCAAATGCCGGAACATCACTTACGCGGGTCATCGGTCCCTGGGCGATCGGGTAGCGTAGGCCAAGTTGTTTGGCTAATGGATTATTTTCGTCAATAATTGCAGATGCTTTTGCTTGTTTCAGATGACCATATAGGGCTTCATGAAATCCAAAAATCAATTTTTTCAGCGTTTTGAAATTTTCATACAAATCTGTTGCTAAAGCAATGTCTTGCCCCATCGGAATGTAACTATTGTTGGGGTCAAGGTCATTAAAGTACTGTTCTAACTCTTCGATAGAAATATTTTCAGATAAAACAGGCGAGTTGGGTCTAACCAATACGCGATGCTGGGCGATGATTTTGGTTTCTGTTCCATTTAATTTCGAACATAGATTTTTGAGTTCCTGAGGAACGGAACTTTCGGGATATAATGCCAATTGACTGTCTAACACAATACCTTTTGCTCCAAGGGCTTTTACAGCAGCGGCGGTATGAAGGCCTATTCCTCCTTGTACCCATACAGGTATGGTCTTGATTTCTTGTATGACACGCTGAAAGAGAACAAATGTGGATTCATAACCAACTAATCCCGCAGCTTCGTTTCCTTTTACAATAATTCCAACAGCTCCCAGTTGTTCGGCTTCTCTGGCTTGTTCAAGATTAGTTACCTGATAAATTCGTGATACGTTAGGATAGATTTCTACTGAGATTCCAAATGGAAGGATCGCAAGGCTTACCTGCTCGGGCAGTTGAAGGGATGTTAGCCTGTCATTGGTAAGGTATATACCGTAGGAAGGTATATTGTTCCCGTCAAGTTGATGTAATGCTTCCTGAGCGATTTCGATATCATGTCCTAAACTTAATACGGGGAATGCTCCGGCTTGAAATAATTGAGACATTAGGTTGACGTCTGGCTTTTCAAAAGGCGTTAATCCTATAATAGTAGAATTTTTCATAGGTTGATAAGATTGAAATGAGATTTGGAAATGGTGTAACTTCAATAATGACCTTTGTGGTACTATAGTAGTTATCGTGGTATAGTGGAATAAAAGTAATAAATTTCTTCTAAATTATGAGTATTGAAATTTATTTTATAATGATTTTTTTACAAAAACTTTAAATACTGGATTATTTTTAGCTTGTTTGTAAAAAAATACTTCTTTTTTTATGGTTTTTATATTTTTTCTAAATTCGTTCATACTGTTATCTAATGTATTTGTTTCATTTTTGAATAAGTACGATGAGAATTTTACTTCTAAAATAGTGCTCAGTGTTTCAGTTAGAGCGAATTAAAACTTAAATGTACCTCTTAGTATTTATAAAAATCTACGGTATTTTGCAGGAAAAATTACGGTTATTTGCATGAAAAATCTGATCACTTGCGTTAGGTGACCTCTAAAACTAACAAAGAAAATTGTTGTTGTTGGTGTTGATTTGGGATGGAATGAAGTAAAGAAAGCTTTCTCTTTTGATTGAAAAATAAAGAGATCAATTTCGCTGTAAAGAAGTTTAGAACCCTGGCTTTTAGAGGTTTGTTTTGCCGGTTTTCTGTTTTTATGAAATTGTAGAGGGAGCAGAATTAACCATATGTTGTAAAATATAAGGAAATTATAATATTTTGAAGCAGTGATTAAATTTCTTTAAGATTGTCTTTATAAGTACGGCCTATTGGCAACTCTCTGCCATCTCTGAGCTGTACCATGCGTGAATTGAATGATTTTACGTGGCTTTTTAAAACCAAATACGACTTATGTATTCTGATAAAACCCAGGTGTCGGTGCATTTCTTCAAACTTTGCCATGCGTTCCAATACCATGTGATTTTTATAGCGGGATACAATTTTAAGGTATTCGCCAAAACCTTCTATCCAGAAAATATCATCCAGCTTGACTTTGTTCACAATATAGTCTGACTTAAACATAATATAGTCCTCAGCAATATCTTTAGACTTTATAAAATGATGGTATTCTTTGGCCTTTGTAATGGCTTTTTCAAAACGTTCGATACTTATAGGTTTTATAAGATAATCTACCACATCAAGTTCAAATGCTTTGGCAGCATGTTGTTCTTCAGCGGTTATAAAAATGCAGAGAGGCTTGTTGGGTGTATTTTGCAGTAACTCTATGCCGTTGATGTCGGGCATATTAATGTCGAGGATAAGTAAGTCAACTTCATTTTGCTGCAAAAAATCGATGGCTTCCTGTGGATTGCTAAAGGTAGCGAGCAGGTTAACACCATCAGTATTGGCACAGTAGTTTCTTATTAGCTCCAGCGCAAGGTATTCGTCATCTACGCCCACAGCCTGCAATTGTTTCATAATTTAATTTTGAGAGTAGAAAAGTACGTCTTATTTAATAATTCGTCAAACAATTGATAATTTTCTGCATATTTCATGGTGAGGATTTTTTTCAGTGCAACGAGCCCCATTCCGTTATATCCGTTATGGTTATTAAAGTGAATCTTGTCCGGTACAGAATTTTCTATCCTGAATACGAAGGTATCATCAACCTTATCAAAGTTCACCTTAATATAGGCTTCTCTATCCGCTCCAATACCGGAGTGTTTTAGTGCATTTTCAAAAAGTGTAAAATATACAGAAGGAGGAACCTCTACCTGTTCCTGTACTTCACTATCATTTAGATCAAATACTATATTCAGCGCATTGTTGTACTTAAGTTGATACAAACCTGCAAGAGCTTTCATCATTTCGAACTCTTTGTGTATCGCAATAGTTTTTTTATCGGTTTCGTATATAACATATTGTAACAGCTGGCTTAGTTGTAGTATTGCTTCAGTTGTATTGCCATGCTGGTTGTAACTGCCCGCGTAAATGTTGTTAAGGGTATTGAGTAAAAAGTGAGGATTTATCTTTGACTTCATGAGGTTGAGGTCGGTCTCATTTTTTTTCACCTCAAGGTCGAGATAGTCGTATTCGATTAAGAATTTATGTCTTGATATTCCTAAAAAAGAAGCAACTAAAATCACGATACTCTGCGAACTGTACACACTGATCAAAAACAATGTCTGGTCTTGTACTGCATCGTTCTCTTGCGAAAACTCAGGTTCAACAAGCAGCCTTAGCAATGTTGTTGATATAAATAATATCAGTGCATATAACAGGTATTCGGGATACTTATTGGTTTGGTAATAGGCGGGAACTAAATAGGAATAACAAACAAAATATAATACCGTGTTAACCGCCATAATAAAAAGTATTCTATACAACGCAAAAGGCATTTCGGTAAAATAAAGTGTCGAAATTACCAGAAAGGTGGTGTATATCATAAAAAACAGGACGTGTTGAAATCGGATAAGGTTTGTCCATTGTTTTTTCATGAGACTGCCTATAATCTTTTGTTCAAACAGTAATCGGAAAGCTACAAGGAGGATAATGATGTTTATTAGTAAAACCATACTTTTTTGTGTTAAAAATTATTCACCCTTTAAAATTATATCATTAAAAATACAAATATCATTATTTTAAAACAGGCACTTTGCGTTGTTTGTTTATTAAATGAGTCGTTCGTTGAAAATTACTTTTTTGAAAAAATCAATCGTATACTTTTACCTCAGACAAATAAATTAACGATTTATCAAAATGTATAGAAAATATATATCAATCCTGTTTTTTTTAATGATTTTTTCTACGAAAGCAGTAGCGCAACAAGATAATTTTAACATGTGGCTGCAATATACAATGTCCGCAAAATTAAGCGAAAAGTACAGCTTTACGGCACTTTCTCAATATCGGGCATACGATTTAGTAATGGATTCACGTCTTTTTTTAGTTTCTACCTACCTGGAAAGAAAGTTAGATCATGATCTTTATCCGGCTGTGGGGTATATGTTTTTGGTACTTCAGCCCTATACAAGCGACACCGATAAAAAGCTGCGTTATGAAAACAGGCCGTTTCAACAGTTAACAATCAAAAATAAAATTGGCCGTACTACCTTATTACACCGTTATCGTGTTGAAGAACGTTTCTTAACCAACCCGGATGATTTTGTGGTGAGATTGCGTTATCTCCTGTCGTTAAAAATTCCATTGGGTAAAGAAGGAGGGAAGAATTTATTATACGGTATTCTGAAAAATGAAATCAGGATGAATGTAGTAAAGACGGAACAATTTGACAGCAACAGGATCACTGCCGGATTAGGGATTAATGTGGGTAAACAATCAGCCATAGAACTTTCATTTGTCAATCAGGTTAGTCCGGACGATACCAGTAATTATGTGTTGGCGGGCTATAGAAACTCATTTGACTGGTCGTCAAAAACAGAAAATAATTAAACTTAAAATATACCGTCATGCTTACAATTTTAGGATTCTCAATGATCATTGTATTTATGTACCTGATCATGACCAAACGTTTGTTTCCGTTAACAGCGCTCATACTTATCCCTATGCTTTTTGCCATTTTTGGTGGCTTTACAGCCGATCTTGGTTCTATAATCATGGAAGGTGTAAAAAATATTGCTCCCACCGGCATCATGCTCATTTTTGGTATACTGTTTTTCAGTATCATGATTGATGCAGGATTATTTGATCCGTTGGTAAATCTGATATTAAAGTTTGTAAAAGGTGACCCGGTTAAAATAGCTTTAGGAACAGCTTTCCTAACGGTATTGGTTTCGCTTGATGGCGATGGTGCGACTACCTATATGATCGTTGTAGCCGCAATGTTACCGCTATATAAAAAACTGGGTATGAATCCGCTTGTACTCTCGTGCATTATCATGCTTGGCGGCGGGGTAATGAACATACTGCCTTGGGGCGGGCCTACAGCACGTGCGATGACTACCCTTAAAATGGATGCATCAGAACTATTTATGCCTATGATACCAGTCATGGCAGGTGGTGTACTATGGGTAATATTTGCAGCATTCTGGCTTGGTCTCCGCGAAAAAAGAAGGATTGCCCGTGAAGGAGATATGAACAAGCATCTTATAAACGAGGAAGAAACTGTAATAGAGCGCGAGCTCAAAAGACCTGGTCTGATATGGTTTAATCTGCTGCTGACCATACTGCTGTTGGCTTCAATGATGTTTGATGTATTGCCGCTGGCTGTTTCCTTTATGATTGCATTTTGTATTGCACTGATCATCAATTATCCAAAAGTCGATGAACAGCAAAAAGTACTAAAATTACATGCAGGCAATGCCCTTTCTGTAGCATCGATGATATTTGCAGCAGGTATTTTTACCGGTATACTTTCCGGTACGGGAATGATGGATGCTATGGCAGCTTCGATGATATCGGTGGTACCGGATACTTGGGGAAATGCTTTTCCTGTGCTAACAGCGGTAAGCAGTGCACCGTTGACCTTCTTTTTGAGTAACGATGCTTACTATTTTGGTATACTCCCACTGATTACCGAAACAGGATTACATTTGGGGGCTACAAAATTAGAAATAGGAGCGGCATCGCTCATAGGTCAGGGAGTTCATTTGTTAAGCCCGCTGGTACCTTCTACTTATCTTTTAGTAGGATTGGCCGGAGTTGAGTTTTCTGATCACGTAAAATTTACTATAAAATGGGCTTTGGGTTCGTCACTTGCCATGCTCATTGCAGCATTGCTTATCGGGTTAATAACTTTTTAAAACTACCTTTGTATAGCAACTTAATGAGTAAGGTTTAAAAAGATGAATACCACACCACAATATCCGGAAAGCAGCAGAATACCACAAAAGTATTTGAAAAATTTAGCAGCTTATGTTACTATAGCATTGCTGTTGGGAATTGCTGTAGGACACTATTATCCTGAAAAGGGTATTCAATTGGATTTTTTAGGCAGTGGATTTTTATATCTTATTGAACCCCTTATACAGCCCATCATATTTTTAACGATTATTATAGGGGTAAGCAGTATTGGCAATCTTAAAAAAGTGGGTCGTGTAGGGCTTAAGGCATTCGTTTATTTTGAAATAATAACGACTATTGCCATGATCATGGGGATAATGGCAGCGTTGTTTATAGAGCCCGGTAAGATCGAAAAAAGACTCATAGACGTAACTCTGCCCAAACATTTTACAGCTACCGAATCACTTGATAGCGGTTGGTTTAATTTTATAGTGCTTAATCGTCCCCTGGTATTGCTTCTGTTGGCCGTTGTAACAGGTGTTTTGCTTAGTCTTTCGCCAGGCAGAGCAAAGTATGTAGGGATCTTGCAAAAAATTATGACCTTTTTGTATAGCGTACTCCTGTATCTGTTTTTACTAATACCGGTTGCGGCTTTTGGCGGAATGGCTTATGCAGTATCGCGATTTGGTATACATAGTCTTTTGCCTTTGGGAAAACTGCTGGCTACGACTTACATCACAATGGCATCTTTTGTATTTATAGTATTGGGGCTTTTGCTGCGTTATTACAACATCAGCCTTTGGAAATTTCTGAACTATATTAAAGAAGAACTGCTTATTGTTTTTAGTACATCATCATCCAGAACAGTGTTTCCTTTGATTGTTGCAAAGCTGGAACAGGCGGGGTGTGGTAAAGCTGTCGTAGGGCTTTCAATACCACTGGGTTATTCTTTTAACCTTGCGGGAGCATCTATATTTTTGCCTATATGTACGTTGTTTGTTGCTCAGTTGTTTAACATTCCGCTTACGTTTCGCGATATCATCACTATAGGGTTGGTTATCATGGTGACCTCAAAAGTAGCATCGGGAATACCGGGATCCGGTTTTGTAGCACTAACCATAACTTTTACAACACTTAATAAATTTCCTTTAGAAGGCTTGGCGTTACTTTTTAGTATTGATAAGTTTATGAACGAAGCTCGTACTATAACTAATTTTATAGGCAATGGAGCGGCCGTTATACTCCTCTCTAAATATGAAAATGACTTTGAACCCAATCCAGAAATTGACCTTTCCATAACAAAATAAATAAGCCATTAAGGCACCATACTTTAAAATAATAAATATGACTGATTTGATTACTACTTTTAATAGCCTTTGGCAAGATATTATTGCGCATCCGGGTACATCACTGGCAATTATTGGAAACCTTATTCTCATTGAGAGTCTGCTCTCTGTAGACAATGCAGCCGTACTGGCTACGATGGTAATGGATTTACCGGAAAACCAGCGTGAGCGTGCGCTTAAATACGGTATTTGGGGCGCTTATATTTTTAGAGGTATTGCGATGGTATTTGCTTCGGCACTTATTGCTATTTGGTGGCTTAAACCTATCGGCGGACTTTATTTGCTCTATCTCGTATATTCCTGGTACAAAGACAAGCAGAAAGAAGGCAGTGAAGATGAAAAAGTAAATAAGGAGGGGAACTGGTTGTATCGTCTTACAGTGAATACGATAGGTCATTTTTGGGCTACAGTTTGCCTTGTGGAGCTTATGGATATGGCTTTTTCAATAGATAATGTATTTGCAGCGGTAGCCTTTACACCCAATATCATATTGGTATGTATTGGAGTATTTATAGGGATACTGGCGATGCGTTTTATAGCACAGAGGTTTGTGAATCTTTTAGAAAAATATAAGTTTTTAGAAACCGCAGCTTTTGTAGTAATTGCCATCTTAGGGATCAAGCTGGCCTTATCTTTATACGAACATTTTTATCCTGAAACAGCATTCAGTAAATTCTTAGGCAGCCATGCCGCAGATATTGGGATCTCGGCCCTTACCGTTGCCATATTTTTTGTGCCCATACTGACCAGTACCTTTTTTGATTTTCCAAAGAAAACTAAATCTGTTGTGAGATAAATTTCATTATAAAGGATAACAGATAAAGTCTATCATTACGCCGCAAAGTTACTCTTTGCGGCGTAATGACGACTAAAATTACATAGACTGCAAAACTTTCTTCAATTGCAGACAAAGCAGGACCAACATTACACTTCCAGGTCCATAATCCAGTAGAAACTATTTATTGAATTACCCTCCAGCGCCTAATAATTTAAATAAAAGCAAAGAATTCCGGTTTTATATTTTCATCAGTATTTCATTTCGAAATAATTAAATGCAGATTTATAACTAACCTAAAGCAGCGACGTCATGTTGTGAATGTCACAATATTAACAAATTATTAAATGACAGAATTCAAAAATTAACAATTGAGGTTTATCATACATTTGTAAGGGTCTTCTTTAACAGTTGAAATTTTTATTATGAGTTCTAATTTAATTATAAGGTTACGTGCTGGTGATGATTCATGCTTTAAAGAAATATATGATTTATACCATTTTAAAGTATTTTGTTTTGTTAAAAAATACACCTCACAATTAGCAGATTCAGAAGATGTAACACAGAATGTTTTTATTCATCTTTGGAAATATCGTACCAAATTAGATCCTCAGGTAAGTCTTGAAGCTGTTCTGTTTAAGAGTTCTAAACAGGAAATTTCCAGATGGTATAAAAAGCAAAACCGAATCTTTTCGGTTGAAGATAATGCACTGATTCTGGAATTGGATAGTAAAACACAGTCTGAAGAAGAAGTGAGTTTACAGATGGAAAGAATTGAATACCTATTGGATAAAATCCCTGCTAAAAGAAGAAAAATATTCAGCCTGCACAAGTTTGAAGACCGCAGTTACAAGGAGATAGCCGAAGAAATGGAGATGTCTCCGGGGGCTGTTGCCAATCAAATTTCTAAAACCTTACAATTTCTTAAGAAAAACTCTGTACATAATCATGAACTCTATTGGTTTGCTTTATTCTTTGTATATCAGACAGAATTAGTATTGTAGATACATTCAGAAGATAAAACTCGTTGGGTGTAATTGATAAAAAAATTACTTAGCACACAGAGACATTGGCTTAATGCTCATAAAAGGGTACAAAAAGAAACATGTTTCCTATATAGTAGTCTTTGTGTGTTTACAATAAGAGAAACGCCTTTTATGAGAGCGTTAAATCGATGCTTCTATGGGTTTAAAAAAAATTGCACCCAATGGGTTATGTAGGCATTTTTAAGGTATTTGCGGATTGATTTTGTTCTAAACTCTTGTTGTTAAATCTTTATTCAGATTAAGAAAACGTTAATAGTAATATTGCACCGTGATATTTGCCGAAGTGAGAATCTAATGTAGTTGAATTGATAGCTGTACGTAAATTTCAAATATTAAATGTTAACTCGAATGAAATCCAAAAGAATGAAAGAAGAATGGAATGTGATCCCCAACCGTGGTATACTTCCTGACAATATTGAGGCAAGAATGTGGAACAATATACGCAGGGTTACGATTGATAAATATAAAAGACTGTATAACTGGATGGCTGTGGCCTGTGCTGTATTTGTAATTTCAATTGGAAGCTATCACTTTTTCGATTTACATAAAAAAACAGATATTGAAATTACTTCAACAAGTACATTTAAAAATGATATCCGACTTATAAGTTTGCCTGACGGAACAAGGGTATGGCTGAATCAAAACTCTCAAATTGAATACCCGGTACGCTTTTCAGATAACGAAAGAAATGTGAGCTTAAAAGGAGAAGCTTTTTTTGAGGTAAAACGGGATACTTCAAGACCATTTGTAATTACTTCAGGAGTTATAAAAACAACCGTTTTAGGAACTTCATTCAACATTAAAGCCTACAACGAAAAACAGCCTGAGGTAAATGTCAGAACCGGAAAAGTAAAAGTTGAAGGTGAAACAAATACGGTATTGTTGCTAAGAGGAGATAAAGCGGTCTATACTGTGGTATCATCTACCGTAAAAAAAGAAAAGACAGACATGCTGGAACCTGAATGGAAAAAAGCATTACTGTATGTTGACGGATTGACTCTGGAGCAGGTTTTAAATAAATTAAAAGAAGAAAATGATTTTAAGGTAAATTATTTAGAAGAGGATTTAAAAAACCTCACCATTCAGGGTACACTCGACAGCAGGCAGGGGATTTACGAAATGCTGCAGACTGTTGCATTTGCTTTAGAAATAAAAATCAGACCTACCGGTAATAATACCTATTTGATCAGCAGGTAAAAAAGAATACACCATTTTAATGCGATTTTTTGCAGCCTATAACTTTTGAAAAATAAGGTTTATAAGCAGCCGGGGATTTTTATGCCCAAACTTAAAAGATTTAACACGTACATCATATTCAAAAACAAATTCTAATAAACTAATAATTATCAATTATGAACAATGATTTTTCCAGGCAGTTTTCTTTTGTCTTATGGATTTTATTTTTTGGAGTTTTTCTCGGAACAAATACGATTTATTCGCAAACCGGAACTGTATCAGTTGATTTTAAAAATTCTTCGCCTCAAAAAATTATCGAGAATTTAAAATCACGCACACCTTACCAATTTATTTATCAAAAGGATTTAGATCTTAGTCTGCCTCTTATAACACTAAAAAAAGACAACGTTTCCATCGATGAAATTTTAAGTGATTTACAAAAAATGACCAACTTAAATTTTAGAAGAAACGAAAATAATATAGCCGTAAATAGTAAGGATGCGGACAAAAAAAAAAAGAAAGGAAAAATTACAGGTAAAGTTGTAGACACCAATGGACTTTCACTTCCGGGAGTTAACATTAAAGTAGTGGAATTAAATTACGGAGTACAGTCTGATATCGATGGTAATTATATTTTAGAATTAGAACCTGGAGAATATACGATTGAAATCAGCGCTATCTCTTTTCAAACACAGAAAATTACAGGTGTAAAAATAACGGAAGGAGGAGAAACACCTTTGGTTGTTTCCTTAAAAGAAGCCGCTCAGTCACTCAAAGAAGTTGTAATTGTGCAAAATTACAAACAGGCAACAGCTTCAATTCAGGGATTACTGTTACAGCAAAAAAAAGCAGCACAGTTCTCTGATGGTATTTCTGCAGAACAAATTGCGAGAACACCGGACAGAGATGTAGCAAGTTCACTAAAACGTATCACAGGTGTAACAACCATCGATAATAAATATGTTGTAGTTCGTTCTATGGGAGAAAGATGGAATCAGGCCGTTATGGACGGAATTACACTTCCCAGCACCGATGCCTATCAGCAAAACTTTTCTTTTGATATTATTCCAACCTCAATGG
This sequence comes from Flavobacterium sp. B183, assembly GCF_023539155.1. NCBI lineage: Bacteria > Pseudomonadati > Bacteroidota > Flavobacteriia > Flavobacteriales > Flavobacteriaceae > Flavobacterium > Flavobacterium sp. B183. Next base: position 4,583,457 of record NZ_CP097434.1, on the reverse strand, counting down.
TGGAAAGTATTGTAGTCAGTAAATCAGCAACTCCGGACATGTATGCCAATTTTGCGGGAGGTTATGTAGAAATTAAAACAAAAGATATTCCTAAAGAAAACTTTAATAGTTTCTCGATTAGTACTTCATACAACAGCAGAAGTACTTTTAAAGAAAGGCTTACGAAGCAGGAAGGTGCTTATGATTATTTAGGTTTTGATGATGGGAGAAGAGATTATCCAACGAATTTGACAGCCTTACCAATACCAACAAACGAAGCTGATTCCGGGCTTTTTATAGAACAGTCTAAGAGGTTTACAGCAGACAATTTTACGACTTATAAAACTTATGCTGCACCGGGAACAACACTTCAATACGCGATGGGAAGAGCGTATAAATTAAAAGATAATAACAAGTGGGGTTTTGTAGGATCGTTATTTTTTAAAAATACTCAGGATAAACTGGATATTGAGCATACACAAAGAGCAAGTAATGCCGATAATTCACTTTTTGTTCCGGAGACGGATAAAGCATTGTATTCAACATTTACCAAATACGGATTCAGAAATTCAGGAGCCAACTATACGTTTAATTCAACTTTGGCGGGAATGTTTAATGCGGGAATTCAGTTTGGTAATCATAAAATAACGGCACGTAATACAGTGATGCACATTTACAACAATCAGCTTACTCAGGTAACAGGATGGAGTGACAGTGATGCTATATCTGAAATTATGAATGGATCGATACTTCCTTCTACTTCAGAAACAGATTATCCTGTTTATCAGACCTTGCTGCAAAGTAAAATAGAAGGGAGTCATAAGTTTGGTAAGTTGGATGTCAATTGGTTCGGAGCTTACAATACCGTTTCAAAAGATACTAAAGACGCTACTTTTTTGGATACCTACAGAAAAAAAGTGGGTGATGACACTTTACTTTATCACTATGTATACAACTCAGAAACAAGATTTCCTTTCAGCAGAAGTAACTTTACAAATGATGAAACAGATTATAATTTCGCTATAAATTTTAAGTACTCTTTTGACTTTAGCGATACGTACACCAATGATATAAAAGCGGGATATTTTGGGACCTATAAAAAAGCTACCAACCAGCAGGAATCGGCAAAGGTTGTGGTAATTGGTACAGGTGCAGATAAAGCGGAAATTTACGAACCTCTTTCCAAATTTTTAGACGGTTCAAGATATCATTATGGAGGTTTTGGATGGCAGGATTATGGAGTATACGGTAACAGATACGTAGGTGATGTAAAAGTACATTCGCCCTTTTTAATGCTCGATGATAAAATTGGACGTTATGTAAGATTAGTGTGGGGAGTAAGAGCAGAAAGCTATTTGTATACCGAAATTGAAAGCCAGTCTGAAGCTGCCGGAGATTTTGGAAAAGATCAAAAAGACGATAAGTTGTGGCAGTTTCTGCCATCGGCAAGTTTGGTTGTAAGTCCTACCAATAAACTGAATATCAGGTTGGGATATAATAAATCAGTTTTGCGTCCTCAATTTGCAGAACGTTTGAGTATTCCTTATTATGATCCTATTCAGTCTGCCAAAATTTATAATTATTCAGGCGGAATGATTTCCAGTGTTTCCAACAATTATGATTTGAAGTTAGAATGGTTTCCATCGGGGGGTGAAATTTTATCTTTTGGTGTATACCATAAAAATATAGACGATCCTATGGAATCAGTGGGAAGTTTAAATCCATCAAGAATCAGAAACATTTATAACCTTAATTCAGCCAATGCTAAACTTTGGGGAGTCGAAGTAGAGCTGTATAAAAGTCTTTCTTTTTTAGGGGAAGGAGAAGCCCTTAAAGATATTTTTATCTCCGGGAATGCTTCTATTAACAGAACTAAAGTAACCTCTTATGTCGCCATTGATGGAACAGGAGGACTGTATGAAGCAAACAGACCGCTTTACGGACAGTCACCCTATACTTATAATTTAGGATTAGACTACGTGGGAGATCGTTTAGGATTTAGTGTGAGACATAATGCTATAGGAGATCAGTACATATTAGTAGGATTTGATTATCAGTCTGAAGAAATCAGAATGCCTTATTCTATTACAGATGCGCAGATTAGTTATAAGTTTTTTAAAGAAAAAAATCTCGAATTCAAATGCAGTATGAAAAACTTGTTTGATGCAGCAATTAAAACCTACGATAATTCAAACAGTTATTCACATATTGAAAATGTGCCGGTAGGGTCAAATCCACGAGACCGATACAGCTTAGGGGCAAACGCCACAAATAAATACGACGAAGATATTGACAAAGTATTGTTTAAAGCTAAAAGCGGCAGAACGATAAGTGTTTCATTGAGTTATTCATTTTAAATATACAATTCATTTAAGAAGCTATATCGGAAGGAGTAAAGGATTACTTCAGACAAAATAAATTAGGAGAGAGACTTTTATTTGTCTGAGAAAAAGAGCGGTTTAAGTCAGAAAGATCCTCGATATTAAGAAACCGTTAACAATAAAAATAGTGGTGATATTTTGTTCTTATGAAGTCTAATATAGTTGTAGTAAGATTAATTTTTTAATTCTTCACTAGTATTAATCAAGGTCTATTGTTTTTTTTTTTGCAGTCCCTGTATGGTCTTTTAAATACTTACAACGTTATAAAAAGACCTGCAGTGATTGCATCAAAAGATCAGGAAGAATGGAAAGCAATCCTTTCATTGCGTTGGAAATCCTAAGAATGAAAGATGGAGTTTAGGTATAAACCTCCGATGGTAAAGCGGAAAAAGTTTATCAAAAAGATCTTTGCCAAAAACGAGAAAGACCTAAGGAAAGATATTTTGCTGCTCTCTCCAAAGGCCTAGTTTGATTAGCAGCAAATATAGCAATAATTAAATTATTATGAAAAATTTTTTTCTATTTGCAATGGTAGCTCTACTTTTGGGCTCTTGCCAAAATGATGATTCTACTGCAGATTCTTCTTTTTCAATGAAAGCTTCAGGTGCTGATTATGCTCATCCACCTACAGTACAAACAGTAAGCGGTGCTATTACCTCTAATACAACATGGACAAACGACAGAGTTTGGGAAATCGATGGTGTTATTACAGTAAAAAATGGCGCAAAATTGACTATTCAGGCAGGAACTTTTATTAAAGCAAAACCTTTGGCACCTGGAGTTGCTACAGGAGTTTTGGTAATTACTAAAACGGGACAAATTGATGCACAGGGAACTGCAGAATCTCCAATTGTTTTTACAAGTTATAACTTATTAGATGACAATGCTAATACTTCAGCTCTTCCGGGAGATTTTGGAGGAGTTGTTATTTTAGGAGATGCAGAGGTTAATACAGGTTCTGTAACTAACATTGTTGAAGGATTAGACGATCAGTCTAATTTCACTGAATTTTATTATGGAGGTTCAAACAACAACCACAATGCGGGAATCTTAAGCTATGTACGTATTGAATTTGCAGGACGTATTTTAGATACAGATGTTGAAATTAACGGTTTAACATTGGCTGGTGTTGGAAGCGGAACTACTGTTAACCACATTCAGGTATCTTATGGTAAAGATGATTCATTTGAATTTTTTGGAGGTAAAGTAAACGCTACTCATTTAGTTTCTTTTGCTGCAGATGATGACAACTTCGATTTCGATTTTGGTTACACAGGAAGCATCACAAAAGCTATCGCACTTGCCGACAGTAATTCAACTCATAGTTTAAGCGGAGGAAATCCTGATTCTAATGGTATTGAATTAGACAACAACGCTACCGGAACACTTACTACCATTATCACACGTCCGGTTATTTCTCAATTGTCTATTATTGGTGTAAGCTCTTCTACAGTTGCTGATTTGTATGAAAATGCCATTCACGTACGCAGAGCTGGTAACATCAGCCTTACAGATGTAACTGTAACGGGGTACAACACAGGAATTAGATGGGATTCACCTTCAGTTCCATCAGGATCTTCTTATTTAAGAGTTTCAATCCACGGATTTGATAATGTTGCTCTTCCGGTAGGAACAACTTTAACAGGTCTTGGTACAACTACTTCTACTGTTGACCCGGCTACAAAATGGAGCTTAAACCAGCCTTTCTTTAATAATGGTGCTCTTAATTTTACAGGAACAACAGGAGCCTTTAAAACAGAATCTAACTGGACTAATACCTGGACAAAGTTTTCTAATTTCTAATTAGAAAAAAACAGCTTACTAATTAAATACTGTATGGGCAGAGAAATCTGCCCATATTTAAAATAAAAAACATGAAAAAAACACTACTTTTTTTTGCTTTTATAATGATTACAACGATATCATCTGCTCAATATACAATCTGGGAAGATGATTTTGATGATTCTAATGTTTCAGACTGGAATTTACTGGACAGAGATGGAAATGGAAGTAACTGGATGGCCAGAAAAAACATTCAGTTGGATGCGAGTACCGGAAGTGTAATTGACGGAACTATTGATGTTTTGGGAACCTACAATATTGATTTTAAAACAGGCGGACCGCTTGAAGGATTAGAAAACAATCTGGCCATCAGTCCGGCTTTGAATATTTCTTTTTACTCCGGAAAAATTAGTTTGACCATAAAAGCGCAGCCAAGTATTTACGACAGTAATCAGAATATTGCTATCTATGGTTCTACCTCTGCAGATCCCGCTTCTTTTAAACTTTTGCATACTATTACCCTGGAAAGAAATACTGTTGAAGATGCAGAATTTAAAAATTATACGGTAGATATTTCGCAGTTTGCCGGCAAAGCCGAAGTATATCTGGCATTAGGAAATAATCTTTCAGGCCCTTTTATTGGTTACGAAATAGATAAAATTTCAGTAATGGCAGAAGCTTTATTAGGAACAGCTGATCATACATTAAAATCATCCTTATGTTATTTAAAACAAAATCCTGTTCAGGATAATCTGGAGTTAGAAATAGCAGAAGAGTATAAAAATGAAGAAACAGTTTTAAAAATTTACAATACGAGCGGCGTTTTAATAAAAGATTCTTCTTATAAGCCTGAAGGTTTATCTGTTAGTGATTTAATGCAGGGCATTTATTTCCTTTCTGCAAACAATAATGGAGCTTCCAAAAAAATAAAATTTATTAAAAAGTAATCTGATTTTCAAATCAAATTATGCAAACAAAAAAACAAACATGATGAATTTATTGCCAAAGTTATTCGTTTTTTTAATTTTAATTACTCTTGTAACATCTTGTTCTACGGATGAAAAACTGCCTTTTTACAGCAATGAAACCAATCAGCCGGGAAGAGTAACCATTAGCGGTTACAGTGCTTTAAATGATTCACTACAGGTAAGGGTTAACGATAAAATTATTGAAATTAGTAAAGACAAAAAAACGGCCTTCGTCAAAAAAATAGAAAAAGAGTATGACTTTGTATATTTCGGCGGTCAGGGAAAGACTATTTCTATATTAAACAAAACCACTAAGACAGTATTACATACCTATCAGTTTAATGCACAAAAGGTTAAGGATACCATTTCCTTTTTTGCAAAAGATAATTTCTGGATTGATAATGTTTCGCGTATAAAGCCGGGTGTTTTAAGTAAAACGGCTAACAGTGGTTATAAATTTATTTTTCCCAATCAAAACGCGTATTCTAAAAATAGTTACACAGGTAATCTTGACGGGATTATACGCAAAATCAACGGACAGGTTTTAGGAACCGTAGAAAATATAAATAAAGAAAAGTTTAGTTCTTTTATTGAATTTCCATTCAGCTCGCCTCCAACCATTTTAATGGAATTGGTAAAACACGGTACGACAGAATCGTATGTCCCGGGACAAAAAGTAACGGTTATTATGACCATGTCTGTTAATAAATCAAAATTAATTGTACTGGAAGAAAAATTAGATGCAAATGGTAATTTTTCGGGTGTAGAAGGAACTTTAAACCTAACCGATTATTTCGTTTTTAAATAATAATAAATCTTCATTTGCGGGAATATAAAATCATTACTAACAATCAAAATTAATAAATGAAATATTCAACTATTTCTGTTTTATCGTTATTTCTTTTTTTATCTGTTTTTCTATTCTCTTGTTCAGATAATGATTCTCCCGCTCCGGTTTATGAAGCAGGCACAAATGAATATGTTAATGAGTGGATGTACCAGCAGATGAAGAAATATTATCGTTGGAACAGCACAATGCCGGAAAAAGGCCGCTTAGATCTTTCTCCCAAAGAATACTTTGCAGGTTTACTGCAAAAAGACGATCGATATTCGTATGCTGTGCATCCTGAACAGCCGGAAACGGCACAGCAAAGCCTCAGACGTAAATTTGGATTCGAAGTTTCTTTTTTTGAATTTGAATCGAAATTTTATGGCGTAATTCTGTATGTATTAGAAGATTCTCCTGCCAAAAGAAATGGTTTAAAGAGAGGGCAGCTGATCACAAAAATAGAAGGAACAACACTGAGCCAAAATAATTATGATGCATTATATATTAAAATGACCGCATCAACACAGCTGAATTTGCAGACCGTTTCTTATGCGGTACAATCAGGGTTTACTAATGTAAAAGAAATTTCTATACTGCAGGGCTATAGCTTTTCGCAACCCATCAATTATACTATTATTGAAGCTAAAAGCAAAAAAATTGGCTACGTCGAAATTTCTCATTTTGATGCTGGACAGGCACAGTCGTATCTTCAGACTTTTCAGGAACTTAAAAGTAAATCAATTACAGAACTTGTTGTAGATCTGCGGTACAATGGAGGAGGAGATATCGCAGCTGCAACAGCTTTAAGTATTATTCTGGCTCCTAATATTCAATCCAACACTCTTTTTATAAAATTTGAAGGAAATACTAATGGCGGAAATGTAGACCAATCCTTTAAACAGGCTTTAGAAAGTAATGAATCAAAAATAAGTTTTGATGCTCTTCGAAATGCTCATCCATCCATAAACAGAGTCTATATTTTATGTGGTCAGCACACTGCATCTGCCTCAGAGCTCATTATAAATAATCTAAAACCTTATATGGAAGTTATAACCATTGGTAACAAGACCTTTGGTAAAGATGTAGCCGGTTTTCCGCTTATAGACGATAGAATATCAACAAAAAAGGGTTGGACTTTATATCCGGCTATATATAAATTGTTTAATTCCAGACATGAAGGCAATTATTCAAAAGGAATTGATCCGCTCATTTCTTTAGATGAAATTCAGCAGCCGGAAGTTTTTCCTTTAGGAAACAGTTCTGAGGTTTTATTAGCCAAAGCTTTAAATTCTATTAACGGAAATACTGCTAAAAATAGTCTGGTAACAGCGAAAACGTTTCCTTTATCTGCAAACGAAGCAGACGCTGATTTCTTAATGACAATTCACTAATTCAAACACGATTTTTACTTCATTATGCAGGGTATCGATAAAAGAGAACATCGGAAAATGGAAGAGGTTTTTAATAAATATAAAAACAGTTATAGCAATTCTGTAATTAAACCGGAAGAGGATAATATCAAGATCTGTCAGAATATGGAAGAATTGGATGTCTTATATAGTAGTTTTATGATTCTGCTGACGGAATTGCAAAGATGTGCCAGAAATTACGAACAGAAAAAAATAGTGACCCGAAGCATACTTCATAAAAATCTAAGAAAATTGAATTCAGAAGCTTGCCGAAACAGATAAAGAAGAAAAATGTTGTAATTCCAATAGAAAGTAAAAGCCATGAGACTTTACACAGCCGGAGTGTTTGTGTATGTGACTCATGGTTTTATCTAAATAAAAAAAAAATGATATTTCACCTGGTTAGCATGATAAAAACAATACTAAACTCTAACAGCGTTGGAATAGAATGAATTAGTTATTTTCGTTGGCAACTACTTTAGTTGCGGCAGAATTGACCGGAGAATAATTAAATTTTACTATGTTGAATTCATAGTTAAACTTGTCTAAATCATTACACTCACAGTCTATTTTATCAAATTGATCTTTGGTCGTTTTGGTGGCGGTAACATAAGTAAATGTGGTTACGGTTGTTCCTGTTAGTTCAACATAACCTACAACGCAAGTTAAAATGCCAATCGTTTCAGCTGTTGCCCGTTTTGCATCTTCTTGTATAATTTTCATATATCGTAATAGATTTGATTCCAGGTATTTTAGTTTATCATTCGAAATCCCTAGTACATCTTCAAAGAATTGTAAATTCACGGCAGAGGGTGTACCGCTATACGATTTTGTGCTGGAGTATGCCGATGTTTCCCCCATTCCATTTATAGTGATCATAGCGTTCTGCATTTCGGTGCCGTCTACCAGATACAATCCTCCAACAAAAGGTGTTGTATGGCATGTTTTTTTTAGAGCGGCTCTTATTTCAACGAATAATGCGAGCGCATTCTTAAATGCTTCCAGAATGATTGTTTCTGTTTTGTTATCTGTGTCCTTTGACAGCGATGCCAGCAATAAATTTTCATTACAGGTGTGCAGCCACGCGCCATCAGGGGTGGGCGTAATGCAATATGGTATAGATTTGTTCATGGGTATGTTTTTTTGTTGTGTACGAAAAGTTCCTTATTGCAATTGAAAAACTTGTTCGAAAACTGTTTTTTCTATTGCAGCAAAAACAAATTTGGCCATTTTATGCACTCTTTTCCATTGAATAGAGTAAGTATTCCTTTCAAAGAAGTGCATAAACTGACACAAATTAATTTCTCTTTACGAAACAGGAGTTCCGAAAAAGTTTTGTTGTTGAACTAAAGAGGTTCTACATAGGAATAACCAACTTTTGTATAGTCTACATTATAAGAAAATTTGGTTGAATCGCTTGAGCATTTGTGCTTGATCAGTACAGCAGCAGAAGAAGCTTTTGAAACTGCATATACAACAGACGTTGTAGGTATATTCAGACCAGGTACTAAGGACAGAAGAGTGATAGTTGTACCAAGGTTTTGAGCTGTTGTGTTACTCGCAGCCGCAGCCTGAGTTGCCGCCATCGCTCTGTTAAGATAGTCCCGCATTGGGTTTACTGAACCGCCCACGCCTGATAGGATATCGTTAAATAACTGCTCATTTGCTTGCTGTATAGTACCATTACCAATTAATGTTCTTTGGACTACATTAGTTTGTGACATTCCTCTTATAGAATTCAAAGCTTTCACCATAGCAGGTTGATCTAGTGTATAAAGACCATCCACCACTTTTTGTCCCGAAGTGGCCAAAACAGCATCTTTTATTTTGTTAGGAACTTGTAAGGCTCTTAAGAAGGCTTGTCCCATTATTTGGTTTTGCTCTGGGGTCCACATATCTAACTTATAATAGAAAATGTAATCGTTTCCTTCTGTATGTATCCATGTGCCATCATTAGTAACGCCACGTGTTTCAAGTATAACATAATCATGTTTCTCAAAATTGTCAATAATAGTGCTCATTGTTTATTTGTTTTTGGGGTTGTAATCATTGCTACAAGAATTTATCACTACCTGTAACAACTAACCTCAGACCACCAGACTTTCTGGCATTTCTAAGGTATTTGTCTTACTCATGAGGCTTTTCAGTTTCCGCCCCTGTAATAAAAACCTTTACAGGAAGGTTTGTTTAAGTGGGTAATGCAGCATTGTTTTTTTCTACTAATAAACGAATTAAGCAAGACCATAAATCCGTGTTTTTTTATTTTACTTTTTAGAATATCGTATTCTAATTACGCTTGGTATTGTAAAAATTAGCTTACTGATAGTTTTTTGTTTTGTAATATTAATCTTCAAAATTACTTTTTTATAAAATCATGAGATAGCGTATAAATACTTGATTTTAAATAAATTAGTGTTTTTTCTGTTTGTAAGGCCAATCAACAGTTTATACTAAAAAATAGGTTGAAACAAAAAGTCCTGATTTTCATCGGGACTTTTCCTTTTGCAGCAAAAATGATATCTCTTTCAATGTGCTGTTGTAATGTATTTCGAACTTCTTAAAATCAAAAGAACTTAACAGGGCGTTTTCATTAAAATGAAACAGAGTGAATTATGGATGGTTGGTCTCTTACGAGGGAAAGTCCGTAATTTTTATGTGAAAAATCCGTAATTTTTAGGTAAATGTTATTGCTATTTTGGTGAAAAATCTGTCATCTTTTGATTTAGACATAAGGGATGGCAAATAAGAAGGATTAAAAAAGAATAACATAGAAATATTTAGTCTTGTAAAGTCCTTAGTGCTTGTTAAATAAGCATTAAAAAGGAATACCGGTTCTGATTAAAACACGCGAATGTGAAATTTATGGAAAGAAACATGGAATCAAATAATATTTATTTAGTTTCAAAATATTGGAAGAAAAAAATATTGAACAGAGAAAAAATTCTTGAGTTGCAACAGCAACAAAATAGTCTTCCCTGTATTACTATTAAGGCCCAAGAATTAGATTATTTTAATAGACTTACCAATAAAAACGTAATAGCTCAATATACAGTTATAAGTGCGATCTATTCTTTTTTGTTAAAGAAACTGATCCATGAATTTGATGGTTATCTGGTGTCAAACTATAAAGATCAAGACAATTCTTTACTTCTGTCATTTCCTGTAGATTTAAAAATTTCATTTAAAGAATATCTTCAAAAAGTAAAACTTGAAATTTTAGAGACCTTAAAAAATTCCGATTATAATAATGCTTTTATAGCTGAAAAAACAAATGTTAATGATTTAAGTCTTTTATCTCATTACGGTATAAATTTCAATTCAGACACTAAGTTAGAGTGTAACGGTATTTTGTTTCATGTAAAAATAGAGGATACTATAGAAATTCACGTTTCTTATTTAGAAGGTTTTGTAAAGCAAACCATAGTGGAATATCTGGTTCAGCATTTGAATTATTTTATTGTTAATTTAGAGCAGAATGTAGCGTTTAATTTATCAGAATATCCACTACTATCCCCAAAAGAAAAGCACCAAGTATTAGTAGATTTTAATGATACTAATGTCGCTTATCCGAAAGATAAAACAATAGTAGATTTATTTGAAGAGCAAGTAGCAAAAACACCAAATAATGTTGCTGTTGTATTTGGAGAAACAAAATTGACTTATATCGCATTAAGCGAAAAGGCAAATCAGCTGGCCCATTATATTTCGTCGAAACATATTGTAAATAACGGAGATATAATTGGAGTGTTTCTGCCTAAATCAGATACAGGAATCATTTCGTTATTGGCAATAGTAAAGTTAGGCGCAGTTTATCTACCTATAGACACTAATTATCCTCAGGAAAGAATAGATTATTTAATAAAAGACAGTGGTTTAAAATTGTTAATTGCTAATGATGCCACTTTAGCTATTGATAATTGTGAGACAGTAGCTGTAGAATCAATCCATTTTGAGAATAGCAGCAGCGACACTATCAATAAAGCGATTTCATCTGAAGATTTAGCTTATGTAATTTATACTTCAGGTTCTACAGGTCGTCCAAAAGGGGTAATGGTAGAACATCGGAGTGTCATAAATATGGCATTAGATCAAATTAGATCTTTTAAAATTTCCGAAAGCGATACAATCGCATGGTTTGCTTCGGTTTCTTTTGATGCGTCTATATCAGAGATTCTGATGAGTTTGTTTAGTGGTGCGACGCTATCTATTCCGACAGAAGAAATAATTAAAGACCAGGATCAGTTTATAAGCTTTTTAAAAGACACAAAAGTATCAGTTGTAACTTTTCCTCCAAGCTATTTGGGATTATTGACAGAGAATGATATTTCTGGACTAAGATGTATCATTACAGCCGGTGAATCTGCTAATCCGGGTAAAGCAAAAGCAATTGTAAAATCAGGAATTGATTATTATAACGCATACGGCCCCACAGAATGTGCTGTTTGCGTATCGATATACGAAGTAAAAAATGATTTTGATAAGTCTATTATTCCAATTGGCAAACCGATCTCCAATACCCAGGTGTACATCTTAGACGAAGCCTTACAGCTGCTGCCAATAGGAGTTACAGGAAAGCTGTACGTATCAGGAGCAGGTGTTACCAGAGGGTATTTGAATAAACCAGAACTTACAGCAGAAAAGTTTATATCGAATCCTTTTATGGAAGGATCCCGAATGTATGATACAGGAGATTTTGGTTGTTGGCTGCCTGACGGTACCATTGAATTTTTAGGAAGAAAAGACCATCAGGTCAAAATACGAGGCTACAGGATTGAACTGGGCGAGATAGAGAATGCCATTTTAGAATCTTCAGAAAATCTCCAACAAGTCGTTGTAGAAGTAAAAGAGCACCAGCAGGAGAAAGTTTTAGTGGCCTATCTGGTGGCAAAATCCCATATTAATAAATCGGAACTGCGAGGTTTTCTGCAAGAGCGTCTTCCGGATTATATGATTCCGGGTTTCTATGTAGCGCTGGACGCTTTACCCTTAACCCCAAATGGCAAAATAGACCGTAAATCGCTGCCGAATGTTGAGGGAGAAGACTTCATACGAAAAACATATGTAGCACCCAAAACCGACATTGAAAACAAACTAGCCGTTATATGGCAGGAAGTACTGGGAATTGATACCATCGGAACAACAGACAATTTCTTTGAACTGGGCGGACATAGTCTGATCATTTCTCAGGTAATCAACAGAATCCATAAACAATTAGGCAAAACCGTATCCTTTAAAATATTTTTTGCCAACCCTACAATCGAAGGACTAAACAAACAATTGCAAAAAAATGAATACAGCGCCATCACCAAAGCACCGGAAGCAGCATCCTATCCATTGACCGCGTCCCAAAGCAGATTATGGACCTTGAGTCAGTTAGAAGGTGGCTCCTTAGCTTATAATATGCCAGCTGTAGTTAAACTAACAGGAATTGTTGAGATTCATAAACTTGAAGAATCGTTTCGATTATTAATTCATCGCCATGAAATTTTAAGAACTTACTTTAAAACAAACGATGAGGGAGAAGTCCGTCAACATATACTACCTGCAGCACAAGTAAACTTTACCATCACAGAGAAAGATTATAGTTCAGTTGAAAATCAGGAAGGAGAAATTGCGGCTTATTTGCAAAATAAAAACAACGAACCTTTCGATTTAGAGCAGGCACCACTTGTAAGAGCCTCTTTAATCAGGTTAAAAGAAAACGAATATCTATTTTTTCTATCCCTGCATCATATAATTGGAGACGGATGGTCAATCGAGATACTACTATCAGAAGTCATAAAAACCTATAACGCACTCACACAAGGAAAAGCAATTGACTTGCCGGAACTAAGCCTGCACTATAAAGATTATACATTATGGCTAAATGAGCAGCTCAATCAGGAGAAACAGCAGGCATCAGAGCAATATTGGCTGCAACAGTTTCAGGGAGAATTACCCGTTTTGGACTTGCCAGCTTTTAAAACACGCCCATTAATTAAGACCTATAACGGACATAATCTCACGCATCACTATTCAAAAGCATTTTTAGAGAAACTAAAAACATTTTCAAAAGAACAGGATGTCACCTTATTCATGACCCTAATGGCAGGGATAAATGCCCTGTTGCATAAATACACCGCTCAGAATGATATTATAATTGGAACCCCAATAGCAGGAAGAGAACATCCGGACCTGGAGAATCAGTTAGGATTGTATCTGAACACCCTTGCCATACGCACTAAATTAAAAGAAAAAAACAGCTTCTTAGATTTAGTAGCTCTGCAAAAGGAAACCTTGTTAGGCGCTTACGATCATCAAAATTATCCTTTTGATGCACTAGTAGGGAAATTGAATCTAAAGAGAGACACCAGCCGTTCGGCTTTATTTGATGTCTTAGTGGTATTACAAAACCAGGGACAGTTAAACAATCTCAATAACGAAGAACTGATAAACTTCGAAATAAGCGATTACGATTTTAAGAGTAAAACAGCTCAGCTTGACATGAGCTTCACCTTCGTTGAAACAGAAGGATTAAACCTTAGAATTGATTACAACACTGATATTTATGAAGAGAGTCTCATCGAAAGAATCTTTCTTCATTTTGAAAACCTGCTTACCGCATCAATAGAACAGCCAGAAAAAAATATCCGGGAAATACATTATTTAAGCGAAAAAGAAAAGCAGCAACTACTAGCTGATTTTAACAACACAGCAGTAGTTTATCCGAAAGATAAAACCATAGTAGACCTATTTGAAGAACAAGCAGCAAGAACCCCAAATATCATTGCAGTGGTATTTGAAGAAACCGAATTGACCTATCAGGAACTTAATCAAAGCGCCAATCAATTAGCCAATTATTTAAGAGAAAACTATTCCATTGAACCGAACGATTTAGTTGGACTCAAATTGGAAAGAAACGAGAAAATGATTGTCGCAATGTTAGGCATATTGAAATCCGGAGCAGCCTATGTGCCCATAGATATCCATTATCCCGAAGATCGAATAGCCTATATCGAAAAAGACAGTAACAGTAAAGTCATTATCGACGAAGCAGCATTAGAAAGTTTCAGTGAAGTTCAGGAGCAATATGCAAAAGAGAATCTGGAAAAAATCCATACAACTCAAGACTTAGCCTACGTTATTTATACCTCAGGAACCACAGGTAATCCAAAGGGAGTGATGGTAGAACACCGCAACGCCTTTGAATTGATTAACTGGTCTGACTTGGAGTTTGATTCTTCAAAATTTGAAGTGATGTACGCTGTAACATCCTATTGTTTTGATTTATCGATTTATGAAATTTTCTATCCCTTATCGATCGGGAAAAAAATAAGAGTTCTAAAAAATGCCTTAGACATCAAAAACTATATCCATAAAGAAAGCAAAATCTTATTAAACACAGTTCCTTCCGTCGTTAGAAAATTAATAGAAGAGAATACAGATTTAAATAACGTATCCTTTATCAATATGGCAGGAGAAATAGTGCCAGTTGATATTGTTTCCAAACTTCAAGCAGAAAAAGCAGAAGTTAGAAACTTATACGGTCCGTCAGAAGACACCACCTACAGTACCAATTATGTCATACAAAATCAGGAATACAGATCAATTCCAATTGGCAAACCGATCTCCAATACCCAGGTGTACATCTTAGACGAAGCCTTACAGCTGCTGCCAATAGGAGTTGCAGGAAAGCTGTACGTATCAGGAGCAGGTGTTACCCGGGGTTATTTGAACAAACCAGAACTTACAGCAGAAAAATTTATATCGAATCCTTTTATCGAAGGATCCCGAATGTATGATACAGGAGATTTTGGCTGTTGGCTGGCTGACGGTACCATTGAATTTTTAGGAAGAAAAGACCATCAGGTCAAAATTCGCGGCTACAGGATCGAATTGGGTGAGATAGAGAATGCCATTTTAGAATCTTCAGAAAATCTCCAGCAAGTCGTTGTAGAAGTAAAAGAGCACCAGCAGGAGAAAGTATTAGTGGCCTATCTGGTAGCAAAATCTCATATTGATAAATCGGAACTGCGAGGTTTTCTGCAAGAGCGTCTTCCGGATTATATGATTCCGAGTTTCTATGTAGTGCTGGATGCTTTACCCTTAACTCCAAATGGCAAAATAGACCGTAAATCGCTGCCGGCTCTGGAGGGAGAAGACTTCATACGAAAAACATATGTCGCCCCAAAAAATGATATTGAAAACAAATTAGCAACCATATGGCAGGAAGTACTGGGAATTGATACCATCGGAACAACCGACAACTTCTTTGAATTGGGCGGACATAGTCTGATCATTTCCCAGGTAATCAACAGAATCCATAAACAATTAGGCAAAACCGTATCCTTTAAAATATTTTTTGCCAACCCTACAATCGAAGGACTAAGCAAACAATTGCAAAAAAATCAATACAGCGCCATCACCAAAGCACCGGAAGCAGCATCCTATCCATTGACCGCGTCCCAAAGCAGATTATGGACCTTGAGTCAGTTAGAAGGTGGCTCCTTAGCGTATAATATGCCAGCTGTAGTTAAACTAACAGGAATTGTTGAGATTCATAAACTTGAAGAATCGTTTAGACGATTAATTCATCGCCATGAAATTTTAAGAACCTGTTTTAAAACAAACGATGAAGGAGAAGTCCGTCAACACATATTACCTGCGGCACAAGTAAACTTTACCATCACAGAGAAAGATTATAGTTCAGTTGAAAATCAGGAAGGAGAAATTGCGGCTTATTTGCAAAATCAAAATAACGAACCTTTCGATTTAGAGCAGGCACCACTTGTAAGAGCCTCTTTAATCAGGTTAAAAGAGAACGAATATGTATTCTTTTTATCGCTGCATCATATAATTGGAGACGGATGGTCAATAGAGCTACTACTATCAGAAGTTATAAAAACCTATAAAGCACTCACACAAGGAAAAGCAATTGACTTGCCGGAACTCAGCCTGCACTATAAAGACTATACACTGTGGCTTAATGAAGAACTGCATCAGGAGAAACAGCAGGCATCAGAGCAATATTGGCTGCAACAGTTTCAAGGAGAATTACCCGTTTTGGACTTGCCAAGCTTTAAAACACGCCCATTAGTGAAGACCTATAACGGACATAATCTCACGCATCACTATTCAAAAGCATTCTTAGAGAAACTAAAAACATTTTCAAAACAACAGGATGTCACCTTATTTATGACCCTAATGGCAGGGATCAATGCCCTGTTGCATAAATACACCGCTCAGGATGATATCATCATTGGAACCCCAATAGCAGGAAGAGAACATCCGGACCTGGAGAATCAGTTAGGATTGTATCTGAACACCCTTGCCATACGCACTAAATTAAAAGAAAAAAACAGCTTCTTAGATTTAGTAGCTCTGCAAAAGGAAACCTTGTTAGGCGCTTACGATCATCAAAATTATCCTTTTGATGCACTAGTAGGGAAATTGAATCTAAAGAGAGACACCAGCCGTTCGGCTTTATTTGATGTCTTAGTGGTATTACAAAACCAGGGACAGTTAAACAATCTCAATAACGAAGAACTGATAAACTTCGAAATAAGCGATTACGATTTTAAGAGTAAAACAGCTCAGCTTGACATGAGCTTCACCTTCGTTGAAACAGAAGGATTAAACCTTAGAATTGATTACAACACTGATATTTATGAAGAGAGTCTCATCGAAAGAATCTTTCTTCATTTTGAAAACCTGCTTACCGCATCAATAGAACAGCCAGAAAAAAATATCCGGGAAATACATTATTTAAGCGAAAAAGAAAAGCAGCAACTACTAGCTGATTTTAACAACACAGCAGTAGTTTATCCGAAAGATAAAACCATAGTAGACCTATTTGAAGAACAAGCAGCAAGAACCCCAAATATCATTGCAGTGGTATTTGAAGAAACCGAATTGACCTATCAGGAACTTAATCAAAGCGCCAATCAATTAGCCAATTATTTAAGAGAAAACTATTCCATTGAACCGAACGATTTAGTTGGACTCAAATTGGAAAGAAACGAGAAAATGATTGTCGCAATGTTAGGCATATTGAAATCCGGAGCAGCCTATGTGCCTATAGATATCCATTATCCCGAAGATCGAATAGCTTATATCGAAAAAGACAGTAACAGTAAAGTCATTATCGACGAAGCAGCGTTTCAAAAATTCAATCAAGTCCAAGAGAAACATTCAAAAGAGAACTTAGAAAAAATCCATACAACTCAAGACTTAGCCTACGTTATTTATACCTCAGGAACCACAGGTAATCCTAAGGGAGTGATGGTAGAACACAGCAATGCCTTTGAATTGATTAACTGGTCTGACCTGGAGTTTGATTCGTCAAAATTTGAAGTGATGTACGCCGTAACGTCCTATTGTTTTGATTTATCGATTTATGAAATTTTCTATCCCTTATCGATCGGGAAAAAAATAAGAGTTCTAAAAAATGCCTTAGACATCAAAAACTATATCCATAAAGAAAACAAAATCTTATTAAACACAGTTCCTTCCGTCGTTAGAAAATTAATAGAAGAGAAGATCGATTTAAACAACGTATCCTTTATCAATATGGCAGGAGAAATAGTGCCAGTTGATATTGTTTCCAAACTTCAAGCAGAAAAAGCAGAAGTTAGAAACTTATACGGTCCGTCAGAAGACACCACCTACAGTACCAATTACGTCATACAAAATCAGGAATACAGATCAATTCCAATTGGCAAACCAATCTCCAATACCCAGGCGTACATCTTAGACGAAGCCTTACAGCTGCTGCCAATAGGAGTTACAGGAAAGCTGTATGTATCAGGAGCGGGTGTTACCAGAGGGTATTTGAATAAACCAGAACTTACAGCAGAAAAATTTATATCGAATCCTTTTATCGAAGGATCCCGAATGTATGATACAGGAGATTTTGGTTGTTGGCTGCCTGACGGTACCATTGAATTTTTAGGAAGAAAAGACCATCAGGTCAAAATACGAGGCTACAGGATTGAACTGGGCGAGATAGAGAATGCCATTTTAGAATCTTCAGAAAATCTCCAACAAGTCGTTGTAGAAGTAAAAGAACACCATCAGGAGAAAGTATTAGTGGCTTATCTGGTGGCAAAAAACAGCATTGATAAATCGGAACTGCGAGGTTTTCTGCAAGAGCGTCTTCCGGATTATATGATTCCGAGTTTCTATGTAGCGCTGGACACTTTACCCTTAACCCCAAATGGCAAAATAGACCGTAAATCGCTGCCGGCTGTGGAGGGAGAAGACTTCATACGAAAAACATATGTCGCCCCAAAAAATGATATTGAAAACAAATTAGCAACCATATGGCAGGAAGTACTGGGAATTGATACCATCGGAACAACTGACAATTTCTTTGAATTGGGCGGACATAGTCTGAAAGCCATAAAAGTCATTAATAGGATAAAAACAGAAATAGGCTCTGGAATAGAAGTTTCGGACATCTTTAAATACCCTACAATCTCCTCACAGGGGGGGCGTCTCGATTTGGCCTTCAAAAAAGTGTATTCACCAATCGTTTCGATTCCTAAACAAGATTTTTATGAGATGTCTGATATGCAAAAGAGACTTTGGATTATTTCAAGCATGGAAGAACAGGCTATTTATAACATTCCTTTCGCTTGTATCTTATCCGGATCTCTAAAGGTAGAGATGTTTAAGGAGTCTGTAAAAAGATTAATCCAAAGGCATGAAAGCTTAAGGACCAGATTTGTTTTTTTTGAAGGAGAGCCTAAACAGCAGATCATAGCACCCGAAAACTTAGAGGAGAATCTGATCCATTTTATTGACCTGTCGGAAGAATTCAATAAGGAAGAGATTGCAGAGAGACTTACCCGTCAGGAATTAACACTCTCTTTTGATCTGAAAAAAGAGTTGCCTTTAAGAATAAACATAATCAAACTAAGCGATAACGAACACATTCTAAACATCACATTAAACCATATGGCCGCAGACGGCTGGTCTTTAAAAATACTTTTTGAAGAACTCATCAGGTATTATGACAGTCTGGTAAAAGGGGTAGATATTTCTTTACCACCATTGCGAATTCATTATAAAGACTATGTATCATGGAAAAAGAATGATGAGGAACAACTGGCTAAAGACCAGAAGAGCAAAGAATTTTGGCTGCGGCAGTTGCACGGAGAACTGCCCGTATCTAATCTTCCGGCAGACTATCCACGCAAGAGTACGGTTAAGAATTATGCAGGCGGAAATGTTTATTTAGAGCTCTCTCAGGAACTGACCGCAAGTATAGAAAAACTGGTAGTCAGGAAAAACTCAACGCTTTTCTCTTTCTTACTATCGGTATTAAACATAGCTATTTTTAGATATACAAGGAATCAGGACATCATTGTAGGCACAGTTGTTTCAGGAAGAGACATGCTCGAATTGGAAGAACAAATTGGGCTTTATATCAACACTATAGCCATCCGGAATATATTCGATCAGGATATTGATTTTACAGCACTGTACGAACAGGTACACCTTAATAATCTTCAAGTTTTTGAACATCAGAACTATTCTCTCGATTTACTGATAGACGAATTGTCTTTTAAAAACGACGACTTAAAAACAGCTTCAATGTTTAATATAATGTTAGCGGTACAGAATTTTGACATTATCAAAAATAGAGAAATAGAGGGATTAGAAATTATTTCTTATGACGGTAAGTACTCGGAAGGAATAAGTAAATATGATCTGACTCTCGATGCAATGGTACAGGACAACAATACCATGCTGATAAACTTCGAATTTAATTCCGGTTTATTCAAACCTGCTACCATTAAGGCATTTTCTAATTCATTTATACAAATTATGGAACAGGTGCTGCGTAGCCCCGATATAAAAATTTCAGAAATAAATTTATCCAATACAATCAAGTCAGAACCTGAAAAAGTTAGTAAAAAAATAAGTTTTAATTTTTAAAGTAAAAAGTATGTCGCAAACAAAACCTATTGTAAGTTCTTACAATGAATGGGACCCGTTAGAAGAAGTAATCGTTGGAACAATGGAAGGTGCATCAGTACCGCCCTGGCATGTTACCCTGAAAGCAACAATGCCTGAAAACCACTGGGATTTTTATAAAAAAAATGGAGGAAAATTATTCCCTGCCGAACAGATAAAAGCCGCGCAGCTGGAACTGGACAACCTGGCTCATATATTGGAACAGGAGGGAGTAATCGTTAGAAGACCGGATCCGGTAGATTTTAACAGACCTTACAGCACTCCTGACTGGAAAAGCGAAGGCGGGTTATATAGCGCGATGCCACGCGATGTTTTATTGGTTATAGGTGAAAACATCATTGAAGCTCCGATGCCTTGGAGATCAAGACATCATGAAGTGAATTCTTTCAGACCTCTGATAAAAGAATATTTTAATAAGGGAGCAAAATGGTCGGCAGCTCCGAAGCCGCAATTGCTGGATGAACTTTATGATTATAATTATCAGGAAGGAAGCGGCAATGACCCTATTAATTATGTTATAAATGATTTTGAGCCGGTATTTGACGCCGCTGATTTTACCAAATGCGGTAAAGACATCTTTGTGCTTAAAAGTCATGTAACCAATGATGCAGGTATTAAGTGGCTCCAGCAACACATTGGGGATGAATATACCATTCATAAAATAGATTGCAATGACAGGCACCCGATGCACATTGACACCACTTTTGTACCGTTGGCACCAGGTAAACTGTTGATCCACCCAGACAGGATGAACAAAATTCCTGAGATGTTCAAAAGTTGGGACATTATGAAAGCCCCTGCACCGGTTATGCCGGACAGCCAGGTTTTGTATATGAGCAGCAAATGGCTTACCATGAACACGTTTATGATTGACAGTGAAAGAATTTTGGTAGAGAAAAACGAAAAACCAACCATCGAAGCACTGAAAAAATTTGGGATGAAACCGATACCGTGTAGTTTTTACAATTTCAACACTTTTGGCGGAGGTTTTCACTGTGCAACATTGGATATACGAAGAACGGGCGAACTTAAATCCTACTTTTAATGCAAAATGAGCAAATAATTAGTACCGAAAAGGAGAAATCTTTTGTCCAATCGTATCGGCATCGGGAATGGAATGATGTTCCTGATGAGAAATGGAACGATTGGAAATGGCAGTTAAGCAACAGGCTAAATAGCTTTGAAGAAATATCAGAAATTATCAATCTTACGCCTACCGAAGCTAACGCTTTAAATCAGAACTCGTTGTTTAGAGTTGACATTACGCCTTATTTTTTGAGTCTGGTTGACAAAGACGATTTCAACTGCCCGATAAGGAGGCAGGTCTTGCCGACCGAGAAGGAAATGTATGATTTTAGCGGTATGAACGAAGATTCTTTAAGCGAAGATGAGTATTCACCCGTGAATGGTATCGTACACCGGTATCCGGATCGCGTTTTAATGCTGATCACTACCCAGTGTGCATCTTATTGCAGATATTGTACAAGAAGCAGGTTGGTAGGAGACAGTTCAAAAAATTACAACTCCACTGATTTTGACAATCAGATTGAATACATAAGCAACAATCCACAAATCCGGGACGTGCTGCTGTCGGGGGGTGATCCTTTACTGCTGCCAATTAAAAGACTGGAATCGATCTTAATGCGATTGAGAGAAATTCCTCATGTCGAAATTATTAGGCTTGGTACGCGGACACCGGTATTCAACCCCAATATTATAACTCAGGAGTTTTGCGATATGGTAGAAAAATACCATCCATTTTGGCTGAACATCCACGTGAATCATCCTAAAGAAATTACTCCGGAGTTACAACAAGCCTGTGACAAGCTGTCGAAAGCCGGAATTCCTTTAGGCAACCAGACCGTATTATTAAAAGGGATCAATGACACTGTCGAAATACAGCGTAAGCTTTGTACCGAATTAGTGAAGATGCGGGTAAGACCTTATTATTTGTATCAATGTGATTTAGTAAAAGGAGCAGGCCATTTTCGTACTCCTATATCCAAAGGCATCGAGATTATGGAAGGACTAAGGGGGCATATTTCGGGATATGCCATTCCAACTTTTGTAATTGATGCACCTTACGGAGGCGGTAAAATTCCGCTGGCTCCAAACTATGTTTTAAGTCAGTCCCCAAACAAAGTTGTTTTAAGAAATTATGAAGGTTTTATTACCGTGTACACAGATTCGGATCAGGAACCGGATCAGGAAATTACTTCAGGCAACAGGAAGGGCAAAGACATATCCATTATGGATTTGATTCAGGGCAATGAAAAATTTATAATGCCGCAAAATTTTAGAAACTCAAAAAGAGAAGATTAATGGAGAATACCAATACCACTTTAGACACCGTTTTAACTCTTACATCTGCAAAGTTCCTTAAACAAGAAAAATATTGGTCTGAAAGAATCGCTCAAATAGCAGAGAAAACGCACTTAGTATTTACTAATAATACCCCCGTTTCTGATGATTTTGAGAAAGAGGAATACGTTTTCAGTATTGATGAGCAAATCAGTGAAAAGATTTTTTCCCTGGCGAAAGGAAATGATCTGTCTGTTTATGTCCTATTGGATGCTGTTCTGAAAATCATGCTTTATAACTATCTGGATCAGGATACAATCACTACAATTTCGTCAGTTTTAATAGAAAATGCCGATGAAGAAACACTCAATGATTCGGTTTATATATCCGGAGAAATTGATGCTTCAAATTCTTTTAAAGAGTTTGTAATGCAATTGAGTGAGACTGTTGAGCTGTCTTATGAGAATCAGGATTATCCCCGGAATGTTTTAGCCGAAAAAATCAGTGGTAACAGCAACGACCTGTCCAACGTGTGGCATGTATTTGAGCCAATCCATGGTAGAGCTGAATCAACTGGCAATGATATCGTTTTTACATTTGAAAAAACAGGCAATGTGCTTGAGGGGAAAATAGAAGCCAACCCGGCTGCTGTACCAGGCATCTATCTTAAGCAGATGGGGATTCATTTCCTGAATGTAGCGAGGTTGGTAATAAGCAACCCCGAAATTCTTATTCAGGATATTAGCCTATTTTCTGATAGTGAAATAAAATATTACGAAGACGGATTGAATCCACCTGTGAGTTTAGCTACCTTTTCGGCTGATACGATTCATGCTGTTTTTGAAAGTCAGGCGGATAGTAACCCCGATAATTTATTTTCAATCGATTCCCAAAGCCAGCTTACTTATAGACAGGTAAACGAAAGGAGCAATCGGTTGGCACATTATCTATTGGAAAAAAAGGACACTAAAAATGCTGTAATTGGAATCTATTTAGAAAGATCGAATGACCTTATCATCTCCATATTGGCCATACTAAAGGCAGGCGGTACATTCTTCATGATAGATCCTACACTTCCTGCCGACAGGATTGAGGTGATGCTTGCAGAAGTAAAAGTTCCGATCATAATTTCAAAAGCTCCCTACAGTAATGCTGTAGCAGATGAAAGCAGAACAATAGTAGATCTGGATCATTTGTCCTTAGAGCATTATCCTGTTGGAAATATTAAAGCTACGGCGGGTCCAAAAGATCCGGCATATCTTATGTTCACTTCCGGTTCAACGGGCAGCCCGAAAGCAGTACTTATTTTGCATGAATCTTTCGTTGCCAGAATGAGCTGGTTAACAAAACAGTACAATTTCACAGATCGCGATGTAACCATTCAGAAAACACCTTTGTCTTTTGATCCTTCCATTTGTGAAATGTTTCGTGGTGTAGCTTCAGGAGCAAAAATTTATTTTTTACCCAATGGCGAAGAGAAAAATCCAGAAGCAATTCTTGAGGCAGTAACTAAGTATAAAGTAACCACTATGGATTTTGTTCCATCCATGCTTTCTGTTTTTTTGGATTATATCAATACGTTTGAAAATCATATTGAAAAACTGGCTACTTTAAGATGGATATTTACGGGTGCTGAAGCTCTTTCGTCCAGAGTTGTCAATTCTTTTAACGATACTTTGTTTGCTACAAATGGCACAAGATTAATAAATACGTGGGGCGCAACAGAAGTAACGGTTGATGTGACTTATTATGATTGTTCTGCATTTCCGTCGGAGCTTAAAAAAGTTTCAGTAGGAAAACCAATTGAAAATGCACGGCTTTACTTACTCAATAAGCATAAAAAGTTTACACCAATGGGAATGATTGGTGAACTTTATGTAGCCGGTATTTATGTGTCAACTGGCTATTATAATGCTGAAGAACTGAATACGGAGAAGTTTGTTACCATTGAAAATTTTGGTACTACGCGATTTTACAAAACGGGTGATTTCGCAAGATGGCAACCGGACGGAAATTTAGATTTTATAGGAAGAAAAGACAATCAGTTAAAGGTTAGAGGTATACGAATAGAAAGTGCCGATATTGAGTACCAAATTTTAAAATTGAATGCCGTAAGTCAGGCTTTTGTAACGGTTATTCAGGATCCAAAAACAGAAAATGATTATCTGGCTTGTTACATCGTTCCCAAAAACAATAGCGAACCCATTAAGGCCGTAACGATCAAAGAAGAACTGAAGACAAAACTGCCGGAGTATTACATGCCGGACTATTTTTTCTTTTTGGACAGCTTTCCTTTAACCGCAAATGAAAAAATCGATACCGCAAAACTTCCAAAGATTATCAATGCAAAAGACAGTCTGACTTCGGAATATGAAGCTCCTGGTACTGACTTAGAACGCAGCATTACCTTGATTTGGCAGGAACTCCTCAATTTGGAAAAGGTTGGGGTTAATGACTTGTTTTTTGACATTGGCGGGCATTCTTTAAATGCGGTCTCGCTAATCTCGCTTTTGCATAAAAAATTGAGTATTAAAATTGAGATAAAAGATATTTTTAAATACTCTACCATCAGATCGCTTGCCTCGTATATTGAGGAGAATAAACTGGATTCGGCCTATTCTGAAATTCCAAAGATTTCGGAAAAAAAATATTATAAAACAACCAGTTCTCAAAAGCGTCTTTGGTCTTTAAGTAAATTTGATGAGGCTTCTGTAGCCTACAATGTCCCGGTGGCCGCTGAACTTAAAGGGGAACTAAATATTGATTACTTAAAAAAAGCTTGTGCCGCTTTAATCGAAAGGCATGAAATACTGAGAACAGCTTTCGTTCTTTTGGATGACGAAATCGTGCAGAACGTGTTGCCGTTCAGCCCGGAATTTTCAGCGTTGGAATATCTGGATTACAGCAAAGCAAACAATGGTGAGGTAAAAATCAATAACTACATTGAGGATTTCATTCAGCATAAATTTGATTTAGAAAAGGGACCGCTGATACAGCTAAGTCTCTTGAAAAAAGCAGATGACGATTATTTACTGCTCATCTGCATGCACCATATTATATCCGATTCGTGGTCTCTCAAAATAATAATGAAAGATATCTTATCGTATTATAATGCTTTTTCTGCCCAGATTCCGGTAAATCTTTCTCCTCTGGAAATTCAGAACAAGGATTATGCAGAATGGGAAAATAGTAATATCGATTGGAAAGAAAGAGTATACTGGAGTCAGAAACTCGAGGGAGATCTTTTGAAGATAGATCTGCCTTCGTTCAGCGAGCGTCCGAAAACGCAGACTTATAACGGAACCTATGTGGTTTACACGCTTCCGTCAAACAGTACAAAAAACCTGCATGCACTTGGTAAAGAATACAATGCGACGCTTTTCATGACTGCAATGTCTGTTTTTAATTATATATTTTATAAGTATACAGGAAATACCGACATCGTACTGGGTACTGTTATTGCCAACAGAGAAAAATTATCGTTACAAGATCAAATCGGATTCTATATTAACACCTTAGTCATAAGGACACAATTTGATCGGGATTGTAAATTTTCGGACCTTATAAGTCTAACAAAAAATAATATAATTGAAGCCTTTGAACATAAAGATTATCCTTTTGATGAGCTGGTCAATGATATAAATATTAAGAGAGATTTAGGCCGTTCTCCGGTTTTTGATGTTCTGATTGAAACTCAAAATTATGCCAATACCATTTCTTCGGATGATAATCTGAGTGCAGAATCTGTCGAAGTGAATGTGATCAAAGCAGATAATAAAACAGCGATCTGTGATTTGAACATCATGCTGGTGGAACAAGCGAACGGAGAAATTATTTTCAATGCGAGATACAATACGGACGTTTATGAGTCTGAGCATATCGAGCGTTTGTTCACGCATTTTAATTATTTGTTAGATCAGGTTGGAATTGATTCGGACAAAAACCTTAGCGATTATGATTTGTTGATTGAAGAAGACAAAAAACGCATCAGCCAATTCAATAGCACCGATAAATTTGTCCCTCAAAAAACAATTCCAAACTATATAAAAGAGCATTCGCAAACCAATCCAGATTTATGCGCGATTTTATATAATGGCGTGCAAACCAGCTATGGTGAACTTCATAAGGAAAGTAGTCAGATTGCAGATTTCCTGTCATTAAATACCGATAATAAACTTATAGGTGTTTTAATGAAACGCTCCCCTGAAATCGTAAAAACAATTACAGGAGTATGGAAAGCAGGTATGACCTACCTGCCTTTTGACCCAACTTATCCTTACCAGCGTATCAAAAAGTTAATCAACGACGCCGGTCTGGAGATGCTTGTGATCGATAGAAACTTTGTAAAAGAAGCAATGTTATTGCAGTGGGATTGTCCGGGTCTTAAAAGCATCTTTTGTGTCAACAGTGAAAATATCTTTCTGGAAGCCGAATCAAAAAATGCTTCTATGAACAGAGATCTTTGGGAGTATGTAGCCGAACGTTCTACTGATGATATCACAGCTGGTGGCTGGCTCAACAGTTATACCGGTAAACCTTTCAGCCGGGAAGAAATGAACGAGTATCGTGAAAATGCCCGATTCAAGATAAGCCAGGAAATAAATACAAATTCTAAAGTACTGGAAATAGGCTGTAGTTCAGGAATTACCATGTTTGCCATTGCTCCTTTGGTTAAGGAATATCACGGAGTAGATTTATCGGCAAACGTTTTAAAAAACAACGAAGCAACGATTAAGGAATTAGAGCTTGATAATATTCATCAACACAATCTTTTTGCCCATGAAATTGACCAAATTCAGACGGGTGATTTCGACCTGATTGTGATCAATAGTGTTATACAGAATTTTCATGGCTATAACTATCTCCTGGATGTATTGGAAAAATGTTTTGCCTTATTGGGCAACCATGGGAAAATTTTCATTGGAGATATCATGGACAACGATAAGAAAGAAAGTCTGATAACTTCCCTGCAAGATTATAAAGAAGCCAATAACAATGAAAGAGTTAAACTGGAGTGGGACGAAGAATTTTTTGTGGAAAGATATTTCTTCGATGATTTAAAGTTTAAATACAATTTCATCAGTGACGTACTGCATACCGATAAAATTGGAAGTATTGAAAATGAATTGTATTCTTTTCGCTATGATACCCTGATATCTTTAGATAAATCTCAAACAAACACCGCAGGAGGTGTGCAAAAAAGGTATCAGTACGACAAGCGTTCCCTTAAAAAAGAGAACGATACCTATTCTGATTGGTCCAATTTAAACGAGGCTGCTTATATCATTTACACTTCCGGTTCAACGGGTGAACCCAAAGGTGCAATTTTACATCATTTGGGGATGATGAACCATATCTATGCCAAAATTGACGACCTCGAAATAACGGCTGATAGTGTAGTGGCGCAAAATGCTTCACAAGGATTTGATATTTCAATATGGCAGTTTTTTGCTGCTCTGGTTCAGGGTGGGTCAATTGTCATTTATGATGATGATACGATAACAAATCCCGAAAACCTGTTGTATCATTTAACTTCAGATCAGGTAAGTATACTTGAAGTGGTGCCTTCCTACCTGTCGCTATTATACAATTCGGCAGAAAACAATGGTTTTAAGGAACTGGAGCATTTAAAATATCTGTTAGTTACGGGTGAGACAGTACATCATGCCCTGATCAGCAAATGGTTTGATGCCTTTCCGAATATCCCGATTGTGAATGCATACGGACCAACAGAAACCTCTGATGATATTACACATTATATCATGAAAGAGTGTCCTCAGGGGCCAAACATATTGATTGGAAAAACTTTACAGAATTTCAGAATCTACATCATCGACGATTCGTTTCAACAGGTTCCGATAGGAGTAAGGGGAGAAATTGTAGTTTCAGGTATAGGAGTCGGATATGGGTATCTGAACAATCCTCAAAAAACGAGTGAGGTGTTTTTGGAAGATCCTTTTCAGTCTTCAAAAGTTCCTATGTACAGAACAGGAGATATCGGAAGATACAGACCAGACGGAAATATTGAATTTTTCGGACGAAGAGATTTTCAGGTCAAAATCAATGGCAGGAGGATCGAATTGGGTGAAATAGAGAACAAAATATTACAGATCGCTGAGGTCAAAGAAGCGGTAGTCATTTTGAACAAAAACAATGACCAAAACTATCTTGTAGCCTTTCTAATCATAAACAATGCTGTAACAAATGAAGATATAGAGGTAGAAACTGAAAAAATCAGGAGACGCCTTGCACAAAGCGTGCCGGAGTATATGGTTCCTTCAAAGCTGTTTATTGTGCAGAGTTTTCCAGTGACTTCTAACGGGAAAATTGATCGCAACCAGCTTTTAGCAAAGAGCGATTCCAAAAGTAATTCTGAAAAAGCAATAGTCCTTCCTTCAAACACCTATGAAGAAAAGATTCTTGAATTTTGGATGGATACATTGGGAAGAAATAGCTTAGGAATCAATGATAATTTCTTTGAGAATGGCGGACATTCTATTTCCGCAATACAGATCATTACAAAAGTCAAGAAAGAATTTCAGGTTGATATCCCGTTGAAGGATCTTTTTGAATATCCAATTCTCGAAGATTTTGCAAAAAGAATTGACTTTCATAAAAAAGAAAGGCTAAATCTGGTATTGCCAAATCCTGCGAAGAAAAGCAGAAAGAGCAGGTATAAAATATCACCTGTTCAGTTTGCCGAATGGTACCTGCAAAAATTTAATCCGAACAGCACGTTTTATAACATCGGATTTATACTTGAATTCAATGGTGATCTGAATATTGATGCATTGTACCAAACAATAGTACATCTGTATGACAGGCATGATATTTTCAGAATAGCATTAGTTGAAGACGATGGCAGGCCTTATCAGCTTCTCAGGGAACATACAGAACTTAATTTTACTGACTTTCTAATCGATATCAGACAAGAGTCAGAGCAGGAAAGTAAGGTGCAGGAAATCATAAAAAAATACAGCAACACTGTTTTTGATTTATCCAAACCACCAATCTGTACCGTTAAATTGATCAGACTGGCGGATGAAAAATACATTTTTACGTTAGAGACGCACCATATTGTCTGGGATCAGATATCAACTTTTATTTTCCATAAGGAACTGACTCAGGGCTATAACAATTTAATTGCCACAGGTGATTTTGGTCTTCCGGAATTAAAGGTAAACTATGTCGATTACACCGAATGGATTAACGCTTTGATCGATTCGGGACAATTAGAGTCTCAAAGGCAATACTGGTTGGAAAAATACAAAACAATACCGGAACCACTCGAACTGCCTACAGATTTTCCGAGGCCACTGGTGCATTCCTTTAATGGAGACTTTATTTTCAAATCGGTTGATTTAGATTTCAAACAGGAAATAACCGATTTCTGTAATCAAAATGGGGTCACCTATCAAATCTTTCTAATTTCTGTATTAAACTTATTATTATACAGATTAACCAACCAGGATGATTTTGTGGTAGGAACTCCTATATGGAACAGAGATAAGGAAAATCTGGAAGATATTATCGGCCTATTTGCATCGGGAATACCGATACGCTGTACGGTAGAGGAAAACTGGTCTTTCAGAAAATTAATGGAGCATTCAAAGAAAAGTTCGCTGGATGCTTATGAAAACCATTTGTATCCTTTCAACAAGATTATCGAAGAATTAAATCCGACTACAGATTTTTCAAGACAAAAAGTAATGTCCGTATTTTTTGGCGTGCAGAATGATGACACCGAATTGACCGAAAGAAACTTTGATGGCATCACCATCAATGACATCACTGGTCAGTATGATTTGAAAATAAACCATACCTCTGTTTTTGATTTCACGCTTCAGATTGATCACTCACAGCATTATATGTGGTATTCATTGCGATACAATACAGATTTGTTTAAAGCATCAACAGCGCAAAATTTCCTTTCGCGATACGAGCAGTTGATCCGTCAGTGTATAGCAGATCCCGAACAGAATATTGGAGATTATGACATATTGCTGAACGAAGAGAAAACGATCATTAGCGATTTTACCGAGAATACAGATGTTTTTGCTATTGAAGATTACGGTATTCATAACCTGATTGAAGAAACGGCGGTAAAATATCCTGAGAATGTTGCAGTAGTCGACAACGAACAACAGCTTACTTATGCCCAAATCAATGCTCTTGCCAATAAAATTTCCCATTATCTGATCGAAAAAGGTATTAGGAAAAAAGACAGGGTTGGAGTGCTGATGCAGCGATCGACAGAGTTTATAGCCACAGTATTAGGAATACTTAAAGCAGGTGCAATTTATGTGCCGCTGGGTAAAGACTATCCCGTACAGCGTATCGAAGAAATTATCAATCAGGCAGAAATTGAAGCAATAGTTACCACTACAGAATGTTTGTCTCAGGCATTTATGGAGGCCTCTTTTTCGAAATTGTTCATCGACCTGAACACTACAGATCTTTCCGGGTTTTCTGATTCTGCTCCAAATGTACAGGTAGAAAACCAGGACCTGGCTTATACTATATTTACTTCAGGATCAACAGGAAAGCCGAAGGGTATTAATATCAAA
This sequence comes from Flavobacterium sp. B183, assembly GCF_023539155.1. NCBI lineage: Bacteria > Pseudomonadati > Bacteroidota > Flavobacteriia > Flavobacteriales > Flavobacteriaceae > Flavobacterium > Flavobacterium sp. B183. Next base: position 4,552,281 of record NZ_CP097434.1, on the reverse strand, counting down.
CATGTAGGGATAATCAATATTATAAAATCTACTACAGAGGCTTTTAATTTCGATGAAAACGAAGCTATTTTATTTCACACACCGGTAGTCTTCGATGCGTCGATTATGGACTTTTTATGGCCATTAGCCACAGGCGCAAAAATTGTCGTGATGAAAGATGATGATGAAAAAAGCATAAAAGCCTATGAAACCTATATCGAGAAGCATAAGATTACGCATGTGCAGTCGGTGCCTTTGTTATTAGAATCTATTGTGGATGGTCTTGAAAGAAACGAAATTTCAAATCTTCAAAGTCTAAAAAGAATAGCGGTAGGGGGGGCTTTATTGCAGACCTCATTAAGAAACCGCTTTTTTAATGTGCTGGAGTGTAAATTGTATAACTGCTATGGACCAACTGAAACCACTGTAGATTCTACCCGATTTGACTGTTCTGAAAGCACTATTGGGACAGATCAGTTTGTTCCCGTAGGCAAGCCGGTAGCCAATACCAAAATTTATGTTTTGGATAAAAAGATGAAAATTTGTCCACTTGGTGTTCCGGGGGAATTGTATATATCATCAATAGGTGCAGCTGCCGATTACCTGAACAATCCCGAACAAACCGAAAATGCATTTGTTGATAATCCATTTCAGGATGGATTTAGCACAAGGCTTTACAAAACGGGAGATAAGGGCATTTATGACGAAGCCGGTAATTTAATTGTATACGGACGACTCGACAATCAGGTAAAATTGAATGGTAACAGGATTGAGATTGATGAGATAGAATCAGTTCTTTTAAATCATAACGCTATTTTTAATGTTGCCGTACTTGTAAACAAACAAGCAGCTTACGAACAATTAATTGCTTTTATTGAACCCGAAAAAGGAATCAACAGTTTTGTAGCTAAGGATGGCAGAGTTTACACATGGATTACCCTTCATCAAAATGAAATGATTAGGGAAGACTTCCAGGGCCTTTCCAAAACAGTACCTTTTGAACCATTATTTTTAGAATCTTTTAAAGATTTTGATCAGATACTTTACGATTATCCTGATCTGCAAATAAGGATTAATGACGAAAGCGGTAAAACAATTTGTTATGTAACGGCTGTTCCTGTTTTTCTGTCAGACGCGACTGCTGCTTCCGATGATAGTAGCATTTTACTGCGTAGGGTAGAGGAAACACAATACAACGCCATAGCCATTCTGAATATTTCGACCCTTTCGACATTCAACACTCTGGAAGAGGATGAGATTTTAAAGTGTTATGCCGAGGTATGCCGTCATTTTGGATATTCTAATCTGATCAGCCTCAAAGCTTCTACTGAAAAAGAAGGTACTTTTTTACAAACGGATTATTCCTATTTGCTGAACGAACAATCGGCCAGTAATTATTTGAATGATAATGCAATCAGAATGCATTTGTCTGTGTATTTGCCGCAATACATGATTCCGCGAAAAATTATTGTTTTAGATAAAATACCACTGAATGATAATGGAAAAGTTGACAAGAACAAATTAAACAAATTGAAGCTCAATAGCGATTTCCTGTCGCCTGAAACTAAACTGACGGCAACAGAGCAAATCATAAAAAGCTTCTTTACAGAAATTTTAGAAAAAGAAATCCAAATTCATTCCAGCTTTTTTGAATATGGAGGACATTCTATAAACATGATTCAACTGATTTCCAAAATCGAAAAAGAGTTCGGTATAAAATTCCCAATAGTAGAAGTATTCAATCGCCAATCCATTTACAGCATAGCGGCTTATGTAGACAAAAACGCAAAGAATAAAGAAGCTGGGATCTATCTGCACAAACTCAGCAGTGGAAAAACAAAGAATATGGTATGCATACCCTCTATTAGTACCACCGCAGTAGATTTCTTAGAGTTGTCAAAACACCTTGATCATTACAACGTTTATGCGCTTGATTTTTCTTTTTTAGATTCCTATAAAGAAATGCATAACAGTTTAAATGACATCGTAGACAGCGCTATAGCAATGATAATGAACAGCGGAATTGAAGGCGAACTTGACTTGCTGGGTTATTCAGCCGGAGGCTTATTTGCTTATGAACTGCTAAAAAAACTGGAAGATTATAAAGTGGTCAATAAGTTTATCGTATTGGATATAGTGCCACCGCCTCAGACCGTCAAAATAAACAAAAAAGCAACTGCTTATGAAGACGCTGACGTTGACGCATACTTAGAATTAGATCAGCTGAATAAATTTACTCCTGATGAAAGGAAAATAATTGTAGATCGAATATGGAAATATGCTGAAATCACTTCGTTCATATCAGGAAACAAAATGATCAATATTCCAACCTATGTTTTTCTGAGTGAAAATTCCAGCATCGACAAACACAGCGTTTGGCAAGCCTTAATTAAAAGTAAAATCAATCTGATCAGGCTTGAAGGGGGGCATTATGAAATACTCCAAAAAGAAAAAATACAAAAAAACACCCAAATTATAACAAATCAAATAGAGAAATAAAAAGATACAAAATTATGAGAAATATTATTTTAGGAATAAATTGTGTATACCATGAATCAGCGGCATGCTTAATAATTGATAACAAAGTAGTGGCGGCTATTGAAGAAGAAAGACTCTCAAGAGTCAAACATGCAAAAGAATCAAAAATTGACAATCCGGATGAATTGCCGATTCTTGCAATAAACAAATGTCTCGAGATGGGGGGAGTAAGTTTAGAGGATGTTTCTTTAATAGGGTTTTCATTTAAACCTGAAAGAAGATTAGAAAACATCCCTTCAGAAGATCGTTTCGTACCAAACAACTGGGGTTGTGAGGATGGCGAAAAGTTATTCTATGATAAATTAACACAAATTCCTCAAAAACTTCAGGAAATGGGGTTCAAGGGACAGTTTAGCTTTATCGAACATGCGATAGCGCATTGTGCATCAGCATACTATCCATCTCCGTTTAGTGATGCGGCCATACTTTCTATTGACGGAATCGGTGAATTTGAATCGACCACCCTTGCCTACGGACATGGTAAAAATATTGATGTAGTACAACAAATTGCCTATCCTAATTCAATTGGTTTTTTATGGGAGAAAATTTCTAAATTTTTAGGCTTTTCAGAATACGATGCATGTAAAGTAATGAGCGTAGCGTCGTTCGGAAATCCTTTAACATTCGAAGAGGAATTCAGTAAGATAATTTCCATCAATGATCAAACTATTTTTGAACTGGATAATGAGGTACTATGCTTCAGGGTTGAAGATTATTCTAAGTTAGAAAAGTTATTCAACATTAAAAAAAGAGAAACATTAGATGAATTAGAAGAGGTACACAAGGATATTGCCGCTGCTCTGCAAAAATGGACAACCGATATTATTGTAAAAGTTACCGACAGGCTTTTTGAAGAAACAAAATCTGAAAATCTTTGTGTTGCGGGTGGTGTCGCTTTAAACTGTGTTGCCAACACCATTGCTTTTGAAAATAGTAAGTTCAAAAATATTTTTATACAGCCGGCAGCAAATGATGCGGGAACTGCATTGGGAGCGGCTTTAAAACTGAATATTGAAGCAGAAGGTAATTTAGAAGGATTGGTTTTGGACAATACGTTCTTAGGGCCTTCATTTACGACCGAAGAAATACACAATGAAATGTCTAAGAGAAATCTGGTGTATTCACATGTGGAAGACATAGAAGTGAAAGCTGCAGAACTTATTAAAGCAGGTAATATTATTGGATGGTTTCAGGGAGCAATGGAATTTGGACCCCGGGCGCTTGGAAACAGAAGTCTTTTGGCAGATCCGAGAAATTTCCATATGATTAAAAAACTCAATTCAATAGTAAAACACCGGGAAGATCACAGACCATTTTGCCCAAGTGTTTTATCAGAAGAAACAGAAAACTGGTTTGACATTAAAAAAAGCACACCTGTATCCGAGTACATGCTTATGGCTTATCCGGCTTTAACCAATAAAAAAGAACTTATACCGGCAGTAGTGCATGTTGACGGGACTTCGAGAATACAGGCCGTTAATCAGAAAACCAATCCAAAATATCATGGGTTAATATCAGAATTCTATAAACTAACCGGTATCCCGATGGTTTTAAACACTTCTTTTAATGATAGAGAACCAATTGTTTGTACTCCTGAGGATGCGATAAAAACCTTTTTGAAATCCAATATTGATTATTTGGTAATGGGGAATTTTATTTTAAACAAACAGGATAATCTGGAAAAAGTGTAATCTTTTTGATGCTGAGAACGAAAATTTTGAAAAAGATTCACCAACTATTGAATGTATCTTTGTATAGGTATCCGTCTATTGCAGAAGTAGTTAATCGTGTTGGTAAAAACTCGGGCACTGTTTTGAAAGAAGCGATGAGACAAGTGAAATCAGTACAGCAATACTACTATTGATAACGAAATTAATGGTCAATAGTTGAGATCCGTATTCAGAAAAAAAATCACAGAAGAAGTACTGGCGTTAAACAATTATTTTTTCGCCAGTGCTTTTAAAGGAATGTTTAAAAAAGAACTCCTAATAATCAAAAAAATATACACGATATGGATTATAAAAAATATACCGAAGCAAACAGGATCGCATGGAATGAGGTGAACCCAATGCATCAGGATTTTAAAAAGAGATATAAAAGCAAATTCACTTTAGAGGACTTTAGTACCTTGGATGAGAACCTTCTGGAAGTACTAAATAAAATAACATTCCAAAACAAATCAATACTTCAACTGTGCTGTAACGACGGTGAGGAACTGATTTCATTAAAAAAAATGAATGCCGGCACATGTGTCGGTATCGATATCTCTGACGAAGCGATCGATTCGGCACGTTTTCTAAACGACCAACTGGGTCTTGACTGTACATTTCACGTCTATGATGTTTATGAAATGGACGAAATTATAGAAAACGAAAAATTTGATATCGTATTAATGACAGTAGGTGCCCTGGTCTGGCTGCCCGATTTGAATCAGATCATAAAAAAAATCTCTAAAGTATTATCTCCTGAAGGATTTCTGGTTATTCAGGAACAACATCCTTTTAGCTGGCTTATCGATGAGGATATGAAACTTTCGGAAGAGGAGAATTATTTTAGAAAAGAACCATTAAAAGAGGAAGGTGGCCTGGATTATTTAGGAAAAACCGAATATGAAGGAAGCACAAACTATAGTTTTAATTATACGTTCTCCGACCTATTCAATGCCATTGCCGATAATGGGCTGTCACTTTACAAATTATTTGAATATGCGAATGATATATCAAATTTAAAAGAAGACCTGGAACAAAAAGAACTTTCCTATCCGTTGTCCTATATCTGCATTGCAAAAAAACACAAATCCTAATCGATGAATACATTATTAGACAAACTGTACAAACTAAAAAAACTTATTGGAAATACTCCTTTGTATAATATATGCGCAGAGAAGAATATTTTTATAAAAGTAGAATACTATCAACTTGGTGGTAGTATAAAAATGCGATCTGCATTTAAAGTAATAGAAGAAGCAATTCTTGATGGTTCAATCAATGAAGACACAGTTGTAATCGAATCTACTTCGGGAAATTTTGGGATAGCGCTCGCTTTGATCTGCAGAAAACTGGACCTGAAGTTTATACCGGTTATAGATCCGTGCATCTCTTTATACAAAAAGAAAAAGCTGGAACTACTGTGCAGTCACATCGTTCAGATCACACAAAAAGACGAAACCGGTAATTATTTACTGAACAGAATAAAATTTATCAAAAACTATCTTGAAGAAAATAAAAATTCTTTCCAGCCCAACCAATATAAAAACAAGAATTGTTACCTGGCTTATAATGCGATGATGGAGGAGATAAAAGATCAAATTGATGAAATAGACTATATTTTTATTTCTGTGAGTTCGGGAGCCACAGTCACCGGATTATCACAGCATATCAAGAAGTATTTTCCAAAAATAAAGATTATAGCGGTAGATATTGAAGGCTCACTGATTTTTTCTACCATAACCAAAGAACGCAAACTACCGGGTATTGGTGCCAGCAAAACATCTGATTTTATTGCCCTGGCAGACATACATGATCATGTTATTTTAAGTGAAGAGGAAATCATAAGCGGCTGCCAAAAACTTTTCCATGAATACGGTATTCTGGCTGGTGCTTCCGGAGGAGCGGCTTTTTATGCTGCCTTGCAAAATATTGAAAATTCTGAAAAGAAACAGAATTGCCTGGTCATTATACCCGATTCCGGCGATGATTACCTGGAATTAATAGATTATAAATGCTTTCAACAAACTTCTTATGAAATACATTAATGAACAAAATATATTGGAAATAGGGAATAACTGGAATGAAATTATTCAGGTTATTGAAGATACTGTTCTCCTGTTAGAAAAAAAGGATTACGCACAACCTATAAAACCATACCTTAGATATAAAGATTTAAAAAACAGAATAATCGCTATGCCGGCTTATGTAGGAGGAGATTATAATATTTCGGGCATAAAATGGATCGCCAGCTTTCCTGACAATATAAAAAATAATCTCCCGAGGGCCAATTCAGTTATTATCCTGAATAATGCCGATACTGGTGTTCCCATATCGGTGATAAATACGCCCATGGTCTCGGCCATACGTACATCGGCAGTTACTGGTGCGATCATAAAAAGCTACAGAGAAGCAGTAGAAATTAAGGAGAAAATAAATTTTGGTATTATTGGTTTAGGACCAATTGGGAGGATGCATCTTGAGATGATTTTTACTTTGCATGAAGATATCATTGACAAAATTTATGTCTACGATATCAATCCAATTGACACAGAGTTGCTGCCCGAAAAATGGAAACATAAAATCGTACTCGCAAACGATTGGGAACAAGCTTATTTAAACTCAAAAATTTTTATTACCTGTACGGCCTCGTCAAAAAGATACATCAATCTTCCACCTCCAAAGGGTTCATTGCAACTCAATGTTTCATTAAGAGATTATGAAGCCGATGTTTATGATTTTATTGACTGCGTGATTGTTGATAATTGGGACGAAGTGTGCCGCGAAAACACCGATATTGAAATGATGCATCAGACAAAAGGACTGCTGGAGAAAGACGTTCTTATAATCACGGATGTCTTATCCGGAAAATTAGGAAAAACTATCAAAGCAAATGATACCATAATGTTCTGTCCTATGGGGATGGCGATTTTTGATATCGGGATAGCCAAATATTTCTATGAATTATCGCAAGATAAGCGTATCGGACAAACGTTGTAATTTTTAGGAAAACGTATTGCCTAAACCGAAAGAAGAAGCAAAACGATTATCGCAGTTATCCATACTGTTGCCCTTTTTAAATAGGCCGGCAGAATCACAAAATTGGACTCCGGCCAAACAATTATGGATGAAAAAGTAACTGATAATGTTATGGAACTACTATAAAAAGAATATTCATGAAACTGACATTGCCCCAACAAGATATTTACTTCGAACAATTATTATTTCCTAATGAGCCTGTTTACAATATTGGGGCTAAAATCGAAATTAAAGGTCAAGTAAACATAGAAATATTCAAAAGAGCGTATGTTGCCTTGATTGATCAGCACGATGCTTATAGAAGTATTATTGTAAAAAAGGAAGAAAATGTTGGTATTCAAATAGTAGCAGACCATCAATCGGAGCTGGGGTATATTGATTTTTCAGACTTTGAAAATCCAACTGAGCAAGCAAATCTCTATATGCAAAAGGAATTTATGAAACCTTTTGATTTATTAAAAGGAAGCCTTTTGCATATTTTCACTTTAGTAAAAGTTCAGGACGATTTTTACTATTTATTCTCGGTGTATCATCATATCATAACCGATGGCTGGGGAACTTCATTAATGTTTCAAAGATTGGTTCAGAACTACAATGAGATTTCTGAATCTGGCGCAATTATTTCCGATTATCCATTTAGTTACAAAGACTTTGAAGAAGATGATTTCGAATATCAAAATTCAGAATCATTAAAGCAAGATTTAGAATACTGGTCTCAAAAATTCAAACCATTACCGGAGAATTTATTCGATAAGTTAGATGACCGTGTGCAAATAAACAAAAGCAGCCGTAAAGAACTGATTATTGCAAGAGAGGTTTACAACCAATTAAATGAACTAGCCACAAGCTATAAATGTTCCACTTTTGCTCTAATTTTAGGAATTCTGTACACTTATTTTGGCAGAAAACACGAAAACAACGATTTTGCTATTGGCTTGCCCGTTTTAAACAGAAGTAAGTCTGCTTATAAAAAAACGGTGGGGCTTTTTATGGGAATTTCTCCTCTAAGAATGTCATTGGATTTTGAAGCGACTTTTCAGGATTTAATAACTGATATAAAAAATCAGTTAAAACAAGATTATCGCCACCAGCGGCTGCCCTTAGGAAAGTTAATTCAGGAATTGCAGTTGTACAGTCAAAAAGAGCGATTGTTTAACATCACACTTTCTTACGAAAAACAAGATTACTCCGCTCATTTTAAAAACACACAAACCAAAGTAATTCCATTAAGTCATCAATCAGAAAGAGTAGCTCTGGCTTTGTACATAAGAGAATTTGACGAATCAGAAGATGTGAAAATTGATTTTGACTATAATTTGAATTATTTTGATGAGGTAAGCATCACACAAGTGGTCAATCATTTTGAAAAGTTGGTTCATGCTGTTTTAAATAATTCAGATAAAAAGCTAAAAGAGTTAACCTATTTAACCACAGAAGAAAAGCAACAAGTAGTATTTGATTTTAATCGTACAAAAGTTGAGTATCCAAAAGATAAAACGGTACTGGATTTATTTCAGGAACAAATTAAAAAAGTACCTGAAAAAATTGCGGTAAAAGAGGAGACAAAATCATATTCTTATAGCGAACTGGATAAGCTATCCAACCAGATAGCAGCGTACATTATTTCAAAATTTGGTACGGAAGATAAAGCACCAATTGCTGTTTTGTTAGGTCGCTCTGCTAATATGATCGCTGTTTTGTTAGGGATTTTAAAAACAGGCAGATCTTATATCCCGTTAGATCCTGCTTTTCCAAAAGACCGTTTAAGCTATATTGTGGCTCATAGTCAAACCAGCATCATTATTAACGAAAATAATAATGAAATTGAGGCGATCAAACAGGTAAAGACAATAGCATTAGAACATATTCTTGCTGAAATTGAGGATCTACAAACAACAGCTTTTCAAAACGTATCCCCACAAGATACGGCCTATATTATATACACATCAGGATCAACAGGGAATCCAAAAGGAGTTGAAATTGGACATCAGTCATTGCTTAATTTCTTAACCAGTATGCAGCAGGTACCCGGAATAAATGCAAATGACATTTTATTTTCAGTAACAACTTATTCTTTTGATATTTCTATATTAGAATTTTTTGCACCCTTAATTTCAGGAGCAACCTTATATATTGCTAACCAGAATTTGTTATCCGATCCTAATTTAATGATTAGAAAATTAGAAGAACTCAAACCCACAATCCTTCAGGCCACACCAAGTTTTTATCAAATGTTATTCAATGCCAACTGGCAGGGCGATAAACAATTAAAAGTATTATGTGGCGGCGATTTGCTAAGCGAATCATTAGCCCAAAAACTAATCAGCCATAGCTCAGCATTATGGAATATGTACGGACCAACCGAAACGACTATTTGGTCCAGTGTAAAAAAAATAGAGCACCCCTCGCAAGCCTCCAATATTGGTAAACCCATCAACAATACGCAATTCTATATTTTAGATGCATTTTTAGATCCAAAACCGATTGGAATTCCGGGAGCCATTTATATTGCTGGCGATGGATTGGCACTGGGATATTATAAAAACAACGAATTAACCAAAGAAAAATTCATCCAAAACCCTTTTGATACGAATAGTTGGTGCTATGAAACAGGAGATGTTGGAAAATGGAATCACAATGGAGAAATAGAATTTTTAGGACGAAATGACAATCAGGTAAAAATTAGAGGTTATAGAATAGAATTGGGCGATATCGAGTCGCAATTCAATCAAATAGCTGCAATTAAAGATACTGTTGTCATTGCTAAAAAAGGAGCGCAACAAGAAGCTTTTTTAATCGCTTATGTTTTAAAAAATCAAGAGTTCGTCGATACAATTGAAATTACGAATCAATTGAAAAAGACACTTCCGTACTATATGATTCCGAATGCAATTATTCCACTGGAAGAATTTCCGCTTACGCCCAATCAAAAAGTAGATAGAAAATCGTTGTCACAAAGAGAGATTCAGTATAATACAAACGAAGATCATTTTAAAGAACCGGTTTCCGATTTAGAAATAAAACTATCACACTATTGGGCAACAGTATTAAATACAAAAGAAGTCATAAGTGTAACGGATAACTTCTTTGCGCTTGGTGGTCATTCTTTGAATGCAGTAAAATTGATTGGATTAATTTCCCGAAATCTTTATGTAGAGATTACTTTAAAAACGATTTTTGATTTCCCGACTATAAAAGCACTGGCTGTTTATTTACAAGAGTTAAAGCCAACCCAATCGAATGCCATACCTTTAGCTGAAATCAAAGATTTGTACCATTTGACTCCTGCTCAATATACTATTTGGCTGGCTTCTCAACAAACAAAGAATTCGATTGCTTATAATATGTCTGCCGGCTATACTATTGAAGGAATTATAGATACAGCTAAAGTGAACCGGTCCATCAATCAAATCATTGAAAAGTATGAAATCCTAAGAACCAATTTTATTGAAATTGATGGAATTCCGTATCAAAAAATAAATGCTACGGAAAAGAATAGATTTGAAATTGCTGTACATCAATTAAAAAATGGTTCTATAGAAGAGGCGATCGATCGATTATGTAATACCGAATTTGATTTAGAAAAAGACATGTTGATAAGAGCTCAATTGCTACCCTTAGAAACGAATCAACATCTACTTCTTTTTTCGACACATCACATTATGATGGATGGCTTGTCACTGGAAATTTTCATCAAAGAATTTATCCAAAACTATAATCAAAGTACTCCAAATCAAACTAACGAGAACAGCCTAAAACTTCAGTTTAAAGATTATTCAGAGTGGTTGAATAAAACAGTAAAAGAGGATCAATCTAAAAATGAGTTGTTTTGGAAAAATTATCTTCAAAACTATACACCTAAAAATTCATTTGACAGGGATTTTAGTATTCAGAATAATAAACAAAACGGAAGTAAATTATCATTTGAGCTCACAGAAGAAGTTACGCTCCTTTTAAAACATCTGGCTGCCGAAAAGCAAATGACTTTCTACACCCTTTTAGTGGCTTCAATCAATGCTTTAATTTATAAACTATCCAACCATTCGGATATATGCATTGGTACCGTAAATTCAGGAAGAAATAGCTATGATTTAAACAATCAAATAGGAATGTTTGTGAAAACTCTGGTGCTAAGAACTCAAATACAGTCAGAACAAACTTTTACAGATGTATGGGAGAATGTTAATCATAACATACTGGAAATAAACAATTATCAGGATCTGCCATTTGACAAAATAGCATCGGATATTTATGATCTGATGCTGGTCTATCAAAACCCCGAATTTAATTTTGAAAACAGCATTGAATTAGATGAATTGAAATTAGCATCTTATCCAATCGAAAGCAAATTCAGTAGAATACCTATTGTGTTTAACTTGTTTGAAAGTGAGCATCAGTTAAAAGGAACTATTGATTACAATTCTGATTTGTTTGAGGAAGATACTATACAAATGATTGTATCAGAATTTGGTAAAATGCTAAATGAAATTGTCGTTAATCCTTTAAGGAAGATTGGAGAAATAGACGATAAATTAGAGCAGGAAATCAATACGACATTAGATTTTGATTTTAATTTTTAAAGGATTGAATCACCAAAGCTGCGCAAATGTCTCTGACTTTGCGCTTTTTTTTTGCACTTGTGAATCATTACAGTTTATAAAAGTCTCCTGACTTTTACCGTTATTTTTTAATACTGTTTTAAATCTTTTCTTTTCTGGAAATTACATCTAAGAAATTTAGTTTTAAAGTCTAAGACTTTATGACTTGTATGTTTTAAATTAGATATTGCAAGTTGGCGTAAAGTCAGAGACATTTGCGCAGCGCGAAGAAATTTACTTTTAAAGTCTAAGACTTTATGACTTGTATGTTTTAAATTAGATATTTGCAAATTGGCGCAAAGTCAGAGACATTTGCGCAGCGCGTTAAAAGGGAAAATGATTTCTTATATAAAGAAAGGGGGACTTAGCAAGTCCCCCTTTGTTTTTTTACGTTTTAGTGTTTGCCATTTCCATGCCCTTTTCCGTGCCCATGCCCATTATCTTTATATTCTTTATATTCTTTGTTATTTCCTTTCCCCGGTTTTTGACCAATTGTTTTTTGTGGTTTTCCTTTGTAGCCTTTACCATATTTTACTTTGTGAGTTTTATAATTGTCATAGGGTGAATTGCCTCTGTAATCGGTTAGTACCACTTTATATTCGTTATAAAGGTCATAGTTTCTGTAACTTCTCGGCAAATTTCTAGTTCTGATCCATTTTCCGTTACTTATGTAAATGTAATTGGATGCATTGATGTCGTAGTACATCTCGAGATCCGGTAAATAATAATAACGGACATCTGTATAACCCACAGGACCCCATGCTGGCGGTGTTCCAATATTTACATTAACAGATACCTGTGCCTGTAAAGAGCTTACGGCAATGAATGTCATTGCAATAAAGAAGTATTTTAATGATTTCATGATTTCAAATGGTATTAAATTATTAATAATCTAAAGTAAAACAAAAATCGAACCTAAAATTAATTGATTGGTACTTTTTTATTATAAAGCCGTAATAATAAATTCACTACGTCTGTTCATTTGGTGCTCTTCTTCGGTACAAGGCACTCCATCCGAACATTTGTTTACCAGTTCAGTTTCTCCGTATCCTTTACCTGTTAATCGCTGTGGTGCGATACCATTTTTGATCAGCCATTGTATGGTAGATTTGGCTCTTCTGTCGGATAGGGCTTCATTGTATTTAAATGTTGCCCGACTATCGGTATGAGAACGAATGTCTAATTTCATATTCGGATACTGGTTTAGTACATCAAGTATTTTTTCTAAATCTAAAGCTGCCTCTGTGCGAATGTTTGATTTATCCAGATCAAAATAGATCATTTTAATGCCAAAACATTTACCCAGATCATCACCTATGGTTACCAGACAATCCGATTTTTCCAATGCTATTGATAAGTTTGTTCTTCCATTTTTATTTGAGATCGTTATACTTTCTTCTTTTGTATAATACTTCTCTTTTTCAGCTCTCAGAAAGTAGGTTACCCCACATTCTACCGGAAAAGTGTAGTTTCCGTTTGAATCAGAGTTGACCGTTGCGATTACTTTATTGCTGTCGGAATATAAACTTAGTTTGGTTTGTGGTAAGACTTCTCCCGTAGCCAGGTCAGTTATAGTTCCGTATAGTTCCTGAACGCAGGTTAGTGGAATTCTTTCCAAAAATTGATAAATATCATCGGAACCCTTTCCGCCATCTTTATTGGAACTAAAAAAGCCTTTTTTCGATTTGGTATCGATTATGTAAGCAAAATCATCTTTAGGAGAATTGATATCGGCTCCAAGATTTTGAACATTACTTACGTCGGTATTGCTTAATTTTCCAACAAAAACGTCCAAACCTCCCAGTCCCGGATGTCCGTCTGACGCAAAGTAAATTTCATTTTGATCGTTTATATAGGGAAAGCTTTCTTTTCCTTCGGTGTTAACACCTGGGCCCAAATTCTCAGGAATGCCAAATTCTCCATTACCGTTAATACTAACTTTGTAGAGATCAGATTGTCCTATTGATCCCGGCATATCCGATGCAAAATAGAGTGTTTTTTCGTCAGGACTTAAAGCAGGATGTGCCGTGCTGTAATTATTACTGTCAAAAGGAAGCTCTGTTATATTGGTCCATTCACCGTTTTCAAATGTAGCTTTGTATATTTTTACTAAAGTAATTTTACTTTCATTTTTCCCTTTTTTCCCATTTATATAATTGTTTCTCGTAAAATAAACAGTTTTTCCATCTTTTGTAAAAACAGGAGTCGACTCATGGAATTTGGTATTTATTTTAGATTTGAATTTTTTGGGAGCATTAGGATTAAAATTCTCATCGATATCGGATTGATATAAATTGGTAAAATGCTCACCAGTCCATTTGTGAATTCTTTGACTGAAATTACCGGTATCTCTGGCTGAGGCAAATATAATTTTGTGTTGATAGAAAGCTGTTCCATAATCGGAGTATTTACTGTTTATTCCTGCATTTTCGATAGTGTAGCGGCCCGAATTGGCTTTTATTTTATCCAGATAATTTTTATCTGTTTCATATAGTTTGGCTCTGCTGTCGTTTTTTGATTTTTGTCGGAATAAATCCATCATTTGATTGGCTTTGGCTGTATCTCCGGTTGATTTTAATGATTGTGCATATCGATAGTAATATTCAGGTTCAACTTCAGTATTCTGAGCAAATAATTCGCCATACCATTTTGCTGCTTTTTCGAATTCGGAATTGAAGTAAAAGGAATTACCTAACTTCTTAAAGAGATCTTCTGATTTGTAACCTTTTTCGGCTACTCTCTGATACGTTTTAATTGCATCGATATAGGCATAGTTATCGTATTTTTTGTCTCCGGAAACAATTTTACCCTGTTGCGCAAAACTGTTAGATAAAAAAACACTTACTACGGTGGTGCAAAGGAGTATATATTTTTTCATGATAAAAAATTTTAGAAGAAACGAGGAGTTGTCATTTTACTATTTTTTCTGAAGAATTCATAGCGCAGGAAGATTTCATGCGAACCAGAATTGTAATTGTTTAATTTAGTGGTTTCACGATCGTAACCATATCCTATGTACAGACCATCACTAATCTGAAACCCGGCCATAGCACTAAGCGAGGCACTCCATCTGTAGGCAACACCTACCACAAGTTTATCCATAAACATAAAGTTGGCAGAAACGTCTACCTGAAGCGGAGCTCCCTGAACCATTTTTGTGAGTAAAGCGGGTTTGAATTTGATGTATTGAAGTCTGTCAAGATCAAAAACATACCCGGCTATTAAATAATAATT
The DNA here is from genome assembly GCF_023539155.1 of Flavobacterium sp. B183. Lineage (NCBI taxonomy): Bacteria > Pseudomonadati > Bacteroidota > Flavobacteriia > Flavobacteriales > Flavobacteriaceae > Flavobacterium > Flavobacterium sp. B183. The sequence continues at coordinate 4,537,187 of NZ_CP097434.1, read as the reverse complement.
GATTCTGTCTTTGTAAATGGCATAATCATTATCATCGTACCGATTGGTTTCGATAAAATTAGGTACTGATAAACCAATGTAAGCCTTATCGGAATGCCAATAGACTCCGGCTCCTACATTGGGAGAGAATTTATTGTTCAGGTCCTGAAACTGTGGATCACCCTGGCTTTCCGGATTTAATTTAGTAACATCGAGATTAAAAAAATTGGCTGAGCCTTTAATCCCGAATGAAAGTTTAAAATCTGCAGATGTTTGTATAGTATACGAAAGATCAGCTGAAAAAGTGTTTTCATTTGTAGGCCCAATCTTGTCATTGACCAGCGAAACTCCAACTCCCAAATTGCTATTGTTTATTGGAGTATTTACAGAAAAGGTACTGGTTTTCGGTGCCCCGTCAAGTCCAACCCATTGCGTACGGTATAATCCGAAAATGCTTAATGCTCCTCGTGAGCCCGCATATGCCGGATTGATATTTATGGTATTGTACATATATTGTGTAAACTGCGCATCTTGCTGTGCATAACTTACTATAGCAGTAAATACCAGGACGAAAGAAAGTAATTTTGTTTTCATAGTAGGTAAATTATTTTAGTATTGTCATTGCCTTTTGAATCTTAAAAAATAAGCTGAATGAATTCAGAAATCTATTACATGAGTTTTTCAATTGAAAACCATCCTGATCACTGATGAATTATGCAATCAGGATGGCATCTGCTTATCTGGAAAGATATAAGTATCCGTCTTTTTTGTTCATTTGTATTGCACCATTTCCATCTACGGAGGTGTAATTAAGAATGTAAAAGTAAGTTCCTGTTGGAAGACCATCTGATTGACTTACTGTTGTTCTTCCTCTTGAAATGCCATCAAAAGCATTGGTGGTATTGTTGTAATTTTTAGTATCGAATACTAATACCCCCCAACGGTTGTATATTTCGACACTATTGTCAGGATAACAAGCTGTGTCTTCGATATGGTCGATAACAAATCGGTCGTTTATACCGTCGTTATTAGGAGAGAATGCGTTATGAACCAGTATAGTTCCGCAGGCCAAAACTTTGCAATCATCATTAACCGCAAGGTTTACCACTAAACTTCTTGGACACGCTTCGTCTTTTATTTGATATTCAAATGAATAGTTACCAGTCGGAAGTCCAAAAGTAGTTACAACACTGCCGTTTAGTGCACCGGTATTATTGGTATCAATCCAGGTACCGGTTGTAGAAGTATTTCTAGGCAACGGACCTAACAAATTAACCGTTGAAGTATCGGCATTACAGGCTTCAATTGCAAAAGGAGCTGTCGTAACAATATCATGTACAACTGTTATGGTTTGTACGAGTATTGTTTTATTGCCGGCACAATCGGATAAAGTGTATGTTCTTGTTAAGATATAAGGACTGTTTCCACAACCAGTGCCTCCATTATTAGAATCACTTACGGTTACCGTTACGGTTTGGCTGCAATTATCGGCAGTATTGGTTACGGCTCCCGTATTGGCAACAGGAATATCTGCTATGTTTTGTAAAGTAACATCTGCCGGAATTGTTCCTGTTGGAGGAGTAGTATCCTTAACAGTAATTAGCTGTGTGTAGGAAGTTGTATTACAACTACAATCGCTGCTGGTCCACGTACGGGTCAGTGTATAATTTGTGCTGCATTCATTTTCAATACTGTTTTTTGTTTCAGTATAAACTACCGGCACATTAGCATTACAATTATCTGATGCTGTTATATTAGCCGGTGCAGGAACTTTATCACATGATACTGTAATATTCGCAGGAAGGACTCCATTAAAGACTGGTTTGCTGGTATCTTCGATTGTAATCACCTGAGTGAAAGTATCTGTAATATTGTTGCAATTGTCTTTTGCTACCCAACTGTTTGTATAGGTTCCGGCATTTGCACAAGTAGCAGAGGGTACAAACTGTCCTGTAGTTTTCACGATCGTCACATCGCTATCACAATTATCGGTTGCTACAGGCGCACTGGCTTGTGCAGTTGTCAGCCCTTCGGTATCACTACATTGAATGGTTTTATTCAAACTTCCCGCTAGAGTGGTCCAGGTAGGTTTGGTGGTATCTTCGATAGTGATTACTTGTATAAAAGTATCGGAAGTATTGCCACAATTATCCTTAACGGTCCAGGTATTGGTATAGGTTCCGGAGTTTCCACATGATGTAGAAGCTATAAACTGACCACTAGTTTTAACGATATTGCTCACATCGTTATCACAATTATCGGTTGCTACAGGTGCACTGGCTTGCGCAGCGATTAAACCTGTCGCATCACTACATTGGATCGTAATATCTAAACTTCCCGCTAGAGTAGTCCAGGTAGGTTTGGTGGTATCTTCGATAGTGATTACTTGTGTAAAAGTATCGGAAGTATTGCCACAATTATCCTTAACGGTCCAGGTATTGGTGTAGGTTCCGGAGTTTCCACAAGATTGAGAAGCTACAAACTGACCACTGGTTTTAACGATATTGCTCACATCGCTATCACAATTATCGGTTGCTACAGGCGCACTGGCTTGCGCAGCGATTAAACCTGCCGCATCACTACATTGGATCGTAATATCTAAACTTCCGGCCAGAGTGGTCCAGGTAGGTTTAGTGGTATCTTCGATAGTGATTACTTGTATAAAAGTATCGGAAGTATTGCCGCAATTATCCTTAACGGTCCAGGTATTGGTGTAGGTTCCGGAGTTTCCACAAGACTGAGAAGCTACAAACTGACCACTGGTTTTAACGATATTGGTCACATCGTTATCACAATTATCGGTAGCTACAGGTGCACTGGCTTGCGCAGCAATTAGACCTGCCGCATCGCTACATTGGATTGTAATATCTAAGCTTCCCGTTAGAGTAGTCCAGGTTGGTTTGGTGGTATCTTCGATAGTGATCACCTGTGTAAAAGTATCGGAAGTATTACCACAATTGTCCTTAACGGTCCAGGTATTGGTGTAGGTTCCGGAATTTCCACAAGACTGAGAAGCTACAAACTGACCACTGGTTTTAACGATATTGGTCACATCGTTATCACAATTATCGGTAGCTACAGGTGCACTGGCTTGCGCAGCAATTAGACCTGCCGCATCGCTACATTGGATTGTAATATCTAAGCTTCCCGTTAGAGTAGTCCAGGTTGGTTTGGTGGTATCTTCAATAGTGATTACTTGTGTAAAAGTACCGGAAGTATTACCACAATTATCTACGGCAACCCAAGTATTAGTATAAGTACCGGCATTGCTGCAAGACCCTGAAGCTACAAACTGCCCGCTCGTTTTGGTGTAAGTGACGGTTGAACAATTTGCGGTAGCAGTAGGTGCCTGATTTTGCGCAGCTGTTAATCCAGCAGCATCACTACATTGTAATGTAGTATCTAATGTTCCTGCTTGTGTAATCCAGGTTGGAATAGCAGTATCCTGAACAGTAATTATCTGGGTAAAGACTGTTGAGGTGTTGTTACAAACGTCATTTGCAGTCCAGGTATTGGTGTAAGTTCCTGTACTTCCACAATTTCCTCCTTGAAATTGACCGCTTACTTTGGTATAGGTAACTGTTCCTCCACAATTGTCAGTAGCTACCGGTGCATTAACCTGAGCAGTTGTCAAACCGGCAGTATCACTACATTGCAAAGTTACATCCAATGCAGCTGGAGCCGTTGTCCATGTTGGCGCGGTAGTGTCTTGTATCGTAATGGTTTGAGTAAACACAGTCGATACATTGGTACAAACATCCGTAGCGGTCCAGGTATTGGTATACGTTCCGGAGTTTATGCAGTTTCCTGCAACGAAAGCCCCTGAAACTTTAGTATAACTCACCGTTCCTCCACAATTATCAGTAGCTATTGGAGCATTGGCTTGTGCAGTTGTCAAACCAGCGGTATCACTGCATTGCAAAGTCACATCCAATGCGGCTGGAGCTGTAGTCCATGTTGGCGCTGTAGTGTCTTGAATTGTAATGGTTTGAGTAAACACAGTCGATACATTGGTACAAACATCTGTAGCCGTCCAAGTATTGGTATACGTTCCGGAGTTCACACAGTTTCCAGCCACGAAAGCCCCTGAAACTTTGGTATAACTCACCGTTCCTCCACAATTATCAGTAGCTACCGGTGCATTGGCCTGTGCAGTTGTCAAACCTGCAGTATCGCTACATTCCAAAGTCACATCTAATGCGGCTGGCGCAGTTGTCCATGTTGGCGCGGTAGTATCTTCGATAGTGATTACTTGTGTAAAAGTACCGGAAGTATTACCACAATTATCTACGGCAACCCAAGTATTGGTATAGGTACCGGCATTGCTACAAGATGCCGAAGCCACAAACTGACCACTCGTTTTGGTGTAAGTGACGGTTGAACAATTTGCAGTAGCAGTAGGTGCCTGATTTTGCGCAGCTGTTAATCCAGCAGCATCACTACATTGTAATGTAGTATCTAATGTTCCTGCTTGTGTAATCCAGGTTGGAATAGCAGTATCCTGAACAGTAATTACCTGAGTAAAGACTGTTGAGGTGTTGTTACAAACATCATTTGCAGTCCAGGTATTGGTATAAGTTCCTGTACTTCCACAATTTCCTCCTTGAAATTGACCGCTTACTTTGGTATAGGTAACTGTTCCTCCACAATTGTCAGTAGCTACCGGTGCATTAACCTGAGCAGTTGTCAAACCGGCAGTATCACTACATTGCAAAGTTACATCCAATGCAGCTGGAGCCGTTGTCCATGTTGGCGCGGTAGTGTCTTGAATTGTAATGGTTTGAGTAAACACAGTCGATACATTGGTACAAACATCCGTAGCGGTCCAGGTATTGGTATAAGTTCCGGAGTTTATGCAGTTTCCTGCAACGAAAGCCCCTGAAACTTTGGTGTAACTCACTGTTCCTCCACAATTATCAGTAGCTATTGGAGCATTAGTCTGAGCAGTTGTCAAACCTGCAGTATCGCTACATTCTAAAGTCACATCCAATGCGGCTGGAGCCGTAGTCCATGTTGGCGCTGTAGTATCTTGAATTGTAATGGTTTGAGTAAATACAGTCGATACATTGGTACAAACATCTGTAGCCGTCCAGGTATTGGTATACGTTCCGGAGTTTATGCAGTTTCCTGCAACGAAAGCACCTGAAACTTTGGTGTAACTCACTGTTCCTCCACAATTGTCAGTAACTACCGGTGCATTGGCCTGAGCAGTTGTCAAACCTGCAGTATCACTACATTGCAAAGTCACATCCAATGCGGCTGGAGCCGTAGTCCATGTTGGCGCTGTAGTGTCTTGAATTGTAATGGTTTGAGTAAACACAGTCGATACATTAGTACAAACATCTGTAGCGGTCCAGGTATTGGTATAAGTTCCGGAGTTCACGCAGTTTCCAGCCACGAAAGCCCCTGAAACTTTGGTATAACTCACCGTTGCTCCACAATTGTCAGTAGCTACCGGTGCATTGGCCTGTGCAGTTGTTAAACCTGCAGTATCACTACATTCTAAAGTCACATCCAATGCGGCTGGAGCTGTAGTCCATGTTGGCGCTGTAGTGTCCTGAATTGTAATGGTTTGAGTAAACACAGTCGATACATTGGTACAAACATCTGTAGCCGTCCAAGTATTGGTATAAGTTCCGGAGTTTATGCAGTTTCCTGCAACGAAAGCACCTGAAACTTTGGTATAAGTCACCGTTCCTCCACAATTATCAGTAGCTATTGGAGCATTGGCCTGTGCAGTTGTCAAACCTGCAGTATCACTACATTCTAAAGTTACATCCAATGCGGCTGGAGCTGTAGTCCATGTTGGCGCGGTAGTGTCTTGAATTGTAATGGTTTGAGTAAACACAGTCGATACATTGGTACAAACATCTGTAGCCGTCCAAGTATTGGTATAAGTTCCGGAGTTTATGCAGTTTCCTGCAACGAAAGCCCCTGAAACTTTGGTATAAGTCACCGTTCCTCCACAATTATCAGTAGCTATTGGAGCATTGGCCTGTGCAGTTGTCAAACCTGCAGTATCACTACATTCTAAAGTTACATCCAATGCGGCTGGAGCTGTAGTCCATGTTGGCGCGGTAGTGTCTTGAATTGTAATGGTTTGAGTAAACACAGTCGATACATTGGTACAAACATCTGTAGCCGTCTAAGTATTGGTATAAGTTCCGGAGTTTATGCAGTTTCCGGCAACGAAAGCACCTGAAACTTTGGTGTAACTCACCGTTCCTCCACAATTGTCAGTAGCTACCGGTGCATTGGCCTGAGCAGTTGTCAAACCTGCAGTATCACTACATTGCAAAGTCACATCCAATGCGGCTGGAGCCGTAGTCCATGTTGGCGCTGTAGTGTCTTGAATTGTAATGGTTTGAGTAAATACAGTCGATACATTGGTACAAACATCCGTAGCGGTCCAGGTATTGGTATAAGTTCCGGAGTTTATGCAGTTTCCGGCAACGAAAGCACCTGAAACTTTGGTGTAACTCACCGTTCCTCCACAATTGTCAGTAGCTACCGGTGCATTGGCCTGAGCAGTTGTCAAACCTGCAGTATCACTACATTGCAAAGTCACATCCAATGCGGCTGGAGCCGTAGTCCATGTTGGCGCTGTAGTGTCTTGAATTGTAATGGTTTGAGTAAACACAGTCGATACATTGGTGCAAACATCTGTAGCGGTCCAAGTATTGGTATAAGTTCCGGAGTCTATGCAGTTTCCGGCCACGAAAGTTCCAGAAACTTTGGTATAAGTCACCGTTCCTCCACAATTGTCAGTAGCTACCGGTGCATTGGCCTGAGCAGTTGTCAAACCTGCAGTATCACTACATTGCAAAGTTACATCCAATGCGGCTGGAGCAGTTGTCCATGTTGGTGCTGTAGTGTCCTGAATTGTAATGGTTTGAGTAAATACAGTCGATGCATTGGTACAAACATCTGTAGCCGTCCAAGTATTGGTATAAGTTCCGGAGTTTATGCAGTTTCCTGCAACGAAAGCACCTGAAACTTTGGTATAACTCACTGTTCCTCCACAATTATCAGTAGCTATTGGAGCATTGGCCTGTGCAGTTGTCAAACCGGCAGTATCACTACATTGTAAAGTCACATCCAATGCAGCTGGAGCCGTAGTCCATGTTGGCGCTGTAGTGTCTTGTATCGTAATGGTTTGAGTAAACACAGTCGATACATTGGTACAAACATCTGTAGCCGTCCAGGTATTGGTATACGTTCCGGAGTTTATGCAGTTTCCTGCAACGAAAGCACCTGAAACTTTGGTATAACTCACCGTTCCTCCACAATTATCAGTAGCTACCGGTGCATTGGCCTGAGCAGTTGTCAAACCTGCAGTATCACTACATTCTAAAGTTACATCCAATGCGGCTGGAGCCGTAGTCCATGTTGGCGCTGTAGTGTCTTGAATTGTAATGGTTTGAGTAAACACAGTCGATACATTGGTACAAACATCTGTAGCCGTCCAAGTATTGGTATAAGTTCCGGAGTTTATGCAGTTTCCTGCAACGAAAGCACCTGATGTTTTGGTATAGGTAACTGTTCCTCCACAATTATCAGTAGCTATTGGAGCATTGGCCTGCGCAGTTGTTAAACCGGCAGTATCACTACATTCTAAAGTCACATCCAATGCGGCTGGCGCAGTTGTCCATGTTGGAGCAGTGATATCTTGGACATTAATTATTTTGGTACATGTTGATTCACAACCATTAATGTCTCTGATTACCACAGTTAATGTAAATGGCGCACTACAAGTAGCACCAGTATTTACTAAAACGGTTTGTCCCGAAAGATTACCACTAATAGTAGCATTTCCTGAAATTGACCAGGTGTAATTGCTCATACCTGCAGGTGCTGAATAACTATTAGCTGTTGACGATGGACAAAGTGGACCATCAGATCCAGTAATCAAACATACTGGTAAAGGATTCACCGTAACTGTTACTGTAAAGGTACTTCCTGTACAGGTTCCTGATGTTGGGGTAACGGTGTAAACTACATTTATCGGTGCATTGGTTGTATTGGTTAAGGTTCCGCTGATGTTTGCAGCATTGCTTCCCGCCGCGGCTCCTGAAATTCCAATTACGCTTGGGGCTGCCCAGCTATAAGTAGTGCCAGTCGGAACTGTTCCGTTGGTTCCATTTGCTGGTGTAACTGTAAAATTACCTCCACTGCATATACTGGTCGCCGTTATATTGTTCAGAGCAGGTTTTGGATTTACCGTAACTGTCACTGTAAAAGTACTTCCTGTACAGGTTCCTGATGTTGGAGTTACAGTATAGACTACATTTATCGGCGCATTGGTTGTATTGGTTAAGGTTCCGCTGATGTTAGCAGCATTGCTTCCTGTCGCGGTTCCTGTAATTCCAATTACGCTTGGGGCTGCCCAGCTATAAGTAGTACCAGTCGGAACTGTTCCGTTGGTTCCATTGGCCGGAGTAGTGGTAAAAGTGTCACCACTGCATATACTGGTTGCCGTTATATTGTTCAGAGCAGGTTTCGGATTTACCGTAACTGTCACTGTAAAAGTACTTCCTGTACAGGTTCCTGATGTTGGAGTTACAGTATAGACTACATTTATCGGCGCATTGGTTGTATTGGTTAAGGTTCCGCTGATGTTAGCAGCATTGCTTCCTGCTGCGGTTCCTGTAATTCCAATTACGCTTGGTGCTGCCCAGCTATAAGTAGTACCAGTCGGAACTGTTCCGTTGGTTCCATTGGCCGGAGTAGTGGTAAAAGTGTCACCACTGCATATACTGGTTGCCGTTATATTGTTCAGAGCAGGTTTTGGATTTACCGTAACTGTTACTGTAAAGGTACTTCCTGTACAGGTTCCTGATGTTGGGGTAACGGTGTAAACCACATTTATCGGCGCATTGGTTGTATTGGTTAAGGTTCCGCTGATGTTAGCAGCATTGCTTCCCGCCGCGGTTCCTGTAATTCCAATTACGCTTGGAGCAGCCCAGCTATAAGTAGTACCAGTCGGAACTGTTCCGTTGGTTCCATTGGTCGGAGTAGTGGTAAAAGTGTCACCACTGCATATACTGGTTGCCGTTATATTGTTCAGAGCAGGTTTTGGATTTACCGTAACTGTCACTGTAAAAGCACTTCCTGTACAAGTTCCTGATGTCGGGGTAACGGTGTAAACCACATTTATTGGCGCATTGGTTGTATTGGTTAAGGTTCCGCTGATGTTAGCAGCATTGCTTCCCGCTGCGGTTCCTGTAATTCCAATTACGCTTGGTGCTGCCCAGCTATAAGTAGTGCCAGTCGGAACTGTTCCGTTGGTTCCATTGGCCGGAGTAGTGGTAAAAGTGTCTCCACTACATATACTGGTTGCCGTTATATTGTTCAGAGCAGGTTTCGGATTTACCGTAACTGTCACTGTAAAAGTACTTCCTGTACAGGTTCCTGATGTTGGGGTAACGGTGTAAACCACATTTATCGGCGCATTGGTTGTATTGGTTAAGGTTCCGCTGATGTTTGCAGCATTACTTCCCGCTGCGGTTCCTGTAATTCCAATTACGCTTGGTGCTGCCCAGCTATAAGTAGTACCAGCCGGAACTGTTCCGTTGGTTCCATTGGCCGGAGTAGCGGTAAAAGTACTTCCGCTGCATATAGTAGAAGTCATTGCAGTTATTACCGGTGTCGTACAACATGCAGTTACAGTAATATTGTTAACTGTTTTAGTATTTGGTATAACCTGATTTGTAGGGTCTGATACTGTTAAACTAGCAGAAAATGGACCAGCGGAAGAATAAGTCACAGTATATGGACCTATTGTTGTTAAACTAACCGGAGAAATTGTTGCGGCACCCGGAAATGACCAGCTATAATTAGTATTGGGTTCAACTCCTGTAGAAGTACTGGCGTAAACTACCTTTTGGAATGAGCCTCCATCACAACTTTTAGTAATAGAAAAATCGGCAAAAAGAGGTGTTTTTATAATTATCCCATTTGAATATGCACTACTGCATTTAGGAGGATTACAAGTAATCAGTGAAAGGCTTTGCGAAGGTGTAATAGCCTGTCCGTTTGTTTCCCATCCTAAGTAAATATTTTTTAACTCAAGGGATTGGCCTGCAGTATAGTTTGTAATTTGGGCCATTCGGTATTTGGACCCTGCTGTAATTATGCTTCCTCTAATTTTAATCGTCAACCGGTCTGTTACGGCACCAACAAAATTAGTGTTATCGAAATTTTTTCGAACTCCGCCAACTAAATAGTCAAATTGAAACATCAAGTCGTATTTAGAACTATTGGAGGCAATAGTTACCCATATGTACAAACCGTTTACAGGATTTGAAACATAGGCTAAAGTGGCTACATTTCCAACGTTATCACCTAGATAAACACTCCCAAAAGTAACATCCTGAGCATTACATTGTGAGAGAGAACAAGCTGGAGTCGTGGTTAATGAAGCATTAGTATTATCAAATGTAACATTGGTATTTTGTGAATAAGCAAATATTGTAGAAAGCATTAATAATAAAAAAGCCAGAAATGGAATTAAAGTAATTTTTTTCATAATCTTATTATTTAAATAAACTAGTAACTTATTTCTTGTTAAAATTTAAATAAGAAAAATTGAGATTTTAGTCTATTGCTAGACAATCTGAATATTTAAAAACTATTGATTCACCTAAGCTAACCCTCGGATTGGTTTGTGAATGACTGTATTGTGGTGCGGGACAGAACTAATAAGTCTGTATAAGTAGAGTACTTTTTGCTTTCATACTTTTTAGATTTAAAATTTATGAAATGTTTATTTTTTTAACACAATCAAAGATATGTATATGGTTTTTTATAATACTTTTTAATCTTTAAATAACTTAAAAAGTCGTTAAAAGGGTGTTTTTATGATAAAATGAACCTTAAATTTCTTTATTGTTTCATTTTTAGAAGAAGAGACTGGAGTTATTGTTTTGTATCCGAATGTTTTAAAAGCAGCTGTTCATAGTAGTACTAATTTAATGAGTATACTTAAAACAGCCGCTGCTGCAACAATAATATAGGAGTTCCTGAATTTTCTTTATATAAAGCAACGTAAAAGTTGTAATAATTGCCACTAGAGCCGTTGAAATGTCTATTATACTTCTTTTGGATATTACCATTACAGATATGAGTCAGAGAAATTGTACAGCGCTTGTGAGATACAATTTATAGAGCGGGATTTTCATTCATGATTTGTAAATTAGAATGCAATTCCAAACTGAAAACCGACTGTAAAGGAAGCAGGATGATTATTACCAAAGCGGATGGGTAGGGGGATTGCGGCAAAGTAGCTGCAATTGGTGCTTTTTATTATTGTTTTATTCAAAACAGGCGTAATGCCATATCTTCCGGAGGATTCAAAGGCAGCCCTTCCCGCAAAAGTATATCCGTGCCCCAAGGCTACCAGAACCCCGGGATGAAACAATAAGTTAGTTACTTTGCTGGTACCCTGATCGTCCTTTATATTGGGAACTACCTCAAAAGAAAATCCGATTTTCTCGTTTTTCCAGATATTGATTCCAGTTGGAAATCCTACAGCGTAGTAGTCTCTGAAATTTACTGCAGTTTCATCTTTATTTAAGGTTACCAGAGGATGCAGAATACCAAAATATCCTGTGATTTTAGGATACGTAGTCTGAGAAAAGCACGGAAGGCTAAATAGTAGTAGAATAGAAAGGTGCAGGAATCTTAAAAGCATCGATTTTGTTTTTATAAATTATAGAAACAAAATTACAAGCATTAAACTTCCCTAAATAGAATGCGTTTTACGTTTTGTATAGGGATTACTTTTTTTGGATTTTTTTTCTGTACGCCGACGGATTCTTTCCGGTTTGAAGTTTAAAAATTCTTGTAAAATGGCTTTGATCTGAAAATCCGGTTCGATAGGCAATCTCCGTCAAAGTATAGGTAGTATTCTCAATAAGATTTACCGCTTTTTCAATCCTTTGTTTTCTGACATAGTCCCCGAAATTTAAATCTTCAAAATATTTAGAAAATTCTCTCGACAGGTAGGATGGGTTCAAATCGAGTTCACCCGATATTTTTTTAAGGTCGAAAGTAAACTGAGCATCAATCTGGTCCTGAATAAGATTTTTGAGGTCTTTTACCCAGGATGGTGTTTTTCCGGTTGTTTTTTTGTCTTTAAGAAACTTGTTGTAAACTTCGTGTAGCAGGTTCTCAAAGGGACTGTTCTCCAGATGTTTTTGTTTATATAGATGCGAAGCCCAGCTGTAAAGTGCGTCATAGAGCACCATTCCGGTTTCAAGGAGTTTATAATCATCAGTAATATTATGCGAAAGCCCGGCAGACACCGCCCAGAGTCCGGCAGATTCTTTTGCAATTTCATGACGATCGGTATCAGCCCCGCGTACAATTCGTGCCATGATGGAAATAGCGGGATCTTCAATTTTATATTTTTTTACAATATAATCGAAAGTGCACTGCTCCTGATAATGTGTGAATTCAACATTTGGAATATCAAAAGGAACAGCATTTAATTCTTTTGCTTTGTCCAGAACCTGATCAAAAGGGACGTAAATAAATTCAGCCTCAGGATCCACAAAATTTCTAATAAGCCATGGGCATGCAATTCGGTCTATTTTTGGCCTTTCTCTGGTGATCCATTTCATAAATCAATTGTTTTTTAGAATACGTGCTAAGGTACATTTTTTTATTATTTAAGTATCAGGTAGTGAGAATGCACAGTGCTTGTGAAGTACACTTTATAGAGCGGGGAGAATTTTATTTAACTGAAACAAAATCGTATAAAAATTTATTTTGTTACAAGAAATGGAACAAAATGATAAAAAATAAAAATTTGTTACCGTTTTTGAAACAAATTTTAAAATATAAAAAAATTGTTCACCTGGTAAAATAGAACAATCCTTCGCGAGGGGATAGAAACTACGTAGAGCGGGCAGGGGAGTAAAACTTAATCTATGTCTACAAAATTAGTCAGTACTTTTTGTCCGTCTTGATCTTCTAGTTTACCTACTTTTATTTTTGTATAAGGTGTGGAAAATAATTTTGCTACGAAAAGCAGGTATTTTACATTCGATTCAAATGGAACCAGCGATGATAGTTCACATCCAATTTTTGTAAAATTTAGTATTTTTACGCTACTTTTATTTTTGTTAGCTGTCGTTTCAATAAAAATAGCCATATTACCATTCTCAAATAAGGTAGTGTATGACTTCCTAATACCATTTGTTATAATAGCGAGATCTGGGGTGTGATTTATCAAGCCGAGCTCCATCATCAATAAAATATCTGTATAAGAGATGTTTAGTGCTTTTTCTAGATATGCTTTATCTTCATAAGGAATAAAGTCGCTACTTTGTGATTTAATTCTTAAAGGAACAAATTTTGTAAAAACTTCGGCTTCTTGCTTAGTTAAGTTTTTTAGCACATCTAATGTTCGTAATGAGAATGCTCCTGGATTTTTAACTTCTCCAGAAAGTACTCTTCCCCAAAGTTTTTGCATTTCTTCACTAGAAATGTCTTCTGCTATATTAAAAAATCTAGTTGCCCAATCTGTATCAACTTTCTCAGAACTAACATCAGATTCTTGGTTGATTTGTGTAATAGCAACTTCGATTATATTATCAATGTTTTCTTGTTTTCTTTTCTCTTGAAATAGAAGTTTTTGTTCAATTACATTTAATGTTTCTAATTCAAATAATTTACTTTCTGCTTGTGCTTTTGACTTAGCTCTTTCAATAATTTCTATTTTGTAAGCTTCGGCTTCGGCTTCTTTTCTAATTGCTCTTGGTTTATATAATGTTCCAATGCCCTGGCTAATAACTTCAACAAGTTTTTCTATCGGTTTACCTTCAAATTTTATAAGTTCCATTTTTAATTTATTTTTTAAATTATCTTTTTTCAGAATAAAGATCTATCAATTTTTTTGACAATTCTGCTTTAGTTTCTTCCTTTAATTGTAAATGTGAATCTTTTATTGTTTCAATAATTTGAACAGACATTCCAACGGCGTTAATTCTTTCTAAAACATTGACAAAATCTTTCGCTTGTTCCATTACAGATTTGTATACTATTAAAAATGTTGCTCCGATAAAATTTACAATTAAGCCGGCTATTGCGACAAGAATAGAACCGTTTAAGTTTTTTGGATCATCAAAAACCATTATAGAACCATATATAATTAATCCAAAACCTACTATCATTACCAAAACAGATAAACTAAAAATGGATCTTACTTGGCTAATATTGCGATTGAGATAACTTTCAAGTTTAATTCGGGCTAAATCCCATGCTAACTTTGGCTCGTTTGGATGATTTGCAACCATCTTTTCTTGCTCAACAATTAGTTCTTCATTTTTTTCATTTGAAAGGTTTTGTTCCAAAATAACTCCTATAAATTGCATTATCAAGCCAAGGGTAACTGTTCCCAATACTAAATTCACTAATAAATAATGTAGATCCTTATCTGTTTTTTTTGGGTATAAAATTTCTGTGAAAATACCAATTACAATCCCAGTAATAATAAATATTAATCCTAAGTATAGTAATCGTAATACTGTTTTATGATTGTTCTTTTTTGCACTGAAGAAAGTAGATATAAGTGCATTTGGGAACCGAAAAAATATGTCCATGTTTTGTTAGGTTAGATCGTTTGATAAGTAAGAAAGGTTTAAAGACTATGCATATTATTTTGCTTAAGGCTTTTATTCGAGTTTAAAGTACTACCAAAAATAAAAATATTTATTCTACTTTTTGCCACTCACCGGAGAGCTTTTTAAAAAGTTGTGTAAACATCATTTGACAAACACTTATAAATTTTATTATATGAGCAAAAAATCTAATGATTAATAATATAATTAAACTGAATAATAACATTCCAAAGCAAAAAAAAGAGACTAAAAAAGTCTCTTTGTAAAATTAATATTTTATAAATAATCATTTACCAATCAATTTCTCAAGCCTCGCCATCATTTCATCTTTCTCCTTCAACATGCGCTCGTACAATGCAATTTTTTCTTCGTGAAGTTTTTTTAACTCTTCTAATGGATTGATGTTAAATACAGGTTTAGCATTTCCTATATAAGCCTCTTTTTCAATATTAAACGTATTCGAAATAATATTTATCGCTTGCTCTTCATCAAAATTCTGAAACGCTTCCACCGGAATTTTTAATACAGCTGAGATTTGTTTCAGAAGTTTGTCTTCAATGACATCTTTCTGCTCCAGCATCGAAATTTTTTTTTGGTTCCAGTCTTCGCCCAGATCATAAGCCAATGCTTCCTGTTTGATGTTAAGCATTTCTCTAAAACGTTTTACGTTTCTTCCCTGATGTATTTTCTGTTCCATAACGAATATCAATTTTCTAAAGGCTCAAAGATAACCTCATTTGGGTTAAAAATCCCTGAATTTCAAAGATAAAAAAATATTGGATAACGCGCCTGTTTTGTCAGATATTATACCAATTTTTATTCAGAGTATAATATCAACTTTTCGAATAGATTTTTCTTTTGAAAGAACAGAACTTCGTTTGTGAATTTTAAATCACCTTAGTATTTTGTGGCAAAATTGAAGGCAACTCCAGTCTTGATACTATTTGTGAATAGGATAATTTTAATTGGTTGTATTCTATAGATCTAATCGAACCATTTCTTATGTTTGTAGCTCAATATCTAAGTTTTAAGTATGAGTAAGAGTATTAAAATTATTTCATCAGAAGAATTTCCAAAACAATTTATGTCTGATGCTTCTCTCGACTTTGATTTCTTAAAATCTCCCTTACAGATATATGATTTAAATACTACAACCGAGTATATCCAGATTCCGACCCCGCTTTTTAGGCCTGATTATAATTTTATGGTTCATGTTACCAGAGGTTATGCAAAACAGCAAGTCGATAATGAAGTGATATCCATAAATGAAAATGATGTTTTGTTTGTAAAACAGGGACATATTACTGCAATGAAAGAAATTGATCAGATGATAACGGGACATTTTATTTTATTTGAGGAGAGTGTTCTGAATCATATTTTATCGAAACAGGAACTAATACAGATTTTTGCCGCCAATTCAGTTCTTAAATTGCCTAAAGAGACCAGTATATGGCTTAATTCTTTATTTGGTTTATTAAGTCAGGAATTTCGTAATGAAAATTCCAATATTGAAATTTGTTATTCGATCATGCAGGCGGCTTTCCAGAAAATTCTTTTTTCAAATAAAGAACTGAATAAAACAATACATCGCAACAATGAGATCACTTTTTCTTTTAAGGAGCTGGTTTATAAATATCATACAGAGAATAAGTCCGTGACCTTTTATGCCGATAAATTAAAAATCTCTGTAAATTATCTCAATAGATGTATCAAGCAAACCACCGGAATAGCTCCAAAAGAATGGATAAACAATGTTAGTATTCTGCAAAGTCAGATACTTTTGCAAGATTTGACTAAAGATATTTCAGAAATTGCTTTTGCGTTGAATTACGAAGATCCTTCTTATTTTGGACGCCTTTTCAAAAAAATAACAGGTACGACTCCTTCTCAGTACCGAAATTCATTAAAGCAAGATTTGTCCGAGTAACGGCAAACTAAATCCTAGTAACAATTATTGTTTTAACTGCAACTTTGCCCTAAGAAAATCTTAGAGGGCTGATACAGCTTGTGTGTTTAAATTTAATAATTGTTATTTTGAAAAAAGTACTGTCATTCGTTTTAGTAACCTTGTTTTTTTGTTTTCCAAATAAGTTTTACGCTCAATTAATTACAGATGGTGCCGGGATGAGCATTACTGTGCATGGGAGAACTAACTTTAAGAATTTGTCAACTGTAGATCTGTACTATGGGAATAAATTCAAATACAATACTTACGATTTTTGGTTGCCAATACCCTCTTTTAAAATTGGAAAAACACGTATTCTCGGAACGGTCAACTACCGTGTTTTAGACTTTACATTTGATAGAGATATTGAAATTAGTCCGAATTACATCACGAAGATTAACGAAATCAAACCTACCATTGTTGTGCGGCATCCTATAGGAAAAAGATGGGCTGCTTTTGGAGTCTTAATCCCTACGATTGCTTCTGACTTTAAAAATTCGTTTTCGATGAACGATATGGTTTTCGATGGCATTTTTGGAGTTTCGAGAAAGTTTGGAGAAAAGTCCACTCTTGAAATCGGAATTGGTCCTCATGTTATGTATGCTTTTGGCAAGTTTTTAATAACACCTGCCGTATCTCTCGACTATAAGAGCAATAATGGTAAGTGGCTTGCTCAAATATACTGGCCAAGGGTAAATGTTTTTAGAAATCTGGGTAATAATACTCAAGTTGGTCTGGCCGGCTCGATTGACTGGACGCTTAACAATTTACAAAACTACAAGAATGATCAGGGAGAAGAGATCGATTATGCTCAGTTTTCGGCAATCCATGGTGGTCTGCAAATTAATCAGCGTCTTTTTGATGGCTTTTGGCTGCAACTGCAAGGAGGTTTAGGATTTGCCAACAAATACACACTTTTTAATTCTAATAATGACACCATTAGCAATTATAAAGCAAAAGAAACGCCTTATGTCAAAATGATGCTCAGTTATCGTTTTGGGAAATAAGTACGCAAACAGAATCACATTAAAAATTATAAAATTAAAGACAAAATGAAAAAATCTATTTTAAGCATTCTTCTATTGGGAGTATCGTATTTTACTAATGCACAACAGATAAAAACGAATGTTGATGTCCACAATGTTCAAAAAGGTAAAGGGACTGTTGTACTAAATGTATATGATAAAAAAGAAAATTTTCTCAAGCGAGCCTGCTTTACCAAAGTTCAAAAAGTGAATCAGGAAACGATGAAGTTTCAAATTGATTTGCCAAGAGGGACTTACGCAATTACGGTTTATCAGGATTTGGATAATAACGGAAAACTAAACAGTAACTGGTTGGGGATGCCAAAAGAGCCTGTAGGGAACAGTACGAATTTTATGCCGGATGGCGGGGCACCAACATTTCAGGATTGCTCTGTTTATATCTTAAATAATGACGCTACAATTAAAATAAATCTTTACTAAGGATTTTTGAAATTTTAGTTTAAAAGAGCCAGTCTTTTATAAAATGACTGGCATTACTAGGCAAACTTAAATCATGACATAAAATTATGGAAGAGATAAATTCTGAAAAAAAAGTTATTGCAGAGTTAAAGGGGGCTTGCAAGGAGTATCAAACCGGTGATACATTGATTACGGCTCTGGAAGCAACAACTATTCAGTTTAGAACCCGGGAGCTCACCTTAATAATTGGTCCTTCGGGTTCAGGGAAAACCACTTTATTATCGCTGTTAGGCTGTGTTATTTATCCAACAAAAGGAGATGTTTTTATTGATGGTCAACACGTAAATGCGCTTTCGGCTAAGGAATTATCGGCTTTGAGATTGAATAAAATAGGTTTCGTATTTCAAAGTTTTAATCTTTTAGCACCACTTAATTCTTTAGAAAATGTAATGATGCCGCTGCAGCTTATGAAGGTAAGCGAGCCTGTGGCTAAGAAAAAAGCAGAAAAAGCTCTTGAATTAGTGGGGATGAAAGACAGAATGAAAAATTTACCAAAAATGCTAAGTGGAGGCCAGCAACAAAGAGTTTCGATTGCAAGGGCATTGGTAACCAATCCGCCAATTGTGCTTTGTGATGAACCAACGGCTGCATTAGATGTAAAAAGTGTTGGTTTAGTAATGGAGGAATTAAAAGAACTTGCTCAAAATGGAAAAAGTGTAATTGTGGTTACACATGATATGCGACTTAAGAAGTTTGCAGACAGAATTATTTATGTGGATAGTGGAATTGCGACTGAAAATGAGAGTACAACATTTATAAAGAATCAATTAATCAAATTATAAAGAATGAAATATATTTTAATTTCTATAACGGCCCTTCTTTTTTTTAGCTGTAATAAAAAAGACGAAGTAAAACAGGGTCAGACAGGTTTTACTAAAGAAGTTCTTTCATCGGGTATTGTAGGAATCGGACGCGTTGAACCGGAGGAGAAATTGTCTTTATTGGCAACAGAAGTGGGTGGTGTTGTTCTGGCTATCCATAAAAAGGAGAACGATACAATTGGGAAAAATGATTTAATTATCGAATTGGATCATTCCGTTCAGGATGCTAAAATCGCCCGGATAAAAAGTCGGATTCAAACGCAAAAAGGGGAGATAGACATAGCACAACTGAAGCTAAAAGAGCAGAAAATAAATGTTGCAAACAAACAAATTGAATTAGAACGACTGAGAAACTTACAAGAAAAAGGCGCGGAAATAAAACAGAATGTTGATAATCTTGAAACAGAAACTAAAATTTTTCAAACAAATCTGGAACAATTGAAAAGTAAGGTTTTGGTTGAAAACTCCAGACTTGAGGAAATTAAACAAGAGCTGGAAGTGTCAAACCGTGAGTTGCAACAATATTTGATAAAAGCACCGGGTGATGGGCAAATTATGACAATGTACGCAACAAAAGGAGCTGCATTGTCACCCAGTCAGTCTTTTGCAGATTTTATTCCGAAAAGTAATTTGGTTGCTGCCTGTGAAATTGATGAGCTGTTTGCAGACAAAGTTAAAAAAGGTCAGAAAGCCACTATTCGCCAAATAGGTTCCAATAAAATTATTGGATCTGGCAGAGTAATTTTTGCGTCTTTGGCACTTAAACGCAAATCTATTTTTTCTGAAAAAGCAGAAGATCAGGAAGACAGAAGAGTGCGGGAAATAAAAATTCTGTTGAACAACCCAACGAAGTATTTAATTAATTCCCGGATCGAATGCGTTATTCAGGCATCAAAATAAGAAAGCATCAAAAACAAGCCTGATAGGGAATAATTTCATAGGGACTGGAAATGCCAATATAGAGGCATGAATTCCATATATAAAGGAAAATAAATAATAGCTAAGTATGAAATTTGGTATTAAAACAGCGTGGAAGTTTATTCGTTTCGATAAAACAAAAAGCATCGGAGTAGTGGTTGGAATAGTAATAAGTACTTTTCTCATTGGACAACAAATTGGGACATTTAATTTTTTGACAGGACTAATGAGTGTGTTGGTAAAAAATACAACAGCTGATATTTGGGTTGTTGATAATAAAACGACAGATGCCAATCAGCTTAGTTTGATAGATACCAGAAAAGAGAAAGAAATCAAGAGTTTGGAGGGAGTGAAAGAGGCATTTCCAATGGTTGTAACAAATGGTAAGGCAAAATTTCCTAACGGAACCAGTGCTGTTGTAAACATTATTGGAAGTGAATTTCCTTATTTTAAAGCAGGTCCGGATAGTGCAAAGGTTGTACAAGGGGAACTTTCAGATTTAGTACAGGAGGCAGCGGTGTCTGCAGATTATTTTGACCGAAATAATTTTGGAGGTTCGTCAAATGTTGGGACCAGTTTTGAAATCAATGGGAAAAGAGCAGTAATTACTTTGCAAACAAAAGGGATAAGAGGTTGGGGCGGTTATTTAATGTACACTACAATTGACAGAGCAAGATTTTACAGTAATATTCCTTCTACTGCTATAAGCGCTTTATTGGTAAATGTAAAAAAAGGGAAAGATGTAGACCAAGTTGTAGATCAGATCAATAATTCTATTTATGGAGTAAGAGCATGGCGGGCATCATCCTTGAGTTCAGCAACCATAAATAGTGTTTTGGCTTCTACAGGTTTAGGTGCCAGTACAGGATCCTTAGTAGGATTTGCCATTATTGCCGGTTTTTTTATTATTGGATTAACGATGTATTCATCTGCACTTGACAGAATTAAGGATTATGGAACGCTAAAAGCAATTGGTGCAACTGATGCATACATTAGGAAATTAATACTTACACAAGCCACTTTATTTGCTATTGTTGGGTTTATGATTGCTTTTATTTTCTTATTGGGGTTTAAGAACGGAATGTATCAATCGGGAATAGTAATAGATTTTAGTCCCGGAATACTTTTCATAATTCTAACAGTTACCTTCTCTATTTCGCTTTTCGGAGCTGTGTTTGCCATTAGAAGAATAAAAAATGTAGAACCTGCCTCTGTATTTAGAGGTTAAAAAGTTGTTAGAATGAAAAATAATGTATGGTATATCTGTTTTATAAGCTGTCTTCTGTTGTCAGGATTTTTTAAAATGAATGCACAAAGTACGATCTGGACCTTGGATAAAGCCATTGAAGCGGCACAAAAGAATAGAAAGATAGTAGCTTCACTGGAAAAAGAATATAAAATCAATCAATTAAAAACAAAAGAATTAAATGCAAAATATTTGCCCAGAGTAGCGTTGAATTATAATTATCAGTACAATCCGATTATTGCTACAAGTGTGTTACCGGCTGAAGCATTTAATTCCCATCAATCATCAGAGGGTATGATCCCGGTAAAATTAGGAGCTAATTATTCTCAAAGCGCAGGTCTTTTATTGCAACAACCTTTACTGGATATGGCTATTTCAAAATTAATAGCCGAATCGAAACTACAGGAGAAACTAGCTGCTTTAAGTGAAAACGAGGCAAAGCTGGAACTTACTTATGAAGTCTCAAAAGTATATCTAAATATAGTAGTTGCAGAAGAACAAGAAAAAGAAGCGGTTGGAGATACTGCACGTACAGCGCTGAGTCTGGAGACTATTAATCAAAAATACAAATACAAAAGAGTTTTAAAAACGGACGTAAACGATGCTAAAGTAACGCACAATAATGCGGTTCAAAAATACCGCAATGCCGTAAATAATGTATTGGTTTTGAAACAGTATTTCTTATACGTTATTGGAAATGAATCTTTGATTGCTGCTGCTGTGAAATTAGAAAAATACAGCGTAGAGGAAAGTATTGGCAATCTTGATGATAATCTAATTGAAGCATTGCCGCAAATTGAAATTTTGAAAACGCAAAATGAAGTATTAGAGAATAAGAAAAAACTGGAAAGAACTAAATATAGCCCCTTGATTACTATTAATGGTTATTTAGGAGCGGATCAATTTACAGAAAACCTAAATCCTTTCAAGCAAAATAGTTGGTATGGAAATAGTTATGTTGGTGTCTCACTAAAGTTACCTTTTTCTTTTGGAGAAAATACAGCAAAAAGAATTGATCAGTTAAAATTTCAGCAAAATCAAAATAAGGACAGAATTACAGAGAATATTAATAAAAGCAAATACAATGCTTTAAATGCCGCTACTGTTTACGCTAATGTCCTGGAACAACTAAAAACAGTGAGTGAAAACAGTAAGCTAACTTCAGAGATTGTAATGATTTACCAGGACCGATATAAATTTGATCAAATAGCCTTTAATGAACTAAATGATAAAGAGATCAAATTGCAAAATCTGGAATTATTTCAGAATCAGCTTAAAAAACAATTGATAGTCTCATGGCTCGATTGGAAAAAAGCGGCAGGAAAATTAGTCTGGTAAGTTTGAAGAGCATTTGCATAAGTATCATAGCAAACGGATAAACATTCCTTTCAGCTAAATTTTATTTAGGAATGAAAAAAAACAGCTTTGTAGGCATACCCTGTAAAGGTTGTTCAACATCCCGTACAGTCTTTTGTTTACATTTTTAGTTTTAAAAGTTATCGATAGGCTGTTTATAGGATTGCTAGTCCCATTTTATAAACAGTATTCGAAGTTGACGGAGTGCGAAGCATATCAGGAAGCTTTTATAAAAACACGTAAAACTACCTATATTCATTTGCAGGATAAATCTTATTTTCGTTAGGGTGTACTATCAATTAGATAGCTAACCATTGAGCCGTAACAAATCAATAACTACTAAATATGGACAACAAAAAACGAAGCATTGAAAAACCTACTGCAAACAACGTAAAATGTTGGGACAGTAGTGGCAGTACTGAAATGGTGACACTGCGTCTTAAGGAGATGTTTGTAGAAATGGGCCAAAAAACCCGAATTGAAAATGGGCAACACCCAGCCGAACGTGCTGTTTTTAGAAAACAACACGGTATCACTTATGGACAATTCGTAATCAATGAGGATATTCCTGAAAAATTCAAAAAAGGTATTTTTGCAGGTTCTAGTTTTGATTGTGCTGTTCGTTTCTCTAGTGATACAGGACCCACTTCACCGGACTTAAATTCCACTATTGGAGTGGGGTTGAAATTGTTTGGAGTGGAAGGACCAAAACTTTTTGGAGAAGGCCCTACTGCCGATTTCATTTTTCAGAATATCGATCGCTTTTTTGCTAGTGATGCACAACAAATGTGTGCGTTTACAACTGCTGGTGCTATTGATAGGGATTATGATTCTTATATCAATAAACATCCTGAATTAGCTGGTATTTTACAAGCTATGCAGAAAGAAGAAGCGAGTGTGTTAAGTACTGGTTATTGGGCTATTTTACCTTTTCAACTGGGAGAAAATCAAATTGTTAAATATCGTTTGGTTCCGGACGACACTTATAAAGGGGCACCTTTTGACGATGATAATTATTTACGTTTGGATTTAGAAAAACGTTTGCGCAATGGAGCTGCTACTTTCAGATTTGAAATTCAATTGCGTACTAATGAAGCAACCATGCCTCTTAATGATGCACAAGTAGTTTGGAGCACAGAGGAAAGTCCGTACATCTGTATTGCAAAGTTACATTTACCCCAACAAGATGTAACTGCGATTGGTCAGTCTGAATTTGGAAGCAATCTTTCATTCAATATTTGGAGAACTTTAGAAGTTCATAAACCTTTAGGCTCAATTGCAGAGGCTCGCAAAACCGTTTATGCTGCTAGTGCCGAAGCAAGGCATCAAGCCAACGGGCAACAGCTACAAGAGCCTAATGCCATAAATCCACATTTTAGAGGCAATACAGACGAGGATAGCAATTGTATTGTTAGAGCTGGTATTTATCCTCCTATTGGTGTAATGCGTGTAGGAACTAGTGAAGAAGAGTATTTTATAGGCCCTTTAGTAGACGAACCAGAAGCAAAAGAGGATGTTTATGCGTATCGGGATAAAACCGGAGCGATAAAACGTCAGGCCGCCCAATTTCGTATTTATGGTTTCAATGCTGCCGGAAAAGCGATTAAGGAACTAACTATGGATAATGCTAAGATTACCTGGCATTCGCATTTGGCCAATCAAAAATCATCGTGGTATCAATTTCAAATTGCCTTAGATATTCCAGATGCATCCGCTCCTAATGTTCCGCCTTCTTTATTAAGAAATATTGATGTAAAAGACCGGAGCCAGTTATTGATTGATGGTGGAGGCGAAAGTATCTCAGATCCTAATGTCACTGAAGGAAAAAAATTCACGGGGGAATTCATGGGACAATCGGTTTATTTGGGAGAAATGCACACCGACGAAAAAGGACGTTTAGTAATGTTAGGTGGTCATGGTAAATCGAAAAACATCAATGGCGACAGAGCCATTACCTTTGCTAACAATGAAGGTTGGTATGATGATATGTCAGATGGCCCCGTTACCGCCACAGTAGAATATGAAGGAGTAGCTCTTAATGTAGATCCTGCCTGGGTGATTTGCGCTCCGCCTGATTATGCTCCTATGCAAAAATCGGTTCGTACTATGTGGGATTTAATGCGTAGTGTGGCTGTAGAATCAGGAATGTTAGTAAGACCTGCAAGACCTTCTTTCTGTAAAGATATCTTGCCTATTTTTGAAAGAATGACCAATTTACAATGGGTAAATGCAGGATTTGCGGCTGCTTTTGGATGGGGTGGACAATTTAATTATACCAGTATAACATGGGTAAAAAAACTAAATGATCCTTCTTCTGCCAACTTAGAAATGCGTCGTACTATTTCCAATAATTTCCGTAGGTTTGATCAATCTGGTGCTGAAGCGCCGCAGCTATGGCCTTGGCTATATGGTGATGCAGTTGCCATTCCTACACAAGGTTCTGTGCGTCAACATTCCACCTTATCGCAGTTGCAATTGCAGTTTTTAGATCAATGGGTCGAAGGTGATTTTGATGCCGATTTTGTAGATAAAACAGGCTGTCCTTATATTCCACCTGTTAAAAAAATTGATGATTATTCGATTGCTGAACAACCAGACATGCTAACCAAAGCGGCCATGGATTTTTGCCTGGCTGATGCTTTTCATCCGGGTTGCGAAATGACTTGGCCTATGCGAACTTCTGGTATGTATATGGCTCCTTTCCGATTGAAACACGCTCCTAAAACACCAAAAACTGATTACCATTATTATGGCTCTACTATGAATAGTGATGTCTTGACTTTACCTGCTGGTCCTTTATTAGGTGGTCAGGTACCAGGTGGTGTGACGAGATGGATGGCTATTCCCTGGCAAACTGATACGGCAAGCTGCAGAGATGGTTACACGACTGCATACGATCCTTATCTGCCAACATTTTGGCCTGCCAGAGTTCCTAATAATATTTTGAGTGAAGAACGTTATAAAGAAACTTTAGATACTCACCTAGGAGAAGAGACACGCAGAGAAGCTTTTGCATATCGTTATTTTTGGTTGGATGATTTGCCTTTAGATGGTGAAGCTCCAACACAAACCAATCAGATTAATGCAATGGTGAAGTATTTTGACAAGTTAGCGATTGTACAACCGCGTCCGGGGATATCTGATGATCCTAATTTTCCACCAGAAATGCAAATTGGTATAATTCCTAATGACGAACAAAATCAACTGTTGTTAAAAGAAACGGAAACCCGATTACGAAAAATCTTAAATGACAACAAGCGTTTGGACAAGAAAGAAGAATCTTTATTAAATATTACTTTGGAACATTTGTCTAATGAAGGTTTGTTTACTGAACAAGTTGTAATAGAGAGCACTCGCGACCAACTATTAGAATTGGTTCAGGACGAATTGGTTCAGGATGAGACTTTAACAGGTGAAGTTCAAAAATTAGTTGATTTATTAGCTTCTAAAGCACATAAATTCACCAGAACAAGAACCGTTCCTCATTCCAGACAACCTAGAAAAGAGGTGGGTGTTCCGGAACAATTGGTTCGTTTCCAGCGTTTTATTCCAAAACAGTATTAGATTTGGCAACAGAAAAAACAGATGTATTAATTATAGGTGGCGGTATTGCAGGTTGCATTGCCGCCATTTCCTTGACAGATGCCTATCAGGTAACATTAGTTGATAAACTTCCTGAACCCACTGAGCGCATTGGAGAATCTTTAGCTCCAGCTTCGCAACGCATTCTAAAACAATTGGATTTATTGGAGGGGTTGGAAAACCAAGTAGGCATTTTGTACCGTAAAAGCGTAGGTATGCAGTCCTATTGGGGAAGCGACCAGGTGCATTTAGTAGACGATTTAAGAAATCCTGACGGTTTTGTTAAAAATTTGGACCGGCAAGCTTTTGAAGCCTATTTGAGAAGTGTTGCAGAAGCTAGAGGCGTACATTGTTTGTGGGGTTCTAAACTGCATAGTAGTTCTTATGAAAATTCTCGTTGGCAGGTGCAATTAAGAGCTAGTGATACCTCTTTGTATACTTCAACGATTTCTGCATCTTTTGTTATTGACGCTAGTGGGCGTCAATCGCATTTTGCACAGAGCCTGGGCATTAAACGACAAGTAGAAGATAAATTGATTGCCTGTTGGGTTACTTTACCTAATACCCGAACAAATGTTATGAGTACTATTTCAGCTAGTGAAAATGGTTGGTGGTATAGTACTGTTGTTCCTCATGACAAAAGGGTAGTGGCTTTTCATACCGATGCTGATTTAGTGGCTAAAAACGAACTTAAAACTACTGGCTCATTTTTGGAACTGGCAAAAAAAAATACGGTTATTTTATCTTTACTAAAAGAACATGAAAATGCTATTACCTTTAAAGGTTCAGTTGCTGCTAATTCAACTAAATTAAAACAAGTAGCTGGTCAACAATGGGTTGCTTTAGGCGATGCAGCACTAAGTTTTGATCCGCTATCTTCACAAGGTATGTACAATGCAATGGCTAGTGCCATGCAATTACAAACTTTGCTATTGCAGTACGGGTTCACTGAAACACTTCAAAAAATATATACAGAACAAACGGAACACATTTGGAGTCATTACCTAAAACACAAAAGTATTTTTTACCAAGCGGAAACCAGGTGGAGAACAGCTGCTTTTTGGGAGAGACGGTTGTGATGTTTACCTTTAGAGAGATGTTTCTATTTGAATCGAAAATAGGCAATTCTGTTTGATAAATTCGGGAAATTGAACAGTCTTATTTTTTTGTGACAAAGTAAGAGGCAACTCCAGTTTGGTTTAATTTTCAACATTTAGAGTCATAGAAGTATAATCATAAGAAATGTTATCGATTCTAAACATATCTTTTGTTATGCTCAATTCCTCAAAATTCATTTTTTTATAAAGTCTGGTTGCTGGAATATTATTTGTCAAAACTTGCAAATCAATCCAGCTAATTTGGCGATTAGCTCTGCAATAATCAATAATAAATGCTAACAAATTTTGACCAATTTTCAAATTTCTAAAATTACTGTCAACGCCCATTCCAAGTAAAACTCTATGTTCTGCATTTGGCTGATTTTGAGAACGGATGTCAATGTGTCCAGCAATTTTTTCTTCTTCATTTATTGCTATCCAAACTTTTCTCCATCCGGCTTTTTCATTCATTCCGTCCTCAAACTTTGCCTTCCATTCGTTTGAAAGTGTAGATTGCTGTTTAGAAAGTGGCTGGAAAAGAGCTGTTCCTTTCTGTCCATTTTCAGAAAGATGAATGTTCAAGTATTGAAAAAAGTCATCAAGTTTGTCTTTATTAAACTCTTTAATTGAAATCATTTTATTAATTGAATATTGGTGTGTTGTTATTGGCTAACCATTAACACAAATATATAGCTATTTTGGATTTGCAAACAAATAGGAGAGAAAAGGTTACCCTACATTTTTGTAATTAGTTAGTTTATGAAACTCTTCAATAGTTTTAAAAATAGGTGATTCCTTTTGATAAATTCAGGACGAGACATTTTTTAATTTTATCAGCTCTTTAAATTTAAAAAATCCAACACCTTTGGTGAAACTTTCAAATCAGATGGTTAGACCAGGGATAACTATGTTTAAATCATTTTGTAAATTGGCGTCCCAAATTTTAAATGACTTAAATTTTTATATTTGATTCTGACAGATGCGACATAACCTTAGAATAAAATAGTATCAAATTTCATGAATAAGTTAGCAGGTTGTTGTTTAGTGTAACAACTTCGAATCAAACAGTATAAAAAAAACGACGCAGAATACCTTCTGCGTCGTTCCATTCATTTCTGTTTAATTGATTTAGATACCTTCCACCATCAAACGAGTGTCTGGTAAATTTTTCAATGGCTGTATTTTTACCTCTGGTTTTGCCATTCTCGTAATTGCATTTAATGCGGCAGCAATAGCACCTTCTTGCCAACCAGGAAGGGAGGAAATTTGATCACCAACAATAAAAAAGTTAGCATTGCTCGCATTTTTTGTGTTCGGATCTATAATTCCAGATCCTTGTGCAATAGCGTTAAATTGTTTCGTTGAGTAGTTCGCATCTCCAACGGCTTGCCAATATGCCCAGCCACCTTTGATATTTGGCATATTTTGCCAAGCTATGGCAACGCCTTCTCCCAAGCCTTCGGCAAATTTATTACCGAATTTACTGGCATCATTTCGTGCTTTGGTAAGTCGCTCATTAACGGGTAATTTTCCCCAATCGTGTGCTACTTTATCAAAATTATAAGCGCCTGTGAGCACACCTTTTTCGTCTTGATACGCCGTAGATGGATACCAAATTTGTTGAATTTCATTGTCTGTCCAAGAGATTCCTCCAAAAATAGGTACAACTCCCACTTCGGATTTTTCAACTGCCATTGTCTTGAGATTTATTGGGCTTCCTTGCCATAAAGATCGATTTGCCTGCCAGCCCACTTTGGAGGTACAGGCTAAAAAACGCGGAACGTATCCGTCTTCTCGCGGTTCATAACCTGGAGCTTGTGTTGGTTCAAATTGTGCCACAAAAACGGCTTCTAAAGCATCTTTAAATTCAGGTTCAAGTCCCGAATTTAGGAGATCAGAATCTAGTATGTTTTTCAAAAAAGGCATCGCAAGGTTGCAAACACAATAATCAGCTTCGTAATAGATCGGTTCTTCTGTTCCAACTTGTCCAACCGAAATGATGTACTTCTCTTTAGTTGAGTCCCATTTTATTTTTTTTACAGGACTATTCAAAAGAATATTTCCTCCCAAAGCAGCCACTTGTTGAGCAAAAGCGTGTTGTACCTGATCCATTCCTCCAACGGGTTGAAATAAAGTAGGTTGCCAAAGAAAATCTGTAGGTTGATAGAATTTTGTACCTTCCCAAAATTTTGATTCGAGCAATTTATCAAAACTCAAAACATCGGCAACAATTCCAGCCGCAACACCAGGTAAAACTTCATATCCAGCGCGTGTTTTTCCATCCTCGAAGCCAGGTGATCCAGCTGTTGCGCTATAGGTTCCATCTACATCAAGCTCTCCGAAACTGATCATCAAACTTTGTAATTGTTCAACGCGTGTTTCAAGATCACTTTCGCTAATTCCCACTTGTGAATTGCGAAGTAATTCTTCCGCATTTTTGTATACCATGTGCGCCAACCAACCTCTTGTATTATGATCCAAACGACGGTAAACCATAGGTTCACCTCCAAAACTTTCGTCCTTTTGAACCAAATTAGATTCAGAGTTCATCACATATATTTCAACGTCTACCGAAAAACGTTTTAAGTAAGAAAGGAGTCGTTTGTGACTGCTTGGAATACGACCAGGACCTGCATTAAGGTAAGGTTCTGAGTCTCCTACTGGGCGTTTAAATCGAACAACTTGAGGTTCTCCAGGTTTCGAATCGAACAAATCACTGTCTGCATCTTCAATGAGTGTATCCCCTGTACGTAAGCTCATGCAGCGTCCTCCTGTTTTATGAGATGCTTCCAGAATGGTTACTTTTGCACCAGACTCCTGAGCGAGAAGTTCATACGCGGTGGTAAGTCCCCCAACACCAGACCCGATGATTATAACCTCTTTTCCTTCTAGTTGATTTGGACTAAGTTTAATCGCTTGATTGGTAATCGTGTTTTGCATTTTTGTTGCTTTAGCCAATGCGGCGAATGCAATTGATCTTGGATTGTTTTTTAAAAATTCCTGACGACTTTTGTACTGTCCCATTTTGTATAAATTTTATGTTAAAAAATAAAAAAAATGATTTCTATGGTATTGGTATTTTTTTGGGATAATCTCGAAAACGCTTTCTAACTCTAGATTTTATTTTCTGAAATGAAATTAATGATTGAAAATAAAAAAATGAAAAAGATGTCGTTAGTGAAGGTTTTTCTGTCGTGAATGGATGTTTTTTTGTTGTGAATAAAATTGATTTATTCCAATAAAATAAATTACTTAAGGTTATTGTATGATTGCGGTTTTATAAAGAAGATTAAAATATAAAAAAGTAAAGCCTACAATTATTCTGTCAGCCTTTTACTTTTTTTAATTAGATTTAAAAAGATCTCCATAAACTTTCGCTAATTGAATCTGCTTCTAAG
This sequence comes from Flavobacterium sp. B183, assembly GCF_023539155.1. Lineage (NCBI taxonomy): Bacteria > Pseudomonadati > Bacteroidota > Flavobacteriia > Flavobacteriales > Flavobacteriaceae > Flavobacterium > Flavobacterium sp. B183. The sequence goes on along the minus strand of NZ_CP097434.1, from coordinate 4,506,716 downwards.
TAATATCAGGTTCTGTCGCATCTAAAGCTAAGTTTTATCTTTGCCTTTTTTAAATTTTTAAACTGATGAATACGAAAGGTCATTGCTATCCGAAGTCTATTATATTGCAGACAGTATAATTTAAGCTTAGGTTTACATTAAGTTATCGGGATCTTGAGACGATTTTGCCGCAAAACTTTTGAGTGTTTTTACAAAGTTTGAAAACTGTCTTAAAAGAAAAAAACCTACGAATACTAGGATTTGCAGGTTTTATTATGTTTTCTTAGGCCCAAAAAAAAGTCCTGAAATGTTTCAGGACTTTTAGTGGGGAGAGCAGGATTCGAACTTTATGTGTTTAGATCCCGTCTTTGCTACGTATTTATAAATGTCTTGAACCTAATGCACCGATTCTGCACCCAAATTCAATTTTACTATTTCAATAAATCATGCACAAAAATTAAAACACTAACGAATAACTGACAGTAGTATTATTCTTTTTTGTACTACAAATATACCAAAAATACTTAATATTTACGGTTAAATGGAATTGTCACTTACACAGATTTTTCAGATTGAACTTTTCGTTTAACATATTTACAGTTTTAAATATGATTACATTATTTCAAGATTTGAAAACGAAAACTCAAGAGGAAAAAAATCTTTTTTAGAGATTGGGTGATTACAATATGGAAATTTAATTTCTGGATATGTAATTAATAATATTGAATTATCTTAATTTAAGTCCATTTCTAAACTGACTCTTTTTATTCGTTTTTTTACTGTTTAACTAGTACCTAGTTATAAAAAATAATCGATTTGTATGTCCTGTCGGGGGACCTCTACGGGACAAATTTCTATAAATTTTGTGGAAGATTTGAAGAGATTGGCTTACTGGAAGTAGGTACTGTCTTTTAGCGGCACTAAGAATTTGGTTTAGATGTCCTGTTGGGGATTGAAGCAGAAATATATTTAGTTTTATGTATTATTTTACCCAAAATAAAAAGAGACAGCCTTAATTTTTTGTAAAAAAAAAGATATCAATTCCTTACATTTAAAGTTTTGAGGTGGCAATAAAATGGTAATCAAAATATCTTATACAACTGAATATTAATATTTTGTCGCATAGTAATTATATAAAAAGCCCTGAAATTTCAGGGCTTAATTGTAATTTATTTTCAGCAAACTACATTTTTGGAAGCAGTACTGTATCCACTACATGTATGACACCATTAGATTGATTTACATCTGAAATTGTAACTTTAGCTTTATTGCCACTCTCGTCACTAATGTACAAATCTTTTCCATCCATCCAGGCAGTTAGAGTTCCGCCGCTAACTGTTTTTAAAGAAGCTTTTCCTTTACCAGCTTTTATTGCTTTTGCAATATCAGAACTATTCATTTTACCGGCTACTACATGATATGTCAATATAGTTTGTAATGATTTAATATTCTCAGGTTTCAATAATGTTTCAACAGTTCCAGCCGGCAATTTACTAAATGCTTCATTTGTTGGTGCAAAAACAGTAAATGGACCTTTACCTTGTAAAGTTTCAACTAATCCTGCTGCTTTTACTGCTGCTACCAAGGTGGTATGATCCTTTGAGTTTACCGCATTTTCTATAATATTTTTATTAGGATACATATCTGCTCCACCAACCATTACTGTTTTTTGTGCAAATGATGTCAATCCAAATCCTAATGCCAGGATTGCTGCTGCTAAAAATTTTCTAGTTTTCATAATTACTTTTTTTAAGTTATAAAGTCATTTACGCTTTAATATTCTTTTTGGTTTTAAAAGAGGTAAAAAAATAAATTAAAATGGATACAAGGGGCGAATTGATATATTAATAATGAAAACTCCAATATTGCCTATTGCTATTATAGCATTATTCAGCCCACTCATTAATCCAGCTGCTAACAGTCTGGCACCACTTCTGGTCGTCATTCAAACAGGGAATAGCCATGAAATTTTCTCCTCCATTTTTCTCAAAATCTTCTTTGGCGCGCATGGCAATTTCTTCGAGCGTTTCTAAACAATCCGAAACGAAAGCAGGTGTTACAACAGCCAGATTTTTAATTCCTTTTGCCGGCATTTTATCAATTTCAATATCAGTATAAGGCTCCAGCCATTTATCTCCAGCTAATCGCGATTGAAAAGTAAGACTGTATTTGTCTTCAGGAAGATCTAATAATTTTACAACTTGTTTGGTTGTTTCATAGCATTGATGACGGTAACAAAAATCATGCGCAGCCGAAGGCGTGTTGCAGCAAGAGCCATCAATTTTGCAATGTGATTTAGTTACATCTGTTTTGCGGATGTGACGTTCCGGGATTCCGTGATACGAGAATAACAAATGATCGTATTGAAATCCGGCTAAATGTTTCTGAATTGAATCCGCCAGATTCCTTATATAATCTGGTTTATTGTAAAACGCAGGAACATCTGTAAAAGTCATGTGTGGGAATTTCTTTTTACGAATTTCTTCTGCTTTTACTAAAATAGTCAAAGTCGAAGCCATTGCATACTGCGGATACAGCGGAAAAAGCAGTACTTCCGTTGCGCCTTTTTCATGCAGTTCCTGCAGTCCTTTTTCAATAGTCATACTTCCGTAACGCATTGCCAAAGAAACCGGAACGTTTACCAAAGGCTGTACTTTTTTCTGCATTCTTTCTGAAAGCACCACAAGGGGCGAACCTTCATCCCACCAGATTTTTGCATAAGCATGTGCCGATTCTTTGGGTCTTTTTCTTAAGATGATACCTCGGACTAATAAAGCTCTTAGTAAATACGGAACATCGATCACATATTTATCCATTAAAAATTCATCTAAATAGGGCTTTACATCTTTTGGTGTCGGGCTTTCGGGAGATCCTAAATTTACTAATAATACACCTTTCATTTTTTTTTGGCTTTTTTACTTTAAGCTTCAGGCTTTAAGTATTTGTTGTTTAAATTGATGCTAAAAATAGTATTGGCTGCCTTTTAGAAAAAGGAAAAATCAATTTTATTTATGCTGTAATTTACAAAATCGACGCTGTTTTAAATTTGGTATTAACAGACATCAGGTATTTCTTTGGAGTTGTGGAAAATTTTTTCTTGAATCCCGCAATAAAGTGGCTTCCGGTGCTGTAACCTATTTTAAGCCCCACTTCATTTACATTGTAGGAACCGCTGTCAAGCAGTTTTCTGGCGAAATCCATTTTGTAATCAAACAGAAAACCATAAACGGTATCTCCGTAAATTTGTTTGAAACCTATTTTTAATTTTTTCATGTTCAGTCCAATTTCATCTGCCAATTGCTGTAATCCTGGTGGTTCGGCCATATTGGCGATAATGATTTCTCTGGCTTTTCTGATTTTCAGGACGTTATCTTCATCGATCAAAAATGGACATTGTCCTGCGTTTGGATCTTCCATTTTATTGAAATACAAACTCAACAATTCGTATCCTTTTCCTTTATAATAAAGGTTCTTTAGGGAGGGATGAAGGCTGTAATGAAACAACTGTCTCAAAACAATAGCCATCGAAGGACTAATGTTCCCTTCGGTATAATCCTTTTTTTTCTTATTATCGGGGCTTAAAATAGTAATATAATCTGCTTCAACAGAAAATAATGAATGAAATTTCTCAATCGAAACAATAACTGAAATCACCCATGAATTTGGAGAAAGCTCTAAATGAAGCAATGACTGTTTCTGCAGATTGCACAAAATCAGGGATTTTTCCTCTTTTAATTCTAAAGCATAATTACTCTGAGTGAATAAAAATCTGCTATTGCCTTTTAGTCCGAAATGAAACTGTAACAGGCCAGCACTAATTTCGTGCTGTGCAAAAAAAGATTCTGAACTGTCGTTCTGAAACCGCATAAGGGTAAGGCCGTCCTCAATTTTTATTTCTTCCTGCATTTTTTTTATATAAAAAATTATTGACTTTTCAAGATAGTTTTTAGGCGGTTATTGCCTATTGGACCCTAAGACTGCGGCAACCTGGATATTTATTTTATTGGAAAGTTTACTTTTAACCAAATTTGGAATTTGAATATTAAAATCACTAGCATTTACACTAAAATTACATGAAATGCTAATCCCTGATGATGATCTGCTTATCCTTGCAGCAGTATTTATATCCCTGGATTTTCCGTGAAGTTCTAATGTACCTTTAATGATAAAATCTTTGGGATTTACTGTTAGGCTTTGAAGATCAAATCCTTCTATTTTTCCTTTAAATACTGCTTTTGGATATTGGTCACTTTCGATGTAATTTTCATTAAAGTGTTCTTCCATTAAAGCAACCTTAAACTGGAAACCTTTCATCAGGGCCAAACTTGCAATCTCTCCTGTTGCTGGATTCAAAACAAAAGTAACATTCTTGTTTACTGCTTTAACTTCTTCAAAAGAAGGAACGGAAGCTTCAAAAGTAACTTTTGCTGATTTACTGACCATTTTTTCTTGTGATACGCCAATGGCGCAAACACACAGCATTGCAATAAGTATTGTTTTTTTCATTATTTCGCCTTTATTTTTTTATAAAATCATCCTGTTTTGCGAAGTCTTATTTTAAAACTGCAATAATTTGAATTTTGACTTTATTATCCAGTTTATATTTAATAAGCGCTGGAATTGGAATGTTGAAATCACTTGCATTTACTTCAAAATCAGATATAAGGGTGAATCTGGAACCCGATCTTGTAATTTTTGCATCGACACTTATATCCTTGGATTTTCCATGCACTTCTAGTTTTCCTTTTATGGTGTAATCTTTATAATCTTCTGTTAGACTTTTAATGTCGAAACCTTCAATTTGTCCCCTGAAAACTGCTTTTGGATATTTATCGGTTTCCATGTAATTTTCATTAAAATGTTCTTCCATCAATGCCATTTCAAACTGGAATCCTTTCATTAAGGCAAGACTAGCCACTTCTCCAGTTGCGGGATTCAAAACAAAAGTTACATTGCTGTTAGTTCCTGCAACCGGCTGAAAAGCAGGTACTGAAGCTTCCAGAGTTATTGTTGCAGATTTAGTTACTATTTTTTCCTGTGAAAAAACAATAAAAGAAGCCAATAGCATTGGCATTATTATGATTTTCTTCATGTTGCTGTTATAGATTATTTTTCTAATAATCCATCCTGATTCCATTTATTTATAATGTCGATAGTAGCTTGAGGCAATCTTGGTCCACCTTGCGGCATTAAGGAACTATCTCCATTTTCTAAAGAAATTCGTGTAAGCAATCCTCGGTTTAAAACTGCATTTTTCACCTGTTCATAAGTAACTAAAGACATTGGCGCGCCATTTTTAGGAACTGCCGCATGGCATACAACGCAGTTATTATCAATAATAGATTTTACATTTTGGTTGTATGTTGCCAAACCATTAATTGGTGTAGAGTCAATTAAAGTACTTGGATCATCGTTGGCACAACTTACAAAAATTGATGCTAATGATGAGATGGCGAAAAGGGTTTTTAAATTCATAAGGCTGGTTTTTAGTTATAAATAAATGCATGATTTTTTTAAGGATCATCAGGCATTTCAAAATCATATACGTTGAAAAGAATAATACAGATTTGGCAAGAGGCATATTTAATGTTTTAAATCCAATAGGTATTTTTTAACGTAGATAATTTGAAATACTAAAAACCAGTTATGAGAAAAAAAATACTAATTACAATTTCCCTTTTTATAATAATCGGAATTTCGGCGTACCTCTACATCTACAAAGGGCATAGAAATATAGAATCAGAAACTGCCGATTATGTTGTAACCGTTAACGAACTAGAAAGAGAGTTTACTTCAAACGATAGTCTGGCTTACATCAAATATCAGGACAAAACAATTGAATTATCTGCACGAGTAACAAGTATTGATAAAGTCAGTAATGGAATTGTTATGAGCGAAAAAATATTTGTGACATTCAAAAACGGTTTGCCGCAAAATATTATATCTGGAAAAACCCTAAAAATTAAAGGGCGTTTTTTAGGATATGACGAATTGCTCCAGGAATTTAAAATAGACCAATCTTCAGTTGTACACTAATACAAATAACAATTTAAAACTAACCTCATGAAAAACTTTATTCTATTACTTTTTTTATTTCCGCTATTAACCTTCTCTCAAACCGATTTGCTGTCCGGAGTAGAAACTCCTTCTGCAAAAGAAAAAGTGACATCTGCATTCAAAGCCTTAAAAATCGTTAATCTTGAGTCTACAAAATTGGCCGCAAAAGGGGATTTATATTTTGTTGTTGCACACCGATTTGGTTCTATTAAAGATGGTTTTGAAGGTTTCTACGGATTGGATAATGCCAATACACAAATAAAATTTATTTACGGTTTAACAAATGGATTTAATGTAAGTGCAGCCCGAAGTGAATTTGCTTATGACTTTGCAACAAAATATATGCTGTTTCCTCAAATAAAAGACGGTTTCCCTGTTACTATTGCTGGTTTTAATAGTTTGTCTATTAATAACACATTAAAAGAAAGTCTGTATCCGAAACTTCAATTTAAAGACAGGCTGACTTATGTTGCGCAGCTGCTGATTTCAAGAAAATTTTCTGAAAAGCTCTCTTTAGAAATTGTTCCGTCATTCTTTCATCAAAATTTTGTTGAAGACGTAGATCAAAGTAATACGCAATATGCGATAGGATTTGGAGGTAGATATAAATTCGCTAAGCGCTGGTCTTTAAATATGGATTATGCGGCGCATTTAAACAGAGCGCCAAATTCACTTTATAAAAATCCGCTATCTATAGGTTTTGATTTAGAAACCGGCGGACACGTTTTTCAAATGCATTTTACCAGTTCCCAGGCAATTGATGAAGCCGGATATCTTGGAAGAACCACCGGCGACTGGACAAAAGGAGATATATTTTTTGGATTTAATCTTGCCAGAGTTTTCTAGTATCTCCTTTATAATTAAATTATTAGGTAATTTCTGTATTTATAATAATTCTAAATTGATCGATTTGCTGCTATTTCTAAAACCGCATTGATGAAGTACACGTAGATAATTTTAAAAGCATAAAAAAATTATGAAAACTAATAAAATAATCAAAAAAGGACTTTTTATTCTAAGTGGAATATTTGTACTGTTTGCCGCGATTTTGCTTTTTCACATTATAACGGCCAAACCGCCCGTTTATGACACCCCAAATCTTCAGGTAAGCAGAATCGATTTTAAATCAGACATCGATTCTCTGCAGGCCAGAAAAATCTGTGCCGACCTGAGAAGCATAAAAGGCCTGACATCAGATTCTATCATCGTTAAAAGAAATGTTGTGGTGTACTTCCACAATAATAAAATTACAAACTCTGAGAAAGTTTTCAACGAGCTGATGGCTAAAGGACGTTATGATGCGCAGCGTTATATTTTACCAGCAAATTTAGCAGACAAAGAAGTGTGTCCAATGAATCAAAATAGTTTGAGCTATAGACTGTCTCAAAAGATAAATCGTTTTTTTAATTAACCCTTTAATACTTTAAATTTATGAAAGTTTATTCAAAACTTACACTTAGTGTACTAATTGCTGCATCGGCAGCTATGATTTCCTGCAGCAGTAATGACGACGAAACCCCAGCACCGGTTAAGGCTTCTATCTACGAGCGATTAGGCGGAACTAAAATGGTTTCTGATCCTGATAATTCCGGCCAGATGATCGAGCAGGGACGTTTGAGTTTCCGCAAAGTGGTAAATTCAACTATCGGATTGATTGTTGCTGATATCCAATCGAACGCGTCAGGTAATCTGCAGGCACATTTTGCCCCTTTATTAGCAGAAACTGGAACTACCCAGTCTACCAATATTGCTAAGTTATCAGATAACCTTACTGATTTCTTTTCGTTTAATACGGGAGGAACAAATGCTGTAAATACATATTCTGGTTTGAGTATGTCAGCTGCGCATGATCCTGCAAAAAATCCTCGTATGGGAACAAAATCAAGCAGTGCAGATTATACAAAATTTGAAGGATATGTTGGAGCTGCGGCCAATGCGAATGGCGTTGCTTCAAATACAGAACTTTATACTGATATTGTTGCTGTTTTAGAATCATTGAGAACTCCTATAGTTCAAAAATAAATTTTTTCTCAAAACGCTGCCTGAAAAAGGCAGCGTTTTATAATTCAATACTATTTGAAGTATATAAATATTTTTCAAAACCTGTCAGCTTTATAATACTTGGAAATTATATAAAACCGCAGTTTAAATCCATTTATTCCATAGTGATGTAAAAAGCACTTCCGGCGCTGTTATATAAATTCTGCAGGCAATAATTTTTGAACCTTTTAAGGAAAACATAAATATGGAAAATTTTAATATGTCCAGATCCTCCACTTTTTATGCATTGGGGTTAAGCTACAAGAAAGCAGATGCAGTTATCAGAGGAAAATTTAGTCTAGATGCTAAAGCACAATCTTATTTATTATTACAAGCTAAAGCAGATGGTATAGAATCTTTGATTGTTACTTCTACTTGTAATAGAACTGAAATTTATGGTTTTGCCCATCATCCTTATGAACTCATCAAATTGCTTTGCGAGAACAGCAATGGCTCTGTAGAAGAATTTCAGCAGGCTGCTTATATATATAAGAATGAAGAAGCTGTCAGCCACATGTTCCGGGTAGGAACAGGTTTAGACAGTCAGATTCTGGGTGATTTTGAAATCATCAGCCAGATTAAAACCGCCTTTAGCAATAGTAAACGGGAAGGTTTGGTCAATACATTTCTGGACCGGTTGGTAAATACTGTTATTCAAGCGAGCAAAAAAGTTAAAACTGAGACGAAAATTTCTTCTGGTGCAACTTCAGTTTCTTTTGCATCAGTGCAGTATATTATCCGAAATGTGGCCGATATTGGAAACAAAAATATTTTGTTATTCGGAACGGGGAAAATAGGAAGAAATACGTGCGAAAACTTAGTAAAACATACTAAAAACAGCCATATTGCCCTTATAAACAGAACAAAAAACAAAGCCGAATTATTGGCCGGCAAGCTGAATGTTATTGTAAAAGATTATGCTGATTTAAAACAGGAACTGCAGCAGGCTGATGTGCTGGTTGTAGCTACAGGAGCACAAAATCCCACTATTGACAAAACATCGCTTGCTTTACAGAAACCCTTATTGATTCTGGATTTATCCATCCCGCGCAATGTAGATACCAATGTAGAAGAAATCTCCGGTGTAACTTTAATACATCTGGATGATTTATCTCAAATTACTGATGACACGCTGGAAAAGAGAAAACAGCATATTCCTGCTGCGGAAGCCATTATTGATGATCTAAAATTAGAACTGAATACCTGGGTGAACGGCCGAAAATGTGCTCCGACTATCCATGCCTTAAAATCCAAGCTAAATGATATTGTATCAGCAGAATTTGCTTTTCAAAAAAAGAAAACAACCCATTTTGATGATGCACAGATGGATTTAATCAGTTCAAGAATTATTCAAAAATTAACAAACCATTTTGCCAGCCATTTAAAAAATGAAAACACTTCAGTGGATCAAAGCATTGAATTCATTGAAAAAGTATTTCAGATAGGACAGCTTGCACCGAATAAGGCTTCTTCACCAATAGAAGAAAAATACAAAATCAATCTGTCATAAATGCTTAATCAACTTCAGTTTCAAACTTACAGCAAAGTTCTGAAGCAAGTTACAAAAATAGAACCCGCCAGCTGCGCTGCACGCTGCGACGGGCTTGTCCATAAACATAATCTTCCAAAAAATGTTTACTTAATTCTGCATGGGAGTAATCAATTCCTCATTTGGTAAAGTTAGACTAATTAATTTGGTGATAATTACATGATTATTAATTAATTTTATAATTAGCTTTTTTACTATAAATTGCCTCACGTCATTGATCCATGTTATAAAAAAGGCAGGCCGGCGTACCAAACGCTTGAGAAGTAAACTAATTTTCTGCCTCAGCTGAGCAATAATTGATAATCAGAGAGTGAGAGTGGAAAATTCAATAAATGATAAATAGTTAACGATTTAATGGGGTTTCATTATTTCAATTACTAGAAATTTTAAAAAAGGGAGTATGGGGTCTATTCCATTTTTGGCGTTCGAATTCTGTTAACTTTTAACGTACTTTATCTAATTTTTCAAGTTGAAAGATTACTATTTGAAATTGCTGGTCAAAAATGGTTTATAAACATCGTCGGCGTTAAACGCTAAAAATGTTAAACTTAAACTTTTTAATCAAATAAAGTATCAGTCGAAAATATCTAATTATTGAAAGCAGGCTTTAAAATTCTACGTAGGCTGCAAAAAATTAAACTATTAGAAACTATTCAAATCAAAATTTGACGATGATTTTAGATTTTTTTACAATGGCTAAGGGGTTTGGGTAAAATTCCGCCAGAGTGCAGTATTGAATCCCAAAAAGCGCATATTGAATAGTATCAATATGCGCTTTTTAGTTAGGACTTTTTATGGAATTAGACTTTTCCTAAAGTATAAAGCTGCTCCATTGTAGGAGTAAGGCTTCCTCCTGCAGGTTCCAACGTGATGCCAAAAGCTTCAGCTGAATCGGTTTGGCTTACAGCGAAGATTTTTTGAGAGTTTTCTTCAAAATTATCCAGCAGACCAATACTTGTCGGTGTAAGCACCGGACTTAGTTTTAAAGACCAAACCTGGTAAACCATTCCTTTTGGAGGGTTTGGGAGACCTGCCGCGTCGATATAAGTCGTTTTTGTTTCTTTGTTCCAATACACTTTTGCAAATGATGCCGGAGATACTGATTGTCCGCCCAGAATAACGCTTGTGTTTTTAATGTCTCTCACAATGCTCAGATTTTTCTCAGTCTGTTTATTCTGCTGGTCTAAAAAAGCATATTCTCTTTCAATTTTATTTTTTTCGCCTCCAGCCTCAGAGACTGCCTGTTTAGATTTTGCCAGTTCTAAAGTCTGATATCCAAAACCTAAGAGCAGTAATACGGCAGCCGACCAGCTCAAGTACTGCGAACGGTTTGATGCTGATTTTATATTGATAACTTTACCATCGTTAAGCTCTAAAAGCGCTTTTGTTTTCTCGAAATTGGCAACCGAATGGAAAGGTGAGAAGCTTGATGATAAGGCTGAAACAGCTTTTTCTATAGCAATGATTTCACTTTCAACCTCAGGGTTTTTTCTAGCAAGTTCGGCAATTTCCAGGTTCTCTTTTTCTGTCAGCAGGCCGTAAACGTAAAGTTCTAAAATGCCTGATTCAATATATTCCTTATCTTCCATTATATCTTTAAATAATTTCTTAAATCGTTGATACAGTTTCTGTTTTGTGTTTTGATAGTGCCCAGCGGCATGGCAAGCTCTTCCGCTGCTTCTTGCTGGGTATATCCCTTAAAGAATAGCAGATCAATAATCTCGATACATTTTGGTTTCAGTTTTTTTACGAATTCCTGAATTCCTATAGAATCAATTCTGTTTGTGAGCTTGTTGCTATCATCTAATAGATTTACGAAATTATCCGAAGAAAGGTTTTTTTGGTTGTTGTTGAAATTTTTGGACCGCAGCTTGTCAATCGATGTGTTCCTTGCAATATTAAGGATCCATGTGTAGAACCTGCCCTTGCTTTCACTGTAACTATCGATGTTTTTCCAGATTTTTACAAAGACTTCCTGCAGGACATCCTCGGCTTCTTCCCGGTTTTTTACTAGAACATTTATGACCGAAAATAAGCTTTTTGAGTACATATCGTAGAGATGGGTGAAAGCTCTTTCATCTTTTTTGCGGATTAGTACCAGTAATTCTTCTTGGCTCATAGGATTGGATTTAAAGCTTAAATAAATTTTAATTTCTTATAAAGTGGTAATGCCGGATAAAGGTAATTTATTTTTTACGTAACTGGCCCAAAAGCAGAAATAAAGGATATTACTTTCAAAATACCAATTTTCGGGGATTATGTTATGTTGATGTTCTTCTCTTGCACCGTTGCTTTTTCTATTTTCATAAATAGGAATAAATCAATTTTTAGCTGTTAATAAAACAAAGATTTACTTGAATTATAATGTAGAAATGCAAAGTCACTTCCCCAATGAGTTCTTTGAAAAAATTAAACGTTAATGTAATGCTAATTTTAAAGGCAGCTTATAATGCCTGGCATAATTTGACTATTCTAATTATTCTTTTGAATATTCGCTGCTACGTTAAGTTCTGCAGAAACAAGTATATATACAATTGCAATTTCAAGTAAAAAATATATCAAACCATGAGTTTTAATGCCATTGTAATGAATAAATAAAAAGATTAAGTAAAAGGTTTAAATAATTTGTTTATTTTCTAACTGATATTATTCTGGAGTTGCTACATTTACTGGGACATAAATTTTAAGACTGTTTAAATAAAAATAAATATCTTAGAATTATGAAAAAACGAGTTTACAGTGCTGAGTTTAAATCATCAGCAGTACGATTAAGTTACGAGCGAGAAAACATCAAAGAATTAGCAGATGAACTAGGCGTCCAGGTAGAGCGTATTTATAAATGGAGGTCTTCTCAAAAAACATTTACTAATCTACAACCAATTATTTCTAAAAAGACAGAGATAGATTCTTTAGAAGTAAAACAATTACGAAAAGCCCTTAAAGAAAAAGAATTAGAGCTTGAGATATTAAAAAAGGCCGTTCACATCTTTTCCAAGAGCGATGGAAAATCTACCAATTTATAGTCAGCTATAAACATTTATATCCTATTGAAAAGATGTGCAACGTTTTAAAAGTAAGCCGAAGTAGTTATTATAGATGGTTCAGTGGCGGTCCTTCTAATAGATTTATAGAAAATAGTCTATTTACAGATTTAATAAAAGAAGTTTTTGATCTAAGCAGTCAAACTTACGGAAGTCCCAGAATAGCGGAACAGCTAAAAAGAAAAGGATATAAAATATCCAAAAGGTAAGTTGCTAAATTGATGCTTCTTAATGGCTGGAGAAGTAAACTTAAAAGACGCTTTAAAGTAACCACAGATTCTAATCATCGATATCCAGTGTGCAGTAATCATCTCAATAGAAATTTTACACCAAAATCACTTAATGAGGTTTGGGTGTCTGATATAACCTATATAAGAACAGCTGCCGGCTGGTTATATCTTACTACTATTATTGATTTATATGACAGGCAGGTTATAGGATGGTCATTAAGCATACGAATGTATACCGATCAAACGATTATTCCAGCTTGGAAAATGGCAGTATCAAAAAGAGAAATAACAGAATCTTTACTTTTTCATTCAGATAGAGGAATACAATATGCTTCGATAGAATTCAGAAAATTGATTAATAAAAATACTTTAATCACTCAAAGTATGAGTAGAAAAGCTAATTGTTGGGATAATGCTGTAGCTGAAAGTTTTTTCAAGACCCTTAAAGCAGAACTTATCTATCAGCATAAATTCACAACCATTGAAGAAGCTAAATTAGCAGTCTTTGAATATATAGAAGTATGGTATAATAGAAAACGTCTGCATTCTTCTTTGGGATATAAAACACCTAAAGAAATGGAACAAGAATTTTATAAAATAGAAAGTGTAGCATAGGTCTTAGAAAATTTGTCCGACTTTTTGTTGCAAGTCCAATCTATATACTCTGGCGTTTTTGCAACACTTTCCCGAAGCGTTCCGAAAGGCTTTTTGCTGTTTCACCAACCACCTCACCACTGAAAATAGTACTTACTGTATTTTGGATAACCTTTGCCTCCTTATCTCCATAGTCCCTTATTAATTGCGAATATATGTTGTATATCACTTTTTGAATTGATAAAGATCATTTGTGTAGCTGTTTTATTATTCCAACTTTGTTTCATAATCAATGGCTAAGAATGCCTTGAGATAATTAGTCAAAGTAAAATTTAAAAATTTTTCACCATGAAAAAAAGTAATGATTTTTTACGTGAAGAAGTAGTAGAGGCTATCAAATGGGAACCTCTTTTGAGCTCTAACGAAATTGATGTTAGTGTTCAGGATGGTATTGTTACTCTGGGAGGAACGGTAGATAATTATACTCAAAAAAGAGAGGCTGAACAGGCCGTAAAAAATATTGCCGGAGTAAAAGCTATCGTAGATGATATGAAAGTTGATTTGTTTTTTTCGGCTATTAAAAGTGATACTGATATAGCCTTATCTGTTATTAAGGCGTTGCGTGAAAACTGGGCCGTTCCTGATCATCGAATACAAGTTACCGTAGAGAATGGATGGTTAACGCTCGAGGGAATCCTGCATTGGAATTTTCAAAGAAAAGCGGCAGATAATGCTATCCGTTACCTGCCAGGAGTAAGGGGAGTAATTGATCAAATAAAGATAGAAGCAGAAATAAAAAATGAATTGGGAAAAGAAATTGTTGAGAAAGCCCTAAGTCGGAGTTGGATTCTTGATGTTAATAATATTAAGGTTAGAGTTGAGGGTAAAACAATCTACCTCAGCGGTATCGTTGATTCTCTTTTTCAAAAAGAAGAAGCAGAAAGAATTGTATGGAATACTCCTGGAGTTTGGTATGTAGATAATGAACTTGTCGTAGACAACTAGAAACTAAAATAGAAGATATGAAAAGTAATGAAATTTTGCAAAAAGAAGTACAGGAAGCAATTAAGTTTGAACCCCTGTTACATGCAGCAGAAATTGGTGTGATTGTAAAAGATGCAATAGTTACCCTTACAGGACATGTCGATTCGCTGGTAAAAAAAACAGAAGCTTTGCATGCTGCTAAGAAAATTAAAGGGATTGCGGCTATTGTAGATGAAATTGAGGTGATACTGGAAAAATCATCTGCAGTTTCTGATCAGCAAATCGCTGAACAGCTTGTGAGCATTTTTAAAGAGAATCATATTGTTCCAAAAGGCACTATTAGCATAATTGTAGAAAAAGGCTGGGTCACACTTGAAGGACTACTTCCATGGAATTTTCAGAGAGATATCGCCAGGGAACTTGTGGAAAATCAAATAGGGGTAATAGGTGTAACCAATAATATTAAACTTAAAAGAGAACTGCGTGATCAGGTAGAAAAAGAATTGCTCGAAAAGGCACTCAATAGACATTGGGCTTTTGACACGGACGAGATTGAAATTCAGGTTGCTGGCGCAACGGTCCAGCTATCTGGAACAGTGGGTTCTATTTTTCAAAAAGAAGAAGCTGAAAAGATTGCCTATAAAACCCCAGGTGTAATCAGAGTCGTGAATCATTTAAAAGTAAATATAGAACAACCTTATTTATGTTGATTAGCTGAATACTATAAAGTTATGAAAGATCATAAACCTCAGAACGATAAATTAGAAATTCAATTTTTAGAGGGGTCGCAATCAAGGTTTACGGAGCTGAAATTTATATTAACTACTTTATGGGAGCTCATTCGATGTTTTAGAAAATTGTATAGCATTGGACCTTGTATTACTTTTTTTGGATCAGCACGTTTTAAAGAAGATCATCCTTATTATGATTTTACCAGAAAAGCGGCAGGAGAATACGCCAAACTTGGCTTTACAATAATGACAGGGGGAGGGCCAGGCCTTATGGAAGCTGCAAATCGGGGAGTAAAAGAAGTTGGAGGAAAATCTGTAGGATGTAATATTAAACTTCCAGTTGATCAGATGCCAAATTCTTATCTGGACAGATGGGTAGTTGCAAAACATTTTTTTATTCGAAAGATACTTTTAGTAAAATATTCTTTTGCCTTTGTCGTAATGCCGGGAGGTTTTGGCACCCTCGATGAATATTTTGAAGCACTTACACTTGTGCAGACCGGAAAGATTAAAAACTTCCCGATCATCATGTTCAATAAAGAGTATCATAAAGCACTCATTGAACATATTAATTTGATGAAACAGCAGGGGACTATAAACGATTCCGATTCAAAATTATGTATGATAACAGACGATATGAAGAAGCCAGGCTTTTTATTATGGAACATAGTATTAAACATTACGGTCTAAAACCAAAATTCCACCATTAATCTTTGATTTTTTTTAAACTATTAAAAGTTGAGATATATACCACTGATAGCTGCTAAAGCTTTTGTTTTTTTTCTTTATGATTGCCTTTAATTATATTATGTTCAAGCATATCATTTATTATTAATTTCCCATATTCATGCGCCAGACTTGCGGCATTTAAAGGATTAAACGATTGGGTTTGTACTGAATATATTATTTTTTGATCAGGCATCGTAAAAAGGCTGCTCTCCCAAAAATAATAGGTATCATTTACATAATATCCTTCTTGATAAATTTTGCTATATATAGCAGCGTAGTAGATATTGAAATCATTTGTATATCCTAAATCAAACATACTTTTTGGCGCATGATATTTTTCTTTTTGTTTGTCAAGCAGTACAACAGTTAAAACAGCCGCTGCACCATTTTGTTTTAATTGCTCCATAATCTGATTTTCATCTTTGCCTTCAAATGTATTTAAACCATACAGTTCAAGAGATGAAATGGCATCATAGCCAAGATTACAAAGATCATCAGCCAGGTGATTCTCCATTTTCTTTTGAAGTGATTTATCTGATTCTCTGATTAATCCAAGAACTATTATCCGGCCAGATTTCAGATTTAATGTTTCTGATCCTGATGACTGCCATGAACTGACGATATTTGAACTTGAACATTGAACCAACAAAAATGACAATACTATAATAATCAATGTTATTCTTTTCATTAGGCTTCTTTTTGAATTAACTGTTTTGAATTGAATAAAATTATGAATTCCTATTAGGCGAAAATATGATTACAATCACTATTTAATTTATTATTTTAAGTTGTGATTACATTGTGACGCTTATTTTAGTATTATAAAAAGCTGTTTAATATCATTTTCGGAGATGATGGCAATCATAGAGTACTTTTTCTGAATTCTTTACTTTAGTTCCATTCAAATTTTAAGATGAAATAATAATTCCTTTTGCATCTGATTGTTGAAAGCCTGTATTTCAGTTTTAAACGTATCACAAAAACACACAAGATTATAATCAAATAATATGAAAACAAAATTTAATATTTTGGGTATTATAGCAGTATTGTTATATTCCTGTCAGGACAGACCTTCGTTAATTGAGGATAATAGTGATTCAGATTCAGTAATGACAGCAACAAATATCGAGCAGCAAACGCTCAGAAAATGGTTTTCGTTTAATAAAGAATCAGAGAGTATAATTACGTCGGCTGAATTGATTATTAAGCAGCAGGAACAAGAAATGAAGTTACAATCAAAGAATAAAAAAGAAAAGAGACTTCATGATGCCCAATATCATCTTGATCAATTAAAAAAGAGAGTGAATTATATTAAAGATTATGAAACCCGTACTGAAAGTTTTGACTTATCAGTTGTACACAAATTAGATTCACTTAAATTTGATTATCTTCAGGAAAAATTGAAACTTGAAGCTACTTTGTGTGATTTTCAAGAATTTAAAGTGCCTTAATTGACTTTAACTGCTTAAATAAATTTTAAAATAGCCTATTAGTTTAAAGTAAAAACAAAAAAACTTTTATGGGCTTTTGAAGAAAGAGCTTTATAATAAAAATAATTGGCCGGTAACTGTAATCCATTTACCAGCCAATTTTTATTTTCTAAAAACAAGCATAGGAGTTCTTGTATCAAAACCCTTTTCTGCTGTTTTAATAGGCTGAAACAATTGTTCAAACCAGCCCCTGTCTTCTTTGGCAAACATGGTTATAGTAGAAGGCTTGGCTGTCATAATATCAATTTGCAAATGACTTAATAAAGAAACTTCGGGATTTAATTTTTTAAAATGGAAATTTATGGTATTTGATTTATATTTATGCTCTATTTTATGTAGTTTTTTACTGATTTCTTCCTCTTCAGTAAAATAATCATAATGATATATAGCAATCGGAACATCAAATTCTGCAGGAAACTTTCTAATTAACGGCAATTCAATGTTTATGTCTTCAATATCAGAGGGATATAGAACAGTATTTAAGTGCTTAATTCTGTAATGTCTTGGTACAACTAGAACAGGAATAGGAGAATCATGTAAAATTTTGTTGGTATGACTGCCTAACAGCTTATTGGCCAAACCACCGCCTCTTGTACTCATGCAAATATAATCGGCCTCGATTCTTTTTGCACAGTCTAAAATAGCTTCATTTACGTCCAGCTTATTTTCGACTATATAATTAATCTTTCCTGGTTGCTTATTGGTTTGTCTGTACAAGGTATGTATAAATCTTTTTAAGCTTTGTTCCTGTATTTTAGTGTCAGGTTCAGGAAGGTCTACAAAGGTAACAGCTGAAAAAGGGTCAATGATAAATGAACTATTTACATGAAGAAATGAAAGTCCATATCCTGTCTGGCAGGCAAGCTGTATAGCAAAGCGTACTGCTGGTTTGGAGTTGTAAGATAAGTCAGTTGTAACAAGTATCTTTTTCATATTTTCTAAGCATTTAATGCAGCTGATTGCCGCGTTTATTAATTATAAAAAATGAGTCCGCTGTTACTTTGAAGCAAACTTCATTTCATTTACATATCTATTTATCTTTTCCCATTGTTTATGATCAATTTTAGCAGTATCAACGTCAGTAGTCCAGTCGAGTCCGGGAAATAATTTTAACCTGTTTATGACTCTTTTTTTGTATCCAAAAGAAAAACGATCACCCCACATCTGGAATTCTATAGTTTTGTTACCGTTGACTTTGTTTTGATAAAGAATTGTTTGTGTTTTCCAGTCACCGCCCCAGGTTAAAAAAGATTGTACAAAACAAAAAACTCCAATAATTAATATTGTAAGTACTCTTGATTTTGTAGTTTGAAGTTTCCCAAAGATGCGGCCTATAATAAAAACAAATGTAATTGATGCCAATATTAATAATATAAAATGCATTATTGAATTATTAATATAAAGATCCGTATAACGATTCAATAATAGTACGGCTATAGTAATTAAGAACAGCAGGTATAACAGTATTGTTTTCATTGCTCACACTATTTAGAATTACATTAAAAATATGATCGAAAGGTTCAGTTTATTGGATGTCGTTTGCTTCCGACTGATCATCATAAAGATTTGATGGTCTTTTTAGATCTTGCTCGCATATTTTTCTGTCTTTGTTATTTTGCCTGAAAGCAAAAATCATCACTACTAATACAATAACACCTGTAAAGGATAATATTAACCAACTTGCTTCCATAATAATTAAAATTTAAATAATTTGTTAAAACACCACTATTTTTTTACTTTTTCTATCAGGAAAAGGGAGGCAGATTCCCTTTTTAACTATTCTGATATAGCATATTTGTGCTGCACAACAAGCTCGTTATCTACAGACCAGATGCCTGGAGTTTTCCAGACTATTTTTTCTGCTAATTCTTTCTGAAAAAGGGAATTTACAGCTCCGGTTAAAGTAACTTTTGTTCCCTCTACCTTCAGGAAGATATTCTCAGCATGTAATGTCCAATTACTGGCTAAAGCCCTTTTGATATTATTTTTATCAATCTGGTTTTGTACTTCAGCTTTAATCTTAATACGATTCGTGAGGCCTTTAACACCTAAAATATGTCCTATAGATTTCTCAGCAGCTTCTCTTTGATAGTTCCAGGTAACCTGACCTTCGAGTGTGACCCATCCTTTTTCCACTTTCAACTGAATTTTTTCTTCTGGAACATTCCAGTTATCAATTAAAGCTTTTAATGCATCATTGGCTATATCCTGATCAGATTTAGAACTATTAGAATATTTTATCTCAATTTCCTCAGCAACTGCTTTTACACCATCAACATTTTTCGCAGCATTTTCTGCTTCAATTTTTTTAAAGTATGCATCTACACTTCCCATCAGTGTTATCACGCCATCTTTTGCAGTTACGCCAATTTCTGCTGCATGAAGCTGCGGTTCCCATTTAATGGCATTCTGAACATCTCTTTGTAATTCTTCATTTGTTTTCATGTTGTTTTATTTATAGTTAATTATTTAATTAGGTTGATTATAATTCGAAAGTTTGGTTTTCTAAAAGCATTTGGCTTTTTCTTTCTGCTAGTGAATTTTCTTTATGGATATGGATTTGCAATAAGGTTCTTATGTTTTCGATTTTTGCATTAGTTTCCTGGGCAAAGAGCATAATTTTTTTTGCTTTCACTTCTGTTTTGTATTTTATACCTTTGTCTTTTGAAAATCCCATGCCAATTAGTGGCAGAGTAGCTCCTAAAAGTACCGCTACACATGCATATATGATGGGAATTTTAAAATAAGGAAGGCTTGCAGTAAAGTTAAAAATGAAAAGCATTCCAAATAAAAGTCCGCAAAATCCAATAGCAAATAGTCCAAGGGTACTCCATTTTTCCATTTTGTCATAAATATTAAAGTAGTCTAATACGTTTTGTTCTATATAACATTCTGTTCCTATTACGGACAGTTTTGTAATATCGTAACCATTCTTTTTTAGTTTTTTGATAGCATCTTCAGCTTCTTGCTGTGTTTTATAATTTGCTACAAATAGTTTTTGATTTTCCATGGCTTCTATTTTTTAGTTATTATAGTTCTTAAGATGAGATTTTGCTTTAGTGTAGTACTCTTATAATGCCTTTCTTAATATTATGATCCGATAAAATGCATTACCAGGAACTTTAAATTTGTTAGGTAAAATTCCATTAAATATTAAAAATTGAAAATGATCTTAATCATTGATAAAAATGATCTTTGATACTTTTTGTTTTCGATGCAATTGATTTTAATTGTTTTTATTGGTGTTTGAGAAAGAAATCAATTTAAAAACTCTTCATTAAAAAGAACTATTGCTCTGATTTGACAGACCAATTTTTTTAATACAGCTGGTTTTATAATATAATTAATCTGATGTGATGAAAATCATTTCTTATCAAATCTTAATGGATTAATTTAGTTTATGTCAGAAGAGAAATATTTTAACTCAGGAAAAGGACTCTAGATGTTTTATTAAAAAAAGTTTATATGGAGACTTCACAAGAATATCAGGTAGATTTGTCTTGGCAAGAGAATCAAAACGCACGAATAACTTCGGTGATTTTTAGCCATGCTATAGAAGTAGCATCTCATTCATGTTTAAAAAATTTCCATGATGATGTTTGGTCGGCAGAACATTTGTTTATTGCTTCTATAGAAAGTTCCTATATGAACGCATTTTTCAGAACAGCAAAAAATAAAGGAATTAAATTTAAAAGTTTTAACTGTACAGCCCGCGCCTCTGTGCTGATATCAGATGAATTTTCAGAAATAACAGATATTGTCATTAGACCCAAAGTAGCTTTTTTAGAAAGTAATCAGATTAATAAGACTCTGAAGCTTTTTTCTCTTTGCAAAGATCATTGTCTGGTTCTAAATGCTTTAAAGGTAAGACTGCACATCTTTCCATCAGTTAGTGTAGCGTAACAATCTAAAAAACTATTTAGTACTTTTAAGAGATCGTACTGTAAACTAATTTATGTAAATATTCTATGAGCACAAACCAACAAGAATTAAAAGGATTAAGTTTTGAAGAAGTAATCGATTTGAGAAGAAAATTTGGAATCAATACTTATAATTACAAGAAAGAAAACAGATTTTTAGCTTTTCTAAAAAGTATTTTTGCAGAACCAATGGTTCTTTTATTGCTCATTGCCTCGGGCATCTACTTTATCAATAAGCAATACAGTGATGCGATTTTTCTTTCGGTTTCGATTTTATTAATTGTAGCCATTTCACTCTATCAGGAAAAAAGAAGCCGCAATGCGCTGACAAAACTACAAGAATTTACACAGCCTTTGTGTAAAGTTATTCGTCAAGGACAGCAGCAAAATATCAAAACTCAGGATATTGTGGTTGGCGATCTGGTGATTATAGAAGAAGGCAGCTTGGTTCCGGCTGATGGTTCTATTATGAGTTCAAATGATTTTTCGGTAAATGAATCCATACTTACCGGTGAGTCTATGACAGTTTTTAAAAACAAAGACAAAGAAGATAATAAGGTTTTTTCTGGAACTACCGTTGTCAGCGGATTGGCTATCGTTAAAATTATTGCCATTGGAAATGAAACACGATTAGGAAAAATAGGCAGCAGTCTTGATGCTATTGGGGAGGAGAAAACTCCATTAGAACTCCAGATTGGGAATTTTATTAAAAAAATGGTTTTTGCCGGAGCATTGGTTTTTGTTTTGGTTTGGGGAATCAATTATTCAAGAGTAGGGAATGTTTTGGAAAGTCTTTTGATGGCGCTCACTCTTGCCATGAGTATTTTACCCGAAGAGATTCCTGTTGCCTTTACCACATTTATGGCATTGGGAGCCCGCCGGCTTATGAAGATGGGGATTGTCGTGAAACAAATGAAAACTGTTGAGACATTAGGCAGCGCGACAGTAATTTGTACGGATAAAACAGGTACAATTACCCAGAATAAGATGGAACTGGCAAGGCTTTACCTTCCTTCGGGCCCAGAGGTAGCGACAGATACTTTTAGAGAATTTAAAGAAACAGAAGAACTCCTTACAACCGCTATGTGGGCAAGCGAGCCAATTGCTTTTGATCCCATGGAAATTGCCCTTCATGATACCTATAAGAAATATACCGATAAGGATATAAGAATCCTTTTTAAAATGATTCATGAATACCCTTTATCGGGCAAACCCCCTATGATGACCCATGTGTTTGAAGATGAATTTGACCATCGAATTATTGCTGCAAAAGGAGCACCGGAAGCTATTTTAGAAGTTTGCCATCTTGGGGCTGAAGAAAAAGAAACGGTAACGGCTGCCATGAATAAATTAACAGAGAAAGGGTATAGGGTCCTTGGTGTTGCGACGGGAAATCTGCAAGGGAATAATTATCCGGAAATGCAGCAGGAAATTCCATTTACATTTAAAGGATTGGTTGCTTTTTATGATCCTCCAAAGCAGAATATTTCTGAAGTTTTAAAATCATTTTACACTGCCGGAATAGGAGTAAAGATTATTACTGGGGATAACGCCCGAACTACAAATGCCATTGCTCAGGAAATTGGTTTTCAGGGATTTGATAAATCTATTACAGGAGACCAACTCATGAAGTTAAGCGATACTGAACTGCAGACTAAAGTAATGCACATTAATGTATTTAGCCGAATGTTTCCAGAAGCCAAACTACGAATTGTAAATGCGTTGAAAGCAAATGGGCAGATTGTAGCCATGACAGGAGACGGAGTTAATGACGGACCTTCGCTCAAGGCAGCGCACATTGGTATTGCAATGGGTAAAAAAGGTACTTCGATAGCAAAAGATGCGGCTTCACTTATTCTCGTAGAAGACAATCTTTCTAAAATGGTTGATGCTGTTGCTATGGGAAGAAAGATTTATACGAACCTAAAAAAGGCGATTCAGTATATTATATCCATACATATTCCTATAATATTTATTGTTTTCCTGCCCCTTGCCTTAGGATGGATTTATCCCAATATATTCAGCCCGCTGCATGTAATTCTGCTCGAACTTATAATGGGACCAACCTGTTCTATAATTTATGAAAATGAACCTGCAGAAGCAGATACGATGCAGAGGGGGCCAAGACCGCTGACATCAACATTTTTTAATGCAAAAGAACTTGTAATCAGCATTGTTCAGGGGATTGTCATAACCTTTGGTTTGTTGTTTGTATATCAGTGGTCAGTTCAAAATCAATTGGAGGAAAACAGAACACGAAGTATGGTTTTTTTGACTCTAATAACTTCGAATGTTTTGCTGACACTTGTTAATCGCTCTTTTTATTATTCGCTATGGGTAACGCTTCGATATAAAAATATCCTGGTATCGATTATTATTGCACTAACCGTATTTTTGGTTCTGTCACTATTTGTAATACCATTTTTACGTTCCCTTTTTAGTTTTGAATTAATAACATTTTATCAATCAATTCTTTGCATTTTGGTTGGTTCAATAGCAGTATTATGGTTTGAAGTTGTAAAATATTTTAGAAGAAGATAAGGAGAATTTAAATTTCTATTTCACTTCCCATGAGCGGAACACTGCATTTATACCCATATCGATCCTGAATTTTGGTGCGCAATTCATCTGCTGGAAGGTTTTCGCCATGTACTAAATAGATGCATTTTGGAACATTTTGAAGGGCAGAAAGCCAATTGACTAAATCTTGCTGGTCACCATGGGCAGAGAGCCCTTCTATTTGATGTATTTTGGCCTCAACCGTGTAATATTTTCCATATATTTTAATTTCATTAGCTCCTTCTAAGAGCTTTCTTCCTCGGGTACCTTCTGCCTGATAGCCTACAATTATAACAGTCGTTTTTTCAAGACCTATGTATTTTTCAAAATAAGATAATACGCGACCGCCGGTAACCATACCGCTTGCCGCAATAATTACTTTTGGCTGAGGATCTTCAATAATGCGCAGGGTTTGTTCGAATTCAGAAACGATTCTGAACATTTTGAACATTTCATGACAGTCATTAGCAGAGAGTTTATGCCACTGCATATTTTCCAGAAAAACATCAAGTACACTGGCGCCCATAGGAGTGTCAAGAATATAGGGAACATTTGGAATTCTGCCTTCTGTTTTAAGCTGCCATAAAAGATACATTATCGATTGCGCTCTTTCAACGGCAAACCCTGGAATAATTACAGTTCCTTTTTGTTCGATCGTAGTATTGATATAGGCCTCAAGTTCTTTTTTTACGTCAAGATCAGGATGAAGACGATTCCCGTAGGTGCTTTCAAGGAAGATATAATCTGCTTTTAGAGGTTTTGTTGGAGCAAACATTAATACATCATCATCACGACCTATATCACCGGAAAAAACTAAAGTTTTGTTTTCGAGAGTCAGCGTAATACTGCAGGCGCCTATAATATGTCCTGCAGTTGAAAAAACGGCAGCAATATCATTGGCTATTACTACCGATATATTGGGCTGTATGACTTTAAAAAACGGAAAAACAGCTTCGGCCTGAGCTACCGTATAGAGAGGTTCTGCTTTTTCATGTTTAGAATAATGTTCATTGTTGGCTTTATGGGCTTCTTCTTCCTGAATTTTGGCACTGTCTAAAAGAACAAGTTTTGCCACAGCTTTAGTTGGACCGGTGCAATATATTTTTCCCCTAAATCCCTGAGCGACCAGTCTGGGCAGCCAGCCGCAATGATCCAGATGTCCATGTGTTAGCAGCACATAATCTATTGTAGAGGGCAAAATAGGCAATGGTTCCCAATTGAGTTCCCTGAGTACTTTGAGCCCCTGAAAGAGCCCGCAGTCAACCAATATTCTAATGCCATTGCTTTCTATGAGTGTTTTTGAGCCTGTTACGGTTCCCGAACCTCCTATAAATTTTATTTTCATTTTAGATAAGTTTACAAATTTGTGAAGCTTCTTTCAATACATTTCGAACCCGGTTGTCACTAAGTCCAATTTTATGAAGATTATTAGAATCATCAGTAAGATCTTTTACCAGTATTTGATCCAGAATTAGCAATTTTTCTTTTTCTACCATTGATAAAGTAGTGAGGCAGGTAATAGGGTAGAGCGCTCCTTTATCTATTTTATCCTTAATATTGTTTTTTTGAGGATAATCCCAGCTCAAAAGAGAAATTCCGCTGCAGTTTGCAAAACTTTCAGCATCCTTGGTAAATCGGTTATTGGTCACTATAATACAGGAATTAATAGTTTCATGGTTTGAAAAAAGGGTATGTTGTTTCACTTTAAGATCATTAAAACGAGAAAGAATGTACATGGGAACTTTTACATCTGAAGAACCTTCTCTGCTGCTTTGAAACTTACATTCAATCATAGAAATTAGATTCTCTTTTTTTAGCATTACATCTACTTCATGTGATACACATTTTCCCTGCAGCGTTAAGTTGGTTCTGGTTTTAAAACCTTCGGCAGTATATAATCGTGCAATAAATTTTTCAAAGAAAAATCCGGCCGGACCAAGCATTTGTAAGGCAGAACGTAAATTATAGCGTGCAGCATGGCCGTTCGAGGCTTTTTTTAAAATAGCAAATGCCATTTTATAGATTTGTTTGGTCGTTATGCCCTCATACATTTGGTTCTGTATTTGAGCAAGTGATTCCTCAATAAGGGCAGGGGTAGCACCGGATTTTTGAAGAGAAAGCCTTAATTTTTCTACGTCGAAAGGAACAACATGCCCTGAGTGCTTAATTACATTCATAATTTAGTAGTTGATCCCGATTACTTAAAAAGTATAGGATTGTTCAACCAAAATTATGGCAGATTGTCCAGATAAGGGATGATGAAAATCACTTAAGAAAATGATCTTCATCATAATGAAAGATTAGTTCTTTATTTTACTGAGTTTATCTAAGTTAAGTACGTGAATGGTACTGGCTGTTTTCTCAATTAGTCCCTCTTCTTTAAAGTCACTTAAAGTACGGCTCACTGTTTCTGGAGAAGTTCCGGAAAAAGCGGCGAGATCATCCCTGCTGAATTTGATACTCGACCCGTCAGCACTATGCTGCAGCAATAAGTGCAAAATGCCCTGGGCAATTCTTTTTCGCACCGACATATAAGCTATCTGCAGGAGACGAACCTCTTTTTCTCTCATATCATTAGCGAGAATTTTAATGAATTTTGCCCCTACATCCGGATAAAGAAAAAGAAGTTTATCGAGTTGTTCTGTTGGCAGAAAACTCAAAATAGTATCTTCCAGAGCAATAGTAGTATCGTTATACGTATCATTAGAAAATAAAATACTGATATCCAGATAATCATTCTCTTTGTAAACGCCTGTGATAAGCTCACGACCGTCTTCTGTAAGTTTTACGGTCTTAACTTTTCCGCTTATGATGTAGTAAATGCCTATTACGTGATCGCCCTCATAATGAATATACTGATTTTTTTTATAAGATCTGGTGCTGCGCTCCAGCATGATTTCTTTGAGTTTTAAGAGTCCGTCTTCTTTTGAAATAAGAGAGTTGAGGTTTTCAGGAGTTTGTCCGTAAAACAACTGTTGTGATTCTCTTTTTTTAGTCTGGCTTCAATAGCGCGAAGCAGTTCCAAATCATCAAAAGGTTTAGTAAGGTAATCGTCAACACCTAATTCCATTCCTTTTCTTATATCAACTCTTTCTGCTTTGGCAGTTAAAAATATAATGGGGATTGTCTGTGTTTCAGGATTCTTTTGCAGAATATGCAGCACGCCATACCCGTCAAGTTCGGGCATCATAATATCGCACAGTACAATGTCTGGTTTCATTTTAAGCGCAATTTCAACCCCGGTTTTACCATTGTTCGCTTCAAAAACTTCATATCCGGAGAGTTCCAGAATTTCAACAACATTTTCTCTAATGTTGTCGTTATCTTCAATAATAAGTATTTTAGTCATAAACGCGGTAGTTCAATAGTAAATAAAGTTCCTTTATTAATTGCACTTTCAAAAGAAATTGCACCATTCATCAGTGACACATATCTTGAAACAATGTGTAGTCCAAGACCGGTTCCCGGTATGTTTCCGGTGTTGTGAGCCCTAAAGAAAGCTTCAAATAGATGTTCATGATCTTCCTCAGGTATACCAATGCCATTATCTTTGATATTTATAATTATAGTGCTGGACGTCATTGCTGTGGAAAGTTCAATTTCAGTTTCTTCACCAGAATATTTAATAGCATTAGAAACCAGATTGATAATGCAGTTTTTGAGCAGGTTTTTGTCTAATTTTACTAAAGTGACCTCTGCGTTCGGAATACTTACAATTCTCTGTCTTTTTTTGGTCAGCAGTTTTAATTCTCCAATAATTTCCTTTATAAAATCCTGAAGGTCAAAACAGGATAATTGCAGTGTAATTTTATTTGATTCCGCTTTTTCAAGAAGGAGGAAATCATCCAGTATTCCGGTAAGATTTGCTATTGCACTTTTTATTTTGATTATGTGAGCATCAATCTTTGAATTATTTCCACTTTCAGCATAACGCTGAATTAAGGAGGTAGAAAGCTGAATGGTACTGAGTGGCGTTCTAAATTCATGGGAAGCCATGGATAAAAGACGGCTTTTAATTTTGTGAAGTTCTTTTTCTTTTTCTAATGTAGTGCTGACTTCTTCTTTTGTTTGAGTTAAGGCATCAATAGTTTCGTTTAGGGTAGCGGTGCGGTCTTTTACCAGTTCCTCTAAATGCTGTGTATATTGCATGAGCCTGTTTTCCGCTTCTTTTTGATGGCTCATATCATGAATAAAACCAGCGAAAATTCTTTCTCCTTCAAATTTAACTTCACTCACTCCAAGTCGGAACGGGAATATATTACCGTCTTTCTTTCGTCCTAAAACGTCCCTGTCATGGCCGATAATATGCGGAATTCCCGAAGTTTTGTAATTCTCTAAATAAGAATCATGCTTTTCCCGGTCAGGAGAAGGCATTAAAAAAGAAATGTTTTTTCCAATAACTTCTTCTGGATCATATAAAAAAAGCCGGCAGGCTGAAGGATTTATAGATTCTACAATTCCCTTTTCGTTTATTGTAATGATACCATCGATTGCGTTATCAATAATTGCATTTAAAAGTGCTTGATTTTTCATGTCGCAATCGGTTTTTGGTTTGACAAATGTCGCAAAATGTTTTTGATAACCAATTTATTAGAGACTTAATTTTTGCTAAAGAAATAGCGGTTTGTTTGTAAAATCATGTTCTAAGAGGTATATGCATTTTTCTGTTCCGTAATATCATTTTTTAAAACTGAGTTTATATTTTTAATACCATTTACCAATGCATCAGCATTAAATGAAATACTGTTGATTCCCGCCATGACCAAAAACTTTGTAAATTCTGCCGAATCGCTTGGTGCCTGTCCGCAAAGCCCAATTTTTCGATTCATTTTATTAGCGGTTTGTATCATTTGAAGAATAAGCTTTTTAGAAGCTTTGTTCTCTTCATCAAAGAGATCGGCAATTAATTCAGAATCACGATCGATACCTAATGTGAGTTGCGTAAGATCATTTGAACCTATTGAAAAACCATCGAAAATTTCCGAAAATTCTTCTGCCAGTAAAACATTTGATGGTATTTCTGCCATGACATATATTTCAAGTCCGTTTTCATGCTGTTTTAAACCGTATTGTTCCATTATAGCAATGACTTTTTTTCCTTCTTCAGGAGTACGGCAAAACGGGATCATGAGTTTTACATTGGTTAGGCCCATATCATCCCTAACCACTTTCATAGCCTGGCATTCAAGTCTGAATCCTTCACGATATTTTTCATGATAATAACGGGAAGCACCCCGAAAACCCAGCATTGGGTTTTCTTCTTGAGGTTCAAAAAATGACCCTCCCAGAAGACCTGAATATTCATTGCTTTTAAAGTCGCTCATTCTCACAATAACTTCTTTAGGATAAAAAGCGGCGGCTATTGTTGCCACACCCTGTGATAGTTTTTCGATGAGGTAATCTGCTTTGCTGTCATGATTTTCCGTGAGTTTATTAATCGCTGTGCTTTGAGCTGCATCAGTTACTTTTTCGGGATGAATGAGCGCCATGGGATGTACCTTAACATTATGAGTTATAATAAACTCAATACGAAGTAATCCCACGCCATCATTAGGATAAAATGAAAGTTCAAAAGCTTTCCCGGGTTCAGAAACTATAAGCTGGACTTTTGGTTTTCCAGGCAGTTTAATTTCATCAAGCGCTGTGGTTGTTTGAACATATTTCAATTTATCTTTATATACATATCCTGTTTTTTCCTCAGCACAGCTTATTGTAATTACATCACCATCTTTAATTACTTCGGTGGCATTCTCTGTTCCTACTACAGCAGGAGTTCCAAGTTCACGTGCTACTATAGAAGCGTGACTTGTTCTTCCTCCTTTATTTGTGACAATTCCGACTACTTTTTTAAGAATGGGATCCCAGTCCGGACTTGTAAAATTAGTGATAAGAATATCTCCTTCTTGCAATTGTGTGGCCTCAGTTGGAGCGCGCAATATTTTGGCTATACCACTTGTGATCGCATTTCCTATGGCTTCACCGGTTATGATTTCTTCTCCTTTTTTTTCTAATCTATAAGAAGTGATCGATAAGGGTTTTATTAAAGAATGAACAGTTTCAGGTCTGGCCTGAATGATATACATCTCACCATTCATACCATCCTTGGCCCATTCAAAATCCATTGGTTTATTATAATGAGATTCTATAATAAGTGCCCATCTGGCCAGTTTTTCAATTTCAGTATCCTGAAGGACAAATTTACTGCACCATTTTCTGGGAGTTACTTTTAGAACAGTCGAATTGATACCGGCTGAATTTTCATTATAAATAAGCATTTTTGTTTTTGTCCCTAGATTTTTTTGCAGAATGGCTTTTTTATTGTTTTTAAGAGAAGTTTTAAATACAAGAAATTCATCCGGAGTTACAGTTCCCTGAACAATTGTTTCGCCCAAACCCCAGGTACCTGCAATATGAATCAAATCCCGAAATCCTGACTCGGGTTCAAGTGTAAAACCTATTCCAGAACAGGCTAAATCTGAACGAACCATTTGCTGAATCCCTACAGAAAGAAATACTTTGTCATGATCAAAACCCTTATCCTGTCTGTATTTGATCGCTCTGTCTGTATAAAGTGATGCAAAACAGCATTTAACGGCATATATAAGCGGCATGGTTCCTTTTATATTTAAAAAAGAATCGTGCTGTCCTGCAAAACTCGCATTGGCCAGATCCTCGGCTGTAGCACTGCTTCTTACCGCAACAGTGAGATCACTATCTTTAGATAAGTTTATGTAAGCGGCTGAGATTGCAGTTTGAAGATCCAGCGGGAATTTTGCATCGAGTAATAACTTTCGGGCTTTTGAACCAATTTCATGTAAGTTGGTAAAATCTTTCTTATCCAGAAGTTTCATAAGTTCATCTAATGGAGCGCTTAACTTATTATAATTTATAAAGTCTTTATAAGCAGCTGTTGTAATGGCAAAACCATTTGGAATCTTTATTCCCTGAACAATAAGATTATTATACATTTCGCCCAATGAAGCATTTTTGCCACCTACTTTACTAATATCATTAATCCCTATCTGATTAAATTTTAAGATATACTTTTCCATTTTCATTGCTTTTAAAATCTGGTATTTATGGCTTTAATTTTCCTAATAAAGATAAGTTGATGCATAATTATTAGAAATGATGGTAATCATTTAATACGTTTTTTTAGAGGTTAACGACTTTCTAATATGTGATGCAGATCATTTCACATTACTAAACAATAAATGAAATTTGTTACATAAGATTATATATGATAAAGAATCAAGATGAATATCATATTCTGAAAAATTAGGTTTTAGAAGTTTTATAATTGAAAAAAGGACAACATGAAAACAAAAAAATCACAAGAGAACAATATATCTGTTTTTGAAAAACTTAGAAAAAAAGATAAAACGAGTAATGAATATTGGAGCGCCATGGAACTTGCTAAATTGCTAGATTATTCTAAATACAGTTTGTTTTTGAAGGTGATTGATAAGGCAAAAGCAGTTTGTATTAATGCAGGTCAGGAAACAGGTCTACATTTTAAAGATGTTGGTACGATAAAATCAGTGGGTGATATAAAACTATCGCGTTATGGCTGTTATCTGGCAGTTCAAAATGGAGATTCAAATTTGAAACCCGTTGCTTTGGCACAAGCCTATTTTGCTACGCAGACTCGTTTGCAAGAACTGAGTCATCAAAAGAAGCATAAAAATTTAAAAATAGTAAAGGACAGAAGGCTTTTTCTTCGTGAGGAACTCTCTAAAAGAAATCTTCAGCTTGCCGGAGCAGCCCAAAAAGCGGGCATAACAAAACCTGCAGATTATGCCTTTTTTCAGAACCATGGCTATAGAGGACTTTACGGAGGATTAGGTGCAAAAGCGATCCGTGAGATCAGACATCTTGATCCTAATGAAAATATTCTGGATCATATGGACAGTGATGAATTAGCAGCCAATTTATTTCGTGTTACACAAACCACAGAGAAGCTTAAAAATGATAATGTCAATGATATTGTTGATGCCAATAGTATTCACTTTGCTGCGGGATTAAAAGTTCGTAAAGCACTGGAAGATACGGGAAATATTTTGCCCGAGAATATGCCGGTAGTTGAAGATATTTCTTTAGCAGAGAAAAAAGATAAAGAACTGAAAACCAGAAAAAAAAGCAAAATAAAAACTGTTCGATAGATGAAAAGAGTAAAGTTCTAATCACTAAAAAATACATAGTTTTGACTACAACAGAATTTTTATTTCGATTAATAGAGGCCTTAATTATTGGTTTTGAAAGACAATGGCACCATAAAGAAACGGGGCTTACTACAAATATGCTTGTAGCAGCCGGAGCTGCTGCTTTTGTTTTATTGTCTATAAAAGTGTCAGCAGCAGATTCAAATATTGATGTTACCCGAATTACTGCCCAGGTCGTTATGGGAGTTGGCTTTCTGGGAGCCGGAGTTATTTTTAGACAAGGACCAAATGTACATGGTTTAAACTCTGCGGCCACTATTTGGTGCAGTGCTGCTATTGGGTGTATTGCCGCTTCGGGATATTTTATAGAGGCATTAGTGTGTACACTCTTAGTTGCGATTGTAAATGCCGTTCTTGAACCTGTAGATCAATGGCTGCGAAACAGAAAATAAGTATATAGAGATTTCCTTTTTTTTAAATTAATGAATTAGACTAGCCGGCAATCAGCTTTACAATAATACACGCAGAAAAAATTAAAAAGTAATACTATGAAAACAAAGTTCTACATACTAGCTGTTATTATTATACTGCTATATTGCTGCCAGAAGAAGGACTCAGGAGATTCCAATGAAAATGGTATGGAGATAGATACAGCTGAAATGTCTGGTATCAATGATAATCTGCTTAGAAAGTGGCTCTTATTAAACAGGGAATCAGACAGTATAATTAAATCGGCACAGCTGATTATTGAGCAGCGGAGAGAGCAAGTAGAATCTCATCCGCAGGATGAGCGCCAGTACATGAATACCTGCATTGAAGAGGCCCAGCAGCAGCTTGACCTATTAAAGGAAAAAGTGAAATTTACTAAAGAATTTGCAGGTGGTATTAAACAGTATGACCCATCTCTGCAGTTTACCATTGACTCATTGGAAGAAGACTATATGCGGGAGAAATATAAACTGGTAGATGCATTAAAACAGTTGAAATAAGGCGTATTGCTAATTTCTTTTTTTGATTCTACGAAAGCAGGGCGGAGTTCTACAAGGCCTGAATAATGGGGTATTGAGTTAATCAGGTGTTAAGAGCTGCTGTCGGAATTTAATTTGGAGTGGTCAGCATCGTCAATTGTATATAATATTACTTTTTGGGTTTAATATTAGTTTTTAGGTTTAATATTATTTTTTTGGAGCTCTTCCCGCTATACGTTCCACCCGAGCGTCAGCGAACTGGCGAAGTAATATTTTGTACCAAACTCAGGATCAATTGATAATGTTATTTTTTAGGAATTTTTTCCCGCTATACGTTCCAATCTTTTGTACCGAACCTCAGCAAAAAAGGATTTTCACTGCACACGAGCGAAGCGAACTGGCGAAGCAATCGGAGCTAGGGCTGCTTGAGAGCCCTATTTTGTCTTTGGAGGACTGCATATTGGAAGCCAATTGTTCTATTTTTAGTAAATACTCAATTTTGTTTTAATACCATATGCCGCAATTCTCTCAAAGATATTATTACTTCCAGCAAAAATATATATGAAGAATGTAAACATTGGAACCTGCCTTTCAGCTCTACTAAAACGCAACTTTTTATACTTATGCAATAAAATATAGCATACTGCGGCTCTTTAGACTAATAAATTAGTAAAGTATAATAAAAAAAGGCGTCAATTCTCTTCAATTGGCGCCTTTTGGCAGTGTGGTGCCCCAGGAAAGACAGATTTCACACCACTTTATGAAGGATTTGAAGAGATTGGCTTACTACGACTTTCAGTGGCTTGAGCAATTTGGTTTGGATGTCCTGTTGGGGATTGATGTAAATTTGTATCTAACTTTATTTTTTTATATGAGAGTAGCATTAAAATCGCCTTAGTTTTTTATGGCAAGAAAGGTATCCCTTCCAATTTCCTTATAGATCAAAATTACCACAGTTATTTTTGAAAGTTTGTTCAATTTCTGAATAAAATGATTCCTAAACAAAAGAGCACTGATTATCTAAAATTATAAACCACCATCGTCAAACGACTTTGGTGGTTTTTTAATGAATCTAATTTGAATTAAGTTTTTAACTATTTGTATTTAATGTTGATACTTATAATGTCAGATGTCATATTAGTAGTCCTTGTATAATGTCCATAGCGTATCTCTAAGGTATTCCAGTGTTTAAGACCAAAAATTCCGTTAAGGGGAGTAAATTTCATTCCCATTCCAAAGAAACTGCTGTCAAATTTTGACAAATCATAGTTGCTGG
Source organism: Flavobacterium sp. B183 (assembly GCF_023539155.1). Taxonomy (NCBI): domain Bacteria; kingdom Pseudomonadati; phylum Bacteroidota; class Flavobacteriia; order Flavobacteriales; family Flavobacteriaceae; genus Flavobacterium; species Flavobacterium sp. B183. Next base: position 4,472,407 of record NZ_CP097434.1, on the reverse strand, counting down.
TGTAGTATTCATCGGCTGCCGTATGTTCTCCGTACGGTTTGAAATACTTCGTTCCGGTTTGGGTATAATACCTGTAAAACGGACTCACTGAAAATGCCTGGGTTAATTTTACAGGGATTTCAAGATCAGCGGTATGTGCTTTTAAGCTCCAATCGTCACTATAATACCTGTAATAAGCCCTGATAATTACATTGTCACCTAAGAAATAACTTGCTCTGATTCCCAGCGGTATTTTTAACCTTGTATCGGGCATTTTTTCCTGATGAACAGATCCGTCTGCAAAATAAACCCTGTGAAACGGAAGGCTTAAATATCCGTTTTGGCTGATAACATCACCTACAAGCATGACCTGAAGGTTTTTGTTTACAACCTGAGAATAACTCAGAGTTCCTGCAAAAGTATTTCGGTTGGCGCTGCCATACCCTTCTCCTCCCGAAGTACGAAGTTCAACAGGTTCAATTAGTTTTAACTGATCTATAAAGGTTTGGAATTTTGCCGTAAATTCTCCGTTTCTGTCTTTCGTTTTTTGTGCGAAACTAATGTTTCCTCCAAAAGACTGGTAGTCAAATTCAGTAGATGATGAAACTCCCAGACCAATTGTTCTTCCTGTTGCTTCATTTTCTCTAAGATAAGATAAAGACGGATAGAAACGATTGTCTGAAGATGATGCAGATGAATTGGCACTCAAATCAATCATATCTGATGATGCCGAGGTATAATGATCAATTCCGGCTTCGATATCGAAGGTATGTTTGATTCCGGTTTCTCCGTATTTCACTAATTTAACATCAATGGTATTGGCAATATCGGTAAGATGTTCAGAACCAATTCCGCCTGTAACGGCAGAGTTGTCTCCGTTTTGCTTATAATAACTGGACACTAAGTTTACTTCTTCCAGTTTTAATTTTTTGCTTTTATAACTGGTAGAATCCGTAGGAACATTTTGTGCTCTGGTTTGAAATAATGCCAGTAAAGCAAATCCTGTAATGAATATTCTTTTCATTTTATATACGGATGAAAATTAGTTACAGCCACAGCCACCGCCGCTTTTTCCTGAATTTGCTCCGGAAGCTCCTTCTCGGTAGGATTGAAAACTGAGTTCTGTTTTTTCGATTTTTCTATTAGAAAGGACCATTTCAGAATCGTTGATTTTGCCTTTTTGGTATTCTTTTACCGATGTGCAGGAGGTGAGTAGAATGCCCGTAAAAGCAATGCTGCAGAATAGTACGAGCGCTTTTTGTTTTGGCTTTTTCATTTCAGGTTAATGTTTTTTGAAGTGTAAATTTTGTTGTTGTCGTCAATGATAATACAATATAGATCTGCTATTTGATCTATTAAAAACAAGCCTGCTTTAATCCCCATAACCGCTATTGGTGTTGCCATTGCATCTGCAAATTCTGCGTTTCCGCTAATAATGGTCACACTTTTAATTCCGGTTATCGGAAGTCCTGTTTTTGGGTCAATGGTATGCGAATATTTTTTGCCGTTAATAGTTACGAACTTTTCATAATTCCCGGATGTTGCCACCGCTTTATTGGAAATTTCCATATAAGAGAATGCTGCATTTGGAGCGTCAGGATCTACTACGCCAATGGTCCATTTTCTACCGTCGGGCTGTAATCCCCAGGCCGAAAGATCTCCGCTGGCATTAATAATTCCGCTCTCAACATTATGATTTAAAAGTATTTGTTTTGCCATTTCAGCAGCATATCCCTTTCCGATACCACCAAAACCAATTCGCATTCCTTTTTCTTTTAAAAATACGGTCGTGTTTTCCGGGTCTAAAATGATATTTCTGTAATCAATAAGATGCACCATTTTGAGTGCCGTTTCGGCATCTGGTAATTCAGTCATTGTTTTGTCAAAATTCCATAGACTTTTGTCGATACTTCCATAAGAAATATCAAAGGCACCTTGCGTAATTTTAGAAATTCCAATGCATCTTTCGATAAGATGAAAAACTTCAGGATCTACTTTTACAGGTTTAATTCCGGCATTTTCATTGATCAGATTGGTCTGGCTGTCCTCTTTATAGGTAGTCAAAAGTTTTTCAATCCGTCTGATTTCTTCAATAGCAAGGTTTATACTCTTATTTCCAATATGCTCATTTTCTGCCACAACAGTAATAGTAAAGTTGTTCCCCATGAGTTTAAGGGATTGCGAGTACTTCTGTTTTTTCAGTATGTTACTTTTTGCTATCACAGATTGCTTTTATTTCGGCAGTCCACTGCTCAGGCGTAGTTTCAGGTTTTCCGTGCCAGGTTTTAAGAACTTTCCCATCTGCGTCAAGAAGCAGGGTTAGAGGAAAACTACCGTCTTTATTATAAGTCTCGGCTAAATCCTCGTTTCTCTTTACCTGCTGGGGCGTTCCTATGTTTTTCTTTTTTCTTGGAAAATCAGCATTAACCAGTACCAAATTCTCATTCGCCATCTCTGTGAAAGCCTGATTTTCCAGATAGTCTCTGCGCATCACTATACAAGGCCCGCACCAGTCTGAACCGGAAAAGTTCAATAGAATTAATTCGTGCTTTTCCTTTGCCACTTTTTTGGCATTAGTAAAGTCAGGTTCCCAGTTGATGGGAAGTACTGTCATTAAAAGGAACATTGTAATTAGTTTCATTTTGCGGAGTTGTTTTAAGTATATACGAAATAACGAATTGCTAGGTGTCTTTATTTTTTTTACATGCTTAAGATTCTATTAACTTTTAAATCAAAAGCTATTTTCTAAGCAGTCTGAACACCAAAAAGATAACCCACCAGGGCCGACATTGCCATTGCGAAAGTACCCCAAATGCAGATACGCAATACTGCTTTTAGAATATGTGATCCGCCAGCTTTTGCAGCCAGTATTCCTGATAATGCCAAAAAGAGTATCGAAAAACCATATTGATAAAATATCATTTCTTTGATAGGAGCAAATATAGCGACCAGAAGTGGTAACAAGCCTCCAACAATAAACGAAATAGCTGACGCAAAAGCTGCCATAAGCGGATTTGCTTGTGTGATTTCATTAATTCCGAGTTCATCGCGCGCATGGGCTTCGAGTGCATCATGAGCTGTTAATTCGATGGCAACCTGTCTGGCTAGTTCTTTATTTAAACCCCTTTGAATATAAATATCGGTTAATTCTTCGAGTTCTTCTTCGGGCAGGGTTTTCAGAGCGATTTTTTCCCTTTTCAAATCGGCAGTTTCTACATCAGACAGGGAACTTACCGATACATATTCACCTGCCGCCATAGAAAGCGCACCAGCCACTAAACCAGCTACGGCAGCCAGTAAAATAGGTTCTCTGCTAACACTTGCAGCTGCCACGCCAATGGCCAGACTGGTAGTGGATAAAATTCCGTCGTTTGCACCCAGGACAGCTGCTCTGAGCCATCCGCTTCTGTTGATATAATGGTTTTCAACATGCATAATTTTAATTTATAGTAGTTTAATCCAATCCGGATCTTCAGCAGTTTTTGGAACACCTCCAAAATTGGTTTTTAGAAATTCCCTAACTTGAAATTGTGTTTTGTTCTTGGTACTGTTTTTCCAATCGTTAAAATCATAAATATGAATCTGCTTTGCATTTGTGTTTGTAACAAATGAAATTCGGGATATTGAATCCTTATATTTCTTTATTTCATTTAACATGTCGCGATTTGGCACGACAACAAGAATATTTTCCCAGTCAAGAAAATTCTTAGGGATATCGTCACGGTCTTTTAATCCTAAAAATTCAATAAAGGCTTTTATTTTTTGATCATTAAGCCTATTTATATCTAAATCAACTTTTTTTAGAATAATGTGGAGATTCTTTTCATCTCTAATTATACCCATATTTTTTTTTATTATTATAAAATTACATTAACATGTTGAAAAAAAATAGACTATGCCCCGTAGAACGATTCTAAATTTTATAGTACAAATTTTAATTCTTCCTTCAATGAAACTTTTTAAAGCTTTTTTATTAACGATATCCACAGCAGAAATATTTGATACCAATGTGTCTTATAACTGTTTTAAATAGTCGTTTTTATGAAATGATCAAAGTATATTACCTGATTTCAGAATGTCTGATTTCTCCGCCTGTAGTTCCTGTTTGCTGACCAAAGTATAAAACTGCCAGACAGTATAACAGTATAGCTAAAGCAATATTATTAGCATACGATTTCTTTTTCCAATTGCTCCACAAAGCAACTATCGAACCTATGCCCAATACATAAGATAATAGAGCAAATACTTCTGCTTTTTCTTCATGTTCATGGATTAAACTTTTAGAGATTCCGTCAATTTGTTTTACCACGTGCTCGGCGCCTTCGCCTGTTGCTATTGCCGCAAATGCTGTTATTGCTCCCAGTATAAAAATACAGTAAGCCGTTCTTTTTACAATTTCAGATTTTACTATAAATCCGCCAATGAGTACCAATAAACCTACAATGGGTATGATAATAGGCAGGTGGTTCAATACTAAGTGATAATGTGCTCCGTTCATAATGTTTTGTTTTAAATTATTAATTTTTATTCTTCTTTATTTTTCATTTTCATAAGTAAGGTATAAGCTCCATTGGTAACAATTTTTTTATTTTTGAACTTTTCAGGGTTTAAAATCTCCAAATAGCCGTTTTCTTTGGCTCCCACGGTAACTTCTGTCATTTCATATTGTTGCTTTCCGGTTTGGGTAAAAACATAGTCTTTACTCTCAAAGGTCACAATACTTAATTCAGGTAATGCATTGGCTAAGCCCGATGTTGTTTCTATTTCGGCATTCATGTACATGCCGGGTAAAAGGTATTTGTCATACTTTACAAAATGGCAATGTACCTCTGTGTTTCCGTTAGAGTTAATGTCTTTGTTGATGAGTATGATTTTGCATTCGTACTTTTTATTGGGCGCTGCATTACTGTAGGCAATCACTTTTTGCCCTATGGCAAGCTGTGCAATATTGGTATCATAAACGTTAAGGTTTAAGTGAATGTCGCTGGGATCTATCAGCTCAAACATTACTTCACCTGGAGCGATATATTTGCCTATATTAATGTTGACCTTGCTTACAAAACCTGTTATAGTACTCAAAATGCTGATACTTTTAGAAATTTTATTGGCTGACAAATGATTCGGATTGATATTAATCAGTTTGAGTTTTTCTGATAAAGCGTTTACTGTTATACGAAGGCTGCTTGCTTCAGATTCTGCTAATTGAGTTGTTTTATCGCTACTGGCTTTAGATTGATTAAGATCTTTTTGACGTGCGAATTCCATCTCAGCAAAATGCAGTTTAGATTTTGCCATAAGATAATCTTGCTGTAACTGAACATATTGCTGATCTTGCAAGGTAGCTATTACTTCCCCTTTTTTTACCTGCATTCCGGGTAAGAGTTTGCTGTTTATCAAATATCCTCCAAGCGGAGCATTTACAGATACTAAATTTTGTGGCGGAACATCTATTTTTCCGTTTAATTTTATAACCGTGGCAATATTTTTCTGTGTTAATTGGGCAGTTGCGATACTTGCATTTTTGAATTGCGCATCAGTAACTATTACACTATTTTCGTTTACGGGTTTTTCTATTACGGTCTGTTCTTCGGTTGTGTTTTTGCATGCATTTAGTATAAAAAGCATACTTATAAACAAGGATATATTTTTCATTTAAGTGTTAATTTGAAGTGATAAAATTAAGTTCGATACTGCTCTGGTTTAGTGCTCTTACAGCTTCTAAATAATTGCTTTGTATGGCAATTGCCTGATTGATTACCATTACAAAATCCAGGAAATTAATTTCACCGTTACTAAATTGTTTATTAGCCGTTTCTTTAATAAGCGTGGCATTTTTCATGCCTGTATCTTCAAAATATGCTGTTATTTTGGTATTGCTTTTATGAGCAGCCATTAATTGTTTATAACGATTCTGCAAAAGTTGTAATTGCATTTGATATTCATTTTCTGCAATACTTTCTCCAACCTTAGATGCTTTTATTTTGGCACTCTGGCTTCCTGCAAAAATGGGTATTCCCAGTCCCGCCTGTACAGAGCTAAAGCGGTTACTTCCGTGATAATAGTTGTTATCAGGTCCCATACCTTTAAAACTATTATTGAAGTAGCCTATAGTAAGATCCGGCAAGTATTTTGATTTTTCTAATTGCGTTTGTGCAGCAGCATTATTTTTTTGTTGCTGCGACAGTTTTAAAAGAATATTATTCTCAACTCCATCATTCATGGAAACAAGAGGACATTTGAGACTTTTTTCTAAAGGAGTAACAGTATTCTCTGAATTCAAAAGTACCTGAAATTCTAATAATGTGGTCTGCATCTCCTGTTGTAGCTGCATCAATTGTATGGCAATGGCAGCTCTTTGGTTTTCGGCAGTAGTTTTTTCCAGAATATTACTTTCTCCTTTTTGCAACCGAAGATTTGCTTTGTCATAAAAGCCATTAAAAAGTGTATCTGCTTGCTGTAATAGTTTTTCTTTTTCTTTATAATAAAGGAAGGTATAAAAAACTTGTGTTACAGCCTTTTTTATTTCGTGCTCTTTTAATGTAGTACTTAATACCGAAGTTTTCCATTGTTCTGATAACAGCTGTTTTTGTTTTTTATAAATGGTAGGAAATGCTATAGTTTGTGAAATACCAAATCTCGTATCATCATAAGCACTATTTATTTGTCCTGCTTCTGCAAAAACGGTTGTTTTAGGAATATCAGATCCTGATTTAATAAGTGTTTGCGTGTAAGCCGTTCTGAGTTTTTCGTTTTTTATACTATTGTTTTTCTCAGTTGCCATTTTTAATGCCGTTTCAAGACTTATTTTTTCCTGTGCATGTGCAGCTGAAAAAACAGAAAAGAAAACCAGAACAAACGCTGCTTTTTGAGTTAAACTTTTTATTTTAAAGCCTTTTTCAAACAAGATATACAGCAGGGGCAATACAAACAAGGTCAAAAAGGTAGCGACCAACAAACCACCTATTACTACTGTTGCCAGAGGGCGTTGTACCTCGGCACCTGCGCCGTTGCTTAAAGCCATTGGCAAAAAGCCCAATGAAGCGACAAAAGCAGTCATTAACACAGGACGAAGTCTTGATTTTGTTCCTGTTAAAACAATTTGAGCGAGATTTTTCATTCCGTTATTTTTAAGTCGGTTAAATTCAGCGATTAGTACAATTCCGTTTAAAACAGCTACTCCAAACAAAGCAATAAAACCTACACCGGCACTAATGCTAAAAGGCATACCGCGCAAGGCCAGGAAGAATATTCCTCCAATTGCAGATAACGGAATTGCGGTATAAATAAGGAGTCCATGCTTAACGGAATTGAACGCGAAGAAGAGTAAAATAAAAATTAGTATCAGAGAAACAGGAACGGCAATCATAAGACGGTCTTTTGCCTGATTTAAATTCTCGAATGCACCACCATAAGTAACGTAATAACCTGCAGGCAATTTTAGTTCTTTGTCTACTTTGGCCTGTAATTCATTTACGATACTTTGTACATCTCTGCCTTTTACGTTAAAGCCTACAACAATTCTGCGTTTTGTGTCCTCACGCTGTATTTGGTTAGGACCGTTTTTAATTTCTACACTAGCAAGTTGCGATAAAGGGATCTGACTTCCGTCTGATGAGGGAATAAGCAAATTTCGAATGTCATCGATATCTTTTCTTTCATTGGCGTTCAGGCGCACCACCAGATCAAACCTTTTTTCCTGTTCAAATACTAAGCCCGTGCTTTGTCCTGCAAAAGCGGTATTGATCACTTTGTTTATATCACCTATTGATAAATGATGTTGGGCAATTGCAGGTCGGTTATACGATATAATTACTTGTGGCATACCGGCAACGGGTTCTATGAATAAATTGGCAGTTCCCTCTACCTTGCTAATGATTTTGCCCAGTTTGTTTGCTGTCAGTGCTAATGTATCTAAGTTTTCTCCAAATATTTTAAGCACAACATCTTGTCGGGCTCCTGTCATGAGTTCGTTAAAACGCATTTGTACCGGAAATTGAAATCCTGTCGTAATTCCGGGAACATCATCCAGGGCTTTGCTCATTTTAGCCGATAATTCATTAAAAGTTTTAGCAGAAGTCCATTCTTTTTTATCTTTTAAAATCACCATCATATCACTGGCTTCCATTGGCATTGGATCTGTAGGAACTTCGCCGCTGCCTATTTTGGTCACTACTTTTAGTACTTCCGGAAATTGGCTTTTAAGTATATGTGCCGCTTTCTGAGTGCTTTCTATAGTAGTATTTAAGTTACTGCCTGTAAGCACACGCGTATCTACTGCAAAATCGCCTTCTTCAAGAGCGGGTATAAATTCGCCTCCCAGAGTAGTAAGTGTTATAACAGCCAATACAAAAAGCAGTAAGACAGAACCTAATACGGCTCTTGGAAAACGAAGTATCTTTTTTAGGGTATTTTGATAGCTGTTTTCAAGGCGTTTAATTACCCGGTCTGAAAGATTCTCTTTGTGTTTTGTTTTTTTGCTTAGCAAAAAAGCACTCATCATCGGAATATAAGTCAGAGACAAAATAAAAGCCCCCAGCAAAGCAAAAGCAACTGTTTGTGCCATAGGCTTAAACATTTTGCCTTCGATTCCCTGCAGCGTAAAAATAGGCAGGTAAACGATCAATATGATGATTTGTCCAAATACGGCACTGTTCATCATTTTACTGGCTGAAGTTGTAACGGTTTTATCCATTTGGTCAGCAGTAAGTGAGGCATGTTCCTTATAAGCCTTATTACTGGAGAGATGATGCATAATGGCTTCAACAATAATTACGGCACCGTCTACAATTAATCCAAAATCCAGTGCTCCAAGACTCATTAAATTCCCGCTTACCCCAAAGAGATTCATCATGCAGATAGCAAAGAGCATGGCCAGGGGAATTACCGATGCCACGAGTAAACCTGCCCTAAAATTCCCCAGAAACATTACCAAAACAAACACTACAATTAAAGCTCCTTCGAGTAAGTTTTTTTCGACTGTACCAATGGCATTATTGACCATTTTTGTTCGGTCCAGAAAAGGTTCAATTTCTACGCCATCCGGAAGTGTTTTTTGTATTTGGGTAATTTTTTCTTTTACATTTTTAATGACCTCACTACTATTGGCTCCTTTAAGCATCATGACAATCGCTCCGGAAACTTCGCCTTGATCGTTATAACACATTGCCCCGTAACGTGTGGCAAAACCGGTTTTTACCTGAGCTACATCTCTTATAAACAACGGAGTGTCACTGTTTTTATTGACAATGGCGATATTCTCTATGTCGGCAATAGTGCCAATAAGTCCTTCGCTGCGAATATAAAGTACCGTTGGTCCTTTTTCTATATACGAACCACCTGTGTTTTGATTATTGTCCTGAACCGCTGCAAAAACATCATTAATGGTAATCCCGTAAGCATTTAGCTTATCAGGATTAATACTGATTTCATATTGTTTGAGTTTACCACCAAAACTACTCACTTCGGCAACGCCTTTAACGCCCAGAAGTTGTCGCCTTATAATCCAGTCCTGAATCGTTCTTAAGTCAGTTACATTGAATTTTTGTTCATAGCCTTTTTTGGGTTTAACCACATATTGGTAAATTTCGCCAAGTCCTGTAGATATTGGCCCTAATGTAGGCGTACCAATACCTTGCGGAATCTCATTTTGTACTTGCTGTAACCGTTCGGCAACTTGTTGTCTTGCCCAGTACACATCAACATCGTCATCAAAAACGATAGTGACCAGAGACAATCCAAATCTGGAAAAGCTGCGAATCTCTTTCATACCGGAGATATTGCTATTGGCCTGTTCTATAGGAAAAGTGACCAGGCGCTAAATATCAGTGGCTCCAAATGAAGGGGCTATGGTTATAATTTGTACCTGGTTGTTTGTAATATCCGGAACAGCATCAATAGGCAGGTGAGTGGCCTGGTATGAGCCATAGCCAATCAGGGCAATTATAAAAAGCCCTACGATGAGTTTATTCCTCACGGAAAACTCAATTATTTTAGTAAGCATAAGTTTGTTTTTATTAATCGTAGTTATAAAAAATAAGGCATAGCAAAACACACGCAATTATATTGCGGAAATTTATAAACTATAGAAAACGATTAACAGTCTCTGGGCGGCTGCCAGATAGAGGAAAGAGAAATGGAGCAGTAGGAAAAAGAGTACATATATAAATTTTGTTTTTTATACGTAATATTCACTTTTTGTATTGCTTCATATTCTTGTATCAACGGATAAAATACAACAGAACTGATATTGGTGTGTGATTTAAAAGGTAATTTCATATCCTTATCATAATCAGCATCAAATACATCTGGTCCCTGATAGTGAATGCATAAAAATTGAAAAAAAGTTAAATTAGGATTTTGTTCCTTATGTTCCACATAATGTTCTACCATTATAGGCAGCTTTATAAGTTCGGTTAGCTGTGTTATTGACAGTAGGTAAACAGATAAAAATAATATGGACAAGTTTTTTTTCACAGTTCAAATATAAGTAATGATTGTATAATAATTTGTTGCAATTTTTTGTTTATAAGTGTTATAAATAGTTGACTCTGTTTGGCAGTATTATCTTAAAGACTGGGATTTTATATTTTAATTCAAGTTAAAATTACAGGCCGATAGGGTGGTGTCTGCCAAAACCTGGATAGGTAATGTTTGCTTTCCCGAACTGCTGCTTGAAAGTATCTGGCAATAGTTACTGCCACAAAATTGAAGCCCAGAATGACAATATGAGATTTTGAGCTGATATTTTATTTTAGTTATTTATTTTTACTGTTGGATTCATTATCACTTTTGATTTTACAGAATTTGAAATTAGACAGGCAGTTTCTGATTTTTGTAAAACCTTCCCAGCCCTTTCACGGTCTTTTTCATCTGTTATAATAACTATGGGTTCGAGGATAATTTCACTTATTATGAACTTCCCCTCAATCTGTTCGAGTTTTCCTTTTGATTTACAACTGAAACTTGAAAAAAGCAATTTAGAATTTTCTGCCACAGATAAAAAAGTAGTCATAAAACAACTGCTTACCGCAGCTGTCAATAAATGTTCAGGCGACCATATGCCGGGTATTCCTTTCGGAAATTCCGGAGGTGTTGCAACCTCAATGCAAATTCCTTTTTCCTTATTTAATTCGGGGGAACACATGATTCCTTTGCGGGCGGTATCCCATTTTACTTCAACATTGTAATAATGCGTTTCCATAATTAATTATTTTTTAATTTTTATTTAGGTAACTTTTCAATTATAATAAAACAGTATTAATAAATAATCTCCCCTGTATCTTTCCATACTTTCTTTTGGCAGCGCCGCATAACCCTGTTCTTAATTAGTGCAGCAGCAACGAGTGTTTTAAGTATCGCCCTTGCAGGGTAATGAGAGTTCGTTTGAATTGGTCAAATTCCTCCCCATCAAAATCGGATAATTCCTTTTCCTCCCATAATAAACAAGCAGTACAACTTTTATTCTGCTTTCACCAGAAAGTATTAGATGTTTGTTATTGCTTTAAATGCTTGAATTTTGAGTAAAGATACCTTATCAATAGACCGATATATATGACAGCTATCACCTAAAAAAGTAATATTGATCACAAAAAGATAGTAAGTTTAAATTTTGATAGCCCGCCAACGGTACTAATGTAATTTAAGACTCTTGCTAATTGGCTCTATGGATACAGATGATCTGGAATAAACGCGGTCAGTAACAAGTTTTTAAAATCCGAAGAATATATTTCTGTAAATGTTATTTGTGACAATTGTCATTTTTTATTAAAAGCCCATAATATACCTTTGGTTGATTATTATTTTAAATAAAGCAATTATGAAAAAAAACGTGGGAATTTTAGATACAAAGATTCGAATAGCATTCGCTGTTGTGATTGCTATTTTATATTTTACGGGTACTATTTCAGGCTTTTATGGGATAGTAATTTTAGCTGCTGCCGTGTTGCTTGTTTTGACCGGTTTGGTACGGTTTTGTCCTTTATATGCTTTATTTGACTTTAATACCCTTAAAAAATAATTATTTATGAACGCTTTCCACAAGATAATCAATGCTGAAAAACCAGTCTTAATTGATTTTTATGCTACCTGGTGCGGTCCCTGTCAAATGCTTAGTCCTGTTTTGAAACAGGTAAAGGATAACTTGGGAGAACGTATCTCCATTATTAAAATTGACGTAGATAAAAATCAAGATATAGCTGCATCCTATCAAATTAAAGGTGTTCCCACAATGATGCTGTTTCAAAACGGCAAACAGCTTTGGCGCCAGTCGGGTGTACTTTCCAAAGATGAAATTATAAGAATAATAATAGAAAAATCTAATTAATGGTCTATTCTATCTTTTAAAACTACATCAGGTCTGAATATTTAATATGTTGTATGTCAAATATTAAATTGATAAAAATCATTTTCCCCAGCTTCTTTTTTTTTCAATTTTGATCATAAAATAATATCCTGTACAGCAGTCAAGTTTTTTTTGCAGTAGCATTTTTCAACAAAAACAATCACAGGAAAAAATTAAAAAATTAATCATATGAAAATAAAGATCAGTATATATATGATCCAGCCCTACAGCCTACACTAGACTCATTAAAAGAAGATTATATTCAGGAGAAATTTAAGCTGGAAAAAGCATTAAACCAGTTAAAATAGCGTGAAATCCTGTAAGTGCCCTCTGTCTTAAATCTGTACTCAAGCCGATGGTTAATGAAAAAATGCGGTGATTTGTGTGTAAAGTACCACCTGCTGTCAGAATGATTCTAAATTTTTTCCAGTCTGATTTTTTTTTAGTCTAATTCATACTAATTTAGCATTGTAAAATTACCATTATTGTGACTTGCGACTCTTTAAATTCACCTGGTCACTACTTAAATTATATGCAATATTTATCACATTAGAATTCAATGCATGAAACAAATTTATTCAATAATAATTTAATCGGGATATCACCCATGTATACACTAAACACCCAGCTGGCCTATTTTAAATACAATCTGGATTTTAAAAAGCTGGTTGTAAACATTAAATGGTTTCGACTTGATAAGTTTAGCGCTTTACATATCCAGGGGCTTTCTTTTAATAAGGCAGAACTCGATCAGCTCAAGTCCTTTATGGATAAAAACCCGATAAATTTTCCGGGTAATCAATTTCTTGAAGATACTAAAAGGGAAGGCTTTGATATATTAAGAGTTAATGAGTTATCGAAAACTTCATTACCCTTATATCTTGTTTTATCAAAAAAATCAATTTTGAATTTAGATAAACCTATTTATCATGCCATGATGATTGTACTGACAGATGAAAATTACCAAGCAACTGTTGATTATACTTTGGATTTCGATGTTATAGGCAGGATTGAAATTTATAAAGAAGTGAAGGTTAAGTGATTCATTTAAAGTGTCTAAAGGAACTATGATTTCCCCTTACAAGCATATGCATTGTTTCAAATTATAAAAATTCAACAGATCATGTGCAGCATAGCAGTGGTATAACAGTTTGTTTTTTACAGGACGCAATACTTTGCCCATATTCTTTCCTCGATGCAAGTAGTACTTGTGCAGTGGTTAAACCGTTCGTATGGAATTTGTTTTGAGTCATTTTTGTTTAATTGTGGTTTTCATTGCTCTGTTTATTTCCTGAAAACAAGTATTGGAGTATTGGTATCAAAACCAAACTCCTTAGTTTTACTCGATGCAAAGTGACGTTCAAACCAGTCACGGTTTTGTTTGGTAAACATGACAATCATTGAGGGTTTTATTTTTCGCATATCCACTTGTAAATGATTCAGTAAAGAAAATTCGATATTTAATTTTTTAAAGTTAAATGATACCCTATCGGATTGGTAGTTGCTGGCTATTGTATTAAAATCGTTCTTAAAATTGCCCTGATCAAGCAGTTCACTGTAATGATAAACTGAAATATCGGCGTCAAATAGAACTGCGAATTTCTTTACTAATGGAAGTTCAATACCAATTTTCGCAAGATCTGAGGCATATAATAAATGATTTAGAGGCCTTCTGCGATAGTTATATGGTACAATCAGAAGTGCAATAGGGGAAGCAGTAATTAATTGTGAAGCCGTAGTTCCAATCAGCTGATTAAAAATCCCAGGGCCTGATGTATTGATACAGATGTAATCTACTTTGTGTTTTTGAGCAAAAGCAATAATGGACTTAGCCACGTGAGTCTGGTTCTCGGTCACGAATTCTGCCTTATCAGCCTGTTTTTTAGTGGTTTTATAAATGGAGAGTATGAATTTTTTAAGTTTATAATCCTGCGTATTTTTTTATAGTGGTTTTCTATATTATCGCTGAGCTCTTTTGTATTTACGCTATAGAATATGAGTTCGCAAGGTGTCTGGGAAGCAAACTGGATAGCAAATCGAATCCCTGCTTTTGAGATATTGGAAAAGTCTGTGGCAACGAGTATTTTTTTCATGGTATTTACTTTTAAACTTCAATAATTATTCTGCTTGTTCATACTTGCGTAAATGGGAAAGTTCAAGAAAAAGTTCTTTTTCTTTACCTCTAAGCTCTACAGGTATTTTGAGAATGTAAGCAATGTATAAATCTCCAAAATGACCTTCATTTTTATAAACAGGAAAGTCTTTTGCCTTTTAATTTTATCCTGGTTCCGCTTTGTGTTCCGAGAGGTACTTTGCGCTTTACTTTTGTATGGAAAGTATTTCTGGCCGGTTTTCTGCAGGCTTTCCTGATGTCGCCCTGTCCGGCGGTTTTAGGCACCTCGAGAGTTGTATAATAATCTATAAATTCCATCGCAATAGTTTTAGGTTAAGATTTCTCTATCTGAGTTTCATTTCATTGACCTGCAGATTTAATTTTTCCCATTTTGATTTGTCTAAATAAAGCGTGTCGATATCGGTGGTCCATTCCATAAAAGGGGCTAAGTGGCAGATACTGATAACCCGTTTTTTATATCCAAATGCGAATCGGTCCCCCCGGAGCTGATAGTTGATAGTCTGGCTTTTATTTTCTATGTTTCTGTAAAGTACAGTTTGTGTCTTCCAGTCTCCACCCCACGTAAAAAAGGCCTTTAGTGCGCATAATATTCCAATGCCTGTAAAAACTAAAATTATGGACCAGATGCTCTGTAATTTTTTAAAGAATTGGCCAATGAGGATTACCAGTGAGGATACCGCAAAGAAGAGAAAGAAGAAATGCACCCTGTAATCATTAATATGAAAGGGGGTGTATCTGTTCAGTAATATGATGCCTGCTGATATTACAAAAATGATATAAAGAGGCAAGGTTGATTTTTTTATCTGTGCTGGCATGGTTTTATTATTTATCAATGTTATTTACCCTGCGCATGAAATCTGCAGTTGCAGTATCCGCAGCTATTCCAAAACCATCCACAAGGGTTGCTTTTTCTTTATCAAAGGTTTGAACTGCGTACATGATGGCGCTGTGCTCAGGATCGGATTCACCTTCAAAACGATAAAAATGTGTTATTTTTAGCTGATCGGCACTATAATGATTATTGGTTTTAATTGATATCAGGCTCTTGTGATGAACCTCGAATTGGGATGTAAATCCTTGTTTTTCCAATTGGGCCATAACAATGACCAGACTGTCCATATTTACTTTTTCCATAATTGGTTTTTAAGATTATTGATCCAGTGCTGCCTGCAGTTTGTTTTTGAGTTCCAGCATACCGGGAGCTTTCCACGAAATGCCGCTTACTTGATAAAGGTACGTTTAATTGGAGTATTAGAAAATGATTTTCATCATTCCCAAAGCTGATTTTAATTACTTCTTGTTGCTGTTGCAATTAGAAACCTTACTATCAGAGAACGGCAAAATAGGGGCAGAAAGGTCTGCTGGATAATTTTTAATGCTGCTCCAAGGCTCTTTGAGCGTATATTTTTTTGCGATGGCCGGCATTGTCAATTCTATTTAATATTAATTTTTAGGTTTAATATTATTTTTTAGAAGCTCTTCCCGCTATCCGTTGCAATCTTTTGTGCCAAAACCCGGTACAAAAAGATTTCACTGCACACGAGCGAAGCGAACTGGCGAAGCAATCGGGGCTAGGGCTGCCGGAGAGCCCTATTTTGTATTGGAGAACTGCATATTCAGACCCAATTGTTGTTCTTCTAATAAATACTCAATTCTCGTTTTTTTTAAATACTATATGCCACAATTCTTCCACAAAGTTATTCTTTCGCAAAAACGTGAAACCCTGGATTGGAAATAACCAAAAATCAGGGCACAAAAAGTTCTCCGCGCATAAAGCTGTGATTTTTATCCATAAAAATAGTGACAAGGGTCATAGGTTCTAAAATTATATTGTTTGAATTTTACTTAAAATATTTTTTAAGGGCCTGCTGCGCATCAGATATAAACCGCCTTATTTATCTACAGAAATCCTATATTCAAAATCGAAGAATGAAAAATAGAACAATAAAAATACTGGCCGTTTTGATTAGTTTTTCATGTTTGATGATAAACTTATATTGTTTTGTGAATCAGGATGTTTTTTCTGAGGTATTGGTAATGACAAATATTGCCGCTGCGTTTCTACTTTTATTAGTTGTGATTCTGCCGGCCATTGAAAAACGAATGAAAAAATGAAAAAAAATAAAAGAGTTGCAGCTGTTTTTCTTGAAGGCTGGAAAAAGCTCGGGCCCGGACTTGTCACAGGTGCAAGCGATGATGACCCCTCAGGCATAGCTACCTATACACAGGCAGGCGCTGCATACGGGCTTTCCACATTATGGACGGCCCTTATTGCATTTCCCCTGATGGCTGCCATTCAGCAGATGTGCGCCAGAATTGGTCTGGTCACATCCCATGGCCTTACAGGAACCCTAAAAAAACATTATCCCAGAGCTGTATTGTACCTGATGCTGGTTTTCAGCTTTCCTGCCATTGTGATGAACATAGGGGCCGATATCGCGGCAATGGGGGCTGTAGGAAACCTGCTGTTTCCGGTTGTTGATGCGGGTTATTTCAGTGTCCTCTTTACAATAATTCTTTTAGGACTGATGATCTATCTGCCTTATCAGAGAATTGCTTCGGTTTTAAAGTACCTCTGCATTGTGATGCTGGTATATTTTATTGTCCCGTTTTTCTACAGGCAGGATTTTATTGAAATCCTCAAAGCTACATTTATTCCCGAAATTAAGCTGGACAGGAAGTTTCTGGCCATTATAGTAGGCATACTCGGCACTACTATTTCCCCCTATCTTTTCTTCTGGCAGGCATCGGTGGAAGTTGAAGAAAGCACGGCCAGGCACCTGATTGTAAACAAAAAGCTGATCCGTCAGATGAATAAGGATATCGATTTTGGAATGGCAGTTTCAGGTTTTGTGATGTACTTTATCATTCTAACGGCAGGTACTGTTTTGTTTAAAAGCGGCATCAATCAGATTGATACCGTTGAGCAGGCCGCCCTGGCGCTAAAGCCATTAGCCGGAAACCTGGCTTATCTTCTTTTTGCAGCAGGGGTAATAGGAACAGGGCTTATCGCAATTCCTGTACTGAGCGGTTCTATTTCCTATATCATTACTGAAACATTCGGCTGGGAGCAGGGACTTGGAAAAAAGTTTCATGAAGCAAAAGCATTTTACGTTATAATAGCCGTTTCACTGCTTCTTGGTTTATCTTTGAACTATATGGGAATTACTCCCATTGAGTCATTGATTTATACGGCAGTTCTCTACGGACTCACTGCCCCGGTGCTGATTGCGATGATCCTGCACATAGCAAATAATAAAAAAATAATGGGCTCCAATGTCAATGGATGGATTACAAACAGTATCGGTTTTGCGGCATTAATAATTATGACAGCAGCCGCTGGGGCATTAGTTTATATACAGTTTTCGCAGAACTAAGGATGCCAGTGATTTTTCAATACAATATCAAGCCTGTATCACTATACAAGAGCTGGCGCATTGCAGTGCTAAGCGTTAATTTTCTCTTTATGGTACTCTTTTAGCTATTTTTCCATTTTCTGGAGCACCTTCATTTCCCAGATAAACAATCATAAGTAGTAATGTTTCGAACTTGAGCCTTCAAATTGTTTTAATACAGTATTATCAGTTCTTGTTAAATCTAAATGCATCGATTGTGCACCCAGTTTAACTCTAGCATCATAAGAAAAGCTATTATTTAATTGCCTGCTGATTCTGAAACTCTTCGATCGTTAAGTTTCCGAGTGCAGAATGTCTTCTGCAGGTGTTGTAAAAGTTCTCGATATAATCGGTTATTGATTTTTCTGCTTTCTCTTTAGTCTTATATTTATTTTGGTATACCAGTTCTACTTTTAATGTCTTGAAGAAGCTTTCTGCTATCGCGTTATCATAGCAGTTTCCTTTTCGGCTCATGCTTTGGGTTATTTTATTTGTGTCTAATAGAGCAATAAACTCACGGCAGGCATATTGCTTTCCTTGGTCTGAGTGAAAGAGTAGTTCCTGATTGTTCTGCAATGGACGATTTAAAAGAGCTTTCGTTAAAGAGGTGATGCTGGTATCTTTTGCTCTCATTGTTTCGCTGATTGACCAGCCGATCACTTTACGGTCAAAAAGATCTATTACCACAGTGAGATAGATCCAGCCTTCATCTGTTTCGATGTAGGTTATATCAGATACCCAGATTTCGTTTCTTCTGGCTGCCTTAAAAATCTGTTCTAATCTGTTTTCTGCTGATCTGTTATTACGGGTTGGGTTTGTAGTCTTTTTATATTTAGATTTAGCAATGCTTCTCAGATGGTTTTCCTTCATAATCTGCCCGACAAATTTTCTGGAAACTTTTATCCCGATGGAATCTAATTCTTTAGCAATTCTCGGGCTTCCGTACCGGCACTGGCTCCAGTGGTAAATTCTTATAATTTCTTTTATTATATGGTCTTTCCGTACAGACTTTGCAGTGGGTGTTCTTTTCCTCCATCGGAAGAAACTGCTTTTGTGAATCTGAAAAATCCGGCACATCTTCTCGACAGGAAATATTTCAGCATTTTCTCTGATGAATTCATATTTCACCCGCCGCTCTTGGAGAAGATATTTTGAGCCTTTTTTAGGATGTCCCTTTCAATTTCTAATTCTTTTATCTGTTTCCGAAGCTTCTGCATCTCATTTTTATGGGATATTTCAGCTGAAGTTTTCTTTATGGTAAATCTGCCTTCTTGGTAAAGCTTCTTCCAGTGCTGAAGGGTACTTGTACTGATGTTGAGTTCTCTTGCCACGTCACAGACTCTTCCGCAGTGGATGCTCATGGATGCGGCCAGAATCTTGAAGCCTAAAGTAAAGGTTCTCCTCGTATTTTTCATGCTGTTAAAATTAGCAGGAATAAAATTAGTTGCCATTTAGAAATTTTAGGCAATATATCCTCATTTTTTACTGCCTCAGATAAACACTGCCTAAGCGTTTAGTCGCAAAAAAGGTATCAACTCCAGTCCTGTCGGGGGACCTCGAAGGGACAAATTTCTATACATTTTATGGAAGATTTGAAGAGATTGGCTTACTGGATGTAGGACCTGTCTTAAGATGGCTTCAACAATTTGGTTTAGATGTCCTGTTGGGGATTGATGAAAAAATGTATAGTTTTATATATGATTTTACCATAAATTGCAATCTTATAATTTTAATTTATTTAAAGTAAAATGAGATAGCCCTTAATTTTTTTGTAAAAAAAGATATCAGCTCCATATATGTAAAGTTTTGAGCTGGCAATAAAATGTTAAGCAGAATCTCTTTTACAATCGACTATTATTATTGTATCGCATAGTAATTATATAAAAAGCCCTGAAATTTCAGAGCTTTTTATATAATTGTAATTTATTTTTAGCAAATTACATTTTTGGAAGCAGTACTGTGTCCACTACATGTATAACACCATTAGATTGATTTACATCTGAAGTTGTAACTTTAGCCTTATTGCCGCTTTCGTCGCTAATGTACAAATCTTTTCCATCCATCCAGGCAGTTAGAGTTCCGCCGCTCACTGTTTTTAAAGCAGCTTTTCCTTTACCAGCTTTTATTGCTTTTGCAATATCAGAACTATTCATTTTACCGGCCACTACATGATATGTCAATATGGTTTGTAATGATTTAATATTCTCAGGTTTCAATAATGTTTCAACAGTTCCAGCCGGCAATTTATTAAATGCTTCATTTGTTGGTGCAAAAACAGTAAATGGCCCTTTACTTTGTAAAGTTTCAACTAATCCTGCTGCTTTTACTGCTGCTACCAAGGTGGTATGATCCTTTGAGTTTACAGCATTTTCTATAATATTTTTATTAGGATACATAGCCGCTCCACCAACCATTACAGTTTTTTGTGCAAATGATGTAGATCCAAATCCTAATGCCAGGATTGCCGCTGCTAAAAATTTTCTAGTTTTCATAATTACTTTTTTTAAGTTATAAAGTCATTTACGCTTTAATATTCTTTTTGGTTTTAAAAGAAGTCAAAAAATAAAGTAAAATAAAATCGGACTAAGTAAAAGGTATTATGGATGAGTATTTTGAAGTAATATTTTTTGCGCAATTTACTTTTGTCAAAATAATTTCGCTGTTTTATTCAAAATCAAAGCAAACATGTAATGTATAGCCTAAATTTCTTCTTCTTTATCTTTGGTACTCCAAGTTTTCAATTAAGTAATTTTAATCAATTGATTATAAACTTTAAAAATCAAATGTTATTCTTTTAGCCCTTTTAAGTACTTAAAAGCTGGAATTCTAGAAATAAAGAATTGTGGCCTGGATTTTTTATCAATTTATAAAATAGAATTTCTTCCCATCTTTTAGATTATATCTATTGGTTTAAGATTTAATGTATTATCAATTCTCTCATAACTTTAAAAGTATTATTTTTGTTTAATGTTATTTAATAACTGTTAAACAAAATATGATAAAGTCAATCATTGTAAAAATCGATAATGGTGTAATGAATGAAATTCAGATCGATAGAATTATAGAAATGGCATGGGAAGACCGAACACCTTTTGATGCAATAAAATTTCAATTTCATCTTTCAGAAGCCGATGTGAAAGCTTTAATGAAAAAAGAGCTAAAATTCAGCAGTTATAAATTATGGCGCATTCGAGTTGAAAATTGTAAAACAAAACACGCTGCAAAGAGAGCCGAAACAATAGAAAGATTTAAATGTAACAGGCAAAGAGCAATTTCAAATAATAAAATATCTAAGCGTTAATAAAAATATTCGAAGATGATAAAAAAAGATAAACCCGATAATGTAGTATTTTCTTCTGAGCATGGTTATAATGCAAGCCTATTGCCATATGCTACAAATGTTGGCGCACCGGTAATAAAAGCAGATGATTTAGCAGGATGGAAAGGCATGGGCCTAAATAAGGTAAACAAAGAGTTTGAAAGTAAATTCAATGAACTAAAAATGCAATACCAGGATTTAATCGAAGAATTCCAATGGAATGAATTGGTATACAATGCCAGATTTTCTTTTGAACCTATTGTAGGTGAAATATATCACTTATATAAAGATGCAGACGGTTTTGATTTTCTCTCACTTATAGGACCCAAAGAATGGAATAAGGAACATATTGCTACTTTTAGACTTAACAGTGATAAAAAATGGATACTCATCAATTGAAAAGTTGCATTTTTTAATAAATTTCTACTAATGAAAAACAAAATAAATTTTAAAACCAGTGATCTGGAAAAAATGGAAAAGCAAACTGCCGTGCATTTAATCAATAGTTTAGGCGGTTTTAAAAGTGTGGCATTGGTAGGAACTTCTGATGTACAGGGAAATACTAATTTATCCATTTTTAGTTCTTTTTTTCATATTGGAGCAAATCCTCCATTAATAGGTATGATTTTTCGCCCCAGCCCGCCCGAGCGTGATACCATGAGAAATATTTTAGATACAGGATTCTATACCATTAATCATATCAATGAACAGATCTACAAGCAGGCACATCAGACATCAGCGAGATACAATAAAGAAATTTCAGAATTTGATGCTGCAGGACTCAGTGCGGAATATAAAAATAACTTTCCAGCTCCTTTTGTACTCGAAAGCAACGTACAGTTAGGCATTAAATTTAAAGAAAAAACAGCCATTTCAATCAATAATACTACTATGATTATCGGGGAAATAGTCCAGATTTTTATTCCCGAAGACTGCTTGTCTGAGGATGGTTTCCTCGATTTAGAAAAAGCCAATACCGTTACTTGTTCCGGTCTGGACAGCTATCATAAAACCATGCAGTTAGACCGATTTAGCTATGCAAAGCCCGATAAGGAAATTAAATCACTGCTTAAAAGTTGAATAAAAAAAAGATAAATATTATGTGGTTCAAACGTGATCTGCGTTTTACAGATCACGAACCTCTTTTTATGGCACAGCAGGAAAATATCCCTCTTCTTTTGGTTTATTTTTTTGAACCCTCAATAATGACTTGCGATGATGCTGATGTCCGTCATTGGCGGTTTGTTTATGAATCCTTAAAGGAAATGCAGTCTAAATTAAAATCATTTGCTGCGCAGATTTATTATTTTCATAACCAAGTCCAGACTGTTTTTGAGCACTTATGCAGTCTTTATGAGGTTCAAACAGTGTTTTCGCATCAGGAAATTGGCAACAAAGTCACTTTTGACAGGGATATTGCCATGCAGTTTTTTTTTGATGATCATAAAATTCTTTGGAAACAATCTCAGCTCCATGGTGTTATCAGAAAGCTGCGATCAAAACAAGATTGGGATAAGCGCTGGGAAGAAACAATGCGCGCAATTCCTAAAATGATTGACCTGAATACTTTTAAATTTGAAAATTTAGATCCTGATTTTTATCAAAAACTAAAAGGAAGAGTACTTTCGAATGAAATTACAAACCGAAATAAAAATTTTCAACAAGGTGGCGAATATTGGGCCTGGCGATATTTAGAAAGTTTTGCAAAAGAAAGACACGTAAATTACAGCAAGCACATTTCCAAACCAGCTTTAAGTCGAAAAGGCTGCAGCCGTTTATCGCCTTATTTAACCTATGGAAACATAAGCATGCGAATGGTGTATCAATATACCAATCAGTTTTATGAAACATCATACAACAAAAGAGCCATGCTAAATTTTGTTTCCAGACTTCACTGGCATTGCCATTTTATGCAAAAATTTGAAAATGACTGTCAAATTGAATTTGAAAATATAAACAAAGATTACGATTCCTTGGTCAAGCCAAAAAACGAAATCTATATAAAAGCCTGGCAGGAAGGTAAAACCGGCGTTCCTATTGTTGATGCCTGTATGCGATGTTTAGTCCAGACAGGTTATATCAACTTTAGAATGCGTGCCATGCTGGTTTCCTTTTTTACATTCAATTTGTGGCAGGACTGGCGGGACCTTCATTTCTTGGCAAGACAGTTTTTAGATTATGAACCCGGAATTCATTATCCGCAGATTCAGATGCAGGCCGGTACAACAACAGGCAATACCATTAGAATTTATAATCCCGTAAAAAATTCACAGCAGCACGATTCAGAGGGCATATTTATAAAGAAATGGCTGCCTGAGCTGGCTGAAATTCCACCACAATTAATTCATGAACCATGGAAATTAAATCTTATTGAGCAGCAATTTTACAAATGCGAAATAGGTAGAGATTATCCAGAGCCTATAGTTGACATAGAACAAACTCGAAAATACGCCAGTGATATTGTTTGGAGTTTTAGAAATAAACAAAAAAATGAGAGGAGTTAAAAAACAAAACCTGCCCACTAAAATCTGCATTGTTTGCCAGAGCCCATTTGCGTGGAGAAAAAAATGGGAAAAAATCTGGGACGAAGTGAAATATTGCAGTGATAAATGCAGAATAAGCAGATAAATGATATTTATACTGGTACTAGTTCTTTAACAAAGGTATTAATGGGTAATATATTTAAGAAAGTCAAAAAAGACTGTTTATCAATTTAGAAAGCTTTTGCTTCTTATATTTATTAGTCCCTTAATAGTTATAATGCTTGCATCTGTAGCTGAATCTAAAATAATAAGACCTTCACTATCTAGCATTATTAATGCATCTAAGACTTTTGCCTGATTTGACCTTTGGATAAATAAACTCTCTTGTAGGGATTCATTCAAACAAGCAATAACCATACTGGTTAAATCTTCAAAAGGGCAAGTTTTTTCAGGGCTTTGTGCCAGTATATTAAGAATGATTTCAGAAATAGTAAACTTGTTATACATAAAATAGTTTTACTTAAAATTATGCAAAATAATTCTATTTTAAAACTTTAAAAAGTTACCAAGATAATTAGTACAGAATTAGAATATTAAACAAAATTACTTTCCAGAGTAAATATTTACTTTTTAAAATATTTTTTTTTAACTCTCAAAATCAATTAATAACAAAACATCGAAATAAAAAGCGGGGAATTTAGAATCTAATTGATGTTAGACGTACTTAGGTAAGAAAAGTCGTTTTAAATGTTATACTTTTAACTAACTTTATTAATCGTAAATTATGGATCAGGATATTATATTAGATAAGTTAAAAAAAGCGAAGCAAGAACTTATTTTTAATCACGAAGAATTGCAAAGATGTACTAAAGATTTAAAAATTGCTAATGTAAATTTGAACATCAGAGAAAAAGAAAAGGAGTTGAACATGGAAGAATTTAACAGTGGTTTAGAGCAGATGATGTTTGCAATTTCTCACAAGGTTAGAAAGTCCGTTGCCAATATCCTGGGTCTTTCAAAATTGTTGTGTGAAGATGTAAATCTTGGAAATAATGAGTTGAAAGAAATTTTACTTTTGATTATTCAATCTGCCGAATCACTGAATGCTTCGACAGAAGAATTATCGAAGTTCATTTGTATAAAGAGGCGAACGGATATATGAATGATGGGAGGTCCAATATCTCGATATTGCTATTTTAGTATTATTCAGCCCAGTCATTAATCCAGTTACCAACAGTCTGGCACCACTGGTCGTCGTCATTCAAACAAGGAACGGCCAAGAAATTTTCTCCTCCATTTTTCTCAAAATCTTCTCTGGCACGCATGGCAATTTCTTCGAGCGTTTCTAAACAATCCGAAACGAAAGCCGGTGTTACTACAGCCAGATTTTTAATTCCTTTTGCCGGCATTTTATCAATTTCAATATCGGTATAAGGCTCCAGCCATTTATCTCCATCCAATCGGGACTGGAAAGTTAAGCTGTATTTATCTTCTGGGAGACCTAATAATTTTACTACTTGTTTTGTCGTTTCATAACATTGATGACGATAACAGAAATCATGCGCTGGTGAAGGTGTGTTACAGCAAGAACCGTCAATTTTGCAATGCGATTTGGTTACATCGGTTTTTCGTATATGACGTTCTGGAATTCCGTGATACGAAAACAATAAATGATCGTATGGAAATCCAGCTAAATGTTTCTGAATTGAATCTGCCAGATTTTTGATATAATCCGGTTTGTTGTAAAAAGCAGCAACATTGGTAAAAGTCATCTGTGGAAATTTCTTCTTTCTGATTTCCTCTGCCTTTACTAAAATGGTTAGAGTAGAAGCCATTGCATATTGCGGATACAGTGGGAAAAGCATTACTTCGCTAACGCCTTTATCGTGTAATTCCTGGAGTCCTTTCTCGATGGTCATGCTTCCGTAGCGCATTGCCAGTGCAACCGGTACATTTACCAATGGTTGTACTTTCTTCTGCATTCGTTCTGAAAGCACTACAAGGGGCGAACCTTCGTCCCACCAGATTTTTGCATAAGCATGTGCCGATTCTTTGGGTCTTTTTCTTAAGATGATGCCTCGGACTAATAAAGCTCTCAATAAATACGGAACATCGATCACGTATTTATCCATTAAAAATTCATCTAAATACGGCTTTACATCTTTTGGTGTTGGACTTTCGGGAGATCCCAAATTTACTATTAATACGCCTTTCATTATTTTTTTGCTTTTTAGTTAAGCTTTAAGCTTTAAGTATTTGTTGTTTGAATTTTTTCTAAAAGTAGCATTTGCTGCCATTTAGAAATATGAGTAATATTATTTTTTATTTATACTGCAATTTACAAAATCGATACTGTTTTAAAATTGGTATTAATCGACATCAGATATTTTTTTGGAGTTGTGGCAAATTTTTTCTTGAATCCCGCAATGAAGTGGCTTCCGGTGCTGTAACCTATTTTTAAGCCCACTTCATTTACATTGTAGCAGCCGCTGTCAAGCAGTTTTCTGGCGCAATCCATTTTGTAATCAAACAGAAAACCATAGACAGTATCACCGTATATTTGTTTGAAACCTATTTTTAGTTTTTTCATATTAAGGCCAATTTCATCTGCCAATTCCTGTAAACCAGGGGGTTCATTCATATTTGCAATAATAATTTCTTTGGCTTTTCTGATTTTCAAAACATTGTCCTGATCAATTAAAAACGGACAATGTTGTGCACTTGGATTCTCAGACCTGTTAAAATACAAACTCAGCAGTTCATATCCTTTTGCTTTGTAATAAAGGTTTTTTATAGAAGGATGAAAGTTATAATGAAACAGCTGGCTTAAAACAATTGCCATCGGGGGACTGATGTTTGCTTCAGTAGAATACTTTTGGTTGTTATTATCAGCACTTAATAAAGTAATATAATCTGCTTGAGTAGAAAACAGCGCGTGAAATTTCTTAATCGAGACGATAATAGAAATCACCCATGAATTTGGAGCAAGTTCTAAATGAAGTGATGTCTGCTTTTTAGGATTATACAAAAGCAGGGATTTTTCCTCTTTCAATTCTAAAGTATAACTACCCTGACTGAACAAAAAATTGCTATTGCCTTTCAGTCCGAAATGAAACTGAATCATATCACTTCCCAGCTCACGGTTGGCAAAAAAAGGCTCTGAACTGTCATTCTGAAAGCGTATAAGGGTAAAGTCGTCTTCAATTTTCGTTTCTTCCTCCATTTTTTTTGATATAATGAATAATTGACTTTTTAAGTTTTTTTGGTAGTTATTGTCTGTTTGCTCCTAATACTGCTGCAACTTGAATGTTTATTTTATTAGAAACTTTGCTTTTAACAAGGCTTGGTATTGCAATATTAAAATCACTGGCATTTACACTAAAATCAGATAAAATACTAACTCCTGATATTGATTTGCTTATCCTTGCTGTGGTGCTTACATCCTTAGATTTTCCGTGAAGTTCCAATTTACCCTTAATGATAAAATCTTTAGGATTTACCGTTAGGCTCTGAAGATCAAATCCTTCTATTTTTCCTTTAAAGAATGCTTTTGGATAGCGGTCACTTTCAATATAATTTTCATTGAAATGTTCTTCCATCAAAGCGACTTTAAATCGAAATCCTTTCATTAAGGCTAAACTTGCAATTTCGCCCGTTGCAGGATTCAGGACAAAAGTAACATTAGTATTTGTGGCCTTGACTTCTTCAAAAGAAGCAACGGATGCTTCAAAAGTAATTTTTCCTGATTTACTGATCATTTTTTCTTGTGAGAGGCCAATAGCGCAGACATATAGCATTGCAATGAGTATGTTTTTTTTCATAGTTTTTTGGCTTTACATTGTTTTTAGTGGATAAGATTTATCTGGTTTAGCATTTATTTTAAAACCGCAATAATTTGAACCTTTACCTTATCGTCCAGTTTATACTTAATAAGCGATGGGATAGGGATGCTAAAATCACTGGCATTTACGGCGAAATCAGAAATGATGGTGATTCGCGGCCCCGTCTTGGTAATTTTTGCAGCGGCTTTTATATCTTTAGATTTACCGTGAAGTTCTAACTTCCCTTTTATGATATAATCTTTATAATCTTCTGTTAGACTTTTAATGTCGAACCCCTCAATTTGGCCTCTAAAAACGGCTTTTGGATACTTATCGGTTTCCATGTAATTTTCATTAAAATGTTCTTCCATCAAAGCCATTTCAAATTGGAATCCTTTCATTAAAGCAAGGCTTGCCACTTCTCCTGTTGCGGGATTTAAAACAAAAGTTACATTGCTGTTAGTTCCTGCAACCGGCTGAAAAGAAGGTACTGAAGCTTCGAGCGTTATTGCTGCAGATTTAGTTACTATTTTTTCTTGCGAAAAAACAATAAAAGAAGCCAATAGCATTGGCATTATTATGATTTTCCTCATGATCTTGTTCTAGATTATTTTTCTAATAATCCATCCTGATTCCATTTATTTATAATATCTATAGTGGTTTGAGGTAATCTTGGTCCGCCCTGCGGCATTAAGGAACTATCTCCATTTTCTAAAGAAATTCGTGTAAGCAATCCTCGATTTAAAACTGCATTTTTCACCTGATCATAAGTAACTAAGGACATAGGCGCTCCATTTTTAGGAACTGCTGCATGGCATACAACACAGTTATTATCAATAATAGATTTTACATTTTGGCTGTACGTTGCCAGACCATTAATGGGTGTGGGGTCCATTAAGGTGCTTGGATCATCGTTGGCGCAGCTTACAAAGATTGAAGCTAATGATGAGATAACGAAAAGTGTTTTTAGATTCATAAGATTGGTTTTTAGTTATAAATAAAGGCATGATTTTAAGAATCATCAGGCATTTCAAAATCATATACGTTGAAAAGCATAATACAGATTTAACAAAAGGCATATTTAATGGTTTAAATCCAATAGGTATTTTTTAACGTAGATAATCCAAATACTAAAAAACAGTTATGAGAAAAAAAATACTAACTACAATTTCCCTTTTTATAATAATCGGAATTTTGTCTTTCTTCTACATCTACAAAGGGCATAGGGATATAGAATCAGAAACTGCCGATTATGTTGTAACCGTTAACGAACTAGAAAGAGAGTTTGCTTCAAACGATAGTCTGGCTTACATCAAATATCAGGACAAAACAATTGAATTATCTGCACCAGTAACAAGTATTGATAAAGCTGGTAATGGAATTGTTATGAGCGAAAAAATATTTGTGACATTCAAAAACCGTTTGCCTCAAAATATTACATCCGGGAAAACTCTCAAGATTAAAGGGCGTTTTTTAGGATATGACGAATTGCTCCAGGAATTTAAAATAGACCAATCTTCAGTTGTACACTAATACAAATAACAATTTAAAACTAACCTCATGAAAAACTTTATTCTATTATTTTTTTTATTTCCGCTGTTAAGCTTCTCCCAAACCGATTTGCTCTCTGGAGTAGAAACTCCTTCTACAAAAGAAAAAGTGACATCTGCATTCAAAGCCCTGAAAATTGTTAATCTTGAGTCTACAAAATTGGCCGCAAAAGGTGATTTGTATTTTGTTGTTGCACACCGATTCGGATCCATTAAAGATGGTTTTGAAGGTTTCTACGGACTGGATAATGCCAATACACAAATTAAATTTATTTACGGTTTGACAAATGGACTTAATGTAAGTGCGGCCAGAAGTGAATTTGCATATGACTTTGCAACAAAGTATATGCTATTACCTCAAATAAAAGATGGTTTTCCCGTCACTATAGCCGGGTTCAATAGTTTGTCTATTAATAACACGTTAAAAGAAAGCTTGTACCCTAAACTTGAATTTAAAGACAGGCTTACTTATGTAGCACAGCTGCTGATTTCCAGAAAATTTTCTGAAAAGCTGTCTTTAGAAATTGTGCCGTCATTCTTTCACCAGAATTTTGTTGACGACGTTGACCAAAGCAATACTCAATATGCTATAGGTTTTGGAGGAAGATATAAATTCGCCAAACGCTGGTCTTTAAATATGGATTATGCAGCGCATTTAAACAGGGCACAGAATTCTCTTTATAAAAACCCGCTGTCTATCGGTTTTGATTTAGAAACCGGCGGGCATGTTTTCCAGATGCATTTTACCAGTTCACAGGCAATTGATGAAGCTGGATATCTGGGAAGAACAACAGGCGATTGGAGAAAAGGAGATATATTTTTTGGATTTAATCTTGCCAGAGTTTTCTAGTATCTCCTTTATTATTAAATTATTAGGTAATTTCTGTATTTAAAACGATTCTAAATTGATCAATTTGCAAGTATTTCTAAAACCGCAGCGATTAAGTAGACGTAGATAATTTTAAAAACATAAAAATTATGAAAATTAATAAAATAATCAAAAAGGGACTTTTTATACTAAGCGGAATATTTGGGCTATTTATTGCCATTTTGCTTTTTCACATTATAACAGTAAAACCACCCGTTTATGATACGCCAAATCTGCAGGTAAGCAGAATCGATTTTCAATCAGATATCGATTCTCTGCAGGCCAGACAAATCTGTGCCGATTTAAGAAGTATAAAAGGCCTGACATCTGACTCTATAATAGTTAAAAGAAATGTTGTGGTGTATTTCCACAATAATAAAATTACAAACTCACAGAAAGTTTTCAATGAGTTGATGTCTAAAAGACACTATGATGCTAAGCGTTATATTCTACCTGCAAATTTAGCAAACAAAGAAGTCTGCCCAATGAATCAAAATAGCTTGAGTTATAAATTATCTCAAAAAATAAATCGTTTTTTTAATTAACCCTTTAATACCTTAAATTTATGAAAATTTATTCAAAACTTACACTTAGTGTATTGCTTGCTGCATCTGCAGCTATGATTTCCTGCAGCAGTAATGACGACGAAACCCCTGCACCTCCTGTAAAGGCATCAATTTATGAACGCTTAGGCGGGACTAAAATGGTTTCTGATCCTGATAATTCCGGCCAGATGATTGAGCAGGGACGTTTGAGTTTCCGCAAAGTGGTAAATTCAACTATCGGATTGATTGTTGCTGATATCCAATCGAATGCTTCAGGGAATCTGCAGGCACATTTTGCTCCTTTATTAGCAGAAACGGGAACTACCCAGTCTACCAATATTGCTAAATTATCAGATAATCTGACTGATTTCTTTTCATTTAACACTGGAGGTACCAATGCTGTAAATACATATTCAGGCTTGAGTATGTCAGCGGCGCATGATCCTGCAAAAAACCCTCGTATGGGAACAAAATCCAGCAGTGCAGATTATACAAAATTTGAAGGATATGTTGGAGCTGCAGCCAATGCAAATGGTGTTGCTTCAAATACAGAGCTTTATACTGATATAGTTGCTGTTTTAGAATCATTGAGAACTCCTATAGTTCAAAAATAATTTTCTTCTCAAAACGCTGCCTGAAAAAGGCAGCGTTTTATATTTCAATACTATTACGGTGCCGGATTCTTTACAATATTATAGAATCAGTATATAAATATTTTGAAACTCTCATGTAATGTATAATGGCAGGAAATTATATAAAATTGCCAATTTGAATCAATTTATTCCACAGCGATATATTAAGTCCTTCTAGCGTTGTTATATATAAATTAGTCAGTAATAATTTTTTGAACTTTTTAAGGAAAGCATAAATATGGAAAATTTTAATATGTCCAGTTCCACCACTTTTTACGCATTAGGGCTAAGCTATAAGAAAGCAGATGCAGAAATTAGAGGAAAATTTAGTTTAGATACTCAAGCACAATCTGATTTATTGATGCAAGCCAGAGCAGAAGGCTTAGAATCATTAATCGTGACTTCTACTTGTAATAGAACTGAAATTTATGGTTTTGCCCATCATCCTTATGAACTCATCAAATTGCTTTGCGAAAATAGCAATGGTTCTGTTGAAGAGTTTCAGCAGGCTGCTTATATATATAAGAATGAAGAAGCTGTTAATCATATGTTTAGGGTAGGGACAGGTTTAGACAGTCAGATTCTGGGCGATTTCGAAATTATCAGCCAAATTAAAATCGCTTTTAATCATAGTAAACAAGAAGGTTTGGTAAACACTTTTCTGGACCGTTTGGTAAATACTGTTATTCAAGCGAGCAAAAAAGTTAAAACAGAGACTAAAATTTCTTCTGGTGCAACATCCGTTTCTTTTGCATCAGTGCAGTATATTATACGAAATGTGGCAGATATTGAAAATAAAAATATTTTGTTATTCGGAACAGGAAAAATAGGAAGAAATACTTGTGAAAACTTAGTAAAACATACTAAAAACAGCCATATTACTCTTATAAACAGAACAAAAAACAAAGCCGAATTATTGGCAGGAAAACTCAATATTATTGTAAAAGATTACGACGATTTGAAAGAAGAACTACAGCAGGCAGATGTGCTGGTTGTAGCTACAGGAGCACAAAACCCGACTATTGACAAAACATCGCTTGCTTTACATAAACCATTATTGATTCTGGACTTATCCATTCCACGGAATGTAAATACTAATGTAGAAGAAATACCCGGTGTAACTTTAATACATCTGGATTATTTATCTCAAATTACTGATGACACGCTGGAAAGAAGAAAACAGCATATTCCAGCTGCAGAAGCTATTATTGATGATCTGAAATTAGAACTGAATACCTGGGTAAACGGCCGAAAATGTGCGCCAACCATCCATGCATTGAAAGCGAAACTAAATGATATTGTATCGGCTGAATTTGCTTTTCAAAAAAAGAAAATAATCAATTTTGATGAAGTTCAAATGGATTTAATCAGTTCCAGAATTATTCAAAAATTAACAAACCATTTTGCAGTCCACTTAAAAAATGAAAATAATTCCTTGGATCAAAAGATCGAGTTTATTGAAAAAGTGTTCCAAATTGGACAGTTTACGCAGAAAATAAGCCCTTCATCAGCAGAAGAAAAATATAAAATTAAACTTTCATAAAAATTCTAAAATAATAGGCCTTAATTCTGGAATTTTAAAAGTATAACTTTCTAAAGATAATGCTGATTTAGCAACACTGAAAATGATGCCCAAATTTTTCTAAATGATCACACAGCTGGTTCTGGGAAAATTATTGATAGTGGAAGAAGTTTAAGTATCTAAAAATTTTAATCTCAAGAAAATGTATTATGATAATATACCAGATGTATTGATGGTTAATTATTCTATCTAACATTTAAAGAAAATCATAGATTTATAGTAATATCGCATAAAAATTAAAACAGCCGTTCGCGCTGTTTTTTTATTTTACAATGTCTTAAATCGAAAAAAATGGTTCTGTCGCATTAGGATAACTTTATCTTTATAATTTTAAACCTAGCGAAAAATGAATACCGAAGTTCATTGTTATCCTCAGTCAATTATTCTGCTGGCAGTATATTTTAAAGTTAGGTTTACTTTAAGTTATCGGGATATTGAAGAAATAATGAAGATAAGGGCTGTGATTGTGGTTTATGCTAGGATTCAACATTGCGCTTATGCCGATTTAAATGCACGCAATAGCTATTTTCGGACATTTAGGGATCTTTGTTTTGCTGTCGAAAAAATAAAGTTTTTCTATTTTTGATTGTACAAAAGCCGGGAGCGTTCTGCAGGGCTTGAGTAATCGAGTATTGAGTTAATCAGGCGTTAAGAGTTGTTGGCGGAATTTATTTTGGAGTGGTGAGCATCGTCAATTGTATATAATATTATTTTTTAGGTTTATTATTATTATTATTATTATTATTATTATTATTTGGAGCTCTTACCGCTTTATGTTCCAATCTTTTGCGCAGAACACTGGCACAAAAAGATTTTCACTGTTATCAGGGCTAAGGGCCGCCTAAAGGTCCTATTTTATCTTTTGAAAAATGCATATTCGAAGCCAATTGTTGTATTTTTTGTAAATTATCACTTTTTTTAATATCATACGCTGCAATTCTCTTAAAGCTATTAGTACTTTCGGCAAAGAATAAATGAAGAATCTAAACATTGGAACGTATCTTTCAGAACTACTAAATACGCACCTTTTAATACTGATGCAATAAAATATAGCATAGTGCGGCTCTTTAGACTAATAAATTTATAAAGTATAATAAAAAAGGCGTCAATTGTCTTCAATTGGCGCCTTTTGGCAGTGTGGTGACAGGAACGGGATAAATTTCAACAAAATTTATGGAGGTTTGAAGAGATTAGCTTACTATATTTAGTGTCTTTCTTCCATTGGCTTTATGAATTTGGTTTGGATGTTCCGTTGGGGATTGATGTAAAAATTCATGAGCTTAAATTATTTAATTGTCTTTTCATTTAGTTTTAATTGTAGTTCCTTTAACAGTACTTCATTTATACTTTTTAAAAACTTAAGATTTCTTAATATAAATATTTTTTTTAAAATGACTCTAACTTATCGAATGGAATTAATTCAATTTTGTGATCCAAATCTGAGTGTCCAGCATCTTTAATACAATAAAGTGCAGTCATAAAAGTATTTAACAAAAAAGTCATTCTCAAAGATTAAAATCCATATGCCTAGAAAGATTCAGGAGGTTAGATAATGGATAACTATGTTTATATCATTCTGTAAATTAATAGTTTAATTTTAAAATTACTTAAAGGCTTATATTTTATGCTTACAGATTCTATAGAACTTATTATTATAACATTTTACCTCTTTATCAAGATCATTTTTAAGTTATCAAGCCTGTTTTCTGATTAATTAAAAATTTAATAAAAATATCATATTGATAAATAGTAAAGTTAGGTAAGGGCCATATAGTTTTGCAGTAAACTAAAACTAATGTAGTGAACGCAGAATACAATACTTTTTTAGACAAAAAACCTGTTTTCAATAAAGTTTACCAGCAGAACTGGAAAGCCCTTTATTCTTTTGCTTTTAATATTTTGCGTGATAAAGAATCAACAGAAGATATTATTCAGGAAATATTTATTGACTTTTGGGTACGAATGAATGATACTGATATTCAAAATTATACAGCATATTTGTTTCAGGCAGTTCGAAACCAATGCGCTAAAAGGCTTAGATATAAGAAACTAACAGTTTTTGAATTACAAGTTTTAGAAGAATCTATACAATTGATAGATGAGGAAGAATTTTTTGAATTTCCAAAAGAGCAGATCGTTGAGCAAGTCAGACAAAAGGCACATGAAATTTTACCTCCTAAGTGCCTTGATATCTTTAATCTTAGATTTTATGAAAAGCTGAGCATTAAAGATATTGCTGAATATAAAAAGATATCAGTAAGTACAGTTGAAAATCAAATTAATAAGGCTTTAAAAATGTTAAAGACAGAAAATGATTACTTCATTAAATTATTGGCCATCCTTATTTTTTGTTCTTAGCTAGAGTTCTTTTCAAGCTTTTTGTTAAGAATGTTAACAAATTGTAATCCTTTAAAAATTTTATAGGTGCTGCCTGCTTTTCGTGTACTATATAATAAAGACCTTATTAAATAGTCATATGCAAAAACAGTACAAGCATCTTTTTAAAAGATACAGTGAAGAGAAATCTTCTGAAAAGGAAAAAAAAATAATAGATACTTATTTTAACAAAATTCAATATAACGGTATTACAGAACAGAATATTGATAATGTTTTGGGAGATCGTATTTTGCTTAAAATAGAAGAACGTTTAGAAAGAAAAAAGAAAACCTATTATTATAGAATTTCGGCATCTGTTGCGGCTGTTATACTTTTAGGAACGTTGCTGTTTACTTTTAATTCTATTTTTAAAACGAATCATTTTATTACTGTTGCTGCACAATTTGGTGAGCAAAAAAATGTACGATTACCTGATTCCTCAGTGGTTTATTTAAACTCAGGAAGCAGTATAGTTTATCCGGAACACTTTGGAGAAGATTCCAGAGAAATTACTTTAAAAGGAGAAGCTTATTTTGAAGTTGTACACAAAGAAAAACATCCATTTATAATTTCTTCAGCTCATTTTAAAACGCAGGTTCTGGGAACCAGATTTATTGTAACCAATTATGAAAAAGGTCTTGCGTCAGTAACGGTTGTTTCCGGAAAGGTAAAAGTTACAGATCAGCATTCATCTAAATCCGAAATTATCACTAAAAATCAGAGAGTGAGTTATGATGATGTTTCAGGGGCTTTTATAAGATCTAATAATATCGAATCATCAAATTACCTGGCATGGAGAGAGGGAAGAATCTTTTTTGATCACGCTCAGATAGATCAGGTATTGCTAACACTACAGAGAAAATACAATGTGGTACTGAAACTGGATTCAAAACCTTATCAATGCAATACTATTAGTGGAAATTTCTCAGGCAATGACATCGAAAAAATCTTAAGCAGTATTCGTTTCATTAATGATATGGAATATAGCACAATTAAAAATGACACCATAAAAATTAAACTAAAACCCTGTAAAAACTAGCGCCTATGCAAAACTGAAAAACTACTCAAAAAATATAAAAAAAACCCGAACATGGCGGCCACCAATCATCGGGTCACATTAATTGCAAATAATTAACATAAAACAAATATATTCAAATTATGTATCTTGTAACAAATAAAAACAATAATAAAAAGAATATACTTTTCTTTTTTTTGGTTACGTTATGGACACAAGTGACATTTGCGTCAGCATTTACCTCGCAAAGCACAGAATCTACTCCAGTATCAGTTTCAAAAAATGTTTATGAACTCAAAGCTTTATTTAAAGCTATTGAAAGTCAAACTGATTTTTCACTTCTTTATTCTGATGAGGTTGCAAAACTTAAAACTCAAGTTCCTTTTAGTTCAGGAACACAAACAATAGCAGCATTACTTAAGGAAGCTGCTGTTAAATTTAAAGTTGCTTATCAGATAAATGATGGTTTGATTACTTTTAAAATGAATAATCCTGCTAAAGGTAAAAAGGCAGTAAATGTCGCAAAGCAAATAAAAATCTCAGGTACAGTTACGGATAATTTAGGTAAACCAATTCCCGGAGCTACAATTCTGATTGAAGGAACATCAGTAGGGGTGCAAACGGATTTAGACGGAAAATACAGTATTGAGGCCGGAGAAGGAGAAATACTAGTTTTTGTTTATATGGGATTTAAGACCGTTAAACAAAAAGTTGAAAAAGATAGGACAATCAATATTACCCTTGAAGAGGAAGCTGAAGCACTAAACGAGTTAGTAATTACTGCCTTAGGAATTAAACGAGAAGAAAAGGCTCTTGGATATGCTGTACAAAAAGTCGATGGCTCTTCAGTACAAACGGTAAAAGGTGTAGATGTTGCAACGTCATTAACTGGTAAAGTATCAGGTTTACTTGTAAAAAACAGTACTGAATTTGCAGAATCCCCTACTGTTGAAATTCGAGGCGAAAGTGCCTTATTAGTTATTGATGGAGTACCTTATGGAAACATGACTCTCAGGGACATTCCTGCTGATGATATAGAATCTTTAAGCGTACTCAAAGGAGCAACTGCATCAGCCTTATATGGCTATCGTGGCGCCAGCGGTGCTATTGTTGTAACAACCAAAAAAGGAAGTTCTAAAAAAGGCCTTACGGTATCGTTAAACAGCAGTACGATGTTTACAGCGGGTTATCTGGCAATTCCCGAAACCCAAACGACTTTTGGAAGACAGATAGATGCTACTACCAATATGTATAAGGGAACAGGCTCTTGGGGAGTACCAATGGAAGGACAAGAAGTTGTTCAGTGGGATCCGGTTAGTAAATCGTATAAATCGATGCCTTATTTACCAGTAGGAAAGGATAATTTTAAAAACTTTCTGGATCAGGGTTACATTTTAAATAATAACTTAAGTGTAACACAGCAAGGAGAATTCGGGAATCTTAGATCATCTGCAACCTGGGTTAGCAATAAAGGGCAATATCCAAATTCTCAATATGATAAATATACTTATGCATTAGGTGGAGATATTAGTGTAGATAAATTCAAATTATCATCTTCAATATCGATAAATAAGCAAAGTTCGCCAAATATTGGATTTAATGGTTATAAAGGCTATGATCCAATGTATAATATTCTGGTTTGGTCATCTCCGGATTACGACATACGAAAATATAAAGATTACTGGCTTGTAAAAAATGAGTCGCAAAATAACAGTTATACCGGTACAAATAATAATCCTTATTTTGACAGATTTGAAAGATTACACAGTTTAGACCGCAATGTTTTTAACGGTTTTGTTTCGGCAAGTTATGAAATAGCGCCCTGGCTTAATGCTACTGTCAGAACTGGTTTTGATACCTATAATAACAAACAGACAGTTAGGGTTTCAAAAGGGTCTCTGGTTGGTGCCGGTGTCTCTACAGTTATTCTTAACGGGACTGAGATTTGGGGTGAATCTCTAAAAGGATCTTATAATGAAGGCCTAGGAAGTGGTTATAGTTCTAATACTGATTTTATCTTAAATGGAAATAAAAAGATCAATGATTTTGATATTGACGGTCTTTTTGGAGGAACTATTTATTATACACAGGACGAAGGTATTGAGGCCAGAAGCCAGGGAGGACTTTCTGTTCCTGGGTTCTATTCTTTAAAGGCTTCTGTTACTAATGCTGTTGTGAATTCTTCTGTTTATAAAAGACAGGTAAACAGTTTTTATGGAAGACTTGCCGGATCGTGGAAGGGAATGGCTTTTCTTGAAGGTACTTTACGAAAGGACTGGAGTTCAACTCTTCCTGAATCTACACGTTCTTATCTTTATCCATCTGTTTCAGGCAGTTTTTTAGTCTCAGAAGTTTTACCAAAATTTGATTGGTTAACTTTATGGAAACTTCGCGGTTCCTGGACTTCATCTAAAACCCCGGCAGGAGTTTATGATATTAATTCGGTTTACAATATTACAACCAATTCCTGGGGAGGTTTAAACTCGGCATCTTATCCTGATGTTATCCGTGGAAACGAAGTTAGACCCGAGTCAGCCAGTACATGGGAGATGGGAACAGCTGCCAATTTGTTTAAAAAACGTTTGTCATTTGATTTTACTTATTATTCAAAGAGAATGTACGACTTTTTAACCGCTACCAATGTCAGCAGTGCATCAGGTTTTAGCTCAAATTATATCAATATAGATCAGGAAATTACCCGAAGAGGAGTTGAACTTACACTAAACTTTACACCAATAAAAACTTCAGACTGGCAATGGGATGTAATGGCAAACTGGTCTAAATATGCACGCTATTATACCAAGTTGGACAAAGAATTTTCGGCAGATAGACCCTGGGTAAAAGTTGGAAACAGAGTTGATGCTTTTGTTTTAAACGATTTTCAGAAAAGTGTAAATGGTGCTGTTATTTATGAAAATGGGCTACCGGTCTATTCTCCTTATGAGTCCGTTTATGGATATGGTGATCCTGATTGGATTTGGGGGCTGACATCTTCACTTTGTTATAAAAATTTCACTTTGAATATTTCTGTTGATGGACGGGTAGGAGGTTTGGCACAAACTACAACCGAAATGTATATGTGGCAGTCTGGAAACCATCCTGACTCTGTAAATGATATTCGTTACAAAGATAATTACTACCGGTACAAGTAATTATGTAGGAGATGGAGTAAAAGTAATTTCAGGTGCAGTAACTTATAATGCTTACGGAAATATTACCAGTGATACCAGACAATATGCTTCAAATGATGTTCCTGTTACTTATGAGAACTATGTAAAAAGAATTCATAAAGGTACAGCCTGGGGAGGTAATTCATCTCCTGCGGATACTTACAGCACTACTTTTTTGAAATTAAGAGAAGTCTCACTTACTTATAGTGTTCCTAAGTCAGTATATAGTTTTATAAAAGCAAAAAATGCTACAGTATCAGCAATAGGTCAAAATTTATTCCTTTGGGCAAAAGATTTTAAATATTCTGATCCAGATGGAGGAGTTGATAATTTTAGCGATCCTTCACAGCGTTTTGTAGGTTGCAATATTAAGCTTGAATTCTAAATTTAAAAGTAAACATAATTTAAAATTATTGATATGAAAAAAATAATCGTTGCAATTACAGGTATGCTAATGTTTTCTGGCTGTAGTAATTTTGATGAAATCAATACCAACCCTAATACGCCTACCCAGGTAAGTGCTTCACTATTAGCTACAAATATAATTCTGAGTATTGCTAAATATCAAGGCACTGATTCAAAAGAATATATTTCTGAAAATGCTTTGCCAAAATATGTTGGTTATGCTAATGAAGGACAATTAGGAACTCAATATAACTTAATAGCCAATTCAAGTTTTAACAAAATGACCATTTTACCTGATATTGATAAAATGTTACTTGCTGCTCAAGGCAGCCCGGCAGAAAACTCATATAAAGGAATAGGTCATTTTATAAGAGCGTATACTTTTTATATCCTTACCATGAAGATGGGAGATATTCCATACAGTGAAGCAAATCTTGGACTGCAAGGCAATTATAAACCAAAATACGACGCTCAAAAAGAAGTTTTTATGGGGATTCTTGGTGAATTGGAACAAGCACGTCTTGAATTCTCACAAGGTTTGACTTTTGATGGAGATCCAACCATTTTTAAAGGAAATCCTCAAAGATGGAGAAGAGCCTGCAATGCATTTGAACTTAAAGTTCTAATGACTCTCAGTGCAAAAGAGAGTGATGCTGATTTAAAAATTAAAGAGAAATTTGCCAGTATAGTTAATGAAAATATACTTCTTCAAGATGATTCTGATTATTTTGGCTTAGAGTATAATACCGTAAACCTTCATCCATTATACAGTACAAATGATATGTTTACCGGAAGAACTATTTTAAGTGATATTGTAGTAGACAATCTAAAAAGACTAAACGATAAAAGATTGTTTTATTTTGCAGAACCCTCAGCAGATCAAATTGCAAAAGGATTAGCTCAAAACAGCTTTATGGCTTATACTGGTGTAAAAACTTCATTAGATTATGGACTAATGAACGCTA
This sequence comes from Flavobacterium sp. B183, assembly GCF_023539155.1. Lineage (NCBI taxonomy): Bacteria > Pseudomonadati > Bacteroidota > Flavobacteriia > Flavobacteriales > Flavobacteriaceae > Flavobacterium > Flavobacterium sp. B183. Next base: position 4,431,828 of record NZ_CP097434.1, on the reverse strand, counting down.
ATTATGCAGGTGGCAAATATTCTAAAATAAACCTGCGATACCAAACCAAACAAAATAGCGATCCAAGAAGGCTGCTTACCTATGCAGAGCAGGAACTGATTTTGGCCGAAGCGAGCATTAAAGGCTGGATTACTGCATCAAATGCACAGCTTTATTATGAAAATGGAGTGAAAGCTGCCTTAAAAAATCTTATGAGTACAGATGCTTCTTTTGCACATGGAAATCCTATTGTGCAAAATGATATTGATACTTATTTTATCGGTGAAGCAGCATTTTCGGCAGATGCAGCTACGCAATTGAAGCAAGTTTGGATGCAGCGATATTTGCTCAATTTTTTAGTTGATGCAGAAACTGCGTATTTTGAATACAGAAGAAATAAATACCCGGATTTTAATATTGACCCGACAACAAACCTAAACGTTAATAGTCCTACTAGTATGCCTATAAGATATTTATATCCTTCTTCGGAATTGAATTATAACAGTCAAAAGTTGATGGAGGCCTTAAACCGTCAATTTGGAGGTTATGATGAAATTAATAAGACAATGTGGCTTTTAGCAAATTAGCAAAAAGGTCATATTGATTAGTTTTGTTTTTTTATTTTTTTGAACGCTGCTCTTTATAATTAGAGCAGCGTTTTTATTGGCAAATAATAGAAAATAAGAAATCAATTTTAAAGATTTAAAAATAAATTAATTCAATACAGAATAAAAATAAAGTTATGAGAAAAGTAAAATTTTTGATAGTGATTCTTTTGGCCATGCAAATCAATGGACAGAATTTAAAAATAATGACTTACAATATTCGTGTAGACCTAGCAGTTGATGGTGATAATGACTGGAGCCACCGCAAAGATTTTTTTACATCCCAAATTCAGTTTTATCAGCCCGATGTATTTGGAATTCAGGAAGCGGCACCAAATCAGGTAAATGATATTGCAAGTAACCTTGCTCAATACAGTTTTGTTGGTATAGGAAGAGAAGGTGTTGGAAAAGGGGAATCCTCTACTATTTTTTATAATAGAGAGCGTTTAAAAATGCTTTTAAATAACACATTTTGGCTTTCAGAAACACCCGGTGAAATTTCTTTGGGTTGGGATGCGGCATATAAAAGAGTCTGCACCTATGCTTTGTTTAAAGATCTAAAAACAAAGCAGCTTTTCTGGATTTTCAATACCCATTTAGATCATGTTGGTGAACAGGCAAAAATAAATGGTATAAAACTTATTCTTGCTAAAATTAAAGAAGTGAATAATAAAAATTATTCGGTCATTTTTACTGGAGATTTAAATTCAGAGCCTGAATCAGAGGGCATTTTTCTTCTAAAGAAAGAAATGAAAGATACCAGAGAAGTTTCAAAAACACTACCTTTTGGTCCTTCTGGAACTTTTAACGGTTTTAAGCACAATGAACCCGTAACACGATTGCTGGATTATATTTTGATATCTAAAGATACTGGTTTTAAAGTAGAAAAATTTGCTGTTTTAAGTGATTCAAAAGACTTAAAATATCCATCCGACCATTTGCCTGTTTATGTAGAATTGAGTTATTGAAGGAATATATATCCGATTAAATAGAAAACCTTTTGATAATTTGTAAGAAAAAAAAAACTAATATATTTAAATTAGCATTAGGGTAAACGGGATAGTAAGAACAAAATGAAGCCTCATTTTGATACAAACAAATTCGCTTTGAACAAGATTGAATTTTATATGTAGGCTAGTTTTAAAATAATTAGGTATATTATTAAGGAAAATTAGTTATTTTTATCGTTAAAAGAAATAGAACTTCCTTACATAATTACGTTTGTTATAATAGAAAAAAATAAAAATTCAGTTATATGCAAAAACCTGAAATACCTGATAACGAGCATCTTCGTTTCGAAGCCTTAGATGCTTATAAAATACTAGATACATTGCCTGAAGATGAGTATGATGCCTTAACCAAAATAGCAGCACAAATTTGTGGTACACCCATCGCATTGGTCACTTTAGTTGATCATAATCGACAATGGTTCAAATCGCATCATGGTTTAAATGCAACCGAAACTCCAAGGGATTTTGCTTTTTGTGCACATGCAATAAACACACCGGATGAATTATTTATTATTCCGGATGCCACTAAAGACGAAAGGTTTCATGATAATCCGTTAACAATTAATGCCCCAAACGTAGTGTTTTATGCAGGCGCTCCGTTAAATACCAAAGACGGTTATTCTTTAGGGACGCTTTGTGTTATTGATACAAAACCAAGAGAAGGTCTTACAGAGAACCAACAAGAATCATTAAAGGCATTGGCCAATCAAGTGATTTCGCAATTTGAACTTCGTAAAAAAAATAGATTTTTAGAAGATTTGAATGATGAAATTATTAAAAAAAATGTGCAGTTGGACCAATTTGCTTATCGGCTTACTCATGATTTAAAAGTACCAATACGAGGTATAAATTCATTATTAATTTTTATAAAAGAAGATTATAAAACACTCCTTGAAGACACAGAATTAGAAGCTTGCATCGATTTAATTTATTCTCGAAATGAATACATGGATTTCTTAATTAATGGAATCTTAGAATATACAAAAGTTAGTAACGATCAAATTTGTTTTGAAGATTTTAATGTCGAAAGCACTATTCAATATATAGTTAATAATGGTGCTTTACATATTCCGACTCATATAAATTTTAGGAATTGCGATACCTTTATAAGGCATTCAAAAATAGGTTTTGTTCAAATTATTCAAAATCTTTTATCAAATACAACGAAACATACCGACAAAGAAGAATGTAATGTTTGGATTTCACTAACAGAAAATGAAACTAATTATTCTTTTGTTTATGAAGATGATGGGCCAGGTATACCAGAAAAATATTGGTTAAAAGTATTTGAGTTGTTTGAAACAGTTAACTCAAAATATGGTAAAAATGCCGGTATTGGCTTGTCAACAATAAAAGCCATAGTAGATCGAGTAGTGGGTACTATTTATTTGAAGAATAGAGAAGATAATAAAAAAGGTGCTTGCTTTTGTTTTGTTTTACCAAAAGAGTATAACTGTTAATTTTTGACGGAAGATTTTATCAGCCTACAACAAGCATTTTACTTTTTCTTTTAATAAAAGTAGTATCGAAAATTTGTTTGTGAAGCAAGAAAATAGCACTTCACTAGAATTACATCGCCTTTTAATGATTTTAATTTGGATAAAAGCTCAGAGCTTTTTGGGCAAAAAAGGTGGTAATATTTTTTGGTACTTAGCAAGTCTTTTTTGAAGGTGTAGGCAATTTCAAAATTGATTTTTAAAAGCGCAAAGTACAACAATAAATGGCAATGTAATTCTGGAAGTAACTGCAATAGTGGAACAATATTGGCGCAAACAGGGTAATGGCAGTGGCAAAAATGAAACAAAAATTAGTTTTAGTTTGTCATTTTTCAAATAACTTATAAAAAATTCTTTGCTTGATACTATAACTTATGGTAACTAATACCGTTTTTGAAATGTATCGAATAAAATTTTCTTTTTTAAACGGTTATTAACAATTTGAAGTGTTATTCCGATTAATGAAATGGCTAAAAAAATCATAATCAAAGTGTTTGCTTCGATAGGGATCTTTGGCTCTAGGTTTTTTCCAATAGTTATAATAATCATGGAGAATACTAAATAGTGCTCAGATTTGATTCCAATAGGAATTGTGTTTGCTAAAGTAATTGCTGTTTTCATTTTTCAGTGGTATTTGAATGAAACTTCATTTCTTGTTGATAAATAGTTTTAATTTTGAGTGTTTACTAAATCGAATAGATTATCTATCGAAGTTGCAATCACTGCTGACATTGTTAAATTTTTTTTGGAAATAATTATTTTATTAATTTTTATTTTTTTTGTTCCTTAATTCTGACACAAATCTAAGACGATTATAAGAATTGTTTTTTGTTTTTTCGATGAATAGCAGTTTGTTGTCGATCAATAATCAATCTTTATGCTTGAATTACAGTTGATTATGATTTTGTGTCGATAAATTAATATTAAAAATGGAAATCGTCCTTTTTTTTGTTTTTTTTAATATTCAGTTTACTTATTATATAGTTACAGACGTTCTACTTATATATAAGAAATTTTAAAAATCAGATGCAATGGCTATTCGATAAAAATTAGATTGAAGTATTAGGATCCCTTTTTAGATGTCGTTTTTTACTGGCTTCCGGATATTTTTTATGAATGAATTACATATAAAATACCATTCGTCGACACTTTTTTTGCAGTTGTCTACACTATATTATGAATTAACTAAAAAAGACTCTTGCTTTAAAAGGAATAAAATACCTTTGAAGTTGAATAAGTATGCATCAAACTTTAAAATTAATAAAATGGCAAAATCGTTGAATATACTATTAATAGAAGATGATGCAATTGAAGTAATGAAATTCAATAGAGTACTAAAAAGTTTAGAACTCAATCATCGAATCATTGAAGCAAATAATGGAGAAGAAGCAGTTGATCTATTAAAAAGGAAAGAAATAATACCAGATGTTATTATTTTAGACCTTAATATGCCTAAACTAAACGGTATCGAGTTTTTATCTATCTTAAAAGCAGATGATGTATTAAAATATATACCAGCAATTATCTTAACTACTTCTAACAATCATAGAGACGTGATGGAGTGTTATAAAATAGGTATTGCGGGCTACATTTTAAAGCCTTTGAAATATGAGGATTATGTAGATAGGATAAAAAAAATACTAGACTATTGGAGCACGAATGAATTAATTTCTCAGTAAAAATAAGTAGCGTTATTTTTTGAATCTAGTACTAGAGATAAGAATTAAAGCTTTAAAATATTTTTTGTTTTTTATGTCATAAACAAATTGAAAACCACTTGAGATTTAAAACATTTGTAGTGTAAGAAAAAAAGTAGTACTTTACGTTACAATTCTAAAAGAGTTGAATAGCTGGAATTTGAGTTGGGTTTAGCAGTAGTCTTATCTACTTTTCGTAATCAAAAACATTCGAAATAATAGAATGTATCCAGATGCCGTATTCATGAAATTTTTAAAACTAAGGAGGTAACAACATGGAAAATTCTCAATTTCATTTTGATAGTGAAACATTCAATAGGATTTTCCCTTTTTATGTTTTACTAGACCACAACTTACTTATTCAAGACCGAGGTGAAGGTTTAATCAAAGTACTTCCGGACTTAAAATGCAGAGGATATTTCCTGAGATCATTTACAATTACCAATCCATTTATCGAAGAGCTAAATGTTGACAATTTTTATAAAGTTACCAATCAATTAGTTATAATAGAATCTGTTAAAGATAAAATTTCGCTTCGAGGACAATTTGAAAACTATGAAAATGGCTATTTATTTATAGGTAGCCTATCGCATACTTCCTTGAATTATTTTGAAGAAAAAAAAATCTCTCTTTATGATTTCGCTAACTACGATGCAGCATTACAAAATTCTTTGAATACAATACATCAGCAAGAAAATCAATTAAAAGAAGCCAATAAGAAAATTGTTGATATTGCTCTTTTTACTACTCAAAGTCCAGATCCATTAATTCGGATTGATTTTGAGGGACATCTATTAAAAATGAATCCAGCAGCCGAAGATTTAAAAAATCTTATATTTCAGGGAATTGATTATGAAATTGAGGATTTTTTAAAATTTATCATTCATCAAATTGATAAGAGAAAAGAAAGATGGATGTTTGAGGCGGAGAATAATGGTAAGTGCTATTCTTTTGTTTGTAAAAGTCTGCAACAAGAGGGCTGTGTAAATATCTATGGACGAGATATTACAGAACAAAAAAGAAATCAAGAAGAGCTAAATAAGTTGTCCTTGGTAGCAAAAACGAATAAAAACGGCATTGTATTCACTTATCCGGATGGAAAGATATTTTGGTGTAATGATGCATATCTTAAATTGACAGGATATGAGAACGATGAAATCATTGGTAAAACACCTGTTGAAGTAGGTTCGGACGCTCTATCGAATAAAGAGGAGATCCACAGAATGATCAATGCATTTTACGAGGGAAATACTTTTGAAGTAGAAATTTTGCATGCTAAAAAAAACGGTGGCACTTTTTGGTCTAAAACAGTGGGACAACCCATTTTTGATTCCTCCAAAAAGGTGATTCAATATTTTGCAATGATTGAGGATATTTCTGAAGATAAACAAAAAGAAGAACAACTTTTATTACTTTCCTCGATAGCAGATAAAAATATTAGTGCAGTCATTATTTGCGACAGTGAAGGTAAAATTGAGTGGGCCAATAGTAGTTTTACCACAATGACTGGCTACTCCAAGGAAGAATTGATTGGTAAGAGTCCTGGTCGTTTATTACAAGGTGAAGCAACCAATCCAAAAACGATTGCTTATTTAAAGAATCAAATAAAACAAGGACTTCCTTTTACTTGTGAGATCTTAAATTATACAAAATATAAAAAGAAATACTGGGTTAGAGTACAAGGACAGGCGCTTCATAACAAACAAGGAGAGGTGATTAAATATTTTGCTATCGAAGAAAATATAAGCCAAGAAAAAGAGTTCAATCAACAGCTTATAGATTCTGAGAATCGTTTAACGTCATTAATAACCAATCTTCAATCAGGCATTTTACTAGAAGATGAGGATAGAAAGGTGCTAATTGCCAATAAAAGGTTTTGTAATTTATTCGATTTTAAAGGAGAACCAGAAGAGATGATAGGTTTTGATTCTAAAATGGCTACTGAAGAAAATAAACACTTTTTTAAAAGATCAGATGAATTTATTGAAAGGGTAGAAGAAATTTTAAGAAATAAAAAAAACGTCTTTTCTGAAGAAATTGAATTGGCCGATGGACGCGTTTACGAAAGGAGTTTTATTCCGATAGCCAAAGGCAAGAAAAATGATGGTCATTTATGGAGTTTTGAAGATATTACCATCAAGAAAAAGTACAAAGAAAGTCTAGAAGCAGAAAAAGAAAAATATAGAAATATTATTGCCAATATGAATATGGGTTTATTGGAAGTAGATATGGATGACGTAATACAATTAGCCAATCAGTCTTTTTGTGATATGAGTGGTTTCTCTTTAATTGATTTGTTAGGCAACAATGCATCTGAAATTTTGTTGCATCCTGAGGATAAAAAATTAGTAAATTTTAAAAATAAAGAACGGGTTAAAGGTAAGTCAGATTCGTATGAAGTTACTTCTATCAATAAAAAAGGAGAGACAAGATATTGGTTAATTAGCGGCGCTCCAAATTATAATGTAAATGGTGAAGTAATTGGTTCGATAGTTATACATTTAGACATAACTCGACAAAAGAGCCTAGAATTGCAAAAAGAAGAATTACTTAAAAAATTAGAAAAACAGAACGAGCAGCTCAATGATTATGCTCAAATTGTATCGCATGATTTAAAGTCACCACTACAGAGCATACATTCTTTAGTTACATGGATTAAAGAAGATAATGATAAAGAGTTTAATGCGCAAACGAGTCAATATCTTGATATGATTGAAGACAAAGTCGAGAAAATGGATCATTTGATTGAAGGAATTCTAACTTATTCTAAAGTAGATGATATTGAGATGATTACTGAGAATATTAATTTGAATGTTGAAATCAATAAAATAATTGATATTATTCATATACCTAAGAATATTGAAGTTATAGTAAAAAAAGAACTACCGACAATCAAAGCTGAGCGATTTAGAATGCAACAGTTGTTTCTAAATATCATCAGCAATGCGGTGAATTATATTGATAAGCCTCTCGGAATTATTCAAATAAGTTTTGAAGAGGAAAAAAAGCATTATATTTTTGCTATTAAGGATAATGGTCCTGGAATTGCTGCAGAGAATCAGGAAAAAATTTTTAAAATATTTCAGTCTTTTACATCTAATAAAAAATCAACAGGTATCGGATTGTCTATTGTAAAAAAAATAGTCGAGAATTACAAAGGAAACATTTGGATAGAAAGTGAACTGACTAAAGGTACAACCTTCTTTATTAAATTACCAAAATAGAAACTATGAAAATAATTCAAGCTTATAAAAAAAAGAATGAAAATTGGCAGTACCTAACAAATAAGGAAAAACTAAAAAATCCGCTGGTACTTGTTTTTGCCAATAGGATGCAATTAGAGCTTCCAGAAGTCATTGATGCTATTAGAAACGAGTTTCCTTATGAACATCTGGTTTTTGGCTCTACAGCGGGTGAAATTTTAGATGCAAATGTCTTTGATGATTCTATTGTTGTTAGTGCTATAGAATTTGAAAAAAGTACGTTTGCAATTAAAACCGATAATATTTTTAATCATAATAAAGATGCAAATGCTTTAGGGGAATCTCTTTACCAACAAATACCCAAAGAAAACTTAAAGCATTTATTTGTACTTTCAGAAGGTAGTTTCGTAAACGGAAGCTCACTTATTGAGGGTCTTGAGAATGGCATTCAAAATAAAGTGCCTATCTCAGGAGGAATGTGTGGAGACGATGCAAAATTTGAGAAGACATTGGCTTCTTATAAAGAAAATCCAAAAGAAGGAGAAGTCGTTTTAATTGGGTTTTATGGAGAAACTTTAGAAATTTCGTTTTCCAGTTTTGGAGGATGGAGCTCATTTGGTCCCGAAAGAATTATTACCAGATCAGAAGCCAATGTATTGTATGAAATCGATGGACAACCTGCTTTAGATTTGTATAAAAAATACTTAGGAGACAAAGCCAATGAGTTGCCGCAAGCTTCTTTGTTATATCCTTTAAATGTTACGCCCGAAGGTAAATCACAAGCTGTAGTTCGTACCATTTTAAATATCAATAACGAAGATCAGTCGATGATTTTAGCTGGAGAAGTGCCTGAAAATGCCAAAGTACAGCTCATGATGGCTTCTGTAGATGCTATCGCCGAGGGAGCTTCACAAGCGGCAATGTTAGCAATGCAAAATAGAATAAATCACCCACAACTTGCTTTACTAGTGAGTTGCGTAGGAAGAAAATTAGTTATGAATCAACGGGTTGAAGAGGAAATAGAGCAAGTGCAAGAAATAATAGGAAATGAAGTAGCAATTACCGGGTTTTACTCGTATGGCGAAATGGCTCCATTTAGCGAGAATACTTTTTGTGAATTACATAATCAAACCATGACTTTAACCCTAATCAGCGAATAATGAATACTCTTTTAAAAAGGCAAATTGCTAAATTTATAAACCCTGAGCACTTAAAAGATTTAAAGCATTTTTTGCAGGCAGTCAATGAATCTTATGATAATCACGAGGATCAGATGAACATGTTGCAGCGAGCAATGAAAATTAGTTCTGATGAACTTTTCCAAGCCAATAAAAAACTACGCGATGAAGCCAATAGTTTAAAAGAAATAAATTCAAATTTGACAGAAATATTGAATTCTATGAATTTGGATGCTGAAAAATTAGGTAATGAAAAAGATTTTAATCAATCCGATTTCTTAAAAAAACAATCTATAGAAATTGTGACTATGAATAAGCAAAGAGAAGAATTACTAAAGAGTTTAGAAAATCATAATAAAGAACTTAACGAATATGCTCATGTTGTTTCTCATGATTTAAAAGCACCACTCAGAAATATAGACACCCTTATTAATTGGGTCATTGAGGATAATAAAGAAATGGGTGAAAGTTGCTTAAACTCGCTTAATCAGGTACTTTTTAATGTCGAAAAAATGGATTTGCTCATCAAAGGAATTTTAGATTATTCTACTGTAGACAAGTTAGAATCTGAAGAAAGATTAATTGATCTTAATGAGGTAATTGACGAAATAAAGAGAGATATTCATATTCCGAAAAATATTGAAATTTCGATAATCAATGATTTACCAAAAATAAAAGGAAATACATGGCGATTCAAACAATTAATGCAAAATTTAATTGAAAATAGCATCCATTATAATGATAAGTCTCAAGGCCAAATTGAAATTGGTTGTAGAGAAAAAGAGCAAGATTTTGAATTTTACATCAAAGATAATGGCATCGGAATCGCTGAAAAATACCACGACAAAATTTTTAAAATATTCACAAAATTAGAAAGCAACAATCAAAATTCAGGAGTAGGGCTTTCTATAGTTAACAAAATTATTGAGTATTATAAAGGTTCGATCTGGCTTGAAAGTAAAGAAAACATTGGAACAACATTTTATTTTACCTTACCTAAAAACTATGGAACAGCCTAATTTAAATTATATTGACCAACTCTGCGGAGAAGACTATGCATTTAAGCAAAAAATGATTGCAATTATTAAAAAAGAACTACCTCTTGAAATAGATTCCTATCATAAATGTATGCAAGAGCAGCATTATAAGCTGGCAGCAGAGTGTGTTCATAAATTAAAGCATAAAATATCTATTTTAGGCCTTGAAAAAAGCTATGATATTACTCATGAATACGAAAATTACTTATTAAATGGCACACTTGGATCTGAAGACAAATTTGAAAGTATTTTACAGTTAATGCAAAATTTTGTAAACGATTTGTAAAAAAGCTTAGTTTACGAATGGTATTATTATTGGCAGTTAATACATATATTATGATACTTTACATTCTCCTATTATATGTCAGAGATATTAAAAAACAAATAGAGTCAAAATAATCTTTAACCGTTTGTCATAAAAGTACTTTTTTAATAAAAAAAGCGAAAAGCAAGTTATGGTTTTAACTTGCTCTATACTTTACTGGTTGTAGTTTTTTACCTGTAATGAAGTGCGATTTGGCCAATTTGACCAATAATTTTTATGGAATCTTTAAATGACAATTTCGAACCATCCATGTGAATCCATCTGTTTAAGGGTTTTTCTAAAATTAACTCTTGAGTCTTCGTAGAGCCATATATTTTTTTCATCCGCATAAAAATCTCTACATCAAAAACCCATTTTGTTATGAATTTTTCATTAAAGGTTTTTTCTATAATTTCTTTTGTCATTATTTTGGCGCCACATTGTGTATCGTTAATTTCCATTCCAAGAATTTTTCTAATGATATAATTTATAGTTTTGCTAATAATAGCTCTTGCGGATTGTTTGGTAATATCAGCTCCCATTCTTGAAATTCTGGAGCCAAAAACCAATTTGTATTTAGAGTTATAAATTGTATCTGCCAAATCTTGAAAATCATCGAAATTGGTCGATAAATCGGCGTCTAAAAAACCGATGTAATCAAATTGATTTTGCTTGGCCAAGTGTAACATTCCCAGACGGACAGCTTCGGCTTTTCCACCATTTTTTTTACAATCATAAACGCTAATATATTCTTCTTTTCCTTTTGTTAATTCATGCAATACAGCTAGTGTATTGTCTTTACTTCCATCGTTTACAAAACACAAATGGTAACCTAAATTTTTATGTACAAAAGACTTAAATTCATCACTAGACAAACGAGTTTCCTCGTTATAACACGGAATAACAACTCCAATACACTTGTTTTGGATATATCGCTCTTTCGAATTGGGTTTTTCCGTAACACTTTTTTCAATAGTAGAGCCTATTAATCTTTTTACTCTCGCACCAATTTCGCTTAAACTCAAAGGCTTCTTCATGTAGTCATCAATACCTAAATCAAAACCTTTTATAATGACTTCTTCATCAGTATTACCAGATAAAACCATTACAGGAGTGTTGTCTTTTTTGATTTGCTTGATATGTTTGACTACCTCCAAACCAGATTGATGCTCATTTAAAGATTCTGTATTAGAGAGATTAGACATATTAATGTCAACAATAACTAAATTTGGCTTTTCACTGTCATATTTAGCTATGGCATCGATTATATTGTCTGTACTTATAACTTCATATCCTAAACCACTTAGCAATTTTTCTAAAGACAACAAGACCAATTGCTGATCATCTACTATTAGTATTTTCATAATATTACATTTAAGTTTATTGTATTGATTTAAAACATTCTATATACATCATTATAATTTTGTCCATTGATAGGGCGCTTGCAGCCTGAAAATTAGCAATTGCTAATTCTTTTCGATAGGTATCGTTTGAAATAATTTTGTCAATCGCTATAGCTAAAGAATCGGCACTTTCCGGATTAAAAAATTCTCCTTTATACCCTTCATCTTTAATTAGCAAGGCCAAATCACCTAAATCAGGCATGATAACTGCTTTGCCGTAGCTTCCTGCTTGATGCAAAACTCCAGAACTACCAGTAGTAGATGTATAAGGGAATACCACAATTGTACTATCAGTAAAAATTCGTTCTACATTATTTTCTTCAACATAGCCGGTAAAAATTATTCCCTCAACGTTTTTGTATTTTTCTTGTACTCCATCTAAATATCCAGGTGTGTTTGGACTATCTGTTCCAGCAATCACGACTTCTAATTTTTCTGGATTTGTTTTTCTAACAATTTCGACTGCATCAATTAAAATTTCGACTTTTTTGTAGGTTCCAAATTTACCAAAAGCCATAATTTGTTTAGGGCCAGATTTAATTTCAAAATTAGGATTTTTGACTGATTCGAATGTCCCATGTGGAATTAGCATTACATTTTTGGTATGGTATTTAGCATTTAAAACATCCACATATTTATGAATAGTTACAGCAACTTTATTGGCTTTCAAAATGCATCTGGTAATGTTAGTTCCAATAAAATTATAGATCTTCTGCATGAATTTACTCTCTGTGAATCCTGCTTTTTCTAGATCAACTTGCTCTAAAATGTTATGTAATAAAACCACTGTTTTGTATCCAAAAAATCTCAAAATCATGGGTAACAATAATCCCAAGGCAGAAGGTGTTTTTTTATCTCCAAATTTTACAAACTGAAGATTAAACAAAATCACATCTGGTTGTTCTTCTCGAACTGCATTAAGAACAGAAAAAATAGTGGTGTAACTGTTAAATCTCCAACATTCTTTTACTTTTACCTTTTCTTTTTGGTCAAAGTCTAATTGTTTCGCTTCAGATGTTTTATCGGATAATAAAATTAATTCGGATACTTCTGAGTTTTGAACAAAGTTTTTTACCAAATGATAACCATATTCATTTAGTGTAACTTTACTTGGCGGAAATGCAGTGACTACAGCTACTTTCATATTTAAAATGTTACTTTTTATTGTTATTAAAAAAGAAAAAAAACAATTGAAATAATAATAATACCACCATCGCGATGATTTGCATAACAACCACTTGTTCGAGTGAATTATGATAGAGGACTATTAGAATTATTTGTGTAAGTCCCAGAAAGGCTGATATTACAACAGGCACATACTTATTTATAGAAAGAAAATAGTAAGCAAAAATATTTGCGATAGCAAAAATTGAAGTTGCCAATGCATATTTCCACAACAAAAAAGCTATGGGTAGGTATTTCTCGCCAAACATTAATCGCACTACAATTTCTGGAAATAAGAGTGCACTTAGAACAATTATTGTAGACAAGCAAACAATATATAAAACATATTTTAATAGAATCGGAAGTGTATCTTCACCCTGTTTTTTTAACTGTATTACTTTGGGCAAAAGGAGCATTACAAACATCCAAGCGACAAAATATACTACCCTGCCTATTAATGCTAAACAAGCATATAAGCCCGCTTTTTCATTATCAAAATAATGTTTAACCAACATAATATCACTATTGTTAATGATGATTTGCGTTAATTCATAGAAGGCTGTTAAAGCGAAAAATGTAATAATGGATTTTGTATCTAAATTGTCACTTAGAGTCTGTTTGTTTTTGCTGTTAATTATTTTTTGAAAGGGAATCAAACCAAAGACAAAAGAAATTAAAATTCCTACTGCGATGATAATAGAAGATTGAATTTGAGGTAAAAGGTAGAGTAACAAAAGTGTCAAAATCAAACGACATAACATTTCAAAATAGTAGGTTTTTGACAAATTTCTCAGATCATTTTTCCCCTGATATAAACCCCTATTAATACTCATTATAAAATACATTGGAAGTCCCAAACCAAACAAAACGAACATTAGTGAGGTTTTGGTTTTAAAAATTTCTTGCAATTGATGGCTGAATACTACTACTGTAAATCCCAGTATTACACCGAAGAGGAGTGCATACTTAAAAATAAATTTTAAAAAAACATGCAATTGCGTTCCTTCTAGCAAAACGGCATATTTAGCCGCAGTAACCTGAAATGTCATTCCAACAAAAGACAATACTAAAAGCAAAGTTATTAAGATCGCAGCGTCAGCAAACTCAGAAGGACCAAGTATTCTTCCTAATAGCAAATTGTACAAATAATTTCCTGCATTTACAAATAAAATTGTAAGCATAAAAAATTTTTCCGCAGTGATCTTTTTATAAGTATTTTTAATATTCAATTCAAGTGTGTAGTATTAAAAAAATAGTATGATGAAATTTTAAAAAGCTTATTCTTATAAACAAATATAAGAAAAATAAGAAAACTTTAACAAAAATGAAAAGGAATTTATAAGATAAATTCCTTTTCGGCAACAATTAACTAAATCAACATATTTATTATGAATTGTAATTTTTGAAATTAAAAAGTACTTTCAACGAAAGTCTCTACAAGAGATTTAAACAAAAGATGTTTTGTTTTTTTGAAAATAACATCACTGTGATGCTCTAATTACATGATTCTGGCAATACTTATTTTAGAATATTATTCTGATGTAAAATTAGAGCTCTTGTATGACTTTTTTTGATATTTTAGATGTTTGGTACTGTTTCTTTCGATGAAAGGACATTTTGTACAGTTATATCGTTTTCTTCTATAAGACGATATCCCTATATTTACAAAAACAATAATGTAAAATAAGAGTGATTGAAAGAAACTTCTAATAAATATTTGATAGTAGCCTTACTTTTTGGATTGACTTTCCATGGCAGCGCTATTTTTTTTACTTTAGAAAGTTCTTATGATGCTTTAATTCACATGTTTTTCGGAAATCATTATGCCCACAGTTGGTTTGAACCTTGGAATTATAGTTGGTATACGGGTTTTAATGTGATGAGTTATCCTCCATTAGTGCACCAAACCATTGGGTTACTTTCTTTAATTGGAGGTTTGAAATTTGGTATGTTTACTGTTGCCATCGTTGGGATTATTTTATTCATTACAGGAACTTTTAGATTTTCACTTTTAATAACTGGAAATAGAACCGTTGCAGGTTATTCTGCTATTCTGGCAGTGGTTTCTTCTTCTTTTGTAGAAACATTGCATATTTTTGGACAGCTTCCCAGTATTATTGGAGTTTCTGTTTTAATGCATGCACTTCCAGAGATTTATCTTTTTATCAAAACAGGCAAAAAGAAATATTACTTCACCTCTCTGTCTTTGATGGCCGTAACCGTTTGTTCGCATCATGTTACACCTTTATTTGGAATGGTATTTTTTGTTTCGCCTTTAATCGGTATGATAGTAATGGATACCGCTCGCGAAAATGTCAATTCATTCAAGGAAATCACATTCAAAATATTCTATAAAACATTTCTATCATTATTAAAACGGATTATTCTTTTCTGTGGTAGCGCCGTTTTTCTGCTAGTATTTTGTATACTGCCGTATTGGATTAATTCTAAAGCCAATCCCATCACTCAGGTTCCTATTCCGCATGGAAGTCGCGACAATTTTATAGAAGTAACCTCTTCTGGCTTGATGTTCTTCTTGATACCTTGGGGAATATTACTTTTTATATTGCCTTATATATTTTATAGATATTACAGCAAAAGGTATATTTTTTTCGGATTATCCTTAACCTTGCTCACTGTTTTAGGAACGGGCGGCACAACTCCAATTCCCTTAGCAATTTTAGGAGAAAATGCTTTTAATATCCTAACCTTGGATCGCTTTACACTTTGGGCTTCTATAATGAGTTTGCCCATTTTTGGTGAATTTGTGTACCGATTAGTTGAAGGTGACTTAAGAACGGCTTTGCAAGTAAAATTTGGGAGTGTTTATAGGAGGATCCTAGGCGGATTATTTGCTGGTTGCTTTTTGTTTTTTGCAGTGTTTACCATGACGTTAGGGTATTTTAGACCATTGCAACCGCAAAAAATTAACTTTTTACCAATTGTCAATTTCTTAAATCAGGATCAACACGATCACTGGAGGTTTTTGCCATTAGGTTTTGGTGATCAGATGGCCTACTTATCGACACAAACAAAGGCAATGACGGTTGATGGAAATTACCATTCGGCAAGAAGATTACCAGAATTGACTTCTCGTGCAGTAGAACGGCTGGAAAACTCCAAATTTCGAGGACTTGAAGGTATTGGTTCATTGCAGCAATTTCTAACGGTTCCTGAAAAATATAATTTGAAATATGTTTTTTCTAACGATAAATTTTACGATCCAATTCTCTATTTCTGCGGTTGGCATCGATTATCACAATTAGAAAATGGTATAATGGTGTGGGAAAAACTAAATGTGCAGCCCTTGTCTAAAATTCTTCCAAAAGATGAAGTACCGATCTATTTGAAATTAATGTGGGGAATTATTCCGATGTTAACCATTCTTCTGGCTTTTATACTTAATGTTCAGATGATTTGGTTGCAGGCCTTAAAAATAAAGCCTTTAGAAAAACCTTCTTTCAATAAGTATGGAATTGTTTATGCTAATTTTCCAAGAGCGATGATAAAATTTCTACACATTTGGACAGGGATTTTACTACTAATTATAAGCTTTGGAGCATATCGCATTTATATCAAAAATGCTGTACAGATTAGTCCTGAAAATGTTGTAAAAGCATATTATGATGCTCTAGATTTTAAGTTTTATGATAAAGCGCACTCTTATGTTGTTCCTAATAAAGAATACTCGGTGGCTCAGTTTATGCTGGAAATTTCTGTTTCGGATGGTGTTCTTAATTCTTACGCCAAGTTAGATGCTATCGAAACTAAAATTGTTCAGCAAAGTAAAGACAAAGCTAGAGTTATTGCAACGACCAAGTGGGTTACACCATTAGAATTAATTGAAAAAAAGTACATACATGACGTTCAGAAAATAAACGGGAAATGGTTTATCATTCCAGATAAAAAAGATACCGATATTCCTCCGGACGAATTCATGTCAGAGAATATTAATTCGTATTACAAGCAAGGGAGACGAAAGATAACTACCCAGCAGACCTATCATGAAGATGTACTGCGCCAACCAGATTTAGAAATTATATCGGCAAGTTTGGTAAAAATTGACAGTCAATATATAGTGATTGGTGAAGTTCAAAATATAGATAATGTTCCTGCAGATGTGGTCTTGAAAGCTACTTTATATGACAGAAATGATAAATCGATTGCCGTATTCAACGCAAAGTATACTATTAAACATAAATTGATGCCAAAAGAAGTCACGAGTTTTAAGGTGAATTTTGAAGATATTGCGTGGTTAAAGCCAACTGATGTAAAGCCAACAACTTTTAACCCCAATGAATTTACACCAAAAGAATTGAAAAATATTCCCGCTACATTTGATATTCAAAGTGCTGGAAATGTCGCAACCACCGACTTGTATAATTCGGTTGCTATTTCAGATTTAGTGATATATAACAACCAGATCAAAGGTACTTTATTCAATTACGGAATTCAAGAAGTAACCATTCCAGAGCTCTTAATTTCGTATTACAATGATAAAAAAGAATTGGTTTATGTTGATCACCAGTTTATAAAAGAGGGTGTTCGCATTCAGCGTAAGCAATATTTTACCTATAATTTGCTAAGAGATTTGAATCCTGTGATTATAAAATCTTCAACAGAAAATTGTTTTGTAAATGGTTTAGAATCAGAAGCTCTTGCTCGTGCGGTAATTCCGGTACGAAACAGTAAACAAGAAAGTGCACAAATGCAAAGGGTTAAAGGACATAAAGGGTATTCGTTTATTAAAATTGAAATTAATAATTACATTGGAAATCCTAGATAATGAAGAATAAAATCTATATATTTTGTTTTTGTTTGTTTACCATATTATTGGTATCAGTCACTTTATTGCCTAAAAAACAAACGGGCGCTATTATACTAATTACGCAACAAAAGACTTTTATAGCAGGTGCCAAAATAGCTTTAGATTTTGAGGTCAATACGTCAAATAGACCGCAGTTGTTTTTAATTCATTCTTTAGGAAAAACACTTTTAGATGCCACCGTTAAAAATGATAAATTAACTTTTGCCCTCCCTAAAAGTTATGCTAAAAAATCGGGTCGTATTGATTGGTTTTTGGTTGTAAACGGAGAAAATAAACTACAGGGAAACTTTGAAATTTTGCCCAATAACGACACTAAAACGGATATCGAAAATTATTTAGGTCCACCAAGTACATTGGTAGGTGATGGTCATTTTGTAATGTACGTTACCATTCCGACAGATGGCTTTGATAATCCGAAACCAGAAAATACTCCTGTAATTTTTAGAAGTCAGTTTTTAAATACTATTACAAATCAAACGGTAAAAACGAAAAATCTCATTGCTTGGAAAATAATTGATGCTCCTACAAAATCTGGAATAGTTTTGGTTTCTGCTCAATGCAATGCTACCATTACTAAAGAATTTAACGCTGTAATTTTTCCTGGAATCGCTACAAATTTCATAATTTCTTTTACTAGAAATCATCAATATGCTGATGGAAATCAAATTACGACCTTAAAAACAGCTGTTATTAAAGACAAATTTGGTAACGTTGTAAGCGACGGAACCATGGTCTCATTTGTGATTTCTACTGCTAATAATATGGTTTTAAAATCATTTGGCACAACTATAAACGGAGTTGCAACTGCTCAGATTTTGCATCCTGATCACCAAGATGTTTATACTGCAAAAGCGTATGTAGCGGGAATAGCAGAAAGTAATTCTATAGCAATTAACTACGAACCGATTAATCCGAAAATTGAATTTGAATTTTCAAAAGATAAGCGCACTATAATAGTCGGCCCGTTGCGTAGTTTTATAAATCAGTTAGTTCCAGACGGAATTAAAGTGACTCTAAAAGTGTATCATCATAATCAACTCGTAGCAACTTTGCAAGAAGATAGCGTAAAAGGCCATGCTGTTTTTACTATTTCATCTGAATATTATAAAGAAAAAAATATTCATTTGAAATTTCAACCTTAGGAAGTATTCAAAAAGTAGAAGAAAAAAATTATGATAGTAATTAACAATAAAAATAATTATCGGGCAATTTTAATAGTTTCATTTATTGCGATTAATATTTTGGTATTATTTGGAATGAGTGAAATTTTGGGCTACTTAAATTCGGGAGCAGATAGAAGTTCGATGCTGCATTTAGAGAAAGAGACTTTAGATACATATTTACCCAAAGTAACGTGGGAAACCTTCAAAAATCAAGGTAGACGGATGGAAAATCAAACCATCCAGAAAATTGAGAAGCATTATTTGTTTTCTTATGTAATAAAAAATAATGCTCTTAAAAACAATGTCAATGATGGAATTGACGATTATTTTACAGAAAGTTCGAGAAAGCAATTAGAACAAATTATAGCCTATAATAAGGCCAAAAAAATTTCGATCCAGAGTACAATAATAGAACATCATGCATCGTTAGATTTTTATAGCGAAGACGGCCAACAAGTCGTTATTACCGATAAAAATGTAGTTGAATTTCAAAATATTTATCAAGATAACAAGCTTATAACTTCTGTTCGGGATACTGCAAATTATAAGGTTTTAATGTTGCTAGAGGATGGTTTTTGGCGTATTCGACACTATGTTCGGATGCAAAAAGAAAAGAGTTTGGTTGCTGTAGAATTGAATAAAAAAATATACACGGTAAAAGGAAATGAAATTTTAAAAAATGGTGCTCCCTATATCATAAAAGGTATTAATTATTATCCTAAAAATTCTGCTTGGGATATGTTTGGAAATAAATTTAATAAAGATACTATAGCTGCTGATTTTGATATAATAACAAAAGCAAAACTCAATACGATTAGGATTTTTGTTCCTTATGAAGAATTTGGTAAAGCAGAGGTTTCAAAAGAGAAATTAGATAAGGTAAAAATAGTTTTAGACTTGGCCGAAGAAAAAAAACTAGCTGTAATCGTTACATTATTCGATTTTTATGGAGATTATGCTCCAGAAAGCTGGACTTTAACTCATCGACATGCAGAGAAAATTGTAACGACTTTTAAGGACTGCAAAAATATTATTGCTTGGGATATTAAAAACGAACCTGATTTAGATTTTGAATCACGTGGGGAACAAAATGTAAAGCCTTGGCTGGAACAAATGATTGCAGCAGTCAAGAAATTCGATGCTAATCATTTGGTCACTATTGGATATTCTAATATTGCATCGGCAGAGATACTAAAAGATAAGGTAGATTTTGTATCGTATCATTATTATGAAGATATTTCACTTTTTGAAGACAAACTTGCTGTTTTAGAAAAAGCAGCCAAAAAGCCTTTGGTAATGCAAGAATTTGGGCTTTCGTCCAATCGAGGACTGTGGAGTTGGTTTGGTAATTCAAAAGAAAAGCAGGCTAATTATCATAAAAAAATGCAATCTATATTCAAAAAGAAGCAACTTGCATTTGTTTCCTGGACTTTATATGATTTTCCGAAAGTTCCAGATAAAGTTGCTGGAAAATGGCCGTGGATAAAAAACAAACAAAAACAGTTTGGATTCATCGATTCAGAAGGAAAAAACAAACCTTCTTTTTTGTATATAAATTATTGATTTTAATTTTTAAATAAAAACAATTAAGTCTTTTTATTTGACATTGAATTAACTTTTAAAATAGTACTTCACTAGAATTACATCGCCTTTATTGATTTTAATTTTAAAAAAACGTATAGCTTTTGCGGCAAAAAAGGAGATCATATTTTTGATACTTAGCAAGTCTTTTTTGAATTTGCAGGCAATTTTAAAATTGATTTTTAAAAAGGCAAAAGTCCAACAATAAAGGGCAATGTAATTCTCTAAGTAGTCGCATAATATTGGTACAAACAGGTTAATGGCAGTGACATAAATGAAATAAAAAAAAGTGTTTTAGTTTGTCATCTTTCAGACAGCTCTTAAAATTCTTTCTTTTCTTAATAGTATTACATACTCAGCAAGCTAAATCTGTTATTCATAATTAATTTTACTATTTTGTTTCTTAATTCTGATACAAATATACGTTCGTTATAAGATTTTTTTTTATTTTTTTTCGATTATCCGCACTTTACTGTAGACGAATAATCAATGTTTATACTTAACTTGCAGTTAATTACAAAAGATATGTTTAAAAATGAACATTAAAAAGGAAATAGTCTTAGTTTTTTGCTTTCTTCTTGGATTATCAATTCAAGCGCAAGATATGCAAGAGGGTTTTACCAATTTAGAGAAAGGAGAATTTGCTCAAGCCGAAATTTTTTTCAGCAAAATTTTAAAGACATATCCAGATAATAAAACGGCAAAGCTATGTTACGGTAGAGCTGTCGGTTTAAATTCAAGTCCTGAAAAAGCCACAGTAATTTTTTCTGAACTACTAAAAAAGTATCCAGATGATTTTGAAATCCAGTTGAATTATGCTGAATGCATGTTATGGAATAAAAATTTTTCTGAGGCAAAACCTTATTACTTTGGCCTGATAGCAAAGCATCCCGAAAGTTTTCCGGCTTTACTAGGCTATGCAAATACTTTGTCTAATTTAAAACAATATGAGGAGGCTTTAATCTATGTAAATAAAGCTTTGGCAGTTTCTGTTAAAAATCCAAATGCCTTAGTTTCTAAGAAATACATTCGCATGGGATACGCCAATCAATTGGTACAACAACAAGATTATAAAACTGCACTTTCTTTATTAGATGAAAATTTTGAGGATTTTCCGAAAGACAAGGAAACATTAGTGAATAAAGCTAATATTTATTTAATCACTAAGGATAAAAAAAATGCAACCAAGGTATATCGAGAATTAGCAGTATCCAAAAAGGATAGCTTGTTTTCTTTAAACGGATTGTCATTAGTTTCGCATATAGCCGAAAGAGATAGCGAAGCTTTATCTATAGCCAAAAAAGCATTAAAAAATAGCCAATTTATTGAGGACATAAAATTACAAAATCAAACAAAAGAACGCTATGTTCAGGCACTAATTTGGAATAGAAAGTACAAAGAAGCAGCAGCAAAAATAAAGGAATACCAAATTAGTAATCCCAATGAAAATTGGGTATTAGCGCTTTCTGCAACTTTAGGAATGTATCGTAGTGATTTTAAAGAAAGTATTGCTGACTACCAAAATATATTGGTCAACGATGCAAAATCATTTGATGGAAACTTAGGAATATCGAATGCTTACTTTGCAGATGGCGAACCATTAAAAGCTTATGAAGCAGTTGATACTACCTTGAAAATATTTGAAAACCAAAAAGATGCTATTGGATTTCTAAAAAAATTAAATGAAAATTTCACACCAAGTGTAGAGGAGATAATAAGTTATTCATTTGATAATGGAAAGAATGAAGCCTACGCTAATAATACAGTTTTGAATTTTCCAATATCGACGAAATGGGCTTTTTTAGGAATGTATCAATACAGAAAAACTGAAAATACAGTCACTAAAAATTCGGCAGTCTCTAATGACTTCAAGGTCGGCGCACAATGGCAATTTCATCCCAAAATAAATTTTAATGTTTTAGTAGGTTCAAGTAATGCAAGATCTTTCGTTAGTAATTATAGTCAATTATTAGTAGACGTATTTTTCAAAATAAAGCCCTTAAAATTGCAAGATTTAGAATTAGGGTATAAGCGAGATATTCAGAACTTCAATGCTGATCTGGTAAGTAGAGAGATAACAGCTAATAATTTTTATTTCAATTATAATATTGGCACAAACTTCAAATTAGGATGGTTTACACAATATTATTACAGCGCGCAAAGTGATAGTAACCAGCGAAACTTATTATTTACCTCATTATATTATAATTTTTTATCAAAACCAATTTTGAAAGCAGGCTTTAATTATCAATTTATTGCCTTTCAAAAACAATTGCCAACAATTTATTTTAGTCCAAGTAAATTTAATGCTTATGAGATTTTTGTTGATTTTTTGAAAGATGAAAAATCGGCTGAAAACAATGCTATCTTTTACACACTAAGTGCTGCAACAGGATTTCAATACATTGAAAATGATAGCAAGCAATCGACTTATCGAGTGCAAGCTAAATTTGGCTATAAATTTTCAGATCGTTTTTTGGCGAATTTTTATGGTGTTAAAAGTAATATTGCGTCTGCTACTGCTGCCGGGTTTCAATATACAGAAGTAGGTTTGCGTCTTAGATGGATGTTGACATCTAAACCAGTATTCAAAGTGAAGAAAAACGAGAAATAAGAGCTTTTTTCAACTTAGTATTAAAGAAGTAGTATTTTCTTTTATAAAAATGCTACAATAAGTTCAGTCGTTTCATTAAATCTGGTCTATTGGCGCGACTTACAGGAATGACGTCTTTGCCAATTAACACACTATTGTCTTCAATGTCAATAATTTTTTTTGTATTGATAATAAAGGAACGATGCACTTTCAAAAACAAATCTTTAGGTAATTTGTGTTCTATTTTTTTAAGGGTTGAGTGGACCACATAGTTTTTGTTTTCCGTTTTGATATGAATATAATCTCCTTTAGCTTCTATAATATTGACGAAAGCAAATTCAATTTTGATCAGACGGCGATCAATATTGATGTAAAATTCGTTTGCATTATCTTCATTAGCACTTCTATTTAAAATTGTTGTTGTAGTATTCGCTTTTTGAATTGCTTTTTGAAAGCGATCTTCGGTAATTGGTTTTACTAAATAATCTACAATACATTCGTATTCAAAAGCTTCGATAGCAAAATTTTTATCAGAAGTTATCAGTATAATTTTGGGTGGACTTTTAATTGTTTTAATAAAATCAAAACCTGTAAAATCAGGCATGTGGATGTCTAGAAAAATTAAATCGACATTATTTTCATTTAAATACTTTATGGCATGAATAGCATTTGAGAATTCTTTTAACAAGTTTAATTGAGATGTATTTTCAATCATTTTTTCTATTATGGATCTTGCCATTTCTTCGTCATCAATAATAATGCAATTCATAGTTTAATAAGATATTATAATTATATTACAAGTCTATTGTAGTTCCTAAAAGTAATCTAAAGTTCATATTGTCGGTTAGTACTATTTCTTTTTTTAATTTTCTTCTTATTTTTTAGCAATATATGAACTTTTTGCAAGACCTAATATGGAAATTTTAGATTTTAATTTTTAAATGATTCTAAAAAAGTTTTTTTGAATAGTTTAAAGTAAAAGTTTAATTAATCTTTCTATTATTTTAAAGTGTTTTGCAGTTTCTTGTTGGTTTTTTTGAAATTATTATTATTAAGATTTTGTTAATATATCAGTATTGATTTCTAGATTACTGATAGTTCGGATATTTTTAAATCTTTGAACCCAAAAATATTTTTGCGACAATATCTAATCTAAGATTAATCCATAGTGAATTTAGAATATTGTAAGCGATTTCCCTACTAAATTAAGTTGTAAATTACTTATTACGATAGAAGTGGCAAGAAGTTTTTATTGTTTTAAAGCGGATTTGTATTGATGGAATGTAATTTAAAATTTTTTGATATGCAATAATTGAAAGCTTAAGATATTTTGCTTATCTATATTTTAATATTATTTCATTTGCTGTAATTCGATCTGAATTCAAGCTCTATTCGCTTGCAGATGATAAGTTCGATATTCTTTAATTTTTTGTTCAACGTCAGTAGGCTAGAAACCGTTTGTCGATATTTTTTGGTGATTTGCCGTAACTTGTTAATGACTTAACGAAAATGTTTAATCGTCTAAAAAAATAGATGATAATTTTGGTATTAGATAATAGATTTAACTCATCGATATGTATTCAGAAATATTTATTATAAAAGTATTTCAAATTGATCAGTACAAATAACTTTTTTAAAAAATAGTATACCTTATTTATTAAATTAATTTAAAGTTTTTAATTGCAAAATGCCAAAAGTTTAATCTCATTGTTTCTGTAGGTAAAAGTTTAATACTTATTTGCAACCAATAATATGAAGCAAATAATTTAGTACAAGTGGCTAAATTTTAACTATAAGTTTTAATATTTTTTTCATAACATTAAATATTATATAGTATTTAATTCGAATTTCAAATTAATAATCCTTGTGGTTATTGATGTCCGTGGATGATTAAAAAAAAAACTCTTTTTTTTTAAAAATTAGCAAGATTTTGCTTTTTATTTGTAAGTTTATGATGTTGTTTTTAGTTTTTTTTGTCGGAATTTTTCTTCGTTATAAAAACCAATTTATAATTTATCTCGTATTTTAATTTGATATCCAATTTTTAATTAAAATTTCTATAGTATGAATAATTTTACACTCATTAATTCTGTAATTAAAAGTTTATTATCGATTTTCTATTTTCTATTTAGCAAAGGACTATTGATTTTGAATAAGTTATTAAATTTTAATTCTTTTTCTTTTTTTATAAATGTTTTTTTTCTTTTTAATATATCATCTTCAATATATGCTCAAGCTACTATTGTAACAAATCCATCAAATTTGCAGATAAATACCGCTTTAAATGGGCCTGGAATAGTTATCGTTGGTGGAACATTGTCGGGAGCAGCAACTGCCGCAACATTGCGTGCAAATCAAGTTGCCACCTTTTCTAATGGTATTAGTGGCGCTGGTTTGCAGATACCGAGCGGTGTGTACTTTACTACAGGAAGTGCCCCTTTCGAATTAGCAAACAAAAATACTGCTGTCCAAAATAGTTTTAACCCTGCTGGAGCTACAACATTATCAGATCCCAATTTATCTTTAATTGATCCTACCGCAACACGTGACTTAGTATCGTATTCTTTTACAATAACTTTAGCACCGAATGTTTCGGGACTACTTTTTAGTTATCAATTTGGTTCAGAGGAGTTTCCAGATTATGTAGGTTCTAATTTTGATGATGCTTTTGGTTTTTTTGTTTCGGGGCCTGGTATTTCTGGAATTCAGAATTTCGCAACATTGCCAAATGGTAATGCCACATCAATAAATAAGGTAAATTCTGGTATTCCTGGATTTAGCTCACCGGCAACACCTGTCGCTGCATACGATGGTTCTCAATCTGCTTTGTATATCAATAATGGTCACATTACAACTACTACTGGAGGTAAATATAACCTGAATACAGCGCCTCAACCAGGACCTTTCCCAGTTTTTACAGAACATAATGGTTTAACAAAGTCGATAAAGAAATCCATTGCTGGCTTAACTCCTGGAGGAACTTATACTTTTAAAATTGTAATTGCTGACGCTGGTGATGCATCGTTGGATTCGGGTGTTTTTTTAGATATTATAGAGGGTATAATTTCTGCCGATCTCTCTGTTTCTAAAACTGTAAATAACCCAAGTCCAAATGTGGGAAGCAATGTTGTTTTTACACTCACAGCAGGCAATACTGGTCCTGGTAATGCACCAAATACCAAGGTTACTGATTTGTTACCAGCTGGTTACACTTTTGTGTCTGCTACACCAAGTGTTGGGACATACGATTCCTCGACAGGGGTTTGGGATATTGGTTTATTAAATATAGGCTCTTCCCCAACTTTGCAAATTACTGCTACGGTAAAAGCTGCAGGTCCTTATTTGAATAGTGCTTCTATAGCATCTCCAGATATTGCAGATCCTACCCCTGGAAATAATACCTCTAGTGTTACCCCAACCCCGGTTGCGCAGTCTAATGTTGGTATAACCAAAACCGCAAGTAGCGCTACGCCTAATGTTGGCAGTAATGTTACTTTTACTTTAACAGCAACCAATGCAGGTCCAAGCAACGCAACAGGAGTAAGTGTAACGGATATTTTACCTTCCGGTTATACTTTTGTAAGTGCCAGCACAGCTTCAGGAACCTATACAAGTGGAACTGGAATCTGGGCCATTGGTACTTTAGCCAATGGAGCGAATGCTACCTTATCTATCATTGCCACAGTCAATGCCTCAGGAACGTATACCAACAGTGCGAGTATAACTGCCAATGAAGCAGATCCTACCCCTGGAAATAATACCTCTAGTGTTACCCCAACCCCGGTTGCGCAGTCTAATGTTGGTATAACCAAAACCGCAAGTAGCGCTACGCCTAATGTTGGCAGTAATGTTACTTTTACTTTAACAGCAACCAATGCAGGTCCAAGCAACGCAACAGGAGTAAGTGTAACAGATATTTTACCTTCTGGCTATACTTTTGTAAGTGCCAGCACAGCTTCAGGAACCTATACAAGTGGAACAGGAATCTGGGCCATTGGTACTTTAGCCAATGGATCGAATGCTACCTTATCTATCATTGCCACAGTCAATGCCTCAGGAACGTATACCAACAGTGCGAGTATAACTGCCAATGAAGCAGATCCTACCCCTGGAAATAATACCTCTAGTGTTACCCCAACCCCGGTTGCGCAGTCTAATGTTGGTATAACCAAAACCGCAAGTAGCGCTACGCCTAATGTTGGCAGTAATGTTACTTTTACTTTAACAGCAACTAATGCAGGCCCAAGTGCTGCAACAGGAGTAAGTGTAACAGATATTTTACCTTCTGGCTATACTTTTGTAAGTGCCAGCACAGCTTCAGGAACCTATACAAGTGGAACTGGAATCTGGGCGATTGGTGCTTTAGCCAATGGAGCGAATGCTACCTTATCTATCATTGCCACAGTCAATGCCTCTGGAACGTATACCAACAGTGCGAGTATAGCTGCCAATGAAGCAGATCCTACTCCTGGAAATAATACCTCTAGTGTTACCCCAACCCCGGTTGCGCAGTCTAATGTTGGTATAACCAAAACCGCAAGTAGCGCTACGCCTAATGTTGGCAGTAATGTTACTTTTACTTTAACAGCAACCAATGCAGGTCCAAGCAACGCAACAGGAGTAAGTGTAACGGATATTTTACCTTCCGGTTATACTTTTGTAAGTGCCAGCACAGCTTCAGGAACCTATACAAGTGGAACTGGAATCTGGGCGATTGGTGCTTTAGCCAATGGAGCGAATGCTACCTTATATATCATTGCCACAGTCAATGCCTCTGGAACGTATACCAACAGTGCGAGTATAGCTGCCAATGAAGCAGATCCTACTCCTGGAAATAATACCTCTAGTGTTACCCCAACCCCGGTTGCACAGTCTAATGTTGGTATAACCAAAACCGCAAGTAGCGCTACGCCTAATGTTGGCAGTAATGTTACTTTTACTTTAACAGCAACCAATGCAGGTCCAAGCAACGCAACAGGAGTAAGTGTAACGGATATTTTACCTTCCGGTTATACTTTTGTAAGCGCCAGCACAGCTTCAGGAACCTATACAAGTGGAACTGGAATCTGGGCGATTGGTGCTTTAGCCAATGGAGCGAATGCTACCTTATCTATCATTGCCACAGTCAATGCCTCAGGAACGTATACCAACAGTGCGAGTATAACTGCCAATGAAGCAGATCCTACCCCTGGAAATAATACCTCTAGTGTTACCCCAACCCCGGTTGCACAGTCTAATGTTGGTATAACCAAAACCGCAAGTAGCGCTACGCCTAATGTTGGCAGTAATGTTACTTTTACTTTAACAGCAACCAATGCAGGTCCAAGCAACGCAACAGGAGTAAGTGTAACGGATATTTTACCTTCCGGTTATACTTTTGTAAGTGCCAGCACAGCTTCAGGAACCTATACAAGTGGAACTGGAATCTGGGCCATTGGTACTTTAGCCAATGGAGCGAATGCTACCTTATCTATCATTGCCACAGTCAATGCCTCAGGAACGTATACCAACAGTGCGAGTATAACTGCCAATGAAGCAGATCCTACCCCTGGAAATAATACCTCTAGTGTTACCCCAACCCCGGTTGCGCAGTCTAATGTTGGTATAACCAAAACCGCAAGTAGCGCTACGCCTAATGTTGGCAGTAATGTTACTTTTACTTTAACAGCAACCAATGCAGGTCCAAGCAACGCAACAGGAGTAAGTGTAACGGATATTTTACCTTCCGGTTATACTTTTGTAAGCGCCAGCACAGCTTCAGGAACCTATACAAGTGGAACAGGAATCTGGGCGATTGGTGCTTTAGCCAATGGATCGAATACTACCTTATCTATCATTGCCACAGTCAATGCCTCTGGAACGTATACCAACAGTGCGAGTATAGCTGCCAATGAAGCAGATCCTACCCCTGGAAATAATACCTCTAGTGTTACCCCAACCCCGGTTGCGCAGTCTAATGTTGGTATAACCAAAACCGCAAGTAGCGCTACGCCTAATGTTGGCAGTAATGTTACTTTTACTTTAACAGCAACCAATGCAGGTCCAAGCAACGCAACAGGAGTAAGTGTAACAGATATTTTACCTTCTGGCTATACTTTTGTAAGTGCCAGCACAGCTTCAGGAACCTATACAAGTGGAACAGGAATCTGGGCCATTGGTACTTTAGCCAATGGATCGAATGCTACCTTATCTATCATTGCCACAGTCAATGCCTCAGGAACGTATACCAACAGTGCGAGTATAACTGCCAATGAAGCAGATCCTACCCCTGGAAATAATACCTCTAGTGTTACCCCAACCCCGGTTGCACAGTCTAATGTTGGTATAACCAAAACCGCAAGTAGCGCTACGCCTAATGTTGGCAGTAATGTTACTTTTACTTTAACAGCAACCAATGCAGGTCCAAGCAACGCAACAGGAGTAAGTGTAACGGATATTTTACCTTCCGGTTATACTTTTGTAAGTGCCAGCACAGCTTCAGGAACCTATACAAGTGGAACTGGAATCTGGGCGATTGGTGCTTTAGCCAATGGAGCGAATGCTACCTTATCTATCATTGCCACAGTCAATGCCTCTGGAACGTATACCAACAGTGCGAGTATAGCTGCCAATGAAGCAGATCCTACTCCTGGAAATAATACCTCTAGTGTTACCCCAACCCCGGTTGCGCAGTCTAATGTTGGTATAACCAAAACCGCAAGTAGCGCTACGCCTAATGTTGGCAGTAATGTTACTTTTACTTTAACAGCAACCAATGCAGGTCCAAGCAACGCAACAGGAGTAAGTGTAACGGATATTTTACCTTCCGGTTATACTTTTGTAAGCGCCAGCACAGCTTCAGGAACCTATACAAGTGGAACAGGAATCTGGGCGATTGGTGCTTTAGCCAATGGATCGAATACTACCTTATCTATCATTGCCACAGTCAATGCCTCTGGAACGTATACCAACAGTGCGAGTATAGCTGCCAATGAAGCAGATCCTACCCCTGGAAATAATACCTCTAGTGTTACTCCAACACCTATAAATATAATTGTTGCGGTAACAGAAACGACCCCTTCGGTTAATGGATTACCAGGTGGCACCACCACGGCATTAACGAACAACGACACCTTAAATGGAAGCCCAGTAGTAGTAGGTACTGCAGCAGGGAATGTACAAATCACATCAAGTACGGTTCCAGTAGGATCAGGACTAGTAGTAAATGCAGATGGAACAGTAATAGTTCCGGCCAACACCCCATCTGGAAACTATTCAGTAAGCTATACGATTTGTGAAGTAAACAACCCATTGAATTGTAGTACTATTAGCTCTACGGTAGTAGTAAGTGCCCCGGCGATTGTTGCGGTAACAGAAACGACCCCTTCGGTTAATGGATTACCAGGTGGCACCACCACGGCATTAACGGGCAACGATACCTTAAATGGAAGCCCAGTAGTAGTAGGTACTGCAGCAGGGAATGTACAAATCACATCAAGTACGGTTCCAGTAGGATCAGGACTAGTAGTAAATGCAGATGGAACAGTAACAGTTCCGGCCAACACCCCATCTGGAAACTATTCAGTAAGCTATACGATTTGTGAAGTAAACAACCCATTGAATTGTAGTACTATTAGCTCTACGGTAGTAGTAAGTGCCCCGGCGATTGTTGCGGTAACAGAAACGACCCCTTCGGTTAATGGATTACCAGGTGGCACCACCACGGCATTAACGAACAACGACACCTTAAATGGAAGCCCAGTAGTAGTAGGTACTGCAGCAGGGAATGTACAAATCACATCAAGTACGGTTCCAGTAGGATCAGGACTAGTAGTAAATGCAGATGGAACAGTAACAGTTCCGGCCAACACCCCATCTGGAAACTATTCAGTAAGCTATACGATTTGTGAAGTAAACAACCCATTGAATTGTAGTACTATTAGCTCTACGGTAGTAGTAAGTGCCCCGGCGATTGTTGCGGTAACAGAAACGACCCCTTCGGTTAATGGATTACCAGGTGGCACCACCACGGCATTAACGGGCAACGATACCTTAAATGGAAGCCCAGTAGTAGTAGGTACTGCAGCAGGGAATGTACAAATCACATCAAGTACGGTTCCAGTAGGATCAGGACTAGTAGTAAATGCAGATGGAACAGTAACAGTTCCGGCCAACACCCCATCTGGAAACTATTCAGTAAGCTATACGATTTGTGAAGTAAACAACCCATTGAATTGTAGTACTATTAGCTCTACGGTAGTAGTAAGTGCCCCGGCGATTGTTGCGGTAACAGAAACGACCCCTTCGGTTAATGGATTACCAGGTGGCACCACCACGGCATTAACG
Source organism: Flavobacterium sp. B183 (assembly GCF_023539155.1). NCBI lineage: Bacteria > Pseudomonadati > Bacteroidota > Flavobacteriia > Flavobacteriales > Flavobacteriaceae > Flavobacterium > Flavobacterium sp. B183. The sequence continues at coordinate 4,400,262 of NZ_CP097434.1, read as the reverse complement.
GGCAACGATACCTTAAATGGAAGCCCAGTAGTAGTAGGTACTGCAGCAGGGAATGTACAAATCACATCAAGTACGGTTCCAGTAGGATCAGGACTAGTAGTAAATGCAGATGGAACAGTAACAGTTCCGGCCAACACCCCATCTGGAAACTATTCAGTAAGCTATACGATTTGTGAAGTAAACAACCCATTGAATTGTAGTACTATTAGCTCTACGGTAGTAGTAAGTGCCCCGGCGATTGTTGCGGTAACAGAAACGACCCCTTCGGTTAATGGATTACCAGGTGGCACCACCACGGCATTAACGGGCAACGATACCTTAAATGGAAGCCCAGTAGTAGTAGGTACTGCAGCAGGGAATGTACAAATCACATCAAGTACGGTTCCAGTAGGATCAGGACTAGTAGTAAATGCAGATGGAACAGTAACAGTTCCGGCCAACACCCCATCTGGAAACTATTCAGTAAGCTATACGATTTGTGAAGTAAACAACCCATTGAATTGTAGTACTATTAGCTCTACGGTAGTAGTAAGTGCCCCGGCGATTGTTGCGGTAACAGAAACGACCCCTTCGGTTAATGGATTACCAGGTGGCACCACCACGGCATTAACGAACAACGACACCTTAAATGGAAGCCCAGTAGTAGTAGGTACTGCAGCAGGGAATGTACAAATCACATCAAGTACGGTTCCAGTAGGATCAGGACTAGTAGTAAATGCAGATGGAACAGTAACAGTTCCGGCCAACACCCCATCTGGAAACTATTCAGTAAGCTATACGATTTGTGAAGTAAACAACCCATTGAATTGTAGTACTATTAGCTCTACGGTAGTAGTAAGTGCCCCGGCGATTGTTGCGGTAACAGAAACGACCCCTTCGGTTAATGGATTACCAGGTGGCACCACCACGGCATTAACGGGCAACGATACCTTAAATGGAAGCCCAGTAGTAGTAGGTACTGCAGCAGGGAATGTACAAATCACATCAAGTACGGTTCCAGTAGGATCAGGACTAGTAGTAAATGCAGATGGAACAGTAACAGTTCCGGCCAACACCCCATCTGGAAACTATTCAGTAAGCTATACGATTTGTGAAGTAAACAACCCATTGAATTGTAGTACTATTAGCTCTACGGTAGTAGTAAGTGCCCCGGCGATTGTTGCGGTAACAGAAACGACCCCTTCGGTTAATGGATTACCAGGTGGCACCACCACGGCATTAACGGGCAACGATACCTTAAATGGAAGCCCAGTAGTAGTAGGTACTGCAGCAGGGAATGTACAAATCACATCAAGTACGGTTCCAGTAGGATCAGGACTAGTAGTAAATGCAGATGGAACAGTAACAGTTCCGGCCAACACCCCATCTGGAAACTATTCAGTAAGCTATACGATTTGTGAAGTAAACAACCCATTGAATTGTAGTACTATTAGCTCTACGGTAGTAGTAAGTGCCCCGGCGATTGTTGCGGTAACAGAAACGACCCCTTCGGTTAATGGATTACCAGGTGGCACCACCACGGCATTAACGGGCAACGATACCTTAAATGGAAGCCCAGTAGTAGTAGGTACTGCAGCAGGGAATGTACAAATCACATCAAGTACGGTTCCAGTAGGATCAGGACTAGTAGTAAATGCAGATGGAACAGTAACAGTTCCGGCCAACACCCCATCTGGAAACTATTCAGTAAGCTATACGATTTGTGAAGTAAACAACCCATTGAATTGTAGTACTATTAGCTCTACGGTAGTAGTAAGTGCCCCGGCGATTGTTGCGGTAACAGAAACGACCCCTTCGGTTAATGGATTACCAGGTGGCACCACCACGGCATTAACGGACAACGACACCTTAAATGGAAGCCCAGTAGTAGTAGGTACTGCAGCAGGGAATGTACAAATCACATCAAGTACGGTTCCAGTAGGATCAGGACTAGTAGTAAATGCAGATGGAACAGTAACAGTTCCGGCCAACACCCCATCTGGAAACTATTCAGTAAGCTATACGATTTGTGAAGTAAACAACCCATTGAATTGTAGTACTATTAGCTCTACGGTAGTAGTAAGTGCCCCGGCGATTGTTGCGGTAACAGAAACGACCCCTTCGGTTAATGGATTACCAGGTGGCACCACCACGGCATTAACGGGCAACGATACCTTAAATGGAAGCCCAGTAGTAGTAGGTACTGCAGCAGGGAATGTACAAATCACATCAAGTACGGTTCCAGTAGGATCAGGACTAGTAGTAAATGCAGATGGAACAGTAACAGTTCCGGCCAACACCCCATCTGGAAACTATTCAGTAAGCTATACGATTTGTGAAGTAAACAACCCATTGAATTGTAGTACTATTAGCTCTACGGTAGTAGTAAGTGCCCCGGCGATTGTTGCGGTAACAGAAACGACCCCTTCGGTTAATGGATTACCAGGTGGCACCACCACGGCATTAACGGGCAACGATACCTTAAATGGAAGCCCAGTAGTAGTAGGTACTGCAGCAGGGAATGTACAAATCACATCAAGTACGGTTCCAGTAGGATCAGGACTAGTAGTAAATGCAGATGGAACAGTAACAGTTCCGGCCAACACCCCATCTGGAAACTATTCAGTAAGCTATACGATTTGTGAAGTAAACAACCCATTGAATTGTAGTACTATTAGCTCTACGGTAGTAGTAAGTGCCCCGGCGATTGTTGCGGTAACAGAAACGACCCCTTCGGTTAATGGATTACCAGGTGGCACCACCACGGCATTAACGAACAACGACACCTTAAATGGAAGCCCAGTAGTAGTAGGTACTGCAGCAGGGAATGTACAAATCACATCAAGTACGGTTCCAGTAGGATCAGGACTAGTAGTAAATGCAGATGGAACAGTAACAGTTCCGGCCAACACCCCATCTGGAAACTATTCAGTAAGCTATACGATTTGTGAAGTAAACAACCCATTGAATTGTAGTACTATTAGCTCTACGGTAGTAGTAAGTGCCCCGGCGATTGTTGCGGTAACAGAAACGACCCCTTCGGTTAATGGATTACCAGGTGGCACCACCACGGCATTAACGGGCAACGATACCTTAAATGGAAGCCCAGTAGTAGTAGGTACTGCAGCAGGGAATGTACAAATCACATCAAGTACGGTTCCAGTAGGATCAGGACTAGTAGTAAATGCAGATGGAACAGTAACAGTTCCGGCCAACACCCCATCTGGAAACTATTCAGTAAGCTATACGATTTGTGAAGTAAACAACCCATTGAATTGTAGTACTATTAGCTCTACGGTAGTAGTAAGTGCCCCGGCGATTGTTGCGGTAACAGAAACGACCCCTTCGGTTAATGGATTACCAGGTGGCACCACCACGGCATTAACGGGCAACGATACCTTAAATGGAAGCCCAGTAGTAGTAGGTACTGCAGCAGGGAATGTACAAATCACATCAAGTACGGTTCCAGTAGGATCAGGACTAGTAGTAAATGCAGATGGAACAGTAACAGTTCCGGCCAACACCCCATCTGGAAACTATTCAGTAAGCTATACGATTTGTGAAGTAAACAACCCATTGAATTGTAGTACTATTAGCTCTACGGTAGTAGTAAGTGCCCCGGCGATTGTTGCGGTAACAGAAACGACCCCTTCGGTTAATGGATTACCAGGTGGCACCACCACGGCATTAACGGGCAACGATACCTTAAATGGAAGCCCAGTAGTAGTAGGTACTGCAGCAGGGAATGTACAAATCACATCAAGTACGGTTCCAGTAGGATCAGGACTAGTAGTAAATGCAGATGGAACAGTAACAGTTCCGGCCAACACCCCATCTGGAAACTATTCAGTAAGCTATACGATTTGTGAAGTAAACAACCCATTGAATTGTAGTACTATTAGCTCTACGGTAGTAGTAAGTGCCCCGGCGATTGTTGAAGTTCCATCAATTGCCATAATTAAGACAGCGGTATTTAATGATGAAAATAGTAATGGGAATGCAGATGCTGGCGAAACTATAACTTATAACTTCAAGGTTACTAATACTGGAAATGTTCCTTTGTACAATATTACTGTTTTAGATCCATTAGCTGGTATTATTATGTCAGGAGGTCCAATAGATTTGAATGTAAATGATACGGATGAAGTTTCTTTTAGTGCTCAATATAGCATCACGCAAAATGATATTAATAATGGAAGTATTAGTAATCAGGCTAGTGTAATGGGTAGTACTCTAAGTGGAATTAAAGTTGAGGATAAGTCAGATAACATAAATAATCTAGGTGACAATCCAACAGTTTTATTATTAAGTGGTTGTGTAATCAAAATTTTTAATGCCGTTTCAATAAATGGTGATAGTATGAACGAAAGATTCTATATACAAGGAATAGAATGTTATCCTGACAACACAGTTCAAATTTATAATCGTTGGGGTGTATTGGTTTTTGAAAGAGATCATTACAATAATACCGATGTTGCCTTTAGAGGAATTTCAGAAGGACGTGTTACCATTAAAGAATCAAAAGGATTACCAGAGGGAACATATTATTATATCATAAAATATAAAGACCATCAATCTACTCCTCATCAGGAAGCGGGTTATCTGTACTTGACCAAATAATATTCTATGCTAATTAATTGGCTTGTTGAAGTTGAGCTGTAATTAAAAATGAAAAAAATGAAAAAGTTAATTTTAGTTTTACTGTTTTGTTCAACTGCGAGCTTTGCACAGCAGGATGCACAATTTACACAATATATGTACAATACCATTAATGTGAATCCTGCTTATGCGGGATCACGTGGAGTACTGAGTATTTTTGGTTTATATCGTACCCAATGGGTTGGGTTAGATGGCGCGCCGGAAACAAGTAGTTTTTCTGTAAATACACCAGTTGGTAATAACGTTGGGTTAGGAGTTTCATTAATCAATGATAAAATAGGTCCAACGAATGAGAATAACTTATCGGCAGATTTTTCGTATTCTATACCAACATCGGCTACAGCCAAATTATCTTTTGGCATAAAAGGATCAGCAAATTTATTCAAATTAGATCCAACTAAATTAACACCGGAAGATCAGGGAGATCCGCAATTTCAGGATTTTAAAAATAAATTCACGCCTAATATTGGAGCCGGAGTTTACTGGCATACAGATAAAGCTTATGTAGGTTTATCGGTTCCTAATTTCATTCAGACCAATCGTTATGATGATAATGATGTTGCGATTTACAAAGACAAAATCAACTATTATTTTATCGCAGGTTATGTATTTGAATTAGATCGTTATGAAACCGTAAAATTTAAACCGGCTATAATGACAAAAATGGTCGAAGGTTCACCATTGCAAGTAGATGCATCGGCTAACTTTATGTTCAACGATAAATTTGTAATTGGAGTGGCTTACAGATGGAGCGCTTCGGTAAGTGCACTGGCTGGTTTTCAAATCACAGATGGTTTGTATTTGGGTTATGCTTACGATCGTGAAACAACCAAATTAGTGAATTATAATTCAGGATCGCACGAGATATTCCTCCGTTTTGAATTCTTAAATAAATATGGACGTATAACTTCACCAAGATTTTTCTAATTATGAAAGTTAAAAATATAATTTATGCTGCTGTTTTGTCGTCTGTTTGTTTTAACGGAACGGCTCAAAAAACAGTTTTAAATAAAGCAGAGAAGGAGTACAATCAATATGCTTTTGTAGACGCTATCGCTATTTATGAAAAAGTAGCAGAAAGCGGATATAAGGATGAAAAAATGTTTCAGAGATTAGGAAACTCCTATTATTTTAATGCCGAATTACCGAAAGCTGCAAAGTGGTATGACGCCCTTTTTGCTTTTAACGAGCAACAAGAACCTGAATATTATTACAGATATGCTCAGACGTTGAAATCTGTGGGTGATTATGCCAAAGCAGATAAAATGCTTGAAATTTTTAATGCGAAAGTAAAAACTGATACAAGAGGCGTTTTATTCGAAAACAATAAAAATTATCTGGAGCAGATTAAAGCGAATTCAGGAAGATTTGATATTGCAAATGCCGGAATTAATTCGAAACAATCAGATTACGGAAGTACAATTTATAATAATAAATTAGTATTTGCTTCTGCTCGTGATACTGGAAGTGTTATTAAAAAAACATTTAAATGGACAAATAAATCGTTTACGAATTTATATGCTGCGGAATTAAAAGCGGATGGAACTTTAGATAATCCAATTCGGTTTGAGAAAAAAATCAATTCAAAATTCAATGAATCTTCTCCGGTTTTCACCAAAGATGGAAAGACAATGTATTTTACCCGAAACAATTTTTTAGGAGGTAAAAAAGGAAAAGACAATAAAAGAATTACATTATTAAAGTTGTACAAAGCCGAATTTGTAAATGATAAATGGGCAAATATTATTGAGTTGCCTTTTAATAGTGATCAATACAGTATTGCACATCCGGCTTTAAGTCTGGACGAAAAAAAGCTGTATTTTGCATCAGATATGCCGGGAACTTTAGGACAATCGGATTTGTTTAGTGTTGTTATTAATGAAGATGGAACATTCGGGAAACCGGAAAATTTAGGAACAGCAATTAATACCGAAGGAAGAGAAACATTCCCGTTTATATCCGGAGATAATGAACTTTATTTTTCAAGCGACGGACGTCCTGGATTAGGCGGACTTGATGTATTTGTGGCAAAAATCAAGGAAGATGCTACTTTTGATCTGGTACAAAATATTGGAGAACCCGTAAATACCAAGTTGGATGATTTTGCTTTTATAATTGACAGCAATACACGTAAAGGTTACTTCTCATCCAACAAAGAAGGCGGAATTGGAAATGATGATATCTATAAATTCACAGAAACAAAAAGACTGGATTGTGAAAAAAAATTATTTGGAATTGTTTCAGATTCTCAAACGAACGAAGCTTTAGCCGATGCAAAAGTAATTTTGCTTGACGATAAGTTTAAGGAAATTGCAACAATAATTTCGGATAAAAACGGAAGTTACAATTTTGATGTAAAATGCAATCAAACCTATTATGTAAGAGTTTCAAAACAAGATTATGAAACTAATGAAAGTTCGGTTACAATTCAGCCAACAAATGATAAACCTGAATTAGATATTAAATTAAATAAACAAATCAAGCAAATAGAAGTAGGGACAGATTTGGCTAAAACTTTAGATATTCCGATGATTTATTTTGATCTGGATAAATCATTTATTCGTCAGGAAGCTGCTTTTGAATTAGAGAAAGTACTTGCTGTAATGAAACAATATCCTGAAATGAAAATCGATGTTCGTTCTCATACAGACAGTAGACAGACTCAGGAATATAATATGAGATTGTCTAATAAAAGAGCAAAAGCAACAATCGAATGGTTTGTAAAACGAGGAATTGCCCCAACCAGAATATCAGGGAAAGGGTATGGCGAAAGTCAGTTAATCAATAAATGTTCAGATAATGTAGCTTGTACAGAAGATGAACATCAGTTAAACAGAAGAAGTGAATTTGTAATTGTTTCAATGCAATAAGAACTTACAAATCATTATCGATAAAAACACAGTCCTAAAAAGTGTGTAAGTTCTAAAAATAACGGGGTTTAACTTTTTAAATAAAGTTGAACCCCTTTTTCAAATATAGTTAAGAACTGATTGAGTATTAATTCCTAATTATGGATTAGAATAGCCCGTTTTTTGGTCAGTTCTATTCAAATAGACCTATATTTCTTAAAAGGGTTCTGTCGCATTTGGGAATAGCTTTTATCTTTGGAATTTTAAAACTAAAAAAAATGAATACCAAAGGTCAGAGCTATCCAAAATCTATTCTTCTTCGGGCAGTGTATTTTAAATTAAGATTTACCCTTACTTACAGGGATGTATAAGAGATCATGAAAATGCACGGAGTTCATGTTGATCATGCTACTATTCAACGCTGGGGCTATACGTTTACACCTTTCATCGAGTTAGAAATAAAGAAGAGAAAAGGCAGAGTGGGGACGAGCTGGAGATTGGATGAGACCTATATCAAAGTAAAAGGTATATGGTGTTATTTATATCGAGCGGTAGATAAATTGGGTAATACGGTTGACTTTCTTTTGACCAGAAAAAGACAAAGATAGGCGCTCAGTCTTTTCTAATTAAAGCAATTAATAATAATTGCCGGCCAAGAGTAATAAACATTGATAAAAGCGGTTCTAATACTGCAGCAATCAAAGTCTGTAACAAACGTTCATTCTCAAAGATTAAAATCCGGCAGTGTAAATATCTCAACAATATTGCCGAACAGGACCATCGATTTATAAAATGGCGCATACAAAACGGATTAGGCTTTAAAAGTTTTGAATCGGCTAGGCGAACATTGAGTGGAATTGAAGTTGTGCATATGCTTAGAAAGAATCAGATGGTTAGACCAGGGATATCTATGTTTAAATCATCCTGTAAACTAGCGGGTTAAATTTTAAATTACTTAAATTCTTATATCTGATTCTGACAGATGCGACAGAACCATTGTTGAAGGATTTCTTGATTTATGAAATGTAATAATCAAAAAATTTAAAAAAAGTCCTTTACAAAGAGTAAAGGACTTTCTGTTTAAATTCAAATCTTCCAAATTTAAATTTGTTTAGGGGACTAAACTAAAGTAAAAATAGATAAATTAAGCTTTAGTTGTTAGAAAAATATTTAAATAAAAAAGTTATTGTAAATACCATAAAATATTTATGATCATCCGTACTCATAATCTAAGTTTTTTAATTCGTTAACTAATCTGATATTTTCGTTTTTAGATTTTTAAGTAGATGTCAATTTATATAACAGTAGTAAAAAAAAGATATCGACTCCAAATGCCATGTACCATATTTTTGCCACAAAACTTATTACTAATTTTTTCAACATTTTTAGATATAGAATTCTATTCCTTGGTGTTGTGATCGCGAATCGAACCTGTTAAAATAAAAAAAACAACTAAAAAACAAGGAGCTTTTATAATATATTTAAATCTAAACTTTGCCAATAAATGATTCTCTAGTTTTAAAAAATAGCTTGTGCTACAATTTTACAACAGAGTAGGAAAATTAAATGAATTAAAAATTTTGGTAATAATTTTTGTTAGCAATATTTTAATAAAAGACCCGGTTGGGTAACATGGATGATAGTTAGTAGTAAATTCTATAAACCAATGGAATTATTATGTACTGACAAAAAATAAAAAGTAAAAAAGAAACAGTCTATATTTCATTTAGATAATTTAGTAATGTTTCGAACTTAAGGTTTCAAGTAGCTGTTTTATAGTGTTTTAAATTGTATCTTGAATCTAGGTGCACCGATTCTGCACCCAGAATCTAGTTGATCCATTTAAATATTTTATTATCCCAAATATCGTCCTCTAAAAGTTTCGAACCTAAACTTCTTAGACCTTGATTTTGCTGAGCTTCTAGTTTTCAAAAACTCCATGCGCCAGGATTCTACCACAAAACTTAGACTGGTGAAATATCTTTAAAAACCGCCTTAACTTTTTGTGGCAAAAAAGGTATCACTTCCATCTTTAATTGCTGTGATTTAGGAGCTATACTCATAGCGTTATTTTGATCGATGAATTATTAGAAGCGAATTTTTGAATACATAGAGATTTGCTGCAATAAAAAAAGAAGTTTCGGCTTTGAACCATAAAAGCATTTAAGAGTTTGACAATAAAGTTGTTATATTAATTCAGGCTAATTTCTTCTCCACTTTTTGTTAGAAATCCATGATTAAATCGTTATTTAAATTGGTAAGATGATTTTACATTACATGAATTCTTATATTTGACTGTGGCAGATGGGAGAGAACCATTGTTGGTCTTAATAATGAATTATATAAATAAGTAGAAATGAATTATAAGGTTTTCTTTGCATTCCAGATGGATGTAGAAGATAAATTCGGAAAAGGATTTATTCAATCTGCAATTGAGATTGCAATTGCCAAATTCAGGTCAGAAGGAACAAATGTATTATTAGATTTTGGTTTTAGAAAAACTCCTGGTACTCCATTGTTAATTGATGAAATGTTAAGGAAAAGTAATGAATCAGATATGGTTATTGTCGATTTAACATATACATCTGCAAAAGAATTTTTAGCTGCTGAAATAATTGGTGAAGATGCAGATTCTACTTCTATCAGAATACCAAAAGGAGATCGTAAACTTTCTCCAAACCCAAATGTTCTTTTAGAAACCGGCTATGCTTGGGCCAAAAAGGGAACTTACAGAACTTTAGCTGTAATGAATGAGGCATATGGAAGCCCTAGTGATTTGCCTGTTGATTTAAAAGGGTTTCGTTGGGGAATTACATATAATTTAAATGAATCAAATAATGAAAACAGAAAAGCTGTTAGAGCTGAGTTAGCTAAAGATTTTTATGATGCAATAAAAGCAGCAATTCATTCAGAGAGTGACTATCAAAGAGATAAATGGAAGCCACTAAGATTACACAAAGATTGGTCGCCGAAAGATTATCAGACAGTTTATTTACCAACTTCGAATATCAAAGAAAAAATTAAACAGCTTAGAATTGACTTAGAAAGAACAGATCGACCTCAAAGAATTGTCGGCCCTAAAAATTCTGGTAAAACAAGATTAGCATATGAGCTATATAGAGAAATTGACAGCTCACTTCCTAAAGTTGATAATTTAGAGAAGATTTTATATTATGATATTGATGGAAGTGATTATAGATCGATTGAAAACAAATTATTGGATCTTCAAACACTTAATCAGCGAAAAATTGTCATACTTGATAATTGTCCTTTAAAAATCTATAAAAAAGTTTTTAATGAATATTTCTATGATTCGCATATAAGCTTATTAACAATCAGTAATGATGAAGACGGTGAGGGAGCAAGCCATTTCGTTGATCAAGATTTTGCCAATGAAATAATTGAAAAAATATCAAATGAGAATGGGAATCCTAGAAATACAAACTTCATTATTGAGAATGCTAAAGGGAATTTAAGGAATGCGCTTGCTATGATTGGAAAAATACCAGAAGGGTCCGAGGGGTTTTCAACTGATTATAACGAAAAATGGAATCAGCTTTTAGGTGCAGATTTAGGTGAACCCGAAGTATTAAATCTGTTAGAGGAGCTTTCTCTTTTTACGCATGTGGGGTATTATGACAGTTTCCAGCCGCAGTCTGAATTTTTATTGTCTCAAACGGGGATTGCCACAAGGGAAGATCTCGAACTTATTATCAATAAGTTAGAAGAAATAGGTATTGTTAAAATTGCTGGAGACTTTATTGTTTTAGAGGTCTTTGTTGAAGAATTAGCTTTTAACAGACTTGAGAAATTGGCAAACGAAGATGTAGAACAGTTTTTTACAAAAATCACCGAAATTGGTTTGTCAAAACAATTCAGTAAAAGATTAATCGAGCTGAACAAATTAAAAGGAGCACATCATTTAATAGAAATTCTGTCAGTAGAAGGTGGCTTACTGACTAAATATGAATTTGTTAACTCCGATCAAGGTGCAAGAATAATAATGGGGCTTGCTGAATTGGAACCAGATAAAATTTTAAATGCTTTAGAATCATTTTTAAATACGAAATCAAACGAAGAACTTATAGAAATAAAGGAGGGCAGGCGTTATCTGGTTTGGGCATTGGAAAGATTAGTATTCAGAAAGCAAACTTTTAATGGTGCTGCAAAACTACTTTATAGATTGGCAGTAGCTGAAAATGAGAACATAGGGAATAATGCTAAATCGCAATTTATTCAATTGTTTCAATGTGTTTTACCGGCTACAGAAGCAACTTTAGATGATAGAATTGAACTTTTAAACGAATTAATTCAGAGTGAAAATGGCAGTTTTAATATAATTAATGCTGCATTAGATAGAGGTCTAATGGTGCATGGGTTTACCAGAATGGGAGGTGCTGACTTACAGGCTGGAGAAAAGCTGCAGGATTACAATCCTACTGGTGCGCAAATATTTAAGTATTGGGAAGATATAATTAATTATGTAATTCAGTTAGAAAGTTATGATGTATTAGTAAACAGACTCAATTCGCAGATATTTAGTGGAAACCAGAAAGCTATGGTGGATGCTGTTGAAAAAATGTTAGAGAAAAAATCTGAAATTGATAAAAATCTTCGCCAGCAGTTTGATTATATTTTAAGTGAAAAGAGAGAATTGCCTAAAGATATTTTTGACAAAATTCAAGAATTACTAAATAAGTACACCAAAAATACCATTCGTGAGAAATTGGAATTTATGGTAGCACTCGCTCCTTATTCTACCTTTAAAGGCAAGGATGGGAATATTATTAATCGATCGGAAGTAAAGGCTAATGAATTTGCTAATGAATTTGCTGATTTAAAGGACAAAAGCTGGATGAATGACTTGGATGTCCTTCTTCAAGACGAACAGCGTTTAACTTTTGGTTTTGCAAAAAACTTAGCAAATAATAATCCGGATTACAGTGAATTAATTGAAACTGCAATTCAGAAATTAGAGCAGATTCCTTTTGAAAAACAGAATATTAGTTTTATTGAAGGATACTTGGCGGGGATTTTAAATCAAGATTTCATAAGAGATACAATTAGCAGGTTTTTAAAAAATGATAAAGTAAATTATCATAGCATTAAATTGACAAGATATCTACTCTTGGAAATTAATGACCTGGAAATTCTATATCCATTAATCGAGAAAAATCCAAACTATGCAATATCACTTCAATATTTAAGTATAAAAACTTTATCAGAAGATGAAATTATAAATTTCATTGAATGGTTAAAAAATATCGAACCGTATGGCTGGTGGGTAGCTATTGATTTATGTGAATTTAATTTTAAAAAAGAATTGGATCTTACGGATAAAGTTTTAAACCTTTTTACACAATTGCTTCAAAGGGAAGGTATTTTAAAAGGAGAAGGAACATACAATGCATTCTCAATGCGTCAATATGTTGAGCTTTTAAGAAAACTAGAAGCAAAAGGTTTAGATGATTCGACAGTTCAATTTCTTGCTAATGAAGTTATAAGTGCAACAAAAGAATTATCCTTAAAACATGAAAATAGCATAGAAGATATTTTAGAAATTATTCTCAAGGATTATTGGAATATTTCATGGCCTATTATTGCGCTTGAAATGCAGCGAAATGACTTTTATGGTTGGTACAATCTTAAAAAGTTATTAAAGGCATATCATAATTTTGAGGAAAGCAAATTACTTGATTGGATGGATCAATATCCATTTGAATCACCGCAAAAAATTATCCAATTCATACAATTTTCCGTCAAAAATCAAGACGAAGAAGTTTGGTCAGCACTTGCAATGGAAATGTTCAATAGATTTGCCGAAAATGACGTTTTTTTACAGAACCTAAGTAGTGTGCTTCACAGCTATTTTTGGTCAGGATCACTAGTTCCTTTATTCGAATCTAGAATAAATTTATTGCAGCAGCTTTTAAATCATCCACAAGTTAAAATTCAAGAATTCGCTAAAGAAAATATAATTGATTTTGAAGAAAAGATCGAAAGAGAAAAACGTAAGGATGAAAATTACGGATTAGAATAAAAAATAATATTAGTACCGTTTTATATGGAATCCGGCCACTGCTCTGCCGCAGTTTTTTAAGTCTCTCTGCCTGCCTATCTCAATGATGCGATGGACCAATTGGAAGGGCAGATTGCCTTGGCGAAAATCGCCATGGCACGGCTTTCTTTCCCACAGTTCTATTATGTGCTCTCAGGAAATGATTTTATGCTCGATATCAATAATCCCGATGAGCCGAAGATTGTCTGCATGGGAAACAATCCGCAGAAGATCCAGATTTACGGAGCCGTTTTATCGCTGTATGTCAACCGTTTGATCAAGCTGGTCAACAAAAAAGGGAAGCTAAAATCAAGCCTCATTTTTAATGAGTTCCCGAGCGTTTTTGGAAGATAGTGCAGGACAGGGAAAGTGTTTCAATCAACAGCGAAGACACATCGGTCAGCCGTTCCAGACAGCTTGAATCTGCCGTTCTCGCATCGAAGATTTCGTACTTGAGTTCGGGGGAATTTGTCGGCATGACACCGATAATCCAGACTGTAAGATAGAGCTTAAGACCTTCCATTCCGAGATAATAAATGACCATGAAGCGCTGCGCAGAGAAGAGGAAAGTTACGTTGAAATACTTGCTGTTCGCAAACTCGATGATGCGATGATCCAGCAGAATTTCGCACAGATCAGAAGCGATGTGCAGGAAATCATCTATACCGAGATGGAAAGGCTGCTGCATGATCCGGCGCTGAAGCATCTGGTGTTGAAGAAGAAGAAAATGTGATAGTTTTGGATTGGTTTATAAAGGATTTACTTCAGAATATTTTTATGATAATTTTGAACAAGGGTTTGGAAGCTGATCCGGTCTATGTGTTTACAGAAAAGATTCACTTTCTTTAATGGATTTATTTGAAGCATAATATGGTTTTCCGTAAAAAAGATTCATTCCAAAGATTGATATTTGAAAAAAGTAAATTTTATCTTTTTTAAACCATTAAAAACAAAATTATGAATGCAAAAATCAGAAAAATTATTGACAACGGTCACAATGATGAAAGAATTCTAATTGATATTTTGGCTGATACTGACATTGGGAAATTCCTGGTTCTGGACACTACTTACACCAGTTCAGGAGAAGTTTCTAATAAGGTACGTCATCCCTATTGGTTTCCGGACAAAGTTGTGAAAAAAGGAGATTTGGTAGTTTTATACACAAAAAAAGGGAAAATTAGTAATACAGAAAATAAAGATGGGACAACTAATCATTTTTTCTATTGGGGTTTAGATAGTAATGTGTGGAATAATGATGGTGATTGTGCATTGCTTTTGCATGTTGATGACTGGCAGTCACACAAAGTTAGCATTAGCAAATAAATATACGCAATAGATAGTGTTTCAAAGTTATATGAGATTTTTAATTTTTAATGTAGTGAATCATACATAATAGAAGAAAAAAACATTAGAGATGAGTGATGATTGCTCATCTCTTTTTGTATTAAAATTATTCTACTCTTAGTTAGTTTTCTTTACCTTTTTTTTAGATTTTTTTAATTGTGGTTTTGGCCAGTGACGTGGATGAGAGACTTAGAAGGATCGTTTTTTTAATGGATAAGACGATTTGTTCTTTTATTCTTATCGATTTAGTTTTGTCTGCGCTGACAACCTAAATATGATTTCCGTGTTGCATCGATATTTAGAACTAATTTTCGAGTGACAGCAGAATTATATATCGAGAAACCATTTTGATTAAAAATCGCATAAATCCGTTGTAATAACTTTGTAATCAGCGTCTATATGGAATGTTTTTGGGAGGTTGCCATTCCATTTCAAAACTTGATAAGCTGCTTTATATAAGAATATGTTCATTTGAGATAAATCTTCTGTTTTACATTCAAAGGAATCAGTTGTAAGGTTTTAGATAATTTGTGTATGTGTCCAACGTTTTTAAAGGATCATTATCGAATATCTGATTTTTGGACAGTTTTGAAATAGCTTATAATCTTCCTATTTTGATAAAGCTCTTTATTTCTCTCCCAATACTCATATGCTTCCTGAACTGACCGTGTCGGGCTGCCGGCATCAAAGTTGGGTTCACCCGAAATCCTGTAAGGAAGCGGCTTTACATGTTTGGTTCTGGTTACTTCATCGATAAAGAAAGTATTGGTCTGGACAGCTTCCTCTAAATGCTGATCCGCCAGCTTCAAATTATCATTCAGGATATGTACTGCAACTATGCCAAATTTAAATTCTATCGTAAAATCATCTGGATATTGATTTAGTAGATCTTCAGCCTGTTTGTAATCTTTTAACGCAAATAAGGTCTCCAGCAGGAGATATCTGATGCCCTGATGATCTTCGGGATTCAGAGCTAAATTTAACCTGTAGATTTCAACAGCTTCGGAATATTTTGTATGATATTGCAGCTCAACTCCCCAATTTTGGCATGCCCTTAAAAAAGGTCTGTTATCAGACATAGGCCATATCAGTTGGTCTTCTTTTAGGTTAAATGCTTTTGGCAGGCATCCGATCCCCACATTAAATGCCTTCTCAGCAGTCAGAAGACTTTCAAAGGTTTTTTCCTGACTACGATATGCAATGCTGAGATGAACATAAGCATCAATATAATAGGGATGCTCTAAAACCAGTTTTTTCAGCATTTTTTCCGCAATCAGGTTACTATCATCCAGAAATTCGACAGCTTCCCAAAATTCATCACTGACTCTTTCATCAATAATGGACAGGGGATATACAAATTCCCAGGTATTGCCATACTGTCTCTGTACTATTGGTTTTTCAGATGTATTGCTCATAGTTATGTGTTTTTTTATCTTGGTTTTTGTTTTTAAAAGACCAAAAAGCTGCTATTGTTAAACCGTTTCAATTTAAATAATTCCAGTACTGTTAGTGTTAAGTACAATCAATTACGATTGTTTAAGCATTTCTTTGGGATAACCTAATAACCTCATTGTAAATTCTTGCGATTTTCGTTTGATGAAACTTAATTGATTACTTAATACAGTGATGCCGGATGCTCCAATTAACGTAAATACATAGCCATAATCATTAATTTTTTAACAAATTCAGGAGAATAAACAGGAAGTTTTAGTAACCCATAAACCGCGAATGAAAAAAGACTTGCTTGTAATAACCAGGATAAGATTTTTGTTCTGCGAATGAAACTGTCATTAAATTTTTTAAGCAGATGCATTTCACTTCCATCAGGCCCTTCTTTCAATTCAATAATTAGTTCATATGCCCTTAGCGCAGACAAGATTTGGAAATCATTTCTATTTTCAAACAGTACCGTATTGTCCATTATGCTTTTAAAAGTGTTGTTAAGAAGATGGTTATTAATGAATGATTGATCATACAGGTTTAAATAAACTAAGACAACTTCCATTTGATTGCTTGTACTGGAGTAATTTTTATTTAGAATATTTTCAAGCGTAATAGTTATAATGTTTCTGCTGCGTATGGAGAGAATATTTTTTATCCAGTTAGTATCAAAACCAAATTTTTGGATACCAATAATTAATATTAAAATCATATAATCGTCATTTACAAAGGGAGCTGGTGAATCCCTGCTGGGATTACTCTTGCTTTTTAACGAGTAAATCTGCTCAAAAGCGGTCTTGTTATTTGTTTGGATTGCTGCAATCATTTTCACAAACTGCTTGTCGGAATCACTAACTTCTGAATTAAGATTCAAATTAAGGGCAGAACCGCTTAAAAATTGGTCAAATGCGACAAGTTTTGCACTGCTTTTTATCCTGTCCTTGTAGGTGATTCTGTTGTCTATAGAAACCATTTTTTTCGTTTTAATCCATATTTTAGTGTATCAGGATCCCAGCCCTGAACGTTTCTCATTTTCCCCAAAAGTCTTGAAATCAGATTTGAATATTTCATTGTAGCCGGTTCTTCACCAGGCAGAAAACTTCTCCATGACAAATAAGTAAAGGAAAAAATCTGCTGTGTTATGTAGGTCAAATCATAGAATAACATATCATTTATCTCCGTATTATTATAGTTGCCCTGAGGCGTGAGAATTTTAATCTGGATTGGTTTGCTCATTCCGTGTTTAGACGTTTTTAATTCGCTTGCGCCCAACATTTGTACAATGCAGGTTTCCGAATCAAGGAAAACGTTGCTTCCCCGCACCGGTATGTATTCGCCTTTTTTGACAGTTGATCCATAGGAACCAATTCCTGGCTGATTGATGTCAAATAATGTGGTCGGATGTATATTACCAATAGTAACAAAAGCAAATTTTATTCTGTATTGTGAAATGTCTTTTATGAGCTGGGTAATCACATCAAATTCTGTATTTTTAATTGGCTTGAAAATGTGAAATATTAGGCGCACAGTCTCATCGTCATTCCAGCCTTGTTCAGATGAAAGCCTATGTATGGATTGTTTAAGACTTTTTAGGAGTTCATCAAAATAATTTTCATATGATACGTCTTTAACCTTATCTCCAAGGAGGTATTGTCCGTCACTGGAAAGAAATGTTGTAATTCCGACTACGCGGTTGGATTCTGATCCAGTATATTGATTTTTTCTAAGCCAGCTGTGACCGATACCGATTACCAGTTCGCGATCCACAGAACGCTGCGTCGGCAGGACCCACGGAGTTCCTCCCAGTTTTGCATAAATTTGTAAAGCTATCGAGTTAAGGATGTACTCATTGTAATTATTGATAATCCTGGTCGTAATAAATTGAACTGGTATCTCAAGAGCTAAAAGTTTTGCTTTTATTTGATAGTAGGGGTTGGTCTGATCACTATATTGTTTAAAATTTTCGGGTATTTCAATGATGGCTAAATGTGGTTTGCTATCGTCATCGTCAGTTATTGCTTTCAAGTACTGTTCTAAGGTATTGCTGTGGATTTCTTTAATATTAAACGATACACTATGCAGGTCGTACTTTTTTTGCAACCCTTTTTGGAAATACCTTGACTGTGGCAAGCCATCCCTTAGGTTAGATAGAAATTGCGTAAAATTTCCTCTAATTGTTTTGTTGCATACGCACAAAACATTGGGAGATTTGATATCAAAGATGTTACTGTCATAAGGGCCGAAATTGTTAAGGCCGTTATCAGGAAAGGAATTTGTTGTTTTTGTTGCGGCAGGATCAAAAATGAAAGTAGGTGGCTTGATTTCAATGCTGTTGTAAACTGTTAATGGACTCGATTTAACTGTAAAACAGAAACCATCCTTGTTTTGAAACAGTACCGGGTTGCCATTCTCAGTAAAAAGCGCTTTTGCTATACTGTTAATTTCACTATATAGCTTCTTTGTATCATAAATATCAGATCTTTTATTCTCTATGAGCCTTAATATTTCATCACTTTTTTCCTGAGAGATTGCAAATGCAAGATAATTTCCTATGCTACGTTTGGTTTTACGGATAAAAAGTTCGCCCAAATCATATTCTTTTTCGCCCTCATTGGTATTAATTTTTGCTTTTGTTCCACTTATAGAAAGAATCTCCCCTATGAAGTCCTCGTTGGGTGCCAGGATATTTGTAAGTCCCGGCAAAGTTTCCGCGTGTAACACCTCAGCACCGATCAAGTTATAATTTTCGGAATGCAGCTCTGCACAGGTTTTATCAAAAATCCAATTGCGTTTAATGTTGATTAAAAATCCAAATTGCTTTTTGTTTTCTATTTCCGTTAGACGAAGCTGCACTTCAATTAGTTTTTTATAGCCTATACGGTTCTTCAGATTGTCCGGGAGGAAATCAAAGATGATATCGTCTCGTTGCTGTCCAGAGAAAAAACGGAACGGATAAAAATCAACAGGCGTGTGCTGCTGGAAGCGCTCCTTGAAAGTGCGGAAGAACAAATGTTTAATGAGCGATGCTGTAATTTGGGAATTGCCAAATATGCTGCGTTCAGCTAAACTACCAATTGCAGTGCCGGTATTGTCGTCTTTATTGGATATGTAAATTAGATCGCCGTTCCTAAAAAAAGAGTGCGTATTATTATGTAAAGCCCGTAATTCGCCAAGGCGCTCATGACTGTAGGGTTCAGCATTGAGCTGGTATTTTTCGAATTCAAATTCTATTGGAAAGTAATTTAGCTGCATAAGGTGTGGTTAATTATTAATCTTCTAACAGCTTACTAGTGAGTAAAACGGCCATTTAGCTTGACGCAAATTAAGATTAAGTTTGGTTATGTATAGATAAGTAAATTTTGTCAGTAATTTATATAATTTATTTGTAACTGCTTTAGTTTTTGCAAAGTTTTATTTGATCTCTTCCGTACTATATAAGTAGGTTTTTTCATATAGAGTTTATTGTGGCAATGGGCGGTCCCAATGCCTGCTGTTATTTATGATATCTGCTTCTTCCGGAATGACAAGAAAATTTTTAGGCAGAGGGGTTATTGGTACAACATAGGAAGAGGCGACATCAACAGACTCATCAAATATCCATTCTTGATTACTTCTGGAATAAGACTGAAAAAAATGAGTAAAGAGCCAGCTTAATCTGGTTTTTTCCGGATTTATGCTTTCAATTGTCTTAACTATTTTTTTTAATCTTTCCCTTTAAACTGCCGGACCGTCAAAAGTTTCCATTCCAATATGAATAACAGCTTCATAGGGAAGCGTCAACTGTCTTAAAGCTTTGGCAAGCAGTCCGTCAAGATCGCGGGCTTTTCCGACATACGCTTGAAGAGAATCACATGTACATTTAATCCCTGCGGCATTAGTAATCTTATGAATATACCGGTTATTCGCCAGACCTTCTCCCACATGATATCCTGTCGAATTGAGTGCTACCGTAAAACCTTCATAATCGATAGGTTTTTTTGCCAGCAATTCTAGTAATTGTGGTGAATTGTACTTTATGTGATATTTTAAAAGCTGCGCATTAATCATTTTCAGATCAAACGTTGATGCGATTATCTCAATTTTTTCGTTAGACAGCCTCCAGTTTTTTTCTTTTATTTTTGAATTTTCGAGTCTGAACAAATCGATCAGATAAGTTTCGGGCAGTGTTTTTAATTCTACATGAAAAGTAATTTCCAATAGGTAGTTATGCGCTAAAACAAATGGTATGATATGGTGCACCATTTTTTGACGCAGTACGGTTTCCTCATAAAAATAACTGCCTGATTTCTGCTGTCTCTTGCATTCCACCTGATAAGATTTATCTTCTTTTCGGACTAAAAGATCAGGGGTTTTGTCAGCCTCTTCTGGAAGGAATTCTACTTGGTAGCCATTCCTTTTCCAGGCAAGTGCAGCTAGAAATTCAAACAGGATCTGGTCCGCTTCAATTGGTCTTTTTTTTATGAGATCGCTGATTTTTTTTCTGAGTCCATCAAGGGAAGGAAGCAGATCAATGTCCATTCCGATACGTTTAAAAATAGGGACAATGCGTGCCCCCTGATAATACTCATACTTATGGGGTTCATGTATTAAGCAGTGTACCAGATAAAGATACCAGCCTATTCTGTCTTTTTCAATTACTAGTAACAGTCCGTCCGATACGGGTTTTGAAAGAGGTGGAGAGTCAGAGTGGAAATTACTGAGATATTCTTCAATTGCCTGTTTTCTTTTGTGCCATTGGTCGGGTGTCATAAATGTCATAAAATAGTCAAAGGCAGCGATCACATCTTTGTCATCATATTCAGGAAAAATTAGTTCTGTTATTGGAATTCTCGTCGTCATAGTTGGTTTGAATTTTACTAGTTAAAAAGAAAATAGATCAAAGGAAATTTTTTGAAAGTGCAGTAGACTCCAAAAGTAGCATTTGTGAATTTTTTTGAATCAGTAGAAATACGGGTTTTAGCGATCCATCTTTAAACTTTATTATTTTAGTGCAAAACTGAAACGCTAATGAATGTTGCATACTGCTGATATATTTTTACGTTATTCCGTAAGGTAAACTTAGGACTAAATGATATTAGGGTTTTACGGTTTTCCATAATTGGTAAACTTACTACTGTTTTCACTCGAAACGGCTAAAAAGGGCAGCCAAGATAGTGTCAGCCGTCTGCTGCATGCTCATAACGGATTCCAGTTACCTTTCGTCCGCCCTTCGGGACTTATAGCACTCCGCATCCTTTAACTGACGCTTGATTCTTGCTTTCTTTTTTTCCGTTTTTTCTTTTGAAAACAATTTTTTTAAAGGGCGGAGCGGGAGTTAAGAAAGCAGGGATCAATAGTTATTGCTTCAGTATTTCATAAGCATTCTAAGTTACTAATTAAATCAATATTTATTTTGCACGTTAAATATTATGAAATATATATAGCGCTTAACGATTCTAATCACCGCTCTACATTGAAAAATTTTTTTTTGTTTCACACTTTATTTAGTAAACAGTAATTTTAGAAACTTCCAAAATCTGCACAGCCATCTCTGCAAAAGAAATTTTTGTTCACATTCCCGAACAGGATCAATATAAGTAACTGAAACCTTTTCAATATAGTCTTCGATTGCCGATCCGGTCCGTTTGTTGATCTCTTCTCTTTTCTGTTGCACCATTTCTTCAATCCGCTCCTCAGTTAATATTACTCCAGCTTTAGCAGATGTACTTCGGATTAATTCTCGTATAAAATCTCTTTCTTCAGCAATACATTGTGTTATGTGGTTTCCGTATTCCTGTTCCGGATCGAAAAAATCATCAGGGTCATTATATTGTATGAATTCTGTCTTGGAATACAGCTTCTCCATAAATCTATTAAGCAGATCTTCGGTGCTCATGCCATTGAAATAATCGATATCCTGTTTCATAAAGCTGGTATTAATTTGACGGAAGTGCAATTAAGTTTCCTTCGTAGGGAAAGGCAAATTCGGTGATGGCAACAGACTGGTCCAGCCATGCCGTTTCATCCTGCTTTTTAAGCATTATCGGCATCCTGTGTTTATGGTTGTGAACATAATCCATTATTTTATTGGCCTTAGTGGTCACCATGGTGTAGGTATTTTTAATCTCGTCCGTAACCGGATCAGTCCATGTTGAGTACAAGCCTGCAAAGGTGAAGATTTCATCATCCTGCGAATTGATCTGGTATTTGTCCTTGCTTTTTCCCTTCTCGTCATTCCAGTGCCATTCATAATAAGCCGAAGCAATTATAAGGCAGCGATTGTGGGTTATATTATTGAATGACGCTTTCTCGTCAATGGATTCAATGCGGGCATTGAGCGTGTTTTTCCTGAACTCGATGTCTTTTGCCCAGGAAGGCAAAAGTCCCCATGTGTAATCAGTTGTGATGAGATGCGGAGATGAATTGAGTATCACAGGGATGTTGGGATGCGAAAAACCGTTTATGAAATCCGACTGCAGATAAGTCTCTTCATTGTCGAGTTCCGCATTAAATCGTCTTTTGAGATCTTCTATTGAGGCATTCTGCTGGGTATAATAACACATAATTTTCCGTTTTAAGGCTGTTTTAAAAATGTCTTATCCTGATACAAATATGTCCTTCGCAAGGCTTTTGTCTTTTTCTTATGGAACCATATTCAATAAACATTAAATGCATTGAAAGACTTTTAAAAGAAAATGAAAAGCGAAAGCAAAAGCTTTGGAAAAGAAACAGCAGAAAACGGATGTGCTTTATGCTTATTTTTCTTGTACTTTTCTTGCTTCTCTATCAAATTTAATTCATTCTTAGGACTTTACATAAAAAAATCAAAATTTCATTCTGTGGCGCGGCAGATTAATTTCATGCTCCTGCGGATATGGCTGTCTGTTAGTGCTGCTGACATCCTGTTTGATATTGTGCTGTGTGGTATACCTTTTTTCCGAGTCCGAATATCTGGGATCAGGAATGAAAGGCATTTTTGCCATCCTTGAAATGGTGATCGTCGGGAAATGATAGTCAATTTCGACGGTTCCCAGAAGCAGATAACATCCGCCTCCCTGAAATGGATTGTGGACCAGACTGTCGGGGAAATGCGCCGTATCAAAATAGGCACCTTCATTATCGATCTATGTCCCAAAATACATATTGCCCCTTTTGGTAGGCACCTGTTTGGTTGAGATCAGGTAAGCCAGCATTCGGACCTGTTTTTTATGGTATTTCAGGAGGTCACGCACCATCACATCCCCTCGGTGTCTGGTCTGCAGCAGATCAAAAACGGTGCAGGAAATGGGGAAATTCAAAAGCTCGATTTCATCAAAGGCATCTTCAAATACCGAGCGCTCCAGAACAGGAAGCTTAAATTCTTTAGCAGGCTGCTCAATGAGCATAAGCCCGCGATTTTCAGGCTTGAAATTATTCATCAAAAGGCTTACCTGCACCAGCAGCTGGTTTTTGGTTTTTCCGGTAAAGCGGAAAGCGCCGATAAAAATAAGAACCTTAACATTCTCAATGCCCATGGGCACCCTGTTTATGAAATCCTCGAGTGATTTATAAACGCCGTTTCTTTCTCGTTCAAAAGAAATGAACTGCGAGAGCTTGGAATCCAGACCCTGCAGGTGCATAAAGCCAAGATAGATATCGCTGCCGTAAAGAGCAGTTTCATATCCGCTTTTGTTCACGCAGGGGGTATGGATAACGGCGCCGGCCATTCTGGCTTCGTGCACATAGATTTCAGTTCTGTAAAACCCTCCCTGATTATTTATGACGGCAACCATAAATTCAACAGGGTAGTGCACCTTGAGGTAAAGGCTCTGGTAGCTCTCAACGGCATAGGATGCCGAGTGCGCCTTGCAGAACGAATAGCCAGCGAAGGATTCTATCTGGCGGTAAATTTCCTCGCTCAGCGCTTCGGGATGCCCTTTTGCGGCGGCTGAAATAAAGAAATCGTCTTTTACTTTCTGCAGCGCGGCTTTTGAGCGTCCCTTACCCGACATGGCACGCCTTAAGATATCTCCGTCTGCTGCTGAGAGACCGCCGTAATGCAGGGCAATTTTGATAACGTCTTCCTGATACACCATAATCCCGTAGGTTTCTCCGAGCTCCTTTTCGAAAACCGGATGAAAATATTCAAATTTTGACGGATTATTATGGCGGAAGATATATTCCTTCATCATTCCGGACTGCGCAACCCCAGGGCGGATAATCGATGATGCCGCCACAAGTGTTTTGTAGTTGTCGCATTTCAGACGGCGCAAAAGGCCGCGCATAGCGGGGCTTTCAATATAAAAGCAGCCGATTGTCCTTCCTTCTGCCAGAAATTTGTTGGCTGACTGCTCGTTTTTTGATAATGAGGTGTCCCGAATATTGATTCGAAGGCCTCTGTTTTTCTCAATTAGTTTTACCGTATCATCAATATGGCCAATCCCTCTCTGGCTGAGGATATCAAATTTTTCAAATCCGATATCTTCAGCGGTGTGCATATCAAAAAGTACAATTGGAAAACCTTTAGGAGGCATTTCCAGCGGCGTGTAATTGGTCAGCGGTTCTTCCGAGATCAGAATCCCGCAGGAATGCATGCTGCGCATGTTGGGATATTTCTCGAGCATCATGCCGTATTCCTGAACCAGTTTGACAATGGAATTGGGCTCATGGAATTTCATGGGATTCTTTGCCAGCAGGTCAAGCTCATCTTTCGGCAGGCCGAAAACCTTGCCGACTTCCCGGAAAATCGAGCGGTATTTGAATTCTACATTGGTACCGCAGAAAGCCACATTCTCATAACCGTAGCGGTCGAATATGTATTTTAAGATTACATCACGCTCTTTCCAGCTCCAGTCGATGTCAAAATCGGGAGGGCTTTTACGGTTCTCATTCAGGAACCGCTCGAAATACAGATCAAGCTCTAGTGGGCAGATGTCCGTTATTCCCAGACAGTAGGCAATAATGCTGTTGGCGCCCGAACCCCTTCCGATATGCAGGAAACCGCGGCTGTTGCTGTAGCGTATGATATCCCAGGTAATTAGGAAATAGCCACTGAATTCAAGGTCATTGATTACTTTTAGCTCTTTCTCCACACGCGCTTTTGCCTGGTCATTATGGCGCCCGTAGCGCCAAACCAAACCTTCTTCGGCCAGCGTGGTTAAAAGGGCGATGTCCCCAGCTTTATTTTTGGTATAATGTTTTTTGTTTTTGGGACTCTCGAAATCATAATGAAAATTACAGTGCTCGATGATGTAGCGGGTATTCTGGATGATCTCGGGATAATCTTTATATAGGGAGGTAAGTTCTGTTTCGGGCATCATCATATCCGATTTTCTGCAGCAGTCATCAGGTTCGAGTTTGGACAAAAGCTCGTTGAGGTCAACGGCGCGCAGAATCCGGTGCAGGTTGTATTCCTTTTTGGTACGGAATACCACGGGTCGCAGGATAACCATTTTGGAAATCTTCTTTTTAAGTTCTGGCATAAAAAGCCTGCCGAGCTGGTCAGGCTCAATGCCGATAAATTCATTTTCGTCGAGCTTCGCAGGCGCATTTTCAAGCGTATAGATAAAATAAACCGATTCAAAAGATGGAGCTTTTTCCGGCAGGGGATTTCCGCTGAAATTATGATCGGTCAGAAAGCGGTTCATCTGGGAAAGCCCTGCAGCATTTTTTGCAAGCCCGATATAACGCAATTTGTGCCTGCATCGGAATTCTATACCGACAAGCGGTTTTATGCCTGAGGCTTCACAGCCTTTTATAAAATCATAAATCCCAGTTACGGTGTTGATGTCGGTCAAGGCTGCTGCCATGACACCGCACTGTGCTGCCTGTTTTATCAGATCATCCAGCGGAATAGTGCCGTAGCGCAGGGAATGAAAAGAGTGGCAGTTGAGAAACATGATTTATTTTTTACGTTTTAAAATTTCATTTTTATTATTGGGTTTGAAAGATGCGCCGGCGCAGCGCATCACGGCATCAAATCCGTAACGGGTCTTCATTCTGTCCATAGCCTGATAAAGGGAAAGCATTTCCTCGGTATCATTGAAAAGGTCGATCTGATAGGTTCCCCTGACAAGGCCGCTGAAGCGCACTCCGATTAGGCGCAGCCTCATACGGCGCTGATAGAGCTTGGTAAAGAGATCTGTCACTGTCTGGGTCAGAAGATGATCCGCTGAGGTGTACTGGACTCTGGACTGCTTGGTTTCGGTATCAAAATTGGCGTACCTGATTTTGACGGTCACCGTTGAGGTGAGCCACTGCTCGGCGCGGAGCTGATAAGCCAGTTTCTCCACCATGCCCTGAAGGATCCTGTTTAGTTTTAATACATCAATGGTGTCCTGGGAAAAGGTATGTTCGGTTGAAATTGATTTTCTTTCCGTATAGGGCTCCACAGGATTGTTGTCAATTCCATTGGCTTTTTTCCATAGTTCGGTTCCGTTTTTGCCGATCATCTGCTGCAGGGATTCGGCAGGCATTTCAGAGAGTGTGCGGATGGTGCGGATTCCGATGCGGGAAAGAAGCTCAAAGGTTTTCTGGCCGACCATCGGGATTTTTCTAATGGAGAGCGGATTTAAAAAAGACTGCACCAGATGCTCGGGTATTTCAAGGTTCTGCTTCTGTTTACCTTCACCGGTGCCGATTTTCGATACGGTTTTGTTGACCGAAAGCGCAAAGGTGAGGGGAAGGCCTGTTTCTTTTGTGATGCGCTGGGCGAGCTCATCGGTCCATCTGTAGCTGCCATAGAATTTATCCATGCCTGTGATGTCCAGATAAAATTCATCAATGCTGGCTTTTTCCACCACGGGCGCTTTTTCCTGGATGATCTCTGTAATGTCGTGTGAAAGCCTGGAATAGAGTTCCATGTCGCCTTTCATAATTTTTGCCTGAGGGCAGAGCTTCATGGCCATATGTATCGGCATGGCCGAACGCACGCCGAATTTTCTGGCTTCATAAGAGCAGGAAGCCACAACGCCTCTCTCACCGCCTCCAATGATAAGCGGTATGCCGTTAAGTTCAGAATTTGTCAGTCTTTCGCAGGATACGAAAAACGTGTTCATGTCGATGTGTACAATAGCCCGGCTCATAATCTTAATCATTTTATATCCATCAAAATTAGCACAGATAGCGACAATTTTTATAAATAAAATGTTCTAAATAATAACAAAAATAAAAAAGCCTTATTTTTCGGGGCATAAAAAAAGCACCCAAATCGGTGCTTTTTTCCTTTATTAAGAATTTACGGAAGGATCAGAATTATTCTGAAGCAGGTTCTTCGCCGATCGGCTGGCCTGCTGTTTTTTTCATCAGAATGTAAAAATCCCTTAAATGCCACCATGCAGGGCAGCGGTCTATCGGGCCGTTAAAATTTTTGATGGTGGTATAACAGCTGTTGAGGAAAACCTGAGTGTCGGTAATCTTCGCCCATTCGGTCCACGCTACTTCCTTCGGCGGCGGAGTGTTATCAAAATATCGTTTTATTTCTTCATGATTCATAGGGCAAAATTACTTAAAAAACCAGAACAGCACAAGGGCATGAAAGATGAAAACGCCCTTAAAGGGCGCCTTCATCTGCAAAAGAGTAATAGGTCTCGGGTGTTACGATCAGGTGGTCGAGCAATGGAATATCCAGCAGTTTTCCCGCTTCTCTAATTTTTCGGGTCATATTTCTGTCGGCCTCGGAAGGGACTGTTTTTCCTGATGGATGGTTGTGGGTGATGATGATCCCGACGGCGGCAGCTTTCAGGGCTGCAGCGAAAAGCAGGCGCATATCCACCACAGTTCCCGCTATGCCTCCTGAGGAAACCTCATAGATTCCCAGAACCCTGTTGGACTGGCTGAGCAGCAGCACTTTGAACTGCTCAAAGAATTCTATTTTGCCGGGATCCCAGCTGTCAAGTAGTATGCGGTAAGCATCTCTGGAAGAAGTTATACACGGTCTTTCAGTGCTTTTTACTTTGGTTTTATAGATCAGTTCGATTTCTGATACTTTCTGCCAGTCTGTGTTTTGATGTTGATTTTTCATAATTGCTGTAGTTTTAAGATTAATTACAGCACCGCTGTGCGGGCAGGGACGAGCGAACGCAGAAAGCAACGCAATAAAGCAGAGGCGCAGCCCTGCATTTATGGGGGAATTTTTTGCGGAGAACCGAAAGCCGTGCCCGAACTTTGTGATGAAATTGACTTAACATTCCACAATAGCTCCTGAGCCGGGACTGCCCCGTGTACCTTAAAGTGTCTGCGCGCCAAAAAAATACCGCAGTGTAAAATCTGCGGTATGAATAGTAAAATGGTTTAAGCGGGAGCGGTCTGCTTTTTCTGCTTTTTCAACCGCTCGGCAATCTCAGGCAATTTTTTATTTATAATCCTAAGAATTCTGCTGTGATATTTAGTGGCTTTATTGCGAAGCCCTCTGCACTGGATAATTTCCATTTTGGAAAGAGAGATTTCAATGGTTTCCACGGGTCTGTTTTCAATCTGCGCCGAGAGTATCAGGGAATCTTTCTTTTTATAATACTCATTGGTAAATACGCAGTGGTGGAGCGTGTCGCCCTCTTGGAGAAAATCCTGCACACGGTCAAGGACTTTTACGGTAAGGTCATTATCGGTAAAAGAAAGTCCGAAGAACTGTTTTTTATCATTTTCATAAATCGGCTCTGCTTTCTGTATTTCAGCACGCATCTGCGCAAGATGCTTTCTGCGCTGTATGTCCCTTTTTTTGGCAACAAGCCTGTCATGCGCCTGGTCTAAATTTTCAGGGCAGACAAGCGCAGGGGAGTTGAGGTCTTTTTTAAACCATCGGAGCAGGGCAATATAATCCTCCCAAATTTTGATGTCCTGAATCTGATAACGCTGTTTAAGACAGGTTTTTACTGCCTGCCAGTTTTTGCGCAGGTGCTGTTCATGGGAGGTGAGGTAATGCTTGAGCAGAGAGGTCTGCGAACTTTTTAAAAAGGTTTCTGCAATGGGGTCTTTTAAAAGAGCAGTAAAGAGTATCTGCGGTGCAATGCCATAGGTGGAAGTTTTAAAACCGTTTCTTTTTAAAAGCGGAATCACTTTTATGTGCGGATAAACCTTGTAGGGATTGATGCGGTATTTTGGCGAGTTCTGAAAATCCTTTGGACGGATTTCCAAAGGGGAATAGTACTGCCATGCATCATAGGCATTGGAAAAAACATTGGTGTTTCTTGAGATGGTGCGTACTTCCCCTTTTGGATTTATCCAATGCTGCATGACTTCCGTGTGGGAATAGTCGGGAAGCACATTTTTTTTCATGTTCTTGTGCGAGCAGATGATGCGCACCACCTGATACCCACAGCAGGTATCGGTAAGGGCGAAGTATTCGATTTCTTTGAAATGCACCTGATTGTGCTGATGCATTTTAAGTTTGCCCTGACAGGAGGCGCATTTGATAAACTTCTGGCAGGATTGGCTTTGGCTGTCGGGCTTCCACGAATGGGTGCATTCCAGACAATGGAATTTTCCCCTTGAGAGCACTGCCCATTTCAGGAAAATGTTTTTTTCCGCCCACTGATGCATCTGCGCTGTGATTGGTGCTAGGGAGGTACTTAAGGCGCTGATTTCTTTTTCTATAACTGTTTTGGGTATCATAAATCAAAGAGTGTTAGGGTTTTCTGTACAGGATTCACGGGCTGCACTTTTTCTGTTTTTTGAACTGTGCTTTGAGATACTGCGGGAGCAGTGGAGAACAAATCAGGTTTGGTAGTCGGGCTTACTGCAACTCTGCATTGAACAGGGGCAGGCGTTCCAATCGTGTCGTCTGTGTAGTACTTCACAGCCATGTCAAAGATTTCCTGATTGTCAAAGGCGCATTCCCCTGTTTTTTTGACCTCGCCGAAAATGTAATGGAAACAGCTCTCAAGGTTTTTGCTCTCTTTTTTATAGTCCGCTGAAAAAACGGCATCGTTCTGCGCTTTTTCGCTCAGGTAGCTTTCTATAGCAGTTTTAAATTTATCTGATGCTTTCATAAAGGAAGATTTAAGATTGAAAAGCGTTATTCAAAACTGTTTCTGTAGATGTCAAAACAGTATTCTTCAAAGCAGAGCCAGCATACAAAGGTGTAATGGGGCAGACGGTGGCGGTTTTTGACAGATTCCCCAAGGGAATCTTCAATTTCGTATCGGATATTTTCCAAATCATCCAAATGCTGGATATAGAATTTCCTGCAGTCCGAGTTGTAGACAAACTCTGAAATCATCCCGCAGATGCATCCATTTTTCTGCAGGTCTTCCAAAAAAGATTTTAACTGCTCTTTTTTTGTTCCGTCATAAGATTCCATATTGGAGAGGACTATTTTTTTGAACTGGGCGGATACGGGATATTCTATGTAGACTGATTTTTCAAAGGCTTTCATGGCGTATAAATTTTGATGTGAAACCGTATATATTCCAATTAGAAAGGCAGGTCGTCAGGGGTGTCTTGATCCATGTTTTTCTTTTGGACTGCGGGAACTTCAGTAGTGTTTTCTGTTTTCGGGAAAACCAGTATTTTAATATTACTGGTGTGAAAGGTCAGCGAACCGAGCGCTTTGCCCTCGGCATTATTGTAAACATTCATACCTATACGTCCGAAGAGTTCAACCACGGTTCCTTTTTTAAGCCACTGCGCCATTTTGGAACCCATCCAATAGGAGCAGTCGATGTAGGTTACAATCTTTTTAAGCTCGCCTGAGCCTTTTGGTCTGTAGCTGTCGTTTATGGCAATGGAGAAATTTACCACCTCCCTGTCATTTGAAACTTTTACCATTACGGCATCTTTTGTGATTCGTCCTGAGATTTCCATGATGTAAAATTTTAAGTGAATATTTTTTCTGTTTTTTCTCAAGCCCGCATAAAATTTTTCAAAGAAAAAACGGGAAAAAAGAAAGCACAAAATCAAGCGCCCGATCAAGGATCCGGAGTGCTATAAGTCCCGAAGGGCGGCAAGGCCGTTATGCGCATGCAGGAGCCTGCGGGTGCTATTTTCGCGGCTCTTTTAATCCGTTTTCATTGAAAATTTCCTTATAGTTTTTACAGCAGGCTGAACCCCTATTTCAGATGCCTGTTTTGGGATCGGCATTGAAATATTTTGTAATTTCAGGTGACAAAAAAGCAATGCAATGGAAAAGCGATATGATCTGGACCGATTTTTAGAAGCGCAGCGGGAAACGTACGGAAATGCTCTGGAAGAGATCAGGCAGGGCAGCAAACAGACCCACTGGATGTGGTTTATTTTTCCCCAGCTAAGAGGACTGGGATTCACGGATTATAATATCTTTTACGGCATTGAAAACCTAAAGGAAGCCTCACTGTATCTCAATCACCCGATACTGGGAAAACGTCTGGTGGAAATTACCCAGCCAATGCTTGAGATCGAGAATAAAACGGCACTGGAAATTCTGGGCAGGCCAGATGAAAGGAAACTTAAATCCTGCATGACCCTGTTCGGACTTCTGCCTGAAACGCCTGAATGTTTCAGGCAGGTGCTTGTGAAATATTACAATGGAGAGCAGGACGAAAAGACACTGCAGCTTATAAAAGAATCCGGTAGCTAAAAAAACATTTCTTTTTTCTCTGTCTCAAGAAAACATCTAAGGATTAAAAGTTATTTTTCTTTTTTGAGAACCAGTGATGAAAGCGCAGGATTTTTGATTATCCTTTCCATTTCACTGTGGATTATTTCCTGAATTTCAATTTTTATCTGCAGATAATTTTTGTGGATGATAGCATTATCAATTGTCCGTATGATCGGAATTTCTTGGTAATTATCTGTTTCTTTTTTAATTTTTTCGTGGTCGTTGATGATCTCGCAGTGAAAGGTTTTAAGCTCAATTCTGCAGTCCGGGTTATCAGCTGTCATGCCCACGAATTCCCCCGAACTCAGCGAAGAAATCTTCGAAGGCGGCACTGCGGATTCCAGCTGTCGGGAACGGCTTATGGAGGTGTCGCTGCTGTTTATAGAGAGGCTTTCGCGGTCCTGCATTATTTTTCCGAAACGCTCTGAGAGCTGTTTGGCCGTATCCCCACTGACCTGTCCGCAGATGATATTTCCGACTATATTAATGATCACATCAGCCTGCTCGCGGCCGTAGTCTTTACGAAGCTGGCTGAAGTCCTGAATACCCAGACAGGTGCTCACTCTGTTGCTTCTTGCCGTTGCAATCAGACTGTCAATATTATTGAGATAGATAGTGGGGAACTCGTCAAAAATGAGACTGCTTTTAAGCTTTCCCTTCTGGTTTACCTGTTTGATAAGACGGCTGACAAAAAGGGAAAGGACTGCCCCGTATGTCTGTATTTTCTGCGGATTGTTCCCCATTGAAACAATTTTTGGATCAGATGGATTATTAATGTCAAGGGTAAAATCACTGCCTGACAGCACATAGTAAAGCTGGGGTGAGGAGAGTTTTGCCAGTGAGATTTTAGCAGAAGCGATCTGCCCCTCCAGCTGGTCTACAGCCTCGTTCAGGAACGCACTGACAAAGGGATTGATAAGCACTTCGATCTCTTTTTCAGTTCTCAAAAGCGTGAAAAGGCTCTCGTAATCTGCCTGGATCATTTCAATAACGTGGGGCAGGGTGCAGAACTCGCCATCGTTGTATTTTCGAAGGTACCAGATGACAGCTGTCAGGAAATTTATAGGGGATTCCACAAAGAAATCTCCCTGTTTTTTAATCCACTCCCGGTTGAGTCCCATAAGGATTGTGCGGGCAGATTCAGCGGCATCGGTAATGTCTGTCATTGCCGCAGGATCAAGAGGATTGCACCGGTGCGTTCTGGAGAGGTCGTCAAAATTTATGATGTAAAATTTGGGCTCCACGGCATAAAGATGACGATATTTCAGCCAGGCATTATAGGCGATAACGGTGAGGTCGTCGAACTTAAAATCATAGATGAACATGGAAAATCCTTTGGCAATATGCTGGGTGATTATATGGCGGATTACAAAGTATGATTTTCCCGAACCCGGCGTGCCTGGAACCAGAATACCTCGGAAGGGATTTATAATGTTAATCCAGCTTCTTCGCACTTTGTCTTTGAGGTGATAGCGTGCGGGAAGGTTAACGGAATATTCGTTTTCAATCAGCCTTTCCTCTTGTGGGAAAGTTTCATTTTCCTTATTGAATATATCTGCTGAACCCAGCTTTCTGCGGATAATTCGGGAGAGTAGGGTGCCACCGGAAAGCGTCATTAAATAACCCAAAGAACACAGTGATATATATAGTACGGAGCAGACCTCAGCATTCGCAAATATTACAAAAGCCAGATAGGAACCAAAGTAAAACATCAGCCCCAATGAGATATAATAAAAAGCAGTTCTAAAATGGAGCTTTTCATCTTTTCTTCCTCTGGCCCCCATGAGGGAAATAACCAAGAGTCCAAGTGCAAAAAGCTTAGATTTATGGAAGCTGTCCAAAAGCCCCGTACGATAAATATTCTCCAGTATCCTGCAGGTAAAATCCGGCGCAAGATTCCAATGCCTGAAGGAATTAAAGCAGTAATAATAAAAATGGATGAGCAGCACTGCGATGCTCATCAGTCTTGTCATATCTAAAATTTTTCTAAGCGCCTGTTCATTTTCTCCCGTCTGCATGCTGTTGATTTTTATGTGTTAATTATTATCGGACTGTCCTTTTCTCCTTCTTTTTTTTCGCTTGTTTTTAAGCTCTCTGTGAAGGTAATCTGACGGCGTTCCGGCGAAAAGCACTTCATCAATTATCCGCTGCACTTCCCCTGCGGAAATAAAAGAGCCGTGCTTCTGAGCGGTACCATCAGGAACTGTATACTGCTTCTCATAATGAGAGGAATGGCCCAGACGCTGCAGGAGACCTTTGGCTGCATATCCAGGTCCGAGACTGCTTCCGTTGAAAACGCATCTGGTGTTATGATCTATGTACGTCATGCCGTATATTAGCCCCTGTTCATTTTTTCTGACAACTGCCGTAATGCCCTGGTTAGCCAGCCGCGTTTCAAGCTGCGAGAGCGTAATGTTTGGGTATTTCAAAAGGAGCAGGTCCACCGCATTTCGTGTTCTTTTCATGTTTATCATGCGAGAAGTTTTGGAGTCGGCAAAATTAATTTCAAGCCGGGAAAGGGTTGGCTTGGAATAAAAACTACTGGCTTTTATAGGAACTCCGACAGTCTTTTTGTTCTCATCCAGAATCTGGTAGACCAGCCCTTTATTCTGAAACATTTTTGAATTTTCCTTTCCCCTTTCCGCCTTCACGTTATAGAGGTTCAATACTGCGTTCAGCTCACCCAGCGTTGTGTATTTGTAGTGCGGAATAACTGCATTGAGTACACTTCCGATGGCTCTCTTGGAATCTATTGCCCCATATTTTATTTTTTCCGCATCGATGTCATTAATAAGTGCCGGACTCTGTTTTCTTCTCGAGTCCGCCCGAACCAGATTAAAAGAAATCTCCAATTCTTTGCGAGCAGTTTCAGACTGGTTTCTTCCAATATTGTGCATGTTAATTCTGGATCCGTCTGCCCGCACATTTATGGATGCGATATGAAGGTGGGGATGTCCCGCATCGTGGTGCTGGTAGACCAGATAAGGCTGTGCGCCGAATCCAATTTTCTCCATATAAGAAGAGGCGATCTGCATGAGTTTTTCTTTTGATAAATCCGTGTCCGAACGGTCAAAATTCAGCGAGATGTGCACTGCGCTGAGCTTGACATTTTCATTGAGCTGGAGCTGTCTTAGAAATACGCCGAGCTTAAAAGATTCAGACATTTTTTCAATATCGATGGGATAATTTCCCTCGCCGATACACACGGCACCTCCTTGGGAAACTTTATTCTCATTATAGATAAGGATGCCTCTAATTGAGTGTCCTGTGTTTATGACTGCAACCATTTTTGGGCGAGATTTTCAATTTGTTTTTTTATTTGTTCAACCAGCGAAAAATATTTATTCCTGTCCGAATCAAAAGACAGAATCCAGACTCTTAAATCGGAAATTTCAAAAAGGGTATGGAGTTTTTTAACGCTCTGATTGAAATTATTCCCCATGAAATTAAGCTGCGTTCTGAGCTGGATAAGCTCCTGCAGCAGCTTATCCAGCGACTCGTTTCTATATCTCATAACAATGGGTTTTCGCAGCAGATTTCTGCGCACGAAATCACTGCGTTTGCGGCAGGCTGATGCTTTGAAATTCTTATCAATAAAATCAAATTCTTCTTTGGTCAGCCGGATGTGCAGCCATCTATTTCTGCTGCTGTTTTTGTCTTCCATAATCTTTTCTTTTTCATTGTTTCAATTTCATTCAACCTTAAAGTTTCACTGCCAGCGAGTTCCGAGCAGAGGGGCAGCAAGATTTTTGGTTGTGATACAACCAGACATCTTGCTGACTGCCAAAAACCGCAGTCCGAAAGCTTCTAAAAGACTTTTTTCAGCTTTAGCAATCAGCTAAGAAGCAGCTGTCATCCTTATTAAAAATTAAAGGAAATCCATTTTAGAATCTGCTTTAAAAATCTAAATGCACCAATTGAACAGGTACCGCGTATTTGCCTAAGGCTAAATTAGAAAAGGCTTCCAAGCCCTGCAATCCTCCCCAAATTTTGAGTAGGGTAAATAGGGATGATACTTTATAATTTTACGGTAAGTGAAATATTAATTTAAAATGATGAAGTATGATTACAGCAAATGATGCGGCCAAGGTTTTTGATACGGTGCTCAGTATCCCTGGCATGAATGAGCCGGTGAAAATAGATTTGAAAATTTCACGAAAAAATGTGCTGCTTTTAAGCCATTTGATACAAGACGGGCTGAAGATAAGAGAAGGATCTTCGGTCCTATTGGAGAGCATAAGCGAGCAGGGAAGGACAGAACTGGAGAGTCTCTCTCAAGAGTGCCTGCAGAAAGCAGGGCTTATAGAACTGCATGAAAAACTTGCCGGAATCAGCGCTTCGATAAAAGGCTGATTTCAAAAACAATTACAATGATTTAATGCCTGCGCGATTCTTACAAAGTGCAGGCATTTATTTTTTATGCCATCTCAACTGTAAAACTGCCTGATTTTCAAAGTTTTTGGCTTGGTTTTTAAAGGGGTTATGCGAAATTTCGTATATATATTTGCATTGATGATTTCCAATATTATCAGGGAAATAGAAATTATAGACGCATTTTAAAATAGTAAGATCATGACGTTAAGCAGCCGTACCAAATATTACATTACAGAAACCATCTGCCTGCTCTTTATCCTTCTGTTCATTTATGCTTCTGCAAGCAAACTTATGGATTTCCAGCATTTCAGAATCCAGCTGGGACAATCACCTTTACTGAGTGCATTTGCTGAACAGCTGGCGGTTATTGTACCCTTGTTCGAAATAATTATCTGCATTCTGCTGTTAATTCCTAAATATAAGCGGTTGGGACTTTTTGCGTCATATGGAATTATGGTCATGTTTACTACCTATATTTTTATAATCCTGAATTATACGTCTTTTATCCCTTGTTCTTGTGGAGGTGTACTGGAAAAGCTTAGCTGGCAATCTCATATGATTTTTAATCTGGCCTTTGTTTTTCTCAGTGTCTTAGCAATAATTCTCTATGAGAAAAAAGATAAAAGCTTATATCTTAAAAAGGGATTCATAGTCGGAGTTTTCTCTTCGGTAACCATTGCAAGCGTCAGTGTAGTTGCGGCTTTATTTATGCTTTCGGAAAATATTATTCATTATCACAATACACTTACAAGGCGATTTCCCCAGGCACCTATAAGACAGATTGCCACCTCAGATTTAAAACTGAACTCTTTTTATTTTGCGGGACTTGACAGCAGTGATATTTATTTAGGTAATACTACAGCGCCATTAGTGATCACAAAATTGAATTCCAGACTGGAACAAACCCAAAGAAAGAAGATAGATTTGGACAATAAGAAACTTCCCTTCAGGGCAGCATCAATTATGGTGGAACCGCCTTATTTTTTTGTGACAGATGGTACAGTGCCCTGCATTTTTAAGGGAAAGATTGATAATTGGAATGCTAAATTAATTCTTCGCAAAGGAGAGTACTTTACCACTGCCAGAGTAATTGACTCCAATGCAATAACTGTAGTATCAGCAAAAAGAACAAATGGAGATAATGTTCTTGCCGTAATTGATCTGCTGGATAATGGAAGAACAACACTAAATCCAGAAATTCTGCAAAAACAGAATGATGGAGTTTTTGATACTGACGGTATGCTGGTATACAGCAGGGAAATGAAAAGAATAATTTATCTATATGCCTACCGAAATCAATTTACAATTGCAGATAAACGTTTGAAAATTGACTACAGGAGCAGTACAATAGATACTATTACAAAGGCTCAACTGCATATTGAAAATGATGAAAATTTCCGACAGAGGCAGTTTTCAAAGCCGCCCTTATTTGTGAATAAAAATTGTGCTGTTTTCGGCAACTTACTGTTTGTACAGTCTGCAATACCTGGAAGGCTTGAAGATGATAAAATATGGAAACATTCCAGTATTATTGATGTTTATGATCTTAGGAAAAAGAGCTATGTTCTTAGTTTCTGCATAAGCGATCTCAACGGAAAAAAAATGCGCTACTTTAAAGTGCTGGATGACAAAATGTATGTGCTGATCGGCACTCACATTATTGTGTATAAACTGGATTCAAAAATTACAACACATTACGCTAGTCAAAGTGTAGATAATCTATTGGCCAAATAGCAGGGAACTGATCGAAAACCTGTAAAAAAGAGTAGATCATTAACCATATAAATTATATTATTATGAAAACGAATGTTTTAAAAACCATTGTGCCACTTGCTGTTGTGGCAGTGGGACTGACCAGTGCAGCAAGCACTTCGTCTCTGAATAAAAATTCAAAATCAGCTGTTCAATGGGGCTATGAGCACATTGAAAATGATAATAGCTGTAACGCCGTTCAGCAGTGTGATGAAAACGGAAATTTTAATTGTAAAATTGGCTCCGAGGGTGCACAGCTTTACGATTCTAATTGTGCAACACCTCTGAAAAGAAGTACGTTAGATTAAAATTGTAAAAATGATGCCGTCACTTATTTATAAATGACGGCATTTTTTCAGGTAATAGTGTCTTTACCTGTCGAAATCGCAGTTCATCCAGTCTTTCCTTGGTTCGTTTTTCAAGTAATGATTAAACCATTGCATGATGCGAATATTCAGGTCCTTTGCATTTTCTTTTATTGCCATTTCATGTCCTTCGCGTGGATAAACCAGCAATGTGTGCTCTTTATTTAAGCGCCGTAATGCCAGATAGAACTCCATACTTTGAAGCGAATGGATATGCCTGTCATCTTCTCCTGTCCAGCCTAGTAAAGGAGTCCTTACGTTTTGTGCCAGAAGCACGGGAGAGTTTTTTAAATAACTAGGCATATCTTCATATAATGATTTACCAATTCGGATCTGATTCTCTTCAGCACGATAAAAATCTGGCTGTCTGCGTGAACCGCTCACATATAGATAGCTGCTGACTAAATCTGTCCAGGCAGCTCCTGCAACTGCTGCTGCAAATCGATTCGTCTGTGTTATAATTAAGTCAGATTCATATGCTCCAAAGCTATGGCCTATAAGTCCGATTCTTCCAGAGTCTACATCTCCTTTTTTAAGAACTTCATCTACTGCACTTATTACACTTTTAGTTACTGATTCCGCCAGATTTCCATAGTCATAAACAATGTCGGGGTACAATACAAAATAGCCATTATTAATTACATTTGTAACATTGAATCCATCTTCGGTTAAAAGTGACGGATTAACGTAGTCGTTTAGATAGGCAAACTGCCGTTCATATATATGAACGACCATCGGGTACTTTTCGCCTAACTTATAATCTGTAGGATAACATAGAAACCCCTTTGTTTTTATTCCGTTTACCTTGTATTCAATCGGTTCATTCCTACCCCAGAAAAAACTTTGCTGCTGCGGATTACTTTGTGCAATTTCCTTTGACTTATTATTAAGCAACATAAGTCGTGGAGCCAATTCAAAACTCTGATCTGTATAAAGATAGATATCTCTGCCAGCAGCTTTTTTTATCTCTGCTGTTTTCTTATTTTCCCAGACCATATCTTTCAATCCGCCTTTAAGACTCCAGTAGCTAAATCCGCTCTGGCCTGTTTCACGGTTAGCAGTCTGTAAAAGGAATCCTTTTTTAAGATCGAGAAAATGCTTATTAGATTCCGTCATGCTGTAATAAAAGTCTGAATTGAATACTTTAATTCGATACGATTTTTGCATTTCACGTCCTTTGGTGAGCCTTTTTTTGAAAACTCCATCAGCTGAGACCAGCCACAGATCGTATCTGTCGTACAAAATGATTTCATTATTTTTCGTCCATCCTCCAATACCGTAAGAAGGTGCATCAATAGGCATATTATAATCCTCTCGAAAAAAAGATTCTGAAATTCCTTGCGAGATGTTAATGTACTTATCTTTAGAAATATCATATATCCAGCACTGCTGGTTTTTTGTAAAGAATAGGTAGTTTCCATCGGGTGATCCCATTGGAAGAAAATCGCCACTCCGACGCTCTATTATTAGTTTTCTTTTACCAGTCTGCAAATCCAATATGTACAAATCAAATGGTTGCGATTGATTCGTATTGGGTTCGTATGCTGTGGGATCATATATGAATGCATGCTTATAATCTGCACTAAGAAATCCCAAAGGGAAATCCTTGGTGGTTATCTGCAAAACTTTATTACTATCTAAAGACCATATTGCCATTTTATCCTTTGATTTATAATCCCCTATATGCTTTTTGAAATCATATAGCAGTTTGTCTTTCGTGTTCCAAATCTGAACGGCATTTGGATTAATGGCGTCATCAGATTTATTTTCACTTAGCCAGAAAATTACACGGCTGCCATCATCAGAAAGGATGTTTTTTTTGTAAATCGGATTTGATATTTTCATTCCATGTGGAAAACCATCTGCAACGTTTGAATCCAATATTCTCATTTTATTCATGCTTATATTAAAATTGTAGAGCATCGGGCTGATAGCTTTATCTTCATTAAAAGCAATCGAATTGCCTTTCCATACTAGACCTGTAAACGGAACTTCATGATTTGATAAAATCTTTTTGCTGGTAATTGTATTTTTAAAGTTCAGTATTTCAATGCTATAAGTATTATTTCCAGCAAAGCAGTACACCATGCCATTTTTTAAAGGATCATAGGTATAATTGATGATATCAGTAGCTTTATGGACAACATTGCCATTAGAATTTCTTATTTCCAGTTTGCGCTTCCTGTTTATGTGCCCCATAAGAATTGCAATATACTTTTGATCGGCTGAAAATTCGAAACTGCTTGCACCGGGCACCCTGTAAACTATGCCTGATTTGAGATTCAGCACTAGCAAAGTGTCACGGGCAATGCAGGCAAAATGTGATTCTCCATTGAATTTTCCGTTTCTGGAATATGGAAAGTTAAACTTCCTGCCAGTTTGGTTCTGCTGGACAAATAGTGTATCTGATTTTCGATTATTGTAAGTTAAAGCATAGCTGGACCAGTTACCATGCTCAGAAATCTGATCGGAGGTAAGGGTACTCCACAAATCATAATCTTTTATGGTCATGATTTTTTTTTGTTTAGCCTGCCCCCTTAAAAGGGGACAGGTTACTAAAACAAAAACAAAAATGGATGCTCTAAAAAAGCGGTAAACTAATAATTTAATAGCCTGCATTTTGAGGAGAAAGATTTGGATTTAACGTTAGTTCGGAATTGGGTAAAGGAAGTAATCTATCAGTTGTTTTCCATTGTGGCTTAACTGGTAAAAGTTGCTGGTCGAGTCTGCCAACTCTTTTGAGATCAAAAAATCGATGGCCAAACTCAGTAAAAAATTCCAGTCGGCGTTCGTCCATAACAGCATCGATAATGTCTTGCGATGTTACTGCTGATGTATTTCCAAGACCTGCAAGATTTCTGGTTTTGTTCAGATCTTCCTTGGCGCCAATAAGATCTCCTGTGTGGGCACGGGCTTCTGCTCTGATTAAATATTGTTCTGCCATTCGAAATACTACCGAATATTCCAGTGATGTGGCGGTATTGGATTTTTGCTGGTATTTGTACGGGTGGTACCAGGTTGCTGTTCCATTGCTAACGGCTTTTAACCACTTGGTCTTTCGCAAATCATCATGGCTGAATGCATTAAGTAAATTTTCTGAGACAGCAGAAGCGGGAGGAGGTCCCTGAGTAAAAATGAATACATTGCCCTGATAGGTATTAGCTCCTTCTAAATTAGACATAAGCTGCCAGATCGTAGCTTTGCTTTCTTTTTTAAACTCTGTGTCCAATGATTCTGGCCAAACGTACAAAGATGTTTGGTTAAGTACAGATGAAGCGGAATTTGATGCTTCTTCCCATTTCTCAGAATATAGATAAACCCTTGAAAGAAGCGCCTGAACGCATCCTTTATTTGGACGCACTCTATTGCTTCCATTATAATCCTTATTTAAAAGCGTAGAAGCCTGTTCTAAGTCTTTTTGTATCAGTTTATAAACTTCTTTTTCTGGCATTCTTACTGCCTTGGCGTTGATTTTGTAATCAGTGGTGTCGATATAGGGGATCAGCCCAAAAATATTTAGCAGATAAAAATGAATTAAAGATCTGACAAACAATGCCTCGCCAGTAAGCTGCTGTTTGTTTTCAAATGGTAATTGCTCAGCTTTTCTCACACCTTCCAGGACTGCATTGGCTGCGTAAATTTGATTATAACTAGTATTCCATAGGGCTGCGATCTGTGAATCTGTAGGTAAAAGTGAGTTATTGAAAAAGTTTGCGGGTCCGCTTGCAGATGCACCGTAAAATTTGAGCTCGTCTGCGTATAAACCCAGCTGGCTGGAAATTCCTGTAGGATAGCCGGTTAGAATTCCATTATCCCTAATTTGTGAATATATATCGATCATAGCAGCGTTCGCTGTTACTTTATCTTCAAATACAGTCCCGGAGGTTAGTTGAGATGATGGCAGATCCACATCTGTAAAATTTGAACAGCCATACAACAGCGATAATAATGTAAATGGCAGGGCTAACAGGAATATTTTAAAGTTATATGTTTTCATAATAGATAATTAAAATTAAAAAGTTAACTGTATAGTGCTTGTGAACACACGTAACGGAGGCAGGTAGCCCGAATATTTAAATTCAGGATCAATTCCTTTATATTTAGTTAATGTGAATACATTCTGGCCTTGAATGCCGATTTTGCAGTTGATTTTTTTTGTCCAATTCAATGGTAGCTGGTAGGTCAGGGAAATATTCTTTAATCGGATGTAGGAGGCATCGCTTACAGCTGCATCACTTGAAGTAAACTGTGAATAAGCTAGAGTTCGGGCTGTATTGCTATTACTATATGCCTGATAAGGCCCCAAATCGCCGGGATTTTGCCAGCGGGAAATTACTTCTGAGGGCTGATTTACCATTTTACCCGGCATAGGGGTGTATGTATTTGGATTGTAATTTTCCTGTTTAACAAACTGAAATAAGAAATCAAGATCCACATTTTTGTAGTGAAGCTGGTTTTGAAGTCCACCATAGTATTTCGGGCTCAGGTCTTTTACTGTTTTTTGGTCATTGATATAATTTATTGAGCCGTCTCCATCTGTATCCTCAAATTGATAAGTGCCCGTTTGAGGGTCTAGTCCGGTATAATGAAATACTTTTCTAATATTTAATGACCGTCCAATTACATATTGATTTTTATAGGTTGAGGATTCAAGTGCAGGAAATGAAATCAGTTTATTTTCAGCGGTAGTAATATTAAAACTTGTTGTCCAGCTGAATACGCCATTTTTAATATTCAATGACCTTATACTGAATTCCAACCCACTATTCTGCACAATCGCGTCTAAATTGGCCTGCATGGAGGAAAAGCCTGTAGTCCCGGGAAGAGGTACGCCGACCAGCTGATTGGAAGAGCGATTCTGGTACCAAGCTATCGTTGCAAATATACGATCGTTAATAAAGCCTGCTTCAAGGGCAATTTCCAATTTTTTGTTTGTTTCCCATCCGAACTCGGGATTGTATAATCTGCTAGGCTGTAATCCAGAAATACCCTGATATTTAAACGGTGTAGTACTATAAGTGTCTAAGTACTGATAATCTCCTATCTGGTCATTACCAGTTGTGCCATAACTGCCCCTTATTTTTCCAAAACTTAAAAAAGACAGTTTTTCTTTGCTGACCATTTCCTCACTAAATACCCAGGCGGCACCAACGGCACCAAAATTTGCAAATTGGTTTCCTGGTCCAAATCGGCTGGAGCCATCTCGTCGTCCGGTAAGGTTTATTAGATATTTTCCTGACCAATTAATATTTAATCTGGTATAAAAAGCCTGATATTTATATACATTTTGGTCACTGCTTAAAACTAAATATCGAGTTGCAGATACAGGATTTTCCATCATACTGTTAGTTGGAAATCCAATACCATAATTCACTACTTTATTTCCATTTTGCTGCTGAAAAGTTGTACCTGCCAATGCATCTAAAGTCAATTTTGAGATATTACCGGTCCAATTAATTTGAGGCTCGATTATCCATGAGGTGCGATTCAAATTATTTGTATAGACAATGGAACTTTCGCTACCCGAACCAAAGGCGGGGTTTAAAACAGTGGAAGGGCGCAAATTCAATTGTTTTTGAGCGAGATTGGTATATCCGAAACTGCTTCTGAGATTGAAACCAGATCCAATATCATAAGAAATGACTGCATTGGCCAGCAGATCGTACGTCTGTGCTTTGATTTTACCTTCCAGCGGCGCTATTGGATTAGAAAAGGTGTTGTTTTCCCAGTTTAACCTGCCTGCGGAGTCATATAAGGCTGGCGCGTTAGGAACCAGCTGAAGCGCCGTGGAGGTTATGTCAATAGCCGGCAGATCGCTCTTTTGCGCTGTATAAATTGAAGAAAAGTTAATTTTGAACCTTTTGTTTTCGGATTCATGGTTCAGGCTTAAATGTCCGCCTGCTTTTAAGTAATCAAAGCTGCCAGGGAAAACGGTAGTTTCTCTGCTGTAATTACCGCTCAGCAGAAAATGTGTTTGAGCGGATCCACCAGAAATTGAGGATTGCAGGTTTGTATAGCTTGCGGTGCCGCCTATCAGCTCCTTCTGCCAGTTAGTATTACGGTTTTGGTCCCAAGTTCCATTAACATCATAGGCGTTAGCGGGATATACTGTTACACCGTCGTTGGCAAATGCTTCCCTGCGCATGGATAAGTACTCGGGAGTCTGCAAAACATCCATATAGTGCGCCACCTGACCTATTCCATATGAGTACGTTGTTGAGAAAACTGTTTTGCCTTCTTTGCCTTTTTTAGTAGTTATTAGTACAACGCCATTTGCACCTCGCGAACCATAGATAGCGGTTGCATCAGCATCTTTAAGAACTTCAATTGCAGTTATATCAGCTGGATTTATACTGTTGAGAGGACTGTTTTCAGCAGGCATATTGCCTGATGTTGCATTACTTCCAATACTTTGGGAAGAATAGGGTACGCCATCAATAATGTATAATGGATTATTTCCATTG
Source organism: Flavobacterium sp. B183 (assembly GCF_023539155.1). Lineage (NCBI taxonomy): Bacteria > Pseudomonadati > Bacteroidota > Flavobacteriia > Flavobacteriales > Flavobacteriaceae > Flavobacterium > Flavobacterium sp. B183. The sequence goes on along the minus strand of NZ_CP097434.1, from coordinate 4,355,449 downwards.
AAGCGTAAACTATTCTGTCCACGTATTTCAATTTCGAATCCACTTCCGGGCAGACCTGTATTTTGGATGATATTCACACCTGCCATTCTTCCCTGCATTGTGGCCAGTACATTGGTGACAGGCTGTGTCTCTATATCCTTTGAAGTTATTCTGGCAATACTTCCGGTACGCTCACTTTCTTTAACCGAATAATATCCGGCATTGACTCGAACTTCCTGCAGGGTCGTAGTATCATAAAGCAATTGCACATCGATTTTGGTACGCCCCTTAACGGGAATTAGGGCTGTTTTGAATCCTATAAAGGAAACAACCAAGGTGTCATTGGCAGAGGCCGAAAGTGCATACTGCCCGCTGTAATCTGAAATGGCAGCACTATTTAATTTGCCTTTTATAGCAATGGTAACTCCGGGCAAGGGATTGGAACCATCACTGATAGTACCCTGAATGTGATGCTGTTGAAAAAATGTAGCGTTATGCTCGGCAGTGTCTTTGGCATAATTGGATGAAAAAGTAAGCAGAAAGGCCGTAAAAATTAGGCAATAAAGCGCTTTCCCACCCTTGTAAAATGAAAAATAATTCATAATATTGGGTTGGTTAGTGAAACGTTGGTTTTAGTAGCTGTGGTCCTCTATTCGACCGCCAAGAAGAGGTAGAGGGCCTTTTTATTTTGAAGTTAAATGTTGAACTTTCAATTTTGGCTTCAAGTATAGTATTTCATAGGCATTTAAGTTTAAAGGTTAGTAATTGGGAGTCTGCACCGTCTCTCCTGGTTGCAGCCTGTTTCCAGACAGTGCATTTCCCAACTAATTCAAAAGAACCCAATCAGATAGTATCTGATAGTTAGTACATCTGATAAAACAGTTTCCCTGTAAAACTTTTAGCAAACATTTTGAACTTTCAGTTGTAAAATAGAAATAAAGGATATACTTTTAAAGTGCGAGTTTAAGAGAGTTTTATCCGGTTATTCTAGGTGTAAAATTAGAGAGTAGTTAGTGTTCTAATGTGGGCTATTTATAGTTTTCTATAGAAAAGCTATCATTAGATGGCGTACAAAAGTTGGCCCTCTAACGAGTGCAAATTCATAATGTACAGCTCCAATATTTGTTTTGCAGGGAAACAAAAAAGTTGACCTTGATTAAGGCGGTCGCATGATAAAGTGGTTAAAGTAATTCGTTCTCATCAATTATTTATTTTATGATAATTGAACGATGTCTTTCGGAAAAGTAATGAAGAGAAACAATAAAGCGAACTTCAAAACTTTGAAAAGAGGTACCGCTAAGAACCCTACAACCGAAATTGTAGTCCACAAAGATTTACATGAAGTTCGCCCTATTAGATATTGTACAAAAATAGTAAAATCTAATAGATAGTGGCGAACTCATATCTTCTCATGTGGAATTTTAGCGGTTTTTCTTTCATGAGAGACATCATCAATCAAGTCTTATGAGACTTAATTAAAATTTTATGTCGCAAAATTATAAGAACAAATATATAAAAGTTTTACGTTAAACGCAAAACTTTTGTAGAAAAAAATTTAATAATGAAATTAAATAGATTAAAAAAAGTCTTTGACGATCAGAAAATTAAGAACCGAGTAATTGCTAAATATTTAGGGAAATCTGAATCGACTATATCTTTATGGCGTAATAATAAAAGACAACCGAACCTTGAGGAATTTTATCAAATAGCGAAACTTTTGCGTGTAAATATACATAGCTTGATAGAACCTACTAATTGGAAAGAAGAAACATCAGAAACTTATGAAGATTTTGCTAAGAGGTATATAGAAAAAAACAATAATTAAAGTTCAAATTATATTTGTACAATTGAAATTAGATTAAATATTTATTGCAAATAAATATCTATAAATTTGATATGTAATAATAGAGAAAAAGAACTAAAGGCTGGTGCGAGTGTCACACTCGTGAACAGAATAAAAATCAATACATTTTTCTAAATTTAAAAGGATAAGCATATATAGATCCTGCTTTATCATTTGTAATCTTTTTTGGTTATTTTTGAAAATATATAATACGAAACAAACATTCGTATATACACTCAATTTTGGGTAGATTGGCGCTACTTTGTAGCGTATATAAATAAGTTGGTGGCAATTTTGCCTAACCGCAGAAACAACTATAAAAATAAGAATGACAGAAGTAGACAAATTATCTTTATTTTTTAGCAATGAATTTCCTTTTAATAAAGAAGGTTTAGAAGAATTTGTAAATACTTTTGTTATTAGATCATACAAAAAAGGAGAAATCATTTTAGAAAATGGAAATATAGATAATGAACTTCGTTTTTTAGATCAAGGAATCATTCGAGAATATTATGCAACCACCGACAAAGAAAAAAATATCAATTTTTTCACAAATGCTGGTTTTATAACCGATTTTTCCTCATTTACCCATTCAACAGCGACAAAAAAATACCAGGAATGTTTAACTGATGTAGATTTGAGGGTTTTATCTAAAGAAATATTTTCGACTTTTACCAACCAATATAATTGTGGTAAGTTGTTTGTAGAAACCATTTTCCAAAGAATTGTTATTAATAAAGAAACCGAAGAATTTAACCATTTTGTAAATACTGCAGAAGAGTTGTATCTTGATATTATGAAAAATAAACCGGATTGGTTACTTGAAATTCCACAATATCATATTGCTTCTTATTTGGGAATTACACCCGAAACATTGAGCAGAATAAGAAAAAGAATTTAATTTATTGATTTCAATCAATGGAATCTATTTTAGCATTATGCAACTTTGCGCTTTCAATTTAAAACTATTAAATAATGAAAGTACATCATTTAAGAAACGCCACTTTAGTCATAGAAACTGGAGATAATTTTATATTAGTTGATCCAATGCTTGGAAAAAAAGGAACAGCTGGACCAACTTTTACACTTTTCCGATTCAAACCACAACGAAATCCTATTGTAGATTTACCAAACAATGCAATGGATATTGTTGAAAAAACTACACATTGTTTAATAACGCATTTGCATCCAGATCACTTAGACAAGAAAGCTGAGCATTTTCTTCGCACTAAACAAATTCGTGTTATTTGTAGCATAAAAGACGAAGCAACATTAAGAAAAAAAGGGTTAAACGTTTCACAAACGGTTGAATATTGGAAAGAAAGTTCTTTTTTAGACGGAAAAATTCAAGGTATTCCAGCAGTTCACGGTTATGGATTTGTTGCCAAACCAATGGGAAATGTAATGGGTTTTCACATTGAATTACCTAATGAAAAATCGATTTATTTAAGTGCAGATACGATTTATACTGATGATGTTCACAAAGTTTTGACACAATTAAAACCTGAAATTTCAGTTGCCGCTTGTGGAACGGCTCAATTAGATATTTTTCAACCTTTATTAATGCGAATGGATGATATTTTAAAGTTTGTAAAAAATGCACCAAATCAAGTAATCGCAAATCATCTAGAAGCTGTAAATCATTGCCCGACGACACGACAACAATTAAAAGTAGAAGTTTCAAAAATTGGACTTTCTGACAAGGTTTTTATTCCAAATGATGGAGAAAGTAAAGTCTTTTAATAAACTAAGTACAAATGATTTTATAGAAAAACAGCCAGTAAATCAATGTCATATTTTTTATATCATCAATGATTTGAAAGGGATTTAAAATTCTACACTTGTAATTACTAACTTTGCAAAGCAGCAAAATATAAATACGAATTATAGAATTAAAGCTTAAAACAAGTACTATGTTTAAGAAAAATCAACTGTTGGAATACTTAAAACAATACAATTTATTTACAGATAGTGAAATAAATGAATTTATAAGTTTAGCGACTATTTCTACGATAAAAAAAGGAGATTTTTTCATTAAACATGATGAAATGTGTACCACGCTTTCCTTCGTGAATTTTGGTATTTTTCGATCATTCTATTATTCTAATAATGACGAAGAAATAACCTATTGTTTTACCTTTCCCAATACATTATTAGTGGCTTATTCTTCATTTATTACACAGAATAAATCAGAAGAAAATTTACAAGCTTTAACCGATTCTGAAATAATTTCAATTTCAAAAAAAGAATTAGAAAACCTTGCGGAATCAAACAATAAATGGTTGAATTTTTTAAAAATAATTGCAGAAAAAGAATATGTTGAACTCGAAAAATGGATATTTAATCATCAAAAATCCAACGCCCAAAAACGATATGTAGATTTGATAAACAACTATCCACAATTTGTGCAACAAATTCCACTTCACTACATAGCTTCCTATCTTGGAATTACTCAAAGACATTTAAGTAGAATAAGAGCATCGATTTAATTTTTAGACAAATGTCCTACGTGCTTAGTAGGGCAGGAGTGTAATTTTGCACTTCAAATTAAAAATAATTAAATATATGAAAACAGTAATTTTAATAGGTGCTAATGGGAAAATGGGAAAAGCAGCACTTACAGGTTTAGGAAAACACAAAGTGATTACAGCTGGTCGTTCAAAAGACGGTTGCGACTACCAAGTTGACATTACCAGTGAAGAATCTTTGAGAAAATTATTCAAGGAGGTTGGTCACTTTGATGCAGTTGTGAATACAGTTGGCGTATGTGAATATGCAACCTTCGAGGAAATGACTGAAGCGCAATGGATGACTACAGTAATGAGTAAAATGATGGGGCAAATCAATATTGTTAGAATAGGTCAGGAATACATTGCTGATAAAGGTTCCTTTACGCTTATTACAGGTATACTAAATTTAAAGCCTATTCCTTTTGCTATTGCAGATGCAACTACAAGTGGTGCCATTGATACCTTTGTAAAATGTGTAGCCTTCGAAATGCCAAGAGGTATTCGTGTAAATTCAGTAAATCCAACAGTTTTAGCGGAGGCTTGGGATGTTTACGGCGATATGATGCCAGGATTTCAACCTGTACCAAGTGCATTGGTTGGTAAAGCGTTTGAGCGCTCGGTTGATGGATTTATTACTGGTCAAGTGATACTTGTTGATGCATAATTAACAAAAATTACAGCATATAGTCTTTTCAAAAAAGAAATTGACTATATGCTGTTTATTATAAAATAAAAAGAAAAATGGAATTAAAACTTTACCAAATTGACGCATTTACAGATACCATTTTTGGTGGAAATCCTGCTTGTGTGGTGCCTCTTGACAATTGGTTATCAGACGACATTTTGTTGAAAATAACTAAAGAAAATGCCGTTGCAGAAACCGCTTTTTTTGTAGATAAAGGAGAAAAAATCCATTTGCGATGGTTTACGCCAGAAATTGAAATGGATTTGTGCGGTCACGCCACACTTGCAACAGCACATTGCTTAAAGACAATTTTAGATTACAAAAAAGATGAAATTGTTTTCGAAACATTAAGTGGCGACTTAATTGTTAAAGTTGAAGATGGACTATACAAAATGGACTTCCCATCAAGAATGCCTATTGCAGATACTTTACCCGAGACAATTTCAAAATCTTTAAATATCCAACCTAGGGAAATTTTAAAATCAAGAGATTATGTTTTGGTTTATGAAAACGAAACAGCAATTAGAAATATTAAAATTGATCGACAATTGTTTGACCAAATCAACCTTGATCCAGGCGGAGTAATTGTAACCGCAATTGGAGATAACTGTGATTTTGTTTCTCGATTTTTTACACCACAAGCCTCCATTTTAGAAGATCCTGTTACAGGTTCAGCACATTGTTCTTTAGTGCCATTTTGGTCAAAAAGACTTGATAAAAAAGTACTCTATGGGCAACAAGTTTCGGAACGAATGGGCAAACTATATTGTGAAGACAAAGGTGACCGAGTTATTATTAGCGGAACAGCAAAAACCTATTCTGTTGGGAACTTTTGGATAGAATAAAACAATTTCTTGAAACAACAAAATATCGATTGTCATTGTAACCGACTCGCTTCAAAAATAAAAGAAAATTAAAAAGAAAATCAAAAATGAACTTTCAAATACAAAATAGCAGCAGTAACGATACAGACGAAATTTTCCGTTTATATAAAATTGCTACCGATTTTCAGAAGACGAGATTTATCAACCATTGGCCAGAATTTGATAGAAAACTTATTGAAACTGAAATTTCAGAAAACAGACAATGGAAAATTGTTTCAGAAGGTAAAATTGCTTGTGTGTGGGCGACAACATTTAATGATCCACAAATTTGGGAGGAACGTAACGAAGATCCAGCTGTTTACATTCACCGCATAGCAACAAATCCTGATTTTCGCGGACAAAATTTAGTGGGCAAAATTGTAGAATGGGCAAAAAATTATGCTCAAGAAAATCAAAAACAATTTGTTAGAATGGATACTGTTGGCGATAATTCAGGATTAATTAATCACTACACAAAATGTGGCTTTGAGTTTTTAGGTTTACTGAAACTTAAAACCACTGAAGGACTTCCAGCACATTATGACAACGCAACAGTAAGCTTATTTCAAATTGACGTAAACTATAAATAAGAAAATAACTTCTCATTTATTTGTTTACAGTTTTATTTAATCCATTCTTGACAATTGAAAATATTGAAAACAGTTTTACTACATTTCCCAATACAAAAAGACAGGAATACAAAAATAAAAACTGCCACCAACACACGCTACAAGCAATTTGGGTATTAGGCTTAATTTGAAATTGGTTTTGTATTTGGTAGATTTGGCAAATCCGAATAATGGGCTTAATTTAGTCCCAAACTACTTGTAGCGCGGGAACGTTGGCGGTCAGTTGAACGCCGAACGGAGAAGAAAATACTCTAACAAATTTGAATTTCTTTAGGCACCAAAATTGAAAAAATAAAAATGGAATTTTAAATCCTAAATTACAGAATGAGCAAATCATACAAAATTCAAATATATTTTTATTCAATACTTATAATTAGCATAATTTGGTTATTTATATTTCCAAAGCCTATTAAAAATTTCGCTCCAATTATTTTTGGAATTCCAACTTTTCCCGTTTTTATATTTAATTTTCGTGATAAATTAGAAGATTTTAGTAGGGCTCTTAAAAATACACTCCCTGATTTATTCCAAAAATATGTTGTTGATTATGGAGTTTCAGCCGATAAAGGAGAAATCGTTGACATAGGATTATTATCAAAGAATGCAGATTTTGACAATTTAAAAGATGTGGAACTTTACGAAATATATATTTTATGTAAACAATCAATAAGATTAGCTTTCATCTCTTTTTGGATTATAGCATTATTAGGAATTGCAACAGTTTATCTGTAGGAAAGAAAAAATCAGAAATATAAATATGGAACTTTAAAATTGGATTTTGCCAGCAGAAGCGTGAAAAGCAGAAACTTAATAATAGGTTTGAAATCGTAATTCCTACTAAAAAAAACCGAACCGCCAACACACGCTACAAGCAATTTGGGCATTTGGCTTAATGGAAAGATTGGTTTGTATTTGGAAGATTTGTCAAATCCGAATAATGAGCTTAATTTAGTCCCAAACTGCTTGTAGTGCGGGAACGTTATGAGCAATTTCACAGAATTTTAATCTAAAATAGAACGGATGTTATTTAACCGACAAATTACGGAATGGGAACACATCGTTAATGAAAGTTGTGATATCGAGTTTGATTATGTCGCAATTGATAGCATTGGTCAACTTGCAATTTTTAGCACATTTAATAGAGGATTTAAACCAAAGATTGTGACCAAATCTTTCGAAGATTTCTTAAAATTGGATGAGTTCATGGAAACGTTGCCGAAAATAGCAAAGCCAATACAAAAAACTGAAAGCGACGGTATCTATGATGACTGGAAAAAGTATGCGGAATTAGGTTTTTATGCTTATGACAATCAAGATGTGCACAGAACAAATAAATTGGAACGATACGACATTATTTATCAACCAAAAGAGCCTTTAAAAATAGAAAGCCAAACAGAACTTCAAAAGTTTGAAAATATTATTCCTAAATTTGATTTAGTGTTTGGAGAAAATTTAAAGTTTGAGGAATTAGAAAAAGCGCTGAGAGAATAGAAACTGCACATAATAGCTAGAGATTCGTTGGGCTTGAAAAGCCAACAATGAAACTCCTGTTGAACGGAACCGCTCTACATCCATACCTTATGGGTTTTTCGATAAATGAATTTTAAGAATTTCAAGAGGCTACAGTGCCTCTTTTTTTTGAAGTAGTTTTAAGTATGTTTTTTTTAAGTGTTTTCCATCACTTGTATGCATAAGTTCCCTTACCCGAAAAATCAATTTTTACAGGCAATGGAGTTTTGGCTACTGCCAAGATACCAGACAGGTGGGCCACGCTGGTCAAAAATAACGATGCGATGTAGATTGCCTTTTTTGCAACAGTGACATTTGGGTAAAAAAGGTTTTCTTTCTTCTTTTTGCAACACTTTTACCTGAAGTTTTTCTTGCAAAACTTTCAGTTTTTTCCGTTTCCATGTACTGCTCAAAAAGCCATAATGACGGATCTTCACAAAACCTTTGGGTAAAACATGCAACGAAAACCGTCTGATAAACTCCCCGTGTGTGAGTGTCATTTGTTTTGGGGTTCCTGCCATTCGGTAATCCTTATAATGAAAAGTCACGTTTTGATTATCGATGTTTTTGATTCGATGGTTGCTAATGGCTATTTTATGAGTGTATCTGCCTAAATATTCGACCACCGACTTTGAACTTCCAAAAGGTTTTTTTGCAAAAACTACCCAAGGTTTCTGCCATAATTCTTGCCTAATTTGCTCGTATTTAATAGGCTCTTTCCCTTTGAGCTTTTCGCAGTATTTTGCTCTGAAAACCTTCGACAACGCCTTGACCGGAAACAGAAAATTGCCATCTGTCCTGCTGTTTTTCCACTGTCCGTCTTTATTGATGCCTCCTCCAGGTACAATACAGTGCAGGTGTGGATGCAGACTCAGTTGTTGTCCCCAAGTATGCAAAACGGCTATAATTCCCATTTGCATTTCTTTGTCTTTTCCAAAGCTTTGAAGGGTTTCACAAGTAGCTTCAAACAAAGTGTCGTACACCATTTTAGGTTGATGTATCGCCAGAGAATTAATGCTCGCAGGCAAGGTAAAAACCACGTGGAAGTATGGCACAGGCAAAAGCTCAGTTCTTCTAGCCTGTATCCAATCTTCCCGTTTATTGCCCTGACATTTTGGACAATGCCGATTACGGCAGGAATTGTAACTTATTGATAGTTGACCACAACTGTCACAAGCATCAATATGACCGCCCAATTGTGCTGTCCTACACTTTTTTAAAGCGTAAAGAGTACGAAGCTGCCAGGTATTTAATCCGTAGTTTTCAATTTTTGAGCCAATTTTTCGCAGTACATCGGCTACTTCAAACTTCGGCTGCATTTGACAAAAAGCGTATCAAGGGGACTGAATTTTTGCTGAGTCTCAAGTTGTGCAATCTGTAAATACTCTAAAGTTGTCTCCAAATTTTGATGTCCCAGAAGGTCCTTAAGAGTGATAATGTCCATTCCATCCTCAAGCAGATGCGTAGCATAACTGTGCCTTAGTGTATGCACATGAACTTCTTTTTTTACTCCTGCGGCCTTGGCTACTTGCTTGATTGCCCATTGCACGCCACGTTGCGAATAACGATTGTCAAAATCACCACCAGCACCATTAGCCAAAGGTTGTCCGTTAAAAAGATACTCTTGAGGTTTTTCTACTTCAATGTATTTTTTTAGTCCTCGAATTAAATGTTCTGAAAGGGGAACGTAACGGTCTTTTTTGCCTTTTCCCTGTACAACTTTGAGTTGTTTTCGATCAAAATCCAGATCCTGCAAGCGTACATTTCTGGCTTCCATACAACGCAAACCACACCCATAAAGTAATCCGATTAGTATTCGGTGTTTGAGCAAAGCGGCATTTTGAAGCATTGCCCAGACTTCTTCTTTGCTCAAAACAACAGGGAGTTTTTTTTCGTGTTTAATAGAGGGTAATCTAAGAAATTCATAAGGCAAGCCTTCGGATTTGAGCAAAAAACGAAGTCCGTACACACAGTGCTTGAAATAGGTCTGAGACGGGGATTTTGATTTTTTTTGAAGAAAAAACAAGTAGTCATGAATTTGCTCGGGATCAAGCTCGGTGGGTATTTTGCCGAAATACAGAGAAATAGAGGCAACATGTCGTGAGTAATTACTAAATGTGCTTTGGCTTCTGCCTAAAACGGAAACCGTGCGCTCAAAACGATCTAATAACTCCGTAAAACCAGATACTTCTCTTTTGGCTTGGTTGAGAATTTTGTTCTCTCTTAATTCTTAAACCGACTTTTTTTTGTGACCATAATTATAATTTTTAGTTATATTCGTAAGATACAAAATCTCGGTAAGTGCTACCGAAGGTTTAGTTCAACAGCAACTACAACGGATTTGGGCAATTGGCTTAATGGAAAGTTGGTTTTGTATTTGGGATGATTTGGCAAATCCGAAAATAGGGCTTAATTTAGTCCCAAACCCGCTGTAGTAGCGGGACGTTACCTGCAATGTCGAATCACGAAAATTTATAAATAATGAAACAAATCCTAACATATCTAGTTCTGGTCGTTTTTTTTTCCTGCAATTCTCGTGAACAAAAAACTACAGAAAATGAAGAAAAAAGCGTAACAGAAGTTAAGTCCGCTAAAAAATGGCTTATTGAATCGATTGAATCATATTTTAAAAATGATAATTCAGAGATGATATCAATAACTACAAAACGTTATGCAGAATATAAATCAGACGCGATGAATATCGAGTTTGACGTAGATGGAAATCTAACTGAAAAGGATTTTGAAAAAAAATGGAAAAATCATTATGATACAAAACTAGCCGGTTTTCATTCAGGTTTCCTCATTTCGGGTCAAGATTGGATCAATCCAACTGTCACAAATTGTGATTTAAAAAGCAAGACCGAAAATGGTTTAGTATTTAAAACTACTATTTCAGATGACGGTTATAAAGTGAAATATATCAGAGAAATTAAAGTTATAAAAGAAAACGGTCACTTCAAAATAGATGATGTTATTGACCTAAATTAACAAGACACTGCAGGTAACACACGCTACAAGCAATTTGGGTATTTGGCTTAATTTAAAATTGGTTTTGTATTTGGATGATTTGGCAAATCCGAAAATAGGGCTTAATTTAGTCCCAAACTGCTTGTAGCGCGGGGACGTTGGCAGTAATTGTAAAAAACGAATTCTAATGAAATTAACACTTGTAAATAAACCATTTCTCATCGTTTTTGTCTTGTCAATTTTATTATATTCTTGTCAGAAAGAAGAAAAACAAAAGAAAATTAAAGAATCTAAAGTTCACTCTTGTGCAAAAGAATTACAACCACCGCCACCAATAGAAAATAGAATTTTATCATCAGCGAAACTCGAAATAAATGAGGAAAAGAGAAAATATTTTGTTACTGTAAATTTAGTTGCTGATAAGTTAGTAGATTTTAACGGAAAAGACCAACAGCTTTATAAAATTGAAACAACAAACAAAAATAGGACAAGAAAACTTTATTTCGCTCTTCCAATAGATTACAATAAATATTGGAATGAATTAAAAATATTTCCTGATAAAGAAAATAAGATTTTAGAAATCGGTTTTAAAGAAAAGGAAATTTCAAAAACATTATATAAACTTTACGGATATAAATATGACAATGAAGATTTCGGAAATGGTCTTATTGAGATAAAATCAAATTTTGAAAAGAATCAATATAGAATAATCGACTAGCTAAAAACAACTACTGTCAACACACGCTACAAGCAATTTGGGGTTTTGGCTTAATGGAAAAATTGGTTTGTATTTGGAAGATTTGGCAAATCCGAAGAATGGGCTTAATTTAGTCCCAAACTGCTTGTAGCGCGGGAACGTTGTGTGCTAGTTTATCAGAAAATTTACGGTTAAAAGAACTCCGAAAATCTAAATCAAGAATGACAAATAATTGGGAAGAAATAAAATGGATTTTTGAACCTGATGGAACATTAAGAGATATTTATGTAGAAAACGTAGATATTGAAGATTGGAAAATTCTAATAGATTATTTAAATGCAAATCATATTGTAAAATATTGGCCGTCAGATGATAATCAAATTGTAAATAAGATTGATAAAGATTATTTAATTCAATTATTGACAGACTTTACAGGAAAATTGGAATTAAAAACTGTGGCAATAATTATTGACGATATAATTATAAATACTCATTTTTTTACAGTTGATGAAATTGAATTCGATATTGAACCTAAAGAAATAAACTCTGTAGAGGATTATGAAAAGGTTTTGAGTTTTATGAATGAAATTAGTCGAATTTTAAATAAACAATTGATTTTGACTGGTGAAAATCAAATTCAATTTCCACTCGTAAGAGTTGATTTCTCAAAAAATCTAATAAAAGCATTGACAAAAAAAGATGCTGAAAAGTTGTGGAAGTAAAAAACCAGCACACAACACACGCTACAAGCAATTTGGGTATTTGGCTTAATTTAAATATGGTTTTGTATTTGGAAGATTTGGCAAATCCGAAAATAGCGCTTAATTTAGTCCCAAACTACTTGTAGCGCGGGAACGTTAGCGGTAATCAAAAAAAAATTTGGAAATAACAGAAGCATTTGCAATTTTAAATCTCTCATCGGAGTCAACTTCAGAAGAAATAAACAAAAGATATAAAGAACTATCACAAATTCATCATCCTGATAAAGGTGGTTCTAATGAAGAGTTTTCAAGATTAAAAGATGCAAAAAACCTTGCAATTATATACGCAGAGAACAAATCACTAATAATTGTTGCAAATCACGTTTACGGAACTGAGTTGGCAATAATTGAAAAAAAACGAGAAGTTTCAAATCAAATTAATTCGTTTTTAAATAAAACTGAACGCAGATATCGTAGTAAATATCAAAGTTTAAAGGAAATATCTCTTGGTTGCGCTACTATCTCTGGTACATTAGGATTAATTACTAATAAATCTTTGCCAATATTTGAGATTATTCCCGAAAATTTTAGAACTTATTTTTTGATTACTGCCGTATTTTTTGGGATGGCATTTTTGATGGTAAATTACATGACAAATCAATTAAAAGATAAAATTGATGAGTTGAAAGAAATCTTTGAGAACAAAGAAGACCTTCATCAAATTTTATCAAAAATATTTTCAGTAAATAACGATAGTATTTTAACTAGGCGTGAAATCTATCACGAAATAGCACATACATCATTTAATGATGAGAATTATCGCAATAATTCTATGGCACAACTTCTTTCATTATCTATTAGATCTAATAATTCACTAGACTCTCTAATAAGATTAGTAGGAATCGAGGAATTTGGAAAAATTTTGATTTTGAAAGGTGTTTCAAATAAAATGCTAACCGAGATTGAAAATAAAGAAAACGCAGTTTTAGAAATAAAATATTTTTTTAATAAATAAATTGACTACCGCTAACAGCAAGAGTTTCGTTGCGTGCGTAGCACGAACAATGAAACCCGTGTTGAAAGGAACCGCTGAGATTCCGCAACTATGGGTTTTTCGTAAAGATTTTACTGATAAGCAGAATACTTCTCTCCAGCCCCGATTGCTTCGCCAGTTCGCTTCGCTCGTGTGCAGTGGAAATCCTTTTGCGCCGGGGTCCGGCATAAAAGATTACTTCACTTACTTTTTATCTCAATCGGAGTTCAGTGAACTTCGTTTACAGCGCAAAGCGGGAGAGGCTGCCAGATAAAAAACCTTGAGCTTCTGCTTCAAAAAAGCACTGCTGTCATTCAGTTTAAAAATATCAGCAAGGACCAGCCATTAGAATCAGCATAAAAAGAACTAAAAACAGGCATAAAAAAATGGGGTTTAAAAACCCCATTCTCTTCTTTTAAAAGTAAGTAAGACTGCCAAAAATTATTTCTTAGACTCCTCAATAGAAACCTTTCTAAACTCTTTTAAAAGTTTTTCGATTTCTAAAGATGATTTACGAGCTCTTGCTCCTGCAGCTTTAACTCCTTTTTCAATTAGAGAGTCTGATTCTGTTTTAAATGTTTCGATTTCAGCGTTGATTTTTGCAACTAGATCTTTCATTATACAATTTTTTTAAATTAATTGGGCAAAAGTAAAATTTTGCCATAAATGAAAACGGTATTGCTAACAAAATATTTTCACGAATTCTCTTTTTTCAATTCCTTAAGGAAATAACTGAACGAAATTCCTGTTTTTGAGTGGAATGCATTAGTAAACCGGGGAGTGGAAGTAAAACCGGCTTCCTCCGCCAGTGAGCCTATAGAGTAATTTCTATGCATGTTTGAGTTTCGCAGCAGTTCTAGCAGATAATCAATTTTTAGGTCATTGATATAGTCAGCAAAACGCTTGCCGCTGCGATGGTATATCACTTTTGAGAGGTATTTACTGTTAGTATTAAACCTTACAGTTAAAGTGGCTAGTGTTACCTCTTTGTGCAGGAATTTTTTGTCCCTTTCAAATTTTTCAAGGTGTTTTATTATTTGCTGTACAGTCTCCTGCGAGATATCAGTTATTTCGAATTTATCGGGTGACTGTTTCTGGAAGGTGCTCTTTTCATTTTTTTTCAGAAGCAGATCAAATTTGATCTTATTGCGCTTTTTGGTTTCAAAGTGGTTATAGGTCCCGTAAATGACAGCGGAGAACAGAACGACAACGACGCTGATCAAAATAACATCATAATATTTCGCTTTTACAAGCTGCTGCTGTATTTTTTCTTTTTCAAGGAGAATTTCTTTTGTGTCATATTCCTTGTGAATTTTGCCCATTAGGTACTTATTGGTATCTGTTAATATAGAATCTGCTTTTAAAAGCTGGTCTATATAATACAACTGGGATTTCAGGTTATTTTCTTTCTTGTAATATTTAATCATTAATTCAAAAACTTCTCTTAAATCCGGACGAATGTAACCTTTCTCAATAAATACTTTTTCCACCTTTTTAAAGTAAGGAACTGCTTTTGCCTGACGCTGTAGTTTCCAATAGTTTTTTCCAATGTAAAAATTGGCAATTGATTCATTTGCAAACTCTGTCATGCTGTTTAACTGCGGCATAACTTCCTGAAGCAATTGAATAGAAGTGTGATAATTATTTAGAAAGAACTGGTTGATTCCTTCGGAGTGCTTAAAAAATAATTCCATCTCGGGAATCTTAAGGCGCTCACATTCTTTAATTCCTACAGCATTAGTTTCGGAGCATTTACTGTAATCTCCAATCTTGTTGTAACAAACACTAAGTGAGTGCAGTGAATTTAAATAGGGGCGGGGCTGATTTTTTTTAAAATATGTAACGCATTCATTAAAGAGTGAAATAGCCTCATCATAGAAGCCGAGATAATATTTAATCTGAGCAATATGATATTTGGTTTTGTAGATCAGGTAATCATTTTCGGTTTTGGAAATGCTTTCATTTGCTTTAATATAATAATCATAGGCTTTTACATAGTTTTTCTGGCTGTAATAGACTATTCCTTTGGATAGCTGAGCAGATCCGATCAGTTCATTACTTCTTGACTTTACAGCTGTCTGCACCATGCTGTCTGCATATTTTAAACGGAGAATCATAGGTGACTGATGCAGCATATTTTGATATGCATTAACTAACTCTTCATGATTCTTTTCACTGCGCGCTTTTCTTAAATAGGCATATAAATATGGAGATGCTTTCAGACTGTCATTTTTGTATTGATAAATTTTATCATCCAGATATCCATAACTTTTAAAAATAAGGGAATCAGGAATTCTGTTCGGAGTATTCTGGGCAGTTAAAGATTTAATTAGAAATAGAAGCAGCAGTACCGATAAATTACATTTCATAATACATAGAAATTTTGAGTTTATGCTCTGATGAAAGCATAAATCAGATTAATAAAAAAAATGTAGAAGTCGCTATAGAGCAACTTTCAAAAATAATGTAATTATTTGAATTTCAATATTTAATGTAAGAAAAATACATTATTGATTTCATGGAAATCGACAGTGGATTTTCCGAAAATCCACATACATGCACTTGATTTATGATTTTTTGCAATTTAGATTTGCCTTGAATTCAACAGCAAAAGATTCAGTAAAGTACTGAGCAAAAGTTCTGCTGGCCCGGGTAAAATGGACTGAGACAAGTTCTCAATTAACCAAACCATTTTGCATTATGAAAAATTTACTATTAACTGGTTTAATTATTTTTTTAGGTTCATGTTCAAATGACGATTTTGACAATTCTGATTTAAGATTGGTTTCCTGCCAAGCAATCAGCAAAGAGAAAACTGCAGATTTTAAAAATGGGTCTGCTTTAGAGGAAAACTTTAAGGAAGTTCCGGCGGGAGATTACGTACTTCTAGTTCCAGCCCAATTAAAAGAAAGGATCATTTCAGTATTAAAAGCCCAACATGGGCGAAATGAACTAAAGACTTTTGAGAAAAGCAGTTCTGCTTTAAATACAATTTCTTCTACGGAGGATCCTGTCTCAACATTATTTATAATTGTTGATGAAAGTACACTGGGATCATCATTGAAACTTGATCTGAAGGGGTATATAGTCAATCTCGGAAATCTTCGCGGCCAGCAGTACCAAATTGTGGATGATTTTATAATTCAATATGAGATTTCAAAACGACAGGATTCAACACTTCTAACAGATGAAAAGGAATCCATTTTATCTATTTCCTCAATTTCGGAAGCAGTTTTATTTAGCGAAAAGGACAGAAAAGACAGAGATTGGGAGACATCCACCACCAGTAAGAGTACCAGACATTAATAATGTAACGACGTAATTGAAGTTGAATCACTTCCTACTTTAATATAGTTGATTAATAATTTTCTAATCTACCTGATTTATGAAAAAGAGAGCTTTGTTTTATATTTTATTGTTCCTTTTTAATCTTTGCAGCCTTTATTTTATAATGAAGCTTTTTGCTGCTGATCAGCTGGTACAGTACGCACTTTACGAGGACAATATAATTGAGAGTCCAAGATTAACAGCGTATATTTTATACGTATGCTGTTTGTCTAATTTATATTTCCAGTTTTTTACATGGATGGAATATTTTTTCAAGGATGAAATCTAAAAGGAGATCTAAACTAAAAGAACAAAAATGATTAGAGAAATCTTAAATACTGAGATTAAAAGCATTGAAAATGATGGTATTGATGTAGTATACATTACAGACTATAGGGCAAAAAATATTGTACCGGTCCCATTTTTCGTTTCAAATTTTTCAGTGCTTTTAATCAAAAGTGGTAAAATGAATATCAGATTTCATGACGAAACTAATATAGTTAATCGGAAAGATTTATTGGTAATCCCATTTAATTCCATTTGCACCAGGCTTGAAGCGACGGATAATATCCAGCTTTATCTTGTAAGGACAAATTTTGATTTTGCATTTAATAATTGTTATGAGAAAGAGCTTTTGGATGCTTTTAGTTTTCTAATGTTAAAATCAGATCGAAAGATTAGTCTTCAGGAAACGGATTTTAAAGTTTTGTCGCTTATTTATAAATTAATGTATGTATTACAGAACAGCAATGACAAACCGGAAGTAATTACTAAGCTGCGCCGGATATGCTTTAATTTATTTATATATGAACTCAAATTTATACATTCGAAATATAAACCTGACTTAAATTTTGACTTTTCAAGAAGAGAAAGCATTGTATTACAATTCCTGACTATACTTTCAATTCATTTGAGAAAACAGCATCATGTCCAGTTTTATGCAGGAGCTTTATTTATCACTCCAGGACATTTGAATAAGATGGTAAAAGAAAGCACAGGTAAAACAGCGAAAGCCTTTATAATTGAAGCTCTTGTCAATGTTTCAAAAAATCTTCTTACGGATTCAAGCTATTCCGTGGCTAATATTGCCGATGAATTAGAATTCAGCAGCGCTGAAAACTTTGGAGTGTTTTTCAAAAGACATACAGGTATGCTGCCAACTGAATTTCGTTCAAGTAAAAAATAAGCTGCCTAATCGCTCCTCATTCTGCCAGAGATTGTTTAATTAAAACGATAAGACGATGATTAAAATGTATCCTTTGGAATGGTTTGATTCGTTAATTATAAATTCATTTGATACTGATAATTCTTCTGTAAAAGTATCGGAATATGAACTGGAGAATTTGAGTAAAACAATAGTATCTGAATCAAAAAAAATTAAAATTCATATTAAAGATTCTTTTTTCGAGCTGAAAAGTAAAAGGCAGATTAGACTTCTTATAAGAAAATATCATTCTTCGTTGGTGTTTTTAATAGATAGAGTAGTAGAAATAAGAATGATCGAAAAATTCAATTCTCCTGAATTTTTTAGAATATTTGACCTGATCGTTAATTCCCTCGAGGATTTGCTTTCATTTGTAGAAATCAGATATTCGTCCTTCATGAGTTTGGACCAAAGGGTGTCATATAGCTATTTTTCAATTTGGAAAAAAGAGACACTTGAGGTTTTAAAGAATGTGATTAAAAAAAAAGAAAATACTGGGGAGAATGATCTCGAATTGGAATTTGTTGTTAATCTTCTTGCTGCGCCACTTCATAACAGCAAAAAGAATAAGTATACCTATCGGCAGATTTTGTATTATAGAGAGATTATCATCGAACTTGAAAAATTAAACGATCAAGTTACGGAATCTGAAGGTTTTTCAAATCTTGATCTTATGCTTATAAGAATGAATTTTAATTCCAGAGAATATACCGAGAGACTGGTTAATAGAATAGGCAGGTATTTAGAAGGTTTTGAGAATTTATCTGAAAGACTTGAAAAGCTGCTATACTTCTGCAAGAAACTGTCTAAAATAAACGCAGATTTAAAATTAACCTTTAATCCATCTCAACAGAATCTTATCTCATTTTTGGAATACTGGTTCTCCAGCGAAATCAGATTTGCTGAAAAGAAGGCTGCAATTCTCCTACAGGAACAGATTGATGCTTCTGTCGGGAGTGAATTTGTGGAGAAGGCAGATTCAAAACTTGAATGTATACTTTCAGGAGATCAGATTGGACTTATTTTAAGGGCTACAGATGAGGCGAGAATTATTAAAGCTAAGTCTATGAATTACATATTTAAAAGTATAGTACCTTATCTTTCTACTCCCGTAAAAAGAAATCTTTCTTACCAGTCAGTGAGAAGCAAGTCATATAATGCAGAAGAGCGTGATAAGGAAATTGCGATTGAAAGTCTTGAAAAAATAATCTGTAAGATAAAAACGTACTAGATTTTATTGTCTTGTGTAATCTGACAACCCTTTAAATTCGGGCATTTTGAAAGGGTACAAAAAGGGTACAAAAAAGTTGTACTTGTAGAAAATTTATTCTTATCGTTCCTTTGACCTGTAGAATAAATCCCATCAAAATTTAACGGATGGTGATTTTCATAGAGGAGGATAAAATGTTGAACGATAAAATGAGGAGCTATGTTTACAAATATTTCATGGGGCAGTTATCTGACCGCGGCTGGTATTGCTGTAATTTTCTGGTATCTAATAATCTTACTGAAATTTCACAGTAGTGATTTAAAAAAAATCTTATCAGGTGAAAAAAAACTGCAAATACCATTTCTAAAAAAAACTTCTAAAAGTTTACAGGATATAAAATCGATATCCGATTCATTTCCGAACTCTTTTGATACCCTGGAAGATGCGGAAAATCTGTCGCAACGTATTAAAGAAGCAGTTAAAGAAAGTGCAGAAAAACGACTAACAAAACAGCAGTTTCAAAACTACCTGCGAATGCTTCTGGATGAATATCCTTATGTCAAAATTTCCTCCCTCAGAGAAAACATTAACCAACAAATGGTCTTTGAATCTCAAAAGCATCCCGATCTGCTTTTAACGCTCAGTGAGGCAGACAGTCTTTGGGAAGGAGCGGTATTTTAAAAAATTCAGAGGAGGAATATTCCCCGTTCTCTCTGGTGCGGTATGGCTTTATGTGACAGGAAAAATAGAGCTGCAACGGTGGTATTCCTCTTCTTTTTATAAAGAATAACTTTAAAAATGATTTGTGATGAAAAAATGCAGATGGAAATTAAAAAGTCTTTTGAGAAGATTTAGAGCTATGGGATCGTCGCTACTGATGATTCTGGTTAGTAATGTTATTTACAGCCAGGATGGTGTGGCGGGAATTAATGAAGCCAACCAGAAAGTGAGAAGTTACTTTGATGCCGGCACTGAGTTAATGTATGCAGTAGGAGCGATCCTCGGGCTGATAGGGGCAGTAAAAGTCTACCAGAAATGGAATGCTGGAGATCCTGATACTGGAAAAGTGGCTGCGGCTTGGTTTGGAAGCTGTGTGTTTCTGGTGGTAGTAGCTACTGTAATTAAATCCTTTTTCGGGGTTTAAACGATAGAGAAGATGAGTAACAGTGTTTATTCGATCAATAAAGGAATCAATCAGAGTATAGAATTTAAGGGACTTAAAGCGCAGTACATCTGGTATTTGGGTGGAGGTGTTGTAGGTCTTATGATTCTGTTTGCTGCCCTGTATATAATTGGAGTGCCTTCCTTGATATGCATTGGTTTTATTGGAACGGCGGGAGGTTTTCTTGTTTTTAAAATATACAGAATGAGTAATACCTACGGAGAATACGGCATGATGAAGGCTTTGGCTAAAAAACAGATTCCAAAGTGGATTAAAGTCTACAGCAGAGAGGTTTTTATGAAGACATAGCTACAGAACGTTAATGACATAATGAAGAAAGGATGGAGAAGAGGATGGAAGAGCAGCTGCCGGTTATGGCAGTGGAGCATGATTGTATTTTATCAAAACAGGGCGATGTAACTATAGTTTTTAAGGCAGAACTGCCTGAAATTTTTACGCTGTCAGACCAGGAGTATGAAGCTTTCCACCAGTCATGGATAAAGGCGTTAAAGGTGCTGCCGAAGTTTTGTGTTTTTCATAAACAGGACTGGTTTTTAGAAAGTGCTTATAAAGCTGATTTTTTAAGTGAAGACAGCAGTTTTCTCACCAGAAGTAGTGAGCGTTTCTTTAATGAAAGACCTTTTTTGGATCATTCCTGCTATATCATGCTGACCAAGAAACCGGCGGGAAGAAGAAATGCAACCTCATTGTTTTCTAATCTGCTTAGAAGTTCCATAGTACCCGAGGAAACCTTAAAACCGCAGCTTCTGCAGGATTTTGCAGATACCTGCGGCCAGTTTAAGAGAATTATGGAAGACAGCGGATTTATAAAGCTGGAGCGTCTGCAAAATGAATCGCTTAGAAGCGAGAGCAGAAGAATAGGGCTGGTGGAAAAGTATTGTTTTTTGTCAGAGCGTGAAGATTCATTCGTATTTAAGGATATAAGGTTTGATGAGGGATTAGCGGTAGGGGATAAACACTGTCAGCTCTTTACTCTCGGTGATGCAGCTGATCTTCCTGGATTATGCGGATCGAGAATCAATTTTGACCGCTATTCAACCGATAAGACCAAATTCAGTATTGGTTTTGCGTCAACCCTCGGCCAGCTCTTATCCTGTAATCATATTTACAATCAGTATATCTTCATTGAAGATTCACAGAAAACCATCCAAAAGCTGGAAAGCAAGCGACTCAGACTGCAGTCACTCTCTGCCTACAGCCGGGAGAATATGATTGCTAGGGATGCGACGAATGATTTCTTGAACGAGGCAGTATCACAGCAGAGGCTTCCGGTTAAAGCCCATTTTAATGTACTGGCCTGGAGCACGGATAAGGAAGACTTGAAAGAGATTAAAAACAAAGTGTCATCAGCTCTTGCGCAGATGGATGCGGCTGCCAAGCAGGAAACTGTCGGAGCTCCTCAGATCTATTGGGCTGGAATGGCGGGAAATGCTGCGGACTTTCCCATGAATGACACCTTCGACACCTTTACTGAACAGGCGGTATGCTTTCTGAATATGGAAACGGGATATAAATCTTCGCTGAGTCCGTGCGGTATCAGGCTGGGAGACAGGCTGACAGGAAAACCAGTTCATGTTGATATCAGTGATGAGCCTGTTAAGATGGGAATCTGCACCAATCGCAATAAGTTTATATTGGGACCTTCGGGCAGCGGCAAGTCCTTTTTTACCAATCATATGGTGAGAAGCTATTACGAGCAGGGAACGCATATTGTGCTGGTGGATGTCGGGCACAGCTATAAAGGGCTCTGTGATATGGTAAACGGTTATTATTTTACTTACGATGAAAAGAATCCTATCCGTTTTAACCCATTTTATATTTCAGAAGGAGACAGTCTGGATACGGAGAAAAAAGAGAGCATTAAAACGCTTCTGCTCGCACTCTGGAAAAAAGACGACGAAACCTTTAACCGGAGCGAGTATGTAGCGCTCTCAAATGCCCTTCAGCTGTATTATGAGAAATTGGATAATAATGCAGAGATATTTCCCTGTTTCAATAGCTTCTATGATTTCCTGAAGGTGGATTTTATCTCAATTTTGGAAGGAGATAAAGTAAAGGAGAAGGACTTTGATGTGAATAATTTTCTTTATGTACTCAGGCCTTATTACAAGGGAGGCGAGTTTGATTATCTACTGAACGCGACAGAAAATCTGGACCTTCTAAAAGAAAGGTTTATTGTCTTCGAGCTGGATAATATCAAAGACCATCCGATTCTTTTTCCAGTAGTGACCATCATAATAATGGAAGTTTTTATAAACAAGATGAGAAAACTTAAGGGTATTCGAAAAATGATACTCATTGAGGAAGCATGGAAAGCCATAGCAAAAGAAGGGATGGCGGATTATATAAAATATTTATTTAAGACTGTGCGTAAATTCTTCGGGGAAGCGATAGTGGTCACGCAGGAGGTAGAGGATATTATTTCTTCGCCAGTGGCCAAGCAGGCAATTATCAACAACAGCGACTGCAAGATCCTTCTGGACCAGAGCAAATATCAGAATAAGTTTGACCAGATTCAGGAGCTGCTTGGACTTACAGACAAAGAAAAGGCACTTGTACTTTCTGTAAATAAAGCCAATGATCCAGCCAGGAAATACAAAGAAGTGTTTATCTCTCTGGGAGGGATGCTTTCAAAGGTCTATAGAACCGAAGTTTCGCTGGAGGAATACTTAGTGCGCCCATAAGGGCATATAGCAAATGTGGTTTGGCAACCACTGGGCAAGTGTTTATAACGCCCATCAACAGCTGACTTATCCGAACGGGAAACCAGACGGGGAGTGTAGCATGTCAGAAAAGCCACAAGTCAACTAACTATTAAGTTGCGACTGAGTGGCAAGTTGAAAAGTTAGATATAAGGATGAAGTCTGGATTGATTGAACGATAGTCTGAACGGTCGGTTCTTGGGCTATGACGGAAAATAGTTATAAACGTCATACTGTGGTACTATACTAATGTTAGGTAGTAGTTATAGCATAAACAAACCACAGCGTAGCTGCAATAAGCAGAAAAAGGCGAACATCGCATCCGAGAATTTAACAAGCCAATAGTTGCTATATGTCTAAATGGGGATTGCCTAAGTCGAAATGCCACTAGTGTGGCTATGGAGAAAAGCTCCTGAATATTCGATAAGGTAACGGAGCCTCCGTAATAGTCTGAGCAAGGGAAAGCCTTGTACATGGCGAAGGGAGGCAGTCAATTTAGTTTAATACGGTTAATGGAAAATGTGAGAGACATTATGAGAAATCCAGAATTAGTATTGAACAGTCTAATAAAGCACAGCGGAGATTCGAGCTATAAATTCGAAAGGCTGTACAAAGTTCTGTTCAATGAAGAGATGTACTATGTAGCTTATCAGAAAATCTACAGCAAAGTAGGTAATATGACAAAAGGTGTCGATGGAAGAACTATCGATGGAATGAGTATATCCCGCATTGAAAGGCTGATTGAATCGATCAAAAATGAAAGCTATCAGCCAAACCCATCCAAAAGGATTTATATACCGAAGAAAAACGGTAAGAAACGTCCGCTTGGAATTCCCTCTTTCGATGATAAACTAGTACAAGAAGTTATCAGAATGATTCTGGAAGCTATATATGAGGGCTATTTTGAACATACTTCACATGGTTTTAGACCACAGAGAAGTTGCCATACGGCATTAATAAGTGTTCAGCAATCATTTACGGCTGTGCGATGGTTCATTGAAGGAGATATAAAAGGCTTCTTTGATAATATCAATCACGAAGTGTTGATTGGAATCCTTAAAGAACGTATCAATGATGACAAGTTTATCCGTTTAATTAGGAAGTTCCTAAATGCAGGGTATATCGAAGACTGGATGTATCACAAAACATTCAGTGGTACACCGCAAGGGGGAATTATAAGTCCAATCCTTGCCAACATCTACCTTGATAAACTTGATAAATATATTAAGGATTACATCAAAGAATTTGATAAAGGGGAAAGAACGACGGCAACACGCCAGTACAGACTATACGAACAGAGACGATACCGTTTGGCAAAGAAACTGGAATGTGAGACAGATGAAACTGTTAGAGCGCAAATGATTGCGGACATTAAGGTACTACGACAAGAAAGAAACAAATATCCAGCCTATAATAAGATGGATAGCAGTTACAGAAAGTTGAAGTATGTAAGATATGCGGATGACTTTCTTATCGGGGTCATAGGTAGTAAAGAAGATTGTAAAAGGATTAAGGATGACATTAAGAACTTTCTTTTTGAAAAACTGAAACTTGAACTCTCGGATGAAAAAACCTTGGTAACCAATGCTAAGAAACCAGCCAAATTCTTAGGCTTTGATGTTTACGTGCGTAAATCCAATGAAACAAAGAGGGATAAACACGGTAGAACAGTCAGATGCTTCGGAGACAAGATTGTACTCTATGTAACAGCAGAAGTGATGAAGAAAAAACTACTGAGCTATAATGCGGTAAAATTAGTTACACAGAAAGGCACAGAAGTTTGGGAACCACGCTCCCGTTATTACATGAAAGACTTAGATGATTTAGAGATCATCAGTCAGGTAAATTCTGAAATCCGAGGCTTTTACAATTACTACGCAATCGCTAACAATAGTTCATATGTTCAGTCATTTTCTTACATCATGGAGTACAGTATGTACAAAACCTATGCACTGAAATATCAAACTTCGGTAAGTAAGGAAAAGACAAAAAAGTGTATCAACGGAGTGTTCTCTATTCCTTATAAAAACAGGAAAGGCGACATAATCTATAGACGCTTTTACAATGAAGGTTTCAAACGCCAGAAAATTGCTCGTGGAGTTTACGTGGATAATTTACCCATGACAGTTACCATTACAGGTGGAAGAAACAGCCTTATAGCAAGACTGCAAAACGAAAAATGCGAATTATGCGGTGCAAATGACAAATTGGAAATGCACCATATAAGAAAGTTGAAAGACCTAAAAGGTAAAGAAGATTGGATGAAAAGAATGATTGCAAGGAAAAGAAAAACTTTGGCAGTCTGTTCAAAATGCCACGATAAGATACACGCAGGAAAGTTAGACTGAATAAATTGATGGAGAGCCGTATACCTGGAGACAGGTACGTACGGTTCGGGGGAGAGTTCTTGGAAACCTGCTATAGTTAATATAGCAAGGCGCCGGGTTCTTATCCTACGCTTATACAACAGAGGAAAGCGAGAAAGTGAAAATGAATGCCTATGCGAAGAAGTTTGGCGGGGACATAAAGAAAGGAATAGCCGCAATGGCTCAGGATATGAGAAATGGAATTAAATGAAAAGGAATAATGAAAAAGAAATTAATAGTCTTGATGGTCTGCCTGCTGCTAGTCGGCACCTCGGCAAGACCTGCGGAAAAAGTTGCGGTATTGCCGATACTGGAAATTGTAAAAGCTGTTACGAAAAAGGTGATTAAAGCCATTGACCTGAGAATCCAGCGGCTACAGAATAAAACTATCTGGCTTCAGAATGCACAGAAGCTGGTGGAAAATGTACTTTCCAAATTGAAGCTCGATGAGATCTCGGACTGGACTCAGAAACAGAAAGATCTTTACAAAGGCTACTATGAAGAACTCGCAAAAGTAAAGTCAATTATTACCTACTATCAGAGGATAAGAGAGATTACCAAAAAGCAGACACAGCTTGTTCAGGAATATGAAAGAGCTTGGAATCTTTTCAAGCAGGATACCCATTTTAAAGACAGCGAAATCCAGTATATGGAGCTCGTATATACAGGAATACTCGAGGAAAGTGTGAAGAATATCGACCAGATTTTTTTGATTCTGGATTCTTTTGCCACCCAGATGAGTGATCTCAAACGTCTTGAAATCATCAACAAGGCAGCTGATCAGATTGATGGGAACTACGACGACCTTACAATGTTTAACCAGCAGAACATACTGCTGAGTCTTCAGAGGGCCAAAAC
Source organism: Flavobacterium sp. B183 (assembly GCF_023539155.1). NCBI lineage: Bacteria > Pseudomonadati > Bacteroidota > Flavobacteriia > Flavobacteriales > Flavobacteriaceae > Flavobacterium > Flavobacterium sp. B183. The sequence goes on along the minus strand of NZ_CP097434.1, from coordinate 4,329,183 downwards.
AGAAGCAGATGTAAACCAAGTGAAACAATTTTACGGAATTCCATAATTCAATAAAAAAAAACATGAAAAAGATAGCTGTACTACTAGTAGCGCTCTGTGTTTTTAATCAAAGTATGAGCGGGCAGGCAAAGCAGAGGAAGGAACTAATCCTTCAAATAGCGGCACTTCAGGTTTATATTGACTATGCAAAGAAAGGATATTCGGCAGTATCAAAGGGACTCAATTTTATTGGGGATGCGAGAAAAGGTGAAGTCAACCTGCATGGTGACTATTTTACTTCACTTTTAAAAATCAATCCAAAGGTTCGGAATTATTATAAAACTGTTGAGATCATTTCCATGCAGTTTAAAATAATGAAACTCTGTAGAAAGACTTTGTCAGATCTTAAAACTGTTGATTTGTTTCATGGTAATGAACTGGACTATATAGAGAGGTCTTTTGAGAAACTTCTTCAGAACTGCAGCCAGACTCTTGACCAGCTGCTTGTTATTACCACCGATGCAGAACTAGAGCTAAAAGATGACCAGAGGCTTGAGCGCATTGATCTTCTGCACAAAACTATGCTGGAGGATTATAATTTCTGTCTTTCTTTCAGCAGGGATGCCAGACTGCTGTCGGTTTCAAAATCTGCCGATAAAAAGGATTCTAAGAATGTTGATGAATTATATGGATTATAAATTAAGCTACTATGAAAAAGATTTTGATTTTGACAATATTGATCACTTTGTTAATGATTCCAGTTAAATCAATGGGGCAGTCAGCAGAAATTCAGCAGCTGATTTTGAATATCGAAAAGCTATCCCAGTTCAAGAAAATTCTCAGTGATATGAAAAAGGGATATGAGCTGCTTTCAGGTGGATACAAAACGGTGAAAGATATGACTGAAGGAAACTTCAGCCTGCATAAAACTTTTCTAGATGCGCTTATGCAGGTAAGTCCAGCGGTAAAGAATTACAAAAGGGTAGCAGAGATAGTAGAATATCAGATTTCAATAGTCAAGGAAAGCCGCAACGGAATGAACCGATTTATAAAAAGCGGAAATTTCAGCGGACAGGAAATAAATTACTTTGAGAAAGTTTACGGAAACCTGCTTAATCAGAGCCTGCGAAATCTCGATGAACTTACGATGATCATAACAGCAGATAAGCTCAGGATGTCGGACGACGAAAGACTAAAGGCAGTTGACGATATCTATGAGCAGATGCAGGATAAACTGCTTTTTCTCAGAAACTTTAATACCACGTCGAACGTGCTGGCTCTACAGCGGGCAAGGGAGAAAAATGATGTTTACGCGTCAAGAGGATTACAGACATTTAAAGACTAAAGAATGAAGATGTTATTAAATAAAAAAGTAGTATCAGCGGTGCTTATGGTATTATTGTTTCCATTCAGGATCATGGCTCAGGGACTTGGTGATGATATGAGTAGTCTTCACGGGGTCTTAGACCAGCTTTATGATGAAATGATGCCATTGTGTTCTAACCTAATTGCTGTAGGGCAGGGACTAGCAGGCTTTGGAACTATATGGTACATCGCCTCACGCGTGTGGAGGCATATTGCAAGTGCAGAACCTATCGATTTTTATCCGCTCTTCCGTCCCTTTGTAATAGGATTCTGCATTATGATTTTTCCGTCGGTTCTGGCACTTATTAACGGAGTTATGAAACCAACTGTTACAGCTACTGCAGCTATGGTAACAGGCTCTAACAATGCAGTTGCTGTTCTGCTTAAAGAGAAAGAAAAAGCAATTAAAGAAACCGATCCATGGAAGATGTATGTCGGGACTGCAGGTACGGGTGATCGTGACAGATGGTATAAGTATACGCATGACGGTGCTGATCCATCGGATGAGAGCATGCTCGCAGGCATAGGCAATGATGTCAAATTTGCGATGGAAAAAGCTTCTTACAGTTTTCGAAATTCGGTCAAGGAATGGCTGGGCGAGGTGCTGAGGGTTTTGTTTGAAGCGGCCGCCTTATGCATTGACACCCTTCGGACCTTTCAGCTGGTGGTGCTTTCCATTTTAGGTCCGCTGGTATTTGGAATCGCAGTATTTGACGGTTTCCAGCACACGCTCACTGTCTGGCTTGCCCGATATATCAATATTTACCTCTGGCTTCCTGTTGCCAATATATTCGGAAGTATTATAGGAAAGATTCAGGAACTCATGCTCAAGCTGGACCTCTCGCAGGTGCAGGCAACAGGTGACACTTTTTTCAGCAGGACCGATATGTCATATTTAATTTTCATGATAATAGGTATCATAGGATATTTTACCGTTCCTTCTGTTGCCAATTATATAGTTCATGCAGGCGGAGGAGGAGCCTTGGGTCATAAGGTGACAAGCATGTTTGGAAATTCAGCTAGTTCTGTTATGAGAACCTCTTCAAATGCGGTTGGAATGGCTGCTGATGCGATGGGAGATGCGGATCGGAGAATGACCAGCAGCATGGCTGCGACAGCAGGAAGCAGTCCTTATTTTACTGATAAAGGAAACTATATGAATGACAGGCTTAAAGGAAATTCTAAACAGACTTAATAACAGGAGCATATGTTTACCAAAATGAAAAACATTGATACGGCATTTAGATATGTGAGAGGTTTCACGATGCTTGTAATTGCAGGCTGCATCATAATAAGCTGCTATGCTGTCTATAAAAGTTTCCAGACAATGAGCCTTATGCAGGATAAAGTATATATTCTGGCAAACGGTAAAGCGCTGGAAGCTTACGCTTCGGAAAGAAAAGATAACATTGCTGTTGAAGCAAGGGACCATGTGAAAACCTTTCACAAGTTTTTCTTTACCCTTGATCCTGATGATAAGGTCATTAAAACGAATATCACAAAAGCGCTATATCTGGCAGACGACAGTGCAAAACGGATTTATGATGACCTGAAGGAAAACAATTTTTATTCGGGTATTATATCAGGAAATATCAGCCAGAGCATCCAGATTGATAGCATAAGCATTGATATCCGTGAATATCCCTACCGTTTTAGATGTTATGCCAGACAGAACATTATCCGTACTACCAGTATTTTGAAAAGAAGCCTGCTTACAGAAGGTGCGCTTCGCAATGTATCAAGAAGCGATAATAATCCGCATGGTTTTCTTATCGAGCGGTTTAATACGATTGAAAACAAAGATCTTTCCGCAGAAACCAGAAAATAGAGATTTATGAAATCCTTTTTTACAAGACAGACTGAGCCTTTTGTGTATCACAAGTATTATCTGCTATTGCAGAAAAGATGGGCAGAAAAAATGAAGAGCGTCACAGATGGGCTCTCTAAAACAAAACTGATCTGGGGACTTCTGTTCTTTACGGTTTTGACATCGGGTTATTTAATTTATAACCTGTATAGGACATTTTATAAACAAGCTGAGGTTTCAAAAGCTTCAAAAATTAAGACAATCAATTTAAAAAACTAAAATTATGCAAGAGAAAACATTATCTCCAAAGGAATCTAAAAAGAGAAAGATGCTTTTAATGCTGCCTCTTATAACATTTCCATTTCTCACATTCTTATTTTATTCATTAGGCGGCGGAAGAATGGAATCCAAGATGGCAGGGAACGACGAAAGGAAAGGATTCAATTTTCATCTGCCACTGCCTAAATTTAAAGAAGATTCAGCACTGGATAAGATGAGCTATTACGATCAGGCAGCAGTTGATTCGATAAAACTGCGAGAGCAGATAAAAAAAGATCCTAACTATATTGATAATAAAGTCTCGGAAGATAAAGCAGATTCTTTTTCCACAAGTGATTTTGAATCCCGCATGCTTCCAAAAAACAGATCAGCTTTTAATTCTCAGTCTTTTCAGGACCGCAATGAACAGAAAGTTTATGAGAAGCTGAGGGCTCTTGAAAACATAATCAGCCAGCCTGCTGTCCCTCCTTATGGTCAGGACATGAGGGAATTTGAAAATTACGGCACTTCTCGTGGAGAATCGGAAGAGATTAAAAAACTTGAAGGGCTAATGTCGACGATGAGCACGACCCAGGAACCTGACCCAGAACTTCAGCAGTTAGGCGGTATGCTGGAAAATATTTTGGATATACAGCATCCGCAGCGCGTGCAGGAAAGGCTTAGACAAACATCTGAGAGCAAAAAAGGCAAAATATATTCAGTGCAGAAAAAAGAAGCAGAGAATAACATAAGCTCACTTCAGCGGAATGCCGATTGGCAGACCTCTTTGAAAACAAATGAATTTTATTCTCTGGACGAAGCAGAGCCTGCTGAAGAAATACAAAATTCTATTGAAGCAGTTGTGCATCAGACGCAGACTATTGTCAATGGCTCGGTGGTTAAATTAAGACTCACGAATGATATTTTTCTCCAAGGAACAATTATACCCAGAAATGCTTTTCTGTATGGTATGGCGGCTTTAAAAGGAGAGAGGCTGGAGGTGAAAATCACAAACATCCAGTACAATAATTCGATATTTCCCGTCGAGCTGGCAGTCTATGATATGGACGGGATTGACGGCATCTATATTCCCGGAGCGATTAACAGGGATGTGGCTAAAGCATCTGCCGATCGTTCTATCCAGACACTCGGCCTTACCGGGATTTCGGAATCTTGGGGTGCACAGGCCGCAGGTATGGGCATCGAGGCAGCCAAAAGTCTGATGAGCAAAAAGGTAAAACTCATAAAAGTGGTTGTAAAGGCGGGGTATCAGGTGCTGCTGTATGATGAAAAGCAAAAGAATTTAAAACCTTAAAAGAGAGAAAATATGAAAAGAGCGAATTATTTGTTTTTAATCAGCTTACTGCTGGTTTGTGTTTCAGTTAATCCACAGTCAAACGCAAAGGAAACTGCCTTTTACGAAGACCAGTATAAAAATCTACAAGTAGGTTTTTCTAAAACCACAAGCATTATTTTTCCTTATACAATCAAGAGCATAGATAAAGGAAGCGCAGAAGTGCTTGTACAAAAAGCAAAAGGAGTTGAGAATATACTACTTGTAAAAGCTGCTAAACAGCATTTTTTCCAGACCAATCTGACAGTTGTTACATCTGACGGGAAATTGTACGTTTTTGTACTGAATTATGATGAAACGTGCCCTGACTTAAATTTTAAGGCTGAAAATGCAGTGGTTGCAAGCAGGGATGTGCTGTTTTCTTTAGAAAACGAAAATCAGAAAAGAATTGAACAGTATGCTTTGGCTGCATATTCCAAAAAGAAAAAAATCAGTGGTCTAAAAAAATCAAAGTATCAGATCAGACTGGAGGTGAACGGGATCTTTATCCAGCAGGATGTTTTGTATCTGCGTATTGTTTTTGAAAACAAATCAAAGATTAACTACGATATTGATCAGCTCCGTTTTTTTATCAGAGACCAGAAGAAGTCAAAACGTACCGCGTCGCAGGAAATTGAACTGCAGCCTTTGTACGCGACTTCATCTTCTTCTGTAATTCCTTATAAATCTGAAATAATAAAAGTTTATGCTCTGGAGAAATTTACCATCCCGGAGAATAAGTATCTAACCATTCAGATGATTGAAAAAAACGGCGGAAGACATTTGGAAGTGGATATTAATAATAATCTGACTGATAAGGTAATTCCGATTACAGAATTAAGCAGTGACACTTTTTAAGCTTTAAAATAAATTATGATAATCAATTTAGCTGACACTGAAATGATGCTGTCATTTGCTGAGGAAATGGCTTATAACGGCCATCGATTTGCCGCCTTTAATACCGATGAGGTGACTGATACCGACACAATTGAGTTTTTTAGAAATCCCTTGGATGCGAAGGAGTACTGTCTGGTTATGAACAATGATGCGAATTATTTTCAGAGCCTGCCGATTGAATCAGTTATCGACGACTTGCGAGCAGTTTTGAATAGCGGGGCAGATACTTCCGAAAATGAAGCAATAGAACTTACTGGATTTGCTAAAAGGGAAATAGATAGGAGAGAAATTTTAGAAAATAATTTAAATGAAAACGCAATGAATGAGAAAAATTTAGAATACCTGAAAGACCAGTTAAAATATACTGGATTTGGAGAAACGTTCGATGCTGAACTGCGAGAGAACATAATGAAGGGAGATAAGGATTTTAAAATTATGCACACCGGCATTATGAACAATGGTCTGCCAAATAAGGATACCTTAACTGTAGAATTAAATTTCAAAAGGTCTGAGCAGACAGATATGTACTTTTTTAATTCCTATCATGTCAATCTTCAGAAAGAAGAAAACAAACCTGGTCTGGAACAGACCTTCTACATCAACAAAGACAGCGCCAGCATTACAATGAAAGAGGCTTATAATTTGATGGAAGGCAGATCTGTCAATAAAGATCTTAAAAACAAAGAAGGGGAGAGCTATAATTGCTGGCTGAAAATCGACTTTAAACAATCTGACAATGGTAATTTTAAGCTGAACCAATACCATCAGAATTATGGGTATGATTTGGAAGCAAGTCTGGCAAAACATTCAATCAAAGAGCTCAATACTCCGCAGTATAAAGAAGACCTTTTAAATTCCCTTAAAAAAGGAAATCTTCAATCAGCGACTTTCGTAGTTAGCGGTGTTGAAAGTAAAATGTTTGTGGAGGCAAATCCCCAGTTTAAGACTGTTAATGTTTATGATGAAAATTTACAAAGAATTAATCATCGAGAGAGTAAGGAAGAGAAAAAGGCTGAATCTCAAAAAGAATCAGTATCTAAAGATCAAAAAAAAAATCTAGATTCTGATGAAGGTGATTCAGGGAGGAAAGATAATAAAGTAAAGAAAAGAAAAACTCCCTCACTTTAAAAGTTATGGAAAAATTAAAGCCTTTATCGGATTTTTTCAAAGCAATAGAGAATGATTACCGGATTAGTCCAATGCATATTGCCATTTATGCAGCTCTATTACAATTTAGATCCGTTAAGGGCTTTATTAATCCAATTTTTGTCTTTAGCTCGGAGATTATTGTTATTGCTAAAGTTTCTTCAGCAAATACGTATCATAAATGTGTCCAAGAGCTTCATCAGTATGGATATATAAAGTATAGACCATCTTTTAAAAAAAATCGTGGAAGTGAAGTATATTTTTTGTTTTCAGCTGACGCGGACATCTAAAGATTCTGCAATTAATAATTTTATGAAATTGTACTATGAATGAAATTGTAACCAAGGAAGATCTGAGACAGTTTGGTCTTCTTCTAGTAGATAAAATACAGGCTTTATTTAAAGATAAGCATTCTGGACGGAAAGAAACTTTGGAACCAGAGTGGATTAAAAGCAAGTCTGTGAGAAAACTGCTTGATATTTCAGCAGGTTCAGTACAGAATCTTAGAACAAGCCAAAAAGTCCGTTTCAAAAAAGTGCTTGGGTCGTACTACTATAATAAAGAAGATCTTCAAAAATTATTTGATGATGATAAACACTAAGAGATTAAAAGAAAGCTATATAATGAGTTATATGTCAATGTATAGTAATGATCCTAAACTAAATGTCTGGCATCTTTCAATTTTGACAGCAATACTAGGATTAGGCTACAGGCAAGGCCAAAGAAGAAGGATTAAAGTCAGCCGCAGTAAAATTATGGAGCTGTCACATGTGAATACGCTGCCGACTTATCATAAGTATTTTAAACAGCTTCAGGATTTAGGATACATTAAGTACACCCCATCTTATCATCCAGGATATAAAAGCGAAGTTAAGTTGTGTAAAAGGAGGCTATCTCAAAATATTTGAGATAGCCTCTTTTAATTTTAAATATATTTTGAAATTTATTGATCACGAAGAAATGTTGTATTTCTTTTTGATTGCCTGAATTTCCTTTTCGAGCCTGCTGAGAACCGCCAAATCAGGTTTAGATATTTTGGATCCAGTTTTATTGAGTTTTTTATTGAGAATAGACATTTCACGACCGATTGTAGCCTGCTCAGTTATAGCATATGCCTCAGTCTGTTTTACCGATGCATGACCCAGCAGTTCTTTAACTACATTAATAGGGACGTTGTTATTTAATGTCACAGTGCTTCCAAAAGTACGGCGGGCCATATGCGTGTTTAATGTAAAAGGAAAGCCACACAAGACTGCCACCTCTTTTAGATACTCATTCATTTTCTGGTTGGATGAAACAGGAAGCACGGTTCCACGCTGGATACACAGCGGGTGCTCTTTATATTTTTCAACTATTTTCAGTGCTTGGGGAAGAAGAGGTACATTAAATGATGAGTTTGTTTTCTGCCTTTCGGACATAATCCATAGATTTCCATCAATGCCTTCTTTGATATCAGTTTTCTTTAATTGATAAGCGTCTATGTAAGCCAGGCCAGTGTAGCATTGGAAGACAAATACATCCCTTACGACATTGAGCCTGTCAGTTGTGAAATAATGACTTTCAAGTTCGTACAATTCCTGTGCGGTGAGTGGTTTTTTTACCAGTTTTGTTTTACGTCCCTTAAAGTTCTTAAATGGGTCCTTGGTGATTAATTCCTTATCAATGGCGCGGATTACAATCTTTTTGAAATTTGCAATATACTTTAGGGTTGTGTTGTTGCTGCAGTCGCGTACAGTTCTAAGGTAAAACTCGAAGTCCTTCACAAACTCAAGATTCAAATCCGCAAATTCAAGATCGTGCTTTTTAAGCTTGAATTTTATAAACGCAGTCAAATGGTTTTTAGTAATGGTAAACCGGTCAAGGGTGCCTTTTGCATAGCCTTTTCCAAGAAGCGCCTCCATTTCATCATTATGCTTTTGAAATTCTTCGAGCACCTTAATCTTTGGGGCTGTCCTTCCCAGAACCTCGTCCATAATTTTCTCAGCGGTTATGGTTTTGCCGCTGTACATCATTTCGGTTTTGATTTCATTGATTTTTAAAGTCAGCGAATCCAAAAAGAAGTTCAGCGACTTTGCATCTTCCTTTGAGCCGACCGCTCTTTCGAACCTTTGATCCCATCGTGTATTATCCCATTTTCTCTTAGTTGAGCTTTCCTTACGGATACCGTCAACAGTTATTCTGAAATATACGATCCATTCTTTACTTTCTATTTTGGGTCTTTTTAAAAAGAATCCCAAACCAAAACTACTTTCCAACATAATCCTACTTTTTAAATTAATAAATGTAGAATAATATTACTGCCAAATCAAGTCGTTAATCTCTTTAACCCCTATGATATAAGGGATTTTCACTGTTTCTGGTGCACTTTTCGGCGCGCCGGAAAGTGCACCGATTCTGCACCTTTAATTTTGTGAGGATTTATAAATATTGAAAACAGGCCTAAAATAAAAAAAACCTGCAAATCGTTGAATTTGCAGGTCTTCAGACATTTTTTGTGGCTTTTTAAAAAGAATGAAAACTTTAAGTTTTCCGCCTTTTAGGCCTTTCCGTGGGGAGAGCAGGATTCGAACCTGCGAAGTTCACACAGCAGATTTACAGTCTGCCCTCGTTGGCCGCTTGAGTATCTCCCCGAAGCTTTGTATTTGTTGCGCTTTGTTGTTCTAAGCGGTTGCAAATATAGGAAGGTTTTTGATGTTTGCAAATAAAAAACGTACTTAATTTTAAGTTATACTTTTTAAAGTTCTAGTCGGACAGATAAAAGCTTATGTAAGAATGTCTTTAAGAATTTCTTGAGGCAAAATTTTTAGGAGAAAAATATAGAAATAGAGTTTTAGGATAACTAAGCAGGAAAAAAAATGAAACTAAAGCAAAAAAAAGTCCTGATTTTCATCAGGACTTTTCAGTGGGGAGAGCAGGATTCGAACCTGCGAAGTTCACACAGCAGATTTACAGTCTGCCCTCGTTGGCCGCTTGAGTATCTCCCCAAGACTTTGTATTGTTGCGCTTTGTTGTTCTAAGCGGTTGCAAATATAGGAACGTTTTTGATGTTTGCAAACAAAAAATGAACTTAATTTTACGTTAGTTTTACATTGTTTTTTTAATTCGTTGGAATTGAATAAAGTAAAAATAAAGTTTTTTTAGGTGTTTTTTATATAGTAGGGTTATTTTTACAGGTTATCACGGGGTATTTGTTTGTTTTTTTGATTTCTTAAACGTTTTAATTACTGCTTTTTCTCAGAAAGCAGCAACAAATACGAGTTGAACCAAATAAATCTATTCTGAAATGTTTGACATTTGTTCGCGCAGAAATTTGCAGCTTGACGAAGACAGGTAGGTTTTGATCTTCTTTTGATAAGTTGCGTTTTCAAACTTTTCCGAGTAGTTTTTTCTTTGAAATTAAGCGCTATTTTTTTATTTGTGAGAGAGTCAAAAGAAAGGCTGTTTATCTCTTAAATGAAGGTTATTGGGTTTGATAGAATATGTTTTGTTTTTTATCGATAATAGAGCATCTCTTTGGATTAGCCTATAATCTGGCAGTACTATATAAAAACAAAAAAATCTCCACTAGGGAGATTTTTTTGTTTTATTCTGAAAGGCAATATTATTTGGCTAAAAGCTCTATTATTTTGGCTCTTAATTCCGGACCTCTTAAATCCTGAGCAACTACTTTTCCTGATGCATCAAGAATAAAAGTTGCAGGAATAGATTCAACACCATATTGTTTTGCAATTGGCTCGTCCCAAAATTTTAAGTTTGAAACTTGTGTCCAGGTTAGTCCGTCTTTTGCGATGGCTTCTTTCCAGGCAGCAGCCTCTTTGTCTAATGAAACTCCAATAATATTTAAACCTTTAGCGTGTAATTCTTTGTAAATAGCTACCACATTCGGGTTTTCTTTTCTGCATGGACCACACCATGATGCCCAGAAATCAACGATAGTTACTTTGCCTAAGCTTTCTTTAAGCGAAACTACTTTTCCTTGTGGATTTGGAGCCGAAAAATCTGCTCTTCATTTAGGGCTTCCAACAGGAGCTGCTGATGCACCAACTGCAGGATTTTTCAATTGTCCTAGTTTAGTTTTGATTTCTTTTCCAGGAGTAGAGTTTTTTAAAGACTCGTCTAAAGAGTTGTATAAGCCTTCCGCTTTTTTGATGTCAGTGCTTGGGTCATTAACCATACTTTGAATGATTAAAGCAGAGATAAATGCTTTTGGGTGAGTCTCAGCGTAAGCTAAATATTTCTTTTTAGAGTTTTCCTGAACTTCTGTTTGAAGTGTCATGTATTGTTTCATCAAGCTATTGATCGTTGCAGTATCCTGAGCTTGTTGAGCTTGTTGCATTTTTTGAGTGTTTTTCTTTTGAAAATCAACTAAACCTTTTTGAGTTTTTGTCATATCCTCATTGAATTTTACATACTCGTCATTGTTGTAAGTACCTGAAATTTTAGATTTGTGGATACTGTCTTTGTCAACTGCAACAGTAATTTCTCCTGTTTCTAAGATGAATGGAATTGGACCATTAGCTCCCTGAACAATTAAAGTATGAAAAGCTGGTTCTGTTACTTTTCCTTTAATTTCGAATTTTCCGTTTTCAACTTTTACTGTGTCAAGAGATACAGCCATTTTTGTTGTTGGATCCTGACCTTGAAGAATGATTGTTTTTCCGTTTTCGATACCAGTTGCAGTTCCTGTAATTAGGTATTCTCCGTCTTTAACTTTGCTGCAAGAAATAATCGCTGCAGAAGCAGTTAGTAAAAAAAGTATTTTTTTCATTATAAAAAATTAATTAGTTAATTGATTTGTGCAACAAAAGTATTTAAAATTATAAAACATAAAGAATTTTGGAACCTAAAATTTTGTTATTGTTTTTTTAGGTTTAATTGTCATGTAATCAGAAGGTTTGTGAGGTTTATTTGATTTAAAACTCTTAATTATATCGTTATAATGAAAATAAATAACGTTTTTTTAAATTTTTGCGCATAAAAAAAGCACTCCGTTGAGAGAGTGCTTTTGTAGATATTTTGGTATAAATCTATTCTTGATTCGTTTTCTTTCTCCATGTGAAAGAATTAAGAATATGTCTTTTTGCAAATCTTCCAGGAGAATCAGCATTTACCATTTTAACGTAAGTTGCTTTAGGAACACTAATGTATTCGTAAACACTTCCGTTAGAGAAATCGATAATTAAACGACCTTCAACAAATTTATAATCAGTAATTGAACAAGTCGAAATCGTTTCAGTGTATTCTGGTAAATTAAGTTTAATCGTTTCAGGATTAATACTTACCAAGAAGTGATAAGCCTCAATAATAGCTTTACTTTTTTCTTCTGCAGCTTTTAAACCAGCATCATCACCTTGAAATTTATCAGGATGAGATTCTTTCATCGCATTACGATAGATTGTTTTTAAATCTTTTAATTCAGCAGTTTTGTCTACGTTTAGTAACTTGCGGTATTCAACTATTTTTTTCATAAATAAAAGGTAACTTCTTGTCTATTAGTTTGAAATGATTGTTTTTTACTTCAAAACGACAAATTTTTTGCAAAGGTACACTTTTTTTTAACTTTTTACTTTTGAGCGGAAAAATATTTGTTTTTGTTTGAGGTTTATGATCTCAGGGTCTAAGTTTTGGGTGTACTTAACTGCAAAAACGCAAGTTTTTTTAGAATTAAGATGTACTCCAAAAGCAAAGTTCGCAAAGCTTCATAAATAAAAACTTTGCGAACTTTGCGTAAATCTTTGCGTTAAAAGTGACTTGAAACTTGAAACCTAAAACTTGAAACCTGAAACTTGAAACTAATCTTTAATTACTTGTTCTCCGGTTTATTATTAGCCTTATCGAAGTTTTTAGATTTTTTTGGATACTTATCATAGCTGATATCGCTTGGGTTTTCGATAATAGATTTAATCGTGATCCAATCACCTATATTAAAGTTAGTATGTGCGATTTTATAGTCTAAAAGGTACTCACCACAAAAATAGTTGTTGTTTTCATCTTTTTCTATGATGCCCGTATAAATTCCTTTTTGCAGCATTTTCCCTTGTGGATCTTTAGACATAATTTTTTTGTTTTAAAATTGAAGCTACAAAGTTAATCATTATTATGTTTGTTTTAGGGAGTTCTTGACAATCTCAGTATATTTGCACATGCAAAAAAACTTCAAACCACATCCTAATTCCTTTAAAAATACCTTTTGTGTTTTTCATGAAGTGCTTTCAGATAAAATTGAAGGTTTAAAGAAGCAGTTTGAGAGCAAAGCCGGAAGCGCTTATTATTATACGGAAGCCGGAATGTATCGGGTGTCAAATCATTGGGGAAGACTGGCCAACAGCAAATGGCGTTTGGTAGCAATGGTACCCGAAACTGCTTCGAAAACTAAAATAGGTTTTGCGGCCTGGAACGAATTTTATCCGGATAACGCTGAGGAAAAACTGTACTATATCGAAGCTGACTTCGATCAGAATCTGGTAACCTATCAGCATAAGAAGAACCCAAATTTTGATGGAAAGCCTGTTTTAAGAACCAGTTTTGAAACCACGAAACGAATCAAACAGGTTCGCAATCTGCAACAACTCACTTCATGGGCAAAGCATTTTGATTATGAAGATATTGATGAGTTGAGAAAGCAAATTATCAATGAGTTGATTTATACCGAGAAAACTTTAGACGAAATTAAAAGAGAAATATAATGGGACGCAACAACGAAAGGAACATCAAAAAGCATAATGACAAATTGCATAAAGCCCAGAACAAAGTAAAACAGGCTGAGATTGCACGCAAAGAAAAGCTTAAAGAAATTATTAAAAAGTTCAACGAGAGTAAAGGAGAATAAAATGTTTCAGGTTTTTGGTTCCAATAAAAAAACTTGAAACCTGAAACCTGAAACTTGAAACAAAAAAATAATACAATACAGATGAGTAAATACGAAGATTTAAAAGCAAGTGTGCAGGAAATTATTGATTTAATTGCGGCAAAGAATAATAGAGAAGCGAATAATAAATTGCTTGAAGTAAGTGATACCTTAGACGATATGCTGGATCATGCTGAAGAAGATGAAGATTTAAGAGAAATTAGCAGGTATCAGGTTTTATTGAATCAGTTGCATGTAAAAATTAATGGAGAAGAGCAGGTTGATGGAGAGTAAGAAGTGTTTTTGTGATACTGGATTATTGTTCGAAAATTGCTGTGGTCAGTACCTTGAAAACAATCAAAAAGCACCAACGGCACTAGCCCTAATGCGTTCCAGATATTCGGCTTATGCCTGTCACAAGGCAGATTATTTATTAGAAACCACTTATATTTCGGAAAGAAAATATTATTCGAAGACCGAAATTTTAAAATGGGCAACAGCTAATAAATGGCAGAGACTCGAAATTTTGAGTTTTACTGAGAATACCGTCGAGTTCAAAGCCTATTTTTTAGATTCAGACAACAAACCACAAGTGCATTATGAGTTTTCGACTTTTAAATTCGAAAATAAGGAGTGGTTTTATGTTGACGGAAAGTTTGAATAATTGTCAGGCCTAACACTGTTAGTTGTTGGTTTTGGTTAGATATTTTAACTAAAAATTAATAAACGTTTCGTTTTTCATAATTCTAAAATAGCGTAATTTTAAAATTATGAAAAACGAATTTAAAAAAGGTTTTTATTTTAAGTCGTACGAAGCTCCGTTTCAGTCTCCGTTTGAAAAGCTTTTTGGTATTTTTAAAGAGCTGATCACCCATACTTCGGGTGATTTTGACGAAGCAATCAGCTGGTTAAGGGAGTTAGACATAGAATACAAACTAACAGACGAGAACTACACTATCGATGATTTTATCGAAGATTTAAAAAAGAAAGGTTACATAAAAGACGAAGTTAAACCTGACGGAAGCGGTGGTTTTGGTATTACTGCCAAGACAGAACGCGCTATCAGACAACAGGCCCTGGATCAAATTTTTGGTAATTTAAAACGTTCCGGAAGTGGTAATCATAAAACCAAACATGCCGGAAACGGTGACGAACATACAGGGGAATTTCGTGAGTTTAATTTTGGAGATGGTTTAGAACGAATTTCATTGACAGAAAGTCTGCGAAATGCCCAGATTAATAATGGTGTTGAAAGTTTCATGCTAACCGAAAATGATTTGGTAGTAGAAGAAACTCAATACAAAGCGCAAATGAGCACCGTTTTGATGATTGACATCAGTCACAGTATGATTCTCTATGGCGAAGACCGAATCACACCTGCAAAAAAAGTAGCCATGGCTTTGGCCGAATTAATCACAACTCGTTATCCCAAAGACACACTCGATATTTTGGTTTTCGGAAATGATGCCTGGATCATCCCTATTAAAGACTTACCCTATCTGCAAGTAGGCCCTTATCATACCAATACCGTTGCAGGACTTCAATTGGCCATGGATATTTTAAGAAGAAAACGAAATACCAACAAGCAGATTTTTATGATTACCGATGGAAAACCCAGCTGCGTACGTGAGCGTGACGGTTCCTATTATATGAATAGTAACGGACTCGACGAGTACATCGTTGATAAATGTTATACACAGGCACAGCAAGCCAGAAAATTACACATTCCGATTACAACATTCATGATTGCAAACGATCCGTATTTACAGCGTTTTGTCAACCATTTTACCGAAGCGAATCAGGGAAAAGCATTTTACACCGGATTAAAAGGACTGGGAGAGATGATTTTTGAAGATTATGAAACGAATAGGAAGAAGAGGGTGAGGTAGTGTTTAAGCTTGGTTTCAGTCTCTGTCTTGGTCTCGGTCTCGGTCTCAGTCTCAGTCTCAGTGACGGTGTCCTGCTGAGCGAAGTCGAAGCATAAGTTGCAGTGACAGTCTCAGTCTCGGTCTCAGTCTCAGTGGTCTCGTTGAGCGAAGTCGAAGCAAGAGGTCATTAAAAGTTTAAAAAAAGCAAATTAGAAATTTTTCAATCAGTAAAAATGGAAATAAAAAATATAAAAACATTAGGACAGTTAAAAGCTGTTGGTTACAAAAGTGTCAGTATTAAAGACGAATTACGCAATAATCTTCGTGAGAAAATAAAGTCAGGAAAGCCTGTTTTTGAAGGTGTTCATGGTTTCGAAAATACGGTAATTCCGGAATTGGAGCGTGCCATTCTTTCTCGTCATAATATTAACTTATTAGGACTTCGCGGTCAGGCAAAAACACGTTTAGCACGTAAGATGGTTGAATTGTTAGACGAGTACATTCCGTTTGTTGCGGGCTCGGAAATTAATGACGATCCGTTACATCCTATTTCACGTTTTGCAAAAGATTTAATTGCGGAGAAAGGTGAAGATACGCCAATTTCATGGCTGCATCGCAGTGAGCGTTTTTTTGAAAAATTAGCCACACCCGATGTTACTGTTGCCGATTTAATTGGTGATGTCGATCCTATAAAAGCAGCAAATTTAAAGCTTTCTTATGCCGATGATCGTGTCATTCATTTCGGAATGATTCCGAGAGCCAACCGCTGTATTTTTGTAATTAATGAATTGCCGGATTTACAAGCCAGAATTCAGGTTGCTTTATTCAATATTTTGCAGGAAGGGGATATTCAGATTAGAGGATTTAAATTGAGAATGCCTTTGGATATGCAATTTATTTTTACTGCCAATCCGGAAGATTATACCAATAGAGGAAGTATCGTAACGCCTTTAAAAGATAGAATCGGTTCGCAGATTCTCACACATTATCCTGAAAGTGTTGCCATTGCAAGAGCTATCACAGAGCAGGAAGCCAAACTGGATGAAACACAGCACAAATTAGTTTATGTGCCGGCTCTGGCCAGAGATATTTTAGAACAGATTAGTTTTGAAGCGCGTGAAAGCGAATATATCGATAATAAAAGTGGTGTAAGTGCGAGAATGAGTATCACCGCTTTCGAGAATTTAATGAGTACCGCAGAACGTCGTGCCTTAAAAGCCGCAGTAGATAAAACCACTTTGCGTTTGTCTGATTTTGTGGGTATTATTCCTGCTATTACCGGAAAAGTAGAACTGGTTTACGAAGGAGAGCAGGAGGGAGCTGCTGTCGTAGCACAAAACTTAATTGGTTTAGCAATCAGAACTTTATTTCCAACATTATTACCGCGAATAGAGAAACTTGAAAAACCAGGAGAAAAAACACCTTATTCAGATGTGATCGAATGGTTTTTTGCCGAAAGCGGTTTCGAATTGTTAGACGATGCTTCTGATTTAGAGTATCAGAACATTTTAGACGAAGTAACTCCGCTAGATGTTTTGTTGAAAAAATATTTGCCTCAACTGGATAAAAAAGATCAGTATTTTATGAAAGAATTTATTCTGTGGGGATTGGTCGAATACAAAAAACTGAGCAAAGACCGTTTTGCTCAAGGACATCAGTTTAAAGATATGTACGGAAGTTATATCAGCAAATTGTAGTTTATAATCTATTTTTTTCTAACTAAACCCGACAGTTTTTTAAAACCTGTCGGGTTTATTATTTTGTAAAAAGCCCATTACCAGTTTTATTTCATCTACCTTGCTCCGTTGGCTGTATTTGCAGTTTCCCAAAATAAAGATGGAAGATAGTTTCGAAGATTTGATTGCGAGTTATATAGAAAATAAGGTTGGGATATCGGAGCATTTTTTAAGTCCTGAACTGGCCAATCATTTAAGGCAAAATCTAATAGATTTAAATCGTAAAAGTTTGTTGCTGGCTGCAGGAATCGGAAACTCAGAAAAGCTGTCTTACGATGGAGCTGTACGAAGTGACTCTATTTATTGGCTGGATAAAAAACACAACAATGTTTTTGAAAATGAGTTTTTTGATAAGATAGATGCTTTTATAGTCTATTTGAATGAAAGTTGTTATGCCGGAATTACAAGTTATGAATTTCACTATTCTTTATATGAAAGCGGCGATTTTTATCTGAAGCATTTAGATCAGTTTAAAAACAATTCCAGTCGAAAATATTCCATGATCAGTTATCTTAACAGCAATTGGAAAGAAAGCGATGGCGGAGAATTAATGATCCATCAGGAAAATAACAATCAAAAAATTGCACCTACGCAGGGAAAAACTATTTTTTTCAAAAGTAATGAATTGGTGCATGAAGTTCTGGTTACCCAAAACACCAGAATGAGTATTACAGGCTGGCTAAAAAGCGACTAAAATTGTTTATCACTATACCCGACAGGTTTTAAAAATCTGTCGGGTTTGAAATTTTTTTAAAAGATATTGATATATCAATTATATTTGTATCAAATAAAAAAATATGCAACTCGAAAATCCAACCGGAACAGCTCTGTACTCATTAGAGAAAGCAATAAAAGAATATCGAAGACTAGCACAAAAAAACATTACCAAGGTCGTAAAAGATATTACTGTAGATCAATGTCTGGTCTTAATTATACTAAACAACAATCCGGACATTTCTCAAAATGAATTGGCTAATCTTGTATTTAAAGACAGTGCTTCCATTACGAGAATGATTGAATTAATGGTGAAAAAAGAATATATAACCCGCACAATTCACCCTGTGGATCGAAGAAAATTTAATCTGGAAATCACTAAAAAGGGAAAAAAAACACTTGACGATATACAACCCGTTATTGAGATTAACAGGCAAACGGCATTGGAGGGCTTGTCTCTGGAAGAAATAGCGTTACTGGATAAAACGCTCCATAAAATAATCATTAACTGTAAAAATAATTAGTATGAAATCAGGATTAACATTAATTGTATTGTTCGTATTTACGTTCGGATATTCACAAAAAGAACTTAGTATACAATTAGAAAAATACATGGATGCACAATTTGCAGTTAATGATTTTAGCGGCACAGTATTGGTTTCTAAAAATGATTCGATACTTCTAAAAAAAGCTTATGGCTTTGCGAATTATGAATGGAAAGTAAAAAATGTAGTCGATTCAAAATTTAGCCTGGCTTCAGTTTCAAAGCAATTTACGGCTGTTGCGATTTTGCAGTTAGCGGAGCATAAAAAGTTATCATTGGAGGATCAATTGAGTAAGTACTTTGTTGGTTTCCCTAAAGGTGATGCCATCACTTTAAAAATGATGTTAAGTCATAATTCAGGTTTTCAAATGGATTTTGACGAACTGTATTTGGTAAGAACAGATCTCGATAAAGATTCTGTTTGTGCGTATCTGGCTAAAAAGCCTTTGCTGTTCGAACCGGGAACCAGTACAGCCTACAGTAACATTGGATATTATTTATTAGCGCGCATTGTTGAAAAAGTATCGGGACAATCTTATGAAGAGTATTTAAGGCAAAATCTATTCGATAAAGCTAAAATGCGCAATTCCGGAGTTTCTGCTAGTGATGCCGTAGTGGATAAAATGACTCAGTTGTATTATTTCAATGATAATAAATTAACTAAAAATCCATACATCAATTGGAATTTTAATCGTGGTCACGATGGTATATATTCAACTGTTGAAGATTTAAATTTGTGGAATAAAGCACTTTTCGATGGTCAGACCTTACTATCAGAGGAATCTAAGAAAAAGATGTTTACATCGTATAATGAACAGAAGTTTGGTTTTGGCGTAATAATCAATCCTGTTTACAATCAGGGCCATCAATTAATTGCGCATGATGGTGGTTTCTTTGGGGCAATGACATCCTTTAACAAATTTACTGCCGATAAAGTTTTTATTACCGTCTTATCCAACAACCAGTCAAAATCGTATTATATTGCTTATGGCCTTGCAGGAATATGTTTTGGAAAAGAGGCAGAGCTTCCGTACAAACACATTCAGGTAGCAGGAGATGCAAAGGCTTACGATCAATATGTAGGGGAGTATGAAAATGTTAAAATTGTAAAGAAAGAGAACAAATTGTATTATGCGGGTTCTGCTATCGAATTGTTGCCGGAATCTCAAACAAAGTTCTTTCGCTCAGATAATAATAATACGACAGTAGAATTTATTAAAAATAGTAAAGGAAAAATTATACAGTTAGAAATTAAAAAGGCTGGAATAAAAGAAACAAAAAATAGAACAAAAGGAGTTTAAGCGTTATTTTTGCATTCAAAATATAATCCTATGTTGTTTCTTATCCTCAGTATTTTGTGCAGTGTAATTGTTGGTGTGATCTTTAAAATAACCCGAAAATACAATACACATCCCACTCAGATTATTGCGTTCAATTATATTGTTGCTTTAGCACTTTGTTATTTTACTTTTAGTCCAAATTTAAAGGAAGTTGATGCAAACGCTCCCTGGAATATTTACATTGCTATTGGGATATTATTGCCGGTAGTCTTTTTTTTTCTGGTAGCTTCCATAAAAAATGTGGGGATTGTGAAAACAGATACAGCCCAGCGATTATCGTTATTCATCCCAATTCTGGCGGCCTGGTTCATCTTTAAAGAAGAATTTAATACCTATAAAATTATTGGGTTAATAATTGGCTTTCTGGCGCTTTTACTCCTCTTAAAAAAGCAACCGGATACCACAGAGAATAAATGGATTTATCCCGCGGTGGTTCTGGTAGGTTTTGGTATTATTGATATTCTCTTCAAACAAATCGCTCTTTATACTACTTTGCCTTATCCAACCTCTTTGTTTGTGGTGTTCTGTATCGCCTTAGCAGTAGCGTTTTTAATTTCGATTTATGAAATTGGCATAAAAAAGAGGAAATTGGACTCCAAAAATATTCTTTTTGGTGCCCTGGTGGGGATCTTCAATTTCGGAAATATCCTGTTCTATTTAAAGGCACATAAAGCATTTGCTGAAAACCCATCGACAGTTTTTGCAGGAATGAACATGGGAGTTATTGTTTTAGGAAGTTTTGTTGGTTTGCTTTTTTTCAAAGAAAAATTATCTAAAATTAACTTTATTGTTATCTTTTTAGCTTTAATAGCGATCATTTTTATTGTTGTTTCTCAGTTTAAATAAAATTTTACAGAATGTATTGTGTTGATTAACAGGTGTTATTTGTTAATTTTTTCATTTTTCAAAAATAAACTCTACTAATTCTATAGAATTTATAAAATATATTTTATAGATTTGCAATAACAATGAAGAACTATAGTCAAAATATCATCTCATCTTTATGTGGCTTCACGATGTGTCGCATGCAGGACTATGTGATGAAATGGCGTTGATAGAGAAATTTACTTGTTATTTTTTTTTTTAGCCTTTCATGCACCAATGAAAGGCTTTTTTTAGAACTGAAAAAAAAGAAACAAAATGAGAACCAATAGAAATGCCAGTGTTATGATGCGACGCTGTTTTAGGAAAATCCCATGTTAGAGCAAGTATCCATAAACCTTAGAAAAGACTTTTGTAAAAGATAAAAATAATAACCCCAATTAAACGATATAATATGAGTGCAGAATTAATAAAACAGAACCCCTTTCAATCCATGATTGATCGTTTTAACATTGCCGCCGACATTCTTAGATTAGACGAATCGATCAGGCAAAAACTCCAGCGTCCGGAAAAGCAAATTGTCGTTAATTTTTCAATTACCCTGGACAACGGTTCTGAAAAGAACTTTGAAGGTTACCGAATTATACACAATACCGCTTTAGGGCCGTCAAAAGGCGGAATTCGATATGATAAGGGAGTGAACCTTGACGAAGTAAAAGCGCTGGCTGCCTGGATGACCTGGAAATCAGCTGTGACCGGGATTCCGTTTGGAGGAGCAAAAGGCGGAATTATTTGTGATCCCACGACACTTTCTAAGAATGAATTAGAGAAAATTACAAGAGCTTATACCAAAGCTTTAATCGATATTTTCGGGCCTGAAAAAGATGTTCCGGCTCCCGACATGGGAACGGGTCCCGATGAGATGGGATGGTTAATGGATGAGTTTTCTATACTTCATGGCAAAACAATTCATGCGGTAGTAACCGGAAAACATTTGCATTCCGGCGGTTCATTAGGCAGGGTAGAAGCAACAGGAAGAGGGGTTAGTATCATCACTTTATTGGCCCTTGAAAAATTAAAACTCAGACCTGCAAAATCTACAGTAGCCATTCAGGGTTTTGGAAATGTTGGATTGCATTCGGCCTTGTTTTTATTTGAAAAAGGACTAAATGTGGTAGCGGTTAGTGATGTTTCCGAAGCGTTTTACAATCCTGAAGGACTTAATATTCCGGAATTGATTTTGTACTACAATTTGAACAATAAAAGTATTAAAGGATATCCGAATTCCGTTGCTATTAAACATGAGGATTTATTGCTGTTAGAAGTGGATGTACTGATTCCTGCTGCCACAGAAGATGTGATTACACAAAAGAACGCTAATGATATTCGTGCTAAAATTATTGTGGAAGGTGCCAACGGACCGATTTCTTCCGATGCGGATAAAATACTACACGATAACAATGTTTTAGTGGTTCCGGATATTCTGGCCAATGCGGGTGGAGTTACAGTTTCGTATTTTGAATGGCTTCAGAATTCGCTTCTGGAGTCCTGGAGAATTCATCAGATTAATACACGCTTAGAGGACATCTTAGAAAAAGGATTTGAGACGGTTTTCAGAATTGCGGCTAAATATAATGTAACACCGCGTATTGCAGCTTATATTATCGCGTTGAAAAAGGTAGCCGATACTCAATCTGTAAAAGAAGTGGCGCTGGATACTCCGAAATTTAAACAGAATTAAAAATTAGGTTTTTAAATAGTAAAGATTTTTTTCATCAATTAATAAGAAGATTTTCAGCCGAAAAGAACTTGTTGATTGATGAAAATGTCTTTGTTTTTATAAGGATATAGAAGTACTACTGCTTTGTGTTTTTTTATGAATTAAATAAGTATTTTTTAAAATGGAACATATTAATTTTCTAGCTTTCGCGATGCCTGCTTTTTTTCTCTTTCTCTTTTTAGAATATAAGCTTGCACAACGACGAAAGAGGCCGGAAATTTTTAATTATGAAAGTTCAGTTTCAAATATTAGCATTGGTATCGCAGAGCGTTTGATCAATTTGTTTGTGGCAGCCAGTTTTTACCAGTTGTATTATTTGATTTATGATAATTATCGATTTTTTGATATTTCGAATAGTGTTTTTGTTTGGATCGCCTTAATTCTTGCCACCGATTTTGTCTGGTATTGGTACCACCGATTGGGGCATGAAGTCAATTTTTTCTGGGCAGCACACATCGTACATCATCATAGCGAAGAATTTAATTTTACCGCGGCTGCCAGAATTACAACTTTTCAGGCCGTTATTAGAACAGGATTTTGGTGTGTACTGCCGCTTATTGGTTTTCACCCCTCTATGGTTATTACCATGCTGATTGTGCACGGAGCTTATTCCTTTTTTACGCATACACAGCTTGTTGGCAGAATAAAATGGCTGGAGTATGTTTTTGTTACGCCTTCTGTACATGGCGTACATCACGCGTCTGATGAGAAATATCTCGATAAAAATTACGGCGATATGTTTACCTTTTGGGATCGTCTTTTTGGAACTTTTCAGGAAGAAGAAGAAAAACCAAAATACGGTTTAACACATCCACTCAAAAGTTATAGTTTCTTGTGGCAGCATTTTCATTACTATTTTGAGATTTACGAGCTGTGGAAGCGCTCGACAGGATTTAAAGCAAAATGGAAAGCGGTATTTGGCAGTCCTGCCCATATGGATCAGGATATTCGGCCAACCTTAGAGAAACGCTTTTTACAGGACAAAGCGAATCCGCATCAAAGGCTTCGATTTAAGAATTATCTCTATATCCAGCTTGGAGTTTCCACGATGCTTTTAACGGTTTTTACGTATTGTTTTGAAGGACTAAATGTCTCGGACAAAATTTTTGTACTGTTACTTATTCTGGTAACATTAGTAAATTGTGGGGCATTATTAGAACAAAGAAGATGGATTTATTATCTGGAATACCTGAGAATTTTTATGGTAACCACTTATTTTTTATACGAAGAAAATTTGCTTTCCTTTTTCTTTATCCCGCTTGCTATTATGATTTTTGCCGAGCAATTATTCTCACTTAGCAAACATTATCAGGAAGTTGTGCTGCAATTGGAAGTTTCTGAATAGTATAAAGAATCGCCACGAATGCACGAATTATTTTAAACACAAATTCGGGAATTCGTGGCGAAAAAACTCAAGTATTTATCATTTTACTGATAATTTTTTAGCTTTTAAACTTAACGAAGAATAATCGCCCAATTCTTTTTTATTTAATTTGACTTTGAGTTAATGTATTTGACTATCAGTTGTGTATGTTGTTTTTTGTATTGGATTTGTCTCAGTTTCATTTGTATTGGAATTTGAAAATAGGACTCATTCTGATTTGGAGAATTTTCTTCAAGAGGGTTTGAAAATTTCATTTCTAAATCAGATTGGCTATATTTGAGAGTAAATTCTCAAAATAAAAAATGGAAAAAAAATTAAAGCAATTCTTTGTAAAGTCTTTTTTAGTACTGCTGTTCATTCATTTAGGGTATTTTTTATATGGTTTTTTTACCTTTAAAGGTATTGCCAATATCAATTCCTATTTTGAATTTTACAGATTTAAATTTTATGATGATGTTTCCATTTCCCATTTTTTCATCAGCGGTTTGTTTTTATTTTTCTTTCTGATATTTTTGGTTAGAAATCATTCCCGATATCCTTATTCTTTGACCAATCTGCTTAAAACCGGTTTGGTATTACTGCTGATTTGTTTTCTGAGTTTTTCCTTTTTTATCAGTTATAGTTTTGGATTGAATGCCAAATTAAGGAGCGAACTTCCGGAAGTTGATTTCAATAGAGATAAAACTTTACTGAATGTTTTAAATCCGTTTTTATACAATTATACTTCTTACAGTTCTGAAAAATTGTTTAATCCGGTTAATATCTTATATCCAAAACCCTATCCTGTCACGGAGGTAGTGGATAGCGTTTTAATATCAAATGGTTATTACAACACAGAGAGCAGGTATTACAGCATAGATACTTTGAAAGTACTCACAACCGATTTAGATAAAGTCTCGACCGTAACTGGTAAGGTTCTGGACGAAATTGGTTTAGATAAAAAGGAACTTTCGAAGCGAATTATAACCAAAAAAGTGATTAAAGACAGTACAGAAATCCTATTCAGAGGTGTCGAGGTACAGCCTCAATACGACGATAGCATTTGTATTTTTCTCGAGAATAAATCATTGTTTAAGGCTGTAGAAGGAATTGCAACAGAAAAACAACAGTACGATGCCGCAGTACAGCGATATAAACTGCTGTACAAATACAGAAAAGACTCGTTGCAGTTGAATTTTCAGAAGCTGGATACTCTTTTAAAGAAGTATAAAATCGAGAGTAATATTGTTCCTAAAGAACTGGCCGCAGATGCATTTTATTTTAGAGAACATCGCGATGAAGTACTCAATACAATTCGAAACAGCTTTGACCGAAAAGCACTAATGGAGAAATTTACCACTTTTGATAAGCTTTTTTACGAACCCAATTATTTACATCCTTCAATTATTGGGATGTATTTTGGCGTGATTGTAACCGTTTGGCTGATTCTTTTTTTAGTGTATGTTTGGTTTAATCGCAGAAATAGAAGTTAGGGAAAGTTTATCCTTTCCATTGTTTTTACACCCTGTTGTAATCTGCTCTCCAGTGCACGATGGCTTTTTTTATAGCATCTCCGGTGAGGTTATTTTTAAGAGCATCTTCCAAAAGCGGCAGGATTTCGTTGTCAGGAGCAAATCTCAAAGCAAAAATCTGATCGTCGGTTAGTTTGTACTCGAATTCTTCAAGCCTTTTTCCTGTAAGGCTCAAATAGCGATAACGAAGTTCCATCCTCACGATTCGGTTCTGAAGCGTCAGGGCGTAATGCTGGCGCAGCATATAGGCAAGAAAAAACAGCAATAGAAAACAAACACTTATAAAGGACCAAATAAGTGTATTTTCGGTCGTACAGGCGAAGTAAATACTGGAGCCTAAGAATAGTGCTAAAACCGGATAATAAACAAAATGATGTGGGGTATAAAACCGAACATGATTGTAGTAAGTTTGAATTTTCATAATGATATCGTTTTGGTTTCCGATTAAGTAACAAGGCTATTCCGGAAGAGAATAGCTTATTCAAAGAAAAAATAACGCAATCAATGTTTTTTACAACTTAAATGTATTAAAAAAAATTAATCTGTGTGAGGTGTCGATGCATTATTATGATGTGGATCAACAGAAATTTTCCACTCCTGAAGTTTAGATTCATAACTTTTACCTGCATTTGCCGGACTTGTCGAGGGTAGTGTGATCAAGTGATAGTTTTTCTTCAGCTGGACATATTTTTTAAAGAATGCTGCTGCTTTTTGTCCGTTGAAAAGAATGGTTGTGATATTGGGATGTTGTTTTAAAAAGGTTTCAAAATCGTTAGGGGTTTCATTTTTAATAGCACTGTCCAAACTCCCTATTCTGTCACAATGCTGTAACACATCCCACACCGCAATGTTGTTTTTTTGCAGCAAAGCTTTTCTGGTTTCATAATCAGTAGAGAGATCCTCTTTCAAAATAACAAACATAAATTTCCAGAAATTATTCTGACTGTGACCGTAATATTGATTCATTTCCAATGATTTGGTTCCCGGCATGGTGCCCAAAATCAGAATAACAGCATCTTTGTTGGATATGGGCGGGAAAGAAAAACTTTTCATGAAGTACTGTTTTTGTATAGCAGTAAGGTAAAGATTTTAAAAGTTACTTTTAAAGAGTTTCATTAAAACTTTGAGAAGAAAATAACGTTTGTTTTATTTGCAGTTCAACTTCAATAACCAGCTTTCAGAATACAACAAAAAACTTTGCACCTTTGCACCTTTGTATCTTTGTATCTCTGCACCTCTAAAAAAGTTATCTTCCAAACTTGTAATAGTCTAAATCCGGATTTTTTTTATTATTAAGAGAGTCCAAAATTGAGTTCATGCCTATGACACTAAAAGTAATTCCGTTTCCACCAAAACCCAGGACATAATGTTCGTTTTTATTGGGATCAGGTTTTCCAAAATAGGGCAATCCATCTTTTGTTTCTCCAAAAGTTCCCGCCCAGGAATAATCAATTTTAAAATCAATATCCGGAAATTTTCGTTGGAACTTCTTCAATAAGAATTGCTCTTTTTTTGGTAATAATTTGTCGCGTTTTACAGGGTCTTTAAAGGCTACATCTCCACCGCCCATAATAACACGATTGTCTGAAGTAGCTCTAAAATAGAGATAAGGAGAGGAGGTATCCCAAAAAATTGC
Source organism: Flavobacterium sp. B183 (assembly GCF_023539155.1). Taxonomy (NCBI): domain Bacteria; kingdom Pseudomonadati; phylum Bacteroidota; class Flavobacteriia; order Flavobacteriales; family Flavobacteriaceae; genus Flavobacterium; species Flavobacterium sp. B183. The sequence goes on along the minus strand of NZ_CP097434.1, from coordinate 4,302,216 downwards.
ATTTCTGAAAGCCATAGGAAGAGTAAGGAGACTTTCAGAAGCAATGACATAGGTGCTTTTCAAATCTACAACCTTTTCTTTTAGCGTTTCGGTACTTTCGTAACCGCTGCAATGTATAATGTGATCTGCGGTAATACTACATTTATTTTCAGTAACGGCAATTAGTTTATCTTTTTGATTTTGAATAGAGGTAATGTTGGTTCGATCCAGAATTTCCATTCCTTTTTTTTGACAATAGATCAGTAAATCATTGGCTAGCTTAAAAGGATCCATAACTGCCGCAGTTTTTGATTCGATTGCCGCCAGAGCATTGAGCCCCAATTTTTCAAGATCCCATTTTTCCAGCCAGTTCACGTCAAAGCCATTTTCCTTTCGGATTTTAAATTCGTCTTTCAGGAATTGGAGATCTTTTTTTAAAGAACAGAAATAAATACTTTTTTTGAATTCAAACTGACAATCGCTTTTTATAGTATCGATGATGTTGCGGAGATCAAAAATTGCTTTTTTACCGTTCCTGTAACTGTCAAGGGCACAGTTTAATCCTCTCATTTTGATCAGTTCGTGTAATGAAATGTCAATTTCATATTGTAGTAAAGCGGTACTCGCAGCGGTACTTCCATTGCAAATATCACGACGGTCGACCAATATTATTTTTTTCCCTTCAGTAATTAACTTGTAAGCGATCAAAGCACCTGTTATTCCGCCACCAATAATCAAAATGGTTGTGTTTTTATCGGAATCAATTGAAGGATAGCTTTTTTTCATGGCATTCCTTAGAAGCCAGAAGGTTTCGGTCGATCGTAGTTTCATTTTTTAGCACTATTTGATGTACGGGTTTTTGTTCTGGTTTTGCCTTTGCGCTGGTGTTGTTCGTGCGCTTCTGCAATGGAATGCGAGATTCTGATGCTTTCATCTTTTTTGGAGAGTTCGCTAAGATGTTGATAATATTTTTGAACAATAATCATTTCCTCTTCGGTCATACTCTCTATGTCTACCAGGCTGTTGCTTGAATATTCGTTGGAAGCGACTAGCTCGTTTAGTTTCAGCTGAATGGCCAGCGAATCTTTATTTTGTGCTTTCTGAATTAAAAAAACCATCAAAAAAGTAATAATGGTCGTTCCGGTATTAATGACCAATTGCCAGGTCTCGGAATAATCAAAAAAAGGTCCTGAAATTGCCCAGACTACTACAATTAAAAAAGCACCTATAAAGGCAGGAGTACTTCCTGAAGCTTTAGAAACATAGGTAGCAAATTTTTCAAAGGCACTGCTTTTATTTTGTTTTTTCGTTTTCATTGGAGTTTTATCTATGATTTTTCTTTTCCGGAAGGTGTCTTTTTAGCGTCTTCTTCTTTTTGTTTCTCCTGTTTTTGTTTCTCTTCTTTGGCTTTTTCCTCTTTTTCTTTATTGATTTTTTCCTGTTGTTCTTCTTTTTTCTCTTTTGCTTCCTCTTTCTGTTTTTCCTTTTCTTTCTCTTTTTTTCTAAAGTACCCTCTCAACAGAAAGTTATTTTTGGCAGCTTCCATATTATCACTAAAACCTTTGGTACCGCTTTCCAGATTTGAAAGGGTATTCGAAACGCTATTAGCCATTTTATCATCGCGGACTAATCTTGCCAGGGCTCCGTTTCCGTTGTTCATACTATGACTAAAAGTGGCAAGTTCATCAGAAATAATGCCTACATTATCAACACTTTTTTTGACACTTTTCATGATGTCCTGCATTTCTATTCCGTCAATTGAAGCAATTGCACCGTTGTTTTCGATTATTTTTTGTGATTTTATGCCGGGAGAAATAGTGAGAACCTTGTCACCCATCAATCCGTCAGAACCAATGCTGGCACGAGCGTCTGTTTTGATGAATTTTCTAACATCGTCTTTAATTACCATTAGAACCACAACAGAAGAGTCATTAATCAGTCTGATTTCTTCGACCGTACCAATGTTAATTCCCGAAAAGCGTACATTGTTGCCCACTTCCAAACCGCTCACCGTTTTAAATCGGGAGCTGATGTGAAAGGTGGAACCAAAGAGGTTTTTTTGTTTCCCTATAAAATAAATGGCCATTATAAAAAGTAACAATCCAATTGCTACAAACATTCCTAATTTCCAGGTATATCCAGATTGTTTATCCATGATTTCTACTATTTATTTTGCGTTATTCAAAGAATGAGCGTACCCATTCGTCTTCGTTTTTTTCCAGTTCTTCATATGTCCCTTCGGCATGTATTACTCCATCTTTTAAAACCATAATTCGATCGGCTGTGAGTTTTGCGCAAGCCATATCGTGAGTAATAATGATTGAAGTGGTTTTACGTTTGTGTTTGATATCGAGAATTAATTCGCTGATCTCACGTGAGGTTATGGTGTCTAAACCTGTTGTGGGTTCATCGTATAAGATAATCTCCGGTTTTAAGATTAATGTTCTGGCCAGACCAATTCTTTTTTGCATTCCGCCTGATAGTTCAGACGGCATTTTATCGATCGCATCCGCTAAACCAACATTATCTAAAGCTTCCATGACTTCAGTTTCAACTTCTTCCGGCGTTAAGTTCTGTTTGTGTTTTTGTAAAGTGAAAGCCAGATTTTCGCGTACCGACATGGAGTCATACAGTGCACCACTTTGAAATAAAAATCCAATTCGAACCCTAATCTGATTTAGCTCAGGTTTCTTCAGGTTCAATACATTTTCGTTAAACACTTTTATTTCACCCTGATCGGGAGTTATTAAACCCACAATACATTTTATGGTGACCGATTTTCCCGAACCGGAACGTCCAAGAATTACTAAATCTTCCCCTTTATTCACCGTTAGATTTACACCTTGAAGAACAGTATTGTCCGCGCCAAAAGTCTTGTGCAAATCCCTGATCTCGATGATTGGAGTTTTGCTTTCTGCTTTAGTTTTAAGTGCTGTATTTTCTTTTTCCTTAATCATCTTTAAAAGAATAAATCGGTTATTTGAACGGCAATCATATCGAGAATAAAAATGGTAAGTGAAGCAGTTACAACTGCTGAATTTGCTGCTCTCCCCACACTTTCAGTTCCATTAGAGGCATTAAATCCTTTAAAACATCCAATCATTCCGATAAAGAATCCGAAGAAGAACGTCTTGATCGTGGCAGGAATTAGATCCAGATATTCCAGCGATTGTAAAATTTGAGTCAGATAGCGATAGAAATTAACATCACCGTGGATATTAATTCCAACAAAACCACCAATAATGCCCACCGCATCTGCAAAAATGACTAAAATGGGAACCATTAAAGTACAGGCTAAAATTCTGGTTACGACCAAATAGTTGTAAGGATTAATTGCCGAGACTTCCATCGCATCAATTTGTTCGGTTACTTTCATCGATCCCAATTCGGCACCAATTCCCGAGGAGATTTTTCCGGCACAAATTAAAGCAGTAATTACGGGAGCAATTTCTCTTATTAAGGAAAGGGCGACCATTCCGGGCAACCAGGATTCCGCTCCAAAATTGACCAGTGTAGGACGAGATTGAAGGGTGAGTACCAATCCCATAATAAAACCGGTTATGGCTACTAAAGGCAATGATTTATATCCAATTACATAACATTGTTTTATAAACTCTTTGGCCTCATAAGGAGGAACAAAAACTTCCTTAAAAAACTGCTTCGCAAACAAAGTTGCATTTCCTATTTCGGTGAAAGTATTTTTTAGAGAGAGAATCAAAATAATATGTTTTTAGTATTAAATCGAAAATGAAACAACTTAAATCTTAAAAGACAGTTGTGGTCTGTATTATCAAAGATTAAAGTTACTTGACAACTGCAGAAGAAATCTTACATAACTTTTTTTGAAGTTTATATAATTAGCATTGTATGAGCAAAATAAAAGCAGAAAAGTTACGTTTGGGGGTAAAACAAAAAAAAATCCCTTTGTGTGAAAAGGGATTTTTGACGTTTTGTATTTCAGGTTTACAATTAGGATTGCGTCTGAAAACTATAATATTTTCGCGTTATAAGTGCTATGGGTAGACCGATGCAGAACATCAGGATCAACATGGATAAGAATAATGGGAAATCTAAGTGTTTTTCGGGAAGCACAGGAAAGGTAATAGGCAGTACAATTAAATTCATGATGATCCACACAAAAATTCCATAAAGGAATCCGGAAACAATTGCACTTTTTTTGAGAAAAGGCAGATAAGGATAAATGATAAAATAAAACCAGGCGAAACTTAGTGCAATTAAGTAATGGAATCCAATACCGAAGAGTGCCATTAATGAGCCTCCACTATAGGCTTCCTTTTTAAAAACGCCGCTTGCAATGGATTGCAACAGTTTTATCGCAGTGGTTTTTTGGAGTATAAAAGCATAAACTGTAATGGCTGCTGTTAGGTCTAATGTCCCGGCAACGAGCCAGGCGGTTAAAATGGTTTTGGTTTTGGATCTCATATTTAGTTTTTTACAACATTATAGACGTTTTTCAATTGATTTAAATGTCTTTTGGAGTGCATGACACAGAAGTTTAATAACTCGTAGATTGTTAAATTTCCAATACCCGGTATTTCAAAATCCATACAGGTGAGTGTTAAATCATAATTTTCAGCAATATCCTGCATTTCCTTTTCAATTCTTTGAAGACTCGAAAGCAACTCGGTTTTATCATATTCGCGGTCCTCGGGATATATAAAATCAGGGGAGTTGTATTTGGTGCTGAAATTGAGAAATATCTCTTTGATTAGAGGAATTTTTTCGTCGTAGTTAGCGGGGAGTTTTTGTGTATTAGCCTCGCAAACCTGACGCAGGCCTGAGGTCGATTTTATAATATGACGGGCAACCTGTCCGCCAGTCCAGCTTCCTTCAAACGGTACTTGATTTACTTCGTTCTGAGTAAAAAGAGAAAGCGTATCGTAAAATTGTCCAATAGTAGTGGTAATGTCTTGTTTTAATTCCGTTTTCATAAGTGTTTTTTGTTTTTAAGAAAGAATTGTAGTGATCCACCAGACATTCCCAAACGGATCTGTAACGCCGCAAGTTCTGCCATACTCTTTATCGCTGACTCCCATTATGCTCGTAGCACCATTTTCTAATGCTTTTTTATAGGTTTCATCGACATTCGGGACATAAACAAATAGGTTAGCGGTTTGTCTTGACCAGTCTTCAACTACGTCTGTAACCATGATAGTACTTCCGGTGATGATAATTTCTGCATGCATAACCGTTCCGTCTTCGCGTAGTACATGATCGGAAGAAGTTGTTGCATCAAAGACTTTTTGAGTAAATTCTATAAATTTTGACGCGCCATTTAAAATTAAATAAGGCATTATGGTTTGATGTCCGGCCGGTAAATTCATTTGGTTAGATTTGAAGGTTGATAGTATTTCAAATTTACAAATTTTATCAATAAAACTTTATAAATCAGATCTTTGTTGTTTTTTAGGACTCACAGAAGAACTTCACAATGATAGCCATAGGAATCCAGAAGTTCTATTATTCTTTGATTTGAAATTGACGGTGCATGAACGCGTAAAATTCTATCACAGTCCTCTAAATCAAAATTAATACGACTGTTTGGAAAATGTTCCAGAAGTTTCCCCACAATCAGTCGAGATTGCTCGACTTCCTGAACATTTGTTTTATAAACTTCTATCATCATTTCATGAGGTTATAAAGCGATGTTTTTATAACGCTCTATTTTATGAGAATAAACGTAAGAGATCGCCAGAATTACTAAAAAGATTAAAGGAAAGAAGGCCTGGAAATTGATACCGTCTACTGCAGCGTGACTGATCGAAGCAAAAATAAAGTCGAAACCAAATCCGGCATACGCCCATTCTTTTATGTTTTTTGGAATGGAAGGAATCACCAAAGCTAAAACACCAAGAATTTTAAAAACGACTAAGGCATTTCCGAAATACTCAGGATAGCCCAAATGTCTGATTCCTTCTTTTGCTAATTCTGTCTGAGAGGTTAAGGCCGGCATAACACCTTCGAATAAAAAGATAATAGTAGTAGTGATCCAAAAGATAATTTTTGCTTTTTTCATGGGATAGTTTTTAAAAGGTTGTTAATTAATTCATTACAAACTTACAATTCTTATCTTTTGAACGGACTACACATTTACGACTATTTTAGGGGCATTTGGGACAGAGTGGAAGATTTTAGATTTATGATTTTAGATTTTAGAGTCAAGAGTCAAGAGTCAAGAATATAGAATATAGAATATAGAATATAGAATAAAGAGAATAGATTTTGAAACTTGAAACTTGACTCTTGGCTCTTTCTTCTTTACTCTTGAAACCTGAAACTTGAAACCTGAAACCTGGAGTTTGGAATTTAAGATTTGGAATTTGCTCCCAAAACATAGTTTTTAATGACAAATAAGTCTTCGAAACCTAATCTCGTGTAAATATCTTTTCCCATTGCGGAGGCTTGTAGTAAGGCGTAATCAGCATTTAAATCGATGGATAGATTTAAAGCATATTTCATGATTTCCCCAGCAAAACCTTTTCGGCGCATTTCCGGAATCACTCCAACGCCATGAATTCCAATTGTATTTTGAGTCTGGAACAGCATAAATGTTCCGATCGGCTGATTGTCTAAAGAAACTAAATAAAACTGAACATCGTGATGATTATGAATCAGGATTTCTTTGCTAATCACATAACCAAAAGCATGAGGATATAGATCGGCCCATATTTTAGCGTCCTGTTCAGTGGAAACTCTTTTAAAACTCAGATTATTTTGAAGCGTAAATTTCTGATCTAATTTTAAAGCCATCGCAACCTGTTCACTTTTTAATGAGAAACCATAGGCATCCAGTATTTCGTACGATTTTGTTCCGTAGATATCCCAATAAGCGAAGGCTAATTCTGAATTGGCCTGCATGGTTTTAGTAATTTCACCGATGTCATTTTTAGAGAGATCTTTTCGAAACCACAATTTATTAGGCCAGCCTGAATTTTCGACTTTGCTATATTCAAAAAGAGGAGTTGTATGGTAGGATAGGAAAGAGGAACTAACCGTTTTCCACATTCCGGTAAGATTATTTAAGTTGTCTTCGATTAAGTTTATATTTTTCATTGGAATAGTGATTATAAGAATATAAGACAAAGATACCCCGGGCTTTTAGGAGAAACCTTTACATATGTTGATTTACAAATCTTTTTCGAGATTTTTTCGGATACGGCTTAGCTGGGTAGGGGTAATTCCTAAATGGGAGGCGATGTGAAGCAGCGGAATACGGTCTGCAATATCTGGATGTTTGGATAGAAGTTGTAGGTATCTCTCGGTAGCATTTTGCATGACTAAAGCAATTTCGCGTTGTTCTTTTTCGATTACCCAGTTTTTTTCCAAATAGGCAATGTAATAATTTTTGAGGTCGTTGTTCTGATCAATGAGCGCGCTGTATTTTTTGTAGTTAAGTTGAATCAAGGTAGAATCCTCGAGTGCTTCTATGGTGAAGTGAGAAGCGGTTTGCTGTAGTAAAGAAGCCTTTGAACCGGCAAAATCGCCTTCAAGAAAAATGTTTTTATTATAGAGATTACCTGCCGCATCGGTGATATAAGCCCGTAAAGCACCTTTGATTATAAAATATATTTCTTTTGCAATTTGTCCGTTCTGAAGTAAAATATCTCCTTTTTTAATAGATTGAATTTCAGCAATACCGGCAATTAAATGCCAGGAAGATTCTGAAATAGGAGCGTAGCTTTCGAATTTTATTTTTAAATTGTTGAGGTACTTATTGTGATTGATTGACATTTTGATTGAAGTTTTACTATCAAAAATAAAGAAAAATTACGGATTATAGGGTATGCTGATGACGCGGATTCGCTACCGCGAAGACACGGATTTTCGCTGATTTTTTTATTCTCCTTATTTGTCACTTTGAGGAATGAGGAACAGCCATTATAAAAAAAAACCGCTAAAAACGTAAAAGTTATTTAGCGGTTTATTTGGGAAAGTTTTTTACTGGTTTGATGTAAATCCCTTTATTTTATAATTTAATCGGCGTAATGATAAATGCTTTTTTTAATGGTATCTTTTATTTTTTCAAGTGTTACTTCAGTCACACCGCCTTCATAATTCATACTAATAAGGACTTTATCTTTGATAATTTCGTAATCAATTGAGATCAATCCGTTTTTATTTACAGGTACAGATTTACTTTCATTCGGGATTGTACTTAAAAAATAAGCAGATTCTTCAACCTCTTTATTTTGGATAATATTTTGATAGACCTGAGCAAGATCCGTACCTTTTAGGATACATTCTTTTCCGGAACCCATTTCTACTTCAACATCCTTACAATCTTCTTTTTTCTCTGCCTCTTTTTTTACAGCAGGGCTTGTTTTTACTGATTCTTTTATTGCTTTTACTTCTTTTTCTGAATTGTTTTCTTTACAGCTTGTAAATAGTAATGCTAAAATTGCAAGGCATGCTATTCTTTTCATGGGATTTAATGTGTTGATTAAGAGGATTGTTTTATTAATATTCGATGCGATATTCATTCTTTGGAGCCGTTTTTTGAGGGCTTGACAATATCAAAAGTAAGAAATATTGTGATTATAGGATACACGGATGACACGGATTCGCTATCGCGAAGAAACGGATTGACACTTTTTTTTATTCTCGCCATTTTTTATGCGTAATCTTGTCATCCTGACGAAGGAAGGATCATACAAGTAACTCCATACGGAATGTCGTTAATCTTTGTCGAAGCCCACGTGTGATTTGCTTCGCCTATTCGTTATCGCTCGAGTCTCTCTTCGGTTGAAATTACAAAAATGAGAATAAAAAAAACGTGTCAATCCGCGGATCCGCCTCATCCGCGTGCCATAAAAAAACGCCATGAAACTATAAGTCTCACAGCGTTCTCCTCTCAAAAAAATAAATAATTAACGGGTATTATTTCCAGCCACCACCTAAAGCACGATACAACTCGGTATTGGCAGATAGCTGCTCTCTTTTTATGTTGGCGAGTTCTAGTTCACTTTGTAACAAATTAGATTGCGCAGTAAGTACTTCAAGATATTCCGCCATACCATTTTTGAATAACAAATTGGCATTTTTTATGGCTTGCTGCAGCGTTTTTACACGTTGTTGCAAAAAGGATTCCTGTTGCTGCAATTTTTCTACTTTTACCAAAGCATCTGATACTTCACTAACCGCTACTAAAACCGATTGTCTGAAATTCAGAACCGCTTTTTCCCTTTCGGCAACGGCGATATGGTATTGTGTTTTTACTTTTTTATTGTTCAGCAAAGGCTGTGTCAATCCTCCTGCAAGAGTTCCGAACAAAGAGGCCGGAATGTTGAACCAATTGCTGGCTTCGAAGGAGTTTACACCACCCTGAGCAGTTATTCTGAGTGCCGGATACAAATTGGCTTTTGTAATTCCTACGCTGGCATTTGCGGCTTTAAGAGCAAGTTCGGCGCTTTTTACATCCGGTCTGCGGCTTACTAACGAAGACGGGATCCCGATGGCGGTATTGTTTTTAACTTCTAAAGCGCTCAAACGAATACTTCTCTGTTTGGAATCCGGAAAAGATCCTGTCAGAACACTCAAAGCATTTTCCTGAATCGCAATGTTTTGTTCCAATAACGGAATCAATTGCGCGGCGTTTAATTTTTGTGCTTCCGATTGTTGAATCGCCAATGAAGTGACCTGACCGGCATCGTATTTTAATTTGATAATAGTGGTGGTACTATCATTTAATTTTAGATTTTGTCGGGCAATATCCAACTGTGCGTCCAGCATTAAAAGATTGTAGTAGCCTTTAGAAACATTGGCAACGATGGTAGTCTGCAATGCTTTTTTAACTTCTTCAGACTGCAGATAACCCGCAAAAGCTTCTTTTTTCTGGTTCTTTATTTTTCCCCAAATATCGGCTTCCCATGAAAGTGTCGCTCCGGCTGTGAAGTCATTAATATGATTCTGACCCAATGCCTGACCTAAATTCTTTCCGGTAAAACTATTGTCTGACGGATTGCTGGTGCTTGCGGCTACCGATAAATTGACCTCAGGAACATTTCCCCATTTGGACTGTGTGAATCTGTAATGCGCAATCTCGATGTTTTTAGTAGCAATTTGCAGGTCGTTGTTTCGGGCAACCGCGCTGTCTATTAACTGAATAACATCTTTTTCGGTAAAGAAGTTTTTCCACTCCGTATCGCCAATACTTGTCGTATCTTTTGAAACCGATGCACTCCTGAAATTTTCAGGAAATGCATCTTTTGGAGTTTCAATATCCTTCGAAACCTTACAGGATATTACTGTGGTGATCAAAATAGCGATCATCACAATTTTGGTTATATGATTTTTCATTTTAGGTGTTGTCATTAAATTTCTGTACAAGTATCTTTTCTGCTTTCAAGATCTCTTGAAATTTTATAAGAGATGTATCCGATGCCAATGATAATGGCTACGAGTATGGTTGTGATATAGTTTTCCATTTTTATTTTTCTTCGTTATGAATTACGGCTACCGGTTTTCCGGAAACCTTTTCTTGTAAATATTGGAAGATGATGAATAAAACCGGGATGATAAACAATCCTAGAATTACCCCTGAAATCATACCTCCTGCGGCACCAATACTAATCGAATGGTTACCTTGTGCTGATGGTCCTTTGGCACTCATCATTGGAATTAATCCGACAACAAAAGCAAGTGATGTCATGATAATTGGTCGTAAACGCAGTTTTGCCGCGTCGATTGAAGCCAGAATTAATGCCTGACCGGATTTTCTTTTCTGAACCGCAAACTCCACAATCAGAATGGCATTTTTAGCGAGCAGTCCGATTAACATTACCAGAGCAACCTGTACATAAATGTTGTTTTGAATTCCGGTGAAACCAATAGCCACAAATACTCCAAAAATACCTGCAGGGATAGAAAAGATTACCGCCAAAGGCAAAATGTAACTTTCATACTGTGCAGCAAGTAAGAAATAGATGAATATCAAACACAGTAAGAATATCGTTGCGGATTGCCCTCCTGAAGAAATCTCTTCACGGGTTTGTCCCGAAAATTCAAAACTATAACCTGCAGGTAAATGTTGTGCAGCAACTTCTTCTATGGCTTTAATGGCATCCCCCGAACTAAATCCAGGTTTCGGAATGGCATTTATCGAAATCGAATTAAACAAATTATATCTGGAGGCCGTTTCAGAACCATAAATACGGCTTAGTTTCACCAAAGTATTTATTGGAACCATTTCTCCGGTTTTGTTTTTTACAAAAACACGGTCAATAGAAGATGGATCAGCTCTGTCGGCAATATCTGCCTGAACAACCACTCTGTAATATTTACCAAATCGGTTAAAGTCAGAAGCCTGTGCGCTACCAAAATAAGTCTGCATCGTTTGTAAAATGTCTTTTACATTTACCCCCAGCTGATTGGCTTTTTCGTCATTAATATCCAGTTGCAACTGCGGATAATCGGCTTTAAAACTTGTAAAGGCCATTGCGATCTCGGGACGTTTCATCAATTCTCCAATAAAGCTTTGAGAAACACCGCTAAACTTATCCAGTTTACCTCCGGTTTTATCCTGTAGCACTAAATCTAAAGCTTCAACGTTACTAAATCCGGGAACAGTTGGGAAACTAAAGACGAAGAAACTTCCACCGCTAATAGTTCCTAATTTCCCTTGTACATCGGCCATTATTTCGTCGATTCCTTTTATTTTTCCACGCTCTTCATCCGGTTTAAGCAAGACAAAAATAACGGCTGCTGATGGACTCGTAGAATTCGTTAATAAATTGAATCCTGAGATCGCTGTTACAAATCGTGATGATTCGTCGGCTCTTAGTAAATTTTCTGCCTGAGTCATTACTTTTTGTGTTCCGTCAAGAGAAGTTCCCGAAGGAGTATTTACTGCAATCGCAATAAATCCCTGATCTTCTGTTGGAATAAATCCTGTTGGAGTCGTTTTTACTAACAGAATGGTTGCTGCTGTAATTAAGGCCAGACCTCCTAAGCTTAACCATTTGCGGCGAATTAAAAATTTAATTCCGCCCACGTAGCGATTCGTCAAAGATTCGAAGCTGCTGTTGAATGCTGTAAAGAATTTTTCTTTAAATCCTTTTTTAACATAAACGTCATTTTCGTTTCCTTGTGCACCGTGATTGTCTTTCAGGAACAATGCAGCAAGCGCCGGGCTTAAAGTCAACGCATTTACAGCCGAAATTACAATTGCAATCGCCATCGTAAAAGCAAACTGACGATAGAAAACTCCCGTAGAGCCTTCCATAAAACCAACCGGCAGGAATACAGCAGCCATTACCAACGTAATCGAGATAATAGCACCCGTTATTTCGTGCATTGCTTCATGTGTGGCTACTTTTGGAGACAAATGTTTGTGCTCCATTTTGGCATGCACAGCTTCGACGACTACAATCGCATCATCTACCACAATACCAATCGCCAGAATTAAAGCGAAAAGTGTTAGAAGATTAATCGAAAATCCGAATAACTGCATGAAGAAGAACGTTCCTAAAATTGCTACAGGTACAGCAATAGCCGGGATTAATGTTGATCTAAAATCTTGCAGGAATATAAATACTACGATGAATACTAATATAAATGCTTCGATTAAAGTATGTTCTACCTGTTCTATCGATTGATCCAGCGATACTTTGGTACTATAGAAAATATTTTGTTTGATCCCTTTTGGAAAATCTTTTGATGCTTTTTCCATTAGTTTGTTAATCGCGATCTGAATGTCATTGGAGTTAGAACCTGCCAATTGAATAATACCGATTACAACTCCTTTTTTACCATTCAAACGCGTTAAACTGTTGTACGAATAAGCACCAAGTTCAACTCGGGCAACGTCTTTTAAGCGAAGAACCGAACCATCTGCATTAGAGCGAATAGCAATATTTTCATATTCTTCCGGTTTGGTTAGTTTTCCTTTGTATTTGATTACGTATTCGAAAACTTCTGTACTTCTTTCTCCAAATTTACCCGGAGCAGCTTCCAAACTTTTGTCCTGAATAGCACTCATGATTTCGTTTGGCGTCACTTTGTAAGTTGACATTTGTGTCGGATTCAGCCAAACACGCATCGAGTAATCTTTTACACCTCCAAAAATACTGGCCGATCCTACTCCCGGAATACGTTTGATTTCAGGAATAATATTGATTTGGGCATAATTGGCCACAAATGTCTGATCGTATTTCGATTCATCCTCGGTGTACATGCCGATGGCCATAATGAAACTGTTTTGTTGTTTCGCAGTGATCACCCCTTGCTGTACCACTTCGGCAGGCAATTGACTGGTCGCCTGAGCCACCCTGTTTTGTACGTTTACGGCTGCCTGATCGGCATCGGTACCTAATTTAAAGAAAACAGTAATGGCTAACGATCCGTCGTTACTGGCGGTAGAACTCATGTAAGTCATGTTTTCCACCCCGTTGATAGATTCTTCTAAAGAGGGCGCTACCGAACGTAAAACCGTTTCGGCATTAGCTCCCGGATAAACCGCCGTTACCAAAACCGATGGCGGTGCAATATCAGGAAACTGTTGTAAAGGTAATTTCGTAAGTCCAAGTACCCCCAGAATCACCAATAAAATGGAGATTACGGTTGCCAGTACAGGTCTTTGTATAAATATTTTGAACATTTGCGTGTAAATTATTTTTTAGTGATTACTTGGGCAACTTTAGTAGCCGGTTTTTCAGGTTGAATGACCTGACCTTCCTGAAGTTTATCGATACCGCTTAATACAATCTGATCACCTGATTTGATACCATCTTTAATCAAATAGTTTGTACCGCTTTTACCAATAACCGTGATCGGCATTTTGTTGACCTTATTTTCTTTATTAACGGTGAAAACAAAAACTTTGTCCTGCATTTCAACAGTAGCCGATTGTGGTACCAGAAGAGCATCGTCATGGTGAAGTCCTAATCGAATTTTCCCGGTGTTTCCTGAACGTAAAGTCCCGCCAGCATTAGGAAAAGTAGCTCTTAGCGTAATAGCCCCCGTTGTTTTATCAAACTGACCGTCTACCATATCGATTTTTCCGGTTTGAGGATACGCATTATTATCGGCTAAAATCAAAGTTACAGGAGGCAACTTTTTGATTTTATCGCCTAGGCTGCTGCCGGCATATTGAGCTTTAAAGTTGATGAAATCGGTTTCTCCCAATGAGAAATAAGCAAAAACTTCATGCACATCAGATAAGTTGGTTAAAGGTTCAACATCCGTTGCCGAAACTAAACTTCCTTGTTTTTTAGGTAATCTTCCAATGTAGCCGCTTACAGGAGCTGTAACATTAGTATATCCAAGATTAATTCTGGCCGATCCTACCATTGCTTTGGCCTGTTCGATATTGGCAGCAGCAATTTTTTGAGAAGCTTTAGCCGTTTTTAACTGATAATCCGAAACTACTTTGTTTTGAACTAATGGAGTTAATTTATCTACTTCTAACTGGGCGTTGATTAAAGCCGCTTCAGCAGCGTGCAAATTGGCTAGCGCATTGTTTAATTGTTCACGGAATGGACGTTCGTTTATTTTGAATAAAGTCTGACCTTTATTGACATAAGCACCTTCATCTACAAAAACTCTTTCCAGGTTTCCGCTTACCTGAGGACGAATTTCAACATCAACAGTACCTTGTATAGAGGCAGGATATTCGGCATCGGTAGTAGTGTTTTCACTTGTAATGGCGGCAACAGGTAATAATGGTGCAGCAGGAGCTGCCGGGGCTTGCGATTTATCTGCACAACTGCTTAGTACGAGTGCCAGAATAAAACTGGTTATGATAACATTTTTCATTTTATTATTGGTTTTAAATTGTTGAACATTCTTTTGGATTAATTGATGTGGTATTCTGGCATTCATATTTAATTATATTAAATTATCTAACGTTGTTAAGCTTTTAAGCCTGAATTTCTATATAATGAGCCTCCCAGTCCTATTCACAAACTAGTATTAAATTATTTATCACTGTTAAGTAAAATAAGAAAAAAAGGTTTCTAAATTACTCTATTAAATTATTTATCACTGTTAAGTAAAATGAGAAAAAAGGCTTCTAAATTACTCTATTAAATTATTTATCACTGTTAAGTAACAAGGCAAAGGTATTTTTTAATCGGCTATTAAATCATTTATCACTGTTAAGTAAAAATGAAATTTTTTATTGGATTGATTTTATGATACCACCAATCGCATCTTTTAGGATTTGAGCGTTAATGGTTTCCAGGATGTCACTTTTGTTAATGATATTAATGGCGATCAGACCATGAATAACAGAAAAGAAAGTAAAATATTTTTGTTTGATAATATCTTCACTTGGATTACTGTCCTTCATAACTTCAGCAATTACCGAGGTAAACAATTTGTAAGGTGCTTCCTGAGCCGAACATCGTTGTGCACAGCAGGTCATTTGAACACCAAACATTAATTGGTACATTTCAGTATTACTAAAAGCGAAATCCCAGTAGGCCATCCACATGGCTTCTAACTGATCTTCGGGTTCTTCAAACTTATCTTTTGCAGTTTGCAACTCTTTGGCCAGTTTCAAAAAACCTTTGCCGGTTAGTTCTTCAAGTATCGCTTCTTTATTCGAAAAGTATTCGTAGATAATTGGAGCAGTATACTCAATTCTGTCGGCAATTTTACGCATACTCAAACCATTCCAGCCTTCTTCTTTTACGATATCATAAGCAGCCCCAAGAATGTTATTTCTGGTCTCTTCTTTTTGTCTTAAAATTCGATCTTTACTAGCCATTTTATTTGAGTATTAAATTGTTTAACACCGTTAGGCAAATGTAGGACGGTTTTTCTGATTATGAAATAATTTTATCATAATATTTTCTTATCGTATCATAGGTAATCAATAAAAACTTCGTGAAGCCTTTATTTTATTGGATATTTTGAAGTGTAGTTTTTTTTTAGAAGCAGAACATTTTGGCACTTTTAAAACCATTTGTCCTGCTTTTCGCTAAATCTTTTTCTGTTCTCGTTAAAGAAACGAGAACAGAAAAAGGATACCGCTGCAATCAGGGCTAGACTAGGGGGATTGTTTTTTATAAGAGGAACTGAATTTAGATAATTATTAAAGTTGATAAACTAATCTAGGCAAAAGTGTGATTATCATGTTAGCCGTTACTATTTACTTCTATTGCTTACCTCATGAGTTATCCTTTTTTATTGGTATTTCACACAATTCATCTCACATCTCACTTTTTCACATAATCCATTTCGACATGCTCGATTCCTGCATCCAGGAAAAAATTATCGGTTTGTTTAAATCCGTTTTTGATGTAAAAACGACTTGCATTGACTTGTGCGTACAAATAGATCTTCTGCTCGTCTTTTAAATCCGCTAAGATTTTTTGCAGGATTGCTTCTCCAATTCGCTGTCCACGATAGGAATTCAAAACGGCAATTCTTTCAATCTTAAAACCCTTTTCCATTTGACGGTAGCGTGCCGCTCCGGCCGGTAAACCGTTAACAGTAGCGAGATAATGAATTGCTTCTTCATCGTCCATAGATTCGCGTTCCTGCGATACATTTTGTTCTTCAACAAATACTTGACGACGAATAGCAAAAGCAATTTCTATTAATTTGCTGTCGTCAATCTTCTCAACTTTTACAGTATTTCCTGTTGATTTTTGAGCAGATTCGCTCTTCATTTCTTTAATTGTGGTCATTCGGTCAAAAAGATTTTTAGTTTTTAAATTCTGGGTTACTTCGTGTATGGCTTTAAATAAATTGTTTTCAGTATCAGTAAGTTCAATCAACGCTTCGGTCATGATTTGCCATAAAGGCTGCAATTGATCGATCATCTCGTTGGCTTTGTCAGTGAGCGTAATCAGGCGTTTCCTTTCATCTTTGGCGTCTTTCGTTGAACCAATCAGTTCTTTTTTCTCCAATTCTTTCAGTAACGAAATAGTAGTAGGGTGAGAGTAGCCAATTTCCTGTGAGAGTTCGACAACACTAATGGCTTTTTTCTGCGAAAGCACATACACCACCGGAAACCATTTAGGTTCAAAATCGATGTTCTGACTTTTGTAGAATAACTGCGCTTCTTTCCTCAGGTTCTCATTCAAACGCTGCAAAAGATTCCCCAATACCAATGACTTTGATTGCTCTAATACCATAAAAAATAATTTTAGTTCAAATTTACGTAGTTAACTACATATATTCAAAAGGCTAAAGTAAATTTTAAGATTTATTTATCTTTTTTGACTTTTGTTATTGGCTAAAAGAAATTTGCAGGACCGAATTAAAATCTGATCCTGCAACAAGGTTTTTTAAGTAAGATGTGAAAATGTGAGATGTGAGATCTGTTTATTTAAGTATTACAACTTCCTCCGGAACTTTAAACAGTAACACACAACCGGTTTTAGAAAATACAGAGTGACTGCTTCCCGGTGGCATGTACAGATAATCGCCTGTTTTTAATTCGTCTTTTCCCGAGCGGACTTCGCCTTCAAGCACATAAATTTCTTCTCCGGCAGGATGAACATGATTAGGGTAGGAGGCACCCGCTTCAAATTTGAGTAAAAAAACAGTGGGTCTGTTTGTAGTGGGGTCAAAGTATAAGGACTTGGCAAAGATGCCATCCGTTTTTACGCCTTCTTCCATTAGAACTTTCCAGTCTTTTTCGCTGCTTCTTGTGATTTGTTTTTCCATTTTAGTAATTTTTTAGTTTGTTTTATTTTTCGAAAAGATTTCATCTAAACTTCAGTGGTATTTTTCTACAGTTGACAAAAGAAAAGCTGCCATAGAAAAGGTAAATACAGAATAATCTAAAGGTTCTTTTACTCCGAAAGAATAAGTCATGGCAAGTGCGAAGCCAAAAGTTAATATGGCAGCGCCAACAGCCACAAATTTCGTTTGATAGCCTATGAGCAGGAGTAGAGCCAATAGTGTTTCCAAAATTGTCGATGCAATAGCAATAGTTGGAATCCAGTTTTTAGGAACAAAAGAATTTACTTGTTCGGTATAGGTTAGAAAGTTTTCCCAACCCGAAGATTGCGTTCCCCACAATCCTAACCGACTTGAAACGGCGGATAAAAAACCTGCTGCTAAGGCAACACGCAAAAGCAAAACGGCATATTTCTGATTTTTTTTCATCTTTTTGATTGCTTAATTATTACAATACAAAGATGCGGAAGGCAGTGTTGCTAAAGAATAGAGAATCCTCGAAAAAGCATGTAATCAATTGAAAAAGCAGACGTTAAAAACGATGAATTGGGTGAAATTACGAATGTGCAGTATTTTCTTTATAGGCTTTTGGGGAAGTGTTGGTGTGTTTTTTGAAGAAATTAGAGAAGTAAAAAGGATCATTAAACCCTAAAGCATAAGCGACTTCTTTTACCGATAGTTTCTCATAAGTAAAAAGGCGTTTGGCTTCGGAAATGATCAATCCGAAAATTACATTTTGAGCCGTTTTATTGGTATGCAGTTTCGAAAGTTCGTTTAGTTTCGATTCTGTTGTACCTATCAGAACAGCGATTTCGTTTACAGAAAGGTTTTTGTCGAAGTTTTGTAAAATCGCTTCCAGAAAGTGAAGAAACAGCGCATCGGGTTTGTAGATTTCATCCCCGCGATTAATTTTAGTTCGGTTGATTTCAATCAATATCAATTCAATTCGGCTGTGAATAGAGGTGAGGTATTGATAAGGCATTTGTAGTAATTCTTTGCCTATCGTTTCTAATTCCTGAATAACAAACGGGCTATTGTCCACCACAATCATTTCATTCATGGCGAAGTGGCAAAACAGTCCGTTATGGAAAATCAATTCCATATCCGTATCGTCTTTACAGAAAAAATTATAGGTAAATTCTAAAACAAATCCCGTGGCATTCCCGATGTTTTTAAAATAATGAATCTGACCGGAAGTAATGGTAACAACAGCATTTTGGGTTAATGTAAATTCGTTTTCATCTACAGAAATAACAGTCGAACCCGAAGTACAATACACAAGTACATATTTTAAAACGCGTCTGGGTTGTTCTAAATCTGTCGCCTGATCGAATGTTTTTATCGAAACCATATTGAGGATAGTGTTTAATCAAAAGTAAGATTTATTTCATGAAGTTGATCAAAGAAGGCTTGCAGATTTGTTCTGTTATTACATTTTGGGGTACTGTGAGTGAATTTCTGTTCTGTGTAGTTGGAACGCACAAAGCACACGGATGGTACTGATTCGCTCTGCGAAAACGCGGATCAACACAGATTTTTTTATATTATTAGGTAGAAGTTAATTAATGTTTTAAAAATATTACTACCGTAAAAATCCGCGTTGATCCGCGTTTTCGTGAAACGAACCCGCGCAATCAGCGTTTCTTTATTATTATTCTGATAAAGTTTTTAGTAATTGTTCCAGGTTGTCGATGCTCATTTTGAAACCTTGTTCGAAGCCCATTTCAATCATTTTTTCCAGACGTTCCAGTGATTCATTTACAATGGTGATGCTCACCTTGGTAATGCCGTTTTGTTCACTAAAGCTATGATCCCAGTTGGAGCCCGGCAGTTCGCGGTTTTCATTTTGGTCTGCAAAAGTATTGAACATCTTAAAATTCGTCTTTGGCGTAATCGAAGTGTATTCCTGAACCGCCCAGCGTTCGAATCCTTCGGGACTTACCATGGCGTAGAATCTGCGTCCGCCAACTTCAAATGTCATGTGTTTGGTTTTAGACGACCAGGGTTTTGGAGCTACCCATTGATCGAGAAGTTCCGGTTTTGTAAAAGCATCCCAAACCAGTGGAAGTTCTGCATTAAATTCTCGGTTTATGATTACCGTTTTGGTGGCTTTGTCTACGGTAAAATCAAATTGCAAATCGTTTTTCATTTGTTCTGTTTTTTAAGCGTTACTAATAGTTCGTCAAGCTGATTGAATTTGGTTTCCCAAATGGCTCTGAATTGCTCTAACCATTGATCAATCTCTTTCATTTTTTCAATTTCAAGTGAATAATAAATTTCCCGGCCTTGTTGTTCCTGTTTAAGCAAATCACATTCTACCAGTATGCGAAGGTGCTTCGATACCGATTGTCGGGAGGCGTTGAAGTTCTCCGCAATGGCATTTGGTGTCATTGCCTGTACAGCGATCAGCGTTAGAATTGACCTTCTTGTCGGGTCGGCTATGGCTTGGAAAATGTCGCGTCTCATACTATTCTGATTTTAATTAAGAAACCAATTGGTTGCAAATATACGTGCAACTATTCGGTTTCGCAATTTTCTAGTGAATTATTTTTGAGAAATTTTAAAGAAATGGTTCTTTAAGTGGCAGAATCGTAGTGTTTTAGGTGTTTGTTTTAATGTTTCAAGTTTCAAGTTTCAGGTTTCAGGTTTCAAGTTTCCGAAATGACAACATTGCGAAAAAATTCCGTAGGAATGAAATATTTCTAGATTCATAAAACGTGCCGTACCAAAAGCTCCGGCGGAGCGACATTTGCTAAATAAGATTTCACCCCGCAGTTTTTTTTTGAAATGGGGTGATTTTTTTTTATAAATATTTCGCCCCGTTGGGACTTCATGAGAAATAGATGTAATTTTTTTCAGGACCTGACAAATGACAAAAATGCGATAAATGCTTACCGAAATATAGATTTCTTATATTTGATAAAAGAATGTAATTTATTGAAAGAAAAATCTTTCTTTTTTAGATGATTTTTCTTATATTTGAAGTTCTTAAATCTTCACAATTAAGATAAAATAAAATTTGCCCTTGTGCTATGTAGTAAAGTTTCGAAAGAGCTTTGACGCCGTGAAGAAGCGTAAGACTACTAAGGCATGAGGGTTTTTTCTTAAATTCTTCAAATTATGAAAACAAACACCTTTTCCAAAGAAGCCGAAACAAGGCTTATTGATTTTTTTAATCACACCATCGATCCCACCGAAATGGCAAAAGCCATAAGACAAGCCAATCACATACTAGCTTTAGGAGTCATCAGAGAACACGAAACTCTTGAAAAAGAAAGAGCTAGTCTAGAAAATAGCTTTTATTGGCTGAATGAACTGGCGGAGATTTTGAATCCTTATTTGTGTGAGGAGTAGAATTTATAAAATGAAAAACCTCGGCTTTTTAAGGTCGAGGTTTTGTATTTATTGTTTACCAATTAGTGGATTTATTCTATTTCTTAATTGATTTTCGATAACTGGAACTATAGCGTCATAATTTGTTAACTCAAGATTTATTATACTAATTCTAAAAATTTCTTTTTTCATATTTTCTCTTGCTAAAAGTTTCATAGCAAAAGTTGTTTTGCTCAGTTCCTTATAAATATGACCATGCAATCTCGATTTAATGTTTTTAGACTTCCCAATATACAATGGAATCCATTCTTTTAATTCATTGTGAGCTTTGATTCTTTTCAATTTAAAATTTAGAGTAAACTTTTTGACATAATCTTCGTTTTCCCATCTAAATTTAAAATCATTAACCCATTCTTCATATATTTTAAATTTTTCATTATTTCTTACTTCTATTAGATAAATACCGGGATGATTTAGAATATCCCATGGAATATTGTCTAATTTTTCATTTAATTCAAATTGACATATCTCTTTAAAATGAAGTTCATTGCTAAATGCCTTAATTAAATAAAGTTGTTTTGTTATTTCTGAATCTATTTCTTTAATCATTTATTTCTTTTTATTATTATCACTAAAAAATCCAATTGCTATAAAAATTCCGAATCCTATTAACATCCATTTTCCAAAACTTGAAGAACTACCTCCGCCACAGACTCCACAACTGCCTCCACTATTACAATGACCACAATAATTACAGCTTGAACACGCGTTACAATTTGAGGAGCCTGAGCATCGTCCAGCAAATATTGAATTGCTTTGGAGAAGAGAAAATATTAGAAATAAGTAAATTACTTTTTTTTGAATTATTTTTTTTGTTATCTGCATTGAATTTATATTAACTCAGGTATAATATTAGTTCTCAAGATCAATTATCAAATTTCTTCAAATCATCCAATGTCGATTCAATCAAAATTGGAATTTTACCACTTTTTATTTGAGAATAGTTTACTTCATGTCCATTAAATAAGTCAACCGCAATGCAATAATCAGGATTTATATAAAATTCCTTTGAATAATACTTATCAAGATATCGATAAATCATGTCAGTAAACATTCCTAATTCACTTTTTTTGAATCCTTCTTTTTGGGCTATGAACCAAATCCCTGCAATTTCCTCACTACCATTGTTTGAAAATGTATAAATATGACAAGGTTTAGCTTCAATCGGAAATTTTTTAATAGTGATTATTGCTTGATCTTTTGGTTGAGTTAAATAATTCAAATCAACATTAGGCTTTAAGTGTTGAAAATCATAGTCTTTAAAATTATTTACAATATCAAGATTTTTTTGAAACTGATTTTTATTCTTATCATGTTCTTCTATTCTAATTTTGTCTTGTAATAGTTTGATTTTTTCGTCTAGTAAATCTATATTATCACTCTTAAAAGTATTTCTAATGGCACTTAGGCAACTTATCCAGTAATCACCGCCAGAATTTCCTTCAGATTTTATTTTCTCTTTATGAAGATTTTTAACAAAAGTGATTTTGGTTCTATCATTTTTTTCTCGAAACTCAATTAGTTCTTTTATTGTTACTTTTTTCATATTTGTCAATAATTCAATGATTTTTAAGTGTTTATGTAATGATTGAAACAAATGTAAATACTCCAGATATATACTTTTTACGGAAAACCATATTTAGTCTATAATTCATTCGGAACAAGTTTAATAATTAATTGAACGAAAAAAGCGAGTATTAATACCTGATTTATTTTTTGAGAAAAATATTGTAATTATAAAGAGAGATTAATAGGAATAAAAAAAACAGCCCCCAAATCAATGAGAGCTGTCCTAATGCAAATTTTAATTTTACATTCCTAAAAATACGTACAGTAATTGTTAATCACTAAAATAAAGACTAAACGCAGGTTACTCGTTTATAACATCCCCATCTTTAGTTTCTTCGCTGGCAATTTTTACCAGTTTATCTTTTAGGTTTAAATCTCCAAAGACTTCCACTTTGTCGTCGATTTCTCTTCCTTTTTTAACGTCAACGCGGGTGGCTTTGTGGTTCAGGACTTTGATGACAAACAAACCTTCGGCTGAATTTACCAATGCCGATTTCGGAATGACGAAGGTACTGTCTTTGGCGTTAAGCGGTAATAATACTTCGGCTACCATTCCGGGTAATAGATTGGTTTGGGTGTTGTGAACGTCCATTTCGACTCTTTCAGAACGCAGTTTTAAGTCTAAAGCGCCGGACATTCTGGTAATTTTAGCGGTAAAAGTGTCCGGAAGCGATTTTACATTGAAACTCATTTCGTCACCATTGTGTAAATATCCGGTGTACAATTCCGGTACCGAAACTGCCAAACGTAATTTATCCTGTTGCTGAATGGTCAACAAAGGCAAATCGGAACCTTTTCCTGCGGGACCTACAAAGGTTCCTAGATTGACATTTCTGGCGGCTACCACTCCGTCAAAAGGCGCACGGATTTCTAAGTACCCTCTCATAATCGAGATTTCTTTGTGTGCCGCGATGGCTGCCTGATATTGCGCGTAGTCTGAGTTTTTCTTTCCGCTGGCCATTTCTAAGTCGTTTTTAGAAATGGTTCCTTCAACTTTGCTCGTTTCGTACAAACGGTTGTAGGTGCTTTTGCTGGTGGCGTAAATGGCTTCCATCGATTTTAATCTCGATTCGGCAGCAGCCAATTGCGAACTGATCTCCGGTGCTTCAAGAACAATTAAAAGCTGTCCTTTTTTTACTTTCGAACCAATATCTACTTTCAGCAATTTTACAAAACTGCTTACTTTGGCATACAAATCTACTTGTTGAAAACCGGTTAATTCTGCCGGTAAACGCAATTCTGTAGTCAGTTTTTCTTTGGCCAAAAGGAAAGTTTCTACTTTAGGTTCAATTTCCGCTTTAGGCGCTTCTTCTTTTTTCTTTTCACAGCTTAGTACAACTAAAGCTGTAAATAGTATCGCTGTAGATTTTATAATGTTATTTTTCATTTTTTGGTTTTATATATGTTTTTATAAGTATTCAGAAAGTATAAAAGTTTATCGAAGTGTTTTCGCGACGATCGTAACTTTCGACTTTATGACTTTCGGCTTTATGACTTTATCACTTTATGGCTTTCCAACTTTAGACTTACTTAAGGATGAGATATAATGGATACTTTCTTCGTCTTCAGGATCTAAAGAAACGGATTGTGTCGATGTTTTTTCCTGTGCCCATGCAAATATCTGCGGAAGGATCAACAATACGGCAAAAGTAGAAAATAACAATCCGCCGATAACCGCTCTTCCTAACGGAGAAACCTGATCACCTCCTTCGCCGTGACCAATCGCCATTGGGAGCATTCCTGCAATCATCGCAACCGATGTCATGATAATCGGACGAAGACGCAGTGCAGCGGCTTCTCTCGCAGATTCTAAGGCATTCCCGTTTATTTTTCGAAGCTGTTCGGCATTGGTCACCAATAAAACGGCATTGGCAATAGAAACTCCGACAGACATGATGATTCCCATATAAGATTGTAAATTAAGCGTTGAACCTGTAAAGGTCAGCATTAATAAAGCGCCTAAAACAACCGCAGGAACTGTGGTTAAGATCACCAGCGAAACTTTGAACGACTGAAAATTAGCGGCCAACATTAAGAAGATTACAAAAACGGCAACCAATAATCCGGTCTGTAAACTGCTTAATGTCTCGCTCAATACCGTGCTTAGTCCAATTGGAGTAATAAATAAACCACGAGGCAATTCGCCTAGTGAACTAATGGTCGATGCAACATCTTTTGTGGCCGTCCCCAAATCGGTCTGGTTGATGTTGGCCGTAACGGTAATGTATGGCATGGCCCCTAAATTGTCATTTTCACCACTTACAAAGCCGGGTGTAATTTTGGCAACGTCACTTAAAACCGGACGAAGCGAGTTTTTCAATACCGGAATCTCTCCAATATCGGTTTTGCTTTTCATTTTATTCAACGGAACCTGAACTTGTACAGAATAGGACAATCCTGCTTTTTCGTCGACCCAGTTATTTTTTTCGGTATAACGTGACGATGAAGTCGATGCGATAAGAGAACGTGAAATATCATTCATATCAACGCCCAATTCGGCGGCACGTGTTCTGTCAATATTAATGTTCATGGCCGGATAATGTATCGGCTGACCAATTTGTACGTCTCTGAAATAAGAGATCGCGTTTAGTTTGTTTACAATCTGAGTAGCATATAATTCATTTCGTTTTTTGTCTTTTCCGGCAATTCGAATTTCAATTGGAGTAGGAGACCCCTGACTCAATACTTTATCGGTCAATTCGATAGGTTCAAAAGAAAGTTTAGTGTCCGGTAAAACTTTTTTCAGTCTTGCTCGTAACTCATCTTTAAACTCATCCATATCGACATGATACTCTTTTAAACTTACCTGAAACACAGCTTCATGTGAACCTGCCATAAAGAGATAAATAGGGTTGATCGAGAACAGGGAAGGGTGTTGCCCCACATAAACAGAAGAAATTCCGATATGCTCTTTACCTACCATTTTTTCCAATTCTTTCAGCACAATTCGGGCTTGTTCTTCGGTTCTTTCCAATCGCGTTCCGTCAACAGCACGCATTCTTAATTGAAACTGACTTGAGTTTGTTTTTGGAAAAACATCTTTTCCGATAAAACCAATTAAAACAATAGCCAAAACAGTCGCTGAAACTAAATAAACAACGGTCGTTATTTTTTTGTGCACAAACAATCGGTCTAAAGTTCGCATGAAACGAATTCTGAAACGCTCAAAAGGACTTATTTTTCCGTTGTTATTGGTGTCTTCTCTTTCTACATAACTTTTTTTCTGAGTGATCAGATTTTGTTCTGATTCGGGAGTTAAACCGCAGTCATTAAATTCGGCTTCATCGTCAGTAATTTCAGGGCCATGTGGATGTTTTTCGTGTCCTTTCATCATCCAGTTCGCCATTACCGGCACAAAGGTTTGAGACAATAAAAACGAAATAACCATAGAGAAACCAATTGCTAAGGCTAAAGGCAGAAACAAGGCTCCGGGAATCCCCACCATGGTAAATGCCGGCGCAAATACAGCTAGTATACACAGTAAGATCAATAATTTAGGCAAAGCAATTTCCTGACAGGCATCCCAAATGGCGAGTGCCTTGGGTTTTCCCATGTCGAGATGCTGGTGAATGTTTTCGATGGTTACCGTACTTTCGTCTACCAGAATTCCAATAGCAAGCGCTAGTCCGCTCAAAGACATTAAGTTGATCGTTTGTCCGAATAATTTCAGGAATAAAACTCCGGAGATAATCGAAATTGGTATGGTCATAATTACGATTAAAGCAGCACGACGGTCGCCCAGGAAAAGCATTACCATTAATCCCGTTAAAACTGCACCGATAATTCCTTCGGTAATCAAACTTTTAACGGAGTTGATTACATAAACCGACTGGTCAAATTCGTAAGATAAATTAACATCTTCGGGAAGTGTACTCTGAATTTTAGGAAGTTCTTTTTTTAATTTCTGAACCACATCCCAGGTCGAAGCATCTCCCGCTTTTGCAATACTGATATAAACCGAACGTTTTCCGTTTACCAAAGCGTAACCCGCTGTAATATCGGCACCGTCTTTTATGCTTGCCACATCACCTAATTTTAAGTTTTGAACACCGCCTTTGAATAACGGAATCTGCTCAAAATCTTTAACTTCTTTAATGGTATTATTGGTAGGTGTAATATAATTTTTGTCGCCCATTCTCACGTTTCCGGAAGGAGCTGTCTGATTGTTTAAACGAATGGCTTCGACAATTTGATCGGGTGTCATATTGTGCGAACGCAATAAATCCGGATCTACGTTAACCTCTATAGTTCTTGGGCTTCCGCCAAAAGGAGCCGGAGACAATAAACCGGGAATCGAAGTAAAAGAAGCACGAACATAAACGTTGGCTAAATCCTGTAATTCGTTGTTGGATCTGATTTTTGAACTCAAAACCAACTGTCCGATTGGCAATGATGAAGCATCAAAACGTATGATAAAAGGAGGTTGTGTTCCCGGAGGAAAAACCGCCTGGATTCTGTTGGATAGTGCACTCAATTCGGCAGCGGCCTGTGCCATATTGGTTCCTTCATAATAGGTTAATTTCATAATCATTAACCCCTGAATATTTTTGGTTTCTACCGATTTGATACCATTCGAAAAAGGTAAAACGTTGACGTAGTTTTTGGCAAAATAAGCTTCCATCTGGTCGGGTGTGTAACCTCCAAACGGATGCGCAATATAGATAACCGGCAAATTCATTTTCGGTAAAATATCAACCTTAATGTCTCTGATGGCACCAATTCCGAAGAAAAAGAGACCCGCAACCAATACGAGAATGGAGATGGGCTTGCGGAGTGCAAAACGTATTAAATTCATTGGGCTTTATAATTAAAATTCATTTATAAATAGGTCAAAATTTCCTGTTGCAGCGACTTTCAGTAAGTACGACTGCCACACATTATTATTGACAATATCACGATCGATCTCGGCACGGTTTAAAACGTACATGGTCTGCGTTAAATCAGTCAGATCGGTTAAGCCGTTTTTGTATAAAGTCGATTTCTGAAGGTAGGCTCTTTTGGCAGCATCTACCTGAATGGGCGCTTCGGCATAATTCTCTAAAGTGATTTTGATTTTATCTTCAGCAAAATTCAACTGCGATTTCAGCTCACGGTCTGCCTGGTTGTATTCTTCCTGTAGTCCCTGAGAAATAAATTTCTGAGCAGTGACTTGCTTGTTGGAACGAAAAGGAGTCGTTAAATTCCATGTAATTCCAATTCCAACTAAATAATTAGTACGATCCGGATTGACACCATCCCAGTAATTTCGGGTAAAGGCATGCTGATTCGTGGCATAACTACTGTCAAATCCTGAAGCTCTGGTTTGCAAAACACCAAAAGCAGTCATGGTTGGATAATAGAATCTTTTGTACAGTTTGACCTGCTGATTGCTGTAATCGATTTTTGTTTTATACAATTGTAATAAAGGATGAAGACTGTCTGTTGCAGTATTTTCCTTAAGCAGTTCTTTTGGAATCTGAGTGACAAAAAGGGAATCGGTTACAAAATCCTGAGGAGCAACGCCCATGAGATCGACCAATTTGTTGTTTTGTTCTTTGACAAAGTTTTTGGCCAGATTCAGTGCGATTTTAGCTTTTGATACTTCGGCAGTGGCTAAAGTAGAATCGACTCCGGCTAATAATCCGTTTTTAACTCTTGCTACGGCTGTTTTTTTGAAAACCTGAGCGCGATCCAGATTTTTTTGCTGTGAAATCAACAATCTCTGACTTGCGAGTAAATTCAGATAAGCGGCAGAAATTTTGATTTCCTGTTGGAATTTTTCCTGTTTCAGATCTTTTTCTTTGGCCTGAACATCAATTTTAGATAAATTGATTTTTTCCTGTGTTTTTCCAAAAGTGAAAAAATCCCAGTTCATGTTGACCAGATAAAGTGCGCCAAATGCCGAATTCCAGTTTTGTTCCGGTAATGGAAGCCCGGACGAAGCTACTCCAAGACCCCCAAAACCATAAAGAGGTCCGTTTTGACCGTTTACAGTTCCGTAATCCTGTTGTGCCGATAAGTTTAGGTTGGGCAGGTAATCACGTTTAGACTGCTTAAGACTTTCGCGTGACGCATTGGTGTAATTGTTTTTTGCCTTGATGGAACCGTAGTTTTCCAAACCTGTTTTTATGGCTTCTTTTAAAGACAGGGTTTGAGCAGAACTACCACAGGCAAAAATCAAGAAAACTAATAAAGTAATTTTTTTGAAGTACATATAAATTAGTGGTGTGAATTTGATCTCTCAAAATTATTTCACTTGGTCGGATAAAAGCTTTCTTAAATGATGTAATGCGATTATAAATGACCAATTCAATTGGTCATTTATTGGAAATAAAAACTAAAAAAATGTGGTTAATTTGTAAACTATTTAAGTTTTAAGAATGAATAAAGAACTGGAAAACATATTGGATCACAAATGGTGGCAGGAAATTGCCGTTGTTGCCTTTTCATTTACTATTTATACCTTAAAAAACGACTGGATGTTGTTCAGTTCGTTTACCTCCATCTTAATGGGCATTTTTTTCTATTTAATTTTATACTTACACGCTCAATTCAACCGTTTCTTTTTACTTCCCATACTTTTTAAAAAACAACGCCCTGTGACTTATATTTTTCTGACACTGGCGGGAGTATTGCTCTTTTCGGTTGTTTTATATGAGGTTACCAGTCTGGAAATGTTTAGCAACTGCCGTTTGTACCAAAACTCTCATCAGCGCAGTTATGTGTATCAACTGGCCAGTGTTTTAGGGACTTTGGTTTGTATATTGAGCCCGATAATTGTTTTTAAGTTTTACAGAATCCACAAGAGACAGACGGATGAGACTCTTTTGTTCAATCAGATGCAATTGAATTCATTAAAAGGACAATTGAATCCGCACTTTTTATTTAATACCTTTAATACGCTTTACGGAATTAGTCTCGAGTTTCCGGACCGGACATCTGATTTAATCATGAAAGTATCACAGCTGATGCGGTATCAGCTCGAAAGCAATAACAAACAATGCGTGTCTTTGGAAGACGAACTCGAGTTTATAAACAGTTATGTCCAGTTGGAAAAAGAAAGGGTAGGGTATCGCTGTGAGATTACGTACGACTGTAAAATCGACAATGAAAATGCCTATAAAGTATCACCAATGCTGCTGATTGCGTTTATCGAAAATGCATTCAAACACGGAACCTGTGCAATTGAAAAATGTTTTGTGAGAATCATCATTACAGTCGAAAATGGTTTACTGCATTTGCATGTAGTAAATTCTATTCCAAAGAAAAAAACGGATGTTATTTCGACTAAGATTGGTTTGAAAAATACCATTGAGCGATTGAATTTGATTTATGGCAAAGCCTATAAATTGGACATTCAGGACGATAAGAATACTTACATTGTAGATTTGAAAGTACAATTGAAAAAGTTTGTCGAATGAGAGAACCTAAAAAATGTATAATTGTCGATGATGAACCGGCAGCGCATTATGTGCTGGCGAATTACATCAAGCAAAATCCGCAATTAGAATTGGTTTTTCAGGGCTTTAACGGTATTGAAGCGATGGATTATTTAAGAGACCATCCCGTTGATTTGATGTTTCTGGACATCAATATGCCGGAGATATCAGGGATGGAATTACTGAAGATTATTCCAACGCATCCCAGTACAATTTTAACCACCGCTTATTCTGAGTATGCCCTTGAAAGTTATGATTACGGTGTTATAGATTATCTTCTCAAGCCTATTTATTTTCCAAGATTCCTCAAAGCCATCGATCGTTTTTTTGCCACGGAAAATGGTAAAGCGAAAACTGAAGAAGCAGTAATCAATTCCGTTACAGTGAAGGTTGACGGTTACTTTATTGAGATAGAATTGGATCAGCTTTTGTTTGCACAGAGTTTTGGGAATTATGTGAAGTTACATACCATAAAAAGAACTTATCTGGCCTCTATCACGACCAGTGAATTGGAGAAATGCCTACCCGAGAAGAATTTCATGCGCATTCACAAGTCCTATATCGTGGCTCTTGATAAAATTGAAGCCACCGATAAAGATTTTGTGGTCATTAAAAACGAAAAATTACCGATTGGTATTACCTATAAAAGAGAATTATCAGATCGATTAAAGAAATAATACAGATGTAAAATTGGACTGAAACAGAAGTAAAATTGATGAAAAAACAGAAATGAAGGGAGCTTACTAATTCAATTATTTCAAAGAAGAAGCCTGCTCAGGAGTAATTTCCGGCAGGCTTTTTTGATTGTATTTCAGTTTTGGTAATTACACAGTTTGAATGATTTTCAAAGTAATAGCTTCTACTAAAAAGGATTAAAAAAAATCTGCAAAATCTGCCAGATCTGCGTGTGAAAAAAAACAAATTCCCGCAGATCTGGCAGATTTTTTAATCGATTTAATCCTTTAAATCTGTGGCTATTATTATTCAACATTTAGAATCTTTGTGTTTAAATTAATTGCATTATTAAGGTTGATTATACCAACTGCTGTTTCCAGACAGGCAGTTTTACCCCTTTAAAAACAAGCCATAAACTAAGAGACAATTCGGCAATCAAACATGGCATCAATAAAATTATACTTGAAAGTTTCGGGATGAGAATTAAGAAGAAACTATTGGTAAGATAACAAATTCCCGCCAGGCTCATTAAAACTCCAATTGCCTTTGGTAAATAACCCGATTTAAAGATCAGATAGCCTTCCAGTAAACATACAAATCCAAAAAAGATCAATCCGATTCCGAAACCATAATCGTGTAACTTAATCGAAAGATAAGATAAGGTGTGTAACTGATCCGGACTGAAAGATTTTAAATATTCGGCATCTCCCAGAAAGAACAATGCCGCTAAAAGATTCAGTTTATTGGCGACTAAAACGGCAGTCTGGATTAAATTGAACGATAAATTTAAAAGAGCAAGCTTTCGGTTTACCGGCTTTAAAAGATAATAGAGAATAATCATGACCGGCAGATCGCAAATTTGCATAATAAGATCCGCTGTAATGCCAATTTTCCACAGAAATTGCGAATGCATAATATTTTGAGCGGTGGCAGTGGCATCCCCAGACACAAACAATTTGTTTCTGACAAATGTTTCTGCGAAGAATCCCATGACGATAATGACCAAATATAATATCCCGGCTATGCGTGCATAAAGCTGCGGTGAAGCCTCAAAATTTTTCAGGTTAGATTTCATTTTTTAGGTTTTGGTTTTTCGTAAGACGTCTGACACAGAACATTGTTACCGTTTATTTTAACATTTTTTTATAATATCATTTTTTCTTCGGAATAAAGTAGTAATTTTAATACGTTATTTAAGAGATGTTAATTTAAAATTTGGCACATGAAAAAAATATTCCTGATGATAACCTTTTTGTATAGCAGCTTTTTAATAGGGCAGAGTGGAGTTTCTCCCGATAAAGTTGTCACACCTCCTGAAAAAGTAGTTTTTACTTTTCAGAAAGAATATCCTGGTAAAGTTCCGGTCTGGACCTTGAAGTATGTGGGAGACGATGATGATGAAATTCGGTATGAAGCCAAGTTCAAAACAGATAAAAACACCAATGCATTGGCGGTTTATGATAATTTGGGAGTTCTGAAAGCCTTTGAGTTGCAAATTCCATTCAATCAGCTGCCGCAAAAAGCACAAACCTATCTGAAGAAAAATTATCCTGCCAGTGCCATTAAAGAATCGGCAGTAGTGGTAGACGATAAAAACAAAACCACTTATGAGGTCGGAATACAAAAAAACGCCAAATTCTATGACGTTGTTTTTGATAAAAACGGAGGTTTTGATGTAATCATCGAGAAAGATTAAAAACAGAATTCTTACTAATTCAATATACTCAGAATGACAAACCCGACAGGTTTTTAAAGCCTGTCGGGTTTAAATTATAAACTCACGTGATAAAATTACAAATTCATTCCGCCTGAAACCTCAATGCGTTGTGCATTTACCCAGCGTGCCTCTTCGGTACATAAAAAGGCAACGACTCCGCCAATATCGTCCGGTAATCCAACTCTTCCTAAAGCGGTAACTGCAGCTATATTTTTGTTCAATTGTTCGTTGTCGCGAACTGCACCACCTCCAAAATCGGTTTCGATTGCCCCCGGAGCAACTACATTGGCTCTGATTTTGCGTTCGCCCAATTCTTTTGCCTGGTATTTGGTTAACGTTTCAATAGCACCTTTCATAGAGGCATAGGCGGAAGCACCCGAAAAAGAAAATCTTGCCAGACCAGTTGAGATATTTACGATTCCGCCACCATCATTCATAAGGTTTAATGCTTTCTGAGTTAAGAAGAAGGGGCCTTTAAAATGTATATTGCTCAATTGATCAAATTCGGCTTCTGTTGTTTCCATAAATGAATTGTGGAGTCCCGTTCCGGCATTGTTTACTAAAAAGTCAAACTTATCCGTTTTAAAAGTACTTTTCAGAGTTTCTGCAACAGAGTTGAAAAAGGGATTAAAAGTACCGGAATCGGCAACATTTAATTGAAGCGCGGCTGCTTTCTGACCTAAGCTTTCAATTTCTTTCACTACTGAATCAGCTTCTTCTTTTTTACTGTTGTAGGTAATAATTACATCGATTCCTTTTTTAGCAATTGCAATCGCCATATTTTTTCCTAAACCTCTGCTGCCACCTGTTACCAGAGCAATTTTTGTATGTACTGCCATTTTATTTTATGTTTTAAATTGATAAGACAAAGGTAGGGGCGAAGTAGTGTGGGGAAATTGTAAATATCAAATCGATGTTTGCGAAATTCAAATCATGAATTTAAGATCGGAAAGCTAAAGGAGTAAACGAAGTTTGTTTTTTAAAGAAGTTAGAGAAATGTGCCAATTCTTCAAATCCTAAGGAGAAGGCAATTTCAGAAATATTCCAGTCCGTTTGTTTTAAAAGGATTTTGGCTTCGTTTGTCAAACGGCTGCTGATTAATTCGGTTGTAGTTTTTCCGGTATTTTCCTTTAAAACTTTATTCAGATGATTGACATGGACCGATAATCTTTCGGCAAAATCTTTGGCGGTTCTGAGCTGTAAGCGTTGATTTGGAGATTCAATAGGAAATTGTCTTTCCAGCAATTCAGCAAACAAAGAAGAAACTCTGGCAGCCGAATTGTGTTTGGAATACAATGCCGTTATTGGCTGTAGTTTTTGTCCGAAGTGAATGAGTTCGGCGACGTAATTCCGAATTAAATCATATTTGTAAACGTAATCGGAATTGATTTCTTTTTGTATTTTGTTGAAAATCAATTCTACTTCTGCTACTTCTTCATCGGTTAATTGAAAAATAGGATACCCGTCAGAAGCAAAAATAGGAAGCTCGTCCAGATCAATCCCGCTTTTGTTTTTTGATAAAAATTCACTGGTAAACACGCAAAACTGCCCGGATTGATTCATATCCTGTGGTAAATAATTGTACGGAATCTTTGGGGTGGCAAATAATAGTCCCTGCTTTTCAATTTCAATTATCTTATCGGCGTATTCAGCCCTGTTTTTTCCTTTAATCAAACTGATTTTGTAGTAAGCACGGCGATCATAAGGCATGATTGCTTTACCCTGAAGACGATCTAAAACCTCTTTGATATTAAATACATTAAAATGACCAATCTCTTTTTTGATGTCATTGGGCAATAAAGAACCCGGTTCAACGGAGGAACCTTCAGTAATATCTTTGTAAAAAGAATCCAGTGATTTCATGACGATGATTTGTAAAATTCAAATATACGGAAATTTCAAGTTTCAGGTTTCAAGTTTCAGGTCACATCTCGTATCTTGCATCTTGCATCTTGCGTCTCACATCTCACAATAAACATTTAAAACAAAGTTCCCTGTATAAGTTCCGGCTGTGGATTACTGCCAAAAGGAAAAGTATCGATGACAAAAAACTGTTTTTTCACCGGATCTAATTCACGGAGAATAATTTCTTCACAGGAAAAATCCATGGCAATTGTGGTAAAGAGCTGCGATGCGATTTTAAGATTTTCGGGAGTTAGTTTTCTGCCGATAGAAATATGCGGATCACTGCTTTTTTTTAGGTTGGAAAGAAGTAACGCTTTCTGTGTCTTTTTCATGACTGGTTGTAAGCTTTTTTTTGATTCTTCATTTGGGGCAATGAAAAAAGCACCACTTTCGTACGAACCAAAATCATCCAAATGTACCTGAAACGGAGTAAAGGTATCGCAAATATTAAAAAGCTTTTGCTTGAATTTATCCAGTTGAGAATCGTCAGTTGTAAACTCACAAATCGTAATATGTGCCACCGAATTTTTACTGTTGAACCAGCCAATTTTAGTTGCCAGATGTTCTTTCATGGTTTTGATGTCCTCAATTATTTCTGGTGAGGGATGAATGACAACTGAATATTTCTTTTCCATTTTAGCGTTCGGTTTTTGGCAAATTTAAAGAATTTGTTGGCATCTAAATTTTTCCTTTCAGATGCAATCGATATTCAATTTCTGATTTTAATAGACCGCTTCCTCCTCCAAAATGTTCAATTACTTCAACATCAGGTTGCTGTTTTAAACAAAAAGAAGTAAATTCTTTTTCGATATGATCTTCTATACCTGAACTCAAAAGTACAATATCAATTTTGTGGTTCAGAAAATAATCCTGAGCCAGTTTTTCGTCATTAAAACCAACTGCATTCCAGTTTTCATAAGCATTCACCAATCGGAGCAAAATCTCAAGAATGGCTTGGTTTTTTCCAAGCAGTAAGAATTCGTATGTTTTCATAGATAGTAGTTTTTTGAGTTCTTTCTAAGATGCTAAGGTGTTGAGATACTAAGGTTCTAAGATTCCATAAGTTTAGGAACTTTACGTCTTAATAGCTTAGAAAAAAAAATCTGTATTTTGCAAATGTACTAGTAAAGAGTTTGTTATAACTTAATCTAGAATAAGAAAACTTCGAAAATTTTTAAAACCTTATTATCTTCGAGTCTTAGTATCTCAGAGCCTTAGTTTCTTAGTCCTTAAAAAAAACAAAAGATTTTAGAACTGTAGTGTTTCAGATAGTCAATGACTTAGCATTTTTAGGAGGAAAAAGTTTTTCATAATGCGGAAAGCCGTAATGATTTCTCTAAAGTTGCTTGTAATTTCGCGCCATAATAACGGGTAATTATGCTGTGTTTACCTTTTTAGACCGCATAATAGGTTGTTATAATTAACTGTTTTTGGAGAAACATTTTTTTAATTACAATGAAAATTGGACTTATTCATTTGATCGTGGGTATAAGCTTTGTATGAATTTGCAGGATTACAAAAGAGTCTGATTTTTATAGGGTTTTTAGATTTGGTTATTGGGTTATCCGGATCTAAAGACCCTTTTTTTATTCTTTCTATACTATTATAGGTAGCCATTAATTTTAAGCCATTCTTCGCAATCTCGGGTCCAAAATTTACTAGTACTATTTACGCCCAACCCAAAACCATGACCTCCTTTTTCATAAAGATGTAATTCAGCTGAAACCCCGTTTCGTTTAAGCGCCAGATAGTAATTGATACTGTTCTCCGGTAAAACGGTTTTGTCGTCTGTGGCATGAATCAGGAAAGCGGGAGGCGTTTTTGAAGTAACTTTCTTTTCGTTAGAATAAAAATCACGTACTTCCTGTGAGGGATTATTCCCCAGTAAACTACTTTGCGAGCCTTTGTGTGTAATCTCATTTTGCATGGAGATTACCGGATAAATTAAAAGTGAAAAATCCGGACGTGCACTTGTTTTAGATTTTGAATCATAAGTTGCTTCATCGTAATGTGTTGCCAGCGTAGAAGCTAAATGCCCTCCGGCCGAGAAGCCAATAATCCCTATTTTGTTAACATCTATGCTGTACTTTATTGCATTTTGCCTTACGTGACGTATGGCTTCCTGTGCGTCTTGTAATGGTCCGTTCTTTTTGTCTTTCATGATTTGATCACTGGGTAATCTGTATTTGACAACAAAAGCTGCAATTCCCAAGCTATTAAGCCAGTTGGCGACTTTGGTGCCTTCTTTATCAATAGCTAAATGTTGATATCCTCCTCCCGGAAAAATAAGAACAGCAGTTTGATTGGGTTGCTTTGTTTAGGTAAAAAAACACTCAAAGTTGGAACGGTAACTAAACTTGTACTCTGCACTTTTCCGTTTATAAAAGATTCATTTTCCTTGTATTCCGTAGCTTTTATTTCATCGGGGATAGTATTCCAGAGCGGTATAATTTCATTTTGTGCATGTATAGTAGTGTGCATGAAGGTGAATAAAAATAAGGTTAGAAGTAATTCTTTTACATTTTTCATGAATTATGGTAATATTTAAATGGGTTGGAAAAGTGTTTTAAAACAAAGTTTTTTTGGATCAGTTTTACGCTTTTATAAAAATGTAACAAATGACTTTTACTTCACAAACCTGAAGATTACAGTGAATTGATCAAAAGTGAAAGTTTTTTGGACAATTTTGATAGATAAAACGGTTAAGTTTGTAAAAATATCTTTTAACAAATATATTACTTAAAATGTAATTTAAAGTATTTTTTTTGAGCGATCTGTTTAATTATGTGTTGAAATTAAATTTTTATATAATTTATTTGGAATATAAAGATTTAAAACTATATTTGTGCAATCGATTACATTTATTTAATTTTGTTGCATTTAATTCATAGGTATTGTAATTTTTATATCGTGTTTGAACAGCAGATTAAATGAGCCGGAAAACTATCAACTTTTATAATAAACCATTACCATGAACCAAACAGATGCAGTTATTATGACCCAATCCAAAAAATCTACAGGAAGTTATCGTTGGAGTATATGTGCCTTGCTTTTTTTTGCAACCACTATCAACTATTTAGACAGACAGGTACTTTCTTTAACGTGGAGCGATTTTATCGCGCCTGAGTTTCATTGGACTAATAATGACTACGGAAATATAACCGCCTTGTTTTCTATTTTTTACGCAGTTTCATTACTGTTTGCCGGTAGATTTGTGGATTGGATGGATACTAAACGAGGATTTCTGTGGGCCATTGGGATCTGGTCTTTTGGGGCTTGTCTTCATGCTTTTTGTGGTATTGCCACAGCCGGAATTATTAGTGGGAACTGGTTTGTAGGTTTCGAGGGCGCCAAGCAGGCAATTCACCTTGTAAAAGATACCGGACTGGTCATTAATGTAAGTGTTACGCTGTTCATCTTTGCACGTTTTGTTTTAGCAGTAGGTGAAGCAGGAAATTTTCCGGCAGCGATTAAAACGACCGCTGAATATTTTCCTAAAAAAGACAGAGCATTTTCTACCAGTATTTTCAATGCAGGTGCTACTGTTGGTGCTTTGGCAGCTCCTATATCTATTCCGTTTATCGCAGAATCTTTCGGATGGGAAATGGCCTTTATCATCATTGGTGCCTTAGGTTTTGTCTGGATGGGATTTTGGATTTTCATGTATGATAAGCCTGAAAACCACCCAAAAGTAAGTGCTGCAGAATTAGAGTATATACAACAAGATGATATTACAGACAGCAAATTAAAGGGGTATGTACCGGAAACCAAAGACAAAGTTTCTTTTGTCGATTGTTTTAAATACAAACAAACCTGGGCATTTGCTTTTGGTAAGTTTATGACTGATGGAGTATGGTGGTTTTTCTTATTCTGGACCCCGGCTTACTTAAGTTCAGTTTACGGTATGGATTCTACTGAGGCGGCACTTCCTTTATTCGTTTTATATATGATAACCTTGTTGTCAATTATTGGTGGCTGGCTGCCAACCTATTTTGTAGAGAAGAAAGGAATGAACCCCTATGAAGGCAGAATGAGAGCAATGCTAATTTTTGCATTCTTTCCCTTGTTGGCTCTGATTGCACAACCTTTAGGGTATATCAGTTATTGGATTCCCGTTGTTATTATTGGTATTGCAGGTGCAGCTCATCAATCATGGTCGGCTAATATTTTTACGACTGTAGGAGATATGTTTCCTAAAAAAGCAATTGCAACGATCACTGGTATTGGAGGTTTGGCCGGAGGCATTGGTTCTACTTTTATCAATAAAGGATCAGGAATGCTGTTTGATTATGCCAAAGAAAGCAATATGTCATTTATGGGTTTTCAAGGAATTGAAGCCGGATATTTTATCATTTTTTCTATTTGTGCCATTTGTTACCTGACAGGATGGTCTGTGATGAAAATGTTAGTACCTAAATACAGTCCGATTATCAATCTTTAAGGATTACAGATAACAAAAACAATTATAAAAAAAGAATAAATTTTACAATCAATTATGGTTTTTAAGGATAAAAATCTAATTTTGCGCAATCGATTACATTAATTTAAAATTATGACAAAATATAGTTCAAGATACGCGTCAAGCCCGGAAGCTGTAAAAAAATATGATACTCAGGAATTGAGAAACGAATTCTTAATTGACGATTTAATGCAGGAAGATGAGATTGTGTTAACCTATTCTCATTATGACAGATACATCGCAGGATCAGCAGTTCCGTTAAAGGATCTGACTTTGGAAAGTATTGACCCGTTGAAAGCAGGTTACTTTTTGGAAAGAAGAGAAATGGGAATTATCAACGTAGGTGGCAAAGGGACTGTGGTCGTTGAAGGAGTTTCTTTCGAATTAGCGTTTAAAGATGCTTTGTACATCGGAAGCGGTAATAAGGAAGTGATTTTTAAAAGTGATGATCCTAAGAATCCTGCAAAATATTATATCAATTCTGCTCCGGCACACAGAACATATCCAACCGTAAAAGTGAGTCTGGCAGAAGCAAACAAGCTGGAATTGGGAACTATGGAGACAGCCAATCACCGCACCGTAAATCAAATGATTATTGGAGGTGTTGTAACCACTTGTCAATTACAGATGGGAATGACGGAATTAAGACCCGGAAGTGTATGGAATACCATGCCGGCACACGTACACGATCGCAGAATGGAAGTTTATTTTTATTTGGATATTCCCGAAAATCAGGCCGTTTGTCATTTTATGGGACAGCCTCAGGAAACGAGACACATTTGGATGAACAATCATCAGGCGGTTATTTCACCACCGTGGTCGATTCATTCAGGATCGGGAACCAGTAATTATACTTTTATCTGGGGAATGGCGGGTGAGAATTTGGATTACGGAGATATGGATGTGTGTAAAATCACTGATTTAAGATAAAAAATATGGCAAACTCATTATTTGATATAAACGGAAAAGTTGCCCTGATTACAGGAAGTACACACGGACTGGGAATGGCAATGGCAAAAGGATTAGGAGAGGCGGGTGCGACAATTGTGGTAAACGGAAATTCTTCTCAACAAAAAATTGATGATGCCGTAGCGGAACTTCAAAAAGAGGGGATTCATGCAGTGGGCTATAAGTTTAATGTAACGGACGAAATGGAAGTTATTGCTGCAGTTCGGAAAATTGAAAATGAAGTGGGACCAATTGATATCCTGATTAACAATGCAGGGATTATTAAAAGAATTCCACTGATTGAAATGGAGGTAGCCGATTTTAAAGAGGTTATTGATATTGATTTGGTGAGTCCGTTTATTGTATCAAAGCATGTGGTAAGAGGGATGATTGAAAGAAGGCGAGGAAAAATAATCAATATTTGTTCGATGATGAGCGAGTTGGGCCGCAGTACAGTAGGAGCTTATGCTGCTGCGAAAGGCGGTTTGAAAATGCTGACCAAAAATATGGCTACCGAATGGGCCAAACATAATGTTCAGATTAACGGAATTGGTCCGGGGTATTTTGCTACCGAACAGACCAAACCTATTAGAGTGGACGGGCATCCTTTTAATGATTTTATCATTAGTAGAACACCGGCTGCAAAATGGGGAGAAGCAAGTGATCTGGCCGGAGCGGCTATATTTTTATCTTCAAAAGCAAGCGATTTTGTGAACGGCCACATTTTGTATGTTGATGGTGGAATCTTAGCAACAATCGGGAAGCCATCAAACGAATAATTATCTCAATTACATCAAAAAAATCATGAGTTCAAATACCTTCATAAACGATAATTTTTTACTTGAAAATAAATTTGCAGAAGAGCTGTATCATAATTATTCCAAAAATCAGCCGATCATCGATTATCACAATCATTTGAATCCTCAGTTTATTGCTGAAGATAAAATTTTTGAAAACATTACACAGGTGTGGATCAACGGAGATCACTACAAATGGCGTGCAATGCGTACCTTGGGAATCAACGAGCATTTTGTGACCGGAAACGCTCCTGACAAAGATAAATTCTTAAACTGGGCCAAAACGGTTCCATACACCATGCGTAATCCTTTGTATCATTGGACGCACTTAGAGCTGGCGCGTTATTTTGATATATATGATTTGCTGAATGAAAAATCGGCAGAGAAAATATACCAGGAAGCAACCGAGAAAATTAATTCTCCGGCCTACAGTACGCAAAATCTGCTTAAAAAAGTAAATGCTGAATTGGTTTGCACGACCGAAGATCCGATTGACAGTCTTGAGTTTCATCAAAAATTGGCAAAGAATCCAATTGGAACTAAAATGAGTACGGCCTTCAGACCTGATAAAGCGATCTTAATTTCCAATGATGGCTATAATGCCTATCTGGACAAGTTAGGGGAGGTGTTCGGAGTTACGATTCATACCTACGCTGATTTGTGCAGTGTATTGCGAAACCGAATTGAGTTCTTTAATCAAAACGGCTGTAAACTTAGTGATCATGGCTTAGACCAGATTTATTTCGAAGAATTTACAGAGAATGAAATTAATAGCATCTTCAAAAAGAAAAGAGAAAACAGAATTTTAACTCCCGAAGAGATTTTAAAATTTCAAAGTGCCGTATTGTTATTCTTGTCCGAGACGTATCATGAGTTTGGATGGGTACAGCAATTTCACCTTGGAGCTTTGCGAAACAATAATGCCCGCATGCACCGAATTTTAGGACCTGACACAGGTTGGGATTCTATTGGAGATTATCCGCAGGCACAAAAACTATCCGGCTTTTTAAATGCCTTGGACAGTAAAGATAAATTGACGAAAACGATAATTTATAACCTGAATCCGGCCGATAACGAAGTGATGGCAACCATGATTGGAAATTTTAATGACGGAAGTGTCAGAGGGAAAGTTCAGTTTGGATCGGGCTGGTGGTTTTTAGATCAGAAAGACGGAATGACAAAACAATTAAATGCTCTTTCAAATATGGGTTTAATCAGTTGTTTTGTGGGAATGTTGACAGACTCGAGAAGCTTTTTGTCTTTCCCGAGACATGAGTATTTCAGACGTATTTTATGTAATCTTTTAGGGGATGAAATCAAACGTGGAGAGCTTCCAAATGATATGGAGTGGATAGGGAAACTGGTTTCGGATATTTCCTATCATAATGCAAAAGAGTATTTTAAATTTTAAGTAAGAAGAGAGATTATAGAGCAAAGAATATAGAGGAAAGAGTTTGAGTATCTTTTTAATCAGTGTAAGCTGTGGCAAATAAAAGCATCAGGCTTAATTTTCTTAATATCTTAATGGTAAAAAAATCTTTTACTGGTAAAACAATAAAATTATATGAATAAAGTAGTTGCATTCGGGGAAATTATGTTGCGTCTTTCGACAGAAAGACACTTGCGATTTTCGCAGGCAAAAGCATTTGGAGCATCTTATGGCGGCGGTGAATTTAATGTTTGCGTGTCTTTGGCTAATTATGGTTTGAATGCCGAATTTGTAACAAGATTACCCGAAAATGAAATTGGTGCTTCGGCAGTAAAAGAAATGCGAAAAATGAATGTAACGTCCGGAAATGTAGTTTACGGAGGAGAGCGTTTAGGCATCTATTTTCTGGAAACCGGTGCCGGAACACGAGGCAGTAATGTGGTTTATGATCGTGCACACAGTTCGATGGCAACTATCGAAAAAGGAATGATTGACTGGGAGAAAGTGCTTGAGGGAGCCAATTGGTTTCACTGGAGCGGGATCACACCGGCAATCTCCCAAAGTGCCGCCGAAGCCTGTTTAGAAGCCGTTAAAGCAGCACATAAACTGGGAATTACAATTTCCTGCGATTTGAATTACCGATCAAAATTATGGCAATACGGAAAAACACCAAGTGATGTAATGCCGGAGCTGTTGCAATACAGCAATGTTATTTTAGGAGATATTGATACCGCTTATTTTATGTTGGGAATTCCGAAAGTCAATCCGAATTATCAGGATGAGAAATCGCTTCCGGTTTTGTACAGCAAATTGTTTGAGTTGATTCCGGGTTTAAAAATAGCAGCAACAACCCTTAGGTACTCCGTAAGTGCATCACATCAAAGAATAGGAGGGGTTTTATTTGATGGTAAAGCCATTTATCAGGCAGCCGTAAAAGAAGTGACTCCTGTTGTAGATCGTGTTGGAAGCGGGGATGCTTTCATGGGAGGTTTAATTTACGGATTACAGGAATATCAAAACAACAAGCAAAGAGCTTTAGATTTTGCTGTGGCTGCTTGTTGTTTAAAACATACCATTGCCGGAGATTATAATCTGGTAACCTTAAAAGAAGTTGAAAATATGATAGATGGTGATGCTACCGGATTAGTATCTAGATAATTGATTTAAATATGGCAAAATATTCAAGAATTGAAGTGGCTTTAATGATGAAAGAAAACGGAATGGTTCCGCTATTCTTTCATTCAGATATCGAAATAAGCAAGAAAGTATTAAAGGCCTGTTATGATGGAGGCGCAAGATTAATGGAGTTTACAAGCAGAGGAGATTTTGCCCATGAAGTTTTTGGAGCATTAAACAAGTATGCTTTAGCAGAATTACCGGGAATGATGCTTGGTGTTGGTTCTATTACTGATGCGGCT
This sequence comes from Flavobacterium sp. B183, assembly GCF_023539155.1. NCBI lineage: Bacteria > Pseudomonadati > Bacteroidota > Flavobacteriia > Flavobacteriales > Flavobacteriaceae > Flavobacterium > Flavobacterium sp. B183. Next base: position 4,258,857 of record NZ_CP097434.1, on the reverse strand, counting down.
TCAGCATCTTTGTACATGAGTTTGGGAGCGAATTTTATTGTGACTCCGGTTTTTAGAGAAGATATTGCAATTGCCTGTAATCGTCGAAAAGTACTTTGGTCTCCGGGCTGCGGAACACTTACCGAAATCGCAAGAGCCGAAGAATTAGGATGTGAAATTGTAAAATTGTTTCCGGGTGATATTTACGGACCTGAATTTATCAAAGCAATAAAAGGCCCATGTCCGTGGACGAATATCATGCCAACAGGTGGAGTTTTGCCAACAGTTGATAGTCTGACTTCGTGGTTTAGTGCGGGAGCAACCTGCGTGGGAATTGGATCACAGTTAATTTCAAAAGAGATATTAGAGCAACAGGATTATGACGGATTAAAAACAAAAGTTAGTCAGGTTCTGGATATTATAAAAAGTATTAAAAAATATATAAGGGTAATCATATAGGTCCTTATTTAACATGCGTTTTTTTTAGATTTTAGAAATTGTAATTGAGCATTACGCTTGATAAATGAATCTTGTGAGTCCTCACAGCAAGGTTTGTTTTCCTTACACAAGTGTAATGTTTCTTTTACAGTGAGAGGAAATAATCAGAGATAAATAAGGTATTAAACGTGATTATTTATAACACTTTAAGAGAAAAAGTAATGGAAAAATTAAACAGAGTGAGCTCAGGGCTTTCAGAAAAACTTCCTATAAAAATAGTTCAATTTGGAGAAGGTAACTTTTTAAGAGCCTTTGTAGAATATGCTTTTCAAAAATTAAATCAGGAAGCTGATTTTAACGCAGGAATTGCCGTAGTACAGCCTATCGACAGAGGTTTGGTGAACATGATTAATGCTCAGGACGGATTGTATACTTTGTTCATGAAAGGAGTTAAAAAAGGAGAAGAGATTCAGGAGAAAGAACTGATTTCCAATATCGTAAAAGCAATTGATCCTTATGCGTCTTTTCAGGAGTATCTGGCTTTGGCCAGAGAAGAAGAATTGGCTTTTATCATTTCAAATACAACGGAAGCAGGTATAGAATATATCGAATCCGATCAGTTGAGTATGCAGCCCCCGGTTTCCTTTCCGGCTAAATTAACGGTGCTTTTATATGAAAGATTCAAGCATTTTAAAGGAGCGGCAGATAAAGCATTAACAATTATTCCTTGCGAATTAATCAATTACAATTCAGATACTTTAAAAGAAATTATTTTAAAATATTGTGCGGACTGGAAATTAGAAAATGAATTTGTTTTTTGGTTGACAGCTAGTTGTTCTTTTCATAATACATTAGTAGACAGAATTGTACCCGGTTATCCGAAAGACCAAATAGAAGAGTACAACAGTCAGTTGGATTATAAAGACGATTTGATTGTAAGTGCCGAAAGTTTCTTTTTGTGGGTAATTGAAGGAGATGATAAACTGAAAGCAAAACTTCCGTTTGAAAAAACAGCGCTGGATGTAAAAATCGTAGCCGACATGCAGCCGTATCGTACACGTAAAGTGAGAATTCTGAATGGAGCACATACCGCTATGGTTCCTTTCTCAATGCTTTATGGTAACGAGACCGTCAAAGAAACCGTTGACAATGCTTTTACCGGTGATTTTGTAAACAAAGCTGTTTTTGAAGAGATCAATGAAACGTTGAACATGGATAAGGCAGAATTGGCCAGTTTCTCTGAAGAAATTCTGGACCGTTTTAGAAACCCGTTTATCAAGCATTTGCTGTCTTCAATTGCATTAAACTCGATTTCAAAATTCAAAGTGCGCGTATTACCTAGTTTAACGGGATATGTGGATATTCATCAAAAACTTCCGGTTCATTTAACGTTTGCTTTTGCTGCTTTGATCCGTTTTTACAAAGGAAGTTGGAAGGGCGGGGTTTTACCAATTAATGATAGTGAGGATATTGTTTCTTTTTTCGAAAGTCTTTGGAAATCGGATGATTATGAAAAAATAGCACGATTGACTTTGCAGAATAAAAGCTTCTGGGACGAGGATTTAACGCTGGTACCGGGATTAACAAAAGGAATTACAGCCGCATTGGAAGAAATTGATGCAAACGGAATTGAAAATGGTTTTGCCAATTTTCAAAAACAAATAAATAATATAACTCAGAAAGTTTAGTTATGGCAACGCAAAAAAAATTAATAAAAGTTCACCCTACAGATAATGTAGCAGTAGCTTTGGTAAATCTTTCAGCAGGTGAGGTGATTGATTTTGAAGGTTCGGCTGTTACTGTTGAGAGTGATGTGAAGATGAAGCATAAAATCGCGATGGTTCCTTTTAATACAGGAGACAGGATTATTATGTATGGAGTTCTGGTAGGAAAGGCGAGTGCTAAAATTGAAAAAGGAGGTTTGCTTTCTACGGCTAATGTCAAACACGAAAGTGATAAAGTAACCGGAAAAACAGAAACGATTGGCTGGACAGCTCCTAATATTGAGAAGTGGAAAGACAGAACTTTCATGGGCTATCACAGAGAAGACGGACAAGTTGGAACCGAGAATGTATGGTTGTTTTTTCCGTTAGTATTTTGCGAAAACAGAAACATCGAAATTCTAAAAGATATTTTCGAAAAAGAATTAATGAAACCCAAAGAGAACGATTATCAGTTGTTACTTCGTTCTTTGGTGAAGTCAGAAACCGGTGGAGCCGGAAATGAAGCTGCTTCAAACGAGGCTAATTTATTCAACAACATCGAAGTAAAATTCATCACACATCAGGGTGGCTGTGGAGGTATTCGTCAGGATTCGCACAGTCTGGCTAAATTATTGGCGGGATATGTAAACAATCCAAACGTGGCTGGAGCAACTGTATTGAGTCTGGGATGTCAGAACCTGCAAATTCAGATCTTTAAAGATGCTTTAGATGCGATAAATCCAAACAGTAAAAAACCGGTTTTGATTTACGATCAACAGCAAATCGGGACAATCGAAGCCATGTTGAGTAGTGTGGTAAAAGATACGTTTGAAGCCATTAAAAAAGCAAACGAAGTACAAAGAACTCCGGCACCTTTATCCAAACTAAAAATAGGTTTAGAGTGTGGTGGATCTGATGGATTCTCCGGAATTTCGGCTAACCCGACTCTCGGAGTAACTTCAGATTTACTGGCTGCTTTAGGAGGAACTACCATTCTTTCGGAGTTTCCTGAATTGTGTGGAGTAGAGCAGGAATTAGTCAACCGTTGTGTAGAAGATGAAAGTGGAGAGCGCTTTTTAGAATTAATGAAATGGTATGAAAAAACCGTAGTAGATGCCGGTTCAGGTTTTGATATGAATCCTTCTCCGGGTAATATAAAAGACGGATTGATTACCGATGCCATGAAATCGGCAGGAGCCGCTAAAAAAGGAGGGACATCACCAATTACCGGTGTTTTTGATTATGGCGAATACATTTCGAAACCGGGATTAACGCTGCTTTGTACGCCTGGAAATGATGTCGAGTGTACAACGGCAATGGTAGGTTCGGGAGCTAATATGGTATTGTTTACCACTGGTTTAGGTACTCCGACAGGAAATCCGATTGCTCCTGTAGTGAAAATTTCTTCTAACACCGACCTGGCTAAAAAAATGTCCGATATTATTGATATTGATACTGGTGGTATTATCACCGGAGAAAAATCCATCGACGAAATGGCTGATGAAATGTTGGAGTTTATCATCGATGTTGCCAGCGGTACCATTAAAACCAAAGCAGCAATCTTAAACCAAAACGATTTTATTCCCTGGAAGAGAGGGGTTTCACTCTAGAAAAATAAAGCATTATATAAAAAAAACTCACTTAACAGTGAGTTTTTTTTGTTTGAACCATTAAGATATTAAGTTTCATTAAGTAGTATAGAAGTTTTACTTAACCTGTTGTGTGAAATTTGTTTTAACACATAGAAACATAGTCTTTGGAAGCTTAAAAAAGGCAAAAACTTAATCTGTCTTAATGTCTTAATGGTTTGAGGAAAAAAAAGGCAAAACTTAATTTGCCTTACTATCTTAATGGTAAAAAATAACTTAAAAGCTAGTTCTTGATGAAGATTTACGAATGTGTAATTCCGGAGCAAGAACTACCTTTTTTTCTATTTTAATCGTCTCCGTTTTGTCCACCTGTTCCAGAAAAACACGAGCAGACATTTTACCCATTTCAAGTGGAGACTGATCTACAGAAGTAATCGATAACTCCATAAATTTCGTGAAAGGTTCATTACTGAAACCCGCTACGCAAAATTCTTTAGGAATACTGACATTTCTTTCTTTTAGTTCCTGAATAGCGCCTAAAGCGGCAAAATCACTCGATGAAAATATAGCATCAGGAGGTGTTTCTAATTGAAGTAACGTCTCTACAGCCTGCTTTCCGTGATCAACAGTACTCTTTACAGGAATGACGTATTTTTCGTCAAAAGTTATTCCATTGTCTAATAAAGCCTGTTTGTACCCTAAAAATCGGTTTTTAAAGATTTCAAGCGACTGATCTCCTGATAGGTGGGCAATATTTCTACAGCCTTCATCAATTAAATGTTTAGTAGTTTGGTAACCGCCTCTAAAGTCATTTATGGTTACAGAACTGACTCCGTCAATATGTTTGCTTCTGTCGAAAAAGATAAGCGGAACATTTTTTTGCAAAACATATTGAAAAGCACCGTCGTTTTCTCCCGTTACATCGGTAACCGACATGATGATACCGTCAACCTGGGCATCTATTAAAGTATATAAGTTTTCGTTTTCTCTTTTCGGATTTTCGTGCGTCTGGCAAATAATTACCTGATAACCATGTGGATGAAGTTCTTCTTCTATTCCCCGAATAACCGAAGCGAAAAAGTTGCTGTCGATACGCGGAACTATAACGCCAATATTATTACTTCGGCCGCTTTTTAAGGCGAGCGCCAGCTTATTTTGCTTATAGTTCATTGAAGCCGCAGTTTTAATAACCAACTCGCGCGTGCTCTCTTTTATTTTCGGATTATTGTTTAATGCCCGCGAAACGGTAGCAGCGGTGATATTTAATTTTTCGGCAATATCGTAAATGGTTATCTTTTCGCTCATTAAAAATGGTTTTTCATATTTATCTCTGACAAAAATACATTTTTTTTTATAACGTTTTACATATTGTTATCGATTACCATAATTTATAATTAAAACGATTTCGATTCTACAATGATAATAAATTATCTAATTTTTTACATTAAGTGTAATTATATTCCGTAATAAAAATTAAATATATAATTAATTTTCAAATAAATTTGGTGCATTAAAACTATTTTTCTACTTTCGTGTAATCGATTACATAATTACACTGTTTTGTAAATCAATCCTAAAATAGAATAACATGATTACAGGGAAAGTTAGAATGTTTAAATCAGTTTTAATGGCAGCTACAACAGCTTTCACGATGCTGTCTTGTGGAAAGCAGGCTTTAACTGTTTCTGAATCTGATCCCTGGAAAAACAAAGATTTAATTGTAAAGAGTATCTCTAAAACCCGTTTTTTAGATAAGACCTATAATGTTAATGATTTTGGAGCAGTCGCTGATGGAAAAACATTAAACACACTGGCCTTTGAAAAAGCAATAAAAGCATGTGCTCAAAACGGCGGAGGAAAAGTGTTGATCCCTGATGGAAAATATGTAACAGGCGCCATACATTTAGAGAGTAATGTAAACCTGCATTTAGAGGATCATGCGGAAGTCCTTTTTAGCATCGATCCCAAAGAATATCCTATGGTTCATACCTCCTTTGAAGGAACAGAACTGATAAATTATTCGCCGCTTATTTACGCCAAAAACAAAACCAATATAGCCATTACCGGAAAAGGAACCCTAAACGGACAGGCAGATGCTACGAACTGGTGGATTTGGTCCGGTGGTAAAGATTACGGCTGGAAAAAAGGAATTCCTTCGCAGAATGATCCTCAAAATCGTGCTGTTTTGATCGATATGGCCGAAAATGGGGTTCCGATAAAAGAAAGAATTTTTGGTGAGGGGCGCTATCTGCGACCTAATTTTATTGAATTTTTTGAATGTAGTACCATTTTGGTTAAAGATGTTACCATTATAAATGCTCCCTTTTGGATTTTACATCCTTTAAAATCAAACAACATTATCATTGACGGAGTTACCGTAAACAGTCATGGTCCTAATAATGACGGTTGTGATCCTGAATATTCACAAAATGTACTTATCAAGAATTGTACTTTTAATACTGGTGACGATTGTATCGCGATCAAAGCAGGTCGCGATGGCGATGGACGACGAGTAGCAATTCCAAGCAAAAATATTATCGTTCAGAATTGTAAAATGATCGACGGTCATGGCGGAGTAGTTATTGGAAGTGAAATATCGGCCGGTGTCAATACTATTTTTGTAGAAGACTGCGTTATGGACAGTCCAAATTTGGATCGTGCCATCCGAATCAAGACCAATTCAAAAAGAGGCGGAGTCATTGAAAATGTATTCGTTCGAAACCTTGAAGTGGGTACTGTAAAAGAATGTGTTTTAAAATTAAATATGTTTTACAATGTTTACGGTTCACAAACCGGCAATTTTATTCCAACCATCAGAAATATCAGCTTGGAGAATATAAACGTCAAAAATGGAGGGAAATATGGAGTATGGGCAGAAGGCTATGAGCAATCTCCTGTAGAAAATATTACGCTTAAAAATGTTGTCATTCAAAAAGTAGATTCAGTGCATTTGCTTAAAAATGTAAAGAACATACAATTTATTAATACCTATATCAATGAAAAAAAGTAGAATAACTTACGAATTAAAAACTATCAATTAACCAAACCATTTTAAAAAACTATGAATACCAAACAACTATTAAAGAAAAAAATAAAATACAGTCTTGTATTTTTATTTTTCCTGAATTTTTTGTTGAGCAGCGCAACTTATGCGCAATCGACTATAGTGGAGGGGAAAATTACAGATGCTACGGGATTATCATTGCCTGGTGTAAACATTCAGGAAAAGGGAACTAAAAACGGCACCTCTACAGATTTTGAAGGAAGTTTTAAAATAAATGTCACCAGTAACAAAGCTATTTTAATTGTAAGCTACTTAGGCTTTCAGACACAGGAAGTGAGCATTGCAGGAAAATCGAAAGTGAATGTGAGTCTTGCTGAGCAATCGAACTCACTTAATGAAGTGGTGGTTGTAGGATACGGGTCTGTAAAAAAACAGATCTTACAGGTGCTGTTAACACCTTATCGGCAGCTAAAATAACCGAAAGAAACGTTACAAATCCAATGGAAGCCATTCAGGGAGGTATTGCAGGAGTTCAGGTAACTTCAAACAGCGGTCGTATTGGTGACGGTTTTAACGTTGTGATCAGAGGAACAAACTCGATCAATAAAGATGGTTCTGGACCGCTTTTTGTGGTTGATGGCGTACCTACTGATAATATTGACTTCCTGAATCCACAGGACATCGCTAGAATGGACGTATTGAAAGACGCCTCTTCTGCCGCAATTTATGGTTCCAGAGGAGGAAGCGGGGTTATTATTGTAACGACCAAAAGCGGAACAAGCGCTAAGTCTGGTGTTACCGTTACTTTTGACAGCTCTTACGGTAACAAAGAGGCTGTAAGATTACCAAAATTTATGAGCCCTGAAAAATGGTGGTATTACCATCAATCGGCATTTTTAGCAACTACTATTTCAGCAACCAATCCAACCTATAACGATATTGATGCTTCAGAATTGAATGCTGCTGTAGGACAGGCGGGTACAAACCCTGTGTTATTTCAGAGAGTGGCTAAGAATCAAAGCTACAACTGGCAGGATGCGGTTCTTAAAGGCGGAATGATGCAAAACAATTACTTAAATGTTTCCGGTCGTGCCGATAACGGACTGTCGTACAACATTGGTTTAGGAGCTCAAAAAGAAACCGGAGTGATTGACAATGAGGGAATCGACAAATACAATCTTAAAGCAGCTTTGAACCATAAGGTAAACGATAAAATTTCATTTGGAGTAAACCTAACCATTTCTAAAACCTCTGAACAGTTAGGAAGTCCAACAGCCATGCAGGAAGCGTTCAGACAAAATCCGTATACTTCTCCTTGGGCTATAGATGCAGCCGGTAACGAAATTGTGGGAACTTATGCGCAACAGCCGGGTACATTGAGATATCCTAACGGAAATTTAGCGATTAACAAAACAGGTTCTTACAATCCGCTTTTAGAAATTGCAAATTCAACAGATGAAATAGAAAGATTTACGACCATTGGTAATATTTTTGGAGAATATAAAATCAACAGTTGGTTATCGTTCAAATCTACTTTTTCAGCAGGAAAAATGGATGCCAGAGAAGGAAGATCATTTGGCGCTCAAACTGATTTTGGTCTTAAAAATAAAAGTTTACCATCAGGGGACGTAACGAATGTGAACAATTTCAATTATACGTGGGACAATCAGTTTAACATCAACTACACCTTAAATAAAGATCACGTTTTTAGCTTTTTAGGACTTCAGAGTTTTTATTCTAATGCTACCGAAACATATTTTGCAGCGTCAAGAGAAAATCCTTTCGAAACCAGTTTTTACAATTTGGGTTCAGGAGTTCAGTCTACCTACTCATTGACACCATCAAGCGGTACTATTGCCTTAATTCCTTCAGGAGTGTTTACTCCGTACTTTAAAAATACTTTAGAATCGTATGCAGCCCGTTTGAATTATGCATACAAAGGGCGCTATTTGTTAACTGCTTCGGTACGTTATGACGGTTCATCAGTTTTGGCCGAAAACAATAAATGGACTGCTTTTCCTTCTGTTGCTTTAGGATGGAATGTTCATGAGGAAGGATTTATGAAAAAATTAGATTTTGTTTCTAATTTCAAATTTAGAGGAAGCATTGGTTACACAGGAAACGATAACGTAAAACCATATTCAAGTTTAAGCGTTTTAAAAAATCCGACTTATTATGATTTTAATGGTACAATCGCAAATGGTTACACGGCTTCAAACTTAGGAAATACAAACCTGACCTGGGAAAAAACAAAAGAGGTGAATTTAGGTTTAGATTTCGGATTTGTTCACAATAGAATCTCGGGTAGTGTAGACGTTTACAATCGTGTGTCGAAAAAATTATTGTTTCAACAAGCTCTTCCGTTAGAAATCGGAGTACCAACTATTACTTCTAATGTAGGTTCTATCAGAAATAAAGGTATTGAGGTGGCGCTGGTTACTAAAAACATTCAAACTAAAAATGTTACCTGGGAGACCAGCTTCACTTTTACTAAAAACGTCAACAAACTGGAGTCTATTTACGGTCAGGATCAGGTAAGTGATGTTGGGAATAATTTATTTATCGGAGAGAATGTGCACTCTTATTACAACTATGTTTTTGATGGAGTATGGCAGGAGAGTGAGGCAGCACAAGCCCTTTCTTACGGTCAGAAACCGGGAGAAGCAAAAGTAAAAGATTTGAATAACGATGGAAAAATTGACGCCAATAACGACAGAGCTATTTTAGGAAACTACGATCCTAAATGGTCCGGAAGTTTCTCTACTACTTTAAAAGTAAAACAATTTGATTTGTCAATGTCGTTAATCACCAATCAGGGAATGACTGTCTTTAGTGGATTCCACGACAACTTTGCAGATGTTACCGACAGAGGGCGTCAAAAATTAGATCTTGGAGACTGGTATATTCCGGCTAATGGCGCAGGTATAGCGGCCCAGTACTCCAATACAAATCCGTTACCACGTGGAGCAGGAGTTTATTATGATACCAATAACGTAGCATTCTACAAAGACGCTTCATTTGTAAAAATTCAAAACATCGCTTTTGGGTATAGTTTTGATCAGGATTTAGTAAGCAAATTGAAAATTAAAAGTTTAAGACTTTATGTGAATGTGTTGAATCCTTTTGTATTTACCAATTACGAAGGATATGACCCTGAATGGGCAACTGCAGCATTAGCAGTGAATCGTGTTGCGACAAGGACCGTTCAGATGGGATTAAGTTTAAAATTTTAAATTAAGAAAAATGAAAAAAATAGTAGTAGTTATAGCAATACTGGCGACGACATTTAATTCGTGCTCCAATTTTATCGAAGAAGACAACCGCGCCTTTGGTTCGGCAGAACAATATTTTCTTACTGCTCCCGGGTTTGAGTCATTGGTCAACACCAATTATGCCACTCTAAAAGATATATACGGCGGTGATCCGTGGCTGTTTGAAGCAGGTACCGATATGTACTCTGAAGGAAGAAATCAGGAGCCGGAAGGATTGGCTAAATATTTAACTCTTTCTTCTTCGTCAGCCGGAGTAGATTTATTGTACAGAACTTGTTACATGGCCATTCAGCAAGCTAACAAAGGATTGTATTATTCAACCCTTACCGAAAAAGCAAGTACAGTAGATACAAGAGTAGGGGAACTGAAATTTTTAAGAGCAAATGCTTATTTCCTTTTGGTTCAGACTTACGGAGGCGTTCCGATTGTATTAGAGAATATTAATACTGCTATTACCTCTTTCGACAGAAATTCAGCAGAAGAAGTATACACACAAATTTTAAAAGACCTTAACGAAGCGCTTCCGGCAGTGGGCACAGGGGCTTATACAGGAAGAGTGAATAAAAGAGCCGTTCAGGATTTATTAGCAAAAGTATATTTGACTAAAGGTTACGAAACTTTTGGAACACCGGCAGATTTTACTACCGCAGCTTCTTTAGCAGATCAGGTAATTGCCGGACAAGGACTTAATGTATCTTTTGCGGATGTGGTAAAACCGGGGAACGAGATGAATGCCGAAACCATTTTCTCCGTTCAGTTTTCAGTAGCTTCGAATGCTACAGGAGTAACAGCGTTGGGAAGTTCACAAAACTACTGGTTTAGTTCGTACTTAGGCGCAGCAGCAGCAGGTAACCCATATCCAAACAGAAGTTACACACTTTGTCCTACAGTTTACGCATTATCATTGTATGAGCAGGGCGATAAACGTTGGGAAAATACCTTCATGACCGAAATCTACAGCCGATACTACGATTTTTATACCGTAACGGATAAAACGGCTTTGAAAATTACAGATTTTTACGAGCCACGCTGGTTTACTTTAGCTGACAGAGCTGCCTGGAATACCGCTAATGCTTCAAGAAAAGCCAATGCAGCAACTTTCAGATACCACAATTGGGGAACTTATTCTTCGGCTGCCGCTTCAGGTGGTGATTACAACCTGATTCCGGTTCGTAAATTCGACGATCCAAATGCACCATACAGCGGTGCCACCAGTGCCAACTACAACACTACACCGATCACCCCAGCAACCAACAGAAGCAGTACCCGTGATTTTATTGTAGCAAGGCTGGGAGAAACCTATCTGGTTGCCGCCGAAGCTTACTTTAAAGCAGGTCAGCCAGCGACAGCTTTAACACGTTTGAATGAAGTAAGAAGAAGAGCAGGAGGCGGAGTTGTAGGAGCAATTCCGGTAATGACGACTATTGATATCAATACCATATTAGACGAAAGAGGTAGAGAACTATTAGGAGAATACCACCGTTGGTTCGATTTGAAACGTACCGGTACATTGGTACAAAGAGCAGTTTTATACAATCCTAAAATCACCAATGCCAACGTATTTAACGGACAGAATGGTAATCTTAAAATTTTAAGACCAATACCACAGTCAGCATTAGATTTGAACAGAAGTAAAAATTACCCTCAAAACCCGGCTTATTAAAAAGGTTTTTATGATTAGTGGTTTTAAAAATTTTGAGGTTACGTTTTTTTGAGGAAGTTAAAAAGGGGCCTGATCCTGAATCAGGCTCCTTTCTTAACGAATAAATCAGATAAGTAAAAATGAAAAGAATAGGAATTGTTTTGTGGCTCTTTTCGAATATAGTTCTGGCGCAGAATCATAATACTGCAGATACTTCTTATACCGTAAATAGTACATATACTAAATTGATTAAGAAATATCCGTTTATAAAAATAGCAGAAGCGAAAAACAGGGCAAATGTGATTCAAATGGAGAATATAATCTATCACAAGAGTCAAAACAGAGCATTACATCTCGATGCCTATTGGAACAAAACTGAAAATACAAATCCGGGAGTAATTTTGATTCATGGAGGAGGCTGGAAATCGGGGAATAAAAATCAGATGCAGGTTTTGGGGCAGGAAATCAGTTCAAAAGGATATTCCTGTTTTGCCATAGAATACCAATTATCGCCCGAAGCAAAATATCCACAGGCGGTTTATGATATAAAAAATGCCATTAAGTTTATAAAAGAGAATGCGAAAGAATTTCATGTAGATCCAAACAAAATTGCCGTACTTGGATGCTCTTCAGGAGGTCAGATGGCAGCTTTGATTGGTACAACAAATAAAAATTCCGCTTTTGAAGATCCTGCGAACAAGAGTAGATTCTCAGCAAAAGTGAACGCAATAATTGATGTAGATGGAATTTTAGCGTTTAAGCATCCGGAATCGGAAGAAGGAGAAATGGCTGCTTTTTGGTTAAACGGCACTTATCAGGAAAAACGGGAGAACTGGGAAAAGGCATCGGCGTTAAACCATACCGATAAAAACACTCCGCCGACACTGTTCATCAACAGCAGTTTTGATCGGTTTCATGCAGGAAGAGAGGATATGATTGCAATTTTAAACCAAAATAAGATCTATAATGAGGTCAGAACCATAAAAGATTCACCGCATTCCTTTTGGTTTTTTCAGCCATGGTTTGAAGAAACGGTTCAATATACAACACAATTTTTAGACAGAATATTTAAACAATTACAGTAAAAAATGAAAACAAAAATCACAATAGCAACCTTACTTTTAGTCGGTATTACAGCGGTTAAGGCACAGAAATATGATATGAAAACCGCAAAAACGTATGCCGAAATTTCTGCTAAAACAGACGGAAAATGGGAAGCCCGTAAATATATCGGAGGAACTGTATTTAAAAATGTCGACAGACTGAAACTGGCACCGGAGCATACAGACCATTCTTTTGACATTCGTTACGAAGGACCAGGCTGGGAAAGTAATCGAATTGGATATCGTTTGTACTTAGACTGGCGAAATGCGATTGACATTTTCGGTAAAAAAACATCAGAAATTGTTTTGCCAAAAGTAGGTCAGGATAATTTTGATTCCTATCACGAGATGAGCGATTGGGGAGCCGATATTCTAAAAGCAGGAAAAGGAATCGGGATAGGATCCATAGATCGCTACTTAAACAATGAAAAATTGCATTTCTATGAAGTAGATTCAACTATTGCAACAGTAGTAAATAAAACCGATGAATCGGGGGTAAAAGTGCAATATTATGGATGGAAAACGGCTTCGGATAAAATTGATTTTACCTCAGTTTTGACCATTAAACCCAATGAACTGTACACGCAGCATACCATTCAGGCATCCAAAGAAATAAAAGGAATCTGTACCGGAATTGTAAAGCAGAAAAATACGGAGCTTCTTAAAAAAGAAAGCAAAAATAAAAAATGGGCTTATCTGGCCACGTATGGTCAGCAGTCATTAGTTCCGGACAAATTAGGAATGGCCATTTTTTATCAAATTAATACCATCGAAAATACTCCCGATACAGATTTAGATTATCTTTTAGTATTTAAGCCTACTACAAAAGCAACTTCTTTTTATTTTTTAGGCGCCTGGGAACAAGAGCCAAACGGAATTAAATCGAAAGAAGAGTTTGTGAAATATTTAGATCAAAAGTTGGAAGTATTGAACAAAAAGGGTAAGATGTAAAAGAGTAAAGAGTAAAGAGTAAAGAGTAAAGAGTAAAGAGTAAAGAGTAAAGAGTAAAGAGTAAAGAGTAAAGAGTACCAGAGATTAAGAGGATTAAAAAATCTGCATGATCTGCATGATCTGCGAGAGAAAAAATATTCGCAATTTAATACACAAGTTAACCTAATCCATTTTAATCTTTTTAATCTGTGGCAAAAAAGACCTACTGCCAGAATATTAGTTATATGCTTAAACCGACCTTTATAAAAATAAATTTGATTGTTTTACTGTTGATTTTCAGTACTAAAACAATGGCGCAGGCGACTGAAAATAGCGTCTTACCTGACAATTTAAAGTGGTCACAGAGAACAGCGCTTACAATTATAGATAAATATCCAAAAGCCTGGCAGATTGACGGAACTGAAAAGCCTAAATGGGATTATAAAATGGGATTTGTTTTATTTGCTTTTGAGAAATTATATCAGAAAACAAATGATAAAAAATATTTCAAATATATTAAAGAATATGCAGATGAACTGATTGATGCCAATGGAAAGATCGCTAAGTATGATAAGAACGAGTACAATATTGATTGTGCCAACCCGGGCAAACTGTTGTTCGGACTTTATGACGAAACTAAAGACAAACGGTATTTAGAAGTATTACAGGAGCTCCGGGATCAGTTAGAAAATCAGCCCAGAACCGCAAGTGGAGGATTTTGGCACAAGCAAATTTATCCCAATCAAATGTGGATTGATGGTTTGTACATGGCCGAGCCTTTTTACACCGAATACACGGTGAAATTTGAAAATGGGAAAGCTTTGAACGATATTGCCAAACAATTTGAATTGGCGCACGATTATTTGACAGATAAAAATACAGGCTTGGTTTATCAGGCTTGGGACGAGAGTAAGGAAATAGCTTGGGCAAATCCGCAAACAGGGACCTCGCCAACCATCTGGGGACGTGGTATAGGCTGGTACATGATGGCTTTGGTAGAAACATTGGAATATTATCCAAAAATACACCCCAAGTACAAAGTGCTGAAGGAATACCTGAATCAAATCGCCAAAACTGCCGTACAGCATAAAAGCACATCAGGTTTATGGTATCAGATTGCTGATAAGCCTGAAATAAATGGGAATTTTTTAGAAGCATCATCGTCAGCCATGATTATTTATGCTTTAGCAAAAGGAACAAATAAAGGATATTTGAATTCAGTCTATAAAAAGACAGCGCAAAAGTCATTTGAATCCTACGTAAAAGAATTTGTGATTACAGACGATCAGGGCCATATAGTGATTTCAAGGGGATCTTCGAATGTAGGTTTAGGAGGAAAACCATTTCGGGACGGATCAAATGAATATTACATCAAAAGTAAGGCAAAGGACAATAGTTCACCGGCTCTTGCGGCATTTTTGCTGAGCGCATTAGAATTAGATCAATAGTAGAATTTAAAATAAAGTATAAATGAGAAATAAGAATACAAATGGTTATTTTACAGCAATGACATTGGTTTGTCTGATGGTCTTTACAAGCTGTAAAGTGACTTCGCAGGAACCTTCAAACAAAGAAATTGTGATCGGAAAGGATTTAAAATGGTCTGATAAAATGGCTTTGACTTTAATGAAACGTCATCCCGAAAGTTATAGGATCGATGATTCAAAAACAGCAAAATGGGATTATGTTCATGGATTGGTTTTACATGCTATTGAAGAACTGAACAAAAAAAATCCTGATCCGAGATACGCAGCCTATGTAAAAAGCTATGCAGATGTTCTTGTTCAAAACGACGGAACGATTAAAACCTATGAACTGGACAAATACAATATTGACTTAATTGTACCAGGACGCTTGTTGTTTGATATTTACGCGACTACCAAAGAAGAAAAGTATTTAAAAGCGCTTCAGCTACTGCGCAAGCAGTTGACAGAGCAGCCAAGAACAGCCAGTGGTGGATTTTGGCACAAGCAAATTTATCCGAATCAAATGTGGTTGGACGGTTTGTACATGGGTGAACCATTTTACGCCCAATATACCGTTACCTTTGAAGGAGGAAAAAGTCTTGATGATGTTGCGAAACAATTTGAGTTAATTCAATTGCATGCAACAGACCCAAAAACAGGTTTGTTGTATCACGGTTGGGATGAGAGCAAACAAATGCCTTGGGCAAATAAGGATAACGGAACCTCTCCGAACTTTTGGTCAAGAGCTTTAGGCTGGTATGTAATGGCATTGGTTGATGTTTTGGATTATTTCCCTAAAAACCATCCGAAACAAAAAGAACTGGTAAAATACCTGAATACGGCTTCGGTTGCTTTGGCTAAATATCAGGACAAATCCGGTTTATGGTATCAGGTTACAGACAAAGGCGGGGCAGAAGGAAACTATCTTGAAGCTTCGGGATCGTCAATGTTTGCTTATGCTTTTGCAAAAGGAGCGAACAAGGGATATCTGCCTGCAAAATATAAAAGTTTGGCCAATAAAGCTTTTGACGGTTTAACCAAACAATTGATCAGGGTAGATGCTGATGGCGGAATCACACTTACGCAAGCCTGTCAGGTGGCAGGTTTGGGAGGGAATCCATATCGTGATGGATCGTATACCTATTATGTAAACGAAAAGAAAAAAGACAATGATCCTAAAGCAACCGGACCATTTATTCTAGCAGCTGTTGAATTAAACAGATAATATAGAACTAACCCGACAGGTTTTTAAAATATGTTGGTTTAATTGGATTAGAATAACAAAATAAAATTTTAAAATGATTAAGTTAAAAAATATTCTGTTGCTTTTTGGTATGGCTCTGAGTTTTGGTATTCAGGCACAGAACACCTATAAAAACTGGCCAGATATCATTCGGAAAAATGATGCAGCCTGGTTTGGTACCGATGAAGCCAAAAATATAGCAGAGAATGTACTGCTCTACCAAAGAGAGATAGGCGGGTGGCCCAAGAACATTCAGATGCAGAATGAATTAACGCCGGAGCAGAAAAAGGATTTACTGAAGCTTAAAAAAACAACTGCAGAAACGACTACAGACAATGGAGCAACGTGTCAGGAGATGCTTTTCATGTCTAAAATGTACGCGCAGGTAAAAGACGACCGATACAAAGAATCGTTTTTAAACGGATTGGATTATTTGTTAGAAGCCCAATATAAAAATGGGGGATGGCCTCAGTTTTACCCTTTAAAAAAAGGCTATTACACGCACATCACATACAATGATGATTCGATGGTGAATATCCTGAACATTATACGTCAGGTAAGCGAAGAAACCGATTATTTTAGTATAAAACCGTCTAAAGCAATTGTCGAAAAAGCGAAAGAATCTTTCCGAAAAGGAATAGATTGTATTTTAAAAACACAATACAAACAGAATGGTACTTTAACGGCCTGGTGCGCACAACATGATGAGGTTACTTTAGCACCTGCAAACGCAAGAGCATTCGAACTGGCATCGTTAAGCGGTTCTGAATCCGCAAAAATTGTATTGCTTTTAATGTCGATCGAAAAACCTTCTCCTGAAATTATTACAGCGGTACAAAGCGCAAAACTTTGGTTTGAAAAAACAAAAATCACCAACCTGGAAGAAAAGCGTGTTTTAAACGATGCCGGAAAAGTGATCGATAAAAAAATGATCGTAACGCAAAATGCAGCCCCAATCTGGGCGAGATTTATGGATCTTTCTACCAATGAGCCTTTCTTTTGTGATCGTGACGGAATCCGAAAAAAATCAATAGAGGAAATTGGTGCCGAAAGACGAAACGGCTATTCCTGGTATTCAGACTCACCCAAAGAAGTACTTAAAAAATACACCGCCTGGGCTGTAAAAAACGGAGTAAAAATAACGTCTAAAGAATCTTCAGATACCCAAAAAAGTAACCGGATTATCGTGGCTTTAGACGGTTCGGGAGATTTTACAAAAATTCAGGATGCCATAAATGCGTGCCCTTCTTTTCCTTATGAAAAGGTAACTGTTTTTGTGAAAAACGGAATTTACAAGGAGAAAATCCGTATTCCGGAATGGAACAGTCAAGTGGCTTTAATTGGTGAAAGCAAAGAAAATACCATCATTACTTTTGATGATAACTTCTCTAAGATTAACGTGGGGAGAAACAGCACTTTTCATACCTATACCCTTTTAGTGGAAGGCGATGATTTTTCGGCATCCAATTTAACGATTAAAAATGCTTCAGGTGATAACGGTCAGGCCATTGCACTGTCTATTGTAGCAAACAGAGTTCAGATTTCAAACTGTTTAATTCTCGGAAATCAGGATACGCTCTATTTGTCCGGAAAAGAAGCCAAACACTACATTAAAGACAGTTACATCGAAGGAACAACCGATTTTATTTTCGGAAGCGCAACGGCTCTATTTGAGAATTGCGAGATTCACAGTATCAAAAACTCCTATATTACTGCTGCTTCAACACCTGAAGGAACCGCTTTTGGATTTGTTTTTAAAAATTGCAAACTCACAGCAGAGCCGGCAGCAACAGCAGTTTATCTGGGCAGACCTTGGCGTATCTATGCCAAAACCGTTTATATGAACTGTGACTTGGGAAAGCATATCAGACCGGAAGGCTGGGAAAATTGGTCAAAACCCGAAGCGGAAAAAACGGCTTTTTATGCCGAATACAATTGTAAAGGTGAAGGAGCTCAAAATGCAAAAAGAGTGTCTTGGTCACATCAGCTTACAAAAAAAGAAGCTGAAAACTACAGCACAGAAAATATTCTAAAAGACTCAATTCCAAATTGGTATTCAGGTCATACAACTATAAAGTAGTAGGTAAAAGGCTTAGAACCTAAGAACCTTAGTAGCTCAGAACCTTAAAAAAAATCATGACTTTTAAGCACTTCATTTTTCTATTCCTTTCCTGGGCTTCTTTTGCTCAGAGCACTGAATTTCCATCGACAAAGGTTGACTCAATTGTCAATAGAATTCAGCTTCCCGTAATTCCTTCGTATCAAATTAATGTTATAAAGTTGGGAGCAAAGGGTGATTCCATTACCAATAACAAACCTTTCTTTGACAAAGCAATGGCTTTGTGTAAAAAGAATAAGGGTGGGACAATCATTGTTCCAAAAGGAATTTATAAAATCAATGGTCCGATTCATTTTGTGAGTAATGTCAATCTTAAATTAGAAAAAGGAGCAAAAATTAAATTCAGCGATACTCCGACAGATTATCTACCAATGGTTTTAACGAGTTGGGAAGGAACGATGTTGTACAATTACAGTCCGTTGATTTATGCTAATGAATGTTCGAATATAGCCATAACAGGAGAAGGAACGATAGACGGTAACGGAGGTAAAATCTGGAAAAGTTTTAAAGCAAAAGAAGGCGCCGGAAAAAACAGAAGTCGTGAAATGAACCATAGTAGTACACCTTTTGAGGATAGGAAATTTGGAGAAGGGTACTTTTTGCGTCCGCAGATGATTCAGTTTTTAAATTGTAAAAACATTTTGGTTGAAAATATTCATATTGAAAATTCTCCTTTTTGGTGTTTGCATTTATTGAAATCGCAAAGCATTACAGTGCGTGGTGTGCATTACAAATCATTGAATCATAATAACGATGGAATCGACCCCGAGTATGCAAAAGACGTTTTAATTGAAAATGTGACCTTTGATAATGGCGATGATAATATAGCCATAAAAGCCGGAAGAGATCATGAAGGAAGAGCTAATTCGGCTACTCCAAGCGAGAATATTGTCATTAGAAATTGCAAGTTTAAAGGACTTCATGGAGTAGTGATTGGGAGCGAAATGTCGGCGGGAGTTCAGAATGTATTCGTCGAAAATTGTGAAACGGCAGGCTATTTAAAACGAGGCATTTATTTGAAAACCAATGCTGACCGAGGCGGTTTCATCAGGAATGTTTTTGTGCGAAATATAAAACTGGATGAAGTCGAGGATTGTTTGTATATCACAGCCAATTATCACGGAGAAGGAAGCGACTTTCAATCTGAGATTTCAAATATTTCATTCTCGAATATTATCTGCAACAAGGCCACAGCATCCGGAATTGTAATTCAGGGGTTTCCGGATAAAAAAGTACGTAACATCTCGTTTAATGGTATCAATATCAAGTGGGCAAAGAATGCTATTTCAAGCGAAAATGCCAAAGATGTATTGCTCAACGAAGTAGTTATCGGAGAAAAAGCAACGGTGCCAACGGCAGCGAAATAGTTTTTTTTTAGAGGTTCTGAGTTGCTAAGATTTTTTTAAAAGAGTTAAATGTTAATCAAATGACTAAATATTATCTGCTAATTATCTGTTTATTTTCAGTGGCTTGTTTCGCTCAGAAAACAACACTTTATACTATTGGAGATTCTACAATGGCCAACAAAAAAGATCCCGAACGCAATCCGGAACACGGCTGGGCACAGGTTTTACAGCCTTTCTTTACCGAAAATATTATGGTTGAAAATAAAGCCGTAAACGGTCGCAGTACTAAAAGTTTTATCAATGAAAAACGATGGGATTCGATTTATAAAAAACTCAAAAAAGGAGATTACGTTTTCATCGAGTTTGGCCATAATGACGAAAAAATCGAAGATTCAACCCGATATACCAACCCTCACACAGGTTATCGGTATAACCTGATTAAGTTTGTAAAAGAGAGTAGAGAAAAAGGAGCAACACCTGTTTTATTGACTTCTATCGCGAGACGTAATTTTAATGATAAAGGAGTTTTAATACCCACACACGGTGATTATCCTTTAATAACCAGACTGGTGGCGCAAGAATTTAAAGTTCCTTTTATTGATCTTGAATATTTTACAGAAATATTAGAACAAACCTACGGCCCCGAAAAATCGAAACTGCTGCATTTGCATTTTAAAGTCGGTGAAAACTCCTATTACGATAAAGATAAAAATGATGATACCCATTTGTCATTAAAAGGAGCCACAGAAATTGCCAAAATTGTAATCAATCAAATTAAAGCAGCAACAGATCCTGTTCTGGCTGCATTAAAAAAAGGAATTAAATAAGAGACGTATGCAAAAAAGGTTCTCGTAGACAGCTTAATTTCATATTTGTCTTATTACGATAGTTTTATGGCTTATTGAGGTGCTTGAAAAAAAATGTTACAATTAAATTTGCTGCATACTTTATTACTTCTTCATTATTTTTTAAGAAGAGAAGAGGGAGTGTAAAAATGTATCATTTATTAATAAGTAACATTGGTAACAGCATATGGGCACCTCTACTTTTTCATTGGAGTTTGATTTGAATATTGCAGAGATACGTAATTTGCATAAGATGTACTTCAAAGATCTGTACAAGCAAAGAGTAATGTTTCTTTTAGCAGTGACTTTAGTGGTCTTTGTTTATTCAGATTGGAAAGGGAACAATGATTTTTTTCAATGGATTATAAAAGACTTGTTTTTAGTGATCCTTTTTTTAGTTTTTCATTATCCAATAGTAAATACAATTTGCAAAGTAACATTTCGATTGGTCAGAAAATTGCTAAAATTTGATCGTTTTTCACGTCAGTACAAATTTAGTTTTACGAATTCATTTATAGAGGTTCATTCCCCTTTGGGCGGATTTACTCATAGATGGTGCCAGATAGAGAAGGCAATCCTCACTAAGGACTATTTTCTGTTATATATTAAAGATAAGAATGGTTACATTATTTCAATTTCAAACAAAGAGAATTGCAGTAAAAAAATAGAAAAATTAATTGAATTTATTGATTGCAATGTTACCCGGGTAGAAAGAATTTGATTGATGGGGAAGAGATTTTTTTAGTAAAAGTAAAAGCTGAAATAAGGAAATAAACCATTTTTCATAGTTGGAGTCTGGTAGGACAAATACCTTCATTTTTGAAGCCTTTTAAGTCGAATCTGGCGCACATTTGACTTATTTTCGTCAAAAAAAGCAGAATTACAATTGCGGAAAGGAATAAAAATCTAGTTTTTTGATGTATTTTGAAGCTGCAAAATGAAATTTTATTGAAAAAACTTCGGAATGCCTTACAGGGCAGGAGTTATTAGGGTTGGGAAATAAAATATTGACTATTAGTTTGTTGTGAAAAATGAAATGCAAAAAACTAAAAAAGTAAATTTATCGTTAAGTCAGAGACCTAAAAATGAGGATAAATTTAACAGCAAATGTGTTGTAACTCCCATTCAAACTTCTATTTTTGCGACTTAATTTAATAATTATAAGCATGAACGATCTATTAGTAAAAATCAACGCCGAAATTGAAACATTTAAAGCAGAGGCTGAATCATTAACTGAAAAAGGTGTTAAAGCTGCTGGACCAAGAGCGCGTAAATCTACTTTAGAAATTGAAAAACTTTTAAAAGAGTTTAGAAAAGTTTCTATCGAAGAATCTAAAAAATAATATTTTTTTTCGAAAGAAAAAGACCTCGCTTAATGAACTTTAAGCGAGGTTTTTTTATGGGAAAATTTTAGAAAGATTTTTTATTATAAAATTGTTCAGGATTAACAAAAAAAGGAAGACTGATAAAGTTTTTAATAACAGTGTCAACTTTCAAATCTTCCTGATTCTTATTTTAAATCAGCCAACAGTTTTTAGTATTGCCCCGATCAAAGTTTAATTTTATAGTTGTATTTTAGACACAGCGGTAAAAAGAGTTAGATAATCTTCTTTTTAGGAAAAAAAATCAACATTACCGTGTGTTAAACAGACTTGCTAATATAAAATTGTTTTTAGAATGAGTAACGGAAAAAGTCTAAAGGCAGTCGCCTACGGAGAAGTACTTTGGGATGTTTTTGCTGCAGAAAAAAAGATTGGAGGCGCACCATTAAACGTTGCCCTGCGAATGCAATCGTTAGGATGCAATGCTGCAATGATTAGCTGTGTAGGAAGCGATGAAGACGGTGTTACCATTATTAATCATATAAAAAATCTTGGACTCGAAGCAGAAGCGATAATCAAGTCAGAAGATTTTCCGACTGGTCTGGTTCATGTGACCCTGAACGAGAAAGGATCGGCGAGTTACGTCATTCATTATCCGGCGGCCTGGGATAAGATCGTTTTGAGTGATTTTGCCAGAAGTTTGGCAGTAAATGCCGATGTTTTGATTTTTGGAAGTTTAGTTTGTCGGGATGAGGTATCGAGGAAATCTCTGGAAGAATTATTACGGACAAATGTTTATAAAGTTTTTGATGTCAATTTAAGAAAGCCTCATTATTCCTATGAGATTTTAGAACAGTTGATGCATGCCGCCAGTTTTATAAAGTTTAATGATGAAGAATTATTAGAAGTTTCCGCAGCACTGCATTCGCCTTTTACCACACTGGAAGAGAATATTTATTTTATTGCAGAGAAAACGGGTACCAATGCTATTTGTGTAACCAGAGGGCAATATGGTGCAGTATTGCTTTGGGAAAATCAATTGTATGAGAATTACGGTTATACTGTAAAAGTTGTTGATACAGTAGGGGCTGGGGATTCTTTTTTAGCCGCTTTAATTACTTCATTGCTCACCGGAGAAAAGCCCCAGGACGCAATTGATTTTGCTTGCGCTGTAGGCGCCTTGGTTGCTGCGTCACCCGGTGCCAATCCCGAGATTCCGCTTTCAAAAATTGAAAGCCTCCTGATTGGGACAATTTAATTCTAAGAAGATAAATAGTAAGCCCTTAAACAAATTTTGATTAAGGGCTTTTTTGTTTTTAACCTTAAGAAGAAAAATGAAATTTAATAGAGGAAAAATCAACGGTCTGCACTATTGAATATAGGTAAAAATTGATATTTTAGAATTAATTACAACAGTTAGTTATATTCTATAAGGAGGTTTGTAAGAAAGAAAATACATAGAATGCGTAATATTGCGAAAGAGAGTTTTATTCAAAAAAAAGAGACCGCTAGTGGTTGCTTTTTTAGGAATATAAACCACTTTTAATTATCGCTGAATTTGGTGTTCAGCTTAATTATTTCTTGTCTTTTATTAATAATCTTTAAATTACTATGTTCATTACCCTTACTCAGGATCAGGTTCAGTTTCAGTATGGTTCAAAACGATGGCAATACTGTTTTAATGAAATTACAGAACTTGGTTTACTCAAAAAAAAGAAGACCTATCTTCTTGAAAACGGAGTTTTTACTCTGACTACCGCTTTGGCTTATTATTGTATGTTTTTTTCCAATTTAAATGACTTGTATTATATCGGCCCCACGATTATAGTATATGCTGTTCTTATCATTTTAAGATTCTATAATACTTTTGAATTTGACTATTATGTCATTGTAAAAGATGTATATAAAAAAGAAATTAAAGTGAAAATTAAGGTTTTAGACCGTCACGAAATCGGGAAACAGGTCGATGAGTTTCTACACCTGAATTTTAACAGACTTTTGAAGAAAACGAAAACAAATCTATAAAAATTAATAATGTTATTAGATGAAATTTCCCAAAATGATCTTGTGGTTATAGCCTTTGCCATACTTTATGGTTTTATTATTACCACCAGGAAAAAATGAAAATCTGCTGCTTCATAAACCTACCATTGAAGTAGTATGATCGCATACTAAAAAAGTATGGCTGTAATACTATAAGTTTAATAGCGGTTGGTTTTTAGCGATACAAAATACCCCAAATAAAATTATGACCTCTTCGATAAAAAGTAAAATAAAAAGCATAAGAGAACTAAAAAATTACACGCAGGAATATATGGCAGATCAGTTAGGTGTTACACAGGCAGGATATAGTAAAATTGAGAAAGGAAAAACGATTCTTTCGTATGAAAAATTGGTTGAAATAGCCAGAATTTTGGAGGTTAGTGTAGAAGACGTAATCAGTTTTGACAGTCAGAGATACTTCAATAGTTTTAATAAAGTGAGAGGAAACAATAATGGAAGTATTCAGATTAATTCGGATAATAGTGCAGCTTTAAAAGCTCTGTATGAAGATAAAATTGTACTTTTAGAGAAATTGTTAAGCAAAACGGAAGAAGAGTTACGTCGTTATAAAGAAAAATTTGGAGAGATTTAGTCTAAGGAAATGGAAAAGAAATGGGGCTCAGTAGCCCCATTTCTTATTATTTTGTACCGCAGTTATGCAGTTTGATCGTCTGTAGAAGCTTCGGGTGCGTTTGTTTTTACCGATGCTATTCCGTTATCTCGGGCGCTGGTACTTTCATACATTTCGCTTGCTCCAATAATCTGACCGTTACTGGCTTTTAAGTTGAAATAAGGTTTTCCGCTTTTGGATTCCAGTCTGTCAAATCTTCCGTCGTCCTGCGAATTTGTTTTAACAGACTCAATTCCGTTTAAGCAGGCCGCTTTGGTAGTATAACCTTCACTTGTTAGAATAGTTTGCCCATTACCAGCTTTTAAATTAAATTGAAATTCACCATTGGCTCTCTTAGTAATTACAAATTTTCCCATCTATTTTTTGATTAAGTTAAAAATTAAATTCATTGATATTCATAAAAATACAAAACTTCATCGTATAAAGTATAACCGGATGAAAAATAAATTTGTGGGAACTAAGTCATAATAATTTTTCTCTTTTTCACCATTTCTGTTTTGTGTTGAAGCATAAAAAAAGAGACACCATTTGGTATCTCTTTATTGCTGTCGCTAATTGTGCAGACTATTATTTTATTGTGATTGGAACTTCAACAGTTGTTTTGTCCCAGCCAATTACCAAATTCGTTACGGAACCCTGAGTAGTAAAAGCAATAGATAAGGCCTCAATTGTGTTGGATACTGGTTTTACAGGAACACTTACTCTTGCAATATCCTTACTTTCGTCATACGCATAAGCACCCCATAAATCGATTTCTTTATTGATAATGATGGTCCATTTGTCTTTTTCAGGAATAGCAAATAAACTGTAAGTTCCGGCAGGAATATTTACTCCGCCAATAGTAACCGGTTTGTAAAATTTGATTTCGGTATTTTCGTTAGCACCTACACGCCAAACTTCACCAAACTTAATCAATTCACCAAAAATAGCGCGTCCCTTAACTGAAGGTCTTGAATAAATAACCTTAACTGTCGGAGCCGGATTATCGGTTTTCTTGAATTTTACCGCTTTGTTTGGAGAATACGCAATATCAACCGGACTCGCATCCAAAGGAGCAAATTTAACGTCTTGTGCATTAACTGAAAAAGCTGTCAATAAGACAATTACCAATAAATTAATTTTTTTCATAGTTAGAATAGTTTTTAAGTGTTCACACAAAGTAAGAAAATCCTAAACAGAAATCATATAGTTTTTTTTCTTTTTTTGTTAATGATTTGGTAATACGATAGGATTGATAATGTTCTATTTTCGTTTTAAATACTTGCTGCTGCAAATCCTCCGTCTACTTTTAGGATCGTTCCTGTTACAAATTTAGACAGGTCGCTGCATAAATATAAAAGAGCTCCGTTGACATCTTCGGGAGTACCAAATCTTCCCATTGGAGTATGTTCGATGATTTTTTCTCCCCTGGGCGTTAGTTTTCCTTCCGGAGTCAGTAAGAGAGAGCGGTTTTGTTCTCCTATGAAAACCCCGGTGAAATGGCATTGACACGTATTCCTTCACCATATTTAGTAGCCAGTTCTACTGCCATCCATTGTGTAAAATTGTCGATTGCTGCTTTAGAAGCGGCATATCCTACCACTCTTGTCAGAGGACGTTGTGCGGCTGCCGATGAGATGTTAATGATGTTTCCCTGTTTTTGTTGAGCAAAAAGTTCCGAAAATACTTGTGAAGGCAGCATAGTTCCGATAATATTCAGATCGATTACTTTTTGTAAGTCTGCGGTTTGAAGGTCGTAGATGGCCTGATCCGGGCTGATGGTAGCTCCAGGCATGTTTCCTCCTGCAGCATTGATTAGAATATCGAGACGACCGTATTTTTTTACAATAAAATCTTTAGCTTTTTCCAGTTCTTCTTTGTTTAAAACATTCGCCTGAATGGCAAAAGCTTTTCCACCATTGCTCTCTATTGCAGCTACGGTTGTATTGGCTTTTTCAATAGACTGGGAAACGATTCCGGTAATAACACCCTGTTCGGCCAGAACGTTAGCAAAGTTACTTCCCAGTACTCCGGCACCACCGGTAATTAATGCAATTTTTCCTTTTAGATTAAATATTGAATCCATGTAAAATTTTGTGATTAATAGTGTTTTGAATGGTATTCCTATTTTAAACTTTGACTTTAATAACAATTTTTTTAAGTGGACTTTCGCTTATCATTGCCGAGTGAACATCTTCGGGAAATAGAATTGTAAACTGTTTTTCCTGCAATTCGAAAAACATATCCGGTTTGTCGTAAAAGAAACGAACATCGCGTTCGTCACTGTATTCTCCGTTCGGACTAATACATTTTTCTCTGGGTTTCCAGGCAAAAGCTTCCGGCCCTTTGATCGGAATTTGGATGTCGATATTTTTATCGTGGCATTCAAACCCTTTTATACTTTCTTCTTTAGTGGTGCCTTCGCCAACAATTACAATTACTTTTAAGCCCTCGCCAATTTCAAAGGCTCCTTCTTCAAGAGTACTGATGTCGTTTTGGTTTACGTAATCAAATGCTTTTTTAAAATTAGGATGCAGGCCGTAGTATCTGGCTGCGTTTTGTAACGAATCTACAATCATTGTTATTTGTTTTTTTAGGTATTTTAAGTTTCCGAATGGATTGCCGAATGAATGCATTCGGATTTGATTTATGATTTATTTTTTACTTGATATGTTTTGTTTTAAAATACTGGTTATTAGTTTGTTATTGGTTTGTTTTGGTTTGATGGCAGTACTTGTCAAAAGCTCGTTTTTGGACTGTCAGTTCGTCTAAATACAAGTGTTTTTGAGACTGGAATATTTGTATTTATACTTGATGTAAAAGGGTTTAATGTGCTGATTTTTAATTTCTTGTTTTTGTATTGAGTGGTTTTTATTGGACAAGTTCCTGTTGCTTCCGCCAAAACTACTTACCGGAATGGTTGTGAACAGTAGCACTTTTTGAAGCCTAAAACTACAAATCAAATCGCATTTACCACTAAGAAAATGGTAGTAAAAATGTAAAAAAAATTGTTGTTTGACAATACTACGGAGAGACAGTTATTAAAGTTCTTTAAACCGATTCCCATTTGCCATTTTGCTTGGCGAGATCAATTGAAAGCTGACCGTATTCTGTCATTAAACCTTCTGCAATCATTCTTTCTGCCCGCTCTTTATTGGGTTGGCTCCATTTGCTTTTTTTGGCATTTCGTGGGGTAAATGTCAGATAATAACTTTCAGGATCCCGTTTCTTACACAAACTGTCAATCCACCCAAAACAGAGTGCTTCTTCTGTCGCTTCGATAAGATTTACACTTTCTGTTTTGCTTTTTTTGTGGTATAAAATCAACCAGATTGATTTTTCGATCTGACTGTTTTCCTGTAGCCAATCGCGCCATTCTTTTCGGGTTTTGGCATAAAGTGCTATTCTTCCATCTTTTGTTTCCATGAGTTTAGAATTGTCTGCGGACATAAATTTAATGAAATTTAATGGTAAAATGTGTAAAGTTTTAAGGATTCTAATCGTGTTTTGGAAACGGTACGTTTACGAATAAAACGGGAGTACTATTTTCAAAGGTTTAAAAAAATAGAAATTGTTTAATGAGTGTAAACCTTTGTAAATTTGTAACTTAGTAGTTCTTAGCTTTGATGAAATTTAAAACAATTAGAAGTGATACGATTTAAAGTGTGTTATGATTAGTGTTGGAAAGCTCTTCTGATGGACAGGTGAAAAAGATATAGAGATCAGGATTAATAACAATTTAAAATATAAATGCTATGATACATCAAATTGATACAACAGACAATATTGTCGCTTTTCGGGCATTGGCAGTGGTAACAAATGAAGATTTTCTAAGTGTCGTGATCCCCGCAGTGGAACATTTGGTAAAACAAACTAACGAAATCAATTTTTTATTGGTTTTGGATACAGACACTGAGGCTTCTACTTCAGGAGTATGGCTGCAAGATGCCTTGCTTGGTTTAAAACATCTTGGAAAATGGAACAGAGCCGCGATAATTACGGATTCGGAAGAGATTATTTCTTTTACTAATGGGTTTGGTTCTGTCATTCCCGGTGATTTTCTTGGCTTTAAAAAAGAATCTTTCAATAAAGCATTAAACTGGGTGGAAGGAAATATCAATATTCATTAGTTTTTATCAGATAAAAAAAAGCCCCGAATTCATGAAGTATCGCCAGATGAGACCAAGCAAAATTCATGAATTCGGGACTAAACTATTTGTGAGAGATTTCGAAATAGATCTGAAACAGACGAAATCTAATGATTGTATTCGATACCGCTGCTTACGTTAAGATCTCTTTTAGCTTTATTGTTTTTTGAAACTTGTTTGTAGCAAGCTGTAGCCAATAGAGGAATAGCCAGGCTTCCAACAACGGCAGCAGTTTTATCTTGTCCCGCTTTTTTCAAAATAGCACCCGCTACAAGAGTTCCTACACCTGCAAAAATTAAATTTTTTACAGAAAACTTAGAGGCTGGTTTTGGAGTAATTCCGTGTAATAGAGGATCTATAAAATTCAATTTTTCCATGATTATACTTATTTATTTAATTAAACTTTTTTGTTATTCATTCTGATGGTTCTTAACAATCAGTTTTGTTTTTATTATTTCATTTTTATTTTCTGACTTAACAATGCAAAAACACTTAGTTGAGCATACGCTCTAAAAACAAGCGAAAATCCTGCCAAATTGTTGCCATGTTACTTATTTAGCAAAATTTTATAATTCTAAGAAATGGTCTACGATCTATTTATAAGATCCTTTTCACATTATGGTCAGTTTGATACAAGTTGTTGTAAATGCAAATAATCAAATGATTTAAATTATGCTCTTTGTATGGCATAAATTTTCAATATTCGTTTTTACAGAACAAAATTGTTGATTTAAAATTACTCTATTTAAGTTTACTGATATTACATAGTTTTCCTCTTTTGTTACACAATTTTAGTACAAATAACCCTTTATAGAAAAAACCGCTAAGTTTTACTGCTTAGCGGCTATTGGCAATTTTATTGATTATTTGGATGATTGGTTTTTAAAGTGACTATTTTTTACCATATAGAACACCGTTTTTTACTGACTTTTTATTTAGTTCTCCTTTCTCAAATAATTGCTCCAGAATTGTATGGGCTTCGGCATAAGAAATATCCAGAATAACGGCATATTCTTTTGGTGCAAGAGTAGGATAAATTTCAAATAGAGCTAAAGGATGCTCATTTGCTATTTTTTTCTTTTTAGCGTCAGGAAACAGGGCTAATATTGCATTTTCATAAGAGGTATAAGGTTTAGAACCATAAACGGTTAATTGATTTTGATTCCCATCAGAGAAAAACAAAGTAGGGAAGCCTCGTACGCCAAGACTTCTGGCATAGTTCAGATCTTCCTGAAAAAGTATTTTTGCTTCTCCTTCGTAATCCCATTTTAATTTTTTGGTATCTAAACCGGAAAGTTCGGCCGCTTTAGAAATGTTTTCCCATTTTGCAATATTTTTCTTTTCGAGATACAATTTCTCCCTAAGAATCCGCATAAACTTTACCGCTTTATCTTTACTCTGAATTTGCGCTGCTTTCATGGCAATACAAGACGGATAGGAAGAATCGAGCGGGTCTTCGAGCCATACATTTCCATCGATAGGCATTTCATAGTACAAACTTGCTTCTTCCCAATGATGAGCGACATCTGACGGTTTACTGATTCCGCCACTATTGTAAGACCAATCTGGAAGTAAACCACCCATTCTATAATCAATATCGATATAATTGCCGTATTCGAGTTTTAGTTTTCTTAGCTGAGGTTCAATTCCCCAACAGGAAGAACAGATAGGATCAGTGTAATAAATAATTTTTATGGGTTTATCTGCTGTTGGAATGATGGCAGTTTCATTTGTTTTTTCGTGAATTGCCATTTCGCAGGTTCCCGTTTCAGGATCGCATAATAATGGATTTGTTTTGTCTGTACTCATTTTTGAATTTATTTGTGATTGACAGTTTGTACTGCAGATCAGAATTAATAATAGCGACAGTCTTTTCATAAATAACTGTTTTAGATTTACGCTTCGGTTTAAATTTTATAATTTTACTGTAAAGTTCGTCCATCTTTAATCACAAGTCAATTAGTCTAAAAAATATGACTACAGCAAATACATCAGAAACGGAGAATGAATGTCCCGCAGAAGGGCTTTTAAAATTGCTTTCGGGCAAGTGGAAACCGCAGATCTTTTTACTGGCCGTTAATGGTCCTTTGCGTTTCAACGGACTTTTAAGAGAACTTAAAGGAGCGAGCAAACAATCTGTTGCAACGGCACTTCGGGAACTGGAAGATTTTGGAATTCTGGACAAAAAAGTAGTTCGTTTAAAACCTTTACATATCGAATACCATCTTTCTGAAAAGGGAACATCATTAGTTCCGGTTTTTAAGCAATTGGAGATTTTCTCAAAAGAATAGAATAGTAAGTTTGGATAATTTTGATTGCTGTTTAGAATAAAACAATTAAATGATATAAACGATGAAAAAGCTATTGTTATTTTTTGTGTTGTTGTTTCAAATGGCTGTAACAACAGGATACAGTCAAAGTACAGATCCTTCCTCTAAAAAAATTGTCGGAACCTGGTACGCCGATGCCAATCGAAATACAAGGTGGGTTTTTACTACAGACGGAAAAGTTTTCAATTACGACAAAAACACGTTTAAAGTAATGTACCGATACACTATTTCAAACAGCTGCCAGAATAATTCAGATGATACACTCGAATTTGTAACGTTGATGGATAAGGATGGGGATGAATATTGTTTTAGAATAAACGCTATAAATGAGAACAAGAATGGCGTTTTATCGATGACGAATATGAGTAATATGGAAGCACTCTTGTTTGTTAACGACATCAACATTGTAATAACAAATTAAATTTATTTCGCATTAAACTTTTATTAACAAAAAGCAAATTGGCATTCGTTTATATTTGTAAGGCAAAAACTAAAAATAGCACGAAGAGATATGAAAATCAATGTATTAAGAATTTTTGTTGTATTTGCTTTCTCCGTAAGCGGTTATAGTCAGAATGTAAAGCTGTTAAACATCGATCAGCTGAACGAAAGAATTAAGAACGGCAAAGACAGTACTTATGTTGTTAATTTCTGGGCTACCTGGTGCGCACCCTGTATTAAAGAGTTGCCTCATTTTGAAAAGTTAAAGGCGGATCATCAATCAGATAAATTAGCGGTTTTATTGGTAAGTGTCGATTTTAAATCTAAGTTAAATTCAGCTGTAGTTCCGTTTGTGAAAAGAAAAAACCTGAAAAATGAAGTTTTTCTGTTAAACGAAAGCAATCCGCAGGAATATATAGACCGCATTGATAAAGACTGGTCGGGAAGCATTCCGGCAACCTTATTTATTAAAGAGGATAAAAGAAAATTTATTGAATCTGAATTTACCTACGAACAATTATTAACTGAATATAAAAAACTGTAAATTATGAATAAGTTTATTACTGCTGTGACTCTGTTTTTGTTTAATCTGCTGCTTTCTCAGGCTCAGAGTACAACCCTTAAAGCCGGCGAAACGGCCCCGGATTTTAAATTGAAAAACGTAGACGGAAAAGAAGTTTCTTTTGCCAGTTTTCCAAAAGCAAAAGGATACATCGTTGTTTTTACCTGTAATACGTGCCCTTATGCGGTAGCGTACGAGCAAAGAATAATTGAATTGGATAAAAAGTTCAAAGCCCAAGGTTATCCGGTAATTGCCATTAATCCAAATGATCCTGAAGCTTCTAAGGCGGATTCTTTTGATAAAATGCAGGAATTGGCAAAAGATAAAAAGTATCCGTTTCCTTATTTATTTGATGCCGGACAAAAAGTTACCGATCAGTATGGTGCGAAACGTACACCACATCTTTTTATCGTTTCTAAAACTGATAAAGGAAATGTGGTAGAATATGTTGGAGCAATTGACAGCGATCCGGAAGGAACTAAAACCGAAAAAACAAAGTATGCTGAAGAGGTGATCGCAGCATTAAAAAGCAATAAAAAACCTGCCGTTACACAAACCAAAGAAATCGGCTGTACGGTAAAAAGAAAAGCGAAAGCTTAAATTTTTGAAGAATAATAACGATCTTAAAAAGATTAATATCCTGCTCCGCTGGAGCTGTTTCTTCTGAAAAAGATTATAATTTATACAGATTTCTTAAAAAAGGCTGAAATGATAAAGTTTCAGCCTTTTTTGCGTGATATTTTAAAGTATTATTTCAGCTATTTGGCTGTTGTTGTTGAATTATAAATGATTTGTCAATTTTATTAGTCATATACAAAAATGACTTTTACAATATTTTTTTGTAGGATTTATATTTAATAATATAGAAAATAGTGATATCTTTAGATTCATAAAAATACAATATCTTGTCCGTAAAGTATCATAAAATTGCTTGTTTACTATTTTTATTCCTACAAACGGGTTTTGTATTGGGGCAGGACATAAGTATGCCGGGAATTCCACAGATTTCGAAACCGGAGCAGCAACAAATTAAAAGTTACGGTACTACTACAATTGTCCCAACTACTAAAGTCGCGAATCAAATTCTAACTAGAGCTTATTGTTCGGGAGATCAAAACAGACAGCAACAACAAACCCAGAATTTAATAAATGAGGCTGATCGAGATATTAAACTACAGCAGATAAGAGAACGTCGGGCTAAGGCTGAAGCCGATCAAATACCATCAAGACCAAATTTTAACCTTCCTTCCTTTTCTAAGAATCCGGGAACAGAATATTATAGAAATGTCTATGAAAAAATGTTAACCTTAAATGTTGAAGCATACTCTATAAAAGATGTGAATTTTGATATTGAAAATGCTTATTTTGATAATAAAAAAGATAGAACTGAATTCGATAAGATTATAAAACAGACAGGTAAATTTTTAATCTCTAAGATGAAAGAATTGAATTACGATACCAATAGTAATACAGCAAAAAACTTCATGCTGTTTCAATACTTTTCTGAAACAATGCAACTTAAAGGGAGTAATATAAAGCACCAATCCTTGAAATATGATTTTGATGATTATCGAGGTGCTAAAGACTGGTCAAAAATGTTTGTTACAAAACTCATCAATACGGGTAAAGGACAATGCCATTCTATGCCACTACTTTATCTTACAATAGCGGAAGAAATTGGTGCAGAAGCTTATTTGGCAGTTTGTCCTGAACACAGCTATATAAGATTTCAAGATGACAGAAAAGGTAAATGGTTTAATATCGAACTAACTAACGGAATGTTTTCTACCACTTCTTTTATCTTAAATTCAGGATATATTAAAGCGGAGGCTATGCAGAATAAAATATACATGCAGAACCATTCTAAAAAAGAGCTATTGTCCCGCTTTTATAGTGACCTTGCCAACGGATATATTCATAAATTCGGATATGATGAGTTTGTTGCGCAAGCTATTGATAAGGCATTAGAGCTCTATCCTAACAATATATCAGCACAGATGATCAAATCAAATTATCTTACTGAACGTCTTGCTTACGCGTTGCACGTATTAAAGATAAATCCAAATAATAAAGAAGAGTTACAAAAAATCTCCCAATTTCCCGAAGTTGTTGCTCTCTTAAAAAATCGAAATTTACAATATAAAGCAATAGATGATTTGGGCTACGAGCAAATGCCAGCGGGTGCTTACGAAAAATGGTTGGGTTCACTTAAGGAGGAGAAAAACAAACAAGACAATGAAACATTTAAAAAGCAATTCAAAGGTCTGGTTATTAAAAAAACAAAAGACTAAACAATGCTAAAAAAGATATTACTTTTAATATTACTAATTTCAAAATTAGGTTCATCAGCTCAAAATCAAGAGAAATTATTTGAGGAAAGCTATATTCTGCTTAACAGTATGACTATTGATGAGAGTAATTATAGCTTTAAAAAAGCGGTTTTTTCTGTTGAGAATGCTTATATGGATGGTAAATTAGATACCGTTTTCGTAAATAATCAAATCAAATTTTTAACCTCTTTATCTAAATCGTTAATTAAAAATAGGTTTTTAGCATATCTTAACAAAGATAAACCAACAGTAAATAAATGGGCTTCGGTTTACCAAATTATGTGTGATACAATACCCATAGAATATAATGACAAAATCTACAAATATGAACCTTTTGGCTATGATTTTAATGATATTTTTGGACACAATACAAAAGAAAATCTTTTTGTTTCAAAGCTATTAGAAACTCGCAAAGGGAATTGTCATTCGTTACCTTATTTATACAAGATTTTATCTGAAGAATTGGGAGTAGAAGCTAATCTTGCACTTGCCCCTAATCACATCTATATTAAGCACAGAAGCATAAAAGATGGCTGGTATAATACAGAACTCACAAGTGGAATCTTTCCAATTGATGCATGGATAATGGCATCGGGGTTTGTGCATGTTGACGCAATTACCAATGGAGTTTATATGAAAGCACTGAATAACAAAGAAAGTATTGCATTGGTTTTAATTGATTTAGCCAGTAATTATCAAAATAAGTTTTCAAAAAATGACGGAGTTTTTATTTTAAAATGTTGTGAAGCCGCTATAAAAGCTTATCCGAATTTTGCCACGGCATTAATTTTAAGAGCCGAAACTCATAAAACCCAAATTGAAAAAGAATCTAACAAAGAAAAGCATGATCTATTATTTAAAAATTTGGAAAAAGAATATGCATACATTCATGAAATAGGCTATCGGAATATGCCTGAAAATATGTACCTGAATTGGTTAGTCTCATTGAAAAATGAGCGAAATAAATATGAGAACAAAAAATTAAATACCTTTAGCAAACAATAGAATTTATGAAAAAGCTTTATTACTTATTGATTTTCATTTTTACTGTTAGCGTAGTATCCGCACAGGAAAAATTATCTAAAGAAGAAAAAGAACGCAGAGAGAAGAACATCCAATCGGCAAATCCATTTGCAAAATATGGCTACAAAGCAAAGGTAGCCACTTTGAGTAATGGAAAATATTTAGAAGTTCATGATCTTGATAGTATTGTTACCATCGGGACAATTCGATTTAATGTAGGCAAACAACAGATTGTTGATGATATCAAAATTGACACTTTAAATATTGATGCGCAACCTATTGGCGACATTGCCGGAAGATGGATTTCTATGGATCCTCTTAGTGAGGAATTTACCAATTGGTCTCCATATACATTTGTAAATAATAATCCGTTAAAGTTTAATGATCCAACAGGAATGGCTCCCTCAGATGTAATAATCACTGGAACACAAAGTGCAGCTGCTTTACAAGAATTGCAAAAATCTGTTCAAGGGCAATTAAATTTAGTAATGGATCAAAATGGAAAAGTTTCTTATACACAGGTTGGAAGTGGAAATTTGAGTGTAGATGCACAAAAATTGACCAATGCAATTAACGATCATTCAGTAACAGTTAATGTTGCCGCAGAGAATACTAAGTTTACAACAACTGGACAACTTTATATTGGTGGTGCTTTTATGGGTAATACTGTAACACCTTCGGCTAATGGTAATACTGTTACAGCTAATCAAGAAATAAATCCAGCTGTTCTTGGAGCAATGAGTACGTACTATAATAAACCAGGAGCAGATACTCTACACGAGGTTACCGAGGCATATCAAGGGGCGGTAATGTCCAAAGCATCGGGTGTATCTTCAGGTGTTAGTGGACAACCTAGTTCGGTATATCCACAAGCACATAATGCCGCTGCACCTCAGTCAGGACCAGTTAATCAAGTTGTATATGACGGGAATAATAATGTAGTTAATCAAAATGCAAATGGTTCATATCCACCTACAGCAGTCAGAGCAGAATTTACAGTACAACAGGGGAATAGGCCCGCAACAGTAATACAAACAATTCCGTAAAAACTATGAAAAATATTGCACATCTATTTTTACTTGTTTTTTTTATTTCCTGCGCCAAGTCGACTTTGCGCCAAGATGGGAATAGAATTAAATTAAATACTTATATGGTATATAAAATTGATAAAGAGAATGATTATTATTTGATTTATGCAAAGAAGAAAGATTCATTATATAAGATTGTATCAAAGAATGAATCTCCAATTTCGGATTGCAATAAAATTAAAATAAACAATTATTACGATTTTAAATTGCATTCAAGAAGAGAAAATTCACCCACAATTGGCGGAATAAAACTAAATCCTGTAAATTATTTAGACATACAATGTTATACTTATGATAAGGATACAAAAATATGTATTGATATTAAAAATGGAATTTTTGATTTATATTATGCTGATAATATAAAAGGATTATGCTTTATAAAAAATTAAGTGTCCTCGCTTTATAAAATGTTCAGCAGATATATAATCATGTTGCTTTGCTGGAACATTTTCAAAAAACAGGAGTAGTTTCTTCTGAAAAAGATTTTAATTTAGATAAAAAAAATAGGGCTAACTCATTTTTGAGATGGCCCTGTTTTTTTTTAGGATAGTATCTCCGTTAGTTTCTGTTGTTCCTGAAATTCCAGTTCGGAAATAATTTGCTTTTTCATTGTGGTATGAATGTAGTCTTTGGCTTCAGCATAAGAAATAGCATACTTGCGTTTAATTTCCTGAAGATGAACCGGAAAATCAGCAAGTAGTTTATCATAATAGGCATTCAGTTGTGTATTATCGGGCATTTCAAATTTTAATTTGATTTGAAATCTTCTCAGCAAAGCCGTATCAATACTTTCGTAATAATTGGTCGCACAAATAAGTAAACTTTCCGCCGGAAGATAATCAATCAGTTGAATGATCGTATTTACCAGACGTTTCATTTCAGCAACATCTTTGTCCTGACTGTCACGGCTTTTACCAATCTGATCAAATTCGTCGAGAAATAAAACCGCTTTTTCACGAATCGCTTTATCAAACAGCACTTTTACATTTTTAGAGGTTTCGCCAATTTTAGCATCGATTAAAGTGCTGAGATTCACAATCACAATGTTCTTGTTTAAAGCGTTGGCGATGGCTTTTGCAGTAGTGGTTTTGCCACAGCCGGAATGCCCGTGCAGTAGTATTTTGTTATCTACTTTGAGATTGTACTTTTTTAATTCTTCGATGTATTTATGTTCTTTTATCGTCTGAATTAATACCGTTTTACTCTCTGTGCTAAAAAGTAAATCTTCAAGTGCTACTTTTTCAGTATCGTTTACAACAAGTTCGTGCAGATTCATTTGTGATTTTATTTGGTGCAAAATTAGACTTTATTCTGCAATATTTTCGTTCCAGATTTCTTTTCCTAAAAAGCGGTTTCCAAAAATTGAAGTTCCAATTCGGATGAGATTCGAACCTTCGGCAATAGCCAGTTCTAAGTCCTGTGACATTCCCATTGAAAGTTGTAAATTATTGATCCCTTCAATTTCAGTTGCGTAAATTTCATCTCTTGTTTTTCGAAGCAAACGCAATGACGGACGCATTTTTTCTTTTTCGACATCCAGCAATCCAATAGTCATTAGTCCTTTGATCTTAAGAGTTTCGTAACGTTTTATCTTTTGAAGAAATGAAAGTACTTCTGTCGGAGGCAACCCGAATTTACTTTCTTCAAATGAGGT
This sequence comes from Flavobacterium sp. B183, assembly GCF_023539155.1. Lineage (NCBI taxonomy): Bacteria > Pseudomonadati > Bacteroidota > Flavobacteriia > Flavobacteriales > Flavobacteriaceae > Flavobacterium > Flavobacterium sp. B183. The sequence goes on along the minus strand of NZ_CP097434.1, from coordinate 4,220,627 downwards.
GTTTACTTGTATAAAAACCTCCAGTGTTCGTCCTTCTTTTTGCAATTGCCTGTCCAATTCATTGGCCAAACTCAGTCTGTCGAGAGATTGAATACAAGTGACGTACTTAAGAACGTCTTTGACTTTATTGGTTTGAAGATGGCCAATAAAATGGCGTTCGATTTTTAAATCTTTTAGTGCCGAATTTTTATCACGGAGTTCCTGCATTTTATTTTCGCCAATGAGTGTCTCTCCGGCATCGATCGCAATTTGAATGTCTGCTGCAGAAACGGTTTTAGTCGCCAGTAATAGTTTCACATCTGATACATTTCTGCCGGAACTTTTACAGGCATTCTCCATGCGTTGATGAACCTGTTTTAAATTGAAAATAATATCTTCTTTCATGAGGCAAAATTACCAGTAAACAGACGCACTTAAAAGATCCAGTTTTTAGTATAAGTAATAGTCCAGATTGGAGGTAAACTGGACCAGATTAGGACTATAAATGAAAAAACTGGATTATTTAGCAGATCCTGAATCGAAGTAATTTTGTACAGACAATAAAGTCAAATTTAAAACAAATTAAAATGAGTAAATCAATTTTTTATCATGCCGGCTGTCCGGTTTGTATTAGTGCAGAACAGGATATTTTAAGTTTAATTAATTCTACTGAGGTTGAAGTTGTCGATCTGGGTGTCGATAAATTCAGAATTGCAGAGGCTCAAAAAGCAGGATTGCAATCGGTTCCGGCTTTGGTAACGCCAAACGGAAATGTGCTTCATATTAATTTTGGTGCTTCTATAGCAGATGTAATTGGATAGATTCACTGTGAGAGGTGAAATGTAAAATGTAAATCGTATGAAGATAGCAGTGTGGGATACCTATGTAACCCGAAAAGACGGAACAGTAATGCATTTTGATATTCTGGTTGACGAACGTACTGTTGATGAAAACCAGATTTTTGAATATGGCAAAAGGTATCTTAAAACAGTAGCACAGGAAGGGCAACCGCTGACCTCAAAAGAATGCAAATTTTGTCATATTGACAAGGCTCTTGAGACTGTGCAAAGTCAGATTCTTAAACAGGGATTTTCGATTATCGAAATGGAGAACTGTAATTAACTGATTCTTTAGTTTTGTATAAAAAAGGCTGAAACGTTGTTGTTTCAGCCTTTTTTATAGATACAGAGCCTATGTTTCTAGGTGTTAAAATGAATTACGTAGAGAGCAGCTTATAATTATAAACTTTTTAATTTTTTCATGAAAACCGGAAAGACTTCATTTAATTCTTCAAAAAGAGGGTTGTTGCGGTGTTTCAGTTTTATTTCGCTGAACAATTTGAGACCAAGTGCAAATTGGGTGGCTTCGTGTGGATTTTCAAACAGGTTTTTAGCCTTTATTTTTTCGATGATATCAAATATTTCATCATGATTGTCGAATTCTATTCCAAGTTCTTTTGCAGGTTCCGTTTCGCCGTTTGCGTATTCTTTTAAGCTTAAAGTCAGGTAATATTTGTTTGATCTTTTTTGCATGATATTATTTTTTAAATTTTATTTCAACCATTTGTCTACAATGGTTTTAAAGGTTTCTTTGTATTGTTCACCAACCGTGATCTCGGTTTTATTAATGAATATTGAATTTTTACTGATGGAGTTTATTTTGTCCAGTGCAACAATAAAGGAGCGGTTGATTCGCATAAATTTTAGGGAGGGTAGTTTTTCTTCGAGCGCTTTTAAAGAAATCAAAGACATTAACCCTTTTGGAGAATTTTCAAGATGTACTTTCACATAATCTTTGAGACTTTCGATATACAATATGTCTTTTAATGAAATTCGAACCCACTGGTATTCTACTTTCAGAAAAATAAAATCATCATCAGCTGCTGTAATGGACTGAAATTGACCGGAGGCCTCTTCTGTTAATTGTAAAACTTTGCCGGCAGCTCTTAAAAACTCTTCATAACTAAAGGGTTTTAAAAGATAATCAACGGCGTTGACCCGATAGCCTTCAATAGCATAATGATTATAGGCTGTAGTGAAAATTATTTTCGGTAATGTTCCCTGCTGTTCCTGTAAAAGGCGGGCAAGTTCCATACCGCTTAAATTCGGCATATTGATGTCCAGAAAAATAATGTCGGGTTGTTGTTCCCGTATCAGACTCATAGCTTCAATAGCATTATCGCAACTTTGAACCAACTGTAAAAAGGGAGTTTGTTCTATAAAAGTTTCCACCAATTTTAAGGCTAGCGGTTCGTCGTCTACTGCGATACATTTTAATACAATCATTGTTCTAAAGTTATTTGCAGGTTTACTTTATATTTTCCGTTTGGATCAATACCGGCCGTTAAACTGTGTTTGTCAGGATAGATGAGGTGTAATCGGCGTTTGGTATTGGTTAAACCAATTCCGCCTTGTTCTGTTGGAGCTGTTTTTTCGAAAAAAGTGTTTTCTACCTCAAATTCAAGAAGAGTTCCGTTTTGTTTCAGCGCAAAATGAATCTCACTTTTGTCTGTAGCATGCACACCATGTTTAAAGGCATTTTCGACTAAAGGCAGTAAAAGCATCGGTACAATCGGATAATCCTGAATTTTTTCCGGAATATCACCGGTAATGGTCAGTTTACTGTTGGCACGTAGCTTCATTAAAGCGATAAAGTCCTTCATAAAAGCCACCTCTTTCAATAAAGTTGTTCTTTCGCCTTCAGTACTGTAAAGCAGGTATCGCATCATTCGGCTTAAAGTATGAAGCGCATTACGGGAATCTTCAATATTGGTGTACGTAAGGGAGTAAATGCTGTTAAGCGAATTAAAAAAGAAATGCGGATTGATTTGTGCTTTCAGCATGGCGAGTTCGGTCATCGTTTTGTCCTGCTCCAGTTTTTGTTTATGTTGAGCAGCTCTTTGCCAATGCAGCAACATGGCATAACTGGTACTGATGGCTAAAACCAGTAAGGTGAGGCTAAAAATATAATTGTCGAAATAGGTGTTTCGGTATCGTTTGAATCGGATAAGCGCAGCCAGTTTGTTATGTAAATCGGTGTTGAGGTTGTAAAAATAGGATGCCAGCTGCATGATGAAAATAATCAATAGAATCCATAACAAGAAAGGGCCAATTTTGTCTTTAATGATGGTTTTTGGAACAATTACCTTGGCATTATAGTAAAAAATCGCAAGCATGAAAAGCAAAACAATGGTTTGCCAAATCCAGAATATATGGGGAAGTGCTATATTCCAGGTAAGCGGAATATAAAACAGCTGCATATATCCTAATAATACCCAGGCCAGGATGTGTAATCCGGTAGACATAAACGGTTTAAAAAAAATGGGTGTCATTGTAAGTTGTGATTTTAAGGACAATATTACATTTTATTTGAACAGTATATAAAACCAATCGCTCAAAATAGATTTACAACCCGTAAAAACCATTTTAGAGTCGACGAGGCTATTACAAAAATACTTATTTATCAGGGAACATCTTCCATCGGTTCTCATCTAATCTTTATCGATTGCAGGGGGCTTTTCGTCTATTGTAAAAATTTTGTGTGTTCTATTTCAGTTCTTTTGTTCCTTAATAAATAGATAATCACACAATCCATAAAAATGAAGAAGCAATCTTTTTTTAGTATTCTAGCAGCATCTATTATCATCACTTCGTGTGGAAACAAAAATGATAAAGCGGCTCAGGCTGGAGGTGCACCACAAGTTAAAGAATATAAAACGCTGACTTTAGAACCTAAATCGGCAACTTTATATACAGATTATCCCGCCAGTATTCAGGGACAGCAAAATATAGAAATTCGTCCGAGGGTAGAAGGGTATATTGATAAGATTTTTGTTGATGAAGGCGCCGTGGTTAGAGCCGGACAGCCTTTGTTTAAAATTAGTGCTCCGGAATATGAGCAGGAAGTTCGCACAGCCGCTGCAAGTATCAAAAGTGCTCAGGCTAATTTAAGCGCGGCTAAACTGGCAGTCAATAAAGTAAAGCCGTTGGTCGAAAAAGGAATCATCAGTAAATACGATTTAGAATCGGCGCAATATACTTATGAATCAGCTTTGGCAACACTGGCGCAGGCCAATGCTAGTCTGGTAAATGCCAAGACAAACTTGGGATATACAACAGTAACCAGTCCTGTTGACGGTGTCGTGGGCTCGATTCCGTTTCGTTTGGGAAGTTTAGTGAGTTCTAATACCGCAGATCCTTTAACGACGGTTTCAAGCATCGGAAATGTGTACGCTTATTTTGCAGTGAATGAAAAAAAACTTCTAAGTTTTACTCAGAATACAGATTCCGGAATTGCACTGGCAGAAAAAATTAAAAAGATGCCTGCTGTTTCTCTGCTTCTTTCAGATGGTACAGCTTACGGTGAAAAAGGACGTATTGAAACCGTAAACGGATTAATCAATACCGAGACGGGTTCCGTTACTTTCAGAGCACGTTTCCCCAATACCAAAAGTATTATCAGAAGCGGAAACAGTACTACAGTGCGAATTCCAAACGAAGTGAATCAAGCGATTATTGTTCCTCAAAGCGCCACTTTTGAACTTCAGGATAAATTATTTACCGTAGTAGTTGGAAAAGACGGGAAAACTAAAAATGCCAATATTACGGTTTTAGAAAATACTGCAGGAAATTATTATGTCGTAAAAAGCGGTTTGCAAAGCGGCGACCAAATTGTTCTGGAAGGTGTGGCAGCACTTAAAGACGGAACAGAAATTAAAGCTCAGAATCAAAGTGCAGAAACGGTTTACGCAGATTTAAAATAAAAAGAAATGTTTAAAATATTCATACAACGACCGGTACTATCTACGGTAATATCGGTTATTATCGTAATCCTGGGGATACTGGGACTGGCCGCGCTTCCTATTGCGCAATATCCGGACATCGCACCACCAACCGTGAATGTAGCAGCAAGTTACACCGGAGCGAATGCAGATGTGGTCCTGAAAAGTATCGTAATTCCGCTTGAAGAGCAAATCAACGGTGTAGAAAACATGACCTATATGACTTCTACGGCGACTAATGATGGTAATGCCTCTATAAAAATTTTCTTTAAAGTAGGAACCGATCCTGATTTAGCTGCGGTAAACGTACAAAACAGGGTCTCCAGAGCTACCAGTTTATTGCCGGTTGAGGTAACTCAGGCGGGGGTAACCGTAACCAAAAGTCAGAGTAGTAACTTGTTGATTTTCTCTTTGTACAGTGATGATAAAGCCTACGATCAGACATTTCTTCAAAATTATGCTAAGATCAACTTAGTACCGCAAATTCAGCGTGTAGTGGGAGTAGGAGATGTTACCGTTTTTGGTTCGAGGGATTATTCGATGCGTATCTGGCTGAAACCAGATGTAATGCAGCAGTATAAATTGATTCCGAGTGATGTTTCGGCTGCTTTGGCAGAACAAAATATTGAAGCGGCACCGGGAAAATTTGGTGAAAACGGAGATCAGGCTTTTCAATATGTAATCAAATACAAAGGGCGTTTAACAAGCGCAAAAGAATTTGAAGAGATTGTCATTAAATCGGCCGGAAACGGACAGTTATTGCGTTTGAAAGATGTGGCGAAAGTAGAATTAGGTTCTTTAAGTTATTCTTCGACCAGTACCACAAACGGACGCCCGTCTGTAGGTATTGCAATTAGTCAGACTCCCGGTTCGAATGCACGTGATGTCATTAATAATTCTAAAAAATTGATTGACGAAGCCGTAAAAACGTTTCCAAAAGGCATAAAGTATACCGTATTAATCAATGTCAATGAAAATCTGGATGCTTCAATTGAAAAGGTAATTCACACTTTGGTAGAAGCTTTTATTCTGGTTTTTATTGTAGTATTTATTTTCCTTCAGGATTTCCGCTCGACTTTAATTCCGGCGATTGCGGTTCCTGTTGCGATTGTTGGAACGTTCTTCTTCCTGAATTTATTCGGCTTTACCATTAACCTGCTGACGCTATTTGCGATGGTTTTGGCCATTGGAATTGTGGTCGATGATGCGATTGTAGTCGTCGAGGCGGTACATGCCAAACTCGACAATGGGTACAAATCGGCTAAGAAAGCTACTATTCATGCGATGAATGAGATTTCGGGAGCGATCATTTCGATCACACTGGTCATGGCGGCGGTATTTATTCCGGTAACTTTTATCACAGGTTCGACCGGGGTTTTCTATAAGCAATTCGGAATTACATTGGCGGTTGCGATTATTCTGTCGGCCGTGAACGCACTTACTTTGAGTCCGGCGTTGTGTGCTTTGCTTTTAAAACCACATGCTGACGATCACAAACATCAAAGTTTTATTCAGAGATTTTATACCTCATTTAACGTTGCGTTTGACAATGTAACCGAAAAATACAAACGTTCAGTTCAGTTCCTTTCCATCAAAAAATGGATTGCACTGGGATCCATACTTTTTGCTGCGGGAGCTTTGTTCTATATGATGAAAACGACACCGTCAGCTTTCGTTCCGGCGGAAGATCAGGGTGTAGTTTTTGCCAATATCAGTTTGCCGCCTTCGGCTTCTATGGAACGTTCTGACGTTGTAGCGAAAAAGGTCGATAGTATAGCGCACACCATTCCGGGTGTCGAAAATACCCTTCGTATCGTGGGTCAGAACTTTACAGCAGGTGCGGGTAGTGCCTATAGTATGGTAATTGTGAGATTGAAAAGTTGGGAAGATCGTGAGCTGAGTGTCGATGATGTAATTGGTCAGCTGTTTGCTAAAACGAGCGGAATTCGTGAAGCCAATATCTTCTTTATTTCCCCGCCAACGATTCAGGGATTTGGACAAAGTGGTGGATTTGAATTTCAGTTACAGGACAAAGGAGGTCACAGTACAGCAGAATTTTATAAAGTAAACAATGAATTTCTGGCCAAGCTTTCGGCACGTCCGGAAATACAATATGCGACCACACCTTTTAATCCAGGTTTCCCTCAATACATGATGGATATTAATCTGGCAAAAGCAAAAGATGCAGGAGTTTCAGTCAATACTATTTTATCAACCATGCAAGGTTATTATGGTGGATTGTACGCTTCCAATTTTAATAAATTCGGTAAGCAATATCGTGTGATGATTCAGGCTTCTCCGGAGTTTAGAACCAATACCGAAGGTTTGAACAAGATCTTTGTCCGCAACAGCGCCGGAACCATGGCGCCTATTACCGAGTTCGTAAAAATGACCAGGGTATTCGGACCGGAATCTATCTCAAGATTTAACCTGTTTACTTCTATTTCAATCACAGGAGCACCAAAACCGGGGTATAGTTCCGGAGATGCTATTAAAGCGATTCAGGAAGTAGCGGCAGAGAGTCTCCCTGCAGGTTATGGTTATGAATTTTCGGGATTAACGCGTGAAGAATTAGCATCAGGAAGTGAGACGATCTTTATTTTTGTATTGTGTCTGGTGTTTGTTTATTTCCTGCTAAGTGCACAATACGAGAGTTATATCCTGCCTTTTGCTGTACTGTTTTCAATTCCGTTTGGATTGGCAGGAGCCTATTTGTTCTCGATTATTTTCAAGTTGAACAGTAACATTTATTTACAGATTTCTTTAATCATGTTAATTGGGTTATTGGCCAAGAACGGGATTTTGATTGTCGAATTTGCACTCGAAAGACGCCGAAAGGGACTGCCAATTGTGCAGGCGGCTATTGAAGGAGCGGTAGCACGTTTCCGTCCGATTTTGATGACCTCTTTTGCTTTTATTTTAGGACTTGTTCCTTTAATGTTTGCTTCGGGCGCAGGTGCTGTTGGAAATAAATCGATTGGAACGGGTGCTGTTGGAGGAATGTTGATCGGTACCATTTTAGGAGTATTTGTAATTCCGGTATTGTTCATCATTTTCCAGACATTGCAAGAGCGTGTGAGTGGTCCGCCAAAAGAAAATTATGATGATGAAGGTGACGATGAAGAGGAAGTGCAATTGATAGAAACTCACAAAGAGTAGTAATTTAATTTTAAAAAAATGACTCATAGTTCTAATAAATATATTCTTGTGGTAGTGGCAGCCACGCTGCTGAGTTCGTGCTCGATTACCAAGAAATACGAACGCCCGTCGGCTATTTCGACCGAAAAGTTGTATCGCGATCAAAATGCTACCGATTCGACTACTATGGCAAGTATGCCATGGCAAACTGTTTTTAAAGATGAGAAACTGAATGCTTTAATTCAAAAAGGATTAGATCAGAATCTCAATTTAAAGAATGCGATCGAAAATATAGTGCAGTCGAGAGCTACTTTGCGTCAGGCAAAATTGGCTTATTATCCAACGCTGAATTTTGATGCGAGTGCTACACATAACAAACAATCAAAGGCGGGACTGAATTTTCCCCCGGGAATTAATATCAATACACTGACAACAACCTATAAGTTAGGGGTAAGTACTTCCTGGGAACTTGATATTTGGGGAAAATTGAGCAGTTCAAAAAGAGCGGCTTTAGCTGCCTATCTTGCTACAGATGCTGCAAAACAAGCCATTCAGACACAATTGATCGCTGATATTGCGAATAATTACTTTTTGTTGTTAGCGTATGACAAACAATTAGAAATTACCAAAGCGACTTTAGAAAGCCGTATTAAAAATGTGGAAACGATTAAAGCTTTAAAAGAAGGTGCAATAGTGACCGGAGCAGCAGTGGTGCAGAGTGAAGCCAATCAACATGCAGCCGAGGTATTGATTCCGGATTTAAAACGAAGTATTCGTGAAACGGAGAATGCTCTTAATATTTTGTTGGGACAAGCTCCGGGCACTATTGAAAGAGGGACATTGGGGAACCAGACCGTTCCGGAAAATCTTGCTGTAGGTATGCCGGCGCAATTGCTGGAAAACCGTCCGGATGTTCGTCAGGCCGAGTTTAATTTCCGCACTGCGTTTGAAAGTACCAATATGGCTAAAACGTATTTTTATCCAAGTTTAACGCTTACCGCAAGTGGCGGATTCTCTAACCTGCAACTAACGGATTTCTTTACCAATTCTGTTTTTTATTCTTTGATAGGAGGCTTAACACAGCCTATTTTCAATCAGGGACTGAATAAAGCAAGATTAACGACAGCACAATCCAAACAAGTTCAGGCACTGAATGACTTTCAGCAAAGTCTTTTAGTAGCAGGGCAGGAGGTATCAAATGCTTTGTATGCTTATGAAATGGCCGTTGAAAAAGAAGATTCAAGACAAAAACAAATTGAAGCCCTTGAAAAAGCAGTCGATTATACACAACAGCTTTTAGAGTACAGCTCGGCAACCAATTATACCGATGTATTAACTTCGGAGCAAAATTTATTGGCAGCGCAATTAAGCGGGATCACTGATAATTTGCAAAAATTGCAAGCCGTGGTCGATTTGTATCGCGCCTTAGGTGGCGGATGGAAATAGTTTTCGCGGCTTCTATTATTTTAAATTTTGAAACGAAAAGCGCCTCAGAGTATTGAGGCGCTTTTTTTGATTATTTTTTCTTAACTACTTACTGAATATGTGATTAATGTTCTGTCAAAATATTCTTGAATCCAAGCAATAAAGAATAAGGTCTTCAGCATCTAATTCTGATAAATTTACTGTTCCACCTTCTTTGTCTCTCGCTGTTCAGGAGTTGCTGTTTACTTCTATACCTAACTTGAAATACTAAGTTAAAAGCATTTTAAGGCTTATTAAAAGACAAAAAACGAAAGAGACGACCAACCAGTCGTCTCTTTTTCTATTCAAGAATTAATAAGTTATATTCTTTTTCAGTTTGTTACATCTTTATTTTACAAAAACACCTAATCTGTAACATTGCCAACATTCATTTAATAATGTTAGATTACCAACTGAGATTATTTAAGTAATATATCTCTACTGATTAAATAGTAGTATCCATTATAGTTATCTTCTTGTATTTGATAACCATTTAAATAGAAATAGTATTGGATTGTAAAAAAGTCATCTTTGCTTAATTTAGTAATATTCAAAATTTTCTTTTGGTTAAAATCCTTAGTATATTTTAAATAAAAAGAACCAAAACCTTGTTCATATTCTTTTTTTATACTTTTACTAAGGACAAAAAATTCATAATAAATATTTTTAAAATCTTCTTTAGTAATTTCAATTTTATGATTCAGAACTGCATCTAAGAAATCTCTGAAAGACCCAAACGACTTTTTAAATTTTAATTCATATAAATAATTTAAAAAATCGGCATTGGTTTTTATTATTTCTTGATTTTTTACTAAAATAAATAGATTAGTTTGTCCATAAACTGACGGCATTTCATATTTTGCTTTTGATAATTTATCAATATCATCAGTATCTATAATTATATGTTTCTTTTTGCATGAAAAGAAACAACTAAATATTAAAACATAAATTATTATTCTCATCGTTTAAATTTATTATTTGGTGGGTTTTTAAGTTTTTCTGGATCTATCAAAATGCCACCATATTCAATTCTTATTTTAATATACACCAACCAGATATAATTTTTATTGTGTCGGATATAAGTATACAGTTCATCTACTTCATAAGTTTTATCTTTGCTTATAACTGGTTTGGTAATACTTCTGGAAATTGATATAATCCTTTTTAATAATGTTGTGGTGGATATTTTCAATATTCTTGCCGTGCTTCTTATTCCTAAGCCCTCTTTTGTGAACTGAATGATACTTTCATTAATATCATCTTTGTATGCTTGATAACTATAACTTTCAACTTTAGTTTTCTTGCAAAGTTTGCAAATATATCTTTGATTATCAGACTTTGTTTTCCCATATTTTATCATGTTTTTAATTTCACCAACACATCTGCAACACCAAGTCGGGTTTGAAGTCATTTCTTTCGATTTAAAGCATTATAAAATAAAAAAACAACCCGAAAGTTATTTTAATTTTAACGCGATATTACTATAAATGCTTGATAATCTGTAAATGTTAGAGAAAATTATTAACTACCAACACATCTGTAACACCTAGTCTGGTTTGAAGCCATTTCTTTCGATTTAAAGCATTATAAAATAAAAAAACAACCCGAAGGTTGTTTTAATTTTAATGCGATATTACTATAAATGCTTGATAATCTGTAAATGTTAGAGGGAATTATTAACTACCAACACATCTGATACATTACCAATTTTGAAGCACTACCAAAGACAGAAGAAGAAAGAGACAACTAAGAGGTCGTCTCTTTCTTCTTCAAAAAATTAAATTTTTATATTCTCTTTCAGGGAGTTAAATTGTTAAGATGTAAAAACACTTAATGTGATACACTATCCAGCAGAAAGAATCAAATTTTACACAAAAATCTTAAGTAATAGTAATATCAATCCTAGTATTACGAGAATATGCCATTTTTTTTTAAAAGATCCGAAAATCTCCTTGTTTTTAGATAACTTTATAATTATACCAGCTATTATAAGTCCTACAGGTGCTATGTAGCTATTTATATCTTGAAAATTCATTTTTTTTTTTTATTATAATGTTTTTAGAAAAAAAACAATTGATGTTATCGACAATCCAATAATCATAAGCCAATTTTTAAAAGTTTTAAAACTCGTATCTGGTTTATAATTTAATGTATCAGTATCTCTTCCCTCTAACCACCATTTGTGTATTCTATAATATCCATATGCTGCTATAGTAATTTAAGGGTGCACTTTTGCACCCTTAACTTTATTTCCAATTTTCGTTAGTATATCCACTTTACTATTCAACCTCCTTTATTCTATTCATAAAAGGAAATGACACACTATACTCAATTAGAACAAAATCACCAATCTTATAATTATCATCATAACTAGGATTATTATATTCCTTTCCATTAATATGAAATTCATAATAAAAATTAGAAGCATTTGTTAAATAACCTCTCCTCAGAAAATTTTTTTTATTAATAATTTTCCCTGTTATTGTTTTGGTAGAAACAAAATTTAATAATGGTCTATAAATTAGTACATTCTTATTTAAAAAAATTAGTACTAAAAAAATCAACAATAAAAGTATTTTTTTCTTTTTCATTAGTTTGTATTTTTTTTAATTCCATCGACTGTATTTTTCACAAGCCCATTTGTTGTATTTTCGAGGCTTTTATTTGTAATATTTTTCGTGCCATTAGCTAGTTGTTTAGAGACACCTTTTAGATCAGTTTTTTTAGCAACTTCCCTTGCAGCCCTTGAGCTTAAACCCGTAACTTTCTGTACTAACGCTGACGCTTTATTGGTACTATTCACAGTTACTTTTGCAGCTATTTTATCCAATTTCGCGGTTTTAACTAAATTTCCTACTTTCTTAGCTGCTGCGCCAGCTGCTGCATCTATAAGTGTATTCTTAATCACTTTTCCAGGATTTAATTCAACAGAAGCCCCTGTAGTTGAATTAACTTCAACAAGATTTTTGGTTACCATTATCCCCCCTTTTATAACACCTTTCCTTAAAGCACTCCCTCCTTGCGTTAATGCCCCTTCTGCGGCTGACAGAGCGATTGAAGATAATGAAATATTATCTGTCCATTTATTCTTCACACTGGGATCAAGATAATTTGCGGCTACTTGAGTTCCATAATCAACTGCAGCACCTACAATAGCACCCACAATACAAGTCGGACACCTTCCATCCGGATCATCAAAACTTATAGGATTATTATAACCATATCCGTAAGGATTTAAATTATCAGTGTTAAAGATTCCACCACCGACTTCAGCATTATTAATAATGGACATGTACACTTCATCATCATCATCATCATCAGTATCAACATCATCAAAATTATGGGCAAATTTTAAATCATTTAATAATGGATCATACTGTGACCAACGTCCAATGTCAGGCATATAATTTCTCCACCCATAATCGTACATCCCAAGCCCCAACTCGTCTTGCAATTCCTTTCCATTGTACTTATACTTATTCTCCACACCCGTTTTAACAGTATTATATCCTTCCTGTTTTAATCCAAACGGATAATAATTGTTCTCTTCTTTAATGGCCAGTGTTTTATCATAACTCAAACGAACATTACCCAAGTGATCTTTGTACTGGTAAATGTATTTATAAGAACTTCCTATAGACTCTACATAGCCTTCCGCTGTTGGGAAAAACTTTAAAAGAGTACCCTCATATTGATAACCTCCCAGATAATCTGTTACCACAGCCGTTGTACCGGTACGATTTACAATTTTTTGTAGTTTTTGCCCCGCAGCGTTGTAAATGTACACAATATTACCAGTGGTTGCAAAGCTTATTTGTGTGGGTAAATTTAAATGGTTGTAGGTAATGGCTGTGATGTTTTTATTAGCATCTGAGATCATATTTCCGTTAAGATCATAGGTATAATTATCGCCTGTACTACTTGTTTCTGTAAAACCCAGATTTTTGAGACTGGAGTCGGTTACTCTTAAAAGCTGATTGCTTTTATTGTCATTGCTGTAATTGTAGGCTAGATTATCAATGAGCTGAAAATTTACATCATCACTAACTTTGAAACACTATGTCGCATTTTTACTAATTTTAGCTCATTTAAGGCAATATTAAAACAAAAAAGATGAGCATTACTGCTCATCTTTAAATTATTTATTTTTAAAATTTATTCAATTTCAAAAGGTTAGAATTTCAAAATCTCATATTACTAACTTTGAAACACTACCAAAGGAATACAGGAAAGCTGTGCAATGAACATTCTTGCACTTGAAAGAAAGTATAATAATTCTATTTAAACAAATTCAGAGAACTTTCAAAATCTGGAATTAAGTAAGTATGTGAAAGAAAATCTAGCAGACATTCTGCTTCGTGGGGAAAAAGTAAATGATTATGTTTCAAAACGATTTAAACAAAAAAAGAAAAAGAGACTTTATAATGGTATTTAAAATAATTAAGGGTGCAAAATTGCACCCTTAATTATTTTATAGTTTTTTGTTAGCCCGTAAATTAATTCAATTATTTATTTAATAAAAATAAATATCAATTCATAAGTTTATCTCTTTTGTAAACAAAATATCTAGGAAAATTATCCCCTTTTATTATTTGATAACCATTAAGATAAAAATAATATGAAATAGTTCTGATTTCATCTAAAGAAGTGCCTTTTTCAATTTTCAAATAATTAGAATTTTCTTTTGAAATATCATTATCCGTGTATCTATTAAAAAAGTCATTAAAACCTAATTGTTTATATTCTTTTTCAACAATACTATTTATTTTGAAAGACTTATAGGGAATTCGCTCAAAGGATTTTTTTCTAATTTTAATTTTTTCATTTAATACTTTTGACAAGAACTCTCTATAACTACTGTATTCCTTTTGATAATGTTTATTATAAACATAATTTAAATAGTCAGCATTCGTTATGATTACTTCCCCATTATCAGCTAAGAGAAAAAGACTCAAAGCTCCATATTTGGAAGGTACTATATAACTTCCTTTGGCAAATTTATTAATATCAATCTCTGATATTATCTCTTTCTTTTCTGTACAAGAAAAAAAGATAGTATAACTAAAATAATTGTAAATATTTTTTTCATTTTTCTTCTTCAAATCGGTTATTTGGTGGATTTTTTAATACTTTAGGTTTAATAGGTTTTCCATAATTTGGTCTTTCCTTTACTTTTAATAGTTTCCTCATAAGATTTTCAAAGAAAACAGCTCTAATTTCAACAGGATCTTTTTCATCCTCACCATCTTTTTCGTCAGCTCTATTACCAATGTCACGATCATATTGATGTCTCATTTCGTGAACGACTGCTGCATCATCATCATCAGGCGCTCCTTCATCTTTTTCATAATCTGCATCATCTTCCTTAGAAAAATTATAGGATGTACGACTTCCTGTACTCGAATCATCATTTGGTATTCCATAGTCCGTAACCACACTTTTAGCTCCTTCTTCCACATAATGATGAAGTTTACTTTTTTCAAGTCTATGCAAAACCCCTTTTAATTTAGAATCGTTAGATTTTTCAATTTTTCTATAAGTCGTAAGAACTTTGTACATCGTAGGACTTACACTTTCTTTTCCTGGATCATATCTTTTTCCCGTTGCAGTATCATAAAAATTCCCTTTACTATATTTAAAATTTCTAGTTTGATCCCCTTTTGTTACAACAAAAATAATATCATTCCCATCAGGATCAACATTTGTCATAGGATTATTAGCAACATAATTGTAAGGACTCAAATTAATGTATTTTTCTCCTTTAGGATCTATATTCATCCATCGACCAAGCGCAGGGTCATAATTCCTTGCTCCATAATCATACATGTTAAGCCCCAGCTCGTCTTGAAGCTCCTTTCCATTGTACTTATACTTATTCTCGACACCAACTTTAACTGGATTATACCCATTATGTTTTAACCCAAACGGATAATAATTATTTTCTTCTTTAATGGCAAGTGTTTTGTCATAGCTTAAACGAATGTTTCCCAAATGATCTTTGTATTGGTAAATGTATTGGTAAGAACTTCCTGAAGGTTCTATATATCCTTCTGCTGTTGGGAAGAACTTTAAAACATTATTGTCGTATTGATAACCGCCTAGATAATCTGTTGTTATATCAATTTTTCCTGTTTCGTTTACAATTTTCTGTAGTTTTTGTCCCGTAGCGTTGTAAATGTACACAATATTTCCAGTGGTGGCAAAGGTAATTTTTGTAGGTAAATTTAAGTGGTTGTACGTAATAGCTGTGATGTTTTTATTGGCATCAGAAATCATATTCCCGTTAAGATCGTAGGCATAATCGTCACCTGCGTTAGTCCCGTCTGTAAAACCTAGATTTTTAAGACTGGAATCGGTCACTTTCATCAGTTGGTTGGCGGTGTTGTTATTGGCATACGTATATACCAAAGCGTCAATAGCTGTGGCACTCTCACTGCTTCCATTACGACTAAGCCCCATAATATTTCCATTTTTATCATACGACAAAGTTTCATTATAGGCATTGGTAGTTACTGCTGCTTTTTGGAAAATTCCTTCTTTTAGCCTGTTCAGGTTATCGTATTTGTAGCCATAAGAGCGTACAATTCCGTTATCAGAATTAGTGGCCCAGGATGTTTCAGAAATGTTACCATTGTACAAAGCTTTTACTCCTGAGATTCCTGAATTTATATTATCGTAATTGATCTTAAAAGCAAATAAATCTTTCGGTACTTCTGGTTTTGCCAAGGAAGTAACGTCGTTAATACCGATAAGCCAGCCTCTGATGTTGTAGCTATAATCTATTTTTTGAGTATTGTTCCCTACTTTTTTAGTGATCAATTGCCCCAGTTCATCATAAGTATTATCCACAATAGTTTCTACAGGACCATTGTTGATTTGATGGGTCTGAGTCAGTAAACGATCCTGAGGTGAGTAAGTAAAAACTTCTTTTGTGGTAAGTTCTCCATCGGAAGCTGCTCTTTTGTGTCGGGTGATGCTGTATTTCAATTGCCCTGAAAAATGGTCAAGACTGTTGTCGGTATAGGTGTAACCTCCCAAATAGTTTTGCATATAGATGCGAACCGGTCTTGCCTTTGGGTCGTAAAATGTCGTAGCGGTTTCACCAGCTGTACTGGCACTTGTAGTGAGTACTCTGGTCCAGCTTCCCGTAGCCAATCCTTTGGTATTGGATAGAAGGGGTTGATTTTCAATACTTGAAGGCATTGTCGGAGCATTAGGATAGGTGTAGCCATCGTAATAATTAACGGTAAGCAGTTTGAATGAGGTAGGTGCTACTGTATTACTGTAATAAACCGTTATACCATCGATCGTTCCGGAACTTTGTTTCTTTTCATATAAAACACCAGCAATATTTTGAGCGTCCTGTAATAATTTTCGGCTTGCCGAAGTGGAAGTCTGGTTGTTCCAGCCTGTATATACTGGTCGGCTAAAAGCATCGTATTTGGTAATGAGCCAGCCTTCAGAATTGATATCAGAAAAAGGAGAACGGGCAGGTCCTGTAGCAACAGGTCTGTCAAGTTTGTCGTATACAATGAATTCCCATTGTTTACCCGGTAGTTTTTTCTCTACCAGTCTGTTGCGGTTGTCGTATTTGTACTGGTAACACAATTGATCCAAAACACTCTGAGTTCCGTCACTGATAATGGCGCTGAAGGTACTTCCTGCCTGAGCATGAAATCCAGAAAGCAAGGTTATCGAATTTGAGGCGGTCAAATTCAGAGTATTTCCAGGTAACACTACTGCTGTAGAGGTTAAATTTGCAGTTGTATTGGTTGTAGTACCAATAAGGTCTGCCGCTTTTGGCGGAATGACATAGGTTAGGTTACCGTAATCATCATAAACATAATAAGTATCATGAGGGTTTCCGGAGTCGTAAGTTCTTTTCAGAATGATTTGTCCTTCTTTGTTTTTAAATTCTACGGTAGAACCGGCACTTTCGGTTGGGTTGGCACCAGAATTCTCATCGTAGGTTATGGTTTTATAAAGTTCTCCCTGCGCATAGTTGCCTGTGATAGAAAAACTAATCTCGTACAATCCTAAAGCCGCTTGCCAGTTAGTATTGGCTTTTAAAACTTTAACGGCGTCTGCAGGAGTATTGGCTTTGTACTCGATTTTGATTTCGTTACCATTCCCCATCTTCCAGGAGGCTCCCGGAGTGGCTTGTTTTTGAACACGGTTTAAAGGAGAGAATTCAAACTCTTTTTCCGAAAAAGGATTGGCGGTGTACTGATACTCTTTTTTATTGTAAAACAACGCTGCCTCACTTATGGCTACATCAGGATCAATTTTTGGATGATTATTGGTTAAATTAACAACAGTATAGGGCAGGTACTCTTTGATTTGCCTGCCAAAGGTATCATACTTCATTGGAGTTACAATATTCTGTCCGTCTGCCCCTTGACCAATGGCAATGGTCTGTATCGGACGGCCTAATCCGTCAAAATAGGTAATATTTTGAGTGATATCGTTTTTGGTGAGGGTACCATAGTTGGCCTCACTCACTGCTTTTTTAGGCGCAGCAGTTGAGACAAAGTTGTCCGGACTGAAAGTTTGGGCCTTAAGCCCCGAACTTGTCGCTAACAAGAGAACAACTATAGGAATGTATTTTTTGATGAAAATACAAGTTATGTTTTGAGAATTCATACTTCTTTATGGTTTTTTATTACAGACTTAGTATTACTATAAACAGGCATTCGATGGGCCACTTTTATTTTAATACCATTGGTGTAAAACAGTTTTCGAATGTTTGACACAATTGCTGAGTTTTGGGTTTGGTTATTTTTCTTCTATGGCACCTTCGTTACATTGTCCGGTTCGATCGGCATAACCTTGTCCTTGGTTATTAATTTCATCTTCGGCTTGTCGGTCGGCATCGGCCTGAGAGAGTAGCGAACTGTATTTTTTTGCCGGGACGCTATAGAGCACTTCTGTTCCATTCATTCCCGGAGGGCAATAGGATCTTCTGATATATCGTTGGGCATAGTTGCTATAAAATACGCACTGACCTTTTGCATTGGCGTTGCTTAAGCCTTCGGTATTTAGTTTTTTAACCGCCTCACTGTCTACATGTGCCTGAGAAGTTTTTAAAGTTACCGCCCCTTCCGGTAAAGCATAATTTTCATACGAGCCAATTGCACCGCCCGTGCAACTGTTTTTCTGAAAGGAACCACTTATAGCGGCACTTCTAAAAGTACAGTTTCCATGGGTATTCGCATTGGCCGGACCTTCTGCTTGAAATTTTTTCCAGGCTTCATTATCAGCATCAGCCTGTGATATTTCTGATTGAGCTGCGCCATACGGCAGGCTGTAGGGTACATAAGAACCTGCTCCACCAATTGAACAGTCGGTTTTCTGGAAATTCTGAGGTGCTATAGCAGCACTTTTAAAAATACATTTTGCATTTTTATTATCATTGGCAAACGCCTCCCCATTGGCATTGACTATTCTCAAGGCCTCATCATCAGCCATGGCTTGAGAAACATCTGAAGAGTACGTTCCGGCAGCGACAGTGTACCAGGCACTCTGAGGGATCCCTCCGGCAGCACAGTTACTACGGGTAAACTGTCTGCTTTGCGCCGTATTCCAGAATTTACATTTGGCATTTTGATCATTATTGGCAAAAGCCTGTCCGTTAGTATTAATTTGCTGCCATGCTTTAGTATCAGCATCAGCCTGAGAAATATCTGAACTGTGTGTTCCTGCGGGAACAATATATAAAACAGTCGCCGGTGTACCACCTGGAGCACAGTTGTCACGAGTGAAGGTCTTGCTTTGAGTCGAATTTTTAAATGAAACGGGATTTGCCTCCTTAAGTGTACCACAATCTGCCAGCTGTCCTTTATAATTGTAGCAATATTTTTGCAATACGTTTAAATTCTGATCTTTTACATATTGTAATCTTCCAAAAGTATCATATGTATAGTAAGAAGTTATCCCTTTAGGATCGGTCACACTGGTTATTCCCACAAGCGGGGTATAGGTATAAGTGGTTACCATGGCTTCTGGCAGATTGTTTCGCAAGGTACTTTCCTGTGCAGCAGATAAACTTGTCACAATTGTAAAACCTGCTCCAAAACCAGGAAGGGCTTCTACTTCTGCATAAGTAGCATTTTCTATTTTAGCAATTGGCTGGCTTTTGTTGTATCCCCAAATAATCGCTACCGGAGTACCACTTTCGATAGTGTATTGTAAGATGTTCCCATTAGTATCGTATTGATTGTAAATGATTTTTTTGTCTGAATTTAAGTCAATGGTGTTTACTCCTTTGTTTCCGTAAATTAATTTCGGCAACAGCAGATTACCGGTCGCAGTACTTTTATCATAGACTGTTTTTTGTTCGGATAGTTTTACGCCTTTTTTTAACGTTTGTGTATCATGAACTTTTCCAATCATGTTTTTGGAAATTAACTCATTTCGGAAAGGTTCATTAGCCATTTCCGGGTCTTGTGGATAAAAATACTTTGTTTCCAGTTGTTCATTCAAAGAATTTGTAACCGTTTGTGAACTCAGTTTTAAATGAGAAGGATTATTGTATTTATAGTTTGTTAAAGTGGTTACGGGGTTTTGACCTTCAGAATCATATTGCGTATTTGACTCGGATTCTAGGTAAAACCAGTAAGAGTTAGTAGTGTATTTACTAATATTCAAGTGTTCAATATTTCTATAATTTGGACTAGGAAAATTATAGAGTGAATTGTATCTGATGTCAGTTGCAATTCCTGGAACTTTTCGAGTGTATTGATTTTCGAGTTTGTATTGGTTTTCTACTGTGTTTACATCAATTAATCTATTGTTGAAAGTTCTTTTTCTATGTAATAAACCGTTGTCCCAACTTAAGTTAGTCCATGGAGCAGACGAAAGATGGCTGTCGAGGCATAAATATGGCGGAATATCCGCAGAGATATAGTACTGAAATTCTTCACCTCCATTTTCAAAATTTGGACCTCCGTGACTTACGGTAACATTTTCATAAGTAGTAGAATTGTTACCCATTGATCGGTACAAAGGATAGATACTGTTAACGTTGATGTTCATAAAAACAGTTTTATCTACCTCACCAAAAGGAAATTGTACGCTTGGTGGTGCACAAAATCTTCGTACTTCGTTAAATGTCAGTATGTTTGGTTTTATTCCTTCTGTACCAGTTGAAACTAAAGGACTCTCTTTTTTGCCATAATAGTAGTGTTTAACATCTACAATATTGGCAGGTGCATCAAAGCTGCTAATTTTTGCAATTCGTAATCCTGCTACAGGGATATTTGCTTTAGATTCAATACCTCCACCTTTACAATAGGTATAAGTTACTTGTGCTGTGGTTTTTGGTTCTGGCGTAAAAAGGAGAGAAATTCTATATGTATTATTCTTTAGGAATGTAAATGATTGTGTTTTGGGTTTATTATGTTCATGAGCATAAAAAATCAGATTTTGGTCTAATGCTGTTGGCTGAGTTAGATTTTCTACTTTGACGGTTATTGCTAATTCTCCAGCAGGAAATGTACCTTCGGTAAATTCATAATCATTGAAGAAAACTCTCGCCTGTATTTGAGCCTCATAATCCGTTTTATTTTCAAATACATAGGTCTCAGTCTTTTGTTCCCAACTATAGCCCGGATTGTAGAACCAGCTATTTTGTGTTTCTGGTTCGCACGGACTAATTACGGTTCCCCATACTGAATTGGATTCGTATTCAAATTCGTTGTAGCCTTTAGTTGGATACACAATTCTTTTTAATATACCTTTTTTAGCATATTCGGCATAAGGACGTTTGTCCCCTGATGATCTGTTTGTAAGGGCATTTTTTATACGATCTGTTTTTGGATAAAGATCTTTATGAATAGTAGCGTCAGGATATGTACCTGGTTTTCCGTTGTAATAACCCCATAAATCTCTTTGGCTTGATAATCTGGCAACTAAGTCATTAGGCATTTCATATTCAAAACCATATTTTTTTGAAGGATCATTAAAAGTACATTCTTTTAGGAAGATTCTTTTGTTGGGAGTAAAAAGGTAGCTAAAATTAGCTTTTTCGATTATATTTTGCCCCGCATTAAAAACGGTAATACTACTAATTAAGAAGTTACCCGTTATGTTTGGATTTCCTGTTAGTTGGAAAAGCACACGGCCAAACAGAGGATCAGAACTACTTATGGTTTCTATAGTTTTTCCCATAACGTTTAAGTGATTTTCACTGTAGTTTTCCGGAGCAGTAGCTGCTCGTTCGCCACAGTTTACGCGACTTATCTCTATCCCAAACGACTCACTAATATTAGAAATAAAAGAATAAGTAGAACTTTTATAGGCAAAATTAACGACATCTCCTTCAGGATGAATAATTTTAGTAAGATACCAGCCTGTAACGACAGTCTGTGGTGCTTCTACATTCTCCCAGGTACTAGATTCAGTCTCATTAAAATAATATTCGACACCGTCTTCGGTCGTTATTTTAAAACCGGATTGAATATTGATCCCCAGTCTCTCAATTTTTAGATTGTTCTGAGTTATTATTACCGCTTTACCATTGTTATCAAAAACAAACTGCCCCGATTGCCCCTGAAAATTATATGAGTACATATCGGGTTGCATATCATTAAACTGATTGTTCTCCAGGTAGGTGAAGAAACTATCTGTACAATGCATGTCCTCAGAAATTGGATTAGATCTATTTTCATCAGCCTGTCCTCTCACCACTCTGTTGATGATTCCTCCGGTGTTCAAGTTCCATCCCAATCCCACATTAGTTTCCATTTGGTCTACCTGTATACCATTAGAATTGTAGTTGAGCGTAATAGGTATCGAAATATTTTTAGTTTTATACGTGTAAATCGGTACGCTAATATTGGGAGTACCGGTAAAAGTTCCAACATCGGTCTGACCGTATCTACCCAGTTCATAGGCGGTAGGAGAGGGCGGAATGATTTTGGGCTCAGATTGTGGACTGTTTTGCGCAAATATTTTAAAAGAGAGCAATAAAAAAAGCAAAAAGCCTTTCATTTTTAGATTATACATTTTGGTGATTTTTTTTATTCTGGTTTCTTATTGTTTTTTTTAATTCATTGAATTTGAACGAACTGTTGTGAAATCTTCTTAGGATTTTCTGGGGATTCAGAAGTGTTTATTGTTTTTTCTAGATTTCTGCATCGTTTGTCCCGATTCTATATGCTTATAGGTGATGGCATTTTTTAGAATTAAGGATAAATGAGTTTGCTTACTGTTATTTGGAGTTTGTTCTTGTGGTCAAAAAAAATAGTATTTGTAAAGAAGTATAATGGTAACAGGTAAGCATTTTTCGTGTATTTTTTTGTTTTAATGACCTTTGTTTAAAGGTTGCAAATCTAAAAAAGTATTTTTTTAAATCTTTACGGGTTTCCTCATTTTTAAACGAATTTAAATCTTAAACGAATGATTTTGTGTATTGTTGGTAAAACTGGTTTTATTGACGTAATAATTGGTTGTAAATGAGGTATAACTGTAATTTCAGAGGGAAATTAAATTTGGCAATTCTTTTTATTTTTGAGTAATGGTGTGCTTCTTGCAGTTGTTAGGTAACAATTTGAGATTTAAAAAGGTTAGAATAAGAATGTGAAAAGCGCCTCATAGTATTGAGGCGCTTTTTTTGTGATAGGTAAGATTTCGTGAACTTTCTTTGATAAACAGAATCACTCTTTTGATTGCGTTCCGATTTTAATCTCAGAATTTTACAGCATTTTTGGGAACAGTTTCTCCGAGGGTAGTTGTTTTAGAAAAATCTGTTTTTGGAGATGCAGCCAACTCAATATTCTGACAAGCTTCTCCGTTAATGGAGATTGCTTTCGCAGAAGTCGAATTAAAAGCTATATTTTTTAAAGACATATTTTTAGTATTGTAAATCTCAAATACGGTTGGGTTTTCGATGTCTAATGTTGCATGGTTGATTTTAATTCCGTTGGCATCAATAATCGAAAAGCCTTTTTCTGCTTTGGCGATCAAATTGGAGATTTCGATGTTTTCCAGATTCATTTCGGGCAAACCTTGCAGAAATACCGCTTGCTGTGCGCCCTTAATCGTAATATTTTTAATTGAAATGTTTTTAAATTGTGGCGTTTCTTCACTTACAGGAATAGCTTTTGTCGTTACAGTGTTTCCGCCTTCGGCCAAAGTTTCGGCTATGGATTTTCCACCATAATACAAATCAAAAGAGATGGCTTGTGATGGAATATCGGTCATAAAAATATCCGAGATATAAATGTTTTCCACAATTCCCCCACGTCCACGGGTGCTTTTAAAACGCAAACCAACATCAGTTCCCATGAAAGTACAATTGGAGACGTGCAGATTTTTCACCCCACCCGACATTTCACTTCCTACCGTTACACCGCCATGTCCGTGATAAACGATGTTGTTTTTTACGATAATATTTTCGCAGGCAACACCTCGATCACGACCGTCTTTGTCTTTTCCCGATTTGATACAGATGGCATCATCACCTACATCAAAACTTGAATTTTCGATAATTACATTTTTGCAGGATTCGACGTCAAGACCGTCACCGTTTTGCGAAAACCACGGATTACGAACCGTTATATTTCTAACGATTAAATCCTCTATCATAAAAGGATGAAGGTTCCAGGCAGGTGAGTTTTGAAACACAGGACCATCAAATAGTACTCTTTTACTGTTTTGTATGCTCACTAAAACCGGACGAAGAAAGTCGTGAATGGCTTCAAATTCTTCTTTCGTTTTTAGATCGTGACGAACATTCTGATCAGCACCTTTGGAGCCTTTTAAATATTGTTCAGAAGGATACCAGCTGTCTTTCTTTTCATTTAAAACGCCACCGGAAGCGATAAATTTCTTCCATTGTTCTTCCGTCAGTTTGTTTTTTTTAACCTGTCTCCAGGCTTCTCCGGAACCGTCCCACACACCACTTCCTGTAAAGGCTACATTTACCAGATTCTTGCCATAAATAGGAGAGATGCATCGCCAGGTGTTAAGCCCTTCAAAACTGGTTTCAATAATTGGATATAAACTTTTGTCGGTAGAGAATTTAATTAAGGCTCCTATTTGGGCATGAAGTTCAATATTGCTTTTTAGTATAATCGGACCTGTTAGCCAGATTCCGGGTGGAATAATTACTTTTCCACCACCTTTTTTTGACACGGCTTCTATGGCATCAGCGAAAGCTTTCGTGTTTAAAACATATCCGCCATTTACAGCACCAAAATCTTTTAGATTTACAGTATTATTAGGTATTACCGGTTCATTGACTTTGGGCATTTTAAACTCGATGTCTTTGTATGTATCATAAGAATCTGAATTTTGTGCAGTAAGTTCGGAACAGGTCACAAGTAAAAATACCACTGTAAAAAACAAGTGATGAATAGATTTGGTTTTCATATGTATAGTTCTTTATGGATTTTTTTATTGATGTTGGAATTTAGGCCAACATTAATAAAAAAAGTTAAATGTAATCGATTACACAAAACTATTGAAAAATATTTATAAATGATAATTTACTTCAAAAATAAAATAATCATTAAATAAATTTCATTGCTCAACGTGATCGCTTTACCACGAATGGCATCAATTTTACAAATTCTGTTTGATTTCTTTTTTGCTATAGAAATTGTGTGAGTCAATATAAGTTTTTTTCTTAATTGAACTTATATAACATTTAGAATTTAATTTTTAAGCTTGTTTTTTGTGAAAGAAATAATGTTATTTTAGCTGAAGATTTGTAATGTTAAATAGTACATTTAATTTTGCAAAATATAACTAAAATATAAGTGATTTTATGAATAAAACACTTTGGGAAAAGGTTTTAGCATTTAGTTTTGATCAACCAAATGATCAATATGGGTTTTCAACAAGATTAGCACTAGAGAATCATTGGACGATTCATTTTACTCAAAGTGCCATAATTGAATATAAAAAGTTTCTTTTTCTGGCTGCAACCAATAACGAAATGGTTTCACCTTCAGAAATTGTTGATATTGTCTGGCATCAACACTTAATTTTTACTAATTCTTATTCTGATTTCTGTGATTTATTAGGAAAAAGAATAGAACATATTCCCTCAACTCATAATAGATCAGAATTTGATAAGTTTAAAATGGCAAAAGAAAGGACAAAGGAGCTTTATGAAGTTAATTTTGGCCCACAGTTAGCTGAAATTTGGTATTATCATAATGAACTAGATTCTTTACATTTAGAGAGAAGCAGCTATGAAATTTCAAAACTTAGAAAAAACTTTCTAATTTATACCATTGCTCTATCATTTCCGGTATGTTTTGTTATCTTTTCGCTTCTAACAAAAATTAAGAATCCTAATTTTCTTATAGTCTATCTTTTGCTTTTTGTAGTTGTAATTTTATTCTTGAAATTTTATGTCCGAAAAAGTTTTCTTTCGCTATATGATACAATTAAGTCCAATTTCATTTTGCAGAATCTTACGGCACTTGAGATGGTGTTTTTTAGAGAAAACAAACTGGATGCTGTCATTAATGGAGTGGTGAATAATTTGATTGTAACTCATAAAATTAAGATTTTAACAAATAATAGATTAGAATTAATTGATGAAAGTTTTATTGAAAATCGATATGAGAATTGTATAGTCGAAATTATGAAAGATTTTGAGCCAATGTCCTATCAGGAGTTATGCAAGATTGCTTCACAAAAGCCTATTTTTGAGCAGCTTCAGAAAGCAACTTACAGAATAAGAAGCAGAATTTTTGATTCGAAAAAATTTGCAAATGTAGTGATCGTTGTAATGAGTGTTTTAGGATTCTTGTTAAGCATTGGTTTTAGCAGATTTATAACCGGAGTTTGGAGAGGTAAACCAATTACATTTTTATTTTTTGCGATTGTCCCTTTGGCTATAATTTCATTGTATTATATCAATCAAGTATTAAATTTAATGTTTACAACTATTATACCTTCTGTTTTTGAAGATAAGGCAAGGATAGTAACAGCATCCGAAAAGAATTGGGAGTGGGATTATTTTCTTTATGGAAATATAATATTAGCAAATTCATTTATGCCATTGATTAATTACAATACTAATTCGGTTTCTTCAAATAATTTTACCAGTTCAGGATCATGCGGAACTTCTTCTTGTGGAACTTCTTCTTGTGGAAGTTCTTGCGGTTCTTCGTGTGGAGGATGTGGTGGTGACTAAAAGAAATCATTAAAAAAACAAACATTCCGTTCCAGAAATCTGAAACGGAATGTTTTAATTAAAAAAAAAAACTCAAGTAATAACAATTGTTATGAGTGCTTTTACTGCTTGTGCAGATTTTTAGAATACTCCAATATAATGGTTTCCTGCTTTGTTTACCAATTTAGCTCCTTTAGTAACAGCTCCTGTTGGGATATCGATCACATAAATATTTCCGTCTTTTCCAACTGGTGTAACCGCTAAGTAAAGCTCATTTCCATCCACTACAAAACCTTGGTACTGACCAAAATCTATAGCAGCATCGTAATCAATGCCTTCTACTTTTTTAGCTGTTTTAGCATTTAAATCTACTCTTGCAACAAATCCCTGATCTCCAGTAGCAGTGCTGGTGTAAAGTACGTAAGCGATTCCGTTTCCTGCGTATCTCCAGGCATCGATATAAGATCCTTTTATGCCTAATGCAGCATCAAGACTGATAACAAATGAATCATCATACTGATTGTTTTGGTTGATTCTTACGATATAAGAACCTTTGTTGGTATCTCTTTGTGTAGCCTGATAAATGTTACCGTCAGTTCCTAAGAAGCTGTTGAAGCTACGGAAACCACTGGTATCTCCAAAACCAACTTTAGAAGTAATGATTTGTGGATTCTCTAATGATGGATAATCTACTACAACAGATTTAGCACCCGGGCGGTCATAAGTAGTTTCGATTTGTCCTGTAGTAGGATTCGTTTTACGTAACCATGTTCCGATAATTACTTTATTTCCTGCTTTGTTGATCGTAGGAGCATCTAAACGAAAAATATGGTGCCCTTGAGCTTCTTCCTGAGCGGTTAACGGAAGTTCATATTGTTTGAATCCTGAAATACGAATTCCTTTAAGATCTAAAGAAAGTACGGTAGCTGTACCTCTTGTATACATATACGTTTTGTCCGGATTTGTTTTAACTACCGGAGCAGTTACATTTACTGCAACTCCGGTTTTGTCTCCGTCAAAAAGTTTATTCCATCTTGGAGATGTTCCGGCATATTGAGAAATGTTTACAGTTGTACCTGATTGTGTGAAGTTTTTAGCTCCATTTACGGTATAGGTCATAAATTCTCCTCCGTTAGCCCCTGTGTAGGTGATGTTGAAAAGAGTTTTTCCGTCTACAGACGATTGCAAACGAGCCGTTCTGTTAGATTGTACCGGCATTCCGTCTGCGTAAACATTAATCGAATAGTTTGGATCTTTAGCATTTTTTTTGGTTACAGCATAAACCATAGTTCCTCCGTTTCCATCGCCAGGAGCATCCTGCATTAGTGCTCCCGAAACTGTAATCCAACGATCTGGTGTTTCCGGATTTACCGGATCAGCACTTTTTTCATCATTGCTGCTACAGCCTGTAGCCAATGACAATGTGCCTAATACTAAACCAAATGTCAATAGTTTAAACATATTTTTTCTCATATTCATTAGTTTTAAAAAAATTAGATATTAAAATTTATTAAGGGTATAATTCAGTTTCAAATAAAAAGCGCGTCCCGGTTTTTGTACAGCGTAATTATCGAAAACTTGTTTATCGAAAATGTTTTTGGCGTCGAAGCTTAGTACGAATTGTTTTTTTGGAAATGCATAACTCAAACCTAAATCCTGTACAAATTGCGCCGGTGTTTTTGAGTTTATGACGTCAATCCAAAGTGTGGCGAAGGGATCTACATAACCAAAATTATAATACAAACTTAGTTGCGAATTTTTCTGTATCAGTTCTTTAAAATTGTATTGTACATTACCATTTACGGTGAAGAAAGGCTCATTTGGAATTTGCTTATTATAGTTTGATAACTGTCCTCCATTACCATCAAATTGCATCTTGAACAAAGAGTTAAATTTTGACATGTTCATTGATAAGAACAAGCGATCTTTGTAACTATAATTAAAAGAAACTTCATAACCAATAGATTGTGTACGCCCCAGGTTTTCAAACGGTAGGGTTTGTATGGCATCATTTACCCTGTTACCGGAAGTACGAACAATTCGGTCTTTGGCATTCCTTGAAAAACCTGATGCAGCAATTGAAATCTTATGTGTATTTATTTCGTAGGGACCAAATTGTACGCCTACATTGAAATTGTTGCTTTGCTCTGGTTTTAGATTGGGGTTAGCCAGTACATTTTCACTAGGTCTTCCGAACATTTCATCTGAAGTTGCTAATCGGATGGCTTTCTCCGCAGATGCCGTGATCATTAGTTCAGGAGTAATAAAGTAAGAAGTAGCCAGTCCGTATCCAAATAATGGAGTTGCACTTTTGGTAATCTTTTCTACAACGGTAGTTTGCCCGTTTTGTGTAACCAATTCCGGTTTTCTGTGGTTTACTTTTTGTTCGTAAAACTTACCAAAAATATTGGTTCTCAAACGTGATTCAAAAGCCTGCATTTCATAAGCTAATGAAGTGACTGTTTTTTGCAAATCAAATGTTGCTTCAAAATATTTTTGAAATTCTGGTTTGATTAAATCGTCTTCATTTCTATCCAGTTTGTAGTATAAATTACTGAATATAAATCTATTATATTCATTTAGGTTATAGGTAAATACGCTTCTGGAACTTAATATATTTTCTGAAATGTTATTAATAGTTGGACCACCTTGCTGTGCGCCAGTATAGGATAAAACCGGTTCACCATATAAACCTATTGCTTTTTCACCGTTCCAATTGTAATTCCATTTTACCGTATCGTTTACGACTTCATGTTTATTGCTAAAGACGGTATTGGTTGAAAAATCAAGTTTTTTAAAGAGAAAACCTTTTTTAGAGTAATTCAGGCTTATTACAGTAGCATCAGCTTCGGAAAAACGTCCCTTATAAGGCCTTGTCATGAATTGACCGTGTTGAATCTGATTGTGATCTTCAGAGACATTTACACCAATTAAAAAATTGTCAGCCCATTTTACATTGGTAAAACCGGTTTCAAATCTTCCTCCATAGGATCTGTATCGGTTTTCGAAACGTTTGGCGCGTGTAAGTTCGTAACGTCCATCCGGTGCTATATTGTAAACGAATCTTCCCCATACTTCATAATCGTTATCTGAGTAATTATAAAAGCCCGATCCTTTTACGGTAAATCCGGATTTGTCACGATAGGTCGTATTAAAGTTGGACTGAATGGTATTGAAAGATCCATAAGAAACAGAAGCATTCAGTGTGTTTTTAGCACCTTTTTTCAAAATTACATTTATAGCTCCGCCTAAGGCATCATCCGCCAGTTCTGCCGGGGTAACCCCTTTGTAAACTTCGATGCGCTCGATTAAGGCAGGTGGTATGCTGTTAAGACTAAAGGAAGACCCATAAGTGGAAAGCGGAATTCCGTCAATAAAAATTCGGATAGCATTTCCGGACATTCCATTCAGATTGTAATTTACGCTTGAACCTAAACCACCGTTTTGTCGGATTCGTACGCCGGCGGAACGATCAAGTAATTCATTGGTTTGCAGGTTTCGTGTAGCGGCGTCTTTAGTTTCTATAACATTTACTGAGAAACCTTTACTGATGATTTCTTTTTTTACAGAGTTCTTCTTTACGACAACCTCTTTTAAGGCTTTTGGATCATTTGATTTTTCTAATGAAATATTTACCTGAGCAGTAGGACTGTTTAAAGTTACCTTTACTGTTTTAGTTTTCGCTTCAAGTGATGTAATTTCAAGTGTATAAGTACCATAAGCAACATTTTTAATTTCAAATTGACCGTTGTTACCAACCATGGCAAACTTTTGAGTTCCGGCAATTGTAACTGTAGCGCCAAATGCAGATTCAGAATTTTCAAAAGTAACTTTTCCTTTAATATTTCCATTTTGGGACCAAACTGAAAAATGAACGAACGTCAACAATAACAATAAAAACCTCATGATTTATGTACTTCTTAAATAGAAATGCAAAGCTAAATCATTGTTTATATTTAATCTAAATAAAGGAATTAGAAGATCATTAGAATTACATTAGAAATTCTAATGTTTGGATAAATTTAGATTTTAGAGCCTAAGAATCGGATGTGTTTTGTACTATAATACTTTTTAAATTGCAAAGGTCGAAATTGAGAATAGTTCAATTCGAAGTTTATTATTCTATTTTTGTGGTTGATAAACAGTTGTTTATGTTGTGCTGTAATAGTACCTAATAATTTCTTAATTTTGAAATGGATTATTGTCAAAATAAGGTCAGTTTTTTGAAATGGCTTTTGTTTGTTTTATAATCGTTTGTCTCTAATTTCTTCCAATTATGCTTTCTTTTCAAACCAACCACCAGGAATTTGTTCCGGCCGAAGAATTACAAAAAAGCGTAAAGTGCTTTTGGTATGATAAGATTGATTACGGCAAAGTACAGTCGAACTTTGAAGTGATACCGGATGGCTATGCTGAAATTATTTTTTATTTTGGAAATGAGCTTAGTATTTCTTCTAATGGAGTTTTGAAACCATTGACATCACCATTTATGATAGGGTTACTCCATCAGCCTGTTGTTTTCAATTCTGTTAATTCACTTGAAATTATCGGTATTAGATGTTATCCGTGGATGGTTTTTGAACTGCTTGGATTGTCTTCCCAAAAGGGTAAGGAGGGAGTACAGGTTTTTGAGCATCCTATTGCTAAACTTCAGTCTGTTTTGAACGATCTGATCGCTTCTCACAAAATTGAAGAGGCTATTGCCAAAGTCGAAGATTATTTTTTTGCAGCAGAAGCAAAGTCTGACAGCAATAGTTTGATATCTAAAGCAGGAATTGCTATGACGGCAGCCGGAGGACGTATATCGGTTAGAGAGGTAGCTGCCGCTTCTCATGCTACAATACGTACTTTAGAAAGAAATTTTAAGCGATCGTCAGGTTATACGGTTAAAGATGTTTCGGCTGTCATGCGCTTCGAACAGGCTCGCAACCGATTATGGCTCGAGCCCAATCTAAGTATTGCAAGTTTAGCGCAGGAATTAGGTTATACGGATCAGTCTCACTTGAGTAGAGAATTTAAACGTTACAGTGGTACCACACCGGGTGCATTTGCACGAAAAGCAAAGCAACAGCTGATAAACCATGATTTTGTCGCATTTATACAATCCTAAAATAGTCGGATAGCAGAATTTTGTCATTCATAATTTAGAAGATAAAATGATGTTATTAAAAGATAAAAAAGTAGCCATTATCGGTGCAGGACCGGTTGGTCTTACTATGGCAAAATTATTACAGCAAAACGGAGCTGATGTTACCGTTTATGAAAGAGATTTAAATGCCCAAGTCAGAATTTCGGGCGGGACTCTTGATCTTCACAAGGGTTCAGGACAAGAAGCTTTAAAACAAGCAGGTTTATTACAGGATTATTTTGACAGGGCGGTACCAATGGGAAGAACAGTAGCAGATCCCCAAGGAAATGTGTTATTTTCTAAAACAACAACCGAAGAAGAACGTTATGATAATCCCGAAATTAACAGGAACGATTTAAGATTGTTATTGCTTAATAGTGTGAAAAATGATACTGTAGTCTGGGACAGCAAGTTTACAAATCTTAAAGTTGACAGTGGAAAATGGTTTTTGGAGTTTGAAAACGGGACAAATGCAATTGCCGATTTAGTTATTGGAGCCAATGGGGGAATGTCTAAAGCCAGAAAATTGATCACACCAGCTACAATCGAATATACCGGAACATTGATGATACAAGGCGAGGTGCTTTGTCCGGAAACATCCTGCGAGAAGTTCAATAAATGGTGTAAGGGCAGTATACTTATGACTTCCGGAAAAGAAGGTTTGTTGGTTGCGAATCCAAAGAATGGAAAAGTATTGAGTTATAATGTCATTTTTAAAAGTCCGGAGGAGTTTATCAGAAAAGATGGAGCTTTTGAAAGTACAGATGGCATTCGAAAGTACCTCTTAAATCGGTTTTTTGAATGGGACGAATGCTATAAGGAATTACTTGGAGCTACTTCTTCTTTTGTTTTGTGGCCAACGAGAAAGATCAGTTTAAATCTTCAATGGAAGAAAGAGCGTCCGTTACCTATCACACTCATTGGAGATGCAGCACATATTATGCCTCCATTTGCGGGTCAGGGGGCAAATATAGGATTATTAGACGCTTTAATTTTATCGAATAATCTCACCAATGGTGAATTTAAAACGATAGAGGAAGCAATCAGCGATTACGAACAAAAGATGTTTGTTTACGCCACACAAGCCCAACTCGAGACGGCAACTAACGAAATAGCAATGCTAAGTCCTGATTTTTCTTTCCTGAAATTTTATGAGTAATAAAGACTCTCGCAGAGGCGCAAAAGCGCAAAGTTTTAGATTGGATTATTTGAAGACTTCGTACAGAAACAGCTTAGCGTCTTCGCGACTTTGCGAGACACAAAAAATCTGCGTGAAATAAAACTCTCGCAGAGGCGCAAAAGCGCAAAGTTTTGCATTGGAGTATTTGATGTCTTTAAAGAGAAACAGCTTAGCGTCTTCGCGACTTTACGAGACACAAAAACCTGCGTGAAAAAAAATTTTCTAACATCTTGATATAAAACTAAAGTTTAGCTTTAAATTTCTTTATTTTGAAGTTTGCAGATTTTATTAATTTTCCGTTGTCGGTGATCATGACACAGCTGTAGTCGGGATATTTTTTTAAAAGAAGAAGTCCCGCTTTTTGTCCTAAAACCATAAGAGAAGTACTTAACCCATTTGCAGTTTCCGCGTTTGGACCAAAAACAGAAACACTACACAAACCAGTAGCAGGATATCCGGTTGCGGGGTTGATGATATGAGAATAACGCTTGCCGTTGAAAACAACAAACTTTTCATAACTTCCGGAGGTGGTCACAGCACCATTGTTTAACGGAACAACGGCAAACAAAGTATCAGGATGAAAAGGATTCGTCATGCCAATGTTCCAGTCTTTTCCGTTGGGTTGTCTTCCCCAGGCAGTCATATCGCCTGAACCGTTTACAATTCCGGCTTTGATGCCTTTTGCAAGCATTATATTTCGGCATTTATCAGTTGCGTAACCCTCTCCCAAAGCGCCAAATCCAATTTTCATTCCTTTGAGTTTTAGGAATACGGTCGATTGAACACTGTCGAGGATAATATTTTTGTAACCTACTTTTTCTACAGATTTTTTGATGGCCTCGGCAGAAGGCATTTCTGTCATCGATCCGTCAAATTTCCAGATTCGATCCATTGCGGCAAAACTGATGTCGAAACCGCCTTTGGTAGCTTCAGAAAATTGTAATGCTCTTTGGGTGAGTTCAAAAACTTCACGATCTACCTTTACAGGACGGATTCCCGCATTTTGATTGATCTCAGAGACTTGGGAATCGGATTTCCAGTCGGAGATCAGGTTTTCAATTCGTGTGATTTCAGCAATTACAATATCGATATTCTGTTCTGCGGTAAGGGAGTCTTTTGCAACGATCGAGATGTCAAAACGTCCTCCCATGAGCAGTGTAGTTCTTTTTCGTAAAACTTGTGCATTACTGGTCAGACCACCTAGTAGTAGCAGTAAAAACATGTAAAAAGTAAGGACTGTTTTTTTGATTGACATTGAAATTTATTTTACATTTTAAACGAAAATCAGGTGTAATAATTCATTAATAACAATCGCTCAAAAGCTGACCGTTTTTCTTGTATTCAGAAAGATTCTTGACATTTCTTTCGAGACACAATTGATCGAGAATTGCTTCGACATCCTGCTGCATGGCAAGTGAACCGCAAATCATAATAACACCGCCTTTTTGCAATAAGTTGATAAAGAAATCAGCATCACGTTTGATGAGATCCATCACATAAAAATGCTCGTTTTCGCGGGACAGAGCCAGATGAAAACTATGCAGTTTTTGTTTCTGAATCATTTCGGTAGTAAACTTTTTATAACCCGAAACCGTTTCCGTTTCCATACGGAATCCTGAATACAAATGTGTTTCTGTCTTGGCTTTATTTTGCTCAATCATTCCAAGAAAAGGAGCAATACCCGTTCCGTTTGAAATAAAGGCAGCCTGAGGTATTTTTTTAGGAAAATGGAATGCTTTATTGTTGATGATTCTGGCTTTTATCACATTTCCGGGTGCCAGAGCGTTTAGAAAACCTGAGCCTAATCCGTGTGGATGTAGTTTTACGACTAATTGTATGTTTCCGGAATGACTTCCGATCGAATAGAGACGTTCCCTGCTGTCGTTAGCCGGATAAATAGCCAATAAGTCACCAGAAGTAAATTTAGCCCTCATGTTGGCGCGCAAGGTGATCAGGAAAGTCTGCTCGGTTTCGGAAATAAGTGTTTTGTCCAAAACCATTAATTTTTGCAGTCCTTTCGGAACATGATTGTAAAGCGAAGGAGTTGTCGACAATGGAATTTCCATCTTAGCACTCCACAGTCTGATCCAGTTTACAAATTCAACTGCCGATTTATCGTTTACTGTCTGAACTTCCAATAAACGTTCCGCCCAATTTTGATTTCCTAATTGTTTGTCAATTTCGAAAGCAAAACCGCAAAAATCAGGATAGGCATTTGAACCGAATCCTACTACAGAATAAGTGATTTTTTGCTGTTGCGGATATTTCTTTAAAAGGGATATAAATTTATTTCCATTCGAAGGCGCATCTCCTAATCCGTGTGTAGAGGAGAAGACAATCAGATGTTCTGCTTTTGGAAAAGCAGTGTAGCTGTTCAATTCGGTAATGAATGCTTTTTTGCCCTGATCGATCAATTGTTTGAGAACAGCATTGGCAAATCGTAAAGAACTTCCATTTTCTGAACCGACAAGCAATATAAATTCACTTTCATTGGCTTTGAATTTATTTTTGATTCGGCTGGATCTTCTTTTTAAAGTAATTGCAAAGCCCGAATAGATAAAAAAGAGGATATTAATACTGGCAATGGCAAGTATAAAAGCCCAAATTCCGTTGGCTCTTCCGGTATGAAGATCAAGGCTTAAGTCTGAAAACTGAGTCGTTATCGGAGAAAGTTTTTTTCCAACAATAGCACCGGTTACCTGATTGACTTCGATTTCACGGTCTTTTAATTCGATGATGTAATATTCTTCCGGATCATCGGTAAAAGGAAATTCAATTTGTTTGACGTCTGCCAAAAGAGTATGTTTGAAAACAGAAGTTTCTTTTTCTTCTTTAGAAATAACAGCTTTGACCATTTTGACTTTTTCCTGATCTTTTTTATCCATGAAGAAATTGAATTTTTCCAGAGATAAATACGTTCCTGTAAGTGCAATAATCAAAATCGGAATTAGCGCCAGTCTTCCCAGAACTACATGGTAGTATTGTGCGAAATATTCTTTAACTACTTTAGAGAAAAAATTACGAATACCTCTTTGTCGGTTTAAAACCAATGCAAAACCCGAAATTGCAATTAAAACGAGTAAAAAGGAAATAACACCAACAAAAAATCGTCCCGTTTCATGAAGAAACAAAGAACGATGGAATCCGGTAACCCATTGAATAAAATCACTTTTTTTCAGGGGTGTTCCTAATTTTTTACCGGTTTTAGGATCAATATAAGCGTTAACGTCATTACCCTCTTCATCAATAGCCTGCAGGGTTACAAATTGATTGTGATCGACATTTATGGTAGTGATTTCAGAATAATTCTTTTTGAGTACGGTAAGGGCTTCTTCCAATGTGATCTTATCAAAATTCTCAGCCCGGTACGGAAGTGTTTTTTCCTGCATCGCATCAACAGCCAGTATAGTACCTGTTGCCGAAGCGAGGATTAAAAATAGAGAAGAGAATAAAGCAAGAGCCAGGTGCGCGTAACGCCAAAAAGAAAGAGTCATTGAATGTAATCTATAATGTAATCAAATGTAAGCGTTTTTTTGCCACAGATTAAAAGGATCTGATTTTGTTGAATCCTGTAGAATCTGTGGCTATTCTTTTTTTAAAGAAATTAATTGATAGTAAACCGTACGATTACTACAATTAAATTTTGTTTAATCTCACATATCTGATATAACCTTTTCCTTCTGTCTTGTCTGCCAATCCTTGAGTAGTAAGTGGAATTTCTAAATCACTTACATAATATTTTTGATCTTCTACAGCCGATTCAAATCTTAGTTTATATCCTTTGTTTATTTTAGAATCTTCAATTTCAATGGTGGTAATGCTACGGTCTCCACCTGTAACAGAAGCTCCTGTTTTTGCACTGATGTCAGCAGGTTTTGAAGTTTGGAATTTATTCCATTCTTTCAATGATTTGTACCATTTTTTGTCGTCACCCATTACATAAAGTGTTTTCTCGTATTCTCCTTTTGGATTGATAAGTGAAACAACGATGTAAGCGCCTTCTCCCATATAATTAGCCATTTGAAGCATACATTTGTATTTGCTTTGTGCTGCAGACTGAAAAGAAATTAAGCAGATTAATGCTGCTGTAAGGGCTATTTTAAATATTGATTTCATTTTTTTAGATTGTTAGATCTTTAGATTTTTAGATTGTTGGATTGTCAGGTTTTTGAAACTTGAACTTAAAACTTGAACATGAAACTTGAAACACGAAACATGCAGTTTTTAGCTATTACTTTAAAAAGTCAATAGAAACATTGTTTTTGGTTAACGATTCGTTTTCTTTTGCTAAAGCATAAGCACTTTCGTCAAATTCGGTGTTAATGTCTTTTTTAGCACCAATTGAAAGAAGGTATTTTAAGATAGAATCGTCTTTGGCAACCATAGCCGCTTTGTGTAAAGCTGTCAAACCATCTTTGTTTTTAGCATTAACGTCAATGTTTAAAGGCGCTAATTTTTTTACAAGAGTCAGGTCGTTTTTGGCAATAGCAGAATGGTACAGTGAACTTCCGTCTTTTTGTACAGCTGCTAAGTTTAGTCCTTTTTCCTGAAGTAACTTTATTTTTGCTTCGAATGGATCCTGAGCAGCATTGGCCTCACGGCCCATCGGACGGTAAGATTGTACCAAATATACTCCCAAATTGTTTCCGTCTTTGTCTTTTACATTTACATCAGCACCTTTGCTTAATAAAGTTGCAACTGCTTCCGGTGCTCCTGATCTTACGGCGAAAGTCAATGCCGATTCACCTTTGACGTTTTGCAGATTGATGTTTTTGGTAACCGGTAATAATTTTTCTAATGCAGCAGTTTCTCTTGCTCCGGCAGCGATCATTAGTGGCGTATTTCCATCTTTGTCGATTTTGTTAGCATCAACACCTTTAGCTAAAAAGTAAGCAATGATCTCTCCCTGGTTGGGTTTGTTTGCCAATAAATGAAGTACATTTTCTCCGGACTTACTGGTCGCAGTAGCTTTTAATTTTACTTCTTCCACTAAATATTTATAAGTTTCAAGAGTATTGGTTTCTCTACGTGAACCTTGTGCTGCGATTAGAAGAGCATTGTCAGTTGGTTTTACTTTTCGGTCTAAAAGTTTTTTTAGAAGAGCAATATTACCTGTTCTTGCTGCATAATCGAAAGCAGTACTTCCATTAGCATCAACATCTTTTAAAGACAATCCTTTTGATACTAAATAATCCGTCAAAACAAGGTCTTTGTCAGAGGCTACAGCCATTAGTAACAAATTTGCACCATCGGCATATTTTTTCTTTGGATCAATTCCGGCTTTGAAAAAAGCATCGTACAAAGCGGTATTGGTTTGACCGTTTGAAGCAGCAAAGGCGATTGGAGTAGTAGCGTGGCTGTCTTCAAGATTAATATCAGAACCTTTTGCAATAAGGTAATTTACCAGTTCAAGGTTTCCTCTGTAAGCAGCCCAATGCAGGTAAATACGATTGTCGTGAGTTAATTTAGCGATGGTATTACCGGGCTGGTCCAATAAGAATTTTATAGAAGCGATAGGAGCGTCATTATTAATCGCAACAACAGTCGCATCAAAAGCGTTAGCATTAGGTACTGTTGGACTGTTTCCCTTTGCAATTTCAGCTTTAATCGCATTTACATCCGGTGCTGTTTTCCAAAAAGATTGTTCTAATAATATGTTTTTTTGCTGAGCACTAACAAAAAAAGAAGCGGCTAATGCAAAAGAGAGAAAGAAATTCTTTTTCATATTGTAAGATTTACTATTTTTTTAAAATGAGTTAGTTTTGGTACACTACTGAAATAGCTTGAGAAGTTCAATCTATTTAGAATAGTTAAAAATAACGCAAATGTAAAAATTAATATTAGTAAATCAATGTATTTGCTGAAGAAACTCCAATTTTAATCTTTTTTTAAGGATTAAAGATTGAAATATTCAGAAAAGTAAAAGCCACAGCTTAAAATTTTTTCAGGATTACTAAAAATCCATTGAATCATTATAATCTGTGGCTGAAAAGTTAACTGCAAGATCTGCAGTTTTTTATTGATTTAATTTGCTGGAATACAAACTATTGTTTTCCTTTTTTTCCTTCGATGTTTGGCAAGAAAGTGGTCAGAACACCAATTAAAGGTAAGAAAGCGCAAATTTTAAAGACATATTCGATGCTGGTAGTGTCGGCTAGTTTTCCCAGTACAGCAGACCCTAATCCTCCCATACCAAAAGCCAAACCAAAGAAAAGACCGGCAATTAGGCCTACTTTTCCGGGAACCAGTTCTGTGGCGTAAACCAAAATTGCTGAGAAGGCAGAGGATATGATCAATCCTATAATTACCGATAAAATTCCGGTCCAGAAAAGCGAAACGTAAGGCAATAATAATGTAAACGGAGCAACGCCTAAAATAGAAATCCAAATGATATACTTTCGTCCAAAACGATCGCCTAATGCGCCACCAAATAATGTTCCGGCAGCTACCGCACCCAGAAAAGCGAAAAGATAAATCTGTGATTCCTGAACTGATAATTGAAACTTATCGATCAGGTAAAAAGTATAATAACTGGTCATACTGGCCATGTAGAAGTATTTTGAAAAGATCAGAACCAGTAAAATTCCTAAAGAAATGATTACTTTTTGCTTCGAAAGGGAGTGGTGCTTTTCTTCAGAAATAGCCGATTTGTTTTTTGCTTTCAGATTCAAATGTTCCTGATACCATTTGGCAATGCCTGAAAGTATAACAATGCCAACAATAGCAGCTAAGCAGAACCATATAATGTTAAACTGTCCGTAAGGAACAACAATTATCGCTGCTAATAATGGTCCGATAGCGCTTCCGGCATTTCCTCCCAGTTGAAAAATAGATTGGGCCAGACCTCTTTTTCCTCCTGAAGCCAGATGGGCAACCCTTGACGATTCGGGATGAAATATAGACGAACCAATACCAATTAAACTTACCGCAAGTAAAATATTGATAAAGCTGGAAGCTACCGCAACCGCCGCAAGACCTACGAGGGTAAAACCCATACCTATTGCCAGCGAATACGGACGCGGCTTTTTATCGGTATAAAAACCAATGAAAGGCTGTAGGATGGAGGCTGTTAGCTGATAGGTCAGGGTAATAAGCCCGACTTCAGTAAAACTCAAACTAAATTTAGTTTTTAAAATGGGGTAAACGGCAGGAATTACAGCTTGTAACATATCATTAATGAAATGCGTAAAACTGATCGTGAACAAAATGGAGAAAACGGTTTGCTGAGCTAATTGCTTAGACTCTGTTAGGGTA
The DNA here is from genome assembly GCF_023539155.1 of Flavobacterium sp. B183. Classification (NCBI taxonomy): domain Bacteria; kingdom Pseudomonadati; phylum Bacteroidota; class Flavobacteriia; order Flavobacteriales; family Flavobacteriaceae; genus Flavobacterium; species Flavobacterium sp. B183. The sequence goes on along the minus strand of NZ_CP097434.1, from coordinate 4,180,573 downwards.
TTGGTAAAAGTAGTTTCTGTTTTCATAAGCGGTAAAAGATCAGATCATCTGATGAATATGGGTAAAAAATTAGTAATTGATATGTCCTATAATTTTTGCAACAGTATTCCAGGCTTTTTTAGGATCCTGTGCAATAATATTTTCTAAAAGTTGTTGGTGTACGGCCGATGTTTCCTGGAATATTTTGGTATCACCATATAGATGAAGGAATCCTTTTTTAAGATGTACGGAAGCAGATTTGTAAAGATCAGCCAGAATTTCATTTTTTGAAGCTTTTGCAATCGCAATATGAAATTGTATATCTGCTTCTACACATTCCTCGAGATTTCCTTCTTTGGCAGCGATCATTCTGTTGAGTAAATGCTCTTTCATGGCAGCGATATCGTCATCAGTTCTGTTGATTGCAGCTTTTTCGGCAATTTTCATTTCGAGTATTTGTCGCACTTCGTCCAGGTCCTGAACATTGGCGCGCATGATACGCTGATCCATTGGTTCGCGTGTACTGGTTAATCGCTCTACAAAAGTACCTACACCTTGCTGAATACGTAAAAAACCGGAATTAGCAAGCAACTTCATCGCCTCACGTATAGAGGAACGACCAACTCCAAAACTTTTCATCAATTCAGCTTCTATGGGTAGTTTTTCATTAATTTTATAATGACCCAAAGTGATTTGCTCCTGTATTTTGGAAGCAACTTCTTCTGCAAGTGATTTTTTTTGGATTAGTGTTTTCATGCGTAGTATCACATCATCTGATGATCGCAAATGTAAAAGAATAATTGTAGTATCGACCATTATTAGGATATTTTTATGATTTTATTGATAAGGAAATTAGGAGGCAAATTGTTAATTTAAATTGTTAGGTTTTGTTTTATAGTAAGTTATGTTTGAATGTTCTTGCTGTTAATTGTTAACGGTATGATGTGAAATTGTATAACTTTTCGGGTGAATTATATAAAATTTTTCAATTTAAAATTTAGAAGTTTGATGTTGATACCCAAATATCATTTTTTAACTAAATCTACTGTATATGAAAAATCTAAAACACATTGTGCTTCTTTCGGGCGTATTCTTTACTTTTTTGAGCTGTTCAAATGACAAAGAAACGCCGTCTAATCCCGGTACGATTACAAACCCTGTAGAAGGGAATCCTGCAAATACGACTTATAAACCAGCTTTTACAGGACAAACTCGTACTAATGGTGTGCAGACCAATACGGTATTTGAAGCTAAGGTTATTACGAGTGCGCTTACAAGCCCTTGGGGAGTTAAAAGTCTTCCGGATGGTCGTTTGTTAGTCACACAAAAAGCTGGTACTATGCGTATTGTTACAACTGCGGGAGTGGTAAGTGCTCCTATTACCGGTATTCCTGCTGTAAATGCAGGAGGGCAGGGTGGTTTGTTGGGCTTATGTCTGGACCCTGAGTTTGTATCCAACAGAATGATTTATTGGGTATTTTCAGAAGCTACTGGCGGAGGAAATAACACGGCAGTGGCCAAGGGGAAATTATCGGCTGATGAGAAAACAATAGAAGGAGCGACGATTATTTACAGAGCAAAGCCTGCTAATGCGAGCACACTTCATTACGGAGGGCGTATTTTGTTTGATAAGACAGGTAATTTGGTGGTAAGCACCGGAGAACGTTCGGTTTTAGAAACAAGGCCTTTGGCACAATCGCTTACATCAGGTCTTGGTAAAGTGGTTAGAATTACAAAAGAAGGACAGCCGGCATCAGGAAATCCAACTTTTAGTCAGGCAGGAGCATTGCCTGAATTGTATAGCTACGGACACAGAAATCCTCAGGGATTGGCGCTTCACCCAGTTAGTGGTGAAATCTGGCTTTCGGAACATGGACCACGAGGAGGTGATGAAATCAATCGCTTAAAGGCTGGTGCAAATTACGGATGGCCTACCATTACTTACGGAATTGAATACAGCGGAGAAAAAATAGGGGCGGGAATTCAGCAGCAGGACGGTATGGAACAGCCGATTTATTACTGGGATCCGGTAGTTTCGCCAAGTGGTATGACGTTTTACAGCGGTAATCGCGTTCCGGAATGGCAGAACAATCTTTTTATTGGGGCTTTAAGCGGAATGCATATTGTGCGTCTTGCTATAGATAATAATAAAGTTGTGGGTGAAGAGAGGCTTCTGGTGTCAGAGAATCAACGATTCAGAGATATTACTCAGGGAAATGACGGGGCTTTGTATGCGGTTACGGATGGTGGCAGGTTGTATAAAATTGATAAAAAGTAACGTTAGAGTTTTGAAAATAGGAATAAAAAATGGTGCTGAGAGGCGCCATTTTTTGTTGGTATAAAAATGTTTTTTTAGATTGTTAGATTGTTGGATTTTGGATTAACGATTGCAGATTTTTAATTTTTGACTTTTAATTTTTGACTTTTAATTTTTAATTTAAGATTGTTGATGACATTGTCCGTTTGATAGTAATGGTTTTAACACGCATAACATGCTTTTAGTCTATTATTTTGATAGGTTAATAAAAGTTTTATTCGTTTTTGTCTTGAAATTAAAAATAACTCATTAAATTTGCCGCATCAATGAGAAAAAAGAACCAGAATAGAAGCTATTGTAACAGCAACATGATGATGTGCTGCGGCCCTGTTATGAGGTTAATTGATCTGGCTTACCTATAAAATAATAGTATTTATTTAAGAAGCCTTTCATGATTTTTTGAGAGGCTTTTTTGTTTTTAAACTTGAATTACGGAATGATTGAATTAAAAAATGTCACTAAGAATTTCCATCAGAAGGACCGAATAGTTTCCGCCTTATCGGATGTTTCGCTTACGGTTCCGCCCGGGAAAATTTTTGGTGTAATAGGAACGTCGGGAGCAGGAAAAAGTACCTTAATTCGATGTGTGAATTTGTTGGAAAGACCCACTTCGGGAGAAATTATTGTAGACGGAAAAGCATTAATGCAATTGTCTAATGCCCAACTGGCGGTAGAGAGAAGACAGATTGGAATGATTTTTCAGCACTTTAATTTGCTTTCGTCACGCACGGTTTTCGAAAATGTTGCTTTTCCACTGGAACTTGTTGGAGCTTCTAAAGCCGAAATCAAAAGTCGTGTTTTAGAATTATTAGAATTGGTAGGTTTGAAAGAAAAGGCCGGTGATTATCCGGCAAGTCTTTCGGGTGGTCAAAAGCAAAGGGTTGCCATTGCACGTACGCTGGCTAATAATCCGAAAGTACTTTTATGTGATGAGGCGACAAGTGCACTGGATCCTGCAACAACCAGATCGATTTTGAACTTATTGAAAGATATTAACCGTCGTTTGAACATTACCGTTCTTCTAATTACGCACCAAATGGAAGTTGTGAAATCGATCTGTGATGAAGTAGCGGTAATCAGTCACGGAAAATTAATAGAGCAGGGAAGTGTTGGAGAAATTTTTGCTGATCCGAAACATGAACTGACCAAAGAATTTATCGCTTCATCCTTGCATCTTGATGTTCCCCAAGTGTATCAGGAAAGGCTGCAAAAAGAAGATCGTGAGGGATTGAATCCGTTACTTAGACTTGAAATGACGGGTAAATCGGTTAACGAGCCTGTTATTTCAGAGGTTTCGCGTTTGTTTGATACCAATTTTAAGATTGTAAGCGCGCAAATGGATCAGGCAGGAGAAGTTAATTTTGGTGTGATGCTGATCGAATTGTCAGGTAAACGTGAAAATTATGATGCTGCAATCCAGTACTTTATTTCAAAACATATTAAAACAGAAATCATAGGTTATGTCTGAATCCATTATTGAATTATTATTAAAAGGTACCTGGGAAACTATAGTGATGACTTTTGTCTCTGGTTTTTTTGGTTTTCTGCTTGGACTACCAACGGGTGTTTTACTTTTTCTGACCCGAAAAAATCAAATTTTAGAACAGCCGGTTTTAAATCGGTTTTTATCGGTTTTGGTGAACGTTTTTCGTTCAATTCCGTTTATTATCTTAATTGTATGGATGATTCCGTTTACACGAGCGCTGGTAGGAACTTCCATAGGTGTAAGTGCAGCATTGGTCCCGTTAAGTATTGGAGCAGCTCCTTTTATTGCCAGATTGGTAGAGAATAGTCTTTTGGGACTTCCGTCAGGTTTAATCGAAGCAGCACGTGCATTGGGAGCAACTCCTTTGCAAATCGTATTTAAAGTCTTGCTTCCGGAAGCTTTGCCTTCTTTAATTAATGCGGCATCAATTACTTTAATCACACTTGTAGGATATTCTGCAATGGGTGGTGCTGTTGGAGCAGGTGGTTTAGGACAGGTGGGGTACCAGTACGGTTATATAGGTTATGATGCTGTAACGATGAACTCGGTTTTGGCCTTACTGGTTGTTCTGGTATTCCTGATTCAGTTCGCAGGTGATGCATTGTCTAAACGATTTGACCATAGATAACGTTTAATTGAGTGCGGAGAAGAAAGAGTAAAGAGTAAAGAGTAAAGAGTAAAGAGTAAAGAGTAAAGAGTAAAGAGTAAAGAGTAAAGAGTAAAGAGTAAAGAGTAAAGAGTAAAGAGTAAAGAGTAAAGAGTAAAGAGTAAAGAGTAAAGAGTAAAGAGTAAAGAGTAAAGAGTAAAGAGTAAAGAGTAAAGAGTAAAGAGTAAAGAGTAAAGAGTAAAGAGTAAAGAGTAAAGAATAAAGAATAAAGAGTAAAGAGTTAAAATTATAAATAGTAGAAGGATGAATAATAAACTAAATTTTTTAAAAATAGTTGGGATTGTGGCGCTATCAGTTGTGGTGTCCAATTGCGGAAAAAGTAAAAGTAACGACCCGCATCATATTAAAGTTGGAGTAGCGGCCGGTCCGGAATATGTGGTGGCTCAGGCGGCTCAAAAAGTAGCCAAAGACAAATATGGTCTTGAGGTAGAATTGGTTTCTTTTAACGATTACGTGATTCCAAACGAAGCGTTGAGTCAGGGTGATATTGATGTTAATGCTTTTCAGCACAAACCTTATTTAGACGAGCAATCAAAACAGCGCGGATACAAACTGGCGATTATTGCCAAGACCTTTATTTATCCAATTGCTGCTTATTCTAAAAAGATCAAAAACCTTTCGGAATTGAAAAACGAAAGCACAATCATTATTCCAAATGACCCGACAAACGGAGGACGTTCTTTGTTGCTTTTGGAGAAAAACGGTTTACTGAAACTTCGTCCAAATGTAGGTTTATTGCCAAAAGTAACGGATATCACGGAAAACCCTAAGAATCTTAAAATATTAGAATTAGAAGCGCCGCAATTGCCACGTGCTTTAGACGATCAGAATGTTGCAATTGCAATTATTAATAATACTTTTGCTTCGCAGGCAGGACTGGTACCGGCTCGTGATGCTCTGTTTGTAGAGGACAAAGATTCGCCTTACGTCAACTTAATTGTAAGTCGTGATGACAACAAAAAAGAAGAAAAAATAAAACAGTTTGTAGCAGCTTTTCAATCTGCTGAAGTAGAACAGGCTGCGGTTCGCGAGTTTAAAGGCGGAGCAGTAAAGGGCTGGTAATTTTTTTGGAAATATAGTAAGTTTTGGGTTGGGCTGTTAATCTTTTTTATCAGGTAAAATCTTTAAGTTATATAAAGTGCAATGATTAAAAATCATTGCACTTTTTTTTGGCTGGAATTGACTACAAAGGTTTTATTATTGTTTTAGTATTTGAGATTTTCCGATGAAGGTGTTTTTGTATTGCCAGTATAATTCTAAAATATATATAGGATTACTACTAGTTACTAATATTTCTTGTGTTAGTATTTTGATTATGAGTAAGATAACTAAGAGTGATATAGAGAGGAATAATTTTGTTAATATTTTGTGAAATAAACAGCTTAAAAATCTTTATTTTTTAGCTATTCTTGCAAAAAATATAAAATACAACTTACTATCTACCATAATTTCCTATGCTTAAATCTACGCTATTAAAAATCTTCTTTTTTTCGGTTTTAGTTACACATTTATTACACTCTCAAGCTATAAAAGATTTACCAAATTATTTCCCGGTAAGCCCAAACGCAGCATCATTTGCAAAACAAGGTTTGTTTCCTGTAAACTATTCGACTGGAAAAGTAAATATTGGTATTCCGCTTTATACTATTAAAACAAAAGAATTAACAATCCCTATTGATCTTACTTATAATAGTGCCGGAATACAATTGGACGAGCTTGCTTCCTGGGTAGGACTTGGATGGAATTTAGATGCAGGTGGTGCGGTAGTTCGAAATGTAAAAGGAATTGTTGATAATGGTACTCCTGTCCCAGACCTGCAAAATCTGACTTTTACAGCAGAAAATTACAATACACTGTACAAGCAATATAATCCTTACAGATCTGGCGAACTCGATACAGCATATGACGAATTTATTGTTAATGCACCTGGTTTATCCGGAACTTTTTACTTTGTAAATAACAAAGCCATCTTTAGAGATTTGCAAAATACAATTGTTAAAACTTCAGAAAACAATAATCAATTATTTCCTAAAACACACACATTAGAAATAACTAAAGCAGACGGAACTGTTTATCGTTTTGGAAAGGCGCTTGATGGTTATGATGCAACAGAAACTATTCGTAATACTTCGGGTACCTATAGACCAGATTATAATTTAACATGGTATCTAACAGAAATTATTCCACCTAATGATTCTAGTATCAATGGTATAATATCTTTTAAATACCAACAGCTACAAGAAAACACATTAGATTACCCAGTTGTAATTGGAGAACAATTAGTAGACAATAAAGTGACTAACGACCTTCTTGCGTTGCAATCTGTTTTTCCTAATTCAACGATATCTAATAAGCTATTTTTGACCGCTATCAATTTTAATAATGGTAGCGTTGAATTTACCGCTTCGCGAAACAGGTTGGACTTAGCAGACGATTTAAAACTTGATAAAATTAGTGTATTTAGTGTAAAAGGAAGTACAAAAACATTAGTGCAGGAATATGGTTTTGCTTATGATTATTACCTAAGAAGTGGAGGAAATTCAACTTCGCAGCCTCCTACTCTCAGTGATGATGTTCCTTATTCGTATACCCTTGCAAGAAATATTGCCAGTAGAAATAAGTCGCTAAAATTAACTCAACTTACCAATAATATTCTAAACACAAAGCATTCTTTTGAATATGAAGGGACAACTTTGCCTCTTAGAGGTACAACAAAGAAAGATTATTGGGGATACATTAACGACAATAACGGAAATCTCTCTCCTCCAACTTATATTAAGCGATTAGTACGTTCTGATCAAACAAATCCTACGACTCTTATAGGAAATGGTAATAGAAGCTCTAATGAAAATTTAATGAAGTCTGGTATTTTGCAAAGAATAAACTATCCGGAAGGAGGCTATTCAGTTTTTGAATTTGAAAGTAACCGGTATTATGAATATGTTTCAACTCCTACCATAGGCTACGGACATAAAACAGCAAGGGCTTATGGTGTTCCTTGTATTTATAATTCGAATGCTGCATCAACAGATGTACAAACCTTTACTCCAGTGAATTATATTAAGGGAAGCGGAAGGATAACTTATGGTTTCTCAAGTGCAACGCAAGAGCGTGGCCCCAATAGTAAAGTGACCTATGATTCAAACATTTATTTCAGACCTGCTCCGGTAGGATCAGGTTACCCTTCGGGAGGAGGAACTATAGCTGTAGATTTTGGATCTGGGACTCATACACTTGGAGCATATGAGTACCGTACAGGAAATGTAGGAGCTAATGGATGTCCAGATAGTTATATAACAGCAAGTTGGGAGGAAGATAATGGTTCAGTTACCACTTTAGTACCTAAACTTATTGGCGGATTGCGAGTAAAGTCGATCAAATCATACGACGGAAAAAATACCGATCCTGTTGCATCAAAACATTATTCGTATGAACAGGAAAATCCATTAATTAAAGAAGGGAATGGAAGCTTTGTTCGCTATGTTTTCGAAGGAATTAATACTACGGTGGCTTCTTTACCTATTTTTTCCACGAGTTCCCTTTTTGATAATAATACAGGAGGCTCACCTGCTATATCCTATGGGAAAATAATTGAAACAGAAAAGACCAGTTTGGGTAATGCTGCCAATGGAAAAACAGAATACTTCTATGAAAATATTTCTTCTGAACGAATGTTAGATAATGATGTATCCAGCAGTCCGGTCTTCTTTAAAAGCCCATTTTTTAATGCCGATGGGACTACCAATCCAAACGCTTTTCATATTGGTTCAAATTTGTCTTATTTTTCATTTGTGTTTTTTAAAAATGAGTTATGGAATCAAGGCTCCTTATTGAGAACGGATGTTTATAAAACAGGTGCAGTACCAAATAGCTATAAGATTGTAAAAAGTACTGTTAATAAGTATGCTGTTCTTAAAAAATCAACATTACCATATAATATTGTTCTTAATAATTTTGCTGAGACAGACCAAAGGTTTCCAGGAGATTATCCGCAAAGTTTTGCTTTACCCTATGATCAAGGCAGTGATTTTCATTCGTATCAATTTTATTATGGTATTAGTAAAACCTCTCAAGGAAAAAAAGTACTAACCCAAACAACAGAGACAGATTATGATGTTAACGAAGTTGCAACTACAGAAAAAATCACAACTTATGGTTATGAGAATCCCGTTCATAACCAGGTAACAAAAACTGAGACTACCAATAGTAAGGATGAAATTTTGAGAACTCAGCTGAGTTATCCTCAGGATTTGGTTTCCACCGGTCAGACTTTAGAAATGCAAAAACTAGTGGTTCAGAACAAAATCGACAAACCAATTAAAACGGAGACATTTTTAAACAATGTACAAATGTCAGAGTCTATAACAAAATATGAACAAAGTCCTGCTACAGGAAATGTTCTTTTACCTAAAGAAATTCATTCCTCAAAAGGTGTTGTTGAAACTTTTCCTTTTAATAATTTGAACAGAAAGATAAACTTCAATTTATATGACTCTGATATAGTAAATGGTACGTCTTATGGAAATGGGAATGTATTGGAATATGCTCTTGAAGATGGATCTCCGGTGGCAATTATCTGGGGATACAACAAATCACAGCCAATTGCTAAAATAGAGAATGCGACTTATGCGGAAGTAGAAGCTCTTCCGTATTTTGGTAAAGGTTTTATTGTTTCAGAGAGTTTATCCAGCATTCAGGAAAACACTTTACGAAATAATCTGCCGGAAGCCATGGTAACTACCTATACTTATAATCCATTGGTAGGAGTAACCAGTATAACCGATTCTAAAGGTATAGTAACTTACTATGAATATGATTCTTTTGGCAGATTGCAATATGTGAAAGATCATAATTTATATGTGCTTCAAAGATATTGTTACAATTATAAGGGACAACAGACAGATTGTGGGACTATTAGTACTGTAGCACCCGGTTTGTATAAAAGTGCGGCTCTTAGCAAACAGTTTACTCGTGACAACTGTGTTTCGGGAGCGATTCCTGAAAGTGTATGGTATACGATGCAGGAGGGGGCTTATAGTTCAAATGTTTCCCAGGCTGAGGCCGATAAAGAGGCATTGAGACAGTTTAATATTAAAGGACGAGCATTTGCTAATAATGATGAGAATGCAAAATGTTTTTTTAAAAGTGCAGCTTTAGGGCCTCAGAATTTCCAAAAAACAGACTGTACTATTGGTGGAGTAGGTTCTTATGTTCCATACAGCTTAGACTATGGCACAGTTAAGTCGGAAATATCTCAGGCTGATGCTGATAGTCGAGCATGGGAAATATTCCAAAATGGAGGAAGAGCCAAAGCGAACACTGATGGATACTGTACTTTTAGAAGTGCTGCTATAAGTGGTTCTTTCCAGAAAAGCGGTTGTACTGGTGGTGCTATCGGTTCTTATGAGAGCTATGTTTTACCAGAAGGGGAGGTAACTTTAAAAACTTCTCAGGCAGATGTAGACGATAAAGCCAGAGACAGATTCAATACCAAAGGACGGGACAATGCTAATGCCAAAGGTCAATGCCTATTTTATAATGTTTCTACTAGTCGTGTCATAAGAAGAACCTATTGTCCAAGGGGGCTAAATGGAACACCGGTGACCTATACGGTTCCCGCCGGAACGCACAAATCGACAATCTCTCAGGCTCATGCAAATCAACTAGCTGAAGAGGAAATTGATGTAAAAGGACAAGGCTATGCCGATCAAAAGGGAGAATGCAACGAAGGAGATATACCATTAGAATAATCTCAAAACAGTGATGTTATGATTGGTAAAACTATCAAGAGCTAGTGTCAAAATACACAAACCTCTAGTCTCCTACTTGGTATTACTATTTAGTCTTTAATAAAAACCTATAAAGAATTATGAATTCTCAAAACATAACTTGTATTTCCATAAAAAAATACATTTCTCTAGTTTTTCTCTTGTTACTGACAAGTTTAGAACTTAGCGCCCAAACTTTTAGTTCTGATAATTTTGTCTCGACCGCAGCACCTAAAAAACCGGTTACATCGGCCAATTATAATACGTTGACTAAAGACGAAATCAATCAAAGTGTGACCTATTTTGATGGATTGGGCCGTCCCATACAAACTATTGCGATAGGCAAGGGAGGTGAGGGACAAAATATTGTAACTCCAATGCAATACGATGGCTTTGGCAGACAAATCAAAGAATACCTTCCTTACCCTGTTGCAAATGGAACCAACAATCACCCAATAATTGATCCAGTTGCAGCCTTAAATGATGCAGACATTTTCTATAAAAAAGAAAAATATCAGTATACTGCGAATGCTTTTTCAGAAAAAGAGTTTGAACCATCGCCTTTAAATCGTGTTCAAAAACAAGCCGCTCCGGGAGCCTCCTGGAAGATGGGGAATGGCAACGAAATCAAAATCGAGTACAAAGCCAATACCGCTGCCGATGGAGTAAAACTTTTTAAAGCCAATACTAGTTGGCAAGCCGCTTTAGGATTGTATGAGATTAGTTTTTCAATCGTAGGCAGCTATGCTGATAATAAACTTTATAAAACCATAACCTACGACGAAAACTCGGGTGCCAGCCCAAGCGAAAGTGCCGGTTCTACTGTAGAATTTAAAAACAAAGAAGGACAAATTATTCTAAAAAGAACCTACGACTCCGGAAACCCTCATGATACTTATTATGTTTATGATGATTACGGTAACTTAACCTATGTCATTCCGCCAAAAGCGGCAGACCTTATCGGTACCACAACCAATACAACTGTAAATTTGACCTCTACAGCAGTAGTGTTACCTGGAAATACTCTGAATTTAACCGCCTCAAATTCGATTACCTTGCTTCCTGGATTTCATGCGCAGGCAGGAAGTACTTTCAGCGCTGTTATCAGTGACGGAACTCAGGGTGTTTTAGATCAATTGTGTTATCAATACAAATACGACAACCACAACAGACTGGTGGAGAAAAAACTACCGGGTAAACAATGGGAATTCATCGTATACGACAAACTCGACAGACCTGTTGCTACAGGCCCTGCCTATTCTCCTTTTTCAGATATCAATTCTGAAGGCTGGATGATTACCAAATACGATGCTTTTGGCCGGCCAGTATATACAGGCTGGAAAAACCAGACTTCCACTTCAGGAACTCGAAAATTATTACAGGACGCTCAGAATGCTGCTGGTGTTTTGTATGAAAAGAAACAAAATTCGGGAACGATCGATGGTATAGCGGTGAATTATACCAATCAGATTGAGCCTTTGGCTTTTAAGCTTTTAACTGTTAATTATTACGATACCTATGCGTATCCAAATGCTCCGGCAACGCCTTCGAGTATTGAAGATCAATCGGTCTTGATCAATGCTAAAGGATTGGCTACCGGAAACTGGACAAGAGTACTTAGTAGCACTACCAGTACGGCAGGTGAAACTGCTACAACATTTTATGACCCAAAAGCAAGACCAGTTCGTACCTATATTCAAAACTATTTGGGAGGTTATACCTATACCGACAGTAAATTGGATTTCACCGGAAAGACATTACATACTATAAAGGGGCATAAACGTACTTCGGGAAGTTCAGAGCTTGTGACAAGAGAAGAATTTACCTATTCTGCTCAGGATCGTTTGTTGATTCATACACATCAAATAAACAATGGCCCTGTGGAGACTATAGCCAGTAATACCTATGATGATTTGGGGCAACTTAGCTCGAAAGAAGTAGGGAACAGCGCCCAGAATATCAACTATACTTACAATGTCAGAGGGTGGCTTACCGGTATTAATGATGTTACTGCTTTAGTAAAACCAGATGCTCCGAAAGATCTATTTGCCTTTAGAATCAATTACGATAATTTAAATTCCGGAATCTCAGGAGTAAAAGCTTTGTACAATGGTAACATTTCTGAAACCTCTTGGGCTACTAATTCTGATAACGGAATTGTACGTTCTTATGGTTACAAATACGATAACCTAAACAGACTCAAAGAAGGAATTTTCCAAAAAGCAGTTGTAACCACTAATGCCTATAATGAGACTTTATCGTACGATAAAAACGGAAACATTATGGGGCTTAGCCGTAACGGAAATAGTGAGAGCGCTACAGCTATTGATGCTTTGGTATATACGTATGCCAATAACAACACCGCCAACCGACTGATGAAAGTTACCGATTCCAGCCGTAAAGATTTAGGTTTTACAGACGGGAATAACGCAGGTGATGATTATACGTATGATCTTAACGGAAATATGATCTCTGATGCCAATAAAAATATCACGGCTATTACCTATAACCATTTAAATTTACCCATAAAAATTAGCTTTGCCACCACCGGTAATATTGTGTATATTTACAATGCTGCGGGACAAAAGCTACAGAAAATTGTAAATCGTACAGGTACGACGGCTGTAGTAACGGATTATATGGGAGGTTATCAATATGAGGATAGTCTTTTAAAGTTTTTACCAATGGCTGAAGGTTATGTAGAGCCTTTAGGAAGTTCTTATCAATACATTTACCAATACAAAGATCATTTAGGTAACGTTCGCTTGAGTTATGATAAAACATTAGCCATTAAGGAAGAAAGTAATTATTATCCGTTTGGTTTAAAGCATGAAGGGTATAATATTGTTAAAACGGGTATCGAGAATAAGTATAAGTACAATGGTAAGGAATTGCAAGATGAGCTGGGGCTTAACTTTTACGACTATGGGGCTAGATTTTATGATCCTGCAAGAGCGGGTTGGACAACGATAGATCCTTTGGCTGAAAAAATGAGAAGATGGTCTCCATATAACTATTGCTTTGATAATCCATTAAGATTTATTGATCCTGATGGTATGGGCCCTCAATGGATAGTTGGAACTGACGGGCAAAGAGTTACTCATACAGTAAATCAAGACGGAAGTGTTACTTGGAGTAGTAATGCATCAGCTGATACACAAAGAATTGGTAATGCTATGTCGACAACTGCGATAGGTAGAGAAACTTTAGATAAGATGGAAAGTTCTGATCTAAAAGTTGACATGAAAGTAGACACAGAAAATGTTATTACAGAAAATGATGGAGCGGTTAGAATTGGGTATTCAGATCCTCAGACAGATAGTAATGGAGCTCTGACCGGTTTTACGATGACTATCTACGAGAAAGGAATTGAAAATATATCAACTCCTAGAACTCCTGGTACAGTAAGAACAATGACTAAAGGAGATACAAAAGTATATTTAGCCAATTATACGATGGACGAGAAAATTGGAGCAACTGGAACTCATGAAGGTACTCATATTACTGATCCAGGTTCTAATACTGCTCAAAGTCCAAATGCATCAACTGCAGAAAAAGAAAGTAAGCCTAATACTAACGAAGGAACATTTTATAAACAAACGGATGAAAACAAGAAAAATAAATAGTAAAGTAAATATAATCCTGAGTTTCGGACTGTTTTTCTCTATGTTTTATCTTTATGGTCAGACTAAAATAAATTATGTGGACCGTGACTATAGAATAAAAAAGTACCAAAAAGAGATGATAGAATATTTAATTGAGAATAATCAATTTGGGACTGAAAGCAGTAGAGAAATTAAAGTTAGCGAATACATAGGTAAGATTGGAATCGTAAAAATAATGGAGATTTTTCCTATTTCACCTGAAAAGAACAATATTTTATTAGTTCGCTTTTTTTCGTTAAGTTCACATGCTAATAACTATTGGGGTATATTGGAAACGAATAGTAAGTTCTTATTTTATTTTAATAAGAAGAACAACTTCGAAGTGGATAAATATTTGGGAAGGTATAATTTAAAAACGCAAAAAATTATACTAAATTATATCAAGATATTTGATGAATGGGATCATCCCGAATCGAAAGAAAATCAAATTATTGATGAAATTAAAAATTAGGGCAATTTATCAAATATACTTTGATAGTGAATACTTAATATTTTGGTAGTGTTTTTAAAGTTAGTGATATGAAATTTTAAATTTTATAAATATTCAAATAGAATAAATATTATCAATAAATGGTTTAGATATCTTAAAATGAATTAGAAACTAAATTAAGGGTGCAATTTGCACCTACGCTCCTCAAAGTATTCGCCTGAATTGATGTGTTATCCGCTATCCGCTCTCCAAAGAGTTCCTGATAAAAAGCTGCGTATTCTATGATAAAAACAAATAAAATCTTTAAGTTATATAAAGTGCAATGATTAAAAATCATTGCACTTTTTTTGTATTTTAGCTCCGTTTAAAAAATAAAAACTGATATCAGTTGCTAAAAATCATCCCTGTTAAGAGGTATTGATCATATTTTATAAGGGGGTATAAACAAGTTAGCGACAATTTTATCAAACTGACTACAAATAAAAAAATTGACCAAAATATTTGACCAAAAAAATGAACTGTCTAAACTGTAACACCGAAGTAAATTCTAATTTTTGTCCCGACTGTGGGCAGCCAAAAGTACTCAAAAGGATTAACGGACATTATATAGTTCACGAAATTGAACACGTTTTGCATTTTGAACGTGGAATATTTTATACGATTAAAGAACTTATAACAAGCCCAGGACAAAATATCAGAAATTATCTTACTGAAAACAGAAGCCGACTCGTTAAACCTATCATTTTTATTATTGTTAGTTCCTTAATTTATTCCATAAGCAATCATTTTTTTCATTTCCAGGATGGTTATATTAATTACCTTGACAGTCAAAAAACGTCAGCAAGTACTATCTCAAAATGGGTTCAGATGAATTTAGGTTATTCCAATATAATGATGGGGATATTTATTGCATTGTGGACAAAACTATTTTTCAGAAAACGAGATTATAACATATTTGAAATATTAATTCTTCTCTGTTTCGTAATGGGAATTGGGATGTTAATTTATGCCATTTTTGGACTTGTTTACGGACTGACACATTTAAATATAATGCAATTTGCCGGAATTGCGGCATTTATGTATGCAACTTGGGCTATTGGACAGTTTTATGACAAAGGAAAAGCATCTTCATATGTTAAAGCCTTTTTTGCCTACATTTTTGGGATGATGACATTTTCATTAGTCATTTTGCTTGTTGGAACATTAATTGACTTAGTAATAAAACATTAAAATTCCATTTGCCTTTGGCTTTCAATGGTAGGTTAGTAATCCATAATTGGTGATGATAGTTATAGACTTTCTGTTTTTAACTATTGAATTTTTATTCAAGCAAACAAATTTCAAAAATGGTTTTGCCATTTTCATTTCTATGGGTGATATAGCCGCCATGTGCTTCAATGATATTTTTGGAGAGCGTTAAGCCAATGCCGGCACCTTCTGTTCGGGTGGTGAAAAAAGGGAGAAATACTTTGTGTTCAATTTCTTTTTCGATTCCGTTTCCGGTGTCTGTGATTTTAATGAAAGCCCTATTTTCTTTAAATTCTGCCGACATCGTTACTATTTTTTCCGGGGCATCTTTTAAAGCATAAATACAATTGGTTAACAGGTTGATAAAAACCTGTTCGATTTGCTGAGAGTCGATATTAATCCAGTGTTTGGAAGTAATAGTGTTGACAACTTCAATACCTTTTTCCCTGAACAGGGGAGCCATAATCTGAAGACAATTGTGCATCAGTAGCTGTAAGTCAGCTTTCTCTTTTTTTGGTGTGGGCAACATGGCCAGTTTTCGATAACCTTCGACAAATTTTTGCAGATGATCGCTTCGTCTGAGCATGGTTTCAACGCTATTTTTGACATCGTCCAAATCTTCAGCCGACATAGTGTCCTGTTCTACCAAATCCTGTAGGTTCTGGCAAATAGAACGAATAGGAGTTATAGAATTTAAGAGTTCATGCGAAATCACTTTCATTAAATTCACCCAGGCATCTTTTTCTTTTTTTTCGACAACATTCTGAATCGAATCCAGTAAAACGATAAAATAATCTTTCCCAAAGATCTCAGTTCTAGAAGCCTGCAATACAAAGGTTTGCATGTTTTGTTCTTGTACCCGAATCTCTAAAGAGGTTTTGACTTCCTGAAATTCGTCAGCTTCGATAACTTCACACAACGATGGCAATTGATCTTTAAGATATTTCCATTTGGAGACTTTCGGAACATTAAAATGAGAAGAAAAATGATCGTTCATTAGGAAAATGTTCCATTCCGTTTCTTCTTTTTGCAGAATGATGATCCCGGATTCTATAGTGTTTAAAATCGAACGATAGACAATGTCTTTAGAGATCTGTTCGTTTTGTTTGCCTTTTAGAGTATCGTATAAGAGAAACAATTCGTGGTAGTTTTTATTGTATTTATGCTGTGAAAAATCGGAACTAAAATCATTTTGTAAGATCGAAGAGATGGTTTTGTTGTAAAGCAAAATAAAATTCCGAGTATAAAAGTACATTTCGCGAACAAGCAGGAATACAACAAAAAGGCCAAAGATTCCGGTAAAGAAAAGGTTTGTTTTAAAAAAATAAAAAGAGATTTCGATCATCAACACAATCAGAATCAATCGTAAAAACAGCAGTTTATAGGTTTGGAAGGTCTGAAACATATTAATTGATATTGATGTTGTATTTTTCTAAACGACGGTATAAAGAGCCTCTGGACAACCCTAGTTCTTCTGCTGTTTTACTGATATTATTGTTGTTTTTCAGCAAGGCTTTCTCAACTGCTGCCTTCTCTACAGAAGAAAGCTGAATGTCATCCGGGTTCTCTTCGTAGGGAGTTATGGTCTCTAAATCTAAATCTGAAGTGGTGATTTTATTGTTTTCGCACAGAATAACAGCACGTTCAATTTTATTTTCCATTTCTCTGATGTTACCATTCCAGGCATGTTTTTCAATTTGTTCCAGTACTTTTTTGTCAAATTGAATTGTATTTCGGTTGTATTTTGCAATCATTTTGTCGAGAAGGTATTCTGCCAGCGGAATTTTATCTTCGTGACGTTCCCGTAAAGGTGGCAGAACGATTTCCATGGTATTGATACGATAATAAAGGTCTTCCCTAAAGTTTTTATCGGTAACTTCTTGTTTAAGATTTAGGTTGGTTGCTGTAATGATGCGGACATTTAGCGGCCTTGGCTTTGTTTCACCTAGTCTGGTTACTGTTTTGGTTTGAATAACCTGCAGCAATTTCGATTGTAAATGCAGCGGTACATTTCCAATTTCATCCAAAAAGATAGTTCCGTTTTGCGCCATTTCGAAACGCCCGGGAGTATCGGTTTTGGCATCTGTAAAAGCACCTTTGGCATAACCGAACAGCTCACTTTCGAAAATATTCGAATTTAAGGCTCCCAAATCGACAGCTATAAATGGATGGCTTTTCCTTTCGGATTGGCTAAAGATATGATGTGCTAAAACAAATTTACCCGTTCCGTTTTCGCCCAAAATCAAAACGTTAGCATCCGTTTTAGCCACTTTATCAGCAAGGGAATAGGATTTTTTGATCATTTCTGAGGTACCAATAAAAAAGTCATTTTCGACTTCAGTATTTTTTACGTTCCTCTGTTCCTTTCGGGATTGATCTACAGCCTGTTTGACAGATTCAAGCAGTTTTTTATTTTCCCACGGTTTTAAGATATAATCAAAAGCACCGGATTTTAAGCCTTCAACTGCCGTTTCGACTTTACCAAAAGCGGTCATTAAAATCACAACCGTTTTAGGAGATAGTGTTTTTATTTCTTTCAATAAATACAAACCTTCTCTTCCGTCTTCAAAACCTATCCTGTAATTCATGTCGAGCAAAACAACATCAATGCGTTTTTGCGACAATAATTCGACAATATTTTTTGGATTATTGAGGGTATAAATGTCTTCAAAATACTTTTTCAGGAACACTTTCGACGCAAAAAGGATGTCTTCCTGATCGTCTATGATTAATATTGCAGCATTTGTCTTTTTCATTTTTGTTCAGTTTTGGACGAAAGCTGTCCATTATTGGACACTTTTAAATTCTTTTAGATACTAAAAAATTTAAAATAAGGTAGTTACGAATTTTAAATTTTTGGCACGAAAATCATATTACTATTAGCAAATCATCAAATAGGAGAATGATTATTGCTGGTAAATGTAACAAAAATAGATATTTATAGATTATGTTATCAATTATCTTAATTTAGGATCTGTTTTTTACTTCGGCAATAAAATTCTCAGAAAGAAAAACAAACATCAAAAACAAAGTAGTATGATCAAAATTAAAAAGCTTTCTAAAATTTTTAGAACCGAAGAAGTAGAAACAAAAGCTTTAAGTGAAATTTCATTAACCGTAAACGAAGGCGATTTTGTATCGATCATGGGGCCATCAGGAAGTGGAAAATCGACTTTATTGAATATTGTCGGTTTATTAGACAGTGCTTCCGGTGGAAGTTACGAACTGGTAGGACAGGAAATGATTGGTTTGAAAGAAAATTTAAAATCAAAAGCGAGAAAAGAAAACATCGGATTCATTTTTCAGAATTTTAATTTAATTGATGAACTATCGGTTTTTGATAATATCGAATTACCGCTGATTTACAATAAGGTGCCGTCATCTGAAAGAAAGAAAAAAGTACAGGAAATTGCTACTATCTTGGGTATTTCACATCGTTTGAAACATTATCCGCAACAGCTTTCGGGAGGGCAGCAGCAGCGTGTAGCCGTTGCCAGGGCTTTAATCAATGATCCGAAAATTATTCTTGCCGATGAACCTACAGGAAATCTAGACAGTAAAAATGGTAATGAGGTAATGGAATTGTTGACGGATCTTCATGCGGGAGGTGCAACAATTCTAATGGTTACACATTCGGATTATGATGCTTCGTTTTCGCAAAGAACTATTGTGATGAAAGATGGAGCTATTCTTTCGGAGAAAATGAATCATAGAAATGTAGATGTATTAGTAAACCATTCAACAAATTAAATCATGCTAAAGAACTGGATCAACATATTTATTTACCACATTAAAAACAATAAGGTTTTTACAGCTTTAAATGTTTTGGGTTTGAGTATTGGAATTGCAGGATTAATTTTTGCCATTTTGTACTGGAATGAGGAACAATCCTACGATCAATGGAACCCTAATAAAGACAAGATTTTTTTAGTAGCCAATAAAATGAATGCTACAACCTATTGGTCTTCAAGTTCGGCACCTGTAGGGGCAGCGCTAAAAGCTATAAGTCCTGAAGTCGAATCTTTTTGTTATTTGAACGGAGGTTATGATAATGACATTCTATATTTTAAAGACAAAAAAGTACAATCTGACAAGATTACCATTGCCCAGGGAAACTTCTTTGATTATTTTCCGTATGAATTTACTGAGGGCAGTCGAAAGGGGGCTTTACCGGATGTAAACAGTATTTGTTTATCGCAGGATTTGGCGTTTAAGCTTTTTGGAAATGAAACTGCTGTAGGTAAAAAAGTAGTTTTACAGAAGAAAGTTTTGATGGTACGAGGTGTTTATAAGTTAGATAAAAAATCAGCCTATAATCCTTCTTGTGTGGTTAATTTTATGGACCAGCGGATTAATGCAAACATTCAGTTTTGGGGAAACTTTCAGTATGTTTTATTGCTGAAACTGAAAAATCAGGAGGATGAGAAACCAGTAGCAAAGAATCTCCAAAAAGTATACTTTGAAAACTTAACAGTCCGATTTGCACAGGAGCAGGGAATTACTCCTCAAGAACTAATTCGCAAATATGGTGAAGTAAAACCAATTTTAGAGTCTCTGGCTTCCGTTCGTCTGCATACCAAAACCGGTGGTATGGCAGAATCAAAAGGGAATTTTCAATTTTTACTTATTATGGTGGGGTTATCGGTTTTAATCCTGTTGTTATCGATTGTAAATTATGTTAATTCGGCTACGGCAAATGCGGTAAAAAGAGCTAAGGAGGTTGGAGTTCGGAAAATTATTGGTGCTTCAAAATATGGTATAATCCAACAGTTTGTTTTTGAAACGGCTCTCATTACGTTGTTTGCCATTTTGGTGTCATTGGTTATTGTCGAAATTTCGTTACCGTATTACAATGCTTTTTTAGAAAAATCACTGGTATTACAAAGCAGTCAGTTTTACCTGCAGCTGGTGGCTATATTTTTTATAACGGTTGTACTGGCAGGTATACTACCGGCGGTTTATGTTTCTAATTTTGAACCGCTAAAGGTTTTGAAAGGAAACTTTGGCCGAAGTAAAAACGGTATTTGGCTCCGTAACGGTATGTTGATTTTTCAGTTTAGTGTGGCCGCTTTTTTCATTATCGGATCTTATATTGTGTACCAGCAAATAGAACATATGAACTCTAAAGAGTTAGGTTTTAATGGAAAACAAATTTTGAACATTTCGTATAAGAATATCTATGGAGAAAAAATCAGCAATAAAGAGCGACTGGACCGATATAATAGCATCAGGAATCAGTTGCTTCATATCAAAGGGGTTAAAGAAGTTTCCGGTGGCGGTTTTGTCTTAGGATATGGCCCAAAATCGACCATCACTTATCAATATAAAGACAAAAGTATAGATGGAAATAATATACCAATTGACTTCGGATTATTGGAAATGTTGAAAATTAAAATAGTTAAAGGGCGCTATTTAGATCCCAAATTTGCTCAGGATACTGTTAGTTCAATGTTGATTAATGAGACTGCACTCAAGTTATTGAACGAAAAAGATCCGATAGGGAAAAAGGTAAACTGGAATGGTCAGGATGCCATTATTGTGGGAGTGGTAAAAGATTTTAATCTGATGGATCCGGGTCAGGCTATTCCTCCCATGTCCTTTTTTCATTTTAAGACAGTGCCTTGGTTTACTGAACTTTTGAATAATATTTATATTACTGCGGATGCTAAAAACATGCAGCAGACTTTGACTGATATTGAAAATCTTTGGGTAAAAAAAGTAGATACGGAATATCCATTCTCGTATGATTTTGTCGATAAAGGATACAAAAGATCCTATAGCAATTATGTAAGGCAAAAAAATCTATTTTCGTTATTAAATGTCATTGTCATTGTCATTGCACTTTTTGGATTGTTTGCACTGGCTTCGTACTCTATTGAACGACGCATGAAAGAAATCGCGATTCGAAAAACTCTGGGTGCCGAGACAAATGTTCTATTAAAAGAACTTTGCAAGCAGTATGTAGTTTTCAGTATTATAGGCTTTTTAATGGCTTTATTTCCGGCTTATTATTTACTTAACAAATGGTTAGAAAATTTCTCGTATCGCATTACAATATCGGTTTATCCATTTTTAATTGGATTTATCGCCTTATTGCTGCTAACGTTAGCAGTGGTGCTTTCAAGGGCTTATCAGGCCACTAAAATAGATGTTTTGAAATATTTGAAATACGAATAAATCATAAAAAGTAAAGCCTTCAAAGTGAGAACATTTTGGAGGCTTTTTTAATGGCAGAAAACTGAAAAAAAGAACTATATTTGAAATAATAAGATTCTATTGATTAAAAAAAGAGTGCGTTTTTAAATTTTTGAGGCTATATTTTATGAAGATGTTTTTTCTTAAATCGGTATTGTTTATATTTTGTCTGACCTTATTTTCCTGTGAAAGTAAAAAGCAAAATCCGGCCGCCAAAGCTTATGAAGCGGGTGTAATTTTATCTTTTGATGATGCCTATGTAGACGAATGGGCCGAAGCCGATCAGGCTTTGAGAAAATACTCCTGGAAAGCTACTTTTAATGTCTGCCGTATTGATTCGATTGGGAAACCGCAAATCGAAAAACTTCTTGAAATGCAAAAATACGGACATGAAATAGCCGGACATGGCTATCATCATTATAATGCCGTTAAATTTGTCAATAAAAATGGAATGGATGCTTACATTGATCAGGAAATTACCCCTATGATCGCTTCCATGAAAAAACATTCTTTTAAAATGACCAGCTTTGCTTATCCATACGGATTAAGATCTGATGCATTGGATAAAGCGTTATCTCCCAAATTTAAAATTATAAGAGGAAGAGCCTTTGGAGGAGAACTTCCGGAAAAACAGGACAGCTATTTTAACAATTCTAAAATTGTATTTGCCTTTGATATCGACAATAGCCATATTCATTTCAGTATTCCGTATCTTCTCGAATTATTGCACTATGCAAAAAAAAACAACAAAATCCTGATTTTATGCGGTCATAAACCCGTTAGAAATGTTACCGAAAATTATCAGACGAAAATAGAAACTTTAGAATTTATCTGCAGGTATATGAAGTTAAACGATCTCAAGTTTTATACCTTATCGGACTTAGACGGTTTGCTCGAGCACAAATAAACTATTCCTTAACGTTAAATAACAATAATTTTTACTGAAACGGAAAGATTCGGATCGGATCTTTTTTCAGTAGGAATTGCATGTTTTTCACTCAGATCAATCTTTAAAATGAAGAGAAGGTTTTTCATGAGAATTCCTGATTTTTTTTAGAAATGAGAAGGTGAATGATTAGAAATCAGTGCTTTGATGTACGTGTTTGTGGTGTTCTACAAGCTCCCGATCAAACGATTTCGTAAATAATCCGGCATATTTTTTCAAAAACTGTATCTTTGCATCATGAAAATTGTAGAATTAATTATTAGTAAAAATGTAGAACAAGTTCTACAGGTTGTTATAAAATGTTCTACAGTCGATTTAATTTCAGCATACTATTTTTGCTACTTATTAAGAAAATAGAAACAATTATATATTTAAAAAATAGAATAAAGTAAGTTTTTTGTATGAAACACATTTATTCTAAAAAAAAGATCCCCAAATCTCTTTTAAATATCTGTTGTGTTATGGTTACTATTGATAGAGAAGTACTCTGGCTTTGTTGTTTTTTAAACAAAGAAAGAGTAACTTAGAGGAATAAGATCTGTTATCAGTAGTAAAATTGAATTAGCGTTTGCTAATTTTAGCTATAGAACAATATTTATTCAAAATGTAGTACATCATTCAGGATGTTCTTTCGATACCTAATTAAAAAAGTGGCATGAGTTATTGATTTGATTCTTTGACTCATTATTTTATTTATCATTTTAAAATATAAATTTTGATTAGAAAACATTCCTTAAATAGTACTTTTAGTTTTTTTAAACTAAAGTTCAAGCACAGAAAGATAATTCACTACACTTTAATAGCCTGTGTTATTCTTTTACAAATAATTGCAATAGTTATTTGGTACAACGAATCGTCTAATGAATCAGAAATGTCGAAGACTTTAAACTCGATGGATTCATTAAACAGAATAACGAATTTTACCAGCGGTATTAATAATTCATTTGTCAATTCTCAAAAGAGTTTTAACAATTATACGTATTATAAAGACAAAGAATCACTAAATAAGTACACCGCTTCTTTAAATGAGATCAGCCGATTGATTGACAGCTTAACCTTGATTACAAAAGACAATAAGGAGTTCATGAGGATTCTGAAAGAAAAGAATCAGTCTGAGAATTCTGTCGAATCGATAAAATTAAGTATCGATTCTATTATCGAGTCACAAATCAATCCGGACAAGACTACTTTGTCTAAACCTTTTAAACTGAACAAATTCGCGTATAAGAAGATTTTAGACAGTATCAAAACTGACTCATATATAAAAGTAGATAGTGTGTCTAAAAAAGGTTTGTTTTCAAGATTGGGAGCTGCTTTGGCTGGAAAAGTGGATGTGCAGAAAGAGCAGTTGAAGATTACGGTTACAATGAAATATGATAATAAAGTAGTAACCGGAAGCATTGAAGAACAATTTGCTAACCTGTTTAATACGACTAATAAATTTTACGAAGAACAGTTTAAGAATCTAAAGAGATCATTTGCCAATTTAAAAGATCAGGATGCTAAACTAAAAGAGTTTAATAACGAATTACTGAACTTAGAGGCGGAGATTATGCCGAATTACAACAATTCGTTGAAATTGCTTCAGGATAATACTCAAAAGCAATTGCAAAAGCAATACGATTCAAATAAAATTGCGAGAAGTTATACCATTGCGATTTTGATCTTAATGATGTTTATCGTTTCGCTTGTACTTTTTGGCTTCACAAGACTGGCTTTTCAATATGAAAAAAGACTGACTATCGCTCAGATGCAGATCCGTGAAAACCTGAATTTTAAGAACAGAATTATGGGAATGATCAGCCATGAAATCAGATCCCCTTTAAGCATCATTTCAATTTATAGTAAAATGATAAGTGCATCTATAAAGGATGCTGAAATAAAAGATACTTTTAAATCAATTCAGTTTACTACAAACTCATTGCTTCTTTTGGCCAATCAGATTCTGGAGTATTCGAAAGATGGAAATTATGAGTCCAAATTGAACAATAAGAAATTCCTGCTTAAGGAAGAGATTCATCAGATTGTTAATTCGATGGCTTCCTTGGTTGAAAGTAAAGGAAATAAGATTGAAGTTAATTCTAATCTGATTTCAAATCTTGAAGTGAATTCTGATGCAGCAAAAATTCATCAGCTTTTTTATAACATTATTGGTAATGCGAATAAGTTTACCGAAAATGGATTGATAAAAATTGCGATGGATCTTGAGGAGACCTCTGATAAGCAAGTAAATTTAAAAATAGAAATTGAAGACAGTGGAATAGGAATTGCCAAGAATGACCTGAAAAACATATTCGAACTTTATTATCAGGGTACCGTTTCAGGAAAAGTAAATGATCTTGGCGTAGGTTTGGGGCTCAATTTGTGTAAAGAAATTGTAGAATTGTTTGATGGGAAAATAGATGTTCAGAGCGAAGAAGGCAAAGGGACAACGATTATTTTCAACCTCTTCATAAGTTTAGTTTAAAATAAGACCAAATTAATATACTTTTTGTATATTGACAGTAAAAAGGCAATTAGTTAGAGAAAAGCGCTGAAACAACCCTAAATTAGGTAAATGAAAATGAAATCCCCATCCAATAACTATAGCTTTTTAGTAGCTGATGACCATAGTGTGGTTCGACAAGGCGTTTCTTTGATGATAAAAGAGTTATTTTCGAATGCTTTAATTCATAAAGCTGGAAATTTTAAGGATACCCTTACTATTTTAAAAGAACAGAGTATAGATTTATTAATCTTAGATGTGAATTTTCCTGATGGAAACAGTATCAGTATCATAACTGAGATTAAATCCATCCAGCCCGAAGTGAAAATACTGATCTTCTCCGCTTATGATGAGAATATCTATGCAATGCGTTATCTGAATGCAGGAGCATCCGGATATCTGAACAAAGAAACTTCGGAGGAAGAAATGAAAAACGCAATCAGTTCGATGATTTTGTCCGGAAAGTACATTACGCAGAATCTTAAAGACAGGATTCTGGACTCTTATATTTCAAAAAAACCAACAAATCCATTAGATGTATTGTCCAACAGAGAAATCGAAGTAGCACAGCTTTTAATTAAAGGCTACGGCAATCTCGAAATAATTGAACATCTGAACATTAAGAAAACAACAGTAAGCACCTATAAAAACAGGATTTTTGAAAAGCTGGAAATTGATAATCTGGCCGATTTGATCAAAGTTTTTCAGCTGTATGCGGATTGATAAACAACGTACTTCAAAACTATTTTAAAAAACAGGACTTTTTAAGTGCCTGTTTTTTTGTGATTCATATTTTTTTTGTGATGTTTTTTCTGTAGAAATAATTCTACAACAAGGCGTTCCATGTTCTATAACGTATTGATTTTATTGCATGTATTTTTGTTTTGTCAGGAAGACGCAGTTGCTGGAACTTTATAAATAAGATGGATTTGTAGCAGAATGGATTATTTTTTTTCAGCATCTAGCTTCCTGTATTAAAAGATACTCTTTTGTTGTTACGGACGGCTTTTTTTGTTTTTGTTTTTTGGGTTATAAAAATCAGGTCAATTTTTATTTTTTTAGAAGATCGCCGTCTGATCAACAAATAGTGCTTTTATAATCTAATGCAAATTTTAGTGCTAAAGAAAACTACAGTTAATAGAAAGGGAATGTATAAAAGTAAGACTATGGAATTCGATTTTTATAATACAAAGAAAAAGGCAAATGTGAATGTTTTTAAATCTAAAGCATTTGATGAGGTTCATGACGCCCTTTTCGTATTTACGATTTCGGCGGATAACGATTATGAAATGCCATTTATAAATGACGCCACTTATGAAATGTTTGAAGTTTTATCCAATACCATGTTTACTAATACCGTACTTTCTATATACGATCGAATTCATCAGGATGATAAAAAAAGAGTGAAAAACTCTTTATTCGACGCTATTAAAAAAAGAAGAAAATGGAGTGTTGTGTTCAGGGCAGAATTACCTTTCAACGGATTAAGTTGGTTTAAGGTGACCTCAAAAAGAATAGTCAATAAAGACGGAAGTACGGAATTTTATGGTCGTATAACAGATATTACCGAATTAAAGGAGCAGGAGTTAAAACTCAGAAGAACGGAAGAACGTTTTAGGTTTATGCTGATGACTTCAAATGAAGGTATTTGGGATTGGGATCTAACCATGGATCGAATTTATTATTCGCCGCAAGCCTTAAATATATTGGAATTGAAAGCTTCTGATATTTCTTACACTTGCGAGGGATGGAAGAAAATGATACATCCGGAGGATGTTGAAGATTGTCAAAAGGCATTTAACTATCATTTTGATAACAGAACTCCTTTTTATGAAAATTTTCAACGTGTATTAACCTCAAATAAAAAATACAAATGGATTCTCAGTAAAGGAATGGTGACCGAGCGTGATCTTGAGGGAAAGCCATTAAAAGTAATAGGAACTTACAGCAATGTTTCTTTTCAAAAAGAGAAAGAGCTTGAGTTAAGAAGAGAAATGGAAGTGTATAAAGAAAAGAACAACAGATTGTTGAATTTTTCGCACATCGTTTCTCATAACCTAAACTCGCACGCAGGTAATTTTAAAGTTCTTTTGGACTTGATCGATTCAGAAGAAGGTTTTGATGAAAAAGTTGAAACATTAAAATACCTGCGTGCGGTTTCCGGAGATCTTAGTAAAACAATTGAAGATCTGTCGCAAATTGTAAATGTTCAAAACAATGCCGAAATTAATATCGAGGCGCTGAATTTAAACAGTTATTTAAACAGGGTACTCAATATTGTTAATGCTTATAACAACAAGAATAATGTTACGATAATCAACAACGTTTCCCCTGAAGCAGTGGTTCATTTTAATCCGGCATATCTTGAAAGTGTATTGCAAAATCTAAGTAGCAATGCTATAAAATATGCAGATCCTAAAAAACCACTGATCGTTGAATTTAATTTTTTCAGAGAAAATGGAAGAAAAGTATTCACTATAAAAGACAATGGTTTGGGAATTGATCTTAAGAAACACGGAGATTTAATTTTTGGAATGTATAAAACATTTCACAAACACGAAAAAGCAAACGGTTTGGGCTTATACATTACAAAAAATCAGATCGAATCTATGAATGGAAAAATTACAGTAGAAAGTCAGGTAGGAGAGGGGACAACTTTTAAAGTCTTTTTTAAAGATTAAAGGTGCTGTGTTCAGTATTATAAATAGAATTTCAGATTACATAAATAATTATTTTTAGAATGGAAAAATTTATCGTTATTAAAAAAGCCAATGGAGAATTTCAATTCGAATTTGTAAATAAAAATGGTGAAATTATTTTAAGCAGTGGCGATTATACCCGAAAATTCATGTGTATGAAAGGGATTGAATCAGTAAAAGTTAATTCACAGGACAACACAAAATTCTTCCGGAAAACAAATTCAAAAGATGAAAGATACTTTAATCTTAAAGCTTTTAACGGAAAGATTATCGGAACAAGTAAAATATTTAAAGACAGAGATTCCCGCGATGAAGGAATACTGGAATTTAGAAAATATGCACCACACGCTATTGTAGAAGATCACTCTAATACAGTATTGGCTGAGAGTGCAGCATTTTAGAGTTATTCAATAAAACCGTCTGCCATTCGGTTTGATTTTATAAAACAATGAACTTTTGTCGTTTTCCGGATTGTAATAACGGAATCGTTTTTTAGATAATTTAATTGGTATATTACACGCCTAAGACCGCTTTTGCGGTCTTTTTTGTTTTTAATAAACTCAAGTTATAAGTTAAAAGTTTAAAAACGAATTAGTTGTAAAGTTGACAATTAAACAAAAAGTTTAGATAATCTAACCAGGAAGAAATCTGGTTAGATTTGCTCTGAAAGAGCTTTAGCATTAGCATGGATTTTTAGTACTTTTTTTGTAAAAAAAGAGATTAATATTTTACAAATAGTAAACAAATGATTTTCCAGGGAACTTACGCTTAATCAAGACTTAACTTCGGCTACGTGCAGTATTTTATCTGCCACTTTCCTTGAATTCCCTCACTTTAATGATGTAAATCAAGCACTATTCTATCAATATTTCAAGGATTATAAAACTATTTTTTTACAAATACTTAACAAATTGCACCCCTTAATTTTCTTTTCTTTAACAATTAGATAATTTTTGAATATTTACTATTTATAAAATTCATTGTTTATTTGCTTATATAAATTTAATATTTGTAAACAAATTAACCATGAAAACAATTTACAAGGCAATTTTAATTTTTTCGGTTGCACTTTTTACTCAAAACATGACCGCCCAAAAGGCAACAATAAGCGGAACGATTACCGATGCGCAGTCCCCACTTCCGGGCGCAACCATTGTACTGTCTAATAATCAAAAAGCAACAACTGATTTTAGTGGTTATTTTACAATTCAGGATGTAGGATCGGGCAGCTTTGAATTACAGATCTCCTATATAGGATATGAGGTAAAGAATATAAAAATTGATATTAAAGACAATCAACAGTTAAAGTTAGGAATCATTCAACTGCAAAGCAATTCCAAAGAACTGAATGAAGTTGTCGTGAGCGGAATGGCTCAAAGAAATAGTGAAGCGAGAGCGCTAAACATGCAAAAAAAATCGATGAGCATTGTAAACGTTATCGCGGCCGACGGGATAGGAAAACTACCGGATCGTAACGCTGCCGAAACCGTACAGCGTATGCCGGGAGTTTCGATAGAGCGTGATCAGGGTGAAGGACGTTTTGTATCGGTGAGAGGATTGCCGCCATTTTGGTCGTCGACTACAATTAACGGAAACAGAATTCCAACTGCCGAAGAAGAAACGACTTCGAGAGCTACCGCATTTGATTTTTTCCCTTCAGATCTTATCGCCTATGTTGAAGCTACTAAAGCGCTTACACCCGACATGGATGGTGATGCGATTGGCGGAAGTGTCAATTTTACTACACAAACCGCTCCAACGAAAAGAACAATTAAAGCAAGTGTTTTTAGCGGATACAATCAAAAATCGGATAAAGGGATTTATAGTGGATCACTTACAATAGGAGATAAAAGTAAAAATGGAAAGTTTGGATACATTATCAATGGTACGTATTGGGACAGAAACTG
Source organism: Flavobacterium sp. B183 (assembly GCF_023539155.1). Classification (NCBI taxonomy): domain Bacteria; kingdom Pseudomonadati; phylum Bacteroidota; class Flavobacteriia; order Flavobacteriales; family Flavobacteriaceae; genus Flavobacterium; species Flavobacterium sp. B183. The sequence goes on along the minus strand of NZ_CP097434.1, from coordinate 4,150,781 downwards.
GGCTACCGATAATTACGAGGCGAGAAGACAAGGTGATCAGGGTGTTTACAGATTGGAGTTGAGAGATTACACCGGAGTTAGAAAAACCACAGGTTTAAATGGTGCAATGGAGTTTAATCCTTCATCAAGAGATAAAATTTTTCTGAAAGTAACTTATGGCGGACTTACAGATGAAGAAACACATTACAAACACCGTATCCGATTTGATAAATTCAACGGTACAACAAATGCGTTAACGGTAGAACAGCAAGATATTCACAACCAATTAATGACACAATTTTTAGGTCTTGATTTGGGAGGGAAACATCAATTAGCGAACGGAAAATTAGACTGGAGTCTTGCTTCTTACCGAAACAGGTTTAAGTATGGCAATATTCCAAATGCAGAAGACAACAGTTACTTTTTAATTCAGTTCAATCAAACCGGAGTAGGTGTTAAACCTGAATATTTAAAAACAGTGCCGCTTGCCAGTGGTGGAGCAGGAGGTCCAAGAGCGTATTGGGCTGCTGATGGCGGAGTTATGGATCCAAGCAATCCAAAATCAATATTTGATTTTTATTCCGATCCAAATTTCAAAACAGATCCAACAAAAATGAAGTTCTCTACTTTAGAACTTTACAAAATCAATATCGTAGAAAGAGACAACATTATTGCGGCTGTAAACTACGAGCATAATTTTAATGAGAATCTTAAAATGAAGTTCGGAGCGAAAGTAACAGATAAAGATCGTATCGCTACTTTTAGAGACGAATACTACAGCTGGACGGGTTCTCCAACCCCTTATTTATCCAACTATGCTTCTGATTTAATTCTTCAACCGGGAGGTACAGATTACTTAAGGAAAGAAACAGGTACTTTGATTGGAAATAGTTTCGGTCCGGTTTTATCAGCGGATGGAATGACAAAATTATTCAATACCTCAAAAGCAAATCTGGTTTTAAATCCTGCTGATTCGCAGATTCCGGAACTGGGTAAAGGATTAGGAAGAAACTTTAATGTAGGGGAGACAACCTCTTCTGTTTATGCGATGTCAACCTATAATCTGTCTGATAAATGGACTGTTTTGGGAGGTCTGCGTGTAACCAATACCATCACACAGGTAACGGGTAAAACAGTAGAAAACAATATGGTGGTAGATGCTGAGAATACTAAAACATATACGTCAGTGCTTCCAATGTTGCATGTAAAGTATACTCCGATTGAGAATTTGAACCTTCGTTTTGCCACAACCAGAACATTTGCAAGACCTAATTTTGGAGACATTTCACCGGCTGGTTCACTAAATACTATTGACGGAGAGTATGCAGGAGGAAATCCAAATTTGAACCCAACCTATTCTTGGAACTTTGATTTGTTAGGAGAGTATTTTCTTGACGAAGTGGGAATCATTAACGCCGGAGTATTCTACAAATCGATTACAGATCCAATTTTTGACGATACTTATCAGGGGACCATTAACGGAATTCCTGATATAGAAATCAGTTCACCTGCTAACGGAGGTAATGCATGGATTGGTGGAGTTGAATTTGGAATTACCAAGAGATTTAGCTTCTTGCCGGGATTCCTGAAATATTTTGGAACTCAAATCAATGCAACTCTTATGGACTCTGAAATGACTTTAGGAAAAAATGCTAACAATCCTAACGGAAGAAAAGTATCAACACCTTATCAGGCAAAACAATTATACAATTTGCAATTGTTTTATGAGAGCGGTAAACTGAATGTGAGAGCTGCCTTCAACCACAAAGGGGCTTATGCCACAAGTTTTGATGCCAATGCTAAAAATACAGACATGAATGATATTTATTACGGTAAATACAACTCGCTTGATTTTTCTGCTTCCTATAAAATTGGAGATCATTTTACCATTTTCAGTGATGTAAACAATGTACTGAACGAGCCTTTGATGTACCATTTTGGAGAAACACCAAACCGCCCAAAACAGGTAGAATATTACGGAATGAAGTTTAACCTTGGTTTAAAATATAATTTATAGACAACTATAAGTTAACCCGTTGGATGTGCGCAGATTTTATTTTTACAGTTTATTTTTTTTTAATCTGCTGCAATCAACGGGTTTCTAAAACAACCGTACTTATTTCACATTGATCACAACCCCATCACGTTAAATCTTAAGAACTAATGTCTAAAAAAGCGTCTAATTTCAGATTCATACTCAAAACGTCCATAGCGGCATTCGGCACTTATTTTTGTATGTATGCCTTCAGAAAACCTTTTACGGTCGCCACTTTCGATCAGTTGTCTTTTTGGGGAATAGATTATAAAATTCTGCTCATTTTAGCACAGGTTTTAGGCTATACTTTTTCTAAATTTTTAGGAATCAAAATCATATCCGAATTAAAGTCGGCCAAGAGAATTTTATATTTAATCAGTTTTATAGCCATTTCAGAACTGGCTTTGCTGGGTTTTGCTTTGGTACCGGCACCTTACAACATTCTGTTTTTATTCATCAACGGATTGCCTTTAGGAATGATTTGGGGAATCGTTTTCTCTTATATCGAAGGCCGAAAAACAACGGAATTACTGGGGGTAATTTTATGCTCGAGTTTTATCGTTTCCTCAGGAGCGGCAAAATCTGTCGGAGTATTTGTTCTGAAGGTTTTGGGGTGCAATGAGTTTTGGATGCCTTTTGTTTCAGGATTACTTTTTATTGTTCCGCTAATCGTATTTTCATTGTTTTTGGAAAAAATCCCAAATCCGGATGACGAAGATCTGGTCATGAAATCCAAACGCAGACCTTTAGATAAAAAAGAACGTGCATCATTATTCCGACAATTTGCTTTTCCGTTGACCATACTGATCATTTTTTATGCCATGTTAACGGCAATGCGTGAATTCAGAGATAATTTTGCAAGAGAATTATGGGATTCTTTGGGATACAAAGAAAGTATTTCAATTTATATGTATTCCGAAATTCCGATTGCGATATCAGTTTTGGTCATTTTAGGATTTTTAGGAAGTATGAAAAGCAACTACAAAGCCTTCAAAAATTATCATTTGGTATTGCTCGTGGGTTCTGTACTCATAGGAATTACAACCTTATTGTTTCAAAAGCACTTAATGTCGCCACTTCTGTGGATGATGATTTCCGGATTTGGAATGTACGTTTGCTACATTCCGTTCAACGGTTTGTTTTTTGACCGTATGATTGCTACCTATAAAATTGATGGAAATACCGGATTTTTAATTTACATCGCCGATGCTTTTGGTTACCTAGGAAGTGTATTGGTATTGTTTTTTAAAAATTTTGGCGACAAGAATATTTCCCTGTTAAGCTTTTTTACCACCTGCATTTATCTGCTCTCTTTTGTTGGGATCATCACTACCATTATGTCCTTTAACTATTTTAAAAGGAAGTTTAGAAAGACTGCTAAAATTCATGCGGCTATGAGTTATGAGATGTGAGTTATGAGATGCAAGATGCAAGATTTGAGACGCCGTGGGAAACCTGAAACCTGAAACTTAAAACTTGAAACTTAAAACTTGAAACTTGAAACCTGAAACTTGAAACCTGAAACTTGAAACCTGAAACTTGAAACCTGAAACTTGAAACCTGAAATAACAAACCAAAAACCAAAAACAAATAAACAGTAAAACAAATAAAAACACAAACACAAACATGAAAGAGAAGTATGATTTAATAATTATCGGAGCAGGAGTTCTGGGCACATTTCACGCCTACCATGCCCTGAAAAAAGGAATGTCGGTTGCCATTCTGGAAAAAAACAGCAAGCCGGAAGGTGCGACCGTTAGAAATTTTGGACAGGTTGTACCGTCCGGAATGGATCGAAAATGGCAGAATTTTGGAAAAGAAAGTTTAAAGATTTATAAAGATATTCAATCGCAGTTTGACATTAGTATCCGTCAGAACGGAACTGTTTATTTGGCTTCAAATGAAGAAGAATTACAATTGATTGAAGAACTCCATGAGATTAATATTTCGAATGATTACGAATCTAATTTGCTGACTAAAGAGCAATGCCTGAATAAATACGATGGTTTACGTGCTGACTACTGTAAAGGGGGATTGTTTTTTTCGCAGGAAGTTACCGTTGAACCTTCCACAATGATTCATAAATTACATCAGTATATGAAAGCCAATCTTGGACTTGATTTGTTTATGAACACCACTGTTGTAGAAACCGTGAATCTAAACGATGAAGTAATAGCAAGAACTGCGGCAGGTGCAGTATACAAAGCTTCAAAAATTATTATTTGTAACGGAAGTGATTTCAAAATATTATATCCTGAGATTTACAACAACAGCGATCTGATTGTTTCTAAACTACAGATGCTGCAGACGAAACCTCAGAATAATTACAGACTGGACGGCTCTATTTTAACGGGATTGACCATCAGAAGATATGAATCATTTGAAGAATGTAAATCATATCAAACCATCAAAGCAAAGGAAAATCCGGATAGTTTTGAGAAGAAGTACGGCGTTCATATTCTGTTCAAGCAAGCCCTTGACGGTTCGGTGATTTTAGGAGATTCTCATGAGTATGCTCCCGCACAAGAAATTGATTCTTTAGGATTTGATCTGAATATGGACATCGATCATTTTATGATTGAAGAAGCCAAAAAGATAATCGATTTGCCTACTTATGAAATCCAGAACAGATGGTTTGGAATGTACTCGCAATGCAAGACCAAAGATATTTTCGAATACACCGTTGACCAGAATATTCACATCATAACCGGAATAGGAGGAAAGGGCATGACGGGAAGCGCAGGATTTGCCAAACACAATATTGATACAATTTTTAATGCATAGGGATTGTGAGTTTTGAGTTATGAGTTATATGGGAAATTATTAATCATAGTTTATAATCTACATTTATAGTGCTTTCTAGAGCAATAAACAATAGATTTTAGACCATTAACCACCAACCAAAAACTATAAATTTTTTAAAATAAATACACAAAATGAAAATTAATGAAATTGAAATGGTTGTTTTTGATATGGCAGGAACAACAATAAATGAGCAAAATATAGTTTACAAAACATTGCATAAATCCATCAACAACTTCGGGATTGAGGTTTCTTTGGAATCGGTATTGTCATTAGGAGCGGGAAAAGAAAAACATCAGGCGATCCGGGATATTTTAGAATACAATAACATCACAGACGAGAATAAATCAGATGTAATATTCGAATATTTTAAAGAAACACTGGACAATGAATATCTTTCTGCTTCCGTTTTACCTATTGAAGGCGTTGAAAATGTTTTTGAAAATTTAAAAAAGGACGGTGTAAAAGTGGTACTAAACACTGGTTACAGCAGTCACGTTGCGAATACCTTATTAGAAAAGTTAAACTGGAAGGAAGGAAACCAATACGATGCCTTAATCACCGCCGATGATGTAGTGCTGGGACGTCCATTTCCGGATATGATATACAAAGCCATGCAATTATTTGCGATTACAGACGCTTCAAAAGTACTAAAAGCTGGAGATTCTGCGATAGATATTGAAGAAGGTAAAAATGCCAAATGCGGTGTAACAATAGGCGTTTTATCCGGCGCACAAACCAGACAGCAGCTTGAAGCAGCCCAGCCCGATTACATATTAAATTCGCTGGCATCGCTTTATAGTGTTATGAAGTGAGGTGTTTGATGTAAATAATGTTTGAAGTTAGAAGCAAGAAGTTAGAAGTTAGAAGCAAGAAATAAGAAGTAAGAAGTAAGAAGTATCAATTAACCATTATCAATTAACAATTAACAATTAGTAAAAACAATATCCCTGCAGGAAAAGTTTCAAACAAGTAAATAAATAGTAACCATAAAACAATTCAACCCAATGAAAAAGATTTTTAGATTAAGTTACATTACAATTCTTGCAAGTGTGCTTTTAGTCACTTCCTGTACCAACGATTCAGCGCTTGCGAAAGACGAACAGGCAGTAAATGCTAAAACAAACTCTAAAACCGGCAAATCTGCTTTAAGCAGTGGTACCAGAAAATTACTGATTATAGGAATCGACGGCTGTCGTGGAGATGCCCTAATGGGAGCCAATACTCCTAATGTTCATGCTTTATTACCCAATGCGGTTTACAGTTTAGATGCATTGACCGAAGCACCTACGTGGAGCGGAAATGGCTGGTCAACAATGCTTACCGGTGTGACCCATTTGAAACATGGCGTAACCGATAATTCATTTTCGAGTCCGAATTTTACTTCGTATCCTAGTTTTTTGAAAAGACTTGAAACGTATAATTCTGCTTTAAAAACTATGTCGATTGTGCATTGGGCACCGATCAATACCTATATTGTGGATGGAATTGATGTAGAGAAAACACTCGCTACCGATTTGGCCGTTAAAAATGAAGTGGTTGCCGCACTTACAAACGACAATCCGGATGCCTTGTTTTTGCACTTTGATGATGTGGATCATGCGGGACACAGTTACGGATTTTCGCTGAATGTGCCACAATACAAATCTTCAATCGAAACCACAGACGGTTACATAGGTGAAATCTTAACGGCTTTAAAGAACAGAGCCAACTATGCCAATGAAGACTGGTTGGTTGTGGTAGCGCCGGATCATGGAGGTATTGTTACAGGTTCCAGCGGATCTCATGGCGGAAGTTCTTACGAAGAACGAAACATCTTTACTATTTTCAACAATAAAAACTTTACTTCAACTAAAATCGAAAAACCGGTTGATCCCACTACAACGGTAACGGGTAAGTTTGTCAATTTTAATTCCAATTCTATTTATGCTTCAACAGCCAATGCACTTTACAATTTCGGAACTTCGAGTTTTACAGTGGAATGCCGGGTAAAAACATCAGGATATAGCAGTGATCCTTCGCTGGTTTCAAATAAAAACTGGGTGAGTGGTAAAAACCGAGGCTTTGTCATCTGCGCCAATACCGGAGGAACATGGAAGGTAAATATTGGGGATACTCAAAGTCGTGTGGATATTTCCGGTGGGACAATCAATGATGGGAAATGGCATCACTTGACACTTGTGGTAGACCGTACAGCCAAGTTGGTTAAAACGTATCAGGACGGTGCTTTTGTGGGGCAGGCTGCTATTGGCGCCAGTTTCGGAAGTCTGACTTCCGGACTGCCTTTTGCGATAGGACAGGACGGAACGCTCACCTATGGTGCCAATGTAAACGGAAATATTGCTGAGGTACGCGTATGGAACAAAGCCTTATCGGAAGCTTCGATTTTAAATTATACCTGTTCTTCAGTTACAGTTTCACATCCGGATTACTCCAATCTTATTGGATATTGGAAAGGAGATAACGGATCAGGAAATAGTTTTACCGATTCAAGCGTTCAGCAGGTAAACCTTGCTTTTCCAAATACTCCAACATGGATAAACAGTACAGCCTCTTTAAAATGTGGTACTGCAACAGGAGCAGTTCCTAAAATGGTAGATATCGCCTATTCTTCATTGCAATGGTTTGGTGTACCCATCAATACAAGCTGGTCATTAGACGGCCGTTCATGGCTTCCGACAGCGAACTAAAAAATTTGTGTTTTTTGTTTTTTAAAGGGTTATCTTCTTCTTTGAAGGTAGCCTTTTTGATTTGATTCTGGCTTGGAGTTTAACCGCAAAGAACGCTAAGATGTTACGCAAGGTTCGCAAAGTTTTTTTAATGTAAAGCGATGAGTTTAACCGCAAAGAGCGCAAAAGATGTTACGCAAGGTTCGCGAAGTCTTATTTATAAAGCTTTGCGGACTTTGCGTTTTTAAAAAGACTCAGCTTAAAAAAAACTTTGCGCCCTTTGCGGTTAAAAAACGGTTAAATCTAACTATTACTCTCAGAATAAAAATAAAGCACCAGCATTACACAGTTTTCTGCTGTTCTGTTTTGAGGCACGTGCGGATGCCTTCCATTGAAACATAGCGAATCACCTTCATTGACAACCACTTCTGCATCGTCTATAATATAAGTTACACTTCCTTTAATGATGTATTTGAACTCCCAGGCATCTGTAATTACTTTTTCGCGTTTACAGTTGGGTTCCACGTCAAGAATTACAGCTTCAAAACCAATAGAGTTAATGCTTTTGCTGAAAATATGATAATAGTTAAAACCGGTAGTTTCGGCACGGTCCTCTTTTTCTATTTTTTGATAATCTTCTTTTTTAATATGAATGTATTTCGCATTCTTGGTATTTTCAACACCTTCAAAAAAATAACTCACATCCGTATTTAAGGATTGGATCAATTCAATTAGAACGGGTAGGGAAGGAATTGTTCTTCCGTTTTCAATTCTGGAAATCAAACCGTTGCTAACTCCGGCTCTGTTGGCTACTTCGTGTATGGTTAATGCATTTTTCTTCCTGATCTCTTTTAATCTCTTTCCAATACCAATTAAAAAATCTTCCATAATAAAACTTCGGTTTAATAGGGTAAATATAATACAATTAGCGGGTGAGTTGCAAAAGCAGGGAAGCCTTTGCATTAATTTTACATTTTTTATAGTTCGGATCATGGCACATGGATGATACGGATTCGCTAGGCGAAGACGCGGATCTGCACGGATTTTTTTGTTTTATCTGAGATAGGATTATTTTGATTATGGTAGCGTATTTTATTCTTCTAAAAATCCGTTTTCATCCGCGTTTTCGTGAAACGAATCCGCCTCATCCGTATACTTTTTTTAGCGCACTTTAAATCAAAAAAGAAGCTTTATAAAATAGAACAGAAATCAATTCACCGTTACATTTCTACCCCTTGCTTTTTTAATGAGGTTGAGAGAATCCCTGATTAACGATTTTATTTCTAGTGATGGAGCTTTGAGAATTTCATGTCTGTTTTGAATTGGGCCTTCGATGTCCATTTTAGCAGCCTGTAAATGGGCTTCGAACGCTCTGAGCACCTGATTTTCGATAGTTGAATGTTTCTTGTAGTAATAGATTGCATTGTGCAAATCCTCTATATGGCCTGTAAAATCTAAGATTGCTCTTTTGGATACCGCCCGATTGTAGTAAATAGAAAACTCTAAAGGATCAGTTTCAATGGCTTTGTCAAAATCCTCAATAGCATTATAATGGTAATCCAGTTTTTGAAGACAAGTTCCTCTTAAGGCATAAACCCCCTGATCAAATCCGGAATTGATCGCACAGTTTAAATGCAGCAGAGCATCCTGAAACCGATTCGACAAATAAAACTGTCTGCCCTTTTCCAGATGAAGAGAACCATCATTAGAAACGGGTTTTGAAAGTCTTTCCGTAAACTTTTTTATTACTAAAGTGTTGAACCATTTCATGCTTTTGAGATTTTAGCCAACAGATTAAACAAGTCCTAAAAAGATTTATTAGAAATGGGGGGATTAAATTTAGGTAATTTTTTGAAATATAGCAACTTACGATTGTTTTTATTTCGAAGAACACAGCAAAAGTATCCTAATTACCGAATAGGTAAGAAAATTTTTCCAAAGAAATACAACAACCGAATAAGGCGATTTGTTTCGTCAAAATGCTACTTTTTCTTTCTGCCGAGCCAAATAATTAGTCCTGTAATAGGTAATGTCGCAGCAAAAAGGCAAACCAAAAAAGCAATTATTTTAGTGGTTAATCCATAAACACTTCCGGTATGAATAGGATACATCAAACGTTTCAGTTTGTCACCGTTTGAATAGGATTTATAAGGTCTGTTTTCAATATTTTCCGCCGTATACTTATCAAAATAAGCCGAGCTGGATTGATGTGGGATGATTCTTTCGAGATCTTCCTTTAGAACCGTAATACTATTGATTGTATCCACCGGCATTCTAATTTGGATATTTCCGGTATAAGGAAAAATACTGTCGGTCTTATCGTAAATACTTTGATAAAAAGCGGTATTATTGAGCTTAGGATCTATTTTTGTTGGATTCTCTACTTTTAAAGACAGTTTTTTACCGGTAGTTCCATCAGTCAGAAAGTAAAGACCATTTTGAAACCAGTCGAAGGCAAAGGAAAGACCGGTTAGCGAAATAATAAGTAAAGCTAAAAAGCTGTAAAAGCCAAAAGTAGAATGAAAATCCCAATTGATTCTTTTGAAGGAACCGCTCCATTTTACCTTTAGTCGTTGTTTTAAATTTTTAATTTTTTTCGGCCACCATAACACCATACCTGTGAGCAGCATCAGAACAAAAATAATACAGGAAGATCCCATAATAAGCTGGCCGGCATCACCCATTAGCAATTGTCTGCGGAGTGAAAGTACTACTACAAAAAATCGACTTTCCTGAGGTGTTGTGGCGAGCACTTTTCCGGTATAAGGATCAATAGAAAAAAACTGTGCCTTTTTATCAGTATCCTTTGCCAGAATTTGGAAGGTACGCGAAGGATCATTAAAGGTATAAATTCGGGTGATTTTTTTGATGCCGTATTGTTTCTGAAGAACGTCTGTACAATAATCAATTGTTTTTTTGGTAGTTCCTACAGATGAAACCTGATAGTATTGAGGATGTAAGAATGAGTCAATTTCTTTTTCAAAAACTAAAATACTGCCGGTTAAGGCCGCAATAAAAACGATTAAACCTGAGCCAAGCCCCAGCCATAAATGTATTTGTCTGATAGTTTTTTTTATTCCTTTCTTCATTTAGTAGCTTATTTGGTTTTATTGGCACTCCGGTTCACACCGTAATGGCATCATTTTCTGTTGGAATTAAACTTGAATCCGCAGAAAATGCGTCGCAAATTTATACTTATTTAGACTAAATCTTTATTTTTTGAATAAAAAAAAGAGCCGTAAAACCTCAAAAATGCTCATTTATTAACTTTTGAATGGAGTAGTCTTAAACTTTGAGAAGAGAAAACTTACAGATTGATTTTGAATCGTTTTATGGCATTCGTACAATTTTTTAAGCTGCCGCAGTTGCAATATTGCTTTTTTATCAAGAAACTGATTTATTTTCTGACAAAGGCGCATGAATTATTAAATATTCTATAGAATAAATCGAAATAATACTTGTTAAACAATTATTAATCTTTATTTTTGCGCTGTTTTTATTAATTCTAAATAAGAATAAAATCACTAACCAAAAAATTAAAATCAATGAAATATCTTAGTTTAAGAACATCAAAGTTTTTATTTATTATCAGCCTCTTATTTTCAGTCTTTTCTTCTTTTGCACAACAAAATGGTGGAAAAATTAAAGGACAAATCACAACCTCTGACGGGAAATCGGCTTCGGGAGTTATTATTACACTTAAAAATTCAAAATATAAAACTATTTCAAATATTGACGGCAGCTTTAGACTGAACAAAATTGCAGAGAATATTTATACACTACAAGCTTCATTATCGGGTTACGAAACGATTGAACAGGAAGTTACGGTTGCCAACAATGAAACGGCCAATGTGACTTTACAATTGAAATTTAATGGTAAAGAAACTAACGTTTCTGAAGAGAATGGCGATCAGTTAGATGAGATAATCGTCTCGGCTAGCAGAAAAGTAGAAACCTTATCAAAAACACCTTCTTCGGTAACCGTAATCAACGCTAAGGATATTGAAGACTTATCAATTGTAAGTTCAAATATTGCCAATACTGTGGCATTTGCAGTTCCGGGTTTAGGATCGGGTACAAACAATACAGGGAATTACGGTCAGACCCTTCGCGGTAGAAATCCCTTAGTTTTGATTGATGGAATTCCGCAATCAACGCCATTGAAATCTGCAGGACGTGAACTGCGTTCTATAGATCCTTCGGTAATTGAACGTATCGAAGTCATTAAGGGAGCAACTGCCATTTATGGGAATGGTGCTGACGGAGGTTTGATTAATTACATTACAAAATCAGGTAAAACTCAGAAGAAATTTGCCGGATACAGTGAGGCAGGAACTAACGGAAATATAAAAGGTGACAGTACATTAGGATACCGATTCAATCAGCAGTTTTACGGAAAAATCAGTAAGTTCAACTATATGGTAGGCGGAACTTATGAAAAAACGGGTGTTTTTCGTGATGGAGGAGGGAAGGTTATTTCTCCTGAATACGGATTAGGGGAAACTAAAACGTATAATGTGTTTACCAAAGTAGGTTACGATTTAACCGCTAAGCAAAGAATTGACTTCATGTACAATTACTTCAGTTCGAATCAGGATTCGGATTTTATCCTTAAAAATGGAGTATACGGTGTAAGCCCGGCAATTGGAGTATTGGGTAACAGGCCTGGTGTAGACGAAGGAAATCGTTACAATCATAACGCTAATCTTCAATATGTAAACAGAGGGATTTTTGGAAGCACTTCACTTACAGCGAACTTGTATTTTCAGGATTTCCTGACGGCATTTTCTAACTCTACTTTTTTCTACGGAAGTGGACAATCACAAACAGCATCTACCAAAAAAGGGCTAAGAGTATATTTGAATTCTCCTTTTGTAATTTCGTCAAACTTCACGGGTGATGTGACTTATGGATTCGATTTACTGAATGATAAAACGAATCAAAAACTGGTTGACGGACGTGTTTGGGTTCCGAACATCGATATGGTCAATCTGGCACCATATGCACAATTATCGACACAGCTGTTTGGCGACTGGAATGTAAAAGCAGGTTTGCGTGCAGAAAACATTAAAATTAATATCGACGATTACAATACTCTTGCTACCGGTGCAAATGGGGCGGGAAGTATTGCTGTAAAAGGTGGAGAACTTAATTACGATGCTTTTGTTTTTAATACAGGTATTCGATATTCAAGATTTAAATTCTTCAATCCGTTTGTGAGTTTTTCTCAGGCTTTTTCTGTATTTGATTTAGGAAGGGTTTTAACCAATGCAAAACAGGATGCCATCTCTAAGTTAGAGACAGAACCAATTATTGTCAACAACTATGAAGGAGGTTTTAGCAGTCAGTTAGGGAAATTCAATTTAAGTGCTTCTTATTATTTGAGTACATCAAAATTAGGAACCAATTTGATTCAGGTAGACGGATTTTTAGTAGCAGAACGTTTGCCGGAAAGAGTTTGGGGATATGAAGTTCAGGCCGATTACCAAATTCTTAAGGAATTGACAGTAGGGGGTAACTATGCAAATGTACAGGGAAGAGGGGATAAAGATTCTGATGGAAACTTTTACGGACCAAACGATATTTATTTGAAATCAAACCGAATCCCTCCGGTTAAAATTACAGGTTACGCAAAGTATGGCGGTAAAAGATTAAATGTTGAATTGTACTGGATGTACGTTGGTGATCGTGATGTTTTCAAACCAAATGCAAAAGGAGCTTATGCCATTGGTGAAGGGCCAATTCATTCTTTCAATTTATGGAATCTGGCATCTGCTTATAAAGTAACAGATAGCATCCGTGTTAAACTTGGAATTGAGAATATATTCAATACAGATTATTATCCAACGACTTCTCAATTTTATGGTACAAATGCCAATTATACAAGAGGAAACGGTACCAGATTTAATTTAGCACTGGGGTATAGCTTCTAAGAGATAGCTTTTCAAATAGTATTATTTTGTTTTTTTATTTAAAAGGTTCCTGACGCGGTTTTGTCAGGAGCCTTTTTTGTTTTGAAGGATATAAAAAAGTCACAGTTTACAGTTTACAGTCTCAGTAATCACTGAAACTTGGTAATACGACTGTAAACTGCGACTGTGACTGAAAACCTATAAAGCTCCTTCTAATTCCAGTGACTCCTTAAGTAAAGGATAGTTTACTTTTCCGTTTGGTGTAAGCGGAACGTCTTCTATGTGCATCACTTTTAAAGAACTGGCGTGAAGATTTAGTTTGGCTTTTAGCACTTTCAGAATCAATTCTTTGTTCAGATTTTCGTCGGTGTACATTACGGCCAGATGTTTATCGTTTATTCCGATACAGATAAACGTTTGTCCGCCCAATGCATCTTTTAGCAATAATTCTGTTTCGTCAAGATTGAGACGTACTCCGAACAATTTCACGATTCGTTTGATTCGGCCTACAATATAGTAGTAACCTTCTTCGTCTTGTCTGGCCTTGTCTCCGGTGTGGAGTCTTTCCTGTTCCTCATAAAACTGAAGATCAGCTCTCACATTGGCATAACCGCCGTATACATTTGGACCAATATAAATCAGTTCTTCTGTTTCGTTATCAATCTCAAAACGTCCATTTTTAACTGGTAAACCAATAGAAGTTCCTTTTCGTAGCAGATCTTTCGGAGGCAGATAAGCCATACGACCGGAAGCTTCTGTTTGTCCGTACTGCGCAAAGAATTGTTTGCCGAATTTCTCACTAAAATCTGAAATTGCTTCGATTAGTTTATGATTCAGCATTCCGCCCGTATGAGTCAGGTAGCGTAAAGACGGATGATCTTTCTTGAAGAATCCGATACTGTACAACATCTCATAGAAGTACGGAACTCCACCTAAGGTAGAGTATCCGTAGTTTTTGAAATCGGCCCAGAATTCTTTTTGAAAAGCATCTTTATCTGTACAAACAATTTGACTGGCTTTGATACAATTGGTGGTGAAAATCGACAAGCCATACACAAAATTAATAGGCACATTTAAAGGCACTACATCATCTGATCGGATAGGCATATACTCCATAATCGATTTTGCATTGTGCACCAGGTTTTCATCAGAAAGCCTAACAAATTTAGGCGATCCTGTAGTCCCGGAAGTACTTAGCAAAAGTTTTATTTTGGCATGTATCGGGTAAATTAAATTTACATTTCGTTTAAACAATACTATCGTTTCTGATGCATTTACAGCCGTATAACCTTCTATTTCAGTTCGCGTAGGGTCGTAGATATAATAAGGAGTATATTTCTGTTCCAGATTTTCCTTAAAATTTTCTAGTAAACCCATTCCCAACAAAGCAATCGTAAACCTGCTCTGGTAAAAATTTAAAAGCGTTTCAATAGCCGGTAACTGATTGTCATTGTAAATAAAAACAACTGAACGGATGTTTTCGATTTCCAGTGACTGATCCATTTCTGCAATAGATTTTGAAACTCCGGTACTGGCGTCGGTAAAAGTCAGCTTTTCATTTTTTCTGATTAAATCGTATAGTTCCATAAGTTTAGTGGTCTATTCTAATTGATTTCAAATCCGTATTTTTTAAGAATGTCTTTAATTTTTGCTACACTTCCCATCTCCAGAATGTCTTCCATTTCAATTGAGATTTTGTAAGTACTTTCAAGTTCTTCTACTAATACCAAATGACTCATCGAATCCCATTCGGCTATAGCCTGATATTCCAGTCCGTCGTTTACTGATTCAACAGGAATTTCAAAAGCTCTTGCAAATACTCCGTGTAATTGTTCTATTGTACTCATTGTTTTATTATTTAATATTAAATTGATATTTTTTATTTGTTGTTTAATGTTTTTTGATGCAACTCATATGCAATAGATATGACGCCCCTCCGGAGCTTTCGCAAAAAAATGCGTTATAAATGCTATAAATATGATGCTCCTTTGGAGCTTTTACAAATGTTATCTCATTGGAACGTAATTCTATAAATATGACGCTCCTCTGGAGCTTTTTATAAATGTTAAGCCCCATCGGGGCAAAATATTTATAGAAATTGGTAAAATCGTTTCAATAAACCCCAACGGGGTGACATATTTTGAATCGGTTTAGTTTTAAACCTTTGTATGTTTCCATTTTCCTTTTCGGAAGACGACAATACAAGCCACGGCCAATATGATTTCTGAAACAAGAATGGCCGTAAAAACACCATTGGAACCCAAATCAAAAGAAATTCCCAATGCATAGGCAAGCGGAATCTGTATGACATAGAACATCAGGATGTATAGCCATGTCACCACTTTTACTTCACCGGCAGCATTAAGGGCTCTTGAAATCACCATCGTATAACCTAATAAGATGTAGGCTATCGAAATTAGATGAATGTACATGGTACTAAAAGAGATCACCTCGGGAATATCCGTAAAGATTTTTATGACCGGAACAGCAAGGAATATCCAGCAAATTCCAATTAAAACCAGAAATCCCATGTTTAACATTCCCGCTCTCCAAACCGATTTTTCGGCACGTTCGGGCTGTTTGGCTCCCAGATTTTGTCCGGTTAAGATTCCTGCAGCATTTCCAAGACCCCAGGCTGGCATCGTAGCGATAGAAGTGACTCTTTGTGCCAGAATGTAACCTGCAAGAGCACTCTCGCCAAAATGCGACATGATTTTGATCATGAACACCCAGCTTGATGCCGGAATGATGAATTGTACGGTACCGCCAAAAGCCAGTTTCAGTACTCTTTTGAAAATAGCAAGATTAAAGACCATTTGTGCCAGACCAATTTTTAACATGGTTTTTGCCCTTATAAGATACCAGGCCTGATACAGCACTCCAATTACTCTCGCAATTAAAGTGGCCAGCCCAACTCCCAATAAACCGTATGCCGGAACAGGACCCCAGCCATAAATAAATACGGGACACAGTATAATGTTCAACGCATTGGAAAGCCAAAGTATTCTCATGGCAGTCGAGGCGTCTCCAACACCTCGAAAGATTCCATTTACAACTATTCGAAGAATCAAAAATCCGCTGGAAGCAAACATGACGATGCCGTAAGTTCTTCCTTCCTCAACCATAGCAGCCGAAAGTCCCATGGCACTCATAATATCGGTGGTCCAGATGGTGCACACAATACTAATCAGGGCGGCAATAGGCACTGTAGCATAAATCACCTGCATGGTGGTCTGACCTGCCGCTTTGAATTTTTTCTCGCCAATTCTTCTGGAAATCATCGCTGAAGCTGCTATCCCTAAACCAATGGAAACGGAGTAACAAAAAGTGATGAAAGTAGTGGTCGCTCCCGCAATTGAAATAGCATTCGTACCCAATCGGCTAACAAAGAACAGATTGGAACATACAAATAGTGATTCCATCAGAAGCTCAACCACCATTGGAACTGACAGTAAAAGAATGGTTTTGTTAATGCTGCCCGAAGTGAAGTTTTTTTCACTTCCGGCAAGAGAACGCCTTAATAAACCAAAGAAGGAGCGTGTTTTTAAAAGGGCTTCTTTCATTAGTTTTCTTTTGCTGTTACTATTTCTTCATGGATTAACTGATGTAACGGATTCGGTACAAAACCACTTTTCTTCATGTGTGGAAATCCGGCCGTTTCTTCATAACCATTATACAAACGTCGGCTATTGAAAATAAGACGTTTGAATTCAGGTATAAACATATTGTACTTGTCGAATATTTCCTGAAGCTCAGGATGTTCTGCCTGATATTCGATGATAATATCGTAAACACAATTCCAGAATTCCTTCTCTGTATAGTTAGCGTTTGTAATCATAACGTGACTCAGGTATCTGAAGAAGGCATCAAAAATGGCGATAAGTATCGTTAACGGTGCATTTTCCGGATTTGGAGAGGCATTAAACAAGTTATCAATAAATTCCTGTGGCAATTTTTTCTTTGCTTCTTCATTAATTAAAATATCTCCCACAAAGTCCTGCAAGGCAATACGTGTTGGCACATAATCTTTTAGAATCAGAATCACATTTTGTCCATGTGGATCGATAGATAACGAATGCTGGTAATAAATCTGAAGCACAGGCTTAAGATACGCGGTCATATAAGCTTTGAGCCATTGTTCTGTAGAAAGACCTGATTTTTCTATAAGTTCTTGTACAAGACTTTTTCCGGTGTTGTCTACATATAATAATGCCGCCATCGTCATTAAATTCTCTCCTTCTCTAAGGGAATTTATAGGGCTTTCGCGCCACATAGCACCCAGATATTCATTGTACTGGTAAGGAGGATTGTCAATTTTACTATAACTAGGGTGGGCATAGGTAACCGAAACGACTTCGCCTAAAAGTAGAACTCCCATTTTTTGCAAGTGCTCGTCTTTTTTAAGAACATTTTTCAGATACTCTGTCAAACGTGGCGCTATCAATAATTGTTTAGGAGACAAACCTCTGACATGACTGGTGTTTAAAATAGACATTGATGTTTTTACATAATGTTTATGAGGTGCACTTTCGTTGAAAAAAGTACGGATGCTTTGTTGAGGGCTGTAAATGTCTTCGGTTAACTCTAATGGGATAAGATGTTTGGAAGCAATATCATTAGAAAATTGCATCACGAGTTTATTTTGCCATTGCCATACATGCACCGGAATAAAAACATAATCATACGGATTTACATTCAATGCCGCTAACTTGTTTCTAAAGGCATCCAGTTTTTCTTTGCCAATTTCATTTTCATAAAAATCCTGATCGTCCACATCGGTCTGTAAGCGTAGATTAGCTCTGTTTTTATGAGCGGCAATCCAAATTAAACGTGTTCTTTGATCAGACTCGGGATTGTATTTCGTATAATCTTCCGAGTCAAAACCAATACGGCCTTTGTTTACAATTACCCACGGGTGGCCATCAAGACTGTGTTCGATCGTTTGAAAATCAGCATCGGCTAGTTCCGCGGCAGGCACACGACGGTTTGACTGAATGTAAGCGTCAGCGTATAAGGTGTGCAGTAACTCTTCGATATAATGAGCTAGAGTAAAAGAGTTGATACCAAAAGTTTCCTGAAGTTCGATAAAGAAATTAGGGACATCGATATGTTCTAATTTTACTTCATGCTCCACTTTACAAAGGCTGTCTTTAACGATATGCCAATAGTTAAGAAACCTCGGATAAGCCGAAAAAGTATAGTAAATACTCGCGGTGTCGGTTTCTAATCTGAAATGGGTAAGACCATCCTCATCTTTAGCGGTTATTTGAGGGTTTGCGACGTCTTCACGCATCAATTCCGAAATACTTTTGGCGAGTAAGTTTCGATTGACCTGATTCCAAATATCGGCGTTGAGGTGCTGAGCGTCTTTAAAGGTATTTTCTGGGGTTATCATCTGAGTTGATTTTTAGTATGATCTAATGGTTTACTTGCTCGTTTACTAATTCCAAAACATTCGCTGATGAAAATTCAGGAGTTGCTCTTTGTACTCCGAATTGTTGAAAAGCAATACGTTTTTCAACTTTGTAAACTTCACGATTAGCGATTTGGTTAATGATGTACGAATTTCGATAAGCACCCATTCCCAAATCCGGAGTCGAAAGTCCATGCGTATGTAATTCAGCATTCTGAACAAAAATATCCGTACCGTTTTTGTCAATAGTATAATTGCGATGCACTTTGAATAAGCCATTTTCCAGTCGGCCAATTTTGTCCTGAATTCCTGAAAGAATAGCAGGTTCTTTGTATTTGTAACCCGTTGCCAGAATCACATAATCGGTTTGATCCTCGAAAGGCTGCTCCAGTTCTGTTTGTACAAAATCAAGTAAATGCGAACCATCGGTATCCTCTTTTACCGAAGTCAGACGCATATTCGAACGCAATTCTACATTTAGTGGAGTGTCTTCTAAGCTCATCTCGTACAAGCTGTCGAAAATCTCGTTAATCAATTCGTGATCAATCCCTTTGTATAATCCATGCTGACTGTCTAAAAGCTGTTTTCTTTTTTGTGCCGAAAGACTGTGAAAATGATCTACATATTCCGGAGAAGTCAACTCCAAAGTCAGTTTGGATTTATTGTCAAGCGGGAAGAAGTGTGACGAACGGGTGAACCATTTCAATTGCAATCCGTCTTCCGTATCCGGTAAAAGATCACGGAATACCTCGGCAGCACTTTGTCCTGATCCAATGATTGTTACCGACGCATTTTTCTGAATCTGAGGTTTGAAATACAAATATTGAGAGGCATGAATCACATTCGGAAGAGCTTCAGTGTCAATAAAATCAGGAACATGAGGTGAAGTTCCTGTACCCAGAACTATTTTATGCGTATAATAAACAGTCGTAACACACGTCTGAGTATGGATCACCGTAACTTTGTACACATCATCAACAGGGTCAATTGAAATCACCTTGTGTGAAAATTTAAGGTTGCTTAACTGAGCAGCGGCCCATTTGCAATATTCATTGTACTCTCTTCTGTAGATAAAGAAATTTTCACGGATGTAAAATTTATAAGCACGTCCGCTTTGTTTGATGTAATTTAAGAAGCTGTATTTGTTCGTCGGGTCAGCCATTGTAACCAAATCGGCTAAAAACGGAACCTGTAAAGTGGCATTGTTTAACATTAAACCCGGGTGCCAGTCAAAGCCTTCCGACTGATCAAAAAACAGTGCTGATAAATCTTCAATGGGTTCGATAAGTGCTGCAAGTCCAAGGTTGAAAGGACCAATTCCAATTCCGATTACCGAATATATTTTTTCTGTATTCATTGTGGTTATTTTGAGAATTAAACTTGTGAGGTTGAAACGATATTTTTTTGAAACTCTTCGGCTGCCGGGAATTTAGCCCAATACCATTCTCTGTAACAAAAGTTCAGGTTGGCTTTTTTATGAGGCATTTCGATTACTTTTTGAATTTTAAATCCAACGTGAGCTTTGTTCATCATCGAAGCGATAGAATCTACAGAACCTTCACCTACCATTTTGCCTACTTTTGATTCGCTCAATACAAAATCCATCATAGATTGTGTTGCTGGCGAACCGTATTTCAGTTTCGGATCTGTTGGCGCGATAAACTGATGCGTTCCATAATCAGACGGAAGTACGTCATAGTATTCTCCCACAATGTCACGGCTTGCCCAATACACTTCGATATTAAAAGTTGGAACACCATTAGCTTCTCCAATGTAACTGTGCGAGTGACCACCCGGAAGCAACGTGCGATAAAATACCTCCAAATCGCGAATGGGCCAGTTCATCTGCCAGATTTTTAAAGCATGTTCGCGGTGAAACCACTCGTGAAGCATCTCCAAATCTTTGTCGACATCTACCGGACGCAAGGTGATTGTTACATTTTCTTTCTCAAAATAACGGCTGAAAACAGTAGTGTTTGCTTGTGGCTGAATTAGTTTTTTAGAGAAAAAGTGTCTGTTTAAAGGATTTGGGAAAGTTTTGTACACCGCCGGATTGGTTCTTGGTGCACTGGCCTCATCCATATTGTTTAAACTGGTTAGTAAATTTCCTTTTACGATTAATTTGACACTTTCGGTAAAATGAGAAACTAAACCGGTAACATCTGATTCTCCCTCTTTTTTGGTAGCTTCGTAAATCAGGTTAAGCAGTGTATCTTCGTCGGCAAGTTTGTTCTTACCCAAAGCGCTCACAATTCCAAGCAAGTGATTGATTAAGAAATAGTACCCCCAGAAATCAATAATTCTTTTTTCGGCAATAAAAGAACGGCTGTCTTTTCCAAATTCCGGAATCAAACGTTCCAGTTCTTCTACCTGTCCCTGACGGAAAAAGTATCCTTGATTGTCTCTGAAATAGAATTTTGACGGGAAAAGATTTTCATCGAATTCAACCATAACATTCTGTTGGTGAAATTCTGAACCAAATCCGTATTTGTTGAAAATACCAATTAAAGGCGTTAGACTGATATTCAGATATTGTTTGAACCAGGCAATAGCAGTGTCTGCTACTGTCAAGTCTTGTCTTTTGGCCGATTCTTCAATCAGAGTTACGATTCTTGGGAGTTCAGTCAAAATGTTATCCTGTGTCAAAGAAGCTACCAGCGTCACATTTTTATTGGCGTTGGCTCCATGAAAAGGATTTTGACGAATACTGGTACTGAAACCGTCAATAATTTTATCCTCATAAACCACTGTAATGAACGCAGGATCAGTAATAAGCTGAATTTGAGGGTAATCTTTCTGGATTCCTTTTCCCCAATCCGTTTTCATCAGCTGTGCGGCATCATAACCACGATTTAATTCGTGTAGGTAATTGACACGGAAGGAATTAGTGATTTTTACATGCAGAGAGAATTTATACATCCATTCACTGTCGGCATTGTAAACGGTACGAACAGATGAGGTCGCTGCATAAGAAGGTCCAAATTGCCCCAAACTGAAAAGAAGCTGTTTAGACTGCATTTCTTTCACCTCTTTTTGTTCCAATAAATAAGTTGCTTCCCAAGGGTGAACCGGTACTATTCTGTATTGCGAATAGAAATCCAGTAATTCTTTGGCATTTTTATCAGCAAATTGCGAAACCTCTTTTCTCAGATAATCGGTAATCAAGTAGTCTTCGGCACTTTTTTCGGCTACATTTTCCGGGTGAATCAGGAAATAGTGGAGCGGGAATTGTCCTTGGGTTTCAGGAGAATATTGAACCAATTCGTCCTTTGTAAATCCTTCTCTGCTTTTTGGCAACGGATGCACGGTATGTCCCAGGATCAAAGATTGTTCAGAAGCTATAAAAGACTGTTCCGGATTGTTGGCTGTACGGTCACTGTTTTTGTAATGTTCCAGATATAGTGCCAGATTCTCGATGCTGTTTTGCATGCGTTTTTGCGTAGGAACAGGGTCAATATCAGGGTTTTCTGTTTTAGAATAAGCAGCAACAAGTTCCGTAAATTCGATCGGATTTATTTCCCGGAATGCATCTGTTGCAATAGTGCGTGACACTACGGGAAATCCGAAAGCATGTACGCCACTTTCAGAAAAATAAACCAAGGGAGCAAAAACTTCCTGACCAATAGCAGTGAAATCGAATTTAAGAAAAGAGCTATGATCGATAGTTTTCATAAATTCGGCCAAAGCAGGGTCGTATTTCGGAACACCTTCGTATTGGATCCAATTGCTAAATTCTCTGCAATAGCAGTTGAGCAGGGATTTGTAGTTTACTTGTTCTGCCAGTTGGTAAAAATTAGTTGAGTCTGTGGTATTCATCTCCGTTTTGTTTTATGAGGTTAAGTATGTTTTTAATATCATTTAGGGTGGTAAGAGGATTTAAAATGGTGAACTTCAGGTAGAATTCTCCATTTACTTTGGTGCTGGCTACCAGTACTTCTCCGCCATAGAAAAGCTTCTCTTTGATGTATTTGTTGACGTCGCAAGAGTTTGATTCAACGGGTCCGTCCAGATAGCGGAACAATAAAATACCAATATCAGAGTGGCATAACAGTTCAAAATTCGGATCGGCTTCAATGTAGGCAGCGGTTTGTTGAGTGATTTCGATTAGGGCTTCAGTAAATTGTCCAAGTTTTTTCTTGCCCATATAACGTAGTGTAAACCAAAGTTTCAAAGCATCAAAACGGCGTGTCGTCTGAACAATCGATTTATTAACCTGAGCCGGAAGCACATCGTAATTTTGTTCTTTTGGATTCAAATAATCAGCATGATGCTTGATAATGTTGAGCTGAAGTTTGTCTTTTACAATAAAAGCACTGCTGCTCACCGGCTGGAAGAACGATTTGTGGTAATCGATGGTTACAGAATCGGCAAGTTCGATACCATTTAATAAATGCCTTTGTTTTTCTGTCAGTAATAATCCACATCCATAAGCTGCATCTACGTGAAGCCATAAATTATAGCGGTTGGCAATATCAGCAATGGTTTTTAGAGGATCAACATTACCGAAATCGGTCGTACCTGCTGTTGCGGTAATAGCAATTGGAATATTTCCTCTTCTAATTTCGTCGGCAATTGCTTTTTCCAGTTTTTCAGGATCCATACGGTATCTTTGATCCACTCCAACGTTTACGATTGCCTGTTCTCCAAGACCTAAAACCCAGGTAGTTTTATGATTGCTGAAATGCGCTTTGTCCGAAACAAAAATTCTGTATTTGTGTGCATCCGGAGGAAGACCTTCCAATTTGATATTCCATTTCTGATACTGCAAAGCATAATAATCTCTTGCCAAAAGCAAGCCCATTAAATTACTTTGAGAGCCTCCCGCTGTAAAAACACCATCGCCCTGAGTATAGCCGATCTGCTCGCTTGTCCAGTCAATTAGTTTTCTTTCGATAAAAGTTCCACCGGCGCTTTGGTCGTAAGTATCTTGTGAAGAGTTGATGGCGCTGATCAGAATTTCTGCCGCTAGTGCGGGAATAACAACGGGACAGTTTAGGTGGGCAATATATTCCGGAAGGTGAAAGGCAGTAGCATGGTTAACATATAGCTCGTCTACTTCGTTCAGCAGACTTTCGTAATCGGGTAGTGGAGTGTCAAAATCAATCTCTTCAACTTTGGCCCTGATTTCTTCAGGTTTGATTCCGCTGAAAGGTTTTTTATTATTTTTTAGGAAATTCGAAACGCGTTCCTGTGCTAATTTCATGGCCTGAGCGTATTCTGTTCCGGAGTTTTGATGAAAAATGTCTTTATAAAAATCCTGGTCCGGCTGGACTCCTTTTTCGGTGACTTCTGTACGAATCAATGTGGTATTCATAAAATAGTTGTTTTAAGGGGTTAAAGTTATTTTTCAGTCGAGGTAGACGACTTTTTTAGATAAAGGGGTTCTCTTTTTTTTGGAAGGTTTTAAGGCTTCGGGATAATATCCCAGATAAAGAAGCCCTAGTGATTTTTCATTTTCTGAGAGACCAAATTTTGCCACATAATCGATAGCTACTCCTTTGGTACTCCAGTAACTGCCCATTTTATGAGCATGGCAGGTAAGCGCAATATTTTGTACAGCAGAAGAGACTGCAGCAATTTCTTCCCATTCGGGCAGGTCAATTTTGGTGTTTTTCACCATGACTACTCCAATCATACAGGCTGCATTGAGCGGATAATTTTCGAGATACGAAAGCTTGTCTTTTTGATCTTCGGGAGATAATTCAGTATAAAAATCTTTGTAATAGTGAGCCATATATTCGCCGTACTTCTTCAAATATTTGCCCCTAAAAACGATAAACCTCCAGGGTTCTGTCATTTTGTGAGTAGGAGCCCAGGTGGCATTCGTCAAAATTTCTTCAAGCAATTGATCCGGTAATTCACCCTTGATAAACTGATTGGCATAGACGCTTCTCCTGTTACGGATGTTCTTCGAAATTTTGTTTAATTTATAAGAAGAGTCTGATAGCTTGATTTTGCTGGGGTTGTTCTTAATTTTCATTTATTTTGGAAGTTTTTCTAAGAAAATTCTTTTTTATTTTGGCCAAATAAAAATAAATTTGTAAGTAATTCTTATTTAGAATGAATAAGAATAGTTCGAAACAAAAGTATAAATTAATCTGACAGAAAAAAAAGTTTTTTTTAAAATTTATACGAATGAACGTACACTTGTCTTTAAGTATTTATAATTTTTATTGTTTAATATATTGATTTTAAGTAGATTGTGTTTCTGTGTTTAAAGTCTTTTTGCAGCCATTATTAAATTGTAAAAAAGAAGTTACGTGTAATTTTTACAGATAAAAAGAGAGGTGAAAACACTTATTTTATTTGGGATTCTTACAAGAAGTTAAATGAGGAGAGCAAACCAGCAGGGAAGTAGCATTTAGCCTGGTTTTAGCAACTTTTTAGCAAATTTTTTATGGAATTATTCTCGTCCATTTTGAAATAGAAAAGGGGGCGGAATTTTAGAATTTTGAAGCTCTTTTTGAGTAAAAACACTTTAGGATGGATTATTTTAATTTTGAATTGAGAATAGTTGCTTTGAATTAACTTTTGAAATAGGTAAAATCCTTTAATTTTTAGCTTTTAATGTGATAATTGTAATTTTTGTTGCTGTAAACAAGTAAAGTCATAAAAGTTAGTGGCTTCTTGTTATAAGTGTAAAATTATTTTGTGACATCGTTTAAATTTGTGAGGTGCGAAAAATCATTATATATCTCTTCATCTTTTTAATTGTATCCAATATTGGGTTCTTTCAGCAGTTTTATAAATTGCCGATATTGTTGGAGCATTTTAAGGAACATCAGCAAAGACATGATATCAGTTTTTTTGATTTTTTAGAAATGCATTACTGGGGAGAAGATTTAAAAGACAATGATTCTGATCGTGATATGCAGCTTCCGTTTAAGAACATATCCGGACCTTACGTACAGCTGGTGTTTGTTCCGCAGGACAAACCTGTATTTTATATTCCTTTTACCGTTGGATTTTCACCATCGGGTAAAATTCCTTATACCTCAGATTTGTATTCAAATCCTTCCTTGTTTTCGGTATTTCGACCTCCTGTAGCCTAATTTGATTTTATAGAATTTTTATTGTGGTTAAGACATTTTTGATGTTTTAGCCCTGGCATTACTATATTCAAATAAATTAAATTATGCTTAATAAGATCATACAGTTCTCTGTTAAAAATAAACTGGTAATTGGGATCTTCACGTTGCTATGGATTATCTATGGCGTGTTTGAAGTAACCCGTTTACCTATTGATGCGGTTCCTGACATCACCAACAATCAGGTACAAATTATTACAACTGCTCCGTCTTTGGGTGCAGAAGATGTAGAGCGTTTAATTACATTCCCAATTGAACAAGCGATTAGTAATATACCACAGCTGAAAGAAAGCCGCAGTATTTCGCGCTTTGGACTTTCTTTGGTAACGATTGTTTTTGCAGACGATACAGACGTGTATTGGGCACGTCAGCAGGTGGCCGAACGATTGCAAAAAGTAGAAATTGCAGAGAACGCCAGTATTCCTGAAATGGCCCCTGCAACTACAGGTTTGGGCGAAATTTACCAGTATGTTTTGAAACCGCAACCCGGATATGAAACGAAGTATTCTCTGGAAGACCTGCGCACTATTCAGGACTGGACAATAAGAAGACAGCTTCTGGGAACTCCCGGAATTGCCGATGTCGCTACTTTTGGAGGGAAACTAAAACAATATGAGGTTGCCGTTAATCCGTCGCGGCTTAAAGCGCAGAACCTGACTATTAAAGAAGTTTTTACAGCCCTGAACAGTAATAACGAAAATACGGGTGGGGCTTATATTGAAAAAGGGCCAACGGTACTTTACATCCGAAGCGTTGGATTGACTCGAAACATAAAAGACATTCAGAATATTATTGTCAAAAATACACAAGCCGGAACTCCAATTTTGATTAGAGATATTGCAGAGGTAAAAATGTCTTCTGCGATACGCTACGGAGCATTAACGACAGATGATATTGGCGAGTCGGTTGGCGGAATTGTAATGATGCTTAAAGGAGAGAACGCCAATAATGTTATCGTAAATGTTAAAAAACGGGTTGCTGAAATTGAGAAAATCTTACCCAAAGGTTTAAAAATAGAACCTTTTTTAGATCGGACTAAAATGGTAGATAATGCTATTGGAACGGTAGAGAAGAATCTTATAGAAGGCGCTCTGATTGTAGTATTGGTACTGGTACTTTTTTTAGGGAACTTGCGAGCAGGTTTTATTGTAGCCTCGGTAATTCCTTTGGCCATGCTGTTTGCCATTATCATGATGAATACGTTTGGTGTGAGTGGGAATTTAATGAGTCTGGGTGCGCTTGATTTTGGTTTGATAGTCGATGGGGCCGTAATTATTGTCGAAGCCATTTTACATCATATTCATTCCTCCAAAAAATACAAAGAAATCGATTCTATTTCACAAGAAGAGATGGACAAGGAAGTGACGGGATCAGCAGGACGCATGATGAACGCTGCAGTATTTGGACAGATTATTATTCTGATCGTATACCTTCCGATATTATCACTGGAAGGCATTGAAGGAAAGATGTTCAAGCCAATGGCACAAACGGTGGCCTTTGCTATTTTGGGTGCTTTCATATTATCTCTTACTTATGTTCCAATGGTGAGCGCCTTGTTCATTAGCAAAAAAATAAATCATAAACCGAATTTATCGGATCGAATAATGACAAATCTGGAGTTTTATTATGAAAGAGTTTTGTCACGAGCATTACAAGTTAGAAAAGGGATTGTGATTTCAGCTTTCGTTCTGTTTGGTATCGCCTTGTTGCTTTTTAGCCGAATGGGAGGTGAGTTTATCCCACAGCTGGAAGAAGGCGATTTTGCCGTAGAAACACGTTTATTACTGGGGACAAATTTGTCAACGACCACAGCAACCATTGAGAAAATTTCGACTGCATTAAAAAATACTTATCCGGAAGTGGAAAAAGTAGTTTCCAGAATTGGTAGTGCCGAGATTCCAACAGATCCTATGCCTATAGAAGGAGGTGATATGATTATTGTCTTAAAAGATAAATCAGAATGGACCAGCGCTTCTTCGTTTCCTGAATTAGCAGATAAAATGACCCAAACCGTTAAAGAGGTTGCTCCGGGAGTTACGACTGGTTTTCAGTTTCCGGTTCAGATGCGTTTTAACGAATTAATGACAGGAGCAAAGCAGGATTTGGTTTGCAAAATTTACGGAGAAGATCTGGATAAACTGGCTCAATATGCCGAGCAATTGGGAGCCATTAGTACTACTGTCGAAGGAGCTACAGATCTTTATGTTGAAAAGGTTACAGGAATGCCACAAATTGTTATTGACTATGATTGGGCAGAAATGGCGAAGTACGGTATTTATGTTTCAGACATCAATCAAACCGTAAATGCCGCATTTGCAGGAGCTGTAGCAGGCAGTATTTATGAAGGAGAAAAAAAGTTCGATATGGTGGTACGCGTGGAAGCTAATGGACGGAAAGATATTGAGGATGTTCGAAATTTACTGATTGCAACCCGTTCCGGAATGCAGATCCCGTTGTATCAGGTCGCTTCGGTAAAAGAAGTGGAAGGCCCGAACCAGATTCAGCGTGAAGATGCCAAAAGGAGAATTATTGTTGGTTTTAATGTAAGAGGAAGGGATGTTGAATCTATTGTTGAAGAATTGCAAAAGAAAGTAAACAGTCAGATCAAATTTGCTCCGGGTTATTACATTACCTATGGAGGTACTTTTGAAAATCTGCAACAGGCAAAATCGCGCCTTGGAATTGCAGTCCCGGCAGCTTTGTTTATGATTTTGGCACTGTTGTATTTTGCTTTCCGATCTTTTAAAGAAGGCATTATCATTTTTACTGCCATTCCGTTATCGGCAATTGGCGGTGTTTTTGGACTGGCGTTGCGGGATATGCCGTTTAGTATTTCGGCTGGTGTTGGTTTTATTGCCTTGTTTGGCGTAGCTGTTTTAAATGGAATTGTTTTAATCTCCGAGTTCAACCGAATACAAAAACAAGGTGAAATTACCGATCCGCTTCAAATTATCATTACCGGAACAAAAAACAGGTTGCGTCCTGTATTGATGACAGCTGCTGTTGCTTCTTTAGGATTTTTACCTATGGCTTTGAGCAATGGCGCAGGAGCAGAGGTACAGCGTCCGTTGGCCACGGTCGTTATTGGCGGACTGATTACGGCTACTTTGCTTACGCTCTTTGTACTTCCTGCGATTTATTTAATGACGTATCATACCAAAGTTTTTTCTAAGAAAAATAAAAAACATAAGATGGATAAACTGACTTTACTAGTGCTGGCTTTGTTTCTTACGGCTTCGGTTCAGGCACAAGATGCATCTATTTCGCTTGAAGAATCTTTATCAATAGCGATGCAGCACAACAGAAGAATTAAATCTTCTCAATTGAATGAAAGATCAAAAGAACAATTAGAAAAATCGGCTTTTGATATTCCTAAAACAGCTTTTACTGCCGATTATGGTCAGTTTAATAGCGCTGTAAACGACACCCGTTTTGGTATTAGTCAGACTTTTGCTTTTCCAACAGTATATACGAATCAGAAAAAAGTATTGAGAGAACATCACAATGCCGCAAAAGCAGAATCGCAGCTAATAGTGCAACAGGTTAAGTCGAATGTGAGGAACTTATTTTATTATTACATCTGGCTCAACAGTAAAAAGGAATTGCTGACTTATGCCGATTCTATTTACAGATTAATGGAACAGAAATCAGAGCTGCGCTACAAAACGGGAGAAACTAATGTTTTGGAAAAAACCGCTTCTCAATCTGCACGGCAGTTTTATATGAACCAGCTTGCAATGGTGAATAAAGATATCGCCATCACGCTTAAAACGTTTAATACGGTTCTTCAGGATAGTATGGTTCATGTGCCCGCTTCAGAGACTGTAAAAAATGATTTTATGGTTTCATTACATCAAAATAAAGATACTGCAGAGCTTCCTCAGGTACAACTTTCAATGTACGAAGCAGAAGCGGCAAAATGGAGATGGAGAACGGAACAATCCAAAATACTACCTGATATTACCATTGGCTATAATAATTTAAGTATCATCGGAGCACAAACCAGCGCTGCAGGTCAGGATGTTTATTACAATGGAAGTCAGAGATTTAATTATGTCAATTTTGGGTTATCAGTCCCTCTTTTTTTCGGCAGTCAGTCCGCGCGTAATAAAGCTGCCAAAGTAGATTATGAAGCTTACAAAATGCAGGCAGAAACTACAAAGATTGAATTGAAGACAGAGATTGTCAATGCGGTAAATGAAATCGAAAAATACAAAGAAAGTCTTTCCTATTATGAAAATGAAGGATTAAAAAGTGCGACAATCATTATCGATACAGCCAACAGTCAATTGGAAAATGGAGATATCGATTACCTGCAATGGGTTTTAGTGGTCAATCAGGCGATCACCATAAAAAATGAATATTTAGACCGAATTAATGATTACAACAAAGCAGTAATTGATTGGCAAACCCTTAATAATTTATAAAATAATGAAAATATATAGCAGTATCATTTTTGTTTTTCTATGCCTGGTTTCCTGCCAGAGCGACAAAAAAGAACCACAAAGTAAAAAAGTACTAACACCCGAAAACAGTATTCAATTAAGCGATGCACAGATCCAAAATGCAAAATTGATTGTTGGTCATCCTGAAGAAAGAGCAGTAAAAGGAATATTACAGCTTCAGGGAACAGTGACGGTACCTCCGAAGAGTGTGGTTACAGTGAGTATTCCTTTAGGAGGTTACATCAAAAAAACGGATTTAATGGCAGGTATGCATGTTAGAAAGGGACAAGTATTGGCGGTAGTCGAGGACATGCAATACATACAATTGCAACAGGATTATCTAACCGCGAAAGAAAAATTTCAGTTGGCTCAAAGTGAGTTTAACCGACAAAAGGAACTTAATGCTAAGAAAGCAAGTAGTGATAAGTTGTTTGAACAGACTGCAACTGAGATGCAGACACAACACATTTATATGTCATCGTTAGCCCAAAAACTGGGGTTGTTAGGGATTAATGTCAAAAAACTAACCGCTTCAACGATAAGCAAAACGGTTGTGATTCATTCACCAATCAATGGGTTGGTTGCTAAGATCAATGTGAATGTGGGAAAATACATTTCAGCGACCGACATGCTTTTTGAATTAATCGAAATGAGCGACATTGTCCTGACAATGAATGTTTTTGAAAAAGACATACAGCAACTTTCGGTAGGGCAAACCGTTACGGCTTTTACCAATGCTAATCCGTCTAAAAAGTACCAGGCAAAAATTGCTTATATCAATCAAAGTTTAAATGATGATCGTGCAGCAGAGGTGATTTGTAAAGTGAATCAGTATGAAAGTTCGTTAATTCCTGGACTTTTTATTAATGCTGAGGCAGAGTTTGACAATGCAAAAGCGCTTACAGTTCCGGAAGATGCCGTGGTACGATGGCAGGGGAAGTTTTTTGTTTTTTCGGTAAGTACAAACGGAATCTATAAGATGGTTCCGGTAGAAACCGGATCTTCAGGGTACGGATACCGACAGATAAAGTCGCCAATTATAGATCAATCTTCGAAGATTGTAATCAAAAATGCTTATACACTTTTAATGAGCTTTATGAATAAAGGAGATCAGTAACACAAAAGGCAGCTTTTTTAAGCTGCCTTTTGTATTGTTTTGATTTAATTTAATATGTGATTGCTTATTAAATTCAGGTATTTGATTTTATGCGTCATATCCAAACGATCGGTCGTAAAAAAAGAACATTTTATCTCAAATTATTTTTATATTTATCCAAGTTTACCACTAGCTGCAATGAAAACTCCCAACTTTCCAATACCGGTCAACGAATCAGAGCGTTTAGCTGCTCTAAAACGTTACAATATACTTGACACACTACCTGATCATGCTTTTGATGATGCAACCAAATTAGTATCCTATATCTGTGATGTACCAATAGCTCATATTTCCTTTATAGACGAGAACAGACAGTGGTTTAAATCTGAAATTGGAATCGGCGTTTCTGAGGTGCCTCGCGAAATTTCTTTTTGTCAGTACACTATTTTAGAATCTAAAATGGTTGAAATAAATGATACTTTTTTAAATGAGAGATTTAAAGACGATGCTAATGTTACGGGTGGTTTTAAAGTTCGATTTTATGCCGGTATACCGCTGACAACGCCGGACGGTTATAATATTGGAACGTTATGTGCCATTGATCATGTTACAAAAGAACTGAATGAAGATCAGCGAAATGCACTCAGAATTGTAGCAAAACACGTAATCAGTCAGCTGGAATTGGCAACAAAGAATATTGAGCTTGACAGGCAGAAAAAGATTGCGGAGAAAGCCGTTTTGGCAAAGGACAGTTTTTTGGCTAATATGAGTCATGAAATCAGAACGCCTTTAAATGGTATCATTGGTTTTACCGATCTGCTTGCGCAGACGAAACTCGATACTGTTCAGCGGGACTATATCAACAGCGTGCAGATAGCAGGAGAAAATCTGCTTTTAATTGTCAATGATATTCTGGATTTGTCTAAAATGGAATCCGGTAATCTGACCATAGAAGCCATGCCTTTCAATTTAAAAAGCACTTTAAGACATATTTACAATTTACTTAAAATAAAGGTTTCTAAAGAAGTAGAATTCAATCTTTTTCTGGATGCTGATATGCCGGAAATTGTTATTGGAGACGAAGGACGATTAAATCAGATATTGGTTAATTTAATAGGCAATGCACTTAAGTTTACTCATGAAGGAGAAGTGACGGTCTCGGTAAAAGTGATTGAAGAAACAGAGGATTATTACTCGCTTAAATTTTCCATTAAAGATACAGGTATTGGAATTCCTCCCGAAAAACTGAAAACTATTTTTGAACGTTTTACTCAGGCGGAGGAAAGCACCACAAGAAGATTTGGAGGGACTGGTTTAGGACTTAATATTGTAAAACAATTAATTGAATTACAAGATGCTGAAATTAATGTAAAAAGTCAGGAGAACAGAGGATCGGAATTTTTCTTTGTTATTAATTACAAAAAAGCAGATTATATTCAAGAAACTGATGAGGAAATATCAGGAGAAAGCTTGGGGAAACTAAAAATATTGCTTTGTGAAGACAATGTTTTAAACCAGAAACTGGCCAAAAGTGTCATTCATAATTTTGGTTTTGAATTGGAAATAGCAGAAAACGGAGAAGAAGGCATCGAGCTTTTATCGAAAAATGAATACGATTTGGTATTGATGGATCTTCAAATGCCGGTTAAAGACGGATATCAGACTACTGATTATATTCGAAATGAAATGAATTCGAGTATTCCGATTATTGCCATGACCGCACATTCGCTCGTAGGCGAACAAGAACGTTGTTATAATGTAGGGATGGATGGTTATGTACCGAAACCGTTCAAACAGCCGGTGCTTTTAGAAGCCATAAGAGCAGTAATGACTCCGGAGTATAAAGTAACGCGCAAGAGAAAAGTAAATTTATCTCTTATTGATGAGATGGCATGTGGTGATTTAAACTTCAGACAGGACATGATCAATCTTTTTATCGAAAAAATACCAAATGAAGAAGTTTTGCTTCAGGAAGCATTTAAAAATAATGATTTTCTAAAAGTAAAAAACCTGACCCATAACATGAGATCCAGTTTAGACTTATTTCTGTTGGATGATCTCAGTAATTGTTTAGCTGTAATCGAAGAAGAAGCCAGGACTGGAAAATTTACAAACGACGCAGCAGATAAGGTAAATATTTTTCATTGTGGCATAATTGAAGTAATTAAATATTTAAAAGAACTATGATAAAAGCGAAATATCACGTAGCTTTACAGTAGTTTTTAATTTTAGAATATAGAATTATCAAGTCCCCCAAAGACAAATTTTGAACCTATGAGAATAGTTTTAGCTGAAGATAATGATATCCTACGCAAATCATTATCATTTTTCTTAGAGTCGAAAGGATATAACGTTGACCAGTTTTCTGATGGTAAAGACGCACTCGGAGCTATTAAAAGCAATAGCTATGATCTGATCCTTACAGACATAAATATGCCCGGCATAAGCGGAATGGAAATTACGCAGTATGTGAGACAAACTCTTAATTTAGATATTCCGGTAATTATACTTACTTCTTCAGGGGTTGAGCAAACAGAGCTTGATTCTTTTGACATTGGAGCAAACGAGTTTATTGCAAAACCTATAAGCCCTGCCGTACTTTTGGTAAGAATTAATAAATTACTAAATGTACGTGCTTAATGAGATGGGTATACTATCTGGCTGCCCTGTTGTTTGTTTCGATTACTGCTGCGGGACAGGAAATTAATATCGATGAAACTCTGGCAAGTGCAAGGAGCGAAGCAGAGCAGGGTCGTTATGATAAAGCGCTATCACTAATTGATCCTTTGCTTAAAACATATCCTGAAAATGAAGATATAAAAACTTTTGCGGGACGTATTTACAGCTGGAAAAAAGAGTATAAAACAGCCATACAAACATTGTCCCCAATGGCAGACAGGGTTAACCCGAATCCGGATGCTCTGCTTGCCATTACAAATGTGTATTACTGGACAGAAGATTTTGAGAAATGCATATCCTATTGCGATCGTTATCTGGCAGTTGATGCTACGAATGTTGACGTCTTAAAAATAAAAGTTACCTGTCTTGAAAAACTGGACAGAGACAAAGAAGCACTGGAAATTATCGAAAAAGCATCCGTAAACGAAAATAGTACTCAGGCCTTTAAAGCGCTACGTACACTTATTGATCGTAAGACTAAAAATGCCGTTTCGGTTTCTTATTTAAACATTTCGACTTCAAACCCGGGGCAGGCGCCATTGCATTATGGTTATGTTGAGTATACACGCAAATTCAGTAAATCAGCTCTTGTAGGACGTGCTAATATGGGGCATATCGGGAACGATACTCAGGCATTGTTTGAAGCAGATTATTATCAGACTTTTGCCAAAAAAGATTATTTGTATGTAAATGGGGGAGTTTCGACAGGCGAAACGATATTTCCGGTGGCAAAATTTGGTGCAGAATATTATTTCAGACCGCAAAAAAGATTCGACTATGCTTTGGGAGCGAGATACATGCATTTTGAAACCGATGATGTGACATTACTTACCGGACAAATTTCTTATAAAACCGGAGCAAACACAATTGCTTACAGACCTTATTATGATACAGGAAATGCGTTATTCTCTCATGTTTTAAGTTTTCAGCATACTAATGAAGAAAAAGAACGTGTCATAAGATTCGAAGTTCAATACGGAAATGTGCCGTATTTATATTTGTACAGCAATTTTGTACAGCCTTTAAAAGCGTATAGAGCAGGAGTGCAGTATCAGCACCGTTTGGGCAATTCATTTTTTGTACGTCCAATTTTTCTGTATGAATATGAAGAATATCTGCCAAACGAATACAGAAACAGGTTTAACGCTCAGATAATTATCACGAAACGATTTTAAGATGACTGATCTATGGGAATTTTATAAAAGAGGGACATGGGTTGAACCATTTTTAACCTTTTCAATAGGCCTTTTTGTATTGGCCTCGTTATTCTTTTACCTTTTAATTATTCAAAGCCGTAATAGAAAAATTAAAGAAGAAAGACGTAGAGAAAGATATGATGCATTTATTGATAAACTGTTGTTTTCTGTCGTTTTTGAAGATGTTTCTTTTTCTGACGTCTTGAAGAATAATGATTATACGTTAATGGCCGAAAATAAGTTTTTCAGAGAAGTTATTACAGAATCTCTTATCAATCTTCATAAAAACTACCAGGGTGTTTATGCACAAAAGCTAGAACAGTTTTATCAAGATTCAGGACTTATAAATGATTCTTTGAAAAAACTGAAAAGTTTAAAATGGGATGTCAGAGGTAAGGGAATCACAGAACTGGCAGAAATGAATGTTTATGACGCTTTTGATACCCTAATAACATTCTCAAATGCCCGTAATAAAGTACTGCAGATTACAGCTATAAACGCCTGTATTAAACTGGCAGGAACAAAAGGTATTGTACACCTTACAGAACATACCAATCCTATTGACGACTGGACTCAGGTGAATATTATTCATGCCTTCAAAAAACATGATATCGGAGATACAAAAGGTATCGAACTTTTATTGGAATCGCAAAATACTACAGTGGTTACACTTGGTTTAAAACTTATTAAAGAACTTAAACTGACACAAAAGCTAATTTTTGTAGAACAATTAGCAGAAAGAACTTCAAATACATCAGTGAAATATGGAGCTCAGCATGTAGTGTTGGCATTAACCGTTTAAAAATCGCAGCTAATGACTTTTTTTAATCAAGAAATAGCATTTTTTGTCCATACTTATTTAATTCTGATATTGGCTTATGCGATATTGATTATGTCGTCTTATCTTATATTGGCCTATCTCTCCGCAAAGGAATTAAGAGATTATTTAAAAAGAAACAGTTTTATAGATTATGATGTACTCTTAACGAGTGGATTGGCTCCTAAACTTTCTTTAATTGCTCCTGCATACAATGAAGGTTTTACTATTGAAGAAAATGTAAAATCACTGCTTTCCTTAAATTATAATCAGTATGAGGTAATTGTGGTGAATGACGGAAGTAAAGACAATTCGATGGAGTTGTTAATTCATACTTACGATCTTGTTCTTACAGAGCTTTCTTTTCATCAACAGATTGAAACAAAGAAAATCAGAGGACTTTATACTTCCAGAAATGCAGCTTTTAAAAAGCTGATTGTTGTGGATAAAGAAAATGGAGGGAAAGCCGATGCCCTTAATGCCGGACTGAATATTGCACAAAATCCATATGTAGTTTGTATTGATGTGGATTGTATTCTCGATAAAGATTCGCTTCTTAAACTGGCAAAACCATTTTTAGAATCCAATGAACAGCGTATTATTGCAACGGGCGGCGTCGTTCGGATTGCAAATCAGTGTATTATTAAAAACGGACGTTTGATTGAAGTGAATGTTCCGGATGTAATGTTGTCC
Source organism: Flavobacterium sp. B183 (assembly GCF_023539155.1). Classification (NCBI taxonomy): domain Bacteria; kingdom Pseudomonadati; phylum Bacteroidota; class Flavobacteriia; order Flavobacteriales; family Flavobacteriaceae; genus Flavobacterium; species Flavobacterium sp. B183. Next base: position 4,113,957 of record NZ_CP097434.1, on the reverse strand, counting down.
AGAATACAGGTTTTAGAGTATTTAAGAGCTTTTCTCTTAGGAAGAATGGCTTGGGGAAGATTAGACGGTTTGCTGCTTATCAGCGGGGCTTTTGGTGCTTTTGATAAAGAAATTGCTTTACTGTCCGGAGGTTACAGTACCAAAACTGTAGGAGAAGACATGGAACTGGTCGTAAGAATGCGCCGTTATATGCTCGAAAACAAACTCCCGTATTCAGTGCGTTACATTCCTGACCCGCTTTGCTGGACAGAAGCTCCGGAAGATTTTAAAATATTTAAGAAACAACGCAGCCGCTGGATGCGAGGAACAATTGAAACCTTAAGTTTTCATAAAAAAATGTTCTTAAATCCTAAATATAAATTGCTGGGAATGCTAAGTATTCCATACTGGACTTTGTTTGAATTTTTAGCTCCCGGTATTGAATTTACAGGTCTTGTTATTACTATTATATTTTTTGCATTTGGACTGCTCAATTGGCATTTTTTCCTTTTACTGTTATTGTTTGTGTATGCTTTTGCCATTTTCTTTTCGGTTATTGCTTTGTACAGCGAAGAAAGAACGTATCATAAATACCCAAAACAAACTGATTTTTTTAAACTTTTGATGGCTGCTTTTATCGAACCTTTTTATTTTCATCCTTTAGCGGTTTACGCTGCTTTGATTGGTTATAAAGAAAAAATTTTAGGTACAAAAGGCTGGGGAGAAATGACCCGAAAAGGTTTCACAAAAAAAGAATAAAAAATAGAATATATTCCGCTATGAATAAAAAAGAAGAAGCTATAAGCCCTGTAAGGGCGTAAAGCCTAATCTCAATTCATAAAATACTACAAAAAGGCAAAATTTGGATCGCCTAAATTTATGACTATTAAATTTGTTTTCGTAATGAATTTCAGGGTCTTAAAAAAAAAATCCCCCAGTTTCAAAAGGGACTGAAACTGGGGGATAATAAAAAAATAAAACACAATCTTTAGAACGTATACCTCACTCCAAATTGTCCTTGGAATCTTGAGGCTAACTGATCTACAGTATAAGGTGATGTCGAAGGTTTCTGGAAGGTATAAGTTGGATCGCCAGTAGCAACTCCACCTAAGTTTCCTGATTTTGTTAACCCAAGATTTGCTGTTGAATTGTAGGTGTTCGGAACAAAATAACTTCTTCCCCAATCTTTGTTAATCAGGTTTCCAACATTTGCTATGCTGAATGAAAGCTGTAAAGTACCTGCTTTAGCAATTTTGATTTCATCCATTAGTTTCAAGTCAGCTTGTATGTTCCATGGGGTAGTAGCACCGTTTCTTTCCGTGAAGTTTCCTCTTCTGCTTTTCAAATAATCATTTCCATTAATAAAAGCTTCGTAATCTGCTACTTGCTGTGCTGCTGTAGCTGATGGAACTCCTGCTGCATTTACACCAATGTATTTCGCGGCTTCTGCCGCATCTTTGAAGATATAAGCCAATCCTGCTGCCTGACCCGTTCCTGCAATAGTGGAGTTTACAAATCCCCATGAAAACGGATTTCCGGATTGAGCATTGAAATATACATTTGCGGAGAACGTATTGTTATCGGCCACTTTTACGGCATATCCAACGTTAGAAACAATTCTGTGCTTGATGTTGAAGTTGGATGTTGCTAACTGAGGATTATTTGGTGTTAACGACTGATTCATCTGGAAATTACTTTCCATCGAGTTACGGATTCCGTTAGTAATATCTTTAGAATTTCCGTAGGTATAAGCCACCATAAAGTTAAGACCAAAATCATACGTTTTTGAGATCATCTCCGTAATACTGTAGCGGTATCCTTTGTTCGTGTTTGATAATAAATACGCATTTGAAAAAGCAGGATTTATATTGGCTGCATAAATGGGCATCTGGTGATTGGTATCATAAGAAAAATAAGTTGGGTTATCAGTCTTATTTACCTGTTGAAATTCAAGATCACGGATTACTTTGGTATAAATACCTTCGGTGGTAAATTTATAGCCGTTGATGATTTTATCGATTGCAAGCGAGTTTCTCAATACTGCAGGCATTTTAAATTTGTTATCAACCAGATCGGCCTGTACTTTTGGCGTTGCATCGTGATATCCGTTTAAACCGTTTGCAGCCAAAGGATCTCCAGCCGTAGCAACTTGTGCCGGGGTAAGGTTATTTTTGTCATAACTTCCGTAACCTACACCATCATTGTAATAAGCATATCCCAGCCATGCAAATGGAATTCTTCCTGTAAATACTCCGGATCCGCCGCGAATAACAAGTGTTTTGTCTTCGTCTACATTGTAAGTAAATCCAATTCTTGGAGAAACTAATGCTGTACTGAAAAAGTTGTTTTTAATCTGATTTAACGGAGTATAGGAGTAAGTGTTACCGTAATTTGGATCCGCCGGAGAGTTTTGTACCTGCGGGCTTAATTTTGGTTTATTAGGCAAGTCTGTATAATCAATTCTCACACCGGGAGTAACTTTAAGTTTGTTGCCAATTCTAATTTCATCCTGTACATAAACACTGTAAAGATTTACTTTGAACTGTGCGTAAGGATTGTTGAAGATTTGGTCTCTTGAAGAACCGTCGAAAGGATAGGTTCCTCGAACACGCGTAGGAAGTTTGTTGTAGAAATCTGCCAGAGATTTGTAGGATACTCTCCCGTTAAGGGCATTTACGAACCCGTAATTGATGTCGTAGAATTCATTGTGTGTACCAAATAATAAGGTATGATTTCCGGTTTTGTAGGTAAGGTTATCTGTGATTTCGGCAGTATTTTGTTTCATGTTGAATACTGTTGCTTCACGATCATTCCCTAAAAAGATGGTTCCGCCGTTATATCCAATTTCGGTTTGCGGAAACATGATATTACCTGATTTTGGATCGCGATAATCTTTGATCGCCGAGTAACTTGCAATTAACGAGTTAGACCACTGGCTGTTAAAATGACTTTTAAGTTCTAAAACGGTACTGATAGATTGGTTTTTTTGCGTGAAATCCATGCTGGAGAATCTGAAATTTGCCGCATCACGCTCTAAGTTGGAAGCTTGTGAGATCACGGTATTGTTTCGCAACGATAACGAATGTTTGTCGTTAATTTTCCAGTCTAATTTGTTGAAGAATTTTTGGCTTTTTGCAAAGTTGTTGTACCCACCGAAAGTTCCGGTGTCAAATCCGTAGTTTGTTTTTACGAAGTCTGAGATTTGCTGTGCGGTAGTGTTGTCTACCAATGAAGTCAGTTTTCCGTTAGAATCGGTTTGTCCAGCATTGTAAAATATAGGATCAGTTCTTTCGGCATATTCCATATTCGTAAAGAAGAACAATTTATCTTTTACGATCGGTAAACCCAATCGGAATCCAATTTGATAATCACCAAAAGAATTTGGCATTTTAGAACCGTCACCGGCATTGTTGCGGCCTGTAATAGCTGCGTTTCTTCCGTAACTGTAAATCGATCCCGTAACATTGTTGGTACCACTTCTGGTAACAGCATTAACGCTTCCTCCTAAAAAGTTACCTAATTTAATATCGTAAGGAGCAATATAAACCTGAATATCCTGTATAGCGTCAAGACTTATAGAATTAGAACGTGTACTGCTTCCCGGCATTCCTGAAGTTCCTGATTGTCCCCCTAAAGACGGACTAAAACCGATCGCATCATTGTTGATCGAACCGTCAATTGTGACGTTGTTGTATCTGAAATTGGTACCGGCAAAAGAGTTGTTGGAACTTTGAGGAACTAATTTTGTCACATCCTGAATCCCGCGATTGATTAACGGAAGACCATTGACCTGTTTTTCATTAATATTCGTTCCGTTATTTTTAGAAGAGGGTTTAGAACTTGTAATCACAACTTCTTCCAGTACATTGTTGTCTGCTTTGCCAACCACTATCACCGGCAGGTCATTATCGCCAAGTGCTAAGTGTATTTGTGCATTAGAGTAGTCTTTAGTAGCAGAGCTTTTAATTTCTAATTCGTAAGGTCCGCCGGCATTTAAATTTTCGAAACTAAATCTACCTTGTTTGTCAGTTACAGCTTTGTACACTGCATTAGTAGGTAAATGAGTTAAAGTAACATCTGCACCCGTAAGCGGGCTTGTACCATCATTAACTTTTGCAGATAATGAAGAGGTGGTAATCTGAGCAAAAATGTTTCCCATAACAAGGAGCATTACAGCCGAAAAAATGAGTTTTAGTTTTGTCATTGATTTTTGAGTTTTTATTTGACAAAGAAACTCAGTTTGCTCCGATCGGATTTAACGCTTTTGTTAACTTAAAATGATAAAAATAGTTAGTGTTAATTTAAAATTATCAAGCTGTTAGGTTTGTTGAATCTTTTAGGTCTTTAAAATCAATGATTTGTGTAAAATGTTAAAAACAAACGGATTAGAGTTGTGTTTAAAGTAGATTAAAGAAAGATTAGAGTGTTAAGTAAAGGTTACCAACTGCAAAAACAGACTGGATTAAGTGCTGCTACTATAGCAGAGAAACGAATCAGATTATGGAAATATTAAGGTAACAGAAGTACCTTTTCCAACTTCAGAATCTACTCTAACATTAATATGATGCAGTTTGAGTATCTGCATGGTAATGAAGAGACCTAAACCTTGCCCTTGTATGTGGCGGGTATGGTCGCTTCTGAAAAAAAGATCAAAAATAGATTCTTTGTCCTGTTCTGAAATCCCGGAACCCCGATCTGTAATTTGTATTAAAAGTTTATTGTGCTCAGAGAAAGTTAAAACATTTACCGGTTTTGAAGATGAAAACTTGATCGCATTGTCTAAAATATTGTAAAGGGCTATAAAAAGCATGTGTTTATTGGCATGAACCGAAAGTAAATTTTCGCGATCGGCCAAAGCGCTTAGATCTACCGATACTTTAGATTCGGGGTATTCAATTGCTTTTTTCTCCAATACATTCCATAGTATTTCATCAATTCTTATGGTTTCCATTTGCTGAGGTTCAGATAGCTGAAGTCCTGATAGTACCAGAAGACCATCTAAGGTTGATTTTAAATGCAGCGTGTCTTTTTTAAGAGATTTTAAAATTTCTTCATATTGCTCGTTGGTTCTGGGTTGTTGCAGGGATACGTCAATATCACCAATGATGATGGTCAAGGGAGTTTTGAGCTCGTGTGAGGCGTTTTTTAGAAAATTTTTCTGCGTCATCACACCGGTTTCAAGCCTTTCTAAGAGATAATTGAAAGTGGTTACAAGTTCTTTAATTTCATCTTTTTCCTGAGCTTGCTGCACTTCTAATCTCGAATGAAGATTTTCGGTGGTGATGGTATTTACCTTTGCAATGACTTCTTTAAAAGGGCGGAAGGTTTGTTTGGCTAAAAATGTCCCCAAAAGATAGTTTAGAGGAATGCCTGCCAGGTAAAAAAGGATAAACATTAGACCCAAAATCTCAAGCTGTCGGTTTCCGGTGTGATTGATCCCAGAGACTACAATTATAAAATCGCCCTGATTGTCTTTGTAAAATAGACCTACAAACTGCCTGTTTTTTATGGTAAACGATTCAATTTTGTTTTTTACAATAGTATTCAGTTCATGGTCGCTAAGCTCAATATCAATTGAATCTTTTAAGTACAATTTTTTGGTTTTGGCATCGTAAACCCGAATGGATTCATTGTTGATTCGGTGGTACTGAACTTCAATCTCATGGTATCGTTCGTTTGTAAATTCTTTTAATTCATCCTTCTTAAAATAAAATAAAGCAGCAGTCAAGGCATGATCTTCCAGATTGTCATAGTAAAGATCTTTCATATGGCTTCTGAAAAGCAGGAATGATCCGGTCATGAGTAATCCTACGATGAAAGCAAAAAGCAACGTAGAATTTACTGCTAATTTTTTTTTTAGATTCATAACGCTTTAGGTCTGTTTTTAATATATGGGAACATAATTCAAAATAAGTGGGTATTTATTTCCTCTCGCAGATTTAGCAGATTCAGCAGATTTTTACTCTTTACTCTTTACTCTTTGTTCTATTTTCTCACCTCTTTACTCTTTCAACTCTTCTGCTTCAACATATACCCGGTTCCTTTTATTGTATGAATGAGTGGAGTAGGGAAGTTCTTGTCGACCTTATTTCGCAGGTAATTAATGTACACGTCAACAGTATTGGAGGTGCTGTCAAAGTCAATGTTCCAGACCGCCTGTGCAATGGCCACTCTTGATAAGGCCGTTTCGCGATTTTTCATAAAGAAAATCAGGAGTTTGAGTTCTCTTGACGAAAGGTTGAGCTCTTTGCCATCTCTTGTGGCACTTTGTTCTTTCATATTGATTTCGATTCCGGCATAGGACTGAAAATCGAGAATTCCGGTACTGAATTCGGCACGACGAAGCTGTGCATTAATTCGGGCCAAAAGTTCTTCAAACAAAAAGGGTTTGGCGAGATAATCGTCGGCTCCGGATTGTAAACCTTTTACTTTTTCCTGTGGTGTATCGAGTGCACTTAAAATAAGTATGGGCACTATAATTTTTCTGCTTCGTAGAACTTCGCAAACTTCAAAGCCAGTAATGTCCGGAAGCATGATATCAAGAATAATGATATTGTACTCGTTTTCCATGACCTCTTTGATGGCTTCAAAACCTTTGGTAATGGTTTTAACTTCATACAAATGTTCTTCTAATCCTCTTGTGATAAATGATGCCACTCTGGGATCGTCTTCAACTAATAACACTCTGTTCATATTCGAAATATAATTGAGGTGTAATACCTCTTAAGTAATAAAGTAATTGTTATGATGCGTTACCGGATTTATTTTTTTATCGTTTAATTCTAATAAGGTGTTCTCGATCATTTCAGACATTGTATCAAGGGCAAGATCGTTAGGCTGCAAACCAAATGGATTTTCGAGTTCGTCTGCAATGGCTTCCAACGCTACAAAAGTATAGGCAATAAAAACAATGATAAACGGTGTAATCCAGCCCATAGTTTCGACAAAACCAAAAGACAATAAAAAGCAATAAATATAAACCGTTCTGTGTAGTAACACACTGTAGGTGTAGGGGATAGGTGTACCGGCAATTCGCTCGCATCCGCCAACAATATCGGACAGTTTATTTAGATTTTCTTCGAAAGCCAGCTGCGTAACACTGTCTATTTTATTTTCAGTTTTGGCGTCTTTTACCCAAAGTCCCAATTCTCTTAAGAGAAGTATTGGTTTATAGCGAGTTTCTTTTAATTGGTCAGCGAGCTCTTTAGGGAGTAATCGGTTCATATCGGCATCAGAATTGGTTTCCCGAAGCTGATGTTTGAGACTGTATACAAATGCAATAAGCAAATTAGTGAATTTTTCGCGTTGGACATCGTATTCTTTGTCTGGGACAAGAGTGATGCTTTGTCGGGCAAGAGATCGGGTATCGTTGAGTAATGCACCCCAAAGTTTTCGTCCTTCCCAAAAACGATCGTAACTCACACTGTTTCTGAAACCGAGGAAAATGGCCAGTGCAATTCCAAACAATGTAAAAATAGCAGGATTGATGTGCAGATTATATTGAAGGAGCCAGGGTTTAAAATAAACGACGACAAAGGAAAATAGCAGTAATAATAAAAGTCTAGGGAGAAGCTGTGGCAAAACGGAACCTCGCCATTCAAAGAGCATTTTAAACCAGGTATTCTTTTTCTTTATAATCATTGACGCTAATTAGATTTAATACCATAAAAGTAATTAAAAGTGCGGCCTCAAACAAAAAATGATAGAAATATATAAGGATTAAACGAGATCTGGCGTATAGATTGGAGTTTGATCTTTCGCCCTTACAGGGCTTTGATAGATGGTTTATTTATTTTATAGTGCGTTGCACTATACTTTTGCCTTTGGGCTTTCAGCCCATCTTTGAGGTTGACTATTACCCTGAAAGGGTAAAAGCAAACGGGTATTTTGCCTTTATTGATCAAACAGGTTTTAATTCATAAAAAAAAAGCCGATTTCCCCCAAGAAACCGACTTTTTTAATTTTTCCCGAGCGGGAAAAGTAGTTGTTTAATATTTTTTATTTGATAATTAACGTAAAGCAAATCTCAGTTTAAGTCCGTATGAAACTAGTCTGACATTGTGTACGGATGGAGAATCTAATACGCTGTTGTATTGCAGCTGCACAGGAAGTTCCGGATTGTACTGTACAAGACTTTTGTCTCCATTTTTATTGTAGATGTTATTTAGACCATAATCGATGTAAGCACCAAGATAGAATGAAGTTCTGTTTCCAATCTTTTGTTTTACACCTGTTTCAAAAGTAGCAGAGTAGGACACTTTAGTGTCTAAATCCTGTTCGCTGGTCTTTACATCATTAGTACTTGCAAAACCGGCAAACGCAGGGTTAAATAATTCTACATTGTATTGCGGATAGTAACCGCTTGTAGTAAGGTTTTGAAAGGTACTCTGATAACATCCTTTAATCGCAAATCCTACTTTGGCACCCGCAGCAACATACAATTGGGTAGTTCCCGGAGTTTCAAATTGAATTGCGATTGGAACATTTATGTAACTCAGGCTTTGTTCTTCTCTGAAGTTAGTGGCTTTGTATCTAAACTGAAAGGTTTCATTTTCGGCATCTTTAGTAACATATTGGCCACTAAAAGAAGCGTACTTTGCATCAGAATTATAGGATTGGTACTCAGCTCCAATTCCAATGCTTAAGCCTTCGTTTAAATAATAGGAGTATCTGATTCCTGCACTAATTCCGTTTCCGGGTACGATCGTACCACCGCCACTGTACTTTAAAAAAGAACCAGGTCCTGCGACGGAGATCGATATTTCCTGTTTTTTGTCCTGACTATAGCCCTGGAGGCATATCGCTAAAAACGCCGTAACTGTAGCTATAGATTTTATAGAGGTACTGATATATTTTTTCATCTTAAAGTTGTATTAGCCAGTACCCTTTTGAAATGGTACTGGCATGATTTTGATTATTTTACAATTACTTTGAATGACTTTTTGATATTGCCTGACTCAATAACTACAAGAACCATATTGCTTTCAGTACTTGCAGGTAATTGCACCTGTGTTTGAGCAGTAGATGATTTCATTGTTGTAAGTAGTTTACCTGTAACAGAGTAAAGACTTATTTGCATGTTTTCTAAATCACCTTCTGGTAAATCAGCATCTACAGTAAGCATTTTTCCTGTTTCAACCGGATTTGGATACAATTTAACCTCAAGTGATTTCTGTGTCTTAATTTTAGAAGGACATGTTTGCAGCACTTTACCATCTTTAGTAGTCATTTTCACGCTATAGTCGGCTGTTAAATCCAATGTATTGGATTGAGCCTCACCTGCTGAAAAGTATTGATTAGTTCCAATTACTTGTCCGTTTTTAAACCATTGGTACGAAACAAACTCGTAACCTCCATTCGTTTGTGGATTGTTGTTTACGATAAGTACATTATTGAATTTTTGGTGTACAATATCATAGAATCCAAATGGTTTTTCTACAGTTATAGCATAAGTAGCGCTAGCACTTCCGTCTTGAGAAGTAATTGTTACATTTTGCGTATAAATTCCAGGTTTAGGTGTATTGATCGTAAAATTAGCTGCAGGAGTAAAGGTTGCATTGGTTGTATTGGTCAACGCTACATTTACGTTGTTCTCGCCACATGCCATCAGGTAATTAATAGTCTTAGCCGGATTTGGATAAACTTTAGTACCAACGGTAATTTGAGTAACAGTGATGTCATTGTTTTTGATCACCAAAAGCTGTGAAACATCCGGAGCAGGTAAGTAATTCGCATCACCAGCCTGAGCAGCAACAATTGTTATTTCTCCTGATCTTAGCATCGTAACTAAACCGGTTGTTGGAGCAACAGTAGCAGCAGGCAAAGCTGTGGTGTAAGTGTAGGTATAATTTACTGCTAAACCAGAATTGGCAGTAGCCCCCAGATTGAAAGTATTTGATCCTCCAAGTGTTTTGATTCCCAATATTGGAAAAGTAATTAGCTGTGCCGCTTTTTGAATAGTAAGCTGTGCAGTAAGCGTAATTGGAGAACAATTAGGTTCGCTTGCTGAAGGAGTTACTACCGCAGTTACCGTATACGTACCCGCATTTGTAGCTGAATTTCCTGTAGATCCAGGTGCTATTGTATAAGTAACCGTAGCTCCTGCAGGTAAATTAGCAACTTGTATTGCTTGTGGGTTTTTGTTGTAGGTTACTGTAGCATTGCTAAAAGTTACCGCTTGAATAGACGAAGGAAGAACTGTAATAGTCTGATTTTGTGTACTTGTGTTTCCACTAGCATCAGTATACGTCCAGGTTATTGTATAGGTTCCCGGTGTATTATAAGTTAAAGGATTCGTTGTGGTTGCAGTAATATTTCCACTACAATTATCCGTTGCAGTTGGAACCGGAATCTGAGCCGATAAAACAGCACAAGCGCCTGTAATTACCGGAAGAGTGGCCACATTTGGTACTGGTGGTGTTACATCAGGAGTAGTGGTTAAAGTTACTGATAGTGGTGCAGTACAACCATTAGCATCTGTAACTGTCAGGGTATAGGTTCCCGCTGTTAATCCGCTGATGTCTTTAGTTGTTGCTCCATTTGACCACAAGTAAGTGTATGCAGTTGTACCGCCAGTTATAGTAGTAGTAATCGCTCCATTACTTGCTCCATTGCAGGAAATGTTTGTTTGAGTTGCAATAGCAGCAGACAATATAGCCGGTTGGTTGATAACAATGTTGGCAGTTTTGGTACATCCATTTCCGTCAGTAACTACTACTGAATAATTTCCTGATGGCAAACCACTTGCAGTTGCTGAATTTCCTCCGGTTGGAGACCAAGCGTAAGTATAGCTTCCTGTTCCACCTGTTACATTAACAGTAGCCGAACCGTTGCTTCCTCCGTTACAGCTAACATCTGTTCCTGTAATTGTAGTTGCGATTGCAGCTGGCTCTAAGATGTTGTAAACTTGAGTTTTAGTACAACCACTGCCATCTGTAATGGTTAAAGTGTATGTTCCTGCAGCAAGTCCGGTTGCTGTTGCTGCCGTACCTCCTGATGGAGACCATGAATAGGTATAACTACCGCTTCCGCCACTTACGGTTGCTGAGGCCTGTCCGTTTTGTCCTCCGTTACAACTCACATTAGTTTGTGCAGGGACAACTGTTATAGCGGTTGGCTGAAATACAGTAACATTATTTACTGTTTTTGTACAAGAGTTCGCATCTGTAATGACAACATTATAGTTTCCGGCAACAAGACCAGTTATGGTTTGCGTGGTAGCTCCATTAGACCATAAATAGGTATAATTAGCTGTACCTCCGGTTGGAGTAACCGTTGCAGTACCGTCAGCTTGTCCAAAACAAGAAACTACTGTTGTAGTTGCAGTTCCGTTAAGAGCAGCAGGTTGTCCAATAACAATATTATTTACGGTTTTAGAACATCCGTTAGCATCTGTAATGGTAACACTATAAGTTCCCGCTGGAAGTCCGGTTGCTGTTGCAGCTGTACCTCCTGTAGGAGCCCATGAATAGGTGTAACCAGCTGTACCTCCGGTTGCGGTTACTGTTGCAGTACCGTTAGCACCTCCGAAACAAGAAACAGCAGTTGTAGTGGCAGTTCCGTCAAGAGCTGCAGCCGGTTGTCCAACAACAATATTACTTATTGTTTTTGAACAGGCGTTAGCATCTGTAATGGTCACGCTATATGTTCCTGCAGCAAGACCTGTTGCTGTTGCAGCTGTACCACCTGTAGGAGACCATGAATAAGTGTATCCTGGAGTACCTCCGGTTGGAGTTACTGTTGCCGTACCATTGGTCCCTCCGAAACAAGAAACGGCGGTTGTAGTAGCAGTTCCGTCAAGAGCAGCGGCAGGCTGTCCTACTACAATATTATTTATAGTTTTTGAACATGAGTTCGCATCTGTAATGGTAAGACTATAAGTACCTGCTATAAGTCCGTTTATGGATTGAGTTGTTGATCCGTTAGACCATGCATAAGTATATCCTGCAGTTCCTCCGTTAGGAGTTACTGTTGCGGTACCGTTGGCTCCTCCAAAACAAGAAACGGCAGTTGTAGTTATCGTTCCGTCTAGAGCAGCTACAGGTTGTCCAACAACAATATTGCTTATTGTTTTTGCACAGGCGTTAGCGTCTGTAATAGTAACACTATAGGTTCCTGCGATAAGTCCGGTAATAGAAGCTGTTGTAGCTCCTGTAGACCATAAATAAGTATATCCGGCAGTACCTCCTGATGCTGTTATGGTAGCCGTACCGTTAGCTCCTCCAAAACAAGAAACAGCTGTTGTACTTGGGGTTCCGTCAAGAGCAGTAGCTGGCTGACCTACGACAATACCCGTTATCGTTTTAGTACATCCGGTAGCATCTGTAATGGTAACACTATAGTTTCCTGCGGTAAGTCCGCTTGCAGTGGCTGCCGTACCTCCTGTTGGAGACCATGAATAGGTATAGGCAGGAGTACCTCCGGTTGCTGTAACGGTTGCTGTACCGTTACTACCTCCAAAACAAGAAGCAGCGGTTGTGGTGGTAGTTCCGTCAAGAGCGTTTGATGGTTGTCCCACAACAATACCTGTTACTATTTTTGTACAGGCATTAGCATCTGTAATCGTAACACTATAAGTTCCGGCAGCAAGTCCTGTAGCCGTTGCTGCTGTACCTCCTGAAGGTGACCAAGAGTAAGTATAAGATGGAGTACCTCCTGATGGTGTAACTGTTGCGGTACCATTGGTTCCTCCGAAACAAGAAACGGCTGTGGTAGTAGCAGTTCCGTCAAGAGCTGCAGCAGGCTGTCCCACAACAATACCTGTTACTATTTTTGTACAGGCATTAGCATCTGTAATCGTAACACTATAAGTTCCTGCTGTAAGTCCTGTTATAGTTTGTGTTGTAGCTCCGTTAGACCATGAATAGGTATATCCCGGAACACCTCCTGATGGTGTAACTGTTGCTGTACCGTTAGCTCCTCCAAAACAAGAAACGGCTGTTGTAGATATAGCTCCATTAATAGCCGTAGCAGTTCCTATTGTAATATTATTGATTGTACGCATACAAGAATTAGCATCAGTAATAGTAACACTATAAGTTCCTGCTGTAAGTCCTGATGCAGTTGCTGCAGTACCTCCCGATGGAGACCAAGAGTAAGTATAACCCGGAGTTCCTCCAAAAGCACTTACGGTTGCAGAACCGGTAGCTGCTCCAGAGCAAGAAACTGAAGTTGTACTTATAGATCCATTAAGTGATGCGGCCGGTTGTGCGACAACAATACCGGTAATGGTTTTAGAACATGCGTTATTATCAGTAATCGTTACACTGTAAGTTCCAGCCTGAAGCCCTGAAGCAGTTGCTGCAGTTCCTCCTGATGGGGACCATGAATATGTATAACCTGGAGTTCCTCCTGATGCAACAACAGTAGCTGTACCATTTGATCCTCCAAAACAAGAAACTGCTGTGGTGGAAGTCGTTCCATCAAGAACAGCTGCTGGTTGTCCGACAACAATACCCGTTATCGTTTTTGCACATGCGTTAGCGTCTGTAATAGTAACACTATAAGTTCCGGCAGTAAGTCCCGTAGCTGTTGCGGCTGTACCTCCTGATGGAGACCATGAATAGGTGTATGCAGGTGTACCTCCACTTGGAGTTACTGTTGCGGTACCGTTACTACCTCCAAAACAAGAAGCGGCTGTGGTGGTGGCGGTTCCGTCAAGAGCTGCAGCAGGCTGACCTATAACAATGTTGTTTATGGTTCTAGGGCATCCGTTGGCATCTGTAATGGTGACACTGTATGTTCCGGCTATACGGCCTGTTATAGTTTGCGTTGTAGCTCCGGTAGACCATAAGTAGGTGTATCCCGGTGTACCACCAGTCGGAGTTATTGTTGCCGTACCGTTGGATCCGCCAAAACAAGAAACAGCCGTTGTCGTAGGCAGTCCATTTAGTGCTGTTGGTTGCGTTATAGAGAAGTTTCTGGTAATTTGTGTCAATTCAGCATCGGTAATAGTTACGGTGTATGCATTTGCAGACAGTCCGGTTGCCGATGATCCGGTACCTCCTGAAGGAGACCATGAGTAAGTATAGGGAGTAACTCCTCCAATTACAGTAACACTGGCAGCTCCGGTAGTTCCTCCGTTACAAGCGACATCTGTTTTTGAGGTAGAAGAAGTGCTTAAAGCAGCCGATGTAACAAATGTTGATTCGGCACCATAAGCTGTCCCGGCAGTATTTTTTGCATAAGCTCTGTAATGAATAGTAGAACCGGGAGTAAGGCCTGTTACGGTATTACTAAAAATTCCAGTTCCAGTTCCGATTTGAAATTTATTGTTTGCGATAGTTGGGCTTGCTGTTGTTGCCCAAACGATTCCTCTTTCTACGTTGACATCTCCGCCATCTGCAGTTACATTACCTCCAATAATTGCTTTGGTTGAACCCACATTTGTAGCGGTTGTAGTAGTTACGGTTGCTAAACTTACGCCATCAACCCAAACAAAATTATCAACTGCGAAATAATCGTAATTGGCGCTTAGCTGAATTTCAAGCTGGTCAATGTTGATATTGGTAAAATTAGAAACTCCGTCTGTTGCGAAGTTGACAGGGATAAAACCATTTCCAGGTAAGGCAGTACCAATATTTGCTCCTGTAGTGTTTTTTACAATAGAGAATTGTGTTACACCGCCAAGTTTTCCGGTTAAAGTAACCGAACCCGGAGCACCATTAGAGGTACTATTAGGAGTCTGACCGGAAGTACCGGTAAGGTAAATCCATAAACTGTTCATTTTAAAGCTTCCTGAGGCAGCGGTAATGAATCCGGTTTGCCCTAAACTTTGTGATGCGTTACCATCTGCGACCTGTATGTAGTTGTTAGAACCGTTATAACCATAACCAGGTGAAGTAACCACCTGAAAAGAAACATAAGTATTGGTCAGGTTAAAAGTTTTACCATTGCTGGTAAAGCTAGGTTGGTTAATTGTCTGAGCTTCGAAGGTCTCTACTGTTTGTGCAGTCAATTGCTGCAGCGTAAAAAACAGTAGAATGAGTAATAAGTAGAGTTTTTTCATAATTAACTGATATTAGATTTATCATTTTGTATTCTTACATTTGTTTTTTCAGTTCAAACTTTTAAAGTCTTCACTAAAATTGAGTATCATGTATAAACAAGAGCTTACGATTATTGTTCAATCTATCATTGCGTCAAATACTATTGATGAACACACCACATGTGCGCGAAACCTTTCAGAATTTTATGAAAAAATCGCAACCGTTAACCATTTTGAGAACAATGAAGTTCATGTTAAAGGCGGTGTTGCTTTGTCAAGCTCTGGTGCGGCAGACTGTGTTGACGATTATTTACGCACGGTTTATTTCATAAAAGGCGTTTATAAGGCTCTGACAAAATTGTGTATTGATTTTCCAGAGAGAAGTATTAATGTTCTTTATGCGGGTTGTGGCCCTTATGCAACTTTAATTCTTCCTTTACTTCCTTTGTTTAATAAAGATAGAATTAAAGCCATTTTGCTAGATATCAATACTGCTTCTATAGCTTCTGTACATCATATTTTATCGGTGACCGGTTTAAACGATTATTCATTAGAATTAATCGAAACAGATGCCATTACGTATACAAAACCGGAGGAGTTTGCAATTGATCTGGCCATCTCCGAAACGATGCATTATGCTCTTACCCGAGAGCCGCAGGTGGCGATTACGCGAAACATTGTTTCGCAATTGTCTTCGCATGGAATTTTAATTCCCGAAGAAATCAAGATCGATTTGACTTATACGTATTCCGATCATGAGCCATCCTTAAAAGATGCTAAATCAGAGGTTAAGGGCCGTAACGAAATACAGCCCTATCCTCATAGTGTATTTGTAGATAGATTATTTACAATAAGCAAAGAACTTTTTGGCAATACAAGTCAGGATTTAGAATTTAAAAGTGACTTTTATAAGCTGCCCGATGATTTTAGTAATCATCCCGATGTGTGTATTTTTACTGAAATCAGGATATTTGAAGACATCGAATTAAAAACTGCGGAGTCTTATATTACAAACCCTTTTTGTCTTGTTTCTATGTACAATCTTACAGAGTATTCTGAAATTCAGTTTTTATACGACTTCAGCGATATACCCAAATGGTCTTATAATGTAAAAAATGCTCTTAAATAGTTTAATTTCTGGAAGGGAAAATTCCTTCTAGACAAATGATATAAGATAATGCTACATAAGGCTGCATTACTGAGATAGGCAGATTGCTACCAGTGGCACCAGTGGTTACATTGCTTAATAAATCGACACTTGGAGTTGCTGTTGCAAAGCCTAATGTAGGGGTGAAAACTCTTGATACAAGAGCGCCCGGTATTGCTATCGATGCTCCGGCTACCGGTGTTGAATCTGATGCATTTGTTGCACTCACAGAAATTTTACCTGGTCCTGCGTGAACGTGAGCAGGAAGGTTGCTTGTTAAAATTGAAACGTTTGGTGTACCTGCAGCTTGTCCAAGAACGTAAGTTCCTCCAGGTGAAGTTCCTTGTCCAATAGCTGTTGCACCTTGTAGATTTGGTAAAGCGAAAGTAGTCTGACCATTTCCTCCATAGGTTGTACCAAGGATTGAGAATAATGCCGTATTTTGTGCAATTGACAATATTTGTCCGTTACAAAAGGCCCAGCCTCTTGGGGCAAAATTTCCCGCAAAAAGTTTTACAACTCCAATGAATTCTTCCATAGTGTTTAGTGTTAATAGGTTAGTGTTTATATTTGTTTTTGATATTACTTGTGTTTTTGACTAAGAAATAAAAGGACAATTTTTATATTTAAACTAAGGTATAAAATATAAAACTCTCAAAAACAGGTGTTTCTACCTGTTTTTCTCTTCTAAAACAGGTTAAAACTAAGAATCCTAGGCACCGAAACTGAAAAATATGTCATGAGGACGGTTTTTATTGTCATGAAATATCCTTTTAGTGTCGGAAACACTAATAATGAGTGAGATAAATCACAGGGAGCAGAAAAATGAGCCACATCCTTATGTTTATTGGTGTTTTGAACGATTTTACGGTAGAAATATGATAGTTGTAGGAGGTATAGTACAACCCAGGTGTTCTGTTGACACATTATTGTCAAAATAGGGAGAAAAATTTCTACACTAAAAAAAACATTGTATCAAATTCACAATTGCTTGCAGTATGATTTGCTGTAACAAGTGACACTTTACAAAGCTGATATCTAATAAGATCTCCTATCAATATTGACGTAACATAAAGCATCAGATGTTAATATAATGTTTTATAATCAGGTTAGTTTATTAATGTAAACGTAACCTTCCAGACCTACCCTCAGCTTTAATTTTGAAGACATATTATAAACAACACAATTGTAGTATATGTCATTTTTTAAAATCAGAATACATCGCTGTATAAAGATTGGATCGAAAGTCTTATTTCGAACACTTCATTCGCCAAATCATTCAAAAACGGTGTCTCATGTATAAAAAGTTTACTGATGAGGAACTTGTTGAGTTATTGAGACAAGGAAAAGATAAAGCGTTTGATGAATTGTATTTCCGATATCGGGATGAATTGGTTCGGTTTGTTTATGTGAGGATGAAGTCGGTTCCCGTTTCCGAAGAGATTGTTCAGGAAGTTTTTACAACGATTTGGGAAAGACGAAAGAGTTTGGTTATTCAAAAGAAATTTTCAGCTTATATCTACACCTCTGTTCGGTATACTACTTTAGATTATATAAAAATGCATACTATCACCGATCAATATGTTAGAGAGGTTATAGACAGAAACACCAATGATTGCGACGGCAGCAACACTACCGAAGATTCTATTTATTATGAAGAACTACAGGAAGCCGTTGATAAGGCTGCGTTATTGCTTCCTAAAAAATCCAAAGAAGTTTTTATTCTAAGCAGAATCAAACATTACACCAACAAAGAAATAGCCGAAGAACTTAATGTTTCGCACGAAACGGTAAAGTATCACATTGCCTACGCATTAAAGTTTATGCGAAACTACCTGGGCGAATTTAACTAATAGCAGATCGCTAATACCGATTGTATATTCAATATAGTCCAATTGCATTGTACTATTTTCATATTACATCGGTATTATATCAGAAAGCATTGGACTACGATATAAGTAAAATTGATATAAATTAAGGTTATGCATTTTTTCTTAACAAAAGCGTAACCTTAAGCGCCTACCTGAAATTACTATTTCTAAGACATACTATTAAAGAGATAAACACATTATAATGCCTGAAAAATTACATCAAGATATAAAACTTTTTTTAGAAGGGAAGCCCTCTTTAAATGGGGAAGAATTATGGAATAACTGGTACGATCATCCTGAAGAAATATTCGACACGATAGCATTGATTACATCAGACCAATCGAAGTTAAAAAAGGAAATTCAAAATATAAAAAAAACGAATAAGGTTATTTCTCTTCCAAATAGAAATTGGGCGGTAGCAGCTTCTTTATTATTTGCAGTGAGCTTGTCCTGTTTCCTTTATTTATCCTCGCTAAAAACCATCACCAGACAATATGCAACAAGAGCGGGAGAACACGCTAAAATAGTTTTAAGTGATGGAACTCAGATATGGCTTAATGCCGGAAGTCATGTAAAATATCCGGTTACTTTTAAAGGGGATACCAGAGAAATCTATTTAACCGGAGAAGCCTTTTTTGATGTAGCCAAAGATAAAAAGCATCCCTTTATCATTCATACCGATAAAATGGACACCAAAGTACTGGGAACGAGTTTTAACGTGCAGGCTTATCCGGATCAGACTACTCAGGAAGTTTCGGTGCTGACGGGAAGAGTGAATGTTAAATCAACTGTGACCGAAGAAAATGTATATGTAACTCCGGGGCAAAAAGTGGTTTTTAAATCACACAGTAACAAACTTCAGGCGTTTAAGGATATCCCAATGAACTCAATCTCACTATGGCGAAAGCATATTATTGTTTTTGAAGATGCCCCCTTACCGGAAGTCATTGCAACGATCAATCGAAATTATAACGTAACCGTTCAGATTGCAAACAAAAATTTAAACAACTTAAAAATTAGTGCCTATTTCAAAGAACTTCCGGCAGGACAGGTCGTTGCTTTGGTGTGTAATATTATCAATGCAGAGTACAAAATAGAATCGGGGACTTATGTCATCCGTTAAATTTTAGAAAATACAGCGGAGAGAAAAATAGTTCGCATAGCGCAATGCGGGTTAGCGGAGTTGAGAGAATTTTTAAGATCTCCAATTCTTGCTTCGATCAGCTGAAATACAATTCCATTAAAAATCAAATTAAAAAATCTACGTAGAAAACCGTTCCACAATCAAAAACAATTAAAAAAAACACAATCATGAATAAAAAGCAAATGCGGTATGTCGTAAAGGCTCAGAGCATTAAAAAATCGGTACTAACGAAGGCACTGCTTTTCGTGGCTCTATTTTTTATCGGATTAACCGTAAAAGCGGCCCGTTTTGATATCGGTAAAAGAGTGACTTTAAAAGTAGAAAATGAAAGTATAAAGAGTGTTTTTCAGAAGATTGAAAAACAAATCGACGTGCATTTTATGTACGAAACCAATCAGGTCAATACCAATCAAAAGATTAGTTTAAAATTGAATAATGTGCCTCTGGAACAAGCCTTGGATAAAATATGCGGCAATCTCTTGCTGAGATATGAAATGGTTAGCAACAATATTGTGATTAAAAAAAGCATAAAAGTTTCAGATGTCGGTCAGGGTAAAATAAGCATTTCGGGAACTGTTTTTGGCGGTGATGACGGAATGCCATTACCGGGTGTTGGAATCAAAGACAAAGATTCGGATGCAACAGCCACAACAGATTTCGACGGAACTTTTAAAATCGAAATCAATTCGTCTGCAGCAGTACTTGTTTTTTCCTATGTAGGTTATGTGACGCAGGAAATAAAAGTGACACAATCGGATAAAAACATAAGTGTCAAATTAGCGGCCGATATGAAACAACTGCAGGAAGTGGTTGTAATGGGATACGGAAGTGTAAAAAAGAATGAAGTTTTAGGATCAGTAGGAACCGTTTCGATGAAAGAAACATCAAGCAGAACCTACAATAGTGCAGCAGAATTACTGCAAGGAACAGTGGCAGGTGTTACCGTAATTAACAATGGTGGTGATCCAACTGCCGAGCCTACAATTAATATAAGAGGTATCGGATCTTTGAACGCCGAAACACCACTGATTGTTTTGGACGGAATTATCTACAGTGGTTCTTTAAACACCTTGAATCCAAACGATATTGCTTCGATAAGTGTTTTAAAAGATGCGGCTTCCGCAGCAATTTATGGAGCAAGAGCTTCAGGAGGAGTTATTCTAATTACCTCTAAAAAAGGAGTTTCGGAACGTATTAATATCAATGTAAATTATCAGGGAGGTTTTCAAAACGTAGCTAAAAAGTTAGACGTTTTAAATGCAGCTGAATATGCCGATGCGATGAACACCGCCAGAGACAATGCTGGTATGCCGAGAATTCCGGCTTTTGATCCGGCATTTGAACCAACAGCCAGAACCACAAAGACCAATTGGATGGATGAAATTTTCCGTACTGGCCAAATTCAGGATTTGTCTATTTCAGTAAATGGTAAAACCGAGAAATCTAATTTCTTTATTTCCGGAAGTTACCGCAAAAACGAAGGAATATTGCTAAATACCTACGGAACCCGTTATACGGCCAGAGCCAATTCTTCTTTTAAACTGGCACCTAATTTTACAGTGGGCGAAAATCTGTCGTATTCCTTAACAGACGGTCAGGCAGCCAATACAACAAGTGGTTACACAGGAGCCATTTTAGCAGCGATTTTTTATCCGCCAAATGCCACGATCTATAGAGAAGACGGTTCAGGAAAGTTTGGAGGTGTTCCTGAAAAATATATAGGTTCTTATGGAGACGTAATCAATCCGGTGGCCTATTTAAAAAGACTGGACAACCGCAATCCGATTTCGACTGTTTTGATTAATCCTTATGCAGAATGGGAAATCGTATCAGGTTTAAAATTTAAATCGAACTGGGGGTATACCAGAATTCAGAACAACGCAACCGATTTTGCGGTAAAAACAACAGAGCCGGGTAAAATATTTGATTTTAACCGATTGACAAAATCTTCTGCTACCACAACTGACTTATTAAGCGAGCTGACGCTTTCTTACGAAAAATCACTAGGAAAGCACAATTTTAAAGCACTTGCCGGATATACCTATCAGCAAACCAAAAGAGATTTTTATACCGTGCAGGGAACAGGCTTTGATAATGAAGATCCATCACAGCGTTATTTATTAAATGCTAAGTTAGTTCAGCAGGTAGAAGCAGGAATGTCCGAAGAAATCATTTCTTCTTATGTAGGAAGGCTGAATTATGACTTTAATCAAAAGTACTTGATTTCAGGAATTATACGCCGTGACGGTACTTCAAAACTAACTTCAGACAACCGCTGGAAAGTATATCCTTCTGTTTCTGCCGGATGGTTGATTTCTGAAGAAGGATTCATGAAAAGCATAGACCCGTTAGTAAGCAACTTAAAATTACGTGCAAGCTGGGGACAGATTGGAAACTTAGGAAATCTTGGACCTTACCAGTTTAGTGTGCCTTTAACGCAGACACAAGCTTTAATTGGAAACAGTCCGGTAATCTCTTACGGTTATTCTGAGAGCGAATTGTCGAATCCTAATTTAAGATGGGAAAGTTCAGAACAAAGTAACGTAGGATTGGATTTTACCATGTTTAACAATGCTTTATCAGGATCTGTAGATGCTTACATTAAAACCAATAAAGACATGTTAGTTCGCGATCAGCTTCCGGGAGTTTCAGGAACTCCGTTAGGAAGAATCGTAAATTCGGGTAATGTTGAAAATAAAGGAATTGAAGCCAGTTTGACGTACCAAAAAACTCGTGGTGAATTCAAATTTGATGTAACAGCAAACGCAGCTTTTTTAAGCAATAAAATTGTTTCGATCAAAGACGATTTAACTTCCTTAGAGCCTTTAAATCTAAGTCGTGTTCGTAGTTTGCCTTTGGCTAATATCTATCAGGTAGGAAGTCCTGTTGGAGCATTTTACGGGTATTCGACAGACGGATTGTTTCAAAGTAATGCCGAAGCAAAAGCTTATGTAAATGATAAAGGAGTAGTGTATCAGCCTAATGCGGTTGCAGGAGACATTAAATTTAAAGATGTAAATGGCGATGGTGTAATCAATAACAGTGACAGAGTAGTGCTTGGAAGTCCTTTTCCGAAAACGACCTTCAGTTTAAACACGAATTTCAGATACAAAGGATTTGATATGAACATCTTCCTTAGCGGAACAGCCGGAAACAAAGTTTTTAATGCCGTAAAATATACAGGTGTGAATGCTTCTTTCCCGGGTTATAATTTACTAGCCGATTCTAAAAATGCATGGTCGCCAACGAATACCAATACCAATATTCCAATTCTTTCGTCAACAGACAACAATAATAATTTCGGAAGAATCTCTGATTTTTATATTGAAGATGCTTCTTTCCTGAGATTAAGAAACGTTTCGATTGGATATACAGTAAAAGAACAATGGTTGCACGGAAAAGCGAAACTTAGATTTTTTATCTCTGGGCAAAACCTTTTTACCATCACCAAGTATTCAGGAATGGATCCGGAAGTGGGACTTAAGAATTTTGGTTTGGACTTAGGAAAATATCCTCTGTCCCGTATTTATATGACAGGTGTCAACGCAACTTTTTAAAAAAATATAACACAAATAAAATGAAAAATTTAAGTCTTTTATTATGGAGTCTGGTGCTTTTAATGAGCATGTCGGCTTGCGAAAATGAACTTGATTTAGTACCTCAGGGAGCACCTTCAAGTGGTAATTTCTGGAAAACACCTGCTGATGCAAAAGCAGGAGTGAATGCGATTTATGCACTCTATTCGGATGATAATATGTACGGTCGTGGATTTTTCTGGCTGAACAATGCGAGTGATGATATCGGAACGAAACCAAGACAAAATGCGGAACGAATCAAAAATTTTATTGTAGACGGAGCTGAATCAGATACCAAAGACATTTGGAGACTTCACTATGAAGTGATGAAACGCTGTAACGATGTGATTCGCAATATCCCGAAAATCAGTCTGGACGATAAAACAAAAAACATGATGCTGGGAGAAGCGTACTTCAATCATGCTGCAATGCATCTGGAATTGGCCTATCACTATGGAGATGACCGTGCCGGGATTCCAATTCAGGACAGAGAAAATCCAACCAATGTATATGTGCCGCGTGCTAAAAATGTAGCCGAAAACTATGCCTATATCGCTGCCGATCTTATTAAAGCTGCCGATTTATTGCCTTATTTCAATGAACTTAGTTCAGACAATTACGGACGTGCGCATAAAACTGCAGCATGGGGATACTTGGTGCGTACCTATTTGTATGCAAAAGACTGGGACAATGCGATCAAGTATGCCAATATGATTGTCAGCAGTGGAAAACACAAATTACTGGATAATTTCGAAGATGTTTTTAAAATTAAAAACAACTGGTCGTCAGAGTACATTTGGTCCGTAACCTCGAGTGCCGAAAATACAAGCTTAGGATCTATTTTCCCTGGAGTATGTCTGGAAGATAAAGGCTGGGGAGTTTACAACGGCTGGGGGAATTTTTATCCTACTAAAGAATTGTTCGATACGTATGATCCTGCTGATAAAAGACGAAGTGCTACAATTCTTCAAAAAGGAGACAAGTTTATGTACTTCGGAGAATTAGTCACTTTTAATGAAGGAAAATATATTGTCAGTTCAAGTAACAGAACCGGTTATCAGTTTAAAAAATACATGGAGCCATTCGGTTATCCAAAAACTACTTCGGGCGGAATTGATATTCGTTATGTAAATGCAAACGGAGACAAGCCTTCTACCGCTTTAAATGTACCTCTTTTACGTTATGCGGATGTAATCCTGATGCTGGCTGAGGCAAAATTAATGAAAGGACTAAGTGCCGATACCGAAATAAACATGATTCGCAATCGTGCCGGTTTACCAAGTATTGGAGGAGCCACACTAACGGATCTGAAAAGAGAAAGACGTTGTGAGCTGGCAGGAGAATGGACAGACCGCCATTTCGATTTAGTACGCTGGGGCGATGCTCAGGCGACTTATGCAAAACCTTTACACCATTACAACGGAACAGTGATTTATCCTGCCCGTAATTTTAATCCTGCCATTCACCATGTGTGGCCAATACCGCCGGATGAAATTGCCGTGAGCAAAGGAGCCCTTTTCCAGAACAAAGGCTGGTAAATAATAGTTTCATTTTGTTTGTTTTGTTTTTTTTTTACGCTGCAGGCTTAGTTGTGGAGCTTGCAGTTGTAAAGAAAAAAAGCAAGCAGTCTAGATATTTTGGCTAATCTTCTAATTATTGAAGACCATTTTAGAATTGAATTAATTTTATTTGTAATGAAAAAAATAATTATACTTTTTTGCCTTCATTTTTTTCTGTTGGCGCAGGCACAGGAATACAGTTCTGCTAATATTCATTCACACAATGATTATGCAGGTAAATTGCCTTTTTATGAAGCCTATTCCAATGAAGCCGGCGTTATCGAAGCAGATGTTTTTTTGAGGAATAATGAGCTTTTGGTAGCACATACTTCAGAGGAAATCAAAACGTACAATACATTGCGAAGTCTTTATTTAGATCCTTTGTCGAAGAAGATAAAAAACTTAGAAGGTAAAGTTTACCCTGAGAATAAGCCTTTAGTTTTAATGATTGATATAAAATCAGAAGCCGATGCCACACTTAAAGGTATCGTGCAACAGCTAAAAACGTATCCGGATTTGATTTTAAACAAAAATTTAAAAGTAGTTATTTCAGGAAACAGACCTGAACCATCAAACTGGAATCAATACCCTGAGTTTATCTATTTTGACGGAAGAAGAAATGAAACGTATTCTTCGGAGCAATTGTCACGTGTCGAAATGATTAGCGAAGATTTAAAAGAACTTACCGTTTGGAACGGAAAAGGAGTAATGACACAAGCTGATTTAGAAAAAGTACAGTCGGTCATTAAAAAAGTTCATGCTCAGAATAAAAAAATCAGGTTCTGGTCGACATCCGATAATGTGAATACCTGGATGACTCTAATGAATTTAAAAGTCGATTATATTGGTACTGATAATGTATCGGCATTGACGCAGTTTATTCAGAAGATAAAAAGTACTTTTTACCAGAATGCATCATTTTATCAGGCCTATAAACCTAAGAATGCAGCTTTATTTTCTAAAAACAGCCGTCCGAAAAATGTAATTCTGCTTATTGGCGACGGAATGGGGCTTACTCAGATTTACGCTGGTTATACAGCCAATAAAGGACAATTGAACCTTTTTAATATTCCGACTCAGGGATTGTCGATCACTAAATCGTCAGACAGTTATATCACCGATTCGGCCGCAGGAGCTACGGCAATGGCAACAGGTCATAAAACCAATAACCGATTTATCAGTGTAGATGAAAACGGAAAAGGGTTAGAATTAATCACCCAGCAACTGGCAAAGAAAAAGTACAAAACGGCTATTATTTCGGCTGGAAATATTACAGATGCCACTCCGGCAGCTTTTTACGCGCATCAATCTGAAAGAACTTTAAGCGAACCAATTGCTGCAGATTTTCTTGCTAATCCGTCTGATATTTTAATTGGAGGAGGTACAAAAGAATTTAATAACAGAAAAGACGGTAGAGATCTGTCTAAAATAATAACCGAGAAAGGTTATACTTTTTCAGATCAGTTTAAAAGTCTGGACACCATTAAAAATTCACGTTTTGTAGTGGTAGATGATGCTTCGGTGGTTTCGATGAAAGAGGGAAGAGGAGACTTTTTAGCGAAATCTTTGGCAAAGACAACGACGGTTTTTTCAAAAACAAAAAATCCTTTTTTTGTAATGGCCGAAGGTGCGCAAATTGATTATGGTGGACATAAAAATGACCTGGAATACGTGGTTCGTGAAATGCTTGATTTTGATAAACTGGTAGGACAAGCCATGGAATTTGTCGATCAGAATCAGGAAACACTTTTAATCGTAACGGCAGATCACGAAACCGGAGGACTTTCCTTAATTGATGGCAGCATCGAAAAAGGATATGTACAGGGAAGTTTTAGTACCAACGATCACACAGCGGTGCCAGTTCCGGTTTTTGCCTACGGACCCGGAGCTGCCAATTTTATGGGAGTTTATCAAAACACAGAAATCTATTCTAAAATACTCGAAGCACTTTTAATCAAATAACAGATACTACTTTTGTTTGATAGTGGAGATACACTAAAAGCAGCGACAAAACATTTTGTCGCTGCTTTTTTATTTTTAACAAGTGTAAACGTCAAGTTTGTTAAAAATGAAATTTTGAGAAAAAACAATATTCGTATCAGGATAGTAAAGTCTTGATTTTACAAGGCTTGGCTTCTACTGGAATTTAATTATAAGAAAAATAAGATTAAAATGTAAGATCGTAAATTAGCATTTCTTTAGGATTAATTTCTTTTTCTGTTAAAAACTTTTACAAGAAAATTGCTGTTCTTTGTATCTTAAAATTGCTTAAGAAAAAGATTAAATAAGTCTTAAGTGATTCGCTTAATACCACAATATTATTTTAGACATCGAGTTTAGACTAATTATCATATTTGCGTTATGGATAACAGGAAGTTTATTTTAAGTTTAAAAAAGGGTAATGAGGCCGCTTTCAGGCAAGCATACCTTAATTACTACGATAAACTCATAAACATTGCCAAACGCTTTAATTTTACAGTACTTACCCCACAGGATTTTGTTCAGGAGACTTTTTTACGAGTAT
This sequence comes from Flavobacterium sp. B183, assembly GCF_023539155.1. Lineage (NCBI taxonomy): Bacteria > Pseudomonadati > Bacteroidota > Flavobacteriia > Flavobacteriales > Flavobacteriaceae > Flavobacterium > Flavobacterium sp. B183. The sequence goes on along the minus strand of NZ_CP097434.1, from coordinate 4,087,172 downwards.
ACAATAAAAGAGAATTACTTCATGAAGATGTTTTATTCGACAAGCAATTGTTTGTGATCTGCAAAAACATTATCCTTAATCATCTCAACAGAGAAAATAAAATAGTACAACTCGAGCCTTCGCATGTTGTGATGGAAAATGTGGATAACGATCATGAAATTTTTGAAGAAAGACAGGAAATATTAAATAATTTAATAAATGAGCTTCCTGAGCAACAGCAAAAAATCTATACTTTACATAAACTGGAAAACCTTAGTTATAAGGAGATTGCAGCTTTAACGGATCTTTCTGAAAAGACCATAGCCAATCATATTTATCTCGCCAGTAAATTTATTCGAAAAAAAGTCGAAAACCATTAGGAACTTTTTTGTTCTCGTTTGTTATCTATAAAAATGAGAACATAAAATGAATATTGAAACTTATAAAACGGACGTTACCACAAAGGAAGAAGCAAAATTTGTTGTAGCGCTGCTTCAATTTGTTATTTCTGATTGTATCATGAATTTTGATGTAGAAGACAAAAATCATGTTCTGACAATCGAAACCAACAGAGAGATTAAGGATATGGTGTACGGTGTTTTTAATAAGCAAGGATTTTATTGTCAGAAACTTTAACGCCCCAAAGATATGAATGATAAAAAAGTAGAAGAAGAATTAAAGAAGATTTGGGATAATGTTCCCATTTCGCATTCTGATGAAGAAAAAGAGGCTTCGTGGGAAGCATTTCAATCCAAAGCTTTTCCTCCAAAAAAACAAAAATTTAAAGCATGGCATTATGCCGCAGCGGCTGCCGTTTTACTTTTTGCGTTTATCGGAACGGGACTTTTCTTTAATAAAGAACAGCACCAGCAGGAAATTAAATTTACTTCAAACGTAATTGAAAATACGACTTCAATTGTAAAAACGATTTTTTTACCAGATAGTTCCAAAGTGGAGTTAAGTCCTGATTCCAGAATCGAGTATGCCGATAATTTTAAGACTAATCGTAAAATTGAAATTAAGGGAGAAGCTCACTTTCAGGTAACAAAAGACAAAAAACATCCTTTTCAGGTTTTTTGCAATGAAACGACAACCACTGTTTTAGGAACTTCTTTCTTAGTAAAAGGATACACTCAAAAGGAAGTCTCAGTCGAGCTTTTTGAAGGAAGCGTTGAGATGAGCGTAAAAGACCAGACTCAAAAATGGATACTCGTACCCGGTGAAAAATTCACCTATGCCAATAATACGGTTGAGGTATCTGAATTTGAAAGATTTACCGATTTTGAAAATGAAAAGTTAACCGTTCTTGCTGCCTACATTAAAACAAACTATGGTTACACGGTGAAATTTCCAAAGGAATATTACGATCAGCACATTACCTTGAGAATCAATAAAAAAGAAGATTTACAAATAATTATCCAGTTAATATCCGAAATGTATAACCTAAATTTTGAAATAAATGAAAAATTGAAAGAAGTTACTTTTCAATAGAAAAGAAAAAGGATGCACTAGCCGCGAAACTAAACATCCTTCTCATGGTCAGGATAATAAGAATTATCCAGTTTAATAATGTTCAAAAATACAAAATTTTATGAAACATATCATTTCAGCATGTTTTTGTTATACATTGAAATTCCCAAAGGAATATTATGACCATCGTATTACCATACGAATTAATAAAAAAGAGGATTTTAAAAGAACAATTCAATTAATATCTAAAATGTATAACCTAAACTTTGAAATAAATGAAGAATTAAAAGTAATTACTTTTCAATAGAAAAGAAAAAAGGATGCACTAGCCGCGAAACTAAACATCCTCCTCATGATCAGGATAGCAGGAAACTATCACATTTAATAATATCAAAAATACAAAATTTCATGAAGCATATAATTTCAGCGTGCTTTTTTTTATTCAGCTGGGGAGTGTTTTCTCAAAACGTAACCGTAACTGTTGATAAATCAGTAACACTAAAAGAATTCTTTAAGCAAATTGAAAGTCAGAGTGATTTCAAATTTGCGCATACAGACCAAATCAATACCAATCAAAAGTATTTTACCGAAACAAAGACTTATAAAAGTATCAGCGTAAAAGAATTGGTTAATGAACTTAATAAAAGTGCAGCGGTTCAGTTTTCTATCGTTGGCAATAATATTTTTGTAAAGCAAAAAGTAACCAAGGCACCTAAAAAAAAAAATAAGCTGAGCGGTCAGGTTTTCGACGAGAACAAGCAGCCGGTTATTGGAGCAAATATTTTCATAAAAGAACTTTCTACCGGTGCTACAACAGATGCGGACGGGAAATTCTCGATAACACTGGACAAAGGAAATTACACCGTATTGATCAGTTATTTGGGCTTGAAAAACAACGAAAAACAAATTGTTGTTTCTGACGATTCCAAAATCAATTTTTATATGGATTCAGACAGTCATGAGCTGGAGCAGGTAGTCGTAACCACCAATAAGGCAGTGGATGTTAAAAATACTCAAATGAGTGTAAACAAACTTTCGATGGCCGAGATCAAACGAATTCCTGTAGCCATGGGAGAAGCCGATCCATTAAAATCGATATTAACATTACCCGGAGTGACCAACGCCGGAGAACTTTCGTCTGGTTTTAATGTTCGTGGTGGTGCAGCCGATCAAAATCTGATTTTGGTAGATGGCGGTCCGGTTTATGCTGATTCTCATATGTTTGGTTTTTTCTCGATTTTTAATCCTGATATTGTGAATGGATTAGATTTATACAAAGGAGGAATTCCTTCTAAATATGGAGGACGAGTTTCTTCTGTTCTGGATATCACACAGCAAACCGGGGATTTTGAAAAGTACAAAGTTAACGGAGGTATTGGTTTAATCTCGAGCCGCTTGTTGGTGCAGGGACCTATTCAAAAAGAAAAAGGATCTTTTATCATTGCAGGACGTGCTTCGTATGCCCATTTATTCATGAAACTTGCTGATAGTAAGAATTCCGTGATGTTTTATGATTTAAATGCGAAGTTCAATTATCGTTTAGGAGCCAACAATACACTGTCTTTTTCAGGGTATTTTGGAAACGACCTTTTTAATCTGAATAATCTTTTTAATAGTACTTACGGAAATACAATGGGTATTTTAAGCTGGAAGCATAAGTTTTCTGAGAATTTAAATACCAACTTGTCCGTTTACTTTAGTGATTATAAGTTTAATCTGGATCTGGATAGAGAAGGTTTTAAATGGAACAATAATATTCAGACTTATGGGCTTAAATATGGCTGGAGTCAGACTGTATCAGAAAAATTAAAATTGAATTACGGAATAGAAGGGCAGTATTACGATTTTAATCCCGGAACCGTAAAGCCTACCAATACAACTTCGCAGTTTAATTACAAACAGTTGGATAAAAAGTATGCTTTTGAGTCTTCTGTTTATCTGGACTTTGAGCATCAGCTTACAGAGAAACTGAACCTTCGATACGGGCTTCGTTACAGTATGTTTTACCGTTTAGGAGGGGAAGAAATCAATACCTATGAAGATGGAAAAGCAGTAGTTTACAATCCGTTGTATAAAATTTACGAAGAAGGAACTCCAACGGGGAGTATCACTTATAAAAAAGGCGCAACCATCAGTAAGTTTGATAATTTCGAACCGCGTGCTGCAGTATCGTATGCTTTTAATGAGACTACTTCGGTAAAAGCGAGTTACAACCGAATGGCACAGTACATTCATATGTTGTCGAATACGCAGTTTCCTTTGCCAACCACGATTTGGACACCAAGCGGTCCTTTTACAAAACCGCAACTTTTGGATCAGTTTGCCGTAGGTTATTTTCAGAACTTTAAAGATAATGAATACTCTTTCGAAGGAGAGTTGTTCTACAAAAAAATCAAAAACCGTATTGATTATATAGACGGAGCCGATATTTTGGCCAATAACAATATAGAACAGGTGATTTTGAATGGTAAAGCAAGATCTTATGGTATGGAATTAATGTTGCGAAAAAATACGGGAGCATTAACCGGTTGGGTTTCTTATACCTTATCCAGAGCTGAACAAAAAACACCTGGAAGAACACCGGAAGAACCAGGAGTTGCAAATGGTAAATGGTACTTATCAGGCTACGATAAACTGCACAATTTGAGTGTTGTGGGGAATTATGAATACAATAAAAAATGGTCTTTTAATGCCAATTTCAGTTTGCAGTCAGGCCAGCCAGTAACCTATGCCAATGGGTATTATGAGTTTGGAGGTATTAATGTTCCAAACTTCTCCTTAAGAAATGAAAACAGATTGCCACTTTTCCACCATCTGGATCTGGCAGCAACTTATACGCCAAAGCCGGATAAAAAGAAAGGATGGCAGAGTTACTGGGTATTTAGTCTTTATAATGTTTACAACCGAAAAAATGCAGCTGCGATGACTTTTGCAACAAATGAAGACACAGGGATGAATGAGACTAAAAGGCTTTCTATTTTTGGAGTAGTACCGGGAGTTTCTTATAATTTTAAATTTTAATGAATATGCAAAGGATTGATATAAAAACGATAAAGAAGAATACAATAGCTATTTTAGGTTTTGTTTTGGTACTGTTTTTCTCCTCTTGTGATGATGTGGTAAAACTTGATTTAGAAACCGGAGAAACGAGAATCGTAGTAGACGCCGAGATTATCTGGAAAAAAGGAACGTCCGGTAGTGAACAGGTGATCAAGGTGAGTAAAACAGCTCCTTATTACAACGATAAAACTCCAAAAGTCTCAGGAGCTAAAGTAAAAGTGACCAATAGCAAAGGAGATGTCTTTACTTTTAATGAAACAGGACCAGGACTTTATGTATGTACTAATTTTGTACCTGTTATCAACATGGATTATGTGCTTTCTGTAGAAGCAGAAGGGCAAACTTTTACGGCTGCCGAAAAGTTAATTTCAGTAGCACCTATTGATAGAATAGAACAGAAACGCGTTCCCGATGTAGCCGGAGACGATCTGTATGAGATATCATTTTATTTTAAAGACCCGGCGGATCAGGCCAATTTTTATCTTACAGATTATAAAAGTGATGTTTTTCGTCTTCCTTCATACACGCTGTTAGATGATGAATTGTTTAATGGAAATGAAATATATCCAAGATTCTCACATCCCGATTTGAAACCGGGAAAAAGTCTTTCGGTTATAAATAGAGGTATTTCTAAGAATTTTTACAACTATATGAGTTTGATTTTAGAGATATATGGAGGAAGTCCTTTTTCTATTCCTCCCGGAAATATAAGAGGTAATATTGTAAACACGACAAATGCCAATAATTTTGCTTTTGGTTATTTCAGGCTTTGTGAAGCAGATACCTTTTCCTATACCGTACAAGAGAACGATAATATTGTCTATCCGGGAAAGTAAAAATTTTAATTGAAGGTTGATTTGTGACTACATCTGGCATATAAATAGTTATGTCAGATGTTTTTTTATACAGTAATTTTAGGTTATAAAAAAAGGACTTTAATAAAATCCTTTTTTTAAAATCCGATAAAAGTGTAGCTGTTTTAATTAAGATTTGGATGAATCAAGAAGTTGCTGAATTACTTTCTTTTAAAACGCATCATCGGAACATCGTTAAGCAATAAGTTTAGTTTGCCTTCTTTATCAATAGAATAAGAGGTGATTTTTCGGATCATTTCAGTAAAAGTCTGCTCACCGCCGCCTTCGCAAAACATCATCGTGGTAGGTCCCTGTTCGCCAAAGCTGATGGTTTTCCCCTTTAAAGTATAAGGAGCACTGTACCCATTACAGCCCGCATTTCCAAAAACCTGACCGGTATTCTGGTCAAATTTGATAAAAGGTTTTTTGTTGGGATACAAACCCTCAAAAGCAATTCTTGGACCCGAAATATATTCCAGCTCCCAGGTAGTGTCAAAAAGAGCAGTATTTTTTGTAGTATCCTTTGTAGCGTTACAGGAAGTAAAAAATAGAGCAATTGCAGCAAGCAGTAGTGTTACGTAGTTTTTCATATGTTTTTTTGAGATAAAATTAACAAGTTTCAGGTTATGATAATCATTTTTAGGATAGAACTTAGTTTAAAAAATTAAAGCTTTATCAAACAGCAATATTTTGAAAAAACATTCGGAATCATGATTGTATTTTAAAAAGCAAAACACAAATCAGGAATATTGAATTTACCTTGCCTGTTAAACTTTTCTTGGATCTCCTTTTAAATAAGTTTTGCTAAATTTAAAATATTCGGTTGAAGTTCTTTCTCCTGCTTTCCCGTCAATTCTAATAACACTTCCTGCACTATTAAGAAGTTTTTGAAGCTCGACAGCTTCGTTTGTAACCTTTCCGGAATAATACATCGTTTTGTTTCCCTGCGCTATGATTTGTTCTACAATATGCGTGTTGGGCAGTGTAATTAGGTGCTGTTCCATCATACGGCGAAGTAGAACAGCGGCACCACATTGTTTGGAGACCGCATTGGGATCATATTTGCCGTCCTGAACATATTTGCCTTTAGTGTACTGATTGGAATAACTCCATAAATAAGGTGAGTTAATTCCCTGCTTGTAATATCCCAATCCGTTAAATAATTCAAGTCGGTATAGAATTCCGGCAATGCTCCAGTCTGTCCATGAATTTAACTTGTCGTAAATCAAGGCATCATTTGCGCTCACTTCCCAGGTAAAAGGAGGATTTCCTGCTTTCGGACGGCCTGCAGGAACGTTAACCGTACGCTTAGTAAGCGGGTCGCCATTGTGCAAATGAGTAGTAAAGTTCAGACTTCCTTCCATACAATGTATAATAGAAATCATGTACCAGGGAATATTTAAAGGATCACCAACAGATTGATACCTGCTTTTGTTTGAAACTATTTTAGCGACCAATGCATCAATTTCAGGATATCTGGCTTCTTTTATGATGCAGGATGCAAACAACTTTTCGTAATTGCTTTTTTTGTCAGGGGGTACTGTTGTTGCCATAATTATAGTTGGTTAGAGTTGAGTTCGATTCAACGGATTAGTTGGATTTAGATAGTATAAAGTTAGCTAAAAAACACTATTTTTGTTTTAACATGTTTAAAAACAGGTGTTTATACTTGTTTTCCGAAAAGTGGCCGGGATTATTTTTGATAAAAAAGGAAGAGAAACATTTGCAATTGAAAAAAGAAACGGATATCGAACGTTGATAGAAGGTATTGCGTCGTTTTTTATAAGAGTACAAAAGGGGTGAAAGTTATAAATTTAGAGTTAAAGCCATCAGAAACAAAAAACAAGTCTGTTTCATTTTTCAGAAAACAGAAAAGTTTTAAGTTAATGCAATCGTAACCCTTTCAAAAGGATTTACTTAGAGTATTCGCAACATTTTTTGATAAAAACTAAGAAGTAAAAAACAATTTTACGTTGATTTTTATAGATTTGTAGAATCAATATATGCCCAAAAATGGATTGGGATTAATTATAAAATACTAAGACAATGAAAGCGGTTACTTCACTATTTTTATTTTTAATATTTGCCTGTTCAAATTCTTATTCACAGTTAAGCTCAGATAAAATATTCGAAAGTTTTAAACAGGGAGAACGGACCAATTGTTCGTCGATTGCCTTTATTAAAGCCTCTTTAAATGTCTACGGATTAGACAATCTTTTTGTAAACGAAAAGACAGGTGAAAACACTCATAGAATCACCTTAAAAAATAATGCGTCATTCAATCTGCAAGAAGACGAAATCAGTAAAGCTAAAGTATCAGCCGGTTTTATCTATATTAAGGACAATCCCGAAAGTGAAAAAATTACCGATTATGCGATACTGACCTATGCCGTAATGGCAAAATACAAACAAATTATTGATAAGGTCGATACTTTTGATAAAGCATTAGAAGATTTAGAAGATGGTTCCGTATATACTCCTACCATTTACAAATATTTAGGATTCAAAGAAGGTAAACAAGTATTAAAGTTAAAACGACAATCCGGAAGCGAATATTGCGGAGTTGTGGCGTGGTCTACTGCACATGCGGTTTTTGTTTGTGAAGATTTCATGGACTATTATGGCAATAAAAAAAGCATCTGGATCAAGTATCCGGGACGTTTTAGAGTCATTAAATCCTAAGCAGACGCAAAGATTTATTGCGAAATATGGGCATTTCCATCAAAAAACGAACAAGCATTAAATTCCGGAAATGTGCTCTCCAGTACCTCAGAATTGTCTTATAGATTGACATAAAATAAAATGTTAATTTTTTTTAAAAAAAAGGAATCATTAAAGTTGCGGCTTAAGTTAATTTGTATACTTTTGTGTTCCTCAAACAACCAATTACATTAGTAAAATGAAAAGTAAAATAATTCTAGTAAGTTTCTTTTTCTTTTTTGCAACTGGAGCTATTTCAGCACAGGCAAAAAATGCTCCAAGAAGTATAATCAGTACAACAGCAATTATCCGCAAATACCATGATCAAAAAGAATTGAGCGGTATGCAAAAAGGGGAGCTTTTGGAATTATACATCGAGCGTATTAAAGTTTTAGTAAAAACACTTCCTTATATCGCTTTGGTTACTAAACCAGGTGTTACTATGGCAGACTTAGGTATTCCGGACGATAGTGAGCACAAAAAAGTGTTAGACGGTCAGGCAGAAGGAACAACAGTATTTTTAGATACTACTGTAGAGTTTCAAAGAAAAATGATGCCTTACTCAGATAAAGGAAATTTAATTGCTGCAATTTTATTCTACGAAAGCACATTGAAATCATTACATGAGTTCAACGATATCATGAACTAAGAATAGCAGGATCTTATTCCTATAAAAAATAGAAACCTCCAAAGTCATTTGATTTTGGAGGTTTTTTTGTTTTTACAATATAAAAACGGGTATTAATACGGGTAGGCAATCACCATAAATTAGGTTACTTTGATTGTACAAGTTATTAACGCTAAAAAAAGTTTATCATGTTAAAACGTAAAAACCCTGATGAAGAAGGGAATTTAAATCAGCTGACCACTGGTTTTGCTCAACAGGCAAATGAGGCCATATTCGAAGCACTTCAGGAAGAGAATGGTGTATTGGATAAATTGATGTCCGGATATCAAAAAGTTCTGATTGAAGATCCGATCAGACCTTTTTATGAAGAAGACCTTCAAAAAATTGTAAAAAATGTAGATTATGGTATTTTACAGGTATTAGAAGGTACCTGGGTGAGCTACAATAATAACAGTGACAATCAGAGCCAGAAAAAACTCATTGGCAGCGGTATACATACTACCATCATGCCTTCGCCGGGAACTAACGCAGGAACCATTCCCGGAAAATACAGTTTTGAGTGCGAAGAATACATCGAAAAACTTACTTTTAATCTGGTACCGGGTGGCGTTCGAAACCGTGGCGGTGCAAACGAGCAATTTTGCGGAGCAGTGAAGTACGAACAAAGCATTAAAAGTGTAAACCGTGTAAATGGTCAGGACGCTTTGCAATACACCCCAATTCACGAGGAGAACGGGATGTACTTGTGGCTGAGTGATGTCTTTAACTATGCGGCAACAGAAAAAACGATTAGTGAAGACCGTGGTATTCATGCCATATCACCCAACAATCCAAATAAAGATTTATACAAAAGCGGTTATCAGGATGAAACCCTGTTTTTAATCAAGGACGATCAGGGAAACAAAGAATATGTAACGCTGGAAAACTTAAACGGAAGAAAATATTACGAGATTATTGCTTCAAAAGAACTTAAAGCGGGAGCGGGGCAGACCGGACCTTATTTTATACCCGATTATTCTATTTCGAGAAGTGGTGTAATTCCGCACGGAAGTACAATTACATTGCTGGGAGATTTAAAGCCAAATAAATCAGGTTATTTGATTAATGGTGCTCCACAGTACCCGGAAGGGTTTGCGGCCTGGGACTATAAACATCTTGCTATTTCGCAAACAATGGGAGGAGCAGATGCCAGCAATGAGCCTATAAATCTGGATGCACCTCCACCACCTTGGGTATTTGAGACATTGGATGATAAAAACGATGAACGTGAAAATAAAATCTATACTCAGCGAATATTAGCCCATCATTTATATCCTTATTCGGTACGGCCTGATTTACGTCTTCGTGATACGCTTAAAAGTGATGTGGTAAAAAACCATGTAGTGATCGAGATGTCCTCTAAAAATAAAACCGGAGCACAGGGAGGGATATTAAATGTTCCGTTTGTCAATCGTTTTGTTCCTACGGTCGAAATGAACATGAGAATGTGGATTGAAACTGTTGTCGAAAACAAAAAAGAAATTCTTCAGTTGCAATACGAACAGGTCATATTTTTCGAGTTTGATTTCGGAGATGATGGCGGTACTACGAGTTGGCCACACATACAAGTCAATACACTGCGTAAAATGGAAGATGTATCACCTGATCAGAAACGATTAATAGAAGAACAATTCCCGGGAACTTATAAAATGGGATCCTCCGGGGAGGCTTCCAGCTGTCCGCATCATAAAGAGTAAATTTATGTAAATTTCAACAAGCAGTAAATAATTTAAGAGATAGTGTAGTGCTGTAGAGCGTTACGGTTTAAAAAGTGCAATGATTTTTGATCATTGCACTTTTTTTGTGGGATAAAAAGACCTTAAAGCGCTATAAAATTTTCCTGTTGTTTAGAATTTAGTAGTTAACACGTAAAATTTTTCTTGTTAGATCACCGAGTGTTACCTAAATGTAGCTATTTGGTACATTATGCTGCCAGTTGTTGATTTTGCTGGTAATAGTTTATTTTATTGTGATAATTTTTGAATAAATATTAATGGAATGTGGAAAGCCGTAAAGATTGTAATAGATAGTGTATTAGTTTTGGCCCCGCAATACAATTTTCGAAAAGACTAAACCAGCATATTTTATGAAAAAACGTTACCTGTTACTTTTTTTGATCTTCCCCTTCTTTATGCATTCTCAGGACATCCTTTGGGAAAAATCATATGGAGGGCAGCATGCCGATTATTTGTTTGACGCACAGCCCACAGCCGATTATGGTTTTATTCTGGCAGGCAGCTCTTTGTCTAATAAAACCGGAAATAAAGACGATGACAATCATGGGGATCTGGATTATTGGATCTGGAAAATGAGTGAAAAAGGAGAGCTGGTCTGGCAAAAAAGTATAGGCGGAAGCGGATTTGATTTGCTTCAGAGTATTAAAAATACAAAAGACGGAGGCTTCATTTTGGCAGGAACTTCAGATTCGGGGAGAGGTTTTCAAAAGAATGAAAAATGCAAAGGCCTTACTGATTTTTGGGTCATCAAATTAGATGCTTCGGGTAGCGAACAATGGCAAAGAACTATTGGCGGTAAAGGAAAAGACGAACTCTTATGTGCTTTTCAAACTAGAGACGGAGGCTATATGTTAGGAGGCTCCTCAAGTTCGGATTATTCCGGGAATGCACTCGCTGCTACAAACGGAATGCCTAAACCCACCACAAAAGCAGATCAGTTTAATAAATTAGAGAAATGCCGTGGTAACATGGACTACTGGATTGTTAAACTGGACAAACAAGGAGATGTCGAATGGCAAAAGACCTATGGAGGAGCCTATACCGATGTGCTGAGAAGCATGGAACAAACCTCAGATAACGGCTATATTTTGGCAGGCTATTCTAATTCTCCTGTTTCAGGTGACAAAACTGAGAACAACAAAGGAGTCGGAGATTACTGGGTACTTAAAATAACAGATACCGGTGAAATTCAATGGCAAAATACTTATGGAGCCGAAGGAGACGATCAGCCTTATGTCATTCATCAGACTGCCGATGGCGGTTATATTGCCGGAGGAAATTCCAACAGTAAAAATGCTCTGACCACTATGGGCGGTATAGTTGGGAATGGAACCGATTATTGGATTCTGAAACTCGATAAAGACGGAGGCGTTGTATGGAGTAAAACCTATGATTTCGGAAAAACAGACATCCTCACTTCTCTGGTAGAAAACAACGACCAAAGTTATCTCATAGGCGGTTATGCGCAAAGCGAAAGCAGGCGTCCTCGCGAAGGGATTGTGGCCAAAGCACTTAACGCTGTCAGTAAAGAAAAAGAAGGCATCAACGATTACATCGCGATGAAAATTGACGATAAAGGAGAAGAAATCTGGAACAAAACTGTAGGCAGTGCCGGCGAAGATATTCTCAGGAAGTTAATCGAGACCAGAGACGGAGGGTATCTGATGGCAGGAACCTCAAATTCGGCTGCCTCAAGAGATAAAAACGGCAGTATGGGAGGCAATGATTTTTGGGTAGTAAAGCTCAAAGACAAAACCAAAGTGGAAAAAGTAAAATCCAGCATTGAGGCTATTCCTAATCCTGCTTCAAGCTATACCAACATCATCATTGGCTATGATTTTAAAGAAGGTACTGCCACTCTGATCGACATCACCGGACGTACTTTACAGGAGTTCGATATTAGTAGCAGAACCGTGCCGGTTAATTTGAGCGGATACTCAGAAGGAATCTATATTATCAAAGTCAGAACAGATGTGAAAACAGAATCTGTAAAAGTGATTAAATCAATAAAATAAGTTAAAATAAAAGATGTACAATTTAAAAATAAAATGCTGTCTGTTTTTTTTGCTCTTTTCATTCAAAATATTTGCACAAAATAATGCTCAGTCTGCGCCACAAATTATACCCCCTTCACCAACCGCTTATGAATTGGGCAGGTACGGTCAGGCCGATGTAGGAACCTTTACCGGTACTCCCAACATAAGTGTACCCCTATACACTTACAAAACTAAAAATATTGCAATTCCTATTAGTTTGAATTATAATTCAAACGGTATACAGGTAGACCAGATGGAGACCAATGTGGGTCTGGGATGGAATCTGAATACCGGAGGAATTATCAACCGAATAGTGAGAGGGAAGGATGACGATGAACGAACAGCTTCCATTTCTGAAGATATGTATTGTTCTGATAACTTTTTTGCCTACATAGAGAATAACCAGTTTAATGATACACAGCCTGATATGTACTCCTATAATTTTCAGGGACAATCCGGACAGTTTGTTTTTGACAATAACGGTAAAGCAGTGTTAGTTTCACAGAATAATTTAAAGATTGAAAAACTGGGAACCAGTATTAAATCCGGTTTTAAGATAACAACAGAGGACGGAGTTGAGTATCAATTTACCAGTACAGAATATAGTACATGGGAAAACGTAGAAGCTCCGCAGACTGTTGCTACAGGATGGTATCTGACTAAAATCATTCATCCCGAAGGTGATGTCGTTAACTTTACCTATAAAGATTCTAATTATAGTTTTATCTCCAACATTAGTGAGTCATTTGGAATAAAAATTAGTGAAGGGTTAAATTGTTTAAGTCACCCTTTTCAGGGTACATCAAATCGGAGTGAAAACCATTTGAATGTGATGGGAAAAACAATAGAAAGCATCAGTAGTACTGAATCTCAGTATGGCAGCGTGTCTTTTCAATTAAAAGGGAATCCGAACCTGATAGGGAATTTTTTAATAGAAGGAATTCAGGTCTTTGATGCAGGAAAACTAAATGTAATTGAAAAAGCGGATTTTAAATATCTTTTTACAGTCGATAAAAGGATTTTTCTGACAGAATGTATTTTTAAAGATCCTTCAAAGAAGTATGGTTTTGAATATGATGATCCTAATGGTCTGGTTGCCCGCTTGTCCGATCAGAGAGACTTGTGGGGATACTACAACGGTAAATCGGGCACTTATCCCGATGCTGTTATTCATAAAAATCTTTATCCACAAACTGATCTTGTAAAAAATGCGCTTATGGGGAGATCATATGGAGATAAACGCCCTTATGTGGAATTTGCTAAAAAGGGAATATTAAAAAGAGTGGTATACCCTACTAAAGGCTACAATGATTTTGAATACGAAGCTAATTCTGTTTGGGGAACCGTCATAAGTGATTGTGAAATTGAACTAAAAAATATCCCGTTTTATAACCCGCTTTATGATCGGGAGCAAAAAACAGGAGAATTTGTTTTTGAAAGTAAAGCAGATCATGAGACCGAAATACTGGCAAGAGTTTTCTATAATGATTATGAATTCACGGAGGGTACATTTCCGGTGGGAGAATTATGGCTTACTGTTAAAGTTGAAAATTTAACTAACCCACAGCTTAGTTCTTTACCGATTACTGCTGATGAGCATAATAAACCTAAAAAATTGCCCTATACGTTTCTTAAAAACAATACCTATAAAATATCTGTTACATTCTCTCCTGATGCTAAAACCACAGGACAGGTGAATTTTACCTACTGTAAAGGCGGCGGAGTGGAATCTAAAGCCAACATTCCTGTAGCAGGATTAAGAATTGCAAAAATTACCAGTTTCGATACGGCATCTAACAAAGCCGATGTTAAACATTATTATTATGGTAAAAAAGAAAGCCGTTTTACTTCAACCGGAGTAGAAGGGATTCCGATAAACTTGACAAGCTTTAGTGAACAGAGGGCATTTTGTGATAAAAATACAGGCCTTCCAAATTATTGGAATATTGAGACATGGGCTAAATTTATAAATATTAATGCCAACAGTATTTATCCTTTGTATCGATCAATGGGAAACAGTTCTACCACTTATGAATATGTAACAGTGAGCCACGGAGGGCCAAATTTTGAAAATGGAGGTGAAGAATTTCAGTACTATATCTCTGCGGATGTTCCTCCTTATCTGTGCCTTGACAGTTATTTGACTTCTGCTCCCTGGGTAAATCTGAGCTGGAAAAATGGTTTGCTGCATATAAAAAAGGTTTTCAATAAAAACTTAGATGATTTAAACATAGTTGAAAACCAATATAAACTCGAGGATCAATACACGCGTAAAATACCCGGAGTGGCTACTGAGATCAAATACAATGCGTTATATCATTTGACTAGTCCAAATTATAAAAATATTGAACATTTGAACATCAGTAAGTATACGACCAATTCGTACTGGTTTTATCTGGAATCTGAATCAAATACCCAATATGATGTGAAGGGCTCAAATCCCGTAACTACCATAACGACATATAAATTCAATAATCCATCTCATTTAAAATTAAGTTCACAAAGCACTACAGTTTCTAAACAAGAGGTAGCGGATACTAAAGCGACTACTGAGATCAAATATTTTTATCCTTCAGATCCTGAAATGGTATCAGAACCCTTCAGAAATGAGTTAATGGCTAAGAATATGATTGGAAAAGTTCTGGATACACAAGTTTTTAAACAAGAGGTTAAACTATCCGAACAAAAGACAGTTTATGACAAAAGCGCAGCAACAAGTAATTTATTGTTGCCAAGATCTGTTTACGCAAATAAGGGAGCATCTTCTATTGATTTGAGTTTAGATAAAAAAATAACCTATGATCAGTATGATGACAAAGGAAATATTCTACAATATACTTTAGAGAGCGGTATACCGGTATCGATTATTTGGGGATATAATAAAACACAGCCTATTGCCAAAATCGAAAATGTGGCGTACAACCTGATTCCGTCCGGAACAATAGCAAGTTTGCAAACACTCTCTAATGCCGATATTGACAATTGTTTGTCAGATAATTGTACAGAACAAAAATTAAGAGAGGGATTAAAGACACTTAGAAGTTCATTGCCAAATGCTTTTATTTCGTCCTACACTTATAATCCACTGGTTGGTGTAACCAGTGTAACAGATCCAAAAGGAATTCCTTCATACTATGAATACGATTCCTTTGGCAGATTAAAATTTGTAAAAGACCAGGATTTAAATATACTACAAAAATATTGTTACAATTATAAAGGGCAGCAGACGGATTGCAGCGATAATACTTCAACGAGTGATTACCTCTATAAAAGTGTGGCCAGAAGTGGATCGTTTAGAAAAGATAATTGCAGTTTGGGAGGAGTGGGATCAGATGTTCCGTATAGTCTTGCTGCAGGTGCTGTAACATCGACTGTTTCACAGGAAGATGCTGATGCAAATGCATTATTGAAGTTTAATAGTGAAGGACGTGCCAATGCCAATGCTAAAGGAGACTGTACATTTAAGAGCGCAGCCATAGCGCCTAAGGCTTTCCAAAAAAGTAATTGTACAGTTGGCGGCTTGGGTTCTTATGTAAATTACAGTTTACCTGTAGGAGCAGTAACGTTAATTAATACATCACAGGCTGATGTTGATAGTAAAGCGTGGACTAAGTTTCAAGACGAAGGTAAGGCCAATGCGAATGCTAAAGGCGACTGTACATTTCAGAGCGCAGCCATAGCGCCTCAGGCTTTCCAAAAAAATAATTGTACAGTTGGCGGCTTGGGTTCTTATGTAAATTACAGTTTACCTGTAGGAGCAGTAACGTTAATTAATGCATCACAGGCTGATGTTGATGGTAAAGCGTGGACTAAGTTTCAAGATGAAGGTAGAGCCAATGCCAATGCTAAAGGCGACTGTACATTTCAGAGTGCAGCTATAGCGCCTCAGGCTTTCCAAAAAAGTAATTGTACAGTTGGCGGCTTGGGTTCTTATGTAAATTACAGTTTACCTGTAGGAGCAGTGACGTTAATTAATACATCACAGGCTGATGTTGATGGAAAGGCGTGGACTAAGTTTCAAGATGAAGGTAAGGCGAATGCTAATGCTTATGGAGATTGTGCATTTCTAAGCGCAGCTATAACTGCTCAGTCTTTTCAGAAAAGCGATTGTTCGTTTGGAGGAATAGGTTCTTATGTAAATTACAGTTTGCCTGCGGGAGCAGTGACTTTATATAATACATCACAGGCGGATGTTGATGGTAAGGCGTGGACTAAATTTCAAGACGAAGGTAAGGCCAATGCCAATGCAGGTGGATATTGCACTTACAGAAGCAGGGCTTTAAGCGGTTCTTTCCAGAAAGCCCCTTGTGTTAGTGGGGCTATTGGTACCTATGTAGGGTATGCTTTATCTGAAGGAGCAGTACTATCAAACACCTCTCAGGCTCATGCGGATAGTGAGGCTTTGACAAAACTCAACGCAGAAGGAAAAGCCAATGCTAATGCCAATGGTCAATGTTTGTTTTATAATGTTTATACCCAACGATCTATAAGAAGATCGTATTGTCCTCCGGGGATGAATGGAACAGTAGTGATCTATAGTGTTCCTGCACAGAAATACAGTTCGCAATACTCTCAGTCCGATGCAGATCGACAAGCCGAAGAAGAGATTGACAGACACGGACAAGGTTATGCCGATCGAAATGGAGAATGTAATGAAGGTGCTATAGAAGAACAATAAAACAAACAGCTATTAATGACAGGTGTATAAGGTTAATTAAAAAGACAATCAGATTAATCGCTACACGTATAAATATTGAACTCAAATTACCAATCCGAATTGTAATTTTTTGTTTTACTATTTAGTCTGTAAAAAAAATAATAAGGATGATAAATTTTCAAACCATAAAATGTATTAATATGAAAAAATATTTGTTCATATTGGTATTGTTGTCATTGACAAGTTGGAGCGTAAAAGCCCAGACCCTCAGCGATGATAACTTTGTATACACACTTGCTCCCAAAAAACCGGTTAAGGCGGCAAAACTAAATACGCTAACCAAAGACGAATTAAGTCAGAATGTGACTTATTTTGACGGACTGGGCCGTCCGATACAAACCATTGCCATTAGTCAGGGAACAGCCGGAAAAGACATCATAACCGCTATGGAATATGATGGTTTTGGGCGACAAGCTAAAGAATATCTGCCTTATGCAGCTGCCAATGGGAGTAGCAGTTATCCCAGAATTGATGCAACTACAGCCATAACTACTTTAAACGGAATTTACGGTACCAGCAAATACGACAATACTGCAAACCCTTTTTCTGAAAAGTCGTTTGAACGTTCCCCTTTGAACCGCGTAGTCAAACAAGCCGCACCGGGAGCTTCATGGGGTTTAGGGAGCGGTCATGAAATAAAAATGGATTACGGAACCAATACTTATGTGGATGCTGTAAAATCATACAAAGCCACTGCAACCTGGGAAGCCAGTCAGGGCTTATATCAAATCAGTTTTTCAGACTTAGGAACCTATCCTGATAAGGAGTTGTACAAAACAATAACTTACGACGAGAATACGACTGCAAATCCAGGTGAATCTTCCGGATCAACCGTTGAATTTAAAAACAAAGAAGGGCAAGTCATTTTAAAAAGAACCTATGAGTCAGGAAACCGACACGATACCTATTATGTTTATGATGTATATGGCAATTTGACTTATGTACTGCCGCCAAAAGTATCGGGTACAGTTAGTGACGAGGTTTTAAACGGTTTGTGTTACCAGTACAAATACGACAACCACAATCGTTTGGTAGAGAAAAAATTGCCCGGAAAACAATGGGAGTATATAGTCTATGACAAACTAGATCGTCCCGTCGCAACAGGACCTGCTTTTTCGCCTTTTAAAGACGAAACGGCCGAAGGCTGGCTGATTACCAAATACGATGCTTTTAGCAGACCCATTTATACGGGCTGGAGTAGTCTGCCTGCAGGTTCGGCCAATAGAAAAACATTGCAGGACGAACAGAATACCGCTGTCGTTTTGTTTGAAACCAAACAGACCTCAGGAACCATAGACAATATTTCAGTATATTACAGTAACGCTATTGCACCAACTAGTTTTAAGCTCTTGACCGTAACGTATTACGATGACTATGCTTATCCCAATGCTCCCGCCAAACCTACAACTATTGAAGGGCAACCCGTTTTAGATAACGTTAAAGGTCTGGTAACCGGAAGCTGGACAAGAGCTCTGACTACGGCATCAGCTACATTGGGAGAAACTGCCACCACTTTTTACGACAGTAAAGCCAGAGCCATAAGTACCCGAATCCAAAATCATCTGGGAGGTTATACCAATACTAACAGTAGTTTAGATTTTACAGGAAAGTCACTCTATACGGTTACCAAACACAAACGTATTTCGGGAGACACAGAACTAATCATAAAAGAAGAATTTACCTATTCGCCACAAGATCGTTTGCTAACCCATACCCACCAAATCAACGGCGGAACCGTTGAAGTTTTGGCAAACAATACTTATGATGATTTGGGACAATTGAGTGTAAAAGATGTGGGGAACAGCGCCGCAAATCCTCTACAGAAAGTACAGTATACCTACAACATCAGAGGCTGGCTCACCGGAATCAATAAGGTGGAAAATCTGCAGCAAGACACCGACCCGTTAGATCTGTTTGCCTTTAAGATTAATTATGACAAACAACCGGGCAACTCGCAAGTACAGGCCTTGTATAATGGAAATATTTCAGAAACCTACTGGAAAACCGGAACAGATCTTGCCAAGCGCTCTTATGGCTATCAGTACGATAATCTGAATCGCCTGACCAGTGCAATTTACAGTAAACCCAATGACGCCATTCCGGTTTCAGGAGCGTATAACGAAAGTTTAAGTTACGATAAAAATGGAAACATTACCTCCCTACAACGTTATGGAGACAGTGATGCACCTTCGATTGTTTTCCAAATTGATGATTTGAGTTATGGTTATTTGGATCAAAACTCGAATCAACTTACTAAAGTAACTGACGGTCCTGCCGGAAATGATAACAAAGGCTTTAAAGACGCAAATAAAACGGGGGATGATTTTACGTACGATCTTAACGGCAATATGATTGCCGACAAAAACAAAAACATCACCACAATACAATACAACCAACTCAATTTACCCAAGAAAATTGCATTTGGAACCAATGGCACAATTGAGTACATTTACAACGCAACGGGGCAGAAACTGGAGAAAATTGTAAAAGAAACCAGCGGTATTACTCATACGGATTATCTGACAGGTTTTCAATACAAGTATAATGAGGGCCAGGGCGATCAGGGTGGTGGTAATGAAGGCGAAGGCGATCCTCCTGCACCGGATGATCCGGGGAATACAGATCCCCCTATTGATGGATATGATCCTGTTCCAAAAGATCCCCCAGCAGAAACCAGTCGTTTTGGTGGTTTTACAGCACAGTCGGCAAGTCAGGCTGTTCCGTCAAGACCTACGCTAGAATTTTTCCCAACGGCAGAAGGGTATTACGATGACATATATAAAAAGTATGTCTATCAGTATAAAGATCATTTAGGAAATGTTCGGGTTAGTTATGCTAAAAATCCAGTTACCCAAGTTCTTGAAATTATTGAAGAAAATAATTATTATCCTTTTGGTTTAAAACACACGGGGTATAATGATTATGTAGCTGGTAATAATAAGTATAAGTACAATGGCAAAGAGCTTCAAGACGAGCTATCACTGAATTTGTACGACTATGGGATGAGGAATTATGACCCAGCATTAGGACGTTGGATGAACGTTGACCCGTTGGCAGAATTGTCAAGAAAATTTAGTCCTTATACATATGCTCTTAATAATCCTGTTTACTTTATTGACCCAGATGGAATGAAAGCTGAAGCTGGGCAATCAGGTAATTATTATGATTGGGATGAAAAAACATATAAAAATAAAGATTCAGGAGAAACGGTAGACGCAGAAACAGCTATTGCTAGTCATATGGATGACAATGGTGAACCTCCTGTTAATTTTTTCAAAGTTGAGAATTCAAAATTTTATAACGTTTTTAAACAGAAAAACAATGGAAATTATCAAACAGGTGATGGTATTTTTGATGTTTATGGACACGGAGGGATAAATGAATTAGGAAATAGTTTTTTTGCTGATTCTAAAAATAAAGATATTCCTAAATGGTTAGATAATGCTGAACAATTTGACGAACGTATGTCACAAGTTAGTCCAGCGTACAAGAAGAAGATGGAGATGGGTAAGTTAGCTATTTTTACATTAAATCTTTTTATATGTCAATCTGCGGGAGGAAATCTATCGATGGCACAGAGATTATCAGAGGCTCATCCTTTAGCTACTATCGTTGGTTTTGATGGATGGGTAATGTATGGACAAGATAACTATGCAAAAGATGCAAAAAATGTAAATTATTTTATAAAAGGAGTAAGTTCGGATATTAAAGTAAATCTAGCAGACAGAAATAGAGTTGTTTATCAAAATGGTAAAGAAGTAAGCAGAATGCTTTACAGTGAATACTTAAAATTAAATCCAATAATAAGATGAAAATAAAAGAATTTGTAGTTGTGGTGTTTTTTATAATTTGTGCAAGTTGTAATGATAAAAAAACAAATCAAGCAGAAATTAAAAAGGATGATGATGTTTCAACTGGTAGCGTTTACAGCGATGAGTATAATAATAAAGAAAAGACAGATAAATTACTTAATAAAATAGTGCATGAAGGAGACACAACGGCATATAATAACTTAGCTGAAATATATTTTTTAAGTGGACATAGATTGAGTTTTTTATATGTATCAATTTTAATGGCAAATAAACATAAGTATAGTCAAGCATATTATGATGTTTACAATTGTTTGTATAATCTAAATTCTAAAAATGATAATAATGAAGAATGGATATTCAATGAAAATACTGATACAGAAACAATCAAATATGCTCTCGATTGTTTAAAAAAAGCTGAAAAAGGCGGAGTTCCCGAAGCAAAAAAAATTTTGAAATTTTATAGAGATAAAGAACTATATAAAATAAAATAAGATGGGAATTTATCTGATGTGCTGATAAAAAAGAATATTAAATTTCATTTATAACAAATAAGCGTGGATCCTGCGGAGCAGGATTAACTCCCAGCTGCGCAAAGTGTAGCTGCTGTGCGAATGTCTCTGACTTCGCACCGACAAAGATAATCGGCAAAGAATAAAAAGAAAGCCTCGCTATCAGCGAGGTTTTTTTGTGTTTAAAAGCTTTGCTAAGTGTGCTTGTTTTTTCTGCATAAATACTCCCCTCCCTCCGAAGAGTTCCTTATGAACCGCTGAGCGAACGTCTCCTGACTTCGCACCCGCAATCTAAGTCAATCAAAAAGGGTAATGTTACAGATTAGGTGTTTTTAGAATATAACCACGTAACGAACTGAAGAAGAATGTGAAATTTTAATTTTTGAATAGAAAAAGAGACGATCGGTTGGTCGTCTCTTTCGTTTTTTGTCTTTTAATAAGCCTTAAAATGCTTTTATCTTACCTTAGTGTTTCAAATTAGGTCATGAAAATAAATGTAATTCCCTATCTTTCTAAACGTTCTTACGGTTATCCTGATCCTTCTGTAGATGATACAGATCCTGCTCCAACAGAGAGTAGTCGTTTTAGTACGATGGCAAGTCAGGTTGTTCCGTAAAGGCCTACTTTGCAGTTTTTTTCAACGGCAGAAGGGTATTATGATTATATAAGTAAAAAGTATGTCTACCAGTATAAGGATCATTTAGGAAATGTTCGGGTTAGTTATGCTAAAAATCCGGTTACCCAAGTTCTTGAAATTCTCGAA
Source organism: Flavobacterium sp. B183 (assembly GCF_023539155.1). Taxonomy (NCBI): domain Bacteria; kingdom Pseudomonadati; phylum Bacteroidota; class Flavobacteriia; order Flavobacteriales; family Flavobacteriaceae; genus Flavobacterium; species Flavobacterium sp. B183. The sequence continues at coordinate 4,064,869 of NZ_CP097434.1, read as the reverse complement.
GAAAGTAATTATTATCCTTTTGGTTTAAAACACACGAGGTATAATGATTATGTAGCTAGTAATAATAAGTATAAGTACAATGGCAAAGAACTCCAAGACGAATTGGGGCTCAACATGTATGATTATCATGCTAGAAATTATGACCCAGCAATTGGTTGTTGGATGAACATTGACCCATTGGCAGAACATTATCCTAACAAGACACCTTATCATTACTGTTCAAATAGTCCAATAAATAGAATAGACCCAACAGGAATGTGTGACGACCCTAATTGTCCTCACGGAGCAATTAGAAGAGGATGGGATGCTATTGGTAGATTTTTTGGAGGGGCTTGGGGGCATAGTAAATCGAATACTACTGCAAAAAAAGAGAATGTTAAAGCTGGGCCAATTCAAGAAGTAGACCCACAGTCTCCTGAAGAACAGGAAAAGTATGCGCAAGATATTAGAAATTTAAATGATAATTTTGGTGGAATCATTGAAGGAATGATATACTTTATTACTTTAACTGGAGGAGGAGAAGTTTCCGAAGGAAGTACTGTAGTAAAGGAAAGTCAAATTACCAAATCATCTTTAACTATAGAAGCAGGAGGAGTTTTTAGTGAAAGTGAAGTCGCAGCTGCTAAATTTATGGAGGGTCAAGGTAATAATGTTGTATTAAGGATACCTCAAGGGACAAGGGCTGGAGGTGGAACTTCTGATTTATTAGTAAATGGTGTTGCATATGATGTATATACACCAACGACTAATAATGTTAACAGGATCATTTCTTCAATGGCATCAAAAAATTCTCAAACAACGGGAATTGTTTTAGATTTGTCCAAAACAAATGTAGAGGCTTCTCAACTTAGTAATGCTTTACAAAGAGTTCGTGGAACTGGGGCTACTAATATAACTGATATCAGAATAATTCCAAAATAATAAAATATGCCAAAAATTAAATGTGTTTGTGGAAATATAATAGGATTAGGAGAAATTCCTAGTCCTAATCAATACTTAATGATTTCAGATGTTTTGTTTGATAAATTTCAAGGGTATGTTGACGCAGAAGAAATTTATAAAGAAATGAAATTAGTTGTTCATTGCAAAGAATGTCAGAGGCTCCATATTTACTGTAACGGATTTGATAAAGATGCTATTATTTATCAAATTTGTCAGTAGTGGGGGTAATGAGTAATACATGAGATATGTTGATCGTCAGTTTTTCTCCTACTGGAGCGAGAGTCGTGCTCGTGAACGCAAAAAGAATTTGGTAATATTACAGATTAGGTGTTTTTATAAAATAACGATGTAACAAACTGAAAAAGAATATAAAATTTTAATTCTTGAATAGAAAAAGAGACCACTGGTTGGTTGTCTCTTTCGTTTTTTTGTCTTTTAATAAGTCTTAAAATGCTTTTACTTTAACTTAGTGTTTCAAATTAGGCCATGAAAATAAAATGTAATTCCCTATCTTTCTAAACGTTCTTACGGTTATCCTGATCCTCCTGTAAATGATACAGATCCTGTTCCAACAGAGAGTAGTCGTTTTAGTACGATGAGAAGTCAGGCTGTTCCATCAAGACCTACGTTGCAGTTTTTCCCTACGGCAGAAGGGTATTATGATGACATATATAAAAAGTATGTGTACCAATACAAAGATCATTTAGGGAATGTTAGGGTTAGTTATGCTAAAAACCCGGTTACCCAAGTTCTTGAAATTATTGAAGAGAATAATTATTATCCTTTTGGTTTAAAACACGCGGGATATAATGATTATGTTGCTACTAATAACAAGTACAAATACAATGGAAAGGAACTGCAGGACGAGCTGGGGCTTGGAGTTTATGACTATGGATTTAGAAATTTTGATCCTGCACTTGGTAGATGGATGAACATTGACCCGCTGGCTGAGCTCTATGTAGGAATAACACCATATTCCTATACATTTAATAATCCTGTTAGATTTATTGACCCTGATGGCCGATACGTTGATGATTCATATATTTATCAAAAATATACTAGTGGGAAAAATAAAGGAGAGTATAAAAATCCTAATTTAGTTAAAGCATGGGAGGTTTTTGCTAATTCAAAAACAGGAATAGCATTTCTATCTAATTTTGCAAGAGAAAATCAAGTCATTGCTGGTCATGAATATAAAGAAAGTGGAAAATATGATAAAAATAATACAGACTTGAATTTTGGAAGTATGGATCCTGGCGAAACTGCAAGCGGACAGACCTCTCATAAAAAAGACGGAAATCATCTTCAATTGACGATTCTTTTAGATGAAAAAAGTTCCAATAAAACAAATTTTGAAGCTATTGGTTACGAAATCGATAATATAGCACATGAGGCTTTTATTCATGTTGAAAGTTATGCAGACGATTTTCTTGATGGTAAGTTAGATTTATCTAATATTAGACCAGAATATATTACTTCAATTAATCAACAAATTAAAAAAGATCCTGCAAAAAGACGAGCCAATACAACTAGTGTTCTGCAACATTGGATGGGTCAAGATAAAAAAACATTAGAGAAAAATACTTTTCCAATTTTGAAGCAATTTTATGAAAATGCTGGTATTAAAAAAAGCGATAAGGATATTAATAAAATAATTAACACATACAGAGATTAATAAGATGAAATTAAATATTATTTTAGTTTGCTTGCTATTATTTAGTTGCAAACCAGAACAGATTAAAACTTATGATTTAGATTTAACTATTAAGTACGATGCCTTTTTGAATTCTTTTAAAATTGATAATAAAGGTAATGCAATAATTTTAATTAACGAAATTGGACAACAGCCAGAGGTCTGTCAAGCTACTTTTAGTAAATCAGAAATGAATTTTATTAATAAATCGATACAAAATATAAATTTCACAAAATGTGACTCAATTGAAAATGATTATGCAGATGGTACACGTTATGTATTAATTTTGACAGATCAAGTAACAAAAAAAAATACTATAATATTAAAAGACAATTGTGAACAACAAAAACCATTAAATGACTTAGTTTTTTACATTTCACGAACCTTTGATAAGAAGAAAAAAGAAGATTATTATAAAAGTATTAGTGGTTTAGTTTTTGTAAAACCTGATCTTTCTAATGTTACAGATTAGGTAGATGTTCGGTAGTGTTTCAAAGTTAGTGATATGAGATTTTGAAACACTAACCTTTTGAAATTGAACAAATTTTAGAAATAAATAATTTAAAGATGAGCAGTAATGCTCATCTTTTTTGTTTTAATATTGGGTAATGTATCAGATGTGTTGATGGTTAATTATTGCATCTAAAATTTACAGATTATCAATGGTTTGTATTAATATCGTATAACAATTAAAACAGTCTTCGGGCTGTTTTTTTATTCTATAATGCCTTAAATCGAAAAAAATAGCGTCAAACCAGACTAGGTGTTACAGATGTGTTGGTGAAGTTAACATTATTGAAAATCTACAGCAAGATACAGACCCGTTGGATTTGTTTGCTTTTAATATTAATTATGATACACAACCAGGCAACTCTCAGGTACAGGCCTTGTATAATGGAAACATCTCAGAAACCACCTGGAAAACAGCAACTGATCTTTCTAAACGTTCTTACGGTTATCTCTATGATAAGCTAAATCGTCTGACTAGTGCAATTTACAGTAAACCCAATGACGCCATTCCGGTTTCAGGAGCCTATAACGAAAGTTTAAGTTACGATAAAAACGGAAACATTACCTCCCTGCAACGTTATGGAGATAGTGATGCTCCGTCTATCGTTTTCCAGACCGATGATTTGACTTACAGTTATTTGGATCAAAACTCGAACCGTTTGACTAAAGTAACCGACGGTCCTGCCGGAAATGACAACAAAGGCTTTAAAGACGGAAACAAAACAGATGATGATTTTACTTATGATGCCAATGGAAACATGATCACGGATAAAAATAAAAACATTACCGCAATACAATACAACCAGCTCAATTTACCTAAGAAAATTACATTTGGAACAAATGGCACGATTGAGTATATTTACAACGCAGCGGGTCAAAAACTGGAGAAAATTGTGAAAGAGACTAGTGGTATTACTCATACTGATTATCTGAAAGGTTTTCAGTATAAGTATAGTGAGGGACAGAGCGATCAGGGAGGTGGAGATCAAGGTGGAGGCGATGAAGGCGGTGGAGATCCTCCTACACCAGAAGATCCAAATGATCCTAAAAATCCACCTATTTATACTCCGGATCCTGTAAAAGATCCTCCGGCAGAAGCCAGTCGTTTTAGTACCTTTGCAGCGCAGTCTGTTCCGTCAAGGCCTACTTTGCAGTTTTTTCCAACGGCAGAAGGCTATTATGATTATATAAGTAAAAAGTATGTCTACCAGTATAAAGATCATTTAGGAAATGTTCGGGTTAGTTATGCTAAAAACTCGGTTACCCAAGTTTTTGAAATTATTGAAGAGAATAATTATTATCCTTTTGGTTTAAAACACACGGGGTATAATGATTATGTAGCTAGTAATAATAAGTTCAAGTACAACGGAAAGGAGCTTCAAGATGAGCTGGAACTTAACATGTACGACTATGGATGGAGAAATTACGACTCTGCTTTAGGGCGTTGGATAAACATTGATAATATGGCGGAAAAATTTATTTCACTATCACCATATCATTATGCAGGAAATAATCCTGTATTGTATTTAGATGTTGATGGTAATGAGTTTACAGAAAGTGCTTGGAAATGGGTTAATAAATTAATTAAAGATATAAATTCAAGACAAGAAAATAATAATAATAGTATTGCGGATTATAAAGCTAAAATTGCTGCAGGAGGGAGCGACAGACAAATAGCGAGATGGAATAAAAATATCAATTCCCTTACGGCTAATAATGCAGAATTAGAAACGACAAGAGGAGAAACAGCAACTTTAGCAGTTTCTAGTCAAGTGTATAACGTAATAGAAGACTCTAACGGTACTCAGTCAGATGGATTAGGAAATTCATCCACAACTAATAGTACAAGTTTTAATTTTAAAAACGGGAATATAGATATTTCTGTTTCAAGCGGAACCTCTATAGGTTTATTCGCACATGAATTAAAACATGCGTATCAGTTTGAAACTGGAAGTTACAGTATAGGTCCTGCATTATCTGGAGTTCCATATAAAAATTTATTTTACGATAAAAATGATGAAGTTGAAACCTACCAGAGGGGTGCGCTTTTTGGAGATAGAAATAATTACAGCATTAATAACTTACCTGCGGAATATTCGGGAATTGCTACTGGCCCATATAATTTTAATAATGTACGAGAAACTAGTAGCACATTAGGTACACCAAATCAACAGCAAAATTTGCAGAGTCTTGCCAATAGAATTGGACATGCCTTCAGAATTAATGGAAAAACATATTACAAAAAAAGATGATGAAAAACACACTAATATTTTTATTTTTCGGTTTATTTGTTGGTTGTTCACCTATAAAAACAAATACTTATTTTAGCACTTGTGTACTTTATGGAGCTCCTGAAGTTAGTTTGAAACTCAATTTAGATAAAAGTTTTATTTATAATTTTAGATATTCGGATAGAGCAATAATAGGAAAATGGAAAATGAACTCCGATACTTTAATTTTGACTTGTGACCTTTGGACTGAATCTATAGATAGTTTAAGTCCAAAAATTAAAACTTCTGATATGTATGGGGTAGATAAATATTTGGTAAAAGGCAGTAAACTTTTTATTATAAATAGGGATGGACGAAGCAAGAATTGTTATTTAAAAAGTACGAATAGGTAATAATAGTCAGATTTTATAAAAGTTAATCCAGACGTTTCACCTTCTCAAATATTATATCAAGCAGAATCAATACTTTCTAAAATATGGATTAGAGCATTCTCGTTATGTTTCTTATAAATAAAAAAAATATAAAATATGAAAAATGTATCTATTAATAATGAACCTTTAGAGTTAAGAATTGATAAGCAATATTATGTTATTGATGCTTTATATTTAACAGATATAAAAAATGGGTAGTGTATCAGATTAGGTGTTTTTACATGTTAGCAATTTAACTGCCTGAAAGAGAATATAAAATTGTAATTTCTGAATAGTAAAAGAGACGACCTGCAGGTCGTCTCTTTTGTTTTTGATATTTTAAAAAGGCTTAAAATGCTTTTATTGTACCTTAGTGTATCAAATTAGGTCATGAAAATAAAATGTAGCTTTTGCAATGGTAAATGCATAAAGAATGGATTTCAATCTAACGGTAATCAAAGATATAAATGCTGTGTCTGTCAAAAGCGACAACAGTCGGAGTATGGCTATAATGCACATAAAAGTAATATCAATCAAAATATAATTTTGTTTACCAAAGAAGGTTTAGGAATAAGAAGCACCGCAAGAATACTGAAAATATCAACGACAACATTATTAAAAAGGATTGTTTCAATTGCCAGAAGTATTAGCAAACCAATTATAAGTAAAGGTAAAACTTATGAAGTAGACGAACTTTGTACTTATATCAGGCACAAGAAAAATTATATTTGGCTGGTGTATGCTTTGGAAAAGAATTCTAGAACAGTGGTAAGTTTTAATCTTGGAAAGAGAACGAATAAAACACTTAATCGAGTTTTGGATACTTTAAAATTATCAGAAGCAAAGAAAATATTTACGGACAGACTCAAAAATTACAGGTATCTGATTGATGAGAAATTGCATTCGGTAAAACGTTTTGGGACAAATCATATTGAGAGGAAAAATTTGACACTCAGAATTCATCTGAAAAGACTCAACCGCAGGACAATTTGCTTTAGTAAAAGTATGGTAGTTTTTGCAGCTGTTTTGAAGATTTATTTTTGGATTTAACGGATCATCATAAGAAAGAGCTTTTCAATACCTGAAAAAAAAGTATAAATGATAATAAGAATCAACCGTCTGATTCTCTCCGCATAACTTTTTGATGCATGCTTAATTGAAATTTAGTGGTAAATTTGTAAGTGCATATAAAATCAAAAATCAGATCAGATAAGGATATGAGTACATTATTCGTTAAAAATATGGTTTGCAACCGCTGTATTATGGTGGTTCAGAACGAACTTGAAAAACTTGGACTGGAGTTTACCAACATAAAGCTTGGGGAGGTTACCTTGACAAAAGAATTGACTGCCACAGAAAGAACTTTACTGGAACAAGAACTGGTTGCTCTTGGATTTGAAGTGATCGACGATAAAAAAAGCAGAATCATCGAAAAAATAAAAAATATCATAATTGATTTGGTACACCATCAGGATAATGATACCAAAAATAACCTGTCGGATATCCTGAGCGAAAAGATCAATCATGACTATAATTATCTTTCCAATTTATTTTCTGAAGTAGAAGGAACTACCATAGAAAAGTATTTTATTGCGCAAAAAATTGAAAAAATAAAAGAACTTCTGGTTTACGATGAGTTATCGCTTAGCGAGATCGCTTTACGACTGAATTATTCAAGTGTGGCTTATCTGAGCAATCAGTTCAAAAAAGTAACCGGCCTCACTCCAAGTTATTTTAAGCAAATTCGGGCTGAGAAAAGAAAACCTCTGGATGAGGTGAAGTAAATATTACAAATCAAATCCATAATTCCACAATACAATTCAGCGCTATTCTTGCCAACTTTGCAGGTATAAAAGAACAACTGAATTATGGCAACAACTGATAATAATAAGGAAACAATTTACATTCCGTTAGAAGATGTAAACAGTGAGCACTGTGCATTAATCGTAGAGAAAGGATTGGCAGAGGTTAAAGGAATTGAAACTCACAAAGTGGAAGTTAACAACCGCAGAGCCGCTATAACGGTTAAAGGCAATGAAACAGTTGGTAACGCTGTGAAGGCTATTAAAGACCTCGGCTATGGTGTACCAACCGTAAAAAACACCTTCCCGGTTCTGGGAATGACCTGCGCCTCTTGTGCCAGCAGTGCAGAAAGTATTGTAACCTATGAATTGGGAGTAGTAGATGCTTCGGTAAACTTTGCAACAGGAAACCTTACTGTTGAATATCTTCCCAACCTTACAGATGCTTCTAAATTGCAAAAAGCAGTTCAGGGCGTTGGCTACGACTTGCTTATTTTAGAGGAAGCGAAACAACAGGAGTCTTTGGAGACTATTCATGCAGAAAATTTCAAAAAATTAAAAAACAAAACTATTTGGGCTGTGCTATTGTCATTGCCAGTAGTGGTGATAGGGATGTTCTTTATGAATATTCCTTATGCCAATGAGATCATGTGGCTTTTTTCAACGCCTGTAATTCTTTGGCTGGGGAAAGATTTCTTTGTAAATGCCTGGAAGCAGGCCAAACATCGCTCGGCCAATATGGATACGCTGGTAGCTCTAAGTACTGGAATTGCATACTTGTTTAGCGTTTTTAATATGTTATTCATAGATTTCTGGCACCAGCGCGGATTGCACGCACACGTCTACTTTGAAGCGGCGGCAGTAGTTATTGCGTTTATTTTGCTAGGGAAATTATTAGAAGAGAAAGCAAAAGGAAATACGTCATCGGCTATTAAAAAACTAATGGGACTGCAGCCTAAAACCGTGATCGTTATTCAACCCGACGGGACAGAAAAACAAGTAGCTATTGAGGAAGTAAATGCAGGAGCTGTTATTTTGGTAAAGCCGGGTGAAAAAATTGCGGTAGACGGTATGGTGATCTCAGGTCATTCTTATGTAGACGAAAGTATGTTAAGCGGTGAACCGGTTCCTGTACTGAAAAAAGAAGATGAAAAAGTGTTTGCCGGAACCATTAATCAAAAAGGAAGCTTTCAATTTAAAGCCGTTAAAGTAGGTAAAGAAACGATGCTTGCCCAAATTATCAAGATGGTGCAGGATGCTCAGGGCAGTAAAGCCCCGGTGCAGAAATTGGTCGATAAAATTGCAGGTATATTTGTTCCGATTGTGATGGGTATTGCACTTCTTACTTTTATGGCCTGGATGTTTTTGGGTGGAGACAACGCTGTAGTGCAAGGGTTGATGGCAGCAGTTACCGTATTGGTTATTGCCTGTCCTTGTGTTTTAGGTCTGGCCACACCAACTGCGATTATGGTAGGTGTAGGTAAAGGTGCCGAAAACGGAATATTAATCAAAGATGCCGAGAGTTTAGAATTGGCCAGAAAAGTAACGGCTATTGTACTCGATAAAACGGGAACGATTACCGAAGGAAGACCACAAGTGACCGGTATAAAGTGGCTAAAAGACGTGGATACTACCAAAGATATTCTGCTAAGTATTGAAAAACAATCAGAACATCCGTTAGCAGAAGCGGTAGTGAAAAGTCTGGAAGGAGTGTCAGGTGTGGTTTTATCCAATTTTGACAGTATTACCGGTAAAGGCGCGAAAGCGGTTTATGCCGATGAAACGTATTATGTGGGGAACAAAAAACTGCTGGCAGAAAATAGCATTGTCATCGCAGAATCACTATTGATTCAGGCAGAAGAATGGGGGAAAGAATCTAAGACTGTGATTTGGTTTACCAATAGCAAGCAGGCACTTTCGGTTATTGCGATATCCGACAAAATCAAAGAAACCTCTGTTCAGGCGATCAAAGAATTGCAGGAGATGAATATTGAATTGTACATGCTCACAGGAGATAACGAAGCGACTGCAAAAGCTATTGCCGCACAAACGGGAATCAAACATTATAAAGCAGAAGTTCTGCCGCAGCACAAAGCTGATTTTATAAAAGAATTACAGCAGCAAGGTAAAACAGTGGCAATGGTAGGTGATGGTATCAACGACAGTACAGCTCTGGCAACTGCCGATGTCAGTATCGCGATGGGTAAGGGTAGCGATATCGCAATGGATGTAGCAAAAATGACGATTATCTCCTCTGATCTGACTAAAATACCTCAGGCGATTCGTCTGTCGAAACAAACGGTTGCAACAATCAAACAGAACTTGTTTTGGGCGTTTATTTACAACCTAATCGGTATTCCACTTGCTGCGGGGGTGCTTTATCCGATAAACGGATTTTTACTAAACCCTATGATTGCAGGAGCTGCCATGGCTTTGAGCAGCGTGAGTGTAGTGAGCAACAGCTTGCGTTTAAAATGGAAAAAATAAACTCTTGATGCGTTTGTCAAACGGCGGTTCCAAAGATTATGGGCCGCCGTTTTTATAGGTACATCATTTAACTGAAATCATTTTAATCCGTGGAAACATCGTACTTGTATACCTGAAAAGGGCATTAAACTAATGAATTCAGGTTTCTGGTTAATTACTAGGGCGTTCCCCTCCGGGTCGGGCTGTCCGCTAAATCTTTTGTGATAAAGATTTTTTTGTCTGACATAAAAATAACGGGAATCACAAAAGGATACCGCTTTCATCCCTAACGCAGTCTGTGATAAAGAGAATATCTAAAGAAAGGAACCTTCTTATCTATAATTAATAGAGTATTATGAGAAGTATTGCTCTGAAAGAGCAAAAGCATCAACATGGTGCAAAGCACTATGCCTTAAATTAAAGTAAATATCGTCCTGAAAGGGCAATAGCAATTTCCACGCCTGTACATAAAAAAATCTGTTCTGATCCGTGTTTTCGCCTGGCGAATCGGTTTAATCCGCGTGCTTTTTTTTATACCTGCCAACTGGCAATTTGAATGAATTAATGGATGAAGTAAAACAAGATGCCGCAATCAGTAAATTTCATAAATCTAACACAGAATAGTGTATAATGATTGTGGTTTAATTGACGGAAATTTGTAGTATAAAATAACAATTAAAAACATCAATATAATGGAAAAGAAAGATTTTCAATTTAAAACAAACCTGAATTGCGGTGGATGTGTTTCTAAAGTACAATCAGATCTGGACAATGCAGCAGGAATATGTGAATGGAATGTAGACACTACTAATGCAGATAAAATACTTACGGTTCAATCTAATGGTGCTACTGCCGAAGAGATCATTGCTATTGTTAAAGCGAAAGGTTTTAAAGCAGAACCTTTGGAAATTTAATCTTTTAAGACTTCTGTTGGATTACAGATTTTAAACAAAAGTTAATGCTTATCGTTACCGAATTGAAAGTAAGCCCGATGTTTTATCGGGCTTACTTTTTTTTAAAGTAATACTTTAAGTAAAAGGTAGTAATGATTATCATTTAGACGGTTGATTACTAGTGAAAACAGGATAATTTTAGTTAAATTAATCATTAAAATAAAGGGTTTTAAAAACTTGTTTTTTATTAATTTATATTCTGAATTAATTGAATAGATATTGAATTTTAAATATTAGATTTTAGAAAGAGCATTTTTTTAGTCTTAAGAAAAATAGTAAAGTAATTTTTAGCTTGAAAAAGTAAGGGCTGTCCGGAGATAATTCGGACAGCCCTTTTGGTACGCTCACTCGAAAAGTGAATCTGTTTTTCAGGTTTTATTTTTTCAATTCTTTGTTTGCCTGAATGAAATTCTGATAATTCTCTTCCGATTCAAAGTAAGCCACATTGCCCTGTTTGTTCAACGAAACGATATATGCCGAAGCTTTGTCAACTTTTGCTCCGGTATGTGGATCAATTGCCTGACGGACATTTTCATCGTTTGGAATGCGCTCTACGCACATGTTACAGCAGCCGTAATACATTTTTCCGTCAAACGGAACTTCAATTTGTTTTTTACCCATGTGCAGATCATTTACCATGCACACTTCATCATTGGGTACAGGAGTTCCTTCTAAAGCAGCAGTAGTGTCTTTTACGGTTAACTCTTGTTGGTCTGATACCTGATTCTGTGGTTTGTTTTCCTGATCTTTACAGGAGATCATTACTACAGCCAGTGCGGCAATAAGGAAATAGTGGCCAAGTATTTTCATTGTTTTATTTTTTAATTTTTGTTCCTTCTGTTATTTCTTCGGTGGCTTTCATTAAAATGTTGTCGCCTTCCTTTAGTGCACCAAACACTTCAACCTGATCCATCAGCGCACGTCCTTTCGCAACGGGTATGTTTTTGGTTTTCCCTGCAATCACCTGAATAACGTACATTCCCATATTACTTTCTACTAAGGCAGTTTTGGGAATAAAAAAAGTAGCTTCACTGGCTTGTAACGAAAGCATCGCTTCCACCACCATCAAAGGCTTCAGTTCGGGATGTGTTTTCATAATATCGGCTTCTATGCGCTCTGAGCGTAATTTGAAATCTAGTACTCCCGATTTACGCGAAATTTTAGCCCTATACTTTTTCTGCGGAAGCGAGCTTACCTTAAAATGTATCGAATCGCCTAAGTTTAAATAGGGAGTATTTGCCTCTGGAATAGAAAGTGAAACACGCAGTTTTTTATTGTCCTGAAGTACCAGCAAAGGTTTGTCAGAACCTTTGCCCATTGGACCTACGTAAGAACCGGGATCTACATTTCTTTCGGCAACAATTCCGTTAAAAGGTGCCCGGATGATCAGATAATCATTCATGGCCTGTATTTCCTGATAAGCAGATTTTGCAGCTTCTAGTTGTGACTGGTCGGATAGTTTTCTGGCTGTGATCTGGTCTAACGCATCTTTCGCAATTGCGCCTTTAGTTTCATTGGCTTTAAACATTCGGTCATAATTCGATTTGGTAGCAATGTAAATGGCTTCCTGTGCTTTCCATTTGGATTTTGCCGCTGCCAGCTGCGCCTGAATCTCGGGTGCTTCCAAAATCATGATGATTTGTCCGACAGTTACCGGAGAACCTATGTCGACATACAGTCTTTTTACGTAGCTGTTTACTTTGGCATAGATGGCCGTTTCTTTGTCCGAAACTAATTCTCCGGCAAGTTTTAAAGGAACCAGCGGATTGCTCTTTTTCAGAGAAACCGTTTCAAAATTCTGCATCATCATCATGGGCATGGCTGCCGGTTTCATTTCTTTTTTGTTTTCTGAATTACAAGATGCAACTGCAATTCCGATAAGGATATAATAGATTAATTTCATGGTTTATTTTTCTAACGTTATAAAATGAATACTGTTTTCGTCTTCAGGATCTAAGGATGGTGATTGGGTAGTGGTTTTGTTTTGTATCCACACAAATACCAATGGCAATAGAATCAATACACTAAATGAAGATGCAATTAGTCCGCCAATTACTGCTCTTCCTAGTGGAGCCACCTGATCACCGCCTTCTCCGTGTCCGATAGCCATTGGAAGCATGCCTGCAATCATAGCCAGTGTGGTCATAATGATAGGACGACTACGCAAAGCGGCTGCCTGAATAGCCGAACTAAGGGCGTCACCATTTTCTAAACGGAGCGACTCCGCATTACTAATCAGCAAAACAGCATTCGCAATAGAAACTCCAACAGACATAATAATTCCCATATAAGATTGTAAATTCAGCGTAGAACCCGTTAGTTTCATTAAAATCAAAGAACCCAGAATTACAAAAGGAACAGTAGTCAGAATCACTAAGGACACTTTAAACGATTGGAAATTTGCCGTGAGCATTAAGAAAATAACAATAACCGCAATCAGTAAACCTGTTGCCAGACTATTCATGGTTTCCTCGAGCACCGGAACCATTCCGGATACCTGTATATTGACTCCTTTAGGCAATTCACCAAGTGAATCGATAGCAGCCTGTACGTCTTTCTGTGCTCTTCCTAAATCGGCATTATGAATATTTGCCGTTACCGGTGTGTAACCCATGGTTCCCAGATTGTAACTTTCACCCAATACTTTTGTGGGAGTAATTGTTGCCACATCACCCAGAACAGGTCGGTCTGAGTTTTTTCCTAACGGAACATTCATCAACTCATCTTTGCTGTTTAAAATGTTTTGTGGTGTTTGCACCTGAACATCGTAAGCAATTCCCATCATTCCGCCAACCCACATGTTTTTACTGGTGTAGCGTGAAGAGGCAGTAATAGGAACCAAAGAGCGAGCGATATCCTGTGCGTCGATACCCAGTTGAGCCGCTCTTATTCGGTCGATATTGATTTCGTAAGCCGGATAGTTTAAGGATTGCGGAATTTGCTGATCTCTTAAATAGTCAATTTCTTTTAGCTTGGCCAAGAGTTTATTGGCATACATCACGTTCATTTTTTTCATCATTCCCGAAAAGCGAACCTCAATCGGAGTATTGGTTCCCTGGCTCAGAATCTTCTCCGTAAGTTCGATAGGCTCAAAAGAGAAATGCAGTTCAGGCATCTTTTCCTTCATGTGCTTGCGGATGATCTCTTTCAGCTCATTGGTATTTCCGTCAAAATCTTTCAAGGCAATCTGCATTAATGCTTCATGCGGACCTGCATTGTACAAATAAATTGGACTCACTGCAAAAGAGGAGGGATGCTGACCAATAAATACCGACGATATGGCAATATGATCTTTACCAATAATAGTTTCCAGTTCGCCTAAAACCTGTTTTATTTTGAGTTCTGTTTTTTCGATACGGGTACCTTCGGGCGCTTTAATACGTACTTGAAACTGACTTGAATTTACAGTAGGCAATACATCTTTACCAGTACTGTTGTACATTAAAAATGCTCCAACTGTAACCAAAATAAAACTGACAATTAAAATGGGCTTGCGTTTACTCATTATCGATTGTAAAAACAGCACGAAACGATTTTTGAATCCGTCGAATTTGTCTTCGGTATGCTCGTGGTTTTCTTTGTCTTTCATTAACCAGTTGGCCATTACGGGCACAAACGTTTGTGACAGCATAAAAGACAGTAACATAGAAAAACCAATTGCCAAAGCCAAGGGCATAAACAATGACCCGGGTATACCAGTCATCATGAAGGCAGGCGCAAAAACCGCAAGAATACACAACAAAATCAATAGTTTAGGAAATGCAATTTCCCTACAGGCATCTAAGATTGCTTTGGCTTTCGTTTTGCCCATGGCTAAATGCTGGTGGATATTTTCGATCGTTACGGTACTCTCATCCACTAAAATTCCAATCGCCAATGCCAGTCCGGATAACGACATGATGTTGATACTTTGTCCGAATAATTTAAGGAACAATACTCCCGAAATAATAGAGATCGGAATGGTAAGCACTACGATTAAAGCGGCTCTACGGTCACGCAGAAATAAAAGCACCATTAATCCCGTTAACATCGCTCCCAAAACACCCTCTGTAATTAAACTTTTGACAGCATTGATTACATATACGGACTGATCGAATTCGTATGAAATTGCAACATCGCCCGGTAGATTATTCTGAATGGCAGGAATCGCTTTTTTAAGATTCTTTACCACGTCCCAGGTAGAAGCATTACCCGATTTTGCAATGTTAATGTAAACCGATCTCGTACCATTAATAAGGGCGTAACCGGTAGTAATATCGGCACCGTCTTTTATGGTAGCCACATCACGGATGTAGACATTATCGACCCCGTTTTTAAAAATTGGGATGTTTCCAAAATCGGCTACCTCTTTGATAGTATTGTTTGTAGGCGTCAGATAGTTGATATCATTCACATAAATATTACCTGAAGGCGATGTAATATTGTTTCGGCTAATCGATTCCACAATCTGCTCCGGCGTTAGCTGATGGGTACGCAGTTTATTCGGATCGATGTTGATTTCAATGGTTCTTGGACTTCCTCCAAATGGCGGAGCTGTCGTTAAACCCGGTATTTTAATAAGGAACGGACGTGCCGTAAAGTTGGCGATATCCTGTAGCTCATTGTTGGTTTTGGTTTTACTTTTAAAGACCAGCTGACCAACAGGCTGAGAGGACGCATCAAACCGAATGATAAACGGAGGCGGGGCTCCCGGAGGTAAAAATACCTGTGAACGATTCGAGAGCGCATTGATTTCGGCAATAGCCTGCCCCATGTCTGTACCTTCATAAAAATTAATTTTCATTAAGGTAAGCCCTTGGGTATTTTTGGTTTCGATGCTTTCGATACCGCTCGTAAACAGCATCATATTGACATACATTTTGGTAAAATAACCTTCCATTTGCTGAGGGGTATAACCATTAAAGGAATGGGCAATGTATACCACAGGAAGATTCATATCAGGTAAGATGTCGACCTTTATTTCTTTTGAAGCTTTAATCCCGAAGAATAAAAGCCCCAGCACCATCACCATGATAGAGATGGGCTTGCGCAAGGCAAAACGTATTAAATTCATAATTTCGGGTTTAGTGTATCGCGTTGAGTAAAATGTTCAGATTGCCTGTGGCAGCAGCTTTAATCCATAAGGCCTGCCAAATGTTGTTCTGGGCAATTTCATAATCAATTTCTGCACGGTTAAGGGTGAAGAAAGATTGTGTTAAATCAACAATGGTGGTAAGACCGTTATCGTACAAAGCAGTGTGCTGACGATATGCGTCCGTGGCGGCGATTACCTGTGTTTTAGTTTCTTCAAAATTTTCAAAGGCATTTTTCAGTTTGTCATTCGCCAATTTTTGCTGAGCAATCAATTCCTGATTCAAGTATTCATATTCGTTTTGAAGCGATTGGGTGATAAATTTTTGTTCCCGCTTTTTAGAAGACTGACGGTAGATATTGGTTAGATTCCAACTTAAATTGATTCCGACAATATAATTGCTGCGATCGATTCCAACACCATCGGCATACGATTTCGAGAAAGCAGTATTGTCCTGCACATAATTCCAGTCAAAACCGGAACCGCGTCCCTGCAGGACTCCAAAAGCAGATAGGTTTGGTAAAGCCAGTGCAGACTGTAATTTTTCCTGCTGCTCACTTTTCAGAATATCACTTTTTCGCCATTCCAGTATAGGATGTTGACTTGTTTCTGTTGCAGTTTCCGAAAGAATCGCAGGTGTTTTAGTAGTAAACACGCTATCGAGTTGATACACCCGATATTCTTCACCCAACATTACCGCAAGGGATTTAGAATGATCCAGTTCCATATCATAGGCTTTTATCACAGCCGATTTAGCATTGGCCACTTCAGCTTTTGCCAAAGAATAATCGACCTCCGGAATCAGACCACTTTCTGCACGGCTTTTGGTTGTGGTTTCAACGACTTGAGCACGCTCGAGATTTTTGTCCTGCACAAATTTAATGCGCTGAGCAGCAAGTAAGTTCAGATACGCAGCACCTACTTTTACCTGATGTTGAAATTTTACCTGTTCGAGATCTTTTTGGGCTACATTTTCGTCGGCTTTGGCAATGGCAACCTGTGTTTTAATTTTGCCAAAAGTGAAAAGATTCCAGTTGATATTAGCCAGGTACAGTGACCCAAAAGCGGCATTCCAGTTTTGATCTTGTAAGGGCATTGAGGTCGCAGCACTGCCCAGTCCGCCATAACTGTACAAAGGACCGTTTTGTGCATTGATAGTACCATAACTTTGTTGTGCCATTAAAGTAAAGTCAGGTAAGTACTGGCTTTTTTGATAGGTAGTGTTCTCTTTTGAAGCGTTAACGATGGCTTCTTTGGCTTTTATTTTTTCAAAATTTTGAATAGAGCGTTCAAGAGCATTGGATAATGTTACCGTTTGTGCCCAGAGATTTCCGGAAACCATACAGAACATAGCCAACGCAAAATATTGCATTTTCATAGTATGTATTTAAAATTAAACAATAGAAATCGCATAGCATCTTTAAATGCTACAGTTCGATCAATTGTCTAAAATCAAATACGGTAAACGCAGTAGAAAATATAAAGGGGATTATTCCGAATAGGAATAAAGGAGAAGAAAGAATATTCCGTTTTCTTTTCCTTAGAGGGATAAGAGCTGAAAACAGTTTCGTAAAAATGAAAAGGAACTGCAATTCCAAAGAATTTAGGAACTAAGTCACCGAGAGCAGTTTGTTGTAGCTTTTCGGTCGCTTTATGAAACTGCGCTTTATGTTTACAGCAGTCTTTACTTTTTTGTTGTTTTTTTGCCACACATTTTGGACAAACTTTACCAACCGGAATATCACCAAACAGATTGGTTTCCTGTGGTACACCTTTGCAAAAATGAGTTATCGTGGTAAAGCCTGACGACAGTACCAGATATAAAACAGAAAGAAGTAGTAGAAGTGCTTTTCTCATAATCAATTACAAAGGTGCCCTTATTTTGCCACATACCTGTTGCAAAATTTTGGATGAAATTTGTAAAATTTATAAATCTTCCCTTGATTTTTTTTAGGCGAATTGCTTAAGAATTTTCACCACTCAAGGTGTTTTTCATTCTTTAAACTCCAGGATATCCCCGGGCTGGCAATCCAGTACTTTACAAATGGCTTCTAAGGTGCTGAATCTTATGGCTTTTGCTTTTCCGGTTTTTAGTATCGAAAGATTGGATAAGGTTAGGTCTACTTTTTCGGAAAGTTCATTCAATGACATTTTTCGTTTTGCCATCATCACATCGAGGTTCACAATGATTGCCATAATTTATATTGTTAATTCGTTTTCGTCCTGTAATTCAATTCCCTTTTTGAAGATATAAGCAACAACAAGCAATATTACTCCCATAAATAGCCAAACGTCGGCACCTGCAATTTGCAATTGTTGAATGTCCTGCAGCTTAAGACCACTATTGGCTAAAGAATTTACCAATTCTATTCCCCAGGAAGAAAAGAAACCAATGCCAAAGGATAAATAAGCCAGTGTTAGAATAAAATTTCTGAACAGGTTATTGAAGGGTGCTGCAATGTTGAGGTCCTTGTTCAGGAAAATTTTTATAATGCAGTAAAACAATATTGCTTTTAATAAAGCAACAATAATGATAACACTGCTAAGGGTGATGTACTGACTCTGATTAAACTGATACACTTCGGTTAAATCAACCGATCTCCAAAATTTAGCGGCATCATTAGGATCGAGCGTTAATGTGGCAATTGTTTTGGTAAGTATTCCTCCGGCTTCGATACATAATCCAACAAAAATAATCCACGAAAGCACGTGTAATACTTTCAGAATGGTTTGGGTACTAATTTTAATTTCCATAAGGTTTGGTTTAAAAATTCCATGTAAAAATAATAAATATTTATTGATAAACAATAAAATTATATTGAAAAATAATTAAACCATCGGAAATATTTCTTTAGGAATAGTAAAATCAATGCTTTTAGAATAAAAAAAATCCCCAACTATTTTACCGTTGAGGATACTGTATATAATAATTGATTTAATGATATTACTTTTCTTTTACTCCAATAGCTAATAGCCACAAACAAATTCCAATTTCTCCAAATGTGGCAGGCATGCTGATGTATTTAGAAACCCCAAGAGTTGAATAATCTGCAATTAAAGTGTTACCTAAAAAATTGATCAGATACCCGAAACATCCCATCATCAGTAAAATGCCGAAAAATTTGGGCAAAAAACGGGACTTGTAAACCAGATAACCAAAAGGAAATAACCAAAGTCCTGAAAAGATATGTACAATTCGCATACCGTTGTCATATTGGGTAAGATTAAGCATCAGCTGTAATTGAACTTGCTCCACTGATAAGCCAATAGGATCGTTTAGTAGAGAAAGCACATTGAATTGATTTTGAGTATTCAAAAAATAAATAGGTACGCTTAGAATAGCTAATAGTGCCATCACTTTTGCGCAACCATTATCGACAGGTTCGAATAGTTTGTAAAGTTGCAGTACTAAGAAAAAGAAGAAAAGATAACAGGATAATCCGGCTATAATTCCAAGTCTGAAAAGCGATTCTGATGCCTTGATGTTATGGTATGTTGTGGCTAAGTTATCCCATACAATCAGTTTTGAAGGAACATAGGCTAAACTAAATATTCCGGTCAGGACTACTGCTAAATAAAGTAAACCTGCAATTCGGGCTGTTTTTTGGTTTGTCGTCATTTTGGTTTTGGGTTTAAAATAAGACGACAACAGATTGATTCTGTTACAATTGTTTTTAGTTAATAAGTGATATAGAGACTTTACATCATCGCAATAAAAAATTGATTCATGTACTTCCAGTTTGTATTTTTGCCCTTATGAATGATAATTTTACAAACGAATATTTTGGCATAGGGATACAAAATGGTAAAACGCCTGAAAACTTGGGTGTTTTGTGGCGATCCGCACAAAATCTGGGAGCAACTTTTATATTTACTATCGGCAACCGATATGCCAAGCAAGCCTGTGATACCCACGATGCGGTAAAAGCAATTCCGTATTTTCATTACGATACCTTTGAAGCATTTCTTGAAAACTTACCTAAAGGAGCACGATTAGTGGGTGTTGAATTAAACGAAAATGCTTCCGACTTAGAGACCTACGAACATCCAAGACGCTGTGTTTATTTATTAGGCGCAGAAGATCATGGCCTGTCCAAAAAAGTAATGGAGAAATGCCATCATTTAGTAAAATTTAAATCCGTAAAAAGTCTAAATGTTGCAGTGGCAGGAACGATCATTATGTACGACAGGAACTTACCCAAACCACGATCTTAAATCGGAGATAGCTTGCTTTACGACATGATCTTTCAGTTTGATTTACTAAAAGACAAAGGTTATCTTTATCAGTTTAAAACGTTATCCTCTTTAAAATAAATAAAGAATGAGAATACTAAAACCAGTTGTTATTGTGTTTTTTTTGACCCTTTTAAGCAATGCTTACAGTCAAAAAGCAAATAGAGAAAAAGGGATTCAAATCATTCCGAAACCAAAACAATTGGTTCTTAAACAAGGTAATTTTCAGTTTTCTGCAACGACTAAATTTGTGGTAAGTGATGACGCTCAAAAAGAAATCGTTACGGTTTTAATAAACAAATTCGGAAGTGCAGCAGGATTCCGTCCTGAAATTTCAAATACCATTCCCAAAAGTAATTACGTTCAGTTTAAAGTCGATACTGCTTTAAAGAACGAAGCTTACTTGTTGGAGGTAAATAAAGAAAACATCACAATTACGGCAAAAGGGAATGCGGGTTTTATTTATGGTTTAGAAAGCATCCGACAATTACTACCCGAAAGTATTGAAAGTAAAAGCAGAATTAAAGCGGTGAAATGGGAGATTCCAACTCTTACCATTACCGATGAACCTCGTTTTCAATGGAGAGGATTGATGCTGGATTTATCGCGTCATTTTTTTGATAAAAATTATATACTTGCGACTATCGACCGATTGGCAATGCTTAAAATGAATGTCCTGCATTTGCATTTGGTTGACGATCAGGGGTGGAGAATTGAGATTAAAAAATACCCAAAACTGACCGAAGTGGGGGCCTGGAGAGTCGATCAGGAGAAAGCGCCCTGGAATGCGAGACAGCTTACCAATCCGGACGAAAAAGGAACGTATGGCGGCTTTCTGACTCAGGAAGAACTAAAGGAAATTGTAAAATATGCCGCCGCAAAAAATATAGAAATTATTCCCGAAATCGAAATGCCGGCACACGTGAGCTCTGCGATTGCCGCTTATCCTGAACTGGCTTGTTTCAATCAGAGAATAGGAGTTCCGTCGGGTGGATTATGGCCTATTACGGATATTTATTGTGCCGGGAAAGAAACTACTTTTGAGTTTTTGCAAAATGTAATAGAGGAGGTTATTGAAATTTTTCCATCAAAATACATTCATATTGGAGGTGATGAGGCTACTAAAACCAATTGGGAGAAATGTCCGAATTGTCAAAAAAGAATGAAAGACAATGGATTGAAAGACGCTCACGAACTGCAAAGTTATTTTGTGAAAAGAATGGAGCAGTACATCAATTCAAAGGGCAAAAAAATAATTGGCTGGGACGAAATACTCGAAGGCGGTTTAGCTCCCGAAGCTACAGTAATGAGCTGGAGAGGAACAGTAGGAGGGACAGAAGCTGCAAAGCAAGGTCATGACGTAATTATGTCGCCGGAATCGCCTTGTTATTTTAATTTTTATCAGGGGCCTCAAAACGAAGAACCTTTGGCTTTTGATGCTTTTAATCCTTTAAATAAAGTGTACGCGTTTGACCCCGTTGTCGATAGCATGACTCCACAGGAAGCCAGTCATGTTTTAGGCGGACAGGCCAATTTATGGGCAGAATACATCACCAATCCAAAAGCTTCCGAATATATGATCTTCCCGAGATTGGCCGCCTTGTCTGAAGTGTTGTGGAGTACAAGAGAAAATCGCGATTGGAATAATTTTACGTCCAGATTGCCTTCTTTGTTGCAACGCTACGATTATTTAGGGATTAATTATGCCAAAAGCGCTTATTTGGTTACTTCTTCGGCTGTGGCTGATTTAGACAAAAATGTGATTAACGTTACTCTTAAAAATGAATTTCCAAATTCCGACATTCGTTATGTTTTGGGAGATAAAAACATAGACAATAAGGCCATAAAATATGTAAATCCTATTCCGGTTCACCAAACTACAGTTCTAAAAGCGTCTTTGTGTCAGGATAATAAACCGGTTGGAAGAGTATATACCGATACGATTGTATTCCATAAAGCAGTAGGTCATAAAGTCACTTATGTAACACGTTATAATGACAGTTACAAAGGAGACGGACCTCTTGGAATGGTCAATACCATCAGAGGGTCTAAAAACTTTCATGACGGTCAATGGCAGGCATGGTTGGTCAAGGACATGGAAATTGTGATCGATCTTGAAAAAGAACAAAACATCGAAAAAGTAGCTATAGGCACTTTAGAAAGTCAGGGCGCCGGAATTTATTTTCCAATACAAGTAACCGTTTTAGTCTCTAAGGATGGCAGTAATTATAGCGAAGTTGGAAAAATAAATCGCCCGTTTGCTGTAAATGTGAATTCAGAGCTGAAAGACTTTAAAATCAATTTTGAAAAACAAGAGGTTAGGTTTGTAAAAGTAATCGCTACGAATTTAAAAAAGAGTCCAACTGGTTCAAGTTCGTGGCTGTTTGTTGATGAGATTGTGGTGGATTAATAAAGGCAGCCCAATTAATGAGCTGCTTTTATTTTAGTATGTCTTAACTAATACGCTTATGTGTGTGAGTTTAAGGTATCGTGCGAGCCTTGTACTGCCAAATGCTCTTACCAGTTGGGGCATTTTAGCTAATTCATTAATGAATGGGGTGTTATACAATGTTAAGTGAAGTGAGTAAGACATCAACCTTTAAAACTTTGTTCTAATCCCATTTGTCTAACTTTATCTAGCCATTCAAAAATCATAGTTGAATCATATTTTCTATTACCAAATTCATCTTTCTCTTTTTCCATAGCGATTGCTATTAGAGCATATTCATTTTCTAATGAAGTAGAAAATATACCTTGATCATCTGTGTTAATTGAAACTGAAAGTTGAGGGCAGTTTTTTATTAAATCTGGTGAGGTTTCGAGACCAAGATTAAAAAACTTACTAATAGGATGTTTAGCATATTTTTTAAAGGTACCAATTAAGTAATTAGAAGTTGGATTACATTCAATTGCAATATTTTTAATCTTTATATCGTACATCATTTTTTCTTGAACAACTTCGACCAGTCTCATATAATCGTGAGTAATCTCAAACTGCTTTATTAATTTACCCTGTATTTTAATTTGAGGATTAAAATGATATTGTTGATATAAAAATTTCACATCAATGTTTTTTCGTGTGTTTTTCGATTTTGGAGACTCTTCATTTATACGACATCTTTCCCAATAAGTAAGGTTTATTTTACTGTAAATATCAGTGTCGAGATTGTCAAAGTAAAGATAAGGATCATCACCTCTTAATTTCCAAGCATCATAGTAAACCGTTTGATGGAAATATTTGTTTTTAAAAGCGCTATCATTGTCAATGTTGTGTTGATATAATTCAGAAAAAAGATTTTCATATAATTTTTCTAATCTATTGACTTCGTTTCTGCAAATGTCAATTCCATATTTTCTTATTTTGGCAAGTAACCAAACTGTATTATCTAATACTATTTGCTTTGGAAGCATCAATTTATTTTTCTTAAAATGGTAGTAATCTCTTACATTTATACCTAAAGCCAAAGCATGCCCGATTCGGTCTCCTTGCGCAAGATTTAGGAAAATGATACATTCATCTATTGTTCTCAATCCATCAACTAGATCATAAAAATCTTCACCAGCGTGATAAGTGGCATACATTTTATGTTCACTCATGACTTCTTTCAAATGATTTAAACTTCCTTTTAATCTATGGTTTTTTAAATATCTAAAACCTTGGGCAAATACCTCTGGTGAAGCGGAAAATTCATTAGAAGCGGCATCAATGCCTCTAATAGATTCAGAATATTTAGCACTTTTCTCCCTTAATGTGCTTATGGCTATTGATTGATACTTAATCTCCTTTCTTAATTTAGCATGTCTACATGTGACATAACTGGAAATTTTGGATGGTTTTAGTTGATCTTCTTTTTTAATGTAATGAATAGTATAGAAATGATTCAGTTTTCTATTTTTTTTAACTGTAATTAGGTCATATATAAACTCTTTCTCAGATTGAATGGTATTTTTTCTTAGAATTTTATTATAGGAGGAGATACTCTGAGTTAATTTATTGTATTCATCTTTTGGTGCAATACGGACTTCAAAAGATCTAATTGCATTGTGAATTAAAGTATCGTTAACGGCAAGATTGACAAAAGCGGTATGATAAATTGAACCATCAGGTAGAAATTTTTCTTTTCGGTCTTGATATTTAGAAAAGTTTCCAAAGCCAACTTTGTTATTAACCTGAATTAATTCCGCTCTGAATCGTTGCTTAATAAGTATATAGGCGTGAAATAAATACTCAAGCTTTTTAAAGCTCTTATCTTGATTATAAATTTTTTTAAAGCAATCATATAGTAGCTTTCGTTCACCGTAAAATATAAAAGAACGTGAGAGATTTTGAATATGTATATTTTTAGGAATTGCATAATCTAGTACTTCCACATTTTTGAAGTGTCTAAAACGATGCCCACAGTCTTTTTTATTCAACCTTATTTCTTGGTCTAATTCACTCAGTTTTATAATTAAATCGTTTGAATCAATTACATTTGAATCTTTTGATAAGTCAATTTCTAATTGAGAATTTAAGTTGTTTATTTCATTAAATAATTTCAATCTAATATAAGAGGCTTTATAAACTAAAATTTTTAATTCTTTTTTAGAAGCATCCGAGGCATTGGTAATCTTAGTAAGTAAAGTCAAGTCTTTTTCTAACTCATTAAATTCTTTTTCAAAGTTATTGACATTATTCATTAGATTAATCCAACTCAAATCAAAAACAGGACCTGAACCTTTTAAATGAAAGTGATTTTCTGCCAAACCTTTCTTTAATAAAGTTCGCAAAGATTTATTATTAGAAAAAGCTGTTGGTCTCCACGAAAAAAAATCCCTTCTTCGGTATGAAACGACATCTGTATAAGCAAAGTGAGAGCAATTCAATAGGTCTTCCCCAACAAAATATGATAAATCACGCCATTTTAATAAATGTTGATATTCTACAAAGGGTTCTAAATTTTCTTCAACTAAAACTTTAGAATTAAAATGGGGTAGAATATTAAATATAGATTTATTATGCTTGAATAAAAACCAATCTGTCTCTAGCTTAGTAAATACGTTTTGAATTTCATCCAATGAATAATTAGAAAATGAATGAAATCCATTTTCTAAAAAACTTTGCTTATTAATGTATTTTTCTTCGTCTTTTAAATTTAAAACTTTATCTGGACAAAAATCAGCAAACAATAAACGTATAGATTTGCGAAGATTATCCATTTATAATATTTAAAAGGTAATTATATGCTTCAGTTTTTTTTACGATAACAGATTTCTTTTTGTCAGTTCTGATTTTAGACAAATCTTTATAAACGGTAGTATGTTTTTGAAATGAATTAACTAAATGAGTTAAACTCCTTGTATTTTCATTTTCATCCAAAAGATAAGATTTATAGTAGTTAAATTTCTTTTTTAAGTAATTTATATCGACATCACTATTTTGCTCTACTGTTTCCAACATTTCAATATTTTCAACTTTTATAAAAGCTTGAAATATGTTAGACATTTTATTTTTATTTTCTTCAATGCTGTTAATTCTGTTCCAATGCAACATTATTGGATGAGAATCAAAACAATTTTCATCTAAATTTAAATAATCGTATTTTTTAGTAAGTGTGTTAATTGCTTTCTTTAAACTATCATTAAAGTAAACATATATTGTATCATAATAACTTTGAATATTTGAAGATTTGAAAGCAGTAGCTGAGTATCTGGATAAGTTTTCAGTTAACTCTCTGAAAAACATAGGGTTCGTGAGCAGTATCTGAAACTTGGAATGTTCCTGTTTCCATTTTAGAATGTCTTGCATAATGATGTTCTCGAAATCAAAATCCTTACTAAAAATTGAATTCCAAACTTCCACTGGAAATAGAATATTTGTAAAAATAGCAAATGGTGAAAAAACTAAATGAGAAATAATTCCTCCTCCTTGATTGATTTTTCTAAAGTAAGGGTAGCTATATTCATTAATTGAGTCAGGATCTCCAAAGAACTGTATAAAAAATGCCAACCAGTACGCATCAGTTTCTTCTAAAGATTTAAAAATTGAATTAATTGAATTAATTATATGTCCTGGTTTTCTGCCTAATTTATATTCAATCCAATCCCTATTAATATTTTTTGATCCTTCTTCAGTTATTATTCTTGCTACTGGGAAGATTCGATATTCTCCATCGTACAAACCGCCTTTGCAGTATTCTAAAAGAACATTTGGCTTTTCAGTATATATTTGATTGATTCTCACAGAATAATAAATACTTAAATAATCCAAAAACTTGTACCAATAAATATTAGTGCTTTTTACGTTCTCATAAAATAATTTCATTATTGAAAAGACATCACCTATTGATGTTAATGAAGGATTTAAATTGTGATAATCAATTTGTAAGTTAGTATCATTAGATGCTTGAAAAGATTTTTCAATATTTACAAGTTGATGAATTATATGAAGGTTTAAAGAAGAAAAATCTTGTTTGTCAATATCTAAAATGATTTTTTTTAAGTTTTCAGGTAGTTCATTGATACTTTTGTTTAATATGTATTTTCTAAAATTTTCCAAAACATTTTCATTATCAAACACTTTAATAAGTTCATTTAATTCTCTTAGTGTTGAAGGAAAAATAGATTGATATCTATAATCAGTTTTGTCAATAAAAACTTTTGATTTTGTATAAATTAATTTTAACAAACAATCGTAAACATTCTTTTCAATAAATAGTTTTTCATCGATTATAAGCTCTTGCTTTAAGACTTCATTTTTATCTTCCAGTATGTTCTCTAATGATATACCCCTTAGAGAATCTACATCTCCAATATAAATTATTGATTCATTTTTTATTTTACTTAAGTCGTCATTGTTAGAGTCAAAAAAAGTAAATTTTATATCTTCAATTTCCTGATATGAAGAAAAGTGTATATCACAGAAGTCTGTTAGCGAAGGAATAAAAATTTGATGATTGAATGGTATAAGTTTTTCAATATATTTTTCTGCCTTATTTGATAATTCGGTTAAAATAAATTCGTTAGTAATTTCAAAATCAGTAGTGATTTTCCTATTGTCCATTCTTGATGATTTCCTTTCATCAATTGAAGTAAAATTGTGTATTTTACTTTTTTGTTCTAAATTTAATTTATACCTATATTCTTTTACAATTTCATTAATTATTGAGTCTTTTAATTGCTCCGTTTTGCAAGCTATTAAAAGAATTATTCTTTTTTGGATTAAAAAATGTCTAATGTCCTCAAGCATTTCATATGCTTTGGAGATATTTAAATCAAAGTCATCTATTGATACAATTAAGAAGCTTTTCTTATCATCAAGTACATTCAGGTATTTGTCAACTAAATCGCTAAACCCCTTTCTTAAATTACTACTATATGCTAAATTACTTAAAGCTTCAAGTGAATCTAAATTATAGATTTCTTTTTTATCACTATTTATAATTTTTAAATTATCAAAAACTTGTTGAAAAAGTTTTATTAAAGTCCTTCTATCCTCATCAGAAATCCCACAATTTTCTTTTTTTATTAATTCTTGGAATTTTGAGAACATTTTAGCTACTATAATTTCAAATAGACTTTCATTACCTCTAAATAATGATGGGTCAATTATATCAATTTCAGCAAAACTTGATTTACTAATATTATCAAAATCAGGAGAATTAAAAAAAGAAGAATGTTTGACTTTATTTTTATAATCTAATAATGCATTTCTAAAAGAGATCATTGATGAACTTTTTCCCTTGCCTCGTTCACCCGTAAAAGCAATAATATTATTATAAGTATCGTATGTATTATTATTAATACTTTGAAATATTATGTCACATAGGTTTTTTGCGGCATTGTTATATACCTCTTCAAAAATGGAACCTTTAAATTCATTTCCGTTTTCAATTTTTATTTTATACTCATCATTTATGTTGATAATAATTGGTTTCATAAATTTTAGTTTAATTAGTTTTTTTTGCTTATTCCTGTCATGTTTTTCGCAAAACCTGTTGTATTAGTATTGCGGTATAGTATTGTGTGGACTTGTAAAGTATTTGTCTATGTTCTAATATATTGAAAAGTTCCATCTTTTATGTTTAGCATACTCTCATAAATGAACTTTTTAATTTATTGGCTCTTATCATTTTATTGAACCCGACCCCATCAAGTAAAATTATTTTCATGTGTTATATTATTTATTGTTGTTTTTCAAAAATGTTGAATGATAAAACTAAACAAAAGATCGAATATGGAAACCAGTATATATACGCGTTGTGTAGTAATTTGAGAATCATTTATTCATTACGATTTTCCATAATAATAAAATCTTTTAATACTATTTGTTATCGAATAACAAAATCTATAACTCAATTAGAAGTGACTATTATAAATGATGCAAACAATTGAATATAGTTCAAAAAAAAAGACCGCAATTAGCAGTCTCTCATAGATTATAACAAAAATGGTTTTCTATTTCTTCAATAGTTTTTCCAAATATTCGATTTTATCTTTTTCAGCTTGTAGTAAGCGTTCGTAAAGCTTTTCTTTTTCCTGGAAAGTTTCAATCAATTTATCTAACGGGTTAAATGTAGGTTGGTATTGAAAGAAACCAGCATTATCATGATTGTTAACTGTGTTCCCAATGATATTAAAAACTGCTTCTTCCGAGAAATTTTTAATGGCTTCCACAGTTACGCCCAAAGCTTTTGCAATCTGAATTAGTTTTTCTTCATCAACAGTTTCACTGTTTTCTATAATAGAAATGGCCTGTTGGTTGGTTCCTAAGGCCTGTGCCAAAGCTTCTTGTTTCATGTCTTTCAGTTCACGAATACGGCTAATTTTTCGGCCTATATGGTTGGGTTTCGTTTGTGTGCTCATAATTCAAAGATAATAATTATACTATTTATATTTTTAAACAGTTCAAAGATAATCGGTATTCAGTTTAATATGGGGTAATATGTATGAAACATATTTGGTTGTGTAGCATACAGTAAAAAATAATTGGCGTTTCTGTAATCTATTCTTTTCTTGCGGCTTGTTAAACAAAAGTACACTTTTTCTTATGTTTAAAAAATAACAGCCACAGATTATCAGATTCTCATAGATTTTTTAATCATTTTAATCCTTTAATCTGTGGCAAGAATAAAAATCAAAAAACTATTATGGAGCGAAATGAAATGGAGAATCTGGAGAAATTTAAAAAGCTAACGGCGCGTTATTTCCACACCTTAAAGCCGGGCGAAGATCAAACACAAAGCAATACGGCTCAACTGAAGTTTGTCAATTATTATGAGCTGGGTTGTGTGATTACCAATATGCTCAGATTGTGCATAGTGGCGTTGGATGAACATGCTCCTAAGTTTCAGGAGACAGAAAAAAATGAAACGATTAATGTGGGGCTTATTCTAGAAACCGTTTTGCAGCTGTTTCCTATGGATGAACTTGAATTTTTGAGCGAACTGAGTCAGTTGCTGGCTGCCGAGTCGTAGAATGGTATTTAAAAAAAACGTGGAGTCTAATTTTTTTAAACACATAGAAACATAGTTTGGTTTGCATTTAAAAGGCGTTTCACTTTATTTAAAAGCGCATAGTACACTATGTGAAAGAAACGTGTTTCTGTTTTGTATTCTTTTATACAGTTTAAAATCTATGTTTCTATGTGTTAATATTTTTTCATTAATGACGTCTAGCGGGCCAGGAAAAGTAAAGTTTCATGCAAAATTTAAAAAACATGTATTTGCTTGCTCTTAGTGAAACTGTTTTTATTAATCTATCTTAGTTGTGTCAAAATATAAAAGAAAAAATATTTTGACACAAATTGTGTGTCAAAGTTGAAAATAAATTTAAATTTGACACACAATTTGTGTCAAATTTTAAAAATAGAATAAAATTGACACAATAGTTAAAGTAGTAACCCAATTAAAAATAAATGATGGATAAGGAGAAGCAAATAGGAGAACTTTTGGGTATCAAACAGGAAGATATAGCCATGTTACTGCAAATTGTTCGTAGTAAGTGGTCGATGTATGTATCAGGAAAACGTGATTTACCTGTAGCAGCTAAACTAAAACTGAGTGAAATGCTTGCTTTTGTGAAGCAATTGGACGGGCAGGATCAGCATAATTTTGAGCATATCGAAACTCAGAAAGTAAAAACAAAAAAGTTTTTAGAAAAACAACTGGCCACCAATAAACACAAACAACTGGTTACATCCAAAAAACTCGAGAGTCATCAAAAAAAATACGAGGCTACACTCATCGCTTTACAGCTCTCCGATTTCTTAGCAACCAAAGAGGAGCAGACAGTTTTGCAGGTTATTAGAAACAATGCCAAAAAAGATATTACCAAAAATGGCTTAGATGTGCAGGAGCCCTACGTACTTAAACTCTGGGTACTGCAACAAGAGGAACTAAAGCTGAATGAGCGGCTGTTGAGTTATTAGTTGTGAGTTGTGAGTTGTGTAGGTTAGCCGAATGTCCGGCTGAGCGAAGTCGAAGCTGGAGTTTCCGATTAATAATTGATAATTCATAGTGGATAATCTACTTTTTTTGGATAAAAAAGTTAATCTTTTTATAAAATATTTCTTACATATAAAAGGTGTTTTGATTTTTAATACTATTGTAGTATAAATCTTAAAATATTAAAGACATGGCTTATTCTATCAAAAGAATTACAACAGCAGCAGACTGCGACGCTTTATTGATGTGGGCAGAGAAAGAGAAGGCAGAATTAACTTTTAAAAAGCTTTCTGAAGATTATCAGACCACTCGGTTTGAAACTTCGTCTTTAGAAATAGAAGCAATATTAAAGGGGGTGCTCGCCGAACTAAAGGCTGCAGATGTTGTACTTGATGCACTACCGGATGGTCCAACTAAGGAAGACGAGCTTAAAAAGAAGGTAAAGTTAGAGTATAAAAAATTCTTACTCGAAAATCGAAAAGTAAGTTACGGAGTAGTGGCCTTGCTGCAAAAAGAACTGGACTTGCAACGCGTAAACAATGAATTGGAGGAAGTAGAAGAGTTTTTAAGTACTATTACCGCTCATAAAACTACCTTGTAACAGTTTGTAAGTATTAAAAAGAGGGTTGTCTGATAAAGACAACCCTTTTTTATTGAACACTTGTACTAAATAGATTCTCTTCTTTATAAATAAAAACGCGTATAAGTACGTATTGGTTCTATATGTTTTTGATCGTACCTTAGTTTAAGATAGTTTAAACTCATACAATACTTATAAATTATAGTATACTGGGGTAAGTTCTGTTTTTTATTAATATTATCTTCACTACACACGCCTATAAAAAAGCAAATAGTAATGACCTCTTAATAAGTCATAGTTTGCAATAGTATTATTATTCTGGATATATATTTGAGTTACATTTTCCTTATACTTTGCACATAACAAAGATGGAAATTGGTAAAGTTATAATAGTTTTAGTCTCACTTTAGAAAACCTTTTCTTTATAAAATATAGCCGAAATTAAAAAGAGTTTATTACTCTTTCTTTTTAATTCATGTTTCCAAAATATCCTCGGAAGCCGAAAAGAGGGCATCGAGTAGGCGAAATTAAATTATTGAAATTTATGGGAAGTGTTCGTATTAAATTAAGTATTAAGGGAGGTAAAGCACCTGTTCCTGTTTTGGTTTTTATTGACAAAGTTAATAGTAGTCATGACACAAGTATCAAAAGAGATGTTTCTTTTGATGAAACCTTTGTAATTGGAGAAGGGGAATACAATGTGATTGTTTCCGGTGAAAATCCGAAGAAAGGTCAGACCGATGTAGAGGTAAGTTATACAGATAATTTAGGAAAAAACAGTAAGAAATCTTACAATATAACTAGTCCTATTTATTCGAAGATTTTTAAAGTTTTTATATAACCGTAAGCCTATGAAGAGAATATTACTTATTATATCGCTATTACTTAATGTAAATATGCTTTGTCAAGAGCAAATAATTGAAGAAATTGATAATAGTAGAACCGGTAACTTTAAAGATGCGCTTTACAACGTTATTCAGTTGACCACAAAAAATTTTTCTAAAGATGAAAAATCATTAGAATTGAATACTACATTGTTTAAAATCATGTATAATGCTGATATATCAAAATTATCAGATCTCACAATTGAAAAATCTTATTTTTTACGAAATTTTCAAATAAATGCAAAAGTCAATTTAGATGAAAAGTATAAATACACTGGATTTTCGGGAGGTTTTACTTATGCCATCGTCAATGGGAGGGATAGCTTAACAATCAATTTGGCTAAAACTAAATATGGTAAGTATAGAGAACTTTTTATAAGAAGGTTTCAAATTATTCAATCCAAATTAGCGGTCGGTTTAAACGATAAAGAATTAGACGAATTGAATAAAGCCAGTGAAGATTTGCTAAACGGAATTGAATACAATCCTGCTGACAATACTTATTATGAAAAAATAATAAAGGAATTTGAGAAGAATAAAACATCACTTAAAAATATAGATGAAACGGGCCCTAATAATCAGGACATTTCAAATTATATCAAATCTTTAAGTCAGCTTCGGTCTTCAGAGATCGACAAGGCTAAAACTAAACTTCTTTGGACTATTGCTGCCGATGGCTCTACTAATACAGAGGGTAAATTTAATAAATATTCTCTGAGTACAATTCTACTCAAGGGAATTGCAAAATCTAATGAAGAAATTGATGTAAGGTGCACATTTACTTATGCTGATACAAGTTTGGTCAGTATGCCGAGAACGTCTTTAAACGGAAAGGCTGGTTTGAATTTTGTGCTATTGAGAAAGCATCCCGAAAAAATAAGCTGTTTTGAAATTAAAGCTTTGGGGGAGTACAATAAGATTTTTAAAAATGTATTGCCTGATGAGGACCATGAAACTATTACTGCCAATGTAGAATTAAGGATACGATTGGCTAAAGATTTTTGGATTCCAATTACGGTAAAATATGATGTTGAAAATTCCAATGTTCTTGGTTTTCTCAACGTTACATACAATTTTGGGAGTTAACCACAGTTAAATTTAACTATTAAATAGAAACATAATGGAAAATAAAGATATCTGGGATAAATTAAGTACGATAGGTACTTTTTTATCCACTACGGTATTGGTAGTATTTACGTCTCTGGTAGGTTATCAAACTTCAATAATGTCTGATAAGGTTGCCACTTTTGAAAAAAAAATCGATGAAAATAAAATGATTGGAGATCTTATTGAAAAATTTACGCAAGATACTTCTATGAAAAGTAGCATTAGATCAGATTTGGCTTTATTGACGCTGGAAAGGTATTTGAGAAACAATACCGAAGGAGGAGTTTTGAGAGCTCAAGATAAGGAAATGTTAGTTGGTTTTGCAGAATCACTTATTTTAAACACAAAAAAGACAGGTGTAAACAAAGAAGAATTGTCATATAAAGTTCCAAGAGATTTTTTAATGAAGTATGATACTATAAAATGGAACAATATTGTCAGTTTGTATGGGGTGGACAAAACTAGTTCTATTTACCCAACTAATGTAGTATATGACTCAACTATTAAGAACCAACAGCCCGTTTCTCAAGTAGCTGATACCTTGAAATCTACACTCATCACTTCGATACTCAAAAAGATAGTATATATTCAGTATGCCTCAGGTATTAATATTAAAAATGTAGAAAGCATACAGCAAAAATTTAAGGAGAATGAATGGGCCGCACCAAGAATTGACAAGGTTAACGGAAAGTTTAGCAATATTATTAAATACTTTCATGCAGAAGATGAGAGGCTTGCTAAAGAGGCAAACAAATTATTGAATGATGAATATAAGATTGTTAATTCAATTACTCCGAAATATCAAAAATTAGTTCCCATAGGACAAATTGAAGTGTGGACTTCTAAGTAATAAAAGAAACATTGTGTTTTCCCTACTAATAACGTTAAGAAATGATTGGTGACGCTCTTTGCGATTAGGCTTTTGCCCTTTTAGGGCGTAAACAATACGAATCACTATTGATAGTGCGTTGCACTCTGCTATTGCTAAAGCTCTTTCATAGCAATTAGCCGAGTAAATCGCAATTTAATACTAGTATGTACTTACTTCAAAGTAATACCAGATTACAACTAAAACTCTAAAACCAAGCAGGCTGAAAGCCTAAAAGTTATAGCATAGTGCAACGTACTATAATCTAAATTTATGACAAATATCGCCCTGAAAGGGCAAAAGCCCAACCGCAAAGAATTGAATTACGAATGAATTACCTGAACAATAAAATCAGAACGCGAATTAGTTCAGCGGTAAATACTTTCCTTAAATCACGTATAAACACTTGCTTGTAAAATATTGATTGTCAGTATATTTGGTAGATTTTAATGCTTTAAATGATGTTGCTTATAAAACGATAAGTAACGAGCGCTACTACTCATTTTTAATCCTAAACAATGACTTCGACATATTGATTTTACGCATAAAGAGGTTCGTATTTGTGGTTTTATCATCCATAAATGCAAAATGAAGATATTGTTTAAAAACTATCCTATTTCAAACTCTAAAAAACAAATCCTTATGAAAATTGACAAAAACTGGCTTGTTCAGGAAAGCCAAGCAGAAAAAATAGTAAAAGACCCCACCTCGAATTTCCAATATCAAATTTCGCCAAAATATTTAATCATACATTACACGGCAGGCGATAAAGCATCGGGGGCGATAACCTGGTTCAAACAGACTCCCGCACAAGGAAATACAGACCGGATTTGTGCTCACATTGTAGTTGACCTTGACGGAACCATCACGCAGCTTGCTCCATTTAACACCAGATGCAACCATGCCGGTTACAGCAGTTGGGATGGACGAACCGGAATGAATGAATATGCTATTGGTATTGAAATTGTAAATCCCGGATTCTGTGAAAAATTGACAGATGGCAGTTTCAGAAGAAGAGTAGGGGAGAACAAAGACGGAACACCCAGTTATAAAACATATCCTGCGTCAGAAAAAGACAGAATTGTAAAATTGAAACACAAACATAAATTTTGGGACAGTAAAGAAAATCAGTATTGGTTTAAATTTACAGATGCTCAGATAGCAGCGGTCTCTAAATTAAGTAAACTCCTGATTGATACCTACCAATTATCCTTTGTAGTGGGGCACGACGATATCTCACCGGCAAGAAAACCGGATCCGGGACCTGCTTTCCCCTGGGATGATTTTAAAACAAATGTTTTTGGAAAAACAGACAATATCGGAAAGATCTTTTTAGTGAACTCGGTCTCTGATGGCGTTGCCGAATTTAGAACAAAACCCGACAAAACTTCAAGCTCAATCCGAACATTAAAAAATGGCTATGAAGTGGGATTAATTGAAACTTTCGGACAATGGTCGAAAGTTTACTTAGTGAATGATATTAAAGATATCAAGGATTGGAAACATAGTATTAAAATAGAGGGATGGATACATTCAAGTCTTTTGAAGCCTAAAAGTTAAGTTGACTATTTTTATGAAATATGAAATATGTTTAAATTGTGTAAAACAATGGTGATCAATGTGCTAATTATTCAAAGGTAAACTATGAGAACACTTCGAACGAAATATTTGAGTAATATCCCTATAAATGAAGATAATTATAAAGTAGATTTTATAATTTTAGAAAAATATCAAAGCTTCTCCTCAGAAATACTGAGGCTTTCATTGCTTGGTCTAACCATTTACGGTTTTCTGATAACGAATGTAATATTTAAAATTACAGATGTTGACAAGAAAAATTTTATATTTATTAAACCATTCTCAGGGAATAAATTACTATTATTGCTTGGAGCGGTAATCTTGATATTGACCGCCTTAGTAGCTTTAAGTCATCGTTATTTTTCAACTGATTGTATGACACATTTTATTAGAGGCTTTCGTTTACGGCAAAAAATATCTGAAATTAAGAGCGCCCAAACAGATAATAAGAAAGTACTTAACAAGCTCAAAAAAACTTTAAAAAATGAAAAATTGAGCTTTGAGAAAGATTTAAATTTATGCAAATGGTTATTGATTACTTCTTGTCTATTTTTAATTGTAGGGATCTTAATAATCACAATTGCTTTGGCAAGTTCTTTTAAGGATTTACTGATTTAGAGATAAATTTTCAAATTTATCTTTTTATAAAAGTCATCGTTTCATTAATTTAAGGTTTGTTTTTGCTTGGGAGTGAAAAGGAAAACAAGTAACCACTTATTTGGTACTATGACTAGCTTTATATGATAGATTTATTACCCTTCGAAGTATGGAAACGAGACAATATAATGACAAGAAAATCGGAACCTACTATTTATAACTTCGACAATTGTAAATTAGCTGGATATCGGATAAAAAAAGACTATGACAACACATAAATATTGGGGAAAAATAGAACAAGATTGGGCAGGATTTTCTTCGGACATAACTTTTACGGATTCTTTTTTTGACCAACAGGATGTAGAAGTTTTTTTAGGGGAAGAATTTGACGAAGAGGGAGAAGAAATAGAAGAACCGCCAACAGAAAATCAACTGACACAATTTGCAGAAACGTATCAAAATTTTATAACGAATATTGAAACTAACTTGAAGAGTATTCAAAAGAAAGCGTATGAGAGATATTTAAAACTATACGTTCATTTTTATGAAGATTCTGAAAAATCAGGAGAACCGGCGTTAAATATTGACAACCTCGATAAACATAACGAATACATAAAAGAGATTATGTACCTGAGAGTTTTAGACGAGAAGACCATTAAAATATCAATCCGCTATAAACTGGATACAGAACATGGGCTTGAATTCAAGTTTGTAGAGGGACAAATAAAGAATGTGGGTGGAATTGCAGAGACATAATAGAAAACTATTAAGATGCTCTGCAAAAGTTCTAATAAAAAAACTCCCCGAATCAGGCCTGCTTTCCGATGCAATTTCGTTCTATGTGCTGTTTGTTTTTTTAGTTTATATTGATTTATTTATGTCATCATACAATTTATGAACTACTTTTTCCAAAATTTCTCCTGTTTCATTAAAGCTAGTATTTGTCAATATAGATATTCCTATATTTTGTTTAGGATAAATCACAAACCAATTCTGCATTCCGTATATACCTCCGTGATGTCTGTAAATTAATTCATTATCATCTTCTAATATATACCAATGATAGCCTTCCCAAAAATCAGAACCTTCTTTATATAGTTTTTTATGAGATTCATTTACAATATGATTTGACTCGTCAAGTTGTAATTTCATATATTTTATCAAATCTGTAGTGGTAGAATGCAATCCTGAAATTCCGCCCCATAAAGTTCTATTGAAGTTAGGCATTAATTCGTTTTTATCGTTGTAGCCTTTTACCAATCTTAGTCTTTCATTATCATTTAGTGTAAATTTGGTTTGGTTCATTTTATTTGGTTTTAAAACAAATTCGGTTACCAATTCCTCATAAGGTTTTTGATACACTTTTTCAAGTATATAGGCTGTTAACTCTGGAGCCGTGTTGGAATAAAAATAGGTCTCTCCAGGTATCGTTTCAATTTTGATTAATTTCAATCCCTCCAAAAAAGCCGTTTTATTTTCACCTTTTATAGGGAAATTGGGAAACCCGCTTGTATGGGTGAGAAGATGTTTAATTTTTATTGGCTCACCTTTAAACTCTAAATTGGGATAAGGTTCGTTAAGGTAGATTCTAACATCGTCGTCTAAATTTATTTTTTTATCAAGTACGGCTTTAGCGGCTACATAACCGGTAAAAGTTTTAGTTACAGAAGCTAATTCATAACGAGTAGAATCGTTTGGTTTATTTCCTTTTCCAATAGATAACTCTCCAAAATGTTTTATTGTAGATTCCCCATCTTTAAACACTGCTATTGAAACAGAATGAAATCTTTTGTCTTCTAACAACTGATGAGCATTTTTTGTAATCGCATTTTCAATATTTTGCTTATCGTTTTGCTGCTTACTTTTGCACCCAATTAAGGCAAAAATCAAAAATGGCATTAAGTGTTTTAGGGTCATAATTTTTAGTTTAATTACTGGAAGCTTACCTCATGTTTAGCTCTAAAAAAGATTAAATAAATGTTGTTTTATTTAATCTTTTTTAATTCATTAAGTTTTATCAAGAGTAATAATTCTTGCTAAGATATTGAAAAGGGGATTTTTAACATTACGGGAAAGCGTAAATAGCAAAGAAATAATTTAGCTCTGATTTTTTCTAATGCAAAAGCCTAAATTCGATTTAGTTTAAGTTTTTAGCCTTCATACGTAAACAATGCTCAGTTCCTAAATAGAGCGGGTTTCCTTGTTTTTCAGTCCAAAAACCTTCCAGTACATCTGCAGTGATGCATTTATAAACCGCAACCCCTTTATAGATTTTATTTTCGTCTCCTTTATAGCTAAAGTTAATGACCAGAATATTGTCTTTAAAGAACCCGTGACCTTTTTGTTGTTGGGTGTTGTTAATAAGCCATTGGGCAATAATCCGATTGTTTTCATCTAAAGATAAACTCAAAATACCTTTGTAAGTTATCTGATTACTTTCATCCTGATTGCTTCCGGAAATGGAATAATTGCCCACTAAATCCTGTATAGTCATTTACTTCCCGATGCAGAAATTAACAACCCCATATTTACTAAGGTTTCAGGCTCCGAGGTATTACTTTTGACTGTTGGTTGTTATAGATTTTTGTTTTTTAACGAAATTTATTTGATTAATAAAATTTTGTTATTAGGTTAATTACTGCTAAACTTGTAGAATCTTTATTATGAATCACAAAAAGTGAATAACAAAGTATAAAGTTAGTTGATTTATATTTCTTACGAAAATGATTTACATATATTATTCCTATATTTCTGAGAATAATCATAAAAAATTAATGCAAGAGTCTTTGCTAAAATTACCAATTGATTTTCAAAAAAAAGTAAAGAGCTATCGCAGATGGCAGGATGCTCAATTGTCATTATTAGGAAGGATATTACTTTATAAAGGGACTGATAATTTTGATAAAAAATATAGGGAAATCAATATAAAATATACCGAATATAATAAACCTTATTTTGGGGAAGAAAGAGGAGAAGTTTTTTTTAATATTTCTCATTCTGG
This sequence comes from Flavobacterium sp. B183, assembly GCF_023539155.1. NCBI lineage: Bacteria > Pseudomonadati > Bacteroidota > Flavobacteriia > Flavobacteriales > Flavobacteriaceae > Flavobacterium > Flavobacterium sp. B183. Next base: position 4,025,519 of record NZ_CP097434.1, on the reverse strand, counting down.
AAAAATTGTTGTTTGTGCTGTGACTAATCTGTGTGAAATTGGAATAGATATTGAGTTAAAACGCGATATTCAGCTGGAAGATTTTCAACCTCAGATGACAGATGGGGAATGGATAAAAATTACCGGATCTTTTAATAAGATGGATTCATTTTATAATTATTGGACACAAAAAGAAGCTGTAATCAAAGGTTGTGGAAAAGGTTTAGCCGTACCACTAAGGTCTTTTGAAGTATTGAAAAATACAGCAATTGTTGATAATGAAAATTTTTTTCTAAAACAAATTTGGTTAGACGATCAATACAAATGCCATATAGCAACTAATAAATTAGTTAATGAATCAAGTATAAAGATTTCAGAATTTGATTCTTCAAAATTATCCCACAAATTAATTCAGATTTAAAAAATTAATGACAACGAATAATAAAATAATAGCTCTTCCATTTGCAGGAGGTAATAAATATAGCTTTAATAATATTGAAAAGTATATACCAAAAAAGATAGATTGGATTACCTTGGAGCTTCCAGGAAGAGGTAGTCGTTTTAAAGAGAAATTGTTTGACAACGTTGACCAGATGGTAAATGATCTATTTAATCAAATAATGCCACATATACAAGAAGGAAATTATATCATATATGGTCATAGTATGGGGACATTATTAGGATATGAATTGGCAAAGAAAATTACTGAAAAAAGAATGCATAAACCCATGGCTCTTTTTTTTACAGGACGCGGGGCGCCTGGATTTAGCCGCTTTAATAACAAAAAATCTATATTACCCAGTTCTCTTTTTTGGGAAGAAGTAGGTAAAATTGGAGGACTTCCAAAAGAAATTTTAGAATGTAATGAACTTTTGGATCTTTACTATCCAATTATGAAATCGGATTTTAAAGCTATAGAGGATTATAGCTATTTACCGATGGAGATACCCTTTACTTTTCCTATTCATATTTTAATGGGTAAGGATGAGATAGGTTTTGGTGATGAAAAAACCCCTCTTACAGGTATGAAGGACTGGCAAAATGAGACTAGCAATAATTGCACATTTGAACTTTTAGAAGGAGATCATTTTTTTATTTTTAAACATGCTGAATCAATCGCAAAAAGGATATCTCAAATTGCTATTAACTCCGTTGTTATTTTTTAGATTTTATTTTAAGGTTTTGTTCGTGATAATCTGAAATGCGATTTTCTAATTTGCACTTACTAAATATATTATTGTGTAATAAATTAGCTGTAAAACATTCTTAGATACTTCATTGTGATGGAATTCTCTATCCTAACGTTTTGCCTTTTTGAAATAAAATAAGTTTAAAATTATTTTCAGTGAGATATGTAAGTCACTATTTATTAAAGCTTGTTTTTTTGTTATCATTTGTAATACAGTAATATAAAAGTTAAAATAGTAGCATAAATTAAGTTGTAGTTTAACAGAATTTAAAAAAAACGTAAAGTTTTTTGAGAATCTTTTGTAATTACGGTTTCCCGTAAGGTTTAGTATCAGGAATACTATAAATTCGTGGCCTCTTGATTTTATTGGATGAATAATGTTATGTAGTTATCACTAATATTTGGAAGTTTAGGTATGTTAATCAACCTAAATCCATAAGATGAAAGAGGAATTTAATTTTTAGTTACAAACAGCTCTAAATTATCACTCAAAAAATATATGATGCCTTTGAAGGTAAATTAAGTACAAAACAATATTTATGAATACAGATCAAGTTTATTTAAAACCGAATTTAGTAATCGAGCCACTTTTTGATAACTGGTATGCATGGAGTCATTTAATATCTCCGGCAACAGCAGCAATGAATATTGTGGGTAGACATTTGAAAATAATGGGATCCTATATTCAGGCTCCTACTGCCCATGCCGCTGCTGTGAAAAATCCAAAAATGTTAGGTGGACCTTTTATAGATTATGAAGGAAAACGAGTAGACGAAATAGAGCAGTTACGCAACAATACTTTAAAAAGTCAAAAAGATCTCATTGCCTTTAGTGAAGGGATTAAAGAGCTAGATTTAATGCTTAAAACAAAAGCAAAAGGATACTCCCTTGAACCGCTATATGCAGAGGTTCCTGAGATATTAAAGGGCTATGTAGAATTGATTTATGATCTTAACAACCAGCCTTCATTTCGATTTTTTGAGACATTATTATATAATAGTGAATTTTACAAAGAAACTTCACAGAGTATTTTATTATGGTTAACTGATAATGACGAAAGACCCTTTGTACTCAGTACGCCACGTTTAGAAGATAAGGATAAAATACATTTGAATATACCTTTTAATCATAGTGGGCTAGATGAGCTCAGTAAAATGAGAAGAATTCCAGGATCACTAAGTGAAATTAAAAAGAAATTGGATATACCTTCTGATATGGAGGCTGTTTTTGAATCTTTTTTTACAACTGAAGTTCCTAAGCCTTATGAAAAATATACGGGAGATAAAGTAAGAATGCGTTATTTTGGTCATGCTTGTATATTAGTAGAAACTAAGGATGTAAGTATTCTTATAGATCCGATTATTAGTTATTATGGTTATCCTCAGGAAGTGGAGCGATTTTCAGATATGGATTTACCAGATATTATTGATTATGTCTTAATTACACATAATCATCAAGATCATATTTTATTCGAAACACTTATTCCTTTAAGACATAAAATAAAAAATATAGTTGTACCAAGATCTTCTAATGGTAGTTTGCAGGATCCTAGTTTGAAGTTGATGTTTAATTCGATTGGATTTAATAATGTAGTAGAAATTGATGAAATGGATACTATTAAATTTAACGATTGTTCTATTACCGGAATTCCATTTATAGGAGAGCATTCAGATTTAAATATTCAGGCTAAAATATGTCACCATGTGCGTGTTGGAGATTTTAAAATGCTTTTCGTTGCTGATTCCTGCAATGTAGAATCAAAAATCTATCAGAGAGTGCAATCTTTACTTGGAGATGTTGATGTTATCTTTTTAGGGATGGAATGTGACGGAGCGCCACTTTCATGGCTTTATGGTCCATTGCTAACAGAACCATTGGCAAGAGATAAGGATTCTTCCCGTAGATTGGCGGGCTCTAATTTTGAAAGAGGCAGGGGCTTAGTAGAAGCATTTAATCCAAAGGAAGTCTATGTGTATGCAATGGGGCAGGAGCCCTGGCTAGAATTTATTAGTAGTATAAAATATACAGCCGAATCTCATCCTATTGTTCAGTCTGACCTATTGATAAAGGATTGTCAGGCTAACAATATAATTGCTGAACGTTTGTTTGGAGAAAAAGAGATTATGTACTCAAAGTAGGTTGAATTTTTATTCCTTTTGATAATTGAAAATGCGTCAAAAGATCTAAAAAGATATGGACAAACAGATATTGTCGAGAGATTTTTCAAGGTATTTCAGATTTTTTTTCAGGAAATAAAAATTACAATTGCAACTAAATTAGCTAGAAAATTGGGAAAAGCAACATTGCTTAATTTATTAAGATTAAAACTAAAAGTAGCATTACCACTACTTGGATTTTTGGCTGTAATTAATGGTTTATGGAGTAGCAGTTTGTTAATGCTGGTAAGTCATAAAATATCCGGAACTCCATTACCCTTTTATAATGAGTTTGATTGGTTAATTTATTTAATTTTTGTTTTAGTCTCTTTTGTGCTTACCTACTATTTTAATGGCTACATGATAAAAGCGAGCCTAATCTTTGGTAAAGAAATGACTTTGCAAATAATTGATAAACTTCGACTATCAAATTATGAATCTTATTTGCAGATTGGTGAGGAAAGAGTAAGAACGATAATGGAAGATGTACGTACTTTAGAATCACTTCCCGGAGTTTTTATCACTTTTTTTAATTCTCTAGTAATGATAATTGCCGGAATGGGATACATGTTTTGGCTTTATCCTAAAGGAGCCTTAACGATAGTTTCCCTTATTATTATACTGGTTTTTATCTATGTATATCGAAATGGAATTATTGAAAAGGATATGGATGCCAAGAGAGATCTTGATGATGTATTTATGAGATTTTATAACGACTTTTTACATGGGTTCAATAAAGTTAAAATGAGTACTAAGAGAAGTGATTCTATATTTATTGGGCACATTACAGAGAATCGTGATAAAGCAATAAAGCTGAGTACCAAAGCAGGATTATCGTCTTTTGGCAATGAATTATTAGGAGGTTATTTTTTTTACTTTTTGATTGGTGCAATACTTTTTGTCTTACCTGTTGTTTTTAGTATTGATAAAACAGTCATTTCTGGTTTTATGATTACTCTTTTATTCTTAATGGGACCAATTGGTATTTTGATAAACCTTATGAAGAGTGTCATAGGGTATAATGTTGCATTTGCCAGAATTAATGAGTTTAACGATACTCTTACAGATAATTTGAATCATTCAGATGCCCTTCTGTTATCAGCTTCAAATGAAGAGTGGCCAGTTTTAGAAACTCTTTCAATCAATGAGATAACCTATCAGCATGTTGATGAAACAGGAAGTGTTACGTTTGAACTTAAACCAATCAACCTGAAATTTGGGAAAGGGGAAATTATTTTTATCTCCGGAAGCAATGGTAGTGGAAAAAGTACTTTTATCAATTTACTATCAGGATTATATATTCCGAAATCTGGAAACATTTTCCTTAATGATTTAGTAATTACAGATGATAACAGAGCGCAATATAGAGATATGATATCATGTATTTTTTCCAATAATTATCTCTTTACGGAGAATTATGATAATTTCAATCTTCTTCCATCTAACAAGCATTTAGCGGAGCTTTTGAAAAAAATGAAACTGGATAAAGTTATTAGACAGGATGAAAATAACAGAATATTTCAAAATTTGTCCAGTGGCCAGCAGAAGCGCCTCGCATTGATATATACACTTTTAGAAAACAAAGATATTTTCATTTTTGATGAATGGGCTGCGGAGCAAGATCCGGAATTTCGAAAGTATTTTTATGAAAATATAATTCCTGATTTAAAAAATAAAGGAAAAACTGTAATTGCAATTACCCATGATGACGCCTATTACCAGTACTGTGATCGATTAATAAAATTCAATTACGGTGGAATGCTAGTGCAAGAACAAATGGGTTTAGAAGTTGGTAGCTGATTTTCAGAGACCTCTTTAATTAAAGAGTTTAATTCTTCTAGATCTGTATTAATAAAATAAGTAAGAATAATTTACTATGGAGTTACTTAAAAAGTATCATTTATCTGAATGTGCAAAAATTGTTTCAGCTTCAATACCCGGTGAAAAATCGAAAGTATTGTTGAAGCTGCAAAGTGAAATTGAAGGAAGTGTTGTTTCATATCCTAGAAGTATGCCAATTGCAATAAAAAGAGCAAAAGGAAGTATTATTGAAGATGTGGACGGGAATCAGTTTATTGATTTTTTTGGAGGATGCGGAGTTCTGAATGTGGGACATGGTAACGAATATGTGCTTGATTATGTTAAAGAGCAACAAACAGAATTGATTCATGCATTAGATTTTCCAACTGAAAATAAGCTTGATTTAATTCAGCTAATATTAAAAAACTTGCCAACTGAGATTCAGGAGGAATACAAGGTGAGTTTTGGAGGACCTACGGGATCAGATGCTATAGAAGCAGCAATAAAACTGGCAAAAATTAAGACAGGACGTGATGGAATTATAGCTTTCACAGGAGGGTATCACGGAATGAGTTCCGGGGCTTTGGCAGTAACTTCGGATACATTTTTTCGTAATAAATTGACATCCCTAATTCCAAATGTAAGTTTTGCACCCTATAGTTATTGCTATCGTTGTCCTTTCAGTAAAAATAGTGATAGTTGTGAGTTCGAATGTGTAAGTCATTTCGAATGGATATTAAATACGGCACATTCAGGAATTGTAAAACCTGCTGCTATAATACTGGAACCTCTGCAAGGTGAAGGAGGTAATATCGCACCTAAAGAGGGGTACCTTGAACGTATAGTCGAAGTAGCTCATAAACATGATGTTATTGTAATTTTTGATGAAGTTCAAAGTGGTTTTTTCAGAACAGGAAAGTTTTTAGAATTTATGAATACAAAAGCGGTACCTGATATTGTAACATTTTCTAAAGGCTTTGGAGGAATAGGTTTTCCTATTTCCGGATTAATCTATAAAAAAAGTATAGAAGCCTGGAAGCCTGCGGATCATATAGGAACCTTTAGATCTAATCAGGTGAGTATCGCGGCAGCAAGAGGAGCTTTTGATTTTATTGATGAATATGAGATTGAAAAGTATACCGAGTCAATAGGATGCTATTTAATGGAAAAATTGAAGGAATTAGAAGCCGAAAATCCATTTATAGGAGATGTAAGAGGAAAGGGAATGATGTTGGGGGTAGAGTTTGTAAAAGATAAGATTACGAAGGAACCTTTTCCGGAATATCTTAAAGAGCTTAGAGAGGAATGCTTTCAGCGTGGGCTATTGTTTGAAGTAGGTGGTCATTATAAAAATGTAATGAGATTGATCCCTCCTTTAATCACAACTCACAAAATTGTTGATGAAGCAATTGAAATTATGAAAGAGGCCATCAAAGTTAGAATGGAAAAATACTTGGAATCAGTTCTGTAAAAAATAAAACCACATAATAATGCCACTAATAAAATCGACTAATCTAGAAGAAGTAACTTCGAAAGAAACCTTAGTTAAAGTTTTAATTAATCATATTAATCAAGCTCCCAATAAGGTTATTTATAGATTTTTAGAAAATGGGGAAGAAGAAAGTGATCGCAGAACTTTTCAGGATTTATATGATAATGCAAAACGTATTGCGTCTCATATTTTAGAATATGCAAATCCCGGAGATCGTGTTTTACTTTTATATCCGTCAGGATTAGATTTTATAGATGCCTTTGTAGGCTGTTTAATGGCAGGAGTGATTGCAGTTCCAGCTTTTCCACCACAAGGGAAACGAAGAGTGGGGAGATTGGAAAATATTGCTGTAGATTGTAAAGCTACTCTCATTTTGACTATAGAGAGTATATACGTTAAAACAATTAGTTGGTTTGATAATGAAATTTTTGCAGATGTAAAATGGTTGCAAACGAACCTCTTAACTCATAGTTTGGACAAAGAGTTTCCTGTTGTATTACCAAGAGATACAGCTTTTCTTCAATATACTTCTGGATCAACAGGTGATCCAAAAGGAGTTATGGTCACACATTCTAATATTGTCCATAATAATAAATTGATGGAAAATTGTTTTCATCAAAATTTTAACTCAGTAGGAGTTAGCTGGTTACCTATTTATCATGATATGGGACTTGTAGGAAATATTCTTCAGGCTTTATATGTGGGCTTTGAAATGAATATTATGCCTCCAACTGCCTTTATACAAAAACCTCTTCGATGGTTAAAAATTATTTCAGATTATAAAGCGACTTTTAGCGGAGGACCTAATTTTTCATATGATTTGTGTGTTAATCAAATTAAGGAAGAGGATTTAAAAGGACTCGATTTAAGCAGTTGGTCAGTTGCCTATAATGGATCAGAACCAATTAGACCAGAAACCATAAATAATTTTACTACTAGTTTTAGTTTAGTTGGATTTAGCAGCACGCAGTTAATTCCATGCTATGGAATGGCAGAAACGACTCTTATCGTTAGCTGTTCTAATTTTAATTCAGTACCTAAAGTCTTATTATTAGATAAAGAAAATTTTCATTTAGGAAAAGTAAAACTTTTAAATAAAGAAAATAAAAATTCGAATACCATTGAATTTATAGGTAATGGACCAGTTTTAGAAGAATTGGCAATTAAGATTGTCAATCCCGATACTAAGATCTTATGTGAGGAAAATGAAATAGGTGAAATTTGGATTAGTGGGGAAAGCGTTGCAAAAGGTTATTGGCAAAGGGAAGAATTGACTAAAGATTTTTTTCAGGCGCGAATTCAAAATTCGGATGTAAACTTTAGTGCAGACGAAACAGAGTATTTGCGCACAGGCGATATGGGGTTTTTAATGAATGAGCAACTTTTTATAACGGGTCGTTTAAAGGAGATGATGATCATTAATGGAGTAAATCATTTTCCACAAGATATAGAACGTGTTGTACAACAATCTCATATTGATTTGCAAAACAATGCAGGTGCAGCATTTTGTATAGAGGCAAATGGAAAAGATCAATTAGTTGTTGTTCAGGAAATTAAAAGAACGTCAATGAGGGGCTATGATTTTGATTTCATTGTTAAGCGCATAATTGATAGTGTATTTGAGCAACATGAATTAGCTATATATGGAATTGTATTGGTTGAACCGGGAAAAGTTGAAAAAACGTCAAGTGGGAAAATTAAACGATTAGCCACAAAAAAATTATATGAGTCTGCTACTATTGATGGAGTAATGGATCAATGGGTCCGAGGACAAAGCATTAATAATGAACAGTTACAAGAGAACGAAATAGTAAAAGCAGCAACGTTATCTAATGATGTAGAAACGTTTTTACGAGAAGCTGTAGCAACTGAATTAAACGTAGACATATTAGAAATTAATGCTCATACTTCGTTTTCAGAATTAGGTGTAGGTTCTTTAAACATCATAAGACTGATTGGGATAATACATAAAGAATACGGAGTAGAACCTCCAATTCGCAAGATGTTTGAAGATTTGACGAATATAGATGCGATTAGAAAATACATTACTCAGGAAAAGGGACAAACGGAAGCCATATCTGACAATCAGGTAGAGGCTAATGAGCCATTTCATACGAATATTTCTTCTGGTTTGCCGACAAGTTCAAATGAAAAGATTCATACTGGCGCGGATTCTACAACCGATAGTACCGACTTTATTACAATCAGAGATCTGTTAGTGGAACAGAATCGTATTCTTGAACAACAAAATCACATCATTTTGGAGTTTTTAAAGATTTTTAAAACTTCAGAGAATACCAATAAACAGGGAACAGGTGTAAGCGTCGCTGAGATTTCTGAAACTACAAACCTATTTGATAGTATAAAAAAAAAATAATAACTAAAGAAGAAATCAGTCAGACAGGATTATTTGACGGTAAAGATTTTTTTTTAGAAAAACTACCAAAAAAACAGGAAGAACGGCAAGAATCAAATATTTCTAAGGTCAATTTGACTTTGACACAACAGAAGTTTAATCTTCTTCATCAAATTGACCCGGAAAGATCTTTAGCATATAATCAATCTTTCAGCTTACAGATGAAAGGTAAAATAGATGCGTCATTGCTGAAAATAGCAGTATATAATTTCGTAGATACACATAATATTTTAAGAACTCGGGTATCAGAAGACGGAGTACACTTAATTTTCGATTCCTCTATTACTTTACCAATAGAAGAAATAGATTTTTCAAAAGATGGATTAGATCAACAGGAAAAGGCATATAAAGCTTTAGTTGATGTAAACATGCATACTGCATTCTCATTTACAAAAGGGCCTCTAATGCGACTACAGTTAGTAAGATTTTCTTCAGAAGAGACTGCTTTAGTTGTGACGATGCACCACATAATAGCAGATGGATGGTCCTGTGCTTTATTTATTAAAGGAATTGCAAATAACTACAATTCGTTATTTCAGGGAAAGAAACTGGACTTATTACAGCCCGTTGGTTTTAATGAGTATACAAAATGGTTAGAAAATAAATTGAGTAGTGATGCCTGGAAGGTTCACGAAGAGTATTTTATAAATAAGTTTTCTAAAAAATCTTTTAATATAGTACTTCCGTTTGATAACAGTGTATCTCAATATGGGAATGCAGGTAAGTCCGTTTCTTTACGTATTCCTGCAGAAGATATTCTTAGATACAAAAAATGGAGCAGCCAGCAAAATCTAACACTTTTTATGACATTTTTGTCGGCATTCGAACTCTTGTTATGCAAAATAACGGAGAAAAATGAGCTTATTATTGGTATTCCCACAGGTGGCAGAACAATGCCGGATATACAAGAAGCAATTGGAGATTTCTCTCATTTTATGCCTTTTTTAATATCCCATAATTCTAAGGATTCTTTAACAGAATATGTAAAGGATCTAAAAAATAGAATATATGAAACCTATGAGCATCAGGAATATCCTTATGCTAGTTTTATGGAATTGCTCCAAAAAGAGACTGATATAAAATATGATAACTGGGTAAATGTTGTTTTCAATTTTAATGTTAGTGTTTCTAATATTGATATGGAAAGTGTAGACTTACAGGTAGTGCATAATAAACCAGTTTACAGTGATTTTGATTTAATGTTTAATGCCATTGAGGAATCGGGAGATTTAGTTCTTTCTCTGGATTACAGAGAATCTTTCTTAAGCAGTAAATTGGCAAAAGATATTTTAGACTGTTATCAATTTATTTTAAATCAAATCATTGAAAGCGATGGAGGCAGTATAGGAAATATACAATTGTTATCTGAAGATGAAAAAGAGCAACAACTAAAGCATTTTAATAATACAGAAGTATTATTTCCAAAAGATAAAACGATAGTTGATTTGTTTGAAGAACAAGTATTGCGAATGCCGGAAAGCATTGCAGTTGTTTTTGGGAAAAAAGAATTGACATATAAAGAGTTAGATGAAAAATCAAATCAGATAGCCCATTATTTGATAGGTAAAGGATTAAGTCCGGAAGATTTGGTAGGTATTTGTGTCAATCGTTCTTTTGATATGATTATAGCGGTGTTTGGGGTCTTAAAGGCAGGCGGAACTTACGTTCCTATAGATGCCGAGTATCCTGAAGAGCGCATTCATTATATAATTGAAGACAGTAACACCACTTTTTTCATAACAGATCATGCACATGAATTTTTAGCTGCCGAAAACAAGAAAATACAAATTATTACAACAGATGATAGTTGGAACTCAATAGGTAAACAACCATTAAGCAAGGTTGATACTATTATCAATGGAGATCAGTCTGTTTATGTTATTTATACATCAGGTTCTACAGGCAGACCTAAAGGAGTTGTCATTAACCATACGAGTTTATTGAATATGGCTTTGTGTTGGGAGTCATCTTATCATTTGGATAGTGATACTTGCTTATTGCAAATGGCAAGTTTTTCTTTTGATGTGTTTTCCGGCGATTTATGCCGAAGTTTATTATTTGGAGGCAGAATGGTACTTTGTCCTTCAGATGCCAGGTTGGATCCGGCCAGACTTTATGATCTTATTTTAGAAAAGGGTATTACTATATTAGAAGGTACGCCAGGTTTAGTGATTCCATTGATGGATTATATCTACGAGCAAAGTTTAGATTATGCTTGGATGAAGCTCTTAATTTTGGGATCTGATGTATGTAATATTAATGACTTTAAAAGAGTATACAGCAGGTTTGGTCACGCTATGCGAATCATTAATAGTTATGGTACTACTGAAACAACTATTGATAGCTCTTATTTTGAAACTGATAATGTTGAGATTCTTGATGGTTTAGTGAATGTCCCTGTTGGTAAGCCTTTATGGAATAATAGTTTTTATATACTCAACACTTCTGAGTCATTAGTACCTATAGGAGTAATTGGCGAATTGTGTATTGGCGGAGCGGGAGTAGCCCGTGGCTATTTAAACAAGGAAGAATTGACCCGTGAAAAGTTTGTAGCGAATCCTTTTAAAACAGGAGAGCGAATGTACAAAACGGGTGATTTAGCGCGTTGGTTACCTGATGGTAATTTGGAATTTATAGGCAGGAAAGACGATCAGGTTAAGATTCGTGGATATCGTATAGAATTAGGTGAGATTGAGAACGCATTATCATTGCTTCCCGAAGTTACACAATGTTGCGTATTGGCCAGGGAAGATGTAAATGGTGCAAAACGCTTAATAGGTTATGTGGTAGCAGAAGGTGCATTAGATAAAGAGCATCTTCAAAACCAATTAAAACAAAGCCTGCCAGAATATATGATTCCTATGATCTGGATTGCATTAGATGCAATGCCATTAACCAGTAATGGAAAACTAGATAAAAAGGGATTGCCAGATCCGGATAGCTCAGAGTTATCAAGTAAAGAATATGCCGAACCAACTACAGATTTAGAATTACAACTAGTTAATTTATGGCAAGAGTTATTAGGTGTTGAAAGAGTTGGTATTCATGATGATTTCTTTGAACTGGGAGGTCATAGTTTATTAGCAACACGCTTAGTTTCTATAATTCGTAAAGAGTTGACAATAGAAGTTTCTATTCGGGAAATATTTATCCATACTACGGTTTCTAAGTTGGGAACTTTTGTGTCCTCTCAATCCGGAGGTGTTGCCTTACCTACAATTACGGTACAGGATCGTCCAGCCCGTATTCCTTTATCCTTTAGTCAGGAGCGATTATGGTTTTTGGATAAGTTGCAAAGCAGTACAGATTATCACATACCTGTAGTTCTTCATTTAGAGGGACCTTTAGATATATTCATATTAGAAAAAACTTTACAGCAAATTGTTTATCGTCATGAGGTATTACGAAGCGTACTTCTTTCAGAGCATGGAATTGGTTATCAGGAAATTATCAGTGCAGAAAACTGGTCATTGGATAGAGAAATTGTATCAGATGAAGTATTATTACAAAGTAATATAGCAGACTATCTGAAGAAACCTTTTGATTTATCTAAGGATTATATGCTAAGATGTTGCTTATATGATTGTGGGAACGAAAAATATGTACTGGCCAGTGTATTCCATCATATTGCCAGTGATGGTTGGTCCGGTGGGGTCTTAGTCAATGAGTTTATGAAGTTGTATAATATACTTCAATTAGATCGAACAGCAAGTCTTCCAAAATTGAGTTTGCAGTATGCAGACTATGCCATTTGGCAACGAAAATATGTAGTAGATACTGTTTTAGAAGAGCAATTATCTTATTGGGAAGAGAAGCTGCAAGACGTTAGCACTTTAGCATTGCCAATGGATTATGCACGCCCTTCAGTACATAGCACAAATGGAGCTTCTATATCTTCTGTATTAGATAAAACGTTAACAGCATCCTTAGATTCCTTATGCCGATCAGAAGGTGTTACGCTGTTTATGTTTTTATTATCAGCCTTCAAAGTTTTATTGTCTCGTTATAGCGGACAGTCTGATATTTGTGTGGGAACACCAATTGCAAATCGTACGCAATTGGAGTTAGAAGACATGATTGGCTTTTTTGTAAACACTATTGCTCTTCGCAGTGATTTAAGCGGAAACCCAAGTTTTAGTAATTTATTAGCAAGGGTAAAACAGACAACCTTAGAGGGATATGACCATCAATTAGCTCCTTTTGAAAAGGTAGTAGATCGTGTGGTTACTACTCGTGACATGTCTATGAATCCTTTGTTTCAAGTACTTTTTGTGTTACAGAATACGCCTGATGCATCTCGAGAATTGAGTTTAGAGAATATTAAGATTTCAAATTATAAGTTTGATAACATTACCTCTCAATTTGATTTGATGTTAAATGTATTTGAGGATAATAATGGTATTTCATTGGAGATGTCATATTGTACAGCTTTATTTGATAAGGCTACAATCGAGAGTATGCTGCTGCATTATCAGGAATTATTGCAAAGTATTGTAAGCAGTACCAAACAACCAATCAGTACTCTGTCGATGCTTAGCCAGGCAGAAGAGCATCAATTATTGAATGTTTTCAATAACACTGAAGCTGCCTATCCATCAGATAAAACAATTGTTGATTTATTTATCGAGCAGGTTAAGCAAACACCTAATGCTGTTGCAGTTGTTTATGAAGATGAAAAACTAACCTACAAAGAATTAGATCAGCGCTCCAATCAGTTGGCACACTATTTACGTGAGCAGGGTGTAAAACCCGATGCTCTTGTAGGGATCTGTCTGGAGCGCAGTTTAGAAATGCTAATTGGTATCCTTGGGATCTTAAAATCAGGAGGCGCTTATGTTCCTATTGATCCGGAGTATCCAACAGATCGTATCGCTTATATGCTTAAAGATGCTGGTATTGATTTGGTTGTAAGCAGTCAAACCAGTTGTAATGTTATAAACAGAGATGAAGAATTATCCGTTCTGTGTCTGGATAAAGATTGGGAACTTATCTCAGGGTATCCAACAACAGCGCTTAGTACTGTATTGACAGCCTCTAATTTAGCGTATGTGATATATACCTCAGGAAGTACCGGTACACCTAAGGGAGTTTTGATAACGCATAAAAATGTAGTTCGATTATTTAAAAACGAATCCCCGTTATATGATTTTGGGTCCGGTGATGTCTGGACTTTGTTTCATTCCTTTTGTTTTGATTTCTCAGTATGGGAGATGTATGGAGCCTTATTACATGGAGGCCGTTTAGTGGTTGTTTCTAAGTTCCTAACAAAAGATGCTGTTTCTTTTAAGGAATTACTAATAAAAGAAGGTGTAACAGTTTTAAATCAGACACCAGGTTCATTTTACGTACTTCAGGAAGAATTTTTATCCAAAAAATCATCACATTCTCTGCGTTATGTAATTTTTGGAGGAGAGGCGCTGAATTCCACTTATTTGGAAAGATGGAAGCGTTCTTATGTAGATTGTAAACTGATCAACATGTATGGCATCACAGAAACAACTGTACATGTAACTTACAAAGAGATTACAGAGTCAGATACACAGAGTTTGATCAGTAATATAGGTACTGCAATTCCAACTTTAGGATGTTACATAGTGGATGCTCATTTAAATCTGGTTCCCATAGGAGTAGAAGGAGAATTGTGTATCTCGGGAGCAGGAGTAGCACGAGGTTATTTAAATAGAGAAGACTTAACCAATGAGAAGTTTATAGCGAATCCGTTTAGTGCGGATAAAACTTCCAGATTATACCGATCGGGAGATTTAGCACGCTGGCTTCCGGATGGAAACATAGAATATATCGGCAGAAAAGACGATCAGGTTAAAATTCGCGGCTATCGAATAGAATTAGGTGAGATTGAAAACGCCTTGTCTTCTTTAGCGGGAGTTACACAATGTTGTGTTTTGGCCAAAGAAGATACAGCAGGCAACAAACGTCTGGTTGGTTATGTAGTTTTAGAAGGAGCATTAGACAAAGAGCAATTACAAAACCAATTAAAATTAAGTCTGCCACAATACATGGTTCCTCAATTATGGGTAGCATTAGATACAATGCCATTAACCGGTAACGGAAAACTGGATAAAAAAGCATTACCAGATCCGGATGGTTCAGAACTATCGAGTAAAGAATATGTAGCACCACGCAACGAAACAGAAACCCAATTAGCTGAAATCTGGCAAAACCTGTTAGGGGTAGAACAAGTAGGGATTCATGATAACTTCTTCGAACTCGGAGGTCACAGTTTGCTGGTAGTTCAATTGATATCCCGCCTACAGGCGTTAGATTTTAATATCGCAGTTAAAGATATTTTTGCAGGCCCAACTATAGCTTCTATTGGTGATAAGCTATCTTCGATATCGTTTGTTTACACTGTTCCTGCTAATGGAATTTTAGTAACAAGTGATTGTATCACACCATTGATGGTTCCTTTACTTGATTTTGAGCAAAACGATTTAGATAAGATAGTGGCAATGGTTCCAGGTGGTATTTCAAATATTGAAGACATCTATCCTTTATCTCCATTACAAGAAGGGATTTATTTTCACCATCTTATGAGCAATGCTGTTCAGGGAGATCCTTATATTCTTTCGGGTTTACTTTCATTTTCTGATTCAAAAAAGCGTACAGACTTTATCGAAGCCTTACAGTTTGTGGTGAATCGCCATGATATTTTGCGTACCTCTTTTTTAAGTGCTGATTTACCTGATGTTGTTCAGGTAGTATTGCGAGAAGCTGTTTTACCAGTAGAATTATTAGAGAGTTCAAACTTGGATAATTCCAAAGCTATTTTACCACAGTTGAAAGTATTGGCAACTTCAGGTACTCATTGGATGGATACCTCTAAGGCTCCATTACTGGAATTGAAATTAACAGATGATCCTGAGAACGAATCATATTATCTGGTAGTCTATTATCACCATTTAATAATGGACCATGTTGGTTTAGAGAAAATCATGGAAGAGGTAATGGTACACCTGTCAGGAGAAGGGGAAAATCTTTCAGTTCCTTTTTTATATCGGGATTTTATTGGGCATACTTTGCATGCACAATCAGTCAGCGATGGAGAGTCTTATTTTAGGTCATTATTGGGAGCAATTAATGAACCTACCTATCCATTTAATTTATCAAATGCCTTAGGAGATGGTACAAAAATTGAAGAGGCCACAGTTACCCTTTCTAAAGATTTAAGTACAGCATTGCGTACTACTTGTGTCCATTTAAGTATTAGTCCTGCTGTATTGTTTCATGCGGCTTTCGGATTGGTAATAGCAAGATGCAGTAATAAGCAGTATGCGGTGTTTGGCTCCTTATTTTCTGGACGTTTGCAAGGCTCTTTAGGTGCGGCAGATTCTTTAGGTTTGTTTATCAATACACTACCAGTTGCTTTGGAATTAAAAGGCAGTGTTATGGAGTATTTAGAGGAAGTTAAGTTAAGATTAGGAGAATTGTTATCTTATGAGCAAACTCCTTTATCTTACATTCAGGATTGGAGTGGTATTTCCAATCAAATGGCCCTTTTCAGTGCTTTATTAAATTACCGTCATTCTTCAGCAGTAGAAGAGGGTAATATGAAAAATTTGGGGATAACGCTAATTGATGATTATGAACGAACGAACTATCCTTTTAACTTTATTGTAGATGATTTTGGTATTGATTTTGGATTAACAGCACTTGTGGATGTGAACATTGGAGCAGGTCGTATACTTCAATTCATGGAACAATCATTAATTCAACTTATAGATGGCTTAACTTTTGAAAAAGAAGTAAGCATAAATACGTTGAATATCCTGTCTAATAAAGAAAAACACCAACTATTAGATGTTTTTAATGACACTGATGCTGTATATCCAGTAGATAAGACCATAATAGATTTATTTGTCGAACAGGTTAAACAAACACCAAATGCTATCGCAATTGTTTATAAGGACGTGGAACTAACTTATAAAGAATTAGATAAACACTCCAATCAATTGGCTCATTATTTATTATCAAATAATAGTATTATTGCAGATAGTCTAATAGGAGTAGTTTTAGAGCGCAGTGAATGGTTAATTATTTCATTTCTTGCGATATTGAAAACAGGTGCAGCTTATGTACCAATAGATTCCAATTTTCCGGAAGATAGAAAAGAATACATAAAGAAAGATAGTAACTGTTCTGTTGTTATAGATGATTTAGTACTGGAAACATTCAAAAAGAATTGCTCCGATTACTCTGATGACTTCCCTGAAATAAATACCAGCCCTGATAATTTGGCATACATTATTTACACTTCGGGTAGTACGGGTAAACCAAAAGGGGTAATGATTGAACATCGAAATATTGTCAATACAATACTATCTCAGATTTCTGCTTTTTCAATTAGTAATAAGGATAGCTGTCTGCAATTTGCGAGTATTTCGTTTGATGCTTCTATTTGGGAGATAGGTATTTCTCTTTTGAGTGGCAGTCGCTTATGCATTATAAAAGAAGAAGCAAAATCAGATGTTACCTTTTTTAGAAACTTTATAGCAAATAATGCTATTACTTTTGCAACCTTGCCACCGGCTTTTTTACAATTATTAGCTGTTGACGATATAAAAAGTATTAAAACGCTAGTTACTGCAGGAGAGTCAATACCTTTAGAAGTAGCGAAGAGATTTTCTGAGCATTACAACTACATTAATGCTTACGGACCTACAGAAGCAAGTATTTGTTCTACAACTTTCCAGGGAGGTATAAAAAATAGGGTATCCATTGGGAAACCTATTGATAATACTCAGGTGTATGTGATGAATGAGGAACACAATCTTTTACCTGTTGGAGTAGTAGGTGAATTATGTGTGGGAGGAGCAGGAGTAGCACGAGGTTATTTAAATCTGGAACAATTAACCAAAGAAAAATTTATAAACAATCCTTTTATTGAAGGAGAGCGAATTTATAAAACGGGAGATTTGGCACGCTGGTTACCAGATGGCAACCTTGAATTTATAGGGAGAAAAGATGATCAGGTTAAAATTCGGGGCTATCGTATTGAATTAGGAGAGATTGAAAATGTATTATCATCATTATCAGGAGTTGTCCAGTGTTGCGTTTTAGCCAAAGAAGATTTAAATAACACCAAACGTTTAGTTGGTTATGTGGTACCTGAGGGTGATTTCGATAAAGAAATAGTACAAAACCAATTAAAGCTAAGTTTACCTGAGTATATGGTTCCACAATTGTGGGTGACCTTAGAAGTAATGCCATTAACCACTAATGGTAAGCTGGATAAAAAAGCATTGCCAGATCCGGATAGTTCAGAATTATCAAGTAAAGCATATGTAGCACCGCGAAACGAAACGGAAGAGGAGTTAGCTATCATCTGGAAAGAATTATTAGAGATTGATAAGGTAGGAATTCATGATAATTTTTTTGAATTGGGGGGGCATAGTTTATTGGCTACTCGTTTGGTTTCCATGATTCGAAAAAAGTTATGTATAGAAGTTACTATCAAGGAAATATTTGAACATACCACAATCACCGAATTAGCAGCTCATGTATCCGTCCAGTCAGAAGGAGTTTTATTGCCAAATATTATTGTAGAGGATCGTCCTGTTCGCATTCCTTTATCCTTTAGTCAGGAACGATTATGGTTTTTGGATCAGTTGCAAGGCAGTACAGAATATCACATCCCTATTGTTCTTCGTTTAGAAGGCGTATTAGAAGTATCGATACTGAAGCAAACCTTACAGGAGATTGTTTCCCGTCATGAGGTTTTACGCAGTATGCTTCTTTCAGAAGAAGGAATTGGTTATCAGGAAATTATCAGCGCTAAAAACTGGTCATTGGATCAATTGGAAATAAAAGACAGATCAATGTCCGAAAGCAGTCTACGGGATTATCTGATGCGTCCTTTTGATTTATCGAAAGATTACAAGCTACGAGCATGTTTGTATGATCTTGGAGACAATCAATATGTCTTAGCAATTGTATTTCATCATATTGCCAGTGATGGCTGGTCAGGAGGAATCCTGACCAATGAGTTTATGGAATTGTACAACGCTCTGCAGTTTGGTCACGCGGCCGCTTTACCAGAGCTTAGTTTACAGTACACAGATTATGCGATATGGCAGCGCAAGTATTTAGAAGGAATTATTTTAGAGAATCAGTTGTTGTATTGGGAGGAGAAATTGAGAGGTGTTGGTACTTTATCGTTACCAACAGATCACATACGTCCTTCTGTGCAGAGTAGTGTGGGAGCGAGTGTTTCTTTTATACTGGATAAGGAACTAAGCGCTTCATTGGAGTCAGTATGCAAAGAAGAGGGAGTAACCTTGTTCATGTTGTTTTTGTCCATTTTTAAGGTTTTGTTGTTCCGATATACAGGACAGGAGGATGTTTGTGTAGGAACTCCTATAGCTAACCGTACACAATCGGAGTTAGAGGGTATGATAGGTTTTTTTGTCAATACGCTGGCACTTCGAAGTGATTTGAGTGGTGATCCTAGCTTCAGAGAACTATTGGCAATGGTCAAGCAGACTACTTTGGAGGGATATGACCATCAGTTGGTTCCTTTTGAGAAAGTAGTCGATCGTGTAGTTACTACCCGGGATATGAGCATGACCCCTTTGTTCCAAGTGATGTTTATAGTACAGAATGCATCAGCAACGAATAAAAAATTAGATTTAGAGGGGGTTGTGGTATCAGATTACGAGTTTGATATGGTTACTACGCAGTTTGATTTGACATTGAATGTATCAGAAGAAGAGGAAGGAATTTCACTGAACATAAATTACAGTACTGCCTTGTTCGAAAAGACAACAATCGATCGAATGCTGTTGCATTATCAAGAGTTGTTAAAAAGCGTCGTAGCCGATACTTCCAGGTCTTTGGGTAATCTGTCGATGCTTACCAAAGAAGAACAACATCAATTATTGGATGTTTTTAATAACACTGATGTCGCATATCCAAAAGATAGGACTGTAATTGATTTATTTACTGAACAGGTTAAACGAACACCAGCTGCTATTGCAGTTGTTTATAATGGTGAGGAACTAAGTTATAAAGAATTAGACCAACGTTCGAATCAGTTGGGACATTATTTACAAGAGAAAGGAGTTAAACCAGATGCTCTTGTTGGTATCTGTTTGGAACGTAGTTTAGAGATGTTTATTGGTATTCTGGGAATCTTAAAATCAGGAGGCGCTTATGTTCCCATCGATCCGGATTTTCCAAGAGATCGTTTAAATTACATGCTTACAGATGCTGGTATTGATTTGGTGTTAAGCAGTGAGTTAAGCCGTGCAGTTATAGATAAACGTGAAGGTTTGTCAGTTTTATCTTTAGATAGTGATTGGGATCTTATCTCAAACTGCTCAAAAAGAGAATTGAGTCCTCTGTTATCGCCTTCTAATTTGGCATATGTTATTTACACCTCGGGAAGTACAGGTGTTCCTAAAGGAGTTCCTGTTGTTCATACCAGTTTAGTTAATTTCTTGTTGAGTATGATTAATGGTTTAGAAATGAGTGATTTAAAATCATTTCTGTCAGTGACAACATACACTTTTGATATTTTTTATTTAGAATTTTTCACTCCTTTATTATTAGGAGCTAAAGTTATCATGTTAGATAGCATATCCATAAAAGATGCAGATAAACTTCAATCTTTTATAGCGGATTACCGCCCTGATTTTATGCAGGCGACACCATCAACCTGGCAAATGCTTATTGATAATGACTGGGACAATAAAGAAGGAGTTACAATTTTAACCGGAGGAGAAGCTATTAAGGAATCTTTAAAGGATAGCCTTACTACTATAAGTAATTTTGTTTGGAATCTATATGGTCCAACAGAGGCTACTATTTGGGTTACAGCTCAAAGATTAAATCGTTTTCAAAAAGTAAACATAGGTAGAGCGATAGATAATGTTAAGATATACATAGTTGATAATTATGATAAGATAGTGCCATTAGGAGTAATTGGAGAATTGTGTATAGGAGGCGTTCAGGTAGCAAGAGGGTATTTAAACCGAGAAGAATTAACAAATGAGAAGTTTATATCGAATTTGTATAAAGAGGGAGAACGAGTTTATAGAACAGGCGATTTGGCACGTTGGTTACCTGATGGTAATATTGAACTTGTAGGAAGAAAAGACGACCAGGTTAAGATTAGAGGTTATCGTATAGAATTGGGCGAGATTGAAAACGTCTTGTCTTCTTTACCGGGAGTAGCACAATGTTGTGTATTGGCTAAGGAAGATTCAGCTGGTAGCAAGCGTCTGGTTGGTTATGTTGTACCTGAGGGAGATTTCGATAAAGAAGTATTACAAGAACAATTAAAGATAAGTTTACCGGAATATATGGTTCCCCAATTGTGGGTGACTTTAGAGACAATGCCATTAACCAGTAATGGAAAGCTGGATAAAAAGTCATTACCAAATCTGGATGGGTCAGAATTATCAAATAAAGAATATGTAGCACCACGCAACGAAACGGAAGCGCAGTTAGCAGAAATCTGGCAAGAATTATTAGGGATTGATAAGGTAGGAATTCATGATAACTTTTTTGAATTGGGAGGGCATAGTTTATTGGCAACCCGCTTAGTGTCTATGATTCGTAGAGAACTATTAATAGAAGTATCTATTCGAAACATTTTCAGATTTAATACTGTAGAAGAGTTAGCATCATATATCATTTATAAACTAGTCAACTCTACTGATACTAAAAATGATTATAGTATAAACATTGAATTATAATTTAATAATGCACATGGAATTTTCAAGTTTTTTTGAAAGATTAAATAAAGAAGGAATAAAATTAGTATTAAACGGTGATTTATTAAGTGTTAAATCAAATACCAACATAGATCCGGCCATACTTTTGGAGATAAAAAATAATAAGGAATTAATTATTCAGTATCTAAAAAAGTATCAGGATGAAAATACAACAGAAGAATTATTAAAAAAGATTACTCCTTACAATAGGAATACTTTTACTAAAATTCCACTATCGTTTAGTCAGGAGCGTTTATGGTTTTTGGATCAGTTTGGCGGTAGTGCAGAATATAATATGCCCATTGTGCTGCATTTAGATGGAACAGTAAGTATTTCAATTTTAGAAGAAGCATTACAGACCATTGTTTTGCGTCATGAGGTCTTACGCAGTATGCTTTTATCAGAAGAAGGTATCGCTTATCAGCAAATCATCAGTGCAGAAGGCTGGTCACTGGATACAGAGATCATATCGGATGAACTCGTCTTAAAAAATCAGATCGCCCACTATATCAACCAACCTTTTGATTTATCAAAAGATTATAAACTGCGAGCGTGTTTATACACTTTAGGGAATCAGAAATATGTGCTGGCTTGTGTTTTCCATCATATTGCCAGTGATGGCTGGTCGGAGGGAATTTTGGTGAATGAGTTTACACAATTATATAGTGCATTACAATCCAACAGCGTACCTAATCTACCAACACTTCATTTACAATATGCCGATTATGCGATTTGGCAGCGTAACTATTTAGAAGGAGCAGTTTTAGAGGATCAGTTGTCGTACTGGGAATCCAAACTAAGTGGCGTAAGCACTTTGTCCTTACCAACAGATTATCCGCGTCCTTCAGTTCCGAGCAATGCAGGAGCAGCTGTCTCTTTAGCCTTAGACCAGAAGCTTAAAACTTCATTAAATGCTATCTGTAAAGAGGAGGGAGTAACCTTGTTTATGCTTTTATTATCCGCTTTTAAGATCTTGTTATCGCGTTACAGTGGTCAGGAAGACATTTGTGTTGGAACACCAATTGCAAATCGAACGCAAGCAGAATTAGAAGGAATGATTGGCTTTTTTGTCAACACCCTGGCCCTTCGCAGTGATTTGAGCGGTGACCCGAGTTTTAAGGATGTGTTGTCAAGAGTAAAACAAACCACTTTAGAAGGTTACGACCATCAGTTAACCCCATTTGAGAAGGTAGTTGATCGTGTGGTTACAAGCCGTGATAGGAGCATGAGTCCGTTGTTTCAGGTGATGTTTGTATTACAAAATGAGGGAGATAATCAAGTCCAAAAAGAGAGCGAATTACATGATATCATTATTTCCGGATATGAGTTTGATACGGTTAGTTCTAAGTTTGATTTGACATTTAGTGCATCAGAAAATAACAATGGTATTTCATTAACGGTAAATTATTGCACAGCTTTATTTGATAAGGCTACAATCGAGAGTATGCTGCTGCATTATCAGGAATTATTGCAAAGTATTGTAAGCAGTACCAAACAACCAATCAGTACTCTGTCGATGCTTAGCCAGGCAGAAGAGCATCAATTATTGAATGTTTTCAATAACACTGAAGCTGCCTATCCATCAGATAAAACAATTGTTGATTTATTTATCGAGCAGGTTAAGCAAACACCTAATGCTGTTGCAGTTGTTTATGAGGATGAAAAACTAACCTACAAAGAATTAAACCAACGTTCGAATCAATTGGCATATTATTTACGTGAGCAGGGTGTAAAACCCGATGCTCTTGTAGGGATCTGTCTGGAGCGCAGTTTAGAAATGCTAATTGGTATCCTTGGGATCTTAAAATCAGGAGGCGCTTATGTTCCTATCGATCCGGAATATCCAACAGATCGTATCGCTTATATGCTTAAAGATGCTGGTATTGATTTGGTTGTAAGCAGTCAAACCAGTTGTAATGTTATAAACAGAGGTGAGGATATATCCGTTCTGTGTCTGGATAAAGATTGGGATCTTATCTCAGGTTATCCAACAGCAGAGCTTAGTACTGTATTGACAGCCTCTAATTTAGCGTATGTGATATATACCTCAGGAAGTACCGGTACACCTAAGGGAGTGATGAATGAACATAGCGGTATTGTGAATCGTCTATTATGGACACAATCCCATTATCAGCTTAAGAGTGATGATGCAATTTTACAGAAAACCTCTTTTAGTTTTGATGTATCGGTATGGGAATTTTTATGGGCTATTAGCTGTGGAGCACGATTGGTTTTTGCCAAACCCGAAGGACATAAAGATGTTGAGTATTTAAAACAGATTATAGAAAAGGAAAACATCACAACGATTCATTTTGTTCCTTCGATGCTGAGGGTTTTCTTAGAAGATATTAACTTAGGAGACTGTAAATCGTTAAAACAGGTTCTGTGTAGTGGAGAGGCTTTACAAGTAGATCAGGTACTCTTATTTAAGGAAAAATTCAGGAATGTTCGATTAGATAACTTATACGGTCCTACAGAAGCTGCAATTGATGTGAGTTCATGGGAAGTACCTCTGGAAGATGTTTTATCTCAGGTTTTAATTGGAAAACCGGTAGTCAATACCAGTTTATATGTTTTAGATCATCAAAATCAATTAGTACCAATAGGCGTAATTGGCGAATTGTGTATTGGAGGAGCTCAGGTAGCCCGAGGATATTTGAACAAGGAAGAATTAACAAAGGAAAAATTTATAGCAAATCCATTTAAAGAGGGAGAGCGAATTTACAAGACAGGCGATTTAGCGCGTTGGCTTCCGGATGGCAACATAGAATACATTGGCAGAAAAGACGATCAGGTTAAGATTCGCGGCTATAGAATAGAATTAGGCGAGATCGAAAACGCCTTATCTTCTTTAGCGGGCATAAACCAATGTTGTGTTTTGGCCAAAGAAGATACAGCAGGCAATAAACGTCTGGTAGGTTATGTAGTTTTAGAAGGAGAATTGAACAAAGAGACATTACAAAACCAATTAAAATTAAGCTTACCGGAATACATGGTTCCTCAATTGTGGGTGACTTTAGAAAAAATGCCGCTCACCAGTAACGGAAAGCTGGATAAAAAAGCATTGCCGGATCCGGATGGTTCAGACTTATCGAGTACCGAATACGTCGCTCCGCGCAATGAAACAGAAACCCAATTAGCAGCAATCTGGCAAAACCTGTTAGGTGTAGAACAAATAGGGATTCATGATAACTTTTTCGAACTCGGAGGTCACAGTTTACTGGCTACGCGTTTAGTTTCAATGATCCGTAAGGAGTTAATAATAGAAGTATCCATCCGCGAAGTATTTGAACATGCCACAATCTCAGACTTAGCAGCCCATATAGCGGCACAGTCTGGAGTGGTTTTATTACCAGGTATTGTTGCAGAAGAACGTCCGGCTCGTATTCCTTTATCGTTTAGTCAGGAACGATTATGGTTTTTGGATCAACTTCAAGGCAGTACCGAATACCATATCCCTATAGTTTTGAGTTTGGAAGGGGCCTTAGATATATCGCTGTTGGAACAAACTCTTCATGGTATTGTTTCGCGCCATGAAGTCTTACGCAGCATGCTTTTATCAGAAGAAGGTATCGGTTATCAGCAAATCATCAGTGCAGAAGGCTGGTCACTGGATACGGATACGGTATCGGATGAATTAGTATTAAAAAATCATATCGCCCACTATGCCCATAAACCTTTTGATTTATCTAAAGACTATAAACTGCGCGCGTGTTTATACACCTTAGAGAATCAGAAATATGTTTTGGCCTGTGTTTTCCATCATATCGCCAGTGATGCCTGGTCGGGGGAAATCTTGGTTCATGAATTTATGGAACTATACAGTTCCTTTGAATCCAACAGCACCCCTAATCTACCAACACTTCATTTACAATATGCCGATTATGCCATTTGGCAGCGCAAACATTTAGAAGGAGCAGTTCTGGAGGATCAGTTATCCTATTGGGAATCCAAACTAAAAGGAGTAAGCACTTTATCCTTACCAACAGATTATGCCCGTGCTTTGGTTCCAAGCAATGCAGGAGCAGCTGTTTCTTTAGAGATAGACCAAAAGCTGAGCGCATCATTAAACACGATCTGTAAAGAAGAAGGCGTAACGATGTTTATGCTATTATTATCGGCTTTTAAAGTCTTATTATCGCGTTACAGCGGTCAGGAAGACATTTGCGTAGGAACGTCAATCGCCAATAGAACCCAATCGGATTTAGAGGGCATGATCGGATTTTTTGTCAACACCCTGGCCCTTCGCAGTGATTTAAGCGGCAATCCGAGTTTTAAGGATCTATTGTCAAGAGTAAAACAGACCACTTTAGAGAGCTACGACCATCAGTTAGCCCCATTTGAGAAAGTAGTAGATCGGGTAATTACAACCCGTGATAGAAACATGAGTCCATTGTTTCAGGTATTGTTTTCTTTACAGAATAATCAGGAAAGCAACCCTGTTGCTCTAAAAGGTCTCAGCTTATCCTCTTATGATACCCAAGTGGTAAATTCTCAGTTTGACTTATTGTTCAATATATCAGAAAACCAGGGAGGTATCTCATTGAACATGGTATACAGCACCGCTTTATTTGAAAAAACAACAATAGAGCGAATGCTATTGCATTATCAGGAACTGTTACAAAATATTGCAAAGAATATTACAGAGCCTGTAAAAAACCTGTCTCTGCTTACTCCGGCAGAAGAGCATCAACTACTCAATGTATTCAATCACACAACTGCAGCATATCCATTAGATAAAACAATAGTTGATTTATTTACAGAGCAGGTAAAGAAAACCCCGGCTGCTATCGCAGTTGTTTGTGGAGACGAAACATTAAGCTATCAGGAATTAGATGCAAAATCCAATGACCTGGCGCTATACTTACAAAATCACTACCATGTCACCTCCAATGATATTGTAGGTCTGATGTTAGATCGCAGTATCTGGTCTATTATTTCAATAATTGGAACACTAAAAGCGGGTGCTTGTTACCTTCCGATCGATAAAGAATATCCGGAGAATCGCAAATCTTTTCTAGTCAAAGATGCTAATGTAAAATTACTGATTATAGAATCGGAAAGCTTATTTGATGTAATAGAATATGCAGTTCCTATTTTTTCTATCGACGTAGAATTTGATAGCGTATTAAGCCAGGCTTCATCATTCCCGGCTTTAAAAACCAACACCATCCAATTATCAGATTTGGTTTATGTCATTTATACCTCAGGAAGTACAGGAAATCCAAAAGGAGTAATGATCGAGCATAACAGTTTGGTGAACTACTTATCGTACAGTATCTCACATTATGGAGACGGGGATAACGCTCAGAGTTTCCCCCTATTTAGCTCCTTATCCTTTGATTTAACCCAGACCAGTATCTATTTGACACTTTTAACAGGAGGACAACTGCACATCTATAAAGATAATGATGTTAGCTCCGTATTGAAGGCCATTGTTTCAAATGATGCTATTACCTCTATAAAATTAACCCCGTCACATTTGTCCTTTTTCAGAGACTTAGGTCATTCTCCATTAAAAAGATTCATCATCGGTGGCGAACAATTAACCCATTCCGATCTGTCTCATTTAGGAGAATTGGATCCATCGGTTAAACTGTTTAACGAATATGGACCTACTGAATCCACTATTGGCTGTAGTGTATTAGAGGTTACCCACTATGAATCCTTAGATCGCATCCATATAGGCCGTCCAGTGGGAAATACCCATATCTATATAGTAAACGAGGCTTTAGGATTATTACCAATAGGAGTAACAGGAGAATTGTGTGTAGGAGGTATTCAGGTAGCGCGAGGATATTTAAATCGAGAAGAACTAACAAATGAGAAATTTATCGACAGCCCCTTTTTAGAAGGCGAACGAATGTATAAGACAGGGGATTTAGCACGCTGGCTTCCGGATGGGAACATAGAATATATCGGCAGAAAAGACGATCAGGTTAAAATTCGCGGCTATCGAATAGAATTAGGGGAGATTGAAAACGCCTTGTCTTCTTTAGCGGGTGTAAATCAATGTTGTGTTCTGGCTAAAGAAGATACAACAGGCAACAAACGTCTGGTTGGTTATGTAGTTTTAGAAGGAGAATTGAACAAAGAGCAATTACAAAACCAATTAAAATTAAGTCTGCCACAATACATGGTTCCTCAATTGTGGGTAACTTTAGATACAATGCCATTAACTGATAACGGAAAACTGGATAAAAAAGCATTACCAGATCCGGATGGTTCAGAACTATCGAGTAAAGAATATGTAGCTCCTCGTAATGATACAGAAACACAGCTAGCCGAGATCTGGCAAAACCTGTTAGGGGTAGAACGAGTAGGAATTCATGATGATTTCTTCGAACTCGGAGGTCACAGTTTGCTCGCTACGCGTTTAGTTTCGATGATCCGTAAAGAACTCTCTAAAGAGATTGAAATTGCGGATGTTTTTGCCTATACCACGATTTCAGACTTAGAAACTCATTTATCATCTCAGTCAGAAGGTGTTTTACTTCCAGTTATTACAGGGGGAGAGCGTCCGGAGCGAATTCCTTTGTCGTTTAGTCAGGAACGACTATGGTTTTTGGATCAGCTTCAGGGCAGTACCGAATACCATATTCCTATAGTTTTGAGTTTAGAAGGCGCTTTAGAGATATCGCTGCTGGAACAAACCCTGCATGGTATTGTTTCGCGTCATGAGGTCTTACGCAGTATGCTTTTATCAGAAGAAGGTATCGCTTATCAGCAAATCATCAGTGCAGAAGGCTGGTCACTGGATACAGAGAACATATCGGATGAACTCGTCTTAAAAAATCAGATCGCCGACTATGTTAATCAACCTTTTGATTTATCAAAAGACTATAAACTGCGAGCGTGTTTATACACTTTAGGGAATCAGAAATATGTGCTGGCTTGTGTTTTCCATCATATTGCCAGTGATGGCTGGTCGGAGGGAATTTTGGTGAATGAGTTTACACAATTATATAGTGCATTACAATCCAACAGCACCCCTAATCTACCAACACTTCATTTACAATATGCCGATTATGCGATTTGGCAGCGCAACTATTTAGAAGGAGTAGTTTTAGAGGATCAGTTGTCGTACTGGGAATCCAAACTAAGTGGCGTAAGTACTTTGTCCTTACCAACAGATTATCCCCGTCCTTCGGTTCCGAGCAATGCGGGAGCAGCTGTCTTTTTAGCCTTAGACCAGAAGCTTAAAACTTCATTAAATGCTATCTGTAAAGAAGAAGGAGTAACCTTGTTTATGCTTTTACTATCCGCCTTTAAGATCTTGTTATCGCGTTACAGCGGTCAGGAAGACATTTGTGTCGGAACACCAATTGCAAATCGAACGCAAGCAGAATTAGAAGGAATGATTGGCTTTTTTGTCAACACTCTGGCGCTTCGCAGTGATTTGAGCGGCGATCCGAGTTTTAAGGATGTGTTGTCAAGAGTAAAACAAACCACTTTAGAAGGTTACGACCATCAGTTAACCCCATTTGAGAAGGTAGTTGATCGTGTGGTTACAAGTCGTGATAGGAGCATGAGTCCGCTGTTTCAGGTGATGTTTGTATTACAAAATGAAGGAGATAATCAAGTCCAAAAAGAGAACGAATTACATGATATCATTATTTCCGGATATGAGTTTGATACGGTTAGTTCTAAGTTTGATTTGACATTTAGTGCATCAGAAAATAACAATGGTATTTCATTAGTTTTAAACTATTGTACAGCTTTATTTGATAAGGCTACAATCGAGAGTATGCTGCTGCATTATCAGGAGTTACTTGCTAGTATTGTTGGCAATATTAAACAACCAATCAGTACTCTGTCGATGCTTACCCAGGCAGAAGAGCATCAATTATTGAATGTTTTCAATAACACTGAAGCTGCCTATCCATCAGATAAAACAATTGTTGATTTATTCGAAGAGCAGGTTAAGCAAACACCTAATGCTGTTGCAGTTGTTTACGGAGATGAAAAACTAACTTACAAAGAATTAGACCAACGTTCGAATCAATTAGGGCATTATTTACGCGAGCAGGGTGTAAAACCCGATGCTCTTGTAGGGATCTGTCTGGAGCGCAGTTTAGAAATGCTAATTGGTATCCTTGGGATCTTAAAATCAGGAGGTGCTTATGTTCCTATTGATCCGGAGTATCCAACAGATCGTATCGCTTATATGCTTAAAGATGCTGGTATTGATTTGGTTGTAAGCAGTCAAACCAGTTGTAATGTTATCAATAAAGAACTATCCGTTTTGTGTCTGGATAAAGATTGGGAACTTATCTCAGGGTATCCAACAACAGCGCTTAGTACTGTATTGACAGCCTCTAATTTAGCATATGTGATATATACCTCAGGAAGTACCGGTACACCTAAGGGAGTTTTGATAACGCATAAAAATGTAGTTCGATTATTTAAAAACGAATCCCCGTTATATGATTTTGGATCCGGTGATGTCTGGACTTTGTTCCATTCCTTTTGTTTTGATTTCTCAGTATGGGAAATGTATGGAGCCTTATTACATGGAGGCCGTTTAGTGGTTGTTCCTAAGTCCCTAACAAAAGATGCTGTTTCTTTTAAGGAATTACTAATAAAAGAAGGCGTAACAGTTTTAAATCAGACACCAGGTTCATTTTACGTACTTCAGGAAGAATTTTTATCCAAAAATTCATTACATTCTCTGCGTTACGTAATTTTTGGAGGAGAGGCGCTGAATTCCACTTATTTGGAAAGATGGAAGCGTTCTTATGTAGATTGTAAACTGATCAACATGTATGGCATCACAGAAACAACTGTACATGTCACTTACAAAGAGATTACAGAGTCAGATACACAGAGTCTGATCAGTAATATAGGTACTGCAATTCCAACTTTAGGATGTTACATAGTGGATGCTCATTTAAATCTGGTTCCCATAGGAGTAGAAGGAGAATTGTGTATCTCGGGAGCAGGAGTAGCACGAGGTTATTTAAATAGAGAAGACTTAACCAATGAGAAGTTTATAGCGAATCCGTTTAGTGTGGATAAAACTTCCAGATTATACCGATCGGGAGATTTAGCGCGTTGGCTTCCGGATGGAAACATAGAATATATCGGCAGAAAAGACGATCAGGTTAAAATTCGCGGCTATCGAATAGAATTAGGTGAGATTGAAAACATCTTATCTTCTTTAGAAGGAGTCTCACAATGTTGTGTTCTGGCCAAAGAAGATACAGCAGGCAATAAACGTCTGGTTGGTTATGTAGTTTTAGAAGGAGCATTGAACAAAGAGCAATTACAAAACCAATTAAAATTAAGTCTGCCACAATACATGGTTCCTCAATTATGGGTAACTTTAGATACAATGCCATTAACCGGTAACGGAAAACTGGATAAAAAAGCATTACCAGATCCGGATGGTTCAGAACTATCGAGTAAAGAATATGTAGCACCACGCAACGAAACAGAAGCGCAATTAGCAGAAATCTGGCAAAACCTGTTAGGGGTAGAACAAGTAGGAATTCATGATAACTTCTTCGAACTTGGCGGTCACAGTTTGCTCGCTACGCGTTTAGTTTCAATGATTCGTAAGGATTTAAAAAGAGAAGTTTCTATCCGTGAAGTATTTGAACATACCACGATTTCGGAATTAGGAACTCATTTATCATCTCAGTCAGAAGGTGTTTTACTTCCGGTTATTACAAGGGGAGAGCGTCCGGAGCGAATCCCTTTATCTTATAGTCAGGAACGACTATGGTTTTTGGATCAGCTTCAGGGCAGTACCGAATACCATATCCCTATAGTTTTGAGCTTAGAAGGCGCTTTAGAGATATCGCTGCTGGAACAAACCCTGCATGGTATTGTTTCGCGTCATGAGGTCTTACGCAGCATGCTTTTATCAGAAGAAGGCATCGCTTATCAGCAAATCATCAGTGCAGAAGGCTGGTCACTGGATACAGAGATCATATCGGATGAACTCGTCTTAAAAAATCAGATCGCCGACTATGTCAATCAACCTTTTGATTTATCAAAAGATTACAAACTGCGAGCGTGTTTATACACTTTAGGGAATCAGAAATATGTGCTGGCATGCGTGTTTCATCATATCGCCAGTGATGGCTGGTCGGAGGGAATTTTGGTGAATGAGTTTACACAATTATATAGTGCATTACAATCCAACAGCACACCTAATCTACCAACACTTCATTTACAATATGCCGATTATGCGATTTGGCAGCGTAACTATTTAGAAGGAGCAGTTTTAGAGGATCAGTTGTCGTACTGGGAATCCAAACTAAGTGACGTAAGCACTTTGTCCTTACCAACAGATTATCCCCGTCCTTCAGTTCCGAGCAATGCAGGAGCAGCTGTCTCTTTAGCCTTAGACCAGAAGCTTAAAACTTCATTAAATGCTATCTGTAAAGAGGAGGGAGTAACATTATTTATGCTTTTATTATCCGCTTTTAAGATCTTGTTATCGCGTTACAGTGGTCAGGAAGACATTTGTGTTGGAACACCAATTGCAAATCGAACGCAAGCAGAATTAGAAGGAATGATTGGCTTTTTTGTCAATACCTTGGCGCTTCGCAGTGATTTGAGTGGCGATCCGAGTTTTAGAGATGTGTTGTCAAGAGTAAAACAAACCACTTTAGAAGGTTACGACCATCAGTTAACCCCATTTGAGAAGGTGGTTGATCGTGTGGTTACAAGCCGTGATAGGAGCATGAGTCCGTTGTTTCAGGTGATGTTTGTATTACAAAATGAAGGAGATAATCAAGTCCAAAAAGAGAACGAATTACATGATATTATTATTTCCGGATATGAGTTTGATACGGTTAGTTCTAAGTTTGATTTGACATTTAGTGCATCAGAAAATAACAATGGTATTTCATTAGTCTTAAACTATTGTACAGCTTTATTTGATAAGGCTACAATCGAGAGTATGCTGCTGCATTATCAGGAATTAGTGCAAAGTATTGTTGGCAATATCAAACAACCAATCAGTACTCTGTCGATGCTTACCCAGGCAGAAGAGCATCAATTATTGAATGTTTTCAATAACACTGAAGCTGCCTATCCATCAGATAAAACAATTGTTGATTTATTCGAAGAGCAGGTTAAGCAAACACCTAATGCTGTTGCAGTTGTTTATGAGGATGAAAAACTAACCTACAAAGAATTAAACCAACGTTCGAATCAATTGGCATATTATTTACGTGAGCAGGGTGTAAAACCCGATGCTCTTGTAGGGATCTGTCTGGAGCGCAGTTTAGAAATGCTAATTGGTATCCTTGGGATCTTAAAATCAGGAGGCGCTTATGTTCCTATCGATCCGGAATATCCAACAGATCGTATCGCTTATATGCTTAAAGATGCTGGTATTGATTTGGTTGTAAGCAGTCAAACCAGTTGTAATGTTATAAACAGAGGTGAGGATATATCCGTTCTGTGTCTGGATAAAGATTGGGAACTTATCTCAGGGTATCCAACAACAGCGCTTAGTACTGTATTGACAGCCTCTAATTTAGCGTATGTGATATATACCTCAGGAAGTACCGGTACACCTAAGGGAGTGATGAATGAACATAGTGGTATTGTGAATCGTCTATTATGGACACAATCCCATTATCAGCTTAAGAGTGATGATGCAATTCTACAGAAAACCTCTTTTAGTTTTGATGTATCGGTATGGGAATTTTTATGGGCTATTAGCTGTGGAGCACGATTGGTTTTTGCCAAACCCGAAGGACATAAAGATGTTGAATATTTAAAACAGATTATAGAAAAGGAAAACATCACGACGATTCATTTTGTTCCTTCGATGCTGAGGGTTTTCTTAGAAGATATTAACTTAGGAGACTGTAAATCGTTAAAACAGGTTCTGTGTAGTGGAGAGGCTTTACAAGTAGATCAGGTACTCTTATTTAAGGAAAAATTCAGGAATGTTCGATTAGATAACTTATACGGTCCTACAGAAGCTGCAATTGATGTGAGTTCATGGGAAGTACCTCTGGAAGATGTTTTATCTCAGGTTTTAATTGGAAAACCGGTAGCCAATACCAGTTTATATGTTTTAGATCATCAAAATCAATTAGTACCAATAGGTGTAATTGGCGAATTGTGTATTGGAGGAGTTCAGGTAGCCCGAGGATATTTGAACAAGGAAGAATTAACAAAGGAAAAATTTATAGCAAATCCATTCAAAGAGGGAGAGCGAATTTATAAGACAGGCGATTTAGCACGTTGGCTTTCGGATGGCAACATAGAATACATTGGCAGAAAAGACGATCAGGTTAAAATTCGCGGCTATCGAATAGAATTAGGCGAGATCGAAAACGCCTTATCTTCTTTAGCGGGCGTAAACCAATGTTGTGTTTTGGCAAAAGAAGATACAGCAGGCAATAAACGTCTGGTAGGTTATGTAGTTTTAGAAGGAGCATTAGACAAAGAGCGACTACAAAATCAATTAAAATTAAGCTTACCGGAATACATGGTTCCTCAATTGTGGGTGACTTTAGAAAAAATGCCGCTCACCAGTAACGGAAAGCTGGATAAAAAAGCATTGCCGGATCCGGATGGTTCAGACTTATCGAGTACCGAATACGTCGCTCCGCGCAATGAAACAGAAGCCCAATTAGCAGCAATCTGGCAAAACCTGTTAGGTGTAGAACAAATAGGGATTCATGATAACTTTTTCGAACTCGGAGGTCACAGTTTGCTGGCTACGCGTTTAGTTTCAATGATCCGTAAGGAATTTGAGATTGAAATTACAATCAAAGATATATTTGAATTCACAAGAATAGAAGAATTAGGGACCTATTTGAGGCATAAAGAAATTAAAGAAAAAGAAAGCCAAGACATCACTTATAAAAAAATAATAACAATATAATGGACAAAATATTAAATCTTTTAAAAAGAGCTCAAGATGAGGGGGTGAGGTTAGAGTTAGAAGGCGGTAACTTGGTTTTGAAATCAGAAAACGAGAATATTAATGATACATTGTTATCAGATGTAAAAAATAATAAAGATCTTATTATTAAACATCTTGAAAAATTTGAAGTAAATAGAAATAACAATAAGGGATTAGGAAAGCATACTGTAAAGCCATTTGATAGAAGTCTTCTCAAACAAATTCCTTTATCTTATAGTCAGGAGCGTTTATGGTTTCTGGATCAGTTGGGCGGTAACGGAGAATATAATATGCCTCTGGTGTTACGTTTAGATGGAGCATTAAATATTTCAATTTTAGAGGAATCATTACAGACTATTGTTTCGCGTCATGAAGTATTACGCACGAATCTTTTATCAGAAGATGGGATTGGGTATCAGGAGGTTGTTGAGGCAGGGGATTGGTTTTTGGAACAAGAGGCAGTATCAGATGAAGAAATGCTGGAGAAGCACTTACATAAATATCTAAATACTCCTTTTAATCTGTCAAATGATTATAAATTAAGAGCATGTTTATATACATTAGGAGATGAGAAATATGTTTTAGCTTGTGTTTTCCACCATATTGCAAGTGATGGCTGGTCGGGGGGAATTTTGGTTAATGAATTTGTGGAGCTGTACAGCGCTCTGAAATCGAACAGCACTCCTGATTTACCCGAGCTTCATTTACAATATGCCGATTATGCCATTTGGCAGCGCAATTATTTAGAAGGCGAGGTTTTAGATAATCAGTTATCGTACTGGGAAGCAAAACTAAACAATGTAAGCACTTTGTCCTTACCGACAGATCATGCACGACCTTCTGTACAGAGCAGTGCAGGAGGAAGTATTTCCTTAGAATTGAATAAAAAAATAAGCACTTCACTAAGTTCTATATGCCAAGAAGAAGGTGTAACGCTGTTTATGTTATTGCTATCGGCCTTTAAGATTTTGTTATCACGCTACAGCGGACAGGATGATATTTGCGTAGGAACACCAATAGCCAATAGAACCCAGTCTGATTTAGAAGGAATGATCGGTTTTTTTGTCAATACTTTGGCACTTCGCAGTGATTTAAGCGGAGATCCGAGTTTTAAGGATTTGTTGTCGAGAGTAAAACAGACCACTCTGGAGGGGTATGATCATCAGTTAACTCCATTTGAGAAGGTTGTTGATCGTGTGGTTACAAGCCGTGATATGAGCATGAGTCCATTGTTTCAGGTTATGTTTGTATTGCAAAATGAAGTTGATAGTCAGGGAGAAAAAGACAGGGGATTACATGATATTATTATTTCGGAATACGAGTTTGATACGGTTACTTCCAAGTTTGATTTAACCCTTGGTGTAGCAGAAAACAGCAATGGTATTTTACTAACAGTAAATTACTGTACGGCTTTATTTGACAAGATTACGATCGATCGAATGCTTTTGCATTACCAGGAGTTATTGAAGAATATTATTAGAGATATCAATAAACCAATAGGTAAATTATCAATATTACCTCAGGAAGAAGAACATCAATTACTGAATGTTTTTAATGCTACTTCTATTGATTATCCTAAGGACAAGACAATTATAGATTTGTTTTCAGAACAGGTGTCTGAAAGACCAAAAGCGACAGCGGTTATTTTTAATAATCAGGAACTGACTTATGAGGATTTGGATGTGAAATCCAATCAGTTCGCAAGGTTTTTGATAAATAAAGGAGTCGGAAAAGAAGATCTGATAGGTATTTGTATTAATCGTTCTTTCGAGATGCTTATTGGTATTTTAGGGATATTGAAATCAGGAGGTGCTTATGTTCCAATCGATCCGGAGTACCCGGCAGACCGTATAGCTTATATGTTAGAGGATTCAGGTGTGAAATTTTTACTTAGTGATAGTAAGAGCTTAGTTGCATTTCCAGATAAAGCGAATTTAGATATTATTTTATTAGACCGCGACTGGGATGTAATAGCTCGTGAATCAACGGAATCAATCCACAGAATCTCAGCTGGGGAGAATTTGGCTTATATAATTTATACATCCGGAAGTACCGGACAGCCCAAAGGCGTAGAAATTAGTAATAGATCACTGGCATCCCGATTACAGTTTTATAAACTATATTATGCCATGACGGCTGAGGATAAGGTTTTATTTTATCGTTCATTTAGCTTTGATGGTGCTATTGAAGAGTATCTGATGCCTTTTACAATTGGAGGCTGCTGTGTTATGGCGTCAGTAAATTTCAAAGATGATTTATTTCAGAACATTATAAACACTATCCAAAAATATGAGATAACAAAGGTGAATATGCCGCCTTTATTGTTACAAAATATATTGGATTACATATCGGATACTGACCTCAAGAAATTGCAAAGTTTGCGTCATGTGGTATCAGGCGGCGATAAAATAAATACCAAAGTGGTCAATACTTTTAACAGCAGACTTGGCAGCAGATATTTAATAGCACTGTACAATTCATATGGACCAACTGAGAATACGATTGATTCAACTATTTATCGATTTGCGAATGATGTAGAATATACTACCATACCTATTGGTGGGCCTGTAGGCAATTCTGAGGTTTATATTTTGGATGAAGCAGACTCTTTGGTTGCCATAGGTTTGTTAGGAGAAATTTGTGTCTCCGGAGATGGTATTGCTCGAGGTTATTTAAATAAACCATTACAAACGATAGAGAAGTTTATCGAACATCCTTTTAAATCTGGTGGAAAGTTATATAAAACCGGAGATATAGGAAGATGGTTACCTGATGGAACAGTAGAGTTTATGGGAAGAAAAGATGATCAGGTTAAAATTCGTGGTCATCGTATAGAATTGGGCGAAATAGAATATGCACTACTAAAACTAGAGGAAGTTAGAAAAGCAGTAGTACTTGTAAAAGCAGATCAAAACTCAAATAAACGTTTAGTCGCTTTTTTAGAACTTACAGAAGAAATAAATACCGGGAATTTAAGAACACAATTGTCCAAAGTGCTTCCTAAGTTTATGATTCCGAATCAATTTATTCAACTCGAAGCAATACCTTTTACCAGTAATGGTAAGGTAGATAAAAATGCATTGCCTGACCCGGATGATTCAGAAGTATCGAGTAAAGAATATGTGGCGCCACGCAACGAAACAGAAATACAGCTAGCCGAGATCTGGCAGAACCTGTTAGGCGTAGAACAAGTAGGAATTCATGACAACTTCTTTGAACTCGGAGGTCACAGTTTACTGGCTACGCGTTTAGTTTCGATGATCCGTAAGGAGTTAATGATAGAAGTTTCTATCCGTGAAGTATTTGAACATACTACAATCTCAGAATTAGGAACTCATATAGCGGCACAGTCAGAAGGTATTTTACTTCCGGTTATTACAGGAGGAGAGCGTCCGGAGCGTATCCCTTTATCGTTTAGTCAGGAACGACTATGGTTTTTGGATCAGCTTCAGGGCAGTACCGAATACCATATTCCTATAGTTTTGAGTTTAGAAGGCGCTTTAGAGATATCGCTGCTGGAACAAACCCTGCATGGTATTGTTTCGCGTCATGAGGTCTTACGCAGTATGCTTTTATCAGAAGAAGGTATCGCTTATCAGCAAATCATCAGTGCAGAAGGCTGGTCACTGGATACAGAGAACATATCGGATGAACTCGTCTTAAAAAATCAGATCGCCGACTATGTTAATCAACCTTTTGATTTATCAAAAGACTATAAACTGCGAGCGTGTTTATACACTTTAGGGAATCAGAAATATGTGCTGGCTTGTGTTTTCCATCATATTGCCAGTGATGGCTGGTCGGAGGGAATTTTGGTGAATGAGTTTACACAATTATATAGTGCATTACAATCCAACAGCACCCCTAATCTACCAACACTTCATTTACAATATGCCGATTATGCGATTTGGCAGCGCAACTATTTAGAAGGAGTAGTTTTAGAGGATCAGTTGTCGTACTGGGAATCCAAACTAAGTGGCGTAAGTACTTTGTCCTTACCAACAGATTATCCCCGTCCTTCGGTTCCGAGCAATGCGGGAGCAGCTGTCTTTTTAGCCTTAGACCAGAAGCTGAGCGCATCATTAAATGCTATCTGTAAAGAGGAGGGAGTAACCTTGTTTATGCTTTTACTATCCGCCTTTAAGATCTTGTTATCGCGTTACAGCGGTCAGGAAGACATTTGTGTCGGAACACCAATTGCAAATCGAACGCAAGCAGAATTAGAAGGAATGATTGGCTTTTTTGTCAACACTCTGGCGCTTCGCAGTGATTTGAGCGGCGATCCGAGTTTTAAGGATGTGTTGTCAAGAGTAAAACAAACCACTTTAGAAGGTTACGACCATCAGTTAACCCCATTTGAGAAGGTAGTTGATCGTGTGGTTACAAGCCGTGATAGGAGTATGAGTCCGTTGTTTCAGGTGATGTTTGTATTACAAAATGAAGGAGATAATCAAGTCCAAAAAGAGAACGAATTACATGATATTATTATTTCCGGATATGAGTTTGATACGGTTAGTTCTAAGTTTGATTTGACATTTAGTGCATCAGAAAATAACAATGGTATTTCATTAGTCTTAAACTATTGTACAGCTTTATTTGATAAGGCTACAATCGAGAGTATGCTGCTGCATTATCAGGAATTATTGCAAAGTATTGTAAGCAGTACCAAACAACCAATCAGTACTCTGTCGATGCTTAGCCAGGCAGAAGAGCATCAATTATTGAATGTTTTCAATAACACTGAAGCTGCCTATCCATCAGATAAAACAATTGTTGATTTATTTATCGAGCAGGTTAAGCAAACACCTAATGCTGTTGCAGTTGTTTATGAAGATGAAAAACTAACCTACAAAGAATTAGATCAGCGCTCCAATCAGTTGGCACACTATTTACGTGAGCAGGGTGTAAAACCCGATGCTCTTGTAGGGATCTGTCTGGAGCGCAGTTTAGAAATGCTAATTGGTATCCTTGGGATCTTAAAATCAGGAGGCGCTTATGTTCCTATTGATCCGGAGTATCCAACAGATCGTATCGCTTATATGCTTAAAGATGCTGGTATTGATTTGGTTGTAAGCAGTCAAACCAGTTGTAATGTTATAAACAGAGATGAAGAATTATCCGTTCTGTGTCTGGATAAAGATTGGGAACTTATCTCAGGGTATCCAACAACAGCGCTTAGTACTGTATTGACAGCCTCTAATTTAGCGTATGTGATATATACCTCAGGAAGTACCGGTACACCTAAGGGAGTTTTGATAACGCATAAAAATGTAGTTCGATTATTTAAAAACGAATCCCCGTTATATGATTTTGGGTCCGGTGATGTCTGGACTTTGTTTCATTCCTTTTGTTTTGATTTCTCAGTATGGGAGATGTATGGAGCCTTATTACATGGAGGCCGTTTAGTGGTTGTTTCTAAGTTCCTAACAAAAGATGCTGTTTCTTTTAAGGAATTACTAATAAAAGAAGGTGTAACAGTTTTAAATCAGACACCAGGTTCATTTTACGTACTTCAGGAAGAATTTTTATCCAAAAAATCATCACATTCTCTGCGTTATGTAATTTTTGGAGGAGAGGCGCTGAATTCCACTTATTTGGAAAGATGGAAGCGTTCTTATGTAGATTGTAAACTGATCAACATGTATGGCATCACAGAAACAACTGTACATGTAACTTACAAAGAGATTACAGAGTCAGATACACAGAGTTTGATCAGTAATATAGGTACTGCAATTCCAACTTTAGGATGTTACATAGTGGATGCTCATTTAAATCTGGTTCCCATAGGAGTAGAAGGAGAATTGTGTATCTCGGGAGCAGGAGTAGCACGAGGTTATTTAAATAGAGAAGACTTAACCAATGAGAAGTTTATAGCGAATCCGTTTAGTGCGGATAAAACTTCCAGATTATACCGATCGGGAGATTTAGCACGCTGGCTTCCGGATGGAAACATAGAATATATCGGCAGAAAAGACGATCAGGTTAAAATTCGCGGCTATCGAATAGAATTAGGTGAGATTGAAAACGCCTTGTCTTCTTTAGCGGGAGTCACACAATGTTGTGTTTTGGCCAAAGAAGATACAGCAGGCAACAAACGTCTGGTTGGTTATGTAGTTTTAGAAGGAGCATTGAACAAAGAGCAATTACAAAACCAATTAAAATTAAGTCTGCCGCAATACATGGTTCCTCAATTATGGGTAGCATTAGATACAATGCCATTAACCGGTAACGGAAAACTGGATAAAAAAGCATTACCGGATCCGGATGGTTCAGAACTATCGAGTAAAGAATATGTAGCTCCGCGTAATGATACAGAAACACAGCTAGCCGAGATCTGGCAAAACCTGTTAGGGGTAGAACAAGTAGGGATTCATGATAACTTCTTCGAACTCGGAGGTCACAGTTTGCTCGCTACGCGTTTAGTTTCAATGATTCGTAAGGAGTTAATGATAGAAGTTTCTATCCGTGAAGTATTTGAACATACCACGATTTCGGAATTAGGAACTCATTTATCATCTCAGTCAGAAGGTATTTTACTTCCGGTTATTACAGGGGGAGAGCGTCCGGAGCGTATTCCCTTATCTTTTAGTCAGGAACGACTATGGTTTTTGGATCAGCTTCAGGGCAGTACCGAATACCATATCCCTATAGTTTTGAGTTTAGAAGGCGCTTTAGAGATATCGCTGTTGGAACAAACCCTGCATGGTATTGTTTCGCGTCATGAGGTCTTACGCAGCATGCTTTTATCAGAAGAAGGTATCGCTTATCAGCAAATCATCAGTGCAGAAGGCTGGTCACTGGATACAGAGATCATATCGGATGAATTATTAAAAAATCAGATCGCCGACTATGTCAATCAACCTTTTGATTTATCAAAAGACTATAAACTGCGAGCGTGTTTATACACTTTAGGGAATCAGAAATATGTGCTGGCTTGTGTTTTTCATCATATCGCCAGTGATGGCTGGTCGGAGGGAATTTTGGTGAATGAGTTTACACAATTATATAGTGCATTACAATCCAACAGCACACCTAATCTACCAACACTTCATTTACAATATGCCGATTATGCGATTTGGCAGCGTAACTATTTAGAAGGAGCAGTTTTAGAGGATCAGTTGTCGTACTGGGAATCCAAACTAAGTGGAGTAAGCACTTTGTCCTTACCAACAGATTATCCCCGTCCTTCAGTTCCGAGCAATGCAGGAGCAGCTGTCTCTTTAGCCTTAGACCAGAAGCTTAAAACTTCATTAAATGCTATCTGTAAAGAGGAGGGAGTAACCTTATTTATGCTTTTATTATCCGCCTTTAAGATCTTGTTGTCGCGTTACAGTGGTCAGGAAGACATTTGTGCTGGAACACCAATTGCAAATCGAACGCAAGCGGAATTAGAAGGAATGATTGGTTTTTTTGTCAATACCCTGGCGCTTCGCAGTGATTTGAGCGGCGATCCGAGTTTTAAGGATGTGTTGTCAAGAGTAAAACAAACCACTTTAGAAGGTTACGACCATCAGTTAACCCCATTTGAGAAGGTGGTTGATCGTGTGGTTACAAGCCGTGATAGGAGCATGAGTCCGTTGTTTCAGGTGATGTTTGTATTACAAAATGAAGGAGATAATCAAGTCCAAAAAGAGAGCGAATTACATGATATCATTATTTCCGGATATGAGTTTGATACGGTTAGTTCTAAGTTTGATTTGACATTTAGTGCATCAGAAAATAACAATGGTATTTCATTAGTCTTAAACTATTGTACAGCTTTATTTGATAAGGCTACAATCGAGAGTATGCTGCTGCATTATCAGGAATTAGTGCAAAGTATTGTTGGCAATATCAAACAACCAATCAGTACTCTGTCGATGCTTAGCCAGGCAGAAGAGCATCAATTATTGAATGTTTTCAATAACACTGAAGCTGCCTATCCATCAGATAAAACAATTGTTGATTTATTTATCGAGCAGGTTAAGCAAACACCTAATGCTGTTGCAGTTGTTTATGAAGATGAAAAACTAACCTACAAAGAATTAGATCAGCGCTCCAATCAGTTGGCACACTATTTACGTGAGCAGGGTGTAAAACCCGATGCTCTTGTAGGGATCTGTCTGGAGCGCAGTTTAGAAATGCTAATTGGTATCCTTGGGATCTTAAAATCAGGAGGTGCTTATGTTCCTATTGATCCGGAATATCCAACAGATCGTATCGCTTATATGCTTAAAGATGCTGGTATTGATTTGGTTGTAAGCAGTCAAACCAGTTGTAATGTTATAAACAGAGATGAAGAATTATCCATTCTGTGTCTGGATAAAGATTGGGATCTTATCTCAGGTTATCCAACAGCAGCGCTTAGTACTGTGCTGACGGCCTCTAATTTAGCATATGTGATATATACCTCAGGAAGTACCGGTATACCTAAGGGAGTGATGAATGAACATAGCGGTATTGTGAATCGTCTACTATGGGGACAATCCCATTATCAGCTTAAGAGTGATGATGCAATTTTACAGAAAACCTCTTTTAGTTTTGATGTATCGGTATGGGAATTTTTATGGGCTATTAGCTGTGGAGCACGATTGGTTTTTGCCAAACCCGAAGGACATAAAGATGTTGAATATTTAAAACAGATTATAGAAAAGGAAAACATCACAACGATTCATTTTGTTCCTTCGATGTTGAGGGTTTTCTTAGAAGATATTAACTTAGGAGACTGTAAATCGTTAAAACAGGTTCTGTGTAGTGGAGAGGCTTTACAAGTAGATCAGGTACTCTTATTTAAAGAAAAATTCAGGAATGTTCGATTAGATAACTTATACGGTCCTACAGAGGCCGCAATTGAAGTTAGTTCATGGGAAGTACCTCTGGAAGATGTTTTATCTCAGGTTTTAATTGGAAAACCGGTAGCCAATATCAGTTTATATGTTTTAGATCATCAAAATCAATTAGTACCAATAGGTGTAATTGGCGAATTGTGTATTGGAGGAGTTCAGGTCGCCCGAGGATATTTGAACAAGGAAGAATTAACAAAGGAAAAATTTATAGCAAATCCATTCAAAGAGGGAGAGCGAATTTACAAGACAGGTGATTTAGCGCGTTGGCTTCCGGATGGAAACATAGAATACATTGGCAGAAAAGACGATCAGGTTAAGATTCGCGGTTACAGAATAGAATTAGGGGAGA
Organism: Flavobacterium sp. B183; assembly: GCF_023539155.1. Taxonomy (NCBI): domain Bacteria; kingdom Pseudomonadati; phylum Bacteroidota; class Flavobacteriia; order Flavobacteriales; family Flavobacteriaceae; genus Flavobacterium; species Flavobacterium sp. B183. The sequence goes on along the minus strand of NZ_CP097434.1, from coordinate 3,981,699 downwards.
TTGAAAACGCCTTATCTTCTTTAGCGGGCGTAAACCAATGTTGTGTTCTGGCCAAAGAAGATACAGCAGGCAATAAACGTCTGGTAGGTTATGTAGTTTTAGAAGGAGCATTAGACAAAGACAGACTACAAAACCAATTAAAGTTGAGCTTACCGGAATACATGGTTCCTCAATTGTGGGTGGTATTAGATACAATGCCATTATCCGGTAGCGGAAAGCTGGATAAAAAGTCATTACCAGATCCTGATTTTTCAGGCTTATCCAGTAAAGAATACGTCGCTCCGCGCAATGAAACAGAAACCCAATTAGCAGCAATCTGGCAGAACCTGTTAGGTGTAGAACAAATAGGGATTCATGATAACTTTTTCGAACTCGGAGGTCACAGTTTGCTGGCTACACGTTTAGTTTCGATGATCCGTAAGGAGTTAATAATAGAAGTATCCATCCGCGAAGTATTTGAACATGCCACAATCTCAGACTTAGCAGCCCATATAGCGGCACAATCTGAAGGGGTTTTATTACCAGGTATTGTTGCAGAAGAACGTCCGGCCCGTATTCCTTTATCGTTTAGTCAGGAACGATTATGGTTTTTGGATCAGCTGCAAGGCAGTACAGAATATCACGTACCTATTGTTCTTCGTTTAGAGGGCGCATTAGACGTATCGATACTGGAACAAACCTTGCATTGTATAGTTTCGCGCCATGAAGTCTTACGCAGTATGCTTTTATCAGAAGAAGGTATCGGTTATCAGCAAATCATCAGTGCAGAAGGCTGGTCTTTGGATCAGCTTGCAATATCTGATGTAACTTTACTAGAAAACAGTCTGGATCGTTATCTGGCCCAGCCCTTTAATTTATCGAAGGATTATAAGTTAAGAAGTTGCCTGTATGACTTGGGCAATGAGCAGTATGTCTTAGCATGTGTGTTGCATCATATTGCCAGTGACGGTTGGTCAGAGGGTATTTTGGTAAATGAGTTTATAGAACTGTACAATGCCATGACTCAAGGCAGGAATCCAAATTTACCTACGTTACCAATCCAGTATGCGGATTATGCTATTTGGCAGCGTAAATATATTTCAGGGGAAGTTTTGGAGACCCAGTTGAGTTATTGGGATGATCAATTGCAAGGAGTATTACCATTATTGCTACCTACAGACTATGTGCGACCATCGATTCAGAGTAGATCAGGAGCGAGTATGTCATTTCATATAAATCAAGAAGAAAAAGTTGCATTAGACTCAATTTGCAGATCGGAAGGGGTTACGATGTTTATGCTGTTATTATCGGCTTTCAAAGTGTTGTTATATAAATATAGCGGACAAGAGGATATTTGCGTTGGTACGCCTATAGCCAATAGAACACAGGCTGAATTAGAAGGAGTAATAGGATTTTTTATTAATAATCTAACGATTCGCACTAGGATAGATTCTCAAAGTTCCTTTAAGGATTTATTAGTTCAGGTTAAAGAAACAACTTTAAGTGCCTATAATAACCAGAGTGCTCCATTTGAAAAAATTGTAGACAGGGTGATGACAACTCGGGATACGAGTATGAGCCCTTTGTTCCAGGTAAAATTTTTATTAGATAATACTCCAAGATCAACAGAAGCATTTTTAGATCAAATAACGATAGACAGCTATGAAAGAGATCATATAAGTTCGATATTGGATATTTCATTTAATGCTGTAGAGACAGAAAAAGAGATTTTATTCAATATTGAATATTGTACAGATTTGTTCAAAAGTGATACTATTCAATCTATGATCATTCATTTTGAAGAAATCATCAGTAGTATAATTAAAAATTTAAATGAACCAATAAGTAAGCTTGAGATGTTATCTATTGAAGAAAAACATCAAATACTCTATGAATTTAATAACACCCAAGTTGCTTATCCAAAAGACAAGACTCTAGTTGATTTATTCGAAGAACAGGTTAAGAGAACCCCAAATAATATTGCTGTCGCGTTTGAAGATGAAGTATTAACTTATAAAGAACTAAATGAACAATCAGATTGTTTGGCGTATTATTTAAAGAATACAGGTCAGTTAGAATCAGAAGATATAGTAGGAGTAATGATAGATCGTAATATATGGTCAATTGTTTCTATGTTAGGTATTATGAAATCAGGGGCTTGTTATTTACCAATTGACAAAGATTATCCAGATACACGTAAGTCATTTATTATAGAAGATGCCAATGTAAAATTATTAATTATAGATTCAGAAAGCTTATTTGAAGTGATGGACTATAATACAAAGATATTTTCAATAGACATCGAGTTTGAAAAAATATCGAAAGAGGTTACAGAAGTAGATTCAAAAACTAGTAATGTTAAATCTTCAGATTTAGCTTATGTAATTTATACTTCCGGAAGTACAGGCAATCCAAAAGGAGTTATGATCGAGCATGGTAGTATTGTCAATACAATAGTATCACAAATAAATGCTTTTTCAGTAACCGAAGTTGATAGTTGTTTACAATTTGCGAGTCATTCTTTCGATGCTTCCATATCAGAGATTTTTATATCGTTATTATCAGGATCACAATTATATATAATAGAAGAAGGAAATAAACTTGATGTGAGTTATTTTGTCGATTATGTTGCAAAAAATCAAATATCCATAGCCACATTACCTCCTGCCTTTTTAACATTATTAGATTGTAATCAAATATCTGGCATAAAAACATTGATAACAGCAGGAGAACAAGCACCATTAAAACAGGCAAAGTTATTTGCAAAAACAGGAAAATACATCAATGCTTATGGCCCTACAGAAGCTAGTATTTGCGCCACTATCTTTAGTGGTGATATGGGTACAACGGTTCCTATAGGAACACCAATAGCCAACACCCAAATTTATATACTTGATGATAGTCAAAATACAGTTCCCATCGGAGTAATTGGAGAATTATGCATATCAGGAGCTGGTATAGCTCGTGGCTATTTGAATAGAGATGACTTAACGAGAGAGAAGTTTATAAGGAATCCTTTTATTGAAGGGGAACGACTATACAAAACAGGTGATCTGGCCCAATGGTTACCTGATGGAAATATAGAATATATTGGCAGAAAAGACGATCAGGTTAAAATACGCGGATATCGAATAGAGTTAGGCGAGATCGAAAATGTATTGTTTTCTTTAGCAGGAATTACACAGTGTTGTGTATTGGCCAGGGAAGGAGCAAATGATAGCAAGCGTCTGGTAGGTTATGTTGTATCTGAAGATGATTTTGATAAGCAATCGACACAAGAATCACTAAAATCGAAATTACCTGACTATATGGTACCTCAGTTGTGGGTAGTATTAGATAGTTTTCCATTAACCACTAATGGTAAAGTTGATAAAAAGATATTACCCGATCCGGATAGCTCAGATTTATCCGGTAAAGAATATATAGCGCCACGTAATGAAACAGAAGCGCAATTAGCAGAAATCTGGCAGAATTTGTTAGACGTAGAACGAGTAGGAGTTTATGATAATTTCTTTGAGTTGGGCGGTCATAGTTTACTGGCCATTAGAATGATATCGATGATACGTAAAGTGTTTGAAGTTGAAATGTCAATCTATGAGGTTTTTGAATATCAAAGTATCTTTGAGATCTCAGTACTCTTGTTGTCAAGAGATAAACAGCTTTTACTACCAACTATTGTTGCTCAAGAAAGAGGAGTTCGAATTCCTTTATCGTTTAGTCAGGAACGACTATGGTTTTTGGATCAGCTTCAGGGCAGTACCGAATACCACATTCCTATAGTTTTGAGCTTAGAAGGCGCTTTAGAGATATCGCTGTTGGAACAAACCCTGCATGGTATTGTTTCACGTCATGAGGTCTTACGCAGTATGCTTTTATCCGAAGAAGGTATCGCTTATCAGCAAATCATCAGTGCAGAAGGCTGGTCACTGGATACGGAGATGGTATCGGATGAACTCGTCTTAAAAAATCAGATCGCCGACTATGTTAATCAACCTTTTGATTTATCAAAAGACTATAAACTGCGAGCGTGTTTATACACTTTAGGGAATCAGAAATATGTGCTGGCTTGTGTTTTCCATCATATCGCCAGTGATGGCTGGTCAGATGGAATTTTGATCCGTGAATTTATGGAGCTTTACAGCGCCTTGCAATCCAACTGCACCCCTAATCTACCAACACTTCATTTACAATATGCCGATTATGCGATTTGGCAGCGTAACTATTTAGAAGGAGCAGTTTTAGAGGATCAGTTGTCGTACTGGGAATCCAAACTAAGTGGAGTAAGCACTTTGTCCTTACCAACAGATTATCCCCGTCCTTCGGTTCCTAGTAATGCGGGAGCAGCTGTCTTTTTAGCCTTAGACCAGAAGCTGAGCGCATCATTAAATGCTATCTGTAAAGAAGAAGGAGTAACCTTATTTATGCTTTTATTATCCGCCTTTAAGATCTTGTTGTCGCGTTACAGTGGTCAGGAAGACATTTGTGTTGGAACACCAATTGCAAATCGAACGCAAGCAGAATTAGAGGGTATGATTGGTTTTTTTGTCAATACTCTGGCGCTTCGCAGTGATTTGAGCGGTGACCCGAGTTTTAAGGATGTGTTGTCAAGAATAAAACAAACCACTTTAGAAGGTTACGATCATCAATTAACCCCATTTGAGAAGGTGGTTGATCGTGTGGTTACAAGCCGTGATAGGAGCATGAGTCCGTTGTTTCAGGTGATGTTTGTATTACAAAATGAAGGAGATAATCAAGTCCAAAAAGAGAGCGAATTACATGATATCATTATTTCCGGATATGAGTTTGATACGGTTAGTTCTAAGTTTGATTTGACATTTAGTGCATCAGAAAATAACAATGGTATTTCATTAACGGTAAATTATTGCACAGCTTTATTTGATAAGGCTACAATCGAGAGTATGCTGCTGCATTATCAGGAATTATTGCAAAGTATTGTAAGCAGTACCAAACAACCAATCAGTACTCTGTCGATGCTTAGCCAGGCAGAAGAGCATCAATTATTGAATGTTTTCAATAACACTGAAGCTGCCTATCCATCAGATAAAACAATTGTTGATTTATTTATCGAGCAGGTTAAGCAAACACCTAATGCTGTTGCAGTTGTTTATGAAGATGAAAAACTAACCTACAAAGAATTAGATCAGCGCTCCAATCAGTTGGCACACTATTTACGTGAGCAGGGTGTAAAACCCGATGCTCTTGTAGGGATCTGTCTGGAGCGCAGTTTAGAAATGCTAATTGGTATCCTTGGGATCTTAAAATCAGGAGGTGCTTATGTTCCTATTGATCCGGAATACCCGGCAGATCGTATCGCTTATATGCTTAAAGATGCTGGTATTGATTTGGTTGTAAGCAGTCAAACCAGTTGTAATGTTATAAACAGAGATGAAGAATTATCCATTCTGTGTCTGGATAAAGATTGGGATCTTATCTCAGGTTATCCAACAGCAGAGCTTAGTACTGTATTGACAGCCTCTAATTTAGCGTATGTGATATATACCTCAGGAAGTACCGGTACACCTAAGGGAGTGATGAATGAACATAGCGGTATTGTGAATCGTCTATTATGGACACAATCCCATTATCAGCTTAAGAGTTATGATGCAATTTTACAGAAAACCTCTTTTAGTTTTGATGTATCGGTATGGGAATTTTTATGGGCTATTAGCTGTGGAGCACGATTGGTTTTTGCCAAACCCGAAGGACATAAAGATGTTGAGTATTTAAAACAGATTATAGAAAAGGAAAACATCACAACGATTCATTTTGTTCCTTCGATGCTGAGGGTTTTCTTAGAAGATATTAACTTAGGAGACTGTAAATCGTTAAAACAGGTTCTGTGTAGTGGAGAGGCTTTACAAGTAGATCAGGTACTCTTATTTAAGGAAAAATTCAGGAATGTTCGATTAGATAACTTATACGGTCCTACAGAAGCTGCAATTGATGTGAGTTCATGGGAAGTACCTCTGGAAGATGTTTTATCTCAGGTTTTAATTGGAAAACCGGTAGCCAATACCAGTTTATATGTTTTAGATCATCAAAATCAATTAGTACCAATAGGCGTAATTGGCGAATTGTGTATTGGAGGAGCTCAGGTAGCCCGAGGATATTTGAACAAGGAAGAATTAACAAAGGAAAAATTTATAGCAAATCCATTTAAAGAGGGAGAGCGAATTTACAAGACAGGCGATTTAGCGCGTTGGCTTCCGGATGGCAACATAGAATACATCGGCAGAAAAGACGATCAGGTTAAAATTCGCGGCTATAGAATAGAATTAGGCGAGATCGAAAACGCCTTATCTTCTTTAGCGGGCATAAACCAATGTTGTGTTTTGGCCAAAGAAGATACAGCAGGCAATAAACGTCTGGTAGGTTATGTAGTTTTAGAAGGAGAATTGAACAAAGAGACATTACAAAACCAATTAAAATTAAGCTTACCGGAATACATGGTTCCTCAATTGTGGGTGACTTTAGAAAAAATGCCGCTCACCAGTAACGGAAAGCTGGATAAAAAAGCATTGCCGGATCCGGATGGTTCAGACTTATCGAGTACCGAATACGTCGCTCCGCGCAATGAAACAGAAACCCAATTAGCAGCAATCTGGCAAAACCTGTTAGGTGTAGAACAAATAGGGATTCATGATAACTTTTTCGAACTCGGAGGTCACAGTTTACTGGCTACGCGTTTAGTTTCAATGATCCGTAAGGAGTTAATAATAGAAGTATCCATCCGCGAAGTATTTGAACATGCAACAATTGTAGAGTTGGCATCGCTTATTGAATTTTTTGAACAAGATTTTAATGAGGATCATCAAGACAGTGAAAACTACAATGTAACTATAGAAATATAATTTTAAAACATGAATATAGAAATTTTAAGTATTTTAAAAGAAGCTCATAACAAAAAAGTAAAAATAGAAGTAAACAAGGGAAACTTGACAGTTAAATCAGTGGCTTCTATTGATACCGATTTATTACAAAAAATAAAAGATAATAAAGTTCAAATAGTTAAATATATTGAGGAAGGTCACATAAAAAGCAGAAAAAAAACGTTACCTAAAGTTACTCCTTACGATCGAGATTCCATCAAGCAGATTCCTTTATCGTTTAGCCAGGAACGTTTATGGTTTTTGGATCAGTTGCAAGGCAGTATCGAATATCATATTCCTACGGTTCTTTGTTTAGAGGGAGCATTAGATCTATCGATATTGAAACAAACCCTGCATGAGATTGTTTCGCGTCATGAAGTCTTACGCAGCATGCTTTTATCAGAAAACGGAATCGGTTATCAGGAAATTATCAGCACAGAGGGCTGGTCGCTTGATCAGTTGGAAATGAAGGATGCATCAATGCTTGAAAGCAGTCTGCAGGATTATCTGAATAAACCTTTTGATTTATCTAAAGATTACAAATTAAGATCATGTTTGTATGATCTGGGAAACAAGCAATATGTTTTAGCAATTGTTTTTCATCATATTGCAAGTGATGGCTGGTCACAGGGAATTTTGACAAATGAATTTATAGAATTGTACAATGCTTTGCACTCGGGTCGCCCGGCAATTTTACCAGAGCTTAGTTTGCAATATGCCGATTATGCCATTTGGCAGCGCAAGTATTTAGAAGGTGCTGTTTTAGAGGATCAGTTATCGTATTGGGAAAGAAAACTTAGCGATGTAAGTACATTATCCTTGCCAACAGATTATGTTCGTCCTTCGATACAGAGCAATGCAGGAGCCAGTGTTTCTTTAGAATTAACTAAAGAGTTGAGTGATTCATTAAATTTGATCTGTCAAAAAGAAGGGGTTACCTTGTTTATGTTCTTGTTAACAGCTTTTAAAGTATTGTTATCTCGATATAGTGGTCAAAAAGATATTTGTGTAGGAACGCCAATAGCCAATCGAACTCAGTCAGAGTTAGAAGGTATGATCGGCTTTTTTGTGAATACCTTAGCCCTTCGTAGTGATTTAAGTGGTGACCCAAGTTTCAGGGAGGTATTGGTAAAAGTGAAGCAGACAACTTTGGAAGGATACGATCATCAACTCACACCATTTGAAAAAGTAGTCGATCGGGTGATTACGACTCGGGATATGAGTATGACACCATTGTTTCAGGTATTATTTGCATTACAGAACGCATCTAATGCATCTGAAGAAGATGGAGAAGCTTTAGAAAGAGTTACGTTATCAAGATATGAGTTTGATACAATTACTTCTAAATTTGATTTAGCATTAAATGCTTCTGAAAGTGATAATTGTGTTTCATTCGATATGGTATATTGTACGGCTTTATTTGAGAAGTCTACAATAGATCGAATGCTACTGCATTATCAGGAATTATTGGTAAATATTGCAGATAATATCGCGCAACCAATAAGCAGTCTCTCTATGCTTACAACCAAGGAGGAGCATCAATTATTATATGAATTTAATAATACAAATGTCTCATACCCCAAAGATAAAACACTAATAGATTTATTTGCTGAACAAGTTAAAAAATCTCAAGATGATATTGCAGTAGTTTATGAAGAGGAGAGAATAAGTTATAAAGAATTGGATAAACGCTCCAATCAGTTGGCGCATTATTTATTATCTAGTAATGACGTAAATAAGGGCAGTCAAATTGGAGTTGTTTTAGACCGTAGTGATTGGTTAATTGTTTCATTTTTAGCAATATTAAAAATTGGCGCAACTTATGTTCCGATAGATCCGAATCATCCTGAGGAAAGAAAAGAATACATAAAGAAAGACAGTAACTGTTCTATTGTTATAGATGATTTAGTACTGGAAACATTCAAAAAGAATTGCTCCGATTACTCTGATGACTTACCTGAAATAAATACAAGCCCTGATAATTTGGCATACATTATTTACACTTCGGGTAGTACGGGTAAACCAAAAGGGGTAATGATTGAACATGGAAATATTGTCAATACAATACTATCTCAGATTTCTGCTTTTTCAATTACCAATAAGGATAGCTGTCTGCAATTTGCGAGTATTTCGTTTGATGCTTCTATTTGGGAGATAGGTATTTCTCTTTTGAGTGGCAGTCGCTTATGCATTATAAAAGAAGAAGCAAAATCAGATGTTACCTTTTTTAGAAACTTTATAGCAAATAACACTATTACTTTTGCAACCTTGCCACCGGCATTTTTGCAATTATTAGCCGTTGAGGATATAAAAAGTATTAAAACTCTGGTTACTGCAGGAGAGTCAATACCTTTAGAAGTAGCGAAGAGATTTTCTGAGCATTACAACTACATTAACGCTTATGGACCTACAGAAGCAAGTATTTGTTCTACGACTTTCCAGGGAGGTATAAAAAATAGGGTATCCATTGGGAAACCTATTGATAATACTCAGGCGTATGTGATGAATGAGGAACACAATCTTTTACCTGTTGGAGTAGTAGGTGAATTATGTGTGGGAGGAGCAGGAGTAGCACGAGGTTATTTAAATCTGGAACAATTAACCAAAGAAAAATTTATAAACAATCCTTTTATCGAAGGAGAGCGAATTTATAAAACGGGAGATTTGGCACGCTGGTTACCAGATGGCAACCTTGAATTTATAGGCAGAAAAGATGATCAGGTTAAAATTCGGGGCTATCGTATTGAATTAGGAGAGATTGAAAATGTATTATCATCATTATCAGGAGTTGCCCAGTGTTGCGTTTTAGCCAAAGAAGATTTAAATAACACCAAACGTTTAGTTGGTTATGTGGTACCTGAGGGTGATTTTGATAAAGAAATAGTACAAAACCAATTAAAGCTAAGTTTACCTGAGTATATGGTTCCACAATTGTGGGTGACTTTAGAAGTAATGCCATTAACCACTAATGGTAAGCTGGATAAAAAAGCATTGCCAGACCCGGAAAACTCAGAGTTGTCAACCAGTAAATATATTGCTCCTCGAAACGAAACAGAGAATCAATTAGTAACGATTTGGCAGGGATTATTGGGTATAGAAAACATAGGGATTCATGATAATTTCTTTGAGCTTGGAGGGCATAGTTTATTAGCTGTTCAATTAATATCCCGCTTGCAAGCGTTGGATTTTCATATAAAAGTAAAAGATATTTTTGCTGGTCCTACGATAGCGTCCATCAGTGATAAGTTATCTTCTATATCTTTAGTTTATAGTGTTCCTCCTAATGGAATTAAAATTACAAGTGATCGTATTATTCCATCTATGGTACCCTTATTAAGTGATTTTAGTCAGGATGATTTAGATCAATTAGTAACAATGGTTCCAGGTGGTGTTTCAAATATTGAAGACATCTATCCATTATCTCCCTTACAGGCAGGAATTCATTTTCATAATTTGATGAGCGATCCTAATCAGGGAGACCTCTACATTGTTCCAAGTTTGCTTTCCTTTTCTGATTCGGCAAAGAGAGCGGCTTTTATCAAGGCATTGCAATTTGTAGTGAACCGTCATGATGTTTTACGTACTTGCTTTTTGAGTGATGACCTGCCAAATGCTGTTCAGGTAGTATTACGAGAAGCAAAATTAGTAGTAGATGATTTAGATTTAGATAAGTCCAAAGCTATTTTACCACAATTGGAACTACTTATCACTTCTGGTAGTCACTGGATGGACATCTCAAAAGCTCCATTATTAGAATTGAAATCGGCTGATGATCCAATTAATGAATGTTACTACTTAATAGTGTATCAACATCATTTGATAATGGATCATGTTGGTTTAGAGGTTATTACTCAGGAAATAATGTTGTATCTGTCAGGAGAAGGAACAAATCTTCCAACTCCGGTTTTATACCGTGATTTTATTGGCCACACATTATATGCACAAGCAATCAATGATGGTGAATCCTATTTTAAATCTTTATTTGAAGGAATAGAAGAACCAACGTATCCATTTAATTTATCCAATGTTTTAGGCGATGGTAGTCTGGAGCAGTCCATTAGTTTCCTTTCTCGTGATGTTAGTATATCATTGCGTAATACCTGTTTTAAACTTGGTATTAGTCCTGCAATATTATTTCATGCCGCTTTTGGTTTAGTTACAGCTAAATGCAGTAATAGAGAATATGCTGTCTTTGGTTCTTTATTTTCGGGGCGTTTGCAAGGCTCTTTGGGGGCCGCGGATTCTTTAGGTTTGTTTATCAACACCCTTCCGGTTATTTTGAAAATAAAAGGGACTGTTAAAGAATATTTAGAGGAAGTAAAGATAAAATTGGAAGAATTGTTATCCTATGAGCAAACTCCTTTATCCGAAATCCATCATTGGAGTAGTATCTCAAATGAGACAGCTTTATTTAGTGCACTGTTAAATTACCGTCATTCTTCATCATCTTTATCAGAAGAAAATAATACTGGAAACATAGATTTAGGTATTACGGTTATTGGAAGCCATGAAAAAACAAATTATCCATTTAATTTAAGTGTAGATGATTTTGGTGTTGATTTTGGATTAAAAGTATTAGTCGATGAAAGTATAAGTGCTGATCGCATACTTGCTTATATGGAAGAAGCATTGAATCAGCTTATGGAAGCAGCTACAAATGAAAAAGTAGCTGTTGAAACTCTAAGTATATTAAGCAAAGAAGAAAAATATCAAGTATTAGATATTTTTAATACTACACAAGTAGCATATCCTTTAGACAAATCGCTAGTAAATTTGTTCGAAAAACAAGTTGAGCAGACTCCAGATGCCATAGCTATAGTTTATAAAGATAAAAAATAAACTATAAGGAGTTAGGTGAAATTTCAAATCAATTAGCACATTACTTATTAGCACATATTAAAAGCAATGAGGATAATTTTATTGGAGTAACTTTAGAGCGTAGTGACTGGTCAATTATATCGTTTTTAGCAATATTAAAAACGGGATCGGCTTATGTACCAATAGATGCTAATTATCCGGCAGAAAGAAAAGAATATATTGAAAAAGATAGTAACTGTTGTATTATCATAGATGAGTTATTCCTGGATTTGTTTAAAAAAGAAAGGTCTAATTATCCGGATCATTTACCTGAAATTGTTATAAAAGCAGATGATTTAGCTTATGTTATTTACACATCAGGGACAACAGGAAAGCCTAAAGGAGTAATGGTAGAGCATCGCTCGGTTATAAACTTATGCTTTAATATAATTAATACTTTTCAAACTAATAAGTTTACGGTATTTTCCCAACTAATTTCTTTATCATTTGATGCGTCAGTTTCTGAAATCTACCCATCGCTAATTTCAGGGAGCGTGTTGCATATAATTGATGATGAAATTAAAAAAGAGGGCACACTTGTCGATTATATTAAAATAAATGAAATAAACCATCTGACTATACCTTCAGATTTATTTGGACAATTAGCATGGGAAGAATTACCAGCTTTGAAAAGCGTTCATATTGGAGGTGGTGTTTCTTCTTACAATACGCTAAATGAATGGAGTGAGACAGGAACACTGGTTAATGGATACGGACCTACAGAGTGTACTGTATGTGCTACAATGCACAACTTTAAGGAAGGAGATTTGAATACTAATATTGGGAAGCCTCTGGATAATACGAAGATCTATATTCTTGATGCTTCAAATATTTTAGTACCAATAGGCGTAATTGGCGAATTGTGTATTGGAGGAGCTCAGGTAGCCCGAGGATATTTGAACAAGGAAGAATTAACAAAGGAAAAATTTATAGCAAATCCATTTAAAGAGGGAGAGCGAATTTACAAGACAGGCGATTTAGCGCGTTGGCTTCCGGATGGCAACATAGAATACATCGGCAGAAAAGACGATCAGGTTAAAATTCGCGGCTATCGAATAGAATTAGGCGAGATCGAAAACGCCTTATCTTCTTTAGCGGGCGTAAACCAATGTTGTGTTTTGGCCAAAGAAGATACAGCAGGCAATAAACGTCTGGTAGGTTATGTAGTTTTAGAAGGAGAATTGAACAAAGAGACATTACAAAACCAATTAAAATTAAGCTTACCGGAATACATGGTTCCTCAATTGTGGGTGACTTTAGAAAAAATGCCGCTCACCAGTAACGGAAAGCTGGATAAAAAAGCATTGCCGGATCCGGATGGTTCAGACTTATCGAGTACCGAATACGTCGCTACGCGCAATGAAACAGAAACCCAATTAGCAGCAATCTGGCAAAACCTGTTAGGTGTAGAACAAATAGGGATTCATGATAACTTTTTCGAACTCGGAGGTCACAGTTTACTGGCTACGCGTTTAGTTTCAATGATCCGTAAGGAGTTAATAATAGAAGTATCCATCCGCGAAGTATTTGAACATGCCACAATCTCAGACTTAGCAGCCCATATAGCGGCACAGTCTGGAGTGGTTTTATTACCAGGTATTGTTGCAGAAGAACGTCCGGCTCGTATTCCTTTATCGTTTAGTCAGGAACGATTATGGTTTTTGGATCAACTTCAAGGCAGTACCGAATACCATATCCCTATAGTTTTGAGTTTGGAAGGGGCCTTAGATATATCGCTGTTGGAACAAACTCTTCATGGTATTGTTTCGCGCCATGAAGTCTTACGCAGCATGCTTTTATCAGAAGAAGGTATCGGTTATCAGCAAATCATCAGTGCAGAAGGCTGGTCACTGGATACGGATACGGTATCGGATGAATTAGTATTAAAAAATCATATCGCCCACTATGCCCATAAACCTTTTGATTTATCTAAAGACTATAAACTGCGCGCGTGTTTATACACCTTAGAGAATCAGAAATATGTTTTGGCCTGTGTTTTCCATCATATCGCCAGTGATGCCTGGTCGGGGGAAATCTTGGTTCATGAATTTATGGAACTATACAGTTCCTTTGAATCCAACAGCACCCCTAATCTACCAACACTTCATTTACAATATGCCGATTATGCCATTTGGCAGCGCAAACATTTAGAAGGAGCAGTTCTGGAGGATCAGTTATCCTATTGGGAATCCAAACTAAAAGGAGTAAGCACTTTATCCTTACCAACAGATTATGCCCGTGCTTTGGTTCCAAGCAATGCAGGAGCAGCTGTTTCTTTAGAGATAGACCAAAAGCTGAGCGCATCATTAAACACGATCTGTAAAGAAGAAGGCGTAACGATGTTTATGCTATTATTATCGGCTTTTAAAGTCTTATTATCGCGTTACAGCGGTCAGGAAGACATTTGCGTAGGAACGTCAATCGCCAATAGAACCCAATCGGATTTAGAGGGCATGATCGGATTTTTTGTCAACACCCTGGCCCTTCGCAGTGATTTAAGCGGCAATCCGAGTTTTAAGGATCTATTGTCAAGAGTAAAACAGACCACTTTAGAGAGCTACGACCATCAGTTAGCCCCATTTGAGAAAGTAGTAGATCGGGTAATTACAACCCGTGATAGAAACATGAGTCCATTGTTTCAGGTATTGTTTTCTTTACAGAATAATCAGGAAAGCAACCCTGTTGCTCTAAAAGGTCTCAGCTTATCCTCTTATGATACCCAAGTGGTAAATTCTCAGTTTGACTTATTGTTCAATATATCAGAAAACCAGGGAGGTATCTCATTGAACATGGTATACAGCACCGCTTTATTTGAAAAAACAACAATAGAGCGAATGCTATTGCATTATCAGGAACTGTTACAAAATATTGCAAAGAATATTACAGAGCCTGTAAAAAACCTGTCTCTGCTTACTCCGGCAGAAGAGCATCAACTACTCAATGTATTCAATCACACAACTGCAGCATATCCATTAGATAAAACAATAGTTGATTTATTTACAGAGCAGGTAAAGAAAACCCCGGCTGCTATCGCAGTTGTTTGTGGAGACGAAACATTAAGCTATCAGGAATTAGATGCAAAATCCAATGACCTGGCGCTATACTTACAAAATCACTACCATGTCACCTCCAATGATATTGTAGGTCTGATGTTAGATCGCAGTATCTGGTCTATTATTTCAATAATTGGAACACTAAAAGCGGGTGCTTGTTACCTTCCGATCGATAAAGAATATCCGGAGAATCGCAAATCTTTTCTAGTCAAAGATGCTAATGTAAAATTACTGATTATAGAATCGGAAAGCTTATTTGATGTAATAGAATATGCAGTTCCTATTTTTTCTATCGACGTAGAATTTGATAGCGTATTAAGCCAGGCTTCATCATTCCCGGCTTTAAAAACCAACACCATCCAATTATCAGATTTGGTTTATGTCATTTATACCTCAGGAAGTACAGGAAATCCAAAAGGAGTAATGATCGAGCATAACAGTTTGGTGAACTACTTATCGTACAGTATCTCACATTATGGAGACGGGGATAACGCTCAGAGTTTCCCCCTATTTAGCTCCTTATCCTTTGATTTAACCCAGACCAGTATCTATTTGACACTTTTAACAGGAGGACAACTGCACATCTATAAAGATAATGATGTTAGCTCCGTATTGAAGGCCATTGTTTCAAATGATGCTATTACCTCTATAAAATTAACCCCGTCACATTTGTCCTTTTTCAGAGACTTAGGTCATTCTCCATTAAAAAGATTCATCATCGGTGGCGAACAATTAACCCATTCCGATCTGTCTCATTTAGGAGAATTGGATCCATCGGTTAAACTGTTTAACGAATATGGACCTACTGAATCCACTATTGGCTGTAGTGTATTAGAGGTTACCCACTATGAATCCTTAGATCGCATCCATATAGGCCGTCCAGTGGGAAATACCCATATCTATATAGTAAACGAGGCTTTAGGATTATTACCAATAGGAGTAACAGGAGAATTGTGTGTAGGAGGTATTCAGGTAGCGCGAGGATATTTAAATCGAGAAGAACTAACAAATGAGAAATTTATCGACAGCCCCTTTTTAGAAGGCGAACGAATGTATAAGACAGGGGATTTAGCACGCTGGCTTCCGGATGGGAACATAGAATATATCGGCAGAAAAGACGATCAGGTTAAAATTCGCGGCTATCGAATAGAATTAGGGGAGATTGAAAACGCCTTGTCTTCTTTAGCGGGTGTAAATCAATGTTGTGTTCTGGCTAAAGAAGATACAACAGGCAACAAACGTCTGGTTGGTTATGTAGTTTTAGAAGGAGAATTGAACAAAGAGCAATTACAAAACCAATTAAAATTAAGTCTGCCACAATACATGGTTCCTCAATTGTGGGTAACTTTAGATACAATGCCATTAACTGATAACGGAAAACTGGATAAAAAAGCATTACCAGATCCGGATGGTTCAGAACTATCGAGTAAAGAATATGTAGCTCCTCGTAATGATACAGAAACACAGCTAGCCGAGATCTGGCAAAACCTGTTAGGGGTAGAACGAGTAGGAATTCATGATGATTTCTTCGAACTCGGAGGTCACAGTTTGCTCGCTACGCGTTTAGTTTCGATGATCCGTAAAGAACTCTCTAAAGAGATTGAAATTGCGGATGTTTTTGCCTATACCACGATTTCAGACTTAGAAACTCATTTATCATCTCAGTCAGAAGGTGTTTTACTTCCAGTTATTACAGGGGGAGAGCGTCCGGAGCGAATTCCTTTGTCGTTTAGTCAGGAACGACTATGGTTTTTGGATCAGCTTCAGGGCAGTACCGAATACCATATTCCTATAGTTTTGAGTTTAGAAGGCGCTTTAGAGATATCGCTGCTGGAACAAACCCTGCATGGTATTGTTTCGCGTCATGAGGTCTTACGCAGTATGCTTTTATCAGAAGAAGGTATCGCTTATCAGCAAATCATCAGTGCAGAAGGCTGGTCACTGGATACAGAGAACATATCGGATGAACTCGTCTTAAAAAATCAGATCGCCGACTATGTTAATCAACCTTTTGATTTATCAAAAGACTATAAACTGCGAGCGTGTTTATACACTTTAGGGAATCAGAAATATGTGCTGGCTTGTGTTTTCCATCATATTGCCAGTGATGGCTGGTCGGAGGGAATTTTGGTGAATGAGTTTACACAATTATATAGTGCATTACAATCCAACAGCACCCCTAATCTACCAACACTTCATTTACAATATGCCGATTATGCGATTTGGCAGCGTAACTATTTAGAAGGAGCGGTTTTAGAGGATCAGTTGTCGTATTGGGAATCCAAACTAAGTGGCGTAAGCACTTTGTCCTTACCAACAGATTATCCCCGTCCTTCGGTTCCGAGCAATGCAGGAGCAGCTGTCTCTTTAGTCTTAGACCAGAAGCTTAAAACTTCATTAAATGCTATCTGTAAAGAAGAAGGAGTAACCTTGTTTATGCTTTTACTATCAGCCTTTAAGATCTTGTTATCGCGTTACAGTGGTCAGGAAGACATTTGTGTCGGAACACCAATTGCAAATCGAACGCAAGCAGAATTAGAAGGAATGATTGGTTTTTTTGTCAACACTCTGGCGCTTCGCAGTGATTTGAGCGGCGATCCGAGTTTTAAGGATGTGTTGTCAAGAGTAAAACAAACCACTTTAGAAGGTTACGATCGTCAGTTAACCCCATTTGAGAAGGTAGTAGATCGTGTGGTTACAAGCCGTGATAGGAGCATGAGTCCGTTGTTTCAGGTGATGTTTGATTTTCATAATGTGGAATCAAAATCAGGAGATATTGGAGAACAGGAAAAAGGCATACAAGGAGTTGCGCTTTCAGATTATCCTTTTGATATTGCTACAGCTCAGTTTGATTTATCTTTCAGTGTATCCGAGAGCAGCACTGGTATTTCATTAACGGTAAATTATTGCACAGCTTTATTTGATGAGGCTACAATCAACCGTATGTTGCTGCATTATCAGGAATTATTACAAAGTATTACTGAAAATATCACTGAGCCAATCAGTAATCTGTCGATGCTTAGCCAGGCAGAAGAACATCAATTATTGAATGTTTTCAATAACACGGCTGTTGCATATCCTCTAGATAAGACTGCAGTTGATTTATTCGAAGAGCAGGTTAAACAAACACCTAATGCTGTTGCAGTTGTTTATGGAGATGAAGAGCTAACTTATAAAGAATTAGACCAACGTTCTAATCAGTTGGGGCATTATTTGCGTGAGCAGGGTGTAAAACCCGATGATCTGGTGGGGATCTGTCTGGAACGAGGATTTGAGATGCTGATAGGTATTCTTGGAATCTTAAAATCAGGTGGTGCTTATGTTCCAATTAAGCCAGATTATCCAATAACCCGTATCTCTTATATTGTTAAAGATATAGGATGTAGTTTGTTGCTTACTGATAGTTTTACAAAGAATATTTTGAACTCTTTAGCATTAGATGTCACTACCATAGTATTAGGAGGTTCTACTGCTGTTTATAATAACTATTCAGTTGATTCATTAGATTTATCTTATTCATCTAATTCTTTGAGTTATGTGATTTATACCTCAGGTAGTACTGGAGTTCCTAAAGGAGCAATGATTGATCATTGTGGTTTATTAAATCACCTTTTGGTAATGGTAGATGAGTTAGAAATGGATAATAATAGTGTTGTAGCTTTTACAGCACCATTCACCTTTGATATTTCGGTATGGCAATTATTAAGTGGTTTACTTTGTGGAGCTCGCATAGCTATTTATAGTGAACGCATGATCTTAGATATCTCTGATTTTCAAGACGCTTTAGCAATATATCAAGTTACACATCTTCAATTAGTTCCTTCTTACTTGTTGAGTTTATTAGAGACAGGTTCAAGAAAAGGATTGGAAGATTTACATTATTTTTTAATTACCGGAGAGGCAGCTACTACATCACTATTGCAGTTATGGTTTTCTGTGTACCCTTCTATTCCTGTAGTAAATGCTTATGGTCCGGCAGAGGCATCGGATGACGTAAGTCTTCATATCATGAAAGAAGCTCCAAAAAGTACTATTGTTCCTGTTGGGAAACCAGTAGCCAATATGTCTCTATATGTAGTAGATATTTTTGAGAATTTGTGCCCAATAGGTATAATAGGAGAATTATGGGTTAGCGGAGTAGGAGTAGGTCGTGGTTATCTGAATCAGCCTGAGCTTACATCTGAAAAATTCATAAGTAATCCATTTAAGGAAGGTGAACGAATTTATAAGACAGGTGATTTAGTACGTTGGTTACCCGATGGAAATATTGAGTTTATCGGCAGAAAAGACGATCAGGTTAAAATTCGCGGCTATCGAATAGAATTAGGTGAGATTGAAAACATCTTATCTTCTTTAGAAGGAGTCTCACAATGTTGTGTTCTGGCCAAAGAAGATACAGCAGGCAATAAACGTCTGGTTGGTTATGTAGTTTTAGAAGGAACATTGAACAAAGAGCAATTACAAAACCAATTAAAATTAAGTCTGCCACAATACATGGTTCCTCAATTATGGGTAACTTTAGATACAATGCCATTAACCGGTAACGGAAAACTGGATAAAAAAGCATTACCAGATCCGGATGGTTCAGAACTATCGAGTAAAGAATATGTAGCGCCCCGCAACGAAACAGAAACCCAATTAGCTGAAATCTGGCAGAACCTGTTAGGGGTAGAACAAGTAGGAATTCATGATAACTTCTTCGAACTTGGCGGTCACAGTTTACTGGCTACGCGTTTAGTTTCGATGATTCGTAAGGATTTAAAAAGAGAAGTTTCTATCCGTGAAGTATTTGAACATACCACAATTTCGGAATTAGGAACTCATTTATCATCTCAGTCAGAAGGTATTTTACTTCCGGTTATTACAGGGGGAGAGCGTCCGGAGCGTATCCCTTTATCTTTTAGTCAGGAACGACTATGGTTTTTGGATCAGCTTCAGGGCAGTACCGAATACCATATTCCTATAGTTCTGAGTTTAGAAGGCGCTTTAGAGATATCGCTGCTAGAACAAACCCTGCATGGTATTGTTTCACGTCATGAGGTCTTACGCAGCATGCTTTTATCCGAAGAAGGTATCGCTTATCAGCAAATCATCAGTGCAGAAGGCTGGTCACTGGATACAGAGATCATATCGGATGAACTCGTATTAAAAAATCAGATCGCCGACTATGTCAACCAACCTTTTGATTTATCGAAAGATTACAAACTGCGAGCGTGTTTATACACTTTAGGGAATCAGAAATATGTGCTGGCTTGTGTTTTCCATCATATCGCCAGTGATGGCTGGTCGGAGGGAATTTTGGTGAATGAGTTTATGGAACTGTACAGTTCCTTTGAATCTGGCTGTGAAGCAGTTCTGCCTAAGCTTAGTTTACAATATGCCGATTATGCGATTTGGCAGCGTAACTATTTAGAAGGAGCAGTTTTAGAGGATCAGTTGTCGTATTGGGAATCCAAACTAAGTGGCGTAAGCACTTTGTCCTTACCAACAGATTATCCCCGTCCTTCAGTTCCGAGCAATGCGGGAGCAGCTGTCTCTTTAGCCTTAGACCAGAAGCTTAAAACTTCATTAAATGCTATCTGTAAAGAGGAGGGAGTAACCTTGTTTATGCTTTTATTATCCGCTTTTAAGATCTTGTTGTCGCGTTACAGCGGTCAGGAAGACATTTGTGTTGGAACACCAATTGCAAATCGAACGCAAGCAGAATTAGAAGGAATGATTGGCTTTTTTGTCAACACTCTGGCGCTTCGCAGTGATTTGAGCGGCGATCCGAGTTTTAAGGATGTGTTGTCAAGAGTAAAACAAACCACTTTAGAAGGTTACGATCATCAATTAACCCCATTTGAGAAGGTGGTTGATCGTGTGGTTACAAGCCGTGATAGGAGTATGAGTCCGTTGTTTCAGGTGATGTTTGTATTACAAAATGAAGGAGATAATCAAGCCCAAAAAGAGAGCGAATTAGATGATATCATTATTTCTGAATATGAGTTTGATACGGTTAGTTCTAAGTTTGATTTGACATTTAGTGCATCAGAAAATAACAATGGTATTTCATTAGTCTTAAACTATTGTACAGCTTTATTTGATAAGGCTACAATCGAGAGTATGCTGCTGCATTATCAGGAGTTACTTGCTAGTATTGTTGGCAATATCAAACAACCAATCAGTACTCTGTCGATGCTTACCCAGGCAGAAGAGCATCAATTATTGAATGTTTTCAATAACACTGAAGCTGCCTATCCATCAGATAAAACAATTGTTGATTTATTTATCGAGCAGGTTAAGCAAACACCTAATGCTGTTGCAGTTGTTTATGAAGATGAAAAGCTAACCTACAAAGAATTAGATCAGCGCTCCAATCAGTTGGCACACTATTTATTATCGAATAATAACATTAGTCAGGATAGTTTAATTGGAGTAGTTTTAGATCGCAGTGATTGGTTAATTATTTCACTTCTTGCGATATTGAAAACGGGATCGGCTTATGTTCCCATCGATCCTAATTTTCCTGAAGAAAGAAAAATGTATATAAAGAATGACAGTAATTGCACTATTGTTGTAGATAATTTGTTATTAGATACTTTCAAAGAAGTTATTACTTCGTATTCTGCTGATTTACCTGAAATAATTACAACTCCTGCTGGCTTGGCATATGTTATTTATACTTCGGGTAGTACGGGTAAACCTAAGGGAGTTATGGTTGAGCATAGAAACTTGGTTCATTTATGTTTTTGGCATCAATCTGCGTATTCTGTAACTGCTCAAAGTAGAGGTACTCTATTCTCAGGGGTTGGTTTTGATGCTAGTGTTTGGGAAATATATCCATACTTGCTTTCTGGAGCCTGTTTATATCCTATTTCAGAAAAATATCGTTACGATTTGGATAAGCTTTTTACTTTTTTAACCCAACATGCTATTACACATACTTACATGCCTACATTAGTATGTGAGAGTTTTGTAGACAAAGAAATATCTTTACCTAATATTATTGTTTTAACAGGCGGAGATGTACTACACTTAAGTAAATCAAGCGATATTGCTATTTATAATAATTACGGACCAACAGAAACTACTGTAGTTGCCACTAATTATAAAGTATTAAATACTCCAATAACTAAGATTCCTATTGGTAAGCCTATTAATAATACTCAAGTTTATATTTTGGATAATCACGATCAGCTTTTACCTGTAGGAGTCATCGGAGAGTTGTGTATTGGTGGAGCAGGGGTTACCAGAGGTTATTTAAATCAGGGAGATTTAACAAAGGAAAAATTTATAGCGAATCCGTTTAAAGAAGACGATCGAATTTATAAGACAGGTGATTTGGTACGTTGGTTGCCAGATGGTAATATAGAGTTTATAGGCAGGAAAGACGATCAGGTTAAAATTCGTGGTTATCGCATCGAGCTTGGAGAGATTGAAAATGTGCTGTCCTCTTTAACAGGTGTAAGTCAATGTTGTGTCCTGGCCAAAGAAGATACAGCAGGCAATAAGCGTTTGATAGGTTATGTGGTATTGGAAGAGGCATTAGATAAAGAGAAATTACAAAAACAATTAAAGTTAAGTTTACCAGAATACATGGTTCCCCAATTATGGGTTGCTTTAGAAGAAATGCCGCTAACCAGTAATGGAAAGCTGGATAAAAAGTCATTACCGGATCCTGATATTTCAGACTTATCCAGTACAGTATATGTAGCTCCACGCAGTGAAACAGAATTACAGTTAGCTGAAATCTGGCAAAACCTGTTAGGCATAGAGCAAGTAGGAATTCATGACAACTTCTTCGAACTGGGCGGTCATAGTTTACTGGCCACACGTTTAGTTTCAATGATCCGTAAGGAATTGATAACAGAAGTTTCTATTCGTGAAATATTTGAATATGCCACAATCTCAGAACTAGGGATACATTTGTCATCTCAGTCAGATGTTGTTTTACTTCCCGGTATTACAGGTGGAGACCGTCCAGAATGTATTCCATTATCTTTTAGTCAGGAACGACTATGGTTTTTGGATCAGCTTCACGGCAGTACCGAATACCATATCCCTATCGTTCTTGGTTTAGAGGGAGCCCTAAATGTATCGATACTAAAACAAACCCTTCATGGGATTGTTTCGCGCCATGAGATCTTACGCAGTATGATTTTATCAGAAGAAGGTATCGGTTATCAGGAAATTATAAGTGCAGATCACTGGTCATTGGATGCGGAGATTGTATCGGATGAACTATCATTAAAAAATCATATAGCAGACTATGCCAATAAACCTTTTGATTTATCTAAAGACTATAAACTGCGAGCATGTTTGTATACCTTAGGCAATGAGAAGTATGTTCTGGTATGTGTGTTTCATCATATCGCCAGTGATGGTTGGTCAGAGGGGATTCTGGTCAATGACTTTATGGAATTATACAGTTCCTTTGAATCTGGTCGTGAAGCAATTTTACCTCAGCTTAGTTTACAATATGCCGATTATGCTATTTGGCAGCGCAAATATTTAGAGGGGACTGTTTTAGAGGATCAATTATCATACTGGGAATCCAAACTAAAAGGAGTAAGCACTTTGTCATTGCCTACAGATTATACCCGTCCTTCTATGCAGAGCAATGCAGGGGCAGTTACTTTTTTAATGCTAAATCAGGAAATAAGGACTTCATTAGAGCAATTATGTAAAGAAGAAGGCGTAACGCTGTTTATGCTTTTATTATCCGCTTT
Organism: Flavobacterium sp. B183; assembly: GCF_023539155.1. NCBI lineage: Bacteria > Pseudomonadati > Bacteroidota > Flavobacteriia > Flavobacteriales > Flavobacteriaceae > Flavobacterium > Flavobacterium sp. B183. Next base: position 3,958,209 of record NZ_CP097434.1, on the reverse strand, counting down.
TAAAGCTTTGTTGTCTCGTTACAGTGGTCAGGAAGACATTTGCGTAGGAACACCAATAGCCAATAGAACGCAATCGGATTTAGAGGGTATGATCGGCTTTTTTGTGAATACTCTGGCACTTCGTAGTGATTTAAGTGGGAATCCGAGTTTTAAGGATGTATTGGCAAGAGTAAAACAGACCACTCTTGAAGGGTATGATCATCAGTTAGCTCCTTTTGAGAAAGTTGTAGATCGTGTGGTTACGACCCGTGATAAGGGTATGAGTCCTTTGTTTCAAGTGATGTTTGATTTTAAAAAGATGGAATCAAAATCTGAAGAAGTTGTACAAGAAGAGTTAGGTATTCAGGGAGTTAAGTTATCAACTTACCCTTCTGAACTTACTACAGCTCAATTTGATTTAATATTTAATGCATCTGAAAACAGCGAGGGTATCTCATTAGGAGTAAATTACAATACTACTCTGTTTGATCAATCGACAATAGATCGAATGCTATCGCATTATCAGGAGTTGTTGATTAGTATTACAGAGAATATTACCCAGCCAATAAGTAATCTGTCGATGCTCACCAAAGAAGAATCATACCAATTATTAAGTATTTTCAACGATACTGATACAGCTTATCCAAAAGAGAAAACTATAGTAGATTTATTAGAAGAACAAACGAAGCGTACTCCGGATAATGTTGCATTAGTTTGTGGAAATAATACGATGACTTATAAAGAATTAGAGGAACGTTCCAATCAATTAGTTCATTATTTGAAATCGAATGGTGTGGTTAAAGATTCGCGAGTAGCTATATTGTTTGATAGGGGTTTTGATATGATCATTAGTATGCTTGGTATTCTCAAGTCAGAATGTACTTATGTTCCATTAGATGCCTCATTGCCATCTAATCGCTTATCCTATATAATTGAAGATTCAAACGTGAGCTTTCTTCTTTACAGTGAAGAAGCGTTACTGTCTAAACTATCCGTTTCAGAATTTATTTTTCTTTTAGATGTTACAGAATCCTATACTTACGAATCTTCAGCTATTTCATGTGAAATAGCACCAGCTTCAACAGCTTATGTAATGTATACATCAGGAACCACAGGAAATCCAAAAGGAGTGATGGTTACACACGGTAATATTGTTAGTCTTTGTACAAGTTGTGATTATACTGCTTTAAATTCAGATACAGTTTGGCTGTCCACTGGATCTGTTGCTTTTGATGCGACAACTTTGGAATTTTGGGGTACTTTATTAAATGGAGGTCAGTTGGTATTAGCAGATACAAATTCTTTATTAGAGATCAAAAGTTTAAAAGACCTTATAATCAGACATAAAGTTACTACTATGTGGATGACCGCTTCCTGGTTTCATCAGGTAGTTGAAGAAGATGCATCTGTTTTTGCACCTCTTATTTCTTTATTGGTTGGAGGAGATGTAGTCTTATTTACCTATACCAATAAGTTAAAAGAACTATATCCGTCTCTTCAGATTATAAACGGGTATGGCCCTACAGAGAATACTACATTTTCAACAACTTATACCATTGAGGGAGCAAGAGTAAAGGCTCTTCCTATCGGAAAACCGATAAAAAACAGCCACGTATATGTTACGGATTCTGAATTAAACTTAGTACCCATAGGAGTTGTTGGAGAGTTATGCGTTGGAGGAAGTGGAGTTGCATTAGGTTATTTAAACCAGGAAGAATTAACCAGCGATAAATTTATAAATGATCCGTTTAAAGCAGGCGAAAGAATATATAAAACAGGAGATTTGGCACGCTGGTTGCCAGATGGTACTATTGAGTTTATCGGAAGAAAAGATGATCAGGTTAAGATTCGTGGTTATCGAATAGAATTAGGCGAAATTGAGAATGTATTGTCATCTTTAGCAGGAGTAACGCAGTGTTGTGTATTGGCTAAAGCTGATGCAAATGGCACTAAGAATTTAGTGGGTTATGTTGTATTGGAAGATGCATTAGACAAAGAGTCTTTACAGCAAGTGTTAAGGCTAAATTTGCCTGAGTATATGATTCCTATGATCTGGGTCGTGTTAGATGTAATGCCATTAACCAGTAATGGGAAGCTGGATAAGAAATCATTACCAGATCCAGATGGTTCAGAATTATTAAGTAAAGAATACGTAGCACCCCGTAATGAAACGGAAGAACAACTAGCCGTAATCTGGCAGGAGACTTTAGGAATTGATAAGGTAGGAATACAGGACAATTTCTTTGAATTGGGGGGGCATAGTTTACTAGTTATAAAATTAGTAGCTCTTATTAATGAGGTATTCTCTACAGATTTCAGCATCAATACCGTTTTTGAGCATGCAACTATTGCTGAGTTTGTTGCTAACATCCATTCAGAGGATCATTTCAAAAATAGCGTTATGGTTCCTTTACAGGAAAAAGGAAGTCGAAAAGCTATATTTCTAACGCCGCCGGGGAGTGGAACAGTGAATTGTTTTATTGAACTGACAAAACTATTAGGAAAAGATCAGCCTGTTTATGCATTTCAATGTCCGGGATTATATGGAGAATCACCAATTTCAGAATCTATTGAAGAAATGGCTTCTGGATTTATTACAGAAATGCAAAAAAAGGATCCACATGGCCCTTATCGACTCGGAGGATATTCATTTGGAGCGACTGTCGCTTATGAAATGGCACTGCAATTGCGAAATAATGGATTTCATGTAGAAGAATTATTAATTTTCGATGGAAGAATTTTAAATGAAGATAATAGCGAAATTAATGAAGATGAATCATTTAGGGAATTTTTAAAAGAACAAACAGCAATATTTGGGGAAGATTTTGATTTTTCAATTTTAGCTCTTGAAGATAAATCGAAAGAAGAACAACTCGAATCTTTGAGTAAATTGTTAAGAGAGTCGGAATTTAAAATAAGTGATCAGGAGTTAAGAGGACGTCTGGAAGTTAGTTTCTACAATGAAAATTATTCATATTTAAATAAAGTAGAAGAAAAACTGGATGCAAAAATTGTCTTGTTTAAATCAGCATATGTGGAAAAGTATGGAGAAATATTCTTTAATGATAATGATGACTATGGATGGAATGAATATACGAATAAAGAAATAATAGTACATTCAATATCTACCACCCATGGTGCACTTTTAAATAAAGAGAATGTTGAGCAAATTTGTATGCATCTAAAACAGTAATTTAGAATTTATATTAATGAAACAGCTGTAATACTTTTTACAGCTGTTTTTTATCCTCATAATCAAGATTTAATCAATTTCTTTTATTTAAAGTAATTGCTAAGGACATTTTTTTTTTTGATTTTTTTCATGTTTTTTAATTTAATAGAAATGTTAGTCAGTATTTAGAATTATAATAATGTCAATTTTATAACTGACACTTTGTTAGAAAATCTATAAACTTCAAATTTGAAAATGCTATATAAGAAAATGCAAATCATTAGATTTGCTGGTGTTGATGATGATTTTGCTAGAACAGACTAGAATTGGAATAGTAATTTTGATCTATCTGCTATGATTTTAGACAGGCTTAGTGAATTAGAAATGGTAGTCTTAATTTTTGAACTCATAATTAATGTGACTTTAAGTGTCCCATTGTGTCTATATGTGTCTCATTATATCATAATTTCGCTAAAAAAATCCCAAACAAGAAAATTCTTTTCGTGGTACAATCATGGTACAAAAAAAGAGCGAACTATTTGCAAATAAAATTATATAAACAGAAAAGTAAATCCAGTTAAAACGCTATTTTATAGTGTTTTAACTGGGGTTATTTGTTTTGTTTTGTGGAGCCTACTTGCCGATGCAGAAATTAACAACCCAATATTTATTAGGGTTTCAGACTTCGAGGTACAAATTTAAAGCTAATTTTTAACAAATTATCGCAAACCAAAAACAAACAAAATTTCATTCAATTTTAATTGAAAAATGGCAGTTTACAGTAATATGTTTTCTAAGAACACATGAGACCAATGGTTGAAACAAATCTATAAAATTTTATAAAATGTCTTAGTTTTAATTCATAAAATATGAGGATTTGAAAAAATCGGCTCTATCGCATCTATTAATAACTATTATCTTCGGTGTTTCAAAATGTATTAAATGAATACCAAAGGTCACTGTTATCCCAAAGTTATTATTCTTCAGGCTGTTTATTTTAAATTGAGATTTACATTGAGTTACAGTGATGTTGAAGAAATAATAAAAACACGTGGAATACAAAATGTATCAGGTTTTAAAAGTTTTGAGTCTGCGAGACGAACATTAGGTGGAACTGAAATTGTGCATATGCTGAGGAAGAATCAGAAGATTAATCCGGGGAGAACTAGGTTTAAATCATTCTGTAAATTGGTGGGCTAACTTTTTAATTACTTAAATTCTTATATTTGATTCTGACAGATGCGAAAGAACTACAATTGATTGACATAGCGATCCAGTTTAGAGTAGATAAGTCGTATCTAGCCATATATGTATGCCAGTTCTATGCAACCTTAAATAAAAATTCGTGATTAATGGAAACAAAAAAGCAAAATAATTTTTTAACCAAGGACATTTTATCAATTTGTTTTTCTCTTGCGGCATTAATATTGTCTCTCAGCAGTTTTTATTTTAGTAACATTCGCATAGACGATGATCTTCAAGCAAGAGTTGCAGGGATTCGGACTATTAGTGGTCGCCACCCTAGTTACGACGGAAGAACGTATGACACAATTTCTACTCAGGTTGCTTTTTTTAATAGAGGTAATCGCCAAGCAATAATTTTAGGCGCTAAATACCAAATAACGCCTAAACCAGTCTTATATGAAAGTCAGGATTCTTTTGAAAGTGATGATTTTCCATTGATTTTAAACCCACACGAAATGAAGCTTATAAGTCTTAAGTTCTGTACCAGGTATATGACTTTTGATCCTGGAATAAAATCAAAATCCTATCTTGGTTTAGATGAACATTTTTTATCAATAGTATACAATTCAATTGATTCAGAGGGGAAAAAACATATTGCATTGCAGAAATTTGCTGTAGTTATTTATACAAAAAAAGGAGTGTATTCTACTTTTAAAGATGTAGATAATTATGATAAATCAATAGCAACTAATTTATTTTCAGATAAATAGAAAATACTATAAATGCCTGCCTATAATAACTACTACAACGGATCTTAACAATGGGTCTAATGGAAAGTTGGTTTTGTATTGGGTATGATTTGGCAAATCCGAAAATAGAGCTTGATTTAGTTCCAAACCAGTTGTAGTACCCACAATTAAACCAGAACAAACCGAATGACAACTTTCCCAGTAATTGCTTCTACATTATCAGAAAAGGATTTAGGTAACTTTATAATAGAAAAATACGATCTAAATAGCAATTTTGAATGTAAATTATTTAGAACAGGAGTAAATCACACTTATTTCATCTCAGATTCAAGTACAAAATATGTTGTCAGAGTTTACTGCTATAATTGGCGAAGTATAAATGAAATTAAGGAAGAATTAGAGCTCCTAAAAACACTAAAAAATAATAATCTTTCTGTTTCATTTCCAATTTCTGATAAAAACGATGAATTAATTCAAGAAGTTAATGCTCCTGAAGGAATTCGTTATGTTGTGCTTTTTTCATTTGCAAATGGTGAAAAAAAACGATTTATGACAAATGAAAATTGCTTTACGATTGGTTCTGTTATTGCTAAAATTCATAATATAACAGCAAACAAAAAAATTGATAGAGTGAATTATGATTCTGAAATACTTTTAAAAAAATCATATAATTATTTAAAAACATTTTTCACTGAAGATTTGAATGAAATGAAATTCTTAAAAGAAATTGGTGAAAAAATATCAAAAACCTTTCAAGAAAGCAATTTGAAAGATAACCAAAAGGGAATTGTTCATCTTGATATTTGGTATGACAATTTCAGTATAAATGGAGAAAATGAAATAACAATATTCGACTTTGATAATTGTGGAAATGGATTACTTATTTTAGATCTTGGGTATTTCTGCAAACAATTATTTTTCATCGAACAAGACAAAAATCAATACGAATTAAAAGTTAAAAGTTTTATTGAAGGTTACAAGGAACTAAGAGAATTATCAGATAAAGAGATAAGCTTAATCCCAGAAACTGGTGCGTCAATTTTTATTTTTTATCTTGGTCTTCAAGCTCAAAGATTTGATTGGTCCAATATATTTCTAACAGAAAACTATCTTAAAATGTTTGTAGGAAGAATAAAAGACTGGTGTACTTATTATAAAATCGATAAGAATTAGCTGTGGCTAGCAAACTTAATATGTAAAAGGAAGTTTTCAAAATTCTTCTTTTCTCAGAGCAGTTTTCCTCTGTCTTCCTGATAGAATCTGTCGCTTCCAATTATAGTAGCTGCTTGGGCTGGTAATGTATCAGATTATGTGTTTTTACCTGTTTACTTTTTCAGCAGTCCGTATGGTGCCGTAATATTTATTGCTAAGTTCTACGGCCTTTTGTTTGAATTCTAACGTGTACTTCTGCCTTGGTTTTTGCATTTCCTTTGTTTTAAAACCAAAGGTCTTGTGTTTCTGTGTCCATTTTATGGTATGAACTCCAGTGTCTCTATGTGCCATAATTTGGCCAAATAATAAAAAAAAAATTGTACCTGGGTTTTCGAGGTGCAAATGGGGTACAAATTTAATCAAAACATGGCTAAACAACCAAAAGAAAAGATAAATAAAGAACGAGCTAAAATATTGTTTATAAATGCTTTAACTCGTTTGTTTGTTTTTGTTTTTTGTTATTTTGTTTCTCTATTTGCCGATACAGAAATTAGTATTCCAGTATCTACTGGGGTTAACAGATGTCGAGGTACATGTAAAGTACAAATCTGAACAAAATAAAACGAAATAAAAACATACAAACCTTTCAATCGAATGACAGTATTTTGTTCATTTGTGAACTGTATTTTTAAGAACACACATTAATCCAGAGGTTACCGTAAAGTTATAGAATATATTTGGAAGAAAAATAATTTTATTTATATTTTATTGAGAGTAGAGCAGGATTCGAACCTAATCGTCTAAACCCCTGCTTATACTGCATTTGTTAATTCTGTTTAATCACTGTGCCACGAAAATTAAAGTGTTAATTTTTGAAGTCAACTTATTGCTTTTTTATTTATGGTTTGACTTGTTTTTTTGTGCTATTTTTATCTAATACTGTAAATTTAAAGTTTTATTTGTCAAATGGATTGTTTTGTACTATAATTAACTTTTGATTGTTTAAAAAACACCTTAGTTTTTTGTGGTAAAATTGAAGGAAACACCATATCGAGCTCTCTAAATAATCTCTACGCCGAACAATACAAAGACCACACCAGTCAGTCTGAACTTGAAAAGTTGAGAAGAATTAATTCGTTTTTTCCCTTTGCATTTTTTTTGAATTATTAAAATCAGGCTTCCAATTTAATAGGAAGTATTGTCAATAAAAGAAATAAGGTAATTAGTTTTATTTTAAAGTCTTGTTTTTAAGGCTTTACGAAATAACGATTTGTTGTATCTTTTATTTTTTTATTTGCTTAAGATTAAATTAAAATTTTTGCAGAACTAAAAAGTAAATTTGTCATTAGGCAGTTTGAACGCCAAAAATATATCCAACTATTGCAGATGCTCCCATGGCAAAAGTTCCCCAAATGCAAATTCGTAACACTGCTTTTAAAGTATTTGAGCCTCCGGCTTTAGTAGCCAATATCCCTGAAAATGCTAAAAATAGAATCGAAAAACCATATTGGTAAAAAATCATGTCTTTTATTGGAGAAAAAATAGCGACCAAAAGCGGAAGCAAGCCTCCAACAATGAATGATATTGCCGACACAAAAGCGACAGTTAGTGGATTGGCCTGCATAATCTCATTAATGCCTAATTCATCTCGGGCATGAGCTTCCAGCGCATCGTATACTGTTAGTTGAGCAGCGACTTCTTTAGCCAATTCGCGATTTAGACCTCTTTGAATATAAATATCGGTTAGTTCTTCCAGTTCCTCTTTGGGCGTGTTTTCAAGCGCAAAGCTTTCTCTTTTTAAATCTGCCGATTCTACATCAGATTGGGAGCTCACTGATACATATTCTCCGGCAGCATTGATAAGGCACCCGCTACTAGGCCTGCTACTGCCGCGAGCAGGATAGGTTCTCTGGTGTCACTTGTAGCAGCAACTCCAATAACTAAACTCGTGGTAGAAAGAATTCCGTCATTTGCTCCGAGTACAGCTGCTCGTAGCCACCCACTTCTGTTTATGTAATGATTTTCAACATGCATAGATCTATTATATTAATTTAATCCAGTCTGGATTTTCGGTATTTTTTTGAACACCTCCAAAATTAGTTTTTAGAAATTCTCTAATTTGAAATTTTGATTTATGCAGGGTATTATTTTTCCATTCATTCAAATCATAAATATGAATCTGTTCTGCATTAGGATTTGTTACAAATGAGATGCGGTATATGGAAGATTTATATTGGGTTAGTTCATTTAAAATTTTACGAGTAGGTACAACAATAAGTATCATTTCCCAATTCAGATAATCTTTTGAAATATTTTTTTTATCCAAGTCAAGTGATTCAATAAAAGCAATTATTTTTTCATCATTTAATTGATTAATTTTTTTATCTATATTTTGTATAACAATGTGTAATACCTCTTTATCTAAAACAATATTTATTTTTCTAAATTGTAATTTCAAATAAAGTTAGCGCAATTTGTGCTAAGTTATTGTCAGATAATCAGTAGAATGATTCTAAATTTTATGCTGTTTAATTTTGTAGAATAATTATGAACATCTTATTTGCTATGTCTTCTTTTAAGCGCGCTTTAATGTTTGGATAAATTTTATCTATCCTTGGTATTGGGTATTTAGTTTTAACTTTTTCTCTTTTTGAATTGTCTGAAATTTAAGGAGTTAAAATTTAGATCAAAAAGAAAATAATCTCGTTGAGATGCAATAACTATCGTTTAAATGTAAATATGTAGGATTTTTTTTGTAGTTTGGTAGTAGTTAAAACTTAAAAGGCTATAGATGAAATCATTTAAAATTTTTTTAGTTGAAGATGATCCTTTTTTTGGAGAAACTTTAAAATACCACCTTAAATTAAATCCTGATTTTGAAGTATTTTTGTTTAAAACTGGAAAAGAATGTTTGGATAATTTATTTCAGAATCCTAAAATTATTTGTTTGGATTTCGGTCTGCCAGATATAAACGGAGATGTATTGCTTAAGAAAATACAACAAACAAATAATAGAATTCCCATTATTATCATAAGTGGTCAGGAAGAAATAGAAGTAGCTGTTGACTTTTTAAAATCGGGAGCTAAAGATTATATTGTAAAAAATAGCCATACAAAAGAACTGCTTTGGAATTCGATTATTAAAATCAGGGAGAATCTAAATCTTATTGATGAAGTAGAAGAATTAAAGGAAAAACTGGAACAAAAGTTTAGCTTTGAGAATACCATAATAGGTCAAAGTGAGGCAATAAAAGTAGTTTTTAACAAAATAAACAAATCATTAAGCACTAATATAAATGTTTCTATAACGGGGGAGACTGGAACAGGAAAGGAAATCGTTGCTAAAGCGATCCACTATAATTCAGATAGAAAAAACAAACCATTTGTAGCCTTAAATATGGCTGCGATTCCTAAAGAACTCGTCGAGAGTGAATTTTTCGGACACGAAAAAGGAGCTTTTACCGGAGCCGATCAGAGAGCAATCGGGAAGTTTGAGCAGGCAGATGGAGGCACAATTTTTTTAGATGAAATTGCTGAATTGGATTTAAATCTTCAAAGTAAATTACTCCGGGTACTGCAGGAAAGAGAGGTTATTAGACTTGGAGGAAAAGAGGTTATTAAGTTTAATGCCCGACTAATAGTAGCAACTCATAAAGATCTAAAAGAAGAGGTGAAAAAAGCAAGGTTCAGAGAAGATCTATATTACAGAATTATAGGACTTCCGATAGAGTTACCGCCTTTAAGGGAACGGGGCCACGATATTTTACTTTTAGCCAAACATTTTTGCGATCTTTTTACAAAAGAAAACAAATTAAAAACCATTACGATCTCAAAAGAAGCTAAAGAAAAATTACTTAAATATAAATTTCCCGGAAACATACGAGAGCTCAAATCTATAATAGATCTTGCTTGTGTTATGTGTGAAAATAATGAAATTTCTATTGATGACTTAACTTTTGAGAGTATAAATGATACTGATTTTTTCTTGTCTGAAGATAAGACTTTAAAAGAGTTTACGGCTGAAATTATATTATATTATTTAAAAAAAAATAATGAAGATGTACTAAAAACTTCAAAACAACTAGATATCGGAAAATCTACGATTTATAACTTAATTCAGTTAAGCCAAACTAAAAAATAAGGTAAATGAAAGTAGCTACAGTTTTATTCGAAAATAATTCTTTTACACGAGAATTGAATGATGACAATTTAGATTTCGGTGATTCAGAATTAGTGTTGGGTTTTGGTTCAAGAGATTTATTGTCGGATGAAAAAGTTTTTAATCATCTAAAAAATAAATTTCCTGCATCACAATTGATTCTTTGTTCTTCGGCGGGAGAAATTTATGAAAATGAGGTCTTAGACAATACCATATCTCTCACGGCAATTAAATTTTCTTCAACTGTAATTAAAACGGATGAAGTTGATATAGCTGCTTTTGAAAATAGTTTTCAAGCGGGTTCTTCATTAGTAGAAAAGTTTGATCAGGATAATTTAAAAATGCTGCTTGTATTCTCTGATGGAGGAAAAGTAAATGGAAGCGAGTTAGTAAACGGAATGAATGCCGCTAAAAAAGAAGTAGTATTAATTGTTGGCGGTCTTGCCGGTGATGCAGCAAGATTTGAAAAAACGGTTGTAGGATTGAATGAAACTCCTGTACAAGGTAAAATTATAGCTATTGGTTTTTACGGCAAAAAATTGCTGGTATCTCATGGATCTTTAGGAGGTTGGGAAACCTTTGGATTGGAGCGAATAGTTACCAAATCTAAAAGTAATGTTTTATATGAAATTGATGGAAAGAATGTGTTAGATCTCTATAAAAATTATTTAGGAAAATATGCCGAAGAACTTCCGGGTTCTGCTTTACTTTTTCCTTTGTCAATAAAAATTGATGAAGTTGATGAGCCAATTGTCAGAACCATTTTATCTGTAGATGAAACCAACCAAACTATGACTTTTGCAGGTGATGTACCGGTAGGAAGTAAAGTACGATTTATGAAAGCTAATTTTGACAGATTGATTGATGCTGCAAGTGGAGCCGCATCGTTTTGCTTGGAGGTAAATAGTTTTAATCCAAAGCTTGCCCTTTTAATTAGCTGCGTTGGACGAAAACTAATTTTAGGAAGCAGAATAGATGAAGAAGTTGAAGCTGTTTCTGATGTTTTTGGAGACAAAGCAATTATTTCCGGTTTTTATTCTTATGGAGAGATCTCACCGCTGAAACCCTTTGGAGAATGTATTCTTCACAACCAGACAATGACTATTACCTGTATTAATGAAATAGATTAGTTATGGATATTCATAAACTTTTACAGAGACAAATTAATAAAAATGTGCCAGTTGATCTTCAAGATAATCCATTTTTTCAATCCTTTATAAAAACAGTTAATGACTCTTATCTGTCTTTTGAAAGAGATAAGGATTTAATGGATCATTCCTTTAAGGAAAGTGAAAAAGAGTATAACGAAGTACACCAAAATTTAAAGAAAGAATATGAATTAAAACAACAATCTATTTTAAATCTTTACGAGAGTCTTACCCATTTAGATCAAGGATACAGATTAATAAAGGAAAAAGAAAGAAATGATCTTCTTTTTATTTCAAAATATGTAGGTGAACAAATTACTAAAAGAAAAGAAACTGAAAAAAAACTATTTGAAACTGTTCAGTTTTTAAAAACATTATTAGGGAATTTACAATCAGGAATCTTGGTTGTAGATAATAATGATACAATTTTATATGTTAATCAGTATTTGTGTGATATGCGTAATATCAGCGCTTCTCCAGATGAAATGATTGGAGAAAAAGCAACTAAGTATATCAATGATGTTCAGTTTTTGTTTAAAGACAGTGAAGCGTACAAAAATAGGATTAAAGAAATATTATCCCGTAAAGAAATTGTAACTGGCGAAATACTTGAAACAACAGACAATCGTTTTTTTGAAAGGAATTATATACCTATTTTCATTGATAGAGTATGTATTGGTCATCTTTGGAAGTCTATAGATGTTACGGAAAGGACTAAAAGTAAAAATTTATTAAAACAGAGTGAAGAGCGGAATCGTATTATTATGAATTCGTCATTAAATGCTATTGTTACCATTGATGTTACAGGAAAAATAACTTTTTGGAATAATCAGGCCGAAATTATTTTTGGGTGGAAAAAAGAAGACGTTTTAGGGAAAACGTTAAATGAAACTATTATACCTGATCGGCATAAAGAAGAGCATATAAAAGGGCTAAAGTATTACCAGAAAACCGGTAAAGGGCCAGTGTTAAATAAACAAATAGAGTTACCGGCTGTTAATAAAATGGGACATGAGTTTACGGTAGAAATTTCTATTATACCCTTAGAGCAAAATGGCGAAGTATTTTTTTGTTCTTTTATACAGGATATTTCAGAGCGAAAAAAGGCAGAGACTAAATTAAAAAATCAGGAAGAGAAGTACCGCAATATTATTGCTAATATGAATTTAGGACTTATCGAAGTTGATAATGATGAAATAATTCAATTTGCTAATCAAAGTTTTGCTAACATATCTGGATTTGAAGTTGAAGAATTAATTGGTTTAAATCCTTCCAAAACATTTGTTTTTGGAGAGAATCTAGAAAAATTGAATGCTAAAAATAAACTACGGGAAAATGGCATATCTGATGTTTATCAAATTCCGGTTAAAAATAAAAGGGGAGAATTAAGATGGTGGGCAATTGGTGGTGCGCCTAATTATGATGATAAAGGTAAATTAGTAGGATCTATAGGAATCCATTTAGATATTACCGAGCAAAAACAGATGGAAATTGAACTGGAGAATCAAAAAATCAAAGCAGAACTAGCCTCTAAAGCAAAAGAAGCTTTTTTAGCCAATATGAGTCATGAAATACGTACCCCGTTAAATGGTATTATTGGCTTTTTGAGAGAATTAGGGAGACAAAACTTAACAGATCTGCAAAAAAAGTATGTAGAGAACAGCACTGTAGCGTCAAAACATTTATTATCCATTATAAATAACATATTAGATATCTCAAAAATTGAAGCAGGAGAGATGTCACTTGAAGAAGAGGATTTTGTTTTTGAGAATGCAATAGCTAATGTTGTAAATATTCTTGAGCCATTGGCAAAGAAAAAAGGATTAAAGTTGATCAAACAAATTTCAAAAGATGTTCACAGTGTTTTAAAAGGAGATAGTTTAAGATTAGAGCAAGTATTGTTTAATCTTGTTGGCAATTCTTTGAAGTTTACCAATAAAGGAAAAATATTCTTGAAGTGTGAAGTATTAAAAGATATTAAAGCTTTTCAGAAACTGCAAGTTTCTGTTATAGATACAGGAATAGGAATGGAACAAAGTTATGCGGAAAATATTTTCAATAAATTTTCTCAGGAGGACAAAGCAATTACCCGAAAATTTGGAGGAACAGGATTAGGTATGACCATTAGTAATGAATTGATTCAGTTAATGAAGGGAAATATTAATGTTCAAAGTGAGAAAGGTGTAGGTACTACCATTAGTTTTATTATTGATCTAAAAAAAGGAAGTATCGACAACATTAAAAAAGTTCAGGATGAAATTAATATAGATATTTCAGGAGTTAATATTTTACTGGTAGAAGATAATGTTATTAATAGAATGGTTGCTATTAATTCACTAAATTACTTTAATTGCCTGGTAACTGAAGCAACAAACGGTATTGAGGCGATAGAAATTTTAAAAAACAAAAGTTTCGATATCATATTAATGGATGTCCAGATGCCTGAAATGGATGGAATAGAAGCTACTATGCAAATCAGGGAAGAATTGAAATTACGAACACCTATAATTGCCCTTACGGCCAACGCTTTTAAAAGCGAAGTTGATAAATGCAAAAATGCAGGTATGGATGATTATATCACAAAACCTTTTGAGGAGTTTGACTTAATTGAAACCATTTCAAGATACACTTATAAACAATCGCTTGAGGTAAATGATTCTATCAAAGAAAAAAATAAGAAACTCTATGATTTAAAGGCTTTGCACAGCATTAGTAGAGGGAATTCAGAGTTTATTACAAAAATGATTGTAATTTTTATTGATCAGATAGAAGAGGTTATTCCAAATGCAGAAACAGCTTTACATTCGGATGATTTTTTAGTTTTGAGCAATCTTATGCACAAGATTAGGCCAAGTATTGAAGGAATGGGAATCGTAAGTATAATTGAGGGTATCAAAAAATTAGAAAAAATCACTAAAGAAGATTTTGATAAAGATAATATTAGTGACATCTTTTTTCAAATAAAAAGCACATTACTTAGTGCTGTTGAACAATTGAAGGAAGAAATCTAAAAAGAAATTTTTTCCTTATTTTGGAAAACTTTCCAAAATAAGGAAAATCTATCGCCGTCAATGTTTTGTAACTGCTTGATTTTTATGTGTTTTTAAAATTTGGCTTAACTATAGCTATACTGTTATCAATAAAAGTAAGATAACATGGAAGCTAAGACTCAATTTAAATTTTTTCTTGTTGATGATGATTTTTTTTGTGCCAATTTATATAAGCAATATCTCATTAACATGAATTATAGTGATATTACTCACTATTCGAATGGCAATGATTGTATAAACAATTTATATCAAAATCCGGATATTATTTTTCTGGATCATAATATGGAAGATATAAGTGGATTTGAGGTGCTTAAAAAAATTAAGAGATATAATCCAAATATATATGTGATAATGATTTCCGGACAGGAAAACATTAAAACAGCTGTAGATGCTTTAAAGTACGGCGCCTTTGATTATGTGATTAAAGGTAGCGATGTTGAAGAAAGAGTTGTAGAGGTTATAACTAAAATAATAACTGTTAAGGAGCAGCTAAAGAATACTTATCCAGGTTTTGTAAAGCGTTTATTATCGATTTTCTAATCAAATAAATATCCTCTTATGAAAAAAATTGCCGCATTATTTGTCGTAACATTATTTTTCTATTCCTGTAAAACACAAAATTTGCTGGTAAATAAAAAAGAAACAAGGGATAATGTTTCTTTTTTATTCGACAAGGATTACCAATATAAGATACGTAAAGATGATAAAATCTCAATTTCGGTATGGGGAGAGGATAATTTAAGTGTAGGTTCTGTTTACGGAATTTATAATTCAAATGAAGTTTACGGAAAATGGCTTATGGTGGATACAAATGGGACAATTGAAGCTCCAAAAATAGGAACACTAAATGTTCTGGATAAAACGGTTCCGGAGTTAAAAGAAATGTTAAAAGCCGAACTAAAAAAATGGTTGATTAATCCGATTGTGGATGTAAAAGTACTCAACAAAGAGATTATTGTCTTGGGAGAGGTGCGTAATCCAAACACAGTGCCTATCGATAAAGACCACGTAAGTTTATTGGAAATAATCAGTAAGACCGGAGGGTTTGAATTTTACGCCAATCTGAAATCTGTGAAAATTTTACGACAGGAAGGAGAAAACGTAAGAGTTACTAATCTGGATCTTACCACAGGAAGTGATATTTTAAATACCAATATACAGTTGCATCCAGGCGATATTGTAATTGTACCTTCTAAAAAGAACAAAGATTTTGATAAACGTGTAGCGACTATAATCCCATTAACAACTACAATAAGTGCAGCAGCAGTTATTTTGAGTTTATTATAAAAATAGTATGAATGAGAATTTAAGAATATTAAAACCATTTTTTAGAGGACTGCCAATTATAATCCTGACAGTGGTTGTTTCAATTTTGGTTGCCAAAAAATATCTTAATTATGTAACTCCGATGTATGAGAGTACAGCAAAGTTAAAGTTAGCAGATGTTCAGGAAGGGGTACCAAGTGCTAATCTTTTTAAAGATTTTGATGTTTTTGCTTCAGCAAATAAAATAGCCACAGAAATTGAAGTTTTAAAATCGACTCTATTGATCGAAAGAGCACTTGACGAGCTCCCTTTTGATAGAGAGATATATCGAAAAGGCAGTGTTCGGTCGGTCGAATTATTTGGAAATTCCCCTTTTTTGGTGGAAGGAACATTTAGTTCGGATAATGCAATAGATAAAAAATATGGACTGAATGTTATCTCGAACAAAGAATTTCTCTTTTTTTATCCGGATTCAGAAAAAGGTATAAAAGGATTCTTCGGGAAGCCATTTACAATTAGAGGAGGTACAATTTTGATTCATTTAAATGAACCTTTTATAAAAACAAAAAGAGATCTGAAAATTATTGATTCTTATGAATTTGAATTTTTGAGCAGACAAAAATTAATGGAGAAAATTAATAAAGGTCTTGATATTGTTTCTGTTGACAAAGATGTTCCCGTAATACGTATTAATCTTAAAAGTAATGTACCTGAGAAAGCCGCATTGTTTGTTAATAAACTAGCAGAAGTATATGTGAAAGATTATATTGAGAGTAAATTTAGGGCAGCAGATACTACAGTTGATTTTCTAAAAAAAGAGATTAGCAGTTCAAATCAAAAACTTAGTGCTTCAGAAAACAATATTCAAAACTTCAAGGATAAAGAGCACATTGTTAATATACCCCAGGAAACAGAAACCGATTTAAGAAAGATTGCCCAATTGAAAATTGAAAAGGCGAATTTAAAAATGAGCCTTGACGCCATAAAGGATTTAAATAAATATATAGCTGGAGGTAAAGGAAATTTTTTAGATCTGGCACCCAATTTTGAAGCTTTTACTGACTTACTCTCTACTGAGATGATTAAGAATATGAAGAGCCTCCAGGCAGAAAAAAAAGATCTGCTACTTACTTATACTCCGGAAAATGAAAAGGTAAAAGTTGTTGATGCCAAACTTAAAGATTTAACCGATTATCAGATAGAAAGTATCAAAAACACTGAGAAAAACCTGCAGATAAAATACAACCAGCTTTCTAATGAAATCAATGAATCTGAAAAAGCTTTTATAGGCCTTCCTGAAAAAGAGAAAAAACTAACAATATTAAACAGAGATTTTACACTGTATGAGAAGAATTATAATTTTCTGAATGAGAAACGAATTGACGCTGAAATTGCTAAATCGGCAAAAATTGCTTTCCATAAAGTGATAAGTCCGGCAGAAGTTTCTATGTCACCTGTTTCTCCCATTCGTTCGATCATTATAATTGTTGCGGCTATAATGGGAATGCTTTGCTCTATTGTATTAATTTACATAGTCCATTTTGCAAAAGCAAAAGTAAACGATATTTATACGATAGAAAAAAACAGTACAATTCCAGTTGCGATTACAACACCCTATATCAAAAAAAGAGAACTGATCGAGGATCATTTTTTGAAAGAAGCATTACAAATGGAACTAAAAGGACTGGTACAGGAAAAATGTATTATAACAATTAGTTCTTATGACAGCACTAAAGACCATTTGTTTCATTCTAAGAACCTTATAAGGGCATTTTGTGCACAAGGGCGAAAAGTACTGGTTGCAGATACCACAGGTGAATTTAAAGATAAAATCGCAGATAGTAATTACATTAATTTCTCGGGCTTAGAATATTTAACAGCAGTACAGTCAGTTTTTAAAAATGAGATCGAGGAAAAAATGAAAGATTATGAGCTTTGCATTATTCATAATCAGGCTGTAAATAAAGGAAGATTAGCATTGCTTTTCATGAGTTTAGCCAGTCAGAATTTTGTGGTTTTAGACAGCCGTAAAACTGCTGAAAAGACAATACCTAATATTGAAGTATTGCAAGAAGAGTATCACTTACCTAATATGTGGTTTATACTTAATAAATCAGGACACAACCCAAGTATTCTATCTTGTATAAAAAAGATTTACAAAAAATATACTAACAAATAATTTTTTGACATGTCTGCACTAAAAACTTTACTGTTCAAAGATTCTTTTTTAGCTCTTGTTGATCAGGCAATCAGCAGTGGTACCAACTTTTGTTTGACACTTTTGATTGCACAGAGACTTGATATTAAAAGTTTTGGTCAGTATTCTTCTATTTTATTGGTGGCATATCTTTTATTAAGCATAAACAACGCCTTAATTATTCAGCCGTTTCAGGTTACTATAGCAAAAACGAAAACAAAAGAACAATATATTACAGTTTTATTTTTAGGGGTATTAATTGTATTGTCTTTATTCTCCATTATTTTACTGATTTTGTATCATTTTTTTAATGGAAAAGCATTATTTCATATCAATTCTGAGCCAATTATCTGGTTTGTCTTAATGTTCCTGCTTAATGACTTTTTTAGAAAACTGTTTTTAGGACTCTCAAAGATTAAAGAAGTTCTACTTATGGATATTTCATATTTGGTCCTAGCATTTTTACTTTTGATATTTGGACAAATAAATCTGACGCAGATCTTATTTCTAGTTGGAATAATGAATTTGGTTTCAACTCTTCCAGGGTTTGTATTTATAATAAAGAGTTATGAGAAGCCCGTTTTTTGGAAGGTGTTTGCAGCGGACCATTTAAAACAGGGAAAATGGCTTTTAAGTACAGCTCTTCTGCAATGGTGTTCCAGTAATTTTTTTATTTTAATTTCAGGTATATATCTTGGTATTGAAGCTTTGGGAGCTTTGCGTCTTGTACAGTCATTTTTCGGAATCATCAATGTTGGATTGCAAACTATCGAGAATTATTTTCTGCCAAAAATTGCCTCTCTCTATAGTGACAACGTTGTAAATGCGAAAACCTATTTATCGAAACTAACTATAATAGGGGCTATTTCTTTTGGAGTAATTACAATTTTATTTTTTGTTTTTTCTGATCAGATTATTGTCCTGGCAGGCGGTTTAAAATATCAGTATTACGGTTATGTAATTAAGATGATTTCTCTTTTGTATTTCTTTATTTTTTTAGGATATCCGATTAGGATTATGATTAGAATATTAATGCTGAACGAGGCATTTTTTATAGGATATCTGCTTTCATTTATTATATCATTGGCCAGTTTTCATTTTTTATTAAAATATTCAGGACTTTACGGAGCAGTTATCGGACTGATAATGAATCAAATTATAATGATTTTGTACTGGCAGTATCAGTTGAATAAAAAACAATTTCAGTTATGGAAATAATTCATTTAATTCTTGGTAAAGCTAATCCCCAAAGGATGAACGGCGTTAATAAAGTAGTTTATCAACTGGCAACAAAACAAGTATTGTATGGAGAAAAAGTTGCTGTTTGGGGAATTACAGACAGTCTGGAAATGAATTTTGAAGAAAGAAACTTTGAAACAAGGCTCTTTAAGAAGAAACAATTTCCTTTTTCCTTTTCGAATGAACTGCGGGATGCAATAATTAATAAAAAAGACGAAGCAGTTTTTCATCTTCATGGCGGTTGGATACCGGTTTATTATTCACTGGCAAAATTGTTTTTTAAGTTCAATATTAGATTTGTACTTACGGCTCACGGAGCTTACAATACAGTTGCAATGAAAAAAAGCAGTGTTTTAAAGAAATTATACTTTTATTTTTTTGAAAAAAAGTTGCTTCAAAGAGCTCAAAACATTCATTGTATCGGTAAAAGTGAAGTTGATGGTTTAAAAAGTATTTTCAGGACTAAAAAGTATATTTTACTTCCTTACGGTTTTGAGAATAAAAAAAATATTAATCTCAAAAAAAGTGCTGATAAAAATATTGTTTTTGGTTTTATAGGTAGACTTGATATTTATACAAAAGGACTTGATACTTTAGTGGAAGCATTTAAAAAGTTCAATGCGAAAGTACCGCATTCCGAATTATGGATTCTTGGAGACAGCAAAGAAAAAAGCAAATTAGAAAGCATGGTTTCAAAAAACTTCTTAGAAAACAATATTATTTTATACGGAAGTAAATTCGGGATAGAAAAAGATGATTTATTAGAAAAAATGGATGTTTTTGTGCATCCGTCAAGAAATGAAGGATTACCGCTTTCGGTTATTGAAGCGGCCAGCTTCGGAAAACCCTGTATTGTAACTGATGCAACTAACATTGGAGATGAAATTGAAAGATATAACTCGGGAAGAACTATTTACAGTCAGAACACTGATAAATTAGAAGCAGCTATGTATGATATGTTTATGCTTTTTAGAAACCCAAACAAGTTTGCAGCAATGCAGGCCAGTGCTGTAAACATGATTGAAGAATGTTATAGTTGGGAAAAATTGCTTTGTAAGTTTAAAACCGATTTATATCAATTATGATTACTAAGGAAGCAAATGATCACGGTGTTTTTTTAAAAATAATAAGCAATTATATGTTTGTTGTTTTGTTGCTTATGGTCGCCTGTTTTTTTACATGGAGTGAGAACGTAAATATAACAAGAGGTATAAAAGTTGTCGGGCGTATGGGACTTATGCTTTCGTCTATAGGCATTTATTATAAAATCATCAGATATGGAGCAGTAAATACACTTAGTTATAAAAATATATTTTCTCCGTTGTTGTATTTCTGTTATTTAGGTCTTGGTTTTCTATCTTTTATGTGGAGTACCAATCCCGGATTTAGTGCTTTGCAGTGGTTCATGACTTTTCAAAGTCTTGTTTTTGCCTTCTTTTTTATTAGGAGTTTAAAGCTGTTAGATGTTTTTTTTGATGGACATACAATTCGGCTTTATCATCTTTTGGGTAACTCTGTTTTTGTACTGCAGACCATTTTTGTTATTGGAATGTGGGTAAATCCGGATGTTTTTTTCAGACTGACCAATGGTGGAGAAGAGGCCAGACTGGGAGGTGTAATGATGAATCCCAATGAGCTGGGAATGCTGGCTGGAGTTGGAGTTGCCTGTCTTATTTTCGATTTGTACAGAAAAAAAAGTAAAGTTTGGACAATTGTAAAAATTATGGTCATTTTTTATGCTTTGTTCATGACGGGATCAAGATCTTCATTAATAGGAGTACTTCTAATTATTTTCTTCCATATCAATCAAACCAAAAACAAAGGGCTGAAATTAGCTATTATTGTGGGAGTACTTATGGTGGTTCCGTTTGCGGTTCATCAGATTATTTTAAAAGGCGGAGATCAAAAGCGTCTTGAGGAGATATTGACCTTAACGGGGAGATTGCCTTTCTGGCAGGCACTTATAACCGAAGGATTGCCAAGAGAGCCCTTATTAGGATTTGGATATATGAGAATTGACTATAAAGAGTTTTTCCAGAGTGTTCATACCTATCCGGGTAAAATGACACACAATACTTTTATGCAGGTGCTTATGAATTTGGGATTTATAGGATTTTGTACAGCTCTTTTTCAATTATTTTTTACTCTGAGGGCATTTCTCAGTGAGAACAAAGAGAATCGTTTAATGCTCATTGGAATGTTTATTCCGGTTTTGATCAATTCGTTTACAGAGTTCGGTATTTTTGGAGAAAGTAATTACGGAATTTTGTTTTATCAAATGATTATTTTTTCAGTTTGTTTTAAAAATAACAAACAATTCACCTCCCTGCAGAAAATTTATTTGCGAAAAAAAAGACCTGATTTTACGGTATAGTAATTTCCAAAATTTCGATCATTTTCCAAAATTTGGAAATTAGAGATTATTCGATGTCTTGCAACCCCTTAAAAATAAAGGCTTTTTTGTTACGGCATGATTTTCCAAATAGACTGATTATAAAAACTTTTTATTATGGAAAATATATTCAGCAAAATAGGATACACTATTTCTCATCAAAAAGATAGTGAGAAGGATATAGTGCAGGATGTTCTGTTTATTAAAAATCCCGATGATACTATTCGATGGATTTGGAATGCTAATAATG
The DNA here is from genome assembly GCF_023539155.1 of Flavobacterium sp. B183. Classification (NCBI taxonomy): domain Bacteria; kingdom Pseudomonadati; phylum Bacteroidota; class Flavobacteriia; order Flavobacteriales; family Flavobacteriaceae; genus Flavobacterium; species Flavobacterium sp. B183. Next base: position 3,936,271 of record NZ_CP097434.1, on the reverse strand, counting down.
GTCAGCCTCTTTTTTTAAAGTTTTATAATGTTGGAGGTTTCAGGGCTAAGATATTTACATTGATAGTAAAAATTATTTTTAAATTAAAAGTTCAGAAAATAATTTTTACCAGGAGAACTTACTATTTCAGAAAACAGGAAAACTCTTTTTTTGATTGTACAAACAATTGGGCGTTATTTACAGGAACCATTGGTGTTAACAATAAAGCTATTTTGTATACCGATGCATCGTTCTTTAAAATAGCAACCACTGTTAATTCAAAAAGGCTAATTAGATCTGAGCATAAAGTTTTATCTAATTTAAATTTTGATTTTTTTCAAATTCCAAAATCAAAACAAATTTCCGAACATGTTATTCAGCTTTCAGATATAACCAGCGGGGGCAAACGCACTAGAAAAATTCAAATTGCTCATTTAAAGGCTTTGACCGAGATGAATTTTAGAGGCAGGGATTTGATACAAATTAAGGACTGGAAATTATTCAATGAGTTAAAATTTGATTTTTATCAAATAGAAGACGAGAGAATTCCTAAAAACATAATGAGAAAGATAGTTATGCTTTTAGAGACTATTTCTGATGAAGATTACATTAATGTTACCCTTTCGCATGGTGATTTCACTTCCTGGAATATGTATGAAAATAAAGAAAAGATTTCATTGTATGATTGGGAATTAGTTGCTTTTGACAGACCAACAGGTTTTGATTATTTTCATTTCATTATTCAGCAAGGCATTTTAATAGACCGTAAGCCATGGAAAGAGATTTATAAAGATATAAGAGAGCAGTGCAGTGGTGAATCTGCCAGTTTTCTTTGTAATTATGATTTAGAAATATTTAAAAAGTATTTGAAGTTTTATCTTCTAATAAATTGCATGAGCTATTTAAGAATTTATGCGTTTCAGCCCAAATGGCACATACAGGTTAACTGGCTGCTTCAGGTTTGGAATGAAGCTTTGAATGAATTTGCAGTTGAGCAGAAAATAGCCAGAGAAATGGTGATAATGGATTTTTTTGATGCATTGCAAAATCACGAATATGCAGCGATTAAATTTCCATATATATATCCGGAAATGCTTAGTTCTAATTCTGATATTGATATACTACTCGATAAGAGATTGTCTAAAAAATGCTTTAAAATGCTTAAAAATCATTCATTAGTAGCCAAAATATCCCAGAATAAAAGATCGTTTATGAACACTTTGCATTTAATAATGACTGACGGGTCTGTTTTATCGATCGATTTGATTTGGAGGTTAAAAAGAAAATATATACTATTCATGGATGCAAAAAAGGCAATTGAAAACGCAGACTTGAATAATTTTGGAGTGAAAAGTATGTGTTTTGATGATACCCAAACTTATATCAATGCATTTTATACTTTGAATAATCAGGCAGTTCCTAAAAAATATGAAATCTACGATGAGCTGAGAAAAACTCAAATCAAAAAAGATAATTCTACCAATAAATTAGAAAATATTAATTCCAGAAAAAGAGATCTGCTTAAAGTATTACATAAGAATAAACAAAATAGAGGAATCTATTTTTTAAGAAATCTATTTTATTATTTCTCCGATACACTTTTTAGAAGTTTTTCCAAAGGGTTTGTCATCACTTTCAGCGGAGTTGATGGAGCAGGAAAATCAACCATAATAGAAAGTATAAAAAATATTATAGAAAAACAGTTAAGAAAACCAGTGGTAGTTTTACGCCATCGTCCTTCAGTACTGCCTACCATAACAGTTCTTTTTAAAGGGAAAAAAGCAGGACAGAGTTTCGAAAATACATTGCCACATACCGGAACAAATAAAAGTAAGATATCCTCTTTTTTTCGTTTTATATATTATTTCACAGATTATTTTTTTGGCCAGTTTGTAGTTTTTATAAAATACACAATTAGAGGATATGTGGTGATTTATGATCGTTACTACTTTGATTTTATAGAAGATAGTAAAAGGAGTAATCTTATTTTGTCGAAAAGAATATCATTCTTAGGATACAAATTTCTGCTTAAACCTAAATTCAATTTTTTTCTTTTCGCAGATTCAGAAACTATTCTAAACAGAAAAAAAGAGTTAGATGAAAAAATTATAAATGAATTAACAACGAACTACCGCAGTCTTTTTAATAAACTGGAGAAGACAAATAGTACGGTAGTTTATAAAACAATTGAAAATAAAGAAATAGAATTGACACTTAGTATTGTTTTACAAACTTTAATCAATGGCTAGTATGAAAACTCTTTTACAAAAACTGATAAGGCTGCGCAATCCCAATTTTAAATTTGACGATAACTTAGATACTCTTGCTCTGATACAATTCTTTTGGATACAAGGTTTAGCCATTATTAGAGGATTGTTTGTGTTTTTTTATTTTAAGAAAACTAAAGGACTTATGTTGGGTAAAGCTGTAACTTTTTTTAATGTTTCCAAAATACATTGGGGCAGGTTTTTAAGATTAGGTAATTACGTAGCTATTTCTGCCCTTGGTAAAAACGGAATTTGGTTTGGTGATAATGTTAGTATAGGAGCTTTTAGCCGAATAATAATTTCAACCTCATTAAATAATCTCGGAGACAGGATTATGATAGGGAATAATGTGGGTATCGGTGAGTTTGCCTATCTAGGCGGGGCTGGTGGTCTTGAAATTGGAGATGATTGTATAGTGGGGCAGTATTTAAGCTGTCATCCTGAAAATCATAATTATAATCGTAAAGATATTCTAATTAGACATCAGGGGGTAACCAGAAAAGGAATCAACATTGGAAAGAACTGTTGGATTGGGAGTAAAGTAACCATTTTAGATGGGGTAGAAATTGGAAACGGCTGCGTGATAGCCGCAGGAAGTGTCGTTACAAAATCATTTCCGGAAAATTCTATTATAGGTGGAGTTCCGGCAAAACTTATAAAATCGAGATGATGAATACTAAAGTTATATTGGCCAGCTGTTATGCTATAAATCCCTTTAAAGGATCAGAAGATGCAATGGGGTGGAATTTTATCAGACAAATTGCCCGTTTTAATAAAGTTATTGCTGTTACCAGAGCAAATAACAAAACAGCAATAGAGTTGTACATGAAGGAAAACCCTGATGCGGTTTATGATAATGTCACTTTTGTTTATTATGATCTTCCTTATTGGATGCGATTTTGGAAAAGAGGAAGTCGCGGTGCGATGCTTTATTATTATTTGTGGCAAAAAGGAATTGTTCATTTTATCAAAAACAGAAAACTTAGTTTTGATATTGTACATAATGTAAATTTTCACAATGACTGGACACCGAGTTTTTTATGGAAACTTCAGAAACCCATGGTTTGGGGACCAGTTGGACATCATCCGCTTATTCCAAAAGTTTATTTAAAGACTTATTCGTTCAGGTATTTTGTTAAAGATCGTCTTATTTGGTTGGTGAAGAATTTATTCTGGAACTATTCTGGAGAACTTAAAAAGACTGTCAAAAATGCAAGCCATATATGGTGTATGAATACAGGAGTGGTAGAAAAACTGAATCTAAAAGGAAGCTCATATTCAGTATTTCCTTCAGTAGCGTCAGAAGATTTTAATAAACATGAGAATCACCAAAACAATAGTTTTCATGTGATCAGCGCAGGGCGTTTCGTACCCTTAAAAGGATTTGATCTGACCATTCGTTCTTTTATTTCTTTTTTGGATTCTGTTTCTTTATCAGATCGGTTGAACTGCAGATTAACCTTAGTGGGTACGGGGCCAGAAAGAGCTTTTTATGAGAAAATAATAAAAGAGAACAACGTACAGGATAATATAGAAATAATCGAATGGATAGAACGCACAGAATTGATGAAACTGTATGAAAAAGCAACAGTTTTTATGTTTCCGTCTCATGAAGGAGCCGGAATGGTTGTTGCTGAAGCTTTGTCATACGGGTTGCCAGTAATATGTTTGGATAATATTGGCCCCGGACAATATATAACTCCGGAATGTGGCTTTGCCATTCCCCATTCGGATTATTCTTCCACAATTTTTAATTTGAAAACTGCGCTGAATAAATTATACACTAATAATGAGCTGCTTTCAATAATGAGCAGTAAAGCCAGGGAACGTTTCATGGAAAGGTTTACATGGGAGAGCAGGGGAGAACATTTAAAAACAATCTATAATAATTTGTAAGATGAGAGTTATTGCGATTCATTTACTGAATGATTACAGTGGAAGTCCTAAAGTGTTAAAACAGCTGCTTGCAGGATGGACTAAGAAAAAACTGGAGCTGCATTTATATACTTCAGGCGGACGCAAAGGTTTTTTATCTGAACTGCCGGGGGTAAAATATAATTTTTACTGGTATCGATTTAGAAGAAACCCTTTCATAAGATTGTTTTTTTTTATGGCAAGCCAAATTTTATTAACAGGCAGGCTGCTTTTTGAGCTAAAAAAGGATGATGTGGTTTATGTCAATACGGTACTTCCTTTTGGAGGGGCAATAGCTGGAAAAATAAGAGGTTGTCGTGTAATTTATCATGTACATGAAACAAGTATGAGGCCCTTATTATTAAAAAAGTTTCTTTTTGCAGTACTGAATTTATCAGCTGATGAGGTTGTTTATGTTTCTAATTTTTTAGCTGAAAAAGAGCCTGTAAGTATTAATAAAAGAATTATTCATAATGTTTTAGAGGAAGGTTTTTTAGAAAAAGCTATGAACAGCAAAAATAGAATTAAGGACCAAAAAATTGTTTTGATGATTTGTTCTCTTAAGTCTTATAAAGGTGTAAATGAATTTTTAAAATTAGCTCAGGTCAATCCAGATTATACTTTTAAACTTGTAGTGAATGCCTCAACAGCAGAAATAGATCAATATTTTTATAATGAATGGCGGCCGGAGAACTTAATTATCTATCCAACACAAACAGATATACACCCATTTTACAAGGAGGCAGGTGTTGTTTTGAACCTGTCAGACCCTAAACAGTGGATTGAAACTTTTGGGCTGACCATTCTTGAAGCTATGACTTATAGCTTACCAGTAATTGTTCCTACTGTAGGAGGTGTTACAGAACTGGTTTCAGAGGATAAAAATGGTTATCTAATAGATAGTAATAAAATTGATGAAATATCGGATAAACTGCATAAGATACTTGACAATAATGAGCTGTATAACTTTTTGAGTAATAACGCTTTTGAGATGAGTAAGCAGTTTCGTCTGGAGCAATTTGAAAGAAAATCTGCCGAGGTGTTATTCCAGTAAATGAAATCTTGTCCAAAATTTGGAATTATTTGTTTTTTGAAAACGGTTAAACACTTGTAAAATTAAGGACTTGTGTTTTTTAGTATAATTTTTGGCATGAATATTAAAAAAAAGACATGCTATGAAAAATAAAAGAATAGCCATTATTGGCACAGTAGGTTTACCGGCAAAATATGGAGGATTTGAAACTCTTGCGGACCATTTGGTAAGTAATTTATCTGATAAGTATGATTTTACGGTTTATTGCTCTAAAAAGAAATATAAAGAAGAAGAGCGTTTAGATTCTTATAAAGGAGCAAAACTAAAATATATTTCTTTAGAGGCAAACGGAATCCAAAGTATTCCTTATGATTCTCTTTCTATCCTTCATGCTTTATTTCAAAATGATGTCTTATTGATTTTAGGTGTTGCGGGTGCCTGGCTGATACCTTTTATAAGATTGTTTACCAATAAAAAAGTGATTATTTCTATTGATGGTATCGAATGGAAGAGAGAAAAATGGTCTTTAATGGCAAAATTGTACTTATGGTGGTCAGAGAAAATTGCTGTCAAATATTCGCATATTGATATCTCAGATAATGAATCGATACAGGATTATACGGCGATTAGATACAAAACCTTGAGTAGGGTTATCGAATACGGAGCAGATCACACTATGAAAGTAGCTCCTTCCTCTGAAGATTTTGAGAAGTATCCTTTTCTGAAAACGCAATATGCTGTAAAAGTTTGTCGAATTGAACCTGAGAATAACGTGCACCTGGTACTGGAAGCATTTAAGATTAAAAAAGAAATGTCTTTGGTTTTTGTGGGTAACTGGAATAATAGTCACTATGGGCAAGAATTAAAAGAGAAGTATAAAAATATTGGAAATATCCATTTATTTGATCCAATATACGATCAGAGAGAAATTGACTTAATAAGAGGTAATGCAGCTTTATACATTCACGGACATTCTGCCGGAGGGACAAATCCGTCACTTGTAGAAGCCATGTATTTAAAACTTCCCGTTGTTGCTTTTAAAGTTTCTTATAATATTACAACCACAGAAGGTAGAGCCGTTTACTTTTCCTCCGTTACTGAATTAGTTGAAGTATTAGAAAATTTTTCTTCCGCAAAATTAACGGTTATTTCTGATGAAATGTTTTCAATTGCAGAAAGAAGATATACCTGGAGGAATATTTCGCTTCAATATGAATTGTTAATTAAAGAAGCGCTTTCAGTTAAAGGCAAAACCCGTGTTATCTCAGAACTGCAAAATCTTGACGCTTCATTTTTAGAGGAACTGCAATTGGCACATATTAATAACTGTCATCTATTTTATGAAAATTAAAACCATTTAATGTTATGAAAACAATATTTGAATTTTTATCGTATGGCATCTTATCTTTAGTTTTAACACTGGTAATTATCCCGACAATTAGAAGTATAGCCATTAAAGTTAATTTTGTTGATAAACCTAATTATAGGAAAGTTCATTTAACACCAATACCTTTAGTGGGGGGTATTTCAATAGCTATGGCTTTTATTGTTATGATTGTTGTTTCAAACTACAGACTCACTTTCCTTAGAGAATATCTCTCCATTTTTGCTTCAGCGTTTGTATTATTAATTGTCGGTGTTATCGATGATAAAAAAGAAGTCAGCGCTAAGTACAAATTAATTATTCAGCTGCTTTTAGCATTAACAATCGCATTATCAGGCACAAGAATAACGTCTTTTTTTGGCCTTTTCGGGATATATGAAATCGTTGTCTGGCAGCAATATGCGATAACAGTTTTACTAATTACAGGTGTAGTAAATGCTTTTAACTTGATGGATGGTATTGACGGATTAATTGGAATGCTTTCCCTATTAGGTTTTACCATTTTCTTTTTTACTGCAGTATATTTTAAGGATTATGGTTTAGCATTGTCCAGTATAATTTTCATTGGAGCAGTTTTAGGTTTTTTAAGATTTAATTTAAGCAGCATAAAAATTTTCATGGGAGACTCAGGTTCTTTATTTATTGGATTTATTTTAATTACAGAAGCTATAAAATTTTTGCAAAAACATGAATCGGCAAAGAATCATCCTGTAAGTTATACTGTATTATTACTTATTTTGTTTTTTTCAATACCGATTTTGGATTCTTTGCGGGTTTATATGGGGAGAATTAAAAAAGGGAATTCGCCTTTCAGTGCAGACAAATCCCATTTGCATCATTTATTTTTAGGAATTGGCTTTAGTCACAAAAAAACGACGCTAATGATAGGTTTGCTTTTTACATTTTTGCTTTTGTTTGTGTCAGCTATGAATTCTTTTTTGTCTTTAACAATGATTTTACTGGCCAGTATTCTACTATTTACGATGATTATAAGATGCTTATTGATGCTTAATAGTCTTAGCCAATGGACTGCCAGATTAAAAAAGCTCGAAAAGAAGCAAGCGGAATGAATGCGTTTGCTGTGTATTGTATTGTATTGTATTGTATTGTATTGTATTGTATTGTAGGATATGCAAACAAAAACTGTAGAGTAAGAAAAGAAGAAATTTTCTTAACTTTGTACTTTTGGTTTTGTTTGTATTTCCAATTTCTTCATGGATCAAAATTATCCATATTTCTTTTTGAAATTATGTTCAATTCTGAATAAAATAATTCCTAAATAAAAGAGCATTGATTAGCTAAAATTATAAACCACCATCGTCATACGACTTTGGTGGCTTTTTAATAAATCTAATTTGAATTAAGTTTTAACTATTTGTATTTAATGTTGATGCTAATAATATCCGAAGTCATATTTGTAGTTCTGGTATAATGACCGTAACGTATCTCTAAAGTATTCCAGTGTTTAAGACCCAAAATACCGTTTGGAGGGGTGAATTTCATTCCCATTCCAAAGAAACTGCTCTCAAACTTCGATAAATCATAATTGCTGGTGTAATACTCATCGGAAGCTGTATGCTGGCCATAGGGTTTAAAATACTTGGTTCCGCTCTGAGTATAGTATCTGTAAAAAGGGCTTAATGAAAAAGCCTGGGTTAATTTTACGGGAATCTCCAGATCGGCCGTGTGCGCTTTAAGGCTCCAGTCATCAGTATAGTATCTATAATAAGCGCGGATAATAATATTATCTCCCAGGAAATAACTTGCCCTGATTCCTAGTGGAATTTTAAGTCTGGTGTTGGGCATTTTCTCCTGATGGACAGACCCATCGGTAAAATATACCCTGTGAAAAGGAAGGCTTAAATACCCGTTCTGGCTGATAACATCTCCAATAAGCATTATCTGCAGGTTTTTATTTATGATTTGCGAATAACTCAGCGTCCCCGCAAAAGTATTTCTATTTGCACTGCCGTAGCCTTCGTTTCCTGATGCGCGAAGTTCAATAGGCTCAATGAGTTTTAACTGATCAATAAAAGTCTGAAATTTAGCAGTAAATTCTCCGTTTTTGTTTTTGGTTTTTTGAGAGAAGGAGATATTTCCTCCAAAAGACTGATAGTCAAACTCGGTTGATGATGAAACCCCGAAGGCATATGTTCTTCCTTTTTCTTCGTTTTCCCTCAGATAAGTCAAAGAGGGGTAGAAGCGATTGTCTGAAGAGGAAGCAGATGAATTGGCACTCAAATCAATCATATCAGATGATGCAGAAGTATAATGGTCAATACCTGCCTCAATATCAAAGGTATGTTTTATTCCGGTTTCACCATATTTTACCAGTTTAACATCTATGGTGTTGGCAATATCAGTAAGGTGTTCAGATCCAATTCCACCGGTAACAGCTGAATTATTTCCGTCCTGTTTGTAATAACTGGAAACGAGATTTACCTCTTCCAATTTTAATTTTTTGCTTTTATAACTGGTAGAATCAGTAGGGACATTTTGTGCTCTTGTCTGAAATAGTGCCAGTAAGGCAAATCCTGTAATGAATATTCTTTTCATTTTTTGATGGTATGAAAATTAGTTACATCCACAGCCACCGCCGCTTTTTCCTGAATTTGCTCCGGAAGCTCCTTCACGGTAGGATTGAAAACTAAGTTCTGTTTTTTCGATTTTTCTGTTAGAAAGGATCATTTCAGAATCGTTGATTTTTCCTTTTTGGTATTCTTTTACCGATGTGCAGGAGGTGAGTAGAATGCCCGTAAAAGCAATGCTGTAGAACAGTAAGAGCGCTTTTTGTTTTGGCTTTTTCATTTTAGGTTAATGTTTTTAGAAGTGTAAATTTTATTGTTGTCATCTATGATTATACAATATAGATCGGGTATTTGATCTATTAAAAACAAGCCTGCTTTAATACCCATTACTGCTATTGGCGTTGCCATTGCATCTGCAAATTCTGCGTTTCCGCTAATAATGGTAACACTTTTAATTCCGGTTATCGGGAGTCCTGTTTTTGGGTCAATGGTATGCGAATATTTTTTGCCGTTAATGGTTACGAATTTTTCATAATTTCCTGATGTTGCTACTGCTTTATTTGATATTTCCATATACGAGAATGCAGCATTTGGCAAATCGGGATCTGCTACTCCAATAGTCCATTTTTTGCCATTAGGCTGTAATCCCCAGGCCGAAAGATCTCCGCTGGCATTAATAATGCCACTTTCAACATTATGATTTAAGAGTACCTGTTTTGCCATTTCAGCAGCATATCCTTTTCCGATTCCGCCAAAACCAATTCGCATTCCTTTTTCTTTTAAAAATACCGTCAAATTTTCCTGGTCTAAAATGATATTTCTGTAATCAATAAGATGTACCATTTTTAAAGCCGTTTCGGCATCTGGTAATTGAGTTATTGTTTTATCAAAATTCCATAGACTTTTGTCGATACTTCCATAAGAAATATCAAAAGCACCTTGTGTAATTTTGGAAATACCAATACATCTTTCGATAAGGTTAAAAACTTCCAAATCTACTTTTACAGGTTTAATTCCGGCATTTTCATTAATCAGGTTGGTTTGGCTGTCCTCTTTATAAGTAGTCAAAAGTCTTTCAATGCGTCTGATTTCCCCAATGGCAAGATTTATATTCTCATTTCCTGTTTTCTCATTTTTGGCAACAACCGTAATAGTAAAGTTGTTTCCCATGAGTTTAAGGGATTGAGAATACTTCTGCTTTTTTAGGATGTTACTTTTTGCTATCACAGATCGCTTTTATTTCGGCAGTCCACTGCTCAGGAGTCGTTTCTGGTTTTCCGTGCCAGATTTTGATAACTTTGCCATCTGCATCAAGAAGCAGAGTTAAAGGAAAACTTCCTTCTTTATTGTAAATTTCTGCTAAATCCTCATTTCGCTTTACTTGCTGAGGTGTGCCAATATTTTTCTTTTTTCTGGGAAAATCAGCGTTGACCAATACTAAGTTTTCATTTGCCATTTGGGTGAATGTTTGACTTTCAAGATAGTCTCTGCGTGTCACGATACAAGGGCCGCACCAGTCTGAACCGGAGAAGTTGAGCAGAATTAATTCGTGCTTTTCCTTTGCCACTTTTTTGGCATTAGTAAAGTTAGGTTCCCAGTTGATTGGAAGCACTGTCATTAAAAGGAATAATGTAATTAGTTTCATTTTACGGATTTGTTTTTAGGTATATACGAAATAACGAATTGCTGGGTGTCTTTATTTTTTTTACATGCTTAAGATTCTATTAAATTTTAAATCAAAAGCTTTTTCCTAAGCAGTCTGAACACCAAAAAGATAACCCACCAGGGCCGACATTGCCATTGCGAAAGTACCCCAAATGCAGATACGCAATACTGCTTTTAGAATATGTGATCCGCCAGCTTTTGCAGCCAGTATTCCCGATAATGCCAAAAAGAGTATTGAAAAACCATATTGATAAAATACCATTTCTTTGATAGGAGCAAATATAGCGACCAGAAGTGGTAACAATCCTCCAACAATAAACGAAATAGCAGACGCAAAAGCTGCCATAAGCGGATTTGCTTGTGTGATTTCATTAATTCCGAGTTCATCGCGCGCATGGGCTTCGAGTGCATCATGAGTTGTTAATTCGATGGCAACCTGTCTGGCTAGTTCTTTATTTAAGCCCCTTTGAATATAAATATCGGTTAATTCTTTGAGTTCTTCTTCGGGCAGGGTTTCAAGAGCGATTTTTTCCCTTTTCAAATCGGCAGTTTCTACATCAGACTGGGAACTTACCGATACGTATTCACCTGCCGCCATAGAAAGTGCACCAGCCACTAAACCAGCTACGGCAGCCAGTAAAATAGGTTCTCTGCTAACACTTGCAGCTGCCACGCCAATGGCCAGACTGGTGGTGGATAAAATTCCGTCGTTTGCACCCAGGACAGCTGCCCTGAGCCATCCACTTCTATTGATATAATGGTTTTCAACATGCATAATTTTAATTTATAGTAGTTTAATCCAATCTGGATCTTCAGCAGTTTTTGGAACACCTCCAAAATTGGTTTTTAGAAATTCCCTAATTTGAAATTGTGTTTTGTTCTTGGTACTGTTTTTCCAATCGTTAAAATCATAAATATGAATCTGCTTTGCATTTGTGTTTGTAACAAATGAAATTCGGGATATTGAATCCTTATATTTCTTTATTTCATTTAACATGTCGCGATTTGGCACCACAACAAGAATATTTTCCCAATCAAGAAAATTCTTAGGGATATCGTCACGGTCTTTTAATCCTAAAAATTCAATAAAGGCTTTTATTTTTTGATCATTGAGCCTATTTATATCTAAATCAACTTTCTTTAGAATAATGTGGAGATTCTTTTCATCTCTAATTATACCCATATTATTTTTTTGTTTATTATTATGAAATTACACCAATCTGTTGTAAAAGAATATGTTAATACCTGTAGAATGATTCTAAATTTTATAATGCAAATTTTTAATTATTGCTTTAATGAAATTTTTTAAAGTTCTTTCATTAACAATATCCACAGCAGAAATATTTGAGGCCACTGCGGATCATTTTTTTTAAACAGCTTTTAAATGAAATGACTAAAGTATATTACCTGATTTCAGAATGTCTGATTTCTCCGCCTGTGGTTCCTGTTTGCTGGCCAAAGTATAAAACTGCAAGACAGTATATCAGTAAAGCTAAAGCAATATAATTGGCATACGATTTATTTTTCCAATTGCTCCACAAAGCAATTATCGAACCTACGCCCAATACATAAGATGATAGAGCAAATACCTCTGCTTTTTCTTCATGTTCATGAATTAAACTTTTAGAAATTCCTTCAATTTGTTTTACCACATGCTCGGCGCCATCGCCTGTTGCTATTGCTCCAAACGCCGCTATTGCTCCCAGTATAAAAATACAGTAAGCCGTTCTTTTTACAATTTCAGATTTTACTATAAATCCGCCAATGAGTACCAATAAACCTACGATAGGTATAATAATAGGCAAGTGGTTTAGTACTAAGTGATAATGTGCTCCATTCATAATGTTTAGTTTTAAATTTTCAGTTTTTTATTCTTCTTTATTTTTCATTTTCATCAATAAGACGTAAGCTCCTTGGGTAACAATTTTTTTATTTTTGAATCTTTTAGGGTTTAAAATCTCCAAATAGCCGTTTTCTTTGACTCCTACTTTAACTTCCGCCATTTCATATTGTTGTTTAACAGTTTCTATAAAAACATAGTCTTTACCCTCAAAGGTTACAATACTTAATTCAGGCAATGCATTGGCTAAGCCTGATGTTGTTTCTATTTCGGCATTCATATACATTCCCGGTAAAAGGGCATTATCATATTTTACAAAATGACAATGTACTTCTGTGTTTCCGTTAGAGTTAATCTCTTTGTTGATAAGTATGATTTTGCATTCGTACTTTTTATTCGGTGCTGCATTACTGTATGCAGTTACCTTTTGTCCTATAGCAAGCTGCGCAATATTGGTATCATAAACATTGAGATTTAAGTGAATATCACTTGGATCGATAAGCTCAAACATTACTTCACTCGGAGCGATATATTTACCTATGTTAATATTGACTTTGCTTACAAACCCCGTTATAGTACTCAAAATGTTGATACTTTTAGAAATTTTATTGACTGACAAATGATTCGGATTGATATTAATCAGTTTGAGTTTTTCTGATAAAGCATTTACTGTTATACGAAGATTACTTACTTCAGATTCCGCTAATTGTGTTACTTTATCACTACTGGCTTTAGACTGATTAAGATCTTTTTGACGTGTGAATTCTAACTCTGCAAAATGCAGTTTGGATTTTGCCGTAAGATAATCTTGCTGTATCTGAACATATTGCTGATCTTGTAAAGTAGCAATGACTTCACCTTTTTTTACCCGCATTCCCGGTAAGAGCCCGCTTTTTATCAAATATCCTCCAAGCGGAGCATTTACAGATACTAAATTTTGTGGCGGTACATCTATTTTTCCATTAAGTTTTATAACCGTTCCAATATTTTTCTGTGTTAATTGGGCAGTTGCAATATCTGCATTTTTGAATTGTGCATCAGTAAGTACTACACTATTATCGTTCCCAGGATTTTCTGGTGTTTCCTGTTCGGGGGTCGTGTTTTTGCATGCATTTAGTATAAAAAGCATACTTATAAACAAGGATATATTTTTCATGTAATTGTTAATTTGAAGTAATAAAATTAAGTTCTATACTGCTTTCGTTTAATGCTCTTACGGCATCTAAATAATTGCTTTGTATGCTAATGGCCTGATGGATTACCATTACAAAATCCAGGAAATTAATTTCACCGTTACTAAATTGTTTATTCGCTGTTTCTTTAATCAGTGTAGCATTTTTTAAGCCTGAATCTTCAAAATATTGCGTTATCCCGGTATTGCTTTTATAGGCAGACATCAATTGTTTATACCTATTCTGTAAAAGCTGTAATTGTATTTGATATTCATTCTCTGCAATACTTTCTCCAATTTTAGAAGCCTGTATTTTAGCACTCTGGCTTCCCGTAAAAATGGGTATTCCCAATCCGGCCTGTACTGAGCTAAAGCGGTTGCTTCCGTCATAATAGTTATTATCAGGTCCCATTCCTTTAAAACTATTATTAAAGTAGCCAATAGTGAGATCCGGCAGGTATTTTGATTTTTCTAATTGGGTTTGTGCGGCAGCATTATTTTTTTGCTGCTGCGAGAGTTTTAAAAGGATATTATTCTTAATTCCATCGTTCATCGGAGCAAGAGCATATTTAAGACTTTTATCAAATGGAATAACGTTGTTTTCTGAGTTCAAAAGCATCTGAAGTTCCAATAATGTGGTCTTCATCTCCTGCTGCAGCTGTAATAATTGTAAAGAAATGGCGGCCTTTTGGTTTTCGGCAGTGGTTTTTTCCAGAATATTACTTTCTCCTTTTTGCAATCGAAGGTTTGCTTTGGCATAAAAATCATTGAAAAGGGTATCGGCTTGTTGCAGAAGTTTTTCTTTTTCTTTATAATATAAAAAGGTATAAAAAACTTGTGTTATGGCCTTTTTAATTTCCTGCTCTTTTAGTGAAGTGTTTAATGCCGAAGTTTTCCATTGTTCTGATAATAGCTGTTTTTGTTTTTTATATATCGTAGGAAAAGCAATAGTCTGCGAAATTCCAAATCTCTTATCATCATAAGCGCTGTTTATTTGCCCGGCTTCAGCAAAAACGGTTGTTTTAGGAATATCAGCTCCTGATTTAATGAGCGCTTGCGTGTAAGCCGTTCTAAGCTTTTCGTTTTTTATACTGTTATTTTTCTCTGCTGCTATTTTTAAAGCTGTTTCAAGGCTTATTTTTTCTTGTGAATTTGCAGCTGAAAAAACAGAAAACAAAACCAATATAAATGCTGCTTTCTGAGTTAAACTTTTTATTTTAAAACCTTTTTCAAATAATATATATAGCAGGGGCAATATGAATAAAGTTAAAAAGGTAGCAACTAGCAAACCACCTATTACGACCGTTGCCAGAGGACGTTGCACCTCGGCACCTGCACCGTTGCTTAAAGCCATTGGCAAAAAGCCCAACGAAGCTACAAAAGCGGTCATTAATACAGGACGAAGTCTTGATTTTGTTCCTGTTAAAGCGATTTTGACGAGATTTTTCATTCCGTTATTTTTAAGTCGGTTAAATTCAGTGATTAATACAATTCCGTTTAAAACGGCTACTCCAAACAAGGCTATAAAACCTACACCGGCACTAATGCTAAAAGGCATACCGCGTAAGGCCAGAAAAAATATTCCTCCAATTGCCGAGAGCGGAATTGCGGTATAAATAAGCAACCCGTGTTTGACAGAATTGAAGGCGAAAAAGAGTAAAATAAAAATAAGTACCAGCGAAACAGGAACGGCAATCATAAGACGGTCTTTTGCCTGATTTAAATTCTCGAATGCACCACCATAAGTAACGTAATAACCTGTAGGCAATTTGAGTTCTTTGCCTACTTTGGTCTGTAATTCATTTACAATACTTTGTACATCTCTGCCTTTTACGTTAAACCCTACAACAATTCTGCGTTTTGTGTCTTCACGCTGTATTTGGTTGGGACCATTTTTAATTTCTACAGCGGCAAGCTGCGATAAAGGAATCTGACTTCCGTCTGATGAGGGGATAAGCAGATTTCGAATGTCTTCAATGTCTTTTCTCTCATTGGCATTAAGGCGTACCATGAGATCGTACCTTTTTTCCTGTTCAAACACCAAGCCCGTGCTTTGTCCTGCAAAAGCAGTATTTATAACTTTATTAATATCGGCTATTGATAAATGATGTTGCGCAATTGCTGGTCGGTTATAGGATATAATTACTTGTGGCATACCGGCAATAGGTTCTATGAATAAATTGGCAGTTCCGTCTACCTTGCTAATAATTTTGCCCAGTTTGTTTGCTGTCACCGCTAATGTATCGAGATTTTCTCCAAATATTTTAAGAACAACATCTTGTCGGGCTCCGGTCATGAGTTCATTAAAACGCATTTGTACCGGGAATTGAAATCCTGTCGTAATTCCAGGAACATCTTCTAAGGCTTTGCTCATCTTAGCTGATAATTCATTAAAAGTTTTAGCAGAAGTCCATTCTTTTTTATCTTTTAAAATCACCATCATATCACTGGCTTCCATCGGCATCGGATCTGTAGGAACTTCGCCGCTGCCTATTTTAGTCACTACTTTTAATACTTCCGGAAACTGGCTTTTGAGTATATGTGCCGCTTTCTGGGTACTTTCAATAGTAGTATTTAAGTTGCTGCCTGTAAGTACTCGCGTGTCTACTGCAAAATCGCCTTCTTCAAGAGCCGGTATAAATTCGCCTCCCAAAGTGGTAAGTGTTATAACAGCCAATACAAAAAGAAGCAAGACGGAACCTAATACGGCTTTAGGAAAACGAAGGATCCTTTTTAATGTATTTTGATAGCTGTTTTCAAGGCGTTTCATTACCCGGTGTGATAGATTCTCTTTGTGTTTTGTTTTTTTGCTTAGAAAAAAAGCACTCATCATCGGAATATAAGTCAGAGATAAAATGAAAGCACCCAGCAGAGCAAAAGCAACTGTCTGCGCCATTGGTTTAAACATTTTACCTTCGATACCCTGTAGCGTAAAAATAGGTAAGTAAACGATCAATATGATGATTTGTCCAAATACGGCACTGTTCATCATTTTGCTGGCCGAGCTGGTAACGGTTTTATCCATCTGATCAGTAGTAAGCGGGACATGTCCCTTAAATTTGGCAGAACCCGAGAGCTGATGCATAATAGCTTCTACAATTATGACAGCGCCGTCTACAATTAATCCAAAATCCAGCGCTCCAAGACTCATTAAATTCCCGCTTACGCCAAAGAGATTCATCATGCAAATAGCAAACAGCATAGCCAGTGGAATTACTGATGCCACGAGTAATCCTGCCTTGAAATTACCCAAAAACAGTACCAGAACAAACACCACAATCAAGGCGCCTTCAAGTAAGTTTTTCTCCACTGTACCAATGGCATTATTGACCATTTTTGTCCGATCGAGAAAAGGTTCAATTTCGACGCCTTCAGGAAGTGTTTTTTGTATTAGGGCAATTTTTTCTTTTACATTTTTAATGACCTCGCTACTGTTGGCGCCTTTAAGCATCATAACTATCGCCCCGGAAACTTCGCCCTGATCATTATAGCACATAGCTCCGTAACGGGTAGCAAAACCGGTTTTTACCTGAGCTACATCTCTTATAAACAATGGAATATCACCATTTTTATTGGGAATGGCGATATTCTCGATATCCGCAATATTCCCAATAAGTCCTTCGCTACGGATATAAAGTACTGTTGGTCCCTTTTCTATATACGAACCGCCTGTATTTTGATTGTTGTTCTGAACCGAGGCAAAAACATCATTAATGGTTATCCCGTAAGCATTTAGTTTATCAGGACTAATGCTGATTTCATACTGCTTGAGTTTACCGCCAAAACTACTCACTTCAGCTACTCCTTTAACACCTAGTAGTTGCCGCCTTACAATCCAGTCCTGAATCGTTCTCAATTCGGTTACATTAAATTTTTGTTCATAGCCTTTTTTGGGTTTAACCACATATTGATAAATTTCACCAAGTCCTGTTGATATTGGTCCGAGTGTAGGTGTACCAATGCCTTGTGGAATCTCATTTTGTACTTGTTGTAAGCGTTCAGCAACTTGCTGTCTGGCCCAGTAAACATCAACATCATCATCAAAAACGATGGTTACCAGAGACAATCCAAATCTGGAAAAGCTGCGAATCTCTTTCATACCGGAGATATTGCTATTGACCTGTTCTATAGGAAAAGTGACCAGACGTTCAATATCAGTTGCGCCAAATGAAGGCGCTATGGTTATAATCTGTACCTGATTGTTGGTAATATCGGGAACAGCATCAATGGGCAGGAGGGTGGTTTCATAGGAGCCATAACTAATCAAGGCAATTATAAAAAGCCCTACGATGAGTTTATTCCTCACGGAAAACTCAATTATTTTAGTAAGCATAATTTTGTGTTGTTAATCGTGGTTATAAAAAATAAGGAATAGCAAAAACACGCGCCATTGGTTAGACGTGAAGGATTTAAGCCAATATAAAACGATTAACAGTCTCTGGGTGGCTGCCAGATTGACGAAAGAGAAATGGAAGAATAGGCAAAAGAATACGTATATAAATTTTGTTTTTTATACGTAAAATTCACTTTTTGAATGCTTCTGTATTGTTGTATCAATGGATAAAATACAACAGAACTGATATTGGTATGTGATTTAAAAGGCAGTTTCATATCCTTGGCATAGTCCGCATCAAATACATCTGGTCCCTGATAATGAATGCATAAAAATTGAAAAAAAGTTAAATTAGGATTTTGTTCCTTATGTTCCACATAATGTTCCACCATTACTGGCAGCTTTATAAACTCTATCAATTGTGTTACAGACAAAAGGTAGATAGATAAAAATAATATGGAAAGATGTTTTTTCACAATTCAAATATAGCAAATTAAAGTACAGAAAAAGCTATAAGTTCTTGTTTAAAAGTATTATAAATAATTGACCTGAAGGAAGAAATATATCAGATTCCAGTCTCAGTCGAGCAACAATTAAAATCGAAAATACTAAGAGGGCAAAATTTAAGCAAAGATCATAAATCATTTTAAATTAGATTTTATTATTTGCCATTAAACAGCAATTAAAAAACGATTTTAGATATTTCAGAGTCATAATTTTTTTCTTAATTTTTGATTTTCGAAACTGATTAAGTTATCACACACACAATTTTAGAGTTGTAGTTTTTTCTTTGTTTTAGAGTGATGCTAAAAAAGCAAAAATAAATAAATCTTAATTCTTTAATAAGGCATCTAAAATAAGAGCATCAATTACCTTCAATTAGCGCCTTTTGGCTTTGGAGCCCCTCTAGGGGACAAATTTCTACAAATTTTATGGGAGATTTGAAAAGATTGATTTACTATTAACTAGAGGCTGTCTTTGATTTAGCATTTTTTTGTTTTAAAAAAACAAAGATCATGTGCTTTGTGTTTATTTTCTGGTATGAATTGTACTAAATTTTTGCGCAATATGTAGTATGTCAGAAAGTTGTTAGCGTAGGGTGACTGTACGAATTTTAAACTTTAAACTGTAATTTTTCAAACTTTTTCAGACTCCTAAATTTAAAAAGTACCAGGCTCTTGTCCTAACAAAGTTAGAAAGACCACTATATTTTTAGAATGATTTTAGTAAAAAAATAGCTTAAATGATTTCTAATTCAGTATCTGGGGCAAGAAAAATAGTAAAGAATAAAAACTGTAAATTAGCCTACGTTTTAACTAAAACACAACTAACCTGAGAATATATACTATGAAATGGATTACAAGAGAAAGGCCCAAAATTGATCGAATTGCTTGTCCTTGGTTAATTAAAAAAATTGTGGACAAAGAGTCCGAATTTATTTACGTGCCTTATAATGAAGTTTTAATAAAGGCTAAAGAACTTGATGCCATTCCTTTTTGATATTCCTAATGTCGAATTTACCCATTATAATGAGCAAAGTACCTTTGACTACATTGTTAAAAAATATGAGATTAGGGACCCAGCTATTCTAATTATCGCTGATATTGTCCGTGGCGCTGACACAGACAGACATGATATTGCAAAGGAATCGGCGGGACTCTGGGCAATTTCAGCGGGGCTTTCCTACAATATTACTGATGATTATAAACTATTAGAAAGCGGAATGGTTATTTATGATGCGCTATACAGTTGGGCAAAACATTTATACAAGCAAAATCATTTGCAAAATAGCCCTTTTGAAAGTCTATTGCACCAAGTGTATCATAAATTTTTAAAGGAGAAAAAATCAGACACAAAAAATGCGCCTGCTTGGGTTAAAGATTTAAAAGCAATTATTCAGGATCAAATAGATACCCAATTTACTTTCGACTTAAAGAAAATTTCAAATGACTTGGAACTTAATCCTTCTTATTTATCAAGAGAGTTTTCCAAATATTTTGAAGATCTTAATTTTGGAGATTATGTTAGGAAACTGCGAATTGAAAAAGCTATTACTCTTATTCAAAATTCAAATTATACACTTACCGAAATAGCTTATATGACAGGCTTTTCAGACCAAAGTCATTTTACGAGAATATTCAAACAGAGTACAGGTAAAAATCCTTCTTCTTATCGCAAAAAATCGCAAAAAAAGTAATTCAAATACAAAAAGTAAATAACATACTATTTCTACCTTTTTAGTATAACTAGTTTTGTTATCATAAATAAAAACGATATGATACAAATTAGATCTGTACTCTTTTTTGCTCTGTTTGCATTGAGTACCACTGTTTTTTCTCAGACGACTTATCCAAAAATAACAGGGTATTTTTCTGTGATGCATCCTATAACCACTTTTAGTGAAGAAGGAACTACTGTAAACTTCAGAGATTATTATTCCGTTAATTTTCCAACAGGAATCAATATCTGGAAAAGCCCCAAAATTGGATTTTCTTTTGAAATAGCCCCTAATATAAGAACTGAAAACGGAATCAGCAAAGTAAGCAGTGTGTTGTTTCATCCAGGCGTATTGGTGGCATTAGGGGACGGCTATACTTTTGCAGGTAGGGCAGCGTTTGAAACCAGTGGCAGATTTGGTGTTACTCCGGTAATAAGCAAAACGGTAATAAAAAATACGAATAGTAGTTATTATGTTTCCATTCCATTACCTCTAAGATTTGGCAATGATCATCCTACTACTTTTACTGTAGGCTTGCAATTTGGTATTGCGTTTTAAAATATATCATTATGAAAGAGAACCCAATATATAGTTTAAAAGAAATATTTCTTTATTTTCTTAAATTAGGAACAATTGGTTTTGGTGGCCCAGTGGCATTGGTTGGTTATATGCACCGAGATTTAGTTGAAGAGCGAAAATGGATTTCTGAAGATGAGTATAAAGAAGGTCTGGCTTTAGCACAATTAGCACCTGGACCATTAGCAGCACAATTGGCAATTTACCTTGGATTTGTACATTTCAGTTTTCTAGGAGCAATATTGGTTGGTTTTGCCTTTGTTCTTCCTTCCTTTATCATGGTGGTATTGCTTGGAATGGTATACAAAGTATATGGTGGTTTGTCTTGGATACAGGCTGTGTTTTATGGTGTTGGGGCAGCAGTTATAGGCATTATTGTAATGAGTTCTTATAAACTGACCGTGAAATCGATTGGTAAATTCAATTTAACCTCTTTTAAAACGAATTGGTTATTGTGGTTGTTTTTTATAATTGCTGTAGTTATTACTTTTGTTACAAGGCAAGAACAGGTTTTATTATTTGTAGCTGCGGGACTCCTGTATATGCTTGTTAAATCACCTCCAAAATGGTTTAATAGTAAAACTTCCAATTCAATTGTTCTGCTGCAAATGGGTTTTTGGAGTTATGGCAATTCTACTCTTATGAAAATTGCCATCTTTTTTGCCGAAGCAGGAGCATTTGTATTTGGCAGCGGGTTGGCTATAGTTCCATTTTTGCATTCAGGAGTTGTGATAGAAAATCATTGGTTGACAGAGCAACAATTTGTTGATGCAGTTGCTGTTGCAATGATTACTCCTGGTCCGGTTGTTATCACGGTTGGTTTTATAGGTTATTTGGTTGCAGGTTTTCCGGGTGCTTTGGTTGCAGCTTTAGCTACATTTTTACCCTGTTATTTATTTACAATTGCATTGGCGCCATCCTTTAAGAAAATTGCGCAAAATAAATCAATTAAAAGTTTTGTTGATGGGATTACTGCGGCTGTAGTTGGGGCATTAGTGGGAGCAGTTGGCGTAATTGCATCTAAAAGTATTTTAGACATTCCAACAGCGTTAATAACTATTACTACAATTTTTTCACTACTTTATAGTAAGAAAATTCAAGAACCATATATTATTATGATTGCAGGCATTTTAGGCATTATTGTTAAGTTAATTTTATGAAATTTATCACTTACTAAGGTTATTATTTCTGAATAAGAAACATCATTTTTATTGATCTTTTAAAGGTATTCGTCTAAAACAAATAAGAGAATTGACTTCCTCTCCTGTGGTACATCTGGGTAACCATATTTGTAATTGGTTATCATTTAGGTTATCTATAAGGGAAGGGGAAATAGTTTGCTCCAAACTGTAAAAAATTGAGAATTACTAAAAAAAAGCATGTTGCAAATTAAGAATATCGTTAAAAAGTGAATTCTGTTCATTTATATTTTTTTTTAAGAATATTTGTATGTTTTCCTATAGTTTCTCGTTTTGTAATAATCATTCACTTTAAAATTCTTTGTTGAATAGTCTGTGTTTTATATAGGTGAAAGCTTGTACCATTTTTAAATCCAGCAGATTAGTTATATTTTATAAACATTTTCATCTTCTGTATTTTCATTTTATTATGTAGTATTTCTGTTTTCCAATTACGTTTAATATGCTTCATATTACCTCAAAGATACTTTTTTTGTTATTGTAAATGTTTTTTGTTTTCGAATAAATACTCCATTGCTTCTTTGACAGCTTGTGTTGAATTTTTTGGATTAAACCCCAATTCTGTCTTTGCTTTTGTGATGTCAAAGTTTTGTTGAAGTCCAGAAAACATTGCGATATCTTTGGTACTCAACAAAGGTGCTTTACCATTTATCTTACTTCCAATTTCCATAAACCAGGCAATGATATATAATAGTGATTTTGGTACTGCCATAGGAAGTTTTATATTCAGTTCTGGAAATAACTCCTGTGCAATTTGTGTAGTCTCTTTTATAGAGGTACAGTTTTCATTTGCCAGAATATAGCGCTCGCCATTTTTTCCTTTTGTTGCGGCGAGATAGCAGCCTTCAGCTACATCTTTTACATCAATCCAATTTAAAGTAATGTTTGTTTCAACTGGTATTTGCTTTTCAAGGATTAAAGAAATAATATTGTAAGAAACACTTAAAGGTCTAAATGCACTGCTACCAATCATTGCTGATGGTAAAACGGAAATCAATTCTATGTTATGTTTTTGAGCTAATTCAAAAGCTAACTTTTCGCCATCATTTTTTGAATTGTAGTACATATCCCTACGGTCAGGATTTTGACCATAACTTTCTTTCGTAGGCAGTTTAGAATAATTAAGGGCAGCAATTGAACTTACGTATATAATTCGTTTCACACCAGCTTCTACTGCAGCTTCAATAATATTTTGTGTACCTTTAAGATTAACATCATAAATTTCTTTTTTAGGGTCTTTGGCCCAAAGTTTGAAAACTGCTCCAACAGCATAAAATATTTCTACATCTTGTAAAGCTTTTACTAAGGATTGTTTATCTGAAATATCGGATTGTACTAGTTCACAATTTAAACCAATAAAAGGCTCTTTGTTTTTAATATTGCGAACTGATGCCCTTACCGGAATACCTTTTTTGATAAGTAATCTTACTAAGTTGTTACCAAGATGCCCATTTGCACCTGTAACTAGAGCTAAATTTTTTTGCGCCATTTTGTTTAATTATTATTAAGGCACAAAATTGAGAATTGATTCTTTAAATATACTTCACAAATGTTACTTAATCATTTGTTTTCTAATTCTACTTAAACTTTTTGGGTTCATTCCTAAAAAAGAAGCAATGTATTGAAGAGGAACATGGTATACAATTTCAGGATAATTGTTAATCAATTTTTTGTAACGCTGCTCTGCCGTTAGAGTTGCTAAATCTTTTGAACGGTTTTCGTTGTATGTTAGTGATTGCTCAAATACCCATATACTAAAATCCTTAAAGGCTACACTTCTTTGAATGAGAAAGTCCAAGTCAATTTTTGTAATTCTCAAAAGTTTACATTCAGTAATACACGCAACATTTTCATTAGATTTTGTGTGGTTGATAAAATTGCTGTATGAGGCAAAAAAACCTGGTGGGCAATTTATATGCGTTGTAACTTCATCGCCTAAATTATTATAATAGAACAGTCGAATAAAACCCGACACAACAAAATAAAGATATTTTGGAACTTGGCCTTCGTCTTCAATAATTTGATTTTTTGAAAATAGCACGGGCTCAAAATACTTTCTACATAATTCTTCTTCATGTTTAGTAAGTAGAATTTTTTTACTTATCAGATTTAATAATTTGTCATGCATCTACTAAAATTATTTGTTTTGTAATCGTTAGTTTTTAATTAACAGCAGTATTAATTTGTGATCAAATTCACAGAAATTTACAAAAAAAACTTAAGCTTTTAGTTTTGAAGGATTTTTTATGGTTTTGGTTCAATTTTCAATATTTAGAGGCATAGAAGTATAATCATAAGAAATATTATTGATTCTAAACATATCCTTTGTTATGCTCAATTCCTCAAAATATTTTTTTTGTAAAGTCTGGTTGATGGAATATTATTTGTCAAAACTTGCAAATCAATCCAGCTAATTTTATGATTATCTTTACAATAATCAGTTCCTAATAAATTTTGACCAATTTTCAATTTTCTAAAATTGCTGTCAACACTCACTCTAAGTAAAGCTCTATATTCTGCATTTTACTGATTAGAAAGTGGTTGAAAAAGTGTTGTTCCTTTTGTCTATTTTCAGAAAGATGAATTTTCTGGTATTGAATAAAGTCGTCAAGTGGATCTTTATTTAACTCTTTAATTGAAATCATTTTATTCAGAGAATATTTGTGTTATTATTGGCATTAACACAAATATATAGCTATTTTAGATTTGCAAACAAATAGGAGAAAAAAAGTTACCTGATGGTCAATGTCATATTAGGAACAATTATAGCATCAGTTATTCCTCCCGTGTATCGTTGGGCATATACTTCAAGATAATCATTTGTTAATAGTTCAACTGAAGCATTTAAAGGAAGAACAACAATGTCATTCAGCGCCAATCCTCTTCCGTAAATTTTGTACTGTGTTAAAGCTGTTCCATTCTTTGCAATATAGATTATATAGGTACCTACTGCGGATACTTGAAAGGAAATAGAGCCTGTAACCTGAAAAATTCGTTTCTTTTTTCCCATATATCTCAATCTGTTATTATTATTTGTTGGTGCATCTAAGGAAAATCTAAATAAATTATAGGATGTTGAATTTCCGTTAACTTTCACAATATTACTTGGATTCGATGTATTAAAGCTTGTAGAAGCACCTGAGCCAACAGGATAATCTACAGTGAAATCAGCTACAGCATTGGCATCAGTTTCGGCAGGAATTCCGGCTGATCGTACGCTCCAGCTGTTGGTAAAGTTATATCCGGCATAGGTACCAGCAGTGTAAGCTTTTACATATCCGCTTGTATTGGTGCCAGTAAAAACAACTGATTCTAAGACCGCATCTCCGGATATTGTCGGGTTTGAAGATACATCAAATCCAATAGCAGTACCATTGACCTGACTGAAGCCACCTTGTTTTTCCACAAGAGTAAAGGTTCCGGTTAGTTTTTCATAAGTGCCTGAATTATTACTGAACCATCCTAAATTACTAAGTAATAATTGTGTGATATTATTGTATGTTATTCCATTTGTATTTCCTGAGAATTGTATAATACTTAAAAAAACCAATCCAAAGCCAGATATGCTTCCTACAGAATTGGAATTAGCCACTATGCAATCTCGAAATATTAAGTTTTGAGTTGCCGCTCCATTAAGGTTAAAAACATTTCCAGTTGGAGCAAGAAGGGTCAGGCCTTTTATAGTTCCTCCGTTTGCACCTTCAAAAATATTTCCTGATGACCTGATAATAACATCCTGATTGGAATCTATTCCCTGTAAATAAGCATTGTTTAAGTCAATAGGAAAATTAAAAGTGACATTACCGTTAATTTCATATAATGTAGTGGAATTCAAAAGATATTTGGAACCTCCTCCGGCGGCAAGTTCATCAGCTAAAATAGTTGCTAAATTATCCGTAGATCTTATCCTTTTAAAATTAATTCTTCCCGGTACTCCACTGCTTAACGGTAACCATGAACTGCTGCCTGTTGAGTAATAATAAAAAACTTTTAAATCCGTATCATAGACTATAAGACCGTCAGCCGGAGTTGCGATCGCGTTTCTTTGAACAGTTGTCATTCTAGGAGTAAGTAATCCTTGTGTAGTAGAGCTAAGGTCTAGTATTGAACTGGAATTTGGTGTTATTGTTCCAATTCCAACTTGCGCATTTATTGTAAATCCAAAAAGAAGAAAGAGAAACACTAAGAATATTTTATGATTTCTAAGAGCAGGTTTTTTGATCATAATTTTTTGGTATTAGTTATTTTTTCTGTTGTCTATTATGAGTAATTACTTCTAATTTTTAGAGTTTAAAATGATTATTTTCTCCGTGAACCTTTCATTATTCAGTGTCAAAAATTGGGCAATATAAACTCCGCTGCTTAATCCATTGGTTGAAAAAGTATAATTGTGTTCTATTCCCAGATTTTCTTTATGCAGAATAACTTTCCCGGTTATTTCATAAAGCTTAAACGTTCTTAAAGAAAGATTTTTGGGATTAGATACTTTTAAACTATTATTGATATTATCCTGACTAATGAAAAATGGGTTATAGTTTTTGTCTGTAGTATTAAGTGTTTTATCGTTTTTGAATGCAATTTTAAAACGATCTGCATAGATTCCCTTTTCAAGATTGACTTCATACATCGCATTTTTTATGTCAAAAAAAGAATCATTCAGTGCATCATGGAGGTAAATCATTTGTGAAGTGTCCCAACTTATTACTTCAGGAATCTTAAATTTAAAAGTAGTATTGGTAGTTGCCTTTACGATTATGGGGATTTTTTTTTCAGGATCGAAATTTACACCCTGAATCACATAATTATTGTTTTCAATTAAAAAACCCGCATCATTGGGAAGTACATCCATCATGGGCGCATCAATACCGTTGTCAATTCCATCAGTTGCACGGGAAACAAATACAAGGGCTAATTGTCTGGTAAATTCATTATTGATTATAACATTTAATTTCAAATATGAAATCTCCTCAGTGGCTTCAATTCCTTTAGTACTTTTTTCTTTAGGAATATGTTTTTCAAATTGTGACAAACCACTTCCTTGTTTATAAAATGCCCTATGGGCATTTTTAAACGTCGCAGTTCCACTAGCGATCGCACTAATTACAAAGCCCTGACCAATTGGAGAATATTTCCTTTGTATTACAAGTCCGGAAGACAGTCCTGTATTGTTTACTGAGCCATCTGGGTTATAGGTATTGAAAGTAGCTGGTACATACACACCATTGGAACCTAAACTGATTGGAGAATATGCGCCATAGCCCCCTTTGTAATTTACTAAGGTATGCGTGTTTACTGTCTTATCTTGTTCCCAGAAGTAAGCAATACCACCTGTATTTGTATTAGAAGGATCTAAGAGAAAAGCATTTAAATGTAAAGCTGATGGATATGGATTTCCGGTTAAAGTTGCGTTATTAGCCCCCAAGGAAATAGTAATATTGCCATCATTTGGTTTTCCTCTAAAATCATATCTTTGTGACCCGCCGGGATTATTGGTAACACCAGTTCCTTCAGGATCTGTTGAATCAGTTCCACTTGTTCCTTTCATTGAAAAACCTTCGCCAGGGGCTAAAATGGTGGATCCTCCAACAAAAAGCCATTGTGAATAATTATTGGCATTTATAAGTTTATAAACCCATTTTGGTGCTATTGCCAGAGGATTGGAAGTTCCATCGGAATTATTTACGGGTAAAATTGTTGATGCTACTGAAGCAATTGTCGTAGTAGGTCTGCTCAGCATTGTAATGCCAAAGTTTTCATTTCCGGATAAATTAGATGCGCTTCCAACAGGAGAACACCAATAATTATAATCGAAATTATCTGAAGTTCCCCTTTGATAAACTGACAATGTACCCAATCCCGAATTAGTTGAATTCCCTGTTGTTCCCTGCAACAATTGTGAATTATTACGCAGATACAGATTAGAATTCAAAGCTAAGTTGATATCCTGTTGAACAAATAACACTTCATTCTTTACATACATGTTCGTATTGGGACTGAAATAAATTTGTGAGATACATTTTGAATGAATCAAGAGGAAAATAAATAGAATTATGATCTTCATTACTTTAACTTTAGGGTTAATAGCGTTTATTTAATAAAACTATATAGTGGATGTTTTTCTTTTTTTAATTAAAAAAAAAGCCCCAAGTATTATTCCGCTTAGAAATAATATTGAAATTTCGTTGTCTATTGGTACAGGATCTCCAACTGGTGGAGGTATTGATTGTGGTTGCGGGGGCGATGGCGCAGCTATGTTATTAAAAGAAACAAAAAGAAGAATTACTAACAATTTTAACGATTTAACTTTCATATTACTTAGAATTAAGAGCTGTGAAATTGATTAAATTGTAATTTTTTTTACTATTCTAATTTTGGTATAGCAACAATAAATCAGGCAAATTTGTTTAATCAAATATATAAAAAATCCTACATATTTAAAAGCGGAGTTTTTGGAAATTTTTTCTTTAGAATTTTAAATCCATCAAAAAATGAATACTAAAGGTCATTGTTATCCAAAATTCATGATTCTTCAAGCAGTATATTTAAAATTAAGATTCTACTTAGTCACCATGCTATTAAATAAATACTGAAGATTAGAGGAGTGATAGTGGATCATGAAATAATTCAAAATCTAGGTTCATAAATTTAGTCGATCTTATTGAAGCGCAATTAAAGAAGCGCAAGAAAGAAGTTTGGAAAAGTTAGATCTAGGATAAGACCTATATATAAAGTCAAAGGCATTTGGTGTTGTTTATATCGTGCAGGAGTTAAATTAGACAAACAGCAGACTTGCTTCTCAACAGAAAAAGAAATGGAATAATTGCTCAGTCATTTCTAATTAAATCAATTACTAATAACTGCAGGTCAAGTATAATTAACATTGAGAAAAGTAGTTCTCATACTATCGCAATCAAATTTTACCACAAGCGCCTAATTTCAAAGATTAAAATCCAGCAGTGTAAATATCATAATATGTGGTATAGCAGGATCATTGTTTTATTAGATGACGTCTACAAAATGGCTTAGGTTTTAAAAGTTCTGAGTCAGTGATACGTAAATTGGGTGGAATTGAGTGTATATGCTAAGAAAGAATCAAATGATTCAACCAGATAAAACTATGTTTAAATCATTTTACAAATTAGCTTCTTTATTATGAAATTCCTTAAATTTCGGGTATGATTATTACAGAAGTAATAGAACACTATTTTACTGTTTACAATAAATTCCTTGGTATTAGAAATTTAGAGCAGTTCTTGAGATTTTTTTTTAAAATATTGCCAGAGCGAAGAATTCATTATCATTTATTCAAGACCTGCAAACTTAAAAGGTTCCATCACTTGGAAATTTTTTAGCGATTCACCGGAGTAATTCTCATTGTTTTCTAAAGAAAGTTTTTTAGTTTTTGCTTTTTCACTGAAATCAATTTTGCTGAACTCTAACCAAATAACATTGGGATTAAGAACATTATCAAAATAATAAATGAGATTTTTTTGATCGGCAACAGTTCGCCATCTTGTTGATGAAATATTTGGTTCAGTTGGAGAAGAAATACCAAAAGGAACTGAACAATTTCGAATAACTCCAAAAACACTTGCAATAGCTACTCTTGTATTATCAGTTTTAGGTATTGCATCAATGTAATAGGATGCTCTGGTAAACCTGTCGGCCGCTCTATTTGTTCCCGGTAGCATAACAGTTCCAGGAATTCCTTTCCAATAGGCATTTATAGCTAACTGCTCCTCAAAAATAGGAGAGTTGGTCATTACGTTAAATTTTTTATCGTGATGTATAATTAGTTTTCCATTAATAAATTCTAAAATTGCATTGTCTCCAGTGGAATCAGAGATCGATAAATGAACTGTAGCAAAAATGTCAGTTCCGGGAATATGTGATGAAACAACTACAAAATCATTTTTTTCAAATGAGTTTACAACTTCTGAAACTGTAGCAAAGTTATCTAATGTATACTGTAACCATAGAGATACAGCTAATCCTTTTTTAGTTCCATTTTTCTCAAAACTAGGAAAACTTGATTCGGCGAGCCACAAAAGATTAGCCACCAAACCTTTTTCATTCATACCGTCTGATGATGCAATATCCCATGAACTGGTGATTACACTTCCATATTTGGATTTCCATTTTACTGAATTGTTTCCTGCTTCTCCAATACGCTCTATTCCTCGAGGAAAAATCCATAAATTGGCAGGAATGTCGCTCTTCCAGTCCATGGAACGTGCTGTAATAACCATATTATTTAATCCTTTATAAACAACTCGGGTACATGCCGTTGCTTTTTCTTGATAAATAAGTGCAATTGTAAAAAAAAGAACTGTTATTATTTTGTTTTTTTTTCTCATAATACATTTTTTTATTCAGTATATAATTTATGGTAGTACTTTTTTGTAAGTGCGGTCGTGTCTATATATTCTTAAATGAAAGAATTTTATTTAAGAATAAAGATACAAATAAAATCAATTGCGATTTTAAAAATTATAGGTGGGTAAGTATTATTTTGTCGCATCTGCAAACAACTTTTATCTTTAGAATTTTAAATCCATCAAAAAATGAATACTGAGGGCCATTGTTATCTAAAATCCATAATTTTTCTTGTAATATATTTAAATTAAGATTTACACTTAATTACCGTGATGTTTAACAAATACTGAAGATTAGAGTAGTGATGGAGCATCATGCAACAATTCGATGCCGGGTTTATAAATTTAGTCCATTTAGTGAAACGCAAATAAAGAAACGAAAGAAAGCAATTAGGAAAAGTTGTAGATCGGATGAAACCTATATCAAAGAAAAAGGTATTTGATGTAGGTTTCAAAACCCTTTTACTTCAAATTCCGATAAATCAAATTAAAATTTAACAGTATCAAATAGAGTTTGGTCTTCTCAAGCTGTTTTATGAATTACAGGTAAATTCTTATTATAAATTTTTGATATAATTACTTTCAAGTTTATTTTTGAGAAGTCGCACCTTAAAATTTAGTTTAAGAATTATTTGTGTTTAACTTTTGTTACAAATCATTAAACATTTTGTAATTTTATTGTATTCACTAATAACACTATTTATAAAGCATTAAACTAAAATTATTTAATTATGAAAAAAATTGTAATTGTTGGTGGAAGTAAAGGTATTGGCAATGCTGTTTTAAATCAACAGTTGCAAAACAATATAGTTTATAATCTAAGCCGTACTATTCCGGATATTAAGCATCCCAATCTTTTTCATTTTTCTGTAGATGTTCTTCAGGACAATCTTCCAGAATTAGATAATATTGATTCTTTGATTTATTGCCCGGGATCGATAAACCTAAAACCGATTCATAGCTTGAGTATTGAGGATTTTAAAAATGATTTTGAAATTAATGTTATTGGAGCGGTAAAGGTTATTCAAAAGTATCTGCCTGTTATAAAGAAAGGAGTAGAACCATCTATTCTCTTATTTAGTACAGTTGCTGTGAAGCTGGGAATGCCTTTTCATGTCAGTACAGCAACATCTAAATCAGCAATTGAAGGATTGGTAAAATCTCTTGGTGCAGAGTTGGCAGGTATAATAAGGGTTAATGCTATTGCACCAACAATAACTGAAACTTCCCTTTCAGCATCGATTTTAAGAAATGAGAGAATGAAGGAAAACATGAAAGAACGACATCCTATGAAAAATTATCTTCAAACAAACGAAGTTGCTCAAATGGTAAATTTTTTGATTTCTGAAAATGCAAAATCAATATCGGGACAAATTATTTCTATGGACTATGGATTAATAAGTTTTAAATTATAACAGATAATCATGAGAATTCTACTAACAGGTGTAACAGGATATATTGGGAAACGACTTTTACCATTACTCATAAAAAATGGACATACGGTAATTTGCTGTGTTCGGGATAAAAGGAGGTTTTATTATCCTGAATTTTTGCGGCAAAATATTGAAGTTATTGAAGTTGATTTTCTTGATGCCGGAAGTTTGGTAAATATTCCTAATAACATTGATGCGGCCTATTATTTAATACATTCCATGTCTGATACTGCGGAAAATTACGATGAAAAGGAAAGTGATTGTGCCCTTAATTTTAGAGAAGTACTTGTACATACAAAGGCAAAACAAATTATCTACCTTAGTGGTATTGTTAACCAGGCATCTCTGTCTAAACATTTGTCGTCCCGAAAAGCCGTTGAGGACATCTTAAGAGGAGGGGGATTCCGACTACTACTTTAAGGGCTGGAATAATTGTAGGTTCTGGAAGCGCTTCTTTTGAAATAATACGTGATCTGGTCGATAAACTACCTGTGATGATTACTCCTAAATGGCTTAATACCAGATGTCAGCCAATAGCAGTTGCAGATGTGCTAGATTTTTTAATTAAGTCGTTGCTGAATCCTCGGACCTATAGTCAAAGTTTCGATATTGGTGGTACTGATGTACTTACCTACAAGGATATGTTACTGGAATTTGCAAAGGCAAAAAATATGAAACGATACATTTTTACAATTCCTGTTATGACTCCAAAGCTGTCTTCATACTGGCTTTATTTTGTAACGTCAACATCATATAAGTTGGCTTCATCTTTAGTAAATAGTATGAAGGTAGAGGTTGTTTGTAGTGATAACAGAATTAATTCACTTTTAGAGGTAAAACCCATTTCTTACGAATTGGCATTACAGCTGGCATTACAAAAAATTAAGGAAGATGACATTATATCGAGCTGGAAAGATTCACTTGTCAGTAGTCGATTTAGAGGAAACCTGAATCAATATGTTAAGGTTCCCAAAAAGAATTGTTATATTGATAGAAGAAAAAGAGAAATTTTAAACCGCGAACTTACAATTGAAAAAATTTGGGCGATAGGTGGAGAAACAGGGTGGTATTATGGAGACTGGTTATGGAGTTTGCGCGGATTTATAGATAAGCTTTTTGGAGGTGTAGGAGCAAGAAGGGGAAGAACCCATAAAAAGGCATTATTTCCTGGGGATGCTCTCGATTTTTGGCGTGTAGTATATGCTGATAAAAAGAAGGGGAAGTTAGTTTTATATGCCGAAATGAAACTGCCAGGTGAAGCCTGGCTGGAATTTAAGGTTATTAACGATACTTTGTATCAGGCGGCAACCTTTAAACCTAATGGTTTGCTTGGTAGATTGTATTGGTATTCTATACTTCCTTTTCATGGATTTATTTTTAAAGGGATGATTGATAAACTAATTTAGAAACTATAGTTGTATTTTAAACTATTTTAATTATTAACTAAATTTATGATAGCGTTAACCGAATGGCAATAGTTTTGCAAAATTTGCAGAAATTTATGCAATTGAAAATGTAGGGCAGCAATGGTTTAAGCCATGGGCTATCTATAGTTAGAAAATCCCATACTAGACAGTATATGATTTTTTGTTTAAATTGAAATCTTCCAAATTTAAATTTGCTTTAGGGGACAAAACTATAGTAAATATAATTAAATTATAGGGAAGAAATAATTGAATACATATCTGCTTTCTTTAATCGCTTATGATTATCGAACAATCTATAAAAATAAAATAAATTCTTGCCTTTCTGTTATTCGAATCACAATAGAAAAGAGTTTGATACTAATGAGACGAAGAATTATGCGTTACGATTCTGTTACAAAATTTGAAATAATATATTTAAATTAGTGTTCTCTTTTTTAGCGGAAAAGGTATCAATTTCACTAAGTTATCGTTTTAATGTTCTTGCCATTTTTGGTTCATATAATAAAATGAATCTTTGTGATTTGTTTGTAAGTTAAATAAATTGCCACGAAAAAGAAGCTATATATTATAACTAAAGTCTTCTGTTTACAATGTTTGCATTATTTTAATTAGGAAATATTGATTTAAATTTATTTAATTTGTCACCAATTATAATCAATTATTGAACAATAGGCATTGGTAACAAACGAAAATAATATCTGCGAACGTTACATAAAGAAAATATTTGATGAGCATTATCGATCACTAGTTCTATTTGCAAATCGTTTTTTGAGTATAGATGAATGCGAAGATTTAGTTCAGGACATTTTTGTAAGTAAAAGCCATCTGCGTAAATTTCTTTTTACGTATTTCTTCTGCTTTATTAAGAATAGTCAGGGTGGAAGCCATTGCATATTGCGGATACAAAGGAAATAACACCACATTTTTAACACCTTTATCATTTAATTCCTGAAGTCCTTTCTCGATTGACATAGTGCCGTAACGCATGGCAGGAGAAACAGGAATATTCACCGAGCCTTGGACTTTTTTTTTGCAATCTTTTAGAAAGAACTACTAAGGGAGAGCCTTCCTTCCACCAGATTTTTGTGTATGCATGTGCCGACTCTTTGGGGCTTTTTCTTAAAATTATACCTCGCACCAAAAGGGCTCTAAGTAGATAAGGTACATCAATTACATATTTATCCATTAAAAATTCATCCAAATAAGGTTTAACATCTTTTGCGGTTGGACTTTCGGAGGACCCCAGATTTACCAGTAATACACCTTTCATTACTTTTTTATTTTTAGCTATAAATATTTTTAATCTTCGAAAATAATTTAGTATTAACAGTTCTAGATGCACTCATTGAATAAAAAGTCATGATATAGCTACAAAGATTTCCACAGAAAAAATTGTTTTCAAGTAGATAAAAGTTTTTTCTTAACAAATAGATGTGAGTACTTATCGGTTATTGAACTGTAAATTCATTAGTCAGTTTCCAAATTATTAAACGATTTAAAGATAATAATTTGTTTAATGTAATTTAATTAATGTTAAACAAAATAATGCATTTTCGACTTGAAACCAATAAAGTAATATGTAATTTAATCAAAAACAGACATTGAAATTAGCCAAAGAACAGACTCCTTTGCTGTACAAATGGCGTCAGGATTACCAAGAATTTGGAACAGGAAGCTTTCCTGAGAAAGAAAAATTAAAGCTTAGCTATGTTTGAATTGTTTTTGTAAAATTGTATGAACATTTGTTAGCGGTTCGTTCTTTTTTATATTTGATTTCATCATCAAATGCATTATTGGATTCTAACTCAACAATTAGTATTGAAATTCAGGAAAATGTTTTAATGTTTTTTGGATTTCAAAGTCGTGCGCAGGTATAACGACTAAATTTGTATCCAATTTCATTAAGCTATGAATTTTTATAATAGTTGTATCTAGTTTATTTTTATTGTAGTCAACTAATTTACTTGGTATTCTATTTTTGGATGATGGTCTTTTAAAACCTTCAATAGCCCAAGTTACATCACCTGTAAAAAAGTATCTTTTTTGCCCATTGATGAACATTCCTATTGAACCAAGCGTATGCCCAGGAAGTTTTACAAAAATCACACTTCCATCGCCAAAAAAATCGCAAGATTCTTCAAAAAACTCGTATTTATTTTTTTCAAAATTAAGAAATTTCCATTTTGTTGATTTGTTGTTATATTGAGATTTTATGAATGCTGGCGAAAAGGCTTTGTTTGATTGTGCAAATTTTAGTTCTTCTTCAGTAGTGTAAATATCCGAATTAGGAAAGTCATTAATCCCACTTGCATGGTCCCAATGTAAATGGGATAAAATAATTGTTCTTATTGAATTATTATTTAACCCATTTAATAATAATTGTTCTTTGACACTTTGTCCCTTTTTATATTTAAACATTAGTTTATGAAAAAACGACATTCCTTTATCAAATTGAATATTAATACTATCTCCAAGTCCTGTGTCAAATAAAAAATCGCCATCTGGGTGTTTGACCCAAACAGAAATATGTGCAATTTTATGGTTTTCAAACAAGCTGCCACCTTTAAATGCAAATGCTTTTTGCGTTTTCGCTGTTCCTGTTTCAATGATTGAAAACTGTACTTTATTATTTGTCCTTGTATTAAAAACCCTGTTTGTTTCTATTTTGGAAACCTCTAAAATACTATTACAAGAATTTATGGATAGAATTGATACAAAGACTAAAGCCATTACGATGAGAGAAAGTGTATTTTTTTTCATTTTGCTTTTTTTAGCAAAATTGCATTACATTTCACTGCTTGGCATTGATAAATGTCAAGAAATAGAAATTTCTTTTCGTACTCTGCTCAATGTTTCGGGAGTAATACCCAAATAACTTGCGATATGTAGTTGTGGAACTCTTTGGACAATTTTTTTTTCATATTTTTCAATAAAATATAGATACTTCTCTTTTGCTGATTTCGACTGTAAGTAAATCATCCTTTCTAATACACATAAATAGTTTTGTTCTGCTAAAATTTTCCCAAATTTTTCAAGTTTAGGATAGCTTTCGTATAGATTGTTTAGTTCTTCAAATGAAATTGAATACAATATACTTGATTCAAGAGCCTCTAAATATTGGATTGATGGTGTTTGTGTTATATAGCTAGAAAAGGAAGTTATAAACTGCCCGTCACAAGCAAAATAGGTATTTATTTCTTTACCCCCAGATATGAAATAAGTTCTCAATAAGCCAGATTTTACAAAATATAGTTTTGAAACTTTTTGGTTAATCTTTATAATTATGGTATTTGTTTTAATCTCTTCTACCTCCAATTTAGATTTAATTAAGTCAAACTCTTCATCAGTCAAATTCATAAATTGACTTAAACTTTGTCGAATATCATTCATTAAATTTATGTTTTTTATTATTTTTATATTTTCGTCTAATATGTGTCTAGCTAAACAATGACTACTAAAATGGTAGAGCTCAACAGTAGATTCTATTTTTGGTCTATCATTTTAGTTTGTAATTTCATAAGTAATTTTCAATTGTCAAATGTAGCAAATATGTAAAATTTAGACACGGGTTCTGTTGTATCTATTAATAACTATTATCTTCTGAGATAAATATGAGTTTTGAAGCAATGGATAGCAAAGGCAGATTTAAACATAAAGACTATAATTAAAAATGGGATACATGGTAAGTTATTATCAAATTTGTAGGAGGAAATATAGATAGGCTGCAAAAATCAATTTTTAAATTTAAAGAGGGGCTTTCTAATAAAAGATTGCGATATTTCAGTATATTAGTTTTTACTTTTTTTGCATCTCTATGTCATTATATTTCTTAAATTCATGTAAGATATAATTTTAAGATATGGGAAAGCTGAAAATTTATGACCGTAATTTGAGGGTAAATGCAGTTAAACTAGGCCTTGAAACAAATCTTTCTAAAGTTGCAAAAGAACTTGGCATAGCTCCGACCAATATCTATAGATGGCAAAAAGAACTTCAAAAATATGGGAAAGAAAGTTTTTGTGGGCCAGGTCGTTTTAGGAATCCTGAACAAAAAAGATTTTCCGAACTTAAAAGAACACTTAAACAAAAACTTAAAGAGACTCAGCTTGAAATTGAAATTTTTAAGAAATCAAGTAAATATATTTCTGAGGGAAAACCAATGATTTTTCATTTTATTGAAAACAATTTGAATACATATCCGCTTTGGAGAATGTGTAAAGTTTTAGGTATAAGAGATTATACATATTATAGGTGGAAGAATCATGTAATATCTCCAAGACAACATCAAACAATCTTATTAGAAGAAGAAATAACTTCTATATTTCATGAATATAAAGGGATATATGGTAATGTAAAGATTTCAGCAGAATTGCAAAGTCGGGGTTTCAAATTATCACGTGCTCAAGTTACTTTCTATATGAAAAAATTAGGCCTTACGAGCAAGGTTAGAAGAAGAGATAAAGCTACCTCTAGTAAATTTTATAATCCTTATGTTTTTCCCAATGTTCTCAATCGACAATTTAAAGCTGAAGAACCTTCTCAGGTTTGGGTTTCGGGTATAACCATTATAGAAACAGCGACTGGATTTTTGTTCCTAACAATTATTATAGATTTATTTGACAAAAAAATTATAGGATGGAGTTTGAGTAATGGATCAACAATAAAAGAAACTTCTATCCCTTCCTGGGAAATGGCCGTTCATAATCGAAAAATAAAGAAGGGGTTAATATTTCATTCTGATCGATCACCTCAATACGCCAATAAATTGTTTACTCATAAATTAAACTCTTATAAAGAGGTTAGACAAAGCATGAGCCGAACAAGGAATCATTTAGATAATATTATTCCTAAAAACTTTTTTACTTCTTTTAGATCTGAATTGATGGCTTCAAATATACTTCTGACTAAAAAACAAATAGAAGAAAAGATATTTGAACATGTTGAAAATAGGCATTAAAAAAGTCATCTTTTTATAAATAATTAAACTTCAGAATATGAGAAAATATGAACGTACTTTCAAAGAATATGCAGTAAAATTAAGTTATGGCAGAGGAAAGGGGCAAATTGAAAATCTTGAAAAAGAGCTGGGGACAACTCGAGGCTGTCTAAATAGATGGCGGAAAGACTTTAAAAAATTTGGAAAAGGAAGTTTTTGTGGAGGTGGCTACTTAAAATTAACTCCCGAACAAGCCTTAATTACTAACCTTGAAAAGAAACTCAAAGAATCACAGCATACATTGGAAATTTTAAAAAGTGGAAGTAAATACGTTTCTCAAGGAAAAGCAATGATTAAACAATTCATTGAAAACAATAAATCTAAATTCTCAATTTTAAAGATATGTACCGTGTTAGAAGTGTCGAGAAGTACATATTACTGGAGAAAAAAACATGAACCTACAAATACGAAAATTCGAGTAAATTTATTAAAAGAAGAAATTACAGCTATATTTTATGAATTTAAACATACGTATGGTTGCATAAAAATTACTAAAGAGCTTGAAAAGAGGGGATTTAAAATACACAGCTCGCGAGTATCACTATATATGAAAATGCTGGGCCTTCGAAGAAAAGTCAAAAGAAAATATAAGGTCACAACTGATTCAACTCATAATCATTATGTGTCTCCAAATGTATTAAATAGAGAATTTAGAGTTAATGAACCTTCTAAAGCTTGGGTTTCCGATATTACACACATACAAACAACGAATGGCTTTCTATACCTTACCATTGTTATGGATTTATTTGACAGGAAAATCATTGGATGGAGTTTAGGTGATCGATTGAGCACTAAACAAACTACCTTACCTGCTTGGGAAATGGCAATTAAAAACAGGA
Source organism: Flavobacterium sp. B183 (assembly GCF_023539155.1). NCBI lineage: Bacteria > Pseudomonadati > Bacteroidota > Flavobacteriia > Flavobacteriales > Flavobacteriaceae > Flavobacterium > Flavobacterium sp. B183. Next base: position 3,897,094 of record NZ_CP097434.1, on the reverse strand, counting down.
AAATTGCTAAAGACTTAATTTTCCATTCTGATAGAGGTGTTCAATATGCCAATAAAATTTTTACCAGTACGTTAGACTCCTATAAATGCGTTCGGCGTAGTATGAGTCGGAGACAAAGTCATTATGATAATGCCGTTTCTGAAAGTTTTTTCAATTCTTTTAAAGCTGAGTTAATTAATGGAAATAAACTCCTACCGAGGAACCAAATGAAAGTTAAAATATATGAATACATCGAAAATTGGTACAACAAAAAGAGAAGACATTCATTCTTAGGTTACAAGACGATCGAAGAGTTTGATGAAATTAATAATTTAATCTAAAAATTCCAGATTAATTATTCGTTAAGCGTTAAAGATCTCTTTCTTATTATTTTCAGTTTCATTAAATTGAGACAGAACTGAACTAGCAAGTTGCTTTGTAATTTGTAACCGTATAGATTTTAAATTCCAAAGTTCCCTTTTTTCTAGTTGTCTTTATAGTTTCAAATTTTTAAAGAGTTGAATATTGTTTTTTGTCTTTAGTAATGATGTATAAATTTGTATCTTACGTGTACTTCAAGATCATTTTATACTACCTAATAGTACAAAACTAATTTCGGGAGTGGAAATTAGCAAAGACATTTCGAATCTAATTCTTTGAAAATAATGATTCAAATTCCAATCTTTACTTTTTGATATTTAAGAATATTTAGGTTGTCCGGGTGTTTATGCCTTCTATTAGATATTGTAAAATTTTTCAATGTATTTAGAAATTGCGGATTCAGCTTAATGTTTGTTTCTAAAAGGATTTTGGTAAATCAGTTCTATTTTCAATGTCTTGAAGAAACTTTCTGCCACAATATTGTCTTTGCAGTTTAATATATTCGAACTTCGGCTTCTTAGAGCCTTATTTGGTTGGATTTCTAGTTTTCAAGAACATCATGTACCGTGATTTTGCCATGATGGATATTACAAAGTAAAGCAAGATTATAAATAATTTGCTGCTTTAACTTTTTCTGATAATATAGAAGGCAATTTTAATAGTGTGATTAAATGTTTATTATGCGTTTGAGCGGATTTAGCGAATTTGATCCCGTTCTATTTTGTTTATTTGATGGGTTCGGGGGTATATATTAGGATATATTTTGATGTGCTGGTTACGTAGTAACGTTCTGTATCACTTTTTTTTAAAACGAAGGAACCATCTTTGAGCTGTATGTCTTTTTTTCTTGCTGCTTTTTGATAATATTTAGCATCTGCGCTGGCGGCACATATTAAAAATATACCTGAGAAGACTGCAAAAAGATATTGAGCATGCTTTGTAAAAAATAGATAAGCTATTGTAATACATATAGAAATAATCGTTAGTATAATCGTCTGGGTATATTTAAAATGACTGACATTACATAAAATATATGTAAGAAGACAGACCAGCCCTGTTGTTACGAATTGAAGGCGAAATTTCCAAAAATGTAACGCTGTCGTGGAGAGTACTGCAGACAGCATTAAAACGGTAAGAGTATACCAGAGTACCGTTCCTTTATAATAAAGGATATAGTAAACGTCGTCAAAAGTGTAGCAAAACTCAAAATAATCGGTATTGAATTTTTCCAAGAGAATTCTCCAATAAGTAAAAGCAGAAAGAGGTAAGACAATGGCAAATGACGCTAACAGATTCGTAATCTCTGCTCTTTGTATTTCTGTACGACGCCGTTCAGATAATCTTTGTGCCTTTCTACTGAGTGACCACAGTTTTTTTTTCATTATTCTTTGAAGGTATTTCAATTTAGTGGAGGTATTCATTTATGCGGTATTGATTTTATGTTGATACTCTAAACCTGTACAATAAGCCTTTCTCAAAAGTACTTATGAAGCAAGTACAAATGTTTGCTTCATGCAATTATAATGATATAAATTCTGATAATTAGCTGAATGTTTATAGTAAGAATAAAATTAAGCGAATAAAAGGAATTTATACTTGTTTTATTTAAAACAAGGGATGAATGTGGAAACACGTAAGGATATTGGAATTCAGTACTATAGTTTTGCGCAAAAAAAAATGCAACCATAATGCTTATGAAAAAACGTTACCTGTTACTTTTTTTGACCTTCCCCTTCTTTATGCATTCTCAGGACATCCTTTGGGAGAAATCATATGGAGGGCAGCATGCCGATTATTTGTTTGACGCACAGCCCACAGCCGATTATGGCTTTATTCTGGCAGGCAGCTCTTTGTCTAATAAAACCGGAAATAAAGACGATGACAATCATGGGGATCTGGATTATTGGATCTGGAAAATGAGTGAAAAGGGAGAGCTGGTCTGGCAAAAAAGTATAGGCGGAAGCGGATTTGATTTGCTTCAGAGTATTAAAAACACAAAAGACGGAGGCTTCATTCTGGCAGGAACTTCAGATTCGGGGAGAGGTTTTCAAAAGAATGAAAAATGCAAAGGCCTTACTGATTTTTGGGTCATCAAATTAGATGCTTCGGGTAGCGAACAATGGCAAAGAACCATTGGCGGTAAAGGAAAAGACGAACTCTTATGTGCTTTTCAGACCAGAGACGGAGGATATATGTTAGGAGGCTCCTCAAGTTCCGATTATTCAGGGAATGCACTCGCTGCTATAAACGGAATGCCTAAACCCACCACAAAAGCAGATCAGTTTAATAAATTAGAGAAATGCCGTGGTAACATGGACTACTGGATTGTTAAACTGGACAAACAAGGAGATGTCGAATGGCAAAAGACCTATGGAGGAGCATATACCGATGTGCTGAGAAGCATGGAACAAACCACAGACAACGGCTATATTCTGGCAGGCTATTCTAATTCTCCTGTTTCAGGTGACAAAACTGAGAACAACAAAGGAGTCGGAGATTACTGGGTACTTAAAATAACAGATGCCGGTGAAATTCAATGGCAAAATACTTATGGAGCCGAAGGAGACGATCAGCCTTATGTCATTCATCAGACTGCCGATGGCGGTTATATTGTCGGAGGAAATTCTAACAGTAAAAATGCTCTGACCACTATGGGCGGTATTGTAGGGAATGGAACCGATTATTGGATCCTGAAACTCGATAAAGACGGAGGTGTTGTATGGAGTAAAACCTATGATTTCGGAAAAACAGACATCCTCACTTCTCTGGTAGAAAACAACGACCAAAGTTATCTCATAGGCGGTTATGCGCAAAGCGAAAGCAGGCGTCCTCGCGAAGGGATTGTGGCCAAAGCGCTTAACGCAGTCAGTAAAGAAAAAGAAGGCATCAACGATTACATCGCGATGAAAATTGACGATAAAGGAGAAGAAATCTGGAACAAAACTGTAGGCAGTGCCGGCGAAGATATCCTCAGGAAGTTAATCGAGACCAGAGACGGAGGGTATCTGATGGCAGGAACCTCAAATTCGGCTGCCTCAAGAGATAAAAACGGCAGTATGGGAGGTAATGATTTTTGGGTAGTAAAGCTCAAAGACAAAACCAAAGTGGAAAAAGTAAAATCCAGTATTGAGGCTATTCCTAATCCTGCTTCAAGCTATACCAACATCATCATTGGCTATGATTTTAAAGAAGGTACTGCCACTCTGATCGACATCACCGGACGTACTTTGCAGGAATTTGACATCAACAGCAGGACTGTACCGGTTAATCTCAGTGGTTATTCTGAAGGAATCTATATTATCAAAGTCAGAACAGATGTGAAAACAGAATCTGTAAAAGTGATTAAATCTATTCATTAAAAAACACAAGGAAATAATTTGTTTAACTGCCAGTGTCAGTTTAATAGTTTAAAATTATGAAGAAAGTAATAACCCGATTTTTGTTAATTTTTGTTTTTTGGAATGCGGCTTATAGCCAGCAAAGTACCTTAAATCCCGATTTGTTAACGTTTCCGGTTTCTCCTGAAGCGGCACGATTGGGAACCTTTGGAGAAATACCTGTAAATCTATTTTATGGAAGATTGCAAAAAAATATTGAACTTTTTACCGGTAGTGTAGGAGATTTTAACCTGCCAGTCCAGTTAAGTTATAATTATGGAGGAAACCGATTGGAAGAAACACCATCGATAATGGGATTGGGATGGCAATTAAGTCTGGGAGGCGTGGTGAGCAGAGAAGTGAGAGGGTTGCCGGATGAGCACCCACGAGGGATTAATAATGCAGCTGTCAAAAGTATAGTAAATAATTATTTGAATAATAACAATATTACACAACATGATGCTGAAAGTTTGGCTAAGGGATTTTATGATTCTGAAGTTGATAAATATAGTGTAAGTGTAAATGGAATCCATTTCTCTTTTAAAATTGGTATAGACGGAACTCCTGCTTTTTTATCCAAACATGATTATAAATTAGAAATCATTAGAAATATTGGTGACAATCAAATTATTGAAGGTTTTATTTTGACTGATACCAGTGCAAATCAGTATTTTTTTGAACAGAAAGAAATAAACGAGCCATATACAGGATATAATTCATTTTTTGAAGAAGGTTTTGCCAGTTATACGTCGAGCTGGCAGCTGTCAAAAATTGTGCTTAATAATCTAAAAGAGATTATTTTTACGTATGATGATAATAATTTTACGACTTATAGTTTTTATGCTAATGTAGAGAAAAGAATTACAAGTCCTCCTGCAAATGATGTGTACAATCAGGGATGTACCAGTGATATAATTAAAAGGAAAATTTTAAAATCAATTAGCTGCTCTAATTTTAAAGTCAGTTTGAGTTATAAAAAATTAAATAATTATGAAGTTTATGATAGGATAAGCATTTCGGATATGAATGATAAAATTGTTGATTCTTACAGTTTTAGTTATTCAGGAAGTAGGAATCTATTAGATATAATAACGAAAAATAATTTGTTTTTTTACGGTTTTGAGTATTATAATACAGCTTACTTACCGAATTTTATAAACTCTCGTTTCAGTTACCCGAACAATCAGGATGAATGGGGGTTTGCAAACGCGGCACATAATTTTTCTGCAGTGCATGTTTATGGATCATCCATCTATAATGCCGATAAGAGGCCGGATTTTACTTATACAGTAAGTGGCGCATTAAAAGTAGTAAAATATCCAACAGGAGGAACAACAGAAATAAAGTATGAACAAAATTTAAGCGGTGGAGGAGTTGAAAATCAACATAATCCAAATGTTAGAATTAATTTAAAGTTTAAATCTGATTTTTCTGCTGATGCTCCTGTAAGTAAAGAGAGTGTTTATACAAAAACTTTTAATACGGATGTAGTGGCGACTTTGAGCCATTATATAGGAAATGTAAATTTTATTGACATGATGATAAATAAAATTGCAGGTCCGTCATATCCGGGAAATAATTCAACGGCTTATTACTTGTTAGCCCCAAGTGCACGTGTTGGAGGACAGGAAATACCTAAAATATCTACCCAGTTAAATGAAATGTCACAAATAGACAGTAATTGTGCGAGTTTTAATAATTGTGCTGTAAGTCGGGATAGTGGTGGTAAATTTATAATTCCTGCCGGTACTTATGAATTTAAAATTCGAACAGATTACAACAGAACACAAGATTTAACTGCAGAAATTAAGTTAGATTTTTTTGATGTTGATGTCGCTCAGTATACGCAAGACATCCCTACGAAAGAAGTTGGCGGAATAAGAGTAAAAGAAACAACAGATTACCCTACAATAGGAGAAACAGTCACGAAAAAATATGATTATACGGATTTAAATAATTATCCGAGTGCAACACCTTTTAGTAATGGAGATTTACTTTATTCTATTTTTTCAAAAGAGACCTGTTGTGCTGATCGGGTTGGGCAAAACAATCCATTTGCATTTAAAATACCTGCATTTCCTAATGTTGAAACTATAAATTCGACAGCACATAATTTATTACTGCAAAATAATTCGCCATTAGGTTACCATTCAATTAAAGAATTTCCAATAAGAATTCAAAGTATTAAGGCCGAAAAATTTTTATGCAAAAACTGTACTGGAAATACGGCTGTTAATTGGGACAACACGGTAGTATATTCCTATTTAGGCGAAATTTACGGCAAGAAAAAAATAGTTTATCCAAAAGGTTACAAAATGACCCGATATTTTGTTCCCGGATTAAAATTTACAGACTATCCCTTTACGCCAATGGGCTCCGACTTATCTATTGGACTTGAAGAAGGTAAAACGATTTATGATAGTAATACACTTACTACAGATAATAAAAAACTTATTGACGAAACCAGTTTATATCTTAATGTAGAGAATCGGGAGGCTTTTTTACCGATAGTTAATAATCCTAACTATCCTAATAGTCTTAAAGTAGCTTTCAAGGTTAGACTTATTGATGGCTCACGTATAACATCACCCTGGACCCTGAATGATTTTTTCTATTTTAAGCCATATAAAGAATTTGATGTAGAAAAAATTACGGAAATAAAAACTGTTACCGAATATTATAATGATCGGCCTTTGGAGAGAAAAACAAAAATTGATTTTGATTCTCATTTCAGACAAAAAAAGGTAACAACAACTTATAATGACCAAAGCAGTACTAGTAGTGAGATGTTTTACCCATATGACTTTGCTGACAATGTTTCCAAGACTATGGTAAATAAAAATTTTGTTTCACCAATAGTGCAAATCATAAATAAGAAAGATGGAGAAATTATCGATGTGTATAGGTATGACTTTACGCCTGCCGCGAACAATTTATTTAAACCCTTGTCTTTTTCAAAAGGGATGAACAACAATCCTTTAGAAAAAAGAAAATATTATGGTTATGATTTTGATGGGAATGTGAATTTCATTGGATCAGTAACGACAGATAATCGAAGACCTGGTTTGATGACTACAGATGCTAATATTACTGTAGTATGGGGGTATAATAAAAGCCAGATCGTGGCCAAAATTGAAAGCGAGAGACCGGTTATTGTCCCTGCCAATTTAATTACTGCCATAGAAAATGCCTCTTCAACTACAGGTAATGAAGCCTCTTTAATAACAGCATTAAATGCATTGCGATATAATTCCGCAATGGGAAATAGTATGGTAACAACCTATACTTATATACCCTTAGTAGGAATAAGTACTATGACTGATCCAAAAGGATTGGTAACTTATTATGAGTATGATGAACTTAACAGATTAAAAGCTATTAAGGACAAGGATCGAAATGTTTTACAAGTGTATCGTTACAATTATAAAGGGCAGGTTATTTATGAAAACACAGCTCAAAACAGGGCATTTGTAAAAGAAGATTGCCCAGCTGGAGCTAGTAGTTCACCGATAGATTATACAGTAGCTGCTGGAGTATATACTTCAATCATTTCACAGGAAGATGCCAACGGAAAAGCAGTGGCAGATATAATTGCAAACGGACAGGCCAATGCCAATAGAAAAGGAGAGTGCATCTATAGAAGTATTGCCTTTAGTGGTTTATTCCAAAAAAGTAATTGTGCTCCCGGTGGTGTTGGATCTGATGAATTCTTTAGTCAGGTAGCTGGTGCCGAAACCTCAAAAGATTCACAGGCTGATGCTGATTCAAAAGGATTGGCTTTATTTAATGCAAATGGTAGGGCCAATGCCAATACAAAGGGGTATTGTACTTTTACCAATACTACAAAAAGTGGTTCGTTTACTAAAAATAATTGCGCGCCGGGTGGAGTAGGTTCAACGGAAGTCTATACCGTTCCTGCTGGGAGTTATTTCTCAAGAGAGTCGCAAGCGGCTGCAGATGATTTGGCGCAAAGAGATGTTAATAATAACGGTCTGGAAAATGCAAATACAAAGGGCTATTGTACTTTTTGGAATGCAGCGATTACTAGATCCTATACTAAGGATAATTGTCCTTCAGGTAGTATTGGGTCATCTTTAGATTATACAATACCGGCGAGAGAAGTTACATCGAGGGAGTCGCAATTTGATGCAGATGATCACGCAGCTAGAAAGTGTGATGTATGGGGGCGGATCAATGCCAATAATAAAGGGACTTGTCGTTTTTACAATACAGCCAAAAGCGGCATTTTTACAAAAAATAATTGTCCTGCGGGGCTATCGGGGGCACCTGTAACGTATACGGTTGCAGCCAATATTCATTGGTCGGAATCATCACAGGCTGAAGCTGATATGAAAGCCCAGGAGGATGTGGCAGCAAACGGACAGGATTATGCTAATGCAAACGGAGAATGTGGGTACTATAATACACTAGCAAAGGAAGATTTTACCCGAAACAATTGTGGAATTGGGTATATAGGATCAACTGAGACCTATATGGTTTTTCCTGGTGTATATTTTTCTACAATCAGTCAAAAGAATGCGAATCTTAAGGCATTTAATGATTTAAGACAAAATGGGCAGAATCACGCCAATACTGTTGGATCTTGTACTTATGATAATCGCTAATGTGAACCGCATGTAAACTTTTTTTTAATCAGAAACTACAACCTAATGAAAAAATATATAACATTAGTAATTTTATTGTTTTTTACAGTCACGGGTGCAAGAGCGCAGACTTTTAGTGATGATAACTTTATTTATACCCTGGCACCAAAGAAACCTGTTCAGACTGCAGGTCTAAATGCGCTGACCAAAGATGAAAAAAAACAAAACATCACTTATTTTGACGGACTCGGACGTCCGGTACAAACCATCGCCATTGGTCAGGGAGAAGGAGGAAAAGACATTATTACTCCCGTGGAGTATGATGTTTTTGGAAGACAAGTCAAAGAATATTTACCTTATGCTTCTCAGAACGGAGGTGATAATTATGCCCGAATAGATCCTGCAACTGCTATCAATGCGTTAACAGGTTTTTACGGTACCCAAACGTATGATAATACAGCCAATCCATTTTCGCTGAAAAAATTAGAAGCCTCTCCCTTAAACAGAGTGTTAAGACAAGCAGCTCCGGGAAATTCGTGGGCTATGGATAGCGGACACGAAATAAAAATGGATTATCAGACCAATATAGCCGATGAAGTAAGGTTGTTTACGGCCACTACAACCTGGGATGCTGGATTAGGATTGTTTAAAACTGTTTTTTCAGATGAGGGAAATTATGCAGCAAATCAGTTGTATAAAACCATAACTTATGATGAGAATACAGCAGCAAATCCAAGTGAATCATCAGGCTCTACAGTAGAGTTTAAAAACAAAGAAGGACAGGTCATCCTTAAAAGAACTTACAATTCAGGTGATAAACATGACACCTACTATGTTTATGACAGGTACGGAAATCTGAGTTATGTATTGCCGCCAAAAGTGCAAGGTGTGGTTAGCGTTGATGTTTTAAACGGTTTGTGTTACCAGTACAAATACGACCATCGCAATCGTTTGGTGGAGAAAAAACTACCCGGAAAACAATGGGAGTATATTGTTTATGACAAACTTGATCGTCCCGTGGCCACCGGACCTGCTTTTTCGCCTTTTAAAGACGAAACAACAGAGGGCTGGCTCATTACCAAATATGATGGTTTAGGAAGACCTGTTTATACCGGATGGAGCAGCACACCTCCTGGTTCAGCTAATAGAAAAACATTACAGGACCAACAGAATTCCGCCGCTGTTTTATTTGAAACCAGAGGTTCTGAAGGAACTATAGACGACAATATAGTGATATACTACAGCAATTCTATTGCTCCGATAAATTTTAAACTTTTAACCGTTACCTATTACGATGATTATGCTTTTCCTAATGCGGTGGTCAAACCTGCAACTATTGAAGACCAACCCGTTTTAGACAATATTAAGGGTTTGGTGACTGGAATCTGGACAAGAGCCCTGACTACCGCCTCAGAAACATTAGGAGAAACCACTACCACTTTTTATGATAGCAAAGCACGAGCCATAAGTACCCGAATCCAAAATCATCTTGGAGGATACACCAATATGGATAGTAAACTTGATTTTATTGGAAAGTCGCTCTATACGGTGACCAAACACAAACGTGCTTCGGGAGACGCAGAGCTAACAATAAAAGAAGAATTCACTTATTCGCCACAAGATCGTTTGCTAACGCACACCCACCAAATCAATGGCGGAACTGTTGAAGTTTTGGCGAACAATACTTATGATGATCTGGGACAATTGAGTGCAAAAGATGTAGGGAACAGTGCGGCAAATCCTCTACAGAAAGTACAGTATACCTACAACATCAGAGGCTGGCTCACCGAAATTAACAATATTAAAAATCTACAGCAAGATACAGACCCGTTGGATTTGTTTGCTTTTAATATTAATTATGACAAACAACCGGGCAATTCTCAAGTACAAGCCTTGTATAATGGAAATATCTCAGAAACCTACTGGAAAACCGGAACAGATCTTGCCAAGCGCTCTTATGGCTATCAGTACGATAATCTGAATCGTCTAACCAGTGCAATTTACAGTAAACCCAATGACGCCATTCCGGTTTCAGGAGCGTATAACGAAAGTTTAAGTTACGATAAAAACGGAAATATTAAGTCTTTGCAGCGCTATGGAGCCAGCGACGCGCCGACTATTGTTTTTCAAATCGATGATTTGACTTATGGTTATTTGGATCAAAACTCGAATCAACTCACTAAAGTAACTGATGGTCCTGCCGGAAATGATAACAAAGGCTTTAAAGATGCAAATAAAACGGGGGATGATTTTACGTACGATCTTAACGGCAATATGATTGCCGACAAAAACAAAAACATCACCACAATACAATACAACCAACTCAATTTACCCAAGAAAATTGTATTTGGAACAACGGGGTCAATTGAGTACATTTACAACGCCACGGGGCAAAAAGTGGAGAAAATTGTAAAAGAGACAAGCGGTATTACTCATACTGATTATCTGACAGGTTTTCAGTATAAGTATAGTGAGAGCCAGGGCGATCAGGGAGGTGGTAATGAAGGCGAAGGTGATCCTCCTGCACCGGATGATCCGGGGAACACAGATCCCCCTATTGATGGATACGATCCGGTTCCAAAAGATCCTCCGGCAGAGGCAAGTCGTTTTAGTGCCTTTGCAGCACAGTCGGTAAGTCAGGCTGTTCCATCAAGACCTACGTTGCAGTTTTTCCCTACGGCAGAAGGGTATTATGATGACATATATAAAAAGTATGTGTACCAATACAAAGATCATTTAGGGAATGTTAGGGTTAGTTATGCTAAAAATCCAGCAACCCAAGTTCTTGAAATTATTGAAGAGAATAATTATTATCCTTTTGGGTTGAAACACACGGGGTATAATGATTATGTGGCTAGTAGTAATAAGTATAAGTACAACGGAAAAGAACTGCAAGACGAGCTGGGACTTAACATGTACGACTATGGATGGAGAAATTACGACTCTGCTTTAGGACGTTGGGTAAACATTGATAATATGGCGGAAAAATTTATTTCACTATCACCATATCATTATGCAGGAAATAATCCTGTATTGTATTTAGATGTTGATGGTAATGAATTTACAGAAAGTGCTTGGAAATGGGTTAATAAATTAATTAAAGATATAAATTCTAGGCAAGAAAAAAATAATAGTGATATTACGGATTATAAAGCCAAAATTGCTGCAGGAGGGAGCGACAGACAAATAGCCAGATGGAATAAAAATATTAATTCCCTTACGGCTAATAATGCAGAATTAGAAACAACGAGAGGGGAAACAGCAACTTTAGCGGCTTCTAATCAAGTTTATGATGTTGTTAGCAATAGTGGAAACACGCAACAAGATGGATTAGGTAACTCTACAACAGTTAATCAAACAACATTTAATAGTGATAACAATAGAGTTCAACTAACTGTTTCATCTGGAACAGACTTAGGGCTTTTTTCCCATGAATTAAAACATATGTATCAATTTGAGACAGGAGAAACTTCGCTAGGATTAACTAAAAATAATGGAGCTGTTAATTTAAAAGGAAATAATCTTTTATTTTATGACTTATCAGATGAAGTTCAAGCCTATCAAAGAGGGGCATTGTTTGGACAAAGAGAAAATGTAAATTCTGTATCCGATATTTTAGAAAGGGGAGTATACAGTGATAAAATTCCATCGGGTCCAATTAATGCTATTAATTATCCTAATGCAGCAGGCATAAAGCAAGACCCACAATCAATTGCCAATAAATATAATGCAGCTTTTAGAATTGGAACGACAACATATAAACCACAATGATTATGAAAAAAATAATACTAGTTACAGCATTCTTGGTAATATTCACATCCTGCAGTAAAAATATCTTTGGAAAGTATAGTACCAGTTATTCAAAAGATAAAAGTTCATTTTTTCAAATAGTTTTGAAGTCCGACAGTACTGTGGAAAAGACAGAGATCCATACGATAAGTAATTCTGCGAGTGGTAAGTTTATTTTAAAAGATAAAAGGATAATTTGTTATTTAGATTCGACAAAATTTGGATTTCCGTCCGATACTTTGATTTTTAAAGTTTCAGGTAATAGGCTTTATCCTATTAGGAAAGGATATGTTAATACAAACTTTTATCTAAAAAAAGAGAATTGATTTTTTAATAATGTACAGATAATTAGTTGCTCATTAAGTTGGTCAAATCAGTAACAGAGTTTATAAAAGATTGAAAACAACTTGACACTTGCTTTTAAGGTTGGTAACAAACCATATTATAAAGAAATTAAAATGAAACTTATATTTTTAGTTTTTGGTTTATTTATTTGTTGTAAATCTGTAAAACCAACTACTTATTCTAGTAGTTGTATGCTCTATGGAACATCTGAAGTTAGTTTAAAGTTAAATTTGAATAAAAGTTTTATTTATAATTTTAAATATGCCGATAGAGCAATAATAGGAAAATGGAAAGTAAAATCTGATACTTTAATTTTGACTTGTGATCTTTGGACTGAATCTATAGATAGTTTAAGTCCAAAAATTAAAACTTCTGATATGTATGGGGTAGATAAATATTTAGTAAAAGGCAGTAAACTTTTTATTATAAATAGGGATGGACGAAGCAAGAATTGTTATTTAAAAAGTACGAATAGGTAATAATAGTCAGATTTTATAAACGTTAATCCAGACGTTTCACCTTTTCAAATATTAGGTAATGTTACTGATTAGGTATTTTTAGAATATAACCACGCAACGAATTGGGTAGTGTTTCAAAGTTAGTGATATGAAACTTTGAAATTATAACCAGATGATCCGGGAGATACAGATCCTCCTATTTATACTCCGGATCCTGTAAAAGATCCACCAGTTGAAGTGAATCGCTCGAGTCTGGCTGGAGGACAACAGTCAGGAGGAAGTCAGAATGTTGCATCACGACCAATCTTAATATTTTTCCCTACAGCAGAAGGATATTACGATGACATATATAAAAAGTATGTTTACCAGTATAAAGATCATTTAGGAAATGTTCGGGTTAGTTATGCTAAAAACCCGGTTACCCAAGTTCTTGAAATTATTGAAGAGAATAATTATTATCCTTTTGGTTTAAAACACACGAGGTATAATGATTATGTGGCTAGCAATAATAAGTATAAGTACAACGGAAAAGAACTTCAAGACGAGAGTATTGGAGGTAATCAGCTAAACCTGTATGACTATGGGGCACGTAATTATGACCCTGCGATTGGGAGTTGGTTAAACATTGATCCTAAAAGTGAAAAATATTTAAATTTAAGCCCTTATAATTATGTGGCTAACAATCCAATGATAAACATTGATCCAGATGGTAATGATATTATATATATTGTAAATAATGGTAACCAACAAAGACAGTTTAAATATCAAAAGGGTAGTTTTTATGAACAAGATAGAAGAGGAAAATATACGAGAAGATATGATCCAAGGCAAGAAAGTGTTAGCCCTTCAATGTATAAAGTTCTCAAAGCATACAGAAAAATTGAAAATTCTAATAATGAAACGTTAAAAAAAGTTCTTCACAAACTTGAAAATAGTTCACGAAAACATAATGTTTCTGATTGGGATGGTAAAACTATAACATCACGTAATAGCAAAGAAATTTTCGATCCTTCAAATCCAAATGCGCCTTCGGGGTCTTTTACAATGATAAATTTTTCCGAAGAAGAAAAAGATAGAGTCAAAGAAAAAGGGAGTACACGAGATACCGATTTTGATATTATTGTTCATGAAATGGCACATGCTTATGATAAAGATATTGGTAATACCGCTGATGATGAAAGCCCAAATTCAGCTACTGATCCTTCAGAAATTAGAGCTACATTCTTTGAGAATCTTGCTCGAATGATGGAGAAAAAAGAAAAGGCTACAATAAGAATTGAATATGGTGGCATTTTAATAGATCCAGAAAAACTTAAAAATCCACCTAATAATAAATTTAAACGATGAGAATAATAATTTATGTTTTAATATTTAGTTGTTTCTTTTCATGCAAAAAGAAACATGTAATTATAGACACTGATGATATTGATAAGTTATCAAAAGCAAAATATGAAATGCCGTCAGTTTATGGACAAACTAGTCTATTTATTTTAGTAAAAAATCAAGAAATAATAAAAACCAATGCCGATTTTTTAAATTATTTATATGAATTAAAATTTAAAAAGTCGTTTGGGTCTTTCAGAGATTTCTTAGATGCAGTTCTGAATCATAAAATTGAAATTACTAAAGAAGATTTTAAAAATATTTATTATGAATTTTTTGTCCTTAGTAAAAGTATAAAAAAAGAATATGAACAAGGTTTTGGTTCTTTTTATTTAAAATATACTAAGGATTTTAACAAAAAGAAAGTTTTGAATATTACTAAATTGAGCAAAGATGACTTTTTTACAATCCAATATTATTTCTATTTAAATGGTTATCAAATACAAGAAGATGATTATAATGGATACTACTATTTGGTCAGTAGAGATATATTACTTAAATAATCTCAGTTGGTAATCCTTTAGCATCAGAATTTAGATGTACTCAAATTGGAAGCTTTTGGATGTGGTTTAAAACATATGTTAAAGGAGGCACAATTGAAATTCAAATAGGTACATTAATAAATGAAGCTCCTTCAGCAGGAAGTGCCATAAAGCTTTTAAAAACAATGGAAGCTGAAGCTAAAGCCTCAGGAGCTACAAAATTAATAATTGAAGGAAAGGGAGTAGTTGAAACAAAATTATTAAATGCTCAAGCTTGGGAAAGATTAGGCTATACTATTGAGAGGATTGAACAACACTCTGTAAGAATTTATAAAAATTTGTAAATATGTTAAATATATCGGTAATAAAAGCTAAATTTAAGAGAAGTGGTTTAAATTTTAAATCAACTTTTATATTTGACGAAAATTCGCATCAAGTTAATCCAAAAGATTTGTTTGTTTTTCAAGCAAATGAAAAATGTATTATTTATTTTACTAGAGACAATAATTATAGCTGGTACCTAACAAACAAGAGGTTAATTATTCCTGTTGAAAATAAATTTATTAGTTTATCAGATTTGACAAAAATTGATTTTCCAAATATTAAAAATAATCCATCATCAAAAATGGAAAATGCTGAATTAACCTTGTTTACAAATTCTAATCAATTTAAATTGTTTTTAGAGGAAAATAGCTGGCACGTTTTTTACAATATCTTTAAATTTATCATCGATAAAAACAATTAATTATTTGGTAGTGTTACAGACTAGGTGTTTTTATAGAATAACGATGTAACGAACTGATAAAGAATATAAAATTTTAATTTTTGAATAGAAAGAGAGACGACCAACCGGTCGTCTCTTTCATTCTTTTGTCTTTTAGTAAGTCTTAAGATGCTTTTACCTTACCTCAGTGTTTCAAATTAGGTCATAAAAATAAAAGGATAAAGATGGATTTTAAAGCAACGGATAGCGACGGCAGATTTAAAAATATAAACTATTATCAAAATTAGTACACAGGATATATTATTATCATAAATTATTGAACGATGAATAATCAAATTATTATTGAGAGTAAAAGAAAAAAGATAGAAACATTAATGGTAAAGTATCCAAATTTTGAGATTATTGACATTACTTCAAAGGCTCAGAATCAATGGGTGAAATTCAGTCCATTTTATCCATTAGGAAACATACCTATTCCTTTTAGTGAAAATAAATTTTCTAAAAGTGTGGAAGGGATTTGGCAAGGATTAAAAGTATTTGAAAACTCCGATATTGACCCTACTAAATTTGATATAGAAAACATGAAAAATATCAAACGAACAGTTAGAAAGTATGGGAAAGTGATAGGACATAGAAAAGGGATTAATGGAAAAGATATTTTAAGTTATTCAGATTCAAAAAAACTTATTTATTTGCCATCATACAAGTGGATATTAGATAATAAGTTAGAGAATGAAATAACTGAATTAAAGAAAATTTTGGATCAGAAACCTATAATTTTATTAGATTATGAAACAAGTGAAGATATCTTTTCGTTCAAACCAATTTCCCATGCTTTTTTAGTTAAGTTATTTTTAGAGAATAATTATCCTGTTTAAAAAAATCGCTTGATAACGAACATTTTGTTTGTGAGTATTAATGAATTTGATAAAGAATAGAGTAAGATAAAAACTGACTTCGTAGTGAGGTGGTTTTTTGTTTATAGTCGTAATCTAATTATATCTCAGGCCTAAAGGCAGATCTGTTTTGCTTAAAATAGATTTACCAGGAAATAAGAGTAGTACTCTAGTTCTGTGTTATTAAAAAGTTTAAAGTATGAAAAATAGAACCATATTGGAACATTGGTCAAACGAAGAATTGATTGGAATAGATTCTTTGCAAAAAAACAATGGTGAAATTATAATTTTAAATAGTTTTAATGTGAGTAATACAGATAATATTTCCTATTATTCATCGCCTCTTTGTTTAACAACTGTAGAAAGTTTGGAAAAGTTTAATTCTGATATTTGGACAAGTTTTGAAGTTTTTTCAAATAGATTAGAGATTAAGGATGAATATGTTGTTTTTGGAGGTGAAGGAGGAATTGGAAATGAAGGTTTTATAGCTTGCACTGATAAGTCTAATGATTTTTTATGGGCTCTTTTTTTTACAGATTCAAATCCATTTTATAAAATCGAATTTGATCATAATGAAATTCATGCATACTCGTCAAGTAATTTGAAATATAGAGTCAATTTAACTAATCCCGAGATTATTGTAATTGAACAAAAAGATTGGCAATAACAGAAGAGTAATCAGTTTACAGATAAAACTTTAAAAGTAAAGATAAAAGTCTAGGTGCAGTACATGCTGCAATGTGTTATTCTTAATTTGACAATTAAAAATTCAGAGTATATTTGATATGCCATAGAACATAAACGAATGAATCTTTCACAATGGAAAAAGTGATACAATTAAAGGTGAGAAAAGATTTGGATGCCCAACTGCAGCACACCATTATTAAACTCAAAGGAAGACTGATTTCAAAAGGGTATACTGAAATAATTCATATTTTGGATCAGGACGAGGACTTTCATATCAATACGTTTGAAACCGAACTGGAGAAACGAAATGAAGTAAGGCAGTACATTGCCGCTTTTATAGAGCAGGAAAACCTAGCCGAAGCCATTACTATTAAGTAAATCCAACTTATAAGTGTATTTACTGACTGAGCCCGCCGGCTGTCAAGCCGGCGGGCTTTTGGGTATTATGTGAGCACAAAAAAAGCTGATACCTTATCGGCTTTGGTTTATAATTGCTTTTTTTCTTTTTTCATGCGCTCCCTGATTTGATAGAGGTTTTGATTCAATAAACGTAGGATTTGGGAATGATGCCCGGAGGGTTCGTTCTTCATACCTCTGCACTGGAGCACCTGCATTCGGTTTAGTGATACTTCAATGGTCTCGACAGACTTCTCACAGATCTTAGCGGAAAGAATAAGGGAATCTTTTCTTTCATAATACTCATTAGTAAACACACAGTGGTTTAAATCATCGCCCTCCTGCATGAAATCCTTAACATTTTCAATGACGGAGATGCTAAGTTCCTTTTCCTTGAAAAGAAGCCCGAAAAAGCGTTTTTTATCGCTTGCGTATCTTTTTTGTGCCTTTTCGATTTCAAGGCGCAGGTCTTGAAGCTTTTTCTTTCTGAGCAGTTCTCTTTTTCTGCGTACCAAACGATCGTGCGCTTCATTAAGACTAGTAGGACAGACATACAGCGCACTATTTAAGTCTTTTTTGAAATACTGTAATAATTCGATATAATCTTCCCAAATAGTAATGTCAATTATTACATAGCCGTTTTTGATAACTGTTTTAACTGCCTGCCAATTGCGTTTGATGTTTTGGCGCGACGCTCCGAGATAATACTGCAAAAGTGAAAACTGTTTGGCTTTTAGGAGGGTTTCAGCGATGGAATCTTTTAAAAGAGCAGTAAAGAGAACTTGAGGGGCAATGGAATGTACCGAAGTTTTGAAACCGTTTCTTTTCAGAATTGGAAGTACTTTTGCATTGGGATATACTTTGTAGGGATTGATGCGGTATTTGGCATTATGGCAGAAATCCTTCGGGCGGATTTCGAGCGGAGAATAAAATTTCCAAGCATCGCAGGCATGTGCAAATACGTTGACACTCATTGAGAGCGTACGCACTTCCCCCTCAGGGCTGATCCAATGTTGCATGACCTCGCTGTGAGAGTAGGTTGGCGCGCAGTTCTTTTTCATGTGCTTTTGGGAGCAGATGATGCGCACCACCTGAAATCCTCCATAGGTCTGCAACACAGTGGAGTACTCTAATTCTTTGAAATACTTCTTATTATAAGGTTGTATTTTAAGTTTTGCTTTACAGGTGGTGCAGGCTGTAAATTTAGAGCAGGTATTTGGATCTGTGGGTTTCCAAATGTGGGTGCACTCCAAACAATAGAATTTGGAACGTGATAAAACGCACCATTTCAAAAAAATATTTTTTTCAGCCCATACGTAAACTTCGGGTTTTATTTTGGGCAGAGAAGCGCTGAGTGCGGTCAACTGTTTCTCAAGATTGGTTTTGGGTATCATAGGTCAAAGAGTGTTAAGGCGGTCTGCGCGGGTTTTACATTTTGTTTTGTAACTAGAGGAGCGGGGACGGTAGACTGCACAGGAGGAGCAGGGATTTCAGGCTGTGAGAACAGGTCTGCTGATTGAGGCTGTTGAACTATTGCTTTGCAGGCAATAGGAGCAGGTGTGTCGATGCTGTCATCAGTGTAGTATTTTACCGCCATGTCGTAGATTTCCTGATTATCAAAGGCGCAGAGACTTGTTTTTGATTAGCTGGATGCTGGTTTGCTCTTCGGCGTTTCCACAGTCTAAAGTAATAGAGACAGACTTTAAAGAAGAGAATTACAAGAATCTGCAGGTCGGATTCTCTAAAACTACAAGTATTGTTTTTCCATACGCAATTAAGAGCGTTGATAAAGGAAGCGCAGATGTACTGGTTCAGAAGGCCAAAGGAGTGGAGAATATACTGCTGATTAAAGCAGCTAAGCAGTATTTTTTCCAGACCAACCTAACGGTAGTGACGTCAGATGGTAAATTATACGTGTTTGTCCTAAATTATAATGCAGACTGCCCTGATCTAAATATAAAAGCGGACAATGCAGCGGCCACATCCAGGGAAGTGCTGTTTCCTCTAGAAAATGAAAATCAGAAAAGAATTGAGCAATGTGCTTCACTCGCATTATCCAAAATGAAAAAGGCCACTGGTTTAAAAAAATCCAAGTATCAAATAAGTATGGAAGTAAACGGAATCTTTATACAGCAGGACGTTTTATATATACGCGTAGTTTTTGAAAACAAATCAAAGATTAACTACGATATTGATCAGCTTCGCTTTTTTATAAGAGACCGTAAAAAGTCAAAACGTACGGCATCGCAGGAAATAGAATTACAGCCTTTATACACAACTTCATCCTCTTCAGTCATACCTAATGAGTCTGTAACTATAAAAGTTTATGCGCTGGGGAAATTTACTATCCCTGAGAATAAATATCTGACAATTGAGATGATTGAAAAAAATGGCGGCAGGCATTTGGAAGTTGATATTAGTAATAATTTGGCTGATAAGATATTTCCGATTACGGAATTCAGCATTGATACTTTTTAAATTTTAAAAAACATTATGATAATCAATCTAGCTGATACTGAAATGATGCTGTCGTTTGCTGAAGAAATTGCTCAAAACGGCCATCGATTTGTCGCTTTTAACACTGATGAGGTAACCGACACCTACACAATAGAATTTTTTAGAAAGTCAATGGATGCTCAAGAGTACTGTTTAGTTATGACTAACGATGCAGATTATTTTCAGAGTCTGCCAGTTGAATCTGTTATTGGCGACTTAAAAGAGGTTTTAGAGAGCGGCATTGACATATCCGATAATGAAGCTTTTGATCTGACTGGATTTGCTAAACGCTTCAGGGACCGAAAAGAATTATTAGAAAACAACTTAAATACGAACATAATGAATCAGAAAAATTTAGAATACCTGAAAGACCAGTTGAAATATACTGGATTTGGAGAAACGTTCGATGCAGAACTGAAAGAGAACATGATGAAAGGTGACAAGGATTTTAAAATTATGCACACTGGTATTATGAACAATGGCCTCCCAAATAAAGACACCTTGACTGTAGAATTAAATTTCAAGAGGTCAGAGCAGTCTGATATGTATTTTTTTAACTCTTATCAAGTGAATCTTAAGAAAGAAGAAAACAAACCCGGACTTGAACAGACCTTTTATATTAACAAAGACAGCGCCAGCATTACGATGAAAGAGGCGTACAATTTAATGGAGGGGCGCTCTGTCAATAAAGATCTTAAGACTAAAGAAGGTGAAAGTTACAATTCTTGGATAAAAATTGACTTCAAACAGACAGATGACAATGGCAACTTTAAGTTGAATTATTACCATCAAAATTATGGATATGATCTGGAAGCCAGCATTTCCAAACATTCTGTCAAAGAACTGAATAGTCCACAGTATAAAGACGACCTTTTAAATTCGCTTAAGAAAGGAAATCTTCAGTCAGTAACTTTTGTGGTAAATGGTACAGAAAGTAAAATGTTTGTGGAAGCAAATCCTCAATTTAAAACGTTGAATTTTTATAACGGAAACCTGCAGCGTATCAATCATAGAGAAAGCAAGCAAGAAAAAAAATCTGAATCTCAAAAAGAGTCGGTTTCTAAAGATAAAAAGCATAGTCATGACTCTGATGAAAATGATGTCGGTAAAGAGAATAGAGCTAAGAAACGCAGGGTCCAATCAATGTAGGTAAAATGGAAAATTTAAAGCCCTTATTAGATTTTTTTGAAGCCATTCAAAATGACTTTAGAATTAGTCCCAGTCATATTGCTATTTATACGGCTTTACTTAAATATCGAGCTAAAAATGGCCTTGAAAATTATATTCAAGTTTATAGGCATGATATAACGCCTATTGCGAAAATTTCTTCACCATATACTTATCATAAATGTGTCCAGCAGTTACACGATTACGGGTATCTTGTTTATGAACCTTCATTTAAAAAGACGCAAGGGAGCAAAATTTATTTTACGATTGAGAAAGAAGTTATAACTAGACAAAAGCCCATATAGGGCTTTTATTATTTAAGTAAATAATGATGAAAAATGAAGAAGAAAACATGAGGGGAAAAATTACTCTAGAGAAGGCAATGGAAATTATATACTTCACTGCTTTATGAAACTCATCGAGATTTAGCAAATAGTGCAGGTGAGCAAAAAAGAAGACTTTCTGAGCAGATAAAAGATTATGAGATCAGATTAGGAAACGCGAGAGATCTTTTATTATCATTAAAAATTGATCCGGACGATTACAAAGTGATGAAAGAAGACTATCATGAACGAATTACAAATCTCGAACGAGAGTTATCGATGGTTGTCAATGAGAAGCATAGTATTGAAGAACTACTAAACAAAGGCGTTGACAATCTTATAATGCTCAATGAAACTTATGCTGACAAAGATTTATCGGACAAGAGGAGTTTAATTGGTTTAATTTATCCTGAAAATTTCACTATTAGAGAAAATAAAGTACAAACCGCTAGATTGAACCAAATTACTGAGTCTATCTATTTGATTGATAAAGAGTTAAAGATAGAGAAAAACGGGACAAAAGATGATTTTTATCTTTTGTCCCGTAGAGTGACCTCTACGATACAATTTACAAACCACTATTTTTTTGTTGATTTAATGAGACTTTTACATGCGAATATATCAGATGTTAATATATTTGAATACAACGATTTAAGTATTGCTGCTTAATTGATTACTTTGTTTATTTAAAAATATAATGATCCTAAAATTTAGGAAATTAATAAGATGTACAAAACAATCTTTACATCTATAAATTTAGATACTATGAAACCATATAGATTTGAAGATTTGCCGGATATTATCGGAGAGCTACTTATGAAAATGAACAGTATTGAAAAACTTTTGCAAGAAAATAAAGTAAAAACTGTTGATGCTGATGATGATTTGCTAACTATTTCTGAGGCTGCAAAATTATTAAAGTTGTCTGTAGCCACTATTTACACCAAAGTCTGTAGAAATGAGATTCCTGCCAATAAACAGGGCAAGCGTTTATATTTTTATCGTGGAGAATTATTAAATTGGATAAAATCTGGTCGAATTAAAACTATTGCTGAAATACAACTAGAAACTGAAGCTAAATTTAATTCAAAAAGCATTTATAAATAAACAAGAAAGATATTACTTTGAGTAATATCTTTCTTGTTTTAGGGTATTTTATTTTAAACTTATTCTCATCGAAGCTTCTCTTTTTTTCTCGTTAATTATTTTGGTATATATTTGAGTAGTTTTTACACTTTTATGGCCAAGCATTTTGGATACAGTAAATATATCGGTACCCGAAAAAATTTGTAACGTAGCATAGGTATGTCGGAAACAGTGAAACGTGATATGCTTTTTTATGTTTGCATGGGCAAGCCATACAGGAAGAACCCTATGTATGTCCCATTTTTTTAGTCCAAAAAAGACTTTTTCATCTTCATTTCCACTCTTGCCAAGCAATTGGTACGCTTCTTCCGAAATAGGTAAAGTCTGGAGGCCTTCGGTCTTTTTCTGTTTGAACCTTATGTAGTATCCATCTTCTTCAATAAATTCAATTTCTGACCATGTTAATTTTGCTATATCTGAGTATCTGAGTCCTGTCAATGTTGAAAACATAGATATTCTATATACAATTTGGTTTGAACACGACGTTTTAAAAAGTCTTTTTGCCTCATTTAAAGTCAAGAAATTGCGTTGGGTTTCAGATTCTTTTATTGAGTCGATCCCGGCGTTAATATCAGTTCTTAGTTTTCCCTCTTTATAAGCTCTTTTGAGTGTAGTTTTTAGCTTGTTGTAATAGGAGAGTGTCGTATTACAGGCTAAAACGTTTCCGGTTTTTCTTCTGCTTTTAGCTTTAGTAAGATACTCTTTGTAGTCATTTACCAAAGTTATAGTGATATCCTTAAAACATAAATCATTACCTTCAGTGAAATCTAAAAAATGTGCTATTGCGCTATTCCAGATTGCTAAATTTTTCCCCTCTTTTCTCTCAGCCAAATCCTTAAAATATTTTATAAACGAACCTTTTCCTATTTTCTGCAATTCAAGCTGTTCTTTTTCAAAGGTTGAATACACGTCGTGTTTTCGTAGCTCATTCTGTCTACGGATTTGAATCAGTTCAGCTGTATGAAGATTCTCGATGTTAGCAATTTTTTGAATTTGTTTTTTTGGTTTCTCAAAAAGATATAGCTTTAAAAATTCTCGTCTAGTATGTTTGTTAGTTTCAGGGTTAAGTATTGCAGGATAAAAATCCAGATATAGGGATATTCTGCCATCAGCCAACAATTTTCTTCTCAGTGTTACATTAATCTTTTTCATTTTCTCCTGCATTAAATATAATATCAATATCTTTTTTCGCGACATAATTAAACTTTCCGACAGAATATTTGGCTATTCCATGCCTTTGTATAAGCATATACAGGGCGCCTGCTGAAATTTTAAATTTCTGCTGTATCTGTGTGATGTTGTAGCATCTGTCTAGACCAGGAAATTCCTGGACTGGCTGCAGCACCGATTCCTCTAACGGAATGGAAAAAAAGCTGTCCAGATCGCATCTGCGAATAATGGTTCTTCTGCCGAATTTTGCAATATGAAGCTCGCCCCTTTCGATCAGCCTGTAAATAGTCCTTTTACTGATGCCGAGCAAATTACTGGCCATATTAACATCGATGAAATCTTTGGTCTTAATGACCTCCAAATTGGAATTTTTGACCGATTCTGCCTGCTTGTTGCTTTGATCGATTTTTGACTTCCTAGCCCTTGATTTATAGGCTTTGGAGCTGCATTTAAGCGAACAGTAAAATGTCTTTGTTGTGCGTGCTGTAAACTCATTTTTACAGAATTCACAGATTCTGGTAATCTTAATGTTTGAACTCATAGAAATGTGACTTTAAGTGTCCCACTGTGACTATGTGTGTCTCTACGTGCCATCATTTGGCCACGAAAAAATATTTTTTGCATCTCAGTTTTTCGAGGTACAAACAGGGTACAAATTTAATCAAAACATAACGTAACATCCAAAAGAAAACGTAAGTAAAAAACGAGTTAAAATATTGTTTATTAATACTTTAACTCGTTTGTTTGTTTTTATTTTGTGATGTTTTGTTTCCCTATTTCCCGATACAGAAATTCGCAAAAATATTCCCTAACAATTCGTCATTAGAAACCTGACCGGTAATAAGACCAAATTGGTACAGGGCTTCACGTATGTCAAGTGCAATCAGATCACTTGAAAGATTAGTTTCCAGACCAAATTTCACTTTCTGAATTTCATCCAGGGCTTTAAGTAGAGAATCGTAATGTCTTGTATTAGTTACGATAGTTTCATTATTACGAAGTGCTCCTGTGTTGACATAAGAAAGCAATTGCTCTTTTAATTCTTCGACTCCAATATTTTCTTTAGCCGAAATTTTTAGAAGTTTTAAGTTTAAAGTTTCAAGTTTTTGATTGATGTTCCCGATTTCATTTTCACTCAATAAATCAACCTTGTTGACCACTACTAATATAGGTTTAAGAGGGTATTTGTTTTTAACTTTTTCAATTTCTACAATATAGTCAGAACCTGAAACCTGAAACCTGAAACCATCAAACAAAAAGACAACAAGCTGTGCCTGATCAATTTTTTCGAAGGTTTTTTTAATTCCGATGCTTTCTACCACATCTTTAGTCTCACGGATTCCTGCCGTATCAATAAATCTGAAACCAATTCCGCCAATCACTAACTCATCTTCGATGGTGTCGCGTGTGGTTCCGGCAATGTCAGAAACAATGGCGCGTTCTTCGTTCAATAAGGCATTGAGCAGAGTAGATTTACCCACATTTGGTTCTCCTACAATAGCAACCGGAATTCCGTTTTTGATCACATTACCAACGGCAAACGAATCAATCAGACGTTTTAGAACAAATTCGATTCTATTTAATAACTCATGAAATTGAGTACGGTCAGCAAATTCTACATCTTCTTCTGCAAAATCCAGTTCTAACTCAATTAAAGAAGCAAAGTTTAGTAGTTCTTCACGAAGTTTGGCTATTTCATTGCTAAAACCACCGCGCATTTGCTGCATAGCGATTTGGTGTGACGCTTCATTATCTGATGAAATCAAATCGGCAACCGCTTCTGCCTGCGATAAATCAAGTTTTCCATTTAAAAAAGCTCTAAGGGTAAATTCGCCCGCATCAGCCATTCGACATCCTTTTCGTAACAATAACTGAATAATTTGCTGCTGGATATACGTCGAGCCATGACATGAAATTTCAATCGTATTTTCTCCTGTATAAGAGTTAGGTCCTTTAAAAACAGAAACCAATACTTCGTCAAGTGTTTTCGAATCGTCCACAATATGCCCTAAATGTAAAGTATGGGTTTTTTGGAGAGTTAAGTCTTTGTTTTTTATGGATTTAAAAACCGAATTCCCAATGGTAATAGCATCGGAACCTGAAATACGAATGATCGCAATAGCTCCAGCCCCGGATGGGGTAGCCAATGCAACTATAGAATCTTGATTTATCATGCTGCAAAGGTATAAAAAAAGCCATAAAGTTGCGAACTCAAAGAAGAGTTGATTAGGAGACTTTCAGCCTTTTAAATGTCAATTTTAGTAATTTTTTAAATGTTAAAATACTGATAATTATCAGTTTGATTTGCGTTTAGAATGTTTAAATTTGAGAAACAAACCTTTAATCTCAAGCAAAATGAAAAAGATACTATTTCCCACAGATTTTTCTGAAGCGGCGACAAATGCTTTTGTCCATGCCTTAGAATTTGCCAAAATTGTAAACGCCGAATTAGTTTTGTTACACACTTTTGAGATTCCGGTTTACGATAGTCAGTTTTTCCCCGAAAATTACGCCTCGATTTACAGTTCAATCGAACTGGCAAAGTTTGAAATGTTTAAAGATGAGATCCCAAGGCTTAGAACTATTGCCGCGGAACGAAAATTAGATCACATTGTAATCAAACATCGTTTGATGGACGGTGATTTGATTTTTAATCTGAAAAATGCAGTTGAAGAAGATCATATCGATTTTGTGATAATGGGAACTTCAGGTGTTTCAGACTGGACAAAATTTTTCCTCGGATCGAATACAAGTTCTGTAATTTCAGAAGTCAAAGTACCCGTTTTGTGTATTCCCGCAGATGCAAAGTTCAAAAAAATAAAAACAATTGGTTTTACAACCCGCTATCGTGAAAAAGACAAGGCTGAGCTTCGAAAAGTGTTGGAAATAGCAAAGAAAACAAATGCTAAAGTAAAAAGTCTATACGTTAGAGCATCAAACACAGATGTTTCTGATGCCACAATTAAAGAATGGGATAAAGAATTTGCTCATGAAAATGTAGAGTTTTTAGTCTTGCCTAGTGATGAAGTAAAAGAGACTATTCTCGATTTTGTACTGTATAAAGATGTGGACGTTCTGACGGTTATTACACACAAAAAATCTTTCTTTGAAAGTATTTTCGAATCCAGTTTCAGTAAAAAAATAACTAAGGAAGTTTCGATACCGGTTTTGGTTATGCATGAAAGCTAAAATCAAAGACTAATTAGTGCTGGAATGTGAGTGTAAAAGCTATATTTGTGTTTCATTAATTTATAAGAATGGAAGCCTATCACAATAAAGTTGAATACTATACAGCACACTTTAATAAAATCAACAAAAAATACAACAGCATCAGTATTCTGCGTCTTTTAAGCGTATTTCTGTGTTTGTTTTTATTGTTTTACTACATAAAAACGAATGAAATACTTTACGTAGCTTTTGCTTTTTTGTCTTTTGTTGGTTTTCTTTTTTTAATGCGCATTCATTCGCATTTATCTTTTAAGAGAGAACATACGAAGGCAATTCTAAAATTAAATAAGAATGAAATTGCTTATTTGAAAAGAGAAAAAATCCCTTTTGAGAACGGAATCGAATTCAATGATTTCAGTCATCCGTATGCTTACGATCTGGATGTTTTTGGAGAGCATTCGTTATTTCAAAATCTAAACAGGACCGCCACTTATATTGGAAAAAAAACACTGGCCAATCAATTGCTGAATTTGTCTTCCAATGAAACTATTCTTGAAAATCAGGAAGCAATCGGGGAATTGAAAACTAAAATGGATTGGCGTCAGGATTTTTTGGCCTTGGCAATGATTAGTTATGACACAAAGAATACTTATGATGCTTTAATTTGTTGGAAATCATTTGAAAATAATAAACTACCTAAAGTTTTAATTGGGTTATCCGTTATTCTTCCAGTCCTGTTTTTTGGCTTTTTGGCAGCCTATTTTATTACTTCAAAAGTAATTTTATTATCGTATCTGACCTATGTTTTTATTGCCAATATGATTGTTTTGGGAAGTTCTTTTAAACGGATTCAGTC
Organism: Flavobacterium sp. B183; assembly: GCF_023539155.1. Classification (NCBI taxonomy): domain Bacteria; kingdom Pseudomonadati; phylum Bacteroidota; class Flavobacteriia; order Flavobacteriales; family Flavobacteriaceae; genus Flavobacterium; species Flavobacterium sp. B183. The sequence goes on along the minus strand of NZ_CP097434.1, from coordinate 3,869,267 downwards.
AGAGATTGCGAAGGCTGATAATGTGGATAAAATTATTAAGCAGTATAGTTTACTGGTTCAAAAAATCGAGACAGAAACTTTTCAGTCAAAAAGATTGATTGATTTACAACAAGAGCTTATTTTTAAGAATGCAACGGCGAGTAAACATTTAAAAGATCTTTCGGAGCTATTTTCCAGAATGGATACGATTAACAATTTTGTTACGGCAACGGTTTTTAACGGCATGTTTTTATTCAATTTGCATGTTTTAAAAGCGCTTTTGAAATGGAAAGAAAACTATTCTGAAAAATTGGAGCAATGGATTAATATTGTCGGCGAGTTTGAAGCACTGAACAGTTTGGCTAACTTATCGTATAATAATCCTGATTTTGTGTTTCCCGAAATTAATTCCGACTATAAAATTGGATTTTCAAATTTGAGTCATCCTTTGTTAAATTCGGCAACAAGAGTAGGGAATGACACTCACTTTTATCCTGAATCTTTCCTGATTTTAACAGGTTCTAATATGTCGGGTAAAAGTACTTTTTTAAGAAGTTTAGGGATTAATATGGTACTGGGAGGAATTGGTTCAGTAGTTTGTGCTTCAAAAGCTAACATGCATCCACTTCCTGTATTAGTTTCAATGCGATTGTCCGATTCGTTAGCCGATAGTGAATCGTACTTTTTTGCTGAAATTAAACGTTTAAAGCAAATTATGGATGCTTTGGAAGAACGTCCTGCTTTTGTTTTATTGGATGAAATTTTGAGAGGAACAAACTCTGATGATAAACGAAACGGAACAATCGAAGTCGTTAAAAAGGTAATCGCTAAGAATGCAATTGGTGCGATTGCTACACACGATATTGAGGTGTGTTTGACAACAAATGAATACCCTAAGGTTTTAACCAATCAGTGTTTTGAAGTCGAAATTAAAGACAATGAACTTCATTTTGATTACAAGCTGCGTGATGGAATTTGTAAAAATAAGAGTGCAACTTTCCTGATGAAGAAAATGGGAGTAATATGATTGTAGGTTGTGAAATGTAAGATGTGAAATGTAGATTGTAAGTTGTCCCTCTGAGCGAAGTCGAAGAGCGAACCAAGTTACAATCTACAATCTGCAATTATTTCTGTACCTCTTTGATTGTATTTACAAAAGCTTCAACTGGCTGAGCTCCCGAGATCGCATATTTTCGATCAAAAACAAAAAACGGAACTCCTTGTATGCCCATATTCTGCGCCTGAATAAGATCAGTGTGTACATCGCTGATATAAAGTTTTTCATTTTCAACTGTTTCTTTGACTTCATCCGCGTTTAAACCTGCTTTTACACCAAGTTCAATTAGAGTTTCGGGATCATTTAAGTCTCTTCCTTCTGTAAAATAAGCTCGAAAGAAAATTTCTTCCATTTCATCGGCAAGATTTTTGGTCTTGGCCAACTGAATAATACGATGTGCCGACAGTGAATTTGAAACTATCGCTTTATCAAAATGATAGTCCAAACCAACGCTTTTAGCGTGTTCTACGACTCCTTTGTGCATTTCGATGGATTGTTCAACAGAGATTCCTTTTCGTTCAGCAAGAAACGTATAAACGTCTTTATCAGTTTGTGCTTCAATAGTAGGATCAAGCTGGAAACTTTTCCATTCAATTTCAAACTCGTCATTAGGAAATTCAGCTAAAGCTGTTTCCAATTGTCTTTTTCCGATATAACAAAACGGACACATGATGTCCGACCAAATTTCTATTTTCATAAATCAAAAATAAGGAAAAAAATTGTTTTCGATTTGGTTTTTCTTTAGAAAACAAACCCGACAGGTTTTTAAAACCTGTCGGGTTTATATGTAATAAGACAAGAAAGAGAAAAATTTTATTTTGACTTGGAATTCATTTTTTTTACAATTTTTTCAAGAGATTTGATTTTTTTATTTTGTTCGATGGTGTAAAGTGTAAGTTCTTCTATTTTTTGAAGGAGTTTCATTTGAAATTCTTTCATGTTTACTCCATTTTCTGCCATTTCTTTTTCAGAAGCTACCTCTGGGAGGTGTTTATTTGTTTTGATGAATTTTTCTAGATTGTTTAAATTCATTAGTTTATAGTCGTCTTTAAATACAAAATCACAGCCATTTACTGATTCAACTTTTATTTCTTGTGCTCTGATTGTTCCGCAGACGTCTAGCTTGTGTGTCGGTGAGTAAGTTCCTATTCCAATGTTTCCACCATTTGGAGCAAGCAGTATATTTTGTTGTGAGGTTCCTGGTTTTACACTTTGTAAATAGCCTGCAGAGTATCTGTCATCATATCCCATATATAGAAATTGATTTGCTGTTGCACTTTTTAATTTAAAAGTGCCAATTTCATAACCTGCTTGTGATGTACCCTCAATTTCAAGTTTACTGGTAGGATTAATAGTTCCAATTCCTATGTTTCCGCCAGATTTGAGATATAAAGGGGTTCTAATTCCGGTTTCACTAAATGAAAGATCATTATCGCTTGAAGTAATGTCCCATATTTTATTGTTATTATTAAAAATTACACCGCCATTTTTTACACCAATTTGTCCGGCAACAGTCAAAGTGCGATCCGGGTTATTTAATCCAATTCCAATATTTCCACCGTTAGGAGCGAGCAATATATTTTGTTGTGAAGTTCCTGGTTTAACACCTTGCAAGTATCCGGCGGAATAATTGTCGTCGTACCCCATGTAAAGAAATTGATTTGCTGTTCCACTTTTCAATTTAAATGTACCGATTTCATACCCAATTTGTGAGGAACCATCGATTTCAAGTTTTGTTTTTGGATCGGAAGTGCCAATACCTACATTTGCAGTAGTTGTTGTGCCGTTCCATTGGGCATGCATAGTTGCGATACAGTTTAATAAAAACAGGGTAAGTAATTTTTTTTTCATGGGATTTATTTTTGATTTTAATTGATTTTTGTTAGGTTTTGTGTAAAATAAAAAACCGCAACTCTTTTTGGGAATTGCGGTTTCTAGGTATAAAAAATGGTTGGTTAATAGCGATGTTGTATTTTTTTTACAATGATATGTCTTTAATTTGAAACTAAAAAAGATCTCTGTAACAAAAAGAAGTTTTGATGTTAACTATTTAACATTACCGGCATTACTAACATCGTAACAGTTTCTCCTTCTTCTAAACCGTCTACCGGAGTTAGGATACCTGCTCTGTTAGGTAATGACATCTCCAACATAATCATATCTGATTGCAGGTTAGTTAGCATTTCAGTTAAAAAGCGTGAATTGAAACCAATTTGAAGATCATCTCCTTGATAATCACAAGTTAGTCTTTCCTCTGCTTTGTTAGAGTAATCGATATCTTCTGCAGAAACGTTTAATTCAGCTCCGGCAATTTTTAATCGAATTTGGTGTGTCGTTTTGTTAGAGAAAATGGCCACACGTTTCACCGAGCTTAAAAATAAAGAACGGTCAATCATTAATTTGTTTGGATTTTCTTTTGGAATTACCGCTTCGTAGTTAGGGTATTTTCCGTCAATCAAACGACAGGTTAAAATATAATTGTCAAATGAGAAAGTCGCATTTGAATCGTTGTATTCAATTTTTACTTCAGCATCTGAAGTTCCCAGGATGCTTTTTAAAATATTCAAAGGTTTTTTAGGCATGATAAAATCGGCTACCTGAGATGCTTTTACATCTGTACGGGCATATTTTACCAATTTATGAGCATCTGTTGCTACGAAAGTTAATCCTTCTGGTGAGAATTGAAAGAAAACACCAGACATTACCGGACGTAAATCATCATTTCCGGCTGCGAAAATAGTTTTACTTACAGCAGTTGCTAAAACATCAGCAGGAACAAGCGTTACAGATGGTTCTTCAAGACTTACTGATTTTGGAAATTCTTCTCCTGCAGCGTATGCTAAAGCATATTTTCCTGAGTTTGAACTAATTTCGACGGTATTGTTTTCTTCAACGGTAAAAGTTAAAGGTTGTTCCGGGAACGTTTTTAAAATTTCAAGCAAAAGTTTAGCCGGTACAGCAACACTTCCTTTACTTGTAGAATCGATCGACAACGTAGCAGACATGGTAGTTTCAAGATCTGAAGCCGAAACGGTCAGTTCGCTGTTGTTTAGTTCAAATAAAAAGTTGTCTAAAATTGGCAACGTATTGTTACTGTTAATTACACTACCTAAAACTTGTAATTGTTTTAATAAGTACGAACTCGATACTATAAATTTCATCTCTATTGTTTTATTTTTTTGCTCTTTTCTTTAGTCTTTTCTCAACTAAGATAGGTTTTACAAATATATCGTAAACAATCTTAATTTGTGCATTTTTTTTATTAACATCTAGTTACTGTATTTTCTTTTTCGGATGTAGGTAAATGCCAGTCCGAAAATCAATAAAATTAGAATTGGAAGTCCGATAGTTATGAATTGCGTGAGCGTGTAATTTTCATAAACTTTCTCTTTGTCTAATAATGGCAGACTGACATCTTTACTTCTAATGTTAATAAGTCCTGTATCGTCCAGTAAATAATTAATACAGTTCATCATAAAATCTTTATTGTCGTACAGGTTTCCGGTACGCTGATCGTAGCCCAATTCAACCGGCATCATATTTTTGTCAAGTTGATTTCTGGCCAGATCACCATCGGCTATTACGATCATTTTGTTTGGTTTTCCTTTGGCTAAAAACGAGTTTTCTTTGAAAGGCAAAACACGATTTTCAAAAGCGGAGTGGAAGGATCCTTCTAATAAAACCGAAAGCGGAATATTTCCTTTGTTTGCATAATCCTGCGGAGTCGTTTTTTCGGTAACGCTATTTAAAGTAATGGGAGCCGGAGTTCCGATTGCTTTTGAATAAGGAGAGGATTGTAGTAAAACCGTTTTTTTGATTCCGTTTTTCAAAGTATCAATCGGACTGGCGAAATCAAATTTGATTCCCCCCAGATTTTTAACGATCGGATGTTGACTGCTCGGCTGTACCAGAGGAGCGTATTTCCATATAAAATCCTGGTATTGTGTAGCGCTTCCTTGTTCGCCTGTAGCCAGTTTAAGCGGACTTCCTTGTTCGTCCTTGATCAGATCAGGATTGATTCGGATTCCATATTTAAAAAACATATCGTTAAGATTCAGATCTCTGGGATAAGCCAGAGTCGCTCCCGCCTGGTTGTACAAGCTGTCCATATCGGCGGCAACCTGATCAATTAACCATAAAGTTTTGCCTCCATTCATGATGAATTGGTCTAAAACCTGTTTTTCCTCATCCGTGAACGTTTCGGTTGGCTTTGAGATAATGGCTAAGTCATACTTTTTTAAGGCAGCTAAAGTTCCTGTTGGATTTTGTCTCACAGAATCTAATGTAAACGGACCAATATAATAGCTTTCACGAATTTGCTGGAGCATTTTGGCAATGTGAATTTCGTTCAACTCTCCATTTCCTTTTATAATAGCGACCTTTTTTTGTCTGTCTTTACTAATTTTATTGATCGCATCTGCAATCGAATATTCTAAATGCTGAATTGATCCGATTACTTTTTGCGTTGTTGAAGCGCCCATGATGTTTTTCAACAATGGAATATTAACTTCTTTATTATTGTAAACTGCAACGGCCCACGGAAAAACCATAGCCTGCGATTGTTTTCCTTTATCGTCGACCGTAATGTTTATGGGTGTAAGTCCTTTTTGATACAGCGATTTAATAACATCCATGCTTTCGTCTTCATTTTCCAGAGGATTAACGAATTCAAAAACAATATTGCTGTTGTAGGCTTGAAATTCTTCCAGTAACTGACGAGTCTCTTGTTGAAGACGTCTGAAGTCTGCCGGAAGTTCACCCTGCATATAAATTTTAATCGATAGCGGATTCTTTACCTGTTTTACGATTTGTAAAGAAGTTTCAGATAGAGTGTATCGTTTGTCTTTGGTCAAATCGAATCGGTGGAAGAATAAGCTTCCCAATACATTTAAAGCGATTAAAACAAAAACGGTGATACCTAATGTCTTAATGTTTTGTTGAGTAGATGATTTCATTACGCTTTAAAAGATTTTAATTGATAAACAGTAAACGACAGAAACAATGCGGTGATGCTTAAAAAATAAATCACATCACGAGTATCGATTACACCGCGGCTCATGCTTTTAAAATGATCCTGCATTCCTAATACTGAAACAATAGCAGAAGATCCCGGAATCAGTGATGCGAGTCCTTCAAAACCAAAATAAAGAGTAAAACACAGAAAAACAGCTATGATAAAAGCAACAATCTGATTTTCGGACAGGGTAGAAGTAAAGATTCCGATTGCCGAATAAGCAGCAATTAAAAACAATAGTCCAAAATAAGAACCGATAGTACTTCCCATATCAATATTTCCTTCGGGAGCACCTAAACTTGAAATGACTTTCACATAAATAAGTGTTGGAACGATGGCCAAAACAATTAATAAGAAAGAGCCCAGAAATTTTCCGTTTACAATTTCCCAGATCGATAAAGGTTTGGTTAATAATAATTCCAGTGTCCCCTGTTTTTTTTCATCAGAAAAACTTCTCATGGTAACGGCCGGAATCAGAAAAATCAGAATCCATGGAGCCAACGTGAAAAATGGCGTTAAATCAGCATAACCTGAATTTAAAATGTTGTAGTCGCCCTCAAATACCCATAAAAATAGTCCGTTGCTGATTAAGAAAATGGCAATGACCAAATAACCTATAGGAGAGCCAAAAAAGGATTTTATTTCTCTTAAAATGATTGATTTCATGTATAACGTTTATTCGTTTATTTGTTTAATCGTTTAATTGTTTTTTTTGTTTCAGGTTTCAAGTTTCAAGTTGCTTTCCTTTGCGAACTTTGTGTTTTGTTAAACCTTTTAAATGTGATCTTTGTGTTCTTTGTGGTTAAACGGTTTCAATTTTCAAATCCAGCATATAACATGAAACTTGAAACTTGAAACAAATTAATTTAAACTTACCAGCTTATCCACACTCCAGGCTTCGGGTTTGGCGTTGAAAAGTTTTTTGGTGAAATTCCAAACCGTATTAAAGAGTTCAGATTGTCTGTAATTTTCTAAATCTTCTTCAGTTTCCCAGTAGCTGTAAGTGAAAAATATGCATTTATTATTTTTATCCTGATACAACTCTAAAAAACGATTTCCATTCGCTTCCCGTATTTTATTTTTTACACTTTCGAAATTCTCCAGAAAATCAGGGATTTTCTCTTCATGAAAACTCATTTTTACTATTCGAACAAACATATTGCAATTTTAAATTTCTGATTTTAGATTTTAGATTATGGATATCTCAAAAACTAAAGGTGCGCAAAAATACCAAAATTGATTGTTCTTTTGATGAAAAAAAATAAATTCGAAATTTTACGTATTTTAAGTTTGAAATTCCAGATCTGAAATCCAAAAAATATTATAAAAACTTAATCGTAATAACATCTCTGTAATTTAATCCTAAAAGGCTATTCGCTGAACCCACTTTAGACGGATTGCTTCTGAAAATGGCGATTTCAAGGAATCCGGCTTCGTTAAAAATTGCCAGTTTCTCTCCTTCGTAAGTTTTTATAGGGTATTTATCCGAACTAGCAATGGCAGAGTAATTGGGTAAAATGGTTTTGATACTTTTGGGTTTCATTACAATTTCATAAGCCCGACCTTTTGCAACTTCTGTAAACTGCCTTTTCGAAATATTGGTTACTACGTTACCGAAATGGTCAATGTAAATTACGTATCCTTTTATAGAGTTGTTGTCGCCGGCAACTACGGGCTGTAACTCTGTAATTTGCTTGATTTCTTTGATTTCTTTGCCAATAACATTAAGTAAGCCGCCTTTAGAAATGTGACAGGCCACCTTAATGAAAATATCCAAATCGTTAAATTCGCTGGGAAAGCGGTCGTGTATATTGATGGCAACAATTTTTTGCGGAACAATTTTCTGCGTAAGCATACTCAAAATACCATTATCAGCACAAATAAAGTAATGATCGTTCCATTGCATGGCAATATGCTGATTTTCTTTATTGCGTTCGATATCTACTCCAATTAAGTGAACGGTTCCTTTTGGGAAACTCAAATACGACGCGCCAATAACGTAACTTGCTTCGGCTGTGTTAAATGGGTCAATATCATGCGAAATGTCAACAAGTGTAACTTCCGGATATTCCGATAGTATTTTACCCTTTAGTGAACCAACAAAGTGGTCCTTTAAGCCGTAATCGGTAGTGAGGGTAATTATTGACATAATTTTGTTTATAACTATTGGTAGTATTTAAATCTAATTTTCATTAAATTTGAGAAATGCAAAGCTAGTAATAGTAATTGCAAAAATGAAGAAATGAAAAGACAAATTGCAATTATTGGCCAGAGTTTTCAGTCTCGGTCACACCAGCCGAAAACTCCCGCCGAAACTGCGACGAAAAAAAGACCCGACAACTACTGATTTATAAAAACTGATTTATTTTTAATTTAAAACTATCTCATTTGAACGAAAGAATTATTGAGCTCATAGACATCGCTCCAAAAGACTTTTGGGGTGCTCAGGATACGCATCTTGAAATCATTAAAAAGTATTACCCAAAGCTTAAAATAGTAGCGAGAGGGACCACTTTGAAGGCATTTGGCGAGAAAGAAGTTTTAGATGAATTCGAAAAAAGATTCCAGAGGCTTATGCTTCATTTTACCCGATACAATAACATTGATGATAATGTAATCGAACGGGTAATTATGAGCGATGGACAAGATGAAAAAAAAGCATACGATCATGACAAAATATTAGTTCATGGTGTTGGCGGAAAAATCATTAAAGCCATGACGCCTAACCAGCAGTTACTGGTAGATACCATCAAAAAAAATGATATGGTATTTGCTGTTGGACCTGCCGGAACCGGAAAAACGTACACGGGTGTTGCAATGGCGGTAAAAGCACTTAAAGACAAAGAAGTAAAAAGGATCATATTGACGCGACCGGCAGTAGAAGCAGGTGAAAACCTGGGATTTTTACCCGGCGATATGAAAGAAAAACTCGATCCTTACATGCAGCCTCTTTATGATGCGTTGCGCGACATGCTTCCCAACGAAAAACTCGAAGATTACATTTTGAAAGGAATTATTCAGATTGCACCATTAGCCTTTATGCGTGGGCGCACACTTGATAATGCTTTTGTAATTCTGGATGAGGCACAGAACACGACACATTCGCAAATGAAAATGTTCCTGACCCGTATGGGAAAAAATGCCAAATTTATGATTACAGGTGATCCCGGACAGGTCGATTTGCCACGCAGAACTATTTCCGGTCTGAAGGAAGCGCTTTTGGTACTGAAAGACATTGAAGGTATCGGAATTATTTATCTCGATGATAAAGATATTGTACGTCACCGATTAGTCAAAAAAGTAATTGATGCTTACAAGCAGATCGAAAATCACGACTAAGTTTAATTATAGTGAAATGTTAAATGTAAATCGTAAAATGTGTTTTAACATTTATTAATATTCGTTTTATACCTACTCTTTAATTAGAGAGGTGTAAAACGAATATTTTTTTTAATTAAGGTATGCAGATTTTAAATTAATAGTAAAATGAAACAACTAGATGATTTCTACCTAAAACAAGAAGAACCCGGGAAAGGAGTCTTTTTGGCCTTAAAAGAGATTATCTTAAGACAGGACAAAGAGATTACTCATGTTTTAAAATACGGAATGCCTTTCTTCTGTTATAAAGGGAAAATGTTTTGTTACTTATGGACGCATAAAAAATACAAAAAACCGTATATCGGAATTGTAGAAGGAAAACACTTTGATGAACCTTTTTTACTCCAGGAAGCCCGATCCAGAATGAAAATTATGCTTTTTGATCCTGAAGAAGATTTACCTGTAGAAAGAATAGAACAAATTATAGGACAAGCTCTCCATTTATACAAAAACGGAATTATTAAAGTTTGAATATTTAAAATGGAATAGTTAACGTAATAGTTAAATATATAATAAACTTGCTGTTTTTGAAGCTTTCGAAGCGGGTAATTTTTGCTCTTCTGCAAGCAAAGCCGTAATTTTGTCATTCATAAATACCTGAATTTTAATATGACGAAGCTTAAAAATATAAAAGTTGTAGTAACCGATTTAGACGGAACGTTACTCAACCCTCAACACAGAATATCAGATTATACCAAATGCATTTTTCAGGAACTTCACCATCAAAATTATCTTATTATCGTAGCAACAGGCCGTCATCATTTAGATGCCATGGCTATTATTGAAACACTTGAAATTCCCGTTTATCTGGTGAGTTCAAACGGAGCAAGGATTCATTCCCCTGAAAGAGAAGAGCTTTTTGCATTCGATTTAAAAAGTGATGTGGTAAAAGCGGCTTTAGATGTCGAGATTGATCCTGAAATTACAGTAGTTTTATTCAAAGAAAACGTTTGGCAGACGAATAGAATTAATGAGCGATTAAATGCTTTTCAGGCTGAATTAAAATACCGCCCTGAATTGGTAGATTATAAAACGCTGGAAGATTTTGCAGCCATTAAAATTTTCTTCTCGCATGAGAATCATGAAAAACTGGTAGCCCTAAAAGAGGCGATTTTGGCAAATTCATCCAGTGATTTACACCATGCATTTAGCTTGCCAACCTGTTTGGAATTCATGGACAAATCGGTTGATAAAGCTGTATCAATTCAGCGTGTTTTAGAAAAAGAAGGTTTTTCTTTAGAAGAGGCAGTCTCTTTTGGTGATGGTTTTAACGATGTACAAATGTTATCTGCAACCGGAAAAGGTTTAATTATGGGTAATGCTCCGGTCTTGCTAAAGGAAACTTTGCCTGATCTGGAGGTAATTAAAACCAATGCAGAGGACGGTGTTGCCAATTACATTGCTTCTAAGATTTTGAATAAAGAATTCGTAATGGATTAAAAATAAGAATTTGCTGTATTGCTTTTAAGTTTTAAACAGTTTTACAATCAAAGAATCTGAAAGTCTTCAAAATATGTTTTTGAAGGCTTTTTTTTTATCTCTTTTATGGATTGGCTGCTTGAAGTTGTAAAAACATTTTTTTAGTAAGTTTCAAAGTGTATTTTTGTTTTATCAAAAAACTATACCATGACAAAAAACATCTTTATTCTTGCCTTTTTTATGCTATCTATTTCAGGCAATAGCCAAACTCTGAAATTAGAAGAAATAATGAAAGGGGAAGGTTTTACTGGAAATCAACCGACTTACGGACGCTGGTCTTTAGACGGTAAAAAAGTATATTTCGAATGGAATCCAACCAATGATTTGGGTGCAAATACCTATTCCTGGCAAAAAGGAGCGGCAAAGCCAACTTTGGTAGAGCCAAAAGAAGCCGCCTTTTCTAAGCTGGATTTTAAAAGAAAACCAACTTCAGACGTAGTGTATTACAGCGACAAAGGAGGTTTGTACTCGTATTCCATCAGCACAAAAACAGTTAAGAAAATTATTCAGCAAAGCACTCCGGTTTCAAATGTTGAACTTGGGGCGACTTCAGGGATTGTTTTCTTTGAACAGAATGATAACATTTTCAAGTACAATGCAAAAGAAGGAACCGTTTTGCAGTTAACAAACTTTAAAAAAGGAGTAAAAAAGGAGAAAACGCCTGATAAAGAGTCTTTTTTAAAGACACAGCAAAAAGAACTGTTTCAGTTTGTGAGAGATGCTGCGGCTAAAAAACAATGGAATCTTGCCAAAAGCAAAGCCGTTAAATCTGATTTTGCAAAAGAATATTTTTATGGAAAAGACAACTTTTACAATTTAAAAGCAGATCCAAACGGAAATTTTGCCACTTTTAGTTTGGCTGAAGAATCAGACAATAAAAAAGAAAAGATGGAGGTTTTTATAACAGATGACGGTTATAACCAAACTCCTGATACAAAACAAAAAGTTTCGATAGCCAATCTGGTAAAGACTAAATTGGGAATTTATTCTGTGGCCAAAGACACGGTTTATTATGTTAATTTTTCGACTTTAAGTCATATTCAGGACAATCCGAAATATTATGAAACGTACGATAACTTAAAAAATAAAGCTAAGGAAGATCGTTTTATTACAGCTCAGGCTCCTGTGTATAACGAGAATGGTTCTGCAGCAATTGTAGAGATCAGAAGTCAGGACAACAAAGACAGATGGTTGGTGAATCTGAATCTTGAGAACGGGACATTTAAAGAAATCGAACATCAGCATGACGATGCGTGGATCGCAGGCCCTGGAATTCCATCCTATTCATTTGATTCCGGAGTTTTAGGTTTTTTAGCAGACAATGAAACTATTTATTTCCAATCTGAGGCGACTGGTTATTCACATTTGTACACATACAACCTAAAATCAGGGAAAAAGACTCAATTGACTACAGGAAATTGGGAAGTTCGTGATGTAGCCTTGTCTAACGATAAAAAAACATTTTATTTAACAACCAATACAACGCATCCGGGGAATAGAAATTTCTATAAACTGCCTGCAGCAGGTGGTGCTTTGGAACCTGTTTTAACCAAAGACGGAGCACATGAAGTAGTAGTTTCTCCGGACGAGAAATCACTTTTAGTACGTTATTCGTATAAAAATATTCCTTGGGATTTTTATATTGCTGACAATAAAAAGAATGCGAGTTTACAGCAAATATCATCTTCAGTTTCTGCAAGTTTTAAAGAATACAAGTGGAGAGAACCGGAAGTAATCACTTTCAAAGCTCAGGATGGAACTCCTGTAAACGCCAGATTATACACTCCAAAAACGGAAAATGCCAACAAAGCGGCAATCATTTTTGTTCACGGAGCAGGTTATTTGCAAAATGCGCACAATTACTGGAGTAATTATCACAGAGAATATATGTTCCATAATTTATTGACTGATTTAGGGTATACTGTTTTGGACATAGATTATAGAGGAAGTGATGGTTACGGTCGTGATTTCAGAACCGGAATTTACCGTTTTATGGGAGGAAAAGATTTGTCTGATCATTTAGATGGAAAAAAATATTTGGTTGAAAAATACGGTATTGACGCCAACAGAGTGGGTATTTATGGAGGATCTTATGGTGGTTTTATTACTTTAATGGGAATGCTGACTGCTCCGGGTGAATTTGCCTCAGGAGCTGCCTTACGTTCTGTTACGGATTGGGCACATTACAATCACGGATATACCGGAAATATTTTAAACTTTCCTGAAACAGATCCGGAAGCCTTCAAAAAAAGTTCACCTATTTATTATGCCGATAATCTAAAAGGAAATTTAGTGATGTTACACGGAATGGTAGACGATAATGTTGAATACAAAGACATTGTTCGTTTGTCTCAACGTTTTATAGAACTTCAGAAAAAGAATTGGAGTCTGGCATCATTTCCTGTGGAGGCTCACGGATTTAAAGAGACCTATTCCTGGATTGACGAATACAGCAGGATTTTAAACTTGTTTAATGCTACTTTATTGAAAAAATAAAATATACGCTAGTAGCTGTAAAGTCCCCATTTATGTATCATGAAAGGGGACTTTGCATTTTAAAGCAGAATTGAAACGAATTATAGGATTAAAAGAGAATAGTAACTTCTAATAAAGATAAAGTGATTGATAAAGTAGAAATTAGTGAGTACAAAGCTTTGATGTATGTTTGGGAATCTTCAGTGAAAGCTACACATGATTTTTTAAAGAATGAAGATTTTGAATTTTATAAAACAATAATCCCTGGTTTTTTTGACCATGTAACACTACATTGTATAAAGAATAGTACAAAGGAGATTGTTGGATTTATGGGCACGAATGATGAAAATCTGGAAATGCTGTTTGTTTCGGCAAATGAAATAGGAAAAGGTATTGGAAAAGAACTTTTACTGTATGCCATTCAAAATTTAAATGTAACAAAAGTTGATGTTAATAAAGATAATATACAAGCTTTGGAATTCTATCAGCATTTTGGTTTTGAAGTAAAATCGATGTCTGATGTAGACGGTTGCGGAAAACCATATCCGATTTTACATATGGAATTAACAAATGCGGAAAGGAATAACAGTAGCAGTTTACAAACCGGTAACTGCGACTGAGACCGTGACTAAAAAAAAGAATCTGAATAGGTTCTTTTTTTCTTTTAATTAGTTTTAAATTTGCATTCATAAAAAACAACACAACACTAGATAATGAGTAATACAATCACAACTACAAACTTTAGTTTCCCAAATCAGAAATCGGTTTATCGCGGAAAAGTAAGAGAGGTTTACAACATCAATGACGATCTTTTAGTAATGGTAGCAACAGACAGACTTTCGGCTTTTGATGTGGTTTTGCCAAAGGGAATTCCGTATAAAGGGCAAATTTTGAATCAGATTGCTACAAAGTTCATGGAGTTAACTCAGGATATTGTACCAAACTGGCTGATTGCAACTCCGGATCCAAATGTAGCTGTGGGACATTTATGTGAGCCTTTTAAAGTAGAAATGGTGATTCGCGGTTATGTTTCAGGACACGCTGCACGTGAATATGCAGCCGGTAAAAGACAAATTTGCGGAGTTACAATGGCTGAAGGGTTAAAAGAGAACGATAAATTTCCGGAGCCTATTATTACGCCTACTACAAAAGCAGATAACGGTTCTCATGATGAAGATATTTCACGCGAAGACATTTTGGCAAAAGGAATTGTTTCTGAAGAAGATTATCTTGTTTTAGAAAAATACACCCGTGCTTTGTTTCAAAGAGGAACTGAAATTGCGGCAAGCCGTGGTTTAATTTTGGTAGATACTAAATATGAGTTTGGGAAAACAAAAGAAGGTGTAATCGTTTTAATTGACGAAATTCATACACCGGATTCTTCCCGTTACTTTTATGCGGATGGATATCAGGAAAGACAGGAAAAAGGAGAGGAGCAAAAACAATTGTCTAAAGAGTTTGTACGCCGCTGGTTGATCGAAAACGGTTTTCAGGGGCAGGAAGGACAGCAAATTCCGGATATGAGTGACGAATATATTCAATCTGTTTCCGAAAGATACATCGAATTGTATGAAAATATTCTGGGAGAAAAGTTCGTAAAAGCAGATATTGATAATATTGATCAACGTATCAATAAAAATGTATTAGAGTACCTTTCAGGAAAATAATAATTTTTATACCTACCATATTACTAAACCCGACAGATTTTAAAAATCTGTCGGGTTTGTTATATAAAAAAGATTCTATAAATTTTATCCTTCCATTTTGGCTTTTAAATTTTCGAGACCTTTCTGCAGGTCATTGCCAATCATTTGGTCCATTTTCATCATTGGCAGCATAATATTCATTGGATAAGGAATAACACCGCTGATTCCCCATTTTACTTTAGTCTGATTTCCCGGTGCAGTCTCCGTTGACATAAAACCTACAGCTGTATCGTCCATTGGTTTTTTGAAACGTAAAGCAAAGTCAATGCGTTTTCCTTCTGTAATTTTCGTGATTTCCTGTTCTCCTTCACCAACTTCTTTTACTGTGCTTTCCCAGGCAGATACTGATCCAACATCTCCATCGGTTCCTGTATAAGTAGATTTCATTTTGGGATCTAGATTGGCCCAAACACTAAATTCATTTTGATTTTTTAAAGATCTGACATATTTAAAGACGCTGTCAACAGGTTTGTTAATGGTGATTTCTCTTTCTATGGCATAAGTCTTAGGCATAAAATTAGCTGCAATCAGTACGATAGCAACGATCAGGATTAAAACAATTAGAATTCTTTTTAAGATCTTCATAGTTTGTGGTTTTAGGTTGTTAGTTTTTTCTTTTCTGTAATTAAAAGTGTAACACCTTTGTTTGCAGAGTTTTTTGTTTCGTAAAGTTAAAAAAGTTACGGTTCTTATTTAATGCCATGAAAAAAAATAATAAGATTTTTTATATTTTTTTACTGTAAACTGTAACAAATCGAATCTTCCGGCGTCTATTAAGAAAGCTGACAATTAACATTCAAATTACTTTTTACAGCTTATATTAATTGAATGTTAAGAATTAGTTAAAACATGGTACTTTGTTATGCATAATACATGAGAATAAATTACCTTTACAAAGAATTTAAAAATCATCATCAATCAATCAATTAAAAAATCAATCATTATGAAAAATTCAATCGTTTATTTAGGAGTAGCTTTAGTAGCATTTGCAAATGTTTCAATGGCATCAAATCACACAACAGTTGTGAAACCACAATTAGAGATCGTAAATAGTTTCTCAACACCATTAAATGTGGCAGTTAGTAAAGGAGATTTAGATTTCGTTAAAAAATTATTAGAATATGGAGCTGACGTAAACGAGATGTCAGAAGGTTTATCACCTTTAATGATCGCTGCACGTTATAACAAAGTGGATATTTTGAAAGTATTATTAGCAAAAGGAGCTGATGCTTCTGCTAGAAATGAGAAAGGTTTTACCGCTTTGAAATATGCAGAGTTATCGAATGCGACAGATGCAATAGCCATTTTAAAAGGTTTAAAATAAGAGTTTAGAAGTTTAAATCTAGTTTTGAGTTAGTATATGAAACGACCTTCCTTGAGCAGAAGGTCGTTTTTCATTTTATAGGGGTGATGTCTTGTTTCTATTATTATTCCACAAAGCCACACAAAGCCACACAAAGCGCACACAGAGCATCACAGAGATTTAAAATGATTTAATGAAAGGAGGTGTATTTCTTTTCCTGAAATGATATAAAAAAAGCACCATTAAAAATAATGATGCTTTTTTCGAAAAAAACTTAATCAAATTAATTTAACCAATTAATCTATCTTCAATATTTTTATTCAATTGGAACATGTTTTTTGCGGTTGAATACCCAGAAGATTATAGGAAATACCAAAAGGGTTAGAATCGTTGCTGTAATTAAACCTCCAATGATTACAATGGCCAACGGTTTTTGTGATTCAGAACCAATTCCGGTAGAAATGGCGGCTGGCATTAAACCTATCGAAGCCATCAACGCGGTCATCACAACAGCTCTTGTACGGGCTTTTACTCCCATAAAAATAGATTCTTCGAGTGAGAATTTCGCTTTTAAATTATGATGGAATTCAGAGATCAGAATTACACCGTTTTGAATACAAATTCCCAGTAATGCGATAAAACCAACACCAGCAGAGATTCCAAAATTCATTCGGGTAAGATGCAGGGCAATGATTCCGCCAATAATGGCGAACGGAACATTAGCCAGAACCAAAAGCGAATCTTTAATATTTCCAAACAGAATGAATAAGAGCACAAATATCCCAATTAAACTGATCGGTACCACTTGCGCCAATCGGGCACTGGCACGAACCTGATTTTCAAATTCCCCTGTCCAGCCAACAGTATAGCCTGTTGGAAGTTTCAATTTAGCTACTTTTGCCTGTGCTTCGGCAATGGTACTTCCCAGATCTCGATCACGAACCGAGAATTTTACCCCAATAAAACGCTTGGTATTATCTCGATAGATAAAAGCAGGACCTGTGATAGTCTTTAAATCGGATATTTCTTTTAATGGAATTTTAATTCCGCTAATCGTTGGAACCTTAAGTTCGGCGATATCATTTTCATCTTTACGATACTCTTTTGAAAAACGTACTCTCACGTCAAATTTTTTGTCGTCTTCATATTTTTGAGTAGCTGTTTTTCCTCCAAATGCTAATTCTAAAACGGCCTGTGCATCACTCAGCGTTACACCGTAAGCAGCCATTTTATCTCGGTCCAGAACAACACTAATTTCAGGTTGCCCAACATTTCGTAGGATTCCGGCATCTTTAATACCCGGGATGTTTTTAATCTGTGCCAAGACTTCATTTGATAGTTCATCCAATTTGTCAAGATCATCTCCATAAATTTTTACGGCATTCGAGGCTTTAAAACCGGCAACAGATTCGGCTACGTTATCAATTACGGGCTGTGAGTAGTTATACGTAATTCCCTGATGAACTTTTAATTTATCGTCCATTTCGTTAATTAGTTCGTCCATTGTTATTTTTCGCGTCCATTCTGATTTTGGCTTTAAATCCACCTGAAGCTGTATAAAGCCGAAACCATTCGGATCTGTTCCGTCGTTACTTCTTCCGGTTTGCGACAAAACATTTTTAACTTCGGGAAAACTTTCCAAATCTTTTCGAATCATCGCTGCTGTTTTAACACTTTCAGGCAATGATGTACTCATCGGTAATTCGGCTGTTACCCATAAGGCACCTTCATTTAACTGAGGTAAAAATTCGGTTCCTAAAAAGGTAGCCGAGAAGAAAACCGTTACTAAAAGCGCTATAGATCCTACAAGCGCTTTTACCTTGTGTTTGAAAGTCCACGCAAAACCTTTACTTACTATTCGATCCCAGAAATTAACAAACGGATTGTTTTTTTCCTTCACATTCTTATTCAATAAAATATGTGATAAAACAGGTACCAATGTTAGTGTAAATAGTAAGGCTCCCATTAAAGCAAAACCAAGGGTATACGCCAAAGGTGAGAACATTTTTCCTTCTACTTTCTGGAAAGAGAATATAGGAAGCAGGGCTGTGATAATAATTAACTTAGAAAAGAATATGGCTTTACCCATTTCTGCTCCGGTTTTTTTAATCAGACTTCCTTTTGCTATTTTATTGTAGGCCGTCATTCCCAGTTGATGTGCCCGATGATCTAAAACTACGAATAAGCCTTCGACCATAACTACAGCACCATCAATAATAATCCCGAAATCGACCGCACCTAAACTCAACAGGTTAGCGCTCATTCCCATCATTTTAAGACATAAGAAGGCAAATAATAAGGAAAGCGGAATAACAATCGAAACGGTGAAAGTGGTCCTCCAGTCGGCCATGAAAAGGAATACCACACAGGTAACCAGAATGATTCCTTCAAATAAGTTGTGCATAACGGTTTCCGTCGTGAAGTTCATTAAATTATCACGATCGTAAAAGGTTACTAGTTTAATGTCTTTTGGAAGCACATTATCGTTCAGATCTTGTATTTTGGCCTTAATTAAAGCTAAAGTTTCTTGTGGATTTTCGCCTTTTCGCATGACGATGATACCTTCAACAACATCATCGTTCTTCGCTAAACCGGTTTGTCCGACTCTTGGCATCGCACTTTCATACACAGTGGCTAAATTCTTGACTAAAATTGGGTTTCCTTTGGCATCGTCGACAATAATATTTTCGAGGTCCTGGATTGATTTTAAAAGACCAACTCCACGAACAACAAAGGCCTGACCATTTTTTTCGATGATGTCACCACCAACATTCAGGTTGCCACCATTTACAGCATTATAAACCTGAAGTGGTGTAATGTTGTATTTGGCTAATTTTATCGGATCAACTCCAACTTCATAGGTTTTAGTTTGCCCTCCAAAAACGTTTAGATCGGCAACACCGGGAACAGAACGAAGTTGTTTGTCTATTACCCAGTTTTGATAGGTTAACAATTCTCTACTGTCTCTACTGTCACTTTTTACAATATATCTGAAAATCTCACCCGTTGGTCCATAAGGCGGCTGAACATCCGGTTCTACATCGTCGGGAAGAGATACATTTTTTAGTAAGTTATTGACCTGAAGACGTGCAAAAGTATCATCGACTCCATCGTCAAAAATAATTTTGATCACTGACAGACCAAACATTGTAATACTGCGAACGCTGGTTTTCTTTTGCACCGAGTTCATTGAGATCTCGATAGGTGAGGTTACAAAACGTTCGACTTCCTCGGCACTTTTCCCATTCCATTGAGTAATGATGATAATTTGGGTATTGGTTACGTCCGGAAAAGCATCGATTGGCATATTCTTGAAAGAAATGAATCCTGCTACGGCCAATAATCCCACCCAGAAAAAGGTAAAGGCCTTATTTTTAAGGGAGAAAGCTATAATGTTTCTTATGAATTTGTTCATTTTAAAAAGTATTTTTAAGGATGAATTTTTATTTATGATGCTTTTTTCTGAAGCATTTTATATGATATATTTCCGCTTAGAATTCTGTATGAAACCGCAAGGCAAAAAATTGTACCGGACCTCTGTCTTTATTATAGGCAGGATTGATGGCAAACTGATAATCCGGGGAAAGAGTAATATGAGTATTGGGTACTAAGAACGAATAGAAAACTTCTGCAATTTGTTCTATACCGTAGTTTAAAGTACCGTCACCAATCATGAAACCATCTCCGCCAAGTTTTTGATATTGTTTATGCGAATTGGATAATCCGTTAGCCACTATGGCAATACCGGCAAAATCCTTATTTCGGTTCCACATCTTTCCGTTCAAATGCATTCCTAACTGTGCCGATCGGTCAATTTCGGTAAAGGCCCAGGTTTCATTTTTACCGTCATTATAGCTCATTCGGGCAAACAATCCCCAAGTATCTCCGTGCGTATAATCCATGTTTAAACCAATGCCATATTTGGTGCGCCCATTTTGTCTGGTACTTTTTATGTCAGGCATTGTTATAAAATTTGAATTGGCTTCGTCGTAATTCCCCATTCCGGCAACATTTCGAAAGCCCAATAGTTTTAAGGTTGCCGTATCATTATTTTCAAAGACGAGCTGTTTTTCAATTTCAACGTTTATTGCGTTGGAATTTTTAAAACTGAATTCAACGTTCGGTCCGTTGGCATAAGTAGGTAAAGCACTTATAGAAGCTCTTACCTGCCAGGAATCAAACTGATAATTAGCGTACAATCCATCTGTATATCCTCGAGTATTTGCGGCATAATCCCAAGCTCCATGTGTCATTAATGCCCAATTTAAGAACTGTGTTCTGGGATCGTGTGAATAGGAGTTATTGTCAAAATAGTCAGCTAGCCCAAATTTTCCGAAAACCAGTTGTAATGATTGGTTGTTTTTAAACTGGAACTTTTGTTCTAAAAGCATTCTTGCTACATAAACAACGGGTTTGGCATCTCCAATTCTAAAGGTTTCCCCGTTAGGAAAGCCTCCCAATCCTCTTGCCTGAGACAAACCTTGACCTCCTGACATTTCAGGGTTAAAGGTCAAGGTAGCTCCTTTCCATAGCGGAACATCAAGGTATAAGGTTGATGTTAAGGATAAAGCGCCTTCTTCTTTAGGAGACATACTATTGGTACCTGAATAATTAGCATGAAAAGCCGGATGGTACTGGTATATAGATGTCATTTGAAAACCCAGACTATATTTTCGAATCGAATCTGTTTCCTGTGAAAAAGATAGTGTTGAAATAAATAGTGTGGCAAAACTCAATATTTTTACAGATTTCTCCATGTATTTATTCGTTTAGAGCGCGATAAATAAATAACTGATTGTTGGTAATTACTTTTTCGTTGTCTTTTAAGCCTTTTGAAATGTAGGTTACATCACCAACGACTCTGTATACGTCTACTTGTCTGGTCTCAATGTTGTTGCGGTCTTTGAAAATCATGACAAAGTTTTTACTCTTATCAAAAACAATTGCTTTACTGGGTACGGCTATCATAGAATCACCTTCATTGTAAGATAGTTTGATATTGGCATTCATATCAGGTTTTAACATGTACCCGGGATTCTCCAATTTTATACGTGCCTGCATGGCTTTAGTTTCGGGATCAATTACATTAAAGATTTTATCTACTTTTCCTTTGAAAACTTTATCAGGATAACTTAGCGTGGTAACATCAGCATCGATACCCAGTTTTACTTTGTTGATATCAATTTCGTTGATGTTGGCTAACGCCCAAACTTCACTGATTTCGGCAATATCAAAGATGTTTTCGGAGCGGTCATTTCGCAATAACATGTCCTGATTAATGCTTTTTTGAATGATAAAGCCACTAATTGGGGCCGTTACTTCGTAAATAGACCCCGCTTTGATATTGTAAATTTTATAGGTTTCCTGAACTTTACTCAATTGCGATTGCGCTTTATTTACTTCTGATTTCGCCTGAAGTACATCACTTTCAGAGTTTAATTTTCCGTCAAATAATTCCTGAGCTACTTTCAGATGATTTTTAGCAACCAACAAATCATTTTTGGCATCAATGGATTGTTTTTCAAAATCAGCAATATCAGTACTTTTTATGGTGGCCAAAACCTGACCTTTGCGGACATAATCTCCGAGTTCGACATTTACTTTGATTACGTTTCCGCCAACGAGAGGATAAACATCAATCATTTTGTTATTATCAGCCGTAATTTTTCCGTAAAAGCTCAATACATTTTTTACCGGTTGTGTTTTTGCTTCTGCTGTGGTAGTCGTTTTTAGCATCGATTCGCTTAAAGCAAAAGAAGTATTAGTGCTTGGGTTTTCAATTTCTTTTTTGCAGCTTAGGACTGATAAACTTACGAGAACAATTCCTAATAGTAGTTTATATTTCATTTTGTTTAGTTTTAGAATAAGTCTTTGTTGATGGTACTATTTAGTTCTTCACCCGAAAGGATAACTTTTTTCTTGAGTTCATTTACCTGAACAGAAGCCTGATTGTAACTTTCCATAAAATCAGTAAATTCTAATAAACTGATATTTCGTTTCTGGAAATTGGTTAAGATTCCTTTATAAACTGCTTCAAAATCTGAATTAACAGTAGGTTTTATGATCACATAGTTTTTACGGGATTCTTCCCATTTGTTCCATGCAGTTGTAATTTCGGTTTGCAATTGAAGGTCAAAATTTTGCTTTTCAATTTTTGATTGCTCGAGAATTGTTTTTGCGTACTTAATATTTCCTTTGTTTTTGTTCCAAAGAGGTAGCGGAATTCCTAGTGTCAGATTGGCTTCTCTGTTAAAGGCACCACTGCGCTGATCGTAAGTGGCACCAACGGTGATATCAGGAACAGAAAGGGCTTTTTGCCATTTTACATTGATTTCATTGGCTTCGATATCTTTTTGTTTGGCTAAATAGTCCGGGCGATTTGCAATGGCTTCATCCTGAAATGTTTTAAGATCAAAAGGGATGGTTTTGGTATACTTATTAAATTCTTCCTTAGTAACTTCCGGAACTACATTTTCGGTAGAATTTAGTAATAGTTTTAAGTTGCCCTGTTCTTCGATATTTTCATTGACAACCTCCATACGCTCATTTTTGAAGTTTAAGTAAAGCGATTGCAGACGAACAAGATCTCGTAAAGGAATATTACCTTTTTCGACCTGTATAGAGTAGGAGCTTATCAAATCTTCGATATGCGCTAGCTGGTTGTCAGTAGTTTCGAGACTTTTTTTGTTGTAGTATACAGTGTAAAAGCTCTTTCTCAATTGAAGTTTTAAAGTTCGCAGTAAATCATTGAACTGTAACTCGGCCAATTGTTCATTGGTTTGCGCCAGTTTTATTTCATTGCGCTTTTTTCCGCCTAAATAGATCAACTGCTCGATACCAAATGCTTTTTGCCCTTGTTTGCCAATATCAAAATATTGATTTCTTTCGGGGTTGTAAGCATTCAGCTCTGCTGTTAGTGACGGATTATCCCAAATCCGGGCCTGAATAGTTAATGCTTTTGACGCATCAATATTATATTGTGATGCCAACAAAAAGAGGTTGTTTTTAAGGAATTGGCTTTCACAGTCCTGAAGGCTGACCGTTTTTTGAGCCAAAACTACCGGACCGATAAGTACAAGTAGGAATGCACAGAGTTTTCTCATTGTATCAAATTTAATTTATACAAATATGCTATCACGGGACTTTAAGAGACCTTAAAATCTACCTTAAAAATAACTTAAAATAAATTACAAATGAAAAAATAACTGAAATAAATTCGTGTTAATATCTGGAACACTGTAGGTTATTGACGCATTGTGAAGTGTGAGAATGCGATGAACAATCCTTAATCCAAGACCAAAGCCAGTAGTGCCTTTCGAGTTTTTACCACGCATAAAAGGCTGAAAAAGATTTTTTTGTTCTTCTTCGTTTAAGGTTTGTCCTGTGTTTGAAATGGAGATGACTAAGTGATCATCCTGCGTACTTATAATTACTTTGGCTTGTTTATTATCTGAATAAACACAGGCATTTTTCAGGATATTGCTTATGGCAATTTCCAATAAGTTCTTATTACCATTTATTTCTAAAGCGGTATCCAGATTGTTGCTTTCTTCTATTTCAAATAAAATTAGAAATTCCGGATAACTTTTGTTCAGATTTTCAATAGCCGAAAACAAAATTTCATCCATACGATGAACTTCTTTGTTTTCGTTTTTCTTATTGTCTATTTTAGAAAGGATCAATAGCGAATTAATTAATTCAGTCAATTGATTGATGTCTGACAATATCGTTTTTAGAAAGTTTTTTCCTTTGTCAGATGTTGCTGGATCTGCAATTGTATTTTCAATCTGTGAGGTAATTCTGGATAGGGGAGTTCTCAACTCATGTGAGGCATGGGCTGTAAATTCTTTTTGTTTTTGATAGGAAACTTCAATTCGATCCATCATGAAATTAAATTCATTGGCGATCAGATCAATTTCATTTTTGTTGTTTTTTGAAGCAACACGAGTATCGAGATTATTCTCGTTGATATTTTTTATTTTTTGGTGAAAAATATTTAACGGGCTCATGGCTTTTTTAACCATAAAAGAGGTTAGAACCCAACAGATACAAGTAAAAAAGATATAGGAAATAATAAGCGTATACCTTAGGAAAAGTAATTTTCGTTTACCATAATCGTCGGTGGCAGATATCAGAGCATAAAAATCCCTGTCTTTTGTATCATAAAAAACACCATATACTTCGTAATCACCCTGCTGTTTAAAGAATGTTTTATGTTTTCTAAGGTATTTCAGATCTTCAATTGACCAATTAATCTTGGCATCGTCAATACTACTGTAGATGAGTTTGAAGTTAGAATCAAAGACCAGTGTTTTCTCATCATACAGTTGGTTAATGGAATTCTGATCAATAACTTTTAAAAGCTGATCGTCGACTTCTTTAACGTTAACGAGAAGTTTAATGTTTGAAAGAGCTTTAATTTCCAATCGATCACGAAATTCCTCTTTTCTAAAATTAGAGTATAAAACAAATATCAATGTAGAAGCCAATCCGAAAAGGATTGTAAATAATAAACTTACTAAAAGTGATATTCGGTTTTTTAAAGTCATTCCTGATCGCTTAAATAATATCCGTAACCCACTTTGGTACGAATAAGTTTAACAGTATGGTCCTTGTCTATTTTCTTTCTTAAAAAATTAATATAAACTTCAATGGTATTCTGATTGGTTTCGATGTGATAATCCCAAAGTTTTTCAGCAATAAATTGTTTCGATAAGACTTTACCTTTGGCATGGGCCAAGATTAAAATGAGCTTGAATTCTTTAGGAGTAAGTTTGATTTCTTCGTTTGATCGAAACACTTTCATATCGCTTTCCAGAATTTCCAGATCTGCAATCGTTATTTTAGTTTCTACTTGTTGTGGAATTTCTTTTCGACGTAGTAGAGAAGTGCTTCTGGCATACAGTTCCTTAAAATGAAAGGGTTTAACCAGATAATCGTCGGCTCCATTATCAAAAGAAGCCAGTTTATCCTCAATTTCACTAAAAGCAGTGAGCATAATAATCGGAGTTTTTTTATCGACTTCCCGAATACCTTTACACACTTCAATTCCATTACTTCCGGGAACATTAATATCCAGAATAATTAAATCATATTCATAGGGGAAATACTTCTTCAATAGTAATGAACCATCATAATAAGAAAAACACTCGAATCCATTTGAAGTAAAGAATGCAGAGATTTCTTTCGATAAGGTAAAATCGTCTTCGAGCAGGAGTATTTTCATAGTGTTCTGTTTGCGTTATGAGATTTGAGATGTAAAAAGTAAAAAGTAAAAAGTAAAATGTAAAAAGTAAAATGTAAAAGCAACAGACTAATCACTCTTAGCAGACGATACGCACCTCACATCTCACATTTTACATCTTACTTTTCACAAAAGGCTAGGGACTAATTACTAATCACTAGGGACCTATTTAAAATAAGAAAAAGTTTCGTTGTTTTCAATTTTCAGTAGGGATTCATAAATCAATTGAATCACATTTTCAACATCCTCTCTTTGTACCATTTCTACGGTAGTATGCATATAACGTAAAGGCAGGGAAATTAATGCCGAAGCCACACCGCCATTACTGTAAGCAAAAGCATCAGTATCTGTCCCGGTAGCACGCGATGTTGCATGACGCTGAAACGGTATTTTTTTCTCTTCGGCAGTATCAACAATAAGATCACGCAGTTTATTTTGTACAGCCGGGGCATAAGCAATAACCGGTCCTTTCCCCATTTTTAGATCTCCTTCTACTTTTTTATCAATCATGGGAGTGGTAGTATCATGACAAACATCAGTTACAATAGCCACATTAGGTTTAATAGTCTGAGCAATCATTTCAGCTCCGCGTAGACCAATCTCTTCCTGAACAGAATTTACGATGTACAAACCAAACGGTAGTGTTTTATTATTTTCTTTTAATAAACGAGCTACTTCGGCAATCATAAAGCCACCCATTCTGTTGTCGATCGCGCGGCATACAAATTTATTTTCGTTCAAAATCATAAATTCATCCGGATAGGTAATCACACATCCTACATGAACACCCAATGCTTCAACCTGCTCTTTAGTTTCACAACCTAAATCAATAAAGATGTTACTGATTTTTGGTGTTTCTTCCTTATCGCGCAAACGGGTATGAATGGCTGGCCATCCGAAAACACCTTTTACAATTCCTTTTTTAGTATGAATGTGCACTCTTTTTGAAGGTGCAATCAGATGATCTGAACCACCATTTCTGATTACGTATAATAAACCGTCATCGGTGATATAATTAACATACCATGAAATTTCATCGGCATGACCTTCAATAACTACCTTGAATGGAGCATCGGGGTTAATAACTCCCACAGCCGTTCCGTAAGTATCCGTAATAAAAGTGTCTACGTAAGGTTTTAGATAATTCATCCAAAGTTTTTGCCCTTCGCTTTCGTAGCCCGTAGGGGAGGCATTATTGAGATAGCTTTCCAGGAAAGCAATTGAGGTATCATTTAAGATTGATTTTGTGCTCATAAAAATATTTTTTTGCTAATTTATAAATTTGGTATCAGAGTTGTATATAAATATATAATTTTACATTTAAATTATGACTCGATGAGATTTACTGCCCCTATTTTATTTTTTATATTGATTTCGTTAACAAGTCAGGCTCAGGTGAAACCGAAAGAGAATGAGCAAATGGGTTACATATTAACGGAACAGGATTCTATTTTGAATGACACGATTGAACTGCCCGAAATTATTATTTCGAAGGAAAAGCTGGATCCCGAAGCACAAAAACAATTTGCGATTCTTCAAAACCGTGTTTACAAAGTATACCCGTATGCAAGACTTGCAGCTGATCGATTAACAGCGTTGAATAACGGAATGGCGCGCTTGAAAACCAACCGCGAAAAGAAAAAATACTTTAAGATTGTAGAAGATTATCTCAATAACGAATTTGAAGCTAGACTTAAAAAACTTTCCCGTAAACAAGGACAGATTTTAGTCAAGCTTGTTCACAGGCAGACTGGAATAACGACCTATGAATTAATCAAAACCTTAAAAAGTGGTTTTAAAGCTTTTGTGTCTAATACAACGGCAAGTCTATTCGACATTAGTCTGAAAATGGAATACAAGCCATTTGAATCCAATGAGGATTATTTAATTGAAACGATTCTGGTCAGGGCATTTGATTCCGGAAAACTCGTGAATCAAAAAGCAGCAAATCCTGTAAATTATGATGATTTGATGAATCATTGGGAAACAAAAGCAAAAGAGACTAAAGTCGAAAAATAGCACTATTTTATTTAAAGCATAATTGATAAAGACCTACAGATAATTCTGTAGGTTTTTTTTATTGTTTTAAGTTTTGGATTACAAGGTTAACTTAGGTTTAAGAGAATATACTTACTTATTTTTGCGAACTGAGATTTCTCTCTGACAGCCCGTAAAATCAGTGTTTTTTGTTATATATTTTGTAGTTAAACGATGATTACTTTGTTTTTTTAACAAATTAACTGGGAATATAATTTGTTAATTATAGTTTAATTTGTAGGTTTACGATCTTAACAACCACTAAGTTAACCAAAAACCAATTTATTTATGAGATTAAAACTACTTACACTATTGGTGTTATTAGTGGCCATTCCCATTTGGTCGCAGAAGACATCAGAAAGTGATTTTGTAATTTCTTTAAATGGAAACAAAATCACAACTACTTCAAATTTTAAACAGCAGTTTAAAGACAAAAAAAGTACAGCTAAGCAGAGCCTGAAAACAGAGTATACTTTGCTGCAGTTTACAAAAATTCCTTCTGTAGAAGAACAACAAAAGTTGAAAACACAAGGAATAACTTTACTTAGTTATTTATCGAATAACGCTTATTATGTAGAAATTGCTCCTGAGTTTTATAACAAAAGCAGTGTTTCTGATAACATAAGAGCAGTGATTGCAGTCGATCCGAAATATAAATTGGATCCTATGATTGTGGATAACGCTATCCCGGATTATGCTGCAGCAGGTGGTAACGGAATTAAAGTTGTTGTGAGCTATTTTAAAGGCGTTGATCGCAAGCGTGTTGAGCAGGATTTAGCAGGCTTGTTTTTAAAAAACACTAATAACGATACAACGTTTAATGAAATTTATATCCAAGCCTCCAAAGAAAAGTTAGAAGAGGTAGCAAAATTCAATTGGGTACAAAACATTGACTTGGTTGCTCCACCGGTAGAAAGTGATAATAAGCCGGGTGTAACTTCGCATAAAGCAAATGTTTTGGGATCTACTATTCCTGGTCTTGGTTATGGATTAACTGGTAAAGGAGTGAAAATTGGTGTGTGGGATGGTAACCTTGAACCTCACAAAGATCATACTGGCAGAGTTATCAATAGAGAATACGAATCAAATTCTTCACATGGAGATCACGTTTCAGGTACTATTGGCGGTGCCGGTTTATTGGATCCTAAGGCAAGAGGTATGGCTCCGGAAGTACAAATGTACGGTTGGAATTTTAATACTCAGTCTAACGGTTTAAGCGTTCAGCAAGAAAGAGTGAAAGCCGCGAATGAAGATGGTATTGAATTAACATCAAATTCGTATGGAGTAAATTTAACTTCAGGTTATAATACCAGAAGATACGATACCGGAGATCGTGGTGACGATAATGTTACCGTCTTATTTCCTTATCTTTTGAATATTTATTCGAATGGAAATGCACAAACAGCATACCCTAGCGGATTTAACACATCAACAAAAAATTCAAAAAATGCACTGCATGTAGCGGCAAATAATCCTGATGATTTAATCAGTTCTTATAGTAGTTTTGGGCCAACTATCGATGGACGTTTGGTTCCTCAAATTGCTGCTGTAGGTACAAATGTGTATTCATTAGATTATAGCAATTCGTATCAGATCATGAGTGGTACCTCTATGGCTACTCCTGGAACTACAGGTACAGTTGCTTTATTGTATGAAAGATACAAGAATATTTACGGGACAAAACCATTAGCATCTTTAATGAAGGCCTTAGTGACAGGAACTTCTAAAGACGCTGGAAATCCTGGTCCTGACTATAAATATGGTTTCGGAAATTTAAATGGTCTTAGAGCTGTTAGAGCTTTAGATAATAAAACGTTTTATTCTAACACAGTAGCTAACGGTCAAAGCTATGAGAAAGAAATTGTTGTACCGGCAGGATTAGTGACTTTAAAAGTGTTACTTGCTTACACAGATTTGCAGGGAACACCAGGAGCCTCTTCTGTTTTGGTAAACGATTTGGATGTGAAAATTGTAAAAGACGGTGTAACCACTTTGCCTTGGGTTTTAAATGCTACAACACCAAATGCTAATGCGGTTCGCGGAGTGGACAATTTAAATAATATTGAACAAATCACTTTGGATAATCCTGCTGCAGGAACGTATAAAATTATCGTTAGCGGTACTAGAGTGCCTATTGGTACACAAGAGTTTTCTGTAGTGTATGATTTAGTAGCTCCTGAATTAGTTTTAACTTATCCTATCGGAGGAGAGAAATTTAATACAGATACTACAGAGTACATTCGTTGGGACTATGAAGGAGAAGCAAAACCTTTTACAATCGAATATTCTGTTGATGGAGGGATTAACTACCAGGTTATAGCGAAAGATGTTCCTTCTGCTGCGAGAAATTTTGCATGGAAAGTTCCTGCAGGAATTGTGGCTAATGCAAAAGTAAGAGTAATTGCAGGTTCAAAAGTAGACACTTCAAGAGAGGTGTTCAATATTATTACAGAGCCTAAAAATTTAGTGATAGCGCCATCAGCATGTGGTGTTTCATCTTATAAAATGGATTGGGATCCAATTCCGGGAGCAAAGTATGAAGTGCTAAAAATGAATGGATACAACTTTGATGTTGTTGCAACAGTAACTGATCCGACTTATACTTTTGCAGTATCAGTTGGAGAAGATAACTGGTTTTCAGTAAGATCCATTGATATCGCAACAGGAATTGTTTCTGAAAGAGTAAGGGCAGTAAACGTTGAGCCGGTTTCTAAAGCTGTGGTAAGTGCTGCGACTCTTCCTTTCACAGAGAACTTTAATTCCAGAAAAGCTGCAAATTATGTCTTTTCAAAAGGAACAACTGGTGTAGTAAAGTATGAGTATATTAATGCAGATTTTGTAGACGGAGCAAAAATGGCCGGATCAGGTGATGTATCAGCTTCTCCTTGGGCAGCAAGCACATCGGCAAATGCTTTTGCTAACAACTCTAATTTTGTTAAGAAAGTTTCATTTTGTGATATCGACGCTACAAGTTTGACAGGTAAAACAATTGGACTTAAATTTAATTTAATCTGGACTACAGTTGGTGCTTCACCACTACCAAACAAAAACTTCTTTAGACTTGTTGTAAACGGAACTCCAGTGAATAGTTACGAAAATATAGGTGTTTACGGTGGAACAGCTACGTCAGGTAATACAGAGTTATTATACGATTTATCGGCTTATGCGGGAACTATCTTTAGTGTAGCTTTTGAATCGGTTATGGATAACGATGTGCAAGTAATAGCGAATGATAACGTTTACAATTCTGTTTTTATTGATAATGTTTCTATTTTTGAGGCAACTGCGACGGATGTTGAATTAACTTCATTAACTCCAAATGCAGGAATTACAGCCAGTGAAACTGTAAAAGTAAAAGTATTCAATCACTCTCCTGTAGCGGTAAGCAATGTACCCGTTTCTTATAAAATTGATAGTGGAGCAGAAGTGATTGAAACTATTCCGGGACCAATTAATCCTTTTACTGAAGTATCTTATGATTTTGTACAAAAAGCAGATTTTTCAACACCAAAACTTTATAAAGTAGTTGGAAATGTAAATTATACAGGTGATACAGTTATAGATAATAATACGTTAGTGGGAAGTGTTCGTAATACAGGAACTGATGTTTTAATGGGCGGAGCTGCTCCGGCATCTACTTGTGCAGCGACATTTACAGATAGTGGTTCGCGTTATGCAAATTATGGAGATAATCTTACGCAAACTATTACTTTTAAACCTGCAACAGCTGGAAATAGTATTAAGGTAACTTTTTCTGCCTTTAATGTGGAGCAGGACTATGACTACTTATATGTGTACAACGGAACAACTACATCTGCTCCTTTATTAGGTACCTTTACAGGAAATACTTTACCTCCTTCATTAACGTCAACAGCTGCAGGAGGGGAGTTGACTTTTAGATTTACTTCAGACAGTAATACAAATGAATTAGGATGGATTGCTGATATAGAATGTGTAGTGAAACCAACAGTAACAGATGTATCTGTAGTTTCAATTACTACACCTGAAGTTTTAGGTAAAAAGACTAATGCACACAATGTGACTATTAGAGTTAGTAATTTAGGAACGACTGCTTTGACCAATCATCCGGTATTTTATCAGGTAAACGGAGGAGCAAAAGTTACAGAAACTGTTCCAACTATAGGAGCTAATGCTACTGTAAATTTCACTTTTGCAACTAAAGCAGATCTATCAGTTGTAGATGCTACTTATACTATCAAAGCGGGAGCTGATTTGCCGGATGCAAATGCGGCTAACGATGCAGTCGAAAAAGTAGTGTACAATAAAAACGAATTACCGGTTCACACCAATACAAATGGATATGCTATTTCGCGCTTCAAATGGAATGATGTGGTTAATAATTCTGGAACTACAGCGTATTCAGATTTTAAAAACATAAAAATTCCGGTTTATGCTGGCTTTACTTATCAGCCAGAAGCAACAATTACAAAAACCGAAACACCAATAACCAGAGACTTATCAGCAACTGCAACGGGAGTTTTCACAATGGTTGTTATTGACTTGAATGGAGATGGTAATCTGACAGATGAATTTTATGCAGGGAATTTTTGGGTAAACACTACTCCAACTTCTGCGGCACCTGCTATACCATCAACAACAAGTACACATTATTTTAGACATAATGCTACATTAGCAGGAGGATTTACTATTCCGGCTAACACGACTTCTGGCGAGAAATTAATGCGTGTTCTTCATATGTTCCGTTCACCTTCAGAATATTTCAATGTGAATCTTGGGCCAACTTTTGATGGATTAACAAGTTCAAGAAGTGATTTTGAAGTAGAGGAGTACACTATTAACGTACTACCTTTTACAGCTGCCGATGCTAGTATTGATGCAATTTCAGCACCAATTAAACCAGGTAATGCTCCTGTGACAGTTTCAGCTGTAATTCGTAATTATTCAACAGTAGCTATTAATAATTTCCCGGTTGCTTACAAGATTAATGGAGGAGCTGAAGTAGTTCAAAATCAGACAACTTCAATTCCGGCAGGTGGAACAGCTCCTATTGTATTTACTACTAAAGCAGATTTAGGAGCACCTGGTGATTATACAATTCAGGTTTACACTAAACTGTCAGGGGATACCGATCCTTTAAATGATGCTAAGTCAATAAGTCTTTCGCATGCTGCAAATCATCCTGTAAATGTGACTGGAACTTTTGATGGAGTAAATGACTTTATCAAAATAGACGCTACAGCGGCATTGAATCTTACTAGTAATTATACTTATGAGCTTTGGGTAAATCAAAAACAACCTACAACTTTTGCAAGACTTTTAGATAAGAGTACAGCGTTAGTGTTTATTCATACTAATAATAGTTTGAGTTTGTATAAGGAAAATAGTTTAGTGATCTCTATTACTACTGCTACAGGATCGTACGTAATTAATACAGGAGTAAATACCATTAAACAAAACACATGGCATCACATCGCTTATACGGTAAGTCCGGCTTTCGTGTATACAGTTTATATTGATGGAGTTTCGGTTCCTTATACCAGTACAGGTACTGCTGGGGCAGCAAGCTCAAATGCTAGCGCACCTGCTTATGTAGGTAATAATACAGGACTAGCTCGTGGTTTAAATGGTAATATTGATGAAGTTCGTATTTGGTCAGGAGTTCGTAATCAGGCAACAATTGCTGCAAATTCAACGACGAAATACGTTGGAAACGAACCAGGATTATTAGCGTATTACAGTTTTTCAGAAGGGGACAAACCGTTCGTTTTTGATAGTACAATAAGTGATAACACTGCTGTTGTAACCAATGCTGATACTAATGGTTTAGGAGATGGTAAATTCTGGAATGTACCAGTTCTATTGCAAAAAATAGATTTTGTAAATCAATTATCTACAAGTTATGATGCACCTACCAAAACGTTTACTGTAATATTAAACAATGGGTCAGATATTACAAATGCAATTGCTAACTATACTTTAGGAATGAAAAGTATTGCAAAAATTGGAGGTGTGACACAAGTGAACGGAGTGACGCCAAACGATTTTACCAATCCAATTACTTTAACAGTAGAAGGTGTTGGCTTTAATACCGGAATTACCGAAACTTATACTGTGAAAGTAGTTACTGGTTTAAGTAATGAAAGTAAATTACTTTCTTATGATTTTAAAACAGTTTCGAATCCAGGTTTACCACAGGAAATTTACACAGATATTGTTGGAAATAACGCTACTAAAACAGTACCGTTCGGTTACAATGTTTCAAGCCTAGTTGCAGATTTTACAGTTTCGCCAGGCGCTGAGCTTTATGTTGACGGTGTAAAACAGCTTAATTCTAAAGTAACTGCTTCAGATTACCGTAATAGCTTCTTAGTAACAGTTGTTTCAGAGAATAAGCAATCTCAAACTAACTATACGGTAGATATTAATGCAAAAAATACTAAAGCAGGTATCTTGTCTTATTCAGTAGCTAATCAGGTAGGAACAAGTGTTATTGATCCTGTAGCTAAAACGGTAAAAGTTCAGGTAAATAATAATGCTAATTTAAGCGCTTTAGTACCTAATGTTCAGGTTTCTGATTTCGCTACATTGCGTATCGGTACTTATATTCAGACTAGTGGAGTGACAACACTTAATTATACTGGACCAGTATCTTATAATGTATTGGCACAAAGCGGAAATATTGAGTATTGGACGTTGACAATTGAATCGGCTAAACCTACAATTACACTTTTAGGTAATGCAGTCATTTCAATTGATAAAGGTTGTGTGTACACAGATCCAGGTTATACAGCTGCAGATAATACAAATGCTGATATTACTTCTTCGGTTATCGTTTCAGGTACTGTTGATGTAAATACTCCGGGACAATATGTAATAACATATACGGTAAAAGATGCATTACAAAATCAAGCTACAGTAACACGTACAGTAAATGTATCAAGTACAACATGTACATTGGGACTACCAACTAATGCTATTGAAGGTTTTGTATTATATCCAAATCCGGTTACCGAAGGTAAGGTTCACATACAATCAGCTTCAAGTAGTCCTAAAAACATTGTGATATCTGATATGACAGGAAAGAAAATACTTTCTGTTCAAACAGAAAAAACAGAATTGAATGTTTTAGGCTTGCCAAGCGGTGTGTATTTAATAAGAGTAGAACAAGATGGGAATACATCTATAGAAAAATTAATCATTAGATAATTTCACAGACTAGTTCTAGGTAATTAGCAATTTACAACCCGACAGGTTTTCAAAACCTGTCGGGTTTGTTTTTTTACTACCTATATATAAGGAGTAATTCTGTCCAGCTGAGCGAAAATGCAATAAAAGCAGTTTCTGTCCAGCTGAGCGAAGTCGAAGCTTGGTATTTGAGGTTCTATACTATATAAGGAGTGATTCTGTCCAGCTGAGCGAAGTCGAAGCTTTATCCCGCTATCCGCTGCAATCTTTTGCTTTTTAAAGGAAAAATCAAAAGGATTTCCACTACTATCGGGGCTAGGGTATGGGTTTTCAAAGGAAATAAGACAAGAAAAACAAAAACTTCGCGCCTTTGCGACTTTGCGAGATTAGTAAAAAACCAGTAAAAACGGGGCTTTGTATCTAAGAGTTTCATTTGAACGAAGAAAAACCTTTCAAACCTGAAAAAAGTTTAATTTGTAAAAGAGGTGTTATCAGAGTGTTAGGGGAAAGTTTCGAAAAAGATTAAAAATAAGTTTAAAAAAAGCTTGTAAAAGCGAATAAAGTGACTACTTTTGCACCCGCAACAGCGATAAACGTTCACTGAAATACTGACAAGCGAAGGAATTAAAACGAAAAGAAATTTTCAAAAAAAGATTCCAAAAAGCTTGCGAGTAAAGAAAGAAAGTTTTAAGTTTGCACCCCGCAAAACAAGGGGAGTTCATTGAAAGATTGGTAAGGAGAGAAGTTAAAAACGAAAAGAAATTTTCTAAAAAAAACTTCAAAAAACTCTTGCCGATTAGAAATAAGTTTTCTACTTTTGCACCCGCTTTGAGAAACAAGCGAGATTAATAAAAAAGAATACGTTCGTAGACATATTGAATTGACAGCTGTCCCGATTAATCGGGACAAAAGAATAAGAGTAATAGAATCGTAAGATTCGAAAAGAACCGATAGATATCATCGCAATATAATATAAAAATATACGATGAAGAGTTTGATCCTGGCTCAGGATGAACGCTAGCGGCAGGCTTAACACATGCAAGTCGAGGGGTATATGTCTTCGGATATAGAGACCGGCGCACGGGTGCGTAACGCGTATGCAATCTACCTTTTACAGAGGGATAGCCCAGAGAAATTTGGATTAATACCTCATAGTATAGTGACTCGGCATCGAGATACTATTAAAGTCACAACGGTAAAAGATGAGCATGCGTCCCATTAGCTAGTTGGTAAGGTAACGGCTTACCAAGGCTACGATGGGTAGGGGTCCTGAGAGGGAGATCCCCCACACTGGTACTGAGACACGGACCAGACTCCTACGGGAGGCAGCAGTGAGGAATATTGGACAATGGGCGCAAGCCTGATCCAGCCATGCCGCGTGCAGGATGACGGTCCTATGGATTGTAAACTGCTTTTGTACGAGAAGAAACACTCCTACGTGTAGGAGCTTGACGGTATCGTAAGAATAAGGATCGGCTAACTCCGTGCCAGCAGCCGCGGTAATACGGAGGATCCAAGCGTTATCCGGAATCATTGGGTTTAAAGGGTCCGTAGGCGGTTTAGTAAGTCAGTGGTGAAAGCCCATCGCTCAACGGTGGAACGGCCATTGATACTGCTAAACTTGAATTATTAGGAAGTAACTAGAATATGTAGTGTAGCGGTGAAATGCTTAGAGATTACATGGAATACCAATTGCGAAGGCAGGTTACTACTAATGGATTGACGCTGATGGACGAAAGCGTGGGTAGCGAACAGGATTAGATACCCTGGTAGTCCACGCCGTAAACGATGGATACTAGCTGTTGGAAGCAATTTCAGTGGCTAAGCGAAAGTGATAAGTATCCCACCTGGGGAGTACGTTCGCAAGAATGAAACTCAAAGGAATTGACGGGGGCCCGCACAAGCGGTGGAGCATGTGGTTTAATTCGATGATACGCGAGGAACCTTACCAAGGCTTAAATGTAGTTTGACCGATTTGGAAACAGATCTTTCGCAAGACAAATTACAAGGTGCTGCATGGTTGTCGTCAGCTCGTGCCGTGAGGTGTCAGGTTAAGTCCTATAACGAGCGCAACCCCTGTTGTTAGTTGCCAGCGAGTCATGTCGGGAACTCTAACAAGACTGCCAGTGCAAACTGTGAGGAAGGTGGGGATGACGTCAAATCATCACGGCCCTTACGCCTTGGGCTACACACGTGCTACAATGGCCGGTACAGAGAGCAGCCACTGGGCGACCAGGAGCGAATCTATAAAACCGGTCACAGTTCGGATCGGAGTCTGCAACTCGACTCCGTGAAGCTGGAATCGCTAGTAATCGGATATCAGCCATGATCCGGTGAATACGTTCCCGGGCCTTGTACACACCGCCCGTCAAGCCATGGAAGCTGGGGGTGCCTGAAGTCGGTGACCGCAAGGAGCTGCCTAGGGTAAAACTGGTAACTAGGGCTAAGTCGTAACAAGGTAGCCGTACCGGAAGGTGCGGCTGGAACACCTCCTTTCTAGAGCCTTACTGTTAGCCTAGTGCACGTTAAGGAAAAAAGATGATTATTTATGGGTCTCTGAATTGGAGATTGTATTACTCTTGCTGTTAATTTAAAAAAATGAAAGAATTAAGTAAAAACAGAGTCTCGTAGCTCAGCTGGTTAGAGTACTACACTGATAATGTAGGGGTCGGCAGTTCGAGTCTGCCCGGGACTACTTTTTAAAAAGAATTGATAATTAATAATTAACAATTGATAATTAAAAAGGACTGAAAGCTTAATTTAAAAGGAAATTTTAGAGGTTGAGTAACCGTTTTAAGTACTGTTAACTGAAAACT
The DNA here is from genome assembly GCF_023539155.1 of Flavobacterium sp. B183. Classification (NCBI taxonomy): domain Bacteria; kingdom Pseudomonadati; phylum Bacteroidota; class Flavobacteriia; order Flavobacteriales; family Flavobacteriaceae; genus Flavobacterium; species Flavobacterium sp. B183. Next base: position 3,831,612 of record NZ_CP097434.1, on the reverse strand, counting down.
GTTAACTGACAACTAAAAAATGGGGGATTAGCTCAGCTGGCTAGAGCGCCTGCCTTGCACGCAGGAGGTCAACGGTTCGACTCCGTTATTCTCCACGAAATAATTGACAATTATCAATTGATAATTATTAATTATAAAAGTTCATTGACATATTGAGATAAGAAAATAATAAGAAAGTAGAAAGCGTTTTTTATTAGCAATAATAAAAGACAAAAAAAAACGGTCTTGTTTTAAGAAACAAGATTGGTACAATAAGCAAAATAAGGGCGTATGGGGGATGCCTAGGCTCTCAGAGGCGAAGAAGGACGTGATAAGCTGCGAAAAGCTACGGGGACGAGCACACATCGATTGATCCGTAGATATCCGAATGGGGCAACCCACTATGTTGAAGACATAGTACACCGATAGGTGGGCAAACCCGCTGAACTGAAACATCTAAGTAGGCGGAGGAGAAGAAAACAAAAGTGATTCCGTAAGTAGTGGCGAGCGAACGCGGATTAGCCCAAACCAATGATGTTACGGCATTGTTGGGGTTGTAGGACCACGACATTTTATGTACAAGGAACCGGAATCGACTGGAAAGTCGAGCCATAGAGAGTGATAGCCTCGTATGGGTAACAAGTATAATAGATAGTGGTATCCTGAGTAGGGCGGGGCACGTGAAACCCTGTCTGAATTTGGCGGGACCATCCGCTAAGGCTAAATACTCCTGAGAGACCGATAGTGAACCAGTACCGTGAGGGAAAGGTGAAAAGAACCGTGAATAACGGAGTGAAATAGATCCTGAAACCATACGCTTACAAGCGGTCGGAGCCCTTTTGTGGGGTGACGGCGTGCCTTTTGCATAATGAGCCTACGAGTTAACGTTGCTGGCAAGGTTAAGTGATTAAGTCACGGATCCGTAGCGAAAGCGAGTCTGAATAGGGCGCTTTAGTCAGTAGTGTTAGACGCGAAACCGTGTGATCTACCCATGGGCAGGATGAAGCGCTGGTAACACAGTGTGGAGGTCCGAACCGGTTGACGTTGAAAAGTCTTCGGATGACCTGTGGGTAGGGGTGAAAGGCCAATCAAACTCGGAAATAGCTCGTACTCCCCGAAATGCATTTAGGTGCAGCGTTATTTTAGTTATATAGAGGTAGAGCTACTGATTGGATGCGGGGGCTTCACCGCCTACCAATTCCTGACAAACTCCGAATGCTATATAATGATTGATAACAGTGAGGGCTTGGGTGCTAAGGTCCAAGTCCGAGAGGGAAAGAACCCAGACCATCAGCTAAGGTCCCCAAATATATGCTAAGTTGAAAGAACGAGGTTTGTCTGCCCAGACAGCTAGGATGTTGGCTTGGAAGCAGCCATTCATTTAAAGAGTGCGTAACAGCTCACTAGTCGAGCGGACGAGCATGGATAATAATCGGGCATAAGCATATTACCGAAGCTATGGATTTACAAGTAATTGTAAGTGGTAGGGGAGCATTCCAGCAGGGTTGAAGGTGTATCGTAAGGTATGCTGGACTGGCTGGAAAAGAAAATGTAGGCATAAGTAACGATAATGCGGGCGAGAAACCCGCACACCGAAAAACTAAGGTTTCCACAGCTATGCTAATCAGCTGTGGGTTAGTCTGGTCCTAAGGCGAACCCGAAAGGGACAGTCGATGGCCAACGGGTTAATATTCCCGTACTACTAATTACTGTGATGGGGTGACGGAGTGATGAAAGCGCCGCGAACTGACGGAATAGTTCGTTGAAGTACCTAGCTATATTCTCTATAGGCAAATCCGTAGAGAATGGTGAAATACGATAGTACTCGGAGTCTTCGGACAAAGAGATAGTGCGCCTAAGGGCTTCCAAGAAAAACCTCTAAACTTCAGGTAATTAGTACCAGTACCGTAAACCGACACAGGTAGTTGAGGAGAGAATCCTAAGGTGCTCGAGAGATTCATGGCTAAGGAATTAGGCAAAATAGACCTGTAACTTCGGGAGAAAGGTCGCCAGCGCAAGCTGGCCGCAGTGAAGAGGTCCAGGCGACTGTTTATCAAAAACACAGGGCTCTGCAAAATCGTAAGATGAAGTATAGGGCCTGACACCTGCCCGGTGCTGGAAGGTTAAGAGGAGATGTTATCTTCGGAGAAGCATTGAATTGAAGCCCCAGTAAACGGCGGCCGTAACTATAACGGTCCTAAGGTAGCGAAATTCCTTGTCGGGTAAGTTCCGACCTGCACGAATGGTGTAACGATCTGGACACTGTCTCAGCCATGAGCTCGGTGAAATTGTAGTAACGGTGAAGATGCCGTTTACCCGCAGTGGGACGAAAAGACCCTGTGCACCTTTACTATAGCTTAGTATTGACCTTGGATAAATGATGTGTAGAATAGGTTGGAGACTGTGAAGTGGCGTCGCCAGGCGTTGTGGAGTCATTGTTGAAATACAACCCTTTGTTTATCTGAGGCCTAACTCTTCGATGAAGAGGACAGTGCTTGGTGGGTAGTTTGACTGGGGTGGTCGCCTCCAAAAGAGTAACGGAGGCTTCTAAAGGTTCCCTCAGTACGCTTGGTAACCGTGCGTAGAGTGCAATGGCATAAGGGAGCTTGACTGAGAGACATACAGGTCGATCAGGTACGAAAGTAGAGCATAGTGATCCGGTGGTTCCGCATGGAAGGGCCATCGCTCAAAGGATAAAAGGTACGCCGGGGATAACAGGCTGATCTCCCCCAAGAGCTCATATCGACGGGGGGGTTTGGCACCTCGATGTCGGCTCGTCACATCCTGGGGCTGGAGAAGGTCCCAAGGGTTGGGCTGTTCGCCCATTAAAGTGGCACGCGAGCTGGGTTCAGAACGTCGTGAGACAGTTCGGTCTCTATCTACTGTGGGCGTTAGAAATTTGAGTGGATCTGATTCTAGTACGAGAGGACCGAATTGGACAAACCTCTAGTGTATCTGTTGTCCCGCCAGGGGCACCGCAGAGTAGCTACGTTTGGAAGGGATAAGCGCTGAAAGCATATAAGCGCGAAACCCACCACAAGATGAGATTTCTTTTAAGGATCGTGGAAGATGACCACGTTGATAGGCTATAGATGTAAAGGCAGTAATGTCATAGTCGAGTAGTACTAATAATCCGTAAGCTTATGTACACCCTTTTCCCGATAGCGCAAGCTATCGGGAGGAAACTTTCTTAAGTAAAAAACTTATTTGTTTCTTTATCTCAGTATGTTAAAATATTGTTTTAATTATCAATTGTTAATTATCAATTGTCAATTAAAAAGTTGCCCAAGCAACTAACAGCCTTAAGGTGGTTATTGCGGCGGGGCTCACCTCTTCCCATCCCGAACAGAGAAGTTAAGCCCGCCTGCGCAGATGGTACTGCAGTTATGTGGGAGAGTATGTCGTCGCCTTTCTTTTGAAGAACCCTATCCAAATCGGATAGGGTTTTTTGTTTTATACTATTTTTAAATTCTTATGCGCTTTGTGTAAATCTTTGCGATTAAAAAATAAAACGCGGATGATACGGATTCGCCAGGCGAAAACGCGGATTAAGACGGATTTTTTATTGGCTGTAGATGGCTTTTGCCCTTTCAGGGCGATGTTTGCTGTTAATTTTGGTTCATAGTGCTTCGCATTTCGGGCTTTCAGCCCTTTTTCCTTGCGTGCTTTGCGTATACCTTTGCGGACTTTACGGTTAAAAACTTTAGTTCTTTTTTTCTTTAAATATTCTTTTTATCACGGTATGCGTTAGGGATGGAAGCGATATCCTTTTGCGATGCCCATACTTTTAAAATTCCCTGAAACTTCTATCGCAAAAGATTTAGCGGACAGCCCGACCCAAAGGGGAACGCCATAACGATCTTTACTATATTTTTGCTAAGTAGGTATTAACTTAAAAATCTGAGAGTAATTTTTTTCGATGGGTTAAAATCAAAGATTGTAGTTTCAGATAAAAATCCTATTTTTACTTTAGTGTTTAATTTATCGAAAAATCGGAATACGATGAAAAATGTCTTTTATAAAGGAGATTGTGATGAGTTTGTAAAACGTATTAATTTGCTTCAACCGGATTCGAAAGGGCTCTGGGGTAAAATGGATGTGGCTCAAATGCTGGCACACTGTAATGTTTCCTATGAGATGGTTTACGATGATATTCATGCCAAACCAGGTTTCTTTTTGAAGTTTATTTTAAAGACATTGGTTAAAAATAAGGTGGTAAGTGAAACACCTTATAAACATAATAATCCCACTGCATCTCAATTTATTATAAATGGCACTCGCGATTTTAATCTTGAGAAAGAAAGGCTGATTGCGTACATTAATAAAACGCAATTGTTGGGTGAAAAAGATTTCGACGGTAAAGAATCACATTCTTTTGGCAGATTAACTGCGACAGAATGGAGTAATATGTTTGCTAAACATCTGGAGCATCATCTGAGTCAATTTGGTGTTTAATTTTATGCTTTGCTTATGAGAATGTTCTGTATTGTCAGTTTGCTATTTTTAGGATTAGCTGTAAACGCACAGCAGCAGGAAGTCCAAAAGAGTATTGAAACCTTTTTTGAAGGTTTTCACCAAAGAGATACCGTAAGAATGAAATCTGTTTGTGCGGATAGGATAGTCTTGCAATCTATTAGTGAGAGTTTGGTTAAAGGAAACAAACTTACAGAGGAGAATGTAGGTAAATTCTATAAATCAATTGCTACTATTCCATCTAATATTGAATTTTCTGAAAAGATTTTAAGCTACAATATTCAAATTGACGGAACAATAGCACATGTTTGGGCGCCCTATCAGTTTTATGTAAACGATAAACTGAGTCACTCGGGAGTAAATACTTTTACTTTGTTTAAAGAAAAAGACAACTGGAAAATCATCTATCTGATCGATACCAGAAGAAAATAATGCTTTTATGCAATTTGAGTTGCAAAGTAATGACAGGAGTCTGCAATTGTGCACTCATCGCATTTTGGTTTGGGTCTGCAGGTTTCTCTTCCTAAAAAAGAAATTGCCATCCCAATTTCGGACCAAATGGTTTTGGGCAAAACCTGCATTAGGTCTTTTTCTGTTTTAATTCCGTCTTTACTCTCTTTGATAATACCAATTCTTGGTGCGACGCGTATGACATGTAAATCGGCAATAATTCCTTCTGCTGGTTGATGAGTTTCTCTTAAAATTACATTGGCTGATTTTCTTCCAATACCTTTTAAAGCGGTTAATTCTTTCATGGTTAGTGGAATGTCTTCATCATTTTGAACCGTTTTTGCAATTTCCAAAAGCCATTGTGCTTTTGTGGGATAATTACGGACTTTGCTTATGTAAGGAATGAAAGTTTCTGCATCGGTTTGAGACAGACTTTTTAGTGTGGGATATTTTTCAAATAGTACAGGTGCAATTTTATTGATATTGGCATCAGAATCCTGAGCAGACAGAACAACCATTACTAATAATTGATAAGTATTTTGATAGTCTAAAGGATGTTTTCTTCCTTTATATCTACTTAGAATGGGTTCCAGTCTTGTTTCCCAATTTGTTGTTTCTCCAAATAAGTCCATCTTTAGTTTCTTTAGAATTGAACAATAGAAAATATAACTATCACAAAATTAAGGGGTTTTGATGAAATCTATCGTTTTTTTAATGACATTTTGATTGCCTAGAATTTTTCGGTGTCCTAAGCCTTCCGTTAGATATAAAGTTCCATTTTCCAATTGTTTATGAATGTGGATTCCTGCTTTAACCGAAACTTCGGGATCATCATGATCATGAATTACGAGAACAGGTAGTTTAATTTTTTGAGCTGCTTTGTAAGCTGAAAAATCATCCATTTTTACCTGATACTTATCTTCAAAATGGTCGCGTAAACGTTCGCTTATTTCTGGTTTTAGCTCTAGCTTGGCTACAAAATCATCCAATATATCCTGTACAATATCGCCACTGCCAATTATTATTGCTTTTTTTACCTGTAATCCGTCTTTAATCGCGTTTAGGACAGACATTCCGCCTAAGGAATGACCGATCGCAAATTCAAAAGGGCCAAATTGTTTTTCAATTTCTAAAATTGAAGCAATAAATTCAGACATAATCGTACTTTTTCCTTCGGATTTTCCATGTGCAGGAGCATCAAAACTTACCGTTGAAAAGCCATTTTTTAAAAGTTCATCGGCTATTTTGAATAATTGGGTTCCTCTTCCGGCCCAACCGTGTACGAGTAAAATTTTGCGATCACTTTTCCCGTATTCATACGTAACCACGCTTTTATTAATTACGGGAACGTAAATGGTTTTTTGAATACTTTTTTGCTCCATGTCCAATTCGCGTTTTGGAACTTTATGTTTTACAGGAGTTGTGAAAAGTTTTGCGGCATAAGTGGTAACCAGTTTTGTTGAAAAAAAGGCACAAATTTTAGCGGATGCAATAATAAACTTGGGAATTTTTAGAGATTTAGTAGGATTATTTTCCTTTTTTGACATATCAATAATTTTTTTCTGAGGGCTGGATTCTGTTTATTTTTTCCTAAATTTAAAAAAAGATAAAAGTAACACATTAATAGATGTTTACTGAAAAAAAGAATTGAGAAAATAGTATTTAGTACGCATATAAATTTTAAAAATGGAAATATTTCACATCAGTGCAGAGTGTTATCCAATGGCAAAGGTGGGCGGTTTGGCCGATGTGGTTGGCGCATTGCCTAAGTATCAGACTAAAGCTGGTCACGACGTTCGTGTTGTGGTTCCTTGTTATGATACAAAATTTAGAAAAGAAAACGATTTTGAATGTGTTCATTGGGGAAATGTGAAGTTGGGGAATTTTAATTTTCCGTTTAGTGTTTTAAAAGAAACAACAGATAAATTGGGATATGAGTTGTACCTGATTGAAATTAAAGAATTGTTCGATCGCCCAAATGTTTACGGATATGAAGATGATATTGAAAGATTCGTGTCCTTTCAGATTGCGGCATTAGACTGGATTATAGCACGTAATAAAGTTCCTGATGTTTTAAATTGCCACGATCACCACACCGGATTGATTCCGTTTTTAATTAAATATGCTTACAAATATGAAAGTCTTAGCAATGTAAGATCAGTAATTACAATACACAATGGTCTGTATCAGGGTTGGTTTGGTTTTGATAAGCTCTTTTATTTGCCGGAGTTTGATTTGAAACATGTTGGTTTCTTAGAGTGGGACCATTCGATTAACTCATTAGCAGTAGGAATCAAGTGTGCCCATGCTTTGACTACGGTTTCTCCAAGTTATCTCGACGAAATTAATAATGCCGCAAATGGTTTAGAAGCCCTTTTCAAATCTGTTCGACACAAATCAAAGGGGATTTTAAACGGAATTGATTTTGAAGTTTGGGATCCTGCCAAAGACCAAATGATTGAGAGTAATTATTCAATAGATACTTTTGAGATTGGAAAACAGCAGAACAAAGAAAAATTATGTGGGGAGTTTGAACTCGATCCTGCAAAACCATTATTCAGTTTTATAGGGCGTCTGTTTGAGGAGAAAGGAGGGGATTTGCTTCCACAGGCTTCGGCACTGGCATTATCCGAGAATTTTGAAAATATTAATATACTGATTCTGGGATCAGGAAATTCGTTGATTGAAGAACAATTAGTTCAATTGCGAAATGATTATAAAGGGAATTACAATGTTTTTATTGGGTATAATGAAGCATTAGCACATTTGATTTATGCAGGAGCAGATTTTATTTTAATGCCTTCGAGGGTCGAACCTTGCGGTTTAAACCAGATGTATGCACTGCGTTACGGAACGGTTCCGATTGTGAGAAGAACCGGAGGCTTGAGAGATACGGTAATAGATTTTGGCGACGATGGTAACGGAGTATGTCATGACCAGGCTTCGGTAGGGGATATTTGTTATTCGATCAATCGTGCCGTCAAATTATATGGGGATAAAATTAATTTTAAAAATATTAGAGCGAAAGGAATGGGTACTGATCATTCCTGGGAGCGTGCATGCCAAGAATACATCGAGATATACAACCTAATAATTGAGAAAAATGAAATTTAAGAAGAAGAATGTAGTTGCCATTATTTTAGGAGGAGGACAAGGATCACGCTTGTTCCCATTAACCGAAACCCGATCTAAGCCCGCAGTTCCAATTGGTGGAAAATACCGATTGGTGGATATCCCTATTTCCAATTGTATTAATTCTGATATTTTTAAAATATTTGTCCTGACACAGTTCAACTCGGCGTCTCTAAACGCACATATTAAAAACACTTTTAATTTTAGCATCTTTAGCCAGTCGTTTGTCGATATTCTGGCGGCAGAACAAACTCCTGATAATCCAACCTGGTTTCAGGGAACAGCAGATGCCGTTAGACAATGTATGTCGCATTTTTTAAAACACGAATTTGATCATGCCTTGATTTTATCCGGAGATCAATTGTATCAGATGGATTTTAATGAGATGCTCGAGGCTCATATTGCTGCTGACGCTGCAATTTCGATTGCGACATTACCGGTGAATGCTAAAGACGCACCTGAGTTTGGAATTCTTAAAACCAATCACGAGAGTTTTATCGAAGCTTTTATCGAAAAACCCCATGCCTCATTGTTACCCGAATGGGAATCTGATGTAAGTGAACACATGAAAGAGAAGGGTAAAAAATATCTGGCTTCTATGGGAATTTATATTTTTAACCGTGAATTACTCGTAGAGCTGATGGCCGATCAGGAAACAAAGGATTTTGGAAAAGAAATCATTCCGCAGGCTGTAGGCAAACATAAAATCCTGAGTTACCAATACGAAGGGTATTGGACCGATATCGGGAATATTGAATCTTTCTTTGAAGCTAATATTGGTCTAACGGCCGATATTCCTGAATTTAATTTGTTTGATAACGACAATAAAATTTTTACAAGACCTCGTTTATTGCCGCCGTCTAAATTTAGAAATTCTACCATCAATCAATCGTTAATTTCGGAAGGATGTATCATTAACGCCAAAGAAATTAAAAGTTCAGTCGTTGGAATCCGTTCCAGAATTGGAGAGGGAACTGTATTGGAGAATTGTTATGTGATGGGGAACGATTTTTATCAGGATCTGGACGAACTAAATCGTGAAGCTGCAATCAGTAAAATTCATGTTGGTATTGGCGAAAACTGTTTCATACAAAATGCCCTGATTGATAAGAATGTCAGAATTGGAAATAACGTTCACATTAGCGGCGGAAAACATTTGGATAATTTTACGAATGAGTTGTACAGTATCAAAGATGGTATTGTTGTCATTAAAAAAGGAGCTGTTCTCTCTGATAATTTTAGAATTGAATAAAATGCTTACAATTAATTATTGCCTTAAAAACCAAATATGTCTAAAGTAATTACGCATTCTCTCTTTACCGAATTTGATATTAATTTATTCAAAGCGGGAAAACATTACCAGTTGTACGAAAAATTAGGAGCGCATTTAATTGAAGTTGATGGGGTAAAAGGAGTGTATTTTGCCGTGTGGGCCCCAACAGCGCAATCGGTTTCTGTGGTGGGTGATTTTAATTACTGGACACAGGGTGAACATCTTTTACAGGTACGCTGGGATTCTTCGGGTATTTGGGAAGGATTTATTCCGGAGGTTTCAAAAGGGACTTTGTACAAATATAAAATTCAATCGAATATTGACGGAATCGTTACCGAAAAAGCGGACCCTTTTGCTTTATATTGCGAAAAACCACCTCATACCGCTTCTGTAGTCTGGGATTTGGATTATAACTGGAAGGACGAAAAATGGATGCAATCACGTCAGGAGAATAATGCATTAGACAAACCTCATTCGGTTTATGAAGTGCATCTGGGATCCTGGAAACGCGGAGAACATAATCGCTTTCTAACCTATTTAGAACTGGCAGATGATTTGGTTGCGTATGTAAAGGAAACCGGTTTTACGCATGTAGAATTTATGCCAGTTATGGAATATCCTTACGATCCTTCATGGGGATACCAGCTCACAGGGTATTTTGCACCGACTTCGCGTTTCGGAAAACCACAGGACTTTATGGTTTTGGTAGATAAATTACACCAGGCCGGTATTGGTGTTATTCTAGACTGGGTGCCGTCGCATTTTCCTGACGATGCACACGGTTTGGGCTTTTTTGACGGTTCACATTTATACGAACATCCGGATCGCAGAAAAGGATATCATCCGGATTGGAAAAGTTTGGTTTTTAATTATGGACGTAATGAAGTTCGCGCTTTCCTCATCAGCAATGCCGTTTTTTGGTTGAAGCATTACCATGCCGATGGTTTGCGTGTGGATGCCGTGGCGTCTATGTTGTATCTCGATTATTCGAGAAACGAAGGAGAGTGGGAACCGAATATTTACGGAGGAAGAGAAAATTTGGATACGATAAGTTTTCTTAAAGAATTCAATGAAGTAATCTATGCTAATTTTAATGGAGTTCAAACTATTGCAGAAGAAAGTACTTCGTTTCCAATGGTTTCCAGACCAACTTTTACAGGAGGTTTGGGCTTCGGAATGAAATGGATGATGGGCTGGATGCACGATACTTTAAAATACTTTCAGAAAGAAACCGTTTACCGAAAATACCATCAGAACGAACTGACTTTTTCGATGACTTATGCTTTTACCGAGAATTTTATGTTGCCGTTTTCGCATGACGAAGTGGTGTACGGAAAAAAATCGATTGCCAATAAAATGCCGGGTGACGAATGGCAGAAATTTGCCAATTTAAGATTGCTGTACGGTTATATGTTCACACATCCCGGAGCAAAGTTATTGTTTATGGGATCTGAATTCGGGCAAAGCGATGAATGGAATTTTGAAAAAAGTCTGGATTGGCATTTACTGCAATACGACTACCATTCTGGAATTAAAAAAGTAATTACAGATTTGAATCAATTATACAAAACTCGTCCTGCATTGTATGAAAAACAATTTTCGGGAGAGGGCTTTGAGTGGATCAATTATTCAGACCATCAGAATGCGGTTTTATCGTACATACGAAAAGGAAATAATCCTAAAGAGAATCTGATTATCGTTGGCAATTTTACACAGGTAGTCCGTGAAAACTACAGAATAGGAATTTCGGAAAAAGGTAAACTACAGGAAATTTTTAATAGTGATGCTGTTATTTATGGAGGAAGCGGTGTAGGAAATCTGCAGGCATTAACTATAGAGTCATCTCCTTATGATGGGAGAGATTATTCCGTAGCTTTAAATTTACCGCCTTTGAGTATCACCGTTTATTCATTTGTATAAAGGACACACAGATGACAGCAATTTAGACTGATAAACACGGATTTTATATTTGTATTGTTTAAAGTCAGTATTGTATAGATGACTTATTAGTCCGCTTAGCGGATAGTCAATATATTATTTTATCAGTTTCACGTTCTTAAATTATCGATTTGTTGAATTTTTAAGAGGATAATTAATACTCATTCAGAAAAAACGTTTTCGTGAATAATCCTTTTATTTATAGAGGGTTATCTGGTTTTTTTGTATGTTTGAAAGGGAGACTAACGTTATATAATTAATACAGAAATCGACATGATTACAAATACAGCATTAGAATACAAGGGCGATTTATATCCATCAAAAATTATCTCGCATCAACATGAAGGAGATTCTGTTTTTTTTCATACCGACAATAAAGTAATCTTAAAAGTCACTATTCTTAGAGACAGTTTGATTCGCTTTCGTTTTACGACCAAAGGGTATTTTAGTAACGATTTTTCGTATGCCGTCGATAAAACACAGCTTCACGGTTACAACTTTTTAGAACTTACCGAAGAAGAAGCTTATTTTCAAATCAGGACCAGTAAAGTAAAATGTAAAATTCAAAAGAGAGATTTACGTCTCGCTATTTACGATTTAAACGATTTTCTTATTCTGGAAGACGAACTTGGTTTTCATTGGGAAGAAAGTTATGAATACGGAGGAAATATCGTAAAAATGAGTAAATCCTCTAAAGACGGGGAGTGTTTTTACGGTCTGGGAGACAAAGCAACGCAGATGAATTTAAAAGGTAAAAGACTTGAAAATTTTGCCACCGATCAATATGCTTACCAAAAAGAACAGGACCCGTTATACAAAGTGGTTCCGTTTTATATTGGTTTGCACAATAAAGTATCGTATGGAATCTTTTTCGACAATACTTTTAGGACCTTTTTTGATTTCTGTCAGGAAAGAAGAAACGTTACCAGCTTTTGGGCAGAAGGCGGAGAAATGAATTATTATTTCATCTACGGCCCGCAAATGCAGGATGTAGTAACCACTTATACCGATTTGACCGGAAAACCAGAACTGCCGCCACTTTGGGTTTTAGGATACCATCAATGTAAATGGAGTTATTATCCTGAAAGTAAAGTAAAAGAAATCACCTCAAAATTCAGAGAACTCAAAATTCCGTGTGACGCCATCTATCTCGATATCGATTATATGGAAGGATTCCGATGTTTTACCTGGAACAAAAACTATTTTCCCGATCCTAAAAAAATGGTAGCCGAATTGGCCGAAGACGGTTTCAAAACAGTTGTGATCATTGATCCGGGAATTAAAATAGACAAAGAGTATTGGGTGTATCAGGAAGCCTTAGAAAAAGATTACTTCTGCAAAAGAGCCGATGGGCCTTATATGAAAGGGAAAGTCTGGCCGGGTGAATGTAATTTTCCCGATTATACAAACCCCGTAGTTAGAGAATGGTGGGCGGGGTTATTTAAAGAATTAATTTCAGATATTGGCGTAAAAGGAGTTTGGAACGATATGAACGAACCCGCAGTAATGGAAGTTCCCAACAAAACATTTCCCACAGATGTACGTCACGTATACGACGGAAATCCATGCAGCCATCGAAAAGCGCACAATATATACGGCACACAAATGGCCAGAGCTACTTACCATGGGGTAAAACGTTTTGTTTATCCTAAACGCCCCTTTGTGATCACCAGATCAGCCTACTCCGGAGCACAACGTTATACTTCTTCGTGGACAGGTGACAACGTTGCTACCTGGGAGCATTTATGGATTGCCAACATTCAGGTACAAAGAATGAGCATATCCGGAATGGGATTTACCGGTTCTGATATTGGAGGTTTTGCCGAACAGCCTACCGGAGAATTGTACGCCCGCTGGATTCAGTTAGGCGTATTTCACCCGTTTTGCAGAACGCATTCTTCCGGAGATCATGGCAATCAGGAACCTTGGGCATTTGATGAAGAAGTCATCAACATTACCCGTAAGTTTGTCAGTCTGCGCTATCAGTTACTCCCTTATTTATACACCATGTTCTGGCAGTATATTGAAGAAGGAGTTCCGATGTTAAAACCATTAGTATATTACGATCAGGAAGATACTCAAACCCATTATCGCAATGATGAATTCATCTTTGGGAATCAAATTTTAGTATGTCCGATACTCGAACCAAATGCTGTCGGCAGACGAATGTACATTCCAAGAGGAGAGTGGTACAATTACTGGACCAACGAATTTGCAACAGGAGGCAGAGAAGTTTGGATTGATACTAAATTTGATGAAATTCCGGTCTTTGTGAAAGCAGGAGCTGTTATTCCGAAATATCCCGTACAGCAATATGTTGGTGAACTCGAATTTGATGAATTAACACTCGATTTATACTTCAAACTCGGAAAAGAAAAGTCAGTCGTTTACGAAGATGCACAGGATGGATATGATTACAAAAAAGGACGTTACAGCTTTTTGTCTTTCAGTACCATTGGAAAAGAGAAAGAGCTTATCATTCAGTTACACAAAGAAGGAAAATATACAACACCTTATAGCAAATATAAAATCAATTTAATCGGACTGCCTTTTAAAGTGGCTGAAATTGAAATCGATAATGAGAAAATAGCATTTGACAAGGAAGGTTTTGAACTTAATCATTTTTTAATCGTTGATAAAGAGTTTAACGAGCTTCATATTATTGGCGAATAGTATAATCCTGATATTTTTTTTGGTAATTATATAAAAGTGGAAAAATTAATAATCGTATTTTTGTATGTTGTTATAATACCACTATCATGAGAAAACATCTAGCATCAGGCTTACTTGCCGTTGTTTTAGCGGCCGGTTGTGCGACTAATCCCATTACAGGAAAACAAAATTTGAATTTTGTTTCAAACAGTGAATTATTTCCATCTTCGTTTCAGCAATACAATACGTTCATATCCGAAAATAAGGTAATTACAGGAACAGCAGATGCGAAAAAAGTAGAATTGGTAGGAGGAAGAATTAAGGCAGCAGCTGAAAAATACCTGATTTACCTGGGACAATCGCAGTATTTGAAAGATTATCGTTGGGAGTACAAACTCGTAGACAATAAGGAGGTGAATGCCTGGTGTATGCCCGGAGGAAAAATTGTGGTGTACTCGGGAATTTTACCGATCACACAAAATGATTCCGGTTTAGCTACCGTTATGGGACATGAGGTTTCACACGCTTTAGCGAATCATGGCGCACAAAGAATGAGTGCCGCACAGTTACAACAAATAGGAAGCGTTGCTTTAGGAGCAGCCACAAGCGGTAAAACCCAGCAAACACAGGAAATATTTGCACAGGCTTATGGTCTGGGTACACAGGTGGGAGTAATGTTGCCGTTCAGTCGAAGTAATGAAACTGAGGCAGATAAAATTGGTCTGACATTAATGGCCATTGCAGGTTATAACCCGGATGATGCTATTGCGTTCTGGAGCAGAATGTCAGCCAAATCCGGAGGATCGGGAACACCGGAGTTTATGAGTACACACCCTTCAGATGCTTCAAGGATTGCCAATATAAGAGCTTTAATACCAGAAGCAAGAGCAACAGCACTCAAAGTGGGAATCATTAAATAGATTTTTTACGATAAAATAGACAAAGCTATCCTTTTCAGGATGGCTTTTTTTATGCTGATAATTTATTAATACATGAATTACTGAAAATTGATTTGATTGTAATAAAAAAGAAATAAATTCGTAGCCTGTTAACAAAACCATTACTATGAAGAACCTACAAAAAGGAGATAAGAAATTATTGAATGCCTGGGCATTTTACGACTGGGCCAATTCGGTTTACACTTTAACGATTGCATCGGCAGTATTCCCTATTTTTTACGAAGCTTTATTTACAGATCGCGACCATTATATTGATGTATTTGGAATGCATCTTAAAAACTCGGCCTTAATTAGTTTTATTACCGCAGCAGCCTTTTTGGTAGTGTCTTTTATCTCTCCTTTATTATCCGGAATTGCCGATTATGTGGGGAACAAGAAAGCTTTCATGAAATTCTTTTGTTATATGGGAGCCCTGTCATGCATGGGATTGTATTGGTTTGATCTCGATAATATTTATACAGGATTAGCCTTTTATTTCCTGGGATTGCTGGGATATTGGGGAAGTTTGGTTTTTTATAACTCTTATCTGCCGGATATTGCTTTTGAAGAACAGCAGGACAAAATTAGCGCCAAAGGGTATTCGATGGGGTATATTGGTAGTGTCTTGTTGCTGATTATCAATTTAGCAATGATTATGAAGCCAAGACTTTTTGGTATTACCGGAACCGATGGTGAAGCTGCGATGAAAGCCATGCGTTACTCTTTTATAATGGTTGGAGTCTGGTGGATTCTGTTCAGTCAGTATACCTACTATTATCTGCCAAAAGGAAGTAAAGCGAGTGGTCAGAAATTAACCAGTTCAGTTGTTTTTAATGGCTTTAAAGAGTTAAAAAAAGTTTGGGCTTTGCTAAAAGATAATATTGCTCTAAGAAGATATTTAAGTGGATTTTTTGTTTCAAGTATGGCGGTGCAAACGGTAATGCTTGTAGCGACTTATTTTGGAGCGCAGGAAATTGAGTGGGCAACCAAAGAAGATAGTACCATAGGATTAATAAAATGTATTTTGATTATCCAGTTAGTAGCAGTTGTTGGAGCAGTTTTAACCTCAAGAGCCTCGGCTAAGTTTGGAAACATTCCAACTTTGATTGTTATCAATAGTATTTGGGCTGTATTTTGTGCTTTGGCGTACTTTATAGTATTACCAATGCATTTTTATGTGATGGCTACTGTAGCCGGATTTGTGATGGGGGGAATTCAGGCATTGTCCCGTTCGACGTATTCAAAATTATTACCGGAAACAGAAGACACCGCTTCTTTCTTTAGTTTTTACGATGTAGCGGAGAAAATCGGAATTGTAATCGGAATGTGCGTTTATGGAATCATCGATCAGATCACCGGAAGTCCGCGTGCCGCAATTGTGATTTTGGCCATTTTCTTTGTGACGGCTATTTTTCTTTTAAGAAGAGTACCAAAAAAGGCACTTTAGAAAGCTGCTCTGTGGATGAAGTATAATGAATAACACGAATTGCACGAATTGTCACTAAACAGGGGCTCGCCTTTTAGAATTTGTGCAAATTCGTGGAATTCGTGTTTAGACTGTAGCTTTAAAAAGCACTTTTACTTCAATATTATTTAGATTTAAGCTGCGCATTGATTTTTACAAGCATTTGCGCGGCATTTTCGTTTTTAGGATTTAATTCCAACGATTTTAAATAATTCTCTTTGGCAGGACCTAATTGTCCAATGGCTTCATAAATTTCACCCAAGCTATCAAAAGCATTCGCAGAAGCCGGATATTCTGAACAATTAAGAGCAAAAATCTGAACCGAAAGATCAGTTAGCTTCTTATTAAACAAATTGTAACCAAAATTGTTTAGATCGTCTTCAAAATTATAGTCAGGATATTTTAATCTTAATTTTTTAAATTGATTAACAGCAGTTTCAAACGTATTCTCACTGAATATTTCGATTAACTGAGTCTGTGGCGTTCTGATTTGTTCCAGGCTAAGCTGCAAAAATCGCGTGGTACTAACTGCACGGGTGATCGTTATGGCTTGTAATTTATGATTGAGTAAGTTAAAATGAATTTCGTTCGGATAATTATCGATTTTGAAAGTATTGTTTCCTAAGTAATGCATCTTAGTTTTTTCGGTATCAAAATTCTCTTTTAAAAATGGAGAGTAAAGATAGAGGCCGTTATGCTCTTCAGCTATTTTAGTTGTTCCCATTCGGTCATATCCGTACAGAATCTCAGTATAATACCCTTTTATAGCATTTTTTAATTCTGATGGAATTTTAACAGCACCTCCCTTAATTGGTTTAGACCAGTTTAGTTTTGTGATGACTTCCTTTTCGATGTACGTCATTACAGGAAGTCTGTTAGGTTTGTCACCGTTGGCTAAAACGGCAATTCCGTTACCATTTTTCATGGTAGCAAGCAAATCTCCACCGGTTCCGGTATTAGAGCCATCATGCGAGAACCAGTCCAGATTTCCGTATCCAAGACTGCGCTGCCATCCGTAACTCCATCCTCGTGGACCTTTCATTGTAACTATGTTTGTAACCTTTTCAGCCACGGCTTTAGAAATCACTTTTCCTTTACCCGCAAGTGCTTTTTGCAATTCAATCGCAATTAAGGCCAGATCAGTAGGAGTAGACCACAATCCCGAAGGCGCAACTTGTGGCGTGATGGGAATTCCTGTTCGGATTATTTTACCATTACTGTTGTGTACTTTAGCAATATTAGTCAGAAAACCATTTTCATTGGGCTGAATCATAGTTGAATTCTGCAAATGCAAAGGATCAAGAAGCTGCTCTTTGACAATTTGTGCCAATGGCTTTTTGAAATGATCTTCCAGAGCACATTGAATAATTACATAACCGCCACCGCTATATTGCCAGTCGGTCTCAGGTTTGAAAAGAAATTCGATAGGCTTTTTAGATCGGGGTAATAATTTGCCCTGCAGACTTTCTACAATTGTGGGAATGGAATCTCCCTGATAATAATCTTCAAAACCGCCCTGACTTGTTCCGGCTGTATGGGATAATAGGTGCTTCCAGGTAACGGGTGTTTTTGTGGTAAAGTCGCTTTTAGGCAATTGCCATGATTTTAGATATTGAGAGATAGGGGCATTAAGGTTGATTAATCCTTTTTCCTCTAAAATTGTACAAACAATAGCGACGATAGGCTTTGAAATGGAGGCAGTAGAAAAAGCAGTGTTCAAATCAATTTTTTCTCCTGTATCTATTGCTTTTGCACCCCATTGATTCGTCCAGATTACTTTGTAATTTTCAAAAACGGCAACACTTAATCCTTTAAGGTTGTATTTTGACATCATTTCTGCAGTACCATTTTTTAAGCTGTCCAGAGATTTGATTTTTTCAGAAATAGTTGTTTCTTGAGAAAATGATAAAGTGCAGGAGGTAATCAGAAGTAAAACTAAAAAAGTTCGTTTCATTGGTAGTGATTTTTGATCGCGGTACCGCTTTTAAAGTATAAGCTCAATAATAAAAGAAAAGTAAGCTGTTTGTTCTTTGATTTGATGATGGTAAAATCTTTTATTATTGAGCTTTTTTTTAAATTAAGCTTTTGAGATACTTCCTGATCCTGAAACTTTTACACTTCTTTTTTCTGGATTTCCGCTGTATCTCACATCACCGGATCCAGAAACTTTTGCACTTATACTTTCAGTACAGTTTACGCGAACATCTCCTGATCCTGAAATGGTTACTTCGCTGTTTTTTGTTTTAAGATTTGTGGCATCGATATCTCCGGAACCTGATAATATGGTAGAAAAATTAGCCGCATTTCCTTTTAAATTTACATCTCCTGATCCGCTTAAAGTCAATTCAAGATCGTTGGAATCTAAAGCCAGATTAAAGTTTCCTGAACCTGATAATCTTGCCTGAAATTTGTCATTTTTAATTGGGTTTTTAGTACGGATGTCTCCTGAACCTGCAAGGCTCAATTGAGATATGGTTTCAAAAGGGATCGTCATTTCGATCTTTTTTCCAAGACTTGGAGAGAGATTAACGCCTTTCTCAACGTAAACTTTTAAAATGTTATTCTCCACTTCAACTTTTATGGCGGCCAATAAATTTTGTTCCCCTTGTAGTGTAATTTTTCCTTCTTTCCCTGCTACTAAATCCACATCAAAAAAACCGGAAATTTTTATACCATCATAATCAGAAGTAGTTCTGGTTTCAGAAACGACGTTGCCATTTCCTTTTATCTTTTTATTAGACCATTGAGCATTTGCAATAAAACTGAATAAAAATGCACTGCAAACGAATAATTTAACTGATGTTTTCATTGTTTTGATTGTTTTAGATTGTTATTTTTTGATTAATGCGGCATTACCATAGCTGGTAGTTACCGTTATTTTGCTTTGTCCTTTTTTCTTGTTGTAACCGCTTATTTTTTAGCACTGCCTTTGCTTTCCGCCACTGATGTTTCTAATGAACTGTCGTACTTGATATTCCCGTATCTGGTGTTAATGTCAAAATCAAATGAAAGATCAGCGCTGTAACCCAGTGATACATTCGTGTAGCTGCTCGCTACATTCACATTCTTTTTTTTCTCGTTCAGAGTGTCCACATTTATCTTTGAATAGGCAGTGTCAATATTCAAATTACCGGAGAGTTCTCCAACAGAAACACTTAAGTAATTTCCGGAACCCGTCAGCGAACTAATTTTTTGAAGTTTAAAAGTAGAGTAATTACTATCGTATTTGATATTCTGGCCTTCATCAAGCAAATACAAATCAGTGTAATTCGAGTCTATGTTTAAGTTTCCGGAATTGGTAATTTTCAGGTTAGAATAGCGTGCTTCAATATTTCCGTTTTTGATAGATTCAATGGTTGAGTTATCGCAATAGCCTATTTCGATTCGATTGCTGGAACCATTTAATTTTCCTAACGTTATCTTTCCGTATTTACAAGTGATATCTGTGGTAGATTCTAAACTCAGTGTTGTGATATCTCCGTACTTATTATTAAGTTTTACCGAACCGTTTTTCGGGATCTTAATAACATAGTTAATTTCAAAGAAATCTGCACTTCCTTTACTTCTTACCGAAGAATTTCCAAGGTTTGTCACCGCAGTAACCATCGATTTAAGGGCAGTAATGTCAACATCAATACTGTTCAGTCTTTGGTTTGCCCAGCTTTCATTTTTACTGGTTACCTTAATAGTAATGTCAATGTCTATTTTATCTTCATTCCAGGTACTGACGGTGATGTCTCCGTATTTGTTGTCAATATCAATACCTGCGTTCGAATTTACGATATAGGTTTTTTTAATGTTCTTTTGCTTAGTGATGTAACTATTATCATCGTTTGAGAACCCTAAAAAAGGAAGTAAAAGCAATAGGATGAGTATTTTATAATGTTTTTTCATGTGTAGTGTTAGTTTTAAAATTTTCATTTTCTTCAATGCGTTTCAATACTGTTTGTAAAAAGGAAATACGTGTTTCCAGATTACTGATCATGGCGTAAATAATTTGTTTGTTTTCACCGTTTTTCTGCAGTTCTTTCATGATTTTTGCATAATCGGTATCAAACACCTTCATTTGTTTTAAGGCATCGTTAATAATTTGTTCATTCTGAGGAGAACTTTTTTCTTTTAATTTTACTAGCTCATTATCGATTAAAATACTGAATATCGAATCGGTTCTTTTGGCTTCCTTCGAAGCAAACTTATACTGTTTAGGCTCCTGGTAACTGTTGTAGAATATAGATACCCCCAACAACACCACAATTGAAGCAGCAATGGCCCAAACCGCATTATTTTTCTTCTTAGGCTGTTTTTTGTTTAATTTATTTAAGAAATCAAGCTGATGGTCAGAAGTTAATTCGGCTACATCCCATTGGTTCTCAAACTTTTTGAATAATTGATCTAAATCGTCATTTTCCTTTTTCATATCTCCTCTAATTTTTTTCGTAAACTTTCTTTTGCTCTGCTTAGCGTCGTCCGGCAATTAGCATAACTGATGTTTAATATTTCACTAATTTCCTCCTGATCGTAACCCTCAATATAAAAAAGGGTTAAAACCATACGATAATTGTCTTTCAGGTTCGAAATCGTATCTAAGACTTGTTTTACTTTAAGTGAATTCAGATCAATGCTGTCACTTAATACACTGTCATTTTCCTCTATTTTATAAAGGGTTTTAGTCAAATCTTCTGCCTGAAAAGCATTATTCTTTTTATAAAAATCAATACTGTAATTGATGATTATTCTTTTTAACCACGCACCAAACGCTACTTCTTGTTTGTAATCATTGATTTTTGTAAAAGCTTTCAGAAAACCTTCCTGCATGACGTCCTGTGCAAAATGTTCATCTTTCACAATGCGGAATGCCACATTGTACATCGCTTTACAATAACGATTGTAAACTTCGAATTGCGCTTTTTGGTTGTTCTCCTTACAAAGCGTGATTAATTCTTCGATATTCTGGTTAGTTATACTCAAGTAATTGTTGCTAGTTTTTAATAATGACTTTGCTTTTTTGGGTTTGTTACAGTTTTGATAAAATTAATTTTTTTTTTTTTTAAATAATTGTCTTTCTTCGGTTATTTAACTTCTATCATACAATTTCAAAACTTTCTTTTTTGCTTTTGGCACAATGATTGTCTATTTTTACCGCTAATCTTGTAAATGAAATACTTTGCACAGATTTAGTAAAAACTACCGCCTGTAAAGTTATATTTGCGGTTAGTATGAAATATTTAATGACAAAACGACTTATATACTATTATGTCAAACCATAAAATACTCACAATTGACAATCTGTCACTTCAGGAATTTGACTCAGAAGCAGATTTGATTCCATTATTAACTCCGGAAGACGAAGAGGAAATGAATAACGAAGAGCTTCCGCTCTCGTTGCCTATTTTACCATTGCGCAATACCGTTTTATTTCCGGGAGTTGTTATTCCGATTTCGGCAGGAAGAGATAAATCAATCAAATTAATTAATGATGCCAATGCTGGCGGAAAAATTATTGGTGTGGTTTCTCAAATTAATGAAGAAGACGAAGACCCGTCAAAAGATGATATTCATAAAATTGGAACCGTAGCCAGAATTCTTCGCGTTTTAAAAATGCCTGACGGAAACGTAACCGTAATTCTACAAGGTAAAAAACGTTTCGAAATTGATGAAGTAGTTTCAGAAGAGCCTTATATCACTGCCACGATCAAAGAAGTTTCAGAAGAACGTCCGGCAGAAGATGATACCGAGTTTACCGCAATTTTAGATTCGGTAAAAGAATTGGCGATTCAAATTATAAAAGAAAGCCCAAACATTCCGTCAGAAGCTACTTTTGCGATTAAAAACATTGAAAGCCAGTCGTTTTTAATCAATTTTGTTTCTTCTAATATGAATTTATCCGTAAAAGAAAAACAAGGTTTGTTATCGATAAACGGATTAAAAGAACGTGCGCTTGAAACGTTGCGTTACATGAATGTGGAACTGCAAAAATTAGAATTGAAGAACGACATTCAGTCAAAAGTTCGTTTTGATTTAGACCAACAGCAGCGTGAATATTTCCTTCACCAGCAAATGAAAACCATTCAGGAAGAATTGGGAGGCGTTTCGCAGGAGGAAGAAATGGATGAAATGGGGTTGAAGGCCAAAACCAAAAAGTGGGACGAGAAAACGCAGAAACATTTCGAAAAAGAATTGTCTAAAATGCGCAGAATGAACCCGCAATCTCCTGATTTTGGAATTCAGCGTAACTACCTGGAATTGTTTTTAGAATTACCTTGGGGTGAATATTCTAAAGATAAATTCGATTTAAAACATGCACAAAAAGTATTAGATAAAGATCATTTTGGACTTGAAGAAGTAAAGAAAAGAATGATCGAACATTTGGCTGTATTGAAACTTCGTAACGATATGAGATCGCCTATTATCTGTTTGACAGGGCCTCCGGGAGTTGGTAAAACTTCTATCGGTCGTTCGGTTGCTGAGGCTTTAGGACGTGAGTACGTACGTATTTCCTTAGGTGGTTTACGTGATGAAGCTGAAATTCGCGGACACAGAAAGACTTATATCGGTGCTATGCCGGGACGAATCATTCAGAGTTTGAAAAAGGCCGGAACCTCAAATCCTGTTTTTATACTGGACGAGATTGATAAATTGTCGAGCGGTAACAGTGGTGATCCGTCTTCAGCCTTATTAGAAGTATTAGATCCGGAACAAAACAATGCTTTTTACGACAACTTCCTTGAAATGGGGTACGATTTGTCTAAAGTAATGTTTATCGCAACTTCAAACAATATGTCAGCCATTCAGCCGGCCTTACGCGACAGAATGGAAGTAATCAAAATGTCCGGTTACACCATCGAAGAAAAAGTTGAAATTGCCAAAAGACACCTTTTCCCGAAACAATTAGAAGCACACGGATTGACGGCTAAAGATTTGACCATTGGTAAAAAACAACTGGAAAAAATCGTAGAAGGATACACACGCGAATCCGGAGTTCGTAACCTTGAAACTAAAATTGCTCAGGTCATTCGTAATGCAGCAAAAGCAGTAGCGATGGAGGAGGAATACAATAAAAAAGTAACCGACGAAGATATCGTGACCGTTTTGGGGGTACCAAGATTGGAACGTGATAAATATGAAAACAACGATATTGCAGGCGTAGTTACAGGCTTAGCCTGGACCAGTGTTGGTGGAGATATTTTATTTATTGAATCGTTGATTTCGGAAGGAAAAGGAGCTTTGACCATTACCGGAAACCTTGGTAATGTAATGAAAGAATCGGCTACAATTGCTTTAGAATATATCAAAGCCAATGCTAAAAAATTAGGCTTGAATGTTGAATTGTTTCAAAAGTACAATATCCATTTACACGTACCGGAAGGCGCAACACCAAAAGACGGTCCAAGTGCCGGAATAGCCATGTTAACGTCTTTAGTTTCATTACTTACACAGAAGAAAGTAAAGAAAAGTTTAGCCATGACAGGTGAAATTACGCTTCGTGGTAAAGTTTTACCGGTGGGCGGAATTAAAGAAAAAATCCTGGCAGCAAAAAGAGCCAATATCAAAGAGATTATTTTATGTCATGAAAATAAAAGTGACATTGATGAAATTAAAGCCGAATATTTAGAAGGACTTACTTTTCATTATGTAAAAGAAATGAGTGAAGTTCTGGCTTTGGCTTTGACCGATCAGAACGTTAAAAATGCGAAAACGCTGAAATAGTTTAAAGTGTAGACTTTAAAAAACAAGATCTAAATTCCAAATTCCAATCTGAGAACTCAGTTTTGGAATTTGGAATTTTTTTTATTGAAATTTAATCTAAGGCAACAGTTTTGGAATTTGGATTTTTACTATTGGAATTTATTTTATCGTATTTTATTTTTATAATTGATATAATTTTATCTTCGCACTTGCGTTATCCCTCTATAGGATCGCCCCAAAAGAATGTTAAAACAGTTTGTTTTATTTTTATTAGTAACAATTTGCTCTGTTAGTTATGGGCAAATAGGAGGGCGTCACACCTATCAGTTCTTGAATTTAACGACCTCTCCTAGACAGGCAGCTTTAGGTGGAGAAACCATCACGATTTATGACGAGGATGTCAATCAAGTGATGTCTAACCCGGCAGCTTTAAATGAAGATATGGACAATCGTCTTGCTCTGAATTATGGGAGTTACTATGGAGAAGCTTCTTATGGAACTGCTTCTTATGCTTATACTTACGACAGACATGTGCAAACATTTTATGCAGGAGTGAGTTATGTCAATTATGGTTCATTTGAAGGTTATGATGAAAATGGTCAGGCTACTTCTAATTTTACCGGGAGTGAAGGCGCACTTTCATTGGGGTATGCTTATAATGTTCCTTATACTGATTTGCATATTGGAGCAAGTGCTAAGCTAATAACTTCAACGTTAGAAAGTTATAATTCGATAGGAGGAGCAATTGATTTAGGTTTTTTGTATGTAATTGAAAAAAATGACGTAAATTTGGGTCTGGTAATCCGTAATATAGGTACACAGTTTACAACGTACTCGGGTATAAAAGAAAATTTACCATTTGAAATTGTGGCCGGAGTTTCTCAGGAATTAGAGCATGTGCCCCTTCGCTGGCATCTTACATTAGAAAATTTGCAACAGTGGAACATCTCTTTTTCGAATCCCGTTCGTGGAGGAACCGGCATAGATGGATCAACAAACAAAGAAAAGGTTTCATTTTTAAACAATGCTTTAAGGCATGTTGTTTTAGGAGTAGAACTTTTCCCAAAAAAAGCATTTAATTTGCGTTTAGGATATAATTTTAGAAGGGGAGAAGAATTACGGGTGAATGAACAGCGTAATTTTTCAGGGGTGTCAGTAGGATTTGGATTAAAAATGAACAGATTAAAATTTAATTATTCATATTCCAGATATACTTTAGCAGCAAATACAAGTCTTTTTGGTCTAATTTTAAATTTTCAGTAATGATATGAAAATACTTAGTTTGTTTTTGTTTTTAACAGTTGGAGTTTTAACGGGTGCAAAACACTACTATAAAAAAGAAACCGCTATTTCCACTCTGGAAGTAGAGCGTATGAACCTTAGAGTAAACGAAATAAAAAACATGATGAGTATTGATTCTAAATACAATACCAAAATTGCTTTTTTCGTTGATATGAGCATACCGTCAGGCAAAAATCGTTTTTTTGTTTACGATTTGGTAAACAGTAAAATTATCGATCAGGGGCTTGTAGCACACGGCTCGGGATCAGAAACGGGTGTAAAAGGAAGTTTACGCTTTAGTAATACTCCTAATTCCAATTGCACTGCTTTAGGCCGATATGTGATTCAGAAATGTTATAAAGGAATCTTCGGAAAAGCCTATAAATTAAATGGTCTGGATGAAACCAATAATAATGCTTTAAAAAGAGCCATAGTGTTGCATTATTATTCTGCAGTTCCTTATGAAGAGCAAGATTATTACATCAGTAACAGCCATGGCTGTCCAATGGTTAATGAACAGTTCTTTAAAAGACTTGAAAAATATATAGATTGTTCTAAGTCAAATATCATTCTGGATGTTTATTATTAGCAAACCTGGAACATAGTTTAAAGATACTTAAATCATATTTTGCTGTTGTTTTTCCTTCAACAGCATTTTTTTTGTCCTGATTTTATTCCATTTTATATTTCCACATTGTCCAATATTATAGTATGAAGAAAATCCTTTTTATTTTTCTTATTGTATTGCTTTTCTTTATTGGGTATAAGATCAGCAGGAAAGACAGTACAGTTCCTTTAGCAGTAACAAGTACAATTGACAAAAGAAAGATCAATGAAATCAAGGAAATTATAAAAAGTGATTCAAAATACAATGACAAATATGCTTTCTTTATCGATATGAAAATTCCTTCCGGCAAGAATCGCTTTTTTATATACGATCTAAGAGCTAATAAAATTATTGATAAAGGTTTAGTAGCCCATGGTTTGGGGTCTGAAACTGGAATAAAAGGGAAGTTAAAATTTAGTAATGTCCCCAATTCACTCAGTACTTCATTGGGGAAATATGCTGTTGGTGAGCATTATAATGGAAAGTTTGGTAAAGCTTATAAATTATACGGATTAGATACCACAAATTCCAATGCATTTGATCGTAATATTGTTTTTCATTATTATTTTGATGTTCCGTATAAAGAGCAAAATGGATATATTTGCAACAGTTATGGATGCCCAATGGTGAACAAAAAGTATTTTGAAAGAGTGGCAAAAATAATTGACAATTCCGGATCCGATATTGTGATGAGTATTTACTATTGAAACCGGACCATCGCAGTAAATAAGTTTAAATTTAAAAATAAAAAAATTGAAAAAAATTACCATTGCAATTGATGGATTCTCCTCTACAGGAAAGAGTACTTTGGCAAAACAATTAGCAAAAGAGTTAGAATATGTTTATGTAGATACCGGAGCAATGTACCGTGCCGTAGCCTACTTTGCCATGAAAAACCAGCTTATTGCAGCCGATTTTTTTGATAAAGCAGCCCTTATAACGGCTTTACCGAACATTCAGTTAGAGTTTAAATTTAATGCCGATCTTGGTTTTGCCGAGATGTATCTTAATGGAGAAAATGTAGAGAAACAAATCAGAACCATTGAAGTTTCCAGTTTCGTTAGTAAAGTAGCAGAAGTTTCTGAAGTACGTTCCAAATTAGTGGAACAACAGCAGGAAATGGGGAAAAATAAAGGTATTGTAATGGATGGAAGAGACATTGGCACCGTAGTGTTTCCAAATGCTGAACTTAAAGTATTCATGACCGCCAGTGCCGAAACCCGTGCACAGAGACGTTTCGATGAATTGCAACAAAAAGGAGACAACGTTTCTTATGAAGATGTCCTGAAAAATGTAGTCGAGAGAGACTATATCGATACACATCGTGAAGATTCTCCTTTAATTATTGCCGATGATGCGATAGAAATAGATAATTCTTACTTAAACAGAGAAGAACAGTTTACAGCAGTGCTGGAATTAGCAACAGATGTTGTTAAAACAATTTAATTTTTTGTAGATATCATTTTTAATGGTAGTTTTACCGCTTCATTTATTTTAAAGACAATTTCATCGTATGGGAATTAAAAACAGGTTGATTATAATGAGCTTTCTTCAATTTTTTGTTTGGGGAGCCTGGCTTATAACAATTGGAAATTATTGGTTTGGAACTAAAAACTGGGAAGGAACTCAGTTTGGTTTGGTCTTCGGAACCATGGGAATTGCTTCTTTATTCATGCCCACCTTAACCGGGATTATTGCAGACAGATGGATTAATGCAGAAAAACTGTATGGTGTCCTGCACATTCTTTACGCAGCAGTTTTATTTGGTATTGCACACGTTACCACCCCCGATAATTTTATATACGTAATGTTTATCGCAATGTGCTGCTACATGCCAACCATTGCTTTGAGTAATTCAATTTCGTATACCTCGCTTAAATTAAATAATAAAAATATTGTAAAAGATTTTCCGCCTATCCGTGTTTGGGGTACCATTGGTTTTATCGCTGCAATGTGGATCACTAATTTAAGTGGAAGCAAAGCAACAGAATATCAGTTTTACATTGCCGGAGTTGGTGCGTTGATTCTTGGAATTTATGCCTTCACATTGCCAAAATGTAAGCCGCAGCGTCTTACTAAGGAAGATGCCTCTCTGGTTGAAACTTTAGGTTTGGAAGCCTTTAAATTGTTTGGAAATTATAAAATGGCCTTGTTTTTTGTATTCTCTATGTTTTTAGG
Source organism: Flavobacterium sp. B183 (assembly GCF_023539155.1). NCBI lineage: Bacteria > Pseudomonadati > Bacteroidota > Flavobacteriia > Flavobacteriales > Flavobacteriaceae > Flavobacterium > Flavobacterium sp. B183. The sequence goes on along the minus strand of NZ_CP097434.1, from coordinate 3,803,560 downwards.
AGGCGCTTTGCAATTGACGAATGCTTACGGAGACGTATTTTTAGACGAATTCAAACATTTTCCTAAATATGCAGATTCTTTTGTAATTAAATATTCGACTATCATCATGTCGATTTCTCAGGTTTCTGAGACATTATTTATTCTTGCAATTCCATTTTTCTTAAGACGTTTTGGAATCAAACAGGTAATGCTGATTAGTATGTTGGCCTGGGTATTGCGTTTTGGATTATTTGGTTTTGGAGACCCTGTAGGAGGTTTATGGATGATCATATTGTCATGTATTGTGTACGGAATGGCATTTGATTTTTTCAATATTTCAGGTTCGTTGTTCGTTGAAAGCAATACCGATTCAAAAATACGTTCCTCTGCACAAGGATTGTTTATGATGATGACCAATGGTATAGGTGCGGTTTTAGGAAGTTTAACTTCAGGTTGGGCTATTGATCGCTTTTTTACCAAATCGTTTACTAATACAACTGAATTGGCGTCATTTTTACAAACTGAAAGTACAAATTCAAAAATGCTTGATTTTGTAAAAAGTCAAGGTAATTCAGTTTCTGCAGATGGAATATTTACTAATCCTATTTTAATGAAAGACTGGCAAACCATCTGGCTGTCATTTGCATCTTATGCCTTAGTAATTGCAATTGCTTTTGCGATTTTATTTAAACACAAACATGACCCGAAAGAATTAGAGAATTTGAGTCATTAAAAATAAATCAGATAGTAGAAATCCTGTTTTCAACACCATTGAAAACGGGATTTTTTTTGAAATAACCTGTAGCATTAATTGACTCCTATTCGATTAAATTGAAACAACTCATTTTGGGCTGATTTTGCAGTAATATAGTATTGTCCAACAGGTAAATCAATTTCAATTGTGTTGTTTTTTGGAGCTACTAAAATAGATTGAATCGGAATTAGTAAATCTGCATTTTTAGTCGCATTATACTCTTCTGATAAGAAAACGTCAACCAATAGTTCTTCGTTTTTAAATTGTGAGAGCTTCCGGTCTTTCAGATTTACTTTTTTAAACGGCTGATTAGGGTAAACAGACTGCAGGTCGGCTTCAAGGTTATTAATTACAAAATAATCAGCACTTGATTTCATTAAAGTATCTTTTGCAAATACTGATTTAGGGAGCAGAACTAATTTTTCTTTCGTCTTCATTATAACAGTCTCCTGATTGATAGTAACAGGATCTATGTTCGAGTATTCTTTTAAGTAACTGCCCATAAGACGCTTTTTTCCTTCTTCTTCCAGATGACCATGACCTACATAAATGAAAATTTTTGCTTTTGGATCTTTTTCCAGTATCTTCATGATATTTTTGGCCTGGCCAATTTCCCGGTCTACCTTCTGATCTGAATTTTCATGCCCCACAAGAGTAAATCCCATAGCATTTGCTTTCCTTACAAAGTGACCAAAATAGGGATCTTTGATATAAAAACCATTTTTAGCATTTGGAACAGGTGCGGTATTAGTACCATAATTAGGTGTAAAGGTTTCCATAGAAATCACGGTGAATCCTTTTTCTTTCAAGACATCCAGAAGATTCATGGCAAACAATCGATGTTTGGGATAAAAATGATCCTCATTGAGTATAATAATCTGATTGTCGTTAGCGAGATCTCCAATTGCGGCAATTACAGCTTCTTCCTTTTTGACTTCATTTTTAGTTAGAGAATTTAGAACAGTTTGTTTAAAATCACTTTTATCGCTTTCATGTTCTTTAAGTAGTAAATTATATTCTTTATTATTGCCTATAAATGAATTGATCGTCAAGTATAAAGGGGGTTTTAACATTGTTTTTCTTGGATCTTTTATAGGTGCGTGCTTTATTTTTTCTCTTCCCTGAAGGTAGTTTTTATGTGGCTCAGCGGTGTAATAATTAAATAAGTGCATATAAGACAATTTATTCAAAGAGGTGCTGTCTAGATGAACCCTTCGTATATTTTCGTTAGCCATTTCCAAATGATTTGAATTGCCAGACATTCGTGTAAGTGAAATGACTTTTTTCGTTCCTTTTTGTTTTTCAAAAATTATAATGCCATTGATACTGTCATTTAGAATCAGCTTTTCGTGAACAATGGTGTCAGTTGGTTTTTCAATCTTTTCAAAGAAATAATAGCTTTCTAAATTTTGATTTGTTTTATAACTAAGTATTGCCTTTGCAGCAGAAATATCTTTATAATTCCCAATTCGTTTTCTTAGTGTACTTATATTAATCTTAGAAAGATCTTCATAGCTCACATTTTCCGGGATGTCGATGGAAACATCCAGTAATGTATTGTAAAACAAATCGCCTTTGTTTTTTTCTCCGGCGATATAATTGTGCTGTATAACATTTTGTTGAGCGGTTTTGCATCCAACCAATAGTAAAAAACAACTTGCAGAATAATAATATTTGTGAAATCTGACAGGAATTAATTTTATCATAGTTTTTTAAAAGTATAAAATAACAAATATCAATGCTTTCTCAAGGTTTGAATGTTGGTTTATTATCGTAAACCTGTATTATATTAACCCGTTGAGACAATTAATATAAAGATATCCCGTGCTTCTCTCTTAGAATACATAACGTCATCACAACTTTAAGTTTACTGAAACTTGATGATGGTGATTAACTTTTAGAGCTGATGATAAAATTGTACAGGAAAATTGTTTACATGTACAATTTGTCCTACTTTCTTTAGGGATATCTTTGCTAATATAACGAAAGAAAGTAATCTAATATATAAAGGCATGAGAAATAATAGTACCGGAATGGCAGTTTTTTTTATTGCAGTATTAGGCTTTTTGCCTGTAAAAGCACAGGTTCAGGAAGAAAGACCTGTTTTTCATTATTCTGTAATGGATGCGATGCGTAATGGCGTTTATACAGGAGAATTATCGATTGGAGAACTCGCTAAAAAAGGAAATTTCGGAATTGGTACTTACAATTATTTAGACGGTGAAATGATTGTACTTGATGGTATTTTCTATAGGGTAGATGCTTCGGGAGTGATTGGGGTTGCAACAAACAGCTTTAAGATACCATTTGGTTCAGTTGTTTTCTTTAAAGCTGATATGCAGTTTGAACTTACCGATACAAAAGATATCGAAGAACTCCAGAACGAGGTGATAAAAAGACTTCCTTCGGTTAATAAACCTTATGCCGTTCGCATAGAATGTGAATTTGAAAACATTACAGTCGGTGGTGCGAGGCGGCTTGATGAAAATGAGACTACCGGGCTGTCCGAACTCATGAAAACAAGACCTTTGTATAAAAGAGAACATATCTCGGGGACTATGGTTGGCTTTTACAATCCGCCTTATCTTTCAGCGATCGACTTGTCTCCGTTTCATTTTCATTTTATTTCCAGAGACCGTAAATATGGCGGGCATCTGATTTCCGGAAAATTAAGGACAGCAACTATAAAAGTAAGCATAGACGAAAAACCGGGTTATGAGGTTATTTTGCCCCAGCAGAATAAAGTCTTTAACAAACCCTGGACAAAGCAAGACGGCGTTAAAAGCTCTTACTAACAGAGTGCCGGTATAAACCGCTTTTATTATTTAAAATTCAACAAACATGACAAAATTAAAATTAGCAATTTCTACTATGATTTTGCTCGCTGCCGCTATGACCGCACAGCAAACGAAAGAAATCCAACATCTAAAATTTGATAATTTGGGATGGGAACAACTAGGAGATAAATTACAGCGTAAATATGTGTATGGAGAGCAGGGGATGCTGGCGTTGTTTAAGATGGATAAAGGTGCTAAAGTACCACTTCATCAACATCCAAATGAGCAAACTACTTATATTACAAAGGGAAGTGTAAAAGTAACCATGCAAGGTAAAGAGTACCTTGTTAGTGCCGGAGAGGTGTTGATTATTCCGGGGAATATTCCCCATCAGTTTGAATGTTTGGAAGATGGGACATTAGATATTGATTTTTTTGCTCCCCCACGTAAAGATTGGATTGAAGGGACCGCCAGTTATTTTGCAAATGCCCAAAAAACAGCCGAACCTCTCGAAGTAGTTGCCGCAATGGACATTCGTCCAGGTGACGTTGCTGTATCAGCCGAGGGTCGTGTTTTTGCAACCATTCATCCCTTGGGAAGTCAGAAGATGCAATTGGTAGAAATTGTAAACGGAAAAGCGATTCCTTACCCATCTGAAACTTATCAGAAATATGATGCAAAAGCAACCGACGCAAAATTTGATGCGATGTTGGGGTTAATCTTTGATAAAAACAATCAGTTATGGGTTACCGATATGGGACTCGAATTAGGTAAATCCAGACTTTGGGCCTTTGATATCAGTAAGAATAAAGTAGTTCAAAAAATTGAATTGCCTCAAACTATTGCGCCTAAAGGTACATTTACGCAGGATGTTGCCATTGATGAAAAAAATGGTTTTGCTTACTTAGCCGATATTGCCAATCCGGGTATTATTGTTTTGAATCTGAAAACAAAAAAAACACGCCGATTTAGCGGACATGTATCTTTGCAGGCAGAAGATAAAGATATGATTATTGATGGTAAAGTAACTTATTTTGGAGGAAAACCGGCTCGTGTAGCTATTGACCCGATTACACTTTCAAATGACAGGGAAACGATATTTTTTGGAGCAATGAATGGAACTTCATGGTATAGCGTGCCAGCCAAACTATTTAGAGAAGGTAAAAGTGATGCCGAAATTAGTAAAGCAATAAAAAAAGCAGGTGACAAACCTTTTAGTGATGGAGCTTTGACAGATGAAGAAGGGAATCATTATTTTACAAATCTGCAAGAACACGCCATAACAAAGTTGAATACTGCGGGTAAATTAACTACTATTTTACAGGACAATCAAAAATTGCAATGGCCGGATAATGTTTATAAAGGCCCAGACGGTTGGATGTATATTTCAGTAAATCAACTCAATAGTTCACCAGCTTTTACAGGTGCGGACGATCAGGGAAAGCCTCCATATTTTATTTATCGTTTTAAACCATAAATCGGCGTTTTGCGTATCGTGTGATAGAAGTATTATTTGCACCCGGTTAATTTTACCAAATATTACCGCTTTACAACCGATTATTACCTAGGTGATAACGTGTTTTTAAAACGCATAATTAAATGGTACGAATAGACTTACGTTTGTATTAGTAATATGATGGTTTGTTATAGATTCCGCTTTTGATTGTACAGTAAAAGTTAATATTAAATAGTATAACTAATAAATCCAGCAGATTTAAGAAAGGGCAAAGAATTTTGAGCATTCGTAAAATTAGGTTTCGCGTATAAAGGAATTGTTACAGCGGGGTTTAATTTTAGATTTTAAAAGGTAGATTTAATAAGTACAGTAACTAACCAATTCTAATTATTTACATTTAACCATTTTTAAGAGGGAGAAGATTCCCTCTTTTTTTATACACTGAATTTTACGAGACAATATAATGATAGTATCTAATTTGTTGCGGAAACGTAGTTTATTTCTATTTTATTTTAGCTTTAGGATAATTGAATGTATTGATATTCAGTGTTGTATTCTTTTTAGGATCTAGATTATATTCCATATTTACAGAAAAAAGTATCAATTATTCCGTAGTTGACGCACTTATTGAAACCGGCATTCAAATCTCGTAGGACCATTCTATATTTGTACTCAGAAAGCAAGTCTTATCAACTAACAGCACCTTTAAGAATTAAACAGCAGGCAAGTCATGATGATTTGTATATCATAAACTTTGATCTTAGCGAAGAGATCAACTGGATTCAGATTCGCGATATTAGTTATAAAGTAGGCTCTTTAGCGAATTTGGGACTCTTTGTATGGAAGAATAGCATAGAAAATATTTATGAACATACAGCCGGGAAGAGGATATTTACAATGCGTTTAATCGTGGATCAGAAATTACTTCGTCCAATGTATGTTCACAAACTAAAAGATAAATTTGAAAGCAAAGAACTTTGTTTTCACGATCTTATTGACAGCAATAGCAGAATACTGATCGATTCGATAAAGAATAAGGATGTTTTAAATCAATTTTCTAGTTTCTATCTCAAAGGAGTAGCTTTAAAATTATTAGGTAACTTTATTCAGCGGTATTCAGATGCTGTTTTGCCTTCGTGCAGGATAAAAAAAACAGACCTGACGGGCATGGAGATTTCTAAAAAGTATTTACTGCATAATTTAAAAAATAAATTCCCCGGAATTGGAGAGTTGTCAAAAGTTGCCAATATGTCGACCAGTAAATACAAAAGACTCTTTAAAGAAATTGAAGGTGTTACACCAAATGATTTTTTTAAAAAAGAAAAAATTATTCTGGCACATCAATTATTGTGTAGCGGATCTTATGATTCTATTGTTCGGTTGGCCTATGATCTTAATTTCACCAGAGTAGATTATTTTTCAAAAAAATATTTTAAAGTTTTTGGAAGAAACCCTTCCGAGGATTTGATTGAAAAATGTAAATAAGTATTTTTAGAACAGATGCTGTTTTCTCAAATTAAGTTTTAGAAAACAGCTTTTCTAATGTAAACCCGGATAACTTTAAACCTTTTACTGCTGGCATAAATGGTTATACCGGCAGGTTTTTCTCAAATGCCGATCCAAAAGAGAAAAACGAATCGGTGCTTCCTACACCTTCAATTTGATGAATTTGCTCGTATAAAATTTTGCGAAGCTCTTCATTATTAACTGCCACAATTTTAATAAATAAGGCATACTTTCCCGAAACCCAATGGCATTCTACAACTTCTGGAATTTCTTTTAATTTTTCGGCAATAGAATAGGAAAATCGTGCTTCTTTAGTCACAATTCCTGTATAAGTAGTGGTTTCAAAACCAATTTCTTTAGGATTTAATTTTACCGAAAAACCGGTAATAATTCCCGATTCCTGTAATTTTCTAACTCTTAAATGTACCAATGAATTGGATATGTTTAGTTCCTTGGCAAGATCTGAAAAAGAGATTCTTCCATTTTCACTTAGTTTATGTATGATTTCGCGGTCTAAATAGTCAGTATTTTCATTCTTCTTGATACTTGGCATGGTTTGGCGTAGTTTAGAGATTTCTATTATTTTGACAATTCTTAAGTTAAAAATGATTTTATAAGTGTCAAAATTACAAAAAAAATGATGTGAAATGTCGAATTTTAAATAAACGTAAAAGTAAGGTGTTATAATAACACTTTTATATATAAATTTGTGTGATAATCACACTATTTTAACAAAACGGAAATGGATAAAAATCAATTACTTATGAAATTATGGGAGCAATATGCCAATATTACCCCATCTGCAAGAAGAATACATGAATTACTGGAAGAAAGAGGAGAAGAGATAAAAAATGACCATATAGCGATTCGTACTTTTAATGATAAACGTGTAAATATTGAGGTTTTAGAAAAACCTTTCCTGAATGTTGGTTATGAAGCAAAAGGAGAGTATAATTTTGAAAGCAAAAAACTTTTTGCCAGACATTATGAGCACGCTACCGATAAAGATGCACCAAGAATTTTTATTTCGGAGCTGGAATTAGAAAAATGTTCTTCTGAGTTACAGGAAACAGTACAGAATATCCTGAACAGTTGTGATCAGAACTTATTTAACGATGCTGAATTAGTCTTAAGCGGATCGGTATGGAAAGGGAATTCACAGGCTATCTATAAATCTTTATTAGAAGAATCTGAGTATGCGGCCTGGATGTATGTTTACGGTTTCAGAGCCAATCACTTTACAATTAGTACCAATGCTTTAAAAGGGTTTAACACCTTAGAAGAACTTAATACTTTTTTGGAAAACAGCGGATGGAAACTGAATGCTTCCGGTGGAAAAATTAAAGGAACTCCGGAGCAATTATTAGAGCAATCGAGCACGCTTGCTGATCTGTATGTAGTGGATTTTGAAGAGGGGGGGGTAGAAATTCCATCTTGCTATTATGAGTTTGCCCTCCGTTATCCAATGGCGAATGGCGAATTGTATCAGGGATTTGTAGCATCGTCTGCCGATAAAATATTTGAAAGTACAGATGTAAAGCTGCAGGAGGCTAAATAATTACAGGAAATAAGTATAGTTATCGTTATCATAATCAGTTTTTTATAGTATAAAACTGGACAACCTATTTTAAAAAAGTCATAATGGCAGTAACAGAATTACAATTCGGAATAAAGGAAGCTTTAAGCCAATTGGGAATAAAAGAAGTTAATGAGGGAACTTCAACTGGAGTGAATCATTTTTCAGGAGGAGAAATTTTGGAGAGTTATTCTCCGGTAGACGGACAATTGATCGCAAAAGTTAAAACATCAACTGCTGCCGATTATGAAAAAGTGATGGAGGCTGCAACAGCTGCTTTCAAACAGTTCAGACTGATGCCGGCACCACAGCGTGGGGAAATTGTACGTCAGTTTGGGGAAAAGTTGCGTGTGCACAAAGAGGCATTAGGAAAATTAGTTTCTTATGAGATGGGGAAATCTTTGCAGGAAGGTTATGGTGAAGTACAGGAAATGATTGATATCTGCGATTTTGCAGTTGGACTTTCTCGTCAGCTTCACGGATTAACGATGCATTCAGAACGTCCGGGACATCGTATGTACGAACAATATCATTCGTTGGGAGTAGTTGGAATTATTTCGGCTTTTAACTTTCCGGTGGCTGTTTGGGCGTGGAATACTGCCCTGGCCTGGATTTGTGGAGATGTTTGCGTTTGGAAACCATCAGAGAAAACGCCTATTTGTGCCATAGCTTGTCAAAATATTATAAGTGAGGTTATCAAAGAGAATAATTTACCGGAAGGTATTTCAGGTTTGATCAATGGCGACTATACCATTGGAGAGTTATTGACAAAAGACACACGTGTTCCTTTGATCTCGGCTACAGGTTCAACCCGCATGGGAAAAATTGTAGCGCAGGTAGTTGCAGGACGTTTAGGAAAATCATTATTGGAGTTGGGAGGAAACAATGCCATCATTGTAACTCCGGATGCTGATATTAAAATGACGGTTATTGGTGCTGTTTTTGGTGCCGTTGGTACAGCGGGACAAAGATGTACGTCGACACGTCGTTTAATCATTCACGAAAGTATATTCGACAAAGTAAAAGATGCAATAGTGGCTGCTTACAAGCAATTACGCATTGGAAATCCGTTGGACGAAAAGAACCATGTTGGTCCGTTGATCGATACTCAGGCAGTTGAAATGTACCAGCAGGCACTACGAAAAGTGGTAGCCGAAGGAGGAAAAATTCTGGTTGAAGGTGGTGTACTTTCAGGTTCAGGATACGAAAGCGGCTGTTACGTAAAACCTGCTATCGCAGAGGCTGATAACTCATTTGAAATCGTACAGCACGAAACTTTTGCTCCGGTTTTATATTTATTAAAATACTCAGGGACTGTCGAGAATGCGATCGCCATTCAAAATGGTGTAGCACAAGGCTTATCCTCAGCAATCATGACTAATAATTTAAGAGAGGCCGAATTATTTTTATCGGTTACAGGCTCTGACTGTGGTATTGCGAATGTCAACATCGGTACTTCCGGTGCTGAAATTGGCGGTGCTTTTGGCGGAGAAAAAGAAACAGGCGGTGGGAGAGAATCCGGCTCCGATGCCTGGAAGGTGTACATGCGCAGACAAACCAATACCATTAATTATACTACTAGTCTGCCATTAGCACAAGGAATAAAGTTTGACTTATAAAATAAACGAATACCAACCGTTTTTCTAAAAGTCAAATCAAAGAGAATACCGCACTTTATAAGACAGTTCTGTAATCGAATGTCTCATAAAGTGCTTGCCTACAAATAAAAAAAACTAAAAAAAGCGAAATTTTAATTAACCAAAACCATTACCAAAATGAAAAAACTACTCATTAGGAAGTTCTATTTTCTTCCTTTATTGTTATGCTTGTGGTTGCCAAACATCAATTTTGCGCAAGCAAATCAAGCACAAAAGACCATTTCCGGAAAAGTTACTGATGACAAGAACAATACGCTGCCGGGTGTGAGTATTTCTATTAAAGACTCTAAATACAATGCTGCAACAGATATTGACGGAAATTATACTTTGGTATATTCATCAAGTCTTGTGAATCCGGTTATTGTTTTCTCTTATATGGGATTTATAGAGAAAAGTGAGGCCGTAAACAATCGTGGTGAACTTAATATTACCATGCAGGAAGAAACCAATAAACTGAATGAAGTAGTCGTTATTGGTTATGGTTCTCAGAAGAAAAGCAACGTTACGGGAGCTATTTCTACTGTTAAAAAAGAAAGTTTAGAAACCAGAGCGACAACAAGCCCTTCTGAAGCACTTCAGGGTTTAGTAGCGGGGGTAAACGTGCAGAAAAGCGGTGGTGTGGCAGGTGCCTCTGTGAGCGTAAAAATCCGTGGGGTAAATACCTTTGGAGCTACAGAACCACTTTATATTATTGACGGATTCCAGGGAGATATTAATACGATAAATCCAACCAATATCGAATCGATGGAGGTATTGAAAGATGGTGCTGCGGCTGCTATTTACGGATCTGTTGCTGCAAATGGTGTGATTATCGTAACCACTAAAAATGGACAAAAAGAAGGTGTAAAAATAGATTTCAGCTCTTTTTTAAGTATCACCAATCCATCGAAAACATTAGATTTATTGGATGCTGACGGATATCGCACAGTTCATAAAAGAATGTATGATGAGTATAACAAGTATGCAACTTCACCAAAAGCGCTTCCGGCTTATATAACGGCTCCGTCTGATGTTAATACAGACTGGCAGGATGAAGTTTTTCGTTCCGGATTTACACAAAACTACGGTTTGGGAGTTCAGGGAAGACAAGGTGATTTTAAATTTGCTTTATACGGAAACTTTGTAAAGCAAAAAGGAATTATTATCGACAATCAATTTGGTTCTCAAACAGGAAGTGCAAGGGTAAGTTTCAAAAAATCTATTTTTGATATTGATGGAAAAATGGCTTATATCGGAACCCAAAATGCATTGCCTAACTTTCAGTTGAAAGAAGTTTATACAATGTCTCCGTTAGTTCCGGTTTATGACGATAATGAGCAATACGGTTATGGATTGACTAACAAAAATGGTTTGCCGGCCGGAACGAACCCGGTTGCCGAAGAGCATTTTAGAAAAAGTAATAATGTAGGGCAGGATATTACAGCTAATATTGCTGCAACGGCTAATATTGCACCTTGGTTCAAATATAAATTGGCCTATTCTTATCGTGTGAAAAATAACCAGCAAACTGCTCATTTTCCTCCATTTATTGCTAATCCAAAAGAGGTACATCTTTATCCCTTGCAATCGGAGTTGAGAACAACCTGGAACGAGCAGATATTAGATAACATTATTACTATCGATAAAACTTTCGGAAAACATGTTTTTGGTTTAATGCTGGGGAATACTTTTAACAGTCAGGCATCCAACTGGAATCAGGTAAGTGTTGAAGGAAAAACAACTGATTATACTGTAGAAAATGGACAGTTGGTTTCGATTGACCGTCCGTCAGGATTTCTTGATCCGGGTTTTGAAACTATCGGAGCCGGAAGAGGAGGGACTTACACTGCAGACGGTTCAAAGTTTCAATACAATCGTGTTTCTTTCTTCGGAAGGTTAAACTATTCTTATAATGATCGTTATTTATTGCAAATGACCGTTAGAAGAGACGGTTCTTCTAAGTTTGGTGCAGACAGCCGTTGGGGAACTTTCCCATCTATCGCCTTAGGATGGAAAATCGAGCAGGAAGATTTTTTCCCGAAAGATATTTTTATCTCTACTTTAAAACTACGTGCGAGCTGGGGACAATTGGGTAACGAAGCTGCTTTAGGATACTATTCTGCTAATACTTTAATTAACACAGGAAATTCTTTAGGTTCAGGTTATGTACAGGGAGTTGGAAGTAATCCCTGGCCGGGAAGTATTGCGCTAGCATTAGAAAATAGAAATTTACAGTGGGAAACTACAGATTCTAAAAACATTGGTATTGATTATACTCTTTTGAAAGGAAAAATCAGCGGTTCGATGAACTACTATCACAATGTGACGGACAATTTATTAATTACAAAAAAACTGGCTCCATCTGCCGGAGTGGATGATCCGATTCTTAACGTAGGTAAGATTAGCAACAGCGGTTTTGAATTTGAAGTAAATTACCGTGATCAGGTTGGTGAATTTAAATACAATGCTGGTTTAAATTTTACAACTCTTAAAAATAAAGTAGTAGCCTTAGCAAACGAGGGGCAAACTATTTATGGAGAAGGATTAAAATTCAATGCCGAACATTTTCCAACTCAGGCACGTGTAGGAAGTCCAATTAGTGGATTCTACCTGTACAAAACAGATGGTATTTTTCAATCGGTTGAAGAGGTAAATGCTCACAATAAAAATGGCGTTTTATTACAGCCAAATGCAAAACCGGGTGATATTCGTTTTAAAGATATAAACGGAGACGGAGTTATTGACGATAGTGATAAAGCTTATTCAGGAACAGGATTGCCAAAAGTAGAAGTGAATCTTACTTTGGGAGCCAGCTACAAAGGATTTGATTTTTCAGCATTGATTGGAAGCGGCTGGGGGAATAAATTGTACAACGGAAACCGTTATTTTTATGAGTCTATGAGTTCAGGAACTAATATGCTGGCTTCTACATTAAACTCATGGACACCGGATAACCGTAGTGATATCCCAAGAGCTGTATTACAGGATCCTAACGGAAACAGCCGTGAGTCTGATCGTTTTCTGGAAAGTGGAAATTTTATAAGAATGCGTCAATTGCAGTTTGGATATACAATACCAAGCAAAATGTTAGGCAAAGCAAAAATAGACAAGCTTAGAATTTATATCAGTGCAGAGAATTTATTTACGATCACCAATTATTCAGGTATTGATCCTGAGTTCTCACGTAGTTCTGTACTTAATACCGGTATTGATCGTTTTGTGTATCCGTTTACAAGATCGTTTGTGTCGGGTATTCAGTATATATTTTAATTCTATTTTATAAAAGACATCATCATGAAAAAGATATTTTTATTATTTTCCACTATAGGTTTGCTGACTATAACAAGCTGTAGTGATTATCTGGAGCAGCAATCTCCGGACCAATTGACCTCAGAGAATTTCTGGAGAAATAAGGCCGATGCCGAATCTGCTTTGGCGGCAACTTACGGACAGCTTGAATGCGCTACCAACGAATGGTCTTTTGCCGAAGTAAAATGGCCGGTAGAAGCCTATCGTGAAGACATCAACGAATTAGGAAGCGATGCTTTGAACTACCAAAACTGGGTGGAACTTTCGACTTTTACTTATACGAACGGGAATAGTCAGTTTACCAGTTATTGGAAAATTAATTACAGAGGGATCAGTAATGCCAATCAGGTGATTGATAAATTACCAAAGGTTCCGGCTTCTGCTATAACAGATGCTGACCGTAAACAAATTGAGGCGGAAGCTCGTTTCTTACGTGCTTATTACCACATGAAATTGCTTTTGAACTGGGATAAAATTTATGTTAGAGATAAATACGTAACCAAAGAAAGCGATTTAAATGTTCCGTTATCGACAAGACCGGAGGCCTGGGATTTTATCACAAAAGAATTTAAAGCGGTGGCAGACATACTTCCTGCGAAGCAAACTTCTGATAAAACAGGACGTGCAACAAGCGGAGCAGCCAACAGCTACCTTGGATTTGCATATTTAACCAGAGCTTATGAAGAAACAGCTCAAAAGCAAGCTTTTTTAAACGAAGCGCTTACTGCATTGAATAAAGTTCAGGGGTATGAGTTAGTGAAGGATTATGTATCGATGTTTGACGGTACCACAAAAAATACCAAAGAGTCTATTTTTGAATTGCAATTTTCTGAAACTACGGCTAATGGTGCTTTCTACCGTAATGCTCTTCATTATTGGATGGCAGCGGGAGAACTTGGCGGCTGGGATGAAATTTTGCCAAGCCCTATGTTGGTAAACGAATTCAAAAAAGAAGGAAAAATTGCGACGACAGGAAATTATGATACGCGTTTTTACAGTACTATTTTCTTTAAAGATCCTTATTTTAATGATGCCAATAATCCTTTGGTATTAGGCACTACTTATGATGAAAAGTTTGAAGGGAAGGACAAACCGGTATACCGCAGATACATTCCAAGTACTCAGGACAAAATGAATCAGGAGTTTACGGCAATCAACATTCCTTTGATGCGATATGCGAATGTACTGTTGATGCAGGCTGAGGCACTGAATGAGTTAGGGCGTACCGGAGAAGCTATTCCGTATATCAATAAAGTTCGTGAAAGAGCTGATATGCCAGCCATGACCGGAACAACTGCAGCAGCTGTTAAAGCTCAGATTGAACACGAAAGAATCATAGAGTTCCCGTTAGAAAACTACCGTTTTTATGATTTACGTCGTTGGGGAAAAACGAAAGCAGCACTTGATGCAGTAGGACGTAGCGGTTTTGATGCCTCAAAAAACAATTTTTACCCAATTCCATTAACGGAATTACAAACAAATTAATTCGATGAATTGATTTTAATACCGATATAATATGAAAATATTGGATTAAAATAGAAATGAAATTGATATAACTTTAAAAAGAATAGCCTAATTTTCGGGCTATTCTTTTTATCTGATAAGTAAGGCAGCGATTGTTTGTGCTGATTTCATTTTATCAATTCTAACACATCATAAAAACAAAATAACATGAGAAAAAAGGAAATACTTTTTATTCTTGCGTCCTTTTTTATAGTTCAATCAGGCTGGTCTCAAAAGAAATATCCCAATTTAGAAGCGGCCCGAAATAGCATAAACTATAAAGGGAACCCTCTAAATGCGACAGATCGAAAATCACTGGCGTTTTCAGATAAAGGGGCTTGGTTTGGATTTGGATTTTTAGAACCATCAGTCGTGCAGGCCGGATTTTCTGGGCCTTTTTTAATGACAGAACAAAATGGTGTCTGGTTAAGTCCTTCGTTTGTTTCTTTAGAGCTTACGGATGAAAACAAAAAAGAAGCTATTCAATGGAAAAATACGCTGGTGAACCAGAACAGCTACAACAGTCATTTGGAACAGTCCTTTAAAAACGAAAAGTTAACGGTAAAACAGCAGTTGGTTTATTTGTCCGGTCATTCGGCTTTACAAAAAACAAGCATTACCAACACATCAGGAAAAACAGTAACCCTTTTTCCGTCCTACCACTCAACACTTTTTTTAAATGATTTGAAGCTTTCAAAAGAAGGCAAAACTTTAAAAATTGTTTCGACTAAAAGCACAGCAACAGGGTACATTCAGTTTTTGAATAGCACTCCTGAAATTGAAATTACGAATCAGGGGTACAAAGCTCAGACAGAGAAACTGGTTCTAAAACCAAATGAAACTAAGGAAATAGTGGTTTCTCAAACCTTCATTTTTTCTCAGTATTCCTGGAAAACCGAAAATGAAAACATTGCTAAAACAGCATTCAATACCTTACTAAACAACACACAAAAAGAAAAAGAAAATCAACTGGTGCAGTTAATTGCCAGGAAGAAAAATATTTACAAAGAGGCAGTTTACTCTAATTTGATTGCTAAACTGCTATTGACTTTACAAAACAATACCCGAATTGCTGCTGAAGGTTTGAAACACGGTGGACTTTTCCCGAGCTACAATTACGAATGGTTTCATGGTTTTTGGGCGTGGGACAGCTGGAAACACGCCGTTGCGGTTGCCAATTACAATTCAGAACTGGCAAAAGATCAGATGCGTGCTTTGTTTGATTATCAGGAGCCAAACGGGTTTATTCCGGATTGTATTTACAGAAACAATCTTCTCGAAGAAAACAATTACCGAAATACTAAAGCGCCGCTTGCAGCCTGGGCCATCTGGAAAATTTATGAAAAATCAAAAGACGTTAATTTCATAAAAGAGTTTTATCCGAAGCTAAAATTATATCACAATTGGTGGTACAAAGAACGCGATCACGATCAGGATGGTTTGTGTGAATTTGGTTCTACAGACGGAACTGTGATTGCAGCAAAATGGGAGAGTGGAATGGATAATGCCGTTCGTTTTGACGACAGTAAAATTCTGAAAAATGGAGAAAAAGCCTTTTCGTTAGATCAGGAAAGTGTAGATTTAAATTCCTTTTTATATGCCGAGAAAAATTATTTGCAGAAGATGGCAGAAGTTTTAAAACTAACTGAAGAATCGAAAAAATGGAAGGGAGAAAGTACTGCTTTGAAAGTTAAAATTCAAAATCAGTTTTGGGATGCTGCTACAGGTTGGTTTTACGATACAACTATCGATGGTAAAACCTTGATAAAAGCAATGGGGTGTGAAGGGTATTTGCCTGTTTGGGCAGAAGTCGCTACCGCTGAGCAAGCGCAGTTAGCCAAACAAAACATGCTTGATACGGCCAGTTTGAACACTTTTGTTCCTTTACCGACACTGGCAGCCAATCATCCAAAGTTCAAACCGGACAATGGGTATTGGAGAGGACCAGTCTGGCTTGATCAAAGTTATTTTGGTATAAACGGATTGGAAAAGTACGGCTATGTGAAAGAAGCAAACGAACTGGCTCATAAATTAATTTACAATGCCGAAGGAGTTTTAGACAAAGGAACTTCTATCAGAGAAAACTACCAGCCCATTACCGGAAGAGGACTAGAAGCTTACAATTTTAGCTGGTCGGCTTCCCATTATTTAATGTTGCTTTTAGAAGATAAGTAGTATATAAGTTGTTATAATATTTTAATACATAGGAGCATAGATTATAAATGTTATAAAAAGACGTTTCACTTATTTTTAATGCACATAAGTTATGTGAGAGAAACGTGTTTCTTTTTTAAGAATATGACTTATGTTTCTATGTGTTTCATAAAAATTTACAATTTGCATCCGACAGCTTAAAATAACTATCTAAATTTGATTAACACCAATAGTACAAATTATGTTCAACCACAACAGATCACTTACCAAAATAGTTGCAACGGCTTTGCTTATTGCGGGCTGTAATACAACAACCATTTTTTCTCAAAGTAAAAAAACGACAGCGACAGAAAAGAAAGATCCACAGCGTTTTTTCTCAAAACCAGATTTGATGCAGATCGGTGTTTATTATTATCCGGAACAATGGCCTAGAGAGCAATGGGAACGCGATTTAAAAAACATCAAAAAACTGGGATTTGAGTTTACACATTTTGCCGAATTTGCCTGGACGTATATGGAACCGGAAGAAGGGAAGTATGACTTTAAATGGCTGGATGACGCTTTGGCAATCGCCGAAAAAGAAGGTTTAAAAGTGATTCTTTGCACCCCAACACCAACTCCGCCGGCATGGATGGGGGAAAAGTACCCTGAAATTTATCTGGTAGATGCAAGCGGACGCCGTAGAGAGCATGGAAACAGAGCCAATCAATCGGTTTCAAATGAAAAGTACAGAGGCTTTGTCGAAAAGATAGTGACTGAACTTGGGAAAAGATACGGAAAGAATAAAAACATTATGGGCTGGCAAGTGGATAACGAGCCGGGAGCTCCGGATGATTTTAGTCCATCTGCACAAAAAGGATTTCAAAAATGGTTAAAGGCAAAATACGGTACAATCGAAAAATTGAATGCCGAGTGGCTGGGAAGTTTTTGGAGTATTCGCTATAACAACTTCGAACAGATTGCCATTCCAAATGCTGAGATTTATTTTGAAGACAAATTGAGTCCGCATGCCATATTAGATTTTAAAAGATTTACGGCAGATTCACAAGCCGAATATTTGAATTTACAGGCAGAAACACTTCGAAAATATGTTGATCCAAAGCAATGGATTACGACCAATTATACGAATGTAGTTTATGGTGCAGACCCAAGAAGAACCGATAAGATGGATTTTGCCACCTACACTATGTATCCGGTGAGTGGGAGAAATCAGTTAGGAGGTCAGAACTTTAGAATGGGACATCCAAATAAAATATCCGAAGCCAATGATTATTACAGATCGATTAATGGAGTTACCGGAGTTATGGAAATGCAGCCCGGGCAAGTGAACTGGGCGAGTATTAATCCGCAATTGCTTCCGGGAACCGTTCATATGTGGATTTCACAAGCTTTTGGAGGAGGCTGCTCTTTCACCTGCACTTATCGATACAGACATCCACTGGGAAGCAGTGAAATGTATCACGACGGAATCGTAGGTACGGATGGCGTAACCTTGACTACGGGAGGAAAAGAGTTTGTACAGTCAATCGAAGATATGAAACTGCTTCGAAAAGAGTACAATCCGAAAGCGGTACTTCCTGCTGATCTTGCCAAAAGAAAAACAGGATTTTTATGGAGTCATGAAAATCTGTGGGATTTGGAGAACCAAAAACAAACGGAGTTCTGGAGTACGTGGAGACATCGAAATACCTATACTTCAGCAGTAAAATCGACTGGTGCACCAATGGATTTTATTACAGAAGAAGATGATTTTTCGGCTTATCCGTTTATAGTAGCACCGGCTTACCAGCTGATCGATCAGAAATTGGTAGACAAATGGACGAAATATGTA
This sequence comes from Flavobacterium sp. B183, assembly GCF_023539155.1. Classification (NCBI taxonomy): domain Bacteria; kingdom Pseudomonadati; phylum Bacteroidota; class Flavobacteriia; order Flavobacteriales; family Flavobacteriaceae; genus Flavobacterium; species Flavobacterium sp. B183. The sequence goes on along the minus strand of NZ_CP097434.1, from coordinate 3,785,078 downwards.
GAAAATGGTGGTAACCTGATTTTGTCCTGCCGTACCGGTCAGAAAGATAAAAACGGGCATTTCTTTGAGGCCAAATGGAGTGCGCCAATCGTTCCGTTAATTGGTGCTGATGTTGACTTTTTTGACATGCTTGTGGCGGATGTAAACGGAACGATAAGTTCCGGAAACAATACTTATAAATGGAATACCTGGGCAGATGTTTTAAGTCCGAAACCAGGAACAGAAGTTTTAGCAACCTATGCCGATCAGTTTTATAAAGGAAAAGCGGCAGCAATTACCAGAAAACTAGGAAAAGGAACGGTTACCTACATAGCAGCAGAAAGTAAAGACGGTGATCTGGAAAGACAAGTAGTGAGATCGGTTTACGAACGTTCCAAAGTTGCTATCGAAGATTTGCCAAAAGGGGTTTTTGTAGAATGGAGAGACGGGTTTTACACAGGAGTAAATTATACCAATGAGCCGATACAGTTGGCAATTCCTCAGGGGAGTAAAATATTGGTCGGACAAAATCCTTTACAACCGGCTCAGGCGATTATTTGGAAATAAAGTAAAAGTCTGCCACTAATTCACGAATTTTTTAAGTGGCTTGCGTACAGTAGTTCGTGAATTACTTCGTCCGTTCGTTATCGCTCGGGGTCGCGACTAAAAAATAAAATAAAAACAATTTAATATAGTATCAATGATTTTTTCAGAAGCAGCTATTCAGGATTTAGTAAAAGAACATTACGGATTAACCGTTACCGTAAAAGCATTAAATGGATATGACGAACTGAACTTTCTTTTATCAAATGAGAAGAATGAAAAGTACATTCTAAAAGTTTCAAACGAAAGTCACCCTTTTCCTTTTTTAGAAGCGCAGATTAATATCATTCAGCATCTAAAAAAGAGCCCTGTTTCAAGTTGTTTTCAGCATTTCAGTATCAATAAATATGGAGAAGAACTGACTAAAATTGTCGGTAATTCTCAAACGTACTATATCAGAATACTGAACTTTTTGGAAGGTGTTTTTTGGGTGGATGAAAAAGCTAAAACAAAAGAATTACAATATGACCTGGGGAGCTTTTTAGGAAAGATGGATCATGCTTTACAGGATTTCTCACATCCTGCCATGCATCGCAATTATACTTGGGACATCAGTCGTGCGAGTGAAGCAGCGGACAATTTAAAATATATTCTAAATCACGAAAAAAGGCGTATTGCGGGCTATTTCCTCTTGCAGTTTGATACGGAAGTCTTGCCTCAATTGCATCGCTTGCGTCATGCTTATGTACATAACGATGCCAATGATTATAATGTATTAGTACAGGACAATCGTGTTAGCGGTTTAATCGATTTTGGCGATATGGTTTATACCGCTTTAATCAACAATTTAGCGATAGCCTGTACGTATGCCATGCTGGATGAAGAAGATCCGCTGGCCGTTGCAGCATTGATTGTTGAAGGGTACCATAAATCGTATGCTTTAACCGGGCAGGAATTGGATGTATTGTATTATCTGATTGCCGGAAGACTTTGTATCAGTGTAACACAATCCGCTTATAATGCCTCATTAGACAGCAACAACGAACACCATTTTATAACCGAAAAACCGGCGTGGAATTTATTGTTTAAACTGATTCAGATTAATCCAATCAAAGCGCAGGATGCTTTTAGAAAAGCCTGTGGTTTTGAAGGAGTAATTACTACTGACGATTACAGTGATTTATTGGAAGTTCGAAAAAAGAAAATAGGACGTAATTTAAGCATTGGTTATCAGGATAAGTTAAAAATTGTAAAAGGTGCTTTGCAATATTTATACGATGATAAGGGAAGAACCTTTGTAGATTGTGTCAATAACCCTTCGCATGTGGGACATTGTCATCCGGTCGTGGTTCGAAAAATGCAGAAACAGATTGCCACTTTAAATACCAATACCCGATATTTAAATGACGCTATAACAGCTTATGCCGAAAAACTTACTGCAACCTTACCTTCAAAGCTGAGTGTTTGTTACTTTGTTAACTCGGGGAGTGAGGCCAATGATCTGGCGATTCGAATGAGCCGTCATTTTACCAAACAAAAAGATATTATTGTATTAGATCATGCCTACCACGGAACTTCTACCGTTGCAATGGAAATGAGTCCGTATAAATTTGACAGTAAAGGTGGATTTGGTCAAATGCCGTGGATACACAAAGCGATTAATCCTGATTTGTATCGCGGCCCGTATAAATATGGTGATACCAATGCGGGAGAAAAATATGCTGCCGATGTGCAAAGAATAATAGAGGACTTGAAAGAAGAGAGCAAAGCTCCTGCGGTATTCATCTGTGAAACCTTATTGGGAGTAGGAGGTCAGATTCCGTTACCGGAAAATTATTTAAAAACAGCGTATGATTATGTCAGAGCTGCCGGAGGAGTTTGTATTGCTGATGAAGTTCAGGTTGGATTTGGACGAATCGGAGACCACTTTTGGGGCTTCGAATTACAAAATGTAGTTCCGGATATCGTGGTATTAGGAAAACCAATTGGTAACGGACATCCTCTGGCTGCGGTGATTGTAACGGAAGAAATTGCGGATGCCTTCAACAACGGAATGGAGTATTTTAACACCTTTGGCGGTAATCCCGTATCGATGACTACTGGTTTGGCCGTATTGGATGTGATTCAGGAAGAAGAAATGCAACAGCATGCTCTGGAAACCGGAAATCATTTAATGGATGGTCTTAGGAAATTAATGGCCAAATATCCAATTATTAGTGATGTTCGCGGACATGGTCTGTTTATTGGTGCCGAAATGGTAAAAGACAGATCAACCATGGAACCTGCTGTTCCCGAAATAGATATTGTAGTAGAAAAAATGAAAGCCCATGGCTACTTATTAAGCACAGATGGTCCATTGCACAATGTTTTGAAAATAAAACCTCCTATGACATTCAACAAACAAAACGCTGATGAAATGGTGCGATTATTAGATATTGCTTTAAGTGAATTATAGATAACGATTACACACAATATTGTCATTTCGAGGAACGAGAAATCACACTAGAAACCCGACAAAGAAGTTTCCATTCTGAACGGGATTCTGCTTGTGATTTCTCGTTCCTCGAAATGACACTTTACTTAATATAAAGTATTAAAATGAATAACCATACTATTCTTTCTGAGGCTACCATTCCTCTTGAAAGTCTCGAAAAACAATTAGAAGGTAAATTATTCTATGATCATACCATGCGCTTGCTTTATGCAACTGATGCAAGTGCCTATAAAGAAATGCCGCTCGCAGTTGCTATTCCAAAAACAAAAGAAGATATTCAGAAGATCATTGCTTTTGCGAGAGAGTATAAAAGCAGTGTAATTCCGCGTGCTGCCGGAACATCGTTGGCGGGACAGGTTGTGGGGAACGGAATCATAGTAGATATTTCGCAGGAGTTTACCAAAATTATATCGGTCGATGAGATCGCTAAAACGGCATGGGTCGAGCCCGGAGTTATACGTGATGAACTGAACCTTCATTTGAAACCTTATAAGTTGTTTTTCGGACCTGAAACTTCGACGAGCAATCGCTGTATGATTGGCGGAATGGTGGGTAACAATGCCTGCGGTGCAAGATCCGTTATTTATGGATCGACCCGCGAACACGTGCTTGAAATCAAAGGCTTTTTGGCCGATGGTCACGAAGTGACATTTGGCGCGTTAACCAATGCTGAATTTGAAGATAAATGTAACGGAATTAACGTCGTAAGTCCGTTGGAACAGGCCATTTATGTTCAGGTCAAAGAAATACTATCGTCAGCATCAAACCAAATTTTGTTTGAAGATCACTTTCCTAAAAAATCAATTCCAAGAAGAAACACCGGTTACGCTTTAGATTTACTGGCCGATACAATGCCTTTTAAAGATTCAAAAGAGCAATTCAATTTCTGTAAATTAATAGCAGGATCAGAAGGAACTTTGTTTTTTTCGACTGCTATAAAATTGAATTTGGTCGACGCGTTAAAACCTTATTCTGCATTGGTGTGCATTCATTTTGAAAGCATTAATGAATCACTTAAAGCCAATATTGAGGCTTTAAAATTTCAACCGGATAGCGTGGAGTTAATCGATCATTATATTCTGGAATGTACAAAAGAAAATATTGAGCAAAGCAAGAATCGTTTTTTTGTAAAGGGAGATCCTCAGGCAATTTTAGCCGTTGAATTTTTAAGAGATTCTCCTGAAGAAATTGACGCCATTGCCAAAGAAATGGAAGCTTTGCTTCGTTCTAAAAATTTAGGGTATCATTTCCCAATTGTTTATGGTGAGGATACTAATAAAGTGTGGGCTTTGCGTAAAGCAGGACTGGGTTTGCTGTCTAATATTCCCGGTGATGCCAAAGCGGTTGCCGTAATTGAAGATACAGCAGTAGATGTAAACGATTTACCGGATTTTATAGAAGATTTTAATGCGATCTTAAAAAAGCGAAATCTAAATTGTGTGCACTATGCGCATGCGGCAACAGGAGAATTGCATCTTCGTCCGATTATTGATTTAAAAACGGAAGAAGGGACGGTGCTTTTCAGAACTATTGCGACAGACATTGCGTATTTAGTTAAAAAATACAAAGGCTCTTTAAGCGGTGAACATGGAGATGGAAGGCTTAGAGGGGAATTTATTCCGCTGATGTTAGGCGAGGAAATCTATCAATTGTTTGTTCAGATTAAGGAAACCTGGGATCCTTGGGGTGTTTTCAATCCCGGTAAAATTGTGAATACACCACCGATGGACACCAGTCTGAGATATACTGCCGGACAGGATACCCCGATGCCGGAATCCTATTTTGATTTTTCGGAACACAATGGAATTTTGCGTGCTGCTGAGATGTGTAACGGATCCGGAGATTGCCGAAAAACTGAGAAAAGCGGTGGTACCATGTGTCCGAGTTATATGGCCACACGGGACGAAAAACATACCACGCGCGCCAGAGCAAACATGCTGAGAGAGACGATAACCAACTCTACCCAGGCTAATAAGTTTGATGATGACAATCTTGTTGACGTTTTGGATTTGTGTTTGAGCTGTAAAGGCTGTAAATCAGAATGTCCTTCGAATGTGGATATGGCCAAATTAAAGGCTGAAACGTTACAACAATATCACGATAAAAATGGAGTGAAATTTCGTTCCAGACTTATCGGGAATACTCCCAAAATAAACAAATGGTTTGCCACGATTCCGTGGATGTATAATTTATCCACAAAAGGAGCTTTGGGGAATGTGGTTAAAAAAACAACAGGATTTGCTACAGAAAGAAAATTGCCCTTGATGCATAAAATTACTTTCGCCAAGTGGATGAAAACGTATCGTCAAAAAGGGGATTTTAGTAACGGAAAAGTATATCTGTACAATGATGAATTTTTAAATTATTATGATGTCGAAATAGGGCAGACCGCGGTACAATTACTGAATCGTTTGGGGTATCAGGTCGAAATTCCAAAAATTGGGATTAGCGGCAGAACCTATCTTTCGAAAGGAATGCTGAAAGAGGCCCGTGAAATTGCCGAACAAAACATTAGAGATTTTGAGCAGGCGATTCCACAGGATGGTATTCTGATCGGAATTGAACCCTCGGCTATCTTAACTTTTCGGGATGAGTATCCCGATTTATGCCGAGGAGAATTAAAAGCGAAAGCAAAAAACTATGCTGCAAAAGCTTTCCTGATCGAGGAATTTTTGGCAAAAGAACTGGAGGAAGGCAGAATTTCTTCAAGTAATTTTACCGATAGGCAGGAACGTGTACGCATGCACGGACATTGTTTTCAAAAAGCCTTATCGTCATTGGTGCCTCTTAAAAAAATACTGGCTTTGCCCGAGAATTATACGGTTTTAAACATTCCGAGTGGTTGCTGTGGTATGGCTGGGTCTTTTGGCTATGAAAAAGAACATTATGAGTTGTCGATGAAAATTGGCGAGTTGGTTTTGTTTCCAACCATTCGTTCTGAAGAAGAAGCCACTCTAATCTCTGCCTCAGGTACCAGCTGCAGGCATCAGATTACTGATGGTACGGGTAGAAAAGCACAACATCCGGTTGAGATCTTGTATAAAGCGTTAAAATAGGCTGTAATGGACCTTTTTTGAGTTTTTAAATAATTCTAAAATGTAGAAAAATAGATTTTATTACTGAAATTAAGGCGGTTAACTTTCAAAAAAACAAAAAGTGTAGTAGAAATAGTTTTCGACGAACGATTTTTTTATCTCCGGTAATCAGGACTGTGGCAACTTGTTAATCAATTGTTTATAGTTTGTTGATAAATAATAGCTTAAGTTTATTTTTTTAACAAGCATTCAAAAGAATAATATTTAAATTTGAGTAGAGGTTAAAGGTTTGTCATTTTAAAACATCTATTATGGAAAAAGCTATAAAACTAAAAGTTCGCAAGGAATTAGATGGTCGCCAACAGTTGAACATTATAAAACTTAAAGGAAGTTTAATTTCTAAAGGGTATACAGAAATCATACATATTCTGGATCAGGATGATGAATTTCATATTAACTCTTTTGAAACACGATCTGAAAGTACCAACGAAGTTCAGGAGTTTATTACAGCTTTTATACACAGAGAAAACCTAACAGATACAATCTCGTTTTACAAATAATACTTTTACAGTAAACGATAAATAATGCATAAAAAACAAGAACCCCGTTTCGGTATAGAAACGGGGTTCTTTGTTTTAGAAAAGCTTGTCCAAAGTCTAAGTTCTAAGTTTCAAGTTTCAAGTTGAAACCTGCAACCTGCAACCTGCAACCTGCAACTTGAAACTTGGAACTTGAAACTTGGAACTTGAAACTTGAAAAAGGATGTTTATCACATCCCACCTCCTAAAGCTTTGTAAAGTAAGATCTGTGCATTTGCATTTTTCAACTGAATCTCTACAAAATCAAGTTCGGCCTGTAATTTGTTTTTTTGTGCATTGATGATTTCAAGGTAATTGGCGTAACCGCTCAGATACAAATCATTGGAAACATTTACAGCAATTTCAAGATGTTCAATCTCTTTAGATTTGTATTTCAGCACATTTTCAAAAGCTTCAGTTCGGTGCAGTAAAGCACTTAGTTCGTTATAAGCGGTTGTAATAGTGTTTTGATATTGTAGAAAAGAAATTTCCTGTCTTCGGTTGGCAGTAAAAAATTCCTGTTTGATTTGTCCTTTATTGAATATCGGAGCAGTGATTCCGCCTAATAATTGCCAGGCAAACGAACCGCTGTCAAAAAAAGTACTCAAAGAAAAAGAGTTCATTCCTACATATCCGCCTAAATTTAGAGTTGGAAAGAAGGCTGCACGAGCCGCTTTAGCATCTGCATTTGTAGCCCTCAATTCAAAGTAAGCTTCCGATACGTCGGGTCTTTTGTGTATGATTGTGTCTACACTTATTTTTTGATTTAAGACTTTAAGATAACCCGATGAAAAATCAGTGTTTCTTTCGATTTTTCCGCCGTATTCTCCAAGCATCGTAAGTAGCGCCTTTTCTGCCTGATCGATTTTAAGATTTAATTGTTCTGCCTCTGCCAATATATTGTTGTTTTGCGCATTGAATTGTTGTACAGCAAGTTCTGTTGCTTTTCCAACAGATCGCTGTGCCGAAACGATATGCAATGCATGCTGTTGTGTATCAAGGTTTCGCTTGTAAATTAGTGCTTGTTTGTCTAAGGCTACTAATTCGTAGTACAGCTCTGCAATATCGCCTAATAATTTAGTCTTCAGCAATCGCATTCCTTGTTGAGAGGCAAAATATCGGTCACGTGCCGCTTTCTTCCTATTGCTTAGTTTTCCCCATATATCAGCTTCCCAGGATACTTTTCCTCCCAGGAAAAAGTTAGGAGTAGTAGCCGTTGCAATTCGTTGTCTGTCGGATATGTTTTGAGACAAATTAGTATCAAAGTTACCAACGCCCTCCATGGTATATTTTCCATAACGAGTTCCCGAAGCATCGGCCTGAAAATCCAATGAAGGCAATAAAGCCAGTTTAGCTGCTTTCAGATGCGAGTTGGCTATTAGAATACGCTGTTCCATGATTAAATAATCCGGATTCTGAGCCATCGCTTTGTCTAATAATTGTTCTAATTTTTCATCCTTAAAATAAGTGGCTGTTTGCAGCGGAACAAAAGTAGTTCCGCTGTCAGCAGCTTTTTTTGAAGTAACATCGAAATTTTTGGGCAGTGTTTTAGCAGTCAGATTATCATTAACTTTTGGAGCAGAACAAGCTGTCAATAACAGAATTCCGGCCACCAGTAAGAGTGAAAATGACTTAAACTTATAGTTTTGATCAGTAACTGCTTTATATTGATTTATTGATTTTTTCATTATTGTATTTATTTTTTCAGTGCTTTTTCAAATTTGGCAAACAGTATATAAAGACCCGGTATGATAACAAGTCCAAACACCGTTCCGATGAACATTCCTCCGGCGGCTGCGGTACCAATCGATCGGTTACCAACGGCTCCCGCACCCGAGGCGATACATAAAGGAATCAGTCCTGAAATAAAAGCAAAAGAAGTCATTAAAATAGGTCGGAAACGCAGTCGGGCTCCTTCGATGGCAGCCTCGGTAATATCCCGTCCAATTTTGTTCTGCGCCATTGCAAACTCTACAATCAGAATGGCATTTTTGGCGAGTAATCCGATCAGCATGACGAGTGCTACCTGAGCATAAATGTTATTGTCGAGTCCAACCATTAAAAGCGCGAGATACGATCCAAACACCCCTACAGGCAAACTTAAAAGTACCGGAAACGGAAGCAGTAAACTTTCGTATTGGGCAGCAAGAAGCAAGTAGACAAACAGTATGCATAAAGCAAAAATGTAAATTGTCTGATTCCCGGACAGGATTTCTTCACGTGTCATACCCGACCATTCCAGTTCAAACCTGCTCGGAAGTTTTTCGGCAGCGATTTTCTCTACAGCGGCAATTGCCTCACCGGAACTGTATCCATCAGCAGGTTCTCCGTTGATCATAGCCGACATGTACATGTTGTATCGGGTTAAAACTTCGGGACCGTACACACGTTCCAGTTTGATGAAAGTGGAGAACGGGACCATTTCGCCGGCATCATTCTTAAGGTACATATCCAGAATACTTTCGGGATTCTTTCTAAATTGAGGACTGGCCTGAACCATTACTTTATACATTTGTGAGAAACGAATAAAATTAGTCGCATAAAAAGAACCCAGCATCGTTTGCAGAGTCGACATGGCATTGTCTACCGAAACTCCTTTTTTTGCAGCCTGATCGTAATCAATATGAATTAAATACTGTGGGAAAGTAGCATCAAAACTTGTAAAAGAGTTTTGTATTTCAGGCGAAGCATTTAGTTCCTTGATGAAATTTTTGGTTACGGCATCGGTATTAGTAATCGTTCCCCCCGATTTGTCGAGCAAGCGAAGTTCAAACCCGCTAGTATTTCCAAAACCGGGCACTGTTGGCGGTGCAAAAATCTCAATCTGAGCATCAGAAATGTTCTTTGTTTTCTCTCCCAGTTTGGTGATGAATTCGTTTACCGAGATATCACGATCGTTCCAGTCTTTCAAATTGATCATTCCCATTCCGTAAGAAGCTCCTGCAATTTCGGTTACAATACTGTATCCGGCAAGAGTGGTCACGTTGTCGACACCTTTAATTTCTTTGGCTAATCGGGTAACCTCATCCAGTACTTTTTCAGTACGTTCTACGGTGGCGCCCTGAGGTGTAGTCACACTTACATAAACCATTCCTTGATCTTCAGAAGGAATAAAACCACCCGGAACAAATTTGCTGGTTCCCCAGGTAAGCAGACAGAATAAAACCAATAATCCAGCCGTAACGGTAGTACGGTCTGCAAATTTGGCCAGTATTCTGATATAACCTGCGGTTACATTATCAAACCATTTATTAAAACCGTCGAAGAAACGATTCAGTAAAGAAGTCTTCTTCTCGTCCGGATTATGAGGTTTAAGCAAAATAGCACAGAGCGCAGGAGTTAAAGTAAGTGCATTGATTCCTGAGATTACAATACTAATCGCCATGGTTAAAGAGAACTGTCTGTAGAAAACTCCAACTGGACCGCTAAGAAAGGCAACAGGAATAAACACGGCACTCATTACTATGGTTATGGCAATAACAGCTCCCGTAATTTCTTTCATGGCACTTATTGTTGCCGGAAGTGGAGCCATATGTTCTTCGGAAATTTTAACATGGACGGCTTCGACTACTACAATGGCGTTGTCGACCACAATTCCGATCGATAGTACTAAAGCAAATAAGGTTAGCAGGTTGATCGAAAAGCCCATCATCGACATGAAAGCAAACGAACCAATAAGCGCTACTGGTACGGCTAAAACCGGTATTAAAGTAGAACGCCAGTCCTGAAGGAATATAAAAACCACAAAGGCTACCAAGATAAAGGCTTCGACGAGTGTTTTTAAAACCTCATCGATCGATGCGTCCAGAAAGCGCGATACATCGTAAGCAATATTGTAATCCATTCCGGGAGGGAACGAAGTCTTTTGAAGTTCGGCCATCTTTTCTTTTACGCTGGCAATTACTTCAGAAGCATTTGAACCCGGACGTTGTTTTAGCATGATAGAAGCCGAAGGTTTACCATCGGTTTTAGAAACCATTCCGTAACTCATCGATCCAAATTCGATCTTAGAGATATCCTTTAATTTTAGGATGGTTCCATCTGAATTAGCACGAATCGGAATTTCTTCATACTGTTTGGGTTCGTAGAATTTCCCTCCGTATTTGATCACATATTGTAGCTGATTGTCCAATTGTCCGGAACCTTCACCTACTTTTCCGGGTGCAGCAGAGATGTTTTGTTTTTGAAGAGAAGCAATTACCTCATTTGCCGATATAGCATAAGAGAGCATTTTTTGAGGATCAAGCCATACGCGCATTGAGTATTCTTTTTGTCCCATAATTTCGGCCCTTCCAACACCGTCAATACGTTTCAGTTCTTGTAGAATGTTGATATCGGTGAAGTTAAAGATAAATTGCTCGTCCTGAGTTTTATCCGTACTCGTAATATTCAGATACATCAGCATACTGTTCACCTCTTTCTCAGTTGTTACTCCGGCGCGAATTACCTCTTCAGGTAACTCATCGAGTATGGTGGTCACACGGTTTTGAACGTTTACGGCTGCCAAATCAGGATCGGTTCCTACTTCAAAAAAGACTTGTATCAGCGTCAGACCGTCGTTTGAAGTGACCGTTGACATATAGGTCATACCGGGAACACCATTAATAGCGCGTTCCAAGGGCAGTGCGACGGCATTGGCCGAAACTTCGGCATTTGCTCCTGTATATTTAGCCGTTACCGTTACAGATGGCGGAACAATATCAGGAAATTGTGTAATAGGCAACTGAAACAAGGCCAGTATACCAAGGAGCACTATCATAACCGAAATGATTAACGATAGTATTTTTCGTTTGATAAATAACTCTATCATTTTATATTTTTTTGATACTAATTAATAAGGGACTATAAGCTTGCGTTTTGGATGTTAATTTTGTCACCGTCTCGCAGTGATTGAGTTCCTTCTTGTACAATCAGGTCATCGCTTTTTAATCCTTTGTTGAGGATAAACACATCGTCAAGCGTACTTCCAATACTAATGTTGGTCATTTTTACAATTCCTTCTTTGTTCACGAGAAATACAAACTGTTTGTCCTGAATCGAAAAAACAGCTTTCTGTGGAATTAGAATCACATTCTTTTTAGGTTCTGATATAATTAGTTTTCCCGATGTTCCGTGTTTGATAAAACCTTGCGGATTATGAAATTTTGCTTTGTACTGAATAGAACCTGTTTGTCGGTCAATTTCACCGTCGGCAGTTCTTAATTCGCCTTTTTGGTTGTAAACAACTCCATTTGGTAATTCTAATTTAATGTCGCCGCCTGGTTTGTTCAGACTTTTGTCGGTCATCATTTGAAAATAGATGTTTTCAGGGATCGAGAAGTAAGCGTAGATATCATCGAGTTGAGAAACCGTTGTCAGTAGAGAGCCATTCTCTACAAGACTGCCTTCTTTGAACGGGATACGATCGATAGTTCCGTCAAAAGGAGCTCTGATAGTGGTGAAACTAATCTGCTGATTAATTGCTTTACGTTCGGCAACTGCATGGGCAACTTTGGCAGAAGCGGCTTCATATTTGGCTTTAGAAAGTTCCAGTTCTTTATCGGCGATTACTTTCTTGTTAAACAGGGTTTGTGCCTGCTCAAGCTCGACTGTGGCAATTCTAAGGTCTGCCATGGTACTTTTGTAGACGGCCTGAGCTTTTAGTAATTGTATTTGCAGCTCGACATCACTAATTTTAAAGAGCAGTTGTCCTTTATGTACCTTTTGTCCTTCGCTCACATAAACCTTATCCAGTAATCCGGGAATGCGAACGTGTATTTCTACATTGTTTTTGGCGTGCACATCAGCCACAAAACGGTTAGAAACGATCGTGTCCTGCAAGGTGACTTTGTAGACAGGCAGTGTCTTGATTTTCGAAGTCTCTTTTTTGGTTTTATCTCCACAAGAGCTCAGAAATAAAACAGATAAAACAATTAACAAGAATTGATTTTTTGTAGTGTTCATAATGAATTTTTAAATAGGGGTATATAAATGAAGGTGCTCCCCAACATTGATTTGCAGGGAGTCGTGAATAATTTAAATGTTAAATAAGGGATATTGTAACGACTACTGCTTTTAGAGGGCAGTAACGTTTGGATAAAATATTTTTATATCACAAGCTGTCCTTTACAATAAAACACAGAAAGTGCATTGCTAAGAGGAATATAAAAATGAAACGGATTATGACCTAGAATAATTGGTAAAGGTGCAGATGGGTATGACGCTGAATCTGGTAGACAGTGGCCATACCATAAATTAAGCGATTTTTGAAAATTCTGAATGGTACTAATTTGGTATAGTACGGTGTTTTTAAAGTACTGCTGTCTGAAGTTGTAGCACGGTGTTTGATTTTCTTTTTGACAATGAAATGAATGTCAAGATCTTTGGGACTAACCAAAGCGGAAGACGAAAATTGAGGTACTTCTGAAGCAGTGAAGTTCTCCTGAAGCTGACAAATCGTAAGTTCAGCAGTATGTTTACCAGATTCTCCTCCACTTAAAAAAGGGAGTAAGAGCAGCAAAATAATACCTATGAACTTTAATGGTTTCATGTATGCAGTAGAGAATTGTAGCTTGTCGTCTGTAAAGACAACTTCTATTTGATATGGGCCAAATATAGGCATTTGCAAAATAAAGGATTCTTAAAATTTTAAGAAAATATTAAAAATTGAGGATAGGATAACATTCCGGAAAGACACCATTCATTTTTAGGATGGTTTTACAGAGGCTTGATGTTATAAAAACAGAATTCATTCTTAATTTTGTAAAAAGAGAAAGAAGCACTAAAATTATTGAAATGAATAAAGTATTCTCCCAACAGGGAACATTTTTATTAGGAACAGATCGATCAGAACATTTTGTTTTGAATAAACCTGTTCAGTTTAGCGAGTATACTGTTTTATTCGTTAGTGAAGGCGAGGGAATTTTTCATGCTGATTTTGCCTCTTTTCATTTTAGAGGACCGGTTCTTTTGTTCTCAACACCTCAACAATCTATTTATATAAAAGAAAATAAACCTCTTAAATATAGTGTTTTACAATTTCATGGCGACTTCTATTGCATTGAGTATCATAGAAATGAAGTCGCTTGTAATGGCTTACTTTTCAATAATATTTATTTAGAGCCTTCTATACCATTAACTTTTGACCAGCATCAATTATATGCACAATTAATGGATCAGATTTCGGATGAACTAAAGCAGGAAACTCCTTCCGAGATTGTATTGAGAGCTTATATTCAGTTGTTCTTAGCCAAATCGAGCAGTATCAAAATGAACAGTATCGAGAAGAAGGAACTTCAAAAAGATGAAAAAATGGATCAGTTTAGGCTACTTTTGGAGGAGCATTTTCTGACCCTTCACAAACCAAGTGATTATGCGTCCTTATTAGCGATGACTTCTAATAATTTTACCAAGCAATGCAGAAAACGCTTCCATAAAACTCCAACGCAATTGATTCAGGAACGACAAATTCTTGAAGCTAAGAAACACCTGCACCTGACCAGAATGAGTATTAAAGAAATTGCTTTTGCTTTGAAATTTAAGGACGAATACTATTTTAGCAGGGTCTTTAAAAAAAGGACAAATATTTCTCCGCAAACCTTTCGAAAAACAACCGGAATCTCAATTGTGGCAGATTTGTCTAGTTAATATCCTTTTTCGTCCATTCTTTGCCAAACCTTCGAAAGGTAGTTTTGCTGTGTTATTTAAAAACAAATAATTTAAAAACTATAGCAATGAAAAATACCATTTTGAATACAATTGCAAATTTAGATCAGTTAGGGAAAAAAGCAGTACGTGCCGGAATCGTAATTGTTTTTTTATGGATTGGCGGACTTAAGTTCTTTACCTACGAAGCAGACGGAATCGTACCTTTTGTAGCTAACAGTCCTTTTATGTCTTTCTTTTACAATCAGCCCTCTGAGTACAAGGAATTTGTCAATAAAGAAGGGGAGCTGGTTACCGAAAACCACGAATGGCAGATCGCCAACAATACGTATGGGTTTGCCAATGGACTTGGAATTTTGTTAATCGGAATAGGGATTCTGGTAGGTATACATCAATGGGCACCTTTGGCAAGTCTGATCGGAAGTATATTGGTTTTTATACTGACTATAGGGACATTATCTTTTTTAGTAACTACCCCAGAAAGCTGGGTGCCGCATTTAACGGATGAACAATATGGCTTTCCTTATTTGTCAGGCAGAGGGCGTCTGGTTCTAAAAGACATTGTGATTTTGGGAGCTTCCTTAATTACGATGAGCGAATCGGCTGCATTGTATCTCAAGAGACCGTCTTAAAAAACTAAATCACAGTAATATCAGAAAAGCCTTTAGCGCTCAGGGCAGCTAAAGGCTTTTGCATTTTCAATTATTAAAGCTTTAAAACTATTGCACAGTTACGCCATAACTTAGATTTGAGGTTGCAGCACCTCTTTTAAATCTCATTCTGTTGTATGCTCCAACAGGAACTCCGGCCGGAATTTTCAGTACGGCTTTATAAGAAGTAAGACTTACAATTTCTAAAGGATAGGTGACAGCAGTGTTACTGGTATTGTAAATTTCTACTGCAGTAAGTTCATTTAATAAACCGCCTCGTACTTCAAGAGTTTCTCCTGAACGTTTCGTAGTTGGAAAACCAAATCTCTCTGTTTTGAAATAGTCAGGTTCCGTTACCTCAATTTTAAATCTGTTTTCTACACTGGCATTCTGAAGGGTGTAAGCTCCATTTTTAATACGAAGATCATATAATCCCAGCGGCATATTTTCCGGAAGAAAGTAATATACTCCATATTCAAGAAAAGGTGCCGCAGTTTCGCCATTGCCTAAGTACACGATTTCTGCTGTGTATTCTGTTTTTTGATCGGCAGCAGATACAAAGTAAACTCTGGTATCTTTAAGGCTCATCCATAAATCATTGATGATCGCCGGATCGCTTGTACCACGATTGGTCATTTTTGCCATAAAACCTTTGGCTAACGGTTCTTCCTGAGTTGAAGTCCATGTTCGCGGTTCCTTTTGTCTGAAATCTATTTTTAGGGTATATTTTTTTGTAGTACCTGCTTTTGATGTAACGGTATAAACGGTACCGTCTTTAAAAGCTACCTCTGCACCAGATGCCGGAGAGATAGTAGCCTCGGTACCCAGAATGATTTCCGGTTTAACCGTTTCAGGAAGTGTTATGTGGTTGCTCCAGGTAATTACTATATTTTCCTCAGTCAGAGCTGCACTAATCGCATTATTTTCAGTATCCTTGATGGTAAAAGATTCAATATGGGTGTAACCCGGAACTTTAATAACATCGGCCGGAATAGTATTTACCTTGTCGATATACTCCGTTTCGCACGAAACACATGCCAATGCCATAAAAAGCAGGGCTATTTGATATAAAAAGACAGGATTATGTATTCTTTTAGTCATGATTGTGTTGTCTATGTAATTTTTACTTGATTTTATTTATTAGTTTTGCTACTTATTGAATAAGCGGGCTATTATTTTTTAAAATGCCTGTTTTACAATGCTTACGGTAATTTTACAGAGCCGTTTGTGGTCATGGGGGAATGATTTAGGGAATAGGGTATTTTGCAGTCGATCGCCGGTCAGCATTTGCTGCAGTTACTTTTATCTATTTCGTGCTCCCATGTTCTTTTTTTACGCTGTTGTTAATTATTTTACTTGAGTCCAGTTATAGTTTACAGTACTGTTTGAAGATCCTGGAGTAATGCTGGTTACCTTAACCAGGTAAGCTTCTAATGCTGATGCAGGACTCGTAACTGATTGTGAATTTGTACCAGAATTAGTTCTCCAGATTACAATAGCTTTTGCAGGAGTCATAACATGTGTAAGGATGTTGTAAGAGTAGTATCCTAAGCCATAATTTGCTCCGGATATAGTTCCGTTGTATCCTAAAACATTGTACGGATCTGCCGGTGAAGTACCTACGTTACCAGATGCGTTTTTAACTACAATAGCAGAGTTCCAGCTATCCCAGTCATCACAAGTCTGATTTAAGTTAACAGTACCCACATACCATTTACCGGCATTACCTACCGGACGGATTGAACCTCCGTAAATACCTTCCCATTGAACGTTAACACCTCCAATTGCAGCCGCAACAGGAGTCCAGTTCGTATAGGTAGAAGATGGTGCAGCAGTTCTGTTTACTGTAACAGAGGTAGAAGTAACTGTACAAAGAGCTAAAGCAGATTTCTTAGTTAAATTTGATCCTTGCGATTGTTCTTTTGCTACCGCTTGTGTTTCGGCATTTTGTTCGTCAGTACTACAAGATGTAAATGAAATAGCAGCCACTGCTAAAATTGATAGAATTATTTTTTTCATAATGATTTATATTTGATAGATTAATTGGCTTCTTTCATTACCCTCGCAGTGTAAACAGGCATTTTTTATTTTCTTAAATTTAATTGGTGATCCTGAACGGATATTTCATGGTAGCTGACAGATTGTAACTTTCCATCATTAACCAGTAATCGGTATCCGGTTGAAGAGGTATAGTTGTATTGGCAGCATCTGCAAAAACATACATGACATAAAAACTTCCAATATCAAGACCTTCATTGTATTGTTTCATTTGCCATTTCTTGTTGCCTTGCGCATCTACCACAAACACTTTTGTCACCTCATAAGACGGCAGGAAGTTTTGTCCTTTTACCGTAAGCGGACTATCGGTACTAATCGAGAAAGTTTCTGTTGGACTTGACACTTCATTTACGACTAATTTAGGCTGTTGTATGACAACGTTCACCGTGTAAACCGCAGTTGTTCCGTCTGCCGCTTTTGTGGTATAGGTTACCGGAGTTTTGCTAAAAACAGGTATCAGTTCTTTTGCGGCAGGAGAAATAGTGGTATTTGCCGGTAATGTTATGGCAGCTTCAAGATATTGATACTCATAATAGGAAGGCAGGTAAACTGTAATGGTCTTCTTCAGATTATTTACAGCACTATGGATGGCCTGAGTGGTGCCCGGATTGGTTACACGAAAAGATACAATTCTTTTAGCATCCAGACCGGTAACTATTTCTGTAATCGGTGCTTCTTTTACATCTGTCCATCTTTCTTCCTCACTGCTGCATCCTGTTAGCAGAGTAAGTAAGGTAAAAGCTGAAGAAACTAAGGTTGTTTTTAATGGGGTAATTTTACTATTCATGTGAATTAAATTGGTTATCGGATTTCAAATTTGGTACTTCCCGCCGGTACCATTACATATTCAAAAGTGTAATACATGTGCGGAGTGTCTTTAAACCAATCCTTAGGGCTGTATACATCTTTATAAACAGATATCATTTTGATTTTTGCGTAATTACCGTTAGCGGTTTTCAGGATAATCGTTCTGGCTGGAATTACAGTACCGTTTGCGATTTTAAGTGATTCCCCAAGTGCATAGGCCACGTGCGCTTTCTGCGGATTCTTTCCATCCGATACCACTTCACCTCCAAAATCATACAAGTACCATCCTGTTCCGTTTCCAAATGAGCCCGCGTCATCAGTACCAATAAGGTCAATTCCGGTTCTAAACTGACTGTCTGCAGGAATATCGATAACTTCATTAAAAGGTTTGGCTACAATCGTGATTCCACCTATACCTCCCGCAAGAGAGCCGTTGTTTTGTGAGTTGCTGCCATTGTTTCCGGATAAAAAGCTCGCGTAAAGTCCGCCAAAAGCCAGATCCCATTTTCGGGTTTTTTTATAAGATCCCTCTACAGCTTTGTTTTCTTCAAGGCTGTAGTAAAGTGTTGCTGAAGGAGCAGTAGGATTTGCATCAGAAGTACTCCCTTGATAGTTTTTTACCTGTATTACTTTATAGAATAGACCTGTTGAAGGAATTTCGGTTTTTGGATCGGCTGCCTTATTTTCGTCTGCTGAGCAAGCGGTAAACAAAACGGTTAGAAGAAAAATGACCAATAGGGTTCTGGGCATTTTTTGGGTTAGGGTTTTGATTTTTGTCATGTTATTCAATTAATTGGTATTTAAATTTTTACTCCCGTCCTGCTGTACAAAGTATTTGAAAGTAAAATAGGGAGCAGGCCAGTTTAAATCAGTTACAGCAGGGGGATTGCCTTTGTAAGCATTTATGAGTTGAAGTTTTGCATATTTTCCATTAGGTAGACGCAGCACATAAGTACGATCCGGAATAGCCTGCATGATATGACTGCTTAAGCTGTAATAAAACCAACCTGCAGAGCTTTCAGAGGAAGACCATCCAATTTTAGTAACTTCACTGTTGTTAAAATCAGTATCTGAAGGCGCCTGATTGACATTTTTATAAGCTTCTTTCAATAACAGCACCGCCGTATTTTTTGCCGGACCACCATAACCGGGATTGTATTGGTATTTTGTATTGTTTATAAAAACTTCACTATTGTAAGGCCCTGTAAAAGCAATGTCCCAGTCGTTTGTTTTCATGAATTGTAAAGAATCTGCTTTTGTATGCAGCCAGATTTGTTTCTGATCGCTAAAGCGAAAAAGAAAAGTATGAAACCCTCTTTTTTCCTTGCCCTTTGTGTCACTGCTCATAGCAGCTCCGGTATCTCCGGCAAGATCTGAAACTATGGTGCTTTTACCATCCGTCAGAGTGGCTGTAGGATTTTCGTCAGTACTGCTGCAGGAAATAAAATTCATACCTATAATAAGTAGTACTAAAGGCCATTTTTTGAATATATGATTTGTTATCATGATGAAATATTTAAGGTAAATTATAGATTTATTAATCTTTAAAAAAACGATAGCTTATGCCGGCAAGTACTATTCTTCCGGGCTGTCCGGGCATTAGCGGATCGGTGTAGTTGAAAATATTATCAGTTGTAAATCGAATACTGAGATGGTCTTTTAACAGTTGTTTTTCTATACTGGCATTAGTAAGCCAATAATCCTTCACAAAAATGTCGTATTGGTCAATGAATTGATTACCGTTTCGATCCCCGAAAGGATACTTGCCTCTAAAATTAACCCTGATATTTGCATTAAGTTTCCACGGATTGTAGCGATAGAAAATAGAGGTATTGGCCATGTGGCGGGAACGATTTTCGATACCCCAGTAATCAGACGGACGTGGTTTATACGAATTCCCGGTTGCAGGATCATGTATGTTTTGGCTATAAGGCCATTTACCTGCACTGATACTGTCTTTGATACTGAGATCTTTAGCAATTAAATATTGATAACCGGCGCTTATTTCCAGATTTTTTATCGGACTGAGTTTTAAAGCAATTTCAAATCCTTTGTTAACAGCTTTAGGGAGGTTTTGATACGTATAAATAATTTGATTATTGGTTCCTGTAGCAACCTGAATGCTATTAATTTGATTGGTTATTTTATGATAAAAAAGATTTCCTTCTATTTTAAACTTTTTGGAAGGTTCCAAAACTAACCCTGCATTGTACGAAGTACTTTTTTCGGCCTGAAGATTTCCTGCAGTTTGATTGAGCACATATTGCCTGATTTCGCTGATTTGACCATCCTCTTTTAACTGCTGTAGTGTAGGAGCGAGAACCGCATTACCAATAACCAGATAATTTCCGTTAGGATTAAAGAAAACGAGGTAATTGGTTTTAAAATCAGGAGCTTTAAATCCAGTTCCAATACCTGTTTTAAAAGTCAGTTTAGGCGTAATGAAGTATTGTAATCCAAAACTGGGATTGAGTCTTCCTCCAAAATTATTAGTATGATCGTAACGGAGTCCGCCCACAGCTTTTACTTTCTCAACAGGAGACCATTCGCCCTGAACATAAGAGAAAAAAGTCTGTAGAGAATTGACACCATTCAGCGATTTATCGTTCATATTTTCCAGACTTCCGCCAATCCCGCCAACAAGCTGGTATGAATTGTTATTGCTGTAGGAGAATTGTTGTTCTACGCGGTGAAGCGTCTGTTTAAAAACATCCTCACTAACAGCATTATTGCTTTGCTGCCAGGCCACACTCATATCGGCAGTATAATGAGTGAGGTAGTATCGCGTAATGCCTCTTAAGTTACTATTGAAACGGTGATCGAACGAAAGTGAAAGGTTAAGATCCTGCTCGTCCTGATGATCTCCGGAAATGTGTCCAAGACCAAAATCCTTTTGCATAAAAGAACGTCGCAGACCGTAACGACCGCTTAAATTTAAATAACTCTCAGCACCGATTTGATAGCGTGATCTTCCCTGTAAGCTATAATTGTCGTAGGGTGGAGAAGTGGTGCCTTTAATGTATTTTGAATTGGTATTAAAACCGTCGGTTCGATAATAATTTGCCGCTATATTGGCGGTTCCTTTATTTTGTGCGAATGGAGTTTCACCTTCTACAGTGGCATCAAGAATGTTCAATGAACCATAACTTACAGAAGTCTGTAGCTGCGGATCAACTACGCCGTGTCGGGTAATAATATTAATGGTACCGCCCAACGCTTCACTGCCGTAAAGACTGGAAGATGCTCCTTTTATGATCTCAATACGTTCTATGTTAGACACACTGATTCTCGAAAGATCGAAATTACCATTGTTGCGTCCAACCATAGGCTGACCGTCAATAAGGACCATGATGTATTCGCTGCCAAAGCCCTGCATTTGAACACCTACAGATCTTGCTCCACCACTAATATTGTTGACAATTGCGATTCCGGTTTGCTCTTTTAAAACCTCATCAAGTCTTCGGCTGCCCATTAGTTCTATGGTTTTACGATCAATTATGGTTACGGGCATCGCACTATACTGAGCATTGACAAGACTTTCGGGATTACTCTTTTTGGAACGGCCTTTTACGCTTACTTCATTCAGATCAATACCAGGCTCCATAGTAATGTGCAGTGGCTTCATAGCGGAGCCATTCAAAACAATCTGTCGGATGTAATCTTTAAATCCCATAGTGGTGATTCTGATGTTGTAGGTTCCATTGGATACACCGCTAAATGAAAAGTACCCCGTACGATCTGATACTACTGACTTGCCTGAAGACTCCAGTGTTACGAGAACCTTTGGAAGCGGATTTCCGGCATGATAGACAAAACCGCTAAAATCGGAACTGTTTTGAGCCTGAACAAAACTTATATACAAAACAAGCAAACAAGTTAGTATTGTTTTTTGGACAGAGGCGTTGGTATTTTTGTTTTTCATTCTTTGTGTTATCCATTGTCTAAAGGAATAAGAGGATTATTATATCACTATTTTTATTTAGACTGTGTAAAAATAATAATTAATAATATAGTAATAGTATTTTTTTTACAGAATGGATAGAAATTAAGTAGGTAAAAGATTATCAATGTGAATTTAAACTTCAGCTAAAAGGTTTTAGCTAATTGTTTATTAGTCTTTTAGATATTTAACGAATAAGTAAGTTAAGTTCTGTATTTAAGAAAAATTTAACAAAATAAAAGAGGTGAAAAAGCATAAAATACGGTGACTTCTTCGGGTGATTTAAGTGCCCGTTAGTACAAAATCGTCTTAAAACAATAGAAAATAGCTTTTGAAAATTTTAAATACTATCTGTTTTGGATTTTGAATGGTGTGACAGCTGAGCTGTTCTGTTGACAATAGAGTTAAAAAAAAATCTCATTTCGAAATGAAATGAGATTAGCGAGGCTGCCATTAGGAGAAAACGTCTATATCCATTCTCCTGCAATATTGTGATCGTTTGGTAAATAGGTAAGATACTGCACCATGCGTGGGTTCTGACCTTTATTAGGTGTGGCACAATGAGGCAATGCACTGTTCCAGATGATAAAATCACCTGCTTTTCCGAGCACGGGCTCCGACTTCAATGTTTTGATAGCTTCTTCTCTGGGATTGACATTCGGATCAAGGTTGTTTAACCAATCGTCTATTTTGTTATGAAATCCGGGAACACAATGAAAAGCACCATCTTCTGGTCCGCAGTCGGTGAGGTAGAGTAGTCCCTGTATTTCAAACTGAATGGGCTGTCTTAAACTCATGTCCCAGTGAAGCGGACTTCCCAAGAAGGTAAAATCTCTGGTTTCCGGAGGGTTGAAACTTACTTTATCGATAGTTTTATAAATCTGGTCAGTGTTGTAAAGCTGTTCGTAAGCTTTTCTAATTTTCATTGAAAAACGGTTTCGGTTTAAAGTTTCATGATCTGAAAAATTAAGCATTAAGCCTTTTTGATCTTCGTGTCTTTCGTACCAGGTTTCTTCTTTAAAAGGATCCATTTGCAGAAAATCCCAGATGGCACGTTGTGTATCTTCACAATCTTTCTCCGAAATAGCATTTTTTAGAACCACATAACCGTTTTCATTCCAGAATTCCAGATCTTCCTGTGAGAGAACATCAGTGGTAATACCTTCAGATTCATAATTGATATTTCGTTTTCTGTTACTGATCCATATTTTAAAAGTATCAAAATCAGGTTTTTCAAAATACAAATACTGTAAAGTGTCTTCCATACCAATACCCAATTGGAACAAAGCCTTAATTTCTGCATTCCAGGTTTCGTCATCAGTCTGAACGGTTGAACCGTCCGGCTGTAAAGTGCGTTTCCATAACTTTTCAAGAACAGTTAGTGAGTCTGTCATTTCGGTAGGTTTTATCATTTATAAATCAATACTTTCAAAAGTAAGGTATTTAGAGCGGTCTGCTAAAAGTAAAAATACGTGTTTTTATCTTTAGTTTATGGTTTGTATCTTACATCTCACATTTTTATAGTCACGCTCCGTTAAAGAACAAAATAAAGATATCGGATTTTAAATTATGACATCAGACATACTAAAACAGGTGTATTTACTTATTAATAATTGTGCTTTTTTGCTTATACTTGTTGGGAGTTTACGGGCTAATAAATGGAATGTAAGCGGCTAAGTTTTTTAGCTATTTTCATAGTTAAGAGCTGAATTTTTACTTTCCAAGGTCATCCAATAAGGAGTATGCTAAAAATCCTTTAAAGAGTAAGCAAAACTTAAAATTCAGAGATAATGGACATCAGTTTTTTTTCCTCCACTATTGTTCAGGTCGCTATTTCACTGATCATAAGCTGGGCGTTATTTGCCTTATTGTGCAGTATGATTCTTGAACTAACGGTACAAATAAAAAGTGAAAGAGGTCGGTTTTTCAGAAGTAAAATTATTGAAAAGCTATTTGATTTTTCCAATCAGATCAATTGGGGATTGTTAATGTACAACAACAGCAATATCAGATTATTGACGAAATCGGAAAAAGCGCCGCCAACCGAAATTACTTCCAAAACTCTCGCAGAAGTGCTGGTGGATACGGTTGCAAATGCTCAGGCGGCCAAAGTACTGTTACAGGACGATGAGGTAAATCATGAGAAGAAGTACAGCAATGACCTGTTGAATAATTTTGAATTTGCGATTACTTATTTAGGACAAAGTGATTTGATTCTGATGTTGAAAAATGCCATGAACAAAGCCAAAATTAGAGCTTCCGGTTCGGTAAATGGGACGGTAGAAAAGGTCCTTTATGAAGAATTGATTAAAGAAGTCACCATTTGGTTTGATCAGTTTAGTGACCGAACCAGTGTATGGTATAAAAAACTCTCCAGAAAACGCTTGTTTATTATCGGGCTTCTGGTGAGCTGTATCATTAATATTGACAGTATCGTTTTGTTCAAGTATTATGATACTAATCCAACGGCAAGAACCGCCATGATTGATTATTATACGAAGAACAAGATGCAATTAGAAGTACTCAGCGCAAAATATGGTACGCCGGGACAAGCTACAGCAACTGATACTGCAGCCCTAAATTCAACCAAAAAAGATATTAAGGGTTTATCCAAACAAATAGATAGTTTAAAAACCAACTTAGATTTGCCTATTGGGTGGAAAAAAGCGCAATGTGCCGATGTGAAAAGCAGTTCAGAAAAAGATTGTTTCACCTTCTCTTGTATTCTGCTTAAAATACTGGGGATCATTATCTCGGCCTTTGCGGCAAGTTTAGGAGCTCCGTTTTGGTTTGATATTTTGAAGAAAGCAACTTCTACAGCACAAACAGTAATTAAAGAAGTATAGATTATGGAAAATAATTACAAAAATGCTCATACGCATATATTCACCATGAATAATGCGCCAAAAAACTTCCTGGAATTGTATATGCCTCCATTTTTGGCAAAAGGAGTTGATAATTTTACGAACACCGACCTTGGTGCCTGGCTGATCAGACAGTTGGCAAGCAGTAATAAAGGGATGGCCAAAAGATATGCTACCTTCCTTCAAATTGGTAAAAGTAAATACCAGACTGATATTTTTGAAGATTTAATGTCCCGATACCCTAACGAAACATTTCAGTTTATTACGCTATGTCAAAACTTAGAATATTTAGGTGTTGGCAGATCTGTTAGCGGTTTCGAGGGACAAATAGAGGAAGTGATTGATATCAAAAGAAAATACCCCACGAATATTTTGCCTTTTTTCGGACTTGATCCAAGATGGAAAAGCAGTGGAGCCGAAATTCAGAAAACGGTCGAGCGTTATTTCGAAACTAAAATCGAAGTGGGCGGAACGTATGTATATCCGTTTCAGGGACTAAAAATGTATCCAAGTACCGGACATTATGCTTTTGACGCAAAACTTAGGAAGACCATGGAATGGGCTGCCGACAATGGTGTTCCAATAATGACACACACTTATTATTTGGGTGGAATTTATAATTATGATAAAGATTATATTAAACGTAATCTAAATCCCATTGACCCGTATACTGGAAATATACATGGAGCACCGAATACAGTACCGAAATTTATTGAGGAGAAAGGAGGTTTGTTCGGAAATCTCTTTAATGGAAACGACCGAAAAAGCTGTAGAAGTAGCTGCTCTTATTTTCTTGAGCCACATTCGTATGAGTCTATGTTGAATACCATTAAAGACCTTAAAATATGTTTTGCACATTTTGGTGGAGTGAAGCAAATACAAGTAACACAAGGAAAAAATAAAGAGAGCAATCAAATCAATCCATACGGGGTGTTAAGAAAGAACTGGTTTTGTCAGATACAAAACCTGATGGCTCAGCATCCGAATGTTTATACAGATATATCATATGATGTAGCAGAATGTCTTTTAAAAGAAAACAATGCGCTTTATGAAGTGTTTTTTGATGAGGCCAATAAATCTTATGGCAATCAAATTTTGTTTGGTACCGATTATTTTATGACGGAGAAAGACAGTTTGGAACAAGTTGCGGTGCAGGGATTTAGAAATTATGCATCGAATGCCAAGCTTCAAAATGGGAACTCACTATGGGATCAAATGGCAAGGAATAATATCAATAATTATTTGAAGAGCAAGTATTATCCTTAATGGTTTTAATCAATCGTACTGTTTAGTTAATAAAGTGAGATTAAATTTTTTAACCTCCAGAATCAATTGATTCTGGAGGTTTTTTTTGAGGTAATAAAGGCTGAAAGGGCAAGAGTGAAGAGACGATCTGAAATCAACCCTTAAGAACTGTAATTCTTATAATTGTATTTTGGTTCAGAAGATTTTGTACTGTAAAAGCTCTTTCTTGTTAATTATCTTTAAATCAGGTATTTATACTCTTTTCTGCTTCGCTTAGTTTAGCGAGTTTTGTTGTGTTTGAAATAAAATCCTACAAACTATAGTAAGTTTGTAGGTAAATGGCACTTTCATAGATACGCTTACTACAATGTTAAATCTTACAATATTCTACCAATTATTTAACCTTTAAACCATTCAAATTATGGAAACCAGAAGCCCCCCTTTTTAGTTGTAAAGATTTTTGAGATATAAAGAATGATTCACCCCTTAAATCAAATTATATGAAAAATTTATACAAAATTATGTTGCTGTGTGTCTGTGGAGCCACTTACGCACAAACCCAGAATGATATTGCAAAAATTAGGTCCGGAAGTAACGTGTCTGAACTACAGTCTTTGAGTCAGAGATACCAAACCGAGGCGGACCAGAAGAAACAAAGAATCAGTAATCTTGCAAAAACTAATGGCTGGCGTACTTCATTTAGTAATAAAAATGGAACGACAAGCGAATTAGTAGATGTAAGTGCCGACGGCAAAACGCCTATCTATTTTGCTACTGAAAATGTAAATGCCGCAAAATCCACTCGGGCAAATTACTTGAATTCTGGTGGTGGTTTAGGACTGAATCTTAACGGACAAAATATGACGGCTTATGTTTGGGATGGGGGTGCTACACTTCCTACTCACAATGAGTTTGGCGGAAGAGTGTCAATTAACGATGGGGTTACTACTATTGTTGCCGGAAGTAACAACAGCCAGCACGCCAATCACGTAACAGGTACTATTGTTGCGGCAGGTACTGTAGCAGCATCCAAAGGAATGGCCTTTCAGGGAAATGCCAGAACGAACGAATGGACTAACGATTTGTCTGAAGCCACTACAGCGGCGGCAAACGGAATGTTAATCTCCAATCATTCTTACGGATGGGCTACAAGAAACTCTGCTGGAACAGTTCTGATCGCTCCGTGGCAGTTTGGTGCTTATCAAACTACTGCCAGAGACTGGGACAATCTGATGTTTAATGCTCCTTACTACCTGCAGGTGAAATCAGCCGGAAATGACGGTGGTGATAACACCGCAAATACAAGTCCGTTAGGTGGTTTTACCGCTTATGATAAACTTACAGGATTTTCGACCTCTAAAAACAATCTGGTGATTGCTAATGCTAATGACGCTGTGATAAGTTCAACAGGAGCTTTAACAAGTGTTACCATTAGCGGATCCAGCAGTCAAGGACCTACAGACGATTTGAGAATCAAACCGGATCTTGCCGGAAACGGAGCCTCTGTTTATTCGACAGCCACACTTACAAATCCGGTAACACCATTAACCAATAGCAGTTATGGTAATGCCAGCGGAACTTCAATGGCAGCTCCAAATGTAACCGGAACACTACTTTTGCTACAACAACATTATAAAAATCTGACCGGAAACTTTATGCGTGCTGCTACTCTAAAAGGATTGGCGCTACATACCGCTGACGATGCAGGAGCTGTTGGTCCTGATGCTATTTTTGGATGGGGTTTGCTAAACGCAAAATTTGCTGCGGAAACCATTACAAAAAACGGAACAGCATCAATTGTTCAGGAAAGTACACTGGCGAATGGTGGTACTTATACATTGTCGGTAACTTCAGACGGAGTTAATCCGTTAATTGCTTCTATTTCATGGACAGATCCAGCCGGTGTTGCTTATTCAGGAAGTACACCAAATATTGGTACAGCAAAATTGATAAACGATTTAGACATTCGTGTGACTAATGGAGCAGGAACGAATTTTCCATACCGATTGCTTACAGCAACAACAAACGGATTGGGTGACAATACCAGAGACCCTTTTGAGCGCATCAGAATTGTTGGTGCAGCGGGAACGTATACCATAACCGTCACCCATAAAGGAAGTTTGGTCAATGGAAGTCAGAATTTTTCAACAGTGGTAACCGGAATTACCGTACCGGATCTTTACATCAAAGACAGACCGTTTGATGTGGGATTACAACCAAATCCGGATTCAGGGCCTATGTGGATCAGTGATGATATTTGGGTAAGACAAACTATTGATGGAGGAACTGCACATGAAAATCCTGAGTTTAAATTAAGCTCTCCAAACGGAGTGTATGTTAAGGTGTACAACAAAGGAACGATTCCTAGTGCATCCGGAAAAGTGAAACTGTATTTTGCAAAAGCTTCTTCAGGATTAACATGGCCTACCAACTTTGTTAATTTTTATGTAGGGACTGTATTGCATGGTGACTATATCGGTGATGCAGTTATCCCGGCAATTGCTGCAGGTGGAAATGCTACAGTAGTGATTCCTTGGTATCCGCCAAATCCTGCTGATTTCACTTACGATGTACACCATTTTTGTTTAGCGGCAAGAATAGAATCATCCGAAGATCCGATGTTTAATGAACAAACTAATGTGGGTATAGGTGTAAACACCAAAAACAACAACAATATAGCCTGGAAAAATTTAAGTGTTTACAACCTGAACACGACAGATTTTGTTCCTCCAACTGCAGTATTCATCAGAGGAATCAGATCTAAAAATATCAACGTGAGATTTATAGACAGAGGATTTAACGAACAGTTGAAGAATAATTTCTTTGATTTGGGCGGTACAGTCGAAGCTACACTGGATCCAAAACTATTTGAAAGAGCGCAGGCCAATGGAAGTCTGAAAGGCGTACAGATTTTAGATAAAAATAAAATCCTTATTACTTCCAGAGAAGCATCTATAGCAAATCTGCCTATTGATATCGATGAAACTTTCGGAATCACATTTGATTTCAAAGTGGCAAAAGATTTCCCTGTTGAAGAGCAAATTACCTTAGACCTTGTTCAGGAAGATGCTAAAAGCGGAGAACTTGAAGGAGGAGAGCGTTTTGCATTGGTAAAAGCTAAACCGAATACTAAAGCCGGAGCCACGTCACTTGTTGAAGCTCCTGAATCTCGTATGGTTGCTATCTATCCGAATCCGACAAACGGTATATTTAAAATAGCCGTAAATAGTGAGGAGCAGGGAACATTAAAAATAACAAGCATTTTCAATACGGTTGTTTTTGAAGAGAAAACAAATAAACAAAAAGAATTTAGTGTAAACATCTCCAAACAAGTTCCGGGAATTTACATCGTTCAGTTTATCTCTGAAAAAGGAAAAGTAGTTACCAGAAAAATAATTAAAAACTAATATTTTCCGCTTGAAACACTTATTGCTTTAATGAGTGTATGAAATTGAAGGAAGTCGTCTCAAGGTAAAACTTGAGGCGATTTCTTTTTTTATAAAAGAAAAGCTTTGCAGACTTTGGCTTTTAAACGCAAAGTACGCTAAGTTTTTTTTATGTGTAGGTTTTATATAAAAAATATAAAGTCCGCAAAGCTTTGTCTAAGTATAGCTTTGCGAACTTTGCCTTTCTAAGCGTAATACAGCTAAAATTCTTAGCGTGCTTCGCGTTAAAATTTTCAACTTCAAATGGAGTGAAGTACTTTTACATTTAACGCAAAGTGCGCTAAGTTTTTTTATGCACAAGGTTTTATGTGAAAAGCATAAAGTTCGCAAAGCTTTGTCCAGATATAACTTTGCGAACTTTGTTTTTCTAAGTGTATGCAGCTAAAATTCTTAGCGTGCTTTGCGTTAAAATTTTTAGCCTCAAATGGAGTGAAATACTTTGACATTTAACGCAAAGTACGCTAAGTTTTTCAAGCACAAGGTTTTATGTGAAAAGCATAAAGTTCGCAAAGTTTTGTCCAGATATAGCTTTGCGAACTTTGTTTTTCTAAGTGTATGCAGCTAAAATTCTTAGCGTGCTTTGCGTTAAAATTTTTAGCCTCAGATAGAATGAAGTACTTTGATATTTAACGCAAAGTGCGCTAAGTTTTTTTATGCGCAAGGTTTTATGTGAAAAACATAAAGTCAGCAAAGCTTTGTCCAGATATAGCTTTGCGAACTTTGCCTTTCTAAGTGTATGCAGCTAAAATTCTTAGCGTGCTTTGCGTTAAAATTTCCAACTTAGATGATTAGTGCTCTATTTTCAAGGATGAACTTTTGCAACATACGAAGACACTGTTAC
This sequence comes from Flavobacterium sp. B183, assembly GCF_023539155.1. NCBI lineage: Bacteria > Pseudomonadati > Bacteroidota > Flavobacteriia > Flavobacteriales > Flavobacteriaceae > Flavobacterium > Flavobacterium sp. B183. The sequence continues at coordinate 3,754,954 of NZ_CP097434.1, read as the reverse complement.
GGTACCCGAATCATCTTTGACCGTATAAACACCTAAAATACTATTTTGATAAGCAGTATTAGCACTTGTACTGTCAGCATTCGGAAAATCAATATCTATCCAGTTGGCTTCTCCAAATGAGCCATCTGAATTTCGGTTTACAGCAACAAAGGAAGCTCCCATATCTTTTCCGTTAACACTAATCCAGTCAGACGGCATATGATAGCCATTGTCTTTGGATGCAGTGATTCCTTCAAAATATGTAACTACAGACAAAATCGTCTCATTCTTGTAACTAAATGATTTTAAGTTACTTGTTTTTCTCGTTTTGGAATTATAATCGACCAGAAAAGCCTGGCTTATTTCCCCTAATTTAGCACTCGAATAACCGCCTGCCATAGTATAATGATCACCGCCATTGTGCCAGATACCGTACAAAGTAGTCGTTAAGGAATCGGGAACTTTAAAATCAATGTATTCTTTAGTGACAATATCATATAGGAATGCATATCCATTCTTGTCGTTCTCTACATCATAATTTCCAACAGCGATTCCGCCCATTATACTATGAACAAATACATTATTGGTATTACCGTCATTTGGCGACACCTGAATCCAGGTTCCTGAACCATCTACCGGACCTTCGTAATAAAAGCCAAGATTTCCGCTTGGAGCTTTACCCGAAGAGGTAGATATTTTATAAGAGCCTACTATTTGTACTTTGCCATGATGTCCGTTATTAGGACCGTAACAAGAGGTATTGATAACCGTTGCTGTTGGTGTACTTGGAAAATTTACAATGTTCCATTTGCCCTGATTACCGCTTCCATTAAGTGGTCCTTCATAAATTAAGCCCTGAACAATATCATTAAGGCCTATTAAACTACCTGAAATGTATACATTTTCAGATCCTGTTACGCCTCTTACGCCTTGTATACTGGTTTCTCCGCCATTAGGATAATTGAAATCCGTATACTTTGCCGTATTGACTTCCAGATTTATATTTTCTGACATAATTTTTCTTTTTTGATTGTTGTTTTAACCCGTTGGGAAAAATTAAATTTTGTTCAATTCCACCCAACGGGTTATTGTTTTATACTTTTTTGGAACTGTGTCCTGCAACTGTTTTTAGTTAAACGTTGTCGTACTATAAACATCTTTTGGCGCATTCACCCAAAGTTTCTCTACTTCCAGCTGATGCAGTTGTTCTTCTAATTCGTGTCTGATTTCACTATAAGCCGGATCGTAGGCCAGATTTGTGATTTCCAACGGATCATTAACTAAATCATACAACTCATACTGTTTGAAGTAGGCCGTAGCGGCATCAAAGTAATAATCGAATTTCCATTTTTCGGTTCTGATACATCGAATGCGATTCGCAGCTCTTACGATCGTCCAGGTACTGTTAGAACCTGCTTTGATATCATCGTAAGTAAACAAAATACTGTGCTGAACAGGAGTGTTGTCCTGCATTATTGGCAGTAAACTGGTACCAGCAAGTCCCGTTGGCGGATTAGATACGTTGGCCATATCAATAAAAGTTGGAAAAATATCTGCTAAGGTTGCTAAAGCCATAGAGTGTTTGACAGGATGATCTTTAAACAATATCGGATTAGATATAACAAGCGGAACTCTTAAAGCTTCTTCGTAAGCGACAAAAGTTTTCTGACGTAATCCGCCGTGAGCTAGTCCCATTTCTCCATGATCGGATGTCATTGTAACTAAGGCTGAATCGGCTAGTTTTTTGCCGTGTTCATCTTCTCTGTACAATTCGTCAATCAGGTAGCCAAACTGTTTGTCGGCAAGACTTAACAAATAACCGTAAAAATTAATATAATTCAGTTTATCTTCGGTACTATTGATCGCTCCAAGGGTTAAAGCCATATTAATCAGAATTTGTTCCTGAGCCATAGGTTTTTTATTTTCCAGTAAATTTTCGTTTACAGTAGCAGGAAGTCCTATTTCTCTGGTCAGCCAGCTGTCCGGATGGTATCCTGATGTACCTGCTGTATTGGGATAAGCCAATACATCATGAGGATTTACGAGTGAAAGAATCAAACAATAGGGTTTATGATTTCCAGCAGCTCTTTGTGCTCTCACTTCTTTTAGATATTGGATAGCCTCGGCAGTGTATCTGGCGTCGTGATTGGCGTAGCCACCCCCAAAATTAAGTGGGTTCACATCTTCACCGGCATCGGGAGAAATCCAGCCCATAGCCCCAAAGAGTGAAATATCGGCAGCCGTTAAATCTTCGTAGTTTGTTTTAGTTCCATTAGGAGCGACACCTTTACTCATGTGCCATTTTCCTCGGTATTGCACATCATATCCATCGGCCCAAAGTGTATTCATAATATTAGGCAATGTATTGCTAAGAGTAGGCTCCTGAGGCGACAATAGACCACCTTCGGTTAGCGTTTGACTTACGCCATGTTTCGCAGGGTATAAACCTGTAAATAAGGTCGAACGGCTAGGGGAGCACATGCAGGTATTGCAAAATGCACGGTCGAAACTAAAACCATTCTTTTTTAGAAAAGTCAGTGTGGGAAGATTTTCTTCCTCCCATCCCGGTGGGAAATGTTGAGTAGCGCGCTGCTCATCAGTAATAATTAAAATCATGTCCGGCTTTTGGCCAATTTCGTTAAGTTTTTCTTTTAAGTTCATTGTTTGTGGTTTAAGGGGTTAATAAATAGATAATTGTTGGTATATGGATTTGTAATTCATATCGATAGGTCAGTTTGAAATAATTCAAAAAGAGGGATTGGATTATCGTAAAAATTGAGGCGTGAAGAGAGAATTACAGTAGTACTTTTTCAATATAATGTTCGAACAAAATAAATTGTAAAAGGCTTGTAGAAGATACTGTAGTGCAGTGTTGAATCTGATTAATAAGAATAAAATTACAATAAGTAGACAGATTTGAATTACGTATAAATACCTGTTTTGTAGTAGTTTATCTAATTTTTAAAAAGTACAAAGAGTTCAATAATCTAAAGGACTTCAATTAGAAAGATATTTTGTTATTGAAGAGACTCTTTTATGTATAAGGGATAGAGGTAAAGAGCAGTAATTTCCGGACTAAAAGTACTAGTGTAACTAAGAATTCTAAGGCTGACGGGAATTATGCTAAACGGCTAAAAAATGTTTAAATACCCCGTTGTGTTGAGTTTAATCAAAGAAAAATGAGTAATCACGTAGAAACATAGATTTTAATCTAAAAGAGAAAAAAGAAAAAACATTCCTTTCACTTGATATCAGGTGTTAAATGAGGTGAAATGCTTTTTTACGGATGCTGAACCTATGTTCCTATGTGTTAAAATGAATTATACTCAAAAAGTTAAAAACAATAATAATTTTGAGTTTTAGTTTTTAATTCCCCTTCAATAAATTGATACTTACTGTAGCGATATCGGCATCCGGGAATCGTTTAAAAATCGATTGGTCCGGAAATAATCCGGCTTCTGCTGCGACTTTATTAAAAACGTCGATTTCCACAATATACTGGTCCGAGAAACCGTGAGTAGCATCATAAGCTGTTGCGGGAGTTTTTCCGATATTAGCGGCTGCAAGTTTCGGATTGATGGTATGCAATTCAATCAACAGCAAGCCAAATTTACGCACATAAGGCGACCATTTTTGTAAATGTTCCAACAGATTGTCTTCGACCAGATTGTTACTGATTCTTTTTCCTCTGTAAGCAAATGCCCCGGTAGACGTACTGATTCTATCTTTGTTGATGTGTTCGGGATCTTTCCAAATTCGATTGTGATCTAAAAAAGTCCTTACGTTAAGCAAATCTTTCAAATCAATATTGTAGTTTTCTTTCAGATCCTCCGAAAGAAGTTGAGGGTTTCCAATATCGCCCCAGATCACCTTCGCCCAGATGTCGGCCTTAATAAGATTGGCTCTGGTTACTTTTAAAGCCGCCTGATTATAGTCGGCACCAACTAAAAACAAAGGGTAGTCGTCGAGCATTTTTCCACGTAAAGTCTGCCTGTCTATAACTTCGAAAATATGCTGCAAAAAAGCACCATTACCACAACCCATATCAAGTATTCCTTTAGGTTGTTTTTCGATTGGTAAATTAAACAGGCTGACAATAATTTCGTCCACCACTTTAAAATAAGTATCGTGAGCACCACCGCTTCCCCAAACATTCATTTCGCGATCTACGTGAATTTCATTTTCTCCATCGGTTATCATTCTTAAAACTGACGGATCTCCAAAAATCAATTCTTCGATTTTGGCGAAGGTGGGCAAATAAGAAACTGTAACACCGTAAGCACTGGCTCTTTTAGCGTAAAACAAACCGGTTTCGGTAAACTGATAATTACCATTTTTTTCTAAGAACCATCCAAGATGTACAAAAAAATCCAGTATTTTTTTAAAGTTTTCTGGAGATTTATGAAACTCTTCGGGTTGGAAAGAAGTCTCCATAAAGTATTTGTGAAACATTCCTTTCATGGCCAGACGTACAATGGTGGGACCAATCAAATGTCCTTCGACGTGTTTTAAAACCTGTTCCTGAAGACTGTTTTTTAAAGGATCATCAGAAGGTGATATTCCATATCCTTTTTTATATTTTTCAAAAATAAGATTGAGTTTTTCAAAGGGTACGTCGTCAAACAGTCGTGGATGAAACTGCCCGGAGAATTGGAGTAAATCAACAACATCCTGATAGAGATGAAACAGCGAAAAAGCGATTTCTGTTTTTTCGTTTGTGATGATGGTTATTTCCTGTGTACGATTATCTACTTCATATTCTAAAAAGCCCTGAGAGGCCAGAATTCTCAAACCCACATTCAGATAACCTTCATTTGCTTTAAAAGTAGTAGCTAACTGCGATAGTTGTACTTGCTTTTGATCTAGGATATACTCTAAAACTTTATGATTTTGTAGCGCAATTGCAACTGGAGCAACAGCCAGGCCGTCAAGGTGTCTGAAAATAGAACTGCGAAGTTGTGATTTATCGGTCATAGAAAAGGGTTGAAGGTTAGTTAAAAATAGTGATTTTTTAATTTACGACCGTCGCTTTTTTAGGGGCTATTTTAAAATTCTTTTTGTAGCTACTTTTCGCAAGTAACTATTGGGAACCTCAAAGCAAGTGAAACGTCTTTTTTTAGAGCAAAAAACTGTTTTTCTATGTGTTAAATTAAGGGATTGACAAGAAGTAGAAGTAATCAGCTCACCGCCATTTTATTATACTTATTGCGATATTCCAACGGATTTAACCCTGTTACTTTTTTAAAAATGGTTCGAAATGCTTTTGTATCGGTATAACCTACATCATACATTACCTCATTGATATTTTTACGGCTGGTCTCGAAACTTTTTTTGGCGTACTCAATTTTCACCCGATTGATGTATTCTAAAACTGAATTGTTGGTTGCGGCTTTAAATCGTCTCTCAAAACTTCTTCTTCCCAGCAATACCATTTCGGCCAATTCATCAATGGTGATTTTTTCCTGAATATTATCTTCAATAAAATTCTGAACCTGTTTAATGGCATCGTCGTTATGATTCTTCTGTCCCTGAAACATAGCAAAAGAAGCCTGACTGTCTCGATCGATATCGATGGCAAAGTATTTGGAGGCAAGTATAGCCGTCTCTCTGTCGGTATATTTTTCGACCAGATGAAGCAATAAGTTCCAGTACGAATGGGCACCTCCGCTGGAATAAAGACGATGTTCTTCGGTAATTATACTTCCGTCTATGACTTCTACTTCGGGAAACATTTCTCTAAACTCATTTTGAAATCCCCAATGGGTAGAGCATTTTTTGCCGTTTAACAGACCAGTGGAAGCTAACAAAAATGCTCCAACACATAATGATGCAATCTCGGCACCTTTATGATATTGTTCGCTGATCCAGGGTAATAGTCCTTGATTTTGAGCAATCGCAGCTTTCATGTCTCCAAATAAGGCAGGAATTACAATTAAATCAGTGGCGGTAATATCTTTTGTGAGCTGAGACGTATTAACGGAATACAATCCGTTATTAAGCTTTACTTCTTTCTCTAAACCTACTAATTGTACGTCAAACAATAATTTTTTGCCGGAGGCGGTCATAAATTGATTTACAGCCGAAAATAAGTATTGTGGATCTGCAATTGCCTGCAGAACCGAACTTTCAGGAACAAGAATGCTTACTTTTTTTATCATGGTTTTTTATAGGTTAGATCAAACTACGTTAAAGATTTATAATTGACTGACTGTTGCTGAGCCCTTAATTTTACTTGGTTGACTGTTGAATGCAACACTTTACCGGAATCATTGCGATACAACAATTGATTTCAATGCAACTTCAAAGATAAAGATAGTTTGTCGTAAATGCCCTTTTTGTTGTCGTTTTTGTGTAGGTGGATTCTGTGATTTCTGCTCCATCTTTGTACTATCAATTAACAATTAAAAAATCACACAAAATGGCAACAAAAATTTTCATCAATCTGCCGGTAGCAGATTTACAAAAAGCAATGTCTTTTTACACAGCAATCGGATTTACAAATAATCCTCAATTTACAGATGCTACAGCAGCCTGTATGGTTCTAACCGAAGAAATTTATGTGATGTTGTTGACTCACAATAAATTCAGTGAGTTTATCAATAAAGAAATCGGTAATGCTTTCGAGAAAGCTTCGGTAATTAATTCCTTGTCAGTAGAAAGTGTAGACGAAGTGAATGAAATGATCAATAATGCCTTAAAAGCGGGAGGTAAAGAAACTGCAGAGCCGAAAGACTATGGTTTTATGCAGCAACGCAGTTTCGAAGATTTAGACGGACACCTTTGGGAAGTTCTGTATATGGATCTGGCGAAAATCCCACAACAATAACCCTATTAAAATGGCACAGCTTAATTCTTATTTAACATTTAACGGTAATTGCAGAGATGCGATGTTGTTCTACAAAGCATGTCTTGGTGGCGAACTCGAACTGCAAACCATAGCCGATTCACCAATAGGGGAAGAGCTGCCGGAGAAAATGAGAAGATGTATTTTGCACGCCACTCTTAAAAGCGACACTCTTACCATTATGGGATCGGATATGGCTCCCGAAAACCTGACAAAAGGAAATGCCTTCTCGATGATGCTCACGTTTGACAGTGAAGAAGAAACACGAAAAGTTTATGCTGACTTATCTAAAGACGGTCAGGCTACCCAACCGTTAGAAAGGACTTTTTATGGAGCTTTGTTCGGGAATCTTACGGATAAGTTCGGACATCAATGGATGCTCTGTTACTCGTGCCAAGAAAAAAAATCTTTATCTGTTGGGTATAATTAATTCGTGATGATTATACCCAATCGAATAAAGCTATAAATTGACTTCTAACAGCTAATAACTTCTAATGAGACGCCTAAGCAAAAAGGTGGTCTCATTTTTTTATTTCTTTATATCAAACCGGACAGGTTTTAAAAAACTGTCCGGTTTATTAAATGTAACGTTTATATACGACATCTTTTACTTTACTGATCCTTATTTTGAAGCACATTAAGTAAAAGTATTAGAAGTAATTTTTTAAGAAAGTATAAAATAGAATGCACTTTACAGAATCACTTTAGAAAAAATCCTACACAGAAGTGGTAGAATGGTTGTTTGTTAACTGTTTTATTTTAAGTTGTTTATCGTTAAAAGGCTGATTTATTTAACATTTTTTATATAAAAAAAAGAGTTAAAATTTTGGCTTTCGTTATTTTAACTTACTTTTGTTCTATCAAATTGGTAGAGTATAAAATTATCAGATTAGTGAAGATTAAAGAGAAGAATAGTAACTACTGTTTTTAACTAATAATAAGAATTAATAAGAGATAAGTTTCCTTTAAAAGTAGTCAGACAATAAAGTGATTTTTAATCTAACGCTATAATTTCAGTGAGACGAAGTCCTTTTTTGAGATTGAAATCTTACACAGATACATTTAGAAAGTAGTAATCCAAAATAATAAAAAATGAAGAAACGAATGCATAGCTGTTAAAAAAAGAACCATTTCTGCGGGAACAGAAATGGTGAAGCTTAAAGAAATTGTACATCTCTATAAGGAAAGCACGAGCGGAGTAAATCCGACTTCGGGGCACCTTATGTATTAAACTAAAACAAAGTAATGAAAAAAAAATTAAACAGATATATAGGATTATGTATTTTGTTAATTTCCGCAGGTATTAAAGCACAGGAAGTTAAACCCTTAATCCAGTCGAAACTCGAAGGAACTGTAATCGATGCTGTTACAAAGGAGCCCGTTATTGGAGCTTCGATAAACATTAAAGGAACTACTCACGGGGTTGTAACGGATATGGACGGTAAATTTTACTTTCAAACCGGGCAAAAACTTCCTTATACCCTAATTGTAAGTTATTTGGGCTATAAAAAAGCGGAAGTTACAGCCAATGAAAATTCAGTTGTGGTTACTCTTACTCAGGAACAGAATGCATTGTCAGAAGTAGTGGTTACGGCACTTGGTATTACAAAAGAAAAAAAATCTCTGGGATATACCACGCAGGCAGTTAAGGGCAAGGAATTGTCAGACACAAAAGAAACCAATTTTCTAAACAGCCTTAGTGGTAAACTTGCTGGTGTTCGTATTACCAATTCGCAGGGTGATATGGGATCTTCGCGTATCATAATTCGTGGTGAAACGTCTATTTCCGGAAATAATCAGCCGCTTTTTGTGGTCGATGGAGTTCCTGTAGACAACTCACAACTAGGAAGTACCGGAGGTACCACTCGTGATTTTAAAAATGCTATTGCCGATTTAAATCCACAGGATATTGAATCCTTAAGTGTATTAAAAGGTCCTAATGCTGCCGCTCTTTACGGATCACGTGCCGCACACGGAGTAGTGCTTATCACAACAAAATCCGGAAAAAGTCAAAAAGGGTTGGGGATAAGCGTCAATTCGGGAATCACAATTTCTCAGGTGGCTACTTTACCTAAATTTCAAAATTCATACGGACAAGGATCAAACGGAAAGTTTAGTTACGTAGACGGTAAAGGTGGCGGAATCAATGATGGAGTTGATGAAAGCTGGGGGCCTAAATTAGACGGTCGTCTTATTCCACAGTTCTATTCTAATGGTGTTGCGGTACCTTTCGTAGCACATCCGAATAATGTGAAAGACTTTTTCAACACTGGTATTACCTACGATAATAGCGTATCCATAGCTAAATCGGATGAAAAATCAGATTTTCGTTTAGGAATAAACAATCAAAAACAATTGGGTACAGTACCTAACAGTGAAACAAATAAAACAAACTTTACGGTTAATACAAATTACCAAATTTCTAAAAACATAAAAGTAGGGGTAACGGCTAACTATATTGTGACTGATGCACCCGCACTTCCGGGTGGTCCGCAAGGTAACCGTGCCGCTGGTGTGATGCTGCAGTTCCTTTGGTTCGGACGCCAGGTAGATATCGATCAGCTTCAGAACAACAGAGAGGTAAACTGGAACAACAGCTATTACAGCAATCCCTATTGGAATGCCTATTATACAACAGCGCAACCGTATAATAGGAGATATTCATTTGGATGCCAAAATTATCGACGGACTTAATTTTAAATTCCGCACCGGAGTTGATTATTATAATGATCGTAGAAAGTATACCATTAAATATGGTACAAACGGAACCCCATTTGGATCTTATGCAGAAGATGCTTACACGGTAAACGAAAGAAATACAGAAGGGATTTTTACGTATACAAAAAAACTAACCGAAGACTTTAGTGTGGATGCTCTTGCCGGATTCAATATTCGTAACCACAGTGATGCCAATAATTATCAAAAAGCACCACGTTTGGCCGTGCCGGATTTGTATACCTTAACGAATTCAAGAGATCCGTTGACTTCGTCGAATTCACTATCAAGATTAAGAGTGTACAGCGCCTATGCTTCAGCACAGTTTGGATATAAAAACTATGCTTATTTAAACGTAACTGCCCGTAATGACTGGTCGTCTACATTACCAAGCAGCAACCGTTCTTATTTTTACCCTTCCTTCAATGGTAGTTTTGTAGTTTCTGATGCTTTCAATCTGAAAAGCAACACACTTGATTTCTTAAAACTTCGTGGAGGCTGGTCTGAAGTAGGAAACGATGCAGATCCGTATCAATTGTCTACGGTTTACGATTTTCAAACTGCATTTGACGGAAACCCTATTCAAACTTCAGCGAAGAAAAAACTGAATGAGAACCTGAAACCGGAAACCACTCGTTCTACGGAATTGGGTATAGAATCTTCGTTCTGGAAAAACAGACTGCACTTAGATGTAGCTTACTATAATACGAATAGTTTTGACCAAATTTTAGAAATAAAAACTACGGCTTCAAGTGGTTATAATTCGCAATTAATCAACGCGGGTAAAATAAACAATCGTGGTATTGAAGTTCAGTTAGACGGAACTCCGATTCAAACGGAGAATTTTAAATGGAATGTAGGAGTTAACTATTCAAAAAACATCAGTGAAGTAAAGATTTTGGATTATGACAAACAAATCCAGAACTATACTATTGGTACATCAGGAGGTGTTGATGTACTGGCGTCGGTAGGACAGGCTTATGGAGCACTTTATGGTACAGCGTATCAACGTGATGCAAACGGAAATATAGTAGTTGGAGCTAACGGATTACCGAAAGCCGATCCTCAAAAAAGAGTATTAGGACATTATACTCCGGACTTTTTAGCAGGTGTAACCAACACTTTGAGTTATAAAAATCTTGAATTTTCATTCCTTATTGATGCCAGCTTGGGTGGAGATATTTTTTCGGGAACCAACAGAACAGGTACTTATACCGGAGTACTGGCTGAGACACTTGCTGGTCGTGATGCAGCAAACGGAGGTTTAAATTACTACTACCCTGGCAACAGTACAGCCAATCCAAAAACATTGGTAACGAGTGGTGGAGCACCAAATGGAGTAACGGTGTATGATGACGGAGTTCTATTTAACGGAGTTTACGCCGATGGAACCCCAAATACTCAGGTGATTAGTGCGCAGGAGTTTCATAAAGCATCTTACAATATTAGTGAAGCCTATATTTACAGTTCGACTTTTGTAAAACTGAGAGAAATAAAACTAGGCTACAATTTCAATAAGAAATTTGCCAGAAGACTGGGACTAGAAGGAGCAAGTATTACTGCTGTAGGCCGAAACCTTTTGTTTATTTACAAAGATGCGCCAAACATTGATCCTGAAACCGCTTTTAACACCGGAAATGCTCAGGGATTGGAGAGTTTGTCTTTACCAACTACCAGAAATTTCAGTCTGAATGTTAATCTTAAATTTTAAAAACGCGAAATCATGCTAAAAAAAATAGCTTATATAACACTATTTGCGGTAGCACTTACCTCTTGTAGTGACACTCTGGATGATATTAATAAAAATCCAAATGCAACCGAAACACCTTTAGCACCTTATCTCTTAACAGGCACGTTAAAGCAGGGAGCCGATTTGTACTGGGGAGCCGACAATAATTTTAATGCATCGTTACTATTTGTACAGCATTGGGCTAAAGTTCAATATACAGAACCGGACAGATATGACGTATCGAACACTTCTTTCACATCATTGTGGAATACGGGATACGCCACTTTGATTACAGATTTAAACACCATTCTGAAATTTCCGGATCAGCAGGCAAATCCAAATTACAAAGGAATTGCGTTAACCTTACGTTCATGGGCATTTTTATTGCTTACAGACGCTTACGGGAGCATTCCGTATAAAGAAGCAGGCCTAAAAGTAACTCCGGCATACAACACACAAAAAGAAGTGTACACCGGTTTATTGGAAGATTTAAAACAAGCGCAGTCTTTACTAAATCCAACTAGTGGAAGTGTAACGGGAGATTTGGCTTATAAAGGCGATATTTCGAAATGGAAAAAATTGGTAAACTCCCTTCGTTTGCGAATCGCATTGAGAATTTCTGATAGAGAACCTGCCTTAGCCAAACAAGCGGCGATCGATGCAACTACTGATGCTGCAGGAGTAATTAGCAACAACAATGAAACTTTTAAGTTTACTTTTACGAGTTCGCCTCAGCAAAATCCTGCTTCGGCCTGGTTTGAAACCCGTGATGACTTTCGTATTTCGAAAACATTGGTGGATAAGTTAAATGAATTCTCCGACCCGCGTTTGCCGGTTTATGCCCAGTTGCCAACAGATGCAAGCGTTGGAAAATATGTAGGAGGTGCTAACGGATTATCAAACAGTGATGCTAACAGCCAGGGGTTTGCTAAAACATCAAAGCCGGGAGCTTATTTTTTAACTTCGTCATCACCAGCCGTAATTGTTTCTTATTCCGAAGTATTGTTTAATCTTTCAGAAGCGGTGGCTCGCGGTTACATTGCCGGAGATGCAGAACAGTTGTATAAAAATGCCATTACAGCATCGTTCAATCAGTTTGGAATTACTGATGCCACTACAATTTCAAATTATCTTAATCAGGCAGCGGTAAAGTATGATGCAGCGAATTATGCTAAATCGATTGGTACACAAAAATGGATCGCATTTTTCGGGCAGGGTCTTGATGCTTTTGCAGAATGGAGAAGATTGGACTATCCGGTATTGAAAGCGGGGCCGGCTACGGTTCTAAACGGACAGATTCCTTCACGTTTCTTTTATCCGGGAACAGAGCAGTCACTGAATGGAGCCAGCTATCAGACAGCTGTATCTGCTCAGGGAAAAGATTTGTTGACTACAAAACTATGGTTTGACGCAAAGTAAACCTTAGTTTAATAAGGACAAAGCAAACGGCTTAAACGAGTCCGTAATCAATTATAACAGATAATACTTCAGAGAAAATTTTCTCTGAAGTATTATTCATTTAAAGACCAAAGTTATCTTGGTATTTGTGGTCTTTCCATCTTATACTGTCTTCCGGATAACGTTTTAATAAAGGAAACCAAAGCCACAATCTCGTCATCAGTAAGATTTAACGGCTGCATTAAAACATCTGTCTTAGGAAAGAGAGGATCTGCTATTTTTTCGGTTTCATCGGGATCAATCATGTGCATGCCGCTGTTATACATGTTCACAATTCCGGTGATATTATCAAATATGCCATTGTGCATCCAGGGCCCCGTATACATTACATCACGAAGAGAAGGAGTTCGGAATTTTCCAACATCATCTGCTTTTTTAGTAACCGTATAAAGTCCTAAATCTTCATATTCTCTTTTGTAATAAGTAAGCCCAATATTATGGAATGACTCATCGGTCATGTATTTTCCGGAGTGACAATTCATACATCTTGCTTTGGTTCGGAAAAGGTGCAGACCATAGATTTCCTGATCTGATAATTGCGTGTAATCGCCATCCATAAAGGCGTCAAAACGGCTTCGTTTGCTTAAAATTGTTTTTTGGAATACGGCCAGTGACTGCAGGATTTTTTCATAAGTAATCTCGGAATTTCCATAAGCATTTTGGAATAAAACAGGATAACCTTTAATTTTTCTCAATTTTTTAGCCAGATTTTTAGGTTCCATATTCATTTCATGATGCGCCGTAATGGGTCCTTGAGCTTGCTCTTCTAAAGTGGCAGCTCGTCCGTCCCAAAAGAATGATTTTCGGGCTCCGATGTTGTATAACGAAGGTGTATTTCTTTTTCCTTGCAAATGATCATTCCCTAAAGATACTTCACGCGCATCTCCCCAAGCCAGTTCCGGATCGTGGCAACTGCTGCAGGATACCTGATTAGATCCCGAAAGTTTGGGATCGAAAAAAAGCAGCTGTCCTAAAATTACTTTAGGATTTTCCATGGTATCGTAGTAACTCGTATCGATCGCAAGAGATTCGAATTCCTGCCATTGCACACCGTCATCAATAGTAGGTTTTGGCCATTGACTGGTTGGTTTACTATAGATTTCACGCCAATTTGTACTTGCAAGTTTCTCACTAAAGGCAGCGCTGAAACTTAACAATACATAAATTAGGCCTATGAAAAGAATAGAAAAAGAGGTTTTTAATAAAAGGGACTTCATTATAAGCGGATAGTGATGTTATAATTAAAATTAAAATGTCAAACCTATTGACATTTGAAAAAAAGTGTTGTTTTGTTTTTGAGGAAAACTGTAGTAACCCAGACTTGTCTTAACGAAAAAGTTAAGATCAGGTTGGTACTTGTAATCCCATCTTGCAGCGAGATTTATTTTAGTGTATGGAGAGGACAAAAAAGTAAAGTTATAATTGAGCATATTAAAAATTAAATTGGCTTTGCGATCGCTTAATTCCATTTCTGAACTTAAAATCCAGTTGTGTTCGAGTGAAGCCGAAACATTAATTAAGGATGGAGATAAAAGTTTTGAAATGGCAAAATCCAATCGGCCGATACCTTGCTGTAGGTCAATAGTCCGAAGAGGATCGAGATATTTTTCCGCAGTACTTTTTAAGTTAAAGCTTGGCGCAATCGACCATGATAATTCAGGATTTGGAACGTAGTACAATCCTGAAAACACAACAGATGTAACCTGATTAGTGTATTTGGTATGCTCGGCTATTTTGATGTAAGATGTGGTACTTTGGTTGTCAAATATATTTTCTTTTCCGGTTCGGTCTGTGTAAAAAAGTCCAATTTTTGCACCCCAAAACTTATCTTTTGATTTTTTGAAATAAGAAACCTCTCCTTCATACTGATTCTCTAAAATTGTAGACGCGACAAGGTTTTGGAATTCGGTCATGATTTTTTCATAACCAAATTGATGGTATCCCAGTAGTAAACCAAATCCATTTCGGTCTTTTGGAAAAAACTGCACATTGGCGCCATAGCCTCTTCCGTCATAATACGAACTCAGTTTATTTCCGGTAAGTAATTTATTGTACACGCCAAGTCCTACCATATGATAAACTGCGGGAGCCCCTAATTCGCTAAAGAATTTTAGATTATTAGATTGTGTATATTTTTGCAGATTTAAAGCCGAACCTAATACATAATGATCGCTAATGTTTAAGGAAATACCAGTAGAAACATTAAGATCTGAAACCGTATTTTTAGGTCTTGGATCAATATCCCGATATTCCATTAATGCCCTGTAATCAGCACTAATACCCAGAGTTATTTTATTAAATGCTTTAGCATAACCGCCACTAAAGGAGTACTCTTCATACGAAAGATCACCTCCTATAGAATCTGCCGTTACATAAGGATAGATTATTTGATAACCTGAGCTTTCGTTCCAACGCACATTTTTGCGTTTACCATTCTTGTAATGAGCGTTTCCAAAAACAGTATTTTCAGAATTAATCTTATAATACGATTGTGCTTTAATAAGAAATTGACGAATTCCATTTCCCAACTGTTGAATATTGGTTTGCTGTGCTGCCGAACTATAACCCGCGCTCAATTCTGATAAAGAATAACGGCGGGCATAATGCTGATTTGCAGGATTGGTATAAAATCTTCGGGCAAAAGTATTCTCGGGAGACAAGTCTTCTTGAATGCGAAGGAGCACAGAAGTACTGTCCTGTGCCTGCAGCAAACTGCAACTCAAAATAATAAATAGAAATAGGAAACGAAAGCTCATGATTAAATTCATTAATTCATTAAAGAAGGTTTAACCTCAGGGGAAAAATCTAATGTCGAATTATTAGTGTCTTTTAGTATTTTTTTGCCGTTTGAAGTAGTGGACAGCGTTTTACGACGAACACTTTTCCCATAACGTGTTGCATCTGAATCTACTTTTCCACAATAAGTCCACCCTTTATCCAGCGATGGAGCGGTAACAATCCATTTAAATTCAGATTCAACACTTAAATTAACAGCGTCTACAATCCATGAATTTGGAATCGAATACACGTTTTCGCCCATTGGATAACTTTCTCCGCCAAATACCAGATTGTATTCGTAGTTATAGGTATAATCCGTTAGATATTTTGCTTTGGTTATAGGCATACGAGCGATAACAAAACTTTTAAAACCTCTGTTATGAATTACCATAGAAGAGAATAAATTCTCCATATTTGGAACAGAAGGATTATCAACATCATCAGCGTCTTCTGTATAAAATTCAAAAGTAGCTTTTCTTAAATCCAACGAAGCTGAATTGTATTCTTTATGGTCGATTGCATCTTCGGCAATAACAAAAAACTCACCCGGAGCGATTGGATAAGTAGTTCCGTTACCGGGAACAATTGCAACAGCTGATACTGCAAAGGACTGCGCCATGATATTCGGGGTATAGTCTTGTTTGTCAGTTGTCATAAATTCTGATTGCGCGATCATTAATCCATCTGCATACAATACTTTATCCGTATTATTATGAATTTTAAAGTATTGGTCACCTGAATATTGTTTTCCCTGTGGTGTTTTGGTTCCGGTAAAAAATACCTCTTCAATCACAAAATCAGATTGTGTTGTTTTGAGGAAAAGATTTAAAGAAACGGAGGCACTTCCACCAGTAATCACGACCGCTTCTTTATAGCTGCTTACCGAAGCTTCGGCAATGTTACCGTCTATTGTATAGTTGATTTTTCCGTCAATAGATATTTCGTAAGAACCTTCACTTAAAGAGACAGAGATATTGTTATTTAAAGCTTTACTTTGGGTTACTTTACCGGTATTACGCTCTTTAAAAGAAACGGAAACATCAGAAAAGGTAACACTGCTTAGATCTTCCGGATTTACAAGTGTTAAGGTTAAAGCCGTTTCTTTATTGCTGTTATCATCATCTTTAGAACAGGATGGAAATAGTGCCATTATGGCTATTGTTAGATAAATGGGTAGTAATCTGATTTTCATAATTGGGTATTTATTTAATATTAAAAGTTAAAAATTCAAGTTTAATTCCATCCCGAAATAAGGTGAAGTAAGACCGCGTCGCTCGATCTTCTGACCATTAATTTCATAGTTTTGATAGTAACTGAAGAGTCGGTTAACGAACATGGAAATTCTAAATCTCTTGTAAAAATCTTTAGATACTTTCAGATTCATATTCATCGACATTGGGATTGATTTTTTTTGAAAAAGAGCATCATTGTATTTAATAT
This sequence comes from Flavobacterium sp. B183, assembly GCF_023539155.1. Taxonomy (NCBI): domain Bacteria; kingdom Pseudomonadati; phylum Bacteroidota; class Flavobacteriia; order Flavobacteriales; family Flavobacteriaceae; genus Flavobacterium; species Flavobacterium sp. B183. The sequence goes on along the minus strand of NZ_CP097434.1, from coordinate 3,738,011 downwards.
CAAGCCATTGCAGAATAGGATCTGATAGGTCTTTTTCGAGATAAGGATGCTGTTTTCCAGAAGGATCAATATAAGCAATTGGTGTTCCGTTCATAGGAAGCGACTGATCACTTCTAAACCATAAAAACTGAAACGATCCCGAGAATTCTAAGCCAAGAGGAGGAACGTAGGTATCTACAATCAAATTGGTATTGAACTGCTGTTTTTCAGAACCATCATCAAACTGATACAGTCCTAAATAAGGAAGCCTCTTTCCATCAATGATAATATCTTTCTGTCCTCTTTTGTAAACCGGACTGCTATTGGTATAAGTGGTTTTAAACCAGGCTCCATTTAGAGTAAATCGGGTATTAATTGCCGTAAAACGTTTTGAGGAAAATTGAAATTCAACCCCGCTTTTGAGCAGCTTACTTCCGTTATTAGTGATGTTGTATGACGTTAATAGTGTGTCTCTAACAAAACGCATATCGGCTAAATTTGGTTGTGAGGTTAAGGTTAAAGGATCAATAGAATTATTGTCATACTTTTTATACGATAGCGCCTGATATTGAGAATTATTTCTAAATCCGGAATCCATACGTTCATTGAAAAAAGTAATCGAAAAACGATTATTGTCATAAGAGAAATCCGCTCGAAACTCCCATTTTTTATTTATAGCCGGTGTTAGATTGTAATTTACAGCAGATGTTTTATAAGTCATTAAGTTAATTCTTCGGTACTCCGGTGTATTATGATAATAGTTCAATTGCACCAGATCATTATAGATAAAATCCGGGTAAAGCTGGGCCAGTGTTGGAAATTTGGTATACTGTCCGAAACCGGCCGTAAGTTCTGTTTTTAGGAAATGTTTCCCCATTTTAAAGGATGGAAACACCCATTGCGTATTAATTCGGGGGTCAAAATAGTATTTTCCCGAAATGCTATAAGCCGACGGCACATTCAACAACGACATCGCCCGAAGACCTCCTGTGAGATTTAATTGGTGTTTACCAATTGGAATGGACAGAGCATCTTCGACAAAAAAAGAAAGATCAGTACTCGCCGGAATGTCTTTATACGATCTGGGACGTGTAGACATCTCGGGAGATGGGGGATGAGTAGTATCGTAAACCTGTCCTTTTCCGTTATTTTTTGAATAAGTCCATTCCGAACCCGCTTTTAAAGCATGTGTTATTCCAAATAACTGAATTTCGAAATCTCCCATGGTTTTAAAAAAGGCATCAAAAGGCTTTCCGTCAACAGTAAGATTAGAAATGTACTGTGGCGTTAGAAAAATTCCGTCAGATTCACCTTGTTCGGTAGTATTAGGAATAGCTGTTGCACTTGAGACCTGAACCCATTTGGTTTGCTCAATTTTATCGAATTGCTGATTTATTGCTGCCGACGAATGAATTGCTTTTAAAAACGGTGCCATTTTAAACTTTAAATCAAAAGAGTTTGCCAATGAGAACCGATTATAGCTTGAAGCATATCGGTCAATTTTGGTATAACCCACATCCGGATCTGCTCTTTCATTGTCTATAGAACCGCTATAATCTAAACTCGAATCCCATTGAAGCTGATGCGAATCATTTTCCCAAATTTTTTGTGCCCGTATAGAGGATGTAATTCTTTTGTAGTTTTCAAAACTGTTACGCGGATCTGATTTTGCATTTAAATAATCAATTCCCACATTCAGAATCAATCTTTTTTCTTCAGATTCAAAACCTTTTCCTAAATAAAACAATTTGCTAAACTCATCAGCCTTAAAACGGGATTCCCAATTAGTACGTCCTTTTTTTCGCTGAATTTTAATAAGTCCACTCGTCAAATCACCATATTCTACCGAAGGAATTCCCCTCACAATTTCGACTCTTTCAATCTGATCTGTCGAAATAGAGCGCATATCTACTCCTTTAGAAGTTGTATTGCGGCGTGTATTGGCATATCCTGAACCCGGTGTGATAGACATATTGAGTCCGGTGGTATACTGTAGATTTGCATCGGTATTTATTGGAATACCGTCAATTACAAAAGAAGTTCCAAGTGAAGAAACATCATAATTAGAATCAGCTGTTCCAACCTCTCTTAATTTAATATGATTCGAAGCATTAAATACAGGATCTTTTGAGCGTCCGCCAGGGAGTAATTCCAGTAAATCGGTGAAACTTGAAGGCTGTAAATGCTGCATGGCTTTTTTATCGATAACAGAAGTACTGGTCATACCACGAGATTCTACGGCTGTAATGACTACTTCGTTTAGCTGTACACTTGATGGGACTAATCCGAAAGAAAGACTTTGTCCTGTTTTAAACTCGAAATTTTTCTCGATCGTTTCGTAGCCTAAATGTGAAACTTTAAGCGTGTAACTGCCACTTTGAATGGAGTTTAAAACTATACTCCCCAAATCGTCTGAATGCGCTTTGTAGTGGTGAATTCCTTCTACAGAAAGTAAAACACCTTTTAAAGGAATTTTACTTTCAGCATCGTAAACGGTAATCTGAAGAGTAATTTTAGCAGTGTTTTGAGAAAAACTAAGGTTAGAAAAAAGAGAGAATAATAAAAACAGAACGGATACAATCCTTTTTAGCAGGAATGTAATAAGGCTATTAAAAGAAGTCATTGTATTAAATATCTGTTAGCTGAATAAGCTATATAACAAAAAGGCGGTTAATCGTTGCAAATGTAACTTAATTTAGACTGAATAAAAATAATTATTGATAAAAAATATTTTTACGACGTTTGCTCACGATTTAAAAATTAGAGCGAAAATGCCGATTATCAAAAATATTTCCCGAAATTTGTTACTATAACAACTTTTTATATCGTGTAGTAAATCAACTGTTTATAGGGTTTTTGTTGAGTTTTATAAACAGAAAAAACGTGAGTAAAAATGGTTGTTTAGTTTAAAAAGACCAAATCTTCAAGAGCTGTATTTCGTAAGAATTATGAATAAATAATGCTCAAAATAGAGGTTTCCAGCCCCGGAAACTGGCGGTAGAAGCCAATACAAAAAGTTAGAATTGAATCACAGCTAATTGCTTACTGTTCTTTTGTATTCAAATAAAAACAGTTCTTAAAACTCATTATCTGTTATGAAAATCACGAAGCACTCGGGACACAAAGTTCCTTTCGACAAAGAAAAACTGAAGCTTTCCCTTAAAAAATCAGGAGCTGCTCCCGATGTTATAACAGAATCTATGATTCAGATCGAAAAGCAGATGTATGATGGTATTACCACCAAAGAAATCTATAAGATGGCATTTGCAATTTTAAAGAAAACCGCAAATGGATATGCCGCTCGTTACAATATCAGACAGGCTTTACAGATGCTTGGTCCTGCGGGGTTTTATTTTGAGAAATTCATTGCAAGATTATATGCCGCAGAAGGGTTTAAAGCCAAAATAAATCTAACGCTTCAGGGTAAATGCGTCTCGCATGAAGTAGACGTTGCTATCATGAAAGACGATGCGATAACGATGATAGAATGCAAGTTTCACGGAAGCAAAGATGGGGCTTCAGATGTAAAAGTCCCCATGTATATTCTTTCTCGTTTTAATGATCTAAGAGAAAAACGACATATTATTTTTTCTAATAATGAAACTTTCACATCCTGTATCATCGTAACCAACAATCGTTTTACCAAAGACGCGCAGGATTTTGCCAACTGTAGCGGAATTTCTCTTTTAAGCTGGGATTATCCGCCAGATAAAAATCTTAAAAATAAAATTGATAGGGGAGCGCTTTATCCTATTACCTGCCTGACAACACTATCAATGGTCGAAAAAGAAAAATTGCTTTTCCTTGATCAGATACTGGTAAAAGACCTTCTTGACGATCAGGAAGGACTAAAAAAAATTGGACTGAGTCCAAACCGAATCAAGAATATAGTACACGAAGCTTCACAAATCTGTAAACTTATCTAAGATGAAAGTAAAATTTATAGGAGGTGCAGGAACCGTTACAGGTTCAAAAACACTCATAGAAACACAAAACAGCAGGATATTAATTGATTGCGGACTTTTTCAGGGTATAAAAGCATTGAGAGAACTCAACTGGGATCCGTTACCTGTTTTACCTTCCACAATAGATTTTGTACTTCTGACACATGGTCATCTGGATCATTGCGGCTGGCTGCCCCGATTAGTAGCACAGGGTTTTAAAGGTAAAATATATTGTACCGCGCCAACCAAAGCTATAGCCAGACTAGTGCTTTTAGACAGTGCCAAAATTCAGGAAGAAGAAGCCGAAAGAGCCAACAAAGAAGAATACTCTAAACATGAACAGGCAGAACCGCTTTATACCGTAGAGCAGGCAGAAGCTGTTACTCCGTTTTTTAAAATAATAGCACCAAATACAGCAGTAGAGATTGCAGAGGGTATCACTGCCGTTTTTCAAAATGCGGGACATATTATTGGAGCGTGCAGTATTACAGTAAATGCCGAAGCTAAAACGTTAGTATTTTCGGGTGATATTGGACGTGATGATGATGTATTGATGTTTCCGCCAACCAAACCCGTAAAGGCCGATTATATTTTTCTGGAAAGTACCTATGGAAACAAACTGCATGCAGAGTTGGACGTAAAGAAAGAACTGGAAACACTTATCAATACAGCCATAGCAAAAAAAGAGACGGTAATCATACCTGGTTTTGCTGTCGAGCGGGTACAATCGGTTATGTTTTTATTGTGGAAGCTCAAAAAAGAAGGCAGAATTCCGGACGTTCCCTATATTCTCGATACTCCAATGGGGAGTAATGCGCTGCATGTATTCTTAGAAAACCTGCAATGGCATAAACTATCCGTCGAGGATTGCCACGAAATGTCTAAAATGTTCACTATAGTTTCAGAGTACGAAGAAACCATGCGGATTATAGAAAATCCCCAGCCTAAAGTGGTTCTCGCCGCTAGTGGTATGGCAACAGGAGGAAGGGTATTGTCGTATTTTGAACATTATATAAGTCTCGAAAAAACTACAGTGATTTTTGTGGGGTATCAGGCAGAAGGTACGCGCGGAAGAAAATTGCTTGAAGGCGCCAAAGAAATCAAAATATATGGGAACTATTATTCCGTAAGAGCAAAAATCTTTCAGATCGAAGGACTCTCCGCACATGGAGATCAAAAAGACCTGTTAAACTGGCTTTCTGCTCTCGAAAACACTCCGAAATGCGTTTTTCTTGTACACGGTGAAAACCTACCTGCCGATGAATTGCGTGTTAAAATCCAGAAGCAGTACCACTTTAAATGTACCGTTCCGTTAATGGGGAATGAAATGGAAATTTAGGATAGGTTTGTAACTTCTTCAAAAAAAGCTAGGGCCTATTGGTAAATATTATTTTATTCAGATCTATAGTATCAGGCTGTTGTACATTCATTTCGTATGATACTTCTATTTCATGTTCAGACAGAAATTCTATAGTTTTAGCACATCCGTGAGCGCATGATTCGACCTTAATTGGGAAGTATAATCTTTTATTCTTATCATATCCAATGAGGTTATGACGAAAGTAGGGAACAATTTTAAAATCTGCATTTTCAATGGCTCCATCATCATTTCCTCTTCCGTTAAATTGAAATAGATCCTCCGAATAATAAGTACTTTTCACAACAGCTGGATAAGATGATTTTCCATCTTCAGTATAATTGTCTTCGTACCATTTTTGTTCAAAATTCTTATAAAAGTTAATATCCTTTTCTTCTTCTGATGGACTATAAATCCATTTACTCTTATTTGCGAAGCGATATAGTTCATTTTTGATCGCGGTGTTGTGATCTAATTCTGTATTTTCTAAAAAATTTCCATCAACCGCATTATCAGATCTTAGAGTAGGTTCGCCTTCATATTTTAAGGTATAATACTTAAGAGTATTTAAGTTTAACATTATAAAACTCAAATATAAGCTATGATCTCCATTACCTAAAGGAGACTCCATTAATGCAAATAGAAAATAATCTGCATTTTTCACTTTTTTTCTTAAAAAGAGTTGTCTGTCTATAGTAACATGATTATAATCACTTATTAATAAGGTGTCATTTTGAATTAATTGTTGTGGTTTGTTTTTTTTATACTTTGAAACTAACAGTATGTTTTTATCTCCAACTAGTAAAAAGTTGTCATCTTCGCTAACTTCACTCCCGGATATTTTTACTATCTCGGTGTTCTCAACAGTATTAAAGGAAAATAGAGTTGTGGTTTTCACTCCTTTAATAGTATTGTCCTTACTATCAGATTGTAGATTCTTTAGGTTACTACTTTTATCAGAACTCTTATCCTCTTTCTTACAAGAATAAAAAATGACAAAAGACAAAAGAATTAAAATCAGTTTGCTCTTAATGGTATTCAATTAATTTTAAGTTTTAGTTTACAGGAAAGATAAAATTTATTTTGTCAATTTAATTTACAGGTTAAAAAATCTTTTCTAATTTGATCTTTTTAGATTATTCGTTTACTACGCAACAGGTATTACGCTAAACATTCATTTTTCTATATCATCCAGCTTTCCGAAGTGTTCAACTGAAAAGCTGCGCAAATGCCTCTGACTTTGCGCTTTTTTTACGCTAGTTGAATTATTAAAGTTCGTAAAAGTCTCCCGACTTTTTATACTTATTTCTTAATATTATTTTGATTCTTTCTTTTTTAGAAATTGTATCTAAGAAATTTAGTTTTAAAGATTGAGACTTTACGGTTTATGCGTTATAAACTAGACGTTTTCAAGTTGGCGCAAAGTCAGAGACATTTGCGCAGCGCTTGTGTGGCAGACTTCGCAGAGCGGAGGTAATTGTAGGCTAGATTATCGATGAGCTGGGCTTACTTTGCACTACATGAAAGAATTCGTGCGGGGTCTTCTTAAATTCTTAGTAACAAAAAAAGCGCAAAGTCAGAGGCATTTGCGCAGCTTTTTATAAGAAACTCTTTGTGGAGCGGGTTTCAGTTAGTTACGTGGTTTTATTCTAAAAACACCTAATCTGTAACATCGCCTTATTCTATTTTACAATTAATATTAATTAAAAATTAGAAATTCATCTATAAATTCTTTTTCTTCATTAATATACAATACATAATAACCAATAATTTTTTCTTCTGTTTTATTTTTTATTTCAATCTTTATTTCAAAACAAGGTGTTGGAATAAACAAATGGTCTATTAAGAATGAAATTGATTTATCAACCAAAATAACTTCATTATTTTGATATTCTTCTAAATCTATATTATAATAAAATTCAGTTGCAAGCTTATAAAATTCTTTTTTATTTATATTTTTCTCAAATAAATCCATTTAATCAATGTGTTAAAAGTTTATCAAATACAAACTGTCCGTTAGGCGATTGTTTACCATATATTCTTAAATCGCCTCCTTTGCCTAATATTTTAAGTTTATGGGTATATCCCGCACCTACAGCTTCTGCTTCAGAAGCTGTTAACCTAATAATTCCCTGTTTTCCAGTTGGAGCAACTACTCCTTTTCCCATCGCTGATGCAAATTTCTTCGCTACAGATGAATCTAATTTTGAAAACACTTTGCGTGCAATCCAGCCCGTCGCTTTAACTTCAGTACTAGGGTTTGAAGGTACTGGGAAAATAACTGTCATCGCAGTTAGCCAATTATCTCCCACTTCAATCATTAAATTTGTTGAATCATAAAAAAAGCCTCTATCTACTTCCATTTGATGAGCTTCTTCGTTACTTCTCGGAGCCATCCTAAAAATTGATTTCATCAAATCCCAGAAACTACTTGTCGTTGGCGGGTCTGGAGTACCACCTTGACTAGATTCACTTGCTTGTCCTGATTCTGTTGATTCATCACTGTTTACAGTTGCTCCGTTACTTCCTGATGCTGAACCATCATCATTAAAAGTCCATTTAGTATTCTTACTATCATCTGATTTTTTCATTAAATCATCAATAAATGACTTTGACAACATTCCATCAGGGTCAATAAAATAAACAGGATTATCAAGAGCATATGTGTATGGGTTAAATCTACGAGATTTCTCCGCCAGCGGGTCAATATTCATCCAACGACCAAGTGCTGGGTCATAATTCCTCGCTCCATAGTCGTAAAAGTTAAGTGCTAATTCGTCCTGAAGCTCTTTACCGTTGTATTTATATTTATTTTCTACACCAGTTTTAACATTATTATACCCTTCCTGTTTTAAACCAAACGGATAGTAATTGTTTTCTTCTTTAATGGCAAGTGTTTGATCATAGCTTAAACGAACATTCCCCAAATGATCTTTGTACTGAAAAATATATTTAAAAGAACTTCCAGAAGGTTCAACATACCCCTCGGCTGTTGGGAAAAACTTTAAAACACTATTGTCGTATTGATAGCCACCCAGATAATCGGTCGTTATAGCTGTTTTTCCTGTTTCGCTTACAATTTTCTGTAGTTTTTGTCCCGCAGCATTGTAAATATACACAATATTTCCTGTAGTGGCAAAGGTAACTTTTGTTGGTAAATTTAAATGGTTATAAGTAATAGCTGTGATGTTTTTATTGGTATCAGAGATCATGTTTCCATTAAGATCATACGAATAATCGTCACCTGTGTTACTTCCTTCTGTGAAACCTAAATTTTTAAGGCTGGAATCGGTTACTCTTACAAGCTGATTGCTTTTATTGTCATTGCTGTAATTGTAGACCAGATTATCGATGAGCTGGGCCGTTTCACTATTTCCGTTGCGATTAAGTCCGGTGATGTTTCCGTTTTTATCATACCATAAGTTCTCATTATAAGCATTGTTAACGGCACCGTTTTTTGCAGAAATACTTTCTTTTAAGCGGTTCAGTTTATCGTATTTATAACCGTAAGCTCTTAAAGTGCCATTGTCTGAATTGGTTGCCCACTGTGTCTCGGAGATGTTTCCGTTGTACAATCCTGAAACTCCGGTTACTCCCGTAGGAAGGTTGTAATTGATTTTAAAAGCAAACAAATCCTTCGGATTTATACCTTTTTGCAGATTATTAACATCATTAATACCTGTTAGCCATCCACGAGTATTATAGGTATAATCTATTTTTTGTACACCACCTACTTCTTTTGAAATTAATTGTCCAAGTTCGTCATAGGTATTATTTTGGATGGGTTCCGGTACCTGTCTTCCATAAATAAAATGCGCAAGTGTCAAAAGTCTATCCTGATCAGAGTAATAGTAAATTTCAGATGTTTTTAATTCTTCACTATCTTCAAAGAGTCTTTTATGTGTAGTGACATTGTGTTCCAATCGTCCTGAGAAAGGATCCAGCTTACTTTCAGTATAAGTATATCCTCCTAAGAAATTTTTTATATAAGACTTAACGGGTCTTGCTTTGGCGTCATAAAGTGTATATGTTTGTTCGTTTCTAGTAGTTGTACTAGTTTCTGGGACTCTTGCCCAAGTTCCTGTTTCAAGTCCTATTGGTTTAATACTAGTATTATAGTAAACTTCTTGATCTGTGATGTCATCAAGAGCAGTAGGGATAACTGGTGCATCAGGAAAACTATAATTGTCGTAATAATTAACTGTTAGAAGCTTAAATGAGGTAGGGGCTATTGTATTACTGTAATACACTGCAATACCGTCAATCGTTCCGGAGCTTTGTTTACTTTCATGCAAAACTGTGGCAGCATTCTGTGCGTCCTGCAATGTCTTTCGGGCTGTCGAAGTGGAAGCCTGATTGTTCCAGCCTGTATAAATTGGCCGGCTAAAAGCATCGTATTTGGTAATGAGCCAGCCTGCGGAAGTAATGTCTGAAAAAGGAGAATTAGCAGGTCCTGTAGCAACAGGTCTGTCTAGTTTGTCGTATATAATGAACTCCCATTGTTTACCCGGTAGTTTTTTCTCGACCAATCTGTTTCGGTAATCGTATTTGTACTGATAGCACAATTGATCTAAAATACCCTGAGTACCATTATCAATAACAGCGCTAAAAGTACTTCCTGTTTGAGCATGAAAGCCCGGAAGCAAGGTAATAGAATTTGAAGCTACTAAATTCAATGTGTTTCCTGAGGCCGTTTGGACTGTTGAAGTCACATTGGCCTGTACAGCCGATAAGTTTTCTATTAAGTCAACAGCTTTGGGTGGAATAACATACGTAAGATTCCCATAAATATCATAGACATAATAGGTATCATGTCTGACCTGAGCGTCATAGGTTCTTTTTAAAACTACCTGACCTTCTTTGTTTTTAAATTCTACCGTTGAGCCATTGATTTCAAGGGGGGTAGCTGCTGTATTCTCATCATAGGTAATGGTTTTATAAAGTTCGTTGGCCGTATAGTTTCCACTATTGACAAACGATATCGTATAAAGACCCGCTGCAGCATCCCAAGCAGTATTGGCTCTGAAGAGTTTTACTTCTCCTGCTGTATTGGTCTGGTAATCCATTTTGATTTCATGACCCGATCCTGATCGCCAGTCATTTCCCGGAGCAGCCTGTTTGAGGATTCGGTTCAAAGGAGAGGCTTCGAGTTCTTTTTGGCTAAAAGGATAACCCGTGGTTTCCAGAGCAGGATTACCATTAAGTACGGGATTAGGACTCCCGTAATAAGACATAGTATTTGCTTTTGCAGCAGGATCAAAAGCCATGCTGGAAGATTCGGATTTGAAAGGCAGGTATTCTTGAGTTTGTCTTCCAAAACTGTCATATTCGATGTGGGTGATGATATCCTTACCTGAACTGGACTGTTGTGAGGCAACTTGCTGGATAGGTCTTCCGAGTCCGTCAAAATAAGTAACGTTTTGCGAAGCTTGTGCAGTTGTTGGAACAGTCGGCAGATTTGCTTCTGCAAAAGGTTGTTTATAGGTGGTGGTTTTGATGTAATTTTGAGTTGTGGTCTGTCCAATGGCCATAACAGGAAACAAAACCAAAAGGAATTTAAGTCTGTTTTTCATGATACTTTTGGTTTATGGTTTGTAGTTGTATTGGTTTTCTGAAAGGATCTTATCATTTTTATCTTTTACATATTTAAGTCTATTTAAACTATCATAAGTATAGATGATTTTATCCCCTTTAGGATCGGTGATGGTACTTACACCAACCAATGGAATATGAGTATAAGTGGTAATCATGGTATTGGCTAGCGAAGGATCATTTCGAAGTGCATTTAATGCAGATAACAAAGAAGTTTCACTTCCTGTCGCTGAAGATGCGGTTTCGATTGCCGATATTAAATTTGCCGGAATATCAATACTAGCAGCGTTTTCTATTTTTGCAACAATCTGAGTTTTGTTATATCCCCATATTACTCTGATATTAGATGCAGTATTTATTAAACGGGGTACAGCATTGTCTACCGAAATAACTCCTGTATTGATAATATTACCCAATTCATCATAACTGTAATACATTGTTTTTTCTAAAGCATTATTTCCTTTGCTTTTATAAAAAAAATGAGGTTTAAAGTTGTCAGAAACAGAAGTAAAATCATATTTGAACTGATCCGTAATTTCACCATTTGTTTTATTTACAACTTTTACCAAAGGCGAAATATTGTTTTTATTGATCATTTCCAGTGAAACGGCATCACTAAAATCATAAGGATAGAAGAGTTCATTGTTAACAATATGATTTGAATTAAAGGAAGTCGTGATTTTCTTTTGTTTGAAATGTGCATTATATTCAATAGTAGTATTTTTTTCTAATGGCTGACTACTATAATACTCCGTTGTTTTTTTATTGTACATAAATCTTTCTACATCAAACTCTTTATAAACTTTAAAATAAAAAAAGTCATTGAGGGTATATGGCAAAACAGGTTGTGACCCGTCAATAAGCCTCACTTTATAGGCCATCTTTAAACTTTTTGGGTAATTTGGATTGTTGATAACATCAGTTGGCTGATAGTTAGTATTATCAGTATCAAAATACAAATTGGTTTCTTCGGTTAGTTTTTTACTTGTAGTGGTAATATCATTATTAGAATAAATTGTTTTTACGTCTTCTATCCCAATACTTAAATCAGTACCGGTTGGTATAGAAGGATAGTCCGTTGCTTTTATTAACGGATTAACATACTTCGTTTCTTTATAACCTTGCGGATAAAGTGTTGTTCTGGTTCCATATACTCCGGGTAAATAGGAGTATACTGGTGAGTTGTCCCAGTTTGAATTAAAGTTACCGCCACAATTTCTGCAAAGAAATTTTGCTGGTTTAATCGTTTCAGATTTTATTGGAAACTCTTTTATCGAAAGATAGCCTACAGGAGAATTGTTTTGCATCGATAAATTGTGAGATTTAGAGCTTACCGTCATTACATTAGGAATAACAGGTAGTACAAACTGGCCACTATCTGCACAACAAGTTTCTTTCGACATCATTTTATCAGATAAAGACGAGTGCATAAAGGTAGTAGCGCTGGAAGTACCATCAGAATTTGTATAATCGAAGTTTTTGGCTATTGGCTCTCCATTTAAGGGGGAATCTATAATTTTACTAACTCGGATTCCTCCAATTGCAGCTGTTGGCTTGTATTGTACGAACTGTGCAACTGTAGCATCATAAAAATTAAGACTAATAGAAGCTTTGACGTTTTGAGTTCGATTATAATCTGTTTTAAATTTAAATTCGTAAGTCCCTGCAGGAATTCTAAATTTCCCTCCACTGTCTTTGCTTGATTCACAATTATTAAAGCTCAAACAATTACTGTCGTGCTGAGCCATCTCATTTAGTTGTGTTGAAACTAATGGTGTTTCACTTCCACTAATAATTCGGGATCGTTCAATCAGTAAATAATAGGGAGTTGTAGTGTCGTCACCGGTATTTCCACCTGAAATTTTTCGGATGCTTAAATTAACATAATTTATATTTTCTATGTAATGGCTTAGAGTCGCGGTCACATCAGTATCAAAAGTTTTGGTATATATATCCTCTTTTGTTGGGGGAGCGTCCGGTAAAAAATCAGATTTAAATTTCAAATTGATACCAACATTTGGTTCGTCGCTGCCATTACCATAAGTACCAGCTGTCGAATTTTGTTCATAGTATATATTGGTTCGGCCTCCCGTTTGATATTTTATTTCTCTTAAAGCTCCTTTTAGACTATAACCGAAGTTTGGCTTTTTATCGGCATTGTAATTAGTTCCAGAGACAAAAATCGGGTAAAGATTATTAGCGCCATTTGCAAAACCGTACTCATCCTGATTAGTAGGGTGAGTATAAATAGAATTTGTAAAGTCAGGTAAATCTCTGTCATAGTAATCAAATTCATAGAGAAATTGACTGTTTTTTGTAATCTTATCTAAGAGATTTCTTCTGCCGGAATAAGTAAAATCGTATAAGTGTACACTTTTGTTGTTCAGGTCTTTTACATTCAATTGATTGTAAACTTCCTGATTGTTTAGCGTGATATAATTAAAACTGATATTGAAATTAGGAGAGGTAATCGACTTTAAAATCCTTCTTTTTATAATATCACTGGTGCAGCCTTGGTTGTATACATCAGTTATTGCAGGGACACGGTTTCTTATTTCAACACTTGCATAAAAACTATACGTTTTAAAATCATCGAGATCATAAGTAAAATTGATTTCCTGACCATTATTCACTCTAATTTTTGACAGTTGCCAGCCTGAAGTATAAGAAGGGAAACCTTCTTCAAAAAAAGAGCTGTATCCCTGAAACGGTTCGTTAATTTCTTTTTGATCAAAAAAGTACTGGTTTGCACTGGCATCAGTTACGATAAAACCTTCAATAATCTGATTGTTAGTTGAATTTCGTATTATTTGTATTTTGTTGTCGTGTTTAGATAAAAAAGCAGCAGTACCATCTATTCCAATTTTGAAAGAAAAATGAATACCATTTACACTTACACTATATCGATCTGCCTCGGAATCATAGTAGCCTGAAGTTATCTTTTTAGCATTGTCGTAGCTAATGGAAGTATTGTTAATATAGTTATTTACAATTTCTTTAACAGCACTGTTATTATAGCCGCGAGGATGTTCATCAGGTAAACCTCTGACTTCTCTGGAAACAACTCCTCCTAAATTGAATTGCCAGCCAAGCCCGATTATAGATGGAGTCTCCTCTAGTTTGTTTCCGGCATAGTTGTAACTTAGTTGAATAGGGAGATTGAAATCACCAACTTTGCCATTAAATAGGGAAATGTTTTTTTCTAATCTGCCGTAAAACAAATTTACAGGGATCTCTTCATAAGTTCCCAATCGCGCTGCTTCAGGTGAAACGGGAAAAGTTAATAAATTAGATGATAAATTAGTTTGCTGGGCATGTACAGCAGTGTAAAAGATTAAAAAGAGTAGAAGTTCTATTGTTTTTTTGTTCATTTTCTTTTTTTAGTTTGGTGATTGTTATGTCAATAAAAAGATATTTTCTTGGTGATTTTTGCGGTAGGATGCAGAAATGTAATTCTGCGTTAGGACAGGTTAGGGCATTACTACTGTTTTAAATTTTAATAATTTGAACGGTACAATCTTACAAAATATTTAGTTAAAATAGTAAGGTAATTATGTTATTATTTAGCACTAGTTAAGAATCAGTTTTCCTGTTATGCGATGCATTTTCTTGTTGTTTGAGTAAGGTGTTTATTTACAGTGAATTAAGCTTTTTTTAGTTGTTTTCAGCTTACTGTTCTCCTGAAAATTAAAATGGACCAGTGTCAGAAATCATCCTATCCGAAAAAAACGTTTCTCTACCGATGAAACTTTAGAAGTAGACGAAGATTTTAGTACACCGTGAATTAAGATTATGAGGTTCTATTTGCTTTTCTGAGTAAAATGGCTAAGATGACTATAAAACTAAAATCTTGAGGAGTGACCAAATAGAATTGCTTTAGTTGTCAATTGATGGCAGAGAATTTTAAGCATTTTTGTAGAAAAACAAGGTTCTATTTGTCTATTTCGAAAAGAAAAAAGAAAAGTAAAATAACCTATTTTCGTACAGGTAAATTAACTCCCGAAATTTTAGAGAAAGAAGTTAAAAAATGAAAGAACAACTTACTGAAATCATAAGTCAGGTTTATCATAAAAGCAATAGAAATGGATTTACATTTTTAACAGGAGCAGGAATTTCCGCCGAAAGTGGAATACCAACTTATAGAGGAGCAGACGGGATATGGGTAAAAGGAACTCAATTTCATAAACCGGAAGAGTTTGGAACTTTTAAATACTTCAAGGAAAATCCTGAAGAGGTTTGGCAGTATTCATTGTTTAGAAAAAAGATGTTTGAAAACGCTCAGACCAATGAGAGTCACCATGAAATAGTAAAAATTGAAAACCTTCTGCAAGACAGATTCCATTTGATAACACAAAATATAGACAACCTGCACAGACGTGCCGGTACAGAAAGAATCTATGAAATACACGGAAAAACCAGAGAAATTAAATGTTCGAACGGCTGTAAGGAAATAGAAAAATTGCCTATAGAAGTCAAAGGAAAAAATATAGACGAAGATTTGACAAAAGAAGATATAGAATTGCTTAAATGCAAACAATGTGGCAGTTGGATGAGACCCAATATTTTGTGGTTTGATGAGTATTACGACGAAAAAACAAACAAAAAATTCAGTTCCTTAAAAAATTGCCAAGAATTCTGGTATTCTTTTTATTGTTGGAACATCCGGAGCGACAAATCTGCCGATGGCTATTGCAGAAACTACCTTGAAATACGGAGGAACAATAGTCGATATTAATACCGAGGATAATTTATTCACGGAACGTATTAAAGAGAAGAAAAATAAAATAATCATTCGCGAAACTTCTACAGAGACCTTAAAAACAATACGAGAGATAGTGCAGCATGTAATCGGGAAATAGATTATTTTATATTTCATCCACATCCGTCACAGTGTGCAATGTAATTTATGAACTGCCTTTTTTTTAACCTTAAAAAGGCAGCATTCCTATGCATAAAAGAAATGCCTTTCAACACGTTAAACATAGCTTAGGACGAATAAACGTCAAGTTCTTTACTTTGAAGAAAACTGGGAAACTGTATAATAATCATAGTCGCGGTATATTTAACATTGCTTTAACATTATTGTTTTTAGGTGCTGTAGTTTTGTCTCCTAAAAACTTAAATATTGAACAATACAATGAGAAAAGTTATTTTTATTTTGATTATTCTTCTATCGGCCTATGGTCATGCTCAAGTTACAAGTTCGGCAATGTCTGGAACGATTAGATCAAACAAAGGAGAGCCCCTTCCGGGAGCTACTGTGGAAATAATTCACAAACCTACCGGAACTAAATACTATTCGACAACTGGGTTTGATGGCGGATATGCAGCACAGGGTTTGAGACCGGGAGGCCCATATACTTTAAAGGTAACTTACATAGGTTACAAAACAACAGAAATCACAGATATTAATGTTGGTTTAGGAAACAATCTAACCGTAAACGTTAAAATCGACGAAGAACCAAACGCTTTACAGGAAGTCGTAGTGACAACCAAATCCAATGGAAATTTTAACAAAGGAAAAACAGGAGCGTCACAGCAATTTACAAACAGAGAAATTGTAGCAGTTCCCGTACTAGGAGCACGTTCTGTAAACTCTATCACTAAATACAATGCAAATGCCGGTGCTAATGGTACTTTTGGCGGTCAGGATTCAAGATTGAATAATTTTACTATTGACGGATCTGTATTTAATAATGGTTTTGGTCTTGGGAGCGAATCTCAGGCGGGGGGAAGAACAGGATCAACTGCTATTTCACTTGACGCTATAGAGCAGCTACAGGTTAATATTGCCCCTTACGATATCCGTCAGTCGGGATTTCTTGGGTCAGGAATTAACGCTGTAACCAGAAGTGGAACAAACGAAATCGAAGGATCTGTTTATAACTCCTTCAGAAGCAATAAATCCAGTTTTATTGGAACACATCCTGGAAAAGATGTGACCATCAAACCCGGAAAATTTGATGAAAAAATATGGGGAGCACGTATTGGAGCACCCATTATTAAAGACAAATTATTTTTCTTTGGAAACTTCGAAACCATCGAAAATACAAGTCCGGCAACAACATGGACTTCAACAGGATCACCACAAGGCGGGGCTCAGATATCAGAACCGACTTATCAGGAAATGCAGACTCTTTCTAATTATATGAGAGATAAGTTTGGTTATGAAACAGGTCCATGGGAAAATTATGATGCTACTAAAACATCTAAAAAATTCTTAGCGAGAATAGACTGGAATATTAATGATAATCATAAACTTACAGCACGTTATGTACATCATGATTCATCGTCAGACGAGCTAACTTCAAATTCCAACTCATTAGGTTTTGGAAACAGAAGAACAAGTACCTTAGCAATGTCGTTCAAAAACAGTGGTTATACGATCTTAGACAATACAAGATCTTTTGTACTGGAGTTGAACAGTAAATTAGGCAATTCATGGTACAACAATTTTATCGCTGGTTACGATAAACAAATTGAAGACAGAGGGCTTCAGGGAGGAGGATTGTTCCCTACAATTGATATCAAGAAGGGTACTGCAAATTATATATCTGTAGGTTTAGATCCATTTACGCAAGGAAACAAACTTAGCTATTCAACGCTGCATTTTACAGACAACTTAACCAAAACTATCGGTAAACATTCCATTGTTTTAGGAGCTAATTTTGAATACTTCAAATCAAGCAATTTATTCTTTTCCGGATCAAATGGTGTGTATATATTCAATTCTTTAGCAGATTTTTACGCAGCAGCAGATCAATCAGCAGCAAATGCAGGAGCACCTTCCACAGCTACAGCTACTTCGCCTGCACGTTTTCAGTACAGATACTCCGCTTTACCGGGTGCAGTTGAACCTTTACAGGTCCTGAAAACAAACAAACTGGATTTATATGCTCAGGACGAAATTAAACTAAGCGACAGATTCAAATTGTCAGTAGGGCTTAGAGCATCCAGAGTATGGTTTGCCGACACTGCGTTAGAGAACCCGACAGTAACTGCGATGACTTTTGCAAATGGAGAAAAATTCAATACAGGAGAAATGCCTGATGCACAATATTTATTTGAACCAAGAGTAGGTTTCAATTTAGATTTTAATGGAGATGCTTCAACCATAGTAAGAGGAGGTTCAGGTGTATTTACGGGAAGAGCTCCTGCCGTATATTTGTCAAACCAAATTGGAAATAATGGTGTGCTTACAGGTTTTATCGATGCAAGTGGTGCTGCTTTAGCCGCAGGAGGTTATGGTTTTACACCAAGACCTGCACAATATTTCACCCCGTCAACTCCAACGCTTCCTTCCACTTTTGATTTAGCCTTTACAGATAAAAAGTTTAAATATCCGCAAGTGTGGAAAACTACGATGGCAGTCGACCAAAAACTTCCATTTGGATTTGTAGGTACGATTGAAGGAGTAATCCAAAAAAATATCAATGCAATCAATTATTATAACGCCAATTTTGACGCACCAGTCGGAACTTTTACAGGAGCAGATAACCGTCCAAGATATTCAAGAAATGATAACGGAACGAGAATAAATGATAATGTTTCAAATGGGATTGTTTTAACCAATTCTGATAAAGGATATTTTTATTCTACTACCTTCAAACTAGAGTACCCATACCAAAAAGGACTTTGGGGATCTTTCGCCTACACACATTCTGAAGCTGCCGATTTAATTTCTCCAGGATCTATTGCTTCAGGATCATGGACAAGTGCCAGATCTGTAAACGGAAATAATGATTTAGACGTATCCTTATCCAATAATAATACACCACACCGTTTAGTTGGTGTTCTGGGATACAGAATTGAATACGGAAAAGGTTTGGGCGGTGCTACTTCCATCAACCTGGGGTATATCGGAGAAACAGCGAATCCATTTACTTATGCTTATAGTGGTGATATGAATGGCGACAGAGTAAACGGAAACGATCTGTTATACGTACCAAACAGCGCATCTCAACTTAGTTTTGCTCCTTTGGCAGTATCAAGTACTGTAAATGGCGTTACAACAACCAGAACTTATACAGAGGCAGAACAAAGAACGGCATTCGATGCCTACATTGATCAGGACAAATATCTTCGTACTAGAAGAGGTCAGTATGCAGAAAGAAATGCTGCTATCCTGCCAATGTTGCACCGATTAGATTTGTCTATTTCGCAAGACGTTTATATCAAAATCGCAGGTAAAAAGAACTCTTTCCAATTTAGAGCAGACATTCTGAATTTTACAAACATGATCAACAAAAACTGGGGAGTGACACAAAGAGCTACTAATCCTAATGTATTGGCTTACTCTTCTACAACCGCAGGCAACGTTCCGGTTTATACCTTGGCTACGCAAACAGATCCTGACGGAAACCGATATTTAATTAAAGATACATTCCAGAAAAATGCATCAACATTTGATGTTTGGCAGGCTCAATTTTCAATTCGATATATTTTTGGAAAATAACCTGAAAATTTCTTTTAAATAAACTTAAAAAACGGCATTGAATTTTGTTTCAATGCCGTTTTTCTTTTTAATCTTCGCATTAAAAATAAGAATTTGGGGTTGTCATTGGCATGCTCTCAGAAAGCGCTCAAACGTAAGGCGATCTCATAAAAGTTTTAGTGCAGAACATACTTTGTACGATTCCTTTTTTAACTTATCTTCGCTGTCAACTCATTTAAAAATCTAATTTGTGAAAAATAATCAGGAAGTCGTAGAAGAGAATCAGCTTAAACGTGGGCTGACCAACCGTCACATTCAATTAATTGCTTTAGGAGGATCAATAGGAACAGGTCTTTTTCTCGGTATTGGCCCAGCGGCTGTATTAGCAGGACCATCTGTTATTCTGGGATATGCAGTTGCCGGTATTATAGCCTTTTTTATCATGAGACAATTGGGCGAAATGGTTGTCGAAGAGCCTGTTTCAGGAAGCTTTAGTCACTTTGCTTATAAATATTGTGGTTCTTTTGCGGGTTTTGCATCAGGTTGGAATTATTGGATTTTATACATTCTGGTGAGTATGGCCGAACTTACAGCCATTGGGGTTTATGTACAGTTTTGGTGGCCCGAAATTCCGCTGTGGGCATCCAGTTTGTTTTTCTTCCTCGTTATAAATGCTTTAAATTTCGCTTCGGTAAAAGTGTACGGAGAAACCGAATTTTGGTTTTCAATCATAAAAGTAGTTGCCATTATTGCCATGATCCTTTTTGGTACTTACCTGCTGGTAAGTGGTACAGGAGGAGAGCAAGCTACCATTCATAATTTATACAACGATGGAGGTTTTTTTCCAAAAGGGTTCTTTGAAAAAACAGCATCGGGTAGTTTTCAGGGCTTGTTATCTGCAATGGCGCTGATTATGTTCTCTTTTGGTGGTTTAGAGCTAATTGGAATTACCGCTGCCGAGGCAGAAAATCCGGAGAAAAACATTCCAAAAGCAACCAATCAGGTGATCTATAGAATCCTTATCTTTTATGTAGGTGCATTGGTTATTTTATTTGCTTTGTCTCCCTGGCGACAAATAACGACAGACAGTAGTCCGTTTGTAATGGTTTTTCAAAATTTAAACGGAATGGAGTTTGAGTTGTTTGGTACTAAAATATACTTTACCCGCCTGATCGCCAATGTGCTTAATTTAATTGTTTTAACCGCAGCTTTATCAGTATACAATAGTAGTGTATATAGTAACTCACGTATGTTATACGGTTTAGCAGATCAGGGTAATGCGCCTAAGTTTTTAAAGAAGTTAAACAATAAATCAGTGCCTATTAATGCGATTTTAATTTCTTCCTGTTTTGCAGCGATCTGTATTTTAATCAATAAAGTAATTCCAGAAGAAGCTTTTAGCATTTTAATGTCTTTAGTGGTGTCTTCTTTAATTATCAACTGGGGAATGATTTCGTACACGCATCTTAGATTTAGACGTACGAAAGAGCAGGAAAGCACTAAAACGATGTTTCCATCGATATTTTATCCGGTAAGTAATTATATCTGTTTGGTATTTTTGTTGGGAATTTTATCCATCATGTGGATGACCGATATGAAGTTATCCGTAGAATTAATTCCTATTTGGCTGGGTATTCTTTTTATATTTTACAAAGTTTATAAAACAAAAAAATAAATAACTTTTATCGGATTTTCTGTTATTATCCATTGAGTGTAATCATTCTTAAACACATAGAAACATAGACTCTGACTTCTCGAAAGACGTTTCACTTAGTTAAAAAGCATAGGGTTTGCTATGTTTATTTATGCAATTGAAATGCCTTCTCGCGGTAACAAAACTATGTTTCTATGGGGTTAAATAGAATTTTTTGTAATACATGAGCAACACATTTTTGAACAACAATCAAATTGGAATAGTCGCTACTTTCTCTGAACTCGTACAGACTCATTTTAAAGGAGAAAGGAATGCACTGTGCTGGTACAGAAATTTGGACGGCGATTTTAACGAAATTGTAACTAAATTATCTTTAGAAGAAAATATCACAGTAGTTTATCCCGAAGATCTAATCGCACTCGAACTCACCGAAAAGGGGAGTATCGCCAGAGAAATTATCTTAAATGATTTACAACTATTAACTGATTTTGGAGCTTCGCCCTCGCTTAATTTACTAAAGTGTTACGAACGTGATGACGAATTTGATTTCATCTCGACAGATGTGTATTCGTTTCATGTAGATCGTTCGCCCATTGCAACCGATACTTTTTTATGTACTTACCACGGAGCAGCAAGTGATATTGTTGCTAATTCGCAGGCAGAACAAAAAATTCTGATTCCGGAAATCCGTGTAAAATTACAAGAGCTGCACGATGGACCGCCGGAAGAATTCGAAAGTTTTCTAGAAGAAAATTATTTCGATTTGCATTATCAGTTACATCCCAATGCAGCACCTGTTAATTTAGGCTTAGGGCATCTTTGGCGTCTGGCTGTAGATCATCCCAAACAAGAAGTACTGCCATGTATTCACAGAGCACCCATAGAAAACGATGGAGAGTACCGATTGTTGTTGATTTGTTAAAGGAAATAATTGTATTTGAATAACTATTTCTAAATCCAAAATATATGTGCATAAACGGAAAAGAAATTAAACTTTGTACCTGTGTTCCAAATGGAATGGATACCATTATTCACCACAAGAATTCCCGAAAAAACAGAAAAAAAAGACGTGTCGACTTTACCTGGACGTTAGAAAAATGCATGGGCTACAGTAAAACGACAATGGATGGAATGGGGTACAGGCCGGAGGAAGTTTTAACAGAAGATTTGACAAACGAGGGAATGCTTATGGTACTTAATGACACTAAAAAATGTTTCGATTTTGATTATCAACCTGGTGAAGGGGATAATCTTCAAGTTTTTGCTCCCGAAAACTCTATGAGAAGACATTTATCTTTTATTTTTAAAAATGGAGAATGGACAGCCGGCTCTCATATGCCTTTTATGTATGAGATGGAAAAAATAAATTTTGGAAAAGTAACTTTTAAAGATGTTTAAAAAACTAAAGTGAAAGAATTTATCAAAAGAATATTTAGAAAATCAACATCGGAAGTATTTGTAAATGTCGAAATTGAATTAACCGAAAATTGGGTCAGATACAACAACGGAAATTCAATTGGAAAGAAAGGTTCTGAAAGAGGTAAGATTTTAAATGATCAGGAGCATATAAATGGTTCTAGAATAACGATTGAAGCCAATGCCGGAAGTATTCCATTTGCTATTACATTTGGAATTTATGGATTAATGGTTCATACAGAATTCTTTAGCGAAATAGAAATTGCCACTGAATATTTCAAAAGAAAAAAAAATGAGATCGACGGGATTCTAAAAATGTTTGAAATTTCGGAAGAAAACCAAGATATAGAATGGAAAAGTAAAATGGACGAGTACTTAGAAAAATTAATTTACGAGTAAAAGTGGTTGATAATTGCTAGTATTCGCGGCAAATTGAGTTTTCGAATCTCCGAAGTGTTGAATTGTAAGCTGCGCAAATGTCTCCGACTTTGTGTATTTTTTATACTTACGAGTTATTAAATTTTATAAAAGTCTCCTGACTTTAAATGTTACTTCTTACTTTATTTTAGTAAATGAATTCTTAATAGTAATGTAAGGTAATTTTAAATATGCCATAACTTTGGCCTTAAGATTAAATTGTTTTTTTGACATAAAAATTTTTTTATGGAAAAGAACAAGGATTTAGGCAGAAGAAAGTTTCTTAGAAATTCTTTATTGGTTGCCGGAGGAGTTTTCATCGCCCCACTTATTGAAAGCTGCAGTAACGATGACAAACCAGACCATGATGGTGCTCCGGATGGAATGAAAAACGAAGGTTTTGAAACAGGAGTAGCCAGTTTTGACCCTACTGAAACCGGAGTGATTATCTGGACAAGATATTCAGCAGGCTCCGATGCCGAAATTAATTGGGAAATAAGTAAGAATGCCTCGTTTACTGAAATAACCAGAAAAGGGCAGGCAGCAGCATCTTCTACAAATGATTTTACAATAGCGGTAGATGTTCAGAATATTCCATCGAATACAAAATATTATTATAGATTTTATAATGCCAAAACCAAACAAGTTACAGTTACCGGAGAAACTCGCACATTACCCTCTAAAACAGACAGTGTAAATGACGTGAAAATGGCTGTTGTTTCCTGTTCTAATTTTCCGGCGGGACTTTTCAATGTGTACGGAGCAATTGCTTCTTCAGAGGCCGATGTAGTGGTGCATTTGGGAGATTATATTTACGAATACGCGCCGGGACAGTACGGGACAAATCCGTTTACTAACCCGCTGGGCAGAGAACATAAACCCGCCAGAGAGATTACAAGTCTTAGCGATTACAGAGAACGATACAGACAATATAGAGGAGATAAAAACTTGCAGCTTCTGCATCAGAAAAAACCTTTTATATGCGTTTGGGACGACCATGAATTTGCCAACGATACCTATAAATCCGGTGCCGAGAACCATCAGCCTTCCGAAGGAGATTTTCAGGTGAGAAAAATGGCTGCTTTCCAAGCTTATAGTGAGTATATTCCGCTTAAGACAGGAAAAGATTTTAGAATTTACAGAAGCTTCAATTTCGGGACTATTCTTTCCCTTTACATGATGGATACCAGAGTCATTGCCAGAGATAAGCAGCTAAGTTATGGTGATTATATCGATAATAGCGGAAATTTTGACCAGACTAAATTCAAAACCGATCTGTTAAGTACCAACAGAAAACTAATTGGAACCGAACAAATGGCATGGCTGGGATCGCAGATCAATGCAGATACCGCTAAATGGAAAGTACTCGGCCAGCAAATCCTGATGACTAAAATGCTGATTCCTGCTGAGTTATTGATGCTTTTGAACCAAATTTTAGGAGAAGTCTCTAAATTAGGAAGTGCAACACCGGCGACTATGAAGGCGCTTACTACAACAATCTCCCAACTTGTGGTGATTAAAATGAGACATAAACAAGGAGATCCTTCATTAACGGCTCAGGAAATTGCGAGAGTTACCACAACTTTACCTTATAATCTGGATGCCTGGGACGGTTATTTTGCCGAAAGAGAACAATTATACGCGATGCTTTCCGGAAAAAATATAGTGGTTTTGGCCGGAGATACGCACAATGCATGGATGGGTAAACTTACCGATATGCAAGGGAAACGAATAGGGACTGAAATAGCATGTAGTTCGGTTTCGTCACCGGGATTAGAATCGTATTTCGGAATTACCTCAGACCCTACAAAAGCGATAGAACTGGCACAAGCCTTTACAGTTCTGATAGATGACTTAGAGTATGCCAATTTGTACAAACGTGGATACACCTATCTTAAATTTACAGCATCCGGTTCTGAAGCCGAATGGCGATTTGTAGACAGTGTAACCACTGAAACCACCAATACGGTTACAGAAAAAAAATATACTATAGCCTAGGAATTCTATTCGACAGAGTTTCTTATGAAAAGCTGCGCAAATGTCTCTGACTTTGCGCAATTTTCTTAGTAGTTATAAATCATAATCGTTTCAAGAGTCTCAGACTCTTTTTTATCAGTTAATAAGTATTTAAAAATAAGTTAAATCTTATATTTTTGTAAAAAAGATTTAAAAATGAAAGAGGGATACATAATAAGAGATCAAACGTTGCCACATTTTATAACTTCAACAGTTGTGGACTGGATAGATATTTTTACACGTCAGGTTTATAGAGATATAGTCATTGAGAGTTTAGAATACTGCATTGAGAATAAAGGAATGATTTTATATGGTTATGTTATTATGAGCAATCATATACATTTAATTATTCAATCTAAACATGGAAAATTATCAGATTTATTAAGAGATTTTAAAAAATTTACCGCGAAAAATATACTTGAAAAGATTCAAAATATCCCTGAAAGTAGAAGAGAATGGATGTTAGGACGTTTTAAATTAGCAACCCACAGTCATTCAAGAAATAAAGAATACCAATTCTGGCAGTATGGAAATCATGCAGAAGAAATTTATAGTAATGAGTTTATGTGGTCAAAATTAGATTATATACATTTAAATCCAGTAAGAGGCGGAATTGTTGCTAAAGCATCAGATTATATTTATTCAAGTGCAAGTAATTATGTATGTGATTCAAGACTGCTAAAAGTTGAAAAAGCTGATAATCCAGTAATAAATGTTTTAGACCATAAATCGTTTGTTCGTTATAATAAATATTAATTTTTTAGTTAAAAGTCAGAGACTTATAGAGGTCTTTGTTCTTTCATGAAGACTTGAGTAGGTAGCGCAAAGTCGGAGACATTTGCGCAGCTTTAGAAAAGAACACTGCGGAGAGCTGAGATTTGTAGACAGTGTAACCACTGAAACCACCAGTACGGTTACAGAAAAGAAATATACTATAGCCTAGAATTTACGCTCTCCAGTTTGTCATTTCGACCGAAGGGAAACCGGAGCAATAGCGGATAGGTAAAGCAAATCGCAAGCTAATTTCGACAATGTAAATCACCAATCTTTGTTGAACTAGATTGAATTAAAACGGAACAGGAGTAATCGTGGTCCGTTTTTTTATTTTATCGATTTAAATGTTTACAAAATAAGAAATGATATTTGGCTGCGAAGGAGGTTTTATTTTGCTGTAACAAAATGAACAAAAAAAATATTTTGTTTCAAAAGTTGTAACAAAAAAGTAAAAAATAAAAATTTGTTACAGCTTTTGAAACAAATTCAAAAATAAATTAAATTTGTTCATCAAATAAATTATGGAACAACCAAAAGCAGGAGTGATGGAAAAAGAGGAGAATATTGGAGCGTTGATAGGAATACCACAGGAAGAAATGGCAATGTTGCTGGAGGTAAAGCGCGTTCAATGGGCGCTGTTCCTGACAGGAAGGCGAAGTCTGCCACCAACCGCACTGCTTAAATTGAGCGAGATGCTTACTATTTTAAAGAAACCGGATAATGAAGCCCCGGATGATGAAGCCATAAAGGAGGAGCAGGCACAAATAACTAGATATTTAGAAAAGGAGATCATCATCAACCTAAACAAACAGCAGCTTGTCCTGAACCAACTCGAGAAATGCAGGAAAAAGTTCCAATCGGCGGAAAATGCGATGAAAATTGCTAATGCCTTAATCGCCAGAGAACAACAAACCTATACCTGGCAGAAGGAACTTTTACCTATTATAAAAAGAACCGCCCAAGATGTCCTGAAGAAAAACAGCGTACTGATACAAGAGCAATATACCATAAAACTACTGGTACTACAGCAGGAAGAAGTAGTCTTGAGAGAACGATTATTGAGTAAGTAGATTATGATCTTTACACAGCACCTGTGAGGTACACCTTGCAGAGCAGAGTAAATATTAAATTTTTGATTAAAAGTCAGAGACTTATAGCGGGTTTTGTTCTTTCATGAAGACCAGAGTAGGTAGCGCAAAGTCGGAGACATTTGCGCAGCTCTAGAAAAGAACACTGTAGAGAGCTAGAGATTTATAGACAATATCACAACTGAAACGCGACCGCTACTGTTACAGAAAAGTTATTCGATAGCATAGGAATTTTATTTGAAACGGATCGAATTTTTCTCGAAAGTGCCAAAGAAAAAGATGAAACTAAATCGGAACTGGAGTACTCTTGTTCCGATTTTTTTTATCGTATTGATTTGAATATTCTCAAACCAAGTATTGATTATTGATTTGTTACTTCTAAAGTGAAGCTTCCTATTCCAACTGGAGCACGGCCGTTGACTGCTTCAATTACTTTGGCTGCTCCAGAAGCAGTGAATCCTCCGTAAAGTTCAATCAACCCAAAACCAGATTCTACAAGTTCTGCAGCAATCTTAGCTCCCATAGCTTCATCCGGTACCGGAATAAATGTGGTATGTTGCGGATGAAATACTTGTTCGAAACGGTCTCGTATTGGGTCACTACCACTCTCAAGAATAATGAAGGCTTCGCGAGGTGGGTGGCCATCGTGAAAGGATAAACTAAAAGCAGCTGCCAAAGCCAGCGATTCGAACCCAAAAGTAACCGAACTCACTTTGGCTCGACTTCCAATTGCTTCACTAACCTTTGCTCTCCAGACAGGCGAAATAGCACCACACAGTTCGATTAATTCTGCACCATCGTCTGCCAGTGTAATGGCAGCTGCCAGAGATTCTGAAGGGTCACCGATGGCTACAATTGTCAACTTACCAGATGCACTTTCACGAACAAACTTGGTTGTATTAGGTACTGCACCATAACCTTCATATATAATAGCCTTGTCGAGAGGACGTTGGTTTTCTTTGAAATCTACTTGTTTTACTGTTTTTTCCATGATTGTTTTTTGTTTTATTATTTAATAAGGCAAAGATCTCTGGAAATTCGTGTGTTTTTTTTGATGTAGATCAAAATCGTTTCTAGTATCGGAATGCGATTTAAAGCTTCTTGAGGTATGTTTTAAAAACAAGCAATCAGAACAGGGCAGAAATATAACAGGTTTTATTTATTGGTATTTTTTAAAGCAAATTTTAATTTAGTAAATTTGATTTTAAATCAAATGATACAAATCGGCGGGTGTTTATTTAAGAACTTATGCAATCGCGTTTCCCAACAGCTATGAACAGTATAAATCCATTAATTCAACAATTTAAGAAATATGGAACGCTGAGTTCAATCACCGAAACGGCTATTGAGCAAAAAACCAAAATATTTATAAAGAAAAAAAACGATCATTTTTTGAAGCAGGGACAGCTACTAACAAGTTATTTTGTGGTAAAGAAAGGTGTTTTCAGAGCTTATATTAATCGGAATGAAAAAGAAATAAACGTATGGTTTGGAGAAGAAAACCAAATTTTTGGGGCCATAATGCCTATGTATGCCAATAAACCTTCACCAGAGTACATACAATTTTTAGAAGATTCAGAAGTATATGCCATTGCAGTAGATGATTTAGAGATTTTATACGAACAGTATCCGGAGTTAAATCGTATTGGCAGAAAAATAGCCGAAGAGCTGTGTGTTATTCTAGAGGATAGAATTACTTCGTTGCATACCGAAAGCGCCACAGAGCGTTATCAATCACTTATGGAACAACAGCCTAGTTTAGTACAGCGTATTAATCTGGGGCATATTGCTTCTTTTTTGCGTGTAACACAGGAAACTTTAAGCAGAATACGCAAACGCTGACGATTTTGACCTACATCAAAAAATAGAATCTTTTTGCTTACGATCTTTGCAGTACTAAATAATTAAGACATGCAAAAAGATAGATTAAATTGGTTTAAGAATGTAGAACATCGTACACATCCACATCCCGGACTGAACTGGTTAACAGCCACTCTAAGCGTACCGGACGTAGCCAGAGCAATAGATTTTTATACCGGAGTAATGGAAATGGTTTCCATTTCTGAGTTGGAAGATCAAAACAATGGAGAACTATTGTTTGCAAGAATTCGTTATCGCGGAAACAATTTTGTACTCAATAAAGAACATTGGGATTTTCAGGCAGTAGCTCCAATTACTTCAGGACAAGTGTCTCCTTTTGTTTTTTACTTGTATGTAGACGATGTAAAAACATTGGTTGCCGAAATTAGAAAAGATAAAGAGGCTAAAATTATTGCTGAACCGGAAATGCAGTTTTGGGGAGATTTAAAAGCAAGAATTCAGGATCCGTTTGGTTACATCTGGGATTTGGCAGAAAAAGCGAACTAAAGATGAAATATTTATTTTTAGGCTTAGCCATTTGCGCAGAGCCAGGGCAAAACCAATGCAAATCGAACAATCCAAAAGCGGTAAATGTGGTGTTATTCAAATTCAAATCGGAGGCATCATCGGAGCAGGAGCAAAACTTTAAAAGTGAAATGCTGAAAAAGCACAGTATGGTTTCAGGACTTATAGATATTTCTTTTGGGGAAAACGTTACAGATATAGCAAAAGGATTTACCCGTGCAGAAGCAGCCCGGTTTAAGGACCAAAAATCGTTAAAAGTATTCAGTAAATCAGATCCTGTTGAAGAGCTAAATACCAGTTATATCAAACCGGTTTTGCAAGAGATTCTGGTATTCAATTCTTTTTCTTAACTTAGTAAAAGCAATACTCGTGCTAAATTAAATGGAGAATGCAAAGCTGGAGACATTTGAGTAGAATGATTCGATGCTTGCTGAGCACTTCACAGAGCAGGAGGGATGATAAAAAAATGTTAAAAACATTCTATATTTTAAAGTGGCACAGTTCGTGCTTGAAAGGAAATCATTGAATAATCTGAATGCTTAATCGGTATTCTAAAAAATTAAAATAATGAAAAGATTTAAATGTATTTATGTTTTTGTAGCGGTATTATTATCAACAATTACATATGGCCAGGAAAGTTTAAAAATGTTTGTAAAAGAAAGTAAAGTGTCCTGTATGGGTGTTGGCCCTATGGAATGTTTGCAGGTAAAGTATGACAAGGACAAAGAATGGCAGCTATTTTACGACCATATTGAAGGTTTTAATTTTGAAAAAGGAAATCGATACGAGATATTGGTTACAAGAACAAAAAGGCAAGAGCCTATTCCTGCCGATGCTTCTGCATACCAGTACAAACTGAAAAGCATTGTTTCGAAAACTCCTGTAAATGTCGAAAAAGGAATTTATAATACCAAAATGATCTTGACCCAGTTAAACGGAAAAAAGATAACTAACGGGAAAGCATTTATTACCATTAATGACGAAACTGGTACAATAAACGGTAACAACGGATGTAATATCTTCAATGTAAAGTATACAAAGCTTTCTGCCAAAAATCAAATTAAGACCGATTCTCCTTTTGGAACTTTAATGGCTTGTGAAGGTGAAGGGATGAAATTGGAGCAAGATTTTAGCGCTGCAATCACAAAGAAAAAGTTCAAAATTGTAAAGAAAAACAACAAAGTGCAGTTTAGAAATGGGAAGAACAAAGTGGTGATGGAATTTTCTATACCAACACAAAATCAATTGTGGAGTTTTATTGCAAAAAACAATTGGAAACTAATCGCTCTTGAAAATGTTGGACAGGATTACGGAAAGGCTTCTATTAAGTTTAATCCTGCAGAAAAGAGAGTGAGCGGAAGTACAGGCTGTAACAACTTCTCCGGAACTTATGCAACTACTGGTGATCGTATTTCTTTTGATAGGGTAGCGGCTACTGCTATGGCATGTATTGGTGAAGAAGGAAACAAAACAGAACAAAAAATGTTGTCTTATCTAAACAATAAAGACTTACGTTTTGATGTAGCCGATCAAACTCTTAACTTTTATCTTAATGATAAATTGGTCATGATGTTTGGCATTACAAGATAAATTTGTTCTATATGCCGTCTTAAAATAGACGATCATAAATAAAAAACCAGTGAAGTAAATTCACTGGTTTTTTTATGACTTTACGTTTTAGATTACATATTTGCAAGTGCGCGCAAAGTCAAATACATTTGTGTAGCGCTTGTGGGGTACACTTAGCAAAGCAACGAGAAAATCTTGTAAAAATAATAGATAAAAAAAGGTCGGAAGATTTCTCTTCCGACCAAAAGCAATCATAAGACTTTCTTTTAAATGTGTTACTGCTTGATAAATTTTGTCTTATATATATCAACTCTACTTTCTGCTGATATACTTAGACTTAGCGGCACTTCAAGGAAATAAATTCCAGGGCGTAAATTTGAAATATCGAAATGGAACATACCTGAATTACGAATCATTATTTCAGCTGGTGTCACCGTATTTCCTGTACTATCTACTATAACTATACCATTATTTATCATACGTCCCGGAGTCCTTAATGTTATTATTGTTGTAGCAGGATTTGGAAAGAGTAAAACAGCTTCATTATTTGGTCGGACTTCGAAATTTATTTGCGCCACATTGCTTATGTAATTTTTGTTATTTGCAAAATCATACAAAACTCTTTTATAATAATGAGTAGCTTCAAAGTATGTGGTTTCGGGATTGGATGATGTAAGCGTATAGTTTTGTCCGGTTGCTCCTAAAATTGGCGCCCAGTTTATATTATCTTTTGAAAAGAGCCATTGAAAAGTCGCATTATAAAGGGTGTTCCCGGTTAATTGGTTTAGAGGTGTGTTTCCGCTGATTGTCTGATCACAGCATATACTGTTTTTTGCCGAGCTATTTTCATAAGGCACAACCTCGATAACATTACTCGCGGCAGACCTTCTGTATAGGGATGTACTTGTCGGGTCTTCTATTAACAGTCGTCTATATTCTAATGTAAAATCAGATTTGGCAGGAGTGTAGTTCATTTGTGTAGCTCCGGGAATATCTTTCCATCCATAGTTATAAAAGTACAATTTAACATTTCCCCATGTCAGCGGCTCTTTTGTTCTGCTTTGCCACTGATAATTGTTTATTGCGATTGTAGTAGCTCCCGAACTTACCATGCCTTGATTACCCGTTAGTGTTTTTGGACTCTCTCCATTTTGTAAATATTGACTTTTTGCAATACTATTTTCGATTTTTTTAGGATCGTTAAGTCTTGTGAAAAAATCAACTACATGAAAATTAATTCGGTTGCCAACTACTTCACGTCCATCATTAAAAAAAGTTCTTTCCCATAATGATCCGGGATCATAAAAGGGGGTATTTGGTTTTACGGCATTACGGCCAATATCAACCCAATCCTGATGAACGACATCGTAATAACCTGAGAATTTAGGGAGTAATGGTGTACCGCCAAAAGGAACTATCTCTGTATTTGAGTCTGAAGATGGCGGATTTGGAGGAGGAACCCCGTTTTTAATGACAGAAATAGTAGCGCTCTTGTAGGTTATCCCTGAAAAAGTTTTGTATTCTGCATAAATAGATCCTGATGAAGTACTAAAATCACCTGCGTTTAGAGTTACAACAAAACTGCGAATCGCTATTTTTCCTTCTCCAAAAAATAATGCGCCACCATTTCCTCCGGTAACTACATTTGCATTTAAACCGTTAAGCGAGTATATGCTAATTGTTCCATTATTTCCCGGTATTGCAGGCATTTCGACCGTAACGCCTAAAGAAACACGTGCCTCAGTTTTGTTGCCTAAGTTAATTGGCCCCGTGTTTATGTTTTGGTTGTCGACAGCTGTAGGTGTAATTGTAACTTTTTGCCCAAATGAAGTAAAGGTTAAAAAGAAAAATAGGATAACATAAAGATAATTTTTTCTCATGATAAAATTTTAAGATTTATAAGAGATAAAAGTAGAATTAATATATGAATTATCTTATTTTTAAAAGTTTTAATGTGCCTAAAATGTTAGAATATTATCTTGATTATTCTGCTTCTTGTGCTGGCGGGAGTAGGGGATCAGTTTTAAAAAAACCAGTGAAGTTAGTTCGCTGGTTTTTTATAGATAATTAGTTTTAAACTCTGAGACTTTATGACTTTTATGTTTTAAACTAGATATTGCAAGTTGGCATAAAGTCAGAGACATTTGGCAGCGTTTCTGAGGTATACTTTGCGGAGCGGGGGGACATTTGTTAGCACTTGCGGGAGCACAGGGGTAGATAAATTAGACAGCAACTGATCAATTATGTTTTTATATTTTAAATCACGTAATTTTACTTGCTGGATCTATAAAATTCTTACTTAAATTGCTTAAAAAATCTTTATATGGCAATCCAAAAAATTTCAGAAGAAGAATTCTATAAATATAATGTCTATAAGCATCCTTCAGGGAATCTGCTAGGAGAGGAGGTTGCATGGTTTTCCGAAACAGATGCAAGTCTGATCGCATTGCTACTAAAGGATAAAATAGATAAAGACTATGCTTATGTAATACTGAGCAATGAGGAAGGCGATGAATACAGAGCTATGGAGGTTGAAGCTTCGCTCGATACGAAGCAAGCAGCAGAAAATAAGTTAAGGAAAAAAATAGGAGAATTGGTTGTAAAAGATCAATTTCGAGATAAGATTTATGAGCAAGATC
The DNA here is from genome assembly GCF_023539155.1 of Flavobacterium sp. B183. Lineage (NCBI taxonomy): Bacteria > Pseudomonadati > Bacteroidota > Flavobacteriia > Flavobacteriales > Flavobacteriaceae > Flavobacterium > Flavobacterium sp. B183. The sequence goes on along the minus strand of NZ_CP097434.1, from coordinate 3,704,747 downwards.
AAAGCTTAATTCAATCAGAAAAATTAATTATTACTGATATTAATGAAGAAGTAAAAAAATACTTTAAGAAGCATCCCGAGAAACTTTATGAACTGCATCCAAGAAAATTTGAAGAACTTATAGCAAGTATTTTTGAGGACATGGGAATGGATGTTGAATTAACGAAAGCAACAAGAGATGGTGGTAAAGATATAATTGCGGTGATGAAAAATGCGCTCACAAATATGGTTTTGTTTGTTGAATGTAAAAGATATGCTCCTGATTTTAAAGTTGATGTAGGAATAATTAGGGAAGCAGCAGGTGTACATAGTTTTCGCAATCCAGAGAAAAGTATTATCGTTACTACTAGTTTTTTTACAAAAGATGCTGTTGAAGAAGCGAAACTCCTTCATGGCAAAATGCTATTAAAAGATTACAATGATTTAAAAGGCTGGCTTGGTAATTATTGAAATACTAAGAATAACTATTTTTTTAACTTGGTTTATAATTTTTTTAACTTGATAGAAATGGATTTCACGACTCTTAGAGAAAAAACAATAAAATTTGGTGGATTGTATGGAGTAGATGATTCTTATACATTTTATTATGACGAAACAAATAATATTCGAAAATTTTATGTCCGAGAGCATAATTTTAATGAATCTGTCAAGAAAAATTTCGTCGTTGGAGGGTTATGTTATGATAAAACAAAATTTAATTTAGGGGATTTGTTCAATAAACTAAATCTTCCTTCTAATGTTGAAGAAATAAAATTGAAACACATTGCTAAAGGTAATTTTTTAGAGTGTTTAACATCTAAGAAATTAAGACTATTTTTAGAAGGTATTCAAAAAAGTGATTTATATCTCCACTATTCAACTTTAAATTTTTTGTATTTTTCGATTGTTGATATAGTTGATTCTATAGACAGCGGAGATGATCAAAATTTTATTATGTCAAACAGAATTATTAAAGATGCTCTCTATCAAATTATAGAACTGGATAGAACAGAGTTTATAAAGCTTTTTTATAAATATGGATATCCAAATATCAAAGCCTCAGATTTAATTGAGTTCGTAAAAGATTTTATTTTTTTAATTGAATCTACAAAAGAAGAAAAATTATTACACCAGTTAAATAATCTGAAAGATTATCTTTTAGATTCCGCTGATAAAGGTAGGCTCATTTTTTTGACAGACGAGACGGATCATATGCTTATCGAAGATTTCGTACATTTTTATGCTAGACCAATGTATTTATTCAAGAATTCAAGACATATTTTCGATATGGAAAAAACAGTAGCTCCTCTTACCGAAGAACTTATGATGGAGATAGATGGAACAAAGCTAGATAATTATAGCTTCATCGATTCTAAGAATAATCTTTATATTCAAGCTTCTGACATTATAGTTGGGCTTCTGGGTAAATATTTTGATTATTTAGTAGAAAATTCGCTAGAAAAAATAAGGCAAACATTAATAAATCTTGACGATATATCATATTCAAACCTTGAATTGTTTGCAGAAATTATTGATAAGACTGATAGGAAAAATAAAGCTTTTATTCATAAAGTAGTTGCTGACAGTGAGATGGAAAAAGATCAGTATATTCTTGATTATTTTTTTAATTGAAAGTTGTATTTTATGAATTATTGTAATTATTTGTTAATCAATTTTTCAAGCCTGACCATCATCTCATCTTTCTCTTTCAACATACGCTCATATAACGCAATTTTTTCTTCGTGAAGTTGGATTATCTTGTCAATTGGATCATTATTGAAAGTTGGGCTGTAATTTATCAACCCTTGAGTATCATGAAAAGTATTAGAAATAATATTTATCGCCTGCTCTTCATCAAAATTCTGAAAAGCTTCCACCGGAATTCTTAATACAGTTGAAATTTGTTTTAGCAGTTTATCTTCAATGACATCTTTTTGCTCGAGCATCGAAATTTTCTTTTGGTTCCAGTCTTCACCAAGATCATAAGCCAATGCTTCCTGTTTGATATTAAGCATTTCTCTAAAACGCTTTAAGTTTCTTCCCTGATGTATTTTCTGTTCCATAACGAATATCAATTTTCTAAAGGCTCAAAGATAACCTCATTTGGGTTAAAAATCTCTGAATTTCAAAGATAAAAAAATATCGTATAAAACAGCTGTTTTGTCAGATATTATACCAATTTTTATTCAGGTATAATATCCGCTATTCGAATAGATTATCTTTTTGAAAGCATAGAACTTCGTTGGTGAATTTTAAATCTTCTTAGCATGAAAACAAGTAAAATATCCTTCGAAACGAGCTCTTGGGCAGGGGAGGTGTCGGGAAATCCAATGAAAGCCATTGATGCTTTTTTTTCCTATGCAGATCTCGATTATTACAAACAAAATTTAACCAAAGTGGTAGTTTACAGTTATAAGAGTGAGGTTCACGAAGCAAACAATCCCTCGAATGCTTTTGTTTTTTATACGGCTATGAACAATTTTCTCAAATTGTGTTACTGCCTGCTGGAGAAAAGCAAAAAATGGCAAGTTATGGAGTCTTTGCACGATGAAGCACTTTTTCCTCTTTCTTCGCTGACAAAGGAAGAATACGAGGATCCTTTTATCGTATTTCAAAAAACATTTGATGAAAAAACACCTGAAGAATTTGAATCGTTTCTGTGTCTGATCCTGGAGCTTTCAACGTCTCCCAATGCCCAAGATCCGTACTCTGATCTCACAACACCTTATATTTATTTAATCAAAATGCTCGATGCCACAGCGCTAATGAAAGATAGAGGTATTGAGAAAATCAGAAAAAATGAAACTGCCTGATGCTGTAGCGGAATAGTCCTTATTCAAATTTTAAAAATAAGAATAGGGCGTAGAAAAATCTCTTCGCTGGTGCAGGCGTCTTACTCGTGCGATCGATGTTGTCTCGTACTGAAAAAAGGTTACATACTTACACTTAAATCCTAAAATAGATTTGCATTCCTATTTTATTACTGCTATCCGTTTACAATAGTCGGGCTTTTTACATAATAATTTGTTAATCTATACTTTTACTCTACCAAAAACGTTCTAAATTGTGTTATAATTTGTAGTAGAGCTAATGAAATGTTTTACGATATCTTAGTGAAGGAAAAAAATAAAGTATTAAACCGTAAAAAAAGCAACATGTTAAAAGAAATTGAAAGTTTAATTCCGCATAGGAATCCTTTTTTATTTGTAGATAAAATAGTGTCATTTTCAAATGAAACCATTGTTGGTATTAAGACATTTGACGAAAGAGATCTTTGGTTAAAAGGAAGTGTCCCTATGTCTGAGTATATACCTGGAACAATATTGATAGAATCAATGGCGCAATGTGGCGGTGCAGGAGTTAAACTTTTAGGAATTACAAATGGAATTTTTGGACTTGTCAGTATTGAAGATGCTGAATTTTTTGCAACTGCAAAGTTTACAGATGATATTAAATTTGTAATACAAAATATTCGTTTAAGTGAAAAGATAATTAAGCAGTCCGGAATTGCTTATGTAGGAGATAAAGAGATCATTAAAGCAACCTGGATGTGTGTAAAATTGCAATAATGCAATTCATCAAAGCACCCCAGCTTTCCGAAGTGCTCAACTGAAAAGCTGCGCAAATGTCTCTGACTTTGCGCTTTTTTATGCTTATTGAATTATTAAAGTTCATAGAAGTCTCCCGACTTTTTATATTTATTTCTTAATATTATTTTGATTCTTTCTTGTCTAGAAATTAGACGTTTGCAAGTTGGCGCAAAGTCAGAGACATTTGCGCAGCACTTGTGAGGTACACTTTGCAGAGCGGGGGTTTTAATAAACTCTTACCACTATCTCAGTTATTCCCAGTCTTTTTGTTCAATTACAATAATTTCAGGGTTAATCAAATTAATTCTATATTTTAAATTACTTGACGAATAGGCATGAATTTCATTGTTATTAAATTCGATTTTATAAAATGGATTCGAATCTGTAAAAAAAAGAGCCCATAAAAAATCATTAGACTTATCTGTGCAAGCTATAAATCCTTCATTTCCCATTCCTCCTTCACCTCCAAAAACAACATATTCATTATTAATTTCCAATCTATTTGAAAAAACTTCGAAAGTTGTCCAAATATCAGGATTAAATTTTTCCAAACTTTCTATAGTTGTTTCGCAAAGAGGAAATGAATAATATGAAACATTATTTATATTATTAACATTATAACAATTCAAAATTATAATTTCACCATTGTTCTTTTGCAAAGAATTTATTCCAATTAATTCTTCATTTAACCAATGATCTAGTATTATTTTATTTTTCATTTCTAAGTATTTTTAATGACAAGCAATAACAGTTGGTTTAGTCCTGGTTCCAGTATTAGGTAATTGAATTTTAGGCAAGTCTGGTCTGTTTTTTGGTTTTGAATTTAACTTTCCTTTTAAATTTTTACCATAAGTTCCTCCTCCAGGCATTGAATCCTCAGGTTTTACTTTAATTATTGGGACTTCTGTTAATCCTGCATTTTGGGCAGCTAACAACCTTCTATTGTCTAATGAAACTAATTCTCCATCAACTTCAACAACTCTAAGTGCACTAGGTGTCTGATGATCATCAGGAAATTTATCCCACTTCCAAGTACCATCTTTCATAGCTTTTTCATAAGCTTCAGTTTGACCATTTACATACCCTTGAGAATAATTTAATAAATTAGGATCTATCATTTCTGCTAATCCGAAAATATCTACCCAATTATTAGAATCATGAACAAAAGCATACAAATTTGGTTTATTTCCTGCTAGTCTTATTGGATCTTGTGAAATATATCCCCCAGTTTCAGGACTATAATATCTAAACCTATTATAATAAAGCTCAGTTTCTACATCCTCATATTGTCCCAATTGTCTAAATGGAATAAAATTCCTGTCACCTTTTTGATCTTTCAGGCAACCATAAATATCATAATCAGTTTCCCAAACAAGACTTCCAGTTTCATTATAGGCCTGTAAAGGACGACCAATATAATCGTTAATGATAGCGAACTTTTCTTCTCCAATTATCTTAGCTGATGGAACAAAACTTCCTTCGTCATAAACCCAGGTAATTAAATTCTCAACAGGTTCCGGTTTATCATAGGCTAAATCATCCTCAGTGGCGATTAATTCAGGACGATCTTTTAAATCGTATTTCCATTCGTGAATAAGAACGTTTCCATCCCAAACATAGCGATTTATTATTTGGTTTGCAATTTTTGCGGTGCGTCGACCCAGGGCATCGTACTCAAAATGAACTTTCTTCCCATCAGGGTTGGTAATGCTCTCGAGCATACCATTCGCCAGCCAGTTATAGGTGGTATCTCCGTCCTGCCACTGCTCGTGTTCTTGTTGTAATCTGGTTTCTTCGGTTTTGTTACCTGCCAGTTTATCGATCCAGTTGGTTGGTTCTTCGAATTTTAGTTCTTCGTTGATGTTTCTGGTACTTTTGTGTATCAGATTACCCAGTTCATCGTATTTATAATGATACTTTTCGTCTTTCAATAATTTTCCACCTTTACCATACTTACGATCGCTGCGATCCGGAGTTTTGTAAAGATTTCCTACTGCATCCGGGGTTTTGTACAGCTGTTCTTTACCATTATAATCGGCTTTGGCCAAATTACCAAAGTCATCATAATCAAAGTAGGCGATATTGGAAGTCATTTGATTTACGGCACTGCGCAATTGCTGGTTGGTATCCCAGTTATAAAAGCGTGATCCAGTGCGTTTGCCATTGGCAAATACTTCCTGTTCTTTTTGTTTTCCACTGTTGTTGTAGCTCGTTTTAATATGGAGTCCACCTGTGGTAAAGCGTTCTATTTCTCTTCCCAGTTCGTCGCGTTTCAGGGTGGTTTCCCACTTTTGGTGCTGTTCTTTGAGTTCGTTGCTTTGTGCCTCGATGCGTTCCAATTGTCCTTTTGAGTCGTAATACGTACTGATCTCTGCTCCCAATGAACTATTTATAGCAATACGCTGTCCAAGTTTATTGTAAGTAGAGGTAAGGGTAATGGCATTTTTGGTGTTATCTAACTGTTGTTTCTGGGTTTCTTTTACGATACGCCCCATTTCATCACGTTCCAGAAGGATACTTACGTTTTGATTTATGGCCTCTGTTAAAAGTCCGTTTTTGTTGTAGCTGTAGGTTTCCCAGGTACCGTCATGATAGTCGGCTCTGGTGATGCGTCCCAGTGCATCTTGTTCGTATTCGGTAAATCTGCCGTTGCCATGGTCAATTCTGGTCACTTCACCTGCCAGATTGCGCTGGTATTTTTTGACCATACCATCAAAAGCAGTTTCTTTGATTATTTGTCCGGCTTTGTTGCGGCTAAAATAGTAGACTTCGTTGTCTTCGTTTTTGATGGCTTGCAACTGTTCCATCTTGTCGTAATCAAAACGAACTTTCACGCCATTTTGCTCGCGTGTGGCAAGGCTTCCCAGTGGAGTATAACTAAACTTAATCTTGTTTTTATTGTCTTTTAAAGCTATTATCTCGTCATAATTGTTATACGTGAACTGTATGACATTACTGTCTTTTTCAACAATTTGTCTTACCCGGTCTAATGCATCGTAACTAAAATAATCAGCCATCTGCATTGGGGTGTAGATCGCTTGTACGCGCCCACGATGGTCGTACTCCCATGATTTTAGTTTTTGGTTGTTCTCACGCCATTCTATCAAATTGTATTGATCGTCATAAATGAGTTCGAGTTTGTTGTTGTTTTTGGCCACTGTCGCTAATAGTCCATTATCATGATAACTAAAGTGGGTAGTGGTTTTATCGGGAGCAATAATCGTTTTAAGCTGATCCTCTTTATCTTCTTTGTACAGATAAATGGTTTTATTCCCTTCGGGATCTATGGCAATCGATGGACGATTCTCCTCATCATAAATCATGATTTCTTCGGTACCATCCGGATAAACAGTGCCAGTTTTGTTACCTCTGTCATCGTAGTTAAAGCCCAGAATGCGTCCTTCGGGATCAATCTCGCGATGGAGTTCCATAAACTCCGTATAATCATAAAAGGTACTGTTACCCATTGGGTCTTTCACTTGTGTGATGAGCTGGCTTGGCTCGTAATAATAGGTGGTTACGGCCAGATTAGAGTCTGTTATCAGATTGTAACCTTTCTCAGGATGGTATTCCATCCAACCCTCCTGCCAGCCGCCGTCACCCCAGGTGTGGATACAGCGGTTTTGAGTGTCATATTCCCAGTAAAAGGCTTGTCCGTTACGATCGGTTTTTTTGACCATTAAATGATTTTCATATTCAATGGCTGTCGGTTTTTGCAGTGCATCAATAATAGCACTTATGTTACCTTGTTCATCGTACTCATAGGCTACTAAAAGTTCGTCCTGTTCTGGTCCAACAAGCTTCAGCTTTTGAATAAATCCATCCTTAGTGCTTACTTTGATTTCTCTGCCTGCAGCATCGATGATTTTTGTCAAACGGTTTGCTGTAAATTTGAAAGCGATGCTAAGGCCGCTAATATTATTAATCTTGGTAAGTTGATATTTTTTACCGTCAAAAAGGGTAAACTCATAAAAAAGCTTGCTTTGATGATCGTAAGTCTGATAACCATCCTGAGTTTTTTTAAGGGTAGTTTTTTCTTCACGTAAGTAAAACTCTTCCTCAGGCAGCAGCATCGGAAAAACAACAAGTCGCCCGTCCTCCATGCGAAGTCCTAAGGCATCGTCCTCGGGGTATAATTCTACGGCTCTGTCATATACGCAATGTACACCATGACCCAGCCATCCTACATATTGGGAATCTGAATACCAGCTGCGTTTCCAATTTAGAGGAATTGGGCTGGTCAAATCAAAATCACTGCCTTCATAAATCACCACGCCATTGACCACATTTACGGGGTCATTAACACATTTACGGAGTCCATCTTTAAGCCCTTTAGGACCTTTTGATCCCTTAAGGTTAATCTTTTTAACAAGACCTCTAACTTTTTTCATTAGAGTACTAAAGCCAATACTAGCTAGTAAACCTGTAAGAACCCCACCCCAATCAGGAGGATAGGGTCCACCAACCATAACAGGTTTCCCCGTTGGGATAGGCAATGAAAAGGAGGTCGGGGCAAAAAGAGTTGGGGCAAACGGCAGCATTTTCTTGCCTATTTTGGTTTTCCCTAAAGACATCGAGAGCGGAATCCCAATATCATTGCAGGTCATTAGCATATGTCCTTTGGGGCTCATTCGGGTACCGTCTGAGAATACAGTTTTAGAAGCAAAAAAGTTCATGCTTTCATGGCCTATGATAGGTGTCATAAGCCAGGGCGGTGTAAAAAGAGGAATGTGCATCAGTGGAATTATAATACCGCTGGTGTCTGAGTTTCCACGTTTAAATCCATTTACATGCACCGTGGCACCTAAAAACGGAATATAATCAAATGGATCAATGACAATGCCTATATAAGGATGAAAAGGGTTAAAAGGGGGTAGGGTAGTAAAATGGATGTCTATCCCCACTACAATGGTTAAATGGTTATCGGTTAATAGCATGTTTAGTAGGTGTCGCTTAATTATTGGGTGCTTCTATTATATTGGGGGCTTATTTATTTGCTATCCAATGTCATTACTAAAAGAATGATATAGCTATAGCTTTTTGTAAATACATTACGTTCACTATATTTCTTGTAGGAAGAAGAAGAATATCGAAATACAGTTATGAACGAAAATACAACAGTATTTTGGATACACAAACTAATTTGTAAGATTTATTATAAAGAAAAGACTCTAATTTGTTAGTTTAAGGAATTAGAAAAAAAGCATAAAAAAAATCCCATTTCATACGAAATGGGATTTCTGTGACCCTTACTGAACAATTTACAAACCATTTTATGAATGATTTAAAGAAATTGGCTTATTTTGAGGTTATTTTGTAAGATAATTAATCTGATATCTAAATAGGAGATGGTTTGTATGTAATGTAGGGGTTAAACGTTAAAAAAAAATAAAACATTTTAATACACATACATTTTTAAAGTTATTAAGTCGTAACATTCTTTTGTGAAATTCTTGAATTCGTAAACGGCATTTAAAAAAGTTACGGATTTAAAAATATGCCCTTATCATTATCTGCAATTTTCGTTTGCATATGCAAATATTAATGTTCCTCATATTACAAGCAAATTACTTTCTGACTCGTTTTTTATAATTAAAATTTCAACAACAACAGAGATTATGTTATAATTTCAGTTGATTAGGTTACTTCTGCTTTGCATTTAAGACGGAACTTTGTATCATCAAAAAGAGATATTATGAACACATTGAAATTATTAATTATTGTTACTGGGATTAATATGTATGACGATGGACAATTGCCAACTGGTCTATGGCTCAGTGAACTTACCCATATCTATGATAAAGCTAAAGAGCAAGGGTTTGAAATTACCATAGCAAGTCCAAACGGTGGAGATACACCGATTGATCCTGAAAGTTTAAGACCTTTAGTTTTGGATAAAGTATCTAAAGGATATTGGAATAATATTCAATTTAGAGAAGAATTAAAGCACACCAAAAGTTTAAAAGAAGTATCAAAACAAGAATTTGATTGTGTTTATTTAGCAGGTGGACATGGGACTATGTATGATTTTCCAAATGATACTATTCTACAAAAAATCATTAAAGATCATTATGAGAACAATAAAAAAGTGGCTGCGATTTGTCACGGGGTAGGCGGATTGTTGAATGTTAAACTTTCCAATGGCAATTATTTGATAAAAGACAAAAAGATAACTGGATTTAATTGGTTTGAAGAAAGTCTTGCCGGACGAAAAAAGAAAGTTCCATTTAATCTTGAAGCAGCATTAAAGGAAAGAAACTCCGATTATAAAAAAGCTTTCATTCCTATGACTTCAAAAGTAGTTGTTGACAGTAATTTAATTACTGGTCAAAATCCTTTTAGCTCTAAAGAAATGGCAAGAGTAGTAATGAAAGAACTTGAAAAAATTAAAACAAACTCAGATACTAAATAAAACTATAACACAGTGAAAAAAATAAAAATCATATTTTTTGTAGTAGCCCTAGGAGCAATTCTACTTTTTATACCAGGCTTCTTTCTAAGCAGTGCCATCATTAATACAGCATCAGCAAATTCAAATCTGAAAGCAATAAACAACGATTCAATAGCTAAAAACGATACCATTATTGAATTGGCAGGTCATCAACTACCTGTTTTAAAGGGCGGTATGTTTGACAGATTCCATTCCAACTCACCCCTTTCCGTAGTCGCAGAGGAAAGACCTGATATAGATTTAAGCTGGTTCAAAACCCTTCACAAAGAAAAAAAAGATGTTGGCTTTATCACATATTCACCAAACTTTTATTACAGCAATAGTAGTATTACTGCTATTTATACAGCAGATATGAGCAAAATAAAAGAGCTACTTCCTGCGGAAGTAAACGAATTGGTCAAACCGATTTCTTATACACCCGGTAGAGGATTGATCGCTATTACTTCCTATGCTTACCATTTTTGTGATAATGATTCATACAATGAACTCTCTATCTCTATTGTAACCACTAAACCAAATAAAAGTAATTGGGGACTAATTTCTTTAATGGGTGAAGTGAATGATAAAAGTTTATGGGGCTATGTATTAAAATTACCTGTTAATACTGAATTAGCAAGAGTTCGTGGAAAAGTTGGATATAATTTACCGAAATGGTTAATCCCCATTGATTATAACACTGATGGAAACAATGTAACTTTCACTTATTATGATGAAAAAGGAAATTTGGATTTTTCAATGACAGGTAAAAAATTAGAAGTTACCAATTCAACACCTGAAGTTATCCGTTCAAATTTTATCAATCTAAATAGTAAAGGTCAGTTAACACACGGTTACAGTGATGTAAGAGGACTAAAAAAAGCATCAAGTAAAAAAGCAGAAGATATTCAATTGAATCTTTCAGATGGTCCGATATCAGTATTTATAAAATCTTTGAGCTTAAAAAAATTAGTTCGTTACGATTACCAACCTGAATTTCAAGCAGCGTTACACACACCCGAATTAGTGACCGAAAGCAACAGATAATTCAACTCATTTTAAAAATTAAGGAAATGGAATTCGCTAAAATATTTCTATCCCAGAAGGAGTTTTTCAACACTCATCAAACAAAAGATGTGGCGTTTAGAAAGGAAACTTTACTAAAGTTGAAAGATATTTTGAGAGGAAACGAACAACGCCTATATGAAGCAATTTATAAAGATTTTCGTAAAGGTTCTTTCGATACTTTTTTAACCGAACTCAATTTAGTTTATAAAGAAATCAATTATTTTATAAAGAACTTAGATAAGCTTACTAAACCCAAAAAAGTAAATACGGCTTTGAGTTTACAACCCGGACACAGTCGTATTTATGCAGATCCTTTGGGTGTAACGTTGGTGATTGGCGCGTGGAACTATCCTTATCAATTAACATTAGTTCCGATGGTGACTGCCATTGCAGCAGGTAATACTTGTGTTGTAAAACCAAGTGAACTTCCCGAAAATACAATGCACCTTTTGGCAGAATTAATCAACACCAATTTTCCTTCTCATTATTTATATGTAGCTGAAGGTAGAATACCTGAAACTACAGAATTATTGAAATTACGTTGGGATAAAATTTTCTTTACAGGAAGCCCGAAAGTAGGACAGATTGTATATGAAGCAGCAGCAAAAAATCTTGTTCCGGTTACTTTGGAATTAGGTGGAAAATCGCCTGCAATTGTAACCAAAACAGCCAATTTAGAAGTAGCCGCAAAACGTATAGTTTGGGGTAAATTTTTAAACGGTGGTCAAACATGTATTGCACCGGATTATTTATTGGTCGAAGAATCAATTAAAGACAAATTTCTAAAATTGTTAAAAGATAAGATTGCAGAAATTGACTATAGTGATGGTGCAGAACACTATACAAGCATTATCAACAAAAGGAATTATGATAGGATATTAGGTTTGATTAATCCTGATAAAATATTTTACGGAGGAAAACACAATGAGGAAACGCTTTACATAGAACCTACAGTTTTAGCCAATGTGACGCATGATGATACTGTAATGCAGGAAGAAATTTTTGGTCCTGTTTTACCTGTGCTTTCATTTAAAAATTACGATGAAGCTCTTGAAAAAATCATTGACGGAGAAAAACCTTTGGCAGCCTATCTTTTTACAAATAATGATGATGAGAAAGATAAACTACTAAACAGAGTTTCCTTTGGTGGTGGTTGCATCAATGATACATTGATGCAGATTACAAGTGATTATCTTCCTTTTGGCGGGGTTGGAAATTCCGGGATTGGTCATTATCACGGTGAATTCGGATTTTTGACATTCTCACATCAAAAATCAGTAATAGAGAAAACAACTTGGGGCGAACCCGATTGGAAATATCCGCCTTATTCAGATAAAAAAATGAAGTGGCTAAAAAGGGTAATGTAACAGAGATAATGTTACAACAACCCATAACAGAGTTACGTCTATCACTATGATAATACTGAACTTTGCAGTAGAATTTAAAACTAAAAAAATGCAGGTAATATTAGGAGCCAATGGTCAAATTGGCGAAGAATTAGCAAGAGAATTGAAGAGAAATTATACTTCAGAGATAAGAATCGTAAGCAGAGAAGCAAAGAAAGTTAATGATACAGATATAGTATTTTCTGCTGATTTATCTAATAAAAAAAGTGCTATTGAAGCTGTAAAAGAAAGTGAGATTGCTTATTTTACTTTAGGGCTTCCTATTAGTTCTGCCTTATGGGAAAAACAATTTCCTCTCATTCTGCGAAATGTCATTGATGCCTGTAAAATCAACGGAACAAAATTGGTTTTTTTTGACAATACTTATATGTACCCGCAGGATGGTCGTTTGCTCACTGAAGAAACCCTTTTCGATCCAGTTGGAAGAAAAGGAAAAGTAAGAAGAGAAATGGCTGAAATGGTTTTGAAAGAAATAGAATCAGGTGAACTCGAAGCGGTTATTTGTCGTGCACCAGAATTTTATGGACCTGGTAAAACACAGAGTATAACCAACACTTTGATTTTTAATAGTATAAAAGAAAATAAAAAATTGAAGGTGCCTTTGAGAAATGATAAATTGAGAAGTTTAATTTGGACACCAGATGCAAGTAGGGCAACAGCTTTAATTGGTAATACACCTGATGCTTTCGGTCAAACTTGGCATTTGCCGATTGATGATAACATGTTAAATTATAATCAGTTTATCAATCTGGCATCAAAAATTTATGGGAAAAAATTGCAATATTCAGTTGTACCAAAATTTGTTTTTAAAATTGGCGCAAAATTTAATGAAAGAGTGAAAGAATTGCAGGAATTACTTCCAAGATATAAATATGATAATTTATTCGACGATTCAAAGTTTAAAAAGCGTTTTCCTGATTTTCAGGTGACAACATATAAACAAGGTATCGAACAAATTAAGAATGAACAATTATTAAAATAAAAAATTGTAACTTAGTGATGTATAAGTCAGAATTTCAACAAATGAAAACTCCTTCAAAAGTTTCATCAATAAGTGCATTACATCAATTTTTAGGATTAAAAAGCCCTTCTAATCCGTTGATCAGTGTATTTAATTTTGATGATGTAAAGTTGGAGCCTGAAACAATTTTAAGCACAATAACAACTGATTTTTATGTGGTTGCTCTTAAAAAAGAGTGTGCAGGAGGCAAATGTAAATATGGCCAGCAATATTATGATTTTGATGAGGGCATAATGTACTTTATAGCTCCGCATCAAGTATTGCAGTTTGAAGATGTTCTTCTTAATGGTGTTAAAGGATTTGTTGCGGTAATACATCCCGATTTTTTGCAGGGATACAACTTGGCTGCCATAGTTAGAGACTATGGCTACTTTTCATATTCAACCAGTGAAGCTTTATTTCTATCTGAAAAGGAAGAAAAATCGATAATGGACATAATTGAAAATATCAGTAGTGAGATTGATGCCAACATGGATTCATTTACTCAGGATTTATTAGTGTCTAATATCGATTTGCTTCTGAAGTATTGCAATCGTTTTTACAACCGTCAGTTTTTGACAAGAAAAAAAGCCAATAACGATTTACTTAGTAAATTGGAAAATGTACTTGATGGTTATTTCAAAAATGACAAATTGGAGAAAGATGGCATTCCTACGGTTCAATATGTTGCTAACGAATTACACCTAAGTCCTAATTATTTAAGCGATATGTTAAGAGTTCACACAGGACAAACAACTCAACAGCATATTCAGAATAGAATTATCGAAAAATCAAAAGAACTGCTCTCTACCACTTCTTTGTCAGTTTCTGAAATTGCTTATCATTTAGGTTTTGAACACCCGCAGTCTTTTCACCGCTTGTTTAAAAACAGAACCTCTATTTCGCCTTTAGAGTTCAGACAATCATTTAATTAATGCTATTTAAAATAACGATGAATTTAACTGAAATATTAAATTTTAGACGTTCCGTTCGGGTTTATGATAAAGAAAAACCTATTGATGAAGAAAAGGTAAAAGAATGCTTAGAATTGGCAACTTTGGCTCCAAATAGTTCCAATATGCAATTATGGGAGTTTCATCATATAACAAAACCAGAATTATTAAAACAAGTATCTAAGGCTTGTCTAGACCAAACTGCAACTTCAACAGCTTCACAAATTGTAATTTTTGTAACCAGAAGAGATTTATTTCGAAAGAGAGCGAAATTTGTTTTAGATTTTGAAAAAGGGAATATTCGCCGGAATAGCCCGCAAGAACGTCAAGAGAAAAGAATTAAGGATCGTGAATTATACTATGGTAAAATAATGCCTTTACTCTATTCGCGTTTTTTTGGGTTACTTGGAATTTTCAGGATAATTTTAACAAAGATTATTGGATTATTCAGGACTATTACAAGAGAAGTCTCTGAGAATGATATGAGAGTAGTTGTTCATAAATCATGTGCTTTGGCAGCTCAAACTTTTATGATTGCAATGGCTAACGAAGGGTATGATACCTGTCCTTTAGAAGGTTTTGACAGTAAAGTTTTAAAGGGCATTTTAAAATTGCCTCAAAGTGCCGAAATTAATATGGTAGTTTCATGTGGAATTAGAAAAGAAAATGAAGGCATCTGGAGAGAAAGATACAGAGTTCCTTTTGAAGAAGTATATATAAGAAATTAATTTTCATATATATATTTCAACCAGAGATTTGGTTACACACTTAATTGATTCAGTTACACAATCTTGCCAATTTATCAGGAAATTTGTTAGTGATAAGTTTCATCAAAATCTAAGTCAAGAATAAAAATTACTTAGAGCACTTTGTTTAAAAATATTAATCATTAAAATTTACTTTTATGGCACAACCAATTCCAGCAGAAAAAGACCCTCAAATCCTCTTACAAATTAGAGATTTTTTAAATGCTCTAAATAACAGTGGTGGCAGACCATTGGAAACAATGACGCCTCAAGACGCAAGACAAGTACTGATAGATGCTCAAAAGTCAGTAGAATTTGATTATTCAGATATTGTTGAATCCGAAAGAGAAATTACACAAGATGGTTATACAGTAAATATTCATATTGTAAAACCTGCCGATGCAGTTTCTGAAAAACTACCAGTATTTATGTTTACACATGGTGGTGGATGGATATTAGGGGATTATCCTACCCACAGGAGATTGGTACGGGACTTAGTCGTAAATAGTGGGGCAGCAGCAGTTTTTACAGACTATACACCATCGCCTGAAGCTAAATATCCAACCGCTATTAATCAAATTTATGCGGCTACAAAATGGGTTTCAGAAAATGGAGACCAGATAGGAGTAGATGGTAAAAATATGGCGGCCGCCGGAAACAGCGTTGGCGGAAATATGACTGCTGTACTTTGTCTTATGGCAAAAGATAAAGGTGGCCCTGAAATAAATTTCCAATTACTTTTATGGCCAGTAACAGATGCTGATTTTACACGTGAATCTTGGCAAAAATATGCTGAAGGCAGATTCTTAACAGCAAGCTTAATGAAATGGATGTGGGATAACTATACTACAGATTTAGAGCAAAGAAAAGAATACTATGCTACCCCGTTCAGTGCTTCAGTTGAAAAATTGAAAGGATTGCCACCTGCATTAGTACAATTAGCCGAGAATGATATTCTTTTTGATGAAGGATTAGCTTATGCCCGTAAGTTAGATGAGGCTGGTGTTCCTACAACAATTCAAACCTTTAACGGATTTATCCATGATTATGGTTTGTTAAACCCATTAGATCATATTGATGCGGTTAAATTTTCATCTGAACAAGCTGCCTTGGGCTTAAAAAAGGCTTTATTTAGTTAGTAAAACTTAAAAATGTGTAGAGGTCAGCTCATAGTTGCTGGCCTCTTTTTTTTATGATTAGTCGGATATTTTCCTCAATACTTCTCTTCTTCAATTTCCACAAACTTAAATTATTGTTAATATAGAGATAATGGATTTGTTGCAAATATAGTGTTTACAATGTTTTACTGGTGGTTTGTGTCCAGTGGAGTTAACTTGATAGGATTTACAAATCTCTCATTTTTAGATGTAAAAGATGGTTAAATAGCGTAGAGAAGACATAAAAAAAAAGCTAAAACTTTCGTTTTAACTTTTTTTTAAGAAGTGACCTCGACTGGATTCAAACCAGTAACCTTCTGAGCCGTAATCAGATGCGCTATTCAGTTGCGCCACGAGGCCTTTTTGTTTTTTCAATTGGGCTATTTTTCAGTAGCTTTGTTGATTGCTTATTGCGGGTGCAAAGATAAGCATATGTCTATTTCATCAATAAGGAATTAAAGAGAAAAAAAAAGACAAAAGATTTTTTTATCCTTTGCCTTTATTAGTGACCTCGACTGGATTCAAACCAGTAACCTTCTGAGCCGTAATCAGATGCGCTATTCAGTTGCGCCACGAGGCCTTTTTGCTTTTCAATCTGGCTATTTTTCAATAGCTTTGTTGATTGCTTATTGCGGGTGCAAAGATAGGCATAAATGTGAGATATGCAAGCATGAAATAATATAAAAATAAAAAAAAATGCAGATTAAAAAATATATACGTGATATTCAAGGATTTCCGAAAAAAGAAATTTTATTTAAAGACATCACTCCGTTGCTAAATGACCCAATTGCGAGAAAAGAAACTGTTTTTATTCTGGCGGAATCTTTAAAAGGGCAAAAAATCGATAAAGTGGTGGGAGCCGAAAGTCGGGGCTTTTTCTTTGGGATATTACTGGCTCAGGAATTAAACGCAGGCTTTGTTCCGGTGAGAAAGCCAAATAAGCTGCCATACGACACGATTTCGGCTTCGTACGAACTCGAATACGGCACAGACAGTTTAGAGATGCATACAGACGCCATAAAGAAAGGAGACAGGGTTTTGATTCACGATGATGTTTTGGCCACAGGAGGAACCGCAAAAGCCGTTTGTGAATTGGTAGAACGACTAGGAGGGGAGATCGTACAATGCAATTTTCTAATGGAGCTTAGTTTTTTGAACGGAAGAGAGAAGATTAACAGCTATCCTATTTTCTCTGCTTTGACGTATTAGTAATAAGGTACGTTCGCCAATCAATTCACTAAGATGTGACAAAAAATAAAATTCCAAATTCCAACATAATAATTGGAATTTGGAATTTAAACATTTAAAATTTATTTCTTTTTAAAACTATCTCAAGGTTGCCCCAAGTTCAGTTTCGAAAGTCTGCTGTAATTTCGACATGATTTTGTCAATTTGAGCATCTGTAAGCGTTTTAGTGTTATCCTGAATGGTAAAACTCAAAGCATACGATTTTTTGCCTTCCGGAAGTTTGTTTCCTTCATAAACATCAAACAGGTTAATATCTTTTAAAAGTGACTTTTCTGTTTGTCTCGCAAGGTTAAAAATACTTTCGTAAGTGGTACTTTTATCAATCAGTAAAGCCAAATCTCTTCGAACTTCAGGATATTTTGGAATTTCGGTATATTTAATTTTTCCGGTAATGATTTTCAGAATCAAATCCCAGTTGAAATCAGCAAAGTAAACATCTTGTTTGATTCCGAAATGTTTCAATATTGATTTTTTAACAACTCCTATTTCAACTAAAGTCTCGCTGTTGTAGCAAATTGCCGTTCCTTCTGCGAAAACATCCGATTGTACCGGAGCATTTGTAATTTTATCAATTCCTAAACGTGATAGTACGCCTCTTACATATCCTTTTAATAAAAAGAAATCAGTAGCTTTTTGAGGATTCGTCCAGCTTTCTTTGTTTCTGTTTCCTGAAATTAACAAAGTAAGGTGTTTGTGCTCCTCATATCCGTTAAGATATTTATGATACGTTTTACCAAATTCAAATAATTTTAAATCCGAATTCTTTCTGTTGATGTTATACGAAATAGCTTCTAAACCTGAAAACAGCAAAGACTGACGCATGGTCGATAAATCACTGCTTAAAGGGTTCAGGATCGTAACATTGTGCTCTTCTTTTAAAGCAGAGGATAATTTTGCATATGCTGCTGTGGTTAATGAATTGGCCATCATTTCGTGAAACCCTTGCGAGTTCAGTTGAGAGGCAATTACATTTTGAACCTTATAATCTTCTGTTCTTGGAGAATTAGCAACGGTTGCATTGAATTTTTTAGAAAAATTAATGTTGTTGTATCCGTAAACTCTCAGAATTTCTTCAATCACATCAATTTCACGCTGCACATCTACACGGTAAGCGGGGATCGTTAAACCTAAACCTGAATCTGAAACGCTGTTTACTTTTATATCTAAAGAAACCAGAATTTTTTTATGGTATCTTTTGGAATCTCTTGTCCTATAATTTTTGAAACATGACTGAAATTCAATAAAACTGAAAAATCTTCTACTTTTTTAGGGTAAACTTCTATCACATCAGAAGTGATTTTTCCTCCGGCTACTTCCTGAATTAAAAGTGCCGCGCGTTTTAAAGCATATTCTGTAATGGTTGGATCAATTCCTCTTTCAAATCTAAAAGAAGCATCCGTATTTAGCCCGTGTCTTTTAGCGGTTTTACGCACGCTTACGGCATCGAAATAAGCACTTTCTAAAAATATAGCGGTCGTTCCTTCTGAAACTCCGGATTTTTTACCTCCAAAAACACCTGCAATACAAAGTGGCCCTTTTTCGTCACAAATCATCAAATCTTCTTTGTGCAAGGTTCTTTCGACATCGTCTAAAGTCACAAATTTAGTGCCCTCAGGAAGTGTTTTTACAATTACTTTTCCATTGATTTTCGCTGCATCAAAAGCATGTAATGGCTGTCCTAATTCGTGTAAAACATAATTAGTAACATCGACAATATTATTTTTAGGAGTCAGTCCGATTGCTTTAAGACGATCTTGTAACCAGGCTGGCGATTCTATAACTGTAATTCCGGAAATAGTTACTCCGCAGTATCTTGGGGCCAAAAGAGGCTCTTCAACCGTAACGTCAATTTTTAAAGTACGCATGTCTACTCTGAAATTGCTCACTGATGGTGTAATTAATTCGATGTTTACACCACGCTGCAGCATTCCTGCTCTCAAATCACGGGCAGTACCCAGGTGACTCATAGCATCTGCACGATTTGGAGTCAATCCAATTTCGAAAACTTCATCGTTGACAACTTTAAAAACTTCTGCAGCAGGAGTTCCCGGAACTAATCCTTCGGCCAAAACCATAATTCCGTCATGACTTGTTCCCAGACCTAATTCATCTTCGGCACAAATCATTCCGTGACTTTCTACTCCACGAATTTTTCCCTTTTTAATAGTGAATTCAGCACCTTCTTTATCGTATAAAACCGTTCCGATTGTAGCAACAGGTACTTTTTGTCCCGCAGCAACGTTAGCAGCTCCGCAAACAATTTGAATAGGAGCTTCTAAACCAATATTTACAGTGGTAACTTTTAATCTGTCGGCATCAGGATGTTTTTCACAGGTCAATACATGCCCCACAACAACACCTTGTAAACCGCCTTTGATCGACTGGTATTTTTCGACAACTTCTACTTCAAGCCCTAAATCTGTTAGTAGCTCTGAAGTTTGATCAGATGGCCAGTCCGTTTTAATAAATTGTTTTAACCAATTGTAAGATATTTTCATTTTGCTTTTTTATTCTTGTATGAGGTTACAAATATAAGAATTGCACATTGTAGTAAGAAACAATTTATTTGCTTTTTTCGGACTATTCTTTCAGAGAGAAATTTTAGAATATGTAAGTCTCTTTTTAACACATAGAAACATAATTTTAGATCTTCAAATAAGGCGTTTCACTTGGAGTAAATCGCATAGCTTATGGGAGATAATTGTATTTCTTTTATCTGTTCTTTCAGTAGATAAAAACTTTTTTTTATGTATTAATTTCTTTAAAAAAAAAAAAAAAACATTGCTTTAATTATCAAACACTTATATCGTTTATTTAAATTAACTCTTCAATATGTTTTTTAATATTTTCGGAGATCTTTTTTGTTGGCAGATCATTTTCATCATCGCCAAACGGGTCTTCGATTTCTTCGGCAATAAGCTCTAAACTTGCCAGTACATAAAAGATGAAAACCACCACCGGTGCCACATAATAACCCAAACTTACTGAATAACCAAAAGGAAGTGTCATAGTGTAGAAGAAGATAAACTTCTTGATAAAAGCGCTGTAGGAGTAGGGAATAGGGGTGTTTTTGATTCGCTCGCAGGCACCGCAGATGTCTGTAAATGATTGTAACTCTTCGTTTAAAATAATAAGCTGTTCTCCGCTGATTTTTTTATCCTCGTACAGGTCGTTTATTTTTTGAAAAATTATTCTTTTAACCTGATTTGGTTTGTGTTTGTGATGATCGATTTCTAAATCTACATCTTCAAAAAGCTGTTTACCGGTGTCAGAATCGTGCAGGTGTTTGTGCAATACGGAAGCGTAGGCAGGGATAAATTTTCTGAAGAATTTTTTATCATTTTCTTCTTTCAGTATCGCCGAAAGTTTAATGGCCAGATTTCGGCTGTTGTTAACAAGACCTCCCCAAAGTTTTCGACCTTCCCACCAACGATCGTAGGCCGTATTGGTTCTGAAAACCAGTAATAATGAGATTACAAAACCCAACATCCCGTGCATGATCGGGATGTTGTGGATGTAGTCGTTTTTACCAATTTTAAAATACGAGACTTCCAGATATCCAACAATTGAAGAGTAAATTCCGATCGCAATCATGATCGGAAGTAGTTTTCGAACCGTATCCGATTTATGAAAATGAAAAATAAAAGTGAACCAATCTTTGGTGTTGTATGAGATCATTTGGACTTGTTTTGAAACAAATTTACTTTAAAAATTGATATTCCCCGCCAACTCTTTCAAAGCAATCTCAGATAATTTTGCCTGAAATTGTGCATTGCTGTAGCGCACCTTAGCATTTACATAGTTTAATTGAGCTGTTCTGAAATCCAGTGTTGTAATAGTTCCAATTCTGAATTTATCTAGAGTAATATCTAAATTTTGTTTGGCAATCGTTACGTTGTCTTCTTCTAATCCAATCAATTCTAAATTGGTTAAATACGTTTGAAAAGCGGTACTTAACTGAGTATCTAGGATCATGTTTTGCTGCTCAATCGCAATTTGTGAGTTTTCGATCTGTAGTTTCGCTACCTTTTCATTTCGGTGTTGATTGAACCCATCAAAAACGTTTAAAGTGGCGTTAAAACCATAGTTAAAACCTTTAGATGAGTTTTGACTTGTAAATCCAAGACTGGACTGACTTTCGTTAAAGTTGTATCCCGAAGTCAGGTTTACCACCGGATAACGGTCTGCTTTTACTTGTTTAAGCTGAAGCTCGGCAATACGTTTGTTGATAACCTGAGATTCTAAAGCCGGATTTTGTTTGTGAGCCAATTCTATTAAATCGACCAAAACGAGTTTATTATCTACAGCAACTACATTGGTTACGGTGAAATTTATTTTAGGATCACGTGCCAAATATTGGTTGAGTAAGATTTTAGCATTGGCATAGGATTCTTTTTGTCTCAGCAAAGCAACCTGATCTGAATTTAAATCAACCTGCGCATTTAAAACTTCCAGTTTTGATGCTTTTCCAATACTGAAACGGTTTTGTGCCAGCGTTAATCTTTGTTTCGAAATTACAATTGTGGTGTCTAATGCAGACAGTTGCTGCTGTTGCTGTACCAAATCAAAGTAAGCGCTGTTGACTTGTCCAATTTTGACCAATATCACTCTTTTCATTTCAGAATCACCCAGTTTTTGCAATTCTTTAAGCTGGTCCAGTTTGGCAAACATTTTCATTCCGTCAAAAACGGTCCATCCCAAGCTAACACCGTAGGCTAAACTGTTATTTTTAGCATTTCTTAAAGAGGTTGTAGTTCCGTCCTGACGTGTTTGTGACGAGTTGGTAACACTGTTATTGTCGGTTACCGAAGCTGTGGCCCTTGGCAACATTCCGGCGTTTCCAACTGTTACATTGGTTTCACTTATTTTAAGACTGTTTTTAGCAATCTTAATTTCGAAATTATTCTCTAAGGCGATCTTCATGGCGTCTTCAATGGTTAAGACTTCCTGCGCACTGATTTTTGTTGTACAGAACAACAATAAAACGAGACTTGTTACTATTATTTTAGCTTTCATGTGATGAAGGATTAGCTGCGATTCCACTTTTTCAGAAGAGATTCGCAGCTTCTATAGGATTTCAGATTTTATATCAATTATTTTGTGTTTCTTTCATATTCATCGATATGATCAAATTCAGGATAATGTTTTCTTGCTTTAGACCACATTAAATAAATGGCAGGAATCACAAATAGGGTTAAGGCTAACGAAAAGATGGTTCCTCCAACAATTACAACCCCCATACCAATTCTACTCGTAGAGGCAGCACCAAGTGACATTGCAATTGGCAAAGCTCCTAAAGCGATGGCCAAACTTGTCATTAAAATTGGGCGCAAACGTGCTTCTGAGGCTTCTAAAATAGCTTCCATTTTTGGTTTTCCCTGTTCGCGCAGCTGATTGGCAAATTCCACAATCAAAATACCGTTTTTTGTCACCAATCCAATAAGCATTACCGTCCCAATTTGGCTAAAGATATTCCAGGTCTGATTGAAAAGCCATAATGAAAATAAGGCTCCGGCAACCGCCATTGGTACGGTTAAGATGATGATAAGCGGATCGATAAAACTCTCGAACTGTGCAGCAAGAATTAAAAAGATCAGTAATAGGGCTAATCCAAAGGCGAAAGAAGTATTTGAACTACTTTCAACAAAGTCTCTCGATTCTCCACTTAAATCAGTGGTGAAAGTATCGTTAAGTACTTTTGCTTTGATTCTGTCCATTTCCTGAATTCCGTCGCTGATACTTTTTCCCGGTGCCAAACCTGCAGAAACTGTTGCAGACATATAACGGTTGTTGTGGTACAATTGAGGCGGATTACTTTGTTCTTCAATTTTAACCACGTTGTCCATCTGAATCAATTCTCCGCTTTTATTTTTCACAAACATCGAAGTCAGATCCAGTGGTTTCGAACGGTCTTTTTGATCAAACTGACCAATTACCTGATATTGTTTTCCGTTTTTAATGAAATATCCAAAACGCTGCCCGCTTAAAGAAAGTTGTAACGTTTGTGCAATGTCAAGGATCGAAATTCCTAAACTTTCTGCTTTTTCACGGTCAATACTTACGTTGATTTCAGGTTTGTTGAATTTTAAATTCACATCGGTAACTGAGAAAACGTCACTTTTGCCAACTTCTTCCATAAAAACCGGAATTTTTTCTCTTAGTTTCTCAAAATTCGGAGCCTGAATAATGTACTGAATCGGTAATCCTCCACGACGGTTTACGGCAATGGTTGGCTGTTGAATTACAGATGTTTTAGCATCAGGGTAACGTTTGGTCATTTTGGTCAATTGATCTGCAATATCTTTCTGAGATCTTTTTCTCTGATCCGGTTCAACCAACGAAAGTCTGATAAAACCAGAGTTAGTGGCCGAAGCTCCAAAACCCGGCGCAGTGATAACCAGACTCACTTTTTTCTCCGGAATAGAATCGTCTACCAATCTCGAGATTTCCTGCATAAAACGATCGGTGTATTCGTAAGAGGACCCTTCCGGCGTAGTCATACGCATGGTCACAGAACTACGATCGTCATAAGGCGCCGTTTCTTTTGGGAGTATGGTAAAAAACAAATAGATCAATCCAAAACAAGCAATCAGAATAGGGAAACTAAGCCATTTTTTTGCGATAAAACGATTTAAAGAGTCAGCATAACCGCTGTTAAGTTTCTCAAAGAAAGGCTCGGTTTTTACGTAGAATTTAGATTTTTTCTGTTCTCCGCCTTTCATCAAATAGGCGTTAAGCATTGGTGTCAAAGTCAGCGATACAAAAGCCGAGATTAAAACGGCGGCTCCAATGACGACCCCAAATTCCCTAAAGAGTCGACCAACAAATCCTTCTAAAAATATTACCGGTAAGAATACGGCCGCAAGGGTTACCGAAATCGAGATTACGGCATAGAATATTTCATTAGATCCTTTAATAGCGGCCTCAATTGGCGACATTCCTTCTTCTACTTTCTTGAAGATATTCTCGGTCACTACAATTCCGTCGTCCACCACGAGACCGGTTGCTAAAACAATCGCAAGCAGAGTTAATACGTTGATCGAAAACCCGAAAAGCCACATGATGAAAAACGTCGCAATCAACGAAACGGGAATATCAATTAATGGTCTGAATGCAATGGCCCAGTCTCTGAAAAACAAGTAGATAATAATGATTACCAAAATAATCGATATCCCTAAAGTTTCGGCAACTTCAAGTACTGATTTTTTCACAAAGATCGTATTGTCCAGTGCAATATTCAGTTTGATATCTTTTGGAAGATCCTTTTTTAAGGCTTCATACTTTTTGTAAAATTCAGATGAAATGTCCAGATAGTTGGCTCCCGGCATTGGTACTATAGCAAGACCAATCATAGGTAAACCGGACTGACTCAATTTTGTTTCGATGTTTTCAGGGCCTAATGCAGCTCCTCCAATATCGCTTAAACGAACAATCTTATCCCCATTGGTACGAATGATAATGTTGTTGAATTCTTCCGGTTTTGAAAGGTTTCCAACCGTTTTTACGGTTAACTCGGTATTGTTTCCCGTTAGTTTTCCTGAAGGTAATTCGACATTTTGAGCGTTTAAAGCATTACGAACATCAGATACGGTGCATTTATAAGCGGTAAGTTTTACTGGATCAATCCATAAACGCATGGCGTAACGTTTTTGCCCCCAGATTTGAACACCGCTGACTCCGGGAATAGTTTCCAGACGTTGTGAAATCACATTCTCGGCATAATCACTCAATTCGAGAGAACTTCTGGTGTCACTTTGTACCGTCATCGAAATAATAGCGTCACTGTCGGCATCTGCTTTAGAGACTACCGGCGGGGCGTCGATATCCTGCGGTAAACTTCTGATGGCCTGAGAGACTTTATCACGAACGTCGTTTGCTGCTTCTTCCAGATTTTTGTCCAGATTAAATTCAATAGTGATGTTACTGCTTCCCTGATTACTAGAAGAAGTTATGTTTCGAATCCCATCGATTGCGTTGACCGCTTTTTCAAGAGGCTCTGTAATCTGAGATTCTATAATGTCGGAATTGGCTCCGGTATAGTTGGTTCGGATAGAAACCTGCGCAGGGTCGATCGAAGGAAATTCCCTAACACCTAAAAAGGTATAACCAATGAAACCGAACAGAATAATTAAAAGATTCAGTACGATGGTTAAAACAGGTCTTTTTATACTGGTTGTTGATAAACTCATAATGTTATTTATGATTTTAGAGTTTAGATTTTAGATTTTTTTTTGAATAAAGCAGAAGAAAGAGTATAGAATAAAGAAAATAGATTGGAGCGTATTAATTGTCACGTTAGACGTCATACATTTTACAGCTAACAACTAACATTTCACATCTCACATTATCTATTTTTTCACATTCACTTTTATTGGTGCTTCATTTTTAAGCGACATTACGCCACTGGTAATCAGAGTGTCTCCGGCTTTTAATCCTGACAGAATTAAAATAGAAGAATCTGTTCTTGTCGTAGCGTCAACCATCACTTCTTTGGCTTTACCCATGTTGGCAATGTATACTTTTTTACCGCTTTGTACCGGAATTATAGCTTCTGAAGGGACTACAATGGCATCTTTTACAATGTTTAGAGGTAGTTTCACATCAGCGAAAGTTCCAGGGAAAAGCTTTCCGTCCACGTTATCCGCAATAGCACGAATTTGCAGTGTACGTGTAGCTACTTCGACTTCCGGCTCGATGGCGTATATTTTTGCTGTATAAACTTTATCGGAACCTGAAACGCTAAAATCAATAACAGATCCCGATTTTACTTGTGCGGCATATTTTTCAGGTATCGAAAATGTAATTTTTAGTTTACCGGTATTTACCAGTTTGGCAACCAGAACGGTAGGAGTGATGTAGGTTCCCGGCGAAATAGAACGCAAACCAACTTTTCCTGAGAAAGGAGCTTTAACTGAAGTTTTGGCAATTTGGGCTCTGATTAACTGACTTTGCGCCTGTGCAGAGGCATGATCGGCTTTAGCAACGTCAAATTCTTCCTGACTGATAGCTTCTTTCTGAAGCAATAATTTTGCTCTTCTTTCATTTTCGGCAGCCAGACCTTCACGGGTTACGGCTTGTCTAAGTTGCGCTTTTAGTTCGATGTCATTTACTTTAAAAAGCACCTGTCCTTTGTTTACAAAACTGCCTTCATTGAAATAAATGCCTTCCACAATTCCGGAAACTTCACTTCGAATCTCAATTTGTTCATTGGCTTCAATAGAACCTGATAGTGACAGGTTGTTGTCGAAGGTTGCAGTTTTAACAACTATTCCGGTTACCGTAGTAGGAGTGTCTTTGTCTCCAAACTTTTTCGATTCGTCGTTTTTCTTTTTATTCGACACGACTCTGTAGGCAATAAAACCTCCTAATACAATGATCAGTAGGGCGTAAACTAAGTTTTTTACTTTCATAAACTTGAGGTAAATGTATTTTTTTTGGTGTATGTTTTCAGTAAGCACACAAATTTAACTTTTTGTTGTGAAATCTGGAGAGCTTAGCTTTTATTTAACATTTGTACGTACAAACATTACATAAAACTAAGATTAGACTCTTTTTCTGTGTCAAGGTTTAATACAGAATTAAAAAAAATCAAGATAATTAATCAACGCGTTAGTTTTAAATAATATAAAAGTCGTTTAATAATAGTCCCGATGCATCGGGATATGTCCATATAAAAGTATATAAAAAGAAACCATAGTTGCACCTGTGTTCAAAATAACAGAAACACCTTATTCAAAAATATTAATTCTATGTATCTATGTATTAAAGAATAATTGCACCCAACGAGTTAAATCAGTTAAAGTTTACGTCTTTTAAGAACTTCTTTTCTGTGGTTTTACCCACAAAAAGGGTAGAATTACGGGTTCTGCGAATCAAAAAAATCCGACAAAGATATTTTTCGATGTATTTTGTCCGATTTTATTTGCACTTTATCGATTTTATTCGTAACATTGATGGGCTTAAACAAAATGATCTGTTTTTTTTGGAATAATAATGTATCTGAGGGTTAAGCGTTAAAATGTGTAGGTTTTTTATTTTATTTAAAGTTAAAATAGTTAAATAAATAAACAGTGTAATTAACAACTGTTTAGACATTTTTTAAGTTTCAACCCCAAATTTACTTGTTTATGCTAAAAAAATTACTCGTTGGTTTATGGATGGCATTGTTGGTTGTAGCTATCTCATTTCTCTTCTGGCAGAATGAATTTAAATATAGTCTGCCTACGCCGGTTCCTCAAAATTACAAAGCGATAGCTGTAGGAAGTAAGATTGATTTAAAATGCTGTTTGGCAGATCGGAAACCTATTTTTATCCATTTCTTTAATCCCGATTGTCCTTGTTCCCGATTTAACATTCCTCATGTTTCGGAACTCATTAAAAAGTATGGCGACAGGATTAATTTTAAAATTGTGGTGCTCAACAAAGAGAGATCTTTCACTATAGCCGAAATTCAGAAAAAATTTGATGCTAAAATTCCGGTTTATTTCGATCAGGCAATAGCGAAAAATTGCGGTGTTTTCTCAACCCCGCAGGCTGTTCTTCTGGATGATTCTCAGAATTTGTACTATCGCGGGAACTACAATAAAACCAGGTATTGTACCAATGCCGACAGTAATTATGCTCAAATGGCAATTGATTCCTTATTGAAACAGAATCATTCTCCTTCCTTTGATGCTTTAGCTCTGAGAGCTTACGGATGTTCGTTACCAAAATGCAATAAATAAACCAAATTCTTAACCAAAATCATTTTAATTTATGAAAACAAGAGCCAGTTTGAATGAACAAGATTATTTGCACAATTTCATGTCTACGATGACCCAACGATCGGACACCATTGTCAATTATGTTTTAGCGATTTATTTTCTGTTTGGAATTGCTTTAGCTTTTAAATATGATACGTTTGAGATCGGAGTAGGAGTGGGTGTTTTAAATTTGCTGTTGTACTATTCAGCAAAGTTTTTCTTTAAGAAATCTAATTTTTACCAGTATGTGCTGGCTATTGTTTTAGCTATATTTATGGCACAGTATATTTATCAAATGCATGGTTTGTTTGAGATGCATTTTACCGTTTTTATTGCCAGCACGATTTTAATTATCTATCAAAACTGGAAGCTTCAGATTCCTTTAACACTTTTGGTGGTGTTGCATCATGGGGCTTTAGCGTATTTGCAAAATCAGGTTTTCAACGACCCAAAAGGATTGCAATTGTATTTCTCGCAGGTTAATTTTGATGTAGAAACCTTTGTAGTTCACGTTGTTCTGGCCGCAGTGGTATTTTTTATGAACGGGTACTGGGCGTACTATTTTAAAGAACACAGTCAAAACCACATTTCTAAAATTTCAGACGAATACGAATTAGAGAACATGAAATTGGCTTCTGCAAAGTACAGCTCACTAACCGCTACAAAAGATTATAATGATTTTATTCACAGAACGACACTGGATTTGAAATTACCGGTAAGCTCTGTGCTTAAACTTATTGACGTTTCGAAAGGGCATACAGACAATGATAAATTATTAAACTATTTGGAGATGATGCGTGAAAGTGCCAAGAGAATTGACGATCTGGTAAACGATATTCATGTGAAATCTACTGATAGCAGAAATTAAGATAACAAATTTTAGTGTGTTTTAAATCAGTGATTTAATGATTGTAAAATACAGGCCTAAGATAAAAAATGGTATTGCTTATTAATTTTAAATACAGGATTTATGGACAACAGAATTACCCGCCCGACTCCATCCGACAGAGAAGTCGACTGGAACAAAACAAAAGTATTATTAAGTAAAACAGATACAAAAGGAACCATTTTATATGCAAATGAGGCATTTATTGATGTTTCGGGATATGATGAGCATGAATTAATCGGTCACGCTCATAATATTGTCCGTCATCCGGATATGCCGAAAGTAATTTTTAAATTTCTATGGGATAGCATTAAATCAAGTCAAAACATCCATGTCATTATCAAAAATATGTCTAAA
The DNA here is from genome assembly GCF_023539155.1 of Flavobacterium sp. B183. Classification (NCBI taxonomy): domain Bacteria; kingdom Pseudomonadati; phylum Bacteroidota; class Flavobacteriia; order Flavobacteriales; family Flavobacteriaceae; genus Flavobacterium; species Flavobacterium sp. B183. The sequence goes on along the minus strand of NZ_CP097434.1, from coordinate 3,675,189 downwards.
ACGGGACGATTCTATTGGGTGGTAACCGATTTTAAAATTATTGCAGATGATGATGGTGAAATTGTTGGTTATTTTGGAACCCGAAAATCAGTACCTGAGGAAATCATTACGAAGTTTATTGACCCTCTGTATAAAAAACTGCTGCATATTGAAGAGGTAAGCGGAATGGGTGCTGCCGAAGATTATTTGATTGGCTTTTTAGAAGAACGCAAAAAAACGTACATGGAGTATATCGATCATTTGATTGCTACAGGAAAAGACGACAAGAATAAAATAAGCAAAGGACTTTTTAGCGGTTTGTTTGAAAAGAAAGCAGCTCCTAAAAAATAGCAATTTCGTTAGAATACATATACTTCATTGTAAAAGATAAGCATTCAACTTAGAAGAATTTGTCCCCCAACGAATTCAAATCACCAAAAACATCAGTTGTTGAAGGCCTGGTCTTTACCACAATGAAGTATATTTTTTTATACATTTCCATGAGCCTTCGATTTGGCTTGTGATAATAACAATAGGTTTGCATTTAATTTAGTTTTCATAAGCCTTCGACTTCGCTCAGGGTGACCGTAGTGCTCTTGTTTAGAATATAGGTAATTCGCTCCAATCTTAACCCCTTAGCATCTGAGGATCTCAGCAACTTAGAACCCTAGTACCTCAGTACCTTAACTAATATAATTCCAAATATTTTTCTTCTTGGTCAGTTCGATAAAAACAGCTTTTAGTATGGCATGTTCCGGTTTTTGGAGTGGTGCGTCTTCTTTTAAGATTTTCATGGCATAATTACGAGCCAGACCAAGAATGTCCCTGTCGCGAACAATATCGGCAATTTGAAGATTCAGAACGCCGCTTTGTTGTGTTCCCATCAAATCACCCGGGCCACGTAGTTTAAGATCTACTTCGGCGATTTCAAAACCATCGTTGGTCTGAACCATGGTTTCCATTCGTGTTTTACTGTCGGAACTTAACTTGAAGCTCGTCATCAGAATGCAATAACTCTGTTCGGCTCCACGACCCACACGTCCACGCAGCTGATGCAATTGCGACAGACCAAAACGTTCTGCGCTTTCAATGATCATTACACTGGCATTGGGAACGTTAACACCAACCTCAATTACGGTGGTGGCTACCATGATATTGGTTTTGCCTTCAGAAAAACGTTTCATCTCAGCATCTTTATCAGCAGGTTTCATTTTACCGTGCAGAATAGAAATAGCGTATTGAGGTAATGGAAAATCGCGGGAAATACTCTCGTAACCGTCCATTAGATCTTTAAAATCCATTTTTTCCGATTCTTGAATCAATGGATAAACAATATATATCTGTCTTCCCAGAGCGATTTCATCACGTAGAAATTTCCAGACTTTCAAACGATTACTGTCGTATCGATGAACCGTTTGAATCGGTTTTCGTCCGGGAGGTAATTCGTCAATTACAGAAATGTCTAAGTCCCCATACAAACTCATAGCCAAAGTTCTCGGAATAGGAGTAGCAGTCATCACTAAAACGTGTGGAGGAATTTCGTTTTTCTTCCACAATTTCGAACGCTGTTCTACGCCAAAACGATGCTGTTCGTCAATTACAGCGAGTCCCAGATTCTGAAATTTCACCTTGTCTTCCAGTAGCGCATGTGTGCCAATTAAAATTTGTAAACTTCCGTTTTCCAGTTCTTCGTGAATTATTTTTCGAGCTGCAGTTTTACTTGAACCTGTTAAGAGTTTTATGTTGATATTTAGTGTTTTAGCTAATTCAGATAAGCCGATAAAATGCTGATTGGCAAGGATTTCTGTGGGAGCCATTAAGCAGGCCTGAAAACCATTGTCTATCGCCAAAAGCATGCTCATAAAAGCTACAATTGTTTTTCCGGACCCCACATCTCCCTGCAGTAATCGGTTCATCTGGGCATTGCTTCCCATATCGGAACGAATCTCTTTTATTACTCTTTTTTGAGCATTTGTGAGGCTAAACGGTAAATGATTCTGATAAAATTCATTAAAAAACGTTCCTACCATGGTAAAAGGATGTCCTTTTATTTTATGCTTGCGGATTAGGTTTTTGGTAATTAATTGAAGCTGTATAAAAAACAATTCCTCAAATTTTAATCGGTATTGTGCTTTCGCCAAAGCGTCAGTGCTTTTCGGAAAATGAATATTGAATAAAGCTGCTCTTTTAGAAATAAGCTTTAGTTCCTCGATTAAATAAGCTGGAAAAGTTTCGGTAAATAAAGCCTGAGTTTCCAGAAACAGCTGCTCCATTAGTTTGTTAATGGTGCGGTTTGAAATTCCTTTGTTAGCCAGTGTTTCGGTTGAAGGATAAACAGGCTGCATGGCTGAACGAAGACTTCTTTCATGTTCGCTCCACAATTCAATTTCAGGATGCGCCATACTAAATTGACTTCCGTATAGGGAGCATTTTCCAAAAATTACACAAACTTCATTCAGTTTCAGACTTTCGCGAATCCATTTATGCCCCTGAAACCAGTTTAAGTCCATTTGCCCCGTATCGTCTACAAAAGTTGCTACCAGCCGCTTTTTATTCTTTGCAAATTCGACGGTTTTGATATTGATTATTTTTCCAATAATCTGCACCTCAGAACCTGTATTCTGAAGTTCGTTAATTTTATAGTAACGCGTTCGGTCTATATATCTGTTCGGGAAAAAGTTAACCAAATCTCCGTATTTATGAATTCCAAGTTCCTTTCGAAGCAGCTGCCCACGACTGGGACCAACGCCTTTTAGGTATTCAATGGGGGTTTCAAGGAGATTGTTGGACATTTCGGTAATTGTAGATTTTAGATTTTAGAGTATAGAGCAAAGAATAAAGAGTATAGAACAAAGAGTCAAGATTTTAGAGTAAAATCTATAATCTTGCTTCTTTGCTCTATTTTCTATCTTCGAATCGCTTTCATAACTGCGAAGATAAATTTTAATTAGGAAATTTGAAAGTCTGAAATAATTCATTGCCTATTTTAATAAATAAAGATATTGAGTAGATTTGTTCAGATGTTTTTAGACCAAAACCTTACATAATGACTAACGAAGAAAAAGTTCCTTTTGAAACCATGAATTTTTCTGGTGTGACTTTCAAAGTGATTAACCGACATGAAGCCAACACTATTATTGGCGATCTTACTGATTTTAACAATCAAAAAATATACAATGTTTTTGAAGATACCTGGCGTTTTCCAGATTACGAAGACAATCCTATATTTCTCTTAGCGGAAGATGATGTCGAAATGGATACGTTTGAAATGGATTACAGCACAGATGAAAATCCGGATGTTTTTATACTCGGATTTATTTTCAAAGGCAATCTAACCGTTAAAAAACTTATTAGTTCTTTTGATACAGATAATTCACCTGCTCTGATTGTTTTAGGAGAAACAACCACTACAAACATTACTTTGTTTGGAAGTGTACATTATTTAGGTGGCGGCTTAAAATGCGATTCCCTTTTAGGAGAATACAATCATGGAGAACTTTTTGTAAAGGGTGATGTTACAGCCTGGTTAATCTACAGTGATGATATGTGGATGCATTTTGAACGTTTTACAAATGTTCAGGCAATTGTTAATGTGGGCAGACCTGATGTTTTGATTTGCAGTAATCTGACAGATACAGACGGATCAATCGTAACCATTGAAAATTACCTTCCTTCAACACACCGATTGAGTGATATCGTAAATGATTCCTTTATTGAATATTCAGATGATGGTACAGAGATCTTAGGTAACAATTATTATAATGATTGCTTTAAGAAAGGACTTTCAATTGTTGATCAAAACAAATCAGATCAATATTTGTATACTGATTTTCGCGCTCAGTTTAAAGAGGCCGTAGAAACGATAGTTGAGATGGAAAAATTCAAAACAGAGGAAAGACTTTACAGCAATATTGGAAATACCACACATTTGTTTGTTTCTTTTGATTATGAAGGAAAGAAATACAGTCAGCTTTCAGAAGAAATTGGAAACGGATTTAATATTAGGATGCGTGGTTTATGGTGTCATGATACTGAAGAAATTACACTCATTCTCGAATATCTGGACGAAGAGGGAAATCCGAAATACCAATGGATGAATGATGAAACGACAAACGGAATAGAGTTTTATTGCATAAAACGTGCTGTAATAGAAGCTTTTTATGTTCTTACTTCAGAAGCTGAAGAGGAAGAGGAGAGTGAGGAAATGGAAGAGGATGAAGAATACGATAATGGTTTTTCATTAGAAGAATTTGCTGTACAGTTTGGTAATTATGCTTTGCCGGCAGATTTAGTAAAGTTGTACGAGTTTGAGCAGGAATATGGCCCAGAAACTTATTCGGAATGTTTTGGTTTGACCATTACAGAAGACAAGACTGGTATAAAAACATGGTCGGAAAAAGAAGAATTTTACAATAGTTTTATCGAGTTTGCAGGAGCCAACGGTTCCGGAAGCTCGTATGCTTACTGGTTGATAAATGAGGATTTAAACCATTGTCCTATAGTCGTGTTCGGCGATGAAGGTGGTATTCATATAGTAGCTGAAAACACTAGTAAATTAATTCATCTTCTGACTTTAGATACCGAAATTTCAGTTGATTTCGATTCGGCTTATTTTTACAAAGACGAAGAGTATTATGAAGAGAATGAGAATAAGGAAGATTTTCAGCAATGGGTTAAAAAGGAGTTCAGTCTTGATCCGTTAGAAACCAATGAAGAAACAGAAGAAATTGTAAACGAGGCTCAAAAGAAATACAAAAAACGACTGAATGATTTCTTAGTCAGTTTTGATATTGAAATCGGCGATGACAATGAGTAATTCTCAGAGGGTTCAAGGTCTCTACAAAATCGAAATTTCTATCTTTGAATAAAATTTATAAAAATGACTACACATTTAGCACTTTTACGCGGGATCAACGTTTCCGGTCACAACATGATAAAAATGGAAGCCTTGAAGGCAATGCTAGAAAACATGGGCTTTCAAAACGTACGCACTTACTTGCAGTCCGGAAATGTATTTGTGGATACAGAAGAAGAAAGTGCTTCAAAAGTAGGTTTTATGATCAAACAGGAGATTTTTAAAGTTTTTGGACATGAAGTTCCTGTGATTGTAATTGCTAAAGAAGACCTGGAATTGTGCTTTTCTAACAATCCATTTTTAAAAGAAAAAGATATTGATATCAAGAAACTCTACATCGTTTTTGTTTCGATTGCTTTGAAAAAAGAAAGCATACACGATTTAAAAATCAGTCAATTTAAGCCTGATGAAGCCAGTATTGATGAAAACAGAATCTATATTAAGTATGATATAGGTGCCGGAAAAACAAGATTAGAACTGAAATACATTGAGAAAAAACTAAATGTAATAGGAACAATGCGTAACCTGAATACTGTTACCAATTTGCTGAACATGTATGTTTAGATCTTCAGATTATTAGATTGTTAGATTGTTAGATTTTTGACCTTGACTAAAGAAAAAAGAAAGATAGAGTCCTGAGGGGACAAGTTTTTCATAATTTATTACTAATAAGATCTAAGCTAGTCTAACAATCTAAAAATCTAACAATCTATTCTCTCATCCATTTTAACATCGTCGGAAAAGCCGGTTTTCCCTCTTTAGTAGCGCTATCACTACCTAAAGTAAGACCTATCCATTCAAGAAATGGCAGGCCAATAAAATTTCCTGAAGTAAAATTAGAGATCAGCCATTCAGAATCATTTTTATAACCATCGGGGTGAAAAACCAGCTCGATTGGTAATTCTAAATGAGAACATGCGGCAAATGACCATAAAATAGCGGCCATTTCTTCGGCTTCAGTGGGCCAGTTGGAGGCTATTTTTTCGGTTCCAACGAGTTTTCTGTCCGAAGAACTGGTTACGGCAAGATGCCCCGCTTCGTGCAAAATATCACCCGGATATAATAATTTGTCATAATCAATAATGACACAATTCGGACCTAAATCTAAACCCGGCAGAAAAGTATCATTCAATTCCTTTTCAATTACATCTATTCCAATTTCAGTAAGAAAAGATAAAATTTTCTTTATTTCTGAATTTTCTTTCGTGAACATATTCTCGTTTTAAATCAAATCGCAATACCAAAATCCATAATCAAAAGCATCGTTGGAATTGGTATCACAAGCAGTGTTTGAGGTTTCCTGAGTTTTAGGCTTTTCATACTTGCGGTAAACGATTTCACCAATCTCAAAAGAAACAGGCTCTGAGAAAATCGGACCATCAAATGTAAAGGTGTGAAATTCGCCATTTTCACCACAAACGTCCACGTTTTCAGGTAAGTCGTTAATGAAATCCTGATCGATAATTCTTCCCACAAAACTTTTATCTAAAAACCGTTCGTTTACACATACCACAATCGTTTTAAATCCAAGTGCAATGAATTCTTGTATTAAATCTTGAGTCGGAATTTTCCAAAGAGGGAATACACCTTCAAAACCTATTTTAGCCAATTGAGTCTCACGATACTTTCGTAGATCTTCCAGAAAAATATCCCCAAAAATGGAATGTGTGATTCCTTGATTTTTTAGCTCAGCTAAGGTTTCATTCATCACACCCTCGTAAGTCTCCATCGTAGGCATCTCCGGGATTTGCATGATTTTCAAAGGCAAACCCAGACTTTTTGCTTGCGCTTCCAACAGTTCTACACGAACACCATGCATTGAAATTCGCTGGTATTGTTGATTAACACTTGTCAGTAAACATTCAATTTTGAATTCAGGATTTTGTGAAATCTTATAAAGGGCAAGAGCAGAATCTTTTCCGCTGCTCCAGTTAAATAAAGCTTTTTTAGGTATTGGCATGCTGTTGCAATTTTGTCTGGTAAACTTACAACTTTCCTTCGATTTGTTTGTCAAACCTTTGTAACTTTGGAATTTCGCCCTCAATTTTGGTTCAATGAAATATACTCTTTTATTTTTTACCGCTTTTACTTTTGCGCAGCAAACACAATTTGTTGATTTTAAAACCGTTTCTGGACAATTGACTGTAAATGTTGTCGAAAAAACAATTTCAGGTACAGTCGATTATCAATTTGAGATTCTGAAACCAATTGATACGATCAGGATTGATGCAAAAAATATGGCATTTTCTAATGTTCAGATAGATAACAGAGAAACTGTTTTTATAAGTACAGATAAAGAACTGAAGATTGTCGGTAATTTCCAAAAGGGAGAAAATCATCTTACTTTTCAATACAGCGCCAAGCCAAAACAGGCCCTGTATTTTGTGAATATGGACAACTCAGAAGTACAAATCTGGACACAAGGGCAGGGAAGGTATACCAGCAATTGGTTTCCAAGTTTTGATGATGTAAACGAAAAGGTCGTATTTAGTTTAGGAGTAACCTACGATAGCGCGTATCAGGTAATTTCGAATGGTATTTTAGAAAGTAAAAAAATAAACACCAATCAAACACACTGGCAGTATAAAATGGAGAAACCAATGAGTTCTTATCTTCTGATGCTTGCCATAGGAAAGTATGATAAAAAAGAGCTAAAGGCAAAATCCAGAATCCCGTTAGAATATTATCTGGAAAACAAAGATGCAGATCGTTTTGAACCAACTTACCGTTACTCTAAACGTATTTTTGATTTTTTGGAGAAAGAAATAGGAGTTAAATATCCATGGGAAATCTATCGCGAAATTCCGGTACGTGATTTTTTATATGCCGGTATGGAAAACACCACTTCAACACTTTTTGCTACCCGTTATGTAGTGGATTCTATCGGTTTTGAAGATCGAAATTATACCAATGTAGACGCACATGAATTAGCACATCATTGGTTTGGTGACCTTATTACAGCCGAAAGCAGTACACATCATTGGCTTCAGGAAGGATTTGCTACTTATTTTGCAGCTTTGGCAGAAAGAGAAATTTATGGCGATGATTTTTTCTACTCCAAATTATACGATACCGCACAACAAATAAAATTTGCCTCCAGAACCGATTCTATTCCGGTTTTAAATGCGAAAGCAAGCTCTCTCACATTTTATGAAAAAGGAGCCTGGGCATTATTTGTATTACATGAATCTATTGGCGATAAAGCATTCAAAAAAGCAATAAAGAGTTATCTTAAAAAGTACGCTTATCAAACGGTAAATACACAAAATTTCTTTGATGAAATAAAAAAGGTATCTGACTTTGATTTGGATAAATTTCAGAAAACCTGGTTGGAATCAATTGTTTTTGATACAGCAACGGCCAATACTTTATTGAGTAAAAACAAATCGATTCAGGTTCGATTAGAAGTTGATAAATTAAAAAAGATAGCTTTAGCAGAGAAAGAGAATTTTTTAAGTAAAACTTTAGATTCAGATATTTACTCTTCTGTAAAAGAAGCTATTGTTAATCAATTAGAAAATGAAGAATACGAATCAAAGAAAGCATTATTATTGCAAGCTCTGAAAACAAATGACCTTCAGGTTCGGCAGGCAGTTGCGGCTTCTTTGACTAAAATCCCGGAAGACTTCAGGGTGGAATATGAAAGCTTGCTAGACGATAAATCATATCAAACACAGGAAGTTGCTTTGTATTGGTTATGGAGAAACTTTCCCGAACACCGTACCCGATACTTGGACAAATCAAAAAATTGGGTTGGTTTTAACGACTACAATTTAAGAACGCTATGGCTTTCATTAGCACTTTCAACACCTAATTATGCAAATGATTCAGAAGTCTTAATTTCGGAGTTAATAGCTTTTTCTTCTGCAAAATATGAAGCTACTACCAGGCAAAATGCTTTAGAAAAACTGATTGCTTTTAAGATTATCAATGATGCTGTTTTAACTAACTTAGTTTCTGCGACAACTCATCACATGTGGCAATTTTCAAAGTTTGGGAGAGATACAATCCGACTTTTGCTAAAAAATACAGATTTGCGTGCTTCGTTTGAAAGAATTTTGACTAATTTAAACCCCGACGAACAATTTCAACTAAAACGTTTGTTGGCAGAGGAAGTAAAAAAATAGCAATTTTTAGTAGTAATAAAAACAGAGTGGAGTAATTGTAAAAAAGTACAATTGAATACTTTTAACTCCTAACTTAAAACGCACAACTTAAAAAAATATGAGAGCATTGGTTATTTCTGGTGGGGGAAGTAAAGGGGCATTTGCCGGCGGTGTCGCACAATACCTGATCGAAGAGAAGAATCATGAGTATGATTTGTTTATTGGTACTTCGACCGGTAGTTTGCTAATACCTCATTTGGCCTTAGGGCACATTAAAAAAATTCACTCTGTTTATACCAATGTTACCATGGCCAGTATTTTTAATATTTGTCCATTTGTCGTTAAAAATAAAGACGGAGTAGACATTGTAACCATAAATCATTTTAACGTATTACGTCAGTTTTTCAAGGGAAAACGTACTTTCGGTGAAAGTAAAGGTTTAAAGAGGTACATAAAGAACAATTTTTCTATATCAGATTTCAATAAACTAAAAAAGCTTGACAGCGACATTGTTATAACGGTAACTAATTTTACCAAGAATGAAGCAGAATACAAATCGGTGAAAGATTGTACTTATGAAGAATTCTGTGAATGGTCCTGGATTTCCAGTAATTATGTCCCTTTTATGAGTCTTGTTGAGAAAAACAACTACGAATATGGGGATGGAGGTTTTGCGAGTTTAGTTCCAATCCGTGAAGCCATTAATCGGGGGGCAACAGAAATTGATGTTATTATTCTGGAAACCGAGGTAAATATGGATAAAACGGTTATCGGTAAGAATCCGTTTTCTTTAATGATCGATTTGTTCCGAATTGCTTTAGATCAGGTTGAAAAACATGATATTACTATTGGAAAGCTTTTGGCAAACAATAAAAATGTAAAACTTAATCTGTACTACACTCCGACAAAACTAACCGATAATGCCCTTATCTTCAATCAGGAAGTCATGAAAGAGTGGTGGGAACAAGGCTATGAATATGCCCAGAATAAATCTGAAGTTATGAGTGATAACAGATAGTCTTTCTTAGACTTCTTAGATTGTTAGACTAACTTAGATTATTGGATCTTTAGATTATTGGATTATTCGAAATAAAAAAACTCATTATAAGGTTTAGCTTTAAAATCTAATAATCTAAAGATCCAACAATCCAAAAATCTAGAAAAGTTCCGCTACTTCATTTTTGATATACGCCAAAGCTGCATTGCTTGGGGATTGTTTCTCCAATAAATCATTTAAAATTACTTCACGTAATTTATCGGCACTGTCTACACGATCACTCATTGCAGTTTTACGGATGATTTGTATGGTTGAATTTTTTGCTGTGGTAATAATGGTCCAGCATTCATCCGACATGTAAATTTGTTGCGTTAAATTGTGCTCAAACTCTTGTTCGATCTGATCGATCACAAAATTCTCGTAATCGTGTTTTTCATTTGAGATTGGAGCGATTCGGATGAGTAATTTGGTCAGATTGATACGCTCTAAATATAAAGTCATACGTTCGTAAGCTTGTAAACGTATAGGCAAAGATTCTTTATGTGCTTCTTTGTTTAGTAAAAAATTACGCTTTTTATCGAAATTTTTAATGTGCAGTTCAAAAAAACTGTAGGCAATAAATCCGGTAACGACAGCAGGTAAAGTGTAACTGGCTAATTCTATAATTCTTGTAAAATCCATTGGGTTTAAATTTTTAGCAAAAATATACTTTTCGAGGAGAAATCCACTTTAAAATTATTGTAATAAACAAACTGGAAGCATACTTTTGTGATGAGATTTTAAAACTACTTCAAATACAGCCTGAATGGACACCTACATTATAATTTTACTTTGTTTAGCTGCTTTTGCGGCAGGATTTATTGATGCCATAGTAGGTGGTGGCGGATTAATTCAAACACCAATGGGGTTGATTCTATTGCCAAATTTACCGGTCTCTACCGTTATAGGCACTCTGAAATTACCCGCTTTTACCGGAACTTCTTTCGCAGCCTTCCAATACCTCAAAAAAGTTGTAATTCAATGGAGACTTTTAATAATCATGATGTGTTTAGCTGTTCCCTCTGCATTTCTGGGTTCTACGCTGTTAACCTATGTCAGTAACGATTTTATGAAACCTCTTTTATTGGTTGTGTTATCACTTTTACTGATTTATACTTATGCCAAGAAGAATTTCGGACAACACGAAGCTAAAGATCATTCGGCCGGAATACAAATATTATATGCCGTCGCTATCAGTATAATTGTTGGTTTTTATGATGGCTTTATCGGTCCCGGAACCGGAAGTTTTTTTGTGGTTGCTTTTATAGCGCTTTTAGGATTTGATTTTCTTCACGCGTCTGCAAATGCCAAAATGGTAAATCTCGCTACCAACTTCGGTTCGATCTGTCTGTTTATGATAAAAGGAAAAATAATCTGGACTATTGCAATTCCTATGGCGATAAGCAACGGACTCGGCGGGTGGCTTGGTGCAAAACTCGCCATTAATAAAGGAAATGGTTTTATTCGCGTTTTCTTTTTAGTGGTAGTAATTGGTACGTTAATCCGATTTTCTTACGATGTCTTCTATAAATAAAAGTGACTCTACGTAACTACATATATCAAATTCAATTTATCGAGTCAAATATTTTTTATTAGTCTTATTGACATGTTGTTACAAAAAAACAACTACTTTTGTATTATATTTTGTATTTTAAAAGTATCATAATATGATAGAGACAGTTGAGAATTATGAGAATTACATTAATAGCTTGCCAGATTTAATCGCTAAATCTTATTATAAAGCGGAGTTTTTTATGCAAAAACTAGGGTTAAAGCATGCAACTTATTATAGAAAATTACGATCTAAAAGTTTTACTCACCAGGAAGTAAAACTCATAACCACTATACTGTTTCCGGAAGAAATACTAGTAAAGGAATTTCAAAAAAGTGAAGAAGATATAAAAGCAGGTCGAATTATCGATTATTCCGATTTTAAAGAAAAACTAAGAACTAAGTTCAATATCTAGACTCAAAGGATTTCGTTTGTTATCCCAGAATAAAACTACGTAAATTATTTCTCTCTCAATTTTATAAAATAAATAAATTTGATGCGATATTAGAAATTTTCTATAAACAGTTTGTTTGTACTTTGACCCAATATAATTATTTTCTAAAATTATATTCAGAATTAGAATAGTATTATTAGAGAATAATTTAGCTTTAGGTTCAGAGTATTTGCTTATTATTTCATAGTAAGTTTTCTCTGCATTTTGAGTAATTAATAGTTTCATTCCCATTCTGTTGGTTTTACAAATATAGAATATCTGAATATTTTAAGAAGGATTTTTCTTTCATTTTTTTTTTAAAACAAACAAATCCTCGGCAATAAAAAAATCAAAAAAATAACATTTACTATAAAATCTCGTTAGGTCAGAACTTACATAAGTAAGTGACCAACTAATTTCTTTTTACATCTATAAATTGCTAATTTTGCATCACTATGGAGAAAAATTTCATGCAAAAGTACATTGACCAGCTCAATGAAGCGCAACGACAGCCTGTTTTGAAAAAAGACGGGCCAATGATTATTATTGCTGGTGCAGGTTCGGGAAAAACCCGTGTTTTAACAATTAGAATTGCTTATTTAATGGCTCAGGGTATTGATGCTTTCAATATCTTGTCGCTTACTTTTACGAATAAAGCAGCCCGTGAGATGAAGCACAGAATCTCTGATATTGTGGGAGCTTCTGAAGCCAAAAACCTCTGGATGGGAACTTTTCACTCGATTTTCGCACGTATTCTTCGTGCAGAATCAGATCACCTGGGTTATCCTTCTAATTTTACGATTTACGACTCTCAGGATTCTGCTCGACTGATTTCTTCTATTATCAAAGAAATGCAGCTCGATAGAGACATTTATAAGCCAAAACAGATTTTAGGTCGTATATCAAATTACAAAAACAGTTTGATTACAGTTAAAGCCTATTTCAATAATCCTGAATTGGTGGAAGCCGATGCCATGGCAAAAAGACCGCGTTTAGGAGAAATTTATCAGCAATACGTTGAGCGCTGTTTTAAGGCCGGTGCTATGGATTTTGATGATTTGCTATTGAAAACAAATGAGTTATTGACCAGATTTCCAGAAGTTTTAGCAAAATATCAAAACCGTTTTCGTTATATTCTGGTGGATGAGTACCAGGATACGAACCACTCTCAATACTTGATCGTAAGAGCGTTATCTGATAAATTTCAGAATATTTGTGTGGTTGGAGACGACGCTCAGAGTATTTATGCTTTCCGTGGAGCGAATATCAATAATATTCTGAACTTCCAGAAAGATTACGAAGGCGTAATCATGTTTCGTTTAGAGCAAAACTACCGTTCCACCCGAAATATAGTGGAAGCAGCAAATACGGTGATGGAACATAATAAAACCAAACTTGATAAAGTAGTTTGGACAGCAAATGATTTTGGCGGAAAAATTAAAGTCCACAGAAGTTTAACAGATGCCGAAGAAGGACGTTTTGTAGCCAGTACGATTTTTGAACAAAAGATGCAAAACCAACTGCATAATGGTTCATTTGCCATCTTGTACCGTACCAATGCACAGTCACGTGCGATGGAGGATGCACTTCGTAAACGAGATATTCCGTATCGAATTTACGGCGGTTTATCCTTTTATCAGCGCAAAGAAATTAAAGATGTTTTGTGCTACCTTCGTTTGGTAATCAATCCGAAAGACGAAGAAGCCTTGATTCGTGTAATCAATTATCCGGCACGTGGAATTGGAGACACAACCGTTGAAAAACTTACCATTGCGGCAAATCATTACAAACGTTCGATTTGGGAAGTAATGGTTAATATTGATAAAATTGATCTAAAATTAAATGCTGGAACGAAGAACAAAATCAGAGATTTTGTTACGATGATTCAGAGTTTTCAGGTCATCGATCAAAATCAGGATGCTTTTTATGTTACCGATCATGTCGCTAAGAAAACAGGACTTGTTCAGGAATTAAAAAAAGATGCCACACCGGAAGGAATGGCTAAAATTCAAAATATTGAAGAGCTTTTAAATGGTTTAAAAGATTTTACTGAAGGACAAAAAGAGGTTGACGGTGCAAGAGGAGCTTTGTCTGAGTTTATGGAAGATGTGGCACTGGCTACAGATTTAGATAAAGATACTTCTGATGAAGATCGTGTAGCATTAATGACGATTCACCTAGCTAAGGGACTTGAATTTCCTCATGTTTTTGTAGTAGGAATGGAGGAAGATTTGTTCCCAAGCGCGATGAGTATGAGTACGCGAAGTGAACTGGAAGAAGAACGTCGTTTATTTTATGTAGCGCTTACTCGTGCCGAACATCAGGCGTATTTGACCTATGCACAATCACGTTACCGTTGGGGAAAACTGACCGACAGTGAACCATCCCGTTTTATTGAAGAAATTGACGGGCAGTACCTGGAATATTTAACACCGGCCGAAACCAATTATCGCTATAAATCTCCAATTGACGGAGATATTTTTGGAGACATTGATAAGTCAAAACTACGATTGGTGAAACCTGTAGGAAGTACACCGCCTAAACATGTTACAGCCAACGAGCCAAAATCGGATTTGAATATTCGAAAATTAAAACCCGTTACTGGTACCAGTCCAAACAATGGAGCCACCAATTTGTTTGATAATAAGCTCACCATTGGAAATATTGTGATGCACGAACGTTTTGGGAAAGGTGAAATCGTCAACATGGAAGGTGTTGGTGCTGATAAAAAAGCTGAAATAAAATTTGAAGTAGGCGGAATCAAGAAATTGTTGTTAAGATTTGCTAAATTAGATGTTGTAGGGTAGAAAGAGTGTAGAGAAAAGAGGATAGAAAATAGATTTTTAAAGAAATTTAATTTTTTATAACTGGATTTGATTTTCAACCCTCTCAATTTTTCATTACTTTTCAAAAGGATAGAGATTCTCTAAATCTATTGTAATTGTAATGTTGTTGTTTATTTTAAAAATTTAAAAAGAACTAAAGATCAGTCTTTGTTCTATAATCTAACTTCTTTATTCTAAAAAAATGGCTGAGTTCATAAAAATATATTCGGACAAACCCAGTGAAGCTGCAATAGCTAAAGTGGTAAAAGTTCTTCAGAGTGGTGGCTTGGTGATTTATCCAACTGATACGGTTTACGGTTTAGGTTGTGATATTACCAATTCGCGTGCTTTAGAAAAAATTGCAAAAATAAAAGGCGTCAAATTAGAGAAAGCAAATTTCTCGTTCATCTGTCACGATTTAAGTAATTTATCGGACTATGTACGCCAGATTGATACATCAACGTTTAAAATTCTTAAGAGAGCATTACCGGGACCTTATACTTTTATTTTACCCGGAAACAATAATCTTCCTAAAGAGTTCAAAAAGAAAACAACGGTAGGTATTCGTGTGCCGGACAATAATATTATTCTTGAAATTGTTCGTCAGCTGGGAAATCCGGTGGTCTCAACCTCTATTCGTGATGAAGATGACGTAATTGAGTACACCACAGATCCTGAGCTGATCTTTGAAAAATGGCAAAATCTGGTCGATTTGGTTATTGATGGCGGATACGGTGATAACGTAGGTTCTACAATTATTGATTTATCTGAACATGAACCGGTAGTGGTGAGAGAAGGAAAAGGTGATCTTGATATCTTGTAAAAGAAAAAGTACTCCACTTTATACTGTATAAAAAAGATTTGTTACTTGTTGCAGTTATTTTTGATTAAGTGAAATACGTCTAAACCAGAATCTTTTTGAAACAAAAAAAGCCCTCGAAAGGCTATTTGTAAAAAAAAACTTAAATGATATAATTATCTAAAATAATTAATTAACTTTAGGTTTGTTAAAATTTAGTTAGTTAATTTAAAGATAATGCTATTCTTGATTTATATTTAATTGGTTATTAAAAAATTAAGGATACATAAAAGCAGGTCAATTGACCTGCTTTTTCTGTTTAATAAAGTATGTAAAAACGAGATTATTTCGCTTGTTTCTTCATTTCTTTTTCAATCATATCGTAGAATTGATCGATTTTTGGCATAACCACAATACGAGTTCTTCTGTTACGGGCTTTATTCTCAGCACTATCATTAGCAACTAATGGTACATAAGAACTTCTACCTGCAGCGATTAATTTAGCAGGGTTTACACCAAGTTCATTACTTAATACACGAACGATTGAAGTAGAACGTTTAACACTTAAATCCCAGTTGTCTAAGATAATTCCATTGCTTTTGTAAGGAACGTCATCTGTGTGACCTTCAACCATACACTCAAAATCAGGTTTGTCGTTTACTACTTTTGCAACTTTAGCCAAAACAGATTTTGCTTTGTCACTCACGTCATAACTTCCACTTTTGAATAATAATTTATCAGCGATAGAAATAAATACAACTCCTTTTTCTACGTTGATTTCGATATCCGGATCATTGATTCCAACAGCTCCTTTTAAGCTTGTAACTAAAGCTAAAGTTACACTGTCTTTCTTAGTTAATGCATCCTGAAGTCTAGATATTTTTAAATCTTTTTCTTTTAAACTTTCTAAAGATTTCTCAAGATTTTCAGCTCCTTTAGTAGTTAAAACAGTTAAGTCTTTAGAAGTACTGATTAAATCCTGATTGTGTTGCTTATAGCTTTCAGCAGTTGCTGCTAATCCTGCTTTTTCTTCCAAACAAGTATTTAATTTAACTGTGCAAGAGTTTAATAAATCTTGTATCTCTTTGTTCTTAGCTTCTAAAGCAGCATATTGCTTCTTCGATACACACGAAGTTAAGGCCATTAGTACTGATAGTGCGATAACTATTTTTCTCATAGGTATTATATTTAATTAAACGTTGATTACAAATTTAGTTCTTAATATTTTGATTAATGTTAAAGATTTCTTTAAATACCTGTAATTTCTTTAGGTAATACAAGTAAACGATACTTTTAACCATATAGTATTCTTGTATCTGGAAATCTTTACGCTTTTTAAGGTACTTTAAAGATATACAATAAAAAGAGAAATGAGCTTTCAGGATAGCATAAGTATGGCCAAATTTTCCCTGAGTAAGGAAACGGATACCCGCTATTCCGTCCAAAACCATTCGGAAGAAAATCACGAAGAATAGTCTCTTTTTAGGTAAATTCTTAACAAGCATTAATAATGAATTTCTAAAATTCAAGAAAGTCTTCCTTGGATTTCCTTGCTGTAAAGTTGCCCCTCCAACATGATAAACAGTGGAACTGGATACATACTTAATCACGTGTCCTTCATTTGCAGCACGCCAGCACAAATCGATTTCTTCTTGATGAGCAAAAAAGGTCTCATCAAAACCTCCAAGTTCATGATAAACTTCACTCCTGATAAAGAAACAAGCCCCGGAAGCCCAAAACAATTCACAATTATCATCATACTGCCCATTATCTTTCTCTATTGTATCAAAAATACGACCACGACAAAAAGGGAATCCATACTTATCAATGAAACCACCGGCTGCACCTGCATATTCAAAGTATTCCTTATTTTTATAATCAAGAATTTTTGGCTGAATGATTGCGGTTAGTTTTTCATTTTCAAAAGTTTCAAGAATAGGAGTGAGCCAGTTCTCAGTAACTTCAATATCTGAATTTACTAAAGCATAAATCTCAGCATCAATATGTTGTAAAGCATCATTGTAACCTTTAGCAAAGCCATGATTGCCATTGTTTTGAACTATTTTTATGGAAGGGAAATTATTTTTAACAAAGTCTATAGAATCATCCGTTGAAGCATTATCAGCAACATAAATTTGAGCACCCTCAGAAAATCGGATAACAGAAGGCAAAAATTGTTCTAACAATTTTACGCCATTCCAGTTTAAAATTACAACAGCTATTTTATCCAAAAGTAATTCTTATTTATTTTAATATTATTCTATTCTTTATAATCGGGTAAGCTTCTTAAAAACTGATATTTTTCATTCTCAAAATCCATCTGACAGTAAAAATGACTCAGTCCGTTTGTGACATTCAAAAACCGTGCCTGCATTGTCATGTTATAACGGGCAATCTGATCAAAAGTTGCCTGAGAGATTTTAACTTCGGGGGCTTTGCATTCTACCAATATATGTATAGAGCCATCAGAATTGAAGACTACTACATCATATCTCTTTCTTAAACCATTGACAGTAAGAACTTTTTCAACATTTATAAGTGATTTAGGGTACTTTTTCTCAATCATTAAAAACTGAACTACATGTTGGCGAACCCATTCTTCCGGAGTAAGAATGATAAATTTTTTCCTGATTTCATCAAAAATAGACACTTTATTTTCGCTATTTTTGAATCGGAAAGTATAGGTTGGGAAATTAAGTTTAAGCATAAAGCAAAAATATAAAATAGTTTCAGGTTTCTGGTTAAAGTTTCAGGTTATTGAAACGTTAACCTGAAACTTTAAACTTGAAACAAAATTTTTAATGGACGAAGTTGTAAAAATTGTTAATGACATAAAAGCCGGAAATATAAAACCGATCTATTTTTTAATGGGCGAAGAGCCGTATTATATTGATAAATTATCGGAGTATATTGAACAGAATGTGCTTGCTGAGGAAGAAAAGGGATTCAATCAGACCGTTTTATACGGAAGAGATGTAACGGTTGAAGATATTGTAGCAACGGCCAAGCGCTATCCTATGATGGCTGATCGTCAGGTTGTTATCATTAAGGAAGCACAGGATTTATCGCGAACAATTGATAAAATTGAGTCTTATGTTGGCAATCCGATGGAAACAACCGTGTTGGTTTTTTGTTATAAATACAAAACGCTGGACAAACGAAAAAAAGTAACCAAATTACTGGCTCAGAAAGGAATTGTTTATGAAAGTAAAAAATTATACGAGAATCAGGTCGGTGACTGGATCAAACGTGTCCTTGCCGGAAAGAAATATACAATTGACCCAAAAGCCAATGCAATGTTAGTTGAATTTTTGGGTACCGATTTGAGTAAGATTAATAATGAATTAGAAAAATTACAAATCATTCTGCCACAGGGAACCGTTATTACGCCCCAACATATCGAAGAAAATATTGGTTTCAGCAAAGACTATAATGTTTTTGAATTGCGAAAAGCGATAGGCGAACGAAATCAGTTGAAGGCCTATAAGATTGCGGAGAATTTCGCCCACAATCCTAAAGAATATCCACTAGTAATGACGACGGGATTAGTATTCGGTTTCTTTGTTCAACTTTTAAAATACCATGGACTTAAAGATAAAAATCCTAAAAATGTTGCAGCAACCATTGGAGTCAACCCTTATTTTTTAAAAGAGTACGATTTAGCAATAAAAAACTATCCGATGCGAAAAGTGAGCCAGATTGTAGGCGCACTACGTGATGTTGACGTTAAAAGCAAAGGAGTAGGAGCCAATGCATTACCACAATCCGATTTATTAAAAGAAATGTTATATAAGATATTCAATTAAGTGATTTAATATTAGCTTGTTATAAATACTTTCATGTGTAATAAATGTATCAATATGCCCTGATTTATTCACTTTAAATTTTGATTTTTAAAATCGCTACTGACAAGGAATATTTAGTATTTCATTTACTAAATACATAAAATTAATATGGCTACAGGAATAATTTGTCATAATAGTAGTATATAATGTATTAAAATTTTGGTAAAAACAATCTAAATTTACTATATTACCTGAATAATTTATATAAAAAATTTCGGTGGCCCCATCTACTTTAAATTTACGCATTTCAAGAATAAGGACTATTCTTGCGCTATTTGTTTGTCTTTTAATTGGTTTTAAGAGTCATTCGCAGTCTCAGATTCTCTCAAAAACAAACTCAGACATTATTCTGTCAAAGATTGATAGTATAAAAAAGTTAATCCAAACAGAGAATGTTGAAAATCATCTTTTAGGACTTAAAATCTTAAATAAAACAAAAGCTTATCTGAAAACAAAAAATGACACGGCAAGTCTTTTGTTCTTTCACAGAGAGAGTATTAAACTAATTTCCTATTTACGAAGTTTTGGAACCCCAAATGCTTATCTTCTTGAAAATTTCCAAATCTTAAAAAAATACAATAACAAGCGGGAGTTAGCCCTACTGCATGAAGCTCTTGGTGATCTGAGATATTATGAAGGCAGTAAGTCATTGTCACATGAGTATGATTTGAAAGCGCAAAAATTAATAAAAAAATATGGCAACTATGAGGATAATATAAATATAAACTACAACCTCTCCGTTTATTATAAAAACTCTAAAGACTATAAGAAATCTATTGATTTTGCGATGACTTCGCTTGAAAACATTAAGAAAAGCAATACATTCGAGAAGAACAATTTCAAGATACCAAATTTATATCTCTTCATTTCTGAAGATTATTACCATTTAAAAGAAAATGACAGCGTATACAAATATCTGACACTTGCAGAAGAAACGAAAACGAATACTACAGACGGAAGGTTTCCTTATGGAGCTTAGCTGAATGAATTAAAAGCAATGTATTATTACAATGTAGGTGATCTGGAAACTGCGGCAAAGTTGTACCAAATTTCAGTATCTGAATATGTTAAACTCAATCAGTATAAAATGAGGCTTGTTCAAAAATCAAACAAGCTAAACAGTACTTTAAAAATAAAAAATATTGAGAATAAAGGGAAAATTAATGAAGCGAGACTTGAAAGCGTAAGTGAATCTTATAAAAATTATTTGCTGATTTTTGCCTTTTTGATTGTTCTGATATTGACAGTTCTGTTTATAATTCAATTTAGAGCCTATAAATACAAAATGAAGGTCAATTTAATTCTACAGAAGAAAAACTTAGAGTTAAAAAAAATAAATAGAGAGCTGAATGAGGCATCAAAAATAAAAGATACTTTTCTGGATGTGGTAACGCATGAATTGAAAACTCCTTTGAATACAATTAAAGGAACAGCATATTTGCTTAAAAGTGAAAAATCGGAACTTCTAAAGGAAGATTATATTAAAAATTTAAATTTTTCTTCAGATTATCTTCTGGGCTTTATCAATAATATGGTAGATTTTAAAAATTTAAAGCGTCATGATACTGTTAGCTTAGAATACAAAGACATTAACCTGGAAATAATACTGAACTCGATCATTGAAATGTTTAGAATCAATAATCTGAACCAGAATAGAATCATACTTAATTTTGATGGTAAAATTTCAGATATGTTAAAGTGTGATGAAATAAGATTTACTCAGGTAATTATGGAGTTAATGACGAATGCCGCAAAATTTACTAAAAATGGCGAAATAACTTTAAAAGCAGAATTAATTGATTCTGCTAATGGTAAAGAAAGCATTAAATTTGAAGTTTCTGACACGGGAATTGGAATTTCAGAAGATGCTCAAAATAAAATATTTGAACCATTTATACAGGAGTCGACAGACATCAATATGAATTACGGTGGAAGTGGTTTAGGGTTGTCCATTATAAAAAGAACGTTAGAACTTTTTGACAGTCAGATAAAAGTTAAATCTATAAAAGGTAATGGAACTACTTTTTCATTTGTAATTGATTTTGAGATTTCTAAAGAAAGCAATGATGAAACCCTTATTAGTACAACTGAAAGACAAATAGAGCAACTTTCAAATATCGAGATTTTATTGGTTGAGGATAATAAAATGAATCAGCTGATCGCTAAGAAAATTTTAGTCAATAAAGGTTTTAAATGTGATGTGGCTAATAATGGACTTGAAGCAGTTGAGAAAGTTAAAACTAAAAGTTATGCCATAATATTAATGGATATAATGATGCCAGTTATGGACGGTTTTGAGGCATCGGCAATTATTAGTAATTTAAAACCTGAAATACCAATCGTAGCTTTAACGGCCATTTGCGAAAATATTGGCAACGATGATTTTCAAAGGGCTAAAATTTTAGAAAAACTTGATAAGCCGGTTGATCCAGATATTTTGTATGAAACAATTTTAAAATATGTTGTACAAAAAACACTTTAAGATCTATGGAAATTCACGATATTTGCATCTCTAAAAAATTACTACTTTTAAAATACTAATAAAGCAATTATGGGAATGAATAAAAATACCATCCTGGGATGGGCTACTTTTATAATGGTACTTATGGGTTTGTTACTTATAGGTCTTGGCGCTTTTAGATACAGAGACGTTTCGGGCTGGGGATTTGCTGCAACCGGAGTTGGTTTTATTGCAAACGCCTGGGTTTTTAACGCTTTGAAAGGAAGAGTTTAAAATATATCTAAGTAGATTTCTCTAAAGAATCGCAAAAAAAATAAACATAAAAATAAAAAATAAATCAAATGTCAGACGATAAGAAAGTAATTTTCTCAATGCAAAAATTGAGTAAAACCTATCAGGGAGCAGACAAGCCAGTTCTTAAAAATATTTATTTGAGTTTCTTCTATGGAGCGAAAATTGGTATTTTGGGACTTAATGGTTCCGGAAAATCTTCACTTTTAAAAATTATTGCAGGAGTTGATAAAAACTACCAGGGTGATGTTGTTTTTCAACCAGGTTATACTGTTGGTTACTTAGAGCAAGAACCAATACTTGATGATTCTAAAACAGTTATCGAAATTGTTCGTGAAGGTGCAGCTGAAACCATGGCAGTTTTAGAAGAGTACAATCAGATTAATGATTTGTTTGGTCTTCCTGAAAACTATGAAGATCAGGATAAAATGGACAAGTTGATGGACCGTCAGGCAGCTTTGCAAGACAAAATTGATGCTCTTGGTGCCTGGGAAATTGATACAAAACTTGAAATTGCAATGGATGCCTTACGTACACCGGAAGGAGATACACCAATTAAAAACCTTTCAGGAGGGGAGCGCCGTCGTGTAGCACTATGTCGTTTGTTGTTGCAACAACCTGATGTATTGCTTTTGGATGAACCTACCAACCACCTTGATGCTGAGAGTGTTCTTTGGTTAGAGCAACATTTAGCACAATACTCCGGAACTGTAATAGCTGTAACGCACGATAGATATTTCTTAGATAATGTTGCGGGTTGGATTTTAGAATTAGACAGAGGTGAAGGTATTCCATGGAAAGGAAACTATTCTTCATGGTTGGATCAAAAATCAAACCGTATGGCTCAGGAAGAAAAAGTGGCTTCTAAAAGAAGAAAGACTTTAGAGCGCGAGTTGGAGTGGGTTCGTCAGGGAGCAAAAGGTCGTCAAACGAAACAAAAAGCCCGTTTACAGAACTACGACAAATTATTGAATGAAGATCAAAAACAACTGGATGAGAATCTGGAAATCTATATCCCGAACGGTCCTCGTTTAGGAACAAATGTGATTGAAGCTAAAAATGTAGCAAAAGCTTTTGGGGATAAATTATTGTACGATAATTTGAACTTTACTTTGCCACAGGCCGGAATTGTTGGAATTATTGGGCCAAACGGTGCCGGTAAGTCGACTATTTTCAAAATGATTATGGGAGAACAACAAACTGATAGTGGAGAATTTTCAGTTGGTGAAACTGTAAAAATTGCTTATGTTGACCAGTCACATTCAAACATTGATCCAAATAAATCAATTTGGGAAAATTTCGCTGACGGTCAGGAATTGGTAATGATGGGAGGTAAGCAGGTAAATTCAAGAGCTTACTTATCACGTTTCAATTTTGGAGGTGGTGAGCAAAACAAAAAAGTATCAATGTTGTCCGGTGGAGAGCGTAACCGTCTACACTTAGCAATGACTTTGAAAGAAGAAGGAAACGTACTTTTACTGGATGAGCCTACGAATGACCTTGACGTAAATACACTTCGTGCACTTGAGGAAGGTTTAGAAAACTTCGCTGGTTGTGCTGTAATTATTTCTCACGACAGATGGTTCTTGGATAGAATCTGTACACACATTCTTGCTTTTGAGGGAGACTCTGAAGTTTATTTCTTTGAAGGAAGTTTCTCTGATTATGAAGAAAACAAAAAGAAACGTCTTGGTGGTGATTTAACTCCAAAACGTTTGAAATACAGAAAATTGATTAGATAGTAAAATCTAAGCTTTTAATAAAAAAATCCCAAATTCCAATTATTGTGAATTTGGGATTTTTTACTATTAGAAATTACATAAAGGATTTCTTTGATCTTTATCGATTTGCAAATGTGATTTCTTCTACGTCGAAATGACAAATATTGCAATAAGTATTGGGGTTTGGAATTTGGAATTTTCTAAAGAAACTTAGCTTTCAATTCCGCTGTCGGAATCATGCAGCTTTCTTTTTTACCATACCAATTGTATCTATTTTTGGCGACATAATCATAAATACGGTCGCTGATAAAAATGGGAACAATCCTGAAAATTTCTGATAATCTCCAAAGACCCCCAAATTCTTTTGCAATAGCTATTACTGCTGAAGATTTGTAAAAGTAAGCAGAGTCAGGATTGAATAGTAAAATACTGTCCATCTTTGCAAAACTAATCCCCAAATGTTTACAAATCGAAATTCCCAATTCTGATTGCAAAGCCACAAATCTAAAAATATCTTTTTTGTCATGCTTGATTATGAATTGTACGGCAGAGTTGCAGAGATTGCAGATGCCATCAAAGAGAACTATTTTTTTATTTGCGGGTAAATCAATCATTTTTTAAACAAGTTGTGTTTTGATAGAATAACATAATTATTTATAATATCTATTGTAATTTTATTTTCAATAGTATTTGAAGATCAAAAATGGCTTTAATAAAATAATTTTAAGGAAATTTTAAAACATAACGACCTTCTTGTTCGTTTTTGAGGAATTAACGCTTTAAATCGCTTTATTTTAAATTTTACCAAGAAAAACGTAAATTTTATTACTTTTTAACCGCTTCAACCAACTCCAACTCATCTAAACTGACTTTCGAAGTGAAAATGCCGTAATTTACCGTTGCTTTATTTTTCTCTATAGCATCAATACTTCCAACAGATCTTCCGTCAAGCATTCTTACACGATCACCAACTTTTAGAATTGGTTTTGGTTTTTCAACTACAGGTTTAAGTTTCTTTTCTTTTTTCTCTTTTCGAATTTCCTCTACCTTAACTGTGATTTCAGCAATTACTTCTTTTTTCTTTTCAATTATTGCTTTCGTTTCTTTTGGAGTCGCCTTTTTACGTTTTGAATTTTCAATCTCAACTATTTTCAAAAATTCACCAATAAGTTCCTTTTTGTTTTTGTTGTTAAAGTATTTCTCTGAAATATCTTCGATTTTCTGACCGATATAAATCGTTTTCTGATTGCTATCGTATAATTCCTGATAACTTTCCAGTTTTTGCTTGATCTTAACGTTGATGTTTTCCATCTTTTTGCTTTCTTCACGAGCCCTGGTTTCTTCCTCTTTTAGATTAAGAGAAGTTTTTTCAAGCTTGGAGCGCTCTTTCTGAAGGGTTGCAATCGTTTTATCAAAACGAACTTTACCCACTTCAATTTTCTTTTTTGCACGATTAATCAATCCAAAAGGAATTCCGTTTTTTAGAGCTACTTCAAAAGTAAATGAACTTCCGGCCTGACCTAAAGCCAGTTTGTACATAGGTTCCAAAGTTTTTTCATCAAACATCATGTTGGCATTGGTTGCATATGGCAATTCATTAGCCAAAATCTTTAGATTGGAATAATGAGTGGTTATAATTCCGAAAGCTTCACGATGATAAAATTCTTCCAGGAATATCTCTGCCAAAGCACCACCTAATTCCGGATCAGATCCTGTACCAAATTCATCAATTAAAAACATAGTCTTCTTGTTACACTTCTTCAGGAAGTAGTTCATGTTTTTTAATCGGTAACTATATGTACTTAAGTGATTTTCAATAGATTGATTATCTCCAATATCTGTTAAAATCCTGTCAAACAAGAATGTTTCGCTTCGTTCATGAACCGGAATAAGCATCCCGGATTGCAGCATTAACTGTAACAAACCTACTGTTTTTAGCGAAATTGTTTTCCCACCCGCATTAGGTCCCGAAATCACAATGATACGATTATCTTGCTTTAGTTCAATGGTTTGTGGATGGGTAACTTCGTTTTTCTGTTTGTTGTTCAGGTATAAAATCGGATGATACGCTTCTCTGAAAAACAACCTTCTTTCTTCTGTAATAGTAGGCAGGATTCCGTTGATACGATTCGCATATTTTGCCTTTCCGGCAACAACGTCAATATCACTCAAAAAATCCTGATATTCAATTAATAAAGGCAAGTACGGACGAATTGCATTGGATAATTGCTTCAAAATTCGGGTAATTTCTTCCTTCTCTTCGTATTCTAAATTGGCTAATTCTCTGGAGTATTTTAATGTAGCTTCAGGTTCGATATAAGCAATACTTCCTGTTTTCGAACTTCCTAAAATAGAGCCCTTAACTTTTCGTCGGTACATAGCTAAAACCGCCAAAACTCTTCGGTTTTGCACAAAACTTTCTTTTATATCATCAAGATAACCAAGACTATTGTACTGTGTAAGAGCGACTCCGAAACTTTGGTTTACTTTACCGCGAACCAGGTTCATACCTTGACGAATGCTTAATAAAGCCGGTGAAGCATTGTCTTTTATTTCACCATATTTGTCTACAATAGCATCAATAGTGGTCACGATATCTTTTGTGTATTCAACACGTGAAGCTCTCGCATTTAGATTTGGATAATAATCGTCAAATTTTTTAAGGAAATTTAGTAAAAAGTTTGAGGTAGAAGAGAGTGTGGCAATTTTTCTAAAGCTTCCCACTTCAAGAAAACTATCTTCAATTGCCAGAAACTTAATCTCGTGAGTTATAGCGTCAAACCCGTGATTGGGAATGGCGTTATTATTTTGAAAAGAGGAAACATATTCTGATGTTTGCATTAAAGCCTGCATCAAAGTTTCCCGATCTCTAAAAGGTGTTATTTGTAAAGCTTTTTCTTTTCCTATATCAGTATTACAGCCTGCTGAGATGGTTTCGAGTACTGTAGGAAATTGTAAATCTTGTAATGTTTTTTCGGTTATAGATATCATTATATATCGTAAGTTGTAAAAGTTCAAAGTTACAAAGTTTTGCAACGAAATAGTACTATTAATTAGTACTTTGAAGAAAACTTTGCTTAATTTGTGATAAAATTTAAAAAATGAAAATCAATCTTTCTCCTGATTGGGAAACAGTATTAAAAGATGAAAAACAAAAAACTTATTTTTCTGAGCTAATGAAAACTTTGGAAACTGAGTATCAAACACATACTTGTTATCCACCTGTAGAATTGATTTTCTCTGCTTTTAATACCTGTGCTTTTCAAAACTTAAAAGTTGTCATCATAGGACAAGATCCTTATCATGGAGAAGGAGAGGCGAATGGATTGAGTTTTTCTGTAAATGATTCCGTTAAAATCCCGCCTTCACTTCGAAATATTTACAGGGAACTAAATGACGATCTCGATTCGATCTTTATGCCGACTTCTGGTAATCTTGAAAAGTGGGCAAAACAAGGTGTTTTACTTTTAAATGCGTCCTTGACAGTTCGCAAAGATAGTCCAAATAGTCATAAACATTTGAAGTGGAATTTGTTTACAGACGCTGTAATTCAAGCTATTTCAGATGAAAAAGAGAATGTTGTTTTCCTGTTATGGGGAAGCTTTGCTCACAAAAAAGGTGCTAAAATCGATCGTTCCAAACATTGTGTTTTAGAATCCGGACATCCTTCACCTATGAGTGCTAATCAGGGAAAATGGTTCGGAAACAAGCATTTTAGCAAAACCAATGATTTTTTGAAATCCAAAGCAATCAAAGAAATCGACTGGCTGTAGAAACGAAGAGCTAGTTAAAATCAGCTTTTATAACAAAAACTGATTGTTGCTAATTATTAAAATGACACACTTACTCTTTTGTGTCTTTTTTAATAATCTCTTCCAGAATAGCTTTGTTCTCGTAGTTGACTACTTTTAAAATAATCTCTTGATTTTTAGCAGTTTTACCTTCGATTATATAAAGCTTTCCTTTGTTTACAGGAACATTGCTTTTGTCAAAATCAACATCACCAAATGTCAGTGTGCTTTTAATATCTGCGGTGTCAACCCATTTTTCATTTAAAGTCTGAATTGCTTTTTCGGAATACTGAAAAGGCTTAGTGCGTAAATTATTTAAAACTCTGGCGTTTGGAAAGTAATTGCAACGTGTATCTTTTCCACTGAACACAAGGGCTACAAAAAAGCATCCCATAACCAAACCAACCAAATAATATGCAAAACGATGTACGAACTTCATGAAATATAATTTTTGCAAAGGTACATTAAAGTTCCTTTAAAATACAAGTAAATTAATATCGTTGTCCGGTAAATCAAACCATTCTCCAATTGCTTTGCTGGTCAGGATTCCGTGATACATGTAAATTCCGTTTTTTAAACCTTTATTACATCGTATAGCACTTTCCAGACCACCGTCTTCTGCAATTTGAAGCAAATAAGGCGTAAGGATATTACTTATGGATAATGAAGCTGTTTTAGAATATCTGGAAGGTATATTAGGTACACAATAGTGCAGCACATTGCTTTTTATAAAGGTCGGTTTTTCATGAGTGGTAACCTCCGAAGTTTCAAAACAACCTCCGGTGTCAATACTCACATCTACAATTACAGCACCTTTTTTCATGTGTTCTACCATTGTTTCTGTAACAATAATAGGGCAACGCTCTTTACCGCGCATGGCACCAATCGCTACGTCACAACGTCTTAAAGCCTTTAGCAGCGCTTTTTGCTGTACCGTTGAAGTAAATATACGCTGGTTAAGACTGTTTTGCAAACGGCGTAATTTGGTAATTGAATTGTCAAAAACTTTCACATTTGCACCCAGTCCTATGGCGGTTTTTGCAGCAAACTCTCCAACAGTTCCGGCACCCAGAATAACAACATCAGTAGGAGGGACTCCGGTAATATTACCAAACAAAAGGCCTTTTCCAAACTCGTCCGTAATCATTAATTCGGCAGCAATAAGAATAGAAGCTGTTCCTGCAATTTCACTTAGCGACTTTACAGCAGGATAGGATCCATCTTCATCTTTTATGTATTCAAAAGCTAGTGCTGTTATTTTTTTCTGTGCTAAAGCTTCAAAGTATGCTTTCTTTTTAGTTTTTAACTGAATGGCCGAAATTATGATGGTTTCCGGATTGATCATTTCAATTTCGGCTGTTGTAGGAGGTTCTACTTTAAGAAGCATTGGGCAACCAAAGACTTTCTTTGTGTCATTTGTTACTTCAGCTCCTGCATCAGAGTATTCTTTATCGGTGTAACTGGAACTTTCTCCGGCTCCTGATTCAATCATTACTCTATGTCCCTCATATGTCAACGCACTAACAGCATCCGGAGTCAGACAAATACGACGTTCCTGATAACTTGTTTCTTTAGGAATTCCTATAAAAAGCTCACTTTTGAATCGGCCAATTTCAAGTTTTTCTTCTTGTGGCAACAATTGCTGTTTCGTAAATGGAGTTAAGGTAATTGACATGGGTTGTGCAAAAAATTAAGAGTACAAATTACGTAAAAAGTTTTAAAATCAATGTAAAAATTCTGCTAATAGTTGTTTAAGAATTACAACAGAATTTTCTCCATTTTTATGTCCGCTCTTTCGTAACTGACGTCACCTAAAGGAACTTCAGTAAAACCAAATTTCTGGTACAAATGAAGCGCAGGAAGCAGTATGCGATTGGAATACAAAAACAGCTTTTTAATATTGTTTTCTTTTGCAACAGCCATGCAATGTGTTAACAGTTTGTTTCCAACTCCAAGACCTTGTGCCTGATCTGAAACAGCCATTTTGCTCAATTCAAAGGTATAGTTATCGACTTTCATTAAGGAAACAGTTCCAATAATTTCACCGTTATATCTGGCGTAGAAGATTAGTCCGCCTTTATCGATAATTTCTTCTTGTGGGTTAGAAAGTACCAATTCGTCTTTTTCTTCTACTTTAAAATACTTTTTAAGCCATTCCAGATTTAGAATCTTAATGTGTTCTTTTAAATCAGTTGAGAAAGAGATTATTTCTACAGTATTTTGGGCATTCATCTTTATTTTCTTAGTGTCTTTATGTAGACCTTTCGCCTTTTGTTGAAAGTTTTAGGATAATTTTAATTCTCTATTTCCGTCAGCCAGCAGTTCAATTGTGATGGTTGAAGTTTCTTCCGGGAGTAAGCTTGCAATTTTTTCAGACCATTCAATAAAACACCAATTTCCGGAATACAAGTAATCGTCAACTCCCATGTCTAGTGCTTCAGTTTCTTTGTTTAATCTATAAAAATCAAAATGATAAACAATTTGATTGTCAGAAGTATAATATTCATTAACTAAAGAAAAGGTAGGGCTACTAGTTGCGTCCTGAACTCCCAGGTTTTTACACAATTGTTTGATTAAGGTAGTTTTTCCAACCCCCATTTCTCCATTGAAAAGGATGATTTTTTTTGGATTTGAAGCTAAAATTTGCTCAGCCACTTCTTTGATTTGATCTAATGAAAAAACGATATTCATTGTTTTATTTTTTTGCCACGAATTTCGCTAATTTTAACGAATTAGAAGGTTTTAGTTTTGAAAAAAATTAGTAAAACTCCTGACATTCTTTCTATTTTGGATTAAATAAAAACAAAATAATCATTTCTTCTACCTGAACCTCTCAGTGCTGATAGGTACAACACAACAAAAAAAATGATAATCCTGTATTGTATTTTTTGCCACGAATTCACGAATTTATTATGCGTATGCTAAATAAATAATTCGTGAATTCGTGGCATTCTTTCTATTTCGGATTAAATACCAAAAACGGAATAATCATTTCTTCTAACGAAATCCCCCCGTGCTGGTAAGTGTTTTTATAATAACTCACATAGTGGTTGTAGTTGTTTACATAGGCTAAAAAGTAATCATTTTTAGCAAAAATAAACGAACTACTCATGTTAATCGCTGGCAAACCAATTGTTTTAGGCTCTTTAACGACATATACATCTTTTTGTTCGTAGGTTAAACTACGACCAGTTTTGTAGCGCAAATTTAAACTTGTATTTTTATCTCCAACCACTTTCGACGGATTTTTTACATTAATAGTACCGTGATCTGTTGTCAAAATCAATTTAAAACCTAAAAGTTGCGCCTGCTGAATAATTTCGAGCAGCGGCGAGTTCTTAAACCAGCTTAAAGTGAGTGAGCGATAGGCTTTATCATCTGAAGCCAGTTCTTTTACCACTTCCATTTCAGTTTTGGCGTGCGAGAGCATGTCAACAAAATTATAAACTACAGTTACAAGGTCATTTCCTTTTAAAGCTTTGAAATTTTCTGCCAGTTTTTTTCCTCCGGCGTAATTCGTAATTTTAAAATAATCTTCTTTAATATTTAAACCTAAACGTTTTAATTGCGCTGATAGAAATTCGGCTTCAAAAAGGTTTTTCCCACCATCTTCAACATCGTTTTTCCAATATTGCGGAAACTGTTTTTCCATCTCTATCGGCAGTAAACCTGAAAATATTGAATTACGGGCATATTGTGTGGCGGTTGGAAGAATAGAAAAGTACGGAACCTCTTTTTCTAGTTTGTAATAATTAGAAACTACAGTTTCAAAAGATTTCCATTGATCATAACGCAGGTTGTCAATTACTACAAATAGAATAGG
This sequence comes from Flavobacterium sp. B183, assembly GCF_023539155.1. Classification (NCBI taxonomy): domain Bacteria; kingdom Pseudomonadati; phylum Bacteroidota; class Flavobacteriia; order Flavobacteriales; family Flavobacteriaceae; genus Flavobacterium; species Flavobacterium sp. B183. The sequence goes on along the minus strand of NZ_CP097434.1, from coordinate 3,643,672 downwards.
TTTGTCCTTCTTTTTAATCTCCGGAACTACTAATTCTTTGAATAAATTGTGCGACTGAACAGGTTTGTCCGCCTTTGGAGCAAACCAGTCTTCATAATTTCTCTCGATATATTTTCCGAACTGCGAATTAGCCTCTACTTTCTGAGATTCAAGAATTTCTATCATCGCCTGATCGTTGATGTTCTCGAGTTCTAATTCCCAGAAAATTAGTTTTTTATAAAGCTCAATCCAATCTTCAAAAGAATTGACCATAGCCAACTCCATGGATATTTTTCTAAACTCCTTTTGATAATCCAATGTCGTTTTTTCAGAAATTAGCCTCGAATGATCGAGATTTTTCTTCAGACTTAACAAAATCTGATTCGGATTTACCGGTTTTATGAGGTAATCGGCAATTTTGGAACCAATAGCTTCTTCCATGATATACTCTTCCTCACTTTTGGTAATCATAATCATTGGAATAGCTGATTTTTTCTCTTTCATTTCCGAAAGTGTTTCCAGTCCACTCATTCCGGGCATATTTTCATCTAAAAAAACAATATCAAAATTGTCTTCTTCAAATAGTGCAATCGCATCTAAACCATTGTTAGAGGTGGTTACAGCATAGTTTTTTTTCTCCAGAAATAATATATGTGGCTTTAAAAGATCGATTTCATCATCGACCCAAAGTATTTTTATCTTGTCCATAAACGATTTAATTTTTAATGCAATTTAGAAGTATAGAACTTAAAAAGTATTAAATATAGTATAAAATTCAGAATTAAGAATGGTTAATTTTTCTAAAAATCTACTTAATGTAATGTTATTATATTGATTTTCAAAGGGAACATTTGTTGATTTTTAAGTAAAAAACGCAAAGTTGTTTATGGTTAATTACTTATATTTGTTCACCTAAAAATAACCAAATAGTGACTCATATCAATAAGTTAAAAATATTCAATGATCCCATTTACGGGTTTATCACCATACCGAACGAACTTATTTACGATTTAATTCAGCACCCGTATTTTCAGCGTTTACGCCGTATTTCGCAAATGGGTTTATCGTATTTGGTTTATCCCGGTGCCAATCATACGCGTTTTCATCATGCCTTAGGCTGCATGCATTTAATGCAAAAATCAGTAGATACACTTCGTTTTAAAGGAGTTGCAATTTCGGCTGAAGAAGAGAATGCATTGTATATTGCCATTTTACTGCACGATATTGGCCATGGCCCTTTTTCGCATGCCATGGAAAAGAGTATTGTAGAAGATGTGCATCATGAAGCCATTTCATTGCTGTTTATGAATAAACTCAATGAAGAATTTGAGGGAAAACTGAGTCTGGCCATTCAGGTTTTCAAAGGTGATTATCACCGAAAATTTATGTTGCAGCTCATCTCAAGTCAGCTCGACATGGACCGAATGGATTATTTAAAAAGAGATAGTTTTTATACCGGTGTAGCCGAGGGAAATGTAAATTCTGAACGTTTGATTCAGATGATGAATGTAGTTGACGGTACTTTGGTAATTGAGGAAAAAGGAATTTATTCTGTCGAAAAGTTTCTGCTTTCAAGAAGATTGATGTACTGGCAGGCTTATTTGCATAAAACGAGTCTAGTGGCCGAATTGATTTTGATGAAGGTGTTAAAAAGAGCTAAAGAACTTACTTTAAAAGGCATAATTCTGCCGTGCAGTGAGCCACTTTTGTATTTTATGAAGAACAGAGTCACTCTGGAGGATTTTGATGCTGAAAAATTAGATTTATTCTCCCAATTGGATGATTTTGATATTATTAGTGCTTTAAAAGCCTGGCAAAAACACAATGATTTTATACTTTCAACTTTAAGTAAAATGCTTATTAATAGAGATTTACTTAAAATCAAGCTTACCGCAGAAAAAATACCTGCCGAAGAATTACAATCGCTGAAAGAAGAATTTGCTAACGAACATCATATTACACAATTAGAAGCCGGATATTTTATTTTTGGCGGAAAAATTAAAAATCAGGCTTATAGCAAAGAAGCTGAACCCATACGAATTTTCAAAAAAGACAAAACAATCGAAGATGTTGTAGAAGCGTCTGATCAATTGAATTTGAGGTCGTTATCTAAATTGGTGACAAAATATTACATCTGTTTCCCAAAACAACTTATCTAAAATTAACATTTAAAATCTATTTTTTATATTTTTGTCGCAATGAAATTTACAGCAGAACAAATAGCGGGAATTTTAGAAGGAGAAGTTGTTGGGAATCCCAATGTAGAAGTTTCTCGGTTATCTAAAATAGAAGAAGGTGAGGAGGGATCGCTTACTTTTTTGGCCAATCCAAAATATATCAATCACATATATACTACTAAAGCATCTGTAACAATTGTTAATGATAGCTTTATTCCGGAACAGGAAATCACTACAACTTTAATAAAAGTGGAAGATGCTTATGCTTCTTTCTCTAAACTTTTACAGTTTTACAATCAGGTTAAATTGAATAAAAACGGTATAGAAGCACAGTCTTTTATAACAGAAGGAACTAAATATGGCGAGAATCTGTATTTAGGAAGCTTTAGTTATATTGGACAAAATGTGGTTCTGGGCGACAATGTAAAAATTTATCCGAACAGTTTTATTGGAGATAATGTTGTTATTGGCGATAATGTGTATATTTTTGCAGGTGCTAAAATTTATTCCGAAACTATAATTGGTAACAATTGCACTATTCATTCCGGAACTATTATTGGTGCGGATGGTTTTGGTTTTGTACCAAATGATGAAGGAGTATACAGTAAGGTACCACAAATTGGTAATGTTATTATTGAAGATAATGTTGATATTGGTGCTAACACTACCATCGACAGAGCAACTCTTGGTTCGACGATTATCCGACAAGGAGTTAAATTAGACAATCAGATTCAGATTGCGCACAATGTTGAAATTGGCAAAAACACTGTAATTGCAGCGCAATCGGGCGTGGCCGGTTCAACTAAAATTGGCGAGAACTGTATGATTGGCGGACAAGTAGGTATCGCAGGACACTTGACTATAGGTAACAATGTGAGATTGCAGGCTCAATCAGGAGTGGCAAGAAACATTAAAGATGATGAAATTTTACAAGGGACACCGTCTCTTGGTTATACTGATTTTAACAAATCGTATGTTCATTTTAAGAATCTGCCTAAAATAGTTTCCGAAGTAGAAGAATTAAAAAAACAAATAATAAACCCAAAAAATGGAAATAATGGTTAAACAGAAGACCATCAAAAATGAAATTTCACTAACAGGCGTTGGATTACACACTGGGAAAGAAGTTACAATGACTTTTAAACCTGCTCCAATAAATAATGGTTTCACTTTTGTAAGAGTAGATTTGCAAGGTCAGCCGGTCATTGAGGCTGATGCTAACTATGTTGTTAATACGCAAAGAGGTACTAATTTAGAAAAACTTGGCGTAAAAATTCAAACTCCTGAACATGTTTTGGCGGCATTAGTTGGATGTGATCTTGACAATGTTATTATAGAATTAGACGCTTCAGAACTTCCTATCATGGATGGTTCTTCAAAATATTTTGTGGAAGCAATTGAAAAAGCTGAAATAGAAGAGCAAGACGCTAAACGTAACGTTTATGTGGTAAAAGAAGTAATATCTTTTACAGATGAAACGACCGGAAGTGAGATTTTGGTAATGCCAAGCGATGATTATCAAGTGACTACAATGGTAGATTTTGGTACTAAAGTTTTAGGTACTCAAAATGCTACAATGAAAAGTATAGCCGATTTTAAGAATGAAATTGCAAGTTCAAGAACTTTTAGTTTTTTACACGAATTAGAGTCATTATTAGAGCACGGTTTAATTAAAGGTGGTGATCTAAATAATGCAATCGTATATGTAGACAAAGAAATTTCTGAGTCTACGATGGCGAATTTAAAGAAAGCTTTCGGGAAAGATGAAATTTCGGTAAAACCTAACGGTGTTCTTGATAATCTTACTTTACACTATCCAAACGAAGCAGCTAGACACAAACTTCTTGATGTAATTGGAGATTTATCTCTTATCGGAGTTCGTATACAAGGAAAAATTATCGCTAACAAACCAGGGCATTTTGTAAATACACAGTTTGCTAAGAAGTTAGCTAAAATTATCAAGATAGAACAAAGAAATCATGTACCTGTTTATGATTTAAATCAGGAGCCATTGATGGACATTCACAAAATCATGGCGATGCTTCCTCACAGACCTCCGTTCTTGTTGATTGATAGAATTATCGAAATGTCTGATCGTCATGTGGTTGGTTTGAAGAATGTGACCATGAATGAAAATTTCTTTGTTGGACATTTCCCAGAGGCGCCGGTTATGCCGGGTGTGTTAATTGTGGAAGCAATGGCACAAACGGGTGGAATTTTGGTTTTAAGCACAGTTCCGGATCCTGAAAATTACTTGACTTATTTTATGAAAATTGATAATGTCAAATTCAAACACAAAGTATTGCCGGGTGATACCTTAATTTTCAAATGCGAATTGATTTCTCCAATCAGAAGAGGAATCTGTCATATGCAGGCAAATGCTTACGCAAATGGAAAATTAGTAACCGAGGCAGAATTAATGGCTCAAATTGCGAGAAAACAATAATAATTAATCAATTTTATTGTTTAGGTTTGTTGCCCAAATTAGACTATTTTAATTTAAAATATAAAAAACACATATGAATCAACCATTAGCATATGTTCATCCTGGCGCTAAAATCGCTAAAAATGTTGTAATTGAACCTTTTACAACAATTCACAATAATGTTATTATTGGTGATGGTACTTGGATTGGTTCAAATGTGACGATCATGGAAGGTGCTCGTATTGGTAAAAATTGCAATATTTTTCCGGGAGCGGTTATTTCTGCGGTACCACAAGATTTAAAGTTCGGCGGAGAAGATTCTCTAGCTATTATTGGAGATAACTGTACGATTAGAGAATGTGTTACGATCAACAGAGGTACAGTGGCCTCCGGACAAACTATTCTTGGAAATAACTGTTTGGTTATGGCTTACGCTCACATTGCACACGATTGCGAAATTGGTAATAATGCCATCATTGTAAATGGTGTTGCATTGGCAGGTCACGTAGTTGTTGGAAACCATGCTGTAATTGGTGGTTTGGCAGCGATCCATCAGTTTATTCATATCGGAGATCATGCTATGATTTCGGGTGGATCATTGGTTAGAAAAGACGTTCCTCCTTATACAAAAGCAGCAAAAGAACCTTTGTCGTATGTAGGAATTAATTCAGTAGGTTTAAGAAGAAGAGGTTTCAGTACTGAGAAAATCAGAGAAATTCAGGAAATTTATAGAATTTTATACCAAAAGAATTACAACACAACACAAGCTTTAAGTATTATTGAAGCTGAAATGGAAGCAACTCCTGAAAGAGATGAAATTCTGGATTTTATCCGAAATTCGTCAAGAGGAATCATGAAAGGGTATTCCGGAAACTATTAAAATAAGTTTAATCGTTTATTTGTTGAATCGTTTATAGGAATAAATAGTTAAACGATTCAACGATTCAACAAGAAATAAATAAAACAAAAACAAAATGGCATCTACATCAGATATTAGAAACGGATTGTGTATTAAATTCAACCACGATATTTTTAAAATTGTTGAATTTCTTCACGTAAAACCTGGAAAAGGACCTGCTTTCGTAAGAACAAAATTAAGAAGTTTAACATCAGGGAAAGTATTGGATAATACATTTTCTGCAGGACATAAAATTGATGTTATTCGTGTAGAAACACATAACTACCAGTTTTTATATGCTGAAGGTGATGAATTTCATTTTATGAACACAGAATCTTTCGAGCAAATTTCTTTAAATAAAAACATTTTAGATGCTCCGGGATTATTGAAAGAAGGAACAAGTGTAATGGTTCAGGTAAATACTGAAACTGACTTGCCTTTATCAGTAGATATGCCATCTTCTGTAATTCTTGAAGTTACTTATGCTGAGCCGGGAGTAAAAGGAAATACAGCTACAAATGCTACAAAAAATGCGACAGTAGAAACTGGAGCGTCTGTAAACGTTCCTTTGTTCATCAACGAAGGTGATAAAATTAAAATTGATACAGCTTCAGGTTCTTACATGGAGCGTGTAAAGGAGTAGTTTTTATAAGTTTTCAGTTTTCAGTCGCAGTTATCAGTTTGTTAATGCAGATTGAAAACTGAGACTGAAAACTGAGACTGAAAACTAAATAAATATATGAAATTTCCAAAGAGTCATTCTTTACAAGAAATTGCAAATTTGCTTGATTGCGAATTTATTGGTGACCAAAACTTTCCAGTTTTAGGCATGAACGAGATACATGTCGTTGAAGCCGGAGATATTGTTTTTGTTGACCATCCTAAATATTATGACAAAGCATTACAATCGGCTGCTACTATAGTTTTAATCAACAAAAAAGTAGATTGTCCTGAAGGTAAAGCCCTTCTAATTTCTGATGATCCTTTCAGAGATTTTAATATCTTAACCAAACACTTCAGACCATTTCAAGGCACAAATGTGTCGATTGCACTCTCTGCAACTATCGGAGAAGGCACTGTAATTCAGCCCAACTGTTTTATCGGAAACAATGTTACCATTGGTAAAAACTGTCTGATTCACCCTAATGTTACTATTTACGATCATACTGTAATTGGCGACAACGTAATGATTCATGCCGGAACTATTTTAGGAGCCGATGCTTTTTATTACAAAAAACGTCCTGAAGGCTTCGATCAGTTAATTTCCGGAGGTAGAGTCGTTATCGAAGACAATGTTGGCATAGGAGCACTGTGTACGATTGACAAAGGTGTTACCGGTGACACTACTATTGGTGAAGGTACAAAATTGGACAATCAGGTACATGTTGGACATGATACTGTAATTGGTAAAAAATGCTTAATTGCGTCACAAACCGGTATTGCCGGATGCGTCGTAATTGAAGATGAAGTTACCATTTGGGGACAGGTAGGAACCACCAGTGGCATCACAATAGGAGCAAAGGCTGTTATTATGGGGCAAACTGGAGTTACCAAATCGGTTGAAGGAGGAAAATCTTATTTCGGAACCCCAATCGAAGAATCGAGAGAAAAGTTAAAACAAATGGCCAATATCAAAAAGATTCCTGAAATTCTAAATAAATTGAAGTAATTATGTCTATAAAAGAATTTGTTCAAAAATTTTACAAGTCAGATGCCTTAATTGATAGCGAAATCATGAAAGCTTACTTACATCCGGAAGTAAAGTTAGACTGGAACAGCACCAAAGGATTGATTGAGATGGATTATGATTCTATGATGGCTATGGCCAATGAGCTTAGCCGTGCTTATGTTCGTTCAAAGGTTAGAATTAGCCATATCATTGCCGAAGAAGACTTAGTTTCAATACGATATTCTCACTTTGTAAAAACGATTGAGAACCCTAGAGAAGAGATGTTATTAGCTCATTTTGCCACAATTTGGCAAATAAAAGATGATAAATTATATCGCGGTTATCAAATGAGTCAATTTTCTTAATTTTTTTAAAGACAAAAAGGTTAAAATACGTTACAAAACCTTACTTTTGCATCACAATTTTAAAAACTACATAAAATATATATCATGAGTGTTTTAGTTAATAAAGATTCCAAAATAATTGTTCAAGGATTTACAGGTAGCGAAGGAACTTTCCACGCTTCTCAAATGATTGAGTACGGTACAAATGTTGTTGGTGGTGTAACTCCGGGTAAAGGAGGAACAAGCCATTTAGACCGTCCGGTTTTTAACACAGTAAAAGATGCTGTAGAACAAGCCGGAGCTGATACATCTATCATTTTTGTTCCGCCAGCTTTTGCTGCTGATGCAATTATGGAAGCTGCTGACGCTGGAATTAAAGTAATTATTGCTATTACTGAAGGAATTCCTGTAGCTGATATGATTAAAGCTAATAACTATGTTAAAGAAAGAAATTCAAGATTAATCGGACCAAACTGTCCTGGTGTAATTACTCCGGGTGAAGCTAAAGTTGGTATTATGCCAGGTTTCGTTTTCAAAAAAGGAACAGTTGGTATCGTTTCTAAATCAGGAACTTTAACTTACGAAGCTGCTGATCAGGTTGTAAAACAAGGTTTAGGAATTACTACTGCTATTGGTATTGGTGGAGATCCAATTATTGGAACTACAACTAAAGAAGCAGTTGAATTATTAATGAACGACCCAGAAACTGAAATCATCATTATGATTGGTGAAATTGGAGGTCAATTAGAAGCTGATGCTGCTAAATGGGTAAGAGCTGATGGTAACCGTAAACCAGTTGTTGGTTTTATTGCCGGAGAAACTGCTCCAGCAGGTAGAACAATGGGTCACGCAGGTGCTATTGTTGGTGGTTCTGATGATACTGCTGCTGCTAAAAAACAAATCATGAGAGACAACGGAATTCACGTTGTTGATTCACCAGCTGAAATTGGTAAAAAAGTAAAAGAAGTACTTGGATAATTCCGGGTATTTAAAATAATAAATTCCAAAAAAGTCTCAATATTCTGTTGAGACTTTTTTACATTTAAAGTCCTGAGGGATAAATCAAAAAAACTTAGTATCTAAGCATCTCAGCATCTTAGAAACTTAAAAATAAAAATATGTACAAAGAATTAGAAAAATTTAAAGTAAGCAGCAGCTTTACTTTTACAATTGAAGACAGTTTAGAACAAGTTTGTAACGCTCCTGAAGGAGGTGCAGGTGTTTTTGTAGTTTATGCAGTTGAAGGAAATGCAAAAGAATTGATCATGGTAGGATCTACCGGAACTGTTCAGAATGATGGTACTTTGAAAAGTAAAAACGGCGGATTGTACGATAAAATTGTAAACGGACATCAATTTGCAAAAACGGGAAGAAAATACTCTTGGCCAGCACAAATGAAATTAGAAAATATTGCTGCTCTTGAAGTAGTTTGGTTCGAAACTTTCAATGCAGATTCAAAAGGAATTCCAACTACAGTAGAAGGACAGGTTTTGCAGAATTTCTTAGATGAAAATGCAAAATTACCTAGATGGAATGTAGCTTTCTAAAAGAAAACTTCCATATAAAATCGTCAAAAGCCTTACTAAATATTTTAGTAAGGCTTTTTTTTTAACACATAGAAATATAGATTTGATACTTTTAAAAAAGGTACATCGCTTATTGAAAACACACAGAGGCTGCTAGGTGTGAGAAACCGGTAAAGTATCTTTTTTGTCAGATATTATACCGATTCTAGTACTGCTTCAGTCCAATGTTTTGTTGCTTAATATTTGAATTTGGAATAGTTACTTTTTTGATCGGCAGGTACTACTTTAGAATAAAATACAAACAAATCATCTAAGCTAATGTTAAAAAAAAGCTAAAGAACTATGGCTGTAAAATCTGACATTTAGAAAAAATAAAAGATTAGCTTAAATTTTACTTTTATGTGCTAAACCCCGTTAAGTCAATAAAAAAAACTCTTTTCAAATGTTAAATGTTCACTTTTCTCACATTAAAAAATTTGTTTTGTATGTTTGCTTTTATATATTTATCGCACAGATGTAAAGAATAATGTTAAAAAATCTTATTCTTTATGTTAAAAATCAGTACTTATTTTCAAGAATTCTATTGCGATTTTATATGAATACCAAAACTCTACAATTCAAAACATCAGACGATCTTACGCTTTGGACTAACTTGAAAAATGGAGACGAAAAATCATTCTCTCTGTTGTTTGAAAAATACTATGGTGATCTGGTAAACTACGGAAACTCTCTTTCTTCAAATACTGAAAAGGTACAGGATTGTGTTCAGGATGTTTTTACAGATATTTGGGTTTACAAAAATGGGCTTCAGAGTTCAGTTGTAGTAAAAGCCTATTTACTGTCGAGTGTGCGCAAACGTATTGCCCGTTTATACGAACGTGATCATATTTTTCGCAAGTCTGCAAGCACAGATTCAATTGCTTTTCTTTTAGAGTTCTCTGTAGAACATGATCTCATGGATGATGATTATGCTACAAAAGAAAAAGTAATTCATTTGAATAAATTATTAAACAATTTACCGGCAAGACAAAAAGAAGCTTTGTATTTAAGATATCATCAAGGCTTAACGGTTGATCAAATTGCCGATATGCTGGAGGTAAATTATCAATCAGCAAGCAACTTACTACACCGCGGTTTACTTACTCTTCGCAAGGAATGGAAGGGTAGTGTTTCGTTAATTCTTCTTCTTTCTTCTGCTACTTTTTAGTTTTATTTGTACAGAATTAAAAAAAAATCACAATTTGGTGAGTATATAATAAGAAAGCCGTCCTCTATGTTTTTGTAACCCTATTTCTAGATGCAAAAACGTAATAAATTTATCGAAATTGAAGATTTCTTATCTGATGAATCATTCCAGTCATGGATTTTATCCAAAATAGACAATGATGGTTGGGAAGAATGGACTTTAGAGAGTCGTCAGCGCGCTAAGCTGGTAGAAGACGCAAGATTATTGTTGTTGGCCATGAAAGTGCCGGATCAGCCGATATCTCCTGTAGACCTTCATCATGCTTTGCAGGCCACCTGGATTAAAATCGAAGAGAAAGAGAATCAGAACAATTCAACCCCAAGTTCCAAAATAAAATTTCTTAAGAAATATTTTCTTAGCGGTATTGCCGCTGCTTTAATTCTTGGTTTAGGATCAGTTTGGATATATCACAATCAAATAGTCACCGTTGGTGGAGAAGTAACCTACAATGAGTTAATTAGTGAAAATAAGGAAGGATTGGTCGAACAAACTAATAATTCAGACAAAGCTCAAATTATTACTTTATCTGATGGTAGTTCGGTTTTATTACAGCCTAATAGTAAATTGAGTTATCCTAAGATCTTTACCGGAAATGAAAGAAAGGTGTATTTATCCGGCGAAGGTTTCTTTGAAATTAGTAAAAATCCTAAAAAGCCTTTCTTTGTTTACGCAAACGAAATTGTTACGAAGGTAGTCGGAACTAGTTTTAGAGTCAAGGCCTATTCTGATCAACCTGATGTTGAAGTTTTGGTTCGCACCGGTAAAGTAAGGGTAAAATCAAACGATTTGGTTTCAAAATCAGATGATCATGAAGTTGTTTTATTACCTAATCAGGCGTTACGTTTTCAACGTAAAGATTTAAGTTTTAATAAAATTACAAATATCACTCAGGATGTAGTCCTAACCCGTAGTGTTGGAAATATTGAACAGCTGAGTTTTGAATTTACCGATATTCCGGTATCACAAATTTTTGAAACCATAGAGCAGGCCTACCTTGTAGACATTGATTATCCAAAAAATAAACTGAAAGACTGTCACCTCACCACTTCTCTTAGTGATCAGCCTTTGATGGAAAAATTAAAAATTGTCTGTAACAGTATTGGCAATAAAACCACATTTGAAATGAATGGAAATCAAATCGTTATAATATCTGACGGATGTAACTAATCACACTTTACAACTGTAATTGTAAAGTTGGTTTTTAAAATTTAAAGAATAGAAAAATAACCAAAACAAAAAAATAATAGCGCCTATGTAAAAGAAAATGCATAAAAAAAGTGCCGAAATGCTGTAACATTATCGACACTTAAATGAATCAAATTACTCTCTGTAAAGAGTAATTGAGGATGTTTCTTAAAATACACTCGAACAGTATTAATTAAAACAAACCAAAATTATGAAAAAACCAGTTGTTAAACAACGATTACTCCATCGAATCATGAAAATAACACTATTTCAGTTTGTTCTGGCACTCGTGTTTTCAAGTGTCGCTATGGCAAATGATGTAAATGGACAAAAGAAATTAGATACTAAAGTTACAATTAATATAACCAATTTAACTTTAGACAACACCTTGTCTAAACTACAAAAGTCTGCAAACGTAAAATTTTCTTACAATTCAAGATTGCCACAATTGAATCAGAAAGTTAGCATAGATGCTAACAATGAAACTTTGTCAAGTATTTTGAATCGAATTTTATTGCCATTTAATATCACTTATACCGAAGTAAGCAATCAGATAATTCTGCAGAAAAATGTATCAGTAGTTCCTTTTACAAGTGCTGAAACATCAAATTCAGTATTTGAAAGCTTAACTGCTGCAGGTCCGATTATTAAGGGTACCGTTACGGATGTCAGTGGTACTCCGTTACCGGGAGCGACTGTATTAGCCAAAGGGACTAAAATTGCTGTACTAACAGATTTTGATGGTAAGTTTTCGATTGAAATGCCGTCAAACAGTACCGCTCTGGTTATTTCTTATGTTGGTATGGAGACAAAAGAGATTGGAATCGGAAATACGACACCAACAATTGTCTTAAATGAGGCGGGGCAAAATCTAAAGGAAGTTGTAGTTACTACAGGTTATGAAAAAACTTCAAAAAGAACTTTTACAGGAGCAATCAGTAAAATTTCCGGCAGTGAATTAAAAGTCGATGGTGTTGTAGATGTGAGCAGAATGATTGAAGGTAAAGCTGCCGGTGTTACTGTACAAAACGTTACAGGATCTTTTGGTACGACACCTAAAATTACGGTTCGTGGATCTTCATCCATCTTTGGAGATACAAAACCTTTATGGGTTATTGACGGAGTGGTACAAGAAGATATTATCAACGTTACCTTTGCAGATTTAGCGTCGGGTGACTCCTCTACTTTATTGAGTTCTGCCATTGCTGGATTAAACGCTAATGACATTCAAAGTATTGAAATTTTGAAAGATGCATCTGCAACTTCAATCTATGGTTCAAGATCGTTGAATGGAGTAGTAGTGGTAACGACCAAACAAGGCCGCCGAGATTCTCCTTTAAAAATAAGTTATTCTGTTGAAAATACCATAAGAACTGTACCAAGTTACACACAATATGACATTTTAAATTCTCAGGAATCAATGAGTATTTTTCAGGAAATGAGAGGTAAAGGTTACCTGGACCAAAGCTCTTCATTAACAGCTAGATTTAGTGGCGTTTATGGTACCCTGGCTAGAGAAATAAATCGTTACGATCAAACTAATGGACAATATGGAGTCAAAAATGAGCAGCCCTTCATTAATGAATTTTTGAGAAAATACGAATTAGGAAATACAGACTGGTTTAAAGTCTTATTTAGACCATCTATTACACAAAACCATTCATTAAGCTTCTCTGGTGGTGGAAAAAACAACACATTTTATGGCTCTCTAGGATACTATACAGATCCGGGATGGTCTATTGCTGATAATGTCAAACAACTATCATCAAACCTAAAAGGAACGTTTTATATTAACGACAGATTAAATATTACCCTATCAACTCTTGCTTCTATCCGTGATCAGGGAGCTCCTGGTTCGTATGAAAGTAAAGATGATGTGGTTTTCGGAAAAGTTAGCAGAGATTTTGATATTAACCCGTTTAATTATGTTTTAAGCACAAGCAGAACACTTAGACCTTATGATGAAAACGGTAATTATGAGTATTATCAAAACAACTGGGCACCAATGAATATCATTAAAGAATTACAAAATAATAAACTTGGTATTAAAGTAAATGATATTCGTTTTCAGGCAGACATAGATTACAAAATAAACAAAAATTTAACCTACAACTTTACCGGTTCGGCGCGTTATGCCAACACATCACGAGAGCACAGAATCTATGAAGGCTCAAATGTTGTTGGAGCTTATAATGCTGGTATAACTGTAAATCCAAATGCTTTGATTCAAAATGCTAACGTATTTTTGTATCAGAATCCTAATGATTTAACGGCACTAAAAACTTCGGTTTTACCCAATGGTGGTTTTTTGCGTAAGTTTACTAATGACTTAACTTCCTACAATGTTAGAAATAGCATTACCTACAGAAATACGTTAAATGACAAACATGAAATTGAAGGTTTCTTTGGAACTGAGTTCAGATCAGTAGATAGAAATAATGACAATTTTACAGCGGCTGGAATTCAATTTCAAAAAGGACTTACCGCTTTTGTCGAGCCAAAATTGATTGAGAAATTGGTAAATGAAGGAAACTCTTATTATGATTTTGGTGCTGAAAGAGAGCGTACTGTGGGTTTCTTCGGAAAAGTGGGTTATACCTACGACCGTCGTTATACCGCATCTGTTACAGGTCGTTATGATGGTTCAAACAGACAAGGTGATACAGGTTCTTCAAGATGGCTGCCTACGTACACTGTGAGTGGTAAATGGAACATTAAAGAAGAAAAATTCATGAAAAATGTGGAGTCCGTTAACACATTAGCACTTAGAGCTTCTTATGGTTTGACCGCCACTGCAGGACCTGCAACAAATTCTTTAGCCATTTATAGAAGCTTTATCACAGATCGTTTCAATACAGCGGACAGAGAAAATGCAATTCGTATCGCTAATTTGCAAAACAAAGATTTGACTTGGGAGAAACAATTTGAAACTAATATTGGTGTAGATCTTGGAATGTTTAGAAATAGAGTGCAGTTCACAGCAGATGTTTACAGCCGTAAAGCATTTGATCTTATCGATTTTGTAATTACATCAGGTGTTGGTGGAGAAAGTGTCAAACAAGGAAACAATGCCGATATGCACACAAAAGGTCTTGAAGTTGGTTTTACAACTCAAAATATTGTATCCAAAGATTTTAAATGGTCTACGACATTAAACTTCTCTGTTTACGATCAAAAAATTACAAAACTAGCCAATAAACCGTCAGTATTTAATTTAATTGCTGCAAATGGGGGTAATACCGTAGGACACCCTAGAAACTCATTGTATTCTTATCAATTTACGGGGCTAAATAATCAAGGCTTACCAACCTTTAAATTACAAGACGGAGCCGAAAATAATATCACGGAAGCTAACTTTCAGGACACGAATGATGTTACTAAGTATTTAAAATACGAAGGATCAGTAGAACCAAATAAATCAATCGGTTTAGCCAATACCTTTAGTTACAAAAGCTGGTCCTTATATGTTTTCATCGTAGGATCGGGAGGAAACAAAATAAGACTGAACCCCGTGTACAACAATGAATATACTGATTTGACTGTTTTTACTAAAGAGTTTGCTAACAGATGGATTAATCCTGGTGACGAACAATATACAAATGTACCGGTTATTGCGGATAAACTGTTAAACAGAAATTATGGAGCGAATAATTTACAGATAGCCTATAACACTTATAATTTCTCTGATGTCAGAATTGCAAGTGGTGACTTTGTACGATTAAAAAATATATCATTGGGATGGGAATTTCCTAGCGATTTTAAGAAAAAGTTAGGGTTGAGCACCTTTAGTTTAAAAGCTTCAGCAGTTAATCCATGGTTGATTTATTCAGACAAAAAATTAAACGGACAAGATCCTGAATTCCGTAACTCTGGTGGGGTTGCCTTCCCAATTACATCGCAATATACTTTTGCAATTAATCTTTCATTTTAACTATTTATTGACTATGAAAAATATAAAAATATTATTGTCTTTACTAGTGTTAACCGGTATTACAAGTTGTGATGATTATCTTTCAGAAGTACCGGATAACAGAACTCAAATAGATACTCCTGAAAAAGTTTCGGAATTATTAGTTTCGGCTTACCCTAATAAAACGTATATGGTTCTTGCAGAAGCAATGTCTGACAATGTTTTTGACAGTGAGCTACAATCGCGCACTAATTTATATAACGAACAAAGTTTCAACTGGGAAATGCACACTCAGATTGGATTTGATTCCCAGTCAGAATTCTGGGTAGCATCTTACGAAGCAATTGCAGCAGCAAACCAGGCACTGGAAGCCATTGAAAAGCTCGGGAGTCCGGCTAGTCTAAATCCTCAAAAAGGAGAAGCTTTAATAGCCAGAGCCTACAATCACTTTATGCTGGTTTCTCTATGGTCAAATCGTTACAATCCTGCCACCGCTACAACAGACTTAGGGGTTCCATACATTAAATCTCCCGAAAGTGAGTTACTGGTTCAGTACAAACGTAATAGCGTAAAAGAAGTTTTTGATTTTATTGAGCAGGATATTATAGAGGGGTTAAAATATGTAACCAATAATTACAAAGAACCAAAATATCATTTTACCGTGGATGCGAGTAAAGCGTTTGCTACTCGTTTTTATTTGATAAAAGGAGATTGGGATAAAGTACTGGAGTATTCAGAAAGTTTAGGTTCTAAACCAACAAAAATTAGAGACTGGCCAACTTATACTGGTACGGCTTTTGCCCAAAGGGACATTCAATATTCAAGTGCAGATCGGGAAACCAACTTATTAATTAGTTATCCAAATTCACTTGCAAACAGGGCGGTTGGCTATAGATTTTCTCTTGCTGCAAATAGATCTAATGAAATTCTTGGCAACAGTACAAATATGTGGAATAAAGCCAATCTAACATTTACTAGTGGTCAATATGACGGAGGTACAGTTGTTTATTTTCCAAAAGTTTATGAATACTTCAAAATCACAAATCTAACATCTGGTGTAGGGGTACCTTATGCTGCTACTGTTTTGTTTAGCAATGATGATGTGTATCTGAATAGGATTGAAGCATTAGTAATGAAAAACAAAATGGCTGAAGCCAATACGGAGTTGGGTTACTTTTTAGGCACCAGAACTAGTGGCTATAATGCAGCGACAGATTTATTAAATGAAGGAGTCGTTGTAGCTAAATATCCTGTTATCCCAAATGAATTCACCCCTTTTTACACCTTAACCCCTGTACAAACTTCTTATA
The DNA here is from genome assembly GCF_023539155.1 of Flavobacterium sp. B183. Lineage (NCBI taxonomy): Bacteria > Pseudomonadati > Bacteroidota > Flavobacteriia > Flavobacteriales > Flavobacteriaceae > Flavobacterium > Flavobacterium sp. B183. The sequence goes on along the minus strand of NZ_CP097434.1, from coordinate 3,627,003 downwards.
TAAAAGCAATTGCTGAAGCACGTAGGAGAGAATTTATGCAAGAAGGACACAGATGGTTTGATATTAAACGTTTTAATCTTGTAGTAACGCATAATACACTTGCATTTGGAAAAATAGAAAGAAATAACATTCTGGAAAAAGATGATAAACGCAGAGCCTTACAAATACCACTTAGAGCGTCAGATAACGGTATTGAAAAAAATCCTAGATAAATTTTAATTAGAAAGTAGTATGAAAATATTCAAAACATATAAAACGGTACTAATTGCGGGAGTTTTGCTTCTTGCTTCCTGTGCTCATGAAAATCAGCCGAAAGAAAGTCAGTTTGATTATTCAATTCCTGTAAAAACAGATTTAGATAAATGGATTGGTACTAATTTTTTAGACCCCTATAATATTAATGTATATTATTTGTGGAATCAAAATTTAGTAGACAACAATAGGTATCTGTACCCACCAGATGTAACTAAAGTTCAGCCGGCGATGGAGGTTGTAAAAAAAATCTGGATTGATAGTTATTCTACTCTTGGAGGAGCTGATTTTGTTAAAAAACTTGCCCCAAGAGAATTTGTACTTGTTGGAGGTATAAATTTAAATACAAATGGAACAAGGACATTAGGACTTGCAGAGGCGGGGCAAAAGATAACGCTCTTTGAGGTAGACAATCTAAATAAAAAAAGCAGAGCAGATGTAACAGAATTTATTCATACCATTCAGCACGAGTATGTACATATTCTAAATCAGACAAAACCTTTCGATCAGCAGGCGTGGTATAAGTTAACTCCAGGTGGATACACAACATCGTGGTATACAGAAGCCACTGCTACTTCAAGAAACCTAGGTTTCATCACAAGTTATGCACGATTGAATATTATCGAAGATTTTGCCGAAACAGCTTCAACAATCTTAACAAGCTCAAAAGCGGAGTACGATGCCATATTAGCAGGTGCAAGCGCAACCGGTAGAGCGAGTATTAAAGCCAAGGAGGCAATTGTGGTGAATTATTATAAAAGTGCTTTTAACATCGATTTTTATGCTTTAAGAGATGAGGCACAAAAAAATACAGATGCCATAATAAACAATTAAGAATATTAAATTTTTATAAAAAATCAATATTATGAAAGCAAAATTTATATATAACTATTTAATGATTTCTATTGCAGCTTTGCTATTAGGGTCATGTTCGAGCCCGGAAGTAGAGGCAAAATTTGATGAAAATGCAACGGATCGGCTAAGCGGTCGTCAAAAAGAATTGAATGATTTGTTACTTTCTTCTTCTGAAGGATGGAAAGCGGTTTATTATACCGATAGTACACAACTTGGAGGTTGGACCCACTTGTTTAAATTTTTACCACAAGGAAATGTAGATATGGCATCTGACTTTAGTGATACAGGAACTTACAGAAGTCAGTACAATATACAAACAGGAAGCACTGTAAGTTTAGTCTTTACTACAAAAAATAGAATACATCTTTTGTCAGATGCCGCAAACTCTCCTACAACAGCACTTTATGCAAAAGGATATTTAGGAGATTTTCAGTTCTATTATTATGGACAAAAAAATGGGGATATTATTTTTAAAACTAACAGGAATGGACATTTTCTCCGTTTTGCAAAAGCAACGGCTCAGGACTGGACTGATTTGCCTAAAAATGTACCTGTCATTAATGGTTTAGCTGGCGACGCATCAAGCCCACTATTCCGATTATTGCAGATAAATGACGGAACAACAACTAAAGACTATCAATTTGATTATAACGCCCAAGCTCGTTTTGCGACTGGATCTTCTTTAGACCCTGCTGTTAAAGAAAGTTATGATTTTGCTTTTTCATTTAATCCGACAGGTGCTTTTTCAAAACTTCCTTTAGAAGTTAAAGGTCAAAAACTTGCCAATTATATTTTTGACCCTATAAGCAAGAGTTTCACCGCAACCGGAACAGGTGGAGTGGCAGCAACCATTAAGTTCACGAACAAACCTCTATTGCTAACAGATGATTACAAGATACTATTGCCTGCAAATGCGAACGTAGTATATGGTCATGACAGGTCAATATTAACAGCTGCCTCAACAAACTCAACATTATTCCTTTCATTATTCAAAGATATTGAAGCTTCTATGCCGGCTGGCACAACATTATTAAGAGTACAGCCGTGGTTTAACACTCCTAACGGAAGCTATGTTGAATACAGATTTTCAAACGCAGCAGGTGTATTAACAAGAGTATACCATTTCTTTACATTATCAGTAGATGAAACAAAAAAAGTCATCATCTTAACGCCTACACCTAAATGGACTTCCGGAGCTACTTTTGCCAGTGCACTTCCTATTCCTGCACCTGCAAACTTAAAGGCTATGGATGATCAGCTCATGAATCCGGCAGGTTTATACTTTAAGAAAGAAAATTTTACAGTAGGCGCTACTAATACCGTATTTACCTTTACGTCCGCTTCAAGTCCATTTAGAATGACAACTTGGGCTTTCCAATAAATTTTAGTTTTATTTTTATTTTATTATTTTGAGTAGGGGGCAATTCACTTTAGAATTGCCCTTTCTATTTTTAACAGTTAAAAAAGTATAAGAAATTCTGATCGATTATTTAGCTCCGAAATGAATTGCGATTGTTATTTTTTTAAAAAAAGAATTATCATATATTTGACAAGTCATTCACAGCACTGTTTTTTTACTCATTTTTTTCAAGAGAAAGTAAATAGCTGGTTAGCTGGAAATAATATTAACATTAATTTTGAATATGAAATTACTAGAAGGAAAAGTTGCCATTATTACAGGCGCTAGTCGTGGAATTGGAAGAGGAATTGCTGAAGTTTTTGCTAAACATGGCGCAAACGTTGCTTTTACATACAGCTCATCTGTAGCTTCTGCAGAAGCTTTAGAAGCTGAATTAAACGGTTTAGGAATTAAAGCAAAAGGATACCAATCAAATGCTGCCGATTTTAATGAAGCACAAACTTTTGTTGATGCAGTTTTAGCTGATTTCGGAACCGTAGATATCTTAATTAACAATGCCGGAATTACAAAAGACAACCTGTTAATGCGTATGTCTGAAGCAGATTTTGATCAGGTTATTGATGTCAACCTGAAATCTGTCTTTAATATGACAAAAGCAATTCAAAAAACCTTTTTGAAACAACGTTCAGGATCTATCATAAATATCAGTTCAGTAGTAGGAGTTTCAGGAAATGCAGGACAAACTAACTATGCCGCTTCAAAAGCTGGTGCAATTGGTTTTACTAAATCTGTAGCATTAGAGTTAGGTTCACGTAACATTCGTTGCAATGCAATCGCGCCTGGTTTTATTGAAACTGAAATGACTGCAAAATTAAACGAAGATGTAGTAAAAGGATGGAGAGAAGGAATTCCGTTAAAAAGAGGAGGAAGCGCAGAAGATGTTGCTAACGCTTGTCTTTTCTTAGCTTCAGACTTAAGTGCGTATGTTACCGGACAAGTACTTAATGTTTGCGGAGGAATGCTTACCTAATAAGTTGATTGTTGATGGTTTGTTGTTTATTGTTCTGCAGCCATAAACTATAAACAAAAAACTCTAAACCATAAACAAAATAATATATGACTACAAACACGATTCTATTAATATTACTTTCTTTAGTAATCGCAGTTGGTTTGTCGTATTTTCAATATTTTTTTAAAGCCAAAAACAAATCCAATGTGATTTGGTTTTTGGCTTTTTTACGTTTTTTAGCCATTTTTGGATTATTGCTTTTACTGATAAACCCAATAATGACCAAAAATACACTGGAAGTTACTAAAACTCCGCTTGCGATTGCTGTAGACAATTCAAGTTCTATTACCGCTTTAAATTCAAATAAAAAAGTAATAGAATTGCATCAAAAATTGATGTCGAATCCTGCACTTCGGGATAAATTCGAAATTCAGTCCTACCAGTTTGATGCCGATTTTAAACCTTCGGAGAAGTTTGATTTCAAAGGAAAACAAACCAATCTTGACGAAGTTGCCAAAAATCTAAAAAGCATCAATAAAAACCTGATTTTTCCAACTGTAATTATAACTGATGGGAATCAGACTACAGGAAACGATTATGTCTATCGTTTTGATCCTGTCAATAAAGTTTATCCTTTGGTTGTGGGAGATACAACCACTTTTTTAGATCTTAAAATCAATCAGCTTAACGTAAACAAATACGCTTTTCACAAGAATAAATTTCCGGTAGAAGTATTTCTTCAATACGCAGGAGACAAAGCCACGAATGCTGATTTTACCATATCACAAGGAGGTAAGGTAGTTGCTAAAGAAAAAGTCTCTTTTTCTCCTTCTAAAAAGACAGCAACCTTAAACTTGCTTTTACCAGCTGATAAAGTAGGCTTACAAATTTTTAAAGCGGCAGTTTCTTCCAATATCAAAGAGAAAAACAGCTACAATAATATCAAAAATTTTGCTGTCGAAATCATTGATCAAAAGTCAACGATTGCAATCGTTTCTGCTATAAACCATCCCGATATTGCAGCGTTAAAACGTTCGATTGAAACCAATGCACAGCGTAAAGTGATCCTGGTTAAGCCAAACGATATCAATCAGCTGCAAGAAGCTTCTGTTTTGGTTTTATACCAGCCAACGACAGCATTCAAGGCCATTTTTGATAACAATAAGCTTGCCGGAGTAAACACTTTTATCATCACCGGTAACAACACTGACTTTAATTATTTGAATCAGCAGCAAAAAAATCTGGTATTTAAAATGAGTGGTCAGAGAGAAGATTATCTGGCAGAATTTGAATCGCAGTTTAATCTGTTTGCTGTAGATAATATAGGTTTTGAAAATTTTCCGCCACTGCAAAATTTATTTGGAACGGTAACCACTAATGGAAATGTATCGGTACTGCTTTCTTCAAAAATTAGAAATGTTTCGACAAATGCACCATTACTAGCCTTTACAGAGAATCAGGCAAAAAGGACTGCTTTTCTTTTAGGAGAAAACAGCTGGAAATGGCGTTTACAAAGCCATATTGACAATCAGTCTTTTGAGAAGTATGACGTTTTTATAGATAAGGTTATTCAGTATCTCGCTTCAACTACTTCCAAAAAATCTTTGGTAGTTACACACGAAAGCTTCTACAATTCCGGTGAGGCTATTGTCATCAATGCGCAGTACTTTAATAAAAACTATGAGTTTGATGAAAAAGCAAGACTTACAATTACCGTAACAAATGCAGCAACCAAACAGGTAAAAAACTATGACTTACTAAAAGGAAACAACTCTTTTTCGGTAAATCTGGATGGATTGGCCACCGGAAAGTACAATTTCACAGTAAAAGAATTGAACACCAATACTTCTTATTCAGGTCACTTTGAAATTTTAGATTTTGATATAGAAAAGCAATTTGTAAATCCGGATGTTCAGAAATTAAAGCAATTAGCCCTACAAACCAACGGAAAAGCTTTCTTTGAAAATCAGTCAGATGATTTAATTCAACAGCTTTTAGAGAATAAAGAATACAAATCGATCGAAAAAAATATTTCCACCAAAACACCTTTAATTGATTGGGTTTGGCTGTTGATTTTAATTGCTTTGGTATTGACCGTAGAATGGTTTATCCGTAAATACAATGGATTACTTTAAATAGTAAAAAAGTTTCGTAGCACAAAAAAAACTTTTTTTTGCGTAACTTGAAACTTTAAACATGAAACAAAACTAAGTAATACAATGGATTTCAGGCTAAAAGTATTCTACACCGTTGCACTCCGTCTTAACTTTACTAAAGCGGCAACTGAATTATATATTTCACAGCCAGCGGTTTCCAAACACATTCAGGAGCTTGAAGAAACTTATAAAACCAAGCTTTTCGAACGAAACGGTTCCAAAATCGCTTTAACTCCGGCAGGAGAAATTCTGCTAAAACACACCAAAAACATCTTTGAAATATATCGCGAAATAGATTTCGATATGAGCAGTTTTATTAACGATCGTCAAGGATTACTGAGGTTGGGAGCGAGCACAACGATTTCTCAGTACATTATTTCACCGGTATTAGCACGTTTTCATCAAAAACAAAAAGACATTAAAGTCAATTTGCTCAACGGAAATACAGAACAAATTGAGAATGCCTTAATTAATAAAGAAATCGAAATCGGAATTGTCGAAGGACAATCCAAAAACCAATCGATTAAATATACTCCGTTTTTAAAAGATGAACTGGTGCTGGTGTGCAATACCAAAAATCCGCTGATCAAACAAAATGAAATTTCACTGGAAGATTTAAAATCGATGAAATTCATTACCCGTGAGCGTGGATCTGGAACACTTGAAGTTATAGAATACTCTTTGAAGCAAGTTGGGGTAAAAATAAGTGATCTACAAATCGAAATGCAGTTAGGAAGTACCGAAAGCATTAAATCATATCTTCTAAATTCGGATTGCCTGGCTTTTATGTCCATACATGCAGTAGATAAGGAGCTTAAAAACAATGAATTAATGATACTTGATGTCGCTAATTTGTCTGTTGAACGCTACTTCTACATCATTACTTTACTAGGTAAACCAAATGCATTAACCGAGCTTTTTATCCAAAATTTGTCTGCTTATTATAACCTAGAGTTATAGCCTATTGCGTTTTACGATTGGTAATTTTGATATAAACGATAGACCTTTGTACAAGAAATATCAAATTACTTATTTTGAAAACGAAACAACAAACATCGGTACATTTTTTTGAAATTAATCCTTATACGCAACAGGCAATTTTTGCTTTCATAATTGTTCTATGCCTATTTTCAATCATTTCACCTCCAATTGCTTTACTATTAGGAGTAATTCTGGTAAATGTCTTCGGGAATCCATTTGAAAAGTTCAATGCGGTAGCGATTACTTATTTACTTCAATTTTCAGTGATAGGTTTAGGCTTCGGAATGAATGCAACTGCAGCGCTCTCTGCCGGAAAAGAAGGATTCTTACTTACTATATTATCCATTTTCAGTACTTTAATTTTGGGAACTTTCTTAGGGAAATGGTTGAAAACCGAGAAGAAAACCTCTCATTTAATTTCTTGTGGAACAGCTATTTGCGGAGGAAGCGCCATTGCAGCCATTGCACCGGTTATTAAATCTAATGAAAATCAGACCTCAATCGCTCTGGGAGTTATTTTTATTCTAAACTCCGTAGCATTGTTTGTTTTCCCCTTTATTGGACATCAACTCGACTTATCGCAGAAAGACTTTGGATTATGGTGTGCCATATCGATTCACGACACCAGTTCTGTAGTAGGTGCTGCCAACAAATATGGTGCTGAAGCACTTCAGATTGCAACTACGGTGAAATTGGCCAGAGCCTTATGGATTATACCGCTCTCTCTCTTAACCGCTGTGCTTTTTAAGAATAAAAACTCTAAAATCAAGATTCCGTATTTCATAGGTTTATTCATTCTCGCCATGCTTTTCAATACTTATGTGCCACAAACGGCTGTTATAGCACCACATATTGTTTCGATTGCCAAAATTGGCCTTACGATAACTTTATTCCTGATAGGAGCTACTTTAAGTGTTAATACTTTAAAATCAGTTGGCGCTAAACCTTTACTACAAGGAGTTGTTCTTTGGATATTTATTGCAGTTCTGGGGCTTGTATCGATACTATTTTTCCACTAAAGAGAAATAGCTATTTCACATTCGAGAATCTAACAACAGGTTTATCAATCAGTTTATACTGTTTTCCTTTAAACGAAAAACGTCTTTCGATCTCGAAATTAAATTTCTTTTTAGTTTTGGCCATTGCAGCAATTTCATCGGGTAAAACGACTTCAAATTCATCATTAGCCTGGGCAGCTTTACTAAAGGAGCCGTTTGTTTTAACGATAATATCCCTAAAGTGTTTTTTGTTTGTATCCTTTACGACGGTGTAAGAACCGGACCATTCTACGCTCGCCACATTGGTGAGTTTGTAATTGTAAGACTCTAAAATAGGCTGGTACCTTCCGTCAAATCCGGCAATCAGGTAGAGAATCCCTTCAAATGGACCGCCCGCACCACCATTTACATGGGTGAGGGTAAAGGCGTACTGATCTTCTCCAATTTCTACCAATTTTGGTGAAGGTGCCTGAGCAAAAGAGCCAAACGCCGCAATAGCAGGTTGAAAAGATCTGATTTGCCAGGTTTGGTTGTTTTTAGCAAACTTGGCAACGCCAACGAGTCCGCCGGAAAATCTTCCGGTCTGCAACCCGTCTTCATCGTAAAAAGAATGATTAAAAAGCAGCAATTTAAACTGATTCCCTTTAGAATCTGTATAATCAAGAGTGCCCAAAACCCTGGTTGCAACGCCATTTTCATAAGGAAACAACTGATCGCCTTCGACACCATTGACATCAATGTAGGCGGCAGGTTTGCAATTGCTGCATTTCCAGCTTATAAAAGTATTATGGTCGGAGAGATTATATAGTTTACCCGGAAACAATTGCTGCATCGTTTTCACTGAATTGAAAGGATCCGCTACCTGTAATGTTCTTTTGGTATTCAGAATCGTATCCTGAACATTTTTCAATTCGACAATATCTTCTTGTGCAAAACCGCTGGAAGTGAAGAGCAGGAAAAGAATTCCTATAGAAATGAGGCGCATATTTTTAGATTTAGATAAAAGGTAGCGAATTTACGAAGAAACTTTTAATTTGAATTTCAATTACTTCTGATTCAAAAAAAATAAATGAAGCTAAATTTTGCAATCTTTACGATTATTCCCTTTGAAATGTACATAAATAAAATAAATTTGCACCTCTAACAAAAATAAAAATGAAAAACTTAAAAATGAAACCAAGACTAATTGCATTATTCGCATTAGCAATTGGTTTTTTGACATTATCCTGGGGGATGGTTGGTCACGAACGTATTAATAAAGCCGCAGTTATGGCTTTGCCACACCCGCTTCAGGTATTCTTCTATAATCATATAGATTTTATTACACAGGAAGCTTCTGTACCGGACATTAGAAAATATGCCTTAAATTATAAAGACGAAAATCCAAGACATTATTTTGACATGGAGAGTTTTGGTAACCCAGTAGATTTCCCACAGACTTTAGAAGCAGCAAAGCAAAAATACGATGCCAAATTCTTAAACGAGAACGGAATTCTACCTTGGTATATCGAAGAGATGATGGTAAAATTAACGAAAGCTTTTAAAGAGAAGAACAGAGCTGAAATCTTATTTTTAGCCGCAGATTTAGGTCATTACGTTGGTGATGCACACATGCCATTGCATACCTCTTCAAATCATGACGGACAATTAAGCGATCAAAAAGGAATTCATTCCCTTTGGGAAAGCAGACTTCCGGAATTGTTTGTTAAAAACTACAGACTAAACGTTCCGCAAGCACAGTACTATGAGGATGTTCACAAAGCAACCTGGGATATGATTAATGATACTCACAGTTTAGTACAGCCTTTGCTGGATGTAGATAAAAAGCTAAGAACAACAACTCCGGAAAATGAGACTTTTAAAATGGATGCTGATGGAAAAGTACTAAAGAGTAAATACAATACAGCTATTTTCTCTGACGAATATGCTAAAAAACTGCACAAAGAACTAAACGGAATGGTGGAGAATCAAATGAAGAAAGCCATTGCAGCAACAGCAAGTTTTTGGTACACAGCATGGGTAAATGCAGGAAAACCGGATTTAAGTGATTTAGATGCATTTGAGCTGACACAAAGAAATAATCAAGCCTTAAAAGATGATGCCAGATTATTTCAACAAGGAAACTTATTCGGAATGAAAAATCAGAATGATTAAATAGTTTACTATATAAGTATTCAGTCTCAGTCTCTGTACTGTGTTTAGTTTACAGATTATAGCTAATTATTATAATGAGAACAGCCTCAAATTCTAATGAATCTGAGGCTGTTTTTTTGTAATATTTTTACTTAATTTTATTTTAGACTTCATCCGCGATCAATACCGCAATAGTAAGCAGTATTCAACTGTGAGCACGACTGAATACTGCGACTGAGACTGAAAACTAACGCTGATACTTCTTCTCTTTAAGCATATAGGAAGCTGTTTGATAAAAAGAAATGGTTTCTTTTACCAGATCAGCTCTCTCTGTTTTCATCGGAGTTTCGTTGTAATCAATTTGAAACTCAGGAGCAATACCGGGTTTCGGGTTAATTTGCACATTAAACTGTTTTACCTGCTGCTTAGGCGACAAAATCGTCAGAACATTGTCTTTTATTAGCCCCATGTCCTGATAAGTAGCAATAAAAGCTCTGGGTTTATAATCCGATTTTAAAACATCCTGACCAAAAAACTTACTTTCGTAATTAAAGTTTAATAATCCAAAGAGTGTTGGCATAACATCTATTTGCGACATTAACTGATTGTATTTTTGAGGTTTTCCATTCGGATCGTAAATAAACCCTGGAATTCTATACTTATCTAAGGGAAGCTCAGTTTTTCCCGCACTTGAGGCACAATGGTCGGCTACAATTACAAAAATGGTATTTTTAAACCAAGATTGTTTGCTTGCCATTGCAAAGAATCTTTTCAACGAATAATCTGTATATTTTACACCGCCTTCACGAGATTTTGCATCACCCGGAATATCAATTTTATTATTTGGATACGTAAAAGGTCTGTGGTTACTCACCGTCATAATGTGATTAAAGAAAGGTCTGTTTTCCTTTTCCTCAGCATTCATAACCTTTATCGCTTTATTGTACATATCTTCATCACAAACACCCCAAACATTGGAGAAAGTAATTTCTTCAGGTGCAAAACTTGACTTGTCTACAATTTCATAACCATTTCCGGAAAAGAAATCCTGCATATTATCAAAGAAAGCATCTCCGCCATACAAATATTTCACCTTATATCCCTTTTGCTTAAAAATAGCTCCGGTAGAAAATTTATTTTTATTGTCTTCTCTTTTTACGACACTTTCACCGGCAGTTGGAGGCAAACATAAAGTAACCGCTTCCAGTCCGCGAACTGTTCTGTTTCCGGTAGCATACAAATTGGTAAAAAGAAGACTCTTTTGAGCCAAACTGTCTAAGAAAGGAGTAATGTTTTCTTCATTTCCATACATCTTCATAAAATCGGCACTATAACTTTCAATAGTAATCAGAACCACATTTTTATGATTTTCAAGCGAATCTCCGGTGATCGTTCTTTTAGTACTGTTTCCGTTAATAGTAGCGAACTGTTGTTTTAGTATCGCGAAAGCCTCTTCATTAGGCAACGTTTTATAAAAATCAAAGTAATCAAGTTTACTGTTCTCAAATGCTAAGTAAAATTTGTATATACCGTTAGCCTGCAACTCGTTAACAAAAACATTCTTTGAATTTTCCGTTTTTGCAAGTGTTGGAATCGCAAATAGTGAAACAGCAAATGCCCCAAGATAGATAGCAGTAATTTTTATTTTTTCACTTATAGTTGGAATATGATCAATATAGTTTCTGGATTTTTTAAGGATAAAGTAAGTCACAATTCCGGTCACTAAAAATAAAACAGAAAACAAAGGAATTACCGGATAGGACTCCATAATATTTCCAATAACTTCAGTCGTGTAAATCAAATAATTTACCGCAATAAAATTATACTTCACACCAAACTCATTCCAAAAGAAATATTCACTTAAACCATTTTGCAGAATAAGTAAAACATACAGGAAAATTACAAATGCAAACAACCAATATCTGATTTTATCCCTTAGCTTAGGCAGAAACAATAAAAGAGCAAAGAGAGCCATCTTAATTCCGATGAAAATCATAACGATCATTGGCAAAGCACCTCCATACTCGTCAAAGATACTTTTCCCGGAAGCTGCATAGATAAAGAGAACTGCAAAAATCCCAAGAATTATATAACCGGAAGGTTTATTATACTTAGAATTGGATATAAAAATCAGATAGAGCCATAAAAAAACACTTGCCACAACAAAAACAAAAAAATCAGAAACAAGTCCAAGGACAAAGATTTTTAAGCTCTGAATAATGGTAAATGAACTTTGTGTTATGGGATGAAAAAACAAAACAATTCTTAACAGAAAACTAACGATAAAATAAAATATCGCCAGATTATAGATTGGGGAAAACTTTTTTGAGAGGGACATTAATAGCTTTTTAAGTTCAGATAATTATTAATTTAAAAGAGTTATTCGTTTGCTTAAGATTGTAAAATTAGTAAAAATAACATACTTTTTTTAAGGATAAACAGCGAGTAGTCTCTTTTATAGTCAAATATGAGAATAGTACCTATTTTGACTTCTTTTTCAAACAAAAATAATCCCATTAAATTAATTCAGAATAAAGTTATGCTTTTGCCTTACTTAGTGTTAACTTAAGGTTTACTTAAGCAGGATAATTTTCAGCTATTCTAATGGCATTAAGTCCTTTCTGACCTCAAAAGTCTTATCTTTGAAGGTAAATAATTACAGTTCAACTAAAATTACACTATTAAAATGCACATTCTAATCGTTGAAGATGAGTTAGGTATTGTTCAGTTTTTGCAACAAGGTCTGCAGGAAGAAGGATACCAGATTACGACAGCCAATGATGGCTCTAAAGCTTTTGAGCTGATCCACAGCCAACACTTTGATTTGATTCTGTTAGACTGGATGCTTCCTAAAATTAACGGATTAGATTTGTGCAGAGCCATTAGGGTTAAAGATCAGAAAACGCCAATTATCTTTTTAACCGCTAAAGATACTGTACAGGAAACGATAGAAGGCCTAAAAGCAGGAGCAAATGACTACATCAAAAAACCTTTTAGCTTTGAGGAATTGGTAGAGCGCATCAAAATACACTTTAGAAATCAAAAAGGATCAGAAGATTTGACTTTGGGGACTATCAAAATAGATTTGTTAAAACATATCGTTCTAAAAAACAATGAAGAAGTTGCGCTAACCCAGAGAGAATTCGAACTCTTAAAATATCTTATTCAGAACAAGGGAAAAGTCTGCACACGAAATCAAATATTAAAAGATGTTTGGGAAATAAACTTCGAATACGACACTGGTGTAATCGATGTTTTTATGAATGCCATCCGAAAAAAGCTCAATTTAAAAATTGAAGAAGATTATATTAAAACTATACGCGGTATCGGTTATATCGCTAACGATTTATAAATGACACAACTTTCTTTTAAAAACAGAATTGCTTTAAATTACATCATTACAACGGGATTATTAATTTTAGCCGTTTTCTCCGTCATTTATTCTATTGTAAAACACACAGTTTACAGTCATATCGATGAAAAAATAAAAGTTGAAATTCAAAATCACCTCCAGGAAATCAAAGAGGTAAAGGGAAAAGTAATTTTAATTGATGAAGAAGAATGGAACGAAAGAGAGCACAACACGGTAGATGTCAATCCCGTTTTTGTAGAGTTCCTCGATCTGAATAAAAAAATCATTGAAAAAGCACCGAATCTAAAAACTCAAATCCTTAAATTTAATGATTCTGTTGAAGATTTTGAACTCTTTGACACCAAAATGGGAGACCATGCGATCCGACAAATTCAGGTTCCGCTTCATCTTAAGGAGAAGAAAATTGGATATGTGATTGTTGCTATGTCCCTGGCCGATTCTAAAATGGTATTGAACAACCTGTTTGATATCATGTCGCTTTCTTTTTTAGGCATTTTGATCCTGTTATTTTTTATAGCCAGATTCTTTGCGGGACGAAGCATAAAACCCATCAATGAAATCATTAATACCTCAAAAATTATCACCAAAGACAATTTAAAGACACGTATTGCATTGCCGAGAACTAAGGATGAATTGTATACACTTTCGAAAACGATAAACAATCTTTTAAACCGAATTGAACATGCAATTGAACGCGAAAAAGAGTTTACCTCTGATGCTTCTCATGAACTAAGAACACCTCTTACCGTTATTAAAGGAACACTTGAAGTGCTAATCCGTAAACCTCGTGATAACAAAGAATACGAAGATAAAATAAACTATTGCATAAAAGAAGTCGACCATCTGAATATGCTTGTAGATCAACTGCTGTTGATGGCTCGTTTTGAAAATCAGAAGAAAAATATAAATACCGAATCTGTTTATCTAAATGGGGTAATTTTAGACGTTTTCAGATTAAACTCCGAAAGAATTAACAATCAGCAAATCAAAATTAAATTTGATACCCGTCAGGATTATTATATTGAGTCGGATAATTTTCTAGTGATTACGATACTTAGAAATATAATTTCCAATGCTATTAAATATTCCCACAGTGGAGGTGAGGTAACTGTTCTGCTCTCCGAAGAGAATGAAAAGACAATCTGCAGAATTTCGGATAACGGTATTGGTATTGCAAAGCAAGATTTAGACGCTATTTTTAGCCCATTTTTTAGATCCAATTCTACAGAACATCCCGAAATTAAAGGAACCGGATTAGGACTTTCCATCGTAAAAAGGGTAACTGAATTACTTCATATCAAGTTTAAAATGGAAAGCGAAATAGGGGTAGGTACCACTGTCATTCTATACTTTGATCATAATAAAAAAGCACTATTATAGCTTCTGAAAGGCCTTTAAAACTAAGCCTTGAAAGTTTTTTTAACAATAAAATACCTTTAAGTTAAAATAAAAAATGCTTTTTTATGAAAATAACTACTATATTTGCAACCGAATCAAAGAATTAAAAAATAAAACAAGACATGATTTCTAATCAATTACATCATCATCATTTTCATTATTGCTCTCAGGCGATGTGTTAATGGTATGCGTGTAAATCATCATATTTTAAAACCCGTTTGAGTACATCAAACGGGTTTTTTTATACCACTTCTTTGTACTCAGACTATTTAATTCAAAAAAACTAAAAAAATGAGTACATTAAAAATTGCAATTCAAAAATCAGGTCGATTAAACGAAGACAGCATTCAAATTCTTAAAGATTGTGGTATTTCAATCAACAACGGAAACGATCAGCTTAAAGCCGAAGCTTCCAACTTTCCTTTAGAAGTTTTATACCTTCGAAACTCAGACATTCCGCAATATTTAATTGATGGAGTGGTAGATCTTGCTATCGTTGGGGATAATTTACTTGTGGAGAAAGGCCGACAAATCGAAGTAATTCAAAAACTGGGTTTTTCTAAGTGTAAAGTTTCTGTTGCAGTCCCTAAAACCTTTGAATACAATTCGATACAGGATTTATCAGGTTTGCGTATTGCAACCTCATATCCAAATACTGTTAACGAGTATTTTAATTCTTTCGGACTGACAGTTGATATTCACCAAATTTCGGGTTCTGTAGAAATTGCCCCTAATATCGGACTTGCAGATGCCATTGTTGATATTGTTTCCAGCGGAAGCACCTTATTCAAAAACAATTTAAAAGAGGTTGAAGTAATTCTTAAAAGTGAAGCTGTTCTGGCAGTTTCGCCAAAAGTGTCTCCCGAAATTCAAAAACATATTGATACTTTAAAATTCAGAATCCAGTCCGTTTTAAGAGCAAGAAACTCCAAATACATCCTAATGAACGTGCCTAATGATAAAATCGAAGCAATTGGAAAAATTCTGCCGGTGCTTCGAAGCCTTACCGTTTTGCCACTTGCACAGGAAGGATGGAGCAGCGTTCATTCGGTAATTGACAAGGACACCTTTTGGGATGTAATTGACAAATTAAAAGAGGAAGGAGCAGAAGGAATCTTAGTGTGTCCAATTGAGAAAATGGTTCTGTAGTGTGCTTCGCACGCTTTAGGCTTTAAGCAGTACGCTATAAGCCTAAAAAATTAAATAAAATATTCCACAGTTAAACCGCATACAGCCTAAGGCTTACCGCTTAAAGCTTATAGCATAAAGCATAAAAAAAATGAATAAAATAAACAATCCGAAACCAGATACCTGGTCAGAAATACTAAAACGACCAACTAAAACGATCGATGATATCGAAGTTACAGTAAAAGAAATCTTTAAAGAAGTACAGAAAAAAGGGGATGAAGCTGTTGCTAAATACACTTCTATTTTTGACGGAATTGCTCTGGAAAACTATGAAGTTTCAGCTGAGGAGATTCAGGAAGCCAATAGTAGTATTTCAGAAGAACTAAAAGCGGCTATTCAGTTAGCAAAAGAAAACATATATAAATTTCACAGTGCTCAAAAAACAGATAAGATCTCAATTGAAACAACTGAAGGAGTCAACTGTTGGCAGGAAAAGAGACCTATTCAAAAAATTGGTTTATACATTCCCGGAGGAACGGCACCTTTGTTTTCAACCGTTCTAATGTTGGCTGTTCCTGCCGGAATTGCAGGCTGTAAAGAAATAGTACTATGTTCTCCGCCTGATAAATCCGGAAAAATAAACCCTGCAATCCAATATGCCGCTAATTTATGTGGTGTAACCAAAATATTAAAAGTGGGTGGAATTCAGGCGATTGCCGGAATGACATTCGGAACAAACTCAATCCCTAAAGTTTATAAAATTTTCGGACCAGGAAATCAATTTGTAACTGTGGCAAAACAGTTGGCAACTCAATATGGAGTAGCCATCGATATGCCTGCCGGACCTTCAGAATTACTGGTCGTAGCTGATGACACTGCTGTACCAGCCTTTGTTGCCTCCGATTTACTGTCTCAGGCAGAACACGGAACAGACAGTCAGGTGATTCTGGTTTCGACTTCTAAAAGATTAATTGAAGCCGTTGAAAAGGAGATCCAAATTCAAATTGAAGAACTTCCCCGAAAAGCCATCGCTAAAAAAGCCATTGAAAATTCAAAGCTAATTTATGTAGAAAACGATCAAATCGCTTTAGATTTAATTAATGAGTATGGACCGGAACATTTTATAATTTGCTCTCAATACGATGATTTCTACTGTAACGGTATTATCAACGCAGGTTCTGTGTTTATTGGCAATTACACCCCTGAAAGTGCGGGAGACTATGCGTCAGGAACCAATCATACTTTGCCAACAAACGGCTATGCCAAAAATTATAGCGGCGTAAATCTGGACAGTTTTGTAAAATCAATGACTTTTCAGAAAATATCTAAGGAAGGAATTCAGAAAATTGGCAGCGCCATTGAAATTATGGCTGAAGCTGAAGGATTACAAGCTCACAAGAATGCAGTTACATTGCGATTAAAAAGTTTGAAGGAAAGAGGATAGAGCAAAGAGTCAAGAATATAGAAGCAAGAATATAGAGCAAAGACTATAGAACATACAAGTAAAGGATATGGTAGCTACTGACCAGACAAAAAGTCTACTATCTTGACTCTTGGCTCTATTATCTATTCTCTAAAGAAAAAAAACAAAAAAATGAAATTCGATATAAACACAATAACAAGAGAGAATGTAAAATCTTTGAAGCCGTACTCATCAGCTCGTGACGAGTTTGAAGACTTTGATACTGCCGAGATGATTTTTCTGGATGCGAATGAAAATCCGTTTCAAACTGGAGTAAATCGTTACCCTGATCCGCAACAACTTTCGGTTAAAGCCATTTTGGCAAAGGATAATAAGGTAAAAACAAGCCAGATTTTACTAGGAAACGGAAGTGATGAAGTTCTCGATTTACTCTTCAGAGCTTTCTGCGAACCTAAAACAGACAATATTATTTCGCTTCCGCCAACATACGGGATGTACAGCGTTCTGGCGAATATAAATGCAGTCGAGAACAGAGAAGTTCTACTTTCAACTGATTTTCAGCCACAAGTAGATCAAATCTTAGATGCTGTTGACGATTCTACGAAAATTATCTTTTTATGCTCTCCAAACAATCCTACGGGAAATTCATTTTCAGACGAGAGCGTTGTAAAACTACTTCAAAACTTTAAGGGTATAGTCGTAATTGACGAGGCTTATATTGACTTTTCAAAAAAGGAAAGCTGGTTGACAGAGATAGACGAATATCCAAACTTGATCATCACGCAAACCCTTTCAAAAGCCTACGGACTAGCAGGAATCCGATTAGGAATTTGTTATGCGTCCGAAGCTGTGATTTCGGTTCTAAACAAAATAAAACCTCCTTATAATGTAAACGAATTAACCCAGCAGAGGGCTATAAATCGTTTGAATGATCCTGAAAAAATAAAGACTGAAATAGCTTCAATTATCGAACAAAGAGAAGAGTTAGTTAAAGTTTTACTTAAGGTTTATTTTGTAGAGAAAGTATATCCAACAGAAGCTAATTTTGTTTTGGTAAAAGTAGACGATGCCAATAAAAGATACGATCAGTTAATTGAAAAAGGAATCGTAATCCGAAACAGAACCAGTCAGCCTTTATGCGAAAACTGCCTTCGTTTGACGATTGGGGTCCCGGAAGAAAATGCTGTTTTGATTAAAGAATTAAAACTGTTGAAGTAATAAAGATTTAAACCACAGATTTCAATGATTTTTAAACTGCAACGAACAAAAAAATCATTTCAAATCACCTAAATCTGTGACAGACTAAAAATATAAACTATGAAAAAAGTACTTTTTATCGATCGTGACGGGACGATTGTTTTAGAACCTGAAAATTACCAATTAGATGCTTTGGAAAAAGTAGAATTTTATCCAAAAGCTTTTCAATACTTAGCTAAAATTACCAACGAACTAGATTACGAATTGGTAATGGTTACCAATCAGGACGGTCTGGGAACGGATAGTTTTCCGGAAGAAACGTTTTGGCCAACACAAAATTTCATCTTAAAAGCTTTTGAGAATGAAGGAATTAAATTTGATGCTGTCTTCATCGACAGATCTTTTCCGGAAGATAATGCCCCAACAAGAAAGCCAAGAACAGGAATGCTGACACAATACATCGATAACCCGGAATATGATTTAGAAAATTCCTTTGTTTTAGGAGATCGTTTGACAGATGTGGAACTAGCTAAAAATCTGGGAGCGAAGGCTATTTTTATCAATGATAATGACGGAATCGGGAGCAATGAAATTTCTTCAAAACGGGAAGAATTAGACCAAACGATTGTGCTTCAGACAATGAATTGGAAAACGATCTATGAGTTTTTAAAGCTAGAAGCTCGTTCAGCCTCGATTACACGTAAAACGAATGAAACAGACATTTTTATTAATTTGAATCTGGATGGAACAGGAAAAAGTAAAATTGAAACCGGAATTGCATTTTTTGACCACATGTTAGATCAAATTTCCCGTCACGGACAAATGGATTTAGAAATACTGGTTAAAGGTGATTTGGAAGTTGATGAACACCACACCATTGAAGACACCGCAATTGCTTTGGGAGAAGTTTTCGCCAAAGCACTGGGAAATAAACTGGGAATCGAACGTTATGGTTTTTGTTTACCTATGGACGATTGTCTGGCACAGGTCGCAATCGACTTTGGCGGAAGAAACTGGCTGGTTTGGGAAACCGAATTCAAGCGTGAGATGGTTGGTAAAATGCCAACAGAAATGTTTTTTCACTTCTTTAAATCATTCTCAGATGGCTCAAAAGCAAACATCAACATCAAAGCTGAAGGAACTAATGAGCACCACAAAATCGAGGCAATTTTTAAAGCTTTCGCAAAAGCGATAAAAGTGGCAGTGAAAAGAGATACGGAGAAAATGATTTTGCCTTCTACAAAGGGAATGCTTTAAACGTTTGTTTCAGGTTTCAAGTTTCAGGTTACTCAAGAGAACTTAAAACTTGAAACCTGAAACAAAACAAACAAAATAAGAAATGAAAATAGTAATCATAAACTACGGAGCAGGAAACATTCAGAGTATCATGTTTGCAGTGGAAAGACTCGGCTTTAAAGCGGTTTTGAGCAATAACCCTGATGAAATTCAAAAGGCCGACAAAGTAATTTTTCCGGGAGTAGGGGAAGCAAGTTCAGCAATGACAAAACTGAAAGAAAGCGGTTTGGATCGCTTGATTCCGAACTTAAAGCAGCCCGTTTTAGGAATCTGCCTCGGAATGCAATTAATGTGTAATGCAACGGAAGAAGGGAATACGGAAGGTTTAGGAATTTTTGATGTAGATGTCATAAAATTTACATCTAATGTAAAAGTACCACAAATGGGGTGGAATCAGATTTATAATCTAAAATCTGATCTGTTCAAAGACATTGCCGAGAATGAATTTATGTACCTGGTACACAGTTTCTACGCACCAAATTGCCAACATATGATCGCAACCACAAACTATGATGTAGAGTATGCATCGGCATTACAAAAAGATAATTTTTACGGAACGCAATTTCACCCTGAAAAGAGTGGTGACGTTGGGGAGAAAATCCTTGGAAACTTTCTTAAACTAAATAACAAAGAATAAATTCCAAATTCCAACCACGTAAAAAAATTTAAAATCAGAACTCTAAAATTTAGAAAAATGAGAATAATACCCGCCATAGATATTATCGACGGAAAATGTGTTCGCTTATCGAAAGGCGATTATGACACTAAAATAATTTACAATGAAAATCCTATCGAAGTTGCCAAATCATTTGAAGCTCACGGAATCGAATACCTGCATTTAGTAGATTTAGACGGTGCGAAGTCAAGCAAAATTGTCAATTACAAAATCTTAGAGCAAATTGCGACACAAACGAGCTTGCAAATTGATTTTGGAGGCGGTTTAAAATCAGATGAAGATTTAAGAATTGCCTTTGAAAGTGGCGCAAACCAAATTACAGGCGGAAGTATTGCTGTGAAAAATAAAGAAATATTCCAAAAATGGATCACTCAATATGGTTCCGGGAAAATTATACTAGGCGCTGACGCTAAAGACGAAAAAATTGCCGTTTCAGGCTGGTTAGAAAATTCAGACGAAGATTTAATTCCGTTCATTCAGGAGTATCAAAACAAAGGAATTCAATATGTTATTTGTACGGATATTGCAAAAGATGGAATGTTAGAAGGTCCAAGTTTTGACTTGTACAGCAAAATTTTAAAAAACTGTAATGTCAAATCTAGCGGAGTCGAGATTAAACTAATCGCATCAGGGGGAATTTCAACGTTTGACGAATTGCCTAAACTAGCCGAACTGGGTTGTGAAGGAACAATTATCGGGAAAGCTATCTACGAAGGACGCATTAGCTTAAAACAATTAGAAAATTTTATAATTAGAAAATAAAAACATATGGTTACTTGTCATTTAAAATACACAATAGATCCTTTCCAGCTGGCTGTTTTCGAAGATTACGGAAAAAGATGGATTAAATTAGTAAACCGATTTGGTGGTCAGCATCATGGTTACTTCATGCCTTCTGAAGGAGCTAATAATATTGCGTTTGCAATGTTTTCTTTTCCCAGTTTAGCTGAATACGAAAACTATAGAAGGTTAATTTTGGAAGATCAGGAATGTATTGAAACTTTTAAAATTGCAGAAGATTCTCGCTGTATACTAAGTTACGAGAGAACTTTTCTTCGCCCAGTATTCGAATAGTATAAAATAGAAAATGAGAAAATTTGATAGTTAGATAATTTATTACGTGACATAGAATAATTAACTAATTTTCTAATTAACACTTTAAAGAAATGTTAGCAAAAAGAGTCATACCCTGTTTGGATATAAAAAATGGGAGAACCGTAAAAGGGGTTAATTTCGTTGATCTTCGCGATGCAGGGGATCCTGTTGAGTTGGCAGAACTGTATTCAGCAGAAGGTGCCGATGAACTGGTTTTTCTGGATATTTCAGCCACTGAAGAACGCCGTAAAACGCTTGTTAATATGGTTCGAAATGTCGCAGAGAAGATCAATATTCCATTTACTGTCGGAGGTGGAATTTCGAGCGTTGAAGATGTTGAAATATTACTAAACAATGGAGCAGATAAAGTTTCGATCAATTCTTCGGCGGTCAAGAATCCACCGTTAATTAATGAATTGGCTCAGAAATTTGGAAGTCAGTGCGTGGTTGTCGCTATCGATGCCAAACAAACTAACGGACAATGGATCGTACATTTGGTAGGAGGAAAAGTACCAACCGAACTTAACTTATTTGATTGGGCAGTTGAAGTGGCAGCACGTGGTGCAGGAGAGATATTATTTACTTCGATGGACAATGACGGTACTAAAAACGGATTTGCCAATGAGGCACTTGCTAAACTTTCAGCACTTGTTAATATTCCGATAATTGCTTCGGGTGGTGCAGGAAATATTCAGCATTTTGTAGATTCATTTAAGAAAGGCAAAGCCGATGCAGCCTTAGCCGCAAGTGTTTTTCACTTTAAAGAGATTGAGATTAAGACTTTGAAGGAAGAGCTTAGAAATAATGGTGTTGAAGTCAGGATTTAGAGCATAGAAAAATAGAAGAAAGAAAAAAGATACCGGCACTCTAAAATCTAAAGTCTAGAATAAAAAGAGTACGATATAATTAAAAAACAAAAAGAATTCAGCAATCTAGAATCTGAACTCTAAAATCTAAAATAACTATGAACGTAGATATAAAAAGTGCACACGGATTAATTCCGGCAATCATTCAGGATGCAGAAACCAAGAATGTGCTGATGCTGGGATATATGAATGAAGAATCACTTCAAAAAACAATAGAAACTCAAAAAGTAACCTTTTTCAGCCGATCCAAACAAAGACTTTGGACAAAAGGCGAGGAGAGCGGTAACTTTTTAAATCTGGTTAGCGTTAAAAATGACTGCGATGGAGATACACTTTTAATCCAAGCAAACCCTGTAGGGCCAACCTGTCACACAGGAGCAGACACCTGCTGGCAGGAAGAAAACAAAGAGAATTATGGCTTTCTTTCTACCTTAGAAAACACCATCAAAACTCGCAGGGAAAATGCTGATTCCGAGAAAAGTTATGTTGCTTCACTATTCGAAAAAGGCATCAATAAAATAGCCCAAAAAGTGGGTGAAGAAGCGGTTGAAGTAGTAATCGAAGCTAAAGATGATAATGATGATTTATTTCTTAGCGAAAGCGCCGATTTACTGTTTCATTACCTAATCTTATTGCAAGCCAAAGGCTATCAGCTTAATGATGTTGTTGATGTTCTGAAAAAGCGTCAGAAGTAAAAAGTTTAGTTTCAAGTTTTAAGTTTCAGGTTTCAAGTTGTGTGCAGTAACCTGAAACTTGAAACCTGAAACAAATTACCTCATGGTTACTCTACAAACTCAAAAACGGCAAACTCCTGTGGTTGATGAAAACCAAATCTAGAACTTTTATAAGCTTGTAAAGCAAGGTATTCAGTGGTATTACCGTAATCAATTCTAAAAGCATTTCCTCGCCACTTAGTTCCCACTTTTGGTGTCGAAAAATTACCGTTTTTAATCGTATTCAGGCTCGAGAAGGGAATCTTAATTTCGGTATTAAACCCTTCGTTTGTTATTTTACTTTGTGTTTCCAATCCCAAAACATCAAATGCTATATTCATGTTCCATCCGCCACAAGCTGGTGAGATACATTTTAGAAGTAAATCATAATAAGAAGAGTAGGCATTCACGCCAATTTCGAGATAGTTTTCCCCATTACCGTCCGGATCTATAAAAATCTCAACCAAATCATCAGTATTAAAAATTTCACTGTCTTTTTGCTGTGCCTTACCCATAATTTTAGAATCAATCGAACGATAGGCAATATATAGGTTATCAGTATCCCATGCAAAAGAAACATACGTATCCTGGCTCGCCTTTTTTCCAGAATCATGAACCACAAATGGTCCCAAAAAAGGAGTCTTCCAATCTGATAAATTGCCATCAATATTAACTTTTTGAATTGTTCTTGGAATAAGAATATTTTGCGAATAAGTTGTGATCGAGCACATCAAACAAAAAAGGATAGCAATTTTAAGAATTCTCATAAATAGCGTATATGAATTTGATTTGCTAAAATACAGAAGAATAAACGAATTTTAACATTAATTTTTAGAATCCTCTCTATTAAATCAGTCAAAACTTGATTCGAATGTTTACATTTGTTGAAGTGTAAACGGCTCAAAAAGCCTTTTTAATTTCGACTAAAAGAAAATATCTGTTTCATATGAAAAAATACTTCGGTGGCGTTTGTATCGCCTTTCTATTTGGCTTTACTGCCAATGCACAAGGACTTTTGAATAAGTCAGAAACTATTTTTACACATCAGGACACTTTACGCGGAAGCATCACAAAAGAAAGAGCCTGGTGGGATTTAAAATACTATCATCTTGATGTAAAAGTAGATCCAAAAGAGAGAACAATTTCAGGTTCAAATACAATCCGTTATACTGTTTTAACTCCGTACGATAAGATGCAGATTGATTTGCAGGAACCAATGCAAATTACGAAAGTAACACAGGATGGGAAAGAATTACAGTTTAAGAGAGATGGAAATGCCTTTTTCATTACGCTGACTGAAAAGCAAAAAGTGGGTGATACCAAAGAAGTGGTAGTGAGTTTTAAAGGAAAACCAAGAGAAGCCGTTAAGGCACCCTGGGATGGAGGAATCAGCTGGAAAAAGGACAAAAATGGTAAAGATTTTATTGCTTCATCCTGTCAGGGATTGGGAGCAAGTGTATGGTGGCCAAACAAAGATCATATGTATGATGAAGTCGAAAACATGTTGATCAGCGTAAATGTTCCGGGAGATCTTACAGAGGTTTCGAACGGAAGATTAAAAAGCGTTAAGAAGGAAAAGGATGGAACTAAAACCTTCAACTGGTATGTTTCAAATCCCATTAACAACTACGGTGTAAACATCAATATCGGGGATTATGTTAATTTCTCAGAAGTATACAAAGGTGAAAAAGGAGATCTAGATTGTAACTATTATGTTTTAAGAGACAATCTAGCTTTGGCAAAAGAACAGTTCAAAGACGTACCAAAAATGCTAAAAGCTTTTGAAAACTGGTTCGGACCTTATCCGTTTTATGAAGACAGTTACAAATTGGTCGAAGTGCCCTATCTGGGAATGGAACACCAAAGCAGTGTGACCTACGGGAATGGCTATAAAAATGGTTATTTAGGACGTGATTTAAGCGGAACAGGTTGGGGATTAAAATTTGATTTTATCATCATCCATGAATCAGGTCACGAATGGTTTGCCAACAATATCACGTACAAAGATATTGCGGATATGTGGATTCACGAGAGCTTTACTAATTACTCTGAAAGCCTTTTCCTGGAGTACTACTACGGAAAAGATGCTGCTGCAGAGTACGTAATCGGATGCCGTAAAGGGATTCAGAACGACAAACCTATCATTGGTAATTATGACGTAAACAACGAGGGGTCAGGTGATATGTATCCAAAAGGAGCCAACATGCTGCACATGATGCGTCAGATTATAAATGATGATGCCAAATGGAAATCGATTTTAAGAGGTCTAAATAAGACTTTTTATCACCAAACTGTGACAAGCAAGCAAATCGAGGATTACATCAACACACAATCCGGAATTAATTTTAATAGAGTATTTTCTCAATATTTGACCACAACAAAAATCCCGGTTTTTGAGTACATGTTTAAAAACGGAACTTTCGGTTACCACTGGACCAATTGCGTTTCTAAATTTGATATGCCCGTAAGAGTAAAATTAAACGGAGTGGAAACATGGTTAAAACCAACAACCGAATGGCAGTCTGAAAAAACTACTAATGAAGACAGAAAGGTCGAAGTAGATAAAGATTTCTATGTAACAACTTCTAATATTATAGAATAACGAAACTAAATAAATCTGTTGTTATAAACAAACCGGACAGGTTTTAAAAACCTGTCCGGTTTCTCTTTTAAAAAGAATACTATCATCGGCTATTCAGCTTCGCTTTCTCTTTAATAATATCGGCGATCTTCCTGTTGTCGATTTTACTTTCCAGCCATGAAATAATATCAAGGTATAAAAAGGCTCTTTTCTCATAAGTATTCTTCTCCAGTTCGATAAAGCGAGCCCTCATCTTGATAAACTCCTTTTTAATATCGGCAGGGTAGAAGTTATTCAGATTTTTCATGAACTTGATAATCTCTTTCTGAACCTCATGTAAATCATTCATTTTTAAGAGAAACTTATACGTATTCTTCAAATGATTTTCCAGATAATAATCCTTACCCAATTCGTAATGTGCAATCAAGGACAAAAGTCTTGCAAAGCACATTAAATCTTCACGCATCGACAGATTTTTATTGTTGATGATCTTATCCAAATAATTAATCGATTCATTGTACTTTTCAGTACCGAAATAAATAGAGGCAATTTTATAGTAAAACAACATCTCGTGATGCTCATCAAGATGTTCGCTGTGAAGCTTTATTTTCTGCAGAATCTCCGGAATAAGATATTCACTTTCAGCAAAAGTTCCTTCCAGTATGTGAAGGTTCAGCTTATTATTATAAACGTACAGAAAAGAAAGCGATGCAATATTATCATTTACCGGAAACCTTGGATCTGCAATGGTTTCTTCTAAAAGCGTCAGGTATTTTTTGAAATTCGATTTGTATTTCAACATATACAACGACTCCAGAAAATAATGATTCCCCTTTAAGAAAAAGACCGGGTTCAGGTAAATCATATTAGGATTATCATAAAACAATCTCACCCATTTGTAAGCATATTTATAACTCGCTAAGAAGTCCTGAACCAGAAAACTACGCCAAAGATTAGCATTGTAAAACCAATACTTTTCCCTAAAACCAAACTTACTCTCGTCCAGTTTTGAAATGTGCTTATTGAAGTAATCGTCAATGTATTTGTACTCTTCGTCGCTTTTTACATAGCCGGTTTTTAGCATGATTCCGTACAACTGCAGCGATAAATTCGATAATTTACTTGAAATGGTATTGCGATAATTCAGTTCTTTGGCCTGAATCACTAATTCGTCGGCACGTCCCTGAATACTTCGCGTAATGTACTGTGATTCGATTAGTTTTTCGAATTCTACAATTTCATACGCCATATATTTCTCGTCATTCTCAAGCGCCAATTGTTTTGTTTTGTCCAGAATCTTCAAACTCTGTTTGTACAAACCTTTATTGTATAAAATAACAGCAAAATCGATTTGTTCGCGCAACTGATAACGAATATTCTGACTCGGAATATTCAAGCGTATACTCACCAGAATCTGTTTGTATAAGTATGATTTTAAATTAGATAGCTGAACCTTTTTAATAATGCCACTCTTAAGAATAAGCTTTTCATCATAAGTTTCAGACTTATCCAGAATGTTAAATAATTCGATGAATTTGGTATTCGAACTCGTCTCTAAACGACTTGCAAAAATCTTAAACTGCCTTTTTTCGGATTTAGAAAGTGATTTTATTAATACAAATAAGAAATCTTTTTGATGGTTAGCCATTGTAAAATATAATAATATAACTTATTGATTTTTAGTTAATTAACCTGCTTTAAAATGTTTTATGAACAGTATAATTTCATTAAAATGAATTTCGTGCCGGCAAAGTACAATATATATTTGTTATCAAGATGTGAAATTACATTAAATAAACGAATATGAATAGAGAGAAAGTTCAAATTTTTGACACCACTTTGCGCGATGGAGAGCAGGTCCCGGGATGTAAGTTAGATACGAAACAAAAACTAGTTATCGCAGAACGACTTGATAAAATGGGAGTTGACATTATCGAAGCAGGTTTTCCAGTGTCAAGTCCAGGCGATTTTTTATCGGTTTCTGAGATTTGTAAAATTGTAGAAAATGCAACTGTTTGCGGTCTGACAAGAGCCGTAAAAAACGACATTGATGTTGCTGCAGCTGCCTTAAAGCACGCTAAGAAACCTAGAATCCACACCGGAATCGGAACCTCTCAATCTCACATACTCCATAAACTAAACACAACTCCGGAAGACATCATTGCAAGAGCAAAATTTGCCGTTGCACATGCCAAATCCTACGTAGAAGATGTAGAATTCTATGCCGAAGATGCCGGAAGAACCGATAATGCCTTCCTTGCGAAAGTTTGCGAAGAAGTAATAAAATCAGGAGCAACAGTATTGAATATTCCGGATACAACAGGCTATTGTTTGCCTGAAGAATATGGAGCAAAAATTAAATACCTAAAAGAAAATGTAAAAGGTATTGAAAACGTAACCCTTTCCTGTCATTGTCACAACGATTTAGGAATGGCTACAGCAAACTCCATTGCAGGAGCTATCAACGGAGCGAGACAAATTGAATGTACTATAAATGGTATAGGGGAGAGAGCCGGAAATACAGCTTTAGAAGAAGTTGTAATGATCTTCAAACAACATCCTTACCTAAATCTGGACACCAATATCAATACAAGAGAATTAAACGAGATGAGCCGTTTAGTTTCTGAAAGTATGGGAATGATTGTCCAACCAAACAAAGCCATCGTAGGAGCTAATGCTTTTGCACACAGTTCCGGAATTCATCAGGATGGAGTGATTAAAAACAGAGCCACTTATGAAATCATGGATCCGCTGGATGTAGGTGTAAATGAGTCCTCTATTATATTGACAGCAAGAAGCGGGAGAGCTGCTTTGGCGTATCGCGCTAAAAAAGTAGGTTATGAACTTACTAAAGTGCAACTGGATATC
This sequence comes from Flavobacterium sp. B183, assembly GCF_023539155.1. Taxonomy (NCBI): domain Bacteria; kingdom Pseudomonadati; phylum Bacteroidota; class Flavobacteriia; order Flavobacteriales; family Flavobacteriaceae; genus Flavobacterium; species Flavobacterium sp. B183. The sequence continues at coordinate 3,598,645 of NZ_CP097434.1, read as the reverse complement.
GTATACGTTGAATTTTTGAAATTCGCCGATATTAAAAAAGAAGTAATTGATGCTGATATTCATCAAATCATCGAAGCTGCAAAAATTCAGGGAGAATTAATTAGAAACTAGTTCAATAGAGCAAAGATCTAAGAGAATAGAATAAAGAGAATAGAACAAAGAAAAAAGGGTTTAAATACATAAAGAACGAGACGTTATGAATTTGAAAATAGCAGTTTTACCAGGAGACGGGATTGGACCAGAGGTAATTTTACAAGCCAAGAAAGCTTTACATGCTATTGGTGAGGTGTACAATCATGAATTTGTTTTTGAAGAGGCGCTCATGGGAGCCATTGCCATTGATAAAACAGGAAATCCTTTGCCGGAGCAGACATTAAACCTTTGTTTAAATACAGATGCTGTATTGTTTGGAGCCATTGGAGACCCTAAATACGATAATAATCCATCAGCAAAAGTACGTCCGGAGCAAGGATTATTGAAACTGCGTAAGGAGTTGGGATTGTTCGCTAACATTCGCCCGATAAAACCATATAAATCACTCATTGATGCTTCTCCGTTAAAAAGAGAAATTATCGATGGTGCTGATTTTACTATTTTCAGAGAATTAACCGGAGGTGCATACTTTGGAGCTAAAACCTTAAATGAGGAAGGTACACACGCTTCAGATTTATGTGAATATTCAGAAGAAGAAATCACAAGAATTGCGCATTTGGCTTTTAAATCAGCACAAAACCGACGCAAAAAACTTACGATGGTCGACAAAGCCAATGTTTTGGAAACTTCCCGTTTATGGAGAAAAGTCGTTCAGAAAGTAGGTCAAAGTTATCCTGATGTTGCTTTAGACTTTTTGTTCGTAGATAACGCAGCGATGCAATTGATTTTAAATCCAAAACAATTTGATGTGATTTTGACCGAAAATTTATTCGGAGATATTCTATCAGATGAAGCAAGTGTAATAACGGGATCTATTGGTTTATTAGCCTCAGCGTCTTTAGGAGAAAAGAATGCTTTGTTTGAGCCAATCCACGGTTCCTATCCTCAGGCGAAAGGAAAAAACATCGCCAATCCGATTGCTTCCATTTTATCAGCGGCGATGTTATTAGAACATTTTGGTCTATTTAAAGAAGCTGCCATGATCTATAAAGCAGTCGAAAAAGCAATCGAATTTAAAGTAGTAACCGTCGATTTAAAACCGGATTCAAAGTTCGGTACAAACGAAGTAGGGGACTTTGTATCCAATTTTATCTTCAGTAAAGACGATTTACTCTATTTTAATAATGACAACGTTCACATTGGACAATCAACAATTGTTTAATATTTTTTGTTAAAAATTGAATAAATAACAAGAAGTATGTAAAATGTTGAGATTTTATTTTTTTAGTCCTTTAAGTTTTCATACTTTTGTCTCACTAAAAAAAAGAAAGATGCAAATCTCAATTATTATTACTATTTCTGTCATTATTGTAAATGTGATTATCACATATGCACGGGGAATGGTATAAATATAATTGAAAAACTATATTATAAACCTTCCAAATACTGGAAGGTTTTTTTTTGAATTAAAATTAAAAAAATAACACAATAATGGAATTAAATAAGTACAGCAAAACCATCACTCAAGATCAAACACAACCAGCAGCGCAAGCCATGTTGTACGGTATTGGTTTAACTGAAGAAGATTTGAAAAAAGCACAGGTAGGTATTGTGAGCATGGGGTACGATGGTAACACTTGCAACATGCACCTGAATGATTTAGCAAAAGACGTTAAAAAAGGTGTTTGGGATGCAAATCTAGTCGGACTTATTTTTAATACCATTGGTGTAAGTGACGGAATTTCGAACGGTACAGAAGGAATGCGTTATTCCTTAGTTTCCAGAGATGTCATTGCCGATTCTATCGAAACAGTTGCGGGTGCGCAGTGGTACGACAGCATCATTGCAATTCCAGGTTGTGATAAAAATATGCCTGGTGCTCTGATCGCCATGGGACGTTTGAACCGTCCGTCTTTGATGGTGTACGGAGGATCTATCCATTCCGGAAAGTGGAAAGGAGAAACATTGAATATTGTTTCAGCTTTTGAAGCTTTAGGAAAAAAAGTAAAAAATGAAATTACTCCCGAGGATTTTAAAGGAGTTATTCAAAATGCCTGTCCCGGAGCAGGTGCCTGTGGAGGAATGTATACGGCTAACACTATGTCTTCGGCAATTGAAGCCCTGGGAATGAGCTTGCCATACAGTTCGTCAAATCCCGCTTTAAGTCAGGAAAAAAGAGACGAATGTCTTGCTGCAGGTAAAGCCATTAGAACATTATTGGAAAAAGATATTAAGCCTAGAGACATTATGACTCGTAAGGCTTTTGAAAATGCCATTACAATTGTAGCCGTTTTAGGAGGTTCAACCAATGCCGTAATGCATTTGATCGCTATGGCACATGCCGTTGATATTGAAATTACACTTGATGATTTTCAAGCGATTAACGACAGAACTCCTGTACTTGCAGATATGAAACCAAGCGGTAAATACATGATGGAAGACATTCATGAAGCAGGAGGTATCCCGTCAGTAATGAAATACTTATTGAAAGTAGGACTAATTCATGGAGATTGTTTAACTGTAACTGGAAAAACAGTGGCAGAAAACTTAGCTTCAACTCCGGATTTACAAGACGGACAACAAGTAATTCATGAAATACAAAAAGCTTTAAAACCAACCGGAAACATTCAGGTTTTATATGGAAATCTTGCTTCTGAAGGAGCTGTTGCCAAAATCAGTGGAAAAGAAGGAGAGTATTTTGAAGGTCCTGCGGTTGTTTTTGAAGGTGAGTTTGAAGTGATTCCAGGCCTTGAAGCCGGAAAAATTAAACCCGGTAATGTAGTCGTCATCAGGTATTGTGGACCAAAAGGTGGTCCGGGAATGCCTGAGATGCTAAAACCTACATCAGCCATTATTGGAGCAGGATTAGGAAGCAGCTGTGCTCTTATTACAGACGGCAGGTTTTCCGGAGGTTCACATGGCTTTGTGGTAGGACACATTACACCAGAGGCTTATGATGGTGGTGGTATTGCACTGGTAAAAGATGGTGATTTAATCGCTATTGATGCTGTTAAAAATACAATCAACCTGAAAATATCTGACGAAGAATTCGCCGCTCGTAAAGAGAGTTGGATTCAGCCTCCTTTAAAAGTAAACAGAGGAGTTTTACTGAAATACGCCAGATCAGTCTCAAGCGCTTCAACAGGTTGCGTTACCGATAAATAATTTTACAATAACAATTTCAAAAAACAATGACAATATCAATAAAATAGCAAAGTTCAATTGCAATAAAAAGTAGAAATATAAAGAATCAGTTTGAAATTGATTTTAACATTGCCATTGAATTTTGAAATTGATTTTTGACATTGAAAAAACAATATACTATGAAAATATCAGGGGCAGAAGCCGTTATAAGATGTTTGTTAGCAGAAGGAGTAGACTTACTTTATGGTTATCCGGGAGGAGCGATCATGCCGGTTTACGATGAATTATATAAATTCCAGGATCAGTTACACCATGTATTGGTACGTCACGAGCAAGGTGCTACACATGCCGCACAAGGATATGCCCGCGCTACAGGAAAAGTAGGGGTAGCCATTGCAACTTCAGGACCGGGAGCAACCAATTTAATTACCGGAATTGCAGATGCTCAAATCGATTCAACCCCAATGGTTTGTATCACAGGTCAGGTAGGGAAGCATTTGTTAGGATCTGATGCTTTTCAGGAAACGGATATCATCGGAATTTCGACTCCGGTAACCAAATGGAATTATCAGGTAACTGAAGCTTCGGAAATCCCAGAAATTATTGCAAAAGCATTTTACATCGCACGTTCCGGACGTCCGGGACCTGTATTGATTGACATTACGAAAAATGCTCAGTTTGACCAATTCGATTTTAGTTATGAAAAATGTACCGGAATAAGAAGTTATACTCCGGTTCCAAAACTAAAATTAGATAAAGTGGCCGAAGCTGCTGCTTTAATCAATAGCGCTAAAAAACCTTTTATTGTTTTTGGACAGGGTATTATTCTGGGAAAAGCGGAAGCCGAATTTAAAGCTTTACTTGAAAAATCAGGAATCCCTGCTGCCTGGACCATTTTAGGACTTTCAGCCTTGCCAACAGACCATCCCTTAAACGTGGGAATGCTGGGAATGCACGGCAACTATGGCCCAAATTTGCTAACCAACGAATGTGATGTTTTAATTGCTTTCGGAATGCGTTTTGACGACCGTGTTACCGGAAACCTGAATACTTATGCCAAACAGGCAAAAGTAATTCACTTCGAAATTGATCCTGCCGAAATCGATAAAAATGTAAAAACAGAAATAGCTGTTCTTGGAGATGTTAAAGAAGCTCTAACCGCTTTATTACCCTTAATCGAAGCAAAATCACATGATTTATGGCATAACGAATTCAAAGAGCTAAAGAAAATCGAGTACGATTCTGTTATAAAAGAAGAATTAAATCCAACCAATAATAAAGGAATTTCAATGGGTGAAACCATAGAAATGATAAACAAACATTCAAAAGGGGATGCTATTATCGTCTCAGATGTTGGGCAGCATCAAATGTTTGCCTGCCGTTATGCAAAATTCAACTCTACCAAAAGTAACATTACCTCTGGTGGATTGGGAACGATGGGATTTGCTTTACCCGCAGCCATCGGAGCCAAAATGGGAAAACCGGATCGTGAAGTAGTGGCTATAATTGGTGATGGCGGTTTTCAAATGAACATACAAGAATTGGGAACTATTTTTCAGACTAAGGTGCCTGTAAAGATTGTTATCCTGAACAATGAATTTTTAGGAATGGTACGTCAATGGCAGGAGCTGTTTTTTGATAACAGATATGCTTCTACTAAAATGATCAATCCAAATTTTGTAGCGATAGCTGAAGGATATTATATTAAATCTAAAAAAGTAACACAAAGGGAAGATTTAGATGCAGCCGTTGCCGAAATGCTGGCTTCAAAAGATTCTTATTTCTTAGAAGTTATGGTAGAAAAAGAAAATAACGTATTCCCAATGATTCCAACGGGAGCATGTGTTTCTGAAATTAGATTAAGCTAAAATTAAAGTTTCATGTTTCAAGCTTTTTTGTTTCAAGTTGTAAAACGTGAAACCTCAAACTTGAAACAAAAAAAACTAAAAACAATGGAAAACAGAACATTTACCATATCGGTATACTCAGAAAATAATGTAGGATTGTTAAACAGGATATCAGGAATATTCTTAAAGCGCCACATTAATATATTAAGCCTAAACGTTTCTGAATCAGAAATAGAAAGTGTTTCCAGATTCATTATTGTTGTGGAAACAACAGAGAAATGGGTCAAAAATATTGTTGGGCAAATTGAAAAACAAATTGAAGTTATAAAAGCATTTTATCACACCGATGAAGAAACCATTTATCTGGAAAACGCTTTATTTAAAATTGCTTCAAGCCTGTTGTTTGATGAAAAACAAATTCAGAACATCATCAAGGACAGTCAGTCTACAATTGTCACGGTTTCCCGTGATTTCTTTGTGATTTCTAAATCGGGGAGACGTTCTGAAATCGAAGATTTGTATGCCAAATTCAAACCTTATGGCATTATGCAGTTTGTTCGCTCAGGAAGGATATCTGTTTCAAAAGAAAAAATGGAAATTTCAACAATGTTAGAAGCATTCCAATAGGATTATTTCATCTATTAACCAATTATTAAATACAACATTCATTAAATATTATTAAAAAAAATGGCAAATTATTTCAACACATTACCACTTAGATTACAATTAGAACAATTAGGAGTTTGCGAATTTATGGAGCAATCAGAATTTGCAGATGGAATTTCGGCTCTGGCAGGAAAAAAGGTTGTCATTGTAGGCTGTGGAGCACAAGGTCTGAATCAGGGTTTAAACATGAGAGATTCCGGTTTAGACATTTCATACGCATTACGTGCAGATGCAATTGCAGAGAAAAGAGCATCATATAAAAATGCCACTGAAAACGGATTTAAAGTAGGTACATATGAAGAATTAATTCCAACTGCCGACTTAGTTTGTAACTTAACTCCTGATAAACAACATACTGCTGTAGTTACCGCCATAATGCCTTTAATGAAAAACGGAGCAACATTATCTTATTCTCACGGATTTAATATTGTGGAAGAAGGAATGCAAATCCGTAAAGACATCACCGTAATTATGTGCGCGCCAAAATGCCCTGGTTCTGAGGTTCGTGAAGAATACAAAAGAGGATTTGGTGTTCCGACACTTATCGCTGTTCACCCGGAGAATGATCCAAACGGTTTTGGTTTAGATCAGGCTAAAGCGTACGCTGTAGCCACCGGAGGACATAAAGCGGGAGTTCTGAAATCATCATTCGTAGCCGAAGTAAAATCAGATTTAATGGGAGAACAAACCATTCTTTGCGGGTTATTACAAACCGGTTCTATTTTATGTTTCGATAAAATGGTGGAGAAAGGAATCGACAAAGCTTATGCTTCAAAATTGATTCAGTATGGATGGGAGACTATTACTGAAGCCTTAAAACATGGAGGTATCACCAATATGATGGACCGTCTTTCCAACCCAGCAAAAATTGAGGCTTACGAAATTGCTGAAGAACTAAAAGACATTATGAGGCCTTTATTCCAAAAACATCAGGATGACATTATCTCAGGAGAATTCTCCAGAACCATGATGATCGATTGGGCAAATGATGATGTAAACTTACTAAAATGGAGAGCTGCAACTGGAGAAACTAATTTCGAAAAAACAGCTCCACAAGAAGCTCCAATTTCAGAGCAAGAATATTTTGATAACGGAGTACTGATGATTGCAATGGTAAAAGCGGGGGTAGAATTGGCTTTCGAAACCATGACAGAGGCAGGAATTATCGAAGAATCAGCTTATTACGAATCATTACATGAATTACCTTTGATTGCAAACACGATTGCAAGAAAAAAATTATTTGAAATGAACCGTGTGATCTCGGATACTGCTGAGTATGGCTGTTATTTATTCGACCATGCCTGCAAGCCGTTGTTAACAGAATTTATGAAAACAGTGGAAACAAATGTAATAGGTAAACCATTTTCTACTTCAAATGGAGTTGACAATGCTACTTTAATTGCTGTAAACAAAGAAGTTCGTCAACACCCTATCGAAGAAGTAGGAGCATGGTTGAGAGAATCAATGACAGCAATGAAAAAAATTGGATAATAAATTGGGAATTACCACACATACGGTTGTGGAATCTGCTCTGTATCTCCGTTTGATGTAATATTTTTGAATTAGTAAGCACTTATTAAGAAAAATGGATATAGACGCAAATTGCATTCACTTAACTTCTGAAAGTAAGACTGTAAGTTAAGTGAAGCTAATCCCTAATGAAGGGGGTATATTTAGCAATAAATATACTTGTTGAAGTTTCATTTTAATTAATAAAGTTGCTTCTATTTTCAAAAATAGTGCGGAAGATTGTAATACAGAATTACAAAATTAATTGTTATTGAAATTGTTAAAATTAAAAAGGCATGGTATTCATTTATCGTGCCTTTTTTGCAAAATGTCTTTTTTCATCAAAAAGCCATTTTTTAGATTATACTTATTAAAAAGTAATATTTTTTTCAATATCTGTTTTTTTTTCCTATTATTTATGAATTAAATAATTTTAAGAATAGACTGATATTTAATACATTTATAAAAAAAATTCTAAAAACGTATGAGTTATTATAAAATTGAAAATTTAGAACAGTATTTTAAACATTACAATAAGTCAATAAGAGAGCCTAGAAAGTTTTGGGGAAAAATAGCTGAGGAAAATTTTACCTGGTACCAGCAATGGGAAAAAGTAGTTGATTTTAATATGGCTGATGCGGAAGTAAAATGGTTTACAGAAGCAAAAGTTAACATCACTAAAAATTGCATCGACAGACATTTAAGCAAAAGAGGAGAAAAAACGGCTATCATTTTTGAACCGAATGATCCCTCAGAAAGCGCTTTACATATAACGTATAACGAATTATACGAAAGAGTTTCCAAAATGGCGAATGTTTTGCGCGAGCAAGGTGTACGTAAAGGAGACCGAGTTTGTATTTATTTACCAATGATTCCGGAATTGGCTGTAGCTGTATTAGCCTGTGCCAGAATCGGAGCCATTCATTCTGTTGTTTTTGCAGGGTTTTCAGCTTCTGCTGTGTCTGCCAGAATAATTGATTGCGAATGTAAAATGGTTATTACTTCTGATGGAGGATACAGAGGTAATAAAAACATTGACCTTAAAGGAATTGTTGATGAGGCATTAGAAACTTGCCCGTCTGTTACTAAAGTTTTAGTTGTAAAAAGAACTAATAACGAAGTTAAAATGAAAGACGGCCGTGACGAATGGTTACAGCCTCTATTAGATAAAGCCTTAGACAATAGTGTTGCGGAAATAATGGATGCTGAAGATCCGTTATTCATTCTGTACACCTCTGGTTCTACAGGTAAGCCAAAAGGAATGGTACATACCACAGCCGGATATATGGTTTATACGGCTTATACCTTTAAGAATGTTTTCAATCATGAAGAAAATGATATTTTCTGGTGTACTGCTGATATAGGTTGGATTACAGGTCACTCTTATATTTTATACGGACCTTTATTAAATGGAGGAACAACCGTAATTTTTGAAGGAGTTCCTTCTTATCCTGACTTTAGCCGTTTTTGGGACATTATTGAAAAACATAAAATCACACAATTTTATACAGCACCAACTGCAATTCGTTCACTTGCAAAAGAAAGTTTAGATTATATCCAAAAGTATCCTCTAAAATCACTTAAAGTAATTGGATCCGTTGGAGAGCCAATCAACGAAGAAGCCTGGCACTGGTTCAACGATCACGTTGGAGATAAAAGATGTCCGGTTGTAGATACCTGGTGGCAGACTGAAACCGGTGGTATTATGATTTCACCAATTGCCTTTGTAACCCCAACTAAACCAACCTATGCGACCTTGCCATTACCGGGAATTCAACCTGTTTTAATGGATGAAAAACGCAATGAAATTGAAGGAAATCAGGTTGTTGGAAGTTTATGTATTAAATTTCCATGGCCGGGAATCGCCAGAACAATCTGGGGGGACCACCAACGCTACAAAGACACTTATTTCTCTGCTTTTCCGGGAAAATATTTTACAGGAGACGGTGCCTTAAGAGACGAAGTAGGATATTACAGAATTACCGGTAGAGTAGATGATGTTGTAATTGTATCCGGTCATAATTTAGGAACAGCTCCTATTGAAGATGCAATCAACGAACATCCTGCAGTAGCCGAATCTGCTATCGTTGGATTCCCACATGACATTAAAGGAAATGCCTTATATGGTTTTGTAATCTTAAAGGAAACAGGAGAAGTCCGCGACCGATCGAATCTTAGTCGTGAGATCAATCAATATATTTCTGACCACATCGGACCAATTGCAAAACTCGATAAAATTCAGTTTGTTTCAGGCTTGCCAAAAACACGTTCAGGAAAAATTATGCGTAGAATTTTACGTAAAATAGCAGAAGGCGATTTTTCTAATTTTGGAGACACTTCAACTTTGCTAAACCCTGAAATTGTTGATGAAATTACAAAAGGGAGGGTCTAGTATCTTCATAAAATAAAAAAAGCTGTCCATTGGGCAGCTTTTTTTATATCGATTATTTTTTTACTTCCTTAATCCTTTAAGAAGCGCATAAATAGCCATTGCATGTCCGTGACCTAAATCAAAATCTGCTTTTAGCCAGGTTACAATTTCGGTTGCTTTTACTTCAGGTTTTAATTCACCACTTACTGAAAATCCTTTTTCATCTGAAAGTTTTTTAAAATCATCAGGACCTTTTCCTGTCTTTGTTTTAATATTGGTTAAATAAGCTTGAAATGACATAATTTTGTAGTTTTAAAGGTTATAGTTTATTTCTCGACAATCGTTTTTATGTTCGTTAGGCTTTCTTCTACATCAGCTCCAATTATTTTATCCATATCAAAGAAAAGAAGCATAAAATTCTTAGGCCAGTTCATTCCACTATTGTAAATCCAGATAAGCCTTGTTTGATTTCCGGCTAAAGTCTCAGTTTGCATATGCCCGTTTGCCGTAAATACATAAGGCACTAAAAAACGAAGTTCAAAATCGATTCTGTTATTTTCTACTTTTTTTATTTCCCATTCTCCTTTACCAGTCTTATGGTGTTTGCTTTCAAAAGTCAAGACAGAGCCCGCGCTTCCGTCAGTACCTGTTATCTCGATTTTTGTAGCAGGATCCAGCAATAGCCATTTACTGTACAATTTTTGATTTCGATTCAGTTTTATAAAATCAAAAACTTCCGCTTTGGGTTTATGGATGATCATTTCTCTCCTTATAGTATATTTATTTTTAGTAAACATCGCTACTACTAAAGCTATTGAAACTATAGCTACCAATACCGTTATTATTTTTACGAATATCATTTTCATTTTTGTTAAATTGGTTAATTAAAAAGGTCTTTATAATTATTTGTTATTTTTGATTTGCGTTGAAGTTAAGCATCCCGGAGATTCACCAATGGTCTGAAATATAATCTGACTGTTAAGACATTTTCTACAGAACGTCTTTACTTTAAGACAATTACCACTGAAAGCCAGATGAGAATTTATAGTTATCATTTTGTTTTACTTTTTCTGTTAATTTTTAATCAAACTAACAAGACAAAGATGCGATTACTTACAAAAGACAATACTGTACGTAAATGACAACAATAGGGGGATTTACGTCATTTCATTCTGCCGCTACAAAAAACAAGCAAAATCGAAGGCCTGCAAAACTAAAAAACTTTGATTGCGCTTAGCCTGACAGCTTTTCTTTAGCTAATAAGAAATCTTTAAAACAACAAATCCGACAACCCCAAAAAAGCCTTGGGATTATCGGATTTACAATACTTATTAGTTATCCTTTATTTCGGATACATCAAATATATTTAGCCAAAAAAAGGAAATACTTTTCAGTGATTTCCTTACTTCTTTTTAACATGTTTTTGATTCATTCATTCTATTTAATTCCTAATCTCGATTTCAGTTTAAGGAATAATAGGCCAATTTTATACGCATCTTCTGCAGACGAATTTCTATCGCTTTTCGGAATTTTAAATATTTCACTTAAATCGTCCAGAGAAAACTGTTTGTCATTAATGTCCATCAATTTTCGGTACATCATATCGATATCCAGCGCTTCATTTTTTAATCTTCCACAATCCAGACGTTCCAATGCTGCATTTAGCATTTCGATATCAAAATTAATATGATGCCCAACCAGAACTGAGTTTCCTATAAAATTAATCAGAGCTTCTATCGCATCAGGTTCCGGCATCTTCATCATTTTGCTTTCGATGATGAACTCATTAGAAAGACCGTTATCCTGCAAAAATTTGTACTGCAGCAAAACAGCTTCAAAATTGTCTTTAATCACAATGCTGTCATCCGTAACCGAAAATGCGCCTAAAGACAAAATAACATCTTTATTCGGATTTAAACCTGAAGTTTCTGTAGATAACACCACAAATCTGTTCGGTTTAACTTCAAATTTCGTTAAGTATTCCTTCCAAAAGTCCGGATACTCTTTATTGATATTTTTAATCCAGTCTAGCATACTTATGAGAATTGTGTAAGTTGAAATTTACTCTTAATTAATTCCTCAAGGTCTTTCATTGGGGTTAAGGCATTTTTTAACTTTTCTTTGTCTGTTTTCGACATTTCCCTCAAATTAATATATTGTCCGGAATCGTCATTTTTCAAACCTTCAACAGTTCTAAATTTAGACAAAGTTAGAAAAGCTTCAGCACAGCTTAAATAAATCTCTGCATTTTTAGAATCTGTAATCGCTAATTGTTTAAATCTCAAATAAGTATTTTTAATTCCCTTTATATTAGCATTCAAAATCAGCAAACGAGCTGAATCAATTAAAGGCATTAATGCACGGGTTTTAATATCAAATTTTGTTTTATGCGGTCCTTCTTCTTCAATAATAAACTTTTTGAAAAAACTTAATGGAGAATTGCGTTTTAAAGCATCATTCCCTAAGAAATCAAAAAACAAAGTATTGTTTACCGCATTCTTAAAGATCACGTTTTCGATCACTTCTTCAATTTTTGGTTCTCCAAAAACAATCTCATAATCAAAGAAAATACTACTCAAATCATTACTATTTTCACCTGGAGTATTCATCCAGCTGTTGTATTGTTTCGTCCAGTCTGTCAATGACTTACACCAAAGCATATTACTCCCCATATGTCCGTTTGGACAAAGTTCGTAACCTACTTTTTCTAAGATTGAAGTTGTTCTTTTAGCCAGTCTTAAAAAGTAATCTTTTACCTCTCTGTACTTGTCCGGTGCCACGTCTTCAAAAATCAGAATACTGTCCTGATCTGTAAGTAAAAGCTGCTCCTTACGCCCCTGACTACCAATACTCAACCACGCAAAACGAGCAGGAGGGGAGCCTAAATCTAAAATAGACAGCTCGACAGCACGCTTAATAATAGCCAGATTAATTTCGCTTGCAATATTGCTGACATGCGAAATTGGAATGTTTTTCTGAATCGAATTCTGAATCAAATCAGACAAACGATCACGTATTTGTTTTAGATCTTTTGGTAATTGAGAACGTTTTACTTCCTTAATCAAAACACCCGGATTACTGGCTTGTGCGACAATTAGATCATGCTCGGAAATAATTCCTTTTACAGCAGATTTACTTGTACCGTCTTTGGTAACGCATAAATGAGTAACGTTGTGTTTCAACATTAATAATTGTGCTTCCGCCAAAGAAACATTTTCAATAACCGTAACTACCGGCGAAGACATAATCTTATCAATCGTTTCAGTGATAGGATAGCGGCCCGTAGCAATTTTTGAAGATAAATCGGCGTTGGTTACAATACCAATTGGATTGTTTTTTTCACAGATCACAACATTATCAACCATAGATTCAGTCATTAAAATAGCAACATCTTTGATAATCTGGTTGGATTCGGTTGTTAAAGGCGAATTATTGTAAGCCAAAGACTGAATGTATTGCATTTCAGATTGCTGATCTACATAAAAAGCAGTATCAGAAATCAATTTTCCGTTAGAATGTACATTGTCCTTTGCATGTCTTGAATTTACAGCAAAACTCTCCAACAGAAAATTCAAAACATCCGAATTATTCGCTACGAATGGTCTGAAAACTGCAATTGGAATAGCATAAATAATACTTTCTTCACGAGCTTTAGCCGTCATCATATAGTTATTTTTGGCAAAAAACGGACGTAAGCCAAAAATATCTCCTTCATGACATTTGTTTATAATCGTTTCCTCGGCATCAGCAATTGTGGTCAGATTTACAATACCCGAAGCAACAACATAAAAGCTGTCATGAAGCAGGTCATTGTTTTGAAATAATACTGCATGTTTTTCTAAATTGATCACACGAATGTTAGTTGCAATATCTGATAATTCCTGAAAAGTTAAATTATCAAATGGCGGGTATTCTTTTAAAAAATCTGCAATATGCTCAGCAATTGTATTCATACGGTTGATATTTTTTTTAAAGTATCGAATGTAAAAATAAGAAAATTATGTCTTAGAATGAAAGCATCCCATACAGAATATAATTATTTTAAAGAAATCTTAAATATAACCATTTTAAAGCTTTTAAAACAGCTCATTGCAATTTTGAAACTCAATTTAAATTAGTTATTGATATGGATTGGTGAAAGTACAGACACAGAGTAGCACTGAGAATCGATTCTTTTGCATTAGAATAATCTTTATCGAAAATATTGAAAGGATAATGAATCACAGTAGAACAATTCTCTAAATTGTCTATTTTACATAATATAAATTATAGTTCATTTGTTATGTAACTTATTAACAAATACCACATGGCCTTAAAACGTTCCTCACTGGAGAATTATGTACTACTACTCAAGTATGTAGAGCAAATGCGTCACACAAAATTTAAACCAAAAACTTTCCTGAAAAAGATTCGTCCATTTTGTAAAACTGAGCAAATGGCTTTAAGAATGCTACATATTCGTATTAGAGGTTCAAATGTAGGAATTTCTATCAATATTGAAAAAGATTGTTTCATTATTCAATTACAACATCGTATGCATGAGTTTATTTTTTACTGTGATACTGCTGAAATTTCTTCAAAATTTCTTTTACACAAACTACTTAAACATAATCTATTAACACCTTAATATATGTCAACGATTTCAATATTAATTCAAAAAAGAGAAAATTTAATCATGGAACTAGCTGGCTTAAACTATGATTTAAACGAGTATTCAAAAAATCCTGTAGAAACTGTTGATTTACTAAGTCTTAAATATCAGCACAATTTTACGATTCAGGAAATTATAAAAATTGGTCATCAGATTAATACTTTTTTTAATCATGAAATTTCAAATTACAAACAAAAATTTTTTGAAGTTGAAAAGAAAATAACTGAGGCTATATCAAAGAAAGAGTTTACAATTAATGATCTGCCAAAAAATCATTATTCATTATGGCAAAATTCAGAAAATTAAATTTTTACTCCTCCCCTTTCGATTTTTTTTATTGTTGCCGTAGGGTATAACGGCAACTAACTCACTCAAAACCTACTCAAATCTATGATTTCATACAAAGAAAGACATCAAGCCAAGATTAAATTTAAAAACAACAATTTAAAAACTACTCTTATAAATATAGACTACTTAATTATTAATCTCGAAGGTCAGCCGTTTGGAGAATTTCCCGAACATTCAAAATTTCGTTTAAAACCATACGAATATGGAACTAAGATATTTGAATTAAGAGCCGACTTATATTACGAAGATTTAAAAATTGGTATTTATACCGCAAAACCCCGTTCCGTTATTATGAGTGAGCAATTTGCTCAATTACAATTCGAAAACAATCTATTTTACACTTTGTCTAACGATGCCCTGAGTGGTATTATAAACGCTTTTTGCGATGAAACGAACTACTTGTTTAAGTCTATTAATAGACTGGATATATGCCTTGATAAGTCTGACATCAACAATTCTTACCGTAATTTATATAGTAATGTGGTTGCAGGTAACTATCTTATTTCGGGGCGTCCGAAAAATCTACAAAGCTATTTTGAAACGTACAAAGGAAAATCAATACTTAACGGCTTCCAAATAGGCAAAAGAACATCCGACAAAATAATAAGATGCTATAACAAAACGCTGTCGTTGCAATTAACTGAAAAGCCTTATATAAATGATTATTATGCTAATAATGGTTTGAAAAATGACAACGTTTGGCGTTTTGAATATCAATTAAATTCTGCGTTTTTCAGAGGGTTAAACGAATATTCCAAAGCAGATATAAATATTAGTCAGACAATGACTTGGGGTATTTTTAATAAAGCAAATCTTTACGAGTTACTGAAAATTGCAACTAAAGGTTTTTTTGAACTTCGTGAGAATACTGGCAAAAGTCAAATCAATAAAGAAAAGCTTATCATCTTGTTTGATTTTGATTTTTTGCAATCTCAGATTACCAAATTCAATCCTATAATCAAACGCTTAAAGAAAGTTGTTCTTTCTTCAACAACAATCAAAAAACGTCTTGCGAAGTCTCTGTTTAGAGAATATTACTCAAACAATCAGGATATATCTTATATCGTTGCTTTAAATCTTTTACTGGAAGATTTAGACCTAACTACTGAAAAACCACTTTTAATGTGGTTTAAAAACAAATTACATTTTTATCTACACGAATTTAGAACAAAGGAAAAAATAGTAAATGACTTTGATTCTGAACTATTCCACGAACACCAACTTTTATTTTTATAAGCCATGAAAACACAGAATACAAGCCAAAAAGTTACTAAAACTCAGTTAATGCATATTCTCGAAGTTAGTTATCCAACTGCTAGAAAAGAGTATCAAATCATTTTAGATAGTCTCGCATTGAAGAGAAAATATTTAATGATTTCAGATTTAATTGAGTACAAAATTCTTTCTTAAAATGGTAAAAAATAGAAAAAATTAGAAAGGAATAGAAAGAATTAGAAAACGTCAAATAATAGTTGCAATAACCTTTGTGAAAGAAATTTAAACAAATAAAATTTATAACAAATGAAAATTGCAACTATTACAGGCGTTACGAAAACGCAGGAATTAACCGTTACAAAATCAATTGGTTCTTTGATTGTTTCAAGTGATTTGCCTTTATCGGGATTAACTACCGAAAAAATCAGCGTATACATTGAGCGTGGAAACGGTTCAAACGTCATTTTAGCAAACAAAGTGTTGCTTAAAGACTTCATTTTGGCGAGTACGTACGGTACGGAATGTACACAGTCAGACGCAAACAATGCTTTAATCGCATTATGTGAAATTGCTGAAGGGGGCTCTGTTTTTCTTGCCGATAAAGAAAGCATTAAAATTGTTTTAGAGGACTTAGTTTCAGCAAAACGTTACGATTTACATGGAATTGAAGAACCTGTAGCGACAAACAACTTGTACTTTTTCGAGCAGAAAACAGTTGCTTCCGAGGAATTCAATAAAAAAATTGATGTTCAGGGCTTTGATTTAGCGATTATGACGGTTGATGCTTCGGTAAGTGACTTGTCTTATCAGTACCAAAATGGTCAGGTTGTAAAGTACCTGCCTTTTGAGTTACAAACTTTAAGTAGGGATATTGACCCGTTACAGGCAGTTCTTACTGATGGGAAAGTAATTCAGGGCTTAGATGATAGATTAACACTGCCTTTAGTAGCGGTTGTTGCTATCGAGATTAACAAATCTCAGGGGGCTGTTATTAACTTCGTCGTAAGGACGCTTAAATCTGTGTAATTATGGGGTTCTTTAAAAAAATCGGAAAGGCGATTAAAAAAAACGTCTCATTCAAAAATTTAGTAAAAGTTGCAACTCCAATCATGGGGGCAATTCCTTTTGTCGGTGGGGCTGTTCAGAGCATATCACAAAATTTACAGGATGCTCATGAGGCAAAAAAAGCTAATAGACAGGCTGAGGCTGAAATGAATAATCAACTTGCTATTTCTACCGCAGGTCAAACTGTTGGTGCTGTCGCAAATGCGGGGGCTGAAATTTTTGGAAATGCTGTAATGACTGGTGTCAATGATGGTCTTTCAAAAGGTGTCACGAAAGGCGCTGGTGAAGTTGGTGCTACCGTAGTAAGTTCAACCTTGAAAGTTTGGTTCGAAAGAAACTGGAAAATTGTTCTTGCAGCAGTCGCGGGTCTTATTGCTTTGATTTGGTTCATAAGAAAAGACAACAACAATAACTCAAGATCTAGGGTTGCAAAAAGAAGATAAGCCAAAAAATTACTATCGGATTTACCTAATAATATTCGTAGTGGATTCGATAGTAATAATCTTGAAAAAGATGGCTGAAATAACATTATTAATTAAACACATTATAAAGTAATGGCATATAGAAATCAGGGTTATAGCAACAAAAATTATGGCTATAACAACAATCAGAACAAACCTAAATCAAAGCGTTCGGGTGCAAAGTACACTACGTACACTCCTGTTTCGGGTCCTAATCAGGGTGTTGAACAACATCTAACAACTGGTTGGAGGCTTTCAAAAGGTGAATTAATTTCAATAAAATGCGTAACAACTGGTAAATCAAATCTTTCGGATAAGGGTTGGTTTGGTTCAGTAGCCTGCACCTTTACAAATACTAAAACTGGCGTACGATCTTTTCATTGGGGAACAATGCAAAAAAACGGCGGTAAAGTAGTAATTGACAGTATGGCATTTGTGCTAAATCCACGTGCAAAAAACGGAGGTTACGCAGGTACTTTTTTACGTTCGAAATAAAGAAAACAACTTAAATAAACTTAAATATGAAAAGTTTAAAAACAATTTTATCCGTAATCGGAATCGTAGTGAAATATGGTGCAGTTGTAACCGCTATTTTAAAAGGTATTCAGGTTGTATCTGACGAATTGCAAAAACTTGATTTTGGCAATGAAGAGAGTACACCTTCTGCTCGACCTCTAAAAGCTCCCGAAGAACCTTTAAATACTGAATCAAATGAGTAGTTTTTTAGGTCAGAAAGACAGAACTAGGGGAATTCGTAATAACAATCCGGGCAACTTAAGATTTGTAGCGTCTAATAATTGGGTGGGAAAAATACCTTATGTAGACAATACAGATGCTGATAAAGCCTTTGAACAGTTTACCGAAATCAAATATGGTATTCGTGCAATGTTACGTGTAGTTATTAATAACATCGATAAAGGTAACGATACCATTACGAAGCTAATTACACGATATGCACCACCAATTGAAAATGACACTGTATCATATATTCAGGGAGTTTCTAGGGCTGTCGGTTTAGAGCCAGACGAAAAAATTAAAAACGTCGATGCTATCTTTTTAATAACTATCGCTAAAGCAATAATTAAACATGAAGTTGGAAAAGAAGCTTCTTTTGTTTTGGATTCGGACATACAGGATGCGATTGATATTATCGGAACTTTTAACCTTAATAACGTTACGGTAACCCCTAAAAAGAAATTCAGGTTTAACTACTTGATAATTCCTGTCTTACTTTTTTTTTATACTGTTTACAGCGTTACAGTCTAAACAAACGTCAAAAGAGATAAATAATATTAATTTTTAAAATACAAACACAATGTTAGATAAAATCAAACTTTTTTACGCAAACAATAAAACTATTTCAAACATCGTATTGGTTGCATTGGCGGGATTCTTAGCTTATAGACTATTTAAGAAAAAATAAGCTTTATGGCTCAAAGAGAGATAACAAATAGAACTAAGGGTCAAGCAAATACTGTTTGGCTCTTTGATTTTCTGCAAAAGTACTGGATTCTTATTACGGGGATAATCATATTTTTTCCGCTCTTAAGAAAATGGTATGAAAAATTTACTCAGGATGCCGAAGAAAAGGCTTTAGAGAATGCGGAAAACGATTTAAAAATTGCTGTAGCAAATCCAGTTACAAAGGAAATTGAACTAAATAAAATTACGCCTCGTAAGGAAGTTCATGTTATTGCTGAGGCACTAGCGGTTTGGTTAGGAACAAATAAGCAAACAAAAGATGCGCCTTGGTATACGTGGATTACTGAACCAATGTCAAATTTTGAAAACGAAAAGGAAACCATCAGAGAATTACTAAAAGTAAAACAAGTTTCTACTGTTCCACTCGTAATTGGTTGTTATTATGTCATTACAAGGCGTGATTTAAGAGCAGATTTAAAAAAATATTTATCAACTTCGGACTTGAAAAAAGTTCCTTTATTCAATTAAAATATGGCTTTTATTCAATATTTAGATGAAACCTACGCTGTTAAAGTCAAGGAAGTTCCTTTCGATTACGAACTTGGTTTCACAGTAAAAGGTATTGAAACACCTTTTTTCATACTGTCTTTGTATGTTGATAATAAGCGTGTAAATGGCGTTTCTTTTAGCAACTATGACAGTCTGCCCATGCTTTCGGTTATAAATGATATGGCTAATGTCGATTTAAATGTAATTCCTGAAAATTACTTTGCGACTGCCTATACCGAAATCTATTTAAGTGCTGCACCAAGTTCCGGCTCAAACATTCAAATAGCAAACTTTCCTGATTTCCTAAAAAAACCATTAAGGTATCTAAAAGAGTATAAATTACCGCAGTTTCGAATTGATGGAAGGTTTTCTCAGGGTTCGGGTTATCAATTTGATAGAAAGGTTTATTCAATGTTAACCTTTCATACTATGCAGGGAGATAACAAGTTTTATGTTCAGAATTATGATACTTATCCTAATCATACTCATTTAGATACAGTCGAATATCAGGGAACAACCCCGAATTATATACGAAATGGATATGATTTAATTACCTCCTTCCCAATTCAGAACAACGGTGGAATTGTTCAATTTGGGGATTATTATGTAAAAATGACTACTACAAAAACGTCATTCCCTTATGGTTTAAAGATTTGGATTTTTACAGATATACGAACTAATGAGTTTTGGATTTTAGTCAATTATGTAGAGCAAGGTACTAGCATCATAAAGAAAGGTGAATTTGATATTTCGACCCTTGTGTGCGTCAATGGAGGTTTTAAAATTAAGAACTTACTTCACGAAGTAGAGATTCAAATCAGCAACGTTTATGGCTAATACTACCCCTACTCCTTACAGTTGTACAGTATTCAATAAAAATAAATCTATTAGACCTATAAAAATTGAGTTTTGTAAATCAATATTTTACCTACATAATTGGTGTAAACATGTCGGATTTGATTATCACTACATTAATATTTACAATCGAAAAACGGGTATATATATTTCTCGACAATACTGCAATGAATATATAATAGACAAGCCTTTGTATTAAGTTACAAAGGCTTATCGCATTGAAAATTATATCTTGACAGGGATGGTCTATGTGTAAAGTATGCGTCAATCCAAAATTTAATATCGGCGGGTATATTAGGAGATATAATCGTTAATTCTTCAGTATTTGCTCTAACCCCGCTTTTATATTCTCCTAAATTTATGATTACATCTATAGTAACCTTCTCTAAGTAGTTTCCCATGAAACAAAAAGATTTTGGCTTTTGAACATCTCCAAGAAATTTTTCTCCATTATAATCAAATTCAAAATAGCCGTTTTTGTCTAATAAATCTATCATATGTTTTTTTTTGTTTTTAAATATTTGATAATCAGTCAGATTTTAAAGTTAAATTATTTATTCTTTTATAGCAATTGACAAAGTGAAATTAAAATTATTGACATTATATATACAATCTACTTTTCTTTTGGAAATGTTGCAATGATTATCTTTCTATCTTCTCTTTAATTGCTTCAATACTTTCGTTAACTGGAATGTTGATACCATTCGTAACAATTATTTCACTTCCTTTTTGTGGATGTGGAAAAAAAGCAACTATATGATCTGTAGATATGTAAATAGTTGATAGTTTGTGTAATGTAAGTTTTATTAATTTCATTTTTTTATGATTTATAGTTTATCTTTATAAAGGTATAATTATTTATTCTTTTATAACAGTCACCTATTGATATTTAACCTTTTGGCATTATATTTGGAAATCTTTAGTAATTATAAACTCACAAACTAAACCACATGAAAAAAATTACTTTATTATTTTTGCTTATCCTTTCCCTCCCAGTTCTTGCACAGGATTCGGATATGAAAGTTTATCTTGAAAAAACAGACATTGCCACGATAGAACAATACGAATTAATAAAGAAAGTTAATTCCTTTTATCCGGATATTATGATAAGCAAAGAGGTTAAAAACAAATTCAAAAACAATTTTAAAACAAATGAATTTCTGTCAGCCGATTTAATTTATGAAGATATTCCAAAGTATAAAATATATAATGTTACTATTTTAGACAATCGATGTTTGTCTTACACATTTGTAACTGCAGACGATGTTTTAACTTTTGGTGAAATCAGAACTTTTGACGGTAATACTGTCAGAACTTTATACAAGCTTGACAAAGGAAAGTCTTTGATGCAATATTTTATTAATGGTAAATTAATTAATGAAGTAAAAGGATAGATCAAATATTGTAAATTGTTGTTCTAATAAATACTAACTAATTAATAAACAATGAGAAAATTTAATTTAGGAGATGTCGTTACAGTAAAAATACAACCCAATAATGGGCAAATGTACATCGAACAAAATTTGGGTAAAATAATGGGCGGTTCTGATGATAATCCTATGTACCTTTGTAAATTCTATGATGAAAAAACTAATTCTTATAAGAATGACCGATTTTTAGAAAGTGTTCTACAATTGGTAGAAAATAAAAGCGAATAAACAAATAAGCCCCAATAAAACGGGGCTTTTTTTTATGTTTCTTTTTTTTTTATATATTAGATTTGTTCGAAAATAGAGGTTGAACATACTGTTGATAAAGTTGTTAACATCTTCTTGGACGTTCTGCGATTCATACTATAAATTATAGGTCAAAATGTATACAGTAAATAATCACTAACGCTTAAAGCCTTTGTTGATTTTTTAATGAATTGCTTTGTTGCCATACTATAATACCCATTAGTAAATATTGTAAACATTCAGAAACTAAAATTTCAACATCATGCTAAGCCCCGTTTGCTGAGATTCTCCTAAAATATTATTTTGAAATTTATTTTTCAAATACAGCAAAATTGCATCCAAAATGTTCAACAAGATTATTGCTAAACTTGCAAATTCTATAAAACTTAATTTTAGCCTTTGATAGATAACTCGTTTAAAAAATATCATGCTTATTCTTGTTTGCTGAGATTCTCGTAAAAAATTATTTTGAAATTTATTTTTCAAATACTGCAAAATTGCATCCATAATATTTGACAGGATTATCTCAACTAAACTTCTAAATTTTATAAACTGAATTTACAGCCTGTGATACATCCTTTAAAAATATCATGCTAATTCCTGTTTGCTGAGATTCCCGTAAAATATTATTTTGAAATTTATTTTTCAAATACTGCAAAATTCCATAGATAATGTTTAACAACATCATCAACTAATAAAACTCATCCGGACAAAGAATTTTGGCAATTTCCAGGATTTCATCCGGCATAAAAGGATTTTGTCTTAAACTTTCTATAAAATGTCGATCTTGAAATTCCTACTTTTTCAATTATGCAATTCTCGTATCATAATAATTTCACATTTTCTATTTTACATAATATTATTCTCTTCCACTTCATGGTACCCAAAAAAACATAGGTTTAACACTCTCATAAAAGACGTTTCACTTATTTAAAACATACAGTGACTACTATGCGTTAGAAACATATTTCTTTTTATACTCTTTTATAGAAACATCCCGATGCATCGGGACTATGTGGTAAATAGTTCTACTCGTACAACTTGGTCAGAACCGTTTCTTTGGGAACTAAATCGTCACCGCCTCTTTTTGAGAATTGTAGAACATCATCCTTTGCAAATAAAACTGCACCTGCAGAACCGTCTTTGCCTTTAATGGTAATTTGAGCTTTTTCGCCAAGCGCGTATACATTACCGGTAACTTCCATAACACCACTGACAAATTTCTGATTGTCGCTTGTAATCTCAGCCGTTCCAAATATTTTATTATTGGATTGTGCCATATTAATTTTCAGGACATATTCTTTGCTGCAGGTTTTACAATTTTCAGTGCTCCAGGTTCCAGTAAATCGGTTGGTTTGCGAATATGACGCTATAGCAACAATCATTAATAAGAATACGAAAATTTTCTTCATTTTGATTTAAAAGTATTTGTAATTCAATCAGCTTCAAATATAAAATAAAAAAGCATTCACCGTAGCGAATGCTTCTGTTTGATTTCAATTTTTAGTCTAAAATCTATTGTTTTAGTTTTGTTTTATCTTTTTCAGGTAAACTGGTTTTCCGTTTAGCGATACGCTAATTTCATTATTTTTTTCATTGAAAGTAGTTCGCAATGCATTTCCTTTAAAAATGGTTACGTCTCCGTAAACTTTTCCGGTTTCATCAGAAACGTATTCAAACAGCAATTTTTTGTTATCCGGCTCAAGTCCGATTTTGTAGCTTGAAAATTTTGAAGTTGTCAAATCAAACTCCTGATGCGTGTCAATAATATTGCCATCTGCATAAAAATTGGTAACGGTTTTGTTTAAAGTAATGTCCGGGTAATATTTGTTTACTTTTTGCAGTAATGCGTACTGCTCTACATTTGCCTCTTCTTTTTTGGACGTAATGGTTTGTGCAAATGAAATTGTGGTAAAAATAAGCGCGAATACTAAAATGTAATTTTTCATAATTTTTGATTTTAAGATTAGTGTTAATAATGCTTTTTTATAGTTCAATTAATGCGTAACCTAATCAAACGTTTTATTAAAAAACGTTTAAATTACACTACAAGATATGAAATCTTTACCTTTGCAAAAAATGAAAAGCAATTTTTTAAGAAAATGACAACAAAAAAATACATTACCCTTATCCTTATTTTAGGTTCTTTAACAGCACTCGGCCCATTTTCAATAGACATGTATCTTCCTGGTTTCTCAGGTATAGCAAAGGATTTGCACACTTCGGTAGCAAAAGTATCCATGAGTTTATCCAGTTATTTTATCGGAATTTCAGCGGGACAATTATTATACGGACCATTATTGGATCGTTTTGGCCGAAAAAAACCTTTGTTTGTAGGTTTGATGGTTTATATTCTGGCTTCTTTGGGATGTATTTATGTAACTAATATTGATTCGTTTATCCTTTTACGATTTGTTCAGGCCATTGGTAGTTGTGCTGCCACAGTGGCTTCTGTAGCGATGGTTCGTGATTTGTTTCCTGTAAAAGACATTCCAAAAGTATTCTCTTTATTAATGCTTGTCGTTGGACTTTCTCCTATGCTGGCACCAACAATTGGAGGTTATGTTACAGAAGATTATGGCTGGCATACCGTATTTTTTATCCTAATGTGTATGGGAATTGCTATATTAATTGCATCACAAGTTGGTTTACCAAATACTTATAAGCCTGATACTTCAATATCTTTGAAGCCAAAACCTATTATTACCAATTTTATCATCGTTTTTAAAGAACCTCAGTTTTATACTTATGCCTTTACCGGTGCAATCGCTTTTTCGGGCTTATTTTCATACGTTGCGGCCTCACCTATCATTTTTATGGATATTTATCACGTTGATGCCAAGACTTACGGTTGGATTTTTGCTTTTATGTCGTTAAGTTTTATTGGCTCAAGTCAGTTAAACTCAGTGTTATTGAAGAAATATTCTAGTGAACAGATGATTTTTGGAGCATTGATTTCACAGTCTGTTATTAGTATCCTTTTTCTAATTCTGGCTTTAAATGACCTTTTGGGATTGTATCAAACTATCGGAATGTTGTTTTTATTTCTGGCTTGTCTGGGAATTTCGAATCCAAATACCGCCGGACTTACCCTGGCACCTTTTGCTAAAAATACAGGGAGTGCTTCAGCATTAATGGGGGCTATTCAGTTGGGTATTGGGGCTTTGGCTTCGTTTGCTGTTGGAGTTTTCGTTAAAGATTCTGTAGCTCCAATGGTGGCTATTATGACCATCACTACTCTTACAGCTTTTGTCTTTTTAAATATCAGCAAACGTTCTATCAAGCAAAAAGTTGAATTATCTGCGGAAGATGATATTATGATTGGTCACTAATAAAGATATTCTAAATTGTCATTTCGACGGAAAAGAGAAAAAGTACATTCTCACTATAATAAAAAAAGCCAGAATTTAATAATTCTGGCTTTTTTTATGCTCAATTAAATACTCTCAGTTCATTGGAGTTTGGAATTTAAAAATTGAATTTTATCAATTCTCTTTATTATCGTTTATCCGGTCTGATAATCATTCTCAAAGACTGATCTTTTGCGAAATAAGCAATCATCCAGTTCCAGAAGGTATTCAATCTGTTTCTATAGGTAATCAAAGACATCAAATGAACAAATAACCAAATAAACCAGGCAAAGAATCCTTTAAAATGCCATTTTGGACTTGGTAAATCTACAACAGCTTTATTTTTTCCAATAATTGCCATAGAACCTTTGTCATTGTACATAAATGCTTTTAAAGGTTTGTTTTGAACCATTGCTTTAAAGTTTTTGGCCAAATTTAATCCTTGCTGAATAGCGACCTGCGCCACTTGCGGATGCCCGTCCGGGAAATTTTTGTCACCGGCTGTGATGGCTGTGTCACCAATAGCGTAAATATTTACGAGTCCGTTGACTTTATTGTATTCATCAGTCGCCATTCGTTTTCCACGACCATAACTTTCTGTTGGGATTCCTTCAAAAATTTAGCAGAAACTCCGGCTGCCCAAATCAGGTTTTTGGTTTTAATTGTTTCTCCATTTGCAAAATGAACAGTATCATCAACATAGTCAACAACACGTGTTTGAAGTTTTACCACAACACCAAGTTTGGTAAGTGCCTCAAGGGTATCCTCCTGAGAGGCTTTGCTCATAGGTGAGAGGAGTGCGTCTCCCCCATCAACCAAATACACATTACTGGCTGATGTTTCTAATTCGGGATATTCTTTTAACAGAATACTTTTGCGCATTTCGGCAAACATTCCGGATACTTCCACACCTGTCGGGCCTCCTCCTGCTACAACGATAGTTAATAATTTGCGTCGTTTACGCATGTCTTTGGTAATTGCTGCTTTTTCAAGGTTTTTAAGCAGTGCATTACGCATTTCGATGGCGTCGTTTAACGTTTTCATCGGAATGGCGTTTTTCATTACATTTTCCATTCCAAAATAACTGGTTTCAGCACCGGTTGCAAAAACTAAATGATCGTATGTTAATTCTCCGTTGTTCAGGATGATTTTATTCTCGGCCGGAACCACAGAAAGCAATTCTCCTAAACGAAACTCAAGATTCTTTTTACCAGCAAAGAATTTTCTAAACGGATAACTGATACTTGAGGGCTCTAAAAAAGCCGTAGCAACCTGATATATAAGTGGTGGAAAAAAGTTATAATTGTTCTTGTCTACAAGAGTTACCTGTATCTGAGGATGGTTAACAAGCTCTTTTGCAAGATTGATTCCTGCAAAACCACCTCCTATGATGACTATCTTCATATATGCTGTATATTAACTGGGATTATAGTGAAATTACCTTATAAATATACGACATAAATTAGCAAAGTTAATCGGCCGGAATATTACTTTTTGAATTTTTTAACAGGTTTTTCGGTGACTTCAACTTTGTTCTGTAAAACATAACTGGCCATCAATTTTTCAATTAGTTCGTCTTTAGTCAGATGATGAAAAACGGTCTTTACCTTCGTTTTCAGATCAGTTGAA
The DNA here is from genome assembly GCF_023539155.1 of Flavobacterium sp. B183. Taxonomy (NCBI): domain Bacteria; kingdom Pseudomonadati; phylum Bacteroidota; class Flavobacteriia; order Flavobacteriales; family Flavobacteriaceae; genus Flavobacterium; species Flavobacterium sp. B183. The sequence continues at coordinate 3,571,794 of NZ_CP097434.1, read as the reverse complement.
ATATCATGATTGGGCTTTGTTTTGAAAATCTGCTTGGCCCATAAAAGCATATTGTTCTCTTCAAGACTTAAAGCCGACGGTTTTTGAAATTTGGTGAATTTAATTCCTAATTCTGCTTCAAATTCCGGAATTTCTGCTACTTCTTCCTCCTGTAAAACCGTTAGTGAAAGCCCCTTTGCTCCTGCCCTTGCCGTTCTTCCGCTTCGGTGAACGTAGTTTTCATAAGTGTCAGGTAAGTGATAATTCACCACATAAGAAATCTCTTTTACATCAATTCCTCTGGCTGCCAAATCTGTAGCCACTAATATATTGATATGTCCTTCACGAAACTGCTCCATGATTCTGTCACGTATTCCTTGCGACAAACTGCCGTGAAGTGCTCCTGAAGAAAAACGATTGATCGCTAAATTCTTCGCCAATTTATTGACTGCTGCTTTGGTTTTACAGAAAATAATACCGCGTTCCCCCTCTTTTGAATTCAGGAAATGCATTAAAACATCCAGTTTTTCAATTGGATCCACTACAATATATTCGTGATCAATTCCCTGATTACCTGCAGTTTCCATATTTGCGCTGACCTGAACTACATTTTTATTCAAATAGTTCTGAATCAGTTGTTTGATCGTTCCCGGTAAAGTAGCAGAAAACAATAAAGTACGGTGTTTTTTAGGAAGTTCCGCGATGATCTCGTCCAAACTTTCTTTAAGTATCGAAACCATTTCATCGGCTTCATCCAGCACTAAATAAGAAGTTTGTTTTAAATCAATCGCTTTGCGCTGAATCAAATCAATTAAACGTCCCGGTGTAGCTACAACTATTTGTGTAGGTTGTGTTAATCGCTCAATTTGTGGTTTTATTGGAATTCCTCCGCAAATTGAAGCAATAGAAATATTTGGAATATGTTTTCCAAAATCTTCTAAATTTCTAAAGATTTGCTGTCCAAGTTCTCTCGTTGGAACTAAAATGACAGCCTGAACAACAGGAGATTCTGCAGCAACTAACTGCAGCAACGGCAATCCGAAAGCTGCGGTTTTACCAGTTCCTGTTTTGGCTAAACCAACTACATCCTGAGTTTCAGCCAGAAGTAATGGAATTGTTTTTTGTTGAATTTCTGTTGGTTCAACAATGTTCAATTCGCCTAATGCTTTTAAAATTGGTGCTGAAATTCCTAATGATGAGAATTGTTTAGACATCTTTTTATTTTGTTTATTTTGTTTTTATTGGTTTCAAGTTTCAGGTTGCTTTGATAACTTAAAAATGAGTTTCTGGTAATTTGCAAAGGAGAAATCGCAATAGAATGAATTACTCTAAAATGCTATTTCTCCTTTTAAGAATATAATTTTGTTTAGATTCCAAAAAAACCTGAAACCTTAAACCTGAAACAAAATTTTTCTATTCGTCCGGTTCGTTCATGATTTTTTCACGATACTTCTTACCTATTAATAACGTCAGGTTCTTTTTATAATCGTCAAGAAGCCATTCGCGGTAATTTTTACTACACTGACTCAAACATTTTGCAAAACGTTTGATACGGCATTCTATATCATCATCAAGTTCTTTTCCTAATGATTTTGCTTCTTGCAGCGTTTCTGTATTGTCCACACACATGGAAGCATGTTGTTCTAACGATTTGTCTAAAACCACTTTTGAACGTAAATTTTGTTTGATAATTAACTTATGTTCTTCATCAACGTCAAAAGTTACATCGGCGGTTTTGCTGAATTTAGCACGTAATTCCGGCGGCATACTGTATTTAAAGTACATTTCAATCTCAGTATCATCACGAAGATTCTCTAAATAAAATTCAGGCGATTTAAAGATGTGCTGCCAGTTTACCGGCTCACTCCATAAACCAAAACGTGCGGCGTTATTCCCCAGGTCGATTACTGTAAATTCGTCTTTTCCGGGTAATTTACGGGATCCACGACCAATCATCTGATAATAAAGCGTTAATGACTTAGTCGCTCTGTTCAAAATAATCGTTTCAACCGTTGGTTCATCAAAACCTGTTGTTAAGATTCCCACAGAAGTCAGAATCGCATCCGGTGTTTTTTTGAACCATTGTAAAATATCTTTACGCTCTTCTGAGCTGCTGGTATTATCAAGGTGTCTGATGTCGTACCCTGCTTCTCTAAATGTTTCATAAACATATAATGAAGTGTGGATACCATTATTAAAAATCAGGGTCTTTTTACCTATTGAGCGTTCTGTATAAGCGTGCAATAATTTTTCCTGCATGATGGTATTCGTATACAAATCATCGGATGATTTTACGGTATAATCACCGTTAATACCTACTTTAAGAGAGGTTAATCCAACATCATAACTATAGGTTGTTGCACGAGCCAAAAATCCCTTGTCAATCAATGAACTAATGGTATCACCCACAATAAGTTCATTGTAACTCTGGTGCATCGGTAATTTTATATTTGAACTCAAAGGCGTTGCTGTTACTCCAAGAATAAAAGCATTTTTGAATGAGTTTAGTAATTTTCGGAATGAATTGTAATGTGCCTCATCAATAATAACCAAACCAATGTTATCTAAATGTAGTTTTTCGTCATTGATACGGTTTTTTAAAGTCTCGACCATGGCCACAAAACAAGAGAAATCGTTTTGATCCGGTAATTCTTTTACTTTACTGTTAATGATTTTATTGGAAACACCAAACCCTTTTAGCATTTTTGAGGTTTGCTTACAAAGTTCGATACGGTGTGTCAGGACCACCACTTTTTTATCATTATTAGCTAAATAACGACGAACAATTTCGGAAAAAATCACAGTTTTTCCACCACCAGTAGGCAATTGATATAATAAATGATGTTTCGGAGGAGCGTTGTCTAAACGATCAAAAATGGCATCAATATCGCCTTTTTGATATGCATAAAGTTCTTTTTTCTCTTCTCTTTCTATTTCTAAAGTGTTTTGAGACATTGTTTATTTTTGGATTTTTGCAAAAATACACCGAAAAAACAGTTTTTCACTTTATTTTAACCTAAAATAAATGTTTTTTTTAAATAAGATTTTTTATGAGAATCACTTTATTAGTCGATTTTCTCTAAAATTGCCTCGAAATCGTACCTATTTATCCATTTTTGTTGAAGAGTTTCTTGTTGAATGGTGATGATTCTTTCTTTAAAATCCGGTAAAATTCCATTGGAAATCGAAAAATTCACTGCCTGTTCGAAGGAATTGAAGATGCTTTTACAGAATAAATCCTGCTTAACCGGATTTTGAGACGAATAAGTTTGTGCTATTTCTATATTGTAAAGCATAATATCAGCAACAACAAAAGGATCAACTCCTAACAAAATAAAATGTTTGATGTATTTCTGCGCTACCGAACGTCGCAATTTTGCTTTCGGACGTTTTCTGGCCCCTGCTTTTTTGATTGGAAAATATTCGTGTGAAATCTTTACTTTACATTCCTGCAATAGCTTATCTTCTTTAGGGTTAAAGACAAAATCGTAGTACACTTTTACAGGACTAAACTTTTCATACAATTCGATAATTTGCTCTTCGAGCTGTTCCTTATCTAATTCGGCAAGATATTTTTTTAAATCGCGTTTACTCATTATCAAAGTTTAAGATTACAAAAGTAAATTACTTTCCTGATTGATACTGCAAAAACCAACGATAATACTTAATTTTGCTAGTATTAAACTCAAAAAATAGAATATGCTCAAGATTTTCAAAGTTACTGCAATTTTAGAGGGAATCTCTTATTTAGTATTGTTTACCAATATGCTTTTCATCAAAACCAATAATCCTGAACTTTATCATACCTTATTACGTCCGTTGGGAATGACACATGGTGTTTTATTTATCGGATATGTATTGTTGGCTATTTTACTTAAAAAACCTCAAAACTGGGATTTAAAAACTTTTGCAATTATACAGATAGCGTCACTTATTCCGTTTGGAACTTTTTATATAGAGAAAAAATACCTGGAGAATAATGCCTAGACTTTTGGATAAAATATTCAACTTTTTATACCCTATTTTTAGAGACTGGGGCATGAGCCGCAACATTGCGTCTTATGTAAGCCTGGTCTTTAATATTGCCATTATGGTAATACTGGCTTATGCCATCTATTATTTGGCAAAATTTGTTTTGGTTACACTAACCGCCGTTTTTGCGCAGCGTACCAAAACAAAATTTGACGATTACCTTATTCACAATAAAACCACAAAATACACGGCCTATTTAATTCCGTTTTTCTTTATTTACAAGGCTGTTCCGATTATTCTGGACAAATATGAATACTGGGAGTCTGTTTTTGGAAAAATAGTGGGCGTTTATATCGTTTTGCTGGGTTTATGGATTACCCGCACCATTTTTAATGCTTTACGTGATTATTTAAAGCAAAAACCGGAATACAGCGACAAACCAATCGACAGTTTTGTTCAGGTTATTATGATAGTTCTCTGGATTTTTGGGGTTGCCATTATTATTTCGAAGTTATTCGGAATCAAACAAGGCGAATTGCTGACTATCTTAGGAACACTTTCGGCTATTATTATCTTGATATTCAGAGATACTATTCTCGGGTTTGTTTCGAGCGTTCAGGTCGCGATAAACGATATGGTTCGTATTGGCGACTGGATTACGATGGATAAATTCGGTGCTGATGGTGATGTAATCGAAATTAACCTGACGACCGTTAAGGTTCGAAATTTTGACAACACGATTACCACAATTCCAACCTATGCTTTGAGTTCTGATTCTTTTCAGAACTGGCGCGGTATGCAGAAATCTGACGGTCGACGTATTAAAAGACACGTTTTGATCAAAAGCAGCAGCATTCGTTTTTTGAATGACGAAGATTTGAATCAGATGAAAAAAGTACAATTGATTTCTTCTTATATCGAAACCAGACAATCCGAAATCGACAAATACAATGAGATTCGCGGAATTGATAAAACTTTGGCACTTAATGGCCGAAACATGACCAATTTAGGATTGTTTCGCAAGTATATCATGCAATATTTGGTAACACATCCCGGTTTAAACAAAGACATGCACATGATGTGCCGTCAACTGCAATCGACTGCGAATGGAGTTCCATTAGAAATTTATGCTTTTTCGAGCGATAAACGCTGGGCCAATTACGAATATATTATGTCTGATATATTTGATCACGTAATGGCTTCTGTAGAATATTTCGATCTTGAGATATTTGAACTGCCTTCGAAGATTGGTAGGTTTGATTAAGAAAAGTTTTGTTTCAGGTTTTATGTTTCAGGTTTCAAGTTTCAGGTTTCAGGTTTTGACTTCGTCAATAAACCTAACAACAACGTGAAATCTGAAACCTGAAACAAATAAACAAAAATTACTCCTTAACTTTTTCAAAAACAAACCCTGATTCGTTATATTCTATAGGCTGATCAGGCATAAAAAGCGGAAGATTAAAATAAATTCCGATTACTCCTTTTCCTAAGAACAATTTATTGTCTTTTTTTAGCAAGGCTAAAGGAATTCTCTTCCAGCTTCCGCCATTAGAGATAAAATGATAATCCCCTCTTAACGTGTCTCCTTTTATATCTCCTCTTACATCCCCGGAATCTTTACCAATTTTATGGTAGAATACTTCATAACGGCCGAAAAACCGCTTGTTGTTTATACGAATGTCTAAGACTGCTGTATCGCCTTTGTGAACCGCGCGATAAACAGCATGTTTGTACTCTTCTTTATTTTCTTTTGAATTACAAGAAATTAGAGCAAGAGCCAATAAAGAAAAAAGTATAATTTTTTTGATCATTTTTGAAGTTTTAAAATGCAAATTCATTTCAAACAAAGTTCAGGAGTTTAAAATAATAAGGAATTGCATCATTTTTAGTTTAAATGGAAAAAATCGTATCGGATTTTTTTCTAAATTTAAAGAAAAAACATGGAAGCAAGAGACACTTTTTTAAAAGAATTCAGAGGCGAAACTTTAGGAACTATAAGTGCTCAATCTTCTGCGGATGAGTTGTTTCAAAATCAAACCATTAGACCCATTTTAAAACTTCAGAACGATTTATTTGTTGCGGTTTTTATTAACTATGTCAACAAAAATAAAGCTGATTTTTACTCGTACACAGTAGAAAAGAAACTCCAAACCATCGAAAACTCCATTCAAAAAGATATTAAGTTTAGAAATTCTCTAAAAGGAATCGTAATGGCGCTTTTTACCCTTGAAGAATACGAAACTTATATTCAAAACTCCTCCAGTCTCAACAAAAGGATGATGAATTTACTCATCGATCGCTTGAAAAGTCGGGTACAATTGTTTGAATTAGAGTCGAAATCGAAATAGAATTTAAATGAAAATAGAATTTGAGCTATAAAACAAATCTGACAGGTTTTAAAAACCTGTCGGATTTACATAAATTACTATTTAAACTCCAAAATAAAAAAGACTAACGGTTAAATAAACTGTTAGTCTTTTTACTTTGCATCCATTAGGAAGCAGTTCTCAAAAAAATGTTTTACACTTAATAAAACAAAATCTTGCAAACGACGACTCTATAAGTTTAAAATCGGCCGTAATTGTTGCTGTTTTATTCCTCAGACAACATTAATTCTTTTATATATTTCACTGGAGCACTTCCAAAACTCAAGAATTTCTCGTGAAACTTCTTCAAATTGAATTTATCTCCTTCTTTCTTTTTAAGCTCTTCTCTTAAGTTATAGATCTCCGTGTATCCTGTAAAATAAGAACACAATTGTACTTGTGATAAAGTAACACGTTTCCATTTCCCATCTGCCTCTGCCTGCTGCTGAAAAGCCTCTTTAGTCAATAAATCCAATGCCGCTTCTTTAGACATATTTTTAGTATGTACACTAATGTCCAAAATGGTGTTGCAAGTAGCTCTCAAGTTCCATTTGTAGTACATTAACCACATCTCATCAGAGTTTTTATATCCGCTTTCCAACATCATTTTCTCTGCATAAACAGCCCAGCCTTCTACCATAGCGCCATTTCCTAAAATAGATTTAATGATACTTGGCGATTGATTGCTGTACACCAATTGAGTATAATGTCCCGGAACAGCTTCGTGAATGTTTAAAATTTGAAGGATATAATCGTTGTATTCACGCAGGTAACTTTCTGAATTTTCAGCCGTCCAGCCAGACATGCTTCCCACATTATAATAGGTGTTGGCATTTTTATCATAAGGTCCGGGAGCCGAAATAGAAGCTCCTGCCACGCCCGCCATATAAGCCGGCTCTTTACGAACTACAAGTGGTTTTGAAGGATCGATGTAAAGTAAATCTTTTGCTTTAACATACGCTGTTAATTCCGGAATTTGTTTTTCAATTTCAGACTGGAATTTCTCAGGTGTAGTATGCTGTAAAGAGATTTTATCAATTACTTGTTTGATTAAATCCAGTTTGTCAGCAGGCTTTGGTTCGTTTCCTTTGTATTTTTTCCAAAGTTTATCAGCCAAAACAAACATTTTTTCGTGCAAATCTTTTTTATGATCTACGGCAACTTTGAAGATTTCCTCTGCTGTATAGCTTGATTGGATATCAAAATTGAACTTTTTAGCAAACAATTCCGATCCAAGTCTGAAAGAACGTGGTGTTTTGTTGTCTAACTTTTTTAACCAATCAGCATAATCTGCAACTGCTTTTTTAGCAACTTTTGCTTTATCGAGCATTTCTTTTTTCTCGGCAGCAGTTAATTTACTTTTTTCCAGAGCTGCAGCCAAATCAACGTCAAAAACGGTAGAACCGCCCAAATTTTGCGCTATAGCAAGCTCTGTATGTTCAACTGTTGGATTTTTAATATTCTTTTTGGCTGCTTCATAAAATGCAGGAACATTATTCATTTTAGCATTGAAAGCACGTAAACGAACTTCCAGTGAATCGTATTTACCATTTAAGATTTCGGCGAAAGCTCCACAAACATTATATTCAGAAGGATTCCACTGAGAAGATTTTACTTCTTTAATGTTAAAAACAGTAGCTTCCAATTGATTTTTTATCATTTGAAAATCTGTCTTATTGTTATCCGATAAATCTTCAAGTTTAAATTGTTTTAAAGAATCTAATTCAGAATTAACAAAATCAAGTTGTCTTTTTTCCTCAGCAGCATCCGGAACAACCAAAACACTATCCAGTTTATGATAACCAACAGCCGAAGCCCAGCCCGGGTTAATCTTCCATAAATCAGTAACAAAACGATCCTTATAAGCGTCGAATTTTGTATCTAATGCTTTGTCGCTCTCTGACTTCCCATTCTTATTACAAGAAAAAAGTACCGTGATTGCAAAAATTGAAACAAACAGTTTTTTCATAAGTTATATTTTTATGGTTTAAAGATAAAAAAAATGTTCTTTATGCAAAACTATTTGTTATTTGTAATTAATATTTCAATAATTCTAATAAAACATCTTCAAATCGATTTTTAGCTAAAAACTGATCCTCCAATGCTTTGGTAAACGGAATAGGTGAATCTAAACTGGCAACTCTTTTTACAGGACCGTCTAAATGTTCAAAGCATTCTTCCATAATCAAGGCCGAAATATCACTCGCAATACCTCCAAACAAAGTATCTTCCTGATAAATGATTACTTTTCCTGTCTTTTTAACCGAATTAAAAATAGTTTCGGTATCCAAAGGCTGCAACGTTCTTAAATCAATTAAATCCGCTTTTATTTCAGGATTTTTATTCAGCGTTTCTAATGCCCAATGAACCGTGGCACCAAAAGCAATAATAGTAACAGAGTTCCCCTCTTTCAATAAAGCTGCTTTTCCTAACGGGATAGTGTAATAATCTACAGGAACGTCCTGATAAACGCTGCGATACAATTGTTTGTGTTCGAAAAACAGTACCGGATTCGGATCATTTATAGAAGTATTCAATAATCCTTTTGCATCATACGGAAAGGCCGGATAAACAACTTTCAGTCCTGGAGTTTTAGTAAACCAGGCTTCATTGGTCTGTGAATGAAAAGGTCCTGCCTGAGTTCCTCCGCCACATGGCATTCGTACCACAACATCGGCCTTTTCTCCCCAACGGTAATGTGATTTGGCCAGCAAGTTTACGATCGGGTTAAAACCTGTAGAAACAAAATCGGCAAACTGCATTTCGACAATAGCTTTACAGCCGTTGATTGACAATCCCATCCCGGCAGAAACTACTGCACTCTCACAAATTGGGGTATTTCGTACACGTTCTTTCCCGAACAACTTCACAAATCCATCCGTAATTTTAAAGGCACCGCCATACTCGGCGATATCCTGCCCCATGATCACCAGATTCTCATGCCGCTCCATCGATTGTTTTAAACTACTGCTGATGGCATCAATAAATCTAATATTAGCTACTTCAAAATCAGATTTAACTTCCTCATAAACAAAAGGTTTATAAACATCTTCTAATTCACCATTATAATCAGGAACGATTTCCGGCTCTGCATTTGCCATGGCCCAGTTTTCATCAATTTCCTGTTTAAGAGAACTGTGTAATTGTTCGTCAAATTCAGCAGTCAGAACACCGGTTTCTATTAAATATTTTTTGTAATTCGCTACGGGATCTTTGGCTGCCCATTCGTCCATTAACTCCTGCGGAACATATTTAGTACCACTCGCTTCTTCATGGCCACGCATTCTGAAAGTCTTAAACTCCAGTAAAACCGGATGTGGATCTTTCTGCATTTCTTCTTTCAGTTGCGCCAGTTTATTATAGATTTCCACTATATTATTTCCATCAATAATATGACTCTCTATACCATAACCTATTCCTTTATCGGCCAGGTTTTCACAAAAATACTGCTCGTTTGTTGGTGTAGATAATCCGTAACCGTTGTTTTCAATTACAAACATGACAGGTAGTTTCCACACCGCAGCGATATTTAAAGCTTCATGAAAATCACCTTCACTGGTAGCGCCTTCACCTGTAAAAACTGCTGTTATTTTATTCTCATTTTTAAGTTTATGCGCCAGTGCAATTCCGTCTGCGATTCCAAGTTGCGGACCCAAATGCGAAATCATACCGATAATATTGTATTCTTGAGTGCCAAAGTGAAAACTGCGGTCCCTCCCTTTTGTAAAACCGTTTGCTTTTCCTTGCCATTGCGAAAATAAACGATGTAACGGAATATTTCTGCTGGTAAAAACGCCAAGATTTCGGTGCATAGGCAACACATATTCTGAATCATCTAAAACAGAGGTCACTCCTACTGCGATGGCCTCTTGCCCTATTCCGGAGAACCATTTGGAAACTTTCCCCTGACGAATTAAGATGAGCATCTTTTCTTCGATTAATCGGGGTTTGAGAATTTTTTTATATAAGTCTAATAATTGAGTGTCAGTTAGGTCTTGTCTGTAAAAGATCATTAGCGGTTAGTTTTTAGTATTTCAAATATAGAAAAATATAACAATTTTATAGCTTTTTGTTAGAAAATTTTAATTTTAGTATAACTTTTAAAATTGAATTCTAAAATATTCTCTACCTTTGTTACTGAAAGGTTTTACAACGCCTTTTATCTTTAAATAAAAATGTAAAGTATGCAAAACATTCCTAGTGTAGACTTACGTGATTTCCTTTCGGACGACCCGAAACGTAAACAAAAATTTGTAAATGAAATCGGCAGTGCATTTGAAAACATTGGCTTCGTAGCCCTAAAAGGTCACTTTTTAGATGACCAATTGGTAGACGAGCTTTATAGCGAAATTAGAAAATTTTTCGCTTTGCCAGTAGAAACTAAGCATAATTATGAAATTCCCGGTATTGGCGGACAAAGAGGTTATGTCTCTTTTGGAAAAGAACATGCTAAAGGACGCAAAGAGGGAGATTTAAAAGAATTCTGGCATTTTGGCCAGTACGTGGATGCTTCTTCTAAATATGCAGCAGAGTATCCTGAGAACGTAAATGTTACGGAATTACCTCGTTTTAATGTTGTAGGTAAAGAGGCGTATCAAATGCTTGAAAAAACAGGTGTTTATGTATTAAGAGCCTTGGCTTTACATTTAGGTCTGGATGAGTTTTATTTCGATCAGTATGCGAAAGACGGAAACTCTATTCTAAGACCAATTCACTACCCACCTATTACTACTGAGCCGGAAAATGCAATTCGCGCGGCTGCTCATGGTGATATCAATTTGATTACCTTATTAATGGGTGCTCAGGGTAAAGGATTACAGGTTCAGAATCATGATGGCGAATGGATTGATGCTATTGCTGAAGACGATCAGTTGGTGATTAATGTTGGAGATATGTTGTCAAGACATACAAACAACAAGTTAAAATCAACTATTCATCAGGTAGTTAACCCACCAAGAGAATTATGGGGAACTTCTCGTTATTCTATTCCGTTTTTTATGCATCCGGTAAGCGATATGAAGCTGGATTGTTTGGAAAACTGTATTGATGCAGAGAATCCTAAGAAATTCGAAGATATTACAGCTGGAGATTATTTATACGAACGCTTGGTAGATTTAGGTTTAATCAAGAAATAAACCTAAATTAGATTCCAAAATTTAAAAATTCCAAATCCCAAACTCATCATTGGGATTTGGAATTTGATTTTTACATACTATCTTTAATTAGCATTTATTTTTTAGCATAAAAATTATGGACTTACAAGATCAATTAAAAAATTTGTTTCCAGATCATGTCGAATCCAATGAACCTGAAGAGATTCAGGAACAAGATCATGTTCTTTATATCCAAAAGGAACCTATGATTTGCAAATTCGAAAAACGAAAAGGAAAAGCCACCACCATAATCGAAGGCTACGAAGGATCAGACGAAGATTTCAAAGTATTGGCTAAAGAAATCAAAACCAAACTTAGTGTTGGCGGAACTTTTAAAGACGCCTCTATAATTATTCAGGGAGATTATCGGGATAAAATTATGGAAATCCTTAAAGCTAAAGGATTCAAAACTAAAAGAGTTGGCGGGTAATCATTTTAGATTTTAGATTTTTGATTTAAAAAATTTGACCGCAACGTACGCAAAGAAATTATAATGTAACGCTTAAACAAAAACGCAAAGATCGCAAAGCCTGAGCTTAATGATTTTTAGATTACTGCTATTTGAAATTTCAGAATCGAAAATAAAAAAACTTAGAACCTTAGCGACTTAGCAACTTAGAACCTTAAAAAAAAATGATACAAAATTCAGAATTAATACTTAATCCGGACGGGAGTGTTTACCACTTAAACCTTCGTCCTGAACATATTGCACACGATATTATTTTCGTAGGAGATCAAAACAGAGTGGAAAAAATCACTCAGTTTTTTGATTCAATTGAATATTCTACACAAAAAAGAGAATTTAAAACCCAAACCGGAATCTACAAAGGAAAAAGAATATCGGTAATGTCAACGGGAATTGGTCCTGACAATATTGATATCGTGATAAACGAACTTGATGCTTTGGTAAACATCGATTTTGAAACACGTCAGCCAAAAGAAAATCTGACTTCTTTGAATATTATACGAATTGGAACTTCAGGTTCTTTACAAACCGATATTCCTGTAGACAGTTTTGTGATGTCTAAATACGGATTGGGACTTGACAACATGCTCCGTTCTTATTTAATTGACGAAGTTTCGAATGCTGATATCGAAGAAGCTTTCATCAAGCATACGAACTGGGATGCTAAAAAAGGTAAACCTTATGCTATCGCTTGTTCTGAAAAGCTGGAAAAAATTATCGAATCGGATCAAATGTTCAAAGGAATAACTGCTACAGCCGGAGGTTTTTACGGACCACAAGGACGTGTTTTACGCTTGAACATTCAGGATCAGGAATTAAATAGTAAAATGGATAATTTTAGTTTTGACGAACAAAGAATTACCAATTTAGAAATGGAAACTGCTGCGATATACGGACTTTCTGCTCTTTTAGGGCATAATGCGCTTTCGTTAAATGCAATTATCGCCAATCGTGCTTCGGGAACTTTTAGCGAGGATCCTTATAAAGCGGTTGATGCACTTATTGCGTATACCCTTGATAAACTGGCAGGAAATTAATTCACTACTATAATCCATTCAGAAATTAGATTATTCATGGAAAATGCTATTTTAAAGTTTGAAAAATTACTGACGGATAATTCGGCTTATTTTCCTTCTCTGAAAAGTGAAATTTTGGAAGCTAAAAACCCCGGGAAATGGTCAAAAAAAGAAGTTATCGGACATTTGGTTGATTCGGGGATTCATAATCTGGTTCGTTTTACAGAAATTAATTATCTAGAAAAACCGTATTATCACAGACCTTACAATCAAATGGATCTGGTAAATTTAAATCAGTATCAAACCATGGACATTAATGATCTTACACAACTTTGGCTTTCTATCAACCGCCAAATTATAAGGATCATGAAGAATGTGGATGAAAAAGCTTTGAATTATGAGATCATTTTAAGCGATGCATCTGTAATTGATTTAAAGTTTCTAATGACTGATTATGTAGAACATTTAGAACATCATATTAATCAAATAAGATCCTAAAATTATGTTTTTAAGAGTTGCCCGACATACCGATAATATTGAAAAAATAGCTAATTTTTATATCAATGTCCTTGGTTTTGAACTCTTGGGCAGCTTTGAGAAACATAAAGATTATGATGGTGTATTTCTTGGAATGCCACAATCCGACTGGCATTTTGAATTTACACAATCAAAAGTAAAAGCAAATCATACATTTGATGAGGATGATGTTATTGTGCTTTATCCAAAGTCAATTATCGACTACAACGAATTGATAGACAGAATTGAACGCAATAATATCTCAATCTTAACTGCAACCAACCCTTTCTGGAACGAGAATGGAAAAATGTTCTTAGATCCTGACGGTTATCGCATTGTAATATCGCCTTTGAAAGCAGTGATCGATCAGATCAATTAATAGAAGTTGCAATAAAATATAAAATGAAATAATGGCAGAAACACATAAAAAAATACTGTTCAAATACTACAGTACTTACCTGGAAGAAATAGTGTCGGAAACCATGTGGGCAGAAATTTTAGATTCTGAGAAAGGTCTTTTTAAACTGGATAACATTCCTTTTTTCGGTCCTTTAATTGCTACAGATGATATCTTTAGAGCAGAATATGACGAAAATGAAAAGTGTTTTATCCATAAAGAAACCATAGAACATTCAGGGAACTCGATCGTACAGGTTCTTATTCTTGAAAAAGAATTTGATAAAGAAATCATACGCGAAAAATTAAAAGCAATCAATTGTTTGTCAGAAGCATTAAATGATACCTTTCTTGCAGTCGAAATTACAAAAAATACCGATTATTCGATTGTAAAGAACTTATTATCAGAATACGAAGCAAATGCTATAATTGAATTTGCCGAACCCTGTTTATCAGACAAACACAGAACTGATTTATTAAAAAATTAATACCCCAATAAACTTAAAACACACTTAACCAACTTAAACTAAACTTAGAATGAAAACTGTAAAAATTGTAGGTGTTCCTGAGCACTTCAATTTACCATGGCAAATGTGCATTGAAAATGGTGAATTTGAAGCTGAAAATATTGATTTACAATGGAAAGACATTCCGGAAGGAACCGGCAAAATGTGTCAGATGCTTCGCAATGATGAAGCTGACATTGCCGTTATTCTGACTGAAGGTATTCTAAAAGATATTGCAGCAGGAAATCCAAGTAAAATTGTTCAGATCTACGTACAATCACCTTTGATTTGGGGAATTCATGTTGCTGCAAAATCAACTTTTGAAACCGTGAAAGATCTTAAAGATAAAAAAGCAGCCATTTCACGATTGGGTTCAGGATCACAGCTAATGGCTTATGTCAATGCACATGAGCAAGGATGGAAAACCGATAATTTACAGTTTGAAATCATAAATACGATAGACGGCGCTGTTGAAGCATTGACTAACGGAACTGCCGATTATTTTATGTGGGAGCGTTTTATGACCAAGCCACTGGTTGATAAAGGTATTTTCAGAAGAGTTGGTGACTGCCCTACTCCATGGCCATCGTTTGTACTTGCCGTCAGAGACGAGTTTTTGAAAAAGAACCCTAAAATAGTCGAGCAGATATTGGAGATAATCAATAGAACAACTCAGGATTTTGCTCAGATTCCAAATATTGACAAAACTCTGGCAAGTCTTTTCAATCAAAAACAAGAAGACATTCAGGAGTGGCTAAAATTAACCCAATGGTCTCAGAAGCAACTGACTGAAAAAGCTTTTATCAAAATTCAAAATCAATTATTTGATCTGGGAATTATTGAGAAAAAAAGTACTTTTGTTGAAACCGTAAAAGCGCTGTAAAAACTGCTTTTGAATCTTATGATAAAATTTCCTAAAATTGACTTTCCGCAATTAAAATCCAAACTACAGGTGAAATCACCCTGGGACAGGATTATTATTATGCTGCTGAGTCTTTTGATTACGGTTCCGATTTTTATCATATTACATCAAAATCTGATCGATTTGCAATGGGCATTCAATTTAGATCGTGTTTTGATTTTTATACTCGTTTTTACTGCAATTTTCTTTCTTCTGATGTTGCTCAGAACCATCATTATACTCTGCATTGCGGTATATTTATTAGTATTGTTCTACGGAACGGTTATTGGAAATTATGGCTTCAGTGAAATCTCCGAAGACTACAATTCGATGATTTACACCATGTCTGACAATCCATTCCCACAGGATATTATTGTGGCAAAACTGCTTCCGTTTCCTAATAAATCCAAAATTATCAATGCGATAGAGTATCAGAATCCAAAGGTTCGAAACTTTGCCATTATGGCCACCTCTAAGCATTTTAAAGGCCTTAAAGGTTATTCAGATTACAGAACCATTATTCAGTGTTTTGCCGTGTTTAAAGAAATCAACAGCCGTTGGAATTATGTTAATGATCCTAAAGAAGGGGATTATATTGCAACTGCGAGTGAGTCTTTAGAATACTTTTCAGGCGATTGCGACGATCATTCTATTTTGATGGCCGCTGCAGTTCGATCGATTGGCGGAACTCCCCGATTGATTCATACGAAAGGACATATTTACCCTGAAATACTTATCGGCTCAACAATCGACTTGGAAAAAGTAAATTACCTGATCAAAAATGTGCTTTTTGTAAAAGAAAGTTATGGTAAAAAAATTCATTACCACATAGACGAACGTGGGCAGGTATGGATGAACCTGGACTATACCGCCAAATATCCGGGTGGCCCTTTTATGTACGAAGAAATTCTGGGAGAGCTCACCTTAAACTAGTTTTTCTGAAGCTATTCAGGCACAAAACCCTTGAGATTTATGGTTTTTTCATGTGTGATAGTAATTTTATAAATATTTGATTTTTAGATTTTTAATTAGAATAAATTTTGTAATTTTCTGTAGTTTAACATATAACCACAAAATCATGAAAAAATCTAAATTATTTATCTTCGCAATTGCAGTACTGGCTGTATTAATGATTTCATGTCATAAAGGTCGAAATAAATTAGTGAACTCCTGGAAAATTACTGCTGTAGAGCCTAAATTACCGATTTCGGATTCTATGAAAAATGTAATTCTAACTCAGGGTACACTTACCTTTACGGAAGACGGACATGTTACCGGATATCTTACTCAAGAAATTAACAATGGTACTTATGCTTTAACAAAAGGTGGTAAAAATTTAGTGATAAAGGATGAAACCGGTACTCCCTACCCTTGTGAAAGTATCATAACAGAAGATCAACTGACACTAGACAGTAAAGAAATGAAAGTTACCCTCAAAAAAATATAATGTTCTGCACCTTAAAACAACAAAACCACTCTTTTATAAACCGGAAAGAGTGGTTTTTTATTTGGAGCAATACCTCAATCTCTTTTTAAGCAATCAAACACTTCTGAAAGTGAATTCCTTCATTGATTTGTTTTTTTTGAGTCAAACTATTGTAATTTAATATTTTAAGCCTAACTTTAATAAACTAAAAACAAATGCCCCCAATAGAACCTATGATTTTAAATTCGAAAAAAATATTTCTGATCGACGGCTTAGGAGCTTTATTCTCTACCCTTTTGTTGGGCGTAGTATTGGTTGAATTGGAAATCTACTTCGGCGTTCCCAAAAAAACACTCTATCTTCTTGCTGTTTTAGCCTGTTTGCTTATGGCATCTTCATTTGCGAGTTACTGGTTTGCGAATGAGAACTGGCGAGGTTGTCTAAAAATTATTGCTTTTGCAAACCTGTTGTACTGTGGAATCACGGCAGGCCTCTTACTCTATCTTTATACCCACCTAACCTATTTAGCGGTATTCTATTTTCTCGCGGAAATTGCAATTATACTCTTTCTTGCTCGAATGGAATTTAAAATTGCGAGCCGTTAACTTCTTATCTACTCTACGGCTCCATCGTCCGGAAGTCTATAAAACATTGATAATACTGTCATTACAAAAAAATATTTTTAAAAAATAGTGTCAAAAATTTTGCGCAGTCAAATAACTGCATTATATTTGCTGTCAAATAACTGCACAATGGAAATTCGTAGAGATGTATTTCAGGCAATTGCCGACCCTACCCGAAGGGCAATCTTAAGCTTAGTGGCTATCCAGTCAATGACTCCGGGAGTTATTGCTGAAAATTTTAATTCTTCAAGACAAACTATTTCAAAACACATTCAAATATTAACGGAATGTGAGCTCTTGGAGCAAACGCAAAATGGAAGGGAAATTTATTACGTTACTAATGCCAGAAAAATGAAAGAAGTTGCTGATTTTATAGAACCGTTCCGCCAAATGTGGGACGATCGTTTTAACAAACTGGAAAGTATCATGAAAAACTATAAACCGAAAGAATAACCAAATTATGGAACGAAAAACGAAAATTACTGCCGAAGAAGGTCAACAGGATTTATTAATTACAAGAGAGTTTGATCTTCCTTTAAAATTATTGTTTATGGCTTATACAGAGCCCGAAATTGTTGAACAATGGATGGGAACCAAAGTACTACAACTTGAAAATAAGAAGTATGGCAGCTGGCAATTTGAAACTTCCGACCCTAAAGGAAATGTAGTTTTTAAAGCTAATGGAGTGGTTCATGAGTTTTTTCCGGAACAGAAGATTACACGAACATTTGAAATGGAGAACTCTCCTTTTCCGGTTCAACTTGAGTTTCTTGAATTTGAGGCGATAACAGAAGAAACCAGTCAGTTAAAAATGCATATTATTTACAGATCTGCTGCACTTAGAGATCAGATGTTAAAACTGCCTTTTGCTCAGGGAATCAATATGGCTCACAACAGATTACAAGAATTCGCTGCCAAAAAACTAAATTAAACTAACTTAAACTAAACTATAAAATCATGAAAAAAAGAGACAAAATCATCTATTGGGTTGCTACATTATGGCTGGCGTTAGGAATGACTGCTACAGGAATCGTACAAATGCTAAAAATAAAAGAACAGGAAGGCATGATACAACATTTAGGGTTTCCAATATACTTTCTGACACTTATTGGTATTTGGAAATTATTAGGTACTGTGGCGATCTTAATTCCTAAATTTCCATTACTAAAAGAATGGGCCTATGCCGGCTTTTTCTTTACCATGACGGGTGCTGTTTTTTCGCATTTGGTTGTTGGAGACCATCCAAAAGAACTATTTGGCCCGGTATTGCTTATTGTTTTGACTATTGTGTCCTGGTATTTCAGACCTTTAGAAAGAAAGGCAGTTTTGATAAATTAGATTATTTCTACTAATAACCGTGAAATTTTTACACTCAAAAACATTTAGCTTCTAAAAATTAAACCCAAATGAAAAACAAACTATCAACAGAACAAAGCGAAGAATTATTGAAAGTACTACAAATCCGTTTTGAGAACAATATGAAGAGACACGCAGGTCTTGCGTGGGATGATGTTCAGAAAAAACTGGAGGCAAATCCGGGGAAACTCTGGTCACTCGATGAGATGGAACGAACCGAAGGCGAGCCGGATGTTGTTGGATTTGACGAGAAAACGGGAGAATTTATTTTCTTCGATTGTTCTGCCGAAAGTCCAAAAGGCCGAAGAAGTCTGTGTTTTGATCATGAGGCACTGGAAAAAAGAAAAGAACACAAACCTGCCGGAAGTGCTGTAAATATGGCCGAAGAGATGGGAATTGAACTTTTAGATGAAGTACAATACAAAGAACTTCAAAAACTGGGTAAGTTTGATGCCAAAACTTCAAGCTGGATTGTTACACCTTCTGAAATTCGTAAACTGGGTGGGGCATTGTTCTCTGATTTTCGCTACAATACCGTATTTGTATATCATAATGGCGCCGAATCTTATTATGCAGCCAGAGGTTTTAGAGGATCTTTGAGAGTTTAATGAATTTTAATAACAATAGCATATGAACCCTAAAGTTGATCTTTACTTTGAGAATGCTGAAAAATGGCAAAAAGAACTGGAAGAGTTACGAAAAATTGCGATGGATTGCCAATTGACAGAAGAACTAAAATGGGAAACAGCCTGCTATACGCTGCATGGTAATAATGTTGTTTTGATACATTCTTTCAAAGAGTATTGTGCTTTTCTGTTTTTTAAAGGAGCCTTAATGAAAGATACGGACGGAATTCTAATACAGCAGAGTGAGAATGTTCAGGCCGCAAGACAAATTCGTTTTACGAGTCTTGACGAAATCAAAGCTCAGAAAGCAATCTTAAAAACGTATATTTATCAAGCCATTGAAATAGAAAAAGCCGGTTTGAAGGTAAAATTAAAGAAGACTGCCGAATTTGAGATTGCAGAAGAATTTCAACAAAAACTAGACGAAAACAAGGCTCTTGAAACTGCTTTTAAAGCTTTAACTCCAGGTCGTCAACGGGCTTACTTACTGTATTTTTCAAGCCCAAAACAATCTAAAACCAGAGCGTCTAGGGTAGAAAATATGACGGATCAGATTCTTCAGGGAAAAGGATTGAAAGACTAATTTTTTTAAAGATGATGTAGGAACCGTTTTAATAAAGAAGAATAGTTTTATCTTAGTATAAAAAACAAAGCTCATGGAAGACCAAAAAAATCAAACCAATCCCTCCTCTTCTGACCCGACACCAAAAGTAACGGGAGTTGGAGGCATATTCTTTTTTTCAGAAAACCCAAAGGAAACCAGAGATTGGTATGCCAAAAACTTAGGACTTGAAGTTAACGATTGGGGATCTACTTTTGAATCCAGAAAAATAGATGCTCCTGAGGTCGTAGAATCTCTTCAATGGAGCCCGTTTAAGAAGGATGACGCGTATTTCTCTCCTTCCAAAAAAGAGTTTATGATTAATTACAGAGTGCAGCATATTGAAGCTCTTGTCAAACAGCTTAAAGAAAACGGTGTAACGGTACTTGATGATATTGCCACCTACGATTATGGAAAGTTTGTTCACATTATGGATACTGAAGGCAATAAAATTGAACTTTGGGAGCCGGCATAGGATTTATTGGTCTTCTCAGTACAAAGAAACTATGTTTCTATAGGGATAATCTTTTTACGCAGATTGCTTTGCTTGTTCGCTATCGCTCGGGTCTGCAGATTTAGCTGATTTTTTTTCTGAAATAGTTCTCCGCTATACAGAAGGAATGTGTTTCTTTTAGTTTGTGTTTCTCAGTACATAGAAAAACTATGTTTCTCTGTGTTTAGTTTTTTTTCACGCAGATCCCGCAGATTTAGCAGATTTTTTTTTCTAAAAATATTTCTTAGCAATTATATTCGATCGAAGCATCCAATTGCCTCTTGGCTGAAATAGCTTAAAAACTATTTTGGCAAACATGAGGTGTTATAAACATGCAATTCAGTTTCATAAAAAATACCCCTTGCATAGCTCTTTGAAAAACCGAGCTTCTAAAAACTTAAAGAAACTTACAACAGATGCAGCTAAATCATTTTTTAGGCCACGACATACAGGATTAATTACAAAGATAATTCCTATATTCGCTGATGGGAATGTTAATTTTTAACAACACCAACTAACAATCAAAAACGCCATAACCTTAAAAAAAATTATGAAAAAAGTAACTCATCTGTTTACATTAATGCTCTTTATTTGTTACGCTTCTACCCCTCTCTATTCACAAATTACATCTGAAAAAATAGATCTTTTAATGCAGGACGCTTTGGAGAAATTTAAAGTGGCCGGGGCTTCAATTGCAGTTGTTAAAGATGGAAAAGTAATTCATCAAAAAGGATATGGTGTTGCCTCTATCGAAACAAAAAAGGCCGTAAATGAAAGCACAAATTTTCAAATAGCCTCCAACAGCAAAGCTTTCACAACTGCAGCGCTCTCTATTCTTGAAGACGAAGGCAAACTGAAATGGACAGATAAAGTAAAAGACCATCTTCCAAAGTTTAAAATGTATAACGATTATGTTACGGAAAATTTTAGCATACAGGATTTGCTTACACATCGCAGCGGACTTGGATTAGGCGTGGGTGATTTGATGTTTTTCCCTGATGGCTCCAATTTTACAATAAATGATGTTCTAACTAGTTTTCAACATTTTAAACCGGTATCTGCTTTTCGAACTAAGTTTGATTATGACAATTTACTGTATATCGTAGCGGGAGAATTAATTTCTAAAGTAAGTGGTATGACTTACGAAGATTTTATACAAACCCGAATTATTGATCCTTTGCAAATGAGTAATTCTTTTGCACAAAGCGACAGGATAAAAGATAAAAGCAATCTGGCTGTATCACATTCGTCAGAATCCGGAACTATAAAACGAATTGATGGATTCGGAATACAGATAAACGGTGCTGCGGGAGGAATCATTTCAAACGCAGCCGATATGGCAAAATGGATGACTTTATGTCTAAATAAAGGACAGTATGGAAGTGACTTGAAATCAACACTATTTTCTGTTAAAAATCATAACGAAATGTGGCGCATCCATACCGTTGAAGAAGTAGATCGTGATCCGAGATACAATTCGCATTTTAGCGGTTACGGTCTGGGTTGGGGATTAACTGATGTGAAAGGAAATCTAAAAGTATCTCATACAGGAGGTTTACCAGGAATGTTATCCATTGTTACGATGTACCCGGATCTAAACTTAGGCATCGTGATTTTAACCAACACAGAGAATGGCGGTGGCGGGCTCTTTACTGCCGTTACCAATACTATCTCTGACAGTTATTTAGGCCTGGACGATTTTGGTTGGACCAATAAAATTGTGGAATGGATGAAACAAGGCAGAAATACAGGAGATGACGTTACCAAGAATGTTTGGGAAAAAGTAAAACTGGCAAAAAATGTGAAAGTAAAAAACGAAGACTTTATCGGAGTTTATACTGACAATTGGTTTGGAGAAATTGAAGTATTTGAAAAAAACAAACAGTTATGGTTCAGATCCTATCGTTCACCAAAATTAAATGGCCCTATGGCTTTTTATAATGCTAATACATTTGCCATAAAATGGGAATATCAGGCAATGAATTGTGATGCCTTTGCGATGTTTTCACTGGATGAAACCGGTAAAGCACAATCAATTAAAATGAAAGGCATCTCTCCTAATATTGATTTCAGTTTTGACTTTCAGGATCTGGATCTAAAAAGAGTGAATAAGTAAACCTGTTTTTTATACTAAAATTAAAAAAAAGTCCGCAAAGTTTTCTTTTATACTTTGCGGACTTTTTGCTTCTCTATTTAATCAAGTAATGCTTTTAGTTCTGATTCCTTCTGATTAATAATGAAAAGCTGACTTTTATCTTCCAATAATATCTTGTAATCAAACTCTTTGGCTGCATTGAACTTCCAGTTTTTTAATTCTTTAAAACTGTTCTTAATGAGTTTTAGATTTTCAGCATTATTTTTAGAAACAATGATCATCTTAGTCAGATTTGATTTCTGCATCTTTTCAAGAGTGCTTCTGCTAATTTCGGTTTCATCTTCTGATCTGGAACGGTAACGATACTTTTGTTTGATGACGTCAAAATCCTTTTCATTTTCAGAAATAACGTATCTGTAAGCCATAAGATTATCCATTTCGTCTATCCAGTTTGGGAATTTTGTTTCATAGCTTTCAATATAATGATCTATAAAACTTTTGTCTATGGCTTTCTTTTGAGAAATGTACTCGTTAAGCATAGGGTAAATTTCTTTTGCCATGAGGTTGATGTATTTTTTATTGTACCAGTCACCATCATCAACTTTTCCATTCAGCTGTGCGTATACATAACCATTGGCTAATGAAGTTGCCAGCGCTTCGTTAAGCAGATGATAGGCGTAATTACTGTATTTTGATTTGTTTTCTTTGAAACTATTATCGATCATTTTTTTTACTTCCAATGGCTGTTCGTTGTAAATAATATGATACGTTTCGTGCAGCATTACACTAAAGAGATCCTTATAATCGTCTAAATCTGTTTGAATGGCACTGATGAAATTATTACCAAAAGAATTCGCAGTAAAGCCTTTAGAATTAGGCAAAGGATAAAATGCGATTTCAAAAGGAATTGAAGTATCCCAACTCGAATTGTAAAAAATCAAACCCATTTCAAAATAATGCTCCAAGTCATTTTCCTTTGCGTATTTGGTAATTTCTACGAGCTGTTTTTCAAATTTTTCTTTATTGGGATTGTATATGAGTTCGTTGTAAATCGGAGTAAAAGCGGAAATTATTCTCGTAAGATCATTCAGTGTTTTGTTGGTTAAAACTCCAATAGAGCGTATTTTAAAATCTTTTAAATTTTCTGTTTCGATTAAGTTTTTTCTCAAAAAATCAAACGATTACATTGGCTTTTTAGAGCCTTCCGGGAATTCTTCAAATGGATAGCTGTAATCCAATGTCAGATGATCAAATTCTGCGACCAGTTTCTGAAATTGCTCAGTATTGTATTTTGATTTTTGAAACTCGGTTTTAAAAACGTTGTCCGGATAGTTTTCGGATAAATTCTGAAGAAAAACAAAAACAGCCAACTGCTCAGAATACTTAATATTAAATACTGTTTTTTGAGCAAAAGACCAATTGGTTACGGCACACACCATAACAACCAAAAGCTTAATTTTTAAAGTAATTTTCATTGTTTAGTCATTAGAATTTATTCGATAAGGATTAAAAATAATTCAAAAATTAGCAGCCAACAAACACTCACGATACCCTAAACAAAACAGTAACTGCTATGTTATCTTCAATAACTCTTACAATCTCTTTTAGTATCTATAGCTTACTATTTTGCACTAGCCCTCTTTTGTCTTAAATTTGCAGTCTTGTTACAAGCATATCAAAGTTTTCAAATGCTGAAGTGTCTAAATTAGGTAAAAAAGTGGGAATACATACGATCGAAAATGCAGAAAGAAACTGGACTATTTGTCCCGAATGCCAGGGACGTGGTAAAAAAAGCCAAAGACTCAGCAAGAAAGTGCGGCTTCAGTATCAGATAGCGCTGGAAAACTTTGAAAAATCAAAGGACTCAGGAGTTCCTCCTACTCGTCCTAAAGCGCATCTCAATGTTTGTCTCCACTGTGACGGATCGGGATTGATTCCTTCGGAACATCCTACTATGATTGACAAAGAAAACTACCCGCATGTTGCCATAATTGGAGCCGGTATCGGAGGAGTTGCATTGGCTGTTGCTTGTTTGCACCGCGGAATTCCTTTTACTCTTTACGAACGCGATACTAACTTTGATGCCCGATCACAAGGCTATGGACTTACCTTACAACAAGCCAGTAAAGCCATTGAAGGATTTGGTATTTTCTCTTTAGAAGAAAAGGTCATTTCCACCAGGCATTTGGTACATACTCCGGAAGGAAAAGTAATTGGAGAATGGGGGATTCGAAAATGGATTCCATCAGATACCAAAACAGCTCCAAAGAGAACAAATATGCACATTGCGCGACAACATTTGCGTTCAACACTGCTGAAACAACTCGAAGGAAATGATATCGTACAATGGGGACATCAACTCATAGATTTTAAGGAATCAGAAGATCAAAGTATTTCCTTAAACTTTGAAGTAAATGGCAAAATCATAACTACTAAAGCCGATCTTGTGGTTGGAGCTGATGGCATTCGCAGTACGGTACGAAAACTATTAATTGGTGACGAAGTTACTCCTTTGCGTTATCTGGGATGTATTGTGATATTAGGTATTTGTCCGTTAAAGACTCTTGATGGACTTGATCATAATTTGCTCGACTCGGCAACTGTGTTTCAAACCGCTAACGGCAATGAGCGAATTTATATGATGCCTTATACAGAAAATTCTGTAATGTGGCAGCTTAGTTTTCCAATGTCCGAAGACGAAGCTAAAATATTGAGCGCACAAGGACCGAAAGCGTTAAAAGAAGAGGCTTGTCGAAGAACACAATGGCATGCTCCTATTCCGCAAATTTTATCGGCAACTTTAGAGGAGCAAATTTCAGGTTATCCGGTATACGACCGTGAATTACTTCGTCCCGAATTATTAGCAAAAAATAAACGGACCACATTGATTGGGGACGCAGCACATCCGATGAGCCCTTTCAAAGGACAGGGAGCTAATCAGGCATTGTTAGACGCGCTTTCTTTGGCTCGGGGAATCGTAAGAGGATGCAGACCGCTATCCAACTGGAGAGAAGCAGGAATAAGAGAAAGCGTTTTGACTGAGTTTGAATCTGAGATGCTTGTGCGAAGTGCTGCCAAAGTAAAAGGCTCGGCTGAAGCTGCTGAATTCCTTCATTCTGAAATTGTTCTTCACGAAGGTGATGAACCAAGAGGAAGGTGTTTAAAGAATAAATAAGCCAAATCATTTATTGCGTTTTTGTACAGTTTTTTTGTACAGTTTTTTTCTCGCAGATTTTGGAGATCAAGCAGATTTTTCTTTATAGCCCATGTGTTTTAAACTAAAAAAAGGAGCCACTTTTCAATGACTCCTTTTCGATAATAAATTTTAGTATTATTGGATTCTTTTTACAGACAGCTTGTCTAAGCAGAAGTAAGCTGCAGTATTCATTCCGTATACCGGGTGTGAATCTGTTGAAGCCATTTGGAAAACAAGGTATTTTACGTCTCCCAAACCTTGAAGTGCTGTAGCGCTTACATTTATCCATCCTGTTGGCATTACTAAAGAACCTCCTGTGTAATCAGCCAATGATTGTGTAATTGGTGCAGTAATAGTTCCGCTTGAATCTACTCCGTAAATTAACAATTCAAAGTGATCTCCTGAAGAAAATGCCTGAGCAAAACCGTCTCCATACAAACAACCATAATAAGGCCATGGGTGCATGTTGATTTTTAATCCTTTTACATTGTACAATCCTGTATTTCCAATTTTAATCCAGTTAGAGAAACTTGTCTCACTAAAAGTAGTTCCCTGTGGATTTTTAGGATCTGTATAACTTGACCAGTAAGCTACGATGTACGGATCTCCTGTTGTACCCGGAGTACCTGCCGAAATTGTAGAAGAAGTTCCGAAACCACTTCCTGCCATAGTACCCCATTGATTGGCTACCCAACCGTTAGATCCGCCAGTACCTGCTCCCGAACCATAATTTGTAATATCATTTACATTGGATACAATAAAACCATCCCAATAATTGTAACCTGATGATGTTCCGCTATGTGAAAATTTAAATATATCAACGGTTAAGTTGGTACTTGCCACATAGGTATTTTGCCAATACTTCCCGCCTGTTGTTGATGTTCCGCTGGTCAATAAAGAACTTGTCAGGTTAAGCGTAGTAGTTGTTCCTATCGAAGGATCGGTCACTGCACTTTTAGAAGTTGAGCCTGAGCTTTTAATCGCTGCACTGCCGCTTTCGCTATTTAATAGATTTTCATCATTACTACAGGACGAAAGTCCCAGAATCAAACCTACTGTCAAAAAATAAAGTACTTTTTTCATGATTTATAAAAATTTGGATTAATATTCTTGGTTGATTAATAAACAGTTTTATTCCCGCTTTCGATTACTTGCCTGCAGCAAAATTCAAATCTTCTGCCTGTTTGAAGGAGTTCGTAACCAGGTCTAATGCGCCAATCTCTGTAAATGTAGGCACGTATACTTTTACGAAATCTACTCCGGGAAGATGTACTTTATTACCATTACTATCTACAGCCCAGCTAATGTCTATCGAAGGATCTTTGATTCCGCCATAGCCCCATTCAAAAGTTCCAACATTGAATGCTGTACCTTCTCCATCGCTAATATCTTTTGTAGCCAAATTGACTTTTGTTCCTTTTAGTGTGTAAGAATCTCCAAGCCATTGTGGGTAATAATTATAACGTCTCCATTTTTTTGTTCTGGTGATAAAACCTGAAGCCGTTTTATTATTTGCCCATTTAAGATATTCCTTGTCGAATTGCCAGTCGTACTTTCCTGCTACGGCAGCTTTATTTGGATCCGGTTTGTAATATGTCACCTCATAATTCTTAACTGTAGTCGATTTATAATACTCACTTCCGGCTATTTCGTACCACTCATTATCCTCTGCAATTCCATTTTTATTGGCATCATAAGCCACCATAATACTCACAGGAGAAAACTTTGAAGCATTCGAAACTGTATTCATCTGAACTGTAAAATCACGTTTGCCATAAGCATTGATCACCGTATGGTCGAATTTTGTTACGATATAACCGCCAAAAGTTCCCAGATCAACAAGAGATCCATCGGCCAAAATAGCCTGTGCATTCTCTATCGCTTCCGCTTTCGTTGCAAACTCAAAACCGTCATTGTTATAATGCGGAGCAGGTACATAATCAATAATTGAAAGTGCTTTCGAAGTATACGTTTTACCGGTTTCGGCAACTGTAACTTTAGTAGAAGCCTGTTTTACCAACTTATTTAGTGTTACGGTAAAATCTACAGCATAGCTTAGTGCTTTTGGTGCTATAAACTTCAAGGTCTTACTGTCGCCAATAACAGAATCTTTAGCCACTCCGTCTTTTCCGGTTACTTTTAAAGTCCATTTGTATTGGGCAACAGCCCCATTTGCATTTTCAATCGTTACTTCCGGATCAATCGCTACCACATTGTATCGCTCCGTTGTAAAATCTGCCTGCAATTTTATAGTAAGAGTTGGATCTTTAATCGGCTCCGGTTTAGGTTCTTCAATTACAGGCTCCGGCTTTGTATCATCATTACTGCAATTGTAAAAAGAGCAAACAATGGCGAGGTACAAACTATATTTTATAAACTTTTTCATATTCTTCTCTTCTTACTTTTTTAGATTGTATTTTTTAATTATTTGAAGATCTGCAGCTCCCGAGAATCGCGTAGCCATAGACGATTGCTGGTGACAAAGTCCCATTGGTTCGCTGACACAGTTCACTACTTTGATAAAATGAATTCCCGGAAGATTTGCTTTATTTCCATTCTTGTCTACGGCCCAGTCGATATCAATATCAGGGCTTTTGGCATTTACGTATCCCCATTCCGGAGCCTCAAAATTCCACAAAGTAGTTTGCCCCGGACGTACTGCTGCGAAATTTACGTTTAACTTCGTTCCTTCGTAAACAGCTGTATTTTGAGTATCCCAGGCTGGATAATACTCTTTCTTGGTTTTAGACCTTGGCAAAAAGTACGTTTGAGATTGGTTGTTCTCACAATAAAGATGTTCACGATCTAAAAAAGGATCATTTGGACCGCTTACAACTACTTTCTTGCCAGCTGCAGGTTTATAGTAAGTAATTTTAAAATTCTTAACCGTATTTTCTTTAGCATGCTGACTTCCTATGATTTCATACCATTCGTCTTCATCGGGTTTTCCATTGGCATTTTTATCATAAGCAACATAAATTAAACCCGGAGCCGGAGGATTGGCTTTATCCGTTAAATCTGCTCCGTACACTCTAAAGTCTTTTTTTCCTGAAAGATTAACCACCATATGATCAAATCCAACCACAATTGAGCCTCCAAAACCTCCTAAATCAATTGGATATCCTACACTGGTTTCACTTATTCTTCCCAATGCTACCCTCATAACATCTGCTTTCGAAAATCCGTCTTTGTACAAATCATTGGCAAACATTCCGGGTGCCGGATTAAAATCCTGAATACTTGTTATGTAAGGATTGTAATTTTGAGTCTCATTTATCACATTCACTGTGGTGGCGCTTGTGCCTTTTTTATCTCCTTCAGTAACATTTAAGGTTAGTTCATATGCACCGGGATATAAAGCAACAAATCGTAAATCTTTTGTAGTTCCTATAATCGAATCTTTAGTCTGATTCACCGGATTTTTTTTAAGTACCCATTGATAATTTGGATTACTTGTTTCAGCTGAAGCTGTAATATTCAAAACTTTAAAGGTGTTTACTTCAAATTTATCCTGAAGCTTTACTGCTATTGGTACGACGAGTCCTTCTCCGGTGTTGACATCATTTTTATCGTCATCACTGCATCCGGTAAATGCCGCCGCAAAAGCCAATAATAATAAATGGGCAAAGTTTTTTTTCATAATTCCTGATATAATAATTTAGTTTAATACATTTTTGAATGGGTTAACGCGTGGGAATGCTTTCTCCTGAAAGATGCAAATCTGTTGCCCCCATTATTTCTGTCGAAGTTTCTCCTAGCCATCCCGCCTGCTGATTAAGGCCATTGTACACTTTCACAAAATCGATCCCGGGAAGCACTACCTTGTTTCCCTTTTCGTCCACAGCCCAGTTAATATCTATGCCCGAATCATCATCATTGTTCGGAGCATTATCTGCATATCCGTATAAAAAAGCATACTGCACAAAGTAACTTCCCGTTCCGCTTTCATCAACTGCGTTATCGGGCAATCTTGTTCCTTTATAAGTAATAGAAGATTGATCTTTAAGCCATTTTGGCCAGTAATCTAAAGAATGATTGTAGGCATTATTCTGAACCAGATAGCCACTTTTCCCCTGATTGTCTTTCCATAAAATATACTCCATATCGACAAAACCTACTGTACCCGTTGTTCCGCCCGACACCGGAATTTTATTGGGATCAGGTCGGTAATACGTTATTTCATAATGCTGAATCGTTTTAGGCATTTTATGCCCGCCGCCTTCTATCTCGTACCACTGATCGTCCGGAAGCCCGTTTTTATTTTTATCGTAAGCGACCATGATTACACCTGCTTCACTACTTCCGCCACGCATGGTACTGTTTGGATTTGGATTAGCCTCTGCCCAGAAAGCATTGCCCAAAATTCTAAAATCACGTTTACCCTTAACATTAACAATGGTATGATCGAATCCAAAAACAACATAACCACCAAAAGCCCCCAATGAAACCAGATCACCATTTTTCTTGGCCAGATAAGTATTGGCTCTTGATAAAATTCTTTCAGGAGTATCGCCGTCATTCGCAATAGGCAGATCGTTAACAAACTGCCCGGGTGCCGGTTTAAATTCAAATACTTTTGAGATGTAGCTTTTATACTCCTTCGTTTCTTTTGTAACGGTAACGACTACTTTTTGAGTTTGTATACTTCCTTTGTCATTTACAGTAACTGCCAATTCATAAACTCCTGCTTCTGCTGCCACAAATAAAAGTTCCTTTGCTGTAGTAGTACTTAGTGCATAACTTTCTGAAGGTGCTTTTGTAATGGTCCAACTGTAAGTAGCTTCTGTTGTTGCGCTGATTGTTGGATTTAAAGTCATAATTGTAAATCTCTGCATACTAAAAGCTAAATCTGAACTAACAGGTGTCGGATTACTATTTTCATTTGATGCATTATCATCAGAACAATTGGTTAATGAGAGTACTGTAATAAGCAACAATATGGATTGGAAGTTTTTGAAAATATTATGGTACATGTGGTATTGTTTTAGTTGGTAGTGGTAAAAGCAGGAGAAATTGAAGAAATAACAAAAGAAGTTTCAATTAAAGTCTTCAACAGAGCGCAATGTTATCTTTGTAAGCGAACACAATCCCGCATCGCCAAAAGCCCTTGGAATTGTGCTGATTTTTTATTGGAACAGAATTAAAATAAGGGAAGACACCGCCAGATAATGCATTCGGAAAATACCGATTCAACAGTGATTTCCTTTTCAGAAGTGATACTCTCAGAGAGAAAAAGCAACTACACAACACTCCCGACTGAAGCAGAATAGAAGCAAAAACGATAACAATAAATAAGAATTCTCTTTTTGTATTATACATCACTTATTGAATTAAGAAAACTCCGGGATGTATAAATTAAAAACGCAATAAGGAAGAATCCCGTCATAAAAATGACAGGTTTCGTTTATTGTTCTTCAACTTTATTCCACGAAAGTCTTAAACTATGTGATTGTGGCAGGTCTCCTGACTTGTTCCATCTTTAAAACAACCTTCTCATCCCGCACGCGGGACAATGGCATTAGTAACGTTTAAAGACTTGTATAGAACTTACAGTAGCGGGTCTGTTCAGGATTTGCACCTGATTCCCTTTTAACCATTTTTTCTTAAGAAAAAACAGACCAAAATCTGGCGCAAATATATAACTATCTTTTACAATAGCGTAATTCTGAATAAAAAAATGAAATTTTAATAATAATCAATGCGTTACCAAAATTTTAAACTTTTTCCGAAGGTCTATCCAATGGTACCAATTACAGATACATGTTTACTGACTAAACTTCTTTATTTATTTTTAATCTCAATTTTCATAAGTAAAACAATACCCGTAAAAGTTCCTTTTGATCCCTAAATCAGGTATATATACTTGATTTCAGAAGATCCTGACTAGTTACTTTTATAAATAACTAAAACTTAAATATTATGGAAACAGTAAAAATCCCTCAAGGGGTTCAGGTTACACTAAATGTAGCGATAAGTTCTGATGCAATTGTTGGTGCTGCTATTCGTTTAAAAGGTGAGGTAACCACTTACCCAGACAATCAATTTTCAGTAATTCTGGGAGATCTTTCAACACTGCAGAATGAAAAAATGACCGTGCAATCATTATTTCATGTCGATCAAAATATTGACCAAATAATGGCAACTACCCGATTAGATATTGAAGTTTCTTATGGTGACCAAACGCAGAAGCTAACTGTCAAAAAAAGGAAAATATACAATCAGCTTTTTATAGCATTTGCATACGTTCAATTTACAAAACAATAAAGTTATGAAAAACTATTACTTACTAATAATTATAATAATAGGAAACATTTGGAACAGCAGTGCACAGGAAAAAAATGTTCCATTAAGTGAGTTTCCTATGTCTAACTTGACCAGCCCTGCATTTCAATTGCTAGAAGAGACAGTAACAGATATATACACTCCTGAGAATGTAAAAGCATTAGCATTACATGTACAGAACAATTTTGGTGAAAGTATGGCTATAGAAGTAACTCCCTACTTTTTTATTAATACCAAAAGTAAAAAAAGGACCTACGACAGATACATAGGTGTTATGAAAGATAAGGCAACAGGCAACTTAAAACAAAATCCTTTTAGCGGATTAAATACAACTACTCTTTCTTTTGCCTATTTAAAAAAGGATTTTGAAACTATTGCAGGAGACAACAAACGCCAGACCTTTTCTATAGGGGCAAGAACAACATTGTTACGCTTTTTTGATAAAGAAAAAATATATGAAACGAAACAAAATATTCAACGTGTATTAACAGATAAAGCATTAATGATTCCCGAGGAAATACTTCAAATAGTAGATGAAAAAGAACAACAAAAAGCTATAGAAAAATTCTTTTTAGAAGAACAAAAAGTAAGAGATCGCTTAAAACCTTTTGAAAAGATAATCAAACCAATTTTCAAACTGGATGCAGCTGCAGCTTATAGTGAACTTTTCAAGGACAATTCTATAAATGGCGGAACAATTAACCGTTTCGGATCATGGCTAACCGGGGAATTTAATCTGATTTTAAATGAGGATGATGAAGAAAGTTCTACCAATAACTATGCAAATCTTCTGTTTATTGGCCGATATATCGAAGATGGTTTTAATATGGATTCTACTAATGTTTATACCACTAATTATTATAGAGATTTCGGGAGTAAATTAAGTTTTGAATTTGGAAAATTTACCTTAGGATATGAATACATCAAACGAAACGGAACTGTAAAAAGCGAAAGATCTGTAGGTAATATAAGTTTTAGGATAGATAAAAACATAAGTATCACAGGAGCATTTGGAAAGGACTTTCAAAAAGAAGATAACCTTCTGGCGCTTTTTGGAGTAAATTGGGGATTAAATTTTGGCAATTCATCGCCTTCTCTCGAATAGTTGAACCATAAAGAAATAACCTACAAAACACATTGGATGTAATATAAAATTTGAAATCCTATAAAAAAGAAAGCATACTTGTTTTTTCTTTCAATTAACTGATTAGAAACAAGTATGCTTCTATGTCTTATATTAATACAAAAATTACACTACTACTAAATCATTAGCAAATGTTCCTGTACAGGTCCTAATGCAAAAACAATAAACATGGACATCACAGTTAAAATCATAATGACCATAAATAATAAGGTTCCAAAAATACCCGAATCAACTCTCAAAGTGCCCAGCGAAGGAACTACGGCTTTTTTAGCACTTAAATAACCAATGATTAAAAATGCTCCAATCATCGGAATAAAGCGACCGGCCAGCATCGTAACTGAGGTGGTTAAATTCCAGAAAGGAGTGTTATCAGCCAGACCTTCAAACCCACTTCCGTTTCCCGCCATCGAAGACACATACTCATAAACTATGGTGGTAAAACCGTGTGGTCCTGTGTTACTCAGCCACTCAACAGCTTCCGGAACATACAAATAAACATGAACTGCAATTGCGGAAAAAAGTAACGGAATCGCCAAAGCGCAAAGGTTTACCAAAACTGCTACCTGAACTTCCTTAATCGAGATTTTCCTACCAAACAACTCAGGAGTTCTTCCTACCATCAGTGAACCGATAAAAGTGGCTATAATCAGGTAAATAAACATATTGATCCATCCGGTACCCAGCCCTCCAAAAAACGCATCTACCTGCATTCCTATAAACATCCCTATCGAAGACAACGGCATATAACTATCGTGCATACCTGTTATGGTACCAGCCGGGATTATCATATTAACCGCGCTGTAAAAAGAGGAATAATACGTTCCAAAACGCACCTCTTTACCCTCCATATTGGCTGGTGATGAGTCGATTCCCATTGCGCTAAGTTTGGGATTACCGGACATTTCACCACAGATTAAGGGAATACAAGTTACAACAAACCCCATCAACATCACTCCCAAAAGCATTCTTGAAAATTTTTTATTGTTGAGATACCTGCCTACGAAAATGATAAAAGACATCGGCAAAAGCCAAACGATAATGGTATGAATGATATAGGTAAAAAAGTTAGGATTTTCAAATGGATGCGCACAGTTGGTTCCAAAAAAGCCACCGCCATTAGATCCTAATTCTTTGATCGGAAGAAAAGCTGCTACAGGTCCTGTTGACACCACTACCTCCCTGCCTTCAGCCGAGGAAATTTTCTCAGGCTCGTCAAATGTCATTGGCACGCCGTTAAACAAAAAAAAAGTTGCGGTAATTATACTTAACGGCAACAGTATACGAGTAGATGATTTTACAAAATCGCTATAAAAATTTCCTAATCCTTGTATCGATTGAGCAGCAAGTCCCCTGACTATTGCTACACCCGCACAAAGACTTGTGGCCGCACTTAAAAACTGTAAAAGCATAAACACGCCTACCTGTGCAAAATAACTCGCTCCTGTCTCTTCTGAATAGTGCTGCAAGTTGGTACTGGTCAAAAAACTAATTGTCGAATTTAACGCCAATGTCCACTCCATACTGTCGATACCAGCCGGGTTTAAAAATAGTTTTCCCTGGAGCAATAAAATAACAAATCCCCAGAGGAACCATATGAACTGCACAGATAACAATACTTTTAAATATGTTTTCCAATTCATTTGAACCGTGGGGTCAATTTTACAAAACCGGTATATCAATCGGTCTAATGGATTAATGAAGTCTGTTATGCTTTTTTCATTTGCATATATCTTTTTCATTTCCCGACCTACGATGACCGACAGCAAAATAACAGTAAGAAGAATACCAAGTGAAACTATTAGTTGAGTTAACATATTTTTTAAGATTGAGGTTCTTTGCGAAAGCACCAACAACTAGTCCATACGAACAATAAAAATGTTAATCCCTGATTTACAACCAAAAGCACTTGTAGGAAATACCACGACCTTATCATTTTGATACGATTACACTATCATTTTGATACTATTTCCTTTTTATTCCTGAAAAATCTAAAGGAATAGGAAGCTAAAAATCAAATAATTAATTAGAAAATGCTTTTTACGGCACATCATTTGCATAAAAACACAAAAAGTAAATCCGTTTACTTTTATCAAACTTAATTTCCAAAGCCATGAAGAGACATAAAAAAATGCCGGTTACTTTAAAATTTTTAAGCAAGCTACTAAAGAGCGAAGACAAAAAAACAAAATCATACTTACGATACAGATTATTTTTATAACCATTATAACGATTATGGTGTATCAAAGAATTATGACATAGAAATGTATGGCAAAAAAACGAATCAGCTTACACAACGCTCTTCACCTTCAGGTAAATAAGTCCGAAATAGTAATAATAAACAACTTATCACTCCCTGAATAAAGCGACACAGAATAAAACCTGAAGAAAACTGATGCGTTTTTTTGCTTATCGAATCAATTTTAAAAATGCACTATACACATCATCTTTAATTGAGGTTCGCAAATAGACTTCGTTTTCGTCTTTGGTTTTATATTCAAACTGAATCAAAGCCGCATCAGAATAATAAAAAAAGTAATCATCACCCAAGAATTCAAGATTTGAAATAGGTCTCGTTGATAATTTGTATTCAAATGCAATTTCACCATTTGTAATGTCCAATTGAAAAAGCTTACTTTTACGAGTGTAGCCCCAAATATTATCACTTTCTTCGACCATATACTCAACATTATCGCCTTTAAAATCCCTTTTCCAAATTTCAGTTCCTGTTTTTGAATCTACAGCGTATATCGAAGAAACTTCGGGTCCTTGTGCGGCGAAATATAGCTTCTTGTCTTTGCAAAATATACGTTCCTTAATATTGTTCTGAGTTTCCTCCAATTTAAACTGCCACAAAACATCTAATTTATCAGGATTTAGAGCAAAAACTACATTTTTTTCATTTGCGGTAAATATATTTTCTCCATCGGTTACCAGTTTTCCGCGCATGGCTTCTTCAAAGCTCTTTTGAACAAGAAGTTTTCCTGTATTGGCTTCAAAACTATAAACAGAAGTTCCGCTTTGAATAAAAACTTTGTTATTGAATAAAAGAACCGGACTTTCATTATTTTCAACATCCAGTTTATGATTCCATAATAAACCACCAGTCTTTATATCAAGTGCATAAAGGTTCCCGTTTTGGGAGGTTACGAATAATTTTCCCTCATTTATAACCGGAATCTGATTTTTCAGGATGATCTGATCTGTGCTATTCCCCAGTCTTGATTTCCAAAAAACAGCACCACTCTGATTATCAATGGCAAAAATTTCTCCGTTAATAAAAGGAACATACACTACTCCGTCCTGTAATGTGATAGCATTTGCACACAACTCCGTAAAGGAATCTGTTGCTTTTACGGTCCAGTTCATTTTTTCGGACTCTAAATTGAAGGAAAAAAGAGAACCGTCGTAATCGTAAATCAATATCGACTCTTTATCCAATGCAACTTTCGCCAACGGTTTTAGCACTTTATGAGTAACCTTATCATTAATATTACCTGCAGCTTCCATTTTAACCGGTGCTGAAACGGTTGGTACTTGTCCAAACATATTGGTAACGGCACATGCAAATAAAAGAGTAATTATATTTTTTTTCATTTTTAGATTTGGGGTTAAATGAACTGATTTTTTTTATCAAGACGAAATTGCGTTTTAAGTGATTCCATGCTTGATAAATGCTTAAAATTATTACGGTACTAATATAGAAACAATTTTCACTGCTAGATCAATATTCCAGAAATAACAGCTAAAAAAACTTCTTAAGGAATTAAGGATACTTTTATAGTTCTAACAAACCTGTATACAAGCCATTTCTCCCATGGTTTAAAGAAAATTTCAGCCAAACAATGACGAGAAACATTTAAAGTTTATTTTTCAAATCAACCAAATCATTTACTCTAATAATTCTTACATTCGCTCAGGGAAAAGTCTATTGATATCCACTAATAAACAATTTAATGAACCAAACTTTTACACTCTTCAAAATCCTCTTTTTAGTACTTTTTATTAGCTGCAACAATTACGCACAACAAAAAGACGACTTTTCTTCAAAAATTGACAGTCTAATACAAACCACAAACCCAAGAAATTTTAACGGAGTTGTTGTTATTAAACAAAACGGAAAAATAAAATATGCAAAAGCACATGGTTATTCTGATTTCAACAAGAAAACAGAACTGAAAATTTCTGATAAATTTTCAACAATGTCAATTGCCAAACAAATTACGGCTACACTTATCTTACAAGAAGTAGAAAAAGGAACAATCAATTTAGAAACCCCTATTCGCAAATATTTACCGGAATTAAAATATTCGTGGGCAGATACCATCACTGTTAATCAATTGCTCAACAATACTTCGGGATTAAGCAGTGAAGACATAGACAAACCTCTTAAATTTACTCCGGGAGCTGCTTTTAATTATTCTAATATTGGCTATTATGTAGCGGGACAAGTTTTGGAAAAACAAAGTCATAAAAGTTTTGAAGAGTTAGTAACTGCCTTGTTTAAAAAGTGTGGGATGACCAACAGTTACTACCCCAATGAGACAAACAATACATTTTTAACAAAAGGGCACTCCGTAAAAAAGGAGGGTAGTATTAAACTGAACGAACAATTAAATTTTGATATTCATAATTATTTTGGCAGTCATTTAATTGTTTCGGTTCCTGACTTAGCAAAATGGAATGAATGTCTGCACTCAGGTAAACTATTAAAACCAACTACTTATAAAATGATGATTGCTTATTCAATCACCAATACACATCCGCTTTTAGGTGATAAACCAATTGGTTATGGTTATGGATTGCGAATAAATGATAAAACCAATATTATGGAAATCGGACATACAGGTTTTCATCCCAGTGAAGGATTTACAGCGGTCAATTTATACTATCCAAAAACCAAAACCAGCGTTATTGTTATGGAAAATCAAGCATTTGAAAATTTTAGTATTGCTTATTATTTTGAACAGGAAATTAGAAAAATTATTAGAGGAAGTAATCTGTTGAATTAAAACTCAAATTTATAAAAACCTTATGCGTAAAAGAAATTCAAAACAAATTCTCACAATACTTTTTTTGACTTTAAGTATAAACTTCTCCTTTGCACAAAGAAAAGAGTTCCGGGAAACCACCGTTGATAGTCTAACTTTCGTAAATAACCGAAAAGCACTGAACAGTCTCGATACCGATAGCTTCCTAAAAAGAATATTTACTAAAGATAATGTACAAATTCCTTACAGATTTCTAACGCCAAAGGATAATAGCAATCGCCAAAAATACCCTTTGGTCATTACTTTCCACAACTCTACCCGAATTGGAAATGATAATGAAAACCAGCTGGAACCATTCGCGAAAATTTGGCTGAGACCTGAAATTTACACTAAATATCAATGTTATGTAATCGCACCACAATTCAGCGAGCGTTCTTCAAATTATGAAAAGAATAGTGATGGAATTCAAATTTCAAAACCTTCTGCAACTGTTTTTGCCTTACTCGAATTAATTCAAAATATCGAAAAAGAATACCCAAACATCGATAAAAACAAGATTTACTTAATTGGATATTCTATGGGGGGATCGACTGCGCAAAATCTACTCAATATCGCTCCAGACAAATTTGCCGGTATGGTTTCCGTAGCAGCAGTTCCTGATTTTTCCAATCTCAAAAAATTAAGCCAGAAGAACATCTGGCTTATTCATGGAAAAAAAGACGATGACAATCCTTATATTGGAAGTGTTGAATTGTTTGCAAAATTATCCTCTAACAAGAATTTGACTTTTACCACTTTGAATAATTTAAATCATAACAACATTGTGATTCCGTTTTTACTAACCGAAGAGATTCCAAAATGGTTATTCGAAAAGCATAAGTAAATCGTATTTTGATGGATTTAGAACTTGATATTCTTTCCTTAAATGTCTGTGCTGACCGTTGATAAATCCTCTTATTTGTTTTTCTCCATCCATTCAATAATTTTTAAGGCAACACCATTTGAGGATTGAAAATTTTGTCCTGTAATGATACGGCCATCTTGTTCCACATAAGATTCATTTCTCTTTGAAAATTTAAAATCTCCCCCCCTTTCTTCTATTGTCTTCTGAATTAAAAATGGAAAGTGCTTAAAATATTCGCCATCTTGTTTTTCGAAAGAGTCAGGATAACCGCTTATTTTTTTTCCATTCACTAAGAATTTACCATTTTTAGTTTTCAGGTTAACAATACCAGCTGTTCCGTGACATACCGAAGAAATAATGCCATTATTATCTTCGTACACTTGCATCGCAATACGTTGAATATCTAAACTTTCAGGAACATCATACATAGCACTTCCACCGCCGATATAATGAACAGCTTTATAGTTTTTATAATCAATTTCTTTAGGACTTACGGTATGTTTTATGGCGTACATAAAATCCTGATCATATAAGTATTGCTTTTGTAAATTGTCAGAGGTATTAATATAAGCCAAAGGAATACTGCCACCCTTTGGACTCACAAAATCGACAGTATAACCTGCACGAATAAAAGTATCATAAGCATTTACGATCTCAGCGAAACTATTACCTGTTGAAATGGTAGAATTTCCGTAATAATGTGCGTTAGAAACAATAAATAAAATCCTTTTTCCAGATTTATTAGTTGCTTTACTGCTGGCCGCTTTGCTGATTATTTTCCATTCGCCCTGAATTTTTTTCAGCAAAAACATATCCATAAATTCTTGTTTTTTTTCTGCAATGATAATTTCAGCCTTTGCAATAGCAATATCATTAAAAAATTCCACAGAAACAACTCTGCCTACGCGACCGTTAAATTCACCTTTCTTACCTTTTTGAAACCAGGCGACATATTCCGAAGCCGGAACGATCCATAAGGGTTTGTCTTTGTGACTTAAAAAAAGACTGGCTTCAGAATAAAAAGCCTTACTAATACTGTCAGGCTGATTGTAAGATGTACCCTCAATATAGTTTTGAATGCAATTCTGAATTAAAGATTGTTCTGATTGCGAAAAAGATAAATTGGATACTAATGCAAATAAGACTAAAAGAAAAACTCTCTTCATAAACTTGGATTTTAATGGTTTTAAAATATTGCTCAAAACTATACTCATTGCATCTTAAAACGTTCCGGATTTATAATAACGGACTCCAATTTTATACTTTTAGGAGTAAAAATGATTCTTATTGCTAAATGGTTTCAAAAAAAATCGGGCATAAAAAAACTCCTTAATGTCTTAAGGAGTTTCTTGATGGAAGATGATGAATTAAAATAAAACCTATATATTAAGCTATTTCAATTCTTTTATTTTTTTCGATCTGTTTAGGCTAACTGCAATGCGAATTCTATCATTTCTTTAAAAGAATTTTGTCTGTCATCTGCTGATAGAGCCTCCTTTTTAAGAATATGATCCGATACCGTTAAAATAGCCAAAGCCTTTTTTCTATATTTAGCAGCTATAGAATACAACGCAGCTGTTTCCATGTCAACAGCCAAAACGCCGTAGGTTTTCCAATTTAAAAAAGGATCGCCTAAATGGCTTTCAGTATAGAAAAAATCAGATGTCAATACTGACCCTGTATGAGCTTTTATCTTATTTTGCTCTGCAATATCATAGGCCTTTTTTAATAATTCAAAATTCGCCGTCGGAGCAAAATCATTGCCGTTAAATTTAAATTTATTCATCCCGGAATCTGTGCACGCACTCATGGCTAAAACAATATCCATCATATTTACATCATCCTGGATAGAACCACAAGACCCCACTCTCACCAACGTCTCTACACCATACTCTTCGATTAATTCTGTAATATAGATAGAAATTGATGGCATCCCCATACCTGTGCCCTGTACACTAATTCTCTTACCATTATAAAAACCGGTATATCCTAACATTCCTCTAACCTCATTATAGCATATAACGTCTGTTAAAAACGTTTCCGCTATCAGCTTTGCTCTTTTTGGATCACCAGGAAGTAAAACGAAATCTGCTATATCACCCTTTTTTGCGTTATTATGTGCACTCATATTATTATTTTTTAGATTTATAAACTATATTTTTCTCCTCTAAATTACTTGATTTAGATACTATTTCAAGCATAATTCTATAACGGATTTTAATGAAAATCAAAGTGATATGAATAAAAACTAATTTGGAATTGTTCTTGCTTTCGCTTCATAAATCCCTGACAACACCTTAATAGAGGTCCCATAAAACAAAAAACCTCCAAAATCAAATGATTTTGAAGGTGTCTTAAAAAGTGGTGGGCGATGAGGGGTTCGAACCCCCGACCCCCTCGGTGTAAACGAGGTGCTCTGAACCAGCTGAGCTAATCGCCCTATTTTATTAGGTTGCTATCATTTCGTGATTGCGAGTGCAAATATACAGCTAGATTTTGTATTTGCAAGCATTTTTCGAAAAAAAAATCAACTAATTTTAACTCAATACACCTACTCGCTTCATAGTCAATACCTTTTATAAACTATTTTTTATTCGTTCTGTTATTTCGTCAATTGCTCCTAGGCCATCAAAAGTCAAAACTTTAATTTTAGACTTCATATATTCGATTGCAGGCCGGGTCAAAGTTTCAAAAACTTTAATTCTCTTCAGATGAATTTCAACATCTTTATCGTCTTTTCGATTAGACGTTTCGGCTCTTTTTTGTGCTCTTTTTAAAAGTTCTTCTTTTGGAACTTCTATATTAATTACCTTATCTATTTCCATATTCTTGGATGCAACAAGTTCCATCAAATCGTTAACCTGAGGTTCAGTTCTCGGATAACCATCCAAAATAATCCCTTTAGCTGAACTGTTTTCATCCAGAATTTTACTAAAAAGATCTTTCATAATGGAATCAGGCACTAAGTCTCCTTTTTCCTCATATTGAGACATTATTTTTCCAATCTCTGTTTTATTCTGTTTTTCCAGGCGACATCGGTCTCCAGTTGAAATATGCTTGAACTTAAGTTCTTCTTTTAAAATTTCACATTGAGTACCTTTCCCTGAGTACGGAGGCCCCATTATTACTAATATTTCCATTTATGTGGTGTTTTTATTCTTCTTTATTATCTTCAAAAATTTGAATGAGTTATTTTGTTTTTATTTGCATGACATTACAAATTTACAGGAAATGCAAATTAATTACTTTACAGACCTTCTCGATAAAGAACCAAACTAAGTCTATATTCACTTTATAGCAAAATAACACCTTCTATTTTGTTTAAACAATATAACTAATTTCAGCTTTAAAAACACTATTTTAAATTAATTTAGTCGTAAACTTAAAATAACTATCTGTAAATGGAATTAACTATTAGAAATTATACTATTGCTCAAAAATCTGAAAAATTTGACATTCTAGTACCATGTGATAGTTCAGTTGAACTAAAGTTTTCCTACGTAGATTTCGAAACTAAAGAAAACCCTAAAAAAAAAACTAACAGTAAAGTTCGCCCTCAATCAAGCTAACGATGAATTAAGTGAGTTTAATTTCGTTTACTTCAAGAACACTGATCTTATTTTCTTTAGATGTACCTATCAATGGGGAATTATAGATTTCAAAACAAAACAACTAAAAAAAATATCATTGACGAGTCTTTGGATTTTCCTTTTTTTTACTTGCATGATAATTGTATCCTAGTAACTGATGATTCTTTTGCGGAAACCATAACTTTTGATGGAGAAACAATTGATAAGATCAGTAATGAACAGCCTCATGAAATGAACGAACATGAAGATTACTTTGAATTTGACATTATAGGAATTGAGAAAAGAAAACTAAGTAAATTACATAAAAGATAGACTATCGATAAAATTCTTAGTTTCTCTAAAGTCGTATATAGATTTTTTCTTGTTCAGATTATCTAATCTTTTTGCTTAATCCCCAACTCTTGAACCTGATCCATTTTAATTCTGCTTTTCCAGGATTAATTCCATAAAAAACTACAAAATAAAAAACCTACAAAATCAACTGACTTTGAAGGTGGTATTATTGGTGGGCGATGAGGGGTTCGAACCCCCGACCCCCTCGGTGTAAACGAGGTGCTCTGAACCAGCTGAGCTAATCGCCCTATTTTACTAGGTTGCTATCGTTTGTGATTGCGAGTGCAAACTTACGACTAGATTTTGTATTTACAAGCTTATTTTGAAGAAAAATTACATCATTTTGCGAAATAATTTTTAGTAATCTATTTATCAATCTTTTAAAACAAAAATATTTTTCATCATTTTTTGCCATTTAGTTAAAAAACGAAATCTCAAAGCCTAATTTCGAATATTCTTTTGTATTCACTGGCTATAATCATACATTTGCATACCTTAATAGTATACTCAAATGCCTAGATATCAAGAAAACGATTTACCTAAAGCTAAATTAGACTCTAATTCACTTCAAAAAGCACTACGAATTTTTAAATACGGTAAAAATCACAAATGGAAATTCTTTCTGGGATTGATTTTTCTCTTATTAACCAGCGCCACTGCCCTGGCCTTTCCGAAATTAATGGGTATGCTCGTGGATTGCGTTACCAATAAAAATCTCAACAGAGCCAATGAAATTGCAGTTGGACTTATGGTGATCCTTACACTGCAAGCTATTTTCTCTTTTTTCAGAATTTCGCTTTTTGTAAATTTTACCGAAAATTCACTTTCAAACATCCGTTTTGCTTTGTATGAAAACTTAGTAAAATTACCGATGTCATTTTATTCTCAAAAACGTGTTGGAGAACTAAACAGCCGAATCAGCGCTGATATTTCACAACTACAAGACACTTTCACTACGACCATTGCTGAATTTTTACGTCAGTTGATCCTAATTATTGGCGGATTTGTTATTTTAGGTAACATCAGTCCAAAGTTAACTTTAATGATGTTGGCCATTGTACCTGTTGTTGCTGTAGCGGCAGTTGTTTTTGGAAGATTTATTCGCAAATACGGAAAGAAAACACAGGATAAAGTAGCCGAAAGTCAAGTAATTGTAGAAGAAACACTGCAAGGAATAAGCAATGTAAAGGCTTTTGCGAACGAATGGTACGAAATTCAGCGTTATAAAAATAAAATCAAAGAAATTGTAAAAATCGCTATTAAAGGTGGTCAATACAGAGGTTACTTCGCTTCTTTTATCATTCTTTGTCTTTTTGGCTGTGTGGTTGCTGTGGTTTGGTACGGAATCACCTTAACCATTAAAGGCGAAGTGGAAGGTGTAGGAGATTTAATTTCTTTTGTACTTTACACCACTTTTATCGGTGCTTCTTTTGGCGGAATTGCCGAAATGTATGCGCAAATCCAAAAAGCAGTTGGAGCAACGGAACGTGTTTTTGAATTACTAGAAGAAACTCCGGAGGATATCAATGCCAAAACAAGAACTACCCCAATTGAAAAAATCAAAGGAAATCTTTCCTTCAAAAATGTTGCTTTCAGTTATCCTTCCAGAAAAGAAGCTGAGGTGTTAAAAGATGTAAATTTCACTGCCGGATTTGGTCAGAAAATTGCGATTGTCGGGCCTAGTGGTGCCGGAAAATCGACTATTTCCTCGCTCCTTTTACGCTTTTACGACAGAACATCAGGTGATATTATCGTTGATGGAAAAAGTATCTATGACTACGATTTAGAAGAGCTTCGCGGAAATATGAGTATCGTTCCTCAGGATGTTATTCTGTTTGGCGGAACTATTAGAGAAAACATTGCTTACGGAAAACCGGATGCTACCAATGAAGAAATTATAGCCGCGGCAAAACAAGCCAATGCTTTTAACTTTGTGGAAGGTTTCCCTGAAAAATTTGAAACCCTGGTAGGAGAACGTGGTGTAAAATTATCGGGCGGACAGC
Organism: Flavobacterium sp. B183; assembly: GCF_023539155.1. Classification (NCBI taxonomy): domain Bacteria; kingdom Pseudomonadati; phylum Bacteroidota; class Flavobacteriia; order Flavobacteriales; family Flavobacteriaceae; genus Flavobacterium; species Flavobacterium sp. B183. The sequence goes on along the minus strand of NZ_CP097434.1, from coordinate 3,526,863 downwards.
GTCAGCGTATTGCAATCGCAAGAGCATTGCTTAAAAACCCAAGTATCTTAATATTAGATGAAGCAACATCCTCTTTAGATAGTGAGAGTGAAAAACTGGTTCAGGAAGCATTGGAAGTTTTAATGGAAGGAAGAACAAGCATCATTATCGCACACCGACTTTCGACTATTAGAAATGCCGATAAAATTCTGGTTTTAGATCATGGAAGAATTACTGAAGAAGGTACACATCAGGAATTAATCAACCTAGAGAACGGAACTTATAAAAACTTAAGTAACCTTCAATTCAGTAACTCCTAATCAGAATGTAAGCAGTATTAACTAACCTTAAACCAAAGAAATGCCACATTTAAGAATTGTTTTAATTTTATTATTTATTGTTGTAAATACTATCAATGTTCTTGCTCAGGAAAAACCTTTTAATGTGGTTAATATTTCCAAAGACGGATCACAATACATCAAATTTGGAATGAACCTTCAGGTTTGGGGAAGATATGCCGAATTGAACGAAGGAAGTAAAATTGGTACAAATGAAGTTAGTGATACCTACGATATCGTCATCAGACGTTTGCGTTTGCAGGCAATGGGAATGCTGACCGAGAATATTTTCTTTCATCTTCAGCTGGGACAAAACAATATCAATTTCACACAAAACAACGGACCTTCAAATGCACCGCTTTCAGTTATGGATGCTTTAGGAGAATATCATTTTAGCAAAAAACTTCATATTGGCGGTGGATTAACAGCCTGGGGAGCCGGAACAACTCGTTATTCTGCAAATAGTTCTTCCTCACATCTTACTCTGGATACGCCCATGTACCAGCAGTTTACTAATATTTCATCGACATTCGGAAACCGAAATCTTAGTATTTATGCCAAAGGTGATCTGGGCAAATTTAATTATCGTGCCGCTATTACCAATCCATACCGAAATACAACTGACAATCTGGGAATCAATTCTTCGGTAAACACACAAACACCAAGAGCACAATATGCGGGAATCTTAACCTACTCTTTCTACGACAAAGAGTCACTTGAAGATGCCTACCACAAAGGAACGTATTTAGGAACAAAGAAAATCCTTAATATCGCACTAGGTTATATGACTCAAGCCAAAGCCATGTGGCATTTAACTCCTGATGCAACTATCGCATACGACGATATGAGAATACTGGGTTTTGATGTTTTTTACGACAGTCCGATTAACAGTAAAGGTGCTGCTATAACTGCTTACGCGGCTTTCAACAATAATAATTACGGAAAAAATTACATCCAGTCTGTTAACACACCCAATCCCGCTATAGGAGACAATTCTCTGATAAACGGCTCAGGTGCCGGATTTATTGGCGTAGGAACCGGAAATATATATTACGCTCAGTTAGGATACCTTTTTGGAAAATCAGATAACGAATCCAAAAAAGGCCGTTTCCAGCCTTATGCTGCCACACAAATTGCAGACTTAGAAGCATTAGACACTCCAATGGCGATGTATGAGTTAGGTGTAAATTATTACACTACAGGCACTTTGGGACCAAAATTCAGTTTAAACTATCAAAACAGAGCCGTTTATAACAAAAGCCTTACAGGTTCTTACAAACAAAGTGACCGATTAGGAATGGTCGTTTTGCAATGCCAGGTTTCGTTTTAATTTAATACCCAAATCCTGACAGGCTTTAAAAACCTATCAGATTTACTACATAAATCAAATGAATAAAAAATCCCAAATCCCAATCGTAACAATTGGAATTTGGGATTTTTTATATTGGAATTTTACTTTAATTTATTTTCCTTTTCTTCTTTTGCGTTCTGCTTTAATCATTGATAATTCGCGGCTGGTTTGACCTGCAACTGAAGTATTCTCTTCTGCACGACGAATCAGGTAAGGCATAACATCTTTTACTGGTCCGAAAGGTAAATACTTCGCAACATTATAGCCGTTCTCTGCTAAATTGTAACTGATATTATCACTCATTCCGTACAACTGTCCAAACCAGATTTTAGTATCGTTTTTCGCAATTCCTTTTTCCTGCATGATATCCATCAATTTATAAGAACTCAATTCATTGTGAGTCCCTGCAAAAATGGACATGCTTTCCAAATGCTCTGCCATATAACGTATAGCAGCATCATAATTAATATCTGTAGCTTCTTTAGAAACACAAATTGGAGAAACGTAATTTTTCTCTTCCGCACGTTTGTTTTCTTTCTCCATATAAGCACCACGAACGATCTTCATTCCTATAAAGAAACCTTCATTCTTAGCCACTTCATGCAGTTTTTTCAAATAATCCAAACGATCCCAACGGTACATTTGCAAAGTATTGAAAACAATCGCTTTTTCTTTATTGTATTTACGCATCATGTCGGTAACCAAATCATCAGCCGCATCCTGCATCCAACTTTCTTCTCCGTCAATTAGCAAAGCCACATCTTTTCTGTGAGCTTCAGCACAAACATGGTCAAAACGGGCTACTACTCTATCCCACTCCGCTTGTTCTGTTGGAGAAAGCGTTTGTTTCTCTCCTAATTTTTCATATAATTCGAAACGTCCAAAACCGGTTGGTTTAAATACTGCAAACGGAATCGCCAGACGTTCTTTTGCAAATTCAATGGTTTTTAAAGTCATTTCTAAAGCAGCATCAAACTGCTCTTCCTCTTCTTTTCCTTCAACTGAATAATCCAACACTGATGAAACACCTTTAGTAAACATTTTGTCTACCACTGTAATACAATCGTCTTCGTTTACACCACCACAAAAATGGTCAAAAACAGTTGCACGGATCAATCCTTCTACCGGAAGATGCGCTTTAATAGCAAAATTAGTAACAGCGGTTCCTATCCTCACCAAAGGCTGGCTGTCGATCATTTTAAAAAGAAAATAAGCTCTGTCAAGTTCCGTATCACTTTTTAGCGAAAATGCAACCTGAGTGTTATCAAATATTTTTTCCATTAAGGTCAGTTTTTTATGCAAATATAGATAGAGTTTTGAATATTCGTCAATAATCACTACCCTATTTTTCAATATCATTAACAACATTGTTATATTTTTACAGCTTGCAACACAAGAGTTTGCCTCATAACAATCTTTTTGAAAGAAAATTACAGACAAACACCTTAAAACCTTATATAGAATGATTCGTTTTAATACAAATTAGAACAAAACTTTGAATATTATTTAGTTAAAAATGCCTTATTTTGCGGTTTCAATTCAACGACAGAGATATGCAATCTATTCAGGCCAATAATTATCTGGTGCATTTTAACCAAAATGCATACGAAGCTTTAAACCATCACTTAAAAGAAAGTAAATATTCAAACGTGTTTATTATAGTTGATAATCAAACCAATGAGTATTGTTTACCAAAGTTTTTGCCTTTATTAGAAACAGATCTGACCATTGAGATCATTGAATTTGAAGCAGGAGAAATCAATAAAAATATTGAAACCTGTATTGAAGTATGGAAAGTCCTGACAGAACTTGGTGCCGACAGAAAATCACTTGTCATTAATCTTGGCGGTGGTGTTGTAACTGATTTGGGAGGCTTTGTCGCTTCGACTTTTAAGCGCGGAGTAGATTTTATCAATATCCCTACTACCTTATTATCTATGGTTGATGCTTCTGTTGGAGGAAAAACCGGAGTAGATTTAGGAAATTTAAAAAACCAAATTGGTGTAATTAACGTACCTCAAATGGTATTAATTGATACACAATATCTTGAAACGCTGCCACAAAACGAAATGCGTTCCGGTCTTGCCGAAATGTTAAAACACGGATTGATTTACGATTCCGCTTACTGGAAGCAGTTTTTAGATTTAAATTCAATTGATTACGCTGATTTTGACGAATTAATTTACCGTTCTGTAGAGATAAAAAATGACATTGTCATTCAGGATCCAACCGAAAAGAACATCCGTAAAGCCCTTAATTTCGGACACACCTTAGGGCATGCCATTGAAGGTTACTTTTTAGAAAGTGAAACAAAAACGACATTATTACACGGTGAAGCCATTGCGATCGGAATGATACTGGAAAGTTATATTTCACTGCACAAAAACTTAATTTCAGCAGCAGAATATACCGAAATTAAAACCGCAATTAAGAGCATTTACGAAGACGTAAAGATCGAAGAAAACGACATCGATCCGATCCTCGAATTGCTGATTCACGACAAAAAAAATGAGTACGGATTAATTCAATTTGCCTTAATCGAAGGAATCGGAAAAATAAAAATTAACCAATCGGTTGAAAATAAATTAATTCTAGACGCGTTTCAGGATTATAAATCTTAAACTTTTTTTAATAAAAAAGCTTTGCTTTAGGTATATATTATTTTTTACATTTGCCACGATGAAAACGAACAGTAAACAAAGACATTTTAACTCTTACAGAAACCGCCTCAACAGTTCTTTATTAAGAATGTTGAACCGTTTTTATAATAGTAAAAGTCCATTTTGTTTTGATGTCTTTTTGTGCTCGAAAGCAGAACACGAAAAGCTGGAAATTATATTTGCTAATATTAGGGTTTGAATTTTAGATTGAATTTTCGTCATCTAAATTAAATATCACATCCTAAATATTAAAAAATAAATGAATACAAAATATTCTGACCTTATCAATCAAACATACTATTTTCCTCAGGAAGAATTCAAATTAAACAAAGACAATCTACAATTTCACAACATCGATTTGATGAAATTGGTAGAACAATACGGAACTCCTCTAAAGTTTACTTATCTGCCTCAGATTTCAGAGAACATTAATAAGGCAAAAGCCTGGTTCAGAAAATCAATGGAGAAAAATAAGTACGACGCAAAGTACTACTACTGTTATTGCACAAAAAGCTCTCATTTTGAATACATTATGAACGAAGCTTTCAAAAATAACATTCACATTGAAACCTCTTCAGCTTTTGACGTAAATATTGTTGAGAATTTATTAGAAAATGGTAAAATCAACAAAAGTACTTATGTAATCTGTAATGGATTTAAAAGAGACGAATACATTAGTAATATCGCAAGATTGATTAATAACGGACATAAAAACACAATTCCGATTATTGACAACTACGAAGAGTTGGATTTACTTCAGGCTGAAATCAAAGGGAAATTCAAAATTGGAATTCGTATTGCTGCCGAAGAAGAGCCTAAATTTGAGTTCTATACTTCAAGATTAGGAATTGGATATAAAAACATCGTTTCGTTCTACAAAAAACAAATTCAGGAGAATGATAAACTGGAGTTAAAAATGCTTCACTTTTTCATCAATACCGGAATAAACGATACCTCTTATTACTGGAACGAGTTGGTAAAATGTATCAAAGTATACATTGCCCTTAAAAGGGAATGCCCTACTCTTGACGGATTAAACATTGGAGGTGGTTTCCCGATTAAAAACTCTCTTGCATTCGAATACGATTATCAATATATGATTGATGAAATTATCAATCAGATTAAAATTGCATGTGATGAAGCCGAAGTAGATGTACCCAACATCTTTACAGAATTTGGATCATTTACAGTAGGTGAAAGCGGTGGCGCGATCTATCAGATTTTGTATCAAAAACAACAAAATGACAGAGAGAAATGGAACATGATTGATTCGTCATTCATTACCACTTTGCCGGATACTTGGGCAATAAACAAACGTTTTATCATGTTGGCGGTAAACCGCTGGAATGATACTTACGAGCGGGTTTTATTAGGCGGTCTGACTTGTGATAGTGACGATTATTACAACTCAGAGCAAAATATGAACGCTATTTATTTGCCTAAATACAACAAAGAAAAGCCACTATACATTGGTTTCTTTAATACTGGTGCGTATCAGGAAACTATTGGGGGATATGGCGGTTTACACCACTGTCTGATTCCACAGCCTAAACATATATTAATAGATCGTGACGAAAATGGCATTCTGGCTACAGAAGTTTTCTCTGAACAACAAACTTCTGACGATGTATTGAAGATTTTAGGATATACTAAAAAGGTTTAAAAAAAAAATACTGCTAAATAAATGTTAATAAATATAAAATTATTAATTTGCAGTATAAACTAAAAGGTTAAACTTTTAATTCAAAAAAAATAAAAAAACAAGAACAAATGAAAGGACCAATCAGTCAGTTTATTGAAAAACATTATTTACACTTCAACTCTGCCGCTTTAGTAGATGCTGCAAAAGCATACGAACAACAATTGGCTAATGGAGCTAAAATGATGGTAAGTATGGCTGGCGCTATGAGTACAGCAGAAATTGGTAAAATTTTTGCCGAAATTATTAGACAAGATAAAGTACAAATTATTTCTTGTACTGGAGCCAATCTAGAAGAAGACATCATGAATTTAGTAGCACACTCTCACTACGAAAGAGTGCCAAACTATCGTGATTTAACACCGGAAGACGAATGGGCTTTATTGGAAAGAGGATTAAACCGTGTTACTGATACTTGTATTCCTGAGCATGAAGCATTCCGTCGTTTGCAAAAACACATCTACAAAATCTGGAAAGAGGCTGATGATAAAGGAGAACGTTATTTCCCACATGAATTCATGTATAAAATGCTGTTATCAGGTGTTTTAGAAGAATACTACGAAATTGATTTAAAAGACAGCTGGATGTATGCCGCTGCAGAGAAAAATTTACCTATCATAGTTCCGGGATGGGAAGACAGTACAATGGGAAATATCTTTGCTTCCTATGTAATCAAAGGCGATTTAAAAGCCTCTACCATGAAATCAGGAATTGAATACATGACTTTCCTTGCAGATTGGTATCCAAAAAACAGCGCTAACGGAATTGGATTCTTCCAAATTGGTGGTGGTATCGCAGGAGATTTCCCTATTTGCGTAGTACCAATGTTGTATCAGGATATGGAAATGCACGATGTTCCATTTTGGAGTTATTTCTGCCAAATCTCAGACTCAACAACCAGTTATGGTTCGTACTCGGGAGCAGTTCCGAACGAGAAAATCACCTGGGGAAAACTAGACATCAAAACCCCTAAATTTATTATAGAGTCGGATGCTACAATTGTGGCTCCATTAATTTTTGCTTATTTATTAGATCTATAAGATATATATGAAAAGAGTTATAGTAGACTACGCTAAACTTACCAACGAAATTTTAAACCTTTTGGTAGAAAAATTTCCTGATGGTTATGATGATTCGGATGTAATCCGTTTTAGAAATGCTAAAAACGAATTAGTTGAAGCTGTTGAAGTTCGTACTGAAGATACTATTTATTTGGTAAAAATTAGTACTAAGCTTGCGGACAGAATCGAAAATTATGATGAAGACGATGATATCGACGTAGATGTAGATACAATCGAACCTGTAAAAGGTCTTGATCTTGATGACGATATTGACGACGACGACGATGATGACAATCAGGACAAACCAGATGTTGACAATGGAGATGACGACGATGACGACGAAGACAAAGAAGATATTGCTGACGACGAAGATGATGAAGACGAAGATTAAGCAATCTTTTTCAAGATAATTTAAAGGAACTCTATTGGAGTTCCTTTTTTTATGACTTCAGAAGTCTATTATTTTAAAAAATAAGAAAAATACTATATATTTGCTTTTTACTTTTTCTTCCTAATCAATCAACGCCATGACTTCAGAAATTCTACATGCCAAACTAAAGGAAAATTTCGGATTTGAAAAATTCAGACCCAATCAGGAAACAATAATTACTACAATACTTTCCGGTCAGGACACTTTAGCTATTATGCCAACCGGCGGAGGAAAGTCAATCTGTTTTCAGCTGCCCGCTTTAGTCTTACCCGGGATCACAATTGTGATCTCTCCACTAATTGCTTTGATGAAAGATCAGGTCGACAGTCTAAAAACAAATGGTATTAATGCCTGCTACATCAACAGCAGTCAATCCAGTCAGGAACAGCAATTTTACATAGACAATTTAAAATCAAACACTTTCAAGCTTGTTTACATTGCACCGGAGAGCTTGTCTTATCTGGACGTTGCTTTCAACGAATTGACAATCAGTCTAATTGCAATTGACGAAGCACATTGTATTTCTTCCTGGGGGCATGATTTTCGTCCGGCTTATACTAACTTGGGATATTTAAAGAGCCGCTTCCCTTCTACTCCTGTTCTTGCTTTAACCGCTACAGCCGATAAAGCGACCCGAACTGATATTATCAAGCAGCTAAAACTTAGAAATCCAAAAACGTTCGTAGCCTCGTTCGATAGAAAAAATCTAAGCCTCGAAGTACGCCCGGCTTTAGACCGCGTCAAACAAATTGTTGATTTTATTGATAAAAAACCCAATGAATCCGGAATTGTTTATTGCTTAAGCAGAAAAACAACCGAAGAACTTGCAGATAAACTAAAGAAGAATGGAATTACTGCAAAGGCCTATCATGCCGGACTTGACAATAAAATCCGAGCTAAAACTCAAGATGATTTTATAAACGATGATTGTCAGGTGGTTTGTGCCACAATTGCCTTTGGTATGGGAATCGATAAATCTAATGTTCGATGGGTTATACATTACAATTTACCCAAAAATATTGAAGGTTATTATCAGGAAATCGGACGTGCGGGTCGGGATGGGTTACCAGCCGAAACCGTAATGTTCGAAAGTTACGCCGATGTAATACAATTACAAAAATTTGCCTCCGAAGGATTAAACTCTGATGTGCAATTGGCAAAATTAGAAAGAATGAAACAATACGCGGATGCTTTAAGCTGCCGTCGAAAAATTCTGCTTTCGTATTTCGGCGAGCTGGTAAAAGAAAATTGTGGTAATTGTGATATCTGCAAAAATCCGCCCACCTTTTTTGATGGAACTATTTTAGCGCAAAAAGCCCTGTCTGCAATCGCCCGTTTAAAAGAATCTGAGCCGTTAGCTGTAATTGTTGATTTTTTAAGAGGCTCGAGAAACGCGTATATCTACGAAAAAAATTATCAAAGTCTAAAAACGTACGGAATTGGATCCGACATTTCCTGGTACGACTGGAATCAATACTTAATTCAGTTGATCAACTTAGGATATCTTGAAATTGCCTTCCATCAGCACAATAAAATTTTACTGACGTCTTTTGCGAAAAAAGTTTTGTTTGAAGGAGAAAAAGTAAAACTAAATACAGTTGTTAAAAAGGTAATAGATAAAAATGAAGTAAAAGAAGCCAATACAAAAACGGCTAAAAATTCTCTTTTCGAAACGCTACGAAAACTACGCTACGAAATTGCCCAGGAAGAAGAAGTTCCGGCTTACGTAATTTTTAGTGATGCCGCTTTGAGACAAATGGAATCCTTACGACCAATGACTGATGAAGAGTTCCTTGCTATCGATGGTGTCGGAAATGCAAAACTCGAAAGATATGGTACTGAATTTATAAAGGCTATCATTCAATTTCAGAAGGCAAAAAAGACAAACACGAAAGTTAAAAAAGAAAGCAACACGTATAAGACTACTTTAGAGCTTTTCAGAAATGGCGAAACTGTCACGGAAATTGCAGGAAAAAGAAATTTAGGCTATACCACAATTATATCTCACTTAGCCAAACTATATCTTGACGGTGAGGAAATCGATTTAAGTTCTTTTGTAACAAATGAAGAAGTCAAACAATTGCACAAAGCTCAAATCGAACTGGAGTATCCTTCTGCTCTAAAACCCTACTTTGATTATTTTGAGGAGAAAATGAGTTATGACAAAATTCGTTTAGGACTTGCAATTGTGGAACGAAACAAGTAAAACACATTATTTTGTCATTTCGACCGAAGAGAGAAATCACACTAGAAACTCGGCACAGAATGTCTTCAATCTTTATCGAATCCTGCATATGATTTGCCTCGCCTGTTCGTTATCAATCGAAATGGCACAAGCAAAACAAAAATTCGTGAATTGCTTCGCCTGTTCGCTATCGCTTGGGTCGTGGCGGTAAAAATTCATTCCTCCCTTTAATGCAAAAAATAAAAAATCCTGTAAAGTTAAACGCTACAGGATTTTTTATATAAGAACAAAATCTACAAATAACGTTCTTCAAAAACTTTCTGATGGTGTTTTTGATGTCCGATAATTACAAACCCCAGAGCACGTACAGAAATCTGAAGATTAGAAGCTGTACCAATTCTCTTAAGCTGCTCTTCTGACAAACTCTTAAAAAACAACAAATTAGAATGTCTTAAAGCGGAGAGTTCCGTTAATAAACTCTGAATACTTCTGCTATTTGAATCTGTACTAATCGCATAGTCATTCTCTTCAAAACTTGGCAAAGCCGTTTTATCATTTCGCGAGAATCGCAAAGCGCGGTAAGCAAAAATTCTCTCACAATCCATAATGTGCTGGATAATGTCTTTTATTGTCCATTTTCCTTCTGCATAACGATAATCAAATTTATCCATCGGGATATTTTGCACAAATTTGATAAATTCATGCAATGAAATTTCCAGTTCTTCAAATAAATTTACCTCTCCGGCTTCTTTGATGTAATTAGCAAATCCGCCAGAATATTCATTTTCTGTTAATAAAGCTGTGTTCATTTTTTATAATTTTTAAGCTGAGTTTCTACTCGCATTTGTATTTCCGAAAAGTGACCTTGTTACTATTTTTTCATACACTTTGACCAATTCTTCATCTACCACACTTTCCTTATTCAATTCGTTAATTCTCAACAAAGCATACTGCTGTATTGTCAACAACGGCAACACAATACGCTCCCTTATCTGAATCGATGCTATACCATCAGGGTAATTTTCCATAAGTGTTTTATGCCCTGCAATTTTAAGCAAAAGGCGTTTGGTTTCTGAAAATTCGTCGTAGATAATTTGCCAGAATTCACCAAACTCAGGGTCATTTTTCATATAAGCAGTTAGCGGTAAAAATGATTTCGCCAATGACATCATACTATTCTCCAGCAGTGTTTTGAAAAATAAGGAATCATGATACAAATTTTGAACTTTGTCCCACTGTCCACTTTCTTCAAAATATTTCAAAGCTGAACCAACCCCAAAAAATCCCGGTACATTTTGCTTCAACTGACTCCAGGATCCTACAAAAGGAATCGCTCTCAAATCAGCAAAATCAAGTGATTCTGATTTACTTCTTTTAGATGGTCGGCTTCCTATATTGGTTTTTGAGTAATATTTTAGCGTACTCATTTTCTCCAAATACGGAATAAACTTAGGGTGATTCTTGAAACTCAGGTATTTTTCATATCCTAAATCAGCCAATTGTGTCAAAATTTCAGTTTCTTCAACACTTAACTCATTCTTTTCTTTACTAAAAACCTGATTGGTAACTCCAGCACTTAATAAGTTCTCAATATTATAACGACAGGAATCTAAAGTTCCAAAATTTGAACTAATGGTTTGTCCCTGAATCGTAATTTGAATTTCGTTATTCTCGATTTTTGGTCCTAAAGAAGCATAAAATTTATGCGTTTTTCCACCACCACGAGCAGGAGGTCCTCCGCGACCATCAAAGAATATTGCTTGTATACCATATTTTCTTGAAATTTCTGTCAATGAAATTTTAGCCTGATAAATACTCCAGTTCGCCATTAAATACCCCCCATCTTTAGTTCCGTCAGAGAAACCTAACATAATGGTCTGCTTGTTACCTCTGGCTTCCAGATGTTTAGAATACTCTGAATTAGTATACAATTGCTCCATAATCTGATGTGCATTTTGTAAATCATCAACGGATTCAAAAAGCGGAATAATATCTACCGTCGGATTCTCCCAATTGTTCAGACGAATCATTGCAAAAGTTTCCATAACATTCAAAGCGCTTTCGTTATTACTGATAATGTAACGATTGGCTCCAGATTCACCATTTGCTTGCTGTATGGTTTTAATGGTCTGAACAGATTCTAATGTAGATCTTGTAATTTCATTTTCAAAATCAGCAGAATTTAAGTCTCCTTTTACTTTCGACAAAACCCCTAACTTCTCCTCTTCAGACAAATCAAAGTAATTTTTCGGAAATATCTCTGAGCCCGAATTCAGATAAAAATCCACCACATCTTTGAATACAGCATTGTGAATTTTACTGTTCTGACGAATATCTAAGGTCGCAAAGTGAAAACCAAATAGATTAATTTTCACTAAAAAAGCTTCCAGTTCATCTAAATAAAGGGATTGATGCTTCTCTATAATTATGGTTCTAATTTTGTTTAATTGTGTCAATAATTCTTCCAGAGTAATATAAATCTCGCCTTTAGAATAAAAAACAGAACGGTAAAGCTTATGTTCAAGTTCAGAAACCAAAGTATCTACTCCTGAGAAAGTTAACTTTCTTTTTAAACTTCTCATTTCTATATAATAACACTTCAGAATTGAGGTACGCAAACGCTCTGCTACTTTTAAAGTAATATCGGTCGTAACAAAAGGATTTCCGTCGCGATCACCTCCCGGCCAAAAACCCAATTTTATCAATTGATTCTGAATAGAACTCCCCTGAAGGATATTTTTTTGCAAGTAGTGAACAATTTCTCCTGAAGTTGCGTAGAATACATTTTCTAAATACCAGATCAAACTCACCGCTTCATCATATGGATTTGGCTTTTCGTTCTGAATAAAAGGTGTTTTTCCAAGCTGCGCCAGCAATTGTTTGATTTTTAATAAATCATTTGAACGAATAGCATCTTTCAAATCATTTATAATCCCTAAAACAGGCCCTGGATAAAATTGTGTTGGATGTGCTGTTAAAACAGTTCTGACATTAAAGTTTTCTAAAAACTCAATCAACTCCTCATTCTTCTCCTTTGCATCTGATTTTTCTTTAATGTCACGCAACGAACCACGCCCTTCCATATTATTAACTTCCGGAAAAGCAGCATCTTCAATGGCATCAAACAACACAATCTGACGTTCGATATACTGAATAAATCGAAACATTAAATCGATTTTATCTTTTTCAGAAGCATCATTCAGGAATTTATTAGAGAAGAAATTAACAATCTCTTTAGGAGTTTCCTGCTTTTTAAATCCTGTCTCACAAGTATCTGTAAATAAAGGAAGTAAAACTCCTGTATTATCAATCGAATCAAAAGGTAATGTTATAAATACACTATTGTAAATATGGTATTTTGAAAGAACGTCCTGATTGAAACGTTCGATTTTTGGTAACGTGTACATAATTTATGGGTAGTTGGTTGGTTAATTGGTCATAAAAAAACCCCAAGAATAAACTTGAGGTTATATTTAGATATAGCATTCAAGAAAATATTACATATTTTTAAAAATAGTATGCATCAAACGCTTCTTATCGTTTATACTTTCTTCTAATGAAATCATAGTTTCTGTTCTGTAAACACCATCAATATCATCAATCATAAAGATAACTTCTTTCGCGTGTTTAGTATCTTTTGCTCTGATTTTGCAAAAAATATTGAATTTTCCTGTCGTTACAGAAGCTACTGTTACGAACGGAATTTGATTGATTCGCTCTAATACAAATTTAGTTTGAGACGTATTATTAAGGAACACACCCACATAAGCAATAAATGAATACCCCAACTTATCATAGTCTAAGGCTAATGAAGATCCCATTATTATCCCTGCGTCCTCCATCTTTTTTACTCTAACATGCACTGTACCAGCAGATATCAATAGTTTTTTAGCAATGTCAGTAAACGGAACTCTCGTATTGTCTATTAACATATCTAAAATCTGGTGATCTACTTCATCTAAACGAAATTTACTCATAATTCTTTAATTAATATTACTAATTGCTATTACAAAGTATAAAAATATGTATAAAAAACAACAAATTCACAAAAAATCTAACTTTTTATCAACCCGTTAACAAATTTAACATTTTTATCTAAACAAAAATCTGCTTTTTGATTCAATTTCGGAAAACTACCAAAGTCATCAGAATAATTAGCACCTTTTGCATCGTATTCATAATGTCCAAAATAATTTTCCAAATCGCCTACTTCAACTATGTAAGCATTGAAATGAATCTTATTTTCAATCAATTCCTCTTTGTATTGTGCGACAAAATTCGTAATAATTTCGATACCATCATAATTTATTTTGATATTTTTCCACATAAAATCATAAAAAACCACTTTATTTTGTGAAATATTCAAATAATCATTAATTCTATTATCAACTAAATCGTTTTCGCTAATCAGTTGAAAACTCGAAACAAGTGAGAAGAATAAAAACTTTCGCGTGATTTCACGCTCGTAATCATCAGGAAAATGACCCGCCTCAAACAAGATTGTCGGGACTCCCAAATGCTGAAAAGTATCTCCTATACAATTGATATTAAATGAGTCATCAAAACGTCCGACCTGCCCGGGGATATATTGCTGTAAAACATCATTGATTCCGGCAATTACATTAATAGCCTTTAAACGATTCTCATTAACTTCTCTCTCCTCATTATACGAAGGAGCCAAAAACGATAGCGTTGCTGGTTTTCCGGTTTCACCAGCCCCAAAAATAGTACGCTGATCATGCAGGTTAAAACAGAAATGCGGTTTAAAAGCTTCAAATACCGATCTTAAAATATTGCTTTCCGGCTGTGTGAGATTTTGCGAATCACGATTTAAATCCACTTTATTGGCGTTCTCACGTGTATAAAGTCTTGCTCCGTCAGGATTCAGCATTGGAATACTGTAAAAAGTAAAGTTTTTTAGCATCTTCTCTGCAAATTCAGAACCGCTGTTTAGCACATTTACAAAATCAAATAATGCTTTTGTAGTGGTACTTTCGTTTCCGTGCATTTGAGACCAAAGATAAATACGTGTTGGACCGCTCCCAATTTGATAACTATAAATGGGTTCTCCTAAAACCGATTTACCAATAATCTCTACTTGATTGTTTGTATTTAATTGCTCTAATAACGGCTGAATATGATCTAAAGTCAGATAACGCCCTTCTATAGTTTGTTCTTTATACTGGTGAAATAATTCTTCTAAATTCATCTTATTTTGATTAGTTTACAAAAGTAAACATCTTTATTTTTACAATTGTAAATGATTTGTAAACAAATTAATTTAGAATTGTAAACAGTTTTCTCTCTATTTCCAAAGACCTTTTCTTTTTACTGAGAAACATTTGTTACAACTTTAATTTATTAAATTCAATTATTTATTTTTCAATCAATTAACAACAATCAATTAAAGCAATGAACACAATGTTTCTAGACTTAATTGAAGCTTTTTAGCTCTTAAATTGTTTTACATGTTTCATTTGATTACATTTGTAAACAGCGAATTTCTAAACAGTAATTTACAATGGTAAACATCGACGATTTTGTAAAACGGCTTGAAATTATACTAGATTATTACAGCTTAAATGCTTCTTCTTTCGCAGATCGAATCGGAGTTCAGCGTTCCAGTATGTCTCACCTGCTTTCCGGCAGAAACAAACCCAGCTTAGATTTTGTACTCAAGATTTTGGAGGTTTTTCCTGAAATCGATTTGTACTGGATTTTAAATGGTACAGGAAATTTTCCAAAAACAGAAGACAGTGCCGATCTGAAAAAAAATGAATCGGTGTCAGAATTTACAAAATCCCATTCCCCTATTCCATTAGACGAAAATTCTGCTTCAGGAAATTCTTTATCAGAAAATACAAAAACAAAAATGCATCCTCTGCAGAAATTAAAAATCAAAATTTGAATGCCGCAGAAAATGAAATCGAAAAAATAGTAGTATTTTATAAAAACGGAACTTTCAAGACTTATGTTCCCTAGTTTGAAATTTTTGAGTATTTGAAAAACTTTAAAATTATTTTTCATTTAAGCGATTCTCGCGCAATGGAATCTACAGTAAAAAAATCAACTCCAAAATCCATTTTCAGGAATTTTACCCAAAACTCCGTCATAGTGTTTTTTCAACACACTCAAATCACAATCATAATCTCCCGTTGGAAGAAATGGCTTTCCTAAATTGACTTCTTTTTTCCCCCAGTCAAAAGCCACAGGAATAATGGGCACATTTGCCTTAAGAGCAATATAGTAGAAACCGCTTTTTAATTCTTTAACACCTTTACGAGTCCCTTCAGGAGCTACAGCCAGGCGAAAAACCTCTTTACGGTCAAAAATTGCAGCAATCGATTCTACTTTATTCAATCCACCGGTGCGATCTATCGGCTCTCCACCTACATTTCTGAAATAATATCCAAACGGAAAGCGGAATAATTCTTTCTTTCCTACCCAATTCATCTCCAAACCAGAAATTCCACGAGTAAAAATTCCTAAATAAAAATCATGATTGCTTGTATGCGGCATTACCATCATCACACATTTTTTCACTTCAGCATTTTCAATTCCTACTATTTTCCAGCCCATTAGCTTAAAAAAAATGAATTTGTACAATCGCTTTTTCATTAATTACTTTTTTACTGCAAAATAAAAGATTTAAAGTGGTATTTTTGAGTAAAAGCATTTAAAATGATCCAAAAATTGTTCAGTTATATTGTTCCTATAAAAATATTCAAAAAAAAATCACAAAGAAGCAAAATCATCGAAGTTACCTGGGCCAACGGCGAACTGGTCCTTGATTCTGAAAATACAAATTACTCTTATGGAAGCCTGCAACGTATCTTAAGGTATGGTCTTCGAAATATTGGATACGATGCCATTCTTAAAATGAATCATATTTTATTATTGGGAGTTGCCGGAGGAAGTGTAGTAAAAACTTTGGTGGACGAAATTCAGTATAAAGGTAAAATTACCGGAGTAGAAATTGACCCCGAAATGATTAAAATAGCCAATGAGTATTTCAATCTGAATGAAATCAAACAACTGGAAGTGGTAATTGATGACGCTTTTGAGTTTGTTTTAAAAACAAAAAATAAATATAATTTAATTATTATTGATATTTTTGAAGATATCAAAATGCCAAATTTTTTATTCGAACGTTTTTTTAGCGAACGTATTTGTTCCTTATTGCAAAATCACGGATTTGTTTTATTTAATACCATGATTTTAGATGAAGCGCATAATGTTCGAAACCGAAAATACATTTCTGAAATTGACCCCAAACTGTTTGCTTCAAAAATGCTCCCACGAGTTGAAGCTCACAATGAATTAATAATTATCGAAAAAGTAGTTTAAATTTATGAAACCTCTTGCCTCTATTTTAAAAGCCTTACCTCCCACTAAAATAATAGATTCTTCCATTGATATTTCAAAATACATCCCTTTAGATTTATCCGTAACCAATCAGGAACTTGCTGATTTTAAACCTACCTGTACCCAGGAATTTGAAGGTTTTATTTCAGACTACTTAGAAAAAAATGATGCCGAAGTGGCCTTTGGCGGTTATATTGAAGGAAGAACTCTTTATCAGCGCAGTGCCATTTTTAAAAACAATTCTATTCCGGAACGCAACATTCATATAGGACTGGACTTATGGACAAAAGCAGACACAGCAGTTTTGGCACCGCTTGACGGAAAAGTACACAGCTTTAAAAACAATATAGGCTTAGGTGATTATGGTCCGACCATTATTTTAGAGCATCGGATAGAAAATAAGAAATTTTATACTTTATACGGACATTTATCGTTAGAAAGTATAGAGAACCTCAGTGTTGGGACATTTTTTAGTAAAGGTCAAAAGATTGGAACCTTGGGAAGTTCGTCCGTTAACGGAGACTATCCTCCGCACGTACACTTTCAAATTATTCGAAACATCGAAAACTATTCCGGTGATTATCCGGGAGTATGCAATACCAACGATTTGAACTTTTACATTGAAAATTGCCCTGACCCCAACTTATTATTAAAAATTACTTAAATAGTTATGAAGAAAGCAGGATTGATTATATGTTTGTTGTTGTTATTGGGATGTAAATCGAAAACAATCCACAGAGATACTGAAGATTTAAAGATCAAGAAAGTCACTGCTGCCGAAATAAATTCCAATCAGCAGAAAAAAGCGTATGAATTAGGAAAAAGGGTGCTGGAAACCTGCAATTCCTCAAAATTCAAACCTTTTAACGAGACTGAAGTCACCAAATCGGTAATGGAGAATACGACCGAAGAACGTCTGACCAAAACCTGTCAAAGGTTCAGACAATACTATGGAAGTTTCATCGATTTAAAACTGGACGGTGTTTACAGAACAAAGCAAGAGGTTATTTATCGATATCATGCGCTGTACACCAAAAAAGTAGCCAATAAAGAATTGCGCATTTTTGTAAATGAAGACAATCTGATCTCAGCTATAAAATCAATGGATTGGGACGAAAAATTTGACTCAAAAGTAACAGATCAATAAAGTAAAACCTATGAATTTAAAACTGCCTCTTTTAATCGTATTGTTAATTTCCGGTTTCATAAATGCACAGCAAACTGTAAGCATAAAAGGTTCTAAACCATTTCCGGCAACAACCAGTTATACTTTTATTTGTGAAAAATATGTGTTTACCGGCGAAACGGAAGTTCAGATTGCGAAAACAGATAAAGGAGGGGTTTTAAAACTATCAATAGGAATTTCTAATGATAAAACTCAAATCTCAGGAGGCGTATATGTTGACCTTGTTAACGGAGATGTAATTGCTTGTGTGGACAAAAACATCAAAGAAACCCTTGATGGAAAGACTACTGCTTATTACTATTTCACTCCTGCCGAAATGGTAAAACTAAAGAAAACAGACATTAAAGCCATCCGATTTATCATTAAAGGGAACAATACAGCCGCTTTTGGTGACCAAACCGGTTACTTTACTGCTTTGAACAAAATGGCGTACTTTTCGACAGCATTCGATAAATCTAAAAAAACTTTTGACACTGCAGCCGCAATTAGTGTGCTGTAAGTGCTTTTTTTAGTACAATAAATTCTATATTTATAATCTAAACAACATTTTTATGAATTCGAATGAAGCTTTAATTACAAAATTCTATACTGCTTTTGCCAATGCCGATGCTAAAACAATGAGCGAATGTTACCATCCAAAAATTCATTTTATCGATCCGGCTTTTGGTTTACTAAAAGAAGAGCAGGTTTCTAAAATGTGGGAAATGTTGATTTTGAAAAGTAAAGGCAACATTAAAATCGAATTTTCAGATATTAAAGCCGATGATTCTTCGGGCAGTGCTAAATGGGTTGCAACTTATAATTTTAGCAAAACCAATAGAAAGGTAATCAATCGTATTTCTGCTGAATTTGCTTTTCAGGATGGTCTGATTATCAAACACACAGACAATTTTGATGTTTGGAAATGGTCGAAACAGGCTTTCGGTTTTACCGGATATTTAATGGGCTGGACAGGCTTTTTTCAAGGAAAAATTCAAGAACAGGCACTCTTGTCCTTAAAAAAATTTCAGGCAAACCAGACAGGTTCTTAAAACCTGTCTGATTTATGTATTTTTACGATTTGAACCATCCGGCCACTAAATCGTCTTCAAACGAACCGGCGTTCTTGTGAACAAATTCATTCGTATCTTTATTATAGGAATAGTCCAAAGCCCACTCCTCATGATTTTTCGCTAAATCTTTAATGCTTTCACAAACAAAAGCAATTTCTTTATCGGTAGTAGTTGGATGAATTGACATTCTGATCCATCCCGGTTTTTTAATTAAATCTCCAATCGTAATTTCATTCACCAGTTTATTAGATGTTTCCTGATCTACGTGCAATAAAAAATGCCCATACGTTCCCGCACAACTGCATCCTCCTCTGGTTTGAATTCCGAATCTGTCATTCAGTAATTTCACTCCTAAATTGAAATGAAGATTTTCAATAAAAAACGAAACAACCCCTAAACGGTTCTTATGTTGGCCTGCCAGAATTTTTATGTTGGAAACAGTGTCCAGTTCATTAAAAACATACTCTACAATCTCATGTTCACGTTGTAGAATATTCTCGATTCCCATTTCTTCTTTCAGCTCAATTGCTAACGCCGTTTTAATTACCTGAAGAAAACCCGGAGTACCACCATCTTCACGATCCTCAATGTTGTCGATATATTTATGTTCGCCCCATGGATTGGTCCAGCTAACTGTGCCTCCACCAGGACAATCGGGAATCATATTGTTGTATAACTTTTTATTAAAAATTAAAACCCCTGAAGTTCCGGGACCTCCTAAAAATTTGTGTGGAGAAAAGAAAATTGCGTCCAGGTATGCTTCCGAATCTTCAGGATGCATATCGATTTCGACATAAGGTCCTGAACAGGCAAAATCAACAAAACAAACACCATTGTGCTTGTGCATCAATTTTGCAGCTTCGTGAAACGGTGTTTTTAAACCTGTAACATTTGAACAGGAGGTAATAGAAGCAATTTTAATAGTTCTTTCGCTGTATTTCTCTAACAGTTGCTCTAAATTATCCAGACAAAAAAGTCCTTTTTCACAAGATGGAATAATTTCAACATCCGCAATGGTTTCCAGCCAGGAGGTTTGATTGGAGTGATGCTCCATATGAGAAATAAAAACAACTGGGCGCTTTTCAGCAGGAACAACAGTGCACTCTTTTAGGTTCTCAGGGATTTTTAACCCCAGAATACGCTGAAATTTATTGACAACACCCGTCATTCCGGTTCCATCTGTGATCAAAACATCATCATTGCTCGCATTGGTATGACGCTTGATGATCGATCTGGCATGATGATAAGCTTTTGTCATGGCAGTACCTGACACTGTAGTCTCTGTATGTGTATTGGCTACAAAAGGCCCGAATTCATTAAGAATTTTCTCTTCAATTGGTCGGTATAACCTTCCGCTGGCAGTCCAATCGGTATAAATAATCTGCTTTTTGCCAAACGGAGAAGAAAACTCCTGATTAATTCCTACAATATTCTTTCTAAAATCCTGGAAATAGGTTTCTAAAGTGATGGTACTATTTTTGCTGTTCATTAGTGTGCCTGAATTTAATTGCAAATATATTGCTTTTTTATAGAATTGCGAATTTATCAATTATAAACTTCAAACACTAAAAAACTGTTTGATATCTTTATTTTAACTATCTTTTTACTTATAATTTATCACAATATTCTATCGGATTAATAGGGCATTAAAACTTGAACAATACTATTTATGGGGAATTTATCAGTTGCCACTTTTGGTGGAGGATGTTTTTGGTGTATTGAAGCTGTAATTCAGCGTTTAAAGGGAGTCGAATCCTTAAAATCAGGATTTTCGGGAGGTTTTATTAAAAATCCACCCTACCGTGAAGTATGTACCGAAAGAACCGGCCATGCAGAAGTCGTACAAGTTGCATTTAATCCTGACATAATTTCATACCATGACCTGATTTTCATATTTATGACAAGTCATGATCCTACCACCCTGAACCGTCAGGGTGCAGACAGCGGCACACAATACCGCTCGATTGTTTTATATCATAATGAAGAACAGAAAGCGATTGCCGAAAAGGTCTTTGAAGAAGTAAAAGCTTTTTATGAAGACCCGATTGT
Organism: Flavobacterium sp. B183; assembly: GCF_023539155.1. NCBI lineage: Bacteria > Pseudomonadati > Bacteroidota > Flavobacteriia > Flavobacteriales > Flavobacteriaceae > Flavobacterium > Flavobacterium sp. B183. The sequence goes on along the minus strand of NZ_CP097434.1, from coordinate 3,505,508 downwards.
AACGCAGCTCGTTCCTTTTGAAGTTTTTTACGAAGCTGAAACAGACCATCAAAATTACTACAAAAACAATCAGGATGCACGTTACTGCCAGATCGTAATTGATCCTAAAGTTCATAAATTAAAAAAAATGTACGCCAACCGATTAATGGATTAAGCAGACATTTTTATCATACTTTAAAATAACACAATACAAACAGAACTCGTTTTAATCTGAAAATCAGAGAAAGATTATTCTAATGAAAAATTTAAAAATAAACAACCGATTTACTGCTGAGCTGCCCGCAGACTCAAATGAAACCAACGAGGTTCGTCAGGTTTCTAATGCGCTTTTCTCGTATGTAAATCCAACAAAACCATCCAATCCTAAGCTGATTCATGCTTCACAAGAAGTAGTGGAATCGGTTGGAATTTCACTTGATGAAATTAAGTCCGCATCCTTTTTGAATGTTTTTTCAGGGAAAGAAATATTACCTGAAACTCGTCCGTTTGCTATGTGTTATGCCGGACATCAGTTTGGAAACTGGGCAGGGCAATTGGGTGACGGCCGTGCCATTAATTTAACTGAAGTGACACATAACGATGAATCTTTTATGCTTCAATTAAAAGGTGCCGGAAGAACTCCGTACTCCCGAACTGCTGACGGCCTGGCTGTTTTGCGTTCGTCTGTGCGAGAGTACCTGTGTGCTGAGGCCATGTATCATTTAGGAGTTCCCACTACCCGATCCCTATCCCTTATGCTGTCCGGAGATCAAGTTTTACGTGATATGTTATACAATGGGAATGCTGCTTATGAAAAAGGTGCAATTGTTTGTCGCGTAGCTCCTTCCTTTATTCGTTTTGGAAGTTTTGAAATGCTGACCGCCCGAAATGAGCTTCAAAACTTAAAACAGTTTGTGGAATACAATATTAAATACTACTTCCCGGAAATAAAAGGAGAGCCTAAAGAGCAATACCTTCAATTTTTCAAAACAGTAGCCGATAAAACCCGTGAAATGATTCTGCATTGGCAGCGTGTGGGTTTTGTACATGGAGTAATGAATACCGACAACATGTCAATTCATGGAATTACGATTGATTATGGTCCTTACGGTTGGCTGGAAAATTACGATCCAAACTGGACTCCAAACACCACAGACAGTCAATACCGAAGATATCGTTTTGGAAATCAACCGCAGATTGCACAATGGAATTTGTACCAATTGGCCAATGCCATTTACCCCTTAATCAATGAAGCGGAACCTTTAGAAAAAATTCTGGAGTCTTTTATGATTGATTTTGAATCTGATTATAAGAATATGTTTTTAAGCAAATTAGGCTTACTTATTTCAACCGAAACTGATAGTACGTTAATTGACGGTTTGGAAACTGTTTTGCAACTGTCTGAAACAGACATGACGATCTTTTTCCGAAATTTAAGCAGCGTACAAAAATCAGATTCTCCTGAAAAAGCAATCGAAAGAATTCAGGATTCGTTTTATATTCCGGAGCAAATCTCAGGTACAATTTTAGAATCATGGGAGAAATGGTTTACTCTTTATCTCGAAAGACTTCATACGGAAGCGCTTTCTGATAGAGAGCGTTCTGAGAAAATGAACACTATAAATCCAAAGTACGTACTTCGAAATTATATGGCGCAATTGGCTATTGATGCCGCAGATCAGGAGGATTATTCTTTAATTGATGAATTGTATCAACTTCTGCAAAAACCGTATGACGAACAGCCTGAATTTCAAAAATGGTTTGCCAAACGTCCGGACTGGGCCCGCTCAAAAGTTGGATGTTCTATGCTTTCTTGCAGTTCTTAATTTTTTAGCCACGAATTCACGAATTTTAATTTTTTGTAAACTTTGCAAAGTTTTAATTCGTGAATTCGTGGCTAATACTTATTTTGAAGTAATATAATCTACAATCATGTTCGCATGCACACGAGAATTTTCGATAAACCATTTGTGCGTATACATTCCTCCGCAAATTACACCCGCTAAGAATAAACCTTCCACATTGGTTTCCATAGTTTCGGGGTTGTATGTTGGTGTTTTTAGTTCATCTTCAGATAATTGTATTCCCATATTTTCTAGAAAAGCCAAATCAGGTTTGTATCCGGTTAGAGCCAGTACAAAATCATTTTCAATAGTAATTTTCCCCGTAGGAGTTTCAATTTCTACTTCAGTCTCCCTGATTTCAGTAATATTTGATTCGAAATAAGCTTTAATACTGCCTTCTGCAATTCGATTTTCAATATCCGGTTTTGCCCAATATTTTACCCGACTATTGATTTCCTTTTTGCGAATAACCATGGTTACATCGGCTCCTTTTCTCCAGCATTCCAAAGCCGCATCTACTGAGGAATTGTTTGCTCCTACCACCAAAACATTCCTAAAAGCATACTCATGGGCTTCTTTATAATAATGACGAACTTTAGGCAATTCTTCTCCTTTCACTTCCATTTCAATCGGAATATCATAAAAACCGGTTGCAATGATCACATTCGCAGCTTCATAAAGTGCTTTATCAGTTGTAATTTTAAAAGTGGTATCAGCAAGTTTCTCCACCTGAGTTACTCTTTCAAATAAATGAATGGAAAAATTAAAATACCGATGAATATTGCGATAATACTCCAATGCTTCCTGACGCCCGGGCTTCGGTGCCAGACAACTGAATGGTATATTTCCTATTTCAAGTCTTTCCGCAGTGGAGAAAAAAGTCATATACAAAGGATAATTGAAAATACTATTGACTATAGCTCCTTTTTCAATTATCAAATAACGCAATCCTTTCTTTTGGGCTTCAATTGCACAAGCCAGACCAATTGGCCCGCCCCCTACAATAATCAAATCATATGTATTCATATTTTTTACTTCTCCCACTCTTTAAAAGGATTCTTACTCAAATAAGCATTATAATATCTTGGATCGTTTGTTACCTCTTCACCCAGCCAATCCGGCTTCTCGAAAATTTCTGTTTCCGATTCCAACTCTACTTCTGCCATCACCAGTCCTTCATTTTCTCCGTAAAATTCATCTACTTCAAAAATATGTTTCCCTAATTTTATTTCGTAACGCGTTTTCTCGATTTTTCCTTTCTCACATAACTTAAGCAATTCCAATGCCTCATCAAGCGGAATTTCATTCTCCCATTCAAAGCGGGACATTCCGCCCTGCTGACTAACTCCTTTTATGGTAATAAAACCTCTTTCGCCTTTAATGCGCACACGAACTGTTCTTTCCGGAACTGCACTTAAATAGCCTTGGGCAATTTTATTGTGCGTAAAAGCTTGTTCTTTAAAATCAGCTGATTTTACCAGAAACTTTCTTTCTATTTCGACCATTTTGATGTCTGAATTTAATTTTTATGCAAGTTACTCAAATTAATTTGGCCTAAGAATTGAAATTACAAGAATCATTTCTAGACTTTAAATTTTACTTTTGTAATACGCTCACAATAAGAATAATAACTTTAAAATAACTGATTTTTAATAGGTTATGTATTTATTTTTTTGTTAAATTTGATAGAATCTTAACTTCATCACCTATGTCTAAAAAAGCACTTTATCTGTTAGGCATTGTAATAACCATTATTTTAGGTACCTTTTTGTATTTGAAATTTTGCTGCAATTGCACTATGAAAACACCTGCGGTTGATACCGAAAAAGTATCAAAAGTAGTGGCTCCGGACGAAACTACTGTCCCTTTTATTCTAAATGGTTCCGGAATTGATTATCATACCAATGATAATATCAAGTTCCTTAAAAGCAGTCCTACAGCACTTTTGCCTGTGGGTGATTCGGTATCGATTGGAATTCAAAACCTTAAAACATTCCTGATCGCTAATCCAAAGCAAAAAATTACCATAACTGGTTATGCAACTTCAGATGAAACCAATACAACAACCTTTGAAAATCTGGGTCTGGCGCGGGCTAATGACATTAAAAAGTATTTTGTGTCACAAGGTTTACCTGATGCGCAGTTAACCACAAAAGGTGAACTAATTGATAAATGGCAAACGAAAAAAGATACACTGTTTGGACCTGTCAAATATGCTTTTGAAGCTCCGGAAGCTGCTCCGGCTGTAACTGACGAATGGGTTATTTTAAAAGAGAAAATCAATGACGATCCGCTCGTTTTACATTTCAACACCAATAAAGCCAGTGATAAGTTAACAGCTCCAGAAAAAGAAAAAGTGGCTGATCTGGTAAAATATATGGAGCACGTTAAAGAAGCTGTAATTGTAGCTGTTGGACATAGTGATAATGTTGGAAATCGTGATTCTAATGTGGCTCTTGGTCAAAAACGGGCCGAGTTTACTAAAAAATATTTGTCGAAAAATGGTGTTGACGGAAGTCGGATAACGGCAGAATCAAAAGGTCCTGACGAACCAATTGGTGAAAACACCACCGCCGAAGGCAGGGCAAACAACAGAAGAACAGTGATAACAATTAAATAATCAATCAAAATATACGATCATGAATATACCTTGTATCTTAATACCGGCTCTAGTGGGATTAATCTGTGGAATTTTGGGTTACTTACTGGGAAAAATGAATTCTAAAGGTGACGATTCACTTGCTTTGTCACTACAGTCCGATCTGGATGCCTGCAAAGCCAATACGCGAAACCTGAATGCTAAAATTTCTTCTCTGGAAGCTGAATTGGCCGCAAAAGCTAAAGTCAACAACGCTCCGCAATCATTTGCAGCAGCAACAATACCTGCAATACCTTTTGACGGTGCATTGGCAGCAACCGCCTACGGCAAAAAAATTAAAGAAAATGATTTAAAAATAGTCGAAGGTATCGGACCAAAAATTGAAGCGTTATTTAACGCTGCAGGAATTAAAACATGGCACGAACTATCAGAAGCTTCAACCGAAAAATTACAATCCATTCTGGATGGCGGAGGTGAAAATTATGCTATCCACAATCCAAGCACCTGGGCCAGACAGGCATTACTTGCTTACCAGGGCAAATGGCAGGAACTGAAAGACTGGCAGGACAGTCTAAAAGGCGGAAAAGAATAAAACCGAAATCAATATAACCATCAAAACTGGCATAAAGCCAGTTTTTTTTTATAAACTGCTGAGAAAATCGAAATCCCAGTCTTTTGTTTTACTGTACCATAACTGTCCCCCCACAACTTCAAGCGGACAATCAAAATTATTAGTATAAAGTGCTCCGGTTCCAAGACCTTGAGGCATTTTTGAGTTTTGCAAAAATGTCCATTGTGCGATCGCATTAAGACCTATATTACTTTCTAATGCCGAAGTAATCCACCATCCTATTTGATACTTATCGGCCAAATCTATCCATTCTTTTGTGCCTTTGAAGCCACCAACAAAACTTGGTTTTAGAATAATGTATTGTGGTTGTATTTTTTGTAGTAAAGCCTCCTTTTCTTCCAACGAGAAAATACCAATCAATTCTTCATCAAGAGCGATAGGAAAGGGTGTAGTTTTACACAAATCGGCCATGGCGGCAATGTTTCCTTTCTTTATTGGCTGTTCAATGCTATGCAGCTGATATTTATTCAATTGATTCATTTTACCTAATGCATCATTTAAATCAAAAGCGCCATTAGCATCCACCCTGATTTCAATTTGCTCTGCTGAAAAATGACTGCGAATAAAAGCCAATAACTCCAGTTCCTTTTCGAAATTAATGGCTCCTATTTTCAACTTTATACAATTAAAACCAGCGGCTAATTTCTCTTCGATTTGTTCTTTCATAAAGGAAGCTTCCCCCATCCAGACCAGACCGTTTATCACAATTGACTCTACATTACTGGTAAAATCGGACGGAAACAAAACAAAAGGATCTTCACTTTTAAAAGATAAAAATGCCATTTCAACACCAAATTGTATCGATGGAAATTCTAACAAAGCATCCCAAAGCGCCTTTTCTCCCAGATGAATATTATCACACGTCCATTGCAGTTTTTCTTCATAATCTTCGCGATCATCCGCACTCAAACCACGAAGTATTCCACACTCTCCTATTCCTTTTTTACCGTTCTCTTCCAGAACAATAAACCAGGTTTCCTTCTCGGTCATAACCCCTCTGGAAGTCCCGGAAGGCCTTTTAAAATCAAGCATGTATTTATGGAAGGTTGCTTTCATATAATAAACAGATGGTAAAAAAATAAGCCTGAATAAATAGGTGTCACACCATTAAACAGGCTTATTATTGATTTTATATTTTTTTAATTGTACAGTTTCAATATTTTTTCAAAATCTTTTGAGGGTAATCCTGCTTTTTGAAAAATTACGAAATCCTGTTTTGTTTTCTCTATCCAGCTTAAACTGTCTGTCACGTTTTGCGACTGGTATTTTTTATAAATGGCTTTCGCTTCGCTATAATCATCACTAATCAGATAAACGTGCGCCAGATTTAATTTGACAAGCAACTCTGTATCGTCTAATTTTTCACCTTCTTTCAAAAATTTAATGGCTTTACCGTATTGTTTAGTCAAAATATAACAATATCCTATCGAACTGTAATCTAAAGCCGTTGCTTTTCCGTCGTTAATGATGGTATTCAGTTTCGGAATCGCTTCGTTGTATTTTTGAAGTCTGACTAAAGCAGCAGCCTGTGCTCTCAGGTCGTTGTAAACATTTTTAGAAATATCAGCATCTTTATAACAGCTGCTTCCAAAATCCTTATAAGCTTTAGTCTTTTCAATTGGCAGTAACTTTTGAAATTCTGTATAACGGTACTGTTTCATGATTTTATCAAGTATACAAACACAAAAATCATCAGAATTCGCCATTTTCTGAGCCATTGTGGAGGTTTTGCAAAGACTTATAATTTCATTTTTATTGTCCTGATTCCATCCACGATTCAGTTTTGTGTCCACCCACGGCACTACTTCCAGAACTATTTTTTGATTTAGAAGCCAGTTTTTGCTGTGAAAACCAAACCAAAGTGTGCTTACATTCTGTCCCAAACAGGACGATTTATCCAGCGACAATCGTTTAGCATCTTTGCTTAAGGGATCTTTCTGATCGTAACAGGCTTTCTCTGTTTTACCATCAGTGATATACTTTTTTGCCGTCTCGTTGGAGGTAAATAAAGCATACGTACAGGTATCATCACCTGAAATTTTAGACATTAGAAAAACTGCTCCGGCTGATCCCTGACTGATTCCGGTTGGATCCGGAATTGATTTTAAAACGGAGACCAGACTGTTTGCCATTTCCTGATTTTCATCTAAAAGTGTAATTCGGTATACAATTTCTGTTGTTCCTACCGGTAAATCTTCTGTTTTAAGAATAATTCGGTCACGGGCAGAAACTATAATTTCCTTTGTAGTAGCACGTTCTTTATCCCAATAACCGTCTTTTTGTGCAAAAATGCTGCACGAAGTCGTAATTAAAAGAAACAGGGCAATTTTTTTTAAAATCATTGTAGAAATTTATTTTAAGATCACTTACAAAATTCAGGCCTTATTATTTAATATTCTGTAAATTCTTTTCTCCGCTTCAGCTTTTGTAATCCCATTATAAAAATCTTTTACAAAAGGATGATCGAAATCCTGGTGTGGAAAAATTTCAGGTCTTTCATTACCGGGTTTGGTCACTACTGTTGTGGGAATACTGTTTGAAAATTCATAATCCGGAATGTAATTCGAAAGCCATCCGAAATACTGTGCTTCGTGATTTTCATCTTCGCCATTTTCCAGATAATCTTCAAAACTTTTTTCACTTAGCGAAACCCAGAAGCCATACTCTAAATCTTCGCAATGATCGTTTACTTGCTGGACTAAAACTGCTCTGATAAAACGATGCACCTGATCCGGATGCTTGATCACGCAAAAATCTTCATTAATCTCCGCAATTTCCTCTTTCTCTTCCGGAGAAAGTTTATCATAAGAAAAAGGTGAACTGTAAGCTAATGCCGGCCAGCTTTCATGCTCTTCGCCACAGCATTCACAAATAAATTTAATATCTGACATTTTAATTACAGTTCAATTGATTCGCCAATTTCCAAAAGCATCAAGTCTTTTCCTTTATCAAAGAACTTGCGAATCGCGTCTTCATGATCGATTTTAATGTAGCCAAAAGTATCAAAATGATATCCAAGAATCTTATCGCATTCTACAAAGTCTGAAGCTATGATGGCATCTTCGACATCCATTGTAAAATTATTTCCGATTGGAAGAATGGCCAGATCCAGTTTGGTCCTCATTGGAATTAGTTTCATATCCATTGTCAGTGCAGTATCGCCAGCAATGTAAATATTTTTATGTTCGCCCTCAATTACAAACCCACCCGGATTTCCGCCATAACTTCCGTCAGGGAAAGAGCTTGAATGAATCGCATTGACATATTTCACTTTTCCAAAATCAAATTGCCAGCTTCCGCCGTGATTCATCGGGTGTGAGCTGAAACCTAATTTAGCATAATAACCTGCAATTTCAGCATTTGAAACGATCACCGCTTTGGTACGATTGGCAATAGCCTCAACATCCAGAATATGATCGCCATGCGCATGAGTCAGTAAAATATAATCTGCTTCTAAGTTGTTGATATCAACTCCTGCTGCCTGCGGATTTCCTGTAATAAAAGGATCTACAATAATATGTTTTCCCCCCACTTCAATACCTAAAGACGCGTGTCCGTAAAATGTTATTTTCATTTTATTTCATTTTTAAAATTGAACTTTGTTTTATCTTCCCCCTAAAAAGAGGTTGACAATAATGTCTGAAATCAATGAAATCATACATACCGTCAGTAATATTGAAAGTAAAAAGGTGCTTAGTGCCAGTTTCTTCAATTCAGGATCTAACAACTTTGGATTTTGGTTTTTATAAACGGTAATTAAATGTTTAGTTAAAGGAATAAAAGCCAATAAAAACAAATACTGATCGAAGTTATAATCACTCAAAAAGGCAAAAGCAACTATTAAAAGCATAGCGGTAATAATCAAAGTGAAATGATAAATTTTAGCTTTTGCACCACCGATCTGAACTACAATGGTATTTTTTCCTGATTTGCGATCTGATTCTTCATCACGCATATTGTTCAGATTTAAAACTCCAACACTTAATAAACCGATTGAAATAGCTGGTAAGATCAAAAGAGGATCGACTTCTTTTGAATACAAAAAGTTTACTCCCAAAGTACTAACCAATCCGAAGAAGATAAAAACGAACAAATCTCCAAATCCTCTGTATCCATAAGCTGAATTTCCAACGGTATAACGAATTGCCGAAACAATTGCTGCTATTCCAAGTAATAGGAAAAAGATAGAATATCCAAAATTACTTTCGCCAAAAGCGAAATAGATCAGTACAATTGCAGACAACAAGGTCAAAAATGAAGTAATTATGATGGCTTTTTTCATGGCCTGAGGCGTAATAACACCACTCTGAATGGCACGCTGTGGACCAACTCTGTCGGCATTGTCCGTACCCTTTACACCGTCACCATAATCATTTGCAAAATTGGACAAAACCTGTAATCCAAGCGTCGTTAATAGTGCAAAACCAAAAATTTTCCAACTGAATACCTCTGTTGGTGTGTTAATGGTTTCCGTTGGGTTGGATAAGGCATATATACTTCCTACTATGATTCCGGAAACTGATAAAGGCAATGTACGCAAACGAGCGGCTTCAATCCAATGTTTCATTCTATTTTATTTTGTTAGATTATTTGTTTCAGATTTCACGTTCTCAACTTGAAACCTGAAACTATTATTTTAAGCCTTTTATGGCAACCATTTATTCTCGCCGAAGTTTGGCTTTCTTTTTTCCAAAAAGGCATTACGTCCTTCTTTTGCTTCTTCGGTCATATATGCTAAACGTGTTGCTTCTCCGGCAAAAACCTGCTGACCTACCATACCGTCGTCTGTTAAGTTCATGGCGAATTTTAGCATCTTGATAGAAGTTGGAGATTTTTGCAGAATTTCCTGTGCCCACTCGTAAGCAGTAGCTTCAAGCTCATCGTGTGGAATTACAGCATTCACCATGCCCATATCCATAGCTTCCTGAGCAGAATAATTTCTACCTAAAAAGAAAATTTCACGCGCTTTTTTCTGTCCGACCATTTTAGCCAGATAAGCAGATCCGTAACCACCGTCAAAACTGGTTACATCGGCATCCGTTTGTTTGAATATGGCATGCTCTTTACTCGCCAAAGTCATATCACAAACGACATGCAGACTGTGTCCACCGCCAACTGCCCAACCCGGAACAACCGCAATAACTACTTTTGGCATGAAACGGATTAAACGCTGTACTTCAAGAATGTTTAAGCGGTGTTGTCCGTCTTCACCCACATACCCTTGATGCCCACGCGCGTTTTGATCGCCTCCACTGCAAAAAGAATACACTCCGTCTTTTGTAGAGGGTCCTTCTGCAGACAGTAAAACCACTCCTATCGAAGTATCTTCCTGCGCATCGTAAAAAGCCTGGTACAATTCTGAAGTTGTTTTTGGACGGAATGCATTTCTAACGTTTGGTCTGTTAAAAGCAATTCTCGCAACTCCGTTACATTTTTTATACGTTATATCTTCAAATTCTCTGGCTGTAATCCAATCCATTTCTGTTTGTTTTGTTTTTAATAATTGATAGTGTAAAAATAAAGCATTTTTATATTTTTACCTACCGCTATTTGTTTTTAGTCGCAACTAAAATCTGTTGTAATGTTAACAATTGGTATAATCTTACAAAAAATAATAATTTTAACAGTAGTTTTAAAAAATAATATTTAATTTTACCACCTAGAAATCAATGAGATACATTTTATTTCATTGACTAGAAGATTGATTTTCTTTCACTGATTTATTAACCTAAAAAATGATTTTTTTGAGAAAATTTAAAAATTTTGTCGCTCATTATTTTACGGTTTTTATTCATACACCGTGGATCAATGAGCAAATGATTTATTCATTTGTTGAAACTTCGAAAAGGAGATAGTAACACCTAAGGTTAAAAGCTGGAATTGTTTAAGAATTAGTATGAGATTGATTACGAAAAGAGGAAAAAATACTAATGAAAACTTTCTACAAGTTATTTTATCAAACCAAATGGGTCGAGCCGTGAAATTGAGTTTTTGCTTTTAATATGAATTTATAAATTGTTTAAAGACATACCCATTTCAGAAAATAGTTTCTAAAATTTTTAAAGCTATTATTTTTTGAATGGATTCGAGTTTATTTTATTTCTGTTTTTTTTTAATTACAATTTTTTTTAAAACTAGAATAAAAAGGGAAAGGCTACTTGTAATGAGTAGCCTTTCCTGTTATAACAATATATTTTAAACTTCAAATTCCAAATTCCAATAGTACGTATCCTATTGGAATTTGAATTTTGGAATTTTTATTCCTTTACCAGATAAATTCCGTCTTCTCTAATTTCGATGAGTTTTTCTTTATACAAAGCTCCAACAGCCTTTTTAAACGTTTTTTTACTCATTTTTAGTACCGTTTTAATATCTTCCGGATGTGAATTATCATTTAAACGTAAGAAACCTCGATTAGCTCTTAATTCGTCCAGAATTTTCTCTGCATTAGGCTCAATACTCTGATAACCTTGCACTTGCAATGCAACGTCGATTTTATGATCAGGACGGATATTTTTAATGTAACCGCGCATTCTGTCTCCGGTTCTGATGGCGTCATCATACACCTCGTCTTTGTACAGCAATCCTTTGTGTTTCTCGTTAATGATCACATTGATTCCTATTTCAGTGATATGAGATACAATTAATTCTACTTCCTCCCCTTTTTCAACGGTCAGCTGCTCATTGCTCAAAAACTGATTGGTCTTACTTGAAGCTACCAGACGATTTGTTTTTTCGTCCATGTACAAATACACCAGGTAACGTTTTCCTTTTTCCATTGGACGGGCTTGTTCTTTAAACGGAACAAGAATATCCTTTTCCATCCCCCAATCCATGAAAGCACCTACGTTATTAATGTAATTCACTCTTAATAGCGCAAATTCATTTAACAGAATATAAGGCTCTAAAGTGGTTGCCACCGGACGCTGTTCGTGGTCCAAATAAACAAAAACGATTAATTCTTCACCGATTTCAAATTCGTTCGGAACGTATTTGTTGGGTAATAAAATATCGTGAATTCCTTCGGGGTCTTTTTCAGGATTTCCTAAAAACAAACCAACTTTGGTATCACGAAGTATAGTAAGGGTATTGTATTTTCCTATTTCAATCATATGCTAAAAATTCTAAGCTGTTAAGCAGCTAAGTTTCGAGCTGCAAATGTACGAAGTTTGAAAATGGTAATCCTAAAAATGTTTCTAATTAAAAAAAGGCAGTTGCATCTTATTCTAATTTATTCCTTTTGGTTACATTTGAAAACCTATAATTAATCCAAAACCAATGAAAAAGACCATTTTCTATTCTATTTTTACCTTCTTATTTTTTACTCATATTTCTACTTCACAGATTACGGAGGATCCTGAAATCAAAAAAATGATCGGCGAAATCAAAGCTGAAAACCTCGAAGCTACGATTCATAAATTAGTTTCTTTTGGTACCAGACATACCCTCAGCGATACCAAAAGTAAAACCAAAGGTATCGGCGCGGCACAACAATGGGTAAAATCGGAGTTTGATAAATTTGCTCTGGAATCTGGGGGAAGACTAACTTCTAAAATCGATTATTTTGATGTAAAAGCCGATGGAAAACGAATCGCCAAAGACAGCCAACTGGGAAATGTTATGGCGACCTTAAAAGGTACCGATCCAAACGACAATCGTGTGCTTATTATAAGCGGACATCTGGATTCCAGAATTTCAGACGTTATGAATGTGAAATCTGACGCTCCGGGAGCCAATGATGATGGTTCGGGTGTTGCAGCTGTTATCGAACTGGCCAAAGTAATGAGTAAAAGATCATTTCCTGCTACTATAATTTTTGTCGCGGTAACCGGTGAGGAACAAGGTCTTTATGGTGCTCGTCACTTAGCAGAATTGGCCAAAGCAGCCAACTGGAACATTACAGCCATGCTAAACAATGATATGATTGGAAACAGCCTCTCAAGCGGTACAAATTTAAGAGATAACACACAGATCAGGATATTTAGCGAAACCATTCCGTTTACAGAAACTGAAGAGGAAGCTAAAATGCGCAAAGCAACAAACCGTGATAACGACAGTCCGTCACGATTATTAGCCCGTTATATCAAAACTGTTACGGAACAGTATGTAGATCAATTAAAAGTGAAACTTGTATATAGAAACGATCGTTTTCTTCGTGGTGGAGATCATACTCCGTTCAGTCAAAATGGCTTTACTGCTGTTCGTTTCTGTGAAATGAATGAAAACTTCAATCATCAGCATCAGGATTTAAGAACTGAAAATGGTATCCAGTACGGTGACCTCGCGGAATTTATGGATTTTGACTATTTGAGAAAAAATACTTGTTCAAACTTAGCAACTTTGGCTAATCTGGCCTGGTCGCCAAAAGCACCTTTAAACGTGGGTATTGAAGTAAAAGAACTTTCCAATTCTTCTACCTTAGCCTGGACTGCACCTGAAGGGCAAACTCCTTTTGGTTATCAGATTTTAATGAGAGAAACTTCATCTTCTCATTGGGAGAAAACTTTTTTTGTGAAAGAAACCAAGGCCGAAATTCCCTATTCAAAAGACAATTACTTTTTGCCGTACAAAGTGTTGATGCTTTAGGGCATGCAAGTTTACCGGTATTTCCGGTTCCAATTCGTTAATTCCCTTACTATCATAAAACAAAAAAGACGCAAAGAAAAAAAATAATCTTTGCGTCTTTTGTAATTTATAGTTTTGAGTCTAAACCAATTCTTTAAAATATTGTTTTAAGATAACATCATTCTCCAAAGTTGGCGTGAATACTTCCAAAATACAAGGAGCGTTGTTTGTAGCATAAAGCGACTTAATACCTCCTGTTAAAGATTTCTCATCTGTGGCTGTAAAATAATGCATCTTATACATTTTGGCCAGATGTTCGGCTGTTAAATGATGTGAAGTCTCGAAATAGGTATTAAAAACAGGTTTTTCTTCATGGCCTGGAAGAATCCTAAAAATTCCTCCTCCTCCATTATTGATTAGAATAATTTTGAAGTTTTCAGGGATGTACGAATTCCACAAAGCATTGCTATCGTAAAGAAAGCTAATATCTCCGGTAATAAAAATGGTTTGTTTATCGTTTCCTACTGCTGCACCAATTGCTGTTGAGGTACTTCCGTCAATACCGCTGGTTCCACGGTTACAATAAACTTCGATGGAAGGATCAATCTCAATTAACTGTGCATATCGAATGGCCGAACTATTGCTAATTTGCAACTGACTATTTTTAGGAAGTGATCCGATTACTTTTTCAAATACTTTAAAATCCGAAAATGTAATTTTACCCAGATATTCTTCTTTTCTGATTTTTCTTAAATCGTAAATTTGATCAATTTTAGAAAAATAATCACTTGCTGCAAATTCTGTCTTCGGAAGCAGCGCTTTGAAAAAAGCATCAGGTTCCATTACAAAATGCTTCGTTAAAGCATTAAAGGTATCATAAGCACGTAACGTATCAATATGCCAGTGATGTTCGGGTTTGTATTTTCGTAAAAAGGCTTTAATACGTTTGGATACAATCATCCCTCCAAAAGTAATTAACACTTCCGGTTCAAGATCTTTAAAATCAGCATCATCAAATGGCGTAATTAAAGTATCGATACTATTAATAAAACTCGGATGATGCAAATTTGAGGTCGTCTCTGTAAGCACTACAATTGAGGGATCTTTGGCAAAGTTTTCCAGAATTTCTTTATCGACAGAATTCGCTTCGTTTATTCCTCCAATAAGAATTAATTTTCTTTTTGAAGTATTCCAAACAGAAACAGTCTCTGCTTCGTTTTCTATGATTCCTGCACCGATAATTTCCTCTAAATGGGTAATTGTTGGTGCTACAGAAAGTTCTGAAACGGTTTCGTATAATGGTTCTTCAAAAGGAGCATTAATATGAACAGGGCCTTTTTGAAGTATAGCTGCTTCTATGGCTCTGTTGATCTTTAAATCGTTTTCTATTGAAGCTTCTTCAGTCAAATTTGCGTTGTAAACAGAATGGTTCTGAAAAACATTCTCCTGACGAATGGTTTGCCCGTCTCCAATATCAATCTTGCTTTGCGGACGGTCGGCTGAAATGACAATAAGTGGAATCTGACTGTAAAATGCTTCGGCTACAGCCGGATAATAGTTTAACAAGGCAGAGCCTGAAGTACAAACAACTGCGGTAGGCATTTTGGTTTGTTGTGCAATTCCCAATGCGAAAAAAGCAGCACAGCGCTCATCGGCAATACTGTAACAGTTAAAATTAGGGTTTTGAGCAAATCCTATTGTTAGTGGAGCATTTCTTGATCCCGGAGAAATAATAATATTAGTGATTCCTTTGCCTGAACAAATTTCGATAATGCTTTGTGCAAGCGCTATTTTGGGGTAAATCATTCTTATGGTGTATTACTTTTTGAAAAGAGACTTACAGTTATAAAACTCTTTTTTTAACCTCACAAAGTTACAAACTTCGCATTGGATTTAACTTATAAATAGGAAGATATTAAAAGGAGTTTCCCAAAAAAGGGAATATATTTGTAAAACTGATTATTTCTATTCAAAACAAACCGATTATGCGCTTTTTATACTTATTTTTTCTTTTTATATCCCTACAGACTACATCGGCTCAAAATCAATTTGTTGCTGATGACATGCCTTATAATACCGCTCTGAACAATGCCAAAGCACAAGGAAAACCGGTTTTTCTAATGCTTTATGCCGATTGGTGCCCACATTGCAATCTGATGAAAAAAGAAGTTTTAAGTGATCCTGCTGTGATCGATTTTCTAAAGAAGAATTATGTATGTGTCTGGAAAAATATTGAAAAAGAAGAAGGAACTGCACTTAAGAATAAATTCAATACAAAATCTTTGCCTTCCTTTTTATTTATAGACCCTGCCACCGAAACCCTTTTGTATGCTTTAAAAGGCGAATTAAAAAAAGAGGTTTTTATGACAGAAGTAAACAATGCCTTAAATGCGAAACTGCAATTGCCCTATCTGGAAAAAGAGTTTCTCGCTGATCCTTCTAATGTCGACAAATTTTTCAACTATCTGAACACGCTGAAAAAAGGAAAAGACCGTACTGACTTATCAATTCCAACACATATTTATCTCAATACACAATCTGATGCACAATTAATTAGCGAAACCAACTGGCGAGTGATTGCCAATGGTGTTACAGATATCAAATCGAGGGAATTTCAATATGTATTAAGTCATAACAAGGAATTTGCTGCTGTGGCCTCCCAAAGTCGTATCGATCGAAAGATTGAAAATATAGTCACGGAATCGCTTCGTCCGTATGTTGATAATTTAGACACTACCAACTATTACAAACAAAGAGAAATTGCAAAATCGATACGCTTGCAAAAAGTAGATTCACTGGTTTTTAAATTTGACTTAACTCTGGCAGAACGAACCGAAAAATGGCAATTTTATAAAAAAGTTACTCTTGAAAATACTCAAAAGTTAGTATGGAATGATGCCGGTTCTCTGAAAGATATCGGACAAACTTATTTAAAGCATATTTCGGATACCGAGAGTTTAAAAAAAGCAATCGAATGGATAAAACATGCTATTGAACTGAATGATTCTTACGATGGAAATCTACTTCTGGCAAGGCTTTACCAAAAAACAAAAAACAAGAAACTAGCCTTGCAATATGCTAAGGATGCTAAAGAAATCTCCAAAGAAATGAATTGGAACCCCAAAGAAGTTGACGCTTTACTGACAGAGCTAAACACTAAATAATACTTATTAGGAATCATCTGGCTGTTTCTTTAAAATAATTACCAAGCAGTCACACCCAAAAAACATCGCATATACCCAAAGAACTATGAGCCTAAACCTTAGACCGGCAACAACAAATGATTTAGAAAAGATTCTGAATATTGTAAACCATTCCATTCTGCATACCACTGCAAATTATAGTTATGAAATTCAGACTCTTGAAGTTCAAACGAAATGGTTTGAAGACAAAAAAGCTAAAAATCTGCCCGTAGTGATTGCCGAATTAGATGGCGAAGTAGTAGGATTTGGGAGTTATGGACAATTCCGTGAGAAAATCGGGTATCAATATACTGTAGAACATTCTGTATATGTAGTGGATACTGTTATCGGAAAAGGTATTGGATCTCAGTTACTGTCAGAACTCATTCGTTTGGCTAAAGAACAGGGGTATCACGTAATGATTGGCGCTATTGATGCCGACAACGCGGGAAGTATTGCTTTTCATGAGAAATTTGGATTTGTCGCAACCGGAACCCTTCGCGAGGTGGGATACAAATTTGATCATTGGCTCGATTTGGTTTTTATGCAACTGATACTACAATAGTTCTAACGCAATTCTATAAAAAAACCACAAACCTAAATTTAATATTCAGATTTGTGGTTTTATTTTGCATTCTTAATTCTTTAACTAGCTCTTGATCCAGTTGATTACTTCCGGATCTGTTGGCAATGTTCTTGGCTTAATCACTTTTACCAACTCCCCTTTTTCGTTAATCAGGTATTTTTGAAAGTTCCATTCAACTTCAGAATCCTTCAAGCCATTTTTTGATTTTTGTGTTAAGAATTTGTACACTTCACACATATCACTTCCTTTTACAGAAACTTTATCCATCATTGGAAAAGTTACACCATAATTTTGCTGGCAGAATGTCTCAATCTCTTTATTTGTACCTGGTTCCTGCTCGGCAAAATTATTAGCAGGAAAACCAACAATTACGAATCCTTTATCTTTATACTCTTTGTAAATTGCTTCAAGATCTTTGTATTGAGGAGTTAAACCGCATTTTGATGCCGTGTTAACAATCATCACTTTTTTTCCTTTTAGCGAAGCAAAATCAAAAGTGTCTCCTGATAAATCTTCTACCTTAAATTGATAAATGGTTTCTTTTGTCATAGGTTTATCCGTTTTAGATAATTTCTCTTTACTGGTTTGTGCCTGAATTTTAGTACCGAACAAAAGGACAATACTACAAGCTATAAATACTACTTTTTTCATTGTTTATTTTTTTATAAAATTAGTTAAATTCTCTTCTCAAAAATCACTTTAAATTCTTTATTTTTTGCTAAACATACGTTAAATAAAAAATGAAGCCTAACGTTAATCAGACGTTAGGCTTCCCCCCATACAAACAAATCAAACCATGAATTAATTGTTATTCCCTTTTTATATCGTTATATTAAAAATAGTTGATGCCCCGGTTATAGTGCTCATACATTTCAAATTTCCAATCCCTCAGGCGTATCTTTTTTAACGGCTTTTATCTTTTATTCTGGGCAAGAGTTGGACTACCTTCATTTTTTTGGAAGTCCGAAGACATCAACTGATCTACTAATTCCTAAATAATGTATTATCGCTTATTACAAGCTCTGAATTCTTATGAACAAGTCCTTTACGGAAATCACTTTTACTGAATCCCGCCAGCGACAAAACTGTAGTCAAACCAACAATCAGTATTTTCAGTTTATTTAAGCTATTCATGACAAATAAATTTTTATTTATTGAGATTTACTTTACGATTTACTCTTTCTAAATATTAATTTTCATTACTAATTCTTAAAACAAAAGTGCTGCTATAAAATTCCAATCTTCTTCATTTTCAAACTTTTGCTATTTTCGACACTATAAATCCGATGTTATAATAGCATTTACGTAATTGGATTGCTTTTGGTTTTAAAAAAATCAAAAAAAAGTGATATTTTTTTCAAACCCCTTAGTTTCCTAGGTTTAAGACTACTAAAAAAATTAAAAAATTCACGAAAAAATAAATTATCTTTATCTCAGGTTAAACATAATGTCTCTTAAAATTTTGTTCCAACTTAAAATACCACACCTATGAGTCAAGAAGAATTATTAGTTTTAATTTACAAGAAAGACGAACGAGCTTTTACCCATTTGTACGATATGTACTCGAAAAGTTTGTTTTCTGTTATCAATGTTCTCATAAAAAACCGCGAAGAAGCCGAAGATGTTTTGCAGGAAGTTTTTGTCAAAATCTGGAAAAACATCGATTCTTATAATGAGAGTAAAGGCCGATTTTACACCTGGATCCTCAATATTGCAAGGAATACCTCCATTGACAAGTTAAGATCCAAAAATTTTAATAACAGTCAAAAAAACCTTTCTTCAGATAATTTCGTAAATCTGTTAGACGACAGTAATAAACTCGTTAATAGAATTGATACTATTGGAATACAAGAATTTGTAAAAAAATTAAAACCAAAATGTATCGAGATTATTGATTTATTATTTTTTAAAGGATATACCCAACAAGAAGCTTCAGAAGAATTGGCAATGCCATTGGGGACTATCAAGACGCAAAACAGAAACTGTATTAATGATCTAAGAAATTATCTAAAAATATAATGGAAGCAAAAGAGTATATAGAATCAGGAATTCTGGAACTATACGTTTACGGTTTATTGACCGAAACTGAAAATCTGGAAATAGCCGAACTGGCTAAGAAAAATCCGGAAGTTGATCAGGAAATTATTTCGATAGAAAAAGCTATTGTAGCTTTATCATCAAGTTTTTCTCCTTTTCACTCGGTAGCCAATTTTGAGAAGATAAAAGCCCGTTTAGAGCTGAAACACGGCAAAGTAGTCGACATGAAACCAGCTTCGAACTGGTCACAATATGTAGGCTGGGCTGCGGCAGTGCTACTGCTTTTAGGCTTTGGATATCAAACTCTGGAATTGACAAAAACGAAAGAAGCTATTGCTACTGTTGGGACTGAGAAAAACAAAATTGAAAAAGATTACGCTTTCTTAGATCAGCAGAACAAGCAAACCGAAAAAAGTCTGACTATTGTAAGAGACATCAAAAACACGGGTGTAACACTTGGCGGACAAGCCGTTTCTCCAAGTTCATTTGCAAAAGTGTACTGGAACAAAGACACAAAAACAACGTATATTGATGCTGCCGGTTTACCAAAACCTCCAAAAGGTATGGTATATCAGGTTTGGGCTTTAAAATTAAGTCCTGTACTAACTCCTACGAGTATTGGTTTATTGAGCGATTTTGAAGGAAACTCTCAAAAAATATTTGCTGTTAATCAAACTGATTCAGCAGAAGCTTTTGGAATCACTTTAGAGCCTGCCGGAGGAAGCCTGACGCCTACAATGGAACAATTGTATACTTTAGGAAAAGTTTAAAACATAACACATCTTATCACTTAAGAAACGCATATTCAATTTAATATGCGTTTTTTATTACTTTCAATTAAAATATCTCGAAAAAAATATGAATGGAAATTTACTTTTAAGAACTGCGGTCGCTATTATTCTACTCACCCACTCTGTTTTCGGAATGTTTAATAACGGAATCAATGATTTTGGAAATCTATATTTAAATCAGATTGGCTTCGCTCCTTTTGGCGTTTTTCTGGCCTGGTCTATTAAACTATCCCATGTAGTAGCAGCCATTCTTCTGCTTAGTAACAAATACGTTAAACCGGCAGGTTTTGTCACTATTCTCATATTGATAATGGGAATAATCCTTGTTCATTTTCAGGAAGGCTGGTTTGTTGTAGGCGGTGGAAGAAACGGTGCCGAATATAATTTTTTACTCATTGTCGTGCTACTGGCAATTATGTATCCCAATGGCTTAAAAAAGCAAAACTAAACACCTCCCGTTTAGACATAAAAAAAGATTCAGCTAAGCTGAATCTTTTTTTATGTCTATTATACTATTTACTATTTTTTCTTGCTTTTATAGTATTTACGGTATTTAGGATACGTTAAAGCTCCAATAACCGAAATGGTTCCTAACGAATACCAAATCCAGCTTAACGAATGTGCTTCTCCTGTGGCATACGAGTGTAAACCTACTAAGTGAAAGTTTACTCCATAATACGTGAACAATATTGACACAAAAGCGAACATGCTCATTAAATTAAAGAACCATTTTCCTCTTAGTGCCGGTACAAAACGAGCGTGAATTACAAAAGCATATACCATAATCGAGATTAAAGCCCATGTTTCTTTCGGGTCCCATCCCCAGTAACGCCCCCAACTTTCATTGGCCCATTGTCCGCCCAGGAAGTTACCGATCGTTAACATGATTAAACCAATTGTAATGGACATCTCATTGATATAAGTGATCTCTTTGATATTTAAATCCATTTTAGCTTTGTTCTTTTCATTGGTAAAGAAAATCAATACCAAGGCTACAAAACCTAAAATCATTCCTAAGGCAAAAGGACCATAACTTCCTACAATTACTGCTACGTGGATCATCAACCAATACGAGTTCAATACCGGTTGTAAGTTTGCAATTTCAGGATCAATCCAGTTCATATAAGCTGCCATTACGATCATTGCAGTTACAAAAGCAGATGAAGCTACAGTAAGTTTCGATTTTCTGTCAAAAGCCAATCCGAAGAACATTGTTGCCCAGGCTACATATATAATAGACTCGTAAGCATTACTCCACGGAGCGTGACCCGAGATGTACCAGCGTGCAATAAGTCCTAAAGTATGCATTGCAAACAATACTCCTACCAGAATATGAAAACCGTTGATCGTTACGCGCAGCCATTTCTTCTCCAAAAAGATATTTACAATAGTGAACATAAGCATCAAGACTGAAACAGTAAGATACCAGTACGGTAATTTTTTAAAAATATCGTATTTGTTATAGGTTATTTCGGCATTAATTTTCTCCTCGCTTGGTCTTACTTTAGCACCAAACTTCTTTTGGAAACCATTTATACTCTCCACCAACTGATCGGCTGTTGTAAAGTTTTTAGAAATTGAGCCATTGTTTAATGCACTAAAATACATTGGCAGAATTTGCGTCACATAAGTCGAATCCATTCCTTTAAATCCTCCTTGTTGTCTTTCCAGATACGAAACCCATTTGTGATTTGGATCATTCGGAATAGGGAATATTTTCAGAATACTACCACTTAAAGCAGATTCCATCAGATTCACTCTTTTATCGGTATCTATAAAATCTTTCTCAAACTGATTTGGATTTGCTGCTTTATAGGCTGCATCTAAAAATGGTGAAAGTTTATAATTTCCGTTAGCATCAAAAAATTGCACAAACGCAGCACGTTTAGCCTCTTTATCTACTCCAATAATTTTACGAATACTGTCGTTTCCGGCTCTTAGATGAATCAAAGGAATTTGTATCCAAACCTGAGCATACTGTGTCATAGACAGGAATACCTGATCAGAATTCATTCCGTTGTACGTATCACTCTGACTTACTTTTCTAAGCAATTCAGATGAAAAAGTATTCACCGGTTTCATTCTACCTCCTGCATCCTGAATGATCAAACGTCCAAATTTAGCGGCATGCGCTTCCGGAGCTTTGTAAATGGTCAGTAAAGAATCTAACTGTTTCTGACTTGGCGGTGCAGTAACATGATTGGCATGATCGTTTGGATCTGTATTGTGATCGTGATTGTGGCCCGGTGTGTGCACATGCGGAGCCTGAGCAAAACCACTTAAACCAATCATTAAAACTAAAATGGTAATTAGTTTTTCTTTTTTCTTTTTTACGCCTTCTAATTTACGTTTCAAATCGCCAAAACGAGAATGTTTGGTAAACATAATAGCCATTAAGCCAATGTATAAAAGAAAATATCCTAAATAAGTAATATTAGTTCCCCAGAAATCGTGATTTACAGACAATACTGTTCCTTTTTCGTCCGGATCAAATGAAGATTGAAAAAATCGATATCCTTTGTGATCTAAAACGTGGTTCATATAAATATCAGCATTAAATGTTTCTGTTGAATCCTGAACGGTTACTTTACTTTCAAAAGAAGAGTAGCTTTTTTCTGTTCCCGGATATTTTGTAGCGATAAAATCGTTTAATTTTATCTTGAAAGGCAAAACATACGCTTTACTTCCGTAGAACAAACTGTATTCGATTTTTCCAATTTTAACGGTCTGAGGTTCACCTACACTGCCTTTAGACCCCAAAAGTCTAACTTGTTTTTCCTGTCCGTCAGCTTTAATTTTTATAATCAAAGCATCATGATGTGATTTTGCTTTGTAATCGTTATTCGACTCATAATCTACAACTCCTTTAACGGCAGGATCAGGAAATACAATTCTGATATCGCCAATACTGTACAAAGAACGCATCATTAAAGGTTGTACATTATCTTTACTTACCTTACCTTTTAACTGATCGGCCATTCGCATGAACTCTCCTTCAAAAGGGGTCTGAATCGTATATTTATCTCCTGTGGTATTGATGTTGATCGCACCGGCAGTTGGTTTGTTCAACGCAAATAATACGTTGTGAATGTTTTGTACTTCACCCTCTTTCAGAAAATGTTCTTCACGTCCACCGGAACCGGCTTCCACCATTTTAAGGTATAACGTTCCAGTAGGATCTGGTTTTATAGTTTCTTTAGCTCCCATGATGTAATTCACGTATGACACTTCAAAAGGAGTCTCATCGAATTTTCCTGAAAGCGTAAAATCATTATTGGTTACGGGTGAAAACAATAAGCTTTTGTCAAAAACTCTGCGTTTCATTTCTCCTTTATATTCGCCATCTGCAAAAACAGTTAAAAATGTTTTATCAGAGTAAACCTGATTTTCAGCAGCCCCTTCACGAATAGGCATCATTCCTTCATAACTAATATATCTTGTAATAAAAGCTCCTAAAAGAATAAAAATAAAGGCAAGGTGAAGTAATAAAGTGGCCCATTTTTCTTTTTTATGCAATTGGTAACGTTTGATGTTTCCAAAGAAATTGATCAAAAAGAAGACCATTATCGCCTCAAACCACCAGGTGTTATAGATTAAAATTCGGGCTGTATCTGTGTTGTACTTACTTTCGATAAAAGTTCCAACACCCATTGCAATTGCGAATGTTAAAAAAAGAACGGCCATTAATCGTGTAGAAAACAAAAAAGAGAATATTTTTTTATCCATTTTTAAGGAATTACATTGTATAAAAGTGGCACAAAAATACTTAAAAATGTTGATTTGCAACGGCTGTAATTTGTTAATAAAAACCAAATATAAATTAGTAAATCAAATCATTCTTTTAAAAAATGTACGCTTAATTTTACAAATTGATAATCTAGTTTACGAATCTGTTTTTTTATGCCACAGATTACGGGATTAAAAAAGGATTTATTCGTTTAGCAAACTTCATTTAGAGCAGTACTTTTTAAATAAATCAACAGAATCATTGCAATCACTATAATCTGCAGCTAAACTTTATTTTATTTTTTGTTCAATTTTAGAAAGCCGTTCCGCTAGGGTTTTAAAAGATTTATTCTCTTCCTTAAGTACCTCAATCTCCTTTGACTGTTGAATGGAATACAAGGTCAACTCTTCAATTTTCTGCAAAAGCTTCGCATTCATTTCCCCCAGACTGATCCCGTTTTCCAAAACTTCTTTCTCACTAGGAATATTTTCTAAATGTCCTTTTTCTTTGATGTGTTTTTCAACTTCTGCAAGTGTAGGCAAATCATACTCTTTTTTAAAGACAAAATCAGACCACTTCTCCATGTTTACTATAACTTCTCTGGAACGAATAGTACCTTCTACGTCTAACTTGTATCGAGGATTTACTCCACCAATACCAACATTCCCATTGGGCAAAAAAGTCAAATATGTTTTGTCCCAATCTTTACCTATAAAACTATAAGAAAGAGTTGACACCCCATTATATACTCCTCCAAATGATCCAAAAACGATATAATTATTACTGTCATTTTCATTCACCACAGAAAAACTCCTTGCCCACCCACCAGTAACATTAGGGAAATTTGCTTTTATTTTTACTCCATAAGCTGGACCATCTGTACCTATTGAAACATTATTAAAATTTGTGTTCTGTGCGTTAATTTTAGCTACAAAAATCAAACATAAAAGGACAAAAAAAGATTTTTTCATTATTTCGATTTTTTTCTGAGTTCATTAATTGTTTTTTCAAATTCCAGTTGTTTAACCTTCATTTGATCGTTCTCTTTCTTTATGTCAATCATATAAAGCGTCAACTCTTCTATCTTCTGTAAAAGTTTGGCATTCATTTCCCCAAGATTAATACCGTTTTCCAAAACTTCTTTTTCACTGGGAATATTTTCTAAATGCCCTTTTTCTCTGATGTGTTTTTCAACTTCGGCTAACGTAGGTAAATCATACTCTTTTTTAAAGACAAAATCTGACCAGCCCAGCATATCAACCTTTACCTCCTGAGAATGAATAACCCCTTTAACATCTAATTTGTTTTTTGGATTTATTTCGCCAATACCAACATTTCCGTTTATAATCTGATTTCCCACAAAACTATTTCCCCCTCTTGTTGCGAGTTCTACCCAAGAAGGATTTGATGACGATAAACTTCCTAAAACAGCTATTTTTCTAAAAAACAATCTATCATTCGTGCTAAATGAGGATGCAATTTGTAACTGATGATTATTATCCGGATTATCATGTCTAAGTACAAACAAATGCTGCCATCCGGTATAACTATTATCTAAAGTCATGCCCACAGGATTTAGACCTGAATAAACACCAGATTTTAAATCTGTGGTAAAATTAGAAATACTTGGTCCAAATCCACTTCCTATTTGTTGTGCAAAGGATACTCCACTTATAAATAATAGTGCAAGTGTTGTAAATGTTTTTTTCATTTCTTTTTATTATCAGTTTTTATTTTTCAAATTTAGTTCTTAAAATGATTTTTTAAGCATTAATTATCAATATTTACCTTACTTATCAGCTTTTTTGAGAGGACAATTGAATTCTGAAATTTTAAACCTCTTTACCTAAAATGATTACTCTTTAAAAAAAATAATACTAATTTTGCGCTATGATTCGAATTACAATAATTGGTTCCGGAAATGTTGCCCAACATTTGATCAAAGCTTTCTCTAAAAGTGAAACGGTCGAAATTGTACAGGTGTTTTCCAGAAAAAAAGAAGCCCTTGCTTCTTTGGTAAATTTTGAAAAAATTACAGATAGTTTTGACTCTTTGCTAGAAGCTGATCTCTATATTATCGCGGTTTCAGACAATGCAATTTCAGAGGTTTCAAAGCAACTGCCTTTTCAAAATCGTCTTGTCGTTCATACCTCAGGAGCGGCTCCAATTGAGACTTTGGACATTAAGAATCGCAGAGGTGTTTTTTATCCGCTTCAAACCTTTTCGAAAAATGCCACCATTGACTTTTCAGCAATTCCGGTTTGTCTGGAGGCTGAAAATACCTTTGATTTCCGTGTTTTGGAAAAAGTAGCCAAAAGCATTTCACAGTCGGTTTACCCAATCAATTCTGATCAAAGAAAGGCACTGCATGTTGCAGCGGTTTTTGTGAATAATTTCACCAATCATCTGTATCAAATCGGACAGGAGATCTGCAAAGAACATCAGGTGCCATTTGACGTTTTGAAACCTTTAATTCAGGAAACTGCTCAAAAAATAAATACACTAGACCCAATTGACGTTCAAACCGGGCCTGCAAAACGCAAAGATTCTACTACAATCGAAGCGCATTTGGAGTATTTAAACCATGAAAATCAAAAGAATATTTATAAAATACTAACACAATCTATACAAAATAATGGCAAAAAATTATAAAGAAATAATGAATGACATCACCACTTTCGTTTTTGATGTTGATGGTGTGCTTACCGACAGTTCTGTTTTTGTAACCAATGAAGGAGAGATTCTTCGTACCATGAATATTCGTGATGGTTATGCGATGAAAGCAGCAGTTGAAAGCGGTTACAATGTTTGCATTATTTCCGGCGGAAGCAATGAAGGTGTCCGTGTACGTTTGCGTAATTTAGGAATTAATGACATTCATTTAGGAACTCCCGATAAAGTAGCAACTTTTGCAGAATATACAGAGACTTATAACATTCAACCGGAACAGGTTTTATATATGGGTGATGATATCCCGGATTATCATGTGATGAAATTAGTAGGTTTACCAACTTGTCCTCAAGATGCCAGTCCGGAAATTAAAAACATTTGCCGTTATATCTCGCACGTAAATGGCGGAAAAGGTGCTGCACGTGACGTAATCGAACAAGTAATGAAAGTTCAGGGGAAATGGATGGAACATTTTAACGGAAAACACGATTAATGATTTTAGATTGTAAATTTTAGATTGCACGATCACATCTCACATTTTACAAATAACATAAAACTTAGCCCCTCAGCCCCTCAGAACCTTAGTACCTCAAATAAAAATGAAATTCCTCAAACTCATTCGCTACAAAAACCTGCTCCTGCTAGCTTTTATGCAGGTATTATTTCGTTATGCCTTTCTAAAACAGCAAAATATTCCTTTAGCTTTAGCGGACTGGCAATACGGATTATTGGTTTTAAGTACCGTTTTACTGGCGGCAGCGGGTTATGTAATCAATAATATCTATGATGTTGCAACAGATAGTATCAATAAACCTGCTGATGTTGTAATTGGTAAGGGAATCTCTGAAACAACAGCCTATAACATTTATATCGGACTTAATATTACAGGGGTTGCTATTGGATTCCTTTTGTCAAATATCATCCTTAGACCAATGTTTGCTTCTCTTTTTATTTTAATCGCCTCGCTGCTTTACTTTTATGCAACGACATTAAAACAAATTATGATTCTGGGGAATTTTGTTGTGGCCTTATTACTTTCTGTAAGCGTATGGATTATTGGAATTTTCGACCTTTTTCCGGCTACCAATTCTGAAAATCAGGCACAAATGGCGAGTTTCTTCTCCATCTTAACCGATTATGCAATATTTGCTTTTATGATTAATTTTATTCGGGAAATCGTCAAAGACATTGAGGATCATAATGGCGACTACAATCAGGGAATGAACACATTGCCAATCGCTATTGGAATTAGCAGAACCGCAAAAATAGCCTTGGGACTTGCAATAATTCCTTTTATTTCCTGTTTACTTTATATCAAAACCTATTTTGTTGAGAACAATCTTTTTATCGCTACATTTTATGCTTTTGCATTTGTTCTGGCTCCCTTGTTGTATTTTATTGTAAAAATATTTGGAGCGAAAAATCAAAAAGAATTCCACCATTTAAGTACCGTTTTGAAACTAATTTTATTCTTCGGGATTTTATCCATTCTCGTTATCACTTTAAATATCAAATACAATGCTTAAAGAAAAACTAAAGAAATATACGTTAATTCTGGCTTCGGGATCGCCTCGCAGACAGCAGTTTTTTAAAGACCTGGATCTTGACTTCGAAATTAGGTTAAAAGACATTGAAGAAATCTATCCACCGGAATTAAAAGCAGTCGAAATTACAGATTATCTGGCAGCATTAAAGGCTAGTGCATTTGAAGGTGAACTGAATGAAAATGAAATCCTGGTGACCAGTGACACCATAGTTTGGCATGAGAATAAAGCACTAGGCAAGCCAAAAAATGCTGAGGAAGCCTTTACTATGATCAAGTCATTATCCAACACTACTCATGAAGTAATCACCTCAGTTTGTTTTAAGACGAATAGCTCTTCAACTCTTTTGAATGATACAACAAAAGTTACCTTTAATGATTTATCAGACGAAGCTATTTTGTATTACATCGAAAATTACAAACCGTATGACAAAGCAGGTGCTTACGGTATTCAGGAATGGTTTGGTTTTATGGCAGTTGCAAAAGTAGAAGGTTCTTACACCAATGTTATGGGATTGCCAACAGCCAAAGTTTATGAATATTTGAGTACTTTAGTGTAAAAATTTATTTATGTTTTCTTTCAAAGAATATAGCCAGGAGATCTTAACGACCATAATTCTGATTCTCGTTCTGATAGCGTTGCGTATTGTTGTTGCGAAATTAATTCGTCGTTATGCCAGCACAAGTCAGTTATTAGAGCATCGTACCAATTTAGTGATCAAGTACATTCACTTGCTCATGAACATACTGGTTATGATTAGCCTGATTGTAATTTGGGGCGTTGAGACCAAAGATATTTTTATAACAGTTTCTTCCATTGCTACTGTAATTGGAGTGGCTATGTTTGCCCAATGGTCTATTTTGAGCAATATAACTTCGGGTATGATTTTGTTTTTTTCTTTTCCTTTCCGAATTGGAGATACCATCAAAATTCATGATAAAGACTTTCCAATCGAAGCAGAAATTGAGGATATAAGCGCCTTTCATGTGAACTTAAAAACAAAAGACGGCGAAAAGATTATTTTTCCCAATAATTTACTACTACAAAAAGGAATTTCTATAATGCCTGTCCAATACGAAGAGAAGGAGTTTTTTGATTAAGATAAGTTCTGGAATCTTATACGATTTTATTGAACAAAATACTTCTTTCCCTCAAAGCGTTAGGGATGGCAGCGATATCCTTTTGCAATACCCAAACCTTTTTTGCATTTCCCAAATTCTCCTGTTGCAAAAGATTTAGCGTACAGCCCGGCCCGTAGGGAAACGCCATAAACAAAATTATCAGTAACGAAATACGAATCTAATTTTATAAAGAGTCATAATAATTGCTTATATTCATGTCGAAATGAGCCTTTAAGCCTATAAAAAGTTATATAATGTCTGTAAACAAAAAAATAGTCGTTTTTATTCTATTATGCTTTTGCTTACAAGGCGCTTATGCACAGGTTAATCCACCACAGAAAGACGCAAAAACTAAAAAAGACAGCAGCGAAGTTTATCAGAAAATTAGAAACTATTCGAAAAAGAATAAATTTACTCAAACCCTGCACAAACTGTTCTTCAGGGGAGACAATACACAAAAAAAAGAAGTTTTAGTACAAAACGACACCAGCGATTTTAGTGGTAAAATCATTCGGAACATCAATATTATAACACTTGATCCGTTTGGGCATTCGGTTACAGACACCACTAAGATACCCAAAAACTGGGGAGAAAGAACGGGAAACAGACTGCATTTAAAAACAAAAAAAATAGCCATTTATAATCTGTTGCTCTTTAAAAAAAACACTCCTTACGACACTTATAAAGTACAGGAATCTGAGCGTTTGATACGATCGCAACGATATGTTACAGCTGTAAGAATAACGAATAAGATAACCGGAGTAGCTTCAGATTCAGTTGACGTAACGATTAGGGTTCTGGACTCTTGGAGTACGATTCCCAGATTTGCGGTCTCTGGTAATCAGGTGTCTTTTGGTATTAAAGAAAAAGACTTTTTCGGAACAGGACAGCAATTGGACTACAAACATACCAACCGATTTAAAGATGGCCGTACTGCCAACGAAGTAAGCTACAACATTCCCAATATTAAAAATACTTATATAGGAACCACTTTATACTACAAGATCGATATTGATAACAACTACACAAAAAGCATCAACATCGAACGGCTTTTCTACTCTCCTTTGACCCGATGGGCTGGCGGTTTATATGTGGGACAGAACTACAAAAAAGACTCTTTACAGGCGCCTGATAAATCGTATGCATTTCAACCCTTTAAAAATAATTTTCATGATTTTTGGGCAGGACATGCCAGTAAAGTAACTCAAGATGAAGATGGTATCACCAACCTGGTGGCAACCGCACGTTTTCTGAACGTTAATTATAGTCAAACTCCTTCTGAACTCTACGACCCCACTCGTTTTTACTCTGATGAAAAACTAATTTTAAGCGGAATTGGTTTGAACCGACGTAAATTTATAAAAGACAATTATATTTTTAGAAATGGCCAGACAGAGGATGTTCCCATTGGGAAAATATACGGAGTTACTCTGGGCTATCAATACAAAAACAAAGAATGGCGTCCTTATGCGGGAGCGCAGTTCTCTTTTGGAAATTACTATCGTTGGGGATTTTTTAGTACCAATCTGGAAGCCGGTACTTTTTTTCATGATTCGAAAACCTATCAAACGGCCTTCTCATTTGAATCTAATTATTTTACGAAACTCTTCACTATCGGAAATTGGAAACTCCGCCAATTTGTAAACCCATTCATCGTTATTGGTGCCAATCGGGAAAATATCATTGGAGATCAGCTTAATATTAATGAACAAAATGGCTTGGCTGGATTTAATACTGCGATCTATGGAACAAATAAGGTGGTTCTGTCACTTCAAACCCAAACTTATTCCCCTTATGCTCTGCTAGGATTTCGTATCAATCCATTCTTTAATTACGGGCTGGCTGTATTAGGAGCCCCAAATGATGCTGTTGGAAGAAATAAAGCTTACCAAAAAATAACCTTAGGTTTGTCGATAAATAATGACTACTTAGTATTTAGTTCCTTTCAGATTTCACTGTCCTACTACCCTACTATTCCTTTTCAGGGAGATAATGTTTTTAAAACCAACACTTTTCAGACCTCTGATTTTGGCTTACAAAGCTTTGAACTGGCTAAGCCAAGAATTGTAGAGTACAAATAGTAAAAAAATCTATTTTCTCTACTTTTTTCAAAAAAAAACCACACTACAAAAACAACTAGTATTCAGTACTTTAAAATAAAATTCATTTTTAAAAAGTCGTCAAAATGTATCATTTGTCCGATGAACTGCATTGTGCTTTAATTTTTGGCACAGTATATGAATATCACAAAACAGGATCAACCTTAACTTTAAATTAAAAAAAATGAAAACAATAAAATTAGCAATTGCAGGACTTTTTCTCCTGGTTGCAAATGCCACGCAAGCGCAGGTATCTATAAACGTTAACATAGGAACACCTCCGGCTTGGGGACCGGCAGGATACGAAGAAATGGAGTATTATTATCTACCGGACATCGAAGCATACTATGATGTTAGAGCATCACAGTTTCTCTATTTTGGAGGAGGCAGATGGATTAGAGCAACCTACTTGCCAAGACAATACAGAAACTATGATCTATACGGAGGATATAAAGTAGTTTTGAACGACTATCACGGCAGAACTCCTTATGTTTACTTTGATCGTCACAGAGTAAAGTATTACAAAGGATACCATGGTGCTCCACAAAGATGTTACAAGCCAAGACCTAGATATGGTTATGACGACCGTCATTATGATAAAAAACGTTACGAGAAACGCCATAAACATGATAGAGACGACGACGATGACGATGACGATCATGATGGTCACTATGGTCGCAGAAGAGGCTAGTTTTTGCTAAATCATTAACTTTCAATACAAAAGAGTATCAAAATCATGATACTCTTTTTTTATGCATGCATACTAAATAACTAAAACGTTAATTTAACGAGGAAAACATAAAAATATCAATCAAAACAATTCAAAAAGTTAAATTATACACAAGAATATCAAGACATTACGTTTAAAACTGTAATTTTGCACAAAATTTTAAACCACTAAATATACATTATATGAAAAAGCGTGTTTATTTATTTTCATTATCCGTGTTGTCCCTTTTTACATTTTGTACGAATCATGACGACTCTGCAACGAATGATCAGGCAACAAATAACAACATCGAAATCAATAGCGATGTTACGGCTTTAAATAAGAGACTTGATTACACCAATTCCGGAGTAATTTCAATTACCGGTTCATCAGCTTCAACAGGTAAGCTTTTAAGTAGTTCTCAATCTTCGGCTACCGATTTTCCATTGGTTCAGATTGCAGAAGTTAATCCACCCAAAGACAATAGCGGGAGAACGTTACAGGCCAGTCATGTAGCTGTTAACGGAAACTATGCTTACGTTGCTTATACCATGAGTGGTGAAGCATATTCAGGAGCTATTGATGTTATTGACGTATCTGATCCTTATAAACCTAAATTGATCACTTCTGCCTTAATAGCCAATACCGATATTACCTCCCTTACCTATTCAAACGGAAGTCTGATTATTGGTGCAGCGGCCGATATCGATAAAAATTCTACGCTAAAAAGCCCGGCAATTGTCATTAACATGCCTTTAAGTTCAGGTATGCTAACGGATAAATACACTACGACTAATGTTGAAGGTTACGTAACAACCGATGTTACTTCGAATTCCGGCTCTTACTTTGCAGTAACCGGAGATCAGGGAAGTCTGTTTAAAATTAATGCTGCCTCTAAAGCAATTTCAGGAAAAGTTGCCGTAGAAGATTTACGTTCTGTAGCAATAAGCGGAGATAAAGTCGTGACTTTGAGCGGAACAAAAGGAGTAAATATTTACAACGAATCAACACTGGCATTACAAAAAAGCTTTACCACATCAACAGATGTAAAGGCTTCAAAAAGAACGATAGATTTTGATGGTACAAAATTATTAGTATCAGAAGGTTATAAAGGCTTAGGTGTTTACGACATCAATAGCGGTTCAAAATTACAGACTATTCCATTAGCTGTTGCCGGTGAAGAGAATGTTACCAATGCAATTTCTGTTAATGAAGGTTATGCCTTTGTAGCCAATGGTGCTGCAGGTTTAAATGTCTACAAAACGGGGGCTCAACTTGGTTTATTGGGAACTGTTGATATACTAGGTTCGTCAAACTATGTAAAATCAAGTGGTAATTTTATCTATGTAGCCAGTGGAAAAGGCGGTTTGAAAATTATTAAGATGGAAAAACCAAACACCACTTTTGATGGCTGTACAGGATATGGTACTTATAATCAGGGACAAAATCTGATTCTGAACTCAAATGAAGTTAAATCGTATTCTGGTGCTACCTCTATTAGCTCTGCCACTATTAATTCTGGTGCAGTATTAACGCATTGTGGTTCAATTACAGTTCAAAATAATCTAACCTTAAACAGTGGAGGAACTTTCAACATGAAAGGAACATTGTCTCAGGGTAAATACGGTCAGTCTAACCCAACACAACTTATTATTAACAGCAATGCGATATTACAAGTTGAAGGCACTGTAGTAATTTGGGGAGACTTACTATTAAATAGTGGTGCTAAGATTAACTTTATTGGAAACAACTCTTCTATTACCATTTATGGAAAAGTAACCAAAAACAGTAATGTTACCATTACAGGAAACTATAAAGACACAGAGAATAAATTGAAATAATTTACTGCAATCCTAAGAAATACCACATGATCTAAAACATTAGATCTATTTTCTATAAAGCTGTCAGATTTGATCTGGCAGCTTTTTTTTTGAATCAATTTTCTTAAAAAAGCAAATCAATAACCAAACATTAACATTTCATTTAAATACTCTTCCATGATTTAATTAGTATTTTTGAAACGCTATCAAAAAACACCTAACCTTATTATGCGAAAAATTCAGATACAAATTCTTCTCTTTTTTTTATCAGGCATTTCCCTTTCTTTTGCACAACAACCACAAAAACCAAGTTCTGTTGAAATTTACAACCAAATTAAAAAATTAAACTTTTTAGGTTCCGTTTTATACATCGCGGCACATCCGGATGACGAAAATACCCGCCTAATTTCTTATATGGCCAATGAAGTAAATGCCAGAACAGGTTATTTGTCTTTAACTCGCGGTGATGGTGGACAAAATTTAATTGGTCCGCAGTTACGCGAATTGTTAGGTGTTATTAGAACACAAGAACTAATCGAAGCCAGAAAAATTGATGGCGGTGAACAGTTTTTCTCCCGTGCAAATGATTTTGGATATTCTAAAACCCCTGATGAAACATTAGAAATCTGGAATAAAGATAAAGTACTGGCCGATATGATTTGGACGATCAGAAAATTTCAGCCGGATGTAATCATCAACCGATTCGATCACCGCTCACCGGGTACTACACACGGGCATCATACATCATCAGCGATGCTAAGTGTGGAAAGTTTTAAACTCACCAATGATCCGAAAATATACCCGGAACAACTAAAATATGTAAAACCCTGGCAGGTTAAACGTCAGTTTTTCAATACATCCTGGTGGTTCTACGGAAGTCAGGAAAAATTTAAAGCGGCAAATAAATCCAACTTTATCCAATTGGAAACCGGAGTTTACTATCCGGGAATTGGAAAATCAAATCAGGAAATTGCTGCTTTAAGCCGTAGCCGTCATCAATCACAAGGTTTTGGAAGTACCGGATCACGTGGTGACGAAACCGAATTTTTAGAACTCATCAACGGTGATCGTCCGATAGACAAAAATAATTTATTTGAAGGAATTGATACTTCATGGAACCGCGTTAAAAACGGAAAACCAGTTGGAGATTTAATCTCTTCCATCATCGCCAAATATGATTTCAGCAATCCGTCAGCCAGCATTCCGGATCTGGTTAAAGCCTATACTATGATCGAGGCATTGGAAGACGAGCACTGGAAGTCTGTAAAATCAATCGCCATCAAAAATATCATCGCTTCCTGTACCGGATTGTATCTGGAAGCTGCAGCAATTGAGCAGGAAGCCACTCCGGGAAGCACTATTAAAGTAACTCTGGAAGCCATTAACAGATCTTCAATCGAAATGCAGTTAAACAGTGTGACTTCAATGCCGGATCAGAAAAGCACTCCACAAAATATACTGCTGAAAAACAATAACGATCAAAAAATAAGCTACCAAATTCAGCTTCCCAATACATTAGAATACACGCAGCCTTATTGGTTAAAAGAAAAAGCAACTGAAGGAATGTATACGGTTTCTAATCAGGAAAACATTGGCGTTCCCGATATTATCAGACAAGTCAAAGTTGTTTTTAATATCAGAATAAATGGTGTAGAAATTCCGTTCGAGCGCACTGTCATTTACAAATACAATGACGGCGTAAAGGGCGAAATGTACAATTTCCTTGACATCGTTCCTGAAGTTACGACCTCAGTTCTTGAAAAGGTTTTAATTTTTGGAAGTACGAAAAGCAAGTTGGTTCCGGTAAAAGTACGCGCAGGGAAAGACGATATCAAAGGAAATCTGCAATTAGAATTACCGAAAAGCTGGAGCATTTCTCCTAAAGAAATTCCTTTTACTTTAGAGAAAAAAGGAAACGAACAGATCTTTTACTTTGAAGTTACACCACCCGTAAATCCGGAAGAAGCTGTTGCAAAAAGTATTGCTGTTGTCGATGGCAAACGTTTTGACAAAGATCAGACCATTATCGATTACAGTCATATTACCAAACAAATGGTTTTAAAACCGGCTGAGTCAAAATGCATCCGAATTGAGTTAAAAACAAATGGTGATTCGATAGCCTATATTATGGGTGCCGGTGATGAAGTTCCGGAAAGTTTAGCCCAAATGGGATACAAAGTCAGTATTATTAAACCGGAAGAAATCACACCCGAAAAACTGGATTCCTTCAATGTTGTAATGACCGGAGTACGCGCCTATAATACTATAAATGCTTTGGCACACAAACAAAATATCCTTTTCAACTTTGTCAAAAGCGGTAAAAACATGATCGTACAATACAATACGTACGGACAAACAGTAACCGATCAAATTGCTCCTTACCCGTTAAAAATATCAAACGATCGTGTGACTGAAGAAAATGCAAAAATCACTTTTCTGGCTCCAAATCACCCTATTTTAAACACACCAAACAAAATCAGTGCTAAAGATTTTGAAGGCTGGAAACAAGAACAGGGTTTGTATTATCCTGATCAGTACGATCCTGCCTTTACTCCTATTCTTTCTTCACATGACAAAGGAGAATCGGCTAAAAATGGTGCTCTGTTGGTAGCGCCCTACGGAAAAGGATACTATATTTACACCGGTTTAAGCTTCTTTAGAGAGCTGCCCGAAGGTGTTGCCGGAGCTTATCGATTGTTGTCGAATATGATTTCATTAAAACAGCCTATAGAGGCTCCCAAACAGGAATTAAAAAAGTAAACTATTCCCAATATGGAAACTAAAAAAATAAAAAAATGGAAGAAAAGCTACACTTATGTTTTGGTAGCCAACGCCATTTACATTCTGATTTTTTTCTTAATCATGAAATTATACTCATAACCTATGCAGCTATTTGATTGGATCGTACTGATCGTTACTCTTTTATTCATCGTTGGGTACGGCTCTTGGAAAACCAAAGGAAGTAAAAACGTCGAAGATTTTATTCTTGGAAACAACGAAACTCCCTGGTATACCGTCGGACTATCAGTTATGGCCACACAAGCCAGTGCTATTACTTTTCTTTCGACTCCGGGACAGGCTTACCATGACGGAATGGGTTTCATACAATTCTATTTTGGACTGCCAATTGCCATGATTGTGATTTGTGTGACTTTTATTCCTCTTTATCATAAAAATAAAGTATTTACCGCTTATGAGTTTCTGGAAAAGAGATTCGATTTAAAAACCCGTTCCCTGGCCGCCATTTTATTTTTAGTTCAGAGAGGGTTAGGAACCGGTTTAACCATTTATGCTCCGGCGATTATTCTCTCGGCTCTTTTGGGATGGAATTTAACTCTAATGAACATTATAATCGGGGTTCTGGTTATCATTTATACCTTCTCCGGTGGAACAAAGGCGGTAAACGTAACTCAGAAACAGCAAATGTTTGTGATCATGTCGGGGATGTTTATTACTTTTTTCCTAATTCTGCACTACCTGCCAAACGATATGACTTTTACCAGTGCACTGCACATTGCCGGAGCCAACGATAAAATGAATATTGTCGATTTCTCTTTTGATCCGGAAGAAAAATATACTTTCTGGAGTGGAATTACCGGTGGTTTTTTCCTCGCCCTTGCCTATTTCGGAACCGATCAATCGCAGGTTGGTCGTTATTTATCCGGAAAATCTGTTCGTGAAAGTCAAATGGGACTAATTATGAACGGAATTTTAAAGGTTCCAATGCAATTTTTTATTCTGCTGACAGGAGTTATGGTTTTTGTCTTTTTTCAGTTCAATCCCGTTCCGTTAAATTTCAATCCCAACAATAAAATTGTCATTGAAAAATCGCCATACAAAGAGGAATATCATGCTTTAGAAAAAAAACTAAGCACTTTATCTGAAGACAAAAAAGTAATCAATTTATTATACATCGACCAGCTGAATCAGGATTTCGACAATCCGATTTTACGAAAAGAACTGGTTACATTGTCTAATAAAGAAAAAGACCTTCGTGATCGTGCCAAAGAAATCATTTCCAAGGCTGACAGCAACAGTGAAACTAATGATAAAGATTACGTCTTCTTTCATTTTATTCTCAATTACCTGCCAAAAGGATTAATTGGTCTTCTTTTAGCTGTAATTCTTTCAGCCGCAATGTCTTCAACGGCTTCAGGGTTAAATGCTTTAGCGTCGACGACTGCAATTGATATTTACAAACGAAATCTGAAAACTGAAAAATCAGATAAACATTATCTGTATGCGACCAAGTTTTTTACCTTATTCTGGGGAATTGTAGCGATACTTTTTGCCTGCGTGGGAACTTTGTTCGAAAACTTAATTCAATTGGTAAACATTATTGGATCCATTTTCTACGGAACTGTTCTAGGTATCTTTT
Organism: Flavobacterium sp. B183; assembly: GCF_023539155.1. NCBI lineage: Bacteria > Pseudomonadati > Bacteroidota > Flavobacteriia > Flavobacteriales > Flavobacteriaceae > Flavobacterium > Flavobacterium sp. B183. The sequence continues at coordinate 3,467,226 of NZ_CP097434.1, read as the reverse complement.
TGGTCGGCTTCTATCTCCGACGCGTAAAAGCCAAAGCTATGTTTTATAGCGCTATAATCAGTCAGCTTACCATATTTATCATCTATTATTTTATGATTGCGATTTACCCGAGCGGTCAGGAAAAACTGGGGTATTTATGGCTGAATTTCATTGGAGCTATTCTAACCATTGTTCTCGCGCTGTTCATGCAGCTGGCCTTTTTTAGAAATGAACCGGACGCTGAGGAAATTATTATAGAGTGACTCTAAAACCTTAATTTAGCATACAGCCTTTTCAAGTTCAAGAATTTAAATCCGGACAATTAAAAAAAATCTTCTAAAATCAAATTTAGAAGATTTTTTTTTGAATAAGCTGTAGCGGATGATCTGGTAATTCAAATCCATCTCACTTCTAAGATTTTACTTCAACAAAATTTTTATCTTTGAGAAAACAACCGTCTAAATTCCAACTCTATGAAAGATTTGAAAAAATACAGCAATAAGACTAAAGCTGCTTTTATTTTATTGATTGTGATGCTTCTAATTCTTCTGGGGAATTTCAATACGCTTCAAAATTCAAAAAATGTAAATGAAAATATTAACGCAATTTACAAAGACCGCTTAGTGGTAGCGCATTACATTTTTCAATACTCCAAAGAACTCCATTTTATAAAATCGGAAGCCGAAAAACTGGACTTAAGCGATACTATCAAAAAAGATGAAATCATTCAGACATTAAATGTTATCCACACCATTGACGATTTATATGCTAAAACTGTCCTGACCGATACGGAAAAACAGTATTTCGATGCTTTTTTAAGTTCCTGTAAAGAAATAAACAATCAGGTAGCTGCCAAAAACTGGAATAAAATTGCCGTTTCAAGCAATGAAGCTCTAAAAACCTTAGAAGCTTTATCGCAAATTCAGATTCAGGAAGGAAAAGCAAAACTAGCGAATGCCAATGCAATGTACAGTAAAAACAATAGTCTTGGACAATTGCAAATTGCACTACTCATTATTTTAGGAGGAATCACATTTTACCTCTTGATTGTCAAGAAAATTAAAAAAAGTATCAAAATTCCTGAGTCGCCAAGCTTGAACTAATTTTAGAATCTGTTCTCATTAAGAATGTTACGAATTTAATACGCGGATTTTACGGATTCGTTTCACGAAAACGCGGATTAACACGGATTTATTTTTTAGCATTTTAACCAATATTGTGTTATTTGGCGCAAGGAACTGTATTAACTTTAATTATGTCGCTCCTTCGGAGCTTTTTATTGTATTGGATAATTTTGTTATGTCTATACCTATTTCGCTCCTTCGGAACTTGACTCAAAATTTTCCTTCATGGGAATGACACATGAAAAAAATCCGTTCAAATCCGCGTTTTCGTGAAACGAATCCGCTAAATCCGCGTCTAAAACCAAGGTATATAACTCCATTTCAATATCAATATCAATATCAATATCAATGTCAATGTCAATGTCAATGTCAATATCAATGTCAATGTCAATGTCAATGTCAATGTCAATGTCAATGTCAGTATCAATATCAAAAATAACGCTATCTATTACTTCAGTTTCCTGTCCTCTTCCTTAATTGGCAAGTCGTTTATACTGGCGAATCGCTTTTGCATAAGTCCATTAGCATCAAACTCCCAGTTTTCATTTCCGTAGGCTCTGAACCAGTTTCCATCCGGATTCTGATATTCGTACTCAAATCGCACGGCAATTCTGTTTTCCGCATGTGCCCAATATTCTTTTTTAAGTTTATAATGTCTTTCCTTCTCCCACTTTTGAGTCAAAAAGCGAATAATAGCCTCTCTCCCATTGACAAACTGATCTCTGTTTCGCCATTCGCTATCAACGGTATAAGCTTTTGAAACACGCTCAGGATCCTGACTGTTCCAGGCGTCTTCTGCCAATTGAATTTTTTCTAATGCCGTTTCATAAGTAAAAGGCGGCAATGGTAACTTCTGTTCCATAATTATAAAATTAAAGTTTGAATTATTTTCTTGGATTGCTCGATAAGATGATTTGATTTGAATAACTGACTTTCGATGATACAGCTTTCGAATAGTAAATAAATATGATCTGCCAAAAGCTCATTCTCAATCTCCGCTTTAAAGTAATTTCGTAAGTCTGATTTATGGCTTTGAATGACACTCAGTACTTTCTCGTTATCTGAAGGTATTTCTGAAAGTAGGTTCAAAAAACTACATCCTCTGAAATTTTCCTTTTGATTCATGGCTATTAAAAAGTCAAAAGAAGCCAAAACTTTTAATTTAGAATCTTTTTGATCTGAAGTGAATTGTTCCAGCTTCGTAAACCAATATTCATGACGCCACTCTAAAAAAGCGACACATAAATCTTCTTTTGATTTAAAATGCTGATAAAAACTCGCTTTTGCCACTTTCGCTTCTTCAATAATCTGATTTATACCTGTGGAATTATATCCTTGGGTATGAAACAAAAAAGCGGCTTTTTCTAAAATTCGTTGTTTGGGTTGCATGTCTACTATCTGTTTTGAATTGCAAATATACATCTTTAAATCTAAAAAACAGACAGGTCTGTCTATTTAGAATAAATCTTCTGTTTTTTTAACCGCAAAGAACGCGAAGTTTTACGCAAAGTACACCAGGGTGAATTCTGAAATACTTATTTTTAAAGACTTCCCAAGCAATACCAAATAAAAAATCCAAATTCCACTTGAACATTGGAATTTGGATTTTTTAAATTTGGAATTTTCTAATTCAGTGAATTATTATCTGCTCCACTCAGCGATACTGTCTTTATTTAATTTTACGTAATCCTGATTTTTAGCAGCTTCTGCAGCAGCAAGGGAAATTTTAGCGGTTTCAATTGCTCCTTTTTTATCTCCTTGTTTTGCCTGAATTTGCGATTTCAATCTTAAAATGTAATATGGTTTATCAGCGCTTAGGTCTAATGATTTATCTACATAAGTTCTGGCCGTTTCGATGTTTCCGTTAGCCTGAAACAAATAAGTAGCAGCCGAAAAATAATCGTTTGAACTTGGACCTCCTAAAACTTTCTCGATACTTGCTGTAGCCGTTTTTGCAGTTGGTACTTCAAATTTTAATGCTACATGAGAATTTTCCCAAGACATTTCTAAATAACCGTAGTTTGGATCTAAACCATTAATTCCAATAGTAAAAGTTTCTACTGGCGTTGGCAATGCATCTTCTTTTACCGTAGTTCTCAGCGCCACATAAGAATCGCTCCAGTTTTCAGGTAGTCCCCAGTTGTCAGTAGAAAGGTAAAATATAACTTCCCAGCTTTCGATTTTAGGAATAGTATAAATTGCATATTTACCTTTTTTCAATGTTTTCCCGTCGATCACTACATCATCACTAAAGTTAATGATCGTGTTTTCATTAGCTCCGGTTCTCCATAATTTTCCAAAAGGAACTAAATTTCCAAATACAGCTCTTCCTCTGGCACCCGGTCTTGAATAGGTAACTTCAACGTCGGTCAATCCAACGGTTTGTTTGATGTATCCTTTAGGACTCGCTTGTGGAGTTTTTATTTGTGCTTCTGAAGCAAAAGGAGCCAAAACAATGGCCAATGCAATAAGTAGTTTTTTCATTTTCGTAGTTTATTTTGTTCCCTCAAATTTACAAATTCAATTAGCGAATAAATGTTAAATTTAACTTAATTCAAGCGTCTAATTGTGATATTTTTTGCGCGTTCAGCTCGGCAAAGTGATTGATAATCAAATCGGCATCTGATAAATCCTGTAATTTCGAATGATGACTATTATACCCCACACAATATACGCCAGCACCTTTTGCTGCTTTTACTCCATTTGTACTGTCTTCAATGATAATACAGTTTTCTTTCGGAGCTTTCGATAGCGAAGCCGCATGTACAAAAATGGCCGGATTTGGCTTAGATTGCGGAAAATCTTCACCACTCACAATATCGGTAAAATACTGGTGCAAATTGAATCTGGTAAACACACGTTCAATCGTTACTTTTGAAGCCGAAGAAGCTAAAATTAACTGTATTCCGTTGGCGTATAGATCTTTTATCAAATCTTCAACGCCTTCTAATAAGTACAAATCTTCTTTGGTATCAAAAGCATCATTAAAAATATTCCTTTTTCGTTGGATTAAATCTTCAACTTCGTGCTCAATTGTTGGAAAAAGCTCTTTTAACGTCTGAAACGTATTTCGCGTCGAAAATCCGGTAAACGAAGTGTACATTTCTTCCGTTACTGTAATATTCAGTTCGGTAAATTGTTTGTAATAGGCATAACGATGTACAGGTTCAGTGTCTACAATGACACCATCCATATCGAAGATTACTGTTTTTATCATTTTTTTTAAGATACTAAGATTCTGAGTTACTAAGGTTCTAAGGTTTTTTTAAAGGTACTAAGGTACTGAGATTCTAAGGTTCTGAGTTTTTTTCTGAAACATATCTGTTTAAGACTTAGTCCCTCAGAACCTCAGTATCTTAGAACCTTTTCTACTCCTTCTTCAGCAAATGACGAATCACCGTTTCAGCAACATGTAAACCAAATAATCCCGGCATATAACTGTTGGTTCCGTAGAATGATTTTTTGAAGTTCTTTCCGTCTGTTAGTTTTAAACTTTTCTCGTCCTGAATTTCAGAGGAGAAAACTACTTTTAGTTTGTTTATTTTTTCGGCTTTTAAGCGCTTTCTGATTGTTTTAGAGAAGTAACAGTTTATTGTTTTTGAAATATCAGTTACTTTTACTTTCGAAGCCAGCATTTTTCCGCCCGCACCCATACTGCTGATGATTTTTACTCTTTTACGTTTTGCAGCAATGATCAGATTCAATTTTGGTGTAATACTGTCGATGCAATCCAACACATAGTCAAACTCAGAAGAAACCATCTCAAAAGCTCTTTCAGGGGACAAAAACTCTTGTACTCTTGTTAGTTTCAACTCTGGGTTGATATCCATTAATCGGTCTCCAACGATCGTAATTTTAGGTTGACCAACAGTGGAGTGCAAAGCCGGTAACTGTCTGTTAATATTTGTAATATCCACTACATCGCCATCAACAATAGTCATACTTCCTACTCCTGCTCTTGCCAAAAACTCAGCTGCAAATGATCCAACTCCTCCTAAACCTACTACCAACACATTGGAATTTTGTAGGTTTTGCAATCCTTCTTTCGTAAATAAAAGCTCGGCTCTTTCTGTCCACTCTGCCATATGTTAATCTTGTTATTTTTGTTTATTTTTTTATTTGTTTCAGGTTTCAGGTTATTTGTTTCAAGTTTCAGGTTTCAAGTTTTACGTTGGTCAGTTCGAGCGAAGTCGAGAACGTAATTGGAACCTTAATTCTCATTACTTTCCCCAAAAACAGCATTGAAATTATTTGACACAATCTTTTGCAATTCCTTAATGGTTAAACCTTTATATTGTGAAGCTAAATCATAAACCTGCTCTATACTTTCTTCTATCGTATCGGTTTCCAAAAAGAAGCGATCATTGGGAACAGTCTGAAAAACAGTTTTCAAATCCGGATTTCGCAAAAGATATTTTCCAAACGAAATATAAAATCCGTCTTTAATCAGCTGCGCAGCAATCTGACCATTTTTAGAAAAACCATGAACAATCATCGGAACCGAAACTTTCATTTTCTTCTTCATCGCAATCACTTCCTGAAAAGCTGCAACACAATGGATGACAACCGGTTTTTGATACTTCTCCGCTAGTGCCAGTTGCTTTTCAAAAACAACTATTTGTTGATCCAACGGAATCTCGATTCGTTTGTCTAAGCCGCATTCACCAATAGCCAGACAATTATTCGATTGCAATTTTTCTTCTATAATTTTCAATTCAGCATCAATTTGATCCTCTTTTATGTACCAGGGATGAATTCCCATGGAATAAAACGGAATCGAAGCATCAAACTCCTGTGGGTATTGATTGACCAATTCCAGCACATTGGCTTGATTTTTAAATTGATGAGTATGAAAATTAAAGAATTCCATTTAATGAAATGCTTTAACTCCTGCTTTGATTTCTACATTCAGATCGTTTTCCAAAGGAACTATCGGACATGAATACTTATGATTATAAGCACAATACGGATTATAGGCCATGTTGAAATCAACTGCAATTGTGTTTCCTTTTGGGACTTTTAAATCAATATATCTACCTCCAATGTAACTTCCTTTTCCTGAGGTTAAATCTGAAAATGGTAAGAATAGGTGATCTTTATATTCCTTCGTTTTCGAAAGCTCTATATTTCTGTAAACATTCAATTTAAGGGCAACTCCATCAACTGTGAAATATAAAGTCCCGTACTTAATGTATTTTGGCGTTCTTGTTCCGGTCGTTTTCATTTCGAAAACTTTTTCGTTTTGTGCTTTCTCCAATTTTGCTGTCACAAAATACTTTGCATTTATGGGATAAAAATCTAAACTTTTAAAGGTTTTCAGATCTTCTGCCATTAATGGACTTGTCTTAGCATTAGCATATTCTGAATTTATTGTCTTTTGAAACTTTTCACTTTCCTTTTGATTAAATTTACTTTGTCCCAGGCAAAAATTAATCGCTAACAATACTAAAAAAACTATACTATTTTTCATCTTAGAAATTTTGAGCAAAAATAGTTCAAAAGTAACAAAGCAGCAACCGCTCATCCATACAAAGTTTACTAACTTTGTTGCAAATAACTTATTTATAATGCTTAAAACCGCTTTTAGCCGCTACATCAATAATTTTAAAGGTTTTTCGAGAGAAATTTGGATTCTTGCTATTGTTACTTTTATCAATCGTGCCGGAACCATGGTACTTCCATTTTTGTCCAAATATTTAAAAGAAGATTTACATTTTACTTATAATCAGGTAGGCTGGATTATGGTGGCTTTTGGTTTCGGATCAATGTTAGGTTCCTGGCTGGGTGGAAAATTAACAGACAAAATTGGGTTTTACAAAATCATGATTTTTAGTTTGTTTACTAGTGGAGTTTTCCTTTTCCTTATTCAATATGTTACCCATTTCTGGACGCTTTGCATCGCGATATTTTCTTTAATGACCATTGCCGATATGTTTCGTCCGGCGATGTATGTTTCGCTTGGCGCCTATTCTGAACCTGAAAACCGAACGCGCGCCCTTAGTTTGGTGCGTCTTGCCGTTAATTTAGGATTTGCGGCAGGTCCTGCATTAGGAGGTTTGATTATTATGGGCATGGGGTATTCAGGTTTATTTTGGGTAGACGGTGCATCATGTATCATCGCCATTTCGATATTTGCTATACTGGTTAAAGAGAAGAAAAAAATACTACACGAAGATAAAATCAAAAGTACCGAAGTTAAAAAATCGGTTTTTCAGGACAAAATCTTTTGGGTTTTCTTGTTTGTGTGTTTCGCGACGGCTATCATATTCTTCCAGCTTTTTACCACTTTACCGCTGTATCATAATGAAAAATTTGGTTTAAGTGCGTTTCAGACCGGACTCTTAATGACACTAAACGGGTTGCTTATTTTTACTTTGGAAATGCCAACTGTTGCTTTTATGGAAAGAAAAGGCTTTCCTAAAATAAAAATTATCACACTTGGATCTTCCATTATAGCCCTGAGTTTCTTTTTACTGTTGATTAATGTTTGGGCATGGATTCTGATAATCAGTATGATTCTTTTCTCGATTGGAGAAATTCTCAACTTCCCTTTCTCAAATGCTTTTGCCCTAAGCCGGGCACCACGCGGACAGGAAGGCCGTTATATGGCACTTTATACTATGAGTTTTAGTCTTGCCCATATTGTAAGTGCAAAAGTAGGATTCGAAATCATCTCCCGATTCGGATACCAAATCAATTGGCTTTTCATGGCTTCTATTGGAGTTTTTGCCACTTTATGCTGCCTTTGGATCAAAAAGGCATTGGTCAGGGAGAAAATATCTTAAAAACTTACTCTCCTTATATCGTTTATCGTTTATCGTTTATTAAACCCGATAGGTTTCAAAAACCTGTCGGGTTTGTTTATATATGAAAACAATTTTTACAGATCAAAGTCCAATAATTCTCTTGGATGTTTCCCTAATCCTTCTTATTTAACCCTTTGAAGAAAATCGATTGTTTCCTTCACTTTTTTTAAAACTTTAAATCTACGAGTGCATTTTACCCCCCCCCCTTAAACCATGTTAAAAACCTATAAAACAAATCATTAAACTTAATTTTAAACTAACTTTAATGCCTCTAAAAGATATTCAAAACGTAATTTTTAGTTAAATAACTATTTTTATAGTTGCGTAACTAGAAAAATAGTTGTAGGTTTGAATTAAAATTAGAAAACATGCAAAAGTTAACGAACAAAGAAGAGGAAATCATGCATATTTTATGGAGGCTTAAAAAAGCTTTTGTAAAGGAAGTTCAGGCAGAAATAACAGAAGATCAACCCCACTACAATACCTTATCGACTATAGTGCGTAATCTGGAAGAGAAAGGATTTGTGGCTCACAATGCTTTTGGAAACACACATCAATATTATCCAATCATTACTTTAGAGGCCTACAGTAAAAAGTATATGAATACGGCAATTGACAACTATTTTAATAGTTCGTATAAAAATATGGTTTCATTCTTTGCTAAAGAGGAGAAAATTTCGGCGGCAGAATTACGTGAAATTTTAGACATGATCGAAAATCCAAAAGGAGAAAAATAATTGTTTATGGAAGCACTTTTCTTATTTATCGCAAAATCCGGTGGTTTATTAATATTGTTTTATTGTGCTTATTATTTTTTACTGCGCAAAGAAACTTTTTTTAACAGCAACAGATGGTTTTTATTGGCTGGTTTGATTACCTCAGTAGTGTTGCCTTTTTTGGTATATTCTAAAACTGTGTGGGTAAACCCTACTCCCGTAACCAATGTGAATTATACAACTGTTTACCAGCCGGCGCTTATCGAAAATACTGCTCCCTTAATCAACTGGAATCTGGTGCTGCTTTCAGTCTACGTTATAGTACTTCTAGGATTACTTTTAAAATTTGCCTTTGACTTTTATAGTTTAAATGCGGTTCTGAAAGGAAAAAAAATCACACAGCAAGCCGATTTTAAATTCATCGATACCAACGAAAATATTGCCCCTTTCTCTTATTTTGATTATATCGTATACAACTCATCAATGTATACGCCTTCGGAATTAGAAAATATTATCGAGCATGAAAAGGTGCATAGTGAACAAAATCATACTGTAGATGTTTTACTGTCCAGAGTATTTTGTGCTCTCTTTTGGTTCAACCCGATCATGTGGCTGTATAAAAAAGCAATTCTTCAAAATCTGGAATTCATCGCCGATAGTGAAGCTGCACGAAAAATCTCCGACAAAAAAGCGTATCAGTACACACTTTTAAAAATTACAACACATGAAAATTGTGTTGCCATTACCAATCATTTTTATCAATCATTAATCAAAAAACGAATCATTATGTTAAACAAAAATCAATCAAAGAAAAGAAATTCCTGGAAATTTGGAGCAATAGTTCCGGTACTTGCCGCATTTGTATTATTGTTTCAAATCGAAGTAATTGCCAAAGAAAAACAACAAACGGCAAAGGTAATTTCAGGAAAAACAGAATCTGTAGATGTTTACAAAATCAAAAAAAATACGACAGATGCTGAATTAAAAGAAATCAAAGAAAAATTGAAATCAATTCATAACATTGAATTTAAAGCTTCTGAGATAAAAAGAAATGCTGATAACGAATTAATATCAATTAAAATTGATGTTAAAAATGGTAAACAGCAAGCACAATCTGTTCAGACTTCAGGAAATGATGCCATTAAAGATTTTGGATTAATTGTTACAACGGACACGAATGGCAGCAAAAAAATTGGCATTCAGACTGCTGATGAAAATACTAATTCTGAAAGCCACAAAGAATCCAAAAAAGTAAAAAACAAAAAAGTAATCCTTAAACAAAGTAAAGATGTTAACACTAATTCTGGTACTGACGAAAAAATTACTGGCAATACTCGTACAAATACTAGCACTACTACTGTAATTACTGATGATAACGGAACAACCAGCGTATCTACTTCAAATAGTGATGGCAAAATTATTGTTTCAACATCAGGTAAAGCCAGCACAAAAGGGCCTAAACTTACCATCGTTGACGGAGTTGAAATGCCTGCCAATTATAACCTGGAAGACCTTAAACCAAAGTATATTAAAAAAATGAGCGTTTTTACAGGAAGTGAAGCAACTGCTAAATATGGAGAAAAAGGGTCTAACGGTGTAATCGAAATCGAAACACATCAATAGGAAAGCTTAAAATGCAAAAGCTAACCAACAAAGAAGAGGAGATCATGCACATTTTATGGAAGCTTCAAAAAGCTTTTGTAAAAGAAATTCAGGCAGAGATCACAGAAGATCAGCCACATTACAACACTTTATCTACAATTGTTCGTAATCTGGAAGAAAAAGGCTATGTAAGTCATAGCGCTTTTGGAAATACACATCAATACTACCCACTCGTGAGTATTGAAGAATATCGAAAAGGGTTCATGCATACTGCTATCGATAATTATTTTAACAGCTCTTATAAAAGTATGGTTTCATTTTTTGCCAAAGAAGAAAAAATCTCGGCAGCAGAATTACGAGAAATCTTAGTCATGATCGAAACTCCCTAAAAGAAAAAATAGTTAGTTATGGAAGCCTTTTTCATTTTTATCGCAAAATCAAGCGGACTGGTAATATTGTTCTATTGTGCTTATTATTTTTTATTACGCAAAGAAACCTTTTTTAACAGCAGCCGATGGTTCTTATTGGCAGGATTAATTACCTCCGTTGTTTTACCTTTTTTAGTTTACACCAAAATTATATGGATAGAACCCGCTCCTATTGTTCAGGCTCCAGTAATGGCTGCCTCAAAAGCAACAATTGCTGCAATGGATTATTCGAAAGCCTATGTTGCTCCTGCTGTAGCAGAAGATCCTTTTGAAATTAATTGGAATTATGTTGTACTGGCTGTGTATGGTATCGGATTTCTGGCTTTGGTCATAAAATTCATGATTGACTTTTATAGTCTTAATTCTGTTCTAAAAGGTAAAAAAGTACTGCAGCAGGCCGATTTCAAATTTGTCGATATCAACGAAAACATCGCTCCTTTTTCTTATTTTGATTATATCGTATACAACTCATCAATGTATACCGCATCAGAATTAGAGAGTATTATTGAACACGAAAAGGTACATAGCGACCAAAATCATACGATGGATGTTTTAATCTCTAGAGTATTTTGCGTCTTATTCTGGTTCAATCCTTTTATCTGGCTATACAAAAAAGCAATTCTTCAAAACCTTGAATTTATTGCCGACAGTGAGGCTGCCAAAATAATAACCGACAAAAAAGCGTATCAATACACGCTTTTAAAAATAACAGCACACGAAAGCTGTGTTGCAATCACCAATCATTTTTATCAATCATTAATCAAAAAACGAATTGTCATGTTAAACAAAAATCAATCAAAGAAATGGAATTACTGGAAGTATTATGCCATCATTCCGGCACTAGCTGCTTTTATCTTTTTATTCCAAATTAAAACCATCGCACAAGAAAAAGAAGCTAAAGAAGTTAGAGAATCAAAAGGGATCATCAAAAAAAATGACTCAACCGATGTTATTAAAATCCAAAAAAACACTACAGATCAGGAACTTAAAAAAATTGCAGAAGATCTTAAACAAAAACACAATGTTGATGTTGTTATTTCGGATGTAAAAAGAAACAGTGAAAATGAACTGACCGCCATTAAAGTGGACGTGAAAAGACAAAATGGAAAAACACAAACCATTCACATTGAAAGCAATAAAGCGATTAAAGGCTGTGGAATTGTGGTATCAACCCAAAATAACGGTTCCAAGAATGTAGCCTTAATAACGGATGATGCTCCAAGCAGACCCCGAATTTTCAGAAATCAGGTTGCAGAAAGAGATGAAATCAATGATACAGATGGTGGCCCTCTAGCGCCTCCAACCCCTCCAACTCCTCCAACTCCACCGTCATTTCCTATTGGAGCAATGCCGCAAATGCCATCATTAGACGTTCCCATGCCTCCAATGCCACCAATGAATCCAGGCAGTAAAGCTGACATGGCTAGATTTAAAAAAGATATGGCCGAATATGAGAAGAAAATAAAATCTATCGAACCCGGGATAGCTGCTTATGAAAAACAAATAAATGAATTCTTAGGACAAAAGAATTCCAGCTACGAGAAAGAGATGCAAAAATATGAGGCCGCGATGGATAAATTTAGTGCTGAGATGGATAAGTTTGCTCAGGATATAGAAGGTAAATACGGTAAAGATTCTAAAGAGTACGACATCAATATGAAACAGTACGAAGAAGACATGAAACAACATGAGCAAAATATGCTACGATATGAAGTCGACATGAAAAAACATGAAAAAGAAATGAAGAGACACGAAAAAGAAATGAAAAAGCTTGAGAAAGAAAGCAGAAAATCATAATCTCGGCTTTACTTCAAAACACTATAAATACTTAAAAATCAAACTAAAAGACTTTGCCTGACCGCAAAGTCTTTTTTTTATATCTTTGCAAAAAATTAAGCACTCATGTACAAAATTTTAGCCCGAATCAACAAAATACTGTTACCGAGTTTTACGAAACAAGGTCTGGACATTACGAAAGCAAAAAAATGGCAGATGGCTGTTATTGGTTACCGTGCTTATGTTACCAAAAGAGCTTTAGGATAGTATTCTAAAAAATCTCTTCAAAGCTCTACTAACCGTCTTTGGTTATCGGCTATATATTTGCCGTTTTTCTCTCCATTACATTTCCATGAAAAATAAAGAATTCAATATCCCCCCTGTTTACGCTGTGCTTCTGGCAATTATAAGTGTTCAGTGTGGGGCTGCCATTGCAAAAAGTTTATTCCCAACTATAGGTGCTGCGGGAACAGCTTCTTTGCGAATTGGAATTTCGGCTGTCCTATTACTTTTAGCATACAGACCCAATTTAAAAGCAATTACTCCAAAACAATGGAGAATTGTTCTTCCATATGGCTTGACACTTGGCGCTATGAATTTAGTTTTTTATAGTGCAATAGAACGAATCCCGATTGGTCTGGCAGTGACACTTGAATTTATAGGTCCGCTACTGGTTGCCATTGTCGGTTCGAAGCGTTTACTTGATTATTGCTGGGTTGTACTGGCAGGAATTGGAATAGTTTTAATAGCTCCCTGGTCAAATGACCAAATTGATCCTATAGGTGTTTTATTTGCTCTTTTTGCAGGTGCTTTATGGGCTGCCTACATTGTTCTGGGCGGAAAAGTTTCTAAAATTATGCATGGTGGAGAAGCTGTTGCCACCGGAATGCTATTCGGAGCCATTTTAATTCTACCGTTTGGTATCTATGAAAACGGATTGGTAAATCTTACGCCTAAACTCTTTGGGATGGGTGTTGCTCTGGCTCTTCTATCCAGTGCCATTCCATTTACACTCGAGATGAAAGCTCTGGGTCAACTCCCTCCTCGTACTTTTAGTATTTTAATGAGTTTAGAGCCTGCTGCCGCAGCTATCTGCGCTTTTATTTTCTTGCAGGAACATTTAAATTTTTATGAAATTTTAGCCGTTATATGTGTTGTAATTGCTTCGGCGGGGTCAACTTTAATGGCAAAGAGGTAAATCACAAAAATTCAAATTCCAAATTCCAAATACCAATTTGAAAGTTGGAATTTAGAATTTGGAATTTAAGAATTGGGTTTAAGACTTGCTGTCTAAAAATTATATTAACTTTTTGGCAACAATACCGTATCAATTACGTGAATTACACCATTTGACTGATTTACATCTGCAATAGTAACTTTAGCACTGTTTCCGCTTTCGTCAGTAAGGTATAAATCTTTTCCTTTCATCCAGGCTGTCAGTGTACCACCGTTAACTGCTTTAATAGTTGCTTTTCCTTTACCTTCTTTAATTGCTTTTGCAATACCTGAAGCATTCCATTTTCCTGCTACTACATGGTAAGTCAGGATATTTTGAAGCATTTTTTTGTTTTCTGGTTTCAATAATGTTTCAACAGTTCCTTTTGGTAATTTTTCAAATGCTGCATTTGTTGGGGCAAAAACAGTAAACGGTCCCTTTCCTTCAAGGGTTTCTACTAATCCGGCTGCTTTTACAGCTGCTACTAATGTCGTGTGGTCTTTTGAATTAACGGCATTTTCAATAATATTTTTAGTAGGATACATTGCAGCTCCTCCAACCATTACGGTTTTTTGCGCAAATGATGAAAATCCAAATCCTAATACCAGGATTGCTACGGCTAAAAAATTTCTAGTTTTCATAATTAATATTTTAAGTTATAAGCTCATTTACGCGATAATACTAGTTTTGGTTTTTAATACATCTTCAAAAAAACTAATATTATACTGAATATTTTTCAAAATCCGCTAAATAACAAGGCTTTAGAAATGAAATATTTTTTATAAAAAATCGAACTTCCTTCCCTTTTAATTTAAATACATTAATCTTAAATCATTATTTTTTCTGAGAATCGTTTGATTTAGGTAAGCCCCAATTCTTGTATATTTTTTATAGAATGATACCCCAACTTACGATAACTTTCAAATTGTGCTTCATCAAAAAACTGATCTGCCGTGGACTGCTGTGGAAAATCAGGATTAGCCAGAGCGTATTCCCGTATGTCAATGGGCTCATCCCCCGTCAATGCGGCTTTTATATAGATTAACGTTCCTTTTCTTTTTATACCTGGATAAGTGATTTCTCCTTTGATGACATGCTTCTTTTTATCCTCTTCAGCAAGTTTCGTAATATCTTTAAAGTCTTCAAAAACAATCTCCACACCAAAATCAATTCGGCATCTTCTAATGGCATTGGCCAGACCTTCACAAGCCACATCCTGATCTTGTTCACCATCTCCTAATATGATATGATGACAACGCCTTCTAATAAGTTCATACAATCCCATATTATCAAAATGTCCTCCGTCTGAAAGACATACATAGTCCATATTGATATCGGATTTTCCGGTCAAATCATGAATTAGGTACAGCAAACCTCCTCTTGGATCAGAATCTTTCCATCTCTTAAGTCTCGTATTTCCAATCCACCATCCCAGGCGGACATTAAAGATTGTCAATAAAAAAGCCATAGGCGCCGAAGAATGATATCCCCAATTCGGATTTACCGCTGCCCCTGAAATAGCCATTGCTGTCCCGATAGTTGGTCCTCCTTTTTCATTAGAAAACTTATTAGTAGGACGATAACCATATTCATACACATGATCCACATCATACGTAGACGGGCGTGTCGGACTAAAATCATAGCCACAATACAAGGGTGTAAATACAAACGATTCTGCTTTACGATCCTGGCGGTCCAATGCCGAAACGACAGTGGCATTAAGTGCGGTATTGAGAATAGGATACGGACCAAAATAACCGTCTTCAACCTTCATAGACGATAGTAATATATCATCATTTGTATCAAAGCCCGTAAATGCATTTGCAGTTTTAATACGGTCTTCCCTGCTACGCGTAGCTCCCATAAAAGCTCTTATAAGACGGTTGCGATAAAAATGATGAAGCGAAAACTCATTAACTCCAACACGCCAACTCAAGAAAAGCGTGACTAGCGCTAATCCTACTGTGGTGAGACGATTTACAAAATCACTATTCCCTATTCTTATCAGGTTTATTATACCCGAACCGATAAGCAGTACACCAATCATAAAAATAAAAGGGACAAGTTTAACAACAATGTTTACATAACTATTAGTCTTCTTTGGATCTTCGTCACCTTTGGAGGCAAATGCTATTTTTACTCCCCAGGCCACTACTCCGGCCCAACCTCCCGTAATGGGTAGCATAATCAAAGCATCTTTAGCTTTGAAACTGTCCCATAAATCGGGCATAATAAATACTGCAAAGCAAATAATAACCCAGAAAAGCACAAAACGATTTATATAACCCCCGGTTCTTCCCCACCACTCCCGACGATAATCGGGAAACATTTTACCCAATATAGCCATCCTTGTTATTATGGCAAGAGAAAAAATTTCAAGAACAATAGGTAGTCCAAGCAACAGCATTACTTTATCTGAACATACTTTCGGATTGAAATTTCTAATCGGAATAAGTATCGATTCATAATTTTTCCAAAACAGATAAAGCAATATACTTAAAACCACCGCAGCAATAGCTGAAGATATTATTAATATTATGGTAAACCAGTTTACAAATCCGGTTTTAGTTGCTTCATTTTTAGCTTCTTTATTTTCTTCGTCAGATGCCTTTTCTGTTACTACATTTGCTTTTCCCAACTGAATAAGATCGTATCTTTTGTGATAATTACCCAATATTGCAACAAAAATCAATGCGATAAATCCCGGAAGTGATATATTGTAAATAAACCATCCGTAAAGATCTTCATGCTTTCGGCAAATTTCGTCGATACTGATATTAAACATAAATGTGCTAACCAAAAAGGCACAGATAATTGTCCAGATTATGAGTAAATAAGGCAAAACACTTGATACCTTTGTGAGAAAGGGTATATCTAAATTAAGAATATTCCAAATTTTTGTTGCCCGTGCCACTTTTCTTTTCCGCTTAATTTTATAATAGGATCTCATGGCAAAAGCTGCAGTTAGTGCTCCAATTGAGAGCATTACAGTATTCAGCCAGAAAAACGGAATTTCATCCTTCTTTTCTAATCCTTTAAAGAATAACCCCAGTATTTCCCAGCCTTTATAAAGATCTAAAATGGTAGAAAAAACAGTTAACAACACCAATAATAACAATACCTGATTGACAAGGGTATTCCTCAGCCACGTCATTCCGGATGTCCAGGCGTCCGGCGACATCATACCTACGTTTGGAGAAAGATAATTACTAAACATCCTAAGCCAGCGTATAGGACGGACTTCATCGGCAAAAGGGTCGGACGATTTATCCGGACATAACTGATCTGTAACTTTACTAAAAGATCCGGAGCGTTTGATCCAGGAGGTATACCAGGTACCAATATACCCACCTCCTGATACCGTAGAAATATAATCGATTTTTTCTAAAACATCCAGACTTGCCAATTTCTGGAGTATTCCAAGATTAAAGGTAGCCGAACGAATACCTCCACCGGAAAAAGCAAGACCGATAAGCTTCATATCAGTAGCTCTTGACATGGGATCGCGGACTTTCGATTCACTACTGGCTATTTTTAACAGGTTCTCATATACACTATCATCACTTGTTGTCGATGCCTGCCATTCCTCACTTCTCTTTTTACGGGCTTCCCTTATCTCATCCAGTTCATCATTAAATAAGGTTTCAAACGGCAATGGAAACTCAGTTCTGATTTTTCTTGTAGACTTATTATTTAGCAACTGTTCAAGAAGCTGTTTATCATCAGTAAGATAAGTGAGAGCCTGCTCTCCGTTTTCATTCCACCAATCCTTATGTTTCTTAGCATCATCATCATTTAGAATCTCTGAGTAATCGTATACTTTATCTTCTGCGGCATAAAATTGATAAAGACGAATCTCATACGCTGATTTATTCTGTCCTGTAATTGCCTGAACCACTTGTACCGGCATGTACCGAAGTGCTGCTGACAGTTCTTTTCGTTTGCCCAAATTTTCTTTGTACAGCGCTGTCCGTATGCGCTGTCTCCAAAAAAAAGGTACTCTGAATAACAACAGTTCACTTGATTCAGGTTTATCCATGTACCTCTCATCAATATTATCAGCTAGCCAACCTAAAAGATCATAGAGTATATCCAAATATATTTTTGTCAAATTCTTATCTCCATGCTTATCAGGACTATGCCAGACTAAATCTGTTATTTCATCTATCTGTCCGGGAGTTAATTCATTTATACCGTATTGATATTGATATTGATTTTCATTCTCGTTCCTGAGATTCTTCCATGAATCTTTTTCTAAAAGGGCTTTAGGAAAAGTGTTCTTAGGATTACTTTTTAAAATATCCTGAAAAAGAGTCAGATAGGATATTGCTTCGGCGGTGAGATCGGTTACTATATCCATAATAAATGAGGTTTAATGATTAATAGATTAGAGGAATTAAGCTGTCAGAAAAAACAATCGATTATTCGACTGATTCTCTGTAAAATACCAGGATTTTCAGCACTTTAAAACTGTACTAAATTACATCAAAAAATTCTGTACAGAACAGGTGGAATTACCTGTTTATGAAACATCAATCCTATTATTTAAAATCAATTTTAATCAACTGTTTTCAGTTCAATATATTTTTATAACTTTAGAATCAAAACCAATTTATTATGCAAAATCTTCCAAAAAAAGTAAGAAGTAAAAAGTTAAATGCAAAAGTTGATTTAACCGCTATGGTAAGTGTTTCATTTTTGCTAATTATATTTTTTATGGTTGTTGGTGAATTATCGAAGCCCAAAGTAATTGAATATTATACTCCAGATTGTCCTGATGAATCTTTTATGGGAAGTTGTTTTAACCCAGATACAAACCGTTTGACTACTGTACTTTTAGACAAAAACAACAAAATCATTATCTATTCAGGATTAATATTTGCTCCCATTGTTGCTCCAAAAAAGATGCAATATGGTAAAAATGGAATCAGAAGAGAATTATTTGGCAGAAATAAAACAGTTCTGGAATATTCAGCTGCTTTAGGTAAACCTGGACGAGGAATGACAGTTATAATAAAACCAAGCAAAAAATCCAGTTATGGCAATTTGGTTGATATAATAGACGAAATGAAAATTACAGGTATAACTTCCTATTCTATTGTTGATTATTATACTCCAGAAGAAGAAAAATTATTAGCTTCAAAGTAATCCCTTTAAAATTTACTCTTAAGTTTTTCTGCATTAAATCTAACAATACTCCATAAAAAAACAGCCGTCTCAAAATTATTTTGAGACGGCTGTTTTACTTTAAATTGAACTCTTATTTTTTAATAAATTTCACTCCGGAACTACCTTTGTTTGATTTCACTTTTATAAAATAACTCCCCGTTGTAAGCCTTGAAACATCAACCGTAGAAACTGATTTCGCATTTGGAACCGCTATTACCAACTGGCCAAAAATATCATAAACTTCTAACGATTGTATTTCTGCGTCTTGTTTTGTTTTAATGGTCAAAACATCTGATACCGGATTCGGGTATAAAGTAAAATAATTAGAGAATTCGAAATCCGGAGTTCCCAGGGTTTTCATACTAACTGTTACCGCCAAACGGGCCGGACTCTCACACGTACTCACTTTTAAAGCCCCATAATAAATACTTCCATCGGTTAACACTGTTTTATAATCTATAAGTTTACCGTCAACCGAAGCGTCGTACCAAACTACATCTGGTTCGTTAGTTTTCAAATCAGCCACTGTAGAATTCGCCGCTTTCAAAAATTCTTGTGTTGCATCTCCTGTTGGTGTTTGAGGATCGCTGATTGTCACCGTTACTGCCAATCGCGTTGGGCTCTCACAAGTACCTACTTTTAGCGAACCGTAATATGTCCTTCCGTTTACCAAAGCTGTTGTTGAACTCACTACATTTCCCGCAGTAGCCGCATCGTACCAAGTAACTCCGCTCTCATTGGTTGCCAAACTTGCCACGGTAGCATTGGCAGATTTACAGAATTCCTGATTTACAGCTCCTATTGGTGTCTGAGGATCACTGATTGTTACCGTTACTGTCAATCTTGTTGGACTCTCACAAGTACCTACTTTTAGCGAACCGTAATATGTCCTTCCGTTTACCAAAGCTGTTGTTGAACTCACTACATTTCCCGCAGTAGCCGCATCGTACCAAGTAACTCCGCTCTCATTGGTTGCCAAACTTGCCACGGTAGCATTGGCAGATTTACAGAATTCCTGATTTACAGCTCCTATTGGTGTCTGAGGATCACTGATTGTTACCGTTACTGTCAATCTTGTTGGACTCTCGCAAGTACCTACTTTTAGTGAACCATAATATACTGTTCCGTTAGTTAATATGGTTGTAGAAGCCAATTTATTGCCTGCAGTAACCGCATCGTACCAAGTCACTCCTGTTTCATTCGTTACCAGACTTGCCACAGTAGCATTCGCAGATTTACAGAATTCCTGTGTTGCATTACCTGTTGGAGTTTGCGGATCGCTTAAACTTACCGTCACTGCCAAACGTTTTGAACTCTCACAAGTTCCAATTTTTGAAGACCCATAATAAATTTTATTGTTTTCTAAAGGAGTCGAGGAGGTAATAACATTTCCATCAACAGCTGCATCATACCAAATTACATCATGTTCATTGGTCACTAAACTTGCTACTGTAGCTTTGCTAGCTTTACAAAACACCTGTACTGCAGCGCCTACTGGCGTTTTAGGAACTCCTATATTAACCTCTACTTGAAATCGTGTAGTGCTCTCGCAAGTACCTACCCTTAAAGCGCCCCAAAACAGAGCCACAATACTATCATAATCTTCTGATAATTCTACAGGTAACATCGTTGTTTGTGGAATTACTCTTCCGCCGGTTGGCGCATTGTACCAAATAACTCCCGGTTCATTGGTCACCAAACTAGCCATTGTAGGATTGTTGGCAGCGCAAAATTTCTGCACAAGGGGACCCGTTGGGGGTGGAATTGGAATATTAGTTACTACTAATGTACCTCCAAAGAATTCAGTCATAGATGAAGCGGATGATCTTCTAAAACCATAATTATAACTACCAGCAGGAAGCCCCGTAAAAATAGGACTTGGCTGATAAGTTTTAGGAATATTTTTAGATTCTATCCAATAATCAATAGTTTCTCCTGGTTGTGCTTCAACTGTCGAAAGCGTAATTCCTCCACTTGGTACTCCACAATCTGAAGGTGTACTTGTCTGACTATACCCTGCTAATGGCGATAAGCACAATAAACTAATAAATAAATTAAATAATGTATTCTTCATTTTTCTCTGGCTTTTGTTTTAAAAATTTTTACTGATTTTGCATTAATTCTTCTGACAGATAGTTAAGATATAAAGCAGGAAAGCTCAAAGTAGATGATATAAAAACACCTCTCAAAACCAATCTTTAACAAGAATATTACTCAAAAATAGCTTCAATATGGTCATTCATAATCTATTGTGTTATAAGTGGTCTAATGCTGTAACAAGTGGTCATTATAAATTTTAATAATCCTCGTTTAAATTGAAAAAACTCTTTTGCAAATTCATCCAATTACTTCCTTCATAACCTTAGAAACTTTTTAGTTTTTAGATAAAAAAAGCAGGCTCGAAAGTTGAAGATCAGGCAAAATCCACAGCTATATCTAATACGAATATAAAATTGCAGCCAATATGAATATTATAAAACATTTGATCGTAAAACACGATCACGACTATTCCCGAGTCGAAATAATACAGAATTCAGAAAAAATGAACTTCACTTTAAAACAAAAAAAAAGTCCCACATTGCTGTGGGACTTCTTCTTAATTATATTGATTTTTTTAATTTTTGATGAACTTAAAACCTGAATTTCCTTTGTTTGATTTCACTTTTATAAAATAACTCCCCGTTGTAAGCCTTGATACATCAACGGTAGAAACTGATTTTGCATTTGGAACCGCTATTACCAATTGTCCTAGAATATCGTAAACCGTTAATGACTGTATCTCTATACCCTGATTCGTATTAATGTTTAAAACATCAACCGCAGGGTTTGGGAATACTGTAAAATAAGTAGCAAAATCGAAATCCTCTGTTCCTAAGGTTATATTTTTAAAGGTAGAAGTTGCTTTATTGGTTAAAATCGGAAAATTATAATCAAAATAAATATTAGCATCGTTTTCAAATGTGTCTCCTACTTTTAGGGTTGGTTTTGTTTTGATTTTAAACGCTACATAACCGTCATTATTGGCATCATCAAAGGGAAGATTGATACCTTCAAAAATAAATTCTACCTTATTCCCTTCTGAAATTTTAGTTACGAATGTGTGACTTGAACTTGTTGGTACTAAAGTCGCAATATCAAATTTTGTCAGATCGATCATGTCTTTTACTACAATGTTTTCTGCAGCAAATGTTCCGGTATTTTCAAAACGAATCAGATAATGCACATACTCTCCTATTAAACTAGGAGTGATGACGGAACCTTCTAAACACGTTTTGTCGTTTGGATCAAGCGACCCCAATACCGTTTGATTTAAGTAAAAGATATTATCTAACGGTGTTTTATCTATTTTTTCGGAATCAATTGATGCAACAAATTTTAAAATATCGCCATTGTTTACCGAAGGAACATCTGTCGGCCTGTTAGTAATCAAAGTAAATACAATTTCTCTGCTTTCAAATGGCTTTAAATCGACAAAACTCCATTCTAAATTATTTACAGATTTGGTGTTAAAAGAAGGATTTGAAGAAAGACATTCTAAAACTGCGTCATCAAAAGTCAATTTAATCAAGCCTGACTGCGTCATTGTTCCCTTATTGTTGTACACTAATTTATATTTTGCCTTAAATCCAGGTCTTGCAGCCTCTACAGGAATAAGAGCGATCTCTAAATCAGGATGAGAACCATTTGCGGTAATGCAAAAATTTTGAACAACAGAACTACTTGCTTCTTTCGAAAAAAGGGTATTAATACTTGTTGGGGTTACCTTATAATAATCCGGATTTTCCAGCTGTGGTGTAATTGTGTAATTCCCTGCTCCTACAGCTATAGAATAAGAACCTAAATTATTAGAAATCAACTCTCCGTTAGTCGTACTGCTTTTTACGGAAAATTTTAAATCCGGAAAAATAATACCTCCTGTACCACAGGCATTAGCATTTTCATCATACTTACTTGTTCCGCTTACGGTATAAAAATCACCTCCGGGAACAAAAGAACAATAACTGTTCACATTACAATTTGTATATCCAAGCTTATTTACTAAGTCCTGAATTGTTTTTAGTTTAAAATCATCGGTACAGATGTATCTCAGATTTGGGCATTTGGTGATATCTGCATACAGCTGTTTATCAGGAGATCCGTTTTTCAGAGATAAACTCACTAAATCGGGATTGGTATCAAGACTCAAGCTTGTCAGTTTCTTAAATTGACTGATATCTACCGAAATCAATTTATTATTATACAAAACCAAAACGACAAGATTTGGGCAATTTGTTATATCCACTTCCTGAAGTAGATTATTCTCAGCCTGAAGCGAAGCAAATTTTGGCAAATCTGTTAACTTTAACGCAGTTAACTGATTGCCAGCTGCGCCTAAAAATTCGAGTTTTGATAATTTACTCAAATCTAACGAATTGATTTTATTATAATTTAAGCTTAATGATTCCAGGTTCTCTAATCCGGTAGATTGAAATGAAGTCAATTGATTGACATAACAATATAAAGTTTTTAGCTTAGGTAAATTTCCAAATTTTATTGTTTCTAATTTATTATAGGAACAATCAAGCGCTTCCAGATTTACCAGATTACTCACGTCTAAAGATGTCAGAAGGTTTTCTTCACAATTTACAGAGGTAAGACTTACTAAACCGTTAAGGTTTAAAGAGCTAAGTTTCGTTTCGTCACAGGCCAAGGTTTTTAGATTAGTCAATCCGCTTATATCCAATGCATAAAGCGGATTTTTTCCACAATTAACCTCTTTAAGTTTAGTTGAAGAGGTTAAATCCAAACCATTTATGGAATTATAGGAACAATTTAAACTAAGAAGTTCGGTCTGATTCCCTGTAAACAAAGCATTGATTCTATTATTATTACAAATTAGAGTTTCGAGTTTTGTTAAAGGAGCGATATTCAAACTCGAAATTTTGTGTTTGTCGCAGATTAATGTTCTAAGATTAGTAAATTTAGAAATTCCGTCTAATGATAGAATAAATCCATTGGCGCCATCACCGTGAACATCTATGTAGCTCACCTGCAAAGCTTCGCTCTCCTGTATTTCGCCATCATTATTCGCATCAATTTTTAATGGCTTTCCCTCTAAATCTTTAAAAACTCCAATGTTGTTAATTATACCCGGAGTTCTAAGGAGCATATCCTTGAAACGTTTGTCGGGAATATTCACATTTTGCGCTTTCAAAGCATTAAAAAAACATAAAGCAAGAACTAAAAAGTAGAGTTTCTTCATAGGTGGTATTTTCATACAAAAATAAGTTTTCAAACCTATAACACAACTTTTTCTGTTAAAATTTATTCTTTCAAAAATACCGGAACAAAAAAAGTCCCACATTACTGTGGGACTTTCTATTTAGAGAAAACTAAGAATTATTTTTTCTCTGTTTTTTCCATTTTAGCTTTTAAAGCAGCTAATACATCATTGTTATCTCCTAAAGTTGCAGCTGGTGCATTTGTAGTAGATGCAGATGAAGTATTTTCAGTTGCAGCTTTCACGTTTTTCTCTTCTTCTTCACGGAAGATAGCAGTGTGAGAAGCTACTACTCTTTTGAATTCTTTGTTGAATTCGATTACTTTGAAATCAGCAGTATCCCCTTTTTTCAATTTCTTTCCGTCTTCTTTTTCAAGGTGACGAGTTGGAATGAAAGCAACGATATCATCTCCGAATTCTACAGTAGCTCCTTTGTCAACGATTTCAGAAATCTCACCATTGTGGATAGTTCCTACAGCGAAAGAATCTTCGTATTGATCCCAAGGATTAGCAGTAGTTTGTTTGTGACCTAAAGATAATTTACGTCCTTCAACATCTAATTCTAATACAACTACATCAAGTTTCTCACCAACATTTACAAATTCAGATGGGTGTTTGATTTTCTTAGTCCAAGAAAGGTCAGAAATGTAGATTAATCCATCAATTCCTTCTTCTAATTCTACGAAAATACCAAAGTTTGTAAAGTTTCTAACGATACCTGTATGTTTAGAACCTACTGGGTATTTAGAAGTAATGTCAGTCCATGGATCTTGAGTCAATTGTTTGATACCTAATGACATCTTACGATCGTCTCTGTCTAAAGTTAAGATAACTGCTTCAACAACATCTCCAACTTTCACGAAGTCCTGAGCAGAACGTAAGTGAGTAGACCATGACATTTCAGAAACGTGGATTAAACCTTCAACACCTTCAGCAACTTCGATGAAAGCACCGTAATCAGCGATTACAACTACTTTACCTTTTACTTTATCACCAATTGTTAAGTTAGCATCTAAAGCATCCCATGGGTGAGCGTTTAATTGTTTCAATCCTAATTGAATTCTTGTTTTCTCATCATCGAAATCAAGGATTACAACGTTTAATTTTTGGTCTAATTCAAGAACTTCACTTGGGTGGTTGATTCTGCTCCAAGAAAGGTCAGTAATGTGAATTAATCCGTCAACACCACCTAAGTCAATGAACACACCATAAGAAGTAATGTTTTTAACAACACCTTCTAATACTTGTCCTTTTTGTAATTGACCGATGATTTCTTTTTTCTGTACTTCGATATCAGCCTCGATAAGTGCTTTATGAGATACAACAACGTTTTTGAATTCGTGGTTAATTTTTACCACTTTGAATTCCATCATTTTGTTTACATATACATCGTAGTCTCTAATTGGCTTAACGTCAATTTGAGATCCAGGTAAGAAAGCTTCAATACCAAAAACGTCAACGATCATACCACCTTTAGTTCTGCATTTTACAAAACCATTAACGATTTCACCTGTTTCGTTTGCAGCAATAACTCTATCCCATGATTTAATAGTACGAGCTTTTCTGTGAGATAATACTAATTGACCTGTTTTGTCCTCACGGATGTCGATTAATACTTCTACTTTGTCACCTACTTTTAAGTTTGGGTTGTAACGGAATTCGTTTAAAGAAATAACACCTTCCGATTTTGCGTTGATATCAACGATAACGTCTCTATCTGTAATTCTAACAACTACACCTTCTACTACTTCTTCCTGATCTGTAGCGATGAAAGTTTTTGAAACTAGTTCTTCGAATTCTAATAAGTTTTTCTCATCAACTGCATCAATTCCTTCTTGGAAGTTATGCCAGTTAAAATTTGCTAAAAACTCTTCTTGTGATTTTAATTGTTCAGACATGCTGATAAAAAATTTGTATTCTGTTTCTCTCGAGTTTCATAAAGCAGTAGAAAATACAGAAGTTGTTTTACATAAATAGTTGATACCTAAAGGAAACTCTTCTTTGCCAAAAGGACTGCAAAATTAATACATTTATTTGTAATAGCAAAACAAAAGTGTGTTAGATGTAAATTGCAATTGACAATTGATAATGGCTAATTGTTAATTGATAATTGATAATTGATAATTGATAATTGTTAATTGTTAATTGTTAATTGATAATTGTTAATTGATAATTGATAATTGATAATTGATAATTGATAATTGATAATTGATAATTGATAATTGATAATTGTTAATTGATAATTGATAATGGTCCTGTCTTTCAGTTTGCATTTCACATCTAACGTTTCATAGATATACAAATCATTTATAAAAAAATATACCCGACAGGTTTTAAAACCTGTCGGGTATAATATAATTATTAGATTCTTATGAATTGGCTTTACTTAAAATGTTGAGGTTAAATTTGTATTTTGGCTTTTGGCCAGTAGAATATCCAGTTTCAGAACGGTGAGTCTTCCGCTGCTGTCTATAAAATTAAGGGTTTCTTTTCCTGCATTCAATGAAACTGTTTTTGGGTAATTAAAGTTCGGCACTAACTGAGGAAGATTAATCACAACCTTTTCTCCTACACTATTCTTATATTTTAAAACACCACTTTTGTTTTCAAATACAGCCTCATAAAAGGTTTCGTCACTTGTTGTCATTGAAAGCCACATCGATCCATTATAAAAGTACACATCTTTTGTAGAATAGTCAAAGAAGAGATCTCCTGCTTTTCCATTATCTTTTGGCAAACCGTTTTCTTCGGTCAGGTTTTTCAAATTGTTCCATTTATTTTCGTACCAATAATAATAACCCGGTAAAATTTCCTGATTTTTTGCTGTATTAAAAACCAAAATGAATTTGGTATCTCTGCCTACAACCGTAGACTTGTCAAATCTGCTTTTTAATGTTGTTCGTGGTATCATTATTTCTTTACTTTTACAAATTAGATCTAAATGTGATGCTATAACAGACATTTCTTTATGTGTGTCTGTACGGTGTTTTGGGGCACCTGTCTGGCACATTACGACTGCCGGAACTAACCAAATAACACTCCAAATTATCTTCCTCATATTTACTCCATCTTTAAATTCAGATACAAATTTAACACACTCATTTACCGCTAATTACTCATAATTAACAAGCAGCAGTAATGATGTAATAAATAGTACTTTGTTTGGAATAAGTGGTGAGGAGAGGGAGTTTTGAATTATGAATTATGTTCACTGTAAAATGTGAAATGCGAGATGTGATTTCTGGAATGTATATACTGTAGAATTAAGTTGCGTTTACTGTGAAACGTAGGATGTGTAAACTGTAAACTGAGACTGAGACTGAGACTGAAAACTACAAACTATCTCATGTGCTGCTTTTAATCACGAAGTGTGCGAAAATTATCATGAGGTATTACGATCTGGCACATTTCACATTTTAAATCTAACAAACAGTTAAAATTGGTCTTTATTTTCGATTTCGAAGCCATCTTTCGATTGGTTCGAGAACTGTGTTGACAATTGTAACCAGGAATGTGCAAATTAGCGCTTCTATGAAATAACCTGATGCGGCAATACAGCCAATAGCAGCACTGCACCATATGGTCGCTGCAGAATTCAAACCGTGTACATTGGGCCCTTCCCTAAATATAACTCCGGCGCCTAAAAAACCAACTCCCATAACGACCTGAGCTGTAATACGGGTTACATCGATATTGGGTGCTGTCGCAGCCACTTTAATCGATAATAAAACAAATGCCGCTGCTCCTGTTGCTACCAGCATATTGGTTTTTAAACCGGTTTCTTTGTGGTGCCACTGTCTTTCGAAACCAATAATTAGTCCGGCAAACAGTGCAATTATAAGTCGGGTTAGAAATTCTGTTGTACTCACAGTTTATATCTTTTTATAGTTTAAAATTATTTTTTTCTGTTGTCAGTTACAAGTCAATTTTACGTTAAACTTACCTGTTTGACTATTAGACAGCCTTTAATACTTTTTTTCTATTCAAAATGTAAAGCTTCAATTGGATCTAATCTCGATGCTTTTAATGCAGGATAGTATCCGAAAAAAATACCTGTAATAGCACAAACCAAAAAGGAAAGAATTACAGAAGATTCTGAAATTAAAGTGGGCCAATGCAGAAAAAACTGTATCAGCTCAGAAGCAACTATTCCCACTACTATCCCGATTAATCCGCCAGTGAGACTAATTAATATGGCTTCGACTAAAAATTGCAATAGAATATCTTTTCCATTTGCTCCAATTGACATTCGCAGTCCAATTTCTTTGGTTCTCTCGGTTACCGACACGTACATGATGTTCATAATTCCGATACCGCCAATTAATAATGAAATTCCGGAAATTGCCGTTAATAATACGGTCAGTAGCTGGCTTGTAGAGCTAAAAGTATTGATTAATTCAGCCTGTGTTCGTACTGAAAAATCATCTTCGTCTTTGGCTTTCAGTCGATGTGCCGTTCGCATAATTTGTTCGATCTCATCAGTTGCCAACTGAGTCTGACTTTCATCAGCAGTTGAAGCATAAATATTCTGCAAATAAATAGAGTTTGTTATTCTTTTTTGCACGGTGGTAAAGGGCGCAATAATCACATCGTCCTGATCCTGTCCGAATGCATTCTCACCTTTTGATTCGAGGAGACCTATAATTCTGAAAGGAATTTTATTAAAGCGGATTATTTGACCGATTGGATTTACCCCATAGGGAAAAATGTTATCGGCTACTGTTTGCCCAATGAGACACACTTTATTTGCAGTATGTATATCAGATTCTCTAAAGGCAATTCCTTCTTTTACTGGCCAGTCCCTGATTTTTAGATAATCAACACTAACTCCCTGCATGCTTGTAGGCCAATTGAGTGCGCCATTGATGGCTTGCCCTTTACTGGATACTGCCGGTGAAATTGCATTGAGATGTTTGGATTCTTTTTTAAGGGCTTCTACATCGCTAAGTGTAAGAGTTTGCACACTGGATATGTCTAAACGGGCTCCTGCACTCACATTACTGTTGGGGCGAATTGTAATCATGTTTGATCCCATACTGGACAATTGATCCTGTATGCTTTTTTTGGATCCTTGTCCAATGGCCACCATTGCAATTACGGAAGCCACTCCGATAATAATTCCAAGCATGGTTAGTAATGCTCTAAGTTTATTACGACGCAGTGCTTTTAGGGCGATCAGAAAAAGATTAGCTATTTTCATATTTATAATCTTCGTCTACATGAAAATCTGCCAGCATTTGTTTGGCCGATTTTATGTTTGGATTAGTAAAATCTTTCATGATTCTTCCGTCCCGAAGCATCACGGTTCTGTTGCTAAAGGCTGCTATATCTGGCTCATGAGTTACAAATATTATTGTTTTTCCTTGTGTATTTAATTCCTGAACTAAAGCCATGATTTCATACGAGGTTCTTGTATCTAAATTTCCTGTCGCTTCATCGGCCAGGATCATAACCGGATCGTTTACCAGTGCTCTTGCAATTGCTACTCTTTGTTGTTGCCCGCCCGAAAGCTGATTGGGAAAATGGTCCAGACGATCGGCTAGTTTTACAGCTTCTAAGGCATGAATTGCTTTTTCTCTTCTTTCTTTTGTAGATACTTTAGAATTGTACAATAATGGAAGTTCTACATTTTCTATTGCGGATGTTCGAGCTAATAAATTATACGATTGAAAGATAAACCCAATTTTGGTATTTCGCAATGCTGCCAATTCATTTTTAGACAATGATTTAACATTCACCTGATCTAATAAATAATTGCCGTCAGTTGGTTTATCCAAACAGCCTAAAATATTGAGTAAGGTTGTTTTTCCGGAACCGCTGCTTCCCATAATGGTTAGAAACTCTCCTTCTATTACATCAAAAGAGATTCCTTTTAGCGCTCTGACAATCTCAGCCCCCATCGTGAACTCTCTTGTTAAGTCTTGTATTTCAAGAATTTTTCTTCCCATGATTGTTTGCTTTGAATCCTTACACTATTATTATCTTTTTCCGCCTCCACCACGTTTTGGTATAAACGGACTGGAATCTGACGCTTTAGAACTTTTAGATTGTTTTGACACATTAACTCCTGTGATAATTTCATCTTGTACCGATAGTCCTTTAATTACCTGTATGTTTATATCGTCGTCCAACCCAATTTTTATGTGTTTGGGTACAATTGAATCTCCTACTCTTTGCCATACGATTGCTTTTTTATGATCGATACTGTCGGGAACTTTAAGGTTAGAATTTGTATTTCCTCCTTCTTTATTGCGATACCCTTTACCTCCTTTGTGTTTACCCTGAAAAATATTTCTAATCTTAAACTGTTTTCCTAAAGTCGAATCTGGTTGAAAAGCGATTGCCTTTGCCGAAATGAGTAAAGTGTTTTTTACTTCGTTGGTATAGATAATGATATTGGCCGTCATACCGGGCTTAAGTTTTAAATCGTCATTGGGTGCATTGATTATTGTAGTATAAGTCACGACATTAGACGAAATAGTAGGCTGCAAACGCACTTCGATTACGGTTCCTTTAAACACATCGTCCGGAAAAGCATCTACGGTAAATGTTGCTTTTTCACCAACTTTTACATTGCCCACGTCAGCTTCATCAACAGAGGCCTGAACCTGCATTTTGGTAAGGTCTTTGGCTATACTAAACAATGTTGGTGTGTTCAGGCTGGCAGCTACCGTTTGTCCTTCGCTTACTTTTCGCGATAAAACAGTTCCGTCTATAGGCGAAAAAATGGTTGTAAAAGAAAGGCTTTTCTGTACGGATCTTAGCTGCGCCGCTACACTATTGACATTGTCTTTTGCAACATCATAAAGATTTCTTGTGGTTTCAAAATCGGCCCTGCTAATACCTCCTGCCTTGTATAATTCGTTTTGTCTGTTAAAATTAGATTGCTGGTAACTCAAATTATTCTTTGCTACCTGTAAATTGGCTGTAATTTGCTGTACCTGGGCAAGAAGCAATGACTGATCAATCTGTGCCAACAACTGTCCTTTTTTTACTACGGAGTTAAAATCGACAAATACTTTTTGTATGGTACCCGAAACCTGAGTTCCTACTGCAACAGTATCTACGGGCTGTATTTTCCCGGTTGCCGTTACACTAGTGGCAATATCTCCATAATGAGGTTTTTCGGTAATTAACTCGACATTATTTCCTTCTTTATGAAAAACAAAGTATCCTATACATCCTATCAGTAATGCTCCAATAATGCTTATGATGATTAATTTACTTTTTCTCATTTTACTCTTTTTATAGTTTGATTGGATCTCCTTTATAGAAATCGTATATTTTTAGACTCACGACCACATTGTACTTTGCTTGTATAAAATTCTGAAAGGCCTGAATGTATAAATTCTTCTGCAACAAATAATCTACAGTACTAATTCCACCTAATCTTAATTGTTCGCTGGCAATTCGGTAATTTTCATTATTTGCATCAAGCTGTTCCTGTGCAGCTGTAAACTGAGATTGTGCATTAAGAACATTGATATAAGCCTGTTCTACTTTTTGTGAAAGTACCGTTTCTGCATTGGTTAAATTAAGTTTTGACTGATCGATCGCGATCTTCGATTTTTCAACTCCGGTTTTCACTATCCGATTTGTAAATACCGGAATCGATAAGGAAAGCCCCAATCGCTGATAAAAATTATTATCGATCTGTGACGGAAACGGTGTACTTTGGTTGTCTGAATAACCTGAAGCCAAAGTTCCGCTTGCACTAAGTGTGGGTTTAAAACCTGCTCTGGATTTTAGTAATTCTAAATCTGCCGCTTCTTTTTCTAACTGACTGCTTTTTATTTCAGGTCTTTGCTCGAGTGCAATCTTTTGAGCTTCTTCTAAGTTCTCGATCGGCAAATTGGTAACCAGCGTTTCCGGTTTCTGAATGTTTAAATTGTAACCTGACGGAAGCTGCAGCAATTGTTTTAGTGTTAAAGTATTCTGACGTTCCAGATTCTGTGCCGAAATTAAATTGTAATTGTCTGTTGCTAATTGTGCTTTTAGCAGAACAAAATCTTTTTTGGCGATACTTCCAGCATTGTATTTTAGCTCTCCCAATTTCAATTGTGCCTTGGAAGTTTCTACAATCTCATTCAGATAAATGCTGTTTTCTTTTGTCAGTAAAATGGTAAGATAAGCTTGTGTGATTTGAATGGTGATGTCCTTCTCAGCGGCTTCGGCGTTAAATTGTGCCGACTTTGTAAGCAGCTCTTTTTGTTTGACATCATTGTTTAAATATCCCCCATTGTACAAAACCATTGATGAAGCTAAAGAATAATTTCCGGCAAAACTGGCCTGGGTTTGAAAACCTCCCACCACTAAATCTGCATTTTTAGCATTGGTAAAAGTTTGGGATGCGTTTCCTGAAAGATTAGGATATCTGGCTGCTTTTGAAAGTAATAAATCCTGCTCTGTACTTTTAGTGGTTAAACGCAAGGTGTTAATTTGAATATTCTGCTGCTTGGAATAAGCGATGCATTGTTCCAGAGTCCATACCGTAGGTAATTGATTTTGCCCAATCGTCTGTGCATAAATGCCCGTACAATGAATCATAAAAATTACCATTAAAGTATTTATCATAAATGACTTCATACCTGAATTTAATTTAAATTAAAAAAAATTGTAATCTGAGTCCTAAATAATAGAATATGCTAAACCTGTTGCGGATTTGGTAAAAGGGGAATTTGGTATGTTATTCATTGTAAAACACTTTAAAACAAATAACTACATCAAATATAACGATTATTTTAACACTTTTAAAAAAGTGAAATCTGTTTTGTCATAAATAAAATATAAATTAATCTGTATAAAAACTTAATACGATTGGATCTTTTTCCAGACTGTACGGCACAAAAAAAAAGCTGCAGGATTTACCCTGCAGCTTTTCATAACAATTTAATTAACTCAACTTTATTAAAAAAGCTAACTCTTTATTACATCGAAACAATAATGAACTCACTTCTTCGATTTGCCTGATGTTCTTCTGTAGTACATTTTACGCCATCAGCACATTTATTCAGTAATTGTGTTTCTCCGTATCCTTTTCCGGTTATACGATCAACAGCTATTCCTTTTTTAACCAGCCATGCCACTGTTGCTTTAGCCCTTCTGTCGGAGAGTTTTTCATTGTACGCATGTGTTTGTCTGCTGTCTGTGTGCGAGCGAACATCAATTTTCATGCTTGGATTTTGAATCATCACCTGACGGATTTTTTCTAACTCAATGGCGGCCTCTTTTCGAACAATAGATTTACCTAAATCGAAGTAAATCATTTTTATATGTAAAATTTTCGCCAAATCATCACCCACAATCAATTTTTCAATCGTTTTTTCAACTACTTTTTGAGGCGTTTTTTTCAAAGGCAGTGTTAAACTTGTTTTATCGATCGCTTTAGGCAATTCATTAGTATCATAATCTTGTCTAGCAGCGCGAACAAAGTATTCTTTATTGCAATTTACTTTAAAACTATACTTCCCATCGGCTTTGGTTGTTACCTCACCTATTATCTGAAGCTGATTGTCCAATAAATTTACTTTTGCGTTCTCTAATACCAAATTTGTTTCGGCATCTATAACAATTCCTGATAAAATCTCCTCACAAGGCAATTTTCTGGTTTCCGAAAAACGGTAAACATCATCATAACCATGCCCTCCATCTCTATTTGAGGAGAAAAAACCGGTTCTGCTTTTACTGTCTATTATAAAACCAAAATCATCCACTTTTGTATTTATAGGAGCTCCAACATTCTGAACTTCGCTAAAAGTCAAATCATTTTTAATAGTCGAAACATACACATCAAGTCCTCCTAATCCCGGACGTCCGTCGCTTGCAAAATACAATTCATTGTCTCCTGATATAAAAGGAAAAGTTTCTCTTCCCTCAGTATTAATTGCAGCTCCCAGGTTTTCAGGTTTACCAAAACTGCCATCCGTATTAATCGTCACACTATACAAATCTGATTGTCCAAAAGTACCCGGCATGTCTGAAGCAAAGTATAACTTTTTTTCATCTACACTTAATGTCGGATGTGCCACACTGTATTGATCACTGTTAAAAGGCAATTCAACAATATTCGTCCATTTACCTTTTATGTAACTTGCCTTATACAATTTTAACAAAGTGACCTTCTTGTCGTCTGTCCCTTTTGTACCGTTTAGAAAATTGTTTCTGGTAAAATACATCGTTAATCCGTCTTTTGTAAAAACGGGAGTCGATTCATTAAATTTTGAATTGATTTTATTCTCAAAACGTTTCGGAATTCCTACACTACCATCGGCGTTTAATTCTGCCGAATAAAGATTTGTAAACGATTTATTGGTCCATTTAAATTTTGCTTTGGCAACTCCGCCCGTGTCTCTGGCAGACGCAAATACCAATTTATTATCTAAAAAAGAACTTCCATAATCTGAGTATCTTGAATTAATTCCGGCATCGGCTATTTCAAATCTCCCTGAATTGTTTTTTATCTGCTCTAAATAATTTTTATTCTTTTCAAATAACAATCCTCTTTTATCAGTACTTGCTTTTTGGTTGAAAAGCTCTAATATTTTATCGGCTTTGGTATAATTTCCTGTTGCTTTTAAGGTTTGAGCATATCGGTAATAATACTCAAATTCCTGTTGATCATTCATTCCGAAAAGAGCTTTGTACCATTTTAATGCCCTCACCAACTCGCCATTAAAATAATAGGCGTTACCCAATCGTTGGAGCATTTTTTCCTCTTTATATCCTTTTTCTGCTACCTTTTCGTAAGTAGCAATTGCATCTATGTAAGCATACTGATTGTAATTTTTATCAGCTTTGTCTAAACCTGACTTTTGTGCCATTCCACTAAAAAAAACGGAAGACAGAAAGACCGTATATGCTATTTTTTTTATTTTCATAATTAGAAGAATCTAGGTGAAGTTATTCGGCTGTAATTTTTTAAGAATTCAAAACGCAGAAATATCTCATGCGACCCTGAGTTGTAGTTTACTAATCGGGTTGTTTCGCGATCATAGGAATACCCTAAATACATGCTATCGGTTATCTGAAATCCTGCCAAAGCACTAAAAGAGGCGCTCCATCTGTAAGCTACTCCGATCACAAATTTATCGTTGAACATAAAATTTGCCGATGCATCTACTTGTAATGGTGAACCTTCTACCATTTTAGTCATTAAAGCCGGTTTGAATTTTATCGTTTCATAACGATTTAGATTAAATACATAACCAGCTATGAAATAATAGTTAATACGGTCTTTATAGATGGAATAATCGTTATCGTCATAGCGGGTAGTTTGAATAAAATTAGGAACAGATAATCCCACATAAGCTTTATCCGTATGCCAGTAAACTCCGGCTCCGATATTTGGAGCGAATTTATTCTGAAAATCCTGAAACTGGGTATCTCCCTGATGTTCCGGGTTTAACTTTGTAGGATCCAGCTTAAATATATTGGCAGAACCTTTAATACCAAAAGAAAGTTTCGCGGTTGCTGATGTTTGTATGGAGTAAGAGAAATCAGCTGATATATTGTTTTCATTTGTTGGTCCGATTTTATCATTGACTAACGATATTCCTAATCCTACATTATTGTTTATTGGTGTGTTTAACGAAAAACTGCTGGTTTCGGGTGCTCCATCCAATCCAACCCACTGGGTGCGATACAATCCGAAAATACTCATAGCTCCGCGAGAACCGGCATAAGCAGGATTTATATTGATGGTATTATACATGTATTGTGTAAACTGCGCATCTTGCTGGGCAAAACCTGCAGTAGAACAAAACAATAAAACTAAAACTAATTTTTTCATTTATTTTATTTTTAAATAATGGCTTAGCCTATTGACTAAGCCATTTTATTAGTACAGAATATTATTTGGTCAGGTATAAATACCCCGCCTCCTGATGTGGATTGGATTGGTTGTCTTTGTATTTAATGATATAATAATAAGTTCCTTCCGGTAATCCATCTGAATCTTTAATTGTAACACGTCCTTCAGAAATACCTCTAAAAACAATATCATTATTATTGTAATGATCACGATCAAAAACCAAAACTCCCCAACGGTTAAAAATCTGAACCGTATTGTCAGGATAACATTCTAATCCCTGGATATAAAATCTCTCATTCTTACTGTCTCCATTTATAGAAACCGCGTTGTATACTTTAATTACACAACCTTGTAGCGGTAAAACAGTTGGTTTATCCCCCAATACACTACTATCATCTGATTTGTCTTTTACTTCAATATGATCAGGACTTGTTCCAAAAACTTCGGCTTGATTCGATATACTTCCCGAATTAATATCAGCTTGTACGATCGAATAAGTTCCTGTAAAAGAAGTACTATCCTCTTCTCCCACAGCTAAATTTATTGGGCCTCCGGTCATGGTAATTCCAGTTAACGGGTCTACTATATAAACATTAGTCAACGCTACATTTCCTGTGTTGGTTACTGTAAAATTATACGTAATGGTTTCCCCTACTTTGGCATTACCGTCACCATCTTCATCATTGAAATGTGCCGTTTTCACTAAAGCAACACTTGGTCTTGATACAAATAGGGTTACCGTTGCAGCATCACAATTTGAAAGATTTGATTTTTCACAAATACTGTACGTTAATGTATAGGTACCTCCCGGTGTATTAGCTGGAACACTTATTGTTCCTGTGGCAGTGTCAATTAACGGAACTGCTGCTCCTGGTGTTTTTGGAACTGCCGGTGTTGTCACTTTTAAATCAACCAGGCTAATCACAACTGGTACGCCATTTAAAGTATCCGAATTTGGATTACCAGCTAGTACATTCCCTGCATTTGGTGTTCCTGTTATTCCATTTACGTTTGGAATATTATCATCATTTGCAATTATTGATGTCCCTGTAATTGCCGTTACTTTGATTTCATCTGAAACCGTCGCACAAGTTACCGGACTTAGTTTGTCGCATAACTGATAAACTACATTATAAGTTCCCGGTGTGGTTCCTGCCGCAACACTTACTTTTCCGGTTAACGGATCTAAAGTAATTCCTGTTGGCCATGTTCCTGACACTGCTACTGTAGCATTTCCTGTTGTTCCTAATACTGCCGGAACTCCATTTATTTTATCGTTGCTTGCAATGTTTGTGAAAACAGTTCCTCCTGTTGACGCAATAGTTCCATTTTCGAATATTGGCTCTACCACTGGAGTTACTTTGATTTCATCCGAAACAGTCGCACAAGTTGTCGGAGTTAGTTTGTCACATAACTCATACACTACATTATAAGTTCCCGGTGTGGTTCCTGCCGCAACACTTACTTTTCCGGTTAACGGATCTAAAGTAATTCCTGTTGGCCATGTTCCTGACACTGCTACTGTAGCATTTCCTGTAGTTCCTAATACTGCCGGAACTCCATTTACTTTATCGTTACTTGCAATATTTGTGAAAACAGTTCCTCCTGTTGATGCAATAGTTCCATTTTCGAATATTGGCTCTACCACTGGAGTTACTTTGATTTCATCCGAAACAGTCGCACAAGTTGTCGGAGTTAGTTTGTCACATAACTCATACACTACATTATAAGTTCCCGGTGTGGTTCCTGCCGCAACACTTACTTTTCCGGTTAACGGATCTAAAGTAATTCCTGTTGGCCATGTTCCTGATACCGCAACTGTAGCATTTCCTGTAGTTCCTAATACTGCCGGAACTCCATTTACTTTATCGTTACTTGCAATATTTGTGAAAACAGTTCCTCCCGTTGATGCAATAGTTCCATTTTCGAATATTGGCTCAACCGTCGCTGTTACTGTAATTTTTGCTTCAGCCTGATCACACATTGGTGTACCGGCTGCTGCCATTGCTTTTGAGCA
Source organism: Flavobacterium sp. B183 (assembly GCF_023539155.1). NCBI lineage: Bacteria > Pseudomonadati > Bacteroidota > Flavobacteriia > Flavobacteriales > Flavobacteriaceae > Flavobacterium > Flavobacterium sp. B183. Next base: position 3,429,324 of record NZ_CP097434.1, on the reverse strand, counting down.
TATACTATAAATTACAGTATATACCCCTGGTGCAGTACCAGTATTAACTTTAATAGTGCCATCGGTATTTAATGTCATTCCTGTCGGTAAAAAAACCGCACTTAAATTCACGTCTGAAGCGACTATTGATGTACCATGTAATTTGTCATTCAACAATACAGAAACCGTGGTACCTCCGTTCAATCCATTAACTACTAATGGAATCTCATCTATCGCATCAATAAAACTTACTACTGTACAGGTTGAACAAGTAGGATCTATCGGCCTGCAAGTCGAACAAATTGGACTTGGATCGGTTGACTTAGCTGTTACTGGAGATCCTGTTGGAGGAGTTCCTGTAACTGTAGCTACGTTGTCTACCTGACCGTTATTCATATCGGCCAGTGTAATGGTGTGAACGGCTGTAAAACTAGACGAGTCTGTTGCTCCGGGAGCTAAACTCGCTAAACTTCCGCTTACCACTGCGTTAGCATCGGTAATCGTTACCGGAGCCAGGGTTACGTTACCTGTGTTGGTAACTGTAAAAGTATAGTCAATTCTATCGCCTACGTTTACAATACCATCTGCATTAGCATCTACGTAAGTTGCCTTTTTGCTTACCGTTACTTTTGGTGAAGACGTTAAAGGAACTACGGTACAGCTTGGACATGCCGCTGGGTCTTTTGGTGGACAAGTCGAACAAATTGGACTTGGATCGGTTGACTTAGCTGTTATTGGAGATCCTGTTGGAGGAGTTCCTGTAGCTGTAGCCACGTTGTCTACCTGACCGTTATTCATATCGGCCAGTGTAATGGTGTGAACGGCTGTAAAACTAGACGAGTCTGTTGCTCCGGGAGCTAAACTCGCTAAACTTCCGCTTACCACTGCGTTAGCATCGGTAATCGTTACCGGAGCCAGGGTTACGTTACCTGTGTTGGTAACTGTAAAAGTATAGTCAATTCTATCGCCTACGTTTACAATACCATCTGCATTAGCATCTACGTAAGTTGCCTTTTTGCTTACCGTTACTTTTGGTGAAGACGTTAAAGGAACTACGGTACAGCTTGGACATGCCGCTGGGTCTTTTGGTGGACAAGTCGAACAAATTGGACTTGGATCGGTTGACTTAGCTGTTACTGGAGATCCTGTTGGAGGAGTTCCTGTAGCTGTAGCCACGTTGTCTACCTGACCGTTATTCATATCGGCCAGTGTAATGGTGTGAACGGCTGTAAAACTAGACGAGTCTGTTGCTCCGGGAGCTAAACTCGCTAAACTTCCGCTTACCACTGCGTTAGCATCGGTAATCGTTACCGGAGCCAGGGTTACGTTACCTGTGTTGGTAACTGTAAAAGTATAGTCAATTCTATCGCCTACGTTTACAATACCATCTGCATTAGCATCTACGTAAGTTGCCTTTTTGCTTACCGTTACTTTTGGTGAAGACGTTAAAGGAACTACGGTACAGCTTGGACATGCCGCTGGGTCTTTTGGTGGACAAGTCGAACAAATTGGACTTGGATCGGTTGACTTAGCTGTTACTGGAGATCCTGTTGGAGGAGTTCCTGTAGCTGTAGCCACGTTGTCTACCTGACCGTTATTCATATCAGCCAGTGTAATGGTGTGAACGGCCGTGAAACTAGACGAGTCTGTTGCTCCTGGAGCTAAACTCGCTAAACTTCCGCTTACCACTGCATTAGCATCACTAATGGTTACTGGAGCCAGGGTTACGTTTCCTGTGTTGGTAACTGTAAAAGTATAGTCAATTCTATCTCCTACGTTTACAATACCGTCTGCATTAGCATCTACGTAAACTCCTTTTTTGCTTACCGTTACTTTTGGTGAAGACGTTAATGGAACTACGGTACAACTTGGACATGCCGCTGGGTCTTTTGGTGGACAAGTCGAACAAATTGGACTTGGATCGGTTGACTTAGCTGTTACCGGTGATCCTGTTGGAGGAGTTCCTGTAACTGTAGCCACGTTGTCTACCTGACCGTTATTCATATCAGCCAGTGTAATGGTGTGAACTGCTGTAAAACTAGACGAATCTGTCGCTCCTGGAGCTAAACTCGCTAAACTTCCGCTTACCACTGCATTAGCATCGGTAATGGTTACTGGAGCCAGGGTTACGTTTCCTGTGTTGGTAACTGTAAAAGTATAGTCGATTCTATCTCCTACGTTTACAATACCGTCGGCATTAGCATCTACGTAAACTCCTTTTTTGCTTACCGTTACTTTTGGTGAAGACGTTAATGGAACTACGGTACAACTTGGACATGCCGCTGGGTCTTTTGGTGGACAAGTCGAACAAATTGGACTTGGATCGGTTGACTTAGCTGTTACCGGTGATCCTGTTGGAGGAGTTCCTGTAACTGTAGCTACGTTGTCTACCTGACCGTTATTCATATCAGCCAAAGTAATGGTGTGAACTGCCGTGAAACTAGACGAGTCTGTTGCTCCTGGAGCTAAACTCGCTAAACTTCCGCTTACCACTGCATTAGCATCACTAATGGTTACTGGAGCCAGGGTTACGTTTCCTGTGTTGGTAACTGTAAAAGTATAGTCAATTCTATCTCCTACGTTTACAATACCATCTGCATTAGCGTCTACGTAAGTTCCCTTTTTGCTTACCGTTACTTTTGGTGAAGACGTTAAAGGAACTACTGTACAGCTTGGACATGCCGCCGGATCTTTTGGTGGACAAGTCGAACAAATTGGACTTGGATCGGTTGACTTAGCTGTTACTGGAGATCCTGTTGGAGGAGTTCCTGTAACTGTAGCCACGTTGTCTACCTGACCGTTATTCATATCAGCCAGTGTAATGGTGTGAACTGCTGTAAAACTAGACGAATCTGTCGCTCCTGGAGCTAAACTCGCTAAACTTCCGCTTACCACTGCATTAGCATCGGTAATGGTTACTGGAGCCAGGGTTACGTTTCCTGTGTTGGTAACTGTAAAAGTATAGTCGATTCTATCTCCTACGTTTACAATACCGTCGGCATTAGCATCTACGTAAACTCCTTTTTTGCTTACCGTTACTTTTGGTGAAGACGTTAATGGAACTACGGTACAACTTGGACATGCCGCTGGGTCTTTTGGTGGACAAGTCGAACAAATTGGACTTGGATCGGTTGACTTAGCTGTTACCGGTGATCCTGTTGGAGGAGTTCCTGTAACTGTAGCTACGTTGTCTACCTGACCGTTATTCATATCAGCCAAAGTAATGGTGTGAACTGCCGTGAAACTAGACGAGTCTGTTGCTCCTGGAGCTAAACTCGCTAAACTTCCGCTTACCACTGCATTAGCATCACTAATGGTTACTGGAGCCAGGGTTACGTTTCCTGTGTTGGTAACTGTAAAAGTATAGTCAATTCTATCTCCTACGTTTACAATACCATCTGCATTAGCATCTACGTAAACTCCTTTTTTGCTTACCGTTACTTTTGGTGAAGACGTTAATGGAACTACGGTACAACTTGGACATGCAGCCGGATCTTTTGGTGGACAAGTCGAACAAATTGGACTTGGATCGGTTGACTTAGCTGTTACTGGAGATCCTGTTGGAGGAGTTCCTGTAACTGTAGCTACGTTGTCTACCTGACCGTTATTCATATCAGCCAGTGTAATGGTGTGAACTGCCGTGAAACTAGACGAGTCTGTTGCTCCTGGAGCTAAACTCGCTAAACTTCCGCTTACCACTGCATTAGCATCACTAATGGTTACTGGAGCCAGGGTTACGTTTCCTGTGTTGGTAACTGTAAAAGTATAGTCAATTCTATCTCCTACGTTTACAATACCGTCTGCATTAGCATCTACGTAAACTCCTTTTTTGCTTACCGTTACTTTTGGTGAAGACGTTAATGGAACTACGGTACAACTTGGACATGCAGCCGGATCTTTTGGTGGACAAGTCGAACAAATTGGACTTGGATCGGTTGACTTAGCTGTTACCGGAGATCCTGTTGGAGGAGTTCCTGTAACTGTAGCTACGTTGTCTACCTGACCGTTATTCATATCAGCCAGTGTAATGGTGTGAACTGCTGTAAAACTAGACGAGTCTGTTGCTCCGGGAGCTAAACTCGCTAAACTTCCGCTTACCACTGCATTAGCATCACTAATGGTTACCGGAGCCAAGGTTACGTTTCCTGTGTTGGTAACTGTAAAAGTATAGTCAATTCTATCACCAACGTTTACAATACCATCTGCATTAGCGTCTACATAAACTCCTTTTTTGCTTACTGAAATACCAGCACATTCACTAGCGATCACAACATTATCTGAAACTACTGAACTACAAGTGCCCAATGTAGCTGTCACAGTATAAGTTCCTGCCGGAGCGGTTACTGTACCACCTGAAACCGTAACTCCTGTTGATGGATTTACTGAATATGTGTAAGCAGCATTATAATTTGAAATTGCAAAACTTCCTGTAGCTACTGAACAAGTAGGTTGTGTTACTGTACCTGCGGTTGGTTTTACAGGGGTTGAAGGTTGTGCATTGATCACAACGTTATCTGAAACTACTGAACTACAAGTTCCTAATGTAGCTGTCACAGTATAAGTTCCTACTGGAGCAGTTACTGTAGCTCCTGAAACAGTAACTCCTATTGATGGATTTACTGAATATGTATAAGCAGCATTATAATTTGAAATTGCAAAACTTCCTGTAGCCACTGAACAAGTAGGTTGTGTTACTGTTCCTGCGGTTGGTTTTACAGGGGTTGAAGGTTGTGCATTGATCACAACATTATCTGAAACTACTGAACTACAAGTTCCCAATGTAGCTGTCACAGTATAAGTTCCTGCCGGAGCGGTTACTGTAGCACCTGAAACAGTAACTCCTGTCGATGGATTTACTGAATACGTGTAAGCAGCATTATAATTTGAAATTGCAAAACTTCCCGTAGCCACTGAACAAGTAGGTTGTGTTACTGTACCTGTTGTTGGTTTTACAGGGGTTGAAGGTTGTGCATTGATCACAACATTATCTGAAACTACTGAACTACAAGTTCCTAATGTAGCTGTCACAGTATAAGTTCCTGTCGGAGCAGTTACTATAGCGCCTGAAACCGTAACTCCTGTTGATGGATTTACTGAATATGTATAAGCAGCATTATAATTTGAAATTGCAAAACTTCCTGTAGCCACTGAACAAGTAGGTTGTGTTACTGTACCTGCGGTTGGTTTTACCGGAGTTGAAGGTTGTGCATTGATCACAACGTTATCTGAAACTACTGAACTACAAGTTCCTAATGTAGCTGTCACAGTATAAGTTCCTGCCGGAGCGGTTATTGTAGCACCTGAAACCGTAACTCCTGTTGATGGATTTACAGAATACGTATAAGCAGCGTTATAATTTGAAATTGCAAAACTTCCTGTAGCCACTGAACAAGTAGGTTGTGTTACTGTACCTGCGGTTGGTTTTACAGGGGTTGAAGGTTGTGCATTAATCATAACATTATCTGAAACTACTGAACTACAAGTTCCCAATGTAGCAGTCACGGTATAAGTTCCTGTCGGAGCGGTTACTGTAGCTCCTGAAACCGTAACTCCTGTTGATGGATTTACTGAATATGTATAAGCAGCATTATAATTTGAAATCGCAAAACTTCCTGTAGCCACTGAACAAGTAGGTTGTGTTACTGTACCTGTTGTTGTTTTTACAGGTCTTTCTTTTACTACAACATCAATTGCGGTTCTGGCACTCTCGCAATTTCCAACCGTCTGACTAACATAATACGTTGTAGTACCAACAGCTGTTGTTACAGGAGTTGGTGCAGTTGCACTTCCAACACCGCCTGTTTGAGCAGTATACCATTTCAGATTTGAACCTGTTGCTGTTAAAGCAGTAGCTGTTTCATCCTGACAGTAATTTACTGGTGTCGTAACGACTGGTGCATCAGTGGTACTGATTTCTCCTTTAAAAGGATAATTGTGTGTTTCTGAACCGCCAATGTTTTGAATTAAATTTCCACCCACAATAAAACGACCGTTCATACCAATCATTTCGTTGGTAACCGTACCTGTACGTTGTGGAATAACCATACTTCCCCAAAACTGAGCTCCTTTTAAAGAAACAGTAGTGGCTGTAGGTAAATTCCATAAAATTCGCAGTGAAAAAGGCGCTACTTCATTCGCAGGTGTTTTATTCCCACTACCTACTGCCTGAGTTACACCATTAAACTGAAATGTAGCAATATTAAAGTTTGTTGTTGTACCAGGTACATTAATTAATAAACTCGCATTATCCGGAAAACCTACAAAATTAATAGTCCCATTTGGTCTTGATGCTAAAACATTTGGAATGTTTATCACATATGATTTTGAAACAGCAGGTGTCAAACATGTAAACGTGTAAGTTCCGAATCCATCATTTGCGAAAGTGACATTCGGATCACTTGGCAACTGATTCCAGGCTGTACTTGAAACCTGTAAAGCATTGAACGCATCATTATAAGGTGTTAAATCTAAAGTAGCTTCGTTAATAACTTTAGATGCATCTCCGGTAATTTTAACATTAGGAGATTTAGTTCCTTTATAAACTATAGTTCCATAGGACTTTTGACCATTACCGCTTTCTCCCCCCAGTATTAAATTACCCGAAGCTGCAGAAGCATCAAAATTCCCCCCTATGGTTAAAATATTTTTATTATCATCCGGTACAATAAAAGATCCTACTCCGGCCACTCCCAAATTAAAAGCACTTGTTTTGTTCATGGTAAAATTCCCATATACAAAACTACGTCCTTCGTATTCGGCACCATTTGTTATCGTAAGATTCCCTCCTACAGCAAAGTTAATGGCGTTATCACGGCCAATAAAATCTCCGGTAAAAGTCGCCGGTTTATAGATACTGGTTGGCGGATTAGACGAAATTACATCACTTAAAAACACTCCTAAACAAGAATTGGTAGTAGATGGAAATGGCAAAGGAGAACTAGTAACAGTAAAAACATCAGTCTTTATATTGTTACAACCCACACCGCTAGGCGTTCCGTCACATTCAACATCCGGGTCAACTGGAGGTGTTCCAACGTGAGTATCTGCAGTAGCATCCGGATCTGTTAAATCCTGTGGGCGCATGATCGTTGCTTTGACGTTTACATTAGTACCGGCCGGTGCCAATATCTTTCCGATAATTGTAAATGTAATTGTCGCATCTTTTGGTAAATCAACGGTAGCATCAAGTACACCTCCAGTAATAGTATGTGTCGTAACAGCGCCTCCTAAAGTAGAAGAAGAGGTAAAAGATTGAACCGCCAAATTTGCTCCCGAAACTAAATCCGAAAACTTAAATTTTGCCCCCGTTACATTATTGGGTCCTCCTATATTTTTTACAACGACTGTATAGGTAACATCCGTACCTACACTACCGCTAGTTACATCACTAATACTTGTTACTGCTAAATCGGCAGCATTCTGAACAACAGGAACCGTAACTACAGGAGATGTCGTAGTCACATATGCCCATGAATCCAATGTTCTGTTATCCCCATAGGAACTTGACCATTTATGTCCGTTAGAAGCACTCGACAAACCCGGAAAAGTAGTATTTGTTTTCGGGTTAGATTCTCCTGTGACTGTAGCAAACAATGAATCGTCCCAATAAATCTTATCATCAGGACTGTTACCATTTAATCTGGAAACTAAAAAACCACTCGCATTATTTTCTGCATCAACATAAGGGAAATGGACTTCTCCATTAAAAATAACTACATTTAAATTTAAGTTTAAACCTGTAGAAGCATAAGTTCCGTCTTTAAACTTACCGTCCCAGTATATCTTATTTTCACCCATTTTGGCAGCTACAAGTATAATTCTGTCTTTGTTTCCTGTATAAACACCATCATTGTCACCGTCTATCTGAACTAAAGCGTTACCATTTGTACTGGCAGTAAAATTTATATAACTCCCTAACGGAGGTGTCCCTACCCCAACTGAGCCTTCAGATCCCGAAATAAAGATATTCGAAATAGCGGCTGTTACCACGTTATTCACCAACCAGGTTGTTACAGTTGAACCTCCTACATTCACTGAAGCTGAAGTTGGCATTGTCAAATCAGGATCCTGATAAAATAATTTATTCGTAACATCATTCCCTGAACCAAAATTTTCAGGAGGATAATATAAATAAGGAGTCGTCGAAGGTGAAGCTGAGTTTGTATTATTTTCCACATCGACCATGTCCACACTCTTGTAAATTGGCAAACCGGTCGCTCTTGATTTAACTCCGTTATTATTTGAAAAGAAAGCAAAAACAAAAGGATCCATCCCATTTCCGTCTACCAAATAACGATAACCATCAATCGTTAAAACACGAAATTTCCCTCGGAAAGCTCGGGTATTGGCTCCCATGTTTCCAGTAAATACATTTAAGAATGTACGCCCCGGTTTTACTACTGTACCTGAAGCAACTGTAATATCCCAGGCCAGAATCAATGAATTATTCGTTGGCTGATGAGCTGCATTTGTTGAAGTCCAACTTGCATTTGCAGCTAATACAGTTGTCCCTGTATTTGGAGTTGCACTCGGAACAGGTGAAATAAATTCAATTTCCCAAATTCCGGCCTCCGAAGGGCCTACTATTTTTGAATAAGCTTTATACCCCCCAGGGCTTAAAGCAGCTGGTCCTGCCAACTCTTCAGCGCGACTCGCAATTAAACCGGTTACTTTGTCCGTCCCTGACGAATAAACTGTTCCGCTTGGTGTTCTGAAATTGATTGTACCGGAAGCGATTCCCTGAGCACTTGAGCCTACGTAAATCGTTTCTCCAGCGTTGACATAAACATAATGCCGCCCTTGATTAACACCTCCAATAAACATTCCTGACCCCAATCTAATATTTTGGGTTGAACTGGTCATCCAACTTCTATTCCCTGTCGCCCCACTGGGGAACAAATCCTTAGAGCCTTCAGCAAAGACATTCCATCCACTGAAGAGAGAAAGAAAACACAGTATAAAAGTCAGCTGTAATTGCCTTAATTTTAATGTAATTTTATTCAACATTTTAATAGTTTTGATTATTAGTAACTGCTATAGAATTTATCTCCCGATAACAACCTGAACGCCATTTTAATTCCTGCTGTTGTAGCGAATGCATGAGAGTAAAAAAAAGATTTTTAATAAATGTATCGGGTGAAAAGCGATTACTTTTTCGGATAAAAGCATCAAAATCAAGCGAAGTAAAAGAGATTAAGAAACCCTCCTTCAGAGCGCTTCTTCTAACAAAAAACCGGGTTATAAAAAAAGTAAAGTTCACCATATAATAAATAATTAAAATTCCATACAAAGTCTTTTCGAATATCCCTTGATATTCAAAAATTATAGCGATTAGACTCAAGTCGAAGGGACCTAAATCATCACTATACTCTAGTTGATATGTCCCAGTTTTGACGCCTCGCGCACCATACCGGCAACATTACTCACATCGAGTTTGCTAAAAATGTTTTTTCTGTGATTTTCGACCGTATTGACCGAAAGTTTTAGTTCGCCGGCAATATCGGCTGTAGTAAATTCTCTAATAATGTATTGCATGATCGTAAGCTCTTTTGCCGTTAGTGTAATTGCTGTGCCTACCCTATTTTGTTTGGATAAAAAGGCATAGTCGTCCGGCAGATAAACTCCGCCTTCCCATACTAATCTAATGGCTTCTAAAAGATCTTCACTATCCTGATTTTTATTAACGTAACCTTTTACGCCCATAGCCAATAGGTTTTCGACTAATATGGGACTTGAAAGAGAGGTAAAAGCAATTACTCGCAAATCAGGATGATTTTTATGAAGGTATTCATAGACTTCCAGTCCCTGCACATCACTTGCAATCAGATCCACAATAATTAAATCTAATCCTGAATGCTGCTGAACTTTAAGATATAAATCTTGCTTATTTGTTGCGTAAAAAAGCACTTCCAAATCTTTTTGATTTGAAAAAAAACTAGTAAGACCCCCACAAACAATAGGTTGGTCTTCAAAAAATGCAATATGTATCATAGCACAAATTAGCAACAAAAAAATTGTTAAATAAATAGCGGTTTTCCCTATTTCGGCAAGATAATTTTGAAAGTACAACCTGCTGATTCATTGTTAAAAACAGCAAGCGTTCCTTTGTTTTTCAGCATTAATTCTTGACATAAATAGAGCCCGATTCCAAACCCCGATTCCAGATTAGTGCCTAATCCCGGATTTATTTTCTGTTTGAATAATTTGTCAATCTTTTTTTGCTCGATTCCTTTCCCCGAATCTGTTACGATTATTTCATGATGATCATATTCTATAACAATAGTACTGTTTGCATAACTAAACTTAATAGCATTGTTAATAACGTTTCGCAAGACTATACTTAAAACAGCCGAGTTAAAAATAATGATTGTACCTTTTGCTACTTTAAGTTCAATTGTAATATTCTTAGCCTTTACTTGATGCCCTAACTCCTTACAGGCCGCGCTGATAAGGTTGTGCAGCATGATCTCGCTATAACCCGATTGTGCGGTAATCAGTTCCATTTTGGCCCAATCGAGTAAACTGGTAAGCATGGCATCCGATTGTTCCAATTGTTGCCCAATAGCTTTCATGTAGGTTGAAACAATCTCATTTTCATTTTTAAGTATCTCTTCTTTCTCTAATAAAATTTTTAAGGTTGTAATTGGTTCCTTAAAATCATGGGAGATTACCGTAAAAATCTTTTGGTGCAATAAATTAAGACGTTTAAGATCATTATTTTTTACTTCAATTTGCTCTTTTTGCAGTTTTAGTGTTTCATTGGTAATTCGTTGCTTTTTGGTCAATACTACAATCGAATACAACAATATAATTAATAAAGTAATTCCGATTAACGAAGCAATAAGAGCCACTTTCTGTTTTTGCAGACGCTCTTCTTTATTATCGTTGATTCTTTTCAGGTAAGTATTCTGCTGTTCTTTTAACTTGATTTTGTTCGCAATTTCAAACGAATCGATTCGGCTGTTTCGAATCTTCGTATCCTCTATTCCTACTAATCGATCCAGCCTTTCGAATGTTTTATGAGCAGCTTCAAACTCTCCCTGCTCAACCATAATTTCTCTTAAGGTTCGTAAGGCGTTAATTTTATTCTCTAAATCATTGCAGCTGTCAGCCACTCTTATACTTTCGGTAATCGCTTTTTTTGCTTTTTCTATTCTATTTTGCCTACTGTACACACGGGCAGTTTTAACATAAACTTCCGCAAGCTTACATGGATTATATTTTTTTGCCACACGTTCTGTGAGCAAAAATTCTTCCATACTTTTCTTGTGATCGTAATTGATGTAATAATAGTATCCAATAATTAAATGCAGAACTATATAATTGCTCGGACTGTCAGCTGGCGAAATTTCGTTTTGGCATAAATTGGCATAGTAAAATGCTTTTTTATAATCTTTTTTAGTAAATAATAAATCCGATAATATATAAAGACTCCTATAATACGTTTTCAACGATTCTCTTCCTTCACCTTTCAATGCAATAGATTTATTCAAAGAAATGATCGCATCCGATGATCTACCGATGATTTTATAGTAATTCGCCTTAAAAAAATGCAACAATTGAAGTTCATATACACTCAAATCAGGTTTAGTGAGATGTTTATCAATTAAGTAACTGATACTGTCTGTTTGATTGCGATTATCTAAATTTCTTAATTTCTCTCCTAGCAGTTTGATTCGGGGGGTGATTTCCTGAACCTGAGCCTGAGAATGGAATGAAACTAAGAAAAAAACGAGAATGATGTACTTTACAGAACTGGTTAATTTTACCTTATTATCAGGTAATATGGATCTAAAGCTAAAAAAAGAAAGGAATTCAAAAAAAATACTCTTAAAAAGAATAAAAGACTTCTGAATATATTTGGGCCAATTGTCTACGGTCATAAAATTAACTTACATTTTTTTAGTAAATCTCTTCACAACTCAGCCCCTATCCATTTAAAATTTACAGCAGCAAAATTATCAATAACAACCTAATCCATTGCTATGAATTCAATAAAATAATAATTTAAACTTAAAGAAATTGCCTTTAATTCAATTTTTAATAAATTAACAAGATATTTAACACCAGTTTAAAAGTAATTAAATATAATCCTACTGTGAGATTTTTTTGTATACCCAGTCTTTATAACCTTTTAAACGCAATGACATTTTAAACAAAGTAAAATGACATTCTAAACAAAGTCACTCCCTCAACTTCCTCATAAATTTGCCTTATACTATTCATCTAAAAATCTTTAAAATGAAACAGAACAATTATCAGGGAGCTTTGCAAAAACCAATTGGTTCAGGATTCTATGCTAAATCAACCACAAACGATGTCATTAAAGGAATTGATCTTACAGGTAAAATTGGCATAGTTACAGGCGGAAATACCGGAATTGGTTTAGAAACTGTTAAAACTCTTGCTCTGGCGGGAGCAACCGTTATAGTACCCGCCAGAGATCTTGCAAAGGCTAAAAAAAACTTAGCAGACATACCTAATATAGAATTAGAACAAATGGATTTAATGGATCCGGATTCTATCAAACTATTTGCCGAGAAATTTTTATTATCAAACAGACCTTTGCATTTGCTCATTAACAATGCAGGGATTATGTGGGTTCCGTTTCGTCGGGACCAAAGAGGTATCGAGTCACAACTGGCTACAAATTATCTGTCGCACTTTCAGCTAACAGCCCAATTGTGGCCCGCTTTAAAGAAAGCAGGTTCAGCAAGAGTTATTCAGGTATCCTCACAGGGCCATCAGTTTGCTCCATTCAATTTTGATGATCCTAATTTTCTTTACAGAGAGTACGAAACTTTACAAGCCTACGGACAATCCAAAACAGTCAGTAATCTATTTGCCCTCGAGTTGGATAATCGTGGAAAAGAATTTGGTGTACGCTCTTATTCATTGCATCCCGGATCTATAAACGGAACGGAACTTGCCAGAGAAGCGTCATTAGAATTGTTTCAAAAGATGGGTTTCTGTGATCAGGACGGAGTTATTTTGCCGGAAATAATGGCCAATTTAAAAACCATTCCACAAGGTGCGGCCACAACTGTATGGTGTGCAACAAGCCCATTGCTTGATGATGTTGGAGGGATATATTGCGAAGATGCCGAAATTGCTTCCCTAGCCGATGATTCTGATGTAGCTCCCGGAGTGAAATTATATTCTCTAGAAGAAGACCATGCTAAACGTTTGTGGAATCTCAGCGAAAAAATGACTGATGTTTCTTTCCATATTAGCTAAAAAAAAATCGGTTCAAAAAACAAAAGAAGTTACCGCAAGCTACTAGCGGTAACTTCTTTATAAAAACAAACGTTAGGAAAGTAACGAATGGTTAACCGCATAATTTTAGTAAATTTGAAATTATACCTTCTCAAAAAAAACATCCATGGAATTTGAAGCAAAATACATCACCCCGGATATTAAACTATCTTGTTACTCCGATCGCTTTTTTAAATCGGATATGATGTTCGATCAGCACATGCTGGTATGGTTTATCTCAGGTGAAACTAAGATTGTACAAACCGATGGCGTTCATATTTTTAAGGAAGGAGATATTTTTCTCATTCCAAGAAACCAACTGGCTACTATTATCAACTATCCCAAAGACGGTCAACCTCATAAAACCGTGGTCATGCATTTGACTTCTTCCATACTTAAAGATTTTTATAAAAAACTCGATATTAAACCTAAAACAATAGCAAATTCTAAAATAAACCATTATAACAATCATCCCTTACTAAAAAGTTGTCTCTCATCGTTAATTCCATATTTTGACATGAAAGAACTCCCAGAAAATATTGCTTCCCTTAAAATAACCGAAGCAATTAGCATTCTCAGAATAATTGATCCGAATATTGATGATGTTCTGGCCAACTTTGAAGAACCGGGGAAAATTGATTTGGTCGGTTTTATGGAACGTAACTTTATGTTTAATATGTCTCTCGATAAAATTGGTTATCTCACCGGAAGAAGTCTTTCTACCTTCAACAGAGACTTCCGAAAACATTTTAACACCAGCCCGCAAAAATGGCTAACGCGCAAACGACTAGAAATGGCACACTATCAGTTAACTCACAATCAAAAAAAAGCGAGCGATGTTTGCTACGAAGTTGGTTTTGAAAATCTTTCTCACTTTTCGCATGCTTTTAAAAAACAGTTTGGTTACTCACCCACCTCATTAACCTAATCCTTTTTCCTTCGCAGAATTTATAAATTACACTGTGTTTAGCACTTTTAAATCTGCTGGAGACAAAAACCTTTATGCCAGAATGTCTGCATATCTTTTTTCTCTTGCAGATTAGGCAGATTCTCTACAATTTCATTGATGACGCTGTTCAGATCTCTTTTGTATTGTCACATTAATGTATTCCTATTCACTGCTACCGGGTTACTATATACCAATACCCATTATTGCAATGGCTTAAAAACAATTTCGTAAGACTTGGCTTTGTTTAGAAATGCATTAGTAAACTCCTGAATGTCTTTTTCAGTGATGCTATTTACAATATCTACATAAGCTGCAGGATTATCCATGTTTATATTGTACTCAAAAAAATTGTATAATAAACTCAAACTGTAGCTGTTGAAATTTTTACTGTCTTCTCTTGATTTCAAGTAGTTGCTTTTGGTTTTCACCAGGTCCTCTTTTAACAAAACGCCTTTTTTAATTTTGTTAATTTCGTCGTACACTATAGGAAGTAAACTGTTCACTTTGATCGGATCTGAATCAAAATTTATCGATAGGGCAACCGTATTTTTTGGAAATCTCGAAGCTGCCGCACTAACCTGAACACCATAAGTTCCTCCTTCTTTTTCTCTAAGATTCTCTGTGTAGCGTAAAGTCAAAATGTCACGCAGCATATCCACCAAAACAGCATTTTTGGAAGTGTATTTAAAATCGCTTTCAAACTGAATATTGACCGTACTTTTAGGCGTTTCCATTTTTATTAAAACTTCTTTGTTAATTTTATTGGAACTCCAGACAGGTGTTTTGTCTTTGAATGTTTCTTCTCTTTTTATACCGGGAATACTAGCGATGTATTTTTCTAATAGTGGTTTCAGCACTTCCGATGTTACGTCACCTACAATAAAAAACTCAAAGTTAGAAACATCACAAAATCGTTCTTTATAAATTGCTTTTATTCTTTCAAAAGACAAATCATCAATAAACTGCTGATCCAAAAATCTTACTCTGGGATTATTTTTTCCGTAAACAATTGCATTGATACTATCGGTCATTTTTGCATTGATATCCTTGTCTTTATTTTCGAGATAATTTTGAAGATCTAATTTCTTAATATCATAAATTTCCTTGTCAAAGCGTGGCTTTACAAAACGCAGATGCACCAATTGCAGCATTGCTTCGAGATCCTTTACTTTAGCATTACCCGAAACCGTCTCATTTAAAGCTCCTACATTTATTCCCGTACCGACAACCTTTCCTGAAAGAATTTTTTCCAAATTAATATTAGAAAATGCTCCCACACCTGAAGCATCTGTCAAACCGTTCAGTGCAAATGTCGATGGCAGATCTTTGAGATCATATAACGACGCCCCCCCGAAACTTTCCGCATACAACTGTACATCATTAACATTTTTATTTGCAAATTTATAATGCACCTTTACGCCATTGCTTAAAGTATAAGTAGTAGCACCGATTTCTTTACTTTCCTTTTCAGCAGTAATTTTGCCCGGAACAATCGTTACATCTGTCAACAGTGACTTATCATTAAAACTGTCTGCATAAGGCTTTAAATTAGGATTGTTTTCTGATTTGGCAATAATAGCAAAAGCGTTCTCTTTTGTTAAATTGGTTTCATTTTCCATCCCTTCAACGGTCACTACTCTGTTTTTTGAAGTATATCCGCGAGTCAATTCGACCTGAAGAGCTTTTGAATCGATCTCTTTCAAAATAGACTGTATCATTTCAAACTCGCTTTTAGTATCTGTAAACAGTCGATGTAAAAGATAATCTGATTGTATACTATTGGCAATACTGCTATGTGAAACTTCTTTCTCTGATTGGATATAGTTTTCGTAAAAAGAACTAATGAAAGTTACTTTTCTTTGAATTTCACCTTCCGAAAAACCAAATTTTCCGGCACGATTAAATTCATCCATGACTACAGCTAAAGCTTCTGCCTGTTTATTTGGTTTTGGAGCAATATCCATCCCCATTACATCATTCACTCTTCTAAAATTAGAATAATAAGCCTCCGCATTTTTAAACGGACAATTTTCTTTCTGTGCTAATTCATTCAATCTGTCGTTGAGCATCGAAAACGCCATTATCCTCGTTATTGACTGCTTCAGATCAGCAAAAGTCTGACTCTGACCTGCGCCATTTTGAATGATTTTAAAAGATATAGTCGAATTTGTTATTTCTTTATCGAGCGCTAACTTAAAAAAAGGTTCCTCATGATCCGGAATTGCGACCTCAAATCGTTTCTTCGGGTTTTTAGCTTTCGGAATATCAGCAAATAATGTTTTTATTTTTTGCTCAATTTCTTCAGCATTTACATCCCCAACAACGGCAATTGCCTGCAAATCGGGACGGTACCATTCTTTGTAAAAATCTCGTAACAAAGCGTAATCAAAATGTCTTACAATATCCATATCACCAATAGCAACACGGTTAGCATATAGCGAATGGTTGTACAAATAAGGGTTGAATAAATTAGAAATTCGGGTTGATGCGTTTTGCCTGGTTCTCCATTCTTCAACAATAATACCACGTTCGGCATCAATTTCCTCATTGGTCAATAGTAATGAATGGGACCAATCGTGCAAAATCAGCAATGCAGTATCAATTACTTTAGGATCTGTTGATGGAATATTGTCAAAATTATAAACCGTCTCATCAAAACTGGTGTAAGCATTTATATTATTTCCAAAAACAGCCCCTTGTTTTTCGAGAGTCGTCAAAATTCCTTTTCCGGGAAAATTTTTAGTTCCGTTGAAAGCCATGTGCTCCAGAAAATGTGCCAATCCTTTCTGATTGTCATTCTCTAAAATAGAGCCTACGTTTTGAATAATATAATAACTTGCTGTGTTTTTATTTACTGCTGTTGGATAAATATAATACGTCATGCCATTGGATAATACTCCTTTTTTAAGAGTTTTATTTCCAATTAAGGCATCAGCAGGTTTGTAGTTTTGTGCATTTATGGAAGCAACTCCAATAAATAATAATAGTAAGTGTAAAATTTGAGCGTGTACAGATTTCATCATTTTTGATTTCGGCATTTAAAGTAAGAATATATATTTCCCACACCAGTTGAGAGTATAAGCATCCCTCCTGCTTAGAAACATATTTATCTAAGGACGGATATGGTTCTTTTTCAGTTCATCTGATCATGGTCTGCGCAAAATAATTAAAAATGATGTACGAAAAAATTTGCGTTACTTATTTAACACATTAAATTTCTGTGCGACACTATTTCTTCACAACCTATTTATACTTGAGTCACCATTCCATTTTTTTTAAAAACGCACTTTATAGCTCACCCCTGCTGTCCATGCCCGTGTAAGTCCGTCCGGTCTCACTTCTCTCACTACAAAAGGCGTCGCAACCGAGGCTTCGATACTACTTCCGGATGAAAAATGATATCCTGCAATTAAATTTCCATTAATGGTAAGTCCGTCAGAGCCTTTAATCGTCTGTCTTTGTCCGTAAATATCTTCATAAGTATCTTCCCCTAAATGATAAATGAAAAGCAAATTCGGCTTGAACGAAAATTTACGATTGGCTGTATTTATGGTGTAGGTTCCGCGTAAAAGAACGTCCGGTTTTCTCTCAAATAAATTGGTGGTCATGAAATCATCTGTACCGGAATATTCGCTGAAATAGGAATTCTTGTTTATATTAATGACTGGCAATTGTATCGCAGAATTAAAATCCCAGTTTTTATAGTTCAGATTCACACTTCCCAAAAAATCAAAAGTTCCAAGACTGCTTTGGTAATCCATTGGAAGCGGATGATCGTTTATTTTGAGATTACTTTGGTTAAACGGAACTTTAATCCCCGAAGTAAAACTCCATTTGTACAAATTTGTCGTAACCGGAGTATAGTTTGCCGTTAAAAAAGCATCTCCAACCGAAGCTTTTCCTCCGAAACTTCCATTGGCATACTGAGAAGTCACTTTTACATTTCCCGACCACTTTTCATTAAAACTTCTGGTGTAAGCAATATAACCCGACAAATATTTCACATCTACATCGCCTTTCCCCAGAACAGTTCCAAATTCGATATGGTTATTCTTCTTGTCATCATTTTTGTGAAATGCTCCTCCAATACTACAAATACCGGCGTCACTGCAGCCTTGTGCTTTACTATAATCGAATATAAAAAACGTGGCTAAAACTAGCAAAAATTTAATTTTCATAATGAGTTGGATTTTAAAGCAGCAGTAGCAAAAAGATGATTGAATTGCTGACAATGAATTAATACAAAGGGATAGGCCGCTAAATTTACTCCTGGCGGAATCGTATAGGTCTGTGAATTTCCTGTTCCTAAACTTCCCAGATTTACAAAACTGTCCGGTCGATTGGTTTTAGAAAGATAAACCTTAAGATCAGGCCCACTGGAAATACTAAAATCTTTAAGTGATAATTTGTACAGATCCCCTTCTTTGTAAATTTGGGCAGAACCGGTAACGGTATTGCCTCCCTCAGCTTCAAAAGTTCCTGTAGAAAGCAAAATTGCTTCTGAAGAAACTACCATTGAACCAATTTTTTCGCGCGTCAGTTCTCCTTCAGATTCACATCCGAAGAGTATTAAAATAGCTGTAAAAGAAAATAGTGTTCTCATGTGATATCATTTAGTAAATCGAAATTAAGAACTCTTACAGTCTCCTAATGTCGGCTAGTTTACATATCCTGAACATTTTTGATATTCTCCGTTTGTATTTTACATTTTCTC
This sequence comes from Flavobacterium sp. B183, assembly GCF_023539155.1. Classification (NCBI taxonomy): domain Bacteria; kingdom Pseudomonadati; phylum Bacteroidota; class Flavobacteriia; order Flavobacteriales; family Flavobacteriaceae; genus Flavobacterium; species Flavobacterium sp. B183. Next base: position 3,410,428 of record NZ_CP097434.1, on the reverse strand, counting down.
GTGCTTAGATTAAAAAACACCGAAACGCTCCGTTATATTTTTTTACCTTTATATCCAATATACCAATCGAGATGACAATTCAACAATTAAAATATATTGTAGCATTAGACGAGGAACGTCATTTTGCAAGAGCCGCAGAAGTTTGTTTGGTATCGCAACCCGGACTAACCATTCAGCTAAAAAATCTGGAAGAAGAAATTGGAATTAAAATTTTCGATAGAAACAAAGTTCCGTTAACCCCTACCGTTCTTGGAACCGAAATTATAAACCGAGCCAAAAAGATACTTCGCGAGGCCGATGAAATCAGAGATTTTGTAGTGAATGAGAAAAACAAACTGGAAGGCGAAGTTAAAGTTGGAATCATTTCGACTTTATCCCCTTATCTGATACCACTTTTTATTCAGGCCATGAAAAAAGCCACTCCAAAAATGCAATTCATTATAAAAGAAGCCAATACCGGACAATTGATGAATGATGTTATGACAGGAGCTCTGGACGTAGCTATTATGGCAACTCCTACCGGAAATCCTCATTTAATTGAGCATCCGGTTTTTAAAGAACCTTTTGTCGCGTACTTAAATACGGTACATCCTATGGCCGCAGCATCACATTACGAATTGCAGCCTTCAGACCGGGCCGAATTGCTTTTGCTTCAAAACGAATATTGTTACAATGCACAGCTCCTAGATATCTGTGATATCAAAAGTACGGGAAAAATTAAAGAACAATTCAGTTACGATATTAGCTCGATTGAAACCCTTAAAAATTTGGTACGAGCCGAATTAGGATTTGCCATAATCCCTCAACTTTCGATGATTAACGAGGTAGAAACCGGGCTTTTTAAACATTTTAAAGATCCAAAACCCGTACGCGAAATCAGTCTGGTGGTGTCTGATACTTTTTCTAAGAAATTATTGCTTGAAAAAATGAATGAAGCTATCTGGAATTGCTTACCGGAATCTTTACAACAAAACTTTGCTTATCGCAAAATAAGATGGAACGACTCTCCTTATTTTATTAAAGCTACCACCCGATAAATAGCTATCGGGAATCAATATAAAAAAGCCAAAATACCTTGCAGTACTTTGGCTTTTTGTATTTAGAAAAATGCTTCAATTAGTAAGATCAATGGAAAAAAAACATCATCAAATTAAAACAATCAAACCTATTTTCTCGCAGATCTCGCAGATTGTGCAGATTCAATAACATTCTATTATTTTCCGCTTAGATCTTTAGCTGCACCAATAATTACGTTTGCCACAGCTTCCGGTTGTGATATAAAAACACAGTGACTTCCTTTTACTTCTGTCGCTTTCGTTTTCGAACGTTTGTACATGGCACGCTGAATGGAAGGATCGATACTTTTGTCCTGTGTAGCAATTACTGCATAAGCCGGTTTATCTTTCCAGGCCGCTTTTGTAATCGGTGTGATAAAACCTTTGGCATAAAAAGCACCTTGCGAAGCGTACATAAAAGCGGCATCTTCTTTACTAATGTCCGCACAGAAACCGGCATGAAACTTGGCCTCATCATAATAAACGATCCCTTTATCATTTGGAGCCAAAACACCATTCTCTGGAGCGGGAGCAGCTGTTTGCAGCCATTGCAAAGCCGATTCTCCGTTATCCGGCTGAAAAGCGGCTACATAAACTAATCCCACAACATTAGCGTGATTACCGGCCTGCGTAATTACAGCACCTCCCCAGGAATGTCCCACCAAAATCGTCGGACCATCCTGATTGTCCAATACCACATTGGTTGCTGCTACATCATCTTCAAGAGAACTTAACGGATTTTGAACAATGGTAACTTTATATCCTTTTTTTGAAAGTACATCGTATAAATTTCTCCATCCCGAGCCGTCAGCAAATGCTCCGTGAACCAATACTACATTTTTAACTTTCGCCGGCGCAGTTTGTGCGATTGAAGTGGCAGACACTAAGAAGGTCAAAATTAAAGCGGCAGACATGAATAAGAGATTCAATTGTCTTTTTAGATTTATTGTTTTCATTTTTTTATTTTTTAAGATGTTGTTTGTTAGATTTAAATTAAAGTTGAGATACCTTTAATGACAACTATTTAAGACAGTAAAGACACGTTTAAAGCAATCTCTGTATTTAGCAGTTTTGAAATAGGACAAATCTCCTTTGCTTTTTGAGCTGTTTTCTCAAAATCATCTGTAGTAATCCCCGGAACCGATCCCGAAAGTTCAAGTGTAATTAAAGTAATCGTTCCGTCTTCAAAAGTTACTTTGGCTGTAGTATTAAGATCTTCAGGAACAAAACCGGCCTCTGATAATAAAAAGCTCAATTGCATTGTAAAACATCCCGCATGTGCGGCAGCTACCAATTCTTCAGGGTTAGTTCCTACTCCTTCCGCAAAACGGGTTTTAAAAGAGAGTTGAGCATTGTTTAAAGTAGTACTTTGTGTCGTAATGGTTCCTTTTCCTTCCATCCCTGTACCTTTCCAGTTTGCGTTTGCGTTTCTTGTAAATTTCATGATTAAAGTTTTTAATGTTATCAATTTTTTAATTTTCAAACCGTTGTTCTGATTTGATGAGACAAATTTATGGCGGACATTATCATAAATCAAATTGATAATTTTACAACCTTATAAAATAAAATTATAATCTTAACTTGAAATTCTGAAACTTTATCTGATTTCTATAGCTTCAACCCAATTTATCAGAAAGTATTAACGGCAAGATTCTTGTTTACTTTTTAATGCAATTTATTTTCTCCAAATCATAATGAAGAGGAAAACAACAACAAAAAGAGATTTGTATTCATATAAACAGCATAAGCATCTGCGAAAAAAAACGTAAATTTATAACTGATTGTCTGCATGTTACAAAACACTAGAAATAATTAACTTTCAGTAAATGCAATAAATAGTTATACTTAAATGTTATCTATCCGGATACAAACACATTCGTTTGATGTTTGTCTTAAAACCTTAAAATAATATGAAAAAGATACTATTAACTATTATACTAACCGGTGCTGTTTTACAGGGATATGCGCAGAAAGAACTCGGTGGCAAATACAAGCCCATTGATTCGAAAAATGTTGAATTAAAAGACGTACCACCTCCAACAGAAACTCCGTTAAATCCCGATCTTCCACTGCCAAAAGAACCTACCGTTTTAAAAATCAATCCGGAAGATTTGTATAAAAACAACAGCCTGTATAAACCGGAAGCCAATGTGGAAGGCATTTTTTACAGAAGAAATGAATATTTGGGAGGTTTTGTCACCAATACGGCTGTATCTACCATTCGTTATCGTGATGCTGCTTTTGTAGATGGCGATAAAATACGTGTATACCTGAATGATAAAGTAATTGAACCCGAAGTAAGTTTAAACGGAGATTATCAGGGTTTTAAAATTACCTTGGTAAAAGGAATGAACAAAATTGACTTTGAAGCTTTAAACGAAGGTTCTGCTTCACCTAACACAGCTGAATTTCAAGTGTATGACGACAAAGGAAAAGTGATTGAAGCAAGTCAGTGGAATGTGGGAAAAGGTTACAAAGCAACTATTATTCTCTATAAAGAATAAAGTTTTCTTCACAAATAAATATTCTTTCGTTAGGTTTTACGACCATAAAGTAAGAGTCTTTTAAACGAATAAATAGCGGGAAGTTTGGAAAAACCTTCCGCTATTCTCTTTTTATAGGTTTCAATAAAAAGTACCTTCTCCTCTCCTTCCAGTCTTTCTGCATAAGGAATCAAAGCCGATCCCGAGATGAAATTAAAAAGTGTTTCATGATCTTTGGCTATAATTGGATATACTTTTTGCTGAACCTGAAGGTCTTCCAATCCGCCATCAAACAAAATTTGTGTGTACTCATCGATACTTAAAACCGGGGATTCTCTTTTAAATCCTTTTAAGAAAGAGACGAAAGGCTCTTCCTGTACCAGCTCCAAAAGGATTTTATTGAGTTTGTTTTCCGTCTGTACCGGCATTTGTACAGCGAATTGTCCTTTCGGGGTTAACTGTTGCAGCAATCTGGTAAATAACATCTCATGATTGTCTGACCATTGTAAAGCCGCATTACTAAAAATCAGATCCCATTTTTCACCCGATTCTATTGTTTCTTCTGTGGTGGCTTTTCTGAAATGCAAACGATCCGTTTCTAAAGACTTGGATTGTTCCAGCATTTCCGGCGAAGAATCGACTCCCAAAAAGTACGCTTCTTCAAATTGATTAGACAGAATCGCCGTTTGTTCTCCTGTGCCACAACCTAAATCAATGGCTTTCATTCCTTTTACTGGCTGAATAAAACTGGCCAAATCATAAAATGGCTGATAACGAATATTTTTAAACTTATTATAAATTTCGGGATTCCAGGGCATTGCTTACATATTTTGTAATTCATACTGATTACTAAAAAGTTTATAATCAGTACAGATCTAGATTAATAAAGACTAAGATACAAAATTATTAAAGGAAGAAATAACAATAAAAACAGACATTACAATGCGTATTTATACGGATTTTAGTAAAAGTATGTCGTTTCGTAGTAGATTGATTTAAACATTTACAAATCCGACAGGTTTCTAAAACCTGTCGGATTTAAAATAATAAGTATTTATACGTTTTTAACTATCCGTGACCCCGTAGTAAAATTAGCCACAGATTAGAAAGATTTCCACAGATTTCTTTAATAATAGTAAGTAAAATGGATTTGAATTTATAAAATCAGTGGCAAAAAATATTCTTAGTACTACTAAGAACGATTATATTAATTTAAGAATGTAAATCCGACAGGTTTTAGAAACCTGTCGGATTTGGGATAATCGGTATTTATACGATTTTTACCTTTTAAAGAATCCTCTTCATTTTATTGACCTAGATCAAACTTTTGTGTCTGAAACAAGTCTAGCTTTGCTGCTCTTTAATTCAAAAAACGCAACAAAAGATGATCAGCACATTATCCTATCCTTTAGAAAAATTTGGTTTAACCAGTGTCGAACGTGTCGAAAATGCTTTACGACAACTGCGAAACGGAAAAGGAATTCTATTAACTGATGACGAAAACCGCGAAAACGAAGGCGATTTAATTTTTTCGGCACAACACATCAACGTACAAGACATGGCCATGATGATACGCGAATGCAGCGGAATTGTCTGCCTTTGTCTGACCAATGAAAAAGCCGATCAGTTGGAATTACCCTATATGGTGAAAGAAAACACCAGTAGTTTTCAGACGCCTTTTACCATTACAATCGAAGCAAAAGAGGGTGTAACTACGGGAGTTTCGGCAGCAGATCGAATTACAACCATTAAAACTGCGGTTGCTCAAAATGCAAAACCCACAGATCTTGCAAAACCCGGGCATATCTTTCCTCTACGTGCCAAAAACAACGGCGTCCTTGAACGAAACGGACATACTGAAGGCAGTGTAGATTTAATGAAATTAGCAGGTCTAAAACCGGAAGCCGTCCTATGCGAATTAATGAACGAAGACGGAAGCATGGCTAAACTGGACAAAATCATTAGCTTTGCAGTACAACACGATTTGGTAGTACTTTCAATAGAAGATATTATCTACTACCGAAAATATGTAAAAGACTATGTTTAATGGTTAATTGTTGATTATTAATGGTTTGTTATTGATAGTTAATTGTTTACACTCATCATCTAACTATCAAATTATCTAATTATCCAGCAATCAAATTATCTAATGCTAATCATCTAATTAAAAAAATGCCCTACAAACAACTTGGTGCTTATATAAGAAGTCGTATTGCAGTTTCTGATAAAGATCTCAATATTATTTTGTCGCACTTTAAACCTGTACAGCGGGACAAAAACGACCTGTTGCTTTCGGCCGGGCAAACGAGTCAAAATAGTTATTTCGTAGATAAAGGCTGTTTGAGAATTTATTACATCAACGAAGAAGGAAAAGACGTCACCCGATATATTGCATTCGAAAATCAATTCGCTACGGCTTTGGTGAGTTTTATTACCAAAATGCCTTCGACAGAATACATACAGGTTATCGAGAAATCGGAGTTATTATATATTAGTCATGAAGATTTCAATGATTTGATGGAGATTGTTCCTCAATGGAGGGAGTTTTATTGTTCGTATCTCGAAAAAGCCTATGTCAATAATACCAACAGACTAATGTCGTTTACCACTATGGGGGCTTTAGAAAGATACACCCAATTGCTCAAAATCAATCCCACAATTGTAAAACGATTGCCCAATAAAATTGTAGCTTCCTACATCAATATTTCGCAGGAAACACTAAGCAGACTGAAATCTAAGGTTTTAATTTAGCTTCCTGTAAATCTGTGAAATGCGAAATCTTTTTAGTGAGATGCGAGATGTAAGATATAAGATATTAATAATCAGCGCCCCAGAATAAAGAGTAAAGAATAAAGAATAAAGAATAAAGAATAAAGAATAAAGAGTAAAGAATAAAGAATGAAGAATGAAGAATGAAGAATCAACCATTAACAATCAACAATTAACCATCAACCATTAACAATGCACATCGATACCATTCTTGACAACATCTTTCAGCTTCCTGAGGAGTCCAAAAATGCACTAAAGCTTTGTATTAGTGAAATAAAATATCCCAAAGGACATATACTGTTAAATGCCGGAAAGGTTGAGTCTGCGCTCTATTTTATAAAAAAAGGAATTGTGCGGGCGTATGTTGAGGAGAATGATAATGAAGTTACGTTTTGGTTCGGAAAAGAAGGACAAACCGTTGTTTCGATGAAAAGTTATGTTGAAGAGCAAAAAGGTTATGAAACGATTGAACTTCTGGAGGACTGCGAACTCTACGAATTAAAAAAGACACATCTTCAGCAATTGTTTGATACCGATGTTCATATTGCCAATTGGGGTCGAAAATTTGCCGAACAGGAACTTGTTAAAACCGAAGAACGTCTGATTTCAAGGCAGTTTAGAAATGCCACTGATCGTTACTTGGAACTTATGAAATACCATCCCGAACTACTGCAAAGAATTCAATTGGGACATATCGCCTCCTATCTGGGTATCACGCAGGTCAGTCTCAGCAGAATCAGAGCTGATCTGAAATAAATTCATTTTTTATCATTTGTTAAATTTTTATTGCGGGAGTTAAAGGAACTTTGCGCCATAAAATTATTACACTTATGAACTGGATTATTCTAATTATTGCGGGACTGTTTGAAGTCTCTTTTGCAACTTGTCTCGGAAAAGCCAAAGAAGCAACCGGTACCGATGTTTATTTATGGTACACCGGATTTTTTGTATCACTAACCATAAGCATGCTGTTACTGATTAAAGCCACCGAAACCTTGCCTATCGGAACGGCCTATGCAGTATGGACCGGAATTGGAGCTGTTGGAACGGTATTGATGGGTATTCTTGTTTTTAAAGAGCCTGTTGACTTCTGGCGATTATTTTTTCTGTTTACTCTGGTAAGTTCTATTATTGGACTAAAAGCGGTATCACATTAATCAGACTATAACATTTACAATAGTTACTTCAAATTCAAAATGTCAATTCAAGGAACGGAAATTTTATTCAGTACAAGCTGATTTTTTTGCCATTTTTCGTTCCCTGAAGCGACAAAAGAGACCTACAACTGTCTTTTTACTTATAAGATTTATCCTTTTATTTTTTTCTTTATTTTTTTAATGAAACAATGTTGCATTTACAAATAAGAATTCTATATTTGTACTTCATTGCTTTATTAGCTATGGATTCATTAGAATGAAAAAGAAATTTAAATTTATAAATCTTTTGATGCCGTTGGTGGTAGTATTTGCCATACTATTTCCGGCGATACATTCATATGAACACATACACAGTCACAATTCCACTGCTAAAAAAGTCGTACTTTATCCTACCGATAAAAGTGAATTTAAAATGCAGGATCACTCTAACGAAGAGTGTGCTATTTGTCATTTCAAATTCAGTCCGGTCAGCACTTTTGACTTTGTAACTTTTCAGTTTTATAAAAATAGTACACCAATTCCTTATGTACATTTTTATTCCAAATCATTTGCTCCTTTTTTCAAAGGCTCTCTATTTGCCCTTCGGGCACCTCCTATTGCCTAAAACGACAAAAGTAAATCATTTCAATTTTGAGAGGATGTGCTGTTACGCGTTTTAGATATTCTCCACACTGAAAAAGTATTTCACTTTTTCACTACAGCTTTATTTTATGTCTTTTTCTATATTTAGAAAAATACTTTGATCGATACTGATTGACTCTATTATTCCTTTTTAGGAATACCACTTTCGTGCAACACTATTGTTTCAAAAAGAACTCTGCTGTCGGTTGATTGTTTGCAACTGTACAATTCAGTACCTGTAATTGGGTATTGCGTTGGCTCCCCTGTACACCCTTTTACTTTTGTTTCCCAATTTCCTTCCCGATGAAAACAATGCTTTTTACGGCCTAATCCTGTGCCCTAAAACTGCCATTTCCCTAGTATTATCAGGTTTGGAATATGCCTTTTGTAACCCACAATTTTCACATATGAATACCACAAAACTCAAACCAAATCGAATGAGAATTTCAAAAATGCTTTTGGCTTTTTTGGCGACTGGCTTTGCTTTCACAAGCTGTGACAGTGATAAAACCGAAATTGATACCGAATACCCTGTAATTGATGTTTCTGCCGCAAATGCGTTTCCGATACAATGCAGTACAATCACTCGCGGACAAAAAATTACTTTCAGAGCAAAGTTTTCAGACAACGCACAACTGGGATCTTATAGTCTGGACATTCACCACAATTTCGACCATCACAATCACAGTACCGAAGTAGCCTCCTGCAATGAGGATCCTATCAAAAAACCGGTAAACCCGATGCTTTACATCAATTCGGTTACGATTCCTTCCGGGCAAAAAAGTTATGAAGCAGCTCAGGAAATTGAAATTCCACAAAACATTGATGCCGGAGATTATCATTTCCTGATTCGTTTAACCGATAAGGAAGGCTGGCAGACGATCAAAGGTTTGAGTATTAAAATATTATAAATTGATTTTGATGAACAAGACTAAGTCAAATCAATTGCGGACTTATTGCGTGCTGCTCTTTTGTTTTGTTTTGGTTACAAAAGTAGCAGCCCAATCCGTTCGTGTTTCCGGCACCGTATTTTCTAAGGATCAAAAACCTTTGGAAGGTGCTTTGGTTACACTGTATCCGGCTCATATTAGTACTATAACCAATAAAAAAGGGGAGTATTTCCTAAATCAGGTTCCTAAAAATACAAAGCGAATAATGGTAACCTATTCCGGGTATGCTTCTTATGAAACGGCAATTGCTATAAGTCAAAACACAATTGTGCTACCTGCTATTTTCTTAAAACCGGAAATACAGGAGTTATCAGAAGTTGTCATTAGTGAAGGTTACGAAGTACGTCGCAAAAAGCAGGAATCTCTTAATCTTGAAATCGTAAACAGCAGCTTTATCCAACGTAATCTTGGCGGAAGCTTAATGCAGTCTTTGCAAAGACTTCCGGGTGTTAAGACCATTTCTATTGGTTCCGGCGGTTCAAAACCACTAATTCGCGGACTAAGTTTCAATCAGGTTATTGTGGTTGAAAACGGTATCAAACACGAAGGTCAACAATGGGGAGCAGATCACGGTTTAGAAATCGATCAATATGCTGTAAACCGCGTGGCAATCATCAAAGGTCCATCATCGTTTATGTACGGTTCTGATGCCATTGGCGGTGCCATAAACATACAACCTGTACCTTTTCCTGCTCAACATGTTTTGGGCGGAACAGTTGATTTTACAGGCAAAAGCAATAATGAACAATTTGGAGGATCTGTCAATCTTTACGGTAGAAACGAAAAATGGTTCTTTGATTCCAGAATAACTGCTATGGATTACGGAGACTATCGCGTTCCCACTGATACGGTACACGTATACAATTATGCTGTTCCTTTATACAAAAATCACTTGCGCAACACGGCAGGGCGAGAACTCGATGTACATGCCAGTACCGGTTATGTGACGGATCGATTGAAATCGGTTTTCTATTTCAGTAATATTTATACCAAAAGCGGCTTTTTTGCCAATGCACATGGACTCGAACCACGAAATGTAGACACCCAACTGCACGATCGTTCCAGCAGAGATATTTTAATGCCATTTCAGGAAGTTACACATACCAAAATCAGTAATACCACTTCCTTTTCCTTAGGTTCACACCGTTTCGAAACACAGTTGGGTTTCCAAAAAAACTTTCGTCGGGAATGGAGTCATTATGTCAATCATGGTTATATGCCACCTCTGTATCCTTCTAATATGCATGCTTCGAAAGATCTGGAAAGGCAATACGATAAAGAAGTGTTTTCTGCTGCTTTTAAGGATGAGTTTTCCATCCAAAATCATCAATTCACCGCAGGAATTAATGCCGAACAGCAACAAAATAGCATTAACGGCTGGAGTTTTCTGATTCCTGCTTTTAAACAATTCAATGCCGGAGGATTTGTTTATGATAAAATTCAGCTTAACGAATTATGGCTGCTTCATGCCGCTGTACGGCTCGATTATGGCAAAATCAAAATGAAACAGTATTCAGATTGGTTTCCTAGCCAAGTCACTGAAAACGGTCAAACAACTGCTGAATATTTGAAACGTTCTGAAGACCTGACCCGTACTTTTCAAAGTTTCAATTGGTCTGCAGGCGTTAATTATACACCGGGACAATGGTCCTTAAAAGCCAATCTTGGAACGAGTTTCAGAATGCCAATTGCTAAAGAACTGGCTTCTAATGGGGTAAATTATCATTATTTCAGATTTGAAAAAGGCAATCCCAATTTAGCAGCTGAACGTTCATATCAATTGGATCTTGGTATGGAATGGAAAAATGCTAAATGGTCTTTTCAACTGAGTCCGTTCTTTAATTATTTTCCTAATTACATTTACCTCAATCCAACTTCGCAACATGATATTTATTACGGAGCCGGCAATCAGGTATTTGAATACGAGCAGAGTAAAGTCATGCGTTATGGTGGTGAATTACAGCTACGTTATCAGTTTCTGGAAAATTTAGGCGGTGAAGTTTTAGCAGAATATCTGTATAGCGAGCAAATGTCGGGAGATAAAAAAGGATACACACTGCCCTTCTCTCCGCCCCCATCGGTTTTGTTTGGTATCACTTACAATCCAAAAATAAAAAGTTTAAAAGACACCTATTTCTCTCTTGATTATCGCTTTACTGCCAAGCAGAATCAGATTGTCCCGCCTGAAAAGAAAACGGCAAGCAGTAATGTCTTTAATCTGGCCATAGGAACTAAACTAAAAGCCGGACAACAGGATTTTATCATTAGTCTTCAGGTTCAGAATATGTTCAACACAAGATACCTGAATCACACCAGTTTCTACAGGTTAATAGAACTTCCTGAAGCCGGAAGAAACATCATTCTGTCGCTGAAAATTCCATTTTTAATACACAAATAAATACCCTATGAATTTAATTAATCAACCCAGTACCCTAATGAAAACGCTAAAACTAATACTGCTCTTTCTGGCTGTTAATCTGTCTTTTACAGCCTGTAGTAACGATGACAATAAAGAAATTATAAAGCCCAAAGCTGAGAATATTGAAATTGGTACCGCCAATAATAAAAAAGCCTTAATTGGACGTGACTTTCACTTTAATGCTGACGTGCTTGCCGGAGATAAAATTGCCGATGTACAGTTGAAAATCCTTCCCATAAAAGGTGAAACTTATACCAAAGACTGGAAATTTGAACTGTCCTGGGCGGAATTCAAAGGCGCAAAAAATACTAATGTACACAAACACTTCAATATTCCGGCTGATGCCCCGGAAGGTAAATTTGATTTCCTTTTTATTGTTACAGATGAAAACGGATCTAAACTCGAAATTAAAGAAGTCGTTACCATTACAGATCCTGCCAACTTGCCTGTCGATCCCGTAATTGGCCGCGATAATCTCTCCCGAAACGATAATCTGATTTACTACATGAATACCTGGGTTGAACCGGAACTTATTTTCAAAAAGAATGATCTTCTGACTGCGCATGCGCAAGTAAGTCAAATTATGGGGGACGGAATTTTATATTCTGTTTTGATTAAAAAAAGTGCCAATTACAATCCAGAAAGTATCGACAAGCTCGATTTGAAGAAAGTTATTGTCATTTCAAAAGTCGAACATAAAGGTCTGGGGCCTGCTTCAAAAATTACTACACTTCAAAAAATAAATGGTGTTTTGGGCGGTCAAAGCATCACTATTGGCGCAGCTGCAGATTTCGAAGGAACTCCAATTACAGCCGACAAAACCTGGCAATCCGGAACCTACAATTGGGTAGTACTTTATAAAAACACTACACACAATATAAGCGTCTATAAATCGATGCCTATTACCATTAATTTTTAAAAATCAACTTTAATTACCTTTACCATGAAAAACAATTTTTACAAACTCATTTTCCTACTCGCCTTATCTGCAACTGTATTTTCCTGCAGCAACGACGACGACAATACTCCTGAAACTCCCAAAGAAGCTTTAACTGAGTATAAATTCTTAAGGATTTTACTTTCTGATGAAAAAACAACTGAGATCACCTTAGTTAATCCGGTTGAAGCCACAATAAGCTCTTTTAATGCTAAATTTGCAAAATCTACTGTTTATACTTCAGAATCCAAACGATATGCCGGAATCATTCACAGAGCCAGCAATACAGTTGAAACTTTCGACAGCGGTTTTGAAGGTCATGGTGATCATGTAGATGTAGACGGAATCCCAAAATTTGGCGCTTTAATTGGTCAATCCCCAATGCCTACCCATTTTAAAAGCAAAAGCGGAGAGTTAATGACTTTTAATGACGGCGACGGAACATTGGCTGTTGCTAAAGAATCTGAAATTAATACTGTGGGAGCTAAATTTAAGATTATAAATGCTGGTTTATTAGCTCATCACGGCGCAATGGCTACTTTTTCTAATGGTACTTATGCTATTACCGAAAAAGACAATTCGGTAGCAGGAACACTCCCGGAAAAAGTCAAAATCATTGATAATTCCGGTAAGACTCTTTTTAACGCGACAGTTACTACCAAAGGAATTCACGGAAATGCTTCAGATGGAACATATGCCGTTTTCGGATCAGCAAGCGGTGTTCTCGTAGTGGAAAGTACCGGAAAACAAAAGCTTATCGCACTTCCTGCTGATTTTGGGACTGCGTGGTTTGGGACTATTTTAGAAACAAAGGCAAAAGGAAAATTTGTGGGATATACTGCTGCAAAAGGAGCTTACTTAATTGACGTGGCAAGTGAAACGATTAAACCTATTTTGGCAAGTACTGCTATCATGCAATGTAAAGTGAGTTTTAGTGCTACTAAACTGGGAATTCTATTGCATACGGGCGAATTCAAATTGTACAATCTTACCAGTCTGCAACTTGAAAAGGAAGGTAAAGTTATTGCCGAAACTGCCACTGATGCAGCTTTAAAACCACAAATTCAGTTAACAGAGAACTTTGGTTATATTACTTCTCCAACTACAGGAGAATTACTGCAGCTGAATTTGTCTACCATGGCAATTACAAAGAAAATCAAGGTTTCAAATACACCTTATATGATTACAATTCTTGGTTTTGAAAACAGCAAAGGCCATTAAAAAATACTATCTGCATCCATTTTATCAAAAGGTCGGGCTTTACCCGGCCTTTTTAATTTTATTCCAATATAAAGACTTTCCTCGCTCTCTCTTACTAAATGCATTTTGAATGAAAGCTTTTAGATATGCATTCCAAAAACACCATTTTAACCAAAAAAACATTATTTTTACAAATACAAATCAATGATATACAAATAATTACACACAAATCCTTCAATTTCTATATTATTATTTCACGACAAACAGGTACACTCTTAGCAAACAAAATACATGTTAACCCTAAATAATTGAGTACTATGAAACAAGTGTTATTAAAAAATTTAGACGAGAGCAGAAGTAAAGATATTTTTCCATCGCTCGAAATAAAAGAAAATTTAGTCAATGCTTTTTTTCCGGAAAATACCCTTACACTTACTCAGAACTTATCGAGCGTGACTGCGGGTTTTTACGGTCTGCTATTAAAGAATATTGGTACCGCTTTCGGAAATGATAAAATAGACGGACATTCTAAGAAATTATTCTTTGAATTAGGAAAACTGAAGACCATGCAGGCTTTTCAGCTATACCCCGCTCTGGAAAAAGATACAAGAGCATTTGCTGCAGTTGTTATTTATACGATATACAATTCAAGTCCGGAATACAACTTCAGATTATTAAAGTACACCGCCGAAAATACCATTTTAGAACTTACGGGAGTCGATCGGTATTTGAAAATTTTAACGGAGTTGGGAATCGAAGAACACATTACTATCCCCACGTTCTTGCCTTTTGTGGACGGAATTAAAGAAGTCGTAAATATTCCCTGCCAGGTCGATTATACGTTTGAAAGAACCAATCAGGACTTTGCCATTAAATCGGTGTACAGTATCAAACGGCTTTAATAATGGAAGCGTAGATTCAAAAATACAGCATTACAATCACGAATAATCAACACCTTACCACATATAACTCAAAAATAAAGACCGGATGATACATCCGGCCTTTTTGTTTATGATTCACAACTGCTGCAGCTCACCAAACTGGTTACCAATTCTTTCGAGACACTTTGACTGCGTTGGTAATACAAACTTTTGATACCAAGCTGCCAGGCTTCGATAAGCAGTCGGTTTACTTCCTTAATGGGTAAATCGGCAGGAATATTCAAATTGATACTTTGCCCCTGATCTACAAACTTCTGACGTATGGAAGCCTGCTGTACAATTTCTAACTGACTGATTTCTTTAAAGGTTTTAAAAACGTCTTTCTCTTCTTTTGTCAGCTGAGTCATGTGTTGTACACTTCCGCCATTCAGCATGATTTCTCTCCAGACTTCTTCATTATCTAGTCCTTTTTTCTCCAGTAACATTTTAAGGTATTTGTTTTTACGCATAAAATTTCCCTTGCTCAGACCGGCTTTGTAATAATTACTGCTGAAAGGTTCAATTCCAGGTGAAGTTTGCCCTAAAATAGCCGATGATGACGTTGTTGGCGCAATAGCCATGGTGGTTGTATTACGTCTTCCATATCCTTTTAACAGTTCTGGTTCTCCATAAATTCTGGCCAGATCCTGAGTTGCTTTATCGGCTTTATCACTGATATGTTGGAAAATTTCGGTAGTTTTCATCTTGGCTTCCATTCCTTCAAACGGAATCATATTTTTTTGCAGATACGAATGCCATCCCAGTACACCAAGTCCAAGTGCACGGTGTCTTTTGGCAAATCGGTTGGCTGCCGAAAGGTAATAATTACCTTCTGTTTTTTCGATAAATTCCTGCAATACGGCATCCAGGAAAAAGATCGCTAATTTTACGGCTTCAGTATCTTTCCATTCGTCGTAAAGTTCGAGATTCATTGACGAAAGACAGCAAATAAACGATTCATCAATGCTTGAAGGCAACATAATTTCGCTGCACAAATTACTGGCATTAATTCGCAGGTTTTTGTCTTTGTAAACTTGTGGTTTGTCTTTGTTTACGTTGTCACTAAAGAAAATGTATGGCAATCCTTTTTGCTGACGGCTTTCTAACACCTTTGCCCAGATTTGTCTCTTGTCGACATCACCATCAATCATTTCCTGCATCCAGTAATCCGGCACACAGATTCCGGTAAATAAATTCTGAATCGGGTTTCCAATACTTTTAATCTTCAAAAATTCCTCGATATCCGGATGATCTACGTCTAAATAAGCTGCAAATGCTCCACGACGGACTCCTCCCTGAGAAATGGTGTCCATTGTAGTATCAAAAAGTTTCATAAAACTTACCGCTCCACTGCTCTTACCGTTATCTGTAACAGCACTTCCTCTTTCGCGTAATTCGCCGAAGTATCCCGATGTTCCGCCGCCAATTTTGGTTTGCATGATCACCTCTCCCAATTTATGTGTAATTCCTTCTATTTCATCGGGAACATGCACATTAAAGCATGAAATTGGCAAACCGCGTTCAGTTCCCATATTGGCCCAAACGGGAGAGCTGATACTCATCCAGCCTCGTTCGATCATTTCTACAAAAGATTCTTTTAGTTCGGGTTTGTATAATCTTCGGGCTGCAGCGGTACAAATTCTGTCAATTGCACCTTCTACAGTTTCTCCCTTCAAAAGATAACCACGATTTAAAATTTGCTCACTTTCAGAGTTTTTCCACCACATTTTATTCTCGGCTTCACTTAACGGAAGGCTGTTTGCTGAAGTTGTATCTATTGTATTCATCATTGTAATTTTGCTTTTTAGAACAAGTCGTTTGCGGTAATGCTTTTGTCGTGTTTGGTATATTCTACTGGTCTTTTGGCAAAGAAATCGTCAAGGCTGTTGGCAAAAACTTCTTCTTCAAACCAAGCCATCGCTTTATAATCATCTGCCGGAACATTAAAAATAGTCGGGATATTGATCTGAACCAGACTTTCGTCTATTCTGAATTTCATGAAATTAACCAAATCAGTCTTATTGATCGTTTCAATCTCACCTTCTTCAAAAATCCAGTCTAATATATCAGCTTCTACTTCTATTGAATTTTTAACGGCTTCACGAATAAGGTTTAACGTTTCCTCATCGAAATAATCCGGAAACTCTTCACGTATTTTGTTTACGATATAAATGCCGCCATTAGCATGAATTTGTTCATCGATAGAAGTCCACGCAATAATATTACTCACATTTTTCATGTAGCCTTTGAATCGCGTAAAAGACAATAAAATTGCAAACTGACTGAAAAGCGACACATTTTCGATCAGAATACTAAACAAAATTAGTGAAACTACATACTTTTTATTGTCCTGAGATTTGGTATCCTTAAGCACATCCGAAAGATAATCGACACGTTTGCGGATAACCGGAATCTCCATCAGTTTTTCAAATTCATCATTATAACCTAAAACTTCCAGAAGACGTGAATAAGCCTCAGAATGTCTGAATTCACATTCGGCAAAAGTAGTCCCCAATCCGTTGAATTCCGGCTTTGGAAAATGCTCATAGATATTTCCCCAAAAACTTTTCACGGCTACTTCTATCTGTGCAATCGCCAAGAGACTATTTTTAATGGCGGTTTTCTCTGCAGCATTTAAATGAGAATGAAAATCCTGTGTATCGGCTGTAAAATCAACCTCTGTATGAACCCAATACGCTTTATTTATGGCTTCTGTAAATTGCAAAACCTCCGGGTACTCGAAAGGTTTATAATTGATTCTTTTATCAAATATAGACATATATATAAGTATTAAATGGTGAATGAACCTTGATAAAAATGCTTCGTTCTTGGGGAGGTATTTAACGACATTTTTATAGTTACAAATTTAACCCCGAGATCTTCTTTCACCCGCTTTTTGATGTTAAAAAACAACGCAATTATCAACAGTTGTACACCTCAAAATCGCCCCCTAGATTTGGTTTTTATCAACAGGTAGAAAATAAAGCTTAAGAGGCGAAACATCAGTTATTTATACTAAATCTAAATAGAGTTATCAACAGCTTAGGGTCTAAAAAACGGCTTCACCCTAAAAACAGTTATCAACAGCCATTTTAAAAAAAATAGCATTTATACTACAAAAAGTATCGTTTTGCGCAACAAGAAAAACGCTGACTACTCTCATTTTTGAAATTATTACACTCGATCAGCTAAATAAAAAAGCACACTTTAAAACACACGTAAGTACCTAATAATAAAAACATTAACTAATTAAAAATTATATTCTATAGTGCCAAGCATTTCTTTATAAATTATGAAAAAGGCAAATTTTTATCACAAATATTGAGCAAAATTGATTCATCTGTAAAAGTTGGTGTAATTTTGTACACTAAACGCATTTATCATGATTATCAGAAAAGCAACAATTGAAGATTCAGAAAATATTACAGCACTTTTGCTGCTGGCAATGGAGGACATTATCTATAAATTTACAGGTGAAAAGGATCCTAAAACGGCCTACTACTTCCTGCTTCATTTTGTTGAAACCGAGAATAATCAATACTCTTATCAAAATTGTTATGTAGCGGAGGAAGACAACGAAATTATTGGTGCTGTTGCTGTTTATGACGGAGGACAATTGCATTCGTTGAGAAAACCAATTGTTGATTATGTTCGTCTGAATTTCAATGCTGATTTTAATCCTGAAGACGAAACGCAAAGTGGTGAATTTTATATTGATTCGGTTGGAGTAAGTCCAAATCATCAGGGAAAAGGAATTGGTTCTAAACTGCTGCAATTTCTAATTGACGAGTATGTAACTCAAAATCAAAGGACTCTAGGACTATTGGTCGAAGATGCCAACCCGAACGCCAAAAAACTGTACTTAAAATTAGGTTTTAAAGTGAAGGGTACCCGAACTTTGGTAGGAAAAAATATGGAACATCTGCAGATTGGGTGATTTTTCTAGTTTCAGGTTTCAAGTTTCAAGTTTCAAGTTTCAAGTTTCAGGTTTCAGGTTTCAGGTTTCAGGTTTGAAATGAGAATAGAATTGTGATATGATTTAACCGCAAAGTCCGCAAAGATATACGCAAGGTTCGCAAAGTTTAAGTATAGCTTTGCGAACCTTATTTTTTACAATATCCGGCTTAGTAAAAAACCTTGCGGACCTTGCGGTTCAATTCTGTAAGCCATACACCTATTTCAAACCTGAGACTTTTTTACTCTTAACAAGATTTTTACTAAACGCACCCCTCGAAATACTGTTAACTTTTGCTAACTACAACAGTATCAAATAAAAAGTTTTATATTTGCACCCTAAAAAAATAAAAATTATTGCTTTTTAAGGTCTGAAATACTGCCTTATATTTTAATCTACATCGTTGAAATTTACTTTTAAAAATACCTTTTCCCGCAGGAACTTCTTTATTTTAGGAATTATCTTTATTGTCCTCACACTGCTTTCAATTTATATTCTGAGCAGTTTTATAACTGAGATCACCGAAAAATCAAATACTGCAACTGAAGAACGAGGCTTTCTGAAAAAACAGGAAGTGCTCGTACAGGAATTGTCGCATTTTTTAGAAATTCAAAATGAATTAAAACGTACTGTTGAAATGAGCAGTACCCAGAATCTGTCGGATAATCTAAAGGTACTCAGTACAATTCACGCCAATGACAGTCTTATTAAAAACAATTGGTTTCAGATTAATAAGGAGCATATCACTTTTGTAACTGCTAAAAATAGTCCAAATCTGGAAGCTTCCATCAAAGATTTTGCTGTTAAAAACGGGAATCTCAATGCCTACAATTGCATTGTCGAGAATAAGCAGGATTTTTTCTGGCGCATTTATTACAAGTACATCGCGACAAATGGTACAGTCATTCGATACGGGTATGATATTGATTTGAAAGCACTTCAAACCTATTTTTCTACTATTGACCAAAAAGCGCTCAATTATGCTTTTGTGTTTGATAAAAAAGGAACAATCCTCTACCATCCTGAGGTAAAATTGCTGAAGAAGAATGTTTTCAAGATCACAAACCTTCGAGCAAGTGATACTACTTTTATCAATAAAAACAGTTTCAGCCGACAAATTGCGCTTTCGGAATATTTAGGTCTTGACATTGTACGCTATACCAAACGACTCAATATAAGAGGAACGGATTGGTACATCTGTGTTAATTTTGCGGAGAAAATATCTAATGAAGATGTCAATACCGTAAAAAAGTATGCTTCCTTAATTTACATCGTTACAACAGCTATTTTAATCGTATTCTTCTATTTATTTACTCTTTTCACTCGTAAAAACTTTCAGGAAAAAGAAGTACTGGCGCAGGAGAAAAACAATCTTTTGATAGAAAACGAAAAGATTAATAAAGAGAAAGCACTCATTCAGCTGCAACAATTAAAAGAACAGATCAATCCGCACTTTCTGTTCAACTCGCTGAATTCGCTATACATGCTTATTGAAAGTAACACGGCTGTTGCCCGAAAATTTACCCTGAATCTGTCCAAAATTTACCGATATCTGATTACGCCCCCGGTTAACAATATTGTTACGGTACAGGAAGAACTGCTTTTTATCGAAAAGTATATATTTCTGCAACAAACCCGTTTTACGAAAGAATTTGTCTTTTCGATTCAGATCGAAGACGAAAATAATCTGGCTAAAAAAGTACCTTATCTGGCTTTTCAGATCGCGGTAGAAAACGCCATAAAACACAATATCGCTTCTGAAGAAACCTCTTTAAAAATAACAATTGACATTAAAGAAAACGTTGTAATTATTACCAATAATTTAAACGAAAAGCAAAACTTTGGCAAAGAATCCAAGTTTGGTCACAAATACTTAGAAATTATTTACAAATATTATGCTAAGGACGATTTCGAGGTCTTCAAAAAAGACGGCGATTTTACTTGCATTTTGCCTTTAATTGGATAAAAGAAAACATTCACTCCCGAAAAAAAGCCACTCACTCCATTTTGTTTTTTTTAACGTAACCCCTGCAATATTTTTAGCCAAAAATTAACCTAAACTTAACTTTCAATGAGAGAAAAGGCATTGTTGATAAACCTTAAAAATATCGTTTTATTGGTATTGGTACTGAGCACCAGTACTATGGTTTCTCAAAAAAAGAATAAAAAGAATAAAGAAGACAAAACTGTACAAGTTAAAGATTCATTAAAAGATTCGAAAGGAAAAAAGTATGATGATCTTGTTAAAAAAGGAACTTTCAAAAAAGGACTTTTTAACACCATTCAGGTCAAAACAGATTTATACCTCGAAATTAACGATTCTCTTTTTCAAAGAGAGTTTTTAGTAGTTAACAAAATCTCGAGTGTTCCTTTGCCTGTTAATGATGCCGGATTGAATAAAGGAATGAACTACGAGAATAAAATTATAACGTTTCACAAAGATTTAGTGGCCAAGAAAGTTTGGGTAAAATCTTCTGTTCCAAAGGTTTCATCGCCTGTTGGAGATGCTATTACGGCTTCGGTAAACAATAATTTCTCAGAATCTATTATTGAAGTTTTTGACATTGAAACCAAGAATAACGATTCGACTTCGGTTGTTATTAAAGCCAATAAGGTTTTCGACGGTAAGCAAAAGAGTTTCAATGATGTATTGAGCAACATTGGCTTTGGCGGATCTGTAAAATCGGAACTATCATATATAGAAAATGTAAAAACGTTTCCTAAAAATATCGTTGTAAAATCACAGCTTACTACATCTGTAAGCGAAGGCGGTCCTGCCCTTTCGGTTACTCTTGGAGTGACGTCCAACATTATTTTACTGGATAAAACACCTATGCAACCGCGTTTTGCAGACAAGCGTGTGGGGTATTTCTCTGAAAAACACTGGTATTTCAGCGACAGTCAACATGCTATGCAGGAGAAAGAATTAATCACGCGCTGGAGACTGGAACCTAAAAAAGAAGATATCGAAAAATACCGCAAAGGCGAATTGGTAGAACCTAAAAAGCCAATTGTGTATTACATCGATCCATCGACACCAAAACAATGGCGTTCTTATATTATAGAAGGGGTTCGCGACTGGCAGGTTGCTTTTGAAAGAGCCGGATTTAAAAATGCCGTAATCGCCAAAGAGCCAACTGAGGAAGATACTGATTTTGATGTCGACGATGTACGTTATTCTGTAATTACGTATGTGGCTTCTCAGAAATCTAACGCTATGGGGCCTGCGGTAGTAGACCCAAGAAGTGGTGAAATTATAGAATCGGATATTATCTGGTGGCACAATGTAATGACTTCACTTCAAAGCTGGATGCGCATACAGACAGGTGCCATTGATCCGAAAGCCAGAGGAAATAAATTTAGTGACGAACACATGGGAGAAGCGATCCGTTTTGTATCGTCTCACGAAGTGGGACATACTTTTGGTTTAAAACACAATATGGGTGCTTCGTTTGCTTATCCTGTAGAATCGTTAAGATCTAAAGATTTTACAGCAAAAATGGGCGGAACGGCTCCTTCAATCATGGATTATGCCCGTTACAACTATATTGCTCAGCCTGAAGATCATGTTGAAGCGATTACACCAAAAATTGGTGAATACGATAAATATGCTATCGAATGGGGTTACAAATGGTACGCTGATCAAAAAGAAGAGCACACTGCGCTTAACGATCTGATTGCAAAACACCAAAACGATCCGATTTATTTCTACGGAGAGCAGCAGGACGGTGACAGTACAATTGACCCGCGTTCGCAATCTGAAGATTTAGGGGATGATGCCATGAAGGCCAGCGAATACGGGCTTAAAAACCTTAAAAAAGTGGTGGGTAAAATCCTTGAGTGGACGTATGATAAAGATGAATCTTACTATCAAACAGGTAAACTTTATATTGGAGCAATTGGTCAGTGGAATCTTTACAACTACCATGTGTTAACGAACGTGGGAGGAATTTATCTGAATACCACGGTTCACGGTGACAATAAAGCAAGTTATGTTCCGGTTCCGGCTGCCATTCAAAAAAGAGCTGTTTCGTATTTACTGAAAAATAGTATTGCGCTTCCGGAATGGTTGTTTTTTAACCCAATTCTGGACAAAACAAATCCATTGAAAGATTCTCCTCTTGGACCTTATGAGTACACTCCTTACACGCTGGCAAGAGAATTACAATATGGAATTTTATACAACCTGTTAAGTGATGATCGTTTGTTGAGAATTACAGAAAATGAGCTGTTCCAACGTAACGAAGCCAAAGAGAATGTTTATACCGTAACACAATTATTTAAAACCGTTCATCAAAACATTTTCGCTCCTACGATTCAAAACAAATCGCTTACGATTATGGAACGTATGACACAGAAAAATTATGTAGATGTATTGATTGTTTCGACCAATAAACTTTTTGAAAAAACAGATAGCAAGAAAATTATTCAATTAGAAGAGACTTTAAAAATGCCTCATTTATGCGATTATCTGCAAGAATCAAAAATGGCGCGCAACATCAATCAGTCTTCATTAAAGAGAGTTTCTGAAGTGACTTCTGATAAAAAAGGAGAATTGAATCAGATTTTGAAACTTTTAAAGACGAAAAGAAACATTGGAAATCAGGAGACAAAGAATCACTATTTCGATCTGATCCAGCGTATTGAAAAAGCACTAAACAACACACTTTAAATTAACATAATCCAAAAACAACCCAATGAAAAATTTATTTTACATGCTGAGTTTCCTACTTACCCTCTCGGGGTTTGCGCAGGAAAGGACTATTAAAGGAAAGGTACTTGATGCCAAAGATGGACTGCCGATACCGGGAGTTACCATTGCTGTCGAAAACAGTTCCGTATCAAACAACACCTCTGAAAAAGGAGTAATTCAAAGTGCCGGTCTGGGAACTGTAAGTGACTTTGACGGTGCCTTTGAATTGAAAATAAACAATAATATCAAATCTCTAAGAGTAACCTATATGGGTTATCTGCCTTATACAATTGACATTACAGATAAAAATCAATACAACATTTCTTTAAAGTCAGATGTAAGCGAATTAAAGGAAATCGTAGTTACCGGTTATCAGAAAATCGAAAAGAGAAAGCTGACCTCTGCTGTTGCCAAAGTGGATATGGCTGATATCAAACAAGCGGGTGTTGCGAGTTTAGATCAAATGTTAGTAGGTCAGGTTGCGGGTGTTGCCGTAACACAACAAACAGGAGCTCCGGGAACCATTGCAAAAATCAGAGTTCGTGGTACTGCCTCTCTTAACGGTGCACAGGATCCATTATGGGTTTTGGATGGTTTGCCACTTGAAGGAAATGACATTCCTCAAAATTATGACAAAGACAATATTGATGTTTTAAACAATTTTTCTATCGCAGGTTTAAATCCTGAGGATATTAAAGATATTACCATATTGAAAGATGCTGCTGCAACTGCCATTTACGGAGCAAGAGCTGCAAACGGTGTTATTGTGGTAACAACTAAAAAAGGAAAAAAAGGAAGCATGAAAGTAGATTTGAATGTCAATACTTTTGTGACTCAAAAACCTGATTTTTCTAAATTAAACCTTTTAAATGCTTCTCAAAAAGTAGATTTTGAACTTTCACTGGCTTCAAGAGAAGATCTAACTTACAGAGACGGTAACGGAGAAATTTCCCGTATTCTTAAACAGGCTAATGAATTAGGAGCCTACAGATCGGGAGGTTTTTCGTCTCTAAGTCCAACAACACAAAACTCAATCAACGCTTTAAGAAACAACAATACCAATTGGGGTGACTTATTGTATCGCAGCGCCATCAACAAACAATATACTTTAAGTTTATCCGGTGGTGGAGAAAAATCAGACTACTATTTCTCTTTAGGAGCTTACAACGAAGAAGGTGCTACTATCGGAACCGGTTTTGACCGATACAATCTTACCTTAAAAAATAACTTTGATGTAACTGATAAACTGCATGTTGGTGTTGGAATTTTTGGTACACAAAGTAAAAAATCATCTTATATTTCAGATACAGACACTTTTACCAATCCTGCTAATTATTCCAGAAACGCAAATCCATATCTAACTCCAATAAACGCTGATGGAAGTTATAATTATGATAAAGACATGACCGGATATGGAAATGGAAGTGTATATATTCCTTTTAATTACTTAGAAGAAAGAGAAAATACCAATTACGAATTGACAACAAGATCTATAAAAGCTTTACTTGATGTTGACTATAAGATTACAAAAGGATTAAAAGCAAGTACTCAGATTGGTTTACAGTTTGACAACAATGCTTCTGAAAAATATGCTGGTAAAGACACTTACTTTACAAGAAAAGAAAGAGAAAAAACAAGTGTATTTGCAAATGGAGCTTATACTTATTTCCTTCCTGTTGGCGGAATTATTCAAAATTCAAACACTGACTTTTTTCAATACAACTGGAAAACGATGTTAAACTATAACACTACTCTTGGAGGAAAACATGAGTTAGAATTTATGGTGGGTAATGAGTTAAGAAAAAACAAAAGCACAGCTATTAATACAAAAGGTTTTGGTTTCGACCCGAAAACATTGACTACCACTCAAATTGTTTTTCCAACTCAAAATTATGCATCTAATCCAACCTATAGAACGTATTTAAAGAGTGAAAACGAAAATGCATTTGCATCATTCTTCGCAACAGCATCTTATACGTATGACAGAAAATATACGTTCTTTGGAAGTGTTCGTTACGACGGTTCCGATTTATTTGGTGCAGATCCTAAATACAAATACTTACCATTATGGGCAGTTTCCGGTTCATGGGCAGTATCTGAAGAAAATTTCTTAAAAGATAGCGAAATAGTTTCTAATTTAAGATTGCGTGCGTCTTACGGTTTACAAGGAAATATCGATAAAAATACTTCTCCGTATGTCGTTGGAACAAATCAAACAACTATTATTTTACCGGGACAATCAGAACCTATTATTAGTGTAGCTTCTCCTCCAAATGATAAATTAAGATGGGAAAAGACGACCAATACCAACTTTGGAATGGATCTGGGGTTATTCAATAACCGTATTAATATTATAACCGATGTTTACGGAAGAAAAAGTACTGATTTAATTGGCTTACAATCACTTCCTGTTGAAAACGGTTTTGAATATACAAACGCTAACTGGGCTCAGGTAACGAATAAAGGATACGAGATTTCTTTGTCTACAAGAAACATTGACCGTCCTAACTTTAAATGGAACACGACTATTAATTTTGCTCATAATAAGAGTACTGTTGATCGTATCCAGACAAGATCTAACACCTATTTACCTTCAAGACAAGGATTACCTGTTAATGCCGTATTTGCATTAAAAACTAACGGAATTGATGAAAGTGGTTTCCCTTTATTTGTAAATAAAAAAGGAGAAACTGTAAACACGCAAACTCTTTTTGGTCTTTTTGATCCTTATGCAGATTTTTTCCCAGGAGTTTTCTCGCAATCAAAACTTACGAATGAAGAAACAAGAGATTTGTTTACTTATGTTGGAGATGCAGATCCTAAATTTACCGGTGGTTTTATCAACACTTTTAAAGTTCATAATTTTGATCTTACTATTGCTACTACTTTCAATCTTAAACAAACTGTTGTTGAAAAACCAAGTTTTAATGGTACACAAGTAGATCGTGGTCAAAACTACACTACAGATGTACTTAATGCATGGTCACCTACTAATACCGGTTCAAACATACCTGGAATTACTAGTCCAACTTCAGGAACAGGAGATTCATGGATGGCTTACCAATGGTTTTCTCCAGCAGGAGCGCCACTTAATGTTTACAACTATTTAGATACTTGGGTTCATGAAATGAGCTATATGCGTTTAAGCAGCGTTCGTTTAGGATATTCATTGCCTAAAACAGCGACAAAAACGTTGTTTATGGACAGTATTAGATTTAGTATCGAAGGAAGAAACTTATTTGTAATCAGCTCTGATTATAAAGGTTACTTTGACCCTGAAACGTTCGGAAATATCTATGCACAACCAATCCCAAGATCAATATCTTTAGGATGTAATCTAACTTTTTAATCTGATTTAAAATGAAAAATATATTAAAATACATATTCGTTGCCAGCGTAGCTATTACGACTGTAAGCTGTGATAACTATCTTGATGTGAAGCCAGTGGGTAAAGTAATTCCGGAAACTTTAACTGATTATAGAGCAGTAATGACAAGCGGCTACTCTACAACTGCTATTCATAAAGCATTATCTACTATTAGAACAGACGAATTGGTTTTAGATGAATCTAATGATAATGCTACTTTCTACAGAGATCATTATATTTGGAACGATGCCAATCCTGATAAAACTACAAACAGTTTTCCTTATGCTACTTTGTACAACAGAATTTTCTATACCAATGTGATCATCAATGAAGCAACCGTAAAATTAGCGCCTTCTGCAGAGAAAGATCAACTAATAGGAGAAGCTTACGCTCTAAGAGCATTTGCTTACTTTGATTTATTGAATATCTTCAGTAAACCTTTTAATGCTGCAACAGCTGCAACAGACAGAGGTGTTCCGTTGGCTTTAAAAATAGATTTAGAGCAGGCTTATGTTCCTCAAAGTGTTGCTGTTATTTATGACCAGATTTTATCTGATAATGAAGAGGCAAAAAAATTATTGAATTTAGACACTCAAACAGCGGGTATCAATTACCGTTTTTCTAAAGCTGCTTTATATGCAATGGAATCCCGTATTTTCCTTTACAGAAAAGAATGGGCAAAAGCTATTGCTGCTGCAGATAAAGCAATGACATACAAAAGTGCTTTAATCAACTTAAACACTACAGCTGCCTTACCTAATCTTTACAACGGACCGGAATCTATATTAGCTCTTGAGGATCCTTTCATTAATCTTTTGAAAGGAACATCATATGCTGCGCCAACTTTAACAGGCGTTTATGATAAAACAAACGACTTACGTTTTGCTTTGTATTATCAGGCAAGCGGAAGCAGATACAGATTTAGAAAAGGTGGTGATATTGCACAAAAATGTACTTTTAGAACCGCTGAATTGTATTTGACAAAAGCAGAAGCATCGGCACAACTAAACGATCTGCCAACGGCGAGAACAACGGTAATCGCTTTCATCAAAAACAGATATAAAACTACAGCTTTTGATCAGTTAAGCCTATCGATTGCTGCCATGACACAAACTCAGCTTCTTGACTTTATCGCTCAGGAAAGACAACGTGAGTTTGCTGTAGAAGGTCACCGCTGGTTTGATTTGCGTAGAACAACTCAAAAACAAATCATCCATACTTTCAATGGAGAAAATTATACACTAATAGAAAATGATCCGCGATATACGCTTCCATTTCCTTTAGATGCACGTTTAAACAATCCTGAATTGTAAGTCTATAAAATCACTTCAAAGTAAAATTGCCCCAAAATTTTAGAAAATTATATACTTACAATAATGAGCCCGATATTACATCGGGCTCATTGCTTTTTTGGACTTATACAGTCATCACAATCGGGGTTATACTAACTAATAAAATTTAACTTTCAACCATCTATGTTTAATGACTTTTTAATAGAAACTCCTGTTTTATGCCTTCAAATTTCTCTTTACAAAGGGGTTTGTTCAGAAAGCCTATTACTAAGGGGTTACTTTCTGCCCGTTTGAGATCTTCCGGATGCGTTGAAGAAGTAATCATCATTATAATACAATTTAGTTTGATTGATTCAGAAAGTTTTGCATACTCCTCAAGAAACTCAAAACCATTCATTTCAGGCATATTGATATCGAGAAAAATAAACTGCGGAAGCAAATCAGGTGTATCTTCTAACGAACGTAAATATTCAAGTGCTGTTGTGGCTAACTCTTCTAAAACAATTTCCTCAGCAAAATAATACTTTTCGGCCATTCGCTTTGCAATATAACGATCTGTAGCACTATCGTCTATGACAAGGATTTTTCTAAAGTAGGGTTGTGTTGCGTTCTGTTCCATGGGTTAAGGTATTTACTTGTTTGGGATTTTAATCGTAAAAGTGGTTCCATGACCAATTTCAGATTGAACTTTTATATCTCCATTGAGTTTATAGATTGCTTCTTTTACAATATAAAGTCCCAATCCTGAACCAACCGACTCTCGGGAAACACGATAAAACATGTCAAATATTTTTGGATGTAAATCTTGCTGAATTCCAATTCCATTGTCCTCAACAACAATATTGGTTTCGATGTTAGAAATATCTATTTTAATATTGACAAATGGGTTTGAAACCTTAAAATTTTGATAGCGGATTGAATTTGAAATCAGATTGTTCAGAATAGTGGTAAGCCGGTTTTTATCGGAGTAGACCGAAGCATTACCAATAATATCAACTTTAAAATCAACTCTTCGGTCAGTATCTCCCATGAATTTTAAATTTTGGGTTACCTCATTGAGAAGTTCTCTAAAATTGATCTTTTGCTTCTCGATCTCCATCCGTGAGTTTCGCGAATAATCAAGGATATCACAAATGAAGTTATCTAACTTTTCGGCATTCTCCTTTAACATTTCAAGATGTCCAATCATTAACTCTTCCGCTGTATCGTCTTTGGCTATTTCAATAAGTCCAAGCATAGAATTTAATGGAGCACGTAAATCATGAGAGGTACTATACACAAAACGATCCAATTCGTAATTTGCCGTTTTTAATTCCTGATTTTCAATTTCTCTTTTTTTAAACGTCTGATTAATATGAGCTTCACTGTAATTTTTAAATTGATAAGCCCACAATCCACAAAGCCCGAAAATGGTCGTGGCTAATAGTATATGAATAACAAAAGTGCGCAGTGTCATATAATCCAACTGAGTAAAATAAATACCACTGACACCACTATATTGCAAATAACCAAATAGTGCATGATGAATTATTACTACTAATGTTAACGGTATTTGCAGTTTCCAGTTTTGATAAGTGATAAGTATAGCACTTGCAACAAATGCCGTAAAATGCATCTCAAACATACCATGCATCTGATAAATAAACTGGCACATGAAAATCCCCAATACAGTACTGAGAACATACTGATAAAAGTCAGATTCAGGCAACGCTAATTTTGATGAATAATAGGCAATAAGCAATATTCCCCCCACTCCAATTGCAATCTCCCAGGTATCAAAACAAAACGCTAATAACAAACCTATAATAAAAAAAGCGACCAGAAAGTAATTAATTAAAATATCCGATTTTCTCTTTATTGCCAAAAGAAATTCCTGAATGTTCTTAGATTGTTCCAGATTTTCGATTTTCTCTTTCATACTTTTTTCAACTTGGTACTGCATTGCGATACTCTTTTAAAGTAAAGGCAATTGGATTAAAAAAGGACAAGAAAAGCAGTTTATGCTTAGTGTTATGTTCATTAATTCTTCGCTTGAGCAAATGAATACTAGCTTTCAGATAAGAGATTTTGGTGAACTCTGCTTGCGCTTAATTATTATATCTCAAAAGCGAAAAAAATGTACCTGAGTAAAGTAGTCGTCTCATAGTACATCATTCTGCAACAAAAAGCTGACGAACAACACCATTAAAGCTTTAGCTAATTTAATAAAAAAAACGATAAAGTAGGATTTTATCTATTGCAATATATCTAAAAAGCGGGTAAAAAACTCCGTCACTATAGCAAAACACACTTGATAATAAGATAGTTAAAACCAAAACCTTGTAAAATAGTTTATATCCAACACAAATACAGTTAACGCTTAATTACTTCGGCAGAAGATTGTATACAGCACATTTTTTTATTAGAAAGAATGCTCTATATCATTACTGCTTTTCTATTAAGATATACATGTACTCACAGACCAATAATTTAGGAATATCTTTTACAACTTTCCTATTCGTTTTTTTTAATTATCCAATAGCACTACTAAGCTGGAACATTGGTAAATACATCGCAACAAGTAAAACTGCTACCAGAACTCCTACAAAAAGAATAATAAAAGGTTCTAAAACTGTTGTCATAATCTTAGATTGCTGAACGACTTCCTGATTGTACTGTTCACTTAGTTGTTTGAAAACATATTCAGTTTGATTCGTTTCTTCAGCCACTTTTACGAGAGATATAATTCGATTATCAAAAAGCGGAGTATTTTTTAAACTTGAACTCAAACTATTCCCTTTTAAAATACTTTTCTCAACTTCCCCTAATGCTTCCTGCAGCGGTACAAATCGAATCATTTTCTTTACCATCTGTATACTATTCAGCAGCGGAACTTTTGCAGTGGTAAGTAGCGTAACGGCTTGTGTAAATTGCGCCAGATACACTTTGGTCATAAAACTGCCTAACACTGGAATTTTGATAAGAGAATAATGCAATGCCCTTTTATATCTGGCATTATTTTTAAAGAATCTTGTTGAGAAAACGAAAGCAATCAGGATCACTATAAAATAAACTCCATAAGTTTTGGTAAGACCTGATAACTGAACAATTATTTGAGTCAAAAAAGGGAGTTCCATATTGTTTTGCTTAAAAATATCCTGAAACATAGGTACAACATAACTTAACATGAAAATCACCACCAGAACTGCTGTACTTAGTACAATTGAAGGATAAGTCAAAGCTGCTACGATGATACGTTTTTGTTCATTTTTACGTTCAAAAAAATGCCCCAATTCATTACATACCTGTGCTGTTGTTCCCGTTTCTTCACCAATCTGAATGGAATAATATTCATATTCTGTAAATGATTTCGAAGCAGACAAAGCTTCTGAGAATGGTTTTCCATTTACAACCTGATTGAGTATCGACTGAATTAACTCTTTGTCGGCAGTCTTTTTTAAAGATTCTACAATCAAAGACAAGCCTTCTTTAAAACTTACTCCGGCCTTAAGCAAGACAGCTAATTCCTGATAAAAAGCCTGTTTCTTTTTGTTATTAAAACTGTCTCCAAAAAGAGAAATTTCCTTTTTCAACAGGTCTTCAATACTGCTGGATTTTTTAGACTGAATTGTTTTTTTATTTGGTGTATTCTCTACTTTAAAGGCCATCTTCCTGATTCATAAAAAAGGTTACATCATTTTTCCTGGATACGAAAATCTGGTAATCAGGCAACTCGCTTTCTGCTAATATTGAAATTGCATCAACCGAACCTGATTGTACTTCCTTTCCTTTAAAAAAGATTTTATTTGGATTAATTTTTAGTTTAATAGTATCACGATTTCTCATTGCAAATTTTTCTTTGAACGAATACATAACCGTGTCTATTTCTGAAGTCATTAGTAAAATTTGGTTCTGATCGTCAAAAACTATAGTATGGGGTTCATTAAAATCCTGCCAAAGCTGTTGTTCAAAAAGAGCCAATCTGGTTGTTTTATCAAAATTACTTTGGATGGTGTGAATTTGTTTTTGTACCAAACGCAGTACGCTAAATGCCATACCCACCACAATTGCCGTAATAATCATAACGACTAATAGTTCTGACAATGTAAATGACCTTAATTTTCCTGTTGCCATAGTATTTGCTGCTTTGAAATTTCTTTTTTCGATCTTATATTTATGGCTGAAATATTAATAATTTTTATAGTTGAACCAGGGTCCTGACTAATTTGGATATCCCAATCTTTATAATTTTCTTGATAAGGTACTTTTACCGCTTTATTTTGAATTTCATACTCTAATTCACTTATTCTGTTTTCTATCATATGAGTATTTTTAGAAAACGTATTTAACACAAGGTTGTTCAAAACTAAGCTTGCAATTACAAATACGATTACAATAAGTACCGTAGCTACAAGAGCTTCAACTAAAGTCGCTGATTTTACTTTTTTTAATACATCCATTTCAAAACTGATTTAGGTTCTTGTTCTAAAGGGATGCCGCCATAAACAACCGGTATAGTTTCATTTTCAATAGTCGCATTGTACACATGATTCATAAAAATTGACCCTGCCTGATTGGCTACAAATTGTTTCGTATATACACAACCGGATACCGTTCCTCTTAATTCAAAATTACCATTACAATAGACCTGACCTTTTACTCTGGCATCTTTCTCTAATACAATCTGAGTTTGAAAATCCGGTTTTTCTTTGGTCCGAAAGTAAGCTATACATCCTTTTACCGTACTTCCGCTGTCGATTAATATCTGATTATCTGAAGAAGCACTCAAATTTTGGTCTGAATCGTTTTTGTTATCCTGAAAAAGAACTAATCCCGATGGAAAGCCTAGATTACATTTTTTCCCTAATACAATTTTTTTTGAAGCTATCGCCTGAAAACTGCCAATAGTTTCATCTTCAATCTCAATAACCGGAGCTATTAGAATGATATCATTGAGCAAAGCACTCTTTCTGATTTTAATTGCGGTTTCTGATTTTATAATAATATTTCCTGAGATTCTTTTGTTTTCCAAAATGATTGGCTGAACGGCATAATACCCTTTTGTTTTAGCTTTAAATGAATTGACAATTCTTGATGCTGAAAACAAATTTATATAATCCCCGGGGTCGTTGATTTTGTATTCTTTAAGATAGTACTGAATTGCATCTGTTTGAATTTTTCCCAGCTTTGGTAGTTCGGTGCTGCTTTTTTTTATAGTTCCATAAATAAGCTGTTTTCCATAGTAACTGTTTCCTGCTATATAGCCTGAGTTTACACCCTGAATTGGTAAAAAAGCAACTCCACGAATGCTTGTAGTCCCTACTACAGTTAAAGCATTATGAGTTTCCTGAAGATAAAGAGTGGGAGATTCATTGGCTCGTAAAAGAGAACCAATAATAGCTGACTTGACAAATTTCTTTTTTCGAAAACGTGCTTCAGAAATTCCTTTTTGAAAAATACCCCATTGCGATAAATGAACTTTGACAATCTGATTTTCTTTCTTGATAAAATCAATACGGATAGTATCAGTATTAAGTTCTTTTTGTTCTAACAAAGAATAAATTCCCATATCAACAAACTGAATGTTTTCGATAGCGCCTTTTGACTGCTCCTTCATATAGATAAAGGTATAGGCGTAAAGAATTAAGCCTGTTAAGAGCAATGCAATCAATACCGCTACAAATACAGTAAATTGTAAGGCCCCGGATTTAATTTTAAACTTTAACTTCAATCTTGCAGCATTATAAGATTTAGTTCTCCTTTGTACTTTACATATATAGATTCTTTATCACCAGATTTCAAGAAGATCTCATTTTCAGTATCTCCAATTTTCATGAAATAATTTTTTTTGTCAATGATAAGCACGAAAACCTTATTTTTTTCTTTGTTGTCAGATATTAGTCCTTTATACAGAATTACGGGCCAAACTAAAGCTTCTTTTGGTTTAATCACTTTAGATGACCTAACTCCTGATGGCTTAGCTTTTGGAGTTGTATTCTCTGCATACATTTTCCCCAAAAAGGGATCCCTGTAGTTCACATCAATAGTAAAAGACTGCCTTTTATTCAATTTTAATGGCTTGATCATTAACTCAGGGGTATTGTCGATAATTATTTCATCGGAGTTGGTGAAAGAAAATAGCTGAAACAACACAGCTCCCCATACCATCAACACGATCGGTAAAAGAATATAGATATTTTTTTTATTCTTCATTTATCTTATTTCTGACGTAAATCACGTTCAATTTTATTAACTCTCAAAACTAAACTTTTTAACGATTCGATTTCTTTAGATTGTGTATTAATTTTTTTATTCTGTTCGATCATATAAAGTGTCATTTCTTCAATTTTTTGAAGCAGTTTAGCGTTCATTTCACCCACGTTTATTCCGTTTTTCAAAACTTCTTCTTCACTTGGAATATTTTCTAAATGCCCTTTTTCAGTAATATGTTTTTCAACTTCTTCAAGAGTTGGTAAATCATAGTCTTTTTTGAAAACAAAATCAGACCAGCCTGTCAGGTCAATTTTTACTTCTTTAGAGTGTATAATGCCGTTTACATCTAACCTATTTTTGGGATCTGTTATTCCAATTCCGACATTAGCCATAAAAGAAGCATTCGTGTTTTGGAAGCTTCCACTTGTTATAGCATACTCATCAATTGATGTTTTGTAAGTATGTGAAGGACCATTCTGTTCGTTATATGGTAAAGAATTTTGAATACCATCATGAATAGTCGGATTTATGGCATAATTTGACTGATAGTAGTAGGTCGTGCCTCCTCCTTTTAACCAAATAATTATACACCAACAACTACCACTATTGGTTGCATCTCGCCAGCCAGCTATAAAAGAGGTACTTGATGTAATATTTGCATCTATAAAATTTGCACCATTGCCATAATTGGTAATATGATATTTAAAATCGGCAATCAATGCACCACGCCATGATGAATCTGTATGAGTTGCGCTTCGACCTAATGTTACCTTGGTAGCAACATTGCTACTCCACCCTCCATCAAAAAAAAGAACGGGATAAAATTTATCAATATCCCCTCCAACACTAAAGCTTCCGTTAACTTGAGAATATGACATAGTTGATGCAAGAAAAACTACGAATAAAATTATTCTTTTCATACATTTAATTTTTTAATTCTTTTAGTATTAATATATCTTTTTTCATTTTTTCGTTCTCCTTTTTCATTTCAATAACATAAAGCGTCAATTCTTCAATTTTTTTCAACAGACTCATATTCATCTCAGCCAGCATCAAACCATTTTTCTCAATATCCTGAGCTGATGGAATTTCAGGCAAATGTTTATTTTCATTGATATAATCTTCAACTTGCTGCAATGATTTTAATTTGTAATCGTTAGCAAAAACATAATCCGGTACCAGTGGTCCTGCCATATCAACACGAACTTCCTGAGTATGAATTTTCCCTTTTACGGTTAGTTTTTCATCGGGAGACATTGTTCCAATTCCTACATTCCCATTTTGGATATAATGGTTTCCGAATCCGCTAACTCTTAAATATCCACTTGAGATTAAGTTATAATTTAGTTCATTTGATGCTGAAAAATCAGGTATATTAACTCCGCTCGGTGTTTGATTAATTTTGATTTGATTTTTGTCGGTAACGACATCGACCCTTTCTTGTAAATAAGTAATTTTAATTCTATAAGTGGCATAATCTCGAACATCGAAAAATATTGGTAATTGTTTGTTGACATAGTCACCAAGATAGGTACTTAAATCTGTAGGCGAACCCAGTACAATTCTTCCGGAATGATACATTCCATTTGATTCAACAAGTTTAACAACAGGCGAACCGGTATTAGCCCCTTGATGGAAACCATTTTCAACAACGTATCTTTCATAACCGGTGCCATAAGAAACTTGAAAAAGTTCTATTATAATCAAGCCTCCAGCTTGCCAATGGTAAGAATTATAGCCAACAGAGGCGATTTCATATCTTCTTGCCTGCATATCAGCAGCTGATAATCCAGATATAACACTTGTTTTTACACCATTTTGATCTATATGCGTTTGTGCAAAAAGAAATGAGGAAAAAAAGAACGCTAAAAAAGGAATAATTATTTTATTAAAAAGCATGTTTATCAGTATTTTAAGTATTTATTTTTGTAAAGTGTTTGAAAAAAAAATGTAAAATTTCATTTCTAGTTTATTGTAAAATTAAACACAGTACTTCTCGGACTCACATTACCTGCTTCGTCGAATGATTTGATAAACCAATAGTAAGTTCCT
Source organism: Flavobacterium sp. B183 (assembly GCF_023539155.1). Lineage (NCBI taxonomy): Bacteria > Pseudomonadati > Bacteroidota > Flavobacteriia > Flavobacteriales > Flavobacteriaceae > Flavobacterium > Flavobacterium sp. B183. The sequence goes on along the minus strand of NZ_CP097434.1, from coordinate 3,374,366 downwards.
TTCGTAAGTGTTTTGCTGTACGGTGTAACGGCTTTGTCTTTAAAATTTAAATTGGTGAGAGTACTTTCTGTATAAACATAAATACTGTCTTTTTCAGGACTTCCGGCCACCGGAGTTCTGCTCCATTGAAAATTTACACTTGTGTTTGTACTTGAACTCGCATTTGCCGGGCTCGATAGAACCGGGGTATTTGGAACTTTAGTATCTACCAAAATAGATCTTGAAGTATACAATGTTTGCGATGTACCATTGCTCGCTCTTACTTTCCAGGTATACTTTCCTTCGTCAAAAGTAAAATTAAGCAGCACTGTGGCTGTAGTTTGATCTTTTACCAGAGTATTATTTTCATCTAAAACCTGAAGCTGATAAGAAGTCGCTCCCAAGATAGTCTCCCACGATAATTTTTGTAGTGCCGTCTTGGTCGTTAAATTATTAGCAGGAGTTAATAAGATTATTGTATTATTTTGAAAATCATTATTGTTTAGAACTTCAAAGCTTCGTTTGGTATAAACCGTTTCGTAACCACTATTCACAGCTTTTACACGCCATTCATACTTTCCAATATTTAGTTGTTGGGAAAATGAGTTCTTTGATACCAGAGTATCGCGAACTAACTGTTGAGGATTATCAAAATTAGGTGTTGCAATCTGTAATCTGTATTTATCAGCATCCTGAACATTCTCCCAAGAAAACGAAACTCCTGAAGAAGAGAGCGTAACATTATTCCCCGGAGCAACAAGAACTACTTCTTTCTTAGATATATCCGGAACAAGAAGTATCTCTTCGCAGGATGAAAAACTTAACATTACTACAAAAAAGAACAATGTAAGGAACGAAATTTTATTCATAATAAAATAGAATTGAATGTTTTGGGTACTTAACCATAGATTTAGTGCCAAGTGATTTACAGGTCAAATAAACTTTTGTTTTTTTTCTTTGGGGTGATTCTTTTTTCCGTTACTCCTTTGCAACTACTATACTCCCCAACAATATCAGCTACATACCACTTCCCTTTTTCGGATACACTCCAACAAAAAGAACTTACCTGATAAGCCACTATGGTTTCTGAATTAATGTCGATCGTATCCACTTTTTTTCCCAATTTAAACAAAGCAATACTGTATTTTTTATGCAGATTGTTGATTAGATAGTAGGCATCTGCCTGTCTGATTTTAGTAATCTCATCAGCAGATAAACTAACCGCAACACTAGAAATAATTTTTGAAGACTCTGTGTTTACTAATAGATTTAAAATCTCAGTATTGTAATCCGAATTTATTTCGTGAACAAAACCAGCGACATCTAAAATCTTTATGGTTACCAATTCAGGTTTTATAGGCAAACTATCTATAAAAGCCACTTTAGTTTGATTTTGATTATACTTCGCTTTCGACTTATAGATTTTGTCTAATTTTTTGTTGTAAGGAACTACGCCAATCTCGAGACGAATATTATTCTGAAGTTTTGGAAAAGCCTTTGTTTCAAATATATTTTGATTATAAGAAAGTTTTGATTCTCCTATACTCCCTATCTCTACGATTGAAGAGGAAAATTTATACTCTTCATTTTTAATTTTGGTTGTTTGGCAAGCAGTGCAAATTAATATTGCCAGAGCCACAATCCTTTTCAACATACTACTGATTTTTAATGAGATAACATTATTTATTAAAGTTTCAATAAATAACTATTATCAATTCTTTTTTTCTTAAAATTTTGCTAACAAAACTAGTAAAATTGATGTAATTGACTGTTAAATTTTATTTTTATTTTGAGATTTTTAAGACCTCTAATTTCAGATATCCTCTTTTACTTTTTTTAACTTTTATAAAGTAGTGATTCTATACAATGCGAGTGTTCTTAAAATCAGCTTTGCAATACAATTGTTACGTTTTTCTAATTTTATACAAACTACTATCGATTTGAATATTAGCCCCTAATAGTCTCTACTCCATACAATTTATACTCTTTTCACTAAAATTATGCTAAATACAGTAATCATGTATAATTCAAAAAAAGTGCAATGATTCTAAATCATTGCACTTTACAACCTCATAACTTTTCACAGCCCTAAGTTTTTTTTAACTTTACAAAAAATAAACGAAATGAAAATAGTCATCATTGAAGATGAACATCTCGCCTCCACCTATCTCAAAACCATTCTGGAAGAGCAGACTGTCCTTCCGATCAGTGAAATTACAGTACTGAAATCTGTAAAGGGTGCTGTTGCCTTTTTTAAGGCGAATACCGTTGATCTGGCATTTATGGATATTCATTTGGGAGATGGTAAAAGCCTCGATATTTTCGAGCAGGCTCTCGTGTCATGCCCCGTTATTTTTATCACTGCTTATGACTCTTATGCGGTAAAAGTTTTCAAACATTTTACTATCGATTATCTTCTTAAACCTTACGAAGAGGAAGAATTACTCGAAGCTTTGCACAAATACAAAAACATAAAAGAAACCTTTAACAGCAATTCAGTTGTTGAATCTTTGGTTGAAATTGAGAATCAAAGTAACATTCAGCATCATTTTTTGGTGAGCCACAGAGATAAACTAATTTCTGTTAACGACACTTCAATTCCCTTTTTCTTTGCCACTGGAAAACATTTGTTTATCTACACCAACTCCGGCAGTAGTTATCTGTACAATAATAATTTGAAAGACCTCATCAATAAACTCGATCCGGCTCTTTTCTTTAAAATCAACAGAAAATATATTATCAACCGCCATTCTGTTCAGGAAATTGTGAAACATTCGAGCCAGAAAATCGAAATTTTACTGAATGTTACCGTTCCGGATACAGAACCTATTATTCTAAGCAAAAAGGAAATCAATAATTTTAAAAACTGGCTCGATTCCTAAAATTCAATTGGAGTAAAGAATCTAAACTTCCAGACTATTCAGAATCCGGAAGTCTGTCGGCTTCATTCTTTTTTCGGTTGAAACGGTAAATTACAGTCAGTCTGATATATCTTCCCTGCGAACGAAACTCTGATTCTAAATAATAGAGCGGTGTGCTGACCGTTTGTTTGGTTAGTTGCGAATTGAAAAGGTTGTTCACATTTAAAGTAACCGACATTTTATCGTTAAAAAAGTCCTTGTTTAAACCAATATTGGCCGAGTATTGTGCCTCGGTAACCGATTGAACTCCCTGATTTTTACCTCGGTATTTAAAACTAAAATCGCCCGAAATGATTTTTGGAAACTTCACAACCGAACGAAAACTTGACAGCCAGGTTTCATCTTCCACATCATAAACTACCTCTTTGTAAATACCTTGCTGCTTAAATTTGTAGTAATTAAAATCCAAAGACAGTCTCAGCCATTTTGTTGGACTGTAAGTTGAAGAAACTTCTGCTCCGTAACGATCTTCGGTGTCCAGATTTACCGGTGTTCTCACAAAATAATTTTCATCGGTACGCTGTAGAATATACTCGAAAAAATCGGTAGTGTGCTGATAGTATACAGACGGATTGATGCTAAATTTTCCGGGTTTAGCCAGTAAAGTCAATTCAAAAGAATTCGTAAACATCGGATTCAAATCAGGGTTTCCTACGGTAAGATTGCGCAAATCTGAAAGCCCGGAAAAAGGATTCAGCTGCCAAAACCTCGGACGGTTGATACGTTTGCTGTAGCTAAGCTGTAAGTCCGTTTTTTCGGTTAGATTGTATACTAAATGAACGGTTGGAAATAGGTTGATATAATTTTTAGTGTTGCTGAACAAGTTCTTAGAATCGGCAATTTTTATATCGGATAACTCTGCCCGCAAACCTGCCAGATAACTGAACTTTTTAATTTTACTTCCAAACTGAATGTAACCACTATAAAGGTTCTCGTCGTATTTTAATTTATTGGTAAACTGATCCTGTAGCACCTCATCCAAAACCGTATAATAATCACTTCTGATAGCACGCAAATCGCTTCTGATTCCCATCTCAATTTTAGAATTTTCGTTTATCGGATTTACAAAATCAGACTTTAGAAAGATATCGTTACTGCTTTCAATATCTCGGCTGTACAGATTAGAAACTTCGGGTTCATAAGGCATCGTTTTTTGCTGATCGATGTATTGATTTTCATCGTCGTGCCAAAAATCATATTGCAGGCTGGTCGTCCATTTTTTATCCTTTTTATCAAATGTTTTTACATAATTTAATTCTAAGGCATTGTAAAACTTTGGTTCCTTATAATTTTCGTAGCGATTGATGATACTGTCAGTTGCATTATTGGCATTGGCATACTCGTACCCAATAGCTGTTTTGTAATTGTTATTGTTTCTGTCTCGATAGTAGCTTCCGGTTAAGGTATTCTTGGCATTAATGTAATAATCTCCTCCTATGTAAATATTGTAGATACTATTATTTCTTCGGATATCATCGTATTGATTCAGCGTGGTTACTACATTGTTGCTGGTATTGCGCTGAAACTGTCTGTTGGAAGCAAAAACGTCAATATAACGGTATCCTATATTGGAAAACAAATTGACTTTTTCGGTTTTATAACTCACATTGGCATTCAGGCTATGATTTGCCGGATTTCCTATTCCTGCCTGCAGCGAACCGTTGAATCCCTGCATACTGTTTTTCTTTAGTATGATATTTATAATTCCTGCACTCCCCTGCGCTTCGTAAGCCGCTGAGGGATTTGTAATAACTTCTACCTTTTCAATATTCCCCGCCGAAATTTGAGACAAACCGTTATTGGCCGTTAACATGGATGGTTTTCCATTAATTAAAACCGTAACACCACTATTGCCTCTAAGGCTTACGGCCCCGGCAATATCAACATTCACAGAAGGAACATTATTCAAAATATCGTTAGCTGTTCCGCCTTTGGAGAGAATGTCTTTCCCAACGTTGAATACTTTTTTATCCATTTTTAGTTCTACGGCCGATTTTTCAGCTACCACATTCACTTCATTCAGTTCATTGACTTCTTCTTCCAGTAAAACGTCTTTTAAAATCAGATCTTTCTGAAGTGAAATCGCGTTTACGGTGAATGGTTTGTAGGATATAAATTCGATTTTCAACTGATAATTTCCGGGAGGACTCTTGAAAACGTACATCCCGTTTTCATCAGAAGAAACCGTTCTTTTTTTCTGATCAGACGATTCCAGCGTGACGGTAACATAGGACAGGGATTGTTTTGTTTTTGAATCCATAACTTTTCCTTTAAGCGTAAATTCATTGGTCTGTGCCACAGCTTCAAAGCCTAAAGAAAGGATGATGAGTAAGATGAGCTTTTTCATTTTTGGTTTCGTTTATAATTTTCACCAAAACTCTTCTTTAATTGTATGCAAAAATTAAGCGCATGCTATACAGTTCTTTCAGATCGATAAACCATTAAATAACGAGTATTAACGATGTTTATCTACGCTTTTCATGCGTTAATGTCTTTTTTGAACCTGTTTGTCGACACGTTCTTTCTCTTTGTAAATAAATACTAACTTTGGTCTGCTATGTCAATATTCGAAAAACTCATCAACTATTCCTCAGCGCACAGAGTTCCAACACATATTGTGTTTTGGTTCTGCCTGTATATTATGTTCCTTGGTAAAAACAATTTTGATGATCCTGCATTAAACATTCCAAATGAAATGCTGGGAATTGCATTCGATCTGTTTTTCTCTATGCTGTTTGCCTATTTCCTTTCCTACCGTATTCTTCCGCGCTTAATGACGCCCAAAAATCATAGTATGGTCTGGCTTGAATTTATAGTGGGCTGTTATCTTATCTCGGCTATTAACCGAACTATAATCATTTATGTACTGGAACCTATTGTACGCACCCCTCCTTTTATACAGGAGTCCGTTTTTGAAATCTTTACAGATATTTCAAAGTTGTTTCGATCGTATTTTATTCAATCCTTTTTTCTTTCTTTATTTTTTGTTTTTGTAAAACAGGTTAAAAACCAGTATTTAGTTCAGAAAAAAGCATTGTTACTGGAAAAGCAAAAGGCGGAAACGGAATTGAAAGTGCTAAAAGCCCAATTGAATCCTCATTTTTTGTTCAATACGCTCAACAATATTTATTCGCTTTCCCTTGTTAATTCGCCCATTACTTCACCATCAATTGCCGTATTGTCTGAAATACTAGATTGTATTTTATATCGCTGCAGCGGCACATATGTCCCTGTTTCGCAAGAAATTGCATTGCTTAACAATTATATTGCACTTGAAAAATTACGATATGATGAAAGGCTCAGTGTTATTTTTAATACCGATATCGACCATAATGATGTTATTGCGCCTTTAATTTTACTTTCATTAGTAGAAAATGCTTTTAAGCATGGCGCCGGAGAAGATACGGATTCCCCCGTTATAGTTATTGATTTAAAACTAAAGAACAATCATTTTACCTTTACGGTTAAAAACACTATTGGGAAAAGTGAAACTGAATCTGAAAACGGTAAAATTGGACTGAACAATATCATACAGCAGCTGGACAAAATTTATCCGGAAAATTATACTTTTGAGGTTGCCAAAAACGATACTCATTTTACAGCCCATTTAGAAATCAAGCTGCAAAACGATTCCAACCAAGCTTAGAAAAATGAAAATAAGATGTTTATTAGTCGATGATGAGCCTTTGGCCATAAACCTGCTGCAAAATCACATCAGTAAGCTGGATTATTTTGAGATTGTAGGAACCTGTCCGAATGCCTTAAAAGCTGCCGAAGTATTAAGAACTACGGCTGTTGACCTGATGTTTCTGGATATTAAAATGCCTCAGATCACGGGAATTGATTTTTTAAAGACATTGAAAAACCCTCCGTCTATTATTTTCACAACGGCTTATCGTGAATATGCTTTGGAAAGCTACGAACATGACATTGTAGATTATTTACTCAAACCTATTACTTTTGATCGCTTTTTTAAAGCCACTGATCGTTATTTACGTATCAGTGGCCCAAGCAATACTAAAATTATAACGCCGCCTCTCGAGAGTTTTATTTACATCAGAAGCGGTACTAAATTTCATAAAATCAATACAGATAATGTTCTATTTATTGAAAGTGTGAAAGACTACATTGTGGTGCATCAGAAGGAAGGCATAAAACTAACCTCTAAATACAAAATCGGCGATATTGAAGCGGAACTTCAGGGAAAAGATTTTCTTCGCGTACACCGTTCTTTTATCATCAATTTAAAAAACATTACTGCCTTTACCGCTTATGATGTTGAAATTGGCTCCATAGAAATTCCTATCGGGGCAAGCTACAAAGAATACGTTTTTAAGATATTAAAAGGTTCATAATCTTATCCCTGCTTGTCTTTAGAACTTAATAGCAATTTTTCCTATAGTTTTTCCTGACTCTAAAAGTTCATGCGCTTTTTTGAAATTCGCTACTGTTAAACCTGTTAGCGTTACATTTAGCGTTGATTTTAGCATACCCTGATCTAAAAGATCAGCCAATTTATTAAGAATAACGTGCTGTTCCTGCATATCATCGGTTTCATACATCGATCGTGTGTACATAAGCTCCCACGAGAAGGAGGCACTTTTATTTTTCAGTTTGTTCAAAGCCACGGGATCACTGCTTCCGGTAATAGAAGCAATATGCCCTTGGGGTTTAATCAATTCTACCATAGTATCCCAATACGAATTCGTATCTACAAAATCTAAAATAAAATCGACCTGTTGAAACCCGGCTTCCTGAACCGAAGCAATTAAATTTCGGTGATCAACTACATAATCCGCTCCCTGCTCTTTGCACCAGGCTATAGTTTCTGGGCGGGATGCGGTTGCAATAACCGTGAGACCCGCTACTTTTTTGGCCAATTGAATAGCGATCGAACCTACTCCTCCTGCCCCTCCAATAATTAAGATCGACTTACCTTTATCTTTTTCAGGATTGATTCGGATGCGGTCAAAGAGAATTTCCCAAGCCGTTAAACCGGTTAAAGGTATGACTGCCGATTCTTCAAGACTTAAGGACTTTGGTTTTCTGCCTACAATTCGTTCGTCAATAACCTGGTATTCGGCATTACTACCCGGTTTGGTAATATCTCCGGCATAAAAAACTTCATCTCCCACCTTAAACAGGCTTACTTTCTCTCCTACCGCTTCAACAATACCCACAGCATCCCAGCCTATAATCTTCGGAGTTTCTAAAACGGTATCTTTTGTACTATTTTGACGAATTTTAAAATCGACGGGATTAACAGATACTGCACTAATTTTTACTACTAAATCACGCTCTCCTGGAACTGGTTTTGGAGTTTCAAATGCTATAAAACTCTCTTCTTCAGCAATTGGTAACGATGTTTTAAATCCTATGGCTTTCATCTTTATAATTTTTAAGTTCTATTATTATTACAAAGATAAATACAGTCCGAATCTTACAAACGGTATAATTTTATACTAAACCAGTATATTCTTATCAAAAATCAATAGCACTTTAGAATTCTCAAATACTAAAAAAAGCTGATCCTAAAACCAGCTTCTTACTTTTACTATTTAAAATTTAGCGGCAAATTCTTTTGCAAAATCTTCCAGTTTAGTTCGTCCTTCAACAGAATTATAATCGCCTAAAAAATGTGCTGCAATTTTACCGTTTCTAAAACCTGATCCCATTTCGGTATACAATTCAGCAATTTCTTCCGGGAGTCCCGCTTGTTTCATTCCGTCAAGAGATTGTACATCGGTAAATTCTATCCATGGTAAATCCGGTTTTCCAATGGCTAAGCCTAAAGTTTTGGCTACTTCATTTGGAGTTCGTACATCACTTACAATATAACGAATGTTCTTTCCCGCTATCGTTTTTAGTAATTCTTCAGACACTGCTGCGGCAATATCTTCAGGATGTACAAAAGGAATTGTAGTGTTAGAAGGATAATTTGCTCCAATAATTCCCGCTCCCTTAATCATTGGAACATCATGGTACAAATTCGTGTAGAAAAAACCCGCACGAAGATACGTAACCGATACGTTCTCTAATGACTCATATAATTTCTCGATATTATGAAGTCCGGCAATTGGACCATTTCCTCTTGGTAAATCTGCACCAATACTGCTCAACATTACAACACGTTTTACTCCGGCAGCTGCTATGGCTTTTGCAAGTGCTTTACCGGCGTCTGTAGTATTGGTAATGATATTAACTCCTCCCATATTAGGCGGAGTCATTGCAAATACAGCATCAGCTCCTTCAAATGCGCTTTGCAAAAAAGCGGCATCACTTACAGAACCTATCGCTGCTTTTGCTCCTGCTGCTTCAATAATTTTTACGCGGTCTGAACTACTACTGATTACTGTTACCTCGTGTCCCGAGGCAATAAGTTTTTGGGTCAATGGCTTACCTATGTTTCCTAATGATCCTGAAATTGTAATTTTCATCTCTGTTTATTTTTTATGTTCTGTAACAAAGGTATATTTGTACTTACTTTTATACAAGTACTTACCCTAAAGTATGCACTATGACCGCCATCAAAGAATCATCGACTATTCAAGAAAATAAACAATATGCTTTAGACCAATGTCCTGTAACTTATGTTATGGAAAAAATTGGAGGCTATTGGAAACCCATTATCATTTACCATCTTTCAGGCGGAAGCAAACGTTACAGCGAACTAAAAAGGGCTATCCCTGCAGTTACCGAAAAGATGCTGATACAACATTTAAAACAGCTAGAAGCCGACCATCTTGTCATTAGAGAAGCTAAACCCGTTGTACCTCCTTTTGTGACCTATAGCTTAAGTCCGTCGGGAAAAGGTTTAATGCCTGTTATCGAAGCTATGGCGGCATGGGCCTTCAAGGATAAGGAAGATGGATTTAAGAGTTCTTAAAATAGCTTGGTCTCAAAAATAATCATCAAAGTAGCAGAACATCTTGTTACCTTTACCTAAAAAGATCCAAATGAGAAAAATTGGTACAACACAGGCAGGTTTTGTTTTAAGAATTGTTTTAGGAATTACGATGCTCTCTGCAGTTGCCGACCGTTTTGGTCTTTGGGGTGCACCCGGCGCTCCCGGAGTTGCGTGGGGAAACTGGGACAATTTTATTATTTACACCCAAACCTTAAACTCCTTTGCCAGTAAATCCTTAGCAGAAGTATTGGGAGCTTTGGCTACTTTTTTTGAGATTTTGTTTGGTTTGTTTCTCATCATAGGATTTAAAACCCGTTACATTGCTTTGGGAACTGCAGGTTTAATGCTTCTTTTTGCATTCTCCATGGCTGTTTCAGTCTCTGTAAAAGCTCCTTTTGATTACTCGGTTCTAACAAGTGCTGCGGCAGCCTTATTGCTTTCTTCTTTGGACAAAACGTATCTCGCTTTAGACAATCGATCCCAATAAAAATTTATAAAACTCATTCAAAATATAAAATCCTTAAAAAATAACTACCTGCGAAAAAGACCAAAACATTGGGCTTTCGACAACCTGCTTACCTCAAATACAAATTTTGTAAATCGCAATACAAATTATATAACAATTCCCAAATCTAAATTCTCAATTTAAACGTATGTATGAAAATACGATACTCCGGAGGAATTAAACTCAAATGGTAATGGTTTTTGGGGCATATTGAGCTTAATAACCTCCCGGGATATCGTTTATAAAATAATTTTAAACGAAGGAAAAGAGTGGAAAAGTTAAATGTCGAGAGATTAAAAAACAGTCTGGATTACTTGCAAAGCAAACAAAGGGAACTAAAAAGGCAAAATGAGGAAGATACCCGAACACTCGAATCTCTCATAAAGTATTTAAAAAAGGACATGATTGATCAGTATAAATTAACCAAATACGATTTATACATCAAGCAGGATGTTAAGGATACGGAGACTTTTATCAATAGTGTGCAAAAAATAATAGAAGACAACCTGTAAGTTCTTCAATCTTACCGCAGCATCAACCTCCCTGATTGTTATTTAAAAATCAATCAGTTAGAATTATTTTGGCATTATTTTTCATCCTTTTTACTTTAGAGTGATCTCATTTTAGTTTTTAATTAAGAAATAAAAAAGTTCCTCTCCCAATTTCAATTCGTAAATTAGCGGTAACAAAATTGATTCGAATGACAGTACTTACGTTTACCCTGATTATGATTCTTGGTGCTTTTTTAGCAGGTTTTATTGGCTCATTATCAGGTTTAGGTGGCGGGATTATCATAATTCCACTTTTAACAGTCATTCTTGGCGTTGACATTCATTATGCAATTGGTGCAGCCTTGGTTTCCGTAATTGCAACTTCTTCAGGTTCAGCCGCAGCTTATGTGAGAGAAGGAATCACCAACATGCGATTGGGTATTTTTCTGGAAATTGCCACCACAATAGGTGCTGTTTGCGGAGCCCTGCTTTCAACCATTGCTCCTACTTCGTTTATTGCCGTTTTATTCGGGCTTACTTTAATTTTCTCGGCTATCAATTCGCTTCGTAAAAAAGAAGAACATATTGTTTTAGAATCTAGTCCTTTGGCTAAAAAACTAAAATTAGAAGGCACTTATCCCGCACACGATGGCAAAGTTATTCATTACGGGACTAAAAATGTTATAGGAGGTTTCAGTATGATGGGAATTGCCGGAATGATGTCCGGTTTATTAGGAATTGGTTCCGGAGCTTTTAAAGTAATCGCCATGGACAATATTATGAGAGTACCGTTTAAAGTTTCTACTACCACCAGTAACTTTATGATGGGAGTTACCGCAATGGCAAGTTCTGTCATTTACATTCAGAAAGGATACATCGAACCCGGAATCTGTATGCCTGTAGTGGTTGGTGTGCTTTTTGGAGCGATGGCAGGAGCGAAAGTTCTTGTGAAAACAAATCCTAAGAAACTAAGAATATTCTTTGCCTGTCTCATCTTTGTATTGGCAGTAAATATGATCTATAACGGAATTAATGGAAAAATCTAAGACTATGCAAAAGGAAAAATTTGGAGAAAAAGATTTTCAAACCATTATCGGAAATTTATTGCGCTATGGCGTCTGGATTTCTTTATCCGTAGCTTTTATTGGTGGAATTGTTTACTTACTGCATCATAGTACAGACATTGAAGATTATTCGGTCTTTCATGAAAATGACCGTAATATCTTTGAAGTAATTTCGGCAATTTATCAGGGTGTAATTCAGGGAAACGGTGAATCTTTAATCTTTTTTGGAATTATTCTGCTTTTTCTAACTCCGGTTTTACGCGTTTTACTATCACTATTTTCGTTTTTACTGGAAAAAGATTATCTGTATGTAGGCATCACCTTAATAGTTATTGTGATTATTCTGATTAGCGTTTCCTTTGGTTTTTCACATTAATTATAAGCTTTAAGCTATAGGCACTAAGCTTTAGGCTTTCTTAATAACGACCAAACCCGACAGGTTTTTAGAACCTGTCGGGTTTACTAAGCGATAATACTTTACTAACCGCGATAAGTATTGGGCTGTAGGCTTTCTAAAAAAAGCATATTGCTTAAAGCTTAAAGCCTAAAGCTATAAAAAATGGAAATAGGAATTGACAGTTTCGCTTCGGCGATGTATGGAGACCACAATACGCTAAGCAGTGTTGATGCAATGGAACAATTACTCCAAAGAATCGAGCTGGCAGATCAGGCCGGACTTGACGTTTTTGGTATTGGTGAACACCATAAAAAAGAATTTTTAGATTCGGCAACCGCTGTGATTTTAAGTGCTGCTGCGGCACGAACCAAACGCATTCGATTGTCAAGTGCTGTTTCAGTTCTAAGTGCTGCCGATCCGGTAAGAGTCTATCAAAGTTTTGCGACTCTTGATTTAATTTCAAAAGGAAGAGCCGAAATTGTAGTAGGCCGTGGATCTTCCATCGAAGCTTACCCGCTTTTTGGATTTAATCTGAATGATTACGATGAACTTTTTAAAGAAAAATTAGATCTCTTTCTTCAAATCAGAGACAATGAATTTGTGACCTGGTCAGGAAAATTTCGCCCTTCCATAAATAATCTTCCAGTTTATCCCAGAGCTTTGCAAGAAAAACTTCCTGTATGGCTGGGTGTTGGCGGAACTCCTGAATCATTTATCCGCGCCGGATCGTTAGGGCTTCCCTTGATGGTCGCAGTTATTGGAGGACAGACCCATCGTTTTCGTCCTTTAGTTGACTTGTATCGTGAAGCAGGAAAAGCTGCGGGTTATCAACCCGAAGAACTTAAAGTGGGACTACATTCACCCGGATTTGCTGCAAATACAACCGAAAAAGCTATTGAAGAATATTATCCCGGTTATGCTGAACTTTGGACAAAATTAGGCTTGGAACGCGGGTGGCCGCCCGTGACCAAAGCCAAATTTGACGGATTAATTGACGATCTGGGTGTATTGGTTGTGGGAGGTCCTGAACGCATTGCTGATAAAATTTTGCGTCACAGCGAATCACTTGGTGGTATTTCCAGATTCACCTTTCAAATGGACAATGCTGGTCTCACGCACACACAACTCATGACTGCTATAGAACTTATTGGTGCAAAAGTGATTCCGCTCATTCAAAAAGGGTAGTTTTTTGCCACAGATTGCACAGATTAAAAGGATTTCTTATTTCATAACAACAAAAAAACCCGACAGGTTTCAAAAACCTGTCGGGTTTACTCTTAGAACCTTAGAACCTCAGTACCTTAGAACCTAAAAAAATTAAAACTTATACGTTACCCCCACTCTAAAGTTTCTTGGCGCTTCTGTTTGCCAATAGTAAGCAGAAAGCCACTCATAGTAAGATCCGCTGTAAAGGTATTTATCCAAAATGTTAAAGACGTTGGCAGTAACTTTAAACTTTCCGGTTTCATAAGATAACCCTCCATCCAGTTTAAAATAGTTTGGTAAGCTTATAGCTCCTACACTCCAACTGTCTGTCTGACGGCCCGCAAGATAAGTCCCTCCTATAGAAGCTCCTAATCCTTTTAACTTTCCGCTTTGAATGCTGTAGTTCAACCACGCATTTGCAGTATGTTTGGCAAAGCCCGGTACTACTGAACCAACTACAATAGTTTTAACTACTGAACTTGTAACTACAGATTCTGTAAAAGCATAATTGGCAATAAGGTTAAGTCCGTCTAATAATTTTCCTCTTACGTCAAATTCAACACCCTGTGCTCTTTTCTCTCCCAAAACAATTTTATAAACATCGTTTGGTCCATTCTTAGGATCAGAAGTAAGCTCATTTTGTTTTACGATACGATAAGCCGACAATGTAGTACTCCATGATCCGTCAAACCAATCTTTCTTAACCCCAAATTCCAAATTATTTCCTGTAAGTGGTTTTACCTGATCCCCATTTTGGATAATTCCGGATTGTGGTATAAAAGCCTGATCGTATAAACCATAAACAGCCAGATTATCAGTCACAGAATAACTAGCTCCCACACGTGGCGTAATATGACTGTCAGATTCATCCGTTCCCCAACTGTTTTGACTAATCCAAGTGTATCGTGCCGCAAGAGTCAATCTCAACCTGTTTTCAAAAAAACCTAACTCATCCTGAATGTAACCTGCTGCATACTTTTGTCCCAGTCTGCCTCCAATTCCGGCTCTGACAGAAAGCGGTGTTGCACGATCAAAAGCCGGAAAACCATTAGAAGGTGTACCATAATTTGGATGGTAAACATTAAATGGATTAGCTGCCGTATCAAGATCATGAGACTGTCCCCAATCTGCCATATAATCTTTATTCCCCAAATCTACACCACTTAGTATTTTATGTGTGACAGCTCCTGTATTGAACTTCCCGTTTACGAATACCTGGCCTAAATACATATTACTTTCTGCATCCCAGATACCCACATTTCTAATAATGTTGCCTTTACCAAGGGTATTTTCACTTGAGCCAACGCTGGCAGGCCATGAACTGTATCCTTGCTGAATGTACTTGAAATAAGAAGTTTGTGCTGTCAGTTTCCAGTTATCATCAAACTTATGCTCAAACATAAAATACCCGCTATGGTCCTGAATATTAGTATCCGGAATACCAGGCTGTGTCAGGGTAAATCCAACCGGTAAAGTGGCATATCCATCAGATTTAGGTCCAAACACATAATAAGAACCTACCTCAGTCATGTTGGCATATTGAAAATTATACTCCGCCGTAATTTTTGTTTTATCATCAATCTGGTAGGTAAGTACCGGAGCAATTACATAACGGTTATTGTGTTCAAAGGAACGGTGCGAACCTCTGTTTTGGGCTGCAGCATTAAAACGGTACAATAACTTTCCTTTTTTGTCCAATTTACCGTCAAGATCAATACTCGCTCTGTAAAAATCATAACTTCCCGCAATTACACTGGCTTCACCCTTTGTCATTCCGGTTGGTTTCTTAGTTACCACGTTATACAATCCGCTTGGATCACCACTGGAAAGCATAAATCCTGCCGGTCCTTTTACAAACTCGATATGATCTACAAAACTCATGTCTTCCGTAAGAGGTCCCCAGAAAGAAGTAACCACATTAAAGCCATTACGGAACGCCTGAACCTGTGAACCACGCATTTTTATATTGGTGTACAAATCTCCCCAATGCTCAGAGCGCACGGCTCCACTCACATTTCGGATTACTCCGTCACTCATACTCACAATCTGCTGATCTTTTAATGTCTGACCGCTCACAATCTGAATATTCTGTGGAATTTCCAATACCGGAGTTTGAAGACGTAAAGATAAAGAAGGCTTGTCTTGCTTGTATTTGTTTTTAGTAATCACCACTTCGTCCAAATCTTCCTGGCTCTCCGCAAGCATGAAATTTTTAGTTGTCGTTTGCTTTGATGTCACTGTAATTCTGTCTTCAACGGGACGAATTCCAACTGCACTGATGCTGATGGTATAACTCGCAGGTTTAACATTTTTAATTTCGTACTGTCCGTGTTCGTTCGTTATAGCACTGTATCTTGTTCCTTTAAGTGCAACAGAAACACCTTCTGCCGGTACATTTCCGGTTAAAGAAACCCTTCCGGCTACTTTTCCGTTTTCCTGCCCCATCATAACTAATGAGTTTAGAAAAATCAGAAAAAATAAAACTTTTTTTATTCTCATGGTATTCATAATTATTTGTATTGGTTTTTATTTCGCTGGCAAAAGTAAGGGCTAAAACATCGTTTTGCAAATTATTTTTAATTATTCTAAATAAATATAATTCAAAATCAAATCGTTAAATGCAATGCCAAGACTTATTATTTTGGATTATAAATTCGTCAATAGTAAATAACTCTGCTTATCTTTAAGGACAAAAACACCACCTGACTTATGAATCACACAAACACAATCAAAAAAGTAGCTATTGTGGGATACAACCGTATTCCGTTTGCAAGAGCTAATACCGCCTACGCCGAAGTTGGAAACCAACAAATGATGACCGCTGCTCTTGATGGTCTTGTGGCCAAATACAATCTGAAAGGAAAATTAATCGGTGAAGTAGCCGGAGGGGCCGTAATCAAACATACTTACGACAATAATCTAATGAGAGAATGTGTCCTGAAAACAACGCTCGATCCCGCTACTCCTGCCTGCGATTTGCAACAGGCTTGTGATACCGGAATCGAAAGTGCCATTTATATCGCTAATAAAATTGCATTGGGACAAATTGAATGCGGAATTGCCGGAGGTGTTGATTCTATAAGCGATATTCCGATGGCGGTGAGCGACAAACTTCGGAAAATTCTACTCCATGTCAGAAATGCAAAATCAATTACTGAAAAAATAAAGTTCTTTTTAAAAATTCGACCTGGAGATTTGGCTCCGCTGGTTCCCAAAAATGAAGAAGTTCAAACCGGACTTTCAATGGGAGGTCACACCGAAATCACTGCCAAACATTACAAAATCTCTCGCGAAGATCAGGACAACTTTGCACTTAAAAGTCATCTCAATATGGCGAAAGCCTATGATGACGGCTTTTTTAACGATATGATTACCCCTTTCAACGGACTTGACCGGGACAATAATTTAAGAAAAGACAGCACGCTGGAAAAATTGGCCAAGCTAAAACCAGCCTTTGACAAAATCAATGGAACCTTAACGGCAGGAAATTCAACTCCGCTAACGGATGGCGCTTCCTGCATTCTTTTAGCCAGTGAGGAATGGGCAAAAGAACATGATCTACCCATTTTAGCTTACATCACCTTTGCTGAAATTGCTGCCATCGAATATGTCAAAAATCAGCAGAATCTTCTATTGGCTCCTTTGTTTGCTGTCAGTCGCATGCTTGATAAAGCGGGTTTAACCTTACAGGATTTTGATTATTATGAAATTCACGAAGCTTTTGCCGCTCAGGTTCTAGCCACTCTGAAAATCTGGGAAAGTCCTGAGCTAAGTGCTCAAATTGGACTTCCTAAAACCCTTGGAGCAATCGATCGCGAAAAATTAAATGTGAAAGGAAGCAGTCTCGCAGCAGCACATCCCTTTGCTGCCACAGGAGGTCGTATCATTGGTGTTATGGCTAAACTGTTAAACGAAAAAGGGTCCGGACGCGGGCTAATTTCTATTTGCGCCGCCGGAGGACAAGGTGTAACCATGATAATCGAAAAATAATTAATTCTTATCGTTCCATACAATAAACCCGACAGGTTTTAGAAACCTATCGGGTTTGTTATTTTTAAAACCAAACTGTAACAAAATCAAAAAAAAAGTCTCTATAGTATAAAAAATGCTAATCCATTAATCCAAACATTGCTATATGAGAACTTTAAAACTTACCACTTTACTCATTTTCACTTTCTTTTCATTTTCGAAAATAAATGCTCAGACCACTCCAAACGACAGTATAAAACTGGATTACACTAAAATCTACTCGCTGGCTTTAGATGGCAATCCAAAATCAGCTTTACCGCTATTGGAAATCGATACCAATAAAAAAATAGCTGATAAAGACTTAAAATTCAAAACCAACTTTGAAAACCGATTTAAGTTTGCAGAAGACAAAAGTGATTTTCTGGAAACGCGAAAATCAAAAATAGATCAGCTATTAAAGATATACAGAGATTACTGGCGTTTCTCTTTCTTAAACAAAGAAAAGAAAACCGATACACTGATCCTGAAAAACGTTTCGAATTTTCTTAAAACGAATTTCCCGTCTGCCAAAAACCTAACACTTAACGAAGACAGCATCAATGTCTATCAAAAAAAATACATCGCGAGTTTAGGTTATCATACGACCGGATTTGGAAAAACAGGAGGTTTATATGACTTACTAGTTTGGAAAACAGAAAAAGACACCATCTATAAAGTTACTTATGATGGAAAAGAAACTCCAATTAAAATCTATTTTATGGATGATTTTGTCACCCTGGGCTGGAGTGAATATGCAACTCTGGGACGCTATTACCCTGCAGGCTGGGCCACAAAAGAAGCTTTGTTTTGCGTAAAAAAAGCCTATGACTTAAAATCCGAAAACTTTAGAGTAAGCTACATTGGTCATGAAGGGAGACACTTTGCCGATTATAAACTATTCCCCAAATTAAAAGGTGTTGGTTCTGCCGATCTGGAATACAGAGGCAAATTAACTGAAGTTTCTCTTTATTCCCAGGAAGGTCTGGTGAAACGATTGCAGTTTTTTATCAATACCGGAAACTATGATAGCGATAATGGTCATTCAATAGCCGCTTATTGTGTGATAAGAGATTTATCAAGAGTTTTATTTGGAAACGATTTCGAAAAGGACATCAACAAATGGAAAGCAATTCCGGCAAGCAAAATAAATGAAGCTGCTGCTAAACTGCTGGCCGAAAATACAAAGGCACTTGAGAAAATCCCGAATGTAGAGAAATTCATCAAATAGTACTTACAGAAGATATGAAAAACATTTAACACATAGAAACATAGATTTGTATTCTAAAAAGAGAATACAAAAGAGAAACACATTTCTTTCCCATAGTTATGCGTTTTATTTGAAGTGCAACGTCTTCTGTTCCGTTCGAAAACCTATGTCTCTATGTGTTAAAATAAAAACCACAGAAAGAAACCCAAAATCAGAAAATCTACTAAAACACTTTAAATCAACACACTAAACTCCTAACCTAATTATTTTGAATTGCAATAAACAGTTCAAATAATAGTTTTTTCTTTACAAAAAATCATTTTTTTATAGTAAATTAGACCTCCTTTTAAATCAAGTCACTTATAAAATTTGTGTATAAATTCATTTTAAACTAAAATAAAAATGATTGACTCCAAAATACCCGAAGGTCCACTAGCCGATAAATGGAATAATTACAAAGCAAAAGCAAAGCTTGTAAATCCAGCCAACAGAAAAAAACTGAACGTTATTGTTGTTGGAACCGGACTTGCAGGTGCTTCCTGCGCAGCGTCTCTGGCTGAACAGGGTTATAATATTCAATCGTTTTGTTTTCAGGATTCTGCCCGACGTGCCCACTCTGTGGCAGCACAAGGAGGAGTTAACGCTGCAAAAAACTACAAAAACGACGGCGACAGTACTTTCAGAATGTTTTATGATACCATCAAAGGTGGTGATTTCAGATCGCGGGAAGCCAATGTATATCGTTTGGCTGAATGTTCCGCACATTTGATCGACCATGCTGTGGCGCAAGGCGTCCCTTTTGCCAGAGAATATGCCGGATATTTAAACAACAGATCTTTTGGAGGTGTTCAGGTTTCGAGAACCTTCTACGCACGCGGACAAACCGGTCAGCAGCTTTTATTAGGTGCTTATCAGGGATTGTTGCGTCAGGTATCCTTAGGAAAAGTAACGATGCACACCCGTCATGAAATGCTAGAATTAGTAATTATTGACGGAAAAGCAAAAGGCATTATAGCCCGAAATCTCGAAACAGGAGCTTTAGAACGTCATGTTGCCGATGCAGTTGTACTGGCTTCAGGAGGCTACGGAAAAGTATATTATCTTTCTACACTGGCTATGGGCTGTAACAGTTCTGCCATCTGGCGAGCACATAAAAAAGGTGCTTATATGGCCGGGGTAAGCTGGATTCAGTTCCACCCTACCTCACTTCCGCAACACGGAGCCAACCAATCTAAACTCACTTTAATGTCAGAATCTTTGCGGAACGATGGTCGGATATGGGTTCCGAAAAAAGCCGAGGACGCACGAAATCCCAATACCATTCCCGAAGAAGAACGTGATTATTATCTCGAACGTCGTTATCCCTCTTTTGGAAATCTGGCACCACGTGATATTTCATCGCGGGCGGCTAAGGAACGGATTGATGCCGGACATGGTGTCGGACCAATGAAAAACGCTATTTATCTCGACTTTTCAGATGCTATAAAAGCACAGGGGAAAAATACTATTGAAGCCAAATACAGTAATCTGTTTGCCATGTATGAAAAAATTACCGGTATCAACGCTTACAAAGAACCTATGCTAATTTCTCCCGCTGCCCATTTTACTATGGGTGGACTTTGGGTCGATTATGAATTAATGACCAGTATTCCCGGGCTATTTGCTTTGGGGGAAGCCAATTTTGCCGATCATGGTGCTAACAGACTCGGAGCGAATTCTTTGCTTCAGGCTTGCGTAGACGGTTATTTTATTGCTCCGTATACGATTCCGAATTATTTGGCAGGAGAATTAAACGCTCCAAAAGCAACCATAGACCACCCCGCTTTTGAAGAAGCCGAAAAATCCGTGAGAACGCAGCTCGATCGTTTTTTAAATAGCAAAGGCACCCTTTCAACCGATCACTTTCATAAAAAAATTGGACGATTACTTTATGAAAAATGCGGTCTTTCGAGAAGCAAAGAAAAACTGGAAGAAGCCATCGAAGATATAAAAGCCCTGAAAGCTTCTTTTGAAAAAGATTTACTGATTACCGGAGATGATACCCTAAACAGTGAACTCGAAAAAGCCGGCCGAATTGCCGATTACATAGAGCTGGCCGAATTAATGTGTTACGATGCTTTACAAAGAGAAGAATCCTGTGGAGCTCACTTTCGCGAAGAATACCAAACTACCGATGGTGAAGCAGTTCGAAATGATAATGATTTCTGCTATGTTTCAGCATGGGAATGGAAAGGGGAAGCCAAACCGCCTGAATTGCACAAAGAACCTCTCGTATTTGAATCGGTTGAACTTGCAGTAAGAAGTTACAAATAATCAAAAGTTGAAGAAATATGAAACTTTCTCTTAAAATATGGCGGCAATCTGATAGTTCTTCTAAAGGAAAAATGACCGATTATGACATAGATGCCGTTTCAGAACATATGTCTTTTCTGGAAATGCTCGATCTTTTGAATGAATCCTTAATTCAGAAAAAAGAACGTGTTATTGAATTCGATCACGATTGTCGGGAAGGAATTTGCGGACAATGCGGTGTGATGATCAACGGAAGAGCTCATGGTCCTTTAAAAAATACCACCACCTGTCAGCTTCATATGCGAAGTTTTAAAGATGGAGATACTATTTATATTGAACCTTTTCGGGCAAAAGCTTTTCCTGTACTTAGAGACTTAAAAATCGATCGTTCCGCTTTTGACACCATTATTGCATCCGGTGGTTTTATCGGAGCTTCAACAGGTCAGGCACCGGAAGCCAATAGTATTCCCATATCCTATGAAACTGCCGAAGCGTCTTTTGATGCGGCAGCCTGTATTGGGTGTGGTGCCTGCGTAGCCACCTGTAAAAATGCCAGTGCAGCCTTATTTACGGGGGCCAAAATCACCCATTTGGCTTTGTTGCCACAGGGACAAATCGAAGCTCCAAAAAGAGTACTGAGCATGGTAAGCCAAATGGATGCCGAGGGTTTTGGAAACTGCTCAGACACCAGGGCCTGTGAAATTGAATGTCCACAAGGTATTTCGATTCTTTCGATCGCCAAAATGAATGCCGAATATACCAAAGCTTTAATTTTTAAAAAATAATACATTAATCATTTAATAAAATACACATAGAAACATAGACTTATCAAACTCAGAAATATCATTTCATAAGTTGAAAATACAAGCAACAAACCATGCGGAAGAAATGTATTTCATTTTGAAACCTTTTTGCCCCATTATTTCTATGCTTCTATGTGTTTATTAAAATAAAATCGTCTTAAAAAAACAAACCCGACAAGTTTTTGAAACCTGTCGGGTTTGCTTTATTAGATCAGACGGTAAAATAAGGTGTTAAAATATCTTCAAAATTATACAGCCCCTTGGGTTTGTTTTTCAGATTTTCGGCAACAAAAACAACTCCGTTTCCAAATGCTTCCCTCGAGATCGATTCATGAATTAAACGAACCGTCTGATATGGAAATCCAAATATAACCTCATGCTTACCTACTATTCCTCCTGCCCTTACTGAGTTGATATTGTCTTTATCAATTTCCAAAGCTTCCGCAATTTTAACCGCTGTTCCTGAAGTTCCTTCTTTCTTTTTAAAATGTTCTTCGTTTACTTCAATATCCACCCAGGGAGCAATTTTCTTTAAAAATTTAGCCGCAAAAAGCAGGTAATTAACCCCAAGCGTAATATTGGGCGACCAAAAGACCGTAGTTTTATGTGCCAGTTTCTTTAGTAACTGCAACTCTTTGTCTTTGTAATGAGAAATTGCCGAAATAATCTTAACCTTTCGCTTTGCAGCAACTTCTCCATAACTGTAAATACCTTCATTGGAAGAAAAATCAATAATAACATCAACAGGATGTTTGTCTAATAATTCTTCCATCGTCGTTTTAGAACTGGAGTAAATAACCCCTTGTTCTTCTGACGGAATGCCCAAAAACTCTGAAACAGATCTCTTTTCCAAAACAGTACTTTGTCTTAAAACCCATTCCAGGCAAAATTTATTATTTTCCAGTAGTACAGTCGCTACTGATTTTCCAGTCTTTCCAAATCCTATTAAACCTATTTTCATAATTTACTTTTTTATGGAGCAGAACGCCCGTTTATAAAATTGACATTTTGTGGAGTTCATGTCAAATCAAGAATTGAGTTATCAACGATGCCGATCACTATCGTCTTCCAGTAAAAATAGGAAATCTATAATGGGATTACTGGCAATAACTTAGATAACTACTAATAAACAACGATGTTAACACGAATAATATTGTCAAAATAATTTCTAAAGTACGACAATGGTATTTTTGGCACTGTCCTTTTTAATTTTGTTTTATGCCAAAAACTCTCCTCAAAACGGCTTGAAATACAATTGCATCTTATGAAAACTCAAAAAATCTACTAACAAAAAATAAACATTTTTAATCCAGTCCCAATAAAATAATAATCGATTCTGGCACATTTTTAAATAAGATATCTATATTTGCAACAACGTTGCGTTAGTTTATAAGCTACCAAGTCCTTTAAAAATGGGCTTTTTCCATTAAGAATGAAAAAGAAAAATGTATTAATTCCTCTTTTTATGTCTGTAACTGTATTGTTTGCAATGCTGTTTCAGACGCTGCATTCTTACGAGCATGTTTACAAGCAGCTAACGAGTAAACATTGTGAGCATACTTATATTGAGGGGCAAAAGCAAATCACACACAGTCATACTGTAGACAACAATTGTCAGATTTGTCATTTTACGTTTAGCACCTTTATACCAAACACTTTTCAAACGTACTCTTTTCTTAAAGCAACCGTAGAAACTTTCAGCGCGTTCTTTTACGAAAAAACAATTTCTGTTGTTTTCAAAGGCAGTCTTTTTGCACTTAGGGCACCACCATTTATTCGCTAGTTTACTGCATTTTCATCCGAAAAATTAAAAAATAGCTTTTGCTTGTCTTTTTCAAAGATCAGGTAAAACGCATTTGTAATCTTATTTGGTCTGTTTTCAATAAAACAGCTCCAATTAAGATACAAAAGACCGTTTTGGTTTATCTAATTTACCTAACTCTTCGGTTGTCCCCAGTAAATTCTACTCTTCCTATTTCGTCACCGGTTAAAATGTTTCAGCCCTAAAGGCTGTCACTATAACTGTGCATGAAAAGAAAAACCCGTACTAAAAATCATCCAAATACATCAAAACTATGCTTATAGCTGAAAATCTAACAAAAAAATATGGCGACCATATTGCTCTAAACAAACTCAACTTAACCATTAAAGAAGGGGAAATTTTTGCTTTATTGGGGCAAAATGGTGCCGGAAAAACTACCACAATCAACCTTTTTCTAGGTTTTATTGCTCCAACAGATGGAGAACTAAAAATTAACGACCTATCAGTCATCGACAACGCACAGGAAACGAAAAAATATGTTGCATATATCCCCGAAACCGTCATGTTGTATCCTAATCTTACCGGTCTGGAAAACTTAAAATTCTTCTCGTCGTTGGCAGGATTCAAATATTCACAGGGGGAACTGACTTATTTTCTTTCTAAAGCGGGGCTTCAGATTAAGGCGCATCATCAAAATTTAGGTGGTTATTCTAAGGGAATGCGACAAAAAGTTGGAATTGCCATTGCGATTGCCAAAAAAGCCAAAGTGCTCTTACTGGATGAACCTACGAGTGGTTTAGACCCTAAAGCTTCCAACGAGTTTTCCCAAATACTAAAAGAGCTTTCTGCTGATGGAACAGCCATTTTAATGGCTACACATGATATTTTCAGAGCGCGGGAAGTTGCCTCTCATATTGGCATTATGAGACAGGGGAACCTTGTCACCGTTATCGAAGCCGATAAAATCTCGGCAAATGAACTGGAAGATTTGTATTTACAAACTGTATAAAGGGAAATTACTTTCTCAATCCTATCCAAAAAAAATGAAACACCATATTCTCTCACTGTTTTTATTAAGTATTACTTCGTTTGCCCAATCGCAAACCGTTAATAAAAAGATATCTGATAGTATTCCTAAAGATTCTGTCAAGGTAAAAACCGTACACACACAATTGCAAACTGTCGAAATCATTGGCCGTTCGACCAAAAAATACAATAGCGATTATTCTTTTGCAGCCACCAAAACAGCCGCTCTCAATAAAGACATTCCACAATCCATATCCACGATCACCAAAGAATTAATAGCAGACAAAGGTGCTATCTATCTGGCCGATGCTGTAAAAATGGCCAGTGGAGTGATCCCTGCAAGTTATTACAATCAATATACCATTCGCGGAATCAGTCAAAATGAAGAAGGCCAGATCATAAATGGAATGCGAACGCATCAACATTACTTTTTACAACCATTGACTACCAATATTGAACGAGTTGAAGTGATCAAAGGACCTTCGAGCGCTACATTTTCATCGGTAGATCCGGGCGGAAGTATCAATATGGTGACTAAAAAACCTTTGGCCGTTGACCGAAAAGAAATAAGCCTTACTGCAGGAAGCTTTAGCACCTTGCGCGGAACCTTAGATTTTACCGGTCCATTGAACGAATCAAAAACCCTTTTGTATCGTGTAAACGGAGCGTATCAGGAAGCCAAATCGTTCCGGGATCTGATTCGCAATAAATCATTCTTGATTTCACCCTCGTTCAGCTACATTCCGAATGAAAAAACAGCGATCAATACAGAACTGATTTTAAGTAACATGACCGGAGTTCTGGATCGTGGACAGCCCATTTTTGGAGCAGTTGCGGGTGTTACCAGTTTAAACAAAACTCCAATTAGCTTAAATTTAGGTGCTCCCAATGATTTCTACAAATCAAAAGAAATGATTTTGATGACGAATTTTGCTCATAAATTCAACTCTAAAATAGGGTTTAATGCTTCATACATGAAACAAACCTGGACAGAAGACCTTCAGGAACACCGAACGACTAATGCTTTTGCAGTCGACATGAACAATAAACCTGTCAGCAGTCTGGCCATGATGCAGTTTGTACAGCGTCAGCAATATTGGGACGTTGATAATCTCACTTCTTATTTCAACTTTGATTTAAATACAGGAAAAATCAAACATAAATTGTTAGCAGGTTACGATTTAAGCAGCTGGAACAAAACCAAAGGTGGCGGACAAAATGCGGCCAGAGGTTATGTATTGAAAGACGGAACGGTAGCCTCTTCATTTGTTGCTGCTAATGCTGCCAATTATCAAACCATAACCGTTGACGGAGTAGTTTTACCTAAACCAAATGTCAATTATTTTAACCTGAATAATCCCGCTAATACCCTAACAAACCCTGACGATTATACGCTCAATGTCCGTACCGCATTACCCCCTGCACTAACCACTACAAATGCAGTCTACATTCAGGATCAGGTACAATGGGAAAGATTTACCATCTTACTGGGGTTGCGCCAAGAATGGTTTAAAGACATCACAAACTACAAATCCAACAATGAACTGACTGTGAAAAAATCGGCTTTACTGCCGCGTATTGGAGTGACTTATGCCGTAAACAATCAAATAAATGTTTATACAACTTATTTGGAAGGTTACCAGCCACAATCGAACACCGTGTCTTTGATGCCTCAAACAGGAAGTTTACCCGCCGGAAGTTTGTTTGATCCACTGAAAAGCAACTTGAAAGAACTTGGATTAAAAGCTACTTTTTTCAACAATTCAGTAAGTTTTAATGCTGCTATTTATGAAATCAACCAACGCAATATCCTAATGAATGCTAACGACTCGGTAAATCCTGATTTGCTGGTAACAAGAGGTGCTGAGAGAAGCCGTGGTTTTGAGTGTGATATAGCCGGTTTTATTACGGCAGACTGGCAAATAAATGCTTCTTACAGTTACATTGATGCTAAAATCACCAACGATCGTGATCCATCGCTAATTGGTGCCCAAAAACAAAATACACCAAAAAACAGTGCCAATTTATGGACACGCTACAATTTCAATTCTGATTCGGCTCTAAAAGATTTGGGTATTGGTTTCGGAATGCAATATCAAAGCAGCAAAGTACCCTGGTTTACAAGAGCTTTTACACTACCAGATTTTACGGTTTTTGATGCCGCATTGTACTATAAACCCAACAAAAGCAATATGCAGATTGCTCTTAATGCGGGCAATTTATTCAATAAAACGTACTGGCTGGGTGCTCAGAATTACCTGCGTCTGTTTCCCGGTGCGCCACGTAACTTCAGTCTTACTGTAACTTATAAATTTTAAACGGTATCATGTCATTACATAAAGAAATTTTAATTGCCAGACATTTAAAAAAGACTGTTTTTAAAAATACAGCAGTCTATATCATCACGATTTTTATCGGTATCCTGTTGCTTTACGCCGCTTTTTCAGGTTGGGAAAATTACAGTAACCAGAATCAGACGAGCGAAAAATACCAACATGAATCACGCAAAGACTGGCTCAATAATCCGGATAAGAATCCACATCGAATGGCGCATTACGGGAATTTTGCATTTAGAAAAAGTACACCCCTGAGCGTTTTTGAATTCGGGATGGAACCGTTTTTCGGAAATGCGATCTTTCTGGAAGCACACAAACAAAACAGTGCCAATTTCTCAGAAGCAGGATTCTCCAACAGTATGCTTCGTTTCGGAGAAATTAGTATTGCTATGGTTTTACAGCTTTTATTGCCTCTGTTGATTTTTTTCTTAGGATTTAATGCTGTTGCAGCCGAAAGAGAAAACGGGACTTTAAAATTAATTTTAAGTCAGGGAATCAGTTGGAAACAACTCTTAACAGGTAAAATAGTAGGAGTTGCAAGTGCCATTCTGCTTATTTTTGTTCCTACGATTATGGTTCTTGTATTCCTTTGGCTGTTGTTGCAGGATTTTACGATTTCAAACGATGAAACCATTAAAATGGTATTGTTCATTCTGTTTCATTTTATATACCTGATGTTCTTTTGTGTCATTGCTGTTTTGGTTTCTGCTGCGAGTAAAACATCCAAAAAAGCACTGATTTCCTTAATCGGGATCTGGCTGGTTCTTACTATTATTTTACCCCGAACCACTCAGGCAATTGGCGCTTATCTTTATGAAGCTCCTTCCAAAATACAGTTCAACAGTGCTATCGAAAAGGACATTCTGAAACAAGGCGACAGCCACAATCCGAACGACATACATTACAAAGCCATAAAAGATTCCCTACTACGCGCCTACAAGGTAGATTCGGTACAAAAACTGCCTTTTAATTATTCGGGATTTATCATGACGGAAGGAGAGAAAATCAGTTCGCGAATTTATAAAGAACACTTAGAAGAGTTGCTAAAAGTTTACGATCAGCAGAACAGTTTTTCTAAGGTCGTTTCGTTCCTGAACCCTTATATCGCCATACGAAACCTGTCGATGGGATTATCCAACACCGATTATGGTTCGTATATTGATTTTCAAAAACAAGCTGAGATTTACCGCTATACTATGGCGCAAAAAATGAATGCTTTGCAGGTCAAATACATCAGTAATAAAAAGCCGGGACCAAACGACAAGCCTTTATCCATCAGCAAAGAACACTGGGCTGATTTGGAAGAATTTCATTATGAGCCAAAAGAAGTCCCGGCTATTTTAAAATCCGAAATCCTCTCTGTAGTCTCTATTTTTCTCTGGATTATCCTGCTTTTTGCTCTCCTGCGAATTGCAGCCAAAAACCTTAAAGCCCTCTAATATGTTAGCATTACTTTTTAAAAATTTCATTCGCTCAAAAGGTACCAAAATTGGACTGATGTTCCTGTTGCTCATTGGATTCATCGGTATTTTAATTGGGCAGCAGTTTCAGCAAAAGCAGCAAAACAATATTGCGGAAGCTGCATTGTACCAAAAAGAGCATATAGCACGAAATGCCGCTTTTCACAAAGACGAAATGGGACTCCTGCTCTATTACATCAAATTTTCTCTCATCAATAAAACATTACCTATCAATCCTTTAGCAATTGGTCAGCGTGATGTAAATCCGTCGATTCAAAGCGTCACGATTCGGGGTCTGGAAGGTCAGAAATATGACTCGGAACTCAATAATCCGAACAATCTTTTATCCGGAAATATCGATTTTAGCTTTGTACTTATCTATCTGTTTCCTCTTTTGATTATAGCATTCTCGTACAATCTGGTTTCGGAAGAAAAAGAAAGCGGCACCTGGAAAATTGTTTCTGTGCAAAGCGAAAATACCTTTTTATACATTCTGAAATTGTTTTACGTCCGAATTTTAAGTCTGATTGCGCTGTTCACCTTTTTACTTCTTTTAGCCGTTTTGATTCTGAGAATTCCTTTTGACTCCTCCCTTCTTGCCTTTTACGGACTTGGTGTTTTGTATCTAATTTTCTGGTTTGCAGTCTGTTTTTTTATTGTTTCCCTTCAAAAAAACTCCAACTTCAATGCGGTTATTTTGCTAACGATCTGGCTGTTTCTCATTATAATTCTGCCGGCAGTAATCAATACCTATATTGTGAATAAATATACTATTCCGGAAGCTTTGGAGCTGACTGTAAAACAACGTAATGCCTATCATGAAAAATGGGATATGGATAAGAAAATCACAATGGATAAATTTTACCAGCACTATCCGCAATTCAAGCGTTATCCTTTGCCTGATACGGAGTTTAACTGGCTTTGGTATTACGCCATGCAGCAGGCGGGCGACGACGATTCGGTACAACAATCTCAGGAACTGCAAACTAAACTGGAACAGCGCAACAAAGCCAGCCAGTTTATTGCTTTATTCGTTCCTACCCTGCATGCCCAGCTTCAACTGAATGAAATTGCGAAATCTGATTTAGGAAACCAGCTTTTATTTTTGAAGGAAACCCAGCGTTTTCACGAAAAAATGAGACTTTATTTTTATCCAAAAATATTCGACAATTCCAATGTTAGTAAAGAAAACTGGTCGAAATTTAAGGTAGAAACTTTTACAGATCCCTCAAAAACTAATGGTATAAAAGCCTTTTTGCCATTGTTGCTTTTTAATTTGTTACTGATTGGTTTGGGTTGGATGAATTTCAAAAACAGCAGAAAAGAGACCTTTTAGAAGTTGATAATCTCAACTTAAGAATTTTAAACACATAGAAACATAGATCGAAATGCAGAAAAAGGCGTTTCACTTCAAATAAAATGTCCCGATGCATCGGGACGAAAGAAATATATTTCTCATTCGTATCCTCTTTTAAGAATACAAATCTATGTTTCTATGTGTTTCATAATTTTAGCATTCCACCATCGGAATCAATATTTCAATTCACCTTATTTAAAAATTCTAAAATAAATCCTTTGATTTTTAAATTTATATCGTAATATTGCAATATTATATTTAAATCATATGGGAGCTTCTAAAACGGAACATTTTACCGACAAACAAAATCAGATCGCCACTATAGCCAAAGCACTGGGGCATCCGGCCAGAATTGCTATAATTGAATATCTGTTAAAAGTAAACGAATGTATTTGCGGAGATATTGTAAATGAGTTACCTCTGGCACAGCCTACCGTTTCACAACACCTGAAAGAACTAAAAAATGCAGGACTTATCAAGGGAAACATTGAAGGAAACGCCATCTGTTACTGTATCAATGAAGAAACTTTTGATGTTCTAAACACCTACTTTTCTGGTATTATTACCGTTACAAAAAATCAAAAATGCTGTTAAAGGCTTTTTTTATCTTACTATATCGCAATATTGCATTATAACTATAAAACAAGAAAAATGAAACTATCAGACATTAAAAAAATACTCCCTACTCTCGAAAACGTAGCATTTCAACTGGAAAACGGAACTTTTGTTCCGGAGCATTTTCACGTCACAGAAGTGGGAATGATCACTAAAGATTTTATTGATTGCGGAGGCGTAATTCGTCACGAAAAAAGTGTCAACTTTCAGCTTTGGAATGCAGACGATTATGAACATCGACTAAAACCCGGCAAACTTTTACATATCATTAACCTTTCAGAAGAAAAACTAAATATTGAAGATCTGAATATCGAAGTTGAATATCAAAGCGAAACTATCGGAAGGTACGATTTAGAGTTTAATGGTAATCATTTTGTATTGAAAAATAAGGTTACAGCCTGCCTGGCACAAGATGCCTGTGGAATTCCGTCACCATCCGGCTTTATCGAATTAAACAAGGACAAAACAAACTCCTGTTCTCCAAACTTGGGCTGTTGCTAAGCTATGAGTACTTTCTTTCTTAAATATAAAAAACCAATTATAATCACTACAGCTGTTATTGTATTGCAACTGATTTATGGCTTTGAGCCTAAATTTTGTATGATCAATATCATTTGGTTACTCGTTTAAAACTATGACAAAAAATATTCTAGTGCTCTGTACAGGAAATAGCTGCCGAAGCCAGATCGCCGAAGGTTATTTACGCCACTTCCTGGGCAACAAAGCCCACGTTTACAGCGCCGGTATTGAAACTCACGGTGTAAATCCAAGAGCCATTGCGACGATGAAAGAAGATGGAATCGATATTTCAGATCATACTTCAAATCATATTGATGAATACCAAAACATCCATTTTGATCTTATTCTGACGGTTTGTGATCATGCTCATGAAAAATGCCCTTTTCTTCCAAGCCAAGCTCAAAAATTTCATCAAAATTTTCCGGACCCAGCCAAGGCAACAGGAACCGAAGCAGAGATAAAGCAGGAATTCCGTACTGTGAGACAAATGATTAAAGCGTATTGCAACACGTTTGCAAAAACGATCAACACCTAGTTTAGATACAAATCTAAGTTTCAATGTGCTAAATAACCTTATCAACAAGCTGTTTCTTATCATAATTTTTAATACATTCATCGAAGTATAAAATGATGCGATCGACAGAATACCAATGGCCTTTTTTAAATTTGTTGGAAATGAAAAGAAGCTTCTGCCTCTTTGTAAATATACCTCATCATGAAATTACAACACCTTCAGATTCAAACCAACAATATTCAAGAAACAGCGGCATTCTATCAAAACGTACTTAACCTTCCAATTCTTGAAAAAGATTCCAGGTCAGTTACTATTCAGGCTGGTGAATCGGTTTTACAGTTTATCGAAAATCTTCAATTCAACTCTATCTATCATTTTGCTTTTAATATTCCTCAAAACAAGCTGCAAGAAGCCATTCAGTGGGTCACAAACAAAGTGGATTTAATTGTTATTGAAGATGCTACTGTTATCGCCAATTTTGAGAACTGGAATGCCAACGCTGTATACTTTTATGACAACAATGGTAATATACTGGAATTCATCGTTCGATATGACCTCAACAATGCTCAAAAGGAGCCTTTTAGCTCTCACTCTATACTCAACATCAGTGAAATTGGTATTGTCAATGAGAATCCTCTAGTTCTGGCTAACCAACTCATAACGCAACACAACTTAGAATTTTTCAGCAAAAATGACAATAGCGAGCTCTTCGCTGCCCTTGGAGATGATGAAGGTCTGCTCATTATGGTACGTCCGGGTCGAAACTGGTATCCTACTCAAATACCTTCTGAAAGCAATACAACCGAAGTGCGATTGGAGAATAAGGGAATTCAGATTGAATTGAAGTTTTCCTAAAGATTTGTCTGCTCCTCCTCCACTTTTTTTTATTTTTATACAAAACTCAAAATCTAAAAAATGCCATTTGTCCGAATCAGTTTACCTAAGAAGCTTTCCTTAGAAACCAAAAACAATATTTCAGAAGCGACTCATCAATCTTTAATAGCAGAATTTCATATTCCAAGTGCTGATTATTTTCATGTAATTGAAGAATTAGAACCACATCAGATAAAATATCCCGAAAGTTATCTTGGTATTTCACATTCTGAAGAAATTATATATGTTCAGATCACTGCAGGGCAAGGTCGAACAGTAGAACAAAAAAAGAAATTATACCACCAAATTGCAACAAGAATTGCCGCAACAACAGCGATTCTCATTAATAACGTGATTATTGTTTTATTAGAAAATAACGGTTTGGAAAACTGGTCCTTTGGTAATGGAGAAATTCAGGAGCCAACACATTTAAAAAAATAAAATTCTTTAATAGTCTTTATACCGCTCTGGCTATTCCATATGAGAATAAAGCATTAAAAACAAAACCGTTTCAGTTTAAACTCTGAAACGGTTTCTTTATCTTAAAATTTCATTTTCTGAATCCTTACAGCATTCAGTATGGCTAATAAGGCTACTCCGACATCCGCAAAAACAGCCTCCCACATGGTTGCCAGTCCGCCGGCACCCAAGATAAGTACAACAGCTTTTACAACGAAGGCCAGAGTAATATTTTGCCAGACGATTTTTTTGGTTTGTTTCCCAATGTTTATCGCCATCGGAATCTTACTTGGTTTATCGTCCTGAATGACCACATCGGCAGTTTCGATCGTGGCATCACTGCCAAGCCCTCCCATCGCAATTCCAACCGTGCTTAAAGCAATTACCGGAGCATCGTTTACACCATCCCCAACAAAAGCAACTGTTTCGTTTTTATCTTTAATTTCATTCAGTTTATTGACTTTATCTTCTGGTAATAAATCTCCAAAAGCGTTTGTAATGCCTAAAGTTCTGGCAACAAACTCCACCACATTGGTTTTATCACCGCTCAGCATGGTTACTTTAACTCCAAGCGCTTTCAATTTGGTTACTGACTCTTGTGCATCTGCTTTAATTTCATCGGCAATGGTTAAATAACCTGCAAACTTATTGTCGTAAGCGATGGCAATGGTCGTATAAACCACGGCATTGGGATCAACATTGTAAATGATCCCAAATTTATCCATCAGTTTAAAATTCCCTACATGCAGTTCTTTTCCGTTTATTTCCGCTTTTAATCCGTGTCCGGAAATCTCTTCGACGTTTTTCAGTGTTATCGAAGAATCAATTTGTCCTACATAATTGTGAATCGCAGTTGCAACGGGGTGTGTACTCTGACTTTCAAGTACATTGACCAATTTTAAAATTTCGTCTCTGTCAAAACCGTCCTGAATAATCACTTCCTGAACTTTAAAGACACCTTCGGTCATTGTACCTGTTTTGTCCATCACAACATTCTGAATGGTCGAGATACTGTCTAAGAAATTACTTCCTTTAAACAGGATACCGTTCTTGCTCGCTGCTCCGATTCCGCCAAAATAGCCTAGCGGAATACTGATCACCAAAGCACAAGGACACGAAATTACCAGAAAAACCAATGCTCTGTACAACCAGTCACTAAACACATAATCGGATACAAAAAGCATCGGCAACAAGCAAATGGCAATCGCCAGATAGACTACAATAGGCGTATAAATCTTAGCAAATTTTCGAATGAACAATTCTGCAGGAGCTTTTTTAGTAACGGCATTCTGAACCATTTCCAGAATCTTAGACAATTTACTGTCGTTGTAGGCTGCCGTTACTTTTACCAATGCAATGGTACTTCCGTTAATCATTCCGGCCAAAACAGCTTCTCCTTTTACTTTGGTGTCCGGTTTACTTTCTCCTGTAAGTGCTGCGGTATTAAAGGAAGCCGAATCGGAAAGTAATTCTCCGTCCAGTCCTAGTTTTTCCCCTGCTTTTAGCTGCACAATAGCTCCAATGGCAACATCAGCAGCTTTAACTTTAGTCGCAACATTATTTTCCAAAACACTTACCTCATCAGGACGCTGGTCCAACAAGCTTTTTATGTTTGATTTGGCACGACTGACTGCCAATCCCTGAAAGTTCTCTCCAATGGTATAAAACAACATCACAGCAACACCTTCCGGAAATTCTCCAATGGCAAATGCTCCGATGGTGGCGATACTCATCAGGAAAAACTCCGAAAACACATCGCCCTTTCTGATGCTTTCGTAAGCTTCCTTTAAAACAGGGAATCCCACCGGCAGATAAGCGATGACATACCAGGCGATTCTAACAGGCCCCGAAAACCAATTTTGTTCGAAATACTGATCGAATCCAATTCCAATCAGCAATAAAACAAAGGAAATAATGGCCGGTAAAAACATTCTAAACCATCCACTATCCGCACTATGACCGTGATCGTGCCCGTCATCGTCTGAATGTACGGGCTCGTCATGTGAGCAGCAGGAACCGGGTTGATTTATTTTATTCTTTTTAATCTTTTCTTCTTTATGTAGATGTTCCATGAGAAATTTAAAGTTTTAGGTTTCAAAGTTCCAAGTTTAAACTTTGTTTCAATAATGTTCTAAATTTACGGATTTTGTATTAATAGTTTTTAGGCAATAACAATTAATCTGGCAAAGGCAGTGCAAAGCAGGAAGCTATCCAAGAACTTACAGGTTCCCGACGAGATAGACTGCCATGCATTTCTACAAAAAGACCTTTGTCCCTTTGTGCCTCTGAACCTTTGCCCCGATCAAAATTTAATGATCATGTTCTCCCCCGCCTTTCATAGCCGAAAGCAAATAAAAAGCTCCTTTCGTTACGATTTTTGCATTTGGATCAACATTTTCTACAAATTTTATTTCTGTAAAGCCCAAATCTGTAGTGCCCGGAATAACTTCCACTGCTCTAAAATGAACTTCTTTCTCATGATTTCCTTTTTCCGGCGTTTTCTTCTCCTCATGTGCTTCTTCTTCCACATAAACAAAATACTTATCGGCATTTCGGACTACGGCATCTTTTGGTAACGCAGGAACGGTAGCATTTGTAATATTAATGTTAGCCGAAACGTACATCCCCGGAATCAGTCCTTTAGCGTCAGCAGATTCGATTTTAGCATGTACCGCAACGGTTTTACTTTCGTTTGAAAAAGACTTATTAATTCCGAAAATCTTCCCTTTAATGGATTTATTGGACTGATTGGTTAAAACAAAGTCAATAACCTGACCAATTGAAATTGACCCCAGATCTTTTTCATACACGTTCAAATCCAAATGCATCTGACTGTTATCAACCACTTCAAATAAAACAACTCCGGTTTGAGCATAAGCTCCTTTTGCAATACTTATCTTCCCTACATAACCGTTGATTGGCGCTACAACCGGGACTAACGAAGTGCTTCCTTTAGTACTGACATGCAACGCTTCCAATTTGTTCTTCGCAGCCTGTGCACGGGCTCTTTCTGCTGCCAATTTTGATTTTACTTCCTGAAATGTTTTCCTTGGATTTACATTTTCATCGCTCAGCGTTTTCTGACGGTTGTATTCCAATTGCAGGTATTCGATATTGGCTACAGCCGAATGATATTCTTCCTGCATTTCTATTACTTCCAGGTTTTGAATGGTCGCCAGTACTTTTCCTTTGTTAACGTACGTTCCTTCCAAAACAAAAATATCTTTGACTGTTCCTCCTATTAAAGTCGAGACTTCGGCTGAATTTTGTGGCGGAACGGTAGTGTAACCGTTGGCTTTAATAACCTTGTTAAGGTTTCTGTTTTCTACCAAACCAGTTTCAATCCCAACCGTTTTATATTGCGCTTCGTTTAAAGCAACTTCTGTTTGCGATTTTTCTTCCTCCGGAGCTTCTTCTGTTTTCTTTTGACCACAGGACGCTAAAACCATTATCGAAGCGGCCATTAATCCTAAATAAGCGAACTTTCTTTGCGATAAAACCTTTGTCCTTTTTACTGCTGTATTATTATTGATCTGTTTCATTTTAATTGTTTTTGATGGTTGGAAATTGCAATTCGATTGCACTTTGATTAAAGTTGTGCGTGGCCTCTGTATATTGTTTCTTAATATCAATTGCCTGATTTAAGAAACTGATGTACGACCAATAACTCAAATCGCCATTGGCATAACTTTTCTGGGCCGTACTAATAATCTGATCGGCATACTGCAATCCTTCTTTTTGAAAATAGTCCATTGCTTTTTGCTGCTTCTCGAAATTGTTTTGCAATTCCTGTTTTTGCAGATTCAGCGTCAGCTTATTTTTATCCAAAGCCAGTTGCGACTGCGAAATACTGATTGCCGAAGCCTTAGCTTTTGCTGTATTTACCCCTCCAAACAACGGAATCTGCAATCCCGCCGTAAAACCCTGAAACAAGGATTGCGTGTTGATCGTTTGTGCAAAATATCCTAATCCAACTTTTGGTGTTCGCATGGCTTTGTGTGTATTGGCTTCTTTTTGATACACCGAAATTTGCTGCTGATAAAAATCGGTTGTTAAAGTCTCTGCTTTCGAGGTTCCGTCTTCTTTCACAATTGCATATTGCAATGTAGTTTGATCGTCCGGAATGATACTCTCATCCGTTTGTACAAAAAACTGCAGCTGCTTTTGGTAAATCGCTAAATCAAATTCTATCTGTGCTTTTTGAGTTTCAATCTCTTTTACTTTTGCCTTTGCACTTATGACTTCAATATTTCCGCTTTCTCCGGTTTTAAAACGAAGCTCAGCATTCTTCAGGAATTTTGTGTAGATTTCATTCAGTTCCGAGTTTAGCTTTTGAATGGAAACGCCGTACAGGTATTGATAATAGGCAAGAGTAACGGCTTTTTCTACTTCATAAGTCGATAACGCTTTTCGTTTTTCTGCCAGTTTTGCTAATTCTTCCTGCAATTGTCGATTGGCTTTTGTGACATTCCCTAACGGAAAAAACTGTTGTACGGAAACATTATGGTCGTAATCGGCACTATTGAACTGCCCGCCCTGGTATTGCACCTGAAGCGGATCTGCCTGAAATGCCGTCTTTTTCAAAACGTTCTGTTTTTCAATTTCCTTATCGGCAATCTTCAAATCAATGTTGTTTGATTTTGCCAGTTCGATTGCTTTTTCGAGACTGATTTTTTGCTGTGCTGTTGTTAGTGTCGTTACAAACAAGAGTGCTAGTGCCAGCTTGTTTAACCGCAAAGCACGCAATGCATCTTTCGCAAGGTGCGCAAAGGAGCTTGTGTTTATATGCTTTAGTATGTTTTTCATTTTTATATTTTTTGTTTCTCGCAGATTTTGCTGCTTGAGCAGATTTTTACTTTTTATATGTAATCTGTTTAAACCTGCATGAAAAATTATTCTTTCCTCTCGTAAAATCAGCTATTCTTCGATTCTTGTTTTAATAAATTTGCAAAATCAGCTAAATCTGCAAGAGAAATCATTTTACACTAATCAGTAATTATCTAATTATCTTTTTTGTCGTTAAACTTCTTCTCTAACAACAAATACAGAATTGGCAAAACAATTAATGTCAGTAAAGTTGCTGAGACTAATCCCCCAATTACTACGGTTGCCAAAGGTTTTTGTACCTCTGCTCCTCCGCTTGTAGACAATGCCATTGGCAAGAATCCTAACGAAGCTACGGCAGCAGTCATTAAAACCGGACGCAATCTGGTTTTGGTCCCAATTAGAACTCGTTGCAGCGGATCAAAAACTCCCTCTTTTTTGAGCTGATTGAAATATGAAATCAATACAATTCCGTTTAAAACCGCAATTCCAAACAAAGCAATGAAACCAATACCTGCCGAAATACTAAACGGCATTCCGCGCATCCAGAGTGCAAAAACTCCCCCGATTGCTGACAATGGAATGGCTGTAAAAATCAATCCGGCCTGCTTGAAACTTTTAAAAGTAAAATACAGTAACACCAATATCAATCCTAAAGCGATTGGAAGCGCTACCGAAAGTCGTTTAGTAGCTTCTATTAAATTCTCAAACTGACCTCCGTAGGTTACATAATACCCTGCCGGAAGTTTGTAGTCCTTATCCAGTCTTTGCTGAATTTCTTCTACCACACTTTTGATATCACGGCCACGAACGTTTAGTCCAACCGTGATTCTGCGTTTTCCGTTTTCACGGATTACCTGTACCGGCCCTTGTTCGTACTCGACTGTAGCCACTTGCGAAAGCGGTACCTGCTGTCCGTTAGGCAATGGGATAAACAAATTACTCACATCTGTAATATCGGCACGATTGTTTTCATTCATTCGCACTACAACATCAAACCTTTTGCTTTCATCATAGATTTTTCCGGCACTTTCTCCCGCAAAAGACGAACGTATAATTTGATTGATATCTGAAATATTCAATCCGTATAAAGCGATTTTATTGTAGTCGTATTTCACCGTAATTTGCGGTAAACCGGTAACTTTATCGGCTTTTAAATCGCCTATCCCTTCAATACTTTTAATTTTCGAAATTAACTCTGTTGCTTTAGCGTCCAGAATCTCCAGATCGTCTCCAAAAATCTTAATGGCTATATCACTTCGGCTTCCTGTCATTAATTCGTTAAATCGCATCTGAATAGGCTGAGAGATCTCGATATTGGCTCCCGGAATGACTTCCATTTCTTTTTCATGGCATTAGCTAAATCTTCCCAGTTGTCATATTTGCCTTTCCATTCTTTTTTGTCTTTCAAAACAATGATCAAATCACCACTTTCGATAGGCATCGGATCGGTTGGAATTTCCCCGCTTCCAATTTTGGTTACGATGGTTTTAATCTCAGGAAATTTAGCTTTTAAGATCTGTTCGTATTTCGTAGTAGTTTCCACCATCTGGGTTAACGAACTTCCGGTCATGATAGTTGCATTTATAGCCAAATCACCTTCTTCGATGGTTGGTATAAACTCTCCTCCCATTGAATTGAAAACAACTAAACCAAGGGCAAATAAACCCAGCGATACACCTAAAACTACCTTTTTAAACTGTAGTGCTTTTTTCAAAAATGGTGTATAAACAGCTTCTAGCCACGCCATCATTCTGTCGCTGAAATTTTCTTTGTGTTCAGTACTTTTAGATAAGAACATCGCACTCATCATCGGTACGTAAGTCAAAGAAAGAATAAAGGCTCCTGCAACTGCAAAACCTACTGTCATCGCCATCGGCTTAAACATTTTACCTTCAGTTCCAACCAAAGCAAGAATTGGCAGATACACGATCAGGATAATGATTTCCCCAAAAGCAGCACTGTTTCTGATTTTCGAAGCCGAATTGTACACTTCGGCATCCATTTCATTTTGTGTTAACGCTTTCTTGCGTTTGAGCTGCTGCAAGTGGTGCATGGTGGCTTCCACAATAATTACAGCTCCGTCCACGATAATTCCAAAGTCGATTGCCCCAAGACTCATCAGATTTCCGCTTACGCCGAAAGCATTCATTAAAATAACGGCAAAAAGCATGGCCAGTGGAATAACCGAAGCTACAATTAAACCTGCACGAAGATTCCCCAGAAATAAGATTAGTACAAAAATAACGATCAAAGCTCCTTCTAATAAGTTCTTTGAAACGGTTCCAATAGCGCTGTCTACCAACTTTCCTCTGTCGATAAAAGCTTCAGCAACAACTCCTTCGGGCAGACTTTTATTGATCTGAATCATTCTTTCATGAATTCTATTGACTACGGCGCTGGAGTTTTCTCCTTTTAACATCAAAACCATTCCGGAAACAATTTCCCCTTTTCCATCTTTCGTTGAAGCTCCGTAACGCAAGGCAACACCTTCGCGAACTTCGGCTACATCACGAACCAAAACGGGCGAACCATTTCGGTTTTTCACTACTACATTTCCTAAGTCTTTGGTTCCTTTCGCCATACCAACACCACGAATGAAGTACGCAAACTGGTCTTTTTCGATATAGGCACCTCCTGTATTTTGATTGTTTTTTTCGAGTGCATCAAAAATCTCTGTGATGGTAACTCCCAAACTGTTCAGTGTATTTGGATTTACGGCAATTTCGTATTGCTTTAGTTTTCCACCCAGGTACTTACATCGGCTACGCCTTTGATACCCTGTAATTGCGGGATAATGATCCAGTCCTGAATGGTACGTAGTTTTATAGCATCGTATTTGTCTTCATAGCCTTTCTTGGCATAGACATCGTACTGATAGATTTCCCCTAAACCGGTACTGATTGGGGCCAATTCAGGGGAACCGGCATAAGCTGGGATATTCTCTTCTGCCTGTTTAAGACGTTGAAATATCTGTTCCCTGGCCCAATAAATGTTCACATCGTCCTCAAAAACGACCGTAACTACTGATAATCCGAAACGTGAAATACTGCGAAGCTCTATGATATCCGGAACTGTTTTTACGGCCTGCTCTAAAGGATAGGTAATTAATTGTTCGACTTCCTGACTGGCCAAAGTAGGTGCTGTGGTAATAATCTGCACCTGATTGTTGGTTACGTCAGGCAAAGCATCTAAGGGTAATTGTTTGATCGAATAGCTTCCCCAGGCTATTAATACAAGAGTTAATAATAGTATAACGAACTTATTCTTTATACTAAACTGTATGATTTTATCTAACATTTTAATAATATAATGATGTGAGAAATGAGGCAAAGTGTTGCCTATTTAAATACTGCGGAAGATCCGCAACGCTCTAACCCACATTCCGACTTATCGGGTGGGCATCATTATGCTATTTGTGGGGGCTGCCAGACACTTCCGTAGAAACTGGAAGCAAAAACAGAATTGTAGTTGGGTAATGGAATTGAGATGATGGAATGCGCAACAGGGAAATCAAAGCTTAAGAAAGTCTGATAACTTAAAACCTGCGCTCCACAACAATTGCACGCACAGAAAGGCGAGCATAAATCATTGTCTTTATCGTGTGTGTGATTGGCTTCAGAAGAAAACTGAGCTGTTTTGTGAGCAGCACTATTGATTTCCATATCTGCACAAGGCATATTGGAAAGCGCCATTAAATAAATCGATAATATGATTGTTATCCATTTCACGACACAAAAATAGTATTTATTTCAATTGAAAAACTGAATTATTGAATTTGATGTTTCTAAAAAAAGACAGACGAATCAAAAAATTAACAAAATCCCCTGTATATCAAAATTACTTTCTTAAAATAACAATCCCTCTGATTCAAAAATTTGGTCAACTTTAACAACAATTAACATTTCATTCTAAAATTTATTCCTTCGAACCAAAACACACTTTTCTACAATAAAGTAAAAGCCTCCCATTTCCTTACCAATACATCAGCTATGTGAAAGAAATGAATTTCACCTTTAGATTCTTTGCTTATACTAAAAAACGATGTTGTTAGGTGTTGAATATTATTTTTAAAAATCACAGAAATAAAACATAGATTACTATTATTAAATAAGTTATAATCATTAATCAAAACTTATACTTTATATTTAAAAACCACTATTGCAACTATTAAATAAAAAAACAATACTATTAAAGCAATAACCTTTCTCTCAAAGCTTCTACACTTAGCATTACTTAAAAAACTCATCAACAAGCAATTAAAACCACATTCAACGGAATTTATTTTGAAGCCATATTGTTCCCTTTGACAAAATTTAAAATTTAAAACCTCAAGCATTTTTTTTCCTCAAAAGAGTGTTTTTTCTCCGAAGAAATTAGAGTTAAAACTAAAATTCTTCCGGCTTTTTTGTTTCATTTCTAAATCGTTTTGATCAAAAAACAATCATAAAGTTGCAATTTAACAAAACAAACCTAAAACACTGGAAACAAAACAATTCAAAACAAAAACAAAACACAACAAGACAAACTGTCAGTATCAAAAAACAGCCCTTTTTATTCTCAATAACCTCATTTCTTTAACCCTATTTTATATCAAACAAATACCTCTTCTTTGAACATCAATATTCAGGTTAATTTATTCCATTCCACCCTAAAAATTAAAGCATAAATACCCCTTCAACTCATCACCCATTCTCTCCAAAAAACAACAAACCCCTTAAGAAATAAATTCCTTAAGGGGTTTGTTTTTCACATCAGGTTACACCGTTTCAATAAACTTTAGCATCTCAGCAACTTAGTACCTCAGAACCTTAAAAAAAACTATAAAGAAGCCATATCAATTACAAAACGATACTTAATATCTCCTTTTAACAGCCTTTCATAAGCATCATTTACTTCGTTTACGCCAATCAATTCAATATCGGCAGTAATGTTATGTTCAGCACAAAAATCAAGCATTTCCTGAGTTTCCTTGATCCCGCCAATAGCAGAACCCGCAAAACTTCTTCTTCCCAATAAAAGACTGAACGAAGTTACCGGAAGAGGTTCCATCGGAGCACCAACCAAAGTCAGCGTTCCATC
Organism: Flavobacterium sp. B183; assembly: GCF_023539155.1. Classification (NCBI taxonomy): domain Bacteria; kingdom Pseudomonadati; phylum Bacteroidota; class Flavobacteriia; order Flavobacteriales; family Flavobacteriaceae; genus Flavobacterium; species Flavobacterium sp. B183. The sequence goes on along the minus strand of NZ_CP097434.1, from coordinate 3,331,759 downwards.
CACTTTTAACAGATTTAAATAAGCATCAATATTGTGTTCTGCCGACACGCAGTCCAGAATAAAATTCAGGCTTTTAGTGTATTTCGCCATTTGCTCAGGATCTGTAGACAGTACCACCTCATCTGCCCCTAAACGTTTTGCATCTTCGGTTTTAGACAATGAAGTTGTAAAAACAACCACATGAGCCCCCATTGCTTTCGCTAATTTGATTCCCATATGCCCTAGACCGCCAATACCAACAATCCCCACTTTTTGCCCGGGACCTACATTCCAGTGTCTTAACGGTGAATAGGTTGTGATACCTGCACAAAGCAATGGCGCAACACCTGCAAGATCTAATTTATCAGAAATATGCAGCACATAATTCTCATCGACTACAATACTTTGTGAATATCCTCCAAACGTTTGACCGCCTAAATGCGTGTCCGGAGAATTAAAAGTTAAAGTACTTCCGGCATCACAAAATTGCTCTAAATCGCCTTTACAATGCTCACATTCCCTACAAGAATCAACCATACAGCCTACTCCGGCCAAATCGCCTACTTTGAAATTCTTTACGTGATCTCCCACTTTTGTTACCCTCCCCACAATCTCATGCCCCGGAACTATTGGATAAATCGTCCCGTGCCATTCGTTTCTGGCGGAATGCAAATCGGAATGACAAATTCCACAATATAAAATTTCTATTTCTACATCATGAGCCAATACCGCTCTTCGCTGAATGTCTAATGTCTGCAACGGTGCATCCGCAGCCTCTGTTCCAAAGGCTTTTATGTTTTTTACTTCCATGTTTTTATTGTTTTTTTAGTTTTATTTGTTTCGAGTTTCAAGTTTTATTTGTTTCAGGTTTCAGGTTTCAAGTTTCAGGTTTTACGTCGCACATTTTACGTTTCACATTATCAAAACACAAACCTCTCCACTTAGAATTATCTAATTAAACTTACTTCCCGTAACTGTAATATTCTTCATCGGTTACGCTATCGAACCAAATTCCGGTTCCTTTATCAATTTCTGTAATAATAGCGATGTGCGAAAACGAACTGAACGGGGTGGCTCCGTACCAGTGTTCTATTCCGGGCAGAATCGTAACTACTTCGTCTTTATGAAGCAGTCGGATGGCTTTTCCTTTTTCCTGAAAATAGCCAATCCCGTTCGTAGCAATAAACAATTGCAGTGTTGGATTAACATGCCAATTACATCTTGAACCAGGTTCAAAAGAAACTTCTTTTATAACCGTATTATCAGGATGAATAGCACTGGTTTGCTTTTTATACGAAACATCACCAGTCATATAGGTATTCGGGATTTTTCCCTCTTCAATAACAGAAGTGTAAGGTGTTGACATAAAATTGATTTTTTGAGATTGATTTCTTTTTTAAAATAACCCGACCATAAAAGCTGCTTTCAATTATCAGACAGCACAACACTTAGACTTCAAGTCATTTAAAGCTGTTGTATTGTTCATCGGTAACCGGCTCAAGCCAGTCTACAATGCCTTTTTCGGTACAAGTACTAATTGCAATATGAGTAAATTCACTGTCAGGAGAAGCTCCGTGCCAATGTTTTACTTCCGGCTGAATATTCACAACATCCCCTTCCTGAAGCAATTGAACAGACTTTCCTTCTTCCTGATAAAAGCCTTTTCCCTGAGTGACGATCAAAATTTGTCCACCAGGATGTGTATGCCAATTGTTGCGTGCTCCGGCTTCAAAAACAACATTACCCACTGCAGTATTTAAAACAGGATCATTGGGAACCAGCATTTTTACCCATGCTTTTCCTGTAAAATAATCTGAAGAAGCTAAGTCTCCTTTGGGAAAAATGGTTTTAGCAATTTGATTTTCTGTAGTACTCATAATGATTTGTTTTTACCATCAGTTCAAACTAAATCATAAAAGCGGGAATATGCTTTGTGAAGTCGTATTTAGCTTATCGAAAACTGACTACTGATTAATACTAATTATTTCAATGCAAATTTACACAGGTAAAGATGCAGCGAGATAACAATAATCAAACAAAAAATTAAGAATATGAAACAATTTACACTCTGAGTGATTTTGGAATTGTCCCTGTAATTCTTTTAAAGTAATTATTAAAATAGCTTGGATATTCAAATCCTAAAGAATAACCGATATCCGAAATACTCCAATCCGTATGCTGCAGCAAAGCTTTGGCTTCACCAACAATTCTTTCTGAAATATGCGCCGTTGTTGGTTTTCCGGTGACTTCTTTAACGGAACGATTTAAATGATTCACATGAACAGCAAGACTTTGAGCATAATCCTGCGGCGTTTTTAACGCTAATGGCTCATTTTTGGTTTCTATGGGAAACTGTCTTTCCAACAATTCCAAAAACAAAGAGGTAATTCGGGACGAGGCATTTCTGGGTTTAAAGAAATTCTCTGAAGGCTGCATTTTCATAGATTCGTGCAAAATCAAATTGATATAATTACGAATCAAGTCATCTTTAAAAACATAATCTGTTTCCTGCTCCTGTATCATTTTCTGAAATAAGGAATCGATAAACACCTTTTGATCAGCCGATAAAGAGAATATTGGTGTACCGCCAATTTTAAACAAAGGCGATTCATGAAGGCTTTCGGAACGATCTTTTACTTTTAGAAAGTCCTCCGTAAAAACACAGGCATAGCCTTCATACGAAGGTGAAATAATTTCCCAGGAATACGGAATATGCGGATTTCCGAAAAATAATATTGTTCCGTCCGTTTCGATCCCTCTGTCTGCATAATGAATAAAACTCTTACTGGTATTGATGCAAATTTTGTAAAAATCCCTACGGTTATACGTTGGAATCTTGCTCACATCACCGTTTACTTCATACACTTTAAAACCTTTCAGCTTCAAATCACTAATTCCAAGTTCTGAACCCTGTTCTTCTAATTGCTCTTTCATTTTGCAAAGTTATGAAAATCAAATAAAAGTTGATGGAGTTGTTTTTTTTTAGTTTGTTTCAGGTTTCAGGTTTCAAGTTTCAGGTTTCAGGTTTCAAGTTTCAGGTTTCAGGTTTCAAGTTTCAGGTTTCAAGTTTCAAGTTTCAGGTTTCAGGTTTCAAGTTTCAAGTTTCAAGTTTCAAGTTTTAAGTTTTACATTTCAGAGAGGAACTGTTCTAAGATACATCCCACAGTCTTTGTTTTTTTTTCAAAAAGCTTGTTATTTTATACCAATCGGTATATATTTGTGTTTTAAATTTTCAATTACTATGAGTAAAGCCGAAAAAACCAAGCAATTTATTATAGAGAAAACCGCCCCTATTTTCAATATGAAAGGGTACAGCGGAACTTCTATGAGTGATATCACTGAAGCGACAGGCCTTACAAAAGGAAGTATTTATGGCAACTTTGAAAACAAAGACGAAGTAGCCTTGGCAGCTTTTAAATTCAATGTAAAAAAACTTCAAGACGCTTTTACGCGAGAAATCGACAAACAAACTACGTTTAAAGACAAATTATTGGTTTATCCAAGGCTCTACTCTAATTATTACGAGCTAAGAATCACTCAGGGCGGATGTCCTATTATCAATACTGCCACCGAAGCAGACGATACTCATCCAGTACTCAGAAAAAAGGTCGAAAGCATCATTCTGGCCTGGAAAGAAAAACTGGTTTATTTTATTGAGCAAGGCATCGCTGCGGGAGAATTTAAAGGGGAATCCATAAATCCCGAGAAAACCGCTCTAACCATCATCGCTATTATCGAGGGTGCTGTCATGATTTCTAAAATAACGGGCGACCTGTCTAATTTATCCACTATTATGCTTTCACTGAAAAAGATAATTGATGACTTAGAGTAAAATCAACAAAACAACAGTCCTTTTTTTTAACCAAAAACATACCGATCGGTATAAAATATTTATCTATGACACCGTTAAACCGAAAACTACTTATTCTGACTGTCATATTAGCCGCCATTATGGAACTGATAGACATATCAATTGTAAATGTCGCACTTTCCCACATGAGCGGAAATCTGGGCGCTACGCTTGAAGATACCTCGTGGGTGATTACCGCTTATGCCATTGCCAATGTGATTATAATACCTATTACAAGCTTTCTAAGCGCCAATCTCGGGCGGCGCAATTATTATATTGGTTCTGTTGTTTTGTTTACGTTCTGCTCTTTTATGTGCGGGCATTCGTCTAACATTTGGATGCTCGTTTTTTTCAGGTTCTTTCAGGGAATTGGAGGCGGTGCCTTGTTATCCATCTCACAAGTTGTGGTTTTCGAACTTTTCCCAAAAGACAAACAATCTACAGCCGGAGCTATATTTGGAGCCGGAATCTTCATTGGCCCCACTATTGGCCCTACTCTGGGTGGTTATATTACCGAAAATTACGATTGGCCCTGGATATTCCTCATCAATGTTCCGATTGGAATTCTCGTCATGATTTCCTGTTACTTTCTACTGCAGGAACCTCTTGTAAAACCTGAAATCACTAAGGTCGACTGGACTGGTATAGCTTTGCTGGCCATAGGAGTTGGTACCTTGCAAACGGTTCTCGAAAGAGGCGAAGTCGAAGACTGGTTTGAAACCCGCTATATTATTGTGCTTACCTTTATTGCCGTGACAACTCTGCTCCTGTTTATCTATTGGGAACTTACGATCGAAAAGCCTGTAGTAAATCTTCGGGTACTTAAAAGTAAATCTTTAAGTATTGCTGCAGTCCTAACTTTTGTAACCGGATTTGGTATGTTTATTTCTATCTACATTAGCCCGGTTGTTGCACAGCGTTTATTAAGCTTTTCGCCTTATCAAACCGGATTGCTTTTGTTACCCGGGGCGCTGTTTGCATTACTGGCTTTAAAAATGTGCGGAACCTTACTGCAAAAAGGCGTTTCACCGGTACTTATTATCGCAGCCGGATTTCTTTTGTTTATTTATTTTAATTGGAGAATGTCTGGAATGACTTTAAACACCAGTGCTGCGGAAGTGGCAACTTCTTTGATTTTTCGTGCATTAGGAATGGCTCTGCTTACTGTTCCGCTTACCATGCTGGCCGTCTCCTCTTTAGAAGATAAGGATGTTGGTCAGGGCGCCGCTTTGAATAATATGATGCGGCAATTGGGCGGTTCTTTTGGCGTTTCGATTATCAATACTTATGTAGCTCATCGATTTGCAGCACACCGAAACGAACTAATTTCGACTGTTACCCCAGACAACACTATCGCAATGGACCGGATAAATGCCTACATCAGGTATTTTCAAAGCAAAGGTTTTGCTTATAACGAAGCTAAGTTTAAAGCACTCCGACTTATGGAAAATGTTGTTTTAAGACAATCTTCTTTATTAAGCTATAGAGATGCTTTTTTCCTTGTTGGATTGTTCTTTTTGGTAACCTTACCCTTGCTTTTGTTCGTAATGAATAAATCCAAAAAAAGAAAAACCGATCTTATGCTCTCCGATCACTAAGGAGCGCTTTCTTTCTGATAAACAAGCCTGTAAACTCTTTCTATAAAATTTAGAATCATTCTATTGCCTCTCTTTTAACAATTCACTTTGTTTTGGTGTAATTTTATATTGAAATTAACCTAAAAACAAAAAACAGCTATTAGTTATGAGTGTTATTAAAGATGAAAATAAACTTATTAGCACCATTAAACGAGTTGATCAGAAAATCGACAAGCTTAATGATCAAAAGATCATTGCCTTTTTTGAAGCCCTTGGATTAAATGAAAGAGCAGATGTTCCTAAAAATTATCTGGAATGGGAGACCATTCTTATCGTTGTGCCGGACCGACATATTTCTCATGAACTAAAGTATTACAAATATTCTATTGCAAGACTCGCTTTTGTTACCAATCCGAATGCAACTGAAATTCATGCTTTTGATTTTAATGAATGGAAAAAAGTCACTCAGAATAAAACACAATTTCAAATTAGAGAATTTCTAAAAAACAACTTTGGCGGTGTTCGAAATCATGCGGACAGATTGAATTAAGTTCATTTCAGTTTCAGGCCATCATCTAAATAATAAAACCTTTGTCAATTCTATGTTTTGACAAAGGTTTTGTTTTTTAAGGCTGTATCACCAATCTCTCTTAATTTCAAAAATCCTGAGGAACTTTTTCTCTAATTTCTTACGCCTTCTTTCTTCTTTCCATCTGGAATAGAAAATGGTAATAAGTAAAAACAAATTCACGATAGTAGAAGCTCTCCTGAGTCCTCTCGCAAATAGAACAAAAAACAGGTTGATTGCAATTATAACCACTACAGGTGAATATTTTACCCAGAACAATTGAATTTTACTATTGGGCTCAATCGTATAATTTACCTTAAGTCTGTTATCAACATTTTTGTAGCTTCCTTTTACAATAAAACAGGTGGGAGATGTTGCCGAATTTATGGTCAAACGAAAACTTTTATCATCAAAAAGACCGTAAAAAGGCTTTAATGCACCAAATCTCGGAAATATTCTCAAGTGGCTGAATTTAATTTTCAAAGAACCAATTTCAGTATTGTTTTTTAATCTTGCCCTAAATTCAGCTATACTTAATTTTGATTCCATTCCATCCGTTTTATATTCTTCTTACCTACATTCTTTCTCAAAACAATACTATTCTCAAAGTTTCTATTTTTACTGAGCCGTAAGTAAGCTTTTCAACATTTCATTCAATGCGTTTCCATGAATGTTTTTTGCCAGTATGATTCCATTTTTATCAATCAGAAAATTTAAAGGCACTGATTGAAGCATGTAATCGCCAATAACCGGAGAATTCCAGTATTTTAAATCACTTACCTGAGTCCATGGCAGTTTTTGTTTTGCAATGGCTCCGGTCCAAAGAGCTTTTTTCGTATCCATTGAAACACTGTAAATAGAAAACTTACCGGAATAAGTGTTGTACAGTTTTATCAATTCGGGCTGTTCTTTTATGCAGGGACCGCACCACGATGCCCAAAAGTCAACTAAAACAAGCTCTCCTCTTAAGGAAGAAAGCACAATATTATTCCCTTTGGTATCCGGTAAATCAATTTCGGGAGCAATGTCGCCAATGTCGGTTCCTACCACCTGTGCTTTCGAACTCGTGACGGCACAGCATAGGAAACCTAAAATAAGTAGTGTTTTTTTCATAATCTTCATGAATAAATTTGGGGTTATTTTCTTGACTGCTCTTTCAAAAAACTAGTAATCACAAGGTATTGTCCTTTACAAATTCTGTAATTCTATCGTCAGAAAAGCACTGTTTTCAAGTGGAAACAAATATAAATACTTCTCACGCAAATTGCATCCCTACTCTTAAAATTATACTAAATAACTTTCTTTAAATTGATATATCGGGAAAAGTCGATATATTTGCACTATGGAATCTATAGAAATCTTTAAAGCATTAGCCAACAAATCCAGATTACAAATGCTGGAATGGTTAAAAGAACCCGAAATCAACTTCCCGGATCAGCTCCAGCACTCGGGATTTGAACATGGGGTTTGTGTGGGTCAGATACAAGCCAAAGCGGGTCTTACCCAATCGACAGTCTCAGAATACCTGTCTATTTTACAACGCGCCGGATTTATCGAATCCAAACGTGTTGGACAATGGACTTATTATAAACGTAACGAAGGTGCCTTTGAAGCACTCAGTAAATTAATTCAATCTAATTTGTAAATTACTATGAGTACAAACAACCTGTTTTCGCCATTTAACTTAAAAACATTAAATCTTAAAAACCGAATCGTAATGGCGCCTATGACGCGCTCCTTTTCTCCAAACGGAGTTCCAACTGACGAAGTAGCTTCTTACTATCAAAAAAGAGCTGAAGGTGAAGTTGGTTTAATATTATCAGAAGGAACTGTTATTAACAGACCTTCGTCGTCAAACGATGCTAATGTTCCTCATTTTTATGGCGAAGAAGCCTTAAACGGATGGAAAAAAGTAATTGAAGAGGTTCATACCGCCGGAGGTCAAATGGGCCCACAAATCTGGCATATGGGAATTATGGACAATCATCATTCAGGATGGGTTCCACCTGTGCCTTTTGAAGGACCGTCGGGCTTAAACCGACCTGATTTTAGTAATGGAAACACCATGTCAGAGAAAGACGTTGAAAATACTATTATCGCTTTTGGAAAAGCAGCCGCCGATGCTAAAAGACTGGGATTTGATACGATCGAAATTCACGGTGCGCACGGTTATCTAATTGACCAGTTCTTTAGAGCCGAAACCAATTTGCGTACGGATATTTATGGTGGAAAAACATTACCGGAACGCAGCCGCTTTGCTATTGAAGTCGTAAAAGAAATCAGAAGACAAGTCGGTAACGATTTTGCTGTGATTATGAGATTTTCTCAGTTTAAACCTTCTGATTACAATTATAAACTGGCTAAAAACCCTCAGGAATTAGAAGCTTGGTTAAGTCCTATCGTTGATGCCGGAGTCGATATTTTACACTGTTCTCAGCGTCGTTTCTGGGAGCCTGAATTTGAAGAATCTGACCTGAATTTTGCAGGCTGGGCCAAAAAAGTTACAGGAGCACCAACTATCACGGTAGGTTCTGTTGGGCTTTCAAGCGATTTCTTTGGCGCTTTTGCAGGAGAAAGTTCTGAGCCAACTTCTTTAGAGGAACTAAACAGACGTTTCGACAGAGGCGATTTTGATTTAGTTGCCGTGGGAAGACCTCTTTTATCTGATCCTAACTGGGTGGCTAAAATCAAAGCAGGACATACGGATCAATTAAAAGGCTTTAGCAAAGAAGCATTAGGACAATTGGTTTTAGAGTAAACTTAGGCTCAAAGGCTCAGAGGTTCAAAGGGACAAAGGCAAAACTTTTATCGCTTTAAACCTAAATCAAAAAGGGATGAAAACTGTGCTGTTTTCATCCCTTTTTGATTTATTAGGAGTTTTAGAAAAAGGTTCAAAGAGAGAGAACCTCTGCCTCTTTGAACCTCCTCTTAAGAAACTTTTCTTTTTTGAAATTTATTCTGAAGCCAGTTACGAACAGGCTCATCATAAAACTTCAGGCACAGGTAAGCGATTACAATACTCGAAATTACAATACCGATTCCGATTCCGTAACCATCCTTTAACGGTACTTTGTTTTCGAATACCCACGCCATATAACAATAAATTAGCGGATAATGTATAATATAAATTGGGTATGAAATATCTCCCAAAGCCTTGCATATTTTTAGTGAAAGCGGATTTTTGATCTCTCCTCCCGCTCCAATAGCCACAATTAAAGGAAACAGCAGTATAATGGCGATGGATTCATACAAACCGTTTATCCACAGACTGTTTTCATCACCCAACCTCGGGATGCTGAAAATAACGATTATAAGAATGCTGCAAACCCAAAAAGCGCCTTTGATGTGAATGAGTTTTCCTAAACGGGAAAGTAAAACTCCGGCAAAGAATGGATACAATAAGCGGGTAAACCCAACATACAATTCCTGCATCGTTAGTGACCAACCACCAATAACATCTCCTTTTGGGCCAAAAACGGTATATTGAACAAGCATTCCCGCGAAAATCAATACCAGAAATCCTAAGACTTTATTTGAAAATTTACGAAAGAACAACGCATACAGAATATTGGCAATATACTCAAAGAAAAGCGACCATGCCGGTCCGTTAAGCGGAAACGTTTCGCCCCAGCCTCTAATTTCCATTGATGGCGGAAGCGGTATTAGTACAAAACCGGCCAGCATCACTAAAATTAGTTTCCAGATTGGCATAGTGGCAATTTGCGGAAAAGCAACATTCGAAGCCTGAAGATAATAAAGCGACGCTCCAATGACCATTCCCATAATAACCATGGGCTGTAAACGGATTAAACGTCGTTTGTAAAATTCCCATTGTGACATTTTCTCCCAACGATCGTCGTAGGCATACGCTACCACGAATCCTGATAAAAGAAAAAAGAAATCGACAGCCAGATAACCATGATTCATAAGCTGTTTAAATCGGCTTCCTTCATTAAAGGCTTCCAGAGCATGAAAGATAACGACTAAAATTGCGGCTACCCCACGTAAGCCGTCTAAAATTTCATAATGTTTTTTGGGTTTAATTTCCATTGAACTTGAATTCATAAAATAGTTTTTGGTTGTTAAAAGGTTAGATTAATTTTTTGGTGGAAGCTAAAATAGCGATATTTCCCTAACAGGCTGGCGGATTGAAGCTTGTAATCCTAAAGAAAGAATGGTTATTTGTTACAATAATTACAGTACATCCTAATAGGGTAAGAAAAATCCTTTCTTCATTCATTTCCTGCTGAAATTTGGAATTTGAATTCGCAGAAAATTGGCTTTTAGCGTTACTATTCCTGGTGTTTTTTAAGCCATTCGAGTCTGCGTTGATCCGGTAAATGTGTTACTTTAAAATTTTCGAATTTGGCTTCAAAGCCTTTTCCGTCCGGTGATGCAGCCATCAGGCCTACCATGACCGGTGTATTGTCCTGCAAAGGTGCATTTCGGGTCAAAATATAGTTTTTATCATCATACGAAAAGAAGACTTCAACGGCGTCCAGTCTTCTCACCACTTTTATCCATACAAAGGGTGGTGCTTTCTCTAAAGTAGTTACACTCCAGTCACTTTTATCGTGTGTGACAACGGTGCTTATATTAAATTTTCCATCCACAAATTCAACTCCGGTTTTAATGTAATTTTTCTCATCAATACGAAGCATAAGTCCCATTTGGTCAAAGCGGGCGATATAATTACCAGTTAACTTTACTTTGGCTTCAAACTCTCCGCCGTAAGTAGCATAATAAAACGGTGCGTCGTCTACAGTAAAGCCATAATGCGAAATGCGCCAATAATCACTATTCGCTGTCACATTCATGATCAAAGCATTGTTTTTAATTTCCCATTTTTCAGGTTCGTTAAACCATTGCATTTTGTTCAGACTTTGTGCCGAAAGACTTTGTGTTAAAAATAAGGTGATGACACCTAGTATGGCTTTTTTCATAGTAGTATTTTAAATAATAGACTTTTTATTTAACGTATTGGTATAATTCATTTTTAGCGCATAGTGGCATAGATTCTTTATCAAATATAAAAGCGTTTCACTTCCTTTAAATGCATGTAATTTTTCTATGTGAAAGAAATATATTCCTGTTTTTTTCTCTTCTTACAGTTAAAATCTATGTTTCTATGTGCTATTTTTTTGACAATTCCTCCCAAACAGAGTTCATAAAAGTAAAGCCACAAGTTTTTACACTTGCAGCTTTACAACCAACCAATTTTGGAAACATGAAATTATTGAAGTGAGAAACTCACTTTAGATTTTATAGCCGTAGAAGATGCTCCAATGATGGCTTCAAAAGCTCCCGGTTCAGCAACCCAGTCGTGTTTTTTATCATCAAAAAAGCTAAGTGCTGTTTTATCGATGGTAAAAGTCACTGTTTTTTCTTCTCCCGGCTGAAGCGAAACCTTCTCGAAGCCTTTTAATTCCTTAACCGGACGCGGTAATGAAGATTTCAAGTCACTGATATAAAGCTGAACTACTTCTGAACCTTCTCTTGTTCCGGTATTCTTTACTTTTACCGAAAAAGTGATCTGATCGCCCGCTCCCATTTGTTTTTTGTCGGCTGTTACTTTTCCATATTGAAAAGTCGTATAGCTCAAACCATGACCAAAAGAGAACAATGGCTTTGCTTTTTGCTTGTCGGCCCAACGGTAACCTACGAAAATACTTTCCTTGTATGTAACGTCATCTCCGCCCGGAAATTCACCTAATGCATGAGCTCCGTTATCTGATAATTTCACAGGAAAAGTAAACGACAGTTTCCCCGAAGGGTTCACATCTCCTACTAAAACAGCTGCTAAAGCATTTCCTGCTTCTGTGCCTAAAAACCAGCCTTGTACAATTCCCGGAACGTCTTTAACCCATGGCATTGCCACTGCATTTCCTGAAATATTCACAAAAACGATGTTTTTATTTACTTTCACCAATTCTGCTATCAACTGATCCTGACCATACGAAAGACCTAAATCCAGACGGTCAAAACCTTCAGCGTCTTGTTTATCACTTTTATTTGTACCTCCTATGAACAAAACAACATCTGCGGCTGCAGCTACTTTTACAGCCTCAGCAGTTAATTCGGCAGGAGAACGTTTGTCTTCCAGACTTACTTTGGCTACAACTCCGTTATAGTTACTTGTCGGATCTCCTACGTATCCGCGAGCGTAAGTAATTTCGGCCTGATTTCCGATTCTTTTCTTTAATCCTTCAAGTGGCGTAATTTCGTATCTGGCTTTCAATGAAGAACTTCCTCCTCCAACAGTCATCATTTTAATAGCATTTTCTCCAATCACCGCAATTTTCTTTGTTTTAGAAAGGTTAATTGGCAAAATGTTATTGTTGTTTTGAAGAAGCACAATTCCTTCCTCGGCGATTTTCAAACCTGCTTTGGCGTGTTCTTCTGTTCCAAAAGAACCGAAAGGTCTGTTTTTATTCATTGTCGTTAAGAATGACAGGCGTAAAATACGACGTACTTTCTCGTCCAGTTCTTTTGTTCCAACCTCACCTTTTGCAATCATAATAGAATATGGTTTAGCCAAAAAGTAATTGTCATAAGCATTACTGGTTCCCCATGAAAGTCCGTTTGTCCAGGAACCGAACTCCATATCCAATCCATTGTAAATGGCCTGTTTGGTGTCATGAACGCCTCCCCAGTCTGAAACTACAACTCCTTTAAAGCCCCATTCTCCGCGTAGAATATCATTCAGTAAAAACTCATTATGACAGCAGTGCTGCCCTTTGTATTTATTATATGCTCCCATAATTGCCCAGGCATCTCCTTCCTGAACGGCAGCTTTAAAAGCCGGTAAATAAATTTCATATAAAGCACGGTCATCAACGATTACATTAACTGTATTACGTCCTATTTCCTGATTGTTTAAAGCGAAATGTTTAACGCAGGCAGCTACTCCATTTGCCTGTACCCCTTTGATATAAGGAACCACCATTTTTGAAGTCAGGAAAGGATCTTCTCCCATGTATTCAAAATTACGACCGTTTAAAGGTGATCTGTAAATGTTAACTCCGGGTCCTAATAATACATTTTTATTACGGTAACGTGCTTCTTCGCCTATAGATTTACCATATAGAGAAGATAATTCTTTGTTCCAGGTAGCAGAAAGTGCGGTTAAAGCCGGAAAAGCAATACAGGAATCATTAGTCCATCCTGCCTGATCCCATTCGTCCCATAAAACTTCGGTACGAATTCCGTGTGGTCCGTCGGTCATCCAGTTTTCCGGAATACCCAAACGCGGTACCCCCGGTGAGCTGAATTTTGACTGCGCATGTATCATGGCAATTTTCTCGTCGGTTGTCATTCTTGCAAGGGCATCTTCTACGCGTTCATTAATCGATTTTTTATCGTCTAAATAAACCGGAATTTTATGCTGTGCACTCGCACCGACAGCACTCAACAGTAGTAAAACAACAATTGTTTTAACATTTTTAAACATAACTATTAATTTATTAAAGCATTTAATTTACAATGGGAAGAAAGTATAAGCAGTATCTCTTTTTAAGAATACTGTAAAGCTAAAACGTTATAGTTTGTTCTGGATTTCTAAATGAAAAAAAGTAGTGAATTAAAAATACAACTTAATGAAAAACAATCGTTTACAAAAAACAAAAAGCTGAAAAAAGTAGTGATTTTAGAATGATTTTCTAAAGTTTTACGGATATTAAGCCAATTTTTGTGACCATTTCTTCAAAATCATTTCGGGAAACTGCGGCTTTATTTCGTGCTCTGGTTCGGTAATTGTAAATGGTGCTCAAAGAGTAACGCAAAAACGCTGCTATTTTTACACTGTCTGTAATTCCTAAACGAATTAAAGCAAAGATTCTAAGTTCGGTATTCATCAGTTCTCCTTGTTTTAAAACGATTTGTTCTTCCGGAATTAAAAGCGCGTTGAAATCTTTTACGAAAGTGGGATATAAATTCAAAAAGATGATGTCAAAATTCTTGTACAATTCTTCCAGTTCGTTATCTACGAGAGTGGTTGATTTCAAAACTTTGTAGATTTCATCAAATTGTTTGGCGGTCGCTTTTTTATTTAAAGTGATACGGTAATTTTCTAATTTGTTGATATAGGCTGAACAAAGGCTGAAAAAATGTGCAATGTATTCTTCTTTAACATGGTTGGATTCCGATAATTGTGCATTTCTTTCCTGCAGCTGATTGTTGGTTTCTGTAATGTCTTTATTTAATTCGGCTAATTTTTGACTTGTATTGTACAGTTCTGTCCTGATTCGCGATACTTTTTTCATTTGTTTGTAAACATAAACCACCGCAACAACTAAAAATGCCGATAATAAACTGATACATAAAAGGTACAGTTGAAGTTCCGTTTTTCTCTTAGCTTCTTTCTCTAAATAAACGGTGTTGATGATCGAATATACCTCTGACATTAAAAGGGTACGAAACTGAACATTGCAATACAAGGCATCTTCAATAGCCGATTGGGTAAGTTTATAGGCCATATCAACATCATTGGCTTCATAAAAAAATAAAGCCAGTTCCTGAAGAGAAGCATTGTCCTTGTTTGCGGTTTTTAGATCGGCAGTGGCTGAAAGTGCATAGTACTTTTTTTGAAGTTCCAGCTGCTTTGTTTCTTTATAGATACTTGCCAAAAGATAGGTAATCATGGCATATTGCGGATGGTCGTCTTTCGCTTTTTTCAATAAATCCAACAGCTTTTTTTCAGCCGCAGCAAACTTTTTCTCCGACATCTCCTTCTCAATTCTGGTGATTCGATAGTTTAATGTAGAAGGATCTAAAACGGTGAGCAGCGAATCACGGTATTTGTTAATTTGCTCAATGTACTTTACATCGTCGCTATTGGCAGCATAATGTTCCAAAAACTCGCGATACGCACTATAATAGTTAGGTAGTAGTTTCTTAGGCAATTCCTTTTTAGGAATGCTTTTTAAAATAGCCTCAGATTCGCGATATTTTCCCGATGAAGAGTATAATGTTACCAATTGCAGATTGGCCAGGTTCAGTAAATCGGCATTTTGAAGTTCGCTGGCGATTTTCAGGTTTTTCCTGACATATAAAATAGCCGAATCAGAATTGAATTTCAGATATTGACTGTACAAACTTTGGTTGTAATCGTACTCCTGCTCTTTCGTTAAATCATCGGATTTGATTTTTTTGAAATTTAAAATACGTTCTTCTCTCAAACGAACATAATGCGCTTTGTTTTTTAAAGCTTCATTTAACTTATCGATAATACTATCTGTGCTGTCCGCTGAATAAACAGGACTTCCTAAAATGATGAAGAGAAGAAACAGCAGATAATTTTTCAAACCAATTGGAGCTATAATGAGACTTGCAAATATAAGAAAGTGCTACTAGAAAAAGGAATTATTTAGCAGATTGAAAATTGTGACTTTTGTAATGAATAAAAGCTCCCGAAAAAAAATAACCACACTGATTCTCTCTCGGATTTTTGTAAATTTGTTTATACTTCATTTTTTCTAATTTAAACATTATACCCATGCCACACTTTGTTATTGATTGCTCTGAAAATGTAATCCGTTTAAAATCTGCCGACGATATCATGCAGGAAATTTACCATACCGCTTTAGCCACTAATCTTTTCGTTCCAACTGATATTAAGGTTCGTATCCATCCTTTCAGCTATTATAATAATGGAAATTCTTCCGACGATTTTATTCACGTCTTTGCCTACATTTTAGAAGGCCGAAACACCGATCAAAAAGCAGGATTATCAAAAGCAATTGTCACAAAACTGAACGAGATACTTCCTGAAGTTCCTATTATTTCGATCAATATTATGGATTTTGAAAAAGCCAGTTACGTCAATAAAGCTATGGTTTAAAAATCACTTTTAGCCACATTGTGATATAATAAAAATAATGACAAAAATTCCTTGTTGTTTCAAAACAAAATATCAAACAACTAAAAACCAAATACTTAATACTAAAAAAAAGCTACAACTTTAAAAAAGTTAGCCACAAATTCACGAATTTCTTTAAACAATGTAGATTAGAAAAAATTCGTGAATTCGTGGCTATTTATTACATACTCTTTACTCTTTACTCTTTACTCTTTACTCTTTACTCTTTACTCTTTACTCTTTACTCTTTACTCTTTACTCTTTACTCTTTACTCTTTACTCTTTACTCTTTACTCTACTAAAACGCAATTGGTGCAGACAGACAGCTCTCCGGAATATCAAAAGCATTCACCAGGGCCACCGCATCCGGTCGGATATCCCAGCAAAGCTGATTGACTATTTTACGAATTGCCTTAGTTTTGACGGCTTCCATATAACCGTCTTCGAGATACCAGGCTTTATTTTTTTCTAATTGTGAAAGCGCATACAACTGATTGAGTTTCGTCAGAATTTCTTTTGTCTTACTATCTTCTACTGATTTTATCGCCAGTTGAAATTGCTCCAGCACCACTCTGTCCAGATAAGCCTGAGCCACGTCGATCATTTGGTGCTGCACAACATTAAAAGCGTCGTAAGGTTCTAAACCTCCATCAACCAATTTTTTGATGCGTCGTGCTGCCGAAGCTAAAATTGTTTTCTCTCTGTGAACAAATGCCTGTAAATGAAAATCCCCATCCAGCAAATGTTCGTCATCCGTTTTTCTAGTTGCGATTGGGTTTTTCTCGGTAAGTGCCGTTTTTGCATTTTCATACACATAATTGATAATCCCTAACGAGCCCATTTCTCCGAAAGATTTTCTGAATTCTGAGAGTCTGTTTTTAGCAACTAATTGCATCAAAACAGTATTGTCACCTTCAAAAGTGGTATAAATTTCGGTGTCATTTTTCAAAGCATCGATTCGGTTCTCTGATAAATATCCCTTTCCGCCACAGGCTTCACGGCATTCCTGCAGTATGTCTCTTGTACTCCAGGTCGAATAGGATTTCATTCCTGCAGCCAATGCTTCAATTTCCTGCATTTCATCTTCAGTTCTGTTTAAAAACCGATTAGTAAGGTACTGCAGCGCAAAATGCACAGCATATGTTTTTGCTAATGGCGGAATCAATCGACGCTGGTGCATTCTGTAGTTCAGAATCGGAACTTCTGATCCGCCTTCAGGTCCAAACTGTCGACGCTGATCGCTGTATCGAATAGCAATTGTCAGTCCGGATTTGGCTGCCGCCAACGCTGAACGGGGAATCCCAATGCGACCGCCTACCAAAGTCCCTAACATCGTAAAAAAACGTCTGTTGTCACTCGGAATCGGGCTTTCAAATTCCCCTTTGTCATTTACAGAAGCGAAACGATCCAGCATATTTTCTTTCGGAATCACTACCTGATCGAAACTAATGGTTCCGTTATCTACTCCATTCAAACCCATCTTATGTCCGCAATCTCCAATCGCAATTCCTTTTAGTACAGTTCCGTTAGCATCTCTTAATGGAACAACAAATGCATTTACGCCATAATCATGATCGTCAATGATTAATTTTGCAAAAACAGTCGCCATCTGACCGTGAACGGCCGCATTTCCAATATATTCTTTTTGAGCATTTTTATTTGGCGTATGAATGATAAAAGTCTGATCTGCATGATTATAAGTTGCTGTCGTTTCCAACCCTTTTACATTAGAACCATGATGTGTTTCGGTCATCGCAAAACACCCAGGGATTTTTAATGTTCCAATGTCTCTTAAATATTTGGCATAATGTTTTTCTGTTCCTAACGATTGAACACTCATGCCCCAAAGTCCGAACTGAACGCCAAATTTGATTACCAAACTCAGGTCATGATAACTCAAGGTTTCCATAATCGCAAAATAATCGGCTATGTTTTCTCCTCCTCCATATTGTTTTGGGTAGGCCATATTGCCTAGATTTTCTTCAGCGAGCAGCTTACACCAATTGTAAACCGTCTGACGATACACCTTAATATCTGTCGAAGTTTCGTACGCAAATTCAGGTTTTGAAATAATTGCTTTTACTCTATTGATTATCCCGGCTTCTTTACCATTTAAAAGAGCTGTAATTTTTTGAACATCAAACTCACTGTTCGTCTGAGAGTTTGCAGTAAAGGAACTCGCTTTTGTTTTAAAATTCTGAAGCGCTTCTTCCCCTAAGATTCCAAGATCATTTTCCAGTTGGATAAAATTTGATTTTAAGGTCGAAATGTCCAGATCCTTTTCTGAAAGTGCCACGGCAATATCAAAAATCGATCTGATATCTTCTTTATTTTCAATGCTTTTCTCTATATCCAATTTCCATTGTGCCAGTTCATTTCGTCCCGGCGGATTTGAAATATCAACTCTGGAAAGCAATTGTTGTTTTTCTTCAGACGAAAGCCAGCTAAGGTCATTGATAAATTTTTGAATGGTAACAAACTCTTTCTGAGTCAGTAAATCATCGGACCACACTAAATAAAACAACGGAATAAAGGCCTGGAGCTTGGTATTTTTCATAGGAATATTGGTTTTTAGGTGTCGAAACATCGATTTTTAGCGAATTATGCCGCTTAGATCTCTTTTATGTGTTTACACTTTATGTGATATAAAAAAGTAAAAATGAAAATACTCATTCCTGTTTACATACCTTGTTAAGATTGTGGTAATTTTAGCTTCGTTCCGAAAAATAACAATACAAAATACGAGAATTGTTTTCTTTGGAATTAGGCTTTTGCCCTTTCAGGGCGCAAACGATCATTCCTAATTATTTATAGTGCTTCACACTATGCTTCAGCTGAAGCTCTTTCAGAGCAACAGTTTCCTACTACTTTCTCCCTAAAGATTATTAAACTTTGAGTATAAGTGCCCTAAATGAATAAAAGAACTGAAGTTTTAATAACACAGGCATATTCCAACGCACTACAAACTGAATTAAGAAAAAATATAAGCGTCTAAAATAAACAGGTAAAAGGGCTGAAGGCCCAATAACAAAAGCATAGTACAACGCACTATGAGCTAAATCAAAGGAAAGCATTGCCCTGAAAGAGAAAAAGCAGACAAAGAAGCGTACACATTCTAAAAAAAAACAGGAATGAAAAATAGTCATTCCTGTTTACACATCCGATAAGATTCTGATACTTTAGATTTTAAACCAATAAAAAACATAAAGTATTTCAAATTACTTGAGAACCTTTGGATATTGCGTTATTTTTTGCCTAATGGCGAAAATATGATGTGAATTAAAAACCAATACGGCCAGAAAAACAATGCTATAAGCGACAATTTGTATGGATCCTATTGGCTCATGATACCAAAAGAGAGCCAATAGAAATGCAATCATTGGGTTGATATTTAAAAGCATACCGACTGTTGATGAGTTGATTCCGGAAAGTGCATATAAATTGAGAAACAAAGGGAATATCGTAAACAAAATCGCGATAGTTTCTATACAGAAATAAAATTTAAATTCTGTTGGAACGGGCCCGCTGTAAGCCGGGTAAAAGGGTAATAAAAATAAGGCTGCCAATGTAATATGAAAGGTGAGCACAATAAATTTATCGAATCCTTTGTTGATCCTTTGACTAACTAAATACGAAGCATAAGTAGAACCAATAACAATACTAAAAACCATATCCATAATATTGGCATAGGATAAAAGCAAACAACCGGAAACACTTAGCCCTACAGCCATCCATTGTGTTTTGCTTAATTTTTCGTTCAAAATAAAGTACGCCAGTAAGGTGGTCAAAATTGGACACACTAAATAGGCCAAAGAAGTTGCTTTTACACTAACATGATTCATTACATAAATAAAAGTAAACCAGTTGGCCATTAAAAAAACACTTCCTCCAATATTCAACAAAAGTGATCTGCGTCTTTCCAAAGCTGGTAATGCTTTAAAGGTAGCGATGGTTTCTTTGATTCTTTTTCTTTTAAAAGTAAAGGCAATCAATAACATGAGAATACTGCAGCTGAAAACACGATAGAATAAAATATCTAAAGAAGGATATTCGTGAATGGGCTTTAATGCCAGGCTAAAAAATCCCCAGATGACGAAACAGGTAATGGCCGCTATGTAATATTTTGTTGTTTTCACAAGTTATTCTTTTTAGGTTCGTTATTGAATAAAGCAAATTTCTAAAAAATAAAACAGCAATACAGATACAGTTTTTGTAAATTGCACCATAACAGTTTCTTTTTTATGAAAAATTCCAACTACTTGTATCTGCAATTTGCAGACCGAATTGAAAAGCAAATAAAATCGGGTGTTTTAAATGTGGGCGATAAGCTGCCCTCGATACGTGAAGTCTGTGCCGAAACGGGTTACAGCATGAGCACTGTAAGCAAAGCCTATTATGAAATTGAAAGCAGGTCGCTTATAGAATCCAGGCCTCAATCCGGTTATTATGTAACTAACATTTCGGCCAGAACCATTCCTGAGCCTTCGCCCAGCAGTCCTGTTTTAAAATGTGTGAACATTGACCGGGAAGATTTAATTGATCAGGTTTACAAAAACATGACTGATCCGAGTATTACGATGCTTTCTTTGGGCTTTCCCTCGAACGAATTGCTTCCTATTGCCAAATTAAATAAGGGAATGATTCAGGCCATGCGGCAGCTTCCTAATAGCGGTACAAGTTACGAACAGGTACAGGGTAATCTTAATCTAAGAAAAGAAATTGCAAGATGGTCCTTTACCTGGGGAGGTTCTTTAACAGAAAGAGACATTATCACCATGCCGGGCTGTACGAGTGCCATATCACATTGTTTGATGACACTAACCAAACCGGGAGATACTATTATTACCGAAAGTCCTGCTTATTTTGGCATCCTGCAGTTGGCCAAATCTCTGGGTTTGTATATCATGGAACTGCCTACCAATATGACTTCGGGAATAGAACTGGATGCCCTGAAAAAAGCACTTTCTACTAAAAAAGTAAAACTCTGTTTGCTGATGAGTAACTTCAGTAATCCTTCGGGAAGTATGATGCCAGTTGAACATAAAAAGGAAGTGGTGCGATTAATGGAATTTTACAACGTTCCATTAATTGAAGACGATATTCACGGTGATTTGTACTTTGGCTCGAGTCGTCCAACCAATTGTAAAACCTATGACGAAAGTGGCATTGTACTTTGCTGCAGTTCGGTTTCAAAAACTTTGGCACCGGGATATCGTGTGGGCTGGGTTTCTCCGGGGAAATTCAAAAAAGAGATTTTACGTAACAAAATCTATCATACTCTCTCCACTCCTACCATCACGCATCAGGTGGTTGGCGACTTTCTGAAAAATGGCCGCTATGAAAATCATCTTCGAAAAATACGACAGATATTGAATCACAACTGCACGAACTATATCAATACGGTCTTAGAGTCATTTCCGAAAGGAACCAAGGTAAGTCAGCCACAGGGAGGTTTTTTTCTTTGGATTGAACTTGATAAGAATATAGACACGGCTGCTTTTTATCAATTAGCAATGCAGCATAAAATTAGTTTTGCTCCAGGAAGAATTTTTACTTTTCAAAATCAGTTTTCAAATTGCATGCGATTGAGTTTTGGACTTCCGTGGACCAATGAATTAAGATCCTCTATTCAAACTCTGGGAAAATTGATTGATCAATAAAACCAAGTCGCAGTTTGCAGTCACATTTCACATCTCATATTTTACACCCATTTTTTTTCTCGCAGATCCCGCAGATTATGCAATTTTTTTTTCTTAAAAATACATAAAAAAAACTGGACAGCCGCATTAACAAAGCGCTGTCCAGTTAACAAATTGAGAAACCAAAATCAATTCACATAATTATAAAACAAAATAAGCGTTGTTTTCCGCTTTCTTTAAATCGGGTTGAAGATCGAATTCCTTGATGATGTCAAACTCGCTTTGATACTCGTTTAACATTTGCATTAAATTCTTTTCGATAGTATTCGAAATTGCGGTTACAGGTGTATCTGTAGGTCTGTTTTCGAATGGATCTTGTAAATGAATTGCCATTTTTTCAATTAAGAAGAACGTTCCACCGATAATTGTAATTAACGGAACAGCAAACCAGCTCAATAAACTGATAAGTCCAAAAGGCAATAACAAAATAAACAAACACAGCGTCATTCTGATGTACATGCTGTAAGTGGTTGGGAAAATGGTATTTTTAATACGCTCACATTTTCCCATTGCATCACATAATCTTGACAAAGTATTGTCTATTTCAACCTGCTGATAAGCATTTAATCGTTTGTCCTTTTTGGCAATCCTAAGATCTCTACCATGAAGCAATAATATCGCATTTGGAATATTCTGATGGTTTTTGACAAAATTCAGTTCCTCTTCACTGATCAAATCTTTGATTGGCTTTATCGCATCTTTATTACGCAACGCCTGTCCTAGGCTGTAACACCATGCTATTTGTCTTTTGGTGAAGTTCTCCTTGAATTCATTCGCTTCTACAGAAAACCCCGGATCTTTATAAAAAGTAAGCATTTGTCGTACCAAAGTTCTGGACTCATTTACAATTGATCCCCAAATAATGCGTGCTTCCCACCATCTGTCATAAGCCTGATTGGATTTAAAAGCCAGTAACAAGGATATAATTGTACCTACCATGGTAGGAATTGCGATTGGTATTTCGATCGCTACATTGATAAAATAATGATGAAAAATTTCAAATAAAATGGTGTAAGTCATTACAAGCGCCAATTCCACCTTAATTTTCCCGAGAACGTACCTCATTGGAATTCTTTTCTTTAATAACATATCTTTCCGTTTAAATTAAACTTCTATTTTTTTTTGAAGAAATTGGCTTTACACCAATTCTTCGTAGAGCGAAAGAACCGGAAGACCAGTTTTATCGTTTATACTCTCTTTTTTATTTTTCTTGAATTGTATTTTCTCTCCTTTGCGGGTTTCTACTAACAAATCGATATCGTATTTTGAAATCGCTTCTGATAAATAAGGAGCAAAATTTTCGTAGTTGTCTTCAAAACTGGAAGTCTGACTTACAATTTCAAATGAAAAATTGTTGTTCAAAAATTGCTGAACGTCTTTTACATGCATGTTGGCACGACCGTTTTCGATATAAAGTGCTTTATTGAAGTCTTCTTTATATTGCTCTGAACCTAAATGCAGAATTGGACACTTTTGGTTTCCGGCTAATTGCACCAGGTATTGGTGAATTCGTTTTGTTTCCTGCTTATACGAATTGGTAAGAACTACCAGTTTTATAGCAAAAACATCAATAATACGTTTAAAAATCGGAGAAGAAAGTCCGTATTGATTGTGTACTTTTATTTTACAATTGGGTGTGTGTTCAATAATGTATCGGCAGGTGTCCAGCACTTCTTCCTGACTTGCAGTAAGTCCGGTGCGCATTTCACGTAAAAAATTAGAGGATGAAAAAGCATCAGGAGTTTCTGATACCATCATAAGAATAATTTCGCAATCTGAATCTTTTGCCTGACCAACAGCTGATTTTACAGCACAAATTGTATCGTCTTTTAAAGTAGTAGGTATAAGGAAATTTTTCATAAGTATACTCTTTTAGTTTATACTTACAAAGTAACTCCCGCCAAATTAGAAGGGTCTTAATATGAAATTAGAATTTTCTAAGATTCAACATTAGAAGTCTTAATGTTGCTTTTCTTCGAACTTGTTTTATTGAAAACAATGGTTACAATGGTGCCTTTGTTTTGCTCTGACTGCACCTGAATCTCTCCGTCGTGCATGCGAATGATTTTGGAAGCCAATGGAAGTCCCAAACCGTATCCTATATATTTAGTTGCAATTTTACCTCTAAAGAAAGGTTCATACAAATGCGGAATATCTTCCGGTGGAATCCCGATCCCGATATCGTTGATCGCCACCTTTATCCAGTCCTGATTGGCAGAAAGGGTTACAAAAACCTCATTGTTGTCGGAATATTTTACGCCATTGGTAATAATATTATTGATAGCAAGCTCTAAAAGCGGTTTATTACACGGAATTAAAAGCAAATTGGAGTCTTTAGGTGCAAAGTTAAGCTTGATACTTACACGATTGTCCGGATAAATTTTATCTAAATCCGACTTTACATCCATTAATACTTCGTCGATTCTGGCAATATCCAACACCTGTTTTTTACCATCGTAACCTGTTTGTGTAAGCTTCAGCAAGCTCTCTGTCAAGTTTCCTAATCGGGAAGCCTGACTGTAAATATTTTCAAGGGACTGAATGTATTCCGGAACTTCTCTTTCTTTCAAAAGCATGATTTCAGACTCCGCTATAATTGTTGTGATTGGCGTTTTTAACTCGTGTGAAGCATTATTGATAAAATTGGCTTGTATTTCGAATGAGGTTTCCAAACGATCCAGCATATCGTTGAAGGTCTCCGTAAGATCTGAGATTTCATCTGAGTTTTTAACTTCCGGCAAGCGATTGTGAAGGTTGGAAGCACTAATTCTGTTTACTTCTTTGGTAATTCTTGCCACAGGATTAATGACTCTTTTGGCCAGGAAACGTCCTAAAAAGAAGGCCAGAAATATAAAACCTATACCTCCGAACAACATGATTTTTAAAATATAGATTGTGGTGGTCGGTCCTTTTCGGTCACGAGCTCCTACAATTACGATGTATTTTTGATTATTTTCTGTAAAAACCTGTCCTAAATAATATTTGTTTTCTACCTCAAAATAGTCTTTTCCTGTTTTTAAAATATTGGTATAAAACTCATTCGGTAAATTCAGTTTTGTATTGTAATCAAAACTATTGGCACTGTTTATCTTGAGAACAAACTCTTCTTCTTCGATAAGTTCTTCCAGTCCGTTTTTTTTAAGATTACTGTAGTATTTTATTTTTTCAGGATCGTTCTGAAAATGAATAGACGCGACAATTTTGGCTCTGTCTTCAAGCCTTTTTAAGAAATGGTAACGATTATTTTCTCTGAATAGAACAAAAACAACAATACATAGAAGTAATGTACTAAAAGATGACAAGGCTACATAAGTGTATGTTATTTTTTTTCTTATATCCATTTTATGGCTGTATCACATAACCCAGACCTTTCATGGTATGGATGAGTTTGGTTTCAAAAGGTTTATCGATTTTTTTTCTTAGATAAGTAATGTACACATCGACAACATTGGTATTCATATCAAAATTAATATCCCAGACGTTATCTAAAATCTGATCGCGGGAAACGATGCGACCGCTATTTTTAGCCAGATAGTACAACAGTTTAAACTCTTTTGCGGTCAGGATAATCGATTCGCCTTCTCTCTTTACTGTCTTAGCCCGACCGTTTATTTCTAAGTCGCCAATGGTTATGGTATCTACTTTTTCGGTATCCTGATGAGCTCTGCGATGCAGTGCATTGACTCTGGCGTCAAGTTCTCCAAACTTAAAAGGTTTTACCAGATAATCATCGGCTCCTGCATTAAGTCCGGTCACTATATTTTCTGACGTTCCAAGAGCGGTTAACAGTAACACCGGAACAAAATTCTTACTGGCGCGAAGTCTTCTGCAAATCTCAATTCCGTTAATATCAGGAAGCATTACATCTAAAACGACAACATCAAAATTATAATTGTGAATCATCTCCAGAGCAGTTCTGCCATCCAGAGCCACACTAACTTCATTATTGTTTTCGGCAAATCCTTTCCGCAAAATGGACAATAGATTTGGTTCGTCTTCGACTATAAGTAATTTCATCTTAGTTCAGGTATGAATAGCAAAAATAGGGATTGGCATTAAAAATATAAATCACACTCGTTATAAATTATGATTTAATTATGAACAATAGACCCGTTTTCATAAAAAAAGCCGACACTAAAAATAATGTCGGCTTTCTGTAAATAGAGAGAGTCTCTCCTATTTTGTAATGAATTTTGGGTTGATCAAATTATCCAATGAATAAATTTCGTCCCATTTTTCCTGAGTGATTAATTTTCTTTCGATCACGGCAATCTGATGTACACTTTTGTTTAATTTCAAAGCTTCACCTGCAATACTCGCACTTTCTTCATATCCTAAAATTGGATTTAGCTGAGTCACGATTCCAATACTATTCATGACCATATTGTAACAGTGATCTTCATTTGCAGTGATTCCAATGATACATTTATCAATTAAAGTCTGAATTGCATTTGAAAGATAATCCAATGAAGTAAACATAGCGAAAGCAATTACCGGCTCCATCACGTTCAATTGCAATTGTCCCGCTTCGGCTGCCATAGTTACAGTCAAATCCTGTCCGATTACATAGAAACAAGTCTGATTTACCACTTCCGGAATTACCGGGTTTACTTTCCCTGGCATGATAGAAGATCCCGGCTGACGTGCAGGCAGATTGATTTCGTTGAATCCTGTTCTTGGTCCTGAACTCAACAATCTTAAATCGTTACAGATTTTAGAAATTTTAACGGCAGTTCTTTTCAATGTTCCCATGATTTGAACATAAGCACCGGTATCTACCGTAGCTTCAATTAAATCAGGAGAAAGGGTTAACGGAATTCCAACTTCTTTTGCTAAGTAGTTTACACAAATTTCAGGGTATCCTTCTGGTGCGTTTACTCTTGTTCCGATAGCTGTTGCTCCCATATTGATCTCCAACACCAAACTCTGAGCGTCTCTTAATCTTCTAACATCTTCTCCAATAGTGGTAGCGTAAGAGTTAAACTCCTGTCCTAAAGTCATAGGAACAGCATCCTGCAATTGTGTTCTTCCCATTTTCAGAACACTTTTGAACTCTTCTCCTTTTGCAGCAAATGCTATTTCAAGGCCTTCTAAAGTTTTAATAAAACTTTCTATTTTCAGATAAAGTGCAATTCTAAAAGCTGACGGATAGGCGTCATTAGTAGACTGAGAACAGTTTACGTGGTTGTTTGGGTGTAAGAAGTTATAATCTCCTTTTTTATGTCCTAAATATTCTAAACCAATATTAGCGATTACTTCGTTAGCGTTCATGTTTACCGAAGTTCCGGCTCCACCCTGAATTAAATCGCTTACAAATTCCTGATCAAATTTACCGGCAATTACCTGATCACTTCCATAACAAATTGCTTCGGCTATTTTAGCGTCTAATGCGCCACAATCTTTGTTGGCCAAAGCTGCCGCTTTTTTTACATAACCTAATGCTTTGATGAATAAAGGTTCTTTTGAAATAGGAATTCCTGTGATATTAAAATTCTCTACTGCTCTGAAGGTTTGGATACCATAATATAGATGATTTGGAATGTCTAATTCCCCTAAAAAATCATGCTCTTTTCTTGTTGATCCCATATAATTTGAATTATTACGTTTTAACTTTAAAAAACAGTGTAAATCTACATCAAATTACCCTCATAGGAAAATATTTCAAATCAAATACTGCTAAGATTTTCTTAAATTTTACCTCTAAAATTAAGTACTTAACATTTTAAGGGTCAAAAAATATCAAATTCACAAAAAACACCTCCGAACAGAGCTCCTTAACTGCATCAGGCAAAAGGTCTTAACCTTCTTTTCTATTCCATCCGAAAGTCACCGCAGGAATCGAAAATTATCTTTATTTATCGTCTGCTAGTACTCGTATAATTAGTATCTTTTCGGTCTGAAAATTATCTTTAAAAATCACCTTGAAAAAAGAATCTCAATATTTCCTTGATAAAGAATACGATACCATTATTTATGGTAAAGAGGATGTCAATTTTAAAGATTTTGAGTGTTGTGTTTTTAACAATTGTAATTTTTCTGCCTGCACCTTTTTAGCCGTTACTTTTATCGATTGTGTTTTTAATGACTGTATTTTTAGTGAAGCAAAGATTAATTATGTTGCCTTTCGAACCGCCACTTTTAATCGCTGCGAAATTAAAGACGTTAATTTTGCCATGTGCGACAAGCTGATCTTTGAAATTCATTTTTACGATTGTATTTTAGATTTTTCGAAATTTTACACTTTGAAGATTAAGGGAACTACTTTTACGAATTGCAGTTTAATTGCTGTAGATTTTATGGCTACCGACCTCACCAGCGTCCTGTTTGAGAATTGCGATTTGTACCGCTCTGAATTTGACAAAGCCATCGCCAATAAAGCCGATTTTAAAACGAGTTACAATTACACCATTGATCCCTCAAAAACTAAACTCAAAAAAGCAGTTTTTGCTTTGAATGAAGTAAAAGGATTGTTATTCAAGCATGATGTGATTGTGGGTTAAAGTCATAAAAAAGCCAGTATAAAAACTGGCTCGTTATTTACTGTATTTCAACACATAGATCCATAGCTTTTTTAGCTGAAAATAGACGTTTCACTTTTAATAAAACACAGAACGCTATGAAAAAAGAATATCTTTCTCTAATACCCACTTTTCACAGTTTACATTTCACATAAAACATCTCACTTCCGAAAAGACATCTATAGTTTTATTCTAGAACTTCTTCTCCATTACATAATCTTCCATCAAGTAACCGTTTCCAATATCAAGATCGGATTCTCCAACAATTTCAAAACCTATCTTTTTATAAAAACCCAGAGCGGTATTAAATCGGTTCACATTTAGAGATAATGCCTGAGAATTGTGTACTGTCCCAAGCTTTTCAATTTCTTCAATCACTTTTTTACCAATTCCTTTGCCCTGAGTTTCCGGCAAAAGGTAAATTTTATGAATTTTGGTTACTGCTTTTTCTTTATAATTGTGTTCAATTCCGATAAACCCTATATTGGTCATATCATCCTCAATCATATAAAACAACTGCTCTTTTTTATCTAACTGATCGGCCAAAGCTTCTTCAGAGTAAAAAAGATCCAACATATAATCTAATTGTTCTTTGGTTAAGATTTCACCGTATGTAATCGGCCATGTTATATGTACTATTTTTTGAATTTGTTTAATATCGCTAACTGTAGCTTCTGAAATTGCAATCATATTCTATTTTAAAATGCTTTTATTACTTTGTAAAAACTTGATTTTCCTGTTCACTTACCCTAATAAAGGTAGTTCTTTTGGTAAGTTCCTTTAGACGTGAAGCCCCTACATAGGTACAAGTACTTCGCAAACCTCCCAATATATCTAATATTGTATTTATGACCTCACCTTTAAAAGGCACCTGCACTGTTTTACCTTCACTTGCCCGGTACTCAGCCACTCCTCCAACATGTTTCTCCATAGCTGTTTTAGAACTCATTCCGTAAAACTGCTTGAATTTCTGTCCTTTTTTTTCAATCACTTCGCCGCCACTTTCCGTATGTCCTGCCAACATTCCGCCTAACATTACAAAATCTGATCCTGCACCAAATGCTTTTGCCACATCTCCCGGTGTCTTACAGCCGCCATCACTAATAATATGTCCGCCCAAACCGTGAGCAGCGTCGGCACATTCAATAATAGCCGAAAGCTGCGGATATCCTACACCTGTTTTTACACGGGTAGTACAAACAGAACCGCCGCCAATTCCTACTTTTACTATATCAGCACCGGCTAACAGCAGTTCTTCGACCATTTCTCCCGTAACTACATTTCCGGCAATTATAACTTTGTCTGGATATTGTTTGCGGGTTTGTTTCAAAAACTGCACAAAATGTTCTGAGTAACCATTTGCAACATCGATACAAATAAATTTAAGTAATGGATTCTCTGTAATAATCCGGCTTATTTTTTCAAAATCATCTGTTCCTGTTCCCGTACTGATCGCAATATGATCATAAAAATCAGTTGTCTTATCTTTTAAAAATACCTTCCATTCTTGTGGAGAATAGTGTTTATGAATGGCTGTAAAGAGTTTTTCTTTCGCTAGAACTCTGGCCATTTCAAAAGTTCCTACCGTATCCATATTCGCCGCCATAATCGGAACTCCGGACCAGCAAGAAGTACTGTGCAAAAACTTAAAATCTTGTTTTAAAGAAACTTCAGATCTGCTTTTTAGCGTTGATCTCTTTGGACGAATCATTACATCTTTAAATCCCAGTTTCAAATCAGTTTCTATTCTCATAGGTTTCCGTTTTTGTGGCACTCAAATATAGTAAATTACAGATTGTGAATTATGAAATTTTAGATGTAAAATGTTAGATGTGAACTGTTAAATGTGAAATATTGGACGTGAACTGAATCCTAAATACTGTCCAACGAAAACTGTAAACTGTAAACTAAAATCGTTACCCGTGAATAGTTTCTCCTTTTCCGTAATTGGTAATAATTGATTCTTCGAAAGCCAGCCACTCTCTCCAACGTTTTTCTACGTCAATTCCAACGCCGTACTTTCGGGCATAGGTAATAAAAGTAGTATAATGTCCTGCTTCACTTTCCATTAACTCTCTGTAAAAAACAGCCAGTTCTTCGTCCTGAATATTTTCAGAAAGCACCTTGAAACGCTCACAGCTTCTGGCCTCGATCATCGCAGAAAAAAGCAATCTTTCTACCAGTCCGGAAACACGGCTTCCGTCTCCACTTTTCTTCATGTACTGATACAGTTCGTTTACGTAATCGTCTTTACGCTCACGTCCAAGCTTCAATCCTCTTTTAATGATAATATTATGAACCTGCTCAAAATGGTCGATTTCTTCTTTGGCTAAAGCCAATAAATCCTGCACTAAATCCTGATGCTCAGAATTGTTAGTGATAATTGTAATCGCATTTGTTGCTGCTTTCTGCTCGCACCACGCATGATCCGTCAGGATTTCTTCAATATTTTTCTCTACGATATTCACCCATCTTGGGTCTGTTGGCAGTTGTAATCTTAGTACGCCCATTTTTTTGTTTTATTTGTTTCAGGTTTCTTTTGTTTCAAGTTTCAAGTTCCTTTTGTTTCAAGTTTGAGGTTGCTTCCACAACTTACAAGGTTTAACGTTCTATATTTTCCGTGGTAAAAAACATGAAACATGAAACTTAATTACTCCCAGAACTAAAAAAAGTTTAAAGTTCTATACTTTCTACAGTACAAAACTTTAAACTTGAAACTTTTAAGCTTGAAACTTTATTAGTATACGAAAATTGGTCTTTCGCTCATCATTTCATTTACTTCATCTGCTACTTCTTCGATAACTGCTTCGTTTGTATGATCTGTAAGTACTTTGTCGATTAAAGTAACAATCTTTTCCATATCTTCTTCTACTAAACCACGAGTAGTGATTGCAGCTGTTCCAATACGGATTCCTGAAGTTACAAATGGTGATTTATCATCAAATGGAACCATATTTTTATTTACTGTAATTTCTGCTTTTACTAATGCATTTTCAGCTTCTTTTCCAGAAATACCTTTATTTCTTAAGTCGATCAGCATCATATGATTATCTGTTCCGCCAGAAATAATGTTGTATCCTCTTTTTACGAAAGCATCAGCCATAGCGTTTGCATTTTTCTGCAATTGCATAGCATAAGTAAAGAAATCATCTTTAAGTGCTTCACCAAAAGCTACTGCTTTAGCTGCGATAATATGCATTAAAGGTCCGCCTTGATTTCCAGGGAAAACAGCAAGATCTAATAAAGAAGACATCATTCTGATTTCTCCTTTTGGAGTTTTTAAACCTTGTGGGTTTTCGAAATCTTTCCCCATCAAAATCAAACCTCCACGTGGTCCGCGTAATGTTTTATGAGTAGTTGTAGAAACAATATGACAATGTGGAATCGGGTCATTCATCAATCCTTTAGCAATAAGACCTGCAGGATGAGAAATATCAGCAAACAAGATAGCTCCTACGCTGTCTGCAATTTGTCTGAAACGTGCAAAATCCATATCACGTGAATAAGCCGAAGCTCCTGCAATGATTAATTTTGGCTGTTCTTTAGTGGCAATTTCCTGAATTTTATCATAGTCTAAACGACCCGTTTCAGCATCTACACCATAAAAAACAGGACGATACAAACGACCTGAGAAGTTTACAGGAGAACCGTGTGTTAAGTGACCTCCGTGAGATAAGTCGAAACCTAAAATAGTATCTCCAGGATTTAAACATGCATGGTAAACTGATGTATTAGCCTGAGATCCAGAGTGTGGCTGAACGTTTGCATATTCAGCTCCAAATAATTCTTTGGCTCTGTCAATGGCAATTTGCTCAATTACGTCTACTACTTCGCATCCTCCGTAGTATCTTTTGCCAGGGTAACCCTCGGCATATTTGTTAGTTAAAACAGAACCAGCTGCTTTCATTACCTCATCACTTACAAAATTTTCTGAAGCGATAAGTTCTAATCCGTGAATTTGTCTGTCCTTTTCTTCTAGTATAAGGTCAAAAATTTGTTCGTCGCGTTGCATTTTTTCGTTTTTCGTTAATTTCCTGCAAAAATACAAAAAAACGTTTGTCAAACTGTTAGATTATGATATATTTGACATAGAATTTTTCAACAAATAATTAACATTCACATGCCAATAACCGCTAACGATACTAAGAGAAAATCATGGTTAGAAGTACCAGAAAATAGTGATTTCCCTATTCAAAATATTCCATTCGGTATCTTTCTTACCAAAGAAAATGTTGTTACTGTAGGAACAAGAATTGGCGATTACGCTATAGACTTAGGGGCTCTACAACAATTAAACTACTTTGCAGGAATAGATCTGACTGATGATATGTTCATGCAGGACACTCTTAATGATTTCATATCTTATGGAAAAATAACCTGGAGACTAGTCCGTAACCGAATCGCTGATATTTTCGACGAGACCAATCCACAATTAAGAGATTCAAAAAAAGACCGCGATATTGTTATTTTCAATATTGATGATGTCGAAATGCAATTACCGGTTTTAATTGGTGATTATACGGATTTCTATTCCAGTAAAGAACACGCAACGAACGTTGGAAAAATGTTCCGTGATCCTGAAAACGCTTTATTTCCTAACTGGTTGCACATACCAATAGGTTACCACGGAAGAAGTTCTACCATTGTTCCGTCAGGAATTCCGGTACACCGTCCAATGGGACAGACTTTACCTGCCGGTCATGATACTCCG
Organism: Flavobacterium sp. B183; assembly: GCF_023539155.1. Lineage (NCBI taxonomy): Bacteria > Pseudomonadati > Bacteroidota > Flavobacteriia > Flavobacteriales > Flavobacteriaceae > Flavobacterium > Flavobacterium sp. B183. The sequence continues at coordinate 3,299,001 of NZ_CP097434.1, read as the reverse complement.
GTATTTGGTGCTTCTCGTTTAGTAGACTTTGAATTAGAAACTGCTTTCATCACTACAGATGTAAATGTAATGGGTGAAAACATTTCAACTTATGAAGCAGAGGACTATATCTTCGGAATGGTTTTATTAAACGACTGGAGTGCCCGTGATATCCAAAGATGGGAATATGTACCACTTGGGCCATTTTTAGCTAAAAACTTTGCTTCTTCAATTTCTCCGTGGATTATTACAATGGATGCCTTGGAACCTTTTAGAACTAAAGGTCCTAAACAAGATCCTACCCCACTTCCGTATTTACAGACAAAAGGAAAGAAAGCGTATGATATTCATTTAGAAGTTTCCTTAAAGCCTGAAGATCAAGAAGAAACTCTACTTTCAAGATCTAACTTTAAATACATGTACTGGTCTATGGCACAGCAGTTAACACATCATACCTCTAACGGATGTCGTGTAAACTCCGGTGACATGATGGGTTCAGGAACTATTTCAGGACCAACTCCTGACAGCTTGGGTTCTATGCTGGAATTAACATGGGGAGGAAAAAACCCTATAACCTTAAACGGTGGTGGCGAGCGTAAGTTTATCGAAGATGGCGATACCGTAATCATCAGAGGTTACTGCGAAAGTAATGAAGTACGTATTGGTTTTGGAGAAGTTTCAAGCCAATTGTTACCTCCTTTTGTGAGACAATGAAGAGATCCTGCCATATCGGAAGATATATAAGCAAAAAACCTTGTTAGTCAGCTAACAAGGTTTTTTTTATTCTTTTTGCCACAGATTAAAGGATTAAAAACTGATTTTTATAATCTGCAAGAATCCTCTAATATGTGGCAAAAAAATTCGATACCCTTCGAAATCTAAAAATTAAGCCGGAATCTGTTGACTCAAACAGTGTAATGTTCCAAAGCCCCAGATAAAATCAATACAGCTGATACCGATTACTTCTCTGTCAGGAAAACATTCAGCAAGTATATTCAAAGCTACACGATCATTGCTGTCGTTAAAAGTAGGAACCAGAACACAATTATTTAAAATTAGGAAATTCGCATAGCTGGCCGGTAATCTTAACGTATCAAAATCAACACGTTTTGGCATTGGCAATGCTACGATAGTCGGTGATTTTCCGTCTTCCAATTTTGCATTTTGCAAACGTTTCAAATTGTCCTGCAATGGTTTATAATTAGAATCGTTTTTATCCGTTTCTACAATCGTTACAATGGTATCTTCGTTTACAAATCGGCATAAATCGTCGATATGTCCGTGTGTATCATCTCCTTCTATTCCGTCACCCAGCCATATTACATTGGTAACTCCTAAGTATTCCTTAAAAACAGCCTCATAATCTTCTTTGGTAAAACCTGCATTTCTAACCTGAATGGTCGGATGCATCAAACATTCTTCAGAAGTCAATAAGGTTCCTTTTCCGTTTACATCAATTGCACCGCCTTCTACAATTACAGGCTTCCCCTTATACATTACCTGTATAAGCGGAACATCAATAAAATCGGCTATTTTAGCAGGAACAAATTTATCCAGCTGGTAGTTTTTGTACTTCGCCCAACCGTTGAAATTAAAATTCAAAGCTTCTCTTTTTGAACCATTTTGTACAATAATTGGTCCCGAATCACGCATCCAGCTTCTATTGGTTTTGTGAACAATAAAGGAAACATTCGCCAGATTCACACGTCCCATTTCCAGCATTCCACTTACTTTTTCTTTTAGTTTTTCATCGGCTACAACCAAAAAAACAGTTTCAAAAGTGGCTACTTTTTTAATAAATTCTACAAAAGCCCATTGAACAGCTTCGTATTTTCCCGGCCAGTCGTTTCCATTATGCGGAAAGCACAATACAATTCCTTGTTGTTTCTCCCATTCCGCCGGAAATCTTCTATTATTTGTTGACATAAAATGATTCTAAATTTGAAAGTGCACAAAGATAATGAGATAATGTGATAATTAGATAATGTGATAATTAGATAATTGGACAATCAGATAATTGAACAATCTAACAATTTAATAATTAACAAATTAACCAATTATCTAATTGACAGATTAAATTAAAGATTAAATAATAAAGCCTTAATATAAGACCATAATCTGCTAATTACATTTGGCAAAACTAAAAAACACAAAAATGAAAAATGTAAGCCTTTCATTATTAGCTGCTTTATTTGTTATGGCAAGCTGTAATAATGATGAAACCTCAAAAAATCAGGAATCTGAAGTTGTGATTAACGAAAATCCGGGATCTTTCAAAGAAATCGGTTCTATTACCATTGGCGGAGAAGGAGCCGCTGAAATTTCAGCCTATGATGAAAAAACAAAAAGACTTTTTACAGTAAATAATAGTGGAACGAATCAAATTGATGTCATTGATATTTCCGATCCTACAAAACCCATTAAAATTGGTAAAATCGATCTAACTCCCTACGAAGGTGCTTCCAATAGTGTTGCGGTTTACGATGGAAAACTGGCTGTTGCTTTAGAATCAACCCTTAACAAACAAGGAAATGGAAAAGTGGTTATTTTTAATACCAGCGATTACAGCTTAATCAAACAAGTTACTGTTGGCGCATTACCGGATATGATTACGTTTTCACCGGATGGAAAATTCATCATGACAGCTAACGAAGGAGAACCTAACACCGATTATACGCAGGATCCAAACGGAAGCATTTCTATTATTGAAACAGCTACCTATGCTGTTACAACTTTAGATTTCAGTTCTTTTAGTGGTCAGGCCGAAGCTTTGAAAAAAGAAGGATTTAGAATTTCAAAATTTGCCAAGAGTTTTGCTCAGGACATAGAACCTGAATACATCACCATATCTGATGATTCTAAAACGGCCTGGGTTACTTTACAGGAAAACAATGGTGTTGCCAAAGTAGATTTAACGTCTAAAACCATCACAGCTCTTTATCCTCTGGGCTTTAAAAATTTCAATACCGCCGAAAATGCCATTGATGTAAGTGATAAAGACGATAAAATTGCTTTTAATCCCTGGAAAGTAAAAGGAATGTACATGCCGGATGCCATTAGTCATTTTTCAGCTAACAATACTCCTTATTTTGTTACAGCCAACGAAGGTGATGCCAGAGAATATGCTGCCTACGCAGATATTAAAAGAATGAAAGACATGAAGCTGGATGCCACTGCTTTTCCTGATGCTGCTGCCTTAAAACTGGAAACTAATTTAGGAAGACTAAACCTTATTGCCGATATGGGAGATGCTGACGGCGACGGTGATTTGGATGAGTTGGTCGCTTTTGGAGCCCGCTCCTTCTCTATCTGGAATGGGAATACCGGAAAAATCGTTTATGACAGTAAAAATGATGTTGACAAAAAAACGAATGAGCTCGGAACTTACGATGACAAACGCAGTGATGACAAAGGTTCTGAGCCGGAAGCAGTCGTTGCCGTTAAAATGGGAGCTCAGAATATTTTATTTGTAGGTTTAGAAAGATCTGATGCTTTTATGACTTATGATGTAACAAATCCTGCTTCACCACAATATTTACAAACCGTAAAAACCGGTGATGCTCCGGAAGGAATACTCTTCATTCCGGCTTCTAAAAGTCCAACCAAAAGAAGTTTGTTAGTCGTTAGCAGTGAAGGAGATGGAACTGTAAAAATATACCAGCCAGATTTAAAATAACCTTCACATTTACAATTTCAAAAAGGGGCTAAAAATTAAATTTAGCCCCTTTTTTTGACCAAATATTTTGATTTCATTAACATATTTGCATAATTAAAACCCAAAAGATGGGAATTATGTAAGACCAAATAGAACACTATCTAAATTTCGTACTCTAAATTTGTCCTGAGTTTAAAAGTTAAGGCTCAAAAATAATATTAAATAAAAATTTGGATATCATGAAAAAGAAATTAGCTTCAGTATCACTTTTACTACTATCAATCGCTGCCAGTGCACAAAACACGACAACGACATCGGCCCAGTCTTCAATTGACAAACCTGCTTACAATAAATGGTCTATAGAATTAAACGGAGGTTTAAACAAACCTATGAGAGCAATGACACCTGGCTATTCAACGGAATCACTTAGTGCATTTCATGCCGATTTAGGTGCAAGATATATGTTTAATCCTAAATTTGGTTTGAAACTGGATGTTGGATATGATCAATTTCAGGAACGTAAAGACACTCCGGAATTTGACAGCAAGTATTACAGAGCAAGTTTACAAGGAGTTGTTAACCTTGGAAGAGCTTTAAACTTTGAAACCTGGACAAATACTTTTGGTTTATTGGCACATGGAGGTTTTGGTGTTTCTCAATTAAGCAGCGATAAAGGTTTTGACGGTAAAGATTATATGGCTCACGGAATTATGGGATTAACCGGACAAGTGAGATTAAGCAACAGAGTTGCTTTAACCGGAGATCTTACCGGAATTGTTAACGGAAGACAAAACCACAACTTCGACGGAAAAGGAGTTCCTGCTACCGGTTCATTAGATGGTGTACTGTTAAATGCATCTGTTGGTTTGACGTTTTACTTAGGTAAAAACACAAAACATGCTGACTGGTATTCTGAAGACAATGAAAGACTGAATAAATTAGAAGACCGAGTGAATACAATTGAAACTAATCTTATTGATACCGATAAAGATGGTGTAGCTGATTTGTATGATTTAGAGCCAAATACAATTTCAGGAGTGGCTGTTAATACTAAAGGACAATCTATTGACACCAATCAAAATGGAGTTCCGGACGAATTAGAAAGCTATTTAGATAAAACTTATGCTAAAAAAGGAAGCGAAGCAGCTCCAACAAACAAAACGGTTGAAGAATTAATTAACGGAGGGTATGTAAATGTATACTTTGATTTCAATTCTTCTAAACCAACCAATACTTCTCTATCTGGTGTTGATTTCTTAGTGAAATATCTGAAAAACAATCCTGGTAAATCTGCTGATATCATTGGTTATGCTGACGAAATTGGAAACTCAAGCTACAATACTGAATTATCAAGAAAAAGAGCTGAAGCAGTTAAAAAGATTGCAACAAATGCAGGAATCGATGCTTCAAGGCTGAATGTAATTGCTAATGGTGAAGATACTTCTGTGAACAAAAATTCAAAAGAAGCGCGTCAAATCGTAAGAAGAGTTACTTTCCAGGTGAAGTAAACAATTCTAAGCTAGTATAAAAAGAGGCTGTTTAATTTTAAACAGCCTCTTTTGCATATAAATACTTAAGATTGGAATTAAAGTCCAAAAAGCGGTTTTAACATCTTACTTCAACGCGGATAAAACGGATTCGCTATCACGAAAACGCGGATAAAAACAGGTCTTAAAAATGGCAAACTCATTTTAAAGAGAAAAAAATCTGTGTCTATCCGTGTTTTTACGAAGTAAATCCGTTTTATCCGCGTCGAATTAAAGCTAAAATTTAAAACAATATTGTCTCTGCTAAAAAAAGAGGCTGTTTAAAATTAAACAGCCTCTACTTCTTTGCCTTTATATAAAGGTATTTTCACTTATTGATCAATTGCTCTTTTTGTAATATCGCCAAAAGCATCAATTCTTCTGTCTCTGAAAAATGGCCAGTTCTGACGTACATTTTCCTGTAGATCCAAATCAACTTCAGCAATTAGAATTTCTTCCTGATCATGAGAAGCCTGAGCTAAAATCTCCCCCTGAGGTCCCGCGATAAACGAAGCTCCCCAAAACTGAATTCCTTCTGTTCCTTCAATATATTTTTCTAATCCGATACGGTTTGCAGCGGCAACAAAAACACCATTCGCAACAGCATGACCTTTCATTACGTTCATCCATGCACCATATTGATTTACTCCATACTCTTCTTTTTCTTTTGGATGCCATCCAATTGCTGTTGGGTAAAATAAAACCTCAGCTCCTTTTAAAGCAGTAATACGTGCTGCTTCCGGATACCATTGATCCCAGCAAATAAGTGTTCCGATTTTTCCTTTTTTAGTCTCAATAGCCTGAAAACCTAAATCACCCGGTGTGAAATAGAATTTTTCATAGAAATGCGGATCGTCCGGAATATGCATTTTACGGTATAACCCTGCTTCTGTTCCATCTGTATCAATAATGTAGGCACTATTATGATAAATTCCTGCCATTCTTTTCTCAAAGAAAGGAACAATAATTACCACTCCTAATTCCTTTGCCAAGGCACTAAAAGCAATAAATGAAGTGCTGTAAAGCGGTTCGGCCAATGCAAAATTATCTACATCTTCGCTTTGGCAAAAATAATGACTGCTGTACAATTCTGGAAGCAAGATTACTTCAGCTCCCTTAGTAGCTGCGTCTCTTACCCAGCTGATACATTTTTTAAGATTATTCTCGGCAACATCATTCAGATTTAACTGAATAACGGCTATTTTATACTTTCTTTTCGGCATGACATAAAATTTAGAGTGCAAAAATAGTATTTTTTGAAAGAATGACAAAGAACACCTATCTTCCAGTTCTTATAAAAAAGAAAACCATCTTACAAATACCTCCTTCTATTAAAGAATCAAATATTTGCAAAATGGTTTCGTTACCTAAGATTTATCCGGTAAGAACTTAATTATTCAATAACCACTTTTGTCGTGATAAACTCGGTTTCTGATTTTTTGAATTTGATTTCAAATGTTCCTTTTGTTGCAGACTTAAATTTATAAACTGTCTTTTTAGGATCCGGTACCTGCATCGTACAAGGTCCGGTTGGATATTTAGCTTCCACTTGCAACCCTTTTACTCCTCCAATGGTCACTTCGCTAATTTTACTGAATTCTCCACAAGCGTTATCGACAATAAAAGTAACATCATAGCTTAGTTCTTCATTAACCTTCCCGGTTGCAGGACCTTTGACTTCGGTCACTAAAGCAGCTTTAGTAATTGATTCAGGAATGCTTGGTGCGTCATTATCGTTACTGCATGAAACTAATCCAATAGCTAAAAATAATACTACAAAAACTGATTTTAATTTAAACCTTTTCATATAAAATAATAATTAATTGTTAATTACTATGAAGATGCCGTTGGATGGCAATGGTTGCTTTTCAAATTTGTTAATTCTTTCTACAAAACCAATAAACCACTAAAAATCAAATCTTTATTTTACCAAAATACTTTAAAAAAAATCCCCGTTTCTTATGAAAAACCAAAATTTATCACCTAGCCCCGATAGAAACGGCATCCTTTTTCCTGCTTCTTTAGCAGGGAAAAGATAGAGTGAATAGCGGGACAACGGTTCTTTTAAAAATGAGTTACAGTGCTTCAAAAAAAAACACCAGCCTTTCGACTGGTGTTTGTTGTATTTATGTGTTTCTTTTAAGCAGCTTCTTTTTTACCGAATATCTTTTTAAACAGATTTATTACAGCCAATACTACAAAACCTAACACTAAACCTGTGACAAATTCTTTTATGATAGAAGGGACATTAATTTCTTCCATTAGATGATGTAAAAACGGAATATAGTGTACAAAGATTCCTCCTGCTACTAAAATCAAAGCTATTGTACCAATCACGGTTAAACTTTTAATGACCAAAGGCAATGCTTTTACTAGTATATTTCCGATAAATTTCGATATGCTTTTCTCTTTTTTACTGAATTTAATAAGCTTATACCCTGCTTCATCCATTCTGACAATAAGTGCCACGATACCATAAACACCAACAGTTGCAACTAAGGCAATTATTGACGTTACTATGATTTGCTGACTAAGGGGCTGACCCATTACGGTCCCTAAAGCAATAATTACGATTTCGACAGATAAGATAAAATCGGTTACGATCGCCGATTTTATTTTTCCTTTTTCAGCTTCTAAAATTTCTTCTTCTGTAAACGTTTCATCTGTGATTCCCTCAGATTCTTCATGTTTATGTGGAAATATAAATTCGTAGATTTTCTCTGCTCCTTCGTATGCCAAAAATAAACCTCCAAGTACCAGAATTATAATGATCGCTACCGGCAAAAAAGCACTTAACACAAAAGCAATCGGTAAAATAATCACTTTATTCAATAAGGAACCTTTAGTGATTGCCCATAATACCGGAAGCTCTCTCGAGGATGCAAACCCTGAAGCTTTCTCAGCATTTACGGCCAAATCATCACCCAAAATACCTGCTGTTTTTTTTGCTGCAACTTTACTCATTACTGCAACATCATCCATGATTGCTGCGATATCGTCTAATAGTACGAAAAAACCTGATGCCATTATACTTCTTTTGTTTTAGAAAAATCACTTAATTAACTGGTTTTAAATACACCAAATTAATACGTGATCCTGGTTGTTTATTGCTGCGAATCTAAGACTTTTTTGTTGATTTTTCTAGCCAAAAATTAACTACATTGTCCTAAAAGCACCCAAATAATAATAAACACGAAAATAGTTCCAAAACAGCCTCCACCTAATTTTTTCGCACCGTAACCCGCTATTAATCCTCTAAAAATATTGTTCATTGTATTTCGATTAAGATTATTCCTCTTTTGATTTGATTTTCAAACCACTACCGTAAAGTTCTATACTTTATTCGTAATTATTTTATACTACTTTAAGAAAAGATTACATTATTTATGAATCGGAATTCTTAAATAAAACAAAATGCCAGCCTTTCGGCTGGCATTTTTATAAATACTATGATTAAATAGTAAACTTAATCTGTTGTAACACTTGAACCTCTGCCAATTAAAGTAGCTTTATCTACAACACCTTGTCCCGTAGGAGGAGCCGATGGTTTTTGATTTTCTAATCTAACTCCCTTAAAAGAAGAGAGATTTAAAAACCTGCTTAAGATCAGATTAATCTGAGAACTTGGAAGTGCATTACTTGTAAAATCAAGAGTTGTATCCTTATCTGCGATTGTAGACAAAGAAGGCAATTCAATAGAAGTAAGAAGTATGTTATTGTGAAAATATAAGCCTTTACTTGTCGTTAATACAGGAAACGCAATAAACGTTAAAGATGGATTATTCAGAATACCAGTATCGTATCCCTGTATTATTTTCAATGCAGGAAATATAATCGATCCTAATTTATTGTTATTATCTACATCTAAATCATTGTAAACCTCCAGAAGATTGCTCAAATTTACATTAGTCAACTTTGAATTATTCTGAATCTTTAAGGTTACCAGTTTTTTCACGGCACTCAAATCTATACTTGTCAAATTTGTTGTGCTTGTAACATAAATATTCTCGGTATAAGGCCCGAACTCAGCATCTATTTGCGCCACAGCCTGCGCATCTGTAATATCGCCAGTAATTATTATACTTGGTTTTCCTTTGTTCTGACTGCTTCCTGCATATAAAGCATAAGGCACACTTAACAACTGGCTTGTGCCACTGATAGTATAGTTTGTTCCTCCTGTCGGATCGATTTCGGTCTTGATAAAGTGTGATCCGGAGCCCCAATTTATTCCTGAAAAAGTTCCTGTAGTTGGTGTTCCGCCTCCTATTTCTATAGTGGCTAATCCATTACTGTTTGTCGTTGTCGTTTGTGTTTCTACATAAGAAGCCGTACCGCTTGCTGAACCTGCCAGTATACTCGTTTTGATGCTCACTAATGTACCTGCAACCAATGTACCGTCAGTTTTACGAATGACTGATTGGTAGCTCATTTTTTGCGGAGCCTGCGCAAATAAAAAAGTAAAAGAGCTCAATAATAGTAATACAAGAGTAATTTTTTTCATATATTTTTTCTGTTGTTAGAGGATTTTCCTTATTATTTTTTTATCTTTTTACTGTCTTGCCATGCCATGCTATATGCTGACAAAAAAGGATTAATCCTAAATTTAATCGGTTGAAATACTATTATTTGTTTTTATAGTTGCTTTATCGATAATCCCTTGTCCGGTAGGTGGAGCTGGCGGGGTCTGACCTGACAAATCAATAAACTTTCCACTTGCAGGGGAAACATTTAGCAGTTTACTTAAAAGTGAATTGATGTGATAACTTGGAAGTGCATTTCTACTCACTTGAAAACTGTACTGAGTACTATAAAATGCAGAAAAAACCGGTAAATCAATATAAGAAAGAAACGGATTAGCACTGATGTAAATCGTTTTAGTTTTAGCCAATAAAGGAAAAGAAACAGATTGTAATGCCGAATTACCTGAAAAATAAATTTCAGAAGCGAGTACTGTTTTTAAAACAGGAAATGAAATGGAGGCCAATTTTGCATTGCCTTCTACATATAATACATTATAAACTTCCGCAAGGTTGCCCAAAGTTACATTAACTAAACTTGAGTTACTTTTTATACTTAACTCCACCAGCCTTTTTGCAGCACTTAAGTCTAAAGTTGTCAAATTTGTGGTATTCATAATATAAATATTTTCTGTCTCAGGTCCGAACTCAGCAGCCATTTGCGCTGCCGCTTGTGCATCTGTAATGTCACCAGCTATTATTACACTTGTCTTACCTTTGCTTTGACTGTTTCCAGCGTACAAGGCATATGGCACACTTAACAACTGACTTGTACCGCTAATGGTGTAATTACTACCTCCTGTTGGATCAATCTCGGTTTTGATAAAGTGTGATCCGGAGCCCCAGTTTATTCCTGAAAAAGTTCCTGTAGTTGGTGTTCCGCCTCCTATTTCTATAGTGGCTAATCCATTACTGTTTGTTGTGGTGGTTTGGGTTTCTACATAAGAAGCTGTACCAGTTGTTGAGCCAGCCAGAATACTTGTTTTAATACTCACTAAAGTACCGGCAACCAAAGTACCGTCGGTTTTACGAATAACCGATTGATAGCTCATTTTTTGCGGAGCCTGCGCAAATAAAAAGGTAAAAGAACTTAATAATAGTAATGCAAGAGTAATTTTTTTCATATCTTTTTCTGCTGTTAGAAAGTTATTTTTTTATGATTTTAAACGTTTTTATGGCTTTACCACTGTTACTTACTGTCAGAAAATAAATACCGCTATTTAGCCCTTGCATAGGTACACTGGTATCAGGGCTTGTTACTTCTACTTTTTTGGATACGATTTTTCCGTTAGTGTCAAATAATTGGCATGATAAATTATTCCATTCGTTTGTAGAAACAGTCAAACTAAGTACATCAACAGCAGGGTTAGGATAAGCAGTCATTGCAAGAGTAATACCTTTAAATTCATCATTTCCAAGGCTGATTATTTCATAAGCCTGTTGAACACCTTGCAAAACAAAGCCATTAGCTCCTCCAGGTAAACTTGTGTAGGCAATCTGTCCTACTGAGTAACTCGAGCTACCCCCATTCCCGGTAGCATTCCCACCTGAAACTACTACACTCTCTTGTGAATAGCCATTGGTAATAAATGAAAAAACCGTAATAAATAAAATTAAAAAAGTGCGTAGATTTTTTTCATATAATTGATTTACTGATTAGTTATTCAAATATAGAATAATTATTATACAGAATATTATTACCAAGAAAAGATTGTGTAAAAAAAACACCAGCATTTCTGCCGGTGTCTTTTTGAATATATTAAAGATGTACTACACCTCCTTTTTTCAATTATTCTTCCTTATGTGTTTGATTTCTGAAAACCAATTGCCCGTCAAAAGCGTCTAATAGGATGATGCTGTCTGTCGTAATCTTTCCTGCCAGAATTTCTTTTGACAGCTGGTTCAATACTTCTCTCTGAACTACTCGTTTTACAGGTCTCGCACCAAACTGAGGATCATAGCCTTTATCTGACAAATAAGCGATTGCCTCTGGTGTTGCGTCCATTGTAATACCTTGCAGAGCCAGCATTTTTGTAACACTCTTAAGCTGTAAACCTACAATTTTAGAAATATTATCTACAGTTAAAGGTGTAAACATCACAATCTCGTCGATACGGTTGATAAATTCAGGACGGACGGTTTGTTTCAGTAATCCTAAAACTTCAACCTTTGCAGATTCAGTAGCCGATTCAACACTTCCTTTTAAATTTTCAAACTTATCCTGTATGATCTGACTTCCCATGTTAGAAGTCATAATGATAATCGTGTTTTTAAAATCAGCCAGACGTCCTTTATTATCCGTCAAACGACCTTCGTCTAAAACCTGAAGCAGGATGTTAAACGTGTCCGGATGCGCTTTTTCAATCTCATCTAACAGAATAACAGAATATGGTTTTCTACGAACCGCTTCAGTCAGCTGGCCACCTTCATCATAACCCACATACCCTGGAGGCGCACCAACTAATCGGCTCACGCTATGACGTTCCTGATACTCACTCATATCGATACGGGTCATGGCATTTTCGTCATCAAAAAGATATTCTGCCAAAGCTTTAGCCAGCTCCGTTTTACCCACTCCCGTAGTTCCTAAAAACAAGAACGTTCCAACGGGTTTTTTCATATCCTGCAAACCGGCACGGCTTCTGCGTACAGCATCACTCACCGCTTCAATTGCCTCTTCCTGACCTACCACACGTTTGTGCAATTCGTCTTCCAAATGCAATAGTTTTTCTCTTTCGGTCTGAAGCATTTTCATCACCGGAATTCCGGTCCATTTTGCAACCACTTCAGCAATATCTTCACGGGTTACTTCTTCTTTAATCAAAGAGTTACCGGATTGAAACTCCAGCAATTGTTTTTGCAACACCTCCTGACGTTCCTGCGCTTCTTTTATCTTACCATAACGAATTTCGGCTACTTTTCCATAATCTCCATCACGTTCCGCACGTTCCGCTTCGTATTTAAACCCCTCTATTTCGAGTTTTACCGCCTGAATTCCGTCTACAATATCTTTTTCTGATTTCCATCTTGCATAGATCTCATTGCGTTCTTCTTTTAAGTTCGCAAGATCCATACCCAGGATTTTCAGTTTGCTTTCTTCTTTTTCGCGCTTAATGGCTTCAATTTCAATCTCCAGCTGCATGATTTTACGATCCAATACATCCAGCTCTTCCGGTTTTGAATTGATTTCCATGCGCAGTTTCGAAGCGGCTTCATCCATCAAATCGATAGCTTTGTCCGGTAAAAAACGATTAGTAATGTAGCGTTGTGACAATTCTACCGCAGCAATAATGGCCTCATCTTTAATCTGAACTTTATGGTGCGTTTCATACTTCTCTTTGATTCCACGTAAGATCGAAATCGCACTTTCTGTGTCCGGTTCATCGATTAAGATTTTTTGGAAACGACGTTCCAGGGCTTTATCTTTTTCAAAATACTTTTGATACTCATCCAAAGTTGTTGCTCCGATTGCTCTTAACTCACCACGAGCCAAAGCCGGTTTCAAAATATTAGCCGCATCCATCGCGCCTTCTCCTCCACCTGCCCCTACAAGCGTGTGAATTTCATCAATGAATAAAACAATATCTCCTTCAGCAGAAGTAACTTCTTTTACTACTGCTTTTAAACGTTCTTCAAATTCACCTTTGAACTTTGCACCGGCAATCAATGCTCCCATATCCAAGGAGAAAACGATTTTATCTTTTAAGTTTTCCGGCACGTCACCATCTACAATTCGGTGTGCCAGTCCCTCAGCGATAGCTGTTTTACCGACTCCCGGTTCTCCGATTAACATTGGGTTGTTTTTGGTTCTTCGTGTTAAAATCTGTAGTACGCGACGGATCTCTTCATCACGTCCGATTACAGGATCAAGTTTTCCGGTACGAGCCAGTTCGTTTAAATTTTTAGCGTATTTATTTAATGAATTATACGTTTCTTCAGCTGAAGCCGATGTTACTCGTTCTCCTTTTCGAAGTTCTTCAATGGCAGCTTTAAGTCCTTTACCAGTAACGCCCTGATCTTTTAAAATCTGTGAAACTTTGCTTTTAGAATCAAAAATAGCCAAAATTAAATGTTCGATAGAAACGTATTCATCGTTCATTTTTTGGGCAATAATTTCTGCTTCATTCAGTGCTTTGTTTGCGTCTCTGGAAAGTAATATATCTCCTCCCGAAACTTTTGGAAAGCTTGCAATAGTGCTGTCTAATATTTGTAAAAACAACGGTACGTTTACGTTTAGTTTTTTCAAAATAAACGGAGCAACATTTTCATCTACTTCAAAAATAGCTTTAAAAATGTGTTCATTTTCAATCTGTTGTTGTCCGTTGCGTTGCGCCAGTTGCTGTGACAGCTGTATGGCTTCCTGCGACTTTATTGTAAATTTATTTATATTCATATGTATACGATTTAGGATTGATTATTAGTGTATAGTTCGAGATCTTTAAAATTACAATTTATTGGATTAAATTTTTAACTTTAAATATTCTAACTTTGCTATCAGAACGTTCAAATTATATTCCATACTAAAAATACAGACAAAATGGCGTTTTTAATTGATTTTCAATCTATTTAAAATGTCAAAAAGTCACAAAACAAGTCAAATATGAGTTTTTTAAATTCAATCTTCGGGAATTCGGAGTCAGCAGATACCCCAAAAAGTAATGTAAATTGGACCCCATTAACCGATGTTGCCCAATTAATGGAAATCGAAGCGATATCTAACGAAAAACCGGTAGTCATTTTTAAACACAGTACAAGATGCAGTATTAGCCGTATGGCTTTGAAGCAATTCGAACGTGAATATGCTTTAGAAGATACTGTAGGCGCTTATTTTTTGGATTTAATAGCGTATCGTGATGTATCGAACGAAATTGCATCACGATTCAATGTTTACCATGAATCTCCACAATTAATCCTGATCAGAAACGGAAAGGCAGTTTATGATGTTTCTCACAGCGATATTGATGCAGAAGCATTGAAAAGTAAAATATAGAATTTTTCTTGTGAGATGTGAAATGTGAGATGTGAAACTATCCTAGTCACTTTTCACATCTCACATTTAACTTAAAAAGTTCCTTCTGAGCCTCCTCCGCTGAAACCGCCACCTCCAAAATCCATTGGAGAGTCTTCTGGCTTTGCTTCGGGTTTTACTCCAAATGCTGAAGCGACAATTAAGGTTTCCATATTTAAAAATGGATTTGACGAATTCAATCGATCCGGTTTAAATGTCAAGCCGCTTTCTTTGTCCTTTATCTTCTTTATTGAAAAATAAGCTATTGCAAACAAAACTATCCCGCCAAGTGTCAGCGCAATTTCTATTGGTAAAACCGAATGATAAAACCGAATCGTATAAATTGAAAAGCCTATCGCTAAAAAACTAATCCATAGCAAGATTCTATCCTTAGTTTTCAAAGCCTGGGCCAAATACACAAGAGGCACGATCAGGGTAAAAGCATGAAAGAAAAAAGCAAATGGTATGTCCTTCCCTTCAGCTATTGGATTATCCATAAGCGTCACCGAAAGTTCCCTAACCACTAAATAATTACAAGAAAGATAAAACAATATCAAACAAAAACTATTGGCAAACAGAAGCCCATTATAGTGATAGGTTTCGGTTAGTTTTTGAATATTTTTTTTAGTGAAAAAGTAAAATCCTGCCGAAAATAGTAGCGTCACAAAGGGTAAAATCATTTTTCCAATTTCTCCCAATTCTAATAGTCCAAAGAATAAAGTAGCAGCCGAAGCCATACAAAATACCAATAATGCCGGTAAATTCAAATACCTTCTATAGAGCAGAAACGATTTAAATGCCACAAAAACGGCAATTATTAGTTCGTATCCTTCGGTGGTGATTGCAATAGCAATTCCTAAGTTCAAAATTGATCCTAAAACAAAAGCATCGTCCAGACCATGTCGGTAATATTTCATATTAGCCAGAAGTTCTGCTCCTACAAAACCAACCAAAGCAAAAATATAACAGCAGATACTGAAAAAGAATTGCTCTCCGCTAAGTCCTAATAATGAAATGGCTCCGCAAATGGACAGATAAAAAAATGATCCCAGCAGAAAAAATCCCAGTCGAACCAGAATATTGTTTTGCATTCTAAAAGCAGTCAACTCACTTTTAATTCTATCTTTCTGATTTTTGTCTATAAAACCAGCTGAATACAAAGAAGCAGCTTCTTCTATTAAAATCAAATCATCTAATTCCTCTTTATCGTATGCTGTCATGCTGCCGTTTCTTTATTGAATTTCTTAATTAATTTAATGAATAGTATGATTGAGCCTATAAAATATAAAGGAAGGATTAAAATGAATAACTCCCAGATATCCGAAAAATTAATGCTCTCAAAAACTCTAAACACGAATATATTGAGACCTATATAAGCATAGATAATCATAAAGACATACAATGAAATAGCTTTAAGCCTGTAACTTACTTTATAAAAATAATAGGTTGACGCTGCCAAAACAATTGCAAAAAGCAGCCAAATACCATCCGTATAAGAATCAGTCAGGTTATGAATTAATGCAATACTGGCAATGTGCAAGGCAAAAGTGTGATAAATGATAGTAAAATGCGTTTTTAACTGAATTCTGGAGCTGTAAACCGTCCATAAAATAAGTAAAACAGCCAATAAAATTGCCGAATAACTTAAACTTGGATCCTGGTAGAAATTACTGTTATTCACCAAATCCTGTGGTGTAACAGAAAGTCCTACATAAGCTGCCAAACCGGTAATTGCGATTGTCAAAACACTTTTATTATCGAAATAATACGCACAAAAGAAACTTACCAGGGTTGGGATTAAAGTCGCCAGTCCGTAATGCGTTCCGAAGGTTTGGTACTGGAACTGTAAATACCCAATAAAAATACAAGTAAGTATAGTAGCCGCCAGGACCAAGTATTCTAAAACCGGGTGCTCAAAGGTGGTTTCTGTTTTTTGAAATCCTTTGGCATTTTTAAAACAGAAGTAAAAACAAACTCCAATAACAATCAACAACAGCGAAAGAATTGCAATGTGACCTATTGAATCAATATTTTTGTAAATCAAAATTCCGATTCCTGAAGTAAACAACAATACGGACAAATACAGGGCTAATTTAAGTTCTGCATTTAGTGAAAAAATATTCAATCCACGATAGGACGTAATTTCCTCATACTTATTTTCACTCAGTAATCCCCTTTCCCAAAGGCCTTTAGTGGCCTGATCATCAAACTTATTCATACTTTAATTTTCAAACTAAAAATCAAAAATAAACTTTTTTTACCAAGAACAATTATCTTAAGTAAAAAAAAACCTACTAAACTCAATCATTCAAACGCAAAACCCAAATACTTTTGAACGGCAATAAACAAAAAAACCGATTTGTATCTGATACGAATCGGTTTTTTTGATGGGTTTTGCTTTCTTTACAAAGCTGCTTTCATTTTATCTTTAATAGCATTCAGGCATAAATTATTGATACTGCCTTCATGGGTGTGTTTTGTTTCTTTAGGCGATTGGTACGTTCCGGCTTCCAATTGTTCCGCAACTTCTTTGTATGCATCTCTGAAAGGTATACCAGCCACTACCATTTCGTTTAAAGTATCTACTGTAAACAAATAATCGTATTTTTTATCTTTCAGTATGTTGTCTTTTACGGTAATATCTTTTACAGAAAAAATAGCAATATCCAGACAGGCTTTTAAGTTTTGAATCGCAGGAAACAAACCTTCTTTTAAAAGCTGAAAGTCTCTGTGATAACCACTCGGCAAATTATTGGTGATTAAAGTTATTTCGTAAGGAAGTGACTGAATCTTATTGCATTTTCCTCTGATCAATTCGAAAACATCCGGATTTTTCTTGTGAGGCATAATACTGGAACCTGTTGTAAGATGTGATGGCAAACTTATAAAATCAAAGTTCTGGCTCATATACAAACACACGTCCATGGCAAATTTTGACAAGGTTGCGGCGACACTGCTCATGGCAAAAGCTACCGTTTTCTCGGCTTTTCCGCGGCTCATTTGAGCTGCAACTGCATTAAACTTTAAGGTTTCAAATCCTAATTCCTGAGTGGTGAAGGTTCTGTTGATTGGGAACGAGCTTCCATACCCTGCGGCAGATCCCAGCGGATTCTGGTCGACTACTTTCGAGGCTGCATTTAACATGGTGATGTCATCAATTAAGCTTTCGGCATAGGCTGAAAACCACATTCCGAAAGACGATGGCATCGCGATCTGCAAATGTGTATATCCGGGTAACAAGACATTCTGATGTTTCTCTGCAGATTCCATCAACAAATCAAAAAGTGTTTTTACCTGCTCTTTTATTGCTTTTAACTCGTCTTTTAAATACAAATGAACGTCTACCAAAACCTGATCGTTACGGGAACGCGCTGTGTGGATTTTTTTTCCGGCGTCTCCCAGTTTTACGGTGAGTAAATACTCTATTTTGGAGTGTACGTCTTCAAAACTGTTTTCTATTTCGAAATTTCCAACGGCTACATCAGCAATAATCTCATTTAACGCGTCCACTAAAGAAGTGGTTTCTTCCTGGGTTAATAAACCAATTTGCCCGAGCATTTTGGCATGTGCAATGGACCCCAGTGCATCGTATTTTGCTAAAACTAAATCCAATTCACGATCGTTTCCTACGGTGAATTGTTCAATTTGCTTATCTGTTGGTATTCCTTTTTCCCAAAGTTTCATAACTTAGATTTTTAGACTTCTTAGATCGTTAGATTGTTAGACTTCTTTCTTTGTCTTTATTTTCTAATCACACCAATATGCCTGTTTATATTACAAACCCGACAGGTTTTTGAAACCTGTCGGGTTTAATTTCGTTTCAATTATAATTTAAAGAACCCGTTTAATATTTTGATATACAAATCGACTCCTTCTTCAATTTCATTTACAAAAATAAATTCATCTGCTGAATGTGAACGCAGGGTTTCACCAGGTCCTAATTTTAAAGACTGACAGCTTAAAACGGACTGATCTGAAAGTGTAGGCGAGCCATAAGTAGTTCTTCCCAGAGCGATTCCGGCTTGTACCAAACCATGTGCAATCGGAATTGATGAAGCATTCAGGTGCATTGATCTTGGCGTTACTTCGGCGTTTACATTGGCTTTTACTACTTCCAAAATTTCGGTATTCGAATAACAATCGGTCACACGAATATCCACCACTAAATCACATTCTGAAGGCACTACATTGTGCTGTTTTCCTGCACTGATTTGTGTTACGGTCATTTTTACAGGACCTAGAACCTCTGAAATTTTATCGAATTTATAATTTTTAAACCATTCCATTACAGGAATTGATTTATAAATAGCATTGTCGTCGTTTTGATGTGCGGCATGACTTGCGGTTCCTTTGACTTTTACGTCTAAAACTAACAATCCTTTTTCGGCAACCGCCAACTGCATTAAAGTAGGTTCGCCAACAATAGCACAATCTAATTCTGGCAAGTGCTTTAAAACGCTGTTTAAACCATTCTTTCCGCTGCTTTCTTCTTCGGCAGAAGCTACTATAACTATATTATGTGATAAGTTTTGGTTTTCGTAGAAGTGTACAAATGTTGCCAGCAACGAAACCAGACAACCTCCGGCATCATTACTTCCTAATCCAAATAGTTTCCCATCCTTTTCGATGGCTTTAAACGGATCGTTAGTATAAGCCTGATTAGGCTTTACGGTGTCGTGATGTGAGTTTAATAAAAGTGTCGGTTTATTTTCATCGAAATATTTGTTGAAAGCCCACACATTATTGTTTTCTCTTTGGAAAGGAATTTCGTTTTGATTGAACCAATTTTCGATTAAAAGGGTTGTTTGGTCTTCTTCACTTGAAAAGGAAGGGGTCTCGATAAGACTTTTTAATAAACTAATTGCTTCCTGGGTAAGCGTTTCTATGTTTTTCATTTTTATTAGGTACTGAGGCACTAAGATTCTAAGGTTCTAAGACTGCAAAAGTCTTAGTTTCTTGGGAACTTAGCAACTTTTTCTTTTATAACGTAATCGTTGTATGCGGAATCTCTGAATTTTGAAGCATTTTGTGGTGTCCAATTTTAATTTGCTGTACTCCTCTTGACAAACTATTGAAGCAATTATCTAATTTTGGAATCATTCCGGAATGGATTACTTTTTCTTCTTTAAGTTTGTTGTATAAGGCTTCGTTGATTTCGGTTATTACTGATGTATCGTCTTCTGAATCCTGCAAAACTCCCTGCTTTTCAAAACAATAAGTCAATGTAACCTCAAAAACTTCAGATAAAGCAATGGATAACTCACTTGCAATGGTATCGGCATTGGTGTTTAACAATTGTCCGTTTTTGTCGTGTGTGATGGCACAGAAAACAGGAATAATTCCGTTTTCTAATAACGTAGCCAATAACTTGGTGTTAACTTGTTTTACATCTCCCACGAAGCCATAATTGATTGTAGGGTGGTTTCGTTTTACTGACTGGATTAAATTTCCATCAGCTCCAGAGAATCCTATCGCATTGTTGTCTTTTGACTGTAATTGCGCTACAATATGTTTGTTGATTTGGCCTGCGTAAATCATGACCACAACCTCAAGCATTGCGGCATCTGTAATTCGACGTCCCTCAATCATTTGTGGTACCAATCCAATACTCTGAGCCATTTTTGTAGCCGATTTTCCTCCACCGTGAACTAAAACTTTATGTCCTTCAATCTTAGAAAAATCAGTTAAGAATTGCTCTAATTCTGTTGGATTATCGATGATGTTTCCACCTATTTTTATTATTGTAACTTTCATTTTTTTTAG
The DNA here is from genome assembly GCF_023539155.1 of Flavobacterium sp. B183. NCBI lineage: Bacteria > Pseudomonadati > Bacteroidota > Flavobacteriia > Flavobacteriales > Flavobacteriaceae > Flavobacterium > Flavobacterium sp. B183. The sequence continues at coordinate 3,278,553 of NZ_CP097434.1, read as the reverse complement.
GTTCAGAGGTTCATAGTCACAAAGGTTCAAAGGTTTCTTTTAAGGTTTTTTTTGACCTTTGTACCTCTGCAACTTTGTGCCTTTGTACCTCAAATTAAAGCTTCTTCAAAATCTTCTGTAAAACTAACTGTGCCGAATACGTTCTGTTATTCGCCTGTTGAATTACAATTGAATTCTTACCGTCGAGCACTTCATCGCTTACAATAACGTTACGACGAACCGGAAGACAATGCATGAATTTCCCATTGTTGGTTAAAGCCATTTTCTTGGCTGTAATGGTCCAGTTTGGGTCTGTATTGGTTACTTTTCCGTAATCGTTAAAATTGCTCCAGTTTTTTACGTACACAAAATCGGCATTTTCAAACGCTTTGTCCTGATCGTATTCTATTTTACAGTCTTTCGTGATTTCGGGACTAAGTTCGTAACCTTCGGGGTGTGTGATTACAAAATCCATATCTTTTTGCATTTGCATCATTTCTACGAATGAATTGGCAACGGCCTGTGGCAAAGCTTTCGGGTGAGGCGCCCAAGAAAGTACTACTTTTGGTTTATGCTTGGTTTTGTATTCTTCCATGGTAATAGCATCCGCTAAAGATTGCATCGGATGACGAACGGCACTTTCCATATTTACAATAGGTACGGTTGCGTGTTTCAAGAATCCTGAAATCACCGTTTCAGCATAATCTTTTTCTTTGTCTGCCAAACCTGCGAAAGCACGAATGGCAATAATATCGCAATATTGTGACACTACTTCTGCAGCTTCTTTAATGTGCTCTGACGCACCGGAATCCATAATAGCACCATCTTCGAATTCTAACGTCCAGCCTTCGTTGGTAAAATTCATTACCATAACATTCATTCCTAGGTTCATAGCCGCTTTCTGAGTACTCAGACGCGTTCTTAAACTTGGGTTAAAAAATAACATCCCTAAGGTTTTATTTTTTCCTAAACTTTGATTTTTAAGCGGGTTCTTTTTAATTTTTAACGCCCCTTTTACCCATTTTGATAATGAGTCGATATCTTGAATTGAAATGTAATTCATAATTTCTTGTTTAATCGGTTAATCGTTAATTTGTTTAATCGGTTCTCCAACTAAACAAGTTTAACTTATATGCTTTTTTTAAATCGCTTTATATTGTTCCTAACTTTAATCGATTAAACGATTAAACAAACAATTAAACTATTCTAAATGATTTTTGTAAATGGTATTTCTTCTTTTAGTAATCTAAAATTAAACGCGGATTCTACTGATTCGCTATCGCGAAGACGCGGATCTACGCAGATTTTTTTATATTCTTACTTTTCTTTCGTTCTCAAAGATTTTCCGTTTAAATTCTGGTTTTTTTCCAAAGTTTAAAAGTAAACCTACTTCACAATCTGTTCCTTTTAAATAGTTTAAAATCTGATTTTCAAATGCTTCCACAATACAATCTACTGCTTTTAATTCTAATATTATTAAATCTTCTACAATTAAGTCGGCATAATATTCGCCTACTTTAATTCCTTTATAATACACAATGATTTTCTTCTGCGCTTCAACTTTAAGCCCTTTATTCTTTAATTCCAAATACAGGGAATTTTGATAAACTCTTTCTAAAAACCCATATCCTAGCTCATTATACACTTCATAAAAGGTTTTAATAATGACATCAGTTAACTCTTGATGTAATAATTTCATTTTTTTTGAACGAAATATACTACATAATATTTAAATATTAAAAAATAATCCTTCTAAATCAGCGTTTTCGCGATAGCGAATCCGTGTCATCTGCGTTTTACTTACACAATCTTGGTAAAGGGAATCTCATCCTTTAAAGCCTTCAAAATAAAATTATCATCTAGTCCATTTACGATCCAGGTTTCAATATTGGCTGCTTTTGCAATTGCGGCTGCTTCTATCTTCGACTGCATCCCTCCTGTTCCATGTGATGATTTTGATTCTCCAATTTCTTTTTCTAATACTTTTAAATCCTTTACCAATTTGATCGTTTCTGGAATTTCATCGTGAATAGAATCTTTGGTATAAATTCCGTTTGTATTGGTGGCAATGATCAGAATATCAACATTTAAAAGAACGGCTGTCAGTGCTGCCAATTTATCGTTGTCTCCAAACCGAATCTCATCTGTGGCAACCGTATCATTTTCATTAATAATCGGAATGTAATTGTTCTCTACCAAAACGTTTATGGTATTGACAATATTGACTTTAGACTGCTCTTTCTCGAAATCAGAATAAGACAATAAACATTGTGATGTCAATAATCCCAAATCGCTGAAATTTTCATGGAAAATCCGCATCAAATGTGGCTGACCAATTGAAGCTAACGCTTGCTTCACAACAATTTCTTTTCCTTTACTTTCGAGCTTTACAAATTGCTTTGCAGCTGCGATTGCTCCGGAACTCACAATTACAAACTCGTACTCTTTGTTTAAAGCTGCAATCTGCATTCCGAGGTCTTCAATCTTTCCCCGTGAAATATGATTGGTTTCTTTGGTTAAAGTATTACTTCCAATTTTTAATAAAATCCGCTTTTTTGACATGCTGTATTTTTTTTACCGCAAAGGGCGCAAGGTTTTTTTATTCTGTTTGTGTTTACAAACGCTAAGTTCGCAAAGCTTTATCTTTAATAAAATCCAAATTCTAAAAATCAATAATTCATAGTTTAAAATCTAAGAGAGTCTAATTATCTAATTTGCCCTTCTCCGTACACATACCATTTATTGGTTACGAGATGCTGAAGTCCGATAGGGCCTCGCTGATGCAATTTATCGGTACTTATCGCTAATTCTCCTCCCAGACCAAACTGACCTCCATCTGTAAAACGTGTTGAAGCATTTTGATAAACGGCTGCAGTATCCACGGCATCCATAAATTCCTGTGCTGCCTTATTATCTCTTGTAATAATTACTGCCGAGTGTCCTCCACAATATTTATTTATTTTTTCTATTGCATTTTCTTCAGAATCGATGCTTCCGATTACTATTTTATAATCCAGGAATTCTTCGTACCAAATGTCTTCGTTTTGAAGTGTTGTTGTATCCTCAAAGCTTTTTAGAGATTCATCTACAATTACTTCTACTTTATACTGTTTTAATTCTTCAATTAAAATAGCTGTAAATCCTTCAAAATTGGGTAGCTTCGAATCTATTAAAACCTTATCAACTGCATTACACGCTGAGATTTTAGAAGTTTTGGCATTTATAATGATTTTTAAAGCCAAATCCGTATCTGCCTTTTCATGAACGTAAACAAAATTATTTCCTCGTCCGCTTACAATAACCGGGCAGCTGGCGTGTGCTTTTACAAACTCAATTAACTTTTCTCCTCCTCTGGGAACAATTAAATCTACTTTTTGAGTTGGTTTTTCTAAAAAAGCCTGAGTTTCTGTACGATTATAATTCAAATATTCTACCCAGTCCTTTGATACTCCGTTTTTTTCTAAAGCCTGATGCCATAGACTCACAATTTTCAAATTCGATTTTAAGGCTTCTTTTCCACCTTTCAATAAAATCTTATTTCCGGATTTAAAAGCTATTCCCCCAGCTTCAATTGTAACATCGGGGCGGGATTCGTAAATGATTAAGATCGTCCCGAAAGCGGCCGTTTTGTTAATCACTTTTATGCCATTATCATGAACAAAATGAAAACGCTCTACTCCAACCGGATCTTCTTGCGAAGCCAGTTGATTGAGTGATACAATCATTTCATCCACTTTTTTATCATCTACCTTTAAACGCTCTTCCATTGCTAAGTCTGAGCCGTCGTAATCAGCAAGATCTTCCTGATTGGTTAAGATAATCTGGTTCCGCTCCTGCTCGACCAGCTGCGCCATAGCATGCAAAACCAGATTACGTTTTTCAATTGATAATGGGGTCATTTTTTTGGTTTAATTGGTTAGCCGTTAATTCGTTTAATCGTTTAACCAATTAAACGAATCAACAGTATTATGTATATGGGTAACCTTTAATTTTTAAGTTCTTCCAGACTTTCTTTTAAAGCTGCAATGAAAGTATCAATATCTGATTTCTTTACTGTTAATGGAGGAAGAATTCTCAACAGATTTTTATTGTTGGCACTTCCGGTGAAAATATGTTTTTCGATGATTAGTTTTTTCCTTAAAGCTGCTACATCAAAATCAAACTCTACTCCAAGCATCAAACCTTTCCCTTTTACTTTTTTAATTCCTTCAATTTCTTTAATTTTTTCTAAAAAATAAGCCGAAACTTCGTTTACATTCTTCTGTAAATCCAATTTTTCAATTACATCCAGCACTGCAATTCCGGCAGCACATGATAAATGACTACCTCCAAAAGTAGTTCCCAACAATCCGAAACTTGCTTCAAATTTTGGAGAGATTAAAATAGCTCCAACCGGAAAACCATTCCCCATTCCTTTTGCAACCGAAATAATATCAGCGTTAATTCCGTGATGTTGGAAGGCAAAAAATTTCCCGCTTCTTCCATATCCTGACTGTACTTCGTCTAAAATCAAGACCACATCGTGCTTTTTACAGGCTTTTTCCAGAGCTTGAAAAAATTCAGTTGTTCCCTCGTCTAAACCTCCTACTCCTTGAATTCCTTCAATAATTACTGCTGTAACATCACCTTTTGCAAGTTCTGCTTCAACTAATTCGATTTGATTTAAGGGTAAAAAAGTAACTTCCTGCTGCGCATTTATTGGTGCTACAATTTTTTTATTATCGGTAACTGCAACTGCCGCAGAGGTTCTTCCGTGAAAAGAATTATCAAAAGCTATAACTCTTGATTTTCCGTTATGAAAAGAAGCTAATTTTAATGCATTTTCGTTGGCTTCAGCACCTGAACTGCATAAAAACAATTCATAATCTTCTAATCCTGATAACTTTCCTAATTTTTGAGCCAGTTCTAACTGTAATGGATTCTGAATTGCGTTAGAATAAAATCCTAAGTGATCTAATTGATCTTTTAATTTAGCTACATAATCCGGTTGTGTATGGCCAATCGAAATTACACCGTGTCCGCTGTATAAATCTAAGTATTCTACTCCTTTGTCATCTACAATTGTACAATCTATAGCTTTAACCGGAGTGATGTCGTATAATGGGTAAACGTTGAATAAGTTCATGTTTTTTTGTTTATTTTGTTTCAGGTTTCAGGTTTCAGGTTGCTCGCTAAACGTTAAACCTGGAACTTAAACCTGAACTTGATTTAAGTTTCAAATCTCAAGTTACGTATGGAACGTGAAACCTGAAACTTGAAATAAATTTTTACTAAAATCCGCTTGGTTTCAATTTTAAACCGGTGGTTTCTTCTAATCCGAACATTAAATTCATGTTTTGAATGGCTTGTCCCGAAGCACCTTTGGTTAAATTATCAATAATTGAGGTGATCAGAATCCGGTTTCCTTTTTTCATTAAACTAATGATACATTTGTTGGTTTGAACAACTTGTTTCATATTGATGTTTGTCGTTGTTATGGTAACAAAAGGCTCATTTTTATAGAATTCTTCGTATCTGGATACCGTCTGCTCCAGACTTTCATCGGAAATAGTATAAAGTGTGGCAAAAATTCCTCTTGGAAAATCTCCTCTATTTGGAATAAAAAGTAATTCACTTTCAAAATCATCTTGTAACTGAACCAAACTTTCTCCAATTTCTCCCAAATGCTGGTGTTCAAAAGCTTTGTAATGTGACATATTGTTGTTTCTCCAGCTAAAATGAGACGTTTCTGAAAGTCCCACTCCAGCTCCGGTACTTCCGGTTGTTGCATTAATATGTACATCATTAAGCAACAGGTCACTATTTGCCAAAGGCAGTAAAGCCAATTGGATCGCTGTAGCAAAACAACCAGGATTTGCAATATAATTTGCCTTTTTGATCGCTGATTTATTCAATTCCGGAAGACCATAAACAAAATCCTTTCCTTCAAAATGGGCATCTTTGTTCAATCTGAAATCATTTCCCAGATCGATGATTTTCGTGTGACTTGCAAACTGATTCTCTTTCAAAAACGAAATAGATTTCCCGTGACCAAGACATAGAAACACTACATTTACATTCGGATTAACCACATCTGTAAAGTTCATTTCGATATCTCCCATCAAATCCTGATGTGCCACAGAAAGCGGTTTTCCCGAATTGGTTGTACTGTAAACAAAATCGATGTTTACTTTGGGATGATTCATTAAGATTCTGATGAGCTCTCCGGCTGTATAGCCTGAGCCACCAATTATTCCGATATTAATCATGATCTAAATGGTTTACAGATGAAAATATGTTTTGAGCATTACCTAAAATCTTAATAAATCCTTTTGCATCGTCAGATGTCCACGCATTATTCATTTCTCCATACTGACCAAAACCTGTATTCATTAAATCATTTTTAGATTCAATTCCGTCAAGTGAAAAATGATAGGGTTTTAATGAAACTGTTACGGTTCCGTTCACTGTTTTTTGAGTATCCTGCAAGAAGGTTTCGATATTGCGCATTACCGGATCTAAAAACTGCCCTTCGTGAAATAACATTCCGTACCAGTTTCCTAATTGTTCTTTCCAGTATTGCTGCCATTTACCAAGTGTATGTTTCTCCAGTAAATGGTGAGCTTTGATGATAATTAACGGCGCGGCAGCTTCAAAACCAACTCTTCCTTTAATCCCGATAATGGTATCACCTACGTGAATATCTCTCCCGATAGCATAAGCATTTGCCAGCTTTTCAAGTTTGACAATATTTTTTTCAGGAACATCTTTTTTACCGTTTAAGGCTACTAATTCTCCCTGCTCAAAATGCAAAGTCACTTTTTCTTCTCCTTCTTTTTGCAATTGCGAAGGATAAGCTTCACTTGGCAGAGGCTCACTTGATGTTAAGGTTTCTTTACCTCCCACACTAGTTCCCCAAAGTCCTTTATTGATTGAATATTGTGCTTTCTCCCAAGAATAATGCACTCCATTTTTAGATAAATAATCTACTTCTTCTTGTCTTGAAAGTTTTAAATCTCTAATTGGAGTAATGATTTCAATTTCAGGAGCAATAGTCTGGAAAATCAAATCGAAACGGATTTGATCATTTCCTGCACCTGTACTTCCGTGTGCAATCGCACTTGCTCCAACTTTTTTAGCATATTTGATCGCTTCAATTGCCTGAAAAACACGTTCAGCGCTCACTGATAACGGATAGGTATTGTTTTTTAACACATTTCCGAAAATCAAATATTTTATAGCTTTGTCATAATATTTGTCTACAATTGTTAGGTTTGCGTGTTGTGCACTTCCTAACTCATACGCTCTCTTTTCGATAGCTGACAATTCTTCTTCATCAAATCCTCCTGTATCTACCAGAACCGTATGAACTTCGTATCCTTTTTCATTTTTTAAATATTTCAAACAATACGAGGTATCTAATCCTCCACTATAAGCTAATACAACTTTTTTCATTTTTTATAATTTAGGCCAATACTTTCGTATTTAGCAAGTTTGAGATTCTAATTTTTAGTTTAATTTTTAAGATAAGAACCCGAAAAACAATGTTTTATTCAGGAACAAAGCTTGTTTGATTTTTTTCAATCTGCTTAAAACGGCTACGTTAAATGGGTGTTTTGGCGGATCTTTTTGTTTGTCTTTCGGGTCATGCAACATCCCTGTACAAAGACACATTTTGTTTTCTTTGCTTTTTAAAATTTCGTAATTCGTGCAGGTTTTACAGCCAGCCCAAAAACTTGGATCGGTAGTCAGTTCAGAAAAAGGTACAGGTTTATATCCTAAGTCAGAATTTATTTTCATAACAGCCAAACCTGTTGTAATACCAAATATCTTGGCATCAGGATATCTTTCCAGAGAGTAATCGAAAACTTTTGACTTGATTTTTTTGGCTAAGCCTAAACTTCTGTAATCCGGATGCACAATTAGGCCGGAATGAGCAACAAACTTTCCGTGCTCCCAACTTTCGATGTAACAAAAACCTGCAAATTTTCCGTCTGCCAAAGCAATCATCGCATCACCATTTGACATTTTTTTCTGAATGTATTCAGGAGTTCTTTTAGCAATCCCGGTGCCTCTTAATAAGGCTGATGATTCTATTGTATCGCAAATTTCCTGTGCGAATTTGAAGTGTTCTTCCTGAGTAACAACAATAGAGATTTTCATTTCAATAGTTGAAGTTAGAGTTAAAAATTAAAACGTATTGTTTAGTTTGAAATCCTGAATTCAATCCAATAAAAATAAGCAAAATAGAAGTAACATTCTCAAAATCAAAAACTTGATTAAGAAAATTTAAAAAATAATATATACTTTTAGGATATGTTTGTCCAATGGACAAATGATGTGATTTCAAAATGAAAAATGAATATAAATAAATACGCGGCGAAAAACTCTGTGGATACTATAGAGATAGTGTCCGTACTTCGGGAGAAGTTACAGCTGAGTTTGTCCGTGACAAAGAAGTTATATGTAAACTTATTTTATTCATCGACTGCAAAAGTACACTATTTTTTTATTTACAAAACAAAAAAATAAAATTCTAACATTTTTTTTACAGAATGTTAATATTGGCCCATAAAAAACCCGATAGTTCAAAATAACTATCGGGTTCTTAAGTATTTACTTTTTTATCTTTTAATTTTTAGTAAACGGTATTGCATTACCATTGCTCAAAATAATCATATCAAAACCTGTTTTAGCCTCATTAAATTTGAACTTTAGTCCAGCTTCAGCTGATTGAAAGACATCTTTTTCATTTTCTACCGCCTTAACCGTAAACTTCGGATAATTTGTTATTAGAACATTCAATACATTATTCTTTTCTGTAAAATCAATTTTCAAAGGAGCTTTTGAAGTCGAATAGGTTCCTAAATAACCATCTAAAACTACATCTTTTTCTATTTTACCGTTACCGGCTGTCCAAACATTATTAGCTTGATTATTGTCTGGAAAAACATTATCCGGATCAAGCGTGATACTTTCTATTTCTTCAGTAGAATTGTGTTTAAACGTCCAAACATTGTTACGTTGCCATACTTCAACAGGCAATTTAACTCTTGTCACTTTCCCACTTTTTGTTTTCACATCTAAAATAACCGGCATAGGCATTTTATCGAAATTTTCAACTGTGATTGCAACTCCTTTTGCCGGATCATTTTTTATGTACTTAATTGAATTGATCCCCTGATTAAAGCGCCAATTGTTTACAAACCAGCTTCTCCAGAACCAGCTTAAATCTTCACCTGCAACATTTTCCATTGATCGGAAGAAATCATCCGGCTGAGGATGTTTATAAGCCCAACGCTCTATGTAAGTACGGAAAGCAAGATCAAAACGCTCTTTTCCTAAAATCTGCTCTCTTAAAATTACCAAACCAGAACTTGGCTTAAAATAACACAGCATCCCAATATTAGCCTCTTTCATATTATCAGGAGAACTCATTATCGTTTCCAGATCCGGTCTTGTGAATGGCTCTGCTAATTTGTGCAAATTCGATGGCGCTTCCTTATATTCACCTTTATTAAATTCCTCAGTGCTTAATGAATTAATAAAAGTATTAAATCCTTCATCCATCCAGGCGAATAATCTTTCGTTTGAACCTACAATCATAGGAAACCAAATATGCCCAAATTCATGATCGGTTACCCCCCATAAATCTTGTCCTTTTGACTCCCAGCTGCAAAAAACAATTCCCGGATATTCCATTCCACCTTCGTTTCCTGCAACGTTTGTGGCTACCGGATAAGGATATTCAAACCATTTTTTAGAATAGTGCTCAATCGATGCTTTTACATATTCAGTGGAACGTCCGTAAGCTTCATTTCCGCCACTTTCTACCGGATAAGCTGATAAAGCCAGTGCTTTTTTACCACTAGGCAGATTAATTTTGGCACCGTCTAAAACAAAAGCTGCCGAAGAAGCCCATGAAAAGTCACGAGCATTTTTTATTTGATAATGCCATGTTTTCTCTCCTGTTGTTTTTGAATTTGCCGTAGCAGCAACTTCTTCTGCAGAACGAATTGTTACGGTTTTATCGCTTTGACCTGCTTCTTTATAGCGTTTAAGCTGTTCTGCCGGTAATACTTCTGCGCCGTTTATCAATTCTCCTGATCCTACAACATAATGATTTGCAGGCACCGTTAACTTTACATCAAAATTTCCATATTCTAAATAAAACTCTGATGCACCCAAATAAGGCGCAGTATTCCATCCTTTTACGTCATCGTACACACACATACGGGGATACCATTGCGCAATCGTAAAAATTTTACCGTTTTTAGTTTCCAAAACTCCCGTTCTGTCTGATCCTTCAAAAGGTGCAACGAACGAAAACTCAATTTTAATTTTTACAGCTCCCCCTTTTGATGCTAATGTTTCCGGAAGAAATATCTGCATTCTGGTATCTGTAACTATATATTTTGCTTCAATTTCAGTCTTTTTCTTTCCACCTGAAATTACTTTAACCGATTTAATTTTGTTTCCTCCATCAAAAACCTGTCCCTGAGCACCATTACGGCTTCCTGAAAGTGGCACCACCGCGTTCCCTCTTGAATCATTTTTGAATAAATTCTGATCTAAATTCAACCATACAAATGACATTTTTTCCGGACTATTATTGGTATAGGTAATTTCATCTGTACCAGTAATTTCATTCGTAGTTCCGTTTAATTTTGCAGTAATCTGATAATCGGCTCTGTTTTGCCAATATTCAACTCCCGGCTGACCGTTTGCAGAGCGCGTTGGTGTTCCATTTTTGGTATAGAAATTTGGTCCAAACGCATCGTGGTAATCGTAATTGTTAACAGGATTTACTACTGTTGCAGGAGGTGTTTGCTGTGCCCAGACAGAAGAAACTCCAACAAACAAAGCCATGGTTAATAAGGCTTTTGAGGATTGTTTTTTCATAATTTTTAGCTGTTTATGTAGCAAATTAATGAAAAAAAAAGCTATTTACAGAGAAATTATAAAACGTAAATTCAATTTTAGCAAAATTTTATGCAAAAAATATTTTAAGCCATTTTCCTAAAAAAATAAAATTTATAAAATATATTTACATCAGTATATCAGTAATCTTTTTCAATTTCAAACACTTTGAACACAACTATCAACAATTCAGCGATAAGCGTCTCAATAAAACATTCCGGAGCAGAATTATTTTCATTAAAAGACAATCAAAATAAAGAATACATCTGGGAAGGCAATCCTGACTTTTGGGGCAAACATTCTCCGGTACTTTTTCCTATTGTAGGAACCCTTAAAAACAATACTTATACAATCGACGAAAAAGCATACCAGCTACCAAGACACGGTTTTGCACGTGATATGAACTTTGAATTGATCGAAAAGACTGAAAATACAGCAATCTTCTCTTTAAAATCAAATGCCGAAACATTAGAAAAATATCCTTTTGAATTTGAACTACAGCTTATTTACAGCGTTGAAAACACAACTTTGAATATTGAATATAAAGTAATCAACACAGGAAAAAGCAAAATGCCATTTTCGATCGGAGCTCACCCTGCGATAGCATTACCGGGAGATTTTAAAAATTATGCTTTCCAATTCGAAAAGCAAGAAGTTTTAAAATATTATCTCTTAGAGAATGATTTAATTTCTAATCAAACAGAAACCTTGAAAAATGAAAATGGATTAATTCCGTTTGACTATCAATTATTCGAAAACGATGCATTAATTTTTAAAACCCTGGAATCAAAATCGCTAACGCTTCTTCAAAACTCCAAGCCCTATGTCAAAGTTGATTTTGAAGATTTTCCAAGTTTAGGAATCTGGACAAAACCACAAGCTCCTTTTATTTGTATTGAACCCTGGCTTGGATACTCTGACACTGCTGAAAATTCGGGAAATTTATTCGAAAAAGAAGGAGTTTTAGTTCTCGAATCTAATCAAAACTTTAATTCAAAATTTAGTATCTCAATATTATAATCTACAAAAAAATGCTGGAATTTAATTTTACTCCCTTCCCTGTAATCGAAACAGAACGTTTGCTTTTACGAAGAATCACAAATGACGACGTTAATGAAGTTTTCGAATTGCGTTCAAATCCCGAAACGATGAAATTCATCCCTCGTCCCTTAGTTAAAGATTCTGAAGATGCCCTAGCACATATTAAGATGATTGAAGACAAAATTGTCGCAAATGAAGGAATCAATTGGGGAATTACGCTAAAAGACAACCCTAAATTATTAGGAATCATTGGCTATTACAGAATGCAGCCAGAGCATCATCGTGCTGAAATTGGATATATTTTACTACCGGAATTTCACGGAAAAGGAATCATCCCGGAATCAGTAAACGGATTGATCACTTATGGTTTTGAAGAATTAAAATTACATTCGATTGAAGCAGTAATTGACCCTGAAAATTATGCCTCTGAGAAAGTATTACAAAAGTGTGGCTTTATAAAAGAAGGACATTTTAAAGAATGTGAATTTTATGACGGCAAATTCATCGATAGCGTAATCTACTCATTATTAAGCAATAAAAAACAATAGCTTTTTTTGAAAAAAAATATTCCTGTTAAATTAATGGTTCTGGATAATAGTAACTATTGGTTTGCGTTATATTTGCAATCGAAATAAGAAAAAAGAACTTATTTCAACATCTCGAAAACCTATTTTATGAAAAAAATTTTTATTGCCCTTATTCTTTTCTTTTCGATTCAATCTCAAAGTCAAACTTTTATTAAGTTTAATGCTGCATCCGCTTTATTAGCAGTGCCAAATGTTGGAGTTGAAACCAGTATTGGAAAAAATTTAACTTTTAGTGTTGACGTAATGGCGTCATTTTGGGAATCTTTTGATGGAAAAAATCCAATGCAATTCTACACACTAACACCTGAACTCCGTTATCATTTTAAAGAAAACTATAATGGTTTCTATGTAGGGGGGCACGCTGGACCAGACGTCTACAAAATTCAAAAATGGAATTACTGGGACACTAATAAATATGAACATGGTTTTGGTTACCGCTTAGGAGTTACTGTTGGGTATAACATTAAACTAAGTGATAAATTTTTACTGGATATTTTTGCAGGAGGTGGCTGGCACCAAGGTTTTTACCACGGTTATTACAACGATGGAACTCCAGGAAGATATGAAAAAGCACCAAACTGGAATAAGAGCGGAGAATGGCTTCCATACCGTGGAGGTGTTATGATTTCTTATAAATTATAAACTACTTCGCCAATTTAGGCAGTGATTTTACATACAAATCTTCCACTTTTTTACGTGCCCAGTCGGTTTTTCTTAAAAAAGTCAAGCTTGATTTTACACTTGGATTTGAGATAAAGCACTTTATCGGAATTAATTCCGCCAGAGTATCAAAACCATAGTATTCTACTAATGCTTCTACAATTTTTTGAAGCGTTATACCGTGTAAAGGATCTTTCGATTGATTTTGCATTTTATACTTTTAAATAATCTTATTAAAAAGACCGTACTTTCAAAAAGCACGGTCTTTCTTTTTTTTTACAAAACTAGTAAATTAATTTACATCAATTTCCGTCGTTTGTTTAAAAAAGAAATTTAAACCCAAAAGAAAGCGGAGAAGTCAAATTTGGTCTGCTTCCTGCTAAAGCTGTATTGTAAAAAGGATCAACATTTGCCACATGTGCAAGTCCAAAATTGGTTACTGTAGTTTTCTCACCATTTTTCGGATCTAATGTCGTAGACGTAAAGTTTGCCAAATCGTATGAAAACTCAACTGAGAAATTTTTACTAATAAAATAATCAAACCCTCCCGAAACCGATAAGCCATATTGGCTAATCTTCAAATCACTTTCTTTCTCTTTTCCTGTGATAATAGGAGCTGCTACCTGTCCGAAGAAATATAACGAACCCGCTACATTCCAGTATTTTCTAGCCAACGGCTGAATAACAAGTAAATCTGTTTTTGCTACGGTTCCTGCTTTTGCATCAGCTTTTATGTTAATAATACCAAACCCTGCTCCTACTGCAACAGAAGGCGTTACAAATGTCCCCACAATTGGCAATACAGAAAGATTTGTATTTTTAACGTCGCCCGTTTTAGTTTGCTGATAACCAAATTGTGATGTTGCAAACCAGGTTCCTTTTAAACCCTGATTTGTTTCCTGAGCTTTTGCGGTCAAGCCAATAAATGCAATACTTACTAATGTTAAAATTTTTTTCATGTTTTAGTATGTTTAAAATTATTCAACAAACTTATACGTAAGCATTTTCTTTGGGTATGATCAAAATCATAGATTAAAAAAAAACTTTAATTCTTTCAGATTTTATTAAAGTTTTTCATTTTTGTTTTACATTTGTACACTATGTTAAAAACAGTCAATATACTTAATAAAAGAGCCCGTTTTGATTATGAAATAATCGACACTTACACAGCGGGAATTGTTTTGTCGGGAACCGAAATTAAATCCATACGTCTAGGTAAAGCTAATATTACTGAAAGCTTTTGTGAATTTAACAACATGGAACTCTTTGCCATTAATACCTATATCGAAGAGTATTCTTTTGGGAATCAATTCAATCATAAATCCAGAAGTGAAAGAAAATTACTTTTGAACAAAAAGGAGCTTAAAACGTTGCATAAAAATGTTCAGGCCAAAGGACTTACTATTGTCCCATTGAAATTATTTACCAACGAAAAAGGACTTGCCAAACTGCAAATAGGTCTCTGTAAAGGAAAGAAAAACTACGACAAACGCGAATCTCTGAAAGAACAGGATACCAAACGCGATTTAGACCGAATCAAAAAAGCATACAACTAAATAGAATATCTTTCCAAATCACTACTAAACAAGTGTTTATTACTATTTTATTGTTATTTTTACTATAAACAATTTAACCTTAAGAAAAGTAGTAAACTAATCTGGACAGGTACTACCAAATCAGAATATGTTACCGACCTTGGTCAAACCGTTGATGCAATTATGCAAGCATTGGTAAAAGAAATGAAAAAAAGACGGTTCAATTCCTTTTAAATAGTATTTTAAAAAGCAATATTTTGATATTGCTTTTTTTTTACTAAATTTATGACTAAATTTGTCAAGACAATTTAAATGAAGTAAAAATGAAATCGCTCCTTAAAAATGCAAGAGAACAAAAAGGTCTAAAAACCCGTGAAGTAGCACAACTGCTTGGCATCGATCAGGCTCTAATAAGCAAATTTGAAAGTGGTGCAAGGAAACCAACCAAAGATCAAATTGTTAAGCTATCTCAACTTCTAGAAATAGACTATGAGACTTTAATGATCGCATGGCTGAAAGAAAAAATTCTCTATGAAATTGGTGATGATGAATTTGCTTTAAAAGCGCTTGAAGTTGCAGAGAAAGAAATCAAATACAATAAAACAGTCTCTAAATTAAAATTATCAACCACTTTAGAAAAAATCCTTAGTGAAATAGATGTTTTAAAAGAAAAACTAGATACTTACAGACAGTTTGATAGTTATAAAATTAGTCAGGCACTTGAGCTCGAATATACTTTTGAAAGCAATCGAATTGAAGGAAATACCATGACGCTTCGTGAGACCGATATGGTCATCAACGAAGGCTTGACCATTTCAGGAAAAAGTATGAGAGAACATCTTGAAACCATTAATCATCAGGAAGCGATAGGTTTTATCAAAGATTTAATGCAAAAGAACAACAGCTTAAATGAACGCGATCTTTTATCTATCCACAATTTAATTTTAAGAGGTATAATTCCCGAAGATGCAGGCCGTTATCGAAAAGTACAGGTCATGATTCAGGGAAGCAGTCACATGCCTCCACAGCCTTTTTTAGTTGCAAAGGAAATGGAAGAATACTTTATTTGGTATGAAATCAACAAAAATAAACTACATCCAGTTATTCTTGCAGCTGAAATGCACGAAAGACTAGTTACAATTCACCCTTTTATTGATGGAAATGGCAGAACCTCCAGATTAGTCATGAATTTAATTTTAATGCAAAAAGGCTATCTGATCGCCAATATAAAAGGAGATTATGAAAACAGAATGCAATACTACCAATCTCTGGAAACCGCTCAAATAAAAAAAGACAAAGAAGATTTTTTATTCTTCATCGCCAAAATCGAAAAAGAAAGTCTGGAGCGTTATATTAGTATTATTGGCCAATAAAACAAAACCCACTATTGCTAGTGGGTTTTATTTTAATTTTTATCTTCTAATAAAGGAACGAATCTAAATTCTCCAAACTCATGTTTTTCAAATTGTGTTTCATTCTTTCGAATCAATAGGGTCATAATCTGAACATCTTCTCCTAACGGAATAACAAGTCTTCCTCCTATTTTAAGCTGCGCCATTAAAGGTTGCGGAATAAACGGAGCTCCGGCAGTAACAATAATACTATCAAAAGGCGCGTAACTTGGCAACCCTTTATAACCGTCTCCAAAAGACAAGTGTTTTGGACGAATGTTTAATTTTGGAAACAAATTAGAAGTTGTTCTAAACAACTCACTCTGTCTTTCCACACTGTACACTTTTGCTCCCAACATAAACAAAACCGCTGTTTGATACCCCGATCCTGTGCCAATTTCTAAAATCTTATGGTCTTTTTTAACCTCCAATAATTGCGATTGAAAAGCAACTGTATAAGGTTGCGAAATAGTTTGCCCTGCTCCTATAGGAAATGCCTTATCCTGATATGCATAATCTTCAAAACTTGAATTTAAAAAAAGGTGTCTCGGGATTTTTTTTATCGCATCTAAAACTGCTTTATCAGTAATTCCTTTTTGTTCTAAAGTGCTTACTAATTGATTGCGAAGTCCTTGATGTTTGGCAGTATCTTTCAAAATGGATTGGTTTTATTTTTGCAAAAATAGGAAAGTAAATCAATTTTAAATGCTTTCACGCAGAATGTTTTCAACTCAGAAACTTCTTTCAATTTAATGTAATCAGAACCATTTACCACTCAAATGCTTGTATTAACCGTTCGTCATTTTTTTAAAAATTTTCAGATGATGTGTTGCTACTTTTGAAACATCAATCAGGAAATAATAATTTAAAAACCAAAATTATGAACACATTAAATTTTAAAACTCCTACCGAAGCTCTAAAACCATTAGCTATTGGTTTTGCAATCGGACTTATTACCAATTTCATTAGTTTTTTAATTCACTTGTAAAAAATCAATCAATCAATCAATCAATCAATCAATCAATCAATCAATCAATCAATCAATCAATCAATCAATCAATCAATCAATCAATCAATCAATCAATCAATCAGTAAAATTAACCAATAAGTAAAACCAAAAATTATGGAAACCCAAAAAGAAGTAAACATTTACAAAATTATTAAATCATTTATCGTAGGATTTATAATCGGATTTGCGCTTTATAAATTTATCACTATAGTCGTACTGAATTAATCTAATCTTCAATCAAAAAATATCAATCATGAAAACCAATACACTTAAAAAGATCGCTTTTCTATCTCTAGGAGTTATTTCGACAGGAAATTTATTTGCACAAAACAAACCCGAAAAAGCACCCTCTGTCCCTGCTAAAGACACTTATTTTGGAATTACAGTGGAAGACAAATACAGAAACCTTGAGGATTTAAAAAATGAACAAACCTTAAGCTGGTTAAAGGCTCAGGCAGATTATACGAACAATATTTTAAACTCAATTCCGGGAAAACAAACTCTTATAGATGAGTTGACTTCTATAAATGACAGAGTTACCGAGGCGATCAGCGGAACGCAGATTATGGAAGATGGTACTTATTTTTATCAAAAAACAACTCCAAAAGATCAGGTTGCAAAACTGTATAAAAGAGCTGGTTTAAAGGGAAAAGAGACGTTAATCTTTGACCCACAAACGTTAAAAGGTGAAGCAAAAGACATCTTTACTATTAGTTCTTTCTCTCCCAATAAGAGCGGAAAACTAATTGCTGTAAATATTTCCAAAAATGGTGGTGAAATGAGCGAAATGTTTTTAATAAATACAGCCGACAATAAAATTTTGGCGGATAAAATCGACAAGTTAAGATTTGGAAATGCCAATTGGTTAGACGATGACAAATCATTTTTGTACTCACAATCACCAACCGCCGATATTCATGATGCAAAAGCACAATTGAATATCGTTACAAAACTGCACGTTATAGGAAATGACATTACAAAGGATAAAGTGATTTTTTCGAAGGCCATGTATCCTGAATTAAAAATTGCAGAGGAAGAAATCCCTATTATGGGTTATGACGTAGACAGTAAGATGATTTTTCTGATGCCTTATTCTGTAAATCCAAACATGAAAGTGTTTATTGCCAAAGGTTCAGAGTTGAAAAGTGCTAAAATTAGCTGGAAATTATTAACGGACAGAAAAGATGAAATTAAAAATTTTGCTTTCAGCGATAAAGACATTTATTTTTTCACAAGTTTAAATGCTCCAAAATTTAAAGTAACAAAAACCAGTATGGCTAATCCAAATTTAGCAACTGCAACACTGGTGATCCCTGAAGACAAAGAAGCCAATTTGAACCCTATTACGATTACCAAAGACGGGATTTTTTATACCAAAACAAAAAACGGAATCGAAAGTAAACTATTCTTCACTGATTTTGAAGGAAAAAAACACAGTGAAATCAAAACACCAAAAAAATCTGCTACTATTGTTTTAACTTCAAGAGGAAGTAAATTTTCAGACTTATGGGTTCGAACAACAGGCTGGACCACCAAAGGAGAGCGTTATAAATACGATGTAAAGAAAAATAATTTTATCAGAGAAGAACTCTCTACTATTACTGAATACCCGGAATTTGAAAATTTTGAAATTGAAGAATTAATGGTAAAATCGTATGATGGTGTCGAAGTTCCACTATCCCTTATTTATAAAAAAGGAATCAAAAAAGATGCAAACAATCCTGTTTTATTCTATGGTTATGGTGCCTACGGAATGTCTATGTCTCCTACTTTTAATCCTAGTCTGCTTTTATGGGTAGAAAGAGGCGGAATACTTGCTGTTGCTCACGTAAGAGGCGGTGGAGAATTAGGTGAAAAATGGCATTTAGAAGGTCAAAAAAGCACAAAACCAAATACATGGAAAGACGTAATTGCCTGTACCGAATACATGATTAAAGAAGGGTATACAAATCCGACAAAAACGGCAATCTACAGCAGAAGCGCCGGCGGAATTCTGGTAGGAAGAGCCATTACTGAAAGACCCGATTTATATGCTGTAGCCATTCCGGGAGTAGGAAGTATGAATACCGTTAGAGGCGAAAATGCACCAAACGGACCTGCAAATACACCTGAATTTGGAACTATGAAAATCGAAGATGAAGCCAAAGCTCTTATAGAAATGGACTCCTATTTACAACTAAAAGACGGTGTTAAATATCCTGCAACCCTAACAACAGCAGGATTCAATGACCCTAGAATAATTGTTTGGTCACCTGCTAAATTTGCTGCTCGATTGCTTGAGGTAAATGCGTCTAAAAAACCAACTTTATTAAAAGTCGATTATGAAGCAGGTCATTTTGGCGGAGCTTCAAAAGCAAAATCGTATGAAGAAGTTGCAGATGTTTTAAGCTTTGCGCTATGGCAAGTAGGACATCCTGATTTTCAACCAAAAAATTAATCATTTAAAATGTAACTTTGGCAATGTCAACATTGCCAAAGTTTTTAAAACTTAAAATTATGATCAAAATAATTATAGCTTTGACTATTGAAATAAGCCATTTGTTATTTAAAATTTTATCTTAATGAAATTAACCGCAAAAATTCTAATGACTATAGTTGTTGTAATCTGCCTGCTCCTTGTAGTCTCTTTTATCGCAGGAATGATTTATGGATACCATACACCGATGAAAGTAAAATAACTTATAAAAATGTTTCAAAAAAAGGATCACGTTTTCATTTTAGTTCAGATCATTATATGGACTATCTACTCAGGAATAATTTTTATTCCTCAAATTATCATTCCGGAATTAAACATATTGAAATACAAAAACTGGCAACTCCTTTTGGACTACTTTTTTAGTGTTTGCGTGCTTACTTTCCTTTCGATAGCTTTAAAATATTTTTATAACCGGTACATAAAACTGGACGATTTTAAACTTTGGGAAATTATTAAAATGCTTTTTTTAATTTTCTCAGCTGCTCTCTTTTTCTTTGGGATACTAACGGCATATAATTATCTAATGATCAATTATGTTTATGAAAACCCTGAAGTTTTTGATCATCCGTCTCAATCTGCCAAAAGACAGATTTTCTTTATTTTTGTGATGGGATTTCTTTTCTTTCTTTGGATAATTGTGTACACCATTTACAAAACAACCTCGCAAATCAAGAATAATAAAATGGATCGAATGGAAATTGAAAACACTTTAAAAGATTCTCAACTGAATGCTTTAAAAGGGCAAATCAATCCGCATTTTATGTTTAACAGCTTAAATAATATTCGCGGATTAATTCTGGAAAATCCTGAAAAATCGAGAGAAATGATCACTCGATTGTCCGAAATGCTTCGATATTCCCTCACCAAAAACGAGATTACAACAATTGCGCTGGAAGAAGAAATTGAAATGGTAGAAAACTTCATTGAAATTTCAAAAATTCAAATGGAAGATCGTTTGAACTTTACTTCTCAAATAGATCAGAATACTTTAAAACTACAAATCCCCCCAATGATCATTCAAATGCTGATCGAAAATGCGGTTAAACATGGAATTTCAAAATTAAAAGAAGGAGGCCAAATTTCATTAGAAACCAATATGGAAAACAACAATTTGACCATTGTAGTTTCGAATACAGGAGTACTTACCATTGAAAAAGATTCTACACAATTAGGAATCAAAAATATCGAGAAAAGATTGCATTTAATTTATGGCGAGAAAGCTCGTTTTAAATTGCAGGAAATAGAAAATAAAGTAATTGCAAAAATAACAATTCCAATACTTTAAGTATGAAAAAAATAAAAGCTGTTATTGTTGAAGATTCCCGTCTGGCCAGAAATGAGCTTAAAGAATTAATTAAAAATCATCCGGAAATTGAAATTATTGGAGAAGCAGAAAATGTAGATTCAGGCTTTAAATTAATACAGGAAACGCAGCCGGATTTACTTTTTTTAGACATCAATATGCCAGAAAAAGATGGTTTTGAACTGTTAGAAATGCTCGACAAAGTTCCCATTACTATTTTCACAACGGCTTTTGACGAGTACGCTATTAAATCTTTCGAATACAATGCTTTAGATTATTTACTAAAACCTATAAATCCGAAAAGATTTGCACATTCAATCGAAAAAGTAAGTCAAAACCTAGTTGAAAAAGAAGAAAAAAATAATAAGAAACTGACGCTAAACAATCAGATTTTTATTCGCGATGGCGAGAAATGCTGGCTTGTAAAAATTGCCGATATCTTTCTGTTTGAAGTGGATGGCAACTACACCCGAATCTTTTTTCAGGATGAGAAAGCGGTACTTAATAAATCATTAAACCATATTGAAGAGAAACTTCCTGATGATTATTTCTTCCGGGCCAATCGAAACCAAATTATCAATATAGAATATATACTCAAAATAGACCCTTGGTTTAGTGGTAATCTGCTCGTACAGCTTCCGAAAGAAGTAAAAGTAGAAATATCACGAAGACAAACCAATAACTTTAAAGAGAAGTTAAGTCTGTAAATACATTTAAAATTGTTCAAATAATTTCGACTTTGTCCTAACTAAACTTTTACTTTCAACAAATAAATTATATTTTTGTTTAAAATACATTCTCATGTTAAAAGTAGGAGTTTTAGGTGCAGGTCATCTTGGTAAAATACATTTACGCTTATTACAACAATCTGACCAATACGAATTAGTTGGATTTTACGACGAAAATCAGGAAAATGCCGAAAGAATCTCAAAAGAGTTTGGCTATAAAAACTTCAACACAATTGCAAAATTAATTCACGCTGTGGATGTTATCGACATTGTGACCCCAACTCTTTCACACTACAAATGTGCTAAGGTAGCCATCAAATCAGGAAAACATATCTTTATAGAAAAACCAATTGCCAATACTGTTGAAGAAGCCGAAGAAATCATTGCTTTGGCGGCAGAACACCATGTAAAAGGTCAGGTAGGTCACGTTGAACGTTTTAACCCTGCGTTCATTGCTACAAAAAACATGATCGAAAATCCAATGTTTATAGAAACGCACCGTCTCGCCGAGTTCAATCCTCGTGGTACAGACGTTCCTGTTGTTTTGGATTTAATGATTCATGATATTGATGCCATTTTGAGCGTTGTAAACTCAAAAGTAAAAAACATCAATGCAAGTGGTGTTTCTGTAATTAGCGAAACACCGGATATTGCCAATGCCAGAATCGAATTTGAGAATGGATGTGTGGCTAATCTAACCGCAAGCAGAATTTCGATGAAAAACATGCGTAAAACACGATTTTTTCAAAAGGATGCCTACATTTCTGTAGATTTTCTGGAGAAAAAATGTGAAGTGGTTCGAATGAAAGACGCTCCGGAAATTCCTGGTGATTTTGATATGATTTTACAAAATGCAGAAGGTGTAAAAAAGCAAATCTATTTTACAAATCCTGATGTAGAACAAAATAACGCAATTTTAGATGAGCTGGAATCATTTGCTAATGCTATAAAAACTGACACAACTCCGGTTGTGACTCTGGAACAGGCAACAGATGCATTACGAGTGGCTTATCAGATAATTGATTGTTTCGATAAATAATTTGGAAGTTTTAAAAAATAAATTAGCCACGAGTTCATAAATTAATTTGTGAACTCGTGGCTAAAATCATAAATATAATATCAAATTTAAATGAAAACTATAGCTGTAATTGGTGCAGGAACAATGGGTAACGGAATTGCTCATACATTTGCACAAAGTGGTTTTGTCGTAAAACTAATTGACGTTTCTGAAAAATCATTAGACAAAGGAATGGCAACTATTGCTGCCAATTTAGACCGAATGCTTTCTAAAGGAACCATCACTCAAGAAGAAGTTACCAAAACGATCACTAATATTATTACGTATACTGATATTAAAGACGGCGTTGTTGGTGTGGATTTAGTAGTTGAAGCTGCTACTGAAAATGTAGAGTTAAAACTTAATATTTTCAAACAATTAAACGAAGCTTGTTCTCATAACACCATTCTGGCAACGAATACTTCTTCGATATCTATTACTCAAATCGGAGCAGTTGTAGCACATCCTGAAAGAGTTATCGGAATGCACTTTATGAATCCGGTGCCGATTATGAAATTGGTCGAAATTATCCGCGGATACAACACCAGCGATGAAGTTACCAAAACCATCATGGACTTATCTGTAAAATTAGGTAAAGTTCCTGTTGAAGTAAACGATTACCCTGGTTTTGTGGCCAATCGAATTTTAATGCCAATGTTAAACGAAGCTATCGAAACCTTATACAACAAAGTTGCCGGAGTTTACGAAATTGACACGGTAATGAAATTAGGAATGGGACACCCAATGGGACCTCTTCAATTAGCTGATTTTATTGGCCTTGATGTTTGTCTTGCTATTTTAAATGTAATGTACGACGGTTTCAAAAATCCAAAATACGCCCCTTGCCCACTATTAGTGAATATGGTTAGAGCCGGAAAGTTAGGAGTAAAATCAGGTGAAGGTTTTTATGATTATAGCGAAAGTAAAAAAGCAGAGAAAATCTCCAAGCAATTTATCCTTTCCTAAAAAAGAAATACCATGTCGATAGCATCGAATTTAAATACAATCAAGGCAGGTTTACCTGAAAATGTAACTTTAGTTGCCGTTTCTAAAACAAAACCGGTTCCCGATTTAATGCAGGCATATGATGCCGGTCAGCGCATTTTTGGAGAAAATAAAATCCAGGAAATGACTGAAAAATGGGAACAAATGCCAAAAGACATTCAATGGCACATGATTGGTCATGTACAGTCGAATAAAGTCAAATTTATGGCTCCTTTTGTAAGTTTGATTCATGGTGTTGACAGCTTAAAACTGTTGCAGGAAATCAATAAACAAGCATTGAAAAACGATCGAATTATTGATTGCCTGCTTCAAATATATATTGCCGAAGAAGAATCTAAATTTGGGTTAGACGAAAACGAATTAAATGAATTACTATCTTCACCAGAATTCAAAGAACTGAAAAACATTCGTATCTTGGGATTAATGGGAATGGCAACTTTTACAGAAGATCAAAGCCAAATTAAAAAGGAATTTACACATTTAAAATCTATTTTTGATTCCATAAAAGAACTGAAAACTGAAAACTGCAACCTGACTACTGTCTCTATGGGAATGTCCGGAGATTATCAACTCGCAATTGAATGCGGCAGTACAATGGTCCGCATTGGAAGTAGTATTTTTGGAGGAAGATAAGTTCTCAATATCAATGACAGTTTCAAAAATCAATTCATATAAATGGAAAAAATATTCAATTTTGAGGATCGATTAGTTCGTTTTGCCGGAGAATGTATTTTCTTTACAAGACAATTAGAGAAGTTATTCGAAAATGAATATTACAAAAATCAATTGATTAGATCATCCGGAAGTGCTTCACTGAATTTTGGAGAAGCACAAGGTTCAATTACAGATAAAGATTTTATTTTTAAACTTTCTTTAGTTGTAAAAGAACTGAAGGAATCCAGAAATTCGCTAAAAATTTTAGATTATATAAAAGAAGGTGATAATAACAAAAGGGACAAACTTCTAATTGAAGTTGAACAACTTATCGCAATTTCATCAAAAATGATAATAAATAAAAGATAATTTTTCAATGACAATTACAATAGCAATTGCAAATTTCAATTTTTAATATTGATTTTTAGCATTGACATTGATTTTTGAAATTGATATTGACATTGAAAATGTACGCAATACTAGACATAGAAACCACTGGAGGCCAGTTTAATGAAGAAGGAATTACCGAAATAGCCATTTACAAATTTGATGGCCACGAGGTAATTGACCAGTTCATTAGCCTTGTCAATCCTGAAATTCCGATTCAGCCCTTCGTGGTGAAATTAACCGGAATCAATAATGCTATGTTGCGGTCTGCTCCTAAGTTTTTTGAAGTTGCTAAACGAATTATAGAAATCACTACAGATTGTATAATTGTAGCACACAACGCTTCTTTTGATTACCGAATTTTACGCACAGAATTCAGACGTTTGGGTTACAATTTTGAAGCCAGAACCCTTTGTACAGTCGAACTTGCCAAAAAATTAATTCCGGATCAGCCTTCCTATAGTTTAGGAAAACTGGTGCGAGCACTTGGAATTCCAATGGCAGACAGACATCGTGCCAGCGGAGATGCAATGGCAACAACCAAGCTGTTTAAAATGCTTCTGGAAAAAGACCTGGAAAAAACCATTGTAAAAGATTTCATCAAACTGGAAGTAGAAAAAGGAATTGCTCCAAAATTTCTGGATATTCTGGCACAAATGCCCGCAAAAACTGGTGTTTATTACATATATAATGAAGGTGGAACCCTAATCTACATTGGAAAAAGCCAAAACATCAAAAAAAGAGTCAATCAACATTTTACAGGAATTACCACCAAAAGCAAAAAAATTCAGGCAGAAGTTTTTACCATCACGTATGATGAAACGGGAAGCGAGTTAATTGCACTCCTAAAAGAAAGTGAAGAAATAAAAATAAATCGTCCAAAATATAATCGTTCACAACGAAAAACGATCTTTCAGTATGCTTTATATGCAGAAAAAGACACTAATGGTTATATCAATTTAAAGCTTGAAAAAGCAGACGGTCGTAAAAAAGAAATCACCTCATTTGGTACTTTGCAGGAAGGTAAAAATGCTCTGTTCAGATTTACGTCAAAATATCATTTATGCCAAAAGCTAACGGGACTTTATCAAACCAAAAAAGAGTGTTTTCAATATAAAATCAAAGAATGTGACGGTGCCTGTATTGAAGAAGTAACACCTGAAGTTTACAATGCTCGTGTACAACAATTTATCGCAGAAAACAGTTTCGAAAATAAAAGCATGATTTTGCTGGACAGAGGCCGAAATGTCAACGAAAGAAGCGCCATTTTAATTGAAAATGGCCTTTATAAAGGATATGCCTTTTACGATCTAAATTATCAAATTACAAACATCGAGATTCTAAAAAATATTTTAATTCCGATGCAGCATAATCGCGATGTGAAAAACATTATTCAGAGTTACCTCCGAAAGAGTAAATCAATAAAGGTTCTTCATTTTTAACACTGCAAAACTTTCCTTATCTTCGTGAGGATGAAAAAAATAAAATCAAAATACGAAATCTTCCGGGAAAAAGTCAAAATCATCCTCTACGGGACAGATACGTTTTTTGGAAAAATGTTTGATTTGGTTCTGCTTGGATTGATCTTACTAAGCGTTATTTTGATTATGATGGAAACCGTTCAGGGAATCAATCAAAAATACCATACTCAGCTTATTATCTGCGAATGGATTATCACCGTATTTTTCACCATTGAATATGTACTTCGAATAATTTCGATTCAAAAACCAATCCGATATGTTTTTAGTTTTTACGGAATTATTGATTTAATGGCAGTTCTGCCAATGTATTTATCAATATTTTTCCCCGGAGCAAGTGTCCTTTCCATAATAAGAGCCTTACGTTTCTTTAGATTGTTTAAAATCCTGCATATTCCGCAAATTTCACATCAGTCTATTCAACTTCGGGAAGCCATCGAAGCCAGTAAAGAGAAAATTCTTGTTTTTATTTACTTCGTATTGATCAGCACCATCATAATCGGTTCGATTATGTATCTGGTAGAAGGTAAAGAATCCGGCTTTACAAGTATTCCCATGAGTATTTATTGGACGATTGTTACTTTAACCACAGTAGGTTACGGCGATATTTCTCCACAGACTCCTCTCGGTCAGTTTATTGCTGCCTTTGTTATGATTTTAGGTTACGGAATTATAGCTGTTCCAACTGGAATTGTAACTGCTGAATTTGCAAAAAGCAGTCTAAAAAACAGTGTCGTAAGCAGCAAAAAAACATGCAAAAATTGCAATGCACAGGTACATTTTGATCATGCACAATATTGCTTTGAATGTGGAACGAAATTGCCGAACAATTAATTCAACGAAAATTCCTCCACCTCATTTTTATTAAAAGTTTAACCCTGCAAGTCTAAGGTTTTACCACCATTAAGACTAAAAAAATATGAAATATCTAATTACCATCGTCGGACCAACAGCAATAGGCAAAACAGCTTTAAGCATTGCTCTGGCACAACATTTTAATTGTGAGATAATCTCCTGCGACAGTCGCCAGTTTTTTAAAGAAATGACAATTGGTACCGCAGTTCCTACTCCCGAAGAATTACAATCAGCGACACATCATTTTATACAGAATAAATCTATTTTCGAAAATTATACTGTTGGTGACTACGAAAAAGAAGCGCTTTTAAAACTAGAGGAGTTATTCTCAATAAATGATTTCGCTATATTGATTGGCGGTTCAGGATTGTACGTTGATGCCATTTTAAAAGGATTCGATGAATTTCCGGAAATTGATCCTGAGATCCGTTCTGACATAAACGCAAACTACGAAAAACTAGGAATCAATTATCTGCAGGAGCAATTACAAAAACTGGATCCTGATTATTATCAAAAACTCACCGTAGAAAACCCGCAAACACTCCAGAATCCACAAAGAATGATGCGTTTTACAGAGGTCTGTATTGGAACACAAAAGCCTTACTCTTCTTTCTTAAATCAGAAGAAAAACAATCGAAACTTTATTCCGATTTTAATAGGTTTAGAAGCCGACAGAGCTGTAATTTACAACCGCATCAATCAGCGTGTAGATCTGATGATGAATGAAGGATTATTGGAAGAAGCCAAAGCTTTGCATCCCAACAAAACGTTAAATGCGCTTCAAACAGTCGGGTATCGCGAATTATTTAGTTATTTTGACGGAGAATTCCCGTTGCCATTTGCCATCGAAGAAATCAAGAAAAATACCAGACGTTTCTCAAAAAGACAACTTACCTGGTTCAAACGAAATGAAGCTACCAAATGGTTTGATTACGCGACAGACAGAAAAGAAATTATAGATTATATAGAGAATTCTTTCAAGTAAAAATCATTCTCTGTATTCTTTACTCTATTTTCTAAATCAATCTAAAATCAACAATCTAAAATCTAAAATTCAGCAATGCCAATATCTCCTAATTTTACTTCCATTCTAAGCAAAGACTGGGAAATCAATTTTACACAATGTACACCAAATGGTTTTCTAAAGTACACTGATTTATGCAACATTCTGCAATTGACAGCTGCTGCACATTCTGAAATTGGAGGCATCAGCTTTACGGATATGCAGGAATTTGATCAGGCCTGGGTCTTAAGCCGTATGCGTGTAGAAATTACTGCTTTACCAAAATGGCGAGATATTGTTACGGTAACCACATGGATCAACAGTTTAGAAAATTCTCGTTCCGTTCGTGCTTTAGAGATACACGCAAACGGAAAAAAAATAGTAGGATGTGAAACGTACTGGGCTGTTTTTAATACACAATTACGACGTCCGGAAGCTTTAGCTCTGCCTTACGAACATTTTGAATTGTATCCGGAGAAACGCGCTACTACAGAAGGTTTTTCAAAAATAAATATCACTCACGAAAAAGAAGCTATTTTTGAAAAAACAGTTTACCTCTCTGATCTGGATATTGTAAATCACGTCAATAATGTCAAGTATCTGGAATGGTGTCTCGATCACGTTGACCCGAAAAGAATCCTTAAACAGGAAGTAAAAAGTTTTGAAATGAACTTCATGAAAGAACTTTCCCTTCAGGATAATGTAATCATTCACGAGGGCGAAAACGACAATCAAACTATATCAACATTCAGCATTACCAAAGGGGAGAAAACATCTTTTGCTTTAAAATTACACTGGAAATAAAAGAAGATTAAAAAAGCGATTTTTTATTACTCAACCATTATCAGGTGTATTTAAAATTTGATTCCGTATCATGAAAATAAAAAACGATGCAGGGTTGCATCGTTTTTTATTCAATCAAGTTACTTTGATTTTTTCTTCTTCTTTAACAAATCCATCTTACCTTCAATTCTTTTCTCTACTTCCCTAATGTTGCATTCAAAAGCAAATTGCAACGTACATAGTTTGGCTTTTTTAATTTCTTTTAATGCTAATCCAAACTGTTGCTGCGCTTCATAAAGAATTGCTTTTTTGACAAAAATTTCAGATTTGTTTATTCCTTTTACTGTTAAAGCAAAATCAATTAATTTTTCTGCCTCTTCAAAATCTTCATTCAAAATTAAAGTTTGTACATAATGCGGATATATTTCAAGTGCATGAATATTTATTGCTAAAGCTTCCTGAAAATACCATTTGGCTTCTTCATAATTCCATAATTGTTCCGCCTGAATCCGTCCATACAAACAGAAAACCATCGTATTCTTAGCATCATATGAAAATGCATAATCTAAAGATTCAATCGTCTCTTCTAATGAATAAGGATAACTGTCCAGCGCCTGAAAGAGATATTTATCTATTGTTTTCATTTTACGTATCGATATTTATTGTTTTTTTGGTCACATATAATTCGCATATCATCGTTGTTTTTTGTGACCAACTTTTTAATTATGCTCATTTCGCAAATCTGTTTTTAACTTCTGACGCGTTCCTTTATAACTCTTCTCTGTTTTACTCTTTTTAAAATCAGTTCCGGTAAAAACTCTGATCGGATTCCCCCGCTGAATGTTCAGCTGATTTTCCCATTGTTTTCCAACATGGTTTTAAAGTTGCTGTAAAGTTTCGTCTTCCAGTTTTTTTAATAATCGTTCTGTTGCCAGTTTTTTATTCTGATGCTGTGAACGGCTGTCCATTGCAACAACAGCAATTCCGGTTGGAACGTGAGTTGCTCTGATTGCCGAACTCACCTTGTTTACATGCTGTCCGCCAGCCCCCGAACTTCGCATGGCCTGATACTGAATGTCACTTTCTAAAAATGATGCATTCTGTTGTGGTTCAATCTCAAAAATGCCAATAAACCAATTTTTACGTTTGTGCATTTTCCTAAACTGACTTTGTCCAATCCATTGAATAGTTCCAGTCCAGGAAGCTGCAAATTGAGTGGCTTTTTTACCTTTTACTGCAATTGTTGCCGTTTCAATTGTTCCATTCTCCTGGCCCACTTCTCGCTGAAGCAAAGTCGTTTCTAATTGCTCTTCCTGTGCTTCTTCCAAAACTTTTTTAAGTACCTGAGCCACTACCCAGGTACATTCTGCTGGTCCCCGACCCGCTGTTATCTGAATTATTTTTTCCATTTTTCTATTATCTTAAGAAGCTTTTCTCTGTTTTTAGCTTCCTTTATAAATTTTGGAAGTCTTGAAACCATTGTACTGTTACCGCTTCCATTATTATTTCTTTCTCTTAATTCCGCTTCAATGTATCTTCCTAAATAATCAATGTGCTGCTGGTTATAAGCCCAAAAAACAGCTGTTCCCACTTCTTTTTGAAACCAAAGCGGCAAATTGTAATAATGCTCTTTAACTAAGCCGTCATCCCTTTTTGAATTCTTCAAAACCTTTTCCACTTTTGGTTTCCATTCTTCCTGAAAATTACAATGCGGACATCTTGTTTTATATACTTTCGGTTTGTCTTTTAAGGGCTGTGATTTAAATTCATATCTCTCATAGCATTGATTACAATGTGCTTTGCCATAAGCAATGTATTGATAAACGGGGCTGTCAAGTTTCAGAAAGCAATCTTTACATTCAAAAACTTTAGTGCAACAATGCCCACACTCACATCCTTCTGAAAGTTTACTTTTTACCTTAGCTTTAGAATCACATTTCGGACACCTTACTAAAATCTCGTTTATAAAACTTTCTAAAAACTTATTCTCATCCTGAAATCTTTTCATAATCTTTGTTTTTTTATCGGTCCATTCTAACAATCTTTGGTGTGAAAGTTCCCAGAACTTCAACCAAATCACTTTGATTTGACATCACTTTAGTAATGTCCTTGTACGCCATAGGTGCTTCATCAATATTTCCTCCAATCAAGGTAACCTCATTCGCTTTTAATACCTTTTTAATTTCACTTTGCGTAAAAGTGCTTTTACACTTCGCTCTCGAAAATAAACGTCCGGCACCGTGAGACGCAGAGTTTAAACTCTCAGCATTACCTTTACCCTTCACAATGTAACCAGGGGCGGTCATCGATCCGGGAATAATTCCTAATTGCCCTTCTCCCGCGGGCGTTGCACCTTTTCTATGTACAATACACTCCTGACCGTTTACCATTTCTTTCCAGGCAAAATTGTGATGGTTTTCAATCGTGACCACTACCCTTTTTCCAATAGCTTTAGCAATTCGTCTGTGAATATCATCGTGACAAGCTTTTGCATATTCACCGGCTAAATTCATAGCAAGCCAATATTCCTGCCCGTCATGCGTATTCAAATCCAACCAGGCCAAATGCTGCACATTTTTTGGTAACGGACATTGTTTTGTCGCCAAATAGGTATAATGTTTAGCGATATTTGCTCCTAATCCTCGAGATCCACTATGCGATAAAACTGCGAAATACTCCCCTTTTTCAAGCTTCCACTCGTTTTCAGGATTTTCAATTTTAGCAATTCCGAATTCAACAAAATGATTTCCTCCACCTGAACTTCCCAACTGCTTATACGCCTTAGGTAAAAGATTTTTCAATAATGGAATATCCTGAAATTCACTTTTGTAAAAAACATCATGATCTACTCTTGAAGCATGAGTTTCATACATTCCAAATTTGGTATTGTCCTTCAAAATAGTTTCTAATTGATGTTCTTTACCTTTAAAATGAGAAGCTGGCAAGTCAAAAATCGAAAGACTCATTCGACATCCAATATCCACTCCAACTCCATAAGGAATTACCGCATTATCTGTTGCCAAAACTCCTCCAATGGGCAATCCATAGCCCGAATGCGCGTCCGGCATTAAAGCACCTGCAACCGAAATTGGCAATTTTAATGAATCATACAATTGATATTTCGCCTGTTCATCAATCTCATTTTCGCCAAAAATTTTGAAGGGAGCTCTTGTTGTTTTCAACTGATGCATTCTTACCTGCACCGGCTTTATTAAACCTTCAGCCACCTTGCCCCAAGTACCATTTCCTTCGTACTTTTCGGGATTCAGCAGAACATCTTTTGCTTCGGTTAGAATAGATTCTTTTTTCTCTCTTTTTCTATATCTGTTTATTTGCCCTAAGGCAATATTTATTGAATTGTTTTTTGGAAACCCCAATTTAATCAGGTCTTTTCCGGATAATTTATTTCCCATGATTTAGATCATTTCGTCTACATATTGCTGATACAATGCCTGTAGACTTTTATTTTTAATTGGACTTATCTCTTTTGGATTCTCTTTTTCGTAGTAACTCCATTTATGAGAAGTGCCATTTATTAATCTGTTTATTTTATATCTCAGATGATTGTTTACAATATAATTGTCTATAAACTGAATTTGACTTTCCAAATCAGAATCAACCATTTTGGCATGTGTTATCGTATAAGGACTAACACGCAGTACATATCGCCAGGGCTCATTGAATACATAGTGAATTTTGTATCGTTTACAATTGCTGCACCAGCGTTCTCTTTTATAAAAATGTACTTTTTCTTTTTCGGTTAATTCGAGTTTTGAACTTTTCCATTCCCATTCTGAAAATTCTTTTACAGTTTGGATATTTTCTACATACACATGCTTTCTTTTTCTCTTTTTCTTTCTTTTAAAAGATTTTTCAGGAGAAAACTGCCATGTATTTATTTTTTCCAATAATTCTGTGTAAAATGAAGCTTCACTTGATCTGGCGACATCATCTCTTAATTTAAAATTACGCTGCCATCCTTTCTGATAAGGAACTTCTAAAGCTACCAATGGTAAATTTCTACGCTTTTTCCAAAGGTCAACTTCAAGTTTTCTTAACTCAATTAATTGTTTTTCAAAATCTTCTTTAATTAATCGTCTTTTCTTTCTTTTACTTTTAAAACGAGCACATAAAGCATACTCGTCTACCGTATAATTTTCCATAAAAAAATTATAGTGCATTAAATTAACAGCCCAGTAGGCTTAGCATTTTATCCTTGAAGGATAAATAAAATCGATTTTTCGGGAAAATTTGAAGTGTCTAGAATAAAAAAAAGCCCGAAACTAAATGTCTTCGGGCTTTTATATATCTAAAAATATATTTCTAAGATTGAAATAAGCCACGAAGAAGCACTGCACCAAAATTGTTTGATGTGAAGCTCTGAGATGTAGATGTAAATACAAACATTTTTTCTTCGTTTTTAAAGGGTTATTAATTTTTTCGTCTGCAAATATTCAGAATACTTTTTCGATTTTCCAAATTTATTTTAAGAAAAATCAGTACAAAAAATTTATTCATATTATTCTTAAAGCCAAAAAAAAGACTACAGAACTCAAAATCAAAAAGATAGAAATCGTATTTTAAGAATATTTTTCTTGATATTTTTTTACTTAACCGCAAAGAATGCAAAGGAAAAAACGCGAAGTTCGCGAAGCTACAAAACTAAATCGTTGCGAACTTTGCGAAAATCGTTGCGTGCCTCGCGGTTAAAATTCTGCATAAAAAAAGTCCTGATTTCTCAGGACTCTAATATTTTTTTGTTTGGTTATGTTTTTTGTTATTCTGTAACTTTGCTTTTAACAACAAGTCTGAAACCTTCACCGTGAATGTTTAGAATTTCAACATCTTCGTCAGCTTTTAAGTATTTTCTAAGTTTAGCAATGTAAACGTCCATACTTCTGGATGTAAAATAGTTATCGTCTCTCCAGATTTTAGTTAAAGCTAATTCCCTTGGCATTAAATCATTTTCATGAAGAATCAACATTTTAAGCAATTCGTTCTCTTTTGGAGACAATTTAATTGGCTCTTCGTCCTGGAAAGTCAGGAATCTTAGTTTTGAATTTAAATGGAATTTACCAATATTGAATTCGAACTGTACATGCTCTGCTTTTGTATCAGCAGATTTTCTTTGAATAATTGCTTTTATTTTCATCAATAAAACCTCAGAATCAAAAGGCTTATTCAAATAATCATCAGCACCAGCTTTGTATCCTTTTAATACATCTTCTTTCATAGACTTAGCTGTTAAGAAGATAATTGGCACTTCGCTGTTCTTTTCTCTAATCTCCTTGGCTAAAGTATAACCATCTTTATAAGGCATCATCACATCAAGAATACATAAATCATATACATCTTTCTTGAATTTTTCGAAACCTTCCATACCGTTTTTAGCTAAAGTAACTTCAAAGTCATTTAACATTAGATAATCTTTAAGAACTGCCCCAAAATTAAGGTCATCTTCTACTAAAAGTATTCTTTTGTTATTATTTTCCATATTTTAATTTATTAATGGTATTTTTATTATAAAGGTGCTACCTTTTCCTTTCTCGCTTTCAACATATACTTGACCATTATGGTCCTCTACTATTCTTTTCACATAAGCCAGACCTAGCCCGTGTCCTTTTACATTATGTAAATCTCCTGTATGTTCTCTGTAAAATTTCTCAAAAACTCGTTTTTGAGCTACCTTACTCATACCAAGACCATTATCTTTTACTTTTATCAGAATCATGTCTTTGACATTTTCTGTAAAAATTTCTATTTCAGGCGTACCCGGAGAATATTTTATGGCATTCTCCAAAATATTAACCAACACATTTGTAAAATGCACTTCGTTGATCAGACAGGTTGTTCTCGCTGCATTAAAATGTTTGGCTACACTTCCTCCTCTGTCTTCTAAAATTAAATTTACATGTTCAATTGCATCATCAATGATATCATGAATAGCAGTTGGTTCTTTTGTAATATCCAGTTCTCTCTTTTCCAGTTTAGAAATACGAAGCACGTTTTCTACCTGAGCATGCATTCTTTTATTTTCATCCCGGATCATTTGAAGATAGCGATACACTTTTTCTTTATCTTCAATTATCTTAGGATTTTTAATAGCATCTAATGCCAGATTAATTGTCGCTATCGGCGTTTTAAACTCATGCGTCATGTTATTTATAAAATCGGTCTTGATTTCAGAAATATGTTTTTGACGTAACAATTGATTTAGTGCACTGGTATAAGCAACTATAATAATTAATGTAAAAATTATTGACAGTATGGTAATACTTAATAATTCTGACAATAAGAATTTCTTTTTATGCGGAAATGTAATAAACAATTCATATTTACTATTTCCTTCATTATCTGTATAAATTGGCACGTGGTAACTTGCGTCTTTATCGTAATGAAATCCATCCGATCTTACTTTCGTCGCAAGACCATTGTTGAGAACTCCGTATTCAAATTTGGTTTTTACACCATATTCTTCCAGTTCTTTCTTTAAGAGTTTTTGAAGTTTATCCTTTGTAATTCTACCTTCTATAGGCGTCAAAGAAGCAACGTCTTTGTACTGAATTTGCTGTTGAACTTTATTTAAAATATCAAGACTTCCAGATTTTTCGATTTTTAAATCAGGTATAATACTTTGTCCTAAAGCATTATTGTCAATATTATTGTTATTGTTGTATACTTCTGTAACTCTTTTTGAACTAAAGTTTTTAAATCTTTCGCTGCTAAATTTTTTATTAAAAATCGAGCCGCTAATATCATAATCTTCAGATGTAAGCGTATTAGAATAAACTATTGTTTTGTTTGTTTTTGCGTTTCTTTGAATGTAAAAAACCTGAAGTAAGTCTTCTTTTTTAGGTGTTTTACCGGTACTGTCTTTAATGCGGTTGTATTTATCGTAAAAACTGTATTCTTCCTGCTGCTCCAATTTATCAGCAACATTCCCAATTACCTGAGTAACATGATATTTAAACTGCTCATCGTTGTTTTTGAACGAAGAATTAAACCAGTATACCTGCACCAAAATTATCCCTATTAAGGACAAGCTCATCAATAAAACAAGTAATCTAAAAAATAATTTATTCATCGAAACAAAATTAATATTTTAACAATATACTAAATAATACATTAACCAAATATTAACATTTAAGACTGATTTTGTTTTATATTTAAAATTTTAAGAATTTTAACAACTTCTTCTCTAGCAATTTTAAGATTACTGTTATTAATAACAAAATTGCTTAAAGAAATTCGTTTTTCATCATCCCACTGCATTTTCATTCGACTTAAAACTTGCTCTCGTGTGGTTTTATCACGCTTAATAACTCTTTCAATTCTCATCTCTTCGGGAGCTGTAACGGTTACTATAACATCACAATCTTTATAACGGCCGCTTTCAAACAAAATTGCAGCTTCGTAAATTACATAGTGGTATTTTTTGTTTTTCAACAACCAAAGCTCGAAGTCTTCTTTAACAGCCGGATGTACGATAGCATTTAATGTTGCCAGTTTATCAGCGTCATTAAAAACAATCTCGGCTAATTTAGCTCTGTTTAAAACATCATTTTCAAAGAGCGAGTCTCCAAAAGCAAGTTTAATTTGTTTCACAATCTTTTCAGACTGCATTACTTTTTTGGCTTCATCATCGGCGATATATAAGGGTACTCCCATTTCTGCAAAGTAGTTTGCAATAGTGGTTTTTCCACTTCCTATTCCGCCTGTCAGGCCAATAATTTTAGCCATACCTATATTTTAAAAAACATATTTGGAAAAGCCTCCTGGGGTTTTTTCTTTAAAATAATAACTTTCAGGAACGATTTTAGAAATCCTGTCCCGTAACCATAAAATTGCTTCCATACTGCAATTACAGATAAATATCCAATTTTAATGCTTTTATTCTGAATAGTGGCTGTCAGAAAAATTACCACGAAATATACAAAATATAATTGTAATAGGATATCAATATTGAAAATTAATAGTAAAAAAGCTAATAATAATCCTACGATAAAAACGGTAGGAAAAAAGAATGTTAGTTTATTATGTTCCGGATACCAGCTGTTTAATATTGGTCTGGCGATTCCAAATTTATTCACCTGAATTGAAAACTTTTCCCAGTCAATTCTTCGCTTATGATATACATACGCTTCCGGGAACAATCTGGTTTCAAATCCCAGGTTCCATAAACGAATAGAAAGATCAGGATCTTCTCCCGGGTGAATGTTTCCAAACCCTTTTGAAGCAATAAAAGCTTTCTTTGAAATTCCCATGTTAAAACTTCTCGGCTGAAATTTATTGATTTTTTCAGAGCCTCCGCGAATTCCTCCTGTAGTCAAAAATGAAGTCATCGCAAAGTTAATGGCTTTCTGAATATCCGAAAAACTATCTAATGCCTTATCCGGCCCTCCAAAACAATCCACATAACCCTCATTAAGCGCTTTTCGAACCTCGGTCAGGTAGTTAGAAGGAATGATACAATCAGAATCAAAAATGATAAAATAATCCCCTCTGGCCTTCTGCATTCCAAAGTTTCTGGAATCTCCCGGCCCTGAATTTTCTTTAAAATAGTACGATATATTCAATTTCCCCTGATAGTTCATCACGACATCTTTACAAGGTATTGATGATCCGTCTTCGACAAGAACAATTTCAAAGGCTTCATTATAATCGGATTTAGACAAACTTTCTAAAAGTTCATCTACTTCATCCGGACGATTATACACGGGTATAATTAAAGAAAAAATCATAGCGATCACGCGGTATTAAAGTGGCAATATTTTAAATTTCAAAATTTTAACAAAGATATGTTATATTCATAAAAAAACCATTCGTCGCAACGAATGGTTTTCATATCTAGTAGTATTTTTTTCTTTTTTATTTGATACTTTCAATTTCTACAACTTCATTCGCTTCGGCAGCATAATCTACACCTGCAAATTCAAATCCAAACAGATTCAAGAAGTCATTTCTATATCCGGCTAAATCTCCAATTTCAGGTAATGTTTCGGTTGTAGCCTCTAACCAAAGTTTTGCCACTTTAGCCTGCACATCCTCACGCATTTCCCAATCGTCAATTCTGATTCTTCCTTTTTCATCT
This sequence comes from Flavobacterium sp. B183, assembly GCF_023539155.1. Taxonomy (NCBI): domain Bacteria; kingdom Pseudomonadati; phylum Bacteroidota; class Flavobacteriia; order Flavobacteriales; family Flavobacteriaceae; genus Flavobacterium; species Flavobacterium sp. B183. The sequence continues at coordinate 3,240,632 of NZ_CP097434.1, read as the reverse complement.
ACAGGAACTTCTCCTCCATTGTACAATCTGTCCTGAAACAAACGTTGGATTTGCTCGATACAACCTTCGTGAATTCCCTCCTCTTTCATTGTTTTGTACAAAAGAGAAATATACAATGGAATAACCGGTATTGCAGAACTTGCCTGAGTTACCAAAGCTTTGTTTACAGAAACGTAAGCTTTTCCACCAAGAGATTTAAGATTATCTGTAATAGAGAATGCTGTAGCTTCTAAATCATCTTTTGCACGACCAATTGTACCTTTACGGTAAACTGCTTCTGTTAATGATGGTCCAATATAAGAATAAGCCACTGTTGTAGCGCCTTCAGCTAATAAATTCTCTGCTTTTAGGGCATCCATCCACATTGTCCAGTCCTCACCTCCCATTACAGCAACTGTATTGGCAATATCTTCTTCATTTGCCGGAGCAATAGAAACTTCTGAAACGTTTCCAGTATGAAAATCAACTGTTTTATTGGTAAAAGTTTGTCCGATTGGTTTTAAAACCGAACGGTGTAAAACTCCTGTAACCGGGTGCTGACGCACCGGAGAAGCTAAACTGTAGATTACCAAATCAACCTGACCTAAGTCAGCTTTGATTAAATCTAAAGTTTGTCTTTTTATTTCGTTTGAAAAAGCATCTCCGTTGATACTTTTTGCATATAAACCTGCTTTGTGAGCTTCTGTTTCAAATGCTGCAGAATTATACCATCCTGGTGAAGCTGTTTTTCCTTCAACCGGTGGTTTTTCAAAAAATACTCCAATTGTTGCAGCATCAGATCCAAAAGCACTTGTAATTCTTGAAGCCAATCCGAAACCTGTTGAAGCACCAATAACTAAGACTTTTTTTGCACCAGCAATTGGTCCTTTTGATTTGATATATTCTATTTGATTTTTAACATTTTGCTCGCTGCCTTTTGGGTGGGCTGTCAAGCAAATAAATCCTCTCATTCTAGGTTCTATAATCATATTTTTGTTTTTTTCGTATTTTAAACAATCTTTAAAAATATAAAAATTGTATTTTATTTACGTTTGTTTAATTCGCTTTTAAGATGACAAATATAAATTATTTCTTTAGTTCAACAAGGCCTTAGCATGATTTAAAGCCGAATCAGAGACAACTGCTCCGGATAACATTTGAGCAATTTCTATAACTCTTTCTTCCTGAGACAATAGCTTAAGTTCTGATTGTGTATCCTCATCAACCGTTGATTTAGAGACTTTAAAGTGCGAATCTCCTTTGGCTGCAATTTGAGGCAAATGGGTGATGGCAAAAATTTGCATTGTACCACTCATTTCTTTCATAATTTCTCCCATTCTAATGGCAATTTCTCCTGAAACCCCGGTATCAATCTCATCAAAGATTAAGGTTGGAAGTTTTGAATATTGCGCTAAAATCGCTTTGACTGCCAGCATAATACGTGACATTTCCCCTCCTGAAGCTACTTTTTTCAGCAAGCCGAAATCAGTTCCTTTATTTGCTGAGAATAAAAACTGCAACTCATCTTTTCCGTTTTGGAAATAGGTCTCAGAGGACAAAAGCTCCATATTGAAACGCACATTTGGCATTCCCAATGTCTCTAATATTGACACTAACTTTTGTGACAAAACCGGAATTGCATTGATTCTATTCTGATGAATAGCTTCCGCAAAAGCGTCTAATTCTGTAACTTTTTGCGCTATTGATTCTGACAAAGCAGTAATTTCTTCTCCAATATTATCCAATTCCACCAGGGAATTTTCTAATGTCGTTTGTATTCCGAGCAATTCATCAACAGACGTTACTTGATGCTTTTTTTGCAAATTATAAATTAGCTGTAATTTTTGACTCACCAATTCTAATTGTGCGGGATCATTTAAAAGTTTTTCAGAGGCGTTTTGCAATTCTTTTGAAACATCATCAAATTCAATGGCTAAACTGGTAATCCTTTCAAAAACATTTTGGTATTCCGGTGAAAAAAGCGCAATTTTCTGTAGTGCCGTTTTTATTTCATTCAGACTGTGGAAAACACCAAATTGCTCTTCATTGGCAATTGCTAATGATTTATCCATAGCTTCTTTAATAATTTCAACATTGTTCAGTTTTTCAAAATCAGCCTCCAATTCTTCCTGCTCTCCTGATTTTAATTTTGCAGTAACCAATTCATTTAACAAATAGGTATTGTATTCCTGCTCTTTTCCTGAATCACTTTGTTTTTTCAGCAAAGCATTTAGTTTGGACTTATCTGATTTATATCCTTTCAAAACATCCTGATACGATTGAATCACTTCTCCATTATTAGCAATAGCGTCAATAATTTTAAACTGAACTCCCTCGTCTGATAATTCCTGAGTCTGCTGTTGTGAATGAATATCAATCAAAAACAAGCTCAGATCCTGCAATTCCTGCAGATTTACCGGACTATCATTAATAAAAGCTCGCGATTTTCCTGAAGGCAAAATTTCTCTTCTAATAATAGTCTCGTCTTCATAATCGAGATCATTTGCTGTAAAAAACTCTTTCAGGTTGTATTTAGAAATTTCAAACTGTGCTTCGATAACACATTTTTCTTCTTTATTTTTTAGTGAAGTTAAATCGGCTCTTTTTCCTAAAACCAATCCTATCGCTCCTAATATAATAGATTTACCCGCACCTGTTTCACCAGTAATAATAGAAAAACCTTTTGAAAAATCTATAGTTAATTTTTCAATCAGTGCATAGTTTTTAATCGACAAGGACGTTATCATAGAAAATTTGGGAAATATAAAAATTAATAAAGAGAGTAATTAAAATGGCCTAAAATTTAATCTGCGACCATTTGGCGGTATTCAACGGAGATACTTTATTTAAGACATCGGTCAGATCTGTAATCGGAATACTTGGTCCTCCAGAAAATATGGAGACAATTTCGTCTGATTTAGCATCAAAAAACACTCTCGTTAAAAAGGCGTTGGGTTTTACCGAATTCAATTTTCCGATAAGTATCAAGGCTGATTTGATTTTTTCTTTTGAGGCTTTCAAATCCTGACTCATACCATCTAAGCCGTTATGGTACATGAACATGGTTTGACGTAAATCGCTGTACATTGGTGAAATCATATCGGTAATCAAATAATAACGGTTTTGAACTCCGTCTGACTGGCTCCAGCCTTTTGACCCTCCTTGTTGTGCTACACTTGCAATATTCTGAGCGGTTTCAAGATATTGACTTCCTGCTCCCATTTGAAAGCTATCTGCGTCCATCGCTAAAATTAAATAACTGTAAAAAGAAACCACAGATACTAGATTAGACTCAAACGTGGTCGGATTAAACAACAAAGGCTCGTATTCAATATATCTGAAGTTGAAATCTTTATCGTTGTAATTTAATATTGGTGAAGAATACGTAGAATTATAAATCAATCGTGAGGATTGCACCTGAATGGTACCCGAAAACTGATCAGAACTGTTTGACGACAGTGTAATATACATCGAGCAATTGATTCGCTCATTTTGTTTTAAGACTGTTCCCGTCCAATCTGTTTTATTTACAAACTCCGACAACGAAGTCTGAAGTGTTTTAAACACCTGCTGATTGGGATTGGGTAATCTTTCTGTATTAATAGTTACAGTGCAATTTAGCTGCTGTGCTTGTGTAAAGCCAAAGATTAAAAATGCTAAAAAAGTAACTAGTTTATTCATACGAAAGATATTATTTTGATTACAGCATATAACAGACTTACTATCCTTGTTATTGCTTTGTTTACTCTAAATCTTTATGATTTCTCAAAATGCAAAACCACTTTATTTAAAATATCAACAGCAACAGATTCTTTTGATTTTAATTCCATCGGTTCGATTTTAAAATCCTGATCAATAAAGGTTACTTTATTGGTTTCTTTTTTAAAACCGGCTCCTTCATCCTGTAAGGAATTTAGAACAATCAAATCTAAGTTTTTTTTCTGAATTTTCAGCTTCGCATTTTCAATTTCATTCTCGGTTTCCAATGCAAATCCAATTAAAAACTGATTTTTCTTTATCGCTCCTAATGAAGCCAGAATATCTTTTGTTTTTTCAAGTTCAATCGAAAATTCATCTGCCGCTTTCTTAATCTTTTGTAAAGCGACTACTTTTGGCCTGTAATCGGCTACTGCGGCTGCAGCGATTGCCACATCAACATCATTAAAATACTCATGACAGGCATCATACATGTCTTGCGCCGAAACTACATTGATCACTTCCACTAAACCATTTTTAGCTTTATAATGTGTTGGTCCTGCAACCAGAATCACCTGAGCACCTAAGTTTGCTGCTTCATTTGCCAGATCAAAACCCATTTTTCCCGAAGAATGATTTCCTATAAAACGCACAGGATCGATTGCTTCGTATGTTGGACCGGCAGTAATTAGTATTTTTTTTCCTTTTAAAGGCAGTTTACTTTCTAAATCGGCTTCCAGAAAGGTTATAATATTTTCGGGTTCAGCCATTCGTCCTTCTCCGGACAGACCACTGGCTAACTCACCGCTTTCAGCCGGAATCATAATGTTTCCAAAACTTTTTAAGGCCGTAAAACTAGATAAAACTGAAGGATGCTTGTACATATCCAAATCCATTGCCGGTGCAAAATAAACCGGGCATTTGGCTGATAAATAAGTAGCTACTAAAAGATTATCACTGTTCCCTGTTGTCATTTTAGACAAGGTATTGGATGTTGCAGGTGCAATCAGCATCAAATCGGCCCAAAGAGCCAAATCAACGTGATTGTTCCAGACAGCATCTTCATCATCCTGATTAAAGAAACTGGAATGTACCGGATTTTTTGATAGTGTAGATAAGGTAAGTGGAGTTACAAAATCCTTAGAAGCAGGTGTCATTATCACTTGGACATGTGCACCTGCTTTTATAAAGAGTCGTACTAATGAGGCTGTTTTATAGGCTGCAATTCCACCAGAAACCCCTAGTAAAATTTTCTTCCCGTTTAAAACTGACATTATACTATATTATTTATTTGAACCTCTGTGGTATGTTTTACCGTCTAACCACTCCTGAACTGCTAAAGCGTGAGGTTTTGGTAATTTTTCGTAAAATTTAGAAACTTCGATTTGTTCTTTATTTTCAAAAACTTCTTCAAGACTGTCATTATAAGTAGCAAACTCTTCCAATTTCTCTGTCAATTCTTTTTTAATTTCAGAGTTAATTTGATTTGCTCTTTTAGCCATAATGGTAATTGCTTCATACACATTTCCTGTTGGCTCTTCAATAACTGTTTTATTGTAAGTTATTGTATTTACAGGAGCATTCGTCTTTTTTAAATCCATGACTTTATTTTATTTAGTAAATTTTTGTAAATCTGTTTCCACTCTGGCATTCATTTCATCTGCCTCTTTTTTATACTTCGTAGCACCATTAAACTTAATCAAGTTTCCATAAGCCACTTTAGCCACATTTAAACGCTCTTCCATTTTTGAAGGAATACTGTTTATTGCTAATTTATATGCTGAATCGTATTTATAAAACAATGCATCTTCTTTTAACGGTGTTCCCGGAAAATCAGCAATAAAATTATCAAAAGCGATTAATGCTGATTTGTAATCAGAAATTGTATTGTATCCTTTCGCGTTTTCGTATGCTTTTTTCTCCAGTTTACCATTTAAAACTTTTACAGCTTCGTTTGCCTGAGCGATATACTCAGAATTTGGGTAACTTTCGATAAAAGTTTGTAATTTTTCTAAGGCTTTTACAGTGTCTGTCTGATCCAGACTATAAACAGGCGCTAATTTAGAATAGCTATACGCTCCCAAAAAAGCAGCTTCCTGAACTTTTTCACTTCTAGGGTAACCTGAAACGAAACTCTCAAACTGGTAACCCGCTAAGTAATATTGCTTTGTTTTGTAATACGATTGTGAGAACATGTAAAATAATTTCTCTGCCTGAGGTTTCCCTCTGTAAGAAGATGCCAATTGTTCAAAAAGACGTATGGCTTTTGAATATTTACCTGCATCATACATTTTCGTTGCAACTTCGAATTTTGCAGCAACATCATCGTTCTTTAATGCCTTTTGGTATTCGCTACAAGAACAAAAAAGGACAACAATAATTAACAGAGATACTATTTTTTTCATTTTCTTACTTTTATTATGATTTCTTAGACAATTGTGCCAAAGCAAAATCACACCGAAGTTTCGGTGGCAAATTTAGTTATTAATTTAGCTACTACAAAATATTTTTTGGTATATGATAGAATACCGACAATCTCATGCTTATTTTATGCTGTTTTTCACAAATTCATTCAATCTGCCTGCTAATGAATCATCAACAGCTACTAATGGCAAACGTACTGTATTCTCAGCAATACCAAGGGCTTGAAAAACTTGTTTGATTCCGGCAGGATTTCCCTGCTCAAAAATCATATCAATACAATCAGATAAAAGATACTGTGTTTTAAACGCTTCAGTTACCTTTTTATTGAGTCCTAAACGAATCATTTCTGTAAATTCTTTTGGAAAACCTTGTCCGATAACCGAAATTACCCCTGCTCCACCTGCCAAAACAATTGGTAAAGCAATCATATCATCTCCTGAAATAATCAAAAAACCTTCTGGTGCATTTTTAATCAACTGTAAAGCCTGAACCATATCTCCGGCAGCTTCTTTAATCGCTACCACATTACTAAAGTCATTCGCCAAACGAATTACTGTTGACGGCAACATGTTACTGGATGTTCTTCCCGGAACGTTATATAAAATCACAGGAATTGGAGAAGCTTCTGCAATAGCTTTAAAATGCTGATAGATCCCTTCCTGTGTTGGCTTGTTATAATAAGGAGAAACAGAGAGTATGGCTTCAAAAGCAGAAAAATCTCCTGTTTTTAATTCCTCTACAATTTGCATGGTATTATTTCCACCAACTCCAAGTACCAATGGCAGTCTTCCTTTATTAGTATCGATAACCGTTTTAATCACCAGTTCTTTTTCGGCTTGTGTCAGAGTAGCATTTTCTGCCGTTGTTCCCATAACTACAAGATACTCAACACCACCGTCTATCGAAAAATTAACGATGCGCTGTAAAGCTTCGATATCTACTGAAAAGTCTTTTTTAAATGGGGTTACAAGCGCAACACCAGTTCCTATTAATGATTGCATATTCTACTTTATAATTTTATTTTATACTCTTTAAATATCTAAACAATTCGTGCACGAAAAGTTTGTAATTCTTTATAGCAGTATCAATCATCCATCGATTTAATTTTTCATCTACTGATGCGAATCCTACTTTAAACTTCGCTTTTGACTTGGCAGTTATCAGCATCAAAATGGCCGTTTCAATATCATAATAACTAATCAAAAGATCAAATTCTGTTTTTATAAATTCATTTAAGAAACCTTCTGTAATTTCCCCCTTCCAATTGACGCTTTTTCGTCCAAAAGTTGGTCTTGAATACGTTTGTTTCTCGCTAAATTTACTTCTGTACACTGCAATTTTGATATTCTCAGGAGTAATTCCTTTCGAGATCAATTCCTTTATCAGGTCTTCTGAATGATCAAATCTACTTTCATCAATCAGTAAACCAATTGTTTGCACATTACTTGTAAATACTTCGTTTTTGACATTATTCAAGTTATTTTTTAATGATTTTTTTACAAAAAATTCCTTTATATAATTTAAAAACATAGTACTTTTACCAGATTACAAAATTAATTATTTAAGTCGCATTTAAGATGGTAAAACTAAAAAAGTATAACGGAGTTTTGAAACTTTTTGTTATATTCTTAACACTTTTTTTTATATTTTCCTGTAGCCAGAAAAATTATAATCTAACAAAAATTGAAGGAAAGCAACTTCCGATAACTGAAAAAGGAACTGAAACTCCTGCAATTGAGAACTTTATTAAACCTTATCGTGATCATATTAATAAGGATTTAGATAATATTCTAGCTTATTGCCCTGAAACTCTTGATAAAAGTACAGGGAAATGGCAAACCAGTATTGGTAACCTTATGGCTGACGTTTGTGTTAAAAGAGGAAACCTGGTTTTTGAGGCACGCGAAAAGAAAAGTATTGACTTGTGCTTACTAAATCATGGTGGTATCCGAGCTATATTGCCTAAAGGAAATGTAACTAACAGAACAGCATTTGAAATCATGCCTTTTGAAAACAGTATGGTGGTTATGGCTTTAAAAGGAGATCAGATTTTAGAAATGACTTCCTATATTATTAAGGCGCAAAAAGCACAGCCTTTATCGGGTATGACTTTTACTATTGCAAAAGACAAGACTGCAAAGAATATTATGATTCAGGGAAAGCCACTTGATCTTAATAAAATTTACTATGTAGCAACAAATGATTATTTGGCAAATGGCGGAGACAGTATGTCTTTTTTCGCAAAAAGTGTTCAAAAATATGATCTGAACTACAAACTGAGAGATGTATTAATTGACTACTTTAAAGAAGTTGATACGATTCCGGTAGCAAAAGACATTCGAATTACAGAAGAATAAAAATCCCATTTCGCAAAAACATACAAAATGAAAAGAAGAGAATTTATCGAAAAAACAGCTGCAAGTACTGCCTTATTAAGTTTAGGTTTGTCGTTGAGCAGTTTTGAAAATAACGATATCAAACACTTAACCATTCTACATACTAACGATGTTCACAGTCATATTGATCCATTTCCGGCTGATGATCCTCGTAATCCAAACAAAGGCGGTGTCTCACGCAGAGCTGCACTTATAGAAACGATTCGTAAAGAAAATCCAAATGTACTTTTATTGGATGCCGGCGATATTTTTCAGGGAACTCCTTATTTTAATTATTATGGAGGGGAATTGGAATTTAAACTGATGAGTATGATGAAGTACGACGCATCGACTATTGGAAACCACGATTTCGACAATGGTCTTGACGGATTACACGCACAAATGCCTCACGCTAGTTTTGATTTTATCTGCTCGAACTACGATTTTAAAAATACGGTGATGAACGGTCTTGTAAAACCGTATAAAATTTTCAATAAAAACGGAATTAAAGTAGGTGTCTTTGGTTTAGGAATCGAGCTTGCCGGCCTAGTTGACAAACAAATGTACAAAGAAACAGTCTACAACAATCCTGTAGAAATTGCGCAGGACATGACGCAATTGCTAAAGAAAGAAGAAAAATGCGATTTGGTTGTTTGTCTGTCACATCTTGGATACAAATACAAAGACGATGAATCTAAAATTTGTGATTTAAAACTGGCTGCACAAACTCAGGATATCGATTTGATTATTGGAGGCCACACACATACTTTCTTAGACAAACCAACTGTTGTAAAAAACAAAGCCAATCAGGATGTTTTGGTGAATCAGGTAGGCTGCTACGGAATCAATTTAGGAAGAATAGACTTTTACTTCGATAAGAACAAAGCTCACACTAACGAAGGGAAATCAATTATTGTTTAGCGTTTTTCTTTTTTTTGGTTTTCGTTTTTTCCAGGAAATACTCGACCATAAAAAAGTATGCTAAAATTTGAGTGACATCCCGGATCAATACCAGGACTACGGAATAGGAAAAGTATTCATTGAAAATATAGAATATATCTGAAAAGATATAGGAAATTGCCATTAATGACATGAGTAACGCTAAGTAGGTTCCTTTTGTAATATAACTAATGAAGGACAAACAACTTAACACACTTAAGACAATTCCGTAGATCATATAGATCAAACTAAATCGTTTCATATTATCAAATTGCATTCCTAGTGCTGATACTAAGAGATATACAATAAAAATAACTACTATAGAAACTGGAAGAAAATCTTTTTTTTCCAGTTTTATTTTTTCATGCCCTCCCAGATAAAGTCGGATAATTAAAAGGTAAACGACTAAAAAACACAAGACTCCCCCTAGTTCAGAACTTTCAATATCCATTAGATTAAACACCTGGCCAATAAAGCTGAATAAAAAGATAACCCCTTCGATTTTCCCAATATTGAATTCGGTGCTAATCAAAAAATAAATAAAAATCGAAGGAATTACAATGGCTTTGGCATAAGTCGCAAATAAAAACAGCTCGGTCCAATCAAAAATGGCCGTGCACAATAATGCTAAAAAAAATAAAATCAACGACGGTTTATTCGCTTTCATTTAGTTTGTTTATAAAATCTTCTTCAGACAGAATAGGGATATTTAATTTACTGGCTTTTTCTAATTTTGCCGGTCCCATATTATCTCCTGCGACAACAAAATCCGTTTTTGCCGAAATAGAGCTTCCTACCTTACCACCATTGTCTTCAATAGTTTTCTTCAATTCATCTCTGGAGAATTGAGTAAAAACTCCCGAAACCACAAATGTTTTTCCGATAAATTTTTCGGTAGCATTCGGGTTTATCTTCTCTACAATTTCAAACTGAATGCCGTAACTTTTGAGACGGTCTATAATTTCCTGATTCTCTTTATTCTCAAAAAACTCAATTACACTTTTGGCAATTCTTTCTCCAATTTCATCTACCAAAATCAAATCCATCAAGGTGGCCTGACGTAATGCATCAATATTTTTATAATGTTTCGCCAGTTTTTTGGCTACCGTTTCCCCTACAAAACGAATTCCTAAGGCAAAAAGAACGCTCTCAAATGGGATTTCTTTTGATTTCTCTACTCCTTTTACCAGATTCTCGGCAGATTTTTGTGCCATTCTCTCTAAAGGTAAAATATCTTCTACTTTTAATTCATACAAATCGGCATAATTGTGCACCAATCCATTGTTGAAAAGCAAAGCAACTGTTTCGCCACCAAGCCCTTCAATATCCATTGCTTTTCTTGAAATATAATGTTGAACCCTTCCAATAATCTGCGGTGGGCACCCATAAAAGTTAGGGCAATAATGATTGGCTTCTCCTTCATTTCGAATCAATTCGGTTTGACATTCCGGACAATGCGTGATGTATGCAGTAACTTCTGAATCTTCGGGGCGTTTGGACAGGTCGACGGCAATTATTTTTGGAATGATTTCTCCTCCTTTTTCTACAAAAACGGTGTCATTGATTCTGATATCCAATTTTTCAATCTGATCTGCATTGTGCAAAGAGGCTCTTTTTACAATGGTTCCGGCCAGTTGTACCGGTTCTAAATTGGCTACAGGAGTTATTGCTCCCGTACGGCCTACCTGATATGAAATAGACTGAAGTGTGGTCGAAACCTGTTCTGATTTGAATTTATAAGCTATGGCCCAACGTGGAGATTTTGCAGTGTATCCTAATTCTTCCTGATGCTGAATACTGTTTACTTTTACGACTACACCATCGGTTTCGTAAGGTAAATTATGACGGTGTACGTCCCAATAATCAATGAAGTCGAAAACTTCCTGCATATTTTGCACCAGTTTTGCTTCGTTAGGCACTTTGAATCCCCAATTTCTGGCTGATTCCAATCCTTCAAACTGGGAAGTAAACGGGAGATTGTTTCCTGTAACAAAATACAATAAACATTCTAACGGACGTTTGGCAACCTCAGCACTATCTTGTAATTTCAAACTTCCTGAAGCTGTATTTCTGGGATTTGAATACGGTGTTTCACCAATTTCAATTAGATCCTGATTCATTTTTTCGAAACCGGCAAAAGGCAGAATTATTTCTCCTCTAATATCAAATTTATCCGGATAGTTCCCTTTTAATTGTAAAGGAATCGATTTTATGGTTTTGATGTTGTTGGTTACCTCATCTCCCTGAAAACCGTCTCCTCGTGTTAAAGCCTGAACCAGTTTTCCGTTTTCATAAGTAATACTGATCGAAGCTCCGTCGTATTTTAATTCGCAGGTATATTGCAGATCAACATTTCCTAAAACTTTCTGAATTCTGGCTTCCCAATCCAGTAAATCTTCTTTAGAATAGGAATTATCCAAAGAGTACATTCTGTATTGGTGTGCAATTGTTTTAAAATTCTTGGTCACGGCACCTCCTACTCTTTGAGTTGGGGAATTTTCATCAAAAAACTCAGGATGTTTATTTTCTAAATCCTGAAGTTCCTTTAACTTAATATCAAAATCATAATCAGAAATTGTAGCGTTGTCTAACACGTAATAATTGTAATTGTGCTGATTAAGTTCGTTTCGTAAAGTCTGAATTGTTTCTTGAATACTCATAAGATTTTAAAATACCGGAGGTTTTGATTTTGAATAATTGAATACCAAAATTAGGATTATTTTTGTTCAAAAACAGTAAAATCCAAAAGTTTTATAAACTCAAAAATCAAGTTGCAAAAAGATGCAACTTGATTTTCTTCCTGCCCATTCTTCTTAAAAAAGAATTAATAAAAACCAACTTCCAAATGGTTTCTTCATTTTAAAATTCAAACTAACAATTCAATCATTAGTGTGAAAATGTAACTCTATTTTTGAATTATAATAAAGTCTGAGCGTCTGTTTAACAAATGTTCCGCCTCGGTACATTTTACACCATTTTTGCATTTATTGATCGGACGGCTTTCACCGTAACCAATAGCACTTTCGATTCTTGCAGTGTCAATACCTTGTGAAAGGATATAATCACGTGTTGATTTAGCTCTATTATCTGAAAGTTTCAGGTTATAAGCATCTTTACCTCTAGAATCGGTATGGGACTCAATTTTGATACGGATTTTAGGAAATTTTCGCATCACAAATACTACTTTATCCAGCTCAGTGGCTGCCAAAGGTGTAATATTGAATTTGTCGTAATCAAAATAGATCGGATTAACGTCAACTTTTTCGACTCCTTGTTTTTTCACTACCAGGTCATCATAATTACTAAGCTCAAAATCGACATCGGTAATTTCGGCTTCATTGATTTTGGTTGTGGCAACAGTTTTTTCATCGTCACTATAATTAAATTTTGACGCTACCAAACGAACTGCTTTGTTGCAAGGAACTGTTACCGCATATTTGCCGTCAAAATTGGTTTTAGTTTCTGCCAAAACTTCATTATACGGATCATAAGCTATTATAGTAACATCGGCTAAAAGTGCTTTTGATTTATGATCGATTGCTTTTCCTGAAATATTCTGATTGCAAACGGGTTGTCCTTTAGTAAAGGAATAAATATCATCATCGCCTTTTCCTCCTGCTCTGTTGGAAGATACATAGCCATAACTTCCGGTTTTATCAATCACAAAAGTAAAATCGTCTTTATTACTGTTTATTGGAGCTCCCAAATTTTTCGGTGCCGAAAAGCTTCCATCGGATAACATTTTACTTTCGTACACATCTAAATCTCCTAAGCCATAATGTCCGTCTGAAGAAAAATAAAGTATTCCGTTACGAAAGAATGGAAAAAGATCATTTCCTAATGTGTTAATTTTTGGCCCCAGATTTTGAGGCGAACTCATGGTTCCGTCGTTTGCGATTTTCACAACATACAAATCGGTTTCTCCATAGCCGCCAGGCATATCGGAAGCGAAGAAGAGCAATTTACCGTCGTCGCTTAAACTAGGATGCCCAACAGAATAATCATCACTATCAAAGAAAATCTTTTGCGGGTTTTCTACCTTTCCGTCTACCAAAGATCCTTTTAGAATTTGAAAGTTGTTAATTCTGTCCTGGTCGACTACTAATTTGTTTTTCTTGACAATATTAGACGTATAGTAAATTGTTTTTCCGCTGGCATCAAAAGAGGCGGTTGCTTCGTGATATTTAGTCATCACGTTAGGGATAAACAGTTTTTCATTAAATAAACCTCCATCAGCAGGATTTCGTTCGGCTACATACAAATTAAGAAAAGGCTGATTGTTCCAATTGTAAAGTTTATCGGCAAACTTCGTAGTATCTCTGGCCGATGAAAATACGATTCGGTCCTGAAAAAATGTAGCTCCAAAATCAGATTTACCGGTATTAATGTCTAAGTTTCTAATGTCGTACAAAGACTTTGTTTTGGCCAGACTGTCTAATTGTTTTTTCTGAGCAACATACCGATTGATCTCTTTCTGATCTCCTTTTTTATTGAGATACTCTTTGGTAATTTTATCGGCTTCATCATAATCCATAACAGATTTCAAACACTGAATATAGCGCAGGTAATAAATGTCGGTCAGATTATTCCCTTGTATCTGATAGAGTCTTTTATACCATCGAAGCGCATTTCTTCCGTCGGAAATAAAATAATAAGAATCTGCCGCATTCTTTATGGTTTGTGCTGTTGGATTCTCTATATTCTGCAAACACTCTTCATAAGCTTTAGAGGCATCGAGATAAGAGAAATTTCGAAACAATGCATCGGCTTTTTTTAAATTAGTCTTTTGAGCAAAACCAAAGGTAATGCTCAAGACTAAACTGAGGATATATAGTTTTTTCATAGGATTTATGTTTTAGAAGAATCGAGGTGATTTGATTTTACTTTGTTTTCTAGTAAACTGATAACGCAAGATGATCTCATGTGATCCATCATTGTATTTATTCAAATCACTAACGGTATAATCAAAAGCATACCCTGCATAAAAACTTCTGGATATCTGAAAACCTGCCAGAATACTTATCGAGTCGTCTGTTCGGTAAGATCCACCTATTACAAACTTTTCTGCTATCATAAAATTTGCCGAGATATCAGCAGTAAGTGGTGCTCCACTCACTGCTTTTACCAAAAATGCCGGCTTAAATTTTAAGTTTGGATTCAAATCAAAAACATAACCTCCCATCAGATAGTAATGCAATCGATCGTACGATATAGATTCCTGAATATCATCATAATAATCACTTTTAATAAAACTTGGAACTGAAAGACCAACGTACCATTTGTTAGTGTAATAGTACACCCCTGCTCCTACAGCCAGTTTCAATTGATTATTAATATTCTGATTCAGTAGTACATCATTATTGTTATAGAATCGTCCTTTTGACCAATCTACGTTTAACATTCGCATACCTGCTTTTAATCCAAACGCAAGTCTTTTTTCATATCCTAAAGGAATTGAATAAGCGAAGTTCCCGTCGATATACAACTCGTTTGACGGACCAATTTTGTCGTTAACAACACTTAATCCTAAACCAATCATCTCGTTTCGAAGAGGCGAATGAACAGAGAATGATTGTGTTTCGGGTGCTCCATCGATTCCAACCCATTGCGAACGATGTAAAAGTGTCGCCTCGATGGTTCCGGTAGATCCAGCATAAGCTGGATTCACCGACATCGTATTGTACATGTATTGCGTGTACTCCGGATCCTGTTGTGCACTGGCACAAAATGTGATAAAAGAACATATTAAAATAAAATACGTTTCTATTGATTTTATATATAGTTTCATAACGATACTTATTAAGTTTAATTAATTAGATGATTAATACGGCTGCTTATCTCATTATAGACAACCATCCTTTTTTAACCGTTCCGTCTCCTATTGCTATCACATAGAAATAAGTACCTGTTGGCAGCATATCTCCTCTGTTGATAACTCCGGATACATTAGCGGTTCCGTCCCAATCATTTTCATAATGTTGTTTACTATATACTAATGAACCGTATCTGTTATACACTTTCAACTCATTATTTGGATAAGTTTCGATACAATCAATTCTGAACAAATCATTTGCCCCGTCATTGTTTGGAGTAAATTCATTGTAAACGGTCAAACAAATTGGTTCAACAGAAACTGAAGCCGAGTTATTTGATGAATCCACATCTAACGGAGTGGAAGTCTCGACAGTTGCAACGCTTAAGTATTTACCACCCGGCAATACTTCTGCCACAATTGTAAGGACCACACTTTGTCCTGCATTCAACGTTGGAATCGTCCAAATTTGGGATAACAAACTGTATGTTCCTGCTGTTGCAGATGCGCTTATCAAATTATATCCGCTAGGTAATAAATCGCTTACTATTGTATTGATAAAATTACCCTGACCAATATTATTTACTGTTATGGTAAATGTTATCTGATCACCAAAATTAGGCTTAGGATTGCTAACTGTATTGGTTATTGTTAGATCAGAACAAGTTGCTACAATTACATTTAATGATTTTGTAGTTCTCTCGTTACAAGTATTAATATACTCAACCTCAACTTTACCCGGTCCGATATCTGACCAGGAAATGGTTACAGAACCATCGTTAAGTCCTCCGCCTGAAGTAATTGTTCCGTTAGAAACTGACCATACATAATTTGATTTTCCATTGGCAATCGAATAAGTAACTCCCTGGAATACACATGGCGTATCATCTGTTGTTGTAATAGGAACCAATGCATCATTGTTAAAGGTAACAATCACTGCTAATCTCGGAACTGCTCCACAGCCATTAGTAATGTTCCCTTGTGCCGCAGCATAATAAGTTGCCGCAACAAGAGGTGTATTCGCTGCCAAAGGAGTTCCTCCAGATGCAGTGGTATACCAAACAATGTTAGCCTCATTTACTACAATATCCTGAACTGTTGGCGCTGCTGATAAACAAAATACCTGTGTCGTTCTTGGAGTAGTAACACTAAGCGGTACGTTTACCGTTACTGCAACGGCCAATCTAATTGGATTTTCACAACCAGAACTGCTTGCGATTACTCCATAATAAGTACCAGTAGCTAAAGCTGTAGTTGCCGGAATAGCAGTTCCGCCTGTTGGAGTACTGTACCAGATTACACCGGATTCATTCACTTGAATGTTAGACACTTTTGGTGCATCTACCGAACAGAAGTTTTGAGTTGCTGCATTAGTTGTAGGCGTCGCCATTGGGGTTACAATGGTAATGACAACCTGCAAACGATTAGCACTTTTACATCCTGTTACCGGATCTGTAAGCTCTCCGTAATAGGTGCCGGAAGTTAAAGCGGTTGTCAATGGAATTGCTGTTCCGCCTGTTGCGCTACTAAACCATGCTACATTACTCTCGTTAACTTGAATATTTGCAAAAGTTGGAGCACTTGTAGAACAGAAATTCTGAGTCGCCGCAGTTGTAGTTGGATCTTTAGAAATTCCAACAGTTACAGTAACTTTCAGTCTCACGCTGCTTTCACAACCGGATACCGGATCTTTTATCGCTGCATAATAATCACCATTTACTAGTGGTGTAGTTCCCGCAATGACAGTTCCGCCAGTTGCAGTTGTATACCACACGATGTTGCTTCCGTTTACTTGAATGTTAGCAACTGTTGGATTATTTCCTGAGCAGAATACCTGAGTGGCAGCTGTTGTTGTCGGCGTACCCGGATCGATTACATTAACATTTACTGTTAATCTCACAGCACTTTCACATCCTGATACAGGATCTTTTATCACTGCATAATAAGTACCACTGGTTAAAGCTGTAGTGGAAGGAATCACTGTTCCTCCAGTTAGCGCAGTATACCAAACTATGTTTGCCTGATTGAATTGAACACTCGCAAACGTTGGTGCATTTACCGTACAGAAGGTTTGTGTTCCTGCTGTTACTAAAGTTGGTGTTCCCGGATTGGCAACATTGATCGTTACCGCTAATCTTACGGCACTTTCACAGTTTGTAACCGGGTCTTTAATTACGGCATAATAAGTACCGCTGGTTAAAGCTGTGGTCGCTGCAATCACCGTTCCTCCTGTTAGCGCAGTATACCAAACAATATTGGCTTGATTAAACTGAACACTTGCAAACGTTGGTGCATTTACCAAACAGAAATTTTGCGTTCCCGCTGTTACCAGAGTTGGTGTACCAGGATCAGTAACACTAATCGTTACGGCTAATCTTTCAGCACTTTCACATCCTGATACAGGATCTTTTATTACTGCATAATAAGTACCGCTAATTAAAGCTGTTGTAGAAGGAATCACTGCTCCTCCTGTTAGCGCAGTATACCAAACTATGTTTGCCTGATTAAATTGAACACTGGCAAACGTTGGAGCATTTACCAAACAGAAGTTTTGTACTCCCGCTGTAACCAATGTTGGTGTTCCAGGATCAGAAACATTAATGGTTACCGCTAATCTTACGGCGCTTTCACATCCTGATACAGGATCTTTTATCACTGCATAATAAGTACCACTGGTTAAAGCTGTAGTAGAAGGAATCACTGTTCCTCCTGTTAGCGCAGTATACCAAACTATGTTTACCTGATTAAACTGAACACTGGCAAAGGTTGGCGTATTTGCCAAACAGAAGTTTTGTGTTCCCGCTGTTACTAAAGTTGGTGTTCCCGGATTAGCAACATTGATCGTTACCGCTAATCTTATGGCACTTTCACAGTTTGTAACCGGGTCTTTAATTACTGCATAATAAGTACCGCTGGTTAAAGCTGTGGTCGGTGCAATCACCGTTCCTCCTGTTATTGCAGTATACCAAACAATATTGGCCTGATTAAACTGAACACTTGCAAACGTTGGTGCATTTGCCAAACAGAAGTTTTGCGTTCCCGCTGTTACCAGAGTTGGTGTACCAGGATCAGTAACATTGATTGTAATTGGTAATCTTTCGGTACTTTCACATCCTGATACCGGATCTATAACCGCAGCATAATAAATTCCCGTAGTTAAAGCTGTTGTAGAAGGAATCACTGTTCCTCCAGTCAACGCTGTGTACCAAACAATATTTGCTGCAACGGCAGGACTTACGTCGATTGTTGCAAAAGTTGGCGCATTTACCAAACAGAAATCCTGAGTAGTTTTGGTAATAATTGGTGCTTCAGGATCGGTTACAATAATGACAATCGCCAATCTCACATTACTCTCACAAAGAGTTACCGGATCTTTGATTGCAGCATAATATGTACCACTTGTCAATGCTGTAGTCGATGGAATTAAAATTCCTCCGGTTAAGGCAGTGTACCAAACTATATTGGCCGCAACAGCTGGACTTACATCAATCGATGCAAAAGTTGGTGCATTGAACAAACAGAAATTCTGAGTAGTTTTTGTAATCACAGGAGTTCCCGGATCGGTTACATTGATCGTAATCGCTAATCTGACAGCACTTTCACAAAGAGTTGTCGGATCTTTGATTGCAGCGTAATAAACTCCAGTGGTCAAAGCTGTTGTGGATGGAATTAAGACCCCTCCGGTCAATGTTGTGTACCAAACAATATTGGCGGCAACAGCAGGACTTACATCAATCGATGCAAAAGTTGGTGCATTCACCAAACAGAAATTCTGAGTAGTGTTAGTGATAACCGGTGTTCCAGGATCAGTAACACTAATCGTTACCGCTAATCTCACGGCACTTTCGCAATTTGTGATTGGATCTTTGATTACCGCATAATAAGTACCGCTGGTTAAGGCTGTAGTCGAAGGAATAACTGTTCCTCCGGTCAATGCTGTGTACCAAACGATATTGGCTTCATTAAATTGAACGCTTGCAAAAGTTGGAGCATTTACCAAACAGAAGTTTTGTGTTCCTGCTGTAACTAAAGTTGGTGTTCCGGGATCGGTAACACTGATCACTACAGCTAATCTAACTGCACTTTCACAATTTGTGATTGGATCTTTGATAACAGCATAATAGGTACCGCTAGTTAAAGCTGTAGTGGAAGGAATCACTGTTCCTCCAGTCAACGCTGTGTACCAAACGATATTGGCTTCATTAAACTGAACACTGGCAAAAGTCGGTGCATTGACCAAACAGAAGTTTTGTGTTCCCGCTGTAACTAAAGTTGGTGTTCCCGGATCAGTAACGCTGATTACTACAGCCAATCTTACTGCACTTTCACAGTTCGTGATTGGATCTTTGATTACAGCATAATAAGTACCACTGGTTAAAGCTGTAGTAGAAGGAATAACGGTTCCTCCAGTCAACGCCGTATACCAAACAATATTGGCCTGATTAAATTGAACGCTTGCAAAAGTTGGAGCATTTACCAAACAGAAGTTTTGTGTTCCTGCCGTAACTAAAGTCGGGGTACCCGGATCAGTTACGCTTATTGTAATTGCCAATCTCACATTACTCTCACAGTTCGTGATTGGATCTTTGATGGCAGCATAATAAACTCCGGTAGTTAAAGCTGTCGTGGATGGAATTAAAGTTCCTCCTGTCAAAGCCGTGTACCAAACAATATTGGCGGCAACAGCAGGACTTACATCAATCGATGCAAAAGTTGGCGCATTCACCAAACAGAAATTCTGTGTAGTTTCCGTAATAACAGGAGTACCAGGATCGGTTACGCTAATCGTTATCGCTAATCGAACAGCACTTTCACAAAGAGTTACAGGATCTTTAATTGCTGCATAATAAACTCCGGTAGTCAAAGCTGTAGTCGATGGAATTAAAGTTCCTCCGGTAAGCGCTGTGTACCAAACAATATTAGCAGCAACTGCCGGACTTACATTGATTGATGCAAAAGTTGGCGCATTGACCAAACAGAAATTCTGTGTAGTTTCTGTAATCACAGGAGTTCCCGGATCAGTCACACTAATCGTTACCGCTAATCTAACAGCACTCTCACAATTGGTTACCGGATCTTTGATTACCGCATAATAAGTACCGCTGGTTAAAGCTGTAGTCGAAGGAATCACTGTTCCTCCAGTCAACGCCGTATACCAAACAATATTGGCTTCATTAAACTGAACACTCGCAAAAGTTGGTGCATTTACCAAACAGAAGTTTTGTGTTCCTGCTGTAACTAAAGTTGGTGTTCCCGGATCGGTAACACTGATCACTACCGCTAATCTTACGGCACTCTCACAATTGGTTACAGGATCTTTGATTACGGCATAGTACGTACCACTGGTTAAAGCTGTTGTAGAAGGAATAACTGTTCCTCCAGTCAACGCTGTGTACCAAACGATATTGGCTTCATTAAACTGAACACTCGCAAAAGTCGGCGCATTTACCAAACAGAAGTTTTGTGTTCCTGCTGTAACTAAAGTTGGTGTTCCCGGATCGGTAACACTGATCACTACAGCTAATCTAACTGCACTTTCACAATTGGTTACAGGATCTTTGATTACGGCATAATAAGTACCACTAGTTAAAGCTGTAGTAGAAGGAATAACGGTTCCTCCGGTAAGCGCTGTGTACCAAACAATATTCGCTTCATTAAATTGAACGCTGGCAAAAGTTGGAGCATTTACCAAACAGAAGTTTTGCGTTCCGGCAGTAACTAAAGTTGGAGTACCAGGATCGGTTACACTGATCACTACAGCTAATCTAACTGCACTTTCACAATTGGTTACAGGATCTTTGATTACGGCATAATAGGTACCGCTGGTTAAAGCTGTAGTAGAAGGAATAACGGTTCCTCCAGTCAGCGCCGTATACCATACAATATTGGCTTCATTAAACTGAACACTTGCAAAAGTTGGTGCATTGACCAAACAGAAGTTTTGTGTTCCTGCTGTAACTAAAGTTGGCGTACCTGGATCGGTAACACTGATCACTACAGCTAATCTAACTGCACTTTCACAATTGGTTACCGGATCTTTGATTACGGCATAATAGGTACCGCTGGTTAAAGCTGTTGTAGAAGGAATCACTGTTCCTCCAGTCAACGCTGTGTACCAAACGATATTGGCTTCATTAAACTGAACACTCGCAAAAGTCGGTGCATTGACCAAACAGAAGTTTTGTGTTCCTGCTGTAACTAAAGTTGGCGTACCTGGATCGGTAACACTGATCACTACAGCTAATCTAACTGCACTTTCACAAAGAGTTGTTGGATCTTTAATTACTGCAAAATAAGTACCACTAGTTAAAGCTGTAGTAGAAGGAATAACGGTTCCTCCGGTAAGCGCTGTGTACCAAACAATATTCGCTTCATTAAATTGAACGCTGGCAAAAGTTGGAGCATTTACCAAACAGAAGTTTTGCGTTCCAGCAGTAACTAAAGTTGGAGTACCAGGATCGGTTACATTTATTGTAATTGCCAATCTCACATTACTTTCACAAAGAGTTGTTGGATCTTTGATGGCAGCATAATAAACCCCGGTAGTCAAAGCTGTAGTCGATGGAATTAAAGTTCCTCCTGTCAAAGCCGTGTACCAAACAATATTGGCGGCAACAGCAGGACTTACATCAATAGAAGCAAAAGTTGGAGCATTTACCAAACAGAAATCCTGTGTAGTTTTAGTGATTACTGGTGTTCCAGGATCGGTTACGTTGATGGTAATTGCTAATCTAACATTGCTTTCGCAAAGAGTTGTAGGATCTTTAATAGCAGCGTAATAAACTCCGGTAGTCAGAGCCGTTGTGGATGGAATTAAAACTCCTCCGGTAAGTGCTGTGTACCAAACAATATTGGCAGCAACAGCCGGACTTACATTGATTGATGCAAAAGTTGGTGCATTGACCAAACAGAAGTTCTGAGTAGTTTCTGTAATCACAGGTGTTCCCGGATCAGTTACGTTTATCGTAATTGCTAATCTTACATTACTTTCACAAAGAGTCGTAGGATCTTTGATCGCAGCATAATAAACTCCGGTAGTTAAAGCTGTAGTAGATGGAATTAAGGTTCCTCCAGTCAGCGCTGTATACCAAACAATATTGGCAGCAACAGCAGGACTTACATCGATCGATGCAAAAGTTGGCGCATTCACCAAACAGAAGTCCTGAGTAGTTTTAGTAATCACAGGTGTTCCCGGATCGTTTACGATTACGGTTACAACTGATCGAACTGAGCTTTCACAACCATTCACATCTCTAATCGCACCGTAATAGGTTCCGTTTGCCAAAGCAGTTGTCGGATTTAATGCGACTCCTCCTGTGGCTGCACTGTACCAAACCACATTAGTCTGATCGGCCTGAAGATTAGCAACTGTAGGATTGCTTATCAAACAGAAATTCTGATTATAAGTGGTAGATGTTGGTGTACCCGGATCATTAATAAGTACGGTCACCAATCTTAATTCTCCATTTTTATTCTGACAAGTAAAATCACTTGAAACTGCAACATAATAAATCATCGGGCTCATTGCCGGTGTTAAACCTGTAGCGGTTAAAACTCCGCTTCCACTAATTGCATAGGTTACTCCGCCAATTGTTCCGCTAAAAATAGGTTGCGTTTTGTTCGCATCTAAATACCAGGAGAAAACAGGATTTGTCAGAGTGCTTGACGGTGTTAGTACCGCAGGTGTATCATGACAAATAGAAGCATTGTTTATTGAAATATCGGATACCAGTGAGCTTGGCAAAATAGTAAAAGTCACTTGTTTTCTGTCTGCCGGAGCAGTTTCACAATACTCGTCAGAACTTACTCCAACATAATAGGTATAAGTCCCCGGAAGTAAACCGGTAACTATTAATTTAGAGGTTACCTGACCAGGAATTGGCTGACTTGTTGTACCATCAAAACTGTACCAGTGGTATACCGGATTGGTAAGTACTGGTGTAGCACTCAGAACAGCATCTAGTGTTACTGTACCGCTTTCCGAACAAATAATAGTTGCACTACCTCCATTTATAGTTACGTTGGTAATAGTTGCTGCAGGAACAGTTGCTCTTACAGTTACTGTAACTTCACCTCTTTCCAGAGCCGGACATCCGTAACGAATTGGCTGAATATAATATTTATACGTTCCGGCAGCTAATGTAGCAGGAAGTGTATAAGTCTGACCGCTGGCCAGCAGATTTCCTCCCGTAGGCGAATCGTACCAGGCATAATCAGCACAAGGCTTCGGAGGTACGACGAGCGTGAGGTTGGCTCCAGGACAGACCGTTATTTTATTATCAGGATCGGCCCCTATCACTTCTGTATTGGTTGTACGATCTACTGAATGAACTCTAAGCTGATCTAAAACAGTAGCAACACCTCCATAAGTTATCACTACTTTATCATAAGGCTGCGTTTGAGGTGCAACAATAGTCATAGCCATTGTATCTCCTGAAAGCAGTTTTAAAGTCAAAAGACTGCTTGTATTGGCAATTGGTCCGCCAACCGGAATGTTTCCGGAGTAAAGCTGGATGGTAAATCCGGTAAGTAAATTAAGATTTAAAACTGTTCCCGGTTTAGAAATTACAATTCTTAAACTGTCACCCACCATCGATGGCGTTCTAAAAGTTGCAGTCAACTCTGAAGCTGCCAATACTCCTACAGCGTTAAACATTGTTGCATAAGTTGCAATATCTTTATCGGCTATATTCCATGGATTTGAAACTCCAACCGTAGCGGTTAAAGCTCCTATTCCTAAATCTTTTACACCAGAGAAAACATCTTCGATATCGCCCTGACCACAAGTGATCTGAGCTACTTCTCTTTTGTAATAAGTATCATAAACATTGATATTTTGTGCTACACTTAAAACAGATCCCAGCTGCACACGGATACCGTCGTAATCCTGAAGTCCGGAAGCATTAGAAGGAACAAAAGTATATTCGAATGAATTTTGTCCCGGTAACAGGTTCAATAAAGATCCTGTAACTGATTGTAATGTTCCAATATCGATAGGGTTATTAGATCCGTCACGTTTAGTACCTACAACCGAGATACTTTGTGCTACAGCAAGCAAGCTGTTTTCTAAACCTAATTTTACCGTTACCGGTGTTCCTTTGGCAATTGTAGTTGGCCATTGCAAATTTTGCCAGGTCGTTCCAATACCCAAAAGCCCTAAACCGGTTGTAATAGTTGAATACGTACTTGGATCATTATCGGCAGCAAGAGGCCCGTTAGTTACCCCTCCGGTAATAATTGTTCCTGAAGACTGAGTATTGGCGTACACTCTTTCCTGTAAGGTATCACAAGCAGCAGGATCAATCACACTAATCGTGATAGTCTGGCTAACTGTACAGGTACCATTACTGGCTACTACGGTATAAGCAAAAACACCAACCGTATTAAGAACACCTGTATTATTTGAAGGCAACACATTACCTTGCTGATCGTACCAGGTTATAGTTCCGTTTGAAGTGGCTGTTAAAGCAACAGAAGAACCTTTAGTAACCGCTACTGAATTTGTTAGTACTGTTAAAGTTGGCAATGGATTAACCGTTACTGCTACAGGTAGCTTAACTGATGGGCAATTGCCCCCATTAAGCTGAGCCTGAATAAAGTAATTACCATTTGCAGTAATATTTGACGCGGCCTGATCTGTAATAGGATTATTTCCCGCATCAAAGAACGTATAAGTAGTATTTCCCGATGTATCAAAATTTGTAATCGCATCTTTCAGACTTACTTTAGCACAACCAGACAAAGTTGGTGTTACGGTTAAAGCAGTACCTGTTGGGAAGTTAACAACGACTTCCTTAAGAAATCCTGATGCATTCTCACAAATACCTCCATTTAGTACAGACACATAATAGGTATAAGGAGCATTTAACGCTGTAAGTCCGCTGATGGTAAGGGCGCCTGTTCCTAAATCTTTAGAATAAGTAACCCCGGCTATCGTTCCGGTTGCTTCCTGTGTTTTACTTGCATCTAAATAATACTTGAATGTTGCTCCTGCTAAAGGAGAAGAAGGAGTCAAAACAATCCCTCCTGCACAAGAAGCTGTTACGGGGCTTGTTATATTGATATCACTGGCTGTCGGCAGAGGTAAAACTGTTACAGTAACAGCCTGACGAACTGTATTAATACAAGTTCCGCCACGTGTAGCTTCTAAATAAAATGTAGTAGTAGCACTTAATGCAGCCGTTGGATTCACAGCTACAATGTTTCCTCCGGTTGGAGCATCGTACCACACAAATGTATCTCCACCTGCAGCACTTGCTGTAAGTGAAGCTGTTTGCCCGGCACAAATTGGTGTTGCGTTCCCTGTTATGACTGCATTGGCAAATCTATAAGAAGCTTCGTAAATCTCCAGACTTGATAAAACAGTAGCTAATCCATTTAATCGAACACGCACACTGGTAAAAGTACCCGCTGCAGCAAAACTTGCTTTGAAACGATTTCCGGATAAGATCTGAACATTCAGAAGATTATTGATGGTGCTAAAATCTCCGTTAGGTACCCCCGAGTTAAAACTTTGCAGGCTAACATTAGAAAGTGCGCTAATATCAAGAAGTCCAACAGGAATTCCTAATTCCACATCTATAATATCGCCTGTCTGCCCCGTTGTTGGAAAAGTTAAATCTTGCTGAATATGATCTGTTACTAAACCAATAGGTATTGAAAGAGTAGCTGCTGTAGCATTATTACCGTCTACAGAGTTTCCATCTGCACTGGAACTACAGGTTAAACAGTTTGTGGTTCCTCCTTTAGTGGTTATTTGTGAATTGGCTAATAAGCAATTATTCACTCCGCTAATTACAGTAACAACAATTGCGGTTCTTGTACTACTGGTACAATCTGACGTTAAATCTACTGCCTCAACGTAAAATGTTTTACTGGCTGTTAGTGCCGGGCTAGGTGTAAAACTGTCGACATTAGTAGCCAAAAAGGTCCCTCCCGTAGGTACATCATACCACGTATGTTTAATCCCCGGATTAGTTACAACCGCCAGTGTTACATCCTGACCGGACTGAATAATCACAGGTGAAGATACCGCAACCGGTGCTGAAGGTCGTGGATTAACATTGACTGTAACCGGTGTACGGGTTGCACTTATACAACTTGCGATTGAAGCTTCGACATAATAAGTAGTCGTAGCCGTCAGATTTGGGGTATTGTAAACAGTACCTGTAAATACTAAATTCCCACCGGAACTTGCATCATACCATTTGTAAACAGTCCCCGCAACCGGTGACTGAATGGTAATTGTTGTTGAAGTTCCGCTACATAAATTCAAAGGACTAGCTACAACCGTTCCCGGAGCTATCGGATTATTTACCGTAACAGTAACAGGATTTCTTTCACTATTCACACAGCCATCGCGAGTAACTTCTACATAATAAGTAGTATTTGCCGTTAAAGCCGGAGTAGTATAAGCCGCTGTACTGGCTAACAAAGTTCCTCCTGTTAGCGCGTCGTACCATTTAATAGTTTCGCCAGCAACAATATTTGCCGTTAAAGTAGTCGTTTGTCCTCCACAAATTGTGGTATTTCCTGTAAATGATGGCAGCTTATAGCGATGAGTAGCCTGATAAATTTTTAAAGTCGTTAAGGCAGATACCAGTCCGCCCAATCTAACTTCTACACGATCAAAATTAGCTCCCGCAGTAATAGTCGCTCTAAACTTATCCCCCGACAACAATTGCAAGGTAACCAGGGCGTTATTGATAAAAGTACGATCATTATTATAAGTAGCACCATTATAAGTAGCCAGACTCACAGCTCCTAACAAGCTCAGATCAGCAATTCCTCCCGGTAACTCCAAATCAACATCTATAAAATCACCTGTTTTTCCAGGATTATTAAATTGTAAGGTTTGCTGAATCCACCCATTGACTAAACCTACCGGCAGCGTTATAGAAGATGCAGTAGTGCTATTCCCGTCAACAGAATTGTTCTGGGCACTTGAAGAGCAAAGTAAGCAAAGACCGTTTTGAGTAGTTTGCTGACTGTTGGCTTCCAGGCATCCTCCCAAAGGATTCGCTAAAACCGTTACTGTAACAGGAGCTCTCGTAGCACTAACGCAGCCTCCTGCAATAGTACGGGACTCCACATAATATGTTTTGGTTGCCACTAATATTGGAGTGGTAAATGTATTTGAATCTCCTAATAATTTTGTTCCGCCAGTAGGCACATCATACCAATCCAGAGTCACCCCCGCTTCAGCTGTTGAAGCACTTAAAGTAGCATTCTGACCGGATAATATAGATACGCTTTGGGTTAAAATAGTAGCGACCCCGGGAACCGGAGTTGAAGTAACCGTAACCAGAGTTCGTGTTGGTGTCACACAGGAACCAATCGAAGCTTCCACATAAAAATTGGTGACACCCGTCGGAACGGTTGGTGTATAAGTACTGCCTGTACTCAATGCCACACCGCCTGTTGGTGCACTGTACCAGGAGTAAGTCGTTCCCAGTACCGGATTAATAACCGACAAGGTAGTTGCCTGTGTTGCTCCCGAAGAACAAATTGAAGTTCCAACCGTACTTATCGTTGGCAATACCGGGTCCAGAACATTAATAGTTACCGGAAATCTTTCGTCACTTTCGCAACCTGCACTTCTGGTTATACCTATATAATAAGTAGTACTTGTGGTTAGTGCCGGTGTTGTAAAAGTATTCACGCTTGAAAGAGCTGTGGTAGATGTTGGCGAACTGTACCAGGCCAATGTAGTACCAGCTGCAGGAGTTGCAGTAAGTGCAATAGACTGTCCTACACAGACAGATTGAGTTGCTCCTCCGGTAATGGTTGGTTTTGCAAACTCCAATCGCACATCGTATATACGTATATTAGTCAAGACACTAAGTAACCCGCCAATTTCTACCTTTACCTGATCGGAATCGGCCGTTAGGGTATACTTTATTGTACCTGTAGTTGCTCCGCTAATCGCGTTCACATTCAGCAACGGACTGTTTAAAGCCAATGCCGTACTGCTTGTACTATTGACTGAATTGCTTGGCTGAATTGTCGCATTAGACAATAATCCAACATCCAGCAAATCGGCATTTGATCCGTAAACAATTACAATCTGGTCACCGGCTTTCGCCATCTGACTAAATTTAACTGTTTCCTGCACGGAACAAAGTACACCCAGCGCATTGGTTAATGATGCATACGTACTTGTATTTGCATCATAAGCAAAGGTTGGGTTTAGTACTTCTGTAGTTCCCAAACATACTCCCGCTCTACTGTTCGTTTGAGAGATGGGTCTACAAAAAGTCTGGGCAAAATTTTCATTGCAAAAGAGCAGTAAAAAAATTAATCCCAATAATCTCCTCTTCATAAGAAGATCATAAAAAGTAAAATTTTTTTTCATAATTTGGAAGATTAGAAAATGGACAATAAAATACCTCTTGCGATAAGCACTTATGCTTAGGCAATTTCAAAAAACTCTAATAATCAACTTGTTGAAATAAAATTTAGATTCCCAGAATACTAAGAATGTAAACAACATTTCAGTAAAAAAAATCATGCTGTACACTCTAAACAGAAGTACATTAAAGAACCGCTCCTATTCTTTCGAATAAAAGACATACCAAAAAAAAGTGCGGAAATACCGACCGAAATCAGACTTCCAAAAAGGGTGATTTGTTATTAACCAATTTTCATGAAAGAAAATATACGTTTTGGAGAATTGGGAAATTCTACCTCCTATATAGTCTGATTCAATATTCATAAAAAGTTGATTACTCTTTTTATAAACTTTGTTTCTTTTAGAACAGAACTCTAAAAATTGAATCAATTCATTTTAAAAAACGCAGTGCGGATTTAAAAAATTTTTAAACACAACAATACGTTTCATCAACAAACCCCTTATTGGGATTTGAAAATAAAAAAATATTAAAACTGGAAAATTTATGAAACAAGTCTGAAGTGGAACAAAAATTAAATTTGATGATAAATTCATTTTTTTTCAAACTCTTACAAGATAAAGCTAAAATAATACGAAAACCTAATGCAAACTTGATAAAGAAAGTAGTGATCAATTCCATACGCAAACTAATTAAGTTATTATAAAAAACCTCAACTCTAGATAATCATACAAAAAACACTATTTGATGTATTACATAATAACTTAAATAGTTGTTTTTGGAAAAAGAACAAAAAAGTTTTGTTTAACTTTTTCTTATACTAAAATTAGAAAAAAGGAAAACACTAAACAAGTATAATTTTCCTGTTTTTTCAATTTACAGAAAAAACGAAAATAGAAAAAACAGGTAAATCATCGGAAAAACCTGCCCTAATAACGTCAAAATGAGATGAATTAAAAGAATGAAAATATTTTATCTTTTTTCAAAATCATCAAAAAAGAAAGTAAAAGACTACATTTTAAAAAGGTAATCGATTGAAATTGAACAAAAAAGACATAAAAACAGCAAGAATTTGATATTTACCACAATAAAACTCCATTCTTTAAATTATTCAGAAAAAATGCGTAGAAATACGGGTAAAAAAAACATTAAAACTTCAACAAAAGTTAAAAAATTAAAAATTAGCAAACATCTAAACGTTAAACACTTACTAATTTTTAATTTTAAAAAAAGCTATGATTCAATAATTGTGTTAATCTGTGTAAACAATTGACCGTCACTTAAAAATGCTCCTTGCTGAATTAATTCAAAAATAGAAGCGTTTCTTTCTTCCGTGAATACTTTTTTTCCAACCTTCATTTCTATGTTTTCGGTAAACATATTATCAGAAAGCCATTGCAATCCTTCTTTACTCAAAAAATCAGTTTCAGCAACCAATGATTTCAATACGATCGACTGAACATGAGTTTCAAAACACTGGAATAAGAAGATATGATTTTTAGAAAAGTGCTCCAAAAATTCTGCTCTCGACAAAACACCTTCCCAGATTAAATCTGAAAAAATATCCAGTTCCTGCTCCGCAACTTCCGGTTTATTTATTTTAAGAGCGTCCCACTCTGCTTTATCAATAGCCTGCGTTGCCAAAAAGCTTGCAAATTCTGCATGCAACTCATCAAATTGCTCTTTTGTTAATCTTGCGTATTTCATTTTTTTTCTTGTGTTAAACACTCTAAAAAGAGCTTGTGTAAAATTTCGGAACTTCTCTATTACTTATAAAAAAAGCCCCCGCAAATGCGAGGGCAAATTTATAACTTTTTTTGCTTTACTAAAAGATGTATCGTATACCAAATTGCGCCTGCCATCTGGACAATAAACTAGCGTCGTAATTAAACGTTTTGGTCTGCGTACCATTAAAAGTATACGTTGGTGTATTTCCGGCAACTGTAACCCCGATAGGCTGAACACTTGTAGGCACCTGAACAACTCCCCAATTTGAATTCAGTAAATTCCCGAAATTCAAAACATCGATGCTAAACTGAATGGTATTCTTTTTATCTGAAGTGGAAGAAATCTTAAAATTATAATCCTGCAGAATTTTCAAATCACATCTGCCTCTCCACGGAGATATTGCTCCATAACGCTCGGCATATTGTCCTCTCCTGTCCTTCATGTATTTATCCTGAGAAATAAACTGATCAAAAGCAGCACCTTCTCCTGGTGCGCTAAAATTCATCAAAGCTATTTCAGCCGTTGTAGGGATATAAATCAAGTCGTTAACACTAGAGCCGTCTCCGTTAATATCTCCGCCATAAGTGTAATTAAAACGCCCTCCTTGTGCATATTCGAGAACAGTCGACACTGTTGTCGCCCATTTATCTTTTCCATATTTCCATTTCTTGGAAGCTACTGCTATAAAACGATGATTGTCTCCATATTTAGAATTCGAAAGCACATCGTTATTTACATTTCCTAAAGCAGGATTAAAAGCAAAAGCATCTCCTGTAATTTCAGCCTCAATAGAGTTAACATCTTTAGATTTTAAATAATTATAAGCCACACTCGCATACAATCCGTTTTCAAAGTTTTTCTGCACTTTTAAAGTGGCATTAAACGCACTTCCCTTATTCGAGTTCGTCATTACATAAGCATTGTTTGCACCTTTATCCGCTGCAACATAAATAGGTCGGTTATCCACACCTGCTAATGTTCCGGTTGGAGATTTCAATCCCCAATTCTGAACATGTACTGCATTAATATCCTTATTATAAGACAAATCCGCTGTTACGATATAATTATTTTCAAATCGATGATCAAACCCTAAACTGGTTCTCCAGACTTGTGGCCATTTATAATCCGGATCCATAATCTGCAAAAAGCCATCATCAGCACCACTTACCTGATTTCCCAACCACACAAAAGGAATTCTTCCGGTAAAAATTCCGGATCCCCCGCGAAGCTGTGAAGTAGCGTTACCTTTAACATCCCAATTAAAACCTATTCTAGGCGACCATAAAATTCGGTCACTTGGCAAATTGGTCGAAATCAATTTAACCGCCTGTCCTGTCTGAGGGTCAAAATAATCGGTATCGTTATTTCTTTTGGCTCCGCCATTATTAGTATCTATGTATTTTTGAATCAGATCAGCAGTATTAAAATACAAAGGCTTATCAATTCTTAATCCCAAAGACAGTTTGAAATTATCATCGATACTGATATCATCCTGTGCATAAAATGCGAGCTGCCCCACATTCAATTCCGCGAGTTTCCATCCCCCATCAGTTCCTACTTTAAAATTATTTTTGGCAGCGAAAACATCCTGAGCGTATTTCAAATTCTGCGCAATAATACTTGTAGCAAAAGGCTTAGCCGCATCATTTAAAAAATCCTGTGTTGTGAAATACGGCGTAAAGAAGGTTCCGGCATATCCGTTTGGATTTCCAAAATTATCATATCCCGCCAGATTAAAAGAGTTTTCAAACTTAAACTTCTCAAAAGAAGCACCAAAAGTAAACGCATGTTTACCCACATTATAATTCAGATTATTAGTGATCTGAATGACTTTCTGATCTAAAGTATTATTGATAGAAAAAGGCTCATGCCCTGCAATAATATAATTAGAACCTGCTCCATCCTGAATATTAATCACAGGAGCCGGAACTGAAAATGGCACCCTGTAATCATTAAAATGCGAATAACCCGCCTGTAACTTATTAGAAACCGATTCACTAAATTTTGAATTTAACTCTACCAGAAAAGAACTCAGGTTATTATTAATCTGATATCCGGCATTTCTGAACTGCAAAATAGAAGCATTCGGCCCTCTAAAACCCAGTGCAGTAGGATGCGCCGGTTTGTCTTTTGAAGCGTCCAGAAAATTATAAATAACCGCCAGTTTATGATTGTCATTGATATTCCAGTCTATCTTAATAATTCCTTTATTCGAATTCGATTCATGCTTAAATCCCTGATAAGGTCCCGTCTCATAACCTAAATTAGCCAAGGCTTTTGAAACTGCAATTAAATCCGATTCTAAAACTCTCGATTCATTAATTCCGGTTACACCATCATTATTATTGGCTACAAAATTAGATCCTAAATCACTTCGTTTGTCAATTTCAAAATTTCCGAAGATGAACAATTTATCCTTTATAATAGGAGCCCCCAAACTAAAACCAGCCTGAGTTTGTTCTAAAGTAGGTACAAATATTTTTTCTCCTTTGATCTTATTTCCCGTCAAATCCTGATTTCTGTAAAAACCATAAGCCGTACCATGAAACTCATTGGTCCCCGATTTAGTTACCGCATTAACAGAAGCTCCTGTAAAACCCGACAAAGTAACATCATAAGGAGCCGTCGCTACCTGAATCTGCTCAATTGCATCAAGCGAAATAGGCTGTGATCCTGTCTGACCTCCAGGTGTTGCAGCATCTAGTCCAAACGGATTATTAAATACCGCACCATTTAAGGAGTAATTATTGTATTGATCGTTTCTTCCGCCAAAAGAACCTCCGCTAGCAGTGGGTTCCAAACGGGTAAAATCTTCCGCCGATCTTGAAATTGTAGGTAAAGCCGTTAACTCCCGTTTTCCAATCGTAGTTTCGGCACCCGTTTTGCCACTTTTAAAAACTTTATCCTTTGATACGATTTTCACTTCTTCGAGCGTCTGACTTTCATCTTCCAGAACCACATCAAGATTAAAAGGTTTTCCCAAATCGAGATTCACATCGGCATATTCATGATTTCGAAAACCTACAAAAGTCACCACAATTTTGTACGGGCCTCCAATTCTCATGTTCAAAATATTAAACCTACCGTCTTCATTAGACACAGCTGAATATTTACTTCCTGTGGGAGTATGGATTGCTAAGATAGTAGCGCCGGGCAAGAGTTCGTTGGCAGAGCTCTTGATAATCCCCTTAATACTCGACGTCGTGGTTTGCCCGATAGCAGTGGTTATGGCAAACACACCTAGTAATAATGCAAAGATTTTTTTCATTTTCCTGATTTTGAGTGAGTTGTTATTCTCAAAATTAGGTAAAAAAAAACCACTCAAAAGAGTGGTTTTTATATTTTATTAACAAGAAGTTAACAAAATGTTATTTTTCAGCGATAATCTCGTATGCTAATTCTACAATAACATCTCTGTGTAAACGGATGCTAGCTGTATATTTTCCAGTACGTTTTACGATACCACTAGTGATGAATTTTCTATCAATAGCGTTACCTGATTTCTCTAAAGCTTCAGCAATGTCGATGTTTGTGATAGAACCAAAAAGTTTCTCTCCACCAGCTTTTGCAGTAAGTTTAATTTCAAGAGCTTTTAAAGTTTCAGCTAATGCTTTAGCATCAGCAACCACTTTAGCTTCTTTATGTGCTCTTTGTTTTAGGTTTTCAGCTAAAACTTTTTTAGCAGAAGGAGTTGCTAAAGTAGCAAAACCTTGAGGAATTAAAAAGTTACGACCATAACCAGGTTTTACAGATACTACATCATCTTTAAATCCTAAGTTTTGTACGTCTTGTTTTAAAATAATTTCCATGTTGTTGTCCTTATTTTTAGAAGTTAGGTTCTGATTAAACAGAAACCAGCGACTAGATTTTTTTTATACTATTTTAATAAATCGGCCACGTATGGCATTAAAGCTAAGTGACGAGCTCTTTTTACAGCTACAGACACTTTTCTTTGGTATTTTAATGAAGTTCCTGTTAAACGACGAGGAAGAATTTTTCCTTGCTCATTAACGAATTTCAATAAGAAATCAGCATCTTTATAATCGATGTATTTGATTCCTGATTTTTTGAAACGACAGTACTTTTTAGTTTTGTTAGTTTCAATGTTTAAAGGCGTTAAATATCTGATATCTCCGTCTTTTTTTCCTTTTGCAGATTGCTCGATTGTAGACATAATAATTACGCTTTAGTAGATTTTAATTTAGCTCTTCTTCTTTCCGCCCATGAAATAGCATGTTTGTCTAAACTTACAGTTAAGAAACGCATAACTCTTTCGTCACGTCTGAATTCAGTTTCAAAAGCAATTAGAACTTCTCCAGCTACTTTGAATTCGAATAAGTGATAAAAACCACTTTTTTTGTTTTGGATTTCGTAAGCCATTTTTTTAAGACCCCAATCCTCTTTCGATACCATTTCAGCTCCTCTACTAGTAAGAAATTCTTCAAATTTCGTTACTGTTTCCTTCACCTGAACTTCAGATAAAACGGGATTTAAAATGAAAACAGTTTCATAATGATTCATAAACAATATATTTATTTGTTAAAATTGGGTGCAAAAGTAACCATAAAATTTAAATATACAACACTTTTTTACTTTTATTCGTTGTACAGCAAAAAATACATGCCAATTTTAGTTTTTTTCTTAAAAAAAGAATACATTTACTATTGCTATCCTGAATTTATTCTAAATTTTTATGTTATGAAGCTAAACTGTGTTGTTGTAGATGATAGTTCTATACAAAGAACTATTATTGCAAAATTAGTTAATAATCACCCAGGTTTGCATTTAATCGGGGATTTTTCAAATGCAATAGAGGCAAAAAGCTGTATCTCTCTAAATAATATTGACTTAATTTTTCTTGATATAGAAATGCCCGTTATTAATGGGTTTGATTTTCTTGACGGACTAAAATCTAAGCCACAAATTATATTTATCACTTCTAAAGCAGAATATGCTTTAAAAGCTTTCGATTATGACGCTACGGATTACCTTCAGAAACCTATTGCGGTAGATCGTTTTAATGCCTCTGTAAAAAGAGCCATTGATATGCATTTACTAAAAAAGGACATCAAAGAAGAAGAAGGCGAACATATATTTATCAAAAGTAATCTGAAAAAACTCAAAATATTCACTGCAAAAATCAAATGGATTGAAGCTTTTGGTGATTATGTAAGAGTGGTTACCGAAGACGACAGTAATCTGGTGCTTTCGACCATGAAATCTTTTGAAAATGATCTGTCAAAAGACAAATTCATTCGTGTGCACAAGTCCTATATCATTAACATTGATAAAGTAGAACGCTTTAACAGTAAATTTGCTGAGATTGGCATTACCAAAATTCCTCTTAGTCGAAACAAAAAAGAAGATCTGGTAAAAGCACTCTCCACTTCTTCTTAATTTAATAGAAGTCAACATTGGCAATAACTTTTATAGCTCTGTACTGAGCAACAGCCTCAAAACTATTCAGCATCTTCTGAATAGTTTTTTTCGTATTAACCAAATGCTGGTTCTGCGGAATCTTAATCAAAATCGTTCGGATATACTCATTTCTGATCCTACTGATCGCTGGTTCTTCCGGCCCCAGTACAGGCATATTCAAATTTTGACTCAAAACCTGATACAGCCACATCGAACCTTCCTTCAATTTATCGAAATCACGATGCTTTAAAGTCAGTTTTATAATTCTGAAATAAGGTGGGTATCTGTAAATCTGGCGATCATACAATTGCTCCTTATACATACCTATATAATTATGATTGGTTACCTGCTGAATTGTATTGTGATTCGGATTATAGGTTTGAATCACCACTTTCCCTTGTTTTTCAGATCTACCGGCTCTCCCCGCAACTTGTGTCATCATTTGATAACTGCGTTCAAAGGCCCTAAAATCGGGATGATGCAACATATTATCCGCATTCATAATTCCAACCAAACTTACGTTATCAAAATCCAATCCTTTCGCCAGCATTTGCGTACCGACCAAAATATCAATTTCACGATTTTTAAAAGAATCTATTATTTTTTCGAAACCAAATTTACCACGAGTCGTATCCTGATCCATTCGACCGGTTTTGGCTTTGGGAAAAAGTGTAATCAGCTCCTGTTCGATTTGTTCTGTACCGAATCCTTTAGTCGTCAAATCGATACTCGAACAGCTATGACAATGTGTTGGTTTTGCAATCGAATAACCACAATAGTGACAACGCAACTGATTTTTATGCTTATGAAAAGTCAGACTCACATCACACTGCTGGCAATGCGGCACATGACCACAGGTCATACATTCAATTATAGGTGAATACCCTCGTCGGTTCTGGAACAAAATAATTTGCTCTCCCAAAGACAAAGCCTCTCCTATTTCTTCTATTAAAAGATCACTAAAATGACCCGTCATTCTTTTCCTGAAATGCTTGTCTTTCAAATCCACTAAAAGAATTTCAGGCATTCGAACATTATTATAACGTTCCGTAAGCGATACCAAACCATACTTATCGGCCTGTGCATTAAAATAGGTTTCAATACTTGGTGTCGCCGACCCCAACAGTACTTTTGCTTTATGAAAATTAGCCAAAACAATTGCCGCATCTCTGGCATGATAACGTGGCGCAGGATCTGTTTGCTTAAAAGTCTGTTCGTGCTCTTCGTCTACAATCAATAAACCTAAATTGTCAAAAGGCAAAAACAAAGCCGACCTTGCTCCTATTACAATTTGCGCTTTCTCTGAATTTTCAAGAGTCTGCTTCCAAACCTCAACTCTTTCATTATTACTGTATTTCGAATGAAAAACAGCTACTTT
Source organism: Flavobacterium sp. B183 (assembly GCF_023539155.1). Lineage (NCBI taxonomy): Bacteria > Pseudomonadati > Bacteroidota > Flavobacteriia > Flavobacteriales > Flavobacteriaceae > Flavobacterium > Flavobacterium sp. B183. Next base: position 3,203,534 of record NZ_CP097434.1, on the reverse strand, counting down.
ACCCCCAAAATAAAGCCTTAATCTTGAAACTAATTGTGTCGTTAAAGCGATTTCGGGAAGCAAATAAAGAACCTGTCTTCCCGTTTCCAGATATTCTTCAATCAGTTTGATATAAATCTCTGTTTTACCACTTGAGGTAACTCCATGCAACAAACATACTTCTTTCTCTGAGAGACTCTCTTTAATAGCTGTAAAAGCCCTTGTCTGCGCTTCACTTAACAACAATTGATCGTCTGTTGTTCGCCCTGTAAACAAAACTCTGTCCTGCTGTAAAAGGTACTCTTCAAAAATCTCTTTATCAATCAAAGCTTTTACGGCAGCCGAAGTAGAATTTGAAACCTCAACCAACTTTTTTACAGTGATTGGTTTCTTTTCAGAGGCCATAATTTGAAAATACGCCAACACCAATTCCTTTTGCTTGTTGGCGTTTTTTAGAACTTCCAACAATTCTCCCAAACCATTATCGGATTCATATTTAGCATGCAGCTTCACATATCGAACCAATTTTGGTTTATATCCTTCTTTAATTTCTTCTTCCAAAACAATAATATTTCGGGCAATCATTTTTTGAAGAACAGGAAGAATATTTTTCTTATTCAGCATCGAAATAATTTCCTGAATTCTTAAAGAACTTTGCTGTTGTAGAGCTTCATAGACTAAATATTCATCATCAGAAAGTTCGTCCTGATTTACCTCCGCATCAGTTTTATACGAAACAACCGTTTCACTCTCTAACAACAGACCACTCGGAAAAGCACCTCGATAAACATCACCGATCGCACACATATAATAATTCGCCACCCAAAGCCAGTGCTTGATCTGAACTTCGGTTGCGATTGGTTTTTCATCTAATATCTGATGAATTTCTTTGGCTTCATACAAACCCGGTTCGTTTTGATGCAGCTCAATAACCAATGCCGTATAAATTTTATTTTTACCAAATGGCACCGCAACCCGCATTCCTTTTTTAATAAAATGGAATTCAGCCTCAGAAACACGATAGGTAAAAGTTTTAGCTAATGAAAGCGGTAAAACGACTTCAATAAAAAACATGTGGATATTTTATAGAAACTTTAAAACAAAACTAAACAGTGACAAAAAGAAAAATATTTAACTTCTTTCAAACCAATTTTCAATTTGAATTCCATCCAACATCTTAAAATCCTTAATATTATCAGTTACAAGTGTTAATTGATTTTCAATTGCTGTCACCCCAATTAAAAGATCAAATTCATCATTAATTGGTTTCCCAATTTTTCGGAGTCTGACTTTCTCCATAGCATATCTTTTAATAGAACCAAAAATTGGAATTATTGTTAATCCATTTAAAAAATTATCGACGGCTTTATTAGATTTCACTGGATCATCACTATTTTCTGCGCCAAAACGAAGTTCAGCAACTGTTATTTCAGAAATGTAACAATTTTCCAAACCTACTTTTTTTACCATTACATCAAGATTAAGCTTTCCTCTAAGAAAGAAAACACATGTACTTGTATCAAGTAAATATCTCATTAAAACTTAATTTCTTTATTTGTAAAGCTTCTATTAGATTTAATATCAGAAACAATTTCCTCAGCAGATTTTTCAGATTTAAATGCTCCAAAAGATTTATAAAAATTACTTTCTTTAGATTTAGCTCCTTTTATAGACTTCGTCAATCTCTCTATTAACTCTATTTTATTAGAAAAGCTCAATCCTTCAAATAAATTTGAGTAGGTCTCAAGTAAATTTTTATCCGTAACAGTCATCTTATTTCAAGTTTAATTATTTCATATAATAGACAAAGTTAAGCTTTTTACAACTACAACAATTTGCAATCTATTCTAAAAAAGTATTACTTACCAGAAGGCTTTGCCGCATTGTATTCCTTAACCAGTTTTAATGTATGCTTCAAAGAGGTCAAATCTTTCAAATCATCATGACCTGTAACAATGTATTTTGGGTTTTTAAACTTCGACTGTACTTTCAGAATAGATTTCTGCCATTCTTTAACATCTGCATCTCCAAGATAGCCCAAATCTTTTGCTTCGACACTTTTAACAAAACAACCTCCGTAAAGTACTTTTTGCTTATTGAACCAAACCACAATATTATCTGAAGCGTGTCCTTTTCCTGGGTAATACACTTCAAAAGTATATTTACCCACTGTAAACAAGGTGTCATCTGGAATAACAAACTCAGCTCTTGCTTCCTTATTTTTCTCCAGAATCTGATCTGTTGCTTTTATTGTATAAGTTTTAATTCCTTTTTTACGGTAGAAATCCAGACCACCTGCCCTGTCTTCGTGTGAGTGCGTGGCAAAGTGCATCACAACTTCTTTATGATGTCTTGCTTTAATACTGTCCAGCAAAGGCTGAAATTGTGTTTTATCCCAAGGAGCGTCAAACAGCACAACTCCTTTATCTGTAACCAAATACATGGCATTGGCTGAAATCAGCGTACCATTATAATCGTGAAACGTCTTATAAACATAAAAGTCACCCGTAAGATGACTTATTTGTAATGGCGAATTCTTAGATTGTGCAAAACTATGGGATAGCTGTATCAGAAATAAAGCTATCAATGCTAATTTTCGCATTTTATTATTTTTTATAAAATTAATTCTTCACTCTGCTCCAGTATTGTGTTCTTCCCATGATAGAAATACCAACATAACCACGAAGTTTTAGTTTATCTGCTGATTCTAATGCAATATAACATTTGTATTTTTTTCCGTTTGTTGGATCTAAAATGGTTCCTCCACTGTATTCAGAACCGTCTTTTTTAAGTCCATTGATGATAACCATACCCAAAATTGGTTTGTTTTTATCCGCTCCGTCACATTTAGTACATAAGTCTTTTTTGTGGTTTTCGCGAAGTATTTCTACAATTTTGCCATACACTTTACCGGATTTTTCATAAATCTCTACAATCGATTTAGCTTCACCGGTTTCATCATCAACTGTTTTCCATTTTCCAATTACACCCTGGCCCTGAATCGTGCCTAATGTTAGAAAAAAAACACCAATCGTTAACATCCAATTTTTCATCTTATTTATTTTTTTTTTGTTTTAATTTTCTGATAGTGGCATTCAGTTCAAATCCCAAAAGCAGAATCATACAGTTTATCCAAATATAAAACATTAGAATTAATAATGTACCTATCGAACCATAAAGTTCGTTATATTTTGAGAATTTTATAACCCAAATCCCAAAAAAGAATGAAGATATCACAATTAAAATAGTTGTAAAAACAGACCCAATACTTATAAAAGGCACTTTATTATATTGCCTCGTACCATAACGCAATAATAGTGAAGAGGTTATCAGAATCATTAAAACAACGAACAAATATCGCCCCAAAATAATCAACGGAATGCGATCGCTTAACACATCCTGAATAATTGTTTTTTGAATAAATACCTCAAAAACAACAATTGTCGCTACTGTTACAAACAATATAATAGTCATGATGAGTGAAATTGCCAGCGCCACCAAATACTGATTCAGAAAACCGCGCTTATCAAAGACATGTTTCGAGGATTCGAAACCGCTCAGAATACCGTTAATACCATTTGCCATTAAAAATATCGAAAGCAAAAATCCCGACGACAATAAACCGGAGTGACTGTTGTTTAAAATATCTCTTATAATCTTACTGATCGCCTCGTAAGTATTCGGAGGAACTCCCTGTTGTACAAACTGCAAAAAATCCTGCTGAAATCCTTCAATAGGAATAAAGGGAATTAAGTTTAAAATAAATAATGCAAAAGGAAATAAGGCCATAAAGAAGCTGAACGAAACAGCACTCGCATGATACGAAAATGCTCCTTCAATAATACCGATGGTATACATTTCAAGCAAATCGTATAACGAAAAACCTTCAAGCCAGGGCAATTTTATTCTCTTGAAAAAACGAACTACAGATCGTACCACGGGAACTTTCTCAATCCGTTCTTCTATCTCTTTTGACATCTTTAATTTTTAGATTGTTAGATATTTAGATTATTCGAATATAACATGTAAATTTTAGATCTTTACTAACTATGTTTTTCTTTAGTCTTTATTCATAGCTAATTCCCACATCTTACAACTCACATTTCATTTAAAAAGCCTTCAAACTTAAATCCATGTTATAAACAGAGTGCGTTAGTGCTCCTGATGAAATGTAATTGACACCACAGAGTCCGTATTCACGAATTGTTTTTTCATTAATATTACCCGAAGATTCCGTCTGGCATTTATTACCTATTAATTGCACTGCTGTTCTAGTATCTTCATAATTAAAATTATCGATTAGAATTCTGTGAACGCCTTCACTTAATAAAATTTCGCGAATCTCATCTAAATTTCTGGCCTCGACAATAATTTTCAAATCTAAATTATTCTCTTTTAAATACTCTTTGGTTTTCTTGATTGCAAGTGTAATTCCTCCTGCAAAATCAATATGATTGTCTTTCAGCATGACCATATCGTACAATGCAAAACGATGGTTTTCTCCTCCTCCAATTTTGACAGCCCATTTTTCGGCAACTCTGAAATTTGGAGTCGTTTTACGGGTATCTAAGATTTTAGCTCCGGTTCCGTCCAATAGCTGCACATAGTAATCTGTTTTGGTCGCAATGGCCGACATACGCTGCATACTGTTCAAAACCACTCTCTCTGCTTTTAAAATGGACTGAGAACTTCCTGAAACTTCAAAAACTACATCACCATATTCTACATGAGTTCCGTCTTCTATAAAAACTTTCATTTTTAATTTCGGATCTACGTATTCAAAAATCATTTTCGCCAATGCAACACCGGCAATAATTCCCTGATCTTTCACCAGTAATTTAGCCTGCCCGTGCGCCGTGTCCGGAATACAAGCCAGCGAGCTGTAATCTCCCGTGCCTACATCTTCCCGAATGGCATTGCTGATTAATAATTGTAATTCGCTTTGAAACTGTTCTTCGCTAATCATTTTCCTAAAATTTTTATATGATGCTAAAGTAGGACATATTTTGTGGATTTAAAAGCTTCGCTTTGATTTTAAAATTGAGAAATTAGCCGAAGATAGAGAAAAATAAAGATTAAACTCTTAACTAAACTTAATCTTTTACCAGCTTAAATAATTAACAAACATTAAATATCTTTGAGGTTCATTCAAACAAAATCATGGGATTAATTAAAGACATTTACTCCGTTTCTTTCTACGAACAATTTGGTCAGACTGTCGCGGAAGTACATCCGACATTTGACAAACAAAAATTTATTGCAGCCATTTATGAAGGCGATTTTAGCCAAAAAGAATGGAAAGACCGCATGAAACACACCACCGTTGTTTTACATCAGTTTATGCCTAAAAATTTCCCGGAAGCTACTTCTTTACTGGACAAAATAATTGAAAACTTAAAGAAAAACAGTTTTACCGATAGTAATCTGGCATTTATATTTTTTGCTGATTATATCGAAATGTACGGCCTGGATGATTTTAAAACTTCTGCGAAAGCCTTTGTTTCTATCACTCAATTTATAAGCTGCGAATTTGCTGTTCGTCCTTTCATTTTAAAATACAAAGAACAGATGATTGATGAAATGACCAAATGGTCTCTGCATGAAAATCATCATGTTCGCAGATTGGCCAGTGAAGGTAGCCGACCAAGATTACCCTGGGCAATGGCGATTCCGTACTTAAAAAAAGACCCTGACTCTATTCTGCCAATTTTAGAGAATTTAAAAAACGATCCTTCAGAATATGTGCGTCGAAGTGTCGCCAATAATCTAAACGATATTGTAAAAGACAATCCGCAAATCGTCTTGGAAATTGCCCGTAAATGGAAAGGCCACAGCAAAGAAACGGATGGAATCATCAAACATGGCTGTCGTACTTTATTAAAACAGGGACATCCAGAAATTCTGCATCATTATGGTCTGAACAATGCTAATATTGAACTTTCTTTTTTTGAAATCAAGACACCAATTGTAAAAATTGGAGATTATCTGCAGTTTCACTTTTATCTGAACAATAAAAATAATGAACCGAAAACGATTCGTTTAGAATATGCCGTTCATTATAAAAAAGCGAAAGGACATCTGGCAAAAAAAGTCTTTAAAATTAGTGAGAAGGTTTATCAGCCCAATGAAACCATTAAAGTAGAGCGAAATCAGTCATTTAAAATCATTACAACACGTGTTTTTCATACCGGAAAACATCAGTTGTCTATTATTATCAATGGAACAGAAAGCGAAACCCTCGATTTTGAATTGATTGAATAGTTAAAACACGAATTACACAAATTAACACAAATTGATTGAGTAATTTTTTAACACATAGAAACATAGTTTTTGATTGTACATATAAAGTCATTTCATTTTAAATAAGACTCATCGTTTTGTGAAAAAAAACTTGATTTTCTTGAACCTTCCTCCGCATTCAATTTAGGGTTCTATGTTTCTATGTGTTCAATCATTATACAAAATTAGTTCGTGAAAATTGGTGTAATTGGTGTTCTTTTTCAATTCAAATCAAATCTTTTTAATTCTATTCCTTACTTTTATAAAGAATACCAAAAACAAACTTTCTTAATCTAAATTAAGTTACAGATTGTGACTACAGCTGTAATTTTGCTTTCAACTAAAACAAAGAACATGTCAAATATCAGTTTAATCATCGAAGAACGCGCTGCCAATATTGGCAACTTTATGGTAGGTCGTCTATTGCCTTTCCGTGAAAAAAGAGCCGTTGGTCCGTTTGTATTTATCGACCATATGGGTCCGGCACATTTAAATCAGTATCAAAATATGGATGTTCCTCCGCATCCGCACATCGGACTTTCTACTTTGACTTTTTTATTTGAAGGCAGCATTATGCACCGCGACAGTCTGGGTACCGAACTGGAAATAAAACCAGGTGCCGTAAACTGGATGACAGCCGGAAAAGGGATCGTACATTCAGAGCGAACGCCTGAATATTTAAGACATTCTGACAAGATGCTTCACGGTCTTCAAATTTGGGTGGCATTACCTAAAGAACTGGAAGAAATGGATCCGAACTTTACACATGTGGAAGCCAGTGACATTCCGAGCTGGGAAGAAAATGGTGTTTCGTATAAATTAATCGCGGGAGAAGCATTTGGCAAAAAATCACCTGTTCCTGTATATAGTCCGCTTTATTTTATCGAAATCAAAAGCACCGAAGCCAGAAAAATCAACATTGGAAAAGATCTTTTTGGCGAAAGCGGTTTGTACATTCTCGAAGGAAGTATTAAAAGTGGAGAACATGTTTACGATCCGAAACAAATTCTGATTACCAACGACAGTACTTTATGCGAGTTCGAAATAGCCGAAAACACAACAGTTTATATTTTTGGAGGACAGCCCTTCCCGGAAGAACATTTTATCTTTTGGAATTTTGTTTCCTCTGATAAAAACCGAATAGAAAAAGCTAAAAAAGACTGGACAGAACAGACTTTTCCTAAGGTTCCGGGCGAAACTGAATTTGTTCCTTTACCTGATCCTAAAATGAGATAACTATGGATACACTATCAGCACAAATCGACACCCGTTTGTATCGCACGGAGATCACATCTGCCAGCGGAAATATTGTAATTGCCGACGAACCTCAAGAAATGGGAGGCAAAAACTTAGGATTTAGTCCGTCAGAATTGCTAGCCTCTTCTCTAGCCTCCTGTACTTTGATCACACTTCGCATGTATATCAATCGCAAACAATGGGAGGTTACCGAAATCAATATCAAAGTTGACTTTGAAAGAGATCTCGACCAAAAAATCTCCTTGTTTACAAGAAAAATAGAAATTATCGGCGAGGTCGACGACAAGCAAAGACAACGTCTTGAAACCATTGCCAACAGCTGTCCGATACATAAAACATTAACAAATTCAATCGAAATAAAAACCACACTAATATAACACATCATGGAAATTCAACAAATAAACGATACAAGAAGAGGCTATTTTGAAGCTGTAGAAGATGGAAAACAAGCCGGAAAAATGACTTATACCTGGGCTGGTGATTCAAAATTCATCATCGACCACACCGAAGTAAATGAGGAATTTAACGGAAGAGGTGTCGGTAAAAAACTGGTCATGGCCGCCGTAGAATACGCCCGAAAAAACGATTTAAAAATTATCCCGCTTTGTCCTTTTGCAAAAAGCGTTTTTGATAAGGTCGAGGAAATTCACGACGTACTTTTTTCTTAAAGGGGCTGAGAGGCTGAGGGACTGAGGTTCTAAGTTTTTTTTAACCGCAAGGCTCGCAAAGAATTACGCAAAGTTCGCAAAGTTTTTTTAGGTAAAACGTTGCGAACTTTGCGTTTATAGTAAGTTTAGCATATCACAAAACCTTATGCTTTTTGCGGTAAAAAAGACTACACAACGAAATCAATTTTTAAATCTCGGCAGAAACTCGTATATTTGCATGTAATTTAAACTTAGAGTATGACAAGGATAATTACACTTTTCTGTATTTTTATAGCACAGATCGGCTTTTCTCAAACGGCTGACAGTTATTTAGAAAAAATAAGAAACAACGAAGCGCTTTCCACAGCTTTCTTCCAACAAATGCCAAAAGGCGGCGATTTACATCATCATTTTTCCGGATCGATTTATGCAGAACCTCTTTTAGAAAGAGCTATTGCAGAAGATTTTTATTTGAATTTAGAAACGATGGAAGTTTCTAAAACAAAACCAGAAAAAGGAAACTGGCAAACCTTCTCTTCTCTAAAAAAGGATGGCAAACTAGATCATTACCAACAACAGGTTATGCAAACTTGGTCTGCAAAAGATTATAATGGTTCTGTACCTTCTGATGATTTGTTTTTTGATTCTTTTCAAAAATTCGAACCTACTATTAAAGGCCATTTTGCCGAAGGAATGCTGGAATTAAAAAAACGTGCTCTGGCTGAAAATGTAAGTTATATTGAAACTCAATTATCAACGATTCCGTGTGATATGAATGTTTCTGACCTTGCTGATTTCAATGCAAAACTTCGCCAGACCGCGACTCAAAAAGATGAAAAAGCAGCTCTAAAGCTTTTAGACGAATTGTACCAATCACTTCAAAAGAAAGAAGCCAAAAAATATGCTGCAGACTTCAATACAAATTTTATTGCCAAACTGCACAAGGATCTGAAAATTGACGACGAGCGTTTTACCATGCGTTATCAAAATTTTGTGCTTCGTTTTATGGATCCTGTAGATTTATTTAAAAACCTGACGATTGCCTTTATTTCTGCCAACGACAGTAAACTGGTTGCAGGTGTAAACATTGTTTCGCCAGAACATGGCGAAAACTCCATGAAAGATTATTGGTTGCACATGGTCATGTTTAAATACTGTAATTCTAAGTTTCCTGCTGTAAAATATACGCTTCATGCTGGCGAACTGACTTTAGGACTGGTTCAGCCGGAAGAATTAACCTGGCACATTAACGACGCTATTCACATCGCCGGAGCCAACAGAATTGGACATGGTGTTGATATTGCGTACGAAGCAAATTCATATGATTTATTGCGTCACATGGCTCAAAAAAATATTCCAATCGAGATTAACTTAACGAGCAACGAGTTCATTTTGAAAGTAAAGGAAAACAGACATCCGTTTACACTTTACAAAGAATTTAATGTGCCAATTGTAATTAGTACAGACGATGCCGGAATTTTGAGAACTAATATGACAGAGCAATATGTTTTACTAGCCAAAAGATACCCTGATGTTTCCTATGCAACGATAAAAAAATACGTATACAACAGTATTAACTACAGTTTTATTCAGGATGAAGCGGTTAAAAAACAATTGATTAAGGATCTGGACAACCGTTTTAAAACTTTCGAAGCGAAGTTCTCTAAAAACTAGTACAAAAAAATCTGCCGAATCAGCTTAATCTGCATGAGAAAATTTTACTCTTGCAGATTTAGCGGATCAAGCGGATAAAATCATAATAATGAATAGGATTCTGGAAGCTGCATATCTTTTTGTTAAACCGGAATTAGCCTCACAATTTGAAGCTGATTTTACGAAAGCAAGTCAATATATTTCCTCTATAAACGGATACTTAGGACATCGTTTAGAGAAATGCCTTGAAGTCGAAAACAAATATCTTTTATTGGTAGATTGGAATACTCTTGAAGATCATACAGTGGGTTTTAGAACCTCTGAGGCTTATCTGCAATGGAAAAAGATCTTACACCACTACTACGAACCTTTTCCGATTGTAGAACATTTTGAAACGGTTTTTGAAAACAAAAAATAAGCAATGAATATCAAACTTATCGCCATTGGCAAAACAGACAACAAATCGCTTCAAACTTTGATTGACGATTACATCAAACGTTTGTCGTTTTATATCAAATTTGATCTGGAAATTATTCCCGACATCAAAAATGTTAAGAATTTATCCGAAAGTCAGCAAAAAGAAAAGGAAGGTGAATTGATACTGTCGAAACTCTCATCAACGGATCAGCTGATTCTATTGGACGAAAACGGCAAAAACTTCTCCAGTGTTGGTTTTTCTGAAGAGTTACAAAAGAAAATGAATTCGGGAATCAAAACTCTGGTCTTCGTAATTGGTGGACCTTATGGATTTTCAGATATGGTATACAGTAAGGCACAAGGCAAAATCTCGCTTTCGCTAATGACGTTTTCCCACCAGATGGTACGTTTGTTTTTTATTGAACAATTGTATAGAGGATTTACTATTTTAAGGAACGAACCTTATCACCATCAATAATTATCAATTGTTAATTATCAATTGTTAATTGTTAATTGCTCTTCTTAGCTAATACAACTTATTGCTTATTGCTTACAGCCTAAAGCTAAAACACAAACTCTTCTTCCTGGTTTATAAAAACAAAAGGGATCTTTTTATCAGCTATGGTTTTTACCAATATTTTACACTGAATATACGTTCCAAAAGTCATGTTTTTATCGTACGAAAACTTAATCTCAGCCTTTGGATTTATGATTAAACTGTCTAAAAACTTTGGCAAATCATTTTTAGGGAAATCATATGTTTTTCTTCCGCTGTATTGTATCATTCCATTCTTTTTAAAATACAACTGGCTTCTGTTATTGGCGATCTCCATTTTATAATACACTTTCGTGAAAGGTATAAAAGCAAGATTCTTTCCGATCGAATCAGCGTAGGAATAATAATTTTCAGCATTTTCGTTTTTATGGGCACTGTCAGCTCGCTTTTTCTCTTGTAATTTCATTACTTCCGGAATGACCAATTTTAAAGGCAGACGCTTGTCAATATTAAAAATCCAATTGGTTGAAATAATGCTGCTTTTTCGGTTCACATCGGCTATGGTATCTTTTCCTTCGGTTTTAAAGAAGATATAAATCGGTGAAAGATCTTCCACATCTTTTACGATTGTAACGTTCGATTTTGGAAGTAAAACGTCCTCTTTTTTTCCACAAGAGAATAAAAGACAGATTATAAATAAAGAGAAGTATTTCATAATTTATTTTTTTAATATATAAAATTCACACAAAGTTGTCATTCCGAGGAATGACAAATCTTGTCGCTTAAATATTCAATTTGTTATACAAACTAACACATTCCACCGCTTCCTTCACATCGTGAACGCGTAGTATTTTAGCACCTTTTGTTAATGCAATAGTATTTAAAAACGTTGTTCCGTTTAAAGCTTCCTGTGGCGTTATATCAAGCGTTTTATAAATCATTGATTTTCTCGAAACACCAGCTAAAACAGGCAAGTCCAATAGATTAAAAAGCTCCATTTTTTGCATTACTTCATAATTCTGATCGGTCGTTTTAGCAAAACCGAAACCCGGATCTAAAATCAAATCATTGATTCCTAAAGCTCTTGCACGTTTCACTTTCTCAGAAAAATAAAACAACATCTCTTTTACAATATCATCGTATTGTGTGAGGCTCTGCATCGTTTGCGGATTGCCTCGCATGTGCATCATGATGTATGGCACATTGTATTTAGCAACCACCTCGAACATTTTATCGTCAAGTTCACCTGCCGCAATGTCGTTTATAATGGCTGCACCGCTTTCGATACTTGCTTTGGCAACTTCGGCTCTAAAAGTATCAATTGACAATAAAGCTTTTGGAAAATGTTTTAAAATCAACTCTATTACAGGAACAATTCGTTCAATTTCCTCTTGTTCTGATACAAATTCTGCACTCGGCTTACTGGAATAAGCGCCAATATCAATAAATGCAGCGCCTTCAGAAAGCATTTTGCCAACCTGATCAATTATTTCATCCTCATTTTTATATTTTCCGCCGTCAAAAAAAGAATTGGGTGTCACATTTAAAATCCCCATTACTTTAGGAATCGATAAATCTATAAGCTGGCCTTTGCAATTAATTGTCATGGTTTGTTTTGTTATTTTTGTTTCAGGTTTCACGTTTTCTTTGTTTCAAGTTTCAGGTTCCAAGTTCCGGAACTTACACAATCTGTATCAACTTGAAACCTGAAACTTTTTTAAACTCTTCCCAGATTTCAAGTTAAGAAACCTATACGATCTGCGTCAACCTGAAACTTGAAACCTGAAACTTTATATTTTATAGTTTCAAAATCGGGCATTAACACTTTGTTTAGAAAAAACTTGAAACAAAGAAAACCTGAAACTTGAAACTCTTTAATATTATCCCTATTTTTGAAGAAATTTTTAGCAAATATACAGCAATAAATGAAGAATACTTCCCTTGAATTTGATAATGTAATTACGGTTTGCCGTACTTTGTTTATTAATAAAATGAAAGATTACGGCAGTGCATGGCGTATATTAAGATTGCCATCCTTAACCGATCAGATTTTTATAAAAGCACAAAGAATCAGAAGTCTGCAGGAAAATGAAGTCCGTAAAATAGACGAAGATGAAAAAGGCGAATTCATTGGAATCATCAATTATTCGATCATGGCACTGATTCAGTTAGAACTTGGAGTTGTCGATCAGCCTGATTTAGATGTTGAAAAAGCAACTGAATTGTACGATGCTCAGGTAAAACGAACCAAAGACTTAATGGAAGCCAAAAATCATGATTATGGCGAAGCCTGGCGTGACATGCGTGTAAGTTCTCTGACGGATCTGATTCTGCAAAAAATACTTCGCGTAAAACAAATTGAAGACAATAAAGGAAAAACTATAGTATCTGAAGGCATCGATGCCAATTATCAGGATATGATTAATTATTCTGTTTTTGCTTTAATCCTAAACCCTATCACTAAATAAAATTTAATTTTAAAAATACCAAATCCCAAAATTTTATTGAAAAGTTGGAATTTGGAATTTTAGTTTTGGAATTTTAAAATCATTATTTTTATGAAAAACATCATTACCCAATTTTCCAGATTATTTGTCGGAGTACTTTTTATTATTTCCGGACTGATTAAACTAAACGATCCGGTTGGTTTCTCCTATAAATTAGCTGAGTATTTCAGTGAGCCGGTTTTTAACATGCCGTTTCTGGAGCCATTGGCTTTAGGATTAGCCATCTTTTTAGTAATTCTGGAAGTAGTTCTGGGTGTGATGTTATTGGTAGGATATAAATCAAAACTTACGATTTGGGCTTTGCTGCTGCTAATCGTTTTCTTCACTTTCCTTACCTTCTACTCTGCTTATTTTGATGTAGTTAAAGACTGTGGATGTTTCGGAGACGCACTTCACTTAACCCCTTGGCAATCTTTTACAAAAGATATTGTTCTACTTTTCTTTATTCTGATACTGTTCATCAATAAAAAACTGGTAAAACCTTTATTTTCAAAAGCAGTCACGAATATTGTTACTTTGATAAGTATCGTTTTATGTGTTATTATGGCTGTTTGGGTACTCAACCATAATCCGATCAAAGATTTCCGTCCGTATAAAGTAGGAAGTAATATCGAGAAGGGAATGGAAATTCCGGAAGGTGCACCAAAATCTGTGGTTGAAATGATTTTCATCTACAAAGTAAATGGTGTTGATAAAGAGTTTACAGAAAAAGACCTGATGAACATTCCGGAAGGTGCTACGTTTGTAGACCGTAAAGACAAAGTAATTACAGAAGGTTATGTACCGCCAATTCACGATTTTACGATGACTAAAGATGATTCTGATTACAAAGACGAATTATTGAAAGAGCCTAAATTATTGGTGTTTGTAACGTATGATTTAACATTGTCTAATCCTGAGGGAATGAAAAAATTAGAAATACTGAACAAAGAGGCGAAAACCAAAGGTTATAAAGTAATTGCAATGACCGCTTCAGGTCCTGATGAAATTACAAAAGCTAAAAAACAATACGGCTTAGATGTTGACTTCTATTTCTGTGATGCCACTACTCTAAAAACAATCGAAAGAGCTAATCCAAGTATTGTAGTACTGCAAAATGGAACTGTGGTTCAAAAAGTACATTACAACGACATCAGCGATTTAAAATTATAAAATAGCATTCAACCTGAAAGGTTACAAGATTTTAACAAAGTCCACAACGTTATAAAAACGTTGCGGACTTTATTTTTTTACTCCTCTTAGATATCTTCATTAAAACGATATCAGATTCCATTTTAATACGTTTTAAATACGTATTTCAAGAAACTCTTTTTTAAGTCAATCTGACGTTTTTTTCCCGCCAAAAACTTATCGTTCCCAAAAAAATATTTCTCTTTTTTGCTTTTTCGCAGATTTACTTTTAAAAATTCATTCCAATTTGAAGTTTATTCTCTCAACTATTACGATTTCACTCCTCTTTTTTTAACCGAAATTGGCTGATTTGTGATAAAATAAACGAGTCTTCAATTTTTGTTAATGTCCGATTGGCTTTCCATTTGTTTGTTTAACTTTGTTCAAAATCATTTACCACTATGAAACAAATAACGCTAATCTTTATTGCATTTATCACTTTTTCATGCTCACAAGCTCAGAAAACCAGTTTTTCGAAAGAAGCTTTGTCTGAAAAATTATTAGCAGCTGATGATAGTCAGGTTGCTTTCAAAAACATTTTAAAAAAATACAAAGGCAAAACTTTGTTAATCGAAGTTTGGGCTTCCTGGTGTGGCGACTGTGTAAAAGCAATGCCTCAGCTTAAAGAATTACAAGCAAATAACCCTACTGTTTCGTACTTATTCCTTTCTGCGGACAAAACTGCGGACAAATGGAAAGCCGGAATTGAAAAACACGAATTAAAAGGCGATCATTTCATGATGAACGACGGTATGAAAGGTGTTTTTGGAAAAGCAATTGACTTAGACTGGATTCCGAGATACATCATTATAGACAAAACCGGGAAAATTGTACTCTATCGTGCCATTGAAAAAGATTTTGACAAAATCAATGAAACCTTAAAAGGTTTAAAATAAAACCGCAATATGCATTGCAATTGCAATGATAAACGTGAATAAAATAAAAGCAAAAAATAAAAAACTACCACAATGAGAAAAAAGATTGTTGCAGGAAACTGGAAAATGCATAAAAACGCAGCACAAACTGAAGAATTATTAAACGAATTAATCGCTAAAATACCTGCACAAACTACTGCACAAGTAATTGTAGCACCAACTTTTATAAACTTGCAGGCAGCAGCTGCTAAATTAAAAAACACCACTATCGGTGTTGCAGCGCAAAACGTTCATCAGGCTGAAGGCGGTGCTTTTACAGGAGAAATTTCTGCTGACATGTTAACCAGTGTGGGTGTAAATACCGTAATTCTGGGTCACTCTGAGCGTAGAGCTATTTTTCACGAAACAGATGCCTTAATTGCAAATAAAGTAGACACCGCTCTAAAACATGACATGACTGTAATTTTCTGTTTTGGAGAGGAATTAAAAGACCGTCAGTCTGACAATCACTTTAATATTGTTGAAAACCAATTGCGTGACGGATTATTCCACATTGCAAAAGAATCATGGTCTAAGATTGTTTTGGCTTACGAGCCGGTTTGGGCAATCGGAACAGGAGAAACGGCTTCACCGGAACAAGCACAGGAAATGCACGAATTTATCAGAGAGGTTGTTCGTAAAGCATTTGGAGCTGCTATCGCTGATGAAGTTTCTATTCTTTACGGTGGTTCTGTTAAACCTGAAAATGCTAAAGAAATCTTCTCTAAACCAGACGTAGATGGTGGCTTAATTGGTGGTGCAGCTTTAAAAGCGGATGACTTTTTAGCAATTGTTACCGCTATCTAGATCTTTAGATTATTAGATCTTTAGATTATTAGATCTTTAGATTATTAGACATTTCAAATAATTAAATCATTGAGAATAATAGATTATTAGAGTCTTAGAAACTCAGTACCTCATAAAAAAAAGCGTTCGGTTTTACGAACGCTTTTTTTATGACCTGTCTGCTCCCTATTACTTAAGATACGATTCTAACAAAGGACAATTGTATTTTTGAAAAGCAGTCGTTTTTCTATAAACCGAATAGAAATTAATCAGCTCCTGCCCTGCTTTAAACGGGTTCTTTTCTTCTTCCTCCGCAGAAACAATATTGGCGTAGTGGTTGTAATAATTGCATTCAAAAATCATTAAACTTGCCAGAGCTTTTTCATTTGTATTTTTAGACATTTTCAAGGCTTTCTCATAGTACATTTTGGCCATGCTTAAATTATAGTAATTACCATTTTGGTATTTCTTTTCATTTTCTGAATTATCCCCATACACATAATCCACATACGATTCACCCGATGTCCAATCGTACGCAGTCATCATCCAGGAATTACCCAAATACGACACATTAAAATAAGCATGTGCCAGTTTCAGATTGCTTGTAGCTGTGTTTTGTTTTTTCAGCTGAATCAACTGCGCTATAAAATCGGCTTTATTGAAACGATAGTCGAACTTTCGCTCTGTATCTCTTTGCAGAATTTTGGGCGTAAACGGATTCTCGTTTAAAAAATCTTTATACGCATAATTTTTCTCCCAAAAATCCTTCGGCATACTGGCAAAAGTTTGGTAAGCCAGCTCCAAATTATTATTTCGGAATGCAATCGTTCCTTTCAGATCTTTATAATAATTGACATTTGGCGCTATTGTTCCTGAACAGATATACCTTTCAAAAGGCGTTTTGTCTTTTTTCTCCTGAAGTGCTATCAAACGATCTATATCTGCCTCGGTTGCATTATTTCGATCAAAATAACCGATATAACTGTAAAAATAAGTCGTATTGTAAGCGGAGTATTCTCCTTCATTTTTAATATCTGATTTCATCGCCAGTAAACCTGCTGTTACGCGATCGCCTTTTGCTGCAAAATCTTTGCCGGCGATGCGATACAAACTGTATAAATTCTTAAACAAACCTAAATCGGTCTCTACCAGATTTTCAACCGAATCAAAATATTTAAAAAGCTGATTTTGAACTTCGTTGTTTTTCAAATCATCCTGCTTTAAAGAAACCAATGCTAACTGAATATTCTTTTGCATTTGTATGGAAGAATTTGCTTTTTCTGAAATCATATCCGTATATTTCTTTCCCAGATCAATTTCGTCTCCTATAAAACAAAGCTGTGCAATCGCTGCTGTGATATAGTCCTTTTGCTCGCCCGAAGTCTGCTCTCTGATGGAAATCAAATAATATTCCAACTCCCTTAAATACAAAATATCTTTCCTGAAATTCTCCTCCTTTGCTTTCGCATAGTTTTCATACCAGACTGTACTGTCAAAAACAACCGAAGGCGTTCCGTCATTGGTGTATTGGGGTGTAAAAATCCAATCTTCAAGTTTGTTCACTTCCCTCCCGATCAAAAAACTCAAATACAAGCTATTCGGACTCCACTCATAAATTTCCTGAATGGTTTTCAGACCTGGTGCCGGATTGCGTAAGCCTTCAATGGCCAGAATCACACTGCGCTCTTCATCGTTTTGAGCCAATGCCAAAGTCTCTGCTGTTAATTTCCAGTTGTAATGCTGCAAAACTGCAAATGATTTCTCTTCACAGGAAACAAATACTTTACTCAGCAAATAATTCTGTAAAGCTAAATCCTCAACACATAAAGCTTTATAATACAAAGCCCAGGGGCCTAAGATCGTGTTTTTGTTTTCTGCAAAATAAGTATCGTACAAACGAATCACTTCATTCTTATCAGAGGCATAAAAACTGTACCTCAACAGTAAAAAAGCATAACGCTGTTTTAAAAAAGAATCTTTTGCCGTTCTGATTTTCTTTTCAAAATCGCTAACATCCGCTATTTTATGATCTTTACTGTCATAACCAATATTACCCCACGACTCCCATTTTATATCAGGATTACTGTTGTATTCTAGTTTTTTCGCAAACAAAATGTAATTGAGAAGCGCTTTGTTTTTTGAAAGTAATAAGGCTTCAATGAAAGTATTCTTATCAAAAACTTTTTTCAGCGATTTCGTTTCATAAGCGGTTTCGAATTTCTCAGCATCCGTTTCGTACAAAATAACGTGCACGTCTTTTGGATCGACCTGACTGCCCAGTTTTTTCTTCCACTCTGCACAATTCAATTCCTGATCTGCTCCCGAAACAGTATTGGTATAGTAGTAATTATCGGCGGAATAATAAAAAGGTGTCAGCTTAAAAAATCCTTCTCTTTGCGCTTTAAACAAAGCCAGTCTGCTGGTCTCAGGCGAAACACTCCATCCACAAGCCAAAGAGATTTGAACACTAAAAATAAAAAGTAAAGGGCTAAAAACGCGCATAATAACCGGATATATTTTGGGTTCCATAATCGTTGATGTATTTTTTATCGAAAGAGAAAAACGTCACTTTGGTCTGATTGTCAATTGGAATTTTACTTTTTACGATCGAAATCATTTTGTCAAGTTCGTCTTCAGAAATTTTCTCAATCCTGATTTCGTCCCCGTTTCTCAAATAAGTCTGTCCCACTAAAATATCGTCTTGTAATATATATTTAGCGTCTGATACTTTTTTTAATTTAACAGTGTCATTTTGAACCCTGTCATAATCGGATAAAATCCCCTTAAACTGATTGCCTCTGAAAACAACTGCCCAGCTGTACAATGGCAGAGCAATATCAAGCTTTAAGCCGTATTGGTTGTGTGTAATATATTGTGCCAATTCTTCGCTGGTTCCTATGGAATTTTTGGTAGTAAAATCTTCCGGTTTTCTCAAATTGTAACACATCAGCAAGCCTTTATCTACAGGTGGAATTCCTGCTTTTGAAGCATATTTGTACTGCCAGAGTCTTATGGTAGCCGAAACCGCAGTCGCAGGATAGCTCTTTTTGATTTGCTTTAACAAGTAAAAATAATTGTCTTTTGATTTTTCCGACCAGTCACAATCGATCAGGATTTCTTTAAAATCAACTTTCAATTTTGCCATTTCACTCGATTTTACCGAATCATAATTCAACTGTTTACGATTCTCCTGCTTGTAATAATCTTTTGGATACACAATCGAACTGGCTATTTTCTCGGCTTTTGAGTCATTCATTTTCAATCCTATCTGTTCAATACGTTTGGCAATTCTCACAGCCAAACTGTCCAGTTGCTTTTTTCCGGATTTCAAAACTACTTCATTGGTAATGAAAATACTGGGGGTAATTTCAGGATTGCTTTCATTTAATCTGATATCGTGAAGGGTTGCAACCGGCAAAGGTTCTTTAGCATACGGGTTCCAGTCTACATCAAAAAAACGAATGTACAAATGTTTTACCTTCAAGTCTTTTATCAACGAATCCTCTGTCTTTTCGAAATTCAAATCGGTTTTCCAATAACAAAACGATCGAACCACTTCATGTTCTTTCTCACAAGTTGCTCCGTTAAGTACCACAAAGAGCAAAATAAAAATGATATTCTTCATACTTTTAAAAATCCTTACAAATTCCAATCAAAATTAACATTAATTAAGGTAAGGATATTGATTATTTATGAACAACTTTTGCTTTGGATTCTTACCTTTGCAAAAATTTTTTTTATGTCGAATATATATTTAGGGTACCATTTTACAATTGAACCAAAAGAACCGGGTTCTGAAATTTTAATTGCTGAACTAGGCGAAAAAGCGTTTGAGACTTTTACAGAAACAGAGAACGGAATTTCGGCTTTTGTGAAAAAAGATTTATGGGACGAGAATATTCTGGACGACATTTATATTTTACAATCCGAAGAATTCAAAATCGAATATACCATTGAGGAAATCGATCAGGTCAACTGGAATGAGGAATGGGAAAAGAATTTTGAGGCTATTGATGTAGACGGAAAATGCCATGTTCGCGCTCCTTTTCATGAGAAAACAAACGCTGAATTTGATATTGTAATCGAACCAAAAATGAGTTTCGGAACAGGTCATCATGAAACTACACACATGATGATTCAGCATTTACTGGAAATCGATGTTCAAGGTTTAAAAACACTGGACATGGGTTGCGGAACAGCCATTTTAGCCATTTTAGCCGAAATGAAAGGTGCTCAGCCAATTGACGCTATTGACATTGACAACTGGTGCTACCTGAACTCAATTGAAAATGCCGAACGCAATAATTGTCAGCACATCTCCGTTTATGAAGGCGACGCAGCTTTACTAGCCGGAAAAAAATACGATTTAATCATTGCTAACATCAACCGAAATATCTTATTAAACGATATGCAAAGTTATGTTGATTGTTTAAATCCGAAAGGAATATTGCTTTTGAGCGGTTTTTATGAAGAAGACATTCCTTTTATCGATGCTTCCTGCACCGAAAAAGGTTTAACATATGTTAAAAAGTTTCAAAGAAATAACTGGGTTTCATTAAAATACGTAAATTAGATAGTTAATTATCTGTTTATTAAATAGTTCACAGATATCGATCTTTTAAATTCCGATACAATCTGTGCACGCTGTGACCAAAAAATTAGTAATTACAACAGTACAAAAACCTAAAAAAATGAGTACTAAAGAAAAAGTAAGAGAAAGAGTTCGCGAAAAGGAAGCCACAGGTTTCAATAACGAAATCATTGTTTACAACGACGATGTAAACACTTTTGACCACGTAATTGACACTTTGATGCGTGTTTGCAGTCATACGCCAGAGCAAGCAGAACAATGTTCCCTAATTGTACATTACAACGGAAAATGCACTGTAAAAACAGGGCCTATTGAAAAATTAAAACCGCAATGTACCCAACTTTTGGAAGCCGGATTAAGCGCTGAAATTGTTTAATTGCAAATAATTTAAAAACGATTCTATTTTATTCTATATTTGAATAAAATAGAATCGTTTTTTTATGGAAGAATACGGAAAGATATTGATTATTGCAACGCCGATTTTTTTAGTATTAATTATAATCGAAAAATTATACGGCATTTATAAAAAGAACGATACCGCTCCTTTAATAGACAGCGTATCGAGTATCAGCTCCGGAATTACCAATTCGGTCAAAGACGTTCTGGGATTGAGTCTGACCTTCATTTCATATGAATGGCTGGTTTCTAAAATTGCGCTTTATCATCTGGAAGCCAACGTACTTTCTTATTGTATTGCTTTTTTTGTCATTGATTTTTATGGTTATTGGAGCCATCGATGGGCGCATCAGATTAATCTTTTCTGGAACAAACATGCCATTCACCACAGCAGCGAAGAATTTAACCTTGCCTGCGCATTACGCCAGCCTATCGCAAGTCTGGTTAATTTGTTTACATTTTTATTAATTCCGGCCGCATTGTTAGGAGTTCCGGCTTCTGTAATAGCCATTACCCTGCCCCTCCATTTGTTTCTGCAGTTTTGGTACCATACGAAACACATCAAAAAAATGGGGTTTCTGGAATACATCCTGGTTACACCCTCGCATCATCGCGTACATCATGCTATAAACCCTGAATATTTAGATAAAAACCATTCTCAGATTTTTATTTTCTGGGACAAACTTTTTGGTACTTTTCAGGCCGAATTAGACGATGTTCCTCCTGTTTTTGGTATTACGAGACCGGCACAAACCTGGAATCCTATCCGAATTAATTTTCAGCATTTAACTTTACTGCTTAAAGACGCTTGGCGTGCCGAAAACTGGAAAGACAAACTCACAATCTGGTTTAAACCCACCGGCTGGAGACCTGAAAATTTTGAAGAAAAATATCCCGTAACCAAAATCGAAAATGTTTTTGCCTTCAATAAATATGGTACTCAAAATTCACAAAAGCTAATTTACTGGTCCGTAATTCAAATGTTAATCACGCTATTATTTGTGACGTATTTATTTGATAATGTTGCCAAAATCGGATTGCCCAATATCTTCCTCTACGGATTTTTTATTCTGATTACAATTTACAGTTACAGCGAATTGATGGACAAAAGTAAATATGCCATTTTTTGGGAAGGTTTACGCTTTAGTATTGCCATTGGCATCATCATGTACTATGGAGACTGGTTTGGCTTAAATCAAGTTATCCCCTTTAGTAATCCTGTTATTTTAACCTATTTGACCTTATCCTTTTTAATTACAATTTACTTTGTAAATATTGATTTTAAAAACTACCGAAACCAACCTGTTAATTCATAAACCGATTATGAGAAATCACTATTTTTTTAAATCCTTTATCGTTGTCAGTATTCTATATCTAATTATTTTGTTTTTAGAATACCAAAATCTGGACTTGTTTCTAAAACCTGTTTTGGTACCGTTATTAGGATTCGGAGTTTATTTTCACGGAAAGTTCCCTTCAAAAAACATCCTTTTGGGAGCATTATTGTTTTCCTGGCTGGGTGATGTAATTCTGCTTTTTGCTGATATTGGTGAGATCTATTTTATTTTAGGGCTTCTTTTTTTCCTAATTGCTCACCTCATGTATTGCGTCCTCTTCAACAAACAAACAAAAAGAAATACTACTATCAATAAAGTCCTTTTCGCAATTGGCAGCCTGCTTATCGCTTTTTATTTAGTTGGAATGGTTTTATTTTTGATGCCAAATCTGGGTGAATTAAAAATCCCTGTAATCATTTATGCAGCCGTAATTTCGACAATGTTGCTGTTTGCTTTTAATGGCAGTCTGACTTGGAAAAAAACAGGCAGTCTTTACGTTTTAGCAGGTGCAGTTTCATTTGTTACTTCTGATAGTATTTTGGCTTTCAATAAATTTCATGCTCCCATCGAAAAAAGTTCCTTTTTTATAATGCTTACCTACCTTGTGGCACAATATCTGATTGTAATTGGTATTTTAAAACTAAATACTAAAAAAGCAGATTAACCGCAGAATATAGTGATGCAGCAGATTTACAACCATTTTTCCCGTAAATCTTTAAATCCTTATCATCTGTAGTAAAAACACTTTACATTTGTAGGACCAACATTAATAAACCATGAAAAAAATAGCCCTTTTTATTGTTCTCATTATCAGCGTAACATCTTGTATAAGCACAAAATCGACTTTAAAAAATGTCGATGACAACGCTCCTGATCTTGTTTTAAAGAAAGACAATACATTTTCGATTACGCTTTTCAGCAACGATAAAAAATACGGTTACGACCCTGATTATCCTGTAAACCTGTTTTTTCAGAATACCCGAAATGAAGCTCTAAACGAAACTCGTTTTTTAAATGCTTTAGCAGGTCCAAATGGTGAAAAAATAACCTATACCCGCTTAGAAACCTGTTGTCCTTTCCCAACCAAAAGAAGCGACATGGGGGCAGGATTCCTAAATGTATATGAGCTTAAATGGGACGGGCAAAAGAAGCCGGTAAAACTCTATCTGAACGTTTATGAAAAAGGTATTTTAATGGTTCCAATGGGATTGCGTTTAAAGAGCAATTAAGGAATAAAATTACACTCAGAATTATAATATGTTAGAAAGCATACCTCTAATTTTACTTATTCTTCCATTACTATTTCAGATTATAGCCGGAAGAAAAGCGATTGGTGAAACTATATCTTTAAAATTCGGAACGGTTTGTATAATTAGTCTCATCGCGCAAATAATAGTACCTGTTATTTCCTTTTACATTGCCACGTATAATGCTAATAAATATATCGAGCAAAATCCAAATTCCCTTAGATGCGGAATGGAGTTTGTCGGGCTTTTTATGTTCACGCTTATTTTTACGTTTGTCCTGATAGTGGTTATAATCATTCAGTACTTCATGAAACGATCTTACGAAAAGTAATTTTTTCATGATACTACTAATTTTCAAGCAACATGATAAATGTCATTTATTATCTTTTTGTAACGCATTAATATTGCCCTTCATCTTAAACATTTAAAATTTTGAATGAAGTCTTGCAATAGTCTCGAGGGAATAATCCTGATTTCAACATAAATTACACAGCAGATAACCAGATTAGCTTCTTAAAAAAAACATAAATCTTCATCTGCTATTCATAAATCATAACTACCTTTGCACTGTCAAAAAAACATACTATGAACATACAACATATTCCACAAATTAAGCATACTGAAAGCGGCAACTTCTTTTTATTAGCAGGACCTTGCGCCATAGAAGGAGAAGAAATGGCTCTTAGAATTGCAGAAAAATTAGTTGGTATTACCGACAATCTTCAGATTCCTTTTGTATTTAAAGGATCTTTTAAAAAAGCCAACCGTTCAAGAATCGATAGTTTCTCAGGAATTGGTGACGAAAAAGCATTAAAAATATTACGAAAAGTTTCAGAGACTTTTAACGTTCCAACCGTAACCGATATTCATACCAATGAAGATGCTGCTATGGCCGCACAATACGTTGACGTTTTACAAATTCCAGCCTTCCTGGTTCGTCAAACTGACCTTGTTGTTGCTGCAGCAAACACAGGAAAGACGGTTAACTTGAAAAAAGGACAATTCATGAGTCCGGAAAGTATGAAACATGCTGTACAAAAAGTACTGGATTGTAACAACGAAAATGTTATGGTTACAGATCGCGGTACTATGTTTGGTTACCAGGATATGATTGTTGATTACAGAGGAATCCCTACTATGCAGCAATATGCTACTACAGTTCTGGATGTAACACACTCGTTACAACAGCCTAACCAGACTGCCGGTGTTACGGGAGGAAGACCGGACATGATCGAAACTGTTGCCAAAGCAGGTATTGCTGTTGGTGTTGACGGTATCTTTATCGAAACTCATTTCGATCCTGCTAATGCCAAAAGTGATGGTGCTAATATGCTTCATTTAGACTATTTCGAAGGTTTAATGACCAAATTAGTAGCGATCAGAAAAACGGTTAACTCATTTTAATTTCTTAATACCATTTCATTGAAAACAAATATTTTAGTTTTCTTTTTGTTGTGTTTTTCAGTAAGCACTTTTGCGCAGGAAGAAATCACAGTACAAAGATACACCGCCCACAACAAAGGAAAATTTTTCGTTTCCTGGGGAGGAAACAGAGAAAGTTACACTAAATCTGATGTGAATTTCAGAGGGAAAGACTACAACTTTACAGTTGATAATATGAAAGCGCATGATAAACCAAAAGGATGGCATATTGATTATGTAAATCCGGTTAACATGACGATTCCGCAAACCAACTTCAGAATGGGGTACTTCTTTAGCGATCATTACAGCGTTTCGGTTGGTTGGGATCATATGAAATATGTGATGACTCAGAATCAAACAGCTAATGTAAATGGTTACATCAATTTACCTGCTGATCAGGCCGGATCTATTTACAATGGCGTTTACAACAATAGACCTGTAGACATGTCTCAGGGCGGTGCTCAGGAAGGTGGTTTCGGAAAAGGTGAGATCCAGCAAAATGGTCCCGCTTTTTTAATGTACGAACATACAGATGGTTTGAACTATATTAATACTGAGGTTTCCAGACATGATGATATTTCTAAATTGTTTGGTATCACAAATACGGATAAGATTCAGATTAACCTAACTGAGGGTTTAGGTGCAGGACTTTTATATCCTAAAACCAATACAACTCTTTTAGGAAAAGAACGTCATGATGATTTTCATATTTCAGGTTATGGCCTTTCTGCAAAAGCGGGAATCAACCTTACTTTTTTCAAGTATTTTTACATACAGGGTGAGTTAAAAGGTGGTTACATCAACATGCAGGATATTAGAACTAGTCAAAGTAATGAAGATAGGGCTTCTCAAGACTTTTTCTTTTTTCAAAGAATTATTGCTGTAGGTGGAATCTTCAGAATCTAATATTTCTTAAAATTATACTTAAAAATAGTTATCATTTTGGTAACTATTTTTTTTTGACCTTTATTTGTCTCGCTAAATTGGTAGATGAGGGTTTAAGGTATTGGTTTCAGGTTTCAGGTTTCAGGTTTCAGGTTTCAGGTTTCAAGTTTTACAGATCTCATTTTACATTTTACATATCACATTTCACCTTTACAAAATGAAAAAATCAAAATATCTCTTTCCGGTTATTACCTTTTTACTCAGTTTTGGCTGTGCTTTGTTTGTTGCGCTGAAAGTTTTTCCTAACAATCCGTTTTCCCCTACCAAAACCAAAGAGGAAAACACTTTACAAACTAAAATTCAGGATGGGGATATTATTTTTCAAACCTCTCAATCTCCGCAATGTGAAGCCGTACGAATTGCCACAAACTCTAAATTTTCTCATTGTGGCATCATTTACGATATCAACGGAAAATGGTTTGTTTTTGAAGCAGTTCAGCCTGTAAAACTTACTCCTTTTAACGAATGGATTCAGCACGGAAAAGAGTCCAAATATCTTGTAAAACGATTAAAAAACTCGGATAAAGTTTTAACTCCTGTAGTACTGCAAAAAATGAAAGCGTACAGTCAGCAATTTGACGGAAAAGAATATGACGCGTATTTTGAATGGAGCGATACCAGAATTTATTGCTCTGAACTGATCTGGAAAATTTACAAAAATGCCGCAAACATCGAATTGTCCAAACTAAAACAGTTAAAGGATTTTAATTTAACCGATCAAAGGGTACAAAAAATAATCAAGGAAAGATACGGAAATAACATTCCGCTCGACGAAAAAGTGGTCGCTCCTGTTGATTTGGCTGATTCTGACCTCCTAAAAACGGTTATTGACACCTACTAAAAGCCCTTTTTTGTCAGTATC
Organism: Flavobacterium sp. B183; assembly: GCF_023539155.1. Lineage (NCBI taxonomy): Bacteria > Pseudomonadati > Bacteroidota > Flavobacteriia > Flavobacteriales > Flavobacteriaceae > Flavobacterium > Flavobacterium sp. B183. The sequence continues at coordinate 3,176,629 of NZ_CP097434.1, read as the reverse complement.
GACGAATAAAACAAAAAAACTTCGTTTCTAAAAACTTACATTTTTACCCCCATGACAACTCTTTAACGTATTAAAATGTTTTTAAACGAATATTCAACAAAATAGTTAAAATCAAAACATAAATCTAACATTTTAATACTATTTTAGCAGAGTAAATTTTAAGTTAGGTTTAAACTATGATCGATAGAGCACCTAAATATTCCCAAAATAATCTGCATTTTTTCCCGCAGTTTGAAGATTTTTTTGACTCTTCACCCGATTTATTGTGTATTGCCGGTTTTGACGGCTATTTTAAAAGAATAAACCCGGCTATGACTAAATTACTGGGCTATACTGAAGAAGAAATACTCTCAAGACCCATAAACGATTTTATTCTTGAAGCCGATAAACTGACGACTACAAATGCCCGCAAAGAACTTACTCAGGATATTGGTTTGTATAATTTTGAAAATCGATATGTGACTAAAAGCGGTACTATCGTTTGGCTTTTATGGAGTTCTTTTCCGGTTGCCAAAGACAGACTCGTTTATGCTGTTGCTAAAAACATCACTTTCAGAAAAGAGATGGAACAGGAAAGAAATCTTCATCTGGCAGAACTTACCAAACTCAATAAGGAACTCAGACAGCTTACTTATACTACGGCACACGATTTAAGATCTCCTGTAAACAACATACTGGCCGTTTTTGATCTCTTGGACAAATCTACTATTACAGATCCCGAAACGCTCGAATTAATCTCTATTATTGAAATTTCTACACAAAGTTTAAAGAAAACATTAATTGATCATGTGGCACTTCTGGATAAAAAAAATGAAGAAGACGATCAGTTGGAAGTCCTGCATTTTGAAGTTGTATTGAAAGAAGTTTTAGACTCTATTAATTCCTTAATCCACAATTCGAAAGCCAAAATTTCAATTGATTTTTCGGAGGCAGAAACAATTCTTTTCAACAAAACTTCTTTAAAGAGTATATTCCTGAATCTGATTACCAATTCGATTAAGTACTCAAAACCTGGTTTTTTACCATTTATCAGTTTTAATTCCTTTAATATTAACGGAACCACACAGTTGATTATTTCGGATAACGGAATTGGTTTTGATATGGAAAAAGTAAAAGACAAAATTTTTGGATTACATCAAACATTTAACTCAAACAAAGACAGTAACGGAATCGGACTCTATCTGGTTTATAATCATGTAACGAATCTTGGCGGTCATATTGACGTGGAAAGTACCCCCAACAAAGGGGCAAAATTTACGATCACGTTTAAAAGTTAATCACATAAACTTCTAAATAAAAAAATTCCAAATTCCAATAAGGTCAGCCTTATTGGAATTTGGAATTTGAATTTGATTTTTGCAATTTAGTTTGCAGCCGGAAGAACAATTCCACCCTGATCCATTAAATACATCAAAGTTGTCATGGTTGCAGCTCCAAGCTCTAATTCTCTTTTATTAATAGCATCAAACTTATCGTTTGCCGCGTGGTGGTAATCAAAATAACGTTGTGAATCCGGTTTTAAACCTGCTTTTACAATCGATTTAGAGGTTAAATGATTGATATCTGATCCTGCATGTCCAATAGTGAAACTATGCACCAAATAAGGCTCAAAAAGGTCTTTAAATCCAGCTATTTTCTTAAAATTAGCGTCATCTGCTTCAATTGAAAATCCTCTTGGAGAAAATCCTCCAGAATCGCTCTCTAACGCAAAAATATGATTCTCGTTCTTTTGTTTCGAAACTTCTTCATACTTAGCACCACCTTTTCCTCCATTCTCTTCATTCATAAACAGAACGACACGAATCGTATTTTTAGGCTTATAGTTTAAGTTTTTCAAAATTCGAACTACTTCCATACTTTGAACCACTCCTGCTCCATCGTCGTGTGAACCATCTGCTAAATCCCAGGAATCTAAATGTCCTCCGACAACCATAATGTTGCCAGGGTTTTCTGTTCCGGTCATTTCTCCAATCACATTATACGATAAAACATCCGGCAAGGTCTCACATGATTGTTTGAAATAAAATTTCAAAGACGGATTTACTTTCAAAGATTTACTTAACAATTCTGCTCCATTTGTACTGATTGCGGCAGTTGGAATGTATTGATCTTTTGGTAAGTCGCCATAACTTTGAGCTCCTGTATGCGGAAAATCGTCTAAACGCAAGTTCATCGAACGTACGATTGTTCCAACTGCACCTAATTTTGCCGCTTCTTTTGCACCGGCATACCTTTGATCTACACAGGCTCCGTAAGATTTAAAGGTTTCGATATTTTCCGGATCCATTGGTCTGTTATAGAACACAATTTTACCTTTTACTTTATCGCCTAATTCTGCCAGTTCTTTAATTCCCTTTACTTCGATTACTTCGGCTGTAAGTCCCGTTTTAGGAGTAGCAACTGATCCTCCCAAAGCACAAATTGGCACTACAGTTTTCGTTTTATTATCTAAAATATAAGCGGTTTCTTTTTCGCCGCGTACCCAATGCGGAACCATTACTTCCTGTAGATAAACTTTGTCTAGACCAAGGGTTTCCAATTGTCTTTTCGTGTATTGCACTGCTTTTTCGGCACTTGCAGAACCTGATAAACGGCTTCCGATGTCGTTAGACAAATATTCTAACCAGGTATAACATTTAGACTCGGTCAGGGCCTTTTTATAAAATAATTTAATGTTTTTCTCATCATTTGACTGCGCAAAAGATGTCAATCCGTTTAAAACTAATGCAGTTAACAGAATCGTTTTTTTCATAGGTTGTATAGCATTTTTTGGTTGTTAAACAAAGGAACAAAATTCTTTAGAACTGCCAGTATTTTTATGTAACGATTTCGAAAAAAAATAACACACAGAAACATAGACTTCCGATATAAAAAAAACTACAAAAGAAATAGGTGTATTTCAGTGAAGTGGAACGTCTTTTTTACAGATACGGAACCTATGTTACTCTATGTGTTAAGATAAATTACACTCAAGAGGTCAAAATGAGAATTATTTTACTTCTACTACTTCATTTTTTACACCAATTCCGTTTTCATTAAACGCTTCAATAGTAAAATAATAAGTGGTTCCTTTATCCAGGCCTCTAAAATCATACGAACTTTCGTCGTAAACCATAATGCTGTTATACAATTTGTCCGGTGCAATTCCGTAATAAATATTGTAACCGGTTGCCTTCTCTTGTTTTTTCCAGGAAATCATAGCGTTTCTTGCATCAACTGCATTTCTGTCTACTTTAAAATCAGGAACCGACTGTGGTTTTTCTGCCAATCCGTTTCCAAACACTCTGAAATCTGAAATTGCAAACAATCCGGAGGCATTATGAACGTTGACCATTTTAATGTAACGTGCTTTTATTGCTTTCGTCAGCTCGACATAATCATGCGGAACGTCTTTTGCATTTTTAGATTTATCGACTACCAATTTCCAGTTTACGGCGTCATCCGACATGAATATTTTGTACTGATAATAAATATCCATTGCCTTATTGAACTGTGTTGCTTTATGATCGGCATAGTTGATCTGCAAGGCATTGATCTGCATTTGTCTGCCTAAATCAAGCTGTAACCATTCACCCGGATCAGCTGTTTTTGCAGACCAATACGTTTGAATATTTTCGTCGGTTAAATTAACCGCCCCGTAACAAAACTTCTCGTATACTTTTTTACCTCCATTGTCCATTCTGTGGGTTTCCACTTCCATGCATTCTTCTGAAGAGGAAACAGAGACAGGCTTTTTATACGAAAGCAGCATCCAGCCGGAAGAAGCTCCTTTCTCCTGGTTGCGTTTTTTTGTGGGAAGAACAATTGGAAAATCCCCATAAGAAGTAATCGAATACATCACATCGTCTTTATCAAATCCGGCAGGAAACATATCAATACGACGTTCGAAACGGTCTTTGATGGAGATCTTACAGGTTCCGGTATTCCAGTAATTGCCATAATTGTCTGCAAAAGTGTTTCCATGTCCCGCTCCGATTACAAATCCTCCCGGTTTGTATGACATAGGATTGTGTTTTTGATAGGTGAAAGGTCCCAACGGACTGTTTCCAACATGGACACCATTGGCATACCCCTTAAATTCCGTAGCAGGAGCTCCATATTGCATGTAATATTTGCCATTGTGTTTGGTCATCCAGGCTCCTTCTATAAAATTCCCCCAGGGTGCGGGTTCCATATCATTATTGGGACCAAAACGTTCCCAGCCGTGATTAGCAGGATCTAAACCTACTACTTCTTTTATCTCCCCATAAGCACGCTGAATATCTTCTACTTCGGTGGCTTTGTATAATTTTTCATAAGCTGCCTGATTGCCTTTCGGAAGCCAGGTATTATAATCTACTTCTACGCCTACAAGAGGTAATTTACCGCTTGAACCATAGTACATGTATACCTTTTTATCATCGTCCTGAAAAATAGCAGGATCCCAGGTTGGCAGCATCGCTTTATCAACATGTCGCAGCCATTGTCCTGATTTTGGGTCGGCAGTTTTCCAGATTGGATGATCTCTTTTCCAGGTCGAACCCACATAAAATAAGGTATCATTGACTACCCAGGCTGCAGGTGCACATTGATCGTCGTCGGCTGGCTTGCGTTGAAAACTTCCGTATACAAATTTCCAGTCCGACATGTCTTTACTCCAGAAATATCCTGCCTGATTGGTCGCGAACAAATAGTATTCGCCTTTGAATGTAATAATTACCGGATCGGCACTGGAACGTCTGGATTCCGGAATACCATTGTGATTCTCAGTAGTATAATTGTACCCAATATTGATTGGATTACAGTAGGTCGTTGCTTTTTTATTGGGGTCAAACCATTCTGTTTTACCGGGAATTTTAGTGTTTTGTGCGAGTATTGTATTGCTTAAACTAACTAGTATCAGCATAACAACTACTACATATATTTTTTTCATAGGATGATTTTTATATAAAAGATTTTCTCCAAAAGAGAAAACACAGTTTCAATAGCTCTATTTTTTCTGTTTTATCCTTTGTTCTAACAACTCAGGTTCATTGGTAGTGATATAATTGAATTTATGATCAATTATCCAGTCCATATCGGCCGTTTCGTTTACTGTCCAGGCATTTAAAATAACTTTATATTCTTTGGCTTCTTTGATCCATTCCGGATGCTTCTTAAATACGGAATAATGATAATCAACGCCGTTGATATGATCTGCTTTAACTTCTTTCGGAGATTTGTTTCCTTCGAGGTACTGTAAACTTGCCCGGGAATCGACTTCTCTGATTTGTTTCAGCATTTCGTAATCAAAACTAATGTAGCAGGTATTTCTTTCTGCTTTAAGTTTATGGATGGTTTCAACAGCCATCAACGCCGTTTTTTTCCCTCTTTCTTTACTTATTTCCGAAGGTTTTATTTCGCAAACCAAAAGTGTGCGTTTATTATTTCGCTTACCTTCAGCAATATACTCGTACAAGGTTGGGAGCTTCTCTCCCTTTGAAAGTTTAAACTTTATAAGATCGGCATAATTGGTTTCCTCAATAAGCAATTTGTTGTAATGTGCATCATGATTGATGACAAGTGAATCGTCGGCTGTTCTCCATACGTCAAATTCTGAACCGGGAAGTTTTAAGTCGATGGCATGTCTTAGAGCGGCTATAGAATTTTCAGGAAGATTGTTTTTTTTCCATGCCCCGCGATGTGCCACAATTGCATTTTCTTTCACACAGCAGGACTGAAAAGCCATTGTTATTGTTAAAAGTAATGCTATCCGAAGTGCTTTAGTAGTATTCATTATTTTAAATTTATAAAGGTTTAAAAAAATGTCTTTTAAAAAAAAGCCCTTCGCTAACCAATTACGAAGGGCTAATTACTAATCAATAAACCAACTTAATTAGTTAATACAAAACTAACTTTCTTCTCGGCATTTGAATTTCCACCAACGAAAACATCAAACTGTCCAGGTTCTGCCACAAATTGTAAAGCAGAGTTATAAAATTTTAAATCTTCAACTGTGATCTCGAATGTCACGGTTTGTTTTTCTCCTTTTTTAAGAGTTATTTTTTGGAAATTTTTAAGTTCTCTTACAGGTCTTGTTACCGATCCTACTACATCTCTGATGTACAATTGAACCGTTTCTTTTCCATCATAATTTCCTGTATTAGCCACATCTACCGTTACTTTTAGCTTTTCGCCTGAGTTCATTTTATCAGATGAAATTTTCAGATTTGAATACTCAAAAGTGGTATAACTTAACCCGAAACCAAATGGAAACAATGGCTCGTTTCTTTCGTCAATATAGTTGGATCTGAACTTTTCGAACTTACCTTCTGTGTTAACCAAAGGTCTTCCTGTATTTTTGTGTGCATAGTAAATTGGCAACTGACCAACACTTCTTGGGAAGGTTGATGTTAGTTTTCCGGAAGGGTTTACATCTCCAAACAAAACGTCAGCAATAGCATAACCCGCTTCTGTACCTGCGAACCAAACATTTAAAATAGCCGGAACGGTTTCATTCTCTTCTTTAATTACTAACGGACGACCGTCAAACAATACTAAAACAACCGGTTTTCCTGTTTTTAGCAAGGCGTTTAATAAATCTTTTTGGGCTTGTGGAATTTCCAGATTGGTACGGCTGCTTGATTCACCGCTCATCTCTGCAGATTCTCCAAGTGCCGCAACAATTACGTCTGACTGATTGGCTACTTTTAATGCTTCTGCCAGTAATTCTTCTTTCGAACGTCCGTCACGGTGTAACGTTTTACCAAACATGGTTGCTTTCGTTTCAAACTCTTCATCGTAATCTAAGTTGCTTCCTTTTGCATATAAAACTTTTGTCGATGCTCCTGCTACTTCTTTGATTCCTGCTAAAAGTGAGATTGCATTTTCCATTCTTGTTGCTACACTCCAGGTTCCCGGCATGTTTTCTTTGGCATCTGCCAAGGGTCCGATTAAAGCAATTGTTCCTGATTTTTTAAGTGGCAACAATTGATTTTGGTTTTTTAACAACACCAATGATTGTGCAGCTGTCGAACGAGCTTCTTTTCTGCTGTTTGCAGTAAAAATTTCTGTTTTTGCTCTATTAGCATCACAATACTTATAAGGATCACTAAATAGACCTAAATCGTATTTTGCTTCCAGAATAAGTTTGACAGCATTGTCGATGGTCTCTATCGTTACTTTTTTCTCGTCTAACGATTTTTTCAAAGTTCCTAAGAAACCTTCACCCACCATGTCCATTTCAACACCTGCATTTAACGAAAGTGCCGAAACAGCTTGTAAATCTCCCATTCCGTGCTCGATCATTTCAGGAATCCCTGTAAAATCGGTAACCACAAAACCTTTAAAGCCCCATTGTTTTCTTAAAACATCTGTCATCAGCCATTTGTTTCCTGTTGCAGGAATTCCGTCAATCTCGTTGAAAGAAGCCATTACAGAACCTACACCTGCATCAACAGCAGCTTTGTATGGAGGAAAGTAATCGTTGAACATTCGAATATGACTCATATCAACCGTGTTGTAATCACGACCTGCCTCTGGTGCTCCGTATAAAGCAAAGTGTTTTACACAGGCCATAATTGAATTGTTTTTAGAAAGATCGTTTTGCTGGTAACCGTTTACCATTGCTTTTGCAATCTGACTTCCTAAATACGGATCTTCTCCTGAACCTTCAGAAACTCTTCCCCAACGCGGATCACGAGAAACATCAACCATTGGAGAGAATGTCCAGTTAATACCATCGGCACTTGCTTCCTGAGCTGCAATTCTAGCACTTCTTTCGATCAGATCCATGTCCCAGGTACAAGATAATCCTAACGGAATCGGGAAAGTAGTTTCGTAACCATGAATCACGTCCATTCCGAAAATCAATGGAATTTTCAGACGGCTTTTTTCCACCGCAATTCTTTGTACTTCTCTAATTTTTTGAACAGATTTAATATTGAACAAACCTCCAACTTTACCTTCAGCAATTTTTTTCGCCACATCAGAACTGTTTGCCTGTCCTGTAGTAATATCTCCGGAGGTTGGTAAATTAAGCTGCCCTAATTTTTCATCCAGTGTCATCTTTGACAATAACTCTGCTACAAACTCCGATTTTGGTTTTATTTTTACTGTATTCTTAGTGTTCTTTTTCTGAGCATATCCCAGAACAGCACATCCTAAAAACAGTAAGACTAATTTGTTCTTCATTCTACTATATTTATTTGTTTGTGTTCGTTTTTTATTGGTTTAAATGTCCAGCCATAAAATGCTGAACTGTCATAAGCTCCTGTTACTAGAATCCGTACTTTCCGGATTTAAAACCAAGCTTAACCAAACCTTGTTTTACTTCGGGAGCATTCATGAATAGTTTCCAAAGCAAACCGGTACGATAATTTTCAATCATTACTACTTCAGGTCCCTGGTCAATAGCCAGGTACCGTTTTGCAACCCAATTATTCTGTAGGCTAACCGCATCATAAAACCCTGCCTCTCCAAAAGTTTCCTTTTTATGATTTTCGTATAAATTTCTAATTACAGCGATTGATTCTTTTGGTGTATACACAATTGAACTAATGGCTGCTGTTGGAGAGATAACTCCTTTATCGTTGCTTGGCATGTGAGCATCGTACCCAATAGATCCGTCAGGATTTCTGGAATAAGACGCGGTTAAGCCCCAATAATCGGCTCCGTATCCTTTAAATTTCCCTGGATTTTCGATACAATACTGGTAATCAATTTTTACCTGATTGACATTCAGATCCCAATAGTTGGCATACTTATCTGTTAGCTGGTTCGGATCAAGTCCTACATACGAATAATGTGCCCAGAACAATGGTCCGCCAAATTCCTCGGCTCCATTGTGTTTTAAAATTAGAGGAATATTGTATTTTGTTTTAGAAGAAACTATTCCGCCGCTTCTCGCCCAGCCTTCATGATATGCTTTTGCATCGATCGCGTGTGTTGGTGAAGATGCTGCCATGACATAGGTAATCAAACATTCGTTGTAGCCTTCAAGAGCAAAATTCATTTGCCAGTTGTAAGTTGGTGACCAGTGCCAGTACAAAACATTTTTATTATTCGTGTACCATTGCCAGTCTACTCCTTTCCAAAGTGCATCGTATTTTTGAGCTACCGCTTTTTCTTTCTCTGAACCGTCTTTTAGATATTCGCGAACGGTAATCATTCCTGCAACCAAAAATGATGTTTCGACTAAATCTCCACCATTATCCTTGGTTCCAAAAGGTTTTACTTTTCCTGTATTTCCATCTATCCAGTGCGACCATGCTCCATGAAAACGATCCGCTTTGCCTAAAAAATCAGCAATTTTGTTCAGTCTCTCAACTCCTTTTTCTTTCGTTACATATCCTTGTGACATTCCGGAAACAATAGCCATCAATCCAAAACCTGAACCTCCTGTGGTTACAATATGCGCATCGTTTTCAGGATAAATTCTATCTGGATGGTAACGTTCTCTTGCTAATCCTGAATTTGGCTCAGCATAATCCCAAAAATATTTAAACGTCTCTTTTTGAACTACAGCTAAAAGTTCATCATCTGTTAATTTTACAGCAGACGATTCTTCTTTTTCTGTTTGTTTGCTTTCTTGTCCGTTACAGCTCAAAAAAGTAAAAGCTAATAGTAAAACTGAAATTTTAACCATTATATTTTTTTAATATCAGTGAATAAAAACCACTTCCTTCAAAAAGGAGAAGGAAGTGATTTTAAAAGTTTATTTAGTAACCTCCCGGATTTTGTTGCGAAAGTCCACCCGCTTCTCTTAAGAATGTAGTAGGAATTGGAAATAATTCATGTTTACCAACAACGAATGTTTTTCCGTCGGCAGCCATAGCAGCCTGTGCTTGTCCTGTTCTTACAAGATCAAACCATCTGTCATGTTCGAAAGCCATTTCTAATCTTCTTTCTTTCCAGATTGCTTTTCTAACATCTGTTTGAGAAGTAAAAGGAGTATCTCCTAAACCTGCTCTTTTACGAATCATATTCACTAAAGGAATTGCTGCTGATGTTTGTCCCAATTCATTCAAAGCTTCCGCTTTCATTAACAATACCTCAGCATATCTTAAATATCTAAGATTAGTATCTGTAAACTCCTGATTGTAGAAATCTGAAGAATACGCTTTGTAATTGTACATTGGATTTGCAACAGTAGCCGGTACCGGTCTTCCATCGTATAAAACGGAACCTCTGAAAATAATCGTTGCAGCTCTTCTTACGTCGCCTGCTTCATAAGCATTTGCTAACCCCTGAGTAGGTGTATTGAAGCCCCAACCCCATCCTCCTGCACCACGTGGTGCCTGAGAAACAGAGTAGTTTCCAATTCCAAAACCAGGGCTTGAAGTTGAACCAATTCCATTAATTTCAAAAATGGACTCAGGACCAAATTCTCCTGCTTTTTTATATTGAAGCGCATAATCAGCTACTAAAGAATATCCTGTTACTTTATCACAATTGTCGATTACTTTTTGCCAATTTTTTTGATATAAATTTACTTTTGCTAACAGAGCATAAGCAGAACCTTTAGAAACACGACTTTTGTCTTCTGCTGCATAAGCTGATTTCTCTGGTAAATTTGTAATGGCATCATTCAAATCTTTTTCGATAAATGCGTAAACTTCAGCAGGCGTTTTACGGGTTAATTGCATGATTCTATCCCCTTCTGAACCTGGAATTGGCAAATGATCAATAATTGGAACCCCACCGTAACCTTTTACTAAAGTGAAATACATAAAAGCTCTGAAAAATTTAGCTTCTCCCTCTAATCTTACTTTCAAAGCCGGTGTCACCTTATCCAATTTTGGAAAAATAGCCAAAGCCTGATTACATCTGTTAATTCCCGCATAATGAGCATCCCAGGTAGATTGAAATGAAGGAGTCGAAGCATTATAGGTTAAGGCATCAATAATGTCCTTATCTGCTCCGGTGTCTCCAGGATCAGAACCTTTATCAGCATCATCAGAAATGATACTCGTAACAGCATTCCATCCAAAAGAAGACATATCCCAGCCTAAAAACTGATTGTAAATTGCGGTTACAAAACCTGAAGCTCCTGCGTCGTTATTGACCAACTCTACATCTGCTGACGGAATTGATTCTGTAGGGCTTACATCTAAAAAATCATCTGCGCATCCTGTAAAAAGTAACCCGGACAACACAAACATTGATATATATATTCTTTTCATGATATTAAAATTTTAAATTAGCACCGATAACAAATGATCTCAATGACGGGTAAGCATCTAACTCAACACCCTGAGTACCTTCAACCAATTTACCATCACTAACGACGTCAGGAGAGAAACCTGAATACTTTTGAGTAATAAACGGATTAATTGCGTTTACATAAATTCTGCAATAGTTAAAGAACAGATCTTCTTTTAATGGCAATTTGTATCCTAAACTAATGTTGTTGATTCTGAAATAATCTGCTGATTCCAAAAAGAAAGTAGATGCATAAGGAATCTCATTAGAAGGCGCCGGATTTGAAGCAGTTGTGTTAGTTGGTGTCCAGAAATTGCGAGCCATAGAAGCTTCTATATTTTCACCACCAAAACGCTGTGCTTTTTTTCCATTGTATACTTTTGCTCCTCCTGTTCCGTAACCATCAACAGAAAAATCAAAGTTTTTATAATTTACTCCCAGAGTAATTCCATACGTTGAAGTTGGTAAAACTGTTCCAACATACTTTTTATCGGTTCTTTCGTTTAATGCTGACTGAACTACTTTATCACCCGCTGCTGTGTAGTATAACATTTTACCATTTGACGCATCAATACCAGCAAACTCATACATATAGAAACTTCCTAAAGGCTGTCCAACTGAAGTGTTATCCAATATTTTAGTATTTTGACCATTTCCTAAACCTCCACCAATAGTCGGAGCAATTTGAACGTTTTTCAGACTTGTAAGTTCATTTTTATTGTGAGAGTAATTACCCCCTACCCAATAACTTAAATTATCGCTTATTTTATCATCCCAACGCAAAGCAATTTCATACCCTTTGTTTGATACTTCTCCGATATGTGAATAGGTTGAAATATTGTATCCTGAAGTTGCATAAGGTTTAACATTTAAAATGGTATTGGTTGTTTTTTTGTCATACAAATCAAAAGATCCTTTTAATCTGTTAGCAAACAATTCAAAATCAAATCCTCCTGAAAGTTCTTCTACAATTTCCCATGATAAATTAGGATCGATCTGTGAATTGATCGTTATTCCTGAGCCGAGACCCGGCACATCAACTCCTGAAGTAAAAACCTGAGTATTTAACGGTATGTTCTGATTTCCTAATCTACCCCATGATCCTCTTAATTTTAATAAATTAAGTGTTTCAATATTGCTTAAAAAACTTTCTTTTGATACAATCCAACCTAAACCAACTGATGGAAATGTTCCCCAACGTTTGTCTTCAGCAAATTGAGAAGATCCGTCACGTCTTACAGTACCTGTCAGTAAATATCTGTCCATTAATTTGTACTGAAAACGAGCAAAATAAGAAGCTAATCTTCTCTGATTCAAAGCTTCATCTTTATAACCTGTTACTGAACTTGCAACATTAATATCTTTTAAAGACCAGTAGTTTGAATTTGGATTTACATTTTTTCTGTCAATCGTTAATTTTTCTCTGGTTCCTTGTACGTTGGCCTCTATACCGGCAGTAACTTCAACATCATGAATTTCTGCAAAAACTTTATTATAAGTCAGGTAATTAGATAAATTCCAGTTAAAATACTGATCTCTGCCTCTTGTCAAAGTATTTGTATTTAAACTTTTAGTATCGTAAGCAGATACTACACGAGTAGGATCTCCTGATAACCAAAGTCCTAAATTATCTACATAATTATATTGTTTGTAAGTAAAGAACTCCCCATTAAACTGAGAGGTAAATTTTAACGATTTGAAGATATCATAATCCAATTTCAAACCTCCTTGTAAAATAACAGTCTCTTGTCTCTCATTTGTAAAATCCAACTGAGCCACCGGATTCGCAACATTATTGAAAGAGGCTCCTGTTTCGGCAACTACTCCATTTGAAACAAATGGCACTCCATATTTTCCATTAGGATAACGTACAGGAACAAGAGGAGATTGTCTGTAAGCATTTGTAAAAGCGCTTAAAGGCATTGGAGTATTTTTTATCGTACTCACACTCATATTCTGAGTTACTCTAACTTTATCCGAAATTTTAAACTCATTATTATTTCGAATCGTAGTTCTACCATAATCAGATCGGTTCAGAATTCCTTTTTCTTCGTAATTTCCAACACTAAAAAAGTACTTTACATTATCTGAAGACCCTGAAATGGCAATATTGTTTTGCGTATAAGATCCTGTTCTTGTAATTTCGTCAAACCAATTGGTATTGTAAGGCTGATTGGCAGAAAATCTTCCTTGTGGAAAATCACCACTGTAAGCAATATTACTATAACGAACATATTCGTCGCTATTTGCCATTCTGACCTTTTTCAAAGGAGTTCTGATTCCGGCGAAGCTTTCTACATCTACCGTAAGTTTTCCTTTTCCGGATTTCGTGGTGATCATAATTACACCATTTGCACCCCTTGTACCATAAATAGCTAAGGAAGAAGCATCTTTTAAAATCTCATACGATGTAATATCATTTGCATTAATGTTATTGATATTCTCCGTTGGCATACCATCTACTACATACAAAGGATTTTTTCCTCCCAAAGCACTACCGGCCCCTCTAATAATTACAGAAGGTGTACTCCCCGGTGCATCTGAAGCAGATACCTGAACCCCTGCCGCCTTACCTTGTATGGCCTGAGAAGCATTTAGTACCTTCATTTTTGTAATCTCTTCAGATTTAATAGAGCTTATCGCTGAAGTATTATCAATTTTCTTTCTTGTTCCGTATCCAATTACAACCACATCTTTTAATACAGTATCACCTGATTCTTTTAAAGTAATAGTCATTGGTGCGGAAGTTGCTGCCACAGAAACAGGTTCAAAGCCCAACATCGAGATCTTTAGTATCTCCCCCACTTTGGCATTTATGGCAAAATTTCCGTCGAAATCAGCATCAGCAGAAACTCTTGAGTTTGAAGCAGCAATAATTGCTCCGGGAACTCCCATTCCATTACTGTCTACTACTTTTCCTTTAATTGCTTGTCCAGACATATAAGCCGGCAATAGCAAAAGCGCTAAAAAGCTAAAAATAAAATTTTTCATACAGTTCGTAATCGTTTAAGTTAGTAGAGCCAAATTAAACAATTACAACGTTGTAGTACATCAAATACCACTACTACACAGCTACATCATTATGTTAAAATAAGAATGTAAAAGTTTAAATTTCAGCATTTTAAATGTTAATTTTATTTTATTAACATAACGTTATGATGTAGTAATGATGTATTAGAATTATACAATAAAAGAAGTAGAAAAATATAAGATATTTAAAAAAATAATCTCAATCTTACAGACTTAATAAAAACTTTGAGAGGTTTTCATCCTGAGTAAGGCCTAATTTCTTTCTTAAACGATATCTGTGCAATTCTACGCCCCTAAAAGAGATGTTCATCATAGGTGCAATTTCCTTGGAAGAAAGATTCATTTTAAGGTAAACACACAGTTTTATATCCTTAGGAGTTAAGTTTGGAAACTTTTTAGAAAGGTTAATGATAAATTCATTGTGAATCTGATTCAGATTGGTTTCAAAAATCTCCCATTCGTGTTTGTTCACCTCATTGATTTTAATTGCTTTTTTGATTTCACTCTTCAGTTTATTGAAGTCTTTTTCAGAATTCAAAATGTTCTGAATGTTATCAATCATTTCACTTTGCTTGGCAATAGACAATGATTTTCCGGCAACTTCTGAGGATTTTGTTTGCAGTTCCAGTTCCAAAATGTGTTTTTCATACTCCTGAACATTCAATTCATTCTCTGCTTTTAATTCCATTTCCAGAATTTCACGCTGATGCTTTAACTCTTCGGCCTGCAATTTCAGTTTTTGCATATAACGTAACTTGTTCCATTTGTAATAGAAAAATAAAACTGCTGCCACTACAAGCAGATACAGTAAAATCATCCAGAATGAAAAATACCAAGGTTCTGCCACTTTAAAATCAAAATCTGCTACCTCCTCGTAACTCGCACCATCATGTTTGTAAACCACTATAGCATGTGAACCACTACTTAAATTATTCAATACAATAAGTCCATCTGAAATTGGCAGGAAATCGCCGTTTTTATTGATTTTATAAAACAAATTAGGCTTACTTGCCCCGTAAATTCCGGAAATTACATTTATTCTTATCTCAGTGTTGTATTTGATCTTATCCTCATTTGATATAAGATTTCCATCATTAAAAGCTTCTATCTTTACATGAGCATTTTGCTTGTTTTCATAAGTGAGCTGAAGTGATATAAAACCATCATCAAGATTGAGTAAATAGTGGTTCTGAGTTTTAAAAATCCTCAAATTATCATTGATCAGGGTACCTTTGTAATATTTCTCCTGAATGATATTCCAAATGAATTTATTGCCCTTTGCATATATATGGTACAATATTCCATTCTGAAGCACTACAAAATGATCTTCATCAATTGAAACGACATCACTTATATTCTTAAAATTAGAATTAAACAGCTCATTTTCTTCAAGACTGCCGCTAATCGAATTATAGGTATACCAAACATTATTGATTAGGAAAAGAATTTCATTTCTAAATTCAAAAATCTTTACACCAAAATCATTCTTAATTTTACTCTGCTGTGTTATATTTTCAACTTTTTTAGTCTTATAGTTATCATCGTACAATACACGATACAATCCGCGGTAATTATCTGCAGCCCAGATTTCATTTTTCTGATTCTGAGCAACATACTTGATAGGTTTTGAAAGATCATTAATAACTTTGTTCTCAGTAGGTACTGCAATATCATTATAAGCCACAACACCGCTGTAAGTCGATTGAAAATAAGTATTATTGATACTGCTTTTTGTCAAGTTCCATCCTCCGCTTCTGTTATTGATTTTAACCAATGAACCATTTTCGTAACAAAAAGTTCCATCATTATGACCTATAATATACTTGGTACCAATTTTACTAATATTCCAGGCCTGCCCCTGTGTATTGGGCAACATATTAAACTTACCGGAAACAAATTCGAAAACTCCGTGATTGGAAGCAATCAGATATCCCTTATCGATAGCTGCAACAGAATAAACAGAACCCAGAAGTCCTGAATTATCATAAAAGAAAGAAATCGGAGAGTTGATTTCGACATGCGTAATACCATTATCCAGACCAAGCCATAAATCGTTCTCTTTATCGAAACCGATGCTTAATACCGAATTATTCATCAAGACATTATTCCGGTTGATATTTTTATAGGTATCCGTTTGAAAGTCGTAGATAAAAACACCTCTGTTCCCGGTTCCTACTACCAGTTTATTTCCTTTAATAAATTTAGCAACATTAATCGTTGCCGATTTTAAAACTTCATTCAACGGATTATTCCAGGGTCTTAAACCTCCTTTTTCTACAATAAAAATTCCTTTCTTCTGTGTAAAAATAAACGTCTCGTTCTTGTACTTTTCAATAGCGTGAACTACGGTCTTTTTTAAAATATTCCAACCTTTCGGATTGGCTATTTTTGAACCGTCCATTCGGAAAAGGCCTTTTGCAACTGAAGCAACATAGACATCATTATCCACTACAAAGCAATAGGATATTAGAAAAGGGAATTTGATTTTCTTAATGTGTTTTCCATCATAAATAAAAACATCATTAAAAGACTGGAAATAAACAGAACCTTTAAACTTGAAAATTTTCCAAATCTCTTCATTGTCCTTTTCGTCAAACAAACGCAGTTTTTTAGTGATGGAAACGTAATGCATCTTTCCCTCTTTTCGGTACCAGTAACCAAACTCTTTATACGAGCCTGAATAGATCTTATCGCCTTCGATCATGATCGAACGGATGATCGTTTTATTAGGTAATGTATACTTTTCCCATATGACACCGTCATAACGCAATAAATAGTGATTATTGGCAAAATACATGGCATCGTCATTACCCTGAACCACATTCCAAATTTGATTGTCACCTTGGTAATCAGATTTATTATAATTTTCTACGAATGGAAGTAATTCTTGTGCCTGGATTTGAAAAGCAATGAAAAAGAAGAATATAAATTTAGGAAGTATCGATTTCAAAATATTCGGTTTTATCTTCAAAGATACTGACAAATATTGAATCTGATGGCATAAAAAAAGCTCCTCAACAGAGAAGCTTTCCTTATAATATAAAGTCTATCCTAGCTTTGAAGCAGCTGATAAACCTGATGAGCAATTTCGTATTCTTCATCTGTAGGGATCACCAAAATTTTTGCTTTTGAATTTGGTACATTAATCTCTCTGATTTCTTTAGAACGAATCTGATTCTTTTCATCGTCCAGTTCAATTCCAAAATAATCCATATCAGTACAAACCAGCTTGCGCATATAAGAAGAGTTCTCTCCAATTCCCGCAGTGAAAATAATTGCATCCAAACCGTTTAGAGCTGCCGCGTACGAACCAATCGTTTTTTGAATCCTGTAGGCATTCATTTGCAGCGCCAATATACAATCTTTATTTCCTTTTTCCGCTTCTGCTTCAATGTCGCGCAAATCGCTGTAGCCTGTAAGTCCAAGCATACCACTTTGTTTCAATAAAATTGAATTTACTTCATCAGCTGAATATCCAAGATTCTTAACCATATAAAAAATAACCGACTGATCAATATCTCCCGAACGAGTTCCCATGATAAGACCATTTGAAGGAGAAAATCCCATGGTATGATCGATACTTTTCCCGTCTTTAACAGCGGTCATACTACAACCATTTCCCAAATGAATGGTGATTATTTTAGAGTTCTTTTCTAAATAATCAATTGCTTTTGCAGAAACATATTTATGACTGGTTCCGTGAAAACCATAAACACGCACTTTATGCTCTGTTAAAAGATAATTTGGAATAGCAAACTTATAAGCTACTTCTGGCATCGTTTGATGGAATGCAGTATCAAAAACTGCAATTTGCTCTGCATCACTAAAGATTTCTTCTGCGACATTAATACCCTCCAAATTAGCAGGATTATGCAGTGGCGCCAGTTCAAAAAGTTCTTTGATTTTTAATTTTACCACTTCATCAATTTTCACTGTATCGCTAAAGGCACTTCCTCCGTGAACCACGCGATGACCCACCGCCGCAATCTCCGAGGTCGATTTAATCACTCCCTTTTCGGCATCTAAAAGCATATTGGCCACTTTTTGTAAACCAACTTTATGATTTGCAATCGGCAATGTTTCTTCGATGGTATTTGACGGGGTTTTGAAAATTACATTTGAAGTTTCCAATCCAATTCTGTCAATCATACCGGTACAAATTACCTCATTTGTAGGCATAACCATTAATTGATATTTGATTGAAGAACTTCCTGAGTTTATGATAAGTATTTTCATTTTTTTTTTAAGATTCTAAGAGACTGAGTCTCTAAGTTTTTTACTGTTTTTAGCTTTAATGTCACCCTGAGCGAAGTCCAAGGCCGGGCAAACAAAGAAGGCTTCGACTCCGCTCAGCCTGACTTACGTTTTTTAATTGATTAAAGTCCTTGCGCCTGAATAGCAGTGATTACTACGGTGTTAATGATATCATCTACGGTACAGCCACGGCTTAAATCGTTTACCGGTTTGTTTAACCCTTGTAACATTGGGCCGATAGCCAAAGCACCGGTTTCACGCTGAACTGCTTTATAGGTATTGTTTCCTGTATTTAAATCCGGAAAAATAAGCACACTCGCCTGCCCTGCTACTTCGGAGTCCGGCATTTTACTTTTTCCGACAGCACGATCTACGGCGGCATCGTATTGAATTGGTCCTTCAATTTTTAGATCAGGACGTTTTTGTTTTACGATTTCGGTTGCGGTTCTTACTTTATCTACTTCATCCCCTTTTCCGGAAGAACCGGAAGAATAAGAAAGCATCGCTATTTTAGGCTCAATTCCAAAAGCTGAGCTTGATTCTGCCGATGAAATGGCAATTTCTGCCAATTGTTCTGCTGTTGGGTTTGGATTAATGGCACAGTCTCCAAAAACAGAAACTCTGTCTTCTAAACACATAAAAAACACAGACGAAACTACTGATGAATTGGGCTTGGTTTTAATGAATTGTAAAGCGGGTAAAATAGTATGCTGCGTGGTATGAGCAGCACCTGAAACCATTCCGTCAGCATGTCCTTTATACACCATCATCGTTCCAAAATAAGAAACATCTTCCATTAAATCCCTTGCGGTAGTAATGCTGATATTCTTGGCTTTACGAAGTTCATAATAGGTGTTGGCATAATCTTCATAAAGCTCCGATTCAATAGGATTAATGATATTGATTTTAGAAAAATCCAATGTAATTCCAAGCTCATTGACCTTACCTTCAATTTGTTTTTTATCGCCAATGATCGTAATATCGACAACATCCATCGCTAACAATCTCGAAGCGGCGATGATAATTCTCTCGTCGTTTCCTTCCGGTAAAACAATATGTTTTCGGTGCTGTCTGGCTCTCTTCACCATGTTGTACTGAAACATTTTTGGTGTCATTCCTTCTGCTTCAAAAGTGATTAGCCTTTCAGACAAATCATCCATGGCAACATACTTTTCGAAAGTACTAATCGAGGTTTCTATTTTATGAGTATTATTGGCGTAGATTTCTGATCTGATAGATCCAATTTTGTTTGTAATACCATAAGTTCCGCCGTCAACTGCGATAATAGGTACGATGGATGAAAGACCTTCGATAAGTTTTAAAATACTTTCTTCAGGAACTATATTTCCGGTTAGAATAATTCCGGATATTGTTGGATAATTTGCCGATTCGTTGGCTTGTAAGGCTCCCAGGATAATATCCGAACGATCTCCGGGAGTAATCACTAGCGCATTATCATGCAAATGGACCAGATAATTGTGCAATTGCATTGCTCCAACACTAAAATGCCCGATTTCATTATTCAGATAAGCACCTCCAAACAGTACTTTGGCATCAAGCTGATTGACTATTTCCTGCATCGTTGGATTGTTCAAACTTGAAATCAGCGGAATGGTATTAATAAGCACATTCGCCGGCAAACTTTTCTGTAATCCTTGTGTCACCAATTCGATGTTTTCAGGCTGTACTTTATTGGCTATGACCGATAAAACCTCAACTTCTTTCACTTTAAAGGAATCATAAACCAAATACAGGCTGTCTACTAATTCTTCTAAAGTTTTGCCAACTCCTGATCCGATAATAATAGTAGGAATGCCAAGATTTTTAGCGATCAAAACATTCAAATCGAGTTCGATCGAGGTTCCTTCTCCGGTAAAGCTTGTTCCTTCTACCAGAACAAAGTCAAAACGTTCTTCAAGTTTCTTATATTTCTCGATAATCAAATCGAGAACCTCTCCTATTTTCCCTTTATTCTTTTTCTTGATTAGTTTGCTTTTGGTGATCGCAAAGGCATCTTCAAATTTAATATCCAAATTAAAATGTGACAGTACTGTTTCGATATGATTGTCTAACTCGCCATCTACAAAATCTTCCACGATAGGCCTGAAATAACCCACTTTAGCCGTTTTACCAATCAAAATACTCATCAAACCAAGTGTCACAATTGATTTTCCGCTGTTTTGATCACTCGTAGCTATATATATTGCTTTACTCATAATTTATGTATTAACTCAACAAATGTCGTATATAATCTATTTTTTAACGATAAATAAACGTTAAAACCAACGTCTTTTTTTGAAATAAATAATTAAGGCTATGACCAATAAAAACATGCTGGTCATCACAATGAAATAGCCGTTTCTCTCCTTTAATTCCGGCATATATTCAAAATTCATCCCGTATACCCCAACAATAAAGGTAAGCGGAATAAATATGGCTGAAATGATGGTCAGGGTTTTCATAATCTCATTCATTTTTCGGCTTTGTTCCGAAAAATAGAAATTGGAAGCACTTTCCAAAGAACTCATATCAGACTCAATCTGCTCCAGAAGTTCTAAACTTTTCTGATGCAGTCTAATGAAAAAATTAAATGTTTCTTTCTGAATAAGACCATTGTTTTCATCATCATCTTTAATGGTTTTCAGATAATAAAGTGAATCACGAAGCGGAGTGATAGAACGTTTTAAAAAATTAAAATTGTCGCGATGATTTTCAATTTTTTCCAGAATAACCGGATCTGCTCCTTTTTTGGTTAAATCTATAAGTTCTTCGATATTATCTTCTTCATCTTCAATCGTAATATAAAAGTTTTCCATTACGGCATCCAGCAACAAATAAAGCAGATAATCGACCTTTTTTGTTCTTACGATTCCGGCATGGGTTCGCAGGCGTTCACGTATGTGTGTAAAGAAATCACTTCTTTTTTCCTGAAAAGAAATCAGTATTCCGTCTTTTAAAATAAAACTGAGCTGCTCGACCTTAAGACCGTCTGAATACTCTGAAGGCAACAACGATTTTATATTGAAAAATAAAATATCCTTTTGTTCTTCCAACTTGGTTCTTTTGGTTGTATTTAAAATATCAGCCAGTAAGAAATCATCTACTTTAAAATGATCTCCGATTGTTTTAATAAGATCAATATCATTTAATCCGTGAATATTCAGCCAATTATTTTTAGTATAATCAAAACATGAATTTATGGCCAAAACCGTAAATTTCTCATATTCAACAATATCAGTATCATTATAAACAAAAAGCTGCATTTCTGTTTCATGACTTTTATGTGTGCCCGTGTACTCCAGACTTGTATGCTGCAACTTTCTGCCTTTCTTGTATTTTATCTTTCTCATTCAAAAATGATTTACAAAGTAATATTACAAAAAAGTTTCCGAATGGAAAATGACAATTGTCATTTTGCTAAGCTTACATCATTATAAATTGTACTATTTTTACTACTTTAAATAATTTAACCGGACAGGTTTCAAAAACCTGTCCGGCTTAGATAACGTAAACAATTGGCAAATAACACATAAACATGCAAATTACAGAACCTTTAGAATTTGGAAAATACTATCATATTTACAATAGAGGAATAAACAGCGAAAATATTTTTAAAGAAAGTAGAAATCATGTGCATTTTCTCAATTTGTACAATAAACATATTGAACCAATCGCAGAAACTTTTGCATGGTGCCTGCTTAAAAATCATTTTCATTTATTGGTTAGAATTAAAACATTTGAAGAAATCCTTCATACTCACGAAGATTACGAAATTAAAAGAATTATAGCCCCTCATCAATCCTTTGGAAACTTGTTTAATGCCTATACAAAAGCAATCAATAAAGGATATAATAGACATGGTGCGTTATTTGAACGAGCTTTTAAGCGAAAACTAATTGATAACGAAACTTACTTACAAACTGTTATAAAATACATCCATTACAACCCTGTAAATCATGGCTTCTGCCAACACCCGATTGAATACCCCTGGAGTTCCTATCAAACCTGTATCTCTGAAAAACCTACAAAACTAAAACGTGAAAAAGTAATTTCATTGTTTCAGGATATTGAAGGCTTAAAAAGTTCACATCAACAAAAAGAAAATTTTACTTCATTGGAAGATTTCCTTAATTCATAATGTAATACTATAAACAAACCGGACAGGTTTTAAAAACCTGTCCGGTTTAAATTAAAAATACAACACAATTAAACACTAACCATAAAAAAACCGAGTCATTTCTGGCTCGGTTTTTTTCAAAACAAAGTATTCTAATTATGGTTGTGTTATGACAGTATAAGACAAGTTTGTAAAAGTTCCGTTTTTTACTTCAAAAATTTCAGGAGTATTAACTTTAGTCTGCAGCGAACCTACTTTTTTAGACGTAAAGCTAAAAGTTCCGGATACCGTTTTATTAGCAGGATCCATCGAAGTTATGGTTAACTTTCCAGTCTGAACAAAATGTTCTGTAAAAGTACTTCCATCAATTAAATAAGTATTTATGAATAAAGCATTCATATTATCCTCATCTTCTGCATTTTCATCAAAGTTATAAGCTTTTATTGGCATAGCATCAGCAGTTGTCAGTTCGCTTACACAGGCTAGCGATAACATTTGGGCATTGTCCTGAATATTAATATCAAAACGTTGCTGTTTTTCGCTTTTTACTTTGATTAATGTTACACTGTTAATTTTGGTTGCATTCCATGCTGTACCATTTATGGTAGCTGAAGCAGAGTTACCATTATCCTTCTTATCATTTTCATCACTACTGCAAGCTGTTAACAAGACTGATAACGTCAATAATCCAATGCTTAAAATTTTCTTCATGTTGAGAGTTCGTTTAAATTATTTTTTTTTCAAAATAAAGGCTAAAAACCCTAATAAACTTACGTAAAACCACATTCGCAACAAATAATTCCGGCAAACTGGGCAGGTTTTAAAAACTTGTCCGGTTTAAATATTCAATACAAGAAATTCGAAACTTTATTTTCCTAATATAATCCACAAAACAAACCCGACAGGTTTTTGAAACCTGTCGGGTTTAAATAAAAAAACCGGATCATTTCTGACCCGGTTTTCATTATTGTTTAAAGAAGAATTATTTTACTTCTTCGAATTCAACGTCTTCAACGTTATCTCCTTGAGACTGCTCTTGTTGTGGAGCTGCTTGTTGTCCTTCACCACCTTGAGCGTACATTGCTTCTGTAGCTGTTTTCCAAGCTGCATTAACATTGTCTAATCCTTTTTGGATTGCATCAAGATCTTGAGATTGGTGCGCCATTCTCAATTCAGTTAAAGCATATTCGATAGCTGTTTTTTGATCGTCTGTCAATTTATCTCCTAACTCTTTCAATTGAGATTCAGTTTGGAAGATAGTACTGTCAGCTTCGTTCAATTTCTCAGCTCTTTCTTTTGCAATTTTGTCAGCATCAGCGTTAGCTTCAGCATCTTTTTTCATTTTTTCAATTTCTTCAGCTGTTAAACCAGAAGAAGCTTCGATACGGATATCGTGAGATTTTCCAGTTCCTTTATCAGTTGCAGAAACTTTGATGATACCATTAGCATCGATATCGAAAGTTACTTCGATTTGAGGAACTCCTCTTGGTGCTGGTGGAATACCATCTAAGTGGAAACGACCGATAGTTTTGTTATCAGCTGCCATAGCTCTTTCTCCTTGTAATACATGGATTTCAACAGATGGTTGAGAATCAGCAGCAGTAGAGAATACTTGAGATTTTTTAGTTGGAATAGTTGTGTTAGACTCGATTAATTTAGTCAATACACCACCCATAGTTTCGATACCTAAAGAAAGAGGAGTTACGTCAAGTAACAATACATCTTTTACATCTCCAGATAAAACTCCACCTTGAATAGCTGCTCCAATAGCAACAACCTCATCAGGGTTAACACCTTTAGAAGCTTTTTTACCGAAGAATTTCTCTACTTCGTCAGCAATTCTTGGCATACGAGTAGAACCTCCAACAAGGATTACTTCGTCGATATCAGATGTAGATAAACCTGCATCTTTTAATGCTTTAGCAACTGGCTCCATAGAACGTTTTACTAAAGTATCAGATAATTGCTCAAATTTAGCTCTTGATAATTTTTTCACTAAGTGTTTTGGTCCTGAAGCA
The DNA here is from genome assembly GCF_023539155.1 of Flavobacterium sp. B183. Lineage (NCBI taxonomy): Bacteria > Pseudomonadati > Bacteroidota > Flavobacteriia > Flavobacteriales > Flavobacteriaceae > Flavobacterium > Flavobacterium sp. B183. The sequence continues at coordinate 3,152,050 of NZ_CP097434.1, read as the reverse complement.
GTAGCCGTTACGTATGGCAAGTTGATTTCAGTTTCAGCAGAAGATGATAATTCAATCTTAGCTTTCTCAGCAGCTTCTTTCAAACGTTGTAATGACATTGGGTCTAAACGTAAATCAATTCCTTCTTCAGATTTGAATTCGTCAGCTAACCAGTCAATAATAACCTGGTCAAAATCATCACCACCTAAGTGAGTATCACCATTTGTAGATAATACTTCAAATACACCGTCTCCTAATTCAAGAACAGAGATATCAAAAGTACCTCCACCTAAATCGTAAACAGCAATTTTTTGATCAGTTCCTTTTTTATCTAATCCGTAAGCAAGTGCAGCAGCAGTTGGCTCATTGATGATACGCATAACTTTAAGACCAGCGATTTCACCAGCTTCTTTAGTAGCTTGACGTTGTGCATCGTTAAAGTAAGCAGGAACAGTAATAACCGCTTCAGTTACAGTTTGACCTAAATAGTCTTCAGCAGTTTTTTTCATTTTTTGAAGTGTCATTGCAGACAACTCCTGAGCAGTGTATAAACGACCGTCAATATCCACACGTGGAGTATTGTTGTCACCTTTTACAACACTGTAAGGAACTCTTTTTGCCTCTTCTTGAGTTTCAGCAAAAGTGTGTCCCATAAAACGTTTAATAGAAGCAATCGTTTTTGTAGGATTCGTTACTGCTTGTCTTTTTGCAGGATCACCTACTTTAATTTCTCCACCTTCAACAAAAGCGATGATAGATGGTGTAGTTCTTTTTCCTTCTGCGTTAGGGATAACAACTGCTTCGTTACCTTCCATTACAGAAACACAAGAGTTCGTCGTACCTAAGTCAATTCCGATTATTTTACCCATTTTTTATATATTTAATTTTTGATATACATTTTATAACTCAGGTGGCATAAGTCAATCTTTGTGCCAATATAAAAAACCAAAGTAAATTGTCAGTTTTACTATTGGCACGACAATAATCATCTGACAACATGACATTTTTAACACCTGACATACGTGGCACAATAGTTTTTTGCATGTCATTATTAACGGAATTGATCATTCATTAAGTCATAAAACAACAGTATAAAAAGCCCCGTCAAGTCTATTATTTACTGCAAAACATGCTACATTTGAAAAATAATAGAGTCCCGTTTTAACCAAACAAAATTCAACTTTCTTTTTTTTATTGATTTTTAAGCTTTAAAGATAGCATCTTAAAAGAAGAAATTAATAATAAGCAACATTAACAAATTATAAAAAAACAAACTGATGATCGAAATTGATAAAATCGCATTAATAAAAGTCGAAAATGGTCAAATTCTAAGCACTAAATCAAGAGGAAAAAACAAATATTATATTCCGGGCGGAAAAAGAGAAGCTAACGAAACTGATGAACAAACTTTAATCAGGGAAATCCGGGAAGAACTAAGCGTTGAAATCCTACCGGAATCTATCGAATATGTTGGAACTTTCAAAGCGCAATCTGACGGACATGCAGATGGAATTACCGTAAAAATGACCTGCTACAAGGCAGATTACACCGGAACACCCAAGGAAAGCAATGAAATAGCCGAAATTAAATGGTTAAATTATAAAGATCTGGACATCATTTCAGAAGTTGATAAAATTATCTTCACACATCTGAAAGAAAACGGATGGATCAATTAAACAAAAATTAAAGATAGGCGAATAGAATTTTTTGTTTTGCAGTTTCAGAAAACCAAAACAGAACCGACAAAGCATCAAAAAAAGCACAAACAATTGACAAACTGAAACATAAATAATTAGCATTAATACTATTTCCATATTTAGTAAATTGCAGTACTAAAATTTCAGCACATCAATAACAATTGTAAAATATGGAAACTAAAAAAGCATATATCGCAGGAGGCTGCTTCTGGGGAATGGAAGAACTGTTCAGAACCCGTCCGGGAATTTTAAATACAGAAGTAGGTTATATTGGCGGACAAAACGAAAACCCAACTTACAGGAATCATCCCGGCCATGCTGAGGGAATAGAACTGACCTATAATCCTGAAGTTACAAACTTTAGAGAGATTCTGGACTATTTTTACCGCATTCACAATCCTACTACGATAGATCGTCAGGGCAATGATATGGGGTCCAGTTATCGTTCTGCCATTTTTTATCAAAACGAAGAGGAAAAGGCCATTGCCAAAGAGGTCATTAATCTTGTAGATACTTCAAAAAAATGGGGAGAAACCGTAGTCACTACTTTAGAGCCTTATAGTACTTTTTGGGCTGCCGAACCGGAGCATCAGGACTATCTGCAAAAACACCCAAATGGCTACACCTGTCACTTTGAAAGATTTGAAGAGAGTTTCTTACTCTAAGTACAAACCATCTTTTATCTCCAATAAAGAAGATCATAAAAATTTCAAAACTTTATTGGAGATAGTATTAGATCTAATAGACAGGAATTAATATGACAGTAATCAAATGAATACGATAGGTTTTGGAGGAGGCTGTCATTGGTGTACCGAAGCAGTTTTTGATTTTTTTGAAGGAGTAACCAATGTACGGCAGGGCTGGATAAAATCTGAAGCACCTGACGATACTTTTTCGGAAGCTGTTCTTGTTGATTTTGATTCCCGTATTATCCCGTTAGAAATTCTCATTGAGGCACATTTGATTACACATTCCAGCACTTCAAATCACAGTATGAGAGAAAAATACCGATCTGCTATTTACTTTTTCGACAGCAATGAAGCTATCCAAATTTCAGAAATACTCCAAAAACTAGATCATAAATTAGACCGAAAACACATTACCAGAATCTTACCTTTTACTGCCTTTAAAAGCAGCGAAGAACAATTTCTACACTATTACGAAACCCGAAAAGAAGCTCCGTTCTGCCAGACTACTATTATTCCAAAACTGAAAAAATTACAAGAGGAGTTTGAAAAACATAAAAAAAGCAGTTAAAAATAAAGTAAAATATTCTTCAGTTTTCCAAAAGAGATATAAATATTCGTAATTTCGGTTTTTCATTAAAATTACAATTACAAAATGGCTTCATTTATTAAAGAAATCTCTTTTCGCTGGTCAGATCTTGACCCAAACTTTCACGTTCGTCACAGTGCTTATTACGATTTTGGCGCACAGCATCGTATTGAAATCCTTGAAGAACTGGGTTTAACTTTAAGAGTAATGCAAACGCAGGGTTTTGGACCTGTTTTGTTTAGAGAAGAATGTATTTTCAGAAAAGAACTAAAACTTTCCGACAAAATATTTATTCATACCAAAACCTCAAAAATGAAAGCGGATGCTTCACGCTGGTCGATCATTCATGAATTTAGAAGAGAAGACGACACACTTTGTGCTGTTATTACAGTTGACGGGGCCTGGATGGATACTAAACTTCGTAAATTAGCTTCTCCAACACCGGAAATCGCTATCGAAGCATTAAGCATCTTCCCAAAAAGTGATGATTTTGTTGGACTTTAAAGTAAAATTCAATCTGATATAAATTACAAAAATCCAAAAAGCACATTCTAACAAAAGTCGTTTTTTGGATTTTTTTTTCAAACTTAAAACCTATGATCGATTACTTAAAAGACTTTAGAATAGGGATTTTCATTGCCATTATTGCCATTGTCACAATAATTCTTGGTGCGGTTACGGATAAGGTACTTCGTTATTTTTTGTATCGCAAACAGGCCAATAAAGAATATGATGCTACCGGCTTTAAGTTCCTGAAGCACCTGATCATTACTGTAATTTATATTTTAGGGTTTGCCTTTGCGTTAATTCAGATTCCCGAATTTAAAATAATAGGTCACTCCGTTCTGGCAGGAGCCGGAGTAATCTCAATTGTTGCCGGTCTGGCTTCGCAACAAGCCTTAAGCAATATTGTAAGCGGAATATTCCTTGTTGTTTTTAAACCTTTTCGCATCAACGATAAAATTACCATCAACAATTTTGTGGGTACTGTAGAAGATATCAATCTAAGACAAGTGGTTCTGAAAGATGCCGAAAACAACCGGATTATCATTCCAAATTCAGTAATCAGCGCCCAGATTATTGTCAACACCAACATGCATGATAGCAAATGTTGTAAAATCATCGAAATCGGCATTGGTTACCAGTCCGATATTGAAAAGGCCTTAGAAATCATGCAGGACGAAATTGCCAAACATCCGTTTTTTATCGATACCCGAACTGCCGAAAGCAAAAAACAAAACACACCTCTGGTTGTAGCCCGTGTAGTAGCACTGGCAGACTCAAGCGTAACCTTAAAAGCATGGGCATGGGCAAAAAACTCTACAGATGGTTTTATCCTCTATTGTGATTTGCTCCAAAGCATTAAAAAACGTTTTGATGAAAATAATATTGATATTCCTTATCCACAGCAAGTAATAACACTCAAAAAGTAGTTTCACTTTCCAGATTATTTCATGCTGCAATTCAGAACTTTTTTATTGAAACTTCAGCCCAAAATTAACTTTATCAAAAGTAGTACTACAGGAAACCGCAAAGCGTCCCACGTTAACCGTTCCGAAAATTCCCTCTTCTCCATGGCCGGAATAAAATCCTCCTGCCGAAAAACGAGTATTCTGATACTTCAGTGCAATGTCATTGACCCTGCTGTTTAATTGCCCGAAAACAATGAGATTGGGAATAATTTCATAACTCGCAAAGACTTTTGGAGCCAGTTTTTTATAATAGTCAAACCCTTCATCACTACCATTATGAATGCTGGAGGAATGCAGATTTGCCAGACTTCCTCCAATGAAAGTATTCTCAGCAAAATGCCAGGATACACTAAAACCTGTAAAGGTTCCGTCATATCCGCTTCGGGATTCTACATAACCGACAGAGATTGTTGCACGAAACTTATCACACATCTTACCAATATAACCAACGTAGGTTCGATCTAATTCAGATTTATTAATACCCGCCCCAAAAATAATATCATCCTCACACATGGTAAGCGCATACTGAAAATAAGCAGAATACTGATTTTTATTTCCCGCAACGACACTTCTCCCCTTGTCCAGATCAATATTTGGCGAAATCACAGTCGAATTTATCACAGCAAAATCAAATGTATTCATCTCCTGCGCAAATACGGGGCAAGAAATTAAAAACAAAAATAATATTCTTTTCATGATGTTTAATTTTGATACAAATAATTTTGAGCTAAATTACTTACAAAAAACAACACATTGAAAAAAAATCTTTAAAACGACAAAAATACTCGTTAAAATACCATATTCGGAAAATACACAAGAACTCTCCCTCTTGTTAATTTTATTATTTATTGCATTTTCAATTCCATTTTAAAATCATAAATTGTATTTTTGAATTAATAACCAAGCCCTTTTTAACTACATTTTTTATATGTTTCTGAAAAAGAAAACAGAGATTGCTTAATACACGTCTCAAGGAAACACCTAAAAAATTAATATAATTATTCTTTCTAATTCACATCATTTAAAATTAAGATATATGTTTACAATAGAGCAAATCAAAGAAGCACATGCCAAAGTACAAACCGGTGCTGACTTCCCTAATTATATTCAGGACTTAATCATTTTAGGCGTAAAAGGCTATGATACTTTCGTGCATGACGGACATGTGGAATACTACGGAGTAAACAATTATCATGTAACGGCTGACGAAAAATACGACGAAATAAAAGTAGAATCGGTTCCGAACAAAGAACGTTTTATCGAATTTTTAGTGATGCATCAGGATGGTCAGACCGATTACCTTACTTTTTGTCGTCACGCTGCGCAATGTGGAATAGCCAAATGGAGAGTCGATATTATAGAAATGACTTGTACTTATTTTGACACAGACGAAAATGAAATCCTAATCGAGAAAATTCCAGGTTAACCTTTTAACTCTAAAAATAAAACGATCCAAAGAATCCTATTTAATGAAAAATACAATCGCCGTAGTGGGTCTCACACTATTACTATTTGCCTGCAATTCAAAACAATCAGAAGATAAAATAAACACGTCCGGCATTACTAAAAAAGAAAGTACACATACAAAAACTTCAGAAAATAAGTCTGTTGGTTCTCCAAACTATGAGATCTCAACATACGACAATCCTGAATTTGCCTCAAATATCAAACTACATAAAGAGCAGTTAAAGCAGTTTTCAGAAAGAAAACTTTTTTCAGTTATTCATGATAAATGGATTCAAAAACTAAGCAAAGAGCAACAGTCCTTTTTTAGCGAAAATTTAAATTACGAATTACTTTCTATGGCCAAAGGAAATCTATTTCAGGATGACAGCAATGATTTTGTTTTTATAGTTTACGACAAAAAGAAGGTGAAAATTTCGATTTTACTCTACAATGGACAAACTTCTGAATATGCTGAATTATACAAAGACATAAAGGTTGAAAATGGCTTCGCTAACACCAATCCTGATGCTGGTTTTTTCAGAACACTTGACTATCAATTTGCAGATGAATTTTTATTTTACAATGAAGACGCTCTTAAAGAACATCCCGATAATTATTTAGAAACCTATGTTGCGGCTAAAATTACCGACCTGTCAAAAGACGAGGATTTCGCATTAGACCATGGATCCTTTGCAAAAAACGTTTCGAAAACCAATCTGTCAAATACCCTTTGTCTTGCTACAAGTTCTGTTTATAGTAATTGGGATTGCTTGCGATATGATAAAACAAACCATACTTTTTTAATTTTTTATACACAGGCCTTCGCAGACTAAATACCCCGATTTTGTATAAGAAATCAAAAAAATAAACTTTTTTAAGATGGCAACTAAACTTTCACCGATCCTAAGCCCTAAAGAATTAGTACAACGCTCTAATTCACCTGAAATTATTCTCATTGACGCCAGAGCCGGAGTAAACGCAGAAGAAAATTATCGCAGTGAACATCTTAAAGGAGCACGTTATATCGATTTGAACAAGGACCTGGCAACCGTAGCGACCGATCCTTCAAACGGCGGAAGACATCCCTTACCTTCCATAAAGAAATTTTCTGAGGTACTTTCTAAAGCAGGAATTTCACCTGAAAGTCATGTCGTAATTTATGATGATAAAAACGGATCAAACGCAGCAGCTCGCTTTTGGTGGATGCTTCGGGCGATAGGACATGAAAAAGTTCAGGTTTTAAATGGCGGTTTACAGGAAGCGGCAAAAGCAGGTTTTCCAGTAAATGCTGAAATCGAAACTTTTAAAACGACTGAAAGATATCCTATTTCAAAATGGACTTTAAAAACTGCTGACATTGAAGAAGTCGAAAAAGCCCGAAATAACAACGAAAACATTGTAATTGATGTAAGAGACAAAAATCGATTTGACGGTCTGACAGAGCCTCTGGATTTGATTGCAGGACATATTCCGGGTGCGATTAATGTTCCGTTTAGTGAAAATTTAGACGCAAACGGTTCTTTTCAATCTCCTCCATTTTTACAAGAGAAATATTCCCGAATTATTGGCGATAAAAAGCCGGAAAATATAATTGTACATTGTGGCTCAGGAGTTACTGCCTGTCATACTTTACTGGCTATGGATTATGCCGGAATACCCATCCCTAAACTATATGTAGGTTCCTGGAGCGAATGGTCGCGTAACAATCGTGAAATGGCTACTAAACCAATTGAATAATTACTTTAAGATACAGAAATGCAGCATTGGGACATACTTTTATCAAATCAGGTCAATAAAAAAGCTTTTATAGACACTTTACTTTTAGGGGAAGCCAAAGGAGAATTAGCCCTTTTTAACACTCAAAAAGGTATTTTGTTCTCAGACATCGCTATCGAGAAATTCATCGAAAAAGAATACCAATACGATACTGTTGAAGCAGCTCCTGAATCACACAGACAGCTAAGAACTTTTTCTTCGGGCGAACGTAAGAAAGAGTTTCTCAAATATTGCATCAATCAAAATCCTGATTTTATCATTTTTGATAATCCCTTTGATCATTTAGATCTGGCCTCACGTGCTGCTTTAGCAAAATCTCTGGAAAGATTAACCGATGACATTGCAATCATTCAATTGGTCAATCGCGTAGTAGATGTACTTGATTTCGTTCCGAATAAAGCATCGATTAAAGACAATTCCTTTGAACTGCATCCTATTTCAAAAAACGAAAAACATTTTAAAACTTTAAACACAGCAGCAATTCCCAAAGCGATTGAACCGCACTCTTTTCACGAAAGTGTTTTAATCAAAATGGATAAAGTCTCCGTAAGTTACGAGGAAAGAAAAATTGTCGATAACATCTCATGGACGATTAAACAAGGTGAATTCTGGCAACTGGTTGGTCCCAATGGTTCCGGAAAAAGCACCCTCTTGTCTCTAATCACGGGCGATAATCCAAAGGGATTCGGTCAGGATTTGTATTTATTTGGAAGAAAAAAAGGAAGCGGCGAAAGTGTTTGGGACATTAAAAAGCAAATTGGAATTTTCGCAACTTCTATGACTGACCTGTTTCAAAAGGGACACACTCTGGAAGAAATGATTCTTTCCGGTTTTTTCGATTCCATCGGATTGTATATTGAACCCACTACTTTACAAAAACAAACAGTAGCACAATGGCTCGAAGTAATTGAAATGAGCCACTTACGAAAAAAACGCTTCATTGACCTTTCTATAGGACAGCAAAGAGTAGCTTTAATTGTCAGAGCCGTTCTAAAACATCCTCCATTATTGATTCTCGATGAACCTGTCGAAGGTCTTGACGACGAAAATGTTGACTTGGTCATTCAATTGATCAACACCATCAAACAAGAAACAAATGTTAGCATACTGTACGTTTCACATCGTATAGAAAATGGCCTCGCTCCTACCTCAGTATTTGAACTTTTGCCAACTCCAACCGGATCTATCGGTAAAATCAAATACCATTCAGAGCTAAATTAAAAACAAAAATGAAAATTAAATATCTTTCTTTTCTAGCATCTACAATGCTACTGATTTCCTGTTCAGGTACTATTTCGACTGCGAAAAAAGAATATCAAATCACAAAAACTGCTGCGTTAAAATCCGATTGGAATTTTAATCCCAATGAGTGGAGACTCCAAAACGATACTTTAACCGGAAACGGAGGACCAATGCATTGGGGCGTGATCGAATCCAAAAAGAAACTTCCAAAAAACTACGAAATCGACTTTAAAGTAAACATCGTCAAAGAATCTTTGTTTGAAGTCATGCTTCATCTTGATCAGGAAAATTACATTCGGGCTTATCTGTACACAATTGATAAAAATATCATTATCGGAAGAGGTGTTTATCATAAAAACAATGATGAATATGGCAAACGTGGCGGTCCATCCCTATTTAAGAAACCAATACAATTGGAAAACAACAAATGGTATACGGTGAAAATCAGAGTTTCAAACAATCAGTTGTACTTTGCTGTCAACAATCAAACGTTCTTAGAGTGTTCCGTCGAAAAAAGCAATCTAAATCAGCAAGGCCAACTAGGTTTCATAACCAACGGACAAGCCCAAATAACCGATTTAACAATTAAAACAATTCCATAAAAAAAGCTCCATCAGGAGCTTTCTTTTTATAATAAATTATCTAATTTTCTAATTGACAAATTATCCAATTAATTTTCTTCATCATCTACATTGTGCGATTTCACATAATTACGCCATTTCTCGATACAATCCTGAAAATCCTGAGGCAGTTCCGTATCAAAACGCATCATCTCACCTGTATTTGGATGTACAAAACCAAGTGTTTTAGCATGCAGCGCCTGACGTGGTAATGCTTTAAAACAGTTTTCGATAAACTGTTTGTATTTGGTAAATGTAGTTCCCTTTAAAATCAAATGACCTCCGTAACGTTCATCATTAAACAACGGATGCCCGATATGCTTCATGTGAGCACGAATCTGGTGTGTTCTTCCGGTTTCCAGTTTACAGGAAATCAAAGTCACATAACCAAAACGTTCCAGTACTTTATAATGCGTAATGGCAGGCTTTCCTATTTCAGGATCTGCAAAAACAGCCATTTGCATGCGGTCTTTTAAATGTCTGGCAAGGTTTCCTTCTATCGTTCCGAATTCTTCCGCTACATTCCCCCAAACAAGAGCAATATACTCGCGTTCTGAGGTTTTGGCTTCAAATTGTTTGGCCAAATGTGTCATTGCTGCTTCGGTTTTTGCCACTACCAAAAGTCCGGACGTATCCTTATCAATTCGGTGTACCAAGCCCGGGCGTTCACTACTGTTCATTGGCAAATTATCAAAATGATGTGCCAGCGCATTCACTAGTGTTCCGGTATAATTCCCGTGCCCCGGATGCACCACCATTCCCGGCTCTTTGTTGATTAACAGCAAAGCATCGTCTTCATATACAATGTTCAATGGAATATCTTCCGGCAAAACATGGTTTTCAAAAGGAGGATGCGACAACATCACCTTCACCACATCAAACGGTTTTACTTTATAATTTGATTTAACCGGAATATCATTCACAAAAATGTTTCCTTCAGTAGCGGCGTTCTGAATTTTATTTCGTGTCGCATTCTGAATCAAATTCATTAAATATTTGTCAATACGCAAAAGCGCCTGACCTTTAGGGACTTCAAATCTGAAGTGTTCGAACAATTCGTCTTCCAGATCTAAATTTTCAGTATTATTGCTCATCATTAGTTTTTTCAGTAGTTGGTGCAGCTACACTGTCTACAGCCTGCCCTTCATCTTCATAAGTTGCTTTTCCGTCTCCTAAAACCAAGTCAATTTTAGAAGCTTTCAACACGCGATCTCCTACTTTTAAGTTTCTTCCTTTATAACGCATCTCCAAAACCATATCTTTTCCTAAGTTTGGAATATAAGTAATAGTTCCAGCTTCAAGCCCTAAAGCTTTTAGCGTTGGAACCGCCTCACGATAAGTTTTCTCAATTAAATCAGGTATTTTAACCGATGAGAATCCTGATGCATTAATTTTAATATATATTTTTCTTCCCACTTTTACTTTTGTTCCTGGCAGAGGATCCTGCTCAACAACACTGTATTTTGGGAATTCACTTCGATAATCAACGCTGTCCAAAAGTACATAATCCAAGTCCAGTTCATCCAGTTTTGACTCTACTTGCTCCTCAGTCAGTTTAGCTAAATTCGGAACAGTAACCTCATTACCATGATCAGTTGTAAAAGTCAACCAATGCATAAACAAATAGCCTAAAACGGCAATTATAGCAGCCGCACTTAATACTTGCACAAAAAATACCCGGCTCGTTAAATACTTACGTAAACTCATAAATTTATTTTTATTAGTCGCAAAGATAAAGCTATTTCGTTTCAAAAAAAATGATAATTTTGTTTTAGACAAGAAAGTCGTTTGATTGCTATCCTTATGGAAAATAAAGCGCTTTGCAATTTTAATTTTTAGAAGCTCTTTCCTGCTGTCCGCTGTATCTTTTGCGTCCGCTATCGCGTACACAAAAGGATGCCGCTCCCATCAGGGCTAGGGATTTAGGTTCTGCCACTGGTGTCAAACTAAGTAGAGTCGAAGTTCAACAAACGGGGCTTCGACTCCGCTCAGCCCGACAAACAAACGAACAAACAAACGAACAAACAAACAAACAAATAAAACAAACTGTCAGACTGAGCGAAGTCGAAGTTCAGCCCGACAAAAACAACGATTAAACAAATACACAAATAAACGGTTAAACACATAAACATCACAAAATGAAAAACATAGCCATTATCATGGGCGGGTATTCAAGCGAATATAAAATTTCGTTAATCAGCGGAAACGTGGTACATCAATATCTTGACAAAACAAAATACAACGGATTCCGCATCCATATTTTCAAAGAAAAATGGGTTTATGTAGACGAAAACAACGCCGAATTTACCATTGATAAAAACGATTTTTCAGTAACTGTAAACGATCAAAAAATTACTTTCGACTGTGTTTTCAATGCCATTCACGGAACTCCGGGCGAAGACGGTTTAATGCAGGCTTATTTTGAGCTATTAGGGATTCCACAATCTTCCTGCGACTACTATCAGGCAGCATTAACCTTCAATAAACGTGATTTATTATCGGTTTTAAAACCATACGGAATCAAAACGGCGATTTCGTATTACCTAAATAAAGGCGATGTAATCCATACTGCCGAAATCGTTAAAAAAGTAGGTTTACCATGTTTTGTTAAACCAAACAAAGCAGGTTCTAGCTTCGGAATCTCAAAAGTAAAAACAGAAGCCGAACTTCCAATTGCAATCGAAGTAGCATACAAAGAAGACAACGAAATCATTATCGAAAGTTTCCTTGACGGAACCGAAGTTTCAGTAGGAGTAATCAATTATCAGGGAGAAATTAAAGTTTTACCTATTACCGAAATTGTATCTGATAATGACTTCTTCGATTACGAAGCCAAATACGAAGGAAAATCACAGGAGATTACTCCTGCCCGAATTTCTGACGAATTAACTCAAAAAGTAAGCGAAACAGCAAAACGTGCTTACGAAGTCTTAAAAATGAAAGGTTTCTCCAGAAGCGAATTCATTATTGTTGACAACGAACCTTATATGCTCGAAATGAATACCATTCCGGGTTTAACCACCGAAAGTTTGATTCCACAGCAAGCCCACGCAGCAGGAATTTCACTGGAAGATTTATTTACCAATGCGATTGAGTTAGCTTTAAAATAGTCACAAAGAGGCAAAGTTCCAAAGGTACAAAGGTTTACTTGCTACTTCAATTAATGAAGTTTCTTTAATCAAAAGACAAAACCTCTGATCCTTTGAACCTTTGCACCTATGCCCCTCAAAAACAAAAAAAATGCGAAAAGCCCTATTCCCCGGATCATTTGACCCCATTACACTGGGACACGAAGACATCATCAAAAGAGGAATTCCTTTATTTGATGAAATCGTTATTGCCATTGGTGTCAACGCCGAAAAAAAATACATGTTTTCACTCGAAGAGAGAAAACGTTTTATAGAAGAAACTTTTAAAGATGAACCAAAAGTTTCAGTGATCACTTATGAAGGATTAACCATTGATCTGGCCAAAAAACTTAAAGCTAATTTCATCCTGAGAGGCTTACGCAATCCTGCCGATTTTGAATTCGAAAAAGCGATTGCACACACCAACAGGAAATTGTCTAAAATAGAAACCGTATTTCTACTAACAGCTGCAAGTACATCATTTATTAGTTCAAGCATTGTTCGTGATGTATTGCGTCATGGCGGAGAATATGAAATGCTGGTTCCGGATGCGGTTAGGGTGAAGAAATAAAACAACAATGTATTCAGTCTAAAACATTTCAAATGATCGGTGAAAATATTCGTGGAAACTCAAAAATATATGCGGTAACAAAAAGGTTATTAGAAAACCAGGGGGACAGACCAAATGCCAATATTTATATTTGTGAAGATGAAAAAAATGTCAAATACATTTTAAAACACTTTTACAGCAAAACACCCGTATCATTTATAGGATATAGCAAACACAACCATTATGGACGCAGAAGAGATGGAAGTCACAGAGTTTTTAATGAAATTCAGAAAAAAAACAGCCAATATCCATTTTTACTAAAACATATTGAGCGAATAAAACATAAAAATAAATGGCTAATAATTTTAGAATACATTGAAGGAAGTACTTTATCTGAATTTGTTAAAATAAATCATTCCAAAGATTTTAATAAAGTAAACAATGCCATTGAACAATTCGGTCTGGAACTAAAAAATTGGCATTCATCAGAATTTGCGCATGGTGATCCACACTTAGATAATGTAATGATATCTAATAAAAATGACGACAATTATATCATTAAATTAATCGATTATGGGCAGTTACATCATCCAGATTTTCACTACTGCAAAAAAGTAAACTGCTACAAAGACAAGAATAAAAGAATAAATGAAGATCTCAAAAACACAAACAATAAGTTAGGAAATGGTTTTTTAAAAGGATTGATAGATTTGGAAAACGCCCTTAATATTCCAAATCAATTATCATCGATTTTTAAAAAAGCATATTACTGACCTTTTCATTTGAATCAACTTTTATCGTACAAAACACAAACTTGTTACTTATCTTAATTATAAGTAATTTCGCCTTTTTAAAACAAACAATAAATAATGAGCATCGAAAGAGAATTAAACAAACGCAGCGGATCTAAATGCGAGCTTTGCGGAGCGGAGGAAAACCTAAAAGTATACCACGTACTGCCAACTCAAAAAGGCGGAATTGATGAAGCTATATTTGCCTGCAATACCTGTATAGACCAAATTGAAAATCCGGATAATGTTGATTTAAACCACTGGAGATGTCTTAATGACAGTATGTGGAATGAAAACGTTGCCGTACAGGTTGTAGCCTGGAGAATGTTAAGCCGTATGCGTGCTGCAGGTTGGCCACAGGAATTACTGGATATGATGTATTTAGACGAAGATACGCTGGCATGGGCCAGCGCCACTGGCGAAGGTGAAGACGACGAAAATAAAATCGTTCATCGTGACAGTAACGGTGTAATTTTAGAACACGGAGATTCGGTAGTTTTAATTAAAGATCTTAAGGTAAAGGGATCGAGCATGGTGGCCAAACAAGGAACTGCTGTACGTAACATCCGTTTAGACCATGAAAACGCCGAATACATAGAAGGAAAAGTTGACGGTCAGCAAATCGTGATTATTACCCAATACGTGAAGAAAATATAGTTTTTTTGAGGTTCTAAGCTGCTGAGTCGCTAAGGTACTAAGTTTTTTACTTTTACTCTCAAAGCCACAACTGAAACTTGAAACCTTAAACAAATATAATTTTAGGAACAGAGGTTCAGAGTTACAAAGGGACAAAGCTCTTTTGAGGTACTAAGGTTCTAAGATGCTGAGTTGCTAAGTTTTTTTAGCTTTTACTCTCAAAGCCATAACCTGAAACTTGAAACTTGAAACAAAAATAACCTGAAACCTGAAACAACAAAAAAGGCTATTCAAAATCTGAATAGCCTTTTTTTTAGTGATTTACAATTAAACCTATTTTTGGAATAATTTATTGATCTGATCCTTTACAAATGGCTCAGAAACACTGCTTGTTGCAGAAGCAGCCTCTTTTGAAGAAACCATGAACTGAACCGTAGCTTTTTCCGGAACAACACTTCCTGTGTAGTGCAACCAGATATAGTTATTCGGTAATTCTAATTTAATATCATACAAAGGGCTTGCCGTGAAACCATTCATGATAATGTTGTAAAGACTCGCGTAATCATTGTTAACATTCTTAAATGTAAATTTTCTTAGACTTGATGATTCATCATCGTTTTGTATACTGGTATAATACACCGTATACTCATCTCCAATTTTCTGAATGTAATTGTTATTTACTTTTCCTAATTTTTCAACCGGTACAGTTTCAATAACTTTAATTTGTGCAAAAGACACAACACTAAACAACAAAATAGCAATCGTAATAATTCTTTTCATAATTAATTTGGGGTTTATTATTTACGGGCACAAGAAACGCAGAAAATATGATAAATTAAAGCCTTCCTCCTTATTTTTTATTCCCCTGTAATCTCCCTTAACAAGACATCTTTAAAGAATAATAAAACCACAAATCAAACCACTGAAAAACAACTAATTAAAAACAAAAACACCTCAAAAAACAGGATTAAAAACATGTAAAACCCCTATTGATTTACGGTAATTTCAGACTCAAAACTTCATTTAAATTCTGAACTCTTACAAAGATTGCCATAAAAAACATCTGCCAAAAAAGATAGAGCCGGAAAGATTACCTCTCCTCCTCTTTCTTGACCACTTTGCGGGCAACTTCAATTTTGAATTTCTTGCCCTTCATTTTTTCGTCTTTAATATTTTTAAGCAGATCTTTTACCTTATTGTATTTAACAGCAGCAAACGATACAAAATCCTTTACTTCAATAAGACCTAAATCTCCTTTTTCAAGTTTCCCTTTTTGAGAGAAGAAACCAACAATATCTATTTTATTCAATTTGGTTTTCTTTCCGCCACTAATATAAATGGTTTGAAATTGAGGTGGTTTTGGCAAAACTGTAGTGCTGGCAACCTCTAAAACCTCCATTCCGTAATCAATATAATCCAGTTGTTTTTCACTTTCGTGAACAATAATATAGGCTGTTCCTGAAGCCTGCATACGTGCCGTACGACCATTTCGGTGCGTGAATTCATCTTCTTTTAAAGGTAAATGATAATGAATAACGTGTTTCATTTCCGGAATATCCAATCCACGTGCGGCCAAATCGGTAGTAATCAGATAACTCATACTTCCGTTTCTAAACTGAATCAGTGCACGCTCACGCTCCTCCTGATCCATTCCACCATGATAATACGTCGCATAAATCCCTTTTTCGTTTAAAGTATCACTAATGCGTTCTGCTGCATCACGATGATTACAGAAAATAATAGCGGACTGTGATTTCAATGAACAGATCAAATTGAACAAACTGTCCAGTTTATCCTTAGCAGGTGAAACCACCATTTTCATCGAAAGATTTGTCTTTTCTTCTTCTTCCGGAATAAAATCCAAAACAGTTGGATTGACTACTCTGGTATATCTTGGAATCTCAATATCTGAAGTCGCTGAAACCAAAACACGTTTGTTCAATTTCGTTAACTTTCCAATAATATATGACATTTGCTCATGAAAACCAAGCTGCAAAGACTTATCAAACTCGTCCAGAACCAAAGTTTGAATTTTATCGGTGCGGAAAGTATCCCGATCAATATGATCAGCAATTCTACCCGGAGTTCCAATCAAAACCGCCGGAGGATTGCTTAAATTTTTAATCTCAGTATCAATAGAGTGACCTCCGTAGCAAATATTTACTTTATAAGGAGTTCCCATTTTCTTCCAAACCTGCTCAATCTGCAAACCTAATTCACGGGAAGGCACTAAAATTAAACATTGAACCGAAAGAATTTCAGGCTGTAACAACTCTAAAATAGGCAGTAAAAAAGCTAGTGTTTTTCCTGATCCTGTTGGAGAAAGCAGTAAAACATTATTATCGTTCAAAATAGCATCCTGCGCTACCTCTTGCATTTCATTTAGACTCTCAATTCCTAAATTCGAAAGTATATTGTTGGAATGGTGTTTTTTATTCATTTTGCAAAAGTAGTCAAAATACTTTTTTGTTTCAGGTTTTGTTTGTTTCGGGTTTCAGATCTCAACTATTTGACAATTTAACCGCAAAGTACGCTAAGATTTTTTTAATTTAGAAAGCGTTGACAAGGGCAATGAACGCAAAGCTTTGCGTTCATTGCCCTTGTATAAAACCATGCTTTACAAAACTTAGCGTACTTTGCGGTTAAAAAAATCAATACATTACTGTTCTATTTCCTTTAAGATCAACTTAAAATCTTCAATTTCAGTTGCGGTTAATGGTTTTAGCGGGCTTCTTAAAAAACCGCCCTCTATTCCCTGAATTTCCAAACCTGCCTTGATTGCTCGTGGCAAACCTTTGTTAACGATAAACTTCAAAAGATTCAATTGTTTGTAAAATACTTTTTGCGCGGCCTCTAAATCATTGTTCTCAATCGCATGATACAAATCCAGATTCAATTTCGGAATTAAATTGGGCGCAGCCGTACACCAGCCAGTAGCTCCTGCAGAAAATGCAGCCAGTGCCAACGGATTTGAACCATTAAAAAAAGCAACATCATCGCCCAATTCTCGCTTTAAATAATGCATTCTCTGAACATCTCCGGTACTTTCTTTTATCATCGTGACATTAGCAATCTCAAGAAGTCTTTTTAATAAAGCCGGCGACATATCTACTCCCCCCGTTGCAGGATTATTGTAAGCCATTATCGGAATCGAAATTTGCTTCGCTACTGCATCAAAATGCTGAACAATTTCATCATCTGTAAGCTTCCAGTAACTCATCGGGATAATCATTACGGCAGCGGCACCTGCTTTTTCGGCAAATTTAGCATGATAAATGGTTTTCTCTGTCGTCAGGTTTGATACGCCAACCAAAACCGGAACTCTGCCACTAACCTGTTCGATTGTTGCCACAGTAATAGCTTCTTTTTCCTCATCTGACAAATAAGGCATAACTCCGGTACTTCCAAGCGGGGCGACAGCGTGACAACCGGAAACAATTAAACGTTCCAGTAATTTTTTATATAAAGCGATATCTACTTTTTCATTCTGATCAAATGGAGTAATCGGATAAGCAATAATGCCCTTGAATAGATTGTTTTTCATGTTTTTCAACTGTTTTAAATTAAAGATCCCTGCCTTCTTCTTCTCTTAATGCCACACCTAAATTCTGAAGCTGCGGTGCATTCTCGCAAGCAATATATTTCGCCGATGCTTCACTGCTTAAATTTTGATGCCTGTGCCAAGCCCAACTCGGAATGTAAACAGCATCGCCTGCTTTCCACTCTACTTTTATATCCTCAATCTCGGTATACCCATGCCCTTCAATTACATAAATAACGGTTTCATACGTATGACGATGTCTGTTTGTCAATTGATCCGGTAATAAACCGCCAATGGTCATACTCACGTTTTTACTTGGAAGATCTACAAAGAAAACCGGATGTTTTCGCTCGGTAGAAAATTGATTGTGAACTCCGGCTTGCTCTACATTTTTGTGAATTAATTTTTCAGGCATCACAAAAGTGGGTCTGGCAAAAGTTTCGTGAAAATCTTTTGAAGAAAATTGTTTTTTAGTTTCCATAACTTTAATAATTATTGTGTTTTGCATTATTGCTCCACAAAATTATCTTAACTTTGGACTACTCAACTGATACAGTTTTAACATAAACAAATAGTCCAGATGTTACGACCTTGGCAATTAGAAATTCAACTCAACGCAAATGATGCAAAAGCCATTTATCTGCAAATCGCTGATGCAATCATCGAAGCCATTCAAACCGGAATGCTCAACAGCGGTAATGCACTGCCCGGCAGCCGGCAGCTAGCAGGCTTGCTAAAAGTGAACCGAAATACTGTTATTGAAGCTTTAGACGTCTTAATTGCCGAAGGCTGGCTCATTACATTGGAAAGGAAAGGAACTTTCGTAGCCGATATTCTGCCATTGGCTTCCAAAAACATCGATCAAAAGCAAAAACCAAACTATACCGAGGAAGAAAAACAGCCTCTTATCGTTTTTGATGATGGAATCCCCGATAGTCGGATTGCACCAATGAACGAACTCGCCAGAGCTTACCGACAGATTTTTAACCGAAAATCGCGTTGGCAGATCATGGGATACAGTACCGAGTACGGAAATCTGGAATTTCGAAAAGCCATTGTGCAGATGCTTAATTTTAAAAGAGGAATGAATGTCACTCCGGATCAAATTTGCATCACACGTGGAAGTCAGATGGCAATGTACCTAACCTCCAACTGTTTATTATCAAAAGACGATTACGTAATGGTTGAAAACCCAGGGTATCAGGCCGCTTGGGAAACATTTCAAAGCAGTGGAGCTAAATTACTGCCAATAAATGTCGACAAAGACGGCTTGCTGATTGATGAGGTCGAAGCTTATCTGACAAAATTCAGCACCATAAAAGCCATATACGTAACACCGCATCATCAATTTCCAACTACGGTTACCCTGAGTCTCAAACGAAGATTAAAACTCATCGAATTGTCCAATCAATACGGCTTTACTATTATCGAAGACGATTACGATCATGAATTTCATTTCGGACAAAGACCTATTCTTCCTATTTCAAGTTACAGCAATGCCAAAAACACGGTTTACATTGGAACACTGAGCAAAATTGTTGCACCAGCCTTACGAATCGGATATCTGGTAAGTGATCATGAAACCATTTTAAAAGTAGGCAAACACCGAAAAATAATTGATGTACAAGGTGATAACATTATGGAAGAAGCCGTTTTACAGCTCATAAACGAAGGCGAGATTAAAAGGCACCTTAAACGAACAACCCTTATTTACAAAGCAAAACGCGACTATTTTGAAACGATTTGCAACAAATACCTCAAAGACAAAACCACTTTTACCAAACCCGAAGGAGGCCTGGCATTTTGGATAATTCCCAACTCGCCAGTTAATATTTCTGAAATTGCGGACAAACTGCTGTTAAAAGGCATCAAAATAATAACTCCTGAGAAATTCAGTTTTAACCAACCTGTGCAAGGATTTAGACTTGGTTATGCTTCCTTAACCGAAAAACAAATTGAAGACGGAATCGTTGAGCTTTCTAAGCTGTTGTGAGTTTTGTTTGTTTCAAGTTTCAAGTTTCAGGTAGAAATGCGATTAAACTTTGCGCAGACTTTACCGCAAAGATGCAAAGGTTTACGCAAAGTTCGCTAAGTCTGTTACAAAGCTTTGCGAACTTAGCGTTTTCATAAAACCCAGGATAGTAAAAAACTTAGCGTGCCTTGCGGTTAATCTTTTTACCCTCATTCAAAACCTGAAACCTGAAACAAAAAACCTATATTTGATTCTTGCTAACAAAACCAAAACCATGAAACTTTTTACATTTCTCTTTTCACTTTTCACCCTAACTCTTTTCGCTCAAAACAATAAAAAATACGAAACTTTCTTTGAAAAAGGAAATGGAAATCAGTCCGCTTCGTATGAAGAAACGATTCAGTATTATAAACTTTTAGCACGTGATTTTGCGACGATTCAAATTAAAGAAATGGGGCTAACCGATTCCGGTGAGCCATTACACATGATCACTTACAATCCTGAAAAAGAATTTGACTTCGATAAAATTCAAAAGAACAAAGCAGTGCTTTTCATCAATAATGGCATTCATGCCGGAGAACCTGACGGAATCGATGCCACCATGCAATTCTACAGAGATCTGGCAACAGGAAAGATAAAAGCCCCAAAAAATACCGTTTTGGTTACGATTCCGGTTTACAATATTGGCGGCGCTTTGAACCGAAATTCGACCACAAGAGCCAATCAGGATGGCCCTGAAATTTATGGTTTCAGAGGAAATGCCCGCAACTACGACCTCAATCGTGATTTAATGAAATCAGATACGCGAAACACCAAAAGCTTTGTAGAAATTTTTCAAAAAATAAATCCCGACGTTTTTATTGACAATCACGTGAGTAACGGTTCTGATTATCAATACAAATTAACCTATATCATGACACAGCACAACAAACTGGGAACCGTGTTGGGTGATTTTATGAATAGCGAAATGATGCCGGCTCTGGCCAAAGATCTACAACAAAAGAAAATTGAAACAACACCTTACGTAGATTCATTTAAAGATACTCCCGACAAAGGTTTTGGTCAGTTTGTAGATAGTCCACGATATACAACGGGCTATACTTCACTATTCAACACCATTGGTTTTGTGGTTGAAACGCACATGCTGAAAAAATATGCCGAACGCGTAAAAATGACTTACGAATACACCAAATCTACTTTAGACTACACCGACGCCAATTACCAAAAAATCAAGGAACTCCGAGTAAAAAACCTGCAACAATATCAAGCTAAGAAAAACTATACTCTAAAATGGGAGCTGGACAGTACAAAAGCCACCACCTTTTCGTTCTTGGGTTATGAAGCAGCTTACAAAAAAAGCGAGGCTACAACCGGAGATCGCTTGTACTACGATCGAAGCAAACCATATAAAAAAGAGGTTCCTTATATCAAAGAATTCAAATCAGTAAAAGAGGTTGTTATACCTTCTGCTTATATCATTCCGCGTGGTTACTGGAACATTATTGACCTTTTAAAGAACAATAATATTTCGTTTACCCAACTCAAAAACGACACCATCATTAATGTGGAAAGCTACAAAATTGCCGATTTTAAAACCGTTCCGTCTGCATACGAAGGGCACTATTTACACCGAAATACAACGGTAACTTCTAAAATTGTTAAAATGGCTTTCGCCAAAGGAGACTACATCATTCCAACCAATCAAAAAGGTGTAAAATATATCCTGGAAGCCTTTGAACCCGAAGGAGTTGATTCGTTTTTTAATTGGAATTTCTTTGATACTATTTTACAACAAAAAGAACACTATTCCAGTTATATTTTTGAAGATACCGCTGCTAAACTCCTAAAAGAAAACACAACTTTAAAAGCCGAACTGGAAAATAAAAAACAAACTGATCCGGAATTTGCTAAAAATCCGGAGGCACAGTTAGACTGGATTTATAAACATTCTGCCTATTATGAAAAGGCGCATTTGCAGTATCCTGTTTATCGAATACTGTGATATTTAACCGCAAAGAACCCTAAGTTTTTTCTATAAGTTGAGAAAACGTTAAGATCGCAAAGCTTTGAGTTCACGCTAACAAAAACATAAAATCAAAAGCACTAAAAAAGCCTAATAAACATACATTTATTAGGCTTTTTAAAATTATGGAAGGGTAAAACTTATTTATCCTTCAATATCTTTTCTAAAAACTCAACTTTGTCTTTTTCAGCCTGAAGCAAACGTTCGTAAAGTTTTTTTATATTCTTCATAAGCCTAAATCAACTTGTCTAATGGATTAAATCCAAAATCTAAATACCAGCGGCAAAAAAAGGAGATGCTCAAAATATTTATATTTCGCTCCGCTAGAGCTTTTGATACCTGGAAACTACATTAGCTAAAAACATTTTTCTCCTCTGGTGCAATTCCTCAAAAAAATGGGCTGAAAGCCCATAAAACAACAGCGCAGTGCAATGCACTGCAAATTAAATAAAAAGTAAATCCCGCCCTGAAAGGGCAAAAGCAAACAAACACAAAGTATATCCTTAGAGAGAATAACTCGCCTTATACGAAAACACTACACAAAACTTCGGAAATATTTTCTCGTTGAGACGAGACTTTCGCTACTGTAGAACTTAATACTGTTTACACTTCATTTATCCCCTTTTACACCACATTATTGCTAAGATTCTCCTAAAAAAAGAGGTTTTAAACATCGATGATTGGTCCTGATTAATCAAAAAACATTCAGATTATCAAACTGTTCATTTATATTTGTTAAAACTATAACCATACCATTAAACCAATTTAAACCAAAAACCATAATGAATACCTCTTTTTATCTCGAGGGCTTTCAAAAAGCCGCCGACCGTCTCGATCAAAAAACATTAGACGAAAAATCAATCGAAGTTGCAGTTGGTCTATACTTAGACTCCGTATTCCTAAAACTGTACAAAAGATCGTGGTCAACCAATCCGCAGGAAGCACTGACAGCCGAATCACGAATTTTCTTTTCAATTTGGGTCAATGACTCTGGTATCGAAAAACAAAAAATGATGTATAACATCCACGCTTTAAAGCTTAGAAAATTTAAAGTTTATACTATCGAGAGTCGAAAATTTGCCGAAGTCTTCAGAAAATCGTTTAAAAAGTACGAAGAAATCTGGCCAAATGTAACTACAAATCATGGCCCATTAACCCTAATGGAAGGCTGGGTAACATTAAATTCCGAGAACTTTCAGGAAGAGATTACAGAACTCACTCACAAATTCTTAAAAATTGAGTACCTAATCGACGACGCTTTCTATCAGTTTGAATAATCGATAATTATCAAAATTCTGCTCGTGAACGCATTTATTTCAAAGTTTAAAACCCTAAAAAAACGCTTCACGAGCAAAAATTCAAATTTCAACTTTTACTTTTGTAACAGCTAAACCTCTTACTGACTATTTTCGTCTTTAATACCTTTTAGTAAAGCATAAATTGCCATTGCATGTCCCTGCCCTAATTCAAAATCTGCTTTAAGCCAGTTTACAATATCTCCGGCTTTCACTTCAGGTTTGAGTTTTCCTTCGTGAGTAAATGCTTTTTGTTCTGCCAAAGCTCTAAATTCGGCCGGACCATTGCCCGTTTTTTCTTTGATTGTTTTTAAATACGCTTGAAATGACATAAAAGTTCGTTTAATTGATTCATCGACAAACGAAAATACAATTAAAATCAAAACATTACCAAGATTATTCTTAGCTTTTACTGTAAAAACAACTATAAGTAGCGAATAGAACTCTACTAGTGAAGTGGCTCGCATAATCCTACAGCATCTCAATAAGAGAACGTATAGGCGTGTAGTACCACCCTCCCCTCTTATCAGAAAGGTGGCACGCCTAATTAAAAGAGCTAAAAAATTATCAGGAAATGATGAGGTAGTATTTTTTTCCCTTACTCTACTTTAATTTCGCTTTCCTCTTCAAATAACAGCTTAATGTTTTCGTAAGAGTTTTTCAAAGCTTCTTTTATTTGTTCCGGATTTAACCAGGCCACTTTTTCGATACCTTCTTCAGCCTGACCATGAGGAATCCCTTCAAAGTCGGTATGCATTTCAAACCAATGCGTGATTTTGAGTTTGTATTTTCCGTTACGCTTAAAAACATGATACGTTTTTTGAAGTTTATTGGTAATACGAAGCTGGCTCACGCCTGTTTCTTCTTCCACCTCACGAATAGCCGTAGCCTCGATTTCTTCCCCCTTCTCGATTCCGCCCTTAGGCAAATCCCACTTTCCATTTCTGAAGATAAATAAAACCTCGCCTCTTTTATTGTACACAAAACCTCCCCCAGCTTTACTTACAGGAATTTTTGCCTTTAAGGTCTTCATAATCTCCTTTTCGTCAGGATGATACAAATAAGCTTTTTGAATTTTATTTTGAAAGATTTTCACTATAAGCTGCTCGATATCAATACTCTCTAACAAGAATAATTGAAAATTAGTCTCTCTCGAGATTTCATTTGTCAAAAAAAGTGGTTTGTCGTTCACAAAAACTTTATACATTTGTACTATGATTTTTAATAAAGATACTGCCGAAAAAACAGCCGAATTGCTTTTGCAAATAAATGCAATTAAATTGAATCCCGAAAATCCTTTTACATGGGCTTCAGGTTGGAAATCTCCTATTTATTGTGATAATAGGTTAATTCTTTCATTTCCAAGCATCCGAAACTACGTTCGTGATGAATTTGCGAAAAATATAGAAAAACAATTTGGAAAACCGGATGTCATTGCCGGAGTTGCTACCGGAGCAATTGGAGTTGGAATTCTTGTGGCCGAAAGCCTTGGATTACCTTTTGTATATGTGCGTCCTGAAGCTAAAAAACACGGAAGACAAAATCAGGTAGAAGGTTTTTTACAAAAAGGTCAAAATGTTGTTGTAGTAGAAGATTTAATCAGTACCGGTAACAGTAGTTTGATGGCTGTGGAAGCTTTACGCAACGAAGGAGCTAATATTAAAGGAATGGCCGCCATTTTTACCTATGGTTTTAATGTAGCTGAAGAAAACTTTAAAAATGCCAACATCGATTTGTATACTTTAAGCAATTACGAAAACTTACTGGATTTGGCGGTTCAAAAACAATACATCAGCGAAGAACAACAGTCTACCCTGCAAGAATGGAACGTGAGTCCATCGACTTGGGGACAGGAGGCGGAGTAACTGTAGATTGCAGATTTTAGATTGCAGATTTTTTAAAAAATTGCTTCGCTCTTTTTTGAAATTTGGAATTAAAAAATTGGAACTTATTAAAAAATCCAGCTTTGCGAACCTTGCGCGTGTAAACACAAAGAAAATCAAAATCCATAGCGCCCTTTGCGGTTAAATAAAAATAAAAACAAATTAATATATGAACTTAGAAAGTCCAAAAGTTACCGTTCAGAAATCAGCTCAGGATTTATTTGACTTATTGACTGACGTAAAGAATTTCGAAAAATTAATGCCGGATAATATTGCTAAATTTGAAGTAATTGGCGAAGACGCTTTTATTTTTGGATTGAAAGGCATGCCGGAAATAAAACTTAAAATGAAAGACAAAATCGCGCCAAGCAAAATTGTTCTAGGAGCTGCGAGCGATAAACTTCCATTTACCTTAACTTCAAATATTGACAGTGTTTCTGGTTCAGAAAGTGCCGTTCAATTGTTTTTTGAAGGCGAATTCAATGCTATGATGGCTATGATGATCAAAGGACCAATCAGCAAATTCATCGAAACTTTAGCAAACAATATGACTAAACTTTAATAATGATTAATTATTAATTGTGAATTATAAATGAAAGCCTGATTTAACGATCAGGCTTTTTTATTTTTTCTTTCCTAAAAAACCTCCAAACCTTTGCACCTTTGAACCTCTAAAAAAAAACTTAGAACCTTAGCAACTCAGAACCTCAGAACCTTCTAATAAAGCATCTGAATCTCCTTAATATCAAACTCTGAAACGGAATCGTCTTCCAACAGAATTTGAATCTTACCTACAGGTGATACTCCCTGAATGATTCCCATAAAGTTTTGATTCTCGAGGTTTTTAAATGGCATTGGAACACCTTTTCGGAACAATGAATTAAAATAAACAGACCATAAATGTTTAGAATTAACTTCCCATGCTCCTATCATCTCTTTCATTTTCCCGACAATCAAATAAGGTAAAAGTTCTTTCTCAAAACTACTGCCCGAAATCACTGCCAATGAAGAGGCATTTGGAAGTTCATCAAAATTAGTCTGATTGACATTTAACCCCAACCCAACAACTGACACAATCCTGCCATCACTTTTGAGGGTATTTTCAATAAGTATGCCACCAATTTTCTTATTGTATGACATAATGTCGTTTGGCCATTTTATACTTAAATCAGGAATATTTAGAGATTTTAGTACCTCAATTACACTTAAAGACACTATAACGCTAAGGTTAAAAACATGTTCATTATTAAAGACAAAATCTCTCACCAAAACACTCATAATTAAGTTTTTACCCACCTCAGATTGCCACTTAGCCCCCATCTGCCCCTTGCCTTTTGTCTGATTTTCAGCCGTTACTACAGTAAAATTTTCCAGTTCATCCTGACTTGACAATGATTTAAGGAAATCATTTGTAGAATCTATGGCATCGAGTTTGATTAGTTTCATTTAAGTAATTTAAATAACTTAATTTAATATTTTGTTAAGGTTCAAAAATAATCACAAAATTTGGTAACTTTACAAATTCATATAAAATAATTCATGGCGAAAAAGACTGTTAATAATGATGTTCTATTGGCGAACATAATCAAAGGGATTGAAGAAGTAAAAGGAAATGATATCGATATTCTTGACTTAAGAGAAATAGACACTGCAGTTTGTGACTATTTTGTCATTTGCAACGGAAGTTCAAATACCCAAGTTAATGCCATTGTAAATTCAATTCAAAAAACTGTATCAAAAGATTTAAAGGATAAACCCTGGCATGTAGAAGGAACCGATAATGCGGAATGGGTTCTTATGGACTATGTACACATTGTAGTGCATGTTTTCCAAAAACACATTCGAGAATATTACAACATCGAAAGCCTTTGGGGTGATGCCAAAATAACTACAATCGAAAACAAATACTAAAGAAAATTTCTTCTAATGGCTAAAGATAATAATCCAAATCCGAGTAAATTTAAAATAAGTCCCTGGTTAATATATACTGCAATACTTCTGGTTTTTTTATTTATAAGTTTTGCAACCGGTGGATCAAACTTAAGCGAACCTGCTCAATTAACTTCTTCTAAATTCAACACTTTATTAGAAAAAGGGCAAATTGAAAAAGTAATCGTTTATAACAAAGCTGAAGCTGAAGTATATTTAAACGCTGCGGCTCTTAAAGACGCGGCTAATAAAAAAGTAGCTAAAGATATTTTTGACAGACCTAATAAAGGCCCTCATTATACTTTAGAAATTGGTAACGATCAAATCTTCCAGACAAAGCTTGAAAAAGCAGTTGGCGAAGGTAAACTGAAAGATTTTAATTTCTTACAGAAAAACAACTGGAGCGACATTTTAATCAGTCTGCTACCAATCATTATTATTATTGGTGTGTGGATTTTCATTATGCGTAAAATGTCAGGCGGTGCCGGTGGCGGTGGCGGACAAATTTTCAACATTGGAAAATCGAAAGCTAAGTTGTTTGATGAGAAAACCGATATTAAAACTACATTCAAAGATGTAGCTGGTTTAGAAGGTGCAAAAGAAGAAATACAAGAAATTGTAGAATTCTTAAAAAACCCTGAAAAATACACTAATCTTGGAGGTAAAATTCCAAAAGGAGCCTTATTAGTAGGCCCTCCGGGAACAGGTAAAACATTATTGGCAAAAGCAGTTGCAGGTGAAGCTCAGGTTCCGTTCTTCTCTTTATCAGGATCTGATTTCGTTGAAATGTTCGTAGGTGTTGGTGCTTCACGTGTACGTGATTTATTCAAACAAGCCAAAGAAAAATCTCCTGCTATTATCTTTATCGACGAAATTGATGCTGTTGGTAGAGCAAGAGGAAAAAGCAATATTTCAGGCGGAAATGACGAAAGAGAAAACACATTGAACCAATTACTAACAGAAATGGACGGTTTTGGTACCAACTCTAACGTAATTGTTCTGGCTGCAACCAACAGAGCCGATGTACTTGACAAAGCTTTAATGCGTGCAGGACGTTTCGACAGACAAATCTTTGTTGACTTACCGGACATTCGTGAAAGAGCTGAAATTTTTGCAGTTCACTTAGCACCTATCAAAAAAGTAGAAGGTCTTGATCTTGATTTCCTAGCCAAACAAACTCCTGGTTTCTCTGGTGCCGATATTGCTAATGTTTGTAACGAAGCTGCCCTGATTGCTGCCCGTAACAACAAAACCGCTGTAGACAAACAAGATTTCCTTGATGCTGTAGACAGAATCATTGGCGGACTTGAAAAGAAAAACAAAATCATTACACCGGAAGAAAAAAGAGCTATTGCTATTCACGAAGCTGGTCACGCTACCGTAAGCTGGATGTTAGAGCATGCTGCACCACTAATCAAAGTAACGATTGTTCCTCGCGGACAAAGTTTAGGAGCAGCCTGGTACTTACCGGAAGAAAGACAAATCGTCAGAACCGATCAAATGTTAGACGAAATGTGTGCTACTATGGGTGGAAGAGCTGCTGAAAAAGTAACTTTTGACAGAATTTCGACCGGAGCATTAAGCGATTTAGAAAAAGTTACACGTCAGGCTCGTGCTATGGTAACGATCTATGGTTTGAATGATAAAATTGGAAATGTTACGTATTACGATTCAAGCGGTCAAAGCGAATACAATTTTTCAAAACCGTATTCTGACGAAACGGCAAAAATCATTGACAAAGAAATCTCAGAATTAATTGAAGGTCAGTACCAACGAGCCATTGAAATTCTTGAAGAAAATAAAGACAAGCTAAATCAACTAGCTGACATATTAATTGAAAAAGAAGTTATTTTTAAAGATGACTTAGAAGCTATCTTCGGAAAACGCACTTTTGATAAAAATTTAGAAGAAGTGGTTTCATAGATAATTCAGTAAATATGTAATATTTTTTAAAATCTTAATTCAAAACACCCTTTTGAATTAAGATTTTTTTATCTTTGAACGTTTTCAATTAACATGTAAAGTATTTCATATAAAATGAATTTTTTCAAAAAAATATTTGGTTCCAGCGAGCCAGCTTCTGATGAAGAACATGAAAGTGAATACGGGGCAAACCAAGCTCCTGACAGTCATTTATCTATCGATGAAAGATTCATTTTTAATTTCAAAAAAAATGGAGGCAAGTTCTTGTATTGCGAAAACAAACAGGAGGTTGCTGAACAATTTGAAAACATTTTAGAAGAAAACGACTGGTTCGAAAACGAAGTTTTGTGTTATGAACCTGCTCTTTTTAGTTTGCTTGAAGAAAATAAACTGCTTTATCTTTCGCCAAGGAATCCAAAATTTTTACTTGCCACTTGTGAGAATCTGATTGCTGACGAAGGTTCTATTTTATTCTCATCTAAACAAATCAGACAGGACAAACCAAACGAATTGCCTGCAAACATTGTTATTATTGCTACAACAAGTCAGATACTTTCCATCAAAAGCGATGGTCTAAGCGCGATCAAACGCAAGTACGAAAGAGACTACCCTACTAATATTACCACAATAAAATATTTCGAAAAAGCAAAAGAAGAAGATTTTACGCAATACGGAAGTGTTGCCAAAAACTTGTATTTATTGCTCTTAGAAGATCTTTAAGATGAACGAAACACTCAAGAGAACCATTTCTGGTGCTGTTTATATCGCTTTATTACTAACTTCTATTCTGTTTTCTACCGAAAGCTTTATTATTCTTTTTGGCATCTTTCTGATTATAGCCACTTATGAATTCTGTAATTTAGTTGGGATCAATAAAGTCTTTTCAATTTTATTTGTTTCCCTGTTTTATAGCGCAGTCGCTTTAATCAGTTTTTACAAAACTGAAACTGAAAACTATATTAGCAAAACATTTAAAGAGAATATTATAATTACTGTGGATACCGAAAAGCTTTTTTCGGCACTGCTTATCATTACCTTAATTGTATCCGTAAAATGTATTGTATTTTTATTTGATGACACACAAATCATCAGTAAAACATCCAAATACGTTTATTTACTTGGATATGTAACACTCCCTTTTCTTTTTATCACTAAAATTTCATTTGGTATCAAAGATTACAATCCAAAAATCATCATAGGATTATTCGTTTTAATCTGGACCAATGACACCTTTGCCTATTTAGTTGGAAAATCAATGGGAAAACATAAATTGTTTGAACGTATTTCACCTAAAAAAACAATTGAAGGTTTCCTTGGCGGAGTAGTTTTTGCTGCCTTTGCCGGATTTTTAATCTCAAAACTATACATACAGCCAAAAGCAGATTTCAGCACTAAATCCATTCTTATCTGGATGATTATTGCTTTAATCGTTAGTATCTTCGGAACTATTGGGGATTTAATTGAATCCAAATTCAAAAGAGTTGCCGGAGTAAAAGACAGCGGTTCCATTATGCCGGGTCACGGAGGCGTATTAGATCGACTAGATAGTGTTATATTTGTAGCACCAATTATATTTTTATTTTATCAAATTTTATATTATGTTTCATAAAGAAGGAGGCCCATCCATTTTGTTAGGTACTGTTTTCGCAGTAGCTGTACTTTTAATTGCTGAAAAATTCATTGATATCAATTGGCTAAGAATACTAGTTCAGCTAGCTGGTTTATTAGTATTAATTATCATTCTGCAATTTTTTAGAAATCCAAAAAGAATCGCAATCAGAAACAGCGATCACATTCTTGCTCCTGTAGACGGGAAAGTCGTGGTTATTGAAGAAGTTTATGAAGGAGAGTTTTTTAAAGACAAACGTCTTCAGGTATCTATTTTCATGTCACCAATTAATGTACACGTTACGCGTTACGCAATGGACGGTATTATCAAATTTAGCAAATACCACCCTGGAAAGTTTTTAGTTGCCTGGCATCCAAAAGCAAGCGAAGAAAACGAAAGAACAACGGTTGTAATCGAAAATGAAACTTTCGGACAGGTATTGTACAGACAAATTGCAGGAGCTTTGGCGCGTAGAATCGTAAATTACGCTAAAGAAGGAATGCAGGTTGTTCAGGGGACAGATGCCGGATTTATAAAATTTGGTTCAAGAGTAGATTTATTTTTACCTTTAGGTACTCCAATCAATGTAGTATTAAACCAAAAAGCAATTGGTGGAAAAACCATCATCGCTACAAAAGCTTAATGACTGAAAAAGATTTAGATACTCGTTTTTCAGAGGCCGTTGAGACCGCTTTAAAAATGACTCAGGCTACACTGCCGCAAGATGTGCAGTTAAGACTTTATGCCTATTACAAACAAGCAACTTTTGGAACAGCTGTGTACAATCAATCGGATAATTTTGATTTACGAAATGCTTTCAAAACAAATGCCTGGATGCAAATAAGTCATCTTACAGCTGAGGAGGCCAAAGAAAACTATATCGCAATCATTAATTCACTAACATCAAAATAACTAACATTATGAAGAAAAACATTACTCGTTTTAGCATTTTGACTTCATTCTTTCTATTATTTTCATGTAATGACAATAAGTTAACCGAAGTGGTAGAGGTTCCTTTGCCTACAAAAGAAGAAAAAATCACCATTGGATCTCCAAATGATGTAAAAGCAGATCCAGGTTCTTTCGAATTGACAAAACTGCCATTTTCTTATGATGCTTTGGCTCCTGCAATAAGAACTCTTACTCTGGAAACACATTATTCAAAACATTATTTAACTTATACCAACAATTTCAACAAAGAAATTGTAAATACGGAGTTTGAAAATCTGCCTATTGAAGATATTCTTAAAAAAATGGACCTTAGCAATGCCAAGCTTCGTCAAAATGCAGGTGGATACTACAATCATACACTTTATTTTAATATTCTAACGCCAAAAGAACAAACTCCAAAAGATACTTTAGCAGGTTCGATCAATAAAGAGTTTGGCTCTCTAAGCAATCTAACCAGCCAGTTCAAAGGTCAGGCAACCAAACAATTCGGATCCGGATGGGTTTGGCTGATTGTCGACAGAGCCGGAAAACTTCAAATAACAACTACTGACAATCAGGACAATCCTTTAATGAAAAACGCCCTGATTCCCGGAACTCCTATTTTAGGAATCGATCTTTGGGAACATGCTTATTATCTGGATTACCAAAACAGAAAAGGAAGTTATATTGATGCTTTTTATCAGCACATTAACTGGGAAAAAGTAAACGAAAATTACATCGAAGCTTTGAAAAAAGTCAAAAAAGTATAAATCATAAAAAAGCTGATACTACATTTTAAGTATCAGCTTTTTTTTATCTATTTGCTTTTACCCTTTCAGGGGAATAATCACTTTTAATTTTTCTCATAGTGCGTTGCACCATGCTGATGTTTTCAGGCTTTCAGCCTTTTTTAGAAGTTTCCGCACTACTTCAATTCATAAATAAATGACTCCGAAGGCATTATTCTCACCCTCACCAGTCCTTCACCATTATTTACTTTTAATTGCACTGTACTCTTCTCATACAATTCATCTTTAAGATGGTAAACTCCATCTCTTAAGTTCCATTTTGAAATAATATCCGAAGGAATCTTCAAATCAAACTCACTTGTTTTTTCGGAAGAAAAATTAGACACGATGATCAGTTTTTGATGCTCTGACCAACGTACATACGAATAAATTAAATCGTCGTAACCTCTATTATTTTGACGATTTACACTTTGAATTTCCTGGAAACTTCCCATTAAAGCAGGGCTTTTAAGGGAGAAATTTAGCAATTTCTTATAAAAATCACGCAGCTTCTTTTCTGAATCTGAAAGCTGCCCGCCATCAAACTTCCCTTCATTCATCCAACGTTGATGATTTGGCACTCCAATATAATCAAATATCGATGTTCTGGAACGCGTTCCAAAACCGGCATTCTCATTTGCTGCCTCACCTACTTCCTGTCCAAAGTAAACCATAGTTGGAGCCGTACTAATTGTCGCAGAAACCACCATTAACGGTTTTCCACGTTCGGGAGTTCCTGCAAATTCCGGGCTAGCTAATCGCTGCTCGTCATGATTGTCTAAAAAATGCAACATATTATGCTCAATATCTTCCATTCCTTTCTGAATATCCGACAATCCATCTGGCAGTGATTTTCCGCGAATAATATCTTTCAGCTTATCGTAAGTTTCTACTTTATCATAGAGATAGTCCATTTTTCCCAAACGAATATAATTACGATATTCCTTTGGATTGTAAACTTCTGCCAATAAAAAGGCATTTGGATTTTTCATCTTAATTACCGAATTCATATAACTCCAAAATTCGTAGGGTACCATCTCCGCCATATCATAACGAAAACCATCTACCCCTTTATCAATCCAATACAAAGCAATAGACCTGAACTTTTTCCAGGAATCCGGAACATCTTTGTCCTGCCAAAAAGCAAAATGTTCCTGATACGATTTTTGATCAAAACCCGCAGGAAGTTCCATAAAATCCTTTGAACCGTCAGGACGAATTCCATAATTTACTTTCACCGTTTCATACCAGTCGTTTTGGTCAGGCTTCGCTTTTCTGGAACCATTTCCGGTCCATTTTGCAGGACTTTCATTAAATACCCCGTCTACAAGTACATTTTTCTCTCCATTTAACGGAATATCTCCACTCGGTATTTCAAAATGATTGTTTGGGATATAGTAAAAATTATTATCTCGTTTATATTCCATATTCACATCATCATCGGCTCCAAAATCTCTTACTCCCGCCGGATTACTTTTACCTTCATATTTTCTTGCAATATGATTGGGTACAATATCAATAATCAGCTTTAGTCCGGCTTTGTGCGTACGTCCGATTAACGCTTCAAACTCCTCCAATCTGTTTGCCGGATTCACCGCTAAATCAGGATTTACATTGTAATAATCTTTTACAGCATACGGAGATCCTGCACGGCCTTTTACCACTTCCGGATCATCATCTGAAATTCCATACGCCTTATAATCCCCCACCAATGCATGATGCGGAACACCTGTATACCAAATATGGGTAACGCCTAAATCCTTAATTTCATGCAGCGCTTTATCTGTAAAATCATTAAATTTTCCAACACCATTTTCCCCGATCGTCCCCCACGGCTTATTAGTGGTGTTTTTATTTCCAAATAAACGCGTAAAAACCTGATAGACTACAATTTTAGTATCTTTAGAAGTTTCTTCTTTACTTGTATTCATTTTTAGATCTTTGGTTTTACATGCCGAAAACAGCAGAACCATAGCAAGTCCCGCAACAAAAAAATTCTTATTTATCATATTTACGTTATAATCAGATTGATCTCCAAATCGGAAATAATATTCCCGATTCTGAAAACCATTTCCTAAATTTAGACTAATTTTTAAATTCACGGAAACCTAAAAATCTTTTTTGTTTGGATAGAAGTACAAAATCATCAACTACAACGTAAGAGTACTCCGTTTTGTTGATAAATTAAACTCAAAACCAAATGAACATTTTTTTATCAAATTGATTTAGAATTTTTCATTAAAACCTATCCATCCATTAAAAAAATCCGTATTAATAAATTAATCTTAATATCCATAAAGGTTATAACCTTTTTCATAAATTTGACAAAAATTTAATCCATTGAAGAAATTACTATTTTTCATATCCTTTTGTTTGCTTTTTTTAAATGCACAAGATCTTTTTGCTCAAAAACCTAAAACAATAATTGTTGAAAATGCTGATTTTCAAGAAATCAACGAAAACGAAATCCCGGGTGCTTTACTGCTTACCGGAAATGTAAAAGTGAATCATGACGGGGTTGTACTGACCTGTAATAAAGCTTATTTCTTTCAAAAAGAAAATTACCTTAAAGCTTTTGGAAATGTGCAATTGGTACAAGGTGACACCTTATTTCTAAACAGCAAATATGCCGAATACAGTGGTAATGTAAAAAAAGCTTTTGCGACCGGTGACGCTGTCATGAGTTCGCCCGATGCCACTTTAAGTACGGATACGATAAACTTTGACCGAAATATTCAGCAGGTATTTTACAACACCAAAGGAACTATCATCAACAAAGACAATACATTGGTTAGTAAATCAGGAAGGTATTTTGTGACCGAGAAAAAGTTTCAGTTCCTGACTGCGGTTACGATTACCAATCCAAAATATGTGATCAAATCAAATCATTTAGATTACTACAGCAACTCAGGACACTCTTATTTACTTGGTCCTTCAACCATTACGAGTAAATCCAATTATATTTACACGGAAAGAGGTTTTTATGACACCAAAAAAAATCTTGCACATTTTTTACGGAAATCTTACATCAAATACGATGATCGTCTCATAGAAGGAGACAGTTTATACTACAATCGAAATATCGAATTTGCCTCTGCCACCCGAAATGTAAAAATCACGGACTCTATCAATCGCGGTATTGTAAAAGGCCATTATGCCGAGATTTACAAACTCAAAGATTCAATGTTTGTAACCAAAAGAGCCGTAGCCATTAATCTGGTTGAAAAAGATTCGGTTTATATTCACGGAAAAAAACTGATGGTTACCGGAAAAGAAGGTGAACGTATTTTAAGAGCTTACAACAATGTCCGTTTTTACAAAATAGACATGAGCGGGAAATGTGATTCTATTCATTCCAATTCCAAGACTGCTTTGACAAAACTAATTGGCAACCCGATTCTTTGGAACGGAGAAAGCCAAATCACAGGAGATGTCATGCATCTTATTGGTGATAAAAACACTAAAAAACTAGATTCCTTAAAAGTTCTCAACAACACCTTTATTGTCTCGCGGGATACCCTCGGAACCGGTTACAATCAGGTCAAGGGACTCAATTTGTTTGGAAAATTCAGGGAAGGAAAATTGCATGATGTCGACGTTATCAAAAACACCGAGGTAATCTATTACATGCGAAATGATGACAATGAGCTAATTGGAATCAATAAAAATGTAAGCAGTAAAATCAATCTGATTATTGAAAATAACGATATTGAAACCATCACCTTTTTTAACAAAGTCGACGGTGACGTATATCCCGAAGCCGATTTACCTGAAAATGCCCGTAAATTAAAAGGCTTGCGCTGGCGTGGCGACGAACGAATAAAGTCGAAAGACGATATTTTTACGGCTGAAGACAATGAAATGAACGATAAATTAATCCAGGAAGGAAAAGACGAGGAGGCTAAAGATAAAAACGTACCTCTAAAAGTAAGAAAAGAAACCCTGGATTACGGCAAAAAGAAACCCGCAGTAAAGACCACTACAAACGCTAAGAGTAAGACTAAAAAATAGTTTTCAGTCGCAGTTTTTTACCCAACTGTAAACTGCGACTAAACTCAGAACCTTAGAACCTTAGAACCTTAGCAACTTAGAACCTTAAAAAAAATGAATCCAGACTTTATAAAATACCAGGCACAAACTTCACCATACCCTTTAGGAATGGAAGTTTCTCATGCTATTGGCTCCTATATCTATGACACTAACGATAAAAAATATTTAGATTTTGTGGCGGGCGTTTCTGCTTGTACACTTGGGCATCAACATCCAAGAGTCAATCAGGCGATTAAAGATCAAT
This sequence comes from Flavobacterium sp. B183, assembly GCF_023539155.1. Classification (NCBI taxonomy): domain Bacteria; kingdom Pseudomonadati; phylum Bacteroidota; class Flavobacteriia; order Flavobacteriales; family Flavobacteriaceae; genus Flavobacterium; species Flavobacterium sp. B183. The sequence continues at coordinate 3,115,251 of NZ_CP097434.1, read as the reverse complement.
TGGACAAGTATTCGCATGTAATGGTTTATGGCGAATACTCTCAAAGTCCGGCTGTGGAGTATTGTAAGCTCATGGCCTCACTCCTGCCTGAGTCACTAAGCAAAACTTACCTGGTAAACTCAGGAACAGAAGCGATTGAAGGAGCTCTGAAGTTAGCTAAACGAGCAACAGGACGTAGTCAGCTTATTTCGTGTCATAATGCCTATCACGGCAATACTATGGGATCTATGAGTGTTATGGGTTTTGAAGAGCGTAAACAAGCCTTCAGACCTCTTCTTCCCGATGTTGACTTCATTACCTTTAATAACGAGGAAGATTTAGAAAAAATAACCACCAGAACTGCGGCTATACTTTTAGAAACCATTCAGGGAGGTGCCGGATTTATTGAACCGCATGACAATTTTCTGCAAAAAGTCAGAAAACGCTGTGACGAAGTTGGCGCTATGATGATCGTTGACGAAATTCAACCTGGTTTTGGGAGAACGGGAAAACTATTTGGTTTTCAAACCTATGACGTTATTCCCGACATTGTAGTTATGGGAAAAGGTATGGGTGGCGGAATGCCGGTAGGTGCTTTTACAGCATCGGCAGAAAAAATGGATCTGTTGACCGAAAATCCTAAATTGGGGCATATCACTACTTTCGGAGGTCATCCTGTCATTGCGTCAGCATGTCTGGCTACTTTGCAGGAATTAACTGAAACAAATCTAATGGAAGAGACCTTAGAGAAAGAAAAACTCTTCCGATCGCTTTTGGTACATCCTTTGATAAAGGAAGTTAGAGGAAAAGGATTAATGCTTGCCGCCATGACCGAAACTGCCGAAATTACCAATCAGGTTATTTTGAACTGTCAGGACAAAGGGCTCATTTTATTCTGGTTGCTGTTTGAAGGATGCGCGATACGAATAACACCTCCTTTAACAATTTCTGAAGAGGAAATCAAAGAAGGCTGTGCCATAATCTTAAACGTTATGGATGAAATCCTGAAAAAGGAGCAAGAAGTTTAATTAAAACAAATCGGGATAGGAAATCCCTATCATCAGATAAAATAACAACTCCCTAATCTTCTCATAAATCAGAAGATTAGGACTAAAAACAGAATTGGGATTCTGTCCATATTGTTAATTAAATTGTTCAAAACAATTAATTTCCTTTCCGCACAGCAATAATATGGTTGCCTAAATTTATAACAGGCTAATTTCAAATAAAGACAGTATGCAATTAAGCAACGAAGAAGAAGATTATAACCTATCCCTATCCAAATTTGAGTCAATGTTGAAAACAAACAAAGTACTCTTTTTTGATTCTGAAGAATTCGAAGAAATTATTCTTCATTATTTAGACATAGGTAAGGCTAATTTAGCAAAGAAGGCCCTGAAACTTGCATTAGACCAACACCCAAAATCTACAGGCTTAAAATTAGTACAAGTAGAAATGTTGGTTTACGACGATAAACTGGAAATCGCCGAGAAACTCTTAAATGAGTTGTATGCAATCGAACCTAACAACGAGGAAATTTACATTCAGAAAGCGAATATCTGTTCTAAAAGAGATCAACACGAAAAAGCGGTAGAATTACTTAAAATTGCCCTGCAATTTACAGATGACTACGCAGACGTTTACAACTTGATTGGAATGGAATATCTTTTTATGGATAACCTCGAAATGGCAAAAGACAGTTTCATCAAATGTCTTGAAGAAGATTTAGAAGATCAGTCTGCTCTTTATAACGTAGTGTATTGTTTTGAATTTTTAGATCAAAATCAGGAAGCCATTGTTTATCTAAACGATTATATCAACAAAAATCCATACAGCGAAATTGCCTGGCATCAGCTTGGGCGTTTGCATTATGGGGTAAAAGAATACGAAAACGCGATTCGCGCTTTTGATTATGCCACACTTATCGACGATGAGTTCCTTGGTGCCTTTATGGAAAAAGCAAAAGCCTACGAGCGTTTAAAAAAATACCATGAAGCAATCGAAAGCTACAACCGCACGATTGAGTTAGACGATGCAACTTCCTATGCTTTACTGCGCATTGGAAAATGCTATGAAAAACTAGGGAATTTGGTAAAAGCCTTGCAATATTACAATCAGACCGTACATGAAGATCCGCTTTTAGACAAAGGATGGATTGCCATTACTGACTTTCATATGCGCCAGAAAAATTTTCAAAAAGCCCTGTTCTTTGTCAATAAAGCATTAGCAATCGACAATCAGAATCGTTTGTACTGGAAGCGTTACGCCACCATCAATAAACAAATGAACTTTTTTGAAGAGGCTGAATTTGGATACAGAAAAGCCGTAGAATTTGGAGATTATGCGCTGGATACCTGGTTATTCTGGGTTGACATTCTTCAGTTCTTAGGAGAATTTGACAGTGCGATTCAAACTTTATTACAGGCGACGGAATATTTTCCGGAAGAAAATGAAATCGAATACCGATTGGCCGGCTTGTATTTTATGACTCAGGACACCACTAAAGCTAAATTTCACTTAAGCAATGGTTTACGTTTAAACTTTGACAATTACATTCTAATCGAAGATTTATTCCCGGTAGTCTGGTCAAAGAAAACGGTTAAAAACTACATTGAAAAACACAGAAAACAATAATGATTGATACTTTAAGAAGACGTTTTGGCTTGTTGGGCCGTAATATTAGTTACTCTTTTTCAAAAGGATATTTTACAGAAAAATTCAGTGATGAAGTTTTCGCCGGCAACAGCTACGAAAATTTTGACATCTCTGAAATTAACTATTTCACTGAATTGGTGAAAAACAATCCCGATTTGAAAGGTTTAAATGTTACAATCCCGTACAAAGAACAAGTCATTCCATTCTTAGATAAACTTTCAAAAAAAGCAGCCTTAATAGGTGCCGTAAACACTATTAAATTTACCAAAAGCGGAAAATTAAAAGGATACAACACGGATTACTACGGCTTTAAAAAATCGTTAGAACCGCTGCTCGAACTTCATCATAAAAAAGCACTGATTCTGGGAACAGGAGGCGCTTCTAAGGGAGTTGCATTTGCTCTTGATGAATTAGGTATACTCTATACTTTTGTTTCAAGAGAAGCCAAAGATAACATCATCGATTACAACTTAATTAACGCTACTACTTTTGATAATTTTCAGATTATCATTAACTGTACACCTGTCGGAACAATACCTGACACTGACGCTTGTCCTGATATTCCATATGAGTTCTTTACAGACAAACATATTGCCTACGACCTAATTTACAATCCGGCAGAAACGGAATTTTTAAAGAGAGCGAAAGAAAAAGGTGCTGTAATAAAAAATGGTTACGACATGCTTATTTTTCAGGCTGAAAAGGCTTGGAAAATCTGGAATAAGTAAAAAAGACCACAACAGAACATTACTTTAAATATTTAACCCGACAAGTGTCAAAACCTGTCGGGTTAACTTTTTTTATACAATACCCACCCTATTTCTCCATTTCAAATCAAAATAAAACGAAGAAAGGTGCCTTCCGGTATCATTTTACTTTTAAATTTCTAAAAATTTCAGCAATTCATAATTTAAATAAACTTCAAGAAATCTCCAAAAAAGCCCTTATCATATCTTTAAATTAAAGCAATAATTAAGAATTTCACTGTAAAATAACGTATAAACAAACGATTTATTTTGTAGTTAGAAACACCTTTACTATCTTTCGCTCTCTTTAAAATAAAAACCTTATACATTAAAAATGTTAGAAGAAAAGAATGATAACCTGCAAGAAGCAGACGGAAAATTAGAAATCGACATTAACGATTCTACTGAGAATAATGCAATCGAAACAGCTGATACCGATGCAGTACCCGAAAATACAATTTCGAATGATGAGATTGAATCAGAAAGTACTGTTGAAGCTACCGAAGCCAATCATCAGACTGCATTAGATGCCATAACCAATTCGAATGCCGAAGAAAGTGAAGATGAGACGCTTAAAGAGCGTCATGAAATTCCTATGCAGGATTATGATACTTTTTCTTTGGATGCACTTGTTGACGAACTGAAAAAACTGATTAATACGGACAAAGTTATGTCTGTAAAAGATCATATCGAAGAAATCAAGAAGTCGTTTTTATTACAATACAATCACTTTATAGAAGAGAAAAAAGAAGAATTCAATGCTTCAAAACAAGATCCGAATGAAGAATTCGAATACCACTCTCCTTTAAAATCTAAATTCGACGAGTATTATAATGTTTTTAGAGAAAAAAGAAATGCTCATTTTAAACATTTACAAACTAATCTAAAATCAAATTTAGACAACAGACTTGCCATCGTTGAAGAGCTTAAAGAGCTTATCAATCCGCAGGAGAACATCAAGGATACACTTAAACATTTTAATGATTTAAGAGAAAGATGGAAAAATGCAGGTGCAATTCCGAAAGACAAATACAATCACGTTTGGAACAATTACCATTTTCATGTAGAGAATTTTTATGATTACCTCCATTTGGATCGCGAGGCGAGAGATTTGGATTTCAAACACAATCTGGAACAAAAACAAAAAATAGTTGCCCGTGTTGAAGAATTGGTTGACGAAACCGACATCAGCAAGGCATTCCGCGAATTACAAGATCTACACAGAATCTGGAAAGAAGATATCGGGCCGGTTTCTAAAGAACACCGTGATACGATCTGGAACAGATTTAGCGAACTGACTAAGAAAATTCACGACAAAAGAGAAGTTTTGTTTGAAAACCAAAGAGCAAACGAACAAAATAATCTTGAAATCAAAAAAGAAATCATTGCCAAAATTGAGATTTTAGGAACCGAGAAAGTAAACTCTCACTCACAATGGCTGGTACAGATTCAGAAAGTAGAAGCGCTAAGAAATGAGTTTTTTGCTGCCGGTAAAGTGCCTTCAGAAGTGAATGAAGAAACCTGGGCTGCGTTTAAAACTGCCGTTAGAAACTTTAATGCTTTTAAAAATTCATTTTACAAAGACATTAAAAAGGATCAAAACGACAATTTAAACAAAAAAATGGCTCTTGTAGCAAAAGCCAAAGAACTACAGGAAAGCACTGATTTTACCGCCACTACTCCAATCATGAAGCAAATTCAGGAAGAGTGGAAACAAATTGGTCACGTTCCTAAAAAATATTCTGATAAAATCTGGAAAGAATTTAAAGATGCCTGCAATCACTATTTTGATAAATTAAAAGAGCACAAATCAGAGGAAAACGTTGATGAAGTAGCTGCTTTCGATAATAAAAAAGCATATTTAGACATCTTGAGAGCTTACCAGCTAACCGGTGATCACAAAACCGATCTGGATGCCATTAAAGCACATATCGAAATCTGGAAAGGCTACGGAAAAGTACCTTTCGCAAGACGTCATATCGAAGGGAAATTCAATAAAATCTTAGATGCACTTTTCGAAAAACTAAGTCTGAGCAAAAAAGAAACCGAAATGATGCGTTTCTCGAACCGAATCGATTCTCTGTCTGACAGTAATGACACTCGTAAATTAGACAACGAAAAGATTTTCTTAATGCGTAAAATTGAAGAAGTTCAGAACGAAATTTTCCAATTGGAGAATAACATTCAGTTCTTTGCCAATACAAAAAATGCTAAAAAAGAGAACTCAATTGTTCTTGAGGTTCGCAAAAACATTGCAATCCACAAGGAAAGCTTAGAAGTTTGGAAAGAAAAACTAAAGCAATTACGTAACTTAAATCAAGAGTAGATTAATCACTCTAATAATAAGTTGAGAGAAATCAAAACCACTTTAACACAAAACTGTAGTGATTCATTTCATTGCAGTTTTTTTTTAACCGCAAAGGGCGCAAGGTTTTTTTATAAGCTGCGTCATATATCGCGCAAAGTTCGCAAAGCTTTGTGTAGATAAAGCTTTGCGAACTTTGCGTTTGTCAACACAATTTAAATTAAAAAACCTTGCGCCCTTTGCGGTTAAATTCATTCGGCTATAAAGCCTTAAACTTAACACTACAATTAAACTTCATAAAACAATTCTGTAAAATATTGATTATATTTGATAAACACATTATTTACTGACAATCAACAAAATACCAAATAAATTATTAATTCAAATCACAACACGATGAAATTTACAAGAAAAGCGCATGCCAACTGGAAAGGAACAGGCATGGAAGGAACAGGAACCATCAGCACTCAAAGTACCACATTAGACAATGCACAATTATCGTTTAAAACGAGATTTGCAGATGGCGTTGGAACAAATCCCGAAGAACTTATTGCTGCAGCTCATTCCGGCTGTTTTACGATGCAATTAAGCTTTTTACTAAACGAAGGTGGCTACACAGCCGATGATCTAACCACAGAAGCCACAGTAACCTTTGAAGACGGCTCTATCACCTTGATACATTTGGATCTAAAAGGAAAAGTACCATCCATTTCATCAGAGGAATTTGAAAAAACAGCAGCAAAAGCAAAAGAAATCTGCCCGATTTCTAAACTTTTAAATACTACTATAACATTGTCCGTTACACTAATCGCTTAAAAAAATCCCAAATTTCAAATTCCAATAATTCTAGATATCATTGGAATTTGGAATTTGTTTGTTTTTTTAGGTATTGAGCTTTTATATATCCCAATAAAAAAATTCCAAACTCCAATAAAAAATATTACTGGAATTTGGAATTTTAAATTATTGAGTATTAACTCTCGTTAATTACATTGTAGCTTTCAATGCTTTTGCTTCAGCAGTCATTTCTAAAGCTTTGTAAACCCCTAATAAAGTTTTAGAAACGTCTTCATTTTTAGGATCTAACTCATTTGCTTTTTTAAGGTAAGGAATAACTCCTCTGAAAACATTCTCTCTTTGTGCTTTCAATACATCGTAACGCTTCATATCTTTAGCAGTAGTTCCCAATTTATTCATTTCATCAATGATTGGTTTTTCAGCTTCTAATTTTAATGCTGCAAGGTTAAGATAAGCATTTGCATATTTTGGATTGATTTCGATTGCTTTTAAGTAATATTTCTCTGCATCAACAGTGTTTTTTGCATTAGCACTAATTACTCCTAAGTTGAAAACTAAATCAGCATTGTTTGGGTCTTTCTGCAAAGCCTCACCTACTAATTTTTTGTATGTTTCATAGTCTTTAGACTCAAGGTAAAGGTTCGCTTCTGTTAATATCAAAGAAGAATCTTCCGGATTTGCTTTTCTTGCATCTGCAATCGCTTTTTTAGCATCTTCACTACGTCCTTTTTGAACTAGAATTAAAGCTAAATTTTTGTAAACTTCACCTCTTTTAGAAGGGATAGCTTCTGTTTTAGGCTTTTCGTGAGTTCCTAATTTTACAGCTAAATCTCTATCTTTAGCATTGTTAAAACCATCTTCATTACCAGAAATTTTATTTACAGCTGTAAAACTTGTTCCTTTTCCTGAATAATTTAATTTTTTCAACTCTTCGTACATTGGTAAAGCAAGATCAAAATCCTGAGCATTTACTGCTGTAGAAGCTGCATAGTACAAATTAATTGTATCTTTTTTGTCTAACAAGTAAGCATCATACAATTTTTTTGCTCCATCAGCATGTTTGCTTGCCTGAGAATCAGCAATAGCTGCATTGATCAGCTTTCCTTTAATTTCAGTAATAGAAGCTGCCGCCTGAGTAGAGAATTTAACCTTTCCTGAAGTTTTTTCAGTATCAATTAATTTTTGATAAGTCTCAGCAGCCAAAGAAAGATTTTTTCCTTCTTCTACTTTTTTATTTGCTAAATCTAAATAAGCGTTACCTTTTACAAAATAGTATTGCGCTTGTTCAACATCTTTAGCATTTACAATCAAGTTTTCAGCATCTTTTAATATCGCAAGTGCTCCATGAGCATCTCCGCCTTTTAATGCTTTCTCAGCACTCTTTATCTGATCCTTTTGAGCAAAAGTAGCTACTGAAATCAATAATGCTGACGCAAGTATTACATATTTACTTTTCATAATATTCAATTTGTGTATTTAATTTTAAGTGGTTTATTTTCTATTATTCTTCAGATTCTTCGTCATCAGAATCGCCTTCGTCTTCAGATTCATCGTCTGCAACTTCATCCTCATCATCCTCATCTTCAACTACACCTTCGTCTTCAAGAACTTCTAAATCCGGTTTTACTCTTTCAATAGCCGATTCAATAACATTACCGTCTTCGTCTACAACAACTTCAGCAACATCATCTTTCATAACTTTTGTTACAGCAGCAATAGAATCTTTACCTTTTAAGTTAATCAATCGAACCCCTTGCGTTGCACGACCCATTACACGTAAATCTTCAATAGCCATTCTAATTGTTAATCCGGACTTATTGATAATCATTAAATCATCCGCATCCGTTACAGCATTAATAGAGATCAACTTACCAGTTTTATCGGTGATGTTAAGAGTTTTAACTCCTTTACCTCCACGATTTGTAATTCTGTACACATCTTCACCATCATCGTCTACTAATTTGGTACGTTTTCCGTATCCATTCTCCGTTACAACCAAGATTTGTGAATCGTTAACATTTTCTCTATCGATGGTTACCATACCAATTACTTCATCGGTATCGTCTTTTAAAGTAATTCCGCGAACTCCTGAAGCCGTTCTTCCCATCGGACGTGTTTTGGTTTCCTCAAAACGAACCAGTTTACCGGATTTAACTGCCAGGATAATTTGGCTGTCTCCGTTGGTTAATTTTGCTTCAAGTAACTCATCACCTTCTTTAATCGTAATGGCAGCAACACCATTTACCCTTGGTTTAGAGTATTTTTCTAAAGAAGTTTTCTTCACCTGACCTTGTTTAGTTACCATCACAAGATTATGGCTGTTAATATAATCTTTATCTTTTAGGTCTTGCGTACAAATGAAAGCTTTTACTTTATCATCGCTTTCAATGTTTACCAGGTTCTGAATTGCTCTACCTTTTGCCGTTTTACTTCCTTCCGGAATTTCGTAAACACGCATCCAGAAACATTTTCCTTTTTGCGTAAAGAACATCATATACTGGTGGTTAGTTGCCACGAACATGTGCTCAAGGAAATCCTGATCTCTTGTTCCAGCACTTTTTTGCCCAACTCCTCCTCTGTTCTGAGTTTTATATTCGGTAAGATTAGTACGTTTGATGTAACCGGCATGTGAAATTGTAATGACTACATTTTCATCGGCAATCAAATCTTCGATACTTACATCTCCTCCTGCATATTCTATTGTAGAACGACGATCGTCTCCGTATTTTTCACGGATTTCTTCAAGCTCTTCTTTGATTAAATTCGTTCTTAAATTTACATCGGCCAATAAGGCTTTCAAATGTTCGATTAACTTCATCAATTCCTCAAACTCAGCTCTTAACTTATCTTGTTCCAGACCTGTTAACTGACGCAAACGCATTTCTACAATGGCACGTGCCTGAATATCTGATAAATTGAATCTTTCGATTAATTTTTCACGGGCCTCTTCAGTATTTTTAGAACCTCTAATGATTGCAATTACTTCGTCAATATTATCTGAAGCAATAATTAATCCTTCTAAGATATGAGCTCTTTCTTCTGCTTTACGCAATTCAAACTGCGTTCTGCGAACTACTACATCATGACGGTGCTCAATAAAATAATGAATCATATCTTTTAGATTCAGCATCTGTGGGCGCCCTTTTACCAATGCAATATTATTTACACTGAAAGAAGATTGTAGTGATGTATACTTATATAAGGTATTTAATACTACGTTTGGTGTAGCATCACGTTTTAAGATATAAACGATACGCATACCATTTCTATCCGACTCGTCACGAATATTAGCAATACCTTCGATTTTTTTATCGTTAACCAAATCAGCTGTACGTTTGATCATTTCAGCTTTGTTTACCTGATATGGAATCTCGGTCACGATAATACATTCTCTTCCGTCTACTTCTTCAAAACCAACTTTAGCACGCATTACAATACGTCCTCTACCGGTTTTAAAAGCCTCACGAACTCCTTCATAACCATATATTACACCTCCGGTTGGAAAATCCGGAGCTTTAATATGCGTCATTAATTCGTCAACTTCAATATCATTATTATCAAGATACGCTAATGTACCATTGATTACTTCGGTTAAATTGTGCGGTGGCATATTGGTTGCCATACCTACTGCAATACCTGTAGCTCCGTTTACTAATAAAGTAGGAACTCTTGTTGGCATTACTTTAGGCTCATATAAAGTATCGTCAAAGTTCAATTGAAAGTCAACTGTTTCTTTTTCGATATCTGCCATAATATCTTCAGAGATTTTGCGCATTCTGGCCTCGGTATAACGCATTGCTGCCGGACTGTCACCATCAACAGAACCAAAGTTACCCTGACCATCCACTAATAAATATCGCATACTCCATTCCTGAGCCATACGTACCATCGCATCATATACAGAGGTATCTCCGTGCGGGTGATACTTACCCAGAACCTCTCCTACGATTCTTGCAGATTTTTTGTGGGCAGATCTTGATGTTACTCCTAAGTCATACATTCCGTAAAGAACTCTTCGATGCACTGGTTTCAAGCCATCTCTAACATCTGGAAGCGCTCTCGATACAATTACTGACATCGAATAATCGATGTAAGCTGATTTCATTTCATCTTCTATGTTAATAGGAATTAACTTTTCTCCTTCAGACATAAGTTGTTATATTAAATAATTATATTAGTTTCAAAGCGTGCCAAGATACGTTTTTTTGAAATTTTTTCAGCTATTTACCTACACTTATTTCAATGATTTATTAACAACTTTATTTTACGTTTTAGTTAATAAATTAAGCGTATTTTAACGCTTTTATTGTTATTTTTTTTGTCACTTAGCTGTCAGGAGATCCTGAAGGGTACGGTTTTTGTTTTTCAAACAGTAATTCACTAAATTTACAATACCAATTATATATTATGGATGATAATTTTTCACCAAGAGTAAAAGATGTTATTACCTACAGTAAAGAGGAAGCCTTACGTTTGGGCCACGACTTTATTGGTACTGAGCATCTAATGCTGGGCATTTTAAGAGATGGAAACGGAAAAGCTATTCATATACTTAATAACCTTGCAGTCGATTTAGATCATTTACGCAGGAAAGTAGAAATACTGAGTCCGGCCAATCAAAGCGTTGAAGTAAATGCCGAAAAGAAAAACCTTCATCTTACGCGTCAGGCGGAAAGAGCCCTGAAGACCACTTTTCTGGAAGCTAAAGTATTTCAAAGCTCATCAATTAGCACAGCGCACCTGCTTCTATGCATCTTACGAAACGAAAACGATCCAACAACCAAGCTATTGAATAAACTAAAAATAGATTATGACATAGCTAAAGAACAATATTTAAATATGACTCCAAACGAAGAAGAATTCTTAGAAAACTTGCCAAGAAACGAATCGTATAATGACGATTCAGGACAAGATGACAGTCTTAAAGAAAGTAGTTTTAACAATCCCGCCAATAAGTCAAACAAAAAATCCAAAACTCCGGTACTGGACAATTTTGGGAGAGATTTAACAGAAATGGCAGAGGAAGGAAAACTAGATCCGGTTGTAGGACGCGAGAAAGAAATTGAACGTGTTTCTCAAATTCTAAGCCGTAGAAAAAAGAACAACCCTCTTCTTATCGGAGAGCCTGGAGTTGGTAAATCTGCTATTGCAGAAGGTCTGGCGTTGCGTATTATCCAGAAAAAAGTTTCCCGTATTCTTTTTCACAAACGTGTCGTTACACTTGACCTTGCCAGCTTAGTGGCCGGAACAAAATACCGTGGTCAGTTTGAAGAAAGAATGAAAGCCGTTATGAACGAATTGGAGAAAAACGACGATATCATTCTTTTCATTGACGAAATTCACACTATCGTTGGTGCTGGTGGAGCAACAGGTTCACTTGATGCTTCGAACATGTTCAAACCTGCTTTAGCAAGAGGCGAAATCCAATGTATTGGAGCTACAACTCTTGACGAATACAGACAATACATTGAAAAAGATGGCGCCCTTGAAAGACGTTTTCAAAAAGTAATTGTAGAACCAACTTCTGTTGAGGAAACAATTGCAATCTTAAACAATGTAAAAGACAAATACGAAGATCACCACAATGTAACTTACACCCAAGAAGCTATTGAAGCCTGTGTTAAATTAACAAACAGATATATGTCTGAGCGTTTCTTACCAGACAAAGCTATTGATGCTCTTGACGAAGCAGGATCTCGCGTACATATTACCAACATTGATGTTCCGAAGCAAATCTTAGACTTGGAGCGTCAGCTGGAAGAAGTTCGCGAAATGAAAAACATGGTGGTTAAAAAACAGAAATACGAAGAAGCAGCCAAACTTCGCGACGATGAAAAACGCATCGAGAAAGACCTGGCTGTTGCTCAGGAACAATGGGAAGAAGACTCTAAAAACAACCGAATTGAAGTTACAGAAGATAACGTAGCCGATGTTGTTTCAATGATGACCGGAATTCCTGTTAACCGTATTGCACAGACAGAAAGCAATAAATTAGCCCAATTACCTGAATTGATTCAGAATAAAGTAATCGGACAAAACGAAGCCGTTTTAAAAATTGCTCGTTCTATTCAACGTAACAGAGCCGGACTTAAAGATCCGAACAAACCAATTGGTTCGTTTATCTTCTTAGGTCAGACTGGAGTTGGTAAAACACAATTGGCAAAAGTATTAGCAAAAGAATTATTTGATTCAGAAGATGCGTTAATCCGTATCGATATGAGTGAATACATGGAAAAATTTGCGATCTCCCGTTTAGTTGGAGCGCCTCCGGGATATGTAGGATACGAAGAAGGTGGTCAATTGACTGAAAAAGTTCGCAGAAAACCATACTGTGTAGTTCTTTTAGACGAAATCGAAAAAGCGCATCCGGATGTATTCAATATGATGCTTCAGGTTTTGGATGATGGATATTTGACGGATAGTTTAGGTCGTAAAATCGACTTTAAAAACACCATCATCATCATGACTTCTAACGTTGGAGCGCGTCAATTGAAAGATTTCGGTCAAGGTGTAGGATTCGGAACTGCCGCTAAAGTGGCTCAGGCCGATGAAAACTCAAAAAGCATTATCGAAAATGCATTGAAGAAAACTTTTGCACCTGAATTCTTAAACAGAATTGACGATGTAATTGTATTCAACGCTTTAGAAAAAGCCGACATTGATTTGATTATCGAAATTGAACTTAAAAAACTATACACTCGTATTGCAGAATTAGGATACACCTTAAGTCTTACAGATAAAGCAAAAGCCTTTATTGCAGAAAAAGGTTTCGACAGACAATTTGGCGCAAGACCTCTAAAAAGAGCGATTCAAAAATATGTTGAAGATGTATTAGCCGAGGAGATCATCACTTCAAAAATACATTCAGGTGATGAAATCTTAATGGACCTTAAAGATGATTCTCAGGAACTTTCTGTAGAAATCCATAAAGCCGAAGAGCCAACGAATCAATAGATTACTTTAAATTTATAACAAGAATAACATACCCGTTACGTTTTCATAACATAACGGGTATTTTTTTTAAATAATTTGCTACCTTTAATAAAAGCAAATAGCTATTTTTGGCCATTAAATTCTATAATAAAAAACAACGTATGCTTCAAAACAAAGTCATTTTAGGTAGCGAAGAATGGTGCTCATTTCCAGAACTAGGAATTCCGACAATCAAGGCTCGTGTGGATTCCGGTGCCAAAACTTCGGCAATGCACGCTATAAACATAGCTCCTTTTATAAAAAATGATGCCAATTGGGTAAAATTCGACATTAACCCAATTCAGAATAATATTAAAACCATCATTCACTGTGAAGCTCCGTTGGTTGACAAAAGAATTGTAAAAAGTTCAAGCGGATTTAGAGAACATCGTTATGTCATTCAGACGCATTTAAAAATTGGCGATATCAAATGGCCAATTGAAATGACACTGACTAACAGAGATTCTATGGGTTTCCGAATGCTTTTAGGCCGTGAAGCCATGAGCGGACGTGTACTGGTTGATCCCGAAGAAAAATATCTTTTAGGACAACCAAGCCCCGAAGCCTTAAAAGAACTTTATCAAAACTCTGAAAAAGCAAGCTCAGGGCTAAGAATCGGAGTTTTAGCCAGTAATCCTGAATTGTACAGCAATAAAAGAATCATGGAAGCCGGTGAAATGCGCGGACATGAAATGCATTTTTTGAACATCAAAGAATGTTATATGAAACTGGATGCCAAAACTCCGGAAATTCATTATCGCGGCGGAAAAATATTAAATCAGTTTGATGCCATTATTCCAAGAATCCGACCAAGCATTACTTTTTATGGCTGTGCCTTAACCCGTCAGTTTGAAGCATTGAAGGTTTTTGTTCTAAACTCGGCTACAGCTATTACCCAATCACGTGATAAGCTTTACTCTTTGCAGCTTCTTTTAAATAGTGGAATCGATATTCCAACGACTGGATTTGCTAATTCTCCGCTCGATACCGACAATTTAATCAAGATGGTTGGAGGTTCTCCTTTAATCGTAAAATTGCTGGAAGGAACTCAGGGAAAAGGTGTTGTTTTAGCCGAAACCAAAAAAGCTGCAGAAAGTGTTATCAATGCCTTTAAGAGCTTAAATGCCAATATACTTGTTCAAGAATTCATTAAAGAAGCAAACGGAAAAGACATTCGTTGTTTTGTTATCGACGGTAAGGTGGTAGCTGCCATTCAGCGTGAAGCAATGCCGGGTGAATTCAGAGCCAATATCCATTTAGGAGGAACCGCATCTGTCATAAAAGTAACTGCCGAAGAGAAAAAAATAGCCATAAAAGCCGCAAAAGCTATGGATTTAAAAGTAGCTGGTGTTGATATAATTCGTTCTTCTAAAGGACCATTATTACTTGAAGTAAACTCTTCTCCGGGACTTGAAGGAATTGAAGGCGCTACCAACAAAGATGTTGCAGGCGAAATGATTAAAGCCATCGAAAAGAACTTTAAATTATAATCGCTTCTTTTTCAATAAAAATATTCATTTAGACCTAATGTCTAAACATTAATTTAGCAACTTTGTTGAGGTTTTACTTTGACAAAGTTTTTTTTTAATCCAAAAATCCTAAAGAAAATGATACTATCCTCTTATTTAGATATTATTTTAAGAAGTCTATCCGTCTATTTTTTCATGACTATTGCTTTGAGAATTTTCGGCAAAAAAGAACTTTCTCAGTTAAACACTGCCGATATTATTCTGATTTTATTAATTAGTAACTCCGTTCAAAATGCAATGGTTGGTCCGGATACCAGTCTTTGGGGAGGTTTGGTTGCTGCATTGGCTTTGTTTATCATTAACTACATTATCAAAAAACTAACGCACAAATACAAGGGGCTAAGCAATTTACTACTGGACAAACCTGAAATCCTAATTCATAACGGTGAACTCGATTTTAAAACCTTAAGCAAACTAGACATTTCACACGAAGAATTAAAAGAAGCAGCACGTGAACATGGTCTCGAGCATTTAACAGATGTGAAACTTGCCATGCTGGAAATTGACGGCACGATAAGCATTATTTCAAAAGACAAACAGAATCTTAAACAAACACATTACAAGCGAAAACACAATAGAAAGAATTTGCAAAAATAACCCCAGCAATACCAACAACTGTCGCTGCTACGCTTTAGCTATGCGAAGGAAATCTGCTTTCTTTACACATTCATCTCTATTCGTAAAAAATTACACTTTTATACATTAAACTTTAGCACGCAGATTTGGCAGATTTTGCAGATTTCATTTAGTTATTGAGTCTATTCCTGAGCTATGCTAAGGAAATCTGTTTCCTATATAAATTCTTTTCCAAGCGCAAAACTATGTATCTATGTGCTAAACATTGACTCTGAGATTTTATAGATTTCTTTTATCACCGTCCTCACACTTCGCAATGTAACAATTCAGCATCAAAACAAACACAATCGCAAGTATTTAAAAACCAGAAGGTTATGTATTTGTGTCAAAAAACTTAACTACATACTTTGTTATACTATGTATTTTGTTATACATTAGCCACATGAACGAAACATTTGTAACAAACTGGAAGTCTCAGGTAAAGAAAGGTACTTTAACCTTTATAATCCTTAATGTGCTTAAAAATCACGAGTATTATGGTTATGAACTTATCGAACAAATAAGAAAACATACCGAAATAGAAATTGCAGAGGGAACGCTATACCCATTGATGAACCGATTAAAAACAGAAGAACTCGTAGATTCAAAATGGGTCGAACAGGAAACCGGAATTCCAAGGAAATACTATTCTTTAACCGAAGCCGGCATCGCCACTTTGAGCCAAATGAATATTTACTGGGAAAATCTCGAAAAATCAATTAAAAAAATCATTCAATGAGAATAGAAGATATCAAATTCGAACAAAAAGCTTCGCAACGCATTTACAACAATTACATGAAGCGCATCAAAAAAACAACCGCTTCATTACCCAAAATAGATCAGGACGACATTTATATGGAATTTAACAGCCATATTTTTGAAACCATTCAACACCGAAACGGTACAAACGAGCTGGATGCTCTTTTAGACAGCATCGAAAAATTAGGTTCACCTGAAGAGGTTTTAAAGCCTCTTATTGCCGATAAAAAACTGGAACAGGCTACTAAAACCTTCAACCCTGTTCATGTTTTCAAGGCTTTGGCGTTAAACATTACCAATGGTATTTCATACATCTTTTTCTCGATTTTATACCTCTTCTTGTTTGGTTTTGTATTCCTGATTTTTGCAAAAATCCTAAATCCTACTCAGGTAGGTCTTTATATGCAAAAAGAGTCCTTATCGGTTTTTGTACTTGGCATAATGAGTCCCGAAGACCAAATTAAAAACCAGGCTTATGAAGCTCTTGGTCACTGGTTTATTCCTTTTCTGTTATTATTAACTCTATTGTCTTATTTTATTATAACCCTATTATTAAAACTCAAAAATTCAATCAATCAAAAAACAACTTTATGAAAAAAATCATCAGCATCTGTTTCATCGCTCTTATCACAACGAGCGGTTTTTCCCAAACTTTCAATTCCAAAAGACTCGACAGTCTGTTTACTCTTTTAGAAAAGAACAACAAATACATGGGAAGCATTGCCATATCTGAGAACGGAAAAACAATCTACACTAAATCTATTGGTTTTGATGACATTGCCAGCGCAAAAAAATCAGGCATCCAGACCAAATACCGAATTGGCTCGATCTCTAAAACATTCACAGCATCCTTAATTCTTAAAGCGGTAGAAGAAAATAAAATCAATTTAAACCAAACAATTGACAAGTATTTCCCAACGGTAAAAAATGCAAAAACCATTACCATTAGCCATTTATTAAACCACAGGAGCGGTATACATGATTTCACTAACGATGACGATTACTTAAAATGGAACACTCAGTTTCAGTCCAGAGCCAAAATGATTGAACGCATTTCTGCCGGGACCATCGTTTTTGAACCTGATACAAAAGGCCAATACAGCAATTCCAACTACATACTATTGTCATACATATTGGAAGACATTTACAAGAAGTCTTATGGCGAAATTTTAAGTTTAAAGATCACAAAGCCCTTGCATCTAAAAAACACGTATTTGGGCGGTAAAATCAATCTGAACAACAACGAATGTAATTCTTATACCCTTGAAGGAAAATGGAACAAAGAAAATGAAACCGATGCCTCGATTCCGCTTGGAGCCGGAGCTGTGGTTTCTAATCCGACAGATTTGAACCTTTTCTTTGAAAGTCTTTTTGCCGGAAAAGTAGTTTCTATAGCGCATTTAAATCAAATGAAAACTATTAAAGACAAATTCGGAATGGGGCTTTTTGAGTTTCCGTATTACGACAGAAAAAGTTACGGACATACGGGAGGAATTGACGGTTTCAGATCTGTTGCAGGCTATTTCCCAAATGAAAAATTAGCTTTAGCTCTAACTTCCAATGGAATGAGCTACGACAACAACAATATCATGTTATGCGCACTAAATTCGTATTTCAACAGACCCTTTAAGATGCCTGTCTTTAGCAACATTGCTATCACTACCGCAACATTGGATTCTTACTCCGGAACCTATGGTAGTTTGCAGATTCCGTTAAAAATAAGCATTTCTAACAAAGACAATGCTTTAATCGCTCAGGCCACAGGCCAGCCTTCTTTTCCTTTAGAGGCTACAGCTGTAAATATCTTTAAATTTGATACTGCAGGAATCGTTCTTGAGTTTAATGCTGAGAAAAAAGAAATGACTCTAAAACAAGGCGGGAAAGATTATTTGTTTACAAAAGAATAACTCGTACTGAAATAAAAAGCTATTTTCTTTATTGAAACTAGCTTTTTTTATTTCCAAAATTGATACCATTCCTTGCCCTCGTTATCGGTTTCAAAATCTATAGTAACCGTTTTAATAGTTTTATTAGTCAAACCATAAGCTTTTAATCTATGATTGAGATTTGCCAAAATATAATCTTTTTCTTTTGGGAATTTTTCAGCAATCATTTTATAGTGTTTCAAAAGCCTTCTATCCTCTACTCCATCCAATGCCTGCAAAGTTGCATGAATAACCCGGTTTGAATTATCATGAAGCCCCTCTATAAAAACACTGATATATTTCTTTTTATCACTCATTTGCCCAAGTCCGTAATAAGCACTAACTCTTATTTCTTCACTCTTATTGGACGTAAACGGAATGATAATACCACCATAATCCAACTTAGTTTCTTTTAACAAATAAATACAAAATCTAAAGGTTTCATCATCTTCAATCGCATCAGCATTCGCTTTTATAACCTCTAACCAGTCTCTACTTTTGCCTTTCGCATACCAAAATACAAACTGAAACACAGTCAGCAAACTCTGTTTAGAAAAATCGACTAAATAAGGCTTTGACCTTTCATAATCAAACTTAGTAAGAATTTGAAGTATTGTTTTTTGAATTTCTCCTGAACTTATTTTATACTGTTCTTCTAAAACACTAAGAGTCTCAGCATCTAATGCCTCTTTTTTTAAGATTCCGTTGAGACATTCTTCCTTAGTTTCATCATCCTCTGCCGAAAAATACACTTCTAAAATGTAAGCTGACAATCCGCCTAATGTATATCGGAACAAATCTGGTTCCTTTGCCATTGTACTTTCGGGTATAATTCCATCAAGCCAACGTTCGTACCAATTTAAAAAATTAGATTCAAAAGTAAAAAAGGGTTTCTGCCTGTCGATATCAATATTAACCACCCGTCCTTTAAATTCCCCATTTAAAACAAGTCCGTAATAATAAGAACAACCCTGACTCGCAATTGGCAATATTCCGGCAAACATTTTACCGAGTTCCGCATCGAAATCTTCATGAGAAATATCGTCATTCTCGTCAATATTTTGCGTCAGTTCTGCCCAGAATTCATCACTCATTTTTGGATAAATTCTACAATTCTGCTTAAAACAATTTTCAGCGTTACTATAAATAAATTCCTCCAGATTTTTCCCAAAAGGAAATATTCCATAGGACGGTCCTGCAGCAGCATCCTGATCAGATTTTCCACCATTACCAATGTGAAGCAAAAAGGCTTTATAATCCTCCGGAAGCTCCAAATTATACTCGGTTTCAAAATGGATAATCTGATCGGCACTAACCGTTTTTCCAATCGCATATTTATGACTGTCTGCGCCAAAAACTTTTAAACTTTTGTCTGTATTTTTCGCCAGCAGCAACTTTCTTTTTATTCTTTCTATCTGATTCAATAGGTCTGTTTCCAATCTGTATTACTTTCTTTATTTTTCAAGTAAATATAAATACAATATAATTTCAAAACAACCCGTCATACCAAACAAAAAAGCCGATTTCAAATTGAAATCGGCTTTAAAATATTTTAAAAAAATGCGGTTTACACCTCACATTTTACAATAATCATTTTACTTAATAAACACGCTTAATACAAAGTAAACCAAACCAGCTAATATTGCTGAAATTGGAATGGTTAATATCCACGCCCAGATTAAACTAACGGTAACTCCCCAACGAACAGCAGAAACACGTTTTGTTAATCCAACTCCAATAATAGAACCCGTAATCGTGTGTGTTGTACTTACCGGAATTTTTAAGTGCTCTGTAAAATAAAGCGTTAAAGCTCCTGCAGTTTCAGCTGCAACTCCTTCAAATGAACTTACTTTTGTGATTTTGGAACCCATTGTTTTTACAATTTTCCATCCACCACTTAAAGTTCCCGCTGCAATTGCAGAATAACAAGCCAAAGGAATCCATCCCGGCATTACTCCTTTTACACCTAAATCATCGTTTGGTAAAACAACATCCAACCAGGAATCCATATGCACACCAGGATTAGTGTTGATATAAACCGCTACTGCAGCTGCAATAATACCCATTACTTTTTGAGAATCATTCCCTCCGTGACCTAAACTAAAAGCCGCAGAAGACAATAATTGCATTTTTTTCAAAGCAGCATCTGCCTGATGAAGATTCAAACTACTGAATATCAAACAAAACAAACTTACGGTTAAGATGATAAAAGCAACTAAAAACCATTTAATATTGTGCGGATCAAAAGCTACACTCCAAAAATGAGATTCAAAACGTGGTTTTCCATGCTCAACAATCTCTGAATAAGGAATCATTAAACTGCTCACCATCCAGATTGTCGCAATCATCAGTGCTACAGTAAATATTTTTGGTCCAATACTTTTACGCGAAGCATTCAACAACCAGATCGAAATCAAATAAGAAGCCAATGCTCCCAATAATGGCGCCAACACAATAAAAGCAATAATAATAAGTACTCCTGAAGGCATTGCTCCTTCTTTACCAGCCTTGTACCAGCTTACGATTTCGTACCAGTAATGCGTTGTTCCGTCTTCGCCCACATATCCTGAAAATCCATGTACAGCGATCGCATGAGCAATTGCTGCTCCGGCAAAACCACCAATCAGCGTATGAGAAGAACTTGAAGGAATTCCTAACCACCAAGTCAATAAATTCCAACAAATAGCTGCAATAACTCCTGCGAGGATTACAACAAGGTTAATTTCCATGGTGTGCGCTGTTTTAGCAACGGTATCAGCAACACCAAATCCAAAAACCCAATAGGCCAGAAAGTTAAAAAATGCTGCCCAAAGAACGGCCTGAAAAGGCGTCAGAACCTTGGTCGCAACAACAGTCGCTATAGCATTTGCCGCATCATGAAAACCGTTGATGTAATCAAAAATTAAAGCTAATACTATAATAATTATAAGTAGCGTCATAAATTATAACTTCAGAATGAAATAAATTGAATTAAGAATGTTTTACAGAAATAGATTCCAGTATGTTCGCAACACTCTTACATTTGTCTGTTGCTGATTCTAAAACAGATAACACTTCTTTATACTTTATAATGTTTTTTGCGTCTGTTTCGTTTTCAAAAATTTCAAAAACTGCTTTGTTATAAACGTTATCCGACTTGTTCTCCAGTTTATTAATTCTGGCACAAGCTTCTTTGATAATGTTCATGTTTTTTAAGTTACTTAACTCTTTTACAGCACTATCGATATTCTGACAAGCTTCAAGGTTAATTTCAGTCATTTTTCTGATTGACTTTGTAATCTTATCTACCTGATATAATTTCATTCTGCTTGCCGCACCATGAAGGTAATCGGCAACGTTATCAATTGAAGTAATCAATGTATGAATATCCTCTCTGTCAAATGGAGTAATAAAATTTCTACTCAATTCAAGATTGGTTTGACGTGTAATGTCTTCTCCTTTTTGCTCTAATTCATCTATTTTTTGAAAAAGAACTTCTCTTTCTTTCAACGGAAGGTTTACAGCTTCGTGTAAATTAGAAGCTAACTCAATTAAATTGCTTGAAGCCTCTTCAAAAAGTGGAAAGAATTTCTTGTCTTTCGGCACTAAAAATTGGAAAATACTGTTTATTGACATTTTTATATTTTTGATAGTGCAAAATTACTTCAATATTATTTTGCCATGTTAAGCCATTGTTAACAAATCGTTTTCAATTTGAAAACTGTCAAGGAATTCAACTGTTTTTTTAATATCATAATGCAGGATTCTGTCTTCTTTAACCAAAGGCACCACTTCTCTGTAACTGCTTAAGAATGTTTCAATAAAATCACTTGATTTTAAAGGTTCTCTGTAAGCAATCGCCTGTGAAGCGTTCATTAATTCGATGGCCAAAATACGCTCCAGGTTGTCCATAACACGCAATGCTTTTGTAGCTCCGTTTGCTCCCATACTCACGTGATCTTCCTGTCCGTTACTTGAAACAATACTATCTATACTCGAAGGTGTAGCCAATTGTTTGTTCTGACTTGCGATACTTGCCGCTGTATATTGCGGAATCATAAATCCTGAATTCAATCCCGGATTATCCACCAAGAATGCCGGAAGATTACGCAATCCTGAGATCAACTGATAGGTTCTTCTTTCAGAAATACTGCCCAATTCTGCCAAAGCAATTGCCATGAAATCCAAAGCCAAAGCTAAAGGCTGTCCATGGAAATTCCCTCCTGAGATAATCTGATCTGCTTCTATGAAGATATTAGGATTGTCGGTAACAGAGTTAATTTCGGTTTTGAATACTTTTCTAACGTAATCAATGGCATCTTTTGAAGCACCGTGAACCTGAGGCATGCAACGGAAAGAATACGGATCCTGTACGTGTTTTTTCTCCTGAGCAATAATCTCACTCCCGTCTAAAAATTCAGTAAGGCGCTGTGCCGTTACAATTTGTCCTTTGTGAGGACGTATAAAATGGATTAATTCGTTAAAAGGCTCAATTCTTCCATCAAAACCTTCTAATGAAATAGCTCCGATCAAATCTGCCAAATACGAATATTTATAAGCTTTTAATAAAATATGTGCTCCGTACGCACTCATGAACTGAGTTCCATTTAATAAAGCCAGACCTTCTTTAGACTGTAAAACAATTGGCTCCCACTTAAAGTGTTTTAAAACTTCGGCTGCAGCTGTTTTTTTACCTTCAAAAAGCACTTCTCCTTCTCCCAATAGAGGCAAAGATAAATGTGCCAAAGGTGCCAAATCTCCCGAAGCCCCTAAGGATCCCTGAGTATAGATTACCGGAAGAATATCATTATTGTAAAAATCTACTAAACGCTCTAAAGTTTGCAATTGAACTCCTGAATGTCCATAACTCAAAGATTGGATTTTAAGCAACAGCATCAATTTTACAATTTCAGCCGGAACCTCTTCTCCTGTTCCGCAAGCATGCGATTTTACAAGATTCTCCTGAAGCTGAGATAAATTTTCATTTGAAATTTTCACATTACAAAGCGAGCCAAAACCTGTGTTGATTCCGTAAATAGGTTCAGAATGTGAAGCCATTTTTTTATCGAGATAATCACGGCATTTCTGAACGTTTACTTTTGCTTCTTCTGATAATTCAAGCGTTTTCTGATTGACAATAATTTCCTGTAAAGCTTCTAAACTTAGGGTTTCTGTGCTGATATAATGGATTTCTTTCATGCTGTTTAAAATTTAAGACTTCAAAATTCAGCAAATCAATATTAAAAAGCAACATTTATTCCTAATAATTAAAAAATGATTCTCACGAATTCCCCGATTTTGCTCTTTTCACAATAGTAATCCGGCAAAACCAAGGGCCTCTTTTTATCATAAAAGAACTCTTCTATTTTTTAACAAGAAAACGACAAAAGCAATTAATTCCTACCGATTTTATAGACTAATGACGTTTTTAGATGTTTTTCAAGATTAAAAATCAGACTATTAAGCACATCTCTTTTAAAGATAAGTTCCAATAATTATATGAATCCATCAATTTAACACACACAATTCTGACAAAAAGCTCAATATTGATTTGCTGAATTTTGAATTTTTAAAATATTCATAAAAAGACCGGAAAGGTTTTTAACTTTTATAAAAAACTGTACTTTTGAAAAACCAAAATGAAAAGTAACAGCGTAAAATATCATTCTACACTAACAACTCAAACCAGAGTTGCAATCGCTGCTATTACAATTTCAACTACAACAATTACTACCCCTTAGGGGTATACATTTTACATATCACTCAGGTTACCTAGTACTTTTTTCTAAGAAGAAGAGAGTTATTGGATACATAAAAAACATTTACAAAGAAAAAAAATAGTCGCAGTTTTCAGTTTCAGTTCACAGTTGATAACCTTTGAACCTTTGTTACTAAAAATCTTTGCGCCTTATTAAAAAACATCAAAAATGAAAGTATTAAAATTTGGCGGAACTTCGGTTGCCAATGCACAAAATATAAAACTAGTTCTCGAAATAATCAATCAAAAATCAAAGCAGGACCAATTGGTTGTTGTAGTATCAGCTTTAAGCAAAGTTACTGATTTACTGCAATTGGCAGCAGCAAAAGCCGCCGCTAATGACGAAAGCTTCAGAGAAATTGTTGCTGAAATCGAGAAAAAACACCTTGACACTTTAAAAGAATTGATTCCGGTTAGCGAACAAAGCAGTTTGTTGAGCCATGTAAAAAGAATCATCAATCATTTAGAAACTTTGTTAGACGGCTGTTTCTTACTGGGCGAATTATCTCCCAGAACTGCCGATACTATTTTAAGTTTTGGAGAGCTGCTTTCGTCTTACATCATTGCTCAGGCGTATCAACAAATTGATAAAAATGCGGTTTACAAAGACAGTCGCGAACTGATTAAAACCAACAATAACTTTGGAAAAGCCGTTGTAAATTTCGAAGTTTCCAACCAATTGATAAGAACGTATTTTGCCGAAAATCAATCTAAAATTAATATTCTTCCGGGGTTTATTTCTCAGACTCTTGACGGAATTGCTACTACTTTAGGCCGTGGAGGTTCTGATTATACCGCTGCCATAGTTGCCGGAGCACTTGAAGCAGAACAACTAGAAATCTGGACTGACGTGAATGGAATGTTTACGGCCAATCCAAAAATTGTTAAACAGGCCCACCCTATTGCAACGATCTCTTATCAGGAAGCGATGGAGTTATCGCATTTTGGCGCCAAAGTGCTGTATCCACCAACAATTCAGCCCGTTTTAAGAAAAAACATTCCAATTTTAATCAAAAATACATTTGAGCCGGAAGCTGAAGGAACCTTAATTTCAGATCAGGTTTTGTCAAAAGATACGGTTGTAAAAGGAATCAGTCATATCGATAATATTTCACTGGTAACACTTGAAGGTCCCGGAATGATTGGAGTTTCAGGTTCGTCAAAACGTTTGTTTGAAGTACTGTCTCAGGAAAAAATCAACGTAATCTTTATTACTCAGGCTTCTTCTGAGCATTCAATCTGTATTGGAATTCTAAATTCGGATGCCGAAAATGCCGAGGCTGCCATCAACAGAGCTTTTGAAGTAGAGATTTCACAAAACAAAATCGATCCTTGTATCGTCGAAAAAGACCTGTGCATTATCGCTTTGGTGGGCGAAAACATGAAGAACCATCAGGGTTTAAGTGGTAGAATGTTTAGTACTTTAGGAAAAAACAATGTCAACATACGCGCCATTGCGCAAGGAGCTTCTGAACGTAATATTTCGACTGTAATCAACGAAAGAGACGTTAAGAAAGCATTGAATACTTTACACGAAAACTTCTTTGAGGAAAACACCAAACAGCTCAATTTGTTTGTGATGGGTGTTGGAAACGTGGGTGAAAAATTCATCGAGCAAATTCACAATCAAAGGAAGTTTCTAAAAGACAACCTGAAAATCAATGTTCGTGTGATCGCTTTATCCAATTCCCGAAAAATGCTTTTTGACGAGGACGGAATTTCGTTAAAAGACTGGCAATCGGCTTTAGATCAAGGTGAAAACGCCAATAAAGAAGCTTTCATCGCCCGTGCGAAGGAATTAAACTTGCGTAACAGCATCTTTGTTGATATCACTGCAAATGCAAGCGTGTCTGAAACCTACGAAAATTTCTTAAAACAAAGTATCGCGGTGGTGACCTGCAACAAAATTGCCTGTTCATCTGCCTATGACAATTATAAAAAATTAAAGAATTTATCCCGTCAGTACAACGCTCCGTTTTTATTTGAAACCAATGTTGGAGCGGGATTGCCAATTATTGATACCGTGAAAAACTTAATCGCTTCAGGTGATAAAGTACATAAAATTCAGGCGGTTTTATCCGGAAGTCTGAACTTCATTTTCAATAATTTCGATAAAGACAATTCTTTTCACGATGTGGTAAAAGAAGCCGGAGTACAAGGTTTTACAGAACCGGATCCGAAAATTGACTTAAGCGGAATCGACGTAGCCCGTAAAATACTGATCCTGATCCGCGAAAGCGGTTACGAAATGGATATTGACGCGATCGCCAACGAATCGTTCCTGCCAGCCGAATGTCTTGCCACAACCAACAACGAAGATTTCTTTGCTTCTTTAACGCAACATGCTCCTCATTTTTCAAAAATCTATGACGAAGCAGTAAACAAAGATTCCAGATTGAAATATGTAGCACAATTCGAAAACGGAAAAGCAAGCGTTGGTCTGCAATTCATCCCGAAAGAGCATCCTTTTTACAATCTGGAAGGAAAAGACAATATCGTATTGTTCTACACAGATCGTTACGTAGATCAACCTCTGTTGATCAAAGGCGCCGGAGCTGGAGCTGCTGTGACAGCATCAGGGATTTTTGCGGATGTAATTAGAATTGGAAACATTTAATGAGGTACAAAGGCTCAAAGGTGCAAAGGGACAAAGTTAAAAACCTTTGAGCCTATGAACCTTTGCCTCTCTGAACCTATAAAAAAGGCAAAACCTTTGTTCCTTTGAACCTTTGCCACTTTGAACCTATAACAAATGACACAAATTAAACTATTTTGCCCGGCCACAATCGCGAATCTTTCGTGTGGATTTGATGTACTAGGGCTTTGCTTAGACAATGCGGGCGACGAAATGATCGTTCGAAAAGTAGCTCAAAAAGGAGTCCGAATTACCAAAATTGAGGGGGCCGATTTGCCTTTAGAAACGGAGAAAAACGTTTCAGGTGTTGCGGCTTTGGCCATGTTAGAGACACTTGATGTAGATTGCGGCTTCGAAATCGAAATTTATAAACACATTAAAGCCGGAAGCGGAATTGGAAGCAGTGCTGCCAGTTCTGCCGGAGCGGTTTTTGGAATCAACGAATTGCTTGGGAGACCTTATTCCCGCAAGGATTTGGTGCAATTTGCCATGCAGGGTGAAAAACTGGCCAGCGGAAATGCGCATGCCGACAATGTCGCTCCTGCCCTTTTAGGCGGTTTTACGCTCGTAAGAAGTTATGCTCCCTTAGACATTATCCGAATTGACAGCCCCGAAGAACTGTTCGCTACGGTGGTACATCCGCAAATCGAATTGAAAACTTCGGATGCGCGCTCGGTACTAAAACAAAACGTTTCTCTTAAAAGTGCCATCATGCAATGGGGAAATGTGGGCGGATTAGTCGCCGGATTATACACCAAAGATTACGACTTAATCGGACGTTCACTTCACGACGAAATTGTGGAGCCTTTGCGAAGTGTTTTAATCCCGGGATTCGACCAAATCAAACAAACCGCTTACGAAAATGGCGCCTTAGGCTCTGGAATTTCAGGTTCCGGCCCTTCTATCTTCGCTCTAAGCCGTGGAGAAGAAACCGCAAACCAAATCGCCAAAGCCATGAGCGATGTTTACGAAAAAATGAATTTACCGTATGAAATTCACGTTTCAAAGATTAATCCCGATGGTGTCCGCGTCCTTTAGAACGGGACGCTTTAAGCAACAGGCTTTAGGCAATAAGCTTAAAACCATTGCGAAATTCTTTGCCCAGGCTTCGACTTCGCTCAGTCTGACAAAAAATGCGATTAAAAATATTTGAATAATTTAAAGGCTTTCAATTGCAAACAAGACAAAAAGCTTAAAGCTTATTGCCTAAAGCTTAAAGCAAAAAAGCCTAAAGCAATAAAAAAAAATGAAATACTACAGTTTAAACCATAACGCCCCAAAAGTTTCGTTTCAGGAAGCCGTAATACAAGGACTCGCGAGTGATAAAGGATTATATTTCCCTGAAAACATCACTCCTTTAGCCCCTTCTTTTTTTGATGAAATCGAAAATTTAAGCCACGAGCATATTGCTTTTGAAGCGATCAAACAATTCGTTGGCGATGAAATACCGACAGACAAATTAAAAGAAATCATTGCGGATACTTTGGTTTTTGATTTTCCGGTAGTGAAAGTCGAAGACGGAATCTACTCCTTAGAATTATTCCACGGCCCAACCATGGCGTTTAAAGACGTTGGAGCACGTTTTATGTCGCGTTGTCTAGGGTATTTTAACAGAGACAATAAAGACGCTAAAAACACTGTTCTTGTGGCTACTTCAGGTGATACCGGAGGTGCTGTTGCCAGTGGATTTCTTGGCGTTGACGGTGTCGATGTGGTGATTTTATATCCGTCAGGAAAGGTGAGCGACATACAGGAAAAACAATTAACGACTTTAGGACAAAATATTAAAGCACTAGAAGTTGATGGTGTTTTTGACGATTGTCAGGATATGGTCAAAAAAGCGTTTTTAGACGAAACTTTAACACACAAAAACCTGACATCAGCCAATTCGATTAATATTGCGCGCTGGCTGCCACAGATGTTTTATTTCTTCTTTGCTTATAAAGCGTTGAAAAGCCGAAACAAACCATTGGTTTTCTCTTGTCCAAGCGGAAACTTCGGGAATATCTGTGCCGGAATTATGGCAAAAAGATTAGGATTGCCTATTGAACATTTTGTAGCGTCTACAAACGTAAACGACACTGTACCAAGATTCTTAGAAAACGGTAAATACGACCCAAAACCTTCTAAAGCGACAATCTCCAACGCTATGGACGTTGGTAACCCAAGCAACTTTATTAGAATTCAGGAATTGTACAACAACGACTTAAAAGCATTCGAAAAAGACTTCTCTTCTTATAGTTATACCGATGAAGAAACGCTTGTTGCTCTAAAAAATATTTATAACACAAACAGTTACATCGCAGAACCGCATGGTGCTGTTGGTTATCTAGGTTTGAAGAAAGAATTGGAGAAACACCCTAACACCATTGGTATTTTCTTAGAAACGGCACATCCTATTAAATTCTTAGATGTAGTTGAACCTGCTTTAGGAATTACGCTTCCTATTCCGGCTCAAATTGAGAGTGTTATTAATGAGGAGAAAGTTAGTGTGAAAATTGGGAGTTATGAGGAGTTGAAGGTGTTCTTGGGGTAATCTATCTAAATTTTGATATACTAAACGGCTGAGATTTATTTCGGTCGTTTTTTTATTCAATTATCTTTTCTTAAATATTTTTTAGATTTCTTTTCTTCCAAAAACAATTTTCCTCAATCAAATCTAAAAATATAGTAAGAAAAAACTATATATTTGAAAAGCACGAAAACGAAACAAAACTTCGCTTATTTATCAGATTTTAGGTGTACGTGCGAAGATTTATTTAGCCTATAAATGAGTTGTGCGTAATTAATAACCAAAATAAGAGAACACAATAATTTAAAACAACAAATGATAAAAGGAAACTCAGAAGAAGAAGTTCGTATAGCTCTTCAAAAAAAAGCCTATGATATCTTGGAAAATTATGTCAATAATATGGGATATTCTAATGAAGAATTAGACATTTTATCTATAGAAGAACTTCAGACTAAATTGAAGGCTATCAATTCCATACTTAAAGACAAAAAAAAACTTGAAAATATTGGTAACGCTAGTTTTGAAAAAGGTAGAGACTTTGATTTCAACAATAAAAGCACTTCAGGAATAGTTGGATATACTTTTTATTCACATCGCAACCTTTTAGACAAAAAGAAATACATATTAGAACTTATAAAAATCAAATCCAGAAAAGAAAAAATTAATTCTCTAGAAGATTTGATTAATAATGTTTCTGACAAAGATTTGCGTAAAAAAATAGAAAATGAATTAAATGATTTTAGCAAGCAAACTTCTAAAATTGAAGAGCAAGAAAAGCTAGCTAATACTGAAGAAAGAGAATATGAAACTTCCAAAAAACAATTAGAAATATCCAAAACAAAACTAGACTTATTAGAAAAAAAATCTCAAATATGGCTAGCAATTTTGGCAAAAGAATCTATCGCATCAATAATTGGAGCTTTGCTATTAGTCATAATTTCTATATGTTTATTAGTCTCTATGTTTATTGGAATTGAACCTAGTAAAATTATTGAAAGTACATTTTTACTGATCTTAGGCTACTTTTTTGGGCACGCAGTCACAAAAAAATAACTATGCACAATAACCGTTTGGTGCGATTGGGGTTTAGGCTTAATTTAAAAATGACTTTGTACTTGGAAAATTGTGCATAATGGAAAAATCTCGCATCTTCAATCCCAAATCTCGTGTAGCGTCAGAACTTTAGTGGCAAGTTTTTCGCAAATAAAAACATAATCACTTGTAATCAAGACACTTATGAATAATACTTGGCATTTTTTAAGAGAATTTGAAAGTAAGGAGTTAGTAAAACAATACATTAAGAAAAAATACCAATATACTATTACTACTGAAAAAGCATTAGAAATTTCATCTGCATTTAAACAAGGACGAAGCTATTTTGAATCTTCATTAAATTCCGATATTTCTGTAAAACCCCTATTACAATACTATGGAGTTGTCGCTTTAAGCAGAGGATTAATACTAATTCTGAATAAAACTGCTCGTGAAAGCACTATCAAACCATCACACGGTTTAAAAATATGTAACTGGAGTACAATTGTAAAAACTAAAAAACTTGAAAATATAAAAGTAAAAACTTCTTCGGGGACTTTTCGAGAATTAATTGAAGCAACTAAAAACATATCATATTTTAGAGGAAAAAGTAATTATATTAATTGGCAATCAGAATTTGATATTGAAGAAAAAGATTTCGAACTTAGCCTTAAAGAATTATCATATTCTTTTCCAGATTTGAAAAAATCTATAGAATCTTGGCTTGGATTATCAATTCCATCAACAATGATAGAATCGTTATCCTGCGAAAATAATAAAGTTAAAATAGGCATTCGAGATATAACTTTTATTACAGAGATATTTCCTGATGACTTATACCCTAATTTGCGTGTAAAAGATGATGACTATCAAAAAATCGTTTCTTATGAAAGTAACAATTGGCCAAATATTTCTCAAAAATGGGAAAGTTCATTTAAAATTAATGGAGATCCATACCTTCAACCACCTTTTACAGGTAACATTTTTCTAAATGATATTGGAAAAATGTTTGCAACAACATTTATTTTTGGAACAATCTCAAGATATTATCCAACAACTTGGATGAATGTCACAAATGGTATTGAAAATGATAAAATTTTACCTTTTGCCATAAATTATATGGATTTTATACAAGAGAAATATCCGAATATTATCTTAGACTTTATTGATGCACCATATGACACCTAAAAATAAACCTGCTACTAACAGCCGTTACCAGTATTTGGGCATTTGACTGATTTTTAAAGATGGTTTTGTACTTGAAAAATTTATGCATAATGAAAAAAACTCTTCCCGCTAGCGCTAGTAATTCGACATAAAGAAAAAGAAATCTAAATAAGATCTCTTTAAAAAAATATTATTAAAAAAAATTATTTCTTATCAAGTAATTTCTCTAAATACTCAACCTTTTCTTTTTCAGCTTGCACCAAACGTTCGTAAAGTTCAACTACTTTATCTAGAGGATTAAAAGTACAATTGTAATTACCTGTAGTAGTCGAAAGCGTTCCATTATCTTGAATGGTATTCCCAATAATATTAAAAACCGCTTCTTCCGAAAAGTTTTTAATTGCTTCAACAGAAACTCCAAGAGCGTTTGCTATCTCAATTAATTTTTGTTCGTCTACAGTTTCGCTGTTTTCAATAGTAGAGATAGTCTGCTGGCTTGTACCTAAAGCCTGTGCCAGTGCTTCCTGTTTCATATCTTTAAGCTCTCTGATACGGCTTATATTTCTGCCGATATGTTTTGGTTTTATTGCTGTACTCATAATTCAAAGATATTTAAAATTCTTAAACGAAACTCAATTTCGGTAAAAAACAAAGCTATTTTTGTAAGATACTATTTTCATAATTTCTATATTAGCGAACTCTAGAGTAATTACCTATTATTAATCTTATCATAAAATGGCTATTTGGCAATACCTTCTGATCGTTGTACCTGAAAAATCTATTCGAAACGATTACCAATGCATTTTTAAAAATAATACGACACAATTTTTACCTGAAACAAAATCATTATGGAAAGATTTTAATTGTGATATCGTTTCTATTATCTCCGAAATGGATACTATCATAAAAAGAGCTGATTGGGGAGATGAAAATTATTTTTGCTGGAAAGGAGATACAAAAAATGAAGAAGACAATGACTGTAGTATTTTTTTAAGCAAAAATAAAACCCAAATTAAGGAATTTCGATTTCGCATTGATTTAAGAAAAGCTTCAAATATTACTAATACTCTTCAGCCAATTTTAAAACTTTGCGAAAACAACCAACTCGTTTTAATTGATTTAAAAGGAGAAATATTGAATCCCAAATTAGAAGAAATTTTCAAAAGTATGAAATCCTCCAATGCAACAAAATTTCTAAACGATCCAGAGAAGTTTTTAGAAGATTTAAGTCAAAACATTTAAGATGAAGAAAGAACATAAACTCATACTGAATTTAATAGAATCTTATTTAGAAAAAAATCCAAGTCAAAGATTTGGACAAGCACTTTTTAATCTTGGTATAAATGAATTTAAGGAAACTACTGATCCGAGAAATCCAAATTACAACATCAGAGATATTCATGGCGACGATGACTTAAAAATCATTGAAAGAGTTGAAAACCGCTTGGCTTATTTTGAATCACGAAAAAATAAAATATAGAAATCTGTTTCTTCGTCAGGCTAACGATCGCAACAATTTCGGCTAAAGCTATTTCTTGTTTTACTTTTATTCACTCCAGCTGAAGCTGGAGGCTATTCAAAAAAAAATCTAAAAAACAAACCTTAAAATAGGCCTATTCAATTGCCCTCAGCTTCAGCTGGGGGTTTTGTATTCAAATAGAAATTAGGCTTTAGCCAAATGACATTGAGCGGGAGGCCATTCCAAAAAATCACGGGCATCCCTACCCTATGTAGACCTCCCTAAAATTACTTCTCTTCTCTTAGAGATTAAAAATCCTCACTTATGATTATTTTTATATCTTTAAAAATTCTAAATACAGCCACCTGTTTAGAGCATTAATTTCTATTAACACCCTATTTTTATGAAAAAAACATTATTTGTATTCCTTTTAGCCGGATCCTTAATTTCATCTGCTCAGGAATCAAAACCTAAAGCAACTCCAGAAGCTCCAGCAAAAAAAGAAGAAAATTCTCCTTCTAATCTTACTTTTAATCCGGATGCTAGTGTTATCACCAATCACTCCGTTACCATAAAAGGACAAAAAGTTCCCTATAAAGCCACAACGGGTACGATGCCGGTTTGGGACGAAGACGGAAAAGCCATTGCGGGATTGTTCTACACCTATTATGAGCGTTCTGATGTAAAAGATCAGGCTTCACGTCCGTTAGTTATTTCTTTTAACGGTGGTCCGGGCTCTGCTTCGGTTTGGATGCAGATTGCTTACACAGGACCGAGTCTCTTAAACATTGATGATGAAGGATATCCTGTACAGCCTTACGGAATAAAAGAAAATCCGTATTCTATTCTGGATGTTGCCGATATCGTTTTTGTAAACCCTGTCAATACCGCTTATTCCAGACCTACAAGCAAAGACATTCCTACTACAAAATTCTTTGGCGTAAATGCCGATATTAAATACCTGGCCGATTGGATCAATGGTTTTGTAACCCGCACCAATCGTTGGGCTTCTCCTAAATACCTAATTGGTGAAAGTTATGGTACTACCCGTGTCTCGGGATTGGCACTTCAACTGCAAAACAGCCAATGGATGTATCTTAACGGAGTCATTTTGGTTTCTCCAACTGAATTAGGAATAACACGTGGTGTAGTTTCTGATGCTGCTCTTAAATTGCCTTATTTCGCAGCTACTGCCTGGTACCACAAAATGCTTCCGCCTGATCTGCAAAACAAAGATTTGACAGATATGTTGCCCGAAGTGGAAGATTTTACCGTAAACGAACTTCTTCCTGCCTTGACCAAAGGAGGCTCTTTGGATGAACAAAAAAGAAAAGAAATTGGTGCTAAAATAGCGCGCTATTCCGGTATTCCGGAGAAAGTGATCCAGCAAAACAATTTAGACCTTCCTTATGATTATTTTTGGAAAGAACTGTTAAGAGATAAGGGTTATACGGTAGGAAGACTTGATTCCAGATACAAAGGGATTGATCGCAAAGACTCAGGAGAAAGCCCAGATTTTAATGCCGAACTTACTTCCTGGCTGCATTCGTTTACGCCAGCCATCAATATGTATGTGCGCAACAATTTAAATTACAAAACAGACTTTAAATACAATATGTTTGGTTCTGTACATCCTTGGGACAGATCTAACGATAAAACAGGCGAAAACCTGAGACAAGCTATGGCTCAAAACCCCTATTTGCATGTCATGGTACAATCCGGATATTATGATGGTGCCTGTGATTACTTCAATTCCAAATACGATTTATGGCAAATGGATCCGAGTGGAAAACTAACGGATCGAATGTCATGGAAAGGTTACAGAAGCGGTCACATGATGTACCTGAGAAAAGCCGATCTGGAAGCTGCCAACGAAGACATCAGAACCTTCATAAAGCAATCCTTACCTAAAGCAGGACAACCTGCAAAATACTAAATTGAACCTCTTGGGTTTGATGAACAAAAATTGATTTAACACATAGAAATAAAAATTTCTCTCGCAGATTTAGCAGACTACTTAGATTATTTTATAATGGTCTTAGAAAACAGTTAAATCTGCGTGAAAAAATTACAACTACAATAATTCATGATTACAAAAGCTTCCTTACAGGACATTCCAGCGTTAACTGCTTTAATCAATTCGGCCTACAGAGGTGAAACCTCCAAAAAAGGCTGGACAACCGAAGCCAATTTATTGGAAGGAAAAAGAACTGACGAACAGGAAATGACCGAAATTTTTCTGGATCCTAAAAACACTATGCTAAAATACACCGAAAATGACCAAATTATTGGTTCAGTTTTATTGGTCGAAAAAGGACACCAATTGTATCTCGGAATGTTAACGGTTTCACCGGAATTACAAAACAGCGGTATCGGAAAAAAGATGTTGGCAGAAGCTGAAAATCATGCAAAAGCTTTGGGATTATCCAGTATTATTATGACGGTGATCTCCGTTCGGGAAGAACTTATTGCGTGGTACAAACGTCACGGCTACGTTGATACTGGCGAGAGAGAAGCTTTTCCGGTAAGTGAGATTCACGTTACTATTTCTGAAGAACCTCTGGAGTTTATTTACTTAGAGAAGGTTATTTAGTTTTAGTTCTTTGATGTTTCATGTTTCATGTTTCATGTTTTACCGCAAAGTTCGCTAAGAATTACGCAAAGGCTCGCAAAGGTTTCTTTTTAATCTCGCAAAGTCGCTAAGATGCAAAGTTTTAGTTTTTACTTTCTTTGATTTTGCGAAATTATTTTTTAAGATGATAAAAAACTTAGCAACTCAGCACCTTAGAGCCTTAGTACCTCAGAAAAAACCTTTGAACCTTTGTTACTTTGCCTCTCTGAACCTCCAATAATAAAAAAATGATCCTACACCTTTTACCCAAAGAAAATTGTAAACCCGCAGTTTGGAGCGGTGGATTGACGTATGAATATATGATCTATCCAAAAACAGCAAACTACGCCGATAGAGATTTCGCATTCAGAATAAGCAGTGCTACCATAGAGCAGGAACCATCGGTATTTACTCAATTTAAAGGTTATCACCGATATCTGGTTATGCTTGATAACGGCCTGAATATCGAGATAAACCAAGAGAAAAAGGTATATGGTCAATATGAAATCATGGAATTTAACTCCAATGATGCTGTAACTTCTTATACAAAAGGTATGGATTTTAACTGGATGGTTTCTGAAAAAATATCTCACCATCAACTGAAAATAACAGCTGCTAATCAAAATTGTAATGCTCAAATCGTACTTTTATTTTCTTTAGATACAACCGTTATTCAGATTAATGACAAGCCATACGATCTAAAACCTTATGATTTACTGGTCATTGAAAATCCGGAAAAGACAGATATAGCATTTCGATTTTCTAATAAATGCCTCTTTGGAGTATTGGATTTTTAATTCCGAAATGAATTTAACCGCAACGTTCGCAAAGTTTTACGCAAAGATTCGCAAAGCTTTCTTAACTGGTACAGTATATGCTCGCAAAGGCACAAAGACACAAAGTTTATACTTCTTTCTTCTTGCCTCTTTCTTCTATTTATCAAAGCATACTCCTAAAAAAACTCAGCCCCTTAGCCTCTTAGAACCTTAGCAGCTCCTCTTAATCTTTGACAAAAACTCGTGAGAAACTCCCAGATAAGAGGATAAATTCCGGTTATTGATTTTATTTGCTTTATGCGAATAGCGCTTTATAAACTCCAGATACCTTTGCTTAGAAGTTTTATTCAGAAGATCTATAAGTCTTTGCTGAATGGCAATATTAGCCCTTTCAACCATTAAAATATGAAATTGAATCAACTTGGGTACCTGCTCAAACAAAAGTGCTTTGTTTTTCTTACTGATCACCAGGATTTCACTTTCTTCTATTGCTTTGATATTATAAGTCGTAGGCTTTTGATGATAGAAGCTTTCAAGGTCACAAATCCATTCATTTTCGAAAGAAAAAAAAATGACACTTTCGGTTCCGTTATCATTTAAAATATAGGTTTTAAAAGTACCTTTCAAAATAAAGCCTTCATAAGAATTCTTTGAATCCTGAATCTGCAGAAATTCGTTTTTCTTAAGTTTAATAAACTTTACTTTTTCAACTACAAAATTCCATTCCTCATCTGTTAACGGAATCTTGCGCTCGATACTTAATCGTAGGTCTTTATACATATGGTATTTACTTTTTATTCTTACTCAGGGGCGTAAGCAGGTGAATGAATGAAAAATAATGCAATCGATTACACAAAAATATACTTTTTTGTAATGTAACAGCTACCGAAAACACATTTAACAGTAAATTATTTTCAAAACATTGAACTTGTTCAACTTTTTTCATCCTAATTATAAGCAGATTTGCACTATTAACTATTTAACCAAACTTAATTATTATGAAATTTAAATCAACAATCTCAGTGTTTCTATTGACATTGATTTTCGGTTTTGCAGCCTGTAATACCGAAGAAATTGCTGCACCGCAAAGTAGTGAAAATGCTACTATCGAGACCTCTACAACAACTTCCGGCAATTTGACGGCAAAAATTGGAAACTGTGCCCAGGTTCCGGGATGGGCTTCTCAAAATGGAGGGACAACTGGTGGAGGTTCCTCTCCGGAAGAAGTAGTTTCGAATTATACACAACTGAAATCGGCTATCGAAAACAGTGCTGTAAAAGTGATTAAAGTTACCGGTACCATTACGGTTACTACAAGATTATCACTTCAGGATCAAAGTGGCAAAACCATTTACGGTGCAAGCGGTGCCAAACTGGTTTCGACCAATCAAACGAAAGACGGTTCGGGTATCATCAACATTAAAAGATGCACGAATCTGATTATCAGAAATCTTATTTTTGAAGGCCCGGGTGCTTATGACACAGATGGCTGGGACAATGCAATTTTAGATGATTGTCAAAATGTATGGGTAGACCATTGTGAATTCAGAGATGGGGTTGACGGGAACTTCGACATCAAAAATAAATCAGATTTTGTTACGGTTTCGTATACAAAATTCGGTTATTTAAAAGCTCCTAAAGCCGGAGGCCCCGGAGGTTCTGACGATCACAGGTATTCTAATTTAATTGGTTCCAGTGATGGTGCAACTGCCGATCGTGGAAAATTACGAATCACTTTCGCTCGCTGCTGGTGGGCTCCGGGCTGCAAAGAAAGAATGCCTAGAGTGCGTTTTGGAAAAGTACATCTGGTAAACAACTTCTTTAACAGTACGGTAAGTAATAAATGTATTGCCGCAGGTTTTGAAGCAAGTCTAAATGTAGAAAGCAACGTTTTTGAAGGTGTAAAAACTCCTATCGATCTAATGAGCGGTTTTACTGCTGTTACAGCAACAGACAATGTTTTCACCAATACAACCGGAAATCAAGCCGGAAGTGGTACTGCTTTTACTCCACCCTATTCGATCGTAAAACTGAACAAAACTGCTGTTAAAGCTGATATCTCTGCCAATGCAGGAGCAACTTTAGGCGGCAATATCTGCGGATCGTTTTAATCAGTTACAAATAATAAATACAAGTTAGTTTTATTTTGGAACCATGGATTACAGTTTTGTAGTTCGTGGTTTTTTTGTTTCAAGTTTCTTTTGTTTCAGGTTATTTTGTTTCAGGTTATTTTGTTTCAGGTTATTTTGTTTCAGGTTATTTTGTTTCAGGTTTCAAGTTTCAAGTTTCAAGTTTCAGGTTTCAGGTTTCAAGTTTCAGGTTTGATGCAAAAACTGCAATGATTTTAATCTGTTTTAAATTTTATGAAATATAAAAGTTCGCAAAGCTTTACCTAAAAACTTTGCGAACATTGCGTAATTCTTTGTGTCCTTTGCGGTTAAAAAAAACTTTGCTACTTTGAACCTCCTCTAAAGCACCAATTCTTCAAATAATCTCTGAATCGTCTTTTCTAAGTCCTGACATAAGCCCGGATGAGGTCTTGACGTTTGTATTGCAGAACTTCTAATGGCTGTGAGCCATCTAAAACGTTCCGGAATCTCAAATTCAGCGATTGGTCCGCCGTCTTTGGCTCCATTAACAATTTTTTCTAATGACGTTAAATTACATTCTAACTGTTCGATGTCAAAATCGGCAGAAAGGGCTTGTATTCTATCTTTATTCAGATGAAAAAGAACTTTTATGAATTTCTTTTTTTTGCAAAACAAAATGATTCCGATATTCAGAAACTCTTCACGCTCTACTCTAGGCACCACGCGGATTACGGCATACTCATATAAGTGATTATCTTGCATTTTGCGCCTGGTTTACAAAGATTTCTGAATGATTTAATCGGGTCTGCAAAAACTGCAAATACACATTTCGCAAGGTTTCCGGTTCTTCGTCGGCATCTTCCCATTGCAGCCATTCCAGTGGAATTGTATTTACAATCTCTTCTAATATTTCGTGCGATAAAAGTGCTTTAAATTCAGCATCTACCTCCTTTAAAAGCGAAGCTTGCGGCAGTAAAACATGGTCTTTAATTAATGCAAACGGACTTTTAGCATGCTGTTCCCAATTGTTCCAGGAATGATGAAAATACAAGCATGCACCATGATCAATCAGCCATAGTTCTTTATGCCAAATTAACATATTTGTATTTTTGAAAGTACGGTCGACATTGGTAATATAAGCATCCAGCCAAACAATTTGCGAAGCCAGCTTAGCATCAACGGTGGTCACAACAGGATCGAATGTAATGGCTCCCGATAAAAAATGGAGTGCTAGATTTAATCCCTGACTTCCCTGCAGTAAATCCTGAATTTCTTCATCAGCTTCGGTTCTTCCAAACGCTTCGTCAAGATTGGCGAAAACTAATTCCGGAAGCTGCAATTTTAAGGCTTTTGCGATTTGTCCACCCACCAATTCGGCAATCAAAGCTTTTACACCGTGACCGGCTCCTCTAAATTTTAAGACGTATTTAAAATCGTCATCGGCTTCTGCCAAAGCAGGTAAAGAACCTCCCTCGCGCAATGGCGTTATATAACGCATGACGTTTACTGTTCTGAGATCGAAGTTGTTTTTCATGAATACAAACTTAGTAATTTAGATTTTTAGATTGTTGGATTTTTAGAATATTAGATTTGCTTGGACTGCTTAGACTTTTTTTACCGCAAAGTTCGCGAGGGTTTTGTCTTTAAGATTTTTATAAAGCGTAAAGGTTCGCAAGGCTTTGTGTAAAACTTTGCGAACTCTGCGGTTAAATTAAACCAAACTCAAAAAAGCTTTTCCCAAATACTTAATAATAGTAGAAGCTGTAAAAGATTCATAACCTGTTTTTGGCAACGCAATATCGGCTGTAAGTCCGTGGAGGAAAACGCCTAGTTTTGCTGCGTATTTAGGTTCGTAGCCCTGAGCCAGTAAGCCTATAATGATTCCTGTAAGGGTATCTCCGCTTCCGGCAGTGGCTAAAGCTGCATTACCGGTGGTGTTTTCGTAAATCTCAGTCTTAATGATGATGTAGGTTGGTGCGCCTTTCATGACAATGATTACTTTGTACTTTTCTGAAAAAGCAATCGTTTTTTGAAATTTTTCCGATTCTGAATTCCACTTACCTATTAAACGCTCAAGTTCTTTCGGATGTGGGGTCAGAATAGTATTTTCAGGAACTAATTCGAGCCAGGTTAAATTTTCTGCCAAAATATTCAGAGCATCAGCATCCAATACTAAAACAGATTTGTTCACTCTTAAAAACTCAAAAAGCGCTTTTTGAGTACCCAGCTCCACTCCTATTCCGGGTCCAATTCCGATGGCCTGTGGTACTAACGGAAGATGAATGCTGGTAAGGAAATTAGTGTTTTCATCAGTTATTACCATCACCTCGGGAATCGAGATTTGCAGAATTTGATAACCACATTTGGGCACAAAAACAGTTACTAGTCCGCAACCTGATTTTAAACAGGATTTTGAAGCTAAAACAGCCGCTCCTACTTTTCCGTAACTTCCGGCAATGATAACCGCATGCCCCTGAAGTCCCTTATGAGTTATCGGATTTACCGGTTTGAGAAATTTTAAAACCTCTTCTCTTGTAATTAGAAATGGATCTTTCATCAGACAGATTTAATTACTTAAAGTTACATAAAAAATAAAGATGTAGGCACTCCGTAAGATCCTAAAGTCAAATTCTGTTGTCGCTAGTATGTTTCTTTCATTCCTTAGAAAACCAAAACGCAAAAAACTATTGAAACTGCGGGATATTGCTTCGTATGCATAAATCGGGCAAGAATATTGCGAATTTTAATAATTTAGTATATAAATCTTCGATATTTTTTAAATAAATTTGCGACACAATTTTATAAAACAACACAATGAAAAATACTGCGCTTACGCACATACATGAGAGTTTGGGAGCGAAAATGCTACCTTTTGCCGGATACAATATGCCTATTACCTATGAGGGCGTAAATGCTGAACACGAAACAGTTCGTAACAGTGTGGGCGTTTTTGACGTTTCGCATATGGGAGAATTTTTGTTGACAGGTCCAAATGCTTTGGCTTTGATTCAAAAAGTAACTTCAAATGATGCTTCGACTTTAACGATCGGAAGAGCACAATATTCTTGTCTGCCAAACAACGAAGGTGGAATTGTAGATGATTTGATTGTATATAAAATGAAAGAAGAAGAATATTTACTGGTTGTAAATGCTTCAAATATCGAAAAAGACTGGAACTGGATTTCTTCACACAATGATTTGGGTGTTGAGATGAAAAACATTTCTGATGATTATTCTTTATTGGCCATTCAGGGACCAAAAGCGGTTGAAGCTATGCAGTCTTTATCTTCTATCGACTTAGGAGCTATTACCTATTATCATTTTGAAGTAGCTGATTTTGCAGGATTCAACGATGTAATTATTTCTGCGACTGGTTATACCGGTTCTGGCGGATTTGAAATTTACTGTAAAAATGCCGATGCTGAAGCTATCTGGAATAAAGTTTTCGAAGCGGGTGCTGCTTTCGGAATTAAACCTATCGGATTAGCCGCTCGTGATACTTTACGTCTTGAAATGGGATTCTGTTTGTACGGAAATGATATTAACGATACGACTTCACCTTTAGAGGCCGGATTAGGCTGGATTACTAAGTTTACTAAAGATTTTACCAATTCTGAAAATCTGAAAAAACAAAAAGAAGAAGGTGTTACCCGAAAACTAATTGCTTTCGAAATGCAGGAGCGTGCGGTACCAAGACATGACTACGAGATTGTAGATGCTTCAGGTGCTGTGATTGGTGTAGTTACGTCAGGAACTATGTCTCCTTCTATGAACAAAGGTATTGGATTAGGATATGTTACGGTAAATAATAGTGCCGTTGACAGCGATATATTTATCAGAATCAGAAAAAATGATGTAGCTGCTAAAGTGGTTAAATTACCTTTTTATAAAAAATAATATTTTATCCTAAATATTCTAAAAATGCATTGCTTAACAAGTGATGCATTTTTTTTATAGTTTTTTTTCTGCCACAAATTCACAAATGATTGTAAATAAAAAAGGCTGCCAAATTCGTGAATTCGTGGCGGAAACTTCGCAGAATAAAATTTATCTGAATGTAAGAATTTTTAGAAAAGTATATCCTTTTATGAAAAAATAAACGTAATTTTAGTCTGAACGAAGATTCCGATTTATGAAAAAAATAGCACTGGCGTTGATTCTAACCACAAATATTCTATTTAGTCAAAGTGGCGATTCCACTTGCGAAATAGTCAACAAAATAAATGCCGTTATTCAGGAAGATCACATCCGACCAAAACCCGTTGATGATAGCTTGTCGATTTTTGTTTTTGATAATCTGATCAACGAATTAGATCCTTCCCGAAATATTTTTTTTAAAACGGAGTATGATGAAATGGCAGAGAAATACCGCAAAAACCTGGACGATTTTATTCTTAGTAATGATTGCAGTTTTTTAGCTGATATTACTTCCAAATACAAAGAAAGTCTTTTGAGAACAAAAAAGGTTCTTGAAAAAATTCAAACCGCACCTATCGATTACAGCAAAACAGATACTATCCGGTTTTATAAAAAATCATTTCCTTTTTACCTTAAAAAAGAAAACCTTGAAAAAGTATGGCTAAAAAAAATTCGCTACCAGATCTTGGATGAGATAGCCGAACTAAGTGACAATTTAGATTCAATTAAAGTCAATTTTCAATCGA
Source organism: Flavobacterium sp. B183 (assembly GCF_023539155.1). NCBI lineage: Bacteria > Pseudomonadati > Bacteroidota > Flavobacteriia > Flavobacteriales > Flavobacteriaceae > Flavobacterium > Flavobacterium sp. B183. The sequence continues at coordinate 3,072,285 of NZ_CP097434.1, read as the reverse complement.
TAGAGTCCAAATCAAAAAAACTAATTTTATCCAATGAAATATGCCGAATCAATACGCTTTTAGAGACAAATGTCAGACAGGAAGAAAAGTTCTACAACTTCTTTTGTACCTACTTTGATCCGCATTCTGCCTATTTTAGTGACGATTCTAAAACGAGCTTTGTGGCGTCACTCTCTAAAGAACATTTATCTTTAGGGATGACTGTCAATTTAAATGAAAAGAATGAAATCATTGTAGCCGAAGTTGATCCTAATGGTCCTGCTTATCAAACAGGTCAGATCAAAAAAGGCGATCAGATCATTTCAATATCCAACCAAAAAGAAACTTTGCAGGTTTCCTGTGCTTCGCTGGAATCCATCTCAACTTTGATTTTATCGGAATCTAACAAAAGCATCACCCTAACTTTAAAACGAAACTCGGGTAAAAGCTTTGACGTTTATATCGAAAAAAAGGTGATGAAAGACGAAGAGAATTCTGTTTTTAGCTTTATTGTAGGAAAGGAAAGTAAAATTGGGTACATCAAAATTCCAAGTTTCTACGCTGACTTAGAAGGCAATAGCCGAAAAGGCTGTGCTGATGATGTGGCTCGCGAAGTTATAAAACTGGAAAGAGACAATATAAAAGGACTCGTAATTGATTTGATTGACAATGGTGGCGGATCGATGGAAGAAGCAATAAAACTAGCCGGAATGTTTATTGACTATGGACCACTTTCTATAGTTGTAGATCGTAATCAGGGAAAATCGATTATCAATGATCCTTATAAAGGTTTGATTTATAAAGGTCCGATAGTTATTTTGGTCAATAGCAATACTGCCTCGGCAAGTGAATTCTTTTCCTCTATATTACAGGATTATAACCGTGCTTTATTATTAGGAAGTACTACGCTTGGGAAAGCGACCATGCAAACCATTCTTTCGCTTGACGAAACTAAAAACACTGATTTTTTAAAAATTACAATTAACAAATTTTACAGAGTTACAGGTAAAAGTCATCAATATATCGGAGTAAAACCGGATGTAATTCTTCCTGAATTCTATGAAAATGTTTATCAACGAGAAAGCAATTTTCCTACCGCCATTAAAAATGATAGTATCACACCGTCTTTAAAATTTAAGCCTTATGTAAAAAGAGCCCTAATCGACAAATTAGCTCAAAATAGTACAACAAGATTGGCAGACAATTACTTTTTCAATAACATAAAAGAGATCAATCAAAAAATTGATAAACTTATCAATACTCCAAAAGCCGAAATACCGATGACTATAGATGCTGTCTTCAAACAGAAAAAAGTAGTGAACTCACTTTGGACCGAAATCAATACTTTTAACGATGAAAACAACCCTCTGGATGTGTATAATTCGACAGTAAATCAGTTTCTGCTGGGTGTATACCCTAATGACAAAACGATCAACCAATACCAGATTGACAATCTAAAAACGAATCCCTATCTAAATGAAGCCGTAAATGTTATTAATGAGTTTAATGCATGGAAATAGTTCTAGGCTATAAACTGTAGGCATTGGACGTTAGACTTTCTACTTTACAAAAGGGAGTTCGGATAACCTTAAACCGTAAACTTTAAACTTTTTAACCTCTAAGTCCTAACTATCACTAAAAAAGAATTCAATTGATTTTGGAAAAATAAGGAATAACCGTATTTTTGCCACACAAAACTAAAAATTAGAAATGGGAAGAGCGTTCGAATTTAGAAAAGGAAGAAAAATGAAACGTTGGTCAGCAATGGCTAAAACATTTACCCGAATTGGTAAAGATATCGTTATGGCCGTTAAAGAAGGTGGTCCCAACCCGGAGGCCAATTCTAGATTAAGAGCTGTAATACAAAATGCAAAAGCCGCTAACATGCCTAAGGACAATGTCGAGCGTGCGATAAAAAATGCAAGTAATAAAGATACTGCCAACTATAAAGAAATTCTGTTTGAAGGATATGCTCCACACGGAATTGCTATTTTAATTGAAACAGCATCTGACAATAATAACAGAACGGTAGCGAACATCAGAAGCTATTTTAACAAATGTAACGGAACAATGGGAACACAGGGTTCTGTTGAGTTTATGTTTGATCATACTTGTAATTTCAGAATTACAAAAGGTGAAATTGATGCTGAAGAATTAGAGTTAGAACTAATTGATTTTGGTGCCGAGGAAGTTTTTGAAGACGAAGACGGAATTTTAATCTACGCCCCTTTTGGAAGCTTCGGAGCTTTACAAAAAGAACTGGAAAACAGAGGCTTGGAGATCTTATCTTCAGGATTTGAACGTATCCCTCAAATTACAAAAGAACTTACGGAAGCTCAAATCGCAGACGTTGAAAAACTAATCGAAAAAATCGAAGAAGATGACGACGTAATGAATGTTTATCACACAATGAAAGAAGAGTAAATACCTACATTTCAACACCATACATCAAACTCCGGATTTCTCCGGAGTTTTTTTTTGCCCTAATGTGGAAAGCCGTAAAGAATATTCTTAAAGATTGCTTATGTTTGGCAAAATTTTAACAAAACCAAACTTAACAAAATGACTATAAAGAAAATAAGCCTCTGTATTTTATGGCTTTCAACCTAAAACCTAATACTCCGAAAAGAAAGTATAGCACCAATAAACTTCTCCTTTCCTGTTAAAAACGATATCTGATTAAGGAATTAGAACTACTTCGGTTTGAATCCCTCATGAAATATATATTGCCTAATACCAACCAAACCTACTAAGACTTGAAAAAAACTACTCTTAAGTTATTTCCTTTTATTGCAAGTATTATTTTATTTTTAGTTAGCATAAACTGCTTTTCTAATACTTCTGATACCATTACCAATTCAAAGAAGGTTTTTATTTCTAAAAATCTTCCAAAAGACGAAATTGGGCTGTTAAACAATTCTCTTAGCTATTATCAGACTCCAAAAAGCGAATTCACAAATGACTTCTTAAAAAAGAACTTTCCGGTTTCACAAGAGACCAATAAAGATCGTGATTTGGCCATGTCTGTTTTTAAGGAAATTGCCAAAAACGATAACCTTACTGATTTATTAGAGCCGAAAAAATTATCTATGCTTCCTCTTGGTATAAAAAAGACCATTGGAGGTATACAATACATGCTTGGTATTAGTAGCGCCAAATTCACTCCTGAATATACGGAACTGACGGCTTTTGTAAAAATCGTGATCCCACAAAATGATTCACTTGGAAAACCAAAAGAATTGTTTTTTGGTGCTAACGGTATTAAGCTTTCTCATAAAGGCGGATTGGTTGGGGCAACGAATTTAGTTTTACTCGGAGATGTTCCCATTAATATAAATGGTCAAAATGCCTTACTTATTTTAAAAGGAGGTATGGAGATGTCTACAGGAGTTGTACAAAAAAAGACTTATGTAACAATTGACTGTAATGGTTTTAAGGAACTCGGAATTGCAGCGGATGTTGAATTTTCAAGAAACTTTCTCGAACCTGTCGACGATGATTACAAGCTTATCCCTGCTCCGAATCGTGTGCGAGGTTCATTTCAGACCATAGTATCCAATTGGAATGATATTCTGATTGAGATATCGCTACCCAAATTTCAGTTGACTTCTTATCAGGGCAAAGGCCCTGCTTTTGAGTTAAACAATGCTGTAATTGATTTAAGTGATATTAGAAACTCTGATAAAATCGAATGGCCGGATGCAGATTATGTAAAAGATTATCTGGTGCCTGGTAACGAAAATTTATGGAGAGGTTTTTATGTCAAATCCCTAAAAGTTGTATTACCGGAACAGTTCAATAAGAGAGACGAAAACAAGAGGGTTAAATTTGAAGCGGCCAATCTCTTAATCGACAGAATGGGGGTTTCCGGAAAATTTATAGGTGATAATGTTTTTAGCCTTAAAGAAGGAAGTGCTTCAGGATGGCAGTTTTCATTAGACCATATTGAGATGGAATTCAGGGCCAACTCATTAACAGCGGCCGCCTTCAATGGTGAAATTGTTTTACCGGTTTCTTCAGAAGAAAATACCCAATGTGATCCTAAATCGAGAGGAAGATTAGCTTACAATGCCATCATCAACCCTGTAGACAACGAATATATCCTTAAAGCTGATGTAACCAACAATATTTGCTTTCAGGCTTTTAAAGCGACGGCTTCTTTAGAAAAAAACTCTTATCTGGAACTAAAGGTAAAAGACGGGAAGTTTTTACCAAAAGCGGTTCTTTACGGAAGTTTAGCATTAAAAGGCAGCAATAAAAATACTACTGCGGCTGAACTTGCTAACTCACCCATTAAATCTTCTGAAACCACTAATGCTGATGGGGAGAAAAAGGAAGCTATTAATTTTAAAGGAATCATTTTCCAGAATTTAACCTTGCAGACTGTTGTGCCTTATCTAACGGCAGACTATTTTGGTTACAAACACATTCAGGAAAAAGATGCCGCAGTAAGTAATTTTCCTGTTACCATTAACGAAATTTCTCTCGTCGCTACAGATGTATCGGCAAGTCTGAAAGTTGATGTTGCCATTAACATCATGAAAAATCAGTTTAACGGCCAGACTAAATTTTATGTGATTGGGTCGTTCGACAGAGAAAAGGGAATTCAAAAATGGAAATACGAACGCATTAAGTTTGAGGAAATAAAAGTTGCCGCAGACTTAGGTGGTGTAAAATTTAAAGGAAGCATTGCCATAATGGATAATGATCCTGTTTATGGAAATGGTTTCAAAGGAAGTGTATCGGCCGATTTTACAGGAGGTATCAAAGTAGAAGCCAATGCTATTTTTGGATCTACTACTTTTAGATATTGGTACGTAGATGCCATGGTAGACAACTTAAATATTCCTGCCGGAGCCATTACTTTTAAAGGTTTTGGTGGTGGTGCTTATTATCAAATGAAAAAAGACGGCTTTAGTTCTTCTTTTGTAGCATCGAAATCAAATTATGTACCTGACGCAGATTCAGGATTAGGAGTTAAGGCAATGATTAAGTTTGCGGGTACTGCAACAGCAAATGCTTTTTGGGGAGGTGCTGGTTTCGAAATTGCTTTTAATAAACATGGCGGTCTTAATAGAATCAGTATTTATGGAGAAGGGCACATCATGCAGCCATTTGAAATTCCGGGGGCTGATGAACTAACAAAAGCCTTACAGACGGTTACCGAAAATGAATCGTTAATGGGTCAGATCGCAACTGAAGCACTAAAAACAAGCAATTTATCGGCCGCAGCAGAACAGCTTTATCCAAATGATGTAAAAAACAGTATGGGTATCAATGCCTATGCAGCGATCGAATACGATTTTAGAGCAAAAACATTACACGGTACCTTCGATTTATATATTGATACCCCGGGTGGTTTCATACAAGGCCGTGCTTCCGGTAACAGAGCGGGTTGGGCCGTTTTACACTTTGGACCGGACAAATGGTACATCCGTGCGGGTACTCCTACGGATCGCTTGGGTATAAAACTGGCTATTGGGTCTGTCGAAGTTGAAGCCGGTGGTTATTTTATGCTTGGGGATGATATTCCGGGCAGTCCTCCTCCACCCGATATTGTTGCAAAACTTTTAAGAGTTGATGTTGCTAAACTGAATTATATGCGTGACGAAAACAGCATTGCTTCAGGAAAAGGATTTGCCTTTGGTTCTGATTTTAGCATTAAAACCGGAAACTTGAGTTTCTTAATGTTCTACGCCAATTTCCAAGCTGGATTTGGATTTGATATTATGGTTAAAGATTATGGAGAAGCACAATGTAAGGGCTCAGGACAAATTGGTATAAACGGTTGGTACGCTAATGGTCAGTCGTATGCCTATATGCAAGGGGAACTTGGAATTAATATTAAACTGTTTTTTATACGAAAGAAAATATCCATTATAAAAGGTGGAGGTGCTGTTTTATTACAGGCCAAACTGCCAAATCCGGTATGGATTCGAGGCTATATGGCTGGTGAATTCAGCCTTCTTGGTGGCGCCGTAAGAGGTAGTTTCCGTTTCAAACTTGAATTTGGAGAACAGTGCGAATTCATATCCGCAAATCCGTTAGAAGGTTTAAAATCTATTGCCGATATCACTCCAGCTCAGGGAGCTAAAGATGTAGATGTCTTTACCGTACCTCAGGTTGGATTTAATATGCCTGTCGATAAAAACTTTAATATTGAAGGAGATGACGGGGTTAAAACCTATCGCCTCAAACTCGAAGAATATACCGTCAAGAAAGGCGGAGTCCCTGTGATTGGTAACTTAAGCTGGAACAAAACAAATGATTTAGTAAGTTTTAATTCATTTGAAATATTACCTGAAAAATCAGAATTAACCTTAACGGTAAAAGTAAGTTTTCAGGAATATGCAAATGGTGCATGGAAAACTATTATGGACCAGGGTCAGGTGGCAATGGAAACAGAAACCAGAACTTTCACGACTGGTGTGGCACCAAATAACATTCCGGTAAGCAATATTGCTTATAGCTACCCTGTTTTTGATCAAAAATATGTGTATCAAAACGAGAGTAAAGAAGCGTATGTTGTGCTAAAAATTGGACAGGCATATTTATTTGATCTGAAACCGGGACAATCACAAAAAGCAACCTATAAAACCGGAAGTAAAACGACAAATGGTACTATAGGTTACAAAGCTGATTCAAAAAAGGTAATCGTTAGTTTACCCGCTTTAGAAAACCTAAAACCATACAGTTTATCCTTAATGACACTGGAAACTACAAAAGACGCTAATGCCAACCTGAATGAAAGTTTTGACAAGCAGGATCTTGGTACCAATGCCAATGTAGAAGTTAAAAGTAATAAACTGGCAGAAACGCTAACGGGTGGTCAGGGTGTCGAATTGCTACAATACAATTTCAATACTAGTCAATACAATACTTTTCAGGAAAAAATGACTGCTAAGAAAGCACGTAAAACACACATTGAAATTATTGAAGCCGATATTCATGCATTGCATGCCGAAAACACCGCAACTGAAGCTTTTGATGAAATCGAAATCGCCGGAACACCTCAATCAATGAACGTTCCATTGGTAAGTGTTGAGGCCGTATTAGACGACAGCTATTTTAAGAATGATATATATCCATTGATTTATCAGGGATATCCTTTAGAAGCCGATTTAACTTTAAACAGAAATACGAGCCTTTTAGGAAATCCTCCGGTTAGAGGAGTGGAAATAATCACCTCTTACCTGTCAGATTTAATAAATAATCCAAAAAGTTCTTATTTAAGAGACAGGCTGCCATATCGCTACAACCAACCTTTCTACTATAAAGACGATTTTATCAAAATTCAGTATAAAGTAGTTAATAAGTATTTGAACAGTCAGAATAGGGCTATGATAGATAAATACAATTACATCATAACAGGAAGATTTCCAATGATAAAAGATGGCACTTACAATGTCAGATTAAATTATATCCTTCCTGGTGGACAAGCTGGTACCAGTTCAATTTTTACATTCAATAAAACAAATTAGCATGAAGCTTAAATTTTTAATTCTCCTTACTTTTATAATAACCGGTACTAACTATGCGCAAGAGAAAAATGGTACGGGAGAAGCGAATCCAAACGAAATAAAATCAGAAATACAAGTTATAGCCAGAGTGCAAAAAGACAGAATTTTGTTAAGATGGGCCGTCAGCAATGCGATGGCCTGGAAAAAACTAAATACTTATGGATATACTGTAGAACGTTATACCGTTACCCGTAACAATAAAACTTTGCCAACCCCTGAAAAAGTAGTTCTAATTAATGCTTTGAAACCGGAACCGCTGGAAACATGGGAAAAACTAATCGAAAAGAACGACAATGCTGCCATTGTAGCACAAGCCATTTATGGAGAAAATTTCTCGGTTACCGGTACAGATAAATTAGAAAATATCGTAAACCTGTCAGAAGAGAATGAGCAAAGATTTACGTTTGCTCTGCTAACCGCCGACAGGGATTACGAAATTGCGAAAAAAGCAGGTCTGGGAATTGAAGATAAAACGGTTAAACCTAACGAAAAATATGCCTACAGGATAATCTCAAACGTACCTGAAAAAGAGGCTACAATTTCTTATGGTGGAATTTTCGTTGGATTAGATGATTATCAACCTCTTCCAAAACCAATGGATTTTACGGCTCATTTTACAGACAGCAGCACCATGTTAAGCTGGAATTTTAAAATACTTTCGCATACCTATGCCAATTATTTTGTAGAACGTTCAACCGATAAAAAAACATTCGAAAGAATCACAGATAAACCTTATACTAGTTTAAATCAGGAAAACACCAGTAACAGTCAGATTTTCTATGTCGATTCTATTGCGAACAATAAACCGTACAGCTACAGAATTCAGGGAATTTCACCTTTTGGTGAATTAGGCCCCTATTCACAAGTTATAACAGGAAAAGGTACTGCAATCCTGAAATATGTTCCTCATCTTACTGTTAAAGAATTTAAAGATGAAAACACCGTTACGTTGACTTGGGAATTTCCAACAGAAGGTGATACTGAAATCACAGGATTTGAATTAAACCGATCTGATAAGGATGATGATGGCTATAAAACGGTAATAAAAAACATTCCTGCCAAGAGTCGTACGGTGACGTACAACAAACTCTTATCGACGAATTATTTTACGATTACGGCCCTTGGAAAACAAGGCAGCAACAGAACTTCATTTCCTATGCTTGTACAGCCGGTAGACTCAATACCCCCTTCTAAACCAATCGGTTTAAAAGGAGTTATAGACAGTTTAGGTGTGGTGAAATTAACATGGGATCCTAACAAAGAGAAAGATCTTCTTGGTTATCGTATTTACAGAGGAAATACCGCTGAAGAAGAACTTACACAGCTGACAGTAAGCCCTAGCGAACCCAACTCTTATCAGGACAAAGTGCTTGTTAAAAGTTTGAACAGTAAGGTTTATTACAAAGTTATTGCTGTAGATTATCATTACAATATGTCTGATTTCTCAGATGTTTTAATTATTAAAAAACCAGATGTAATCCCTCCCACCTCACCTGTTTTTACCAGCTTCAAAATCAAAGAAGGAGCTGTTTTTCTAGAATGGGTAAACAGCCAGAGTGAGGATGTGGCCGTACACCAGTTGTACCGAAAAGAAAATGATCAAAAAGACTGGACGCTGATTTTGGAGACCAAGAATAAGGAAGAAAAATTTCAGGACAAAACAGCTGTTGAAGGTAACACTTACCGTTATGCCATTTTTGCAAAAGACGAGAGTAATTTAGTTTCTAATCCTTCACCGGGATTAACTTTATTTGTTCCAAAGTATTCTGTAATGCCTGCTGTGAAAGGTTTTTTCGCTCAGCCTAATAAAACTTCCAATACTATTGATTTGTCCTGGGATTACGCGAACAATGAAGTTGATGGCTTCGAAATCTACAAAGCTTCAGATAAAGATCCGTTGCAACTGATTCAGATTGTTCCTGGAAAAACACGCTTTTTACCAGATCCTACTATTACCATTAATACGACATACCAATACGGTATCAGAGCAACATTTAAAGATGGAAGAACCTCTAAAATGGATTTTTTCACTGTAAAGTTCTAAGGAAATGAAACCATTTATGACATACAAAAGCATATCTCTAACCTTAAAAATAGCCTCTCTGTTTTTGACTGTTTTTGGTATGCAGTTACTCAACGGCCAGACAACATACAAATATAAAGTGAAGTGGGATTTAAGAAAATCACCAAGCACCAGCCGAAACGTTTACTTTTACTTAAACACTGGTGATACATATCCCTTCAACGGAACTTATGCCAATGCAAGTTCGACGGGCTCAAGCAGTTCATTTTCGTATGTTTTAAAAAATTCAGGTGCTAGTCCGATGGATGGTGTCGTAGTTTCCAATACCCCATTGCGTCTTAGTGGAGCAGTTGATAACGTATCTTCGGGATTCTTTCAGAAACATGCACCATTTATGACAGGTCCGTATTCCGGTTACTGGCAATCTAACTTTGCTTATAATTTTGATAACGTTACGGTTACACACAATACCCAGTTTGAATTCTTCTATCTGCAAACCCTTGTGGAAGCAAACAATTACAATGTTTCAAATTCAGAGCTGAAACAATGTGAAACTTTCAATTTTACGGTAGCTGTAGTTGGTGAAAGTGGCTTTATGACTTTTGCTGTTGAATATTATGATCCAAACACGGCAGGCTGGAAAGAGCTTCTTCCTTATGCCTCAAGATCGGCACAAAACATACCAATAACGTTTACATCCATCCCTAATCTGCAATTGAACCAAAATTTTCAATTGAGGGCACGATACACCAGAACCGGAAGTGGCGGAGCAAATGATTATTCTGATATTCTAACGTACAAATTTATTCCCTGCTCTCCTAAACTCAATGGTGCACCGGTAACCGCTCAGGTTAAATGTTTTGATGAACCCACCGGCAGTGTCACTTTAAATTTTTTGTCGGACATTCCAACGGGACAAAAATTACTTCTTACTTTATATCAAAACGGTGCCTATAGAAGTCACAAGTTTGCAAAAGATACAGATGTTAGGAACAGAGCTTATACTTGGGAAGGAATTGCTCCGGGTTCTTATACGATAAAGTACCAAACACAAAATGCTTCAGATCCTAATGCCACAATTGGATCAAGTCCGGTAGAGACTCCGGTTTTCAAAATAGAAAATGCAGTGGCCTTAACTTTTAAAGCAACCGCCATACAGCCTCAATGCAGTACGGATAAAGGTGGCATTGAAATTTCAGTAAGTGGCGGAACACCTCCGTACTATTATATTCTCGATAATGAGACCAAAAAAGAGCTGGTCAAAAATCCGGACATCATAGATATTACAACCGATGGTGATCATAAAGTGATTGTCCTGGACCGTTTTGACTGCATGGAAAAATAACTTTGATAAATACTATTCTATTCTAAACATTCAATAATGAATATTTTACACAAAACCACTTGCCTTCTGATTTTAGTCGCTTTTTTTGCGACTCAGCTCATTTATGGTCAAACGGGTAAAATATTAATTGAAACTCAGTTAACAAGATATGGTCCTGACCTGAAATCCAACACGTATAGTGTAAACATCACCACTAACGGATCTTCGGCTTTTGGTAAAGCCTATAACCTGAATAATAACGACGATGATGTTAAGGTTTACTATGATTTAGTACAGTATGATGAAACGAAATACCCTCTTAAAATTGTAATCAACGGTTCTTATGTTGTTAAACCAACCCAACTGGGAGGACCAGAATGCAATCAAAAAGATGAGGTGACTTTAGCTGCTCCAAAAAGTGTATCTATGGGAGCTTGTCACGGCCGAACCAACTTCCTGCTTTTAGATCTGCCGAAACCAAGTGGCTCAATTGGCAACTGTGGCAATTTTACTGTACAAAAACAGATTCAATTGTCAGGTGCCGGTTATTCATGGCAGTACAAGAAAAATACCGACACCCAATGGAAGTATTTTACCTATGGTACACAATATAACGAAAATGGGATAAACTTTAATTTCAATGATGTTCCTGATTTGAAAGATTATACAGGGAACCTGTTTGTTAAATTTGTTGTTGAATACGAAAATCTAAATACTTCTAAAATTGAAACCTATGAGTCGGATATTGCGATCTATCCGATCATACCCTGCTCTCCAAAATTAGACACTACGTCAGATCCTAATTTTACCACTTGCAGTTACAGCAATGGCGGCGTAACCTTTACTTTTAGCAGACCTCTGGAACCGGGTGAAAAATACCTTTTCAATCGCAATCCTGTAGGCAGTACATTTATTACTGATGCAACTTCAAATGATCCTGATGTTGAAAAAGTATCAGCACTTAGTTACAAGTGGAAAAATATACCCGCTGGTGTATATGAATTTAAGTATCAGACACAGTTTGGGAACAATACCCCGTCTACTTTGTCACCTGTATCGAAGTTCGAAATCAAACAAAGTACCCCCTTAACTTTTACAGCAACAGCAGTACAGCCAGTCTGTAGTGGTGGTACTAGTAGTAGTGATAAAGGTGGTATTAGCTTTTCAGTAAGTGGAGGAATGCCCCCTTACTTCTACATTCTCGATAATGAGCCCAAAAAAGAGCTTACTAAAAACCCTGACATCATCGATATTACAACGGATGGAGAACATAAAGTAATAGTGGTAGACAGCTTTAATTGTATTGAAAAATAACACTATGACGAAAAAACTACTTTTATTTACTTTTTTTCTAGGAAACCTGTTTGTTCATGGACAAACGGACTATGGAATTCTTGTAATTTCTACTTTATCACCTTCTCGTGGATGGGACGGCAGTCATGCCGGTAGCTTAAGCCTCACGTTGGGGAACAAATCGATATTTAAAAGTAGCAGTACCAGCGATGAAGTTGAAATTGAATATGATTTTTTCTATGTTACAGACAACCCTTCCAAAATAGATTACAGGAGTGCAACAGCAGGAAACAAAAATGATACCGATTGTCAGATTAAAGACTCTACTCCTTTTAATATTGCGACTTTTAGCAGAGATGCTTTTGGAGGTTGTATTGGCGATTTTGAAGTATTAAGTATGAACATACCAATTCCTGTTTATCCTGAAACCAATCAAAAATGTGTAGAAGATATTATTACCCTTAAAAATGGCTGGAATTGGCAGTATCAATTTGATGGTGCTGGTTGGGCACCATTTCCATCACAGTTTCAGGAAAAAGCGTCCATTTCATTCCAATTAAAAGATTTACCAAATTATAAAAGTACAGGCGATGTACGATTTAGAGCCGGATATCAACAACAATTTGCTAAAATCGTAACCTATAATATCATACCGTGTTCTCCAAGATTAGGCAATACGTCAGATCCGAACTATACCACTTGCAGTTACAGCAATGGCGGTGTAACCTTTACTTTTAGCAGACCTCTGGAACCGGGTGAAAAATACCTTTTCAATCGCAATCCTGTAGGTAGTACTTTTATTACTGATGCAACTTCAAATGATCCTGACGTAGAAAAAATTTCTGCACTTAGTTACAAGTGGAAAAATATACCCGTTGGTGTGTATGAATTTAAGTATCAGACACAGTTTGGAAGCAATACCCCGTCTACTTTGTCGCCAGTAACGAAGTTCGAAATCAAACAAAGTACCCCCTTAACTTTTACAGCAACAGCAGTACAGCCAGTCTGTAGTACCGACGAAAAAGGGATTCGTATAACAGCTTCCGGAGGATCAAACTCTTACTATTACCTTTTAGACGGTGAGCCATTATCGCAAAAACATGCTTTTACAAGTCCTCATACTATAAAAATAACAACAGACGGTGCTCATAAAGTGATCGTTGTAGACAGCTCTGATTGCATAGAACAATAACATTATGAAAAAAATAATATATCTTTTTTTATTAACTGTAATACTCTTATCTGGCAGTAAGACTTATTCGCAAAAACTGTACATCGTCCGTCATAGTATGGGAAGCTGTGTCAACGAATGCGCTGCATTACAGTCTTATTTCTTTATGTCCGGCAACACCTACATTGCACCAGTTGCAGAATTTGGAGATTATCATGTATTTAATGTCCCTCCAACCTATGTTGAACTAATTTCGATAGCCGATACCAGTTTTGGCTGTGCCTGGCGTGATCCTATGGCCTGTTATGAACAGAGTACAATTAACATGAATGATTGTTTTTGGGGAATAACCAATGCCGTTTTACCCGAACCAGACGTATATACCAACTTGTTTTGTGATAAAAAAACACTTACCGCGGTAAGCTGCCCGGGACCCTATCGTTTTTCATGGGAATACAGCACTAATGGTATAAATTTCACTCCTATGAACATTACTACCACACCCAATCAAAGCTTTGAATTTGTCAAAGCCAATTATCCCGCTTTAAACAATTATACGGGAACTATCATTTTCAGGGTTTTAATTGATTCTGACCCAAATGCTCCTGATGAAAATGTATATTCTAATGTGGCTACTTACAATATTATACCTTGTTCTCCTAAACTTTCTGCTACCTCCGACCCAAACTATACCACTTGCAGTTACAGCAATGGCAGCGTAACCTTTACTTTTAGCAGACCTCTGGAACCAGGCGAAAAATACCTTTTCAATCGCAATGCTGTAGGTAGTACTTTTATTACTGATGCAACTTCAAATGATCCTGATGTAGAAAAAGTGTCTGCACTTAGTTACAAATGGAAAAATATCCCTCCGGGACAGTACCAATTTAAATTTCAAACACAGTTTGGTAACGGTACGCCTTCTACTTTGTCAGCGGTAACAAATTTCGAAATCAGACAAAATACAGCCTTAACTTTTTGGGCAACGGCAATACAACCTGAATGCAGTAACAGCCTAGGCTTCATAGAAATACATGCGGCCGGTGGAACAAGTCCGTACTTCTACATTTTAGACGATCAGACCGAAGTTGTAAACGGCCAGACAGTACCTAAAAAAGTTGGATTTTCCGGTTATCACCAAATCCCGATTACAGCAGACGGCGGGCACAAAGTAGTCGTTGTTGATGCTTCTAATTGTATTGAAAACTAACTATAAAATACTATCTAAAATGAATAGAACATTACTCTATCTGATATTATTTATGGCATCAATGACCCTGCAAGCTCAAACCGAGTACGGACTACTTATCAATACCGATTTGGAGCCTAGAACTGAACGCGAGCAAACTCAGGGATCATATGATATCTTTTTTTTGGGCAATAGTTTAAATTTATTCCCTAATGGTACGTATCAACCAATATCGCAAACTGATTTTTTCTATGCAACACCTGATCCGGTAACGAAAAGAATAGATTTTAGTTGTTTTAGTATGCATCAGGACTGCTACATTGAAAAGAATACTTTCATTGAAACAAATGGACCTCAATATGTCACTTTTTTTTCTGGATGCTTTGCTTCCTCATCAATACTTTTATTACATCTGACAAATACAAGCTCTAAAACTAGCTATTGTGTTAACGAAACAATCAATTTTGAAAATGGTTTCAATTGGCAATATAGTTATGACGGTCAAAATTGGGCTAATTTCCCAGGTGACTTTCAATCCTATCCGTCTATTTCATTCAAAATATCAGAGCTTGAGAATTATAATGGAAAAACTACAATTCATTTTAGAACTGGTTATCAGACGCATTTTACCAATATAGTTACCTACGGTATTATCGGCTGTTCGCCTGAGTTGGCAGAAAAAAAACCAACTACAACTGCTGTCGAATGTGCTAATACAGCTACCGGAAGTGCTACTCTAAAGTTTGAATCACTGCTAAAAAAAGACGATCAGTTTCTATTTAATCTGTTCCGCGTCAATCCGGTGGCACCGGATACTGGTTTTATCAAAAGTATTAAAGCATCAGAAGAAGAAACTAAAAATAAAACCTATACCTGGAATGGAATAGCGGCGGGGACATACACCATAAAATACCAGGCACAAAGTACTGCCGATAATGGTCAACAAGTAGGATTAAGTGCTATCGTTACAGATCCTTTTACGATTGATGAAAAAGTTCCATTAACTTTTACGACTACGGCCGTACAGCCGGCTTGCAGCACAGATCTAAAAGGAATATTAATCACTGCCTCAGGGGGAACCCCTCCCTACTATTATCTTTTAGACGGAGAACCCTTGGCACAAAAACATCTTTTTACAAATCCACATACCATACCCATAACGGAAGATGGACCACATACCATTAAAATCGTTGACAAATTCGATTGCACAGAACAATAAATTCCCGAACAACCATATTATTATGAAAAAAATCTACTTATTACTACTGCTTCTTATGAGTTTCTTGGGGTATTCTCAAGCTCCGGACCCTCAACCGGCAGTTAACGGAGCCAGAACGATTACAATCACAACACCAAAAGCAATTACAGTTTCTGCTGGTACTTTGAGTTATACCAATACAACAGAAAATGGCAGAGCCAATGGTACGTTTTCTGTTATTTTTGAAGGAGGTACAGGCGACTACGTTTATTTCTTTTTCAAAGACGGGCAGCCTTATACTCCCGTTTCATGGACTTCACTGCCAGCCGGAAGCTACGTCATGTATGCAAAAGACAAAGACAGGGTTTGTAGAAGTGCTGATGTTTCTTTCGTAATTTACGAACCTGGAAAATTAGTCGTTAGTACGCCAAAACCAACTAATATATTGTGTCCGGGAGGAACAGGTAGCCTAACCGCATCAGCTGTTGGAGGTTATCCGTATAGTGCAACACCAATAGACAGAACATATAATTATACCTGGTACAGCTGTGATGCAGCCGGAAATAACTCCAGTAAAATTTCGGGACCAAGCATAACCCCTGGTATCACGGGACAAAATGCCGGTTATTATAAAGTTATTGTTACCGATAGTAAGAATAATCCAGCTTCGGGACCTGTAGTATTATTAGAGCCTAATCCTCAAATCGGATCCGCTGTGCTTTCTAAAAAAGACGTTAGCTGTTTTGATGGTAATGATGGGGAAATTAGGGTAAGTCTGAGCGGAGGAAGCGGTACACTTACCGTACTTTGGAATGACGGTGGTACAGGTGCAACCAGAACGGGCTTAAAAAAAGGAGATTACTCGTATACCGTAACAGATGTTAATAATTGTACTTTTTCCAACGGTGTAATAACCAAAATTACGCAGCCGCCAGCGGCATTAGCCATCACAAACATAACACAAACACAACCTACATCGACTGTTGCAACCGACGGTACCATTACCGTAACAGCAACGGGAGGAACTGCTCCCTATACTTACATATGGACTAAAAACGGTCAGCCTTTTAGTGCCAATACTAATGGCGCAGGGCTTACTACTGGCTTAGGAAACGGTATGTACAAGGTAACAGTAATAGATGCAAAAGGATGTAGCATCTCAAGCGAAATAATCGAATTAAAAGCACTGGCCGTAGTCTTGCAAGATCAGACCAATATTAAATGTAAAGGCCAGCCTACTGGTAGTATAACCGTAGTAGCAAGTGGCGGAACACTAAACACTAGTACCCCTAACTATAAATTTCAATGGTTGTTAAACGGAACTGAAATGCCCGGTAAAGAATCGGCAACTCTAAGCGGAATTCTTAAAGGAAATTATACCGTAAAAGTAACCGATGCTAATAATAGTATCTTCTCTATAGTTTATACCATCTCAGAACCTGCAGACGTCCTTAGTATAACAAACTCAATTGCGCAACGCCGCAATGTTTCCTGTAATGGTGGGAATGACGGAGCCATAGACATTACTGTTTCGGGGGGAACCGGAGCTTATAGTTATTTATGGAGTAACGGCAGTACAGCCTCAAGACTGAGCAATGTTCCTGTTGGTACCTACTGGGTGGCCGTTACCGATGAAAATGGCTGTCCTGCACGATTAGACAATATCCAAATTACCCAGCCTAATCCAATTGTTGTTCCAACACCAGCTATTAAAAATGTGGCCATTTTTAATCAAAATACTGGTTCAATACTATTCCCTGCTGATCCAGCAGGAGGTACTCTGGCTTTCCAATACAAATGGACCCGTGCCGGTGATCCGACTTTTCCGAGAACAACAAGAGATATAACAGCTCTGAAAGCGGGAACTTATCGTTTAGAAATTAGAGATGCTAATGCAAATGCTGCAGACAATGCGGGATGTATCGTTACAAAGGACTATACGGTAACCGAATCGGACTTATTGGAAGTTCAGATTAAAGAAACCCAATTTATTAAATGTAACGGAGATTCTAATGGAAAATTGGTCGCTCTTGCTAAAGGTGGAATTGCACCTTACAAATACGTATGGAAGAAAAATGGAATTGTACTTCCGTCTGAAACTACATCGGAAATCACAAATTGTGGTGTTGGTCAATACAGCGTTACCGTAACCGATTCGGCAAATCCTGAACCAGCGGGTCCTTTTGCAAAAGCAGAACAACTCAACTATAAACTCAACGAGCCAGATGAATTAATAGTAAAATTAACAAAGCAAACTGATGTTTTATGTTTTGGTGCCGCAACTGGTGCTATTGATATTACTATCACAGGAGGAACCGGTCCTTATACACAACAATGGACTAAAAACGGTGTGAATTACTCCACCGCAGATGATCTGTCAAATCTTACAATAGGAAGTTATACCGTTACCGTAAAAGATCAGGCCGATCATGGTTGTACTGCAACACTTAATGTGCCTGTAGTGATCACGCAGCCTGCTGCACCTTTAAAAATTGAAAGTGCAACCCTAGTTGACCTAACCGGTTTTGAAACCAAAAACGGTAGCATAGCGGTAACCGTGTCAGGTGGAAAACCTAACTATAGTTATGAGTGGACAAAAGATGCATCGCCAACCATAATTGGTTCAGCTTCTTCCATCGGAAATTTAGCTATTGGTACTTATCATTTGATCGTTAGAGATGCAAATGGCTGTAGTCTTCCACAGGTAGATTACAAAATTACACAGCCCGACAAATTTGAGATCATCAGTATCATACAGACTCCAAATACAAATGTTGCCTGTTATGGCGATGAGCCAGGTATATTTACGGCTGTCGTACGAGGCGGTGTGAAAGCCTATACTTTTGAATGGTTAAATACAACAACCGGAGTAAAACATAAACATACCGAAAGTACCAAAGACGATTTAACCAGTTCGGAAGCTATAGAATTAGGAGCCGGAGATTATGTTATTACCGTAAAAGATCAGCAAAACAACATTCTTTTTGGAACAAACACTTTCACCATTACACAACCGGATAAACTGGCCTTTACCTACACCAAAACGGAGGTATCCTGTCATAATGGAAATAATGGTACCGTGCAGTTAAACATCGTTGGAGGAACTAAGTTCGCCGACATTGCAAAACCGTACACTATCGTAGCAAGTGGTGGAACAGTTGATACTAAAACCGGACTTATTACGGGATTGTCTAACGGAAGCTACACCATATTTATAAGTGATGCTAACGGATGTCAGACACAAGTACAAACTGTTGGTATTACTGAACCAGCAAAATCTCTTTTCATCAGCAGCGAGACGGTTATACCAACAACAGGTTTTGGTTTGTCGACCGGTAAAATTGCAATTACCGTAGAGGGTGGAACTCCGGGATATACCTACCAATGGAAAAATAATTCGAACACGGTAGTAGGGACTAATAGTCCTGCCTTAAACAATGTTCCTGCAGGAGTTTATACCGTTTTGATAACCGACTCAAAACTATGTACGATCACCAACAGTTATACAATAGAACAACCAACAAAACCTGTATTGACCGAAACTCATTTACAGGCAAAATGTAACGGTTTAGTAGGCTCTTTAGAAGCTATTGCAACCGGAGGAGCAACTTTTACACAAAACCAAATTGATAGAATTTACACTTACAAACTAAGAAATAAAACAACCGGAACTGTTGTAACTATTGTTCAAAACACAGCCAGTTTTAAAAACATAGCAGACGGAGACTACGCACTTACCGCTACCGATGTGGGTAATGTAGACTCAAATACTATTGACGTAACGTTTAAACAGCCTACTGCCGTTACGGTAAACTTAACCTCAAAAACTCCCGTGAGTTGTTTTGCGGGACAAGACGGAGCAATTCAAATAGCTGTTACTGGAGGAACACCTTTCATTGTAAATGGTGCTCCAGTTTATAACTATCAATGGAAAAAGAGAAATACCGCCACCAATACTTACGAAAACTTTACACCAGTAGCCTTAAACGCCCTAACTGAAGGCGATTATGCAGTAGAAGTTCGTGACGCCAATTACAATTCAGCTGATGCAACCCATTGTATCGGAATTCTGGAGAACATCGTCATCACACAACCGGCAGATTTTGGATTTGACGTTGATAAAATTACCTATATCAACCCTACAGCCCAAAACGGAAATGACGGTGCACTGCATTTTGAAATTATAGGAGGAAAACCAAATTTTGAGTATAAACTCTACACTAAAGATGCGCAGGCTAACATAACAGTTCTAAAAACAATTTCAAATACAGCAGCCAAAATGGTCGACTTTACAGGTTTAGTTAAAGATCACTATTATGTATCCGTTCAGGATGCAACTGGCTGTACAAAATACGCTGATTTTGACTTTACCGATAATCCGTTAACCATAACAATCAGACAAACTCAGGACATGACCTGCTTTGAATCCAACAATGCGATTCTCGAAGCAACCGTAGCCGGAGGTTTTGGAACCAAAAAAATTAGTTGGTACAGAAACAATACCTTATTGCCAAATGAAAACAGCATCAAACTCATCAATGCCAAAATAGGTACTTACTACGCTGTTGTAAAAGATTCAAAAGCAATTGAAGTAACCACTACTCCAATAATCATAACTCAGCCGGATTATATAACCTTTACATCCGTTCCCGAACCTGTAAAATGTTTAGGAGATACAAACGGAAGTATTGCTATCACAGCAGCAGGAGGAAATGGAATATTCAGATCCCGTTATTTCCAAAATGGAATACTGGTTAAAGACTGGACCAATTTCGCGAACGGAGCAAAAACCACTATTACTGATTTAGCTGATGGGGAATACACCATTCAGGTACAAGACACACAGCAATGTACAAGCACAGAGGCGACTGTAAAAATTACGTCTCCAACTGCTTTAATAATTAGCAAAATTGTATCAACTCCTGCTACAGGAAAAGGACTAAGCAACGGATCTCTGAACATAACCGCACAGGGAGCCAATGGTGCCTACACCTATAACTGGTTCAAAAGCGATGGTACAGCATTGAATCAGACCACAGCCACAGCAATAAATCTGGCTGCCGGAAACTACTATGTTATCATTAAAGATGCTAAAAACTGTAGTTTAACTTCACAGCTATTACAAGTTACCGAACCGCCTCTACTAGAAACTAACGTAGAAGTACAAAATGTTGTTTTATGTAATGGAGATAAAAACGGAAGTTTGAAACCTATTACAATTGGTGGATTCCTAAAACCAGGTGAAAGCTATACTTATCAGTGGTTTGCAGAAAACAATGCCACCGTATTGGCCACAACGACTACTCTAACAGGTATCGGAAAAGGTTCGTACTATACAATCGCAACAGATTCAAATGGAAACAAAGCTACAAGTCCAATTTTCATCGTTACTGAACCTCAGGTTCTCAACAATACCCTCACCGCTGACTATACTCTTTGTGGAGACTTCAACGACTGGACTATTGATGCTAACCCATCAGGAGGAACACTACCGTATACCTACAGCTGGAATACGGGTGCTCAAACTGCTACCATAAAAAATGTACCACCAGGTTATTATTTTGTCAAAATCACAGACAAACACGGTTGTACCGTTACAAAAAATATTACCATTGTAGCGCCTGTTCATTTGGCAGCGGCCGAAACCATTAAAATACCAACCTGTTATGCCGGTTCTGATGCGACTATTACCTTGACCGCTTCAGGAGGAAAAGCGCCTTATACTTATTTATGGAATACCGGTGAAACCTCAAATGTGTTAAAGAATGCTTCGGCTGGAGAATATAAAGTTGCCGTTACAGACAGCAAAGGTTGTATTATCAATCATACCTACACCATTGTCAATCCACCGAAAGATGTTATTAATATCGGAGAAGATGTGACTTTATGTTTTGATCAGACCTTAACCATTAATGCCACAATTAATGACGATAAAGCCACCTATTCATGGACCTCTGATAAAGGTTTCAAGAGCAATAAAGCTATAGTTACCGTTTCTGAACCTGCAAATTATACCGTTGTTGTTACCAACAAATTGGGTTGTGAGGCTACAGATACCATCAAAATTTCAAGTCAGAATACCCCAATTAGTGCTGAATTTGCCATCTCGAGTCAGGTATTCAAAAACGAAAAATTCATAATCGTTGACATCAGTAATCCTGACGCCGATGAAATCGAATGGGTAATTCCTGCCAATGCAACCGTAATCTCGAAAAACAAAGATTTTGCCGAAATCAGTTTCAGTCAGGCCGGTGAATACGACATTACACTGAACACTAAAAAAGGAAACTGTACTGCTTTTCAAACCAAGTCAATCTTAGTAACTGAAGGAGAATATGAAGAAAACAACCCGGACGATCAGACTTTCAAGAAATTCGATCTGAAAATCTATCCAAATCCGTCAAAAGGAGCTTTTACTGTAGATGTACTGCTGGATAAAGTAATGCCGGCACATGTTAAGGTTTATAATTTGAACAACAACTTACTGATAGATTCAAAAACACAGGAAGGCAAAGACAATTACCTGTTCAACTTTAGTTTAACCGGGCTTCCGTCAGGAATATATTTCGTGTTATTCGAGTCACAGCAAGGAAGTAAATTGAGAAAAATCATTATTCAGTAAACTCTAATTTATCCAGCAAGCAAAAATTATAAATTTCAAATACTAATGGAAATCAAGAAAACAATCTTGATTTCCATGGCCCATAAAGAATGATTTTAAAAAGAATAATTTTAATTACACTACTGCTTTTCACCGGTACCTTTGCTTTTTCGCAAAACTTTAATGTACAGGAGTTAGGCAAAGCGAAACTTATAAATGTCAGTGGTGGTGCATCAGCCAATACCGTATTCTATTCCGGTAATGCCACACGAGAGCCCTTCAGTTATTTTTTGAACGGAAACATCAATTTCAATATTGCCAATCTGTACAACATTCCGCTTTCGTTTTCCTATACCAATCAAAAATTCGGGTACAACAAACCTGTTTTAATGAATCGTCTGAGCATACATCCTTCCTATAAATGGATTACTGCCCATATTGGAGATGTCAGCATGACCTTCTCCCCTTACACGCTGAGCGGTCATCAGTTTACCGGTTTTGGAGTGGATTTAACCCCACAGGGAAAATTTAAAATCAGTGCGATGTACGGACGATTATTAAAAAGTAACGAATTTGATTCAGCCTATCCGGATATTCTGTCTGCTTACAAAAGATTTGGATACGGATTTAAAACCGCTTATTCCCTAGAGAAAATAAACCTGGGACTTACCTTATTTAAGGCAAAAGATCAGATCAATTCTTTAAACAACCCCGTACCTTTTGAACTGGATGTCGCTCCAAAGGAAAATGCTGCCATCAGTTTTGAAACTAATTTTAAACTTTTTCAAAAACTACAAGTCTCTACCGAATATGCCAGCAGTAGTATTACTGAAGATTTAAGAGTTGTGGCAAGTGGAAAAGCAAAAGGAGTTTCCTCGTTTCTATTGGGTAGAAATAGCACTACCACAAGTTATAATGCCTTTAAAGGACAATTGGCTTACCCGGCCGGAAAAGGAACTTTAGGATTAGGTTACGAACGAATTGACCCTAACTACAGAACCTTTGGAGGATACTATTTTAATAACGATTTAGAAAACGTAACCGTTAATGCAACCCAAAGTTTGTATAAAGATAAAGTGTCGCTTGCTTTAAACTTAGGACTTCAGAAAGACAATTTAGAAAAGCAGAAAGAAAGCCAGATGAAACGTTTGGTAACCTCAGCTAATGTCGATTTGAGACCCAATCAAAAATTAAACCTGAACCTGAACTACTCTAACTTTCAATCGTTCACCAACAGCCGTAATCAATTTGACTACATCAATCAGGTTTCAAATTACGAGTATTTAGACACGTTGAACTTCAGACAAGTGAACCAAAATTTAGGTCTGACTGTAAATTATCTGTTAAGAAATGACAAACAACTAAAAAAGCAATTAGTGCCAATTTCTCTATGCAGGATGCCGTAAACCAACAACAAGGAAAGACAGTTGCAGGCGGAGCTTCTACCTATTACAACTCAGCCCTAACCTATTCTCTTGGTTATCCTCAAAAAGAGCTAAGTTTCAACGGTTCCATAAACAATACCTACGGACAAACGGATGGAGGAAAGAGTTTTATTATTGGACCAACAGTTGGCGCTTCCAAATTATTTTTTGATAAAAAACTGAATGCCAATGCCTCGACCAGTTACAACACCAGCTATAACAATGGTCGCAAGCAAAACGATATCTTCAATTTCAGATTGAACGGGTCTTACATTTATCTTGAAAAACACAATTTCAACATGAGTGTCATCACACTATTCAATAAAACAGCCACTGGTAAAAACAATGATATGACTGCTACACTGTCTTATTCGTATTCTTTTGACAAAATCAAAATGCGTCCCAAGAGAGAACCAAGAACAGAGGGAGACATGAACCTTACTTCTATTCTGAAAATAAATCTTAACGGAAAAGCTTTAGAAGGAACACGCGATCAGATTACCGCTCAGTTAAAAGAAATGCAATTGGCACTAAACCCATTACCGGAAAAAGAAAGTACAAATTTAGAGCATTTACTCACACTGGCTTCCCTTACACCGGATGACAAACAGTTCAAAGAAAAAGTACTAGATTACCTGGAAGCTTACAACATTGAAGCTGAAAACGTAAAAAAATACAAAGATTATGTGCTCGAAGCTGCCAAAAAATTAGAAACAGAGATGAAAGACAAAGATGCAAGTCTGGAAAATGCCTATGTTTCGGCTTTAGGAAGAGTAAACAGCCACAAATTACATGGTGTGAATGAAGAAAACATTACCGATAAAACAGCTTACAAGTCCTATCAGAAATTGGTGGAACGAAGTAACAAAAATCGCGATCAGCTTACACGCCACCGATGGATGCTCAAAGAAATTTCGGCATTAACCAAACTTCCCGCTGCCGAAATACAGCAAAATCCCGCTGCAGTAGTTTTTAGTGCAGAAGAAATGGAAGAAGCTTTTAAATCGATAAAAGAAAAAAAATCCGGTTCTGAAATAATAGCCGCTATCGAAGTCAAAATGATACCGTTTTATCATGATCTCGCTCTCAAAAATGCAAACATTGATGAAATCGATCTTAACCATATTCAAAAATAAAAGGAGTGAATACCTACCTGCTAACCTCACAAAAAATGGATAAAATTCAATTACCCAAAATGCTGAAAAACTTACACCTGTACCTGCTGCTGCTCTGCTCCCTAATAGGATTTGAAGGATTTGCTCAAACCTTCCCGATTTCGGTTACCACCCAAATTACGCAGCCATCACCTATTTACCTGAGCAAGTATGCCGATGCGACTACCATAAACAGTCCCATTAAAATTCAATTGCTACTCAACGATTTGAACATCTCCAATCGTCAGGTTCGATTAAAAATATACTTTCAGGGCAATGGAGTTTCGTTCAGCAACAACGATTTTGTTGTAGGAGCAAAACCACTGTATCTCGAAGGAGGATTTCCATTGCAATTAACCAATGTTGATCTGGCTCCCTATTTTCAGTTCCAAAACCTACTGGGATTAAATCCAAATCAATATGCTCAGCCTTTACCCGAAGGAATCAGTAACTTTTATGTAGAAGTATATGATTTTGCCACAGGAAAAAAACTGTCTCGAAAAACGGGTACAACTACCGTTATTTTTCAAAACGAACCTCCCTTCCTGAACCTGCCTTTAAACAATGCTTCGATCATGCAGCAGAACCTGCAGAACATTGTTTTTAACTGGACACCGCGAAGCATCAACGTTAGTAATGTAGAATATGAATTTTCATTAGTCGAGATTTGGGACAATTACACCCCGGTGCAAAATGCATTTGCTTACTCACCACCCCTGTACACCACCACAACCAAAATGACTACCCTGCAATATGGCATGAGTGAACCTCAACTGATTCCCGGCAAAAAATACGCCTGGCGCATCAAAGCAAAAGCCATTTTAGGAGCCGAAGAAATTGGGGTTTTTAAAAACAACGGTTATACCGAAATCTTTGCTTTTACTTACGAAGTATTCTGTACCTCTCCCCTTGCCATTAAAACCGAAAGCATCGGTCAGGATCAGGCCAAGATAAACTGGAGTGGTAACATCGATAACTTTGACTATCAGGTAAACTATCGCGAGAAAAATTCCGGTTCGGAATGGTACAAAGCCGTAACTCCAAGAGAAAATATTACGCTTAGCAACTTAAAGCCTAACACCACCTACGAATATACCGTAGGATCATCTTGTGATGTGGGCAAATATATTCACAGTTCAATATATGAATTCACCACCATTGCCAGAGACGAGATTGTATTTCAGGGCTGTGGAATCAAACCGGATCCAAAAGATCTGACCAACCAAACACCACTTCCGGAACTTTTCCCAAATGATGTAATTTCAGCGGGAGATTTCCCTATTGTAGTCTTGCACGCCACAGGAAGTAACGGTAACTTCTCAGGAGACGGCTATGTAACGCTGCCTTTCTTAGAAAAATTCAGAAAACTCATTGATGCCGCTGAAGCCCTAAGCCCAAAAGATGGTGAAGGCAACTCAAAATGGAACCTGAGCGAAAATACCAGAATCAAAATTACCTTTGATAATATTGGTCTTAATACTGATTTCAAATTAATTTCAGGTGAAATTGTGGCTGGTTATGATGCTAGTAACTGGGATAAATTCCTGGATGTTGATGATATTGCTGATAATTTTCCTGAATTAAACATTTTTGGCCCAAATGATAGTATTCCTGAAGATAATTCTCCTAAGGATAATACAACAATACCTCCAGTTACAGTGCCGCCTGTGAATAATCCAATTACAACTAATCCAGTTACAACTAATCCAGTTGCAACTAATCCGGTCACAACTAATCCAACAACAAATACACCAAGTCCTGGTCAAACGAATCCTGTCGCAACTAACCCAACAAATACAACTACACCAAGTCCTAGTCAAACCAATCCAACCACTGAACCACCGGCACCAGTTAAATCTAATTTTAAATCTATAGCGTTAACAGCTAGAGAAAATAAAACCAATAGAATTGCAAAAGAAGATGAAATATTGTATTATGTTAAAGAGCAATTTAACACTCCAAAAACAAGTTTAGCCCTTACTATTGATCCTGCTTTACCCAAAAGTAAAATAAAAGATAACGTTCATTGGTTTAGAGATGAAACCAAAATAGCTGATACTGAGGGTCTCCTTAAATTCACTGCAAAAGATCTTGACAAAAGCGCAACAATTATTTCGTTAGCAGGTTTTCCAAACGAAAAATCTAGAAAGGTTAATATTAAATTTGTTGATAAAAATGCTGTAGCATGGTCTTTTGTCCCTCCTGCGGTAAGTCAGGTTCTTACTAAGTCTTTTAATGAAATAGACGATAGACTTCAACTTTTAGATCGATATGTAAAAATTGGAAGATACATTAAAATGAAAGTTGATCCAATTAAAATAACGGGATCCAAGTATAATGAAAATGATAAAGAATCTCGACTTTATAAGAAAATGGAAGTTGGTTCAATTTCGGGTGGAATATCTGCGGAAACAAAAGAAGTACTCATTACTCACCCAGTTCTGGATAGACTTTCACGAGCTGGAATTGTTGATATAGGATTATTTTTTAAAGCCGCTTTCGCCGTTGAAGTAGAAGGAGGTGTGGAAAGATATATCCTTGTTGAACAAAAAAAATATCAAAAAAATAATCCATTTCTAAAAGTTGGTCCAAAAGGAAGTCTTACTTTTGGTGTTAAAGCTGAACTAAAAGTAGCAAGAGACCAAGTAAAATTTGAAGCTAAAGGAGCTGTTGAAGTTGCTATAAAAGGTGATGGAACTTATAATTTTTCTACTAATACATTAGTTGTTGAAGGTTATATACCTCCCGCAATTCTTTTTGCTAACGTTCAGATTGGAACTAAAGGTTTTATTGAATTTGAATTAGTAGATTTCCAAAAAAGCGTTGAATTAACAGATAAAATTCCTTTATATGAAATCTCCCACAAATTCTAATCCTACAATAATTGCTATAGTATTAATTTCAACATTATCAATTTCAACATTGATGATGTTCATGTTTGCATTTGAATTTTATAGTAATTATAACATTATAAAAAATCAAAATGAATTTACAAAAATTAAAGTAAAAATAGACTCTTCAGAAGTATCGTACAGTAGAAGCGGAAAAAGCTCATCGTCTTCATCTACGATCTATTACTACTTCAACAAAGGATGCTATATAAGTACCCAAGACACAAAAGGGATACTTTTTAAATACAAAGACTTAAGTTCAGACATCGAAGAATATATGGCTAATCATAGGGATACCATTAATATCTGGTATTTAAATAAAAAAACAGCAAAATATGCTTATGAAAATCAAAAAAAAGTTGACATATCCGAAGAAACGGAGAATAACAAAAGAGTCATTATATTTTCTTTAATTTACATAACCTATCTACTATTACTAATCAAATACAAATCTAAAATATCATGGTCAAACTAAAATTTTATCTATTAATTTTATTATCAAATATCATATATGGACAAAACAATAGTTCAAACATAATTGTTGGAAACGAAGAAGAAACTGAATTATCATTTCAAAAATATGACTCTTTAATTATTAAGAAAGATTTTAAAAAATTGGAAGATGTTAAAAATGATACTCCAGAAAATCTTATAAAATCAATACTTTCTGCGACAACTCAAGAATGGGTTGATTATAATACATTAGGAGGAAGTTTAAAATCAACCAAAAGAAATGCTGATTATTTTACAAAAATAGAACAAATGGATAGAGATAAAAATTATATCCAATTAGTTCATAAAGTCATTTTTCAAATCGGAGGAGTACCTACCGAAATTGTCAAATTTTATTTTAAACAAGAAAATTCAAAAATTACCTCAGGATGTTATGTTTTACAGAAAATTGATAATCGTTGGTACAAAGTTTCTAATTCTACCACAGCAAATCTTTCCATTTTGATTATGAGACTAAAAACAGATGTATTACTAGAATTGTTCTCAGGAAAAATCACCAATCCCAAGTTAAAAGAAGTGTACAACAAAATATATTCGGGTAAAGTATTAGATTTAAGAAAATTTGAAAATACATTTTTATCGTGGTACAGCCCAATTAAAAACAATGAAATCCTAAACTTAACTATAGATTCTAAAACTTGGTAAAATGAAAAATATACTCCTGTTAATTATACTATTATCTTCCATTAAAAGCAATAGTCAAAGTATAGTAACCACAAAAGCAAAGTTTACAAACATCTTTGAATTTTCAAATGTACACGATTATACACAACGAGAAAGAGATACCTTACTTTCAAGTAAAAATCTAGACAAATTACCTGAAAAAATAATTTTTAATTCATTAGGAAATGACACGTTAAGCTCTATAAAATTATTAACAAAATTTGCAATAATCAGCAACAACAAAACCCATAACTACATAAAATACAACATTATAAAACAAAATGAATCTCCAAAATTAGAAATAATGGATGTAACCTTTAATCAAAACAAATGGGAAAAAAACATACCGGAAGATCAAATTTATACATCAGTAAAAAAAATACTTCAGTTCACCAATGCAAATATTATATTTGAATTTTATAGCAAAGAAAATAATGATTCATACCCCGAAATTAATAAATTAAAGCAATCCATTAAAGATGAAAATAATGTTCTTGATTTATATAAACTAGCTGTTGTAACGGAGCAAAACAAAGCTTCGCTTTCCAAATACCTCGATCAATAACGGCTCAAAACACAAGCTAAACATTCAAAAACTAATTCATCTATAAACACCAAAAGCTCTGGAAATCCAGAGCTTTTTCTATTCAAAAAAACAACAAATCAATCAATTCTCTTTAATCACTTTTTTTTCTGAATAATTAATGCCTAATCCTCCAGCAATATAAACCTTAATCAACTCCTCTGTGTTGATCTTTATGTTTTGATGAAGAACATTACCTTTCACTTTTTTAAGGTCAAAAGGGATCGTTTTGGATAAATAATAATCCCCGCTCGAGATTGTAATCATAAGTGCTTCACCATTTTTAGAAACTAGGGACGTAATCGAAAAATCACCTGTTTTCGAATCTATTTTCATAGGAGGTTGTGAGTCATTAATACTAAGGGTTAGATTCGGATAGATCTTGCCGTTTAATGGCCTGTTTGTTTTTGCATCTAACAACTTCCCTTTTATTGTTATCGAAATTTCTTCCTGAACGGTTTGACTAATGGCTATTTTGCCCAGAATATTACTTTTAGGTACCGATTCATTTATTTCCGTTTTAACCGGAGTTTTTTCCTGTCCTGTAACATTTGAAGCCAGCAAAATAGAAGCTGCTACTGCCGCATACTTCAGATTATTCATTTTGGAAGTCTCCTGGTGTACAAACTCCTCCTCTAACTGTGTTGTTTTTAATCGCGCACAAATGTTCTGATCTTTATTCTCGGCGATGAACCTGGCAACTTCAGAGTTCGTTTTTCGGCTTAAATCAATTACATTCTTGGCACAGGAACTACAAAACGAGCCCTGTGAATTGGGAATCATATTATCAAAATTTTCAGAACAAGGGTTGGCTATTTCTAAAGTGAATTTCTTTTTCATACGATACTATTTTTAGTTTAAACCGTTCAAAGACGATTATACTTCTATAGAGTGCCTTTTAAATGAAAAGGTTGGGAAGAACTAAAAATATTCTTCTTTTTATCATAACTTACCCAAATTGCAAGTACACACATTAATTTTCATAGTTCTGTTTATTTCGCACAAATGATCAAAATTCTTTCAAAGAAGAAATAACAAAACTCATACAGTTTAATATATTTGCAGCTAAAAAAACAAATAATGAAAACATCAAAATATACCAAATTTGCAGTAATTCTTTTGGTTATTGTCTTTTTACTCCTTAGCATAATAAGCTGTAGTGTACATACACAAAGTACTCCTTCCGGTAAAATTCCACCAGGGCAGGCTAAAAAAATCTCCGGAAGTAAAAGTGCTAAAGCTTATGCACCGGGACAACAAAAAAAACAACACTAAAAAACAAAAAGCCTTCTTAAATATTTAAGAAGGCTTTTTATTACTCCAAACATGTTGTTTAAATACACAGATATCGTTATTTATTCCCTGTAGTTTAGAACATTTCACAAATAAAAAGCCTCACTCGCAAAACGAATGAGGCAATATATTAGAAAAGCAGTTTACCGTACTACTTTACAAATTCAATTTTTTGAACTTCTTCTTCATTGACACTGTCAAAGAAGCCTTGTTCGTTCATCCAGTCATCGCTGAATACTTTACTCATATAACGAGAACCGTGATCCGGAAAAATAGCGATAATATTACTGTCTTTAGTAAACTCTCCTTCTTCTGCGTATTGCTTAATAGCTTGCATTACAGCTCCTGAAGTATATCCTACAAATAACCCTTCTTTTCTGGTAATCTCCCTGGCAGAGTGAGCACTTTCTTCATCCGTCACTTTCATGAACTTATCGATGATATCAAAATCTGTAGCCGAAGGAATTAAATTTTTACCTAAACCTTCTATACGGTACGGATAAATCTCTTTGTTGTCGAACTCTTTTGTTTCGTGGTATTTTTTTAATACTGATCCAAAAGCATCAACACCTAAAATTCTAATATTTGGATTTTTCTCTTTTAAGAATTTTGCAGTTCCTGAGATCGTTCCTCCTGTTCCGCTGCAGGCAATAAGATGCGTAATTTTTCCTTTTGTCTGTTCCCAGATTTCTGGTCCGGTAGAGTTATAATGTGCATCAATATTCAACTGATTAAAATATTGATTAATGTACACAGAACCTTTTGTTTCTTCGTGTAAACGTTTCGCTACATTATAGTATGATCTTTCATCATCTGCTGAAACGTGAGCCGGGCATACATAAACTTTTGCACCTAAACTCCTCAACATGTCAATTTTATCTTTCGATGACTTTGAACTTACTGCCAAAATACAATTATAACCTTTTATAATGCTTACCATAGCCAAACTAAAACCTGTATTACCGGATGTCGTTTCGATTATGGTATCACCTGGCGACAGAATACCTTTTTTTTCGGCCTCTTCAAGAATGTATAACGCTATTCTATCTTTTGAGGAATGTCCTGGATTAAAAGCTTCTACCTTTGCGTAGAAATTGCCTTCTAACTCTTCGGTGATTTTATTTAGTTTAATAAGGGGGGTATTGCCTATTAATTCTAAAACATTATTATAAGCGTTTATTTCTTCTTTCATAAAAAAATAGTTAATCAAAGGCATTTTAAAATAACCTTGATAGGTTGCAAATTTAACAAAAAAAATCTAATTAGCTTTTAATTTTTTCTAAATCTAATAAAAAACTAAATTCCTTTGCTAAGTCTTTTAAAGCCTCAAAACGTCCTGAAGCCCCGCCATGTCCGGCATCCATATTGGTGTCTAAAAACAATAAATTGCTATTTGTTTTTAAGTTTCTCAATTTGGCTACCCATTTGGCAGGCTCCCAATATTGCACCTGCGAATCATGCAATCCGGTAGAAACATACATATTAGGATAATTTTGAGCTTTTACATTATCATACGGCGAGTACGACAACATATAATCGTAATATTTTTTATTGTTGGGATTTCCCCATTCATCATATTCTCCTGTGGTCAACGGAATACTGTCGTCCAGCATTGTGGTAATAACATCTACAAAAGGCACCTGAGCAATCACTCCATTGTACAGTTCCGGTGCTTCGTTTGAGATAACTCCCATTAAAAGTCCTCCGGCTGATCCTCCTTCTGCATACAAATGTTTAGAAGAAGTGAATTTTTCGTTAATTACAAATTTAGAGCAATCGATGAAATCTGTAAAGGTATTTTTCTTTTTTAACAGTTTTCCATCTTCATACCATTGTCTACCTAAATCTTCTCCCCCTCTGATATGGGCAATTGCGTAAACAAAACCACGATCCAGTAATGAAAGTCTTGTCGAAGAAAAATAAGTATCCATTGTGATTCCGTAAGAACCATAAGCATAAAGAAGTAACGGATTTTTACCGTTTCTTTCCAACCCTTTTCTGTAAATCATTGAAATAGGCACTTTAACACCATCTCTGGCTGTCGCCCAAACACGCTCTTCAATATAATTTTCTTTATCAAATTTCCCTCCTAAAACCTCTTGCTCTTTTAAAACTTCTTTGGTTTTAGTCTTCATATTGAAATCGATCACAGAAGATGGTGTTGCCAGCGATTGATAACTGTAACGCAAAATATCCGTATCAAAATCAACATTTGTTGTGGTATATGCGTTATACGTTTCGCTGCCAAAAGGCAAATAATAATCGGGCTCACCATTCCACGGCATAATGCGAATGTGATTCAAACCATTTGAGCGTTCTTCCACCACTAAATAGTTCTTAAAAATTTCAATATCTTCCAATAAAACATCTTCACGATGCGGAATAAGATCTACCCAATGCCTTTTTCCTGTTTTGTTTTCAGGAGTTTTCATCAGCTTGAAGTTAGTTGCCTTGTCTTTATTCGTTAAAATATAAAACGAATCTTCATAATGCGAAATACTGTACTCCAGCCCACGCACACGGGTCTGAAATACTTCAAACTCCCCGTCCGGGTTATCAGAATTCAAAATTCTGTATTCTGTAGTTAAGGTACTTCCGGAACCAATTACGATATATTTTCTTGATTTCTCTTTACTCACAGAAACATTAAAAGTGTCATCAGTTTCATTAAAAACCAAAACATCCTTTGCAGCATCTGTATGCAATTTGTGTCTGAAAATTTTATCCGCTCTTAAAGTTACCTGGTCTTGTTTGGTATAAAAAACAGTTTTATTATCATTGGCCCAAACCGATCCTCCAGTTGCATTTTCGATTTTATCTTGTAAAATTTCTCCCGTTTCTAAGTTTTTAAACTGAATTGTGTAAATTCTTCTTCCTACAAGATCAACTCCAAAACTTGCAAATTTATTATCAGGGCTTATACTTAAACCTCCTAATTTAAAATAAGCATGTCCTTTTGCCATTTCATTGCAATTGAATAAAATTTCTTCGGTTGCTGAAAGACTTCCTTTTTTTCTGGCAAAAATTGGATAATCCTGACCTGTCTCAAAACGAGTAATGTAAAAATATCCGTTGTAAAAATAAGGAACAGAGGAATCATCTTCTTTAATTCTTCCTTTCATTTCTTCATACAAATCTCTCTGAAGCCCTTTTATATGTGAAGTCATACTCTCGTAATAGGCATTTTCCTGATTCAGATAATCAATTACCTCAGGGTTTTCGCGATCATTTAACCAGAAATAATTATCGACTCTGGTTTCTTTATGTTTTTTTAGTGATTTTGGAACTTCTTTGGCTATTGGGGCCACTATATCGTTTTGCATTGATTGAGCATTAGTTTTTAAATACGAAGCAGCAAAAATACTATAAACGCAACAGAACCAAATTAATTTTTTCATAAAATATATGTTGCTTTCATACAGCAATATACTAATTTTGTACGGAATAATTTAAAAATCAACTAAAATGGATTTAATGGGAATGATGGGTAAACTTAAAGAAACCCAGCAAAAAATTGAAGATACAAAAAAACGTTTAGACACCGTTTTGATTGATGAACAAAGCGCTGACGGATTATTAAAAATAACATTAACAGCAAATAGAAAAGTAAAATCAATCAGTATTGATGATTCTTTATTAGAAGATAAAGAACAACTTGAAGACTACCTTATTGTAACTCTGAATAAAGCAATAGAAAAAGCAACAAGCGTAAACGAAAGAGAATTGGATGCCGTTGCCAAAATGGATATGCCAATGATTCCGGGAATGGATAATCTTTTTAAATAAGACTAAGCAACAAGTGGCAAAGGCTCAGAGTAGCAAAGGAACAAAGGTTTTGACTTTTTCAAACTTGAGTGCTATAAACAAAAAAAGATACTCAGATCTGTGTATCTTTTTTTTGTTTAAATCTTTGTCCCTTTGAGCCTTTGCAGCTCTGAACCTTTAACTAAAACTTCTGCAACGTTTCAATTACATAAGTATGCATTACTTCTTTGTAATCTAAATGTGTGACAATTCTGAGCTTATTATGTCCCATCGAGCTTATTAAGATATTTTTTTGTTTTAACTTTTCAATCAAAAGCTGATCACTATATCCTTCTGCCAAAGAAAAAATCAAAATATTCGTTTCTACAGGCTCTATTGCTGAAACCCAAGATTTTGTACTTAATACAGCCGCAATTTCTTTAGCTCTTCTGTGATCTTCTGCCAGTCTTTCAATATTATGTGCCAAAGCGAACAATCCCGCTGCGGCCAAATATCCTACCTGACGCATTCCTCCACCAAGTATTTTCCTGATTCTCAACGCTCTACGAATATCTTCTTTCGTTCCAAGCAGTACAGAACCTATTGGAGCGCCTAATCCTTTAGACAGACAAACCGATATTGTATCGAAAATTGCTCCAAATTCTTTTGGGTTTTGTCTTTTTGCCACCAATGCATTCCAAATTCTGGCTCCATCTAAATGGAATTTCAAATTATTAGCATCGCAAACTTTTTTTATCTCTCTTAAATCTTCTAATTCATAACAAGCCCCACCTCCTTTATTGGTGGTATTCTCTACACAAACCAAACTGGTTAACGGACTGTGATAAAACTCAGGATCATTAATTGCTGCCGCAACCTGACTGGCATTTATCATCCCTCTATGTCCGTCTAACAAACAACAGGATACACCGCTGTTGAACGAAACCCCTCCTCCTTCATAATGATAAACATGAGCATATTTATCTGCAATCAATTGTTCTCCGGGCTGTGTATGTAATTTAATTGCGGTTTGATTTGCCATAGTTCCAGACGGAAAAAAAAGCCCGGCTTCCATACCAAAAAACTCAGCAACTCTAGTCTCTAATTCGATAACTGTAGGATCTTGCCTGTATACGTCATCCCCAACATGAGCATTAAACATATACTGCAACATTTCATATGTTGGTTTAGTAATGGTATCGCTAATTAAATTTATTTCCATATTCTAAAAACTATATCTTATTTTTGTACAGCAAAATTACGTATTACTGTTAGTTAATTTTGGTAAGTTTCAGTAAATTTTAACTTCCCGATAACGATAGAACCAAATTAACGTAATATTTGTAAAAAACATATAAAACTACTATTAATTTATGACAACGACCGAACAAATAAAAGGTATTGTGGAGCGCCTTGGTGCGTTGAGGAGGTATCTTTGACGTTGATGCCAAACTAATCGAAATTGCGAACGAGGAAGAAAAAACTTTTGCACCTGATTTTTGGAACAATGCAAAAGAAGCTGAAGTTATTGTTAAAAACCTTCGAAACAAGAAAAAATGGATCGAAGATTACAACAAAGCAATCGAACTTACTGATGAATTGCAACTTGCGTATGATTTTTATAAAGAAGGCGAACTTTCTGCAGCAGAGTTAGACGAACATTACAACACTACTCAGGCTCATATTGAAAACATCGAATTTAAAAACATGCTTTCGGATGAAGGAGACAGTTTAAGTGCCGTAGTACAAATTACAGCCGGAGCCGGAGGAACAGAAAGCTGTGACTGGGCCGGAATGCTGATGCGTATGTACATGATGTGGGGAGAAAGTTACGGTTACAAAATCAAAGAACTCAACTTTCAGGAAGGTGATGTAGCCGGAATTAAAACCGTAACTTTAGAATTCGAAGGGGATTATTCTTTCGGTTATCTAAAAGGCGAAAACGGAGTGCATCGTTTAGTGCGAATCTCTCCTTTTGACAGTAATGCCAAGCGTCATACTTCGTTTGTATCTGTTTATGTCTATCCGCTTGTTGATGATAGTATCGAAATTGACATTAATCCTGCCGATATCGAAATTACAACTTCCCGTTCCAGTGGTGCCGGAGGGCAAAACGTAAATAAGGTCGAAACCAAAGTGCAATTAGTACACAAGCCAACCGGAATTCAGATTCAATGTTCTGAAACAAGATCTCAACAGGACAACAGACAACGTGCTATGCAAATGTTACGTTCTCAATTGTATGAAATTGAGTTAAAGAAACAACAAGCACAACGTGCCGATATCGAAGCCGGAAAAATGAAAATCGAATGGGGCTCACAAATACGTAACTACGTAATGCAGCCTTATAAACTAGTAAAAGATGTTCGTACAGGCTACGAAACCAGCGATGTTGATGGGGTTATGAATGGAAATATAGATCCGTTCCTAAAAGCCTACTTAATGATGATGGGACAGAAAGAGGAAGAATAAATTAGTAATCAGTTTTCAGTCGTAGTTTTCAGCTCACTGAGACTGACAACTGAGATCTAATACTGAAACTGAATACTGAAACTGAAAACTTAAAAGAAAAAGTTATGATAAAATGGGCAGATGTAATTCATTTTACAAATAAAGGAAATCCGATACCGGAAAAAAGAGTAGAAAAAACGGAGGAAGAATGGAAACAGCTTTTAACTCCTGAAGAATTTCAGGTAACCCGATTAAAAGGTACCGAAAGATCCTTCAGTTCTGAACTTTGCAGTTTGTTTGATCCCGGAATTTATGAATGTAAATGCTGCGGAACTTTATTATTTGATGCTTCTGAGAAGTTTGAGTCAGGAACGGGATGGCCCTCATTTACTCAGCCTTTAAAAGAAAATGCAATTGCATACCATGCCGACAAATCATACGGAATGATTAGAGTTGAAGTCGTTTGCAATACCTGTGATGCCCATTTAGGACATGTTTTTCCTGACGGTCCTGAACCTAGTGGTCTGCGATATTGTATTAATGCAGTTTCTCTTTCTAAAATTAAATAAATTAAAAATCGATTCCTTCTAACAAAGTGAATCGATTTTTTTTATTCCATGCTTTTTTTCAAATGATTTGTATTATATTTGTAAGCCACTACTTATCAATAAATTAATTATTGATTTTCCATTTCAATTCAAATCGAATCCCCTTCATTCGTATCAAGAAACCAGCGGTACT
The DNA here is from genome assembly GCF_023539155.1 of Flavobacterium sp. B183. NCBI lineage: Bacteria > Pseudomonadati > Bacteroidota > Flavobacteriia > Flavobacteriales > Flavobacteriaceae > Flavobacterium > Flavobacterium sp. B183. Next base: position 3,034,530 of record NZ_CP097434.1, on the reverse strand, counting down.
AACTTAAATACAAACTAAAAAACTATTAACAAATAAACCTTTAAAATGTTAATATTGTAATATTTAAGCTATTATTCTAAACATATTTCAACAAACCCATAAATAATATTAGGTAATTAAAATCTAATTGATTTTATTTGGGAAAAATTAACCCTATAATCTATTACATTCATTAAATGAAATCCTATTCAATTCAAGAAATTAACGAAGTAATCAATGGCGTAATTTACGGCACTACTTCACAAAGCATTACAGCCACAGAGCAACTAGAAAAAGCGACAACTTCAGAAATTTCATTTATAGGAAACAAAAAATATGAAAAATACTGGTCAACTTCAAATGCATCCATTGCAGTAGTTAACGAAGATATTTCAATAGAGCCAGGGGAAAATCGTGCCTTTATCAAAGTAAAAAATGCCGATCTGGCCATGTCTCAAATTCTGGCCCTTTTTGCCCCACCTGCCCCAATATTCCATACTAATATTCACAAAACTGCTACTGTAGACGAAACAGCTATTATTGGTGAGGGTGCCAAAATTGGTGCCGGCTGCTACATTGGACCAAAAGTAGAGATTGGCTCCAATACTACTATCTATCCAAACGTAACTATTCTTGACGAATCAACCGTTGGTAATAATACGGTTATCTGGTCCGGAACGGTTGTAAGGGAACGTTGTCATATTGGCAACGATTGTATCATTCATCCTAATGCAACAATTGGCGCTGATGGTTTTGGATTTCGTCCATGCAGCGAAAAAGGATTGGTGAAAATTCCACAAATTGGAAACGTAATTATAGGAAACGGAGTTGAGATTGGCGCGAATACTTGTGTAGACCGCGGAAAATTCAGCTCTACTATTCTTGGTGATGGCTGCAAAATTGACAATCTGGTACAAATAGGACACAACAGTAAACTAGGTAAGTTTTGCATCATGGCAGGAAACAGCGGTTTAGCCGGTTCTGTAACTTTAGGAAATGGTGTTATCATTGGTGGAAGCGCTTCCATTAAAGACCATACCACAATTGGTGATGGTGCTGTAGTTGGAGCAGGCTCAGGAGTTATTTGTGATGTTGCTGCCGGAAAAACCATGTTAGGTTATCCCGCCGTAGAAGCCCGAGATGCTTTAAAACAATGGGCCCTTCTAAAACGAATGGTTTGTGATATTAAAAAATAAAAAAATGATGATATAAAAAACCGGAAGTTCGCTTCCGGTTTTTTTTTTATCCTAAACAGGCGCTTTACTTCTTCCAAAAGATACTGAAAATTTAACTATCAGAACCTTAATTTAATTTCATAACAGCACAACATTTATTATGTGGGTTTCAATTGATTTTGTAAATTAGCCAACACTATTTTGTTAAAACATTAAAATATTATGGATTTAAACTTCAATAAAAACGAAGATCACAATAAATTACTACTTTCTGAACTAAAACAAAAATTTGCTAAAGTAAAATTAGGAGGAGGCGAAAAACGTATTGAAAAACTACATGCTGAAGGTAAAATGACCGCACGCGAACGTATTGATTACTTGTTAGACGAAAATTCTAAAAGTATTGAAATCGGAGCTTTTGTTGGCGAAGGAATGTATGCCGAACACGGCGGCTGTCCGTCTGGAGGCGTTGTCATTAAAATAGGATACATTAGAGGAAAACAATGCATAGTGGTAGCCAATGATGCTACCGTAAAAGCCGGTGCCTGGTTTCCAATTACCGGAAAGAAAAACCTGCGTGCACAGGAAATTGCCATGGAAAACCGATTGCCAATCATTTATCTGGTAGACAGTGCCGGTGTTTATCTGCCCTTACAAGATGAAATTTTCCCTGACAAAGAACACTTCGGAAGAATCTTTAGAAACAATGCACAAATGAGCAGTATGGGAATCACCCAAATTGCTGCTGTAATGGGCAGCTGTGTTGCTGGAGGTGCTTACTTGCCTATTATGAGCGACGAGGCCTTAATTGTAGACAAAACGGGAAGTATTTTCCTTGCTGGAAGCTATTTGGTTAAAGCAGCCATTGGAGAAACTATCGACAATGAAACTTTAGGTGGTGCCACAACGCACTGCGAAATCTCAGGTGTTACCGATTACAAAGCCAAAGATGATAAAGATGCCCTCGAAAAGATAAAAAACATCGTAGACAAAATCGGTGATTTTGATAAGGCTGGCTATAGCCGTATCAAAGCTGAAAAACCAGCTCTGGAGCCAAAAGATATTTACGGAATCCTGCCAAAAGCACGAAACGAACAATATGATATGATGGAAATCATCAATCGTCTGGTTGATAATTCCGAATTTGAAGCTTACAAAGAAGGCTACGGTCAATCCCTAATTACCGGATATGCCAGAATTGACGGCTGGGCTGTTGGAATTATAGCCAACCAGAGAAAAGTAGTGAAAACTAAAAAAGGAGAAATGCAATTTGGAGGCGTAATTTATTCCGATAGTGCTGATAAAGCCACTCGTTTTATTGCCAACTGCAATCAGAAGAAAATACCTTTAGTTTTTTTACAGGACGTTACCGGTTTTATGGTCGGATCAAAGTCAGAACATGGCGGAATTATAAAAGACGGTGCAAAAATGGTAAATGCGGTAAGCAATTCGGTTGTGCCAAAATTTACCGTTATCGTTGGAAACTCTTACGGTGCCGGAAACTACGCAATGTGCGGAAAAGCATATGATCCAAGATTAATTTTTGCCTGGCCAAGTGCCGAACTTGCGGTTATGGGTGGAACTCAGGCTGCGAAAGTACTAGCTCAAATCGAAGCTTCTTCACTAAAAGCAAAAGGAGAAATCGTAGACGAAGAAAAAGAAACAGAACTGTTCAACAAAATAAAAGCGCGTTATGATGCGCAAACTTCACCTTACTATGCCGCTTCAAGATTGTGGACAGATGCAATTATTGATCCGCTTGACACCCGTACCTGGATTTCTATGGGAATTGAAGCCGCCAACCACGCTCCTATTCAAAAACCCTTTAATTTGGGAGTGATTCAGGTTTAAGTTTTAAGACATTCCCATAAATGCGTTAAATAAAAAGTAAAAAACTTATTTTCAGTTACTTAAAAATAAATATATCATTAAAAATCAGTAACTTTAGTGAGTAATTTTTAATCACGTAATATCATGGAAAATGTAAAAAGCTTAAATAAATGGGCCAATTCGCACACTTATTTACCTGTAGATTTAGTACGTATTGTATTGGGTGTTTTTTTATTTATGAAAGGAGTTTCATTTGTAACGAATGTTCAGTATCTGCATGATTTAATTTCTCCTATTGATAAATTTGGCGGCGGAATGTTTCTGTTACATTACATCGCACCAGCCCACATGATTGGAGGTATCATGATCGTTTTCGGGCTGCTTACCCGTTGGGCAATAGCTGCTCAATTACCCATCCTTTTTGGGGCCGTTCTGATTAATTTTATGGGACACATGCATTCTGAAAGCTTGATTCTTGCAATTGTAGTTTTATTAGTTTGTGTGTTCTTTTTATTCTATGGAAGCGGAAAACACTCAGCTGACTATTATTTCAAAATGCAACAATAACTTTGTTTTATCCTCAACTGTACCAATTAAAAGTTGAGGATAAAATAATTAGCCCCTTTCCAAACGTTAATTAATCCTTTAAAATTTCTTTAATTGTCTTTTAAGAGTTAAATTCGCGACCATGAATTGGATTCGTAAGGCTGTTGCTTTTATATCACTTTTGATCATCACTTTTTTTGCCATTCAGGCAAACGAGTCTGTTGTTGACAAAAGTGAAAGTAAAAAAACAGACACTACTTTTTCTATCGACTATACCGACTCTTTGGCTTTTATTCAGCCACAAACAGGTTATCATCTGGTAGGGAATATCAAAACCAATCCTTCCGGTTTAATCAAATGGTTTGACTCTTTATTGGTTGCTGTTCCTCAGCATCAGGCCTTAAATACTGCCTCAAACTTTGCCAATCAATTTAGCACTCAGAGCAAAAAGGTTCTTTTAATGCTCTACCCCTTCCATTTTTTCTGGTAGATTACTTTATGAATTTTTAATCGAAAAGATCTTTCTTTTCCCCAATTATTAAGCCGTTTTCAATCTGAAAACTGTTTACTATTTCATATCAATTTATCAAATTTTAAAACAAATGGAAACAAGTGTAACCATAATTGGTATTGTGATCGCCATCATAGTAGCCATTCCTATTTATTTTTCAGCACGTTCAAACGCTGCCAACAAATCTAAAATCCTAAACATAAAAAAGAGATTCAATCCGACACATCCGGAAAACTTTGATCTGACTGAATCTCAAAGCAATAAAACACTAACAATTGATCAGAAGGATAAAAAATTCGTTCTGATGAATTTCAATCCCAATCAGGAAGAATCTACTTATGTTGATTTAAAAAATGTCTCTTCCTGCAAATTAGCACTAACGACCGACGGAAACTCGGATACTATACTAAAAATCGATTTTGAATTTCTGGACAAAGAAACTTCTAAAAAAAATACAATTGCTTTCTATGATTTCGACGATGACCGTATTAAACAAATAAGCGCTTATCAGGATCATATGTTTGCGAAAAAATGGCTTAAAATCATTCAGGATTCTATTTAAATGTTAGTTATTTAATTCACTAAAAGAGGCTCGTTTTGAGCCTCTTTTTTTTTACATGATATTTGTCATTTTATTTTCGGCAGCAGTGCTCTAATTTTGAGTATCCAAAATCCTCTTTTATGAAAATTTCATTAACGCAAAAATACAACGTTCCCGGTCCAAGATATACCAGTTATCCTACGGTTCCTTATTGGAATGAAACTAATTTTAATGAGCAAAAATGGATTACATCATTCCGGAGGGCTTTTGCAGAGAGCAATTCTCAAAACGGAATCAGTTTGTATATTCACCTGCCATTCTGTGAAAGTTTATGTACCTTTTGCGGTTGTAACAAACGAATTACTAAAAATCACAATGTTGAAGAAACTTATATAAAAGCTCTTTTAAAAGAATGGAGTTTATATTGTAATTTACTTCCGGAAAAGCCAATTATAAAAGAGATTCATTTAGGTGGCGGAACTCCAACTTTCTTCTCTGTAAACAATCTGGAACAGCTTATCAATGGTATTTTTAAAAATGCCCGAAAAGCCGAAAACCACGAATTTAGTTTTGAAGGCCATCCGAACAATACCACCTACGAACAGCTTAAAAAATTGTATGATTTAGGTTTTCGAAGGGTAAGTTTTGGTGTTCAGGATTATGCAGAAAAAGTTCAAAAAGCGATTCATAGAATTCAGCCTTTTCACAATGTGGCAAAAGTGACCTTTTGGGCCAAAGAAATAGGATATACTTCAATTGGTCATGATATTATATTTGGTCTGCCTTTTCAAACAGTAGAAAATGTTATTGATACCGTTGAAAAAACGAACTCCTTAAAACCGGATCGTCTGGCATTTTACAGTTATGCTCATGTGCCCTGGATCAAAGGCAATGGCCAACGTGGATTTAATGACGAAAACATTCCGAAAGATGCCGAGAAAAGAAAACTATATGAAGTCGGTAAACAATTGCTGGGACAAAATGGCTATCATGAAATTGGAATGGATCATTTTGCCTTCGCTTCTGACAGTTTATACAAGGCAACTCAAAATAAAGAACTACACCGAAACTTTATGGGCTATAGCGCCTCAAAAACACAGCTTATGATAGGCTTAGGGGTTTCCTCTATTAGCGACAGTTGGTATAGTTTTGCTCAAAATACCAAAACTCTCGAAGAATATTACCAGTTGTTGGAATCAGACAAACTACCAATCGTGAAAGGCCATATTCTCGATGATGAAGATCTGATCATCCGAAAACATATTTTAAACTTAACCTGTGAATTTGAAACTTCCTGGGGTAATGAATCTTTATATTTCAAAGAAATTCCAGCGGTTATATCCGATTTAAAAGAAATGGAAAACGATCATTTAATTGTAATTGAAGAAAATAAAATTAAGATTACCGAAGCAGGAAGACCTTTTGTACGTAACATTTGTATGGCCTTCGATCTACATTTAAAAAGAAAATCTCCGGAAACAAACCTGTTTTCTATGACGGTTTAAATTCCTCTGAAAGAGCGTTAACAATAGAAACATGCGGAGTACTGCGAAAGATCGGGATAATTGTTTGCGCCCTTAAAAAGGATAAAAGATAGATCTTAACAAAAAACATTTATCCCCCTTTTCTATGAAGCCCTCTAAGAAATTGTATGATTTTTATTCGAATCACCATGATCTCAGGAGGCTTTTGTCCTTTCAGGTGTAACCAATAATTGCCATCCTCATTCAAACGCTGCACACCATGCTATTACCAGAACTCTTTAAAAGCAAATCCAACTAGATTTCTTCTATTCAGATTATGCAATCTTTTTGCTTAATTCTTAACTTTTGCAACTGATCCCTGATTTCCTTCAATGCTACACAATTTTTCGCATGATCTCAATCTCCTTTTAATGACAATTAGGAGTCGACTGAACAAACAAACTCATATTGGATGGAGAAATGTAAGGAATTCCGAGACCTAGTCCTCTCAGGATAAATAATACTCCGATAATAACAGCAACATAGGGAATTGCTTTTTGAATTTTATTTCGAAATGGAAGTTTAATTAATGAATTTACATACACTACAACCGTCATTAGCGGTACCGTTCCTAAACCGAACAATAGCATATACAGCACTCCTAAACTAGCGCTTTGCATGGCTATAGCTCCAAATAAGGCTACATAAACCATTCCGCAAGGCAAAAAGCCATTCAACAGTCCGATGGTAAAGAGAGATTTGTAGCTCCTGTCTTTAAATTGATTCCCTAAGCTTGACTTTACCCGGGAGATAATTTTATAGACTGGTTTGGAAAAGTTGTATTTAGAAAAGGCCTTTTCTGGAATTAGAACAACGACTATCATCGCCAAACCAATAAAAATGGACATTTTTTGTTGAAGTCCGGCCAAAAAGAATCCTCTTCCTAATAAACCAAAAATAAGTCCAATAGTTGCGTACGCAGTCAATCGGCCTAAATGATAGGTAATAATCTGAGTTACCTTTTTAGCCTCATTTTGTCGGTCCACAGGCAACATCATAGCAATTGGACCGCACATTCCGATACAATGTAAACTGCTGATTAATCCAAATATAAAAGCGGAATACAACATCTTTTTAGTTTTTTTGATACAGCTTGCTTTACTATTGCTAAGTAAAAATGCTGTGCGAATAAAGACAAAATCAACTGAAAAGGAATCTTTTCAATTGATCGGTCTTAAAATATTAATTTACATAGATTACCTCTTTAGACAGGTATTTTTTTCCTCCATACTGCCATTCCATATTGACATCCCAACGTCCTTTCACGAGTTTGTTTTTCGGAATTAACAACGCTGAGTTTGTTAAAGCAATTTGGGTATTAAAATCAAATTTCTTATTTGACGGACGATACAACAGTATGTTACCTTTGACTTTATCGTTTTCAAAAACGGCAGGAAAAACAATTTCAACTCCATCTTTATGATAGGCAATTGAAGGTTTTTGCTGTAAATCCTGAGCGTTTTGAATACGTGCCATTTCTTCCTGAAAATGTGAATCATGCTTATAGTATTCTTCGACAACCAAATCATTGTCGTATTTACTATTCGATTGTACTTCAAAAACAAAATATAAAATAAAACTCATAAACAATGCAAATGCAATGACAATTCCGGTACCCCAATTTATTTTCATAATTGTATTTTTTAATTAAAACTTCGCGGACCTAAAAAGTTAGTCGTAGTGGTTTCCAGCAGCTCTTTGCCGTTATAAACCCCTATTTTAACTTTCGTTTTATCGCTCTCCAGAAGTACTTCATCAATTTCTATGAACAGTGTTCCTTGCGAAATACCTTCTTTAACTATTTTAAAATGCGTTTTTCCCACATTTTTAATTTCACCTTTTTGATCGATTAGCTCAAAATGAATATCATTATAATCTTTCATTGTCTTATTGACAATTTTGTAGGTATACACATTACTTATTTTATCTCCTTTGTGCTGAAAAAGCTGTCCTGGTAAACGCAGAACAATAGCCTGAACATCGGTTCTTAAAAACAACATTCCCACAAATACACTCAACAGAATAAACAAAACGGCTGTATATCCTTTCATTCTTGTGGTGAACTTAAAAGGAGCTTTTTTCTCGATCTCGTCTTCAGACGCGTAACGAATAAGTCCTTTAGGTAAACCAACATTTTCCATGATGGAGTCACATTCATCAATACAGGCTGTACAGTTTGTACATTCCAGCTGTGTTCCGTTTCTAATGTCGATACCCATCGGACAAACGTGTACGCATTGATGACAATCGATACAATCTCCTTTTCCGGTTAAGGCTCTGTCTTCTTTTTTACTGAATTTGGCTCGGCCTTCTTCCTTTTCTCCACGTACAAAATCATACGCCACATTGATTGACTTATTGTCCAGCAGTACTCCCTGCAAACGCCCGTAAGGACAAGCAATGATACATACCTGCTCACGGAACCAGACAAACACAAAATAGAAGACTCCCGTAAAAATAAGCAACGCGATAAAATTACTGGCTTGCTGAATTGGTCCTTGCTCTACCATCAGAAAAAGCTCGTCACTTCCTACCAAATAGGCTAAAAACACATTGGCAATTCCGAAAGAAATTAAGAAAAAGAGAGTCCATTTAATACCTCTTTTTCGGATTTTCTCCGCGTTCCATTCCTGTTTTGCGAGACGCATTTGTGCACCGCGGTCTCCATCGATCCAATATTCAATTCGCCTGAAGACCATCTCAAGAAAAATAGTCTGCGGACAAATCCATCCGCAAAAAATCCTTCCAAAAACGACTGTAAATAAGATGATAAATACAACACCAACCAACATTGAGATCACGAAGAGATAAAAATCCTGTGGCCAGAATGGAAACCCGAATATATTGAAACGTCGTTCCATAATGTTGAACATCATAAATTGGTTTCCATTTATTTTTATAAACGGATTCGCAATTAAAATCGCCAACAAAACATAGCTGACTATTTTCCGATATTCATAAAACTTACCAGACGGTTTTTTAGGAAAAATAAACTTTCTCTTACCGCCTTCATCAATGGTTCCAATGGTATCTCTAAAAGCTTCGTCTGGTAAATTTGACATGGTATTATTTTTTAACTTCTGTACTATCTTTTGTTTTATCTACTGTGTCGCCTTTTTTAGGAGCGCTCTTATCTACCCAAACTTCTCCTTCCGGTTCTTTTGGATCTTTTGGGTTACTGCCTTGTAAAGACAAAATGTAACTCGCTACTTTTTGAATTTCCTTTGGCTTCATCCCATTGGTTTTCCAGGAAACCATTCCTTTTCCGTCACGTCCTCCATTGGTAATCGTATGGAAAATTTCTTTAATCCCGCCTCCTAAAATCCAGTGATCATCCGTCAGGTTTGGTCCAATTTGACCACCACCGTCTGCTCTGTGACAGGCTGCACAATTGGTCATGAAGATCTCCTTACCGGCTGCTAAACTTGCGTCATCGGTTAATAAGACAACTGTTTTTTCATCCATCAAATCAGGAGCTGTTTTAAGATATTCCTCAACATCTATTTTGGCCTGAGCCATTTCTTTTCTCAACTCAGTTTCCTGATCGTCTCCTCCAAAAATATCGTAACGAGCTACATAGATCACACCAAATATGATACAGATGTAGAATAGATATACCCACCAAGGCGGTAAATTGTTATCTAACTCTTTGATACCATCATAATCATGATCCATCAACAAATCGCCTTCTCTTTCAATGGGTTCTGTTTGTGTTAGTTTATGCATCAACTCTTTGTACCAGGTACTTTCGGTCAGACTTAAACTCTTTTCATGATCAGCTTTTGCTTTTTCTTCCGGTGACATTAATTGGTACATTACCCTATTAACTGCACTCAACGTTATTTCGATTGCAATCAGAATAAACAGAAAAACAAAGAGAAAAATGGAAACCATTGGATACTTGATAAAAGCCGGCCTGTCACCGGAATCTATAAAATATTCCATGAGAGCAAAGACAATGAAAAAAATCAATGGCACTCTTACATATACTGGGAAAAATCTTTTCATTTTTATTTATCTTTTGAAATTATAATAAGCCCTTCATCCAAAGGTATCGCACTCATCTCCTCTATTTTTTCTTTCTTATAGGAGAACACCCAAAAACCCAGGCCTACAAAGAAGAAAAAGAATATCAGTAGGGAAAGTATCGGGTAAATCTCTATACCCGAAATGTTCTCCATATTGTGTTTTATTTGCTCAAACATAATGCTGTTATTTAGATGGTTGCTTTACTTTGATATCGGTTCCAAGTCTTTGTATGTAAGCAATTAAAGCTACAATTTCTCTCTCATTCATCGGAATGAATTTTTCACCTTTAGCAATTGCTTTTTTCTTACTGTCCTCATAACTTTTTACGTAGTCAGGATCGTTCTCCAGACTTTTTTCAATTGTCATTGCCTGCGCTCTTAATGTTTTAGTAGCATTTGCGATTTCTTCTTCGGTATAAGGGACACCCAGTGAAACCATTGCCTTCATTTTCTTCTGAGTCAGGGAAACATCCATCGCTTCGTTATCAAAAAGCCATTTGTAACCCGGCATAATTGAACCTGCTGAAGTACTTTGCGGATTCCACATATGGTTGAAATGCCAGTTGTCATTATATTTTCCACCTACTCTCAACAAATCGGGACCCGTACGTTTTGATCCCCATAAAAATGGATGATCGTATACAAACTCTCCTGCTTTTGATTGTGGTCCGTAACGCTCTACTTCACTTCTGAAAGGACGAACAGATTGAGAGTGACATCCCACACAACCTTCTCTGATATACAAATCACGTCCTTCAAGTTCTAAAGGTGTATATGGTTTCACACTTGAGATGGTCGGGATATTAGATTTGACCATAATAGTGGGTACAATCTGAATAACACCTCCGATTAAAATAGCGATTGTAGCCAAAATGGTTAACTGAATTGGTTTTCTCTCCAACCAGGTATGGAATTTCTCTCCATTAAGTCTTCCACTACTAATTCTTTGTAAAGCCGGAGCTTGTGCCAATTCGTCTTCGATAGTCTGACCCGCTTTTACGGTCATGATAATATTGTACACCAATGTCAGCATTCCAATTAAATACAAACTACCTCCAATGGCTCTCATCCAATACATTGGCATAATAGCAGTAACCGTTTCAAGGAAATTACCATAAACTAAAGTTCCATCCGGATTAAATTGTTTCCACATTGACGCTTGTTGAAAACCTGCTACATACAATGGAATTGTGTAAATAATGATACCTAAAGTTCCTATCCAAAAGTGAAAGTTGGCCAATTTTTTAGAAAACAAATCCGATTTGGTCATTCTCGGAATCAACCAATAAATAATACCAAATGACATGAAACCATTCCAGGCTAAAGCCCCTACGTGTACGTGTGCAACGATCCAGTCTGTATAGTGCGCGATAGCATTTACATTTTTTAAAGAAAGCATTGGTCCTTCAAATGTTGCCATTCCGTAACCGGTAATTGCTACTACAAAGAATTTTAAAACCGGTTCTTCACGAACTTTATCCCACGCTCCTCTTAATGTTAGAAGTCCGTTGATCATACCACCCCAAGACGGTGCAATAAGCATTACTGAAAATGCAACTCCTAAATTTTGTGCCCAGTTTGGCAAAGCCGAATACAATAAGTGGTGTGGACCTGCCCAGATATAAATAAAAATCAGCGACCAGAAATGGATAATTGATAATCTATAAGAATATACCGGACGATTCGCTACTTTTGGAACAAAGTAATACATCAGTCCTAAAAACGGCGTTGTAAGGAAAAATGCAACCGCATTGTGACCATACCACCACTGAACTAAAGCATCCTGAACCCCTGCGTAAACGGAGTAACTTTTGAAAGCCGAAACCGGAATCTCAATATTATTGAAAATGTGCAACACTGCTACTGTAACAAATGTGGCCAGATAAAACCAAATGGCTACATATAAATGGCGTTCTCTACGACGCAGCATGGTACCAATCATATTAATTCCCATTACTACCCAAATAAGTGCAATCGCAATATCTATTGGCCATTCTAATTCAGCATATTCTTTTGAAGAAGTATACCCTAAAGGCAAGGTGATTGCTGCGGCGACAATGATAAGCTGCCAGCCCCAAAAATGCAGATTACTTAAAAAGTCGCTGAACATTCTGGCTTTTAGCAAACGCTGTAGCGAATAATACATCCCTGCAAAAAAAGCATTTCCAACGAAGGCAAAAATCACCGCATTGGTGTGCAAAGGCCGTAGTCGACCATAACTAAGCCAGGAGATCCCATCGGTTATGTTGGGAAAAAGGTACATCACCGCAAGGGTAAGCCCGACTAACATCCCCACTACTCCAAATAAGATAGTAGCGTAAATGAACTTTTTAACAATTTTGTTGTCGTAATAAAACTGTTCCATTTCCATAATTATACTTGTTTTTCTTTTATTGATGAATTGTTCTTTTGGCTGGTAATTTTGGTCTCATCATCAAAAAGCATTCTGACTGAGGGTGTATAATCGTCATCGTATTGTCCTGATTTGACAGCTACGATAAAAGCAACAAAGAATCCAATTGCCACGAAAATACTTACTGAAATTAATAGATAAATAACACTCATACCTTACGTTTTATACTAACAAAATTACTTGGTTATTGACTGGTAAAATATGATAATTATCATAGGCGAAGTCCTATGTTAAAAATATAAAAAATAACTTCAGAATTATTTATAACGATTTTAAATTACTGTTACTGAAATAGTTAGACATAATCGTAACAAAACTCACAATCGTAATTGTGCTTAAAGGCATGATAATAGCCGCAACCAATGGCAACAGATTTCCTGTAATTGCGAAGGAAAGTCCGACAACATTATACAGCAGTGACAAGACAAAACTCATTTTAATAATTGCAATCGACTTGTGTGATAATTTTAAAAAATAATTTAGTCTCGAAAACTCACTTGCATCCAATATAGCATCGCAGGCAGGAGAGAAAACATTGACATTTTCAGAGATCGAAATTCCAACATTACTTTGCGCCAAAGCACCTGCATCGTTTAAACCGTCTCCAACCATCATCACATTACAACCTTCGTCTTGCAATTTTTTGATAAATTCTAACTTTTGCTCCGGCTTCTGATTAAAAATCAGTTCTGTGTTTTTAGGCAAAATGGCTTGCAAAGTAGCGCGTTCTCCATCATTATCTCCCGAAAGCACCTTTATTTGATACTCACGACTCAATGTTGAAAAAAGTGTTTCTAATCCATCCCTATATTTATTCTGGAATGTAAATTTTCCATAATAAGTACCATCGATTCTAATATGAAGACCCGTTTTTTCAATTTCAGACAGTTCCGTTACAGGACTATCAACAAAGGCTGCAGATCCAATTTTGATTGTAACATTCTCTGTAGAAGCCTGAATTCCTTTTCCGGTAATTTCCTGAAAATCATTAATTTTTATTCTATCTGAATCCGGCAGGAAATCATACAACATTCGGCTCAAAGGGTGATTAGAAGCACGAAGCACATTTTTAATAAGTATATAATTTTCTTCAGAGAGAGAATTTCCCTCATACACAATATTCGATTTCTTATTCGTGGTGATCGTTCCGGTTTTGTCAAAAACAATCGTATCCACTTTTGCCAGCTGCTCAATTACTAACGCATTTTTGAGATACATTTTTTGCTTGCCCATGATGCGCAGTATATTACCAAACGTAAAAGGTGCAGTAAGTGCCAATGCACATGGACAGGCGACAATCAAGACCGCAGTAAAGACATTAAAAGCGGTATTGGCATCAATAAAAATCCAATAACCAAAGCCTGCAAAAGCAATTAATAATAACAATGGTGTAAAATATCTACTAATTGCATCCGTTATTGTCTTATGCTTTTGAAACACTTTTTTCTGGAAAATTTCATTGCTCCATAATTGTGTCAGATAACTTTGTGACACCGAATGCAACACTTCCATTTCGATCACTTTACCAATATGTTTCCCTCCCGCAAAAACTTTATCTCCTGATTTCTTAGTGATCGGAACCGCTTCTCCCGTTACAAAACTATAATCGATCTCTGCCTTTTCACTAATCAGAATTCCATCAACAGGAATAAGCTCCTGATTTCGAATGAGCAATCTGTTTCCTTTTAAAACATCATAAACAGGAATACTTTCTTCTGAAGTATCTGAATTAATTCTGGTCACAGCAATTGGAAAATAGGATTTGAAGTCTCTTTCGAAACTTAAAAAGCTATAGGTTTTAATCTGAAACATCTTTCCTAACAACATGAAAAAAACCAGCCCTGTCAAGCTATCAAAGAAACCTGATCCGTAATTCATGACGATATCAAAAGTACTTCGAACAAACATTACAATAATTCCCAACGCAATTGGAATATCGATATTCAGCATTCCCGATTTGATACTTTTGTAAGCAGAAACATAATAACCACTTGCCGAATACAAAAAGCTGGGCAAAGCCAAAATAAAAATCAGGATTCTGAAAAAGGGTTTGTAATTGTCCAGCCAGAATTCTTTTATTTCAAAATATTCCGGAAACGACAATAACATAATGTTTCCGAAGCAAAAAAAGGCAACACCTAATTTATACGTTAAGCTTCTATCGACATTATTTTTACCCGTTTCATAATTTTCCAGACTGATATAAGGTTCATAGCCTATAGAACTAAGCATATAAACGATAGTTTTCAAAGAAACGGTATCTGAATTAAAAGTAATCCGAACCCTTTTCTCCGGAAAGTTCACCTGAGAGAGGCTTATCCCGGGCTGCATTTTGTTTAAATTCTCCAAAATCCAAATACAAGAACTGCAATGAATATAGGGAATATTTAAAGAAACAATAGCCGTATTTCCTTCCTGAAATTCTAATACTTTCGAAAGAATAGCCTCATTGTCTAAAAAGTCATATTTACCTGTGATATCCTGTGGAGTAGCGCCGGGTGCATTTTCAAAATCATAATAACCGGTTAAATCATGAAGACTAAAAATTTCGTAAACCGTTTTACATCCGGCACAGCAAAATTTCTTTTCATCAAAATTGATTACTTCATTTTTAGGAATCGTAAGTCCGCAATGAAAACAACTTTGTTCACTCATAATTTGTTTTTTTTTGATACCACAAATATTCAAAATAAGAGGCGACTTTAAATATGACATTTATCATACTACAACGAAATCCGTTTCTAATTTAATGAAATAAATCCTTCAAACAGTGATGTCAGATTTTTTTGTTTTTTTTCAGCCCAAACACTAGCTGCGAAAGCGAATATTGGTTAATTTTGTAATAAATATTTTTGCTATGAATAAATGTGACCAATGTATCGTAAGACAGCTTTCTTCTCTAAAAGCACTCAATAAAGACGAGGTTGTGAAACTGGCGAATAGCAAAACAACTTACACGATTAAAAAAGGGGATGCGCTTTTTGAAGAAGGTGAAGTTACGAATGGAGTTTATTGTGTAAAAGACGGTGTTGGAAAACTTTCTAAATTAAGTGCCAACGGAAAAGATCAAATTGTAAAACTGGTAAAATCAGGAGAACTTTTAGGTCAGCGTTCTATGATTAGCAATGAACCTGCTAACTTAACTGCCAAAGCCGTTGCTGATATGGAAGTATGTTTTATTCCGAAAGCCGAAATTCTTCACTTTTTCAATAACAACAATCAGTTCTCTATGAATTTGATGCAATCAGTTTGTGAGGATTTAAAAGAATCTGAAAACGATAAAATTGCATTGGTACAAAAAACGGTGAAACAGCGTTTAGCTGAAACTTTACTGCAGTTGCATGACGATTTTGGTGAGAATGCGGATAATACTCTGAAAGTTCAGCTTACAAGAGAAGAGCTGGCGGGTATCATAGGTACGGCCACAGAAAGCTGTATTCGATTGTTATCGGATTTTAACAAACTGAATTTAATTGAATTAGTCGGCAAAAAAATCAAACTTCAGGACATCAAAGCCTTAAAAAAGCTGGCAGAATAATTACTGCTTTTTAGCTTCGTTCCAAAAAACATCCATTTCGGCCAACGTCATATCCATCAAAGGTTTTCCCATCTCTGCTGCTTTGCTTTCCAGATACTGAAAACGCTTGATGAATTTTTTATTAGTACGTTCCAAAGCATCTTCGGGATTTACATTTAAAAAACGGGCGTAATTGATCATTGAGAATAAAACATCTCCAAATTCGGCCTCTATTTTGTCCTGATCCCCTGCTTTTACTTCCACTTGCAATTCTTCCAGTTCTTCCTGAACTTTGTCCCAAACCTGATGCGATTCTTCCCAATCAAAACCAACTCCTTTTACTTTGTCCTGAATTCGACTGGCTTTTACTAATGCCGGTAAACTTCTCGGAACTCCTTCTAAAACTGATTTTTTACCTTCTTTCAGCTTTAACTTTTCCCAGTTTTGTTTTACTTCTTCTTCGTCTTTGACTTTGGTATCACTGTAGATATGAGGATGACGGTGAATGAGTTTATCACAGATTTCGTTACACACATCTGCCATGTCAAAATCGTTGGTTTCAGAGCCTATTTTCGCATAAAAAACAATATGCAACAGCAAATCACCCAGTTCTTTTTTTACTTCGTTTAGATCATTGTCTAAAATAGCATCACCCAACTCATATGTTTCTTCGATGGTAAGATGCCTAAGTGTTTGCAAAGTTTGTTTTTTATCCCACGGGCATTGCTCACGAAGTTCATCCATAATAATTAATAATCTTTCGAAGGCCTTAAGTTGAAGTTCTTTGCTCATTTTTGAAGTTTTATCCGGATTGTAACGATTGGTGTAAAAGTAAAAAATCCTGTCAAGAAAACATCTCAACAGGATTAATATATTTTGAAGTATTTACGTTCTGAGGTTCTAAAATGCTGAGCCTAATCTATTTTTAACAATCTAAAAAAACTTAGTCACTTAGAAACTTAGTACCTTAAAAGAATGCTATGAACTACTATTCTTCTTTTTTCGCTTTTGCCTTTTTAGCAGCAGGAGCTTTTTTTGGTTTTTCTTCAGCAACCGGAGCTTCTTCAACAGCTTCAACAGCAGCAGGAGCTAAATCTGTTACCAAACCTTTCGCCTGAAGGGTATTGTACCAGTTTAATACTTTTTTAATATCTGAAGGATAAACTCTCTCTTCGTCGTATTCAGGTAAAATTTCTTTAAAATAAGCTGATAATGTAGCATTATCTTCTTTATGAGAAATGGCTTGACCTTTATTTTCTTTAGTAGCAATACGTTGCATTACTTCTGTTAATGGTTTTTCGCCTTCGTAAGTATAAATTGAAATCTCTGATAATAAACTTACATTACTTTTTAAGTTTACTGTGATTTTTTTTCCATCTGCTAATGATTCTGCCACAAAACCTGTACGAGTTTGCACTTTCAATACATATAAACCTGGTTTCCCAGAAATGGCTAAAATTTTCTCTAAATTCATGTTTATTAAAATTAGTATTAAGAATTTGATTTATTATATTTCTTTGATTCTAAATTCATACTTTAGAATACTATCTTCCTTTTTTTGCAGCAAAAAATTTCATTCTGTACTCTTGAAATGTCTTGCCTTCGGTAATGTTTTTTAGTTTTTTCTGGATCAGACGTTTCTTTAGAGAAGAGATTTTATCTGTAAACAAAACCCCTTCAATATGATCGTATTCGTGCTGAATTACTCTGGCTACCAACCCGTCAAAAACTTCGGTTTTCATTACGAAATCTTCTTCACAATATTCAATTGTAACGGTAGGTTTTCTGTAAACATCTTCGCGAACATCCGGAATACTCAAACAACCTTCATTAAAACTCCACTCCTCTCCTTCTTCTTTCAAAATCTTAGCATTGATAAAAGTTTTTTTGAAACCTTTTAAATCTTCCTGCTCACTTGAAGAAAGATCCTCATCATCACTAAAAGGAGTTGTATCAATAACAAACAAACGAATAGGAACACCTACCTGAGGTGCAGCAAGTCCAACCCCTAAAGCGTTGTACATGGTTTCATACATGTTTGCTATTGTTTCTTTTAGGTTTGGATAATCTGGCGTAATTGCCTCACCCACTTTTCTTAAAACAGGATCACCATATCCTACAATTGGTAAAATCATTTGTAATATTTTAATGCATTATCTACTGAAAAACACTGAATTTAATTCTCTTAATTCAGCTGGCAAAAATAGTAAAAAATAGTCAATGAATAATTCGAAAGGGCTATTATATGTCATTTTTTGCAATCTCGCCAAAAACTCATCCATAATTATGCCAAATTAATTCGTACAATTCTTACCTTTGTTTGTAAACCTCCATATATGTTTGATCGTATCTCGAAATTTACCAACAGTACTTCTTTTTTAAATGCCTCAAAAGTAACTATTGCTTCGGTTGTTCCTGTCTTAATTCTGAACTTTCTCGGACACTTCGAAATCGGTTTTACTATCGCTTTGGGGGCTTTTTATACGTATCCCAGTGATATTGCGAGTTCTTTAAGCCATAAAATAAAAGGACTTATAGTGGCTTCCTTTATCGTTTCGGGAGTAAACTTACTGGTAAATCTTGCTTATCCGTATCCCTTTTTGTTTTATCCTTTTTTAGGCTTTTTACTGTTTTTATGTTCAATGATTTCTGTATATGGTCAGCGTGCTACTCTGGTTTCGTTCTCTGCTTTGTTGTCAATTTCCTTATCGTTTGGTCATTTGCATGAAGGCTGGGAAGCTTTTGAATATTCGGGTTTTATTTTTATAGGCGGAATTCTATATCTGATTGTATCATTGGTCTTTCACTTTGTACAGCCGTACAAATATGTTGAACTTCAAATTGCCGAAGGCATAAAACTAACGGCCAAATATTTAAAACTCAGAGGGGATTTATGGAATCCCGAAGCCAACAGAAAAGCCATTATTGAGAAACAATTAAGCGTTCAGGTAGAACTCAACCTGATTCATGAGGATTTAAGAAAGATGCTTATTGGCAATCAAAATACCTCGGGAGCTACCAGTCAGAATCGAAAGATGCTACTTGTTTTTATCACTCTGGTTGAGATTCAGGAACTGGCCTTATACACTTCTTTTGACCATGATAAACTGCATGAAAAATTTGCCGCACATCCCGAAGTGCTTCGAACCTATCAGAATGTAGCTTATAAATTAGCCTCTACCTTAAAAAAACTGTCTAAAAATGTACACAACATCAGTGTATATGTTGACAAGAATGATTTAAAGAATGAGCTTGATGCATTGGAGTTTGCCATTTTTGACTATGAAAAAACTTTAGGGAAAGAAGAAGCTGCCGAAGGTGTACTCATGTTGACCAACATGCTGAAGTACGCTAAAAATCAGGTGGGAAAAATCAAAACCATCCAACGTGCTTTTTCACTTGCGATGCAGTCTTATAAATTAAAAGACAAGGATAAGGAACTGGAGAAATTCCTAACACCTCAATATTACCCATTGCGTACTTTGATTGAGAATTTATCTTACTCTTCTTCTATTTTCAGACATTCCATACGACTGACTACGACTATTTTAATTGGTTTTGTGATTGGAAAATTTCTTCCGTTTCAAAACGTGTATTGGATTTTACTTACTATTGTAGTAATCATGCGTCCGGGTTACGGCCTAACGAAAGAGCGCTCCTATAACCGAATTTTCGGTACTATTTTAGGAGGATTATTAGCATTCGGAATTGTTTCTTTGGTACAAAATCACGTTGTATTGAGTATCTTCTCTATTGTTTGTATGCTTCTTGGTATCTCGTTTACACAAATTAACTACAAAATAAGCGCAACATTTGTTACGATGTACGTGGTTTTTATTTATGGAATTTTAGCTCCAAATGTGGTTGAAGTGATTCAGTTTAGAATTCTCGATTCACTCGCGGGAGCCATTTTAGCTTTTTTAGCCAATCAGTTTCTATGGCCGGCCTGGGAATTTATCAATACTCCTATACATATTGAAAATTCGATTCGCGCTAATCGAAATTACCTAAAAGAGATTGCCGATTTCTACAATAAAAAAGGAGAAGTTCCTACTTCATACCGATTATCCAGAAAAAATGCTTTTGTTGAGGTTGGGAATCTAATGACTTCCTTTCAGCGCATGATGCAGGAGCCTAAATCGAAACAAAAAACACTTCCATTGGTTAATAAACTGGTGGTGCTTAACCATTCTATATTATCAGCGTTGGCTTCGCTATCAACTTATATCCAGTCACACCAGACTACTTCTGCTTCAGAATCTTTTAACTACATCATTAAAACGATTCTTTCCAATCTGGATCACGCAATTGCTCTTCTAAGAAATGAAAAGATCATAAATGACACTTATTTTGATAAGGAAGATGTGACTTTACAGTTTGAAGAACTCAAACGTGTTAACTTCAAACGTCTGGCCGCAGATGATGACTTAGACAAGGAAACACGACAAGCCAAGATGCAGGAAGCCCAAATGGTAATCGAGCAATTGATCTGGATGAGCAATCTGGCTGAGAAGATTTTAAAAATCACAAAGGAATTTAAAGCAACAAATCCAGATTAATTCATCTGGATTTGTTATTTATTCTAGGATCTGAGTTTAACTATTTTTTAGTTTTAAAACTTCAGAAGTATGTTTTCTAAGCTCGGCTAAAAGTTCCGGTTTATCATTTAAAGTCTGACCATAGGACGGAATCATCGTTTTCATTTTTGACTGCCATTCTGGTGTTTTCACCTGATTGGTAAAACATCTGCTGATCAAATCAACCATAATACCTACTGCAGTTGACGCTCCCGGAGAAGCTCCTAATAATACCGCCAGGCTTCCGTCATGTGTACTAATGACTTCGGTACCAAACTCTAAAACTCCGCCACCGTTTTCATCTTTTTTAATTACCTGAACACGTTGTCCGGCTCTTTCCAGTTTCCAGTCTTTAGAACGTGCTGTTGGCAAATACTCACGTAATGCTTTCATTCTGTCTTTAGGAGACTGACGTACCTGCTCAATCAAATATTTAGTCAAAGGAATATTATGATATCCTGCTGACAACATTGGAATTAAGTTGTTCGGTTTTATAGATAATGGTAAATCTAAGTAAGAACCATTTTTCAAAAAGCGTGTTGAAAACCCTGCAAACGGACCAAAAAGCAATGCTTTTTCGCCATCAATTACACGGGTATCAATATGTGGTACAGACATTGGAGGCGCTCCAACGCTTGCTTTTCCGTAAACTTTCGCCTGATGTTTTGCAATTACCTCCGGATTGGTACATTTTAACCATTGTCCGCTTACCGGAAAACCTCCGTAGCCATCTCCTTCCGGTACATTTGCTTTTTCTAATAAAGGCAATGAGCCTCCACCCGCTCCGATAAATACAAACTTAGTATAAGCTTTTCTTACATCGCCAGTAGCAAGATCGGTGATTTTGATACGCCATGATTTATCTTCACGTTGTTTTAGTTTTTTAACTTCATGATTAAAGTGCAAAGAAACACCATCAAGTGTCGCTAAATAATTGAACATGCTTCTGGTTAAAGCCCCAAAATTCACATCGGTACCTATTTCCATATGTGTAGCTGCCAGTTTCTCGTTAGCATCTCTGCCTTCCATAACAAGCGGCATCCATTTATTTAACTGCTCAAAATCGGAACTAAATTCCATTTGAGAAAAAATAGGATTGTTTTGTAATGCTTCAAATCTCTTTTTAAGATACGCTACATTTTTTTCTCCCCAAACAAAACTCATGTGAGGAACACTTTTAATAAAATTATCAGGAGATGGTACCTTTTTCTGTTCTACTAAATAGGACCAGAACTGGCGTGAAATCTCAAAAGATTCTGCAATACTTATCGCTTTTTTCGGATCAATACTTCCGTCAGCCTTTTCAGGAGTGTAATTTAATTCACAAAAGGCAGAGTGCCCTGTTCCTGCATTATTCCATGCATCTGAACTTTCTGCGGCAGCAACATCTAATCTTTCGTAAATTTCAATTTTTATATCAGGTTGTAATTCTTTCAAAATTACTCCAAGAGTGGCACTCATAATTCCCGCTCCAATAAGCACTACTTCACTATTAGAACGTATTGTTTTGTCAGACATAACAGTATTATTTTTAAAGTGCAAAGGTACTTTTTATAATTGCAAAAAAAAACTAAAATTGCATGATAAAAGTTATGTTTTTCTAAAAAATAAAAAGCTAAAAGATTGGGTGTTAAAAACGTTTTGACGAAAGATAGTCCTGAAGCATAATTGTAGCCGAAATTTCATCGATCAAACCTTTGTTCTGACGCTGTTTTTTACTGAGTCCGCTATCGATCATCGTTTGAAAAGCCATTTTAGACGTAAAACGTTCGTCGACACGAACTACTTTCATATCAGGAAAAATATTGGTAAAATGAGTTACAAATCCTTTAATAACTGAAGCACTCTCTGATGGCTGACCATTCATTTGTTTGGGCTCGCCGATTAAAACGGCTTCAACCTTTTCTTTTGTAAAATAATCTTTCAGAAAATCAATAAGGGTATTGGTTGGTATTGTTGTTAAACCTGAAGCAATAATCTGCATTTCATCCGTAACAGCAATTCCGGTACGTTTTTGTCCGTAGTCTATAGAAAGAATTCTTGGCATTTTATTTTATTTTTTTGCAAACTTAATTTAAAATAGTGCTCGATGCTTTAAAATACCAATAACATGAACAATTTCATTCTTAGAGTCAATTTTTACGATTGTAGTGTATCCTTTAAAAACATAATCTCTAAAATTTTCATCATCAAAATATATAGATTTTTTAAAATGAAAAGGATCCACCAAATCCTTCTTCAGCTTTTTTACTAATTCATTTTTAAAATTTCTTGCTGCAATTGGTTTATCTTTTGAAATAAAATGCACGATATCATTCAAATCATAATTAAACTCAATCGTTAAATTAATTTTCATATTTTTTAATAGTCTCTTCAAGTAAAACATCTAATTCTTCAAACGTGCTGTATTGTGCTGTTCCGTTTGCAATTTTTTCAGCTCTCTCTCTCAATTTCCTCTTATCCTCTTCAAATCCTGAATCTTCCGGAATTATTTTAAGTTCCTCTGAAGAAAACGAACTTAACAATTTTAATATTTTTTCTTTTATTTCCGGTTGAAACTCTAATCTAATTGCTTCCATAATACTTTCATTTACAATACAAAGATAAACTTTTTTTATTCTGATCATTTCCTATTTAACTTTCTGTAAAACCTAACAAACAAAACAACTAGTTTAAGATTCTTAAAACAATCAAGATACATTTTACCTCATAAAAAATCCGTTCTGAGCTTTTGTTCAAAACGGATTTTTTCCAAATATTCAAAATCTAAAAAAATAACTTCTATCTGTTAAACAGTCTTCTAAAAAAACCTCTTTCCTCCTCTTCATCATTTTCCTGCACTTCATACTGAGCAAACTTTGCCTGCGATTTCTCATGTTCATAAATTAACTCCTTAATATATTCAACATAAGTCCTCTTCTTTTCCTCCAGAAATCCAATAAGATATTTCTCGCTAAACTCCATGCCGCTCGCCGCCTCGATTTGCAACAGTTTTTTGTATAGCGGCTCAATATGCAAGGCAATTACCTCTTGTGGGACTGCTTGTCGTCTTCCAAAATAATTCACAATAACTCCATTCTCGTCTTTTGCAATCTCAAAATCGGTAATAACCCAATAGTAACGTCCTGACTTTGCTAAATTCTTAACAATAGCATGAAAGTTCTTTCCGTTTTTAAGATTTTCCCAAAGCACCTTAAAAATAACCTTTGGCATATCCGGATGACGTATAATATTGTGTGGCTGCCCCATTAACTCATAATCTTCATAACCGCATACATCCACAAATACTTCGTTGGCATACTCAATAATACCAAAAGCATTTGTTTTACTCATAATCACTTGCGTTTTATCCCACGTGACTTCTTTATCGATTACTGTAACAGGCGTTCGGAGTTGATTTTCTTGATTCATTTCTTACTGATTAAATATTTTTGTTTTGGAATGGTATTTTGCAATTCCTCTCTATATCTTTTGGGAATTATACCGCGAAATTAATGAGAAGTAAAAACGCAAAATCTGATTTTTATCATGTTTTACCATCAAAAAAAAACGTTTATAGATTAATCCCATTTTTGCATTTTCTACAAGCCTTGTTTTATTTATCAAAATACAAACAAAAAGTTACACTTGTAACATTTTACAATAGCTTTACTTTTCTGCTTTTCCGCAAATACCTTATCTTTGCCAAAAATTAAAACTTATGAATTCTTTACAGACTATAATAGAACAAGCTTGGGAAAACAGAGCTTTATTACAAGAAACCGCTACTACTGATGCTATCAGAGAGGTTATTGAATTGATTGATGCAGGAAAATTACGTTGCGCTGAACCTGTTGGTGACAAGTGGCAAGTAAACGAATGGGTTAAGAAAGCTGTTGTAATGTATTTCCCGATTCAAAAAATGGAAACATGGGAATCTGGTATTTTCGAATACCACGACAAAATGTTGCTGAAAAAAGGTTATGCTGAAAAAGGAATTCGTGTAGTACCTAATGCAGTAGCCCGTTACGGAGCTTATATTTCAAGCGGTGTAATTTTGATGCCAAGTTATGTAAACATTGGCGCTTATGTTGACGAAGGTACTATGGTTGATACCTGGGCAACTGTTGGAAGCTGTGCTCAAATTGGTAAAAATGTTCACTTAAGCGGTGGTGTTGGTATTGGTGGTGTTTTAGAGCCATTACAAGCTGCTCCGGTTATTATTGAAGATGGTGCTTTTATTGGTTCTCGTTGTATTGTAGTAGAAGGAGTTCACGTAGGAAAAGAAGCTGTTCTTGGTGCTAATGTTTGTTTGACTGCTTCCACAAAAATTATCGATGTAACTGGTGATGAACCTGTTGAAATGAAAGGTTTCGTTCCTGCTCGTTCTGTCGTGATTCCTGGAAGTTACACTAAAAAATTCGCTGCAGGTGAATTTCAAGTACCATGTGCATTAATCATTGGTACTCGTAAACCATCAACAGATTTAAAAACTTCATTAAACAATGCGCTTCGTGAGTACGATGTTGCTGTTTAACATATAATCTCTATAAATAATAAAGCGGAATGATTACTCATTCCGCTTTATTATTTAATATACTTTTTTTTACTTATTCTGTTTTTGAAGTTTCAAAAGCTTAGCATATTTCATATAAGAGAAGAAAGCCTGAGTCATTGAAAAGGTGAAACCGTCTAATCCATGTAAAAAGCCTTTTTTAAAAAAATAACATCTAACAAAAGAAACTGTCCCATTTAATATAGGTTTAAAACTGTTTACCCTTTTATTCTGATTGTAAAGCTGCTGGGCATGCCAGGTTGAATACAAATTTTTCTTACTGATAAATTGTCCAAAACAGTCCCAGGCATAATGGTGTATATGAACTTTTAAGTGGGTCTTATTAGTACCACAAACTTTTTGATGTACGCTATCTTTTGAAGGAGAAGCCGTTTGTTTGTTAAAAAATCGTGAAGTTTTATCAGGGTACCAACCTGCAAAATTAATGAGCTTACAGCCCATATAATTATACAGAGAAAAGGCATACACATCAAAATTCTGTTTTTCATATTGGCCTGATAATATAAATTTTTCGGCATCGTCGGCCAAGATCTCATCAGCATCTAAATTTAAAATCCAGTCATTTTTACAATAAGGAAGACCGTGAATTCTCTGAGGTCCGTCTCCTAAAAAGCTCTGCGAAACAACCTTAGCCCCTTTTTCTTCGGCAATTTTTACTGTATTATCTGTACTTAACGAATCAACAACAATTACTTCGTTACAAACTCTGAACAGCGCATCAATACATTTGCCAATGTTTTTTTCTTCATTATACGTTATTACTAATCCACTAATTTCCATAGCATTTTTTAAAATAATTTAAGCTTACCTATTTTCAATTTTAATTTAAATCTAAACAAACTATCTTCGCCTTTTATGTCTATTCTCTTTACCAAATAGTTATTTTTAAAGGGAAAATTATTTACTCTGTTGCCTATTCTCAAACCGTATTTTATACCGTTATCCCGCATCATATTTTCAAAAACAGCAAACTCAGAATGTTTCTTGGCATAATTCCCAAAAGGATATGCCAGAACAGGTTTTATATCTAATTGATTGTCCAAAATAAACGCATTAGATTTCGCAAAATCAGCTTCTAACTCTTCTTTAGACAACGAACTGTATCTTTTATGTTCAAAAGAGTGATACCCCAGCTCAATACAATCAGGATTCAACCCTTTTAGCTGTTCGACACTCATAATTTTTTCTTTTCCTTCGATCCAATAATCAAAATTACCAACGTAAGAAAATGGTATAAAAAAAGAAGCTTTTAAGTGGTATTTTTCAAGCAAAGGCACCGCATACAACAACTGGCACTCGGTAACATCATCAAAAGTGATTATAATGCTTTTTGAAGGAAGTTCTTTTAAATTTTCTAAATCTTTAAAATGAAATGTCGTGTAATTGTTATCGTGTAAAAATTTAAATTGTGATTCTAATTTTGCTACAGAAACACTTAAATCCACAGACTTTGCTTCGTCTTCTACAACATTATGATACATTAAAATTGGTAGCTTTGACATTCTCTATTTTTTTAGCAAATCTATCATTAATAGTATTATTTTTCACAAAAAAAAACACTTTTAAGCAAAAAAAAAGAAATGAAACAAAAAACCTTATTATTGTTAAATAAAACCTGATCTTACCTGCTTGTAAATATAAGAAAAAAACTACTTGTTGCAATTTTTAAAGCAAATTTACTCCTAGATATATTGCAAAAAATATATCTGACACATGCAACAATCGAAAAACCAAGCAACAACACAGCGTGAAGGACTGTGCTAGTATCTTAAAAAACGGTACTGTAATTGAAATTGTACCTCCGTTTTTATCAAATTTTATTTTAGCCTCTTTTGAAGTTTTAAAAGCTTAGCATATTTCATATAAGAAAAGAAACTCTGAATCATAGCTATCGACAAGCCGTCTATACCATTAAAAATACCCTTCTTAAAAAAGTAGCATCTGATAAACGCAACAGCCCCATTAATAACTGGCTTAATTGCGGTTATTCTTTTCCCTTGATCGAACAATTGTTGTGCATGCCAACCGGAATATTGATTTTTCTTTGCAATAATCTGATCTAAAGAGTCCCAGCCGTAGTGCAATATGTGTACAGCGACCTTTTTTTCCTTTTGGGTTATTATCTTCTGATGCACCTTAGAATCAGAAGGATGTGCTGTCTGTTTATTAAAAAAGCGAACTTTTTGATCCGGATACCAGCCTGAAAAATCGATAAGTTTATCGCCAAGAAAGTTTTTTACTCTAAAACTAAAAGCATCATAGTTTCCTTCAAGATATTTTTTATCTAATATAAATTTTTCAGCATCTTTATCCAGAAACTCATCGGCATCAAGATTTAAGATCCAGTCGTTTTTACAATAAGGCAATCCATGTGTACGTTGCGGGCCGTCGCCCAAAAAGGCCTGTTCAATAACTATCGCGCCTTTTTCTTTGGCAATTTCAACGGTACGATCTTTACTAAACGAATCTACTACAATTACTTCATCACACACTTTTAGTAAAGCATCTATACATTTACCAATATTTTTCTCTTCATTGAAAGTAATAACTAGACCACTAATCTGCATTTTCTTGGGGGGAATTTGTTTTTTGCAAAAATACGGCTTTTTATTCTAGTTACCTTATCTTAATCGTACGTTTGCACATTTTACAAAATTATTACTAATTTAGCCCACAAATTGAATTTTATATAAATGAGAATATTAGTCATTCAGCAAAAAAGAATTGGAGATGTATTAACGAGCACCATAATCTGTAATAATCTAAAAACCAAATACCCGGATTCGATTATCGATTATATGTGTTACCCAAATTCTGTCGATGTACTAAAAGAGAACAAGAATATTGATAACATTATTCCTTTATCCAACAAGGTTAGAAAATCAACCCCTTCTCTGTTTAAATTTATTTTTCAAATCCGACGCAATAAATACGATGCTGTTATTGACGTTTATTCTAAGTTGGAAACTAATTTAATTACGTTGTTTTCAGGTGCAAAATATAAGGTTTCATATCGTAAATGGTACACCAAAATATGCTATAATTACACTTATGAACGCTTAGATGCTGTAGAATCAGAACACGGATTGGCCATTGAAAATCGTTTGATGCTTCTAAAGCCGTTCATTTCTGAAAAGATTACAGATGTAAAACCAAAAATCTTTTTGAAAGAATCTGAAATTGATGATGCCAAAAGACTTCTGAAAAGCTACCAGGTCGATATGGAAAAGCCATTAATCATGTTTGGAATTTTGGGAAGCGAAGTTTACAAGACATATCCATTAGAAGGAATGGCTAAAATTATCGATTTTACAGTTGCCAAAACCAATGCGACTATCATTTTTAATTATATCCCGGACCAAAAAGAACAGGCTCTCGAAGTATACAACCATTGTAGTGCCGAAACTAAAAAACACATCGTTTTTGATTTGTACTGCACTGAACTAAGGCCTTTTCTGGCTTTACTTTCACAATGCGAAATGTTAATCGGAAATGAAGGAGGAGCCGTGAATATGGCCAAAGCACTTGAAATTCCAACCTTCTCCATATTTACACCATCTGTTAGAAAAGAGACCTGGCAAATATTTGAAAATGAAGCCAAAAACTTCTCTATTCACCTAAAAGATTTAAAACCGGAAATATACAAGCAACACACCGAACAATACATAAAAGATCATACTTTTGAGTACTACGATGAGTACCCTTTAACTTTAATGCTTGAAAAACTGGATACTTATTTTCAGGAGTATAAAAATTGAAAATGAGTGAAGAACTTATGAATACTGCTGACAGGGAAAAATTGTCTGTTTTGATTATTACGCTTAATGAAGAACAGCATATAAAATCATTACTGGGAGATATCGATTTTGCCGATGAAATAATCGTAGTAGATTCATACAGTACCGATCGGACGCTGAGCATAATTGAATCTTTTAAAAACGTAAAAGTAATCCAGAATCCGTTCGTTAATTACACTTCACAACGTAATTTTGCGATTGATCAGGCAAAAAACTCCTGGATCTTATTCATCGATGCCGATGAAAGATTAACTCCGGAACTAAAACTGGAAATCGCAGCCACCATCAATCAAAAAGATGCGGCAAGTGCCTATTTCATTTATCGAACTTTTATGTTCAAAAGCCGCAAGCTTCATTTTAGCGGCTGGCAAACGGATAAAATTTTCAGACTTTTTAATAAAACAAACTGTCGATACAATCAGGACAGAATGGTACATGAAAAACTGATCGTGAACGGACCGATTTCAACATTAAAAAACAAAATCATTCATTTCTCTTATACTTCTTATACTGACTACAAAGCAAAAATGTACAGTTACGGAGTTTTAAAGGCCAATGAAAAACAAAAAAAAGGACAGAATTCATCTCGTTTACTGATGATTTTCCATCCTGTTTATACTTTTCTGTATCAGTTTTTAATTCGTTTGGGCTTTTTAGACGGAGCCAAAGGAATCACGATATGTTATCTAAATGCTTACAGCGTTTTTATCCGTTATAAAGAACTAGCCCGAATTACTTCTTCCAGAATTTAAGTTTCTTTTTCAGGCGCTTTTTTCTGTAAAACTTCTCCTGAAAATCAGCAGTATATTTCCATAAAGTTTCAAATATTCTTTGTTCCGATTCTACTTTATAAAACTTTGCATACTCGTTACTCATAACCGCTACCATCTCTTTTAAAGGGGTTAGGCGACACAGATTCTTCATACGCATTTCAAAACTCATTGATTCATGAAATTCCATTCGGTTTAAATCGACCAAAAAGAATTCATAATTTCCGTCCTGTTTCTTCTTAATAAGCGTATTTCCCGGGGAGTGATCTAAAAATTCAATTCCTTTCTCATGAAGACCAAAACTAAACCTTGTAAATTGTCTTAAGATATTGTCATGATCCGGGTAATCCGGAATTTCTACAAGCTCTCTATAGGTTAAATCAGTTGTCAGATGCTCACTCGCATAATAACTGTCTCTCAGACCTAAAAAATTAAAGTTCTCTAAAAATGCTATGGGTTGTGGAGTTCCAATACCTCTTTCTAACAAAATTGTAGCATATTCGTAAGAACGTCTTGCCTTTGATTTTCTAAAATAGCGGTAAGCAACTTTGTTGATTAAATTCGGAATTTTAAAGGATTTAATGTTGATTTTTTTCTCCTCAAGATCAAACAACTTAATAACATTACGGTCTCCATTCCCAAACAACTCACCTGAAGTATTAAAATTTTTAATACAAGTCAGAATATCTCTGGAACTTTTTACTGCTGTTGAAAATCTAAATTTTGAGATCATTAACTATAACTTTGATATTAATTTATTACCCATTTCCAATGCTCAATCGTTTATTTTATTCAAACCAAAACATCAAAAAGCAGTTCAATAGTCTGCAATTCTAAGAGGTAAATGGAAGGAAGCAAAAATAACCTTAATAATTAAGAAAAATGGATTATGAGAGCAAAAACGAAATAAAAATTACCTTATGCCTTTTTTTTCTTCAGTGAATATTTCAGCCACTGTCCGAAATTTTTAAAATAGAGATTGAACTTAGGTACATTCAGTCTTTTTTCTTTCTCAATAATCTCTTTTATCTGAGGGATGCTTTTAGTCGAGAAGAATCCCAATTTCTTCCATCTTTTAGGCTGTAAATAATAAAAATCTTTGTACTCTTTATAATTGTTTTCATTTACAACAAGCCATTTATCCAAAAATCCCTTATCTACATCAACATTATGCCCCCAATTGTCCAGCTTAAAACGTAAATCGGCTTCAGTTCTTGACAAGGATTCATGCAAGACAATATTATTGGTATAAATTTGACGTTCTTTGATTCTGCGTCCGCTTTTATAATTAGGATAGTTTGTCGCAAAAATTGCTTTCAGCGGTTTATCTACATATAAAATACCCTGATCTGTATATTTATAAAGCATAACCCAGAAAGCACATATTTGAATAGGATGTTTTTCGGGATTGATAAGATAGGAATCGTATCGTCTTAAATCTGAAACGAACTTTTTAAAATCAACAAAATACTCGTCGCAATCTACCTGAACAATCCAGTTCCCAATTCCCATTTTTTCAGCGAGCATTTTTCGCTCTCTGATTTCACATTCCATTGTAGTTAAGGTTGGAACATAAAAATCATCTTCATAAATCACCACCTTCTTATCAACGTCAAAATTCTTAATCCACTCAAAAAAAGAATCATCGATCGTAAAGCTTCCGCCATTCCAGGTATTTCTATTTTTATCAATGGCGACAAAAACCGCATCTGCATCATTATACACTGTTGGAAGTGATGTTTTTAACAACTCATAATCATACGAAACCAGATACCCTACTTGTATTTTTCCTGCCATTTTTACTTTTGTAATTTGTTGCAATTTACTAATTAATCTCTACTTTTGCATCATGAAAAAGCAATATGACTATTTAATAATTGGATCAGGTCTCTATGGCAGCGTGTTCGCTCACGAAGCAAAAAAAGCAGGTAAAAAATGCCTGGTAATTGACAAAAGAGACCATATAGGAGGAAATGTATATTGCGAAAATATCGAAGGAATTAATGTTCATAAATATGGTGCACATATATTTCACACCAACGATAAAGCAATATGGGATTATGTGAATCAATTTGTTGAATTCAACAACTTTACCAATTCTCCAATGTCACTTTCTAAAGGTAAGATGTACAATTTACCTTTTAACATGAATACTTTCTACCAGCTTTGGGGAACTAAAACACCTCAGGAAGCCAAAGCAAAAATAGAGGAGCAAGTAGCCGCTTATGGAGTAAAAGACCCTAAAAATCTGGAAGAACAAGCCCTAAGCCTTGTTGGTAAAGACATCTACGATTATTTTATAAAAGAATATACTGAAAAACAGTGGGGAAGAAAAGCCACTGAATTACCCGCTTTTATCATAAAAAGACTTCCGGTTAGATTCACTTTTGACAATAACTATTTTAACGACACTTATCAGGGAATCCCTATTGGCGGTTACAATAAATTAATTGACAAATTATTAGACGGAATTGAAGTGGTAACCAATACCAATTACTTTTCAGACCGAACAAAATTTGACGAACTTGCTGATAAAATTGTGTATTCCGGAAAGATTGACGAGTATTTCGATTACAAATTAGGAGTTCTGGAATACAGATCTCTACAATTTGACAACGAAGTTCTTGATACTGATAATTTTCAAGGAAATGCTGTTGTTAATTACAACGACGCCAGCTATCCTTTTACCCGAATAATTGAGCACAAACATTTTGAATTTGGCAAACAAAGCAAAACGGTTATTACAAAAGAATATCCATGCGAATGGAACCCGTCTAACGAAGCGTTTTATCCTATAAACGATGCCAAAAATCAAGCCTTGTTTGAAGAGTACAAAAAACTGTCTTTAGAAGAAAAGAATGTAATATTTGGAGGAAGATTATCCGAATACAGATATTATGACATGCATCAGATAATTGCCATAGCTTTAAAAAGATCTAAAACAGAACTGAATAATGATTAAGATTTTTATCGTAACTCATAAAGAAAACCCTGTATTATCCAATGATATTCTGGTTCCGATTCAGGTGGGAACAAATCCATCAATCACTGACACTATCTTAAGAGACAATACTCAGGACAATATCGGAAACAAAAACAGCAACTATTGTGAATTGACAGCTGCTTACTGGATTTGGAAAAACGAAAAAAAGGCTGATTACGTGGGTATTTGCCATTACAGAAGATACCTTAACTTTTACAACGACTGGTACAACTTAAAACCTTCTGCACAGAAAAAAATCACAACTGAAAATTTCAAAAATACTAAGCTATTCAATACCTCTTCTAAAAAACTAGAGAAAAAAATAGCTTCAATTCTTTCGGAATATGATGTAATTCTATGCCGACCTTATAAGTTCAAAAAAGGATCTTTGACCGATAACTACTGTGAGGAACACCGAAAAGAGGATTGGGATTTAACCAAACAGATCATTTTGGAAAAATATCCGGAATATAAAGACAGTATTACCTCATTTCTGGACGAAGGAACCCTTTTTCACATGGGAAATATGATGGTTAGTTCAAAAGAGAAATTCGACAACTATTACGCCTGGCTTTTCTCGATTTTATTTGAACTTGAATCCAGAGTTACAATCCCGGAAGATGCTTATCAGGCCCGAATTTTTGGTTTTATTTCAGAAAGACTAATCAATCTTTATATGTATCACCATAAGTTTAAAATTAAAGGAATTCCATCATACAAAATAATTGACTTGTAATATGAACGAAGAAATAATCAAAGCGTACGAAGTCATAAAAGAAGGAGGAATCATTCTCTACCCTACTGATACCGTATGGGGAATTGGCTGTGACGCAACAAATCCTGAGGCTGTTGCCAAAATATACAAACTCAAACAACGCGCTGAAACACAAAGCATGATTGTATTGATGAATGGCGAAAAAATGATGTACAATGTGTTTAAAAACATCCCTGAAGTAGCCTGGCAAATTTTAGATTTATCTGAAAAACCAACCACTTTAATTCTGGATGAGCCCCGTAATGTTGCTCCAAATATCATAGCTGCCGACAATTCGCTTGCTGTTCGTCTGGTAAAGGAACCGTTCTGTTTTAAATTATTGGAACGAATGAAAAAACCACTGGTTTCAACTTCAGCTAATATTTCGGGACAACCTACTCCTATTGGTTTCAAAGACATCAATCCGGAAATTGTAAAAGGCGTTGATTATGTAGTAAATCTGTATCACGACAGAATTGCCGGAAAACCATCAACCATTATAAAACTCACCAATGATTCACAGGTAAAAGTGATTCGTAAATAATCTTTTTGTTTCAGGTTTCAGGTTTCAAGTTCTACACGAAACCTGAAACTTGAAACTTTAAACTTGAAACTTTAAACTTGAAACCTGAAACTTTAAACACCTTTTAAACTCTCAATCAACCAGTCAATATCTTCTTTGGTATTAAAATGACTAAATGAAATTCGGAGATTTGGTAATTTTAAATCAGTTTCTAAGAGCATTTCTTTCAAAACATGCGACGGTTTCACACTCCCCGACTGACAGGCACTGCCTCTGGAAACGGCAATTCCTTTCATATCTAAACTAAACAAAAGCATTGAAGTCTTATCTGCTGAGAAAGGCAGAATAACATTGATGATGTTGTAAAAATCATCCTTCTTTCCATTGATTCTGAAACCCGGAAAATGAGCTTCAAATTGCTCAATGAGATAGGTTTTCAAGCCTAAAATATAATTTCTTTCAACACCTAAATTCTCATAGGAAAGAGACAATGCTTTCGCCATTCCGGCAATCTGATGCACGGCTTCTGTACCGGCACGCAAGCCTTTTTCCTGCTCTCCTCCAAAAATCAAAGGCTGTAATCCTGAGTTTTTTCGAACAAATGCAAACCCAACTCCTTTTGGACCGTGAAATTTATGCGCACTTGCTACGATAAAATCAACAGGGATTTTTTGCAGATCGATCTCCGTTTTTCCAACAGACTGAACAGTATCCGAATGAAACAAAGCATGATACTGCTTACAAATTACACCAACTCTTTCCAGATCCAAAATAGCTCCGGTTTCGTTGTTTACATGCATCAAACTGACAATTGTCTTTTTGTCTTCTGCTAATAAATTGGACAAATGGGTTAAATCAATACTTCCATCGGGATTTACATTTACGTAATCCACCTGAACATTATATTCAGATTCTAAAACCAATGCCGTATGCAATACAGCATGATGCTCGATTCTGGTTGTAATAATGCGTTCTGCTTTAAGATCTTCTACCGCCGAACGAAGAATCCAATTATCAGCCTCAGTTCCTCCTGAGGTGAAAATAATCTCCTGTGCCGCACAATTTAAATATTTCGCAATACTTTTTCTGGAAAGCTCTAAAATGGTCTTTCCGTTCCTTCCGAAACTGTGTGTAGAAGAGGGATTTCCAAAATCTTCAGTCATTACTTTCAACATTTCCTGAATCACTTCAGGACGCATAGCGGTTGTAGAGGCGTTATCGAGGTATACTTTTTTCATCCCTGCAAAGTTAAGAAATATCAATTGTCAAATCTTGAATATCATTTGCCAAATTTTTCACTATTTTTGACCTCAAATAAAATTACGATGAAAAAATATGCAAGCCTTCTCTTCTTTGCGCTTTTATTAAACGGATGCGATGATGGAGATTTAGTGGTTGATACAATTGACTTTAGTGATCCTAGTATTACAGCAGCAACCTGCAATACTACAACCAACAGTCTTATATACAAACTTAAAAAACAGGAATCGCTGTTAATTCAATTACCGCCTAATACCCTTACGAACGACGCGACGGTACCTGGTAAACCATTGACTTACGACATTAACAACACTACAACACGTGTAGTATACAGAGCTTATAATGGCCAGGTAGCTATTGATAATATTTGTGGTGCAATACCGCCAACGACGCCTGCTGTAACAGAAGAATGGCAGGCTACTGCCGGAAAAATTGTCGATATCAGTACAGCAGCTATCACAGATAATCCTGATGGAAGTTCTACAATTACGGGGTATAATCACAATCTCGTTTTTCAGAACATTACTTTTTTAAAACCCGCAGGACCACAAGTAGAAGCAGAATACCCTTTTGGTACTTTCAAAACTACTTACAACTCTCCTAATGCTACTTTTCTGGGAGTTGTCAGACAATGTTCAACCTCAAAACAACTGTACAATTTTAGCGCCTCAACTGCCATCACAATTGACAGTATCGATCCTAAACTACTCGAAAACGTAGTTACCCCCTCCAACCAGCCTAAAACAGGTTTAATTGGCACTACATTAAACAAAGTTTTACTGCGTACTTATAACGACGGTTCCCTAACTCAAGACTATTTTTGTGCTTCTCCCTTACCTACTAAACCTACTGTAAACGAAATATGGATTGCAGACAATGGCGCACAAAATGTAAGTGGAATTATCGAAGTTACTACTTCACTTGTCGGAAGTACTTATTTCCATAAGATTGTTCTTAAAGGCGTAAGATTTACAAGAGCCAACAGTAGTTTTAAATTACCAACTATTTACAATTACGGAATTCTTGAGGTATCGACTACACCATAAAAGGTAATTTCAAAACAAGTTTACAGCTGTTTTATTTCCTACAAAAAACGTCCGTTTTTCTAAACCGGTTTCACTAGAAATCCAGAAAGAAAAACGGACGTTTTTTTATGCCCTAAATCCAATATTTTACGATCGAAATAAACTCTTATTTCTGATTTTGTCTAAAATAAACTTCAGTTGCTCCTAAGCCGTATTTTTGATAATTAGCATCCTGAAAATCTATTCCGTCGTAACGACCCAATAAAAAATCAAGTTCCGCTTTTAGAATTCCTTCACCAACACCATGAATAAAAACAATTTTAGGAATACGATTTCTGATCGCAAATTCAATATGTCTTTTTGCTGTTTCAGTCTGTAAAGTCAAAATATCGTAGTTAGACATTCCGCGTTTATTAGGAACCAGTTTTTCGATATGCAAATCAAATTCAGGAGCCGAAATTTCACGTTTATCTTTCTTTTCTTTCACAAAACTTCGCGGTTTTGGCTCTGTTTTTTCTTTTGAAATCTCATCTAAATCAATTCTTTTAATAGAATTCATTAAATTACTGGAATCCTGAATTTTAAGCAATTCGTTGACAAAAAATGTCATCATAAATCCATCCTCAGTTTCGATCAAAACCTCCTTGTTTTTCACTGAAACTACCGTTCCGTTTATGGCTTCATCTAAGACGGAAACCTTATCTCCTTTAGTCAACATCCTGCTCTTCTTTATCTTGGTTTTTACTCGGTGTTTTTGCACTCAACTGCATCATCCCATACATGAAAACCGCAATAGCAATTACCATAATATAGATGTTTTTTTCTGCTGAAACCTGCTCGTATAACGCAACCGAAATAGCAAGAATCATTATTAAAATTTTAAACGCTTTCATTTTTTATAAGTATTGAAAGTTCAAAAATAGGAAACTTTAAAATAGCAACACTACCCCTCACCAACTGTCCGTATTAATTCTTGTATGATTTTAGAAAAAAGAAATCTCCCAATTTAAAAAAACAGTATTCTTGTCGTGTATTAAATCTTGCTTCTTTTGTAATGAGATTCAAAAGATTTTCGCTCTATCCCATTCTTACTTTTTCAGCATTATATTTTCAGTAAATTCAAAATAGAATTGAATTCACAAGTCGCCCCTTTTTTCTAAAACTTTTTTCCTCTTTGCATCAAAAAATCAAAATTCAACTACTCTGAAAACCCTAAATTCTTTCCACCAGAAAACGCTCTTTTTAACCTTTCCGAATCTCTTCAATACATTGTTTTTGTAAGAATCATTTCTTAATCTTATCCAAAATATCGTTCATCATTTCGATTTGAACTTTTTGAATTTCGATCAACTCCTGTTGCTGATGCATGATCAAATGATCGATTTTATCATGAATCATTCTGATCTCTAATTCCGATTTAAGATTGATCATATAATCTTTCTTAGCACGATTTCGATCTTTTTCCTCCTGACGATTCTGACTCATCATGATTACCGGTGCCTGCAGTGCAGCTATACAGGACAGAATCAAATTGAGTAAAATAAACGGATAGGGATCAAAACCTTTGTTGACCAAAATAAAAACATTCGCTCCAATCCAAACTACAATAAAGATCAGGAAAGAAATGATAAATGTCCAGCTTCCGCCAAAATCTGCCACCTGATCTGCGACTTTCTGACCTAAATTTCTGGTTTCCGGCTCATCTTCAGCAATACTAACAATCGACTTATCTTCTTTTAACGAAGAAAGAACACTTTGTTCAAGATCCGAAAGCACTCCAATTTCAGTTGACAAATAGTTCGAAATATACCTCTGACGGTATTCATTTAATTCTTTCACGGCAATACAATCCTCATCGCTAAAAGAAGGATGATCTTTAATAATCAATCCTAAAATAGGGTCGTGTATCGATTTTCCATAAATTTTATCGCTTTCAGGAAAGGAAGTATCAGAAATAGCGCTTTTAAAAGTGGAGTTGTTTTTCATTTTTACAATTTTTAACTGCTAATTTACACATTTAACTGCTTAAGAATTACATAAAAAAACAGCGGTTTACATTTCTTTTATTTATCACAAATACCACTTTCAAAAGAAAATTTCTTTGTAGAATTCATGCCTTTATTTACAAAAAACGCCTTACTTTTAGCGTTTCTTAGTATTCATTCAATTTTACCATTTTGACAAAAGATTCTATCATACAAAACATAAAAGCTTTAAAAAGTCATTCAAGCATAAATTACGGCATCAAAACCAAAACAGAAGATTTTACCGAGAAGCTTTTTTACACTCTTTTTGATTCCAATGCAGCTTTAGACAAAAGCATCCAAGAACTGGAAATTCGTTTTAAAGAAATTGCTGTTCTGGCCTGTAAAAAATCTGAAAATTCGTGTGATGCAATGTGGGATCGTTTTTTGGAAAAATTACCCGGAGTTCTGGAAAAACTAAATCAGGATGCCGAATACATCCTTGAAAATGATCCGGCATCGAACAGTATTGATGAAGTTTATTTGGGATATCCCGGATTTTACGCGATCGCCATTTACCGACTAAGTCACGAATTGTATCGCCTGGATCTATTACTTTTCTCGAGATTGATGAGTGAGTATGCCCATCGAATTACAGGAACCGACATTCATGCTGGAGCTGAGATTGCTTCTCCCTTTTTTATCGATCATGCTACGGGAATTGTAATTGGAGAAACTACTGTAATTAAAAAACATGTAAAAATTTATCAGGGTGTTACTTTAGGAGCTCTGAGCGTTAGTAAAGAAATGAAAAACGCCAAAAGACACCCAACTGTAGAAGCAAACGTTTGCATTTATGCCAATGCTACTATTTTGGGAGGCGAAACCATTATTGGAAAAAACAGTATTGTAGGCGGAAATGCATGGATCACCAAATCTATCCCTGAAGATTCAATCGTTTTAAACACCACTACAACCGAAGTTAAAATAAAAGAAAAAAAATAAAATGGGTCCACAGAAATTGCTTAACCTAATTGGAAACACTCCGTTAATGGAAACCGTCAATTTGGTTAAAAATAAAAACGTAAAACTTTTACTGAAACTTGAAGGTAATAATCCCGGAGGAAGTGTAAAAGACAGAGCGGCATACAACATGATTGCTTCGGCTATTGAAAGAGGTGATATTAAAAAAGGCGACAAACTAATTGAAGCTACCAGCGGAAATACAGGAATTGCTTTGGCGATGATTGCACAATTGTTTCAAATTGAAATCGAATTGGTTTTACCTGAAGATTCTACAAAAGAACGAACTCAAACCATGCGTGCTTATGGCGCCACAGTTATTTTAACGCCCGCTAG
Source organism: Flavobacterium sp. B183 (assembly GCF_023539155.1). Lineage (NCBI taxonomy): Bacteria > Pseudomonadati > Bacteroidota > Flavobacteriia > Flavobacteriales > Flavobacteriaceae > Flavobacterium > Flavobacterium sp. B183. Next base: position 2,994,900 of record NZ_CP097434.1, on the reverse strand, counting down.
TGAAGGAATTATTGGTTCGAGGGACTATGCCGACAAAAAGGTCGCTCAGGGCGGTTATTTGATGCTAAATCAGTTTGCAAATGATGACAACTGGAAAGCACATTACAAAACCACAGGTCCGGAAATCTGGAACGATACAGAAGGAACGGTAACCCATTTTGTTTCAGCAATGGGAACTACGGGAACTATTATTGGGACTTCGACCTATTTAAAAGAGAAAAACACCAACATTCAAATCATCGGGGCCCAACCTAGTGACGGATCTCAAATTCCGGGAATTAGAAAATGGCCGCAGGAATATTTACCGAAAATTTTTGATGCCTCGAAAGTAGATACTGTTATCGATGTAAGCGAAGAAGAAGCCAGAAAGATGACTAAAAGACTTGCTCTTGAAGAAGGTGTCTTTGCCGGAATGAGTAGCGGAGGATCTGTAGCTGTTGCTTTAAAAATTGCCGAGCAACTGGAATCGGGAGTTATTGTTGCCGTGATTTGTGATCGTGGTGATCGTTATTTGTCTTCTGATTTATTTGACTAAAAACAACTTTATGGTTCTGAATTGAAATACTTTTATTCGAAAATAGAATTCATTCAGAACCATAAATTATAAATTAGATATAAGAACGTCTCAAATTTTCACGCGGATAAAACGAATTCGCTAAAGTGAAAACGCAAATTGACACGGATTTATTTTTTATGAATTTTGTAAAGAAGTTTTTAAAATTGAGCTCAGAAGAAACGAAATAACTATAGACAACTTTCCCCTGTGACAAAACAGCTCCGGAGTAGCGTTACATTTGAGATAATATCAATCCGTATCATAGAATCTTAACAATAAACAACAAACCAAAAACTACAATTCAAACTCAATTCTAAATTCAGCACCTTTATTTCTGCCCTCACTGGTTGCGGTTAATTTGCCTTTATTCTTCTCAATTATTTTTTTACAGAGATACAGACCAATTCCGGTCGAAGATTCATTAGCGGTACCCAATCGGCTCATTTTTGTGAATTTTTTAAAGAGCTCATCAATCTGATTTTTATCAAAACCAATTCCATTATCCGTAACGGTTACAATGAATTTTGAATCTTCGGTGTAAATTCTCACTTTAACCTCACTGTCAAAATAAGAGAATTTAACCGCATTACTAATCAAATTCACTAAAACCTGAACCAATAAACCTTCGTCAATTCTCAGTTTTGCCTCCACAAGTTCTAAATTCAGACTTAATTTAATATTCTTATCAATCAGGCGTTGTTCAACCTGTTCATTGATAAAAGGCAAAATATTAGGAAAAGTTATCATTCTGATCTCTAAATTTCCTTTCACTACCCGATCTTGTTCTTGCAATAATTTAATGAAGTTTTCAATATATCGAAACTGTAGATTGGTAGATTCACAAATCAATTCTGCCAATTGTCGAACTGATTCTGATGGATTTTCACTTATAATCAATCGCGCCAGTCCCTGAGGATTTCCTGCAAAGTTTTTCAAATCATGTGAAAGCATATAAATCAAATCCTGTTTTTCATTGATAAAACTTTCTGATTCATAGATTGATTCCTGAATGTTGCACAAAAGCAAACCTGCTTCATCACTATATTCTGTAGGCAAAATAGACAATCTTCTATTGTGTCTGTAATCGTCTAAGGCTTTTGAGGCTATTGAAATGGGTTTTATTAAATGATTTAAAACCAAAAGCGTCACTAATGTCGCCAATAATGTCATAACCAAAGAAAAAATCAAAATTGAGGTAGCCGAAACACTGTGATTATTATAATACAGCACAAAAAATAAAATTCCTATCAGAGGGATATGTATACCTATAAAAGCAACAAACAAAAATTTGAAAGCATAGCTTTTCTTTAAAAAGCCAATTTGAGACAGATTATGATACAACTTCATAAAGGACAACAATACTAATAGGTTATAAAAAATGCAGTATTCGGGGCGATTGTTATAAACAAAGTTAACTTTTAAACTTGATTAAACCACTAAATTAGGCAATTTGATAAAATATTTTAAAAATTAAATTTATAAAAGTTTACAAACTCTTATTTTTGCGCTATGGGAAGAAAAAATACAGACAAAATTGTCTTTCATCAAATTCAGGTTCTTGATGCAGGAGCAAAAGGAGTATCAGTAGCAAAGGCTCCTGACGGAAAAGTAATCTTTATTCCGAATGTCGTTCCTGGCGATGTAGTAGACGTACAAACCTTTAAGAAAAGAAAAGCCTATTATGAAGGCAAAGCCGTAAAATTTCACGAATTATCAGAGCATCGTATTGAACCAATCTGCGATCATTTTGGTGTTTGTGGAGGATGCAAATGGCAAAATATGAAATACAGCCAACAGCTGTATTACAAACAAAATGAAGTAAAAAATCACTTACAACGTATCGGAAAAGTAGAACTTCCCGAATTTGAAACCATTTTGGGCTCTGAAAAACAATTTTTCTACAGAAACAAAATGGAATTTTCATTTTCTAACAGCCGTTGGTTAACCGAGAAAGAAATTGGGAGTACAGAGGATTTAGGAAACCGAAATGCTTTAGGATTTCATATCCCGAAAATGTGGGACAAAATTCTGGACATTCAAAAATGTCATTTACAGGAAGATCCTTCAAATGCTATCAGAAATGAGATCAGAGCTTTTGCCAACGAACACAACATGGCTTTCTTCAATCCAAGAGAGCATTCCGGTTTGTTGCGAACGGTAATGATTCGTACGGTATCTACTGGTGAAATTATGGTTTTGATCCAGTTTTTTGAAGATGATCAAAAAAACCGCGAACTGATTTTAGATCACCTTTACGAGAAGTTTCCGCAGATTACCTCGTTACAATACGTGGTAAATGCTAAGCAAAACGATACTATTTACGATCAGGATATCAAACTGTACAAAGGAAGAGACTATATACTGGAAGAAATGGAAGGTTTGAAATTTAGCATCAACGCTAAATCTTTCTACCAGACTAATTCAGATCAGGCCTACGAGTTGTATAAAATAACACGTGATTTCGCAGGGCTTACAGGAAACGAAACGGTTTATGACTTGTATACCGGAACGGGAACTATTGCACAGTTTGTCTCAAAAAAGGCGAAAAAAGTAATTGGTGTTGAAAGTGTTCCTGAAGCTATTTTAGACGCTAAAGCAAATGCCGAACGCAATAATATTACCAATTGTGAGTTTTTTGTTGGTGACATGAAAGTTGTTTTCAACGAAGCCTTTATCGCTCAGCACGGAAAACCGGACGTAATCATTACAGATCCGCCAAGAGACGGTATGCATGCTGCGGTTGTTGACCAAATTTTGAAGATCGCTCCTAAAAAAGTCGTTTATGTGAGCTGTAATTCAGCAACTCAGGCACGTGATTTGGCTTTAATGGACGAAAAATACAAAGTAACCCGTGTGAGACCGGTCGATATGTTTCCGCAAACGCACCATGTCGAAAATGTTGTACTTTTAGAACTTCGATAACAAAATATTTAAATGAAAAAAATAATCTCTCTTTTACTAATTTTCACCTTTGGCTTGTCCAGTTGTGAAAAAGATGACATTTGTGATGCCAGTACACCAACAACTCCGAGGCTGGTAATTACATTTTATAAAGATGCCGAACCTACCGTAAAAGAAAATGTAATAAATCTGAGAGTAATTGGAGAGAAGGAAGCTAAAGGAATTGTTTTCAACAAAACTATAACAGACGTGGATAATCCTTTACGATATGTAACCAATTCCAATACGATCTCGATACCCTTGAAAACAGACCAGAATACCACCACATATGATTTTATTTATAACTCTTTGAGTACCAATCCTGCTGCAATAAACACAGACAGAATAACTTTTAATTATACGCATCAGGATGTTTATGTATCAAGAGCTTGTGGTTTCAAAACCATTTTTACCCTTCCTGAAATAGGTCCTTTTGTACGCACTGATTCCGGAGGTGATGGATTATGGATAAAACAAATTTTTGTAAAAAAGTTTAATATCGAACTTGAAAATGAAACACACATTGAAATATATCTATAGTTTTTGTCTGCTGTTTTCAATATTTCTGGGTCAGGCTCAGGAAACATCGGATACAGCTGCACCCAAGGAGATCGTTAAAACAAAACCGAAAACCCAGACGACTAAACCTGCTGTTAAGGAAACTAAGCAGGATAGCATTAAAACGGATCGTTACGGGCTTCGTGTGGGGGTCGATTTGTACAAATTAACCCGTGGATTTTACGACAAGAATTATAAAGGTATTGAAGTTACAGGTGATTTTCGTCTGACCAAAAAATACTATCTGGCTGCCGAACTTGGTTTTGAAGACAAAACTACTGACGATGACCGATTAAACACTACCACTACCGGAACTTACATCAAAGGAGGTTTTGATTACAATTTGTATCAAAACTGGCTGGATATGGAAAATTTAATCACCATTGGACTTCGAGGCGGTTTCAGTACTTTTAGCCAGCAATTGAATACCTATAAAATTTACAACCCAAATCCGTACTGGGGCGAGCAGCCTGCAATTGTTTCGGGTCAGAAGTACAATGGTCTTACAGCCGGCTGGGTTGAAGTTGCACTGGGAATAAAAGCAAAAGTTTTCAATAATGTATTTGTTGGTTTTGGCGTTCAGCTGAAACTTTTAGCGGCCAACCAAAAACCTTCGGGATTTGATAATCTTTATATTCCGGGTTTCAACAGAACGTATGATGGCAGCTTTGGGATTGGTTTTAACTATACCGTTTCTTATTTCATTCCGCTTTACAAGAAAAAGACAATCATTCCTGAAACCATAAAAAAGGAAACTATTAGAAAATAATAAATTCCAAATTTTAAAAATTCCAAATTCCAAACCGTGCAATTATGTACTGTTTGGAATTTGTTTTTTATACCTAAAACCTGTCTTCGACTTCGCTCAGACAGACAGCTTCGACTCTGTTAAAACTGGTACCTTCAACTCTGCTCGGACCGACAACCTCGACTCTGCCAAGACTGGCGCCTTCAACTCTACTCAGGCAAACACCTTCGACTTCGGCCAAACTGGCACTACAGGATTAAAAGACAAAAAGTACTAAAAAAGAAAAACTCCAAATACTAATACTATTTGGAGTTTTTCTTTTTTAATAATTGGGATTTTTTCTAACTTTTTATGACAATTGAAACTGAACAGCTGCCATAGAATGAATTAAAGTGGTATCAAAAACCGGAACAGCAACATCTTCTGGTTTTATCACTAAAGGAATTTCGGTACAGCCTAGAATAATCCCCTCAGCGCCTTCTTGTATCAATTGATTGGCAATTTCTAAATATCGTTTTTTAGTTGCCTCCGTTACCAAACCTCTTCCTAATTCTTCAAAGATTGTGGTGTGCATAAAATCGCGGTCGACATCATTTTTAGGAATGATAGTCTCAATTCCTTTTTCGGCTAATTTATCTTTAAAAAAATCAAGTTCCATGGTAAATTTCGTTCCCATCAAACCTACTTTTTTTACTTCTTTCTTCTGAATCGCCAATGCAGTTTCAGTCGCAATGTGAATAATGGGCAAATCAATTGCCTTCTCAAGTCGGTCAGCAATCAAATGCATGGTATTCGCACACAAAACAATGGCTTCTGCCCCGCCCTGCTTAAGAAACTGACATCCTTTTAAAAGCAAATTAAAAGTCGCATCCCAATCATTGGCATCGTTATTCTTTTTAATGTCGGCATAATTGAAAGAATAAATCAGACACTCTGAGAAATTAAGCCCTCCCAGCTCCTTATTAATTCCCTCATTTATAAGTTTGTAATAATCTGCTGTAGAAACCCAGCTAATTCCGCCTATAAGTCCAATTATCCTCATATACTACCTATTAATTATCCAATTTCTCTAATTCCTTTTATAAAAATCCATTTCATAAAAAGCTTTTCTCCATCTTTAGTCTTTACGGACTGAAATTTAGGCGAAATCAATGTAGCAACAATAAAAGCGGTCATTGGAATCCAAAATCCCGTTAATCCGGTATAAGAAGCTACTAAAAATCTCCCTAAAATAAATAGAATCGCGAAACATCCTAATTGGTATAAAAAAGCTCTTACTTGTAGTTTTGTCATTTTTCTTTAAGTTGCTAAGGTTCTGAGGAACTAAGATTCTAAGCTTTTTATCTTATACACACCTTCGTTTAAAACCTTAAAATTATTGTTATTTTCTTTTTTGAGTTACTAAGATTCTTAGCATCTTAGGAACTTAGCCTCTAAGAACCTTAGACCTGAAATTTCGTTCTCTTACTTCCCTCGTACATCTCGTATTTTACCAGACGTGCTTCAAGACTTCCGTTGAAAAGTTTAATTTTTCGGGATGGTTTTAAACCTACAAATTTAAGAGCTTCAAGATTGGCCGTAATAAACCAGGCGTTTGTACCCGGGTAGCTTTTCTTTAGAGTATCTCCGATATTTTTGTAGAATTGTTCCATATGAATATCCAGACGCTCATCGTAAGGCGGATTGAAAACCATGTGTAACTTTCCTTCTACCGCTTTTTCGGTATCAAAAAAGTTATCCTCACTTACCGTAACATAATCTTCCAAATTGGCGTTTCGGATATTATCTTTGGCTTTATTTACAGCACTTGGCGCTTTATCAAACCCTTTTATCGTGTAATGAAATTCTTTTGTTTTTTTCATCAGGCTGTTTACAATCTGATCAAAAAGATCGTTATCCCAATCTTTCCATTTTTCGAATGCAAACTCTTTACGATTAATATTCGCCGGAATATTGCAGGCAATCATAGCAGCCTCCGCCAGAAAAGTTCCCGAACCACACATTGGATCTACAAAATGACTCTGTCCTTCCCATCCTGATAACAATAGCACTCCAGCAGCCAAAACTTCGTTGATTGGCGCAATATTAGTTGCGGTTCTGTAACCACGCTGATGCAGTGAATTCCCTGAAGTATCCAACGCAACTGAAACCTGATCTTTATCGATATGTACATTAATTCTTAAATCCGGAAAAGCTTTATCGATACTCGGACGCTGTCCTGTTCTTTCTCTAAACTGATCTACGATAGCATCTTTACATTTTTGAGAAACAAATTCAGAGTGGTTGAAATAAGTGGAGTGTACGGTGGCGTCAATCACAAAAGTCTGATTGGCATTTAATAACTTAGACCAGTTTACACCCGAAATTCCTTTGTACAGTGCCTGTTCATTATTTGCTCTGAACGAATAAATAGGTTTTAGAACTTTAAGTGCAGTACGAAGCGATAAATTAGCTTTGTACATAAAACCTTTATCTCCTTTAAAGCTTACCATTCGCACTCCTTTTTCGACATCCTGAGCACCAAGAGTACGCAATTCATTCTCTAATATTTCTTCAAAACCAAAAAAACATTTGGCTATCATTCTAAAATTTTCTTCCATCTTTATTTTTGAATTATTTCAAATGTACTGCTGTTGATCTCTGCATCTGCATATCCGTACACCTGCTGCATTTCCGCAAGGATTCATAGAGGTATCGTTGCGAAATAGTTATTTTTCGGCAAAAATACACTAAATTTGCCGGACTTTGAATTAATTGAAATAGAATAAATGTCTGAAGCAGCAAACTCATCCTCACCAAATCAGGAACGTAATACCGAAAATTGGTTTACTTCATGGTTTGACACTCCATATTATCATATTCTTTATAAAGACCGAAATTATCGCGAAGCTCAGATTTTCATGGACAATTTAACCCATTATCTGAATTTGCCTGAAAAAGCAAAAGTACTTGACCTGGCTTGCGGAAAAGGGCGCCACTCTATCTATTTAAACCAACTGGGATTTAATGTTTTAGGCGCCGATTTGTCTGAAAACAGTATTGCAGAAGCTACAAAAAACAGTAACGAAACGCTGCATTTTAAAGTGCACGATATGCGCGAACCTTTTGAAGAAAAGTTTGATGCGATCTTTAATCTGTTTACCAGTTTTGGGTATTTTGAAAGTGACGACGATAATTTAACTACTCTTAAAGCCATTAAAGAAAGTTTATCTGAATATGGTTTTGCGGTAATCGACTTTATGAACGTTACTCAGGTTATCGAAACTTTGGTACCTGAAGAAGTAAAAAGTGTGGACGGAATTGATTTCAAAATCAAAAGATATGTCGAGGACGGGCATATTTTTAAAGAAATAGATTTTGAGGATCAGGGACAAAATTACCATTTCACAGAAAAAGTAAAAGCCTTAACTTTAAAAGATTTTGAGGAACTAATGGCAGAAGCCGGAATTTTCCTTTTGGATATTTTTGGAGATTATAAACTCAAAAAATTCCACAAAACTGAAAGCGAACGATTAATCATGATTTTTAAATAAAGCTGGGCAATCGTTTAATTGTTTAACTGTTTAATCGCTAAACAAAAACAATTAAACAGTTAAACAAATCAACGGTTAAACCATAAAAAATGAATTATCTACTCCCCTTATTCTCTGTACTTTTAGGTTATATGGTGGCTTTGTTTTTAAAACCAAAGAGCAAAACCAATCTAAAGCTGCTGCTTGCGTTTAGCGGTTCATTTTTATTGTCTTTAACCGTAATGCACCTGTTACCGGAAGTTTATGAAACACATAAGCACAATATTGGTATCTTCATCATGCTTGGAATTTTATTCCAGATTATACTGGAGTTTTTCTCTAAGGGAGCCGAGCACGGGCACGTTCACGGACACGCTAAGATGTCACAGATTCCGTGGCTGCTCTTTACCAGCTTGTGTATTCATGCTTTTCTGGAAGGTTTTCCGGTAAGCCATCATCATGGTTTGGCTCTTGGAATTGCAATTCATCATTTGCCAATTGCCGTAATTCTGACCACCTTTTTTATCAATGCAGAGCTGAATAAAAAAGCCATTTTTGCTTTTATGCTTACATTCGCAGTTATGACCCCATTGGGTACCGTTGCCTCTGAATATTTACCGATTCTAAGCAAATATTACACTGAAATTACAGCCATCGTTATCGGAATTCTGTTTCACATTTCCTCAACCATTATTTTCGAAAGCAGCGAAGGACATAAATTCAATGTTGCCAAAGTCTCTATGATTGTTTTGGGGATTCTTTTAGCTTTTATATTGTAGTTTGGAAACCCGGGAAGCAGAAAACTTTCTTCTCTGCTTCTCACATCTCACTTTTTTACATTTCACATCTCACCTTATAAACCTAATTCCCCGTTCTGTTTTTCTCCTCCTGATTTCCAAAATCACGCTGTTTCACGTTTATTTTTTTGTTCCCAAAATTATAAATAACAGATAAACGTAAAAATCGGTTTGAAAAATTCTGGCTGTATACCTGCTTTACACCATTTACAACCGAAACTAAATCCTTTAAATAAGAGGTATTAAAAATATCATTGGCCAGAAAAGCAATCTGCAGGGATTTATTCAGCATATCCTGTTTAAAACCAATATCAAAACTCGACATATACCCCGTTTTGTACAAACCGCTTCGGGAAGGTGTATTGTAATTAAAATCAATTTGAAGTTTACTCGTTTTGCCCAATGAGAATGTATTATTGGTTGAAAAATTAACTTCTAAGCTATTGGATGGCGTGGCATTGATAGCTGTAATAAACTTCGTTTTTGATCCTAAGAAATATAACGTGTTTTCACTTTGCCACCACGAAGCTAAACTAGCCGAATAGCTTTCTCCAACCCCATACTTTAGATCTCTGAAATAATTCTCTCTGGTTACAATTTGCGTATTGGTTTCGGGAATTGAGGTAAAAATCACACCATAACCGTCATTGATCACATTAAAGAAAACGCTGGTTCGCAAAACTCCTTTATACGAATGACTAAACTCAAAATTATCACTAAACGAAGGTCTTAAAAACGGATTTCCTTCAGAATAACTGTTGCTGTTAATATAATTACGAAATGGATTCAGCAAATCAAACTGAGGTCGGCTGATTCTTTTTCCATAATTAAAACTGAAATTATTACTATCATTTTCTTTGTATGAAACATAAACCGTAGGAAATAATCTCAAATAATTATTTTTTGTTTCCTCGTTTAAGGTTTCTGAAAAACCACTCGTTTGCGTATTTTCAAGACGTAATCCCAATTGAAGATTCCATTTCTCACTGATTTTTTTATCTCCATTAACGTACACTGCCTGATTGTTCTCTGTATATCTGAATCGGTTGGACTGATTCGGATCCAATTCCGGTGTTCCTGTAATCGTATTATAGTAGAGTACATAACTCTTACTATTTGTAAAACTCATTTTTGTACCATATGACAGATTGAATGCCGTAAGCGGATGTTCCATATCTGCCTTAAAGCTCCAATTATCAATATCCTGATCGGAAATATTTCTTGCCGACTGATTGATCCCTGCAAATGAATTATCCGGTCTGTAATTGTAGGCGATTGCATTTCGGTCGAATTTTGAATTGTAATTAAAATAATCCACATCAAAAGACAATTTTCTGCCTAAGGAATCCAACTTTGCAATCAAATGCCCGTGATAAGTCTGGTTTCCGGACTGTTTATCCACAAAACTATTGTTCAGGATATAATTGTCCAGTTCATTTTTACTATTGTAATTATTAATTCTGATATCCGATTTAAAATCCGGATTACTTCTGTCTTTTAAAACCTGAAAACCTATGGTTATACGATCTGAAAAATCATAATCCAAAGCTAATTTCCCGGACAAACTCTCATCGGTAAATTTTGTATTGATAATCATCTCAGAAAGTCCGTCAGGAAAGTACATATCGAGAAACTCATCTGCATATTTATGTCCTTTCTTTCCATTAATACTGGCAGAAAACCTAAACTTATTTTTGTTGTAAAAGAAATTATCTCTTAAAGTCAAAGCCCCGTATTTATTCTGATCATAAGTTACTGTGGAAGTGTTCTTCCAGGAATTTCGGGTACCTTTTTTCAATACAATATTAATAAGCCCTCCCGTTCCTTCGGCTTCGTATTTTGCTGGAGGTGTACTGATAATCTCAATGTTTTTAATATCTGCCGCCGATATCGATTTTAAATAGTTGTTTAGTTCTTCTCCGGTTAACTCAACGATACGTCCGTCAATCATCACACGGGAAGTCCCTTTTCCTAATATACTGATCGTCTCTTTTTGAACCACAACGCCTGGTGCAGTATTGATGGCGCTTAAAGCATCACCACCAACATTTGTGACATTATTTTCGAGATTGTACACCAAACGATCTGTTTTTTGCTCGATGGTATTCTTTCTAGTTTTAATTACTACTTCTCCCAGTTGAGTAGTATTCTCTTTCAAAACAATGGTTTCTAAATCGGTATCTTTTTTAATGGTAATCTGCTTTTCATAGTCTACAAATCCCAGCAGACTTATTCCGATTTTATAAAAGCCCTCTTTTAAATTAAGTTCAAAAGAACCGTCCGGCTTACTGGTTGTTCCTTCAATAATTTTTCCTTCTGAATTGAATACGGAAACATCTGCCCATTCTAATACAGTTGTTTCACTGGCTATTTTCCCTTTTAATTTTGCAGTTGTTTGTGCTAAACCTAACACCGGTAATACTAAAATAATAAGGAGACAAACTTTTTTCATGATTTCTGGTTTTAACTTGTTCGATTAATTATGAAGCAAAGTTGTTGCAGAAATTTTCGGAATTCGACCGACAAAAAAAGTCGAACTCATTTTCTCAACAAAAATGAGTTCGACTTTTTTCGTCACGGAGTAGTACTTTATGCAAAGCCTTTATTATGAGGCGTTCCGAAAAGCTGTAGGCGTTAAATTTGTATATTTTTTAAAAGAGGTATTAAAAGAAGATTTTGAATTAAAACCTACTTCATACAAAATTTCCAAAACTGTGAGCTGACTTTTGGACTGATCTTTCAGTATATTCATTGCTTTTTGAATGCGATATTCATTCACAAAATCAAAGAAATGCTGATCGATATGATGATTGATTAAAACCGATAAATCCCGAACAGGAATATTAATCTGATTCGAAAGTTCCTGAATGGTTAATGACGGATCCAGAAAAGGTTCTTTTTCGGTCATATAAAGCTTCAATGTCGCAATTTGATCCGAAATCACTTCATTTTGATGCTCCTTTTCTCCGTCATTATTATTCTGTTTAGGAAGAATATCTTTGGCCAATTGCAGTTTAGAATCGATACCACGAAAAAGATCCGGATGATTCAGGGCTTTTAATACAAACCAGCAGGTTATTACCAAAACCATAAACTGTAATATTACATTAGACCAAATCCATAACGAATCGTAATTCACATATCTTAAAGCATTCTTAATGATACATAAATAATACAAAACAAAGAATATAGCCGCTATCTGAAGCAGCCATTTAAAAACAGAACTTCTGGGATTGGTATAATTTTCCTCATATATTGCTTTGTATTTTTTTAAGACCAAAGCTACTCCAATGCTGTAAAATACAATTTGCAAGGCCAAAGCGAGAAACAAAAAAAACATCTCCGGCGACTGATCACGCTGGTTGTAAAACACCATTTTTTCAGCGTTCGTTAAAAAATAAAGCCTGAACATATAAAACACATTCAGGAGTACAAATGGAATTGCGTGTAGTAAATGTTTCGATCTCAATCTAAAATCTGTGAAACAAACGGACAAAACGTACAGATAGAAAAAAGGCAAAACTAGAGAACAAGCCGTCCATCTGAAAAATTCTAAATTAAAATGGGCTTTTATAAACTCATCATCAATAAAAATACCGCTGTTATCAAGGGCAAAAAATATTAGATAGAAAGCAAACAGTCGGTTTGTCAATTTATTCTTTGTTTGCACTGTGAGTAAAAAGAAGGCCAGTAAAAAAGAAACAAAGACTGATATTTTTGCGATACTCGTTAAAAAGCTAATTATATCCATTCCAAATTTTTAATTATTTAACAAATATAATGTTTTAGTTGCTTTAATAAAGGTTCAACAGAGCAATCATTTCATCAGAAATTACAACAAAAAAATATTCTAAATCTTCACGACTTTACGTTCCAAATTTCGGGATTGCAAGAAAAAAGATTAATTTTGACCCAGTTCAATTAACACGAAAAAATGACCTTTACAAAAACTACAGAACAGTCCTCAAAATACGAACATTTAGAAAAAATGTCGGTTCATGAACTTCTGGTTAACATCAATCAGGAAGACAAAACTGTTCCTGATGCAGTCGAAAAAGCGATTCCCCAAATTGAAACTTTAGTAGCACAGGTAGTTTCTAAACTAAAATTAGGCGGTCGATTATTTTATATCGGTGCGGGAACATCCGGACGCTTAGGTGTTGTTGATGCTTCAGAATGTCCTCCTACTTTTGGTGTTCCTTTTGATTTAGTAAACGGAATTATTGCCGGTGGTGATACTGCCATTCGTCGTGCCGTAGAAAATGCCGAAGACAATGCAGCTCAAGCCTGGATTGATTTACAGGCGAATCATATTGATCAAAACGATGTAGTGATTGGTATCGCGGCCTCCGGAACTACGCCTTATGTGATTGGCGGTTTAGAAAGCTGTAATCAAAACAATATTCTTACGGGCTGTATCACTAACAATGCAGGAAGTCCTTTGGCGCTTACTGCTCAATTTCCGATTGAAGTGGTTGTAGGCCCGGAATTTATCACCGGAAGCTCCCGAATGAAAGCCGGAACAGCTCAAAAATTAGTGCTCAATATGATTTCGACTGCTGCAATGATTCAGCTTGGAAAAGTAAAAGGCAACAAAATGGTCGATATGCAATTGAGTAACATCAAATTGGTAGATCGAGGTGTAAAAATGATTATGGGAGAAATTCCTGTTTCCTACGAACAAGCCAGTGAATTATTAAAAAAATATGGCAGCGTACGAAATGCTGTGGACAATTATACTCTTTAAGGTGAAATGTTTTTGGTAAGATGTGAGATGTAAAATGTCAGATGTAAATGAGATTATACCAATCTAACCGTAAAGTTCTAAAACTTGAAACCTGAAACTTGAAACATTAAAACCTGAAACTCTCAAAACCTAAAACAAAAAAATGGCAACAAATAAAGAATTATTAGGAAAAGGAATTAAATATTTATCGGGTTCATTGCCTTTATTGTTTATTGGGCCGTCGCTAATTTATAACGCTTTTATGAATCAGCATACCAACTGGCATTATCTGGTTTTGGGAATTGGAATTGTGGCTTGTTTAAGCGCTATGTTTTTGATCTTTTACGGATTGAAAATCATTATGAAAGGTTTATTTAACGACTAATTTGTATCTTTACTCAAATTCTTTATTATGGATATTCAAGCAGAACTAAAGTGGATTCATCAGGAAATTGATAAAGTAAAAGACCCTTCGTTTGTTGAGAAGCTAAAACATCTTTTACAGTCTGTAAACAACAGTACAGTTGATTCAGACAAAGCCTATAATTTAGACATTGAAGACGCTCTGGAAAACATCAAAAAAGGCAACTTTTATACGGAAGACCAGGCTAAAGAGATTGCAAAAAAATGGGGAAGAAAATAATTTGGTCCAGCAGTGCTTTGAATCAATTAGAGGACATTCATTTTTACATTTTCTTTGAAAGCAAATCAATTACAATTGCTGATAAAGTTGTTAATACTATTTTTGACAGTACCGAAATTCTTAAAACTCAACCCGAAATTTATAAACACGACACTCAAAAAACCAATAATGATGGTAGTTTCAGAGTTTATTCGGTTTACAATTATTCGGTTTCCTATCAAATAACAGAGGAAATCATTTATATCCTTAGGGTGCGTCACAATGCACGAAAATCCAAAAAACACTCATGGAAAGTCTAATTCACATTCAAAAAACCTTCGAAAAAGTTACTTATATTGACAAAAAAATAAACAATCGGGAGTTTGAAGATTGTGTTTTTAAGAATTGTGATTTCTCGAATAGCAATTTTGCTTACAATAGCTTTTTAGACTGCGAGTTTATCGATTGCAATTTATCGATGACAAGTTTGTCCGGCACCAGTCTGAAAAATGCTACATTCAAAAATTGCAAACTTCTTGGAATTGCTTTTAACGAATGTGATGATTTTCTCTTCCAGGTTTATTTTGAAGAAAGCACGTTAGATTACGCTGTGTTTTCGAACAAAAAAATGCCTAAAACTAAATTTATCAACTGCTCTTTGCGCGAGGTTTCTTTTATAGGATGCAACCTAACCAGTTCTTTATTTGACAATTGCAATCTCGACGGAGCTATTTTTAACGATACACAACTGGCAGGCGTCGACTTTAGAACTGCCTACAATTATAAAATTGATCCTGAATTTAACCCTATGCGAAAAGCACAATTTTCAACTCAGGGTATTGTAGGACTATTAGACAAATACGATATTAAAATTGTATAGTTTTTTGCCACGAATCCGTGACAAAAAATAAAAACTTATTTCCGCTAAACCAAATGTATCACTATGAAAGCAACTGATTCCTATTTAGAAAGCGTTAAAAAACAGTTTTTGTACTATAAAATGCTGGGGGAAAAAGCCATTGCGCAATTAGAACCCGACCAGCTTTTTGTTACCCTTAATGAAGATACCAACAGCATTGCTACGATTGTAAAACACGTTTCAGGTAATATGCTCTCACGTTGGACCGATTTTTTAACGTCTGATGGCGAAAAAGAGTGGCGCAATCGCGATTCGGAATTTGAAAATGATCTGAAATCTAAAGAAGAAGTCCTGCTGATCTGGAACGAAGGCTGGGATTGTTTGCTGAATGCCTTAAACAGCTTAAACCCGGAACAACTTTCAGACATCATTTACATCCGAAACGAAGGTCATACCGTTATTGAGGCAATCAACAGACAGTTGGCGCATTATCCTTATCATATCGGACAGATCGTTTTTTATGCCAAACAATTAAAGAAGGGCGACTGGGACAGCTTATCGATTCCAAAAAACAAATCCGGAAATTACAACGCCGAAAAGTTTGCCAAAGAAAAAGAAATCAAGAACTTTACAGATGATGAATTGAAGCGATCTTAGAATTTTGATTTTTGATTAACGATCTCAGATTTACATTCCGAAATCTAAAATCCAAAACCCTAATATCAGACTCAGCGAAGTTATCAGAATTAGCAAAATCGTCAGGCTGAGCGAAGTCGACAGACTAAGCGAGGTTGTCAGGATGAGCGAAGTCGACAGAATGAGCAAAGTCGACAGGCATAGCAAGGTCGTCAGGCTGAGCGAAGTCGAAGCCCACCCCTCAATTATTACCCATAAAATAATTAAAACTTAAAATGAAAAAAAGTTTATTCCTTTTACCGTTACTCACATTATTCTCCTGTTACAACGCAGAACACAACTGCAAAGATTTTAAAAATGGAAAATTCAAATTTGAATTTGAAGTAAATGGTGTCAAAAAAACCACTGTTTTTGAACGTAAAGACAATATCGAAATCGAAACTTTTGAAGGTAAAACAGACACTTCAACCATCAGATGGGTAAGTGATTGTGAATACATTTTACAAAAAAAACATCCTAAAAATATGGCTGAAGAAAAAGCCATCAGCATGAAAATTCTAACCACTTCTAAAGATTCTTATACTTTTGAATTTGGAATGGTCGGTTCTGACCAAAAACAACGTGGCACAGTGGTAAGAGTTGAGTAAATAATCTATTTAAATGTTTTAAAAACACCTTTAGCATGGAAATTTTTCTAAACCCCGATGCTTGGATTGCCTTACTGACATTGACTTTTCTGGAAATTGTCCTGGGGATCGACAACATTATTTTTATATCTATCGTCACGGGGAAATTACCTGAAGAAGATCGAAAGAAAGCCACCCGAATTGGTCTGTTTTTAGCCATGTTTATGCGTATCGCCCTGTTGATGGGAATTTCGTATCTGATTGCCATGAAAGCAACTCTTTTCAGCATTCATTGGGGCTGGTTCGAAGGAGATTTTACCGGTCAGGCAGTCATCTTGTTTCTGGGCGGTTTGTTCCTGATCTATAAGAGTACTAAAGAAATCAGCGAAAAAGTGGACCATCATACTGAGGAGGAAAAAACACTTAAAACTGTTGCCAAAAAATCATTCTCGAATGTTATTATGCAAATCCTGCTGATCGATTTGATTTTTTCTGTAGACTCGATTTTAACGGCTGTCGGTATGACAAATGGTGTTCATGGTGCTTTAACAATCATGATTACGGCGGTAGTCATTTCGGTATTGGTTATGATGTTGTTTGCGGTACCTGTTGGAAATTTTGTCAACAAGAATCCGTCTATTCAAATATTGGGACTTTCATTTTTGATTCTGATCGGTTTTATGCTGATTACGGAAAGTATGCACTTATCGAATGCGGCACTTGCGGGTGAGCATATTGGAGCGGTACCGAAAGGTTATTTGTACTTCGCCATTTCGTTTTCGCTTGCTGTGGAATTTATCAATATGCGAATCCGAAAAAAACATTCGTCAAATTAAGTTATTTTGAAGCTCCCGTTTGGGAATCAGAAAAGAAAGAGGAAGTTCCAAAATTTTGAAACTTCCTCTTTTTTACTTTGTATTATTCGAGAACCAGACCTATCTGACCATCATCATCTAATTCTGTTTCAACGGCGTCATCATCGTCTGCGATTACCCTCTCCGGAACTTCTTCAACCGGTTCTTCATAAGGCAGCGGTTCTAAGAGGTTTACTTGTTTCAGCTTATCACTCGTCAGTTGATTTCCGAGTGCTTTAAAGCCTTTTACAGCAATAAAATCTTCAACATCAATATGTAAATCTTCTTTCTGAACTCCTTTTACTTTTGCAAAAACCAATTGGGCTAGCGGACGGTAATCTGTTGATACAATTTCTAATTGCGAGTTCGGGTGATCTGTAATAAAACTTTCTTCTTTACCCTCATTTTCCACAAGGAAACGTTTTAAGAAATAACGTTCTTTTTCTCCATCGTAATAGATTGCCGAAATTGGTTTTTTAGGTTTCCATTTTTCCAAAACAATCATATCTTCCTCAAAATGAGTCGACAATTCCGGAATAATCACTTTCAACTTACCGGCCTGACTTATGATCAGAATTTTATCGCTTGGTTTAAACTCTCCCAGCAATTCTCCTCTGGCATCAACATTTAAACGTTTAACGGTATCATCAAACCACACTTTTCTTGGCAGCAAAGTCGAAATTCCTTTTTCTTTTAATTCTATTTTCTTGATTGGATATTTGGTAACCAAATTTCCTTTTGATCCACGTCCTTTGATGGCCAGTTTAGCAAAATCAATATCAAATTTCAGTTTTTTAATGGTTCCTATTTGACGCAGTAAAATAGTAACAACCTCTGCCTCTCCATTCGGATTATGCGAAAAATAAACCACCTGTGAACCATTTGTTCCGTTAGTCAGATCATACGCTTTATCACGTGTAACTCCGGTAACATTAAAACGTTTAATATAGGAAGGTCCGGATTTACCATCACGATACATCATGTTGTAAATCGTGCGCTTATCGCTCTTATCAAAAACAGCGACGTGTATAATATCTTTTCCTATAAATGTTTTGGCATCTACTTTTGAAATCATCATTGTACCATCACGCAGGAACACAATTACATCATCGATATCCGAACAATCGGCTACATATTCGTCTTTCTTTAAACTGGTTCCTACGAAACCTTCTTCTCTGTTTACAAAAAGTTTTGTGTTACGCAAGACCACTTTTGTAGCTTCGACATTATCAAAAACACGAAGTTCAGTCTGACGCTCACGGCCTTTTCCGTATTTCTCTTTTAATTTAGTGAAGTAGGCAATAGCAAAATCCGTTAAATTCTCCAGATTATACTCTACCTCCTTCATTTCATCTTCTAACTTCGCGATAAAATCATCGGCTTTGTCAGAGTCAAAACGGGTAATACGAATCATCGGTATTTGAGTCAATCGCTGTAAATCTTCATCGTTGATTTCTCTGACGAATGATTTTTTGAACGGCTCAAAACGGTCGTATAAATATTTGTAAAGTGACTCTTTATCTGAATACAATTTGAAGTCAATGTACATTTCTTCTCGAATGAAGATTTTTTCTAAAGTCGAGAAGTGCCATTTATTTTTTAATTCCTCTAACTGAATTTCCAGCTCCTGACGAAGTAAATCAACGGTTCTGTGAGTCGATATTTTCAACATCTCAGAAACTCCGATAAACAACGGCTTATTGTCTTCAATCACACAGCCTAAAGGTGCCACAGAAGTTTCACAAGCTGTAAAAGCAAACAGCGCATCTATGGTTTTATCCGGAGAAACACCCGGGAAAAGATGAATTAAAATCTCAACATCAGCCGCGGTATTGTCTTCAATTTTCTTGATTTTGATTTTACCTTTTTCATTGGCTTTCAAAATACTGTCAATTAAACTCGAGGTATTGGTCGAAAACGGAATTTGTGTGATTACCAGTGTATTTTTATCCAACTGAGCAATTTTTGCACGTACACGCACACGTCCGCCACGAAGTCCGTCGTTATAATTAGACACGTCGGCAATACCCTGCGTCATAAAATCAGGATACAGCGTAAAAGCTCTTCCTTTTAAGATTTTAATCGAAGCATCAATTAATTCGTTGAAGTTGTGAGGTAAAACTTTTGTCGAAAGTCCTACTGCAATCCCTTCTGCTCCCTGTGCCAAAAGCAACGGGAATTTTACCGGAAGATTGTTCGGTTCTGCACGACGACCATCGTAGGAAACACCCCAATCGGTAATTTTTGGAGAATACAAAACCTCTAAAGCAAATTTAGACAAACGTGCCTCAATGTAACGCGAAGCTGCTGCCCCGTCACCTGTTAAAATATTACCCCAGTTACCCTGACAGTCTATCAATAAGTCTTTCTGTCCTATTTGTACCATAGCATCACCAATACTCGCATCTCCGTGTGGGTGATACTGCATGGTGTGACCAACAACATTGGCAACTTTGTTATAACGACCATCATCCAGCTCTTTCAAAGAGTGCATAATACGACGCTGAACGGGTTTAAATCCGTCCTCGATAGCAGGAACTGCACGTTCCAGAATTACGTACGAAGCATAGTCCAAAAACCAGTCTTTGTACATTCCGGTAACTTTCGTAATTACGTCTTCACCTTCCTGTTCCTGATTTTCGTAAAAATGCGCTCCTTCAAAATGTTTGGCATCTACATCGATAATTTCATCGTCATCTCCCTCCTGAATGTTATCCAGGTTTTCTTCTGAATTATTCTCGTCGTCGCCCGGAATGATGTTATCGTCTTCTTCGTCTTTCATTTTTATGCTGAATTTATTTCAGTATTTTTATATATAACTTTACTAGTTAACTATCTTTTTGGCTGTTTTTAAACTATCTAAAAACAATCTCTCTTTGTTTTCCATTTCTTCGGTATCAACAAAATATTTGATTCCTGCCTTTTTAAAAAAAACTTTTACATCATCTTTGCAATAATCCCAATTTTCTTGCAAATTAGCAGAACTATTTGAAGTTCCGCAAGTAAAACAAAGTTCTATATGAGCAATGATTTTATTTTTATCATTATAAAAAAGAATTAGATTTCTAGGCATGTAACATGCCGAAAAAGGAGCTACATCACCTTCATTCTTACAATGAATCTTTATTAAATAAAATAACTCTTTTATTTGCTGTTGCTTTAATAAAGTTACTTTTTCATTAATCATTGAAGTATCAAAATCAATTTTATTATTTCTAATAATTTCTTCTCTATGCCTAATGGTGTCCCATGATAATCGATCAGGATAGGAAAACACCTCAACTCTCTTGATTTTTTCTAACTTAAAATCAATACTATCAGAGTAATCAATCTCTTTTTCCTCTTCTATATTTTCACCTGACCCTTTGTTCGTATTACAGGAAATAAAAGCTAAAATAGTGATCAAAAATATAATTTTTCTCATTTATTAAAATCTATTTATTCTCCAAAAGCTCTTTTAAAACCTCTACACTTGGCAATACTGTTTTATACTTACTGGCAAAAATTTGTTCGTTATTTTCCGGTAAAGTATATTTTACTACAGCTTCGCTTTTATTCTGGCAAAGTACAATTCCAATAGTTTTGTTCTCGTCTTCCAAACGCATTTCTCTGTCATAGTAATTAACATACATTTGCATTTGCCCTAAATCCTGATGTTTAAGCTCTCCTATTTTTAAATCAATAAGGACAAAACATCTTAATATTCGATTATAAAAAACTAAATCAATTCTGAAATGTTTATCATCAAAAGTGATTCTGTTTTGTCTAGCAACAAAAGTAAAACCATGTCCCAATTCCAATAAAAAATGCTCTAATTTATTGATAATCTCTTCTTCCAGTTGCGATTCTGAATATTGATTAAGTTCAGGCAATCCCAAAAACTCCAATATATAAGGATCTTTAATAATATCTTTGGGCTTTTCAATAATCTGACCTTGTTCTGAAAGTTTTAAAATTCCTTCTTTATCACGGCTTAAAGCTAATCTCGTATAAAGTGCTGTATCATATTGCCGTTTTAATTCACGAACACTCCAATTGTATTTTTCAGATTCAATTTCATAAAAACGTCGTTCTTGTTCATCATCAATTCGCATTAAGAAAATATAATGAGTAAAAGTCAATTTAAAGAAGGAAGACAATGTTTGATAATTCACGTTATTGAATTCCGCAGTCAGTGACTGCGTTTTCTTAATTTCTAAAATCCTAATCAATGACTCAGACTTTGAGAACGTTATATAGAATTGTCTTATTTGTTCTAAATTCCGAATCGAGAATCCCTTACCAAATTCCTCTGTCAATTGCTGAGAAAGGCCTTTTAAAAGCTGTTTTCCGTACTCGGCTCTGTCTTTTCCATTCTGCTCTTCTTCAACAATGATTCTTCCTATTTCAAAATAGGTAATGGTCATGGTAGAATTTACGGTACGTAAAACCTGTTGTCGCGCATTTTGCAATAACTCGGCAACTTGCTGAAAAATGACTTTATTTTGAAGACCGTCTGACAATAGTATCTTTTATTTTAAATCTTAAACTTCTTCTTCAACTGCATCTAATTCCACTTTCAAATTCTTGATAATAAACTCTTGCCTGTCCGGGGTATTTTTACCCATGTAAAAAGATAATAATTGCTCGATTGAGGTATTTTTATCCATCATAATTGGGTCAAGGCGAATGGTGTCTCCGATGAAATTTTTAAACTCATCCGGAGAAATCTCTCCTAAACCTTTAAATCGGGTGATTTCCGGTTTTGGTTTTAGTTTTTCGATGGCGTCTTTTCGTTCTTCTTCAGAATAACAATAGATCGTTTCTTTTTTATTACGAACCCTGAAAAGCGGTGTCTGCAAAATATACAAGTGTCCTTCTTTGATTAACTCAGGGAAAAACTGAAGAAAAAATGTAATCAACAGCAAACGAATGTGCATACCGTCGACATCGGCATCGGTTGCGATTACGATATTGTTGTAACGCAATTTCTCCAGTCCGTCTTCAATATCAAGCGCTGCCTGCAATAAGTTAAATTCTTCATTTTCATAAACAATTTTCTTACTCATTCCATAGGAATTCAAAGGCTTACCACGTAAACTGAAAACCGCCTGTGTATTCACATCACGCGATTTGGTGATCGATCCGGAAGCCGAATCTCCCTCGGTAATAAAAAGGGTACTCTCCAGGTTTCTTGGATTCTTTGTATCCGGAAGATGCGCACGGCAATCTCTTAATTTCTTATTGTGAAGATTGGCCTTTTTAGCACGATCTGTAGCCAGCTTTCTAATTCCGGACAATTCTTTACGCTCGCGTTCGGCCTGCAAAATTTTTCGCAATAAGGCTTCTGCGGTCGTTGGATTTTTATGCAGGTAATTATCTAACTTGGTTTTGATAAAATCGTTCACAAAGGTACGAACCGAAACCGGAGGTGTCCCGTCATCAGAACCCATATCAGTAGAACCTAATTTGGTTTTAGTCTGAGACTCAAAAACCGGCTCCATAACCTTAATACTAATCGCACTCACAATCGATTTACGAACGTCAGATGCTTCAAAGTTTTTATTGTAAAACTCTCGAATGGTTTTTACAATTGCTTCTCTGTAAGCTGCTAAGTGCGTTCCTCCCTGTGTAGTATTTTGTCCGTTGACAAAAGAGTGATATTCTTCACTGTATTGCGTTTTACTGTGCGTTAACGCTACTTCAATATCATGCTCTTTTAAATGGATAATAGGGTATTCTAAATCTTCTTCGCTGATGGTTTCTTCTAATAAATCACGAAGTCCATTCTCTGAATAATATTTTTCTCCGTTGAAAATAATTGTCAAACCATTGTTCAGATAACAATAGTTCTTGACCATTTTGATTACATATTCTAAACGGAATTTATAATTTTTAAAAATCGATTCATCCGGCGTAAAAGTTACTTTTGTTCCTTTTCGCTTGGTAGTATCAATCACATCTTCTTCAAGAACCAGATTTCCTGCGGAAAACTCTGCTGCTTTTTGTTTATCATCACGAACTGATTCTACTCGAAAATAGTTCGACAATGCATTCACCGCTTTTGTTCCGACACCATTCAAACCAACCGATTTCTGGAAAGCTTTTGAATCGTACTTTCCTCCCGTATTCATTTTTGAAACGACATCTACTACTTTCCCTAACGGAATTCCACGTCCGTAATCACGAACTGAAACCGTTTTATCTTTGATAGCCACTTCAATAGTTTTTCCTGAGCCCATTACAAACTCATCAATACAGTTGTCCAGTACCTCTTTTAGAAGAATATAAATACCATCATCAGGCGAAGATCCGTCTCCCAATTTCCCGATATACATTCCGGGACGCATACGGATATGTTCTTTCCAATCGAGTGATCGAATGTTATCTTCGGTATATTGATTTTGCTCTAGCATAAAGTGAATTGGATTTTTGGCTAATGTACCATTTATAGTCAAAAAATGAAAGCGTATTTTTTTTTGTTACGAATAATAACAGCTTTAAACCCTATTTACATTGATTTTAAAATAATCCGCAAACCAAAAATATAAAAAATCCGCTTTTTGGTAAAAAATACTATTTGATTCCCAGCACTTCTTTTGCTAAAGCAATCATTTCAGGCGTTCCGGTATTTTTATTTTTTTCGTCAGAAAGTTTTACAACACCTTGCCACTGGTCATTATTCAATTTTACTTCTGTCAGTTTTATCACCATATTCATCGAAGGCAAACCGGCATCATTGGTAAAATTGGTTCCGACACCAAATGACATTTTGATTTTATCTTTACAAAAATCTGCTATTCTTTTCACCTTCTCGTAATTCAACGAGTCCGAAAAAACGATCACTTTCGATTTTGGATCAATTCCCATTTGGGTATAATGTGAAATTACTTTTTCTGCAAATTCAATAGGATCTCCACTATCGTGACGTACTCCGTCAAAAAGTTTCGAGTACTTTTTATCAAATTGTTCAAAAAACACCGCTGTAGTATAGGTATCTGTCAGTGCAATTCCGAGGTCGCCATCGTACACCTGCGTCCAATGTCCCAAGCCCATCATATTAGCCATTTTAAAACCGTATTGGGCAGCATGAAACATAAACCATTCGTGGGCATGAGTACCCAATGGCCGCATATTGTTAGTCATAGCAAAATGAACATTACTGGTTCCTATAAAACTATTCGAACCAAATTTTCGAAGTGTCTCATTCACCAGCGCATGTACATCGTACGAATGACGTCGTCGGGTTCCAAACTCTAAAATCGAAACTCCTATTTTATTATAATTGTCAATCTTGTCTTTGGTTACTCTTTTTAAAGCTTCATCGTCCAGTCGAATGGATTGACCAGTCTTATAAAACAGCTCAGAAATCAAGCCCATCAGGGGCACTTCCCATAAAATGGTACGATACCAATACCCCTCAACAGTTACTTTTAACTCTGAACCTGTCTGCGTAATCTGAACCTCGGACGGGTCAAAGTTGTAGCCTTGCAAAAAATCAAAATAAGTGGGATCCAGATAAGAACAATGCTGCCACAAATATTGTTTTTCTTCTTTTGTCAACCGCAGATCTGCCATTGCATCAACCGATTTTCGAAGTAACTCTCCAAATCCAGGTGGGAAAAAATGATTTCCTCTGTTGATAAAGCCGTAACGAACCTGAGCCTTTGGAAAAAGTTTGATCACAGCATGCTGCATAGTAAATTTATAGAAATCATTGTCTAAAATTGATTTCAAATAAGTTGTCTCCATAATCCGGCAGTTAAATTAATTTTATAACTGTAATGGCTAAGATACGCCAATTTAACCAAAGAAGGAAGCTCTTTAGGCAAAGATCCTGCTACGTTTTACTTGGAAAGTATCTTAAATGACATTATACCGTCACGATCAAGAAAAAAAGTAATATACGTGCCTATTTTTTTATCATAAATTATCTCAAATTCTAAAGCTCCATTTACTGCATTAGAGTCTTCAATTCTGACAGGTTTTCCATTTTTCAAATAATAAAACAGATCTGTCTTTGCAATATTCTTTATTTTAAAACGGATTTTGTCTCCTTCATTAGCCTTAATAATTCCCGAAGCCGGCGCCAAAATCTCATGATTGCCTTCAATTGCAGCATCAAAAAGCAAGGGTCCGTTCAGAAAATCCTCCTTGTTTAATTTTTTTCCAAGATAAGTTCCGGAATCCGGAAAATGCTTGGCAAAAAAGTACTTGGGATCAGTGTCAAAATAAACGGGTGAAAAATGATTCACAGCCACTTTTTTGCCACTGTCATAATATCCCTGTCCCCAGGTTACATCAATCAAAATCCATTTTCCATCTACCTGGACCATATTCCAGGAATGATTGGAAAACGAATTTTCACGTCCGATATCACTCAACGATCGTTTAGAATCTCCTCGGATCACCTCACATTTCAACCCCGTTAAAGAGGCCAATTCCTGATACAAAAGTGTAAAACCTTCACAAACCGCTTTTCGGGATTCGAAAGTGTTCTGCCATGTTTTTTCCTTTAAAACTGCAATTTTTGCTTGTTTGTCCGCTTCATTAATATAGGTAAATCTGAGCGGTTTTGGCGGATTCAGATAGGCTTTGTAATCGTATTTTATGTTTAAAGCAATCCAACTGTAAATAGCCCTCGCTTTATCATAATCTGAAGTAAAATCTTTTTGTATTCTTTCTGCCAGACTTTCTACTGAATTAAAATTAACGGGATACTTTAATACCGTATTATCAATCGTATTGTACTTTTGCGCGTTTACACGAAACAGAAAGATAAAACTCAGTAAGAAAACAGTAAGGACGATCTTTTTTGGAATCATAAATTAGAAACTAGACTTAATAATGTCTTTTAATTCTTTATTTAACTCTTCATTTGAAATTTTATTTTCCTCCAAATCAAAATTCGCGTTAAATGCAGGCAATGAAAAAGTAGCCTTAATCTGTGCTCCATATCTTGGCAAAGCGTTATTGGCGATTTCTAAAACCGAAGCTCCTCCTCTTGCTCCCGGCGAAGTAGCCATTAAAAGCATTGGTTTTTGCTGAAAAATTTCTTTCATGATCCTCGAACTCCAATCAAACAAATTCTTGAAAGCCGCAGAGTAATTTCCGTTGTTTTCTGCCAAAGAAATTACCAACAGATCTGCATTTTCAATCTTTTGCAAAAATGTTTTTGCCAGCTCATGCTGACCAATTTCTTTTTCTAAATCGACACTAAACAAAGGCATGGCAAAATCATTAAGATCTAAAACCTCAACCGTTCCATTGTCGAATAAACTTGCCGCATAAGTCGCCAGCTGTTTGTTTATCGAATGCTGACTGTTACTTCCTCCAAAGGCTACAATTTTCATATACTTTATTTTAAAATTTACTGTTTTTTGTTACTCGTTTCACCTGTTTTAAGTATTTCCATAAAACCATAAACTACATTTCTGAATCATCAAAACTTATGAAATTTCTATTTATTCTTTAACTTCAAATATCTCTTTTTTAATTTCGACCGAATAGCCATTCGGAGCAATCTTCCCTCCGTAGGTTTTAGCATATACTTTAGTAAACTCAGCTCCAAAATATAAAATAATTGCGGAATAATACACCCAAACCAAAATGATTATTACAGATCCTGCTGCACCATAAACACTTGCAATTGTTGAATTTCCTAAATAAAATCCAATCGCAAATTTACCAATCATAAAAAGGACTGCGGTACATCCGGCACCAATGAAAGCGTCTTTCCACTTTATAAGGCCATCTGGTAAAGTTCGGAATATAATTGCAAAAAGCAAGGTGATACTACCTAAAACAATGATCAAATTTATGACGTAAAATAAATACACTGTACTGTCGGCTAAATATAGTTTTAATCTCGCATTTAAGACATCTAAAACCGCATTTAACATTAAACTTACGAGCATTAGAAATCCGACAGAAACAATCATAGAGAAAGACATAATCCGATTCTGAATGAATTTTTTAAGTCCTTTGTTCGGTTTCGCGCGCAGCCCCCAGATAAAATTAATTGAACTTTGTATTTCGGCAAAAACTCCCGAAGCTCCTATTAAAAGCATCACAACTCCAAAAATTGTAACAAAAACATTACTATCAGACAATTGCACATTTTTGATTGCGTCCTGAATTTGAATTGCAGCATCGTTACCTACTAAGCGGTTGATTTGTCCGTACAACTCCCCGGTTACCGCCTCTTCCCCAAAAAAGAAACCACAGATGGTTATAATAATGATCAATAAAGGCGGTAACGCAAATATGGTATAATACGACAAAGCTGCACTTAGCTTAATGGCATTATCGTCGTTGAACTCTAAAAAAGTGGTTCGTAACAAATACCAAGTTTTCGACAGAATATTTTGATTTTCCACAGGGCTCGTTTTTTATCATTCTTTCAAATTTAAAGAATAATTAAAAGATTAAATTCCTGTATTACAGACAATTTTTACATTTTTACCATGCCTTATTTTTTTCCTATAAAATCTCATATGAAAACACCTATAATCTCTACGGGACATTTTTTCAATGGGGGCCTTATTCTTTCTACTACCGATATTTTACTCCTAGCGGAGTTTATTTTATTGCGCCTAAATGGTATTGCCACTTGTAATCAACCATAGTCATTGTCTCCTTAAACTACATAGCACTATCGTCTAACCTCAAAAATTATCTCGTAGAGGTAACATTCATAATCGCCCAAAGCTTTTGTCCTGTAGGGACTAAAAATCTTAAGTCCCCTTTTTTCTTTTTACTGGTAATGGTAAAAAATCCCTTTGTCATAAATCGTCCATAAACTCGCTTTTTGATTCGCTGCTTTTAACGCGCAGTTTGCCCAGGTGTTACACGTATAAAAAAGACTATAACTTCCTTTAGCCTCATAAAAAGCATCCTTTTTCCCGTAACTATGACCTTCAATCCATTCAGGATTCTCCGGATTATTAAAACTCTCTGAAATATAGTTTACTAATTTTTGATAGTTTTCTTTAGAAACCAGAATGCGTTTGCAATCTTCGCCTTCGCGTAATTGCTTAAAAAATGTGGTGTGCATGGCTGACGAACTCACTCCAAAAATCGCTTTTAAAGCCGTACTCGCTTTTAAATCTGACCATTCGGGCGTATCGAGATAAAAACCTTTATCACCCCAGCCAAAAGCTACAAATTTTGCCAGTGTATCATTGGATTCTGTCTGATCAAACTGAATTTCCTTTCTCCAATCTTTGACTTCACTAACGATCGGAACCACTATATCTGTGTGCACTCCGTTGGAAAGAATATAAATCGGAATCGCGTTTTGTTCGTCAATTTTGTCAATAGTGGAGTTAACTGTAATTCTGGAAATCAATAAGACAGCTGTCACATATAAAGCAAGGAAAGTAAAGATTCCGAAAAGTGTCCAGCCCAGAAATTTGAAAGATTTTTTTAGCATTTTGATTGGTTGTTTTTAGATTGATAATTGGTTGATTTTTTTGTAACCAATTTTTGAGCCATTTTTTTTGCTTCTTACAAATTACACACTGATTATACAGATTCGCGTATGCTAAAGCGCGGATTTAAACGGATTTTTAAGTTCATTGTTTTTATTTCGAGGAACGAGAAATTACACTAGAAACTCCATTCCAAATGGTATCAATCTTTGTCGATATACGGGTGTGATTTGCTTCGCCTGTTCGCTATCTCTCGAGTCTCGTTCCTCGAAATGACAAACTATGCGAAGCTTCGACTTCGCTCAGCCTGACAATGATAACTTTTGTGCATAAAAAAACTGCTGAATTGCTCCAGCAGTTTTTAGTCTATCTTCTTTGTTCTCTATTCTATTTTCTCTAAAAAAAGATTAAACGTTGAAACGGAAATGCATTACATCACCATCTTTTACAACATATTCTTTTCCTTCAACTTTGAACTTACCTGCTTCTTTTGCTTTTGCTTCAGAACCATACTGAACGTAATCTTCGTATGAAATTACCTCGGCACGAATGAACCCTTTTTCAAAATCAGTATGAATAACTCCTGCAGCTTGCGGTGCTGTAGCTCCAATATTAATAGTCCAGGCACGAACTTCTTTTACACCTGCCGTAAAATAAGTTTGTTGTTTTAATAATTTGTATGCTGCACGAATTAGTACGGAAGCTCCCGGCTCAGTCAATCCCATATCTTCAAGGAAAACCTGACGCTCTTCGTAGCTTTCTAATTCTGTAATATCCGCTTCTGCTCCTACTGAAAGAATGATAACTTCAGCCTCTTCGTCTTTTACCAATTCACGAACCTGATCTACATATTTATTTCCGTTTACAGCTGAACCTTCGTCAACATTACAAACGTACAATACCGGTTTAGCGGTAATCAATTGAAAACCTTCCATCAAAACTTCTTCGTCGTTGCTTTGAGGAATAATGGTTCTTGCTGATTTTGCCTGCAATAACGCTTCTCTGATACGGTTCAACAAAGCTTCTTCAGTCTGAGCTTCTTTGTTTCCGGTTTTAGCGGCACGTTTTACTTTCTCCAAACGTTTCTCGATTGTTTCCAAATCTTTCAACTGAAGTTCGATATCAATCGTTTCTTTATCACGAATTGGATTTACATTACCGTCAACGTGAACGATGTTATCGTTATCAAAACAACGTAAAACGTGAATAATAGCATTACACTCTCTAATGTTTCCTAAAAACTGGTTTCCAAGACCTTCTCCTTTACTAGCACCTTTTACCAAACCTGCGATATCAACGATATCCACAGTTGCCATTTGTACACGCTCTGGTTTAACTAGTTCTTCCAGTTTGTTAATTCTTGGATCCGGAACGTTTACAACTCCAATATTTGGTTCGATTGTACAAAACGGAAAGTTGGCACTCTGCGCTTTTGCATTAGACAAACAATTAAATAATGTTGATTTTCCAACATTTGGTAATCCTACAATTCCTGCTTTCATCTGTTGATTCTATTTGTTTTTTATGTAAACCTTTTTCTTTCGAGTCTTCTTTATACCGGTTTTTCAGTATATCAAAGTCGTTTTTAACAGGTTATAATTTTCGTATTCCTTTTGTATTATGTGCCAAAATATTATTTTTTGGCTTTAAAATTTTGCAAATATAAGATTTAATAGCTCGCAATTGAAGTAAAAATGACGATTAATGTTTTTTATGGATTGGACAATAAAAAAATTACACTTCTTATTAATTTTTTGTTAAAAATAATTACTTTTATAGAATACCAACTAAGAACAACCAAACCAAATTTAATCAACTATGAAAAAGATTGCATTATTACTAATACTGCTTAACACAGCATTTCTATTCGCCCAAAAAGAAATATCAGGAGTTGTAAGAGATAAATCAGGTAATCCGCTGCCTGGAGTTAATATCCTCGAAAAAGGAACTACAAACGGTGTATCTACCAATTTTGAAGGAGGTTACCTTATAAAAGTAAAAGAAGGTGCCATTTTAATTTTTAGCTATGTTGGCTATACAAATGTAGAGAAATCCTCTTCAAATAGTAAAACCGACGTTACTTTAGACGAAAACGGAGGTCAGGTCCTGAATGATGTGGTAATCGTAGGATCAAGAAACACCAAAAGAACCGTAGTCAATTCGGCCGTTCCGATTGATGTTATTAGTGTAAAAGATGTCACGACACAAAGCGGTAAAATAGAAATCAATCAATTGTTACAATATGTTGCTCCTTCATTTAATGCCAACAAACAATCCGGATCTGATGGTGCCGATCACGTTGACCCTGCTTCGCTGAGAGGTCTGGGACCGGATCAGACTTTGGTTTTGATTAACGGAAAAAGAAGACATCAGTCATCCTTAATCAATTTATTTGGTACCCGCGGACGTGGAAATACAGGAACAGATTTAAATGCCATACCTGCTACTGCTATCAAAAGAATTGAGATTCTGAGAGATGGCGCTGCTGCCCAATACGGTTCGGACGCTATTGCCGGCGTTATTAATATTGTACTAAATGACAATGTCGACGAATTAACAGGATCTGTAACCTACGGAGCGTTTAATACCAATGCAAAAGGTGATTTCCTGGATGGAACTCCAAATACCAAAAACTTCAGACTGGACCAAAACGGAAATGGAAATTCGTATGGCAAAAACCAATCTTTTGACGGTGGATCTGTAAAAGTAGCCGCTAACTATGGAGTTGCGATTGGTGACAAAGGAGGTTCAGCCAATTTTACAACAGAATACATCAACAAAAACAAAACCCTTAGACCTGCTTATGATTTTAGAAAAGGTTTTGGAGATGCTTCTATTCAGGGTTTTAACTTATTTGGAAACTTATCACTTCCGGTATCTGAGAAAACGCAGTTTTATGCTTTTGGAGGCCGAAATTACAGAGATACAGATGCCTATGCATTTACCCGAAATGGAGGAGAAAGAGTTGTGGAATCTGTTTATCCCGGTGGCTACACTCCCAGAATTACTTCTAATATAATAGACAATTCTCTTGCCGCAGGATTTAGAACTAAAACAGCCAGCGGATGGAACATCGATTTAAGCAATACTTATGGTAAAAACCTTTTTCATTACTACATCAAAGGAACTATAAATGCTTCTTTAGAAGGAAAATCCCCAACAGAATTTGATGCAGGAGGACACAGTCTGACTCAAAATACAACCAATTTTGATTTTTCTAAAAACTACGATTCGGTCTTAAGCGGTTTAAACCTTGCTTTTGGAGCGGAATACAGAACAGAAAAATTCACTATTTTCTCAGGAGAAGAAGGTTCTTATGCGACTTACGACACTAACGGAAGACCAATAACCGATCCTACAACCCAAAGTGCACCAACTATTCCAAATCCCGATTACGATCCTACAGATCCAACTTCGTCTCCAACAATTTCAAGACCTGGAGGTTCGCAAGGTTTTCCAGGATACAGCCCTTCAAATACGGTAGACAAAAGCCGTACGAATTTATCTTTATACACCGATGCTGAACTTGACATCACAGAGTCTTTTTTACTGAGCGGTGCGGTTCGTTTTGAAAATTATAGTGATTTTGGAAGTACTTTAAACGGAAAATTAGCTGCAAGAGTAAAAGCCGGACAACATATTAACTTCAGGGGATCTGTAAGTACAGGCTTCCGTGCTCCTTCACTGGCACAAATTTATTACAACCTGCGTTTTACAAATTTTAATGCAGGAGGAGCTACCGAAGTTCTACTTGCTCCAAACAACAGCCCGGTTACCAAGGCTTTTGGAATTCAGAAACTAAACGAAGAAAAAGCGGTAAATGCCTCTCTGGGATTCACGGCTACATTTGGAGATTTCACCGCAACAGTTGACGGTTACTACATCAAAGTAAAAGACCGTATCGTTCTTACCGGATATTTTGATGCTAAACCTTTAAACCTTGGTGTTGATAAAGCACAGTTTTTTGTGAATGGTGTAGACACCAGTACTCACGGTTTGGATATCGTTTTGGCCTGGAAGAAAAAATTCGGAGAATCATTGTTTAGTGCAACTTTGGTTGGAAACATCAACGACATGAAAATTGACAATGTAAAAAACGGAACTTTAGACGAGGGTACTTTCTTTGGGAAACGTGAAAAAGCATTCCTATTATCATCAGCTCCGGACAACAAATTTGGTTTAAACCTTAACTATGCTAAAAATAAATTTGATGTCGGTATCGCATTCACCAGATTCAGTAAAGTAGTTTTAGTAGATTACACTGATGAAAATGATGTATACAATCCAAGACTGATCACTGACTTAACTGTTGGATATCAATTGACTAAAAAACTGAAATTAAGCATTGGAAGCAACAACTTATTCAATGTTTACCCAACCAAACAAGACGAAACAGGAAATACTGAAGCAGGAGGTTACTGGGATGCTGTTCAAATGGGATTCAGCGGAGCATACTACTATGCAAGACTTGGATTTAATTTTTAAGCAATTAGAAACTTTATACAATTAAACAGGTCAAAAGAAGCTGTTATCTGACTGAACAAAAACAAAAAATCCTGAGCGTTAACTCAGGATTTTTGTTTATATCTAATACATCATTATTTCATTATTCACCATGTAAAAACGCTTGTCTGTTCAACAAGGTTTCTTCGTCTTCAACGTGGTTATCATCCGGCACACAACAATCAACCGGACATACAGCAGCACATTGAGGTTCATCATGAAAGCCTTTACACTCGGTACATTTTCCGGGAACGATATAATACACCTCATCAGAAATTGGTGTTTGTGCATCTTCTGCATCAACCTCAGTTCCATCAGGTAAAATTATCTTTCCGGAAAGACTGGTTCCGTCTTTGTATCTCCAATCATCAGCTCCTTCATAAATTGCTGTATTTGGGCATTCCGGTTCGCAAGCCCCACAGTTTATGCATTCGTCAGTAATAATTATTGCCATTGTTTTCTTAGTCTTAAAGTTAAAAGTCTCAAAGTTGCAAAGCCAAAAAAAAGACATCCTTCTCTTTTGACTTGATGACTTTTGACTTTCGACTTATTTATCCTTATTTTTGTGCAAAATTACAATCAAAACCTTTCATAAACAAATTACTTATGTTACAAAACGAAAAAAAACAGTCTTTTATAGCACTAGGTCGATTTTTAAGTCAGTTCTCTGAAGCAGAAAACACACGAAATGAATCGGTTTTAGGTAACGACCTGTTTTTTGATGATTTCATAAAACTGATTGCTCTTTCTCAATCACACAATGGATGGTACACTCCTGAACAGGTGCATTTTGCAATACATTCATGGGCAGAAGCATTGACGGAAGAAAACATTGAAAAATGGCTTTCGGCTTACCGCTCAGAATTCGAGAAAGCAGATAAGACTGAAAAA
This sequence comes from Flavobacterium sp. B183, assembly GCF_023539155.1. NCBI lineage: Bacteria > Pseudomonadati > Bacteroidota > Flavobacteriia > Flavobacteriales > Flavobacteriaceae > Flavobacterium > Flavobacterium sp. B183. Next base: position 2,960,661 of record NZ_CP097434.1, on the reverse strand, counting down.
ACAGTTGCCTTAATCCTTGCCGGAAATATTCCGTTAGTTGGATTTCATGACTTTTTATCGGTTTTAATCACTGGAAATAAGGCCTTAATAAAAACATCTTCAAATGATCAGCATTTATTGCCGTTTTTAGCCAAATACCTCATTTTTGTAGATGAAAATCTAAAAGATAAGATCACTTTCGTGGAAGGTAAACTCGAAAATTTTGATATCGTTATAGCGACCGGAAGCAATAATACGGCACGTTATTTTGAATATTACTTTAAAGATAAGCCGTCTATCATTCGTAAAAACAGAAATTCGGTTGCGATTTTAAACGGAAAAGAAACTCACGAAGAATTAGAAGCTTTGGGCGAGGATATCTTCAGATATTTTGGACTGGGATGCCGCAATGTGTCTAAACTTTTTGTTCCGAAAGGATATTCTTTTGATGCTTTTTTCCAGGCTATTTTCAAATATCAGGACGTTATTCATTACGAAAAATACGCTAACAATTACGACTACAACAAAGCGGTGTTTTTGATGAGTAATTTTAAACTGCTTGACAATGGCTTTTTAACTCTAAAAGAAGATCCAAGTTACGCCTCTCCTATTTCGAGTGTCTTTTACGAATCTTATGAAAATATCGAAGACTTACAGGCTCGTTTAGAAGCTGATGCTGAACAAATTCAGTGCATCGTTAGCAATGATTTAGCTCAAAACAGTATTTCTTTTGGGCAAACCCAAAAACCACGTTTGTGGGATTATGCAGATAATGTAGATACTATAACGTTTTTGTTAACAACAAAATAAAAATATGTTCAATTATTTCGAATTATTTATCGCTTTTTCAGCTCCTATTGCCGAAATTTGCGTTTTTAAATTTTTCGACTATTAACAAAAACCATGAAAAACACAACTACAGCGCAGGACCTAGTATTTTACCTCAGGAAGTTTTTGAGAAAGCATCAAAAGCCATTTTAGATTTTAATGATTCAGGACTATCTATTCTTGAAATTTCGCACCGAAGTAAAGATTTCGTTGCCGTTATGGAGGAAGCTCGATCCCTTGCTTTAGAATTATTGGGACTTCAGGGAAAAGGGTATCAGGCTCTATTTTTGCAAGGTGGTGCAAGCACAGCGTTCTTGATGGCCCCTTATAATTTAATGAAAGAAAACGGAAAAGCTGCTTATCTGGATTCCGGAACGTGGGCAACTGCCGCTATAAAAGAAGCAAAGTATTTTGGAGAAACTGTTATCGTAGGTTCCTCAAAAGAAGCTAATTACAATCATATTCCGAAAGGATACGAAATACCAACTGATGCTGATTACTTTCATTGTACCAGCAACAACACTATTTTTGGAACTCAAATGAAAGAATTCCCGGCAACTAATGTTCCTGTGGTTTGCGACATGAGTTCTGATATTTTTTCACGTGAATTGGATTTCTCTAAATTTGACATCATCTACGCCGGTGCTCAAAAAAATATGGGACCTGCCGGAACTACTTTAGTTGTGATTAAAGAAGAGATACTCGGGAAAAACGGAAGAACAATTCCAAGTATGTTAGATTACGCTAAACATATTAAAGCAGAAAGCATGTACAACACTCCTCCTGTTTTTGCTGTATATGTTTCGTTACTAACTTTACAATGGATTAAAGAAAAAGGAGGAATTGCTGCAGTTGAAAAACTAAACAATGCAAAAGCTGACTTACTTTATGCTGAAATTGACAGAAACCCATTGTTTAAAGGTACAGCAGCAGTTGAAGACCGTTCTAAAATGAACGTTACTTTCTTATTAAACAATGCTGATCATACAGCTACTTTTGACGCTTTATGGAAAGAAGCCGGAATTTCGGGATTACCGGGTCACCGCTCTGTTGGTGGTTACAGAGCTTCAATCTACAATGCAATGTCTATCGAAAGTGTTCAGGTTTTAGTAGATGTAATGAAAGCTTTGGAAACTAAAATTTAGTTTACAGTCGCAGTTTTTAGTTTGCAGTTTGCCAAAACAGGAATTGAACACAGAATTCCTAGCCCCGATAGAAGTGGAGATCCTTTTTTGTTTTTTCTTTAAAAACAAAAAAGATCACAACGGATAGCGGGATTAGCTCCTAAACAAAAAAGAAAAAAATTATAATATTATGTTTATCTTCTAATCTGTACGATTAAACAAATAAACAAATAAACACATAAACTAAGATGAAAGTATTAGCAAACGACGGAATTTCAAAAAGTGGAATTCTTGCTTTAGAAAAAGGTGGTTTTGAAGTTATTACAACAAAAGTAGCTCAGGAACAAGTAGCTAATTTTGTAAACGAAAACAATGTAGATGTCGTTTTAGTACGAAGCGCTACCAAAGTTCGTAAAGACATTATTGATGCCTGCCCGGGATTGAAAATTATTGGCCGTGGTGGCGTTGGTATGGACAACATCGATGTTGATTACGCAAAAAGCAAAGGAATTCATGTCATTAATACTCCGGCTTCTTCATCAGAATCTGTTGCCGAATTGGTATTTGGACACTTGTTTTCAGGTGTTCGTTTCTTACATGATTCAAACAGAAATATGCCTCTTGAAGGGGATTCAAACTTTGACGGTTTGAAAAAAGCATACGCTAATGGTACTGAACTACGAGGTAAAACTCTGGGTATTGTTGGTATTGGACGTATTGGTCAGGCTACTGCAAAAATGGCTCTAGGTTTAGGAATGAGAGTAATCGCTGCTGATAGCTTTATTCCTTCTGTTGACGTTAAAGTGGAGTTTTTTGACGGCCAGTCGATCACTACAACTATCGTTTCTCAATCTTTAGAATCATTGTTCAAAGAAGCTGATTTCATTACCTTACACGTTCCAGCTCAGGACGGTTACATCATTGGCGAAAAAGAACTGGCTATTATGAAAGATGGTGTTGGAATAGTAAACTGTGCTCGCGGTGGTGTTATCGACGAAGTAGCCTTATTAAAAGCTTTAGATTCAGGAAAAGTTGCATTTGCAGGATTGGACGTTTTTGAAAGTGAGCCAAAACCGGAAATGGCTATTTTAATGCATACTAAAATCTCATTGACTCCTCACATTGGGGCTGCCACAGGAGAAGCGCAAGACAGAATTGGTACAGAATTAGCTTCACAAATTATTTCTTTACTGAGCTAATAAACTAAAAATAAATTAATTAGAAGGGATTTATTAACATCGTTTAATAAATCCCTTTCTTTTTTTGATTAAATTTGAGTTTAAATTCTAACCTAAATTCTTTAAATCATGTTCGAACAATTAACACAATTAGTACAACAATACGGAGGCGATGCGGTTGTAAACAACACTGCTGTCCCAAATGAACACAATGAAGCGGTTATACAGGAAACTAGTTCTTCGATATTTTCAGGATTGCAAAAAATTGCTTCAGAAGGAGGAACAGAACAATTGGCCGGCTTATTTAACGGAACTTCTAAACTGGACAGTTCTAATCCCGTTGTACAGCAAATAACACAACAATTGAGCGGAAGTCTTGGTGAAAAATTCGGATTAAGCAGCACTGATTCTGCCGGTGTCGCTTCAAGTATGATTCCACAGGTTTTGAATTCTTTAGTCAACAAAGCTAAAGATCCCAACGACAGTAGTTTCAATATTTCAGATATTATAAGCTCCATTTCAGGAAATAGCGGACAAGCTTCCGGTATTATGGAAACTATTAATAAATACGGAATGCAATTCGGTCTGGACCAAAACAATGATGGAAAAGTAGATGTAGCCGATGCCGTGAGTCTTACTAAAAGTGGAGGATTAGGAGGGTTATTAGGAAAATTGTTCGGAAAATAGTTTCTTTTTGAGAGACAAAGACTCAAAGGTCCAAAGGTCTCAACTAAAACAATAAAAAAGTCTGTTTACAGTCATGCAAACAGACTTTTCTCTTTTATAGAACTAAGTTACAATAAAACTTTTAAACCTATGCACCTTTGTAACTTTGAACCTTTTAACCTTAGCATCTCAGAACCTTAGCACCTCAGAACCTTTCTATACAAACTGTTAAATACCTCAAACCTCTCCTCATTTATTCGTAAATTTAAGTCTGAAACAAAATTTATGAAAAAATCCCTCTTTATATTAGGTCTGCTGTTTACCATAATAGCCTGTTCAACAGCTTCAAAAAATACGGTTGCTGCCAATAACAGCAGTAAGTCTACTGCTGCAGTAAACGATACGGTACGAATTGCCAACGATTCTTTAGAGTACGAAGTGATCATTATCGATAACGGCTTTAGTACCTGGCTGGCTTCAAGAGCACTTCCTCGGAATTATTACTCTTTAAGTTATCTCGAAAATAAAAACAATTTGTATGTAACCGAATGGAACAATCGTGTTTTACAGCCACAGCGCTACAGTCCGAATTTATATGAAATGAGAATTGATTATCAACCAACGATTCATTACGGTTACGAAGTAAATTACCTTATTTATAACTATATGATTTATTTTCAAAATACTTACAAACAAAAGCTCGCAGGCTATGTTCCTATAAGATAATGTTCTTATATTTGTAATCGTTATAAATAAAGAATGAACAGACTAAAAAAACGTTGGGGCATCACCTCAAATGTACAAGCCATAATCATACTAATTGTTTTTGCCATCACAGGATCGGCATCTGCATGGCTGTCTAAACCTTTTTGTGTCTTGCTGGGCATTACCAAAGAGGATTTCGGAGGCTGGTTTACTCTAATACGACTGCTAATTATTTTCCCGATCTATCAGGTTTTACTGGTTGGTATTGGTACCATATTCGGACAATTCCGTTTCTTTTGGAATTTTGAAAAGAAAATGCTTAAAAATATGGGACTGGGATTTTTATTTAAAGATTCAAAACCTCAACCTTAACAAATCAATAAAAAACAACCGCAAAGTTCGCAAAGTCTTAATTATTAAACTTTGCGAACTTTGCGGTTAATCATTTATCAGAACTGCTCCTTACTCCCTTTTTGAAAAAAAGTAAGTATAAATCCAGGTTATGGTAAAAGATGGGATAATATCGGTTCCCGGAAGTATTTCTTCTATAAAAGTTAAAACACTCGCTACTTTCCCTACTCTTCCCTGATACATTTTGGTCATTATAAAAGCTGCTATTGGTGCCCAAATCAAATCGGCAGGCTCAGCAAAGCCCGGTATACTGTAAGTCAGCATTCCAATTGCATCCAATGCCAAACCCAAAAGGAGTTTCTTTGTTCTATCGTCGTTCATTACTTTGGCTTCCTGCATTTTCATTGTATTTAGATATTCGAATTTAAAAAGAATTCTTTAAAAAAAACTTATTTTCTAATGGCAATTTATTTCTTAATTCCCACCTGATCAACACTTTTCTTCACCCAAAAAAGTATCTGTGCTCTATCTCCTGTCAAAAACCAGACCGATTTATTCAACAGTCCGTTTTTTCACCCTCTCCCCTTTTCACCCTTCTAAAATCAAGACCTACATTTAAACTGCTATTGACATTGATATTGACATTGATATTGACACTGTCATTTCAAACTTGTTCTTAAAATTCTGTTAGATGGCATTTTGATATCGGAAGAATCTTTGTTTCTTTGTAGAAACAGTTTCAAAATGATCCACGCAAAAAATATACATAAGTTCTACGACAAATTAGAAGTTTTAAAAGGAGTCGATCTACACATTAAAAAAGGTGAAATTGTTTCGATTGTTGGTGCATCCGGTGCTGGAAAAACAACTCTATTGCAAATTCTGGGAACACTTGACAAGCCTTCAGGATTAGAAACCGAAACTTCCTTAACCATAAACGGTCAGAATATTTTAGAGTTGAGTGATAAAGCATTATCAAAATTCAGAAATCTGAATTTAGGTTTTATTTTTCAATTTCATCAGCTTTTACCGGAATTTACAGCATTAGAAAATGTATGTATTCCTGCTTTCATTGCCGGAAAAAAAAATACTGAAGTAGAAAGCGAGGCCAAAAAACTTTTAGATTACTTAGGGCTTTCCCATAGAATTCATCATAAACCCAATGAACTTTCAGGAGGAGAACAGCAAAGAGTTGCTGTAGCAAGGGCACTAATCAACAAACCCGACGTTATTTTTGCAGATGAACCTTCCGGAAATCTGGACACCCATTCTGCCGAAAATTTACATCAGTTGTTCTTTCAGCTTCGTGATGAATTTGGACAGACTTTTGTAATTGTAACCCACAACGAAGAATTAGCCAATATGGCGGATAGAAAGTTAGTAATGGTTGACGGATTAATCAGTAATTAAAAACGTTCAACAATTCGGTTACCTCTTTCCTTTACATTATGACACAAAAAGAACTCAAAGAATTTCTTGACGAAAAAGTCACCCAATACAACAATCTCGATTTTATCGAAAGTGATCCTGTGCAAATTCCACATTTGTTTTCTCAGAAAGAAGACATTGAGATTGCCGGTTTTTTGAGCGCTACAATTGCGTGGGGAAATCGCAAGATGATTATCAAAAATTCGCATCAAATGATGGAATTAATGGGCAATACTCCTTACGATTTTGTGATGTCACATACTGATGAAGATCTGGAGCGCCTTGAAAGCTTTGTACACCGTACTTTTAACGGAAAAGACTTTAGCGGTTTTATAAAAGGATTACAGCACATTTATAAAAATCACAAGGGTCTTGAAGCTGTTTTTGCCAAAAATCAAGAAGCTGACGGCTTACAGAAAAGTATTAGTGAGTTCAAAAAAATATTCTTTGAAATTGATCACTTGCCCCGAACCCAAAAGCACATTTCGGATCCGTTAAACAATTCGGCAGCAAAAAGAATCAACATGTACCTTCGCTGGATGGTACGCCAGGATACCAAAGGTGTCGATTTAGGTATTTGGAAATCCATTTCGCCTTCATTATTGTCCTGTCCGCTCGATGTACATTCCGGTAATGTAGCCCGAAAATTAGGGATACTAACCCGAAAACAAAATGATGGAAAGGCCTTAACAGAACTCGATCTTAAACTCAGAAAAATGGATCCTCACGATCCGGTAAAATATGACTTTGCCCTTTTCGGATTGGGCGTTTTTGAAGGATTTTAGCCTCCAAGAAGTAGCTTTTCGTTAGTTTTATTGCGTTTTTTTTCGTAATTTCACTCTATAAAGCAATATTTATGGAGCATTTTATAGGTTATATAAAACACTACGCCATCCCATTATTTGTATTTACAAGTTTAGCTTTAGCACTTGCATTAATACTCAAAAGAATTCATTATCAATACACTCTTCCTTACCGCCATCATATTGTTAGAAAATCTGAAATTTTCCTTACAGAGATTACACTCTCAAAACCGGAGGAAAGCATTCTGAAATACAAAATTGCCAAATTCAGATCTGAAATTCCCATCCATAAAACCTGGTGTAAAGAAATGCTTATCGACGATATGATTCGGATGAAAAGCAATTTAAAAGGTAAAACCGCCAAAAACATTCTTATCATCTACAAACAACTGGGTTTAAACCATTATTCAGCAAGTTTACTTCGGGATTTTAGAAAATATAAAAAATGTGATGGCATTTATCATTTTCAAGCCTTGGGATACAAACCGGGAATTGCTCTAATCAAAAAATATTTGTTCCATCCCAATAAAATTATCCGGTCAAACGCCAATATTGCTTACCTGATTTTAACCAAAGGAGACTGGCAGGCCGTTAATAAGATTCCGGTAAAAGTATCCATCAGTACTACTATAAAAATAATGGATGTGTTGCATTCGCAAAACATACCAATTCCACCCGATATCGACCTCTGGATAGAATCTGATAATCCTACTATTCTGAAATTAGCCGTAATGACTATGGTATTTTATAATTACAGGAACAGATCGCAGGACATTATCAAATTGCTCAAACACGAAAATAAAAATCTAAGAACCGATGTAATTATTGCCATTCGCGACTTGTACCTGTATGAAGCCGAAGAGGATTTATTACTGCAATTTAAGCAGGAGAGTATCGAACTTCAATTGGAAATTCTGGATGCCCTCGCCATTATAGGCTCAGAAAAAACGATTTCATTTTTAAACCATCAAATTCCGAACGAAGAAATCAAAGATCTTAAATTAAAAATGGTAGCCACTTTAAACGATCTCGATTCTGTACGTATAGATGTATTGGGAAGACAGGATTCCGATACCCAAAAAATGATTAATCACATTAGAGAATTACAACTATGACGACTGATTTTCTACATTATATTATTCACTGTTACAATGTCTTTGTGATCCATTTTTCAATCGGATATATTCTGTTCTACATCTTTCTGTCTGTCCTTTCGTATTGGGCGATCGTAAAACATTTAAAATATCAAAAATACCTGGAAGAAGAGGTTTTAATTCGTTCGAACCATATACTGGGCGTTTCCATTGTGGCTCCTGCTTTTAACGAGGGAGTAAATATCGTCTACAATGTTAAATCCCTGCTCTCTCTGACCTATCCGAAATACGAAATCATTATTGTCAATGACGGAAGTTCTGACGATACGCTGGAAAAACTAATTGCCGAATTTGATCTGGTTAAAATTGACTTTTATTATCAGGAGAAAATAGTCACACAGCCCGTTCGCGGACATTATAAATCAAAGAATCCCGTTTATTCTAAATTACTGATTGTCGACAAAATAAACGGAAAAAGTAAAGCTGATGCTGCAAATGCCGGGATAAACTCTTCGCAATACCCCTGTTTTTATGCACTGATGTAGATTGTATTTTAAAAAGAGATACTATTTTGAAACTGGCCAAACCGTTTATGGAAAATGAAACTCGTGTCATTGCCTGCGGAGCCGGAATCAGGATTTCAAACTCCTGCGATATCAAGGAAGGCTTTTTGTTTAAAGTTCATTATCCTAAAGAATGGTATCCGCGTTTTCAGGAATTAGAATACGTGCGCTCTTTTTTATTTGGAAGAATGGCGTGGAGTCAGCTAAACGGTCTGCTTTTGGTTTCCGGAGGTCTCGGTATGTTTGATAAAGACATTGTGATTAAAGCGGGTGGGTACTGGCATCAGTCCTTAGGCGAAGATATGGAACTGGTGACGCGCATGCGAAAATACATGCACGATACCAAAGAAAAATACTTAATCAAATACATTCCGGAATCACTCTGCTGGACAGAAGTTCCAAGTACGCGAAAAATATTCTTAAGACAGCGCATTCGCTGGGCAAGAGGATTAGTGCAAACTTTACAGCTGCATCGGAAAATGTTTTTAAATCCAAAATACGGACGAACAGCATTTCTGGTATTACCTTTCTTTTTCAGTTTTGAGTTTTTAGTTCCTATTATTGAATTTATTGGTATTCTGACTCTCATTTTCAGTTTTATATTTGGAATGATTGACTATCAATATTTACTGATTATAAGCTTATTAGTCTATCTATTCTATCTCTCCATAACCATAATATCCATATTGATAGATGAAATACTTTATAAAAGTTATGCCAATTATAAAGAATTAATGGTTCTCATCGGGATGGCCGCACTTGAGCCTTTTGTGTACCATCCGATAACGATTTATGCCTCACTGAAAGGCTACTGGCTCTTCTTTCGAAGAAAAGAACAAAACTGGGGCGTAATGGTCCGTAAAGGATACGAAAGCCCAACTAAAAAATAAGCTGATTATGAAACATAACAGAACTATAGCTCTAATAAGACTGCTTTTTTGTTTATTTCTATTGACCTGTCAAACCACAAAAGGTCAAAAAAAATAGACACTGACAGCCTTTTGACTGTTGTGCTCCACGACATGAAAAATGCCCGTCCGAACTACAAAGCAAATATCCAGAGAGCTCAGTTAGGAAAAAAACTGGCTCCGGATTACCTGGATTTCTATCTGGTATTGGGGCGAAATTATGACCTGATAAAAGTAAAAGACAGTGCCCGATTTTACTACAACTATGTAATTGATAAAAATCCAGCTTATGAGGATGCTTATCTCTATTTAATCAACATGGATTTAGAGGCAAAAAATTACGACGAAGCTCTGGTCTTAACCAATAAAGCAATTGAACAGTTTCCTGACAACAAAACTTTCAGACTGAAAACAATTGCGATTTATTCTCTGCAGAATGACACTAAAAATGAAGAAAAATACCTCCAATCGATAAGAGCAAAATATCCTAATGATGCCGACATCGAACAGCGTCTCTTTGCCTTGTACTCCAGAACTAATATGGATCGGGCGGGTGTTTATTACAACTTTACCACAATTGATCGCGACGGTGTTGGTCCGTGGCATCTGGCAAGTGCCGATTATACACATCAACGTACCTGGGGAAGTTTAATTGGAAGAGTCAGTTATGCCGAAAGAAGATCTTCCAGTCAGGTCATGGCCAGCGGACTTCAATTTGAAGTCGAATCTTATCTGTCGGGAAGGAAAAACAACTATTCCTACATTGATGCTGCCTACAGCAATGATATCGCTTTTCCTGAATGGAGATTAGGGTATTCCTATTTCTACAATTTCGCCAAAGGCTGGGAGGCAGATTTAGGCTTCCGCTACATCGAAATGCAGGACAACAGCAATTTAAAAACTTTAAATGTAGGATTAGGAAAATACTTCGGGGCATACTGGGTCAATTTAAGATCTTACATTCAAAAAGACGGACCGTCCTTTACCCTTACCTCCCGCTACTATTACGGCACTAAGTTTGATTATCTTACCCTAATTGCAGGTTATGGGACTTCGCCGGACGATCAGACGAGAGCAGCGGAATATGAAAACAGAGCTTCTTTAAGTTCGTACAGACTGAGTGCCGGCTTTTACAAGTTAATCAAAACCCATTATATTTTTGGAATATTAATCACCAACAACCAACAGGAATATACCCCTAAAAAGTTTCAAAACGAACTTGATTTCGCCTTTTTACTGCAATATAAATTTTAAATCGTATGAAAAAAAAGCGTCTTCATTATTTGCAAATACTTATTCTCACCCTGTTTAGTTTTAAGATGATGGCACAATCTGAAATTACAATAACCGATAAAACCAAAATTATTGCTACAGCCGAAAGTACTCAGGGTGCAGCAAGAATACTAAAATTATATCTGGAGAAATCCGTGTCGAAACCATTTGAAATTACTACAAAAAGTCAAAAAGAGGGTGATGCTTCCGAAATCCTACTGGAAATTTCCAATGATAAAAAACTCAAAGCAAATGAATTCAGTATCAAAAGCGATTCAAAATCAATTTATATTACGGCTCCAAATCAGAAATACCTGCGTTATGCCGTCTATACTTTACTCGAAATCTGGGAATTTAGAAAATTTACCGCAACAGAAACTTACATTCCAAAAGTAACTCAGTTTACTTTTGCCAAAAACACAAGTAAAATCTATCAGCCCTCTTTTGATTACAGAGCTTTGTTTTACCCTGATTGTTATGACGAAAATTTCAGAGACTGGCACAAACTCGATTGGCATATTGACGATTTTGGCCTTTGGGGACATTCTTTTAGCATGCTTGTTCCGCCAAAAGAATATTTTAAAAATAATCCCAAACTTTTTGCTTTGTACGAAGGGGAACGAAATACAGAATCTTTGTGTATGACCAATGACACCGTTGTGAGTCTGGTACAGGAAAAAATGACTGAAATTATCGCAAAAACACCCCATGCGCAATTCTATTCGGTAAGCCAGAATGATGACGTCGTGTATTGCGAATGTACACAATGCAAAGCCATGAACACTAAATATGGCGGTCCGCAAGGTTCGTTTTATTATTTTTTAAATAAAATTGCGGCTCGTTTTCCTGAAACAAAAATTACTACCCTTGCCTATCTTCACACCTTCAAACCGCCTGTAAATCTGAAAATAGCTCCAAACATTTGTACGATCTTATGCCCGATTGAACTGGATCGTGGTAAACCCCTTACCAATCAGAATAATCCGTCCTTTGTCAAAAACCTTGAAAACTGGAGCACGACTTCACCACAGCTCTTTTTATGGGATTACACCGTTCAATTTTCTAATTTCATGTCCCCTTTTCCTAATTTTGAATCTTTTCATAGCAACTATAAACTCTTTCAAAAAAACAAAGTAAAAGGACTATTTGTACAGGGATATGCTGATGTTCCGGGCGATCTTTCGGAATTACGACAATATCTGCTGGCAAAATTAATGTGGAATACTGATATTGACATTAAAGCTGTTACCGCTGATTTCCTCAGAGGTTTTTATGGAAAAGCAGCACCCTTTGTCGCAAAATATCTTGACCTTATAGAAGCCAATCAACACAAAAGTAAAACTTATTTAGATATTTATTCCGGTCCTGTTCAGGCACGAAATACGTTCCTGACCCCTGAAGCCATGGATCAGTACGATCATTTTCTGGAACAGGCCAATAATGCCGTCGAAAATGATTCCATTTTAAGCTCACGTGTTCATAAATTACGACTGGCTTTAGAATTTGTTTATTTTGAACAGGCCAAATTTTATGGAAAAAACCAACACGGTATGTTTGTCGTAAATAACAAAGGTGAAAAGGAAGTAAAAGCGGGTTTAACTGAAAGGGTTTTAAAATTCTCGCAATCCTGCAATCAATTTGGAATTTATGAATTGAGCGAAGACGGAATCTCTCCTGATAATTATTACAAAGAATGGTTTGAAATTTGCAAAAACACTACAACTCATTTAGGAGAGGATTTGAAAGTTACCTTCATAACACCTCCATCTGATGAATTTAAAGGCAAAGGAAGTTATGGTTTAGTGGACGGAAACAGGGGGTACAAAAACTTCAATATCAACTGGATCGGATGGTATGCAACGAATCCTGAAATTGAAATTGAAACTAAAAATCTTGATTTCAACATCTTAAAATTAAATTTCCTAAGCGATCAGAGACATTGGATTTTTACACCAAAAAGTATCAAAATCTACGGTTTTAAGAATCAGAAGTGGAAACTTATTAAGGAGCAAATTTGCAACATTTTAACAGAAGACTACGAAATTACAACACAATCATGGGAAATCGAAAATCAAATATTCAGTAGTTTTACCAAGATTAAAATCGTAATAGAAAACCAGAAGGAATTGCCCGTCTGGAGAAAGCGAAAAAACAAAAAAGCAATGATAATGCTGGACGAAATAGAATTGTTTAAAAAATAATAGTCAAAATGGATAGCAATGATAAAAAATCATGATCATCGACAATGATGATATGACTGTTGAAATTCTAAAATTCATTCTAAAAAAAGAAGGCTTCAAAGTTAGTATTGCCAAAGATGGTATCAATGCCATGGAGCGGCTTCCTATTATTATGCCTGATTTAGTAATTACCACGATTACCGTACCGCTTAAATCCGGTCTGGAAATTATCAATGAAATCAAGCAAAATTACAGCAACATCTTCGTCGTGGCACTTTCTTCGCTTGGAGAAGAAGAAAACACTGTGGAAGAAGCTTTTGAATTGGGTGTAGACGATTTTATTGCAAAACCATTTAACCCAAATGAACTTTTATTGCGAATAAAACGATTTTTATAGCATTTTAAACTTCATTTTTAAGAAATTCGAAGACTACAAACTGTCGTAATTTCTAAGAAATATCGATTTTCAGCTATTTATAGCTATATTTGCACAAAATTTAATGCAAATGAGCACTTTCGAAAAATTCAATCTCCCAAAATCAGTACAAAAAGCCATCGACGAACTAGGTTTTGTTACTCCTACTCCAATTCAGGAAAAATCTTTTTCAGTGATTATGTCTGGCCGTGACATGATGGGAATTGCACAAACCGGTACCGGTAAAACATTTGCTTACTTATTACCCCTTCTAAAATTATACAAATTCACCAATACCAATACGCCTAAAATTGTAATTCTGGTTCCAACCCGTGAATTAGTCGTTCAGGTAGTAGAAGAAGTAGAGAAATTAACCAAATACATGTCGGTTAAAACACTGGGGATTTTTGGTGGAGTAAACATCAATACACAGAAAAAAGCGGTGTATGAAGGTGTAGACATTTTAGTTGGAACACCAGGTAGAACAATGGATTTAGCGTTGGATGCTGTAGTACGTTTTGATGAAACTCAGAAATTAGTTATTGATGAGTTTGATGAAATGCTGAATTTAGGTTTCCGTACGCAATTGACTGCTCTTTTGGCGATGATGAAAACCAAACGTCAAAACATTCTGTTCTCAGCAACCATGACCGATGAAGTTGATGCTGTACTGAATGACTTTTTTGACTTTCCGGAAGAGGTAACACTTGCCGCTTCGGGAACACCTTTGGAAAAAATTACACAGATTACTTATAATGTTCCGAATTTCAATACCAAAGTAAATTTGCTGAAACATTTACTAGAAACCAATGAAAGCATGGAACGTGTTTTGGTTTTCGTGAACAATAAAAAGATTTCGGATATGCTTCATACCCGAATCGAAGAGGATTTTGAAGGTCAGTTTGGAGTAATTCACTCTAACAAATCTCAAAATTACCGTTTGAGTACTATGGCAGAATTTCAGGAAGGTAATCTTCGCGGATTAATCACCACCGATATCATGGCCAGAGGTTTAGACATTTCGAACATCTCCCACGTTATTAACTTTGAACTCCCTGAATTCCCTGAACTGTACATGCACAGAATTGGTCGTACAGGTCGTGCAGATGCTACCGGAACAGCTATTAGTTTTATCACACCACGTGAAGAAGAATTCAAAATTGAAGTTGAGGTATTAATGAATCAGGAACTGGAAATTGCCGATTTCCCTGAAGAAGTTGAAATTTCAACCAAACTAATCGAACCTGAAAAAGACAAGCAGCCTATTAAGTTCTTAATGAAAAAACCAAAACTTGAGGGTGACGGTGCGTTTCACGAAAAATCGAAAAAGAACAAAAAAGTCAATCTTGGTGGTCCGTCTAAAACCAAAAAGAAAACCCACGGATCTGTCAATCGAAACATGTTAAAAACGAGAGATAAGAAAAGGAAGGATAAGGATAAATAGATTTTTTAAAGATACAAAGGCTCAAAGTGGCAAAGGTTCAAAGTTTATTAACTTACCCTCTCTCACTTTGAGCCTTTTTCATATCTTTGATTCTATAAACCTTTGTACCTCTGCCACTTTGAACCTAAATCCTCGTAAAAACCAACCCAACCAGAGAGCACAACCCGATTCTCTTGCCTGTATCGGTTAATTTTCCGGTCGTTTTATCTCTTTTAATAATAATATCATTCGTATATATAAATAGTTTTTTTAAAGATACAAAGGCTCAAAGTGGTAAAGGTTCAAAGTTTATTAACTTACCTTCTCTCACTTTGAGCCTTTTTCATGTCTTTGATTCTATAAACCTTTGTACCTCTGTACCTTTGAACCTAAATCCTCGTAAAAACCAACCCAACCGGAGTGCACAACCCGATTCTCTTACCTGTATCGGTTAATTTTCCGGTCGTTTTATCTCTTTTAAAAATAATAATATCATTCGTATATATAAATAGATTTTTTAAAGATACAAAGGCTCAAAGTGGTAAAGGTTCAAAGTTTATTAACTTACCCTCTCTCACTTTGAGTCTTTTTCATGTCTTTGATTCTATAAACCTTTGTGCCTCTGTACCTTTGAACCTTTGAACCTAAATCCTCGTAAAAACCAACCCCACCGGAGAGCACAGTCCGATTCTCTTGCCTGTATCGGTTAATTTTCCGGTCGTTTTATCTCTTTTAAAAGTAATAATGTCATTCGTATATTGATGTCCTACTAAGAGAAAATTACCCGTAGGATCAATCGCAAAATCTCTTGGGCCTTTTCCCAGCGTACTCACCTGCTCCACCAATTCAATCCCACCATTTTTCTGAATCTTATAAACGGAAACAGAATTTGCGTCAACACGATCTGAAACATATAAAAATGCTCCGTCAGGTGAAATTTTGATGGCTGCTGCTCCGGTTCCTCCTTTAAATCCTTTTGGAAGGATACTGGTCTCTGCAATTACTTTCAGATTTCCGTTTGGGTCAAAACTAAAAGTCGTCAGAGTACCGTCTAATTCCTGAACCAAATACACAAATTTACCGTCTTTACTAAACGTCAAATGCCTTGGTCCGCTTCCCGGTTTTACATCTACAGACCCTTTCAGTGTTAAAACTTCATTTTTAGAATTCGGATTGTATTTATACACAAAAACTTTATCCAGACCTAAGTCATTAGACAAAACAAACTTTTTATCAGGGGAATAGGCTACCATATGTACGTGTGCTTTTTCCTGACGCGCCGCATTAATTCCTTTTCCTTCGTGTTGAACTAACTGCTGTGCTTCAGAAATACTTCCATCCGCATTCTTCTTAAAAACAGCAATATTTCCACCTGAATAATTCGCGACAAGCACATTTTTATCATCATTAATCAAATGACAAGGATCGGCGCCCATTGCATCATTTTTATTAAGAAAAGTTAATTTTCCAGATCCTGCGTCATAACCAAAAGCACTAACAGCACTGTGAGTCCCGTTTTCATTTACCGCATATACAAACTTATTGTCTGCTGAAACCGACAAATAACTCGGGCTTACTACATTTTCTGAGGAACTTTTCAATTTAAAATCACCGGAATCGGCATTAAAATCATAAACGTAAATTCCGTTACTCTGACAAGTATTCGTGTAAGTTCCTACCAGTAAATTAAATTTGTTCTGAGCCTGTAAACCTGCACAGGACAAAGCAGAAAAAAGCAGTATATATAATCTTTTCATAATTCTTATATTGTTTTAGATACGCTAAAATAGCGAATAATATCTTTTCCGAACCCATTTTTTTGTTACAAATGGGATTACAAAAGTTAGATTTTTCAGACGATACAAACCGCTTCTTCAACAAAAAGGGATCTAAATTCATTAAAAAGAATAGCCAACGGCGTTTGCTCATAATCTGCTCTATAACTAATAGGGTTTGAGTAAAAATTTGTATTTTTGACCAGTGTCTTCGCGAAAAATAAAACGTAGTGAAGTAAATCGAAGCCCGAATGCATTTTAAACATCCCGAAATTCTATACTTTCTGTTCTTGTTAATTGTTCCAATTTTGGTTCACTTATTTCAATTACGACGTTTTAAAACCTCTTTTTTTACTAATGTCCGCTTCCTGAAAGAGATCTCTGTTCAGACCCGAAAGAGCTCAAAAATCAAAAAGCGATTGTTATTAGCCACCCGCTTGCTACTATTAACTTGTATTATTCTGGCTTTTGCCCAGCCCTTTTTTGAGGCCAAAGACAGTAAAAATGCTGCCAATGAAATGTACATTGTTCTCGATAATTCGTTTAGCATGCAGGCGAAAGGAAAAAAAGGAGAACTGCTAAAACGTGCCGTGCAGGAACTTCTTGAAAACACGCCCGAAAACGCCTCTTTTTCACTGTTGACTAACACTGAAAACTATTGGAATACCGATATCAAATCATCAAAAAGTGCACTCCAAAACCTAAAATATAGCGCTACACCTTTTGAACTTCCGTCAATAATAGCAAAGATCAAAGCACACAAATCAGCTCATAAAAAAGATATTGTAATTATTACCGATGCGGTAGGTCTTACCGGAAAGGATATAAAAAACCTTGACACCGAAGAGAAACCTTATTTTATTATTCCGGAAGCGGAACAGAAAAACAATATTGCCATTGACAGTGTTTTTATCAATCAGACTCTGGAGAATTTTTATGAGATAAGCGTTAATCTCTCTGCTTACGGAGAAGATTTCAAACCCGTTTCGATGGCCTTGTACAATCAAAATAAACTGATTGCCAAAACCATTATCCATTTTGATGCAAAGAAAAAGAAAATAGACTTTACCATTCCGAAAGAAGCTTTTCATGGTTACGTTGTTATTGAAGACAATGGATTAGCGTACGACAACAAGCTTTATTTCAGCATCCTGAAAACAAAGAAAACAAACATCATCAGTATTGGTGAACCCGAAAAAAGTAATTTCTTATCCCGAATTTATACATCGGCAGAATTCAGCTACAACAACTATTCGATCAGCAATCTGGATTACAACAGTTTAGACAAACAAAATACCATTATTCTAAACGAACTGACAGAAGTTCCCCAGGCCTTACAAACTACCTTAAAAGCATTTGTCGCTAAAGGTGGTAATTTAGTAGTGATTCCATCCGAAAAAACAGCTATTTCTAATTTGAATTCTTTCTTGGGTAATTTTGGAAAAATTCAGTTTACCACTCTTGAAAACAAGGCGAAATTAATCACCAAAATCAATTTTGATCATCCATTATTCTCTGGTGTGTTTGAGAACAAAATCACAAACTTCCAATATCCAAAAACAAACAGTGCCTTTGGTATTTCAAGTCCGTACCCAGCCGTTTTATCCTACGAAGACCAAAGCGTATTTGTAACAGCCATTCAAAATCCGGTTTCGGGAATTACGGTCTTTACGGCACCAATTAATGCAACAAATTCAAACTTTCAGCAGTCTCCTTTGATTGTTCCATTATTTTATAAAATGGGGCAGAACAATCAAAAAACCGGGGTTAACGCTTTGATTATAGGCAATAATCAGCCTTATTTTGTCGATGTATTATTAACGAAAGACGCCATTTTGGAAGTAAAAGGAAATGATGATTCTTTTATTCCCATTCAGCAAATACTGAACAACAAAGTTAAACTCACCTTTAATGATTTCCCGGAAACAGCCGGAAACTATAGTGTTTTTGACCGAAAAGAATGGGTTGAAAATCTAAGTTTTAATTACAAAAGAAGCGAAAGTGACCTGAGTCAGGTAAATACCAATGTGGTTTCCGATTTTAAAACAGCGGATACGATTTCAACCATTTTTAACACCTTACAAACGGAGCGAACAGACAGCCAAATTTGGAAATGGTTTGTTATCTTTGCACTGTTATTTTTAGCATTAGAAATGGCAATAATAAAATTTGTAAAGTAGTTCTTTTAGCTTGTATGTCATTTCGACGTAAGGAGAAATCACACTTGCTGAGAACGCACTGCACAGAATATTGAAATGCGATTTCTCCTTACGTCGAAATGACAAACGAGAATCTGTAAAATAATAAATAAATTTCTCTACATATGAAAATAATCATCAGAAGCGCCAAAATAATCGATTCAGAGAGTCCGTTTCACAATCAGACCGTTGATCTTTTAATTGCAGATGGTTTAATTGAAAAAATAGGAACTTCACTTCCTGAAATTGATAATGCAAAAGAGGTAAAATTTGATCACTTACATCTTTCTCAAGGTTGGTTTGACAGCAGCGTTTCTTTTGGAGAGCCGGGTTACGAAGACAGAGAAACGATCACCAACGGCTTGAATGTTGCTGCAAAAAGCGGTTTTACAGCCGTTGCTCTTCAACCCAACTCCTTCCCTATTATTGACAATCAATCACAGGTAAATTTTGTTAAAAATAAGGCAAACGGTTTTGCTACTGAACTTTTGCCCATTGGAGCTTTAACTAAAGCCAGCGAAGGAAAAGATATGGCTGAGCTTTACGATATGAAAAATGCCGGAGCTGTTGCTTTTGGAGACTACAACAAAAGTATCGACAATGCCAATCTTCTAAAAATTGCTTTACAATATGTACAGGATTTTGATGGTTTAGTGATTACTTATGCACAAGACCCTAATTTAAAAGGAAATGGTGTTGCTAATGAAGGAATCGTTTCAACAAGATTAGGACTTAAAGGAATTCCTGCTCTGGCCGAAGAGCTTCAAGTTGCAAGAAACTTATTTCTACTAGAATATACCGGTGGAAAATTACACATCCCGACCGTCTCTACTGCAAAAACTGTCGCATTAATTCAAGAAGCAAAAGCAAAAGGCTTGCAAGTTACTTGCAGTGTTGCTGTACATCATTTGGTACTAACCGATGAAAAACTGGAAGAATTTGACACCCGTTTTAAAGTAACGCCACCACTACGAAGCGAAGCAGACAGAAAAGCTCTTTTAAACGCAGTTTTAGACGGGACTATTGATATGATTACTTCCGATCATAATCCAATTGATATTGAATTCAAAAAAATGGAATTCGACACCGCTAAAAATGGAACAATTGGTCTGGAAAGTGCTTTTGGTGCTTTATTAACGGTGCTGCCTTTAGAGACTGTAATTGAAAAATTAACGTTGGGTAAAACGGTTTTCGGAATTGAAAACAGTGTCATAGCAGAAGGTTCAAAAGCCAATTTCACTTTCTTTACTCCGGAAGGAAAATCAACTTTTACCAAAGAAAACATTCTATCCAAATCTAAAAACTCTGCTTTTTTAGGAGCAGAAATCAAAGGAGCTGTGTACGGAATATTCAATCAAAATCAACTTGTTACCTCTAAATAATTACAATGAACAATTCAATTGAAAAGGGAAAACCAATCGCTATCACCAGTTATATTTTGATTATTGGGGTACTAATCGCAATGTCGATGAACTCTGAAGACAAAAACAGCTTTGCTTCTTTTCACATTCGTCAGGCATTAGGATTGTCTTTAACCTTTATTTCGTTCGGAGCCATCATCAGCAATTTTGACAGCTTCTTTATTACTTTCCCCATGTGGATCTGTATTTCAATTTTATGGACTTATGGCATTTTTACCGCCATTCAGGGACAAACAAAACCAATTCCATTAGTGGGAGAGCTTTTCCAAAAATGGTTCCAAAAAATAGGGTAAATTTTAAATTACAATTAGAAAAAATCCAAATTTTAAATTCCAAATTCCAACAACAATGGTTTTAAGATTTTAATCGCTTCTTTTATCAAACTGTACAAGGATAAAGCTTGTCAGGCTGAGCGAAGTCGAAGCCCGACAAGTTTTATCTTAATACAACTTACATTTCACAACTCACATCTTACATCTAAAAATGAATCTATCTCTAGAATATAAAATACAAGAACCAAAAGTTATCTTAGATAAAAATCCTGTTTTAATTTTATTACACGGATACGGCAGCAACGAAGCCGATTTATTCTCGTTTGCAACCGAACTTCCTGATCACTATTACATTATTTCAGCCAGAGCCCCTTATGATTTACAATATGGCGCTTACGCTTGGTACGCCATTAACTTTGATGCCGATCAGAATAAATTTTCAGACAATGAACAGGCAAAAATTTCCCGTGATGTAATTGCCCGCTTTATTGATGAATTAACGACTAACTACCCTATTGATCCTAATAATGTAACTTTGGTTGGTTTCAGCCAGGGATCCATTTTGAGCTATTCCGTTGCACTTTCGTATCCTGAAAAAGTACAGCGTGTAGTAGCAATGAGTGGTTATTTTAATGAAGATATTATCAAAGACGGTTATGATAAAAATGACTTTAAAAACCTAAAATTCTTTGCCTCACACGGAACTGTCGATCAGGTAATCCCAATCGAATGGGCCAGAAAAACGCCTGCAATTTTAGAACATTTGAATATTCCAATCACCTACAAAGAATATCCGGTTGGACATGGTGTTGCTCCGCAAAATTTCTTTGATTTTAAGAACTGGCTGACGGAATAGTTTTCAGTAAAAAGTAAAATGTGTGATGTAAAAATGATTGTTTTATCATTTTTACATCACACATTTTACATCTAACATCAAAAGCTATAAAAGTCGAAACGTTATAATCTATTCGCCTGTATAGATAATTTTACCATTCTTTTTCAGCACATAACCTTTCCAGGCAATTAATTGATAATCATCCTTTACCCAAGGCTCTCCTTCTGATTTTCTTTCTAAAAGGATTACTTCATCTTGAGTGTCCAGAAAAAGTTCTGCTTTATTTCCATCAAAAATAACATAAGCTACAGTGGAATATGTTTTTCCATCTTCGGCATGAGCTAATTTTGTACCGACTTCAAAAAGACGAACACATTCTTTCTTAAGAGCCGACCAAGTGTAACCCGCAGAAGGTTTACATCCATGAGCATCCGAATCTCCTCCAACAACAGCTGGTTTAACTTCTTCTTTCTTTTCAGAATTTTTATTCTCTTCAGCGACTTTCTTTCCGCAAGAAAATGAAAGTCCCGCAATAATAGCAAGCAAAAACACCTTTTTCATAAGTCGAATATTTAGTTAAACTGGTCTGGAAGTAAGAAAAGAGCTTCTTACTTTTGATACAGCCAGGTTTGGTTTACCTCAAAAGTAATACTTTCGTCATCATTAACAAAGTACTTCAACAATACTTCTCCCCACATTTCACCATTGCTGTAATCAGCAATAATCCATCTGTGATTTAAAATTTTCACCTTATTGATGATAAATTTGTTCGGACCAATTTTGTCTTGTCCGGTATAAGGATTCCCGTTTGGATTTGCATTTAAATCCAATAGTTTCTCTGTTACCAGCGGAATTAGTTTTTCATATAAAATAACTTTTCCTCCGGTTGCACTATTGTCAAAATAATTCTGTGCATTTTCATTGTGCTCCAAAGAAAAATAATCTGCTTCCGCCAATTTTGTTGACACCAAATTAATACTGTCTCTCAGCTTTTTGGTCGTTTTTACATATCTGTCCTGCTCAAATTTTACTTCGCTGCTGTAAAACATATAGGTAAAAACATTCATTAATATCGCAAGGATAAAAAGGTAAAGCATTAAGGATTTTTTCATTTTTGTAATATAATTAAATTGTAATTTCTAAATTATCATAAGCCAGAAAAACATTTTCGGGCAATTGTTTTTGCACTTCTTCATGAAAGCCTAAAACGTGACTAATATGCGTTAAATAAGCAACTTCAGGTTTCACCAAGTCGATAAAATCCAATGCTTCCTGCAAGTTAAAGTGAGTTTCGTGCGGTTCTAAACGCAAAGCATTTACGACCAACACCTTTAAATTTTTAAGTTTTTCAACCTCTGCTGCATCGATCGTTTTTACATCCGTCAAGTAAGCGAAGTCATCGATGCGGTATCCAAAAACCTGCAAGTCACCGTGCATGACATTAATTGGAATTGCTGTTTTATCGCCAGCGGCAAAAGGCACGTCATTCACTACCTCAATCGTTTTAACGCTGGGTGCACCCGGGTACTTGTTTACAGTTTCAAAAACATAATCAAAACGACGTTTTAAATTGTCGATTACACGTTGATGCGCGTACACAGGAATCTCGCCCTGTCTGAAATTATAAGGGCGAATGTCATCTAAACCGGCCGTATGATCAGCATGTTCGTGTGTAAATAAAATAGCATCGAGCTTTCGGCAGCCACAGGAAAGCATCTGTTGTCTGAAATCAGGACCACAATCGATCACATACGAATGATCGTCCCATGTAATCCAAATAGAAACACGAAGTCTTTTATCCTTAGCATCAGTGCTTTTACAAACAGGATGATCCACTCCGATTATCGGAATGCCTTGAGAAGTACCAGTACCTAAAAAATATACCTTCAATTGAACTTAATTTTTTTACAAAAATAGGATTATTTCTCTTTCATTAGAAGGCTAATTTACTAACTTTGTAACAAATCTATTTAAAATAAAATGGGTACAGAAATAAAACTCAAAGGTGACAGGGTCATCGAACAGATTCCTTCTATAAAAGACAAAGCATTACGCATTAATTTAAACGAGAATATTTACGGAACATTTGCTGAAATAGGCGCCGGACAAGAAACAGTAAGGCATTTTTTCAGATCCGGAGGTTCATCGGGAACAATTGCAAAAGCAATGTCTGCCTATGACAAAGATTTTAGTGATGCCGTTTATGGAGCTGAAAACGATGGACGTTATGTAACTGAGGAACGGTTAAAAAAAATGCTTACCCATGAAGGGCAAATCATCGAAGAACGATTAAGCAGAGAAAAACATCCAACAAAGCTTTTCTTTAGTTATGCCAACACTGTTGCTACCATAGATTTCGCTAAACAATTTAAAGGTCATGGCTGGGTAGGAATCCGCTATCAAATTGAACCGGATGAAGCATACAACGAAATTATTCTACACATTCGTTTTAAAGAAACTGATGCCAGACTACAACAGGAAACACTTGGAATCTTAGGAGTTAACCTAATTTATGGTGCTTTTTACAAATACAACGATCCAAAACGATTACTTCGTTATTTATACGATCACTTAGACAAAGACCAACTCGAAATCGACACCATTAACTTCTCAGGGCCTCGTTTTGCTCATGTTGATAATCGTTTGATGAGTTTACAGTTGGTTAAAAACGGAATGACTGATGCCGTAATGTTCAATCCGGAAGGAAAAAACATATTACCAGCAGCTATTTTATACAAAAAAAATCTTCTTGCCTTAAGAGGAAGTTTCCGTCCGGTTACAAAAGTAAACATGGACATGTATGAGAAGTCACTTAAAATGTTTTTGGAAGAAAACAAAGTAGAAAAAGACAATACACTGGTTATTTTCGAAATTACTCTTTCTAACTTACGTTCTGATGGTGAAATTGACGAACGTGACTTTATGGACAGAGCCGAATTACTTTGCTCTCTGGGGCAGACTGTAATGATTTCAAATTTCCAGGAATATTATAAGGTAGTAGAATATTTTGCTAATTACACCAAAGCCCGTATGGGATTGGCAATGGGTGTAAACAATTTAGTCGATATTTTTGACGAGAAATACTACCGTCATTTAAGTGGTGGAATATTAGAAGCCTTTGGAAAACTATTCTACAGAGACATGAAAGTTTTCTTATATCCAATGTTGGATGAAAATGGAGTTTTAATGAATTCAAACAACTTAAAAGTACATCCAAGAATGAAAGAATTGTACAAATTCTTTAAATTCAATGGAAAAGTAATTGATATCGCAGATTATGATCCGCATAACTTAGAAGTTTTCTCTCGTGAGGTACTAAAAATGATCAATCAGGGAAAAACAGGATGGGAACACATGCTTCCAACCGGTATTGCCGAAATCATAAAAGAACATCATCTTTTCGGATACCATCCGCAGAAAGAACTGGAGCAAAATACATAATAAAAAAAGTCCCTTTATTGGGACTTTTTTTTGTTTCAAATTTTCTTTGTTTCAGGTTTTCTTTGTTTCAGGTTTTGGTCCGAACAAAATTTGACCGCAAAGCACGCTAAAAATAACATAAGTGTTGCGTATAAAAATAAAAAAAAGTTCGCAAAGTTTATTCAATATGAAGCTTTGCGAACTTTGCGTATAAAGACTTAGCGTGCTTTGCGGTAAACAATTCTAAACTAAGATTTCAAACTCAAACTTAAAACCTGAAACTTGAAACCTGAAACAAAAAAAACTTACTTCAAAATCTGTGCAGCGTGTTCTTTCGTTTTTACTTTTTCGATTACCTCGTCAATAATTCCGTTTTCATCTATAACAAAAGTCGTTCTGTGGATTCCGTCATACTCTTTTCCCATAAACTTCTTAGGTCCCCAAACCCCAAACGCATTAATTACAGATTTATCTTCGTCTGCCAATAATGGAAAAGGAAACTCGTACTTATCTTTAAATTTTAATTGTGCTTTCTGACTGTCAGCACTAACACCCAGAAGTTCGTAATTATTCGCTTTAAAACGCTCAAAATTGTCTCTTAAATCACAAGCCTCAGCTGTACATCCGGGAGTACTTGCCTTCGGATAAAAGAAAACAACCAACTTCTTTCCGGCATAATCTGCCAGTTTATGCGCCTTCCCATCCTGATCTACTCCTGAGAAATTTGGTACTTTATCGCCTTTTTGTAATGTTACCATTTATTTAGATTATTAGATTGTTAGACTTCTTAGATTATTCGATTGTTAGATTGCAATTTAAAAATAATTCATTCCCCATAATCAACCATTCACCTATCACATTTTACAATGTACATTTTACAATTCACAATTAAAATAATACTATTTTTACGGGATTAAATTTACGGAAATGAATAAAGAAGCTCGAGTAACATTTGTTATAAATACGTTAAAAGAACTCTACCCCACTATACCTGTACCATTAGACCATAAAGACCCCTACACGTTATTAATTGCCGTTTTGCTTTCGGCACAATGCACTGACGTTCGTGTAAACCAAATTACTCCTATACTTTTCGCAAAAGCAGATAATCCATATGACATGATTAAAATGTCGGTTGAGGAAATTAAAGAAATTATTCGTCCTTGCGGTTTATCCCCAATGAAATCTAAAGGAATTCATGGATTATCACATATTCTGATCGACAAACACAATGGTGAAGTCCCACAAGATTTTGAAGCTTTGGAAGCTTTGCCAGCAGTTGGACATAAAACAGCAAGTGTAGTAATGTCACAGGCTTTTGGTGTTCCTGCCTTTCCGGTTGACACTCACATTCACCGATTAATGTACCGATGGAATCTTTCGAACGGAAAAAATGTAGTACAAACGGAAAAAGATGCTAAAAGATTATTTCCTAAAGAATTATGGAATGACCTGCACCTACAGATTATCTGGTACGGACGTGAATATTCCCCGGCAAGAGGATGGGATTTAGAAAAAGATATTATTACCAGAACTGTTGGTAAAAAATCGATATTAGAAGAAGCTGCTAAAAAGAAAGTTTAGCAGCTTCTTTTATTTTTACATGCTTCCTTTAAGAGCATTGTATTCTTTTGTCATATTCAACGATCTGTAAATACCTAAGAGCGATTTTACAGCATTTTCATTTTTAGGCTCAATCACAAGTGCTTTTTTAAGATATGGAATGGCACTTTTTACCACCTCGTCCTTCTGAGCATCCAATTTATCAAATTGTTTCATTTCATTGGCACTGGTACCCAATGATGACATCTGATCCTGAATTTCTTTTCTAAACTGCACTTTAACATAAGCCAGATTTAAGCAACAGGTAAGGCAATCCTGATTCACTTTTAATCCATCTTCATAGTATTTCTCCGCATTGCGAAAATCATTTCTCTCCAGATAAGAAAAGCCTAAAGAAACCAGAATCTCTTCTTTCTTAGAAGGCGGATTAAAATTTCTTGGTTTTTCATATAAACCTTCATTAATACTAGATTCTCTTGCACTCATCGAAATAAATACTTCTTCTTGCTTTGTTTTTTTATTTGTAGCATAAAAAACCATCCCTTTTCCGGAATAGTTTATTTTTTTTAGCTCCTCAAAATACTTTATGGCAGCATTGTAATCCTTACCTGCTAAAGAAGAAGAGGCCGCATTGAACAAGTTTAGGGTGTCTTTTTTATCAAACAAATACACTTCGTAACTCTTATCGGCACTTTCTTTAAATTTTCCAATTTTATAATCATTGTACGCACCATCGACCAATTTTGACTTCATTTCTTTCAATGCCGAACTCGCTTTAAAAGCATACTTATAATTTCGGGATTCATTTTCATACAATAACACATCCTGATAAGCTGCTGATGCCAATGCAAAATTACTTGCAGCATCGACATTTTTAGTTGCAAGATCCTTATAAACATTACCTTTTGTAAAAAAATAATCCGTCTTTACCTCGTCCGGTGCATTTAATATCTGATATTCAATTTTTTTTAAAACGGCTAATGCTTCCTGGTTTTTCCCTTTAGCATAATAAGATTGTGCCACTTTTAATTCTTCTTTTTGAGCAAACGCTCCAATACTTATCATCAGGAATAATGATACTATTTTTAGGTTCTTTTTCATTTTCGGTTTGGTTTAGTTGTTTAAAAGATTTTAGGGTAATCCAAAATGAGGCACTATCAAGAACATCCAAACGAAAGCAGTAAAGATTATTACAACATCCGTTTAAATACCTGACAAGAACTCATCATTCTTGCTATTCTTTACAAAATACCAGGAGAAACAACAAACGAAACAAAGTGTGGGTAGTTTTTCTTCATCAATTTTTTGGTTTTTGGTTAGACTTATAAAAGAATCCTCTTAAATGAACTTTTCTATATATTGAAAGGTTTTTAATACACAAATCATCTATATAGAGCAAATTCATTGAATAAAAATCCGCTTTTTAACTATAATAAAGCTAAATATAAAATAAATAAATGAAAATCAAACAAAACATAGAAATTTAACAAATTACCCATCCAAAATCTGAAGACTTCTTTTTACATCAATCAGAAGACACTAGCCAAAATACAAAGCTTTCCAACCTGAATATCTGACTCTTAGCATAAGTTACGTTTTGTAAAAAATTACTGATTTTAAACGCAAAAGAATTCTTCCAATTCTTTGCCGCGGACCAACTGAAGCAAAAAAAACTCACTACCTGCCTTTACATGCAAATAGTGAGCTTTCAACCAGAACGACCATCTGGTTTTTCTTTCGAAACAAACATCCGACAAATGTAGTGGGCTGTTTAATTAGCTATAATTTCAAAACTCTTATCTTCAATTTTCACAACTTTCAAGGCTTGTGAATAACTAAGTAAAAAAGAAATAACTTCTTTTTTAGGTTTTAAATCTTTAGAAGCTAATGCTTTTTTAGAGTAAATTTTCGCCATACCATCAAAACGTTTTATACTAGTATAACGAAGCAATACCTGAATTAGTATTAGTTGGTTAAAATAATTTGATGTTTATCAATTATTTTTCTCAAATTCATCAAAGCATATCGCATTCTTCCCAATGCTGTATTGATACTCACATCTGTAAGCTCTGAAATTTCCTTAAAACTCATGTCCTGATACATACGCATCACCAATACCTCTTTCTGATCTTCAGGCAACTCTTCGATGATTCTTTTTAAATCAACCTCGACCTGATCAAAAATCATTTTATTCTCAATAGTCAAAGAATCATCAGACATGACAGAGAATATCGAAAACTCTTCTGTTTCTCTGTACATTGGCATCTTTTTGGTTTTACGAAAGTGATCCACAATCAGATTATGGGAAATACGCATCACCCAAGGCAAAAATTTACCTTCTTCATTATAGGAATTACTTTTTAAGGTTTTGATTACCTTAATGAAAGTGTCTTGAAAAATATCATTTGAAATATCTCTATCCGCAATCTTTGAATATATAAATCCATATATCTTAGACTCGTGCCTTTTAATTAATGTTGCAAGAGCATTTTCGTTGCCTTCAACATAATTTTTTACCAATAGAGCGTCAGGAATATGCACATCAGCCATAATACTACTTTTTTAGTTTCTATTTAAAATTTGGAGTAATTTTATAAAAAGTAGTTTTATTTTATAGGCGTGGCTTTTGAGTTATGGACTAGTGTTAATATTTTGATCAAATTTAACAAATTAATATTTTAAAAAGCAAACAAAAAGACGAATAATTAACAATAAATTGTTAATTATTGCAGGACACATTTCATTTTTGTCTCCTTTTAGATCAAGTCAAACCCAATTCGACACTATTTTAACATGAAAAAACACAATTAAAAAACAGAAAAGCGAGCATTTGTGCAACCTTAAAACGATTTGTCTATTTTTAATTTAGAATAAGAATTTGATCCGCTATTTTTCTCCAATTATATTCATTCTTTTTCTCACACTGATCTGATCGCATTTAACTCTTAATCTATCCAATCTCTTAATCACAATTCTGTTAGAATTTGGAACAATCTGATTAACAAAATTGAAATCAAAATTGATTACTTTTGTAGAAATTGACTTTTTTTATGCAAATTGATCTTTCGACACTCGACCCAAAACATAATATTATCATTAAAGGCGCACAGGTACATAATTTAAAAAATGTAGATGTGGCGATACCCCGAAATAAATTAGTTGTTATTACAGGCCTTTCAGGATCAGGTAAGTCGAGTCTTGCATTCGATACCTTATATGCCGAAGGACAGCGTCGTTATGTCGAAAGCTTATCTTCGTATGCGCGTCAGTTTTTGGGACGTCTGGACAAGCCAAAAGTAGAATACATTAAAGGTATTGCGCCTGCCATTGCTATTGAGCAAAAGGTAAACACTACCAATGCGCGTTCTACTGTGGGGACTTCAACGGAGATTTACGATTATATGAAATTGCTTTATGCCCGAATTGGTCGTACCTATTCTCCGATTTCAGGCCAGGAAGTCAAAAAAAATTCCGTTACCGATGTAATTACCGATGTAAAAACGTTAGAATTAGAAAGTAAATGGCTCCTCCTTGCCCCTATTCATCTTGAAGAAGGCAGACAGCTGGAAGACAAACTGAAAGTGTTGCTTCAACAAGGTTTTGCACGTATTTTGGTTCATAACGAAATGGTTCGTCTGGATGATTTTTCACCAACAGATCTTCATCAATTAGACAATAAAGACATTCTATTGATTATCGACCGAATTGTGGTTAAAGAAGAAGAAGAATTCTACAATCGTCTGGCCGATGCAGTACAGACCGCTTTTTTTGAAGGAAAAGGCATTTGTTATTTACAAGAACTGAACTCCGATAAAAAATTCTCTTACTCGAATAATTTTGAGCTTGACGGAATTACTTTTTTAGAGCCTAACGTACATTTGTTCAGTTTCAATAACCCCTACGGAGCCTGCCCGGTTTGTGAAGGCTACGGAAATATTATTGGTATCGATGCTGATTTAGTGATTCCAAATACTTCTCTGTCCGTTTTCGAAAGCGCCATTTACCCCTGGAGAGGCGAAAGCATGAGCTGGTACAAAGACGAACTGGTAAAACACGCTTATAAATTTGATTTTCCTATTCACAAACCTTTCTTCGAACTTTCAGAAGAACAGAAAGATTTAATCTGGAAAGGAAACCAGTATTTTCAAGGTCTAAATGATTTTTTTAAAGAACTTGAAGAGAAAAACTATAAAATCCAGAACCGTGTAATGTTATCCCGTTACCGTGGAAAAACAAAATGTCATGCCTGCCGTGGCAAACGCTTGCGCGAAGAAGCATCTTATGTAAAAATAAACGGCAAAACGGTCTCAGATTTAGTCGATTTGCCCATCAAACATTTAGTTACTTTTTTCAAAAACATCGATCTTAATGTTTACGAACAGCAAATTGCAAAACGATTAATGGTCGAAATCAACAATCGTTTGTCTTTTTTAACTGAAGTTGGTTTAGATTACCTGACTTTAAATCGAAATTCGGCAACACTTTCGGGTGGTGAATCACAACGTATCAATCTTGCTACTTCTTTGGGAAGCAGCTTAGTTGGATCTATGTACATTCTGGATGAACCCAGTATTGGTCTGCACCCAAAAGATTCTGAAAGATTAATTAAAGTTCTATTGTCACTTCGTGATCTGGGCAATACCGTAATTGTAGTTGAGCACGACGAAGATATTATGAAAGCCGCCGATATGATTATTGATATTGGTCCCGAAGCGGGTACATTTGGTGGAAAACTGGTCGCTCAGGGTACGTATAAAGAAATCCTGAAATCAGATTCACTAACCGCCCAATACCTGAACGGTGATTTAGAAATTTCTGTTCCGAAAAGAAGACGTAAATTCAAAAACCATATTGATATTGTAGGAGCAAGAGAGAACAATTTAAAAAATATCAATGTTACTTTTCCTTTAGACGTTTTAACCGTCATTACCGGAGTTTCCGGAAGTGGAAAAAGTACATTGATTAAAAAGATATTGTTCCCTGCCATGCAGAAAAAACTGGACAGTGCTGCTGAAAAAGCAGGTCAGTTTAGTGAACTAAAAGGTTCGTTTTCACAAATCAAACATATCGAATATGTCGATCAGAACCCAATTGGAAGAAGTTCAAGATCCAATCCAGTCACTTATATCAAAGCCTACGATGATATTCGGGACTTGTATGCTAAAGAAAAACTCTCTAAAGTAAGAGGATATCAGGCCAAACACTTCTCTTTTAACGTCGATGGCGGCCGTTGTGAAACGTGCAAAGGAGAAGGGGCTATAAACGTCGAGATGGTCTTTATGGCCGATGTTTCGCTACCGTGTGAAACCTGTGGAGGAAAACGTTTCAAAAAAGAGATTTTAGAAATTAATTTCGATGAAAAAAACATCAACGATATTCTGACCATGACTATCGATGATGCGATTGCCTTTTTCGACAAGAATAAACAATCCAAAATTACTCAAAAGCTACAGCCCTTGCAGGATGTAGGCTTAGGATATGTACAGTTAGGACAATCCTCTTCTACTCTTTCCGGTGGAGAAGCACAGCGTATTAAGCTTGCTTCCTTTTTAGTCAAAGGAGCTACGAAAGATAAAGCCTTATTTGTTTTTGATGAGCCAACAACCGGCTTGCATTTCCATGACATTAAAAAATTAATGACTTCCTTTGATGCCTTAATTGAAAAAGGTCATTCTATAATTGTCATCGAACATAATCTTGATCTTATAAAATGTGCTGACTGGATTATTGATCTGGGACCGGAAGGTGGTGAAAATGGCGGTCATCTACTAGCTGCAGGCACTCCAGAAGACATTGTAAAAGTAAAAGAGTCTGTTACTGGAGTCTACCTGAAAGACAAACTTTAACCTTAGCAAAAATTTCAATAAAAAATCCAAATCTCAATACTATAATTGAAATTTGGATTTTTTTTTCATTTTTAAGCTGCTATGCCACTAAACATTTTTCTTCAAAAGGAAAACCATCTTCATCAATGGCAACTAATATTTTCTTTTGCTTTGTGGCTTCTATTGTCAGATAAAGCCATGCAAACGACCACAATCCCAGGGTAAGGCAAAAAATCATGAAATTTAAACTGTGGTTTACTACTTTTCCTCCTTTACTCAAAACCGCGAAAAGCAATTCATCGTTCCTTTCCTCCAGTGTAAATCCATTTTGCACTTTATTTGATATCATATTACAAAATACTTGCAAGCTTTGTTCCTGACTGAGTTGGCCGTTCTTCATAATAATTCCTTAAAAATTAATCCAAATACTACTACAATTACTTCACAATTTTAAATTCTAAAAACATTCTAATTTAAATAAACACTATAACATGTACTTTTATTGTCTGCTTTTCATAAGATATTTTTACCCTAAAACAAAAAGTATTGCCATATTCTTAGCTAAAGTTAATTTTTATAAAATAAACCACAAAACAAAAGACTGTTAAAATTTTAAGATTACATACAGAACTTCAACACTTTACCCTTTATTCTTAACATTAAAAGGAGGTGCCTGATAGTCATTATTCAGATAATTCGCAGGAATTGTAGTGGCGTTACCATCACGAAGTGCTCCGTAATGTGGAGACATGATTTCTATTCCGGCAGCATTAAACGAATCCTGAATGTTTTGATGCAAAGACGAATAAATTCTGGGTTGTTTGGTTGGCTCTTTGGTGTAAACGTTGATCTGATAGGAAACATAAAAGTCATCCAAGCTCGTTTGCAGAACGAAAGGAGATGGTGTCTGCTCGACCATTTCCGTTTTTAGAGCAGCTTCAATCAATGCTTTATAAATATCTTTATAAGGAACATCATAGCCAATCGTAACGGTAGTATGAATCAATAAACCATTATTAGCATGTTTTGTATTCGCTGAATAATTGGTTGAAGTACTTGATAAAACAGTTGCATTAGGAATCGTGATATCCTCAAATTTAGGTGTTCTGACACGAGTAACTAAAGCCGTTTTTTCAATCACCTCTCCACTAACATCGCCAATTTTTATAAAATCACCAATCTTAAACGGACGCATATAGGTAATCACCAAACCCGCCACCATATTAGCAATCGCATTAGAAGAACCCAAAGAAAATAAAACCCCCACAAATACCGAAACACCTTTAAATATTGGGGAATCCGATCCTGGCAAATACGGAAATATAACCACCAGCATGAAAGCAAGCATCAGAAAACGAATGATATTGAAAGTGGGCATTGCCCAATCGCTATAAAAACCATCAATTTTAATATTCTCTTTTTTTATCTCATCAAAAAAGAATTTGATCACTCTTATGGAATATTTAAAAATAACAATGATAACCACTATAGTGACTAAACTTGGCAGAAACCCCACAAATCCCATTACCGCAAGTTTTGCAGGCGAAAGAATCCAACGCAGCAAAGTAGTCGTATACGCTTCGGTAGCAGGAAAAATACTGAATAATAGTGGTAATGAAAGATATACTATTAAAATAAGCGTAATTACTTTAATAGCACTATACAATCGCATGAGCAAAAATTGCTGCTTTTGAGGTGAGAGGATATTGATATTATTATACTTGAATCCTTTAAAGTGTCGGTCGCTATTTTTTAGAATGTACAACTTTACCCTGTTGAATAATTTACCAACAAAATACAAAACAAATCCAATAATTAAAACCAGTAATGCTGTATATCCTAATCTTTTTGGAAGCATGGAGTAATTGTCATTCTGATACACAATCGCTCTTTTAATCAGGTTTAAATTTCGCTTTGCGATGAAATCTGCGGTTTGATTCTCTGCTTTTGCATCTACATCTAAAACAGACATGATGACAAAATCATTCTTATAAACAATGTCCTGAGAAATATCTGAAGGTACAACCGAAACCGAATCAGCTATAAAGAATGAATCCTCGTATAATTTTCTAATCTTTTCTGTAATTGCATTTGCTCTGTTTTCGGGCGAAAAAGAACCTACTTTATTGTAGACATAAAAAAGTGTGTCTTTAAATGGTTTTACGGGATATCCTTTTAATTTTATTTCTTTAACAGTCGTTTTCGATGTTTGAGAACTGTCTTTCTGAGCAAAAGTCACAGAAGAAAACAAAGTAATAAAAAGCGCTAAAAAACAAACTATTTTATTTTTCATATACTGTCAGCAATAAGTTAGTTAACCTTTCTAACAAATATAAAGACAAAACAGCTTCAATTGTAAATTACTTTTGCTTCTCTACCGAAATTACATTAAATTTTAATTCCTATCCTTTTCAAAACAGTATCGATTACTTTATTGATATCAGGAGAAATCGCAAATTTATAATTTAAATAAACATATAAAATGGTTACTAAAATTGACTTTAAAGCAATACTAACCAATTGATAAAAAGGGAATTCCCAAAAGTAAAACAATAAAAATAATGCCAATGTAATTAACATCGAGTATATTGTCTGAATAGTAAAAGGATATAAATGAAGCCTTTTAACCACAAAAAGTAATTTTGCTAAACTATATAGGGTAATCGATAGTAAAGTAGCAAAAGCAGATCCGAAGATTCCAAAAATTGGAATAAAGATCATATTTAAAATTACGGTCAACGCAACCAGCATTAATCCCAAATACAACACCATGCGGTAATATTTAGTATTAAAAATGATCGCATTATTGTTTCCTAAAATTAAATCAAAATATTTAGACAAGCCAATCATAAATACGACTGCAATTCCACCACTGTATTCTTTTGGAACCAACTCGTACAACTGACCGATATTTACAAATATGCAAAGCATTACAAAACCACCCACAATCTGTAGGTTTATTGACGTTTTTTTGTAAAGCTGATTCAACTCATCATGTTTGTTATCGTGCATTAATTTTGCCGTAATTGGATATACGATCTGATGCATAGCGCGACTTGGAACCGAAATAACCAAGGCAATATAGGTAGCAACAGAATAAAAAGCAATATTTTCAATCTGCATATATTGATTTAATATCATTTTATCTCCATCCAAAAGCAAATTGGCAACACTTCCGGATAAAATAATATAAAAAGTATATACCAGTATATCTTTTGTATTTGTTGGTATTGTAAACTGAAAAGTTGGCTTCTGAATACTAAATGCATATAACATGGTTATCAGGAATGCTAAAAAATATAAAATTGCTGTTGCATATACAAAACCTTCAACGCTAAGCCAATTATAATAAACACCTATTAATAGAAATAATGAAAATAATCGTAAGCCCACTTCCTTTACAAAATTTCCAAAAACGGAATGCATATTTACCCTCAACCAGGCATAAAAAATCTCAAAATATGCCATACACAATCCAATAAAAGGTATTAACCATATATAGCTTCTAACAATCGCATTCTTTTTTGACAAAAAGAACAGAATCTCATCATAAAAAACAAGACCAATCAGTAAAAGCGGGATTATTAATAGCAAAGGAAACAAAACCGTAAAAGATAGAAAACGGGATTTCTCTTCTTCAGTTTGATATTGCGAATAAAATTTAACCAAGGTATTTTGCATACCAATCGCAAACAAAGGCATAATCACATTGGCGCAAGAAGTCACATAATTAGTTAAGCCATAAAAAGTTGCACCCAAAAAAACGGGATACAAATAAAGTGTATTAATGGCTCCAATACCGAAACCTATATAAGTGATAATTGTATTTTTGAAAGACTGATTTAAAACAATACCCATTTTTGGATTTCTGAATTTAGATTTTAGATTGCAGATTAGCTTAGTTAATCAACTGTGCTAATTGCTTGGTTAGATTCTTTCTGGAATATTGTTGTAAACCAACGCCATTGGCCTGTAGTTTCCCTTCTAAAAACTGATTATAAAAGTCCAAAATTACGCTTTTTAACTTCGCTTTTTCAGAATAATCAAAAAATACTCCTGTATTGGTTTCTTTTATAATATCGGCAAAATCAGAACCCTGAGGTCCTATGGCTATTATTGGGCGATTGGACACCATATATTCGAATAATTTACCCGGAATTATACTTTTGGTATCTTCAGAATTAATTTCGATTAAAAGCAAAACCTGTGATTTCTTTTGGTGCGCTATCGCTTCATGATGCGAAACGTATCCTAAAAGATTCAAATAATTTTTCAAATCAAATTCAGTGATAGCATCCAATACCTCCTGACTTACTGCTCCAATTAATTTGATTTCTAAATGTGACTTGAACTCAGGAACTTCCTGAAGCAGTTCTACCAGACATTCCCATAAAAATCGCGGATTTCGATCGGATAAAAAAGATCCGATATGTGCCAAAGTAAATTTTGCATCTAAGGTTTGTTTCTCTACATTTTCGATGTCATAACCATTGGTAATCACCGAAATTGGTTTGTTGGTAATGGCCTCAAACTCCACTTTCGTAGTTTTACTTGTGACAATAATGGTATCCGCACTATTGAGTACTTTATGTTCGAGGTTTTTATGCTTTTTGGCAGCATAACTCGACAAACGCAAAGCTTTGTGATATCCAATTGTAGTCCATGGATCACGGAAGTCGGCAAACCATTTTACATTTAGTTTTTCTTTTAATTCTAAACCAATCAAATGCAAACTGTGCGGTGGCCCCGAAGTGACAATGGTGTCAATATTATTTTCTTTGATATACTTTTCTAAATAAGCCACTGAAGGTTTTACCCAAAAAACACGGGCATCTGGAATAAATAAATTACCACGAACCCAAAGAAAAGTTTTATCTAAAAAGGTTTGTTTCTTCTTGTGCGGAAAAATTCCCGAACTAATTTTCTTTGTTTTATTCTTCGAAAAAACAGAAGCCAGCTGATACGGCTCCCAGATTTTATTTTTAAGCACAACTACTTTATCGGAAATCTCACTAACCAGACCTTCATCAACGATTGGATAGGTTGGGTTTTCAGGAACATAAACTATTGGCTGTATGCCAAATTCGGGTAAATATTTTACAAATTTTAACCAACGCTGCACACCTGGTCCTCCAGCCGGTGGAAAATAATAGGTAATGATTAAGAGTTTTTTTTGTTCCATCAGATTTCATTCATTTCACAGAGATTCACCAAGTTTTCACCAAGCCTCACAAAGATCTTTAAATTATTTTAGCTTAACTCCGTGATTTCTTTGTGAATCTTTGCGGAAGAACTTTTCGAAATAAACCCCTCCAATCAAAAGCAGTAACATTCCGATACAGCTTACCAATGTAATTACACTTCCCGTTTTAACGACCTCCGGTTCAAATTTAAATTCGATAGTATGTTCGCCACCCGGAATTTCCATAGCTCTTAAAACATAATCTACAGGGAAATGATCCGTAAGTTTACCATCAATATAGGCATTCCATCCATTCTTATAATAGATCTCAGAAAAAACAGCCAAAGCATCTTTTTCGTTGTTTGATTTGTATTTAATGTAGTTAGGCTTGTACTGTACTACCTGAATAGTTCCTGTAGTATCCCACTGTTTTTTCATACGGGCATTTCTAAATTTACCCTCATGCTCACGAACGTTGAACACCGCTACCGTTTTAGTATCAATATGATCTAATGCTTTCATTACATCATCTGGTTTATTTACCAATTTTACAGTACTTACAAACCATGCATTTCCATTAGCATTTGGATTTACTGTTGGAAATTCTTTTCCTTCTTTATCCGTTTGGATGATGTATTTTACATTCAACATGTCTAAGACTTCGACATTGTTTTTTGCAATCTGATAGTCAAAAAGCTGCTGTATTCTTCTTGGTTTTGCGGCATGGTATCCGCCTAAAGAATGGTGAAAATAAGAAGCACGTGCACTTGACATGTTTCCGCTTACTTCAAAAACTCTGTAATGTGTAGTATCTTTTAAAATCTGAGCATCAGAAGGTGTTTCCTGAAATGGCGCGGCAATTTGTACCGGGCTCACAAAATCTTTGGCTGATACATATTTTTTATCAACAAAAAATAAATCAAAAATCATTAAAAGACCAACGATAATCAAAGTAGTATTCTGAGCCAGTTTATTTTTGATGAACAACCAAAGGATTCCAAAAGTAATCACGATAAAAAAGCCTGATCGCAATAAATCAGCGGAATACAAACTCTTTCTGTCTTCTTTCAAGGCATCTACAAAAGCAGGTCCGTAACTTTCTAAGAAATAATTATCACTACTGCCTGTAAAATGAAACATGCTTTTAGCGAATACAAAAATCAAAATTACACCTAATCCAAAAACTCCTGTCTGTACCAGTGCTTTCTGCTGTAATTTAGGTTCTTCTTTAGCTCTAAAAAACGACTGTAATCCCATAACAGCCAGAACAGGAAAACACAATTCAAGAATAACCTGAATCGATGACACCGCTCTAAACTTGTCGTACATTGGAACGTAATCGATAAAGAAGTCTGTCAGTAACGCAAAGTTTTTCCCCCAGGAAAGTATTAGCGATACTAATGCTCCTGTAAAAAACACATATTTTATTTTTCGATCGTCAATAAATAAAGCTAAAACTGCTAAAAAGAAAACCACAACTCCAATATAAGCCGGAGCTGCTACTATAGGCTGATCTCCCCAATACGTTGGCATTCCCGACACAAAATCCTGTGCCTGCTCTGAGGGTACTCCCTGTTCAATCATGAAAGAATACATACGGCTGTCGGTCCCTACATTTTCATGATTTGAACCTCCAAAAAGTCTTGGAGCAATTAAGTTAAAACTTTCAGCAATTCCGTAACTGTATTCCGTAATATATTCACGGCTTAGTGCATTTTCATTGGTCTTTTTAGAACCATCAGGATTAAAAGTTAATTCACTGTTGCTACGGGTACTAA
Organism: Flavobacterium sp. B183; assembly: GCF_023539155.1. NCBI lineage: Bacteria > Pseudomonadati > Bacteroidota > Flavobacteriia > Flavobacteriales > Flavobacteriaceae > Flavobacterium > Flavobacterium sp. B183. Next base: position 2,921,475 of record NZ_CP097434.1, on the reverse strand, counting down.
ATTTAGCATATTCACTAGTTGCCAGCAGATTAGTGGCATTGGCTCCAATAGCAAAAATTCCGGCTACGGCCAAAACACCAATAGCCGTTAAAAGCGATTTATATTCTTTTTCTTTGATAAAATTAAAAGCAAAATAAGCTGAAAGTATCAATAAGAAAATCAATAAATAATACGTCATTTGAAAGTGGTTGGCATTAACTTCTAATGCAACCGCAAACATGGTGAGCAGACCCCCCCAAATATACTTTTTCTGAAAAACGAGTATGAATCCGGCGATAACAAGCGGCATATAGGCAATAGCATGCGCTTTTGCATTATGTCCAACACCTAGAATGATAATCAGGTAAGTAGAAAAACCAAAGCCAATTGCCCCTATAAATGCTTTTAAAGGATCAGTTTTTAAAACCAACAACAGTCCGTAAAAGCCTAAGAAATATAAAAATAAATAATCGGCAGGACGAGGAAGAAAACGCAAAGCATCGTCTAATTTACCCACAAAATCATTTGGATAATTAGCTCCCAGCTGATAAGTTGGCATCCCCCCAAACGCAGAATTTGTCCAATAAGGTTCAGAATGTTCTGTAGCTCTAAAATCGTTTTGCTCTTTAGCCATTCCGGTATATTGAGCAATATCCGACTGGAAAATTTGTTTTCCTTGTAAAACCGGGTAAAAATAAATTAAAGAAACGAGGATAAAGCCCAGGATAACAAGGGCATGCGGATAGAACTTATTTACTATTTTCAATTTAGGCTGGTTTGGGTTAAATGATGAATCCTATAAATTAGGTCACAAATTTAATCTATTTCTTCGTAATCAACATAATCGCCAACCTTTTTGGTTTCACGAGTTTTTTTTGCATTGGATGTATCGATAATAATTTCATCATTATTCGTACGTGTTTTTTGCCATGTATTACCCTGACTATATTGTTGTTGTCTTTGAAAATTCTCTCCAGCTTTTTCTACTGCTTTTTTTACCAATACCGGCAAAAAGATTCGTGCTAAAAATTTAAAAATATAATAAAACGCAACGATCCACATTATCGTTTTAATCAGATTTACAAAAGATGCTTCTTGCATGATCATATAATTTTTTTTCAAAATTAATAAATCCATCGTTTAAAATTAAAATATCAATCTTAAATAAATAATAAAATATAGTACATTTGAAATGCGTTATTACTTTTTAATCCAAAAACACGTTTATGTTAAAAAATAAAAACTTTTTTACTGCAGCTCTTTGTTTATTACCTCAATTATTTTTTGCACAGTACACCGATGTCATCAATTCAAACCGTCCCGGCGAAACGATGTCAGCCTATGCTGTTGGAAAATCAGTTATACAGGCAGAACTTGGTGTATATGGCATCAAAGAAAAACACAATCTGCTGGATTATGACGCCAATGGTTTTGGTACAGATCTAACTATTCGTTATGGTGCTTTTTTAGAAAAACTGGAACTTATTGCGGACATACAGTACCAAATGGAAAATTTTGACACGCCATACACGAGTTATAAAAAAAATAATTTCAGACAAACGGTTTTAGGAGCCAAATATCTGATTTATGACCCCTATAAAAACTATAAAAAAGAAGCCAATATTTACAGCTACAAAGCCAATCGCAGCTTTAACTGGCACGAGTTAATCCCTGCTGTTTCGTTATTTGCCGGTGCTAATTTTGTGGGTAAAGACAATCCTTATTCTTTCTCTCCACAATCGAGCATTTCTCCAAAAGTCATGTTAATCACTCAAAATCTATTTGGTGGCGGAAAATGGGTTTTCGTAACCAATATTATTGCCGATTACATTTCAACAGACTACCCGAGCTACGGCTATGTGCTTACTCTTACACGCGGATTTAACGATAAATGGTCCGGTTTTGTTGAAAATCAGGGCTATAAAAGTGACTTTTACAGCGATGCCATTGTTCGTGGTGGAGCAGCTTACCTTATTAATCCGAACCTTCAGGTTGATGCATCTATAAGTACAAACTTCAAAAACACGCCTTCTATATTGTACGGAGGAGTTGGGGTTTCCTGGCGCTATGACGGACGTTACAAAGAAAATCAACTGCAAACTAAACGTGAAGACAGAGCCAAAAAGAATAAAGATAACGAGCTGGAACAAAAAGAAATCGATTATCAGGCAAAAGAACGAAAACGTAAATCGAAATACGAATAATTTAAATAGTAAGAAAAAAATTACCTAAATATATTTAATAATGTAGGAAAATAATTATATTTGAAAAATTATACGCCAATTTTTCAAATATGAGACATTATCTGCCAATCAACCCAGATAGATCAAAGTTATTATCTATCGTGTTTTTATTACAAAACATTATTTTTTCCTTTTCATGTGAAAATGAAAAACATGACTCATTACACAAAACTCAACTAACAGAAAATGAAATCGAAATAAAAGATGGAAGGCTTTATTTTCAGTCTAAAGAATCTTTTAGTCAATACTATCATAAGTATGTTAGTTTACCTGAAGAGGAACTAAGTGACTTATTAACCCCTTTCTACAAAAAGGGGTTTCTCTCACTAAAACCAATCGTTACAGAAAAAAACGAGGAAATGCTATTTAACCTTTACAAGGAAAAATTAAATTTGCAAGTCCCCCGAGGTACAACATCAAAAAATACATTAGTTAATTCCTCTGTTGAATCCTCCGTAAATGCCGATCCTTTTGAATCAGTTGACGAATTGATTGGTGACGAAACTTTTGCTGCCTATTTAAATATTGATGGAGAAATACAAATAGGCGAATCAATATATAAATATACTGATGTAGGCTTATTTATTGCCGATAAAACAGTGTACACAACTCTCAAAAATTTTCTGATATCAAAAAATATTTCAGAAAATCCATTTAGTAAAACTGAACTTACAGTTAAAGAAAATTTGATTCCGTCACTACCAGAAGACTTTCCGACACCAATTGGAAATAATATTATCTATTACAGACCTTCTGATAGCCCACCGACAAATTCAAAATCAACATCTATCTCTTCCAAATCAGGAAAATTAACCTCAAGTGATCCTAATTACAACTCCTTCTTTAACTCCTTAAATAACTGCAATCCTAATAGCGGTCTATTTGGAAACTTATTTGGAGATAACGATGTATGTATTGATCAGTATGAAAGAAAACGACGTGTAAAAACTAAAGCTTTTAATTACGATTATTTACTTGTGTATCATCTAGGCGTTAAATGCGTTCATCAATTTAGAGGATGGACCGGTTTTTGGCGTGTGGAAGCAACTGACGAAATAAAACTTGTAGTCGAAGCCGTCCAATTTGAATACAATCGAAATAAGCTTTTGGGCAACAATGCCATAAACAACCAAACTAAGGAACGAGCTTATTTCATGAATGGCAAAAGAGCTTTTTTCACGGGGCCAAATAATATAAATATATATAATGAATGGGGACAACCTGTGATATCATACGTCAATCTAAATAGTCTTCCTCAAGTTTTTCAAGACGATCTAACTTTTGAATTCTTTGGAACGGGATCAAGTAGTATAGACAACCTCATTCAAAATGGAATTGATAGTAATTTAAAAGCAAGTAAACTTAATGAATGGTTTTACGACGGACTTTATTCTACGGCCAAATCACAGCTGCAAACAGCATTTGGCAGCTCAACTCTCCCACCAGAAAACAGAACATTTGCCGCAAAATTTCCGCAAAACGGAAACATCATTGTTCAAAAATCTATTTCATCACAAGGGTACGATATTGGAGTAAGAGAAAAAACATTTGACTATGGAGTCAAGCTCTGTGTTAGTAGTGGAGATAATTCCGGTTGGTCTGTACAAGCGAATTTAGGATGTGATATTCTGGTAAAACCATCTAATTTTAGAGTAAAAATAATAGGTGCCGCACGTAAAGGAAATGAATGGCATGGTAGCAAATTTGGAGTTGGAATCGACTAAATATGAAAAAAGAAATAATAATCATTGTAATCATTTTACTGAGCAATTTCATTTTCGGGCAAGAACAAAAGAAAAAATTGCAATACATCAACATGACGTCAGTCTCGCTGGCAAAAAACACCGAAAGCTATTTTAACAAATACAGTAAAAATGACTCTAGAGAAAGTAATGGTGGAAGTTTAGAGATAAATACAATCCAGGGTATAAAATTCTTCGAAATCATTTCTATTTCGGGTGGCATTAGCGTAGATTGGAACATTGATAAAACTTTCTTATCCACCCCGTTTATAGTAGATTTAAGAATTTTCTCCAGTAGAAATAACAAGCCCGGTTTTTTTGCTTATCTCCAAACGGGACAAAATATAAAATGGTCGGATTCCTTTGCAGGACATGGTGTAACCGCAAAATTAGGAGCTGGCTACATTTTCACCGAAAATAGTAAAACATCATTTTATATCGATCTCTTTAAAAAAACAAAACAAATTGAAACTTCTGAATTTCAAAACAATGGCTACTATAATCTCACTAGTTTTGGTATCTCGCTGGGAATAATATTTAAATAATCATGACGAAAATAAATTACACTTTACTCTTACTGTTTATTAGCTGTTTGTTTGTGGAGTCGCAAAATACCGGAGTAGAAAGAAACATTTACAACCTACAAACCGGCTTTTTGGGAATATGGATAAATAACGAGCATCGACTACTCAATCAAATAAGTTTACGAACTGAAATTGGTTTTGATGGTAGTTTTCGTGGATGTTCTGGCTGTACTGCTACATATGCAATAGTCCCCGTAATTAACCTGAAACCAAGGTGGTATTACAATATCAATAAACGGAATGCTAAAAATCAAAAAACAAACAATAGCGCCAATTTTATAACTTTACATATCAACTATTATCCTGACTGGTTTGTAATTTCAAATTCTGACAATGCCTACATCACTAATCAAATTGCGCTAATTCCTAAATGGGGAATAAGACGAAATATTGGAAATACCAATTTCAATTACGAAGCCGGTATTGGAATTGGACGCAGATTTTATCTGGATGAAAAATTTTCAGATACTACTGCAGACCTCCATCTTCGAATCGGCTACACTTTCAAATGACTCAGTAACCTTATTAATCAGGGCTTTTTTTACACAATTCTTTTTTGTTACTTCAAAGATAGCTATATTCGTTTCTTAAATCGTAGCACCTAATTTAAAGCAACATTCTTAACAAAGAAAATCTTAATGATTACAATTAAAGAAGCCATAACCAAAAAGGAATTAACTGACTATATCAAATTTCCGTTTTCAATCTACAAAGACAATGCCTACTGGGTTCCCCCTATTGTGGCAGATGAATTAGAGTCATTTGACAAAACTAAAAATCCTGCTTTTGACAATGCCGAAGCCTATTTTTATCTGGCTTACAGAAATAATGAAATAGTAGGACGAATTACGGCTATCATCAACTGGTCTGAGGTAAATGACCAACATAAAAGAAAAGTTCGATTTGGATGGTTTGATGCAATAGACGACATCGAAGTCACAAAGGCCTTGCTGGATAAAGTTTACGAATTGGGAAAAAAACACAATCTGGAGCACGTTGAAGGTCCGATGGGATTCTCGAATCTGGACAAAGTTGGCGTTCTTACAGATGGTTACGATCAATTGGGAACTATGATTACATGGTACAACCACCCCTATTATGTCACACATTTTGAGCAATTGGGTTTTCAGGTTGAAAAAGAGTACCTCGAAAGCATCTTCCCTTTTTCAAACGTCAAACCTGAATTTTTCCTTAAAGCACAAGAACTCATCAAAAAAAGGTATGGCTTACGCTCCTTGACTTTTACCAAAACAAAAGACATCATGCCTCACGTAGACAAAATGTTTGATTTGTTTAATGATTCATACGCTAAATTAGCTTCGTTTGTTGCCATTTCGGATGTTCAGAAAGAATACTTCAAAAAGAAATACATCAGCTTTATCAATCCGGAATACATCAAGTTTGTGGTGGACAAAGACGATAATCTGGTTGCCTTTAGCATTGTAATGCCAAGCTTTTCTGAAGCTTTACAGAAAGCAAAAGGAAAATTATTCCCGTTTGGATTTATTCATTTACTAAGAGCTCGTAAAAAGAGTAAAGATGTTGTTTTTTATCTGATTGGAGTGCACCCCGAGTATCAAAACAAAGGAGTTACCGCTATTATTTTTGATGAATATTATAAGACTTTTTCAGAAAAAGGAATTCAAAATTGTATCAGAACACCTGAATTAGCTGACAATACAGCCATTCATTTACTTTGGAAAAACTTTAACCCAAAAGTGCATTGCCAGAGAAAAACGTATTTAAAATACTTGTAAATAGTTTTCAGTATTAGTCGCAGTAAACAATTTTACCCTTAAAAAAAAAATCCATTCGTTACACGAATGGATTTTTTTACTTTTTAATACAATTAGAGCTTACTCTACTTTGCAATCTACTTTTGTCAGAACATTTTTCTGATCAAATTTCAACTGTTTTTTATCTTTAAAAGAGAACTTCCCGTTTGCTTCTATCACATCGCCATAGCCTTCAATAAAAGCTCCGTCCTTTTTCAAAAATGCAACTTCCCTCACAGATGTAACTCCTTCAGATATGAAAGTATAATCTGCAATTAATGTATCACCTTTCATATTTCCAATCAAAGCTCCCTCGTTTTTATCCTTCCCTGATATGTTATAACTTAGTTTCCCGTTTACTTCTTGATGAGAATTGACATTAAGACTCATCTCAGTCACGCTATTACGAGTTCTTGATGCATAACATTGATCTCCTGCCGGTTCAACGATCTCAGCTTCTTTTGGCGGACTTGGTACTATCTGCACCGGATCGGTATCAGTCGTTTTTTTACAGGAAATAAAAACAGTGAGCATTATCATGGATATTACTATTACTTTTTTCATAATTGATATTTTACTGATTTTGAATGATAAAAGTACCCCAAATAAAAAAAATCCACTCGTATAACGAATGGATTCTTTTATATAATTCCCATATCAGGAATATATTTCTTTAAAGTTTTACGAAACGTCAACAGTGGTACGTTCAGCGATTTCTTTATAAGTTCCGTTTACTAATTTTTCACGAATCGCTTCAAAAGCAGTTAACGTTTCATCAATATCAGCCAATGTATGAGAAGCTGTTGGAATCATTCTTAACAAAATAATCCCTTTTGGAATTACCGGATAAACAACAATAGAAAGGAAAATACCATAATTTTCTCTTAAATCGTTTACCATTACCATCGCTTCAGGAATACTTCCTTCCAAATAAACCGGAGTAATACAAGTATTCGTATCTCCAATGTTAAATCCTTTTTCTCTTAAACCGTTTTGTAATGCGTTTACATTCTCCCAAAGTTTATCTTTAATTTCAGACGAATTACGCAACAATTCCAAACGTTTCAACGAACCAATTGTTTGGATCATTGGCAATGCTTTAGCAAACATTTGCGAACGTAAGTTGTATTTTAAGTAATCAATTACAGTTTTATCAGCCGCTACGAAAGCTCCGATATTAGCCATAGATTTTGCAAAAGTCGAGAAGTAAACATCGATATCATCCTGAACCCCCTGCTCCTCACCTGCTCCGGCTCCTGTTTTACCAAGTGTACCAAAACCATGTGCATCATCCACTAACAAACGGAAATTGTATTTTTGTTTCATTGCAACAATTTCCTTCAATTTTCCTTGTTGCCCACGCATTCCAAAAACACCTTCGGTAATAAATAAAATACCTCCACCCGTTTCCTGAGCCATTTTTGTAGCACGTTGAAGATTTTTCTCCATACTTTCAAGATCATTGTGCTTGTAAGTAAAACGTTTCCCCATATGCAAACGTACACCATCGATAATACAAGCATGAGAGTCAACATCATAAACAATGATATCATTTTTAGTAACCAAAGCATCAATAATAGATACCATTCCCTGGTAACCAAAATTCAATAAATAAGCTGATTCTTTCATTACAAAAGCAGCCAATTCTTCTTCTAATTGTTCGTGGTATTTTGTATGTCCAGACATCATACGAGCTCCCATTGGGTAAGCAGCACCAAACTGAATCGCAGCATCTGTATCTGCTTGGCGAACTTCTGGATGATTAGCTAAACCTAAATAATCATTCAAGCTCCAGTTTAAAATATTTTTTCCGTGAAATGTCATTCTAGGACCCAACTCTCCTTCTAACTTTGGGAAAACATAGTAGCCTTCTGCCTGAGAAGCCCATTTTCCTAATGGTCCTTTATTGTCCTGAATTCTTTCGAATAAATCTTTTACCATAATATATTTGTGTAGTACTATTTTTATTTTATACAGGGTGCAAAATTAATGATTATTATTCTAAAATCAGGTTTGCCATTTATTTTTCTTAAAAAATAATCGGAATTCAATCTTTAGGAAAATTTCTCTTAAAAGCAATTGTAGCTTTAATAAAATTAAACTTATAAAAATCTAAAAATTCATTCAATTAATTCAAGCTCTAAAAAAAACAAAAATATGATTTTTATCATAATAAAAGACAAATTAGTCTTTTATTTTTGATTTAAATTTAAAACCAGAATAAAACCACGGACTTATGAAAAAAACAAATATCATTTCGATTAAAAGCGGCCTCTTTTTCTCTTTACTTATTACTGCTCTCTTTTTAGGAAGCTGTAAAAAAGAAGAAGCAACAAATTATGCTGCTATTGTAACTGAAGGAGAAATGGATGCAGAGCTTACATCTCCCCCTCATGTACCAAAACCAGTTGGAAACAGAACAGCAATGAGACTGAAGCTAAACATGGAAATTAAAGAGCAGGAAGGTACAATGACAGATGGTGTAAAATACACCTATTGGACCTTTGGCGGATCTGTACCGGGAAGCTTTATCAGGACTCGTGTTGGCGACGAAGTAGAATTTCACTTAAAAAACCATCCTGACAACAAACTACCACACAACATCGATTTACATGCCGTAACCGGACCCGGTGGAGGTGCAACCTCTTCTCTTGTAGCTCCAGGACATGAAAAAGTATTTAGCTTTAAGGTAATCAACCCCGGATTATATGTTTACCATTGTGCAACAGCGCCAGTAGGGATGCATATTGCAAACGGTATGTATGGCTTGATATTGGTTGAACCCGAAGGCGGACTTCCTCCGGTTGATAAAGAATACTATGTTATGCAGGGAGATTTTTATACGCAGGGCGAATACGGTGCCAAGGGTCTTCAGGCATTTGACATGAATAAAGCAGTAAAAGAAACTCCAGATTATGTTGTGTTTAACGGAAAAGTAGGAGCGCTCACTAACGGAAATGAATTGACTGCAAAAGTAGGCGAAACCGTTCGTTTGTATGTGGGAAATGGAGGTCCGAACTTAGTTTCTTCCTTTCACGTAATTGGCGAAATATTTGACAATGTACATGTCGAAGGCGGAAGTACTATTAATAAAAATGTACAGACTACTTTAATTCCGGCCGGTGGTGCTGCCATTGTCGATTTTAAAGTCGAAACTCCGGGAACTTTTATTTTGGTTGACCACTCTATTTTTAGAGCCTTTAACAAAGGTGCATTAGGAATGCTTAAAGTTGAAGGAAAGGAGAACAAAAGTATTTATTCAGGAACCATTCAGGAAGGTATATATTTACCTGAGGGAGGAACTATTCAAAAAATGCCCGGAAATTCAACTGCAAAAGTAGCTACACCAAAACGTACTATTGAAGAAAAAGTAAAAATTGGAAAAGAAATTTTTGGAACAACCTGTTTTGCCTGTCATCAATCTGAAGGACAAGGAATTCCAAGTACTTTCCCTCCTCTTGCCAAATCAGATTACTTAAATGCCGATTCGAAGCGTGCCATTAAAACAATATTACATGGTTTAACCGGAGAAGTAAGTGTAAACGGGAAAAAATACAACAACGTGATGCCTGCTCAAAACCTAACAGATGATGAAATAGCAAACGTTTTAACTTATATCTACCACAGCTGGGGCAACAATAAAACCGAGATTACTCCTGAAATGGTAAAAGCACTACGATAACAGCAATTACTCGATATGAAAAGATACTTTTTCATCCTTACTTTTTTCCTGATGTTACCCGGATTATCTAAAGCTCAGAAAAATGGGATGGTTCCGATAAAAGAGGGCTCATTTGTCCCTCTTTACGGAGCCACCTCCCAAAAACCTGTACTTGTAAAATCTTTTTATATAGATGTTTATCCCGTTACAAATACCGATTTTTTAAATTTTATCAAAAAAAATCCTCCGTATAGTAAATCGAAAATAAAAGGGATTTTTGCTGACAAAAGTTATTTATCCTATTGGGCTTCCGATTTAAACTTTGGAAATGCTAATCCAAAATCCCCTGTAACCAGTATCTCCTGGTTCGCAGCAAAAAAATACTGCGAATGCCAGGGAAAAAGATTACCGACAATGGATGAATGGGAATATGTGGCTATGGCTGATGAAAAAAAAGTCGACGCCAGAACCAAAAAAGAATTCAATAAATACATTTTATCCTGGTACGAAAAGTCCAAAACCTATAACAATGAAGTTGGAAAAACCTTTAAAAATTATTGGGGAGTCTATGACATGCATGGTTTAGTATGGGAATGGACCTCTGACTTTAACAGTATATTTTTATCCGGTGAATCCCGAAAAGACAAGATCAGCGATACCAATTTATTCTGTGGAAGTGCCTCCGTAAATGCGACTGATTTGATGGATTATGCTGCTTTTATGCGATATGCCTTCAGAGGAAGTCTTAAAGCGCAATATTCAACGCGAAATCTGGGGTTTAGATGTGCAAGTGATAAAAAAAACAAACAATAATTTAAATTATTTTCAAATGAAAAAAATAATACCAGTACTTTTTATCCTGTTATTTTCTTTGCAGGCTTGTAAAGAATCAGAGAAAAAACAAATTCCGGAAAGTGCAAACAAAGAAGTTAGTGATTTATCAATTTATAATTTACCCTCAAAATGGACTAATCAAAATGGAAAAGATATCGAATTGAAAAGCCTTAAAGGGAATGTGCTTGTTATGGTTATGATTTATACCAGTTGTAAAGCAGCCTGTCCAAGATTAGTGGCAGACATGAGAGATATTGAATCAAAACTAAATAAAAAAAACAAGCAACATGTGAAACTAATTTTAGTAAGCATTGATCCCAAAACAGATACTCCTCAAAAATTGAAAAGTTTTGCCATTGCTAACCAAATGAACCAGGATCCGTGGCTCTTTCTCCGATCTTCAGAAGAAAATACTCGCGAATTTGCAGCTGTTTTAGCGGTTAATTACAAACAAATATCTCCGATAGATTTTTCTCATTCAAACATTATCAGTGTATTTAATCCGGCCGGAGAATTAGTATTTCAACAAGAAGGTCTGGGGGTAAATAACGAAAAAACAATAACAACCATCAATCAGGAAGCAGAAAAATTATATTAGGTTACCCATTTTGATTCGTGAAAACAAGAGAAGATTTTTGGAATGGATCGTCTCTTGTTTTTTTTTATAACTAAGCCCAATTCAAAATACTACCCGAAAGACTTCTGCCTTTACTAAATAAGCATTCTACAAAACATCAAATCTCTATGAGGCCTAATTTATGAGTAATCTTTTATTTTTGAGGCCATAATTAAAATTAATCCCAAGACCAAAAGCAAGCTGAAAACAAAAATACTCTCGTAATATCCCGAAATCATTCCTCTTCCAAAATAAAGAAGCCCGCCCTGAAAGAAAAGCAGAATTTCTGTTGCCATATATCCCAAAATAAATATTTTTACTCCCACTTTTAAGATAGAAGAATTACCGGAAAGAATATTCTGCTGAAGTAAAATTCCAAATAAAAATCCGGTGATTATTCCTAACGTGGTTAAATGAATAAAGCCAATCACAAAATTTCTGATTTGATGCGAAACCTCAGTGATATCAGGAATGATCGTCAGCAATTGAATACCAACCTTCAATCCTAAAGAGAAAAGAGCCAAACCATAAACCATTTTTGTGGTTGCATCTAAACTTGCTTTAAAACTAGTTATTTGAGGTCGAAGCATTTTATAGAAACAAACAAAAGCAAACAGCTGCAGCACTACACCCAAAGCATTTATGTAGTTTAAAACATTATTTTCTATAAACCAGCGAACCGGAAAAAAAACAGTTAAAAGTGTTGAAATAATGAGAAGGGAATAAAATCTTTTGAATTGAATTTCATCTATTTTCTGTTGAAATTGTTTTAAAAACAATGCCAGAACAGCAAACAAAAACCAGCCATTAAACTGAAAATGTATAAAAAACTGTATGGCAATTTGATAAAAAGCACTTTGCTTGCCAAGTATACTCACAGCCGGACCTAAGCACCATACTCCAAAAGTAGACAAAACCATAAACAAAACAGCCGTTCTTAAAAATCTTAGCGCCGGCGTTTTTTCAGTCTCACCATCCTTCCACACCAATCGGCAAAAAACATAACTCAACAAAATATGCAGCGTCGAAAAGACAATCGAAAACAATGCATAACCCTGAATAGGAAAGGCAATCATCATTCCGATAATTGAAAATTCTGTCAGCCAAAATAAACGATTGTAAACCGGTTTACACCTTTTCTCCTTTGGAATAAAAAAATGAACAACCAAAACATAAATTATCAGATAGACCCAGCCCAGCATTGCAACATGAGAATGTGCATGAAGCAGGAAACCGTAGTTTATAAAATCTAAAGAAAAAAGATACATCAACCGCATTAACAATCCGAATAAACAGGCAATCAGAAAGTTAAAAAAACAGCAAATAATCCAGGTTTTTTGAGAATTCATATTGTGCTTTTTTTTTGAGCTAAACCCAATTCATTAAAAGTAACAAATAACAGGCGATTTATAAGCGTAAAAAACACCGATAACAATCTGTTTATTGACATTTATCGGTGTTCTTCTCCTTGTTTACATTTATTTCTATTCTACTTCAGCAAATTCTTTTTCTAAAAGCACCGCTTTTGGAAATAGTATATTATTTTCCAAATGAATGTGTTTGTGCAGGTCTTCTTCAAATTCCTTAAGCATCGCAAAAGTTACTTTATAAGTTGTACAGGCATCTGCCGGAGGGGTGTAGTTTGTTGTCAAAGAAGCAATTTCTCTAAAACGTTCTCCTTCATTATCGTGTTCGTGCATCATCATTGCAATTGGATTTGATACCGTTCCAAATGAAGGCTGATGCAGAATGCCGTCAGTTTCTTTCGTTTTTACCATTCTTTTTACAAATGGAAATAGAATCAATTCTTCTTTTTTCATATGCTGAGACAATTCGCCGACGCATCCTATAAACAATTCATTTATTCTGAACAATTCCGGATGACTGGCACCATGAACCTTGCATAATTTATCTAAAAAAGCCAGCAGAGTTTGTGATTTTTCTTCAACATATCTATGATGTGTTTTCTCAATATAATCTGCCAGTAAGTCTAAAGGCCATGAATTAAAGTCGATTACACCATTATTTTCTGATTCTAAAACCTCATAAACACTTTGTATTAAGGCATCAGAATTTATATTTTGTTTTTCGCAGACTTCCGTTACTGTTCTGTTTCCTTTACAACAAAAATCGATTTTATATTTTGAAAATACAGCAGCTGTTCTAAAATCTTCCGCCACAAATGATCCTATTGTTTTGTTTTTTAAATTTTCCATGATAATCAATTTTAAATTTTATTTATTTTATTTTATTTTTTAATGTGAGATCAAATACAAACCATGCCATAGTAATAAACCCTATTCCGAAAATAGAATCTCCAATAGCACGAAGCCATTTTAATGTAATCATAGCCGGTTGCTGCATCAATTCTGATGAGCGGGCGTACCACATTCCATGCTCGATACTTTCAATTGCCTGCCAAACTCCAATTGGAAGTAAACTCAATATGGCCATTAAAAACAGTCCTATATTTAGTGACCAGAAAGTAATTTTAAGCAGTTTGTTGTTCCAGTTTACGTTTCTGTATAAACTTCGCAACACAAACAATACAAGCCCAATTCCTAACATTCCATAAACCCCGAACAAAGCCGTATGCCCGTGAAGTGGAGTTGTATTTAAGCCTTGTACATAATAAAGTGCAATGGGCGGATTAATAATGAATCCGAAAATCCCGGCGCCTAGAAAATTCCAGAATGCCACTGAAATCATAAAATAAATAGGCCATTTGTAATCTGCAATCCACTGAGTCGATTTGGAAATTTTATAGTTTTGGTAGGCTTCAAATCCTATTAGGGTTAAAGGCACTACTTCAAGTGCACTGAAAGTAGCTCCCAAGGCCATAATTGCTGTTGGAGTACCTGAGAAATACAGGTGATGGAATGTTCCCAAAATTCCGCCAGACATGAAAATTATGGTGGCAAACAAAACATTTAATGTTGCCGTTTTTGTTTTTAACAATCCCAATCGAACAAATAAGAAAGCCATAACAACGGTTGCAAATACTTCGAAGAAACCTTCAACCCAAAGGTGCACTACCCACCATCTCCAATATTCTGCAATGGCAAGGTTAGTTTGTCGCCCCCACATTAATCCGGCACCATAAAACATGGCAATTGCCGCGCAAGAAATTAGAAACAAAATGATGAGATTTTTTTCCTGCGTTTTTTTCTTTAGAATTGGAATTAAAGGTCTGACCATTAATGTTAACCATAAAAACAATCCAACTAAAAGAAAAATCTGCCAGAAGCGGCCTAAATCAACATATTCATAGCCCTGATGTCCAAACCAGAAGTTTTGTACTAAATTTAATTTTTGCATCACACCAAACCATTGCCCGGCCATTGAACCTAAAACAATAATCAATAAGGCGACAAACAAAAAGTTGATTCCGAAGCACTGATATTTTGGATCTCTCCCTGAAACTGCCGGCGCGATATACAATCCTGTTGCCAGCCAGGCCGTTGCAATCCAAAAAATAGCCAATTGGGTATGCCAGGTACGTGTGACTGCATAAGGCAAAATCTGATCAATAGGAATTCCATACAAACCATTTCCTTCCACACCATAATGCGCTGTTATGATTCCGAATAGCATTTGCAGAATCATTAATAAGCTAACGATCCAAAAGTATTTTACAACCAGTCTCATCGAGGGTGTTTTTCCCTGTTTAATTAACGGATCTTCTTTTGGAAGCGGAAATTCTTCTTCCTCCCCAGATTTTGCATGATAAAAAACTAAGATTCCGATACTCAGAATCAATAAAATAATACTAACTCCTGACCAGGCTAAAAGTTCTTTAGTAGCTTTGTTTCCGACCAATTCATCTGAAGGCCAATTGTGCGTATACGAAATATCCGAATCAGGACGATTGGTAACCGTTGCCCAGGTGGCCCAAAAGAAGAATGCATTCATTTTTTGCATTCTTACTTCATCTTTAATCGAATTTTTCGGAATCGCATATTCTTCTCTTAATTTATCAAACTGAGGATCATTTGTAAACAGTCCTTTATAATATTCACTTAGATTTTTAATTGCTGCCACACGATTTTCAGATATGGTAAGAACACCCGAAGCTGCATTGTATCGATTGGTTCGTAAATCTTTTTGCAAACGAACTTTTAATGCTGCTTGTTTCTCAGCATCAAGCTCCACAAATTTTTTATTAAAATCTTCTTTCGCAAATTTATCCAATATAAAAAGCGCTTCCCGATGCAGCCAATCAGCAGTCCAGTCAGGGGCAACATAAGCTCCGTGTCCCCAGATAGATCCCACTTCCTGACCGCCTATACTTTGCCATACATTTTGCCCGTCTTTAATTTCCTGTTCAGAAAAAATAAGTTTTCCGCTTTCAGAAATCACTTTTTTAGGAAGTGGTGGTGCCTGTTGGTAAATTTCGTAACCATAATAACCCAGTACTGCAAATGATATACTCATTACCAATGCAAATACGATCCATAATTTTTTTTCTCTTTTCATTTCTTTTCGCTTCAATAAAAGATAATTTTATCCTTTATTAGTTTTTAAAAAAACTCCAATCACATTACCTATTGGAGTTCTTTACTATTTACTCAACAATTAATACACCTTTCATCATAGCCACGTGACCAGGGAAAGAGCAAATAAACTTGTAAGTTCCTTTTTTATCAATTGTAAATTCGATCGTATCTTCTTCACCACCTCCCAGTAATTTTGTATGGGCAATAATTGAAGCTTTTTCAGATACCGGAATATAATCAGTCGCTTTTGCCTCATTTGCTTTTAAAGCAAAAGCCGCTTCATCTGTTCCTTCCTGAAGGATAACCAAATTGTGCCCCATTGCTTCTTTTGGAATTTTCCCAACATGTTTTAAAGTGAGTTTAATTGGTTTTCCTGCCACAGCTTTCAATTCATTTTTATTGAACTGCATTTGGTCATTTCCTTCAATGACTAAAACATTTTCTACAGTTGCTTCAGGTTGTACACCTTCTGACTCTGTATTATTTACTTCTGTTGGCTGCTCCACTGGCGCCGTTTCTTTTTTTCCGCAGGAAGTTATCGTTAAAAGTCCCATTAAGGCAACTAGTGAAATTTTGGTTTTTGTATTCATTTTAAGGTATTTATTAAGTATTAATCATTTGCAATCAATGTTTTCAAAAAGAAATCACCCGATTTTACCCCTAAAGCAAGCTGTTCTAAAGTTGTTTTAGTAAGCATTTCCAGAAGAAGACCCCTTATTTTTTTAAATTCATGGTGAACGGGACAAGGATGCTGTTCTGAACATTCTTTAAGTCCAATACCGCAGCCTTTGTAAATTTTATCGCCATCTATCGCATCGACAATCTGAATTAATTTTATCGATTTCAGAGCTTCGCCCGAAACTTCAAAACCTCCTCCTACTCCTTTTGCCGAATGTATAATGCCGTTTTTTGTCAAAATCTGCATAATCTTAGCAGTAAATGGCTCTGGTGAATCTATCTCTTTGGCAACGTCTTTTATTCCAACTCTTATACCTTTAGAAGATTTGGTTGCTATAAAAATAGAAGCTCTAATTCCGTACTCACACGCTTTTGAAAACATATACTGATTGATTAATTCTTTACAAATGTATTTATTTTTATCATAAAAGACAAAATTATCTTTAATTAAAATTCAACAAAGAAATGCTTATTTATAACCAAAATAATTAAGACGCTCTAAAACACTTATTCAGCACCAAATTCCTAAAAAACAAATTTTAAGTTTAACTTTGAAAGTACTTAAAAAAAATTAATCTCTAAGACATGCCATTAAGCAACTCAAAAGATTTAAAATTAGCCGTTCTAATTGACGCTGACAATGTACCCTACAGCAATGTAAAAGGAATGATGGAAGAAATTGCGAAATTTGGGACACCAACCACAAAACGTATTTACGCTGACTGGACAAAACCAAATTCTAACGGCTGGAAAGGTGTTTTACTTGAACATGCTATCACTCCTATACAGCAATACAGCTATACTGTTGGAAAAAACTCCTCCGATTCTGCTCTTATAATCGATGCAATGGATTTACTTTACTCCGGAAAACTAGACGGTTTTTGCATTGTTTCCAGCGACAGCGATTTTACACGTCTTGCCATTCGATTACGAGAATCCGGTATGAAAGTAATTGGTATTGGAGAAAAGAAAACCCCAAATTCTTTTATTGTTGCCTGCGACAGATTCATATACATTGAAGTTCTGGACGGCGCTATTCAGAAGAAGAAACCCAAAGTTACAACTACAACCGACACTAAAAAACCGGCCGAAAAACCGGCTGAAAAAGCACTGCATAAGATTGACAAACAAACCATTGACCTTATCGAGGCTACCATTGAAGATATTGAAGACGATGATGGCTGGGCATTTTTAGGAGATGTTGGAAATCTTATTGTAAAGAAAAAACCAGAATTTGACCCTAGAAATTATGGCTTTTCAAAACTTACTCCCATGCTAAAATCACTGACCGATATTCTTGAAATCGACGAAAGAGAATCGGACAAAAAAGGAATTAAGCATGTTTATGTACGCCTGCGATTCAATTGATTATAAATTATTACTCTTTAAATACTTGCAAACATGAGAAAAAAATTCTTCATCTATGGATTCTTATTGTTTCTAATTGTTTTAGCCATTTATCTTTACACGAAACGAGGTTTTTTACTGGTGATTATTCTACCTATATTATTAGTGGTAGGTATTTACAACGCTACTCAAAAAAAACACGCAATTTTAAGAAACTTTCCGGTTTTGGGCTATTTCAGATATTTATTTGAAATGATTGCTCCCGAAATCCAACAGTATTTTATTGAACGATCAACTGACGGAAAACCATTCTCCAGAAACCAGCGCTCTATGGTTTATCAAAGGGCTAAAAACATCGATTCAAACACGCCTTTCGGAACGCAGCAAAATCTGAATCATGACAGTTACGAAGGAATAAAACACTCCATCTTTCCTGCAAAAGTTAACGAGGAATTACCTCGTGTACTGGTGGGCGGAAAAGACTGTAAACAACCTTATCTGGCCTCGTTATTTAATGTTTCGGCAATGAGTTTCGGTTCGCTAAGTGAAAATGCCGTTCGTGCCATAAATATTGGTGCTCAAAAAGGAAATTTCTATCAGAATACCGGAGAAGGCGGTTTAACCGAATTTCATCTTGCGGGTGGCGGCGATATCACCTGGCAAATTGGCACCGGATATTTTGGCTGCCGGGACGCTGAAGGCAACTTCAGTCCTGAAAAGTTCTCCGAAAAAGCCAATCTTCCTAATGTAAAAATGATCGAAATTAAGCTTTCACAAGGAGCAAAACCAGGTCATGGCGGTGTACTTCCAGCGAGAAAAAATACCGAACAAATTGCTAAAATCAGAGGAGTTGAACCTCACACCACCATTCTTTCTCCTCCGGGACATCATGCCTTTTCAGACACCAAAGGCCTTATCCGTTTTGTAGCACAATTACGTGAACTGTCCAACGGAAAACCTATTGGTTTTAAATTATGTATCGGAAATACTGCCGAATTTGAAGCCATTTGCCACGAAATGATTACCGAAAATATTTTCCCTGACTTTATTACTGTTGATGGTGCTGAGGGAGGTACCGGAGCTGCTCCATTAGAGTTTGCCGATGGCGTGGGAATGCCGTTTGAACCTGCACTAATATTTGTAAACAAAACATTAGTAGGCTTAAACATTCGCGATAAAATCCGCATTATTGGAAGCGGAAAAATCATTTCCGGCTATTCCATTCTCCATGCAATAGCTCTGGGTGCCGATATGTGCAATAGTGCGCGTGGTTTCATGTTTTCATTAGGCTGTATTCAAGCCTTGCGTTGTCACAATAACGAATGCCCGACCGGAGTAGCCACTCAAAACAAAATGCTCATGAAAGGCCTGGTGGTAACCGATAAATCCGATCGTGTGTATCACTTTCATAAAAACACCTTACATTCTGCCAACGAACTTCTAGCGGCAGCGGGTAAAAAAAGTTTTAGCGAAGTCGATATTAATATTTTCATGCGGGGTGATGAATTTGGCAATTTATCTGACAACTATTTCCCGGACAACTTAACAAATGTAACAAAACATTAAAAAAACACTTATAAAACAAAAACTAATACATAGCTTTTTTATTACATTTGTATAGATGTTAACTTATTTAACCACTAAGATAAATCGTTAATCTTTTAACCCACTAAACAAATTAATCAATGCTATTAACACCCAAAGGCTATCGCATAGAAATGCTTGATCACCATCAAAAAGAAAATCTGGCAAATGATTTTATTCACGGATTTAAAAATGTTTCAGAATACATCAATGGTGTTTGCTACGAAACCGTTGCCTATGTTCAATATTTACTACATCCCACAAAAATTTCACTCCGCGAAATGGAAACCATTACGGGTAAACACTGGGTGGAGAAATTCACTACACAGAGAGAGTGGACAGGCGAAACAATTCCTGCAGGAACTGCTATTGGATTTTATCGTATCAATTCAAGCGGTTTCTTTCATTTTGCATTAGGAGCCGGAGGAACTCAAATCCGTGCCGTTAACGGATTAACCCTTGGAGCAAGCTGGACATTTGAAGTCAATCTTCCCTCTGTTCTTGGACCAAGAAACGAAGATGGTACCTACAACTATGACAATAGCAAAATCAGAGTTTATCTAATGTATCTCTAAAAAACAAAAACTTAATAATTATAAAGAAATAAAAGCCCTATCCACTATTGTTCTTATTTTAACAAATTCGGAAGGGCTTCTTTATTTATAACCTCTTTTGCCAAAACCGTATTGTCATCAGCCAAAAAGTAAGTATCGAACCTCACTCCTTCTTCGATCAATTCCTGAGGAATTTTGTTCTCTTTTATCATCTTTCTCAACAAAATTGGAAATGACGAAACAGCTGCCGATTTATTCGATTCATTTTCTTTTAAATTGGTTTCAAACCTCAATTCAATTTTATCATCTTCAAGATAACCTCTTGCTGTAGTAAGCGTTATGTTTTCTTCATGAAAACTCTTGGCTGTACTCTTATTATAGGTAACTACATATTCCTGGAGTTTTTGCTTTGTATTTTTACAACTCACCAAAGACATTACTAAGGCCGCGGCGAATAAGGCTGGTATTATTTTCTTCATCCTATTTTTTTTATTTTTTTACAATTCATTAAGCTCTAAAAGCATCTCAAGATACTAATAATCTCTCTAATTTCTAAAACTGAAAAAAAACAGCCCTCTTTAAACTTTTCGATTGTATCAAACGCTTACTATTTTACCACCTTATTCCTATCTTTGTTTCACTTAAAATGCCATGTTAAAATTGAAAAAGCCAAGAATCTACTACCTATTTGCATTTCTTTGTGTGATTTGCTGTGGAATTCTCTCCAGAAAAATTGCAATCATTCCGCTCTATTTTGGAGATGCGCTGTATGCCGTCATGATCTATTTATTAGTCAGAATTTTATTTTTTAACCAAAAAACCTCCATTACTGCGATAATTTCATTGACCATTTGCTACGGAATAGAATTTCTTCAGCTTTATCAGGCAGATTCGATGATTACGCTTAGGAAAACTCTTTTTGGCAGATATGTTCTGGGACAAGGCTTTTTATGGAGCGACCTTCTTGCCTATACATTGGGAATTGTAACGGCTTTTATCATCGAAAAAATCATACTAAATTATACTACCTATGAAAATCGTATTCGCATCAAACAACAAAAATAAAATCCAGGAGATTCAAAGTATTCTTCCTGAAAGCATAAAAATAGTAAGTCTTGAAGAAATTGGCTGTTTTGAAGATATAGAAGAAACAGCAGACACCATTGAAGGAAATGCCATTTTGAAAGCCAATTATGTAACGGAAAAATACGGATACGATTGTTTTGCCGACGATTCAGGCTTAGAAGTGACTGCTTTAAATGGTGAACCAGGGGTATATTCAGCCCGATATGCAGGCAAGCAACGCAATGACGATGACAACATGAATAAACTGTTAGAAGCCTTAAAAGACCAACCAGACCGCAGCGCCCAGTTCAAGACCGTTATTACTTTAAACTTAAAAGGTGAACAGCATTTATTTACCGGAATTGTAAAAGGAAGTATCGCTTTGAAAAAAACAGGAGATCAGGGTTTTGGGTACGATCCGATTTTTCAGCCTGAAAACTATACTAAAACATTTGCTGAATTACCCCGAGAAGTAAAAAATACCATAGGCCATCGCGGAAAAGCAACTCAGCAACTAATTGATTTTCTGAATTCAACCAAATAATTGTTTAAAATACAACATTTTAGAGTACAAAATTGATATTTCGTGACGTTTTTTTTTAGAGAATTCTTCATTTTTCGATAAAAATGATTTCACACTAAACATAACTTTTTGATAATCAAATCATAACAAATGCATAATTCTTAAAAGAGCATTAGTTTATCTGAATAATTAACAGTAATTTTGCACCCTATTTTAAATACACATATGAATAAATTTGAACAATTAGGATTGAATGAATCGTTACTGAAGGCGATTTTAGATCTAGGATTTGAAAATCCGTCAGAGGTACAGGAAAAGGCGATTCCCCTATTATTGGAAAAAGACACAGATATGGTTGCGTTGGCTCAGACAGGGACAGGGAAAACGGCAGCTTTCGGTTTTCCGCTAATTCAAAAAATTGATGCTGACAACAGAAATACACAGGCATTAGTTTTATCGCCAACACGAGAACTTTGTTTACAGATTACCAACGAACTTAAAAACTACGCAAAATACGAGAAAGGTATTAATGTTGTAGCAGTTTACGGCGGGGCTAGTATTACAGAGCAAGCAAGAGAAATAAAAAGAGGAGCACAAATTATTGTGGCTACTCCGGGAAGAATGCAAGACATGATTAACAGAGGATTGGTTAACATTAAAAACATAGATTACTGTGTGCTTGATGAGGCTGACGAAATGTTAAACATGGGATTTTATGACGATATCTGCTCTATTTTATCAGATACTCCAGACGAAAAAAGTACATGGTTGTTCTCTGCAACAATGCCACAAGAGGTTGCCAGAATTGCAAAACAATTCATGAGCGAACCATTAGAAATCACAGTTGGAACTAAAAATTCAGGTTCTGCAACGGTTTCTCACGAATTTTACTTAGTAAATGCACGTGACCGTTACGAAGCCTTAAAACGTTTAGCCGATGCTAACCCGGACATTTTCTCTGTGGTTTTCTGTCGTACTAAAAGAGATACTCAGGCTGTAGCCGAAAAATTAATTGAAGATGGATATAGCGCTGCTGCGTTGCACGGAGATTTATCTCAGGCTCAACGTGACGGTGTAATGAAATCATTCCGTGGAAGACAAATTCAGATGCTTGTTGCTACTGACGTTGCTGCACGTGGAATTGATGTTGATAACGTAACACACGTAGTAAACTACCAATTACCTGATGAAATCGAAACGTACAACCACCGTTCAGGTCGTACCGGTAGAGCAGGGAAATTAGGAACTTCTATTGTAATTGTTACAAAAAGTGAGTTGCGTAAAATTTCTTCTATCGAAAGAATCATCAAACAAAAATTCGAAGAAAAATCAATTCCATCCGGAATCGAAATCTGCGAAATTCAATTGTTGCACTTAGCAAACAAAATTAAAGATACTGAAGTTGATCACGAAATTGACAACTACTTACCAGCAATCAACAATGTTCTTGAAGGTTTATCTAAAGAAGAATTGATTAAGAAAATGGTATCGGTAGAATTTAACCGTTTCATCGCTTATTACAAAAAGAACAGAGATATTTCAACTCAATCAGGTGAAAGACGCGAAAGAAACGATTCTGAACCAAGAGAATTCAACAACAACGGGGCAGTCCGTTATTTTGTAAACATCGGCTCAAGAGACAACTTCGACTGGATGTCACTTAAAGATTACCTGAAAGAAACATTAGACTTAGGTCGTGATGACGTATTCAAGGTAGATGTAAAAGAAGGCTTCTCTTTCTTCAACACAGATCCTGAGCATACTGAAAAAGTAATGGAAGTATTAAACAACGTACAATTAGAAGGCCGTCGTATTAATGTTGAAATTTCTAAAAATGACGGTGGCGGAAGACGTGACCATAACGGACGCAGTGGTGGTGGACGTAGTTCTGGCGGATCAAGAAGAGAAGGAAACTTTGCTCCAAGACGTGAAGGTTCAGGAGGCGGATTCAGAAGCGACAGAAACTCTGCTCCAAGAGAAGGTGGTTTCAGAAGTGAAAGAGGTTCTTCACCAAGAAGAGAAGGTGGTTTCAGAAGCTCAGCTCCAAGAAGCGAAGGAAGTTCAGACAGAGCTCCAAGACGTTCTGAAAGCTTTGGTGATTCTTCAAGACCAAGAAGACCAAGAAGAGATTAATACTTTAATATCTTAAAATACAAAATCCCATATTCCGAACATAATTGGAATTTGGGATTTTTTTATTAAAATCTCCCCCTCTACAAATGAGTTTTGTCATCCTTAACAATGTAATTTAAACTTCCTTCTCACTTTTTATTTAAATACTAAAAGCTACACTGTTGCCTTTGTTAATTTTCTTATAATTATATTCGAAGACTGCAAAATATTTAATCGTGATTTACTACTTTTAGAACTTTAAATCAGGATATGAAATATTTCGCAGTTTTCTTTTTTACACTATTATCAGCCGTCGGTTTCGCGCAAGACACTGAGTCTTCCGTTCCGCAAAGAGTTTCAGGCTACATTATCAACGACAATAGCAAACAACCTCTTTCTAATGTAAATATCATCAACACAAACAAAGTACGTGGTGCAAAATCTGATGCTAAAGGATATTTTGAAATTGATGTTCAGCTTAACGATACTATTCACTTCTCAATTTTAGGTTTTCAATCTTTAAGGGTCAGAGTAACTAATGACTGGATTAAAAATAAAGTAACCCGAATTCAGCTTACCGAAAAAGCAATTGCACTGGAAGAAGTAATTATTGCTCCTTTTAATTTAACCGGTTACCTTGAAGTCGATTCAAAATTAATTCCAACCAAAGAAAATTACCGTTATAGTATTTCCGGTCTTACACAAGGATATGAAGCTGGTGAATATTCACCAAATGCCTTCGGTAAAGTATTAGGTTCTATTTTCAACCCCGCCGATATGCTCTACAATTTCTTTGGTAAAAATGCAAAAGAACTCAAGAAGCTGAAGGAAATGCGAAAGGACGATACAGTTCGCAATCTGTTGGAATCAAAATTTGATCGCGAAACGGTCTCCGTACTTTTAGGGATCAGCAAAGACGAAATCCCTGATATACTGCAACGTTGTAACTATTCAGATTCCTTTATACAAACAGCAAATGATTTGCAGATTATGGATGCCATTAGCGGATGTTATGAACAATATAAAGTATTGAAAAGGAATTAGAAAATTACTCTTAGCTTAAAATATACCAAATCCCCAATTTTAAAAATTGAGGATTTTTTTTTTGTTCTGTAATCGAGTCAAATAACTTTACCAACCGTAGTTTCTTCAAATAATTAAAGGTTTTCATTGTTTTTTTGAGTAAATTAGACATTCTACTACTATTAGGAATCCAGTTTACATAAAATAATACCGTGAATACCATGACAGATATTACCCAGAAAATCTTAAATTTTATCGATCTTCAGAAAGGAGAAGAAAATAAAAAATCGGTAATAGAAAACATAACCGGTGCGGTTTCTTTTAGAGGATCAAACATCTGGATTCTTGCCTGTGCCATTATTATTGCCTCTGTAGGACTAAATGTTAACTCTACAGCGGTTATCATTGGCGCCATGCTAATTTCGCCTTTAATGGGGCCTATTGTTGGTGCCGGTTTTGGTTTAGGAATGTACGATTTTGAACTTCTGAAAAAGTCCATGAAAAACCTGCTGATCGCAACAGTTGTAAGTTTAAGCACTTCGGCTATTTATTTCTATATTAGTCCGTTTAAAGAAGCGCAATCCGAATTACTCGCTAGAACCTCTCCAAATATCTATGACATTCTTATTGCCTTTTTTGGCGGTTTAGTAGGCGTAATTGCTGTGACCAGAGTAGAAAAAGGAAATCCAATTCCGGGTGTAGCGATTGCAACTGCTCTTATGCCGCCACTTTGTACTGCAGGCTACGGACTGGCACTTGGAAATTATGCGTACTTTTTTGGTGCCCTTTACCTCTACACCATCAACTGCGTATTCATTTGCATTGCCACTTTTGTGATCGTAAAATTCTTAAATTACCCCGTTACAAAACAACTGGATCTACAACAGCAAAAGAGAGTGAAGTATGGAATTACACTGCTCATTTCACTATTAATTGTACCTAGTATCTATTTTGCCTATCAATTGTATATTCAAAAAAGCTACACTTCCAGAACCGAAATTTTTATACAAAAGGAATTCCTCGATAAAGACTATCCTATTATCTATAAAAAAATCAAATACAATACTACCCCCAGAAGAATTGAGTTGGCTTTTTTAGCCAAAAAATTCAACGATGACGAAATTATAGATTTAAACAAAAAACTAAGCAATTACGATCTTCCCAATACTAAATTGATTATCAGACAAGATACCGTTAATTTAAGAAAGGATATTATGAATCAGATCAACAACAATCAAACTGTAGTCGATCAAAAAGACATCCTGATCAATAGTCTTCGAAATCAATTAGAACAATATCAATTCAATACTGCTCAGATTAATAACGAAGCAAAAATACTTTTTCCTGCTGTTACGTCTTTAAAAATTGGTAATTACAATATTGAAGAAGAGCCCAATAAATCAAAAATAATCCCTGTAGTTCTTTTTCAAAGCAAGAAAAAAATTGATTCAGATACCAAACAAAAAATGAAACTATGGCTAAAAGAAAGACTTGCCAAAGATTCCGTTGAAGTATATCAGCAAAATTAGTTTTCAGTTTACAGTCGCAGTTTGCAGTTTTTTAAAACTGAATACTGCGACTGCGACTGCAAACTGAGACTGAATATTATTATTTAACAGGAATGTTCGAAAGGATTTCCAATACAAATTTCCAGTATTTCTGAGCTGATGAAATACTCGCTCTCTCATCAGGAGAATGCGCCCCGTGAATAGTCGGACCGAAAGAAATCATGTCCATATCCGGATAGTTTGTTCCTAAAATCCCACACTCCAGACCTGCATGACAAGCTACTACTTTTGGTTTCTCGTTATTTTGTTTCTCATAAATTCCAACCAAAGTATCTAAGATTTCAGAATTTACGTTTGGTGTCCAACCTGGGTAAGAACCCGAAAGCTCCACTTCACAACCTACTAATTCAAAAGCAGAACGCAAAGCATTAGCCAAGTCAAATTTCGAAGTCTCAACAGAAGAACGTGTTAAACATCCAATGGTTATTTCGCCATCTTTTACAATTACTCTCGCAATATTGTTTGATGTTTCTACTAAATCTTCCATATCAGCACTCATTCTGTATACTCCGTTATGAGCTGCATAAATAGAACGAATAATACCTTCCTGAACACCTAAATCCATTACTTTTTCCGGTAAGTCGCATTTTACGATTTCAATAGATAAGTTAGGTTCGGTCGTTTTGTACTCCGCCTTAATGTCATTGATGATTTCCTGCATATCAAAAATATACGCCTCATCAAACATTTCAGAAATAATTACTTTGGCGACACTTTCTCTCGGAATTGCATTTCTTAAACTTCCTCCATTAATCTCCGCTACCTGTAATCCGAAATTTTCAAAAGCATCAAACAGCAAACGGTTCATGATCTTATTTGCGTTCCCTAATCCTTTATTAATATCCATACCTGAGTGACCTCCATTAAGCCCTTTTACGGTAATAATATGTCCAACTGATCCTTCCGGAACTTCTTCTTCATTATAAGTTCTTGTAGCGGTTACATCAATTCCTCCGGCACAACCAATATCAATCTCATCATCTTCTTCCGTATCTAAATTCAAAAGAATCTGTCCTTGCAAAATACCTCCTTTAAGATTCAGGGCTCCGGTCATTCCGGTTTCCTCATCAATTGTAAACAAAGCTTCTATAGCCGGATGCGGAATATCTTTGCTTTCCAAAATTGCCATAATTGTCGCTACTCCCAATCCATTATCCGCACCAAGTGTTGTACCACGCGCACGAACCCAGTCACCATCAACATACATATCGATTCCTTGAGTATCAAAATCAAAAACAGTATCTGCATTTTTTTGGTGCACCATATCCAAATGTCCCTGCATTACAATTGCTTTGCGATTTTCCATTCCCGGAGTTGCCGGTTTTCTGATGATTACATTTCGGATTTCGTCTTCAAAAGTTTCTAAACCTAAGCTGTTTCCAAAGTCTTTCATAAATTCAATTACACGCTCTTCTTTTTTTGACGGACGTGGAACGGCATTTAAATCGGCAAACTTATTCCATAGTGCCTTTGGTTCCAGATTTCTAATTTCCTGACTCATTATATTTTTGTTTGTAGTTTAACAATTAAGTGCCCCAAAGTTACAAAGTTTAAATGCTATTTTCGTCACAAATTTCACGAATTAGCATTAATCTGATGGCTAAAAAACAAATTCCGCAAAACGCCTCTTTTTTAGTTCTAATATTGTATTTATATTTACGTAATTCAAAACTAAAATTGTGAAATCGAAATACATCTTACCCCTATTTCTTGTTGTTCAGATTATCCTCTTAAAAATCCTCCCCTTCTTTCCTGATTTTGTAGAAGGACTCTACAGCAACAACTTATACATTAGAATTTCACATTTTTCCAGAACACTTTTAGGTAAAGTTTCATTCTCTGTAGGCGATTGCATTTATGCTATTTTAATTTTATCAGCGATAAGCTGGTTTTGGAAGATTAGAAAAACATGGAAAACAAATTGGAAAGATCATGTTTTAACGATGCTGGGTAAAATTTCCATTTTTTACTTTTTCTTCCATCTCCTTTGGGCCTTCAATTATTATCGCGAACCTCTATTTGAAAAAATGCAAATCACAAAGGAATATAGTGATGCCGACTTATTAGTTTTTACAAAGAAATTAATCTTAAAAACGAACGAGATTCAACTTCTTATAACTAAAAACGACAGCGCTAAAATTGTCTTTCCATACACTCAAAATGAAGCTTTTAGAATGAACTTAAACGGATATGAAAATCTGGCAAAAGAATACCATTATTTCAGCTACGAGATTCCGAGCGTTAAAAAATCGCTCTTTAGTCTGCCATTAACTTATATGGGCTTTGGAGGTTATCTTAATCCGTTCACTAATGAAGCACAGGTCAATGATTTATTACCTATGTATAATTTTCCCGTAACGACCTGTCATGAAATGGCACATCAAATGGGGTTTGCCAGCGAAAGTGAGTGCAATTTTATTGGGGTTCTGGCTTCGGTTAAAAATGATAATTTGTATTATAAATATTCCGGTTACAGCTTTGCCCTACGCTATTGTTTAGGAATCTGGCAGGTTAAAAATGAAACTATTTTTAAACAATTAAAAAAACAAATCCATCCGGGAATTCTAAAAAACTATCAGGAAAGCCAGGATTTCTGGAAACAATATGATACTTTTATTGATAAAGGCTTTCATGTTTTCTATGATAATTTTTTAAAAATAAATCATCAGAAAGAAGGCTTGGAGAGTTACAGTAAATTTGTAGATTTAATGGTGAATTATTATAAAACCAGAGCGTTATAAAAGCTCTCTTCGAATCATACCGAAGTTTTAGCCATAGATTGCACGGATTAAAAAGATTTTTTTCAGATGCTTTTAGTTGAAATAAATAATTAGTAAACAACCCTGACCTCAGATTTAAGACAAAAATCGATTTAAATCTTTATAATCTGTGGCAAGCAAAAAAAAATAAACAGTACCTTGTAACAAAATAGATTTCAACACTACTAATAAATTTATGAGCGAAAATCTAGAACAGTCATTTGTTACGCAATTGCAGGAAAATCAGAATATAATCCACAAAATATGTAGATTATATACTGCCGGCGAAGATGCTCACAAAGATTTGTTTCAGGAAATCACCATACAGCTCTGGAAAGCGTATCCAAAATTTAGAGGCGACAGCAAATTTTCGACCTGGACGTATCGAGTTGCCTTAAACACCGCTATTACCTTATACCGAAAAACTAAACGAACCGTATCAACCGTAGAATATGAAAGTCATCAGCATTTTATAAAAGATGTTGATTACAATTATGAAGAAGAAGAACAGATTAAATTGATGTACAAAGCGGTTTATCAGCTTAATGACATCGAAAAAGCATTAGTTTTTATGTATTTAGAAGACAAAGATTATCAAGAAATAGCAGAAACCTTAGGAATCAGCGAAGTGAATGCTCGTGTGAAAATGAACAGAATTAAAGGGAAACTTAAAAAAATACTAAATCCTTAAAAATTATTATGAAAGAACTGGATTTATTAAAAAAAGACTGGAAAAAGAACTCGGATTCTTTTGAACAAATATCGGAAAAAGAAATCTACAAAATGATTCACAAAAAATCATCTTCCATCGTGAAGTGGATTTTAATTATCAGCATTTTGGAAGTACTGTTTTGGACCATCTCGAACTACTTTTCAAATGTAGATGCTGATCTAAAGAAAATGAATCATCCTGAGATCATTCTGGTAATGGATATTTTATTGTATTTTAATTATATCGTAATTTTTGTTTTTATCTACTTTTTCTATAAAAACTATAAAACGATCACGACCACTGTTTCTACCAAACTATTGATGAGCAGTATTCTAAAAACCCGAAAAACGGTTCAGTATTATGTTTGGTACAATTTAGGTATGCTTGTGGTTTCGTCTATACTCAGCTTTTTCATCGGATATGTTTACAATCCGGATATGGCAATTATTAGAGAAAAATTAGCCTTAAATGGAAAAGCAATGCTGTTCTCAATCGGCGCATTGGTATTGCTTGTGCTGGTTCTTTTCGGAATCTTTTGGGGTATTTACAGATTACTTTACGGAACGCTGTTACGCAGGTTATATGCAAATTATAAGGAGCTTAAGAAAATTGATTTCTGATAAGAGGTGCTAAGAAACTAAGGCACTAAGGCCCTAAGAAACCAAGTTACTAAGTTTATTTTGAAACTTGAAACTTTGAACCCTGAAACAAAAAAAGCAATCTAAAATCAGAAATCTAAAATAACTAGTAATCCCATCTTCTCATTTTATTAAGCTCTTCCTGTACTTTGATTTCTTCTGCCGGAATAACTTTTAAAAATGAAGGATGCTGTTCGATTGCATATTCTACTTTTTCAACAATTTCTTCGATGGTATCGTTTTCATAATCAATTTCAAGAGGTTCTTTGATAATGAAAGACTGTAAAATTCCTTTCTTTTTCATTCGTAGTCCTTTTTTATCAAAAGAACGACGGAAACCGTCAATAACAATTGGAATTACTACAGGTTTGTGCTGTTTGATGATATGTGCCGTTCCTTTACGAACAGGTTTAAATGACTTGGTTGTACCTTGCGGAAATGTAATTACCCAGCCATCTTCGAGTGCAATTCTGATATTTTCGGTATCGTTTGGGTTAACATCACGCTTTTCGGTAACATCAACACCTTTTGCACGCCAGGTTCTTTCTACTGTAATGGCTCCAACGTAAGCCAAAATTCTTGGCAATAATCCGGCCTGCATGGTTTCTTTGGCAGCAACATAATAAATATTCATTTTGGGCTGCCACAAATATCCGATATTCTTAATAGTATCCTGACGTCCGCTTAAACTTGCGTTAAACACATGAAACATCGCCACAACATCAGCAAAATAGGTTTGGTGATTCGATATAAACAAAACATTTGTATCCGGCAGCGTTTTAATAATTTCCGATCCTTCGATCTGCAATTCGTTAAAACCTCTATATCTTCGGTGAGTCATGGCTCCCAAAATACGGATCAACCATTTCTTGATGAATAATATATGTCCGAAAGGATTTCGTTTAAACAATCCCATAGCTGTCAATTGTATTATTTTATTAGGACGCAAACTTACAAAAATTATTCTTTTACCGATCCTTTAAAACAATTTCTAAAACAAACCGGTAGTACTATGAATATCAAATTGTTAATTTTTATACTTTATACTTTTTCGCCAAAAGTCGTTTTTAAAACATCTCTCAGTTCACTCAATATCATGGCAGTTGCTCCCCAAACAATATGATTTTGTATGTTAAATGCGGGAACTAAAGCATTATTTGCATAAGAAGTTGATAATGTGACTTCAATAACAATTTCGTCATTCAAAAAAACGGAGAGGGGTAATTCTATAATACTCGCTACTTCTCTGATATCCGGATAAAATAAAAGCTCTTCTTTGGAAATGCCTAAAAAAGGATGCACTAAGAAGTTGCTTGGCGGAATATACATAGGCGTAAAATGTTTGATTAGCTCTATTTTTTCAGGTGCAACGCCTATTTCTTCCTGTGTTTCACGCAAAGCAGTCTCTTCATAATTTGCATCAGTCGTTTCGTATTTTCCTCCGGGAAATGCAATTTGAGACGAATGAACTCCATTATACGCATTCCGGACAATCAATACGAGATGTGTTTTATTGTTTTTTGGATAAAACAACATCATGACCGCTGCGATACGCGGATTTTTATCTTTCAAATCAAGATTCTTCAAGGCTTCGAGGCGTTCTTTTGGTGCCATTTTAATATGAGCCAACTCCGCCGGTAATACTGCCGGAATTAAATTAGGAACATATTGCAAAAAGTCTTGAAAATCCATAAGCAAAGTTTATTTTTGTACTTTTAAATAAAATATAAATATAGTCCAGAAAACGCGGTTCTACAAGTTTTCTAAAATCAAGTCTTAAAAATGTACAGCAAAGAAGAATCACAAAAGATAAAAAGAGAATTCTGGGTGGCATTCGCCGAAAAATACCCTCGCAAATGGGTACTTTATGATACCAAAATTAAAGATTTCTCTTTTAAATTTTATGTCGATAATAAAAAAGCACAGGTTCTAATTGATATCGAACAAAGAAGTGATGAAAAACGAAATGCCTATTTTGAAAAAATTGAAGCATTAAAAAATATTCTGGAGGAAGAATTCATTAAAGATTTGGTTTTCGAAAAAAACTATACTCTTGAAAGCGGCAAAACGATTAGTCGTATTTGGGTTGAGAAACTAGGTGTTGGTTTTAGTAACCGCAATAACTGGGATGCTATCTTCGATTTCTTTAACGAAAAAATGCATGCTCTGGAAATGTTTTATCTGGAATATGATGAGTTTATTAAGGATATTGATTCTTAGAAAAGAGGAACTAAGGTTCTGAGAAAACCTATTAACTCTTGAGATATTTTATCTCGAGCATGATGAATTTATAAAGGATATAGATTCTTAATAAAAAACATTAAGATTCTGAGCTGCTAAGACTCTAAGAAAGATACTAACTTAGTAACTTAGAACCTTAGCAACTCAGAACCTCAAACTACACACTAACCATATTATACACAATAATATGATCGTCGTAGTTGATATAAAGCTGTTTGCGGAAATCTTGTTTTTTTCGCGTGATGATAGATAACTTACAGGCTTTGCCGTCATTGTCTTTACACATAAAAGAATAGACAATATCGGTATCGTTTTCTTCCCGCTCAATGTAATCCAAAATACTAAAAAGCTGTATTTCCTGCGAGTAAACCACAATTCTGTGTTTATTGGTATCCAGAATTACCGAAAGGTTAACCAAATCAAGATTGGACCATTCACCCCATTTCCCTTTTTCATTTTTTTCCAAAACACTAAAACCAGATGTTTTAAACTGGTAAGACTGACTAAAAGTTTGCTGTAAACCAAGTCCGAAAAAAAGTAAAAGTATAAAAGTGCGTGTAGGATTCATATTGTATTTCTTGGGGGTAATTTAGAACTCAAATTTAGCCTTTTCCTGGCAGGCAGCTTCAAAATCGGACATCATTTGTTGAACAATTTGCTCTACTGGCAAAATTTCATGAATTAATCCTGCAATTTGGCCTATTTCAAGTTCTCCCTCTTCAAGATCTCCTTCAAACATTCCTTTTTTAGCTCTGGCTCTTCCTAAAAGCTGCACCAAATCCTCTTTCGAAGGACATTTTTCATACAATTCCTGAACGTCCTGATAGAATTTATTCTTAACCAATCGAACAGGTGCCAGTTCTTTTAAAGTCAGTTGTGTATCTCCTTCTCTAACCTTAACAATTGTTTCTTTAAAATTATCATGTGCCGAAGATTCGATCGAAGCAGCAAAACGACTTCCCACCTGAACTCCATCGGCTCCTAAAACCATTGCAGCAAGCATTCCTCTGCCTGTTGCAATTCCCCCGGCAGCAATAAGTGGTATCTGAACTTTCTCTTTCACCATCGGGATTAAAGTTAAGGTTGTCGTTTCGTCGCGTCCATTGTGTCCCCCTGCTTCAAATCCTTCGGCCACGATAGCATCAACACCTGCCTCCTGCGCCTTCAAAGCAAAAACACTGCTGCTCACTACATGTACAACTGTAATTCCTTTTTCTTTTAAAAACGAAGTCCACGTTTTTGGATTTCCGGCAGAAGTAAAAACAATTTTCACTCCTTCTTCTACCACAATATTTATAATTTCTTCGATATTTGGATACAGCATCGGAATGTTAACTCCAAATGGCTTACTGGTCGCTTTTTGGCATTTCTGAATATGTTCCCGTAAAACTTCGGGATACATAGAACCTGCTCCAATTAAACCTAAACCTCCTGCATTACTTACTGCTGCTGCTAATTTATAACCGCTGTTCCAGATCATTCCTCCCTGAATAATTGGATATTTGATCTTAAAAAGTTGTGTAATTCTGTTCATTCAAAAATGTAGTTATTGTTTAATTATCTTTCCCGTTTTGTGAAGACCATCTGCATCAAAAGTATAAAAATATAATCCGCTTTTTAGTCCTTCAACAGAAAGAATAGGGTTTTGATTTGTAATTTGTTTTTCGATTAGTTTTTGCCCCAGAACAGAGTACACAGAAACAGAAGCGGTACTGTTCTCAAACAAAAAGGAAATCGCTGTTTTAGTTGGATTTGGAAAAACAGAAAAAACTTCTCCTAAAGACTTGAAGTCTTCCACTCCTAAAGCAGCTCCAAAATTAGGAATTCCGTAACCATAATTATTATTGGGTGTCGTATATCGATCTGAAGACTGCAGAATCATCTGCCTAATTTCTTTATTTGTTTTGGATGGAAAAGCCTGCCACAAACAAGCAATCATTCCCGCCATAATTGGACAAGAAAACGAAGTTCCGTTTATGGTTGTAATATTCCCCCCGGTATCAGATACAACAGCTGCCGTACCTTGTGCCATAACATCCGGTTTAATTCTTCCGTCAGAACTTGGTCCTATCGAGCTAAAACCTGATCTAACTTTCGAAGAAGTTACAGCACCTACTGTAATTACCGAAACAGCATCTGCAGGTCCTCCAATATGAGGTTCAGTTGTAGCTCCTTCATTTCCAGCCGAAGCAACCACGATTATTCCTTTATTAAAAGCCATTTCGGCACCACGGGAGATAAAATTAGTCGTCCCGTTCATATCGCTATACGTATGTGTGTAGTTTGGATTATCAAATTCAAAATACCCCAAAGAAGTTGTAATAATATCAGCTCCTACACGGTCTGCTTCTTCTGCTGCCTCTACCCAATACGATTCTTCTACCGGATTCTCGGTAGGGTCATATTCGGTGATGTATAAATAATACGAAGCATCAGGAGCAGTACCTACCAAAGCATTTTCTTTATAACCGCCCATTGTTGAAAGTACCATTGTTCCGTGGCTGTCTCCTGAATAAAAATTGGCATTTCTATTCACATAATCGTACCCTCCTAAAATCTGATTATTATCGATTAATTTCTTAAATGGTAAAGCGGTATTGACTCCCGGAAAACCTGCGTCTAAAACAGCAATTACTTTTCCCGAGCCGGTTTTATTCTGTTGGTGCAGCACTTTTCCATTCAGCATTTCTATCTGTCCTCCTGAAGTTCCGTAGGCATAATCCGCTTTTGATTTCAGTTTGTCTTTTACCTTACTTATCTTATTCTCGGCTACTTTTTTAGAAGTTACATTCAGATTTTTATTGGCGAAAAACACTTTATCGACAAATGACAGTGCCGTAAGTGCAGTAATATCGGTTTGAGTTCCTCTAATATGAAGTGCATTTAACCATTTGGATTTTGCCATAATAGTTATTCCCGAACTCGATCTAACCTGATTGATATAAGAGTCCTCTACAGGTGCATCGGTAAGATCTAACGCAATATTTTGATTGGCTCTTCGATCTAAGGCGCGCTGTGTCAAAATTGTAAGCGGAGCATTAAGAGATGCCTGTGCGTTGGGTTTGTTTTTAAAGTATACCCACGCGTCTTCCTGCGAAAACACCGCGGAAGAAAAAATCAACAACAAAAAGACAAAATAGTGCTTCATGATTACTTTTTTAAAGGTGAAACCTCCGTAAAAAAGTATAAAGCTAAGAAATTACTCCCGAACCAACTAATTCATTCTCTAAATACCAAGCCACAAACTGACCTTCGGTAATGGCGGACTGAGCTTCCTCAAAACGAACATACATTCCGTTTTCAAACTGATACAAGGTTGCTTTCTGTAATGGCTGACGGTAACGAATTCTTGCCATCACTTCCATTTGTTGTCCTTCCTTCAATTTCAAATCTTCGCGAACCCAGTGTACTTCAGAATTACCTACAAACAATGCTTTTTTGAATAAGCCCGGATGATTGCTTGTTAAACCAGTGTAAATAGTATTCGTATCAACATCGGTAGCAATTACAAATAACGGATCTGTAGTACCTCCAACATTTAAGCCTTTTCTTTGTCCGTTTGTAAAATAATGTGCTCCCTGATGTTTTCCCATCACTTTACCCATTGTTGGAAGATAATCCAGTTTTTGAGACTCTATTTTCAATTCGTCTTCCAGAGAAATTCCTGTCGGTTTTTCAATTGTATAGATTGGATCGTTTTTGTCAATTTGAACAATAAGACCTTCTTTTGGCTGTAGTTTTTGCTGTAAAAACTCGGGTAAACGCACTTTTCCGATAAAACAAAGTCCTTGCGAATCTTTCTTTTCGGCTGTAACCAATTCCATTTCAGCAGCGATTTCACGAACTTCAGGTTTGGTCAATGCTCCGATTGGGAATAAAGCTTTTGACAATTGTTCCTGAGACAACTGACATAAGAAATACGACTGATCTTTGTTAACATCATTTCCGGCAACCAATTGATAAACCGTTTTTCCGTCCACTTCAATTTCGCTTTTTTGGCAGTAATGCCCGGTCGCAACATAATCGGCTCCAAGACTTAGAGCGATTTTCATAAAAACATCAAACTTGATTTCGCGGTTACAAAGCACGTCAGGATTTGGAGTTCGTCCTTTTTCGTATTCGTTGAACATATAATCAACGATTTTTTCTTTGTATTCTTCGCTTAAATCAACCGTTTGAAACGGTATACCGAGTTTTTCAGCTACCAATAAAGCATCATTGCTATCTTCTAACCACGGACATTCATTAGAAATCGTAACCGAATCATCGTGCCAGTTCTTCATAAAAAGGCCAATAACTTCATATCCCTGTTGTTGCAATAAATAAGCAGCAACACTTGAATCTACTCCTCCGGAAAGTCCAACAACTACACGTTTCATTCTAAATTGTTTATGTTTTTACAAGGCTGCAAAGATAAGCCCTATTTTTGAAAATTGCAGTAGTTTTTGATTAGTTTATACAATGCCGTTGTAAATAAAACTTATTACTTTCTAATAAATTTATGCGTGATTAATTTGCCTTCATTCATTTCGCTAAGAAAATAAATACCACTGGATAAATTTTCAACATTTAGGATATCCTCTACATTAGCCTTTACTTTAAATGTTGTTATAGTTTTCCCTAATATCGTAATGAGGCTTAAAGTCGCATCGTGATCTGATTTAATTGTTATAATCTTATTACTTGGATTAGGGTATATCACAAAGTTTAAGTTTTTATCAAACGATAAGGTGTTCAGGTTAGTATTTGGAATAGTTCCGGAAATAGAATAACTTCCGATAGAACCATACGCCGAATACCCGCCATTAGTTTTATCTCCTGCCCCAACCCCACTAATGCTGATAAAATACTTACCCGCCAAAAGATTTGCAAACATAAACCCATCTAGATTGTACGGATCGGAGTCCCAATACTGCCCGATTTCGACACCTGCCGAATTGTACAACTGAATCAAAATATGAAGATTACCAGTTCCCCATCTGCTTACTGTATTTGCTTCGATACTCACATCTCCTCCGCTAGTAGTAAAACTAAAGAAATCTTTATCGCTTTCTTTTTCTATTACACCATCTCTTTTAATAATTTCTCCTTTACTGCTTAGCGTCAGATTAAATGCTGAAGCTGTATTATTTCCATAATCATCAGTTCTGTAACCTATTCCCCAGCTTTTATCAGAAATAATTGCAACATCATCTTCGGTATTATTAGCATTATTATATTCACCTTTACTCCAATGCGAAACGGGTCTGACAAAAGACGTTCCCATGATCGGCCCCCAGGAAGTTCCGTTTAACCCTGAAAAATACCCTTCGCTAGGAGAAGTACGTCCATCATGTTTTAATGAAAAGAGATGCCCAATCTCATGAGAAGCTGTTTCTCCTGCTGCTTTACCGGTATTGACATTAAAACACCAGGCCGGAACATCATTATCCCATGTAAAAGATCCTATAAAAGCTACACCTCCTTCTCCAGGACTTGCAGTATCTGTGGGAGTGATTACAACACGTTTTCTTTTTGTTTTTGGATAGGTATTAAAAACAGCCTCATTTGTTGTAATATTTAAATTAAAAGGCCTGAAATCTTCTGCAACAACCTCAAAAGCCTGAAGTATAAAAGCATCAGTCATTCCTGAAGGGAGAGCATAAATTGCTCCTCCATTATTCCAAAGGCTTCCCGCAGGCATCGTATGTCCATCAAAATCCAATAATATACATCCTATCCCACCAGGAAAACTTTCTAACTTTAACAGATCTGCATTAATTGTAGCGGAACTATTTTTTGCAGTTTTTGCTTCCTTTTGTGACAGAGTAGCATAATCTACACAAATCAAGGAATTAATATCTACTTTTGATACATAAGCATTTCCATGAGCATCTGATGAGTATTTGTATGCTTCATTTGTTTTCTTAAGAATAATATGTCCTTCAAGTGATTTTTCCATTACCTTAAGGTAAAAAGAAGATCCGGAAACATTTTTAATCTCTCCGATTAAATATTCACTCGAAATGCTTGACTCTTTGTAGTTTATTTTTCCGCTAAAACTTTTTGAATCCGCAATCTGAAGCAAAACATTATTGCTTTCCTTTCTTCCGGCAGAGACCGTAAGCTCCTTCTTCAAGTTGCTAATAAAACTGCTGCATGAGCCTAAGGAAGTCTGAGAGACGGCCACATTACTAAAAAAAACAGTCAACACTAAGAGTAATAAAAAAATGTAGTTTTTTTTCATATATTTTTTCTTTTTTGTGTGAAGAAGAAGCTTTACCAGATACTTCTATAATTAAAAGGTGAATTAGCGAAATCAAGATTCAGCATCGAATATAAATGTTTACTAACTAAAAAAACAGCAATAGGTATTGTTTTTTTTAAACAAGAACAAAAAAATCATCAGATTCGAACGATATATTTCCAATTCACTCAATATAAACACAATAAGTAAAAAACCACTCCTTAGAATTTGTTCTTCTCATTCTTCTATAGTGTTAAAATTCAAATTAATCCGAAAAAATAAATACCGAGGCATTCTAATTACAAATTATTACTCCGTTTTAGGTTTTGAATCGGCCTGATAACTACTTTTAGGATCACTCATATTAACTTCCTTTGTTAATTTTCCTTTAAAGTAAAACTGCCACATCCCGGATTTCTTCCCTCTGGTAAATTTTCCTTTAGAAGCTACTACTCCATCAGAGTCATAAAAAACAGCATCACCATTGTATTCGTTATTTTTAAAAGTACTTTGTTCCAATAGAATTCCGTTTTGCCCGTACTTCTTATAAATACCCTCTTTCAAACCTTCTTTATAAGTCATTTCCTCAGCAATTTTAGAATCCGGATAATACACGATTCTCGCTCCCTCTAATTTTCCGGCTTTGTATTTTTCAAGCGTCATAATTGCTTTCGAAGCCTTATGATAGTATTTCCACTCACCTTCACGTGATTTTCCGATTTCCTTACCTTCGCTTACTTTATTTTTATTCTGATCGTAAAAAATAGTATAAGAACTTCCATCGTTTGCTGTAAAATCACGAGTTGCTACAACATCTCCTTTTTTAGTATCATCAAAAAATTTAAACACTCCGGTTTCTTTTCCGTGACTAAAAGTTCCTTCATAACGAGGACGTTTAGAAACTTCATAAATTCCTTTCCAAACTCCCTCTTTTTTTCCGTTAGAATCCAATTTATTGACCTCTTGCGCTACTGCAAAAAAGGTATTTAATAAAAGTAATCCGGCTATTATTTTTTTAGAAATCATATCTTTTATATTCTATTTTAAACTTTAACGATTCTGACTTTGATTAAGTATATTTCAGATATAAAAAAATCCCGAAGAATCGAGATTTTTTTATTGGTATTATTTCTTTTTATTCTGAGCTTTCGCAGCTTCTTGCTGTTCCATTACTTCCTGAAGACGTTGTTGAAACTTACTTTGCTTTTTAGGCTCTTTTAATTTGTTTTCCTGAATCTGAGCGTGAATTTTATCACTATCAACAATGTAATTTTTAATTACATACATGATTCCGATTGTAATTAAGTTCGAAATAAAGTTATACAAACTCAATCCGGCACCATAACTATTGAAGAAAATTAACATCATTAATGGCGAAACATAAATCATGATTTTCATCATTTTTGCCATATCCGGCATACCTTCTTGCTGAGGCGCTGCCATTTGCTGATCTCCGGATGTCATTTTCATGTAGAAGAAAATCGCAATTGCTGCCAAAATTGGGAACAAACTGATATGATCTCCATATAACGGAATATGGAATGGCAATTTTACCACCGAGTCAAAAGAAGACAAATCATCTGCCCAAAGGAAACCTTTTTGTCTTAACTCAAAAGCTGAAGGGAAGAACTGGAATGAAGCATACATAAAAGGAAGCTGAATCAACGCCGGAATACATCCTGCCATTGGGTTTACTCCTGCTTTGTTGTACAGTTTCATCGTTTCCTGTTGTTTTTTCATTGGGTCTTTTTTGAATTTTTCTCCCAATTCTGTAATCTCCGGACGTAAAACTTTCATTTTAGCCTGAGACAGGAATGACTTATAGGTAATTGGCGACATAGCCAATTTGATAATAATCGTAAAGATAATAATCGCAATTCCTAATGATAATCCAATTGTTGAGCTTAAAAATCCAAACAAAGGAATAAAAATCAATCGGTTAATCCAGCCAAAAATACCCCAACCTAATGGAATAATTTTTTCAAAATTCTTATCGTAAGATTTTAAAATTTTATAATCTGCCGGTCCAAAATACCAGCTCATTTTATAATCTATTTCTCCATTAGAGAAAGCCAAAGGAACATTCGCTCTAAACTGTTTTGTATAAACAGTATCTATTTTTTCGTCTTTTACTAAGTTTTGAGAAACAAGCTGTGACTTTTCAAAAGAAGTATTGGTTTGTAAAATTGTAGCAAAGAAATGTTGCTTAAATGCAATATAATCTACCTTTTCAGGTGTTTCTTCTTTATGATCGCCCTGACCTACATAACTTTCTTTACCATCCTTATAATTATAGTAAATTTCAGCATAACGGTTTTCATACGAAATACTCTTTTCGTTTCTGTACGTTTTTAAATCCCACTGTAAATCTAATGGCTTTCCAGTATTTAAAACTTTGTTTAATCCCTGAGAACGAACATCAAAACCAACTAAATAATCATTTGGTTTAAGAACATATTTGTATTCTAAGAATTCATTAGCACCTGCTTTCAAACGCATTGTTAAAATTTGATCTGCGCCATTTTTAGTTAGCGTAGGTTCAAAAAACAAATCTTTAGAATTTAAAGTTCTGTTATCAGCAGTTTGTAACTGAATGTTTAAATTAGCATTATTATCTTTAATCAATTCAACTAATTGTCCTGAATTTTTTTCAAACTTTTTGAACTCTTTCAACGTAGCTTCTACTATATACCCCCCTTTGTTAGCGATTTTAAGTTTAATCTTTTCGTTTTCAATAGTTGTAAAACCTTCTTTAGCAGAAGGCAGTGTAGCTGAATAAGCAAAACCACCTAATGTTTTTTGTAATTGTGCCAACTGCACTGTATCACCAGGAGTTGCAGCTGCAGCAACTGGTAAAACAGCTGTTTTAGTTTTATCCGCTTTCGCTTGTGCTTCTTGCTTGGCAATTAGTTCTTTTTTGGCTTTTTCAGCAGCAATCTCTTTATCAGAAGGCTGATTTTGGTACATAATCCAAATCAAAATTCCAAATATCAATACAAAACCAATGATTGAATTAAGATCAAATTTTTTTTCTTCCATTACAGTTTAAAAAGTTATTCGTTAAAAAGGTATTAGTGCTGAATTAGATTCAAACGTTACACTTTTCAGAATATTAATTATTATTTTTTATGCGCATTCACTGCAGCAGCCACAAAGTTTACAAAAATCGGATGTGGATTTGCTACTGTACTTTTGTATTCAGGATGGTATTGTACCCCAATGAAAAACGGATGATTTTCAAGTTCTACAATTTCTACCAAACCTGTATCCGGGTTTACCCCTGAAGCTTTTAAACCGGCATTTTGCAGTTCATCAGCATATTTGTTATTGTATTCATAACGATGACGGTGACGCTCTGAAATTGTTTTCTGTCCGTAGATTTTATACGCCAAAGTATCAGGCTTAATATCACATTTCCACGCTCCTAAACGCATAGTTCCGCCTTTATCTGTCACTGTTTTTTGCTCTTCCATCAAATTCACAACCGGATGAGGCGTTTTGTCGTTCATCTCAGTAGAATTCGCCTCTTTGTAACCTAGAATATTTCTTGAATATTCGATTACAGACATTTGCATTCCTAAACAAATTCCGAAAAACGGAATGTTGTTTTCACGTACATAACGAACGGCTTCGATTTTTCCTTCAATACCTCTTTCTCCAAAACCAGGAGCAACCAGAACTCCATCCAAACCTGCTAATTTTTCTACAATATTTTCAGCATTAATATGTTCTGAATGTATCGAAATTACATTTACTTTCGTTTCGTTTGCTGCACCAGCATGTATAAATGCTTCTAAAATAGATTTGTAACAATCTTGCATTTCTACATATTTCCCAACCAAACCAATATTTACGGTATGCTTTGGATTTTTCAGTCTTTTCAAAAACGTATTCCAATTTTTAAGATCCGGTAATGCTTTTTTAGGCAAATCTAATTTTTTCAAAGCCACTACATCTAATCCTTCTTCAAGCATTAAATTTGGAACTTCGTATATCGTTGAAGCATCAATAGACTGAATAACGGCTTCTTTCTTAACATTACAGAATAAAGCCAGTTTCTGACGCAGTTCCTGAGACAATTCATGCTCGGTTCTACAAACCAAAATATCTGCTTTGATTCCGCTTTCCATCAACGTTTTTACAGAGTGCTGTGTTGGTTTTGTTTTCAACTCACCCGCAGCAGCCAAATATGGAACCAATGTTAAATGAATAACGATTCCGTTATTTTCACCCAATTCCCAAACTAACTGACGAACAGATTCTATATAAGGTAATGATTCGATATCACCAACGGTTCCACCAATTTCAGTAATGACAATGTCATAATCGCCGGATTTACCCAACAATTGCATTCTGTCTTTGATTTCGTTTGTAATATGAGGAACTACCTGAACTGTTTTTCCTAAAAACTCTCCTCTTCTTTCTTTTTCGATTACAGAAAGATATACTCTTCCGGTTGTAACGTTATTCGCCTGAGAGGTAGGAACGTTCAAAAAACGTTCGTAATGACCTAAATCTAAATCTGTTTCAGCACCATCATCTGTTACATAACATTCTCCGTGCTCGTATGGATTCAACGTACCCGGATCCACATTGATATACGGATCAAATTTCTGAATAGTTGTACGGTATCCTCTTCCTTGTAACAATTTTGCTAAAGATGCCGCGATAATTCCTTTTCCTAACGAAGAAGTCACACCGCCTGTAACAAAAATATATTTTGTTTGATTCATTCTGTTGTTGTTTGTATGTAGTTGTGTAAAAAACTTGGCAAAAGTACAAATTTAATTAGATAATTTATCAATTAGAGAATGAGATAATTTGCAAATTTTTAATTAGAACGATTACATCATTTCGCAATCGGTATTTTTAACTTTTAATTGGGTATTTTTTTATGAATACTCCTAAATCGGTTTCGGGTATTGTTTTTTGATATTCCGAATTAATTCTTCCAGTCCATTCAACTTTAATTCATATACAAGTTGCAACTGTTGTCCCAATTCTCCTTTTGGAAACCCTTTGTTTTGATACCAAACGACATAATATTCGGGTAAATCAATTAAAAAATAACCTTCGTATTTTCCGAAAGGCATTTTGGTATGAGCTAATTTGATGAGAAGTTTTTTGTCTGATTCCATTTTTTTTAAGAAAAAAGAAGCAAGAGGAAAGAATATAGACTCATTCTCTTCTCTTGCTTCTTGTTGCGCAAAGCTATTATTATTTTTTTTCTTTTGCCAGAGATTAAAAAATAGTTTTCAGTCGCAATTTTCAGTCGCAAGACCTTAACCTCTTTTTAAAACGCACTGCCAAACTAACGATTAATAAAAAACAACTATTAGGGCAAATGATTTCGCCACGAATTCACGAATTATACTTAGAATAATTCGTGAATTCGTGGCGAATATAAAACTTAGTATCTCTGAGTCTTTGGGCCTCTAAAAAACCTTAGCACCTCAGAACCTTTGCTCCTTTGAACCTTAATAATGCCATCTCACAAAAGCTTCCATCGCAGCATAGGTGGCTAAACCTAACTGCTGATACAAAGCAGCTGTTTCCGCATTTCTGTCTTCGGCTCTTTGCCAAAATTCTCTGGCATCGGTTCCCTGGAAAACAACACCGTCTTTTTGAGACTGGTGCTTGAAGATTCCGTGACGTTTTGCCAAAACCTGATCGGGGCTCATTGGCACCGCCATTTCCACTTCGTCAATTCCCCATTCCTGCCATGCTCCACGGTACAACCACAACCAGCAATCGTCCATAAATGATTTTGGTTTCAGCGCTTTTACAGCTTCAAAAATAGCGTCCAGACATACTTTATGTGTTCCGTGTGGATCCGCTAAATCACCTGCTGCG
This sequence comes from Flavobacterium sp. B183, assembly GCF_023539155.1. NCBI lineage: Bacteria > Pseudomonadati > Bacteroidota > Flavobacteriia > Flavobacteriales > Flavobacteriaceae > Flavobacterium > Flavobacterium sp. B183. The sequence continues at coordinate 2,876,662 of NZ_CP097434.1, read as the reverse complement.
TAAATTTGATGCGGTTTGATTTTTTCAATTAAATCCATCGTCAATTGAATATCTTCTTTTCCGATTGGTTTTTTCTCGATGGTTCCGGTTTCGTAGAATGGTAATTCCATAAAATGAATCTGATCATCGGATAAACCTACAAAATGACTGGTTGCTCTCGCCTCTCCTTTTCTGATTAATCCTTTGATGTAACGAACTTCAGGAATATCAATTTCGCTGTTCTTTTTATTGGTTAAGAAAGTCGCCGCTTTTTGGTAAATATTATCTGCCTCTTCGCTCTTGATTCCGAATTTTTCATTGTAATCAATTACGAATCTTGCAAAACGCAAAGCTTCATCATCGGCTACGGCAATATTCCCAGACGTTTGATACGCCACGTGTACTTCATGTCCCTGCTCTTGCAAACGCATAAAAGTTCCCCCCATACTGATGATATCGTCATCGGGATGCGGGCTAAAAATCAATACTCTCTTCTTAGCCGGTTCTGCTCTTTCCGGACGGTTGGTATCTTCCGCATTTGGCTTACCACCCGGCCATCCTGTGATTGTATTTTGAAGTTTGTTGAATATTTTAATGTTAATATCGTATGCAGGACCTGAATCAGCTAATAAATCGCTCATTCCGTTTTCGATATAATCAGCATCGGTAAGCATTAAGATTGGTTTTTTAAGCTGAAGTGCTAATCCTAAAACAGCTTTACGAGTCAGTTTATCCGTCCATATTACTTTTTCTACCAACCAAGGTTTGTTGATTCTGGTAAGTTTTGAAGAAGCTTCTTTGTCTAAAACAAATACCGCATTGTTATGCTCCTGTAAGAAGGAAGCCGGTACACGATTGGTTACTTCATCTTCTACCGATTTCTTTACAATATTTGATTTTCCTTCTCCCCAAGCCAGTAAAATTACCTGCTTGGCTTCCATAATCTTTTTTACCCCAAGTGTTATAGCTGTTCTTGGCGTATTACTCAATCCGAAGAAATCTTTACTTGCCGCAACTCTGGTAATATGATCTAAAGCCACTAAACGTGTTTTAGAGTTTTGTAACGATCCTGATTCGTTGAAACCAATATGTCCGTTACCTCCAATTCCAAGAATCTGCAAATCAATTCCGCCAAGAGCTTCAATCTTTGCCTCATAATCATGGCAATAATCTGCGATTTGTTCTTTGGTTAAAAGTCCGTCCGGAACGTGGTAATTTTCAGGTAAAATATCGACATGATCAAACAGCAATTCTTTCATAAAACGAACGTAACTGTTGATCGAATTTGGCTCCATTGGATAATATTCATCCAGGTTAAAACTAATTACATTTTTAAAGCTCAAGCCTTCTTCTTTGTGTAAACGAACCAATTCAGCATATAGTCCTTTTGGAGAAGATCCTGTTGCTAATCCTAAAATACAAGGTTTGTTTTCTTTTTGTTTGGATTGAATTAAAGCCGCAATTTCCTGAGCTACTTCTTTTGATGCATCGCCGGAATTTTCAAAAACGACCGTATTGATGTTTTCGAAACGTTTTTCGAACCCCGTTGCTTTGTCGATTTTACTTTTTAACATGATATAGTTTTTTAATTTTACTCGTTACATCTTACCACTTTCGATATTTATGTCCTTTTACTGCATAGAAAAGAATCATTAAATAGGATGGCAGCAGCATTAAATAAGCAATCTGATTTCCGCTTTTTGAAACTCCCACGGTACCATTTGCCGTATTTGCTGCATTTATATTTTCTGTGATCATTCCGTAGAACAAAGGAAAAATTGCTCCTCCGATGATCCCCATGATCAAAATTGCACTTCCAATTTTTGTATAACCTCCCAAATCCTCTAATGCCATCGGCCAGATTGCCGGCCAGCAAAGCGCGTTGGCCAAGCCTAATAATGCTACTAAAAGTATCACCACCGGTAAGTTTGGAATCCCAGGTAACTGAATCATTATTTTTGGCGAAATCAATACTATTGCCAACACTAAAATGACTCCCAAAACTCCGGATCCTTTCAAAGCTGTTACTTGTGAAAGGTATTTTGGAATTAATGTGATCCCTAATATATACCCTACTACCATTGCCGACATGGTAAAAGAAGTTAGTTTTAAATAAAAATTCCCTTCAGTTCCATATACGCCTAATTGTTTTCCGAATCCTCCAATAGAATCTCCAGCCAGAACTTCGGCTGCTAAATACAGCATCAAAGTGATTACTCCTAAAACCAATTGCGGGCGTCTGAAAGCATTTCTAATTTGCTTAAAAATACTCAGATGTGCTACATTTCCTTCTTCATCCAAATCAATTTCCGGAAGTGGAGACAGTTTTACCAAAAGTGCTAAAACCATTATAATCAATCCCATATAAAGATAGGGTCTTTGCAATTGTAATGCAAGTGAATTTAAAGCATTTGTTTTTGAAACGGCGTCTAAAACCGCAATCTTATCTGCTGTAAATTCCTGCATGTTAGACAGTACCAATGCCGTTAATATCAATGGCGCTACAAAACCTGCCAGTTTATTGGCAATACCCAGCACACTAATTCTGGCTGCTGCACTTTCTCTTGGTCCAATTACTACTACATAAGGATTGGAAGCTGTCTGCAAAATTGCCAGACCGGTTCCCATCACAAACAAAGCAATTAAAAACAGTAAAAAGGTTCGGCTTTCGGCGGCCGGATAAAACATAAATGCTCCGGCTGCAATGATTAATAATCCCAAAGAAATACCATTTTTATACCCTACCTTTTCAATGACCCAGGATGATGGAACTGCCATTACAAAATAGGCAATATAAAAAGCAAAAGTTACAAAATAGGCTTGAGAAGAAGACAACTCGCACGCTAATTCAAAAAAAGGAATTAAAGGTCCGTTTAACCAGGTGACAAATCCCAATATAAAAAACAATGCGGTAAGAATAATCATCGGAATGATTGAACTCCTCTTTTCTATATGTATTGCAGTCTCAATTTTTGACATAATTTTATCGGTTGATTGTTAATAGATTAGTTGTTTGATTCCTCTAAAATAACACCAACACTTTTTGCAAATATATCGCAATTTACCCGCAATTCAGTGCGTATTTTTTGCAATTTTAAAACAAAAGTAGTCTAATAAGTTATACTTATCTGTAAATTAGATATCAATATTTTGTTAATTTTTCCTAAATACTCCAGTCTAAAACCGGATAATATTGCTTCAAATACTCCTTCACATCAGCAATATCTTCTTTAGCAGTCAGATCCGGAACATGCTCTGAAAACGGAATACCTATCGTTGTATTTGGATTTTCTTTTACAGCATTTAACAGCACTGTAGGCAGCTCTTTTTCGTCACGCTCAGGATGAACGGGACAATTTTTCAAATGGGTATATAAAGTGCTTCCGTTGAATTTAAAAGCATTCATACTTACTCTGATTTTCCCTTCTACATCTTTATAGTCGGCTAAAACATCGGCTGAAGGTTTTTCTAAAATATCCAACAACTGATTGTTCTGATCTAATTTAGCAATGGCGAAACGCGAAATCCTTTCGGAAGGAAATTCCAAAGCATCGCGATCGTAAGCAATAAAAGCGTTTGGACTGTTGGCCTCTCTAAGCGCCAATAACGCTGCGGCCGAATACAAGTTGTCGCTGTTGCAAACCGAATACTGCTGCTTGTTTAATTCCGGAAACTGTTCTACCGCCTGAAACAAAGCATCTGCCGTACCAAAGGGTTTCACTCTGCCTTCGGGAATGTATTGCACAGCAAATGAAATAGTAAGCCCGTGAAAATCGTTATCGGTATTCTGACTGCCGTAAAACTCTTTAAAAAGCTCTCCCTGCTCGCCAATAATAATGTAGATGTTTTTATACCCTGCTTTTTTAGCATTCAGCAGAAGATAATCCAGCAAAGGTCTCCCGCTTGCCCCAACTCCAATTAACCCTTTACTTCTTTCATTTGCCTGCGCAATTTCTTCCGCAGATAAATTATTTGAAATGGCTTCTTTTTTCATGCGCGAGGATGCTCCACCCGCAAGAATAACTAAATTGTTATGCATATTTATATATTTTCATTTTGAATTTCCTTAAATCTATTTTAGGTCTGGAATTGTTTCAGGTTTCAGGTTTCATGTTTCAGGTTTCAGGTTCCCAAAACTCACCTATCACCTCTCACCTCTCACAACTTAAATCTCAACATTTTCAATAACCCTTACACCTGGATCAACAGCTACGGCATAGGCTTCCTGAGCTCCTGCTTCGAGAATGGCTTCGATCACCAGATCTTCTTTTTCCGGATTTGCGATAACGACTATACTTCCGCCTCCGCCTGAACCTACAATTTTTGCTCCGTAAGCACCAGCGCGCAAAGCAGCATTGACCATAGCGTCAATTCGGGGTACGGTAATTTTTAATAAATCACGTAAAACTTCATGATGCTGGTTCATCAATCCGCCTATTTTTTTAAGATCTAAAACCGGTTTTTCAAACTCTTTCAGAGCTTCTTTGGTATAATGATAGTTTTTTAATGCGGCTTCGAAGAAAGGAATCAATCGGTCCGGTAAACAACTTCTGTATCGGTCCAGGTCTTCTATTTTGGAAGCATGCAGATCAAAATCCGGGAAATTTTGCTTTACGATATCAATAGAAATTAAAGCATTTCCTTTTAATTCCCCCAACAAACCTATCGTTTCTTTTGGAACTCCCGAAACTCCTGTTATCAGGCCTTTCAAGCTCGTTCCTATTACTTTATACGAAAAGGGATCTTTGGTATTGATGTACACAATATTCCCCACCCCAATGCTAAAATGATCCATCATTCCACCCGGTTCTCCGTGTTCCAATACTTCAGATTCATAACCCAATTTGGAAATAAACTCAGGTGTAACTTCACGATCAATACCATAAGCATCGATCAAAAAACGAATCCATGCCATTAATAAAGCCGAAGAACTCGAGGTTCCGGAGTTTATTGGAATATCTCCCGTGATCGTAATGTCGTATCCAACGTTTGGCACACAGCCATACCTGCGCAATACGCGTAAGGAGGATGCAAAATAATCTCTGGGTTCTAATTTGTCGAAAGTGGCGTCAATATCAATGGTACGGGTCTCATTAATATCAATCATATTTAAAACAAAGGTCTGAGTCAGATTTTGTTCGGCAATTAGTTGTATATTCCGATCGATTGCACAGGCGATAACCGGCAATCCTAAATAATCCTGATGATCTCCAAAGAGACAGGTTCTGCCCGGGGCTAATGAGGTAATTTTTTTCACTTGAAAATTTTATAATAAAACACTGTAAAACAATAAATTACAATGAAAATTGGTTAAAAATTGGTTTTATTCTTTTGATTTTGATTCTACGAAACTATTGATTATATTTTTATAAAACAAGAAAAAACAAAAAAATGTGCTCGAACACACTATTAAAATGTTCTCGAGCACACTAATTAATTCTTACAGGATTTTTAAATAATCAAATCAAAGTTTCTATATTTGCCAATATGGATAAAAAGTACACCATTAAGGATATAGCAAAAATGGCCGGAGTTTCGAAAGGGACTGTCGACAGGGTTTTGCATAACAGAGGAAAAGTTTCTCCTACAGCACTGGACAAAATAAATGAAGTTTTAAACGTCATTAATTACGAACCGAACTTAATTGCACGAAATTTAAAGAACACCAAAGTTTACAGAATTTGTGTTTTGCTGCCTGATCCGGAAATTGACCCGTACTGGCTTCCTTGCATTAATGGAATCCAGGATGCTAAAACTGAATTTAAAGCGTATAGTGTTATTATTGAAACACACTTCTTTAATCCGGAAAGCACCAAATCGTTCTTAAGTGCTCATGATATCATTATCCAAAAATCGCCTGATGCTGTTTTAATTGCTCCATTATTTCACAAAGAAACAGTAGAAATTGTAAAGCAATATGACGATTTAAACATCATCGTAAATACATTCAACAACCAAATTGAAGGTGAATCTATAAAAAGTTTTGTTGGACAGGATTTACATAAAAGCGGTCGTGTAGCTGCCAGCCTAATGAATCTGATTTTGACAGAAGGACAGATCGCCATCATACACATTGACGAAAGCCTTAAGAATGCGGTACACATGCAGGAAAAAGAAAAAGGCTTTAAAAGTTACTTTGACGAGAAAAAGATTAGCGGTTTTTCACTCACTACTCTAAAACTAAAACATCAGAATGTAGAAACTAAATTTTCTGCGTTTTTAGACGAAAATCCAAATCTTAAAGGTATTTTTATCACGACCTCAAAAGCGTACCAAATTGCCTCTATACTGTCTACCGTAAAGGATAAAAAGATTGCGATTATCGGTTATGATTTAGTAGAAAAAAATGTGAATTTCCTGAATCAGGGATTGGTTCATTTTTTAATTCATCAAAATCAAAAAAGACAGGCTTACTTAGGGGTGAGCACTTTAGTTGAACACTTTTTATTCCGAAAAGATATTCCGGAAACGATTTTACTTCCGATAGATATTATTAATGTAGAAAATGCTTCTTTCTATGTTTCTTAAATAACGCTCCACTGTCGAAAAATTCCACAGAGTTACACAAAGATACACAAAAAATGTTTAAAAAAAACTTTGTGAAGCTTTGTGCTTACTTTGCGAAAAAACCATTACATCCTGTAAACCCCTATTCCATCAAAATAAATTTCCCGAAAGAAGAGGCAATATGAAAATTAGGAGTTTCGGTATCAGGATTCACCCAGGAAATCCAGGTGGGTTCATACTGTCGCTTTTCATTCTCCAAAAACTTAGCTCTAAAAACACCCGCTTCTATAGTATTGTTGTGTATTAAATTTAATTCTTTTAAGGATTTTATACTGATTCGTCCTTCAACTGTAAAAGAAATTTCATCTTTTGAGGTTTTGATTTCGAAATCGTTTTTAGGCCATTTCCATTCAAAATCAAATTCTTTGTTGGGACGCGCTCTAAAATCCATTAAACGCCCGGCGGTATCCATTTCCAGACAATAATAAGGATCTAAGGATTCGTTGGTTCTAAAAAACAATTCTACACGATCTGAATTTCCAATACTATCAAAACTATCGTCTTTTTGATCGATATAGATCCCGGTATCAAAAACTCTGAAATTAAAAAAGAAATTTTCAAGATCCCAGAGCGCTCTGAATTCTATTTTTAAAAGTGGATCACTTTTCCATGGCGAGCAAAAATCAGTTAAGCAATTTGCGTTTTCCCAAAATGGTACCGTAGAATTTTGCTCTTCTTTTTCCTGACTTTTATCTTGTAAAACTACCTGATATTCTTTCACTACTATTTATTTTTTATTTTGTTAATTTTTTAACATTTCAAAGTCTGAAAAGTTGCTTCAATTCTAATCTCCTTTATTTTTTTTGAATCATGAATGTAGGTTAAAATTTAATAAAATAAAATACTGTCTTTTTTAACTTAAATCAAAATAGAAACAGATTTTACGTCTTTAACAAACAAGAAACAAAGCAGACGATTAACCATTATTTTAACAATAATACATTCAATATATCAACACAATGCGATTTTATCAAAAATACATCAAAACAAAAAACATTATTTCTATCATTCATATTCGTTATAATCTCACAAATTTAAGTAAAAAAAAGTGTTTCAATTAAAAAAATGTGCTCGAGAACATAAAATTCATGTGTTCGAGCACATTTTTATTCATTTTTCTTGTTTTATAAAAATATAATCTATAGCTTCGTTTCATAATAATCTTAAAACCAAGTTAATTAATACATTTTTCAGTCGTTTTTCACCTCCCCAAAAAAACAGAAAAACTAAAAAAAATACCACATACAAAAAGAGTAAAACAGAACGGCAGTTGTTTTTAAACCATTTCGTCAGAAGATAAATTATAAATCAAAAATTATCTAATAAAAGAATTCCAAAAGCTTACAAACGAAAAAAAACAAATAAACATTAACCAAACTCAATTTTTAAGTATGAAATTTTTAACCAAAAAAAGACCAGAAGATTTTAGGCTAAAAAATCTTCCCGGTGCAGAGATTAAACTCACACTTTTTTTAGTATTCGTTTTTACCGTCCAGGTTTCAGCAGCCTCAACCGTAAGAATAAATCGCAGAACTGATATTGCATTCTTTTTTGAAAAAACAGTGAAGGGTAAAGTAACAGATCAAAACGGACTTCCTATCGCCGGAGCAAATGTTGTTGTAAAAGGAAGCCGCACCGGAGTACAGACAGATGCCGACGGTAGTTTTGCCATTACTGTTGCTGATAATGTAACGAAACTTATCATTTCCTACGTTGGTATGGAAGATCAGGAAGTAACTGTTGGAAGTTCGCCTTTAAAAATTGTTTTAAAAGAGGCAGGGCAAAAATTAGAAGAAATAGTTATAGGATACGGAAAAGCCAAGAAAAAAGACCTTACGGGTTCTGTAAGTTCTATCGGTAAAGACAATTTAAACTTAGGAGGTACTATCTCTAACGTTGGTCAGGCTCTGCAAGGGCGTGCTTCGGGAGTTCAGGTACAGCAAAACAGCTACGCTCCGGGAACCAATCCTTCGATTGTTATTAGAGGAGGAAATTCTCTTAACAATTCTAATTCGCCTTTGTATGTTGTCGACGGTTTCATTACCAGTACAGGAGCCTCTATAAGTCCGAACGACATTGAGAATATTCAAATTCTAAAAGACGCCTCCTCGACCGCTATTTATGGCTCGAGAGGTGCAAATGGGGTGATCCTGATTACGACTAAAAAAGGAAAATCAGGTAAAATGCAGATTGAAGCCGAAATCTCAGATGGTTTTCAAAGCATTATCAAGGAACCTTCTCTTATCAACGGACAGCAATATGCCGACATTCAAAATGCTATTGCGAAAGAGAATGGAAGACCTCCTGTTTTTTCTTCCGATTTCCCTGTTGCCAATACCAATTGGTTTAAGGCCGCAACACGCCCCGGAGAAGTAATAAACAGAACCATTACTTTTAGCGGAAGCGACAAAACCTCTAAATTTTTCCTTTCCGGAAACTACATCAAACAAACCGGAGCTATCGAAAATACTGATTTTAAAAGATACAGTGTGAGAATGGGAGGCGAAAAAAGATTTAATGACAAACTAAACGTTGGTACGAACATTTACGGAGCTGCCAGTGAGGGAAATAACAGTGATTTTGGAGATAATATTTTATCCCCGTTATTTTCTATCCAGACTGCCCCACCAACTATTCCAATTTACAATCCCGACGGGTCTTATTACAAATTTCAGGGAAAAGATAATGCTTTGGCACTTTTATTAGAACCAACCGATCATATCATCAACAGATTGGTTAACGGAAATATGTTCTTAGACTACGAAATCATTAAAGGACTTACCTATCATTTTGGAGCGGGTGCGGAATGGCAGGAAAATATTGAAGGAAGATACACACCAAGAACTTTGGTTGCAGGAGCTGCTTTAAAAGGATCAGGATCTGAAGAAAACAAAACTTATTTCAGATGGAGTACGGAGCAATACCTAACCTATAAATTCAATATTAACGAACATTCGATGAGTGCCATGATTGGTACGTCTAATCAAAAAGATACGTATGAATTTTTGAGAGCGGCCGGAACCGGTTTTTCTAACGATGCATTAACCTATCACAACCTTGACGCGGCAGCGGTTTATTTGAAACCTGAGACTGAAAAAATCGAAACAAAACTAACTTCCTATTTTGGAAGGCTAAATTATTCTTTCAGTGATCGATATCTGGCTGCATTTACCTTAAGAAAAGATGGTTCTTCCCGTTTTGGAAGCAATAACTCTTTCGGAATATTCCCTTCAGGAGCAGTAGCATGGAAAATATCTAACGAATCTTTTATGCAAAACTCCAAAACGGTCTCTGATCTTAAGTTAAGAGTTAGCTATGGAGTTACAGGAGCAGATGGTATTGGAGATTATGCCTTCATGCCAACCTTAAGAGCGTGGGGAGTAACTATTGGAGATGGAAATTTTGTTAATGGTACGGAACCTGCCAATTTAGCCAATAAGGACTTGAAATGGGAACAAACCACTCAGGCTGATATTGGGTTGGACATGGGATTTTTTAATGACAGAATAACCGCAACAATCGATGTGTATAAAAAAAGAACTACTGATGCCCTTATCAGAGTTCCTATTGGCGGATGGTGGGGTTTTAACACACAAACCATCAACTCCGGGGTGATTGATAACAAAGGTATTGAATTGGGAATTACCAGTACTAATTTCAGAAACGATCATTTCTTGTGGACCACCTCACTAAATGTGGCTTACAACAAACAAGAAGTAGTTTCACTTGCCGATAATGTGTCTATCATCAGTCAAAATACTTCTAATCCAAGCGGAACGGTTTCGGGACGCGAATTTACTAGACTGGAACCGGGCAGAGAAATGGGCGTTTTATATGGTTTTAAATATGCCGGAGTAATCAAAACCGGAGAAGTATATGCTCCGCAGCCTTTGTCTAAACCGGGTGATCCAAAATACGAAGACTTAGACGGAGACGGTGCAATTACCGTAAACGACAGAACTTACTTAGGCAATTCAACACCTCATTATACTCTTGGGCTTAACAATGATTTTAAAATTGGAAACTTCGATCTGAACATCTTTTTTCAGGGAGCTTTTGATTATTCGGTTTACAACATGACCCGAATGGTTGGAGAATCAACAACCAGTACAGATGCTTTAAACCGCTGGGTAGCCGGTACCAATGAAAATACGGATGTTCCAAGAGACGGCTATTACAAAAGTACTTACGGAAGTTATGTCAATTCAAAATTTGTAGAGGAAGCTTCTTACCTGCGCCTAAAAAACCTTTCGATCGGATATACTATTCCTGAAAGTGTTTTAAAACCACTCAAATTTGTAGATAATATCAGATTGTATGCCATTGGACAAAACTTACTGACGATCACGAATTATTCCGGAAATGATCCTGAGGTAAACGGACATTTCACCAACGATACAACCAAACAAAATCTGGGAGGAGGAATCGATTTCAATTCATTCCCGGCTTCACGCACCATCATTTTGGGTATTAAGGTTGCCATTCATTAGTCTAAAAGCTTTTTTAGTAACATAAAATTTATTAAAATGAAAAAATATACAATCATATTCCTCTTACTGACGGCAGGTTTGCAATTTTCATGCAATGACGATCTTGATCCTACCGTATACAGCAGTTTGACCGATACTAATGGATTTCAAACCAAATCGGATGCTATTGCTTCTATTAATTCTATTTATGGAAGACTAAAAGGCCCTTCTGTGGGAGACAACTTCTCGTATTGGGCAACAAGACACTTTGCTTTAACTGATATTGCTACAGATTTAGGACATTGCCAGTATGGCGGTGACCCGGGACAATTATCTTTAGGACTTTGGAATTCTGCCAACGGTCTGCTTCTGGAAGACTGGAATGCCATGTACAAACTGGTAGCCAACGCCAATTTTGCGATTTTTAATATTTCAAAAATGAGCGGCATTACAGAAGCAGAAAAAACTCAGTTTATAGCCGAGGCCAAATTTTTAAGAGCTTCTGCTTATATGGATTTAACAGACGCGTGGGGACCTGTTATCCTTGTAACAGAAGCCAACTTAGACAATCCAAACTATCTGGAACAGACACCTCCTTCTCCTGTTGAAACCATAGAAACTCTTTTAATTAAAGATTTGAATGATGCCGCTGCTGTTTTACCGGTGAACTACAAGAAAAATGCAATCTATGAGAGTAATGATGTAGGGCGTGCTACGAAAGGTGCAGCTTTAACGTTATTGGCAAAATTATATTTGCGAAATCATGACTGGCAAAAAGTAGCCTCGCTTACACAACAAGTTATGAACCTCAACGAATACAGCCTGTTTCCTACTTATTTGGGGCTTTTTAAAGAAAGTAACAAATGGTGCAGCGAAAACATCTTTTCTTCTCTGAGTGATGCCAATGTAAACGGAACGGAACTTCTGAACCACTTTGGTCCTATCGATCATCCGGTTGTCGAAAACAGATGGCAGTATTATACCGTAAACTGGGACTTCTACAATACTTTTGGAAATGAAGACGATCGAAAAAAATGCTTCTTCCCGGAGTTTATGGGTACTGATAAATTGCTTCACAAACAAGCACCTTCCTTAGGAGCACAGCCACCAAAAGGAGAGTTTTATATGCCTGACGTATCGACTCGAAAATATGCCGATGATGAAACTACTACTTATTATGATGGTCACAGCGTAAACATATTGCGTTATGCTGATGTATTGCTGAGCAGAGCCGAAGCCTTAAACGAAATAAGCGGCCCGACTGCCGAAGCCATAGACCTCATCAATCAGGTAAAAGGAAGGTCACATGCTAAACTGTTGGTTTTATCCGATTATAATAAAACTTCGTTACGAGATGCTATTTTACAGGAAAGAGGATGGGAATTGTTCTATGAAGGAAAGCGCCGTCAGGACTTAATCCGAATGAATAAGTTTGATGTTCTGGTAAATGCCTATCACGTAAGAGTTGGAGAAACCGCACCTATCACCATGCCTAAAAACAAATATTACACCTATCCGCAAAGTCAGGTCGACTTAAATCCGAACCTGAGTAATGCCGACAGATAATGAAAAACAGATCGGGAACAAACGTTATTTTCACGTTCTGTTCCTGATTTTTAAGTATTAATAGTATGATCCCGGAAAACGTTGAACTACAATATAAATAAACTTGATACAACTTTTCTGTTTCCTAAAAGACCCCTTTCAGATGATTAAAAATGTAATAGTAAAAGGAATTTTTATTTGGATACTGCTAATTGTGGTAAGCTGTTCTAAAAAACAGGGAACTCCTGTAACGAACATCAATATTGGCATTCATGGCAACAACGAATTGAAAATTCAGATCGATGTGACCACGAATGAAAATGTTCAGGTCTATGCCGAGTATTGGCCTGCTCAAAAAGACACAAAAAATAGAATAAGCTCTCCAGTTTCAAAAGCTGGTTTGTCTCATTCTTTAGTCCTTTGCAACATTACTCCTGAAACTCAATATCATTTTCAGTTAATCACGAGCAATGGGAAAGAAAAAGACAGCAGTAAAATATATACCTTCAAATCTAGAAAATTACCGGAATGGCTGCAAAAGCAATTCAAAGCCAACTGTCCGAAACCTGAACTGGTGCCGGAAAATTTCAAAAAAGGATTTATGCTTTTGGCCAAAAGAGAAACTCCGGGCGTTGCTTATATTGTAGATTATAAAGGCAACTTAAGATGGTATCATACCGTTGAAGGAACCGGGTTTAAAGTAACTCATTTTACCAAAGAACAAAGCATTATTGCTATTCTGGGAAAAAATGACGAACCCACAAGTTATGGAAGTGAAATTCTCGAAATCAACTTGCAAGGCGATACGCTAACCCATATCAAAAAAGGACAAGGCGATCTGAAACAGGTGATTCATCACGAAATCATTAAAAAATCGGCCAATGAAATTGTGACTTTATTTGTCGATCAAAGAATAACCGATCTAAGTTCTATTGGCGGAAAACAAAAAGATACGATTAATGGCGACGGGATTCTGATTTTGGACAAAAAAGGAAAACAACTCTGGAAATGGAGCGTTTTTGACGATTTAGACCCCATGAAAGACAAAAAACTACTCAAAACCAAGAAAGACTGGATGCATGCCAACAGTTTAAACTATGATAAAGACGGTAATTTCCTGATCTCGTTTTACAACAACGGTCAAATCTGGAAAATAGATGCCAGAACCGGAAAGGTACTCTGGAAATTAGGGAGAGGAGGAAATCTTAAAATGTCACAAGACAGCGATTTCTCTCAGGCACACGCCGCCCACATCAATCCCGAAGGCAGTCTGATGTTTTTTGATAACGGAGTCGACAAAAAGCAATCTTCTGTTTTTGCACTTAAAGTAGATGAAAAAGGCAAAACCGTAAAACTGGATTTCCACATACTATTACCAAAAGACGTTTACAACGACAGAATGGGAAGTGCTTATATGATAAATAAAGAACTCATTTTGGCTTGTTGTTCCAAAAGGCATATTACGGTTTTGACCAATAAAAAAGGAGTTTTACTGTGGGCATTAGAATCTGAAATTCCGCCTTATCGGGTGCAATTCATTTCTGAAGAAAACTTAAAACCGTTTCTGTTGAATTAAAGGCAGTCTTTAAAAAATAAAAAACATGAAAAAAATAATCCTTATTGGTCTGTTTGCAACATTGCCAATTGTTGTTTTCAATTCGTGCAATACTACCAACTCGCAGACTTTAGCAAACAAAACTACCGACGATGATTCGTATATTACCATTGACACCTCAAAAATTCCGGACGATCCATTTGGAGAATCCGTTCGTTATGGAAGAGAGTTAATGCTAAAAACCGCATATTATATTGGTCCAAACGGAATCAAAGGAAAATATTTAGGCAACAAAATGAATTGTACCAACTGTCATCAGGATGCAGGAACAAAACCTCACGCCTTTAATTTAATGGCATCACACGACAATTATCCGCAGTATCGCGGACGTGAAAATAAAGTTCTTACCCTGGCCGAAAGGGTTAATAATTGTATCATGCGCCCGCATTCCGGGAAACCGCTTCCGCTGGACAGCAAAGAAATGGTCGCTTTTTTATCCTACTTTAAATGGATCAGCAAATTTGTTCCGAAAGATGGCGATTTTAAAGGCGCTAAAAATCTGGAAATTGAATTTCCTGATGTAGCCGCAAGCCCCGAACGAGGAAAGACCCTTTTTATCGAAAATTGTGCCCGCTGCCACGGAAACAACGGAGAAGGTCAGTACAATGCCGATCAATCAGGCTACACCTACCCACCGCTTTGGGGACAATACGGATATCAGCCCGGTTCAAGCATGCACAGAGTAATCAAACAAGCACAATGGCTAAAAAGCAATATGCCATACGATAAAGTCAGTCCGGGGAAACCGTATCTCACCGACTTGCAGGCACTCGATATTGCGGCCTATGTAAATGATGATTCCGTACACGACAGACCGAACCCCAAAACATTTGATTACCCTAATAAAATGGGGAAACCAATTGACTATGCACACAGTCCTTTCAGTGATAACTTCTCAGAAAAACAACACAAATACGGCCCCTATAAACCCATAATTGCCTATTGGAAAAAAAATGGCTGGAAAGCGGTATATTAGTATGGTTAATCGGTTAATCGTTTAATCGTTTAATCGTTTAATCGTTTAATTGTTTATTGTTTATTGTTTATTGTTTATTGTTTATCGTTTATTGTCCGAAACCTATAACTCTAAAATATAAACCGTTTGTAGCTTATCCTCTATAACTCAAAACTAATAACTAATAACTAATAACTCAAAACCCACAACTCACATAATAAAACAATGAAAACAAACCTAAAAAACAAACCTATTTTGAATAGATTATTGATGCTGTGCCTATTCGTTTTCAGCATTTCGTTAACCGCACAAATAAAATACTCAGACGGTAACGACAGCTGGAACCCGAATGTATTAGGAAACCATCGTGTTGCAGTAAGCTTTACCGGTACCGGAGATGTTGCCAAAACCACGATCGAATGGCGCAGAAGAGACGAAAAACCCGAACTGAAAAAGATCATTGTTCAGGATGCTTCAGGCAAAACCATTCAAAACATAAAAACAACTGACATCAACAGAGAAAATGGTACTATTTTCTTCGAACCAATTTCAGGCAAAGGAACGTATTATGTGTATTATATGCCCTACATCGACGAAGGTGACGCTAACTATCCAAAAGGAGTTTACGCTAAACCAGAAGATAAAGCAGACGTACAATGGCTTGCTAAAATCAAATCCAATTTAGCTGACAATTGTACGGTTACCGAAATTCAGAGTGTCAATGCTTTCAATAGTTTTTATCCGATGGAAGTAATCGCAACTGCGGCCGAAACTAAAGATCTTATCGCCAAAAACGGCGGCAGTTCCTTCCTGGTTTTCCCAGAAGACCGCTTGTATTCTATTCGAATGAAAAATGATTTACCACAAAGATGGATTCAAAAAGGTGTTCAAAATACCTTTTCGGACACAGCGCTAAGAGGTGAATATCTGGCTTTTCAACTGGGCGTTTATGCCTTGCAGAATCTAGACAACGTAAAAGTTACCTTTTCGAATTTAATCAGTTCTACCGGAGCCATCATCGAATCGAAAGACATTAACTGTATCAATACTGACGGAACAAAATACGACGGAGCTATTTTTACCAATACCGTTTCGGTTTCTAAAGGAAAAGTACAAGCCCTATGGTGCGGCATCAATGTCCCGGAAACTGCGGCGGCAGGAACCTACAGCGGTAAAGCTACCGTAATTGCTGATGGAAAATCAAAAGACATTGTGCTTCAGATAAAAGTAACCAATGAAATTACTAAAAACGGTGGCATCGATTCTCCTGAGAAAATGACACGTTTGAAATGGCTGAATTCTACTCTGGCACAGGAAAATACGGTTATTGCTCCTTACACTCCATTAACAGTAAAAGATACAGAAATCTCCTTATTGGGCAGAAAATTAGTTTTGGGTTCCAATGGTTTTCCAACACAAATTCAAACTTATTTCACACCCGAAATGACAACAGTTGGTTCAAAAGCCAATGACATTTTAAGTGCTCCGTTAGCTTTTCATTTTTTGGATGCCACAGGAAAAGAGTCTCTACAGTGGAAAAACACAGGCCTTAAATTTCTGAAAAAAGAAAGCGGAACCGTTTCCTGGGAAAGTACTTCTACATCAAAATCACTTCAGATGGATGTACATGCTTCCTTAGAATTTGATGGCTTTTTAACGTACACCGTAAAAATCACGGCACTTGAAGATGCTGTTTTTAACGATATCAATTTCCAAATGCCAATTCAGCCCTCTTCTGCAAAATACATGATGGGATTAGGTCAAAAAGGAGGCGATCGTCCTGCCAATTTTGACTGGAAATGGGATGTTGCGCACAAAAATCAGGATGGGGCCTGGATTGGAAATGTAAATTCAGGATTGCAATTTTCTTTACGCGATGAAAAATACAGCCGTCCGTTAAACACCAATTTTTACCTGCAAAAACCTTTGTTGCTTCCAACTTCCTGGGGGAACGAAAATAAAGGAGGAATTACCATCACTCCTAATTCAAAATCGGTTTTAGTGAATGCGTACAGCGGCGCCCGAAACATGAAAAAAGGAGATGTTTTGTATTATAATTTCAATTTACTAATCACGCCTTTCCACACCATAAATACCGATTTTCAGTGGGATACTAAGTTTTATCACAAATACAGTGATATCGATACGATTGCCAAAACAGGAGCAACAGTAATTAATATTCACCATGCCAATGCCATCAATCCGTACATCAATTATCCTTTCATTGAATTTAAAAAAATGAAAAGTTATATCGATGAAGCACATGAAAAAGGATTAAAAGTAAAAATCTACAATACCGTCAGAGAAGTTTCAAACAAAGCTTACGAAACTTTTGCCTTAAGAAGTTTAGGACATGAAATTTACTCTCCAGGTAAAGGAGGAGGATTCTCCTGGCTGCAGGAACATGTGGGAGACGATTATATTGCCGCATGGTTTGTACCTGAAATTAAAGACGCTGCAATTGTAAACAGTGGAATGAACCGTTGGCACAACTATTATGTAGAAGGAATGAACTGGCTGACACAAAATGTGGGTATCGATGGTGTTTATCTTGATGATGTTGCTTTTGACAGAATTACCATGAAACGAATCAAAAGAGTCCTTACCAAAGACGGACACCCTGGAATTATTGACCTCCACAGTGCTAATCAGTACAACAAAAGTGACGGATTTAACAACAGCGCCAATTTATACATGGAGCACTTTCCGTACATCAACAAACTATGGTTTGGAGAGTATTTTGATTACGAAAAAAACAATCCTGATTTTTTCCTGACCGAAGTAAGCGGAATTCCTTTCGGATTAATGGGTGAAATGCTTCAGGACGGAGGAAACCCGTGGCGAGGAATGGTTTACGGAATGACCAACAGAATGCCATGGAGCCACAATGCCGACCCAAGACCTATCTGGAAATTATGGGATACTTTTGGAATTAAAGGTTCTGAAATGATTGGGTACTGGAGCGAAAACTGTCCGGTAAAAACGGCTAACGACAAAGTACTGGCAACGGTTTACAAAAAAAACGGAACTGCTTTAATTTCTATCGCAAGCTGGGCCGATACGGATGTAAAAGTGAAACTAAATATCGACTGGAAAAAATTAGGAATCAATCCGGCAAAAGCAACTATAACTGCCCCTGAAATTCTGAATTTCCAACCGGCACAAACCTTCACAGCAAAAGACGAAATACCGGTATTAAAAGGAAAAGGCTGGTTATTAATTGTTAAGTAAGGGAAATCTGAGATGTAAAATGTGAGATGACTTCAATTTCATGACGATTATATGCCTTGTTTGTCATTACGAGGAACGAGGAATCACAATGGTAATTCGACAAAGATTGGCGACATTCTGTACGGAGTTTCCTGTGTGATTCCTCGTACCTCGGAATGACAAGATTGCGCAAACAACAAATAACAAACAACAAACCATAAACCATAAACCATAAATAGCTCTCCACATGAAACTTAGACCCTTTTTATCCGTTTTACTTTTTGGAAGCCTGTTTGTCAACGCACAAAATAAACCCACCATAAAAGAATACAAAAAAGTATTCACCACTTACCCGTTTTCAGACCCTGATCCCATTCCGAAACCGGATACAAAAGTATATCCGTATTTCCGATTTGACGGTTTTACGGATAAACCTGTACAAAAAGAATGGAAAGTAATCGAACTGGAAAATGATTACATCAAACTCATGATCCTTCCTGAAATTGGCGGAAAAGTTTGGTCGGCTGTGGAGAAATCAACCGGAAAGGACTTTATTTACAACAATCATGTGATTAAATTCAGAGATATTGCCATGCGCGGCCCCTGGACAAGCGGTGGTGTCGAGGGTAATTATGGCATCATCGGACACACTCCCAACTGTGCTACTCCCGTTGATTATATCACGCTCACCAGAGCAGACGGAAGTGTAAGTTGTGTGATTGGCGTATTGGATCTGCTAACGCGAACATCCTGGAAACTGGACATCAATTTACCCAAAGACAAAGCGTATTTCACCACAAATTCCTTCTGGTTCAATTCGACCGAAACCGAGCAGCCTTATTATACCTGGATGAATACCGGTATAAAAGCTGCTGAAAGTCTACAGTTTATTTACCCGGGACAAAGTTATATCGGACACAATGGCGAACATAATTCATGGCCCATTGACAAAGAAAATGGTAAAGATCTGTCGTTCTATAAAAACAATGATTTTGGAGGTTACAAATCGTATCATGTCTTTGGAAAATACGACGATTTCTTTGGAGGATATTACCATGACGAAGATTTCGGAATGGGAAGATATGGCAATCACGACGACAAACCCGGTAAAAAAATATGGATCTGGGGACTGTCTCAGCAAGGAATGATCTGGGAAAAATTATTAACCGATACCGACGGTCAATATGTAGAAGTTCAAAGTGGAAGACTGTTCAATCAGGCAAGTGAAGGCAGCAGTTTAACCCCTTTCAAGCAGCGCTCCTTCGCCCCTTATCAAACGGATTTATGGACCGAATACTGGTTTCCGGTGAAACAAACCAAAGGATTTGTAAAAGCTAATAATTATGGCACCGTAAATGTGAAAAACGAAAACGGCTGGTTGAAAATCTATTTTTCTCCGCTTCAAAAACTAAACGAAAAACTGGAAGTCTTTGACAATGGCAAAAAAATCTATTCCAAAGATATTTCAGTAAATACACTACAATCCTTCAAAGATTCTATTCAGATTGCTGTTGATCCAAACCAATTAAAACTAACACTTGGCGAAAATAAACTCGTGTGGAATTCGGCTCCGGAAGATGGAAATCTGAATCGTCCGCTGGAAATTCCAAAAGATTTTGACCATAACTCGGTGTACGGATTGTACCTGCAGGGAAAAAACTACCTTAGTTTTAAAGATTATATCAAAGCAGAAGAAAAATTAACCGCCTGTCTTCAAAAAGATCCCAACTACGCCCCTGCTCTTGCTGATTTAGCGATTTTACAAATTCGTAAATTCCAATACCGCGAAGCTGTCCTTTCATCAAGTAAAGCTTTGTCTATTGATACCTATCATCCTGCTGCCAATTATTATTACGGATTAGCTAACCTTCATTTAGGCAATACTACCGATGCCAAAGATGGTTTTGATATCGCAGCAGCAAGCGTTGAATTCCGAAGTTCTGCTTATACCGCTTTAAGCAAAATTTACTTTAGGGAAAACGATCTTCCAAAAGCAGCTGAATATGCCGAAAAAAGTTTACGGAACAATCAGGATAATTTAGAAAGTCTGCAATTACTTGCCGTATTATCTCGTCTGCAAAATAATAAAAGTAGAGCAGTCGAAATTCTCAATACGATAAATAACGTTGATCCTCTCAATCATTTTGTTGGTTTTGAAAAATATCTTTGGGATTTGTCCGAGGCATCAAAACAGCATTTTACGGCTTTGATTCAAAACGAAATGCCACAGCAAACGTATCTGGAGTTAGGAATATGGTATACACAATTAGGTCGTAAAGAAGAAGCTTTAAAAGTACTTTCACTTGCCCTTCCAAATGCTGAAATTGTATATTGGAAAGCTTATTTAGAAAACAAAGTGGTTGATTTAAGCAAACTCCAACCCGACAATAGTTTTCCTTTCCGTGGAGAAACAGCACAAATTCTGGAAAAACTAATCAAAACGAACAATCAGTGGCAATTGAAATATCATTTGGCTTTAATCGAATGGAATCGCGATAATGTTTCAAAAGCAAAAGAGTTGTTTTTGCAATGCGCCAATCTGCCTATTGATCCTGCTTTCTATGGAGCCAAAGCTTCGTTATTTAAAAATGATCCCCAATTGGTTCTGTCCAGTCTGCAGCAAGCGATTAAAATAGACGGTCAAAGCTGGAGATATCCTAAACTTTTAACCGAATACTACATTGCCCAAAAACAATTTGATAAAGCACTGGCAACCGCAGCACCTTTCTATAAAAAACATCCTCAAAATTATTTAATGGGAATGCTGTATGCCAAAACACTGCTCCTGAACAAAAAATACGCTGTTGCCGATGCTTTCCTGACCCAACTGGAAATCCTTCCCTTTGAAGGCGCTACTGCAGGACGTCAATTGTATCATGAAGCAAAACTAATGCAGGCTTTGGCCGAAATGAAAAACAAGCAATACAAAAAAGCATTACAATTGATTTCGGACGCCAAATTATGGCCGGAAAATTTAGGAGTTGGAAAACCCTATGACGAAGATATTGATGAAAGGCTGGAAAGCTGGCTGAATTATCAATGTTACATGAGCTTAGGTGATGCTGACAAAGCCAAAAGCGCTTTACAAAACATTATTGCTTTTAACCCAAAAGTTGACAATACGGTTATGAATTTTCTTCCGGCTAACCAACTCATTACGGCCTGGGCAATCGAAAAAACTTCTTCGGAACAAAAAGCAGAGGAATGGCTGCAAAAACAAGCCAAGTTATATCCTGACAACAAAATTGTACAATGGACTTTTGAAACGTATCGTAAAAAACAATCCAATATTTTAACCGAAGAGGAGAAAGACGGTGAAGTTCGAATTATAGAAAAACTATAAAAATACTTCGGTTAAAATTGTATTTTTCGAAATAAAAATACGAGTTTTATGGCGACTGAAATGTCAATTTAAAACGTTCTTAGCTCCATTTCAAGTTTAAAACAATAAAAGGCCTATCCGTGACTAATAACAAGGTGGTAAAATTAGCCACTGATTATGAAGATTCGCACAGATTTTATACGCAATTATTAAAGCAATCTGTGGAAATCTTTCTAATCTGTGGCAAAAAAATATTCCTAATACACCTTAAGGACAATCATAAACAATAATCAATCAAAATAATCATTCTAAAAACCAAAAAATGAACAAACAATTTTTAAAGTATTCTCTTTTTAGTCTTTTCCTTGTTGCCGGGCAAAATGCGATGGCCCAAAACAACGATCAGACCAAAAACCCATTATCTGTTTATCAGGTTACCCCATTAAAAGTAAATGACCTTGTGCACACCAAACTGGACGTATCTTTTGATTACGGAAAACGTTATTTATACGGAAAAGGATGGCTGACTTTAAAACCTCATTTTTATGATACCGATTCTCTTAGACTGGATGCCAAAGGAATGGATTTCAAAACTATTGCTATGGTTGATGGAAAAAAGACAATTCCGTTAAAGTACACCTACGACAATGAACAGCTTTTGATCACCCTAAACAGAAAATATAAAAGCACCGAAAAATACATCATTTTCATTGATTATACCGCAAAGCCGGACGAACTTAAAGTGAAAGGAAGTCTTGCCATAACAGATGCAAAAGGTTTGTATTTCATCAACCCTGATGGAAAAGGCGACAAACCGATTCAAATCTGGACACAGGGTGAAACAGAGGCCTCATCAGCTTGGTTTCCAACCATTGATAAGCCCAATCAGAAAACAACTTCTGAAATTTCCATGACTGTTGATGCCAAATACACTTCGCTTTCAAACGGAAAACTAATCTCCCAAAAAGTGAATAAAAATGGTACGCGTACTGATACCTGGAAAATGGATCTGCCACATTCACCCTACCTTTTTATGATGGCTGTAGGTGATTTTAAAATTTACAAAGATTCTTATAACGGACAAGAAGTAAGCTATTACCTGGAGCCAAAGTATGCGCCATACGCCAAACAAATTTTTGGAAAAACTCCGGACATGATGAAGTTTTACGGCAAAATGCTTGGGGTAGAATATCCATGGGGAAAATATGCTCAGATTGTAGCAAGAGACTACGTTTCGGGTGCCATGGAAAACACTTCGGCAACCTTACACGGCGAGCACGTGCAAAAAACCGAAAGAGAGTTATTAGACGACAATCAGGAAAGTACTATTGCACACGAACTTTTTCATCAGTGGTTTGGTGATTATGTAACTGCCGAATCCTGGTCGAACTTAACCATGAACGAATCTTTTGCCACTTTTGGTGAAGTACTTTGGCACGGTCACGATGAAGGGCAGGATGCCGAAGACCGCTCTCGTTATGAAAAACTGCAAAACTGTCTGCGTTCTTCCAAAGACGGAGTTAGTCCGCCACTGGCGCGTTTTCACTACGGAAACAAAGAAGATATGTTTGACAACATTAGCTATTCTAAAGGTTCAATCATCTTGTATGCTTTAAAAAATCAAATGGGTGACGAAGCCTTCTTTAAATCTTTAAATAAATATCTGACGACCAATGCATTCAAAACAGGAGAAAGCCACCAATTGCGTCTCGCAATGGAAGAAGTAACCGGAAAAGACTGGAGTCCGTATTTCAACCAATGGTACTTTCAGGGCGGAAATCCGATTCTAAATATTGAATACGGTTATGCCGATGGAAAAGCAACAATGGCTGTAAAACAAGTTCAGGAAAGCTCGGTACAGACCTTTACACTTCCGTTAAAAGTTGATTTTTATGTTAATGGAACCAAAGTCAGAAAAGATATTTTAATTGACAAAAGAGAGCAGAATTTCAGTTTTGACCTGCCTTCAAAACCGGATTTCATCGATCTTGATCCGGACAAAATCTTAGTAGGTAAAGTCATTGACAACAAAAAGATATCCGACTACCTGTATCAGTACAAAAATGTCCCTACATACTACAACCGAATTGAAGCGATAAAGTTTGCGGCAAAAGATAAAAGTCATGAGGCACAGCTGATTCTTTTGGCTGGTTTACAAGATCAGAGAGACGATTTAAGAACCCGCAGTATCCGTGCCATTGATTTGGCAGACAATTCTATAAAAGAAGCTGCGCTTAAAACCCTATTGAACATTGCCCAAAATGATAAAAAAACTTATGCGAGAGCTTCAGCCATTATCAAACTTGCCGGAACGGGTGATGCCGCTTACAAAAATTTAATGATTGAAAGTACTAAAAACCAATCTTACAATGTGGCCGCCGCAGGAATCTTAGGATTGTCGAAATATGCCCCGGAAGAGGCCGATAAAATAAAAGCAGCTTTAGACGAAGATACCAGAAATCACATAACGCCTTTGCTTAAAGAATTTAACAATCAAAAGTAAGTAACTAATATCTGAATGGTTAACCTTACTTAAAATAAAAAGAAACAAGGTTTTATAATTAGTACTTAAAAATATTGTTTCTATGCCTCTCTGATTGGATTAGAGAGGCTTTTTTTGTTTAAGAGCTAGAAGGACTAGATATTTCTATTTGTTACAACTTCTATTCTCACTCTTTTATTTTCCCTTATTTTAATTGTTTTTAAGAACCAATCTACTTCTCTTTATTGTACCTACTTCCATCTGTATAAACTTTCGGATAAATGCTTTATTTGAAAGATTTCTTTTATCATCCTGCTTTAATTTAATCACAAATCATTTGACAAAAAAGGTATAAAAGTGTCCCCTCTACTCTCCAAATTGGATTCATTATTCTTCCTGTTTTTCGAAATGGTAACTTCGAAAAAATTACCCTTTCAATTTCTAAAATTGCATTCAAAATCGCTTCCACATCCTGCTCTTTTTTATCCTTAAACTAAAGACCGTTTTTTACCCAAAAAACACAACTTTTCTTCGCAGAAATTAATCCTCAAAAAACAAAATCCCCACAGGAACGCACTTACAGAATAACAGTAGAAAACTTACTTTATTAGCAACATAAAGGGGTGGTAATTACGAAATTCACAAAATTAAACACAACTCTTTTTAATAACTTAAAAATAGAATATTTACATTTTGACAATATAAATATTGAACTATTCTTTTTCGGTCCATTTATTTTAACAAAACGCTACTTTTTTAGTTTAAAAAAAACGTTTTGTGCAATTTTATGTGCTCGAGAACACAAATTTCGTGTGTTCGAGCACATTTTTTGTGTTTTTTCTTGGTTAATAAAAATATAATCAATAGTTTCGTCAAGTAGTTAAAATATCACATAAGATTTTTCCTTCTTTAAAAAACCTTTTTAGAGTAAAAAAGAATAAAAAATCAACATAATAATTACAACAAAAAATAACCTGACAAAAACAATCATTAACCAAACCCAAAAACAAGAGTATGAAAAATGCACTCTCAAAAAACCCTAAGAATTTAAGGTTGCAGACAGTACTTGAAAAAAGCATAAAGGCAACACTGTTTTCATTGTTGTCCGTGACTTTTCAAATTACGACCGCAGCTCCTTCAAAAGAAATCTCATTAAACAAAACCAGCTTACTAGCCTTTCAAAAAATGGTGAAAGGTAAAGTTGTAGACGATAAAGGAATTCCAATTCCTGGTGTAAATGTTATCATAAAAGGATCTAAGACCGGTGTTCAGACCGATATCGATGGAAGCTTTGCTATTGAAGTACCCAATGCCAATACAATTTTAGTATTTTCTTTCTTAGGAATGCAGGATCAGGAACTCCCTGCTGGAAATGGCACAGTGAAAGTAGTCATGAAAGAAGCCGGACAACAAATGGATGAAGTTGTTGTGGTAGGATACAGTAAAGTAAAAAAAGAGAGCTTAACCGGATCTTTGCAAACTTTAGACAATAAAAAATTATTGGATGTTACCACTCCTAACGTCGAAAACTTACTGGCAGGAAAAGCAACCGGAGTTTTTGTAAGTACAAGCGGTGGTCAGCCTGGAGGTGCGTCAAAAGTAGTTATCAGAGGTAGAAGTACCGTAAATGGAAGCACCGACCCTCTTTGGGTAGTAGACGGTGTTATAGTTGGAAACAGTTCTCCAACGATGAACCCTTCTGATATCGAAACTTTAACCGTTCTTAAAGATGCAGCTTCTACGGCAGTTTATGGTTCACAAGGTGCCAATGGTGTAGTTGTAGTAACTACGAAAAGCGGTAAAGCAGGTAAGGCAACCATCAACTTCTCTGCAAAAACAGCTTTGGCTACCATAAATTCAGGGAATTTTAAAATCATGAACGGATCTGAATTGTATGACTTATACGATTCTTTCCCAAACAAACAAATTTTTCAAAATGCTTCATGGTGGACTCCTGAATTAAGAAACAAAAACTACGATTGGTGGAAAAATGCTACTCAAACCGGTATTGCTCAGGATTACAACCTGTCAATCAGTGGTGGCGGTGATAACTTTAAAAGTTATGTTTCCTTAGGAGTTTATGATGAAACAGGTGCTATCATTGGCTATGATTACAAAAGATATAATGGTTTGATGAAATTTGAATACAAACCAAATACCTGGTTAACTATAAGACCACAAATAAACTTAACAAAAGAAACAACTTACGACAAACAGCATTCTGTTGGAGATATCTATCGTAATCTTCCATGGGATAGCCCTTATTTGCCAGACGGAACGTTGGTAGGAAATGCACCAAACCCAACCTGGGTAAACACCACCGGATCAAACTACCTGTATGATTTACAATGGAATTTTTCTGAATCTGAAGATTATAATGTACGTTCAAATCTTGACTTCGATGTCAAATTCACCAAATGGCTGACTTTTGCATCGGTAAACAACTATATTTTTGGTAATGCAAATTCAACTTCATATTCTGATCCGCGATCTTCATCAGGATTAGCTGTGAAAGGTAGAATTACGGATAACTTCAGTACGTTTAACAGAATTTATACCAACCAGTTATTAAAATTCAACACTAAAATTGACAAACACGACATCAACGCGATTGCCGGTTATGAGTGGAATGAATACAGCTCGAAATACAGTAATGCTACTGCTACAGGATTGCCTCCGGGGATCATTGTAACAGATCCGGCTGCAAAACCTGAAAAAGTAGAAGGAAACAGATCCGAGTGGGCGGTACAATCTTTACTGTCAAACGTTAACTATTCTTATGACAACAGGTATTTAGCGCAATTCTCTTTCCGTCGTGACGGAGCCTCTAACTTTGGAAAAAATGCACAATATGGTAATTTCTTCTCCATCAGTGGTGGATGGAATATTCACAATGAAGCTTTCTTTAAAGTAAACTGGATCAACAACTTAAAACTAAGAGCCAGTTATGGTTCAGTTGGAAATCGTCCAAACAGTTTATACGGACACCTGCCATTATATTCTTTCTCACAAAGTTACGACGAGAATCCGGGAGCTCTTATTTCGCAATTGGCTAATCCTGATTTAAGCTGGGAGAAAACATTTACTACTGGTGTAGGTTTAGATTTAAGAATTTTCGACAGAGTAAACATTACATTTGATTACTACAATAAAAATACATCCGACTTATTGTATTACGTACCACTTCCGGGAGTTATTGGTGTAACTGGTATCTGGAGAAACGTTGGAGCTGTAAACAATAGAGGTTTTGAGACTTCTATCAATGTAGATATCATTAAAACCGAAAACCTAAGATGGTCATTTGATGCTAACATAGGCGTAAACAAAAACAAAGTAACGGCACTTTACGGTGATCGTCAGGAAATTATTGTAGGAGACGGTAGTGGTGCTGCAGGATCTGCTTCAAAATTACTAAAACCTGGTACTGATGTAGACAGCTGGTACTTAACAGAATGGGCTGGTGTTGACCCTGCAAACGGAAAACCACAATGGTTCACTACTAATGCTTCCGGAGAACGTGTAAAAACAAATGATTATGCGGATGCTTCAAAAAACCGAAAAACAATCGGAACTTATACTCCGGACTTTTTTGGAGGATTCTCTACCAGTTTAAACTATAGAAACTTTGATTTTGCAGCTGTTTTCAGCTACTCTGTTGGAGGACAAATTTACAACTACGCCCGATCAGAATTTGATTCAGATGGTGCTTATACCGACAGAAATCAAATGAATCTGCACAGTGGATGGAGTCGTTGGGAAAAACCGGGTGATATTGCAACACATCCTCAGGCTATCTATGATAATACCAGTCAATCTAATAAAGCTTCTTCCCGTTATCTTGAAACAGGTACCTACTTAAAAATGAGAAGCCTTTCTTTCGGTTACAACCTACCGCTTAAAAACATAAGCATCGCCAATTTAAGATTATTTGTAGCAGGAGAAAACTTATTCACCATCTCACACTTTTCAGGTGTAAATCCTGAGTTATCGCCAAATTACAACAGTTCAACCGGACAATACGTAATTTCTGGAGTGGCTACACAAGTATATCCGCAAACCAGAAGAATAACTCTTGGACTTAATCTAACACTTTAAAAAGAAACAAAACATGAAAAAGATATTAATATTAGGTATCGCAATTAGTTTACTGTCCTCATGTGAGTTAGACAGAGAGCCATTTGGATCATATACACAAGACAAAATACAACAGGACAAAGAAGCTTCAATCGAAGTTTTACTTAACGGATGTTACGCACAATTAAAAGGCTGGTCGGATGTCATGCACCGTGTAGGGGAATATCCGGGAGACAACATCATGATTAGAGGAACTTCTACTGACTCTTTTTATTCTTTTATCTCCTACCAGCACATTCCTGATAACGGCAGATTATCTACTTTTTGGAACAATGGTTATAAAATCGTTTCACAGTCAAGTGATTTGATCAAAATTATCTCTGAAGGAGAAAGCCCGGCTGTTGATCAGCAATTAGGAGAAGCCTACTATTTAAGAGGTATGATCTATTTTTACCTTTGCCGTACTTACGGAAGACCCTATGCTCAATCACCTGAAACCAATTTAGGTGTGCCAATTGTAAATGGTTTACCAGCAGATGTTGCTAACCTGAGACTTCCGGATCGCTCTACTGTAAAAGCAACTTACGAACAGGCTATCAATGACTTGAAAAAAGCAGAAGCCCTTATGACCGTAGGAAAAGCAGCTACTTATGCAACCAAAGAGGCTGCACAAGCTATGCTTTCAAGAGTATACTTGTACATGAGTGGTACCTATGAAACTCCAAATCAGGAATATGCAACGCTTTCTATTGATTATGCCAAAAAAGTAATCATGAGTGGTAGATACAGCTTACTAAGCCGTGCAAACTTTATGAAATACAACACTTATGCACCCGATTCTGCAGAACAAACCGAAACTATTTTTGCTATAAAAAGAGTTGCTTCAGAATATTCCGGATTTGATCATTATTATGGTATTGGAGGAATGTATGCCAACATTCAGGGACAAGGATGGGGAGAAATGTATGCCAGTGGAGAATACCTTGACTTATTGAGAAAATCAGGACTGAAAAAAGATGCTCGTTGGGCTTTTATTGATCCGCAATATACCAAAGATGCCAGTGGAAATAAAACAGAAGCTTTCCGTTTTGTAACAGATGTTTTCAATGCGGCTGGTACGCAAACCGGATACAATTATGTGCAACAGCCTTTAAAAACAAAAGCTGATGGATCGTACTTTATTACCATTGGAACCACAGATTACAACCTTACCGTTGTAAATGCAGCCGATAACCAATACTCTATCGTATACCAAGGCAAAACCTATACAGGTGAGAAAGACTATATGATGCTTTTAAACCGTGTATATCCAATGTTTTACATCACAAAATGTTCTTTACAAAATAATGATTCACACCTGCACTCGCCTATCATCTCGAGATTAGCAGAAATGTACCTGAACATGGCCGAAGCTTATGCTAAAAAAGGAGATTATACCAATGCTTTAACCAACCTGAACATTATTCGTGAAAGAGCAATTGTTGGCGGAGGATATGCTTCTTTAAACAGCACAAACGCGGTACAGCGTATCGATGAAGAGCGTCAGTTAGAATTGGCTTTTGAAGCACATCGTGGTTACGACGTTTACAGAAACGGTCAAACGATGACACGCCGTTACCCTGGCCCTCATTTACCAATGAATGACGTTCCGGCTACAAGCCCTCGTGTGGTGCAATACATTCCACAATCAGAGATTAATGCTTACCCTGGGACTTTAACACAAAACCCATAGTTTTTTATTTTATTGTTTGTTTTGAAGCCTCTCTAATTTGGTCAATTAGAGAGGCTACTTTAAAAAAGAAGAATACATTTATAATAACTTAATCGCAACAAATGAAAAAAATAATATACCTGTTTTTTGCTTCTTTTCTAGTTTCGGTTTCCTGCGTTGGCAGCAATGATGATGTAACATCGGAAAATGAAACCATAGAAAATCCAAAGACAACAATTTCTCTGCCGCTTGGTGGAAATGCGTATAGTTCTAAACATTTAGACGGAAAAAATACCATTACCGACAATGGCATCGAAAACTGGACAGATTCCAACGAGTTTTTCACCGCCTATTTCAGAATTTCCAAACCCGGAACCTTTCAAATTACGGTAGAAGAATCTGTTGAAGTGTATGGAAAATCCGAACTCGAATTTTCGATTAATAATGAATCTAAAAAAGTAAACTTCACCACTTCAAAAAAGGCCGTTATCGCAGGAACCTGGAACCTTAAAAAAGAAGGATATATTGCTGTTAAAATAAAAGGAATCAGTAAAACCGGCGATCGTTTCCCGTCTATTAGTCGTCTAACGATTGCAAGTGCTGATTTTGACGGTAAAATCTCTTACGTACCCAACAACGAAGGCGACTTCTATCATTGGGGACGTCGCGGACCTTCTGTTCATTTAAACTATCAGACTCCCGAAAACACCAACACCGAGTGGTATTACAATGAAATTACCGTTCCTCAAAACGAAGACAAAATCGGGTCTTATTTTATGGCAAATGGTTTTGGCGAAGGTTACTTCGGAATTCAGGTAAACTCAGCTACCGAAAGAAGAATTTTATTCTCGGTATGGAGCCCGTTTACAACTGACGATCCTAACAGTATTCCTGAAACTCATAAAATTAAACTGCTGAAAAAAGGCGAAAATGTGCACACAGGCGAATTTGGTAACGAAGGCTCAGGAGGACAAAGCTACCTTAAATACAACTGGAAAGCAGGAAACACCTACAAGTTTTTACTTCGAGGACTGCCTGTCGGTAATAACACCACCACATATACCGCTTACTTTTACGCTCCCGAATTGAATAAATGGTTATTGATTGCCAGTTTTAATCGTCCTCAAACCAATACCTATTTGAAAAGATTTCATTCCTTTCTGGAAAATTTCATCCCGGAACAGGGAGATCTGTCCCGCAAAGTCCTTTTCAACAATCAATGGGTTTGCGACGACAAAGGCAACTGGTTCGAAATTAATTCAGTACGCTTTACAAACGACAACACAGGAGCAAAAGAATACAGAATGGATTTTGCCGGAGGAACTGAAAATGGTTTCTTTTATCTAAAAAACGGAGGCTTTTTTAATGACTATACCACGCCAAAAACTATTTTTACAAAACCATTAACGAATAAAAAACCGGAGATCAATTTTAATACATTACCCTAAAATACCTCACAACAATAATCCCCGATAATCGGATTTTAGATTATCAATCATTTCAAATCAAAATAATACATTATGAAAACTAGTATTTTAAAATTCATGTTAGCCGCCTGTATTCTGTTTGGAGGAACAAACGCATCGGCACAAATGATTAAAACCAAAACACCTGCCCGTGCAAAAGGTCAAACCGATGTTTTGCGTTTGGCAACAACACCACTACCTACCGTTCGTGTTGCCTTTATAGGTCTCGGAATGCGTGGTCCGGGAGCAGTAGAGCGCATGACACATATTCCGGGTGTAGAAATTGTCGCTTTATGCGATATGACACAGGAAAATACTTCTAAAGCAAACGAAACTTTAACCAAAGCCGGATTTCCTAAAGCTCAGGAATTTTACGGTGACGAAAATGCCTGGAGAAAAGTGACGGCTTTACCAAATGTTGATTTAGTATATGTTGCCACCGATTGGAAACACCATGCTATCATTGGTGTACAAGCGATGAAAGACGGTAAACACGTAGCCATAGAAGTTCCGGGAGCAATGACAATGGAAGAAATCTGGCAGCTTATTGATACTTCTGAGAAAACTCGTAAACACTGTATGCAACTTGAAAACTGTGTATACGATTTCTTCGAACTTACTACCTTAAACATGGCACAGCAAGGTCTATTTGGAGAAATTCTTCATGCCGAAGGATCTTACATCCACGGACTTCAGCCTTTCTGGGGAGAATACTGGAACAACTGGAGAATGGATTACAACATCAAACACCGTGGCGACATTTATGCTACTCACGGTATGGGACCCGCTTGTCAGGCTCTAAACATTCACCGTGGTGACAAAATGAACTTTTTAGTTTCTATGGATACGAAAGCGGTTGGAAATCCGGCATACATCAAAGAAAAATCAGGAAAAGAAATCAAAGATTTCAGAAATGGAGATCACACCATGACTATGATTCGTACGGAAAACGGAAAAACAATCCAAATCCAGCACGATGTTACCTCTCCTCGTCCGTACAGCAGAATGTACCAATTAAGCGGTACAAAAGGTTTTGCTAACAAATACCCGTTAGAAGGATATGCATTAGACGGTAAGGAATTAGGTGATGATGTAAAACCAAATCATGAAAAATTAAGCGCACACTCTTTTGTTCCTGCAGATGTGAAAAAAGCATTAATGGAAAAATACAAACACCCGATTGTAAAAAACATCGAAGAGCAGGCTAAAAAAGTGGGCGGTCACGGCGGAATGGATTTCGTAATGGATTACCGTTTGATTTACTGTCTACAAAAAGGACTTCCGTTAGATATGGACGTTTACGACTTAGCCGAATGGTCTTGTTTAGGTCCATTAACAGAGATTTCTCTTGACAACGGTTCTGCTCCTGTAGAAATTCCGGATTTCACGCGTGGCGGATGGAACAAGTTGAAAAAATTAGAATTTTCAGAATAAAAATTTATTGGTTAGTTAGTAGAAACAAGAGGGCGCGATTTATAGTGCTCTCTTGTTCATTATAGTCAACACTAATTTGAATTAAAGATGAAAAAAATATACCTTACCTTTCTGTTTCTTTCTCTTAGCCTTTGCGCAACAGCCCAAGAGAAACAAAGTTTTGCTATTGCCAATGGAAATTTCCTGCTCAACGGAAAACCCATACAAATTCATTCCGGTGAAATGCACTACTCCCGCATTCCACAGCCTTATTGGCGCCATCGCTTAAAAATGATGAAAGCAATGGGTTTAAATGCGGTCGCCACGTATGTATTTTGGAATTATCATGAAACGGCACCCGGAATCTGGGACTTCAAAACCGGAAATAAAAACCTGGCCGAATACATCAAAACAGCTCAGGAAGAGGGTTTATTCGTGATTTTACGCCCGGGGCCGTATGTGTGTGCCGAGTGGGAATTTGGAGGTTATCCCTGGTTTTTACAAAATGTTCGTGATATGGTTATTCGTGGAAACAACAAAGCTTATCTGAGCGCAACTAAAGCCTATTTTACCGAACTGTACAATCAGGTTAAGAATTTACAAATCACCAAAGGAGGCCCGATTATTATGGTTCAGGGGGAGAATGAATTTGGCTCGTATGTCGCACAACGCAAAGATGTTCCTCTTGAAGAACATAAAAAATACAGTGCGGCCGTTTTTCAACAATTGAAAGACATTGGTTTCGAAGTTCCGTTTTTTACTTCAGACGGAAGCTGGTTATTTGAAGGCGGAGCTTTACCGGGTGCTCTCCCAACGGCAAATGGAGAGAGCGATATTACAAAACTAAAAAACGTGGTCAACCAATTCAATAACGGGCAAGGTCCGTATATGGTTGCTGAATTTTATCCGGGTTGGCTGGATCATTGGGCTGAACCTTTTCCAACACAAACTCCTCAGGAAACTGTTGACCAAAC
Organism: Flavobacterium sp. B183; assembly: GCF_023539155.1. Classification (NCBI taxonomy): domain Bacteria; kingdom Pseudomonadati; phylum Bacteroidota; class Flavobacteriia; order Flavobacteriales; family Flavobacteriaceae; genus Flavobacterium; species Flavobacterium sp. B183. Next base: position 2,842,880 of record NZ_CP097434.1, on the reverse strand, counting down.
ACAAAAATATTTAGACCATCAGGTTTCATTCAACTACTATATGGTTCACGGAGGAACTAATTTTGGCTTTACTTCCGGAGCCAATTACGACAAAGAGCATGACATTCAGCCCGACATGACTTCTTACGATTATGATGCTCCCATTAGCGAGGCAGGTTGGGCAACCCCAAAATACAATGCGTTAAGAGCCATCCTCAAAACCAATGAAACTCCACCTGTTCCGGCAAAAATGCCCGTGATCACTATTCCGAACATAGCACTAACAAAGGCTATTGACTTAGCCGATTTAAAGTCTAAAATCCCTCCTGTAACGGCAGACAATCCTTTAACTTTTGAACAGCTCAATCAGGGAGACGGTTATGTTTGGTACAGCAAAAGATTTACACAGCCTATTAGCGGGAAACTGGAACTAAAAGGCCTACGTGATTATGCCATAGTGTATGTCAACGGAAAAAAAGTAGCAGAATTGAACCGCTATTACAAAAAATACGATTGTGAAATTGAAGTTCCCTTTAACGCAACACTAGATATTCTGGTAGAGAATATGGGGCGTATTAACTACGGTTCTCAAATTAATGCCAACAATAAAGGAATCATTAGCCCTGTAATAATCAATGGCGAAACCATTACCGGAAACTGGAAAATGTACCCGTTACCAATGGCTCAGGAACCGGATGTAACGGCTTACAAAAACTCAGGAAAAATCGACCGTCCTACGGTATATCAGGGAACCTTTAATCTGAGTAAAACCGGAGACACCTTCCTGGACATGCGCGACTGGGGCAAAGGAATTGTTTTTGTAAACGGAATCAACATTGGGCGTTACTGGAGCGTTGGTCCACAACAAACACTATATGTTCCGGGTTGCTGGCTTAAAAAAGGTAAAAACACCATTCAGATTTTCGAACAAAAAAACGGAAAAATTCAGAAGGAGGTAAAAACAATTAGCACTCCGATTTTAGAAGATTTAAAACCCGAAAACGGACAATAATACCAGAAAACATTAGAGTAAAATAGAAATAAAATTGATATAAAATTCTCTGTCAAAAAAAATCCCAAACTCCAACAAAAATTGGAATTTGGGATTTAAAATTTTAAAATATTGGATTTTAAATTACTTCCAGTTAAAAGTAATTTTCTTTTCAATTTCAGGGTTCAGACTTAAAAACACCGGACATGTCATTGCAGCGCGTTCCAAAATGGTTTTGCTTTTCTCATCGGCATCCCCTTTCATTTCAAAAGCAATTTCGATGGCTCCAATACGTCTCGGTTCTGCATTCATAATCTTCGTTACTTCGGCAGTTGAATCGACTAAATTTACATTCAGGTCACGGGCTTTAATTCCCATAATCGTCATCATACAACTTGCTAAAGCATTGGCAACAGTATCTGTGGGAGAAAAAGCTTCTCCTTTTCCGTTATTGTCTACAGGCGCATCCGAAATGATTTCACTTCCGGATTGCACATGGATTGATTTTGTTCTTAAATCGCCTAAATAGGTTACTTTTGATGTCATTAATTTGCTACTTTTAAAGTTAAATCATTATCGTAATATAAGATGTAAACACCTTTGTTTGCGTGTCCTCCATCCTCTTTTTTGTAAAATTGAAATTTGTTGTCAACTTGTTCAGTTGTCATTAAATCGGCTGTTTCCTGATAGGTTTTTCCCTGAACCAAACGCATCATGGTATCAAAAGTAACATCAAATCCTCTTGTAGCATAGGTATTTGGATTTACTTTATTTTTCAATCGGTACTCTTTTTCAAAAATCAAAACAGACTGTTCATCACTATCACGAGTAACGGACGGATACATCAATTTCAACTTAATTAAACTGTCAAAACTAATCTCGTCTGAATCCAGCGTATTGTTTGGCTCTAAAACTACCAACTGTATCTGACAGGTTTTTTGAGCATCTGTCAAAGCTTTTATAGTCGTTCTAACCATTGCTGTATTGGCCGATTCCATAACGACATAGTTCATTCTGTTAGGCAATAACAAACTTTTTAAATTCGCCACATCCAGAGCTCCGGTTTCAGTCAGATTAGCAAACACAACTCCTTTTTGGTTTTGTTTGATATAACTGATCACTGATTCTTTCTTTTTGTCTACAACTGCAACGATGTTTCCATTCTTCCCTCTCATATAATCAAAAACGGCATTTCGCACCACATCGTTTGATGGAATCGTCTGATACAAATTATCAATTGGGTTGGCTTTGTCTTTTGATAATGGAGAAATCACAGGAATATTATACAAACGCAATGTATTGGCAGTAGATTCGGCATTACTTTGATAAAAAGGTCCCACTACAGCATTGGCATCCTGCAATTTATTCTGAGCCATTAAACCTGAAACATTAGAACTATTTTTTGTCTCCTGAGAATCATAAATTGCAACATCGATTGGCAACTTTAAAGTTCTTGCTGAATCGATTGCCATCAAAGCTCCCGAATAAAAATCAAGCGTCATGTTCAAAAATTTATCGCTCTTAATTCTACTGGCAGCACTGATAGTATCCCCCTGCATTTTCGCTAAATTGAATGGCAATAATAAAACTAATTTCTTACGTTCGTTCTCCCCTCTTTTTTTAGTCAGTTCCACCACTTCCGGATTCGCGGAAACAGTTTCAGATTTAACTTTATCTACCACTTTAATTCCTGCTGTATTTTCAGCTGGCTTTTCAATGGTCTTTTCAATAGTTTTTTCAACTTCTTTTTCAGCAGGTTGTTGGTGTACGATAATTGGTGTTGGCGCCACGTATCCTGCCGGAACTTTTAAAACCATTCCCTCTTTTACACCTTCAGAAAGTGCCGGATTTAAGGCCGTTAATTCTTCCTGAGTAATATGGAAAGTATGCGTTAAACTATAAAAAGTTTCTTTTGGTTTCACCTGATACTCCATATAAGAAGTTGCTTTTTTCGAAGTTTCCACTGCTTTTTTTGTTTCAGCCGGTTTTACAACAGCAGCCGCAGACGGAGCAGAAGTTTCTACTTTAGGAGCAGTTCCTTTGATCGTCAGACGATAACCAACTGGAAGGTTTGAAACAATTTCAGGGTTACGTTTTTCTAATTCTTCAATAGTCATTCCATATTGTTTTGCAATTGAAAATTTAGTTTCTTTTGCTACCACATCATGGTAAACATACTTTTCCGGTGCTGCCGACTTCGGTTTCACTGAAGTTGAAACAGTTGTTTTCACCGCACTTCCTTTTGACGGAATCTCAAGAGTTTGTCCAATCTGCAAACCATCTTTCACCAAAAAAGGATTAGCTGCTTTTAAAGCTTCATCCGTAACATTATATTTTTTCTCAATGCCAAACAAAGTTTCTTTTGGCTGTACTTCATGCGTAATTGTTTTTCCTGAATTTGAACTTTTCACCGGAGCAACATCATTTTTAACTGCTGTTTTAGCACCGCTTGTCGGAATCAATAAAACGGTATTGGGTTTTACTCCATTTCTGGCATCCGGATTTAGGGAATAAATATCATAAGGCGTAACCTTAAATTTAACAGCAATCTGGTTAATAGTTTCTCCGCTTGAAACCGTATATTTAACCACCTTTTCTTGTGAAAATGCGGAACTGGTTGCAAAAAAAATCAGAGACAATAATGTTGAATAATATTTCATAATAAAGCTTAAAACAATTTAATTCCTAATTCAAAAACAAGTTACAAAATTCTCTGTAAAACAAAATCCCTGCCACTTGTTTTTTCTGCATTGCTTATTCTCTAAGATCAATCTCGACCTTAGCAATACTCACCTCTTTATATAACTCATCTTCCTCTTTTTTCTTGCATTGATATAGTACTTCTTCCATATTTTGGTACTTATCGGAGTACACATAGTACGAAAGACTATTAATATTAAAAAAGAAACTGGCGTTAAAATCGCCGGAATCAATGAGTTTCGTAATGAGCTTATCCCTTAGCGTTGCGTCTGTAAATATACCCAAAACTAAGTAATAGCCGTTTGAAACTTCGCGAAGATTATCAAAAACTTCCACCTTTATCGTTTTGTCCCTTTTAAGCGGATTTTCCTTTAACTCCTGTTTCATTTCTTCCGATGAGATAATTTTTGAATCGCCAATGAATCCGTTTTTTTTCTGATTTTTAATCGCCTGATCCTGATACTTTTTCAATTTCAGCAAAGCCACTTTATCATCAAAATTTCGGGCTTCCATACTATAGTAGGAGGCTTTACTGATATGTCTCTTCACTTCGATCTTCTTCTGATTATCCAGTGAGTCAATTTTAGCAATCAAGAGCTGATTCTTAGCGTCACCCTGCTCCTGCTCTATTTTGTACTGCTTTATTTCTTCCAATGAAAGACGTTGTTGCAATGAAGCCGGATTATTATTTTTTTCGCTTTCGCGGATTTTCTTCTTGTATTCCTGGTTTTCGGCTACAGCGATTTTTTCGACTTTATTCATTAAACCGGCATAGACTTTTCGGTTTTCTGCCAACTCTTTTTTTAACTGAGACGATAATTCATTCGTTTTCCCAATACTTTCGTAAGATTGTTTTTCCAGTCTTTTTGATTCGTCAACATTTAAAATATCCAGTCTTTTCAAATCGACCAGATCATCATTCATCGTACGAACCAGCGAATCCAGTTTCGCCATTAAAACATCCTGCACATTTTTATTAGCTTCCAGTACCAATCGCAATTTTTCAACTGAATTTTCTTTTGAGCCATTCATGTCATTCAGATTGATTTTCAAATCATTAATTTTTATAATTTTCTGATTCATTTCTTTCTGAACAACCAAACGGTCTTTCAAATCTTCCAATTCGACTGTTTTGGCTTTTGTTTTTTCCACCACTACCTGCTTTTCGGCCAGAGCAATCATCAGTTCTTCGCTTTCATTTGTCGGCTTTACACCTTTTGTATTAATGGCCAGCTTATTTCCAACAATCAGTCCGTTTACGATTTCAGGATTCTGCGATTCCAGCTGATCAATCGAAATTCCATATTTTTTAGCGATCGAAAACTTCGTTTCTTTAGGCTCGACCACATGAAAAACAGTTTCCTGATTGATGACACGAACTCGTCCGTCTAAAGTTTTTCGTTTATTCGGAATCGCAATAGTCTGTCCAACTTGTAGTCCATTTTGAAGAAGATTTTTATTTCCATTTTCCAAATCCAAAACCGAAACATTATACTGTCTCGCAATACTAAATAAAGATTCTTTTGCCACAACCTGATGGCTGACTTTTGAAGAAATTGTACTTTCAGTTTGAGAAAGATCTCCGGAACCTTGCGGAATAATTAGTTGCTGACCAATCTGAAGTCCGTTGGTAAGAATCGCCTGATTGGCATTCTGAAGAGCTTCCACCGAAATGTTATACTGTTTTGCTAAACCAAAAAGAGTTTCTTTTGCGCCAACAACATGAATAATCTGCTGACTGGAATTTGGTTTTTCAGAGGAATGAACAGGAATCTTGATCGTCTGATCGTCTTTGATTCCGTTTTGTGATTCGGGGTTAAGTTTGTAAATTTCTTCTACTGAAACCTTGTACTTTTGGGCAATAAAGTAAGCAGTTTCCCCCTTTTGAATCCGATGCTCAATAATTGAATCTTGCGCAGTTATTTTGTTAAAAGACAAAACAAACACAAGAGAAATCGTTAAAAATTCTCTCATAAATAGTAGGTTTAAAAAATTAAGGCGTTACAAATGTAACGCCTTAATTTTAAAAAATAGTACTATTCCCACTCAATTGTTGCTGGTGGTTTTGAGCTGATATCGTAAACCACACGATTCACGCCTTTTACTTTATTGATAATATCGTTAGACACTTTCATTAAGAAATCATACGGTAAATGAACCCAGTCGGCCGTCATACCATCTGTTGATTCTACAGCTCTTAGCGCTACTACTTTTTCGTAAGTACGCTCATCGCCCATTACACCAACACTGTTTACCGGAAGCAAGATTGCTCCTGCCTGCCAAACTTTGTCATACAATCCCCATGATTTTAATCCGTCAATAAAAACGGCATCCACATCTTGTAGAATCTGAACTTTTTCCGGAGTAATATCTCCTAAAATTCTAATTGATAATCCTGGTCCCGGGAAAGGGTGTCTTCCTAATAATTCAGGATCTATTCCTAAAGTAGCTCCCACTCTTCGAACTTCGTCTTTGAACAACATTCGAAGTGGTTCTACAATTTTTAATTTCATATAATCCGGCAATCCACCTACGTTATGGTGCGACTTGATCGTTGCCGATGGTCCTTTTACCGAAACTGACTCAATAACATCAGGATAAATAGTTCCCTGCGCCAGCCATTTTACATCTTCGATTAAATGCGATTCATCATCAAAAACTTCGATAAATACACGGCCAATTGTTTTACGTTTGGTTTCAGGATCACTGATTCCTGCTAATTCTGACAGAAAACGATCGCCTGCATCTACTCCTTTTACGTTCAATCCCATTCCTTTGTATTGATTCAATACATTTTCGAATTCGTTTTTACGCAAAAGTCCATTATTAACAAAAACGCAATATAAATTTTGTCCAATTGCTTTGTTTAATAGCACTGCAGCAACAGTAGAATCTACTCCTCCTGACAATCCTAAAACCACTTTATCATTTCCTAATTTCTCTTTTAACTCCGCTACCATTTCTTCTACGAAAGCTCCTGGTGTAAAGTTTTGAGGAACATCAGCGATATCTACTAAAAAGTTTTTCAGCATTTTTGATCCATCAGTAGAGTGAAAAACTTCAGGATGGTATTGAATAGCATAAGTAGTTTCACCTTCAATTTTATAAGCAGCAAATTCTACATCATGTGTGCTTGCTAATTTTACAGCATTGGTTGGTAAAGCTTTGATACTATCACTATGGCTCATCCAAACCTGGCTGTTTTCAGAAACTCCGTTGAAGAAAACTTCATTCTCTTTAATATAAGACAAATTAGCTCTTCCATATTCTCTGGTGTTCGAAGCTGCTACTTCACCTCCACTAAAATGAGCTAAGTATTGTGCTCCGTAACAAACTGCTAACATTGGAAGCTTGCCTCGAATTTGAGATAAATCAGGATGTGGAGCATCTTCTGCACGAACAGAAAAAGGACTTCCTCCTAAAATTACGGCTTTATAAGGTGATAAATCACTAGGAAAGTGATTGTAAGGGAAAATTTCGCAGAATATATTTAATTCGCGAACTCTACGCGCAATAAGCTGAGTATATTGCGATCCGAAATCTAAAATAAGTACGTTGTGTTGCATGCGCAAAAGTACTTTTTATATTCGAATTTGAAAAATCAGAACGCCGAAAAAATAAATATTTTTTTTCAACGTTCTGATTTTAGAGGCGCAAAGACTCAAAGCAACAAAGATTCGAAGGTTTACTAAAATTAAGAAAAACATTTGCTTTGTTCCTATGAACCTTTGCATCTTTGAACCTGTAAATAAAAAAATCCAAAAACCAATTTATTTCGTACGTAACGAAAAACCCAAATTAAAATTCAACTATGAAATCAAAATTAATTGCCCTTTCTCTCTTTTTGTCTTTGTTTTTAAGCTCTTGTGATGCTGTAGATAATTTATTGACTTTTACGATTTCAAACGAAACTTCGATCCAGATAAAGAGTACTTCCCCTATCAATTTACCTTCGGAAATTATCACTCCGGATGTCACTACAAATTCTTCTGCCGAGTTTGAGAACAATAAAACCAAAGCCAGTTTAGTAAAAGATGTTAAACTGAAATCGCTTAAACTAATGATTACAAATCCAACCGATAAAACATTTACGTTTTTAAAATCGGTTCATTTGTATATTTCTACGACAGATTCTGATGAAATAGAACTTGCTTATCAGGATAATATCAATACCTCCACCAACAGCATCGATTTGATTTGTACCGATGCAAGACTGGATCAATACATTAAAGCAGATAAATACAAAATCAGAACAAAAGTTACTTTGAAAGAAACGCTTACTAAAGATGTAACTGTAAAAGCAGAAATGAAGTTTAGAGTGACTGCGGATCCATTTTAGAAAAAAGGTTCTGAGGTTCTGAGATACTAAGGTTCTAAGTTCTTTTTAGAAAGACTTGGAACCTTAGTTGCTTAATCCCTTAAAATCTCAAAAAAACTGCTTTGAGGTTACCCCAATAATCACGTAGTTATTATTTATTAAAAACTTAGAACCTTAGCATCTCAGAACCTTAGTACCTTAAAAAACTATTCTTTTGTCACAACAATCGAAGCCTTAAATCCCGCGGCAAGGTTATCCCAGTAATCATTGGTTACCAATTGTCCTTTATCATCATAAACCTGGATTTCTGCAGTGTTTCCGCCCAATGTACCGATATTTAAAGCTTCAAAATCTAATTTATTAAACCCTGCTGCAAGGTTTATTTTTACTTCTTTAAAATTGGACCCCAATAGTATCTGACTGGCAATTACGGCATCATTTGATGAAACTTTGACCAAATCGCCATCGATGGCTCCGAAGTCTCTTAATTTTACAATGAAATATTGTGATTTTGTTCTAAAATCTCCCAAAGAGATATTTCTTTTTATTAATGTTCCGCGTCCTTCTTTCAAACCGACATCTCTTAAAGCTTTGTCTAAATCTTTCTCCATTTTGGGCACGTAACGATCTCCCGGATTGGCAAAATCAGTTTCGGTAGACATGGTGAACTTACTTTTCTCTGCCCCAATCTGAAATTGAGATTTTGGAGTAATACTGGTATTGTCAAAAACATTAGGTGTTTTAATCCCCGGCATGTCCAGATTTTCACCCTGAGGGTCTTTTATTTCCGGAATTGGAGTCTTTTTGGGTTTTGCCCCAAATTTAGGTGCTGCAATGGGCTTGAATTTAGTTCCAAATTCCTTTTGCGCCGATACGGTAACAGCAGTAAAAAATAATATGAAGAATAAAATGTGTTTCATTGAAAAAGTATTATCGAATCGGCTTTTATGTTTGCTTTAAAACGGGATCTGGAATCACAAAAATAGCATAATATAGTTAAGCACTACAACTTTAAGACTTTTATAACACTATATTATGCCTTTTTTTGGAATCAAAAAACCTGCCAAAAACTGCAAATTCTAAATCCCAAACTCAAAATTCCAAATTCCAAATTCTAATATTGCAAATCAATCGGGGGACTTCTGAAACTATGTAAATGTTATTTTTTTAATATTCGAAAAACATCGTTTTGATAATTAGCAACTTATTCCTAACTTCAATCTTTCAAAGAGAGATACTAAAAATTAAACTCATATCGTAAATCGGACACCTCGGAACTTCGATTATTTTTCAATTTAGAATAATAAATCAAAAAACACACCTCTGTTCTGACTGTTTAAAACATCTGTCGAAATAGCTAATTTATTAAATTTTCAATCCATGGATTATATTGATTATTACAAAGTATTAGAAATCACAAAATCTGCAACTGAAGCTGAAATCAAAAAGGCGTATCGAAAACTGGCGCGAAAATACCATCCTGATTTAAACCCCAATGACAAGGAAGCGGAGAAAAAATTCAAAGAAATAAATGAGGCTAACGAAGTTTTAAGTAATCCCGAAAATCGTAAAAAATACGACAAGTACGGAAAAGACTGGAAACATGCCGACGAGTTTGAAAAAGCAGGTTACGATCCTAATCAACAGCAATATTCCCGACAACAGCAAGGCAATCAAGGCTACACTGATTTTGGTGGCGGAAACTTTTCCGAAAGTGATTTCTCTGATTTCTTCAATTCTATGTACGGCTCTTCAGGGAGAAGTTCCAGAGGTCAGGCAAAATACAGAGGTCAGGATTTTAATGCCGAATTACAGTTAGATTTAGCATCCGCTTACACGACTCACAAGCAGAATCTAAGTGTTAATGGAAAAAATATCCGAATCACCATTCCGGCCGGAGTCGAAAACGGACAGATTATTAAAATTCCAAATCATGGTGCACCCGGCGCAAATGGTGGTCCAAATGGCGATTTATACATCACTTTTTTAATTGATAATGATTCCGATTTTAAGCGGGAAGGCCATAATTTATATGCCGATGTTGAACTGGATTTATACACCGCTATTTTAGGAGGAGAAATTTTCGTAAAGACTTTTGACGGAAAAGTAAAAATAAAAGTCCCGGCCGAAACTCAGCCCGGAACTAAAATAAAATTAAAAGGCAAAGGCTTTCCGGTATACAAAAAAGAAAATCAGTTTGGTGATTTATACATTACTTACACTATAAAAATCCCAACCCAACTGTCTGCCAAAGAAAAAGAATTATTTGAAGAACTAGCTAAACTAAGAAATCATGAGCAGTAAAAACTTAATCCATATTAAACAATTTTGCGTGTATCACGAAATTGAGAACACCTTTATAACGGAGTTGCATAATTACGGTTTGGTAAAAATTATACTACTTGAAGAAGACGAATATTTCCAACCGGAACAATTACCAACTGTTGAGAAAATGATACGTCTTCATTATGATTTGAAAATTAATCTTGAAGGCCTGGATGTAATCGCAAACTTATTGAGCAAAATCGAAGGATTGCAGCAAGACCTTACTGCTACCCAAAATAAACTTCGTCTCTACGAACAGCATCAAATCGAGTAAAGAACAATTTGACGCTTTAAAATATCACAAAAAAGAAGGAATTCCGAAATGATTTCAATTCAATCGTACTCTTTTTCATTGGCATATTTTATAAATTGCGACTCTATTAACCAATCCGAATTTGCCTTAAAAACAAAGAAGTAAATTCAATAAACCAAAAGAAATGAAAAGAGAAAACATCTTAACAGGATCTCCTTGGGAAGACAAAATGGGATATTGTCGTGCCGTAAGAATTGGCAACATCATTGAAGTTTCAGGAACTGTAGCTATTGTTGATGGTGAAAAAGTAAAAGCTAATGACGCTTATGCTCAAACCTACAACATCCTGGAACGTGTTGAAAAAGTTTTAGAAGATTTAAATGTTGGAATGAAAGATGTGATCAGAACGCGAATTTTCACTACTGATATTTCGACTTTCGAAGAAGTAGCAAGAGCGCATTCTTCCTTTTTTAAAGATGTAAAACCAACAACCGGGTTCTATGAAATCAGCAAACTGGTTGCTCCCGAATATTTAGTTGAAATTGAATTTACGGCTGTTGTTCAATAATTTTTCGGGCCGAATTTCACGACTTTTTCTATTTTAACAATTTATAACGTTAAAAAATGTTTTAATTCGATAAAATTCGTGAAATTCGTGGCGAAAATTTTTCTTACAATATTTAATGACCTCTCAAAGACTACAAGAACTACTACTGACCACTTTCAAATGGATTTTAATATGCGTTTTGATCGGTATTTTGTCCGGATCTGCTTCTGCACTTTTCTTAGTTTCCCTTGAATGGGTTACGCAATTTAGAATTCAGCACGACTGGCTAATCTGGCTTTTACCTTTTGGTGGATTATTAGTAGGATTTAGTTATCATTACTGGGGAGAATCTGTTGTAAAAGGCAATAATTTATTGCTCGAAGAATACGAAACCCCAAAAAAAGTCATTCCTTTTAAAATGGCTCCTCTAGTGCTTTTAGGAACCTTACTAACCCATTTATTTGGAGGTTCGGCAGGACGTGAAGGCACAGCAGTACAAATGGGCGGTGCTATCGCCGATCAATTTACAAAGCTTTTCAATTTGGATAATACCGAACGCAGAGTTCTCATTATCCTCGGAATCAGTGCCGGTTTCGCCTCTGTTTTTGGAACTCCGCTTGCAGGAGCGATTTTTGCCTTGGAGGTTCTGTATTTCAGTAAAATTAATTTCAAAAGTATTCTTCTCTCCTTCTTAGTCGCTTATGCTGCTTACTTCACTGTCGAATTCTGGCAGGTAAAACATACCCATTACAACATTCCCGTTGTTCCTGAAATTAGTCTAACCACTTTATGTTATGTACTTTTAATCGGTCTTTTGTCCGGTTTTGCAGCTCTGCTTTTCTCGAGAAGCACCCATTTCTGGGGTTCCCTTTTCTCCAAAAACATCAAATATCCTCCACTCCGTCCTTTTATTGGCGGAATTGTTTTGTCTATTGCCATTGCTGGTTTCGGACTCACAAAATTCTCTGGTTTGGGAGTTCCGGTAATTGTCGATTCCTTTACAAATGCTAATCTCTGGTACGATTTTCTGCTTAAAATTCTATTCACCGGATTTACTCTCGGCGCAGGATTTAAAGGTGGCGAAGTCACTCCATTGTTCTTTGTAGGAGCAACTTTAGGGAGTGCTTTGTCTCTGGTGATTCCATTACCCATTGCTTTTTTAGCGGGTTTGGGATTTGTCGCAGTGTTTTCAGGAGCCACACACACTCCTATTGCCTGTACCATTATGGGAATGGAACTTTTTGGAATTCAGCCTGGATTGTTCATCGCCATTGCATGCGTTATAGCGTATTTCTCCTCCGGTTCTGTTGGAATTTACAAATCACAAATTGTAAAAGGAGCTAAGTATAAGTTGTATCAGAGACTACAGCGAAAAGAACTGGAAAACCTCTAGTACGCTATAAGCTATAAGCTTTACGCTTTAGGCTTTCGACTTTGGACTTTGGACTTTAGACTTTGAACTTTCGACTTTCGACTTTGGACTTTGGACTTTGAACTCAGCACAATTAACTTATAAAAAATGATTTCAGCATTACATTAAAAAAATGTAAATTCGCACACTATGAAAATACAAGACATTCAAGCGATACAATTATTACTCGCAACCCCAAAGAAAATTGCCATCATTCCTCATAGAGGACCTGACGGTGATGCTATGGGTTCAACCTTAGGGTTATACCATTTTTTATTAAAAAACAATCATCAGCCAACAGTAATTGCTCCTAATGATTTTCCTAATTTTTTAGCCTGGCTTCCAGGTTCTGAAACGGTTAAAATATTTGAAAAAGATACTGAAAACTGTACCAAAATATTAGAAGAAGCTGAGCTTATTTTTACACTGGATTTTAATGCTTTTCATCGTACAGGTGAGATGGAACATACTCTTGCGAAGCTAACCGCTCCGTTTATTATGATCGACCATCATCAGAAACCGGATGATTATGCGCTTTATACTTACTCTGACACTTCGTTTGGATCTACCTGTGAAATGGTCTATAATTTTATTTCTTTCTTAGGCAAAAAAGAAGATTTAGACAAAACCATCGCCACTTGTATCTACACAGGAATATTAACGGATTCCGGCTCGTTCCGCTTTCCGGGAACAACAGGAAATACACACCGTATCATTGCTGAACTAATCGATTTAGGTGTCGAAAATACTCAAATACCCGTTTTGTTGTTCGACAACAGTTCTTACAGCCGTTTGCAATTGTTAGGACGTGCATTACAAAACATGAAAGTTCTGGAAGAACACAAAACCTCTTATACTTCGCTTACTCAGGACGAACTGGACGCATTCCAATATGTAAAAGGCGACACAGAAGGTATTGTTAATTACGGATTAAGTATAAAAGGTATTGTTTTTACTGCTATTTTTATCGAAAATAAAGACGAGAAAATCATTAAAATCTCTTTCCGTTCACAAGGAGGTTTTGACGTAAACCAGTTTGCCAGAGATCATTTTAATGGTGGCGGACACAGTAATGCAGCGGGAGGAAAATCAGAGACTTCAATGGAAGAAACTTTGAAAAAATTTGAAGATTTAGTAAACAAATTAGAAATATAACCCAAATATGAACTACTTAAAACGAAGCAGTTGCGCCCTACTTTTTGCTGTTTTATTGGTTAGCTGTAAACAACATGAAGATGCCAGAAGACCTATTTCTCAGGCCTCCGGCACTTTTATGAAAAAATCAGCCGATCGAAATAAAAAATTAGTAGCCAATGAAGAGGATGTTATTAAAAAAATAATCAAAAGCAATCCGAAAACAAAATACTACGCCACCCGAAAAGGATACTGGCTGTATTATGATGAACGAAATGAAACTGATCTCCAGACTCCTAAAAAAGGAGATATCGCTTATTTTAACCTGGAAGTAAAAGATATCAATGGCAAAATAATCTATTCTGAAGCCGATCTTGGTCCGCAGACCTATTATGTAGACAAACAAGACATCATGATGGGATTACGCGACGGTATAAAAATGATGCATAAAAACGAAACCGTGACTTTCTTATTCCCTTCGCATATCGCCTACGGATATCACGGAGACAATAAAAAAATAGGACCCAATCAATCCTTAATGTGCACTGTTACACTTCGCAACTTTGTACCGGATCCAGCTGCTAATCCAACAACTACAGCGGCACAAACCCCTAAAACAACAGCTCCTAAAACTGTAGCTCAAACTAAAAAAGATACCTTAAACCCATAAAAACAACCTTTTAAAAATGAAAAAAAGTATTCTACTAGTATTACTTGCCGTTAGTTCATTATTCTCTTGTAAAGACGAACACAGCAACCTGCCTGATGGTTTATATGCGGATATTGAAACCAATAAAGGACACATTATTGTTGAATTGGATTATAAAAAAGCACCTGTTACAGTAGCTAATTTTGTAACCTTAGCTGAAGGTAAAAGCGAGTTTGTTACTAAAGATTACCTAAAAGGAAAACCTTTTTACGACGGATTGAAATTTCACAGAGTAATTGAAAATTTTATGATTCAGACCGGAGATCCTGAAGGAACTGGTTCAGGTGATGCAGGATACCGATTTAAAGATGAGATCACCGATTTAAAATTTGACAAAGCCGGTGTTTTAGCAATGGCAAACAATGGTCCGGCTACAAACAGCAGTCAGTTCTTCATCACACATGTTGAGACTCCATGGTTAGACGGAAAACACACTATTTTTGGTCATGTGGTTGAAAAAGGACAGGAAGTTGTTAATCAGATCAAACAAGACGATAAAATTGTTTCGGTTAAAATTATCAGAAACGGTGAAGCTGCCAAAAAATTTGACGCTATAAAAGTATTTCACGATTATTTCTCTGAAATTGCTAAAGAAAAAGGGAAATATGCAGGCGTACAAAAAGAAAAAGTAGCGTATTTAGCCTCTATCAAACCTAAAGCGACCAAAACCAATTCAGGGTTAGAATTTGTAATCACTGAAAAAGGAACAGGTAAAAAACCGGCTACAGGAGCTCAATTGTATATCAATTACTCCGGTTTCTTAGAAGATGGTACTTTATTTGATTCAAGCGTAGAAGAAGTTAATAAAGCTTTCGGAAAATTTGATGCTGCAAGAGCCGAAGCACACGGATACCAGCCAATTCCTTTCCAGGCAGGTCGTAAAGACGGAATGATTCCTGGTTTTATTGAAGGAATTGAACAACTTTCATTTGGAGACAAAGCAGTACTTTTTATTCCTGCACATTTAGCTTACGGAGCAACAGGTGCTGGCGGAGTAATTCCACCAAATGCTAATATTATTTTCGAAATTCAATTATTAGAAAAACCACAATAATTTTTTTTAAAGAAAAACCATCATAGACTTAAATTCGGAACAACATGAAGTTTAAATTTCTATTTTTATTTTGCCTGGCAGTTGTAAATATTCAGGCTCAGGCTACCAAAAAACCAGTTGCTAAAGCAAAGCCAAAAACGGCAGCGACAGCAGCAAAAATAGCCCCTAAAGCCAATCCTGGCGAAGGTATTTTTGCTACAATAGCCACCACAAAAGGAGATATTGTGGTTTCTTTAGAATATGTAAAAACACCAGTAACTGTGGCTAACTTTATCTCGTTGGCAGAAGGAACGAACCCAAACGTTAAAGTGGAAAAACTTAAAGGTAAACCTTTTTACGACGGATTGAAATTTCACCGAGTAATCAATGATTTCATGATTCAGGGTGGAGATCCTGACGGAAATGGTTCAGGAGGTCCGGGATATGCATTTAAAGATGAATTTGTAGAAGATTTAAAATTTGAAAAAGGCGGAGTTCTGGCAATGGCCAATTCTGGTCCGGCTACAAACGGAAGTCAGTTTTTTATCACACACAAAGATACACCATGGTTAAATGGTAAACATACTATTTTTGGTCATGTGGTTTCAGGAATGGACAATGTAAATAAAATTGTTCAGGACGATATCATGACAAAAATTACCATTACACGCAAAGGTGCTGCAGCCAAAAAATTTGATCCTGTAAAAGTAATTGCTGAAGATGCTAAAGCTCAGGAGGCAAAAAAAGCAGAATCTCAAAAAGTAATCACTCAAAAAGCAGCTTATTTTGCCGCTACAAAAGCGAAAGCTACTACAACAGCTTCCGGTTTAAAATATGTTGTTACACAAAAAGGAACAGGCGTTAAAGGAGCTGAAGGATCTAACATTTACTTTCACTATGCAGGATATTTTGAAGATGGAAATCTTTTTGACAGCAGTATCTCTACCGTAGCAAAGGCTTACGGTAAATACGATGCCAACCGCGATGCCCAAAAAGGATACAAAGCGTTCCCTTTTGTTGTAGGTAAAAAAGACGGAATGATTCCTGGCTTTATTGAAGCTTTAGACATGATGACAGATGGAGAAAAAGCTATATTCTTCCTTCCTTCTAATCTGGCTTACGGAGAAAAAGGTGCGGGAGGTGTAATTCCGCCAAACGCCACTTTAATCTTTGAAATCGAAACTTATAAAGAACAGCCAGTAAAGTAATTCAAAGTACCTTACCGGACTTAAAAGCAACCACCACGATGTATTTCATGGTGGTTTTTTATTTTATACCATCCTGTCAAATCTTCAATTTTAAACCTCACAAAAAGAACGAAATAAACGCAATCACAACGTTTCTCAATATTTTCTATTAAATCCTAAACAAAATAGCTTACCTTTGCCGGCTTAAATTTTTTAAAATAAACAGATTAAGATGTCACAAAACAATGTATTAAAAGGAGTATTTTTAGTAGCCTTAGGAGCTACAACTTATGGAATGTTAGCCACTTTCGTAAAAATGGCCTACACAGAAGGATATACTACTGCCGAAGTAACTACCTCTCAATTTGTATTAGGAATCATTGGTATTTTACTAATCAATACATTCCAAAAACTAAAACATAAAGACAATGTTGTGAAAGCAACTCCAAAAAACATATTCAGCTTAATGCTTGCCGGTACTTCATTAGGAATGACGAGTTTGTTTTATTATTTGGCAGTAAAATACATCCCTGTTTCAATTGGTATCGTTTTACTAATGCAAACAGTCTGGATAGGAGTTTTACTTGAAATGATCTTAGAAAAGAAATTACCTTCCAAACAAAAAGTTTTTTCAGTATTTATCGTTCTTATTGGTACTGTTTTAGCCACTAATATTCTACACAACGAAATCGAACTGGACTGGAGAGGACTTGTGTGGGGAATGTTAGCCGCTGCTTCTTTCACCACTACTATGTTTACAGCCAATCGTGTCGCAACCGAAATATCGTCGGCACAACGTAGTTTGTACATGCTGTTTGGAGGTGCCATTATCGTATTTTCATTTGCCTTGGTAACACAGGTTACTCCTTTTAACCTTGCTATTTTTGCAAAATGGGGAATCATATTGGCTTTATTTGGAACTATCATTCCTCCAATGTTAATGAATCTTGGATTTCCATTAACTGGAATTGGTCTTGGAAGTATCGTTTCTGCCCTTGAGTTGCCAGTTTCAGTAACTATGGCCTACGTTTTATTAAATGAAGAAGTAATTCTTTCACAATGGATTGGAATTATTCTGATCATTTTAGCCATTGTTATTATGAATGTAAATTTCAAACGCAAGAACAGCTAATTTAGAAACACTCTAAAAAAAAGCCTCTTGTAGTGCAATAATTGTTAATTTTTTTATAAATTCGTGATAAACAATCCTATTTATCATGAATTTACCCTGGCATTTATATTTAATGGCTTCGCTTTATATTATTGCCGGATTAAATCATTTCAGAAAACCGGGAATGTACCTTAAGATCATTCCCTCGTTTTTTTCAAATCCTAAATTAATAAATATTTTAAGTGGTGGTGCCGAGGTCATCTTCGGCATACTCCTCCTGATTCCTGTTACCTCTCATTTTGGTGCATGGGGAATTATAGCTACTTTAATTGCTGTATTCCCTTCCAATCTCTATATGTATCAGAATAAAAAAGCAAGTTTTGGTTTACCCAAGTGGATTTTGTTTATACGCTTGCCCATTCAGATTGTTTTGATTTTGTGGGCATACCAATATACTTTTTAACAATCAACTATTAATTAAAACTATTTATTATGAAAAAATTATTTGCAGAGTTTTTTGGAACTTTTTGGCTGGTTTTTGGAGGTTGTGGAAGCGCAATTTTTGCAGCCGGAATTCCCGACTTAGGAATCGGATTTGCAGGTGTTGCACTGGCTTTCGGTTTAACAGTACTTACAATGGCTTATGCCGTAGGACATATTTCAGGAGGCCACTTTAATCCGGCTGTTTCTTTTGGTCTATGGGCAGGCGGCAGATTTCCTGCAAAAGACTTAATTCCTTACATAATTGCACAATGCGTTGGTGCTCTTGCGGCCGCAGGAACTTTATTCACCATTGCATCAGGAAAAGCCGGTTTTGCCATTGATAATACCAAAGCAGGAGCTTTTGCCTCTAATGGTTTTGGAGCCTTCTCCCCTGACGGATATTCCCTGCAATCTGCTTTTATCGCTGAGTTTGTACTAACATTGTTTTTCTTATTAGTAATTTTAGGAGCTACAGATAAATTTGCCAACGGAAGATTTGCCGGTATTGCAATTGGTTTTGCTCTAACCTTAATACACCTAATCAGTATTCCAATTACCAATACTTCGGTAAATCCAGCAAGATCATTATCTCAGGCCATTTTTGTTGGTGGAGAGCCGCTTTCTCAAGTCTGGCTGTTTTGGGCTGCTCCAATTCTGGGTGCTATTGTAGCAGGTTTCATTTATAAAACCGTACTGCAAAATCACGCCGAAGCTTAATCAACTCCTCTTTAACCTCAAAAAATTATCATATGGAATTTTTATATTTTTTACTTATTGGTGCAATATCAGGATGGCTAGCAGGTCAGATCTGGAAAGGTGCAGGTTTTGGATTATTAGGTAATATCGTCGTAGGAATTGTTGGCGGTATTATTGGAGGCTGGATTGCCGGTAAATTAGGTATCGGTGGTGGCGGACTTCTTTGGCAAATTATAATTGCTGTTGGAGGAGCCTGGGTCTTACTGTTCATAATCAGCTTAATCAAAAAAGCATAAATCTTTGCTTATAACTATCACAAAAGAGAAAATCAAATATACTTCTATTCGGTTTTCTCTTTTCTTTTTTTCGGAAGAACTTACCTGTATTTGTTTTTCTTCAACAATCTGAATCACCCTTATTTTGTATCACTCCAATATAACCTTATGAATGATATTATTGCCTATTTCAGTACAATTCCGTCTTCGCACAGAAGCTTAATTCTGGTTGGCGGAATTACCTTTTTTTGGATGATTGAAAATACCTTTCCCCTGTTCCGGATGCACTATCGAAAATGGCAGCATGCAGGAATCAATTTATTCCT
Organism: Flavobacterium sp. B183; assembly: GCF_023539155.1. Taxonomy (NCBI): domain Bacteria; kingdom Pseudomonadati; phylum Bacteroidota; class Flavobacteriia; order Flavobacteriales; family Flavobacteriaceae; genus Flavobacterium; species Flavobacterium sp. B183. The sequence goes on along the minus strand of NZ_CP097434.1, from coordinate 2,823,402 downwards.
GACTTTCACTACCATAATTGTCAATTTTGTTTTAGCTTTTATTTTAATTAAAACAGCAAACTGGACGACTGAAAACCACTTTGGACTATTACAATGGTTACCCGCTTTACCTCTTTGGCTTTACACCATCATTGGTTTACTATTGCTGGATTTAATTGGTGCCTATACTCCTCATTATGTACAGCACAGGTTCAAAATTTTATGGCGTTTTCATCTTGTTCATCACACCGATACCTGGATTGACACTACATCCGCAAATCGGCATCACCCCGGAGAAAGCATTATCCGATTTATCTTTACAACTCTTGGGGTTTTGATCATCGGAAGTCCAATGTGGATGGTTTTTCTATACCAAACCTTGTCTGTTATTTCTACACAGTTTACGCATGCCAATATAGCATTGCCTCAAAAACTAGACACTTTACTAAGTTATTTTATGGTTTCTCCCAATATGCACAAAGTACACCATCATTACGTTCTGCCGTATACAGACAGTAATTATGGCAACATTTTTTCGGTTTGGGACCGTCTGTTTGGTACTTTCACCACTTTACCCAAAGACAAAATAATTTATGGCGTAGATACCCACATGGCCGTTGAAGAAAACAACAATTTGAAAAATCTATTAAAAATACCGTTTCAAAAATCGAGATCCGCAAAAAACAGTTAAAATCATTAAAAAAAACAGCATTCATCGAACCAACTAATTATTTTTTTTATTAATATTGATACTTAAATTGAAAATCAATCTATTAATCATTAACCTCTATTTTGAATTAATTTTCACGTGATGAAAAAGAGTAACCGCAAAGAATTGAATTGGGAACAAACTGAAAAAATTGTTTCGTTAGCCTTAGAAGAAAAAAATCCATTTGAAATCATAAAAAAGGAATTTGGATTGGCAGAAAAAGAAATTCTGGAAATCATGAAAAAGAAAATGCCCCTTGAGAAATTTGAGATGTGGAAAAAAAAGGCAATTGCAAATAAACCAAAACCAAAACCAGTTAAAATAGACGATTTTGACGAAGATTTGGATGGCAAATATTATATAAAAAACAAACTAGATTAAGATATAACTCCTGAAATCCAGGAGTTTTTTTTTATTTTTAATCGAAATGTAACTTTTTTACCTTTTGTGTGTCAAATAGCGATAACCAAATATGAAGAAATGAAGAAAATAATTTACACCTTAGCGCTTGCAGTCACACTTTGGAGCTGTAAAACAGGGAGTTCCTCCAGTACAGCAAAAAACAATGTTGTAGACGTAAACATTAATCTTGTTGATGTAAAAGACGACAAAGTTCTGGTAACGGTAAACCCTCCACAAATAAAAACTGACGAAGTAATTTACAGTATCCCAAAAACGGTTCCGGGAACTTATTCTACGGATAATTACGGTAAATTTTCAGGCGATTTTAAAGCCTTTGATGCCAAAGGAAATGAATTAACTGTAAAAAGGATTGATGACAACTCCTGGTCTATTTCAGATGCAAAAAAATTAAAAAAAGTTACCTATTGGGTAGGAGATACTTTTGATACTGAAAAAGGAACGGGATTTGGAAATGATGACGTATTTTCTCCTGCCGGAACAAATATCAATGCGGGCGTTAATTTCTTAGTTAACACACACGGTTTCGTAGGTTACTTTCAGGATAAATTAGAAATTCCTTATAAAGTTACAGTAACACATCCTGAAACACTTTGGGGAGCCACTTCAATGACAGATGAAGACGCCAGCAAAACAAGTGACGTTTTTACCACTTCCCGCTATGCTGTTTTAGTCGAAAATCCGATCATGTACTCTAAACCTGATTATACGACTTTCAACGTAAATGGAATGGATATTTTAATCGCCGTTTATTCTCCAACCGGAAAATTTACAGCCGAAAGCATTACTCCAGAAATGAAAACGATGATGACGGCACAAAAGAACTTTTTAGGCAAAGTAAATGCTAACAAAAAGTATACTGTTCTTTTGTATCTGTCAAGTATGGCTAAGGATGATGCTCACGGTTTTGGAGCATTGGAACACCCAACGGCTACAACAGTTGTTTTACCGGAATCTATGCCTAAAGAAAAGCTGGTAGAATCAATGAAAGATGTAGTTTCGCATGAATTTTTTCACATCGTAACTCCGTTAACCATTCACTCTAAAGAAATTCAGTTTTTTGATTACAATGCCCCAAAAATGTCGGAGCATTTATGGATGTACGAAGGAGTAACAGAATATTTTGCCAACCTGTTTCAAATCAATCAGGGGTTGATTAACGAAGCTGAATTTTACACCCGTATTGCCGATAAAATTGAGCAGTCTAAACGTTTAAACGATACCATGTCGTTTACCGTAATGAGTAAAAATGTACTGGATCAGCCTTATAAAGATCAATACTTAAATGTATATCAAAAAGGAGCTTTGATTGGAATGTGTATTGACATCATCATTAGAGAAAAAAGCAATGGAGAAAGAGGAATCCTGGATCTAATGCACAAATTATCGAATGAATATGGTATTGAAAAACCATTTAATGATAATGAACTTTTTGCCAAAGTAACTGAACTGACTTATCCTGAGGTTGGTGAATTCTTAAACAAATATGTGGCAGGAACCACTCCTATTCCATATGACTTTTATTTAGCAAAAGTTGGTGTGGCCAAAGCTTCAGAAAAAGCTCCGGCGCCAGTTTTCATTAAAGGTCAGGCGCCTTATATTGGAGTTGACAAAGCTACCAAAGCTATAAATGTTCGTTCTAATATCGATTTGAATGTATTTTTTACTAATTTAAATCTTAAAGGAGGCGATATCATTCTTGCTGTAAACGATAAAGCGTACAATTTCGACAACATTTATGATTTGATTGGCGAAAGTGATAACTGGAAGGAAAATGATCCAATTACGATTAAAATAAAACGTGCCGGTGTTGAACAAACTATCAAAGGAACTGTAAAAGTTCCGTTTGAAGAAAAAGAGACTTTTAAAGCAACAGACGCTTCGAAAGAAAAACTAAAAAATGCATGGTTGAAAGGATAGTTCTTTTCAACTCAAACACAAAAAAACCGACAAGAGATTGTCGGTTTTTTTTATAATTATTATTGTGAGCTATCAGAATAAAACGGTAACATCGTACGTCAGACTGAGCGAAGTCGAAGTCTTCAACAGTACGGATTTAGCGTGTGGGACTTCGACTTCGCTCAGTCTGACATTATGTGCCAATATACTTCGCTCAGTCTGACATTATCTGCCTATATACTTTGCTCAGTCTGACATTATGTGCCTATATACTTTGCTCAGTCTGACCTTACGTGCCTATATACCTCGCTCAGTCTAACCTTACATGTCTATATAGTTCGCTCAGTTGATATTACATACCTATATAGTTCACTTAGTCTGACACCTGTTTGTTCTTTACGCTACAAATCTTTTTAATTACTTCTTCTTTACTGGAAATTTCCAATCAAATTCGTCTTTATCGTTTATGATTGCACCGATTTCAAACTTCACCACTTCGTCAAATTCTGTTTGAAGGATGAACCAGTTGTCTTCATTAAAGTAATTCTCGAAGGTATCAAAAGTTTCCTGATTGTATTTTGTAATTCCTTTTGTTGCTAAATCTTTCTTTACATCAGCAATTTTTCTTCCGATTAATTTGAATCCAAAAACTTCTAAATCGCTGCTTGAAGCTACTAAATAACCTAATTTCAGGTCTTCTTCCTGATAAAACGTCAATCTGATCTTTTGTGCATTGTATACAAAAATCACATTATCATCTTCATCTTTATAATTTTTATCAGGCTTTCCTAAAGCAGCTGTAACATCGTTCTGCTTCATTCCGAAAAGCAATTTATCAATTCCTGATTTTAGATTTATTTTCATGTTTACTTTTATTTAAAGTGCAAATTTCGGGAAGTTTTTTGTTGTTTCGCCATTAATTGTAAAATTTTCTCGAATTTAAACCTTGCCCTTTTTTAAGTTACTTTTTTGAGTGTCAGGCTGAGCGAAGTCGAAGCCATTTTACGTCGTGAGAACCCTTCGATTCCGCTCAGCGAAACGGTGTTGGCTTCGACTTCGCTCAGCCTGACAATGTTAATCAATACAACTCATAACACAAAACTAATAACTCTTATTAGGTTTAGCGCTCATATAAAATGTGATCTTTCCTCCATTTATTATATCAGCATGTTTCAGAAAAGGCTTATCTAATTGTTTTCCATTCAAAATCACCTTGCTCACAAACACATTTTTATCGGATTGATTGATGGTTTCGACTTCGAATTTCTTTCCGTTTTCCAGATTAAAAGTCGCCTTTTTTACTAACGGGCTTCCTAATGCATATTCATCAGAACCCGGTGCTACAGGGTAAAAACCTAAACTGCTAAAAATATACCAGGCACTCATTTGTCCAAAATCATCGTTTCCTCCTAAACCGTCAGCTCCGTTTCGGTACATTTTTTTCAGGATCATCCTGATTTTGTCCTGAGCTTTCCATGGTGAATTCGTCCAATTGTATAAATAAACGACATGGTGTGAAGGTTCGTTTCCATGAACATAATTCCCAATGATTCCGTCTCTGGTGATATCTTCCGTGTTTTCAAAATATTTATCGGGTAAATGCATGTTAAACAAAGAGTCCAGACGAACTTTAAATTTCTCATTTCCTCCCATCATTTGGATCATATCAGCAGGATCCTGCGGAACATACAAACTGTAATTCCATGAATTTCCTTCAATAAACCCCTGGCCATGTGTATCCAAAGGATCAAATTCCTTTTTAAAAGTTCCGTCGTTTAACTTCGGACGCATGAACCCCGTTTGCGCATCGTAAACGTTTTTGTAATTTTTAGATCTTGTGATAAATTCATTATAGATTTCGGTTTTACCTAATTTCTTTGCAGCCTGTGCAATCGCCCAGTCATCATAAGCATATTCGAGTGTTTTTGAAACCGAAGCACCATTTTTATCTTCTGGAACATAACCTTTTGTCATATAATATTCCAATCCGTCATAATAAGGCACTTTTGCTGTTTTCACACAAGCTTCAAGTGCTTTTTCAGGATCGAAATTGATATTGCCTTTTACAATGGCATCGGCAATTACAGAAACGGAATGATACCCGATCATGCACCAGTTTTCATTGGCATAATGCGACCAAATTGGCAGCATCTTGTGTACACTCTGATCGGAGTGAGCCAACATGGAACTGATCATATCTGAATTTCGGGAAGGCTGTACTATATTGAATAATGGATGCAAGGCGCGATAAGTATCCCATAAGGAGTAACTGGTATAATTTTTAAAGTTTTCGGCTTTATGTACGTTCATATCCAAACCTTTGTAATTCCCGTCTAAATCTATGTATTCTGTAGGTCCTAAAAAGGCATGGTACATTGCGGTATAAAAATTCACTAAATCTTCTTTCTGAAGGGTTTCCACCTGAATTTTGTTCAACTCGTTATTCCAGACTTCCTGGCTTTGCTTTTTTACTTTTTCAAAATCCCAACCCGGAACTTCTTTTTTCATGTTTTCAACTGCACCGGCAGAACTTACAGGAGACAGAGCCATTTTGATTTTTATTTTTTCTCCTTCTTCCGTGTCAAAATCAAAGAACAATTTTAAGTTCTGACCCGCCATTTCGGGAAAGTTTTTGGTTTGATCAAATCTTCCCCAAAAACCTCTGTACACACTTTTCTCCAATGGAGCCTGTCCATAATTTTTAATGGGCTTGCTAAAACTCATCGCAAAATATACGGTTCTGGTTCTCGCCCAGCCATTGGTCTGACGATATCCGGTAATCAAAGTATCGTTCTCTACTCTAATAAATGTCCATACATTCTTTTTATCGTAATTGTAAATTCCCGAAGTCAAATCTAAAATGATATGTGCATCATCTGATTTTGGAAAGGTGTATTGATGCATTCCTACGCGGGTTGTCGCCGTAAGTTCGGCTTTGATTTTATGATCTTCCAAAAGTACACTGTAGTACGCAGGCTCTGCTTTTTCGGTAGTATGAGAAAATGCCGATCGGTAACCGGACAATGGTTTTGAAGCAACACCGGGATTTAGCTGCAGCTTTCCGGTTGTGGGCATAATTAAAAAATCGCCCAAATCAGAATGTCCAGTTCCGCTAAAATGCGTATGACTAAAACCTACAATCGTTTTATCTTCGTATTGATATCCGGCACAATACTTATAGACATCTCCGTTATATTTTCCATTTGTACTGTAGGCAATTGTATCGGTTTCAGGACTTAACTGTACACTTCCAAACGGAACTGTTGCTCCCGGATAGGTATGCCCCATTTTGGCGGTACCAATCATAGGATCAACATACTGAATCAGATCTCGTTTTTCAATTGTTTTTTTCTGAGCATTAGCGGTATAACCGAATATTAAAAAGGATAATCCAAAAACAAAATTTTTACAATTTATTCTATTCATTAGTTTTCTTTTAATCATTACTTTTTACTTAAAAACAGCAATTGGCATTTTACTAAATCGATTTACCAATACTTTCAGATTCGAAAAATACAACAAAATATGCTTTTTAAAAAATATAAAATGATCTGATCTCAAAAGCTTTTAAATATCTTTGGTACTGTAAAATGCATACTATTCATGAAAAACGCTATTTTATTCTGTATCCTTTTTTATACCATTTTCGGTTTTGCACAAAAAACAGAAAGTCATAAACTAACCCAAAAAGAAATCGCTCAAAGGGAACTTGACGGTGTTTCGGAATTTCCAATTTACAGAGCACTCGAATGCTCTGATAAAAGCGGTGTGTATGAATTACTCCTCTGCGAAAATCAAAAAAACATTTCAAAAAAAGATACCTTAAACACGAAGATTCAGGCCATTTATACACTGAATGATCATGGCGGTTTTCTTGAAAAATGGAGAATTAATGATTTACTGGAAGACAGTGATCCTAAAGAAACTACGATCTATTTTTGGACAAAATACTGCAGTACAACAGATCTGGACGGTGATGGGCTTATCGATCCGGTGATTGTTTACGGTACGAGAACAGAATACAATGAGATAAGGCGCGTTAAAATTATTACGATCTATCAAAACAAAAAATATGCAATTCGTGCCGTAGAATGCGATCTTGATTATTGCAGAAGTTTTAAAAAGGACTCAACCTGGAATTTACTTCCTCTAAAAACAAAAACCTACCTTAATTCATTAGTTGAAAGGTTAAGAAAGGAGCAAAATTTACTTTTGAAAGACGGGTAAGTAGATCGTTATGAGTTATGAGTTGCGAGTTGTGTTTAAGAGTTCCGTAGGAACGCCATATTTATAGCAACGGATTTCAAGCCGTTGAAAAAATAATACAACACGTTCAAGAGTTCCAGAGGGGTGGCACATATTATAATGCCATTTTTTTTAAACAAATTATACGTCTGCGATGGGTTTGTAAAATGGACCGAACCGATGGTTCTTCTTTTGCTCTTGTGACGTTTTGACCGGATTAAAATCCGGCCCTACAATATGGGTCGAGGCTAGCGCCTCTTTTTAAAGCTTACGCTTTAGATTTTCCTTTACCTCATCAAACCATTCTTTTTGCAGGATGCTCAACACAATAGAATCACGACGAACATCACTATTAGCGGTTGGCATATGACTTCTTAAAACGCCTTCAACTTTGCAGCCGATACTTTTCATGGCGGCAATACTACGTTCATTATTATTATCGGCACGAAACTCTACACGCTCCACACCAAGGGTTTCAAAGGCAAATTGCAGTAATAAAAATTTACAATGTTTGTTAAGCCCGGTTCCTCTAAAAGCCGATCCGTACCAGGTATATCCCAGCTGTAGTGATTTATACTCCAGATTCATGTCGTAGAAACGTGTTGAACCTGCATACTTTTGTGTTTTCTTATCGAAAACTATAAACGGAAATTCTTTTTGATTCTCTCTTCCTTTTATTGCCAGTTGGATATAATTGATCAAATTTTCTTTTCCATCTGCACCTACTAAGGAGTATTTCCAGGTTTCGGGTTCGTTAACAGAGATTTCCAGTAAATTATCGGCATCTGATTCTTGCAAAGGACGTAATAAAACAGAATCGTCTTCTAAAATTATAGTATCGGAGAAATTAAAATTTGATGTGGTCATGAATTCTTTTTTTGAGCTGCTCACTATAAAGTCTTCTATTTACTTTATCTAAAAACTATTTCACAGAGAGACACTACGTTTTGCACAGAGATTCGCAAAGTTTTACAAAATTGATCGTTTATTCATTCATTTCGTCATAGCGCTCGGGAACTTGCGGATCGTATAACGGACATTTGAATTCTTCCATCAGGGAAACCAGTGTATTCATGGTTTTTCCTTCGGTTCCGTAACAATCAATTTTGATGCTTTGCGGTGTGGTAATTACCTGGAAAGCTCCTTTTCCGGTGCTGTTTTTCCAGCTGTTTTCGTCCACTCGCTCCCATTGGGAAAAAACGGAATTGATTCTATTTATAATGACGTCAACAGGAAGTACTGCAAGACCGTCTACTTCTTCTTTTTCTACAAGGGCTTCATAAACTTCATGATGGTTCAGATAAACCTCTTCTAAATATCTCCAAAAAAGTAATTCATACATAGCTTGATGTTTTTTTTAGCCCCGATAGCAGTGAAAATCCTTTTGTGACAGGGTTTGGCACAAAAGATTATAACGAATAGCGGGATTAGCTCCTAAAAAAGCTAATGATTAATAAAAAAGGCTCTGTTGTAAACTCCGGTATAGAAACCTTTGCTACTCAGAACCTTTGAACTTTTGTAACTCAAAAAATATTAATATTCGAATGTTCCGTACTCGCTGGTAATCGTAAGCTTTTTAGTGTCTGCCGCTTCCACTCTACCTACAATTTGCGCATCGACATTGAATGATTTTGAAATTGCAATAATATCTTGTGCAATATTTTCGGGAACATAAAGTTCCATACGGTGACCGCAATTGAAAACCTGATACATTTCTTTCCAATCGGTTTTAGATTGCTCCTGAATTAATTGGAACAATGGCGGAACCGGAAATAAATTGTCTTTTATAATGTGTAAGTTCTGAACGAAATGTAAAATCTTTGTCTGAGCTCCTCCACTGCAATGTACCATTCCGTGAATATCAGCTGGTGTATAGGTATCTAAGATTTTCTTGATAATCGGTGCATACGTTCTGGTTGGCGAAAGTACCAACTGTCCTGCATTTATTGGACTGTTTTCGACAGCATCAGTTAAATTTACCTGACCTGAATAGATTAATTCTTCGGGTACTGCTGCATCATAACTCTCCGGGTATTTTGCTGCGAGGTATTTTCCAAAAACATCGTGACGGGCAGAGGTTAATCCGTTACTTCCCATTCCCCCGTTATAGCTTTTCTCGTAAGTTGCCTGTCCAAAAGAAGCCAAACCAACGATTACGTCACCGGCTTTTATGTTGGCATTATCTACCACATCGCTGCGTTTCATGCGGGCTGTTACCGTAGAATCTACAATAATAGTACGAACAACATCACCAACATCGGCAGTTTCTCCTCCTGTTGAATGGATGGTTACACCAAAAGATTTTAGTTCGTTGATTAATTCTTCTGTACCGTTGATGATTGCTGAAATAACCTCAGCAGGGATTAAGTTTTTGTTTCTTCCAATTGTTGAAGAAAGCAAAATATTATCGGTTGCTCCTACACACAATAAGTCATCGATATTCATGATTAAAGCATCCTGAGCAATTCCTTTCCAAACCGAAATATCACCGGTTTCTTTCCAGTACATATAGGCTAATGATGATTTTGTACCGGCACCGTCGGCATGCATAATCAAACAGTGCTCCTGGTCTTGCGTTAAATAATCAGGTACAATTTTACAAAATGCTTGTGGGAATAAACCTTTATCAATATTTTTTATGGCGTTGTGTACGTCTTCTTTTGATGCCGAAACACCTCTTTGTGCGTACCTTTTGCTAGAATCTGAACTCATGAAACTTAGTTTGTGTTGATGTGGTGCAAAGATAATCCCTTTTTTTAATTCTTTGATTGATTCGTATGTCTGATTCGCAAAAAAAATCGGCAGGCTTTTAGGCACTGCCGATTTTTTTCTATAAAATTGGTTATCAAAAATTGAGTTTTTAGTATTTTACCTCCAATCCGGCATTGAAGCGTTCTGGAATAGTGTGGTTCTCGAACCATTACTATTACTGCTGGAAATAGTAACTTTTTGTATCGTGTTGGCTGATAAACCATCATTCGATGTATTGACATAAATCAGCTCTGCTTCATTTGGAGAGAATTTTACATCGAAATCATTAAATCCATTTGGTTTTTGACTTGCCAGTTCAGTTGAAGTATTGTCCGCAGCTGTGTAAATAAATATTCTGGAGTCTAATCGTCTGTAAGTCGAATTTTCGAATCCTGAAACATCTCTGGTATAGGCAATTTTACTATTGTCTACAGAAATACTAAGACCGCTTGCTCCACCCGTTACTCCGGAAAGTACCTGATACAATACATCACCGGCGGTATTGATCACATATATCTCAACATTGTATCCCGACATATCATTTACTTTAAGTACAATTTGTGACCCGTCCTGACTCCATTCACATTCTGAAATGAATTTTCCGTTTGGCGTTTTAAACAATTGAATCAATCCCGATCCGTCAGAATCAATGCGATACAGTCTGTCAAAATTTGGATAAATAATTTGTCTTCCGTTGGTGCTCCAGCAATAATTAACATACTCCATATTAAATCCTGCTATAGGTATAAAGTTTGTAATTTTTTTGACATCAGTACCATCCGGATTCATTGTGAAAATTTGATTCAAAGATCCGTCAGAACTTATATAAGCAATTCTGTTGATGCTTAAATTTTTTCTCGGTCTGTAGCTGTTTACTTCGGCAGATGACAATTGAAGTTCATTTCCGGCTTCATCAGCTGTATAAATGACATTGTTGTTTTTTACTTTTTTAACATACAAATATCTCGGATTTGGAAATGCTAAAGTCGTAAAAGAGTTTGTGACACTATTTATTGGTTTATTAATTCCATCATCAGCTGTTACCTGCCAATAGTATTTCGTGCTAAAACTTAAACCTGAAATATTAAGTTTTGTGTCTTTTAGATTGGCATAGGTTTTAGTTTCGTCTGTTGTTCCGTTTTTCACCGTAACGGTATAGGTCATCGGATCTGATTCCGGATCTTTTGCCGTCCATGTTAAATCCAGTGTTAGCGGTTGCCCTGTAGCGTTGTCTGTAGGTGCGGTTAATATGGGAACATCTGGTGGTTTGTTGTTGGCAGTAGAGACTTGTAACTCAAAAATAATCTGAACTGTTATGTCTTTCTCCACAGTGGCAGGTTCAAATCTGGCGGTAAAACCATCTTTTTGGGCCTGAAAAGAATATTTTCCCATTGTTATATTATCTATCTCGAAATATCCGTCTTTATCCGAAAATACGGTACTCGTAGTTGGGCTTGAAGAAATACGTGCGTTTTCTATTCCTTCATATGTTCGGGCATCTACTACTCTTCCTTTTACTGCTCCCGTTCCTGTTTCATCGATTTGATCTTCACTACAAGAAACCAAAAGCATAAAGCATATCAATATTTTTAGTCCTATTTTCATTGCGGTCTTGATTTTGTTAAACTTATACTGATTTTTTTCTCAATTTGTTATTGAAAAAATATCACTCTTTGGTATTACACCAGCGAACTATTATTTCTTGTGCTTGGAACTTCTTGGGAAGTAATAAGTGAGTCCCAAACCAAGTCTCCAGTAATAATCATCTCTTTTACCTCTTACGATATAATCAACATTGTCGCTAAAGGTCATATTATATTCTGCGAATAATTTTACTCCTAAATTACTAGTCGCCATATATTCTAAACCACCTCCAAACTGAACTTTGCTATGAAAATTTTTGTATTCTTTATTAAATTCAAATCCGTACCCCCCAAAAACAAATGGAGTCAGGATATCGCGAGGCAATATGATACATTCGAGATTGAGATCTGTAGACACATATCCCAATTTGTCTCTTCCTTTATTGGCAATTTTGAATGCATTGGCCGAAGCACTTATGTTAAAAGCCGGAGTGAAAAAATACTTCACCGCTCCTCTGATCATTGGTGCCGGTTCGGGACTTTTATAATCGCCTTGTATAATGGCTGTTCCTCCGGAAACCTCTATACCAAAAAGGCCTCTTTTATCTTCTAAATTTCTATCGTATAATTGTGCCAGATCGGCTTCGCTTTTTTCTGTATCATAGGCAGATACAAAAGCATCGATTTGATTTTGAGGTGCATTCACTTCCCAAAGCTTGTCTTTGATTCCTTGTACAATAAGGCCTTCAACGGCTTTTTCTATGGCTTCGGTAACTGCCAGCTGAATGGGTTCATTTCTTGTAAAACCGGTTTCTACTTCCAAAAGTCGATTTAGATTTACGTATCGAAATAAACTGGCGTCTATACTTTGTGATAAGATGGTCTTAGAAACGTAAACAGTGTTTAGTATTTTTCCGTTTGAGGTGGAAACCAATCTTAAATATACCGTAACCCGATCTTGTCTGTATCGTGTAGAACCTCCGGCGCCAAAATATCGGGCTCCAAAACCTCCGGTAATAATATTGGTGTCATAGGAAATAATACCACCTTCTAATAAAACTCCTGCAAAGAGTAAAGGCGTCAATACTGTTTCACCGCCTTCTTTTTTTGCTTCATATTCCTGACGTGTAGACCGGATAATGTTTCGTTCGTTTAATAAATTCCCCAGATTCTCACGTTCTATAGGAACGAACCATTTTGAATCTTGAAGTGCTTTTATTAAAATAGAAGTAGCACCCTGAGTAACTGCTGTGCTAAATGTGCTTCCAACTTCAGTCGCTTTGTATTGACCTGTCTGGTCTTTAAATTTATACACCCCTACCACAATCTGTTCTTTTGGTTTTGGCATATCGACTAAGTGTTCAGTTGCAGAAGTGTTTTCTCCAAAAACAGCTTTCTGAACTCCTACGGGTTGATTAAAATAAGCGCCACATCCTGAGAGTAGGCAGGTTATTAACAGTAGAAAAAGGAGAGTTTTATTCATAATTAGTTATTTTTTAATAATAAAACATGAACTTACTTTTATAAAAATCGAATACCAGACTATTTACCCGGTATAATAACTTGCGTTTGCTCGCCAGTTTCAATATCCAGAATATTGACAACCATTCCTAAGTTAGAATTGTAAATATCCACAGACAGCGTTCCGAAGACATAATTACCAGGAGTAAGTCCTCCGCCTCCACCGGTACCGCCTCCGGTACCACCTCCAGAACCTGTACCTGAACCAAATTGACTATCAAATAATGAATTTGAAATTCTATTGAGCAATTGGTTATTTAAAGTACTTTTAAAACGCTCCAGATCTGTTGGCTGCTTGTATCCGCCATTTGCAGTAGTATCTTTATAATCATTTTGTGCCTGCGCAGAACTAAGCATCCATTGATAATTAAAAGTCTCACCACCGCTAAAAGCCGGATTAATAGGCTTATAAGCAAGATCCTGTGAAAAAGAAACGGTACAAAAACCCAACACAAATACGAATGAAATTAAATTTTTCATATTGCTGTTATTTAGTTTCCTACATTAAAAAAAAAGAAAAACTCCTCTACAAAAATTACTTCTCGATTATTAATATTGAGTTATTTATTAATACTGAGTTATTATTTTATTCTGTTTTTCGATGTCTTTAAAATACTTAAATGCTTTTGATGCTGCAGATTCTGCCATGTATTTTAAAAAATCTTCGTCCGGACGCGAAATAAATTCTTCCACTATTTCTCCATCTATCAGAATAGTAATTTTTGTTGTACGTCCAAAAGTCAATTCCTCTTGAACGGTCACGATTTTACTTGTATTAATTCTTAGCTTTGAATATTGTGTATAAAAAAAATCATAAAAATCATTTCCCAGTTTTGTTTTGGTATCATTAGCAACAATCCCGATCATTTCAATTCCATCTACGGGAATTGGTTTAGCGGCATCTGATACTTTATCTTCTCCAAAAACAACACGGTCTTTACCTATCAATTCATTTTTTTCATCATAAATCAATAGCAATATTATAATCTCGTCTTCTGGTGTAAAATTGACTTGCGTTTTAGAAAGTTCAACTTTTTGAATCGGTTCTAATGTGACTCTGCCATCCTGAGCATTATTTGATTTATTCGAGTTTTTTTTATTTTTTTTAAATACAGTCAATTTATAAGATATATTTTTAAACTGCGATTTTAAGTTTTCTGCAGTTCCCGTAATAGCAAGTAAATTTTCTATTTCTTTTACTTCTATTTTGGCTTTTACTTCTATGTGAACTTCCTGAGAAAATCCTGATTCAGAAAAAAAAATAGCAAAAAATGCAATTAGTAAGTTCAAATACTTTTTCATGACACTAGCGATTGAATATGTAAATTGTCCCCGAGTTTCCCGTTTGATTAATTATTAAATCTTTAGATATCGAATTTGAACCAGTACTAATTACCGACAAATTATTGCCATACTGATTGATTCCCATGGAAGTGATTCCGCGTGAGTACATCGAAAAATCACTTATATAATTATTATTGCCTGTTTGTGTGTAGGACTGATTGATTTCATCAGCATTTTTGTAGACATTCATGTAGTTGTTGTTGCCTGTCTGTTGTGCGGTAACATAAGCATTACTGCTTATGATGGTTAAATTGGCTTGATTGTAATTTCCAATTTGAGCAACTGTTACGATGTTGTTGCTTTTAATATATTGACTTATCGTTTGATTTTGATTGCGATTGTATGCTTCATTTAATAAATAGTCACTTCTATTCACATCAATTACCTGAGCGAATAAAATCCCGGTGATTAGTAAGGATACAAAAGTGGCTAAACGTTTCATAACATATTGTAATTTAAAAAAAGGAAGAACTTAATAGCTCAAGCTCTTCCTTTTTCTGGTTTATTCTTAGTTAGATTGAATTACTACACTTCCATTTAAGAAACCTGTTTGAGTAACTGTGCTCATATGATCATTTCCAAATTGTGCAGTAGCTGCAAAGTTACCGGCTCCGTATTGTTGAATACTAGAGGTGTTGTCCCAGCCTAATTGTAGAGTAGCTGCATTGTTAAACAGTCCTATTTGATCGGTAGATGCAGTGTTGCCATATCCGAATTGAAGAGTCAAAGCGTTATTAGCAAGACCAAATTGATTAGTAGTAGCTGTATTAAAGTTACCAATCTGTAACACATCAGAATTATTGTAAGCTCCAATTTGAGTAGTAACTGCAAGATTACCGAACCAGATTCCTTGAGTGATACTAGAATCGTTATTGTCTCCAATTTGTGTTACAATAGCAACATTTCCTCCTCCTAATTGTCCAACAGTAGACTCGTTATCATCTCCGTACTGTCCTACAATTGCAACGTTGGCAATACCTATCTGGTCAACATCTGAGCTATTAGTTGCTCCTACCTGAACTACCAGTGCACCATTTAATAAACCTGTTTGGTCCACATCACTCATGTTACCTTGCGCAAAAGCTGCGACTCCTACAAACAGCATCGCGGAGATGCTTAAAATTACTCTTTTCATAATAAATATATTTAATTGGTTATTAATACATTTTATTATGTAGGTCAGCGTGATTTAGGGAAATCATGCAATCAAAATCTCCATTCGAAAATAAAAATTAAAGCCTTATTTTCTTTCTTTCATGATCAAAATTAGAAAACTTATCGCCAACCAAAACAGGTATAAATACCTATTTTCCAATATCTTAATTACTTTTCGATGAAGTGTAAAACTATCTCGATGAACTACTTTAATGCTTTTTTTCGTTGGCAAGAAAAAAGCTACTTTTCATAATTTAGTCACAATTCAATTTAAACATTTGTTAAAATAAAGACATAATGATATTATTTTAACAAAACCATAAAAAAAATCCCATCTCAATAAAGACGGGACTTAATGGGGTATATTCTAAAATATTACTTCGTAAATAACAATTCTCTGTACTTCGTTAAGGTCCAGCTTTCATCATCTACTAATAATTCTAATTTATCACAATGATTACGAATGTCCTCAAAATAAGGTTTTACGTTATTGCAGTAAGCTTCGGCCATCTTTTGCGCATCAGTCAATTGGTTTGCCGTTCTTCGTTCACTCGTCATCGCCAATACTTTAGAATTGATTCCTTCAATGTGTCCTGAAATTTCTTTAATGAGAACTATTTGCTCTTTTGCAATAGTTTCAAACTCTTTACCAAAAATTTCTTTTAATCCTTTTACATTTTCGATTAAAGTATTTTGATAGCGAATAGCCGTTGGAATAACATGATTTCTGGCAATATCCCCTAATACTCGTCCTTCAATTTGGATTTTCTTAGTGTATTCTTCCAATTCAATTTCGTAACGTGCTTCTGCTTCTACGTGATTTAAAATTCCTAATTCATCAAATAACTCCAAAGCTTGTTTTGAAACCTTAGCTTTAATAGCTTCCGGAGTAGTTTTAAAATTACTTAATCCTCTTTTAGCGGCTTCTTTTTCCCAAGCTTCGCTATATCCGTCTCCTTCAAAAAGTATTTTTTTAGACTGCTTGATGTATTCTCTCAAAACATTAAAGATGGCATCGTCTTTTTTCATGTCTTTAGATTCAATCAAAGAGTCTACCTCTGTTTTAAAGTCTCTTAATTGTTTGGCCACAATAGCATTCAAAGTAGTCATCGCGTTGGAACAATTGGCATTTGAACCTACAGCTCTAAACTCAAATTTATTTCCGGTAAAAGCAAAAGGAGAAGTTCGGTTACGGTCTGTATTGTCTAAAAGAACGTCCGGAATTTTCCCAACTACATTTAACTTTAAGTCTGTTTTTTCTTCAGGGGACAATTTTCCAGTGGTTACACTTTCCAATTCTATTAATACTTTAGACAATTGTGCTCCAATAAAAACCGATATAATTGCCGGTGGCGCCTCATTAGCTCCCAAACGATGATCGTTGCTCGCTGTTGCGATAGACGCTCTCAATAAAGTTTCGTAATCATTAACCGCTTTAATTGTATTGATAAAGAAAGTTAAAAACTGTAGATTACTCATTGGCGTTTTACTCGGACTCAATAAATTAACTCCTGTATCTGTTGCCAATGACCAGTTATTGTGTTTTCCGGAACCGTTTACTCCTTTAAAAGGTTTTTCATGAAACAATACTTTAAAATCATGACGCTCCGCTACACGCTGCATCACATCCATTAATAAAGAGTTATGATCTACAGCCAGATTGGTTTCTTCAAAAATCGGAGCTAATTCGAATTGGTTTGGCGCTACCTCATTGTGACGAGTTTTTACCGGAATCCCCAACAGCATACATTCCTGCTCTAAATCTCTCATATACGTTAAAGCACGTGTTGGAATAGAACCGAAATAATGATCGTCTAATTGCTGCCCTTTTGCAGAAGTATGTCCCAGTAAGGTTCTTCCTGTCATCATTAAGTCAGGACGTGAATTGGCTAATGCTTTATCAATTAAAAAGTATTCCTGTTCCCATCCTAAAGTAGCAGTAACTTTCTTTACATTTTTATCGAAATATTTACATACTTCCGTCGCAGCCTCATCCATAACGGATAGTGCTCTTAATAATGGAATCTTATTATCGAGCGCTTCTCCTGTATAAGCGATAAATACGGTCGGAATACATAAGGTTGTACCATATATAAATGCCGGAGAAGTTGGGTCCCAAGCGGTATACCCTCTTGCCTCGAATGTATTTCTTATTCCTCCATTCGGAAAACTTGATGCATCAGGCTCCTGCTGTACCAATTGAGCTCCTCCGAATTTCTCTACAGGATCACTTCCGTCATAAGAAGTTTCAAAAAAAGCATCATGCTTTTCTGCTGTTGTGCCTGTAAGTGGCTGAAACCAGTGTGTATAATGAGTTACACCTTTTGACAATGCCCATTCTTTCATCCCCATGGCGATATAATCGGCCAGTTTTCTGTCTATCTTAGTTCCGTGTTGAACGGCATCTCTCACTCCTTTTAAAGCATCAGAAGTCAAAAACTGCTTCATCGCTTTCTCATTAAACACATTTGAACCAAAAATGTTTGACTTTCTGTCTATTTCTTCAAAATGTACAGGCTTTCTGTTGGAAGCTTCTTGTAAAGCTTGGAAACGTAATGTTGACATGTATAGTGGGTTTAAAAATTCGTAATTATTTTCATTAAAAAAGTGAAACAAATATAATCAATAAAAACCCCTGTTTGAAACATAAACCAGAGAATTTTATTCGATGATTTTTCAACGTTAAGCGGTTTTTTCAAAGAATAATGAATTTGATTCAAAGAAATATAACAAAACACCGCAGTATTATTCATTAAATAAACATTTTTTCATAATTCCTTAAACTAAAAATTTAAAAAACATCCTTGATTTTTACGAATTTGCCTTTTTAAGGCATTAAAAATTACTTTTTTCAAAATATACCCCCTCACAAATTAATCTTATCCAAAAAATAATACCACTTCAAACAAAATAGCCCCCTAATTTTTAGGAGTAGAAAAATAAATCTATATTTGTCCCAACAAAAAAGAAACAAGAAAATTAATTTATATTATTATGGCTAAAATTAAGTTAGAATACATTTGGTTAGACGGATATGAACCAACCCAAAATCTTAGAAGTAAAACTAAAGTTGAAGAGCATGAAAATTTCAAAGGAACATTAGAAGAACTAGGAAACTGGTCATTTGATGGTTCCTCTACTAAACAAGCCGAAGGTGGATCTTCTGACTGTCTTTTGGTTCCTGTTGCAATATATCCAGACCCAACCCGTATCAACGGATGGTTAGTAATGTCAGAAGTTATGTATGCTGACGGAAAACCACACCCTTCTAACGGTAGAGCTACAATTGATGATGATAATGATGATTTTTGGTTCGGATTTGAACAAGAGTATTTTATCATGGATACCAAAACTCAGCTTCCACTTGGATTCCCGGTTGGAGGTTACCCTGCTCCACAAGGAATGTACTACTGCTCAGTAGGTGGAAAAAATACTCACGGAAGAAAATTAGTCGAAGAGCATGCTGATCTTTGTATCGCAGCCGGAATTAATTTTGAAGGAATCAATCAGGAAGTTGCCTGCGGACAATGGGAATTTCAATTATTCGCTAAAGGTGCTAAAAAAGCCGGAGACGAAATCTGGGTTGCTCGTTACTTATTAGATCGTTTGACTGAAAAATACGGTTACTATATTGAATACCACCCAAAACCACTTGGAGATACAGACTGGAATGGTTCAGGTATGCATGCTAATTTCTCTAACGAAGTACTAAGAACATGTGGAGACCAGGCTACTTACGAAAGAATCTGTGAAGCTTTCAGACCTGTTACTGCAGAGCACATTGCAGTTTATGGAGCTTACAACGACCAACGTTTAACCGGTAAACACGAAACCGCTTCTATTCACGATTTTTCTTATGGCGTTTCAGACAGAGGATGCTCTATCAGAATTCCATTAATGACCGTACAAAAAGGATGGAAAGGCTGGTTAGAAGACAGAAGACCTGCTTCAAACGGTGATCCTTATAAAATTGCTGCAAGAATTATCAAAACTGTAAAATCAGCATTGTAATTCAGCTTTAGAACATATACAAAAGTGCTAACGTAATGTTGGCACTTTTTTTATGGAATTGTCTGTCCTATCAATCGAAAAGACAAACGTCGTGTAAATTTTGAAAATAACTTTTTAATACTTAACGCTCTGATTCTGCCCGAAAATGACAGACAGGATAAATAATTATAATTGATATAATTTAAAAACTATCTTTGTGAATCACTAAAAAAATACCCTAATGGTTTGGATTTTCTTTTTAATAGCAGTTGCACTTATTCTCGCTTTAGACTTAGGCGTTTTTAACAAAAACCCACACATCATTAGTACTAAAGAAGCAAGTAAATGGACACTGATCTGGGTAACCTTATCCTTTCTTTTTTCAGGAGTTATCTATTGGCTCTATACTACAGATTACATCGCAAATCCTGACAATCTGAAACCCGCCGTTGCTTCCATGAAGTTTATAACCGGTTACCTGATTGAGTTATCTTTAAGTGTGGACAATATTTTTGTGATCGCCATTATTTTTGCATCGTTCAAAATACCACAAAAATACCAGCATCGTGTTTTATTCTGGGGAATTCTGGGAGCCGTTGTTTTCCGTGGACTAATGATTTTCTTTGGTGTAATGCTTATTAATAAATTTGCATGGACTACTTATTTATTTGGAGCCTTTCTGCTTTTTACCGCAATCAAGATGCTGTTTACGGGCGAAGATGAAGATTTTCAGCCCAAAGATTCTTTCATTTATAAAACATTAGGAAAAATCATTCCGATTACTTCCCATATGGAGGGAGAAAAATTCTTCATTCCCACAAAAACAGCAAAAAAAGCAGCCACACCATTATTTGTAGCGCTGATTGTGATTGAATTCATGGATGTGCTTTTTGCCGTAGACAGTGTACCGGCAATTCTAGCCATTACTTCTGATCCTTTTTTAGTGTTCAGTTCTAATATTTTTGCCATACTGGGATTGCGTTCGATGTACTTTTTCTTAGCAAATATGCTGGCAAAATTCAGCTATTTGGAATACAGTCTTATTGCTATTTTAAGTTTTGTAGGATTAAAAATGCTGCTTCACGATTTCATTCACGTACCGGAATGGGCGTCATTAGCCTTCATTGCTCTTTCCCTTTTAGCGGGTATTCTGGTTTCTTTAAAATTTGGAGCAGAAAAAGAACTTACTGATACAAATAAGGAATAGCACTTCAAAATAGTGTCAATAAAAAAAGGAGATCGTCATGATCTCCTTTTTTTATTTTATACTCCAATGATTAGTTTAATTGCTTAACATTACTATCATCAATGTTGTACTTTTTAATAACTGCGTTATAATCTAAATTATCAGTTGTTACTTTTTTTCCGGTTTTTGCATTTATCCCATCATCTCCCGGAATAATAACTACTCTGAATACTTTTCCTAGCCTAAAACTACTCGGCAATTGAGAATAATCACTTAAACTACCCGTAATAAAGATTGTAACTCTATTTTTTGAAAAAGTATAGTTATATTGAGCAGTTTCCAAACCATTATTGAAATAGTATACCTGAGGTAATAATGCCCAGCTATCTGGTGCGCTTGTACTTACTAATTCATACACTAAAATATTATCTCCTGACAACATACCTGAAGGTGTACTGGTAACAGAATAATTTGGCCCAACAAAATTGGCTTTAACTTCATAAACATAAGGAATTGCAGAATCTGCTCCCGGAGGCCCCACTGGTCCTTCTGGTCCTTCACAACTAGAAAATGTAATCAGTCCAACGACTGCAACTGCGAATAGGGTAAGTATCTTTTTCATAATTTCTGTGGTATTATTTGTTTTTAGAATATACATATATAAAGGTATTCCAAAAATCAAACCAAAAAAAATATTTGATACCGTTCTTATTCGATTTTTCTATTATTTTTTTGTAACCTGCTGATTTTTAAGCAGTATTTTATTAAAAAATAAAACGTGATAGGGTAGTGAATTCTCCCAATACTCCCAGGTATGCGCTCCTGCACGTTCGGTATAATCGTGATCTACTTTGCTGTAAACCAATCTTCGATGTAGCTCTCTGTTAGGTTCTATCAAAAAATCATCTACACCACAATCTATAATCAGAGGGAGTTTATTTGCTTTAAGTTTGTCCAACATTCCCAATACAGCATATTTCGCATACATTTCAGAGTTGTCACTTTTATCCCCAAAAACAGGCTGCATTAATTTCACCACCTGTGCCGATGCATCTCTCTGTAGCATTACTCCCATATCTACCGCCCCACTCATACTTCCGGCAGCACAAAACAAATCAGGATGCTTGGCCGACAAATACAAAGCGCCGTGACCTCCCATAGAAAGTCCCGTGATTACCCTTCCGTTCCTGTTGGTTATGGTTCGGTATGTTTTATCTACTTTTTGAACGACCTCTTGTGTGATAAAGGTTTCGAACTGACTTCCTTTGTTTACCGGACTATCCAAATAGAAACTAAACGTTTCTCCTTCGGGCATGACTATGATTATATTATACTGATCGGATAAATTTTGTACTAATTTCTTACTGGGAGTATTTTTTAACCAATCGCTAAAATGTCCGTAAGCACCATGCAATAAATACATCACCGGAAATGCAGCTTTGCTTTTGGCATACGAATTAGGCAAAACAACCGCTGCTTTATAGGTTTTACTCATGGCTGTACTCGCAACTTGAAGGGTATCAACTTTTGCGGCATAACTCATTGAAGAGATCCCCATAAGAACAGCAAACACTAAAATCTTAAAGTTTTTCATAGTTAAATTTTCTGATTAAGGTTTGTAAATATAACTTTTTCAGCATAAACCATATGAAAAATCTGATTGTTTTTTCGATGCTGAATTGGTGAATTTGTTTGATTTTTTTTTATTTAAAACTATAATGTTTTTTTTCACAAATCACGTTAGTTTGCATCAATTAAATGAAACAGTAAAATTCCGCAAAGAGACACAAAGGATACGCAGAGATACACAAAAGATTAAAAAACTTCGTGTATCTCTGTGCTTTTTTTCGCGAGTCTCTGTGTGATTTTGAAACAACAGAATTCCACAAAGAGACACAAAGAACACGCAGAGATACACAAAAGATTAAAAAACTTCGTGTATCTCTGTGCTTTTTTTCGTGAATCTCTGTGTGATTTCTTCGTAAGTCTCTGTGCAACTACAAAAGTTTTACTGAATGACAATTTTATGTTCATTGCGGTATTGAGACGCACTTTTACCGGTGTACTGTTTAAAAGATTTACTAAAGTGACTAAAATTATTGAATCCACTTTCATAACAAACTTCATTAATACTTATTGGTTTCTCTGCTAAAAGCTTTGAAGCATGTACCAAACGGTATTCGTTTACAAATTCGGTAAACGTTTTATTGGAGATTTTTTTAAAGTAACGACAAAAAGAAGGTGTTGTCATACTTATCAGATTCGAAACTTCATCAATGGCAATCGATTCCTGAAAATGATCTTTCACATAATTAAAGATTACATTCATTCGGTCATTATCCTGAGTCTGCAATTCTAACGAAAAACCATCTGCATTTAGAACCGTATATTCTTCTGATGAATCTAACTCATCCAAAATACTTAAAAGTGTAAGCAAACGTTCAAACGGAAGCTGATTTTCCATCATCTCGATTCTTTTACCTACTTTTTTCTTCGTTTCTCCTCCAAAAGCAATTCCTCCTTTTGACTGATTCAAAACATTTCGAACTTTTTTCATTTCGGGTGCTACAAAAAAATCATTGCCCAAAAATTCAGGTTTAATATGAATGACCGTTTCGTCTGTATTTCCCGTCATTTCATTCGTAAAACCACAATGTGGCAGGTTGGCCCCTATTAAAAGTAAACTGCCATTGGTGTAATACGAAACATGGCTTCCTATTTGTCTTTTACCTGCTCCCCCATTGATGTAAACCAGCTCAATTTCGGGATGATAATGCCATAAATGTGCCTTACTGTTCGTTTTTTCCGCATGTTTGGTATACGTAAAGGAGCTTCCGTAAGAATTAGATATCACTTCAAGAGCAGGGGCAATCGTCTTCATGATAAAGTTTTTAGAAAATAATAGCGAATTTAACAAAATCACCTAACATAATTCATATTTTAACCTATAACGGTTTCGTAAATGAGAATATATCATAAAAAACCCAAAAAACACTAAATTCAAAATCACAATTATTCCCGTATTTTTTTTATACTCGTTTTTTTTCCAATCTTTTTTTAATATATCCTATTTAATCAGGTCTTTTTATAAGTATACAATATATATGTAAGAATTATAGATGTATTCATAGATTGTTCAAAATTTAAAATCATTGAAAAATAACAACGCAATTAACAAAAACACCTATAATAATTCAAATTTTAACCTATAACGGTTTCGTAAATGAGAATACAGCACATAAATTGGCAAATAGAGTTGCGAAAAAAAATCCGGTTCTCAAGTAATTTAGCTTCAGAGAATTGAACGAATCATTTAAAACGAAAAGCTATGAAAAACATTTTAAAATTAAGTTTAGTCTGTGCGGTACTCTTTTCAGGAATAAGCACTTATGCAATTGATGAAAATGGTAACAACAACTTTAACCTTCACGTATTAAAGGGTAATGGAAAGCTAATTACGTTTGCTCTAAACCAGGTGCAAAAAGCCAGTTTGAGTATTTATGACCAAAACGGTTCATTAATCTACACTGAAAATGCTTCAGGTAAAGAAGGAATTTTAAGAACCTTTAGTTTAGAAGAATTTCCGGAAGGAACCTATTTCTTAGAAGTAGAAGACAACGTTAAAAAAATAAGACATGAAATTACAATTACAGATGACAAATCAATATTATCTGCAAAAGCAATTTCATCTACCTATAAAGCAGATTTCACTGCTCAAAATTCAAACGTAGCAGTACGTTAAAAAAGTTTATGCTTTCATAAAGTATAAAAATGAGGTTAGATAGTTAGTAAAGTAAAAACGTGATTGTTTTAAAACAGCTCTTTGTGGTTATTGAGCTGTTTTTTTTTGCTTATAAACTAACGGGATTAACCGCAAGGTGCGCAAAGTTTTTTTATCCCAAATTACGTGTAGTAACCGCAAAGTTCGCAAGGCTTTATCAATAATTAGCTTTGCGAACTTTGCGGTTGTATAAAAAAGATAGAAGAAAACTTTGCGCACCTTGCGGTTAAATCCTAAAACACACGTTTTGTAAGAATGAGAAACTAAACCACATTGCCTTAACTTTATGAAAACATTAAAATATAATCGCAGAATTAACACTAACGCTAAAAATAATTCAAATTTTAACCTATAACGGTTTCGTAAATGAGAATATAGCATAGAAATAAGAAAACAGAGTTGTGAGAAAACCATTGTTTCATAAGTAATTTAGCATCAGATAATTAGAATTATTAATCTAAAAACTAAAAGTCATGAAAAAGATTTTAAAATTAAGTTTAGTATGTGCAGTACTTTTCACCGGAATGAGTACATATGCAATTGACGGGAATGAAGATTTTAATCTTCATGTATTAAAAGCCAACGGAAAGCTAATTGCATTTGCCCTGAACAAAGTGCAAAAAGCAAACCTGGCAATTTATGATAAAGACGGTAGCTTACTTTATACTGAAAATGCTTCAGGTAAAGATGGGATATTGAGAACTTTTAATCTGGAAGAACTCCCAGCAGGAACCTACTTTCTGGAAGTTGAGGACAACATCAAAAAAGTAAGACATGAAATTACTATTACTGAAGCTACTACGGTACTTTCCAGAAAAGCAATTTCATCGAGTTATAAAGCAGGTTTTTCTGCCAAAAAAACAAGTGTCGCTGCACGTTAAAATTTTACCCCTTACCCAAAAAAAGCGAATTTATTTAGTTAGTGAAAATAGTACGTTTTAAACAGCTCTTTGTCGTTATTGAGCTGTTTTTTTATGTCCTTCTCTCATCTCAAACAACTGATTTTTATATTTTTAGAAAAATATTCTTAATAATTATAAAAGAGTAGTTTACACACTATAAAAAAAAATCAAAATAAAAACATCCATCATCCCAGTAAATACGTACATAGTTCACGTAAAACACAGAAACATCTTTAATTCAGCAATTTAAGTATTGAAAAAAGTAAGTTTTTTGCATAAAATTAAATTTCTATTTGTAGTTTTACGCGTTGCAAAATGAGTAATAAACAATTAAAAAAGACATGACAAATTTAACGAAGGTGGGCTTAGTTGTTGCCGTATTTCTAACAACAATTTTTACGTATGCATTTGATGGAAAAGGGGATTATATTTTGAATATAAAAACCGGAAATGGAAAAGTAGTTAGTTTTACTTTAAACTCCATTGAGAAATCAGTTTTTACTATCTATGACGAAAACAATAACTTGGTTTACACAGGAGAAACTGCTTCAAACCAGTTAGAAACGTCAAAAACTTTAAGTTTAGAGGCATATCCTGCCGGAACTTACATCCTGGAAGTAAAAGAAAATGGTAAAGTTGCCAAACATGAAATCACGGTTTCTGCTAAGAAATCAAAAACTGTAAAGATGGACGAATCAGTGAACAAAAGCCCTGCTTTCCGTCGCTAATTGTTTTTACTTGAAATTGAAAAGCATCAGCGGGGCTGATGCTTTTTTTTGCTTATTCCTTTTCTTTCCCTCGTAATTCCTCTCCTATTTGAACTAATTTCCAAAATACAGCAACATCTTTCGGTATAGGAATTTTTAATTCGCCTACTTTTAAATCTTCGCTATAAAGTGACGAATGCAAAATAGCATAACTTAAATCTAAAACATCAATTGCCGTAAAGCTTTGTTTAAACTCAGGTCGTAATTCCGGACTGTGCGCAAAACAAACATTTCCAGTTTCTTTCTCATCCATAAACAGCAAGCCGCAACAATTGGCAATAAATTCAAAAGTTACGGGATTTAATGTCACACTAGTATTGTCTGCTTTTTGAAAAAGCATCTCCAGCCTGAAATAGCTTTGGCTGTTCTCTAACACTGTTTTTAAAATAAGCTCTTCCAACTCAGCATTAATACGAAGCCCAACTCTATTTTCTACAAGACGTAAATCATTTATTTTATTTAAATAGTCTTCAATTCTCATACTCCCACTCTCTAAATCTTTATAAAGTTAGATTATTTTTTAGCGCAACTAAAATAATTTCAAGCCTTAAACGTTTTTATATCCATAAGAAATTATTTACCAGACAAGATTTTACCATTGTTTTCGACTCTAATTTTATCGATAAAGTCAAAAAAACATCGCCAAAATGCATGTTATATTACTGATTTAGATATATTTGCAAAAAACACAATCAACTAACATTAAATAATTCTCTTGCTTTTAAATTGTTCAAAAAAAATAAAAATAATATCAAGTCCCCATTTAAATCCATTTTCATGAAAGAAAAACTAGCTATTGTAATGCTATTGACTCTGTTTTCTATTCGTGTCTCTGCTCAAAGCGAAAAATTGTATCAAACCGATAAAGTAAGCGATAAATATGCCTATGTTGATGTGATGAAAACCTACGAAAGGGTTGCAGCAAAAGGCTATAAATCTGTAGATTTATTTCAAAAATTAGGAAACTCCTCTTACGCCAAATGTAATTTGGACAAAGCCGCAAAATGGTATCGCGAGCTTTTCGCTCTTACCACCGATTTAGAACCTGAATATTATTACCGCTACGCAGAATCGCTGCGATCAATTTCCCTATATCAGGAAGCCGACGCTCTTATTGAAAAATTAAAAACAAAAGTTCCGGTAAAGAAGAAAGCTTAATTCGCTAAAAAACAACCACAACATTGTCATTTCGACGTAAGAAGAAATCTTCGCAAGTAGCTCCACATCAGTGCGTGTTCAGCATACGAAGGTTTCTCCTTTTAGTTTAGATAACAAACTTGGGAAAATAAACTTTGAGTTCAAGAACAGGACGCTAACACTAGCAGGGGGCACGAGCGGGGGATTACTATTTAAGTAGTTTCTCTATTTTATTCCAATGTCTTTTAGTTTGGCTTTTTATTTTATTTGAAAATTTTATAGCACGTGCTTTATAGGCATATGACAAAAAATTCCCCCAATCAAAGTGTGTTGATACTTCAAAGTATTTTTTTGCATGATTATAAATATACTTTCTTCTTCGAGTGGCTCCTTTATAGGTAAATCTATTTAGCAATCTTCGTTTAAATAGTTCTCCTGGGTATTTTGAACTGGAAGAGCTTGAAAAATGTTTTGCCCTTTTAATTGTTCGTTTCATTTTTCTATAAAATCCAGATAAACTAGCAGATTTTATTTTTACATCAGTGCCATCGAATTCTAGTCCTAAATAAATAAAGTTTTTATCAAAATTAATTAACTTTTCAAATTCTTGACCACATTTTAAATGATCACCATCTCTATGAAAGTGAAATATCTGAGTTTTTTTATTTTGAATTTTTAAATTGATTTCTTGAATCTTTTTATCAAAAAGTGAAATGACTTCTTGTTTTTTATCTAACGGACATACTACAACCATATCATCAGAGTATCTCTTGTAAATACCGTTAATATCTTTAATGTACTCATTAACTTCAAAATCAAAATCTAACATGTAAATATTTGCCAAAATTGAACTGATAGGTGATCCTTGCGGGATTCCAAAGTCTTTTATTCTAACTATACCATTTTCATCTCTAACATATTTAGACTTTTTGACAAGTTTTTTATTTTTTAAAATAAATTCTTCTTTTGTACAAAATGAAACAGCATCAGATTTCTTTAAATATTTAATTTTTGAGACCCTCTTTCTTGTTATAACTTTTTTCTGATTTTTAGTTGTTTTAACAAAAATATTATTTTGAAATTCTTTAAAAATATCAACTAAATCAATATAGCTAAATCTTGTTATACTCTTAAAAACATTGAAATGATCTTTTGGCATCGGATTTTCTAAATTACCAATAATTTCATTCCATTTTGTTCTTAGCTTTTGATGATTTAGATTATCGAAAAATCCAGTAATATCAAAGGCAATAACTATAAAATGATTTGGAGGATAATCTTTTATTGATTTAAAAACATCTACCGCAAAATCAATATTACATTTATTTTTCTTTGAATTTTCTTTAAATGGAATCTTCCTGTATGCAGTAATTACCTGAGATAATTTTTTGTCCAAAATTACTTTCTCATAATTTTTGGTTAATAGTTCTGCATAATAACTATAAATTAGAGAATCGAGATGTCCAGCATAAAACAGTTCGCGCTCTTTAGTACTTGCAACACGAGTTTTTTTCTTTCCATTTACATCAGTATATTTTAGTATTCCAGTTTTTTTTGAATAAACCTTTCTGAATTTTCTGACTTTACTTTTTTTATGAATAAAAGGAAGAAAAGCATGTTGAGAAATTCTTTCAGGATTGGTAACATAATCTTCAATCCAAACAACACGATCTTTAGCCTTTAAAGGAAAACCAATATGAGGATATCGTTTTAATTTGAACCAATCTTTGTTTTTTTCTACTGGTATATTTACAGCCATATTAATTTTTAAAGTGAAAAAAGAGAAGGTGACTACGAAGCATTGCTTTTACAAATTTTATTATGTGAAAAATACATGCGTTATTGATGCCAGAACATCGCTCCTTCAAGTCGGGTAATTATTGTTGTAACTTTACAAATTAAATCTAATTCTATGAAAGAACCAGTCATCTATAAGTACATTCCAGTCATATTATCCCTAAGCAATCTGTTATTAACAGCGCTGGGAATAACAGATTGCTTAGGAGAAATTTATTCAATATTCTCTTGCATATCTGAAATTAGACCTCCTCAACAGCGTTTAATGTTGAGTTAGATTTACTCTATACCATAAAACGTATTTTTCGGCTCCTTCTCTTATTCACTATTATTTATTCTTATTTTTCAAATTAATTAAATATTTTTCAAATTACATTACGGTTTCCCTCATTTTGAAATATTTTTACATACAAAAAAACCTCCCATTTCTGAGAGGTTTTCCACAAAATAAAATCAAAAAGATTCTACATATTCCTTCTATACTGCCCGCCTACTTCAAACAAGGCCGAAGTAATCTGCCCTAACGAACAAACCTTAGTCGCTTCCATTAAATGGGCGAATAAATTTTCGTTTTTAATGGCGGCTTCCTG
The DNA here is from genome assembly GCF_023539155.1 of Flavobacterium sp. B183. Classification (NCBI taxonomy): domain Bacteria; kingdom Pseudomonadati; phylum Bacteroidota; class Flavobacteriia; order Flavobacteriales; family Flavobacteriaceae; genus Flavobacterium; species Flavobacterium sp. B183. Next base: position 2,793,646 of record NZ_CP097434.1, on the reverse strand, counting down.
TAGTTGACGCAGGTGCTCGTTTACTTTTGCTTCGTGTAACTGGTGTAAGTTATCGAGCATCGTAATTTGATATTGTTTTTCTTCTTCGGTGGCGCGAATTACTTCTGCCGGAATTACCGTTGGAGATCCTTTTGAGCTCAGGAAGGTGTTTACCCCCACAATTGGGAAGTCTCCGTTATGTTTTAAGGTTTCGTAATACAAGCTTTCTTCCTGAATTTTAGAACGTTGGTACATGGTTTCCATAGCTCCCAAAACTCCGCCACGCTCTGTGATGCGGTCGAATTCCTGTAAAACGGCAGCTTCTACTAAGTCGGTTAATTCTTCGATGATAAACGATCCCTGGATTGGGTTTTCATTTTTCGCCAGTCCTAATTCTTTATTGATAATCAACTGAATCGCCATGGCTCTACGCACTGATTCTTCGGTTGGTGTGGTAATCGCTTCATCATAAGCGTTCGTATGCAATGAATTACAGTTGTCGTAAATCGCATACAAAGCCTGTAAAGTGGTACGAATATCATTAAAATCAATTTCCTGTGCGTGTAAGGAACGTCCGGAAGTTTGAATATGATATTTTAGCATCTGCGCTCTTTCGTTGGCTCCGTATTTGTTTTTCATGGCTTTTGCCCAAATTTTACGTGCCACACGTCCGATTACTGAATATTCCGGATCTACTCCATTTGAGAAGAAGAACGATAAGTTTGGTCCAAAATCGTTAATGCTCATGCCACGGCTTAAGTAATATTCCACGTAAGTGAAACCATTTGAAAGCGTGAAAGCCAACTGTGTAATTGGGTTCGCTCCTGCCTCAGCAATATGATATCCTGAAATCGAAACGGAGTAAAAATTACGAACGTTTTGTGTAATAAAATATTCCTGAACGTCACCCATCAATCGCAATGCAAATTCAGTAGAGAAAATACAGGTGTTTTGTGCCTGATCTTCTTTTAAAATATCAGCCTGAACGGTTCCACGAACCTGTGATAAGGTTTTTACTTTAATATCGTTATACACATCCAAAGGCAAAACCTGATCTCCGGTAACCCCCAAAAGCATTAACCCCAAACCGTTGTTTCCTTCCGGTAGATCACCTTGGTATTTCGGACGTTCTGTTCCTTTTTCCTTGTATATTTTGTTGATTTTTGCTTCAACTTCTTTTTCTAATTCGTTGGCTTTAATGTAAATCTCACATTGCTGATCGATTGCCGCGTTCATAAAGAAACCTAACAGCATAGGTGCCGGTCCGTTAATAGTCATACTAACCGAAGTTAAAGCATGAACCAGATCAAAACCTGAATACAGTTTTTTAGCATCGTCCAGACAGCAAATCGAAACTCCGGCATTACCGATTTTTCCGTAAATATCAGGACGAACATCAGGATCGTTTCCGTATAAAGTCACACTATCAAAAGCAGTCGATAGTCGTTTTGCCGGTAATCCTGCACTCACATAATGAAAACGCTTGTTGGTTCTTTCCGGACCACCCTCGCCTGCAAACATTCTTGACGGATCTTCACCTTCACGTTTGAACGGGTACAGTCCTGACGCAAACGGAAATTCTCCCGGAACGTTTTCTTGTAAATTCCAACGTAATACATCTCCCCAAGCTTCATATTTAGGCAAAGCAATTTTTGGGATTTGTAAATGCGACAAGCTTTCTGAATGGGTCGCGATTTTAATTTCTTTATCACGTACTTTAAAGCTGTACACCGGATTTTTATATTTGGCTACTTTCTCATCCCAATTCAGAATAATTTCCCAATTGTACGGATCAAGATCCATTTTTACTTTATCAAACTGATTGAGTAACAGGTTTAAAAAGATTCTGTTTTCGTCTAATCCCTCGGCTTCGCTCAGGATGACGCTGTCCTCATCGATTCCGGCTTTATTAATTTGCGGAACTTTCCCTGAAACCGATTCTATGGTTTTAAAGATTCCGTATAATTTCTGTGCTACTTTTTGCTGTGAAGCTGCGATTTCATCATAAGATCGGTTGTTCTCTGCAATTTCAGATAAATAACGGGTTCTGTGTGGTGGAATCACGAAGATTTTCTCACTCATTTCCTTCGTAATCTGAAAAGTAGATTTCAGCTCCGATTGTGTTTTCTCTACAATCTTGTCCATGATCGCTTTATAAAGCGTGTTCATGCCCGGATCGTTAAACTGAGAAGCAATGGTTCCGAAAACCGGCATTTCATCCGGATTTTTATCCCATAAATTATGATTGCGCTGGTATTGTTTTTTAACGTCACGAATAGCGTCAAGAGCACCTCTTTTGTCAAACTTGTTCAAAGCGACCAAATCGGCAAAATCAAGCATGTCGATTTTCTCTAATTGTGTTGCTGCTCCAAACTCCGGTGTCATTACATATAAGGATACATCCGAATGGTCCATAATCTCGGTGTCAGATTGTCCGATTCCTGAAGTTTCAAGAATGATCAAATCGTATTTTGCTGCTTTTAAAACTTGAATGGCTTCGGCAACATATTTGGATAAGGCCAAATTCGACTGACGTGTTGCCAGCGAACGCATATACACACGAGGATTGTTGATGGCATTCATACGGATTCTGTCACCCAGTAATGCTCCTCCTGTTTTTCTTTTTGACGGATCGACAGAAATCAATCCGATTGTTTTCTCAGGGAAATCAATTAAAAAGCGACGAACCAGTTCATCCACTAAAGATGATTTTCCGGCTCCACCCGTTCCGGTGATTCCAAGAACCGGAATTTTAGAATCGGTATTGCTTTCGTGAATCTGATCAAAAACAGGTTTTGCGATTTCAGGGAAGTTTTCTGCTGCCGAAATCAGACGTGCAATTGCGGTTGGAATTTTATTTTCGATATGATCGATTTCTCCGTTTAACTGATCTCCAATAGGATAATCTGAACGTTGAACCAAATCATTAATCATTCCTTGTAAACCTAAAGAACGACCATCATCCGGAGAATAAATTCTTGTAATACCATATTCATGTAATTCTGAAATTTCGCTTGGAAGGATTACTCCGCCTCCGCCTCCAAAAATTTTAATGTGTCCTGCTCCTTTTTCTTTGAGCAAGTCATACATGTATTTAAAATATTCATTATGTCCTCCTTGATACGATGTCATCGCAATCGCATTCGCGTCTTCCTGAATAGCAGTATTTACCACTTCCTCAACACTACGGTCGTGCCCAAGGTGAATTACCTCAACTCCGGTTGACTGAATAATACGACGCATAATGTTTATCGCTGCATCATGTCCGTCAAAAAGAGAGGCTGCGGTTACAATTCTTACTTTATTTTTAGGAATATATGGTATTTGTTGTTCCATTTTATGAATATGATAATTTTAAGGGAGCAATTTACAAAATATTACAACATTTGATCATGCTAATATCTTTTTGTTAACAAAAAAAAAAATCTTTTTTCTTTTAGAGGGGTAACAAATTGAATACTAAGTTGATTTATCCTATATAAGTCTTATAAAAATGTTAACAACATGGAAATCTTGAAATATTTAAACAAAATACAAGAACCTGTAAATCAATATCATAAAGTAATTTAGTAGTATAGAAAAACCCCAAATTTTTACTTAAAACTACCTACAAAAGTAACACCGTAAAAATTTAAAAAATGAAAACATTATATCCACTCAGCCTAATTATAGTTCTAAGTTTTTTTGTGTCTTCTTTTGCCAAAACTGATCATAAGAACGTTTCGTATAAAAAAACTTCAACTGTCGCGCCCGTTTACAAGAATTCAGGTTCTGATAATGTAAACGAAATTTCAAATGACTTCTTTAAAAGATATTCTGATTTGAAAAAATATAAGTCTGACGTCATGTCTTTATATAAAAACAGAACTCCGGGAACTATTTGGTTTGATGAAGATGCCATCAATGAATTTGGTTCTGCATTATATCAAAAAGCTAAAAAAACGAATGATTTGGTTGTTCCTTATCAAAAAGAAATCGATGCTCTTTTTTCTTCTTCAGCAACAAAGCTGTCTAAAATAGATGCAGATATGCTTTTGAGCTCTCTATATATTGCTTACGCCAAAAAAAGTAATGCAGATGCCGGGAAAAAAATGTCGTATGATGCTATGCTGACAGATTTTTTAAATTACAGTACAATCGAAGAAGCCTCTACTTCGACCACTGAAAATGTTAAAGTAACCTATGATCAATATTATAAATTACAGGACGTACTGAAAAAATATAAAAAACTAGACCGTTCTAATAAATGGAAACCTATTGTTCCGGAAGAAACACCTTATAAAGATTTACGTCCGGATGCTGTTTCAAATACTATCGCCCAAGTCAGAACCCGTTTATACTTATTGGGAGATTTAAAAAATGATTCTAAAAGTAACGTTTACGACCGTGAATTAATGGATGCTGTAATGAAGTATAAAGTTCGTAACGGTTTCAAACCTAACTATATTTTAGCAGAAGAACATATTAAAGAAATGAATGTTCCTCTTGCCGATAAAATGGAGACCCTAAAACTTAACATGGAGAGATGTCGTACTATTTCGGATCAAATGGTCGGTTGCGATGAGTATGTTTTAGTCAACGTTCCTTCGTATGAATTGATTTATGTAAAAAATGGGAAGGTGCAACTGTCTTCGAGTGTCTTTGTTGGAGCACCATTAACTAAAACAACCATTTTTAATGGCGAAATTGAGAGAATCGTTTTTAGCCCTTACTGGACCGTTCCGCAAAGTATTGTAAACAATGAGTTGAAAAGTAAAATCGCTGAGGATAAAAATTATTTGGCCAAACATAATATGGAAATAGTAAATGGCCAGGTGAGACAAAAACCGGGTCCTGAAAACTCATTAGGATTAGTAAAATTTATGTTTCCGAACCCTGATGACATCTATATGCATGATACTCCGTCTAAAACTTTATTCGATTTTGAAAAAAGAACGTTCAGCCATGGTTGTATAAACGTAAAAATGGCAAAAGAATTAGCTACTGCCATGCTTAAAGATTATCCTGAATGGACTCCCGATAAAATAGATAAAGCTATGGCGGGTAAAACAGAAAACAGTTTTAAACTAACTAAAAAAGTACCTATTTATATTACTTATTTTACTTCGCTGGTCAATGAAAATGGGGAAATTGGTTTCTTTCAGGATGTTTATGAGCGAGATGCTGAATTAAACAAAACGGTTTCTCCTCAGACGGGAGTAGTATCTAACTAAAATTTAGCCAATTAGTTCGTTCGCTTCATCAAAAGAGCTGTAATTGAAGCTGTAATTTTTAATAGGGTAATTTTAGATTTGAATTTAGAGTTTGGAAGAATAATAGTATCTTTAATAACTCAAATGCAAATTTAAAAATTACCCTTTTTTTTTATGGAAGACGATTATACTGAAGTTAGAAAAAGCTGGTGGGACAGAAACTGGAAATGGTTTGTTCCAACCGGATGTTTAAGTCTTGTGGTACTGTTTGGTTTGTTTATAGCTGCACTTGTCTTTGGAGTTACCACCATGCTCAAAGAATCTGATTCTTATAAATCTGCCATGAACGAAGCGCAGCATAATGCAATAGTGCTGGAAAAATTGGGTAGTCCTATTGAAGACAATGGAGTTGCCTCAGGTAGTGTTAATTCAAGCAATAGTGTTGAGCATTGCAACTTACAAATTCCAATAAGGGGTTCTAAAAGCAGAGGAACTTTATACGTGGTGGGAACCAAAAAAGGAACATGGAAATACGATGAGATGAGTCTTTATGTGGAAGACACTAAAGAAAAAATTGATTTGCTAAAAAAATAAAAAACAAACAAAATACCTTCACCTAAATCCCGTTTACGATACTACATTATGAATCTACGTCCGTTTTTTTTCTTGTTCTTTCTGAGTTTCTATTCCTGTACTTTCTCTCAGACATCTCCATCAAACAGTGAAAAACAAAAACAAGAAATCAAAACAACTGCAAATCAGGTTGATTATGTTAAGATACTCTGGCTAGACAAAAAAGGCGTCCTAAAGCTCAATGAAGATTATATTAAAACATTAACCGATCCACAACGGGCAGCACTAGGATTTGTTACTACTGGTGTTGACCATGACTGCTACTGGGATAGTGATAAAAAAGCCGATGAAAGCAATTTAAAATGTAAATTTCTATGGGCTCTGAACTTGGGATATCAATGCTCTGAAACGCATTTAGGATTTTTAAAACAATGGTTTAAAGAAGATCCTGAAGTTTTAGGAAGACTGCAATATTGTTCCAAAAATGAGACTACACCCAAAAATAAAGAATTCTTTCTCTGGCTAAAAATGGCCACAACTGACAATAACATCAAAATTATCTACTCGGCAGTTGGCATAGATAATGATACTAATTCCAATTGGAAATGGACGGAAGCATCAAGTTATTCTTATACCAATACCGGAATTAAACAAATATCCCGAAAAAATCTTGATGGAGGTATTGACCAAAGAAAATACTGAGAAACTAAGGTTCTAAGGCTTTACTTTTAGAAGAAGTATTTCACTAAAACCTTTGCTCCTTTGCACCTTTGTGCCTCAGAACCTCAGCATCTTAGAACCTACAAAAAACCATTGTTAAGGTTGCAACAAATTGTTTGTTCTCCGGAAATAAAATTGTGGCTTTATTTTTGAATAAGTAGTATTTTTGAAAACTTATAAAATTACACTTTAATGAAAAAGATTCTACTTCTGTTACTTACACTTACATTTTCTTTCACTTCTAATGCCCAGATACAAAAAACTTTAGATCAGTTATCTCAATTATCGTCAAAGATTAATGGCACCGGAAATGTTGATATTGCCTCGGGATTAAAAGAAGCCCTGAACAAAGGAATTACAAAGCAAGTAAGCAAATTAACCGCTGAGGATGGTTTTTATAAAAATGAAGCGGTAAAAATTTTAATGCCGGAAGAACTGCAAAGAGTTGACGCTACCTTACGAAAAATTGGTTTATCGTCTCTTGCCGATGAAGGCATAAAAGCAATGAATCGTGCCGCTGAAGATGCCGTTAAAGAAGCTACACCAATCTTTGTTTCTGCGGTTAAAAACATGTCGTTTACCGATGCCAAAAACATTTTATTGGGGAACGAAAGTGCTGCAACCAGTTATTTACAAAATAGCACTACAACCGCTTTGTACAGCAAATTCAATCCCGTAATCAAAACTTCTTTTGAAAAAGTAGGTGCTGATGTAATCTGGACAAACATAATCAAGAAATACAACACCATTCCATTAGTTCGAAAAGTAAACCCGGATTTGACTGATTATACCACAAATCAGGCTTTAGCAGGTGTTTTTAAAATGATTGCTGTAGAAGAAAAAGACATTCGTACCAACATCAATGTAAGAACATCTCCTTTATTGAAGAAAGTATTTGCTATGCAGGACAAAAAATAGCTTTTGTTGTTAAATTGTTGATTTGTTAATCGTTTAATCGAATGAACAAATCAACGATTAACTGATTAACCAATAACCTAAACCAAAATGCAAAAAATAACCATTCTGATGCACTGCAAAGATCAAAAAGGAATCATTGCCGCAGTGACCACTTTTATTGCTAAAGTCGAAGGAAATATTACCTATATCGATCAGCATGTTGATGTAGAGCAAAATGTCTTCTTTATGCGACTGGAATGTGAATTCACCAATCAACATGTGAGTGCCGAATCGATAAAAGAAGATTTTTCAAAAACGATTGCAACCGACTTTAATATGTCGTGGGAATTGTACAATCAGGAACACAAACCTAAAATGGCTTTGTTTGTCTCCAAATACGATCATTGTCTGTTTGATATTCTTGGGCGTTACAGTGCTAACGAATTAAATATAGAAATTCCTGTCATCATCAGTAATCATAACGAGTTGCGATCAGTTGCCGAACGATTTAATATTCCGTTTCACTGTGTTCCATTTACAAAAGACAATAAAGAAGAAGGTGAAGCCAAACAAATTGAACTGTTAAAAAAATACCAGATTAATTTCATTGTCCTGGCGCGTTATATGCAGATCGTTACACCTAAATTGATTTCGCTTTACGAAAATAAAATCATTAATATCCATCATTCGTTTTTACCGGCCTTCCCGGGTGCCAAACCTTATCACTCGGCTTTTAAACGAGGTGTAAAAATTATTGGAGCAACCAGCCACTACGTGACGGAACAACTGGATGAAGGGCCGATTATTGAACAGGATATTGCGAGAGTTTCACACATACATTCCGTTGAGGATTTTATTATGAAAGGGCGTGATTTAGAACGCATCGTTTTAGCCAGAGCCATAAAATTACATGCCGAAAGAAAAACAATAGTTTACAGTAACAAAACAGTTGTTTTTTCTTAGGTGCAAAGAAGCAGAGGCTCAAAGGGACAAAGGTTTTGAGTTTTGAACGTATATTAAAAAAAAGTAAACCCGACAGGTTTTAAAAACCTGTCGGGTTTGTTTATTTAAGAGGAAAATCTTTGTTCCTTTGAGCCTCTGCTTCTCAGAACCTCAGAACCTCAGAACCTTTTTATTAACGTACATCAAATCGGTCCAGATTCATTACTTTAGTCCATGCTGAGACAAAATCTTTAACAAATTTCCCTTTGGCATCACTGCTTGCGTATACCTCAGCTAAGGCACGAAGTTCAGAATTAGAGCCAAATATAAGATCGGCACGGGTTGCTGTCCATTTAACCTCTCCCGTAGTACGATTACGTCCTTCAAAAACTTCACCGGTTTCGTCAGTGGCTTTCCAGGCCGTTCTTAAATCTAACAGGTTTATGAAGAAATCATTACTTAATGTTTCTCTATTTGCAGTAAACACACCGTGTTTAGAACCGTCATAGTTAGCATTCAACACTCTCAAACCTCCCACCAACACTGTCATTTCAGGTACAGATAAGGTTAATAATTGTGCTTTGTCTATTAAAAGTTCTTCGGTAATGGCTCCTGTTTTTGCACTTTTATAGTTTCGGAATCCATCTGCTTTTGGCTCTAATACTTCAAACGAATGTACATCTGTTTGCTCTAAGGTAGCATCACCTCTTCCTTGTGTAAAAGGAACATCAACAGATAAACCGGCATTTGATGCTGCTTTTTCAATAGCTGCAGATCCTCCTAAAACAATTAAATCGGCAATAGATACTGATTTTCCTGAATTAGCAAAATCATTTTGTATGGTTTCTAAAACAGCCAATACCTTTTTTACTTGTCCTCCTCCATTAACTTCCCAGCTAATTTGCGGTTCAAAGCGAATACGGGCGCCATTAGCCCCTCCACGTTTATCCGAACCTCGGAATGTAGAAGCTGATGCCCAAGCCGTATTTACCAATTCTGAAATAGAAAGTCCGCTGGAAAGAATTTTATCTTTTAAAGCAGCAATATCATTATAACTCAACTCGCCTTTAGCAGCAGGAATCGGGTCTTGCCAAATTAATATTTCACTTGGAACTTCAGGCCCTAAATAACGAGAAACCGGCCCCAAATCTCTGTGCGTCAGTTTGTACCATGCTCTCGCAAAAGCATCAGCAAATTTGTCGAAATTCTCGAAATAGTCTCTTGAAATTGGTGCGTAAATAGGATCTAATTTCAGTGCCATATCTGCTGTTGTCATCATCGGAGCATGTCGTTTGGCCGGATTGTGAGCATCTTCTACTGTTGTAGCAGCGCTTTCATCTGTTGGCGTCCACTGATGTGCTCCTGCAGGACTTTTGGTTAATTTCCAATCGTACTTAAACAACGTTTCAAAAAAACCATTATCCCAGGTAGTCGGATTTGGTTTCCAGGCTCCTTCAATCCCACTGGTAATAGCATCTCCGCCTACTCCGCTGCCAAAACTGCTTTTCCAGCCCATTCCCATTTGTTCTATGCTGGCACCTTCCGGCTCCGCTCCGACTAATGCTGCATCACCGGCACCATGCGCTTTTCCGAATGTATGACCTCCCGCTACTAATGCCACAGTTTCTGCATCATCCATTGCCATTCTTGCAAAAGTCTCTCTAATATCTCTACCAGAACCTAGTGGATCCGGGTTACCATCCGGGCCTTCAGGGTTTACATATATTAATCCCATTTGTACAGCCGCAAGCGGATTCTCCAGATTTCTATCACCGCTATACCTGCTAAATGGTTTATCACTGGTAGCCAACCATTCTATTTCTGAACCCCAGTTCACATCCTGTTCCGGTTCCCAAACATCTTCTCTTCCACCTGCAAATCCAAAAGTCTTAAATCCCATAGATTCTAAAGCGCAGTTACCTGTTAAGATCATCAAATCGGCCCAGGAAATTTTGTTTCCATACTTCTGTTTGATTGGCCAAAGTAAAAAACGTGCTTTATCTAAATTCCCGTTGTCCGGCCAGCTGTTAAGAGGAGCAAAACGCTGATTCCCCGAACTTGCACCTCCACGACCGTCTGATATACGATACGTTCCTGCACTGTGCCACGCCATACGAATAAATAAAGGACCATAATGACCATAATCTGCCGGCCACCAATCCTGCGAATCTTTCATCAGGTCAAAAAGATCTTTTTTAACCGCATTCAGGTCTAACGTTTTAAATGCTTCCGCATAGTTAAAATCTTTTTCCATCGGATCCGACAAACTAGAATGCTGACGCAGTATATTTAAATTTAAACGATTTGGCCACCAATCTTTATTAGAGGTTCCTGTACCAGCAGTTTCTTTCATTTGTCCATTATGGAAAGGACATTTACTTTCGTTTGAATCACTCATTGTTTTCTGTTTTTTTTGATTAGAATTAACTGTTTTATATCAAATGCTAATTTTTTTAAGAAATCACACATCCTTGATATATAACACTTTATCAAATATACAAACTTATCTTTGCGATATTAATAAACAAAATTGATTGTTTTTATATTTTAATAGCCAAAAATTATTTAACACTACAGAAAGCTCAAAACAGCACATTAAAGAATCTTAACTTATGTCCAACAAAGTAATAACAAAACCTTAACAGCAAAACATCCATATAAGTTGGATCTTTGTAGTGTAATAAACTGGTTATTTATTATTTTGGTTTTGGTTAGTTAAATGATGCCGGCGTCTTCGAGATGCCGGCATTTTTTTTTTTGCTAATTTGCTACCTTTTTTGTTTCAGGTTTCAGGTTTCAAGTTGCTACACTTTGAACATAGTTTAACCGCAAATTTGCTAAAGTTTTTGCGTCAAAATATACGCTCCAACAACTTGAAACAAAGAAAACCTGAAACTTGAAACTTGAAACCTGAAACTAATTTCTAAGTCTTTCGTGTAGTAATTTGAAGTATGGAAAAGCCTTTAACAATCGGCTTCCGTGCCAGGAGAACATTTCGCCATCGACGAAAATAGTTTTAGCATGATGAGTAAAACGTCCTATTTCAAAAGCATCTTCTTCTTTGAATGGATAAGGCTCTGAAGAAAGAAAAACCAAATCAGGATCGCCTTCCAGACGCATTTTTCTGAGTTCAATTTCCGGATAGCGGCCTTTATCACCGTAAATATTCTGAAAGTGATTCAGTTTTAATAACTCATTAATATAGGTATCATTTCCTGCTGCCATATAAGGATTCTTCCAAATAAAGTAAGCCGCCTTTTTCTCAGGAATGTCCTGAACGTATTTTTTAAAATCGTTTAAAGCAAAGAGCAATTTATTGTTCCATTTCTGAGCTTCGGTTCTGCAATTGAAAAGCTGTCCAAAATCAGAAATCATTTGAAAATTATCTTCAATTGAAACAATATTGGTCACCCAAACCGGGCAAATAGTACTTAACTGCGCTACAATCTCGGGCGTATTTTCTTCTTTGTTGCAAATGATAATATCGGGCTGGAGCAATTTTATCTTTTCAAAATGAATCTTCTTCGTTCCTCCAACCATTTTTTTAGTCGACTTAAAATGATACGGATGCACGCAGAACTTTGTTATCCCCACTATTTTTTCTTCTAAACCTAAATCGTATAGCAATTCAGTTTGAGAAGGAACTAACGAAATAATTCTTTTTGGAGCTGTTTCGAAAGTATGTAAGGTACCAAGCTGATCTTGTAACTGTTTCATGTCTATTTTGTTTCAGGTTTCAAGTTCTTAAACCGCAAAGTTCGCAAAGGATTGCGCTACGAACGCAAAGCTTTTTTTGCGAACCTTGCGAAAAACCTTTGCGAACTTTGCGGTTAATCTATTTATAAAGTTATTTAAACCTTAGAGTTAATAATCTCTTCCATTTCTTTTTGAACTTTCAGAGCTTCTTCTCTTGCTTTTTCAGCAAAGTCAGTTCCTTTTGAAGCATAGATAATGGCTCTCGCTGAATTGACTAACAAACCTACTTTATCATTCATTCCGTATTTGCAAACTTCAGATAAACTTCCGCCCTGAGCTCCAATTCCCGGTACCAGTAAGAAATTATCAGGGACAATTTTCCTGATTTCAGTAAAGTATTCTGCTTTTGTAGCGCCTACCACATACATAAGGTTGTGGCTATTTTTCCAGGTTTTAGACGTCTCCAAAACTTGTTTGTATAATTCCTTTCCGTTAACGTTTAACGTCTGAAAATCAAATGCTCCTTCGTTTGAAGTCAAAGCCAGCATAATCGTATGTTTGTTTTCAAAAGCCAGGAAAGGCTCGACCGAATCTTTCCCCATATAAGGAGCAACGGTTACACTGTCGAAATTCAAATCTTCAAAAAAAGCTTTGGCATACATGCTTGATGTATTACCGATGTCTCCACGTTTTGCATCGGCAATGGTAAACATTTCTGGAAAATTCTCGTTGATGTAGTTTATGGTTTTCTGAAGTGAAAGCCATCCTTTTAATCCGTAAGCCTCAAAAAAAGCAGTGTTCGGCTTGTAGCCTACCGCTAAATCGTGCGTCGCATCAATTATTGCTTTATTGAACTCAAAAATTGGATCTTCGGTTTCTAATAAATGTGGCGGAATTTTAGTCAGATCAGGATCTAATCCAACGCATAAAAATGATTTTTTTAAAAGAATTTGTTCGTGTAGTTGTTGTGTTGTCATTCTTGATTTTTTAGTTCTCCAAACAGAGTAGAAATAATTCTATTTTAGAAGTATGCAAAAATAAAAAAAGCCATTCAATTACGAATGGCTTTTTGGTTTTATATTCTGTTTAGGCTTACAAATTACCTAAATATACAATTTCTGTTCTTCTGTTTTCTGCTCTTCCTTTAGCCGTTTTATTAGACTGAACCGGTTTTGCAGATCCAAATCCTTGTGAACTTAAGTTAGCCGGATTTACTCCTTTTTCAATCAAAGCCTCCATTACTACTTTTGCTCTTGCCTCAGATAATTTCTTGTTGGCTTTTGGATTTCCTATGTTATCGGTATGTCCGTTGATTGCAAACTTAGCATTTGGATAGTTTTTCAGAATCTCTTTAATCGCGTCTAATCTACCTGAAGTTTCTCCTTTTCTGGCGTCACTTAAAGTTGCTTTTCCGGTTGTAAAGAAGATAGACTTCGCCTCTACTTTCAATTGTGCTAATGTTTCTTTTGTAACTTTAGGACAACCATTATTTTCTGCAGGACCATACACTAACGGGCAAGCGTCATCTTTATCTAAAACTCCGTCTTTATCAGCATCTAAAACAGGGCATCCTTTATTTTCTGCAGGACCAGCAACATCCGGACAAGCGTCGTCTTTGTCTAAAACACCATCTTTATCAGTATCCGGCCAAGGACAACCTTTGTTTTCTACCGGACCGGCAACTGCAGGACAAGCATCTACATTGTCTAATAAAGTATCACCATCACTATCTTTCCAAGGACATCCTTTATTTTCTACAGGACCTGCAACACTTGGGCAAACGTCATCTTTATCAAAAACTTTGTCTCCATCTGTATCCGGCCATGGACAACCGTTATTTTCTTCCGGACCTGCTACTTTTCTACAAGAGTCTTCTTTATCAATTACTCCGTCTTCATCCGTATCTTTGAATTTCTTCTGATAAACCGGAATTTTTACCCCAAGATGAAAATCAACCGCTTTGGATTCTTTTGAAACCAGATTCGTCAAAACAGAACCTGAACCAATAAAGAAAGCTCCTAAACGAATTCCTGATCCTACCTGCATTCCGCTGTATTCCATCCAGGTCATCGGTACATAAAAACTAAACCATCTGCTTTCGTAACGAGGCGTTAAACTCACACGATTGGCAATACTGCTTCCGTTTAATTTAGAATCACTCACCATACTGATATCTCCATTTAAGTTTAAATAGAATTTTCTGTACATGTTCCAATCTACATCAGCGTGAATTGCTGTTGGTAAACTGGTTCTAACTCCTTTTGAAGTCGAAACTTTTGTATAATGCTCGTTTAGGAAATCATATAAGTTATCAGCATCGTTGATCATTTTCTCTGTTACCACTCCGGTAACATTATAGGTATCTAATTTTGAGTTCTTGTAATTGATCGAACCAATATCGGTAACCGAAAGACCAAAACGTACTTTGTATTTGTTCAAATCACGAAAGTTATTGTCGGCTCTGGTTGCTTTGTTTAAATCGTATTTCTTGTACTCAGGTCTCCATTCGTAAACAAGTCCAAAATCAAAACCTAAACCATTTGAATTAGCATCAAACTTGTAATCTTCATTAGCATCAAAGTCCTGGCTTGCTCCTACGGTTACTTCTCCTTCAGAAAAAAGCGTGCTGGCTCTCGGATTGGCTTTGTTCTCCACAAATGCAACTTTCACACCTCTGCCCTGAGTATAACCGTTTACACCACCCTGAAGATATTTTGCTGTTAAACCTCCTTTTAAGAAATGTTGATCGTTTTGCCATAAAACCGCAGCATACGAAACACCAAGCTCTCCCCATGAATGCGAAACTGCATTTGGATTGCCTAAGTTGAAATTAAAGTTACTGGCATGGTCTAAACCATTTTTCACTTCATTTACAAGGCTACCATTAACATTATAAGCATTAGTAACAGATCTGGCTCTTGTAAAAACAGCGATTGTATGTTTTGGAGCAATATTAAACATGAAAGAAGGCCCCATGATATCAAAATTAACCAAACCATTATTGGAGTTAGCCGGTGTCATGATCGACTGCTTGTCAAAATCATATCCTTTTTTATACACATCAAAAAGGCGAACACCATAAAGATCATTTGCTACTGTCCCACTGACTGAAAACAGATTAATATCGGTTTTAAAACGAGAATCGGCAATAGAAGCCGGATTAAAAAGAACACTTTGAACACCTGCATAATTATCATGCGTATATCCCAAATAAGACTGAGATTTGGCTGAAAAAGTAATCGCAATAAGTAATAAACTGAGTAAAGTTTTTTTCATTAAAATTTGTTTTGTTTTAGGTAAATTCGGCGGCAAAACTACACTATTTGAATTACAAACAGGTTACGTAAACATTGAATTCCTGTAACTTTTTTAACATTTTTTTCACATGAATCTAAAGACTCTCTTTCTGCTTTTCATAAGTACTCTTTAATCAAATAATTATAACAGCATCTATTAATTTCCTTTATCACTTTTAAAAGTGTAAAATGTGAATTATGCAACACTTCTTTAAATAGATATAACAGGAAAAAGGCAAATAATTCGCAATTTTACATTACTATTACTGCTTAATGATTTTGCAGGAATAGCATAAAAGCGGAATGAGTTTAAGAAGGAATACTGAAGCAAAATACGCAACTCTGAAGCATGATGATTTGATGTTTGCCGGAGCTAAAATGGATAGTAAACTTTAGCAAAAGCAGGGAAAAGTAGAAGAAGAATTTCATCAAATCCTTTCAGATTTGCAACCCTTTCTGACTCAATCGGAATACCGTCTAGTATAAATATTAGACGGTATTTTTTTATACTAAAAACGATGTCTTGATGTATTGAATAGTATTTTTCCGGATTACTGCCAACGAGTTAGTTGAAATATTAGTAAATTTCTAACAATTGTTAAACGACAGAACCAAAATTAAATTAAGTATCTTTAACCAAATTTTCATTAAATGAAACTATTTATAAAGTTCGACATTAACACCATTTGCTCGCTTTTTTTAAAACACAATCTGGACCAGCACAATGTAAGCTTTACCACTTTGGGGTTTGGTGAAATTGAGCTCAATAACAACCTTGATGCCGAGGCACTCGAGGCCTTAAAAGAGAAACTGAGCCCTTGTGGTTTTGAAGTGGTAGAAAACCAAAAAAGTGTTTTGGTACAAAAAATAAAGGACGCTATTATTGAACTTGTCTTTATGGAAGACAGTAACAATTACAAAAGTTCTGTGTTTTTGGCCGAAAAACTCAATCATAGCTATGGGTACCTATCGAATGTATTTTCGGAAGTAACCTATTCGTCTATCGAAAATTTTATTATTTTACAAAAAATTGAAAGAGCAAAACAATTAATTATTATCAACGAAATGAGCCTGACCGAAATTGCTTTTTTACTCAACTACTCCAGTGTAGCGCACCTGAGTACACAGTTTAAAAACACCACCGGAATTACGCCATCGGCTTTTCAGCGAATTATTAAGAAACGAAGAGAGAATTTAAAATAAAATACAAATACCTATATTAAAATGCAAAAAAACGCATTACACATTTTATTGGCTGACGATGATGAGGACGATCGCCTTTTTTTTAAAGATGCTTTTGAAGAGATAAAGATTCAGACTAAAGTAGAATTTGCGCATGACGGAATGCAATTAATGGACCATTTAATGAATCCTGACAATGCTTTACCCGATATTTTATTCCTGGATTTGAACATGCCGAAAAAAACCGGAAAAGAATGCCTGATCGAGATTAAAAAAACAGAACGTTTAAAAGACATTATCATTGCAATCTACTCTACTTCCTCTTCGGAAGAAGACATTGAAGATACTTTTATTCAGGGCGCCAATATTTACATTAAAAAACCAAGTGATTTTAACAATCTGAAAAAAATAATTAATGAAGTCGTTACTGTAAACTGGCACTATCATACCTCAGGGTTAAATCGTGATAATTTTCTGTTGCGACTAAAATAGTAGGAAATCAATGAAGTGGATCCCAAATTTTAATTCCTCAAACTCACTGAGAGTTATTTTTGTAATCGCAGTTTTCATTCTGTTATTTCTTTCTTCTATTGCTCACAAGCACAATCAGGACCTGAATGAGTCCAGTAAGCTGGTGATGCATACGTATGAAATTAACATTCAGTTAGAAAGGTTAATGTCGGCTATTAAGGATGCCGAAACGGGACAGCGCGGCTATATCATCACCCGCAATGCCCGTTTCCTGACTCCTTACATTTATTCGCGCGACAAGGTAAACACTTCGTTCATTAATTTAAAAAAGTTAACAAAAGACAATCCGCGACAGCAGAAAAATCTTCAAAACTTATTCAAGCTCATCATTCAGCGTTTTGTTTCGTTTGAAAATTGCCTTAAATACAGCGATCCCAAAACCTATGACAAGCGAAAACTCGACAATCATTTGTTTGGCGGACGAATTTTGATGGAAAACATTCGTTTTAAAGTAGACGAAATGAATGATATCGAAAAAACTGATTTGGCCAAAAGACTAAAAATCTACGATGCCGAAATTTCCCTGAGTCCGCTTTTTTCTATTTCACTGTTTCTGGTTGCTTTAAGCTTTATTCTATTGGCTTACCGACAAATTAGTCGTGATTTCGAACGCCTGAAAGTCTTCAACAAGCAGCTTTTAATCTCCGGAAAACTGATGGCTGAATCTGAAGCTATTGGTAAATTCAGTACCTGGCAATGGGATTTAGACACCAACAAAATAGACTATTCCGACAATCAATATCGCCTGCTGGGCTACGAACCTAATGCTTTTGTTCCCGAAAAAGGCACCTTTTTAAACTTTGTGCACCCGGATGATAAAGAAACGGTAGCAAAGTCAATGAAAGGAATCCTAAACTATAAGCAACTGCCTTTTGTTTATTACAAAATTGTACTTCCTACCCAAGAAGTGAGGCATTTTAAAACGACAGGAAAATTATTGACTGACGAACAGGGAAGCAAAATTCTACTGGGAATCAACTTTGATATTACCGATGAGCACTTACTCAACATAGAACTTCAGGCACGTAACGTCGAACTCGAAAACAGCAATAAGGAACTGGCTTCTTTCAACCACGTTGCGAGTCACGATTTACAGGAACCTCTTCGAAAAATTCAGACTTTTATCTCCCGAATTTCAGATGCCGACAAAGCTGTTATGTCTCAAAATGCCAATGATTATATTGCTAAAATTGAGATTTCGGCCAAAAGAATGCGTGTTTTAATTGATGATTTATTGTTGTTTTCAAGAACAAATACCACCAAAAAAGAATTCATTAAATCAAATTTAAATGAATTGCTTAAAAATGCCGAAGCTGAATTAACCGAAATGATCGACGAGAAAAAAGCGATTATTACGTCTACAAAATTGCCTAAACTGGCCGTCATTCCGTATCAGATCGAACAGCTTTTTATTAACCTCATCGGGAATTCTTTAAAATACAACCGTCCGAATGTTGCTCCCGAAATTACCATTGAAAGTCAAAAAGTATTTTCGGTAGATTATCGTGAACTATTAGATCAGAATGTAAAAAAATACTACAAAATAACTTTTACAGATAACGGAATGGGCTTTGACCCTCAGTTTAAGGAAACTATTTTTGTATTGTTTCAGCGTCTTCATTCTAAAACAGATTATCCCGGAACAGGAATTGGCCTGGCCATTTGCAAAAAAATTGTCGACAATCACAAAGGATATATCATAGCCGACAGTCAACCTGACCAGGGTTCAATATTTACGATTTTTCTTCCGGATTAACCCCTCAAAAAAATCTTTAAAAACCACATAACAAACGTTATATAAATCTTTTATGGGAATTATATAACGTTTCTTTTTTTTGGTGTAAAGCAAAATCCTCCATTCGTTGCCATCTTTGTAAAGTAATACTTTATGAAGTAATAATGAAAGCAATTCCCCGAGTAAAAGCATTTTTTTTAAGAACAATATTCCTATTGTGTGTACTAGTTTTTGTTTCGTCCTGTAAAAAAAACTACCCAGTAGCAACTTCTTTAAAAAATGAGGCTTTTACCAAAAATGAAAAAGAAGAAATTGAAGCCTTTTTTTTTATCGCAGCGGCAAATGCAAGTCAAACTATTATTTCTAAAAGTCAAATTGCACAACAAAAAAGTTCTGACAATAACATACTGGAAGTAAGCAAACAAATCGAAATCAATCAAAATCAGCTCTTACAAGAGATCACAACTCTGGCCAATAAAAAGCTGATCATTATTACCGAAATCAATGCCACCCATAAGCGGGATTTATACGATTTAATTGATGCCAACGAAACCAATTTCAATGCGGCTTATCTGGATTCTATGAATGCCTCTTTAGAAGAAGAGATCAGATTGCTCGAATCGATTTCAAAGGAAACGAACGATCAGATTATTTTAGAAATGGTACTGCAATACCTGCCAAAACAATATGAGTTTGTCAGAGAAATTCAAAAATCAAGAATAGTAATCTAAACGCCTGTATACGCTATTATTAACTAAACTATCTAACTATGAAAATGTACCCAAATTTTTTATGCGCCTTAACCCTTTTCTTAACAGCATCGTTTGGAATGCTGCACGCTCAGAACAATAATGTAAATCCTGAGTATGGAATCAAAGGAGGGTTCAACATGTCGAATTTGTATTCTAGTGATGCCAATGACGAAAACATATTATACGGTTTCAATGCCGGTCTTTACGCCACTTTACCCATCTCTGATTTCATTGCTATTCAGCCTGAAATCCTATTCACTACAAAAGGAGCCAAATTGGAATACAATAACGCTCTTGCCAGCGGAGATTCAAAATTCAGACTCAACTACATCGAAGTTCCTTTATTGGTTAGAGTAAATATCACCAGAAACTTTAACGTTCATGCTGGTGGTTACGCCTCTTATTTGGTAAGCTCAAAAGTAACTGGCAGAGGTGACTTTAACTTCGAACAAGAAATTGACACCAATGACCTGAACAAGTTTGACGCCGGTTTATCTGCGGGAGTTGGAGTCGACTTTGACCCAATAAGCATCGGATTACGTTACAACTACGGGCTAACTACTATTGGAAAAGAAAGAACGGTAGCCGGAACAACATACACTTTTCCGGATGCCAAAAACAGCAACCTTACTTTATACCTTTCGTATAAGTTAAACTAAGAAAACGATTCAATTAAACCTAAATACAAAAATCATGTCAAATCTACTATACACAATCGCGTTGGTACTGGTCATTCTTTGGGCATTGGGCTTTTTTGTTTACAGCCTTGGAAGTATCATTCATATTTTATTGGTCATTGCAGTTATTGCCATATTATTGAGGCTCATTAAAGGCCGTGAAATTTAATAAACACTATTAAGCACTATATATTAATTACTAAATCGAATATTATGAAAACGAGCACCACAATTTTAGGAATATTAGGAGCCGCAGCAGCGGGAGCAGTTTTAGGAGTTTTATTTGCACCGGACAAAGGATCAAATACCAGAAAAAAAATATCAGACAAGTCTAAAGACTACGGAGATAATATAAAAACCAAATTTGACGGAATCGTTAGTACTATTAAGTCAAACGGGAAAGAAATTATTGAAGAGGGAAAAGCAAAATTCAGCCAGGCAAAAGAGGACTTCAACACCCTTAAGGACGAAGCCAAAGCGGTAAAATCGAACTATTAAAAGGTGAAATTTAAATCCTAAACACCCCCTTTATTATGGAATCAAATGCAACAACAAACGAGAACTTAAATCTTTACGAGAAAGCAGAGAACTATACCAAAACGAGTTTAGAATTAATCAAACTCAAAACGGTATCAGCATCGGCAGATGTTTTATCAACATTGACCTCCAGGATCGCAGTTGGCGCTGTTGTTGCATTTTTTACTTTGTTCCTTAATATTGGAATCAGTTTATGGATTGGAAAAAAACTTGGAGAAAGCTATTACGGTTTTTTTATACTGGCCTTGTTTTACTTAATAGTCGCCATTGTACTGCACAAATCGCATCACAAGCTTATTAAAACCCCTATCGGAAACATGATTGTTTCGAGCATTTTAAAAGAAACAAAACAAGAAGTTCCTTGTGATTCAGGTCAATCAAAAAACTAAAAAAGACTGTCATGGAAACTATTTACACCCTTGATTCACTAGACCGGAAAATTCAGCTTTTAGAACACCAACAAAATGCCGAATGGTGTGCCATTAAAGACGAAATCGATGACATTAAAGAGCATTTAAAACCTCTTAACCTGATTCGTAGCACTGTTGAAGAAATCAACGAAACGGTTGGATTTAAGAGCGATCTTGCACAGTCGGCTATTAGTATCGGAATTGGTTATCTGGCCAAAAGATTTGTCGTTGGCAAAAGCACCTCGACTTTCAAAAACATCTTCGGATCGTTATTACAGCTTTTTGTTACCAATGTGGTTTCGAAATCGGGGAATTCCTAAGATACTGAGGCTCTGAGATGCTAAGATTCTAAGATCTGTGACCTATATTTTAGGTTCAAAGGGACAAAGGTTTTTTGGATGTGTTTACATCCTCCACAAAAAATGCTGAGAGATTTAGAAAACCTAATTTTCGGCCTAAATCACACAAAATTATTTCATTCTACAGCAACCGTTTTCAAGCTGTAATCCATATAAACAATAAAAAAAGGAGTGTTTCAAAAACAATGAAACACTCCTTTTTTATATATCTATTTTCAGAAACCTTTATATCTCTGCACCTAAAACCTTAGAAACTTAGCGTCTCAGAATCTTAGTATCTTAGAACACCTCCGACGCTTCCTTCAGTTTCTCCATATTGTTTACCAATTGAAGCTCGGCAACAATTTTCTGAATATCACCATTCATGATGTTTCCTAAATCGTATAATGTTAGTCCCACACGATGATCGGTTACACGACCTTGTGCGTAGTTGTACGTACGAATCTTAGCCGAACGGTCACCCGAACTTACCTGAGAACTACGTTTTGTAGCGTCTTCCTCTTGTTTTTTAGCCAATTCCATTTCGTACAAACGAGAACGTAAAACCGTTAACGCTTTATCTTTATTTTTATGCTGTGATTTCTGATCCTGACATTGCGCCACCAATCCTGTAGGAATGTGCGTTAAACGTACGGCCGATTTCGTCGTATTTACCGACTGTCCTCCAGGTCCTGACGAACAGAAGAAATCTACACGAACGTCGTTCATATCGATTTGTACATCAAACTCTTCCGCTTCCGGTAAAACCATTACCGTTGCTGCCGAAGTATGCACACGACCTTGAGTTTCGGTTTGCGGAACACGTTGTACACGGTGCACACCAGCTTCAAATTTCAGGGTTCCGTACACATCTTCTCCGGTAACTTCAAAAATAACCTCTTTGAAACCTCCCGAAGTACCTTCGTTCATATCCACCACAGAAGTTCTCCAACCTTGTGACTCGCAGTATTTAGTATACATTCTGAATAAATCCCCTGCAAAAATACTTGCTTCGTCCCCACCCGTTCCGGCGCGAATCTCCACCATGACATTTTTAGCATCTTCAGGATCTTTAGGAATCAACATAAATTTGATTTCCTCCTCCAGTTGCGGCAAGCGTTCTTTTGCTTCGTCCAATTGCATTTTGGCCATTTCAACCATATCTGCATCGCTTCCGTCAGCAATAATTTCGTTTGCTTCGTCAATATTCGCTAAAACAAGAATGTATTCTTCTCTTTTTTCAACCAAAGCTTTGATGCTTTTATATTCCTGGTTGAGTTGCACATAACGCTTTTGATCAGCAATAACATCCGGCTGAATAATCAAATCCGAAATCTCATCAAAACGCTGCTTTACATATTGAAGTCTATCTAACATTTTCTAATTCCTTTTATTGGACCGCAAAATTACAAAATTTTTACCGAAAATTCTAGTATTGATTTTTTAGGTTTTTTGAGATTGAAATTTAGTCGAATCAGGATGGTTTTTAGGAGCTTGTTCCTGCTATCCGCTGTATCTTTTTAGGCAGAACTTTTATGGTTTAATTTTAGAAATTTCCGTTTGCCTAAAAAGGATGCCGCTGCTATCAGGGCTAGGGGTTTTAGATTTATTAAGGTGTTTATGGATTTCCGTAAAATTACTGAATGTAAAAGACTTAGTTTTAACAAAAATAAAATCAGGTGTTTTCACTTGGTGATTAATTTAAAATAAAAACGATGTTTGTCATTTGCGAAGACTTAATTCAAAAACATCAATTTTAAGAAAAAATATAAATTAACTAAAATTTAAAAAACTAGTTTATGAGTGGATCAGGAGGAGGTGGATATCAACCACCACAACGAACTAAATTTGATTGTTATACAAGTATTATCACAAATACTGTTTCTTCTTTAAATATCAAAGTACTTGAAAAGCGTAAAATAGGAGATCTTTTAGAAATTGTACTTGGGAAAAATGAATCTTTGTTATTGGAAGATGGAGATGGAGAAATACTGGGAGCTATTCTTCATTTAAATACCCCAGATATAATTGACTGCATTAAAAATGGATCATTATATAAAGCAGAAATATTAAGTATAAATTCACCTGCATGTCGTGTGCAAATAACAAGGAAATAAATATGATAACAGTTGTTGGTGGAACTTATCGAGAAATCGATTATGATGATATTTCAATCGAAATTTATGGCTCTGGTTTTCGCGCAACAAAATTTCTTCTAGAAAATGACTGCAATGCACATTTTGAAACTGTAGGAAACAGTAATATCATTGGATATCTTAATGAAAATAAAAAAGTTTACAATGGGTTTACTTTTGAATGTAAAGAATGTGATGAAATAATAACATTTAAATATAGCTTTTCTCTAGACCAGCCAACTATATTTCCGCATTTGCTTACTATACAAAAAGCTGAGCAAATAAACATAAAGTCTGAAAATCTTATTGCCTTTGGTATGTTAGAAACAGATTTTACATTATCTGGAAATAAAGTTGTTTATGACCCACAAACCCCTATAAAACCTAAAAAATTTAGTGAATTTGGTAAAGCTGAAGAACTTGTATATATAGTTAATAAAAATGAGGCATCATCCATCGCTTTTTCTAAAGATATTGAAGAAATCAAAAACTACTTTTTTAATTCGGAACAAGCAAAAGCATTTATTATAAAAAATGGACCATTTGGAGCAACTTTATATTTGAAAGGTAAGGAAGTAAAAATTCCTTCTTACATTACTAATAATGTAAATAAAATCGGTTCTGGTGATATATTCACAGCAAGCTTTGGCTATTATTGGATGATGAAAGGTTTATCATTAGAAGATTCAGCCATATATGCATCCCGATCGACGGCAATTTATTGTGATAAAAAAGTATATGTTGAAACATCAACCTTAGATGTTTTTAATTATCCAGAATTTAACAACCCAGCGTTTTCAGAAAAGCAAGTTTATTTAGCATCTCCATTTTTCTCAATTGCGGAACTTATTTTGATCGATAAGATACGTTTTGCTTTTTTATCTTTTGGAATTAAAGTTTTCTCACCATTTCATGATATTGGCTTAGGCGAAGATGCAATTATAGCCAAAAAAGATCTAGAAGGTATCGAGAATTCTGATATAATTTTTTGTGTTTTAGATAACCTTGATTCAGGTACATTAATTGAATCCGGCTATTCATTGGCTAAAGGAAAAAAAATGATTGGATATCATAGAACTTGTGATGATGATAAACTTTTAATGCTCAAACCAGCCAATATTCATTTTTATCAACATCTAACAACTGCAATCTATCAAACAATATGGAATCTATAAAAAAGGCGCTTTTATTATCCGGTGGAGTTGATTCAATATGCTTAGCATATAATCTCAAGCCTGATATTGCTTATACAATTGATTATGGTCAAACAGTTGCTGAGAGAGAAATTTATGTTTCTGATTTTGTTTGTCAAAAATTAGGAATTCAACATAAAGTAATTAGAGTTGATTGTAAAAACCTAGGAACCGGTACTTTAGCAAACTCAGAAAATTTAAGTATTTCGCCTTCTGAAGAATGGTGGCCATTTAGAAATCAGCTATTAATTACTTTAGCTTCTATGCAAGGGATAAAAGACGGTATTTCTGAACTCTATTTGGCATCAGTAAAATCAGATAATTTTCATAAGGATGGGACAGAGGTTTTTTATAAGTTATCCGATAAACTTGTCTCTTTTCAAGAAGGAAAAATTCGTGTATTATGTCCAACCTTGGATTTTTTTAGCCATGAGCTAGTAAATAAATTTAATGTCCCTTTGGAATTATTAAGTATTGCTCACTCTTGTCATATCTCAAATATTGCTTGTGGAAAGTGTTCCGGTTGCATAAAGCAACTTAAAGTTAGGTATGAAATTAATCTGGAATAAAAAAACATTGTACCATCAGTATTTACACGAGCGAGACGCTCGGGACAGCAAGGAAAAAAATAATAGTAATAGGCTGTTAGAATATGTAAATACTAGTAAAACTTGATAAAATACTTTTAATCAAAAGACAAAATATGGCATTTCCAATAGAAAAAAAATTAGTCGTCGGTGTTTCATCCAATGCTCTTTTCAATCTTCAGATTGAAGATGAAATTTTTGATAAAAAAGGAATAATCGAATACAGAAAATATCAAAAAGAGAATAAATTGGTTTTACTTGAAAAAGGTCCAGCTTTTCCATTTATCAAAAGGTTCTTAGAAATTAACAAGCATTATACTGAAGAGCAACCAGTTGAAGTTGTACTATTATCAAAAAATAGCCCCGAAACAGGAATAAGAATTTTCAATTCAATAAAACATTTTGAGTTGGATATTTCTAGAGCCGCATTTACTTCTGGTAAATCACCATTTGAATATATACCCGCTTATAATATTTCATTGTTTTTATCTACAAATGATTTAGATGTTCATAATTCAATAAATGCTGGATTTCCAGCAGGTAAGTACATAAACAGTAATGTCGAAGATTCTGACGAAGATATTGAATTAAGAGTTGCTTTTGATTTCGATGGGGTAATAGCAGATGATAACTCGGAGGCAGTGTACAAACAAAGTAAAAAATTAAAAGATTTTCATGATTATGAATTAGCCCATATAACAGAGCCTCATGAACCTGGTCCTTTAGCTGATTTTTTTAAAAAATTAGCATTCTTTCAAAAATTAGAAACTAAAAAAGAAAACAATTCTACAGGTTATAAAAAAATATTGAGAACAAGTATAATAACCGCAAGAAATGCACCTTCCCATGAAAGAGCAATCAACACGTTAACAAGCTGGGGAGTAACTGTTGACGAGTTATTTTTAATGGGAGGAGTTGATAAAAGTAGAATATTAAATGTCGTAAAGCCGCATATTTACTTTGATGACCAACTAGTTCATCTAAATAAAGAAGCTACTAAAATACCATTAGTACATATTCCATTTGGAATTGCTAATAAATAAAAAACTCTAATTCCTTCGCTAACGCGAGCAGAGAAACCCTAAAATAAACTTCAATTAAAAAACAAACCACTATGAAACATTTTCTTATACTTTCTTTTTTATTCGTTTTCAATATCAATTTTGCACAAGAAGCCAAAATAAAAAAGGAAAAATGGCATTGGAACAATGGGCCCAAACAAGATACCGTTATTGGTTATGCTCAGGTTTTAAAAGTGGACAATGTGCTTTACATTTCGGGGGCTGTAACGACAGAATTAACTCCGGCAGGTATCACAACAGTCTATAACGATTTAAAAGCTTCACTAGCGAGTTATGGTGCTACATTTGCCAATGTTGTAAAAGAAAATCTATATACAACAGATATTGAAACCATGAAAAAGTACAACAACGTTAGAAAAAAATTCTACAATGGTGACTTTCCTGCAGCTACATGGGTACAAATAGCGCAATTATACATGCCAACCGCAAAATTAGAGGTTGAATTGGTTGCACATTTACCAAAATAATTGGATTCAATTGGCTATAACCACAAAGCTTGTCATTTCGACGTGAGGAGAAATCTCCACGAGGAGCTCGACAAAGATTAAGTTTTCGTTGCGGAGTTACTTACGAAGATTTCTCCTCACGTCGAAATGACATAAAATGAGAAAAAAATCTTTGGACACTTTGCGTACTTCCTTTTCTAGTCTTCTCTTGAAAAGAGTTTGCTTCTTTACACTTCATCCTAAAAAGATTTACAGGAATTTTTTGCTGTGACAAAATGAAAACAAAAAATTATTTTGTCACGCTTTCTGTAACAAAATAAAAATAAATCAAAATTTGTTACAACTTCTGTAACAAAATGAAAATAAATTAAAAATTGTTACAACTTTTGTGGCAAAACAAAAATGCGCAAAAGTCTCCAAAAGACATTTGCGCATTCTTACTATAAAAATTCTCTTTCGAGACTATTACTTTCCTTTCAGTACTTTCTCTAAATATTCGACTTTTTCCTTTTCGGCTTTCACCAATTCTTTTTCAGCCTGAACCAAACGTTCGTAAAGTTCAACTACTTTATCTAAAGGGTTGAAAGTACATTCATTATTAAATGTTCCATTTCCAAAACTACTATTCGAAACTGTTTCATTAAAAGTATTGAAATAATTAAAAACTGCTTCTTCCGAAAAATTTTTAATCGCTTCTACAGTTACCCCCAGTGCCTTTGCCACTGCTATTAGTTTTTCGTCGTCAATAGTTTCGCTGTTTTCCATAATCGAAACAGCTTGCTGGTTGGTTCCTAAAGCCTGTGCCAAAGCTTCCTGCTTCATGTCTTTCAGTTCACGAATACGGCTGATTTTTCGCCCTATGTGATTTGGTTTTGTTGCTGTACTCATAATTCAAAGATATTTAAAATTCTTTTAAAAAATAATGATCTGTAAAAAACAGAATTGTTTCGGTAAGATACTGTTTTAACCACTTATTAAACGGTGATTAAAAATACGCTTTTTCTTACATGATTCGCCAATGTGTTTTGTTTTTATTGTACTAAAAATGCATCAACAAAATAAAGAACCAGCGGTACGGAACCTATAAAGACGGTAAATAGGTGTCGTTCCTATGGAACTTTGCAAAACGAAAATCCTTTTTTCAACGGATTAAAATCCGTTGCTACAAAATATTTCATTCCTAGCGGAATTAAAATTATGCAAAAAGACAGGCCTAAAACTCCTGCATGCAAAGAAATTTAAAGACACATTATCAAGGTAAAGAGCCATAGGATCGACCAATATTGTAGGGTTGGATTTTTAATCCAATTTGAATATATGAGGTTACAATAAAGAACCAGCGGTTCGAAACATATAAAAAACGGCAAATAGGTGTCGTTCCTATGGAACTTTATAAAACGAAAATCTTTTTTTCAACGGATTAAAATCCGTTGCTACAAAATATTTCATTCCTAGCGGAATTAAAATTATGCATAAAAGACTGGCCTAAAACTCCTGCCTGCAAAGAAATTTAAAGACACATTATCAAGGTAAAGAGCCATAGGCTCGTCCAATATTGTAGGGTTGGATTTTAATCCAATTTGAATATTATGAGGTTACAATAGAGAACCAGCGGTTCGAAACATATAAAAAACGGCAAATAGGTGTCGTTCCTATGGAACTTTATAAAACGGAAATCCTTTTTTAAACGGATTAAAATCCGTTGCTACAAAATATTTCATTCCTAGCGGAATTAAAATTATGTAAAAGGACAGGTCTAAAACTCCTGCCTGCAAAGAAATTTAAAGACACATTATCAAGGTAAAGAGCCATAGGCTCGACTAATATTGTAGGGTTGGATTTTAATCCAATTTGAATATATGCGGTTACAAAAGAACCAGCGGTTCGAAACATATAAAAAACGATAAATATGTACCGTTCCTATGGAACTTTACAAAACGGAAATCCTTTTTTCAACGGATTAAAATCCGTTGCTACAAAATGAACCATTCCTAGCAGAATTAAAATTATGCAAAAAGACAGGCGTAAAACTCCTTGTCTGCAAAGGAATTAAAAACACACCCAAATAAACTTAGAAATTTTCTTTCTTTTAAAACAAAATGTAAGTTTATTTTTATATATTTGAGTTCTTCGCAAAAACAAACTTTCCGCACTATATACCCCGATTTACTAACTATTAAAAGCCAATAATCATGGGAAAGCTATTTAAATACGCCTTAGCGTTTGTTTTTCTTGCCTTGACAGGTTGCGAAAAAGATTCAAATGAACAACTTGAAACCAAAACAGAATCAGCAGTTCCTTTTGAAAAGAAACTTATAAATGCCAATGAACTTCCGGCTGACATTCAAAATTACATCAATACAGATGATGCAGAAAATAGCGCTAAGTCCGGTAATGTTGAAACTTTAAACGAGCCAATATTTATGATGCATGACATTGTAAGTATGACCGATAACAAAAACATCACCAATTACAGTATTAGTTTCTTTTATCCCGACACTCCAGAAAATGTGTATTACAATCTTGTTATAAATGTACTTCCAACAGGAGAAAGTAAAAAATACATTTTTAAATACATTTGTAACCCAAAGGATTTTGAAAATTTTAAAGCACACCGTTTTGATTTCAAATATTTCGATGGCACCACCGAGATAAGTCAGGTTAGCAATCCTACTACAGGAAAATTTACCTCGAAGTCCAGTGCCGGAGATGATCCATGTGCTAAAATCTTTGTTCCTTCACCTTCAGATCCAAAAAGCAATCCGGCCGCAGGAGGTGGAAGCGGTAATGGAGGAAATCTTCCATCAGGAGGATTCAATACAAGCGTTCCGGGATACAACTCCCCTCCAAGCAGTGGCGGTTATAAAGGCGGCGGTGATGGCAGTTCCGGTCATGATCATTCTAACTGTTATGGCAGCAACGGACAATATTGGTATTATGCCGGTGATGTTCGTCCACCACATCCCCATACTTCAAAAAGTGCCGGACCTTGTCCCGAAGTAACTCCTCCTACCGAATATGTACCTGTAAATACAATGCCACTGATTAAAATCTTAGGTGCTCAGCTAAGCTTATCTATAGCTCAAATCGCTTTTTTAAGAAATCGTCCTGACACTATGAATATCATAGGTAGTTATTTGAATTCAAATAATTTCTCCGATGAAGCTAAAAGTTTTTCGAAAGAAATGATTGACATCGTTAAACAAGATGCCACAGTAGATAATAATGCGCTCGTTTTTACTTTAAGCGCCAAAGCTCAAAACAAGATTAATAATGATTTAGATGATTCTTTTTTGTTGTCTGTAGATCAATACATAGATATAGATGTTGCAAACTATCTTTCCAGTGACCCGGGAGGAATATTAGCAATGCATTTCTCTATTGAATGTGCAGTTTTAAGAGCCAATCATCCTGATTGGAGTACTGCAAAAATATATTGGGAAGCCTCGAAAGGATTTATCCATCTGTCGCTTGATGCATTAGGTTTAGTACCTGTTTTTGGAGAAGCCGCTGATTTAGTTAATGGAACTTTGTATCTTATTGAAGGGGACGGTGTTAATGCTACTCTAAGCATTGCGAGTGCAGTTCCTATTGCAGGCTGGGCAGCTGTATCTACTAAGTACGCTATTAAGTTTAGACAAGCAACTAATCTTACCTCCAAAGTAAAATTAATCTGGAGAAAATTACCGGATGGAACCGTATACTTTGGCAGTGATAAATATTGTCGAAGTCAATTAAGACAAATTTTAGGGTTAGCAGTTGGAAATTTAAAGCAAGCACACCATATAATCCCAATAAATTTGCAGAATAATTCAATCATTCAAAAGGCGGCTAAATCTGGAGAGGCTTTTCATTTGAATGATGCATTAAATGGAATACCTTTGGATAAAGCAATTCATAATGGAAGTCATGGTAACTATGATGATTTAATTAAAAATAGATTACTTAAATTCGAAAAAACAAATCCAACCGCAACTCCTAATCAATGTTATGATGAAATCAATAAAATAATTGACCTAATTAGAACCACTATTAAAAACAATCCTAATGTACCTATTAATCAATTAAATTTTTAACCATGAAATATTATGCTATACGAGGAACATCAGATCGAAAAATATTAGGACACTATCCACAGGTAAAGAATATTATTTATAATTGTGATGTCTGGGATAATCCTTTGTTTATTGGTCAATTCCATTATGAAAAAATTAATATTATACCAATAGTAGCTAATCCCGTACTGTTCTCTAAATCAAAATTAACAGATTTAATCAATACAATGTCAGCTATTGGTTTTTCTTCTAAAGAATTAATTAGTGGAAAGTTAAAATCAATTTTAGAAAATTATATAACGCAGGTACAATTTTTTCAATGCTCAATTTTCAAGGATGAAGCAGAACATTCTGATTATTGGTTATTAAATATATACAAATTTAATCATGAGTATATTGATTTTGAAAACAGTATTATTTATTATGAAAAAAATTACCGAAATCCTTATACACAAGAATTCAGCCATTCGGAGAAGGGCGAATTACAAGTGAAAAATTTGCAAGAATTTATGATGTATATTGAACAGGCAAAAACTACAATTGATTCTCCCATAGACTTAATTGAAATTAAAAAATTAGCTTTAAAACAAAATATACAAGATGATTTTTTTGCTTTAAAATATGGATCTGGAGATACTTATTTTATATCTGAAAAACTTAAAAAGGAAATCGAAGACGCAGGTTGCACAGGCCTTGAATTCAAACCTGCAGAATTATCCTTAACTGAATGGCTTCATGGAGGAGAACGAGAAAAAATATATGGCAAAGCATAAATAAACATACAAACCAACAATCATTCAAATTGTGAAAACAGAAAACTTGATGATCTGGTCATGCAGATTTATTAAATAATAATGCAACATGTAGAAATACATACCACCCAATGCTATGAAGCCGTAAATGACATAATCGATAAAGTGAGGATAGCAATAACAAACAATCCTAGCACACCTATTAATCAACTAAATTTTTAAAAATGAAATATTATTTTATAAACAATTCATTAAATAATAAAATTGTAGGCGATTATAATCAAGTTCAAGGAGCTCAGCATCATTGTGACATCTGGGAAGACCCAAACTTTATTGATAAAATTGATTTCATTAAGATTGACTTTCAGCCAATTATATCTAATGCGATTCTTAGTAGAAAAGCAAAACTAACGGATTTAATAAATGCGCAAACCACGGGGTTTAGCTTAAGGTTACTTATTAGTAGTAAATTAAAAGATATACTTGAAAAATATTCTAAAGAAAAAGGTCAATTTTTTAGATCCCCTGTTATATATCAAAATAAAAGCATAGATGGCTATTGGATTTTTCACCCTCACTTCTTTGAATCAAATTCTATAGATTATCTAGGCTCAAAAATTTTAATTAGAAAAAGAAAGTCAGATGGCGGTACATTTCTAGAAAAGATTAAAGTAGAAAATGATGACGATTTTAAAATTCAAAATCTCTTAAAAAACGAAGATGATTATATTTATATATCTAATTTAAAAATAAAAAAAGATTTTCATCCTGATTTTTTCCTTTTATCAAACACAGAAGGGGGTATTGGATACATTGTTTCTGAAAACCTCAAAAAAGAGATAGAAGATGCCAGTTGTACAGGTATAGAATTTCAACCAGTAGAATTATCCATAACTGAATGGCTGCATGGAGGAGAACGAGAAAAAATATACGGTAAAGCCTGATAACACAAATAATATCAAATAAGAGCGCAATTAAATAGAACTTTTTGGTGTTTTAAAACTGCTTTTTCAGATAGTTATTACACTGGACGAAGTCTCCCGACTTCGTCCAGTGTAGCCTTTAATAATATTTTTAAGTCCTTGAAGACTCAAAAAGAACAGAAAAAAGTTCTAAATATAACCGACTCAAATATCCAGATCCAGCCTCGACAGCAACACAGCTTAGAACATTCTTTTATACAAAATTACAAAGAGGAATGGCTGAATATGGAAGAACTATTAGCACATCTCCCCTCTGCTGGCGCGAGCGTCTTGCTCTTGAACACTTGGAAAATAACCTAAAAAGAATATTGCTCAATCAGGATTGTGAAAATTGATCCAAAAGTTCAATTACGGATTTCCGTAAAATAACTGAATCATAAGAAGTTAGTTTTGGATAAATATTTAATTCTAAAACCAACTACCATGAGTAAAAAATCAATTAATGTTACAGACCTTTTCCTGGCAATACTTGCCTTTTTATTAATCAGTGTCAGTTTTTATCAAACCTGGCTTGGATTAGATCAAATTTTTGGTCCGGCATCTTTTATAATCGCTTTGGTCCTATCGCTTTTACTATTGTTTTTAGTTTGGATGATCCGATCTGCAAAAGCAAATGGTAAATCAACTTCCAGCTATGTGGGTATTTACATCTTCATAGCCTCGTTTTGTTTCATTGCCAATTTTAATGCTTTGTATACCAGATTTATGAAAACGGACATTTATACTACCGAATTGAGAGATATCAACGAACGTTTCAATAATCTGGAAGCCGACATTCAGTCCAAATTAAGTTATAAATACAATCGGGAGACTTCGCAAAACATTGAAATCAAGAAAAAACAAATGATGGAGCAAATTAAAGATCCCGGAAATAAAGGAATTGGAACAAGAGCACAAACCTTAATAAGAGATATAGAAGGATTAACAGGACAAAATGTTGATCTTCTGACTCCTGTTGCCAATGATTATGATGATTTGGCAGAACGAATGGGACGCCAGATCGACAATATGATTTCTGATCTTTCTCCGGAAGAAAAAGCTTTAAAAACGGATGTAAACAATGCCGCCCTAAAATGGAATAAAAGGATTCAGGATTTATTACTCCTTTCTAAAAAAGAAAAGGATGATATCTCTCAAGGTTTAATTGATGAATCATTGGCCGAGTACAATAAACTGGGAAATCGCGCTCATACCGTGCTAGGCGATACTAAATTTAAGTTTACACCTGAAATTTCAAAAACACAAGATGTTGGAAAAATAGGTTTTGCTTTTGACCATGCCATTAAAAACTTTGGAATGTATCAATTTGTAGTATTAATGGGCTGTATTTTATTAGATTTTGTTATTGTTATCATAGTCTTATTAGCGACTACAAGCAATGAAAACAGCAACAATAGTTCGAGTGTCTTTAGTGGAAACAAAAGAAGTGGTAAAGTATTAATTGCAAAAAACTAAACTGAAATGAGCAGCGAGATCAAAAATCTGAAACCATTGTCTTTTGATGACGAAAAATTGAAACCTATTTCATTTGAAACAAAAAATGAAGTAAAACCTGACTTTGTTCCATTGGCAAATGCTAATACAAATGATATTAAAAATAAAGACAGCAATTTTGTTTTCTTTTTTGGTGTTGGAGAATCTGGTAAATCAGTTATTCTGTCTTCAATGCTTTATTATTTAAGTTCGCATGCCGGGGTTTTGCGTCCAAAACTAGGAACTCCCAATTCAAAAGAAGCGCAGGTTTTATTGTCTGATTTTTTTGAAAACATCAGACAAGGAATCTTACCAAACAGAACAACCCGCGATCAGGTAACCCGATTAGATTTAATATTTGAACCTAATAATAAATCTAAAAAAGTGCCATCTATCAATTTAACTTTTTTAGAAACTTCCGGAGAGAATCACAAAGATATCAGCAAAGGCGGCACATATCACAGTAGCATCGAAGCTTATTTGAATGCAAACATACCGCTTACTTTTATCATTGTAACCAGTTTTGACAATGCACATCTGGAAGATACTTTAATAAACGAATTTCTTGATGAACTGGAAAGAAAAGGGAAAAATTTAAAATCAATAAATGTGATTTTAGTGATTTCTAAATGGGACAAATCAGGCCGAACAGATGTATCTAATGAAAATGAATTAGAAAATTTCATTAACGAAAGACTTCCCAGAACCAATAACCGAATGAATTCATATGAATTAAATAAAACCTATTTCACCATTGGCAGCATAGAAAACAACGGAAACGGAGAAAGGATAACGCTATTAAATTTAGCGCAGGCTGAAGTCTTATCTAATTGGCTTTACGAAAGTATTATAGGATATTCGTTAGATTATGAAGGCACTTTCTGGGAACGTTTAAAATTTAGCTTCTAAAACAAATGACACAAAACATATACTTGTTGGCCTTTGGTACATTTGGAAATCCGTACGGCTTCAGACAGACATTTTTTAAAATGGGAAATGAAAATGTTGCAAAATCAATCAAAACGTTTGATTTAAATACAAATGCCATAAAACTATTTGAGAACAGCTCCCTATACGCTATACGCAAAGAGTCGGCAAATGGATTAAACTCAATTTCATATTCAAAATATTCGTTTGCAAAAGAGAAGAATTCCGATAGAGGAGGAACTTTTATAGGGGCAAGTATTCTTTTTACAAATGAAATTGCAGAAGAAAATGTTACTATCAATAAATTAAATGAATTTCATAAAATACTAGTTAGTAAAAACATTGAAGACAAAACCCTGATGGTTAATCATTCGGATAATTTTACTGTAGATCTGCCTCAAGACTTTGATAAACTTAGTTATAATCTTAAAAGTTTTAACGAACCATCCAGCTTTTATGCGTCAAATTCTAATCTGGTTGTGTACTCTAAAATAAATATTGATAAACTACAGCATAACTTTAAAAAGTCTTTAGAGCTATTAAACCGTTTTGATATCATATTTTTTACGGATAATGAAGAAATTGCAAGCTTCAGTCACGGTAAAGGTCTCTATAGAACGACTAACGAAGAAGGATTTGATAATGAAATACAAATTGCAAAAGAAGAAAAAAAGAAACAATTACAGTTAATTCTAAATGATTACGAAAAAGAAATTTCTGAACTCGAAGAAAACAAGATAATCTCTATCAAGAAACTTAAAGAAAGTATCGAACAAAATGTGCGATTACACCAGGAAAACGGCAGAAAAATTGAAGAATCTAAAAAACAGATTACTGCTACTGAAAATAAATACGCTGAGTTTTCAAAAAAAATAAGAGAGGCTATAAATTTCATCAAATCGAATAGAAAAATTGACGAAGTAAAATCATTTCATCAGGAAAACAAACGTGAGTTTCTCAACTTTATTAATGAAAATACTAAACCGCAATATTTGAATCAATTGAATAATGTACAGCCAAAAACCAACATAACAACCCAATACCAATCAGGCTATGATTTTCTGCAACCGAATGATACATTTCAAACGAGAGGATCAGAAAAGACAAGGAAAACGTATAAAATTTTCAAACCGCTGTCTATTTTGTTTTTCGCTTTATGGATTTTAACCTTGCTTTATTTTTTATTTTCTGTCGAAATTTTAGAAATGCTAAGAATGAATTAATCTATAAACCTTATTTTACTTTTTTCTTGAGCCAAAAATTACATTATCACAGTAAAGAGCCAAAAAAGACAACGATTCAGAACCTATAAAAACGGCAAATAGGTGTCGTTTCTACGGAACTTTTAAAAACAAACTTTTTCTTTTCAACGGATTAAAATCCGTTGCTACACCATATTTCATTTCTACGGAATTAAAGCATGCGACTTCTCATGATTTTTTTAATAAGAAATTATAGAGATAATGATTAAACTGTTTTGCTTATTGACATTAATTTATATTCTTTGCATACACAATCGGGATGCTGAAACCAAAGCTCTCAGTAGGATTTCCGCATTTTAAATCCTATAGTAAACAGTTAATACCATCAATAAAATAAACATGAAAAAACATTTTTTAACCAGCCTAGCATTATTTAGTTTCATTTTGACAGCTAATGCACAATGGAGCGGAACAACCTTTATTTATACAGATCTTTCTGTGGGTATTGGAACAAGTTCTGTCACTTCTCCTTTAACGATTAGCAAACCGACATGGAATTTAATCCCTACCGTTGAAATAAAACACATTTCCGGGAATTTTGGTTGCGACGGCTGTTTAAATGTAGCGCAAAAAATTTCAGTTTTAGACGATCAGGGAATTAATAAAAGTAATATTGGCCTTTGGGTAACTGCTAAAAATGCAGCAAATAATTATGCCGCAATATTTGAAAATGGATACGTTGGCATCGGAACAACTACCCCTACCGCAAAACTGCACATAAACAACGGTGTCAATTCCGATGCTGCCGTATTAGCAACCAGTTCAGAAGATAATAAATTGGTAGTTAGTAGTGGTGTAACTCAACCTATAAATGTACCAACCTTTACAATAACTCAAGAATTCGCAAACAATCGAAATAATGGTTATATAAGTTTTCATAGAGGACATTCTGTATATGGTGGCTTTTTAACATTTGGAGCTTCCGGAAAGGAGAGGCTTCGAATAGACAGTGACGGGAATATAGGAATTGGAATAGCATCTCCTTTATATAAATTGGATGTTTGCGGAACAATAAGAGCAAGAGAAGTAAAAGTTGATTTACAAGGAACCTGCATCCCTGACTTTGTATTCAAAAAAGAGTACAAATTAATGACTTTAAACGAACTTGAAAAATTTGTAACAACCAACCATCATCTTCCTGAAATTGCACCTGAAAAGGAAATGCTTGAAAATGGGCTCAATATGAAAGATTTTCAAATGAAATTGTTACAGAAAATGGAAGAAATGACACTCTATATTATCGATCAAAATAAAAAGAATGAGAAGCAGGAACAAGAAATAAAATTACTCAAAGCCGAAATTAAGAAAATAAAATCAGCTAAAAAGTAAGCCTCCTTATTTAGCAACTCTATTTCCGGCTCTGCGAAGTCTTAAATTTTCAAAGCCATGTGACTTCGTAAAGTAAATATAAACTCGTAACCTTCGAACAACATAATTTTAATCCAATTTAAATAGGTACGTTTATAAAAAGAATCAGCGGTTCGGCACCTGTAAAGATGATAAATAGGTGTCGTTCCTATGGAACTTTGGAAACCCAAAATCTTTTCTTCAACGGATTAAAATTCGTTGCTACAAATGAATCATTCCTAGCGGAATTAAATTGATACGACAGCGAGAGCGCGATGCACACATTGTAAGAGAAAAAACCTAAAGAGGCGGAGAAACATTTTCATTATGGAATAATTTTTGTCTAACCAATTGAAATATCAATTTAAAACAACCATGGAAAATAAAATAACTGTACCAAAACCCTGTAATGAAAACTGGAACTCAATGTCACCCCATAAAAATGGTAGATTTTGTGGTTCGTGTAGTAAAACTGTAGTTGATTTTACAAAAATGAATACCTCCGAAATTCAGAACTATTTGGTTGAAAATTCAAGTAGAGAAAATATCTGTGGCTATTTTAAATCTACTCAAATAGAAACTGAAAAAAATACGAAATACGATCATTTAAAAAATCGATTTAACCGAATTAGAATCAAACCCATTAAAAAAATGGCTTTATTTTCTTTGAGTTTAGTTTTCTCCCTAACCAGTTGTATGGGAAAAGCTATGGTAAATGGTGAAACTGCCGTAATCGATAATGACACAATAAATGAAACCAAAGTAACTAAGCCGGAAGATACCATAAAACCAAAAGATTCTATAAAAACCGAAAACATTCGGTTAAAAGAAAAAAACACATCATCAAGGTAAAGAGCCATAGGCTCGGCCAATATTGTAGGGTTGGATTTTAATCCAATTTGAACATGTACGTTTATAAAAAAGAACCAGCGGTTCGACATCTATAAAGACGATAAATAGGTGTCGTTCCTATGGAACTTTGCAAAACGAAAATCCTTTTTTTCAACGGATTGAAATCCGTTGCTACACAATATTTCATTCCTAACGGAATTAATATTATGCAACGGCACATTCCATATTTTTTTGCTCAACGATCTGCATGTCAATTA
Organism: Flavobacterium sp. B183; assembly: GCF_023539155.1. Classification (NCBI taxonomy): domain Bacteria; kingdom Pseudomonadati; phylum Bacteroidota; class Flavobacteriia; order Flavobacteriales; family Flavobacteriaceae; genus Flavobacterium; species Flavobacterium sp. B183. The sequence goes on along the minus strand of NZ_CP097434.1, from coordinate 2,754,838 downwards.
TTTTTTGAGCGACTGTACCTCTTTCAAACAAACGAATGAATTTGAAAACAGCACTCACAAAATATCCCGGGTTTGAAACTAAACGGGCTATTTCTGTTATTCTCACATCTCTTTCATGCGTACAGGCCACTCTTTTATCCTCGGGAACCGCTACAAATTCATTGGCAAATTTCCAGGCACCGTCTCTGGCAGTTTCCATACTAAAATCAATAAAAAAGGTATCTGCTTTGCCTGTTAATTTTAATATCCAGGTAAGCGTTGGCCAAATTTTAATCAAACACTTTTCTACGCTTCCTACGAGACTGCTTAAAATGGTATTTATTTTATCGAAATCAGCTTTTAAACTTCCTATATCTTCAACCGTACTGATCTCTGCGGCGGCTATACCTAAGTCCAGGTTGATATGAGCATTCATTCCGAGTAATAGGTGTTGCAGTACTATTGGCCAAAATTTTTCGGCTTGTTCAAAGGCAAAACCCCAACATTCCGATGGTTTTTCTTTGGCTTTATATTCGTAATAGGCCTTTAGATACCGATTGGCAAAAATGACATCCAATTTTTCCATTCGCTCTCCATTTTGAAAGGCTCCATTTTGAATACCTTCTTTTACCTTCACCGTCACTTCACGGTATAGTGTTGCAAATAAACCTATATTACTCTGTTCTATTTTTGATAACTCGATTATTTCATCTAATAGCTGAATGACTTCACCTATAGTTGCAGCTTGTTTCACACTCATGGTAGTTGACTTTGGTTGAATTAGTTACAAGCGAATATAATTATTTTAATCGTTAAAAAAAGGAATATTTTGAAGAATTATCTTGTTATTTATTCTGTTTTACTTTAAAAACCAATCCACTAACTAAATGAATACTTCTTCGCTCGAAATGACTCATCCAAATCAGCCGTCGACAAAAGTATCTCACTCCGCAAAGTCTTTCTCATAAAATATAATTCTCCTTCTTGAATCCACAAATCTTTAGTACAAATTCATTTTCAAAAATTCTGCTTCTGTTCACCATCAAAAGCAATTGTTAAAACAAATTAGTCCTTCAGACTCTAATCGCAAACTTTTTCTTATTTTTGATTTTATAAGAATCACATTTTCAACAGTATACCACACTTAAAAATGTAGATTTCAAAAACAATTTCATCATCATCAAAAAAAGTAAATTATGATTAAAAAAAACGTATTATCCGTTTTAGTTGTTTTGGCTGTTCTTTTAAGTTCGTGCAAACAGGAGCCAAAAGAAACACCTGCTCCATTGATTGACGTAAAAACATTCTTTAAAAATGGAGAAAAAAGCACCTTCCGAATTTCGCCCGATGGAAATTATTTTAGTTATCGTGCCGATTATAAAGGAAAATCAAACATTTTTGTTCAGAAAGTAGGCGAACAAAAGGCCGTTCGCGTTACCAACGATACTTTGCGAAGTATTTCCGGTTATTTCTGGAAAGGCGACAGAATTGTATATGCACAAGACATAGGCGGAGACGAAAATTTCCAGCTATTTTCGGTAAAAGCAGATGGAAAGGATTTAAAAGCACTAACCCCTTTCCCGGGTGTAAGAAGCGATATTACAGACGCGCTCATTGATATTAAAGGGAAAGAAAAAGAACTCATCGTACAGATCAACAAAAGAGTAAAAGAATATTTTGATCCTTATCTTCTTAATGTCGAAACAGGAACACTAACACTACTTTACGACAACAAAGAAAACTTCGATGGCTGGTTTACAGACAACAATGGTATAATTCGTCTGGCTTCAAAAACCGATGGCGTAAACATTACCTGGAACTACCGAAATTCAGAAAAAGAGCCTTTTACTCCTTTAGTTACAACCACTTTCAAAGATATTTTTACGCCTGCTTCTTTCGATAAAAACAATAAAAATATCTACGCGCTTAGCAATATTGGAAAAGACAAAGTAATCTTGGTTGAATACGATCCTGTTAGCAAGAAAAATGTAAAAGAATTATTTTCTGACCCAAATTACGATCTAAGTACTCTTGATTACGACAGAAAAAAGCAGGTCTTAACTTCTGTTGGCTGGGAAGCAGAAAAACAGGAAAAACACTTTTTTGATAAAGACTGGGAAACCATTCAAAACAATCTTGAAAAGAAACTGGAAGGCTACGAAACCGAGATTGTAAGTTATGATGATGCCCGAACCAAAGCTATTGCCTGGGCGGGGAACGACCGAACTCCCGGGAAATTTTATCTGTATGATTTTAAAACTGCAGAAATTAAAGAAGTCGCAAATCCATATCCCTGGATTGAGGAAAAACAAATGAGCCACATCAAACCTGTTACTTATAAATCGAGAGACGGTCTGGAAATTCATGGTTATCTAACACTTCCCCTTGGAATTGAGCCTAAAAACCTGCCTGTTGTTATCAATCCGCATGGTGGGCCTTGGGCAAGAGACGGCTGGTATTACAATCCGGAGGTTCAGTTTTTAGCGAATCGCGGTTATGCTGTTTTACAAATGAATTTCAGAGGAAGTACAGGCTACGGAAAGAAATTTTGGGAAGCAAGTTTTAAACAATGGGGAAAAACAATGCAGGACGATATTACAGATGGTGTGGAATGGCTGAAAAAAGAAGGCATTGCCGATGAAAAACGAATTGCTATTTATGGTGGTAGTTACGGCGGTTATGCAACTCTTGCAGGGGTTGCCTTTACACCCGATTTGTATGCCGCAGCGGTAGATTATGTTGGTGTAAGTAACCTGTTTACGTTTATGAATACGATTCCGCCTTATTGGAAGCCTTACTTAGATCAATTTCACGAAATGGTAGGCGATCCTAAAAAAGACAGTTTACTGCTTGCATCGACATCACCGGCTTTACACGCCGACAAAATAAAAACACCTTTATTTGTAGCACAGGGAGCTAACGATCCGAGGGTAAACAAAGCCGAAAGCGATCAGATGGTTGAAGCCTTAAAAAAACGCGGTGTCACTGTAGAATATATGGTGAAAAATGATGAAGGACATGGTTTCCATAATCAGAACAATCGTTATGATTTTTATGGTGCAATGGAAAAATTCCTTGACAAACATTTGAAAAAGGCGAAATAATCGATAACTGAAAATCTAAAAAGCGGCAAGAATTTTTTTGCCGCTTTTTTAATTTAACGCTGTTTCATTTTTGTAATGAAGCAGTGACAGTCAATAAAAATTAAGATCTCAACACTCTTAAATTCAAAGGTAAAAGTCCTGATTTAGATGATAAGCGGAACAATGAAAAACAAAACAAACCTCCTCATACTAATTTTTACCTTTAAATTTAGAACAAACTCTTAAAAACTTTGTCGCTTTGTTCCCAAGAACCTTTGCCCCTTTCTTATAAAAAATCGCTAATTTCGCTTTTCGAATAAGAAAGAGAAAAATGAAGGTCTGTATTGCTGAAAAACCAAGTGTAGCACGTGAAATCGCATCCGTTTTGGGAGCCAATACCAAACACGATGGTTATTTTGAAGGCAATGGTTATGCTGTGACCTACACTTTCGGGCATTTATGTACCTTAAAAGAACCCAACGATTACAAACCGCACTGGAAAAGCTGGGATTTGAACAACTTGCCCATGCTTCCTGAGAAATTTGAAACCAAAGTAGTTCAAAATTCAGGAATCGAAAAGCAATTTAAAATCGTAAAAAGTCTGTTCGACAAAGCCGAAGTAGTCATCAACTGCGGGGATGCCGGGCAAGAAGGGGAACTTATTCAGCGATGGGTAATGAACGAGGCGAATTACAAAGGCGAAGTGCAGCGTTTATGGATTTCGTCCCTAACCACCGAAGCTATCAAAGAAGGTTTTGAAAACCTGAAACCCTCTGAAAACTACGATAATTTATTCTATGCCGGATTCTCAAGAGCCATTGGCGACTGGTTACTCGGAATGAATGCTACACGTTTGTATACCGTAAAACATGGCGGTTACAAACAAGTCTTGTCTATTGGACGCGTACAAACACCAACATTGGCCATGGTAGTGGACCGATTTAAAGAAATCGAAAATTTTAAACCTCAGCCGTATTGGGAACTGCAGACTTTGTATAGAGAAACTCTTTTCAGTTATGAAGAAGGACGTTTTCTGAAAAAAGAAGATGGGGAACTTCTGGCCAATAAAGTCAAAGAAAGTGAATTCGAAATTGTTTCGGTTGAAAAAAAGAACGGAAACGAATACGCTCCAAAACTATTTGACTTAACTGGTCTGCAAGTATACTGCAATACCAAATTTGGATTTTCGGCAGATGAAACGCTTAAAATCGTACAAACTCTATACGAACAAAAAGTGGTCACGTATCCCAGAGTAGATACCACCTTTTTACCGAATGACATTTATCCAAAAGTACCCGGGATTCTGCAAAAATTAACTAAATATGCCGAGTTAACTCAACCGCTTTTAGAGAAAAAAATAAAAAAATCGCCAAAGGTTTTCAACGATAAAAAAGTTACAGATCACCATGCGATTATCCCAACTGGAATAGAAGCTCATTTGCAATTCAACCAGCAGCAGGTCTATGACATTATTACCAAACGTTTTATTGCCGTATTTTATGACGACTGTCTCGTAGCCAATACCACAGTAATTGGTAAAGCAGCTGATGTAACTTTCAGAGCCACCGGAAAAGAGATTTTAAAAAAAGGATTTCGTATCGTATTCGAAGACCCGAACGCTAAAGAAAGAGAAGCGGATTTGTTACCCAGTTTTGTGGTGGGAGAAAAAGGCCCGCATGAACCTTCTTTTCTGCAAAAAGAAACCAAACCACCCAACCAGTTTACTGAAGCGACTTTACTGCGTGCCATGGAAACTGCCGGAAAACAAGTCGATGATGAAGATCTACGGGAATTGATGAAGGAAAACGGTATTGGTCGTCCGTCAACAAGGGCGAATATTATCGAGACACTTTTCAAACGTCAGTATATCGTTCGAAACAAAAAACAGGTTTTGCCAACGCCTACGGGAATTCAGCTTATTGATACGATTCAGAACGAACTTATCAAATCAGCTGAGCTAACTGGTTCCTGGGAAAAACAACTGAAAGATATCGAAAAAGGAACTTTTACTGCTGGGGCTTTTATTAAAAACATGAAACGCATGGTAGAAGCTTTGGTTACCGAAGTACGAAGCGAAACCAGACATGCTAATATTTCGCATGCAGCAACGGTTGAAAAACCAGTTGTAAAAGCAGAGAAAAAGAAAGCCGCGGGAATTTTAGCCGAAACCTGTCCAAAATGCCAAAAAGCTACTTTAATAAAAGGAAAATCTGCTTTTGGGTGCGGTAATTATAAATCGGGCTGTGATTTTCTGCTGCCTTATACTTTTGCAGAGAAAAAAATATCAGAAAATCAATATTTAAGATTGGTTCAGAAAGGATCTACTGTAAATATAAAGGGGTTTAAAACCGAAGAAGGAACTGTTGAAGGTTTGATTCGTTTTGAAGAAAATTACAAACTTAAATTAGAAACGAAGAAAACCACTGCGAAAGCAAAATCAGTTACAACGGCGTCAGATGCCTTAACGTGTCCAAAATGTCAAAAAGGAACAATTCTCAAGGGTAAAACGGCCTACGGATGTAGTGAATACAAATCTGGCTGTGATTTCAAAGTTACTTTTGACGATGTACGAGCCAAATTAAACGATCAGAAACCAACAAAGGAATTGGTGTACTCAATACTTTGTGAATTGTGAGATGTTACATGTTAGATATTAGACGTTAAATGTGAAATGCGTTACTATTTTACTTTTCACATATTACTTTTCACTTTTCCCATTTTACTTTATACTTTTTCATACTTTAGCCTTTCGATTTAACACCAAAACTTATAGATATGTTTCAAAAAATTACTCTTTCAGTGCTTTTAATTGCTGCTGTTTCCTGCCAGAAGAAAGATTCTGCCGAGAAAGATAAAATCAAAGTCGCAGACTGGTTAATAGGAAACTGGGAAAACAAATCTCCGGAAGGCATTCTGACTGAAAATTGGCAAAAACTAAATGACAGTACTTTTAGTGCTGCCTCTTATTTCATTAAAGAAAAAGATACTATTCATTTCGAAAACATCGTGTTATCTCAAAAAGAAGAAACCTTAACTTATTTTGCTACGGTGAAAGGCCAGAATGATGATAAACCGGTGGCTTTTCAATCTATTGCTGAATCAGACAAACAATTGGTTTTTGAAAATCCTAAACACGATTATCCACAAAAAATAACCTATACAAAAGGAGCGAATAATACTTTAACAGCTGAGATTTCAGGGAGTTTGAATGGGAAACCGAGTTCAGAGAAATTTGTGATGACGAAGAAATAGCTTTTATAAAATGGGTCGTTCCTACGGAACTTGTCATTTATTGTTGCATTAATCTCAACGGATTAAAATCCGTTGCTATACATATTACATTCCTTTGGAATTTGTAACGTTGTGTTTTATTTTTTTCGAACTAAAACTTACTGCCTTATAAACTTCGAATCTTGATCATATAACAAAATTCAAACCTCCTGTTTAAACATTTTATCAACAAAAAACTCAGAACCTTAGCAACTTAGAACCTCAGCACCTTCAAAAAACCTACTCGTTTTCCCCGATTTTATTGACCATAAAAATCATCAGTATCCCCAGAAGTGCCATTATTAAAAATGCCCATTTCATACTTAAATATTCAGAGATAAAACCGACCATAGGCGGAACCAGTAAAAATCCAAGATAACCAATAGTAGAGATAGACGTTAAGGCAGAACCGCTGCTTAATTTGGATGATCTTCCTGCAATACTAAATACAAGCGGAACGACACAGGAAACTCCAAATCCAATCAAGACATAACCAAAAATTGTTGGATAAGCATACGGCAGCGCAAAACAAATCGTAAAACCAGCTGTGATTAAAACTCCGCTGTAAAACAAAATTCGTTTTGTACCAAATTTCATTACACCATAATCCCCAAACAAACGTCCTAAAGTTACTGCTGTTGCAAAAAACACAAAGGCGGCACTGGTTAGTTTGGGAGAAGCTTTTAGTATATTTTTAAAATAAATACCACTCCAATCGTACATGGTATTTTCACAGGCCATAGACACAAAACAAATGAGGGCAAACTTTATCAGATTTTTTTCCGGCATCGAAAAGAACTTCTTTTTTACCGGTACTGGCTCATTGTGGATACTCATCGGATAAAAGCAAGCGGTAAGTCCCATCATAAAAACACTAACGCCAAGTAAATGATGAACCGGTGCAATATGCTGTGTCACCATTACATACCCCAAACCTGCTCCCGAAAAAACAGCGATACTCCATACGGCATGAAAACGGGTTATAATTGATTTTGGATACAATTTCTGAACCTCCAATGATTGTGCATTAATAGATAAGTTGAAAATGTTCCTCGAAGCTCCGAAAATTAAAAGTATGACGACCAACTGCCATACAAAAGCTGCTAAACCGGGCAACGCCAGAGCAATATTAAACATGATGGCTCCCAAAAGCATAACATAACGACTGCTGTATTTATTTAACAGCATTCCTGTAAAAGGCATGGTCAGCATCAGGCCAATCGGAAAGGCAAATAAAACAGCTCCAAACTCAGCTTCAGACAGATGCAATTGTGCCTGTATATGTGGAATACGAGACACCCAGGAAGAATATCCAAATCCCGAAAGAAAGAAAAATACAGTATTAGCCAAACGGAATCCCTTAGGAGAATTCTGCAGTTTTTTCAAGAAGGGTAAAATCATGAGGAGGGTTTCAATTTGGATACAAAATTAAGGCTTTCAACATGTAACTTCTACTCTTTTTAACTTTTTTAATAAACGTCAGAAATTTAATTCATTCCGATCATTACTCAAAGAAATTTTAAAAAAGTACCCCAGATTTAACTCAAAGTTCATGAAATCAAACTAAACATTATTTGTTAAAGAAATAGTATTTTCTACATTTGCACTGTTTTTATTAATTCTAAATAAAAATAATTACCTTAACCAAACTCAATGTAAAATGAAATATTCTATTATGAAAACCTATCGTTTTCTACTTACAATCAGTTTTCTTTTTTCTTTTTTCGGTTCGTTTGCCCAGCAAAATTTCGGAAAAATAAAAGGAACGATTACTACATCTGATGGCGATCCTGCTGCCGGTGTAAATATTATTCTTAAAAACTCAAAATACGGTACCGTTACCAACGACGATGGTACTTTTGATCTCAACAGAGTACGAACTAATACCTATACCTTACAAGTATCTTTAACCGGTTATGAAACTACTGAACAAGAGGTAGTGGTAACTGAAAGTGAAACAACAGTTCTCAATTTGCAATTAAAAGTTTCCAACAAAGAGCTGCATGAAGTTGTAGTAAACGGTAAGAAAAGCATCCTCTCTAAAAAAACAGATTATGTTGCGAGAATGCCGCTGAAAAATCTTGAAAACCCGCAAGTCTATAATGTGATCCCCAAAGAACTTTTGCAGGAACAAATTGCAATAGATATTAGAAGTGCAGCTGTAAATGCGCCTGGTGTCACCACAAAAATTTATCCATCAGGAGGGCTTGAAATTTCATTTAGAGGATTCAGTACCGGAGTTAATGCCCGAAACGGAATGGAAAATATGACAGGTCGAAGCTCTATTTCTATTGATAATGCCGAACGTATCGAAGTTCTTAAAGGGCCCTCGGGAACTTTATTCGGGTCGTCTGTCTCTTCTTTTGGTGGTGTTGTGAATTTAGTTACCAAAAAACCTTTTGAAACTAAAAAAACAGAAGTATCCTATACCGGAGGAAGTTTTGGATTAAACCGACTAGCGCTTGATGTTAATACTCCACTAACACCTGATAACAACGTATTGTTTCGATTAAACGCTGCGGTAAATACCGAAAAGAGTTTCTTAGACTATGGTTTTAGCAAAACATTCCTGATCGCGCCAAGCCTTACTTACAAAGCAACGGATAAATTAACCTTAAGTATTGATACCGAAATTTACAATGTGAACAACACACGTCCTACTTACGGACGTTCGTATGCTCCGGGAATTACAAACCCAACAGATTTAAAGGTAGACTATAGAAAAAGTTTGTTTCACGATGATCTTGATGCCAAAACTTCATCAACAAAAGTTTTTGTTCAGGCCGAATATCAATTGGCAGAAAACTGGAAATCTACTACTGTTTTCTCTTTTATTGATGAAAATGTAGATCGCAGTTATCAATATTACACACAATGGATTTCACCAACAGAAGTAAAAAGAAGCGTATCGCGTTTTGGCCCAATATTTAATCAGTTTACCAACATACAAGAAAATATTAACGGTCAGTTTTCTACCGGAAGTATCAAACATAAACTTTTATTAGGTACCAATTACAGATTTTCAAAAGGCACTTTTAATTATGGCGCAACGCCAGTTCTGGACACTATCGATGTCACAAAACCTTTTGATCCTATCCGAAAAAAACAAGTTGATGCCGTGGTATCTCAACTTACATGGGCAGTTCCGGACGAACAAATATTTAGTGTTTATGCCTCAGATGTGATAAGCTTTACAGACCGTTTATCAGCTATGCTAAGTCTTCGTTTGGACAACTTCGTTCAGAAAAAACTGGAAGACACAAAGGGCTATAATCAAACTGCTCTCTCTCCTAAATTAGGTTTGGTTTATGAAGTGGTTAAAAATCAGGTTTCTTTATTTGGAAATTATATGAATGGTTTTCAAAATTCGGGTCCCGTAAATCAACCCGATGGAAGCTTGTTAGTATTAAAACCGGTTTATGCCAACCAATACGAAGGTGGGGTAAAAGTAGAAGCGTTCAATAAAAAATTAAGTACTACATTAAGTTACTACAACATTACGATTGATAATGCTACAAGAACAACTTCTGACGGATTTAATGTTCAGGATGGTAAACAAGTGAGTAAGGGAATTGACTTTGAATTTATTGCCAATCCGGTTGCAGGTTTAAATGCTATGCTTGGGTATGCTTATAATGACAATCGTATCGTAAAATCATCAGATGCTGCTATTGAAGGAAATAAAGCCAGCGGAGCTCCGGAAAATGTAGTTAATTTTTGGATATCGTATAAGTTTCAAAACAAATTAAAAGATTTAGGACTTGGTTTTGGAGGCAACTACGTAGACAAACAATACAAGTTTGAAGATGAAAGTTTTTACAGCCCATCTTATTCTGTTTACAATGCGACCCTATTTTATGATAAGCCAACATGGAGAATTGGCGTTAAATTCAACAACATAAACAATAAAAAATACTGGGATTCTTACGGAATGGCTCAAGCTCCTGCCAACTTATTAGTAAACTTAACTCTTAAGTTTTAACAGCATCTGCAATAAAAAAACACCTCTGCTTTAGAGGTGTTTGCATTTAAAAGAAAATTAGTCGCTTATTAATTTCCTACAATTATTCACTGATAACATTAACCAATCAAAAAAATCATGAACTACTTTAAAAAACGAATTAAAAATTCGCAATTCGTAATCTATCTCTTTTTACTCTTTTCTTTCAGTGCTTTTGCTCAGCAAAACACCGGAAAGATTAAAGGAACGATAACAACATCAGATGGTGAACTGGCTGTTGGTGTTAACATTATCCTGAAAAGTTCAAAATACGGTACCACCAGTAATGAAGACGGCGCTTTTGAATTTAACAGGGTAAGACCAAACACCTATACTTTGCAAGTTTCTTTAGCCGGTTATGAAACTCTGGAACAGGAAGTAATTGTTTCGATCAATGAGACTACAACACTTAACTTACAGTTGAAGGTTTCAAACAAACAGTTAAAAGAGGTAATCATTACCCATAATCGAGGAAAAGCTTTTCCGAAGCAAAGTACTTATGTTTCAAAAATGCCTTTAAAAAATGTCGAAAATCCACAGGTTTACAACATTGTTTCATCTGAATTAATTAAGGAACAAGCCATTACAAATTATGAGGATGCCTTAAAAAATGTTCCCGGAATTCAAAAATTATGGGAATCTACAGGTCGTGGCGGTGATGGTGGTTCGTATTATAGTCTTCGTGGATTTGAAGTCCAGGCCAATATTGTAAACGGATTACCGGGTTTAACAAACGGAAGTTTAGATCCGGCAAACGTTGAACGCATCGAAGTCATAAAAGGTCCATCCGGAACTTTATTTGGCAGTAGTTTAGTGAGCTATGGCGGACTTATTAATACCGTTACCAAAAAACCATATAGTGGCTTTGGCGGTGAAGTATCTTATCTGGCCGGAAGTTTTGGATTAAACAGGGTCACTGCCGATATCAATACACCGCTAGACGATGCCGATAATGTTCTTTTTAGAATTAATACTGCTTATCAAACCGAAAACAGTTTTCAGGATGCCGGATTTCGTACTTCCTTTTTTGTAGCTCCTTCCCTTTCTTATAAAGTAAACGATAAGCTTTCCTTTTTGATCAATACGGAATTAATGCTGGAAGAAAAAACAACGCCGTCAATGCTATTTTTAGGCAGAGATTCCGCTTTGCAATATGCTAACTTGGCTGAATTAAACTATAATACCGATTTATCATTTTACAGCAACGATCTATCGATAAAAAATCCAAGATACAGTCTTCAGGGACAGATGACTTATAAAATTTCTGAGCAATGGACTTCGCAAACGGTTTTATCCAGAAGTTCATCAAAATCAAGAGGTTATTACACTTATATCTATGACAATGAAGATGGAAATAAAGATTTTGGATTTAATATCACCAAAGAACAATCACAAACCGTAACAACTGATATTCAACAGAATTTCATTGGCGATTTTAAAATTGGATCAATGCGCAATCGTCTTGTTGCCGGTTTCGATTATTTTGAAAGAAATGTAATGTCTGGCGGATCCGGTTATGGTAAACTTTACAACATCACAGCACAGGGTGAAGTGAGACAATTGAATGCTGCCAATCCTTATTATCTGACCCAAACGTCTGTTGATAAACTTCTGGCAAATGAACCGGCCGGAAACTTCAATCCGAAGGATGCAACTTATAGCGTCTATGCGTCTGATGTGCTTAACATCACTTCTAAATTGTTGGCCATGGCTAGTTTAAGAGTTGATTATTTTGATACGAAGGGTGACATCAAAAATAAAAATGACGATTATACACAAACGGCTTTATCGCCAAAATTCGGATTATTATACCAGCCAGTCGAAGATAAGTTAGCCGTATTTGCTAATTACATGAATGGCTTCAGAAACATTGCTCCAGCTGTAAGTTATGATACTGATGGCAATTTAATCGGTTCTAAAACTTTCGAAGCGGAACATGCCAATCAATTGGAATTTGGAGTTAAAGCAACTATTTTTGAAGATAAATTAAATGCTACTGTGAGTTACTATAATATTAATGTAGCCAATTTAGTGACCAGTAATCCATTGTACAGCTCGCAGGGCGGTGAAGCGCAAAGCAAAGGTTTTGAATTTGATCTGAATGCTGCACCAATAAAAGGATTAAGCATAATTGCCGGATACAGCTACAACGACAGTAAAATTACGAAAGGTGATGTTGGAAATGTTTGGCTGGAGCAAGGCAAAAGACCATTTTGGTCAGGTCCTAAAAACTTAGTAAACCTATGGGCTACTTATAAATTTGAAGAAGGCACATTAGAGAATTTCGGTATTGGTTTTGGAGGAAATTATGCCAGTGAAAATGCCATTCTGGACAGTTCTAAAACCGGAAAATTTGTATTGCCGGATTATACTGTAATCAATGGCTCGGTTTTCTATAATTCAAATAAATTCCGAGTAGCTTTTAACATTAACAATATTGCTAATAAAGATTATTTCAATGGTGGGTGGTCTACTCTAAATCCACAAAAACCCAGAAATGTTGTAGCCAGTTTTGCGTACAAATTCTAATATAAACTATCCAATAAAGATAAAAAAGGGGCTAATTTAAAAGATTAGTCCCTTTTATTTTTTTAGTTTACTGGGCAGATATCCAAACGTTTTTTTGAAAGCCACTGTAAAATGGTGCGGGTTTTTATAACCTAATTCTTCAGAAACAACAGATATCGGGAGATCCTTTTCTAATATCATTTGTTTCGCATATTCCATTCTCACCTGCGTCAAATAATTAAAAACAGTAGCATTAAAAACCATCTTAAAATATTTTTTAATTTTAAAATTATTCAGTCCTACCTGCGATGCAATACTCGCTAAAGTATGTTTTTCTTTAAATTGTGTTTTTAAAATATTTTCGACTTCAAGGATTTTAACATAATCGCATGCACTAAGTTCTACGCTTACATTGGTATTTTCTTCTTCATTTATAATGGTAAATAAATACGAAAGAATCTCTACTACTTTTGATTCCAGAAAAGCTTTTTTAATGGCTCCGGAGTACGAACATTGCAAGATATCTTCTATCAAAACATTCAGTTTAGGCGAAATACTTTTGCTCGTATCCCACATTGCGTATGAGGTATGAGTAGCTATTGCTTCTGCCAAAAGCGGAATGGTGGTTTTTAAATTTGGATAAAACAGCTGCTCTAAATAAGATGACGTAAATGTGATTTCGAGCGTTTTTCTTCTTTTAGTCCGATAATTTAAAATGCCTTTTATTTTGGGCAAATAAAACAAATTATAGTGTCCCTGCGGAATATAAATTCCTCTGTCTGATGTATTCTCGGGGCAGTATTCATTATCACCCTCCATTTCAATATGAAGCTTTATGAACGAAAAATCGTGCTCTACTTCAATCGAGTAAAATTCATTTTCTATTATTAGATCTCTTGCCACCAAATGAACCCCATCTAACATTATATCGGTAATGACACCTCTAATTCCTTTGTAATTATAATTGATTTTCTTCTCGACAAGATCTTCCTTATTAAACCGAATAGGATCATTTACAACAACCTGTTCTCGCTTAAAAATATCACTTCTCATCACTGTTTTCATCGCTAACATTCTATTTGCTGCTACGGGTTTAAACGCATAATTATAGTCTATAACTTACTAATTACAAGACGATTTCATTTAAATCCTTATTGCGTTTATATTAATCCTTATTGCGTTTATTATGTTTTTATTAACATATTACTTTTGCGTAAAATTATCAATTTATAACCAATCTAAATAAATATAGTATGCTTTTTATTATACCAAGGGTAAAAAAGATGTTAACCACCCCCATTTACATGCTTCTTCTGGTTTGTTTTTTCATTACGAATGCATTTTCCCAACAAAGTACCGGTTCTATAAAAGGAACTGTAATTACTTCAGATGACCACCTTGCCTCCTCCGTAAATATTACAATACCAAAATTAAAGAAGTCAGCCCTCACAGATGAAAATGGTGTTTTTATTTTAAGCCAGGTGCCTACAGGAACATATGAAATCGAAATCAATATGATGGGACATATTCCATCAAAACAGCAAATTACAGTCAGTGCAAATGAAACCTCAGCGGTTTCTTTTCAATTAGAATCTTCTTTAAAAGAATTACAGGAAGTTGTGGTTGTTTCTGCCGCCAAAAAATTTGCTAAAAAACAAAGTGAATATGTCGCGAGATTACCGATTGCAAATCTTGAAAACCCGCAAGTGTATACCGTCGTTCCCAAAGAACTCTTTGTAGAACAAATAGCAGTTGATTTCAGAAGTGCTTTAAACTCGGCTCCGGGACTAAACAACGTGACACAAAGCGTGGGCTCAGGAGGAGTTGGATTAAGTCTAAGAATGCGTGGTTTTAGCGGTTCATCGGCAGCAGGATCAATCCGTAACGGAATGAACACAAACTGGGTAACGATGAGTGATCCTGTAAACCTGGAAAGTATCGAAGTAATCAAAGGGCCATCGGCAACCTTGTTTGGTTCGTCCTTAACCACTTATGGCGGTCTTATCAACAGAGTGACTAAAAAGCCTTTTGACGTTATGAAAGGTGAAGTAAGTTATACGACCGGAAGCTGGGCTCTGAGTCGTACAACTATCGATTTTAATACACCTCTTAATGAAGAAAAAACAATGCTTTTTAGGGTTAACGCCGCTTTAGACAACCAAAAAACATGGCAGGATTATGGCAAAAGCCACACTTTTGTAGTGGCTCCTTCCTTTACTTATAAAGCCAGTGACCGTTTGACCTTTGACTTTGATTTAGAATTGTATCAAGGAAACCGTAATTCAACTTCTATTGGTTTAGGAAGCGGTACACCACCAGTAAAAAGTCTGAATGATTTACATTTTGATTTCAAAAAATCGTATGCGACAGATGATTTACAATCGGAAGCAAAAAACACCAATATTTTTGCAAAAGCCACCTATCAATTATCAGATCAATGGGTTTCGCAAACTAATTTTTCTAATGCTTTTACCGACAATAAAGCCAATTATTTGTTCTTGCTGATCAATACGGCTGCGAACTCTGGTATTACTTTACAACGAAGATTGTACAACATCAACAGTACTTTTAAAACTTCGCAAATTCAACAAAACTTCATCGGGAACTTCAATATTGGAAGCCTTAAAAACCGATTACTTTTAGGGATCGATTACACCTATATCAGTACAAATGATAACAGATGGCTCATTAATAATTATGATGCCGCTGTTGCAAATCCTGCTCTTACCATCAACGGAAATGCTGCTTTTATCAATATGGAAAAATACAAACAGCTTATTGCCAATATGACGGCGCCAACTGTAGTTAACACCAGAGATTTTAGAACATTAAGTTTTTATGCTTCGGATGTGATCAATATTACCGATCGTTTTATTGCTATGGCCAGCGCGCGTTTTGATCATTACGAAAACAAAATTGCACAGTACAATCAGAATGCTGTTTCTCCAAAATTTGGTTTAGTGTATCAGGTTATTAAAGACAAAGTTTCGGTTTTTGGAAATTACATGAACGGATTCAGCAATGTGTCGCCAGCACCAACTGCAGACAATCCAAATGGTTTGACAGAGTTTAAACCTGAAGAAGCAAACCAGTTAGAAGGTGGTGTAAAAATTGAATTACTGGGAGGAAAACTAAACGGTACTTTGAGCTACTATGATATTAAAGTAAAAAACAAATTGCGTACAGATCCTAACAATCCTTTATTTTCTGTTCAGGATGCAACACAAAGCAGTAAAGGTTTTGAGGCCGATTTGATTGCAAATCCGTTTAGAGGTTTACACATTATTGTAGGTTACGGTTATAACCAAAGTGAATACACCAAAGCAAACCCAAGTCTTGAAGGAAAAAAACCTTACTCTACTCCTGCTAATGTTGCTAATTTTTGGATTAGTTATAAAATCTTAGACGGACAAGCCAAAGGAGTTGGTTTTGGTTTTGGCGGAAACACTCAAAGTGATAGCTATTTAAATGATGCCAATACTTTTACAGCAAACGGATACACTACATTAGATGCCAGTGTCTTCTATGAAAAACAAAAATTTAGATTAGGTCTAAAAGTCAATAATCTTGCGAACAAAGAATATTGGTCAGCAGATTATTGGGCTAATATGATGCCAACAAGACAATTAGTAGCTAATCTTACTTTTAAATTTTAATTCTTTTTAATTAGTTATAACCAAGCTATCATATCTTATCAATTGTAGCTTGGTTTTTATCGTTTTACAGTATGTCTGGAAATACAATCAAAAAAAACAAACAAAAAAGCAAATGGAGTAAGCTGAATCATTGGCTGCACTTGTGGTTAGGACTTACTTCCGGAATTATTGTATTTATTGTAGCGCTTACAGGAGTATTATTTATCTTTTGCGATAATATTATTGATGGACTGGCTTATGATTCCTTATATGTTTCTGAAGTAAAAGAACAAAAACTCACTCCGGAAGAAATTATAAGGGCTTTCAAAACACAACTGCCGGATCGGAAACCCAGTTATTTTATTACCTAC
The DNA here is from genome assembly GCF_023539155.1 of Flavobacterium sp. B183. Classification (NCBI taxonomy): domain Bacteria; kingdom Pseudomonadati; phylum Bacteroidota; class Flavobacteriia; order Flavobacteriales; family Flavobacteriaceae; genus Flavobacterium; species Flavobacterium sp. B183. The sequence goes on along the minus strand of NZ_CP097434.1, from coordinate 2,737,992 downwards.
AGAGATCCCGAAAGAACTATTAAACTGGCTTCGTCGACCAAAGACCGAGATTTGCAATTTTCATGGATCGATCCCTACACAGGTAAAGTTCTGACTTCGGGAAAAGCTTATGATTTCTTTTATGTCATTGCCCACATTCACAGCGGTCACATTCCGTTTGGAGATATCGGAAATTTAATTATAGAAATTTCAGTTTGGATTTTTCTAATCGAATTAATTACGGGACTTATCTTATGGTGGCCAAAAAAATGGAACCGATCTACTAAACTGCAAAGCTTTACTATTAAGAAAAATGCCAGTTTCAAGCGACTTAACTACGATTTACACAATGTTCCAGGATTTTACAACCTATTGCCCGCCTTGTTGATTACTATTACCGGTTTAATTATTGTCAACAAACCTTTAAACTCAGCGACGCAAAAAGTATTTGGAGGTATGCCGCGCGCTTACTCCAAATTTCGCGATATCAAACCTGAATATGACAGTACTAAAACATTTGCAGCACTAGACCCCATAATACAACGATTATTTGCAAAAGACAAAACGATCGAACAAGTCAAATTATCGATTGCCGCAAAAGACAGCATTACCAGTTTATTTGCAGTTACCGCCGAAGATATTGGTTTGAAAGGCGTTCAAAACGGGAAAACTTTTGTGCTTAATCGCTATACAGGCCAGGAATTTGAAATACCCGTAAAAGTAATGAACGGTTTAGATATTGATGACACCACTATGAATCTCCACATTGGTTTTTGGGCCGGATGGATTGGAAAAACACTGACTTTACTTACGGGACTTGTATGCATGTTTCTTCCCGTGACAGGTTTTTTAATTTGGTACGGACGTCAGAATAAAAAGAAAAAAACACAATCAGTTTAAAAATGAAAAAAACAATTTTATTGCTATGCCTTTTTGGGTTTACGCCTTCATTTTCGCAAGACAGCATCTCTATTGGCAGTAAACATCATCTATTCTCTAAAGCATTAAATGAAGAACGAAACTTCTGGGTTTATCTTCCCCCCGATTACAACAGTACTAAATATGCTCCTGCAAAATATCCTGTTGTTTATTTACTAGATGCCGAGAGTAATTTTCATTCCTTTACCGGACTTCAGCAATCGCTTGCACGAGGGCCTTATGCTAGTATTCCTCAAATGATAGTTGTTGGAATAACCAATACCAACCGAACCAGAGATCTTACCCCTACCGAAGCAAATCGTCAGGCCTTTTTTGATAAAAACAAAAAGATGTTTCAACAAAGCGGAGGCAATAAAAACTTCATCGCTTTTTTAGAGAAAGAGCTACGTCCTTACATCGACTCCAATTACAGAACTTCGGGATATAATGTTTTAAACGGACATTCTTTTGGAGGATTAACAGCCATAAATATTCTGTTGAATCATACCTCATTATTTAATTCTTATATCATTATTGACCCAAGTCTTTGGTGGGATAATGAACTTATGAATAAAAAAGCGGATTCACTTTTTAATACAAAAAATTTTGAACAGCGCAGTATTTATTTAGCCATGGCCGATAAAAAAAGTATTCCTCAGGACACCACAACAGATATGGCAAGAGGCATCAGAAAATTTGAAAAATTGCTGAAAGATAAAAAACCTAAAAAACTTCGCTGGGGCTTTAAATTTTATGACAATGAAGATCACGGAACCATTCCCATTCCGGCCGAATATGATGGTTTACGATTCCTTTTTGAAGAACATCTGGTTCAGGTAAAACAAGCTGTTATTGATCCAACACTGGTCGAAAAACAATATGCTAAATTATCTCAGCAAACCGGTTTTACCTTCCTACCAACCGAAAGTTATCTGGATTGGATTGGCAATTATTGTTTAGACATTGATAAACCGCAACAGGCCCTTACTTTCTTTAAATATGCCGAAAAGTATTATCCGAAAAGTAAAAATGTACCTCTCGCACTAGAAAAAGCATATATAAAAAATGGAGACACAAAACGAGCTGACGATATTCGGAAGAAAATCCAAAATTAGATTCACAATTTATTATTCATAATTATTCTAAATAAATATTGTCAGACTAATATTAAATTTTACATTTGTGATACTAAATTATTAACTCACTAATTAAATATTATGAAATCTAAAACTTTAAAATCAATAACATTTTTACTTTTAATGTTAGTTGCCAGCCCTGCCCTATTTGCTCATGCCTTGTGGATCGAAACTAAAGCAGTGGGAGCTAAAGGAAAAGCTCAGGAAATATCCGTTTTCTTTGGAGAATTTTCAGATAATGATATTACAGCTTCGGCAAAATGGTTTTCGGATTTAAAAGATTTTTCACTGGTCGTAATTAGTCCGTCAAAAAAAGAAACAAAACTTACCGCTACAGCCTTAGAAAATAAATATCAGGCCTTTTTTACACCAGATGAAGATGGGGTTTATACGGTGGTGATGCATCATACAGTAAAAGATGTATACGGAACCATGAAATTAGATTACAATTCAAGCGCAACGGTTACCGTTGGCAATGCCGCAAAAGGAAATGATGCTGCCGCAAATACCAATATCATTAGTGTCTTTGCTAAAGAAGTGACAGCTGCTAAGCAAAAAGCAGTACTAAACATCAATGCTTTGTATGAAGGCGCAGCGGCTAAAAAACAAAAAATAAAAGTAATTGCTCCAAATGGTTGGGAAAAAGAATTATGGAGCAATGACAAAGGAGAAATCTCTTTTACACCGCTTTGGTCAGGAAATTATATGGTAGAGTTTGCTTATACCGAAAAAGCTGCCGGAGAACATAATGGTAAAAATTACAACGAAATCTGGAAGATGGCAACTTATTTAATTGCCGTTAAATAATATAGTCCACTCCTTATTTGATCATTTTATAGTTAGTTAGGCCTTGTTCGTAATGAGCAAGGCTTTTTTTAACCTAAAATATCTTTTACACTCTTTCTTCTTCCTTACTTAATAAAATCCAATAAAGCAAAATCTTAAGCTAATCTTAAGACTATTCTAATGAAATTTTAATCTAGAAAAACTCTGAAAATTTTGTTAAGACCGTATCTCGATATTACATTTGCAAAAATTTATTTTTATTAAATCTAAATAAGCAACATGAAATATAATTTACTACTTGCATTATCCTTTATAAGTTTTGCTTCTTACAGTCAAAACTATTCAAGCGACGAGGCAGCCTCAACTGCCAATGACACAGTAAAAAACAAAAAAGGAGAAATACTAAATGAAGTATTAATTAAAACCAATAGAGAGCCTAAACCGGTTACTGCAGTTCGTTCAGGATTAAAACCAATGGACAACCCACAAAGCATACAGGTTATTAGTTCTGATGTAATCGAACAACAACAGGCCATTCGTTTAAGTGAAGTTATTAAAAACGCTAATGGTGTTTATGTAAGTTCTGCTCGTGGTGGTGCACAGGAATCTTTTTTCTCAAGAGGATATGACATGTCTGCCAACAATATGTTTAAAAACGGATTCCGTTACAATTCAGGTTCCATTCCTGATGTTTCCGGTCTGGAGAAAGTTGAATTCTTAAAAGGAGGTTCGGCTTTATTGTTTGGAAACGTTGCACCGGGAGGTATCTTAAACCTGGTAACCAAAACACCTTCATTTAAATCAGGTGGTGAGGTATCGATGCAAATTGGAAGTTATGCGTTCTACAAACCTTCTTTCGATTTTTATGGTCCTCTTAGCAAGTCAATTGCTTTTAGAATAAACGGTTCTTACGAAAACTCTGAAAGCTTTAGAGATGTAGTAAAAAACGAACGTGTATATGTAAACCCGTCTTTACTTTTTATCATCAATCCAAAAACACAAATTACGGTACAAGGGGATTATTTAACAGCAGACTGGACTCCGGATTTTGGAACAGGACTTATCGGAAAGCAAATTCTTGACTTACCTCGTAATGCATTCTACGGATCACTTTGGTCTAATGGTACTACAAAATCAGCAAGTGCTTCGGTTTTATTAAACCATGATTTCAATAAAAACTGGAAACTAAACTTTAATAGCTCTTATCAAAGTTATGACAGAGGTCAAAAATCGACTGCTCAAATGTCAGGTTTAGATGACACTAAATTATACCCAACTCCTGGCTTCTGGAACAGAGGACTTACTCAAACTAAAAACCTGGAGCAAATATTGGGAGACCAATTAAGCTTACAGGGAAATTTCAATACAGGATCAATAAAACATCAAATATATACGGGTGTTGATTGGGAAAATTCATTTGCCACAGGATACATTTTTGCTTTTAACGAAAAGAAATTTGTAACAAGTAAAAACCCTGACGGAAGTCCAAAAACATACGATCCAAATATTTACGATACTATCAATCTTTTCAACTTTGATCCTTCAACGCAAAGAAATGATATTCCTAATGCCAGAGCGACTCAAATTGCAAAAACAGAAACCAATCGTTTTGGTGCATACTTTCAGGATTTAATTTCAGTTACAGAAAAAATCAAAGTATTAGCCGGTATCCGTTGGTCTTGGCAAGAAGGTCAAGCTACAAATTATAAAGAAACTTACGACACCGCAAAAGAAACTCAGACTGTCGCTCCGGAAAAAGCAAAGGCTGAAGTTGGAGCTAAAAAACTAGACAATGCTTTCTCGCCAAAAGTGGGTCTTATCTACCAGCCAACAAAAAGCATGTCATTATTTGCCAGCTATTCGAACTCGTTTACACCAAATACAGGATTTACTGTTGACGGTCAAACAATTGAAGCATCGATCATTGACCAATACGAAGCAGGTATTAAAAAAGAATTCTTTGAGGGCTTGTTAAGTACAAACTTAACGGTTTATCAAATCTCAAACAGCAATTTGGCTCAGACCGCACCATTTCTAGCTGATGGTGTTACTGAGAATGTGAATTCAAACATTAAAGTATTGGGTGGAGCTACTAAAAGTAAAGGGGTTGAAATTGATGTTACTGCAACACCTATTGAAGGACTTAATATTATTGCCGGTTATAGCTATAATGATATGCGTTATACTAAAACTTCCGGAACAAGTGGAAGTTTTGTAGCGGGAGATCAGGTTGTAAGAACACCTAAAAACACAGCCAACCTAAGTTTCTTCTATAAAGTACCGGAAGGAATGTTTAAAGGAGTTTCATTTGGAGCAATTGCAAACTATATTGGTAACCGTTTAGGAGGTTGGAACGATGATTATTTATGGACAGCTGTTAAGCCTACACCTACCAATCCAAAACCAAATCCTGCTTACATTGTTACCATTAGAGACAGAGACATTCCTATCGAAGGTTACACAACTATTGATGCTTCTGTAGGTTACGAGTGGAGAAAATTCTCCGTTTTATGTAAATTATCTAATATTACAAATGAATTGAATTATACTGTTCACGAAAATTACAGTATCAACCCAATTGCACCTCGTCAAATTTTGACAAGCTTAAAATATAAATTCTAAAATTTTGAATTAGATTTTACCCTCCGGACTTTTACTGCATTTCAGTAATGAAAACAAAAAGTTTGGTTTTAAACAGAAAACCTCATCCTACAATAGATGAGGTTTTTTGTTTTCACTAAAGAAAGTAATCCGATTGTATTACTTTTGTTCCACAAAAATTCTCACCAAAACAAAACTCCGATATATGTCAGATACTAAAAAAAATCAATTGCAAAAAAGCCTGGGTTTAAGTTTTAATATTGCTGTATTAATTGGAGGAACGATTGGCGTTGGAATTCTTCGCACACCCGGCAGCATTGCTTCCCTACTAGACAATTATTGGCTCATTATTGCTTCATGGCTCTTTGGAGGTTTATATGTTTTGCTAGGAGCCAATTCTTATGCAGAACTTTCCACAATGTTACCCAAAGCAGGAGGTTCCTATAACTATATTAAAAGAGCATTTGGTGAATATGCAGGCTTTCTTTCCGGCTGGTTTGATTTTATCGTCAATGTAACACCACCTGCTTTTTATTGTATTGTAATTAGTGAGTATATCATTATTTTGTTTCCTGTACTCTCAAACTATTCTACCGTGATGGCAATTTCTTTATTACTTGCTTTTGTACTTATTCATTTAAGTGGTGTAAAAAACGGCAGCGTAATTCAGCAAATTACCAGTTTCTTAAAAGTAATATGTTTTGTAGCCTTGGTCATAGCCTGTTTTATGTACACAGGTACTGAAGTTCCTAAAATCAAAACAGACAATTCTTTCTTTCAAATTGGACTAATCTTCGGCTTTTTCAAATCATTGCAGTTGATTATCGGGACTTACAACGGCTGGAACAGTGTTTGCTTTTTCGCCGAAGAAAATGATAACCCCAACAAAAATATTCCCAAATCATTATACAGTGGTGTCTTTTTAGTTGTTGCCATTTATGTTTTAGTAAACGCCGCTTTCTTTCATGTTTTACCAATTGAAACCCTGGCAAAATCAAATTTAGCAGCAGCTGATGTTGCTAAGATCCTTTTTGGAGAAAACGGAGCTATTATTGTTACGGTAATTTCCATATTTTCATTAATCAGTATACTAAATGCTTTTATGATGATTCCACCAAGAATCCTTTACGGGTTAAGTCGTGACGGGTTCTTTTTCAAACAAGGAACAACAGTAAATAAAGGAGGAACACCAATCGTAGCGCTTTTAGTTTCATCGTTTTTCAGTTTATTTTTAATTTGTATAGGTTCTTTTGAAGTATTATTTTCTTTTGCAGCCTTTATCTCAATTATCGTTTGGGGACTAGCTTATCTTTCTCTCTTAAAACTAAGAGCCACCGAACCCAACTTACCTCGTCCATATCATTCTTTTTGGTATCCGTGGACGACAATATTTGCCTTTGTAGCCTCGATCGCTTTGTTAATAGGATTTATTTTCAGCGATCCAAAAGGTTTTGCTATAATCGTTGTTCTCACTTTAATTTCTTATCCTGTATTTTTGGTTTTGAGGAATAAAAAATAACGGCTTATTTTTAATCGCCACGAATTCTCGAATTTTATTTTTACCATCTATAAAAACAAACAATTCGTGAATTCGTGGCTATTTTTTTAAAGAAAAAAATGTAGAATATTTCTGCTGACATACTGTTGTCACCTTCTGTGATTTAATTTGTAATAAAACTAAAAAGATGAGCAAACTAGATTTAACAAAAACCGACAAAGTATACTACACTGCTAAAACTAATCCCGAGATAGTTTATATTGAAAAAACAAATTACCTATCGATTACAGGAAAAGGCGATCCTTCGGGACAAGAATTCTCAGAGAATATTCAGGCATTGTATGCCACTGCTTACGCTATTAAATTTATGCAGAAAGCCGTAAATAATGATTTTGTTGTTCCAAAACTAGAAGCCTTATGGAGTTTTGATGCTGAAAAATACAAAGGCATTTCTATGGATGAAGCTCCGCTAAAAATACCCCGAAGTGAGTGGGATTACAGAATTATGATTAGAATGCCGGATTTCGTAACTAAAGAGCAAACAGAAGAAGCCATTCAAAATACTGCCAATAAAAAACAAATCGAACGGGTGAAATCAATAGAGTTTTATGAGATGGCTGAAGGCAAAGTGATACAGGTTCTTCATATTGGACCTTTTGAAAATGAGCCCCAAACGCTAAAAAAAATACAGGAGTTTTCTACAGCACACCAGCTGGAGCAAAATGGCTTACACCATGAAATTTATTTATCTGACTTTAGAAAAACAGCTTCTGAAAAATTAAGAACCATACTTCGAGAACCTGTAAAATAAACCTATTTTTAACAGCCACGAATTCTCAAATTTTATTTTTTACTACCTGTGAGTAAATGAATAATTCGGGAATTCGTGACGATTAAAAACAACAAACCCGACAGATTTTCAAAAATCTGTCGGGTTAAATATTAATTACAAAGCAGCTTATTTCAATCCGGCAATACTTTGCTCGATTGTAGCAATTTTTGCTAAAGCATCAGCTTCTTTTTGTTTTTCATTAGCCAAAACTTTTTCAGGTGCTCCGGCAACAAATTTTTCGTTAGATAATTTTGCCTGAACAGATTTTAAGAAGCCTTGCGTGTATACCAGCTCTGCAGTCAGTTTGGCAATTTCTTCTTCTACATTGATATTTCCTGAAATCGGAATGAAATATTCATTTGATTTTACACGGAAAGACAATGCTCCGTCTACTTTAGCTGTAACATATTCGAAAGCTGAAATGTTCCCTAACTTCGTAACGATAGAGTCAAAATAGGTCGTGATGTTCTCACTGTTGATTGCTTTCAATTCGATCGCATCTTTAAACGGAATATTTTTATCCTTACGAATTGTTCGGATTCCTGAAATTACTTCAATTGTACTTTCAAAATCTGAAATTAAATTGGCGTTGAAAGGTTTTAATTCCGGCCAGGTAGAAACGATTAAAGCTTCTTCCGGAGTTCTGTCAGCAAGTAAATGCCAAATTTCTTCAGTTAAGAATGGCATAAACGGATGCAGCAATTTCAGATTGCTTTCTAACATTTCAATCGCTTTATCAAACGTTGCTTTATCAATTGGCTGTTGATAGGCCGGTTTGATCATTTCTAAAAACCACGAACAGAAATCATCCCAAACCAATTTATAAATAGCCATCAACGAATCTGAAATTCTGTATTTTTCGAAATTATCTTCAATATCAACTAAGGTTTGCTGCAATTTTGCTTCGTACCACTCGATGGCTACTTTTGAAGATTCAGGTTGTGGAATCGCTTCAGAAACTTCCCATCCTTTGATTAATTTAAAAGCGTTCCAGATTTTGTTTGAAAATGCTTTCCCCTGATTGCATAATTCTTCATCAAACATAATATCGTTTCCAGCAGAAGCACTTAAAAGCAATCCTACACGAACTCCATCTGCACTAAATTTATCGATTAAATCTAAAGGATCAGGTGAATTCCCTAATGATTTAGACATTTTACGACGTTGTTTATCACGAACTAAACCGGTTAAATACACATTTGTAAATGGTTTTTCGCCTGCATACTCGTAACCTGCAATGATCATTCTGGCTACCCAGAAGAATAAAATATCCGGACCTGTTACCAAGTCATTTGTTGGGTAGTAATATTTATAATCTGCACTTTCCGGATCCATAATTCCACCAAAAACTGACATTGGCCAAAGCCATGATGAAAACCAGGTATCTAAGGCGTCAACATCTTGTTTTAAGTCAGCTGCTGTCAGTGAGTTGTTAGATGTTCTCTCTTTAGCTAAAATTAAAGCTTCTTCAATAGTTTCTGCTACTACGAAGTCTTCTTTTCCATCTCCATAATAATAAGCCGGAATTTGTTGTCCCCACCATAACTGACGTGAGATATTCCAATCACGGATATTGTTTAACCAATGCGCATAAGTGTTCTCGAAACGTTTTGGATGCAATTTGATGTCTCCTGTTTCTAAAACGGACTTAATTGCCGGTTTTACCAACTCTTCCATTTTCAAAAACCATTGGTCAGATAATCTTGGTTCGATTACCGCTTTGGTTCTTTCGGAGGTTCCTACTTTATTCAAATGGATTTCGGTTTTAGCCAAAGCTCCGATTTCCTCTAATTCTTTTGCAATTTCAGTACGAACCACAAAACGGTCTTTGCCCTGATAATGCAATCCGAAACTATTTAATGTAGCATCTTCATTAAAGATATCAACGATTTCAAGATTGTGCTTCTCTCCTAACGTTTTATCATTCATATCGTGTGCCGGAGTCACTTTTAAACATCCGGTTCCGAATTCAACATCTACATATTCGTCTTCAATAATCGGAATAATTCTTCCACAAATTGGAACGATAGCTTTTTTCCCTTTTAGATGTGCAAAACGCTCATCATTTGGGTTAATACAGATCGCGGTGTCTCCAAAAATAGTTTCAGGACGTGTCGTGGCGATCGTCAGAAAATCTTCTGAACCTTCGATTTTATATTTTAAGAAAAATAATTTTCCTTGTTGTTCTTCATAGATTACTTCTTCGTCAGAAAGCGTTGTTTTTGCTTCCGGATCCCAGTTTACCATTCGGTATCCTCTGTAAATTAATCCTTTATTGTACAAATCTACAAACGAGCGAATTACAGATGCTGACATATCAGGATCCATTGTAAATTTAGTTCTTTCCCAATCGCAGGAAGCTCCTAATTTTTTAAGCTGATCTAAGATTACACCGCCGTATTTATCCGTCCATTCCCAGGCGTGTGCTAAAAATTCTTCACGGGTTAAATCATTCTTATTGATTCCTTCCGCTTTTAATTTCTGTACTACTTTTGCTTCTGTCGCGATAGAAGCATGATCCGTTCCCGGAACCCAACAGGCGTTAAAACCTTTAAGACGCGCTCTACGAATTAAAACATCCTGAATAGTATTGTTCAGCATATGCCCCATGTGAAGGACTCCTGTGACGTTTGGTGGCGGAATTACAATTGTATATGGTGTTCTGTGATCAGGTTCTGAATGAAAATAGTTGTTCTTCATCCAGTAATCATACCATTTGTTCTCGATCGTCTTAGCGTCAAATTGTGCTGGAATTGTCATTTACTAGGGTTGTTTAATCGTTAATTTGCTTATTTGTTTAATCGTTTTGTTACTGTAATTACATCTTTTGCTAATCATCAATCGATGAAGCAGATACACGTCTAAACAATTAAACAGAAAAACTGGTTCAATTTTTGTACTAATTATTGACAGCAAAAGTAAATAATTAAGTACACTATAAAAAGCGAATTAATAATTTGTGTGTTAATTAAAAGAATGTATATTTACTTACAACTTAAAAAAAATTTGAAATGAAAAATGTAGCCTCTTTTATTGCAGTCGTATTGTTTAGTACAATAAGTTATGCACAAAACGGCCCAAAAATTGAATTTGAAGCCCAAGACAATACAATTGATTATGGAAAAATTTCGAAAAGTGACAACGGAGTTCGCTCTTTTGAATTTACCAATACAGGTGATGCCCCACTTTTGATTACCGGTGCTGAATCTACTGTAAGTTCTATAGTTGTTACCAAACCCGCAGCAGCAGTTATGCCAGGAAAAAAAGGTAAAATTGATGTAAAATACAACATGGTTTCCGGTCCGATTCGTAAAACAATAACCGTTGAAACGAATGCCGTAAACTACCCTGACGGTAGAGTTGCCTTAAAAATAAAAGGTGAAGTTTTATAAAAAACTAAAATTTAAAAATAGCAAAACCGCTTCTACAATTAAGAAGCGGTTTTTTTTTTATCCGCATTTTTAAACTAAATCCGACAGGTTTTAAAAGTCTGTTGGATTTATTTTTTAGAGGTTACTATTTTGCTTTCTCAGTACACTCAACAGCATCAAATTTATATTTTACACGATCAAAATCGATTGGTTTATCTTTTACCAGGTAAGTAACTCCCATAGTCGTCTGCATCGTCCCGTTACCTAAAATAAGTCTTTTGTCTTTCTTTAAGAATGCCATTGGATTTTTAAAAGTTTTATTCTTGTTGGTCACCTCTTGAAAAGTATAATCGGCAAATAAGGTGTCTCCGCGAAATTCCCCTGTAAGTTCACCCACTCTTTCTGTTGCCGCGGAAACTTTCATAGTCATGTTACCACTTATCTTTCCATTTTTTAACGTGTTAACTTTTAAATCGATCGTATCTTTTTCATATATAGCTTTATAACATTCTGTACTTACGATGGTCTCAGCATCTGCTTTAGCTGCTTCAGCCGCCTTCTGATTTTCATTGTTTTTACAGCTTTGAAGTCCGATACAAGCCACAAGCAAGCAGGATACAACTAGGTTTTTCATAATTATTTTTATTTTAATCGTTGTTATTTTATAAAATTAAATAAAAAAGAAGCCAAAAGAAAGGGTTCTCAACTAATTTTTTAAACATCAAACCCGACAAGGTTTTAAAAATCTGTCGGGTTGGTTTAACTATTGCAATTATAAGTCCTTAATTACAAATTCACTTCTTCTGTTCAATTCGTGTTCTTCTTCTGAGCACGCCTCATCGGGGTTGCATTTCACAATAGGTACTGATTCCCCATATCCCTTAGCCGTCACCCTTTTGGCGTTAATACCTGACTCTAATATAAAATCTCTGGTCGAACTGGCCCTTTTTTGAGATAAATTGGCATTAAACTTTTCATTTCCTCTTGAATCGGTATGTGATCCAATTTCGATTACCATGTCTGGATATTTCTTCATTAATTCGACCACACGCCCTAATACAACTTTAGATTCTTTTCGGATGTACCACAAATTATAATCAAAATAAATCGGATCAGTTTTAATAATTAATCTGCCTTTATTGTCTTTTACCACATCTTTTTCCTGTGCAAGAATCTGAGCAGTTTTCTCTTTCTTTCTAATGTCTTTTGCAATAATTTCGTCTGCCTTCGCCTTTTTATCGGCTTCTTTTAAAGCAATAGCAGCCAGTGCTTCCCTTTCTTTTCTTCGTTTTGTATCAATTTCTTCCTCTTGTCTTTTCTTTTCTGCAAGCTGCTGTTCTTCCTGTCTTTTCTTTTCAGCAGTTTGTAACTCCTCTTGTTTAATAACCTCCAAAGATCTTAATGCCATCGAAGCATCATGGCTTGCGTTTCTGGTTTTTCCGGAAGATATGATTCTCGATTCGCTTGTATACTTTTCTTTGGAACTTAAAACTGTAAATGAACTTTCGCAATCAACAGTAAAACTAAACTTCCCATCTGTGGTGGTGATCGTTGTATTCAAAACCTTCTGATCTGAATTCTGTAAAGTCACTATTGCATTTTCTAAAGGCAGCTTGGTATCAACATCTGTAATAACTCCTGCGATGAATTGTTTACAATCTTCTACAATCAGATCTTTTATTTCTTTAATCTGATAAATATCATCGCTCCCTTTTCCTCCCTCTCTATTCGAAGAAAAATAACCTTCTTTGGTATCGGCATCGATATTAAAAGAAAAATCATCCCCATTTGAATTCAAAGGTTGTCCCACATTCACCGGCTTACTGCATTCGTTTCCTTTAATATCGGAAACAAAAACATCAAGTGACCCATAACCCAAATGTCCGTCAGAAGAAAAATAGAGTTTTTGATCTGTTGAAACAAAGGGGAACTGCTCTCTTTTGTCGGTATTAATTGTCGGACCTAAATTTCGAGGTGTATCAAATGCTCCTTTATTAATGTTTACCGAATAGATATCAAACGAACCCAAAGTCCCCGGCATGTCTGATGCAAAGTACAACACTTTTTCATCCGGACTCAAAGCGGGATGTTCGACTGAATATTCTGAACTGTTAAACGGAAGAGACGTTACATTTTTCCATTTTCCTTCCACCAATTCAGCTTTAAAGATCTGAAGATTCGAAATTTTCTGCTCGTTTGTTTTCTTGCTTTTATTCTTGGAATTGTTGCGCGTAAAATAAATCGTTTTACCGTCTTTTGTAAAAACCGCGTTTGCTTCGTGCATCCCGCTTTTTAACTCTTTGGCAAAATAATGCACTATAGAATCCGCGGAATTACTGTTTTTAAGAGGAATCGTCACCAGATTCAAATACGTTTCATTGTCCCATTTGAATTTCTTATCCAATAATCCGGGCTTTAATTTTACTCCTGCAAAAACCAGGTTTTCATTATATTTTACTGCTCCAAACTCAGAATTAGGGGTATTGATCGCCAGATTTTTAAGTTCATATCGTTTCCCTATTGCCGAAACATTCTCCAGAGTTTTTAACTCTTTCTCAAAATTAGAAACTGCATCACTATCATTTGATTTTGAATAATACTCCTTCAAAGCTGCATTGGCATCGTCATAACTGTTGCTTGCTTTTAAAGTCTGAGCATATCTGAAATAATAATTCCGATCTAAACCATTACCATAATTTTGGATCAAAAGTCGGTAATAACGCTGTGCTTTTATCAAATCGTTAGTGTAAAAATAAGAGTCTGCCAGATTCCTGATCACTTCCTGTGAAGGCTTATTTTCTGCTAATTTTTCATATAAAGTAATCGCTTCAGCATAATGCGTTTTATCAAAAAAACGTTTGGCTCTGGCCAATTCAAAATCCTGAGCCTGTATAAACTGTATTAAAAATACGAAGATAATAACGAGTAATTTTTTCCTGTTTTTCATTTTAAAAGAATCTTGGCGATTTATCATATCCTTTGCCTAATAAGTCTAAATCAAAAAGCAGCATAATTTCGTGTGTCCCTGAATTAAACCTACCCATATTCGATAAAGTATGATCGTAAGCATAGCCCACTCTTAAAGTTGGCGTTACATTTACATTCATTAAAGCACTTACAGCATCGTTTACTCTATAGGCTGCACCCAATTCAAATTTATTATTGTACAAAACATTGGCTGTCAAGTCTAAAGTAATCGGCGCTCCCGGAACAAATTTTGACATAAAAGCGGGCTTTAATTTAACCTTATCATTGAGTTGGAAAACATATCCTGCCGTTAAAAAAGTGTGAATGACTTCTGATCCGTAAGCGTTGATTCCGGATTTCTCTTCAAGGTGTTTCGTGTTCAACAAATTGGGTACAGACAATCCAACATAAAAATTATCTCTGAAGTAATAGGCTCCCACTCCAATATTAGGCTTGGTGACATTTACATTCTCGGCGAAAGCCAAATCACTGGCCGCATTCCCGCTTTCTAATTTAAACCCGTTGAAATTACTTTGGAGCGATGTATAACCTGCTTTTAGTCCAAGCGAAAGTTTATTTTTTCCACCCAGATTTAAGACATAGGCAAAATCAGCATAAAAATTATTCTCTTTTTTTGCTCCGTCTCCAATATCATCTGAAACCAATGATAATCCCACTTCAATTTTATCGCTTAAAGCTGTATGTCCGAAAAAGGTAAAAGTTTTAGGCGCTCCAACGGCTCCAACCCATTGCGTTCTGTACAATCCTCCAAAATTCATCATAGCAGGAACTCCTGTCGCATAAGCAGGATTGACTACACTCATGTTGTACATATAATGGGTGTACTCAGGATCCTGTTGGGCTGAGGCTGATGTGATACAAAAGAGGAAACTTATAAAAAGTAGTACTTTTTTCATTTGAAACTTATCTTAAATACTATAAAAAGAAACTATCTGTTCAGGTAAAGTCGGCCCTGCTGCGGACGTCTGTTGTCTTTATTAAAATTGACCACATAAAAATAGACTCCATTTGGCACAATTCCGTCACCAAAACCGGCCGATTCGGAATTTCTCCCATCCCAATTGGGTTTATTTCTATTTCCTTTAAACATTACATTTCCATATCTGTTGAAGATTTCAAGAGTATAATCCGGGTATAAAAATTCTATATCCGGAATCCTGAAAGTATCATTTACGTTATCTCCGTTTGGTGAAAATCCATCCGGAATAAAAAAAGCATATTCATCCGGATTACAATCGAATAAAGAAACTGTGACCCCTAAATAATTATCAGAAATACAACTGGTTACAATCGAAAGATCGAAACCGTAATAAGTTGCCTTATCGCGAAGCAAAGTTGTTGAAGTCAATAAATTACCGTTATTTTCGGCATCATACCACGCAACTGTCGAAGATACATTGGTTGCTTTTGATAAATCTGCAATCGTAGGATTTTTTAACCCGCAAAAATTTTCTCCTCCTGAATTCAGTGTTGGAGCCGGCGTATCGTTTACCACAACTGAAACGGGAGTGGGCGCAGAAAGACAATTTGCAGCAGAAATCTCTCTTACATAAAGCTGTTCTGTTTTTAAAACATAAGTATCTGCAAGTGGCGTAGTTACCGTTGCAGAACTATACCATTTGTACTGAGTTCCTCGTGGTGTTAAATTTGTGATTACCGCTCCCTCCACTTTACAAAAAATCTGCGGACTAGCTGCAAGCGGAGCGTCAGGAATTCCATTTAACATAAAAGTGTCCGACACATTAACCAAATCAATATCACAGGATGTCACATTGTTCTTCACATTAAGAGCTTTAATTCTTGTTGAACCTGTATTTAAAAGTAATTCCTGAGGAATAACAAAAGTAGTTTTCCCGCTTGTAACTGCTAAAACAACGGTCTGTAATGCAGAAGAATTACTATCAGAAAGCGTGTAAGAGAGCGTAATGTCTGTTAAATTTCCTAATCCGGAAACAGCTACAGGAACTGGCTCTCCAAAACAAAAGTTTTCGACCTGTACGACAATAGTTGTCCCATCTGGCAAAGGATTAATAATCTGATTCCCTTTTGCATTGGCTACATTCGCACATTGGGGAGATGGATTCGTAATGTTTGTAATACCTGTTATCGTAATTGCAGACGATCCGCTTTTTACATTTAAACTCGCCGGAATTACAAAGTTTGCATTCCCACCGGAAACTGTAATATTTACTGTTCTTCCGGTAACAACATTATCTCCTGTCAGATTATAAGTAATTCTGTAAGTTCCATTAGCCAATAACGAAGCATTTGAAAGCTGAATTATTGCTGCCTCATTTTGACAAATTGGACTAGTGGTTAAAATGGCTCCATCTAAACGCGGCAACGGACTAATAATTAAATCATCTGATAAATTATTAATTATATTAGTACATAATTTTTTACTGGATGTAGCTATAATGCTAGTCACAGTAAGCGTAAATGTGCCTATTTGCTTAAAATAAGTAGAGCTAAGCGGAAATATCAATACCCCATTAGTAAAATTAGCCTTTACAGTTGCTGATGCAACGGTAGGTCCTGTTATAGTATACTGAACTTCATATTCTCCGTTCGGAATTACTTGCGGCCCTTGCATAATTCTTGCGGTATAGGATGCCGTTGCAATTTTATCTTCACAAATATCTGAATCAACCAATACCCTTGCGCCGGTAAAATCTAATCTTTTTTCCAGTGTAATTTTTACCGTTTCACTATCATTTTCACAGATATTCTGATCCGGAACCGCAAAAACAGTGTAGGTATAGGAGTACTCTCCCGCTCCGGATGTAGCAAACAATGTCTGAAGATTAACGGTATGACCTGTTGACGCGGTAATACCGGGACCACTCCACTTACCTCCCATATCTTCCCCTGAAAGCAGGTCGTGCAGGTCAAAATTAGCATAAGGCCCTAAGTCAGTCGTGCCGCATAATTCTTTATCTGTTGGATCTCCGGCTTCCGGTTTCCTTACAACCGTTATCTTCACTGCAGAAGTAAGTGGCGCTGATTCGCATGCCAGTACGGGCGGCACTGTGTACGTAAAATTATAAGTGGTCTTCACTTGTACCTTTGGTACCGTGAACGTAGATCTTACAATCCTACCGCTACTATCCCTCCATGTTCCGTTGGAATGCGGCCCCATAATAACACTATTAAATGCCGTAAAAAGATTGTACTCTCCTCTGTCATTACAGATTGTAGCTTCAGTTCCAATTCCTGAATATGCGCCAATAGTTAAGGTTACGGTCGCTTTATCTACCACACATCCCGGTGTTGTTACGGTATAGGTGTATTGGTAAGTTCCCCCACTTGAAATAAGCTGGGCATTTAACATTCCTGTAGCAGAATCCAGACCTCTCAGATTATTATTATCCGTCCAGGTTCCTCCCGGAGTTGGTGTACCTCCCAATAACGAAAACAAAGAAATTGATTGATTGACCGGATCTTCAATATCACAAATTATTATTTGCGCATCGGTTCCCGCACATTGCGCATGAATTTTTGACGTACAAATCAGTAAGACAATAAAGGATAATAAAAATCGAAAGAAATTAGCGTTTTTTTTAACCATAAACCTCCAATTATTTTTTTACAAACATAACAAAATAATAATGTTTATTAAACAGTTAAAGCTTACTTTAATAATTAAATCTTTACAAAAGATCCCTGTAATAAAAAGCAACATTTAATTTTTTCTACAATTCATCTTCCAGTTTAAATCTAAATTTTAAAAGAAGACTGTTTCTTTCTATTTCTAAATCTATCCAAACGTCTTCTTCCGACTTTAAAAGTGAATTGATCTGCTGTAAGGTATATTTGTATGGAAGTGCGTGATTAATTCGAACAATAACATCTCCAGCTTTCAACCCACAACGTTCTGCGGCTGAATTTTTACGGATGTTTACAATTTCATAAATTGGTTTTAATGAAAACTTATATCTGAAATTGTTATCTTTTTTAGCGGTATAACCCGCTTCCTGAATTGAATTAACAACCTGTACAGTCTCCAAATGAACCGTCTCCTGAACCCATTGAAGCCCGTTGTGCTGCACAGTAATTCCGCTCTTGTTATACGTAAATGGTTCTAAAAATTTACTATTTTTCTTGAGATACAATGTTTTATCCGCATAATCTAATACAACTGTAAATCGTTTTAAAACTTCCCCGCCAACAGAACCAATCCGTCCCGGTACCATCTTTACATTTCGAATCGAAGTTGAATCCGGAAAAGCCACGATGGGATTTTTAAAATCAAACTCACCGATAGAAAACTTTTCAATTTTGGCACGATGTCCTTCGATATCACCACTGAAACCTTTCCCCAGAAAATCAGGAAAATTTTTATTCGGCAGTTTTATAATATCATTCTTAAAAATCCAAAAAGCATCACTATTACCAATATCGATTAACATTTTTGCGGGTACAGCAACATTGTCCACAAATGCGGTTGTGTACAGATACGGTTTAGCTCTTTCGATCGTAATCGGGACTGCTTTAAATTTTTTATTCAGTCTTTTAAGAGTTTCTTCATTATTCTGATAAACAACAATTTTCTTCTTTTGATAGTTTAACTCAACGAGGTTGTTTTTGAAAAATTTATATCCGATAATGCCATTCACCGGAATTCCAATGTGTGATGATAAATTAAAAGTTTGGTCCAAAATAACATAAAGTAAATGATTATTTGATTTTAAACCATGAGTTTCTAAGATATTATTGGTTGATTTCAAACCTTCAATTTCGTTTTCACTTCCTAAACCTCTCAGCTTAATTTTCTGAACATTTTTAAAACTAACTTCCTGCTTTTCTTCCATACTGAACAAAATGGTTTCTTCAACACCGGAATCCAGTAAGAAATTCAGTTCTGCTCCATTTACTTTTATAGGAATAAAAACCAGATTATTAATTAATGTAAAAGGTATGGTAACCTTAGAGGCACGATTTCCTATTTGAAAATCTTCTTGCGCCTGAAGTGTAAAAGCTATGAAAAGCCCAAAAAACAACATGAAATGTTTTCTCATTGATAAAATTTTAAGATAAAATTACTAAAAATATCGATAATTACTACAAATTAATAAGTACCTGTAATGTTTACGTTAAATTCGAAAAAAAAATGCAAATTTGCACTTCAATAAATAAAACCCATGCCAACAATCTCACACAAAGGCAGAAACATGCCCGAATCACCGATACGTAAACTTGCTCCTTTTGCTGATTTAGCAAAGAAAAAAGGACACAAAGTGTATCATTTAAACATTGGTCAACCGGATATCAAGACACCCGAAGTGGCCATCGAGGCGGTAAAAAATATTGACTTAACCCTTATAGAATATAGTCCGTCAGCCGGATACGAAAGCTATAGAAAAAAATTAGCTCAATTTTACCAGCGTCAAAATGTAAACGTTAACACAGAAGACATCATTGTTACAACTGGTGGTTCTGAAGCCTTACTATTTGCGCTGGCCACAATTACAGATCCGGGAGATGAAATTATCATTCCGGAACCTTTTTATGCTAATTACCATGCATTTGCCTCTTCAACAAGTGCAACTGTCGTTCCTTTGGTTTCGACTATCGAAACAGCATTTGCTTTACCAAGTATTGAAGAAGTTGAAAAACTCATTACAAAAAAAACAAAAGCCATATTAATTTGCAATCCCGGCAATCCAACCGGATATTTATATTCTGAAGAAGAAATCAGACAATTGGCAGCCTTAATCAAAAAACACGATCTATACCTGATTGCTGACGAAGTCTATCGTGAGTTTTTATACGACGGAGACGACGAACATTTTTCGGTAATGAATCTGGAAGATGTTCAGCAAAACGTGATCATGGTCGATTCTGTTTCTAAACGCTATAGTATGTGTGGCGCCAGAATTGGATGTCTGGTAACCAAAAATAAAGAGGTATTGGCAACTGTAATGAAGTTTGCACAGGCACGTCTGAGTCCTCCTACGATCGAGCAAATTGCATGTGAAGCAGCAATAGATACTCCGCAAAGTTATTTTGACGAGGTAATTTCCGAATATAAAGAACGTCGTGACACTTTAATCGCAGAACTGAATAAAATTGAAGGCGTTATTGTGACGAAACCAAAAGGAGCATTTTACTGCATCGCACAATTGCCTATCGACAATTCTGAAGATTTTGCGCAATGGCTTTTAGAAAGTTACGATCTGAATGGAGAAACGGTTATGGTAGCTCCTGCTGCCGGATTTTACTCAACACCGGGAATGGGACTGAATCAGGTTCGAATTGCGTACGTTTTAAACAAAAAAGATTTAGTTACTGCTGTAAACATTTTAAGAGAGGCTCTTTTGGTTTACAACAAGAAGTAAGATTCGAATATAAAATTTCAAAAAGACAATAACATGCTGTGTTATTGTCTTTTGTATTTAAAAGAAACCTCATTTTCTCTACAATTTGAATTTTATAGCAAAAGCCGCAATTAAATAGTAAAAACCATAGAAAAGGTTTACCATTTATTAATTATCTTTACCGCCTTAAAAAGAAATACCCATACTAATAGTAAGTTTTTAATGATAAATAACGAAGATTTTTTAGACGAAATAGGAGACAATCACTTTAGCAGTAACGCAAAAAATCCTTTAAGACCGGATGCTTTTGACTTAAGTGATGACGAAAAAATAGAAAAAATAAAAAAAGATGTTGAAAACATCCTTCAAACCTTAGGAATGGATTTGACGGACGACAGTATCAAAGGTACTCCAAACCGAGTAGCCAAAATGTTTGTAAAAGAAATTTTTGGAGGTCTTAATCCTTCAAAACAGCCAAAAGCTTCTACTTTTGACAACAACTACAAATACGGTGAAATGCTGGTAGAAAAAAATATTACAGTTTATTCTACTTGTGAGCACCATTTACTGCCAATTATCGGAAGAGCTCACGTGGCTTATATCTCTAACGGAAGAGTTATTGGTTTATCCAAAATGAACCGTATTGTAGAATATTATGCCAAAAGACCTCAGGTTCAGGAGCGTCTAACCATGCAAATTGTTCAGGAATTACAAAAAGCACTTGGAACCGAAGATGTAGCCTGCGTGATTGACGCGAAACACCTTTGCGTAAATTCCAGAGGAATCAAAGATATCGAAAGCAGCACAGTAACCTCTGAATTTGGTGGTAGATTTAAAGATCCGCAAATTAAAAGAGAACTTTTGGATTATATTAAATTGGATACGCAATTCTAGTTGAATCGGTGAATTGTTGATTTGTTTAATCGTATTTTTCAATGAGTAAAACTTTCGATTAACTAATTAAACAAATCAACAATTAAATAAAAAAGAATGTACACGTTTTCTTTTGAAAAATTAGAAGTTTGGCAAAATGCAAGAATGTTTATATTAGACATTTACAAATTGACCAGTACATTCCCACCAAATGAACTATTCGGAATCACTTCTCAAATAAAAAGAAGTTCGTCCTCAATCGCAACGAATATTGCAGAAGGAACGTCTCGAAATACGAATAAAGACAAAGCGCATTTTTTAACTATTTCTTATTCATCAGCGATGGAAACTTTAAATCATTTGATAATTTCCAGAGATTTAAACTATCTTTCCGAGACAGAATATTTCGAAACCCGAGAAAAAATAGAAAAAATCTGCAACCAAATAAACAGTTTAAAAAAGTATTATCTTTCAAAAGAATAAAACTTAAGTAATTACAAAACGTTTACACGATTCAACAGTAAACAAATAAACGGTTAAACAAATAAACGATTAAACGACAAAAAAATGCCTTTATACACAGCTCAACCTCTAAAAATATACAATTCACTTTCGGGTGAAAAAGAAAGTTTCAACCCTATACATGAAGGAAACGTTGGAATGTATGTTTGCGGACCTACGGTTTATAGCAATGTACACTTAGGAAATGTTAGAACTTTCATGTCTTTTGACGTGATATTCAGGTATTTTTTACACCTAGATTACAAAGTGCGATATGTGCGTAACATTACTGATGTGGGGCATATTGTAGACGATGTAGATGAAGGTGAAGATAAGATTGCCAAAAAAGCACGATTGGAGCAATTAGAGCCTATGGAAATTGTTCAGCGCTATACCGTTGATTTTCATAACATCTTGAAATCCTTCAATTTCTTACCTCCAAGCATTGAACCAACTGCTACCGGACACATTATTGAGCAAATCGAAATCATCAAAAAAATTATCGATACCGGAATTGGTTATGAAGCAAACGGATCGGTTTATTTTGACGTTGTGAAATACAACGAAACCAATAATTACGGAATTTTAAGCGGTAGAAATATCGAAGATATGCTGGCAAACACTCGTGATCTTGACGGACAATCTGACAAAAGAAACCCACAGGATTTTGCGCTTTGGAAAAAAGCAGAACCGGAACATATTATGAGATGGCCTTCGCCATGGAGTGATGGTTTTCCGGGCTGGCACTTAGAATGTACCGCTATGAGCACCAAATATCTTGGGAATCATTTCGATATTCACGGAGGTGGAATGGACTTGAAGTTCCCACATCACGAATGTGAAATCGCACAAAACGAAGCCTGTACAGGTCAGTCTCCGGTAAACTACTGGATGCATGCCAATATGCTGACTTTAAACGGAAAGAAAATGGCAAAATCGACCGGAAACAACATTTTACCGGGAGAAATTCTAAGTGGAGACAATAACATTCTTAGCAAAGCTTTTTCGGCGTCTGTAACCCGCTTTTTCATGTTGCAGGCACACTATAGAAGCATCCTGGATTTTTCTGATGATGCTATTGTGGCTGCCGAAAAAGGATATAAAAGATTAATGGAAGCTGTAGATGCTTTACCTACAATTTCAGCAGGTACAACAAGTTCTATAGACATTGCAGCATGGAAACAATTGTGCTACGATGCTATGAATGATGATTTCAATACGCCAATTCTGATTGCGCAATTGTTTGAAGCGGTTCGTTATATCAATTTACTGAAAGACGGAAAAGAAACAATCTCAGCAGAAGATTTAAACACCTTCACAACTGCAATTAATGCTTTTGTTTTTGATGTTTTAGGCTTAGCCAATGACAAAGCTGCTGACGGAAATACCGACAAACTAGAAGGAACTGTAAACATGCTTATTGCTATGAGAAATCAGGCCAGAGCTGATAAAAACTTCGCTCTTTCAGATCAGATTCGCGATCAATTGATTGGTCTGGGAATTCAGTTGAAAGACGGAAAAGAAGGAACCAGCTTCTCTATATAAATAACTCATTTTCTAATAAATCATGAAAGTAATCACTCCATTTGTTTTATTAGTCCGCTTTTATCAATCTGCAATATCGCCTTTTACGCCGGCGAGTTGCAGATTTGAACCTACATGCTCCACTTACATGATCCAGGCCTTGCAGACTCATGGTTTGTTTTATGGAGGTTATCTGGGCATGAAAAGAATCTTAAGCTGTCACCCTTGGGGAAGAACCGGTTACGACCCCGTTCCGGAGAAGAAATGTTCACACAAACATTAACTTTTTATAAAGAGCAACACTACTTTAAATATCTATTTTTACAAAATACAAAAAACAACAGCACATGACACAGCCCTTAAATATCGTTTGGAATCCTTCAGAAGGAATCGATCTAGGATTTTTTATGATTCGTTATTACAGTTTAATGTTCGTAATTGCTTTCGGACTAGGGTGGTTTTTAATGAAAAAGATCTTCGAACGCGAAAACGAATCTATCGACAAATTAGATTCTTTATTTGTCTGGACTGTTTTAGCTACGTTAATAGGTGCCCGTTTAGGACATGTTTTATTTTACGATTGGGAATATTTTAGAAATCATTTACTTGAGATATTCTTACCTGTTAGATTCGAGCCTAAATTTGAATTTACCGGATTTCAGGGATTAGCGAGCCATGGTGCAGCTATTGCCATCATTGCTGCTATGTATTATTACAGCAAAATGATTTTGAAACGTCCATTATTATGGATTTTAGACCGTGTTGTAATTCCGGTTGCCAGTGGTGCTATTTTTGTTCGTTTAGGGAATTTCTTCAATTCCGAGATTATCGGACATGAAACAAAATCTGCCTTCGGAATTCGTTTTTTACACGATCAATTCAGTAAAAACGAAGCTGTAAATGCTACTCAAATCGCAGATCCTAAAGCTGCGTACACCGCTATCGCAACAGATCCTAAATTTGCCGATTTACTGGCTCAGGTTCCGGCAAAACATCCAACACAATTATATGAAGCTATCAGCTATGTATTTGTTTTTGCGATTTTGTTTTTCTTATACTGGAAAACGAACGCAAGATTAAAATCAGGATTATTGTTCGGACTGTTCCTGGTACTTTTATTTGCAGTACGTTTTGTGGTAGAATTTGTAAAAGAAAGTCAAGGTGGATTTGAAAACGAATTAGGTCTTTTTTCTACCGGACAATGGCTAAGTATTCCGTTTATCATTATTGGGCTCTTCTTTATCATTAGAGCGCAAAGAAATCCTTTAGCAGAATCTTAATCCATTTCATAAAAAACTCAAATAAAAACGCCTGAAATATCGATATTTCAGGCGTTTTTATTTAAAGGAAATACGAAATACCTAATTCAATGTTTCTGGTATTATATCCCGCATTTTCACTATTTAGGCCTCCATTTGAAACGTGCCGAATGTTACCACGAGCATCCAACTGTAAGCGATTCACTTTAATCGAAAAGCCCATCGCAAAAACATCTGCAAAAGCAAAACCTTTAGACATTCTTTCTGTTTCCGTATCTGTAATCATTGGTCCAATACTTCCTAAAGCATAAACAGAGAAAACTTTTCCAATTGGTTTCCTAACCAGAAAACCAAGATTCAGCACGTACTCATGAACGTCCTTCAACTTCGTATATTCCTCCCTCTTTTCAAGATAATCAGGTCTGTCCGGCTTCACAAAGTAAAAGTTCATCAATTGATGTCTTCCAAAATTAACTTCCGGCTGAACCAAAACCTCATATTTAAAATACTTTGATTCGTTAACCCGATAGCGCAATTCGACTTTATAAAAATGGTTGGTAAATGTGTAATTTCTATTATTAAATTCGCTCCCAAAACCATAATTGATTCCTATAGTCAGCTTTTCGTTTTTAGTCTGCCCCAAGGCTTTAAATACGCCAAAAACAATAATTAGAATCCATAGTAATTTTCTACCCATAATTTTTTTTTTACCACCCTAAATATAGCACAAAAAAAGATCCGGCTTACACCGGATCTCTTTTCAAATACTTAATTTACATTTTACAATATTTTGCTCCTATCCCAAAATTCAATCCTAAAGGATTGAATTACCTGACCTATTGAACTTAATTTGCAAGTCATACTTAGCACATCTCCCTCCTAAATAGAAAGCTAATGAAATACAAAAAAGTACCAGAATAAATAATCGTATAATTTTTTTTTCTTCCATTTTAGCAATTTATAGATTATGCCTTGCATCATATGCAGCACAAGCAGCTCCAAGTTCATAACAACACCATACAGCGGCTAAACCAAGTGATAGAATCCCACTGATTCCTCCATTAATATCTTTTACTTCTTCTTCTGATAATTCTATTACATTTTCCATAATCTAATTTCGATTTTATGAATTTAAATGATAACCTAACATAAATGCGCCCAGGCCAACCGGACCACATACTAAATAACACCCAAGTCCAACCAAATAAGTTGTTTTAGATACACCTCCCTCAACTTCCTTCATTTCCTGAACATTGAGCACTACTACCGCTAAATTTTCTAATTGTTTTTCCATGATTTCATTTTTTTTTTAAATTAATAAATTTTCAATAAAATTATCCTATCGAAATCTTTTTCTTACAACAAATTTAACCGACTTCCGTCTAATAACCTTGGACGGAAGTCTTGCTTATTTATTTTTAACAAATATTCTATTAAAAAAACTACAGCCTTCCTACAGGTAAACCTAATTATTCTTAAAACTTCAATATATCGTACCCATTTTTAATGCAAAAAAAAAGATCCGGCTTACACCGGATCTTTTTATTATATCTTAAGTATATGATTATACTTTATTATTATGCTTGTCTTCGATTGTGTGTTTATCATCACTTGAAATTGTGTCAACCAATACCGGTGTAGCAATAAATAATGATGAATAAGTTCCTACTACAATACCAATTAACATAGCAAAGATAAATCCTCTGATAGATTCTCCACCAAAGATAAACATCGTTAATAATACAATGATCATCATTAATGACGTATTCAACGTTCTTGATAATGTAGTATTAATAGAAGCGTTTACGATATCTTCAAAACTTCCTTTACGGTTTCCGATGATGAACTCTCTAATTCTGTCAAATACAATTACAGTATCATTCATAGAGTAACCAATTACGGTAAGGATAGCCGCAATAAAGTGCTGATCCATTTCCATGTGGAAAGGCATGAATTTGTAGCATAAAGAGTAGATTCCTAATACAAAGATAACATCGTGTGCTACCGCTGCAATCGCACCTAATGAATATTGCCATTTACGGAAAGAGATCATTAAGTATAAGAAAATAACCGCCATTGCACCTAATACAGCCCAGTAAGAGTTTGTTTTGATATCCTCAGAAATAGAAGCTCCAACTTTAGATTGTTGTACAACACCAATTCTTTTACCATCAAATGAATTGATGAATTTTTCGTAAGAAGTGTTAGGGAAATATTTCGTCAACGACTTGTATAAAATTTGGTTCACTTCTTCATCGATAGCTACACCGTCTTCTTTAATTTTATATTTAGTTGTGATTTTCAACTGATCATCATCACCTAAAATTTTCGCCTCAACCGGAGTACCGAAAGCAGCAGACAATTCATCTGATACTACAGTAGCATCAACAGGTTTTTCAAATTTTACCTGGAATGTTCTTCCTCCAACAAAATCAACACCTTCATCCAATCCGTTTACGAAAAAGATAGAAACTAAACTCACAACTACTACAATTGAAGAGAAGATGTATGTGAATTTTTTGATTTTAATAAAGTCAAAGTGGAAGTTTGTAAACCAGTTTTTAGTAACACTTGTAGAGAAAGTTAAATCTCCTTTTCCAGCGATGTTTCTGTCAATAAAAATTCTTGCGATAAAGATTGATGTAAACAATGAAGTTACGATACCAATCAATAATGTTAATGCAAAACCTTTAATTGGTCCTGTACCAAAAATAAACAAGATTGCTCCAGTTAAAACGTGCGTTACGTTTGCATCAATAATAGAACGCATTGCTCCGTGCCATCCGTAAGAAGCTACAACCGCATCAGACAACGATTTACCTTCACGCAATTCTTCTTTTGCTCTCTCAAATATAATAATGTTTGCATCTACCGCAGTACCTAATGTTAATACGATACCTGCAATACCTGGTAATGTTAATACAAAACCAAAACTTGCCATAATTCCGAAAAGGAAAAGTAAGTTTAATAATAATGCAAGGTTAGCATACCAACCAGCTTTACCATAATAGAATACCATCCATAAACAAACTAATAAAAATCCTAATACAGAAGAAATTGTACCTGCATCAATTGCTGCCTGACCTAAAGATGGTCCTACAACTGTTGACTGAATAATATCTGCAGAAGCCGGTAATTTACCTGCATTTAATACGTTAGCTAAATCTTTAGTTTCAGCAACATCAAAAGATCCAGTGATCTCAGATCTACCTCCGGCAATTGGTCCGCTTGTAACACCTGGTGCAGAGTAAACAATATTATCTAAAACGATAGCAATGTATCCTTTTTGAGAGAAAGCTCTTCCTGTTAATTCTTCCCAAACTTTAGCTCCCTGACTGTTCATTTGCATAGAAACAGCTGGTTTTCCTAATTGGTCAAAAGTATCTTTTGCATCTGTAACAACTCCACCGCTCATCGCAGGAACGTTGTCTCTGTTTCCTTTTAAAGCATATAATTCAACTGCTTCAATATCTTTTCCTTTTGCGTCTTTAATTGTAGTTGGTTTACTCCAAACAAATTTCGCATTGTGTTGGTCAGCACCCAATAAAACTCTGATATCTGCTCTTTTAAAGTAAGCATTTACAGCAGCAGTATCTTTAGGAGCAAAATATCCTAAAACTGGTCCACCACCCTGACCTAACATTTTGTCAAATAATGGGTTGTTTCCTTTTTTAGTATCAACTGAATCTTTAGCATTATCCGTTAACAATGCATTCAATGAATCTTTAGCAACAGCTTTAGTTTCTTTTACTTTAACTTCAGTCTTTTTTAAAGCCTCGTTAGAAGCTACTAAGAAGTTACCAATTTCTTCGATTTTAAAAGTTTCCCAAAACTCTAACTGAGCTTTTCCACCTAATAATTTCTTAATTCTATCTACATCCTTAGCACCTGGAAGCTCTACTAAGATTCTTCCTGTTTCTCCTAATTTTTGGATGTTTGGTTGCGTTACACCAAATTTGTCGATACGCTCTCTAAGTACTTTGTAAGCACTTTCGATAGATTCGTCAACTTTTTTCTTAATTACTTTTTGAACTTGTGCATCAGACATTTGAAAATCTACACCACCTTCTCCTTGTAAACTTCTGTTTGCAAAAATATCAGGTGAAGCTAATTTTACTGATCCTTTTGAGTTAGCCTCAAAAGCTTCAAAGAACTTATTTAAATAGGTTTTGTTTCCTTCTAAATTTGCAGTTGCATCAGCTAATGATTTATTAAATACCGGATTTTTAGAATTGTTTGCTAATCCTTTCAAAACGTCTTTAACAGAAATTTGAAGAATCACGTTGATTCCTCCTTCTAAGTCAAGACCTTTATTAAGTTGTTTGTTTTTTACTTCATTATAAGTAAAATCAGTAAAACCAAGGTTTAACACTTTTTCTTTTCCAATAGAATCTAAGTATTTTAATTCTTTATCAGGATTATCTCCTGCAAAAGCTTTAGCTTCACTTTTGACACTATTGGCCACAAAAGTGAACGAGAGTTGGTAAATACTTACCAATGCAAATAGAATTGCGAAAAATTTAATAAGTCCTTTATTCTGCATTATTACTAAAAATTAATTATTTTTTATTGTTTGTTTTTGTTTTAAAGTCCCATAGAATAAGCCCTGATATGATTTTTTAGCACTAAAAAATCAAGATCACGAATTACAACATTTTTTTTAACCCGAGCAAATATATAATTAACGAAAAGATTAACCAATTTATTTATTAATTAATCTCAAAAAAAAGACTGCAAAAGTGCAGCCTTTTCCTCTTTTTACGAAATTCGTTATACTAAAATCGATTTTAAAGCGTCATTCATGCTTCTCACCGCATCTGCACTTTTCGCAAATAAGGCTTTTTCATGATCGTTTAACTGAATGTCTAATATTTCTTCCACTCCGTTTTTACCAATTATACAAGGTACACCTATACAGATATCATTTTGTCCATACTCTCCTTCAACAAAAACAGAGCAGGCGATCATTTTTTTCTGATCATTCAGAATACTATCTACCAGATAAGCTACAGAAGCTCCTGGTGCATACCATGCAGAAGTCCCCAAAAGACCTGTAAGTGTTGCTCCACCCACCATAGTATCAGCAGCTACTTTTTGCAATACTTCTTCTGAAAGAAATTCAGTTACCGGAATTCCGTTATAAGAGGCCAGACGGGTTAATGGAATCATAGTAGTATCACCATGCCCTCCAATAACCATTGCCGAGATATCGTTTGCCGGTTTATCTAAAGCTAATGAAAGATAGGTTCTGAAACGAGAACTGTCTAACGCTCCACCCATACCAATAATTCTGTTTTTTGGTACTCCGGTCGATTTCAATGCCAAATACGTCATCGTATCCATTGGATTAGAAACTACAACTATTATAGTGTCCGGAGAATATTTCAGTACGTTTTCGGCAACTGTTTTTACAATTCCTGCATTTATACCTATTAATTCTTCACGGGTCATTCCTGGTTTTCTTGGAATTCCAGATGTAATAACTACTACATCACTTCCAGCAGTTTTAGAATAATCATTGGTCACCCCAGATACTTTGGTATTAAAACCTGTATTTGTGGCACATTGCATAATATCCAACGCTTTCCCTTCGGCAAAACCTTCTTTAATATCCAACAACACTACTTCGCTTGCAATTCCTCTATAAGAAATAACATCTGCACAGGTAGCTCCAACATTTCCTGCTCCTACAATGGTAACTTTCATATTTTATACTTTATCGGTTATTAATTAATTTGTTTGTTTGATAAATCGACAATTCGTTTAATCGTTTAAGTAAATTTAAACAATTAAACGAATTGATGATTAAAATTTATTACGCATCGATATTAGCGTAAACTGCATTTTTCTCGATAAATTCTCTACGCGGCGGAACTTCATCTCCCATTAACATAGAGAAAACTCTGTCAGCTTCAGCCAAACTATCAATGGTTACCTGACGCAGAGTTCTGAAGTTCGGATCCATTGTTGTTTCCCACAATTGCTCCGCGTTCATCTCTCCAAGACCTTTATAACGCTGAATTGCGGCGCTTCCACCCATTCTCTCGTTGGCCTGATCACGCTGAACATCATTCCACGCATATTCTTTCTTGTTTCCTTTTTTAACTAAGTACAAAGGCGGTGCAGCGATATAAACGTGACCTTCTTCGATCAGTTCTTTCATGAAACGGAAGAAGAACGTTAATATTAAGGTAGAGATGTGACTACCATCGACATCCGCATCACACATGATGATTACCTTGTGGTATCTTAATTTTTCAATATTTAAAGCTTTACTATCTTCTGCGGTACCGACTGTTACCCCTAAAGCAGTAAAGATATTTCGAATCTCTTCGTTTTCGAATACTTTATGGTGCATCGCTTTCTCCACATTCAAAATCTTACCACGTAAAGGTAAAATTGCCTGAAAGTTTCTGTCACGACCTTGTTTAGCAGTTCCACCCGCCGAGTCTCCCTCGACAAGGTAAACCTCACATCTTGCAGGATCCTGCTCTGAACAATCTGAAAGTTTTCCCGGTAATCCACCACCGCCCATAACGGTTTTACGCTGTACCATTTCACGGGCTTTCTTAGCCGCGTGACGTGCCTGAGCAGCCAAAATTACTTTTTGAATAATGACTCTGGCATCGTTTGGATTTTCTTCCAGATAATTCTCTAACATCTCTCCAACAGCCTGAGAAACCGGAGAAACTACTTCTCTGTTTCCTAGCTTTGTTTTGGTCTGACCTTCGAATTGAGGCTCTGCAACTTTTACCGAGATAATAGCAGTTAATCCCTCACGGAAATCATCTCCCGCAATTTCGAATTTCAATTTATCCAACATTCCGGATGCATCAGCATATTTTTTAAGGGTTCTTGTTAAACCACTTCTAAAACCTTGTAAATGCGTTCCTCCTTCGTGTGTATTGATGTTATTTACGTAAGAGAAAATATTTTCTGTATAACTTGTATTGTAAATCAGCGCCACTTCAACCGGAATTTCTCCTTTATCGTGATCCATACTGATTACATGCGAAACAATTGGCTCGCGGTTACCGTCTAAATAACGAATATACTCTTTTAGTCCTTCTGTAGAATGAAAAACTTCGCTTCTGAATTCTCCTTTTTCATTTACTTCTCTTTTATCTGTAAAAGTGATTGTAATTCCTTTGTTCAGAAAAGATAGCTCGCGCATACGAGCGGATAACGTATCATAAGAGAACTCTGTAGTTTGTGTAAAAATGGTATTATCAGGGTAAAAAGTCTGACGTGTACCTCTTTTTTCTGTTTCTCCTATTTGTTTTACCGGATATAACGATTTACCTCTTTCGTACTCTTGTTCGTAGATTTTTCCTTCTCTAAAAACGGTAGATTTCATGTGAACAGAAAGAGCATTTACAACCGACACCCCTACTCCGTGCAAACCTCCGGAAACCTTATAAGAATCTTTATCAAATTTACCTCCGGCTCCAATTTTAGTCATTACAACTTCAAGTGCCGAAACGCCTTCTTTTTTATGTAAATCAACCGGAATACCACGACCATTATCCTCAACTGTTACTGACCCGTCTTCGTTTATTGCAACACCAATGGTATCACAATGTCCTCCCATCGCCTCATCAATAGAGTTATCTACAACTTCATAAACCAAATGATGAAGCCCTCGAACTCCCACATCTCCAATATACATCGATGGACGCATTCTTACGTGCTCCATTCCTTCTAATGCCTGAATACTATCTGCTGAATAATTGTTCTTCTTGATTTCTTCGCTCATATAATTTATTCTAAAAAATGTATTTATTGTCTAACACGCAAATATATAAAAACGCAAATTATATATCCCTAAAATTCCGATTTAAAGCACTTAAGTTATCAACACAATTGTCTGAAAAACCTAAAAATATGCCTAAAAGAACACTTAAATTCCAATTTTCTTAAATTACAAATTACAAAATTTTAGAATGCAGTAAAAAATCAATTGATTTTATAAAGTCTAAATTGCAAAACGCCTATTTTTTAAACCGTATAAAAAAACCGAAATAACATTCTAAAATGCATTTCGGTTTTTATGATTTTAAAACTCCCTGAAATTGGAATTTGGATTTTTAAAATGAATTTTTCTAAACTTTATTGTTTTTTATTAAAATCTCCAACATAAACAGAAGTCATTTTATCTAAACTTAAGTACTTTTTCGCAACCGCGTTTACCTCTTCGATTTTCAAGGCTTTAACTTTAGCTTCAAGCGTATCATAATCTTCCAAAGGAACTCCGTATTGCAGATAAACATTGGTCAAATCCATTAAAGTTCCGTCATCTCCCAATCGTGTTTTTCTTTCATTAAGCCAGCTCACAAGATTTGATTTTAACTCTTCTGCTGTGAAGCCATCTTTTAATGCTTTTGCAATTTCTTCTTTTGCAGCAATCTCAACGGCATTTTTCTTCGTTGGATTTAAAAATGCATAATAAGCCCAATACGAAACATCATTGGTGATGGGTACATTTACGAACGACCCTGCTCCGTAGCTGATTCCTTCTTTCTCTCTCAATCGCATCGGTATTCTTGCGCTTAGAAAACCTCCGCTTCCTAACATTTCATTGGCCATCACAAAAGCAGGATAATCAGCATCTTTCTGAGTCATTTTAAAGCTGATTTTACCCACAGCAACTGCATTTTCTTTATCAGGAGTAATATACTCTTTATCGGCTTTCTGTGTTTCAAAATAAGTCGGCATTGCTCTTTCATATTTTGATTTGGAATTCCATTTACCAAAAGTACTCTCTAAAATCTGAGCTGTAGATTTCGCTTCTAAATCTCCCACTACAGTCCCTACTCCATTATTTCCTCCTAAAATGTTTTTATAGAAATCAATAAGTTCCGGCTGTTTTATCTTTTTGTAAGCATCAATTTGTTCCTGAACAGTCGCAGTGTAGAAAATACTCTCTTTTGGATATTTAGAGGTTTGTCTTGAAACTTCGATAAATGCCAGAGAATTAGGATCATTTAAACTCGATTCTAAGTAGGTATTATATTCACTGATTGTTTTGGTTAACTCATTTTGCGGAAAAGTAGCATTAGTCAATAAATCTCCTAAAATCTCCATTACTTCCTTAAAACTTTCTTTATAGGTACTAACATTCACCGTTAATGTTTGTCCTGAAAAACCAAATGACAAACTTGATTTCAGAAGGTCTAAACGATCACTAATTTGTTCTTTTGTACGGGTAGTTGTTCCGGTCTTTAACAATTGAGCCAAAATAGCCCCAACATCTGATTTTCCGGATAAATCCTTTTCATTACTTACCGGAAATTTAAACGCTGCCTGAACTTTTCCTCCTTTAATTTCTTTTTTAATCAAGCCATACTTAGCGCCATTACTTAACTTTCCTTCAACAAAATTTTGTTTCAGATTTTTAATAGAAGCTTCAAACGGAGCTGTTTCTTTTTCAAGTGCTTTTCCTTTGTAATCTTTAGTAAAAGCTGCTAATTGCTCGTCAGTATATTCGACTGGCTTAACTCTTTGTTCGTCTTTTGAAGGAATAAATACTCCCACAGTTCTGTTGTTACTTTTAAAATACTTTTCAGCAACTCTTTGTATGTCCTCTTTTGTAAGTTTTTCGATTGCATCTCTATACAGGAAACCTAATCTGTAATCACCTGCACCTATAATTTCGGTAAGATTTATAGCAAAAGAAATGGTGTTATTTTTAACCCCTTCAATTTGCTTGATAATTTTAGCTTTAGCTCTGCTTACATCTTCATCCGTGTATTTAGTTGATCCAATCTTATCCAGTTCAGCTCTTACCAGTTCTTTTGTTGCTACAACATCTTTATCGTTAGGAACAGCTACTCCAAAATACACAAAACTGGCATCTCTGGTGGTTGGCTGCCAATAATAAATACTGGAAATCTTTTGAGTTTCTACCAGTGATTTGTACAAATAACCAGATGGATCGGCTGTTAAAATTTCCCCCAGAGCATCAATGGCTGCATAGTCTTTATCTGCATAGGCTGCGGTATGGTACAATGCCCCGATATTTTTGCTGTCACCGGCTCTTTTCAGCTCCACAAACTTTTCACCATCCTGCGCCGGCTCTATCGTATACGTTTTATCCAAAACTCTTTTAGGTTTTGCAATGCTTCCAAAATATTGACCTACATACTGCAATGCTTTTTTCTCATCAAATTTTCCGGCAATTATCAAGGTTGAATTATCCGGCTGATAATATTTTTCATAGAAAACTCTTAATCTGTTTGCTTTTACACGTTCAATATCTTCTTTACTTCCAATGGTACTTTTTCCGTAATTGTGCCACAAATAGGCCGAAGAAAGTATTCTTTCCTGTAAAACACCGTCAGGGTTGTTTTCTCCTATTTCGAACTCATTTCTAACTACAGAAAATTCTTTATCCAAATCGGTTTGTAAAATAGTCGCATTGATCATTCGGTCTG
Organism: Flavobacterium sp. B183; assembly: GCF_023539155.1. Classification (NCBI taxonomy): domain Bacteria; kingdom Pseudomonadati; phylum Bacteroidota; class Flavobacteriia; order Flavobacteriales; family Flavobacteriaceae; genus Flavobacterium; species Flavobacterium sp. B183. Next base: position 2,702,976 of record NZ_CP097434.1, on the reverse strand, counting down.
CTTCCATTTCAATACTCCATTTCAGATTTTCATCATTCGATGGAAAAACTTCATAATAATTGGTACGATCCAGCCAAGTTGTACCATTAGCAGCACCTCCTTTTTCAGAAAGCATTTTTTTAATATCTCCTAAGTTTTTGGTACTCTTAAAAAGCATGTGCTCTAACAAGTGAGCCATTCCTTTTTCTCCGTAACCTTCGTTTCTGGAGCCAACATTGTAGACAATATTTACCACCATATTACTTTGGGAAGCATCCGGAATCAAGAGCACTTTCAATCCGTTATTCAGGGAATATTCTTTTACTCCTTCGACATTTTTAATATATTTTGGCACGTCAGTTTTTTGTGCGGACACCGGACTTAACGAAGCTAGCGAGCAGCACAAAACACTACTAAGCAATAAGTTTCTCATAGATAAAGTTTAAAATGGTTAGTTATTAATGGTAACCAAATATAATATTTTTCCTAAACACGGTGAGCGACAATTAACTTAGTTTTTAGAAATGTTCAAGGATTCAAATCTTAATTTCCAAGTTTCAGGTTTCAGGTTTCAGGTTTTGGAATTTAAGTTTTGGTTTTAGGTTTTGGCAACTAGAAGTTTTCCTTCTTTCAAATCATAAAAAAAAAATCCGGAACTACATTTGACATGTCTCTCCGGATTTTTTTTAAAACTTATTTTCAATAATGATTTTGTTCCCTCTATTAAGAAGCAACACTCCTTGCCTATTTTAAGCAATAATTCCTGCTTTCGAAGCTTCAACACCTGCTTTAACGTGCGCTGCATTGGCTCTTCCGCTTGGATCTTGATTTTCCTGCCATTTCGGTATCCATTTTCTAACGGTTTGTGCTGAACTAACTTGTGGGTAGAATTTATGAAAAATTGATCTGTACAGATAAGCTTCCTTAGTTGTCGGTGAATTATATGGAAATTCTACACTTGCTCCTGCAAGCTGTTCGTCTGAAACCTGTGCGGCGCAGAATTCAATCAATTCATCTACCCAGTTGTATCCCACTCCATCCGAAAACTGTTCTTTTTGTCTCCATAAAACTTCCTCTGGCAAATAAGGATCGTCTGGTGTATCAAAAGCTTTTCTTAAAATGTATTTTTCAATTCCATCGTAGGTTTTTGGTTGTTTTTCTATGGTTTTAATTCGGATTGACGCCTCTAAAAATTCTTTGTCCAAAAACGGAATTCTCGCTTCTAGTCCATGTGCCATTGGTATTTTATCGGCACGCAGTAAATCAGCAGTAAACAATTTTTGTACTCTTTCGATAGTTTCGTCCTGAAATTCCTCTGCTGATGGTGCATTTCTAAAATACAAATGACCTCCAAAAACCTCATCGGCACCTTCACCGGAAAGAATTACTTTAATTCCTTTATCGGCAATTACCTTTGACAACAAATACAATGGCACTCCTGATCGCACCGAGATGATATCATAAGTTTCAATATGATAGATTACTTTTTCTAAAACCTCGATTCCTTCTTCAACTGTAAAATAGATTTCATGATGTTCTGTCCCTAAAAATGCTGCCGCAGATCTTGCTGCTTTATTATCTGGTGCATCAGCATCTAATCCGATAGAAAACGAATGCAGTTTTTCTCCGTTTTCTTTCAATAATCGCGCAGCAATTGCTGACGTTAATGAAGAGTCTAATCCTCCTGAAAGTAATACTCCCACAGGAACTTCACTCATTAAACGTTTACGGGTTGCTTCAATTAAAGTATTACGAATTAAATCTAAATCTAATTTTTGATTGGCTTTGGAGTGGTCTTCATATTCGGGATTGTAGTATTTTACAAAACCGGTTTTACCTGTATAATAGTGCCCCGGAGGAAAAGTTGAAAAGGATTTGCACTGATCTGAAATGGACTTCATTTCTGATGAAAAATAAATTCTCCCTCTCTCATCCAGTCCATAATACAATGGTTTTACACCAACTGCATCTCTGGCTGCTATGTAATTATCTCCGTCAACAATTACAAAAGCAAAATCACCATCCAGCATATGACAAAACTTATGCCCAAATTCTTCGTACAAATGCACGATAACTTCTGAATCTGATTTTGTTCTGAAGCTATGCTCTTTTAAGACTGTATCTTTTAGTTCCTGATAATTGTAAATCTCTCCATCATGCACCATCCAGGCCTTATTAGTTCCCTGAATAGGCTGCTTACCTGATTTTAAATCAATAATCGACAAACTTTCATGGCAAATAATACTGCCATTTTCCATAATATGCAAATCACTTTCATCAGGACCGCGATGCGACATTCTTGCAGAAAGCTCTTTTACGAGTTGCGGGTCTTTACCTTTACCTATAACAGCTAATAATCCAGACATACTGTTCTTTATTTTTTATTATTCTCTTTATTTTTTTTGGATATTAAATACGTTAATCCAATATTTAATATTTTTCTAATGTTTGGCTAAGCTAAATATTATTTCTGAATTTTATGTACTTATTCAGCTACATTTTTAGTTCTTACCATTTTTTTTCGGCAAATGCCAAATATAAAAAAGTAAAATCAGATCATTGCTTAAAAAAACTTTTAACTAACTGAAATAATACCATTTAACATCCTAAGACAAGAAAAACGTTCCCAGTACTGAGAACGTCTTTCGAAAATATATATACTAATTCTAAAAATACTTTTTATGCTTTAGCGTATGCATCATCGTGCACACTGGCTACAGCTCTTCCTGAAGGATCATTCATATTTTTGAAAGCCTCATCCCATTCTAAAGCAATTTTTGTACTACACGCTACACTTGCTTCCTGAGGTACGCATAATGCAGCGGCATCACTTGGAAAATGTTCTGCAAAAATAGAACGATAGTAATATTCTTCTTTAGATGTTGGTGTCTGCAATGGGAATTTATACTTTGCATTGGCCAGTTGTTCGTCTGAAACTTCTTGGGCTACCACTTCTTTCAAAGTATCAATCCAGCTGTATCCTACACCGTCTGAAAATTGTTCTTTTTGTCTCCAGGCAACACTTTCAGGCAACATATCTTCAAATGCTTTACGAACTACCCATTTTTCCATTGGATGCTCTTTGTTGATCATTTTATCCTGTGGGTTGATTCTCATGGCAACATCCATAAATTCTTTATCCAAAAACGGAACACGTCCTTCAATTCCCCAGGCTGCTAAACTCTTATTGGCACGTAAACAATCGTACATGTGTAATTTACCTAATTTACGAACGTTTTCTTCGTGGAATTCTCTCGCGTTTGGGGCTTTATGGAAATACAAATACCCTCCGAACAACTCGTCTGCTCCTTCTCCTGACAATACCATTTTGATTCCCATTGATTTGATCACTCTCGCCATTAACCACATGGGTGTCGAGGCTCTGACAGTTGTTACGTCATAAGTTTCTAAGTTGTAAATCACGTCACGAACAGCGTCCAATCCTTCCTGAATAGTAAATTTAATTTCATGATGAATGGTTCCGATGTGTTTTGCAACCACCTGCGCTGCTGCTAAATCAGGTGATCCTTCTAAACCAACTGAAAAAGAGTGCAATTGCGGATACCATGCATCAGTCGTATCATCTGACTCGATACGTTTTTGTGCAAACTTTTTGGCTACAGCCGAAGTAATAGACGAATCTAAACCTCCTGAAAGTAAAACTCCGTAAGGAACATCACTCATTAATTGTCTGTGAACTGCTGCTTCAAGTGCTTTTTTGATTTCAGGAATACTGGTTTCATTATCTTTTACAGCTTCATATTCTGTCCAGTCTCTTTTGTACCATTGTACAAATTCGCCATCTTTACTGGTCATATAATGTCCCGGAGGAAACAGTTGGATTTTTGTACAGTACCCCTCTAAGGCTTTTAATTCAGAAGCAACATAGAACGTTCCGTGCTGGTCCCAACCAATGTACAATGGAATAATTCCCATGTGATCACGAGCTATAAAATATTCATCTTTCTCTACATCATAGATTGCAAATCCAAAGATTCCATTCATTTCATCTACAAAATGAGGTCCTTTTTCTCTGTAAAGTGCTAAGATTACTTCACAGTCACTTTCGGTCTGAAAGTTGTATTTTCCCTGAAATTGTTTACGTAATTCTCTGTGGTTATAAATTTCACCGTTTGCAGCCAAAACCAGTTTTTTATCTTCGGTAAATAATGGCTGTTTTCCTGAGGCCGGATCTACAATCGCCAAACGCTCGTGTGATAAAATTGCTTTATCATTACTATATATTCCGCTCCAATCCGGTCCGCGGTGACGGATAATTTTAGACATTTCCAAAACCTGAGGTCTTAAAGTCTCAGCTTTTTGCTTTAGATCAAAGGCGCATACGATTCCACACATAACTATATATTTTTAATTTTAAAATTTTAATTTGATGAAGCAAAGATGCGATATCAGTTACAATTGAAAAACACATAAGTTATTTTTAATTACAATTTAAAATCAAAAATCGATTTTTACATACAAAACATAAATTTTAAGCATTTAAAAAAGCCTCAAACTTAAAAATTTCAATTTTGAGCTTCATAAAAGAAAAAAAAGCAAACTAACAGAGAAATATTTAAATTAAATCACAGCAAATATCAGAATCATTAACAGATTCTCAAAGAGAAGAATAAATACTGTTCTGAAATTATTATTTCAATCAATCCCGAAGTTTAGGGAGAAATTATCTGAAGATTGATAAACTTTATATTGATCGTTCCTAAGGAACTTATTGATTGGTATTCATGCCTCTTCAACGGATTAAAATCCGTTGCTACAAGATAAACCGTTCCTCCGGAACTTGTATATAAAAGACTTGATCTTTACATATATTGTAACAACGGATTTTAATCCGTTGAAAAAAAATAATCAACAAAACAAAGTTCTGGAGGAACGACACAATTAAATTTAAAAAAGTCTAAAAAGAAACACTAAGGTAAAGCTTTGAAAAAATAAACTAATCCACCAATAGCCATCATTACTATTATCGTCCAATTTTTGAAAGACTGAAAATTAATTTGAAATTTATATTGATCCTTTTTTTCAATTGCATCCTTTAACCAAAGCTTGTGAAGTTTATAATAAGCAAAAGCAGCTCCAAATAGAGAGAAGCTGCATATTAAACTCAAATAATCCATTTAATTAACTTCCTGAATTAAATATTTTGTGCTGTTAATTTCAAAAGTAAACCCCGCTTGATTTCCCATCAAGTGTGCTCCCAAAGGAGATTGAGGTGAAAGTGCAATAACATTTGTACCTTCAATATTAATTTTAGGAAGTGCTACACTTACATACAAAAAGATTCCGTTGGCTTTTACCAAACTCCCCGAAATGATATTTTCGGTTGTTTTTGAAGCATCAATTTTGTCTAAGACTGCTTTTTGGGCAATGGCTTCTTTCAGTTTATTGGTGAGTTTTTCCTGTTCTATATGCATCATAGACAAAGCAGTTTCATGTTTGTCTCCGGCAGAACCTTTGGCATCGTTTTTAGAATCTTCGGTCAGAGCCGAAATCATGTCTCTAAAAACATCAATTCGATCCTGGACCATTTGCTGGTAATGTGTATGTATTTTTTGTTTGAAAGTCATTTTTTTTGAGGTACTGAGGTTCTGAGTTGCAAAGGTGCAAAGGTTAAAATTAGAAATGAAAAAAAAATACGCTTAACCTATTATTTCATCAGGAATCCATCCTTCATCATTATTTATAATTTTTCTTACCCAAGTCCAGCCGTTCAAACTCTTAATTTTTAGAATCTCATCGTCTTTGTCAACGTCGAGTTCTTTTGCAGTGTAATATTCTAAAACTTTAGCCTCCTTATTATCCTCAGAAATTTCAAGTATTTGAATGGGTACCCAGCCTCCATTAATTCCGTTATCTGCCCAAATCCACCCTTTCCACTTTTCTTCTGTTTCCTCTTCTCCTAATTTTACAATCTCACCCTTATCGAGAGTAATAGGATTTTCATATTGTGTTTTATAGGTTTCAAGAATTTTAAATACTTCTGTCATTATACAGCTCTTTTAATGAAATGAGTTTTTTTTTGGAGGTACTGAGGTTCTAAGGTGCAAAGTTTTTTTCTCTTTGTTTTATTTTTTATTCAAAGAAAGCCGATGGATAAACTACTTTTCCGTTTACTCCTGACAATCCATTTTCGGTTAAAGGAATCACCAAGCAATTTTCTGCCGGAACATCGAAAGGCATTTCGATATTGTATTTTTCACAAAGTTCATAACCAAATCTCGGATAATAATCGGGATGTCCTAATAAGATCACTGATTTATATCCTAATTCTTTCGCGACTTCATGAGCGCGCACGATAAGTTTCGAACCAATTCCCTTTCCTTGAAATTTTGGTAACACTGAAACGGGAGCCAATGCCAAAGATTCAAAAGATTCTGTATCGTTTTTAATTTCTAATTTCGTCAATAAAATATGCCCTGCGATTTCATTCTCTACTTCGGCAACAATAGATAATTCCGGAATAAAAGCAGCTGATTTTCTTAACCTTTCAACCAAAAACTGTTCTTTATGATCGCTGTATTCTTCTTTTTCAAAAGCTTTTTCAATTAAGTCAAAAACACTTTTGTGGTCCTTTTCATTTTCTTGTCTGAGTTTAATTTTCATCTTAATTATTTTAAATATCTGTTTATCTAACCGCAAAGCACGCAAAAGTTTTTATCATGAATCGCGCTTAGCAAAAACAAAATTCGCAAAGCTTTATGTTGAAATAGCTTTGCGAACTTTGTATTTTATCTGCGTAACGCAAAATAAAAAACTTTTGCGTGCTTTGCGGTTAAAAAAAACTTAAAAATCGAATTTGTAGTTTGCTCCAACTACTACCTGAAATCCTTGTACCGGGTAATTCAGCCATTTTTCATAGGCTTGATTCCCTATATTATTCAATTTCAGGAAACAGGTCAAACGCTCGTTGTATTTATACCCCAGATGAGCATTGGCATCAAAATAGCTTTTTAGTGTTGTAATTACCGGATCGGTTCCTAAGTTTACATTCGACTGCATGTCTTTTCGTTCTCCCACAAAGAAAACATTCAGTCCCGCATACCATTGTTTGGTGATATTTACATCCAGATTAGAACTCAATTTCATAGAAGGCAAATTCCACGCTTCTATACCGTCATATTTGTAACTGTTGAAGGTTCCATTAATTCCGAAAGAAACATTTTGAGAAAAATCAGCTTTTAATTCCCCATAAAAACGGAAGGTTCTGATATCATCATAAATCACTCCAAAAGAGTTTCCAAAGCCATAATTTTGATTAGAAAAATCTTCTGTGTAATCGTTACTTCTGTATAGTGCCTTATCTTTTTCATTCAAATAAGAACCAGTAAGATTGTAACTAACGTTGTTGGCCAACTTTCCTTTTAAACCTGCAAAAACAGTATATTGATTGTTGGTCGGTTTCACTAAAAGTGTTGGAGATAAAAACGGATTTTCAGTCACAAAATCAGCATAGGAATTTTGATTCAAACCTCCATTTACTCCTGTATAAAAAATCATCAAATCTCCTACCAGCTTATAGGAAGCATTTACTTTTGGATAAATATAAAATTTGTTTCCGCTGTTTTCAGAATCCAAGCCATAAAACAAGCCTGCTCCCAACTCCAGTGTCCAATCATTTTCTAACATTACAAAGCTTGGTTCAATTCCAAAATTAGTCAGACTGTATTTCAAAGGCTTTGTATTATCATACGCATAATTATGTTCGAAAGATCCGCTTACATGATCTACAATAATATTGGTATTGATAGCCTGGTCCATTATATCTACCTTAAAAGAAGGTTTTACATAAAAACGGTTTTCTGATGACGAAAAACTATCTGAAAAATGCGTAAACTTTGTCGAAATCTTACTAAAAACACCTTCAGTAAAAGCTACGTTACCTCCTAAAGAAATGGTATTGTACGAATGATTTGGATTAATTCCTCTTATTAAATCATCACGCATCTGTCCCGCTAAAGTTGACCCAAAATCAGCCGGTAAACCGTACCAGTTGTACAATTGATTCTGATAGCCCAGATCGACATTCCATGACATATCACGATTGTTTACCCCATATCCTACATTCAATGCTGTATCATAAAACTCATCGTTTAATTCTACACCTTTAATTCCTCCCTGAGAAGAATGGTGACGAAACATACCCGCCACATAATCGTTGTTTCCTAAATCCTGATTGACAAACAATTCAGCGTTTAAAGTTCCGTAATTCCCTACTCCTAACGTAGCATAATTGTTAAATAATTTTTCTTTTTTAGATTTCTCAACACCTTCCGCTTTTCCTTTTGAAGGCGTAAATGTAGAGGCTACAGGAACAGATAAAATACTGTACTTTATCGTTTCTTTGGGCTGATTACCGCTATCGTCAAGCGAAGGAGTTTCCTTTACTTTGAAAGCATCTGAAATCGTTGGCGAATAGGGCTTTACTACGTTTACAGTTTCTGTACCGATTGTTTCATTCTTCTTTTGCGAAAACGAAAGCTGGACAACAAACATTACTAGTAAGATGATGATTTTATTCTGGCAATTAATTTTCATATATCTTTTTTTTGAGAGGAAAGAGAATAGAATAAAGAGTATCGACTTCCCTCCTTTTCTAAATTTTCTTTTTACTCTATAATTCTACCTTCTTTATTCTATTCTCTTTACTCTTTACTCTTTACTCTTAAACTTCCCACTCTCCTTTTGCGACAAACTGAGCTTTACCTCCTATTTTGATATCAAATTGACTCTCAGTCAATTGCCCTTTAAAATAAATTTGAGACGGACGATTGATATAATCTCCCTGATAATTGATCATTTCAAATTGAGGCAAATGATATTTCAAAAGAAAAGCCTGTAAACAAGTACTTGCGCTTCCGGTTGCTGCATCTTCAACCAATTGATTGTGCTCGATACACAACATTCTGCTAAACAATTTTGAGTCTTCCAGATAATAAAAATACAAGGCTCTGTGAGCTGTTTTACAGTTGTTTTTCATCCATTCATCTACTTTCTCTTTATCTAAAACCAAATTTTCCAATGCTCTTTTATTGCTCAGTCCAACCATCACAAAAGCACTTCCAGTCGTTACTTCCTGAATTGGGAATTGATTCTCAAAATCTTCTTTTTTCAGATTGCTGAATAAGGTGAAGTCTTCCTTTGCATAAATATCCCAAAACTTAGGCTGTGCTGCTTTTAACCAAATTAAATCTTCAGACTGATGAATCGGAATTGGTCCAATAGGAAATTCTAATGTGATATTCTCTGGGGAATTATCAAATATTTTGTTGATTAAAACCCATGAAGTTCCAATTATAGGATGTCCTGCAAACTGCATTTCATGAGCAGGAGTAAATATTCTGATCTCTGCTTTGTTTTTTTCTCTGTCAAGCTTTGTTATAAATGTGCTTTCTGCAAAATTAATCTCGCGTGCCATCTGCTGCATTTCTTCAGTACTTAGATTCTCTGCTTCCGTAAAAACGGCTAACTGATTTCCGGTATATTTTTTATCGGCAAAAACATCAACTATATAAAATGGTAAACTCATAAACTATTTCTTTTTTTTATTTAGATGAAAGAGTCAAGATACAAGACTTCTATTCTATATTCTTGCATCTTTACTCTTGAATCTATTCTCTATTCTCTTTAAAACACTTACTTCGTGATCGACGAATTTGTTTTCGACTCTTCCAGTTTTATCGCACTTAACTCTTTCTTAGCTTCTTCAACAACATCCGGATAATCGGTAAAATTGTTAATGACGTTGTCTAAAATATAAGTTGCCTGATAACTGTCTTTTAATCCGTAAAAATTCTTTGCCATTAGCACCAAACTTTTCGCTCCGTAATATTTGTAAGCCGAATAGTTTTTAGCCAGCTTTTGTACTGAAACATTAGACGCATCAAATTTTCCTTCTTTGGTTTTAAAATAAGCATCATAATACAAGGCTTCCGCTGCTAATTCTCCTTTCGAAGTTGCCGATAATTTAGCATAGGCCGTTTTGGCCTTGTCTTCGTTTCCGGTTTGCATTGCCGCACGTGCCACGATAATTTGTGCATCGGCCTTTACATTTGCATCGGCTTTTGCGTTTTGCAATACTTTATCAGCATACACTACAGCATTGTCGTAATCTTTTTTGTCGTAATAACATTTCATCAGGTTCGCCTGTGCAAAGTTTTTATTCTGAGGAAAATCAGCTTCGTTTTCTAAACGTACTAAAACCGGAATCGATAGATCACAATCTTTTGCTTTCAGAAAAATCTGTGCAAGTCTGCTCAACGATTGCTCCGTAAATTCACTTCTTGGCTGATCAGTCACATACTGATAATTTGCCACTGATTTTGTTTCCGACCCTTCGGCAAAATACAATTGTGCTAAATAAAAGTTAGCTTCCAGCGCATGCATTCCTTTCGGAAATTTGCTCACATAACCTGTAAAACCAGTTATGGCTTGCTTACTGTTGTTCTGACTATATTGTTTGAAAGCCGCATCATAAGTATCATTATCCAGCTCGGCATCAGTAACCGCAACAAAATCTAAGGTACGTACCCAGGTCGCATATTCATCTACCTTTCCTGAGTCGACATAAATCAATCTGGCTGTCGAAACGGCTTCTAAAGCTTCGGGAGTTTTAGGAAACTCTGCTGCTACTTTTTTAAACTTCACCAAAGCCTGATCATCGCGATCTGAATTGTAATAAATCAATCCTTGTTTTAAAATGGCTTTCGAGGTAAACGAACCGTTTTTAAATTCTGAAATCAGCTGATCGTAAGTTTTAAGTGCCTGATCGTTCTTTTTCTCCGCAACATAAGTGTTCCCTAATTCGTATAAAGCATCATCGCGATAAGACGACTTTTTATACATTTGAAGGAAATGGCTCAACTCCTCGGCTTTTTTATCATTTTTAGACATAAACCCGTAAGAAATTGCTTTCTGAAACTGTGCATAATCGGCGTCAACGCCTTTTGCTTCAATAGCTTTCGAGTACGCTTCATTTGCCGCACTGTACTTTGAACTCACAAATCGGCAATCGCCCAAACGCAAATACGAATCGTTTAAACGTACTTTATCTTCTTTCGAATTGTCAATTTGTGCCTGAAAAGAATTCCCTGCCTGATCGTATTCTTTTTGTTTAAAATAAGCATAACCAATATTATAATTGATGTTTTTATACTCATTAGTAGTTTTTGCCGCAGCTAATCCTGCAAATTGCTTGTAGCTTAGTAAAGCATTCTGAAAATCATCGGTCATATATTCCGTTTCGGCTTTCCAAAAAGTCGCACGGGCTGTAAATTCAGGAGTCTTTTGTTCGCTGACAGCATTTTTGAACATTTTCCCTGCTTCGGGATAATTAGATTCATTGTACAATTCTACACCTCGGTAGAAAAGCACTTTTTGATAAGCCGCTTTATTCTCTGCCGACCTATTTTTTTCTAATAACGAAAGTGCTTCTTTGTAGTTTTTAGAAGAAATATAAGAATCAACCAATAATTTTTCTACCTCAGATCTGCTTGAATTATTTGGATATTTCTTTAAAAAATCGAGCAAAATTCCCGGTACTGTTTGATAGGCATTCCCAATTTCATAACTCAATTTTGCATAATTTAATGCTGCGTCTTCCTGAATTTGCGCATTGAAATCCATTTCAGAAGCATTTTTAAACGCATTTAAAGCTTCCTGTTTTTTACCTGTATTTAAATACGCTAAACCTAAATGATAATAGGCATTTTGAGCGACAAAATCTTTTCCTTCAATAATTTTATTGAATTGGGAAATTGCTTTTTCATACTCTTTTTGTTCGTAATACGCATATCCCAATTGATAAAAATCGGTATTATTCCACTTCCCTTTTTTACCCGCGTATTGCTCTAAAAACGGAATCGCTTTACCATATTGCTTTAAATTGAAATAACTTTCTCCAATAATTTTGTTCAGTTCTGACTTTTCCAAATCATTGGATTTACTCATGGCTTTTTGCCCTAAATCGATTGCTTTTTGGAAACTCCCCAACTTAAAATTCATGTCGGCCTGATAATACGAAAGCTTTTCTTTGTACTTTTCTTCGCCTGAAACTTCATCAAAATATTTTGTTGCTTCTTTATAATCATCACCTTCATACGCCATAAATCCCAAATAATACTTGGCTTGAGAACCAAAATCGGGAGAATTTACCACTTTGTTAAAATAAGTAGTTGCTTCCTTTTTCTTTTTAGCAGTGAAATAACTGTATCCTTTTTGAAAATTAAATTTATCCGAGTCTGATTTACTCATGTAACTTTCATCTACTTTATCAAACCATTGCAACGCTTTCGGGTAATTTCCCTGCTCAAAAAAATACTGAGCCACTTCAATATACGCCTGATTTTGTTTTGTACTTGTCGGATAATCGTGTACAAATTTCTCCATCAGAGCATCAGCATTTACTTTATTCGTTCGAATGGCACAATTGGCGATATAATAAGCACAATCAGATTGAACTTCCTCAGTTGTTGCATTATTTTTTACATATTCGAAAATAAGTTGAGCCGAAGCATATTGTTTGTCATTGTATAAAGCCAGTGCTTTGTCAAAATCCTTTAAGTCGTAAGTATAAATAGCTGATTTTTGTGCCGAAACTATGGTTGAGAAAAGGATAATTGGGAGTAAAAAGAACCAGGAAAGTTTACGCATTTTAATTATATTTAGTATTCAAATGTATCATTTTATACCGTTTATAACGAAACGTTCCTTGAATTTATTATGAATAAATATTTTAATCGTAATTATTAAACCCTATAGTAAACGCCAAAAGATTGGTTCTCAAACTTTACAGAAATATTTTTCTGTTTTACAATTAAAATAACGATTCTGTTATGTTTGACACAGATTTCACCCCTTCTCACAGATTGAAAAATTGACTTTAGCAAAAGGAATAAAATCATTCTAATTCATTAATCTGTGGCCTTTTTTTTGAAATTCCTCACAGAAATGATTAAAATTTATTTTGAATCCAAGCGTTATCTTATTACTTTTACCATTCAAATTAATTTTATTATGTCGCAAACCGTACTGTCTCTTAAAGAAGTCACTATATATCAGGAAGGAAAGAAAATTTTATCTCACATTAATTTAGATGTTCAACATGGTGAATTTATCTATATCATTGGAAAAACAGGTTCCGGAAAGAGTAGTTTCATGAAAACGCTTTATGGTGATTTGCCTTTAACTGAGGGTGAAGGACATATCGTTGAATTTGATTTGGCGACTTTAAAAGAAAGTGAAATTCCTTATTTGAGACGTAAAATCGGAATTGTGTTTCAGGATTTTAAGTTACTTCCGGACCGTTCTGTAAAAGACAATATGCTTTTTGTTTTAAAAGCCACCGGCTGGTCTGAAAAAGAAGCCATGGAACATAAAATCGATGAAGTTCTGGATAAGGTAGGCATGAAAGAGTTCCTAAACAAAATGCCACATCAACTTTCAGGAGGTGAACAGCAGCGTGTCGCCATTGCAAGAGCCTTACTAAACGATCCTGAATTTATCTTAGCCGATGAGCCAACCGGAAATCTTGATCCGCAAACCAGCTCAGAGGTTCTTGAAGTACTTAAAAAAATCAATGCCAACGGTAAAACAGTGATCATGGTAACCCACGATTATGCTTTACTGATGAAATTCCCGTCTAAAACCCTAAAATGTGAAGACGAAAGAATTTTTGAAGTGGTGCAACGCAGCGTATAGTGCTTTCTATTTTAATTCCGGTTTATAATTATGATGTTGTTTCCTTAGTTAAAAAACTTCATGAACAAGCCATGGAGTTAAATATCTCTTTTGAAATTATTTGTCTGGACGATGCCTCAAATCTTTTTACAAATGAAAATCAACAAATTAATCAATTTCACAATGGTTCATTTGTTATACTAGAGAAAAACATTGGGAGGAGTGCTATCCGAAACTTGTTAGCAGAAAAAGCTGCTTATCAAAATTTACTGTTTCTCGATGCTGATACATTTCCTGTTCATGAGAATTTTCTTTTGAACTATATTTCAAAAATAGATAATCGTGAGAAAATTATTTATGGCGGTATTTTATATGAAAAATCAAAGCCTTCCAAAGAAAAACTTCTACGATGGATTTATGGCGCAAAAAGGGAGGCCTTAAGTGTTTTTGATCGAGAAAAAAATGTGCATCTTTCTTTCTTGACTCTAAACTTTTTAATTCAGAAAAGTATCTTTTCTAAAGTCAATTTTAACGAAAGCATTCCAAATCTCAGACACGAGGACACATTGTTTTCATACGATTTAATGCAAAATGAAATTGACATTGTTCATATTGAAAATCCGGTTTATCATTTAGGAATTGAAAACAGTAGCACTTTTTTGATAAAATCAGAAGAAGCCGTTTTAGGATTAAAAAATCTAGTAGATTCAGATTTAATTTCTAAAGATTATGTAAAACTTTCTCATTATTTTCAAATCTTAAAAAAGTTCCGTCTTCAATTTTTAGTTTCTTTTGCCTTTAAAATCTTAAAACCTTTATTCAAAAAACAGCTTTTGGGTAAAAATCCTTCTCTTTTTCTTTTTGATCTTTATCGATTAGGGTATTATTGTAGTATAAATTAAGCTTTTACAATTGAGTCAAATAATTCATTCCACTGTTTCATAATAGAATGTAAATTATACTTTTCTACACTTTTTATTGCTTTCTCACTCATTCTCAATCGTAAGTCTTTATCTTCTATCAAAAGGCTTAACTTTTCAACATAAGAGCCCTGATTGCCGTCTTCTATAAGAAATCCATTTTTATTATTTTCTATAATTGCCTTTGGTCCAACCGGGCAATCATACGCTACGCAAGGCAAGCCACAAGCCATCGCTTCAATCAATACCATTGGTAGTGCTTCATTTCTGGAAGTCATTACAAATATTGATGATTCTGTGTACTTTTGTTGAATATTTTCAACCGGATTACAAAAAACTACACGCTCTTCAATTTTTAACTTTCTTGCTAAATTTCGCAATTCTAAAGCTTCATTTTCTTTGCCATAAATTTCTAATATCCAATCCGGATGCTTTTGTGCAATTAATTTCCATATCTGAAGTAATCTGTCAATTCCCTTTTCATGCGAATGTCTTGCGACGGCGATAACTTTTTTTGCTTTTAGATCTGAAAAGGATTCCCTTTCGATCCATAACGGATTAGAAATTACATGACTGTTTTTAACAGACCATTCACTCAAACTTTCTTGTGATAATGCTATAAAAAGCATAAATTGAGAAGCACAGAAATTTCGGTACTCATATTTAAACTTGCTTATAAATCTAAAAGGACTATTACTCCTGTATTCATTAAACCTGGAACCATGTGCCTCAAAAAAAATAGGGACTTTTGTGTTTATGAGTAATGGTATTGAAAATGATTTTAAGGCAAAATCACAAACTATAATACAATCGGGCTGTATTCTTTTTATATACTCTTCTAATTTTTTTTTATATTGTAACAGGTTAAATGCTTTATTACTTTTTAAAGATATATCGTAAAAATCAATTCGCTTATTAAACTCAAAAAAAAGATTTTCATTCCCTTCATTTTGAGTAATGATACTAACTTCATAATCAAATTTTTCAATCAAATAATTAGTTTTTACCGCAAGTACTCTTTGTACCCCTCCTTCTTCGTTTGCTCTTTGAGTAATGTAGAGTAGTTTCATTTCTTTGATATCAAAAAATCATCGTAATTCCTTATGTAATCATCTTCTTCAAAAAATTCCGAAGCTAAAACTAAGCATACTGCTCCAGACGAAAAATTTTCGAGCTCACGCCATATATTATTCGTAATCAACAAACCTTTATCCGGCTTATTTAAAAGTACTGTTTTTTCAGTTTCCCCATCTTTTAAGACTACGTCGAAACTTCCTGAAATTGCAATTAAAATTTGCTGCAGCTTTTTATGGGAATGACCTCCCCTTTTAGAAGAACTTGGAATATCGTATAAATAATAAACTCTTTTAATCGCGAACGGAATTGTATTCTTTTCAATTACCGCAATATTACCTAAGATATTTTCAATTTTTGGAAAATCAATCATTACTATATCCATACTTGTACTATCAGCTTTATATTTTATTAGGTAATATTATTATCGATTTCTTATTTTCGTATCAAATATATAACTCTTTAAAAATAATGCAAGATAAATTATTAGTTACAGTTATTTGCTTGTGCTATAACCACGAACATTTTGTGGCGGAGAGTTTATTTTCTGTGATGCTACAGGATTATTCGTTTATTGAATTAATAATTATTGATGACTGTAGTAATGACGATTCTAAAAAGGTAATAAAAAATTGGCTTTTGGATTATCCTAAAGTAAAATTCATTACTAATGAAAGGAACTTAGGAATCACAAAATCATTTAATATGGCACTAAAATTGGCTAAAGGAGATTATATCATTGATTTGGCCGCTGATGACGTTTTAGTTCCAAATTGTATTTCTTTGCAAATTGAAACTTTTAAGAAAAGTACTTTTACAAATCTTGGTATTGTATACGGAAATGCTGAACTGATTACAGAAAAAGGTGAATTTGATTCTTATTACTTCCCTGTAGATCATAATCACAAAACTATTAAGAAAAAACAAAATGGTGATGTCTACAAGAGTGTTCTCTCAGGTTTAGACAGTATTTGTTCTGTTTCTGCTATGACAAAAAAAACAGTTTATGATTCATTAAATGGATATGATGAAACACTAGCTTATGAAGATTTAGATTTTTGGATTAGAGCCTCCCGTGTCTATGAATTTGACTTTATTGATGAAATTTTGGTAAAAAAGAGAATATCAGAGAATTCATTGACTTCTAGTTTCTACGACAATAAAAAATTAGCGTTTCGAAAAATGAATCTCTCTACTTATTTGATTCTAAAAAAAGCCATTCATTTAAACAGAACTAAAAAAGAAGATCTTGCAGTTCAGAAAAGAGTACATCATGAAATTGTACATACTTTTCAAATCAAAGATTATAATTTATTATTTAAAAACTTCAGCTTACGATTCTGGTTATTCTGGAGGACTACTTTTAAAAAGTATTGAAAAATAAGTGAG
The DNA here is from genome assembly GCF_023539155.1 of Flavobacterium sp. B183. NCBI lineage: Bacteria > Pseudomonadati > Bacteroidota > Flavobacteriia > Flavobacteriales > Flavobacteriaceae > Flavobacterium > Flavobacterium sp. B183. Next base: position 2,685,919 of record NZ_CP097434.1, on the reverse strand, counting down.
AGGCTTTTTAAAAATTATAAATTTTATGCTTCTCCAATATGGTAAAACTAATTGTATTCAATGGAAATTATTGTATCTCAAAATTTTAAAAGTCTACTTTTTAAACTCAAAAACAATTGCCAAACTTCTTTTAATTCTTCTAAACCTAATAACCAACAAACATATAAATAAGTTACAGCTCCAAAGACAACTCCAAGAAGCAATTGCAATATTAGATTATCTACAAAACTTGTTATGACAAATACCAAAATTGCCATTCCGAGAGTTGCTAAAAAAAAAGAGCGCATATCTTTCAATTGTTTTATTGCTCCGTATCCATAAAATTTGCCCGGTAAGTAGGCATTTATAAGGAACGATAATGCTGAAGTAATAACATGACCAATTACGATAGCTTTTATGCCTAATGGAATTGTGATTATCATCGCTAATATTGTTAAAGGTAATTTTGATAAATCAACTTTTAAGAATAAATCTGAACGACCGACTGCGTTTAATAAATTCATATTAATTGCGCTCATCGGAAGAAAAATACGGGCAAAAACCATCCACTGCAAAAGCGGGATCAGAGAAATCCATTTCTCTGTAAGCAATACTATCACAATTGGTTTTGCCAATAAAGCAATAAGTGTCATTAGCGGAATAATAAAAAAAGCTGACATACGAATCATCCTGCTGTAAATAGAAACCAGTCTTTCTCTGTCATTTTGAACGCTGGTAAGAACCGGAAACGTAGCCTGCTGAATGATACTAACAATAGTTCCTGCTGATAAATCGGCAAAACTTTTAGCTCTTGTATAGTATCCTAATGATGATGCTGAATAAAATTTTCCTAGACAAATATTATAGACATTATTAAGAATTTGTGCATACAGACCAGCCATTAACAAGCTTGAACCATAACCAAATAATGATCTGAAAGATTTTTTTGAAAAGGAAACAGAAGGCATCCAATTGCTTAAAAACCATAGAGATAAAGACGTACTAAAAGTCCCCATAAGCATTTGGATAACCAACGACCAAACTCCATAACCGTTCATTGCAGCCAGTACTCCAAAAATTCCGCCGATAATCATACCAATTACATTACTTTTTGCTACAGACTTAAAATCAATTGCAATTGTTAATTTTGTTCGTTGAACTACTGCGAAAGCATTTAAAATCAGGATTAAGCCTAATACCCGCAATAAATCAATTAATTTAGGCTGATTAAAAAATGATGCTATGTAAGGTGCTGATAAAAATAACAGTGCGTAGAAAAAACAACTAATCGCCAAATTAAAAACAAATACAGTCGAAAAGTCAATATCTGTTCTATCCTGGCGCTGAATTAAACCTGTTCCCAAACCACTTTCTACAAAAGTCTGTGACAGGGCTATAAAAATGGTCAACATTCCTATTACTCCAAAATCTTCCGGCAGCAAAATTCGGGCAAGTACTATACCTACGATAAATTGCCCAAACTGAATGGCAAATTTATCAACTGCTGACCAGACAACTCCTTTTATTGCAGTTGATTTTAAAGAGGTATCGTGCATGTATAAAAATAAATTTTAATTAAATTCCAATTCAAAATTATTCAAAAATTTGACTTTCGAGGTATTTCATAATGTTTTCGGATGCGGTTGAATTATTTTTAGGAATTAGAGTATTTTGTACAAAATCGCAACGTTTATCTTTCATCCAATCATTCCCGTTAAGGACAACATTCTCAATAAAATCAATCACTTCTTTTTTGTTTCTCGACTGATAATGTGCTGTTATCGCTTCATTGCCAAAAGTACTCCAATAATCCATAATTGATTCATCCCGAATCATAAAAAGCGATGGTTTTCCTGTAATAAGATATTCTGCCATAAAAGAACCACTATCATGTATGAGTGCATCTGATGTTAAAAAAAGATCGATATAATAACCGTCACCAAACTGCCCATTTTCAAGGTCTATCCATTTATCGAAATAATTATCGGTTTTTTCTTTACCCCAATTCGGATCATTTTCCAATTTAACTCTTAATAAAGGATGGGGATTGAATGTAATCTGTAATTTATCCTTATAACTAGTGGCTAATTCTAAAAAGAAATCATAATACTCCAAAAAATTAGATACTTTGCTTAACTCGTTCATTAAATGATGCGGTGTCCATATAATTCTTTTTAAATCGGGATTCTTATTTTTCCAAACCTCCTTTGGCCGTTTATTTATCAAAAGAGGGTCGAATCCCGGATAACCGGTTACAACTCTATTTATTGCTTTATTCCTTTGGTTTTCGGAAGCCATTTTTTGATGAATATCCGTTTCGGAAAAAATTTTCCAAATTAAATTATGAAAATTAAGATCATAGGTAAACTCATAATTAACCGTTGGGATACTATAGGGAACATAACAAGTTAGTGTTTTGGAGAACTCTTTTATATAATACCTGTAATCCTGCAAACCCTCATAAGGATTGGTAAAAAAAACAAGATCAGGTGAAAATGTCTTTTTTATATCTAAATATTCTCCTGTATCGGTATCATAAGTTCTAATAGCATCATATCCTCTTTTTTTAAAAGCATTATAGGCTTTACCCATTTCGAAAAGCATATTTTCCTTGCCAAAATTTACAACAGGGCACACAAATATTTGAGGCTCAAACCGAGGATCCGCAAGCATTAAATCAAATAACAGATCGTATTTCCAAACGGATTCATGAGTCAGAAAAAAAGCAACTTTAACCTTTTCTTTTTTCCTTACAATCTCAAGTGCTTTTCGATGATTTTTAGGTGCCTGTCTAATTTTATACGCATCCCGCATGGCGCGCAGGTTTGTAAAATTATAGGCTTTAATAAGAGACATCCAAATTTTCTCAGGAACGTAAGGTTTAACAGCTAATTTTAATTCTCTCATTTTTTATTCCAATTAAAACTAATATCTGTTTAAAACCTCAACAATAAAATCAACCTCCGTTTCTGTCAAAACTGGACTAATAGGCAAGCTTAAAACTTCCTGATGAATCTTTTCTGTCACGGGTAATGACAAATTATTCCATTCCAGAAGTGCTTTTTGCTGGTGTGGCGGAATTGGATAATGTATTACGGTTTGTATGTTATTTTTGGATAAGTAGGCCTGCAGCCCTTCACGATCTGAAGTTCGTACCACAAACAAATGAAAAATATGGTTATTTGAAAAATCCCAAAACGGAAGTACTATTTTTTCATTTTTTATTTCAGTCAAATATCGTTTAGCAATTTTGCGTCGCCTCTCATTATCGACATCTAAATGAGGTAATTTCAGACTTAAAAAAGCGGCCTGAAGTTCATCTAATCTTGTGTTCACACCAATATAATCATTGTGATATTTTACCTCAGATCCATAATTGCGAAGCGAAAAAAGCACTTTTGCCAACTCCCTATCATTTGTCGTAATAGCACCGCCATCACCTAAAGCACCAAGGTTCTTTCCGGGATAAAAACTGTAAGCTGATGCGGAGGATAAATTATTAATTGTTGATTGTTGATTGTTAATTGCACCATGCGATTGGGCTGCATCTTCAACTATCAATAGATTATTACGATTTGCTATTTCATTTATTTGGTCCATTTCGGCCAGTTGTCCGTAAAGATGAACGGCTAAAATGGCTTTGGTTTTCGGACTGATTTTTTCCTCAAGTAAATCAGGATTGAGATTGTACGTTTCTAATCTTGGTTCCACCAAAACAGGAACTAAATCTGCCTGCAATACAGCCAAAATACTAGCAATATAAGTATTCGAAGGAACAATAACCTCATCTCCTTTTTGCAGTTTTCCTAAAGCTATATACGCCTTAAAAATCAGAGTTAAAGCATCGAGACCATTTCCTGTTCCGATACAATAATCGGCTTTGCAATATTTTGCAAAAGCGGTTTCAAATGTTTCCACTTCCTTCCCTAAAATGTACCAGCCATTCTCTAAAACTGTTTTCAGTTTTTCGTGAAATGCGGTTTCATAAGGTTTGTTTATTTTCTTCAGGTCCAGAAATGATATCATTTTCTTTTTTTCTATTTAAACAAAAATACCATTTAACTTCTTATAATTTGCCGTTTCCAGTTCGTAGAAATCATGAACTATGGTACCCGCTCCAAAACTTTCTTTCCAGTACGATAAACCTTCATTCAGGTTCTTTCCCTGATTTTCATTCGAAATTCCAAAATCAAAAAATCTCTTTTGAGCAAATCGTTCCTGAATCAGATAATGGTATAAATAATCCAGGCTTCCTAAGTCTCCCTTTTCATTCTTCGAAATATACTGGCAATGCACTGTCATTTCCGTTTCAAAAATCGTAGTTCCGGCCACAATTTTATCTTCTAAATAAACATTGAACTGATGAATGTTTTGAGGGAAATGCTTTTGCAGATAATACATTTCTTCTGCTGAATGTACCGGATTTGCTTTGTGTTTTTTATTCAAATTGGGAATTAAAACTTCATTCCAAAACAAACCAAAATCAATTTCTTCTTTGATCATCAATTGATTCGAAACTCCTTTTTGAAAACCTCTTTTTCTAATCTTTGATACGACATTTTCCTGAGATAAATCGATTACCGAAAGTGAATCCCGGCGTACCAGCTTCGCATCGGCCAAAAACAGAGCATACAAAATTTCCTCTGCAGGTTTCAAATGGTAAATAGAAGGAAGAGTTTTATAATGCAGTTTCAGAATCTCATTTTCGTTCAGAAAGAACAAAACTGCCTGAAAAATTTCAATAACGTCAACTTGTTTTGTTTTTTCACTATAAACCAAGCCTCCATAAGTCAATCCCTGGTGTGAGTAAACCGAATTTTCGACTTTATTCGCCGGTAAAATTGCTTTTAATCTATCATCCTTGAAAACCAAAAGTGAGAAATCTTTAAACCGGTCTTCGTGGTACTCCATAAAATCACGGTAAAACAGGAATGTTGCATTTTTAGCCTGCGCCACAAATGCATTCCATATTTCGTAATCGTTTTTATGATAATTCCTTACGGTATATTTCATTCCGTTTTCTGTGGTAATTTTATCGTTCTCTTTTGAATTCTGTTGAAACAAACTTATAAAAAAGTTTGCCGCGAATTCACAAATTTAATTTTTATTGTCTAACAAAAATTTAAATTCTGTTTGTGAATTCGCGGCTCTTAAATTTTCAGCACACTGCTATTGTTTAAAAATCTTATTTATGTTCAAATGCCGGTAAATACCATTTGTATTTTACTGCTAATAAACGGGTAACAATCATTACGACAGAAGTTACTAAGTACAAAACATCGTCTTCTAAATTCAGTTTTTTCAGAATAAAAAATACGATTCCTCCAAAAATACAAATGGTGGCATAAATCTCTCTTCTAAAAATGGTTGGAATTTCGTTACACAAAATGTCCCGAATCACGCCTCCAAAACATGCCGTCATAGTACCTAAGGCAATACAAATAACCGGGTGCAAACCAATCATAATCCCTTTTTCGAGTCCAATCAAGGTAAAAACACCCAATCCGATCGTATCAAACAAGAATAGCGAAGTACGCAGTCTGTCGAACTTTTTTCTGAAAAGGATGGCAAATCCAAACCCCAGGATGATTACATATACATATTGCAAATCCAGCATCCATCCTACCGGTGTTCGGCCTATCAGCACATCACGAAGCGTTCCGCCACCAACAGCCGTCACAAAAGCAATGATAAAAACACCAAACGGATCCAGCTTTTTATGCATCGCTGTCAAAGCACCCGACATGGCAAAAGCCATTGTACCAATAATATCTAATAAATGAAACATTTTTTACTTTTTAGCTGCAAAAGGCGCAGAGCCGCAAAGGTACAAAGGTTAGCGCTGTTTTTATATTCTTTAGTGCCTCTTCTCTCTGATTATTTATTTTCTAACATAAATCGGGCTTCTTTTTAACAGATAAGAAACAGAATCCATCCAACTGTCTTTTATGTTTAAGAATGGCTTACGAGTTTGTGAATAGATTTTCGTTCTGTTTTTATACATATCAAAATAAACCATGTAATTGTAGTAGGTTTGTGTACTTGACGTTGTAGTTGAAATATCGTTTGTTTTAAGCTTTTTATTGTTGTCACTCACTTTAGCATTTCCGCTGTTATAAGTTGAAGCCACTGAACCCTCCGTTATGGTATACGACACTTTTGTTGCGATGATGTTATCCACTCCTAAAATTTGCTGAAGATCTTCGATTGGGGTTTCATCGATATTTTTATAATCTATCCCTGCTTTGTGCAATAAACTGTTGGTTACTCTTAAATCCTGAACCGTTAACGGAAAAATATTCGACGATTTATCTAATAATTTGTTATACAAATCATTCTGAGCAAATTTTGCCATTTCTTCTGAACTTTCTAAAGTGCCTGAGTTTACATAAGGTACCGGCAGCACAGCAATAGTATTGGGTTTCATTTCGGCGACAGCAATCACCTGTCCTGAATTAGCTGAACTGGCAGTATTTGCAGATACATCAAAAGTTTGAGAACGCCCGCTCGCAAAATCAATTCTGGCAATCTGAGATACATCAAGTGAAATTTGCAGTGTTTCTCCAGGTAAGGAATATTCAACAGTTTTATCTGACATTTTTGCAATGGTACATTCAATAATCTGATAATCTCTTTTTATAATTTTATCCAGTTTTTTGCTACTGGTCTGAGCAAAATTGGTAACGGAAATCAGCAACATTAAAATTGCAAAAACCTTTGTAATTTTCATAATTTCTATAATTTAAATGATCCTACTCTTAAAGCTTTTCGGTAACGCCTTTCTAAAATCAATAAATGTTTACATAATACAACTTAAAATCAGCATTACGAGAAGTTGATTTTAGTATTAGTAAAACTACAAAAATTATGAATTTGATAAAATGACATTTATCATCATTTTTTAGTCCCTTTTAAAAGCTACATATTCTGCGTATAAAAATTATAATCTTTGAGAATGACTCTCAGAAAGTCACTATTATTACCGGACTGATTTTTAATTCCGGTAACACTCTCTATTTTGGAAACCAGTTTATAAATGATTTCATGATCGTTTTTGGCAAGGGCACTTTGAAAAGTCTCTTTGATAATTCGCATATCATTATCCGACAATTTAATCACCAAAGGATAAGTTGGGACATAAGCGTCTCCGATTTCCTCCAGAATAGTGTGGCTGATGTTGATTTTATTTTTTAACGTAATCACAGCTGTTCCGGCAACCATATCACCCAATCGTTGTCCTTTTTGACTCGAAATTATGGATATCAGTCCAACGATTCCTCCAAGTACGGAAATATCAACCAGTCTAAAAAACCATCGCATTAAATAGTCTCCAAATCCGGCCTGATAACCGTCAATTTTTACCACTTTTATTTTTACTAATTTCTTACCAATTGTCTGTCCTTCAAAAATACTTTCTAAGGTTATGGTATAAATGATAAATGGAAAATACAGTAGTAAAATTATAGACATTCTCGACCAGTTGTCTAAGGTATTCAGTACTTTATCAAAATTTAATCCGTAGAAAAACACCAGGGAAATTACGGTCACATAAGCCAGTTTAATAGCCAAATCGATGAAATAAGAACCTATTCTTTCCCCTATCGTTGCGGCGATAAAATTTATTTTGACATTTTGCGTCGTATTTATAGATAATTCTGACATATTTTATATTTTAGCCTGCAATGAGAGAAGTTGCCTTCATAAAACAAAATAAAGAAAAATGGCTGGAATTTGAGCTAGCTATTTTTGGTAAAGCTAAAAAAAATCCGGACGAGTTAGCTAATTTGTACATTCAAATGATGAATGACTTGTCGTATGCCCAAACGTATTATCCGAAGAGCAAAACCGTTATTTACCTCAATCATCTCGCTTCACAAATTTATCAGAAAATTTATAAAACAAAACGAACAGAAAAAAATAAGTTTCTGGAATTCTTTGTTACCGAAGTTCCCTTGCTTATGTACGAGTACAAACGCTATTTACTCTATGCGTTTGCGTTATTTTTTCTGACAGTGGGAATTGGAGTTGTTTCTGCCAGATACGATCAGGATTTTGTTCGTCTTATTCTGGGGGATTCTTATGTGAACATGACCTTAGAAAATATCAAAAAAGGAAATCCAATGGCTGTATACGGCTCCGGAAGTAACTGGGGAAGTTTTATTGGCATCACCATGAACAACCTTTATGTAGGCGCGAGATGTTACATTTACGGAATTTTCGGGGGTCTGGGTACTTTTTACATTTTCCTTCAAAACTGTATCATGCTGGGCTCTTTTCAGTACTTTTTTTACGAACAGGGCGTTTTCTGGAAAAGTGTCCGCGGCATCTGGATTCACGGTTCAATGGAAATTTTTGCCATTGTAATCGAAACTACAGCAGGCTTTATTTTGGGAGCTTCGATCTTGTTTCCTAAAACTTTCTCGAGAATGAATTCTTTTAAAATAGGCTTCAAAAATAGCTTCAAAATATTTCTGAGTACTTTTCCGTTTACCATCAGTGCCGGTTTTCTCGAAGGTTTTATCACTCGTTATTCGATTGATATGCCCAATTGGCTAAGTAGTTTTATCATTTTACTTACTTTAGCTGTAATTTCATTTTATTATTTGATTTACCCTTTTATTGTTCACAAAAAAACAACTTTATCCTAATGTTTGAGCTTTACAAAAAACGACAGCTGGGCGATTATATCATCGATACTTTTTCCTTTTTTAAAACTTTCGGAAAACACTTTTTTAAGATTTTTTTCATCATCAACGGCGCCTTTCTCCTAATCGTAGGGGCTTTGGTCTTTTTCTTTTTAAAAAGTAATTTTCAGGCTGTATTTAATGATAGCTTAAACCAACCCGGCTCTGACAATCTTGCCAGTTATTTTAACGATAATTTTGGACTCTTAGTTGGTTTTGTTGCCCTCTTTTTTATTGCTGTAATTGCTTTATCGCTTTTCAACTCGACTTACCCTATTTTGTACTTAAAACTGGTGGCGAAAAAGAACACAACTGATTTTAAAACAGAAGATATCACCACCATCTTCAGACAAAACATCTGGAAAATTATCAAATTTTGTATTGGACTTACCTTTCTTGTTGTTCCGGTGCTGTTAATTGTTATCATCATACTCTTCTTTTTATGCTTTCTAATTGTTGGGATTCCCCTTTTGTTAATTGCTATCCCCGCTTTATTTACCTGGGTAAACTTTAGTTTTTATGCGTATCTGACAGAAGATAAAAGTTTCTTTCAATCCTTAAATCATGCCTATCTTTTACTAAAAGAAGATTTCTGGACTTCAATTGGAGCTACTTTTTTAATGCTGATTATGATCCAGATGATTCAGGGATCGATCACCATGGTGTTCTATTTTGCCGGAATATTTATTTTTTACTAACGGCCATTGGAAGCTCTAATTATAATGCAGAAGCGATAGGCGATTCTCCGCTCTTCCTTTTATTTTTGACTCTGATTTTCATCCTCATCTTTACCCTGAGTAATATTTTCAACAACATGATTATGGTCAATCAGGGAATTATGTATTACAGTTTGGGAGCAAAAGAAAAAATTTCAAATCGCGACATTGATTTAATCGGAACCGATAATGAATAAAATCTTCCTATTCCTTTTGTCTTTTTTTATTTTCTCTGGCATTGTTCAGGCACAGGATACTTTGGCTACAGCCGAACCTCCCAAAATAACATCCGTAAAATACACTGAAAAAGACATTCGGGTAGATTCCGACACCATAGAAATTAAAACTTTCTCTAAAAATTTCAAAAAAAAGTATAGCGGTTCCAGCTTTGTTTATGAATTTAAAGCTCCTGAAAAAGGTTTATGGCAGCGTTTTAAGGAATGGCTGGCTAGTATTTTTAGCGATTGGTTCGATTTTGAAACTCCGGAAAGCTCTATTAATTTTGTTTCGGTTTTAATAAAAGTACTCGCCGTTCTCATCATCATTTTTGTTATTTATTTGATCGTAAAAGCGATCATTAATAAAGAGGGACAATGGATTTTTGGAAAAAACGCTAAGAAAAAAACATTATCTATTCAGAAATCGAAAAAAACATTCACCTTTTAGATTTCGATAAACTGATTAAAGAAAGTATACAGTCCGGAGAAAGAAGAGCTGCCGTTAGGTACTACTATCTGTGGCTTCTGAAAGTAATGGCACAAAATCAGTACATCGAATGGGACATCGAAAAAACCAATTCTGATTATTTATACGAACTTCAAAAGCCTGCACACAAGGAAGAGTTTACTTATTTGTCTTATCTGTACAACTACATCTGGTATGGGGAGTTTGAGATTGATGAAATCACTTTCAGAAAAGCCGAAAACCGATTTAAGAATGCCTTAAAAACCTTTAGCAATGAATAAAACACTTAAAATTTACATTGCTGTACTGGTTCTTATTCTGACCTTAATTCTGATAGCAGATCGCGAACAGCCGAAACCTATTGACTGGACACCGACCTATTCTGTTAATGACAAAATTCCTTTTGGGCTCTATGTTTTTAACAACGAAATCAATGATTTTTTTAAGAATCATAGCGTAGAACGAATTTCAGACCTAACTCCTTATGAGTATTTGACTTCAAAATATGACAATGACAGTCTGGTAGAAAATTACAAAATAAAAGGAACTTTTTTAAACATCTCCGAATCCAATACCATTGATGAAGAATCTGTAAACGAACTTCTTTACTTTGTATCGCGTGGAAACAATGCTTTTTTGAGCATGAAAGACTTTCCTCAATATCTGTTAGACAGTTTAAAAGTTGAAGTAAATGCGGATTATCTCAATTCTGGCAACACCACTGTTTGGCTGGCGAACTCCCAACTGAAGGACAAAAAATATAAGTTTGTACAGACATTAGAAGATTATTTTTCTAAAATTGATACCGCAAAGACCACCGTTCTGGGTTATCAGCTTTCTTCGGTCAAAAAAGCAAAAAAGCACGTCAATTTTATAAAAATACCGTATTATCAAGGGCATTTTTACCTGCACACACAGCCTGTCGCTTTTACAAACTACAACTTACTGAAAGCAAACCATTATCAGTACGCAGAGAATGTCTTATCCTGTTTGCCTGAGGGAGATATTTTTTGGTACACGAAAGGGCAAAACAGCGAACGCATTTCCGAATCGCCTCTGCGATACATTTTAAGTCAGCCCGGTTTAAAATGGGCCTGGTATTTCTTTCTGTTTGGCATGTTGATTTTTATTATTTTTAATGCCAAGCGCAAACAGCGAATTGTTCCCATATTAAAACCTTTGTCCAACTTAACCGTTGATTTTACAAAGACTATCGGAAATTTATATTATCAGGAAGGCGATCACACTAACATTATTGATAAAAAGATCATTTACTTTTTAGAAAAAATCAGGAATGAATATTTAATTGATACCACGAAACTGGACGATCATTTTATTCAAAAATTGCATCATAAAACAGGTAAAAATGTAACGGATATTCAGGAACTCGTATTTTTGATTAACGAACATCGAAAGAGTTACCACGGCAGTCTTGAAGAAGATCTGATTCGAATAAACAATGCCATAGAAAAGATTTTACATTAGATAAAAAAAGCTACCATACTATAAAAGAAAAACTGACCATCATGGACGATATCAATACAACATCTCAAATCACAAATGAAAATGTGAATTTTGAAACCAGAATAAATTTAGCACCTCTTTTAGATCACGTTAGCGCGATTAAAAAAGAACTCGAAACCGTAATTGTCGGACAGCACAAAATGGTCGATCAGCTTTTGGTGGCTATTTTATCCAACGGACACGTTTTACTGGAAGGAGTTCCTGGAGTTGCCAAAACCATTACGGCCAAATTATTATCCAAAACCCTAAACATTGGCTTTAGCCGTATACAATTCACACCGGATTTAATGCCATCGGATATCTTAGGAACTTCGATTTTTAATTTAAAAACCTCTGAATTTGAATTCAAACAAGGTCCAATTTTCTCCAATTTAATCTTAATCGACGAAATAAATCGTGCCCCTGCCAAAACACAAGCCGCACTTTTTGAAGTAATGGAAGAACGTCAGATTACCATTGACGGATCAGCCTATCAGCTTGAAACTCCATTTCTGGTAATTGCCACTCAAAACCCGATCGAGCAGGAAGGAACTTACCGTTTACCGGAGGCACAATTGGATCGTTTTTTATTCAAAATCACCATCGATTATCCGAAACTCGACGAAGAAATTTTAATTATTCAAAGAGAACATTTACTACAAAATCACGGAAAATTAGAAGCTGTTAAAACGATACTTTCTGCTGCGGAAATAAAAGAATACCAGGCTTTGGTAAAACAAATCAGAGTCGAGCAAAATCTGTTGGAATACATTGCACGAATTGTTGTCAATACCCGCGAAAATGCGTTCTTATACCTTGGAGCCTCTCCTCGTGCTTCAATCGCTATTTTGAATGCTGCCAAAGGTTTTGCTGCCATCCGCGGACGTGATTTTGTTACTCCTGAAGACATAAAAGAAGCTGCCATTCCGGTTTTACAGCATCGTGTAATTGTAGCCCCTGAGCGCGAAATGGAAGGCATCACAAGTTCAGAAATCATCAGACAAATTATTGAGACTGTTGAAATTCCGAGATAGTTTTCAGTAGCAGTAGCAGTTTTCAGTACTATGCTTAATAACAAACCTTTTTTAATGAAATTTTCTAAAGTATTTTTTTTATCCTTTGTATGCCTTTCATTGGTAAGCTTTAAATCAGCGCATGTTAAACCTTTGAAAAACGTCAATACATCAATCTATTTTTTAACGGACAAACAACAAATTGAATCGTTAATAAAAAAAGCCTATGAATGGATCGAAACCAAAAAAACACAAGACGATTTTGATGTAATCGAAAATAAAAAGGCAGATAAATATGTGGCGTTAAATACAAAAACACATCATAAAATAATAAGCGAACTTAAAAACTCTAATTTTTTTGCACAGCAATTTATCGACAATTATAACAAAATTGCGCTGAAAATTGGGGAGGATCTTAAAAGCAGTAAAATCGAATATTGGGTTGGAGAATTACCTCCATACGGTAACGATAGCAACCCATGGTGTAATTGTCAGGATAATCCGGAATCTTATTGGAAAACACTAAAAGTAAACGACTTAAAAATCCAAAATAACAAAGCGACATTTTACTGGACATGGACAGAATGGAAAGATAGTCCTAAGTATAAAGTAACAGCAGTTAAAGAAAATGGAATCTGGAAAATAGCCACCTTAGACGGTTTTGATTATAAAAGCTTTACAAAAATATAGTAAAACACCTTTAACCCTAATTTTATTAAAATTGAAATTTATAAAAAGCCTTTACCTTAATAACTTTTTCTTCTATGTGCTTCTGGGCATAATTGGATTGTTTGTCTGTGCTTTTATTTTCCCAAATTTGTATCATGCGGTTTGGTTTGTGGTTTTAATTTTATTTAGTTTCTTAGGGCTTGACGTACTCCTGCTCTATCTTAGTAAAACAGGCGTTGAAGCGGAAAGAACGACACCGGAAAAACTTTCAAACGGAGATTTGAATCCCGTAACCATCACCGTTAAAAACCATTATACCTTTAAAATTTCAGTTAAGATCATCGATGAAATTCCGTTTCAGTTTCAGGTACGCGATTTCAAAATTGTAAAAACCGTTAAAGCCTCTGAGCAAAAAGAAATTGGCTATGAATTACGACCTACAGAACGAGGAGAATATTACTTTGGTTATCTGAACGTTTATGTTTCGTCACCGCTAAGACTAATTTCCAGAAGATTTTCTTTCGATAAAGACAAAATGGTTCCCACTTATCCGTCTTATATTCAGCTGCGAAAATATGATTTATTGGCTTTTTCGAATAATCTGTACCAATACGGAATCAAAAAAATCCGTAGGATTGGCCATACGATGGAATTTGAGCAAATTAAAGAATATGTTCAGGGTGATGATCTTCGAACTTTAAACTGGAAAGCTACAGCCAAGAAAAATGCCTTAATGGTCAATCAGTTTCAGGATGAAAAATCCCAGTCTGTTTACATGGCAATCGATAAAGGCCGCTCCATGCAAATGCCTTTTGACGGCTTAAGTTTGCTGGATTATGCTATCAATTCGGCCTTAGTTTTATCGAACGTTATTCTGAAAAAGCAGGACAAAGCAGGGATTTTTTCATTCTCTAAAAAAGTAGAAAATCGTGTTTTTGCCGAAAAAAGGGCTTCTCAGATGCAAAAAATTTTGGAAACCTTATACAATATCAAAACCGACTTTTTCGAAAGCGACTACAGCCGTTTGTATGTCGACATCAAAAAAAACATCAATCAAAGAAGTTTGATCCTTTTGTACACTAACTTTGAAACAATGGACGGTTTAAACCGACAGTTGCCTTATTTAAAAGGAATTGCAAAAAACCATTTACTGGTGGTTGTCTTTTTCAGTAATACCGAACTAAATGCAATCATCAACAAAAAAACAGACACCATTCAGGAAATCTACGACAAAGTAATCGCTGAAAAATTCATGTTCGAAAAGCGTTTAATTGCTAACGAACTCAAAAAATATGGCATACACTCTGTTTTAACACAGCCCGAAAATCTGACTTTGGATGCTATCAATAAATATCTGGAAATAAAAGCCAGAGGGATTTTGTAGAAGTGAAAAATAATTTGTGAGAAGTAAAATGAACACAATTGTTTTTTTGCAAATATTATTAAAACATCAAGTTCTTTATAAAAATTAAGATTAGTTAAAAAATCGTTGAACCTTTGTTCTTTTGAACCTTTGTAATTTCTAAGAAAATGAAAAAACTACTTGTACTTGTATTTGTTTTTGCAAGCTTTATGTCTCATGCACAAAAAACGGAGAACATTATTATCATCACCACAGACGGCTTTAGATGGCAGGAAGTGTTTAAAGGAATGGACCCTGCAATTGCCAATGATAAAAAATTCAATCAGGGAGACAGTACCTATATTTACAAGAATTATGCAAGTACTGACTCCAAAGAAAGCCGAAAAAAAATCATGCCTTTCTTATGGTCTGAAATTGTTTCAAAAGGGCAAATTTATGGCAATCGCGAGTTAGGAAGTAAAGTTGATGTTTCTAACCCGTACTGGTTCAGTTATCCCGGATACAGCGAAATTATGACCGGAAATGTTGATGTTGCCATCAACTCCAATCATTATAAAAACAATCCAAATGTAAATGTGCTGGAGTTTTTAAACCAGCAATCTAAACTAAAAGGAAAAGTTGCCGCTTTTGGCGCCTGGGATGCTTTTGAT
This sequence comes from Flavobacterium sp. B183, assembly GCF_023539155.1. NCBI lineage: Bacteria > Pseudomonadati > Bacteroidota > Flavobacteriia > Flavobacteriales > Flavobacteriaceae > Flavobacterium > Flavobacterium sp. B183. Next base: position 2,670,658 of record NZ_CP097434.1, on the reverse strand, counting down.
CGAATTTTAAACGAAAAAAGAAGCGGTTTTCCGGTAATTTCTGCCTTCGATAATGTAGGAGGAGACAAACCTACAGAAACTCAAAAGTTATTGAATGAAATGCGCAACAATTCGTTTAAACCTTTTCATCAGGATGAGTGTTTAGATGTTTTTACCCACTATCAGGCTTTAAACGAACTTAAAACCAAAAAGCCAAAAGTACTCTACATTGCTTACGGAGAAACTGACGAATGGGCACATGCCGGACACTACAGATCGTACCTTGATGCTGCAAACCAAGTCGACAAATGGATTAAAGAAATCTGGAATTTTGTACAAAATGATCCCCAATACAAAAATAAAACGACACTGGTAATCACCGTAGATCACGGCCGTGGTGACAAAACAAAAGCACAATGGACAGATCATGGTGCCGATGTTGAAGGTGCCTCACAAATTTGGTTCGCTGCAATGGGGCCAGAAATTGCCTCAAAAGGAGAAATCAAAACAGATTCTCAACTGTATCAAAAACAAATAGCGCAAACCATTGCAAAAATCATGGGATATACCTTCACCGCTCCACATCCGGTAGCAAACGAAATTTCAGAAGTACTTACAAAATAAAAGTTTTTTTTGCCACAGATTAAAGGATTAAAAAGGTTATAATCTATAAAAATCTTTTAATCTGTGGCAAACTCTTTTTACGATTTTAAAATCTCAGCAGCTTAGCCTCTCAGAACCTAAGCTACTCCAAGAAAAAGCCTCTGAACCTTTGCAACTTTTCAAAAAAACCTCAGTGACTTAGCCTCTCAGAACCTTAGTACCTCCAAAAAAAACCTTTTTAAAAAAAATCTCAGTACCTTAGCCCCTCAGAACCTAAGTACCTTTAAAAAAAATGAAACAAATTACTTCAGTACAAAATCCGTTTATAAAATCACTTGTTTTACTACAGGAAAAGGCCAAAGCCCGCAAACAAACCGGAACATTTTTGATTGAAGGCTTACGTGAAATTTCACTTGCAATAAAAGGAGGCTACGAAATAGAAACCGTTTTATTTTTACCTGAATTGGTTACTGAAAATCAGATTCATAAATTGGTAAACAGTCCCGTTCAACTCATTGAAATCAACAAAGAAGTTTATCAGAAACTAGCTTATCGCGATACTACTGAAGGCGTTCTGGCTATAGCCAAAACCAAATCAATGCTTTTATCAGATCTAAAACTATCTGATAATCCATTGATTGTAGTGGCCGAAGCACCGGAAAAGCCGGGAAACATTGGCGCCCTTTTGCGTACTGCTGATGCCGCAAATCTTGATGCTGTATTAATTGCCAATCCAAAAAGCGATTTATACAATCCGAATATTGTACGCTCCAGTGTTGGCTGTTTGTTTACCAATCAGATTGCGACAGGAACGACGGCTGAAATCATAGCCTTTTTAAAAGAAAAAAAGATCGATTTTTACTGTGCAACGCTTCAAAATTCAACTTCGTATCACACACAGGATTTCACCACTCCCACCGCATTGGTCGTGGGTACAGAGGCTACCGGCTTAACGCAGGACTGGCGAGATGCTGCTACTCAGAATATCATCATTCCTATGCAGGGCGAAATCGACAGCATGAATGTCTCGGTAGCTGCTGCAATTTTAATTTTCGAAGCCAAACGACAACGCGGATTTAACTAAACCAAAACATACCGTCATGAACTGCAAATTATCACTTTTAGCCTTATTATTTAGCTTTACCATTTCAGCACAAATAACCAATCCGGAAGTAGATGATCTGGTCAACCGCACCCTAAAAGCATTTGATGTGCCCGGAATTGCCGTTGCCATTGTAAAAGACGGAAAAGTAGTTTTGGCAAAAGGTTATGGTGTAAAATCAATTGCAACACAACAAAAAGTAGATGCCAATACGCTTTTCGGGATTGCTTCCAACAGTAAAGCTTTTACCTCAGGAGCACTGGCAATGCTGGTGGACGAAGGTAATATAAAATGGGATGACAGAGTGGTAAAATACCTTCCTGATTTTAAAATGTACGACGATTATGTAACCCGTGAATTCACGATTCGTGACCTGTTAACCCATAGAAGCGGACTTGGACTTGGAGCCGGAGATTTGATGATCTGGCCCGATGGAAGCGATTTTAAAGCGCAGGATATTATTCACAATCTAAGGTATTTAAAACCTGTTTCTGATTTTAGAACCAAATACGATTATGACAACCTGCTCTATATCGTTGCAGGCGAAATTGTACATGTAGTAAGCGGTAAAACCTGGGCTGAATTTGTAGAAGAACGCATCATGAAACCTTTGGAAATGAGCAATAGTGTAGCTTCAGTGAAACGTTTAAAAGACACCACAAACGTTATCACACCTCATGTTCCGGTTGACGGAAAACTCAAAACCATAAAACGTTATGAAAACCAACTTTTTGATGGGGCAGCCGGAATTTATTCCAGTGTAAACGATTTGAGCAAATGGGTTCTACTACAACTTAACAACGGAAAATATAGCGATAACAAAGCATTGTTTTCAGAAAAAGAACACAATGAAATGTGGCAATTGCAAACCATCATTCCAACCAAAACAAGACCGCCGTATAACACTCATTTCTCCGGTTATGGTTTAGGCTGGTTCCTGAGTGATGTAAAAGGATACAAACAGGTTTCACATACTGGAGGACTCGAAGGAAATGTAACTCAAACCACTTTGATTCCGGAATTAGGATTAGGAATTATTGTTTTAACCAATCAGCAATCGGGAGCAGCTTTTAGTGCCATTACCAATACGATAAAAGACAGTTACCTCGGTATTAAATCAGATGACTATGTGACGATGTACAGCAGCCGAATGAAAGACAGCGAAGCATCGGCCGATAAAGTAACCGATGAAGTTTGGGCAACTGTTGCTAAAAACAAAAAAGACAAACTAAAAACTGACTTTTCTAAAATTACCGGAACTTACAAAGACAACTGGTTTGGCGAAATTACCATTACCGGGAAAAAAGGAAAAATATATTTTGCTTCCAAACGCTCTCCGCAACTGGCCGGCGAGGTATTTTTCTATAAAGACGGAAATTACGTCGTGAAATGGAACAATGCTTTCTTTCATGCCGATGCACATCTGCTTTTCAAATACGACGAAAGTGGTAAAGTCCTTAACTTAAAAATGCTTCCAATTTCTGAATTAACTGACTTTAGTTATGATTTTCAAGATTTGGATTTTTCGAAAGAATAATTTCAGGTTTCAGGTTTCAAGTCGAAAACAAAATATAAAAACAGTTCTCAAAAACATGAAACCTGAAACGTGAAACAAAATAATTTCATTCTAAAATCAACCCTCCATTCCCTTGCGTATATTCAAACTTATTCTTATTTTTAGTACTTGAACTATGCCGTTATGATAGAAATAGATATTGAAAAAGAAAATAAAGCAATTGCACAAGAGTATAAAGAGTTACTTCGAATCAGTTACCAGACTTTAAGTCCAACCGACAAAAAACTTATCCGTAAAGCATTTGATGTTGCAGTTGATGCGCATAAAGAACAAAGACGTAAATCCGGAGAAGCGTATATCTTTCATCCTATTGCAGTTGCGAAAATTGTTGCTTCCGAAATTGGTTTGGGAGCGACCTCTATCGCTGCGGCCCTTTTGCATGATGTTGTTGAAGATACTCCTCTGACAGTAGAAGATATTGAACGTTTGTTCAATCCGAAAGTTGCACAATTAGTAGAAGGTTTAACCAAAATATCATTGGTTCAGAGAGATCTGAATGCCTCCATGCAGGCCGAAAATTTCCGAAAAATGATCCTGACACTGAACGATGACGTTCGTGTTATTCTGATCAAACTGGCCGATCGTTTGCACAATATGCAAACTATGGATTCGATGGCGGAATACAAACAAACTAAAATCGCCTCAGAAACACTTTATATTTATGCCCCTCTTGCCCACCGTTTGGGATTGTACAATATCAAAACCAAACTGGAAGATTTAGGTCTGAAATATACAGAACCAAATGTATACAACGACATTGTAAGCAAAATCAGAGAGACAAAAGAAGAACAGGATGCTTATATCAAAGACATTTCAGATGTTTTAAAGAAATCTTTAGACAGTGAAGGTGTCGATTATGTCATTAAAGGACGTCCAAAATCTATTTACTCCATTCGTCGAAAAATGCGTGCTCAAAATGTAAGTTTTGACGAAGTGTACGATAAATTCGCCTTAAGAATTGTGTACAAATCAGATCAGCATGATGAAAAATTCGTAGCCTGGAAAATCTATTCCATCGTTACAGATCATTACAGACCGAGCCCGAGTCGTTTGCGTGACTGGATTTCCTCTCCAAAATCAACCGGTTACGAAGCCCTGCACATCACGGTTATGGGACCAAAAGGCCGTTGGGTTGAAGTTCAGGTTCGAAGCGAACGTATGGATGAAATTGCCGAAAAAGGATATGCCGCACATTACAAATACAAAAATGGCGCAACCGAAGAAAGCGGTTTGGACGTATGGCTGAATTTACTTCGTGAAGCACTGGAGAATCAGGAAACCAATGCCGTAGATTTTGTTGAAGATTTCAAAATGAATTTGTATTCCAAAGAAATCTTTGTCTTCACACCAAAAGGAGAAATCAAATCACTGCCAAAAGGAGCCACATCACTTGATTTTGCTTTCAGCATACACTCTGAAATTGGAATTAAAACCCGAGGAACACGCGTCAATGGACGATTAGTGCCTTTGAATCACGAATTAAAAAGTGGCGACCAGGTAGAAGTTATAACCTCTGCCAATCAAAAACCAACTGTAAACTGGTTGGAATACGTAACAACTTCGCGCGCGAAAACCAAAATTAAAAATGTTCTGAACGAGAACACCAAAAAAATCGCCGAAGAAGGAAAAGAACTCCTTACCCGAAAATTAAAACATCTTAAAATCACCATTAACGAACAAGTTATCAATGAATTGGTTAACTTTTTCAAACTTAAAACCAGTTTAGATTTATTTTACAGAGTGGGTATTGGTGCGATCGAAAATCAACAATTAAAAGATTATGCGGCGCAAAAAAGCAATACGTTTATCAATTTCTTCAAAAATAAAATTAAGCGAAACAAAGACAACACCGCTTCAGAAGACATTCACAAACCAATCATCAGCAGTAACTACGATATGCTGGTTTTTGGAACGGAACACGACAAACTCGATTATAAACTCTCCCCATGCTGTAACCCGATTCCGGGAGATGATGTTTTTGGATTTGTAACCATCAATGAAGGAATTAAAGTTCACAAAAAAGACTGTCCGAATGCGATTGGCATGCAGTCTAATTATGCTTACCGTATCATGAGTGCCAAATGGATTGACTCTTCTCAGGAAGAATTCAAAGCCATCATCAACATAACAGGAATGGACGTTTTAGGACTTACCAATCAATTGACCAGAGTCATTTCAAACAACATGAGTGTAAACATCCAGAGCATTTCGTTAAGCACTGATGCCGGAATTTTTCACGGACAAATTGCTGTCATCGTTCAAAACAACACCATTTTGAAGAAAATGATCAATGCCATTAAAAAAATCGACGGAGTTGATAAAGTAACAAGAGAGTACAGAACTTAGGAATGATTTAACTGTTTACGGTTTGTTGTTTCAAGTTTCAAGTTATGAGTTCTGGATATTAAACTCCGAAACTTGAAACCTGAAACTTGAAACTTGAAACCTGAAACTCACCACGCATAACTTTTTTAACCTATCTATAAGGGTTTTATAACTAAACTTTAAACCCGAAACTTTTATTCATTAAAAATAAAAAATTATCTTTGCCGGATATGACACTCATTTCAACTGACAACACTAGAAATCAAGAAATTGTAAAAAATGTTTTTACACTGTATCTTGAGCAAAAAGGGCATCGCAAAACTCCTGAGCGTTATGCTATACTTCAGGAAATTTACGATAGCGAAGAACATTTTGACATAGAAAACCTATACATCAAAATGAAAAACAAGAACTATCGTGTGAGTAGAGCTACATTGTACAACACGATTGAGCTTTTGTTAGACTGCGCTTTGGTTAGAAAACATCAATTTGGACAAAATCAGGCTTACTACGAAAAATCATATTTTGATAAACAGCATGATCATATTATCATGACGGATTCCGGTGAGGTAATTGAATTTTGCGATCCAAGAATTCAGACCATCAAAAAAACAATCGAAGAAATATTTGATATCGAAATTACAAATCATTCGTTGTATTTCTACGGAAACAAAAAGCAAAAACAATAATTCCGAAAGGTATTATTCAGAAAATATAAAAAAGAAAATTAACTACATTAATCAGTGGGGCAATACGGATTGCCTCAACGCAAATTAAAAAGAGAATGACCGTAGATTTATTACTAGGATTACAATGGGGAGATGAAGGTAAAGGAAAAATTGTTGATGTACTTACCTCAAATTATGATATTATTGCACGTTTTCAAGGAGGACCAAACGCAGGACATACATTAGAATTTGACGGAATTAAACACGTACTTAGAACCATTCCTTCCGGAATTTTTCATAAAAAATCAGTAAACATCATTGGTAATGGTGTTGTAATAGACCCGGTGGTTTTTCAAAAAGAAATCGAAGGTTTAGAGAAATTTAACCTTGATATCAAAAGCAAACTGATCATTTCAAGAAAAGCACACTTAATTTTACCAACGCACCGTTTATTGGATGCTGCTTCTGAAGCATCTAAAGGAAAAGCCAAAATCGGATCTACTCTTAAAGGAATTGGACCAACTTACATGGACAAAACCGGAAGAAACGGATTGCGTGTTGGAGATATTGAACTGGAAGACTTTAAAGAGCGTTACAGAGCATTGGCCGACAAACATGAGGCTATGATTGCTTTTTATGATGTAGCGATTCAATACAATCTGGCTGAACTTGAAAAAGAGTTCTTTGAAGCTATTGAAGAATTAAAAAAATTAGATTTCATTGATAGTGAAGAATACATGTACCAGGCTCAAAAAGCAGGTAAATCAATCTTATGTGAAGGAGCTCAGGGTTCTTTATTAGATGTTGATTTCGGAACCTATCCGTTTGTAACTTCTTCAAACACTACAGCTGCCGGAGCTTGTACCGGTTTAGGAATTGCTCCGAACAAAATCAAAGAAGTATACGGAATTTTCAAAGCTTATGTTACACGTGTAGGTAGTGGCCCGTTCCCTACTGAACTTTTTGACGAAGTAGGTGCAACAATGGCAAAAGTGGGTAATGAATTTGGATCCGTTACAGGAAGACAAAGACGTTGCGGATGGTTGGATTTAGTAGCTTTAAAATATGCCGTTCAGGTAAATGGAGTTACTCAGTTAATGATGATGAAAGGTGACGTACTTTCCGGATTTGAAACTTTAAAAGTTTGTACTGCATACAACTACAAAGGTGAAAACATCTCTCACTTCCCTTACAACATCGAGCCTGAAAACGTAACTCCTGTTTATAAAGAGTTTAAAGGATGGCAAGCTGATTTAACAGGAATGACGACTTACGATCAATTACCGGTTGAGCTAAAAGAATATATTGAGTTTATTGAAGTAGAAGTTGGAGTGCCGATCAAAATTGTATCGGTTGGACCAGACAGAAAGCAAACAATAACAAAATAACACTTCTAAACGCTCTGACTATCAGAGCGTTTTTTTTTTATACCAAACATTTCTAAAGATGAAAAATCCAAAAATTAAAGTTACCGAAACCCAATTATTATCAGACAATTGGTACCTGCTGAACAAAGTAACTTTTGATTACGAAATGAAAGACGGTAAAATAGAATCTCATATTCGTGAAGTGTATGACCGCGGAAATGGAGCTGCCATTTTATTGTACAACACCTCTAAGAAAACCGTTATCCTGACGCGTCAATTTCGCCTGCCGACCTATCTAAACGGCAATAAAAGCGGAATGATGATTGAAGTTTGCGCAGGACTTTTAGATCAGGATCATCCGGAGCAGGCTATTATTCGCGAAACCGAAGAAGAAACCGGGTATCGTCTGCAGAAAGTAGAAAAAGTAATCGAAACCTACATGTCACCAGGATCTGTAACCGAAATTCTATACCTTTTTGTGGGAGAATATGACGAGACCATGAAAGTAAACGATGGCGGCGGACTAGACGCTGAACAAGAAAACATAGAGGTCCTGGAATATACTTTTGACGAAGCTTATGCCATGATTGAATCCGGTGAAATCACAGATGCAAAAACGATTTTATTATTGCAGCATGCCAAAATAAAAGGTTTGATTTAAGATTTTTTTGAGTATTTTAGATAAAACTAAAATCTGTTAGATGCTCCATTTTAAAACATTCCTTTTTCTGTTTTTTCCTTGTCTGCTCTTTTCCCAAAATGAAAAATGGCCTGCCGCAAAACTAAAACAGGATTTATCAACTTTTAAGGAAATTAGAGAAAAAGCCAATTCAGGAGTTTATAAATACCGAACCAAAAAGCAGATCGACAGTATTTATTCGTGGGCATTTTCAGAATTAAAAAAACCTAAATCGTTACTGGATTTCTACAAAATAATCTTAAAAATCACTGACTTCGAAGGCAGTGTTCACAATAACACTACTCTTCCTGATGAATTTCTAAAAAAATATACATCAGGAAAAGTTTTCTTTCCGTATCCTGTAAAACTACTTGGTAATAAAATAATTATAAATTTTCAGAATTCCGAAATTCCGATTGGATCTCAAATTCATAAAATCAACGGCATTAAAATCGAGAAAATAATCTCTCGTTTCTATAAATATTACACGACAGACGGCTATAATCTTTCTGGAAAATCAATCGGAATCAGCGCTTCATTCGGAAGGTATTTCGAACTGGAATATGGCCCAAAAGAGCATTTTTTGGTCGAATATTCACTTCCTGATCAGACTCAAAAACAATCCAAAAAAGTTCTTGCTGTTTCAAACGAAACCAGAAAGGATAATTTTAAAAACCGACATTCTCTGCCTGTAGACAGTCTGTATTATGGAAAAATTAAAACCAAATATACTTTTAAGATAAGTACACCAAATACAGCACTGCTTTCTATACCAACTTTTGCAATTGGCATGAACGCAGAGGACAAAGAGCATTTAGTCTATAAAAAATATCTGGACAGCTGCTTTCAGCTTCTCACACTGCATCCTGAAATCAAAAATTTAATTGTAGATGTTCGTAGTAATGGTGGCGGAAGTGACCCCAACGATCTTGTCGCTTTTTCTTATCTGACACAAAAACCGTATCGGGAAAACACATCGGCATTTATTAATTTTCAAAAAGTTCCCTACCCCCAGTATTTCGTTTACGAAGAAACAGAACCCAAAAAACAACTGGAGGAACTAAGTGAATTTGAAGCCGAACTCAAAGAAGAATACCCTGAATTGAAAGGCAAAATATATCTGCAAGATCCCAAATTCAATCGTTTATTACAGCCTGACAAAAATAATTTTCAAGGGCAGATTTATTTATTAATTAGTCCCAGAATCGCATCTGCGGGATCACTCTTTACTTCTTTAGTTGCAGGCCATACCAATGCCATAATTATTGGAGAAGAGACAATGGGCGGTTACTATGGCCATAACGGACATACACCTGTGGAATATGAACTCCCAAATACAAAAATAAAAACGCAATTTTCGATTGTCAACTTAGAACAGGATGCCCCTAAGAAACCCAATCAGCTTTTTGGCAGGGGCGTAATTCCCGATCATGAAGTCAAACAAACAATTGACGATTTTATACAAAATAAGGATACACCGTTGGAATATACTTTTAAATTAATTGATCAGATGTAAAATGAAAATCAAATAAACTATTTTAAGAATTGTATAATCAATTAGAGGATTAATAAAATAACTTTACTACTCTAAAAATGCAATTATGAGAAAGTTACCTTACACTTCAAGTATTTTATTGTTGGTTATTCTAACCTTAGCAACTTCTTGTAAAAAGAACGAAACTACTGAATCTAAGAGCAAAGTCAAAAAAACGATCGAGCATAAAAAACCAAAGTCGGTCTCCTATCATTTTGAAAACACCAAAGAATGGCTTAAAACCAATGCATCCGATAGCAGCAAGCTTCATATTGCCTACACTCTAAACCGAACAGATCAAAAGAATTTTGTCAAAATGGACTCGGTTATTATTCCGGCTGATTTTACAGGTGATCTGGTCTATTATCTTCCGTTTCCTTTGCACGTTGCCGCCTTAGAAGAGGTTTCAAAAGTAATTCTTTTTTCTTATCCTTCTCAGACATTTGCCGCTTATGAAAATGGAGAACTAATCTATACAGGCCCAACTAATATGGGAAGAAAAAAAGATCCTACTCCAACCGGATTATTCTTTACCAACTGGAAGGCCGAAAAAACAACCAGTACCTTCAATGACGAATGGGACTTAAAATGGAATTTTAATATCGAAAATAAACTGGGTGTTGGATTTCACCAGTACGATTTACCCGGATATCCGGCATCACATTCCTGTTTGAGATTACAGGAAAACGACGCCAAAGATCTTTACAAATGGGCCGATGAATGGATCTTAAAAGACAGAGAAAATGTAGAAATAAAAGGAACTCCAGTGATTGTTTTTGGAAGCTACCCTTTTGATACACCAAAACCCTGGTATGCATTAGTAAAAAATCCGAAAGCACTTGATCTCTCCGAATCAGAGATAGAAACGCAAATCCGTCCTTTTTTAAAAGAAATACTGGAAAACCAAAAACTTAGAGAAACCGGACAAACTCCTACGCCCTGATTCTATTTTATAAAAAGCAACATCATTAAAATCAGTCAAAACCACTTCTTAAAAGGTTCTGACTGATTTTTTTTTATGAAATTTACGCCCCCACTGAGCCTTTGCACCTTTTGAACCTTTGCGTCTTTGAAACTATTTAACATTTAAATGAATAAACGTTCATTTATTATTTATATATTTGCTGCCTAATTAAAAACAAGACATGAACCATTCCCTTATAAAAAACAAAAAGATCGTCATTATTGGTGGCGGACCTGTTGGCTTAACAACAGCAAGAATTTTACAAATTAATGGTGCCGACGTAACGGTATACGAAAGAGATTTGAACGCTCAGGCCAGAACTTCAGGCGGAACACTTGATATTCATTTAGATTCTGGTCAGAAAACAATTGAAAAAGCGGATTTAATGGCCGAATTCTATAAATATGCACGTCCAACCGGCGAAAAAATGGCCGACATGCACGGTAATATTACTTCGACTGAAATGCCTACTGAAGAAAACGCCTATGCACGACCTGAAATCGACCGCAACGATTTACGAAAAATCATGCTGGAGAATCTAAACGAAAATACAGTAGTTTGGGACAGTCATTTAACCCATATGGAGAAAACCGGAGCGCAATATCATTTAGAATTCAAGAATGGTACCACCGCGACCGCTGATTTTGTGATAGTTGCCAATGGCGGGAGATCGAATGCCCGAAAATTTGTAACCGATCTGGAGCCTCAACTTTCGGGAACGTATATTATTCAGGGAGAAATTGCCGATCCGGATCGTGATTATCCGGAATTCAAACCTAAATACGGTGATGGAAATGTAATGGCTATGGGAGAACACAAAATGTTTTACACTCACACATTACGTGACGGTTCGGTACATTTTGGAGTTTCTTTCAAAGCAAATGAAAATTGGGTCTTAAACAACGGAATTGACTTTGAGGACCTCACTTCAGTAAGAGCTTTTTTGAATGAAACCTTTAAAAACTGGAGCGACGATTATAAAAAATTCTTTAACGCAGCAACTGATTTTTCCGGATTGCCTTTACGTTTGTTCTCATTAGAAGATTCCTGGAAAGAACACTCCAACATTACACTTGTTGGCGATGCAGCTCATTTAATGCCTCCCTTTGCTGGTGAAGGTGTCAATATGGGATTATTTGATGCTTATCATTTAACCGAAAACTTAACCAACGGAAAATTCATCACCCTTCAGGATGCCATTGATGACTATGAACAAAAGATGTTTGGCTATGCTTTAGAAGCACAGCGTGAAACTACCAAAATGGAAATCTTACTGCACTCTGACAACACAACGGAAGACATTTTAAATAGCAGGATTGGCTAAAAAATCGAGTTATTAAAACTAGAAAAGGCATAAGACAGTAAATCTTATGCCTTTTTTGATGGTAAAAAATTATATTTCTCTATTTTTAGTATTCCAAAATCCTTTTCTGTAAATCAATGAAATTACTTTTTCTTTCAACACTTTTATCTTTTTCTGTTCTAACAACAGTACATTCTCAAACAAAAAAAGAAATCTATCAATTCTCTAAAGATATCGATTCAAAGATTGAAAAAGACAGTGTAAAATGGAAATACCAAACCGGAGCAACTGACTATTCTATTAGCGGTTACTATAAAAAAGCACTGGAAACGTGGGATAAAAACGGCGCTACTGTACCCATACTAACCAAAGAAGACAGTTTATACCTAACCCAATTTCACCCTAAAAATGCGAAAGAATATATCGTTAATCGGTCAAAAAAGGAAAAAGTCATTCTGATAAATGAAGCCCACAACAATGCCATGCACCGGGTATTCACCACTTCAATATTACAGGGACTTTACGACAATGGTTTTCGATTTCTGGGTCTTGAAGCACTCTCTGACACTTTAATCAATAAAAGAAAATTTCCTGTTTTAGAGAGCGGGTACTACACCAAAGAACCTCAATTTGGCAATTTGATTCATGAAGCTCTAAAAATAGGCTTTATTGTGTTTGATTATGAAGATTTCGACACCCCAAATCTCACCGGAAAAGACCGGGAAACAAAACAAGCTCAAAACATTGCCAAGTGGATCAACAACAACCCGGACGGAAAATTTTTAATTCATTGTGGATACGATCATATTATCGAAGGAACACCATCAATTAAATCCTGGGAAAAAGCAATGGCCGGAAGACTAACCGAAATTACAGACATAAATCCATTTACTATTGATCAGGTTAGATACTCAGAAAGAGGAGATCTGAAATTAAATCAGCCCTATATTCAAATGACCCATTTAGAATACCCGGCAATACTGATCGATACTGATGGCAATACCTTTAACGGCCCTATAAACAATACCAAGAAGATAGACTGTTCCATCATTCATCCCATTACTAAGTATAACAACCAAAGGCCAAACTGGCTGGATTTGTCAGGAAATCGAAAAAATTACACTATTTCAAATTCAAAAATAAAAGAATTTCCAGCATTAGTTTTAGCTTATCGAGTTACCGAATTTGAAAATGAGGGAATCCCCGCTGATGTTATTGAGGTTTTAGAAAATAATGAAAAGGAAAATTTAATATTACATCCGGGGAAATATAAAATTGTAATCAAAAACAAGGACTACAAAGTAACCAATGAGTATTTAATCACAGTAAAAAAGTAGCCTTGTCTTAAAATCAAAAAAGGCATAAGAAACAGAATCTTATGCCTTTTGTTTTTATAGAAAAACTAAAAATTATCTAGAATAATTTGGAGCTTCTTTTGTAATGGTTACGTTGTGTGGGTGACTTTCAGTAATTCCGCTTGAAGTAATTCTAACGAAACGTCCTGACTCTTGTAAAGTTGGAATATCTTTTGAGCCACAGTATCCCATTCCGGCGCGAAGACCACCAATGAACTGAAGCATACTTTCGTTTAATTCTCCTTTATAAGGAACACGGCCTACAATTCCTTCCGGAACTAATTTTTTAACGTCGTCTTCAACATCCTGAAAGTAACGGTCTTTAGATCCGCCTTGCATCGCTTCAACAGAACCCATTCCACGATACGATTTGAATTTTCTTCCTTCGAAGATGATCGTTTCTCCCGGAGATTCTTTTGTCCCTGCCAGTAATGAACCTAACATCACACAATCAGCTCCTGCGGCAATCGCTTTAGGAATATCTCCTGTGTAACGAATTCCTCCATCGGCAATTACCGGAACACCGCTTCCTTTGATAGCCGCAGCTACTTCAAGAACTGCTGAGAATTGAGGAAAACCAACACCGGCAACGATACGCGTTGTACAGATAGAACCAGGTCCGATACCCACTTTTACACCGTCAGCACCGCTTTCTACTAAATATTTAGCCGCTTCCGGAGTAGCGATGTTTCCAACTACTACATCTATTTGAGGGAATTTTGATTTTACTTCTTTTAATACATTGACTACACCTTCGGTATGTCCGTGAGCAGTATCGATGATAATTGCATCAACACCCGCTGCCACTAAAGCTTCCGCTCTTTGAACAGCATCTCCGGTTACTCCAATTGCCGCTGCAACTCTCAAACGTCCGTAAACATCTTTGTTTGCAATTGGTTTTTGAGTCAGTTTTGTGATATCTCTAAAAGTGATTAAACCTACTAATTCATTATTAGCATTTACCACCGGTAATTTTTCGATTTTATGTCCTTGTAAAACTACTTCGGCCTGCTCTAATGAAGTTCCTTCAGCAACGGTCACTAAGTTTGTGCTTGTCATTACCTCGGCGATTGGTCTTGCTCCGTTTTTTTCAAAACGTAAATCACGATTGGTAACAATTCCTTTTAGTATTTTATTCTCGTCAACGATTGGAATACCACCAATTCCGAATTCTTTCATTGCATTTTTAGCATCTGCAACAGTTGAATTTGTTGGTAAAGTTACCGGATCGATAATCATTCCGGACTCTGCACGTTTTACTCTTCTAACTTTCGCAGCTTGTTGCTCGATCGTCATGTTTTTATGTAAAACACCAATTCCGCCTTCCTGAGCCATAGCAATCGCCATAGAACTTTCAGTAACGGTATCCATAGCAGCTGATACTATCGGAACATTTAGCGTTATATTTCGTGAAAACTTTGATTTAATACTCACTTCGCGGGGAAGCACATTCGAGTAGTTAGGTACTAATAATACATCGTCGTAAGTTAAACCTTCGCCGATAATCTTGGAGTTGTGTGCTATCATGGTGCAATTTCTAGTTGAATTGCGTGCAAATATAGTGAATAAATTGATAACTTGGATGCTAAGTTATTCTTAAATTTATAGTTAAGGAATTAATCTTACAAATGAACCGTATAATAAATTCCAAGTTTTGAAATTCCAAATTCCAATTGCTAGAACCTGAAACTTGAAACTTGAAACTTGGAATTTGGAATTTGGATTTTGGATTTTTTTAAAACATTATTCTTCCGAATTGTCATTAAATATAAAATTAAAACCGAACTGAAATGCCATACTGTTGGCTTTTGAAACATCTTTTAATTCTAAGAGGTTATTGACCAGAACATACATATTCAGTTTTCCAAGTGTACCTGCAAATCCTAAGCCAATATTTTTACTCGAATAAGAATCAACTGTATAAGTGGCTTTTACATCTAATTTTTCGAAAATACTGCGTCTGTAAAAAGCGGTTAACGCCACAAAAGGCTCTACAGGCATAGACATTGCAAACAGCTGCCCTCCTACACCGTTGACATATTTTCGGGCCACTTTACCATGGCAATTGCAATCTTCATCAGAACGTGATTCGCCAAAGGAATACTGAAGGGAAGAATAGAGTTTTGTTGGTCTGAGTGTCGTGTATTTGTTATAAAGTGTATCGCGTGGTATGGCTTTATCAAAATCATCAAAGATATTCTTCGGTTCATTTGAATTATCAAAATTCGGATTCACACCTTCATAGTGATACGTTCCTTTATAGGTTAAGGTTTCGATATCTTTAGACTGTCTCACAAAACCCAGATCAACAATACTTGCGGTAAGTTGAAGATTATCTTTAAAATAATAAGTAAAACCCGCATCAAGCCCTAAACCTAAACTTCCGTTAAAAAAAGTATTGTGTGCGATATCACTTGGAATACTCCCTTCGTACTCGTCTTTTGTAAATGTGGCAATACCAGAAGTCTTAATTTCTAAGTTAGACGAAATCGTTTGGGTATATAAATTAGGAGTTCCCTCAGCCTGTCCGGTATAAATATATCCTGAATTTCGGGTTGATGTAGCATTTGCTCCGCTCGAATAGATTTTGGCGCGACCACCCAAAACCAGTTTCTCACTTACTTTTTTATGAAATCCGACATGAAACACTGAGAGTACTTCGGCTCTTAAATTTAAGTCAGACAAATTGAATGACTTACCAATGTAATCTTTATTTCCGTCTAGTGCCAATATAGCGGGATCCTTTGGAACGTACATTAAAAAGTCAAATTCCTGATAAGCTCCAAACGAAAGATACGACTGGCTGTCTTTTCCTCCCACTCTGAAACCACCTGAAAACAGTTCCAACTGTTGATTAATTTGAGTTTTATCTCTACTCGATGATTTATTAATCACGTTTCGGATTTTATCGTTGAAATTTACCCCGTTATTCGCAAACAAATCATAGGCCGAAAATCTGCTTGAGCCTAAATTTGCTGAGATTCCGGATAAAACAGGAACTCCAAAATAGAATTTATAAGCGACATCTGCTCCCGGATTTACAAGGGAAGATTGCGGAATAGCGGTAAAATTATACAGTAATTCTTTATTTTGAGCAAAACAAGAAAGCTGAAACACGACTATCAGAACTAAGTATAGTTTTTTCATTGAATTACCATATAAGCGGTTGCACTTGATCGTAATTTTAAACTGCCTGTACTACTTCCGTTTAAAGGAGGACCTGGTGCCATAACCACTACAAAGCCAAGTTTACGGGTCTGTTTCAATAAATCTAATCGTTGATTTTCGAATACTTCGGTCGGATATTTTATAACATTTGTTCCTCCTGAGTAGGCAGGAACCGCCAGTGTTATGGTTTGAAGAATTTGATTGTTATCATTCAGAAGTAATACATTCAGGGTAAAACCCCTGTTTATAGTATTCTCCATTTCAAAATTAAATTCGGCTTTAACGAGATGATCGTTGAAGTATTTTTCTTTGAAAACATCAAATTCCTGAACATCAAATCCTATTTGCTGTTCTGTACCGTTATCGACAAAGGAAGCTGCCGGAACATTAAAATAAGCCAGATTCGCTACAAAAGCAGGTTCCAGCTTGAAATCTTTAGTCTGATCAAAATCCAGATCACTGGAACATGATGAAAATAGTACAGATAAAAATAGTATCTGAGAAATTCTCTTTATGAAATTTGGTCTCATGGCTTTACATTTCTAAATACTAACAACGATACTTTGATACTAGTTATTATTTTACTTTCATAAGTAAATATAATTATTTTCTAATGAAATTTCCCAAACAATTTTGATGCTTCATTATAGGCGCTCTCAAAACTTAAAGAGTTCAAACCTGTCGCTTTTTTATTGGATGTAAAATATGAAATCAGCTTTTCGGTAGGCATATTACCTGTAAGTTTATCGGTTGCCATCGGACAGCCTCCAAATCCCTGAATAGCCCCATCAAAACGAGTACAGCCTGCATTCGAAGCTGCCTCTATTTTCTCAAACCAGCTGTTTGGCGTGGTATGCAGGTGCGCTCCGAATTCAATTTGAGGGTATTTTGGAATTAAATTGGAAAAAAGATACGTGATTACTTCCGGTGTAGAACTTCCAACGGTATCAGAAAGTGACAGTATCTTAACCCCCATTCCTGCCAGTTTTTCCGTCCATTCGCCCACTATCTCAACATTCCAAGGGTCACCGTAAGGATTTCCGAACCCCATAGAAAGATAGGTAACTACTTCTTTATTTTTCTGATCGGCGATTTCAAGAATTTCTTCTAATGTGATTAAAGATTCAGCAATTGTTTTATGTGTGTTTCGCATCTGAAAATTTTCAGATATCGAAAAAGGGAATCCCAAATATTGAATAGGCTCATGTGCTGCAGCCAGCGCTGCTCCTTGTGTATTGGCAATAATCGCCAACAATTTGCTCGTTGTTTGCGACAAATCAAGCTGAGCCAGAACTTCGGCAGTATCCTGCATTTGAGGAATTGCTTTTGGAGACACAAAACTTCCAAAATCGATAGTATCAAACCCCACTCTCAATAAAGACTGTATATAGGAAACCTTATTTTTAGTAGGTATAAAAGTTTTGATGCCTTGCATAGCATCACGTGGACATTCGATAATCTTGATTTCTTTATTCAAAGCTTACTCTTTTATGCAGGCTAAGTTAGCTTCTTTTTTAAAGAAATAAAAGTTATAATTTTCTTTAATTGTATTACATGATATGGTAACACTTTAATATGTTACACAAAAACGTAACAATTAACAATGTTACACAAAAACGTAACATTAAAAAATATTAGCTACATTTGTAATACTATTATTATTCTTTTTATTTATATTTGAAACTATGACTAGTGTAATTACGGGGGATATAATCGATTCCAGAAAGCAAAATTCAAAAGACTGGGTAGAATCTTTAAAGAGAATCTTATCTCCTTTTGGAGATACGCCTCTTCAATGGGAAATTTACAGAGGGGACGAATTTCAAATTGAAATAAAGAATCCCGAAGAAGCTTTATTGGCAGCCATCCTCATTAAAGCACATTTAAAAGCTTTAAAACTGGATGCCCGAATGAGTATTGGTATTGGAGATAAAACGCACAATGCTGAGAAAGTTTCTGAAAGCAATGGTTCTGCCTTTATACACTCAGGTGAACTTTTTGGAACTTTAAAGAAACTAAAAGTAAATTTAGCCTTGCGAACCGGTGATACGGCTGTCGATGAAAAAATGAATTTAATGCTTCAGCTTGCTCTTACTTTTATGGATAATTGGCCCGCTCAATCTGCAGAATTTATTGCAATTGCGATAGAAAACCCAGGCTTATCACAAGAAGAATTAGCCCCAAAATTAGGAATCAAAAGAGCCGCTGTAAGCCGAAGACAAAAACGGGCACAGTTTGATTTAATATTGAGTTTAGACCGTTATTTCAGAACACAAATAAACCAACTTACAACGCTATGATTTTATTTATAAAACTACTTTTAGCACATTTACTGGGTGATTTTACAGCACAACCTAACTCCTGGGTAGTCGATAAAGAAGCCAAAAAACACAAAAGTATTTATTTGTATCTTCATATTCTTTTACATGGCATTTTAGCAGCCGTTTTAGTCGGAGAAATTCAATTCCTCCCTTACGCTTTTCTAATTGCCGTATCTCATGGCGTTATCGATTTAATCAAACTCCATTTCCAGAAAAACACAACAAAACGCAGTTGGTTTATAGCAGATCAGGCGCTGCACCTTTTAGTTTTGATTGGCGTTGTTTTGCTCTACAATGGTGAAACCGTTCATTTTCTATGGCTCAACAATCAATTTTGGATTTTAGCGACAGGAGTTTTATTCATTACAAAACCAACTTCTATCCTGATTAGAACCATTATATCGATCTGGAATCCGGAAAGTCAAAGCAGCCACAATGAAAACTCACTTTCCAAAGCCGGAAACTATATTGGCCTATTAGAAAGATTATTTGTTTTCTGTTTTATCCTAACGGGACATTTCGAGGCCATTGGTTTCCTATTAGCCGCAAAATCCATTTTTAGATTTGGCGATTTAAAAGAAGCCAAAGACCGAAAACTAACCGAATATGTTTTAATTGGTACGTTAATCAGTTTTGGAAGCGCCATTGCTACAGGACTAATCGTTCAGGTACTGCTATTACAATTGCTTTAAAACCTTTTTATTGATTGCTTTGATCAAAGCTGGTCCTTCATAAATAAAACCAGTGTACAATTGTACCAAGCTGGCTCCTGCATTCAATTTCTCGATTGCATCATCGGCAGTATGAATTCCCCCTACTCCAATAATCGGGAACGCTTTGTTGCTTTTTTCCGAAAGAAAACGAATCACCTCTGTCGAACGTTTTGTTAGTGGTTTTCCTGACAATCCACCTGTTTCTACTTTATTGGCAGATTGCAATCCGTCACGTGAAATCGTAGTATTGGTAGCTATCACACCCGCAATCTGAGTCGTTTTTACAATATCAATAATATCTAATAACTGCTCGTCTGTAAGATCGGGAGCAATTTTTAACAAAATTGGTTTTACCTTTTGTGTGCTTGTTTTTTGTTTCTCTGTATTTCTGTTCTGAAGCGTTTGCAACAGAGCCGTCAAAGGTTCTTTGTCTTGTAATGCACGTAAATTTGGCGTATTTGGTGAACTTACATTGACTACAAAATAATCTACGTGATCAAACAAAGCATCAAAACAAATAATATAATCGTCTACCGCATTTTCGTTTGGAGTCACCTTGTTCTTTCCGATATTACCCCCAATCAAAACTCCGGAATTCTTTTTCAAACGCTCTACAGCTTCCAGAACCCCGCCATTGTTGAATCCCATTCGGTTTACAATTGCCTGGTCTTCTTTTAATCGAAACAAACGTTTTTTAGGATTTCCTTCCTGTCCAACAGGAGTTACGGTCCCAATTTCGATAAATCCAAATCCGAAATCCGATAATTCTTTATACAGTTTGGCATCTTTGTCAAATCCTGCCGCCAAACCTACCGGGTTTTTAAATTTAATTCCAAAAACTTCACGTTCCAGACGACTGTCTTTTACTTCGTAAACTGATCTTATAATTGATGAAACTCCGGGGATTTTTGAAATGAATTTAACAAATGAAAAAGTAAAGTAATGAACTTCTTCAGGATCAAACCCAAAAAGTATCGGGCGAATTATCAATTTATACATAGTAGTGTGTTGTTGTTGTTTTTTTGGGTGCAAATTTAATTATAATACTTTGAAAATGTCTTCTTTTTGCTAAAACAAATTACATCGGGTTTTGACTCTATATTTCTATGTTCAAATGATTTTTACTGTAATCAAAAGTCCTCTTTTTCATAATTGCATTACAGCATTGGAAACAAAAAAACGAAGTTCACAAACACCACACCTGCAAAATTTAACCACAACTATTACCAGTACCTTAATAAAGCAGCAACAAAAAACACTATTAACTTCATAAAATAAATAGAGTTTAAAAAGAGTACTTTATAAACTTTATTCTTAAATTTACCCGCAACTACTATTCGATAAAAACATTCGTCATGAAAAATAAAACGTATTGGATCTTTGCCATTCTAACCCTCTCTGTTATTACAATTGCTTACGGCTATACAAAACTTATAGTACCGAAACAAAAGTTAACAGCGATGAATTGTGACGAGGTTCCAAATACAACGGAGGAATCATTGTTTAAACCAACCATTGAAAACAAAAACAAACCTGTTGGTAAAGCTCCTGAAGGAATGGTGTGGATTCCCGGCGGAGAATTCTCTATGGGAAGTAATGTTGAGGACGAAAGTTTGTGCAGTATAAAAGGAGTTACCAAAGATGCTGCACCCATACACCGCGTTTATGTAGATGGATTTTACATGGATAAAACCGAAGTTACAAACGACCAATTTGAAGCTTTTGTAAAAGCAACAGGTTATGTTACTTTAGCCGAGATAAAACCCACTCATGAAGAATATCCCGATGCTCCTTTGGAAAATCTCGTTGCCGGATCGGCCGTGTTTACTCCTACCCCTGCTCAGGTTGATTTAAACAATTATATGCAATGGTGGACTTATGTACATGGTGCTGACTGGAAACATCCGGAAGGAGCCGGAAGCTCAATAAAAGGAAAAGGCAACTACCCTGTTGTTCAAATTTCCTATGATGATGCCGCCGCTTACGCCAAATGGGCCGGAAAAAGACTGCCAACAGAAGCTGAATGGGAATTTGCTGCCCGTGGCGGAAAATCAGGGGAATTATATGCCTGGGGAAATACCTTAAAACCAAAAGGAAAATTTCAAGCCAACATTTATCAGGGACACTTTCCTCTGGAAAAAGGAGACACTGGCGAAGACGGCTATATTGGCATTGCACCGACCGCTAAATTTGCTCCCAATCCTTATGGTCTTTATGATATTGGTGGAAATGTGTGGGAATGGACCAATGACTGGTATACTGCAGACTATTACAAAATAATCAGCAAAAAGGATCAGGTTGTTAAAAACCCTCAGGGTCCTGAATCTTCTTATGATCCTTCAGAGCCCGGACTACCCAAAAAAGTACAGCGTGGCGGATCTTTTTTATGTACCGACCAGTATTGTACCCGCTATATGGTAGGCACCAGAGGAAAAGGAGATTACAAATCACCGGCCAATCATATTGGTTTTAGATGTGTTCAATAAGATTTTTTTAGTCTCTAATAACATAAATTAAAATCTTTGTCACGCTACTTACAAATCCAATTTCACGAATTTAAATTCGTGAAATTGGATTTTAACTTTCTAAAATCAGAACAAATCAGTAAAATTTGAAGCAAACTTTTTTTCAGTCTAATTTATAGTTTTCATAATTTGAAACTTTACAACCCTTAACTATTTACTTATATTTGCCTAAAAATAAAATAAAAAAAATGCAACATATCATAGATCGTTTTGTTAGTTATGTAACTATTGACACTGAGTCAGATCCAAATTCAAAAACAACTCCAAGTACAGAAAAGCAATGGAATCTTGCCAATAAATTAGTCGAGGAATTAAAGACAATTGGCTTATCAGATGTTACCATAGATGACAAAGCTTACATTATGGCTACATTACCTTCTAATGTCGATCATGAAGTTCCAACTATTGGTTTTGTATCTCATTTTGACACTTCTCCTGATTTTAGCGGAGCTAATGTAAAACCTCAGATCGTTGAGAACTATGACGGGAAAGATATCGTTTTGAATGCTGAGAAAAACATCGTTTTATCACCCAACTATTTTAAAGATTTATTACAATATAAAGGGCAAACCATTATTACAACTGATGGAACAACCTTATTAGGAGCCGATGACAAAGCAGGAATTACCGAAATTGTCTCCGCTATGGAATACTTAATTCAGCATCCGGAAATTAAACACGGAAAAATTAGAATTGGTTTTACTCCGGACGAAGAAATTGGCCGTGGCGCACATCATTTTGATGTGAAAAAATTCGGTGCAGCCTGGGCTTATACTATGGACGGAAGCCAAATTGGTGAATTAGAATATGAAAACTTCAATGCAGCCGGAGCAAAAATCACTTTCAAAGGAAAGAGCGTTCACCCGGGTTACGCCAAAGGAAAAATGATCAATTCAATGTTGATTGCCAACGATTTCATTAACGAACTTCCAAAAGGAGAAACTCCTCAGGAAACGAAAGGTTACGAAGGCTTCTTCCACGTACACCACCTTACCGGAAGTATTGAAGAAACGGTTTTAGAATTAATTATCCGTGATCACAACAAGAAAAAATTCGAAAAACGTAAAGATTTAATTGCAAAAATTGCCAAAAAAATCAATAAGAAATTTGCGAAAAAATTCGGAGAAGATATTGTAATTGCTGAAGTTAAAGACCAGTACTATAACATGAAAGAAAAAGTACTTCCTGTCAAGCATATCGTTGATATTGCCGAAAAAGCAATGAAAGAATTGAACATCAAACCTATCATCAAGCCTATTCGTGGTGGGACAGACGGGTCGCAACTTTCTTTCATGGGACTTCCTTGTCCAAATATATTTGCCGGTGGTCATAACTTTCACGGAAAATACGAATATGTTCCTGCCGAAAGTATGCAAAAAGCGACTGATGTCATTGTAAAAATTGCCGAGTTAACTGCAATTCCGGGCATTTTTGACGTTCCTGAGAAAACTAAAAGAAAAAAATAAACCGAAGTATGTCCGATAAAAAACACGTTTGGGATAAAGTCAACAATTGGGAAGAAGAACTTCTTTTCCTAAAAGCTATTATTGACAAAACCGAACTGGTTGAAACCGTAAAATGGGGAGGCCCCGTTTATGTATACAACAAAAAAAATGTTATCGGCATAGGTGGCTTTAAAGAGTATTTTACGATTTGGTTTTTCAATGGGGTTTTCTTGAAAGACGAGAAAAAGAAACTCATCAATGCCCAGGAAGATAAAACAAAATCGCTACGCCAATGGCGTTTTACTTCAAAAGATCAGGTAAACGAGGCAGAAGTTTTGGCCTACATTTCGGAAGCTATTGAGAACGAAAAACAAGGAAAAATCATCAAACCTTCAAAAAAAGAAGCTATTGTTTCTGAGCTTTTTCAGAAAGAACTGGATCAAAACCCGGCTTTGGCGGAAGCATTTCAAAAGTTCAGTCCTTACAAGCAATATGAATTTCTGGAGTACATTGAAACTGCCAAGCAAGACAAAACCAAACTTTCGAGAATTGAGAAAGTAATTCCGATGATACTGGAAAACATCGGATTGAATGATAAATACAGATAGGCTTAAATTTCATTTTTTTAAGCTCCAAATTCCAAACTACACAAAACCTTTTTCAAAGTTTAAAACTTTGAAAAAGGTTTTTTTCTTTACATAAAGAACTGTCATTTCGACTGAAATGACAATTAAAAAAAAATCCCAAACTCCAGTTTTGGAATTTGGGATTTCATATTTTGAAATTTATTTTTTCGAAGAAAAAATTTAAGCTTTTTTATTCAAAGCAGCACTCATTTCCATAGAAATTGCTGAACGCTCAATTTTCAATTTTCCAGACATTGTTTCGATCACTGCACTAGTTTCAGCAAGCTCAACAATTTTACCGTGAAAACCACTTTTAGTAATTATTTTATCACCTACTTTTAGGCTGCTTTCAAATTCTTTTTCGTTTTTTACTCTTTTTTGTTGTGGTCGGATCATAAAGAAATACAACACGACAAACATTAGTAAATAAGGCGCAAATTTCATTAAATCTTGCATAGTATTCAGTTTTTATTTTTGTTATTAATATTCGTGCTTTGGGTTCCTGAATTTCACTTAGAGCGATATAACATAAACCGGAGTTTGAATTTTATTTATAGAGTCAAGTCGAATTACATCAACCCTCTTCCTACTTTAATCATCTTTTTATTCGCTGTAAGCTCTTTAACCAGATTGTCTAAAATTCCGTTGATAAAAATACTACTTTTTGGTGTAGAATACTCTTTTGCAATTTCTAAATATTCGTTAAGAGTTACCTTTACTGGAATAGAAGGGAATTTTAAGAATTCGCAGATAGCCATTTTTAAAATAATAGTATCAATTTCTGCAATCCTTTCACTGTCCCAGTTTGGTGTTTTATCATCGTATTCTTTTGCCAAAACCGATTCGTTTAAAACTGTTCTTCTGAACAAATCTTTAGCAAAATCCTTATCCTCAACATCTTTATACAATTTAGGCACTCTAAAATCGTCCGGATCTTCTGTTTTAATCGCTTTTAATTGTTTGATGATGTGCGTATTTACAACCGGAATATCATCCACCCAGGTTAATTTATCATCCTCTAAATACTCATACAATTTTTCATTTGGAACAATTACTTCAGCAAACAAATCAATTACAAATTGCCTGTCTTCTTCAAAAGTATTGGTTGTAGTACTCATGTATTTCGCATACAAAGCACTTGACTTGATATCATTTAAAAGCAAAATGATATAATCGTCGTTTAGGTTCCAGTTGTTGATTTTACGATTTTCTAAAGCAATACTAAGTGAATTACTTTCGGCTAGGAGTTGAAAAATTTTGTTTTTAATAAATTTTTCATTCGGATTACGTTCTGCAGCGGTTGCAAGATGTTTTTTACTTGAAAGGTGTAAAAAAACGGACTCTTTTTTGCAAATTTCAATCAATGAAGAAAGCATTATAAGATATAGATCCTGAATATTATCAATACTGTAAAAAAGAAACTTCTCTTCTTTTTCCATATTATCAGAACCGCTTTGATGCATTGCATAAATGGATTGCATTACTTTAACGCGTATGTGTCTTCTATTTACCACCTCGTAAGAACATTTAAAAATTAGTCTGCAAAAGTAAGTATTTAACTCTTTATAATAAAATTAAAATGATAAAAAAAGTCTCAGTTTTCAGTCACAATTTCAAGATTTCTCTAAAAACTGTGACCGAGACTAAGACTCTTCAACAATAAACTATGTTTTATTATTTTTTAGCGTTTTCAATTTTTCTCAAATCGATACGATTTTGAGCAATTGTCAGAGCCGCTTTGTGCGTTGTCATTCCGTTTTTCACAGCATACTCGATAATCTCTAAAGTTGTGTTGTAGATATTTTCGGTTTTTGACATGATTTCAGCTTTACCGTAATGCTCTAATTCAGCATATACGTTGATAATTCCACCAGCGTTGATTAAGAAATCCGGAGCATATAAAATCCCTCTTTCCTGTAATCTTGCTCCGTGAACATTCTCATCAGCCAACTGATTGTTAGCTGCTCCAGCAATAACTTTAGCTTTAATTTTATCTACAGTTGCATCATTAATGATCGCTCCCATTGCACATGGTGCGTAAATATCAACATCAGCTGTATACAAATCTTCACCAGAATAGATTGAAGCATTGTATTTCGAAGCTACCTGAAATAATTTCTCTTCATTGATATCCGTAATTGTAACGATTGCTCCTTCTTTAGTTAAGTACTCAACCAAAGCCTCACCTACGTGACCGATTCCCTGAACTAAAACTTTTTTACCTTCTAAAACATCAGTACCAAACTGACTTTTAGCTGCAGCTTTCATTCCTAAATAAACACCGTAAGCAGTTATTGGAGAAGGATTTCCTGAACCACCTCTTTCTTCAGAAATACCCGTAACATAAGGCGTTACGTCTCTAACAGTGTCCATGTCTTTTGTTTCCATTCCAACATCCTCAGCCGTAATATATCTACCGCCTAAAGAGTGAACAAATTCACCAAACTTACGCATTAATTCAGGTGTTTTTTGCGTTTTAGCATCACCAATAATTACTGCTTTACCTCCACCGATATTCAATCCGGTAATGGCTGATTTATAGGTCATACCTCTTGAAAGACGCAAAACATCGTTTAATGCTTCCCATTCAGTATTGTAATTCCACATTCTAGTACCTCCTAAAGCTGGTCCCATAACTGAATTATGAATACCAATAATTGCTTTTAAACCTGTATCTTTGTCATTGCAAAATACAATTTGTTCGTGATCGTCAAAAGACAATTGACCAAAAACAGGATCCATTTTCTGAAGTTCTTTTCCAGTTGCGAAAGTTGCATCCATAGCGCTACTATATTATTTTGTTAAAATTATGAATATGTCAAAAAGACTTCTCAAATTTATATAAAAAATATACATGTGCTAATTTATTATCTTTAAAATAACAATCTAACAATCGTTTTGTTTTGATAAAATTATATATTGCATTAATTTTTATTCATAATATTTCATCAAATCGAAACATTTTAACATTGAATCTCTTAAAAAAATGAAAGAATTAAGTTATTTAAACAAATATTTCATCAAATATAAATATAGTTTTTCTTTAGGTATTTTAATCACCATAATCGCACAAATATTCTCTCTGTTTACTCCAAAGCTTATTAGCAAGTCGTTAAACGCTATCGAAAAGTTTGACAAACTGCCAAAAGCCGATCAATCTTCGCAAATCGTCATTGATTCGTACCGCGAAGGATTAATTCACAACGTACTGCTAATCATAGCCACTACCATTGTTGCAGGATTCCTAACATTCTTAATGCGTCAGACTTTGATTGTAATGTCGCGTCATATCGAGTTTGATTTAAAAAATGAGGTTTTCAAACAATACGAAAGACTCTCGCAAAACTTTTACAAACAAAACCGCACCGGAGATTTAATGAACCGTATTAGCGAAGACGTTTCAAAAGTTCGTATGTATGTGGGGCCTGCCGTAATGTATACGATCAATACTTTTATTCGTTTTGCCATTGTCATTATATATATGTACAATGTCTCACCATTATTGACATTGTACACTATTTTGCCTTTACCTATTCTTTCCTATTGTATTTTCAAACTAAGCTCGGAAATCAACAAAAGAAGTACCACCTTTCAGCAATATTTATCTAAAGTTTCCAGCTTTACACAAGAAATCTTTTCCGGTATCCGTGTTATAAAAGCCAACTCACTGGAAAATCAGCATCAAAACAACATGGTTGCTCTGGCTGACGAAAGCAAAAAAAAGAGCTTAGATTTAGCCAAAGTACAGTCCTTATTTGGCCCTTTGATGATTGCTTTAATCGGAATCAGTAACCTTGTAGTCATTTACTTTGGAGGTGTTATGTACATTAACGGAACGATTCCGAATATTGGAACGATTGCTGAGTTTATTTTATATGTAAATATGTTGACCTGGCCAGTAGCTTCATTAGGATGGGTTTCATCAATGGTACAGGAGGCCGAAGCTTCTCAGAAACGTTTGAATGAATTTTTAAAAATCGAACCTGAAATAAAAAACAATAACGAAAATCATTCCGATATTGAAGGCACAATTTCTTTTGAAAATGTAAGCTATACCTACGAAGATACCAATATTGAAGCACTTAAAAATGTAACTTTTACTGTCAAAAAAGGAGAGACACTGGCTATTTTAGGAAAAACCGGTTCCGGGAAGTCCACAATATTATCGCTAATCTCTCGTTTATATGATGTAACAGAAGGGAAAATCACCATTGATCAAAACGAAATCAGCGGTCTGAACCTATATGATTTGCGAAATAATGTTGGAATTGTACCTCAGGACGCTTTTCTATTCTCGGACACTATTAAAAACAATATAAAATTCGGCAATCAGAACGCTACAGATGAAGAAGTGATCGAAGCGGCCAAAAATGCGGTAGTTCATGATAATATTATCGCTTTTAACAAACAATACGATACTGTTTTAGGAGAAAGAGGAATCACTCTCTCAGGCGGACAAAAGCAGCGTGTCTCTATTGCGCGCGCCATTATTAAAAATCCGGCGATTTTACTTTTCGACGATTGTTTGTCCGCAGTGGACACAGAAACAGAGGAAACGATTCTTAGCAATTTATTTGAAATTTGCAAGGATAAAACTACAATAATAGTAAGTCACAGGGTATCATCTGCAAAAAATGCCGATAAAATAATCATTCTGGAAGACGGGAAGATCATTCAACAAGGCTCTCATAATCAATTAATAAATCAGGAAGGCTATTATGCATCGTTATATTTAAAACAACTTTCGGAAAAAGAATTACTTTAATTGTTGCGTAATCGATAATTTTTTATGATTTTTGAGTACTATTAATTCCAAAAATGATAGAACGTATTATGAGAGAAAATGACATGTTAGAAAAAGAAGAGATTTTTTCTAAAGTATTACGAGCAGGAAGAAGAACTTATTTCTTTGATGTGAGAGCTACTAAAGCTGATGATTATTATATCACAATTACCGAAAGTAAAAAATTTACTGAGGAAGACGGTTCCTTTCATTTTAAGAAACACAAGATCTACTTGTATAAAGAAGACTTTAGTGCTTTTGCCGAAATACTTGAAGAAATGACTTCCTATGTCCTGAACCACAAGGGCGAAGAAGTAATCTCCGAAAGACATCAAAAAGATTTCAAAAAAGAATATGGTTCTGATAAACCTGAAGGACAAAGAACCAGTTTTACAGATATAGATTTTGACGATATTTAGTCGACGGAAGACTTTTTTAAAAGTATAAGTCCATAGTGTTTTGCATTTTGGACTTTTTTTAAACATATAAACTCTACCAATTTGGTAGAATATTTATTTATGCTTTAAAATAAGTAATTCAACTATCTTGATAAAAAAACAACAATGGAAATACAGCTATTGATTCTGCCAGGTCTTGGAAATTCAGGAGACAAACACTGGCAAACGTTTTGGCATGAGAAATTTAAAAATTCAACCCGCATCGTTCACGACGAATGGGATGATCCTATTCGCGCAGAATGGCTTGAGCGTTTAAAAGAAGAAATCTCCAGGCTTAATGGTCCGACAATACTGGTAGCACACAGCTTAGCTGTTTCACTTGTTCTACATTGGGCACAGAACAATAACAATTCAAATATAGTGGGTGCCTTACTGGTTGCACCTGCCGATGTAGATTCACCTGCACACACACCGGAATCTATACGAAACTTTTCACCCATGCCAACCTCGAAACTGCCTTTTCCTTCTATTGTTGTAGCGAGCGAAAACGATCCTTACGCGACTTTTGAGCGAAAAAAATACTTTGCCGAAATGTAGGGAAGCGATCTTGTCAATGTGGGACAAAGAGGACACATCAACTCCGATTCGGATTTAAAATATTGGGAAGAAGGACAATTGATTTTGAAACAATTGATCGAGAAAACAAAATAGTCTTCAGTCGCAATTTTCGGTCGCAGTCTGCATACTGAAAACTATGACTGAATACTGTAAACTAACCTATACGCAGTCCATTTTCTATTTTAAAATCGGGTGCCAATAAAATAACATCCCCCTCCTTGCCTATTGCGCCAAGAACCAGACATTCGCTCATAAATTTCCCAATCTGCTTTTTAGGAAAATTGACTACTGAAATAATTTGTCGGTTTAGTAAATCTTCTTTTTTATAATGCACCGTTATTTGAGCTGATGATTTACGGATTCCTATTTCGGGACCAAAATCAATAGTGAGCTGGTAGGCCGGTTTTCTGGCTTCGGGAAAATCATTCACTTCTGTAATTGTTCCGACACGCATATCAGTTCTTTCAAATTCACTCCAGGTTAAATCCATTTTTTGTTTTACTATTTGATGTTTTACAAACCTATTAATTTTACCATTACAACCGCCAATTCCATAACTGTTTTTTGAGTTGTTTTCCTCATTTCAGAAATCATATTGTAGTTCTGATCTCATCAAAGAAAATATGCTCCAAAAATTAAAAACAAGTCCATATCCTTTCTTTTACAGAAATTTAAAGTTATTTTTGAAGAACTTATTTCTACAAAAATGGCACGAACTCCTTCTAATATGATTCCTCTTGGAACAATTGCTCCAGATTTCAAATTAAGAGATACCAATTCGAATAATGAGTATTCATTTGACGATTTGAGGGGCTCGAAAGGTACGCTGGTTATTTTTATTTGCAACCATTGCCCATTTGTACTTCATGTTATCAAAGAGGTTGTCATGATTGCCAATGATTATCGTGTACAGGGAATTGGTGTGATTGCGATTTCAAGCAACGATGTTAAAAACTATCCGCAAGACGGTCCCGAATTAATGACCGACTTTGCTTTTCAGAACAAAATCGATTTCCCGTATTTGTACGACGAAAGCCAGGAAGTAGCCAAAGCCTACGAAGCGGCTTGCACTCCTGATTTTTATTTATTTGACAATCAGAACCGATTGTTTTACCGTGGTCAATTAGACGATTCAAGACCAGGAAACGGAATTCCGTTAAGCGGAAGTGATCTTCGCAGTGCAATTGATGCTCTTATCTATAACAGAAGTCTGAAAGATCCGCAAAAACCAAGTATTGGCTGCAACATCAAATGGAAAACATCATTTTAGTGTTTTCAAAAAGTTTGCTTATCTTTACAAATCAAATTAATTATTCCCACAGTGACTACTATAAATCTATTTACAGTTTCTCCGCTATCGCTTTCTCCTTCAAGAAGAGCATACTCGACTGTATTTATTTCACATAGTAAGGCCTTTATCAATTAGGCCTCCGTCTATTTCAATTTCTTCTCTCAGACGGAGGATTATTTTTTTTTAAAATTTTCAGTTTTTAGCAGCAGTCTCCATTTACAGACCGCCAGAAATGACCGTAGCAATACTTTGTATCTGAAAATTCTACACAGTCAACCCACAATAAATTAGAATAGATATGAAACCAACACCTACATTCTGTAAGTCAGATTATCAATTTTTAAGAGAATTGATCCTAAAAAGTAAAAACGCAACCAATGCTAAAGAAATTGGACAGCTTTCGAACGAATTGGACCGCGCTGTTATCCGTAAAGAAAGTGAATTAGACAGCAGCACTATACGCATTAATTCGCATGTTAT
Organism: Flavobacterium sp. B183; assembly: GCF_023539155.1. Classification (NCBI taxonomy): domain Bacteria; kingdom Pseudomonadati; phylum Bacteroidota; class Flavobacteriia; order Flavobacteriales; family Flavobacteriaceae; genus Flavobacterium; species Flavobacterium sp. B183. The sequence continues at coordinate 2,638,835 of NZ_CP097434.1, read as the reverse complement.
TATTGAAGATGTAAAAGCAAAAAAACAAATGAAAATTCAAATTGTCCTTCCTTCATTTGCAGACGTAAAAGAGGGCAAAATATCAATATTAGCGCCACTAAGTGTTGCCATTATTGGCTTTAAAAAAGACGATGTTGTCGATTGGGAATTACCTGCCGGAATAAAAACTTTAAAAATAGCAGCGGTTGACAATTCTTCTGAAAACGCTTCTTAATTTTCTAAACACCTCCCGCGTGAAGGTGTTTTTTTATGCTCCGTTTGGAGCAAAAAAAAACTATTCAAAAATAATATGAATAGTTTTTATGCTTTTTAAATTACAACTCCTTACAATTGAGAAGTTATATAGTTTGATATTAAAGCAATTTGAGTATCGTCTACCTTCGCTTTTTTCTGCATTCTTACCAGAATTGGTTTCCAGTCTTCCTGACTAAATTTCTTCGGATCGTATAATTTATGACATCTTGCACAACTGTTTTCGTACAAGTTTTTACCTTCTGCCAATGCAGGAGTTAGTTCTGTAGTTTTTGCCGTCTCAGTTGCAGCCGGAGTGGCTGTTGCAACCGGAGCTGCTTTTTTTGTACCGCACGAAATCAAAAGCAATGTCGCAGCGGTTAAAGTTAGGATCCTTAATTTCATTGTTCTTGTTTTTTAAAGTAAATATAAAAAAAATCCCATTCGGCTAGCGAATGGGATTGCTATTTAAAACAATACTAAATTGCTGTAAAGTCTTATTTTACGTCCATTAATTCAACGTCAAAAATCAAAGTTGCGTGTGGTGGAATAACTCCTCCTGCACCTGAAGCTCCGTAAGCTAAATCAGATGGAATTACAAAACGAGCTTTGTCACCTACTTGTAATAAAGCAATACCTTCGTCCCATCCCTCGATAACCTGGCCCTGGCCTAATCTAAATTCGATCGGTTTTTTACGTGGGTAAGAAGAATCAAATACTTTTCCGTTTTCTAAAGAACCTTCGTAGTGTACTGCAACAGTTTTACCTGCTTCCGCTTTTTTACCTTCTCCTTTTTGGATCATTTTATAACGCAATCCACTATCTGTTTTATCAAAACCTGCAGCCAATTGCTCCATCTTTGCTTCTGATTCCGCTTTTAAAGCAGCATCACGCTTCAAACGAGCTCCTTTTAAAGAAATAAAAGCTTCGATTGCATTCCATTTTTGAGCTTCTTCACCTACTCTGATGATTTCTACTGCATCAAGATTATCTCCCTGAGCTACAGCATCCACAACATCCTGTCCTTCGATTACATGACCAAAAACGGTATGTTTTCCGTCTAACCATGAAGTTGGAACGTGAGTAATGTAAAATTGAGAACCGTTACTTGCCGGACCTGAATTTGCCATTGCTAAAACTCCCGGACGATCGTGTTTCAAGCTTGGGTGAAACTCATCATCAAATTTGTATCCAGGATCTCCGGTTCCAGTTCCTTTTGGACATCCTCCCTGAATCATAAAATCAGGAATTACTCTGTGAAAAGTTAATCCGTCATAGAATTTTTGTCCTTGAGGTTTAACTTTATTTTCCATATTTCCTTCTGCAAGAGCTACAAAATTCCCTACAGTTCCAGGTGTTAAATCGTGTGTAAGTTTTACTAAAATCGAACCTTTACTAGTGTTGAATTTAGCGTATATTCCGTTTTCCATGGTTGTTATTTTTTATTTGATTGCAAATTTACAAATTAATTTTATATCAATTTATGCTTTCTGTTTTTTAGACTTTGATTTGTAAGTAAGACCATAAACCGTAAATGCCAGTGCCGATAATCCAACACATCCAATGGTTACGGCATGCCATCCGCCCAGTTTCCACAACAACAATCCGTAAGCCGATCCGGCTGCTGTCCCTAAAAAACTAAACGACATAAAGACGGTATTCAATCGGTTTCTGGCTTCCGGAAGCAATGAATATACTCTCGTTTGGTTTGAAATATGTACGCCCTGAATTCCGATATCAATAAATACAATTCCAATCGCAATTCCGATCACACTTTCTATTGAAAAATAAAAAACCAGAAAACTAATTAAGATCAATAAACAACCATAACCTACCGCAATTCTTGAGTTTCCTTTGTCTCCCATTTTTCCTACTAGCGGCGCTGCCAAAGCTCCTGATGCTCCCACAATTCCAAATAGTCCAATTGTAGCACTATTAAAACCGAATGGTTCTCCCGAAAGCAATAAAACCATAGTGGTCCAGAAGGCTCCAAATTGTGCAAAACTAAATACATTTATCAGTGTCGCTTCACGCAGAACCGGTTGTGTTTTTATAAGTGTAAAAAGCGATTGAATCAGCTGTCCGTAAGTTCCCTCAAACTGAGGTTTATTGACCGGAAATTTATTCTGAATCACAAAAAAGATCAGTAAACAAATACCTGCAGCAATATAAAACATAGACCTCCAACCCAATACCTGGCCGATAAATCCGCTTAAAGTTCTGGAAAGCAATATCCCCACAAGTAAACCACTCATGATGGTTCCGACTACTTTTCCACGTTGTTCAGGCGCACTTAAAGATGCTGCCAATGGTAAAATTAACTGTGGTACGATTGAAGTAATTCCGATTAATAACGAAGCTACCTGCAAAAGGAAAAAACTTTTTGCCGTTGCCGCAATAATCAAAGCAATTACAGAAGCAAAAGTGGTGATTAAAATTTGCTTTTTACGTTCGATTTTATCTCCCAGCGGAACCATGAAAAACAGTCCTATAGCATAACCCGCCTGGGTTAGATAGGTTATTGTTCCCGCACTGGCTTCAGGAATTTTAAATTCGTTGGCAATTAAAACAATTAAAGGTTGGCAGTAATACAGGTTTGCAACTATAAGTCCGGTGCAAGCTGCCATAAATAAGACATTCGTTTTGGATAAATTCATTTTGCAAAAATACCAATCTAATTATTACCAAAACTTTAAAAAAATTATAATTTTTAAAGGTTTTAAAGCCAATTCGGTTCTTATTTTATAGCTTTTAATGGACTTTAAGCCCTTACGATTGTATAAAATCTTCTCGCATTGGACTAAAAACATCTGTCAGAAGTCCGCTTTCCAGACAAACTACTCCATGAATAGCATGAGGCGGAATGTAAAAACTATCTCCCTCCTTTAACGTTTGGGTGACTCCGCTAATGGTAACATCAAATTTACCACTGGAAACATAGGTAACCTGAGAATGATAGTGCTCATGTAAAACTCCGATTCCGCCTTTCTCAAAATGTACATTTACTAACATCACTCTTTCATCGAAAGCCAGAATTTTACGTTTGATTCCTTCTCCTACGATCTCCCATTCGATTTCATCTCCTTTTATAAATTCTTTACTTGTTTTAAAGTGCTGCATTTTCTCTGTGTTTAATTAACTTTTCGTTTCTTGCAAATTCCATTAATCGGCTAACGTCTTTTCATTCCGATTATTTTTATCAAATTTAACCGAATCTGTTTTCTTATTGATTACTTCTAAATTAATTCTTTAAAAATAAACTTTTCATCATAATCAACTTCAGACTTTTGCAAAAAGTGAATATACTCTTCTCTCAGGGTTTTCTTTCTGTGGTGCGCTTCCTGGTTTTCAATATACCTGATTACAGTACTCAGTTGAGATTTACTGTATGAAAACGCTCCATAACCTTCTTGCCATTGAAAATGACTTTTAGACAATTTATTACTATTAATCCATTTTGAAGAATCCTGTTTAATATTTTTCATCAAATCAGAAATTGATTGCGCAGGTCTAATCCCGATCAAAATATGAATATGATCCGATACACCATTTATCCCCAGAAGCTTATGATCATTATTTTTTATAATTCCGGTTATATACTGATACAATTCTGCTTTCCATTCTTTGTCTATCAACGAACGTCTGAATTTCACTGCGAAAACAAAATGAATATGTATTTGGGTGTATGTGTTTGCCATAATTACCGATATTTAATTCCTGATGGAATAATTTGCGATGTGTAAAACATATATTTTTTTGATATTCTACCAATATTTAATTCCTGACGGAATAATTTGCGATGTGTAAAACATATATTTTTGATAGCCAAATTAATTCCTGACGAAATAATTTTAGATTATTTAAAATGAAGGAATAAAACTACAAATATTTTATCATTAAATATTACTTCCCTCAATTTATTTTACTTATTAGCAAAAAAAATGCTCCGTCAGGAGCAAGGATATCGGTAATCCATCGTCAACAATGTCCCGTAGGGACAACACCTCTTTTTACGGTTAGCAGCTGCCCTTAGTTTTCCTCTTCTTCAAAATTATCGAAATAGGTAAAATCTTTGGTAATTAATCCGTTTTCAATGGTAAAAATAGTGCAGATAGGCAGTTCAAATTTTGAATTATCGGGTGCTGTACCTGATGAAACAAACTCTACAATAATATGTTTGTCTCCCGACGGATAAACCTGAATCACTTTATCATGCAGATCCGGAAAAGCTGAATTAAGCTCTGCATACTTATCCGCAATTTGTTTACGGGTTTGCTTTACAATCCCCGGCCCTAGCGAAGGGTCTTTAAAATCAGCGGTATCCGTGTACATTTCTGACATCTTCTTCCAGTCGTGGTTGTTAAAATGTTCAAAATACTGTTTGATTAATTGTTCATTTTTTGTGGCATCCATAGGTTTTGATTGATTTTGATTGTTACAGGAAATAATTAGAAAAAACACCATTAACATTGCTATTTTTCTCATGATTTATCATTTTAAGTTACTCAAGATCAGTATAAAGAGAACATAAATATACTGAAATGATTTTCACCGCAGTAATAAATCAGCGCTATTTTCTTATAAAAAACAATCAATCCGTTTATTTTACAGCAATCGTTTGTGGCGGCTGCTGTTGTTTATCGGTTTTATACAAATAAATTTTCCCGTCTTTACGGGTGTATATATAAGTGTAATTCCAATAGTTTGAACCGGCAATTCTGGTACCTTCACTTGTATTTGTATTTGCATATACCTGATCTGCATAAATTAATATTTCCCCATGATCCTGATTATTTATAGTACGTATGGGAGGTCCCCACGCCTTTATAAGATTATTTTTAGACTGACCAATCCATTGATCGTTTGTATTTTTAGCTGTTGAACATGCCTGTAAAATCAATAGAACAGTTAATACTAATAGCTTTTTCATGGGATTTTATTTTTTGATGATTGAATCGTAATATTACTTAAAATTAGGCATCTTTTTTTTACATTTTGACTGCTTTATGTTATATAATTGTCACATATTTAACTGTATCACAAACACTTAAACACAAATCATCAAATAACACACCCGTTAGCAATTCATTCTGAGCAGTCTCTTAATTATTTTCTCTCATTTTCAAATCTTGAAAATTCACAAAAATTAACTTTGTATCTTTGCATCTTAGAACTATTGAAGAAAAAAAATGCGAATTGACATTATTACAATTTTACCTGAATTATTAAAGAGTCCGTTTGAGGCTTCGATTATGAAACGTGCCATAGACAAAGGTTTAGTAGAAGTTCATTTTCATAATTTGCGTGATTACACCACAAATAGGCAAAAAAGTGTTGACGATTATCCGTTTGGCGGTGGTGCCGGAATGGTAATGACAGTTCAGCCTATTGATGACTGTATCACACATTTAAAAAGTCAGCGTGAGTACGATGAAATTATCTATATGTCACCTGATGGAGAAACTCTAAATCAAAAAATGGCCAATACGATGTCGATGTATGAAAACATTATCATTCTCTGCGGACATTATAAAGGGGTAGATCAACGTGTTCGTGACCATTTTATTACCAAAGAAATTTCAATTGGCGATTATGTATTATCCGGTGGAGAATTAGGCGCTTTAGTATTATCTGATGCTTTAATCCGATTGATTCCCGGTGTTTTGAGCGACGAAACTTCAGCATTGACTGATAGTTTTCAGGACAATCTGCTTTCGGGCCCTATATACACACGACCTGCAGATTATAAAGGCTGGAAAGTTCCTGAAGTACTAACGAGCGGACATTTTGCCAAAATTGACAAATGGCGCGAGGATATGGCCTACGAACATACTAAAAACAGACGCCCGGATTTATTGGAAGAAAAATAAAAAATATTCCCTTCTCATTTATTTTTAGTGATTCTTCTCCATCATACTTGAAAGCTGTAATTATCGTTATCTTTTTTGTTACTTCTTTCTAAAAGATAAAAAATGAGCGATTTTAATCTGAAACATATTTACAATACACGGAATTATATTGAGATGAATTACAATCAAATCATCTCAATAAATTCTCTGGAGCGTATTTCCTGTTACTCTTACAGGAATTTGCAACGCATTTTTTATTCTTTATTTAATGAAACCATCGGCGCTTATCAGACCCGATTGAAAGTAGAAAACGGGTACAAAAAACTGATCTACTCCAACAAACAAATCTCAGAAATTGCACTTGAAGTAGGTTTTGCCGATGTACAGTCTTTTTCAAAAACCTTCAAAAAACATTTCGACTGCGCTCCTTCACTAGCCCGCAATCAAAAAGAACTTTTATTAAACGATACAGGTATTCTTCAATCTTTTACCTCCTTTTTAAAGCCTGAAATACTTGTAATTCCGGAAACAGCTGTTTATTACCTTAGCTCCAAAACGCATTATATTAATCCCGAAATAGAAAATCTTTGGGAGACTCTTTTAAAAAATGAATTCCCTGAAACGGATGCTCGCTTCTTCGGAGTTATAACGGATGATATTTTAATTACCGAAAAAATAAACTGCACTTACGAAGCCTGCATTGCTACAACTGCTGTTCTTAAAAATCTTCCAAATAAGCAAATTTTTGGGGGCAAATATGCTCGCTTTTTTCACCATGGAAGCTACAACACTCTTGAAGAAACGTATAATCAAATCTTTGGTGGCTGGTTTCTAACCCATGATTTTGAACTTTCACATTTGCCTGTTATTGAACAATATCTAAAAACCAGCGACAATTGTGATAACGAATCTGACTATCTCACAGCGATTTTTATTCCGCTTATTTGATTTGTCCATTTTGGACAACTAACAGTTTATCTCTTGATACTATCTTTGCATCGTCAAAACACTAGTAACACAATGACAATAAACAAGTTAATTCACAACAAACTCAAATTAAGATGAAAAAATTATTTTTACCAATAGTACTACTTCCTTTATTCACTTCCTGTCAGGAAGACGGAATGTCTGCAACACCTAACGAACCAACTGAATCCATTAAAAGCGAGATTATGTATACCATGCCTGAAGAATCTGCTCCGCATGAAGGAACCTGGCTGCAATGGCCACACCAATATCAATACGGTATTAACTATAGAGATGATTTGGATGCTACATGGGTTGCCATGACGAAATCATTGTCGACAAGTGAAAAGGTGCATATCGTTGCTTATAATACCAACGAAAAGAACAGAATTACAACTTTATTACAAAATGCAGGAGTTTCTCTTTCTGCTATCGATTTTAAAATCTATAAAACGGATGATGTTTGGGTACGAGATAATGGTCCTATTTATGTAAAAGACAAAAACAATCAACTGGTAATTCAGGACTGGGGCTTTAATGGCTGGGGAGAAAAAGCTGATTTTAAAAATTGCAACACTATACCAGCACAAATTGCCGCAGATCAAAACACAACTGTTGTAGATTTAAATGCGATCATGATCAACGAAGGCGGAGCTGTAGAAATAGATGGAAAAGGAACCTTATTAGCTACTAAAAGCTCTATTCTGAACTCAAATCGTAATCCCGGAATGAGTCAGGCACAAGCTGAAGCCATTTTTAAAAAATATCTAGGAGTGTCTAACTTCATCTGGCTTAACGGAAAAGCAGGAAAAGAAATTACCGACATGCACATTGACGGGTTTGCGCGATTTGGTAATGACAACACCATCGTGACGATGAGCGAAGATGATTTACTGTACTGGGAAGTACCAGAAGGAGACATTCCTACTTTGTACAATTCAAAAGATTTAAAAGGTAAAAAATACAATTTCCTAAAACTGCCTTTGACTCAAAACAAAGTGGTAACGACCTATGGAAAAAAATTAGGCTACAAAGGTTCTTATGTTAATTACTACATTGGAAACACGGTTGTACTGGTTCCTAATTACAATGATCCTAATGATGCTGTTGCCAATCAACTGATTCAAAGCTTGTATCCTAACAGAAAGGTAATTGGTATCGACGTTCGTAATTTATACGCTAACGGGGGAATGATCCACTGTGTGACGCAGCAGCAGCCTAAATAAAAAGTTTCTTTTGTTTCAGGTTTCAAGTTTCAAGTTTCAAGTTTCAGGTTTCAAGTTTCAGGTTTCAAGTTTCAGGTTCTTATGATCCGGAATCAAAACTTGAAACTTGAAACCTGAAACTCTTAACCTTCAATTTATCAGCAACTTAAAATAATTTACAATTTATAATTCATAATTTACAATTATTTTTTACATTTGCACCCGAATTAGACTAACCTCTGGCGAAATACGTGAATGTTACTCTAAATAAACAATAATAAAAATTATCATGGCAGATTTATTAAAGTTCGTTCAAAACGAATTCGTTGCTAAAAAAGATTTCCCTGTTTTCGGAGCTGGAGATACTATCACAGTTTACTACGAAATTAAAGAGGGTGAAAAAACAAGAACTCAGTTTTTTAAAGGAGTTGTTATTCAAAGAAGAGGTTCTGGTAACACAGAAACTTTCACTATTCGTAAAATGTCTGGAGCTATTGGAGTTGAGCGTATCTTCCCAGTAAACTTACCAGCTTTACAAAAAATTGAAATCAACAAAAAAGGAGCTGTACGTAGAGCTAGAATTTTCTACTTCAGAGAACTTACTGGTAAAAAAGCTAAGATTAAAGATAAAAGAAGATAATCATTTATCTATTGGTTATAAAAAACTCGTTTCATATCATTTGAAACGAGTTTTTTTTTGGACTTCATTTTCAGAATGCCAAAACCGTAATTTTTTAATACCAAAATCGTCGATTTGACAATTTAACGACCCCGAAATAACAATCTGATAATTTCGGCATTTCTCCTGAAAACTACACCGTTTTCGGACTGTTTTTATTATATTTGCTCCGCTCATTCTGAGCCGACTATACCTTTTACATTGCCATTCTCTGGCGATACGATTATAAAAAAAAAAAAAATGACACAGAATTCGAAAATCTATTACACCTTAACTGATGAGGCGCCCTTGTTAGCGACTTATTCTTTTTTACCTATTGTTCAAGCATTTACGGGTACTGCTGGTATCGCTATTGAAACCAGAGACATCTCTTTGGCTGGCAGAATTTTATCTAATTTTCCTGAGCTTCTAACAGCTGCTCAAAAAACCGGAGATGCCTTGGCTGAATTAGGTCAGTTGGCAACACAGCCTGATGCTAATATCATCAAATTACCAAACATTTCTGCATCGGTACCGCAATTAAAAGCGGCTATTGCTGAGTTACAGTCACATGGTTACGGAATTCCAAATTATCCTGAAGATCCGCAAAACGATGCTGAAAAGGAAATTAAAGCAAAATATGCTAAAGTTTTAGGTTCTGCTGTAAACCCAGTTTTACGTGAAGGAAACTCTGACCGTAGAGCACCGAGGGCAGTAAAGAACTTTGCAAAATCAAATCCACACTCTATGGGTGCATGGTCTGCTGATTCTAAAACTAAAGTAGCTTCAATGCCAAACGGTGATTTCTACGGAAGTGAAAAATCGCTTACTGTTGCAGAAGCTAACGATGTAAAAATTGAATTCGTTGCAAAAGACGGTACAACTACTGTATTAAAAGCCAGTACTCCGCTTAAAGCAGGTGAGATCATTGACAGTTCTGTTTTAAGTGTAAAAAAATTAAAAGCTTTTGCTGCTGACGCTATCGCTGATGCTAAAAAAGAAGGTGTTTTACTTTCGGTACACTTAAAAGCAACCATGATGAAAGTATCAGATCCAATTATCTTTGGCGCTATCGTTGAAGTATACTTTGCTGATCTTTTCAAAAAATATGAAACTTTATTTGCAGAATTAAACATTGACACCAGAAATGGTTTAGGTGATATCTATGCAAAAATTGCAGGAAGACCTGAACAAGCCGAGGTTGAAGCTGACATTACGAAAGCAATCGAAAACGGTCCTGCTTTGGCAATGGTGAATTCTGATAAAGGAATTACAAACTTACACGTTCCTTCGGATGTAATTGTTGATGCTTCTATGCCGGCAATGATTCGTACTTCAGGACAGATGTACAATAAAGAAGGAAAACAACAAGATACTATTGCTGTTATTCCGGATCGCTCTTACGCTGGAATTTACACCGCTACTATCGATTTCTGTAAAAAACATGGTGCTTTTGATCCTAAAACAATGGGAAGTGTTCCTAACGTAGGTTTAATGGCTCAAAAAGCAGAAGAATACGGATCTCACGACAAAACATTCCAAATAAAAGCTGACGGAGTTGTTCGTGTAACAGACAACAAAGGAACTGTTTTAATGGAACAAAACGTTGAAACTAATGATATTTTCAGAATGTGTCAGGCCAAAGATGCTCCAATTCAGGACTGGGTTAAATTAGCTGTAAACAGAGCACGTTTATCTGATACTCCTGCCGTTTTCTGGTTAGACGAAAACAGAGCACATGACAGAGAATTGATCGCAAAAGTTCAAAAATATTTAAAAGATCACAATACTGTAAATCTGGATATCCGCATCTTAAACCCGGTTGCTGCTACAGAATTTACTTTAGACAGAATCATCAAAGGTTTAGATACCATCTCAGTAACCGGAAACGTTTTACGTGATTATTTAACCGATTTATTCCCAATTTTAGAATTAGGAACTTCAGCTAAAATGTTATCTATCGTTCCGTTAATGAACGGTGGCGGATTGTTTGAAACGGGTGCCGGAGGTTCTGCTCCAAAACACGTAGAGCAATTTACAGAAGAAGGATATTTACGTTGGGATTCATTAGGTGAATTTTTAGCACTTGGAGCTTCTTTAGAGCATTTAGGACAAACTTTAGACAATTCTAAAGCAATTGTTCTGTCTGAAACTTTAGACCAGGCCAATGATAAATTCCTTGCCAATGATAAATCTCCTGCCCGTAAAGTAGGTCAAATTGACAACCGTGGTTCTCATTTTTACCTTGCATACTACTGGGCTCAGGCTTTAGCAGCTCAAAACAAAGATGCTGAGTTGAAGGCGATCTTCACTCCAATTGCTGCTGAATTTGAAGCTAACGAAGCTAAAATCGATGCTGAATTAATTGGTGCACAAGGAAAACCTCAAACAATTGGAGGTTATTACCAGCCAACTCCGGAGTTAGTGAGCAAAGCTATGCGACCAAGCGAAACATTCAACTCTATTATCGCTCAAATAAAATAGCGAAATGAAATACTAGAGATACACAAAAATGTACCTCCCCTAAAAAGACAACTTTCAACAGTTGTCTTTTTTTTTGAGTTGAACTAAAAAAGATCTGAGCCTCTGAACCTCAGAAAGAGAGCCATTCTTAACTAATGTTTAACAATCGTTCTGCTGAAATATTTAACAAGAATCATTAACTATGTAACTCAAAACCAAGATAATGACCAACAAAAAAATAATTGCTTTTTTATTTTTCTTCTTTACTATTCTAACCTCATTTTCTCAGGAAAAATTCACACTGAGCGGTACTATCACCGACTTTAAAAACAATGAAACTTTAATAGGCGTAAACCTCTATATTCCGGCCTTAAAAATAGGTACTACCACCAATGAATATGGGTTTTATTCTCTAACCGTTCCACAGGGCGAATATGAAATTGAAATTAGTTATCTTGGTTATCAGACTCTTCAAAAAACCATTACTTTAAATCAAAACACTAAAAATAATTTTGCCATTACCGAAAGCGGTGAAGAACTTAAAGAGGTCATAATTACTGATAATAAAAGTAAAATCAACATCAAATCGCCTGAGATGAGTGCCAATAAACTCTCTATTGCCACCATCAAAAGAATGCCGGTTGTTTTGGGTGAAGTCGATGTTATAAAATCAATTTTATTGCTCCCGGGAGTCACAAATGCAGGTGAAGGCGCTTCGGGCTTCAATGTACGTGGCGGGGGTGCTGATCAGAATTTGATTTTGCTGGACGAAGCTACTATCTTTAATTCTTCTCACGTATTTGGTTTTTTCTCCGTTTTTAATCCGGATGCCATCAAAGATTTAAAATTATATAAGGGAGGAATTCCGGCTCGCTATGGCGGAAGAGCCTCTTCTGTTTTAGACATTTATCAAAAAGACGGAAACAGCAAAGAGTTTCACGTCAATGGTGGAATTGGATTAATTTCAAGTCGAATTTTAGCCGAAGGTCCGCTAGTGAAAGACAAAGGTTCTTTCCTGATTGGAGGAAGAGCTTCTTACGCTCATTTATTTCTAAAGTTATCTGAAGATCAAAAAAACAACGCTGCTTATTTCTATGATTTAAACACTAAATTGAGTTATAAGCTAAACGAAAACAACAGCTTGTATTTATCGGGTTATTTTGGCCGCGACGTATTTAGTCTGAACAAGAGCTTTACCAATATTTACGGAAATTCGACACTAAACCTGCGTTGGAATCACTTGTACTCTGATAAGCTATTTGCCAATTTATCCCTAATTTACAGTGATTACTATTACGGTCTTGACTTAGATTTTGTAGGCTTTAAATGGGACTCCGGAATTAAAAATTATAACATCAAGTATGACTTCAAAAACTATGTCTCGGATAAATTCAAACTGAACTACGGTTTAAACGGAATTTACTATGAATTTAATCCCGGAACCATTAAACCAAGTAATGAAAAATCCGGAATTAATCCGGACCAGCTGGACAAAAAATATGCTTTTGAACCTTCTGTTTATATCGAAGCCGAAAATCAGCTTTCCAAAAAACTCACACTAGCTTATGGCTTGCGTTACAGTCTTTTCTACCGCTTAGGTGCTTCTACTATTAATTATTACAACAATAATGAGGCCGTAACCTTCAATAATAATATGCAGATTTACGAAAAAGGAATCCCTGTCTCAACAAAACACTTTGGTAAAAACAAGGTCATTCAGGATTACAACAATTTCGAACCGCGACTTTCGGTTTCTTATCAGTTAAACGACGATCAGGCTATTAAAGCAAGCTATAATCGCATGGCGCAGTATCTTCAATTGATTTCGAATACCTCATCACCTACTCCGCTTGACGTGTGGATGCCTAGTGACAACTACATCAAACCCCAGCTTGCAGATCAGGTTGCTTTGGGCTATTTTAGAAATATTAATAATGGCGCCTATACCGTTGAAGTCGAAACCTATTATAAAAAGATTCAAAACCGACTCGATTATATCGATGGTGCCGATTTGATTGCGAATAATGCGATCGAACAAATAGTTCTGAACGGAAGAATGAGAGCTTATGGTCTCGAATTTATGCTTAAGAAAAATGAAGGCAAATTCAACGGATGGATTTCCTATACTTTATCCAAATCACAACAGCAAACTCCGGGAAGAACTCCCGAAGAGATCGGTATCAACAACGGACAATGGTACAGTTCTGCCTATGATAAAACGCATAATTTAGCCGTGACATCAGCTTATAACCTGAACGAGAAATGGTCTTTTGGAGCTAATTTTGCGCTTCAGTCAGGACAGCCTGTTACCTATCCAAATGGACAATATCAGTATTTAGGAATTACGGTGCCTAGCTATGGTTTAAGAAACGACAACCGTTTGCCGGCCTATCACCATTTAGATGTTTCGGCAACTTTGACACCCCGAAGAAACAAAGACAGAAAATGGAAAGCAGAATGGGTTTTTAGTATTTACAATTTATACAACCGCCAGAATGCGGCCTCGATTAATTTCCGCCAAAATACCGATACCGCTGCAAATGAAGCCGTAAAAACTTCAATTTTCGGAATTGTTCCTGCTGTTAGCTATAATTTTAAATTTTAAGACCTCCTTTCCCTCCAAAGAAAATAAAAGACACATCATGAAAAAAGCAACTCTCTTAATTGTCCTTTTTATATCCATTTTCCTCACCGGCTGTGAAGAAGTTGTGGATGTTAATCTGGATACTGCTCCGCCAAAATTAGTTATTGAAGCGGCAATAAACTGGCAAAAAGGAACTACAGGAAAGCAACAAACCATAAAACTGACCACCACTACAGGTTACTTTCAAAATGTTATTCCAATTGTTTCGGGTGCAACCGTATTTATCACGAACAGCCAGAATATAAAGTTCAATTTTAGTGAAGTTCCGAAAACCGGACGCTATGCTTGCTCAAATTTTATTCCGGTAATCGACGAAATCTATACCTTAACGGTGATTTCCGGCGGAATTACTTATACTGCCACCGAATCTATGAAATCAGTCGCTCCCATAACCCGGGTGGAGCAAAACAATCAGGGCGGTTTATCAGGAAAAAAAGTGGAAACCCGTGCTTATTTTAACGATCCTGCCAATGCCGATAATTTTTATCTTTTTAAATATGTATATTCGACGAAAATTACTTCAACTTATTACGTTACTGAAGACAAATTTTTTCAGGGAAATGAATATTTCAGCACTTCAGATGATGACGATTTAAAAGTTGGTAATGAAGTCGAAATGACGCATTACGGCATCTCTAAACAATATTACAATTATATGAGTATTCTGGTGAGTATTGCCGGAAACAATGTTGGCGGACCTTTTCAGTCTCCTCCCGCAACCGTAAGAGGAAATATTATCAATATGGCCGATAAGGCTAATTTTCCGTTAGGTTATTTTTCGCTTAGTGAAACCGATTACAAAAAATATAAAATTCAATAATCAGTAAAAAATGGAAGCCAGAATTCAGATTTTATCCGAAAAAAAACTAATTGGTAAATACGTAATAATGTCGTTTTTGGAAAACAAAACTCATGAATTATGGAGTTCGTTTATGCCGAAACGGAAAGAAATTAAAAACATGGTCGATGCCGATTTGTATTCTCTGGAAGTTTTTCCAACGGCACATTTTGACAATTTTGATCCCGAAAATACCTTCGAAAAATGGGCCGCAGTCGAAGTCTCTGCATTTGATGAAGTGCCACAGGAAATGAAATCTTTGGTAATTCCTGAGGGATTGTATGCTGTTTTTGTTCATAAAGGCCCTCAAAGTGAAGGCCACAAAACGTATCGTGAAATTTTTGTAGATTGGCTCCCCAATTCAGCGTATACGGTTGATGAAAGACCGCACTTTGCCATAATGGGTGAAAAATACAAAAAAGAAGATCCGGATTCTGAAGAAGAAATCTGGATTCCGATAACCCCAAAAACTTAAAATCATGTTGATCGATACCTTAAAAATTCTTTTTAACAGAGACCTGAACAAATTAAAAGTTGAAATCGAATCCTATCAAAACGAAGCTCTGATTTGGACAATTGCGCCGGATATTTCTAATTCAGCCGGAAATCTTTGTTTGCATCTGATGGGAAACATAAATACCTATATTGGTGCCGAATTAGGAAAAACAGATTATGTTCGTGATCGTCCATTGGAATTCTCCCTGAAAGATATTCCAAGATCTGAGCTCATCAGCAAAATTGAACATACTATTTTGGTGGTAAACAACACTCTTGATAGTTTAACCGAAGCCGATTTAGAGCTTATTTACCCGCAAATTGTTTTCGAAAAAGAAATGACAACCGGTTTCTTTTTAGTGCATCTTTCTACCCATTTAGCCTATCATTTAGGACAAATAAATTACCACAGAAGATTATTATAACTTAAATTTAAGGCTACAAAAAATAAGAAGAAACAATTGTTTTTTTGTATGTACAAATAAAATATTAACAATATATTTGATACAAAAAATCATTTATGAAAAAACACTACTTCTTATTATTTCTTTTTTTTATATCACTATCGAGCAATGCTCAAGTTTCTTCAAATATTGACCCGGATTTTGACACCAAAGATTACCTTCCCAGTTTAACTTTGTTCAGCAAAGATTTTGCTTTACAGCCTGACGGGAAAATAATTCTGGTTGGAAATTCCAGTTCTTATAAATTGTACAATGACAAGAATGCAGTAAAAGGTAACAATATTTTGAGGTTAAATAAAGATTTGTCTCTTGATGAAACGTTCAAAACTGGCTTAGGGTTTAGTTCTGCACCGTCAGGTTTAGCAATACAACCGGATGGAAAAATTCTGATTGGTGGCGCTTTTACAACTTATGATGGAAAACCGGTAAACAAAATAATCAGGTTAAATGCCGACGGTACTCTTGACAATACATTTAATCTTTCTGATAAAGGATTCAATTCATTTACGTTTACAATTATACGTTCGATAAAAATACAGCCCGATGGAAAAATACTAATAGCGGGAGTTTTTGATGTTTCTATTTATCAAAAATTTACTGGCCGCAATATGCTGCGCCTAAATGCTGACGGTACTGTGGATAAAACTTTTCAACCAGGCTCCGGTTACCCTTATAATATTTTCAAATTTGAACTGCAAACTGATGGTAAAGTAGTAAGAGCCTATGAGAATACATTCAACAAAGAAACAAGTTATAGAATTGACCGTTTAAATTCTGATGGTACTTTAGATTCAGGATTTACTGCTATAGAAGGATTTGGAGGAATTTGTTCCAACAATACTGTTGGGTATGATAGTATGTACGATTGTAAATTGGGCATTCAAAAAGATGGAAAAATATTATTTGGCGGTTGCTACAGTACATTCAAATATATTGCGACCTCCGGTTTTATGAGGTTCAACACCGACGGATCTAAAGACACATCATTTAAATACGTTGTGCCAGGATTCCCAATGGCAACAGTAAAAGATTTTATTCTTCTCTCGAATGATAAAATACTAAAAAGCGATTTGACACTCATTAATAATGATGGCTCCATTGATAATACAGTTGTAGCAAAATTAGACGCAAACACAAATTCAAATAAAATTTTGTTGTGCCCGGATAATAAATTATTAGTTTGTACGGAGAATATTGTAAACTTTACAGGAGGAAGTACTTCTTTTAACCGATTTATTAAAGTAGATTTAACTACTTCTGAAATTAACGCACAAGAACAACCCAGTACTTTTTATGCAGGAAATGATATTTTAGAAAAACCGAATGGCGACATTCTTGTTCTGGGAAATAGCAAAAGTACCTTTAATACAAAATATCATGATGGTATAAAATTGCTAAACAAAAATGGCAAGCTTTCTCAGAATAAAAATTTATACCAAAACCTATTTACATCCCCTAAAAGCGAAAAAAATACCTTTAGAAAAGGAATTGTTCTGCCAGATGGTAAAGTTATCTTAAATAAAATTGAATCTACAGGCGTAAGTAGTTTGGTTAAATACAATGATGATTTTACAATAGATGCTTCTTTTTCGGCCCCTATTTACCTTGGACGCATATACAATTTAATATTGCTTTCCGATGGAAAAATCTTAGTTACTTCGGATGGACAGGACAGTCTTACAAGATTAAACAGCGATGGCTCTAAAGATCTTAGCTTTGCTTCAGTCAGAGGATTTAACAATCTCTGCTACACTTCAGCAGTGCAAAAAGATGGAAAAATAATTGTAGCCGGTAATTTTACTTCTTATAACGAAACAAAAATCAATCGAATTGCAAGATTTAATAGTGACGGAACATTTGACAATACTTTCCGTCCTGATGAAAACCTAACCGGATTTATCTACACTACTGGCATACAATCTGATGGAAAAATCATCATCGCGGGGCAGCTAAATTTTAATTCTATAACAGAAAAGAGTTGTGTTCTAAAACGCTTAAATACGGATGGCTCTACAGATGCATCATTTACTGAATATAATTCTACTTATGTAGCGCATCTTGTACGAGGTATGGAAATACAGTCTAATGATCAAATTGTACTTTTTACTAATCGAAACAGCACCACGGATTACCAGATAAATGACTTTAAACTATTAGAGAAAAATGGAGAAATTGACACCACATTTGATTCAGGTGAAGGGTTTGATGGTAACATTACTGCCATTAAAATTCAAAAAGACGGAAAACTTTTGGTAACAGGTAATTTTGTAAAATACAAAAACAACTGGTCTAATGGAACAATCCGATTACTTGGCACTAAAAGCACATTGGATACACCCGATTATTTCTTAAACAATAACAATTCCAATCTTGTTTTATTTCCTAATCCGGTTAAAGATGTACTGAACATTTCATCAGATGAAAATCTATCTATAAAATCAATACAAATTTATAATACACTTGGACAATCTGTATTAGATACCAAAAACATAAAAAACTTCTCGAACATCAATGTTTCGGAATTGAGTAAAGGGATTTACTTCGTTAAAATAAATTCAAACAAAGGAACAACAACAAACAAATTTTTAAAAAATTAACCAAATGCTCTCTTAATTGAGAGCATTTTTTTTGCTCCCCTATTCTCGTAAAATCTCCATTCCAAATAATTTAGTTATTTGCCTGATCTTTTACAGCTCATAACTTTTGTACATTTGCAGCACATTTCAAATTAAAAACTAAATGTCTTCACACCATATCGTACGCGACGACCAGGAACCCGCTTTAATTATCGCCAACGGAGCAGCATGCCATCCGGAATTATTAGGACAATTACTGGAATGGTCTCCTCTTGTTATCGTACTCGATTCAGCCATTGAAAGAGTAATTGAACTGGGCATCAAAGTCGATGTGCTATTGGGTGATTTCGACCGTGGCTTTGATCCTGAAATATACAAGACAACACAATATCCTATCGAAATTGTTCATACACCCGATCAGGACAAAACCGATCTGGAGAAAGCTTTTGATTATTTAATCGATCGCAAAATACCTGCTGTAAATGTGGTTTGGGCCACCGGAAAACGTGCAGATCACACCATAACCAATATCACCAATATTGCCCGCTACCGCAATTTGCTTAAAATTGTGATACTGGACGATCATTCTAAAGTATTCTTATTACCTCAGAAATTCGAGAAGTGGTACACGGCGAAAACTCCAATCTCTCTGATTCCGATTGGAGTGGTTAACGGAATTTATTCGACCAACTTACAATATCCCCTTGAAAACGATACCTTAACAATTGGCTACAGAACCGGAAGCAGCAATTCGGTTCTTCAGGACGGATTAGTGACTATTACCCATACGGAAGGTGATTTATTGCTCATGGAATGTATGGATTAAATACCGTCTTCTTATACAAAATCGAAAAACACTCTAAAACAAAAACAACTCGTTTTTCATTAGAATGCAATCCCAAAAAAGGAATAACTATCTTTGCTCCCAAATTCACAAAATGAAAACAACAGATCCTTCCGAAAAAAACAATTTACATCCCCGAAATCTGCACCGTTCACGTTATGATTTCGAACTTCTTATTGCAAATTGTCCTGAATTAAAAGCGCAGGTGGCAGTAAATAGTCACGGAATTGAAACTATTGATTTCAGTAATCCTCTTTCGGTAAAACTGCTCAACAAAGCTTTACTGGAAACTTATTACGGCATACAAAACTGGGATATCCCTAAAAACTACCTTTGCCCGCCTATTCCGGGAAGAACGGATTACATCCATTATTTGGCCGATCTGTTAGCCGAAACCAATAACGGAACTATTCCTCAGGGATCCTCCGTGTTAGGTTTAGATGTAGGTACGGGTGCTAACTGCATTTATCCTATTTTAGGAAATGCCATTTACGGCTGGGATTTTGTTGGAACAGATATCGATCGAAAAGCAATCGAAAACTGCAGTACAATTATTGAAGCAAATCCAAAACTGATTGAAGCCATTAGCCTTCAGCAACAGACAGAATCGCGTTTTATTTTTAAAAACATCATTACTCCCGAAGATCGTTTTACGTTCACGATGTGCAATCCGCCTTTTCATGCTTCGGCAGAAGAAGCCAATAAAAGTACCGTTCGTAAAGTTTCCAATTTAAACCCGAAGGACAAAAAGAAAGCAAACCCTGTTTTAAACTTTGGAGGTCAAAATGCGGAATTATGGTGTGATGGAGGTGAGCTTCGTTTTATCACTCAAATGATTTACGAAAGCGCCAAATATGCCACACAATGTCTTTGGTTCACCACTTTAGTATCCAAAAGAGATAATCTTTACAACATTTACAAAACATTAAACAAAGTAAATGCAGCCGATATTCAAACCATTGATATGGCTCAGGGCCAAAAAACAAGTCGAATCGTAGCCTGGACTTTTTTAGATGAAAACCAGCAGAAGGCATGGAACTCTGAAAATGCTTAATGTTGAAATTCTACTAGTTTAAAATAAAATTCTGATACTTTTTAGAGTCAGCATTTTCGTACCTTTAAAGTAATTTGAATTTTATTCCTATGGCAAAAATTTTCTTTAAAGTATCGTTGTTGCTTTTACTGGCAGGTTGCGCGGCTTCTAAAAAGACAAAATTTGACGATTATGTTTTTAAAAC
Source organism: Flavobacterium sp. B183 (assembly GCF_023539155.1). Classification (NCBI taxonomy): domain Bacteria; kingdom Pseudomonadati; phylum Bacteroidota; class Flavobacteriia; order Flavobacteriales; family Flavobacteriaceae; genus Flavobacterium; species Flavobacterium sp. B183. The sequence goes on along the minus strand of NZ_CP097434.1, from coordinate 2,618,364 downwards.
AAAAAGCGAGAAACAAGTTTATATAAATTCATACGATCAGGCACTAAAGCTTTGGGATATTCCATATACCGAGGAAAATATACAAACAACGTACGGAACAGTCCATGTAATTATTAGCGGTTTAAAAAACGGAAAAGATTTAGTACTGCTCCATGGCATGGATGCGAGTTCTGTCATGTGGTACCCCAACATAAAAGCATTGTCCAAAACACACCGTATTTATGCCATTGATTTTATAATGGAACCCGGAAAGTCTACTTTGACTTCTAAACCGCTCTCTTCGGAAGAAATAGTCCTTTTGTACAATGAAATTTTCGATCATTACAAATTAAAAAAGATTGATCTTATAGGAGCCTCCCGTGGTGGCTGGATGGCAACATTGTTAGCCACTCAAAAAGAAAATTCAATCGATAAAATAGTGCTGTTGAGTCCCGCACAAACCTTAAAATCCATTGATAAAATGCGAAAAATGACTCCAGCCTTACTATTGAAGCTTTTCCCAAATGAAAAGAATTTCGAAAAAACATTAAAAATATTTTCTACTCATCCTGAAAAAATCAGTCCGGTCTATAAAAGACAATTTTATTTGGCCAACAAATATGCAAAGTCAAATTCCAGCATGCTGAAAATGCGTCCTTTCTCAGATGACGAACTAAAATCCATCACCAATCCGGTTCTGATTTTAATTGGAGATCATGATGTTATCAATTCAGAAGAAAGTCTTGAGCGTGCTCAAAAACTTTTAGTAAACGGTACAACAAAAACGATTCATGATGCGGGTCATTTTTTAAGCATAGATCAGTCTAAAGCTGTAAATGAAGAAATAATTGAGTTTTTAAATCCTAAGAAAACGATCTCGAACCCTTAAAGAAAAGTATTTTTCGCAACATAAATCAAAAATAAATATCAAAAGTTTAAAAAACAACTTATAAATCAAACCAATCAATAGTTTTAACTTAAAATTATATATATTTACAATTATAGCAAAACTATTTTAAAAAATCGTCAAAATAGAGCGAACCATACCCTTCAATCTACTGGACCAGTCCTAAATTAAAAAAGTGACAATAACCATTTGGTTCAGAAATTTATTGAATAAAAATTCCAAAACAAATTCAATTTCAAAATAATTTATAGCAGACCCGTTTGTTATTTATTTTTTGCTTTCATATTAATTTAAACCAAACTAATATAAAACCAGAATTATGAAGAAGAATCTATTCAAAAACCAAATGTATTTACGACTCCAAAAAGTGTTACTCACACCTTTTGCATTCACTATTCTTTTAGCAAACGGCAACAATCTTACTGCTGCTGAAAATACGAAAAACCGAAAAAATACCATTCAGACCAATCAAAACAAACAAACCGATCTTGTCAAAGGAAAAGTTGTCGATGACACAGGAGCCTCTTTACCGGGAGTTACTGTTTTGGTCATCAGTACCAAAAAAGGAGCCGTTACCGATATTGACGGGAATTATACTATTGAAGCCAAAGTTGGCGACGTTCTGCAATTTTCATATGTAGGATTACAAACCAAAACCGTAACAGTTGTGGGACCAACTGTAAATGTTACGCTATCAGGAGGCAGTGGTGAAAGCCTGGAGAATGTAGTGATTATTGGTTCGCGTAACCCTACCCGAACTGTTACAGAATCAGCTGTTCCTATAGATGTTATTGCAATGAAGGATATTGCAACGCAAGGAGCACAAACCAACCTGAATCAGATTTTGAACATGGTAGCTCCTTCCTTTACCTCAAATACCCAAACGGTAGCTGACGGAACGGATCACCTTGATCCTGCGCAATTAAGAGGTTTAGGCCCTGATCAGGTATTGGTTTTGGTAAACGGAAAAAGAAGACATACTTCCTCTTTAGTTAACATAAACGGAACTCCGGGAAGAGGATCAGTAGGAACCGATTTGAATGCAATTCCCGCTTTCGCTCTTGAAAAAATAGAAGTACTGCGAGATGGTGCTTCTGCGCAATATGGTTCAGATGCTATAGCAGGAGTAATTAATCTTAACATAAAAAAAGACACTAAAAAAATAGATATTAATCTCTTTTCAGGAAGTAATTTTTCACGAAATGCTAACGATCACAGAGGAGGAAATGATGGTAACAATTACCAAATGGACGTTAATTACGGAACAAATTTAGGCAAAGAAAAAAGTTTTATTAATTTAACGGGAAGCTTGCAATTAAGAGATGCTACAAGCAGAGCTAATGACGCCACAGGTACTATCTATAACGCTTACAATGCGATTGAACAAAGAGCTTCAGAAGACGGAATAAATATAAATTCTCTGTACGGCAACATTACCAATACTCCTAATTCTGCTCAAATTGTAAGCTTAATAAAAAACTATGCTCCCAAAGTAAGTTATTTTACCGGGGCACAACAAACGAATATCAGTAATGCCACAACTATTTCGCAATTACAAACGGCCTTAAATTTTGATGCCACAGACGGAGAACTGGCTTACCGAAAACTTGAAAGAAGGAACTTTAATATGAGAATAGGGCAGTCTGAATTTAAAAGTGTTCAGTTCTTTTTGAATGCCGCCTATCCCATAAATGATAAATTAGAAGTTTACGTTTTTGGTGGAACCAGTTATAGAAATGGTGAATCTGCCGGCTTTTTCAGAAGACCTAATCAATCAAGATCTTACACCGGTTTATACTTAAATGGTTTCTTACCCGAAATTCATTCTACCATTAATGACCTTTCTGCTGCAACAGGACTTAGAGGTACTATTTTTAAAGACTGGCATTTTGATTTGAGTAATACATACGGTCGAAATTCCTTTGATTATAATATTGAAAACACTGTAAATGCAACTTTAAGAGAAGGTTCCCCTACTGAATTTGATGCAGGAGGTCTACGTTTTGCTCAAAACACAACGAATTTTGATATGAGCAAAAAAATCAATACACTGAACGTCGCATTTGGTGCCGAATATCGCTACGAACAATACGGTATCAATGCCGGAGTTCCTGACTCTTACAGTCAATACGATATCAATGGAAATGTCGTTACCGGTACAACACCTGCCAACATAAGAGTGACTGATTTTTATGGTGCCGCGAGACCAGGTGGAGCACAGGTTTTTCCGGGTTACAGAGCTGAAAATGCAAAAACCGAAAAAAGAAACAGTATAGCTCTTTATACGGATTTAGAGTTAGATGTAACCGAAAAATGGTTATTAAACGGAGCTGTTCGTTTTGAAAATTATTCCGATTTTGGAAGCACTACTAATTTTAAAATTGCCACCCGCTATAAACTTACCGACAACATCAATTTGCGTGGTGCTTTCTCAACAGGATTCAGAGCTCCATCCTTACATCAAATTTATTATGAATCCACTGCAACACAATTTACAGGAGGAGTCCCTTTTGAAGTAGGAACTTTTAGCAATGATTCTGAAATCGCAAAATTACTTGGAATTCCGAAATTAAAACAAGAAGAGTCAACTAGTGTAAGCGCCGGATTTACAGCTAAAATTCCATCAGCCAACCTTACCATAACTGCGGATGCTTATTACATCAAAATAAACGACAGAGTAGTACTTACCGATCAGTTTACACCAACTCCACTGACTCAGTCTTTGTATGATCAGGCTGGCGCAAATGCGGCAACTTTCTTCGCCAATGCCATTGATACCGAATCTAAAGGAATTGATGTGGTACTTACCAACAAAATGAACCTAAATGAAAATCTGACTTTAAAAAATGACTTGTCCGGTACCTTTTCAAAAACACGTAAAATAGGAAACATTCATGCTTCTCCTATACTAGAAGCCGCAGGTCAGGTAAACACTTATTTTTCAGAATCTTCAAGAATTTATTTAGAAGAAGCAGTACCGCGAGTAAAAGTAAATCTGACAAACGGTCTTACTTATAAAAAATTCGATTTCTTTTTAAGAAACGTGTACTTTGGAGAAGTAACAGATCCAAACGTTGCTGACGTAAACGGTGATGGTTTTGTAGGCGCCACTATTGTAAATGGAAAAGCGGTGGAAAATGAACATCCTGTTTGGGGAGGAAGAGTGATTACCGACATGTCTGTCGGTTTTAAAATTAGTCCTATTGCTAAAATCATAATCGGTGCTAACAATGTTTTTGATGTTTATCCGGATAAAAACCTGGGGCCACAAACCGCTAGAAGAGCCAATGGCGTTGATGCAAATGGAAACATAACCTATGCCACTACTCCAACTGCTATTGATTTATCCAACCAAAATCAATTTGTGTATTCCAGAAATATATCTCAATTTGGTCAAAACGGACGTTTTGTTTTTGCAAGATTAAGTCTTAGCTTCTAAATCATTCTCAATTATAAAAAGACCGTCAACATGAAATTTGTTGACGGTCTTTTTTTGAATTATACTTTCAGAAAAAAAGAAATCAAACTCGTATCTTTACGACACTAATCTTTCATCATCCAAAAATGAATTTCCAGGTATCCTCTGAATACAGTCCAAAAGGTGATCAACCGCAAGCAATTGAAAAACTGTCACAAGGCATTATAGACGGTGAAAAATACCAAACTTTATTAGGAGTTACGGGTTCCGGAAAAACTTTTACGGTGGCCAATGTTATTCAGGAAGTTCAGAGACCTACTTTGGTTTTGGCACACAACAAAACACTGGCTGCACAGTTGTACTCGGAATTTAAGCAATTCTTCCCGAATAATGCGGTGGAATACTTCGTTTCTTACTACGACTATTACCAACCGGAAGCTTTTATGCCGGTTACAGGAGTATTTATCGAAAAGGATTTGTCCATCAATGAGGAACTTGAAAAAATGCGTCTGAGCACTACTTCTTCCCTACTTTCGGGACGTCGTGATGTATTGGTTGTCGCTTCAGTTTCCTGTTTGTATGGTATTGGAAATCCTGTTGAATTTCAGAAAAATGTCATCGAAATAGCAAGAGATCAAGTCATTTCCCGAACGAAATTATTACACAGCCTGGTGCAGAGTTTATATTCCCGAACGGAAGCAGACTTTACTCCGGGAAACTTCAGAATCAAAGGAGATACGGTTGAAGTATATCCAAGTTATGCCGATGACGCCTATAGAATTCACTTTTTTGGTGATGAAATAGAAGAAATAGAATCCTTTGATGCCAAGACCTCGCAAGTCATTGAAAAATTTACCCGACTAACTATTTATCCTGCCAATATGTTTGTGACTTCGCCTGATGTTTTACAAGGCGCTATTTGGGAAATCCAGCAGGATTTAGTCAAACAAGTCGATTATTTTAAAGAAATCGGTAAACATCTGGAAGCAAAACGTCTGGAAGAACGTACAAATTTTGATTTAGAAATGATTCGCGAATTAGGATATTGTTCCGGAATTGAAAATTATTCGAGATATCTTGACGGCAGAGATGCCGGAACCCGTCCTTTCTGTTTGTTAGATTATTTTCCAAAGGATTATCTGATGGTGGTAGACGAGAGTCACGTGACGGTTTCGCAGGTTCATGCCATGTACGGAGGCGATCGCAGCCGAAAAGAAAACCTGGTAGAATATGGTTTCCGTCTGCCTGCTGCAATGGACAACCGACCTCTGAAATTTGAGGAGTTTGAAGCCATGCAAAATCAGGTCATTTACGTGTCTGCAACACCTGCCGATTATGAACTTCAGAAAACAGACGGGGTTTATGTAGAGCAGATTATTCGTCCAACAGGATTATTAGACCCCATTATTGAGATACGCCCAAGTTTGAATCAGATTGATGATTTGATCGAAGAAATTCAGGTTCGCTGTGAATTAGACGAAAGAGTTCTGGTCACTACTCTGACCAAAAGAATGGCCGAGGAACTAGCCAAATATTTGACCAAAGTTAACATTCGTTGTCGTTATATTCATTCCGATGTAGATACACTGGAGCGTATCGAAATTATGCAGGACTTACGCAAAGGAATTTTTGATGTTTTGATCGGGGTAAACTTACTTCGTGAAGGTCTGGATTTACCTGAAGTTTCGCTTGTTGCTATTTTAGATGCCGATAAAGAAGGCTTTTTAAGAAACCACAGATCATTGACCCAAACTATTGGCCGTGCCGCAAGGAACCTTAACGGAAAAGCCATCATGTATGCTGATAAGATCACTGCCAGTATGCAAAAAACAATTGATGAGACCAGTTATCGCAGAACCAAACAAATCAATTATAATACTCAAAACAATATCACTCCTCAGGCCTTAAATAAAAAAATCGATAGTGCCTTTACTAAAAACCCTCTGGTTGAATACGAATTAGGACATACCATACCGTCAGCAGCGGCAGAACCGGAAACAGCTTATTTATCGAAATCGGAACTGGAAAAAATGATTTGTGAAAAACGAAAATCAATGGAAAAAGCGGCAAAAGAACTGGACTTTTTACAGGCTGCAAAACTGCGTGACGACATTAAAAAATTGCAGGAACAGCTTCCTTAAACACACAATTCTAAAACAATTGACATCCAAAGTATAAAAGAATTTTATACTTAAAATTATGGAAGAAATATTTTATAAGGAATTTCAAATTCATTAGTTTTAACAAAATTTTAAAACGCTGAAATGAAATATCTTTTATTCCTTCTTGCTCTTTTTGTTTTCAATATTTCTGCCCTGGCACAATCTGGAAATAATGATTTTTGGAATAAAGAAATAGAAAATTCTTCGGATATCATCAAACCGAATATTCTTTCCAATCACCCGCTAGGAATTTATATTTCCAGATTAAATCATAATTTCAATGTTCGTTCTCCTGATAAATACTCTTTTTCATTTGAATTCTCTAGCGGTAATGTCGCTCTACCTTATGTAAAATCATATGAATTAACAGATCCCAACGATCAAAAGGCGGCAGAAAATATGCCCTGGCATGTTCGGGAGTATGCTTTTGACTTCAATAAAGTTCCGCACAATACTAAAGAGTTCACCGCCGATGGTGTGATTCGATCGTATCGATTTACTTTTACATTGCCTATCACGGTTCATCACGAACTTAATTTCGGTTTACGAATAAATTCGCTGGATGGAGGAAAATATCCGTACTCTATTTTTACTTCTGATGAAACAATCGAATGGTTTCACAGTAACATTGCCGGCGGAGAAGATCCTTTCTCAAGACGTTACTATGGTTTAAATAAAGCCGGAATATCTTATAAAGATGAAAATGACAGGGTTCTCACCATGCATAACGGTAATTTTACCATTCCCGGAATTGACATCAATTACAACTATTATCCCAAATTAGAAATGAATGAAAAACATCATATCTATTTGAATTTTGGAGCACAGCTCGGTATCAATACTTCTCCATACAATCCTGTGGCCGATTTTGGGATTTCTTCTTCTATTCTAAAAAAGAAGATCATTAAAAACAAAAACATTCTGACTTTTGGTGCCAGTGCAGGAGTTTTGCGTCAGCATTTTTTAGAATATGGAGATCGGGTAAATATTAGTAGTAGGGATTTCTTCTATAGTCTTGAAGGGCTTATTGACTACAAGGTAAAACTGAAGAACAATAACCACCTTTCGTATGGCATCAATTATAATTTTCAGTCCTCTTATAATAGAAAAAACGAAAAAGATCATACTGTTCTCACCGGACAAAGAATCAAGACGCACTGGCAAAAAACGATTTCACATTTATACGAAGATTTAGAGGGATGGAATTTTATCTGCACCTACTCTACCAAACGTTTTTCTTATTTCGTGTATTTCAGAGAAGATCTAAATCTGGACAATGCACCTGATTTTCAAACCGGTATTGGTTTAAAAATGTCCATTAAAAAAAAGTAATTATCTGATCTGAAGCTTAAAAATTTAATTGTGCTGTTCCTGAAATACTTTCAATAAAAGTTTAGGATCGATTATAGCATTGGGTGCTTTTTTCATTAAATCGAGAACACGTCGGGTTGCAATGGGATTCAAACCCATTTCGATCGCAATTTGCTGTATGGCTTTGGCTTCTTTTTCATGCAAGATACCATCGCAATACATAATCAGCGCCAGTCGGTAAAATTGCTGAATGCGCTGAAACTCCGATTTTATAACTGAACCGGCGCTTTCCTGATGAAATAAATCGCGGAAAACATCGGCACTAATATTTAATTCCTGAGCCACCAACCACAAAAACTCATACTCTCTTTTATGCAACTGTCCGTCAACGGTAGAGAAAGCAATCATTTCTAAAAGTAAACTTATCTTTTCGGCTTCGGTATTCATCAATTTATTATTTTTAGCTAAAATATTGTTTTTAACTCTAAAACGCAACAGTACTCATGATTAGGAGATTTTTCTTTTTTATTTTCTTATGGGTAACCGCCGTCGCAAGCGCACAAGAGAGTACTGCTTCAAAAAACATATCTACCTTTACCATCGAAGCTCCTCAGCTAAAAACAACTAAAAAAATATGGATTTATCTTCCTGATGGATATGCCGCTTCGCCCAAAAAGAAATACAGCGTAATTTACATGCACGATGCCCAAAATTTGTTTGATGGCAAAACTTCGTATGCGGGCGAATGGAATGTAGATGAAAAACTGGACAGTCTGAAAGCACCCGTAATCGTAGTAGGCATTGAACATGGAAATGACAAACGTTTAAACGAATTAACTCCGTATAAAAATGAAAAATACGGCGGTGGTGATGCCGATAATTATCTTGATTTTATTGTAAAAACGCTAAAACCTTATATCGACCAAAATTACAGAACCAAAACTAAGGCCAAAAACACCCTGATTATGGGAAGTTCACTTGGCGGATTGGTTTCGTACTATGCCGTGTTAAAATATCCCGAAGTCTTCGGAAAAGCAGGTGTATTCTCGCCATCCTTCTGGTTTTCAAACAACATTTATACTTTGACGGAACAAACTCCTAAAGTCAAAACTAAAATTTACTTTTTATGCGGAGACAAAGAAAGTGACGATATGGTAAGAGATATGACAAAAATGGAACGTCTTCTGGACACTAAGCGTTGCTACTACCTTCATCTCACCAAATCTAAAATTGTAAAAGGCGGCGAACATAATGAAAAACTTTGGCGTGATGGTTTCGCAAAAGCAATAATCTGGCTGGGCTATTAAATAAAAAACAGACTTATGGAATTAATCTTAAGAGAATACAATTTAAAACTCAAACATACTTTTACCATTTCCAGAGAATCGATTGATTTTCAGCCTTCACTGATTGTGGAGCTTAAAAGCGATGGCTTTTCAGGTTTTGGAGAAGCCACTTCAAATCCGTATTACAAAACAACTGTTCCGGTAATGATTCAGGATTTAGAAAAAATTCGAAGTATTATCGAAAGTACAACCACTGAAACTCCCGAAGTTTTCTGGTCCAAAATCTATCCGTATTTAAAAGACGATATGTTTGCTTTATGCGCTTTAGACATGGCTTATAATGACTTGTACGCACGCAAAAAAGGCAAGAAACTGTATGAATTATGGAATTACTCTACAGAAAAAAATCCGCTTACGGATTACACTATTGGTATTGCCTCTATCGAAAAAATGGTTTCAAAAATGCAGGAACTTCCCTGGCCTATTTACAAAATTAAACTAGGGACCAAAGAAGACATTGCTATTGTCAAAGAGCTTCGAAAACACACCGATGCCATTTTCAGAATCGATGCCAATTGCGGCTGGGATGTTGAGGAAACCATTAACAACGCCATTGAGCTCAAAAAACTAGGTGTAGAATTTCTCGAGCAGCCCATGAAAGCCGATGACTGGGAAGCCCATAAGGAAGTTTTTAAGCATTCGGTCTTACCTGTAATAGCCGACGAAAGCTGCATTATTGAAGAAGATGTCGCAAAATGTTTCAACCATTTTCATGGGGTAAATGTAAAACTTGTAAAATGCGGAGGTCTGACTCCGGGGAAACGCATGATTGAAGAAGCCAAAAAATTAGGACTCAAAACGATGGTGGGCTGCATGACCGAATCGACTGTGGGAATCTCGGCTATTGCTCATTTGCTCCCTCAGCTGGATTATGTGGATATGGATGGAGCCTTACTTCTAGCTCAGGATATTGCCACCGGAGTAACCATAAAAAATGGTATAATTCATTATTCTGATCTTAACGGCACCGGAGTAACCTTAATCTAATTTTTATGAACGTAAACCAATTTCCGGACAGAACTTTTGAAATCAATCAGGAACAATACTTGTATTTTGGTGGAACTGCTTATTTGGGATTGCCCACCAATAAAGCTTTTCAGGAATTGGTCATTCAAAATATACGAAAATGGGGAACCACTTATGGCAGCTCCCGCAATGCCAATATAAAACTAACGGCTTATGAAAACGGCGAAGCTTTTCTCGCCGGTCACATACAGGCCGAAAGTGCTGTTACGGTGTCATCGGGAATGCTGGCCGGAAAATTGGTTACGGAACAATTGACTAAAACCACCGATTGTTTCTTTCATTTTTCAGATCTGCATACCGCAATTAAAACGCCCAACAGTTTACCAATATTTTTGAACAATCAGATACATCCACGTCTGACCGATTCTAAAGCAGAGAAAATTACGATTCTTACTGACGGAGTTCCTTCCTATCAGACCAAAGCTGTTGATTTATCTGTTTTAAAGGAAATTCCCAATCATAAAGAAGTCACTTTAGTTATCGATGAATCGCATTCGTTTGGAATTTTAGGAAAAAATGGCTGTGGAATTTATTCACAGATCAACCTTCCCATTAAGCGTAAAATTATGGTTTCGTCTCTGGGAAAAGCGTTCGGCTTAAATGGCGGTGTTATTGCCAGTGATACTTCTTTCATCGATCAGATAAAAAATACGGATACTTTTATATCGGCTGCCGGAATGAATCCCGCTTTTGTTCAGACGCTGGCCGATGCATCGGATATTTACCGCGCTCAGCATCAAAAATTAATGGAGAATCTACATTATCTGGATACAAAACTTATCAAAAGTGAGCATATCAAATTTGATAAAACGTATCCTTTGATTTACATTGAAATGGAACGTATAACGGATATTCTTAGAGCAAATAAAATTATTATCGCCAATTTCAGGTATCAAAAAAATTCGAGAGATATTAATCGAATTGTAATTACAGCCCATCACACTAAAGATGATTTAGACCAGGTAATTGAAATTTTGAATCAAAGTAAAAGCGTATAAAAAAACAGCTCTGATCAAAAAATCAGAGCCGCTTTAGTTTTTATTTATCCCACCAAACCGGTGTGACCATTGATTTAAAGTTTAATTCATAATTTGCTTTATTCGCGTTTCTTTCGTTAGTTGAATAAATAAATCTTCTAATCCATTTTCCTCCATTAGCAGGATCAGCGGCTTTTGGCAGGGCTAATCCCGGAAAAACGTTTGTAGAAAAATCATACCTTCTGTAATCATTAAATGTTTCGCAGTTCAAATAGAGTACTATATTTTTTTGCCTCATAATATCTTTCAATTGCAAACTAGCGGCACCTTTATTAATAGAAGCATCTCCCAAATAAGCATTTTTATCCGGACCGGAAACTCCCAATTTATCCATATTTGCCCCAATAGCATCCATAAAGGCGCTATACCCTGTTGCATTTGTTCCGGTACTTGTCGCATTACCTCCATTTAAAATAAATTGTGCTTCAGCCTGCATTAGTTTAACTTCAGAAAAGGACAAAATAACAACTGGCGAATCTACTTTTGAATAATAAGAATACAGCCCTATTTTAGCATTCGGTGCCGGTGTTCCTTTTGATCCCTGGCCAGGTTCTCCACCAATATAATTCCCAGGAACATTAGGATTTGGATCTTTAGGATTCACCACCCCATCTGTTACTGGATAACTTCTAAGATCAATCAGTAATGGCATTCTGGGATCCATCGTTACCGTTTTAAAAGCAAACGTGCTTCCGTTCATAAAACCAATAAATTGCTTGGTTATCAAATAAGATGCATTTCCGGTATTAAGTCCTAATTGATTATTATACCACGGATTGGTCTGTACTTTATTGTAAATCAGTTGAAAGTCATCTGCATTAGATGTTATTCCTTTAGCCAAATAAGAAACTACCGTACTGGCAGCAGTTGTTGCATTAATTTTTGATAAGTGCAGTGCATATCTCGCTTTAAAGCTATAGGCGGCTTTTATCCATTTTTCAACATTTCCGCCATAAACAAGGTCTTCTTTTCCAGGAGTAAAAGAGGATGTGTTAGGAGCCGATAGATTGGCAATTGCCTGATCTAACAGGTTGTTTATACCTTTGTAGACCTCTTCCTGGCGGTCATATTCCGGCTTAAAATTCTGTGATGCCAACGACGCCTGCGAAAAAGGTATATCTCCGTACAGATCCGTCAGTAATCCAAAATTTACTGCTTGTAAAATTTGAACAATGCCCTTGTAATGTGATGATTTTGTTTCATCGGCTTTATCGGCTACTTCTTTCAGATTTCCTAAAGCTTTTACATACACCGAAGACCAATAACTATCTAAGGATTCTTCGTAATGATTGTCTACCCCTACTGACGAATTAAGTGCAGAGGAAGTATATTGCGTTAATAAAGAAACTCTGGTCGCGGCCGAGTACTGAGCATCAAATGTGTAATAAATTGCAGGACCCAATAGATCTTTTAAATTCTTATTAGCATCAGGTATTACATTTCCTGGTGTATTTACATCAAAATAATCATCGCTACAGCTATAAGTCGTCAGAGCAATGATTATGATCAAGAATATTTTGAGTATATTTTTCATCTTTTCTAAATTAAAATCCTAGATTAATACTAAATGAGTATGATTGTGTAAGCGGAGTCGTCAAACCTGTAAATCCGTAAACATTGGTACCGGCACTGTAGCTGGAACCTTCCGGATCAAAACCATCAAATGGTGTCCAAATCAGGAAATTACTACCCGATACTGTAAAAGACAAATTAGAAACACCAATGGTTTTTAAGGCTTCTTTGGTCATATTATAAGTAACCGACACATTTCTAAGCTTAAACCAGGAGGCATCCTGTATAAGAGCATCTGCGGCTGTATTGTAAATCGTATTGTTATAATAATTGTTACGTAACGATTTATTTATAGGGATGTCGTTAGGTACATATCCTCCTGCTCCATCCGATTTTACACCGTCTAAAACAGCCGTTTCGCTTCTGTCAGCAGTGACTCCCAAAACACCATTTCTAATTCCGTTTCTTCTGGCTGTATCATACGCATCTCCGCCTTTTTTATATTCCAGCAAAAAACCAATATCAAAATTTTTAATTTTAAAGGTATTGTTGAGAGTAGCTACCCAGTCCGGAAAAGCCTCACCAATCTTACCTATTGCTATGGCACCCGTACTTGTTTTATTAAAAACAGGCAATCCGTTTGCACCAATCACTACTTTACCGTCTACTCTTTGCCAGGACTGCCCATAAAGTGTTCCCGCTGCATCACCCAAACGTACTTGTGAAGTTATATTGGTAGCCTGAGAGTCATATCCGAAAATAATATTTTCAAAAGGCAATGCTGTAACTTTAGTTTTGTATTGTGTAAAATTTAGAGTAGATGTCCAGCTGAACTTTGGATTTTTAAACCAATCTGCACCTAAAGTCAATTCGTTTCCGGTTGTTTTTAAAGATCCCCCATTGTCCCAGAATGCCGTAATTGAAGAGGATTGCGGCACGATTCTTTGAATAATCTGATCCTCACTAACTCTGTTAAAATAAGTGTATTCCAATCGTATTCTATCTCTAAAAAAACGTAAATCTGTACCTATTTCCCAAGTAGATATAATTTCGGCTTTCAAATTTGGATTGGCATCAACGGATGTAGCAGATACTCCTCCAACTCCGTTGAATGGAAAATTTACATCTTTTATATTTTTTCTAAAGATCGCAAACGGAGGCGTTTTTCCGCTTTGTGCCCAGGAGGTTCTTAATTTTCCATAAGACAAAACAGACTTGTTTTGGTCTATCAAATCTCCAAAAAGAAAAGACAAATTCGCAGAGTAATAATCAAATTTATTATTCTTTACTGGCAAAGTAGATACCTGATCGTATCGCCCCGTAACCCCCAGATAAATAATTTCTTTATAATCGGCTTTTGCTTCAAAAAAATTACCCACGTTTCTTACACGCTCTTCACCCGAATTATAAGCAAACAAATTGGTCGCATTAGAAATATTATTAAAATCTGTAATAAAAATTCCTTCTCCTCTTACATTAGAATAGGTGTTTTTGGTATCCAAAATTTGATTTCCTAAAGTAAGGGTGGTATTAAAATTTCCGAATTTTTTATTGGCCGTGATCACAAAACTGGAATTAAGTCCCGTAAAGCCAATATTTTCATCCAAAATAAAACCATTTACAGCTGTTCCCACATCAAGATTAGCAGGAACATATCGGTTTCTCGTTTCAGAATAATTATCTACACTAGCTCTATACACAAAGTTTAACCATGAAGTTGCCTGGTAATTAAAATCGGCCGAAGCAATAATACGATTTACATCATCTTTTAGATTACTTACAGCCGTAAAATATCTTGGCTGATCGATAATACCATTTGTATAATCTTTTTCTTTACCGGCAGCGGTAAGATAATCATTTACATCAATAGAGGGTGACCAATAGGCCAGAGAACTCATCACCGATTTGTCTCCATTATTAGATCTTATACCTCCGGATTTTGTATAAGCAAAAGAAGACCCTATTCTAAATTTTTCAGAAATCTGATACCCTCCATTTGCTTTGAAAGTTTTTCTTTGGTAAGAAGTATTCGGTACAATACCATCATCTTTACTGGTAGAAGCAGATACAAAATAATTGATTTTCTCTGTTCCTCCGCTCACACTCACGCCTAAGTTTTGAGTCACACCTGTTTTAAAGAAATCTTTATAAAAATTTCTGTATTTAATTCCTGCACCATCTGAACTGGAATATTCGGGTCCAAAACTCCAGAATCCTCCCGGGCTTGCAGGATTTACCCATTCAAAACCACTAGCGCTATCCGACACTGTACTTTTTACATAAGAAGCTCCGTTTAAACCTTCTCTGTATTTGGATTGCAGTTCCGGATAATGATTTACCTCGCTAAAAGAAATACTGGAATTGATACTAATTTTCGGTTTTCCTTCTTTTCCTCTTTTGGTAGTGATAATAATCACACCATTACCGGCCAAAATACCATACAATGCTGTTGCACCAGCACCTTTAAGAACGGTGTAGCTTTCGATATCCTCAGGATTGATATCTATTGCTCTGTTAGAAAATGAAAACTGTTCTCCGCTACTCACAGAATTAGAGCCTTTTGAGGGAGCTACATTTCCTATAGCCGTAGAATTGTTTACTGGGTTCCCATCTATAATAATCAAAGGCTGATTATTGTTAGACGGATCTAAAGAAGAAACACCACGAATAACAATATCTACACCTGCACCAACTCCTCCCGAAGTTTTACTAATGGTTACTCCCGCTACTCCTCCCTGTAAACTTTCAAGAGCATTTAATTGGCCCGGTCTTTCGATATCTGAGGCCTTCAAAGTCTGGCTGGCATAACCCAAAGATTTTGTTTTATTTTTTATACTAAAAGCAGTTACCGTCACTGCATCCAACTCTTTAGAATCCGGATTCATTTTTACATTCAAAATACTTCCCGTTACAGTAGCTTCATTCATTTTGTACCCAACGAACGAAAATAGTAAGACTGATCCTTTATTTACGCTAACGGCAAAATCCCCGTCTAAACCAGAAGTAGTAGTATTGGATGTTCCTTTTTCCAGGATATTTACACCTGGCATTGAAACTCCCCTCTCATCTGTTACGCTTCCTTTTACCGTTATTTTTTGCGCAAACAGAATACCAGAAGTAAGTAAGAACAAAACGAAGGAAAAGGTAAAATTCTTTTGTTTCATAAATTTTAGTTAAAAGTGGTTAATAATTTGGTTTGTTAGACCTGTAATTTACAGACTTTATTTTACTAAAATTCGTTTTCATATTAAAATTCAAAGATATTTCTTATAAATATATTTTGCTTTGTTTAGAAGATGAGAGTCTAATCGAAATACCGGAAGCAAACAAAATTCTTATTCCCAATTGCCAATTTCAAATACAAAAAACAAAGCTCCTCTAATTCGAATTGTAATTACAACCCAACACTTAAAATTCGATTTGATCAATTAATAGATCTCTTAAACGATTGTGATTTTAAATAAAAGCGAAAGAACCTGCCACGAATACGCTAATTTTCACCAGTTATACTGCGCTCCAATTTTAATTATTACAGTTCGGTGTAAAAAAAATTAAAACACCCTGTGTCATAATAATTACTTTTAAAATGTACCTTTGTAAAAAATTAAGCGTATAGTTTGTGATTCCGACGAAGATTGTAGGAACTTGAAACTTAAAACAAACTTGAAACTAAAAATCAAAAAATGACAAACAACGATATCCTAAAAAAACTTCGCGTGGCTTTGATGCTCCGTGACGACCAAATAGTAGAAATTTTAGAATTAGTAGATTTCAGAATTTCAAAATCAGAATTGGGCGCTTTTTTTAGAGCTGAAGATCACCCAAATTTTATGGAATGTGGTGATCAGGTTTTACGTAATTTCTTAAACGGACTGGTAATTCATTTAAGAGGAACGAAAGAAAACCCGAAAAACCCAAATGATGTTTTGGCTAAACATAAAGCTCAAATTCCAAAAAAAGACAGCACAAAAGACAGACCTGAATTTAAAGCCGCTCCTAAAGATTCTGAAAGAGCAAGAGGCGATCAAAGTCCATCCAAATCAAGTTCTGCTGATAAAAGACCTAAGAAGAAAGAGTTTCCAAAAGGCAATGGAAAACCAGTAGTGGTAGAAAAAGTAGTTTACAAAAACGGTAAGAATAAAAAGTAGTTTTTTTTACCGCAAGGAGCGCTTTTTACCGCAAAGAGCGCAAGGATTTTTTAATTATAAGAATCTATACAAACGCAAAGTTCGCAAAGCTATAATGGATAAAGCTTTGCGAACTTTGCGTTTATTAAGCACAATCTAAGAAAAAAACTTTGCGAACTTAGCGGTTATTAAGCCCAATCTAAAAAAACTTTGCGCCCTTTACGGTTACTAAGCACAATCTAAGAAAAAAACTTTGCGCTCCTTGCGGTTACTAAACGCAATCTAAGAAAAAACTTTGCGCCCTTTGCGGTTAAATTTTATTCTCCTCTATTTTCTCAAAAAAAGCATCTTTAAAAGTGGCCCCAATCGGGAGTTCTTTCCCATTTGTAAAAACGGAAAAATTATCTGTTGACTCAATATGTTTTAAAGCTACCACATACGATTTATGAATTTGAACAAAACCTTTTTTGGGCAATGATTCAACAACATTTTTTAGGGATGAATGAGTGATAATTTGCTGATTCGATGTATGTATGCATACATAATTCTGAAGACTTTCTACATATAAAATCTCCTCTAAAAACAGCTTTACAAACTTATTTTTTCCATCAGTTTTAATAAAAATAAATTCAGCCGAATTGTTATTCGATACAACCTCTGTTTTTGAATCCCCATTTAGTTTGGAAACCGCCTGATAAAACCGTTCAAAAGCGATTGGTTTTAGTAAATAATCTACAGCATTCAATTCAAATCCCTCCAAAGCAAAATCAGGATAAGCCGTTGTAAAAATTACTTTTATCTCTTTAGAAATGATTCTGGAAAGCTGTAAACCTGTTAATTGCGGCATCTGAATATCCAGAAAAATAACATCAACACTATGTGTATTTAGAAATTCTAATGCTTTCAACGCATCATTGAAAACAGCTGTTTTTTCTAAAAAAGATACTTTCCCGATATAATTTTCCAGAATACGGGTTGCCGGCGGTTCATCATCAACAATGATACACTTCAATTTCATATTACTTTTTTAATGGTATTTTTAAATAGGTTTTAAAGGTATTCTTTTCTGCTATTTTCTCGAGTGTAAACTCACCTTTATAAGCATGCTCCAAGCGTTTGCTAAGATTATCAAAACCAATTCCGGTTGAAGAATAATTTTCACCTGCACCATTATAGTTAAAGGTTGACAACTCTAAAAAATTTTCTTTTATTACGATAGCAATAACCGCTTTCTCCTCTTCTTTATTCAATTTTCCATGTTTGAAAACGTTCTCAATAAAATGCACCAGCACCGACGGAAGAATCTTTTCTGTTGTGTAACTCCCTTCGATTACAAAATCCAGGTAAAGCTGATCTTCAAATCTTTTTTTCTGCAAATGAATGTAGTTTTCTACAAACTGAATTTCTTTGGAAAGCAATACCTCATCTTTCTCCGTTTCTGTAATGACATAACGCAGCAAATCCGAAAGCACCAAAATATCCGAAGCCATTTCATCCTCTTTCAAAACCAGCTGACTGTAAAAGGAATTTAAAGTATTAAACAAAAAATGCGGACTCACCTGCGATTTCAGCATTTGAAGCTCTGCCTTTTTATTTTCTAATACTAATTCCTGATTTTGTTTTTGCGTTTCCTGAAAATGAAAGAACAGATAAGCCAGACTGCTTAAAACAACAGCAGGCAGGCCAAAGAAAAAATTATCCTTAATATAATAACTGACCTCTCGGGTTTCTTTCGCATAATTATGAATTCCGGTAAGCTCATATAGTATCACTTCCTGAACAAAATAACGTATCGCAGCAAAAATCAACAAGGTGATAGGAATACTCATCACAAACAAGAGAATTTTCTTTTTGTTTAAAAACCATTTGCAAAAAGTGTGAAAATTCAGAAAGTAGACAATGAAAATTACCACTATAAAACTAATGTTAAACATAAAGGAAATCCTGTTGAATACAAGATCCAGATCCCGATTGTTTATCCCAATTTCCCAAAGATTAAAGGTGATATACAATCCCAGAAAAAGAAAGATATGATAAGACAATGGTATTTTTAGCTTCATAATAATATTGTTGTCCTTTCAAAAATACAACTATGACTTCATATGGATGCTATATTTATACAAAACCTCTATTTTGGGTGACGAACCATCAAAAACGATACACCAAATTTTTAAACCGCAGATTCTCAAGGTTTGTAATCTGAAATTTGAAGTTCATCAAAAACTAAAATTTCACCTGAAAAGCTATGCTACATTTATCCTGAATTTAAAAACCAATCATCATGAAAAAAATCGCCTTATTACTGTTTTTTGCTATCGCATTCCATACTGTTTCTGCACAATCCAAAAAGAAACAAGTGCTATTACTTGGAACCTTCCATTTTGAAAACCCGGGGCTTGACGTTGCTAAAGTAAATACCTTTAATGTAATGTCAGACAAAAGCCAGAAAGAACTGGAGAACATTACGAATAAAATAAAAAAGTTTGGTCCTAATAAAATTTTTGTAGAATGGAATTATCAAAGACAAGACAAACTGGACAAATTCTACAATAGAAATACAGACAGTTTACTTCATAAACAATCAGATGAAATTGTACAAGTCGCTTTAAGATCAGCTAAAAAACTAGGTCATAAAAAACTATATGGCATTGATTACAACAACACCGACTTTCCATATGACAGTCTCGTAAAAGGAATGACAGCAGCCGGTCAGTTTGATCTAATCAAAAAGAATGAAGAAACTATGAAATATTATGAGAAGAGTCAAAATGAAAAAATTGCCAAATATTCACTGACTGAACTGCTGTTAGACATCAATACCAAAAAATCGAATGAAGACAATATTGGCTGGTATGTTGAAACGGCTACTAAAGGAGGCAAAACGGACGATTTTGTGGGGGCTTACTTAGTTTCGGAATGGTACAGAAGAAACCTTTATATGTATGCTTTAATTCAAAAACTAACCGAAAGTAAAGACGACAAAATAATGGTTTTATTAGGTGCCGGACATACTGCGATGATCAGGGAATTTGTTGAACACAATCCTGATTTTGAAATTGTAGAACTGGCAACGGTTTTGAAATAGTCAGGAATCATTTAACCGCAAAGCACGCAAAGAATTTAACTTAGGATTGTCAATAGAAACGCAAAGTTCGCAAAGCTATTTGTTTAAAAAAGCCACGAATTCACGAATTTTTATTCTCAAAGATTATAAAAAATAATTCGTGAATTCGTGGCTAAAAAACTTTGCGAACTTTGCGCAATTCTTTGCGTGTTTTGCGGTTATAAAAACAAAAAAAATCCACTCCTTTCGGAATGGATTTTCTATATCAATTGATTTCTTATTTAATTAAGAAAGAGCAGCTTTAACTTGGTCAGCAGCTTCCTGAAATTGAACAGCTGATAAAATTGGCATACCTGAGTTGTCAATTAATTCTTTTGCAATTTCAGCATTTGTTCCTTGCAAACGAACGATAATTGGCACATTGATAGCGTCACCCATGTTTTTGTACGCATCAACAACACCTTGAGCAACACGGTCACAACGAACGATTCCTCCGAAGATATTGATCAAAATAGCTTTTACGTTTGGATCTTTTAAGATGATACGGAAAGCTGTTTCAACACGTTTAGCGTCAGCAGTTCCACCAACGTCTAAGAAGTTAGCAGGCTCAAAACCAGCATATTTAATTAAATCCATAGTTGCCATTGCAAGACCAGCTCCGTTTACCATACAACCTACAGTACCGTCAAGATCTACATAGTTCAAACCTACTTCTTTAGCTTCAACTTCGATTGGATTCTCCTCACGGATATCTCTCATCTCAGCATATTTTGGTTGTCTGTATAAAGCGTTATCGTCGATATTTACTTTAGCGTCAACAGCAAGAATTTTGTTATCTGAAGTTTTCAAAACCGGGTTGATTTCGAACATAGATGCATCAGAACCAACGTAAGCGTTGTATAAAGCATCGATGAATTTTACCATTTCTTTAAAAGCATTTCCAGTAACACCTAAGTTAAAAGCAATTCTTCTTGCCTGAAAACCTTGTAATCCAACAGTTGGATCAATTTCTTCTGTAAAGATTAAGTGTGGTGTATGCTCAGCAACTTCTTCGATATCCATTCCACCTTCAGTAGAATACATAATCATGTTACGTCCTGTACCTCTATTCAATAAAACAGAAACATAAAACTCAGAAGTTTCGCTTTCACCAGGATAGTAAACATCTTCAGCAACCAAAACTTTGTTTACTTTTTTACCCTCAGCAGAAGTTTGAGGAGTAATCAATTGCATTCCGATGATTTGTTCAGCAATTTCTTCAACTTGTTGCAAGTTTTTAGCCAACTTCACTCCACCACCTTTTCCACGTCCACCTGCGTGAATTTGTGCTTTTATCACATGCCATCCTGTACCAGTTTCGGCAGTTAATTGTTTTGCAGCAGCCACAGCTTCAACCGCATTGTTAGCCACAATTCCGCGTTGAATGCGTACTCCGTAACTTGCTAAAATTTCTTTTCCTTGATATTCGTGTATGTTCATAATATAGAATTTGTCTGGTTCTGAATTTATTTCAGAATAAAAGTGCGACAAAAGTAGCAAAAATCAACTTAATAGTAAAATCTTTTTCAATTAAAAAACGAGAGTGATATGCACGAAACGTTTATTCTTTTTGAAAGCAAAGAAATGGTTAAATAAATAATTTGTTAATATTAACTAGAAACCACTAAAACGTTTGATATTTAACAAAAATACCGCCGTATTTGTTAGCCTTACAGCGATTTTTCATACTATATTTTAGTCTGTATTGTCATTTTAATAATTCGCAATGGCTAAAAAAACATTATTATCAATTAAGAAGTCTTTTTCTAATATTACAACAAAAATAAAAGCAAAACAGCTATTTCAATACATTATATTTAACGAAATCTCTATTTTTGTAAAAAAAATATCAAGAATGAAAGTTAAAGAACAAGGGCTTTATTTGCCTGAATTTGAACACGACAATTGTGGTGCAGGATTTATTTGTAATTTGAATGGTATTAAATCAAATGATATTATTCACAAAGCATTGGATATCTTAATAAAATTGGAACATCGTGGTGCAGTTAGTTCTGATGGAAGAACTGGAGACGGAGCTGGAATTTTATTCGACATCCCACATGATTTTTTTAAAAAAGTATGTGATTTTGAAATCCCTGAAACACGTGAGTATGCAGTAGGAATGGTTTTTTTACCAAAAAGCAAAAACCAGGTTTCTTTTTGTATGAACGCTTTCGAATCGACTATTAAGGATCAAAATTTAAAGATTCTGGGTTGGAGAGATGTACCAGTTGAAGTAGAAAATTTAGGGCAAATCGCCGCAGAAAAAGAACCAACAGTTAAGCAGGTTTTTGTTAGCAAAAACGGTCAGGATTTAACTGAAAATGAATTTAATGCAAAACTTTTTGCAGCTAGAAAAATTGCCGAACATGCCATTAGAGGATCTAAAACCTCCGAAAGCCACATGTTTTATTTCTCTAGTTTATCGACCACTACCATAATATATAAAGGTCTCTTGATGCCGGAAGACATCAGCCGTTATTATGTTGACTTAAAAGATCCCGATTTAGTGACTCGTTTGGCATTAGTACACCAGCGTTTCTCTACCAATACATTCCCATCCTGGGATTTAGCCCAGCCGTTTAGATACATGTGTCACAACGGTGAAATCAACACGCTTCGCGGAAACGTTAGCCGTATGCGCGCTCGTGAAGAATTGATGCAAAGCAAAATTTTTGGCGATGATATCAAAAAACTATTTCCAATTATCTTAGAAGGAAAATCAGATTCTGCTTCTATGGATATGGTAGTAGAGCTTTTATTAATGACGGGACGTTCCTTACCGGAAGCCATGATGATGGTTGTTCCGGAAGCCTGGGAAAAACACCAGACCATGTCTCCGGAGAAAAAAGCCTTCTACGAGTTTAATGCTTGTATTATGGAGCCTTGGGATGGCCCTGCCTCTATTCCGTTTACAGATGGTAACGTCATTGGTGCATTATTAGATCGTAACGGATTGCGTCCATCACGTTATACCTTAACCAAAAGCGGTTTTGTAATCATGTCATCAGAAATTGGTGTTTTGGATATCGATCCTGAAGATGTGATTCAACACGGTCGTTTAGAGCCCGGAAAAATGTTCCTGGTAGACATGAACGAAGGCCGTATTATCGAAGACGACGAGGTAAAAAAATCCATCGTTACCAAACGTCCTTACAAAGAATGGATCGATGCTAACTTATTGCCTTTATCTAAAATACCGTATACCAATAACCCAACGCCCGTTGAGAAACTGGATTTCTTAACCAGACAAAAATTATTTGGTTATACAATTGAAGATTTAAAAACCATCATTAACCCAATGGGAGGTCAGGGAGCTGAAGCCATCAGTTCTATGGGTAACGATACGCCTTTGGCTGTTTTATCAGACCAGCCGCAATTGTTGTACAACTACTTCAAGCAATTGTTTGCACAGGTGACTAACCCGCCTTTAGACGGTATTCGTGAGGAGATCATTACTGATATCAGTTTAGCCATTGGCGGTGATTTCAATATTTTTGAAATTGAATCTAAGCAATGTAAAAAACTAAAAATCCAAAATCCGGTTATTTCCAACGAGGATTTAGATAAAATAAGAAACATTGACCACGTTGATTTCAAATCGGCTACTATTTCTACCTTATATAAAATAGAAAAAGGAGTTAACGGACTGGAGCGAGCACTTGAAAAATGTGTTGAGGCAACCTTTAAAGCCGTTTCTGAAGGATGCAATGTTATTATTTTATCAGACCGAGGAGTAAGTGAAGAACTGGCTCCAATACCAATGTTACTGGCTTGTTCGTACATTCATCATTCTTTGAACATCCTTCAGGTTCGTTCGAAATTCGGAATCATAATTGAATCTGCCGAACCTCGTGAACCGCATCATTTTGCTTTACTGTTCGGATACGGTGCCAGTGCGATCAATCCTTACATGGTAAACGAAATCATTCACGATCAGGTAAACCAAGGCTTTATCAAAGGTGTAAAAGCAGATTATGCGATTGTAAATTACAACAAAGCCATTGCAAAAGGAATCGTTAAAATCATGAACAAAATTGGTATCTCTACTTTACATTCGTACAGAGCTGCTCAGATTTTCGAGATTTTAGGACTGAACAAAACTTTTACTTCAAAATACTTCCCTTACACCCCATCACGAATTGAAGGAATTGGTTTGATGGAAGTCGAAAAAGAAGTGAAGAAACGTTTCCAAAAAGCATTTCCAAATTCAAAAATTGCCAACTTACTTTCCCTTGAAATTGGAGGTATTTACAGATGGAGACGCGGTGGAGAGAAACACATGTTCAACCCGACCACTATTTCTAAATTACAACAGGCCGTTCGTTTAAACAGTCCTGAAAGCTATAAAGAATATTCTAATATGGTCAATGAGCAAAGCTCAAACCTAATGACCATCAGAGGTTTATTTGAATTCAATAATTTAGATCCAATTTCTATTGATGAAGTAGAATCATGGACTGAAATTGTGAAGAAATTCAAAACCGGAGCCATGTCTTACGGATCCATCAGTAGAGAAGCGCACGAGAATTTAGCGATTGCTATGAACAGAATTGGCGGAAAAAGTAATTCTGGAGAAGGAGGAGAAGATCCAAAACGTTTCCAGAAAGAAATTAACGGAGATTCGAGAAACAGTGCGATCAAACAAGTAGCTTCGGGACGTTTTGGTGTTTCGATCAACTATTTGACCAACGCTAAAGAAATCCAGATTAAAATGGCTCAGGGGGCTAAACCGGGTGAAGGCGGACAGCTTCCGGGAGAAAAAGTAGTGCCCTGGATTGCCGAAACCAGAAACTCAACCCCTTATGTAGGTTTGATTTCACCACCGCCACACCACGACATTTACTCTATTGAAGATTTATCTCAGTTGATTTACGATTTGAAAAATGCCAATCGTGAAGCTCGTGTCAATGTAAAATTAGTTTCTGAAGTTGGCGTTGGAACCATCGCAGCCGGTGTCGCAAAAGCAAAAGCCGACGTGATCTTAATTTCAGGTTACGACGGAGGAACTGGTGCTGCCCCTTTAACGTCTTTACAACACACTGGTATTCCATGGGAACTTGGATTAGCCGAAGCGCAACAAACTTTGATCTTGAACGATTTAAGAAGCCGTGTGGTTTTAGAATGTGACGGACAGCTAAAAACAGGTCGTGACGTAGCGATAGCTGCTTTATTAGGAGCAGAAGAATTTGGTTTTGCAACGGCTCCGTTGGTAGCCTCAGGATGCATCATGATGAGAGCTTGTCACTTAAATACCTGTCCGGTTGGTATTGCCACTCAGGATCCTGAATTGAGAAAAAATTTCAAAGGGACTCCGGAGCACGTCATCAACTTCATGTATTTTATTGCTGAAGAGCTAAGAGAAATCATGGCGCAATTAGGTTTCAGAACTTTAAAAGAAATGGTGGGTCAGTCGCAAAAATTAAATGTGAACAAAGCGATCCAACATTACAAAGCCAATGGCTT
Source organism: Flavobacterium sp. B183 (assembly GCF_023539155.1). Taxonomy (NCBI): domain Bacteria; kingdom Pseudomonadati; phylum Bacteroidota; class Flavobacteriia; order Flavobacteriales; family Flavobacteriaceae; genus Flavobacterium; species Flavobacterium sp. B183. The sequence continues at coordinate 2,592,970 of NZ_CP097434.1, read as the reverse complement.
AGACTTATCATCGATTCTGTACAAACCGGAAAAAGCCAAAACGGTTCCAAATCACAACACAACACAACAAGATCACCAACTTGAAAATGTATTGGATTTTGATATCATTAAAGAAGCAATTCCTTCTATTTACAGAAAAGAAAAAACCAGAGTTACCTTTAAAATTAAAAATACAGACCGCTCTGTAGGTGCTATTTTGAGTAATGAAATCTCAAAAATTTATGGCGCACAAGGATTACCTGATGATACTATTTTAGTTGATTTTGAAGGTTCTGCCGGACAAAGTTTTGGTGCTTTTGCCACCAACGGATTGTCGTTTAAAATTCACGGAAACTGTAATGATTACTTAGGAAAAGGTCTTTCGGGAGGAAAATTAATTGTAAAAGTACCTCCTACTGCCACTTTCAAACCTGAAGAAAATATCATTATCGGGAACGTTGCCCTTTACGGAGCTATTACCGGAGAGGCTTATATTAATGGAATTGCCGGAGAGCGTTTCTGTGTTAGAAATTCCGGAGCAACAGCAGTTGTGGAAGGAATTGGAGATCACGGATGCGAATACATGACGGGAGGTACAGTAGTTGTTTTAGGAAAAACAGGACGAAACTTCGCGGCAGGTATGAGCGGTGGTGTTGCTTATGTGTACGATCCGAATCAACAATTCGATGCAAGGGTATGCAACATGGAAATGGTTGCTTTTGATCCTATCGAAGACGAGGACGTGAGAAAACTAAGAAAACTGATCAAAAACCACTCTTTGTACACCAACAGTCCATTAGCCAAAAGAATTTTAGCAGACTGGGAAAATGAACAGCAAAATTTCGTAAAAGTGATGCCAACTGATTACAAAAAAGCATTACAACGAATTGCAGAAGAGAAAAAAATAGAAGAATTAATAGCGGGGTAAAATCAATTTCAAAAATCAATTTCAATGGCAATGTCTTCCTGAGCGAAGTCGAAGGAAGCGAAGTCAAAGGATTGGAATTTGGAATTTAAGAAATTGGAATTTAATTTAAAATGTCATGGGTAAAATAGGCGGATTTAAAGAATATAACAGAGCCGACGAAAGTAATATAGCAGTTGCAGAACGTGTTACGAACTACAACGAATTTACGATTCCGTTAGCAAAAGATAAAATAAAAGAACAAGGTTCGAGATGTATGGATTGTGGTATTCCTTTTTGCCACAGTTCCTGTCCGTTGGGGAATTTAATTCCTGATTTCAACGATATGGTACATCAGGAAGAATGGCAAAGTGCTTTAGAGATTTTACAGTCTACTAATAACTTTCCGGAATTCACAGGCCGCTTATGCCCTGCTCCATGTGAGAAATCATGCGTATTAGGGATCATCAAAGAACCTGTTGCCATCGAAAACATCGAAAAAAACATCATCGAAAGAGGTTTTGCCGAAGGCTGGATCAAACCACAGGCCCCAAAAACCAGTACCGGAAAAACAGTTGCGGTTATTGGTTCAGGTCCCGCAGGTTTAGCAGCAGCACAGCAATTAAACAGAGCTGGTCATACCGTTACCGTTTTTGAAAGAGACAACGCCATAGGAGGTTTATTACGTTACGGAATTCCAAATTTCAAATTAGAAAAAGGAATCATCGACAGACGTGTAGCAATCCTTGAAGCGGAAGGAATCACTTTTAAAACCAATGTAAATGTTGGCGTAAACTATAGCGTAGCCGAATTAAATTCTTTTGATTCTATCGTATTGTGCGGTGGTGCAACCGAAAGAAGAAGTTTACCAACTAAAGGAATCGAAAGCAAAGGCGTTGTTCAGGCAATGGATTTCTTAACTCAGCAGACCAAAGTTTTGTTTGGAGAATCAATTCAAGATCAGGTTATGGCTACCGGTAAAGATGTAATCGTAATTGGCGGTGGAGACACCGGTTCAGATTGTATCGGAACTTCTAACAGGCATGGTGCAAAATCGGTAACCAACTTTGAGATTTTACCAAAACCTCCGGTTGGACGAAGCGAAACAACTCCCTGGCCTTTTTGGCCGCTACAGTTAAAAACCTCATCTTCTCACGAAGAAGGCTGCGACAGGAACTGGTTGATCAATACCAAAGAATTTTTATCAAACGACAGAGGAGAACTGGTAGGATTAAAAACCGTTGAAGTACAATGGAAAATGACTCCGGGTCAGCGTCCTGAATTAATCGAAAAAGAAGGTTCAGAGAAAATATGGCCATGCGATCTAGCTTTATTGGCTTTAGGATTTACAGGCCCTGAGAAAACTTTAAGCGAGCAATTAGGTCTGGAAATCGATATGAGAAACAACTATAAAGCCAAAAATTATCAGACGAATGTTCCGCACATTTTCACTGCCGGTGATATGCGAAGAGGACAGTCCTTAATTGTATGGGCTATTTCAGAAGGCCGTGAAGCGGCGAGAGAAGTCGATTTGTTCTTGATGGGTTCTACCAATTTGCCAACCAAAGGAAACGGAGATTTGCCTAGTTTGTAAGTCACAGACTCCCTAACCTTTGTAAAAATAAAAGCCCCTTTTTGAAATCAAAAAGGGGCTTTATTATGAAATATTAAAATTACACTTCAAATTACTCTATTTAAAAATTATACTGAATTTGTAAAGTGGCACGTCTTCCCGGAGCATTCACAAAATCTTTATCTCTCGCCTGCCACCAGGCAATATTGGGAGCGTAATCTTTATTAAATAAGTTCTCCACTCCCAGCGCCAATCGAAATGATTTATTGATGAGATAAGAACTGCTTAAATTAAAGACCGTATATTTTTTTACCGGACCTTCGTTAAAACTATACAAGTTTGTGATTGGATTTGGATCAAATCGGTCTCTTTTGAAGTTATGTAAAGAACTTAATTCAATATCTAAATTTTTCAGCGGACGAATCTGAACATAAGTAGTAAGTTTTGGAGCCATTATTCGGGATCCGTTAATATATTTTTCGTACGATCCGTTATTGTCATTATCGACCTTCCCTTCTATCCAGGCAAAAGCACCTCCAAAACTTAGAAACTCTATTGGATTAAAACCCACAACGGCCTCATATCCCCAGATGTTTTCGGGAGCACGCTGCATCGCAAAAGAACCATCAGCTGACTGAATTGATGTAGCCCCTAATTGTGATGTGCTCCAGAAACTGGTTACCTCATAGTTGAACCATTTTTTAATCGTTCCGGCCACTCCCATTTCGTAATTGTTTACAATAATAGGATCAGTTGGTAATTTTGAGATCACACTTTCAGTAGACGTTCTTAAAATGCGCCCTACCTCATTGATCGAAAAAGATTGAGAATAACTCGTAAAAACATTTACTTCCGGCATAATGTTATATCTTAATCCGATGTTTCCAACGAGAGCATTGTAATCTAACTCGCCTCCCTGAACAAAAATACTTTTGGTGTACGTATTGTTTTTAGCATTCAGTACCGGTAATGTGTTAAAATCATCTGCTTTAACCTTAATGTTTTCATATCGCGCACCTGCTTTTAAGGTAAATTTACCCCAGGCATCAAATTTAATCAACGCAAAAGGAGCTGTATTAAGCATTTTCATTTGAGGAGTCCAAAAACGACCGTCTTCTAATTTTTGAACCGTTTTGTCCTGAAGCAAATCCAGACCGTAAATGATCTCCGCTTTATAGGTATCATTGGCAAAAAGACGGGAATCAAAATTAACGCGAAGCCCTTTCTTTTGCGAAGCCACATTTGATTGACCTCCGTTTAAAAACTGATCTCTGTCATACGAATAAACCGTTCTGAAATCCTGTGCATAAACATTAACATCCAAAGAAGTATTGTTCCAAATCTCCGAGTTCGAATACGCTACTCTAAAATTATGATTTCTCGGAGTTCCTTCAGGCGTCCCCAAACGTCCACCGGCGTCCACTCCAATCGTTGGGATTTCTCCCCATTTACCAATCTTAACATCCTGATCTAAAAATGACTTCGAAGCATAACCCATGTACGAGAACTCTAACCTTTGGGTATCAGTTAGTGCGTATCCTATTTTAAACAAGCCGTTGTACGTATTTAAATTCGACAAACTATAAAACGGCGAAAGGTTCACTCCGTTAGCATCTTTAGCAACACCTGATCTTTCCTGTGTAAATCCAACAACGTAATCGAACTTTTTTAGTTTTCCTGCCAAAGAAAGTGAAGCTCTGTAACCAAATGATTCTGCAAAAGTTTTCGGTTGTGTGATCAAACCTAGCTGTACCGAACCGCTAATTTTTTCTTCAGAATGGTTTTTCTTTGTAATATAATTGATGATCCCTCCATCGGCACCATTCCCATAAATTGAAGTTGCACCTTTAATAACTTCCACTCTTTCGATAGACGAAGGATCAATTACCTGAAGGTCTCTTCCTCCATTTCTCAAAGGCGTAGACTGCGGGATTCCATCAATCATAACCAAAAACGGTCTTCCTCTTAAAGTCTGACCGAAATTTGAAGTTTGGTTACTCGCGGTCGCTAAACCCGGAACTGTATATTGCAAAATATTACCGATATTCGAATTTACCAAGGTCTGACTTTGGATTTTTTTAGCTCCAACAATCGTAATAGAAGAAACAACCTCTTTTATACTCTCTTTTTTTCGGCTTGCAGTTACAATAATGTCATCTAAATTATTAGTCTGCAAACTGTCTTTTGATTTTTCCTGAGCAAATCCCACCGATGTTGTAAGGATAATCAAGCAAAATGTAATAATCTTTTTCATAAATAATCTCTAATAATGTAATTTTGGGGCAAATATAATTTTTATTCACTCTAAATAAGAATTAGAAACCATTAAAAGTTAAAAAAACTCTAAATGTTTATTTTATAACAATTTGTTACAATTTGTTATTTTTCAATTTAAAATTTGTCAATCGGCAAAAGAGTAATAAGTTTGCTGAAAATAGTTTACAGATGCAAGCAAAAGATTTACTGCAGTTAGCAGACCAATTTGGAAGTCCATTATATGTATATGATGCCGAAAAAATCCAATCTCAGTACAACAGGTTAACTAAAGCTTTCTCTAAGGTAGAAAACTTAAGAGTTAATTATGCCATGAAGGCATTGTCTAACGTTGCCATTCTTCAGCTATTAAAGAACATGGGATCTGGCTTAGATACTGTATCGATTCAGGAGGTTCAATTAGGCCTTCATGCCGGCTATGATCCTGACAAAATTTTCTTTACACCAAACGGAGTTTCTTTAGAAGAAATCGAAGAAGTAGCCGCAATGGGTGTACAGATCAATATCGACAATTTATCTATTTTAGAGCAATTCGGAACCAAACATCCTAATATACCGGTATGTATTCGTATCAATCCACACGTAATGGCGGGTGGAAATGCTAATATTTCTGTTGGACATATCGATAGTAAATTCGGAATCTCTGTTCACCAAATACCGCATATTTTGCGAATTGTTGAAAACACAAAAATGCATATTGTGGGGATTCACATGCACACAGGATCGGATATTTTAGATATCGAAGTATTCTTGTATGCAGCTGAAATCTTATTTGATACGGCTAAACATTTCAAAGAATTACAATTCTTAGATTTCGGAAGCGGATTCAAAGTGCCTTACAAAAAAGACGATATCGAAACGGATATTGAAGAATTAGGTAAAAAATTATCTAAAAGATTCAATTCTTTCTGCACAGAATACGGTAGAGATTTAACGTTGATTTTCGAACCTGGAAAATTCCTCGTGAGCGAAGCTGGTTTCTTCTTAGCCAAAGTAAACGTAGTAAAACAAACCACTTCGACAGTTTTCGCAGGGGTTGACAGTGGTTTCAATCACTTAATCCGTCCGATGTTTTACGGTTCACAGCACCATATTGAAAACATCTCCAATCCAAAAGGAAAAGAGCGTTTTTACTCGGTAGTAGGTTACATCTGCGAAACGGATACTTTTGCCAACAACCGCAGAATTTCAGAAATTACAGAAGGCGATATCTTAGCGTTCAGAAATGCAGGAGCTTATTGTTTCTCTATGTCTTCGAACTACAATTCAAGATACAAACCAGCTGAAGTTTTATGGATGAACGGTCAGGGAATCCTGATTCGTGCTCACGAAACTTTCGAAGATTTACTAAAAAATCAAATTCCGTTGCCACAAGAAATTGCAGCAACAGTTTAAAATAAAAAAAAAGAGAATATCACCGAAGTCCCGTTTCTTAATTGAGGCGGGATTTTTTTTACAGTTTTTAGATTTATGCCCCGTCTGGCTGAGCGAAGTCGAAGCCTCTGCCCAATCGTGTCATTTCGACAGGGAAGACTCGAGCGATAGCGACTGACTAAGTAAATCATACTACTTGATCGACAAAAATAGTCGTCAATATAGCACACGGACGACGCGGATTCGCTTTGCGAAAACACGGATTATGGCGGATTTTTTTTCTTATAATCTTCTAAATTTAATCTTGCCTTTTCTGAACTAAGGAGAAATGACAAACTTCACTAAAATCTCTTTGGCACAACAAACCCGACAGGTTTTAAAAACCTGTCGCGTTTAAACGATCCTATAAATTTTTAATGAAGCACACTATTCGTTCAACTTCGGTAAAACCAGTTTTTTGATGGAAATCAATGCTTGCTGAATTCCACAAATCGGTGTCGGAAGCAATTTGCTTAAATCCTTTTTGTTTCGCCCAGTCTTCAGCAACTTTTGTCAATCTTCTGGCAATACCTTGTTTTTGATACGCTGGCTTTACGTAAATAGCTTCAATGTAGGCAACGGGTAAGTCTTCTGCACCTTCAACATAGTCATTTCGCGTACTTAAATGTACAAACGCAATGTAGTCTTCTTGATCCTTAACCACATAACAAATTTCATTTTCTGAATCTATAATCGCTTTATAACTTTCAACTTCTTCGTCAAACGAACAGTCGTTCCAAAGCTCTAAAACTAATTCGACAAGTTGTTTTAAATTTTGTGATGAAATTACTTCAATGTTCATTTTAAAATTCTGCTCTTTATTAATTTAACAATTCAGTCAAAATTATGCAAATTCTATATAAGATGTCTCATTAGAGCGTACTTAACCTACAAATGCGTTATCCAAATAAGTACCATTCAAACCCGACAGGTTTTAAGAACCTGTCGGGTTTACAATTTTACTGCTTCGCAAAAAATGAATTTCAAATAACTCAAATAAAAAAACTATTTTAGTTTGATAAATCAAACCCCAAAATCCATGAAAATTACGATTCCCCTGTCAGTATTATTTTTATTACTTACTACTACTTTATTCGGTCAGACAATTGCTGATTTAAAACTAAAACCAAAAGAAATTCCCAAAGGCTACACTTTAAACGATGGAAATATTTGTATTACTCCGCAAGCCTGTACTTTCTATAATGATATTGAAACCTACGCTAGTATTGTTGGAACCTTAAAAAGTAAATCGATTCAAAATTTTAAAAGCAAAACCGATCGCGGATCTGTAATGTATTTTGAATTTGAACACACTTTTAAAGGAGATCGATTTCTGCAAGGATTACTTTGGGGAAAAGACGGTCAGCCATCTGATGAGCATCCGGAAGAATATCTTGCAAAGGGAAAATTTTTGATCATTTGGAATTTTCATCCTAACAGTGCACTTAAAGAAAAATCAGAAACTAAGATCGAGACGATTTTACAATAAGAAAGAACCAACAAATATAAAAATGAACAGACAAGGAGCAGTTGGGGCATTGCTTGACATCTACGAACAGGCAATTTTAGATTTTAAAAACGTTATTACAAGTATTCCGGATAATGTTTTGACCACCATTATAGACGAAAAAACAACAAGCGAAGATTGTAAATCCATACAAGCTATTCTTTCGCACGTTGTCAGCTCCGGTTATAGTTATGCTATCAGTATTCATAATCTGAAAGGGCACAATATGCAGCGACCTGACAAAATTTTTCATGTCACCATTGCCGAATATCTGAAAGATTTAACGAATGTTTTCATCTTTACCGAAAGCATCTTCAGAGAAATTAAAGACGATGAATTAGAACAATTTGATGATTCACTAAAAATAAAAACAGGTTGGGGACAATTGTACGACATCGAACAACTTACAGAACATGCCATTGTACATGTTCTCCGACACAAACGACAAATTGAAAAAATAAAACACAGTCGATTGAACTAGAATTTTCTCTAACTTCGCTTACAATAAAAAATAGCCCTAAACAAAATGAAAACCAAATCGAATCCTGTTGTTTATTTTGAAATTCCGGTAACCAACATCGAAAGAGCCATACAATTTTATTCGGCGGTTTTTGGTTTTGAATTTGAACGTGATCGCATTCATGATAATGAAATGGCATTCTTTCCACTTATCGAAGGCAACAATGGTATTTCGGGAGCCTTAGCCCAAGGTGAAATTTACAAGCCTACGATAGATGGAACTCTTGTTTATTTGAATACCGAAGATATCGAAGAAACCATAAATCTGGTCGTAAAAAATGGTGCTGAGATTTTATTTCCGATAACCTCAAATGGCGAATTTGGCTGGGTAGCTGAATTTAAAGACTGTGAAGGAAACAGAATTGCGTTGCACATGAGCCAAAAGGAATAATTTAAAATTGAGAACAAATCTAAATCTATAAAACCTCTTTTCCGTTTTATTTAAAAAACATCAAAATGAAAATTCAAACACGAACCCTTTTTTATGCAATCCTTTTCTTTTTATATCTTACCGCAACTTCTCCTTTACTGCAGTTGGGTGAGAAATTAGGAACAGATCCCTACATTACTTTGGGCTGTGGTTTTGCTGTTTTCAACATTATTTATTCTTTCTTAGGTTTAAAGTGGAAACCGGTACTCAACGTGATCTGCTCTGTTGCAATTGCCGCTTTGTCTTTATTTTTGGCCGTACAATTCGCTAATTTACATCTACTTACCAAATACGATCCTTATTTAGTTAAAACTGCTATATTCACCAATGCTATTCTATCAATCCTATTTTGGGAAATTGTGTATCAGGTGAAAATTAGGAAATAATGAAATTCTAAATACACCCCGTTTACAATACCGTTCCCAATCATTTATATTTTGATAATCTCAAATCTTACCAAAAAAGTCTCACTCGAAAACATGAAATTCAAAATTTTACTTCTTGCTGCCTTTGTTTTTATCTCTTGTAAAAAAGAATCCAAAATTGAGGTCCCAACAACTCCAAGTACAGCTAAAGACAACGTCCAAATGACTGACAAAAAAGAAACACAAAATAGCTCCGATACCATTGTGATTTCGACCAAACACAAAACAAATAAAATCGTATGCGATCTGGACGGCGACGGAAAAAATGAAACGGTTGAAATTGTAAGAAGTACAAAAAGCAATAAAAGTGGTTTGCGAATTGTTTTCGGAGATGGAAACCGAACAGATTATTTCGGAATGGGAAATACTATTCTCTATCAGGGTTTTGAAGAAATCGACTGGGCCGGAATATTTGAAAAAGCCCCAAAAGGGGAAGTTGTCTGGAACAATGTAAACGATCAGGGAGAAATCTTGGGCGATGACGAAATAAAAGAAGAAGACAAAATCAAACTGCCAAATGACGGAATCTTTATTCATGCCGAAGAAAGCTGTGGAGGTGGGATTATTTACCTTAAAGATGGAAAATACGAATGGATTCAGCAGGAATAGATCTGAAATAAAACAGTTTACAAAAACTTCACCTTCTTAAATTAAAATCACAACTTCTAGTTTATCTAAAAACAGATATCTTTGTTCCTTTAAAATCAATTGGTCTTTAGAATGAAAAAAATTACAATCCTGTTTTCAATATTATTTTTAGCACTGTCATCTTGTGGTGTAAAAACTACTCAATCCATGCTAAGCGATGGAAATTACGATGGAGCTATAGACCGTGCCGTTGAAGCTTTAAGAACGAAAAAAGATTCTAAAGGAAAACAAGATTACGTGTATTTGCTGGAAGAGGCTTTTGCAAAAGCCAAAGACAGAGATTTGCGTAGTCTGGAATTAATGATAAAAGAAGCAAATCCGGTAAATGCCGAACGCACTTACAATACCTACATGCAGTTGAACAATCGTCAGGAAAAAATCAGACCGTTATTGCCTCTTCAACTGTTGAAACAAGGAAGAACTGCCACATTCCAGTTTGATAATTATACCAATCAGATCATAAGCAGTAAAATTGCATTGACGAGATATTTATATGAAAATGCTTCTGCCCTTTTAAAATCAAATAACAAACTGGATTTTAGAAAAGCCTACGATGATTTTTCTTATTTGGAAAGCATTAGCCCAAACTACAAAAACACCAAAAAATTGATGGATGATGCACAGTTTAAAGGAACGGATTTTGTGGATGTTTATGCTAAAAACGAAACCAATATGGTTATTCCGAAACCGCTCCAGGATGGCTTACTCGATTTTAAAACCTACGGACTAAACGATAAATGGACGGTTTATCACAGTCTTAGACAAAAAGGCATCGTTTACGATTATAGCCTGATTGTAAACTTCGTGCAGATCAATATTTCGCCAGAACAAATCAAAGAGAAGGAATTCATTAAAGAAAGACAGATAAAAGACGGTGTCAAAACACTTCTGGACAGCAGAGGAAGACCGGTAAAAGACAGTCTGGGCAGAGAAATAAAAGTAGACAATTACAGAATGCTCCGTGCTAACGTATACGAATTCAGACAATTTAAATCCTGCCAGATCACAGCAAAAGTGGATTATGTTGATTTAAAAACCAATCAGTTACTGCAATCTTTTCCGGTAAGCAGTGAGTTTATTTTTGAGAATATTTACTCTACTTACAAAGGAGACAGAAGTGCGTGCGAGGACAATTATATCAGTTACTTCAACAAACGAGCTGTACCATTTCCAAACAATGAACAAATGGTTTTTGACACAGGAGAAGACTTAAAAGAGAGATTAAAAGATATTATTGTCAGAAACAAATTCAGGAGATAAATCTAACGCTTTATTAAAAGCGGTAGAGTCCGGCTGATAAACATATTGAACTATAAACCTCATTTCAAATGAAAAAGATAACGCTTCTATTTTTAGTATCATTTTGTTTCACAGGCTGTGTTACTCAATCGCAGACAGCCAAAACTTCTACAGCAATGACAGAGCAGCAACAATATCCTAAAGCATTAGTAGACTACGATGATTTTAAAAACCTCGTTACCGAAGTCGAAAAAGCAAGAGCAAATCGTCTGGTGAGTCTTGACCTTTTTCTTAAAATGAGCCGTGAAGAGAATACTGTTATTTTAGACACGCGCTCTGATTTTCGTTACAACCGAAAACACTTAAAAGGGGCTATTCATCTTGATTTTACCGATTTTACGCAGGAAAACCTCCATCAATTAATTCCGGATCCTAACACCAGAATACTGATTTACTGCAATAACAATTTTAATGGTGACCCGATAGATTTCGCTTCAAAAATGGCGCTTCCTAAAAGTGCTCCCGAGTCTCAGATTTTAGCCAACAGAAAACCTGTTATGCTGGCTCTGAACATTCCTACACATATTAACCTTTATGGGTACGGCTATAAAAACATCTATGAACTTGACGAATTGGTTCACGTAAATGACCGCAGAATAAAGTTTGAAGGAACGGAAGTAAAGTAATTTCAGTTATCTACTTTAAACTTTTGAGAACAATTAGTTTAGGCAATTAGACCGAAAATCTGCTTAAAAATGCTTCATTTGTCCTAACATTTACAAACAACAGGACAAATACCACTACTAAATTTTCCTAATAACAAATCGAGGGCTTTACGGTTTTACGTAATGTAATGCCGATTTCGTACGTTACATTTACACTCAAAAAATAACCCTGATATTTTTCTTGTTCAAGGATTTATCCAACTCATATTAAATAACTAAAACCAAAAATAACCAACAACCAAATTTTAATGAAAAAACAAGCCTTATTTCTTGTATTAACTCTTATAATAAGCATTAACAGTTACTCTCAAATCCTTTTCGAACGCGGTTACATTATTAACCAAAACGATCAAAAAATAGAGTGCCAAATCGAAAACCTGGATTGGAAAAGTACTCCTACCAGCTTCAGATACCAACTCCCTGACAATACGAATATCATTACTGCGGACATAAAAACTGTCAAAGAATTTGCAATCACCGGACAAAGTAAGTACATCAGATCTTTGGTTAAAATAGACCGCTCCTCAAAAAACATAGAAAATATGAGTACGGATAAAAATCCTGATCTTAAAGAAGAAACTCTCTTCTTAAAAGTACTTATTGAAGGAAAAGCATCTCTTTATTTATATAGCGATGGAAACTTAAGGCGTTTCTTCTATAAAATGGATAATACCGAGATAAAGCAATTAATTCACAAAAGCTATTTGATAGATCAAAATTCTACAATTGCGAAAAATAATTACTTCAGAGAACAGCTTTTTATTGATCTAAAATGTGAAAATATTCTTCAAAAAGAATATGAAATTTTAGACTACAGCTCCAATAAACTGCTAAAATTTTTCATCAAGTACAACAAATGCAGTGATACTAATTTTGCCACTTTTGAGTCTAAAGAAAAGAAAGATCTTTTTAATTTAACCTTAAGACCAAGGCTAAACAGCAGCTCATTATCAATAAGCAACTCGCCACTTGATTATTACGACTTTAAATTTGATTCTAAAACAAATCTTAGTCTGGGTATTGAAGCAGAATTTATTTTCCCTTTTAATAAAAATAAGTGGGCAGTGATCGTAGAGCCAACTTATCAATACTATAGTAGTGAAAAATCCAAACAAACCTCCAATTTGTCAGGTGGTGAAGCAAACGCGAAAGTAGATTATAAATCAATAGAACTGCCAATAGGAATTAGGCATTACTTTTTCCTTAAAAATAATTCCAAGATATTTGTAAATGCATCTTTCTTAATTGATTTTGATTCAAACTCGAAAATAGAAGTCACCAGAAAAGACGGTTCGGTTGTAAGTAAATTAGATGTTAGTTCCCGTAACTCCTTGGTATTTGGAATTGGTGGAAAATTTCGTAACAGATATAGTATAGAGTTTAGATATTTGGCTGGCAGAACTATTCTAAGCAATTACCAAACCTGGAACTCCTCATTTTCAACAACATCCTTTATACTAGGTTATTCCTTTTTTTAAGATAATTCAATAACATTAAACACTTAACGAATCCCTTTCATTGTTTGATGAAAGGGATTTATTTTATAGACGATTTTTGAGTTTTTTTCGTCTTAATTAAGATTTTAGAATGTCAAAAATTTGTATTTTAGTTCTATATAATTTACCTGTTTCACATCATAATATTTTACCCCATTGCTACTAAATACCACCATAATGAACAAATTATTTACCCTTGCCTTTTTACTCTTTTCTACCACTTTTATCTTTTGCCAAACCAATAAAACCAAACCAAAAGAAATCGCAAAGCCATTTGTATTAGGAGTTATTGATGAAATTCAATCGAAAGAATTAGGAGAAAAAAGAATCCTTAATATCTATCTACCAGAAGGTTACAAAACCGAAGAAGCAACAAAATATCCCGTAATTTATTTATTAGACGGTTCAGCTGATGAAGATTTTATTCATATCGCCGGTCTGGTGCAGTTTAATAGTTTCGAATGGATCAATCAGGTTCCTAAATCAATTGTTGTGGGAATTGCCACTGTCGACAGAAGAAGAGATTTTACATTCCCGACCACTATCGAAAAAGATCAAAAAAGGTTTCCAACTTCCGGGCATTCTGGTAAATTCATTGCTTTTATCGAAAAAGAATTGCAACCTTTTATTGAAAAAAAATACAAAGCCAACAACTCTAAAACCCTTATGGGACAATCATTGGGAGGGTTACTGGGAACTGAAATTCTACTAACAAAACCAACCCTTTTTAATAAATATGTTATTGTAAGCCCAAGCATTTGGTGGAATAATGGTTCCATACTAAATCTTGACAGCGCCATTTTTCAGGAAAATTTCAGTGCGCAGACAGACATTTACATTGCAGTTGGTAAAGAAGGACTTACGCCAACAGAAATTCCAAGAGTTATGGAAGTCGATGCTAATTTACTAACTGAAAAAATTAAAGCTTCAAAAAGCAAAAACATAAGAGTATATTTTGATTATTTCCCGCTTGAAAATCACGGTACGATTTTGCACCCGGCAGCTTCGAATTCATTTCGTTTTTTCTATCCTATAAAAGAGAAAGAATAAAAACCGAATATAGTACGATCCCAAAAAATTATTTTTAAGATAATGACAAATAAAGAAGACCATAAACTAGATAATCCGGTTTGGTATGCATTATCCGAAAACCATTCCGCATTTGCCCTTGATTATGATGGTACTAAATTTTACAATCCGGATTATTGTCCGTTTGGAAGTTTTATACTCTCGGAAAGCACTTTAAAGGCCATAAAACAATATGAGTTGTTAACGGATTCTTTTTTTGTAGTGGGTGAAAAACCTGAAATAGACGATTCTTTAACAATCATCAAAGAATTGATTTGTCTGCAAATGGTTATTCAGGACAAAATCCAACTTCCGACTGGTACTGAAATTCTCAAACTTACCGAAAATCATAATGACGAATTATTACAACTGGTTAATTTGGTACAGCCGGGATATTTTAAACCCCAAACTCCTTTATTAGGTAATTATTATGGAATATTTAAAGAAGCCCAATTGATAGCTGTCGCAGGCGAACGTATGAAAATGAATGACTTTACAGAAGTGAGTGCTATTATCACGCATCCCGATCACACCGGAAAAGGTTATGCCAAACAATTGATTTCGCATGTTGTCAATAGCATCTTAGACGAAAGTAAAACTCCTTTTTTACATGTTGTCGAAAATAATATAGGTGCCATTAGCTTATATGAAAAACTAGGTTTTGTAACGAGACGAAAAATCAGCTTTTGGAATGTTTCTAAAAAACAGTAATTTTATCTTGCACCTAAAATAGTCGTTCCAAAAACACTTTTAACATCATAACCTTTAAGACATGACAGCAAATAAACAAACTGTAACCGAATATATGGAAGCTTTTAGAGTAAGCAATCATAAACGAATTTTAGATTGCCTTACTGATGATGTGATCTGGGAAATGCCCGGAATTTATCAGCATGTAGGGAAAGAAGCTTTTGACAAAGAAATTGAAAACGACAATTTTACAGGCAGTCCCACGATTCAAATCATAAAACTAATTGAAGAAAATGACATTGTTATTGCCGAAGGTGCCGTACAGGGAAATATGAAAAATGGTAATAAACTGGATGCTGTTTTCTGTGATGTTTTTGAAATGGAAAAAGGTAAAATTAAAAAGCTTACTTCCTATTTAATGTCTAAAAATGCCAGTTTAAAATTTGAATAAGGTGAAACTCAAATCTTAAAAACTATTTTTTGTATCTTTGCAGCAATAAATAAACCGTACCATCTCTATGTGAATAAAAATTTCTTTCGGACAATTTTAAGGTAAGCTATTAAAATGGCTTGCACATTTGTTTATTCCCTAAAGAAAGAAATTATGGTTATTTTACAGCATATCTCCTACTTACATTCAAACAAGAATTTGTTGTTTGATAAAATTACTTTTACAGTTAACCCTCACCAAAAAATTGCTTTAATTGGCAACAACGGTGTTGGAAAATCAACCTTATTAAAAATTATTGCAGGCGAATCAGAACCTGTCGACGGTTTATTAAAAACAGATTCCAAACCCTATTATCTGCCTCAAATTTTCGGGCAGTTTAATCAGCTTACGATTGCTCAGGCGCTTCAGGTTGAAGACAAACTGAATGCTTTGCACGAAATTCTTAACGGAGTCGTTTCTGAAGAAAACCTTACTATTTTAAACGACGACTGGACAATTGAAGAGCGTTGCAATGAAGCCTTACAATACTGGCAGTTGCAGGATTTAGACCGGAACCAAAAACTCGGAACGCTGAGCGGCGGACAAAAAACAAAAGTTTTCCTGGCCGGAATTTCAATTCATGAACCAAAACTGGTTTTACTTGATGAACCAAGTAATCATTTGGACATTTCGGGAAGAGAATTATTATATGAATTTATAAAAAACAGCGCTTCAACTTTGATTGTAGTAAGTCACGATCGAAAATTATTGAATTTATTGCAGGCTGTTTATGAATTATCAGGACAGGGAATAACAGTTTACGGTGGTAATTATGATTTTTACACTGAACAAAAACAGATCGAAAATAAGGCTTTGAGTCAGGATATTCAAAGTAAAGAAAAAGCGTTACGCAAAGCAAAAGAAAAAGAACGTGAAACTCTGGAACGTCAAAACAAACTGGACTCCCGTGGTGAAAAAAAGCAGAAGAAAGCCGGAGTTTCAAGAATTATGATGAACACTTTGCGAAACAATGCCGAAAACAGTACGGCCAAAACAAAAGGTGTTCATGCCGAAAAAATTGGAACTATTGCTAAGGACCTGCAGAAATTGCGGTCAGCATTACCTGATATTGATCAAATGAAATTTGGTTTTGATAAAACAAACCTTCATAAAGGAAAAATACTTTTCAAAGCATCAGCAATTAATCATAGTTATAACGATCAGTTGTTGTGGAAAAATAGGCTTCATTTTCAAATTCTAAGCGGGCAGCGTATCGCCCTCAAAGGCGCAAACGGCTCCGGAAAAACGACATTGATAAAAATAATCACGGGCCAATTGCAACCCAAAACAGGGAATATTTACAAAGCCAATTCTAAATCAATTTACATTGATCAGGATTATTCGCTTATTGAAAATCAAATTTCAGTTTACGAACAAGCACAGAAATTTAATACTTCCGGTTTACAGGAACATGATCTGAAAATGAAACTTGATAAGTTTCTGTTTTCACAAAATGACTGGAACAAACCCTGTTTTGCTTTAAGCGGAGGTGAAAAAATGCGACTGATGCTTTATTGTTTGACCCTCAATAGTGAGGCTCCGGATATGATCATTCTGGATGAACCAACAAACAATCTTGATATTCAAAATATCGAAATTCTGACCGCAGCTGTAAACGAGTACAAGGGGACTTTAATTGTGGTTTCGCATGATATCCTTTTTTTAGATGAAATTCATATTGAGAATTTTATAGAATTAAGTTAAATTTTCGCTCCAAAATAGTAAAATCTAAAATCTCTAACCCAGCCAGCCGTCGCGATCCAAACTTCTATATTGAATGGCTTCGGCGATGTGTTGGGAAATTATAGACGGAGCATTATCTAAATCGGCGATGGTTCTTGAGACTTTGAGGATTCTATCGTAGGCTCTCGCCGACAGATTCAATCGTTCCATAGCGGTTTTCAGCAATTCTTTTGACGGATCGTCAAGAATGCAAAACTCCCGAATAAGTTTGCTGCTCATTTGTGCATTGTAATGTACATTTCCAATGGTTTCAAAACGTCTGGTTTGAATTTCCCGAGCGGCGGTAACCCGTTTGCGAATTTCAACACTGCTCTCGGCTTTTCGATCATCGGCCAATTTTTCAAAAGGAACTGGTGTGACTTCAATATGAATATCAATCCGGTCTAAAAGCGGACCCGAAATTTTGCTCATATAACGCTGCATCTCGTGAGGCGAAGATGTATTAGGCATACTCGGATCATTAAAAAAACCACTCGGACTTGGATTCATACTCGCCACAAGCATAAACGAGGAAGGGTAAGTTACTGTAAACTTCGCTCGTGAAATGGTAACTTCGCGATCTTCCAGCGGCTGGCGCATCACTTCCAAAACATCGCGCTTGAACTCCGGTAATTCATCTAAAAACAAAACACCATTATGAGCCATCGAAATTTCTCCGGGCT
Source organism: Flavobacterium sp. B183 (assembly GCF_023539155.1). Lineage (NCBI taxonomy): Bacteria > Pseudomonadati > Bacteroidota > Flavobacteriia > Flavobacteriales > Flavobacteriaceae > Flavobacterium > Flavobacterium sp. B183. The sequence goes on along the minus strand of NZ_CP097434.1, from coordinate 2,575,185 downwards.
GAGGATAACTTCCTCCTCCAACCAAGGCAACATTAGAAATGGTATGATGAGGACTTCTAAAAGGTCTCTGGTTCATTAACCCTACCTCTTTTAATTTTCCGGCAACACTGTGAATTTTAGTCGTTTCAAGAGCTTCACGCAAAGTCATTGGCGGTAAAATACTCGGAACACGTTTAGCCAACATTGTTTTCCCTGCTCCGGGCGGACCAATTAAAATAATATTATGACCTCCCGCAGCCGCAATTTCCATACAACGTTTTATACTTTCCTGTCCGCGTACATCTGAAAAATCAAATTCCGGAAAATCTAAGCTTTTATAAAATTCAGCTCTGGTATCAATAATCGTAGGCTCAAGCGTTCCTTTTCCATTAAAAAAATCAATAACATCCTGAAGATTCTGAACTCCATAAACGTCTAATCCGGTCACTATTGCGGCTTCTTTCACATTCTGAATGGGCAGGAAGAAACCTTTATAACCTTCTTCCTTTGCTTTGATTGCGATTGGTAATGCTCCCCGAATAGGCTGTAAACTGCCGTCTAAAGAAAGCTCTCCCATGATAATATATTTTTCAATCTCCGGCGCTTTTACCTGATCTGAAGCAACCAAAATCCCCATCGCCAAAGTTAAATCGTATGCAGAACCTTCCTTTCGTAAGTCTGCCGGTGCCATATTAATTGTTATTTTCTTACCAGGGAAATTTAGTCCATTATTCTTCAGAGCAGCGGCAATTCGATAACTACTTTCCTTTATGGCATTATCCGGCAATCCCACTAAATGATAACCAATCCCATTATCCATATGAACTTCGACTGTAATCGTTGTTGCTTCTACTCCAAAAACGGCACTTCCATAAACTTTTACTAACATAATCCTTGTTCCAAAAATGGCTTTAAATCTAACAAAAACACAAAAGTAGCTTTTTTATTACAAATTAACAGCCTTTTCCTCCTACTTCCTTTTAGATTCAATTCTATCTTCTCAAATTCATCATTAGAAAATCACAAATATTTTCAACTTCTACTAACAAAAAATAACAAAACAACACACCTGCAAATATTTTCATCAGATTTTATCATAAAATCTTAAATTAGCGTTATAAATAAAAATCCAAAACATTATGAAATATCTCACTAAACCATTTTTACAACAGATTTTTATTTTTAACAACAAACTCGTTTTTTTATTCGTGCTCACTTGTCTCATTCTCCCAAACGCCAATGGTCAGCAAAAGAAAATAACGGAAAAATTCAAAAAAGAAACTATCCTAAAAATAGATTCCCTCATTCAAAAGGAGTACATATTTCCTGATCAGGCAAAACTGATCGCAGCTCATTTAAAAAAGAGTTATAAAGAAAATAAATTCAAAAAATACGATCTTCTGGATTCTTTCGCTGTAGCGCTAACGAAAGAAATTCGTTTGGTCAACAACGACAAACATCTTAGAGTCAAGCCTAAATTTGTTCCCGATAACAACACCACGAGTACAGCTAAAGATTCCTACGAAATTTATCTTCATAATTTAACCGACAATCGCAAACTTGCCGATGGTTTCCGAGAGGTTAAGATACTTGACGGTAATATCGGTTACCTCAATTTTAAATATTTCATACACGAGACTAACCCCACTATTGATTCTTATATGCAATTGCTTTCTAAAACGGACGCCATTGTTATTGATTTAAGAACTAACGGAGGTGGAAGTCCTAAAACCGTACAGTACCTGTGCAGTTACTTTTTTAAAGAACCTCTATTGCTAAATACCTTATACTTTAGAAAAGACAACTTTACGGAAGAATTCAGAGTTACAGAAGTTAATGGCAAAAAAAGAATCGATGTTCCCCTATTTATTATCACAGGTAACAGAAGTTTTTCGGGTGCAGAAGAATTCAGTTATAACATGCAAACACAAAAAAGAGCAACCTTAGTTGGTGAAGTGACTGGTGGCGGAGCAAATCCCGGTGAAATTCTTGAAATTAACTCTCTTTTAGAAATATTTATTCCTACCGGAACTGCAATAAATCCAATCACTAAAACAAACTGGGAAGGAATTGGTGTAATCCCTGAGTACAAAACAACCAAGGAACTTGCCTACGACAAAACCATAGAATTGGCAAAAAAAGCAGCAGAGGACTACCGAAGTAAAATTGCAGCTGAATCAAAAAAACTTTATCTGGAATTGCAATCTACTGTTGACCAGCAAAAAAAACCATCAAACGAAGCTGATTTAGCAAAAATGGATCAGCAAATTCAAACCGTTATAAAAAAACTAATTGAATCTAATTGGTTTACGGAAGAGGATATTACTAACCTGTCGTCTGATTATACTTCTACAAAACCATTTATTGCAGAATCCATTTTAAAAAGCAATGCAGAATTACATCCAAAATCTCCGATAGCCTTTTTAAAATATGGTGATCTGCTTGAGCAAAACGGAAAAAAAGATACTGCAACGGCCGTCTTAAAAAAAGCGGTAGAACTCGCCACAGAAATCAAAGCTCCCTACCTGGAAGGGATAAAAAACCGATATGAGAAGATCCTAAAATAAAAAGAGATCTTTAAAAGTAGCACTCAAAAAAACAGTGTAAAACATCAAAATCAGAAGAATTACTAAATCGTTTTTGGTACTTAACGCGGAATATAAAAAATTAATTTTCATTAAAACTTGCTCAAATATTAATATTTCCTATTTTTAATGAAAATTTTATTAATTATCCATGAAAAGAAAACTACTACTACTGTTTTTGAGTGTTTTTTTAACAAAAACGTACGCTCAAGATTACTTTCCCGTTAATGAAAGTGTCCACAACAAAAACAACAATTACACTGTTTTTACCAATGCCACGATTTATGTAACCCCAACACAAAAAATCGAAAAAGGAACTTTACTTATTCAAGATGGCAAAGTGGTTGGTGTTGGAAATAACATCACCATTCCTAAAAATAGCGTTGCTATTGATCTTGCAGGAAAAACTATCTATCCTTCGTTTATTGATATCTACACCAGCTTTGGGGTTGAAAAACCTAAAGCCCCTGCCGGACGTGGACGTGATCGCAGCCCTTTATACGACACTAAAAAAGTAGGCTACTACTGGAACGAAAGTGTTCGTCCGGAAGTAAATACTTATGAGACTTTTAAATACGATCAGCCGAAAGCTGAGGAATTACTAAAAGCCGGTTTTGGAGTAGTAGGAACCCATATTGCTGATGGAGTTGCTCAGGGAACCGGAATTTTAGTAGCGCTGAACAACACCGAAAATAGCAAACAAATTATTGCAAATAAAGTAACCAACCATTTTGCTTTTACAAGAAGTGCTTTGACCAATCAGGCTTATCCAAGTTCGTTAATGGGTATGACGGCTTTGTTACGCCAAATGTACCTGGACTTAGACTGGTACAAAAAAGGAAATTCAGAAACTAAAGATTTATCATTAGAGGCTTTAGCTGATAACGAAAAACTGATTCAGATTTTTGCTACAGAAGACAAATTAAACAGTTTAAGAGCTGCGAAAATTGCCAAAGAATTTGGATTAAACTATGTTCTGAAAGGGAGCGGAAATGAGTTTGAAAGAATTGAAGAAATTAAAGGTACCAATGCCAAATACATCATCCCAATCAGTTTCCCTGAAGCGTATGATGTTTCTAACCCTTATTTATCCAATCAAATCGAATTGGCCGATATGCGTTTCTGGAATCAGGCGCCTACCAACTTAAAAGTTCTTTCGGATAATGGAGTTGTTTTTGCTTTAACAACAGACAAATTAAAAAAAACCGAAGATTTTAAAACTAATCTACTAAAAGCCATTAAATATGGTTTTGATAAAACAAAAGCTCTGGAGGCTCTAACCACAGTTCCCGCAGCTATTTTAGGAAAAAGTAATGAAGTAGGAAGTTTGAAAACTGGTGCTTTTGCCAACTTCATCATTACTTCAGGTGAAATTTTTGACGAAAAAACTGTTTTATACGAAAACTGGGTTCAGGGAACGAAATACGTTGTGAACGATGTTAACGCAAAAGACATTCGTGGTAACTACGACTTAACGGTTGGAAAAGATACCTACAAATGGAAAATCGAAGGAACAGTTGATGCTCCAAAATCTGAAATTACAACTGCAGATGCAAAGAAAGTGAGCAGTACTTTTGCTGTTTCTAAAAACTGGATCTCTCTTTTAATTAAACCAACCGATTCAATCAAATCTAATTTTTCACGTTTGACCGGATTGATCGAGAAACCGGAAAACTTATCCGGAAAAGCGGTTTTAGGAAACGGAACTGAATTGTTCTGGACTGCTACAAGAACGAGCCCGTTTGTAGCCGTAAAAGATTCGACTAAAGTTGAAAAATTAAATCCTATTATCCCGACAACTTATCCAAATATTGCTTTCGGTGACTCAAAAAGACTAACTGCTCAAACTTTACTTTTCAAAAATGCTACGGTTTGGACCAACGAAAAGGAAGGTATTCTAACTGAAACTGACGTTTTAATTAAAAACGGAAAAATTGCTGCTGTAGGTAAAAATCTTTCAGATGCTTCTGCTACAGTTATTGATGCTAAAGGGAAACATATCACGAGCGGAATTATTGACGAACATTCCCACATCGCCATCTCAAAAGGGGTGAACGAGATGGGACATAACTCGACTGCCGAAGTTACGATTCAGGATGTTGTAAACTCTGAAGACATCAATATCTACAGAGACTTAGCAGGAGGTGTAACCACTTCACAATTATTACACGGATCTGCAAACCCAATCGGAGGACGTTCTGCCATCGTAAAATGGAAATGGGGTGCTGCACCAGAGGAAATGTTGTACAAAAACCAACCAAAGTTTATCAAATTTGCTTTGGGAGAAAACGTAAAACAAGCGAATTGGGGAATTGATAATCCTACCCGTTTTCCACAAACCAGAATGGGAGTTGAACAGGTTTTCACTGATTATTTTCAACGTGCAAAAGAATACGATGAAAGCTGGAAAAAATTCAACGCAGGTTCTAAAAAAGGAAAAGCACCAAGAGTTGATTTAGAAATGCAAACGATCGCTGAAATTCTAAACAAAGAGCGTTTTATTACCTGTCACTCTTATGTAGAATCTGAGATTTTAATGCTGATGAATGTTACAGAGAAGTTCAATTTCAAAGTGAATACTTTTACGCACATTCTGGAAGGATATAAAGTTGCTGATAAGATGAAAGAACACGGTGTTGGAGCTTCTACATTCTCTGACTGGTGGGCTTATAAATTTGAAGTAAATGACGCGATTCCGTTTAACGGACCAATTATGCACAATCAGGGATTAGTAGTTGCCTACAACTCAGATGATGCCGAAATGTCAAGAAGATTGAATCAGGAGGCTGCAAAAGCGGTGAAATACGGAAACATCTCTGAAGAAGAGGCTTGGAAATTTGTAACCTTAAACCCTGCCAAATTATTACATATTGACGATAAGGTAGGAAGTGTAAAAGTAGGTAAAGATGCTGACGTTGTATTATGGAGCGAAAATCCGTTGTCTATTTATGCTAAAGTCGAAAAAACAATGATTGAAGGTGTAGTGTATTTTGACCTTGAAAAAGATGCTGAAAAACAACAAGCTATTTCTAAAGAAAGAAGTTTATTGATTGGGCAGATGTTGCAGGAAAAAAACAAAGGAATGAGCACACAGCCACCAACTAAGAAAGAGAAGAAAGAATATCACTGTGATACTTTAGAACAATAATAACGGCTTTATAAAATTCATAAAGATAAAAACAGATAACATGATTAATAAAAATATATATATAGGTCTGCTTGCCTTTTGTGCATCATTGCAAATAAAAGCACAGCAAATACCGGCACCTCAACAAACCAAATCGGTTTTGATTTTAAATGCTACTGCACATTTAGGTAACGGAAGTGTTATTCAAAACAGTGCCGTTGGATTTAAAGACGGAAAATTAACCCTGGTAGCAGATGCAACGACCGTAAGGCTTGCTGCTGATGCGTATGACACAACCATTGACGCCAGCGGAAAACACATTTACCCGGGATTTATCGTAGCTAATGCAACATTAGGCTTGGTAGAAATTGATGCCGTGAAATCGTCAGATGATCAGGAAGAAATTGGAACTTTTAATCCAAACGTAAGAAGTATTATCGCCTACAATTCTGAATCGAAAGTGGTAGAAACTGTTCGTCCGAATGGGATTTTAATGGCGCAGATCACTCCTCGTGGAGGTAGAATTTCCGGAACTTCTTCTGTGGTGCAGTTAGATGCCTGGAGCTGGAAAGATGCCATTATAAAGGAAAATGACGGAATTCATCTTGACTTCCCTTCTAATTTCAGAAGATCAGGATCATGGTTTGAACCGGGAGTTATTGAAGCCAACAAAGATTATCCAAAACAAGTGGAAGAAATCGCAGCGTTCTGGAGTAACGCAAAAGCTTACAATCAGGCTGCTTCAAAAGAAAAAAACATTGTTTTTGAAGCTACAAAAGGGCTTTTTGATGGAACTCAAACGCTATACATCCATGCTGATGAAGAAAAACAAATCGTTGATGCTATACAATTAGCGGCAAGCAATCAGATCAAGAAAATAGTTGTTGTAGGAGGTTTTGAAGCCTATAAAGCTGCTGATGTATTGCAAAAATATAATGTTGGTGTATTCTTAAGACGTGTACATGACATGCCAACAAGTGATGACGAAGATGTAAATCTACCTTATAAAATGGCCAAAATACTTACCGATAAAGGTATTGTGGTAGGACTTGAAAACAGTGGTGATCACGAGCGTATGAGCGTAAGAAACCTGCCGTTTTTAGCAGGAACCTGTGCAGCATATGGCTTAGACAGAGAAAAAGCGTTACAGCTTATCACTTCCAATACGGCAAAATTATTAGGTATTGATGCTACTTGCGGAACTCTGGAAACGGGTAAAGATGCCACTTTATTTATCTCTGAAGGTGATGCACTCGATATGAGAACGAATAAGCTAACAACTGCTTTCATTCAGGGAAGAAAAATTAACTTAGAAACTTTTCAAACCAAACTGAATGATAAATTCAAAGCAAAGTTCAATCAGAAATAAGCAATAGTATTTTATAATAAAAGGCGTCATTTGAAAAATTCATCTGACGCCTTTTTTATTTACAATTCACAACTATAAAACAAATTAATCAGATATTAATCCAAAAAACAATCAAAACACCTCTACATAACACTACCTTTTAGTTAATAAACTAACAAAAACACAAAACTTTTTTACCAAATCATAAATTTAAGGTTAATATTATTCAATTGACACAAAATACAGGGGGTCAAAATAAAAAATCAATAAAAATAAAGCACTCACCCCTATTTTTTACATGGTTATTACTTGATTTTATACATTTATAAAAAATTTAAAACTAAATAACTATGCGAAAAATTATTTTAAGTGTGATTCTTATCACGATTTTAGTACTCACCTTTTTATCCAACTTTATATTATCCGATAACCCAATTCCGGCAGAAGCTGTAAAGTTTGACACAGGAGACACAGCCTGGATGATCGTAGCCACTGCTTTTGTTTTGCTTATGACACCCGGATTAGGATTTTTCTACGGAGGAATGGTAGGTAAGAAAAACGTTATTAGTACCATGCTGCAAAGTTTTATGGCAATGGTAATTGTTACAATCTTATGGGTTATTGTCGCTTTCGGATTAGCATTTGGCCCTACGATTGGCGGAATCATTGGAAACCCAACTTCTAATTTATTCTTTCAGAATGTAGGTACCAGCACTGCCTGGAGCCTTGCCCCAACAATTCCTTTTATGTTATTCGCATTGTTTCAGGCAAAATTCGCCATTATTACACCTGCATTAATCACTGGTGCATTTGCAGAACGTGTGCGTTTCTGGGCTTATTTGTTATTTATGGTTTTATTCATCCTAATCATATATTCTCCTTTAGCACATATGACATGGCATCCAGACGGCGTATTCTTTAAAATGGGAGTATTAGATTTCGCAGGAGGAACAGTAGTGCACATGAGTGCCGGATGGGCCGCTTTAGCAGGAGCAATATTCTTAGGAAAAAGAAAAGTTCAAAAAGTAAATCCGGCCAGAATTACTTACGTTTTACTGGGAACAGGTTTGTTATGGTTTGGATGGTTTGGTTTCAATGCAGGTTCCGCATTAGGAGCTAACGGATTAGCTGTTCAGGCTTTAGGAACTACAACTGTTGCTGCCGCAGCTGCTGCTATGGCCTGGGTTTTCCTGGATAAAATCTTAGGACACAAATTATCAGCTCTGGGCGCTTGCATAGGAGCAGTTGTAGGACTGGTTGCCATTACTCCTGCTGCAGGTTTTGTAAGCATCTCTCACGCTATTTTCATCGGAGCATTCTCTGCCATTGTTAGTAATCTGGTAGTAAGCAAATTCCCTAAAGGAAAAATCGATGATGCGCTAGACGTTTTCGCCTGTCATGGTGTTGGTGGTATGGTAGGAATGCTGTTAACCGGTGTTTTTGCCTCGAAAGCAATCAACCCCGCTGTTGGAGACAATCAAGGTTTAATTTTTGGAACTCCAACATTATTTATCAATCAATTAACTGCTTTGGTAATCGTTTCTATCTTTGCTTTTGTAGGTTCTTATGCTTTATTCTTTGTCGTAAACAAAATTACCCCACTAAGAGTTACTGAAGAAAAAGAAGAATTAGGATTAGATATTTCTCAACACGGGGAATTCTTATAAAAACAAATTTCCGCCTTTGCCCATAAAAAATCCCTCTAAGTCTGACCTTAGAGGGATTTTTGTTTTGAATTAATTTCAACCCTTTGTTTATTGTAGATTTTAGATTGCACCCTTTACTCTATATTCTTTACTCTATTCTCTATGTTCTAGAAAAAAAACTACTTAAAATTAGAAATTCCTTCTTTCAGCCATTGCAAATATTCTTCTGCACCTACATAACTAATAGTAGGTTTTGAAGGGTTTAAATTCTTCCCTTCAAAATCTGTAATCACATATAGTGGCTGTGTATTGGTTTTATATTTTGAAATCATAAAATCAGTCCATTTATCTCCCACCGTTTCGATTTTATCTCCTTTTGCCGTAACATACTGCTCTTCTTTTGGCAAGTCACGTTTATCATCCACATAAAGAGAAATCAAAACCACCTCATTCTTCAGGATCGGTAAAATCATGGGTTCTGACCATACATTGTTTTCCATTTTTCTGCAATTGACACAGGCATAACCTGTGAAGTCAAGCATGATTGGTTTATTGATTGATTTTGCATATGCTAAACCATCTTCATAGTCATGAAAAACCATGATGCCATGAGGTCCTAACTCCGCTCCTTCCGGTAAACCCGAAACGGTTTCAGTACTGCCGCTATTTGAATTTGCAGATCCCCCTACTCCAAACGGACTTTCGCTATATTGCGGTGGTGGCGGGAATGCACTGATTAATTTTAATGGCGCTCCCCAAAGTCCCGGAATTAAATAAACCGTGAACACTAAAGTAAGTAATCCTAAATACAATCTTCCAACCGAAATATGATTTAGAGGACTATCGTGAGGCAATGTAATTTTCCCGAATAAATATAAGGTCAGAGCTGCAAAAATAGCGATCCAGATAGCGATGAATACTTCTCTTTCCAGAAAATGCAACTGAAGTACCAAATCAGCATTTGATAAAAATTTAAACGCTAAAGCCAATTCTAAAAATCCTAAAACTACTTTTACCGTATTTAACCATCCACCGGATTTTGGCAACGAATTCAACCAGCCCGGGAACATAGCAAAGAACATAAATGGTAACGCCAATGCTAATGAGAATCCTAACATTCCAACAATTGGAGCAATTCCACCATTTGAAGCAGCTTCCACTAATAAGGTTCCAACAATCGGTCCGGTACATGAAAACGACACAATAGCCAAAGCTAGAGCCATAAACAATATACCAATTAAACCTCCTCTGTCGGCTTGCTGATCTGCTTTATTTGCCCATGAATTTGGCAGCATAATTTCGAAAGCTCCCAAAAATGAAGTAGCAAAAATGATCAGGATCACAAAGAAAATCAGGTTAAACCAAACATCCGTAGACAGTGCATTCAACGCATCCGCCCCAAAAATTTTGGTTACAATCAATCCTAATATTACGTAAATAGCAATAATAGAAAACCCATAAATGATTGCATTTCTTATTCCTTTTGCCCTGCTTTTACTTTGTTTGGTAAAAAAACTTACCGTCATTGGGATCATCGGGAAAACACAAGGAGTCAACAAAGCTGCAAATCCTGAAATAAAAGCGATAAAAAAGATCGACCATAAACTTCTTGAAGGCGTTGACGCTGGAATTTCTTCACTTGTTTCTGCCAAAGCCTTATCTGTTTTTATAACTTGCTCTACTGCTGAAGCGGCTACTTTTTTTACTGTATCAACTGCTATCCCCTCCACTTTTGTTTCATCTAATTTAGATTCAGATACTGCCGCAACAGCATCCATTTTAAAATTTGATGGAATCGCAATAGAAAACTTTTTACTGGAATTGATACAAACTTCTTTACAAACCTGAAAGTCAAAATCAACCTCAACCGTTTTTAAGTTCGGATTGATAATGGTGATTTCCTGTTCGATATGTGCTTTGCCTTCAAAGAAAGTTTCATTTACACCAAAAACATCATTAAAAGCTGTTTTGGTTTTTCCTTCTTTAGCCTTTCCAACCAAATTGTAATTTCCTTTCTGATTTTTAAAGGTAATCTCTAAAGCAAGCGGTCCTCCTTCCGGCGTAAACTGCGAATACATGTGCCACTCTTTTTCAATTGTTCCGTCAAAAATCAAAACAGCATTATTCCCGGCTTTCTTTTCAATTTTTGAAGTCCATTTTACCGGTTCGAGAATTTGAGCGTTCCCTTTTGCAAATGCAAAAAGAAAAAACAGTAAAAAAACAATGGATTTATTCCAGACATTTTTAGACGTTATCGTTTGATGGTAGTAGTTAGGGTTCATTATAATAATTCTATTTTAATTATTTCGTTTGTTGTATTCTCGATTTTAAAGCGTTCATCCTGTCTGATTCCGATAACCCACACAATCTGATTATCTGAGCATAAAATCCAAATTTTTTCCTTTTCAATAAGCGATAATTTTTCATCCTTAAAAAGTTTGCTTAGCTTTTTAGATTTCCCATTCATTCCAAAAGGATGAAAAACATCTCCCTCCTTCCATTTACGTAAGATAAGTGGAAAACGGATTTTTTCAGCGTCCACAAATATAGCTTTATTTGAATCTATTGTAATGTCGTCTACCTGACAAAGCCTTAATTTTAAGGGAAAATTAACGTCTTTCTCCTCTGCTCCAATTTCGAATACTTCATTTTCTTCTAATTCAGAAATGGGGCTCAAAATCAAAGTATCTCTGTTTTTCAACAATCGAAAATCAGCCGAAAAAACCTGTTTACCGGATTGTCCCTCTGCCAAATCATAAATATCATTCCAGGCCACGAAACCAAATTCATTTAACCACTGATACAAATACGATTTGTAATTGGGTAATTTCTTAAGCTGATTCAAGTCAAAGTGAATATCTTCTCCCTCTTCTTTTGCTACTTGCTGGTAAATCATGATCGAAGCATCCTCAACCATTTCTTGTGATTCCTGCAAATACTCTTGCGTTTTTTGAAAGGCATTTAAAAAATTTGGATTGATTTCTTTCAAGATCGGAACAAGATCATGGCGAATTTTATTTCGAAGGTATTTATTGGACGCATTACTGCTGTCTTCCCGCCACAGTATATTGTTTTGCTTTGCATATTCTAAAATTTCGGCTCTGGAAAAAGGTAAAAGCGGACGAACAATTTTATCATTTTGCTCCGGAATCCCAGTCAGTCCGTCTAATCCTGTCCCTCGGGTTAGATTGATTATGAAAGTTTCGAGATTGTCGTCGGCATGATGTGCCGTTACAATATAGTCGAAATTTTCGGTTTCCAGAAGTTCATAAAACCAGTTGTAACGCAATTCCCGAGCTGCAACCTGAGTGGATAATTTATAATCTTTGGCAAAAGCCTCGGTATCAAATTGAGTACTAAAAATCGAAATACCATTCTCGTCACAGTACTTTTGAATAAAATCCTGATCTCCAAAACTTTCTAATCCACGCAATTGAAAATTACAGTGCAAAACGGCGATCTCAAACGGTAATTGCTGAAACAGATGCAGCAAAACCATGCTATCCAATCCTCCGCTTACTGCCAGAAACAGCTTTTTATCCTCCAGAAATGGAAATCTTACAGCGAGATGATTTTGAAATTTTAAAAGCATTTATAAATGTAAAAATTTAATTCAATATAATAGAGAAAGTTTTTTTAATCTTAAAATTGTACGAATTTACACTATATTTATAAACTGCAAATAAAATTGTACGAATTTTATTTAATTTAACATTCCCACATGCAAATCATCAATCGAAAATATATTGGTTATTGCAAAACTTCGTGCATTGCTTTTGCCTTTAACAGACATTCTTCGTACTCTTTTTCAGGAATCGATTGAGAAGTAATCGCACTTCCAACTGAAAACGATATATATTTATTTTCCTGATTGTACAAGATACTTCTTATCACCACGTTAAAATCGAAATCACCTTCAGGTGTAAAATAACCTACAGCACCACTGTACAGACCTCGTTTGGTTTCTTCCACATTTTCAATAATCTTCATGACCGAAATTTTTGGTGCTCCCGTCATGCTTCCCATTGGAAAAGTAGTCCTTAAAACATCTATTGGTGAATACTGCGGATCTATTTTTGAAGTGATGGTTGAAATCATTTGGTGCACCTGCAAAAATGAGTAAATTTTACAAAGTTCCGTTACTTCAACGGAACCTTTCTGTGCCGTATGCGACAAATCATTTCGTACCAAATCGGTAATCATAATGTTTTCAGCACGTTCTTTCGCATCTGATGCTAAAAACTGCTTTGATTTTTCATCTTCAACCGGATCTGAAGATCGTTTTGAAGTTCCTTTTATCGGTTGAGAAATCAAAGTTTCACCAACTTTTTTCAGGTATCGCTCCGGAGAAGCCGAAAGCAAATATTGTTTATGATTCTTAAAAAATACCGAAAACGGAGCCTGCGATATCGCATTTAACTTCTGAAATTTCTCTAAGGGGTTAATTTCGGCAGAGTCAGCAAAAAATTCCATACAAAAATTGGCCTCATACATATCACCTACATGAATGTGCTCCAGCATTTTGTTTACTTTTTCAACGTAAGCTTCTTTTGAAATACGCTGTTTGACTTCAATGCTACTTACCGTTTCAAAAGCATCATATTTACTATCAACGATGTCTTCATAATCCTCTTCCAGCTCATCATCGCAAAGCAATAAATATTGTATCTCAAGTTTATTCCCTTTTAACGTAAAAATCTTTTTAGGCTGAAAGAAAAACAAATCCGGAAAATCTAAACCGTCAAAATTTGATGATGTGAGGTTTTCCGTATCATTTTTTAAATCATAGGAAAGATATCCAAAAAGCCAGTCTTTAGTCGTTTGCTGATATTGTTTCAGATCTTCAAAAGCATTATGAAAATCTGTTTTTAAAGAGGTAAAAGCATCCACTGCCAAAACAAAATCAAAGCTTGAATATTCTTGTGGATACGAATTACTATCCAAAAAAACTACCTCTCGAAATTGTTGTGACCAGCTTAAAAGCTGTTGTTTAAAATGCTCTGGATCTGAAATGTTTTTGTAAATGGTAACTCTCAAAAATAGGTAAATTTTAGGCCTCAAAATTACAACAAAAAAAATCCTTCAATAAAATATTAAACAAAAAATATTGGCACACTTTTTAGTATATCGAATTAACAAGAATACTCAAACCTTTTTTGCCTATTGATAAAATACACTTCTAAAAAACACCGCCGATAAAGACTAACACAGATTGAATTCGTTATACCAAAAAATCGATAAAAATTTCCCTAGTCTCTCCCTGAAAAACGGATTCTCTAAATTATTACTCAACCCATTAAATCTAAAAAACTTTATGAAAACAATTGCCAACCTTGGATTGACTTCCTTAGTGCTTATCATCTTATTCTTTTCCTGCAAAAAATTCGATCCCGCTACATCAGAAAGCCTTACAGACCAACAAACTACAACAGACAGCACTGCGGTTTCTTCATCGGCAGCAGTGGAAAAAAAAGACGGTAAGCAAAAATTTATTCGCACTGCCGACATTAAATTTAAGGTAAAAAACGTCGTTAAATCTACTTATGCAATTGAAAACACCACTCAGAAATTTGGAGGTTTTGTAACCTACACCAGCTTACAAAGCACCATTTCAGATCAAGTTAAAACCAAAATCAGTCAGGATAGCACTCTAGAAACCACTAAATATACGGTACAAAACGACATTACAATCCGTGTTCCCAATACACAGCTCGATACCGTTATTAAAATCATAGCCAAACAAATTGATTTTTTGGACTTCAGACTTATCAAGGCCGATGATGTTTCTTTAAAGTTATTATCCAACCAGCTTTCGCAAAAAAGAAACACCGTTACACAAAAAAGAGTCGAAAAAGCAATTGATGCTAAGGGCAAAAAAATCAATGATGTTATGGAAGCTGAAAATGCGCTGGCGAACCAGAAAGAAGCCAATGATAACAGCATTATTGAGAATTTATCCTTAGAGGATCAAATCAACTTCAGCACCATAACTTTACAACTGTATCAAAACGAAACGATAAAACAGGAGATAATAGCCAGTGAAAAAGACAGCGATGCTTACAAACCTAATCTGGGTATTCAAATCATCGATTCGCTAAAAAATGGCTGGTACATTCTTGAAACGATCTTTGTTTTTCTAATTAATTTGTGGCCATTTCTTTTGATTGGTTTTGGAGGATTTTTCCTTTACAAAAAATACTTTAAGAAATAAGAAAAGTGTTAAAAAACAACAATTTCATAAGAAAAAAATCGCTATATTTGATATAGCATTCTATTTATCTCAAAATAGAACGATAATGACTGTCAAATTCTCAATATAAAAGTCATGAAAATTACTTTTTATCATTTGTGAGTTCAGATTATAACGTTTTCCAAAAATAAATTAGACTTTTTTAACCCATTAAAAATCTTACGTATTATGAAAATTGCTACCATTATTGTCCGTGTTTTAATTGGCCTTTTGTTATTATTCGCTTCTCTTAGTTTTTTCTTCAAACTGGCTCCGGAACCAGAAACTACCGGTGATTTTAAAGCTTTTAATATGGGGCTTGTTGCCTCAACTTATTTATTGCCATTAGCAAAATCAATCGAACTACTTTGCGGAATTGCGTTTGTAACAGGACGATATGTAACACTAGCCAATATACTGATCTTACCCATTACGGTAAATATCTTGTTTATTAATTACTTTCTTGCGCCACAAGGATTGCCGCTGGCAATATTACTATTCCTGGCTAACTTGTTCTTAATCTACAGATATTGGGATAATTACAAAAGCGTTTTCACCAGATAATCTATTTTTCACTTTAGATTTAAAAAGCAAACCCGACAGATTTAAAAACCTGTCGGGTTTGCTCTTTTTACTACTTACACTATTTTGCTTTACAACCGAAATAAAAAGGACCAAAAAATGAGACCTTAAGCATACCAATATTATCTTTTCTGATAAAGCTGGCTTTTCCCGATACTTTCCTCTCACTCGTCTTTTATGACATTATAGCCCCTGTTATTTACCTTTATCTCTATATTATTACTTAAAAGAAAAGTAACAACCTTATTTAGAATCTGCTCTGACAATTTTAATTTATTTACTAAAAATTTTTAGCCGTTCAAAACTACCTTTTTTTGAATTCTTCAGTGCTCTTAAAACAAAGTATGGCTACCATTTTTCGACTTCTGCAAAAAACAAAACCACTAGCCTAATTATCAAACAATTAAACCTCAAACATCTGCAAATACAGCCTCAAAATTATACCTCTAATTTACGAAATTTTTCCTGAACTTCTTCATTTTTAGACTCAAATATTACAAGAATAAAATCCAATTCTCCAAATACTTTTACTAAACAATTATATTTGATGAAAATTTCCATTTTACATGAAAAAATATTTACTCGCCTTCTTATTATTGTTTACTCATTTTTCCAGATCGCAATCTATAAAATCTATAGATTCGCTATCGACTGAAATCTGTAAATCATTGATTCAAAATCAGGCTCTAGACAATGAAATCAGAATTAATACCATCAACAATTCTCATATCACGCCATACCTGACAAAATTTAAGGATAGTATAGTTCAAAGAAGAGTGTTTGAGCAGTTATTTTTCAGGTTACATAAAAACTGTAACGAATTTGTAGCCCTTTTTCCAAACGAATCCGAGAAAAGTAGTTGGTCCATGCAGAATGAAAAGCCTCTTGATGAAATATCCAGAGAGGTATGCAATCATTTTGATGAATCTTCAAAATATTATTACATAGAAAATAGCGGTGCTAAAGTAGAAGTGACTTTAAGCGATCATTTATGGACAGAAAATTTTAATGATGGTACATTCTCAAAATTGCATTACAAAAAGAAAGGCAGCTGCGAATTTGAACTGGAATTTATTGAAAGTAATAATCTGTCACGAAAAAATCTAAGCATTAAAGGCGACAAATATTTATACCATTTGTATAAAGAAGAGAATGGAACTTATAATGTCTATTTAAAAAATAAAGAAACGTATTATATTTTTACCATACTAAAGCAATAAAAAACCCGTCAGAAATAATTCTGACGGGTTTTTAAGATATACTTTACGTAAATTATACGTGTAATGCTCTGTTATCAGTAGCTGCCAAAGCCGCTTCTTTTATTGCTTCAGCAAAAGTTGGATGCGCATGGCTCATTCTTGAGATATCTTCAGCAGAAGCTTTAAATTCCATAGCTGTAACAGCTTCAGCGATTAAATCTGCTGTACGGGCTCCAATCATGTGAACACCTAAAACCTCGTCTGTTTTTTCATCAGCAAGGATTTTTACGAATCCATCTAAGTCAGCACTTGCTCTTGCACGTCCTAAAGCTTTGAATGGGAAGCTTCCTGATTTGTATTTAACCCCTGCAGCTTTCAATTGCTCTTCAGTTTGTCCAACTGCTGCAACTTCCGGCCAAGTGTATACAACACCCGGAATTAAGTTGTAATCGATATGCGGTTTTTGACCCGCTAAGATTTCAGCAACCATAGTTCCTTCTTCTTCTGCTTTGTGTGCTAACATTGCTCCACGAACAACGTCACCGATAGCATAGATATTTGGAACGTTAGTTTGTAAATGATCGTTTACTTCTACTTGTCCTCTGTCAGAAATTTTAACTCCTGCTTTGTCAGCGTTCAATCCGTCAGTATACGGACGACGTCCAACAGAAACTAATGAATAATCTCCTTCTAAAGTAATTGTTTCTCCTTTTGCATTTTCAGCCTGAACCACAACAGCATCACCGTTTCTTTCTACTGATTTTACTTTATGAGAAACGTAGAATTTCATTCCTTGTTTTTTCAATACTTTAGTCAATTCTTTAGACAAAGAACTATCCATTCCCGGAATAATTCTGTCCATGAATTCTACTACAGAAACCTGAGCACCTAAACGAAGGTAAACTTGTCCAAGCTCAATTCCGATTACTCCACCACCAATAATTACTAAGTGTTTTGGAACTTCTTTTAAAGCCAAAGCCTCAGTAGAAGTGATGATTCTTTCTTTATCAATTTTAATAAAAGGCAAAGAAGATGGTTTTGAACCTGTAGCAATTATAGTATATTTTGCTTCAATAGTTTCGGATGTTCCGTCAGCTTTTGTCACAGCAATGTGTGTTGCATCTACGAAAGAACCTAAACCATTAAAAACAGTAACTTTATTTTTATCCATTAAGTAGTTAACTCCACCTGCAGTTTGATCAACAACAGCTTGCTTGCGCGCGATCATTTTCTCTAAATTGATTTTCACATCACCTGAAACTTCGATTCCGTGATCTGCAAAATGTGCAATTTCCGCATAATGATGAGAAGACGATAATAATGCTTTTGAAGGAATACAACCTACGTTAAGGCAAGTTCCACCTAAAGAGTTATACTTTTCTACAATTGCAGTTTTAAATCCCAATTGTGCGCAACGAATTGCTGATACATATCCGCCAGGACCTGAACCTATAATGACTACGTCAAATGAACTCATAGTTTGTCTATTTTATTTTTAGCGTTACAAAATTAAGGAATAAAGTTTTGTTTGAAGTTTAATTTTCAATGTTTTTTGGGTGAAATTTTGAGTGAGGATTTTACCGCAAAGTGCACAAAGATTTACGCA
This sequence comes from Flavobacterium sp. B183, assembly GCF_023539155.1. Lineage (NCBI taxonomy): Bacteria > Pseudomonadati > Bacteroidota > Flavobacteriia > Flavobacteriales > Flavobacteriaceae > Flavobacterium > Flavobacterium sp. B183. The sequence continues at coordinate 2,556,884 of NZ_CP097434.1, read as the reverse complement.
AAGGTTCACTAAGTTTTTGTTTTTTTATTATTGTGAAGTCGCAAAGTTTTTTGTCCATTAATTACACAAATTCTCTCGAAGTTTTTTTGTCTCTCGCAGATTTTGCAGATCATGCTGATTTTGTAATTCTTATAAAATCGCGAAAAATGCAAAGATTCATCACGTTTTAAACGCACAGCTATACATTTCTAAGAAAAATATTTGTCCCTTTAAACCTTTACCCAAAAAAACTCAGAAATCAAGAACTTAGCACCTTAGTCTCTCAGAATCTCAGCACCTTAAAAAGAAATCACCGTTGAATTCTTCACTTCACTAATCATAAACATACTTTGTATACTGCCAATATGCTGAAGCGAAGTCAGTTTTGTGACCAAGATTACACAAATTCTCTCGAAGTTTTTTTGTCTCTCGCAGATTTTGCAGATCATGCTGATTTTGTAATTCTTATAAAATCGCGAAAAATGCAAAGATTCATCACGTTTTAGACGCACAGCTGTACATTTCTAAGAAAAACATTTGTCCCTTTAAACCTTTACCCAAAAAAACTCAGAAATCAATAACTTAGCACCTTAGTCTCTCAGAATCTTAGCACCTTAAAAAGAAATCACCGTTGAGTTCTTCACTTCACTAATCATAAACATGCTTTGTGTGCTGCCAATATGTTGAAGTGAAGTCAATTTTGTGACCAGGAATTCGCGATACGCTTCCATGTCTTTTACCAAAACTTTTAAGATATAATCATAATCCCCGCTTACGTGGTGACATTCCAGAACTTCGTTTAGCTTGGTAACTTCACTTTCGAATTTGGTTAGGAATTCCTTAGTATGCTGAATTAGTTTTAAATGACAGAAAACCACAAATCCTTTTTCGATTTTAGATTTATTCACCAGAGCGACGTAGTTTTTTATGATGCCTTCACGCTCCAGCTTTTTAATCCTCTCATAAACCGCCGTCACAGAGAGATTGAGTTTTAAGGATAATTCTTTATTTGTTTTTTTACTGTCGGTTTGTAATAAAACCAGGAGTTTTTTATCTGTGGCATCTAAAGTCATGGCTTCAGTTTAGGGTTTATGGTTGGTAGTTGATGGCTTGTTCTTATTGTTGTAAAATGAAAGAAAATCTATTAACTGATCTTACATTCATCAAATTTAGATTAAAATTCAGGATAAATGCATTTTTACAGTTTTAAAATCTAATTATTCATTTCGTGGTTGATTAATTTTCCAATTAGCTCTTATTTTGAAAAAGATTTCCTTCAAAAAAGAACATAAAAGGTTCTTATTTAAAGTAAAAGTCAAAATAGTGGTCTCAAAAAAAACTAAACCATAAACTATAAACTATAAACCACAAACAATAAACTACCAACTATGAACCACTTTAACCCGGCAGACAAAATTCAGGATTTGCAATACTTTGGTGAATTTGGTGGTGTTAACCCATCGATTTCGGATTCTTCTACTTATACTTTTCTTTCAGCCAAAACCATGTTCGATACTTTTGAAGGGAACATGGAAGGTTGCTACTTATATTCCCGTCATTCTTCTCCAAGTAACTTGTATCTGGATCAAGCACTTGCAGCGATGGAAGGAACGGAAACTGCCAATGTTTCGGCTTCCGGAATGGGGGCTATCACTCCTACGCTTTTACAACTTTGTGGTGCGGGTGATCATATTGTTTCAAGTAGAACTATTTATGGCGGAACGTATGCCTTCCTAAAGAATTTCATTCCTCGCTTTGGAATCGAAACGAGCTTTGTCAACATTACCAAACTTGATATTGTAGAAGCAGCGATCACCTCTAAAACTAAGGTTCTATACTGTGAAACGGTTAGCAATCCATTGTTGGAAGTAGCTGATATCGCCGGCCTGGCTAAAATTGCCAAAAAATACAATCTAAAATTGGTCGTAGACAATACGTTTTCACCGTTATCGGTTTCTCCTGCAAAATTAGGAGCAGACATTGTGATTCACAGTTTAACCAAATACATAAACGGAAGCAGTGATACCGTGGGCGGCGTAACCTGTGCTTCGAAAGAGTTTATCAATTCACTAAAAAATGTAAATTCAGGAGCCAGTATGTTGTTAGGACCTACGATGGACAGTCTGCGTTCGGCTTCTGTAATGAAAAACCTTCGTACGCTACATATTCGTATCAAGCAGCACAGTCATAATGCACATGTTTTGGCAGATAAATTTGAGAAAGACGGTTTAAAAACGGTTTATCCGGGATTAAAAAGTCACCCAAGTCATGAATTGTACAAAACAATGATCAATCCGGAATATGGTTTTGGAGGAATGCTCACCATAGATGTGGGATCATTGGAAAAGGCCAACGAATTAATGGAACTGATGCAGGCAAGAAACTTAGGTTATCTGGCGGTGAGTTTAGGGTTTTATAAAACATTATTCAGCGCACCGGGGACCTCTACTTCAAGTGAAATTCCGTTAGAAGAACAAGCCGAAATGGGACTGACGGATGGTTTAATCCGTTTCTCTATCGGTCTGGACAATGACATTGAACGTACCTACAAAATGATGAAAGCCTGCATGACAGAGCTTGACATCTTGCAAAATAAAACAATTCTTTATAAATAAATTTGCACGATTTTTTTTTAGTTTGTTTAAATCCGCTGAAGGTTTTTCTTTTGGCGGATTTTTTTTTGTGCCTGTTTAAAATGAAAAGATCATTTACCTTATACAAAATAATAAAACCGTTATGAAAACATTCTCAGAACGGCTTATCATCTATATTTTTTTTATTTCAATGGACGGATTAAAATCTATCCCTACAATACATTTCGTTCCGATGGCGGACGGATTAAAATCCATCCCTAAATATATTTCGTTCCGATGGAACTCTTATAACGTTTAACTTGTAACGTTCTCCATGTTTAGGACAGATCAAATCCATCTCTACAATACATTTCGTTCCGATGGCGGACGGATTAAAATCCATCTCTACAATATATTTCGTTCCGATGGAACTCTGATAACGTTTAACTTATAACATTCTCCGTGTTTAGCTTGCTGTTTTTTCGGCTGAAGCCAAAATAGATACAAAGACCAATAAGCAACCAAACTGTGAAATAAATCCAATTCCAAACACTTAATTCGGCCATCATATACAAACAACAGATCAAGCCTAAAAGCGGAATTAAGGATAGATTCTGTCTGAAAGCCCAAACCGTTAAACCAACTAATACCAACAAGAAGATCCACATTGGAATTTTATGTTTGAATAAACTCAGTCCGCTTTCAAATTTTGCAGTCTCTTTTATAGGTAAACCTTTTACAACCTCAACATATTTTGCTTCGTCATCCTGATACTGACTCAATAAATGCTCTAAATCGGATGTTTCTGAAGTTTTATTCTGAACGTCGATACTTTTTAAATAATGGAAAACTTTTTCAGAATCGCTTTTATCCAATGAAGTAATAATATCTGCCGGACTATTCACCTGGGTCTCATTGGTGATAAAACTCATCGTAGCCTTTTTATTGTAACCAAAGGCAAAAACTAATCCTATGATCAATAAAGCCGGCATTATATATTTTGAATTGATATAAGGCGTTTTAAACTTTCCTCTTGGAATCTCCGGCTTATTTTGCAATACTAAAACTCCGGCACAAACCAATACAAACGCAAATAAAGTTCCGATACTGCACAAATCCGTTACCATGGTAAGATTTAAGAATAACGCGGGTACTGCAACCACAAAACCAGTTACGATAGTTGCATAAGAAGGCGTTTTAAATTTTGGATGAACTCTGGAGAAACGTTTTGGCAACAATCCGTCACGGCTCATACTCATCCAGATACGAGGCTGTCCCATTTGAAAAACCAACAAAACGCTGGCCATTGCCACTACCGCACTTACTGCAATAATTCCGGACATCCATTTTAAATCTAATTTTTCAAATACAAACGCTAGCGGATCACCTACATTTAATTCGTTATAACGCACCATTCCGGTTAAAACCAAGGCAATGGCGATATACAAAAGCGTACAAATAATAATCGCCCACATCATTCCGCGTGGTAAATCTCTTTGAGGATTTTTACATTCTTCGGCTGTAGTTGAAATGGCATCAAAACCAATGTAAGCAAAAAATACTGCAGAAACTCCTTTTAATACACCACTTACTCCATTTGGTGCAAACGGATCCCAATTGGCTGTATCCACGTAAAATATCCCAACCGCAATTACTAAAAGTACAATGCAAAGTTTTACTACCACCATAATATTACTGGCATTACGGGATTCTTTCATTCCGCGGTAAATCAATGCCGTAATCAAGATGATAATTAATAAAGCCGGAAGATCGGCAACAAAATGAAACGAGCCAAATAAAACCGGAGAAGTTGTCCAGGCCGTATAAGCAGACTGCAGAGCTGGTTCTAAATTTTCAAAGGCTTTTCCACTATGCATCAAAGCTGTTGCGTTATTAAATCCGTTTGAAGCGGTTAAGTAATCCATCTGAACCCACTGCGGGAGATGAATCCCTCCACTGGCGAGAAGTCCCGTAAAGTAATCACTCCACGATATCGCAACGGTTATATTTCCAACGGAGTATTCCATGATCAAAGCCCAGCCAATTACCCAGGCTATAATTTCTCCAAATGCCACATAAGAATAGGTATAAGCACTTCCTGAAACAGGTACCATTGAGGCAAATTCTGCATAGGCAAAAGCGGCAAAACTACAAGCTACCGCTGTAAATAAAAACAAAAATATAACGGCTGGTCCGCCATCTGCACTGGCTTTTCCGATCGTACTAAAAATTCCGGCACCCACTATAGCAGCAATTCCGAAGGCAGTTAAATCTCTGGCAGTTAAGTGTTTTCCTAATGCATTATGACCGTCTGCATCGTTTTTTGCAACCTGCTTCAGAATATCTTGTACCGTTTTTTTTCGGAATAAACCTGATAATGCCATATGTAATTATGCTTTTAAAATTAATTTAATTCGGTCTTTGTGGTTTTATTTTGCAAATAATGCAAAAATTATCCTGATTTCAAATATATAAAACGATTTTGTTTTGCATCGCTTTTTGTGATGAATTATTTTCACCCACGGATTATTGCGGATTCACGCCGATTTTTTTTTCCGCCACAACCCGAGCGATAGCGAACAGGCGAAGCAATTGCACGAATTAGCACAAATTTTGCAAAATCTGCGGGAAAACTTTTTAGCATTTCAAATACTTGACTATTTTTTCTCTCGCAGATTCTGCAGATTTAGCAGATTAACGCCAATTTCTTTTATTCTAAATCATTTTAATCCTCATAATCTGTGGCAAAAAGAATAGAATCTATTTTTTTTTACAAAGATTAGAAACAAAAAAATTTGCGTCAATTCGTGAAATTCGTGGCTAACAACATTCTACTTCAAACAGTTTCTCAAAATACTCACCGGATGCTGTGCTTCCCTGCTCGTTCCGTCATAAATTTGATGACGGCAACTAGTTCCTGCTGCGGCGATTTTTACCTCTTGGGCGGTGGCTCTTACTTTTGGGAATAAGGTATCTTCTCCCATTTGCATGCTTACCTGGTAATGCTCTTTTTCGTAACCGAATGACCCTGCCATTCCACAACAACCTGAATTGTAAATGGTAACCACATTATTCGTTGGTAAATTCAGCATAGCAAAGGTCGCCTCAACAGAACTCAGGGATTTCTGATGGCAGTGTCCGTGAATTTTAATTTCTTTCTTTTCTGCCGAAAAAGAATCGGCCGTGATCTTACCATCGATAATTTCTCTTTTAAAGAATTCTTCTATCGTAAAAGCATTTTTAGCTACTTTTTCAGCAGCTTCTTTGTTCGTTGCCAAACGCAGATATTCGTCTCTGAACGTTAATATTGCTGAAGGCTCTATTCCGATTAAAGGTGCTTTTGCTGAAACTAAATCCTTAAAAATAGTCACATTGATATCTGCAATTTTCTTCGCTTCTTCCAAAAATCCTTTCGACAAATACGTTCTTCCGCTTTCTTCATGATTGACGATTAAAACTTCGTAACCTAATTTTGTCAATAGTTCAAAAGCATCTATACCGATATTAACATCGTAATAATTGGTAAATTCATCATTAAACAAATACACTTGTCCGTTGGGGAAATTATTTTGCTGTGGCCTATTATTTTCGTACCATTTTCTGAACGTTTTTTTCGCCAATAACGGAACCTGTCTTTCCGGAGCAATTCCCATGCTTTTTTTCACGAGAGACTGATTGGAAATAAAATTCGTAATCGACGGAAACAAACTTCCCATTTTATTCAGTTTGGCATTGTGTGCAAAGATTTTGTTTCGGGTCGAAAAGCCGTTTGCTTTTTGATATTGGTATAAAAATTCTGCTTTCAGCGTGGCTACGTCTACATTACTCGGACATTCGCTGGCACAGGCTTTACAGCTCACACACAATTCAAAAACTTCGTAAAGCTCTTTCTGGTCGAATTTATTTTCTTTCTCCGAATACGTTAAATATTCGCGTAAGGCATTCGCCCTGGCACGCGTAGTTTCTTTTTCATTTTTCGTCGCGCGGTAACTTGGACACATAGCTCCTCCTGCCGACGGTAACTTTCTGCAATCACCGGAACCGTTACATTTTTCGGCAGCACGCAAAATCCCCAAACTATCCGAGAAATCCTGAAACGTCTTAATATCCGGTTCAACTCTGCCCGAAACAACACGATGGTTTTCGTCCATTTTTAAGGCATTCACAATCTTACCAATATTCAAAGCCGAGTTGGGATCAAACGCCAGCTTAATTCTTTTTAGCAATTCATAATTGGATTCGCCAATCATATATGGAATAAATTCACCACGCACGATTCCGTCACCATGTTCTCCACTCAGAGATCCTCTGTACTTTTTAACCAAAACAGCCACATCGGTTGCAATGGTTCTGAAAAGTTTTAAATCGGATGTTTTTTTCAAATTCAACACCGGACGCAAATGCAGCTCACCCGCTCCGGCATGTGCATAATAAATTGCCTCTTGTCCGTGACGCTTCATCATGGCTGAAAATTCAGCAATATAAGCCGGCAAATCGCTCAATTCAACCGCAGTATCTTCGATTGAATCGGCTGCTTTATCATCACCAACAATACTTCCTAAAAGTCCCAGACCGGCTTTTCTCAGTTCATTCGCTTTGTCAATATCCTTCCCATAAATCTTTACTCGTGCATAACCAAAATTGTTTTTTTCCAAATCAGCAATCAAAGCATCCGCTTGTTTTTCAGCATCTTCTAAAGTATTCGACGCGACTTCAAACAACATAATAGCTTTGGGCTCCCCCACCAAAAAGAAACGATTTTTAATATGTTCCCGATTCGTTTTGGTGCAATCTAAAATGGTATCATCAATCATTTCTGCCGTGTACAAATGATGCTTCATTGCTACAACAACAGATTCTAATGATTCCTGAATCGTGTGATAATGTCCCACAACCATAATGCTATGAGGCGGAGGCAGGTCGTCTACTTTCAGCGTCACTTCAGTTGTAAAAGCCAGCGTTCCTTCGCTCCCGCAAAGCAGTTTGCCTAAATTGACAGTGGGTTCAGTTCCGCCAAACAAATCTGATTTCAGCAAAACATCAACAGCATAACCTGTATTTCTTCGGTGAATCTCGGGCTTCGGAAACTCTTTTACAATTTCTTCCTGAGTGGCAACAACAGAAAGCTCATCGTAAATGGTTTTGTATATTTTATTTTCTAAGGTGTCCCCTTTGGTTTTTTCGATAAATTCAGCAGAAGTCAGATCCTTAAAAACTACTTCCGAACCGTCGCTTAAAAGAGCTTTTACCTCAGCAATTTTATCGCGTGTCACTCCATATCGAATCGAAGTGGTTCCTGAAGAGTTATTCCCCACCATACCGCCAATCATTGCGCGATTTGAAGTTGATGTAATTGGGGCAAAAAATACGCCGTGTGGTTTTAAAAACAAATTGAGCTCGTCGCGAATTACACCAGGCTCAACTGTTACGGTTTTCTTTTCGGCATTGTACGAAATAATTTTAGTAAAATGCTTCGACACATCAACGACCAATCCGTCTCCTACTGCCTGTCCTGCCAACGAAGTTCCGGCCGTTCTTGGCGTAATCGACATCTGATGCTGTCCTGCAAATTTTATCAGCTTGGCAATATCTTCAATTGTTTTGGGAATCGCCACCGCATTGGGTTTAATTCGATACACAGAAGCATCGGTCGAATAAAGCGTTTTATGAAGATCATCATATAAAAGGGTTCCTTCTAATGATGCTGATAATTGTTCTAACTCTTTAATTATTGACATTATAACTTGGTTTATAAACTAAAACGGATTCCGTGAATTACAAAAATAGTTTTTTTTGAGGTTCTAAGGTGCAAAGGCGCTAAGGTTCTGAGATTTTCTTTTGATTGTGTTTTACAAGCTTTCTTTAATTTCACAACTTTTTTAACCTCTATCTATTCTCTAAATGGCACATAAAACAAATACTGCACAATCATGCAATTCCATTAAACCATCCGTACTCCTGCTTCTATAAAACCTTTGATTTTGGGACTTTTAGAATTGAGATCGGTAACGATAGCATCCACTTTATCGAGACCACAAACCTGATGTGGCATTTTGCCATTAATTTTATCGGAAGTTGCAAGGACAATTACCTTATCAGAAGCTTTAATCATTTCTTTTTTGATGATCGAAACTTCGTAACCCATTTCGGTAAGTCCCTGATTAACATCTAAACTACTCACTCCCAGAAAACAAACATCGGCTTTGATTTTAGACAGTACCTGTACCACATCGATACCCACGGTTACCATGGCTTTTTTCTGCAGTTTTCCACCAATAAAAATCAATTCGATATTCGGATGCTGTGACAATTGCATGGCAATAGGAAGGCTGTACGTATATATGGTAGCCGAAAAATCAATTGGAATGAGTTTACAAAAAGACAAATTGGTGGTTCCTCCGGTCATGATAATCACCTGACCTTCATTAAGAAACGATAAGGCTTTCTGCCCTACTATTCTCTTTTTATCTTCATTGATTATATATATATCAAAAACGTTACTGGATTTCTCCTTTATGGGAAAAGCGGCACCGTATACCTTATTGATCAGGCCTTTGTTGTGCAATTCGTTAAAATCTCTGCGTATGGTATCCTCAGAGATACTGAGCTCTGTGGCAAGATCGATCGTGTTTATCTTTTCGACAATCTTGAATTTATCCATGATAAACTGATGTCTCTCTTTCTTAAGCATTTTAACTTTTTTGAACAAATATAAAAATATATTGCATGATCATGCATGATTATTAAACAATTATTTCAAAAACACCTCATAAGAACCTCACAGCACCTACAAAATCATAATTTGATGCGTTTTTATGCGTTTTTTAATATTTTAATTAAATATATTGCAAAAATTTGCATTTATAAAAAATAATTCTCTACATTTAAAATCTCTAACCAAACAAATATTTTAAAAATGAAAAAACTATTCTTTTTATTTGGAATTATTTTGTTTGCGCAGCCCATTTTTGCGCAGTCAAAAACCGTAACCGGTACGATTATCAGTACTACCGACGGACTTTCTCTTCCAGGAGTATCCGTTTTGATCGAAGGTACTTCTAAAAGCACTACAACTGATCTGGACGGAAAATTCAGCATCACTGCAAATGAAAACGAAACGCTCGTTTTTAGTTTTGTAGGATTTGCTTCGAAGAAAATCAAGGTCTCAGCAAACACGACTACAATCAACCTTAAAATGACCGAAGAAACGAACGCTCTTTCTGAAGTGGTTGTACTGGGTTCCACCGTACGCGCTACCCGTAAAGAACTCGGAAATGCCGTAACCAGTTTAAAAGGAGAAGATTTAGTTAAAGCACAGCCCGGAGGTCTTTCTACGGCGCTGCAGGGAAAAATTGCCGGTGCTCAGGTTTCTCAAAACTCGGGTGATCCAGCCGGAGGTTTCAGCATCAAACTGAGAGGAACTTCTTCGATATTAGGTTCTTCAGATCCATTATATGTTATTGATGGTGTGGTTTTAAACAACGCCACTACCAACGTAACCAACCTAAACGTGACTACCGGAAACTCTAACATGCAAATTGGTCAGAACAGATCTGCGGACATTAATCCTAACGATATTCAAAGCGTTGAAGTCTTAAACGGAGGTGCTGCCGCAGCCATTTACGGATCAAGAGCGGCCAATGGTGTGGTTTTAATTACAACTAAAAAAGGAGTCGCAGGAGAAACCAGATATACCTTTTCAACCAGCGTGACTTCTAACCAAATTCGCAAAAAACTGGATATGAATATGTCTGACAAGCAGTTTGTAAGTACTTCACCTGCCCTGTTCCCAATTCAGGGAAATCCTGCGAGTCCAACTACAGTAACGGTTTTAGGCAGAAACCTTGAAACCAGAACAACTAATGTACAGCGACATGACTATCAGGATGATATTTTTACTACGGGTGTCGGAACTGATACGTATTTCTCCCTACAAGGCGGAGACGAGAAAACCAAATATTTTGCTTCTCTTGGTTATCTGGTAAACGAAGGAATTATAAAAAATACCGATTTTAAAAGATCGGGTGCCAAAGTGAGATTGAAACATGACTTCAACTCAAAACTATCCGCTACAGTGGGATTAAATTATGTAAACTCCAGTTCGAATGAAAAACCGGACGGAAACGTCTTCTGGAGTCCGATTAACGCGATCAACATCACCAATAATATCTACGACATCAATCAAAGAGACGTAAATGGCAATCTTTTAGCTGTTGATCCAAACAGGGTGAATCCACTTTCGATTATCGAAACTTTCAAAATCAAACAAAATACGGATCGTATTATTTCGGATTTACAATTGAACTACACACCGTTTAAAAATTTCAATGCCGATTTGATTTTTGGTATCGACAACTACAATCAGAGAGGAAATGTCTTCATCCCTAGATATCCGTATATTGTGAATCCGGCTTACTACAATGACGGGTATGTTTCTGAGGCTACTAACAGAGTGGTACAATTTAATAACGATTTGAACTTAAGATACCTTTGGAACATTAACGATAAATGGAAAGCTACTACTTATGGAGGTTACAATGTGCAGACGTATCGCGATAATTTTGCAGCAGTTGAAGGACGTAACTTAAAACCTTTTATCGAAACTATCAATGCTTTTAATACTTTGATTCCGGGTTCGCCAAGTTCCAGTCAGTCCAAATATAATTTATGGGGATATTATCTTCAGGAAACTGTTGGCTACAAAGACAAATTATACCTTACAGTTGCAGGAAGACAGGATGCTTCGACTATTTTTTCGAGTGCTAACCGCTCTCAGTTTTATCCAAAAGCAAGTGTGAGTTATGTATTTTCAGACGAACCCTTTATGCAAAACATTCACGATGCTGTAAGCTCTGTACGTTTTAGAGCTTCATGGGGGAAATCAGGAAGTTTAACCGCGATTAAACCTTATGCCCGTTTTACCAATTATTCTACGGGAACACTTTTAGGAAACAGTGCTTTTACGATCGAAGGATTCAAACAAGGAAATCTGGATTTAAGACCGGAACAAAGTGTTACGTATGAAATTGGAGGTGATTTTGGTTTCATCAAAGACCGTCTGAATTTATCTTTCAGCTATTACAATGCCGATATTGATGACTTGTTATTGCCGGTTCAGTTGGCGGCTTCTGAAGGCGCAACGAATACGATTAAAAACATCGGACAAATGAACAACAAAGGGTTCGAAATCAATTTGAAATACGATCTGATCAAAAAAGAAAACCTACACCTTGATGTGTTTGTAAACTACAGCAGCAACCGAAACAAAGTAACAGGATTACCACAAACTCGTTTCAAACTGGACAGTAACTTAGCAGGAGCTCCTGTTTTTGTAGAGATGGACAAACCTATCGGAATATTCTACGGAACTTATTTTGCCCGAAATCCTGATGGAAGTTTGTTGTTAACTCCAAGCGGATATCCACAAACCGAAAAAGGAGATGTCAATACCGGAGCACCACAAAGAGATGCTTCAGGACAGCCAACCGGAACTATTCTGAACAAACAAATTGGGAATCCAAACCCGGATTATATTATAGCTTTCGGAGCCAATCTGAATTACAAAAAATTTGGTCTTTCTGTATTGTTTGACGGTGTTCAGGGCGTAGACGTTTTTGATGCCGATTACAGAACCCGACAAGGTGTAGGATCAGGAAAAATTGTGACTCAGGAACTTAACGGTGAATTACCACGTGGGTACATCTGGTCGGTTTATAATGTGGAAGAATTTAGAGTGGTAGACGGAAGTTATCTGAAATTAAGAGAAGTTTCACTGAATTATTCTTTCGGAAAATTAAACAAATTCTTTGACGATCTGACGGTTACAGCCAGTGGAAGAAACCTGATTTCGTGGGATCACTTTACCAGTTTCGATCCGGAAACCAACTCAGGCGGACAGTCTTCGGTTGCGAGATACAATTTTGGAACCGTGCCAATTCCAAGTTCTTATTCCTTGGCGGTAAAAGTTCAATTCTAACCAAATTAAAACATCATGAAAAAAATATTCATCCCTATAGTAGCCCTTACAATGCTTTTAACAAGCTGTAACGAAGATTATCTAGACCCTACCAAGCCCTCTCAGGAATTAGTTTTTGGAACCCGAGAGGGAGTTATTGGTGCTGCCAACGGACTACAGCTTCTTTGGAGCGTTGACCGAACAAGCCCCGTTTACAACACCATTACCGGAAACGGATTTACCACAAAAGAACTGCGATTGCTAAACGCCGGAAATGTTGACGAAGGTGAACTTTCTGTGGGCGGCGGCGTACTTTCGACCAAAAATCAGGTCGTAAACAATCTGTGGTCACAGTGCCTTGTCATTAAATCTGAATCGCAAAAAGTAATCGATAATGTCAACGTATTAACTTCAGATACCGAAAAAGCCAGTGTTATGGTTCATGCTTCTATTTTTAAAGCAATGGCACTTACCACTCTGGTACAGTATTTTCAAAGCGTACCGCTAAAAACAGGTAAAAACGCCACATTTGATTCCAGAGCAGATGTATTAACCGAAGCCATCAAAATTTTAAAAGTAGCAGAACCACTGCTGGACAAAGCGACCGGAGCAACAGGATTGGTTACTAGCATTAATTACAAAAATACCGTTTATGCCTTATTAGCCAGAACGTATCTGATGGCAGGAGATTACGACAACGCCATTACCTATGCCGGTATGGTTGACCTGTCTGTAAAATCGGTTTTTGCTTTTGATCAGATTAGCGCCAACCCTATTGCTTATATCTCGATCACGACCAACAATGTTTTTCAGCCTGTTGATCTGACTTTGGGATTGCCTGCAGCTTTAGCTCCTTCAAACTCAGACGGAAGGCTGAATTTTTACATCAAACCGGGTTCAAATCCAACTGTTGCCACAGGATTCTTTGATTCAAATACCAAATCGATTCCACTGTATTTACCGGGCGAAATGATGCTGATTAAAGCCGAAAGTTATGCCCGAAAAGACAATTTACCGCAAGCACTTATCGAACTCAATAAGGTTTTAACCAAAACAGCCGGAGCAGATACTTATGGCATTGGTGCTAATCTTCCTCCATATGCAGGAGCCGTAACCAAACCGGCTATCTTAACCGAAATTTACCGCAACCGCTGTATCGAAATGTACATGTCGAGTCTAAAACTGGAAGACAGCAGAAGATTTGACCGTCCGGGAGCAGGAACAGCCGGTGCCGAAAGAAACCGAAACTGGTATCCTTATCCGGATTCTGAACGAAACAACAATACGAATACTCCTGCTGATCCGGCTATTTAAAAATTGTCGGTCTTCGACTTCGCTCAGACTGACAATTTTAATTTCGCTCAGACTGACATTCTCTGATTATTATTTTTTGATTTCCAAACAATAATCAATGACCGTTAAGCAATAAACAGCTTAACGGTTAAACAAATAAACGATTAAACAATACTACAGCTATGTATTATGAAAAATAAAAACCCCGAAACCGAACAAGAGTCCCTTTATAAAAATCTGGATCAGATGAGCACCAAAGAACTGCTGATCAACATGAATACAGAAGATCAAAAGGTACCTCATATTGTTGAAAAGCAAATTCCGAAAATTGAAAAACTGGTCAAAGCCATCGTGAAAAAAATGCAGTTGGGCGGACGATTATTTTATATTGGTGCCGGAACTTCAGGGCGTATTGGAATTTTAGATGCTTCTGAATGCCCTCCTACTTTTGGAGTATCCCATGATATGATTATCGGAATTATTGCAGGAGGTGATACCGCCATTCGAAAAGCCGTAGAAAATGCCGAAGACGATACCGAGCAGGCCTGGAAAGATTTGTCGAAACATCAGATCTCGAGTCTGGATTTTGTTATCGGAATAGCCGCTTCCGGAAACACTCCGTATGTATTGGGCGGACTTAAAAAAGCCAAAGAAAACAATATTAAAACCGGAAGCATTTCCTGTATCAGTAAAGGACTGATTGCCGAAGTTGCCGATTATCCGATTGAAGTTGTGGTTGGCCCCGAATTCCTGACCGGAAGTACCCGCATGAAAGCAGGAACAGCACAAAAACTAACTTTAAATATGATTTCAACTTCGGTTATGATCAAATTGGGAAGAATCAAAGGCAACAAAATGGTCGACATGCAATTGTCTAACGAAAAATTAGTTAAAAGAGCTATTAAAATGATCGTGGAAGAACTTCAAATTGAACACGATCTGGCAGCTGAACTGTTAGAGAAACACAAAAGTGTGAGGGCTGTTTTACAGGCAAACAACGCTAAGAAATAAACTCTTTACTACTATGGTGAATAAATTTCCTGCAAAGTTTATGTCATTTCGACCAAAGGGAGAAATAACAATATTGTGTTTAATGGACCTTTTATCAAGCTCATGAACAACTTAAAAAAATAATCTCATCACTAATCTAAAACCAAAATGTCTTCAAGCACCATCTTAATCTTCATCATCGTATATTTTGGCATACTATTACTGATTTCTCAAATCATCAGCAAAAAAGGACAGGACAACGATTCGTTTTTCAAAGCCAATAAAAACTCCAAATGGTATTTAGTAGCTTTTGGAATGATTGGCACTTCGCTGTCCGGACTAACGTTTATCTCCGTTCCGGGTGAGGTTGGGTCTCCAAACGGAGAGCAGTTCAAATATTTTCAGTTTATATTGGGACAGGCCGTAGGGCTTATTGTAATTGCAAAAGTATTACTCCCTTTGTATTACAGAATGAACCTTACCTCGATATACAGCTATATCGAAAAAAGAATGGGAACAAACAGTTACAAAACGGCTGCCTCTATTTTTCTGGTAAGCCGTACCATCGGTTCTGCCTTACGCTTTTATTTGGTTGTACTTGTACTGCAGCGTTATGTTTTTGACTACTATCACATTCCGTTTCCGCTCACCGTATTTTTAGGTCTGACCTTTGTTTTTTTATATACTTACCGAAGCGGCTTAAAAGCTATTATTATCACAGACACTTTACAGACTTTCTTTTTGGTGTCCTCAGTTTTTATTACCATCTATTTTGTTTTAAACAGTTTAGATTTAACCGTTTTCGAATCGGTTTCAGCAATTCGAAACAGTAATTACTCTAAAACTTTTTTCTTTGATGATTTCCTGACCAATAAATATCATTTTGCCAAGCAATTTTTAGGAGGGTTACTAATCATGATTGCGATGGTAGGACTGGATCAGGATTTAATGCAAAAAAACATCAGCTGTAAAAACATTAAAGAAGCGCAAAAAAACATGTACACTTTTACCGTTATTTTTGTCACGATCAGTCTTCTTTTTTTAAGTCTTGGAGCTTTACTGTATATGTATGCTGCAAAAAACAACATTTCTGTACCGCTGGATTTAGTAACTAACAAACCCAGAACCGATCTTCTATTTCCGGAGATTGCGCTGAATCATTTGGCTACTGTTCCCGCTCTGGTATTTTTATTAGGAATCATTGCAGCCACTTTTGCTACAACCGACTCTGCTTTAACAGCTCTGACCACTTCTTTTTGTGTTGATTTTCTGGGAATGGATAAAACCGAAAACATTTCAAATCCTAAAAATGTAAAACGAAGACATGTAGTGCACCTCGCCTTTTCGTTTCTGTTCTTTTTGGTCATTATAGTTCTTAATTCTTTTAACGACAGTTCTGTTGTGGCTTTAGTTTTCAAAGCAGCTTCTTACACTTATGGGCCGCTTTTAGGTTTGTATGCTTTTGGATTACTTCAGAAAAACAGAATTGTAACTGACAAACTGGTACCTTGGTTTTGTATCGTGGCTCCCATTTTAACTTATGTACTAAGCGAAAATTCCAAAGCTCTTTTCGGTTATGTCTTTGACAATGAATTGATCCTTATAAATGCACTAATTACCTATACAGGCCTTTATTTTACCAGTAAAAAAACCGACGAAAAAATATACTTTTAAGCCGATTAATGCCAAAATACTCTAATTTTAACCCATTGGATGTAAAGAAAAAAATATTTCAACACACTGGACTATAACTCTAATTTAAATCTGCTAAATCTGCTAAATTTGCGGGCTAACTTTTTTCACGCAGATTTAGCAGATCAGGCAGATAAAATGAGAATAAAAAGATTTACTCACATTATTTTACTTAAATATCAATGAGTCTAAATGTTTTTTTTAACATTCAGTTATGTGTACTGATGCAAGTGAAACGCCTTTTACACAACAAGTAATACTATGTTTCTATGTGTTAAAAACAATTATACCCAAAGAGTTCATTTTCTCACTTTTATTATTCAAATCGTCTTTATAAAATTCAATTTTCATGAATAAAAATATAAACGCACTGTACCAAATTGCTAAAAAAGAAACCCGCAGCATTATTGGGTTAATGTCCGGCACTTCGCTTGACGGGCTCGATATTGCCTTATGCGAAATTTCAGGTTCAGGGCAAAATAGCACTGTCAGAATCGCTCAATTTGAAACCATTGATTATTCGGAAGAAATTAAAATCGAAATCCGTAAAGTTTTTGCGAAGAAAGAAATTGATTTTCAACATTTGGTGATGCTCAACGAATGGATTGGAATTTTGCATGCCGAAATGATTAACGATTTTCTGAAAAAACGAAATATTCCCTCCGCCGAAATCGATTTGATTGCTTCACACGGGCAAACGGTTCTGCATGCTCCTAAGTTTTTACACCAACAGGAAAAATTTCCAAACGCCACTTTACAAATTGGCGATGGCGATCATATTGCCGTAAAAACTGGTATCATTACCCTTTCCGATTTCAGACAAAAACACATTGCAGCAGGTGGTGAAGGCGCTCCGTTAGCCGTTTATGGTGATTATTTTTTATTTGGAAAAAAGGGCGAAAATCGCATCATGCTCAATATGGGCGGTATTGCTAATTTTACCTTCTTACCTGCTTCATTAAATCCCGAAGAAACTTTCGTAACCGATACCGGAACCGGAAATACCCTGATCGATCTTTTTACAAAACAGTATTACCCTGAAAAAAGTTACGACAAAGATGCCGAAATAGCCCGAAAAGGAACTGTAAATCAGTTATTGCTCGATCATTTAAAAGACGATGCTTTTTTCCGTCAGGAATTTCCAAAAACAATAGGTCCGGAGCTTTTTAGTGCCGAATACGTAAAAGCAGCCTTGGCCAGAAGTTCCTCTGAAACCATTTCTGCTCCCGATTTACTGGCCACTTTAACCCGTTTTAGCGCCGAAACGATTGCCGAAGCCATTCATTATGCCGTAAACAACTCCACCGACAAACTGGAAGATTTCAAAATTTACCTGTCCGGCGGAGGCATGCACAATCCTTTACTGGTGCAATGGCTTAAAGAATTGTTGCCTTGCGATTTTCACAAAACAGATGAACTGGGTATTTCAGGCGATGCCAAAGAAGCCGTTTTGTTTGCTATTTTGGCTAATGAAACTATAGCTGGCGAAGATTTTAATTTTGGCTCACACAAAGGAATTCCATCCGTAACCATGGGGAAAATTTCGTTACCTGATTAAATAATACACCAAAAAATGAAAGACCGTATCATTTCAGTTGATGTTTTAAGAGGCCTTACCGTCTTATTAATGACCGTTGTAAACAATCCGGGAAGTTGGGATTATGTTTACCCCATTCTCGATCACGCAAAGTGGAACGGCTGTACCTTAGCCGATCTCGTTTTTCCGTTTTTTATACTTGTTGTCGGAATTGCAATTCCTTTGGCCATGCCCATTAAACAGGACAAGCCCGAAAACATCTTAAAAATAATCACGCGTTCTCTGCGCATCATTTGCCTGGGATTTTTTCTGTATTTTTTCAACAGCATTTATTTTCTGGGACTTGACGGATTTCCGCTTCTTATAGTACGTTTAATTCTCGCTTTTTTAGTTGGATATGCTTTAATTGGGAACTTCAACCTTAAAATTAAAACTATTTTAGCGGTTGGTCTTTTCATTATTTTTCTTGCTTTAGCTTATGGCGGACACGAAAATTTCCGCGATGTCAGACTTCCCGGTGTACTACAGCGCATCGGAGTTGTTTATCTGCTGGTTTCACTCGTCTATTTAAAAACAAACGTAAAAACCCAAATCATTCTGAGTGCTCTTATTTTATTGGGCTATTGGGTGATCATGACACTGGTTCCGGTTCCCGGAATTGGTCCTGCAAACCTGGAACCGGGTACCAATTTAGCATCATGGCTCGATAGTATTTTACTCAAAGATCACATGTACATCGCTACCAAAACCTGGGATCCGGAAGGAATTTTGAGCACCGTACCCACTATAGCAAACGGATTGATCGGACTATTAATAGGACAATTGCTTCTAAAACCCATACCCAAAACCGAAATTGCAAAAAAAATGGGAATCCTTAGTGTTGCGCTGATTATCTCAGGATTACTGTGGTCTCTATTTTTTCCTATAAATAAAGCACTTTGGAGCAGTTCATATGTTTTATTTACTGCCGGGATCGGTTTGTTTATCCTCACCTTGATCTATTATGTAGTAGATATACTCAATCACAAAAAATGGACAACTTTTTTACTCAGCTGGGGCGTAAATCCAATGATTGTATTTTTTGTTTCCGGCATACTGCCTCGTACACTTGCGATGATTAAAATTCAGAATCCTCAAAATATTTCCGAGACTATAAACGTTAGAGACTATGCGTACCAGTACTGGATCAGTCCTCTTTTTGAAAATCAATTGTTATCGTCTCTTACCTATTCTGTACTGTATGTATTACTATGGAGTTGTGTTTTAGGATATTTTTACAAAAAAAGGCTCATTTTTAAGGTATAATCTCTTTTGATTTTAGGATTTCTGATAAACGATTATTGATTTACAAAACTAAAACTAATGTCCGGCTGAGCGGAGTCGAAGCCCCTCTCGTTCTCGTTGACCTGTCTTCGACTCCGCTCAGACAGACAGTTTCGATTTACAAACTATAAACTATAAACTATAAACAACATATTATAAACCCTTTAGATTTAAAAATTCTGATAAACGATTATTGATTTACAAAACTAAAACTAATGTCCGGCTGAGCGGAGTCGAAGCCCTTCTCGTTCTCGTTGACCTGTCTTCGACTCCGCTCAGACAGACAGTTTCGACTTTGCTCAGACAGACAACTTTAATTTACAAACTATAAACTATAAACCATAAACAGTAAACAATTTCATTCCGTTTATCAACCCTCAATTAAACGAATAAACGATGAAACAATTAAACATTCCCCTTAAATTACTATTCTAAAATTATAATTTCTTATACTCATCTAAAAAAACTATTTTTGGTTTCTGTTAAAAAAGATTGAAATGCATAAAAATCAGCAACTATTATTCTCTATTCTATTTTTATTTTTCTTCGGATGGAAATCCGATGCACAGGAAAAAACACTTTACCCTAAAAACGAATTTAGAGGGGTCTGGATTGCAACTGTGGTCAACATCGACTGGCCTAAAACGGCTAAAGACAGCGTAGAAAAAGAAAAAGCAGACTATCTTGAGATTTTAGAAGCTTATAAAAAATTAAACTACAACGCCGTAATAGTTCAGATTCGAAGCGTTGGAGATGCTTTATATCCAACAGAACTCGCACCATGGTCCCGTTTCCTGACAGGGAAAGAAGGACAGGCACCCAATCCGTATTACGATACCTTGGCCTGGATGATCGAAGAAGCCCATAAAAGAGGGTTTGAATTTCACGCCTGGCTAAATCCTTATCGCGCTACTTTCGACCTGAACAAACAGCAGTTAAGTCCCGATCACGACATTTTTAAACATCCGGAATGGATGATTGAATACGCCGGAAAAATATATTACGATCCTGCATTACCTGAGGTTCAGGAACATTTAACCAAGGTGGTAAAAGAAGTAGTTGACAAATACGATATCGATGCCATTCATTTTGACGATTATTTTTATCCGTACACTGTTCCGGGAAAAACCTTTAACGATACCGCTTCCTACAAAAAATACGGAGCCGGGTTAAGTCTTGGTGATTGGCGTCGTGCAAATGTGAGCAACTTTGTACACACCATTTCGACCATGATCAAAACCAGTAAACCATGGGTACAATTCGGAATCAGTCCATTTGGAGTATGGCGCAATAAATCTCAGGATCCAAAGGGTTCCGAAACCCAATCGACTTCCAATTACGACGATTTGTATGCCGATCCTGTTTTATGGATGGACCAAAAATGGATCGATTACATCCTGCCTCAATTGTACTGGAGTATGAACAATCCAAGAGCTTCTTATTCAAAATTGGTCAAATGGTGGTCAGAGAACTCTAATAATACTGCGCTTTATATCGGACATGCCTCTTATAAAATCAGAGGAGACAATGACAAAAGCTGGAATTTTGCCAGCGAGATTCCAAATCAGATTGATTATGCAAGAAGCTTCAAAAAAGTAAGTGGAAGTGCTTATTTCAGTTCCAAATGGTTCATGAACAAAAACTTTGATATCGTTCGTCTTTTAGAAGAAAATCAATATAAATATCCGGCACTTCCGGCTGCAGTTCCTAATTTAAAGCACATTATAATCGATACACCGGTTTTCAGTGAGTATTCAAAAGACAGTAGTAAATACACGTTCACGATCAAAAGTCCGTTGAATACAAAAGTGCGCTACATCGTAATTTATGGCGGAGATCATGTTTCGAAAGTCGACATTAATGACGCTACAAAAATTATCGATAAAATTACCGTGTACGAAGTAAACGGAGTAATTTCATTCAGCATTCCTGCCGAAAAAATAAATCAATACAAAGCCTGCGCCGTAACCTTTATTGATTATTATGCCAATGAAAGTACGCCCGCAGCTATCGACCTAAAAAAACCATTTAAACCTTATACCCCTGCCCAGCCAAATGAAAATAGATAATAAACCATGGTTCTGGATTCCGTTTCTAAATTTCGCATCTGGATTACCCTATGCTATAATTATCTCCGTTTCGGTAATTATGTACAAAAATCTGGGAATATCAAACGAAGATATTGGCATCTACACCAGTTTATTATACCTGCCTTGGGTGATAAAACCACTTTGGAGCCCTTTTATTGAGTTGACAGGAACTAAGAGAAAATGGTTTTTATCGATGCAATTGCTCATCTCCATTGCTTTTTTAATCGTTGGATTCACCATTCCAACAAGTGGTTTTTTCATGATGACTTTAGCCATTTTCTGGGTTGCTGCTTTTGCATCAGCCTCCAATGATATTGCCAGTGATGGTTTTTATCTATTGGTTTTACCCAAAGAGCAGCAATCTTTTTTCTTAGGAATCAGAAGTACCTTTTACAGACTTTCGATGCTTGCCGGAAATGGATTAATTGTTTTACTTGCCGGTTATTTAGAACATAAATATGGCGACAATACCAAAGCCTGGTCCTATACCATGATTATTGTTGGTTTATTGATGACATTTATTACCCTTTATAATTTCATTTTTACGCCAAAAGAAGAAATAAACACCTTAGAAAGTACTGATAAAACACATCATCAAAACTTTGCAACCATATTTACCAGTTTCTTTCAAAAAAAACAAATTGGAATAATTCTCGCTTTTATCCTTGTTTTCAGACTTGGTGAATCTCAATTACTTAAAATGTTGAGCCCTTTTTTATTGGACGGAAAGGAATTAGGCGGAATGGGATTAGATACGGAAGCTGTTGGAATAATTTATGGAACTCTGGGGATTTTTGCTTTAACTGTTGGAGGAATTTTAGGCGGAATCGCACTTTCTAAACATGGTCTTACCAAATGGATGCTTCCTATGTTTTTGACCATGCATCTCCCTATTCTTGGTTTTATCGGATTGGCCCATTTTCAACCACAGGATATTTTCCATCTTCATATCAATTTATATTTTTTTGAAATTAACTCTCCTTTAAATCTCTATACCTGTATTACTGTTATTCTGGAACAATTTGGATACGGTTTTGGTTTCACAGGTTTTATGATGTATTTAATTCATGTTGCAGAAGGAGAATCAAAAACCGCACATTATGCACTTGCGACCGGTTTTATGGCATTAGGAATGATGCTTCCGGGAATGCTTAGTGGCTTTATACAAAAATATTTAGGTTATGAAAACTTCTTTATCTGGGTCGTAATCGCCACAATCCCGGGTCTTATTTTATCTCGTTTTTTAATATTCCCAAAAGATTTTGGAAAAAAGTCTGAAGAAGTTTAACCCCCAAATCGAACATCTTACCTATGGAGATCAATGAAAATTTACAGGCCGAACGAAACCTGAAAGCAATTGAATTGGAAAAAGCAGGAGAAACGGAGAAAGCAATTGCCTTATACGAACAAAATATCAACGAAGGTTTTAAAGGAAATCATCCTTACGACCGATTGGCAACCTTCTACAAAAATCAGATTGATCTCGATAATGAGATTCGGGTTTTAGAAAAAGCCATTGTTGTTTTTGAAAAAATTACACTCGAAGACCGACTCGAAGGTTTGCCGAAACTCTTCCGTTTCAAAAACCGACTCGAGAAAGCAATTGAAACTAAGAAGCAATTGGCAAAACAAAAGAAGGCAAAACTGAAATAAACAAATATTTTAAAATTAAGCGTAATTTTCTTTTCACCATTAAGAGATTAAGATAATAAAGCTCAGCTTGGCTTAATTTACTTAATATCTTAATGGTAAAAAATAAAAGCAACTTGGTTTTATTTTACTCAACTTTTTGAATCATGATCAAACTAAAACGAACAAACTCTGACGACACTGATTTTAGAAACCTCGTAGTTTTACTGGATCAGGATTTAAAAATCAGAGATGGAGACGACCATGCCTTTTACAATCAGTTCAACAAGACCGATCTCATCAAACATGTTGTCGTTTTTTATGAAAATGATATAGCAGTTGGTTGTGGTGCTTTCAGGGAAAAAGAAAAAGATACGGTCGAAATCAAACGCATGTTTGTACATCCGGATTTCCGCAAAAGAGGAATTGCTTCTCAGGTGCTGGCAGAACTGGAACAATGGGCTAAGGAAATTGAATACCGTTATACGATTTTAGAAACCGGTAAAAATCAGCCGGAAGCCATCAGCTTATACCAAAAATTAGGCTACACTATCATTCCAAACTATCCTCCTTACGAGAAAATGGACAATAGTGTTTGTATGAAAATGACTTTATAACAATGAAAATGACAGCACAAGCATTAAGACAAAAAGTGGGACAATTCTTTTTTCCTGCAGTTTTTATAAACGATACCGAAGAAAACATTCAGGAAACTGAACGTTTAATAAAAGAACACAACATTGGCGGACTTACCTTTTTCCACAGCCGTGCCAGTGCCGCAACAAACTACGAGAGCAAGAAAAAAGTTGTTTTTAATGACGACAGCTATCAAAAAATAAAAGCCCTGATTGTTCGTTATCAAAACGCTGCCACTACCCCCCTCCTAATCAGCATTGATGCCGAATGGGGCTTGGCCATGCGCATTGAAAAAACACCGCAGTACCCGTATGCCATTACGTTAGGCGCCTTACCGGAAGATAAATCGAATCTGGTTTATGAAGTGGGTAAACAAATTGGTTTAGATTTAAAAGCTGCCGGGATTCACTACAATCTTTCTCCTTTAGCCGACATTAACAACAACCCGAACAACCCCGTAATTGGCTATCGTTCTTTTGGTGAAAACAAAGGAAAAGTAGCCCATTTTGCTGTAGAATATCTTAAAGGAATGTCTGAAGTCGGAATTTTAGGCTGCCTGAAACACTTTCCCGGGCACGGCAATACCAATGTCGATTCGCATTTGGGGTTACCGGTTTTAAGCGAGACTTTAGAAGAATTACTTGAAAACGAGCTATACCCTTTTATTAAAGGTATTGAACACAATGTCGATTCGATTATGATCGGACATTTAGCAGTTCCAAGTTTGAACGAAGGAAAAAATACTTCAGCAACTTTATCAAAACCTATTATTGAAACACTTTTACGAGAAAAACTAGGTTACGATGGTCTGGTCATTTCTGACGCGCTGAACATGCATAGTGTTTCTAAATTATACGAAACCAAAGGAGAATTGGAATGGGAAGCCTTTAATGCGGGGAATGATGTTTTATGTTTCGCCGAAAATGTACCCGAAGGAATCGAAGCCATTCTTAAAAATGCTTCTCCGGAACGTATTGAAGAAAGTTCCAACCGAATCATCAAAGCCAAGCAAAAAGTTGGAATCCTAGCCGAAAATCACTTTACTTCAGGTGAACTAAATTTCGAAAGAGCATCAGCTTTAAACCTTGAAATTGCTCAAAATTCCATCACAAAAATCATTGATAATTTCAGTATCGAACAGGTTTTTGAAGCACAAAAAAACAACCAGTTAGCCAAATTAAGTTTATACAAAAACACGAAAAATCCATTTTTTCAGACTTTAAATACCGTACTAAATTCAGCAGAATTTGCTTTTGAGAATGCCGAAGATTCATCCATTTCAGAAATCAAAAAAGGTCTGGAACCATTCGGAACAGTTATTATTTCTTTGTTTGTTCCTAAAGCAAAACCAATGAATAATTTCGAAATCGATGATGAAGTTTTAGAATTGCTTTCTGACCTTCTTGAAACCAGAAAGTGCCTGCTTTACGTTTTCGGAAATCCTTATGTTTTGCCAATAATTCCGAATCTTTCTAAAGCTTCCCGAATTATTCAGGTGTATCAGGATTTCGAAGAATTTCAAAAAAATGCAGGAATTCAATTTCTTGAAAATAATATTTGCAGAGGAAACTTACCCGTAAATATTGACATCCAATAACTTACAAAAATCAAATAGCAACACATAATCAAAAACTATCATCTAATAAATATTAATAATTACTTCTTATTGTAAGAATACACACTTATGCCCTACTTTTGCACCAGAAATAAATTTTTAACTTTAAAACGAAAAATATGTCTTTAGTAGGAAAAAAATTCCCAAGTATTGCAGTTGATGCTATCTCTGAAATGGGTGATAATTTAAAAATCAACATTTTTGAAGAAGCAGTAAACAACAACAAAAAAGTATTATTGTTTTGGTACCCAAAAGATTTCACTTTTGTTTGCCCAACTGAATTACACGCCTTCCAAGCTGCTTTACCAGAATTTGAAAAAAGAAATACTATCGTAATCGGAGCTTCATGTGATACAAACGAAGTACACTTTGCATGGTTAAACACACCAAAAAACAATGGTGGAATCGAAGGTGTTACTTACCCAATCTTAGCAGATACAAACCGTAACTTAGCTAACATTTTAGGTATTCTTGACATCGAAGCTACAAGCTACAGCGAAGAAACTGATTCAGTTATCATCGAAGGTTCAAACGTACCATACAGAGCTACTTACTTAATTGACGAAACTGGAAAAATCTTCCACGAAAGTGTTAACGATATGCCATTAGGACGTAACGTAAACGAATATTTAAGAATGGTGGATGCTTACACTCACATTCAAACTAAAGGTGAAGTTTGTCCTGCAAACTGGGAAGCCGGAAAAGAAGCAATGTCTGCTGACAGAATCAGTACTGCTGAGTATTTGAGCGCAAACTAATTTTTTTTTATAAAGGTACAAAGGTTCATAGGTACAGAGTAGCAAAGGTTTCGCTACTTTATAAAATTTAAATTTTTATCCCTTTGAACCTTTGTTTCTTTAATACTCCTCTTAAAAAACACAAAGAATCTTATTGATCTCAAACAACAAATCTAATTTGTTGTATTCTTCTATACATTTAAAAAGAACTTTGAGCCTTTGAACCTTTGCCACTTTGAACCTTAAAAATATAAACAGATGTTAATCGACTTAAACGAAGATACGTTAGCAGATTTAGTTGCTAAAAACGAAAAAGTAGTAGTGCAATATTCAGCTTCATGGTGTGGAAATTGCCGTATTATGAAACCAAAATTCAAAAAATTAGCCACAGAAAACGAAGCTATCACTTTTGTTTTGGTTGATGCTGAAAATTCACCGGAATCAAGAAAGTTAGCCAATGTAAGCAACCTGCCTACATTCGCAACCTTTGTAAACGGACAATTGGTTGGGGAAACTCAAACCAACAAACAAGAAGTTTTAATCGACTTGGTAAACGCGATCGCATAATATATAGATTGTTAGATTGTTAGATTTTTGGAAAGTTAGATTGTTATACCTTATCTAAAAATCCAATAATCCAATAATCGAGTAATCTAAAAATCTAAAAAAATGAAATTACCCGTAATAAAGCAGTTAACCCAATTTATCGAAGAAAACGATCAGGATTATATCATTGAAACTATCGAAGTTTTAGAAGCGATGACTGAAATTCCGTCTTTAAAAGATGAAGAATTAGATGTAATTGGCGAATTAATTTCGAATATGTATGGTGCGCTTGAAGTACACAAAATGGTAGTTCAGGGCACTGATAAAAAAGAAGCTCTAAATGCGTTTATGAAACGTGTTTTAGGTTCCATCGATAAATAATCGAGCATACAAATAAAAAAAACATGACAAGGGAAAGCGTTTCAATTTTGAGGCGCTTTTTTTAGTTTTCAGTTTTTGATCGTAGTCCCGGTTTACAGTCCCGGTTTGCAGTCTCAGTTTACAGTCACACTCTCAATTTAATCCACGAGTGTCCTCCTGAGCGAAGTCGAAGGAGACCCAAGCGATAGCGAATAGGCGAAGCAGATCACACAAGAAACTCTACAATCAAAATTACCACTTTTTATCGATTCCCTAGTGCGATTTATCCTTCGTCGAAATGATATACTTTGTGATACATCCAAAATAATTCGTGAATTCGTGGCTATTAGCCCCACCTTAATCTCTCCTTAAACCCATCAACAAATACTT
Source organism: Flavobacterium sp. B183 (assembly GCF_023539155.1). NCBI lineage: Bacteria > Pseudomonadati > Bacteroidota > Flavobacteriia > Flavobacteriales > Flavobacteriaceae > Flavobacterium > Flavobacterium sp. B183. Next base: position 2,529,539 of record NZ_CP097434.1, on the reverse strand, counting down.
TTAGATTCGAATATTAATCCTTACTTTTGAACCTCATTAATTTAAATAAAAATCATGGCTTCAATAACATTGGGAGGAAATCCTATTCATACTTCAGGCGAATTACCAACAGTTGGATCACAACTAGCTGATTTCAAATTAGTACAAAACGATTTATCAGTTGTTTCTTTAAGCAATTTTGCAGGAAAAAAACTGGTTTTAAATATTTTTCCAAGTATCGATACCGGAACTTGTGCTACATCTGTTAGAAAATTCAACGAAAGTGCCAGCAACTTAGAAAACACAACTGTATTGTGCATTTCAAGAGATTTACCATTTGCACAAAACGTTTTTGTGGTGCTGAAGGATTAGAAAATGTAGTTAACTTATCCGATTTTCAGGCGGGAGATTTTGGAAAAACAAACGGTTTAGAAATTGTTGACGGACCTTTGGCTGGTTTACATTCAAGAGTAATCATTGTAGTTGATGCTAATGGAAAAGTAACGCACACTGAACAAGTAGCTGAAATTGCAAACGAACCAAATTACGAAGCAGCTTTAGCAGCACTATAATATCTTTAAATGGAATTTCAAAAAGACAATACCTTTGTTACCGGCCGTCTAAAAAGTATGACCTATGCTTTTAACGGAGCGGTAAAATTAATCAAAACAGAACACAGCATTATGGTTCAATTCTCTCTGGGAATTATCATGACCATTGCCGGGTTTTACTTTCATATTTCACAAACCGAATGGTTGTGTCAAACATTAGCTATAGGCCTCGTTTTAAGCGTTGAAGGTTTGAATACGGCAGTAGAAAAAATTGCCGATTTTATTCACCCTGATTACAGCAAACGAATCGGTTTTATTAAAGATATTGCAGCCGGAGCGGTATTTTTTGCCGCGATGACAGCAATCGCAATAGGCTTAATCATTTACATCCCAAAATTTATATAGGCAACAGGAAACGCAAGAATGGCAAAAACAACCAAAAAGGAAACTTTAGACAAAAAAAACGAATCAAAGACTGAAAAGATAAAGTACGGAAACCTATCCAAACAACAAAAATTTGTTTTGGGATGTCTTCTGATACTCTTTTCTGTGGCACTATTAGTTGCCTTTATTTCTTTTTATGTCAACGGACAATGGCAATCTGACCAAAGTGCGGTAAGCCAGCTTGGCGATCGTACCGAAATTGTAGAAAACTGGCTCGGAAAATTCGGGGCATTCCTCGCCGATCTAATTGTATACAGAGGTTTTGGTATTGCCTCTTTTATATTCGTCCGTTTATTTTTCCTTACCGGAATGTTTCTCGCTTTGGAACTTTCTACCAAAAAATTAAAAAATACTTGGTTTTGGGATCTTTTTGCCCTTATTATTGTCTCTGTACTTTTTGGATTTTTCGCCACTTCAGCACCTGAATTGGGCGGAACAATTGGATATGAACTTAATCTGTTTTTACAAGATTACATCGGAAAAACCGGAACTTTACTTACGCTACTTTTCGGATTAATCGTGTACCTGATTTTTAAAATCAAACTATCTCCTGAAAAAATTCAGTCTTATTTTGATTCTACTAAAAAAGAATTCAATTCTGAATTGGCTTCTATAAAAAAACCTCAGGAAGCCGAAAGTGCTTATAACTTAGAAGAATTTGCCATCGAGGAAGAAGATCCGGAATTAGACAACATTCATCTAAAATCTAATATCAGCCAGTTCGAAATCAACAAAGAAGCTTTAAAACCAACTATTTCAAACGCCTCAGAAATTGATTTGAATCCGATTTTAAAACCAGTTCAAATGGATATCAATCCGGTAACTGTAAAAACACCTGTTCATACGGAAGAATTTGTAATCGAAAAAGCGGAAGAAGAAGATATTATCGAAGAGAATCTGGCTTCCCGTCTGGTAGCCGATTTTGGTTTATTCGACCCTACTTTAGACCTATCCAATTATAAATTCCCTACACTTGATATATTGAAAGAATACTCAACTGGGGGAATTACAATCAATCAGGAAGAATTAGAAGAAAATAAAAATAAAATTGTTGATACACTTCGCAATTATAAAATTGAAATTGCGCAGATCAAAGCAACCGTTGGTCCATCGGTAACCTTATACGAAATTGTACCGGAAGCGGGGATCAGAATTTCTAAAATTAAAAGTTTAGAGGACGATATCGCATTATCGCTTTCGGCATTAGGAATCCGTATTATAGCTCCTATTCCAGGGAAAGGAACTATTGGTATCGAGGTTCCGAACAAAAACCCTACAATGGTTTCGATGAAAAGCGTTATTGGGTCTGCTAAATTTCAGGAAGCTGAAATGGAACTGCCAATTGCTTTAGGAAAAACAATCTCAAACGAAACTTTCGTGGTCGATCTGGCTAAAATGCCTCACTTACTGATGGCCGGGGCAACCGGACAAGGAAAATCGGTAGGTTTAAATGCTGTTTTGACCTCTCTTTTATACAAGAAACATCCGGCCGAAGTTAAATTTGTACTGGTAGATCCAAAAAAAGTAGAGCTTACACTTTTTAATAAAATCGAAAGACATTACTTAGCCAAACTTCCTGATACAGAAGACGCTATCATCACCGACAATGCAAAAGTAGTGAATACACTGAACTCACTTTGTGTTGAAATGGACAATCGCTACTCTTTACTAAAAGACGCGATGGTACGTAACATTAAAGAATATAACGAAAAATTCAAAGCACGAAAACTAAATCCCGAAGCAGGCCACCGATTTTTACCTTACATTGTTCTGGTAGTCGACGAGTTTGCTGATTTAATTATGACTGCCGGTAAAGAAGTTGAAGTTCCTATTGCCCGTTTGGCTCAATTGGCCCGTGCTATTGGTATTCACCTGATTATTGCGACACAAAGACCATCGGTGAATGTTATTACGGGTTTAATTAAAGCCAATTTCCCTGCGAGAATTGCTTTCAGAGTAACTTCTAAAATTGATTCCCGAACCATTCTGGATACACAGGGAGCCGATCAGTTGATTGGACGAGGAGATTTATTATACACCAACGGAAATGATGTGATACGTGTACAATGCGCCTTCATAGACACTCCTGAGGTGGAAAAAATTACGGATTTTATCGGTTCGCAAAAAGCTTATGCCACAGCTTATTTGCTTCCGGAGTTTGTTGGAGAAGAAAATGGCATCAATCTTGATGTGGATATTTCCGAAAGAGATACTTTATTCAGAGAAGCTGCAGAGATTATTGTCAATGCGCAACAAGGTTCGGCTTCATTACTGCAAAGAAAATTAAAATTAGGGTACAACAGAGCCGGTCGCCTGATCGATCAGCTGGAAGCAGCAGGTATTGTTGGTCCGTTTGAAGGCAGTAAAGCAAGAACCGTAAACATCACTGACTTAAGTGCTCTTGACCAATTTTTTAATAATGAACAAAATTAATCCCATCATGAAAACAAAAATTCAGGAAATCCAAAACAATTCTATTACTAAGATGACTAAAAAGTGCATTCAAATGGCGGTTTTATTGCTTTTGAGCTTCACTTCTATTCAGGCTCAGGATAAAAAAGCCAAAGATTTATTGAATGAAGTAACTTCAAAAATAAAAAGCTACAACAATATTGTTATTGACTTTAAATACACCCTGAATAACGCTAAAGAGAACATCAATCAGGACAGTAAAGGAAATGTAACCATGAAAGGCAATCAATATGTATTGAACTTTATGGGAGTAACAAAAATATTTGACGGTCAAAAAACCTACACCATCGTTCCGGAAGACGAAGAAGTTACAATTTCCAAAGTAAACGAGAAGGACGATACTGCTATTACACCTTCAAAAATGCTGACTTTCTTCAATTCCGGCTACAAATACAACATGGATATTGTTCAAAATGTTAAAGGAAGAAAAATACAATATATCAAATTAGCTCCTACAAGCTCTAAAGACCAAAGAAAAGAGATCCTATTAGGCATTGATGTTCAGACCAAACACATTTATAATTTGATCGAAACCGGAAAAAATGGAACAAAAACCACTTTAACCGTTAATTCTTTTAAAACCAATCAGCCTTTATCAAAAAATCAATTTACATTTGTAGCGAGCAAATATCCAAAATACTACATCAATAAATTAGATTAATTACAAGGTTGAAAATTTTAGACAAATACTTACTAAAAACATTCCTGATTACATTTACTACGGTATTTGTAATCCTTTTTTTTATCTTCATACTTCAAACCGTATGGCTCTTTATCTCTGAACTTGCAGGTAAAGATCTCGATTTGATTTTGGTTGTGAAGTTCCTTTTATTCTCCATGCCGCGAATCATCCCGCTGGTTTTACCTCTATCGGTTTTACTGGCCTCTATTATGACTTTCGGAAATCTGGCCGAGAATTATGAATTTGCAGCGATGAAATCATCAGGAATATCACTTCAGAGAGCGATGCGAGGTTTAATCGTATTTATCTTTGTTTTAAGTATTGTCGCTTTCTGGTTCGCCAATAATGTGATTCCCTATGCGGAATATAAATTTATTAATTTCCGAAAAAACATTGCACAAGCTAAGCCCGCCATGGCAATTGCTGAAGGGCAGTTTAATGATGTTGGGTTTTACAACATTAAAGTCAACAAAAAATCTGGTGAAAATGGAAACATTTTAACAGGTGTTACGATTCACGAAAAACCAACCAATACCGGCGAAAACAAAACCGTTATCAAAGCCAAAGATGGTGAATTGATGAGTAACGAAAAATCCAGTATTTTAAAATTAGTTTTAAATGACGGATATTACTACCAGGATGTTACTCCTAAAAAATACGAAGATCGCGCTAAGCTGCCTTTCATAAAAAGTGCTTTCAAAAAACAGATCATTAATATTGATTTATCTGAATTAAACAAAACCGATGACGATAAAGAAAATATAAGCAACACAAACGGAATGTTGAACATTAGCGAACTTCGTTATACACTCGATTCCCTGAACAAAAATCTGGATAATGAAATCATCTCTTTTTCAGAAAATATCAATCAGCGTGTGGGGATTACCAAATCAGTCGTTCCTGTAAAAACAACCATCAAGAAAAAAATCTGCCCAATGATCTTTTATCACGCTACACCAATAAAGAAAAGGCTGATGTGATAAGAATGGCTAGCAGCAATGTGACGAGCAATATTTATTCTATTGAATCAACACAAAACGATTTAAAAGAAAAACAAAGAGATATTAATCAGCATTTAACGGCCTTATACGAAAAGTTTGTAATCGCTTTTGCCTGTTTCTTAATGTTTTTTATTGGCGCACCATTAGGAGCTATCATCCGTAAAGGAGGACTTGGTTTACCTATTGTATTTGCCGTTTTAATTTTTATTACCTTCCATTTCATCAATACTTTTGGAAAAAGACTTTCACAGGAAGGCGCAATGAATCCGTTTTTAGGAGCATGGATGTCCTCTTTTATACTATTGCCTTTAGCTGTATTATTAACTTATCGTGCTACTAACGACAACGGATTAATCAACTTTGATGCAATTACTACTCCAATCTCACAACTATTTCAAAAAATTTCCGAGCGGTTTTTTCCGGCTCAAAATCAAAAATAACTATGTCAACAACAAAAATACAACTAAACACCATTGAGGAAGCTATTGAAGACATTCGTCAGGGTAAAGTAATCATTGTAGTGGATGATGAAGATCGTGAAAATGAAGGTGATTTTCTGGCTGCAGCCGAAAAAGTGACTCCGGAAATGATCAATTTCATGGCTACTCACGGACGTGGATTAATTTGTGCTCCATTGACTGAAAGCCGTTGTAAAGAATTAGACTTAAGACCAATGGTAACTAACAATACCGATCATATGGAAACTGCTTTTACGGTTTCTGTAGATTTAAAAGGTCATGGCGTAACGACAGGAATTTCGGCAGCTGACCGCTCTAAAACGGTAATAGCACTGACCGATTCAAATGTTAAACCACATGAATTGGCGCGTCCGGGACATATTTTTCCTTTAGTAGCCAAACAAGGCGGAGTTTTAAGAAGAACCGGACATACAGAAGCCGCTATAGATTTTGCCCGATTAGCAGGATTTAAACCGGCTGGTGTTATTTGCGAAATTTTGAATGAAGACGGTACCATGTCTCGTTTGCCTGAATTGGCAAAAGTGGCTAAAAAATTCAATTTAAAATTAGTTTCGATTGAAGATCTGGTAGCTTACAGAATGCAGCACGACAGTCTGATTGTAAAAAAAGAGGATTTTGATATCGAAACCCGTTTTGGAACTTTCAGATTAAGAGCATACGAGCAAACCACCAACAAACAAATTCATATTGCCTTAACAAAAGGAACCTGGAATCTGGGAGAAGCTATTTTAACAAGAATCAATTCGTCGCAGGTAAACAACGATTTACTAGGTACCTTAACTAATAATGCAGAACAGCAATTAGACGATATGTTTAAAGTGATTAATGAAAATGGTAAAGGAGCCGTGTTATTCATTAATCAGGATATGACGGCAGTAAATCTGTTGAACAGAATTTCCGAACTTAAAACTTTACAGGCAGGAGGAACAATGAAAGCTCCAAAAGTAATCATTGACAGTAAAGATTATGGAATTGGTGCGCAAATTTTACACGATATCGACATTTCAAAAATCAGATTGGTTTCTAACACGGAACAAACAAAACGTGTGGGAATGATTGGATATGGACTTGAAATTACCGAATACGTAAGTTATTAATATATGGGAACAGTAGAAGAAAGAATTATAAAATCGGAAACACGAATATTTAAAGCGGTTTTCCCGAGTACAACAAACCATTACGACACTTTATTTGGAGGAACAGCTCTTCATGTTATGGATGAAGTTGCTTTTATTTGCGCTACACGATTCAGCAGAAAAAAAGTAGTAACGATTTCAACCGGTCAAATCGATTTTAAAAAAGCCATTCCGGCGGGAACTTTAATCGAATTAGTAGCCAAAGTGATCAGTGTTGGAAGAACGAGTTGTAAAATCCACGTCGATATTTTTATGGAGCAAATGTATTCCGAGCTTCGTGAAACCGTAGTTTCAGGAACTTTTTCGTTTGTTGCGGTGGATGAAAACAAAAAACCGGTGCCAATTTTGGACGACCTGAACTAATTTTTCAAAAATCTATTTTTCGGAAATACTGATAATTAGATACTTGAAAATTATTTCAAAAATAGCTCAAAAAAAAGCACTGAAAAAGTTTTGAGAACCGAAAAAGCATCTTATATTTGCACTCGCAATCAGCAAATGATCGCAACATACTGGAGAAATGGCAGAGCGGTCGAATGCGGCAGTCTTGAAAACTGTTGACTGTAACAGGTCCGGGGGTTCGAATCCCTCTTTCTCCGCCAGTAGAAGTTTCAGAAGAAACTTTAAAAGTCAAAAGCCTTTAAACACTAGTGTTTAAAGGCTTTTTCGTTTTTGCAGACTTTTCAAAAAGCACATGTTTTATCAAAGAATGGTTACCCTATTAGTTACCCCTTTTTTTTAGAGTCATTTTTCTCAAAAAAGGGTAACTAAAAAGAAAGAATTCCCCGGGAATTCCCTGCTGTCAATGGGCTCTCTTAAAATTTTTAATTCAATTTGATTATTAATTTTAAAACTAGATAACATGTTAAAAGTACTTTTCTACCAAAAATCCGACAAATTAAACAAGAATGGCGAATCTCCTATCTATGCCCGTTTGAGTTACAATAACAAACAAATTTCAATGTCAACCGGGCAAGCGATTTCAAAAGAAAGATGGGCGAGCACTAATAATCTTAGAAACCAGCTTAAAATTGAAAAAGAAATAGTAATCAAAAATCTACTTGATCTTTTCCAGCTTAATGCAGCCAAAAAATTTACTGAACTCTTCAGAATTGACCCTGAGGTTGACCTTCAATTATTAAAAGCTGAAATTACAGGTAAAACTAAAATAGACCAGCCACAAGGTCCTACCATAATTGATCTTATGGACACATATACTATATTTTTTACTAAAAGAGTTAACTCAGGAGAGCGCGCACCGGCTTCTCTACAGAAGTATAAAAGAGCAAAAGACCTGCTTTTAAGTTTCATCAATAGCAACTATAAAAAGGAAGATATGCCAGCATCTGAGCTATCAAGCTCATTTGTCTTTAAACTGGAACAGTTCCTTAAGTATGAGAGCAGTTTTAAAGAGCAGACAGGCATCAAAAACAATTCGGTGGTAAAATATATGAAAATGTATAAAACTGCATGCAATTACGCTATTAAGATGGATTTGATCATAAAAAACCCATTCAATATTTATGACGGCAGACTCAGCGTAAAAGATGCCGTTTTCCTGACACAGCAGGAACTGAATACAATTGAAAACAAAATATTTTCAACGCCTCGTCTGGAAAAGGTTAAAGATATATTTCTTTTTAGCTGCTATACAGGATATGCGCCTGTTGATGCCTTGGAACTAACAGAAAGAAACCTATCCGAAGATTCGACTGGAAATTTATGGATCATGACCAGCAGAGCCAAAACTGCCATTAGAGCTAATGTCCCAGTACTGCCAACTGTTGAGAATATTATCTCGAAATACAAAAACCAGCAGAGAGGTCTTATCCCGAAAATTTCCAATCAGAAAATGAATGCTTATCTTAAGGAAATCGCTGATATCTGCAGCATAAACAAACATCTTACATGGTATGTAGCAAGACACACATTTGCAACCACTATCACTTTAGGAAACGGGGTAAGACTAGAAAATGTATCAGCCATGATGGGGCATACCAACACTAAACAGACTCAGCATTATGCAAAAGTTTTGGATGTCAATATTATGGAAGACATGGAGAAATTGAAATCTAAGTTTAAGTGATTTTAAAGAGGATTCTGAATTTAAAGTCTTTTAAAGAACCTCATTTATTTAGAGCAAAAAATCAATTGCGACGAAATCATAAGTTTTGTAGAACATTTTCAATTGCGTCCGCAGTGCGGACGTAATTGACATGGACACAAAAAAGTATAGTTTTTTAGTTTTTTAAAACTGATCCAGTTTACTAATTTTAATACAACGGGATTTATTCGATCTTTTAATTGCAAATAATTATATTACCTACCAAAAATCTCATTTTCAAACCTTTATCTTTGGTTTTAAAGTTTTGTCAATAAACTGGCTGGGTTTCCAGTCCCTGTTCACTATTTGGTCCAGCAAAAAACTGTCAGCTGCCGCAATAGCGGTGCCTCCAACTGCAGCCGCAGCCGCAAACGCTCCAGTTCCGAGCAGGCCAAGTCCCAAACTTGCTGCCTGAAAAAGCACAAAACGCACCATTCTTGTAGGCATCTTTGCAGAAAATTCTTTTTTCATTACCGCATTGTGATACTCCCCAAGCAAGTTATTGTTCTCTGGGATATGCTCAAGCCATTCCCTGAATTGGTCTGATTTCTCAAGGATTCGCAAGAGATCCCTGCCGCTTAAAATGCCATTTACAAAAGCAGTGCCAAGCGAGGTGCAGTCTTGAAGCACGTAAGTGCTGAAAAGATTCAGTTCATTCTCTGATTTGGTTCTTTGCGCGATGATGCTCTCCAGTTCCAATGCTATAAATTTCGAATAAAGCTCAGAGGTCACAATTTCGCTGTCAAGCTCTGAGGTTATATGGATATCCCCCTTGGATTCGGCGATCGATAGTAGAAATCCGCTGTAGTCAATCTGATAACCTGCATCCGGATTGTGCTGTTTATGGACTCTATTGAGCTCGGTCATGTCTATGTTTGAATTAAGGGTATAAGCATCATAGCCCGCAAACTGTCCGTCTTTAACAATCTCAATTTCGACTTTTTCAGGCAGTACAAATTCGGGTACTATCGAATTTAGATAAACAGGAAGCGCCCTTTGTAGGTAATCTTCATTATTGAAATCGGCAATAATATTTTCCCTTACCGTGCCGGGGTAAGAATAAGAGGCAATTTTCCTGCCGAATTCCGAAGCAAATTTCTGGTTCTTTGCGCTGTTGTTATGTAATTCCCTGTGCGCCTGATACAGGATTGTTTCAATGTTTTCATCCTGCGATGAAAAAGTATCCACGCTGTATTTTTCGCCAGGAAAAATCATCGACCCTAAAATATTTTCCCTGAACTTTACTTCAATGCGTCCTATTGCTATCAATTCATTTAACAGATCCTCACCTAAAAATTTTAAAAGGATAACCATTTCCTGACGGTGCACAAGCAAAACTACTTTGCCGTAAAAAAGCATTGAATCAATCAGGAAAGCCACGTCAAGCCTATAGCCATCGGCTTGCTTGTCCTTTATGCAGATTTTTTTGAACATAATTTCTCGATGGTTGTTACCTTTATTCTTTAAAGGGTATTTTCCTTTAAATGCATAATTAAGTATCGGTGGGCGCTGACTGTTCCCCGCTGTCCGGCACTATTATAGCCGCCCATCCATCCTCCGTCAAATCTGCGGCTAACATCAAATCCTTCGTACCACTGCGGATTTAAGCTGATGATTTTGTAAATTTCATCTGCGAAATCGCCCTGCAGACGCTCCAATAACTGAGTGGTCTGGGACTCTGTTTCGTAACCCTTTGGCTTGTAGTTGATGCAGAATGCCAATATCCGTCCTTTTTCAGCATTATCCAGCAGTTCTTTGTCAAAATACTTCAGAAGGAACTCATATCCTTCGATCATAAGCAGTTTTTCTAACATTTCAGTTGTTTATTATGTTACAATTAGCATTAATCCCTTTATCAAAAATAATCAAAAAAAGCATAGGGCAAAAAAATCAAGAAGCTTTCCTCCGGAGGTATTCTTCGCACTGCTTTAAGCCTTACATAATCCCACTTTAAAGAACGAGACATTGAAATTGAAATAGCCATTTCAGTGATCTTTTCAATCAGGCTCCTTTAAAATTCTCTTTAAGCTTTTCCTAATTTCTTGACCGGTATATGTCGCAAAATTTAAGTTAGTGCTTATCTTATGCAGTTTTTTTAAATTCAGATTTGCCAGCAGAAGGATATTTAATTTCATTTTAAGCCGTTCTTTTTTATTGTCAATCAGATAAGGCAGTCGTATAAATAAAACTTCATAATTCATATAAAGTGCCAACAGATATAGAAACGGCAGTAAAAGAAATGTATAAACAACCGGAAGAAATAAACTTTTTAAATTTTCAACGGTGATCAGGCTTTTATAATCTATTAATGTTTTATAAAATACATAAATAAAAATAAAAATTCCAAGTCCGGCAAACAGACCTTTTAAACAGCTGGCCGTCTTCAAATGGTCAGGATTGGTTTTTGAAGAATTTTCTGCCACAATCTGCATCACACCTATAAAAGTCATAACTGGAATCATAACCATTTCAATCCCAAAACTGAAAGTGTAAAAATTAGTAATAAATTCCAGAGGTATAACTGCTTTTAAGTTATCAATTATGATTGGTATGAAATAAGAACTTTCCTTTGCTTTATTCATATTAAAAAACAAAATGGTTGCTGAAGTTAACGACCATAATATCGTATCTTTAAGCAGACCCATATTCCATACCCCAGCTGTAAAGAAAGCAAAGGTTATTACTCCAATATAGCAAAACATTCCCCAAAGCGGAATTTGTATCTTACGATTAAAAAAATCGCTTAAAAGATCAAAAACGCCTTTAAATTTTATGAATAAAAGGGCAACAATAATAAATATGGAAGTCCATACAATTATCGCAGTTTCCCTGGTTGAGAATATTTCAAACATAATTTTTGACTAAAAAAAATTTGATAACCATCTAAATTTGTAATTGTTTACAAAACAGAATTCTGCTTCTTAATTCCGCTTACTGTCATACTGTCCTACTCTTCCAAAAGAAATATTAAGCATTAAATTTAAAACAGATATTTATACTAATTCATCATTGCTCATTTTACGATCTTTATTAGAAAATTGTTCTCCAACACACTTAGTAATAGCTTTTGCAGCATCTTTTATTGGATTGTAAATACTGAAAACATTGTACATAAAGAACTAATCTCAGGTACATTGCTACCAGCTCCTTTTTGTATTATTTGTTGAAAAAGTGAAGGATCAATTTTTTTAATGATCACGTCACTACAAATGAATAAATCCCGTCCTTTAAATTGTAAATGGGAATGCTCATTTACCGCATACTTTTGTCCATCTTGAATAAAAATATTTTTCAATCCATTTAAGATTCCACGCTCAATATCTTCGCTGACCTTCTTTTCAATTAGAAGTAAAATAAGGGATAAACACCATGAAAGAAGTTCTTGCTTGTTTTCATGTCTTTCTATTGCATAGTTATTTATTGCTTTTAGAAATGCTGTAAATGGATTTACTAGCTTATTTTGTTTTTCCTCATCAAGTTCGATAACAAATCCATTAATCCAAAAGAGTAAATTCAAATTAAATCTATAGGGAAATTCCATTAAACTTTCAAATAAAAGGGGAAGCAGTTCCGAATCGAAATCCGCTTTTAGAGTAAACAATTCAGTAAATAAATTTATTACATCTTTTGACTTTGCAGGATCTGCAATATCATTGATCAATAAATTAATATAGTCATTTTTCTGTTTATCATCTGAAAGAGATATCTCTCTAATTTTAGAGAGAATTGCCTTGTTTTCCTGAGTAATTTTACGAGCATTATAATTTCTACTTCCAATATTTTCAGCTTTCGCAAAATCTGACAGATCCAGGGTTTGGTTATTTGAAAAATTAACAGCAATCGAAAAATAAGTTCCTAAATTTCCTTTATTCGACAAGTTCACAAGGTCTTTAAATGTTAAATCTCCTTGAACCAGAACAGTTTCAATATTAGTAATAATAGAATGGGGAATATCTTCACCGTCTACTAGAAGATTATCAAGTTCATCCAAATTTACAGCAACAAAGGGAATTACAGTATTTCGCGCGAATAGTGATATATGATCAATATTTTTCTCACTAGTGCTAAATGTTTCTGGAATCGCTCCTAATCTATATAGTAAAGCGCAAAGTGCATTATCATCAGTAATTCTATATTTATCCAAAATTTCGTTGATTTCAAAATTATTTAGGGCGTTGAATTCATGAGCAATTATGGCTAATTGCGGAATTAGTAAATTACCGCGATGGTCCTGCGCAAAAGTTTCTAACGCCATTATTTCTTTAACAGCCACACCAATTTTTTGTTTAGTTGAAGGGTCAAGTTTTCCTAATTGTAAAATAAGTCCATATAAATGCTGAAAAACATGATCATCAAAATGTCTTTTGCTTTGTATTAATGCCAGAAAAAAAAGTTTCCAGTCTCCTCCATCCTTATAAGCTTGATAGAAAGCAGGGAATATTAAATCTTTCAAACTGTACTTCTTTTCAACTAAAAGTGCGAATTCTTTCAATTCCTCAACAAAATGGGTATTGTCAAATAAAATCTGAAATTTGCTGTAAAAATCTTTAATTTTTTCCGGCGCATCCTGGATATCTAAAAGCCAGCATTGCGCTTTTTCTTTTATGGTTAGCTTATCTGCATAATGATAGAGTAAACTTCTCGCTGCGGATGTTCTATTTTTTAGATTTTCGGAGTTTAATTCAGACAAAATATCTAAATAAAATTGCTCTTTACCAATAACTCTTTCAATTCCATCATCTAAAAAGTTCCCGCTCCAATCCAAAAAAGAAGCATCTCCTAACAATCCTCTAATTAATTCAGTCAATAAGTCTTTGGTTAGTTTATGCTGATTGTTATGGTAAAGCAGTTTTAATGCAAAAACTTTTGAAAGCTCGGGCAACTCGTTTGTCAAGCTAAATATGAAGTCCAGCATATTAGCAGAAAAATTAAGTTTCATGCATAGCCTCAAAAATTCTTGATTATCATGATGACTTTTGGAAACTGATCTTATAACTATCTCTAATGCTTCTTTTTCATACTCAGGATTACTGATCAGCAGTATAGTGGCTGCTTTATATCTTAGTCTTCCATCCAAATGTTTCAACGAGCTTTTTAAGACATCATAATAGTAAGTATCTGTAAGGACTGCTGAAAACTTAGCTCTGATTTCAGGATACCTAGCTAGTGAATATTTGCTTAAGTTTCGGACTATGAACAAAAACTCATTTAGATAAATATTTTCATATTTTTCTAAAGTTGCTAAAAAATACTTTAAATATAAATCAGGAATTCCTGATTTATCGTCGGAATAATCAACAAACCTTAAAATGTACTCAACCCCTTTTTCACTATTACAAATTATTTCTTCGACAATTTTTTCCCTTGGTCCATTTTTGTAGTCAGACCATGAAGGTTTCTTTAAAACAGGCTCACCAACCAAAATGGGGTTTCGCTCTGCGTAATATGTAAATAAAACTACAGCTGCTGCATCTGAAATAGAATTGTTACTGATTGCATTAAATCTGCAATAGGCTTGAAGCCTCTCTTCACCCATCCTAGCTTGAAGTAAGAAGAATAACTCACTTTCTTCATTAGCAATTAGATTGATACAATTGTCAAGAATAACTTTGGGAATATCGCCTTCAATAATTTCGAACCACATTTTAATTGCGTTTATCTGGTCACGATCTTTGCTTCGACATGCAATTTCTAATGCCTTTACCACCGCCTCTCTATTTCCTGTATTTAGTTCTTCTTTTAAAAGTTCAGCAGCTCTTTCTTTTAGTAAATCAATTTTCAAAGCCTCTGCAAACAATATACAGCCTTTCTCTACTGTAAATTTTTTAGGTATTGCTAAAGACATTGTTGGCAACAATTCGTGACATGTGAAAGTTTGCGCAGCTAAATGGTATGGAATTATTGACGCGAGCATAGTTTTTTCTCTTTCTTTAAGCTCAAATTGAGACCTTAGCAGATAATATCGAAGTATCAAAGCCGCCATCTCATCATTTCCAGAGAAAGTTGAATGTCTAGGAGTAATATAATCATTAAAAAACCAGTCAAAACCAACGTCCTTCAAATCATCTATAATGTATGCGTAGGCCTGTGGAACCAACGAGTCAGACTGCCCCCAAAACATGAGTGGCCGAAAACCAATCGATTTAACCTTGTCAAGAAATATAGTGTTTAATGAAGAAATTTGTGCTTCGGCTAATAGAACAGCTGCTGCAGGAGTATTATTACTGGTTAAAAGCAATTCCGCGATTACTTCGCTAAGATAACTTTCTACCTTGGCACTTTCTCCTTTAGTTCTTGCAATTGCCGATGCAAAAGAAATTTCCCTCCAAGAATTAATTCTTTCATTTTTGAAAGTAAAATCTTCGCCTTTCAAAATCCCTTTAAATAGATATAAACCAACTACAAGCTGGAGAAGCTGATGGGATTGGAACGCGTACTGCTCTCCAGTTTTCTGGAGGAAGTTGCTCTTGATAAAATTTATTGTTTCATCCACTACTTTGTTTCTCTCTCCAACTTCAGTAGAAATTAAGTTGTCTATAATTTGATAAAAAACATCATCATTAATTTTTCCATCTTTGGATGTATAAAGCCGGTATGCAATTGATGCAATAAAACTCTCTCTTTGCAGAACATTGGGGTAAGTATTTAAAAATAATTTAAAACTCTCTTTCTGGTCAATAGAGGTCCATTTTAATCTTATTTTTACAACGTCATATAATATTTCACCTAATGTTTTCGAATTGAGGTTCTCGTCCAGGAAGTCTCTAATTAGACATACAATTAGAGGAGTGCTTGCATTGGCCAATAGTTCTTGCTTAGATTTTAAAATGTTCCACCGTTGTGCAGAATCATCTTCTGCCTCCTTAACTGACATTCCGGCTCCAACCGCCTCATTTTTTAAAATTAGTTTTATTTCATCTTCGCTCAAATCCAATGTAGTTAGGCAATTCCATTGATTAAAATGTACTAAATCAGACATTTCAATCGGTCGACCAGAAGCAATAATCCTTATATTTACAGCAGTATTGGACCAAATGAGCAAATGTGAAAGCAGTTTTTTGCGCTCATCGTAATCAAACTCATCTAATCCATCAAAAATTAATGTTACCTCTTTCTTTGCTAAAAGGATAAAATCTATATCAAATATTTTATCAATTATATTTAATTCTTCATTAACGAATTCATTTATAATTGACTTTAGTACTTTTTTATCAGTTGGTATTTTGCCGCGAAGGTAACTCGAAGGTATGAAAATTGGAAGAACATCACTTTTTACTTCTTTCAAAAAGTAATGGGCTAGTAAAGTACTTTTCCCGCTTCCGATTTCTCCAAATAAAAAGGTTGGTTGTGAATCATTAATTAAATCTCCAAGATTCTTGATTACAACATCTAACTGTTTGGCTTTGGCAGGATCAGTTTCTTCAATATTCTTTCTCGTAATTTTTATTTCCCTATTATGTTTCGCAACTTTCCTATCAATTAATTCAGGAAATGATTTATCTTTAATATTGGAAAAATATTTATTATGCAGAAATGTCTGGAGCCAAGTCCCTACCTTTATTTTAAGGTCACTGATATCAATATTAATATACTTCTGCGCTTTCAGGTTAATTTCTTTGCCTGCACAAATTTTTAAAAAGAAATTTTCGATACCATCTTTTCTTAGGAACTTTAAAATCGTATCTGCTTCATCTTGTTTTTCTTCTAACGCAAGCATTAATGCGGCATAAACAAATTCTGTTTGATAGGCATTAGTAAATGATTCAGCGAACTTTGAATATTTAATTTTGCTTATAATTTCTTCTTTATAATCTTTCTCATTATCTTGCTCAAAATACCAGTTAATTGCGCTTAAAAAGGCAACCAACGAATCATCATCCAGCTCCTGCTCTATATTTTTTCATATTGTTTCAAATATTCATCCACCAAATACTTTCTGACCGACCCTAAGACATGATCATTTTGCAATTTCGCTTCAATAACGAGCTTTAGTAATCCTTCCTTAGGCAATGTGATATCTAATAATTTGGTATTTTTTGTATTATTTTCTACACTAATTTTATTAGTGGAATAAAAACCAAACTTAAGATTAGTACTTTTACCTGACGAAATCCAGATTTCTAAAAAGTAAACTAGTGTATTTAAGATCTGTGGCGAGTTAAAAGAAAACGCTGTTTTATCATCATAATTTTTTTCTTCTTCAATATATTTGGAATCGTCATTTTGCAAAAACACATCTCCTTTATATTCAATAGCAACATTAATGCATGCATCGGGGTTGTTCTTAAATTCATCAAAAAAAAGACCTAATGCCCTTTGCTTTTGCAGAGTAAATCCTTTTGTTTTGTCACCAGCTTCTCTTTTAATTTCGGCCATTTATAATTGTAATTTTTCAATTGTTTTATCAGTATACATTTTAATAAGTCTGCTGAATTCTTTGATGAATTAGAGCCTTTTTAATGATTTATAATTAGTGACGTATTCTATCTAATTAACAATAGTAAGTCTTAACTACAAAGGCTAATATATAACTATTTATATTACAAAAAATGATTTTATATGGACCAGTGTTATTCAATTGATCTTCTTTTTAAATAAATTTTATAAATCCAATTTAATCAAAAAGTTAAATTGTATTTTGTCAAAACATTTTCATTTAAAAAATGATATTTACTTTTGTAGTAATCGAAATATCGTGATCAATACGAAGCAATTTTTGTTGACATCCTTCAGAATTTACACTCCTTATGCTAAAAAATATAAAGTGAATTTTAACAAATGGAATTTTTAACAAATAGCTTAATTTTCAACCAGCTTTTTAATTTTATCAAGTAATTATACTCAGCAAGATATCGTATACAAGGACCTTCATCTCCTTATTATACAGAAAAACATCCCTGTCGGGCGGATTTCCATGATATATCAGGTTCCTGACTTTGATGAGCTGGTCAAATTCCACATCATAATTGTCCGGATCCAGATTCAAATAGGTTATAAAACTTTCGAACTGATCTATCAGGCCAGTCTTTTTAATAAAGGATACTTTCTCAAAAGCTTTAGATTCAAATTCCTGTTTATCCACCTGCGCGACTATTTCGCCAATTTCTTTTATTTTAGTTTTTATGAACTTAGAAATATAACTCTCAGATCCGGTAAACGCATACTCCTCCTTGACAGTAAAAGCTCGGCCGTCCAAGGACTTCTTTAAAAAAAAGTTCCTGAACTTTTCAATGATGTTGTAAAGGATCATGAAAGCTGAAATATCATCAAGATTATTTATCGTTACCAGTCTTGGAACTGCCTCTTGAATAAGCTCTCCGTAGCTTTGGAATTTCTCAAAATTTACCGACTCTGCAAAATCGTAAATATTGGGAAAGCTATCCTTCAAATGAAACTCCTTCGAGGAATCAAGTTTATCACTGCTAAGCTTAAAAACTTGTCTGGTACCATAATTTTCCTTATCGTTCACCCTCAGCACGGCATTGAAAAAATCAATGTTTTTCTCCCAGTACAGAGACATCAGCAGACATAAATCTTCTCCAAGGGAAAGAAGCTGCAGATCATTTAATTTTTCGCTGTCATCCCTAAAGACTAGCTGTGCATCTCGGGTTATTACAAAATCCTTTTGTGGTTCGCCTTGTTTATATGAATGGTTCAAAGACAGCATAAATTCGACAGGACCGAACCTTGTCCATCTGTTTTCATTCCTCTCAATGAATTTATCATCTGAGTCATAACTTCCAAGCTGGCCGTACTGGATATATCCTGCGAGGTGGGAAATGGCATTCTCCGCAAGCCTGAATCTTGCGTCCCCAGCATACCTTCCATTCTCGAAAAGACAAAAATTCCCAAGAACCAATATCAGAGATTTCTTGTCATGATCGTAATAATGGGTTTCATGAATATCAATTAGAGAGCTTTCAGAAAACTCAAAAAACTCCGGATGCACCCATTTATTTGGAGATACTGCGGGATTTACCAAGTCTAGGATTCTGATCCCTGCTTTTGCAAGTGCTCTGAATTTCTCGTACAAATAATCAGATGGCTTATAATAAATAATCAGCTGTACCTCTTCAGGCATTCTCTGATTGTAAATCAGTCTTGCATCAAACTGCACATCCTCGCTTTCACCGGGAAAGCCCTCTAGCAGTTCTTTATGATTAGCCAGCTTCAGCAGTATGGGCACATCATTTTGAAAGTAGTCTTTCATAATAATAAATTATAATTACGGCAATAATTAGGTTTTGACAGCTTATAATAAAAAAATGGACTCAGCCAAATATATTAAAATAAAACAGAAATAAACGCAGGTAGAATTACCTGATATCTCTATTTCTCCTTTTACTGGAGAGTCAATCGTTCTTCAGATGTTTTGTTTTAAGATCAATGTTTTATAAGGCAATTTAATGAACCTTTACAATCTGAGATTCAGGAAAATCAACGTCAAGATATTTCTTTATGATTCCGGTTATGACATCGATACGGGTTCCGATAATTACTGATCTGTTTTTTACAGGCCAATCAGTCATTATTGCAGTTAATCTAGGCTTTACAATTCCCGAAATTAAGTGTGAAGGATCTGTAAACCATAGACCGCACCCGCTGATGCCGTGAAGATCAGGTCCAGTTCCAAAGGAATTATTCCTGCTGTTATAGGCAGATTTTTTATTATAACGGGCAACAACACTAACAGCCGGATTTCGATTTAATTTCGAATATTGATCGAGTTTGGCGGGTGAAGTAAAATAAAAAAACGTGGCGGCATCAAAAATATCGGTCTTGTGCAAAACTTTAGACCTTGTTGCGGGGTACCCGAGAAAAGTGTAGCACTCCCCGTCTTTGAACGTGTGGTTGATTGCTAAATCACCAGCCTTAAGGAAACTGTATCTTCTCAAAATATGAGCGACGCAATCAGATTCGTTTAATAATTCAGGAAATTCATAATTTATACATGTTGTAATAATTTTTATTAACTCAACAACTAAAACTGTTTCGGCATTAGTGTGAGGAATATTAAAAAGTATTGGTTTAAAGTCAGATGCAAAAATTGATTTATCTCCTATTCTATAATTATGAGCTAATATATAATTCCTGTAGTTCTTAAAATCAGACCAAGAGTTTAATCGCTTCATTGCAGGTTTAGTAATTTGTTTTAACCTTTTTATTCTATTCGAGAATTCAGTGTTTTTCGCTATTGAAAATTCTTTATTGTATTCGTCAATAAATGAGCAAGCAATTATATGGGAATAATTTTGAAGTGAACCTGAGATAACTTTTGCTAAGGGTAATCCAGCATAATGATTTTCAAATTTTACTTTATTTAAATAATCTTCATTATCTCTGTAAGTTTTATAGACTTCGTTAAAAAATATCATTTGTGTTCCTAAATGAAGTAGTGTTTTATATGATTCGAGTAATCTTTGCATTTGTTTTTAAGATTTAAATTAATCTTTATATCAATTTTAAAAACTCTCCATCTTTTTTTACAATTTCAGATTTAACTGCTTTTATGATGGATAGTAAAATATGGTTTCGCATATCTTCCGTAACTCTCGCAAATCCAAAAAGTTTCGCAATTAAGATAACAGCATTATCCGGCTGAATAGCGATAGAACTTTCAACAACTTTAATGATTGCCAAGTTCATCTCTTCATCAGAAATAAGACTTATTTTTTTTGAATTTGGACTAAGTAAACTTCTATCTCGTATTACTGGTAAATGATCTTCAAAATGCCAAAGAAATTCATCTTTCTTTTTAATTAAGCCAGTTCTAATAGCATAGTTTACTGCATCTGTAATAGATGCTCTGACACGGCTTCCTATTTTTGAAATGCCATTTGCATCTGCAATTCGACGAGCCATTTCTTCAAAATGAACAGGACTTTCTACTTTGACGACTTCATGTATCCACGCTCCAAGTTTTCCAAGGGAATACGTATGAATTTCTTGATGGCAAACCTCAATCGGAAGAGAAGCTTTTATATAGCGGGGGATTGAATTATCAATTTCTTCAGGCTCTTCTCGGACAAGATTTTTTAAATCATCCATTAATTCTTCTTCAAGTGCATCATTATGTTCAACTTGATTTTTAGCATTTTCAATAGTTTCTATTAAAAGCCTTAACTCTCCTTGGGGATTGCGGAACCAATCAGTGCTCCATACATTAAATAATTTCCAGCCCATGCCTTCAAGGACTATAGTTCTTAATCTATCTCGATCCCGAGCTGATTTTGCAGTTTCATAAGACTTTCCGTCGCAGCATATTCCAAGAATATATCTTCCAGGATTATCGTTATCCACTATTGCCAAGTCAATATAAAATCCTGCAGAGCCGACTTTTTCTCTCACGATATAACCATTATCGCGAAGACTTTGAGCAATAATTTCCTCAAATGGCTGGGGTTTAGTTATTATTTCTTCCTTGTCGCTTTCAAACTTCCCATGCTGTGCATAATAAAGAAAACTTTTTAATGCTCTAATACCAAATTTTGCATTTGGTCCAGGATTCATATCACTGGCTGTAATATTTGTGAATACTTCACATCTGCTTTTTGCCCTTGTAATTAAAACATTTAGTCTTCGTTCACCACCTTCGTTATTTAGAGGTCCAAAACTCATAGGTACTTTACCGTCTTCAGTTCTTCCATATCCAATACTAATAAAAATGACATCTCGTTCATCTCCTTGAACATTTTCAAGATTTTTGATAAAAAGAGGTTCAGTAGGGTGGCTTCTAAAGAAATTTTCAACTTCAGGATTTTTTCTTCTTTTTACTTCAAGTGCATTTTGAATAGCCTGCATTTGCGCTGTGCTAAAAGCAACAACGCCAAGACTTAGCTTCGAATTATTTAGCGCATGGTTAATGATAGCATCAGCAACTTTTTCAGCTTCTTTAGGGTTGGTGCGTGTTTTACCTTTGTCATAATAAGTATCTGGCAGGTGGTTAAATGCTAAACCCATTTTGCTTTTAGATCCGGGACTTGGAAAAATTATTAATTTATTTTCGTAAAACTCCTGGTTTGACAAGTTTATTAAGGATTCATGTCTACTGCGATAATGCCAGCGCAGCATACGTTGAGGAGCACCTTGAGCATCACACATTCCAAGGATGCTCTGCATATCAGCAGTTACGTTTTCTTCATCTTCAGTATCGGTATTTAGTTTGTCAAAAAAACTTGTTGGAGGCATTTGCTTTGTATCCCCCACAACAACTACTTGTCTTCCACGTAAAATAGCACCCAAAGCATCAACAGGACGTACTTGGCTGGCTTCATCAAAAATAACCAGATCGAAATCAATACTATTTGGAGGGAGAAAATTTGCAATTGACATTGGACTCATCATTATAACAGGTTTAATTGCTTGAATTGCCAGTCCTGCTTCATGCATAAGTTTCCTAATCGGCATATGTCTGGCTTTGCGGTTGAATTCGCTTTTAAGTACATTAATTTGTCCGCCACCTTCCTGTTTTGGTAAACTTTCCCAATGTTTAAGAGCAACTTTGGCGCGATTATAGAACTGATTAAGTACATCAAGTCGTTTAAATTTTTCAATGACTTCTTCATGACTTGATCTTTCAAATTTTCGAAGCGCTACACTATTAGTCATTGCCTGCTCAATCAAATGTTCATACCAAGTTTTTTGTATAGCTGTTTTTAAAAGCAAAACAGCGTCGGGCCAGTTATAAACTGCTCTAATCAAATAATCGGCTCCATTTCTTTCAATCTCTTCTTTCATTACGTTCCAAGATACTGCCTGATGTATCTCAGGTAGATTTTCGAACCATTTTTTTATTAAGCTTTGCTGTTTGGCTAAACTTATATTTAGTATTTGATTATCTTTTAAATCCAGTTTTTCTAAAAGTGACTTTAATGAAATATTTTGTTTTTCTAAAGCATTCTCTAAATTAATTAAAAAGTCAGCCGCAACAGAAGGCTCCTGATTTTTGCTAAGAAAGGATAGAAACGTGTTTGATATTACGTCATCCTGAATAAGAAGGTGTACCCCTTGTAGATATTGAACTGCTTTCTTAACAGTTTCCCAATCTGTTCGTTTCTTTTGATATCTGCTATCAAATAATTTTTGCGCTAAAGGTTCTAAAGATAGGAGAGAGGCTGTAAGACGCTTTCCTTCCATTAAAGCATTAACATACTCTAATTTTGTGTTTAAATCTGAAGGTACCTGAGTTGTGAGAAGTGCCGACAATTTTTTTACACTATTTTTATAATCTCCTATTAAAAATTTATACCACTTACTGCCATGTACAATTAAATTTTGCCTGATTTCAAGTATATCATAATCCCAAGCTTCTGGAATAACTAAATTGTCATAATGTGTATGCAGTTGCTCTAGTCGAATTCCAGTTTCTAATAATTCGGCAATATCAGCTTGATTATTGAGCCAAGCAGAATCGGTTATATTCATGAATGTGAGGCCTGGATTCTCCGCTGCAGTTTTTATAGTTTTTAATAATAGTTTAACATCGTCTATTTCTGTGGACGGATTAATTTCAACATAATTGGAAATGGAAGTAATAAGAGTTATTGCCTCATTTGTATCTTTAATTACAATTTCTAATAATTCTTTTGAGGTTTCTTCATCTATTGGGAGGAAAATTTTTATATCAGTACCATAAAACAGCAAGTTCTCAGGTTGTCCAATTTTTTCTAGTCTTACCTGTATTTTTTCAGCCAGCTGTTCAACTTCTCTCATCTTTATAGAATCCCATACGTTAATATTTTCAACTTGTATTTTAGGGAATTTATAATCTTTATTATGAGTTGTTATTTTTAGTAAATTTCCCATCACTTCTTGTGCTGAGTAACCACTTTTTGAAATTTCAGAATTTACCGAAGTACAATATTGGTTAAGTTCGTTTATCATAGGATGAAGAAATCTAATTTCTTCCTCCAAACGAGTCATTGTTGGCCTGCCTAAATCAAGTATTCTTTTTAATTCATTATGTAATTCTCTTTTGTTTGCTTTGTGGCTATGTAATTCTAAGCATGCTTCTCCTAAGTTAACACTGTCTAATCGTCGTTTTACAACTTCTAATGCGGCCATTTTTTCAGCAACAAAAAGCACTTTTTTTCCATTTCCGACAGCATTTGCTATAAGATTTGTAATTGTTTGTGATTTCCCTGTTCCTGGAGGGCCTTGTATTACCATGTTACGCCCTTCATGTACAGCAAGCATTGCAATAACTTGTGAACTGTCGGCATCTACGACTTGCATAAGCTCATCAGCATTCGTATCATTGTCAAGATGATGTTCTTCACCAATTGATGGTTGAGGTTCATTAAATCCAGTATCGAATAAAGATTTTAAAATATTATGGTTGAATGGTTTTTTATCTTCTGGCCATTTTTCACTGTCTAAATCATGATAAATCATAAATTTACCAAAAGAAAAGAATCCTAATTCTATGGAATCCTCTTCAACTTTCCAATTTTCAATATGGCTGATCCGTTCTCTTATAATGCTGTAATATGTTTTAAGATCTAGTTCTTCTTCTTCCGGGAGATCAGGAATAGTGATGTTGTAATCTACCATCATTTTTGCCTGCAATGATAGATTTGGTCCGATTTCAGTTCCACTGTATCTTAAGCGAAAACGTTCATTTGCACTGGAACGTTCCAAAGCTACAGGAACTAAAATCAATGGTGCTTTTCTTGTTTCTTCACTATTTCCTTTTTCATACCAATTCAGTATTCCTAATGCAAGATATAACATGTTGACACCTTGCTCTTCAATGCTTGTTCTAGCAAAATAATACGTATTTAGTATTTTAGTCTGAAGCTTGGCTTCTGTTTCATTGACCTGTAATCTGGTATCATTATAAGCATCTTGTATTTCCGGTTCGGTAAGTTCCGGAAGTTCAAATAATTCATCATCTTCATCTTTACCTGGGCGTCCTAAAAAAGTCATAGCTTTATTCTGCCTGACTAAGATATCATATATCGATGAAGATTGTTCTTGTACAATTTGTAAGCCTTTAACTTTGGATGTCTTATAGTTAAGTAATGTATTGCGCAGTCCTAGATCTAAAAGTTCTTTACGAGATGCTTCCAATTTAGGTAGAATTGATTCAGACATATATTAAGATAATTAAGTTTCCTAAGTTATTAAATAAAACACTACAAAAAGAGAAAGACAATGTTTTAAACTTTTAAAACATTTAGGAAAGGGGAGTACTATTTATTTTTCGACTAATTTGATGTATAGCAACTTTAAGGACCTGCCACGAAATTTTAGAGGTATGATAATCAGGGTTAAAACGATTTTTAACCTGTTCACTTGGGTGTATATAATTCCGAAAATCCCTAAGCGAATGACTGAATTTTTTCACGTCCTCATTGAGGTATCCAACTTCGCAGGAAACTTCTATTAAATTAGCTAGTGTCCACTCACTAAGATGTTTTACTCTGCCTTCTTTTGTAGGAGCTTTAGAAGCTGTATTGTAATCTCTAGGATGTTTGTTTGCAATGCCGTTTAATAACCCCTCTAAAGTACTGCCGCATAAAAATATAACAGAAAGAGGGGCTTCGACACTCAAACATTTTTTGATTTCTGAAAGCCTTAGGTTTAGCGTTTCTGTAAGTGAAGTTTCTAAATTCAATACATCTAATCCTAATTCATCGAATTCTTTTTTTAGAAAATCATCTTCTATTGAATTTGCTTTAGAATTTGTTTCTTCAAAAATTATTTTGTCGGCTTTACCAAAACTTATAGTAGCTCCATCGCGTATTACTTTCCAACTATCAAAAACAAGGAATTTATTAAAATCATCAATCATTTTATCTAGACGGGTAAAGTTTCCAATGAAATTTACTGGGGCAAAGAGTTGAATAATGCATTTATCTAATTCTGGTGTTCCATTAATTTTACTTAGTTTTTCATCAGTGAATTTCCATCTGGATGGAAAACCTTCACCATAAGAATCGTTAAAACCTAAATTATTGAAAAACGTAACTAGTTTTGGACCGGTTCTATATTCTGTATCCTCATTTATTAGACCTCTCAATTTTTCAAGTGTTTTCTGTTGTAATACCATGTCGCTTTCTTTAGTGCTTTATTGGAATCGTTAAGCAAATTATCATTATAAGTTTAAAAGTACTCTAACGATATAAATTCAGTTTTTTTATTTCGAAATTAATTGCAAAATTTAGATATTTATAATAAATAATTATACGGAAATCCGTAATTATATCTTTATAAATAAATCGTAAACTCAAGAACTGTAAACTAATCATTAGATTATAATTAAGGAATTTTGAGTTCTAATCGCTTTTTTTAGATCATTATATAATTAAAAAGCATGTTAAATGTTTTAATACAAAATAAGTAGATTAGATTATGGCTGTCTTTGCAGATTATTCGCAACAATTATTTTTTCAGCATACTCTTTCATTTCCACTAGCCCATCTTGATCATCATTTCCTTTACAATGACCAAACGAAAAACCATTATCTTCTTTTTGTATGTAGTAATATTTGTCTTTCCAATTTATTAAAATCCACGGCACATCATCTGAACTGTCACGATAATCTACCTTTTTTAATTCTTTCCTTAGTTTTAGGAATAAAGTATAAGAATATAAATCAGCATGTCTTCTCCAATTATCAGCAGAGCTTCTAGATAATGCAATCTTATTTTCCCATTCCGCTATTCTGTATTTATCACAATATTCTAAAATCCCATTATTCTTAATAATCAAACTTTTCCAATCACTTTCAGAATAATTTTCAATAATATTTTTCATGTCTTTATCAATAGTATCTATACTAATGGCATCTAATAAATTTTTCAAGATTATTTTTTTGTCTCCATCATCAAAAACTTTTCGCCAATTATCCATTTTTTCCCTTAAACCGGAATTAAAAGAGCAGAATGTTCTACAATAGTTTATTGGAACCAAATAATCTCCAAAAGCCAACAAAGCTCTTTGGAAGATGGAGTTTTTCTTTTCTTTGAACTCATTACTGAAAAGAGTTGCAAGTTTTAAGGAATAATCTTTAAACAATTCAAAATCATATATTTCATTTTTCTTTGAAAAGTCCAAAATAAAACCAATCTGCCCTGAAAAATAATTATGACTTTCAATTTTAAGAATTTCTGTTTTCCAATTTCCGGTCTGCAATATTAATGCTGCTTTAATTTTTTCTTCATCAATTTGCTTCTGCAAAAAGCTTTCAATTCGGCTATCTGATTGTGAAAGATATTCATATAGCCCATCAATATTATCACTTAGTTTCTTGATTGAACGAACTGCTTTGTAAAAAGCATCAGGACTTTGCACAAGCGTATTGTTTATGAGATTTACGCAGACTCTCATCCACTTTTTATAGAGCTCCGTATTTAAATCATCCAGATTGCCTTTTTTAATAAAAAACTGCATAACTGCATAAAATCTAAGTCTTTCCCAGTAGTCGGGATCGTCTTCCAAAACCCTATCAAAATATTTTTTATCATCCGAGAAAGTCGTCAGTGCATCAAGTACAAGTGTTATGTTATTTAAATACTCAGGAGTTTGTTGATAGATATTTTTATACTCGTCAAATATATTAAAGTTGTCTTTAATTTTTTTATCAACATCTGTAATCTCAGCGTAAAAATTAAAACTGGAATTTATAATAAAATTTAGATATTTATCATCAACTTCTTTAATATTAATTGTTCTTTTCCCTTTTTCATATTTCCAAAAAATATCTAACCATTCATTATCTAGTTTGGACTTATTTTCATTGTCAAATAAAGTAGAAAAATTAGCTTTAAAATTTTCAAACTCTGTTAAGGGTTTTCCTCTTGAGTTCATTTTAACATATATTTTGTCGTCTAGTTTAAATTTTTCCAGAGGTAAGAAGTGAAATTGAACCGGGCTGTTTTCTCCAATTAGCAAATTAAACAAATTTTCATCTGGATGCTTAAATTGGCTCTGGATGATATTAAGCATATTGAGCATTGCTGAAATTGTAGGATCATTTTTCCATGACAGGAAAAACCATTTCGCATTCTCTAGCTGTTCGCTTATCAGTAAATCCTTTTCATATTGCAGACTTTCTTTTACCAACTTAAGACAAAAATCTTCCGAACTTGGTCTTGTTTCATATGAAAATTTAGCTAGTGTCTTTTTAGCCGATTCAGATAACTTACCAATTGAAAGAAACCAATGTAACAAAAATAATGTTGTCAATCTTTGTTGCCCGTCTAAAGGAATCAAATGATCATTGTCTGTTTTGCCATATACAAAATGCAGATTTATTTTCTTACTTTCTGTCTTATTCAAAACATCATGCAAATCGGTAATAAGAGCATTAGCAATCCTACTTTCACCTTTACGTCCTTGTGCATAATCACGCTGTATGGCAGGGATCTCAATTTTATAAGTGCTTATCAAATTCCAAAAACTATATTCCTTCGTAATCATTTTCTTTAATTTTTATATAATTTGATAAGACATTTTTAATTTCACTGATATAAGCTTCCATATCTTGCTTATCCCATTTGACGTTTTGTTCCACACCTGCAGAATAATATTTGAGAAAAACATTCTTAGTACATATTGGTATAAAAGAACCTCTTTCATCGAGATTTTTTATCAGATCTCTTTTAATTGGAAAAATGTTATTATTCAAACATGAATTATCTGGAACTGTAAGTAAGGCCAAGTTTTTAATGGAATGTATCGTTGTAGTATCTGAATATACACTAAAAATTTCGATTTGAAGCAAATCAAACCGCTCTTGATTAATTTTTGTCATTACCAGCAACTCTTCGATTTTTGATGCAAAATCTAATTTTTTATGAGTCAAAAAATATTGTTTTTGTTCAGCTAATAGATATCTTTTTTGTTTTTCACTTTTCAATTCTTCAGACTGTTGTGCATGGATGTGCTCCAGACTCCATTTTCCCTTTGAGAAAAGATAAAATGAAAAACGGTTGTAGCCGCTTTTCATTGTAGAAATCACATTAAAGAGTAATAACAGCTCCTTAGCCTTTTTTGGATTGTCATCATAGCCTATTTGTTCTAAATCAATTTCATTGAAATGATTCTGAATAAGCAGTTGTAATTGTTTTTCCATTTCTGATTTTGTATGGCTTTCAGTCAGATTTTTTATTACTTCAACATTTCTGCCTGTTTGGATCAGAAAACCAATTAAATGAAAATAACAATTGTCATTAAACCATTCTACAAAAGTTCTGTAATATGTCTTTATCTCGTCCCAGAGGAAATCCCTGGTGTTACTATATCTCTCATCATATATTACAATGTTTTTTGTTATTAACTCATTGAATACATAAAAGGACCATAACTTGTCAATATTTTTATTGAGATTTAAATCTGTCTTATCAGTATATTTATCAGCAACTAACTCAAAAATAAATTCAATGTGGTTAGTGTAGAATTTAGTTGGATTAATAAACCTCCAAAAATCTTTCTTTCTCAGTGTGTTTTCCATATCATCCCATTCATAGCCTATTTTCAATTGATATTTCTTCTTCTCTCTGTCATTCATCGACTGATCGGATAAATAAAAAATGGCCTTAATTAGTTCTCCGTTGGTCAAATCTATTTTACCTTGATTATATTTTGCAAAAGCTATATTTGGCGCATCTCCGTCAGGGTCTATTTCATACCAGATAAACCTTATGTTATTTGCTCTGTCAAATAAATCTTCAAAATCTGTTTTTAGTAAAGTATTGCAGAATTCGCCGATATTTAAATCATCATTTTCCAACCATTTCTTGATTATTAGAAATGCATCACTCATTCGATAAAAATCAATATTGGTCTTGTCAATAGAAGTAACCGAAGTTATATTTTCTAAAAATTCTTTGCTGCTAAATTCCTCTTTTTCTCTTGTTTCGTATTCAAGAGTAAAAAGTGAAGTTGGAAGTTTTAACAGGCGCAGGGCATCTCTTAAAGAAGATAATAAAATTAAAATGGTCGTTAATCTTTGCTGCCCGTCAATAACTTCCCATTTATTATCTGCTTTCTTCAACACAACTATTGGCTGAAGACAATAAAACTCTCCAATTTTATTGTCTGTTTTCTTCTTTATATCTTCCTGAAATTCGTAAATATCGTTTAGCAGATCTATAATTTGTCTTTCTTCCCACCTATATCCTCTTTGATAAGAAGGAATGATAAAATGATGGCTACCATCCAAAAATTCGGCTATACTTTTTAACCGTGGATTTATTATTGTATTTGTATTCATATTTATTGAACTGTTTCATTCCTAAATTATGGGCAAATTTGTAACAAAACCAACTTACCATTAAGGTTATTGTCTAAATCTCTTGTAGCAATGATTAGCTGTTGTTTCTATATGAAATTTATGTCTCTTAGTCTGGATAGAATAGCGCTATCATTTAAGTCGTAAATTCCAAAGAAAGCAAGGTTTTCAATATCTTCTTTTTTAGAGTCTCGATAAATATTGATTTCTGCATGATGAAACTGTTGACGACTATTTGAAAGTGCTTGATAGTTTTGGGAAATTAATAAAGGTGAAAACATAATAGTAGTTTTCTCCATCGGACGATTTCTAAGATTCTTTAGTCTCTGAACATCAGCAGTAGAGAAATGGACGAAATTTCTAATAATTGATTTTGGAAAACTATTTTTTATAGACTGTAAAATTATTCCGTCTAAATCGTCAATTGGAAAATAATCTTGTTTTGGATAATTAAGATAATAAGTAAAATCTCTGTTTTCTTCTTCAATTTCTTCCATTTTATATTGAGAACTAAAATCACGTTCATAGAAAATACTGCCTAAGGACGTATCTCTATTTTCGTGATCAGAAACTATAATAATTTCTTTTATTATTCTTATTTCATTTTGCGGTAAAACGTTAACTCTAATTGTTTCCATAATTATATATTTATTCTATTTTTTTTAAATAACAGCTAATTTTATCACGCTGTAGGCAGGTTGCAATTAAGTAAGTCTAATCTTCTGATAAACAAAAATTAGTCTGATACAAAGCAGGGGAATGTCCAAAACAAACTTTAAATTAATCCCTCGCCCCAATTTTTTAAAACTGCTGTTAAATGCAGATTTTTCAGCTGATTTCTTCTATTTTAGTTTTTACAGAGTAGTTCATTTGGTCTTCTAATTCGCTCCATAAAAAACTATAAATGAAATCGGGAATTAAAGGACTTAATATTCTATTTTGATAAATCCTATCTTGTATTCTACGAAGTTCTTCAACATCAATAGAATCGTTAATTGATATTGAATTCAAATTTTGTTCTATAATTTCCCTTAACTTTTGAAGATTATCTACTGACTCTAAGTTTGTATTAAATTCTTTATATGTAAAAGTAAATATTGGAATTGAAGGTAAAATTACCTCTATCATAAACTTCATTAATGAAAAATTGTTAAAAAGAGAAAATCCCAATAAAATAAGAAATGTGAAAAATGATAATATAATAAGAAGTATATTATATTTCTTTTTTATATTCTGGTCATAACAAATATTCATTCTTTGACAAAATAAAATGGCAATATTGGTATCAATATTTTCAATTTCTTTTGAATACCAATTTGTAACCTTATTTACTTTTCTGGGAATATTTTTATCCTTTTTTGAGTACTTTCTAATTATGTCAGAATCAACATAAGTTGTATTAAGTAATTCGTTTTCAGAAATGGGGAAAATTGTTGTATCAAAATCTTCTTGAATTGATGCCGCAGTTTTTTTACACCTATCAATGTAAATTTCAAAAATTTTCTCTAGAACAATTGCTACGACTGTATATAAAACATATATCCAATTTTTATCATTAATTTTTATTATTGTAAAGTTAACTATTAATGAAATAATTATGGGTATAAATACAGTGAGTGAAATCAGAATGTAATTTACTTTTTTTGCGTTTGAATATAATCTCCTTTGAGCAAGAAGTTTATCAATATTTATATCTAAATTTTGTCTATCAAATATATCTTTACCTTTATTCATAAGTTGGGAATTTATTTCCAAATATTTCTCGCCATCTGTTTATTGCTTTTTCTTGATCTTTTTCTTGTGTTTCAGCATTTATACCTTCTATAGCTTTGTTATAAGCCCAAGTTGCTTTGTCAGATATTGATTTTTGTTGTTCATAAGTTAAACTGTTTAAATTTCCTTGTATACCTTTAGGGTCATTTACAATATAATAAATGTTTATTGATAAGTAATTGAAGAAATCACGTAAATTAAAATCAATCCATTGAGAGAGTTCAAATCTTGAATTAATAAAGTTT
Source organism: Flavobacterium sp. B183 (assembly GCF_023539155.1). NCBI lineage: Bacteria > Pseudomonadati > Bacteroidota > Flavobacteriia > Flavobacteriales > Flavobacteriaceae > Flavobacterium > Flavobacterium sp. B183. The sequence continues at coordinate 2,497,434 of NZ_CP097434.1, read as the reverse complement.
AATACGATTTGTTCATACAAATAAGAACCAATTGTATGTGAAGAGTTGTGTCTATTCCAGTATTTTAAAGTCCTTATTAACTGTAAAGCCTTTCCATCATATTTTTGGTTAGTAGAAGTAACTAAATTTTGATCAATTCTAGGATCAGTTGATTTCCAATTTCCATTTCCGTCAGGAATTAAGTATAGTTCTGTATCCGTATAAAAGCAAGGAACAATATCAAATACCCATTCATATGATTGCAGATTTAAGGTTGCAGCTTCACCTCTAGAATGTATTTCTGCGGATTTATAATGCTCTATTTGAGTAAGTGAATTTTTGAATTTGTTTACTACTTTACGAGAATTTAAAATATCATCGTCAGATAGTTTTTTTAATCTTTCACCCGCATTTGGAGTTTGTATATAATAAATTTCACCAGATTTTAGGTATGTTGCACCATTTGAGATTAAACAGAACATAATATCTATATCGTCCAATTCTCTAATTTTTGTCTTTCGTGCAAATGAGCCATATTTAATATGCTTAGCTTCATATTTAAAAGGAAAGTCAAGGTTTGTCTTTCCGTCTAGTGTATTTAGTTGCCCCCATAACCAATCACGACTAGAATTAGCTTTGGTAGTCCTGTCAGAATTTAAATTTACTGTTTCTATATTAAAAACACTGAAAGCCGTATCGACTGTTTTTGCCATAATGTGTGTGAAATATTATTTATAATATATTGGTAATTAGTGACTTTTTGATTAAATCAAGTCTTGTTTTCGGTTTTGCGAAATCATTTAATTACAAAACCAGCTTTCTATTAAACCTATACAACTTGCTTGTAGCTTGTGTTAGCAGTTCGTTGATTTTTTTAGTTTAATGTTATTTCTCTTTTATTTTATCAAACTTACAAAATCATTCATTCTATATTTTACGGATTTCCATAACCCAATCATAAAAAGTTGTAAAATAATTCTTTTAGTGCTTTAAAAACTACCGTACAAATACCCGTTTTTAGTTTTTATTGGATATAAAAAAAGATGCCTAAGCATCTTTTTATTCACTTTCTAAATCAAACTTGAAATCAAATAATTCTTTAGGCTCAATATCTAGCCCCTTGGCTATTGAAATTATCGTACCTAAAGATGCTCCATGTTCACCGTTTAGAACTCTATATACCTGCTTAAGTTCAATCTTACCTACAGAAGCAACAGTCATAACATCTTTTTTATTGTTATCCATTACCTTTTGTAAATTCTGACCAAATGCTATATAATATTTTTTTCTAATTTCCTTCATGAAGTGAAATTGAAACAATTAGAATAATAAAAATTGTCAAATTTGACAATTTCGTGATTTTTTTTATATATTTGAACTCTAAAAAATTATTTAAAGAAATTTTAAATAGGATTTTATTAATTTTGCGACTCTTCAATTAAAATATTTGAAGCATTCGCTTTGAATCTCGAACAGAAAACTGGCGTTTTTTAAACCACGAGAGGATAAGTAAGATGCTCACGTCATTGGCGTGGGCTCACTTATTGTGGTTGGTGCCGCCAGTACCTCTGTTCGATAAGCTGAGTTCCGCGCCTTTTTTTTCTCCTAACTCAACTTTTCAAAGCAACTTACTTCCATATTAAAGAATCGCAGCCTTTTGTTTAACCTTTAAACGGTTTGAATATGGTGTAGATTTTATTTAGTATTTGTAATACCTGGCCTTTGCGGTATTACCCTTGAATTAGTCGAAGTAAGGGCTGGGTTATTACCCTTTTAATTTTCTACTGCTTCGGCAGGATTTCAGGATTGAAAATTATACAACTTCTTTTAATCTATTATAGTTATTCACTCCATAAAACAGTTTATGCCCATGAAATAATACAGTTGTCAATCTAAATTGAATGCGCTCTTTAAGCCTCAATAGTAAAAAAAAATGGCCCTCTACCACAGTGACCAAACTAGTATAGAGGACCATAGTCAATCAAACCAACGTTTAACTAACCTAATCCAATATTATGAATAATTTTTCATTTTACAAGGACGGGAGAGCTCTTTATTGCCTAATTTTTATCTGGCTTTGCATGTCTTTCTTATCCTCTTTTGCCGCAAACTCAAAAGGGCATTTCTATAAAATATTACAACAACATCAAATAGAGGGCACTGTAACTGATGGAGTTTCCCCTTTGCCGGGTGTTACAATAGCGGTAAAAAACAAATCCAATAATACTGTGATATCTGATTACAGCGGGCAGTTTTCTATTTCTGCTGCTCCTTATGATACCTTAGTTGTTTCATTCATCGGATTTAAAAAGGCTTTAGTTCCTCTTGCGGGAAGGAAAAAGCTAGTCATTTCGCTCCAGTATGATTCTACTACTCTTCAGGAAGTTCGTATCAATACAGGGTATTATTCTGTTAAAGAAAAAGAACGCACAGGGAGCATTGCCAAAATTAAAGCGGCGGATATTGAAAAACAGCCTGTCAACAATCCATTAGCGGCAATGCAGGGACGTATGGCTGGAGTAAACATTACTCAAAACACAGGAGTTCCGGGTGGCGGCTTTAATATTCAGATCCGTGGTCTTAACAGTATACGTGGAGACGGCAATGATCCATTGTACATTGTAAACGGAGTTCCATATTCATCGCAGTCATTAGGAGATCCGACTGTTTCGGCATCTGCTATTTCAGGCGTTACAAATCCATTAAACAATTTAAATGTATCCGACATAGAAAGTATTGAGGTATTGAAAGATGCGGATGCAACAGCAATTTATGGTTCTCGCGGAGCAAATGGTGTAGTATTGATCACAACAAAAAAAGGAAGATCGGGAGAAACTCGTTTTAATTTAAATGCATTTACGACTGTTGGCAAAGTGGCAAGAAAAATGGATTTAATGCAGACCAGTCAGTATCTGGCAATGCGCGCAGAAGCTTTTGCTAATGATGGTATCACTGAATATCCTGAAGGTGCTTACGATATTAATGGCACTTGGGATCAAAATCGCAATACAGACTGGCAGAAGGAATTAATCGGAGGCACATCCTACATTCAAAGTATTCAAACATCCATTTCAGGAGGCAATAAAAATACGCAATTTCTGTTAAGCGGTACTTATCACAAAGAAACTACTGTATTTCCAGGTGATTTTCATTACGGAAAGGGCTCACTAAACAGCAGCGTTTCACACCAGTCCGATGATAAACGCTTTAGCCTTAATTTTTCAGCCACTTACTCAGGGGATAAAAATACACTGCCGGGGAGGGATCTAACCTCGCGGGCTTATATTCTTGCTCCAAATGCACCGGAGCTTTATAAAAGTGATGGAAGTCTCAACTGGGAAGACGGCACATTTATCAATCCATTGTCATTTCTTAACGGTACATATCTTACCACAAGCCAGAACCTTATTGCAAATGTAGTATTGTCCTATAAGCTGCTTCCTGGTCTTCAGGCTAAGGCCAGCGTAGGATATAACGATACCAGACTATCGCAAAACGTAACTAGCCCACTAAGTATTTACAGCCCATATGATACAAGTGAACATGAATCAACTCTATCTGTGTCTACAGGTACTGGAAGATCATATATTTTTGAACCACAGTTAAACTACCAAAAAGAATTGGGCGACATAGACCTAAATTTCTTAGTAGGTACAACATTCCAGAGCCAAAAAACAACAAGACTGGCACAATCTGCATTTGGATTTGCAAGTGATGCCCTGATTAATAGTTTGGCAGCTGCCAATACGTTGACTGTGCTGAATCATGAGGTAACGCAGTACAATTACAATGCATTATTTGGGAGAATCAACATGAACTGGCATAAAAAATACATCATGAATCTAACAGGTCGTCGCGATGGTTCAAGCCGTTTTGGCCCCGATAATCGTTTCGCCAATTTTGGCGCTCTTGGCGCAGCTTGGCTGTTCTCTAATGAAAATATTTTCAAACAGCACAATTCCATACTCAGTTTTGGCAAGCTCCGCGGGAGTTATGGCATTACAGGCAATGATCAGATTGGAGATTACCAGTATCTGGATACCTATAAGGTTTCTCCTTATTTGTATGATGGGACTGTAGGGCTTTTACCATCACGTTTGTATAATCCTGATTTTGGCTGGGAGACAAACAAAAAACTTGAAGTCGCATTGGAACTCGGATTCTTAAAGGATAATATCTTCCTTTCTGCTGCTTGGTTCCGAAATCGCTCATCCAATCAATTGGTCGGGGTGCCGCTTCCCGGGACTACAGGGTTTTCTTCTATCCAATCAAACTTTGATGCGACTGTAGAAAATATCGGTGTGGAACTGGAACTTCGCACGAACAATGTGAAAGGCAGGGATTTCTCATGGACAAGTACAGTAAACCTTACTATACCAAAAAATAAACTGGTTTCTTTTCCAGGGCTTGAAAGTTCAACGCATGCTAATCAGCTGGTGGTTGGCGAATCACTTTTTATAAAGAAAGTTTTTAATTACACCGGTATAGATCCTCAAACTGGTGCCTACACTTTTCAGGATTTTAACGGTGATGGGCAGATAACCTATCAAGATGATCGTCAAACAATTGTCGATACTTCTCCAAAATATTATGGCGGACTGAGTAACCAGTTGACCTATAAAAATTGGTCCTTCGATTTTTTATTCCAGTTTGTAAAGCAGATCGGCAGGAATTACCTGTACACGTCAGCCTTACCCGGCTCATTTGTAAATCAGCCTGTTGAAATGGGAAATCACTTCCCGCAGGACGGAACCACTGCTATATCACAGCAGTATACTACCGGCCAGAATAGTACATTACTCGAAGGACATTATAATCTGATTGAGAGCAATGCAGCATACAGTGATGCATCTTTTGTGAGACTCAAGAGTCTGACTCTTGTTTATGCAATACCATCAGCTTGGTCAAAGACCTTTACAGGAAAAGTATATCTGCAGGGACAAAATTTATTAACCATCACTGACTTTCGTGGAGCTGATCCTGAAAACCAGTCTGCTTCGGCGCTTCCTCCATTGCGCCAGTTTACAATGGGCATTCAGCTTGGCTTTTAATTTAATCACTATCACATGAAAACAAGATTTTATACCATAAGAATAATCATTGGAGCTGTATTTATCAGTCTTACAGCCTGCGAAGGTTTTACCGAAGTAGATACGCCGCAATCACAGCTGACGACCCCCGCTGTATTTGAAAATGTTAAAACCGCTGATGCGGCTATGGCTGACATTTATGCCCGTCTTCGTGAGGAAGGAATGGTTGCGGGCACGCTGAACGGCTTGTCGAGCCTGTTATCAAACTACTCTGATGAAATGCAGTATACAGGGGCAAGTATCGAAATTATGCAGTTCAATAACCATACAATTACACCATCAAACAGTTTAATAACAGGATTATGGAACAGCACTTACAGTGAAATCTATGCTGTGAATCTGATGCTGGAAGGACTGCAGAATTCAAAGTCATTAAAAGAGAATGAGAAGGCTCAATTATCTGGTGAAGCACTGTTTATCCGTGGATATCTTCATTTTTATCTGGTAAACCTCTTTGGTGATGTTCCCTACATTAAAACTACTGATTACAATGCCAATAAAGCAGTATTAAAAACACCCCAAGAACAAGTGTGGCTTAATATTATAGCCGACGTAACAGAAGCCGAAAAATTATTAACTGTTGAATATCCTTCCCAAGAAAGAGTCAGAGTAAACAAAGCATCTGCCTCCGCTTTTCTATCAAGAATATACCTTTATCGTGAAGACTGGGGCAATGCAGCGGCCAAGGCGACAGCTGTAATTAATAATCCAAAGTACATATGGCTTGATGATATTTCAAAGGAATTTCTGCGCCAGTCCACTGCGACAATCTGGGCACTGCATCCAGGAACGGCCGGGCTTAATACTAAAGATGCGCGTACCTTTATCTTTTCTAGCGGACCACCTTCCAAGCCGTCACTGTCTGCTTCATTTACAGCCAGTTTTGAATCTGCTGATCTGCGCCGTATTCAGTGGGTACGCACCGTTTCAAATGCCACTGGCTCTTGGTATTCATCATACAAATACAAACAGCCTTTAGGCACCGCCTCTTCGCAGGAATACACCATTTTGTTTCGATTAGCGGAACAATACCTGATTCGTGCAGAAGCCAATGCTCATCTGTCACATATATCTGATGCCAAGGCTGACTTAAATAAAATTCGCCGTCGCGCGGGTCTTGCAGATACAGCCGCAGATACGCAGACAGAATTATTGGACGCAATCGCAAAAGAGCGGCGTTTTGAACTTTTTACAGAACAGGGACATCGATGGCTCGATTTGAAACGTACAGCAAAGGCAAAGGAAGTGCTGAGTCCAATTAAACCGGGATGGGAAGACACACAGATGATCCTCCCTCTTCCGCAATCAGAACTGCTGTTGAATCAGAATCTGCTGCCTCAAAATCCAGGTTATTAAAATGAGGACGTTTTTCAACAAAGCCGGATATTGGATGACGCTGCTTTTTACAGCGTTATCCCTGTATGGACAAAAGCAAAAACAGCAGGTAACTGCTGCTGACTATGCAAAATGGAGCTCCATACAAGCAGAGACATTATCCCCAGACGGCAGATGGATTTCTTATAATCTGCATTATGATTACGGCGTAGATACCTTGTTTGTACAGGATATAAAATCTGCCAAGCGACTGTCATTTCCTAAATGTTCTGATGCGCGTTTTAGCAGTGATGGCAGGTGGCTCACATTTTCAGATCCGGAAAAAGGATTAGCTTTGAATGACCTTATCACTGGTAATAAACAGTATTTCAAGGATGCGATTCGCCACGAATTCAATAATGAAGAAAATTTTCTGGCTGTATTATGTAAAAATGATTCATCATATTATTTGACGATAATTGCATTATCCACTTGCAAAAAATATAATTTCAATGATGTCATAGAGTTCAGTATCAATAGTTCTGGCATTTTGGCTATAAGTACTGGTTATGAAGTGCGACTTTTAAAACCGAAAAATGGATTTATAGAAAAGACCATTGCACAGGATGAGGATGCAGGATTTAAAAAACTATTCTGGAGCAAGAGCGGTGAATTTCTTTCTTTTCTTCAAGAGATTAAAAACCCGCAGCAAACTGCCAAAAATTACAGGATATTCTATCATGATGTATCATCAGGGACAAATGCTGTTCTTGACAGCAGGACAACTGAGATATTGTCGATGGAGAATATAACCCTATACGGAGCAAGTTCTGCGCTGAGGTTTTCAGAAGACGGTAAAGGTATATTTTTCAGTTATATCAGCCCTGAACAGGAGCAAAAAACTACAGCTTATGAAATATGGGATTCTGCTACAGCGCTGGAATATACACAGGACAAAATGTTTGGAAATCCAAAGCGCTTACCAAAAATTGCTGTGTGGACGCCTTCACACGGTAAAATTTTGAAGATCGGAACAATCGAGAATCCACAAACAATCCTTACCGCTGACCGAAAACATGCGTTGTGTTACAATCTGCTCAAATATGAACCGCAATACCAGTACTACGCTCCGGCTGATATGTATGTGAAAGATACCAAGACAGGTACAAAACATCTGATTTTAGAGAAGCAGTCAACAGCAGTTGGAATGATAGGTGGCTCTTCCACTGGAAATTTTATACATTATTTCCGCAATGGCAATTGGCAGGCTTTCGATATTGCTAAAATGCAGCATCTTAATCTAACAGAAAATCTCCCAGTCTCTATAACTGATAGTATTCAAAATGATGCGGGTCGACCTGCGCCGCATGGCAGTCCGGGCTGGTCCTCTGATGATAAATATTTTATAGCTTATGATCAGTATGATATCTGGATGATTGACGGCAGATCCAAACAAGCCAGAAGAATTACAGATGGCAGAAAACATAAAATTTCCTACAGGATTTGTCTGAATCTTTACCCTGTTATCAATAAGCCTAGCCAGGATGAATTTATGATCAGAAAATTTGATCTTTCCGAGGGGTTGGTTTTACAGGCTGTTGGCAGAGATGGATCCAGCGGCTATTATAAATGGAATACCGATGGCAGATTAGAAAAATTGGTGTTTGGGAATTTCGGAAACAGCAGGATACAAAAAGCAAAAAATGCTGAACAGTACATCTACATCCAGCAGTCAGCTTCAAATGCCCCAAAATTAATGGCTGTTTCAGGAAAGCATAAAAGCAAAGTGCTCTTCCAATCCAATTCTCATGCCCCTAAATTCAAATGGGGAATAGCCGAGATGATCACTTACAATGATAAAAATGCTAATAATCTTCAGGGGATTCTTTACAAACCTGCAGGGTACATAAAGGGAAAGAAATATCCGATGGTAGTTCATGTTTATGAAAGACAGTCCCAGGAAATTAATAATTATTCTATACCCACAGAATATGGGCCGATGGGTTTTACGCTTTCTAATTATTTTCTGGATGGCTATCTGGTGCTATTGCCGGACATATATTATCAAATGGGAGAGCCTGGAAGGTCCGCCCTTAATTGTGTGCTTAGTGCAGTGGACATTGTAAAAAAGATGGGAATTGTTCAGGAAAATCATATTGGAATTATAGGCCATTCCTTTGGAGGTTATGAGACATCGTTTATCATTACCCAAACCGATGTTTTTGCTGCAGCCGTCTGTGGTTCGGGACTTATGAATACCATAAGCAGTTATTTTGTGCATTCAGCAGGTATACCGCGTTCAAATGCCTGGCGGTTTGAATCGCAGCAGGGGCGCATGCCATTTTCACCTTTTGAAAATTGGAAAGCTTACGAACGAGACGCGCCATTTACAAATGCAGCAAATTGCAGAACACCGCTGCTAAGCTGGGCTGGGAAAAAAGACCCGACTATTTTCTGGACACAGTCCGCTGAATTTCATATGGCACTTCGAAGACTTGGAAAAAGGAATGTTTTTATTCTTTATGAGAATGAGGCGCATACTATTGCCACACCTGAACTTCAAAAAGACCTGACAATAAAAACCAGGAACTGGTTTGACTATTATCTCAAAGAACAAAAGGAAGCACTTACAAACGGCATTCCTTAAATCATAATTACTAAAGCAGGAGATTACAAACCTCCTGCTTTTTTTAAAATTAGTTAATTGATTTTTCTGTATAATTCGACGTTACATTGAGTCGGACTGCTCATATTGAACAATTGCTGTCCTCCAGAACTAACTCTACAAACATTAGGATTTTGTATGGTACTACATTCTACTGTTGTAACATCACAATCCTCTAAAGGGTTATGCCCATAAACATCTATCAGTTTACCTTTTTCAGGCACAGATGAAAATGCAAAGGCCCCAAATACAGCAAATGCGATTGCTGATAGTGAAAGCGCTGGTCTTAAAACTTTAGTATTCATAATATTAAAATTTAATGTTAACGGTCTACTCTTTTTCAGGTTTTCGACCTTCCCCTGGACTGTACAGTGTATTTTAAAAGCATAAATGCTGATCTTATCTTCATGGGTAAAAAGGCTTGTAATAATTGGTTTTTAATTTTTCAATTGTGAGATGTCTTCCATTGAGCGAAACAATCCTGTCGTTTAAAACCACAAATTCATCCATTGTCCGACCCTCTATATTGTATACATAAAAACTAAATGCATAAGTGTTTTCCTTTACATTATATACATCTATTATAGAAGCCTGTTTCCACATAATTTCAGGTTCGTATTTTCCAATGAGAGCTGCATTGACAAAAAGATAATTGCCGAAAGTTGCAGTGAGTTTATTCACTAGTTTAGGCTGTCTGGCCAGAGTCTTGATGTTTTTTGACTTAATGCTGGCTACCAAAACCTGCGCTCGCGAAGTCGTATCAATGGTATGCCCCGAAGTATGACTTCCAATCTTAGAATCAATTATCAGAAATTCATTTCTATAGGCATACGTATAAATTATCTTATCCAGCTGGGAATTATAAAGCAATGATCCGTCAGTATCAAATACACCGTCTACCTGTTTCTGCAGCAGCCCGCCGTTAAGTTTTAATGCTGTATTGTTATTAAAAGTAAAGAGTCCCAGTGTATTGTTTTTTGTTTTAGAATCTATGGCCCTGATAACTGCTTTGTTATTATCAATTGGCTTTAGGATAGAAAAATATGCTTTTCCATACATCTTAAGCTCTGCTTTCCAGGAGACAGTATCTCCAATAAAAATGCAGGGCACGCTCCCGTCGCTAAAATAAAAATAGGGGGTATTTACAACAAGACGCGGTACAGTATAAGGAAAATTATATTTTGGAAGGTTGATATGAATTGTCTTTTTTTCAACAAGACTCGTATCAAAAATAGTCACTGCCAGCGGTTCAGCCCGATTGCCTAAATAAATCTGTCCTTTGTCATAACCGGCAATATAATAGGCTGCGTGTGGAAGCAGGATTGTTTTTTTACCGGTAGTGGGGTGTTTGGGAAATCTCCGTACAAAATTATTGCGGTGATGAATTATGTCTTCTGATAGTATAAAGAGCAAAGCAACAAGACCAATGCTAAATAATATAGTCACAGAAAAGGCACTGGCCAGTGCAGCAGGTTTTGAAATAAGATGCACTTGTGGCACCATACCGGCCAGTATCAGAATACCTGCTGCGGCCAGGATCATGAAAACAAAATTAAAAATAAAATGCTCCTGCCATCCCATTTTTTCTAAAATTCCCCCACAGGAACATGGAACAAATGGGCTGTAATTTAAAATAATAAAAATGTATGCGGTAAAAATGGCCATTAAGCTCAATGCGGCCCACACCGCCAAGAACCGCGTTGAAGAAAACAGCAGTAATCCAGCAATCAGCAGTTCTATAATTGGTACAACCCATGATACAATTCCTGCAAAGGAACTAACCAGCGGTGACTGTCCTAATTGAACCTGAAAATTTTCAAAGTCGAGCAATTTACTTATTGCCGCATACACAAATAACAGGATATATAGAAAGGAAATTACTTCTATAAAAATATACTTATGCTGTGGGCTAAATTTCATGGCGATGTAATTAAAAATTTATAATGTAAAGTTCTGTAAATTAATTTGTTAATGTGTTGTCAATTTGGAATAACGACTTGTCAATAAGGGATTAAATTCATACTATAATTGACAATCTATAAGGTATTCTTTTTAATGATCCTCTTTTTATCAGTTTTAATAGGTGTAGAATGATATGAATTACTCCGACTAATTATTACGAAAAACAATCCGAAAATTTATCAAAAGCGATTAATTTTACACTCTTCTCAAATGTAAACGCAAATAAAAGGCTGGCAAATTCCATACTAATTGCCGGAAAAAAAGTGCTTATTTATACTATTAGAAGCCTATGAATAACTTTTTTGAATATCAGATATTGAGAATCTGAAAGTATGTCCAGATTTTATAACTAATTGAATAATGAACTTATAAAAAAAGAAAGCCGGAAGATGAAAACTATGGAGATAACTAATAAACGCCGACTTCGGAGGTGTTTTCCAGCCCCCGGCAGGGCAAGTGGTTTTGAGCTGCGGAAAGTATTTCAAGCAGCTCAGAACACAACTTGCTATTTTCTCTCGAAAATATTATTGCAATAGATTTAATTGAAAGGGCTTGATGCCCTTTTTTTATTTAGAAGGTATTTCATGCTTTATAATTAATTTTTAAAATCAACCTTTATAAGGCTTAAAAAAAACATAATAGTATTGGCAGTTCTAATTTCAATCCTTTCCGGTAAATTCCAAAGATCTTAAGTTTAGTTTTTCTCTGAATTGTAATTCATTGCTCGTATAATGCTATTTACATACTCATTTACAACTGCTCGTACTTATTTGGTTATATGCATAAGGCTAAAAGTATAGACCCATTTACAGCTATTTGTAACCCTGTAAGCAAATGAAGTTGTAGAACTGTACTGATGTAGATATGTATTTACAGTTTTACTCTTTTACATATTTATGCTTTTACGTAAAGACATAAATGCTTCTTTATGTAAATACGCAAATAAGCTTTCAGTTAAAGCCTTATTTACCTGTATAAAACCATACATATATTTCCAAAAGAAACAGAAAAACGGAAAAAAGAAAAAGAAAGTAATTTAAAAGGACGGGATGCAGACAGACCAAAAGGAAACGGAATAAGTCCCGAAGGGTGTTTTGTGAGCACGCGAGCAAAACATTATGCCGTAGTCTTTTGGTCTGTCTGATCCAGCACGTCCTACCTTGGTTTTCTTTTTATTGTTTCTTTGATTAAAAAAATAAAGTTACATGTAAAAATATCTATCCTTTCTTTTGAGACATACCAGGCCAAATGCTTCCAAAGATTTCCAAATCTAAGAGGAGTTACTGATAATAAAATATATTGGTTTTTATTTTTAAGTAATAACCAGTACGTATAGGAATGGAAAACAAAAGTACAGCCAATCCCCGTAAAGGTGGCAGACATCCTAAAAACGATCCTGCTGTCCATCGCTATTCTATCAGTCTTACCGCCGAAGAAAATGCGCGTTTCCTGAGTCTTTTTGAAAGCTCGGGCATGAATGTTATGGCACATTTTATTACAGCGTGTATTTTTCAAAAAGGGATCAAGACAGTTAAGATTGATAAAGCAACAATGGATTATTACATACTTCTCACTGCCTTATTTGGTCAGTTTCGGGCTATTGGGGTGAATTACAATCAGGTTGTGAAGATTATGTACCGTAATTTTTCCGAAAAGACAGCTCCCGTGTATCTCCACAAATTGGTAAAACAAACAATGGAATTTGCTCTTTTAGCGCAAAAGATAATACAGCTCACAGCGGAATTTGAAGAAAAACACCTAAAAAAATGATAGCAAAAATTGGAAGAGGCAAAAGTTTGTACGGAGCATTAGCCTATAATTATCAAAAACTTGAAAAAGAAAGTGCACAGATTTTGTTTACCCAAAAGATAATCCAATCCCCGGATGGTAATTATTCCGTAGAACAGCTCTCCCGTTCTTTTGAATTACACTTATTGGCTAATCGTAAAACAGAGAAGCCTGTACTTCATATTTCCCTGAACCCTGACCCGAAAGATAATGTAGGCGATACTGATTTTGAGAATATGGCACAAGACTATATAAGGCAGATGGGCTACGAAAACCAGCCTTTTGTGGTATTTAAACATACCGATATTGATCGTACGCATATCCATATCGTATCGGTGTGCGTGGATGCGGAGGGAAGGAAAATATCCGACAAATTTGAAAAAAGGCGTTCCATGGAAGTCTGTAGGAAGCTGGAAAAACAGTACAGCCTTATATCAGCTATAGATAAAAAACAAGACAGGAAGAACCAAACATTTAAGCCTGTTGATTTTAAGGCTGGCGATATAAAAAGCCAGATGGCTTCGGTACTACGCCATCTGCCTAAATATTACCAGTTCCAAACTTTTGGGGCATATAATGCCCTGCTTTCTCTTTTTAAGATTACTGCCCAGGAAGTGAAAGGCGAATATAATGGAATTCCAAAACTGGGATTAGTATATTTTGCGTTAAATGAAAAGGGAGAAAAAGCAAGCAGTCCCTTTAAGGCTTCGCTGTTTGGTAAAAGTGCAGGATTAGCACAGCTGCAATCCCACTATGAGCGAAGCAGGATAAATCTAAAAGACAGTCCGGCTAAACAATCAGTTAAAAGCAGGATCGAATCAGTAATGCAGTCTGTTTCTAACGAATCTGAATTTAAGAAAAAACTATTAGAACAGGGTATGAATTTCGTGATACGCCGAAATGCTGAAGGGCGTATCTATGGCGTAACTTTTATTGACCACAAATCCCGTTGTGTGTACAACGGCTCTGAGCTTGGCAAAAACCTTTCGGCCAATTCATTTAACGACTGGTGGAATAATAGTAGTAAACCAGAAAATCCCGTACATAAAAGCTGTGGTTCCGAAAAAGATGTTATTATGAAAAAAGAAATAGACCAATCGCCTAACACGCTTGACTTTTTAAGAAAGGAAAATATGTCCCATACTTATGAACAAAACAGTTTTGACGTATTGGGAAGTTTATTGCCCCAGGCACAGACAGAGGATTATGAGGAACAGGCATTTGACAATAGGATGAAACGAAAGGTTAAACGCAGAAGATTGTAGGTATAAATTTGCGTTTCCTTCTCATAAAAGAACAACCTAAACTCAATAAAAGAAAGGCTACAAAAATTTCCTGTGATTCAGTATTTTAATCAGTCTGTGATCTTTTTTATTTTTTTATCTCAACAGATAAGGTACTTTCAAGTATCACCTGAAAAACAAATTTGTATAAATGTTATGCCATTGAAAGACAAAGAAAGCAAACAAGGACTAAAGCCCTAATGACTTCAAAATGCATTTTTATATTTGTCTTATAAATACATACGCAAGCTGGATAGGTATAAATATCTTATGTATACAATAAGGAGTAAAATAAACGCAACAGTGTATATTTTCATTTACAGGATGTTGACTAATTTTTAGAGACAATGAAAAGTGGTAAGCTAATAAAATACTTAAATGTTATATTAAAATTTGATGAAAGGCTCCAATTAGTAGAACATCTAATTAGTGTAAGTGATCAGGAAAATAAAATGCAATCCATTTCTTCAAATGAAAAATGTAAATCCTGTTATAACAAAATTGACTTTGCCCAGCTGTTTTATATTTTAATGGATGAAGGTTTATTGTTTTTTGATACTGCAGACCAAAAAAGTAATAGAAGCAAGTTTCAGTTTTTTCTCGAAAATAATTTTACATATGCCGGCGATGAGGGTGGGCAGTCGAAAATCAAGTCGATCAGCAGACAGTTTTCTGAATGTAAAGGCTATACTTATAAGGTAAAACAGATTAAATTTTTAAATGAATTTATTGCAGTAATGCAGGATCGTAAGAGAAGGCTGGAGAGCTGGTAGAATGGAAAGTAGAAAAAACTAATAATAAGTAAAAAACTCACCAATGATGAAGAAAGAAAAGTGGCAATCTTATGTAATGAAAGTGAAGGAGTTGATAGAGCCTGTGCTGGCAAAAATGGAAACAATTGATTCAAAAATCAGCCAAGGGAAAGTTTTGAGACCTGAATACTACAGAAATGAGGATTTAAAAAAGATGTTTGGATTGTCCAATAATACAATTATAAAATACAGACAGAGCGGAGTTCTGCCCTATACTAAGCTGGGGGATATTTTTTTATATGACAGCAGCAAGATCGATAAAATACTGAGCAGCAACGAATCATAACCCACCATTTATCCAGTTACCCAGATTTAAAAAATAGCTCAAAATAGATTGGGTGACTGAAATGGGAACTGTTTTTGGGACGGTTCGATACCATTCTAAATAAAAAAGCCTTTAAACATCAGTGTTTAAAGACTTTTTTATTTTTACAAGTCACTTTTTGGACTTTACCTGGCGGAGGAAGAGGGATTCGAACCCCCGGACCTGTTACAGTCAACAGTTTTCAAGACTGCCGCATTCGACCGCTCTGCCATTCCTCCAGTAAGACGCAATCATTCTCTCATTGCGGGTGCAAATATAGAATGTTTTTTTTATTGTAGAAATTTTTTGCGATATTATTTATAAAGAAAAAAATCTATAGGAGTTTATAATTTTAAACTGGGAACCTAGACTTTGCGGAAGAAAAGATATAAAGTCCAAATACAGAGGAGAAAATAATACTGTCGATATTTTTAAATAAGATGAGATTTACTTTTAAAGTATAATTCTAAAAAAACAATGTCCCGTACATCAGATTCCCTGCCGATATTTCTAGCGGTAATGACTGCTTCAAGCTAAATCGAAAGTCTCTGGAGACTTCAGAAAAACCGCCCTAGATTCTTGAAGTAATAATGCATTAATTTTAAATTGAGATTTGGATATTGCCAAGATGAAGATCTTCAAATATTCTGGTTATCGGGTATCTAATTTAAAGACTATCAAAAAAAACGGAGCTGCGCATAGAATGAAAATATTTTTTCTATGATGAAATTACAAATTAAAGTTTTGAACTGCAGCATTCATTTAATCTACTTATTAAAGGATTGAAGTTAATTTGTACGGTGGTTCTTGTTTTTTGCAGTTTTTTGGTATTTATCGGCTTTTATATTGTTTATTTTGTACCTTTAATTCGTAAATTTGAAAAAAAAATTCAAAATAATGATTTTAAACATAAGACTTAAAAATTATCGTTCATATAAGGATGAAGTTTTTTATACTCTCGAGGCCAGCTCTTCTAAAGCTAAAGAATTCAACTATTTTGAGAGTGAAGATTTTAAAATTTTAAAAACGTCTTTGATGTATGGCCCTAATGCATCAGGAAAATCCAATATTGTCCGAGCTTTTTTTGAACTTAAAAATCTAATAGTTAAAAAGCCGAAGGTTGATGAACCGCTAATGATATATGATCCTTTTAAATTTGACATCAATTCGCTTAAAGAACCAATTGAAATTGATGTTGAGTTTGTAATCAGGGATGTTAAATATAAATACTCAACAAAAATCGAATATGAAAGAATTTTAGAAGAATTTTTATATTACTATCCTAATAAAAGAGAGGTTGTCCTTTTTGAGCGTCTTTCATTTAAGAATGACAGTACGATTCAAAAAGGAATTTTAGGCGCCCAGTTCGGCAAGAAGGAAATTTCGGTATTTCAAAATCAATTGCTATTATCCAAATTTGGCGATGATGAGCCGCATGAAATCATCACAGAAGTTTATCGCTATTTTAATAAGATGTTTGTCTATAATGCTACAAGTAAAATACACTATGAGGTGTACAGCAACAAAGTGTCTGATGATTTGCTTAAAAATTTGGATTTAAAGCATAAGCTGGAACGACTGATCAACTACGCAGATACTAAAATTAAAGGATTGGACATTACTAAAATAGGCAATGCGGACAGTAATAGGACAGATTATATATGGAAGAAAAGCGACTTTAACATAAGAGGGATCCATGACCTGTATGATGGTGACAACTATGTTGGAGATGCATATCTATCCTTACTTGAGGAATCGGTGGGAACCCAGACATTGTTTGTGTTAGGTGCAAAAGTCATAGAATCATTAGAAAACGGATCTGTACTGGTTGTGGATGAACTGGATACAAGTCTGCATTCTTTTATTACAAAAATGATCGTAATGCTGTTCCAAGACAAAAATATAAACAGCAATAATGCACAACTTATATTTACAACACACGATATTTCTTTATTGGATAAAGATTTAATCCGTAAAGATCAGGTCTGGATTACAGAAAAAAATAGCAAAGGTGAAACTGACCTGTACAGTCTGCAGGATTTCGAAAATTTAAGAGAAGACACATCTTTTGACAAGTGGTACCTGTCAGGAAAATTTGGAGGAGTGCCACAGATTAAATCTTTAAATGATTTCATATAACATATGCCACAAGATTATAGAAAAACAATTCTAATAGTTTGCGAGGGACAAAGATCAGAGCCGGATTATTTTCATAACCTAAGAAATGAGGTTTTATCAGAACATAGTGATGTATTTATTAAAATTCTTCCTATTCCAAAAGACGAACAAAAGGCAATTGAAAAGGATTTAGAAGATTTTATTGTAAGAACAGGAGCAAAAAGGAGACAGATTAAAAAGGCTTTAAATAATAGTGAACCTGAGGATTATCTTGTTGAAAACGAATTTAAAGCACAGCCGACCTGTTATGTCAGAAGAGCTCAGCTTGCTTATCTTGAAAAAGGCTATTCTGAGCTGTGGGCGGTATATGATAAGGACGGACATCCTGATCACGAGAGAGCTTATGCGTTATCTCTTGATAAAGGCCTATGCGATAAAACTGTAAATATTGGATTTTCGTCTATATCCTTTGAGGAATGGATATTAATGCATTTTGAATATTGTGATATTGAGTTTTTAAAATCACAGTGCAGAGATTCTGGTAAAAATACATTTGACTGCGGATCAGGAGCTCATGAATTAGATTGTAATGGAGAAAAATGCATCGTGGGAAGAATAGTGAAAAAACAATATCTGGGTTATAGTGATTCAAAGAATTTTGAGTATAACGGCTATGCGCCTGGTGTTGAAAGAGCATTTTTTAACGCTTTAACCAGCAGGGATGTAGCGATCGATAAAGAAATGTTTTTTAATAATAACCCATATGTATCTTTGGACAGGCTTGTTTTTAAACTAAAAAATATTAAAGCAGGAGATTTAATCTGGATTTACAATAATGTGCTAGAAATAGAAACTGGTATTTTTGTGAAAATTTCAAACATAGACGGAGTGACAAGTATTATTTTTTATAATCAGTCTCCTAAAACATTTATTGTGAAAGAAGGATTCCTAAAATTAATTATGCTTGATTTTAGAGTGGTTTTTTTTAACGGAAGGAAAATTTTAAACCCCAACGAATCCTATTCAATTTATTCTAAACAGAATGTGGAATTGAATGACTTTCACTATGCTTTGTTTAATACCGGTGAAGCCGAGTGCCAAATTATAGATGTCGTTCAGATTAAAAATTTCAGATAGTGTTTTTATTTAAAAAGGATGGCTTGAGTGAAAAACTTATGTTATATCTATTATAATTTGACCTCTACGGGACAAATCACGATAAATTTTATGGAAGATTTGAAGAGATTGGCTTACTAATAGATAGAGGCTGTCTTTCATTGGCTTTATAAATTTGGTTTAGACGTCCCCTTGTGGATCTAAAGAGACAATTCTCGAACCATTTTAAAATGTTTTTAAAAATTAATATCAAGTTTCAATCCTTTATTGGACAAATTTCTATATTTTTTTTCAAAGGGCGGAAGATTTTAATTGGAAGCAGAAGTTGTCTTTCATATGCCTTATAAACTTGATTCATAAGTGTTCGAGATTAAATAAAAAACAACGGACATCATAAGATTTTTTTTACTTTTATTATGTCGCATTATTTATCAACCTACCACATTTGAAAAAGAAAGTTTCAACAAATAGCAATAAGAACATTTTAGCTTGGGATGAACATAATTAATGTCAATTTTTTTTAATTATTTTTTTTGCATATGAAAACACCGAAAGAATTATATAGAGAGCTTCAATTATTGAGTTTGGGTTCAATGAGAAGCTATACCTGCATGCTTCTCACTGATACCTCTAATTATAAAGTTCATGGGACAGGTGTATTTATTCAGATTCAAGACCACTATTTTCTTGTTTCAGCTGCCCATGTTTTTGATAGGTACAGAGATTTATTTATTTTTATATCAGAAGACTATGAAACCATTAGACCTGGCGGGACAACTTTTTATATTGGTCCAGCAAATAGGGAAAGGGATGGAGTGGATGTGGCGGTTTTGAAATTAGATGACCATTGGGATGAAAATCTATTATCAAAAATGAAATTCAATTATCCGAATATAAATGTTGAAAAAGAAATCGAGGAAATATGGAACCAAATAAATGTAATAAGATATAGTTAAAACATTCGTACAATTTATAGTTCTGTTACAAATTTATAATCTTAATATCTTTTAATTTGAATAAAAGGTATCTATGAGAATAATATAAATATACCGAGTATTAAAACACAGCGGAATGACAAAAGACAATCAAATTTCGAAAATCATCATTGAACAACTTAATACAGTAGAGTTAAAAGAAAAATATTTAAACTTATTAAGTTCTAGAATTGACGAGAATAGAAAAACTTTAAATTCACTGTTGATAGTTATGGTTTTAATATCTTGTGCTTTTCCATTAATTGTCGAAACAAAAATTAGTGAAATTGCAGTGGGGGCCATTTAAACTTCGTGATAATTTATTTGCTATTTCAATAATACCTTCAATCTTTTCCTATAGCTATTACAAATATGCAGCAATATGGACTGAAGTAATTGAGCAAAAATTCATTCTAAAAAATCTAACATCCAAAATATTCTCAATCAAAGAAAACTCTTATTTAAATGAAAGACTTAAACCATTTTCATTTGCTGATCATATTATAGATCATAGCACAAGAGTTAAATCTAAAAATTGGGGATGCTTTTTAGGTCTTTTCTGGATTCCAACAATAATCGGATTAGTTTTTTTTCCTTTCTTATTTGAATATTACGCTGTAAAAACATTGTATTATAAAAAGGGATTAAATGATATTATTAATTGGATATTTTTTCTAACACCGATAATAACTGGGATATTTACCATTTTAATATATTATCAGGCAGGTAAAAAGTTAGATGAAACAAGAAAAACAGAAGAGTAAAAGTACTTCAATTTTATTCGTTTTTGCTGAAAATTATATAGAGCTTTAATTATAAAAGGTGAAAATTAAAAAGAATATTGTATCAGCTTTTTTCAAAGACAATTATATAAACTATCATAATAGATAATAAATAATATATTTATATGTCCAAAAATTTCAGAAGATTGGTCTGGACAATTTTATACTAGTTAATCTTGAAAAATTAGAACAGATCAGTATAATAAATTACAGTCAGAACCTGTAAATAGAATTTAGCATAAGAATCCTAATTATAATTAATATCCATAAAATTATCCTGATTTAAAATTGAAAAGATTAATAAATATCCGATGCCCACATAGAAGGAGATGCACTTTTGGGATTTAACATTATTAACTTGATTTAAATTAAAAACTTAAGACCTATTTTAAAATGACATTAGAAGAAGCCGAAGAACACAGAGTATTTTAATAGATGAGCTGATAAAGTATGGTTTTTCCTCTATTGTGGAGGAAAGTCCATTCCCAAATGCTTTTAATAAACGCTGGTTGGCTAACGAGTTAATCGAAATAAAAAATGTTATATTTGAAATGCTCAAGACCACCGCATTTTATTTTTTTTTTAAATTGCCATGTCTTCCTAGAATCTATAAAAAAATACAGGGACAGAACTCAATTGCAGATGGTTCGGTTTTAAAAAGAAATCTTTATGCCTTTAGTTACCTATGAACAGCCATTTGTTGCTGCCTTACTAGATGAGAACAAACCGATGTCTCCAGCCAATAAGTCTTTTCCATATAATCAGATAGCGGATCCCCGCCGTTTTGAACAGCTGTTATACTCCTTATACAGCATCCGCATAGGAGAAAGTAACTTTGAAAAGTTTGACAATATTAGTTTAATGTCAGGAGTGAGCGAGAAAGGACGTGACTGCGCTTTGTTTACATGCGGAAAAAGTACTGGACTTATTCAATGCAAAAAGCATAGCTCTAATCTTTCCATTGCCGCATTCGGAGAAGAGATTACAAAATTTGTGCTTTATAGTTTACTAGAACCCACCCTTATTGATGACCCTGATAATTTTACTTATTACATTGCCGTGTCCTCCGGATTTGTGTCAGCATGCAGTGATTTCATTGATAATTTTAACCAAAAGGTTATCCAGGAGCAGCAGGAGCTTCAAAACTGGATTACAAGTAATTTAAAAAAGCCGACCCTGCAGGATCTAAAACCTCAGCAGAATTCTCTGCTCTCCACGCTGCTGGATATTTTTTCGAGAATAAAAGTTAAGAAAATAGGCCCTTCTGATCTGGACTCGCTCCTAACGCTTCCTTCATGCTGCCATTTAATAAATTCTTTCTTTGAAGTCCGCACAGTCTTAAATGAGCAGGCCTCAGAAAAGGTTATCAATTACCTTGACAGAACCCTTGATGAGCCCAAAATAAAAGCTGCGCTGAAAAAAAGCTCTGCAGCTTTATCTTTGGAAAAAAACCATCTTGAGGAGGTAGCTGATTCCCACATTGAAAGAAATGAAACCCAGGCTCTTCTGAATTGGATAACTGAAGACTGCACTAGGGACGATAAAGGCAGACATTTGAATATTTGCCTTCTTGCAGGAAATGCGGGAATGGGAAAAACAGTCATTTTAAAAGATTTATATGACCAGCTTATTGAAGACGGAATTCCGGTTATGGGCCTTAAAGCGGACAGACTTGTAAGTGCCAGTATTGTCGAACTCCAGCATAAAATCGGACTGGCGGTCCCAATGTTGGATTTTATCGAACAGTGTAAAGAAAAATACCCGAAAACAGTAATCTTAATCGATCAGATTGATGCGCTTTCTCAGGCAATGTCTGCAGACCGCAATTACCTTCGGGTTTTTAAAAACATAATTGATTCCTATACTTATGACACCAACATAAGAATTGTGATCTCTGTTAGGATTTTTGATCTCCACTATGATCCTTCATTAAGAATTTACAAGCATTTAAAAACAGTCAATACTGAACTTTTTACTGAAGAGCAAGTAAAAAGCCTACTGGACAAAGCCAGCATTATATATACTGGCCTATCCAATAAACTTTTACAGCTTTTAAGAACACCAAACCACATTAATATATTTACCCGACTGCCCTCAGCGGTAAAATCAGGTAACTCGATTAAAAATCTTCAGGATCTTTACGCTGAACTTTACAAACTTAAAGTACTCTCCGTAGATGCCTCTGTACCTGTGCAACCGGCCGAATTAAAAAAAGTGCTTTTTAAAATCGCGGCAAAAATGTTTGACAGTCAAAGTATAACTGTCAGCGAACTGCAGTTTGAGGACTACAAAAAGCAACTAAATTATCTTGAAAGCGAACGGTTAATCAAAATTGAGGATGCACAGATACAGTTTTTCCACGAGACTTTTTACGATTTTATTTTCGCTAAACGATTTGTCGAAAAATCATTGAGTCTCTATAAATATATTCATAAAGAAGATCAGTCAATTTTTATCAGATCCGCCGTAAAAATGATATTTAATTACTTAAGGCAGTATGCCCCTGATATCTTTATTGATGAACTTCGAAAGATTTTTTGCGATAAAAAGATCCTTTTCCACATCAAGCAATTATGCTTCTCCCTACTACTTTTTCTGGAAGATGTCAACACTGAAGAAAAAACACTGGCATCAAAAATAATGCTCGAAAATACCGATTTTGAGCTTCTATTCTTCGAACACAGCAGATCCGAAAAGTGGCTTGAACTTGCTTTGGAAAAAAATATAATAAACAGTTTTTTAAATGCCCTGAAACAGACAGATTCCACAAAGATCAATGAAGAACGAAATAAAATCTACCAGCATTATGTTTCAGATTTTCTGCAGTCCTATCTTGAAAAAAATAATGCTGATGCGTGGGCATATATTTTGAAACTAAACAATTCTTACATCAAAGAGACTATCCTTAGCAGATTAAAAAACTGGAAAGACCATAATGCTTTTAAGCTTCTGGAGCAGTGCACTGATTTTTACAAAAATGATCCCTTCGGCTATTTTCTTGCCATGGATAAAATCGCTGAAATTAATCCTGAATACTGCCTAAAAATTCTTAAGGAAAGATTTCTTAGAAAAGAATGGATGGAGACAGCAAGGCAGACCGATCATCAAGAAAAAAAAGTATTCAAGACTTTATCGAAACTTATTCCCGAAAAAATCATTGATTTACTGCTTCCTATACTTATTAGGGAATTAGAAGCAAACAAGCATTCTAATTCTGAATTATATGATGATTATTTTTATTCTGATGTTAACCTTAAAAGTGATAATGAGTTACATGACAAAGGATATTATTACTGGCTTTTGGCACGCTGTCTGTGCCAGACAGCAAAGAAGCATGATTCAATGTTCTTAAGATTTGCCCAAGAGCACCGAAATTCGGAATTTGAAGCTGTGCTGCGACTTTTGGTACATGCCTTGAGCGGTTCTGAAAATACCTATCTAGACGAAATTTTTAAGCTTTTTAAGCATTTTTACAATATTAAAAGATTCATGACCTCTAGTGATCTGGGAGTCGAGTATCGTGAATTATTGCAAAAGAGTCTTCCTTTGTTCAGCCAGATACAGCTGAAGGAAATTACAGCAATGATCAAGAGTCTTAAAATCCCGGCAGAGGCAGCAGTTTACAGGGACCGGACTAAATATCTGAATATTGGCCATACTAAGCATGTGCTGCTGCAGCGTTTTCCGGATGAAATGATTGAACAGAATAAAGAACTTAGAATATTAAGACTTGAATTAAACCGGAAATTTAAACCCTACAAAGAAACATATCGTTCCCATAATCTATTGGCAGGTGTCGTGCACAGGCCATTGACAGATATCGCGTACGAGAGGATGTCTGCTGTACAATGGCTGAAATCCTTTAAAAAATATAACTCTGAGAGAGAACCTTTTCAAGGCGATTCAAGAAAAGGCGGACTTTATGAACACGTCAGGGCTTTTAAAGATTTTGCAAAAAAGTACCCAACCCAGGAAAAAGCGCAGATTATTGAAAAAGTAATCCAGGATGGTGAAATCAATCTGGAATACGCCCTATATGGACTTGAAGGTCTATGCGAAGCTGAATTTGACGCGGAAAAAATCCATCAATTGTTCAAAAAAATTCTGCCGTCCAGAGAAAAATTCCTGGATAAATATTCATTTTTGAATATTGCTTATTACCTATTAAAATCCAATATTGAAGATGCAGAAATATTGGATTATGTAATTTTAACCGGAAAGGCTGTTGAAGGAAAAAAAATAGACTATTCAAAATATGCCGAAACTTCTACCAGGGGTCTATTAACAGCAGGCATAAATACAATTTACGGGCGTGCGGCAAAAAATCTTATTTTTCTTCAGATTGATAAGTACGAAGATCTCATCTTCCCTGCGGTTCAAGATATGCTTCAAAATGGCCCTGATGAACAGAAAGCAACTATAGTCCACTATTTTGCATACTTAAACAAAATCAACCGTGAAAGATCTTTCAATATCTTTAGTGACCACTTAAAGAAGGAAGATAATGTTTATGTGCTGGCATCCGCAATCTGGTCGATGCAGTATATGGGCAATCATGATTTTAAAAAATTAGTTCCAATATACCGCAAACTTATTTCATGCAATTCACTTGGCAAGGAAGACTCGCGGTGGCTTTTTTCCATCCTGCATCTTTCTTATCTTCTACAAAAAGAAGGAGCGGAAGAACTGCTGTTTAACTTAATTGCAGTTAATTCTTCAGCAGGAAGTTCATCTTTTAATTTAATCTTTGAGCATTTTTACTTCAATGAAGAATCGCCTGACAGGTCAAATAAAGTGCTGATGTATATTTTAGAGGCTGATAAGGCGGATCCAGATGAAAAACTGCAGATCTTCTATTCAGAATTTGAAACACTAAAACTGGATGATATTTCTGAGTTTTTGGCTCATTACATTAAATCACCAAAATTTCAGTTTTCAGGTTCTCTTGTCCGCTACCTTACCTGGCAGTGTAGCCACAATCCTGTTCTCTGCATCAATCTTTTTAATATGGCCGTAGAATCGGATAACCATAATCTGCATCGCGATAGGGGCTATCAAAGGGATCATGAAACCACCCGATTTATTATTGGCGCCTTTAATTCTTTAAAAGAGTCCGGCAAAGAAAGCAAAAAGCTCAGAAAACAGTTGCTGCAGTCCTTTGATAAACTCCTCAGAGACTACAATTCCAGAAAAACATCTGAAAAAGTACTGGAAGAATTAATTTAGAAAGCACCTGTAATTTAAAATTACGGACGCTTTCTAAACCTGAAAAAAAAACTTGCATTTGCCCTCCTAAAAAGCGGCACAGAATATAGATTATTTTCTTAGAAAGTAAGGTCACCTGATTCTTTTGTTGTCTTAACCTGGATTCCCGGTCTTCTACTAAGACAGTCGATTACCTCCTGATCTTGATGTATGTATCCAGAACTATAGGCAATCGCCGGATTCATAATATCTATAAGCTCTCGTGAAATATTGTTGTTGCTTCCATGATGTGGTACTTTTAAAAATTTGAGATTGCGCAGTGATTCAGGATACCCCTCTGCTGCCTTAAATGATTCGATTCCGGCATCCCCCGTAAAGAGATATCCGCCATCCTCACAGTCAAATTTGATCACAGCGCTAACTTTATTGGTTTTGGTAATGCTGCTGGTCGTTTTAAGAAGTGTGCAGGGGTCAGCGCTGGTTTGTTTTTTTTCCCTTGCATTTTCCAGTATCATATACTCATATTCATCCTGAAAAATCTCTATCATGTTTTTAGGTTTTCCAATAATCTTATTGTAGTATTCCCTTGTCGGCCCTATGACTTTTATTTCATCCCAGCCATCCAGTGAACATTCCCCAGAAACTGGCTCTCTAGTGGATATATTATACTTTTTTATAAGACTAAGAAGGTTATTGAGTTGGTCAACGCTTTCTATAACTAATTTGTATTTATCAAACTGCGGAGCAGCAAGATAACTATGGTAAAGCCCATAGGAGTTCAAATCCAAAATGCTAGTATTATCTTGTATGTGTTCCAACACTAGAGGCGCAGCCCTCAGAGAATCTTTAAGCTGCCCATGGGGCTGGTGTACCCAAACTTGTCCTATTTCGGATTTATAATGTTCGATAAGAGTAATAATCCCTGCAATGTGATCACTGTCGTAATGCGTGCAGACAATCAGGTCTGGTGCCTTCTTGTTCATCTCCTGACAGTACTGTTTGACCTGATCTAATGTTTTGGACTTAAAATCTTTGTCTCCGCCATCAATTACAATCAAAAGTTTTTCTGACCCCTTCTCAGCCTGTATTATAATTGCATCTCCATCTTTTACATTTAGAATTTTCCCTTTTATTTTCATACTGATTATTATTTTTATTGGTTATATTGTTGATACTAAGATATAAAATTGTTAAATTGCTTTATTACAGAATTTTCTTATATATTAGCGGTACTATTTAACTCAACCGCATTTTTCCAGAAAAAATAACAGAAGTCACTTAACAAAAAGGGATTCAGAGAAATCTGCCTCTGCAAGAGACTGGAAGATGATCTTATTATCTTTTGTAAAAAAAATTATAAAGGAGAATACAAAAGATATGACATTTTTAATTTAGAAAACACGACTAAGTGTAGAAAATTTAATTAAAAGCTGGCTGATCTGAAAAGTAATTAATACTGAAAACCAAAATATTAAATTATCTATTACGACGGAAACAATACAGAGCAGCAACTTGTTGAAATGGAAAACTTATAAGCGATAAAACCAATGAATTTTTGCAAATTTTATCAGCCCTTTCTCGATTTTTTTCCTATATTTACGGAGGTTAATAAACCCAAGAATTTCAAGAGTGCCCTATTAGTGACCCTTCATTTTTGAAAAAATATAACACCCAGTGTTTGCTGGTGCTTATGATACAGGTGGCGGAGCCTCTTTCTCCGCGGAAGACAAAACCCTCAACAATGTTGAGGGTTTTGTTGTTTTATTTCCAAAGTGTTTTATTGTATTGTTTGATACTAGGGGCATCAAAACACAACCTCAAAATTTTACTTAATCTACGATCGTCGTATTCTGTTTTGGATCATAAAGCATGGCTGTACATAAACAATTTTTCTTGTCCTTGTTTATCAGTATTGGGCAGTTTACGCAGGATTTACAATTTTCCCAAAACATTTCGTCTGTAGTCAGTTCTGAGTAAGTGACCGGTTCAAAACCGAGTTCATGATTCATTTTCATGACAGCAAGACCTGTGCTCAGACTGAATATACGGGCATTGGGGTATTTCTCACGGCTGAGTTCAAAAATTTTTGTTTTAATTCTTTTAGCAAGTCCGGTGTGCCTGAACTCAGGAGCGACGATTAATCCGGAATTAGAAACATACTTTCCATTTTCCCAAGAGGAGATAAATGAAAACCCTGCCCACCTTCCGTCTGAGGTGAAGGCTATGACTGCCTCTCCTTTTTTCATTTTGGTTTCAAGAAACTCGGGAGAACGACCGGAAATTCCGGTTCCGCGAGCTATGGCAGATGCAAGTGTTACTTCGCAAATTTCTTTTATCCAAAAGGTATGAACAGGTCTGGCTTTTTCAATACTAAAATCCAGAATTTCTAGAGCTTCCTTAAGTGGTAAAGAAGCTTGTTGTTTTTTTAACAGGGTTGAAAACGTAAAATGTCTTTCAATAGGTTCTATTTTATAGGTCAAGGTTCTCATAGTCGTTTAGTGTAGATCTTATTTGTTACTGTTTTTATTCCTCAAAAAGAATAGAAATACAAAACACTACATCCAACTTGTATACCAATAATTCTTTATAATTTTTCAATTGCCATTAAAACCTTGTAAATCTTAGACATTAGATCCTAAATGATCTTTTTTGAGCACAAAAAAAACGCCTCAAAATGATATGTTTTTATCATTTTGAGACCGCTTTAAAAGGAATTTATTTTTCAGGTATTTTTTCATTCTCTACAAAGATCACTTTTGCTTATTACTAAATAGCTTCAATATAAGATTGAATGCAATCAGAAAACAAAGTGCTCCTAAAATAGCGATCCAAAAATTTGCCTTCTCGGTAGTATGTGTAACGATATCGCTTTTCTTCTTGATCGCAGCCATATTCAATTTTATAATGTGAAAAATATCCTGACGAATTTTACTTTTTAAATTTTCATCGTTCCAATTACTTTTTAGAGCATCAAAATTAACCTGAAGATCATATGTCACTTTTTGTTCGCCCACTTCAGTAATATTTTCCATCTGGCGGGCGAGATTATTCTGAAATACTAGTATTGCATTTTCTTTATCAGAATTCATTTTATCCAATGAAAGAAGCATATTTCCGGAATAATCAAGCGTGTTGTAATTCGCCTTCAGAATATCCTTAGTATCGTTTTCAATAGAAAAATTATAATAGGCACTAACCAATGAAAGAATAACGATCATTACTAGAAGTAGAGCTGCTCTGAGATTTAAAAGTATTTTCATTTTTAAGATTATTTAGGTTACACAAGAAACTTCGCTTACTAAATCATAAAAAACTAAATATCAAATATTTACAATTTACAAATTTTCATTTTCAAATCCTAATAAAAAACCTCAGACCTGCTCACTAGAATAATTCAGAACATCTCCATGCCTGCGTTTACTTTATACTGCTCTTGTTCATCCACATATACAAGGGAGGTATTAATATTGGTGCAAAAATTAATGTACTGGTTAATCCGCCAATAATAACTGTTGCTAATGGTCTTTGTACATCTGAACCTATACCGCTGGAAATAGCCGCCGGAATGAGTCCAAGAATGGCTAAAACAAGAATACTAAGAATCGCCCGTAGTTGTTCCTTCGCTGTCTGCTGAATGAGCGATTGTGAAATTGGACTCTTAAATGTTGCTCTGTGAAGTGCTGAAACCAATAACACACCGGCCATTACCGAAATTCCAAAAATGGAAACAAAACCAACTCCGGCAGAAACATTGAAATAATATCCTCTGACTAACAAGGCCATAATACCTCCGCTCAAAGCAAATAAAACACAGCTCGTTGTTATTATTGTATGCTTGAAATTTTTATAGAGCATAAAAAGAAACACAAAAACCATAATTAGTGTAAGCGGAATTGTCAAAGCCAATTGTTTTCCGGCTCTTTCCAGATTTTCATACTGACCTCCATAAACTAGTTCATACCCTTTTGGAATATTCACATCGGTTTTTATTCTCTTTTGCAATTCTTTTACAAAACCGCCCTGGTCTCTGCCTCTAATATTGGTTCTCACGGTCACCATTCGTTTATTATTGTAACGGTAAATGTTTGTCTGTCCCTCAGTAAAATTGATCTCTGCCAATTGTTCCATAGGAATAAGGGCTCCGTTTGCTGATGGAACGAGCAGTTTCTTAATCTCATCAATATTGTCTCTGAATTGTGGCAGGTAGCGGATAACAATATCATAACGTTTGGTACCGTCATACACTGTAGAAATATTTTTACCCCCAATTGCAGCCTCAATCATATTTTGAATTTCGGAAACATTAATGCCATATCGGGCAGCATATTCACGGTTTATCTTTATAGCAAGCTGTTCTTGTGTTCCCTCCTGCTCAATGTTTACTCCTTCACTTCCGGGCATCGATTTCATAATAGAAGCAATACTGTCTGCTTTTTTCCTCATCATTCCCAAATCTTCTCCTACAATAGAAACGGCTAAATCTGCTGCACTTCCGGTAACAATTTCCATTACCTGATCAATAATAGGCTGTCCTGATGTAAATTTCACACTAGGGAGCTCTCTTTCGAGCTCTAAACGGATATCTTTGACAAGTTCTTTTTTTGAAATGGTATCACTCCATAAATGATACTCTTTTAGTCCTACCAAAATTTCGTTTCTATTGGCCGGGAAAGGATCGGTTCCGTCATCATTTCGACCCGTTTGTGTAATCACAAAATCTATTTGAGGATATTTTGAAATGATACTTCTTATTTTAGGCGCATTTTTAGCATTTTCCTGTATGGTGATTCCTGCCGGAAAATTTCCTCTAAGAAAAATAGAACCTTCGTCTAATTCCGGTAAAAACTCTGTTCCTAATTTTAAACCAAATCCAATTAAAAGCAATACCAATCCAAACCCGATTACAACAGACTTTTTATAGTTCGTCAAAATTTTATGCAGGAATTTAGCATATAGCCGTTCAACAAACTCAAGCACCTTATTATTATGTTCCTTGAAAGATTCATCTTTAGCTGAAACTGCTTTATTGTAAACGAAAGAAATCAGAACCGGAATAAAAGTCAGTGCAGCTAACATCGAACCAACCACAGCGAAAGCTAATGTTAATGCCATTGGAGAGAACAATTTACCTTCAACTCTTGTCATTAGCAAAATTGGCATGTAGGCCAATATAATGATGGTAACAGAAAAGAAAATCTCACGTCCTACTTCCTGAGCTGACAGTAAAGTGATGTGCACAATGCCATTTTCTTTTTCTTCGGGTGTTGCTGTCCGGTATTTCCGGATTAGATGTTCTGCCATGACTACCGCGCCGTCTACAATGATTCCAAAATCGATTGCTCCCAACGATAATAAATTGGCCGGAATGCCTGTAAACCGCATGATGATAAATGCAAAAAGCAATGAAAATGGAATGGTCAAAGCTACCACTAAGGCACTCCTCATATTGCCCAAAAAGAAAATCAAAATAATGATGACAATACTTACACCTTCAAAAAGCGTTTTACCAACGGTATGAAGGGAATGGTCAATTAAAAAACTGCGATCATAAAGCGCTCTGATTTTTACTCCTTCCGGCAGTTCTTGGCCTTGTAAGTCTTTGATCTTCTGTTTCAGCTCTTTGAGTACTTCACTCGGATTTTCGTATCTGCGCAGCAAAACAATTCCTTCAACCCCGCTATTCACATTCACTTTCTCATTGGCAATTGTGTATCCCAAAACACCGCTTGGCGGAGGAGGGGCTATTTCGACACTTACGACATCACGAACAAATACCGGTACACCATTGACTGACTTCAATACAATGTTTTCAATGTCTTTCTCGTTTTTGATTGCTCCTAAACCGCGCACGGCAAATCCTTGCCCGCCTCGTTCGATGACATTTCCTCCCGTATTCTGATTGTTGGCTCTAATGGCATTTTCAACGTCAGCAATCGTTAGTTTATACTTTTGCAATTTATCCGGATATGCCAGAATATGAAATTGTTTTAGAGGTCCGCCAAAAGTTACAATATCCGCTACACCAGCGGTCTGCAACAGATAAGGTTTTATAACCCAGTCCTGCAAATCTCTTATCTGCATTGGTGAGAGTGTTGGTGGGGCTTCTACAACATATCGGAAAATTTCACCTACAGCCGTCGAAAGAGGAGCCAATTCAGAAGAAACTCCTTCAGGAAGTTCGGCTGTTGCCAGTCGTTCCATTACCTGTTGTCTTGCAAAATAATCATCGGTACCGTCTTTAAATGTAAGCTGTACCACTGACAAACCAAAAATAGTCCTGCTTCTTCTGTCCAAGACATTTGGGGTGTTCTGCAACGCTCTTTCAATAGGAACTGTAACCTGTTGTTCTACTTCTTCGGCAGCGCGCCCCTGGTACTGCGCCACTACTATAACATTTGTATCTGCGATATCCGGATATGCTTCAATTTTTAGCTGGGTAAAACAGATGTAACCAACAGCCATTAACGCGATGCTGATACCTACGACCAGCCAGCGATTTTTCAGAGAGAATATGAGTAAATTTTTAATCATGATTACCAGAGTTCAACAGAGTGGGTTATAATAAACCCGCCTCGGTATTGCTTTCTTAATTCAGTTAATACTTCTTTTATCTTTTTGTCCTCGTCGATAAACGTGAGGAGCATTGGTGTTTCATCAAATGAGAATTGTTGTCCCGGCTGCTTCAATCTGTTGTGTCTTCCAAAACCGGAATGACCTGTGAAAGAAGTTGCTCCCACAATACCATTTTCCAACAGTAAATGCATTATGAATTGATGTAGAGGCTTTCCTCCTTTCAATTCATCTTTGTCGATATAGATTTGTGCTTGTGTCATTTTTACTTTTTTAATAGCCAAACGATAATCCTTTTAGCTGCATTGCGCCTTCAACGACAACTAATTCATTATTGTTCAATCCTTTAAAAACAATTATTCGGTCTCCTACTTGCTGACCGGTCTGAATTTCTCTTCTTTTAAAGTTATTTTCAGATTCTTTTACAAATACATAATTTTTTCCATTGACTGTAACTAATGATGTTTTGCTTATGCTGATGAAATTCCCTTCCTTCAAACCAAAAGATACACTGGCAAACATTCCGGCTTTCAATTTGTTTGATGGATTATGCACTGAAATTCTAATTTTTATCATTCGTGTTTCAAGATCAACCCTATCTACAACCGCATCTATTCTGCCTTTGAATGTTTCGTTAGGAAATGAATTAAAAGAAATGTCTCCTGTACTGCCTGGTTTTACTTTGCTTATTTGATTCTCGGGAATATCACAAATCAGATAGGCTGTTCCAACTTTTGCATTTCTCAGCATATCCGGAGTGAAACCTGCCGAAATTAATCTCGATTCATGTTCTATCAGGGCTGCCTTTTCATTGGCCAAACTGGTTTGTTCTATGGATAAAGCGGTCTGTGCATTTAGTAAATCCTGACCTGTGGCTGCTCCGTGCCGATTTAAATCTTTAGTGCGCTCTAATTCTGATCGTTTTTGTTTAATATTAATGTTTTGAATTTGACTGATACTAATCCGGCTCTGCATAAGCTGTGTGTAACTGGCTGCCAGCTCAGAATTATCAAACAGCACAACAGGCTGCAAAGCTCCTTCTCCAGATGGTAACACGGTCGCCGCGATTTTTGCCGGTGCCGAAAACTGTGCTGTTATAGCGTTGGTACTGATGGTTTCTGTTTTAAAAAAATCAATCCCTTTTTTATCGGGAAAAAGAATAGACATTCCCTTATCTTTTATAATTGGTGCTGTTTCTTGTTCGGTTAGTTTATTCTCTTTTTTTCCGCAGGAAGTAAATACGATTACTACTGAAAATGCGCAAACTATTTTTTGTATCATAATGCTAATTGATTGATTAAACCCGTTGTATAAAGTAATTGAATGTGACTTTGTTTGTAAGACTGCATCGTATCGTAATATTGCTGCTGTGTCTCTAACCAACTGCGCTGTGCTTCTAAAAAGTCAACAATGGTGGTTCCTCCTTTTAGATAAGAATACTTGACATTATCTAAAATGGTTTTCGACTGTTTCAATAGTGACTCAAAATTTGCAATATTTTGTTTCTGCCTCTCATAGTTTTCATAAGCGATCTTAATTTCGGTTCTGACTTTTACTTCGAGAGCGGATAATTGATTTTCAACCTGATTTTTTACCAAAACCGATTTTTTAATTTCTCCCTGATTTCGATTAAAAATGGGCAAATCAATATTGGCATAAACCCCAAAGTACTGAACGGCATTTTGCGGATTCCAGATAACTCCTAATTCGGGCTGTGGAAAAGAAAGCGATTTCTGTAGTTTAATATTACTGTCAGAAACGTCTATTAATGATTTTACGGACTGTAAATCGCTTCTGTTTTGAAATGCCTTAGCAAGCAGATCATCAATAGTATTGGGCATTGCAAATAAAAAATCATCTGACATGTCGGCACTAACATTCTCCTGCGTACCAAGCAATAATTTCAATTCGCTTTGATGGTTGTTTACCTCCTGAAATGCCGTTTTAAGCTGAATATTGTATTGCTTTGACAGTAGTTCGGTTCTGTATAAATCGGTTTGGGTAATTACTAAATTTTTATACCGGTTTTGGTTTGTAAAAAGCAGACTGTCGATATTACTTTTAGCGGTACTGATAATCTCTAATCTTCTTTTAGCGGTCCAGACTTCCAGCCATTTATTAGCTACATCAAAAAAAAGATTGCGTTCCGTTTCACTATAGTTTTTTTCTGCAAACAAAACATTTTTGCCGGCCAGCTCAATTTTATTTTTACGCTGTCCTGCTATTTGGAAGGGTTTAGTCAATTGCCACCAGACCTGACGATTTTGCTTGTCGTGCCATTGTGTGTTTTCATGAAATCCAGAGGATTGCATCAATTGCAGGGTCTGATTGTTCAGGCTTGGATTGGGACGAAGTTTAGCCGTGACTATATCCGATTCTGCAATCTTTACATTTAATTGCTCTGTTTTAAGAAACGGATTATTGCTTCGTGCGGTTTGAAGTGCTTTTTGCAGCGTACAATTTTCCTGTGCCTGTGTATGAAAACAAAGCCCCAGGGAAAAGAGTAAAAAAATAAACTGTTGTTTTTGAATTTGCATCGCTAAAAATATTTGATGCAAAATTCGTCTGACTATTTATAAAACACCGTTAGAAAACAAATAGAAAAAAATTAGAATTCCATTAGAGACCCTCACAAACTCTCTAATATTATGGTAAAAGTTGTTCCTTTTGAAGGTGTTGAAACTGCGGTAATAGTACCGTTATGCAGCTGAATGATCTTGTGGGTCAGAGACAATCCAATACCGTTGCCTTCTGCGTATTTTTTGTTGTCACCTCTGTAAAAAGGTGTGAAGATGTTTTTTATATCGTTTAGTGGAATACCAATTCCTTTATCTGAAAATTTCAATATGATCTTTTTTCTGTCAAAGGAAACTGAAACCATGCTTTGGCGGTTCTCTGAAAACTTACATCCATTTTCGAAAAGATTGACAAAAGCAGTTTTTAATAAATATTCGTTCCCTTTTACTGAAATTTCACTGTCATCTTCAAATTCCTGTTCAAAATGAATGTCTACTTTATACTCTAAATTTGCCCTCTGTAATTGTTGTCTGGCATCCAAAAGAACCTCATCTATACGCACCTGCTTGAATGCTATTTCAGAAGGGTCATAACTTGCTTTGGCAAAATCCAGCAAACTATTTGATAATCGGGCTAATTTTCGGGCATCGCTTAAAGCGCTTTGTATGGCTAATTGATATTCGCTTATTTCTCTGTTTTTAGTAATCGAAAGTTCTAATTCGGTAATAATCGCAGCAAGCGGCGTGCGCAATTCATGGGATATATTGGAAACAAATTGTTTTTGGGCATCAAAAGAGTTTTCTAAACGATTAAGCATTTCATTAAACGTATTGGCCAATTCTGAAAGTTCATCTTTATTTTCATTATCATTTAAACGTAAATCAAGATTAGTAGCTGTAATATTCTTCATCTGATCTGTCATTTCCTTAACGGGTTCAAATGCTTTCCTGGAGAAATATCTTCCTGCCGCGTAAATGAATAAAATAGATAGTGTAAAGACAAAAATGATATTATGAAGCAGGTTGTTCAATTTACTGTAACCGTATTGATCATAAGAAGTAGCGGTAATAATGTAGCTCTTTTTTTCATAAGTATACCTCAACCCTATCACCTGCCAATCCTGCTGATAAAAACGTTTTTCGCCCTTTTGGTAAATTTCCTTAACCATTTCGGGGGTTTCTTTTACAAAATCAAGATCAACAGCATCATGGTAAAGAAGCTTGAAATTAACATCATAAATCGCAACTTCCACTTCATTAAGCACTTTACGGTTGTTTCGATAAATACTTTGCAGGGTTTTCACCTCTACTTTGGCATTAAAAAACAAATTGGCCTTGGTAATTGCTTCTTTTTTCAGAACGGCATAAAACTCTTTTTCCCGGTCTTCTTTGGCTGAAAAATAAATAATTGCTGCAAATACAAGCAAAATTGCAGCTGTCATGATACTGAATAATATGGTTAAGTGCGTTCTAATCCTCATTATTTAATTTCAGGATAAATCCCATCCCTGATTTGGTATGGATAAGTTTCTGGTCAAAATCTTTGTCAATCTTTTTTCTTAGATAATTGATGTAAACATCAATAAAATTAGTTCCGGTGTCAAAATGAGTATCCCAGACCTTTTCTGCGATTTCTACTCTTGACAAAACTCTTTCAGGATTCAGAAGCATAAACTCCAAAAGATTGAATTCTTTAGGCGTAAGATTAATTTCTTTTCCATTTCTTTTGACTGTTTTTTCATTGAGATTCATTTCAAGAGTGGCATATTTTAAAACATTTCCTGAATTATTTCCTATGTTTATATGTCTTTTGAGTAGGGCTCTTATGCGAACCAATAATTCTCGCATTTCAAAAGGTTTCACAAGGTAATCATCGGCTCCGGCATCAAAGCCTTCCACCTTATCGTCTGTGGTACCCAAAGCGGTCAGCATAATAATAGGCAAATTGGGCTGGTTTTCACGAATGACTTTGCACAAATCTAATCCGTCCATTTTTGGTAAAATGATATCGGTAATCATTAGATCAAACTCATTTTGCAGGGCCATTTTCTTTCCTGAAATTCCATCATAAACTAAAGTACAGATAAACCCCTGTTCTTCCAATCCTCTTCGGATAAGCTCAGCAACTCTTAAATCGTCTTCTACAATTAAAATTTTCATACTTACAAATTTAGATTTTATTTCACTTGCCAGTCCTTTTTACAAAATTTTTCTAATAATCCTCTTAGAAAAGTTCTGTAAATGTGCTTAAATAAACCTGATCGAATAAAGAAGCCGTCACAAAACAAATTCTGTGACGGCTTCTCTATTTTAAAACTTCCTGATGATACAAATTCGTGAAATTTTAAAAGATGTAATGTGATGTCTTTATTCAACAGTGTCTATACTATTTGTGAAATCATTAAAAGTGCAATAAAAAAAATCGTAGTAAATACCATTAAATTGATAACTCTGTCTTTTTGACGAACCGCTTTATTTGATATGCCTAATTTCTTTATTTTTTTCTTTCTTGTTTTATCTTCATTCATGGTTGCTCTAATTTATATTGTTTTACACCTGTTAGTATCGGTATTCCGATTAACATTTTAGAGACAATTGATATGCCAAAATATTTTTAACTAAACAAAACACTGACTAACAAACAACTAAAATAAAAAGCATATTTCTCCACTTACCAATCCCTATCAAAATGATACGATCACCCATCCAAAATGGAAGGATTAAATTACTTTTCTAAAAAAAAATCTCAACCTGAGTAAAATAAATCCCTAAACGGTAAAAACATCAAAATTATGGAGAGGCAATACTTGCAATATTGTTTACCACTTCGTTTATTCCATTTAATTTGTCGGTGGGTATAAACATTCCGTTTGCCAGAAGAATTATGGTCAGTTTTTTGTTGGTGAATTTCCTGAAAGCTGTGGACACGCCTCCGGAAAAACCATACGATACTTCTCCTTTAACTTTTATGAAGTCCAGTCCATAAGTAAAATCCCTTTTGACTTCGTAATCAAAGGGTTTTAACAATTGAACTTTTGTTTGCTCTGAGATAAATTCGTTGCTGTCCAGTTTCCTATTCCATTCTACAAATGCATCAAGCGTTAAATTCAGGGCAGCGGCTCCGTATTCATATTCCGGAAAGTTCCAGTTTCTTTTTAAAATCTGTCCACTATTTGCTGTATTGACATAACCATAGGTTAAATTTTCAACGACTTTTAAATTTTTACCTTCAAAGACGGCTTCTTTTTGTGATAAAGGAAACTGAGTATCCAGGATATATTCACTTAACTTTTTTCCGGTTACTTTTTGAACTATGCGATTTAAAAGCCAAAAGTTGGTTTGATTGTAATCAAATTGCTTTCCAGGGCTGAACTTTATGGTATCGCTATATACTTTTTGTTTTGCATCTTCTTCTTTACTGTCTGTGTACTCGACGATATCCGGTAATCCTGATGAATGTGTTAAGAGATTTTTAATTTTTACCTTCTTCCAGCTATCGGGTAAATCTTCTACAAAATCTGAAATAGTACTCTCCAACGACAGCTTGTTTTGTTCAATCAGTTGATAAACGGCTACAACTGACATTACTTTTGTGGTCGAAAATAAGGGAAATAGCGTTTTATCTGTTACCGGAACACTCATTTCGATATTTGCCAATCCGTAATTTTTTTTGTGAATCAGTACTCCATTCTTTATTACAGCCAAAGCCAAACCCGGAATATTGTACTGCTTTTTGATTTCTACTATATAGGCGTCAATTTTTTTGTTGCTTTTAACTTGTGCCTCTATATTTATTGCCCAAAATGAACCTACAATTAGGGTCAATAAAAATCTGTTTATCATCGGATCTGATTGTTTTTAGTTAGTTTTTGAACTATTTTCGGAGACCTCGTCTCTGTTATTATATAATACTTCCCACTGGTTGCAGTTTGCCCAAATAACGGTTTTCAGAATATTTAACTTTTTAATTTACCCCAATATATTTAATCGAAAAAAATCCTGATTTTTTCATTACCTTATTTGATCAAACTGCGGTTAGCGGATGTTTTTTATGGTTTATTCTTTTTTAGAAATAGCTCTCCAACTGTAGCTTTTATGTACTATTCTCCAGTTTCCTTCGTATTTAAGAATTAGAAAGTAATCTGTAAAAGTGCGCCAATTGGGTACTTTAATTTCTACTTTCGCAATTGCGGCATCTTTCTCCATATCAATCGCAAGAATGCGTCCGATTCTGTTTAATTTTTCCCCAGTTTTTATGTTACCGATATATTGTTTACCGGAACGTGTCCACAGCGTATCATTGGTTACTGTGTACAAATTAAAATTGGGATGGAAGGCTTTTCTAAGTCTTTCTGGCTGTCCTTCTGCCGTACCTTCAATATAATCTAACAGCACTTCGGTGATTTGATCAAAGTCGCTTTTTACCGTATTATTTCCTGTCTCATTATCGTTTTCCCTGATTAATCTGAGTACCTCATTGGCCACTTTCGTTCCTGAAGTAGGATCCTGCCCCGTTACAAACCTGCCATCTGTTACATAAAAAGCGTCTCTTCCTTTTTCTGAATAAACAAAGTTTCCTTTATTTGCTACAATTGCTTTATTCATCGAAAAGGGAAATGTTTTGTAATAGGCCATCTCTTTACTTTCAAATTCATCGGGAAAACCGGTGATTTTTCGTCCCGCATAGAGTGAAACTCCCTTCTCGTCTTTCAAATAAGCAATTCCCGCTGTTCCGTGACAAATCGTGGAGATAATTCCATTTTTTTTATAGATTGCTC
Source organism: Flavobacterium sp. B183 (assembly GCF_023539155.1). Classification (NCBI taxonomy): domain Bacteria; kingdom Pseudomonadati; phylum Bacteroidota; class Flavobacteriia; order Flavobacteriales; family Flavobacteriaceae; genus Flavobacterium; species Flavobacterium sp. B183. The sequence goes on along the minus strand of NZ_CP097434.1, from coordinate 2,458,178 downwards.
CTGCTAATTTCTGAATGGCCTGGTTTTCGGCTACACCAAACATTGCGGCACCTCCACCCGTATAGAATATAGCGGAATAATCATTAGCCGTAACTTCTTCAGGTTTCCTGGTCTGTTTCAATTTACTCATAAACCAGCTGTCGTATAAGTATGTTTTTTGAATACTGTCGGAAGCGTTAATGTATCCAATAGGAATTGCTCCTCCCTTCGGACTTATAAAATCAACCTTGTAGCCTGCCTTTGTGAATATGTCGTACGGAATTACTATTTCTTCAAAGTGATTGGATGTACTTATTTTCGTATTGCCATAAAAATCCTGATTTGAGGTGACAAACAATATATTTTTTGCGCGTGAGTACTTTGCGGATACAGTCCCGTAAAAACTAGTGATAAAACGATTATTTTGAACATTTTTCTGGAGATTATCGGTTTTAGTTTGAACAAAAAGCACTGGATTATCCTTTTGGTTTTACTTCCGTTTCAACCATTTTGTGAGGAGTACGGGTTGAAATTTTATCCACAATAAACCAGCCCTGATCTGTTTTCAGAAGATTGAAATAGTCTACAAACAATAGTTTTGCAGTACTTATTTCTACTTTGGCACTGGCCGCATTATTGGTAAAATCAATAGAAACGATGCGGCCTGACCAATTATCAGGTTTAACATCACGCTTTTTATATCCTACCAGATACTTCGATTTGGGAACGACTACGAATTCTTTTTCTCTGAAGCCTTTCAGCTGCCAGGAACTGTGAAATGCCTGACCTACTTTAACGGAGTCGCCAGTGGCCTGACCGTCTATGTAGAGATTTAGTGTTTTTTGAATCAAACTCCAGTCATCAGTAGTATTTTGACTTTGGGCATTTGATTTAAAAAACAACAGACTTAATCCGATAAACAAAAACACTTTTTTCATTTTTAATTTTTTAGGTTATTAATAATGAATGCAAATGTCCGGTATCGTCTTAGTTTACAGGGTTTAGATTATAAAACTGAAGTCTCATTCTATAAATTAGAACTTATTTGGAGTAGCGTTTTTGATATTCGGTGGGGGTTAATCCGGTTTGTTTCTTAAAGGCGGTGAAAAAAGTTGATTTAGAATTGAAGCCGCTATCATAACCCAAACTTTCAATGGTATAGTTTTTTTCGGTTTCTAATAACTCTTTTGCTTTCTCGATTCTGTATTCTTTAATGAGACTGGAGAAGGATTTGCCTACTACTTCATTTACATATTGTGATAAAATATGTTTGGTTACTTTTAGTTCTTTTGCGGCTTCTTCCAAAGTGAAATTGGAATTTAAAAAAAGTTCTTTTTCTACTATAACAGAAAATTTTTGACTAATCAGATCTAATGTCTCTTTATCGATGCTTTTGTTTTTGTATCTCTCTTTTTCCTGAAAGAAAGTAGTTTCCTGGCTATTTCCGTAAATTAATAGTAAAATGATCAGATATAAAATAAAGGTAAAGGATAATGCTCCGACGATATAAGAAGTGTAAGCAGCGAAAGTATAGGCTGCCCAAACCAGAGCTACTCCAAAATAGATGCTAAGGAACCATACTTCTAACTTTTTTAAATTCTCCTTCTCTTTGATTTTCTTCAGAATTGGCTGAATATATTTAAAAGAAAAACCGATATAAACCAACCATTGAAGATATATAGCTTTTACAATCCACATACGCCAGATCTGAGGGTGCTCGACATAAGAATAAAGACTTCCCAGAATTGCCATGATCACCAAATAAGGTATTGTATGTGTAATCCAGACTGATTTGGAATAGGGACTGTAAGATCGGAGATATAAAAATAGAAAAGGGCCAATAAGTATGCAGGCCGAAAGTCCGATTTGAATAAAAGTATTCGATAAATGAGGATTAAAATAAAAGAAAACCGATTTTATAATTCTGATACTTAATACCAGTAACAGTAAGGATAAATAATAGTTTGCAAAAATTTTCTTTTTGGCATTTACCGCAAAATATAAGGAAAGCAGGAAACCATTAAAAGCTCCTAAGGCACTAAAAAAGAATAACAATTCATGTGATGATAACATTCTTATCTGTTTTTTGGTACGGTTTATTGTTTTATAATCTCTGATTTCAATGAATACCTTCAGGCTCTGTTATCAGCCGGATTTACAGAAGAAACAGACTCTATTTTCTCTGCCAAGATAAAGTTTTTTTGTGAAGAAAAAATGCAATCGCAGTAAAAACCGACAATTAAAAAGAGGCCCTATTTTTTGAATATTACGTCTTTTGAATGGTATTGAAAACTCTTTTTCTGTTCTAAACAATTACTGTTGCTGTAATCGCTTCCGAATAAAACAGATCGCATAAAAATCGTTACTGCGCATAAAAAAACCTCCAGAATCATACGATTTTGGAGGTTTCTATTTATTTTTTTTAGATGTTTCTTTTGGTATAAAAATAACTTTGTGCTGTTTTATTAGGAAGCAAGATTAATGACAATGTTTCCATATTCAACACTATTATCAAGCATTTTTTGATGTGCTAAAGGCAGTTCGTCCCAGGTAAACACATCAGATATAACGGGATGGAATTTTTTCTGTAAAATCAGTTGATTGGCATGATACAATTCAGACAGGGATGCAAAATGAGAGCCTTGTATTCTTTTTTGTCTCATCCAGACGAATGAGGCATCAAAAGACATATTAAATCCTGATGTAGCACCGCAGAAAACGACCATACCTCCTGATTTTACAACATAGGTACTTACGGGAAGGGTTTGTGAGCCAATGTGATCAATAACAATATCAGGATTCACTTTTTTGCCTAATATGTCCCAAATGGCGCTTCCAAATTTCCTGACTTCTTTTAAGTATTCTTTGTATTCTTCTTTATTACCAATGTCCGGTAAAGCTCCCCAACAATTGAACTTTTTTCGATTGATATAACCGACAGCTCCAAGCTCCAGACATTTTTCTCCGCGCTCATCACTTGACGTAACGGCAACCGCATTTGCTCCTGCCAATTTAATTAACTGAATGGCGGAAGCTCCCAAACCTCCACTTCCACCCCACACCAGTACATTGGTTCCGGGCTTCAAATCGTTTGGAGCAAATCCGTAGAGCATTCTCCAAACTGTGGCATAAGTCAGCATATAACCTCCTGCTTCTGCCCAAGTTAAGTGTTTGGGTTTTTGAAGTAATTGTTGTGCACGAACTTTGGTATACTGTGCAAAGGAACCATAAGGGGTTTCGTACCCCCATATCTTCTGAGATTCGCAAAGCATCGGATTACCGCCGTTACATTCCTGACATATGCCACAGGTTTGTCCGCAGTGTACAATGACTTCATCTCCAACTTTAAATTTAAATTCCGGATTATTCTTTAGTCCTTCTCCAATTTCCCATACTATTCCGGATGCATCACTTCCTGCGATATGAAAATCCTTACCGTGAAATGCAGTAGGCGAAGCTGGTTCTCCCAATCCGGCCCAAAGGCCATTGTAATTTACTCCGGCAGCCATCACTTTAACGAGAACTTCATTAAATCCTAATTTAGGGGTTTTAATCACTTCCTGCTGAAACGCCTGATAAGGAGTTCCATGATTTTCCGGTCGTATAACATAGGCATGCATTAAAGCGGGGGTATGTCCTAATGGCGGACATTCATCCATTTCATATAAGTCTTTTAAAAGTATTTCTCTTTCAAGTTCAAGTAATAATTTTTCCATAATTAGGTTCGTTTTTTATTTTTAATTATTTTCTTGCTGTAGTAGTTGTGCAGCCTTAAATTCCTTCTGCGATGACTACCATCAATTCGCAGAAGGTCAATTCTCTTTAAAGGCTGCTAAAAAAGGATGTGGGTTTGTCTGGATTTTATTTGATCGTACTTTGTGGTAATCGAACAAAACTTGTTATCAATTTTAAAACTCTTTGTATACCAGGTATCTTCACCGTAGGTTACATAGCCTTTATTGATTTCAATCTCCGTAAGCGGAATAGACATTCCTTTTCCTATTGCCTTAATTACTGATTCTTTTCTGGTCCAGAATTCATAAAACTTATCCAATCCATCACGATTGATTTCTGCAAATTCCTGAGTGGAAAATACATTTTCGAATAAGGAATAATTGATTTCATTGATTTCTTCAATATCAACTCCTATTTGCTGTTTGCTAAAAACACATACAACTGTATTGCCGCTATGTGAAATATTAAAGTTAAAACTGCTGTCTAACATATAAGGTTTCCCATAAATGTCTTTGACAATTTTATCGAATTCAAATGTGTTGTTTCCCAATATGTGAGATCCCATGCAAACCATTAGTTTTCCAAACAAACAGTTGTACCTGTCATCCCATCTTCTGTATTTAAGTACTTCCTGTCTAAACTTTTGAGGTAAAAATTCCAGGTAGTATTTTAAAATACCCTGATCAAGATTACTATCACTTGAATACTGAAATAAGTAATATTCATCTTCTTTTAAATCTATTTTAGGAATGGATTCAAAATCATTAAAGGCTAAGTAATGTGTCGAATTTTGCATCATACTATTAATGTATATAAAAATTTACAATGAGGTTTCTCACTGCATATTTTGCATTAGACTTTACCAATATTTTATATTTTTTTAATTTCAATGATACCTACGTATAATTGAATATTGCTCTCAGTACTGGTTACAATGCCATCCGTTGTTACTTCTAACAATGACACTATTTTTTTACTGTTTCATATTCTCATGGAATATCTACGGATCTGATTAAATCAAACTATTTTTAAACCTCTAAAAGGCTTTTTATAAACAATTTATTCCATTTTAATTGCCCTCTCCAAGGTCATATGGCGGTTTAAGAAGCAGAACTGAATATTGCTGCTTTTAAAGGACAAACTGCTTTACTTTTTGCCGTAGTGTCAGCTACTGATGCACCTTGTTTGATTAAACTCATCTTAAGTGCGCACATTACTCCATTTTTAGCACAGTTACATTTTGGCTTACTATCTTTCATCTTTTTGGTGTTTTTGGTTGTTAATAGTGTGTTTTTTAGTAAAAGAGTTTGACTTTAGGGTTTGGGTGAATTCTGCCAGCTTTTAAAACTCGTACTCCAATAGATAGCCGTCTCTTTTATAAAGAGACGGTCTGTATCTATCAGGATTGTAATCCTAAATAAAAACTGTCTGACATTGCAGTGCTCTTCAGCTCTTATCCGGCTTGTCTAAATTTTTCAAACTTCATTGAAAGCTTACGCCTGAAGGGCTCTTTTAAGTTTTCTTTCTAAAACCAGTGTACCAATTTTATAACCAAAAAAGAAAAGAATTGCGGTGTTTAAAGCATTAAACAGCGGGAAAAGAACGTAGATAAAAAGACTGGATAATCCGATATTTACGAGAAGTTCTTTTACATATTCTACTCTTGATTCATAGATAAGGAATACGGTAGTAGCTACCACGAGTCCGATTAGAAAGCACTTTAGAAAAACTCTTTTGTTTTCAATTTTAAAAGCTGCAATAAACCCCGTTACAATGGTAAGGATCAATATTACGGTATAGTTGTTTATTAAAAATTGTGCTAGTAATACAACTACATAAGGCAAGTAATTCAGTATATTTTTCATTAGTTAAATTTTATAGTGGTTATAATTTTTTCCAGTTTAGCAGGATTCGCAACAAATTGGCTTTTTTTGTACTCGCCTTTTCTCCAGGATTCGATTTGATCTTTGTAATGTGTAGAATTTATCAAACCGCTCTGACCTCCGGCCAAAATTGTATGTGCCTGTATGTTTCCGTTTTTTACTTCATATACTGCACGGAAGACCGGATGAAACTTTTCTGTATTAATATTAATGGTATTGACATTACCTCCGATATTATCAATTTTTTCTCCCAATCCCGGAATGAACATCATGTTGTTGATATCAAACTTAGATATCTTTTTGTAGGTAACTTTTTTCCATTGATCGCCATAACTTTGCGTTAGGGTGTCAAGTGTTCTCTTGAAAATAGCATCTACAATTTTTTGTTTGTCATCACCTCCCGGAAGGGTGTATTTTTTATCGTTTAAATATTTTAAGAAGTTCTGTAACGACGGCTCTTGTTTTACCTGCAGTCTGTTTTTTGCAAATTGCTTAGCTTCTTTTATAGAAACTTTTCGCAGCATTTCAAAAACTAATCCCTGATTTCCGTCGCCTTTCATATTTCCATCCCAATTTTTTAACTCTTTTACAATGCTATTGTATTTTTCTTTTTGCGGATAGTTATTCATTAATGTTTTAAAATCATTAAGGGAAATATCAACAACATCACTTTGCATTTTCTGAATTTCAGAAACGGACCAGTCTTTCTTTTCTTCTAACACCGAGTAAATACGTTTGGCTCTGTAATCGTCTTTTGAACCATGTGCTCCAAAATAAACATTGTTTTGAATTGGCTGCTGGTTTGCTGAAAACAAAAATCCGTTATCGGGATTGTAAGCCGACCAGAAAGCATCTAAAGCTTTCACTGGAATATACTTTTTGCTGCCGTCTAATACCTGACCGATATAATCGCTGCTTCTTGCCGGTAATTCGCCCGCACATACGATTCCAATATTATTGTCAACATCGCTGTAAGCAAAGTTTTGTGGAGGATAACTGTAGTCTTTTAAAGCTGTTGAGAAGCCATCCCAATTTTTACTTTTCATGACTTCATACATTGCTTTTACAGAGTTACTTTTTTCTGCAGCGTACCAATGCTGTGCATAATACTGTCCATTTTCTTCTTTTATAACTTTTCCATGTACCGTACTTCTGTACTTTTCGATAAAATCAGGTTTTCCTTTTACTTTGATCGTGTAATTTTTAATCTGGAAAGGAATCCATTTTCCTTCATATAAATACAGACTGTCATTTTTTACCTGAAGTTTGTATCTGTCTACCAGATCCCATTCACCATTGGTAATTCCCCACGAAATTTTATCATTGTGACCGCTCGCTATAACCGGAACACCAGGAATTGTGAAACCATATGCTTTAAAACTTCCGGTTACAATGTGAGCTTCATAAAAAGCTTCCGGAAGCGTCAAATACAGGTGAGGGTCATTTGCCAGAATATTATTTTTACTTTTTGTTTTGGTGTTGTTTACCACCCAGTTGTTACTTCCTACACCTTGATAGAACTTATGATTGGTCATCAATTTTGCTCCCAGATCAAATAACGACGGTTCTTTTTGAGCGTTCTCTACTGAGGCTGTCTCCAAAGAATGAGCTCCTAAATGAGGCAGATTAGTAGTAGAAGGTAGTAAACCGGAAGGCAAAATGGTGTTTATACCTTTTGGCTGTAAAGGATAAAAATAAGTGATCTCCTGACCCGGTAGTTTCTCCAAAATTTCCTGCTGATCAATATGGTGATCAAAATAAGTCAATGTATAACTCATATACCAAGTGAAAAGCAATGAATACTCGGTTTTCCATTTTCTCGGTGCTGTGCCTAACGCTTTATACAAAGGATCTGTATTCTCGTTATTGTTTAAGTAAGCATTTACACCGTCAGAATAAGCTTGTAAATAAGCATAAAATTCCGGGTTCTCTTTTTTGTAGGTTGCCAGTATCTCTTCTGATTTTCTTTCGAACTCATACGGCTTCCAGAACTTGTCCGATTTTAAGGTTCCGGACCATAAAAACTCTGATAATCTTCCCTGTACGATTCTTGAGATCATCTCCATCTGAAAGTACCTGTCTTTTGCATGCATGTACCCCAGTCCGTAAGCCGCTGCTGTTTTTGTAGCTCCATAAATATGCGGAATTCCAACATTGTCTACATAGATGTCTAATTTTTGATCACTTTTTATCTTTTGAATTCCATCACTTTGTAAAGGCACAGACAACAGACCTGTTTTATAGGTTGTTAATTTTCCCAGGGAGCCAAATGGACCCAAATTAAAGGTTGTGATAAATATCCAAACTAGGGACAATAACACAAAAGCACTACTTTGATTGTTTTGTTTCTTTTCATTTTTTTCAAGATTATATCTTTAGATAATAGATTTTATACGTTTAGTGGGTCTGTTCCTAATTTTTTCATTTTGTAAAGCATATAAGGCCCCTCTCTCTTTACCGGAAAATAAAAAGAGAGCTGTACGGGGCCAAAAAGGAAATTATTAGGTTATTTTAAACTGTTCTAAAAGATTTCGGCAAGTTCAGAAATGTTTGTTTTTTCTAATTTACCATACTCCATTTTAAGTAAAGTATCTGCAGTATTGTAATATTTGTCATCGTGTGTGATGGCTATGATTGTTTTATCTTCATCGCGAACCAGTGTGGCAATAATTTCGGTATAAAATTTATGTCTGAAATGCGGATCCTGATCTGCAGCCCACTCGTCCAGTACAATTATAGGTCTGTCTTCTAAAAGTGTATTGATTAAAGCGATTCGTTTACGTTGTCCGGTAGACAAGTGAGTGGTCGAAAAATAACCGTCTTTTATGTGCACTTTTCCTTCTAACTCAAACAATTTCAAATATTTATTTATTTTATCATAATCCACATTTGTTATTCCGTAGAATTCATCAAACAAATAAAAATCACTAAAAACGGGAGCAAAAAGGTTTTTTATTTTCTCTAATTCTTTTAGCGGAACTAATTCCCCATCGATATAAGCTTCTCCATTATCTAAATCGTAGAGATTTAAGACGGTATTAATAAAAGTTGTTTTTCCTTCTCCGTTACCTCCGTATACAAAGACAATCTCGTTTCTTTTAATGTCAAAGTTAATTGGCCCGACTGAGAATTGATTTTCTCCAAAAGAAAAGGCATAGTTTCGTATTTTTAAATTTGAAAAGTCTTTGTATTCTTCTTTATCATCAACCTCTTTCAATTTTTCAAGTTCTGTAAGTTCTTTTTTTAGTTTTTCCATTTTTTTCAGGGACACTAAGGCTCTGTTCATTACCGGAATAATAGACATTACACTTACAATTGGTCCCATTAAATACAATAAAACAAAGATGAAACTTATTTTAATTGCTATAGGCGTTTGAAATACTGGTCCTGCAAACACCAGAATAAATGTAATAAGGCTATAAAATAATAACTGACTTATTATTTCGCTATTTAGATATTTTAAAAGTGCCGTAACATATTTGTCTTCTCCGGTTGTGGCAATTTTCATTACTTTCTGATCGTAAATCTGAGTTCCTTTATCGCTGTTGATATTAATTTCTTTAGCTCCGTTGAGAATGCTGTTAAAAATTCCGATAAATACTTTTTCCAATTCTCGCACTTCTTTTATTTGTCGATTACTGGTTTTTGCCCTTAGTGTATATATGCATACTCCTATCGCAATAACAGCAAGACTGACTGCGAATAGTTTTAAAGACAAAAAGGCCATATAAACCAAACAGGCAAGTATTAGAATAATTGAAGAAAAAAAGGTAATAATCATTAAGGAAGCATTTGAAATATGATTTACGTCTGTCGCCAATGTTGTATATACTTCCTCTTTGTATTCCTGAAGTTTTCTGTAAGGTGCTTTAAGAATCAATTTTATTACATCTTTTCTAATGTCCCAGTATATTTTTTGAGACAATCGAATAATCCCTTCCGACAACCATCTGCGCGAAACAAAAAATACAACAATGGTTCCTGCAAAAAGGTACAGATAATTTTGCATGGATACTGTTTCGGTTGAGGTTATAGAATTGCTTATAATTTTATTAATTATGGTGATAAATGCAAATCCCGACAATCCTGAAACTATAGCCAGTAAAGAGTATCCTATCAAGGGTCTTAAAGGTATGAGTTTAAAGTCGCTAATTTCTGATATATTGTTTTTCATAGCTGTTTTTTAATAAAATTGTAAATAGTCCCCGGCCCCACTACGCAGGAGTTTCTATTTTACTGATTTAGTTTCCGGTGGGATGATTTTGCTTTCGCGAAAACAGAGCAATAAGTGTATATTTTAAAACTGCAAATACACACTTATCAGATGGCTTTTATCTTTTTTCTGTTAGGTACACACTGCTGAATAAGCAGCACATTCACTAATAATTTTTGCCAATGTTTTTACCTGATTGTGAATAAAGAAATGATTTCCGGGCAGTACCTGATAGTCAAATTTTCCACTGGTATATAGTTCCCAATTCTGAATGTCTTTGGATGTTTCTTCCTGATCTCCCATCACGGCATAAATTGGAGTGTTAATTACAAGACCTACTTCGGAAAGTTTGTTTTTTTCTAAAATTTCAAAATCGGCTCTCATGATAGGACTGAAATAATTGTAAAGATCTTCATCTTCAAGTATCTCTTCCGGAACTCCTCCCAGGGATCTCAGTTCTTCTTTAAATTCAGAATCAGCTAGGGAGTGCCTCACTTTATCATTATAAGAAGCACCTGGCCCCGGATTACCTGAAACAATTAATATATGGGGCGAATCCAGCTGTTCTTCCATTTTTTTTGTAACCGACAATCCTAAAGTTGCCCCCATACTATGACCATAGATAATATAGGGTTGGTTACTATTTCTCAATCTTTTAATTTGAGATACATAATCATCTACGGCATCTGTCTTTTTATGAAGATGTCTTTCGAGATTTCTTTTTCCTCTACCCGGAAGTTCTAAGGCATGATATTCAAAACTATTCTGAATATAGTTCTTTAGAAAATCAAAAGAGTAGCAACTTCCTCCTGCAAAATGCAGTAAAAATATCTGTATTTTTTGATTTGAATACATAGTTTGTTTTTTTAAGATGTAGCAATGGTAAGGGTGTTATTCTCTGTTACTTTTATGCTCTTTTCTACTTTTAGCTTTGTTAAATCTATAGTTGAAATTAAGGTTCCATCTCGCTGCATTAAAATTGGTCATCTGGTTTACAACAAAATCACTTCCAACGGTTGTTTCTCTTGTTTTTCGGGTATTAAAAATATTACTTACTCCCAGTGTTAATGTTGCATTATTATTAAACAGCGACTTTCCTAAAGCCATATTCAGATAGTAAAATGACTTGGTTCTTGTCTGAGCATCACTTACAGGTGCCTGATATTCGAATTTACTTTGTAATGTAAAGTTTTTAGGAAACTTAACCTGACCTAATAAAGTTGCTGTCCAGGTTTCATTAGAATAATCCAGATTCGTGGTTCCCACACTTCCTTTCTGATCAAAACTATAGGCATTAATTACTGCATTTAAAGACAGCCATTTTGCCGGAGCATACTGTGCTGAAAGCTCTACTCCAAATCGCGATTCTTCATCAAGATTGATTAAAACGGTTTCAAAAACATCGTCTGAATTTTGCGATGTAAAATATTGAAAGTTGTTTTGGGTTTTGGAGTAGTACACAGACGGATTAAGTACCCATTTTTTTGTTTTGCTTAAAAGACCTAATTCAATACCATCTGTTATAGAAGGTACAAGTCTGATGTTTCCAAAAATACGGGAGTTAAAATCCTGAAGTTCCGGAAAAGGGTTTAACTGAAATAAATTAGGCCTGTTGATACGCTGGCTGTAATTTAACTGAGCTGTTGTTTTGTCGGAAAGGGCATAGCTTAAATTTACAGATGGAAATAGTCTTGTATAGGTACTATCGATAAGAATATTTCTTGTGTTTTGATCTTTAATTTCGATACTGGTATACTCTGTTCTTAAGCCTAACTGGTAACTGAATTTGTTTATCTTATTTCCATACTGGACATACGCCCCAAGAATTTGTTCTTTGTAGTCTAATCCATTATTAAAACCATCTATTGGTTTTAAAGTTCCGTTAACCTCTTCATCAGCGGCAAAGTCTGTAGTAATTAATCTGTGTTCGACTTTTACTCCTGCTTCAAGATTTGCAGTTTCGCTTAAAGGGGTTACAAAATCAGATTGGACTACAATATCATCATTTCCTCTGTTGGATTTTGTATCGATAAGAGAACGGTCTCCGTTGTTAGGTGTAATCGTTCTTCTCTCAATGTTAAAGTCTTTTGTACTATTCCAAAAATCATACTGAGCGTCTATTGTAAATTTCCTGCCCGGTTTTTTGAACGTTTTGGTATAGTTAAATTCCAACTGATTGTAACTTCTCTTTTCCTGTGAATCAGCGATGGTTTGAATGTGTGAATTACCAACTCCGTCTCCTGAAAGATAATAGTTAAAAGTATTGGTATCTTTATCTTTGGTCTGATTTCGGTAAAATGCTGCTGTAATCGAATTGTCGTCATTTATAGCATAATCAAGTCCCAAATATACCAATCCACCATCATCATGTCTGTCCTGATCTTCGCGCTGGCTTAAGAAAAGATTCTTTCCGTCTGCAGTAGTCACCTGATCTCTGGTGTTAAGTCCAACGTAATCGGAATAACGAACTCCAAAATTAGAAAACAAATTAAATTTTCCTTTTTTATAATTAAGACTTCCCAATATTCTGTGATCCGCAGGTACTCCGGTTGAAAGGGTCATACTCCCGCTCAGGTCTTGCTTATTGTTCTTTTTTAGAATAATATTGATAATTCCGGCTGATCCGGCTGCATCATAGCGTGACGAAGGATTGGTAATAAGCTCGATCGATTTTATAGATTCTGCCGGAATTTGTTCCAATCCCTGAATCGATGTTAGTCCCGATTTTCTTCCGTTAATAAGAATAAGCACATTATTATTGCCTCTCAGACTGACAGAACCCGAAGGGTCTACTCTAACGGAGGGTACATTGTCGAGTACCTGTGTTGCAGATCCTCCTTTTGAAATCAGATCTTTACCTACATCAAATACTTTTTTATCCAGTTTTAATGCCAACTGAGAAGTCTCAGCGGTAACAACAACTTCGTTTAGAGAGGTTACATTCGACTTCAATTTAATCGTTCCAAGATTAATATGGGATTTAGAACCGTCTACATCTAGTGCCATTGTAGTAGTTTCAAAGCTAAGAAATTGAAATTCGACGGTGTACTTCCCTATTTTCATCCCTTCAACTTTAAAATCTCCTTTATCATTGGTAATCACCGTTTCGACAATTGATGCATCCTTTTTTATGATAACTGAAGCATAAGCCAACTTTTCATTAGGGTCTTCTCCTGTTATTGTTCCTGATACTTGGGTCAAAGATTGGGCAGATACAGAACACATACATAACAATACTAGTGCATATATGAATATTGATTTTATCATGATATTAATTATTATTTGGTTTGTTGATTTAAGAGCTTTTATTAAGCTTTCCTGATTTTTAACTCAGGACAAGATCATTTTTGTATTCGATAATTTTCTCTCCATAAAGTCTTTCCGGATCTATATCATTGGCAAGACAATATTCTAACAGTTTGTTTGACTCTACAATTGGAATAGATTCATCGGTGTATTTGATTGAACTGATATATTTAAGCCAAGGTTCCATTCCCATTGCATATACAAATACTTCGCTAGGTTTAAAAACATCTACCATTGCTTTAGCCTGTTCAAAATTACAGCCGGCCAATCGTCTGGATTCGTCTTTATCTCGTGCTAAAGTTTCCGGCATCAGAGGGCCATATAACCAGGATAATGGTGCTCCTTCGCATTCCATTCCTAAGAAAATAACATTGATGTCTCCCATTACCTTGTGAATACGCTCGTATAGTTTTGGGGATACGTTGCAGGAATCTGCCGCAAACAATATTTTTAATCCGTCTTTATAGGCAACATGGTGACATAATTTACTTCTTACATCCAAATCACAATGTTCTCCCACAAATGGTAATCCTGTAATAGAACAATCGTCAAAATGAATGGTTTCCATTTCTCCCAGCTCTATAATGTTTTTGAATCCTATTCTTTCAAACATTAATTTCAGGTTTGGATCCTGAAGGAAACCTCCGTTGCTTTTTGGAACTATAATGTTTTTGATCTTACGTCGAAGTCTCAGCAAGGTTTCGAAAAGAATATGATCCTGGTGATTGTGTGTTACCAATACATAATCGATAGATTCCGGCAAATCATCATAAGAATAACGTGATATATCCGATTCGTAACCGTAACTAACCAGAGGATCTGCAAGGATTGTTGTACTTTTGGTTTCGGTAAGAATACAGGCATGTCCAAAATATCTTGTTAGAACACCGTCTCCGCTGTAACGCTCGTATTTTTTAGATTTTTCTTTTGTGAAAAACGATTTAAATAAAGGAATGTCTTCTGCCTCAATTTCAAATATTCTGGCAATTTCTCCAAACGTTTTTGGATGGTCTTCCATTTCGAAAAGCTGATCTATTTTCTCGCTTTTCAAAGGCAAGTTTACTCTTAAAATATCCTCTCCCGGCAATTTTGGTGTGCTTAGTACAAATGATCTTGAATCATCGTCATGTACTAAAAATAAATTGAAACTTTGAAGCGACTCATTGTAAAACTCTGTTTCATACAATAAGGATTCAAAAAAGCGAAATGACGGATTGTTATTGATATCATATACCAATTCTACAAGACCTTGCAAACTCTCCGGTACTTTGTTATATAATTCTATAAGTGCATATCCTTTTGCCTCTTTTTTAAGCATGTCGTTAAGAGCGAATACATCTTCTCTTAATTTCAGAAGAGCTGCACATTGTTCTTTGGTGTTATCAATAAGTCCTTTGATTTCATCTACTCTTTTTCCATCATAATCGATGAAAGGTCCGCCTAACATTTTAGGGGTTTTAACTGCTGCTGCGTGAATCATCGGATTCTGAACATAAGAAGTCATAATTTTCAAATGTCTGTCTTTAATGTTCATTGCTGCCGTAGCCGGTGATATTAAGTGAGGCCATGCATACCAGTTGTCTACTAAAGGTTCAATAGCCAAATTCCTCTTAATGTATACTAAATCTTCATTTTGAATTTCCATTTTTTTCCGGTTTTATTTAATTAATTATTGTTGTTATTTGATTAAAAATGTGCATAAAGCAGCCGGGAATAGTATAAAGACTTACCCTAATTTCAGAGGTATTCTTTACCTATTCGCGCTGAGCAAAAAGTATTGCGTTTGTTTCTAAATCTTCTTAGATTAATTCCTGTGCAAGTTCAAACAGGTAATTTTTGAGATTAAAATCTTCAGAGAATAATGTCTTGTATTTTTCTAAGGAGCACGACATGCTTATTTCAACTGCGTTTGGATAGCTGCTGCAGATTAAGTCTATACCCTGAGTAAAATCATTGACCGAATGTTTTTTGTTGTTTTCGGCCACTGCGGCATCCAGCGGTTTTTCGCTTTCACTGCTAATAAAATTTAGCATACCTCCTATTTCACTTTTTACCGAAACCTCATAAATACGCTCTACATCTTCGCAGATCACCTCATAAGGAATCTGCTGATGCATAAGTGTTTCCATATAGAGACTGTAAACTTCTTTTACATACCTGTCTTTTGTGGTTTTTGAAGGATTCAAAACCGGTAAAGGCAGAAAATTATTTACAACCCCCAACACTTTATGACTTTCGATATCATTAGTTCCTAATTCTCTTGCCTGTACCAAAATCAGCTGCAAAGCTTTGTCAGTATGTTTACTAAGTATTAACTGGTGTAACGCTGTAAAGAAAGCCGAAGGAGTCAGACCAGTTGCATTTATGATTTTCGAAAGTGTTGCAAAATCATCGGCTGCTATCGTGGCCGTTTGCTGTACACAGTCGATCAATCCGGCAGAGTTTTCCTCTGTCTGCTCTTTTCGCACAACATCTTTTAAGGTTTCCAGCCAGTATTTTCTATGCTCATTTGCTTCTGCCGAGTGCAAATATGATTTTTGCCAGGCCGCAAACTCATAATACAAAGTATGATTGATTTCTAAAGGCTGCTCATTAAAATAAGCTCTCAGGTTTTTAAGCAAAATCATGTTGGTAAAAGCATCTGTAAGTGCGTGATGTATGCTTATAAAAACATAAGAGTTTTGATCTGACGCATTATTTGCCTCCTGTATCAAAAGTACTTTTACTAATGCTCCCTCTATTACATCAAAAGGCTTAGACAATAAAGCTGTAACCTGTTCTTTGTTTACTTTTGTTTCATAATAAACTTCAATTGGGACTTCTGATGAAGGCAGCATGCGCTGTTTTACATGTTCGTCTTCTTTATAAAATTGAGTTCTCAAAATTGGGAACAGCTCCATAAACGATTTAAACCTTTTTAAGAAATCTTCTTCTGAATCAAATTTAGAAGCGACTATTGGACCTATAATCCCCTGAGACATGGTCTTACTAAGTATAAAATTCTGATTTGGCGTGATCTGAAAATCTGCTGCTGTATTGATTTCAACATCCTCGTTCTGATGTGCCTGACTTTCGCTTAATAAGTTTAAATGATTTACCAGCGTAACCAAATGATTTTTAAAGGCACTGGACAATTCATCCATTGTTTCTTTTTCAAATAACAAAGAAGAATAGCCTATGTTCATTTTGAGTTCTCCGAGTGAGATCATCCCTACAACACTAAATCCAAGATTATTATGATTGGCTGCACTTGAATTTCCACCGATACTTTCCCTTCCATACCTGAACACCGAATCATTTTCTGATGAGACCTCATATCCAAAATCACCCAGGTAATTGTACTCCAAATCAAAGGTAGTACCGAGGTCAACGTCGTCATTTAGAAAATGTAAAACACTGTATCCTATACCTTTGTTCGGAATTTTCAACAAGTCTTCTTTTACTTTAACTAAATTTTCCAATGCATCATGCTTTGATACATTTAATACAAAAGGATAAAACGATGTAAAGTATCCTACAGTGCGGCTTATGTCTACGGTATCAATGATTTCTTCTCTTCCGTGACCTTCCATCTGTACGGTCACTTTGTCTTTATGCAGGGTATCTTTAATAGCCAGTCCAAGACAGGTTAAAATGATATCATCGATTTGTGTGTTCAGCAAAGCATGAGCAGAGGTCTGCAAAAGCGTTGTGGTTTCTTTATCTAAAACCATTGCGGTGGTGGTATCGCAATTGAGTTTGTAAGCTTCATTTTCTTTCAACTCGCATAAAGGGGTACCGCGCTGCCTGCATATTTCCTGCCAATAAGAAAGTTCTTCGGTTGTTTTTAGCTCTTGTGCATGTGCTTTCAACTCTTTTGCCCAGGTTTGATACGAAGTGGTTTTATAAGGAAGCTTATATTCGTTTCCGTCTTTACTATTCGCATACAAATCGGCAAAATCCTGTAATAAAATCCTCCAGGAAACCCCATCTACCACTAAGTGATGAATAATAAAAGCGATACGATCACCATCCTTTAATCTAAAATGAGCGATTCTTACCAAAGGTCCTGTTGCCAGGTTAAAAGAAGACTGTAATGCTATTCCGGTATTTCTGATCGTCGTCAGATGATCCTCATCTTCCCTTAAATCGTAAAAATGTATGGTATAACTTTCTTCTGTACTGCTTTTATTGTATTGCTTTCTGGTATTATTTTCTTCCGGAAAAGCCATTCTTAGTACATCATGGTGTTGCACCAGCTGATCGATACATGATTCTAAAACCTGCGGATCAACCTCATCCTGAGTCTGAAGTAAAACAGTGTGATTGTAATACTCCGGTGCATTAAAAATTTTGTTTCTCACTTTACTGAAGAAAAATTCCTGAATAGGAGTCAAAATCACTTCTCCTGTCACTTCTGACTGATCGAGTATCTGATCGTTCTTTTGTAATAATGGTAAAAGGTCTTCCAGTTTAGGCTTTGATATGATATCTCCTGCTTTAAGTGCAAATCCGTGTTGTTTGAGTTTGGAGACAATCTGAATCGATTTAATGGAATCTCCCCCAACGGTAAAGAAATTGTCCTTAATTCCGATACCTTCTTTCTTTAACACTTCTTCCCAAACACTTACCAATAATTTTTCTTCAAAAGTTGTGGCGGCCACAAAGGTATGATTATCGTCAAGTACCGCATTACTATGCAGTGCAGGCAATGCCTTTTTATCGATTTTTCCATTAATTGTAAGCGGCATCTGTTCGAGCTGCACATACTTTTGAGGAATCATATATTCAGGAAGAATTTTGGAAAGGAAAGATCTTATGTTTCCGGGATTGATGGTTTCCGATGCCACAATATAAGCTACAAGCTCCTTTGCTCCTTCGTATCCTTCTTCCACACCCACAACAGCTTCGAGTATCTGATCGTCAGTTAACAGCTGTTGTTCTATGGCAGAAAGTTCGATCCGATAGCCTCTTATTTTTACCTGTTCATCATTACGCCCTTCGTAGATGATGTTCCCTTCTTTTGTCCACTTGCCTAAATCTCCTGTTCGGTACAGATTCCCTTTCTCAGCAAAAGGATTTTTAATAAACTTACTGTTTGTTAATTCTTCGCGGTTTAAATATCCTCTCGCAACTCCTGTCCCCCCGATACATATTTCTCCTACTACTCCTACCGGAACCAGATTGTTGTGGTGATCCAGGATATGTATTTTAGCATTCGAAATTGGTTTTCCAATTGGAATATTACGGTAGGCCTCTGTATTGCTTTCGGGCATTTTAAAAACAGTTCCGCAAACACTGGCTTCTGTTGGACCATAAGCATTGTAATAGGTTCCGTATTTAAAATATGGTTTCATGATTTCATAATCCGGCGCCTCTCCTGCTGTGATGAGTGTTTCTAATGTCTTTAAATCATCTATGTCAACCAGGGCAATATAAGAAGGCGGTAATGTCGCAATATTAATTTTATTTTCTTTTATGAAAGCAGTAAGGGTATTGGCATCTTTTCGCTGTTCATCATTTGCCATATAAAGACTTCCTCCTGATAAAAGAATCATAAATGTTTCCCATACCGACGCATCGAAAGAGAAGGGTGCAAACTGCAATCCTTTGTTGCTCTCATTCAGTTTAAAATAATCGATTTGCGAAAGGATGGTATTTACGATCTGACCGTGTTCAATCATCACTCCTTTCGGAAGTCCTGTTGATCCCGAAGTATAAATTACATACGCCAGATCAGAAGGGGTTACCTCAATTGCTATCGAATCGCAGTCACTTACATCAAAACCTAAATCTACTGCTATTAAAGCTCCGGTATAAAATTCCAGATCAAACATATAGGAAGTTGTGGTAATGAGCAATTCCAACTGTGTATCGGAAATGATATGCTCTTTTACCTGATTAGGCATTTCAGGAGCAATCGGAACATAAGCACAGCCCTGTTTTAAGATCGCAAGTATAGCAATGATATTCCATTCATTACGGTCTAACTGTATTCCGATGAGTTTTCCTTTTTGAATTTTATAATGTGCCTGAATGTAACGTGCCAGATCATCAGAAGCCTTATCTAAAGCGGCATAGGTAAAGTTATTTTTACCCGCCACAAGAGCCACTCCCTCCGGAGTTTGTTTTACTTGTTTTTCAAATAATGACAACAAGGTTTCGTCTTTAGAATAGTCCAGTGTGATGTCGTTAAAATCCAGTACCAGTTCTTTTCTTTCTTCAGCAGACAGGTAATCAATTTCCTGAAGAGGAATATCGGACTGTAAAACAATTTTCTCCAGTAATTGTTTGAAATGTGTCATCAAACCTGATACAAATTCAGCTTCAAAAACGTCTGTATTGTACACCAGATGGCAGCATAAATGCTCTCCTTCTTCCATAAAATTGATGTCTAAGTCTGTCAGTACTGAAGTTTCTCCCAACTGTTTTATGGTGTCAATCTGACTTTCGTCTACCTTGAATTGATGGCTGTTATCAATCGCATTCTGCAATAGAATCATCACATCAAACAGAGGTGATCTTGACATGTTTTTATTATAGTTGATGAGTTTCAGTACATGATCAAAAGGATAGAACTGACAATCTAAGGCTGATAATGTATTTTCTTTTACGGTGTCAAAAAACGTACTGAATGTCTGTTCCGGATCGATCTGATTGCGCAGTGGCAGGGAATTGATATAACATCCTATCTGTCCTTTTAAATCGGCATGGTCACGTCCGCCAACTGCCGTACCTATAATAATATCCCTGCTATTGGTGTATTTATAAACCAGTACATTCCACACGGCAAGCAATCCCATAAATATACTTCCTTTTTTATCTGAACAAAGCTTTTTAAATTCTGCTGTTGTTTGTTTCGAAAGGTAACTTTTAAGAGCAAAACCATTGACTGTTTTAACGGCCGGTCTGCTTTTATTATTTGTAAAGTTAATTATGGGTAATTCTCCGGAAAATGTGTCTTTAAAATAAGCTTCCTGATTTTTAAAGAAACCACCGGCAAGCTGTTCATTTTGCCAAACCGCATAGTCTTTGTACTGAACATTCAGTTCCGGAAGTTCATGAGGAAGCCCCAGTGAAAATGAGGTATAAAAAGCAAAAATGTCTTTAAACAGTATTTCAAGAGACCAGGAATCGCTTATCACGTGGTGTATGTTGCAGTAAAAGATAAACTCACTTTCTGCTAATTGAAATAAATACACTCTGATCAAAGGACCATTCTGAATATCAAATGGTTCGTTTACATCTTCTCTGGTGAAGTTTTTTACATCTTCTTTCCCTTTATTTGAATTTCTAAAATCGAAAAACTCAATTGTAAAATCTATTTCGTCTTTTTCCAGAATATGCTGTCTGATTTCTCCCTCTTCACTAATTCTGAAAACGGTACGCAATGACTCATGTCGTTCTATGGTGCTTAATACTGCACGTTTAAAGTTTGCAACATTTATATCCTGTTTGAGATAAACCGAATTTGGAACGGCATAATTGAATCCTTTTGCTTCTGTATCTAAAAGTATAGAAGATAACATTCTAAGCTGGCTTGACGAAACTTCGTAGCTGTTTTGTTTCTCTGCTTTCGGAATACTGTTGTGTTTGTTTACAGACGAGTATTTGGTAAGATAGGAGACAATTTCCTGTTTGTTTTCTTTTATCTTTTGAATAAGCACCTCATCTATAACGTCATTCTTAAAACCAAGTTTAAGATCTGTACCTTCTAATGATATTGTAATATTATTTTCATATATCTCGTTTAATAAATTGACCATTTCATTTCGTTTTTGGTTTTACATGATGTTTGTTTACAAGTAATAATGTGTTTCAATCTTCTTTTGTTTTGGTTCGTACAAAAGAAAAGTCAGGTGTTTTTTTTAGATTGTCATTACCGATTTATAGGTACTCTCTTCCTGAAGTGTCACAAGCTTTAATCCCATATCAATCTCTGCGGCCAATTCTTTGATGGTCGATTTTTGGTAGAAATCTTTAATCTTGATTTCGATGTCAAATCGTTTCTGAATTAGTTTAAGCATGGTAACGCCTTTTAAAGAATTGCCTCCTAAGGCGAAGAAATCATGTAAAACTCCAATTTCATCTTTACTAAAAAATGATTTCCACATTTCAACAAGCTTTTCCTCGGTTTCATTTGATGGTGGTACATAGTTTACAAAAGACACTGCATGATCCTCTAAATCATCCTGAAAGGCTTCACTGTCATCATAGTGTTCTGTGGTGAGAGGTGTGGCAATAGCGCCCTCTTCTGATCCTGAAAAATTGAGAAACGCGAATGGATTTACTTTTACAGGCAGTTTTGTTTTATTAAATACATAGCCCGGCATCGACACTCTGTATGGTTTTTGCTCTCCGTAGTAAGTTTCCCAGTTAATATCGATACCATTCATCCACAATTCTCCTAATTTTTGACAAAGATGCTCCTGATCATTAATTTCCTGTTTTGGATGTCTGATCAGATTTATAGCGGTATTATTGGAAGTTTCATTGTGCTGTTGCTGTTGAAACAAAGTGGTCAAGGTATTTCCTGGTCCGACTTCAATAAAAATGCTATCCGATTCTTTTAACAATGTGGCTAATCCGTCTGAGAATCGTACCGTATGACGCAAATGATCAACCCAATATTGCGTTGATACCGCTTCTTCTGAACTGATCAGTTGTCCTGTAAGATTGGATACGAAAGGAATCTTAGGTGTTGAGAATTCGACTTTTTCTAACTCCTCTCTAAATTCATCCAGCACTGAATCCATTAAGAAGGAATGCCCTCCTAATGAAATTCTTAGTTTTGAACATAAAATTTCTTCGGTCTCCAATATTTCTATTAGTGCATCGATAGCAGCATCGGTACCAGATAAAACACAAGATTCCGGAGAATTAACCACTGCCAGACTCACCTGATCATTTAGGTAGGTTTTTATTTTTTCTTCAGAAAGCGATACACTTAACATGCTTCCTCCCGGCGTCTTGTTCATCAATAAAGCACGTTTAGCCACCAATTTTACACCGGTTTCAAAAGAAAATACTTCACTTAAACAAGCCGCAACATATTCTCCTGTACTGTGTCCTATTAATTTGTCGGGAGTGATTCCCCAACGCATCATTAATTTGGCTAAAGCGTATTCAAAAACAAATACGATAGGCTGCGTGAATTCATTTTTATTAATGTCTGTATTTTTTTCCGCAGCTGAATTTTCTTCATACAAAACCTTGGTAACATCTACTCCGGTTAACGCTTTGATAATCGAAAATCCTTTGTCTATGAGCTCTTTAAAATAAGGTTCCTTCTCATAAAGATTTTTACCCATGTTGAGGTATTGTGCTCCGGATCCTGTACACATGAAAACGATCTTTCTCTTTTGACTTAGTTTACCAGAATAAACGGACTTACTTAAAGGATCTTTTAAAGTTTCAATGGCATTTTCTCTGGAGTTGCTTACCAGAAAACGATTGTACTTAAACTGATTTCTGCCGACCTGCAAAGTATAGGCCATATCCTGAAAATTATCTTTTTCATTTTCTTCAAGAAACGAAGTTAACCTTTCCTGATAGGCATTTAAAGCTCCTACAGATTGTGCAGAAAAACGCAATAACTTATAAGAATTGTTTTCAGCGGTTTCTTCCTTCACCGGCGCTTCCTGTAAAATTACATGGGCATTATTTCCGCCTATTCCAAAGCTGCTGACACCGGCTCTTAAAGGCTGGTTGTCTTTCGATGTCCAAGCCGCTAATTCTGTCTGTACTTTAAAAGGTCCCGATTTAAAATTAATTTCCGGGTTTGGATTTTTAAAATGTAAAGACGGCGGAAGCATTTTATTTTTTAATGCCAGTGTTGTTTTAAGAAATCCTGTAATTCCTGCTGCACTGTCCAGATGCCCAATATTAGTTTTTACAGATCCTAAAGCGCAGTGGTGATTGGTATTGTATTCAAAAGATTTATTAAGAGCTTCTACTTCTATAGGATCGCCCAATTTTGTACCAGTACCATGTGCTTCAATATAGGTTATCGATTCTGGTGTTGCATCTGCAATCTGCTGTGCCTGTTTGATGCATTCGTACTGCCCGCTGATACTTGGAGCTGTATATCCCACTTTTCGGTTTCCATCATTGTTTACTACTGAGGCACGTATCACGGCATAAATCTGATCTTTATCGGCTATGGCGTCTTCCAGTCTTTTCAGAACGGCTACTCCGGCTCCTTCTCCGGATACAATACCGGACGAATCTTCATCAAAAGCTTTGCAGTGACCGTCTTTAGAATTGGTCATTCCTTCCTGATACTGGTGGCCTTTGTATACTTTTGAATATACTCTTACTCCTCCGGCAATTGCAATAGAACATTCTCTCATCAATAAAGAACGACAGGCCTGGTGAATTCCAACCAATGAACTTGAACAGGCTGTATCTACATAATAACTGGGACCTCTAAGGTTCATATTGTAAGAGATCAGGGTGCTGATGAAGTTTTTATTGGAGATCTGATTCAGGTAAAATGAATTTACATTATCGTTATTGGTGATCATCGTATAGGCTCTCCAGTTCATATTATCTGAAGCAGACAAGTACAATCCGATTTTATCTTTGTATGTTTTAGGATTGTATCCGGCATCTTCCAGACCAAGCCAAACCAGTTCGTGCATCATACGTACCTGAGGGTCCATTGACATTGCTTCTTGTCTGGTGTATCCAAAAAAAGAATAATCAAAACTATTAGGGTCTTCCAGAGAAGCCTGTGCTTTTATCAAATCCGGATTAGCAAGTTCTTTTTCCGTTACTCCCGCTGCTCTTAATTCATCATCGCTGTAAAAATGAACTAATTCTTCTCCGTTCATTAAATGTTTCCAGAACTCATTAATATTATCTGACTTGGGATATTTACCTGAAATTCCAACAATAGCAATATCTTTTTTTCTAATATTATTTTCCATAGTAATTAAATTGCATCGTATTACATTAAGTTTATAAATTCATCCAGAGCTTCTGATATATCTTCCGGAACTTGTTCTGTTTGTTTTTCCTGTGAATCAACAGCATTTAAGTATTGAAGAAACTCCTCTACATTAGGGTTTTCAAATAAGGATACGACTTTAATATCAAGCCCTAATTGCTTATTGATTTCGTTAAGTATCTTGACAATCTTTATGGAATTGGCTCCCAGATCAAAGAAATTGTCCTGCAGACTTACTCTTCCTGCCTCTTTCCCCAATACTTCTGCAATGATTCCGGTAATCAGTTTTTCTTTCTCTGTTTCGGGTGCTACGTATTGTTTTTCGCTGGCTATTTTAATTCCAGGTGTATTCCCCAGTTCTTTTTTATCGATCTTTCCGTTTATGGTGATCGGTAGCTGTTTTAAGGCTATAAACTCTGAAGGAATGCTATAATGCGGAATTAAGTTTTTCAGGAATGCTCTTAACTGTTCTAACGACAATGTATCATCGGATACCACTACATAGGCAATTAAACTTTTGATATTAAACTGATTGATCTCTACCATTACAACAGCTTCGTCAATTTGATTGTGAGCCAGCAAAGCTTGCTCTACTTCTCCGAGTTCAATTCGATATCCTGAAATTTTAACCTGGTCGTCTTTTCTTCCCAGAAATTCGATAGTACCGTCCGGCAGCCATTTTCCTAAATCTCCTGTTTTGTAAAGACGTTCGTTCTCTGCATACGGATGTTCAATAAATTTCTCTGCTGTAAGTTCCGGTCTGTTTAAATAACCTTTGGCCAATCCGGCTCCTCCTATGCATATTTCTCCAATAACTCCAACAGGTACTATTTTGTGATCCTTGTCCAGAATAAAGGTTTGGGTATTGGCAATCGGTTTTCCTATTGGTATATTTCCTAATGGTAAATCCTCTCCTTTAAGCAAGCCATACATCGCAGAACAAATACTGGTTTCTGTAGGTCCATAGGCGTTATAATAATTTCCTAACTCCAAATATTCTTTTACCTTACTATAAACAGGAGCTTCACCTGCTGTGATTAAAGTTTTTAATCTTCTTAAAGAATTTACATCCATCAGACTCAAATAAGAAGGCGGTATTGTCGCTACGGCGATTTTATTCTCAATAATGTATTTCTCCAGCATTTTTGGATCCTCACGGTGTTCTCTGTCGATTACAGATAAACAGGCCCCTGATAAAAGTGCTGTGAATATTTCAGATATTGAAGCATCAAATGAGAATGAAGCAAACTGCAATCCGTTATCATTATTTGTAATATCGAAAAGTTCGATTTGAGCGAAAATGGTGTTTACAATTCCTTTATGCTCAATCATCACTCCCTTAGGATTTCCAGTAGAGCCCGACGTATAAATGATATAGGCTAAATCATCTGTTGTAAGTTTTACATCTTCCAGATCTTCACTATAATTGTCCGGCTCAAAATCGGTAACCATATCAAACAAGGTTCCTTTAAAGTCATCACTGATCGTAATATGAGATTTATCTGCAATGAGTAACTTTATATTGGTATCGTCATAGATATATGCCTTTCGGGATTCCGGATGGGCTGTGTCTATCGGAATATAAACCGCTCCCGCTTTCATAATTCCTAAAATCGAAATAATGACAGACGCATCTCTTTCTAACTGTACTCCTATAAAATCTCCTTTTACAATATGGTGATCCTGTCTTAAACAATTGGCCAAACGATTCGAAAGTTGGTCCAGTTCCTGATAAGTGTACTTTTGATTTTTAAATGATAATGCTGTATTTTCAGGAGTTTTAGCAGCCTGAAGTACAAACAAATCGATTAAGGTTTTATCAGTCGGATAGGATACTGAATTGGCATTAAAATCAATGATAAGCTCTTGTTTTTCTTCTTTCGATAAGTAATCTATGTTTTTTATCTGTTGATTTGAATCTTGTACCAGTACTTCCAGCAATTGTTTGTAATGGTTTATGATACGTGATACCGCTTCCTGCGAATACAGGTCGGTATTGTAAGTGATGTTAAAAGCGAGATAATCTCCCTGTTCCTGAAACGCAATGTCCATATCAAACTTAGATACTTTATAGCCCTTATCTTCTATCGTATAAAAAGCCGTCTGATCCAGATTTTTGTTTTCAGCAACATCTCTCATGTTTTGTAACATCAGCATCACGTCAAACACAGCACTTCTGCTGGTATCGTTTCGGAGGTCAAGATCGTCTGCCAAATTATCGAAAGGATACATCTGATGTTCATAAGACGAGAGCGTGTTCTCTTTTACTGCTTGGTAAAAAGACTCAAAACTCTGCTCAGGATCTACTGCATTTCGCAACGGAAGTGTATTGATATAAAAACCAATCTGATCATTTAAATCGGCATGCTCTCTGCCTGCGACAGGCGTTCCGATAATGATATCCTTTTCAGCGGTATATTTGTGAAACAGGACATTCCAGGCAGCCAGTAATCCTATAAATAAACTTCCTCCCTGATTTTGTCCGTACTTTTTAAGTCCGTTTGTAACTTCCGGAGTGATATAAGTTCTTAGGCTGTTTCCCGCATAAGTCTTAACGGTCGGTCTTGCTTTTTGATACGGCAGATCTAAAGTAGGAAGTTCTCCTGTCAGCGTTTTTAACCAATATTCTTTATGAACATTGTTTTGTTCCTGTTGTAATTGTTCGTGTTGCCAGACTGCATAATCTCTGTACTGGATTTTTAGTGCCGGTAATTCCGGTTCTTTCTCTTCCAGAAGCTGCTCGTATAGCGCCAGGACATCTTTTGCCAGAACATTCATTGACCAGCCGTCGCAAACAATGTGATGTATGTTATAATAAAAGATATACTCCTCATCTGAAAGCTGTAAGATACTAGCTCTTACTAACGGTCCGTTGGTCAGGTCAAATGCCGCATAGGTATCTTCTTTTAGGTACTGCGCTACGTTGGTATCCTGATGCAGATCGGTTGTGTAATCTATATAATTTACACTGAACCCCAGTTCTTCTGTTGTTTTGACTACCTGTCTTACCTCTCCTTCGGCATTGATTTTAAATACCGTTCGCAAAGCTTCGTGTCTGCTTATAGTAGCTTCTATTGCTTTTGAAAAACATTTTACATCATAAGCGCCTTTTAAAGTCAGATGAAAAGGCATATTGTACACTCCGGCACTGCCGGTAAACTGACTCAACACCCATAATCTGCGTTGTCCTGCTGAAACCGGATAATCTTCGGCATCCTGAACTTTTTGTATCGAGCTGTGTTTTTTTACTTCTGAGTTTCCAATCAAATTGGCATGTGCCTTAATGGTAGTACTTGAAAATACTTCTTTTAATCCCAGTTTTACTTCAAAAGCTTTATGGTATTGGTTGATCAGTTGTGTCGCTTTAAGACTGTGGCCTCCTAACTCAAAAAAGTCATCTTCGGTTCCTACGGTATCCAATTGAAGTACCTCTTGCCAAATGGCTGTAATTTGTGTTTCAAGTTCATTTACCGGAGCCACATACGCTACGCTTGATGATCTGCCTTTGTTTAATGTCAGTAAATATTTTTTATCCACTTTTCCGTTTACGGTTAACGGAATGGCATCTGTTTCTATAATCAAAGAAGGAACCATATACGCCGGTAATTTGCGCTCCAGATATCTTTTAATCTCTTTTGATTCTTCTTTTTGAGAACAAACAATAAAAGCAATAATCTCTTTTTCATTCTCACTTTTACTGTCTACTAATACAACTGCCTGATGGATCCCGGGATGCTGTAGCAGCTGCTGTTCGATTTCACTTAATTCTATTCGGTAACCTCTTACTTTGACCTGGTCGTCTCTTCGCTGTTTGTAAATGATCTCTCCGTTGTCCATCCATCTTGCAATGTCTCCTGTTTTATAAGATAATGAACCATTTTCTGTTGCGATAAAACGTTCTGCATTAAGTTCCGGACGGTTTAGATATCCTTTTGCAACTCCTGCACCCGAAATTATAATTTCACCGTACATTCCAATATCGCAAGGATTACCCTGCTGATCTACAATCGCTATGGTGGTATTGGCAATAGGTTTCCCAATGCGTACCTCAGCCTGATCGCTTGTCATTTCTTTTACGATACAGCCTACAGTCGTTTCAGTTGGGCCATATTCATTAAATATGCGGATGTTTTTGTCGATGTCCCAAACATTCTGCAATTGATTCTGAGTTAATTGTTCGCCACCACAAATAATGATTTTAACGTTTGTTTTATCTATACTCAGCTCTTTCAGTAACGAAAGGTGTGAAGGCGTTAATTTTAAAGTATCAATATTCGGGTTGGTAAAACTTTCTATAAGCAATTCGTTTATTGATTTTTCATCCGATCCGATCCACAATTGCTTTCCTCTGGTTAAACTTGTAAAAAGAGACGTTATGGTAAGATCAAACGAAATAGACGTAATCAATCCCCAGTTTCCTGTCTCCGCATCCGTAAAATAATAGTCATTCGACCATTGTATGTAGTTTAAAAGATTTGCATGTGTGATCAGACATCCTTTTGGATTTCCGGTAGATCCTGAAGTGTAAATGCAATAGGCAATATCTTCCGGAGTGGCTTTATTAAATAGTGATGTACCGCCTTGTGTTTGAAATATCTCTTCTTTAGACGGATCAAGAACGGTTAAATCAGCATAAATTTCTTCCCCAATTATAGCCGGTGTACTGATAAGTAGTTTACAGGCTGCATCTTCCAGAACAAATTGAATTCGGTCTTTGGGATAAGCCGTGTCCATTGGAATATAGTAAGCTCCGGCTTTCAGAATTCCTAAAACACTAATCATAAAATAAGGCGAACGATCCAGTAAAACAGCAACAGGATCTGCTTTTTGAATGCCACAATTCTGAATTAAATAGTGAGCGAACTGATTTGATTTTTCGTCTAACTCCTGATAAGAAATGGTAACATCATTATAAGACAGCGCTGTGTTATTTCCTTGTACTACTGCCTGCTCGTTAAAGATTTCCAAAATAGAATCAAAAGAAGTATATTCTTTAGCAGTATCATTTGACGCCTCTATAATGGCCTGCCCCGCTAAAACATTATTCTGATTGGTAAAGACTGCTTTAAGCTGAGAAGCCATTAGAACTGCTGCCTCATCGGAGTACAAAACCGTATCGTAATACAAATCTATGGTTAGTCTGTCGCCAAAATCTACAGCGTTAATTTTTACTTCAAAAACATCCGTTACGCTAAACAGGTCTCTTATTTTTAAAATATCTGAAGAATAATTGTCATTCAGCTCTGCGTACTCAAACACATAGTTGAAGGTTGTAGCTTCAGTAACTTCCTTGTCATGAATTCTGTTTAGATAGAAATAATCCGACCACATTCCGATTTCGGCTACTGATTTCTTTACCAATGCAATGGCTTCTTTTTCAGATAGTGATGCAAATTCATTCAGACCTACCGGAAGTGTTTTTGCGACTAAACCAAATGTATTTTCAAGTTCGTTATAATATCTTTTAAACGGAAGATATCCGATTGTAAAAGAGTCTTCGTCAAATTTTGACAAATAGGCCGCAAATTGAGATAATAGCAAATGTTCGGCTGAACTCTCTTCCTGAGCCATTTTAGCTTTTAGTTCGGTATAAGCATCTCCGTCAATGGTGCAGATGGATTTCCTTTGAGGACTGAATGTCTCGTTTTTACGATTCTTAAACGGTACAATATCTTTGGTTAAATCTGTCGGATAGTTTTTCCAGAAATTCACCCCTTCTTCTTCCGGATCGCTGAACAGCTGTTGCTGCCAGGCCGAAAAATCCTGATATTCTACCACTTCTCTCTCTTCTTTTTCATACGAAGTTTCGTCGAAGAGGACTTTGGACAATTCGCTGCATAAAAAGGCGGTACTGTAACTGTCTGCCCAAAGTGAAAACAAACGCACTGCCAATACCTGATTACCCTGTGAATCTTTCAGCAGACAAAAACGTATCGCACTATCTTTTAAAGGGTCATACCCGTATCCTAAACTTTCCTGAACAGTCGATGTAATCGTAAACTGATCCAATGCCTGAACCGTTCTTTCGACTATTTCTGTTTGCTTTAATTCAGATACTGCCTGAACCGGGAAACCAACATTTGGCGCCTCGTTCATTTTAAACAATAAGGTTTCATTTTTACTTATTACGAGTGCTAATCCGCGTTTTAACTTTTCTATAGTCACATCACTTTTCAGATCAATAACTACCTGATTAAAATAGTTTTGTATGTTTTTTTCAGCTACACTCCATAAGTTCATTTGATTTATTGAAAGCTGATATCCTTCAACGTTATTTATTGTTTCTTTTTCCATGATTTTAGTATCTGATTAATTAGGTATTCAAACTGTTCCGGCAGAACGCGAACAGTACTTTGTTTTTGGATTAGGTATGTTTAGAAATTAAAATAAGGAGGCTATAATTTGTCTGCTGCCTTCATAAGGGCTTCTTCCGTGCGACATCAGCATGTTGTCCAGGAATAATACATCTCCTTTTTCCCAAGGGAATAAAACGGTAGCTTTTTGATAGGCTGCTCTGATTTCTTCGATTTCTTCTTTCGAGATTTCGGTTCCGTCTCCGTAGAAGGTGTTGTTTGGAAGTTGATCTTCTGAATTTACCAGATCAAAAAAGGAGGCTTCCAAGGCATATTTGTTAAAAAAGTAAGCGTGATTGAACCAAACTGAATCTCCTGTAGCCGGGTGTTCCCAAATTGCTTTTTTAGTCCATGTTAAAACTAAGTTGGTATCGCTTTTCCATTCAAATGAAATGCCTTGTTCGTTGCAGGTTTTCTCTACTTCTTTTTGGTCTTCGGTCTGAAAAACTTCTTTCCAGGACAAACCATAAGCTTCGTTGAGGTTTCTCACGTATTTCACTCCTTTTTCCAAAAACTTAGTTCTTGTTTTTCCGCTTAAATATTCTAGTACTTTTTTGTTATCGGCTATCGGAGTTTCACCTTGTTTGTCGGCCGGATCGATACAGCAAAACACAATATTGCTTGGATGAACGGGCGCATAGGAGCTTTCGCTATGCATTTCTATCGAATATTCTTTAGGATAAGTTGTCGTGTGGTACACGTTCTTTCCAACTGAATATCGAGGTGATGATCTTAAATTATATTCAAGAGGAGTATCAGCATATAATTTGCTGAAGTTCTCAAATTTTTCAACAGTGTTAATATGAAATCCTCTAAAAAGTAGGGCACCGTAAGTATTTACTTTTTCCTGAAATTCAGCTCTGTTCTGAGCTACCCAGTCGTTTAACTGCATTCCGACTGCCGATGGTTTAACTACCAATGGAAATCCTGCCTGACCCGGCCATACTGAATAGTCAACTTGTGCAACATCGGTTACTTTTTGAGCTTTAATCCCTTTTAATTTTTGTATACTATTGATCATAATTTTATTTTTTAGAATACAGCTTTTGACTGTAGTGTTTGTAATCAAAATATTTAGTTCGTAAGATTCAGAGTTTCACCAATCAGGTCGAACCAAAAATGATCTAACCTGATTCGCGGCTCTGTACTCTAATTTGAAAAAGAATTTTATCGCTGTAAATGCGATAAGCTAAAGGCTTTTATTTTTTAACCAGTTTAAATTTATTAGCATTAAGGCTTCTCAGGATTTGCTTGGTTTCTTTCTGGAAATCAATATCATCTATCCTTTCTGCTCTGTTTTCTAAAAGCTGTGACAATAAATACTTAAAGTCGTTCATCAGGATTTCGATAAAACTTTGATTGTACAAATCGGTGTTGTAATTAATGTTATAGTACAGGTGATTTCCTATTTCTTTAACATTAATAAGCATGTCCAGTTTTGATCCTTTTTGATCCTGAACCACAATCTGATCCGTCTCTTCCTGTGTAAGCAGTAAATCTTTATTATTTTCTGCTGCTCCCGTATTGTGATAGGATATCATAATATCGTACAAAGGATTACGGCTGGTATCTCCTTTTATGGTTAAATCGTCCAGCAAGTTATCGAACGGATACATTTGATGTTTCATATTCTCAAACATGGCTTCTTTAACCTTATCAAATATCTGATCAAAATTGTCCTCCGGATTGATTTGATTGCGGATCACAATATTGTTAAAGTAAAGCCCGATTTGATTTTCAAGATCTACATGATCTCTGCCCATAACCGGTGACCCTATGCTAATATCTTTCTGATTGGTATATCTGTAAAACAATATGTTCCAAACCGCTACTACTCCTGTAAATAAGGTTCCTCCTTTTGTTTTACAGTAAGTTTCAAATTTTCTGGTGACCGTATCAGAAAGAAATGTTCTTAACGTTTGTCCATTATTGGTCATCACTTTTGGTCTTGCTTTCTGACTAGGAAAATCTAATACTCCTCTGTCTCCGGAAAGCGTTTGCAGCCAGTATTTTTTGTGGGGATCAAAAGCATTGTTTTCCAATTGCTGCTTTTGCCATACCGCAAAATCTTTGTACTGGATAGACAGGACCGGAAGCGAAGGCACCGTGTTATTTTTGAATGCGTTGTAAAATGCCAGTACGTCTCTCTTTAAGATGTTTATGGAAACTCCGTCTCCGATAATGTGATGCATGTTATAATAAAAAACATGTTTCTGATCGGATACCTGCAGTAATGCTATTCTTAACAAAGGCCCTTCTGCAAGGTTAAAAGGCTGTAAAGTATCCTGCAGTATATAATCTGCTACAGCATTTTCAATATTTGCCTCTCCTCTGAAATCCTCTTCCTGGATGGTAAAGTCAATTTCTGAAGGGGTAATAATCCATTGTCTGACCTCAGCATTTTCTCCTTCTTTGAATATGGTACGCAACGTTTCATGACGCTCGATAACAGCATCAATAGCCTTCTTTAAAAGCGGAATATCGTATCCTTCTAAAGTAAGCTGCGCAGGCATATTGTAGGAAGTATTATTTTCTCCCGACTGACTCAGCACCCACATGCGATACTGACCGCTCGAAAGCGGATAATTCGCTTGTTTAGCGACAGGGGTGATTTTTTCGATTTCATTGCTTTCAGCTGCAGCACCAAATAATAGTGGACAATGTTCCTCGATTGTTTTGTTGACAAATAAATCTCTAAGTTCTAACTTGATTCCGTACTCTTTATGGTATCGGGTAATAAGTCTTGTCAGTTTTAAACTGTGTCCCCCAAACTCGAAGAAATTATCGGTAACTCCTATACGTTCTCTGTCTAAAATTTCTTTCCAGATGGTTACCAACTGCTCTTCATTAGTATTGCGCGGCGCAACATAACCGCTGGCATCTGTTCCTTGTGATGCCAGTTTTGGCAAAGCTTTTTTATTTACTTTTCCATTAGAAGTCAGTGGCATTTCATCCAGAGGGATGCATAAAGTAGGCACCATATATTTAGGAAGACTTTCTAAAAGATATCCTTTAAAATCTTCCAGTGTATAATTGTCTTTAAGGACTACATAAGCGACTAATTCTTTCGAATAAAACTGATCTTCATGTACAATAACCGCGGCATGATTGGCATATGGGCAGATGTTTAAGGCTGCTTCTACTTCGCCAAGTTCGATTCTGAATCCTCTGATTTTTATCTGTTTATCGTTTCTTCCCAAATATTCTATATCTCCGCTTGAAAGTCGTTTTGCAACGTCTCCGGTTTTATAGAGACGTTCTCCAGGATTGAATGGATTAGTCATGAATCGTTCTTTTGAAAGTTCAGGACGATTTAAATATCCTCTTGAAACTCCGGCTCCTGAAACAAACAATTCTCCGGCAACTCCCATGGGTACTAATTCCATATTTTCATCCAGAATATAGCAGCTCATTGTTGGGATTGGTCTTCCGATATCGCTTACATTAAGGTTAATTTCACGTGTTCCGATCTCTTTAAAGGTTACGTGCACCGTTGTTTCGGTAATACCGTACATATTGATCAGAGCACAATCCGGATATTGAGCCGCCCATGGTTTAAGAACTCCCGGTGTAAGCGCCTCACCTCCAAATATTACATAACGTACTTTCAAAGGATGTTTTTTGTCGATTACCTGCTCTTGTAAAGCATTGAATGCAGAAGGGGTCTGATTCAATACGGTTACTTCCTGCTCCGCTAAAAGATCTGCAAATGCTTCTGTATCTTTTGCAACCAGCTCAGGAACAATCACCAGTCTGCCTCCGTATAACAAGGCACCAAATATTTCCCAAACCGAAAAGTCAAAACTATAAGAATGGAACAGGCACCATACGTCTTTTTCGTCAAAATCAAACAAAGGTTTTTCCGTAAAGAAAAGTCGCACTACGTTGCCGTGTTCAATCATTACCCCTTTAGGCACTCCGGTAGTTCCTGATGTGTAAATAACATAAGCCAGGTTGTCTAAAGGTAAGTCCAACTCTAAATTGGTCGCTTCATAAGCAGAAAGAAATGTATCTGCATGATCTAAATTTACCAGCTGAACAGGAATATCCAGTTTTACGGTTTCACTGCTTTTTGTGCTGACAAGTACTATATTTGACTTACTGTCATTTAGTATAAAACTGATACGCTCCGTTGGATATTCAGGATCAATAGGCACATACGCTCCGCCCGCTTTTAAGATTCCAAGTATTCCGATGATCATCTCAAAAGAGCGGTTGATACACATTCCTACCATGACTTCCGGACCTACACCCTGCTCTTGTAAGTATCTGGAAAGCTGATTTGCTTTTTCGTTCAATACTTTATAGGTCATGTGTTTACCGTCTATAGTCAAAGCAACGGCGTCGGGAGTTTTTGCCGCTTTTTCTTCAAAAATCTCTACTATATTCTGATCTGCCGGATAATCTACTTCAGAGGCGTTGTAAGCTTTGGTAAGCACTTCGATTTCTGCTGCACCCAGCATATTGAAATCTCCTATTGTAGTAAACTGCTCTTCGGCCATTTGACACAAGGCTGTTCTGAAATGTTCTGTAATCATCTGAACAAAAGCAGCCTCCATTATCGAACTGTTGAATGTAAAATCGATAACCAGTCTGTCTTTCAGCATAGGCTGAATCGAAAGTAAATAGTTGTTGTTTTCTTTTACATTTACACTCTCTATTTCTAAAACCGGTTTTTGCTTGCTGTCACTGCTTTTAGACGGATAGTTGGTAAACGATAATAAAGTATCAAAACAATCTCCTTTTATTTCGTTCCATTGCTGAATTTTATTAAGAGACGTATGTTGGAAATTCCTAGCCGTTACAGATGTTTTCTGAAGCATGGCCAGGAAATCAGTTATCGTTTGATTCTGATCTATTTTTGCTCTTAACGGAATGGTATTGATATACAATCCTACTTTGCTGTCGTAATTGAGTTCAGCCGGACGTCCGGAAACGGTAACACCGTACACAATATCTTTAAACCCTGTGTATTTTGACAATAAAATAGCCCAAACCGCCTGTGTTAAAGTATTAGGGGTAACATGCTGTGCTTTAGAAAAATCATTTATTTTTTGCGTTAATTCCGCATCAAAATCAATGGTAATGCGCTCGTATTTTCCTTTTCCTTTGTTACGTTCGTGTAATGCTTTACAGAAAGGCAGTAATGAAGGTTCGTTAAAGTCCTGCATATAATTCTGCCAGAATTCTTTTTCTTCAAAGGCATCTATCGCTTTGATATAATTGATAAAATCTTCGTATCGGTCTTCTTCCTGTGCCTCAGGTTCTACACCGTGCATTAAATTTGTGTACGCACGTATCACTTCCTGAATGATCACTTGTCCGGACCATCCGTCCCATAATACGTGATGTTTCGTCCATATCATTTTATAGGTACTCTCTCCAAACTTAGCCAGCGTGATACGCATTAGAGGCGGATTTGTAAAACTAAAATCTTCAAATCGGTCTTCGTCTTTTAGTTTTTTAAAGGTTATGTCCTTCTCCTCATCAGTACTGTTGGTTAAATCAATCAATCGTAAAGGAACTTCTACCTCCTTGTTTACAAACTGAATCGGAATATTTACTTTGTCGTAAATAAAACCGGTTCTCAGAATGGTATGATTGTTAATGACATGCTGCCAGGCTTTTTTAAAGCGAACTACATCCAGTTTAGACGAAAAAGTAACGTCAAACTGGGTATGATAAGTGGTATTTTCTTTTGCTCCGGTACTGTACAAATAGGTACTGTGAAATAAAATCCCTTCCTGAACAGGGCTTAATCCGTACATAGAAGAAATGTTTTTTCGGTCCAGTTTAAAATCTTCTTTCTTTAAATAAGCAATAATATCGGCTTTGTTTTCTTTAATGAACGAAGTTATGTCCTGACGTTCGGTGATAATCTTAATATCAGAAGGTGTAAGTTTTCCTTCTTTTCCCAATAAAACTAAATCCTGTCCGTTAATTTTAAGCTGAAATCCAAGGTCTTTTAAGTTTTTTATGAATTTTTCCATGATTTTAAAAATATTTTCTTGTAACGTAGTCACTCTTTGCTGTTAATATGAAATAATACGGTGCGTTATCGAATGGTAATCAGAATACGGCAATTCCTCTTAAGGTATCTTCGTGTTCCGTAGCCATTGTAAGGATACTTTCTATGCTTTCTAAAAAGGAAGTGATGGTTTCAGCTTTAAAATAAAGATCATTGTAGGTGAGTATAAAGTCAAAACTATTTTCTCTTTCCTGTACTAAAAGATTAAGATCGTATTTTCCTAATCCCTGATTTTTATAGTTAAAAGGTTTTCCTTCTTCTTCTGTAACAGCATCGTATCGGTCGTATAAATACAAAACATCAAAAAGTGCTGTTCTGCTCATGTCTTTTTTAGGATTGATTTCTACAACCAGCTTGTCAAATGGAATTTCTTTATTGTTGTATGCTGTCTGCCAGGTATTGGCAACCACTGTACAGGCATCGGCTAGTGTTGTGTTTTTGTCCAGTACAGATCGCAACACTACCAGATTTTCTATAGGTCCCACCGTTGATTCTGTAAGATGGTTGCGCATGTTCATCAAGGTACCGATCACGATATCCGAAAGTCCTGAAAACTGAGCCAAAGCCATCTTATAAGCAGCCAAAGTCACCATTTGCGGACTAGTGCCATTAACTGCTGCAAAGGATTGTAAACCATCTTTATTAAAAGAAAAAGAACTCGTTGCAGTTTGATAAATATGAACCGGAACGCGTTCTGAATCCGTAGGAAGATACAGTACCTGATTATCGGTTAACTGTTTTCTCCAAAAAGCAACCAAGCTTTCTGTTTCGTAAGGATCGACAGCTTGTTCCCATTCTGAAAAATCTTTGTATTGCATAGTAAATCCTAAAGAATCTTCTGGACTCGAAACGAAACTTAAAAAATCTTCTTTGAGAATCTTAAGACTATAACGGTCTGCCACTACATGATGAAGTACAAATAGTATCCTGATCTGATTTTCCAAACGTTCAAAATAGGCTTTTACCAATACTCCATTTTCAAAATCAAAGGATATTTTGCGTAATTCTTCCTGATTTTCTTTCAGATTAAGCTGTTCTTTAAGCAGCTTTTTTATATCCGTTTCTTCAGGGGTTGTTATGACTTGAAAAATCTGATCACCCTCTCTTACGATTTTGGTTCTTAAAACATCATGACGGTTGATCAATTGTGTAAAGGCACGATAAATTTCTTCGGTACTTACCTCTTTTTCTATTGTAAAACTCAATGGTATATTATGGTAAACTGGTCCTCCTTCGTAGAGATAATCTCTTTCGAAATGGTCGATGAACCACATCCTTTGCTGGTGATAGGATACAGGTAATTTCATATGTTATGGTATTAAATAGTGATAGTTATTAGGGTTCGTTATGAATTTAGAATCTTAGCACACTTTCATCCTGAGATTCTTCGGCAATTTCAGATTCAAACAGAGCATCAAACTCTTTAAAATCTAATGAATCGCTTAATCCAAAATCGGAAGGAGTTAGTTCTCGGTCTTCTTTACTAATACAGTGTTCGATAAGCTGGGTTAAATATTCTACATACTTATCAGCCAGATTCTGAACGGTTTCTGATTGGTATTGTGCTTCGGAGTAATCCCAGGAAATTCTAAGTTCATTGGCCACAATAATGGCTTTTACAATAAATTTTTCTTCCAGTATAGAAGTTGGACTGATATGATCTCCCGCATATTCCGGAGCTGATGAAAAGACTGCACTTTGATTCAGCACATTATCGATCTGTCCCAAATAATTAAAGACAACATCCCATCCGCAATCTTTTAAAGAATGGCGTATTTCTTCAGACGAGTGTAAATAACGTAAACAACCGTAGCCCATTCCTTTGGTTGGAATCCTGCGCAATGCTTCTTTCACCGATTTAACAATATCGCCTTCCGTTTCGGCATTTTCTTTTGACAGGATCACCGGATATTTATTGGTAAACCATCCTGTAGTACCGCTAACATCAATGTCTTTCAGTACATTTTCTCTTCCGTGGCCTTCAAATCCCAATGCCAGTCGTTTTGTTCCCAGAACATCTTCAAAAGTCATTTGAAGTGCGCTTAACATCAAATCGTTGATTTCTGTATTATAAGCTGAATTGGCATCTTTCAACAGGTGTTTGGTATATTCCTGATTTAGAATTCCGATCTGAGTTTTCTTTGTCTGTCTGGTAGGTTTATTGGCCGAAAAATCGGTTGGAAGCGGCGTATAGTCGCTATTAATTTGCTGCCAGTACTCTAACTGAGATTCTATTTCTTCGGTCTCTGCAAAGTTTTTCAACTTATTGATCCAGTCTCTGAACGAATTGTTTTTATTTTCCAGATACAGCTTTTCGTCTGTTGTTTCTTCTGTCAGCAGTGTTTCCAGATCATCGATGATAAACCTCCAGGAAACTCCGTCTACCGCTAAGTGATGTGATACCATGAAAAATCGGTTGTAGGGTACAGCGTCCGGTGTTTCAATAAGAACAAAACGCGCTAAATCTCCTTTTTCAATATCCAGTGATTGTTGGTATTTTGCACAAATTGCCGTCACAGCTTCTGCAACATTCTTTTCGTCATCGATCGTTTCTGTTCGATAGAAATTAACCGATTCTCTGTAAAACTGTTTCCATTCTTCCTGTCCCTGAACGACCTCTTTTTTGTATATTGATCGAAGTGAATCATGGCGTTTGGCTATTAATTCAACTGTTTTTTCGAGTTTTTCTTTCGGGATCTTTTTATCGATGCTCAATAAAACGGCCTGATTGAAATGTGACAATACGGCTTCATTTCTTTCAAAAAACCATTGCTGAATTGGGGATAGAGGTACTTCTCCCTCTAAAATTCCCTGCTCGGCAGTACTAAACTCTTTGCTATTTCGTTCTGCAGCAACCGCCAGTTCTGCAATCGTTTGATAGTCAAACAAATCCTGAACCTGAACCTGATAACCTTTTTTCTTGGCACGGCTTACTACCTGAATGACAATGATAGAGTCACCTCCGAGTTCAAAGAAATTATCCGTCACTCCTATTTCGTCAACATTAAGCAGGTTTTGCCAAATGGTAACCAAATCCTCTTCTGCTTTTGTGGTTGGTGCGACATAAGTACGTCCCGTTGCAGCTGTAGGCTCCGGCAATGCTTTTCTGTCGATTTTTCCGTTTGAAGTAAGCGGCATCTGATCCAGTACAACATACACCTGAGGAACCATATAATCCGGAACAACTCCTGATAGATAGGTTTTCAAATCAGATTCTGAATACCCTTCTTCAACAACCAGATAACTTACCAATCGTTTAACTCCTGAAGCATCTTCTCTAAAAGAAACTTCATTCTGTACAACACCAGGATACCCTTGTATCACACGACTGATTTCTTTTAACTCTACACGGTATCCACGAATCTTGACCTGATCGTCTACACGGCCTAAAAATTCGATTTCTCCCAATGAATTTCTGCGAACTAAGTCTCCCGTTCTGTATAAAACAGCGCTTTTACCTGCTGCAAATGGGTTGGCAATAAATTTCTCCTGCGTTAAATCTTCACGATTCAGATAACCTTTCGAGATTCCTTTACCTCCCAGTAATAATTCTCCTGAGACTCCAATTGGACATAAAGACATATCACTGCTTACAATATAAGCTTCACTGTCTGAGAACAACTTCCCAACCGGAATGGTAACGTAATCAAAAGCAGGATCTACTTTGTGAAGTAATTTTCCAATCGTACTCTCGGTAGGACCGTAATGATTTACAATCATCACATTTGAATCTTGTGCCGCGATCTCTTTTACATAAGACACCTGAAGTACGTCTCCTCCAAATATTATAGTACGTGCCGGCAATAACAAATCAGTATCGATGCGTAAAGCCTGCCAGTGACTTGGTACTATTTTGATACAATCAATTGGGTTGGCGTTAAAATACGCTTGTAATTTAACCCCATCCATTAAAGTATCTTTATTGAATAAGTGCAAACATCCTCCGCTTAATAGAGAACCATACAATACAGTATTCCCTAAATCGGCAGAAAGTGAAGACATTAAGCCGAAACTTTTGTTGGCACTGATCGAAATCTTAGCTTCTAATCCTTCGTAATAATCTACCAAATTCTTGTGACTTACCTGAACTCCTTTTGGCTGACCTGTGGTTCCTGATGTGTACACCACATAAGCAGTAGTCTCCTCTGTTGCCAATGTTGAGAACGTAACCTCCTGCGGAAGTGCCTGGATATCGGCATACTGAATATCGATAGAAAATACCGGAACTGAAAAATCAATTACATCAAATAAACTGCCGGATTCGATCAACAAACATTTTACATTGGCTTCCTGTACCATGTACAACTGACGCTCTTTTGGTAAGGAAAGATCAATTGGAACATAACCTGCTCCTGATTTTAAAATAGATACCATCGCCAATAAAGACCAGTTTGAAGTATCCATCATCATGGCGATCAAATCCCCCTGTTTTAAATCATACGTTTGTTGATAGTAATACGCCAATTTGGTAGAAGCTTCATCCAGCTCCTTGTACGTCATACGGCTATCATTATAAACAAATGCCAAAGCATCCGGAGTTTTGGCTACCTGCGCTTCAAAGTGAGATAATACCGTTCCTTTTCCTGATAATACATACTCAGGGGTGTTATAATCAACTAAAAGTGCCTGCTCTTCTTCGGCGCTAAGCATGGCCAGATTTCCTATTGATGAGGTATCGTCTGCTAAAATAGTGTCCAGCAAATTCT
This sequence comes from Flavobacterium sp. B183, assembly GCF_023539155.1. NCBI lineage: Bacteria > Pseudomonadati > Bacteroidota > Flavobacteriia > Flavobacteriales > Flavobacteriaceae > Flavobacterium > Flavobacterium sp. B183. The sequence continues at coordinate 2,417,045 of NZ_CP097434.1, read as the reverse complement.
CGTAATGAGATCGGAAACCTGTAATCGTAAACGAATTGAAAAGTGCGCTGCAATAGTTGAATGAGAAAGAAATTCCTTCCGGACTGTCTTCTGCAAAAATGGTCAGATCAAACTTCGAAATGTCATAATCCATTGGTACAGCCTCAATCGTAATATCACTAAATTCAGCAATTTTAGCTTCCGGATTGTTGTTTAAAACAAACAATACCTGGAATAAAGAACTTCTGCTTTTGTCTCTGGCTTTCTCTACACGATCGACTACTTTTTCAAACGGAACTGCGATATGATTGTACGCTTCTAAAGTGGTTTGTTTTACCGATTTCAGCACTTCATTAAATGTTGGATTACCGGATAAATCAGTACGTAGTGCCAAAGTGTTGACAAAAAATCCAATCATCGATTCTAATTCCTGCTGCGGACGATTGGCTACTGTAGTTCCAACACAGATATCGGACTGACCGCTGTAACGGTACAACGCTACTTTGTAAACACTCAGCAATAACATAAATAAGGTTACGCCCTCTTCTTTGGCATAAGCTCGTAAAGCCTCACTGCGATCGCGATCTAATTTAAAGTTTATGTAGTCTCCTATACTGCTTTGAACAGCCGGTCTTGCATAATCTGTTGGAAGTGCAGAAGGTGCTACTCCTGTTAATTTAGACTCCCAATACTCTAATTTCTCCGCCAGATAATCTCCGGAAACCTCAGAACGCTGCCAGACTGAATAGTCGGTGTATTGGAAACTAAGAGCTGGCAATACCGCCTCTTTTCCTTCTGCATAGGAAGCATATAATGTTTTAAATTCATTAACGATAAGTGATGTCGACCATCCGTCTGTTGCGATATGATGACGAACCAATAATAAAATATGCTCTTCCTCTGATACCTTGATAATTGTAGCACGTAACATATAATCTTTAGACAGATCAAAAGAACGGCTTATTTCGTCTTTGATAAAAGCTTTCTGATCGGCTACAGAAGTAAGAACATTAAGATTCCAATGCTCTGAAGACTGAACTTTTTGATACGCTATTCCTTCTTTTTCTAAGTAAATAGTACGCAATGCCTCATGACGCTCTACAATTGTTTTTAAAGCTTGTGATAAATAATCAGTATTAAGAGCTCCTTTTAAGTTTAATAATACCGGTACGTGATAATTCTCACTTCCTTTTAATTTATCAATAAACCATAAACGTTCCTGAGCATAAGACAATGGAATGTCTGCCGGCAAGTCTTGTTTGACAACCAAAGGAAGTGCAAGCGTATTGTCCTGACTTTCGATAAAAGAAGCCAAAGCAGCAATATTAGTATGATCGAATATATCGGTAATATTGATGGCTACATTAAGTGTCGTTTTAATCGCTGATAGTAAACGAACGGCAAGCAAAGAATGTCCTCCCAATTCAAAGAAATCATCCGTAACTCCTATCTGTCCTACATTCAATAAATCCTGCCAGATCGCAACCAGACCTTTTTCGGTTTCCGTTTCAGCTGCAACATATACACGTCCTTCTGTAACTGTAGGCTCCGGCAATGCTTTTCTGTCGATCTTTCCGTTTGAAGTAAGCGGCATCTGATCCAGTACAACATAGACCTGAGGAACCATATAATCCGGAACAACTCCTGAAAGATAGGTTTTCAAATCAGCCTCTGAATACCCTTCTTCAACAACCAGATAACTTACCAATCGTTTAACTCCTGTAGCGTCTTCTTTGAATAAAACCTCATTCTGTACAATTCCGGAATACCCCTGAATTACACGACTGATTTCTTTTAATTCTACACGGTATCCACGAATCTTCACCTGATCGTCTACACGGCCTAAAAATTCGATTTCTCCCAATGAATTTCTGCGAACTAAGTCTCCCGTTCTATATAAAACAGCGCTTTTACCTGCTGCGAATGGGTTGGCAATAAATTTCTCCTGCGTTAAATCTTCACGATTCAGATAACCTTTCGAGATTCCTTTACCTCCCAGTAATAATTCTCCTGAGACTCCAATTGGACATAACGACATATCACTGCTTACGATATAAGCTTCACTGTCTGAGAACAACTTCCCAACCGGAATGGTAACGTAATCAAAAGCTGGATCTACCTGGTGCAATAATTTTCCAATCGTACTCTCGGTAGGACCGTAATGGTTTACAATCATCACATTTGAATCTTGTGCTGCGATCTCTTTTACATAAGACACCTGAAGTACGTCTCCTCCAAATATTAAAGTACGTGCCGGCAGCAATAACTTGTTATTTATGCTCAGCGCCTGCCAGTGGCTTGGTACTATTTTGATACAATCAATTGGGTTGGCGTTAAAGTACGCTTGTAATTTAACCCCATCCATTAAAGTATCTTTATTGAATAAGTGCAAACAGCCTCCGCTTAATAAAGAACCGTACAATACGGTATTTCCTAAATCGGCAGAAAGTGAAGACATTAAGCCGAAGCTTTTGTTAGCACTGATCGAAATCTTAGCCTCTAATCCTTCGTAATAGTCTACCAAATTCTTGTGACTTACCTGAACTCCTTTTGGCTGACCCGTGGTTCCTGAAGTGTACACCACATAAGCTGTAGTATCTTCTGTTGCCAATGTTGAGAAGGTAACCTCCTGCGGAAGTGCCTGGATATCGGCATACTGAATATCGATAGAAAATACAGGAACTGAAAAATCAATTACATCAAATAAACTCGAAGATTCAATAAGCAAACATTTTACATTGGCTTCCTGTACCATGTACAACTGACGCTCTTTTGGTAAGGAAAGGTCAATCGGAACATAACCTGCTCCTGATTTTAGAATGGATACCATCGCCAATAAAGACCAATTTGAAGTATCCATCATCATGGCGATCAAGTCACCCTGTTTTAAATCATACGTTTGTTGATAGTAATACGCCAATTTGGTAGCAGCTTCATCCAGCTCCTTGTACGTCATACGGCTATCATTATAGACAAATGCAATCGCATCCGGAGTTTTGGCTACCTGCGCTTCAAAGTGAGATAATACCGTTCCTTTTCCTGATAATGCATACTCAGGTGTGTTATACTCTACTAAAAGTGCCTGCTCTTCTTCGGCGCTAAGCATGGCCAAATTTCCTATAGCTGAGGTACCGTTTTCTAAGATAGCAGTTAATAAGTTCTCATAATGTGATCTTAAACCTGACACTGTTGCAGCACTGAAAAGATCTGTACAATAGTTGAATGAAAAAGAGATTCCTTCCGCGCTGTCTTCTGCAAAAATGGTCAGATCGTATTTGGCAATATTATAATTCATTGCCATTGGTTCGATGGTAATATCACTAAATTCAGCAACTTTTGCCTCCGGGTTGTTGTTTAAAACAAACAATACCTGGAACAAAGAACTTCTGCTTTTGTCTCTTGTTTTCTCTACACGGTCTACTACTTTTTCAAACGGAACTGCGATATGATTGTACGCTTCTAAAGTGGTTTGTTTTACCGATTTCAGAACTTCATTAAACGACGGATTACCGGATAAATCAGTGCGAAGGGCTAAAGCATTGACAAAGAATCCAATCATCGATTCTAACTCCTGCTGCGGACGATTGGCAACTGTGGTTCCGATACAAATATCAGACTGACCGCTGTAACGGTACAATAATACTTTGTAAACACCCGATAATAGCATGAATAAGGTTACGCCCTGCTCTTTCGCATAAGCACGTAAAGCCTCACTTTGATCGCTGTCTAACTTTAAACTGATATGGTTCCCGCGACTGCTTTGAACAGCCGGTCTTGCATAATCTGTTGGAAGTGCAGAAGGTGCTACTCCTGTTAATTTAGACTCCCAATACTCTAATTTTTCTGCCAATACCTCTTCCGACAACTCGGTACGCTGCCAAACGGAATAGTCTGTATATTGAAAGTTTAACGCTGGTAAATTAGCTTCTTTTCCTGTTGCATAGGAAGCGTATAATTCTTTGAATTCTTTAACGATTATAGATTCAGACCATCCGTCTGTTGCAATATGATGGCGTACCAATACTAAAATATGTTCTGCATCTGATACCTTGATAATCGTAGCACGTAACATATAATCTTTCGATAAATCAAATGGTTTGTTTATCTCTTCGGCTGTAAATTCTTTATAATCTGCGACACCCGAAACAACATTCAACTCCCAACGGTCTGAGGATTGTACCACCTGATAAGCAACACCTTCTTTTTCTATAAATATAGTACGGAGTGCCTCATGACGCTCTACAATTGTTTTTAAAGCTTGTGAAAGATAGTCGGTATTAAGAGTTCCTTTTAGCGTTAATACCGTAGGCATATGATAATGTTCACTGCCTTTTAATTTATCAATAAACCATAAACGTTCCTGAGCATACGACAATGGAATATCTGCAGGTAAGTCTTGTTTACTTACCAAAGAAAATGTTGAAACAGTATCTTGTTTTTCTATAAAAGAAGCCAGCTCTGAGATCGTCGGATTACCGAATATGTTTGTAATGGTAAGGCCAACGTTCATTACTTTCTTTATTGCCGATATTAAACGTACTGCTAATAAGGAATGTCCTCCCAGTTCAAAGAAATTATCGGTAATACCAATTTGCGCTACATTTAGCAGATTCTGCCAGATCGCCACCAATTCCTCTTCTGTTTTTGTTCCTGGCGCTACATATTCATATTCCCTGCTAAATGTTGGATCCGGTAATGCTTTTCTGTTTACTTTACCATTTGATGTCAATGGAATTTCATCCAGTTGTACCATTATTCCCGGAATCATATACCCTGGAATGTGTTCTTTTAGATAAGCAATAAGATCTTCTTTTGTTTTATTCTCTTTAAAAACGACATAGGCTACCAATTCATTTACTCCGTAAGCATCTTCTTTAGCAATAACAACTCCCTGATGTACAAACGGACAGCTGTTGATAACGGTATCCAATTCTCCCAATTCAATTCTGTACCCTCTGATTTTTACCTGGCTGTCTTCTCTTCCCAAATATTCTATAGTACCATCCTGAAGCCACTTTGCATTATCACCGGTTCTGTATAATTTTCCTTCCCCAAAAGGATTTTGCACAAATCGGTAAGCATTAAGTTCAGGAAGATTGATGTACTCTCTGGCTACCTGAACACCACCTATGTACAGTTCTCCTGTAACACCTTTAGGCTGTATGTTCATTTCGCTGTCCAGAATATAAATCTGAGTGTTTGCCACGGGAACTCCTATCGTAACACGTTTTAAATCTACCGCATTAAAAGGAACAATCCAGCTTGTCACATCGATCGAAGCCTCTGTAGGTCCGTATAAATTGCTCAAAACAACATTTGGCAATACTTTTTGAAAGTCTTCTACCTGGCTTATTTTTAAAGCCTCTCCACTACATACCACATTTTTCAGACTGCTGCATTTAGAAACATCAATATCCAGTAAAAATGCACTTAACATAGAAGGTACAAAGTGAATCATTGTTACCCCGTGTGCTGCAATCAACTCTCTTAAATAATCGCTGTCTTTATGTCCTTCCGGTTTTGGAATTACTAATTTACACCCTGCCAATAATGGAAGGAAGAACTCCCAAACCGATACATCAAAACAGAAAGTAGTTTTTTGTATCAATACATCGTTAGCCGTTAAATTATAATACTCCTTCGCCCATAACAGACGGTTCACCAAACCTCTTTGTTCGTTCACAACTCCTTTAGGATTTCCCGTAGATCCTGAAGTGTAAATTACATAAGCCGCATTTGTAACCGGTATTGCTACAGCTAGATTAGTTTTGGACTGATTGACAAGTACTGAATCCTGTTGATCAAGATTAAGTATCGTAGTACCTTCCAGAAAATTAACTTTGTTGATACTGTCGTTATTTACCAATACCACTTCTGCTTTAGTATCTTTAATAATGTACTCTATTCTTTCAACCGGGTAATGAGGATCAATAGGTGCATAAGCTCCTCCGGATTTCATAATACCCAACATTCCAATAACCATTTCAAAAGAACGTTCCATACACAATCCTACTATAGATTCTGTTGTAGCATTGATACTGCGTAAATAATGAGCCACCTGATTGGCTTTTTCATTTAAAGCTGCATAAGTCATTTCTTCTCCTTCAAAAGCCAAAGCAACTCCTTCCGGATTATTAGCAACTTGTTCTTCAATGAGGTCTATAAGCGTAAGATCAACAGGGTAATTCGTTGCCGTAGCATTAAAATCCTGCACTAATTCTTTTTCTTCTTCCTGACTGATGTAGGTTAGTTTTCCAATAGGAGTTTCCGGTTGAAATAATACTTCTTCCAGAATTTGTTTATAGTGTCGTATTAATCCTTCGATCATTTGATGTTCGTACACCTCGGTATTATAAGCAACATCTAAAACCAGGTGCTCTCCGGCTTCTCTGAAATTAAGCTCTACATCAAATTTTGAAACTGTTTCTCCTAAATCAAGAATTGCATCGGTTTTTGATGTTGGTATTTCGATCGTCACCTCATTTGCTGATGTATTCTGAAGCACTAACAAAACATCAAACACACTGCTTCTTCCTGCATCTCTTTTAATGTTTAAGTTTTCTACTAAACTGTCAAAAGGATACATTTGATGGTTAAACGCCTCCAGTGTCTGCTCTTTAATTCGCTTATAAATTGAAGTAAAATTCTCCTCGGCCTCCACGGTATTGCGCAAGGCAAGAGTATTTACATAAAAACCAATCTGATTGGCTAAATCTGCATGGTCACGTCCTGCAACCGGACTACCTATAATAATATCTGTATCTGAGGTATATTTATGAAACAGAACATTGATCGTGGTTAGTAAACTAATAAAAGTACTGCCATTGTTCTCTTTTGTAAAATGCTGAAGCATCGCTGTTGTTTCCTTAGAAATATAAGCTCTTAAGCTTCTTCCTTTATGTGTTTTCACAGAAGGACGACGTTTTTCTGAAGGAAGATCCAGGATTGGTAACTCTCCTGAAAGACTTTCCATCCAATACGCTTTATCCTTGGTAGAAACCGCTGAATTTATCTGTACTGCCTGCCAGTTTGCATAATCTTTATATTGAATGGCAAGAGGTGCAAGATCAGGAGTAATCCCTTTTACAAAAGACTCATAAAATGCAAATACATCTTTTGATAATACATTCATCGACCAGCCATCACCTATAATGTGGTGCATGTTGTAATAAAAAACATAAGTATCCTCTTCAGTCTGTAATAAACTTAGACGAAATAATGGTCCTTTTTCTAAATCAAACGGAACGAATGAATCTTCTTTGATATAACCGGATACACTGGCATCTTTATCTGCAACATTTCTGAAATCAACATAAGACAGCCCGAAGTTTACGTCTGTTGTTGGCTGCACGTACTGTCTCACATCACCGTTTTCATCCATTTTGAAAGTAGTACGCAAGATCTCGTGACGCTCTATAGTAGCGATTATCGCTTTTTGAAAGTATCCTATATCATAATTACCTTTTAAAATGGTACGCATAGGCATATTGTACACCTCAGACCCTCCTTCAAACTGGCTCAAAGTCCAAAGACGGCGCTGTCCGGCCGATACTTCGTAACTTTCAGATTCAGAAACTGCAGAAATTGACTCAAAATTAAATTTTGCACTGTTTTTACTGCTTTTAAGTAAGGCGATAAGACGATCTTTATTGGTTGAAATATCATTTTTATCCTCTGCAGTAAGAGCTGCTGTATTTCCTGTTACTCTTAAATTTTCTTCTGAATCATCAAGAAAAATTTGTACTTCTTTATGGGATAAGCCGGTAATTATTGATTTGATATCTTTCATCGTAATAGTGTTTTCTAAATGCTTTATTTTTGAATTAATAACTGATATATTTAAAATAACCTATGTACAACACCAAACACATTGTTCTAAAAGACAATGTGTTGTGATGATTTACCAGGTAGTAAAACTAGATTTTGATGTGTAAAAAAGGATTGAGATAAGAGATCTTTTACACTTTATAACAAGTACAAAAATCACTTTAATGATTAGCTCCATTATATAGGAGGCGATAATCTAATTGAAAAGAAAATCTAAAACCTATGCCTTTGCAAAGACGTTTTCTTCCGGATTGGATAGATACGACAAAGGTATTATCGCTGATATATTCTGGCGCAATGAACTTAATCGTACGCTGATTCTGTGCTGATTGTCGACTCTGAAAACTTCACATTCCAAACCTGATAGTTCGCCATGCTCGATTTTAAGTTTATCGCCTATTTTTGGCAGTGCCGATTCGACTTGAACATCGGTGATGTCTTTTCCCTGGGTGAAGAGTTTGATATAAGCGATTTCTTCTTCGGAAACTTTGCCGTATTCTTTGCCGAAAGACAAGTAGGAACAACCGCTCTCTACATTTAAAGCATCATGAAAGTCTTTGTTGTTTTTAATGTTTACAAAAACATAACTGGGAAATAAGGGAATTTCAATTTTCTTAGTTCGGTCACTCCATTGTCTAATGCTGGTGGCCATAGGTAAAAAAGCTTCTAATTTTTTTTCCATTAATTCTTTGTAGACTTTACTTTCATGTCTGTACTTGACGTAAAGAACATGCCAACCTTGTTTTCGATCCATATTATTTGGTTTTTTTCGTCACCGGGCATAGCTGCGCTATTACCAGTCACATGGTTATTTTTTTTAGATACGTTTTTTGGTTTAATAGCTTTACCTTTTTTACTCTAAAGTAATTTTGGTAATAATGTTTTTGTTGGAACTCTCAAGGTAAATTTTGATGCCTTTTGAGTGTGGTGTAAAAATCTGAAAGTTGTGAATCCAACTACTTATTTTTACTGAAGTAAATTTACAATATAGGTTTTCAAATGCTACTACACCAAAGTGTAGTTCAATTGGTTAGCGTTAAATACTACCTTATTGGGTAGTTTATCGTTTACAGAAGAAAGCTCAAAATCTTCCGGTGTAACCAAATGTTTGTTCTCGTTGTAGAAAGTAATAAGACCATTATAGGACATCGATACAGGTATTGTTTCTGATCCCAGGTATTCGATTGATTTGCCCACAATTTTTGCTTTGATGCCCATTAGGGTTAATACGCGAAGCAGTTTGGCATCGATTTCGGCGAAGGCCATATTGTCTTTGTGTTTGCAAACCGGTGCAATGGCACAAACCAATAGTTTTTTTAGCAGGTTAACATCACGAACGCCTTTTTTAATGGCAAAACGTCCAATGTGCCAGATTTCATTGATGGCATCTCCTTCTGCACATAAGAAAGGATTGATACCAAACATTTTTTGAATAGGAAGCGGGGTAATGAAGTCCCATTTTAAAACTCTGATGGTACCGGTAAAGTCTCCCAATTCATTTTTAAATGCGAATATTTTGGAGTTTTCAAGGAAGTTCATTTCTTCTTTGTAAACGGCATCAATATCTTTTTGATAGTGGCCCGGAAAAACTTCATTAGAATGGTGATTGAAGTTTTCTGTGACTACAAATTTAGACATACGAAAGATGTCATTTTGACTAATTGCTGTGTGGTTGTTTTTGGCGAGTTTCATAGTATTTGTTTTCTCCAAAACTATCACCACAATTTACGCTTCATATTACACAAAATACTAGTTTACAGTATTTTAATCAAAAACTACCCTTAAGTGTAGTTTTTAAAAATGAACTTTAAAAGAAAAAAAACGACCAAAAACCCAAATATCATTTTTATTGAAATGAAGTTAAATTCGTATAGAAATAAAATTAATTTAACATCATATCTCCAATTTTTCCTATATTCACAACCTGTTAAAAAACTATTAAAATATGGTAATTGAAAACGACTTTTTTTCCTCAAACAACACCGTTCAAAAGATCTCTGAAGATGAGAAAGGAAGACTGGGAAATTATTTAGAACTGGTCAAAGCATTTGCCAGAACAACTTACAGTAGTATTTATATTATTGATTACGAAAAAAAAGGGTTTGAGTACGTATCCGAAAATCCATTATTCTTATGTGATCACACTCCGGCAGAAGTTCAGGAACTCGGATATGCCTTTTATTTTAAGTATGTGGTCAAAGAAGATCTGGATTTATTACTAAAAATCAACACCATAGGTTTTGACTTCTATCAAAATATTCCTGTAGAAGAACGTCTGAATCATACCATCTCCTATGATTTCAGATTGAAGAATCCTAATGGAAAGACTTTTTTGGTGAATCAAAAACTGACTCCTGTTTTCCTGACCAATGACGGTAAAATCTGGAAATCGATTTGTATTATCTCACTTTCTTCTGAATTGCAGTCGGGGAATATTAAAATTTATAAAAAGGGAGAAAATAAGATCTTCAGTTATGACCTTGAGGGAGACTTTTGGAAGGTGCTAAAAAAGATAGAACTGACCAGCCGTGAGAAGGAGGTTTTGCAATATTCTATAAGGGGTTTTACCATTGCCAACATGGCCGAAAGTATGTTTGTATCGGCTGATACGATTAAGTTTCACAAGAGAAAGTTGTTTACCAAACTGGGGGTAGGAAATATTGCTGAGGCCATCGCTTATGCCACCAGTAATAAACTGATTTAATATTCTTTTATTCTTATAAAAACTATGTTTCTATGCGTGGAGTATTTCCACGCAGATTTTTTCTGTCGTATCTTTTCTGTGGCTAAGGTTTAAACACATAGAAACATAGACTTTACAGCCTAAAATAAGGCGTTTCACTTTTAATAAAACACAGAGTACCAGACAAGAAAAACATGTTTCTTTTGTACATAGTTTTTACATTTTATATCTTAAAACCTATCTCCTTATGCGATATTTTTTTTCTCGCAGATTTCGCAGATCGTGCAGATTTTTGAAATCCTTATACTCTGTAGCTATGTCTTAAACACATAGAAACATAGACTTTTACAGCCTAAAATAGGGCGTTTCACTTTTAATAAAACGCAGAGTGCTAGACAAGAGAACATCTTTCTCTTGTACATAGTTTTTACATTTTATATCTTAAAACCTATCTCCTTATGCGATCCTTTTTTTCTCGCAGATTTGGTAGATTGTGCAGATTTTTGAAATCCTTATGCTCTGCGGCTCTGGTTTAAACACATAGAAACATAGACTTTTACAACCTAGAATAAGGCGTTTCACTTTTAACAAAACACAGAGCATTATAATAGAGAAATGTGTTTCTATGAGACACTCTTTACTCTTTACTCTTTACTCTTTACTCTTTACACATCTCTTAAAACCTATCTATCCATGTGTTGAATGTTTTTCTCGCAGATTTCGCAGATTGTGCAGATTTTTGAAATCCTTATGCTCTCTAGCTATGCTTTAAACACATAGAAACATAGATTCTCCGGATAAAATTAAGACGTTTCACATTTTATATTTCACATCTAACACTCCAAAAATCTATGTCTCTACATGGTAAATTATCATTGCTAAAAGCCCAAAAAGGGATTCTATAAATCTTCATCTATAATTGCGGATAAATAAAACTCAGGGAATTTTTTGAATTTTTTACCGGTCGCAATATTAAAAAGCAAATGAGTACACAGAGCTGCTACCGACCATGATGCAATGGCCATTTGTGGAGGGGACTGACAGCCTTTTTCGATTTTGTATTTTTCAATAATACTGTCCATCCATTTTTGCGGATTTCCCCAAAATCTCAAATAACTTGAAGCGTAATCCATCATAGTCGATTCATTGAATTCTTCTTCTCCATTTGCCAGTGCGTTTAAAAGAAGGCCATCTCTGGCAATAACAGTTACCAGACTTCCCCATCCGATATTATAAGGATGCAGCACCGGAATGTCTAACTTTTGACAAGCGGTATCGAATATCAACGGTACCGGAGAAGAAAAGTCCAGCGTATTAATTGCCGCTTTGTGACCTTTAATATGATCCCCTATGTTTTCGACCGTCAGGAAAAAATCAATGCAATTGATTTCTGCATTTTTATTGATTGATTTCAATCGTCTTGCCAAAGCATCTACTTTGTTAGAATCGATATCATCTTCTGTATAGTTCTGTCTGCTCAAATTAGACCGCTCTACCTGATCACCATCTACAATAGTGATTTTTTCAAAACCAAAACGCAGCGCACATTCCGCAATTACGCTTCCAATACCGCTTCCTGCCAGCAAAATTGGAAAATCTTTTATAATCTCTTGTTCTTCATCGCTTAGATAAAGTTTATTCTTTGAATAACGATCATCCATAGTATTATTTTTTATTCAAAATTAAACAGAAACAACCAGTACCCTTTTAACCTAAAGGGTAGTTTTTATCGTTTGATCCCCCAGTATCACTGATTTAACCACCTAAAAAACCATTACAAACTGTAAATCAACACACTAGACATAAAACAGAAAAAACAATTAAAGCACTTCAGTCAAAAAACAATTGAAATACAGCAAATTACAATAGCTGTAAAACAAAAAAACAGTTACAAGAATACTCCTGTAACTGTTTTTTTATACTCTTTTTTTAGATGAACTGTGGCTCTAAAAAACCAATTCTTCCCCAACAACAGAAGGAATCAACTGTTGTTTGTTTAAAATTTGTATGGATTCTATGTAACCGGCCAAGTTGGTAATTGTCGGCTCTTTATACAATTCCTTAAGTTCAATTTTAATATTGAATTCTTTCTGAATCTTAGAAATTACCTGAGTGGCTTTCAGACTGTGTCCGCCAAGCGCAAAAAAGATATCACTTACTCCTATTTTCGTTTTTTGTAAAACTTCCTCCCAGATGGCGACAAGCTTTTCTTCTATTTCATTCGAAGGAGCAATATACTCCTGTTGGATAACATCCTCTGTGCTTACCGATGGTAATGCTTTTTTGTCGATCTTACCGTTGGGTGTCAGAGGGAATTTATCCAGGAAAACATAAAAGCTCGGTAACATATATTCCGGTAATTCTCTCGAAAGTGATTGACGAAGCTGTTGTTTGTCAATAGTTGCAGTGCTTACCAAATAACTAACAATGACCGGATCTCCATTTACAGTTGCTGTGATGACCACACACTGATCGATATCTTCCTGTGATTGCAATACCTGCTCGATTTCTCCGAGTTCAATACGATGTCCTCTGATTTTAACCTGACTGTCTTTTCGGCCTATGTAAGCGATGGTACCGTCAGGTAACCATTTACCTAAATCGCCTGTTTTGTACAATTTAGTAGTATCGTTAAATGGATTTGTAATAAACTTTTCTGCGGTGAGTTCCGGCTGATACAAATACCCTCTGGACAAACCGTCTCCTGAGATACAGATTTCTCCAATTACCCCTACAGGCTGCAATGCCAGCTCTTCTGAAAGTACATAAAACTGGGTGTTGTCTAAGGCTTTTCCAATAGGCACGGAATTTTCGTAAGTCCCTTCTACTCGGTAATAACTGCTGTAGGTGGTGTCTTCTGATGGTCCGTACAGGTTTCTAATAGCAATGCCGGAGTCTGTAAAATAGTTGGCGATACTCACCGGGAATGCTTCTCCGGCAAGGTTGATTCCAACAGCATTCTCAAAAGTGGTTCCTTTCTCTATCAGGGTATGAATTACCGATGGCACGGTATTGATTAGTACGTTTTTGTCACTCTGAATATAATCTCCTATCGATAATCCATTGGCCAATAAACGTATTTGTTTTCCGATACTTAAAGGATAGAAAAATTCATAAACAGACAGATCAAAACAATGTGAGGTTACGGCGTATAAAGTATCAAAATCGGTATCGCTAAATTCTCTTTGCGACCAGTATAACATGGCTACAGCATTCTGGTGGGTGATCATAACTCCTTTTGGTTTTCCTGTGGATCCTGAGGTGTAAATGATGTAGCCCAAGTGCTCAGAACTGAAAGAAATCTGTGGAAGAGATTTTGATATGGATTCTGCTTGTTTAAAACTTTCGATAAAACTATCGTCTATAGTGATTTTACATTTACTGTCTTGCTCGATGTACTCAATTCTTTGCGCCGGATAGTTGGGGTCGATCGGAACGTAAGCACATCCTGATTTTAAAACGGCCAATAGTGCAATAGGCAACCATTCGCTGCGGCCCAGCTTTACACCTACTAAATCTTCTACGGCTAAGTTGTAATTACTTAACAGATAGTGTGAAAGCTCGTTAGAAATCTCATCGAGTTCTTGGTAGGTCAAGCTTTTTGTATCGGTCACCAGAGCAATCTGCTCCGGTGTTTTTTTCGCCTGATTGACAAATAAGTCAACCATAGTGTGATCCTTAGGATACTCTACTGCTGTGTTGTTAAAATCCTCTAGCAATTGTGTGGTCTCGGCTTCGCTCAGGTAGTTAAGCGTGGCTACTTTTTGCTCCGGATTCTGGATGGCTTTGGTTAAAAAAGTATCTAAATGATTCGCTAAACAAGCTACAAATTCTGATTCATAAATATCAGTATTGTATTCGATGTATAGGCCTAGTTCTCCTTGATATTCCGCGAAAGCAAAGGTTAAATCAAATTTGCTGAAGGGTCTCTTCAACTGCTTGTAGGATGTTATTTCAACACCGTTTATGGTTAGGTTTTCAGACGCCAATAATTCCCGTTGATTTTGAAATACCACTAAAACATCAAACAAAACCGAACGGCTTAAATCTCTTTTAAGATCAAGCGCTTCTACCAAACTATCAAAAGGATAATCCTCGTGAGAATAGGCTTTTAATAAGGTTTCTTTTTGTATCTTGAGTAACTCTTCAAAACTTGTTTTTTCTTCAAAAGCGGTTCGAATGGCCAGCGTATTTAAATACAACCCAACCTGGTTTTCCAGATCACTGTGTTTTCTTCCCGCTATCGGTGTTCCCAAAATGATATCCCTGTTGTTAGCATATCTGGACAGTACTCCATTTATTCCTGCCATTAAAAGCATAAAAAGTGTTACCCCATTTTGCTGTGCATGAGTGTTAAACTGAGTAGTGATTTCTTTTGAGAAGGAATGTTTTATCCCTGAACCGTTATACGTTTTAAGCTTCGGTCTTACTTTATTGGAAGGCAGTTCCAAAACCGGCAAATCTCCTGAAAATGTCTCTAGCCATAAAGCTTTAGATTTTTCCAATACTGCTTGTCTGGACGGGCTGTTTTGCCATTCTGAATAATCTTTGTACTGAATAGGCAAGTCCGATAATACAATCTCATTTCCTATAACCAATCCATTATAAATGGTTATAAATTCTTTACTCAATATCCCCATCGACCAGCCATCGCCAATAATGTGATGCATATTGAGCATTAGAATATGATGATCTGTAGCTGTCTTTACGATCTCTCCTATAAAAAGAGGTCCTTTTTCTAAGTCAAAAGCATGTCTTTGAAGTGTATTAGTATGATTGCTCAGAGCTTCAGCTGTAGCATTATTTAAATCTGTAAACTGTAAAGCTTCACTGTATTGAGCCATCGGAACAATATACTGTCCCAAATTACCCTGATCATCTTCTTTAAAAATGGTACGTAAGCTCTCATGTCTCTTCACTAAAATTTGAAAGGCTTCGGCTAATTTTTCAAATTCCAACACTCCTTTAAACTCAAAGGCATTAAATAGATTATAAGCTGAATTACCCGTCTCAAACTGACTTAAGGTCCACAAACGGTGCTGAGACGAAGTAAGTGCATAAGATTCTTTTATGGCAGCTTTGGGAATAGACTCTGACGATGAAAGTAATTTGGTCAGTTCGTTTTTATGTGCTTTAATCTCTTCAATAATTTCAGGAGTTAAAGCCCCCTTCGGAGCAGTAATTTTCAAATCCCCATTTTCAACCCGAAGTCTGATATTCAAGGATTGTAACGTATGTAGTAAATTTTTTATCACGATATCATTTTTTAAATAAATTAAAAAGCATCTCTGTTTTTCAGAATCATTATATTCTCATCTCACTAGTTAGCATCAAAAAATACTATCGGCTGAATTGAGATAACTTTATATCATAATTTCATCCAAATCATCAACCGACTCTCCGGCCAATTCATTCTGAAACACAATAAATTTCAGTTTTTCCGAAACTCCAATAACATTCTGAGTTTCATACAAATCCTCAATAGAAAATCTCGTATCAAAAGCCTTGTTTATTCTGTTGATTAAAACGGTAGCTTTTAAACTGTTCCCTCCCAATTCAAAGAAATTATCCGTAATGCCAATTTTCTCCAGTTTTAGAATGTCTTCCCATATGGCTACCAGTTTTTCTTCGATTTCATTGGTCGGAGCCACATATTCTTGTTGGATGACATCCTCTGTGCTTACTGATGGTAATGCTTTTTTGTCGATCTTACCGTTGGGAGTCAGAGGGAATTTATCTAAAAACACATAAAAGCTCGGTAACATATATTCCGGTAATTCTTTCGAAAGTGATTGACGAAGCTGTTGTTTGTCAATAGTTGCAGTGCTTACCAAATAACTAACAATGACCGGATCGCCATTTACCGTTGCAGTAACTACCACACACTGATCGATATCTTCCTGTGATTGTAATACCTGCTCGATTTCTCCGAGTTCAATACGATGTCCTCTGATTTTAACCTGACTGTCTTTTCGGCCTATGTAAGCGATGGTACCGTCGGGCAGCCATTTACCCAAATCGCCAGTTTTGTAGAGCTTTGTGTTCTCGTTAAAAGGGTTAGTAATAAACTTTTCTGCGGTGAGTTCCGGTTGGTACAAATACCCTCTGGACAAGCCATCACCTGAGATACAGATTTCTCCAATTACCCCTAAAGGCTGCAATGCCAGCTCTTCTGAAAGGACATAGAACTGGGTGTTGTCCAGTGCTTTTCCAATAGGTACGGAATTTTCGTAAGTCCCTTCTACTCGGTAATAACTGCTGTAAGTGGTGTCTTCTGATGGTCCGTACAGGTTTCTAATAGCAATGCCGGAATCTGTAAAATGGTTGGCGATACTTACCGGAAACGCTTCTCCGGCAAGGTTAATTCCAACAGCATTCTCAAAAGTGGTTCCTTTCTCTATCAGGGTATGAATTACCGATGGCACGGTATTGATTAGTACGTTTTTGTCACTCTGAATATAATCTCCTATCGATAATCCATTGGCCAGTAAACGTATTTGTTTTCCGATACTTAAAGGATAGAAAAATTCATAAACAGACAGATCAAAACAATGTGAGGTTACGGCGTATAAAGTATCAAAATCGGTATCGCTAAATTCTCTTTGCGACCAGTATAACATGGCTACAGCATTCTGGTGGGTGATCATAACTCCTTTTGGTTTTCCTGTGGATCCTGAGGTGTAAATGATGTAGCCCAAGTGCTCAGAACTGAAAGAAATCTGCGGCAATGATTTTGATATAGATTCTGCTTGTTTAAATCTTTCGATAAAGCTATCGTCTATGGTGATTTTACATTTACTGTCTTGTTCGATGTACTCAATTCTTTGCGCCGGATAGTTGGGATCAATCGGAACGTAAGCACATCCTGATTTTAAAACGGCCAATAGTGCAATAGGCAACCACTCGCTACGGCCCAGTTTTACGCCTACTAAATCTTCTACTGCTAAGTTGTAATTACTTAACAGGTAGTGTGATAATTCATTAGAAATCTCATCGAGTTCTTTGTAAGTAAAACTTTTTGTATCGGTTACTAGAGCGATCTGCTCCGGGGTTTTCTTCGCCTGATTGACAAATAAGTCAACCATGGTATGATCCTTAGGATACGCTACTGTTGTGTCGTTAAAATCTTGTAACAATTGTGTGGTCTCGGCTTCGCTCAAGTAGTTGAGTGTGGCTACTTTTTGCTCCGGATTTTGAATGGCTTTAGTTAAAAAATTTTCTAAATGAGCCGCTAGTCGTACCACAAATTCTGATTCATAAATATCAGTATTGTATTCGAAATCTAAAGCCATTTCTCCCTGATATTCTGAAAAAGCAAAGGTTAAATCAAATTTACTAAATGACTTTTTCAGATTTTTATAAGGTTTTATTTCAACACCGTTTATCGTTAAACTTTCAGACCCTAACAATTCCTGCTGATTTTGAAATACCACTAAAACATCAAACAAAACCGAACGGCTTAAATCTCTTTTAAGATCAAGCGCTTCTACCAAACTGTCTAAAGGATAGTCCTGATGCGAATAGGCATTGAGCAGGGTTTCTTTTTGTAGGGTCAGTAACTCTTCAAAACTTGCTGTTGCTTCAAATGTGGTTCGAATGGCCAGCGTATTTAAATATAACCCAACCTGATTTTCCAGATCACTGTGTTCTCTTCCGGCTACGGGAGTTCCTAAAATAATGTCTCTGCTGTTGGTATATCTGGACAGTAATCCGTTTATTCCGGCCATTAAAACCATAAAAGGAGTTACGCCATTTTGCTGGGCATAAGTGTTAAGTGCGGTGGTACTCTCCTTTGAGAAAGAATGTTTTATGCCTGAACCGTTATACGTTTTAAATTTGGGTCTTACTTTATTGGAAGGTAATTCCAAAACCGGCAAATCCCCTGAGAATGTCTCTAACCATAAAGCTTTGGATTTTTCCAGCACTGCCTGTCTGGACGGGCTGTTTTGCCATTCTGAATAATCTTTGTACTGAATAGGCAAGTCTGGTAATACGATCTCATTTCCTATAACCAATCCATTATAAATGGTTACAAATTCTTTACTCAATACCCCCATCGACCAGCCATCGCCAATAATGTGATGCATATTGAGCATTAGAATATGATGATCTGCAGTTGTCTTTACGATCTCTCCTATAAAAAGAGGTCCTTTTTCTAGATCAAAAGCATGTCTTTGAAGTGTATTAATATGATTGCTAAGGACTTCAGCTGTGGCATTACTTAAATCTCTAAACTGTAAAGCTCCAGTGTATTGAGCGGCCGAAACAATATACTGTCCCAGATTCCCTTGTTTATCTTCTTTGAAAACGGTACGTAAGCTCTCATGTCTTTCTACCAAAATTTGAAAGGCTTCGGCTAATTTTTCAAATTCCAGCGCTCCTATAAATTCAAATGCAGCAAATAAGTTATAGGCCGAGTTACCGCTCTCAAATTGGCTTAAAGTCCACAAACGATATTGTGAAGAAGTAAGTGCATAAGATTCTTTTATCGCTGCGTTTGGAATTGATTCTGACGATGACAACAAGGTAATAAATCTATTTTTATGGATCTTAATGTCCTCAATAATTTCAGGAGTTAAAGTCCCCTTTGGAGCATTAATTTTCAAATCGCCGTTTTCTACCCGAAGTCTGATATTTAAGTTTTCTAATGTATGTATTAAGTTCTCTATCATGATATTATTTTTAAAGTAAACTTTAGCAGTGCATACTCCATTTTTAGAATGACTGCACAATTGTATTAGTAAAATGGTGATAAGTGATCATTTATTTTGTTCTGTAAACTCTGATTCATTTCGGTTTTAATCAAGATAGCACGACTGTAAAGTGTAATCCTGCTTAAGCTATAAAATGAAACTCGCGATTAGATTTTATAGTAAACCGTTGGGGTAAAAAATAGTAAACACTATAAATTATATCAATATCTCATCCAGATCATCAGCTGTTTCTACAGTTAATTCATTTTGAAACAGAATAAATTTTAATTTCCTGAAAACCCCTGTGATGTCTTGAGTCTCATATAAGTCCTGAATAGTAAGTCTTGTATCAAAAGCTCTGTTTATTCTGTTGATTAAAACGGAAGCTGTTAAACTGTTTCCTCCCAATTCAAAGAAATTATTGGTGATTCCTATTTTCTCTCGTTTTAGAATGTCCTGCCATATGGCTACCAGTTTTTCTTCGATTTCATTGGTCGGAGCCACATATTCCTGTTGGATGACATCCTCTGTGCTTACTGATGGTAATGCTTTTTTGTCGATCTTACCGTTGGGTGTTAGTGGAAATTTATCTAAGAACACATAAAAGCTCGGTAACATATATTCCGGTAATTCTTTCGAAAGTGATTGACGAAGCTGTTGTTTGTCAATAGTTGCAGTGCTTACCAGATAACTTACAATTACCGGATCGCCATTTACGGTTGCCGTGATGACCACACACTGATCGATATCTTCCTGTGATTGTAATACCTGCTCGATTTCTCCGAGTTCAATACGATGTCCTCTGATTTTAACCTGACTGTCTTTTCGGCCTATGTAAGCGATGGTACCATCAGACAGCCATTTACCTAAATCGCCTGTTTTGTACAATTTAGTAGTATCGTTAAATGGGTTTTTGATGAACTTTTCTGCGGTGAGTTCCGGTTGGTACAAATACCCTCTGGACAAGCCATCACCTGAGATACAGATTTCTCCAATAACTCCCACAGGCTGCAAGGCCAGCTCTTCTGAAAGTACATAAAACTGGGTGTTGTCTAAGGCTTTTCCAATAGGCACTGCGTTTTCGTAAGTCCCTTCTACTCGGTAATAACTGCTGTAGGTAGTGTCTTCTGATGGTCCGTACAGGTTTCTAATGGCGATGCCGGAATCTGTAAAATGGTTGGCGATACTCACCGGGAAGGCTTCTCCGGCAAGGTTAATTCCAACAGCATTCTCAAAGGTGGTTCCTTTCTCTATCAGGGTATGAATTACGGAAGGCACGGTATTGATCAGTACGTTTTTGTCGCTCTGGATATAATCTCCTATCGATAATCCATTGGCCAGTAAACGTATTTGTTTTCCGATGCTTAAAGGATAGAAAAATTCATAAACGGACAGATCAAAACAGTGTGAGGTTACGGCGTATAAAATATCAAAATCGGTATCGCTAAATTCTCTTTGCGACCAGCATAACATGGCCACAGCGTTCTGATGGGTGATCATGACTCCTTTTGGTTTTCCTGTGGATCCTGAGGTGTAGATGATGTAGCCCAGGTGCTCTGAACTGAAAGAAATCTGCGGAAGAGATTTTGATATGGATTCTGCTTGTTTAAAACTTTCGATAAAGCTATCGTCTATGGTGATTTTACATTTACTGTCTTGTTCGATGTACTCAATTCTTTGCGCCGGATAGTTGGGATCGATCGGAACGTAAGCACATCCTGATTTTAAAACCGCCAATAAGGCAATAGGCAACCACTCGCTGCGGCCCAGCTTTACGCCTACCAAATCTTCTACGGCTAAGTTGTAATTACTTAACAGGTAGTGTGATAATTCATTAGAAATCTCATCGAGTTCTTTATAGGTAAAACTTTTTGTATCAGTTACTAAAGCAATTTGCTCAGGAGTTTTCTTCGCCTGATTGACAAATAAGTCAACCATAGTGTGATCCTTAGGATACGCTACTACTGTGTTGTTAAAATCCTCTAGTAATTGTGTGGTCTCAGCTTCACTCAGGTAGTTGAGTGTGGCTACTTTTTGCTCCGGATTTTGAATGGCTTTGGTTAAAAAGTTTTCTAAATGAGCCGCTAGTCGTGCCACAAATTCTGGTTCGTAAATATCAGTATTGTATTCGATGTGTAAGCTCAACTGTCCTTCTTTCTCTGAAAAGATGAAGCTTAAATCGAATTGACTTACTTTTCTTGGATTGGCTTTATAAGGTTTTAAGGTTAAACTTTCTATTTGTTCTGCATTTGAGTCAAATAAATCTTGTTGATTTTGCAAAACTACCAGTACATCAAAAAGTGCTGATCGGCTTGTATCTCTACCTAAACCTAGTTGTTCTACCAGGTTGTCCAGCGGATATTCCTGATGGGAATAGGCATTGAGCAGGGTTTCTTTTTGTATTTGCAGCAGGGTTTCAAAATCTGCTGTTTCTTCAAAACGGGTTCGAATGGCCAACGTATTGAGATAAAGCCCTATTTGATTTTCCAGATCACTGTGTTCTCTTCCGGCAATTGGTGTCCCTAAAATAAGGTCTCTGGTGTTGGTATATCTCGAGAGTAGTCCGTTTATTGCTGCCATCAGGGTCATAAAAAGACTGCTGTTGTGTTGCTCTGAGAATGTTTTCAGGGTGACACTTGCCTCTTTGGTAAAGTTATGGGTGATGGAATTTCCGGCATAGGTTTTTATTCTTGGTCGTATTTTCTCTGTCGGAAGTTCTAATACAGGCAGGTTACCGCTAAAGATATCCAGCCAGTAGGCTTCTGATTTTTTTAGTTTAGTGATTTGTTCTTCACTTCTCATCCAGGTGGCATAGTCTTTATATTGTATGCTTAGCTCCGGAAGATTAATGGTTTTATTTTGGATTAAATGATCGTAAATCGTGATAAGTTCCTGGCTTAAAATTCCCATAGACCAGCCATCACTAATGATGTGATGCATATTGAAAAGTAACAGGTGTTTGTTTTCTGATTGTCTGATGAGTTTCAGATGTACCAAAGGAGCTTTCTCTAAATCAAATTGATGCTCGTAACTTTGGGCAACGCTGTGTTCCAGGACTTCTTCTTGGTTTTCGATTGTGCTGAAATCTTCATAATCTACTTTGAAGTCAATGTCTTTGGCATCAATTACAAACTGACGCACTTCTCCCTGATCGTCTCTTTTGAAGTAGGTTCTTAGGGTTTCATGTCTGGCAATAAGAAGGTTGAAAGCTTCTGTTAATTGCGCTGTATTTAAATTTCCTTCTAATTCAAACGAACCGGGAATGTTGTAGGCCTGATTCCCCCCTTCAAACTGACTAAGGATCCATAAGCGGTGCTGAGAGGAGCTTAAAACGTAGCTTTCCTGCTGCTCTGCTTTGGGTATAGCGGTGAAGGTTCCTTCCTCAAGTTTGCTGATGATTCCTGAGATGGTTGGGTTCAAAAAGACATCTTTTACGCTGATCTGATAGCCTAATTGTCGGTTGATTTTATTGGTTACTAAGATGACTTTCAGGCTGTGTCCACCCAATTCAAAGAAGTTGTCTGTGGTTCCAATGGTATTTATGCCCAGTATTTCTTCCCAGATTGCAGCGAGTTGTTTCTCTAAAACGGTCTCCGGAGCGGTATATTCTTGCTGAATTTTATCGTTTACATCTACTTTAGGCAATGCTTTTAGATCCACTTTACCATGGGAGGTTAATGCAATGGCGTCTAATTGTACATAGTAACCCGGAAGCATATAATCCGGTAAATATTGGCTCAATTGGGCACGAAGTTCTTGTTTGTCAAGTTCTTTTTCTCCTACCACATAGGCTACTATTGCGGGTTCTGTCTCTATGTTTTGTACGGTTACAACACACTGACTGATGCTGTCTTGTGTTAATAAGGCATGTTCGATTTCACCGAGTTCTATTCGGTGGCCTCTTACTTTTACCTGCTGGTCTTTTCTACCTGTGAGTTCGATGCTGCCATCGGGTAACCATCGGCCCAGATCGCCTGTTTTGTAGAGTCTGGCTCCTGTAATGAAGGGATGGGCGATGAATTTTTCTTCGGTGAGTTCTGCATTGTTTAGGTATCCTCTGGACAGGCTGTTTCCTGAGATACAGAGTTCTCCAAATACACCGATAGGCTGTAATTCCAGGTTATCGGACAGGATATAGATCTGACTGTCTTTTAAGGGTTTGCCAATTGAGACAAGATTTCTTTGCAGATCGCTTTGTTCTACTCTTCCCATAACAGCGCTAATGGTGGCTTCCGTTGGGCCGTACTTGTTGTAGAAGTCGGCTATTTTGATCATTTTTTCGGCCAGATTTTTTGGGCATACTTCTCCTGCTGCAACGATTCTTTTCAGGGTTTTACAGGTAGAAAGGTGCTCTAAATGTGATAAATAACCCGGGGTGGCATGCAGGTGGGTTACACTGTGTTCGTTCAATAAGTTTACAAAATCGGTCGGATCAATGATACGCTCTTTTGGAGCACCTATCAGGGTGGCTCCACTAAGCAAAGCCAAAAAGATCTGTTCCATTGACGCATCAAAGGCGTTGTTGGAGAATTGTACGATACGATCGGACGCATCAAACCCGAATTCTTCTTTTTGGTTTAGGATATAATTCACCAAACTTTTGTGCTCGATCATTACTCCTTTGGGCTGTCCTGTGGAACCTGAGGTATAAATGACATACATGAGGTTCTCCGGAGTCAAAGAAATAACAGGTAATGTGGTTGGATAATTGTCCTGACGGGAGATGAAATTCGCCAATAACTTCTCGTCAATAACAACTTTACATGTACTGTCTTGCTCGATATAAGCAATTCTTTGCTCCGGATAACACGGATCTATAGGGACATAAACACCGCCGGTTTTCAATACGGCTAAAAGTGAGATGTAAATCCACTCGCTGCGCTCTAATTTTACAGCAATAAGGTCTTCTGTTTTTATCTCATACTCATTCAATAAATAATGCGCCAACTGGCTGGAAAGCTCATGGAGTTCTTTGTAAGTCAGCGATCTGTTTTCAAAAACTACTGCTACGGCATCAGGGGTTTGCCCGGCTTGCTGTTCGAACATTTCAACGGCTGTAGCTTCTACTATTGCTTCTGCTTTTGAAGTGCTAAAATCTTCCAAAAGGATCGCTTTCTCTGAGCTTGAAATGTAATCCAAACTTGCCAGTGATTGCGCGGGGTTTTCAACAAGAGCCTCTAAAACTTTAAGGTAAGCTTTCAGTACACGTTTCATTGTGGCATACTTAAAGATCCCTGCATTGTAATCCCATTCTACCGAAATTCTTCTGTCCGGTTTATTATCTGTTAAAGAATCGATTTGTTCGTATACGGTATTGACAACAACACTAATATCAAATCGTGATGTTTTATTATGCCCGTTCAAAATTTCGATGTCCGCATCCAGCAAAGACATGCTTTGTACCGGAACGTTCACAAAACTAAACATGTATTGAAATAACGGATGCAGATTTAAACTCCTTTCCGGATTTATTCTTTCTACTACTTTTCCAAAAGGGGTATCATCATAAGAATAAGCATCCAGACAGGTTTCTTTCACCTCGTTAAGTACCTCCGTTAAGGAATTTTCATTGCTAAACGTAGTACGTAATGCAATTGTATTTACAATCATACCTAAAACTTCCTGAAATTCTTTATAACGTCTGTTGGCTACAGCTGTCCCCACAGAAATATCGGTTTGATTGCTAAATTTATGCAGCACTATTTTAAAGGCTGCGAGCATTGTGATAAACAACGACACATCTTGTTTTTCGGAAAACTGACGTAATTTTTCGGAAAAATCTAAGGAAAATACATGCTCTATCGTACCGCCTTTTTTCACAGTAGTTTCCTCTCTTTCGAAATCTAATGGCAACAACAATCCGTTAGAAAAACCTTCAAATTTGTTTTCCCAATAATCCAATTTTTCGCTGATAACACTTTCGTTCAGACTATTTCTTTCCCAATACGCATAGTCTTTAAAAGTAACTTCAGGCTTCTCTGCCACAAAATCAGGATCTCTTTTTAATTCATTATAAATATCAACGAAATCTCTAAACAGGATTCCCTGAGTCCATCCGTCTAAAATTAAATGATGCTCACAAAATACAAGTACACTTTCCTGATCGGAGAACTTTAATAATTCTATTCTAAAAAGCGGTCCTTCTTCAATTTGAAAAGCACGGCTCTCTATTCTTTCCAGACTATCGGCAATTACTTTCTCTTTATTTTCTTTATTTTTTATTCCGGTATAATCTACAACCGGAATGGTATACCCAAATGGAGGTAGTATTTTTTGATAAGGCTTACCTTCCTGATTCACAAAAACAGTTCTTAAAATCTCATGTTTTTTGATCAATTTTGCAAACGTTTCTTCGAGTGCGGCAACCTCAACAAAACCTTTTAATTTCATTGCTCTTGATACGTGATAAGAAGTATCGGCACTATTCAGCTGATTTAAAAACCATAATCTTTCTTGTGAAAAAGACAATGGATACAACTCCTGCTCAGGAGCTTTAATATTTTGAACTTCTTTTTTGTTTAAAGTAGGAACCAGTTCACTGATTTCTTTAATGGTAGGAGATTTGTAAAAATCTCTTAACGACAATTCAATTCCTTTTTGATCACGTAAACTGCTTATAAACTGATTGGCCAATAAAGAGTGCCCTCCTAATTCGAAAAAACTCACGTTTACATCAACCTGATCAAGGCGTAATAATTCCTGCCAGATTGAAGCGATCTCTTTCTCTTCGGGTGTTACCGGCAATTGAACTGCTTCTGCAATGTTTATAGTTTTAGGTTCCGGCAAACTCTTAATATCAATTTTTCCGTTAGGAATTAAAGGAATAGCATCTAAGATTACAAAATGCGTCGGAATCATAAATTCCGGTAAATGAGCTTTTAAATCAATTACTAAAGAAGATATATTGATAAAAGACTCGTTTGCTACTAAATAGGCAATCAGAATAGGCATTCCTCCAACTTCATTAATACACACATAACTGTCCACCACATATGCATTTACTTTTTGTATGGCCTGTTCTATTTCTCCTACTTCAATACGATATCCTTTGTAACTAAGCTGACTGTCTTTTCTGCCATAAAAAATCAAATTATTGTCTAAGCTCCACTTTCCTAAATCTCCGGTTTTGTAGATACGCTCTCCATTTATATGGATAAAGGCATTATCTGTCAATTCTTTTTTGTTGAGATAAGAAACTGCCAAACCTAAACCGGAAAGTCCAATTTCTCCAATGGCACCTTTTGGTAATATTTTTGTTCCGTCTAACAGGTATACTCCTCTATTGGTAATTGGTTTCCCGATAGGAAATGAAGTATCTGTTTCATTCACTTTATAATAGGTCGCACATACTGTACTTTCTGTAGGACCATAGGTATTGTAGATATCATAACTGGCTGTAAGCTGATCTACCTGGTGTGGTTTTAACGTATCGCCTCCACTAATAATGGTTTTAAAATTAAAATTGTAATTTTTATGGTTGTCATTAAGATACTGAAGCACAAAAGGATTCGTACTCAATAAAGTAATTCCAAAACGCTCGCAATCTTTCAATAATTCATTAAAATCTTTTGTATCATGAGCAATCACTAAATTCCCTCCCACCGATAAAATCGGGAAAATTTCTTCTACAGAAGTATCAAAAGCAGTAGAAGCCTGCTGTAATACAATATCTTCTTCAGTAAGATTAAAATAAGTACCGAATGTAAGTACATAATCGTATAAAGAAGCGTGATTGATAACAACACCTTTAGCATCTCCTGTTGAACCGGAAGTATAAATAATATAAGCTTCATCTTCAGGTTTCAAAGCAACAGGAATATAGTTTTCCGCTATTTTATGCTCTTCCAGAATACGATCTATATTGTATTCTTTGTCTTCTGAAATAGAATTGGAAAATGAATCTGTTAAGATAAAACCTAAGCCGGCATCTTTTATAATATAGTGTTTTCTTTCCTCCGGATATGCATTATCAATAGGTACATAAACAGCTCCCGTTTTTAAGGCTGCCAAAATTCCAATAATACTTTTCTCAGATCTCGAAAGCATCACTCCTACCTTATCTCCTTTTTTAACGCCGTTGGACTGTAAATAGGAAGCGATGATATTAGCACGTGCATCAAGGGTTTCATAAGTTAAAAAATTAGTTTGACAAGAAACCGCTGTTTTTGAACTATAGGCCGCTACAGCAGCATTCCAAAGATTTAAGAAAGTCTGTTCCGGTCTTTTTACAACAGGTCCTTTTGAAATCGCTTGTATTTCTTCTAACTGTTCTTTACTCGAAATTTCAATCTCGGCTATAGCAGTATGATTGGTCTGCTGTAATTCTGTCAATACTTTTCTGAAAGAGGCAATCAGCTGATTGGCTTCAAATTTTGACACATATTTTTCATTGATATCAAATCTAAAACTAAGATCTCCGTTGATCCCTTCAAAAACATGAATAGAAATAGGATCTTCTTCACTGTCATTAGACAATGGATGTATGCTGGCTTTATTCCCCGAAAATTCAGATTCGTATTGCATGCGCTCGTATGACAATCGTACATCATAAAGCTTTGAGGTTTCCTGTGGCAGATTTCGCAGGATGTCGGCCTGCTGGAAACGCTGATGCCTGTAACAGGTAAAAAGTGTGGTTCTGATTTCTTTTATAAAATCGCTTACAGATGCTGTTGTTTCTAACGTCAGTTTTAACGGTAACATGCTCAAAAACGGTCCGAAAGTATTTTTTTCGGCAGCATTTTTTCGGTTCAAAATAGGCATCCCTAAATTAATTTCTTCTCTGTTGTAATATTTAGACAATACGATAGAGAAACAGCCCAGGAGTAAATGAAAAATACTCAGTCTTTCTGTTTTTACAAACGACCATAAGGCTTCGTTCTCTTCCTCTGTAAGTGCAATTTCGATATTACAGTGGCCTGCTGATTTATTGGTACCCGTGTAGATCAAAGAAGGCAGATCTTCGTAACGGCCTAACCAGAAGTTTTTATCAATAGAAAAATCTTCCGAAGCTCTGTACGCATTGTCTAATGCGATAAAAGATTCGTAAGACAGTTTGTTTTTTCCGATACATAAATCATCATACACCACAGTGGTGCCCAATTGCTCGTAAATTCGTTTTACTTTATTGAACAATAACTGAAATGAAAAACCGTCAGAAATGATATGGTGAAGTTTAGAATACCAGATATACGATTCAGGAGCCACTTTAATAAGCCACATTTTGTACAGATGTTTGTCCTTTTCGATATCAAAAGGAATTACAAAATCTTTCCCGATCATCTCAATCGCTTTTGATTCTTCCCAATCTTCGATACAGGTCAAGGCCAAATCACTGTTTGCTTCCTGAATGGAATATACAGGAAAACCACTCTTTTCTTCAAAAACAAAAGAAAAAATATCGTTTTCTTTAATCAGAATATTGAATGCTGTTTTAAAACGCTCCACATCAACACTTCCGTTAATAAATGCATAACCGCCAATATTGTATTTTGGTGATTCATTGTCAAGTATCTGATCAAGCCAGATATATTTCTGAACATTTGTGACATTATTTTTCATAAGTCTGCTTTTTATAATTTGAATAAATACCGAAAACGTAAGGTTATCGTACCATTTTGATTTGTAGTATGGATAAAAACAACCACCCCCCGATTTCACTACGGAGGGTAATTGATAGTATAATAAGATTTATAGGGTGTTTTTCCTTTGAGAACAAGGAAATGAGGAGTTTAAAACCTATGCCTTTGCAAAGACGTTTTCTTCCGGATTGGATAGATACGACAAAGGTATTATGGCTGATATATTCTGGCGCAATGAACTTAATCGTACGCTGATTCTGTGCTGATTGTCGACTCTGAAAACTTCACATTCCAAACCTGATAGTTCGCCATGTTCGATTTTAAGTTTATCGCCTATTTTTGGCAGTGCCGATTCAACCTGAACATCGGTGATGTCTTTTCCCTGGGTAAAGAGTTTGATATAAGCGATTTCTTCTTCGGAAACTTTGCCGTATTCTTTGCCGAAAGACAAGTAGGAACAACCGCTCTCTACATTTAAAGCATCATGAAAGTCTTTGTTGTTTTTAATGTTTACAAAAACATAACTGGGAAATAAGGGAATTTCAATTTTCTTAGTTCGGTCACTCCATTGTCTAATGCTGGTGGCCATAGGTAAAAAAGCTTCTAATTTTTTTTCCATTAATTCTTTGTAGACTTTACTTTCATGTCTGTACTTGACGTAAAGAACATGCCAACCTTGTTTTCGATCCATATTATTTGGTTTTTTTCGTCACCGGGCATAGCTGCGCTATTACCAGTCACATGGTTATTTTTTTTAGATACGTTTTTTGGTTTAATAGCTTTACCTTTTTTACTCTAAAGTAATTTTGGTAATAATGTTTTTGTTGGAACTCTCAAGGTAAATTTTGATGCCTTTTGAGTGTGGTGTAAAAATCTGAAAGTTGTGAATCCAACTACTTATTTTTACTGAAGTAAATTTACAATATAGGTTTTCAAATGCTACTACACCAAAGTGTAGTTCAATTGGTTAGCGTTAAATACTACCTTATTGGGTAGTTTATCGTTTACAGAAGAAAGCTCAAAATCTTCCGGTGTAACCAAATGTTTGTTCTCGTTGTAGAAAGTAATAAGACCATTATAGGACATCGATACAGGTATTGTTTCTGATCCCAGGTATTCGATTGATTTGCCCACAATTTTTGCTTTGATGCCCATTAGGGTTAATACGCGAAGCAGTTTGGCATCGATTTCGGCGAAGGCCATATTGTCTTTGTGTTTGCAAACCGGTGCAATGGCACAAACCAATAGTTTTTTTAGCAGGTTAACATCACGAACGCCTTTTTTAATGGCAAAACGTCCAATGTGCCAGATTTCATTGATGGCATCTCCTTCTGCACATAAGAAAGGATTGATACCAAACATTTTTTGAATAGGAAGCGGGGTAATGAAGTCCCATTTTAAAACTCTGATGGTACCGGTAAAGTCTCCCAATTCATTTTTAAATGCGAATATTTTGGAGTTTTCAAGGAAGTTCATTTCTTCTTTGTAAACGGCATCAATATCTTTTTGATAGTGGCCCGGAAAAACTTCATTAGAATGGTGATTGAAGTTTTCTGTGACTACAAATTTAGACATACGAAAGATGTCATTTTGACTAATTGCTGTGTGGTTGTTTTTGGCGAGTTTCATAGTATTTGTTTTCTCCAAAACTATCACCACAATTTACGCTTCATATTACACAAAATACTAGTTTACAGTATTTTAATCAAAAACTACCCTTAAGTGTAGTTTTTAAAAATGAACTTTAAAAGAAAAAAAACGACCAAAAACCCAAATATCATTTTTATTGAAATGAAGTTAAATTCGTATAGAAATAAAATTAATTTAACATCATATCTCCAATTTTTCCTATATTCACAACCTGTTAAAAAACTATTAAAATATGGTAATTGAAAACGACTTTTTTTCCTCAAACAACACCGTTCAAAAGATCTCTGAAGATGAGAAAGGAAGACTGGGAAATTATTTAGAACTGGTCAAAGCATTTGCCAGAACAACTTACAGTAGTATTTATATTATTGATTACGAAAAAAAAGGGTTTGAGTACGTATCCGAAAATCCATTATTCTTATGTGATCACACTCCGGCAGAAGTTCAGGAACTCGGATATGCCTTTTATTTTAAGTATGTGGTCAAAGAAGATCTGGATTTATTACTAAAAATCAACACCATAGGTTTTGACTTCTATCAAAATATTCCTGTAGAAGAACGTCTGAATCATACCATCTCCTATGATTTCAGATTGAAGAATCCTAATGGAAAGACTTTTTTGGTGAATCAAAAACTGACTCCTGTTTTCCTGACCAATGACGGTAAAATCTGGAAATCGATTTGTATTATCTCACTTTCTTCTGAATTGCAGTCGGGGAATATTAAAATTTATAAAAAGGGAGAAAATAAGATCTTCAGTTATGACCTTGAGGGAGACTTTTGGAAGGTGCTAAAAAAGATAGAACTGACCAGCCGTGAGAAGGAGGTTTTGCAATATTCTATAAGGGGTTTTACCATTGCCAACATGGCCGAAAGTATGTTTGTATCGGCTGATACGATTAAGTTTCACAAGAGAAAGTTGTTCACCAAACTGGGGGTAGGAAATATTGCTGAGGCCATCGCTTATGCCACCAGTAATAAACTGATCTAATATTCTTTTCTTCTTATAAAAACTATGTTTCTATGCGTGGAGTATTTCCACGCAGATTTTTTCTGTTGGATCTTTTCTGTGGCTATGGTTTAAACACATAGAAACATAGACTTTACAGCCTAAAATAAGGCGTTTCACTTTTAATAAAACGCAGAGTGCTAGACAAGAGAACACCTTTCTCTTGTGCATAGTTTTTACATTTTACATCTTAAAACCTATCTATCTACGTGTTGAATGTTTTTCTCGCAGATTTGGCAGATCGTGCAGATTTTTGAAATCCTTATACTCTGTGGTTATGGCTTAAACATATAGAAACATAGACTTTTACAGCCTAAAATAAGGCGTTTCACTTTTAATAAAACGCAGAGTGCTAGACAAGAGAACACCTTTCTCTTGTGCATAGTTTTTACATTTTACATCTTAAAATCTATCTCCTTATGCGATCCTTTTTTTCTCGCAGATTTGGCAGATTGTGCAGATTTTTGAAATCCTTATACTCTGTAGCTATGCCTTAAACACATAGAAACATAGACTTTACAGCCTAAAATAGGGCGTTTCACTTTTAATAAAACGCAGAGCGTCACAATAGAGAAATGTGTTTCTATGAGACACTCTTTACTCTTTACTCTTTACTCTTTACTCTTTACTCTTTACTCTTTACTCTTTACTCTTTACTCTTTACTCTTTACTCTTTACTCTTTACTCTTTACTCTTTACTCTTTACACATCTCTTAAAATCTATTCTACCAAAACTGCACAGCTAATTTTACCAGATCTATTGGGCTCTACCAGCAATCCAAACAACAAAGCATTGTCTTGTTAAAAAATTGTAATTAACTTAAAAACAAGTATTTATACTCGCTTTAAAAAACCATATTTTATCTAATATTGTATGTACCAAAAACAGTGGAGCCAGAACCCACTTACAAAAAAACGAGGCGGATTCCGAAAAGCCTTATGAGTAGGAAACACAAACAAACAAATAAATTATGGCAACTTACCCGTATTCACAAGAAGCACTTTTAGTGAACAGTATCAAAGCAACAACAGTAGTTTCTATTGTGTCAGGAATGCAAGTATCTGTTACTACTTTTACTTCATCAGCAGGAAATTTAGGCTCAATCACCCTTTCTCCTGTACAGCCAACAGCTACAAATGTAGAGTTTAAAGCTGGGGCGCAAAAGCTACAAATCGACCTTATCAGTTTCAGAGCTCAATTCGGCCTTGACAGTGGTCAGGTTACAGCAAGCGGGCGTGCAACGGATCAGGACGGAAACAACGAAACTGCTTTTGCGAAACAAATCGCAACTTGGTCTTAATTAAAAACAACCAGGATATTTTCCTGGGATAAAATTATATTTATGAAGTAGGAAACTGCTTGTATAGACCCCAATCTACACTATAAATATTATATCGATAACAGTCTTTACTGGTTTATCCCATACTTCCTAACTATTCATTAGCCCAGGAAATCTCCTTTTATCCTACTTATACCAGAAAACATTGGACTACAATAGAAATAAAACTAGTATTAAAATTATGGTAACTTATCCTTACCCGGAAGATGCGATATTAGTAAACAGCATCAAAGCATCTACCCTTGTTTCAGTTCTTGAGGGCATGGAAGTATCAACAACAACCTTTACTTCTGCACTGGGAGGCGAAACTTCAACTGTAGTTCCTCTTTCAGGTCCCGGGCCTGTGATACAAAATGGGATTTTAGGATCGGTGCCACTTTCTCCTGTACGGTCAAAAGCCTTGTCATGGAAAAATC
This sequence comes from Flavobacterium sp. B183, assembly GCF_023539155.1. NCBI lineage: Bacteria > Pseudomonadati > Bacteroidota > Flavobacteriia > Flavobacteriales > Flavobacteriaceae > Flavobacterium > Flavobacterium sp. B183. The sequence goes on along the minus strand of NZ_CP097434.1, from coordinate 2,383,870 downwards.
ACTGACTTGAACAGCGAAAACGAAGTTGTGTTTGCCAAACAAATCGCGGCCTGATCTTAACTAAAATCATGAGACAAATCCCTCCGGAGTCAATTCTATTTATGAAATCAAAAACAGTCTATAGCCATTTCATTTGTAATAAAAATATCCTTTTAAAAGTGATATTAATTCTGATGTTTGTCACATTACCTATGGCTGCGCTGGCTCAGGATACCCTACCGTTACCTCTTGAAAAAATAGCTCCGCCTATAGTCGCAAGCGGAACTACAGGAGAACGTTATTTTGGCGATTTATTAATACATTACGCTATTGATCCCACAGGCAAAATTGTAGTCTGTACTTTATATTTATCCACCGTTTTGGTAGGAGTAGAATCTTTAACTCCCACTAATCCAATTTATCAGTTTGACCTAAAATCAGGAGCAAGTGCTACCAGCGGAAGCCTCAGTATTTACCTGAATTTCTCTCCGTTAGTTTCAACCCTGAAAGCAGATTTGACCTACACGGTCAAAGAAAATAATACCAGTTATCCTTTTAAGGGTGACTTAGTAGGATGGTATGTTTATGAGTAACCAGTTGTGGGATGTGAGATGGAACTATAAAAAAAAGTTGCAGTTTTCAGTCGCAGTCTCACTTGAAACCTGAAACTTGAAACTTGAAACCTGAAACCTGAAACCTGAAACCTGAAACCTTCAGCCTTTGAACTTTATGACTTTTAACCTTTGACCTTTAGACAAAAAAGATATGGCAACCTTACAATTCACAAATACTTCGTCGGGCAATTCTTCCTTGTATCTGGCAGCAAAAGATAACAGTTGGTTCGCCTATTTACTGGCAAATGGAGTTACAGGACCTGCAAGTGGTTCAATAGGTCTGGATGAACTTTCCGGTTACAATGGTTATTTTTTATTTTCTTTAAATGCACCCACCATTGACATCAATACGTTTGTAAACAATGTATATTCATTTCTTGGTCCGCTGCAAACTTATCAGTCGGCATCGGTTGTTTGGTTTGAAAATCCCAATACAGCGCTGACTGCAAACAACACTACCCAACTAATTTTAACAGGAGGCGCCAATGGGGTCTATTCTGTTCTAACGGGGTTCAACTACAGTTTCGGGAATGATTTTGCAACGCTTTTTATAAGCAACAACAATGTCTTGCTAACACTCGATACTACCAATAACACGATGATAATATCCGGTCAGCAAGGATCGGCCAACTATAGTTTCAGACCCAATAATATTGCTTCTTCAAGTCAGATTCAAAGTACCATCGAAATACCTCTTACGGGTGTCGGACAAGGTCACATCAGGTTTGTACTTGGTTTTGATGCCGCTTCAGACTTTATCGGTTTTAATGTAAGCAATCAATATAGTTTTAACAACAATGCGAACAGCGGTGTATTGACAAGGGTTACTTTCGCCTTGATCGAAGCAGGAAGTCTGAACGATTTAATCACCATGCAGAGTAGTATTTTCCCCTGTGATTTACTGAATAAGGCCGGAGTAAATACTTATTTTGCCTATTTGGGATTAACCTACAATACCTTTACTCAACAAAGCAGACTTTCAGCATTGTCTTCTTATTATCTGACTAATTTTGGATATCCGCTCATTTTAATTCCATATACGAATTTTACAAACAATGGTGTTTCTATAAATTACCCAACACAAAACAGTTCGATGCTGGTTTTTAGCGAGCAGACTCCGGACGACCCAAATGCCGTTTGGTACATGACACCTCAAGGCGCATCATCTCTAACACTTGACATTTCGTACCAAAACAATGTAGACACCAACGATCAGGTGCAATTGATGTGCGGACTGGGTTCTACAGAAACCATCAGTTTTACGCCTCAGTTTATCGATATCAACAATACCATTACCGGAACGGGAGACTGGCTCTACTACCAGACCAATCAGAATGCATTTGCACCACAGTTCCCTATTCAGGCTACGCAAAATGTTGTAGGCAGTAATACCACTCAGGAATGGCTGGCGAACAGCTATATTACAGCATGGAATGGTGTAGTTTTAGCTAATTCTGAACAAACACCGGTCGTTTACCATGCTCAGCCTCAAGGGTCTCCTCTATTCTCTCCGGATAAAGATGCACAATCTCCACTGTTCAGTCACCTGACCACCGGATCAGGCGTCTTATCTGCTGCTAAAGAAACTATATTTTTCCCTTTAGTACCCTACGGAGCTGTAACGGCTACTCCGTCTAAAAATGTTGATTTCTCCTTGTTCGAAAAACAAATACTTAACCCAACAAGAAAAGCAATTATTGCTAATGTAGTAAGTTCTGAAAATCTTCCACCTACTGCCAGCCGATTATTAAATGCCAGAGCAAGCGTAAACGACAACGAAAGTGGAATATCCTCGACCAGCCCACAAGGATTTTATGTAAATGTAAATCCTAACGATGGCAAATGGAATACGTTACAATTGGCCAGCAATCAATTTTTGACATCAAACGGCACTCTTTCTAAAATATTTAATTTACAATTTACACCGCCAAGTTCAACATTACAAACCGCCTTACAGTCCAATCAGCTGTTTTTGGTGATCTCATACAATCAAAAACTGAGCGACGGAACTTATGTCCTGGATAATTTCAGCAATGAAATGGAGATTGCGGAATGGCCTTTTATATTGAATGTCCCTAAAGAACCTGCCAACGGAAAATACAAAAATGTCATCATCTTTAAATTCTGCACCGGGAAGCTAACCGATAAAGTTCAAAACATTCAGGGATGGAATTCTCCGGATACTTTTAATGATACCAGCAGTAATGGGCTGCCTAATCTGAGTATGTGGCTACAACAGTACATCCAAAGCGGAATGGACAAGTATACGGTACAGCACGATAATGATTATCTAAATTTTTACAACATCGCGACCAATCCTAACTGGCAGGGAATTATCGCACTAGGCGTTGATATCAGTGTACAGGATTTTCCAAAAGAACTACAGGGGCTACTTGCCGGTATCGATTTAGATAATTTTTATGCACATCATTTTGGGGTTGACATTAGTATTGTAAACAATGACAAAGGTAACGTTTCTATGCAGCCTACCAGCTCGATGTTTGCTTTGATCGATTATGAAGATCCTACTTTTGAAAGCATGGGCTCCGATCCTGTGGTTTATAAAAATACGGCTCCAATCAACGGTACGGTAGATTATGATTTTGTGGTATTGCAATTAAAGATTGTATTTACCAACAGCAAAATATACAACTACAACAGTTATCTGGCGCTTACTGTCAACAAACTCTTTGGAGAAAAAATTGATGCCTCTAACCGTGCCAATTTAATTGTACTGACAGGTACTTACGAAAACAACAATGGAGTTCCGTCGTATGCTTTTACCAATACCTCCGATAATGTTCTGAATCCTGTAAATACCAATATTATAACTGATATTGAGTTTATCAAAACTGCTTTTGTTACCGTGGTATCTCAAAACGATGTGACGAGCGATACGGTTAATGCTAAGTTCTCTTTCTGGGGTTTTATCAATTACAATGATCTCGAAGGTTTTGATTTATTCTCTTTCGGAACGGAACCCGAGAGTACCACAAACAATTTCAGAGGACTTTCTTATTCTAATATGTATGTTGATCTTAGCTTTCAGTTAGAAACTCCCACGACCAAAACTTTCGTGTTTGACATCAGTCAGATGTCATTTGATGTGGGACAAAGCACTCCAAGGAAAGACAGTTTGTATTCTCATTTTCCTTTACAATTGTCGGGTATAACCAACGGAGATGCCACTAATAGTCCAACTTCTCAGGGCTATCTGAATGTAGCCATCCCCTCTTTACAGCAACAGCAAAGCGTAAGCGGTCAATGGTATGCATTGGTATTTAACCTGAATATGGGAACACTGGGGTCACTGGCAAGTTCAGCCGGATTTACCTCAACTTTTATGATGGCCTGGTGCGTGGGTGCAAAAGGTGCCTGGGCAGGAGTAAAATTACCGGGAGTTAATCCGCAAGCTCCTTCTTTTAGTTTGCAGGGCGTTCTTAAGCTAAATATTGGCTCCATCATGCTGCAAAAAGCAACCGGTACAGCAACTACTGCTTATCTGATGAAGATTAATAATATTGCTTTAGAGGTATTCAGTTTGTCTTTTCCACCGGGAGGAAATATATGTTTTATGCTATTTGGCAACCCAGCCGCCAATGCAAAACCTGAGAGTTTAGGCTGGTACGGATCATACGTAAAAAGTTAAAGATATGCCATTTAGTTCTACCATAACAAAATTACTTGATGAAGCAGCCCAGATAAACGATGCGACATTTGACAAAAATCTGGCTGCATTAAAAGCGTTTTTAAAGGATCCTAAGACTGAGGACCAGCTACGGTTTATAATTTTTTCCAGTGGGGGTTTGGGCCATCAGTCTACCGCTGCCAATATTATATACCGAATGGTTTCTCTGGGATTAAAAGGAACCTACGAGGTGATTTATTTCCCTAATGATATCAAAAAAATAGCGATATTATTTCCTCAATTCGATCCCAAAAATCCTTATACCCCTGTAGTCATGGGGGATGCAACTTTTATTTTTGTTGATGAAACTACATTCAGGTCATCAGGACCACCTATTTATAAGATAGGTATAACCGGAGGAGCAGATCTTGTGAGCCAGAACATAGCAACGTACTTTTATGTTCAGTATTTATTAATATTACAGCCTTATCAATGGAAACAGGCTCCCAGTCTGATACAATCTGCAGATGAAATCCCAACATTAAATACATCCCTTGATAATTCAAGAGCATTAAGCCCTTTGTCGTTTGCTAAAAGAGGTTACTATATAGCTGATCCGGTTATGGATGCTACAAATATTGACTATTTTTTGAAATCTGAATATGCTGGTAAATACCCTATTTACAATCAAATCACTACTTCATTGCTAGCAGAAAAGACTAATATGATGCCGGTATACGGAATAGACTCTCTTAGTTTCCAAGACATTAACATCGCCACAGCACTCTTTAATTTAGCAACCAGTATAGCCATCGCACAGGACAAAACAGCTTTAGTTGGCGGTCAGGTTAAGGGAACTGTCATGGTTGTTATTTCAACATTATCCAATGAAACTTATGAAGAATTCAATGGATTAATCGAAGGAACAAATCCTGAATTGGAAAATAATCCGTTAAGAGATTGGATTATCGAAAATAAGATCCCCACAAGAATCAAAACTTACAACTATAATGACGCAGCTTTACCGGATGCTATTACAGCATTAGAGGGTAAACCGAACAACATTGTAGTTGTAAATATGGGATCTTTACCTCTATACGCTTTTAACTATCTCTACTTTATTGCTGATATGCCTCCCGTTTTTGAAGGGGCAGCAACCAACAGTCTAGTATTAAACTTCGGTAAAGATTATCTCGCACTAACCAGTCAGCTTAATGATACTTTTACCCTATATCCTACACTTCCTCTTAATGCAGTAAATGCTGCCGAGGATCCTGAATCGATGAAAGACGTAAGTACTATTATCGGATCTACCCTCCTCAACTGGAAAAGAGATCTTGAAGATGGCAGCTATGATGTACCAGCAGAAATATTAGCTTTTGCTATACTTATTGCATTTGAAGACGCAGACACTTCCGGTCAGATCTATTTTCGTTCATTAAGAACATTTTTTCACAATCAACGTGAAGATAAAATGCTTATGGGAGTATTTTATCTATTACAGTATTTAAAAAATAAATAAGCATGGCACAAGATAAACTGACATTAAAAAGCTTGTACGAATCCATTCAGACACAGATCATAAATGGAAGTGGTACTTTTTACCTTGTACCTGATGTATTTAATACAGATAGAATTGGTACTTTTTATTCCGGTATCATCGACGGAACTAATTTTACCATTAGCGAAGCAGCATTACAACCAGACCAATGGAATGATACTCTTCTGGAGTTTACGCTTACAGGAAACAGTAATTCAATAGGTGGCATGGCCATGCAAACCTCATTTATCTTCAGTGATTCAGATATTGGAATTCTTTCAAATCTAACTGCAACGCAGCATAACGGTTCATGGGAAATTGCCGGAATAAATTGGTTCTCATTTTCCAATCCTTTTATCGGTGTTCAGGTTTACGAAAGTGACGCGACCGTTTTTGGATTCATAGGAGGAACAATTAACACAGGGGTGAGTCTGACTTTACAGATGAGCTATCCTGTTGTCGATAATACCTGGTTGTTTCAAGGAAGTTTTAATGCTCCATTACCCAACATATCCAACTTTTTTCAATTAGTAGGAGGTGTAAATTTAAGTGCTGCACTTCCACAGCCTTTTAGTACATTAACTGACTTAGGGTTACAGGAAATAGATATCATGTATGACGCAACGGGTCAACAGGTAAATTACATATCGGTTGGTATAGGTACGGCCCCCACCTATGTCTGGCAGATCCTGCCTAAAATGGCAATAACTAATATTAGTATAATTGCCATGATTCAAAACCCCGGCAATTCTCAATCTATTTCCACTTCTTTTACTATTACAGGTAGTTTTACCATTGGTCCGCCCAATTCAAACCTATTAACCTTAACTGCAACAACAGCACCCAGTTTTAAAGCGCAGGTGAGTCTCGATTCAGGTACGATACAGTTAGGTGATTTGTTAAGTATGTTCTGGAGTGGTACTTCGCTTGATTTAAATTCAGAAATTACGATCTTAAATGTGCTGATTGCTCCTACATCACAAAACTATTCTGTAAACTGCAATGTTGTTTCAGACTGGACCTTTTTCTCCCTAACCAATCCGGATTTAAGTTTTACCATGACCGGTTTAACATTAGACATCAACAGTCGACAGGGAGCAACCACGGGGCAGATAGCGGGGACTTTTCACATAGGCCCTTCTACTCCCGATTCCGGAGTTGATTTAAACATATATGCAGGCTATGATGCCGAGGCCTGGACTTTTGGTGCCAGTACCGGAACCGATCAGGTAATTTCTTTAAGTGATATTGCAGTTACTTTTCTACAGGCCTTTGGTATGGGGTACGACACCATTCCGAGTTGGGTAAAAGACAATTTACCGAGCATCAGCAATGTGAGTTTTAAAGATGTTCTGCCTAATGATAAAGCAAAATCTTCGATCTACAACATAAAAGGTGATGTCGCCTGGCATTTACAATACAGCTCTTTCAATCTGGATTTGAGTGCCAATGTTGACATTACTTACACCGATGGTAAAACATCGGGAACCATTACCGGTACAGCCGATGCCCGACAAATGCTCGGACTGACTTTTATCGTGGGATACAAATTTGGCACACCTGATACCGAAGTATATTTAAAAATACCGGAATTTGCCAGCACAATTACCTACACCAGTGGTGCACAAAACGATACTATCGACATTAGATTTGATAAAATATCACTGGGTGAAATTATCACAACACTGGTCGGCACTTTTAGCCCCGGTTTCAGTTTATCGGCTCCATGGAATTTACTGGATAGTATCGATCTTTCCGGTTTCGAGTTTAAATATACCCGCTACAAAGATTCAGCTAAAAGTACTATTGTAGCCAGTATTCCGGTTAATGTAGATTTAGGCTTTATCAATATAAAAGCACTCAAAATCACCAAAGATGAATCGATTGCCAATAGTGGCGTTTATATCTATATTGACGGTACTTTCTTAGGATTGCCTATCGAAAGTGATTCGCCCTTACAAAAAGACGGTAAAGGAAGCGATGCTACTAAAATGCCTGCTGTACCGGGAATGGGAAGCGAGTTTTTCGACCTGAAACTACTCGCTATGGGACAGCATGTTACGATGTACGACGTTCCAAGTCTGGACTCCGTTGATGCCGCCATCACAGCATTATCTACTGCATTTACCAGCTCGTCTGACGAAAGTTCCACTGCGATACCCGTACCGGCAGCAACCTCCACCACCAAACCGGGAACACTTGTTTTTGATCAGGACAGCAACTGGCTGATCGGAACTGACTTTACAGTGGCTAAATTTTATCGAATCGCAGCTGTATTCAACGACCCAAATATGTATGGATTGTTAGTTGGAGTAAGTAAGGAAGCAGGTGCATTCAAGAACCTTCAATTTGAAATTCTTTATAAAAAAATAAACGACTCTATCGGAATGTATCAGATTGATCTGCAATTACCGGATCAGTTCAGACATTTAGAATTTGGAGCCGTTTCAATTACCCTTCCGATTATTGGTGTAAAAATATACACCAATGGAAACTTCTTTCTGGATTTTGGATTCCCGGCCAGCATTACTGATTTCTCCCGTTCCTTCTCGGTACAGGTATTTCCGTTTGTAGGTTTCGGAGGGTTCTATTTCGGCTACCTAAGCGGAGCCACTTCCAGTAGTGTTCCGACCACCACTTGTGGTGTGTTTAATCCTGTGATCGAATTTGGTTTAGGCCTTTCCTTAGGAGTAGGTAAAACTGTCGATCAGGGTATTTTAAAAGCAGGACTTTCCCTGACTGCTGTGGGGATCTTTCAGGGAGTTCTCGGCTTTTTCAGCGCCAATACTTCTCTGAGTACGCACGATGAAACGTACTTTAAAATTCAGGGAACTTTTGGTTTAACCGGACACATTTACGGCGAGATCAATTTTGCGATTATTTCGGCCCGACTTGATATTATGGCCTATGCCTATATCACCATGATCATCGAAAGTTACAAACCAATACCAATTACTTTTGAAGCCGGTGTCTCAGTAAAACTGACTGTAAAAATCAACTTAGGATTCTTCTCTATTAAAGTATCCTTACACTTTAGCGCTACAATCACGGCTTCGTTTATCATTGGCAGCGATACCTCGGCTCTTGCACCATGGAACTATTGTCCGGTAAAAGGATCAGGACAGCGAGCAGCATTAGATATGACCAGCAGCAATCTAAGCATGATGAGCCTTAACGCCGCACCGGTATATTTAAAATGGCAGCCGATACAGCCTGCTACAAAAGTCCCTTTGGATTTACTGTTCTTCCCACAACTAACCGTATCTTCAGCAGGACCGCAATATGCCTCGATGTTGTATATCAACACAGATCCTAACGATAACAGTCTTGCGGCTTTAACCGAAGGAGTACTCTATTGGGCTATTAATGCCTTAATTGAAAATACAAGCGAAAATACCGGTCTGGACTGGCTAAAAGAACAAACCCTGACTGCCGATCAAATCAGTACACTGCTTTGCTACTTCAATACAAGACCTAATCATGTAGCACCATTCAACTATATCAATACGTCGAACAACGACATCAGAACCTTTTTCAGTACTTATTTCCAGTTAAACATTCGTGCTGTTGACGCTTCGCAAAACGAAAGTATGGACGCAGCAGTTTTCCCTGTGGTTCCTGAATTGATTTTAAACACTGATCTCAATGGTACTGCGGGGACCCCGATTAATTTTGCGACCCAGAGCATGACGGGAACTCAAAATTACATTAGCGATATCACCGTATTACTTGCCTCATCTGCAGTAGAATATCAATCCAGCATTACGGCAGAATATTACGATTCTACTGATTGCGGCAATGTAAGTGATCCAACGTATGAAGATCAGCCAAACTTATCGTTCCCTACATTTATGTTTACCGATTTTGTAGCGTTACTGGCTAAACAGGCCCTACAGGCAGCGGCTGATTATCTGGACAAACAGGAAACACTTTCAGCCAAAGTAAGCGATGTGGTTTCTAATGCAGTTACAGACAGCGTACAGGGAATTGGCGGTATGGCATCGCGCTTTATGCTTCACGGATTAAGATTGCCACAGCCACCGGATGCAGCTAAAGGAACAACACAGCCTCTATATGTTTTAACAGGTCAGCAGATTGCAATTCCTTCGACTTTAAAAGCAGGTGATAAATATTCTGTACTGTTACAAAATCCTAATGTAAGCTGGATTACGATGGTATCAGGTACCAATAATACTTTAACCATAACGATTGACGACAGTGAAATTCAGCACATACAGGATGTGGCATCGATTACCTTATCACCAACTCTTACTTATGGTCCAACCGCGCTTATCAACTACAATGATACTCCGCAGACCTTCTCATTAGGAGCTCCTGCGCTATGGCAATATCCGGGGGATTATTATTCCGGTATTACCAACAAACCGGTCATCTGGAAATTACCGTCTAACTTAACTACCATTTTTGCAGAGGAAGGAAACTGGCAATTTGACGTTAAAACCTTAACCACAACCAGTACAGGAACCACTAAGGCAACGGTAAAAAACTATACCTGGGGTACAGTTGTTAATTTTTCTTTACAAAAAATAACAGCAATAGACGGTCAGGTTACTCCTCTGTCCAACAACATGTACAATCTGGTAGGTGCCGACGATGCAGGAACTGTTTATTTAGAGGAATTACTGACCTATCTGAACACACACGGTGACAGCGACGGAACCAAAACCATACAGCAAATTCAGATTCTGTATCAACCTGATCCGACTCAAAACTCAGATGGAGGCTATATTTCAGATGCCAACGGAGGCTATAAAACCGCCATTGTACAAGCAAATTTGTCTACAGAAACGAATCCTGTAGAAGGAATGCTGGCAAGAAGTTTTGTCCTTGAAACTCCCGAACGAAATTACAATACCCTGAACAATGCAGGAGATTTTATTAAATTATTGTGGGAGTGCAGTATTGTTCGCAGTGGCGGTTTCTACTTCTATTACAACAACAGCGAGAATAAAGGTTTACCGGATACACTATTTGCAGGTACCGGAATGGCAACTATCGCATTAGTCATAACTTATGACAATTTGATCTTAAGTCCGTTTGTAAACAGCGTTGTGATTGGCGATACTATTGACACTACAAATACCTCTGTTTATGTTCAGTCTCCGGACACTGCTCCTGTCGCTCAGCAATATACCACACGTGTAGCTACTCTGTTACCGGGAACAGTTGGTTACGAAGTTTCCCGTAAAAATCCGGGGGATTATGTCCCTACACAGCCTGTACCAACCTTAGCCGAAGATCAAATATACCTGCAGACTCAGTTCAACCTTATTGGATTAACGGTACCTTCTATTCCCGCCTATATTAACCCAATGCCCGCAGGTCCGGTAGATTCTATGGACGACGAGGCCATTCAAAATACCAAAAACGGAAATGCTTCCGCCAATGATGATGTTGAAGACTGGAACTACAGCGCCGTTGTACCTTATTACAAATATGTACAACAGCAAGGCACTGATCCTAAATATCCAAACCCATATGCCGGTATTGGAACTACAGTACAAATGGTAATGAACTGGCAGGACATGTTCGGAAATATCCCTCCAAGCGGTACAACTCCGTTGAATGCGTCTATGCAGCTGCTATATTCTGATGCCATTATTGCGCTCAGTCAATGGCCATCGGTATCGGTATCGTATTTGTTCAGTCCCGTAAGTGGTAAACCTAACATCAGCCTGAACTTTAATTTCAATACTGTTCGTTATGTGGGCGACGGAGCTCAGAATAATGCTCAGATTGATATTATTACGTTTATGAATCTCTATTATCAGCTTAGCAGCAGTGATATGGTTATTCATTACACCACAACTGTAGAAGATCAGTCCAATGCACAAGGGGTAATTACTCCAACAGACCATAGTATAGCTAACAGTGATTTACTGACCAATTTTATCAATCCTATCATCGTATATTTAAATGCAATCATTGCAGGACAGCAGCCCGCAGCGATTCAAACCTATACCATAAATGCGGTAGTAAATACTGCTAATATTACGACTTTGGCCGAAATTTCATTGGTTGCGACAAGTTTAACCATGAAACGTATCGCAAACTTAGATCCTAATTTCGCTAATGTAGCGGGAGTCGCTTCATCCAATACCGTTATACAGCCTCTATCAGAAAACGGTGTGAACGGTATGCTGGCACTGACCTATTTTGCCGAACAATTTGAAGCTGCTTTTATCAATCAGCCAAATACTGGTATTGTAATTAAAGCAGCGACCGGAGCCAATCTTACCAAAGGCAATAGTGACACCACTGCAAATGCACCGCTTTGGATGGTTCGTTTTGACAGTACCGGAGCAAATGGTCTTAAATTCGGGTTCAACAATCAGCAAGTATACTATTTCGCCCCGATTCCGTTGGCAACCAGCTTACAATCGTTCTCTGCTAAAATAAACACGTATCAACAAGGCAAACCTTATCCAACCGATAATGGTGTGACTAAAAATTACACCAGTATTGATATGGACAGTTGGGGCTTGCAGTTTTTACAAGCCGTTGATAAATTCCTAAGCCCAACCTATTCAGTTCCTGCATTTTTACTGACCGCAGATGAAGTATTTACCGGAGATCCGGATTACCTGCAATTGATTTTGGATGCCAAACAAAAACTGGCCGAAGCGATTGAAGGAACTATAGACTTTATTATTGAGCCAAATGCCGGAAAAGGTCCTTCGAATATTGGTAATGCACAGGAAAAATGGAAACAGCAAATTTTGATTCAGCTGGCGAATGCTTATCGTTATATTGCTTCTGTACAGACTACGGCGAGTATAAGTTCGGCCTATAAAGGCAGTGAATATGCGAATTCAAACAATGTCCCTCCGCAACCGCCTTATGTTCCTAATTTATACGGAAAAATGCTAGGTATTGATCCGGTTGCTGACGGTTCCGATACCATTCTGAAATCAACAGAGTACTCTTTATCTACCGCAAAAGTTCCAACGGCTAATGGCAATTCCTGGTTAACTTATATGTTTGAAGCCAAAGATGCTGCCGACAGCCGTAGCTTCTCTTTTGGCGATATGGAATACAAAGTGAGCCATCTGGAATTTGACATTACACAAGTACCTGATTTAGCAGATTATCTTGCTTCTTCATGGCTTACCTTTATTGTACCTCTGGATGCCGAAATAGATCACAAAGAGAGCCCACTTGCCGGCATGAGTGATGTTGGTAAAACCACTATACCGGTACCGTTGCGCGCCTATCCGACACCACCGTCGATATCGGCACAGAACTTTGATTATCCGGTAAATGATACTGGCCAGCAGCAGCCAATTACCATACAGGAGGCCCGTATATGGGAGTATTACTATACGTACCAAAATCCTTCTGCGGCGCAGGATACTATTGTAACCGAAATCCAGTTTAACGTTACCGACGAAAATCAAAGTTTTAATGCCAATGCCAACACCTCAAATTTAGGTTTATATCAGGCATTTGCTCAATTCATCGATTCCTATCCGCTAATCAATGCCGATTTCGATAATTGCCTTGCCATGCTAACCCCTGCAACTCTAAAAGCCGATTCCACTTTGGCTATTAATGCCCGTTATGCCATGCTTGCCTTTATTGATATTGTTAATGAGGTAGCGACACAATGGTCAATAACCAATCAGGTTAATCCGAGAAAGGTAAGCTTTAATGCAAGAGCTTTCGATGCCGCGCCGGCTCCGCCATTTACATTGGCTTATACCATCACCGAAAGTCCGCAAGAGACCACCGAATACTTAATTGTGACTATTGATTCTACCAACCAGCAATCGGCTAATGTGACCATTAATGTTACGATTGCAGGTTATACCAGCGAACTTATCGAAGGTAAAACCAATGAATTCCTCTATTATAATCTCGACAATGACGGAAATCAGGTATACCTTCTTTATGAAAACCGAAATAACGATCCATCCAGAACGGTTCTGCTCAATGGTTTAGATATTTTAAGCGCACAAAATGCCTGGAGCAGCGTAGCAGTAATCAGAAACGAAGAACTGTTAGAAAATGAGGACGGAACCTGGCAAACCACCAATCCGCTATTTATCTACCAAACACCACAGGTGATGTTCTACAACAAGCTAATTCCGTTGCTCAATGCAAACAGCGCAATAGATATTAATACCATTGGAACAGCAACTTACCCGGTACAGCCAACCCGTACCCTTAATGTTCAGTTATTGGCATTGTTTGATGCTTTAACCGAAAATATAAACAGTGCTATTACAGAATTTACCATTAAAATGCAGTGTGATTATACCTACATTATTCCGGGAACCACTTTCCCTATAGATGTGCCAGTCTTATTGGTAACCCCAACCACACTGACCGTTGCCGATCATGGAAAAGATATTGCTGATATGATCACGGAAGGAATAAACAGCTGGATGCAAACCAATAATCCGCAAACCAATGCAGGAACATTTGCCTTCATGCTGACGGCTTATTCCGTAACCGATAACTATGTCCCGATATTACAAATTCCGTTTACCTTGTTATTAGAAGATATTACTATATAACGATAAACAAAACAATTACTTATTCATAAAAGATAAAAAAAGCCAAAACGAACAATCGTTTTGGCTTTTAAATTTATTAATTGTATTCTACTTACTTCTATTTTTTTCTTTTAAAGCTTTATTTTCTTCCTTTAGAATCGTAATATCTTTTTTCATCTCAATCATGTATAAAGTCAGCTCTTCTACTTTTTTGAGTAAAGCCATATTCATCTCTGCCAGCAAAACACCATTTTTCTCAAATTCTTTTGCAGAAGGAATTTCCGGCAAGTGGTTATTCTTTTTTACATAATCTTCAACTTCCTCCAGACTTCTTAATTTATAATCATTGGAAAAAACATAATCCGGAGCGGGAAAATCAAGATCTATTTTTACTTCTTTGGAATGAATCCTTCCATTTACATCCAGTTTGTAAACCGGATTCGTCATCCCAATTCCTATATTGCCTTCAGAACTTATGCTGAGAGCCTGTTTATCTACTCCTGAAGAAGAAATAACATTGAACAACATCGAATTATCCAATAATCTAATATACGATCCCCCTCTCGCTGTGTTCAATAAACTCAGCCCTCCCAAACCAGTCTTAAAATTATGCACATTATTACCTATTCCTACACCTGAATATGTCCATCCGGGTTCACTTGCCCAAAGCATTAGATCTGCCTGTCTGGCATCGTCTACTCCTCCTACGGAATGCAAGAGAATTCTGGAATCTCCATGACCTCCATTAATATGTAATTTATGTACAGGGGTTATTCCAATCCCCACAAGACCGTTTACACTTTGATCACCATCAAAATCATTCCTGGCCTTAGTTGCCAATTCAATCCAAGGATTCCATATATTCGAGTCTCCATTTTTAGTCCTAAACGAAATATGATTTCCTCCATTTGGCCCGTAATCTGAACTTATCTGAGTATCATAATTATTTACAGAAAATCCCCCATAACTAATAAGTGATCCGTTCCAAGGAGTTCCCGCAGTTGCATAAGAAAAAGTGTAACCCGCCTTAAAAGCATCCGCTGTACCAGGAGCCGAAATATGAGAAGTTGGGGTTAAACTTTGCGCATTCGAAACTAAGTAAGACATCCCAAACAATACTATTAAGCTGATTTTTTTCATTTATTTTTATACTTTAAAGTTCTTTCTAATTTTTCAAATCTTTTATCCAGATCACTCAACTTTTTATTTTGTTTTTCGAGATCATTTATCTTTTTATTTTGTTCAATGACATATAAAGTCAGCTCCTCTACTTTTTTCAATAAAGCCATATTCATCTCTGCCAACAAAACGCCATTTTTCTCAAATTCTTTTGCAGAAGGAATTTCCGGTAAATGATTATTTTTATTTACATAATCTTCAACTTCCTGCAAGCTTCTTAATTTATAATTATTGGAAAAAACATAGTCCGGAGCTGGGAAATCAAGGTCTACTTTTACTTCTCCGGAATGAATATTTCCATTTACAGTTAATTTAGCATCTGGCGATTTTGTACCAATACCAACATTGCCATTTCCGTCAATTCGCAACCGCTCTGAACCGGAGGTACCAAAAACAATATTCATGTTCATATCTGGTACGATTGAATAACCAGACAAATCAATAAATGATTTAACAGATGAAGTTGTTCCGCCTCCTGCAGATAATCTTAAGAATCCATCATCAGAAGTATTTCCATGACCACTGTAACCTCTAATTTCACCTTTAGACAAAGTCATTGCTGAGATTAAGGGCCTTGGTAAGGTGTTGTTTAACCCTCCGTCTATGGTTAAGGTTCCGGGTACTGTTACAGATCCATTATCATTAGTAATTAATACTTGTCTCCAATTACCCCACTGAGAATCCATTGGATATGCAGTTCTATAAAACACACCACCATCATTAAAACTCAACTGATGATTCTTACCACCGCTATTCTCATTATTTGCCCATGGTAAAAGCGTTAAATTAGTCGAATAATATCCGCTTCCCGGGGCACCTATAATACTTCTTTCTTTAAAATCTGCTCTAATGTTTCTGGAAGAGAAATTAGGTAAATCATTTATCATTCTTGTATCCTCAATCGATAATGAGTTCCCTGATTGTGCCTGAATACTAATACTTGATATAACCGCTAATGCAACAAATATTTTTTTCATCATCTTTTATTTGTTTTCAATTTTCTCAAGCCTTTTTTTTATTTCAGCGTTCTCCTTTTTCATCTCAATCATATACAAGGTCAGCTCCTCTATTTTTTGCAACAGTTTGATATTCATTTCAGATAAATTAATCCCTTCTTTTTCCATTTCCTGAGCAGAAGCAATTTCAGGAAGATGTTTGTTTTCTTTTATGTATTTTTCTACAGAATCGAGAGATTTCAGATTGTAATCTTCCTCAAAAACAAAATCTGCCCCTGCATCTACAGTTACTTTTACTTCGCGGGAGCTGATGTTTCCAGCTACTGTAAGTTTTGCATTTGGATTCGCTGTACCAATACCTACATTGCCATTTGCCTGAATTCTCATCATCTCAGTATTTCCTGTGGCAAAAGCAATATTACCAGAAGAAAGACCCGACGATTGTATAGTCATTGTGGTAGACTCCGCAACCGGAGGCCAGGTTCCATTTAATTTTTGATTTGTCAAAAAACTCAACACCTGATTGTTATCTTTTAAAACCAACTTTGACTCTGGTTTAGACTCTCCCACACCAATATTACCAGTATCGGTTATGGTAAAACGATTCGTGCACATTCCTCCAGGTACTCCACAACTTAAATTATCGTACGCCCAAAATTGCAAACTATTCCCATATCCTCCTGTCATGTTATAAATCATCCATGCACTTGCACCTCCGTTGCTATTTTTAGAAGGATTTAATAGCTGTATGTGTCCACCTGTATCATTAAATGCAGTACTTATTAGAGCACCTCTGAAAATGGCATTACCATGCACATCAAGTTTATGAACAGGGCTTAATGTTCCAATTCCAACATTACTCCCATCAGTAGGGAAAACACTTTGGGCAAAATTGATCTGTGCAGCAAATGCCACAATGAAGACAAGAGTCTTTTTCATAATATTTTCTCTTTAATTTAATTAATAATCTGGGCTAAGCTCCCTTATTTTTTTGCATAATGACTTCAACAAATAATTCATCTGTATTGGTCTTATAATTTTTTTTCTTGATAAAGTTTAAATGCCTAATGGTTCCTAAGGCAGGATTGTTTTCAACTTTATTGAGTAAAGCCAGGCATCCATTAAAAGAACCCTCTAAAGAAAAAATATAACTAGTTACTGTAAATCCTTTTTGCATGACAGCATGAGGCTCCTGGAAATCAGTAATTTTTAGTTTATAACTATCACTATAAGAAGTAAGCTGTTTTAATAAATCATTCTGAAATGATTCTGAAACACTTACATCATACTTTCTCAATGCCTGATCTAATTGCTTTTCTTTTTGAGCCATTTGACCTACCAATCTGGGCATGTTACTATCTGCAGCTATCTGCTCCTGTTTGATTTGATACTCTCGATAATAGTGCAGCGTATTTGATATTGCAAGAGAATAACTGAAATAAAGTACCAGCAAAAAACCGACAATAAGCAGTTTATTTTTTTTGTTCAGCTTCATTTTATCTTAAGGTTAATTTAATCGAAAATGCCGTTTCATTAGCTTCATTTTTTCCAAAATGAGTAATCAAAACTTTATCTACCCAATTTAGTTTCTCTATTTCCTCAACCCAACGTGTAAAAGCCTCATTCGCGATCGTTGTTCCCGAGATTGTAATTGTTCTTTCCTGAACAAGAATGGGCTCTTCTAACTTTACTTTCTTCTCAAGAGGATTAAAAGCCAATTCTGTCAGTACAATAGAAGATGGAACTTTTCTGGCAATTTCATTGATCATTAATGAGCTTTGGGAAGTAGTTTTTCCCAAAATACTTTTAACTTTTTCCTCTTTTACAATAATTCTTTTCTTAAGTTGATTCACATCTTCAACAGATGATTTATTCACTAATAGTGTTTCTGAAGTTTCCTGAGCCAATTTGTAATAATGAGAGAAAAAAAGAAAATTAAGTACTAAAATAACAAACACAACTGCAACCATAACTTTTAAGCCTTTGCTAAAAAAAACTTTCTGGTTATATACATCATACAATTCTTCGCTGTAAGACACTACCGAACCAGTATTTGGGGTATTATTCATTATCATTCTCAGTATACCCGAAAATGCTAATAACTGTCTGTTTTCTAACTGAAGGTCATTGATATTGTAAATTACGGCTGATTCCAGAGCCTCCGAAGTAATAATTTGATTTTGCTCCTGTCGGGATACAGCCTGGTGATTGGTATAAAATTCTGTTTCGGTGGTATAATCAACAATTTCAGCAATCGAACAAATACCAAGACTAATTCCTGCAATACTTATTTTTTGAGCTACGTAATTGGCCAACATTTCATCCAGATACGATTTTCTGGTAATAGCAATTATAGATTTTGTTTTTAATCGCCAAATCTCAAAATAAAACTCTTCCCAATTGGTATTGGGAAATGCCTTATGCAATAATTTTTCATCCGAAGGGTCAATGCCTGAGACCTCTTTCTGGATGACCTGATTGGTATTAACAATTAAAAAAAAAGGCAATTTAGAATCCCATTTCTCCGCTATCTTTCCATTATAATTGACTCTGTCTTTTTTCGCAATTACTAATCCTTCTTTCTTATTTTCAACTAGCAGCAACGAAACTTTGTCTTCACTATTTAAAGTGAAGTGCTCGATGCCTATATATTGTTTGCCAAGTAAAAGGCTGTTTATTGATGGTAAGCCCATTAGTAAATAACAGTCGGTTTAATTAAAACGCTTAGTTTTTTCTTAGAATCTTCTCGTTTGCGAGAACTGAATATCCACTTAATAATTGGAATTCTGGACAGCAAAGGCACTCCTGATCCCGAATCATTTTTTGCCGATTCTTCAAGACCTCCTAATACAATTAAATCCTGATCTTTAACTCTGATTATCGATGTAAACTCTCTGGAATTAATTCCCGGAGGTGCATCCTTATCTACTTTCTGTCCGTTAAAACTTGATTGTATCACTTTGATATCCATTGTAATTTGTCCGTTACCGGAAACTAAAGGCATAATGGTTACAGATAATTCCGCATCAATAGGTTGATAATTTTTAACCTCAGAAGCCTGTGGAATCTGTGATCCGTAAAAATTTTGATTAGTCACGACATAATAAGTCGTTTCTCCTATAGACAAATAAGCTTTATGTCCGTTTAATGTTGATAATCTTGGGGAAGACCTGATTTTTAAATTTCCATTTGTTTCCTGAGCCTTTAAACTTAAGTAAAAATTCGGAACTACTTTTCCAATATTTAAAGAACCAAAACCGCTAAAACTATCAATTATACTGTTAATTGTTGATGCACCTAAATTAATGTCTGCACCAGGAAACACAGTACCCGATGTCTTAACAGGTTTATCTCCTATTCCGGCTTTAATTCCTGTTTCGACAGTAGCGCTTCTGTTGACTTCCAACAGCATAACTTCTATTAAAATTACCGGAACCGCTTTGTCAATATATTGTATAAAAGATTCAAATCTCTCAATGTTTGCAGCCGGACCATTTACCAAAAAGCTATTTAATTCTTTATCAATTTTGATATCAAGATCTTTCTTAATTTCATCGGGAATAATTGTCAAAATTGATTCAGAAGGACCGCTGTTTGAAGAGGAAGAGCTGTTGTTGTTTGCATTATTAAAATTACTGTTTTGATTCTGGAAATTAGAATTCCCCCTGTTATCAAGCGAATTGGAATTAAAATTGGAGTTAGAATTGGAACTATAATTAGAAAAATTATTAGTATTATTTAATCTTCCGGCACTTCTGCCTTCTTTTGACGGATCGCTTAAGATCTCGATAGAGCGATGCATTAAAGGAATAGATTTTATATTTCTTACCACCAATTGATCTTTTGTCCCAAAATAGTAGATCGACCCGTTTTTCATAAAAGTATAACTCCCTCCGGACGAGGACGAAATCGAAACTCCTGAATTATTATTATTAAATGATTGGTTATTATTATTTGAAGAATTACTGTCTGTTTTAGTTTGAAAGATTTTAACCAAAAGAGCATCAAACGTAATATTTTTCGCTTTAACAGTTGCATTACCCGCTCCTTCTAAAGGGCTTGAAATAAACATGTCAATATCTAATTCACGACCTATATCATAGACGATACTTGAAATTGCCGTATTTTCAAAATCTACATCCAATATTTTTTTTTCAGCATCAACAACCGTAAAGAAAAAGTTAGATTTTCTTGCTCGCTGTGGTCTATTTTGTCTTATTGCATTGTTAGGATCTGAAGTTCCTTCGGCAACAAAATTCCCTTCCGTCTTATCAAAAACATAAAAATTATCTCTTGATTTTGTTACGGTTAGGTTATTGGCAAATGCTAATTTATTTAGTGCAGCATCAAAAGGCATATTTTTTATATACACGGTTAAAAGCTGATTTTCAAGACCAGGAGCAAAAACTAAATTTTTAGCACTTTCATCCATAATCTTTCTAAAAACATCATATAATTTGTCGTCTTTTAAATTCAGAGAAAGCAAATTATTAGCCAGATCATAACTTACATCTATTGCTTTTAAAGCGGGAACTTCAACAGGTTTTATATATGATTTTATGGAGAGTATGTTTCCGGTAAAATCGATAGTTAAACTGTATTCTTTACATAAAAAAATAAGCAGATCACCCACAGTTACATCTGAGAAATTATTCACGATATTAATCTGACTTAAATTAGGAGCAACGCTAATATTCAATTTATGAACCTGAGAAACTGCTAACAGAAAACTGGACAATGAAGCTTCCTTAATATTAACATTTATTTTTTCGTTTAAGCCCGGAGCATCCGTAGTGATTGATTCAATATGATTTTTAAGCTGTAATATTCTATTTTCCTGAGAAAATGAAGTTTGGAAAATAAAGATTAAAAATAGGATAATTATTTTTTTCATGAATTTATTTCAATTGTAAAACTTTAAATTAGGCGTATTTTATTACAAGAGTAGTGAAAAAACTTCGTCAACTGAAGTAGTTCCCTCTTTTATTAATAGCAATGCATTACGTTTTAGCGTAATAATGTTGTTCTCCTCCAGATATTCATTGATATCCAGCTGATTATTCTTGATTAAATTAGACAGTTCACTGCCAATTGGTAAAATTTCGTAAATTGCTTTTCGACCAGCATAACCTGTATGATAACAATGCTCACAACCTACAGCTACATGATGGAATTTCAAATCTTTTGGAATTTCAAATCCGCTTGGAAAAATAGAATTTGAAATTACTTCTTCTGTTTTGCAGGAATCACATAATTTACGAACCAGTCGCTGTGCTACACTAATATTTAAGGTACTGGCAATTAAAAAAGACGGAATTCCCATATCAATTAATCTCGAAACGGTCGCCCATGCAGAGTTAGTGTGAATCGTAGACAAAACAAGGTGTCCTGTTAAAGCAGCCCGAATTGCCATATTGGCTGTATTAACATCACGAATCTCACCAACCATTATGATATCAGGATCTTGTCGTAAAAAAGTCCTTAAGGTTGTCGCAAAATCAAGTCCAATATTTTCTTTCAACTGCACCTGATTAATTCCTTCAAGTGTATATTCTATAGGGTCTTCAACAGTTAAAATATTAGTATTGGGAACATTTAATTTTTTTAAAGTAGCATAAAGAGTAGTCGTTTTTCCAGATCCTGTTGGACCTGAAATAAGAACAATACCATTTGGCCGCTTGATATTTTCTAAATAGGCTCTTAATTCCCTTTCGGTAAAACCAAGCGAATTAATATCAATATGGCTCGTATCTTTACTTAAAATACGCAATACTACTTTCTCTCCATGCAAAGTAGGCAATACAGATACACGAACATCAAAATCCTGATAATCTGTTACCATCGTAATACGCCCGTCCTGCGGTAATCGTTTCTCCGAAATGTCCAGCTGAGCCCGGATCTTTATTTTGTTAACGATTACAGGATATTCTTCAACCGAAATATGAAATTGTTCTTTTAGCTTTCCGTCTAAACGAAAACGAACTCTGGCATTTTTTTCATAAGGTTCAAAATGAATATCACTGCTTCCGATTTCTTTTGCATTTAAAACAATTTTTTCCAGAAAGTCTGCTGTATAATGAATCTCCGAAATACTATTGTTTGCTATTTTTCTATAATTAGTACTTAAATAACGGTTTATATTATCAGTAGAATCATTTTCCAGTTCCACTTTAAAGCTTAATAAAACTCCTAACTCATTTTGCAGACTTATACGATCAGAAGCATCCGTTTTTAATAAAACAATTTCATTCTTTTTCCCAACTGGAATAATTCTGTAGTAATAAGCCTGTTCTGATTTAACAAGCTGTTGAAACTCTATTGGAAGATCAAAATTCTCCATATTTAATAAGCGTATAAAAAAGTACTGTTATACCAAAAAGTCATTGCATATACTCCTCCGAAAAAAAGAGACATATAACCCGCCAATGGCACAGTCTTATCTGTTTTTTTATTACTCAATATAAAATGCAAAACGAGCGAAAAAAGTAAGGCAAAAACAAATAGCACAATAAAAGATACAGTAGAGAAAGTCCCGGAAATAAATATAAAAAAT
Organism: Flavobacterium sp. B183; assembly: GCF_023539155.1. Lineage (NCBI taxonomy): Bacteria > Pseudomonadati > Bacteroidota > Flavobacteriia > Flavobacteriales > Flavobacteriaceae > Flavobacterium > Flavobacterium sp. B183. The sequence goes on along the minus strand of NZ_CP097434.1, from coordinate 2,360,902 downwards.
AAGAGATCTCCTATTCCGATTGAATTACTAAAGTCTAGTTTTCGGAATCTGACATACAAAAAACTAATTCCTAAAATGATTGATACCAGCAACAAATTGACTCCCAAATTATAAGCCGCTATAATCATGGGGACATTGTGCAATTGAATTGCAAAAGCCAAAAGACCAACCACAGGATACAAAAACCAATACACTAAACGACTCTTAAAATCCTGATATAAAACGACTGCAAATACAAGTATTAATATAAGTTTTAAATACCACATCTAATCGTTAATAATTTGCTTGGGTACTCCATTTTGATCGATTTCCCAAACGTTAAAAACACCATTCCCGTTAAAATCAGTGATGGCAGTTGCCTTTACTTTAAAAGCATTATTATCAGATTGAACAATCTCATAAACATAATTAGCACTACCGTTTTCTTTTGTAGTTTTAGGAGCTTCAAAATCAATTTCTGAAAAATTAGAACTGTATTTTGAATACATAAAATAGTATTGTTTTTCAGCATTATAAATTGCTTTTAATTGCACTTGTGCTTCAACACTTTTGGCTTTGGTAATTAAAGGCATCAAATTTGGCAAAGCAATTAATAACAAGATTCCTATAATCGCCAATACAATCAACATCTCTTGAAGGTTAAAAGAAGGCAGTTTTTTAAAGATATTTTTTTTCAAAACAAAATATAAATTAATTTTTACAAATATATCTTTTTTATTGAAAAGTAAAGGGTGCGAAAATGAGAAATAATTTATGGGCATCCATATTAATTTATAAGAAAATTTTTACTATTATTGTCGTGTCTCCAAAATGATTTCTCAAAATGATATGATTTAATTATAAAAACTAACTAACCAAAACCTTAAATAAATTATTAAAAAAATGAAAATTAAGTTTACAATCTTGTTTATGATAAGCTCTTTACTTGTAATGAGCCAAAATAATGCAACGTCATCACTACCAAAGATTATTTCAGCATCTCCAGAAGCGGCCAGTCTTGGGCAATACGGAGGGGTTCCTGTCAATTTATCCACTGGACAAATTAATTATACCATACCGATTTATACTATAAAATCGGGGGATTTTGAATACCCCCTAACGCTTTCCTATAATTATAATGGCTTTAAACCAGAAACAGATCCTACGATGGTAGGAATGGGATGGACAGCAAATTTTGGTGGTGTAATAGCAAGACAGATGAAAGGGGTTGAAGATGAGGATCCTTACATTGGTTATTTTGTTAGAGGAAGTAAATATGAAAATTTGAATACTCTTTCTCTCGAAGAAAAAGTAGAAGCTTTAAAAAATGCTGCAGATCACGGCTATGATACGCGTCCGGATAAATTTATATTAAACACAGCAACTATTAATGGAAGTTTTAGATTTAAATATGATAAAACGGCTGTTTTTTCAGAACAAAAAAACTATAAAGTAACATTTAACGGATTCATCAACATTAAAGATGACAAGGGCATTTTATACCAATTTAATGATCTTGAACACACTATGATTACTGATTGGACACCATCCAATAATGAAACTGACTATATGAGTTCATTTATGCTTAGTAAAATAACATTACCCAACTCAAATAAAGAAATTAGTTTTCAATACGACAATTATAATTCTATTCATAGATATACAACTAATACAAAAACAGTACAAACGCAACTGGAAATCGAACCACCTGCTAATGGGGGTGGGTATTCTTCTAATTTTAGTTTAGAAACTACAGAATCAAAAATTATAAAACGAATTGATTTTCCTAATGGATATATACTTTTTGATCAAAACATTTTTTACAGACCTGCATATTCAGCACTTCCTGATCCCGCAAGTGTAGAAGGTACGAATCAGGTCAAATTAAAATCTGTTAGTGTTTACAATTTAAAAAACAAATTAATTGAAAAATTTCATTTCGATTATTATGATAGTGGTTACTATTATTATCTGAAGTCTATTAAAAAGGAAGATAGTAATGGTAATGTAATAGACTACTATAATTTTGACTATGAAAATTTACAAGAATTACCAACTCATAAAATCGCAAATAATATGACTGATTTATGGGGTTTTTACAATGGAATTCCTTTCACTGAATATAATGTAAAATACTCCTTAAGTCCTTCATTTAACAAGGGAGTAATAGGAGCATTAAACAAGATAACCTATCCAACCAAAGGAACTACAAAAATCACTTACGAACCTAATCAAATTAAGAGGACCGGAGGTGATTATGAGTCATCAAATCCTAGCTATAACGCATCCGATTCTGTAGCCATATCCTCTGAAAATAACAGCTTTGACTGTGACCAAAATGAAAAAACTGTAACTATTCCGTTTGGTCAAACGGTCAAAATCATACTTGAAGTTGATGTAACTGCAGGTAAAAGTTCAGCTACGAGTTCATTTGTTGATAGCAATGGTCAGGAACTTTATAGATTGTATAAAAATAATGAAGTAAATACGGGGCCAAAATATTTTAGTGAAGAATATTTTCAGTATTTAGAAGCTGGCACCTATAAATTAAGAACACACTTATGTGAGATAGGTGTAGAAAGTGGTAATCATAATGCAAAAACAACTATTGAATACCGAACCACTCCATATGTCGATGATCCCTCCTCTTCAAATATTGAAGTGGGAGGAGTAAGAATATCACAGACAAAAGATTGTCCTAATCAGGATTCTGAGAATTGTGTTACGAAAAAATATAACTACATTGACAACTCATACCCTTTAAATAATTCAATATCAAGCGGTTTCCTTATTGAACCAAGCCCTAGATTCAATAGCGCCATGATTCGTAAAGATATATTTGCTGCAACAACCATTTTGGAATTACCTAACGGTAATATACTTATGTTAAATGATGGATCAGATTTTAGCCACCAAGTACATTATGAAACTACCTTCAACTTAAGACCTATAACTCCGTTATCTCTTTTAGGAAGTCACATTTTTTATTCCCAGGTAAATATTATTAATAACAATGAAAGTATTGGCAAAACAGAAAACTATTATACTAGCTACATTAAGCAATCTTTTCAACCTTTCTTAGACCTCTATCCTGATATCGAATTTAAATTGGGAAAAATTCTTAAACAAAATTTGCTAGAAAACAATTCCCCCGATTTTATCACTAAACAAACTCATGAATATGTTTACAACGATACCGAAATTAATCCTTCAAATTATGTTTTTGACTGTCAGATTCTAAGATCTCAAATCGAATCAATTGCTATTGACCAGCATGGAAGTATTCTAAAATTTAGTAGACCAAGTGATTTTGCTATACAATCCATAAAACATACAGCAAGAGAATTTCAGTTAAGTTACAATAGTACAACTACCCAAGAAAAAAATGGAACAATTGAAAATGTAACGTCATATACATATGACACACAAACAGGGTATCCTACAGAAATCAGCACTCTTAATAGTGAAAATCAACTCGTAACTACTAAAACATATTATCCTAACAATAAGGGATCAATAATTGGTTTAGATACTTTTCAGGATCAATCAATTAATAACTTAATCGACAAAAATATTGTTTCTGTACCTATTCAGACCGAGACATTCATAAGAAATCCTGATGGATCTAAATCATTAAAAAACACAAAAAGAACTAATTTTAAAACTTGGACAAATACTATTATTCTTCCAGAATTTAATCAAACTGCAAAAAGTACAAACCCACTAGAAAATCGTATTCAGTATCATAACTATTATTTAGATGGAAATGTAAAAGAATTATCTACATCTGCAGGTACACATATCGTATATATTTGGGGTTATAATAATGAACATGTTATTGCCAAAATAGAGAATGCAACCAATACACAAATAGCCACCGCTTTAGGAGTATCGGATTTAAACACTATCAACGAAAATAATCTGAATGCGATAGATAACTTGCGAGCGGTACTTCCTAATACCATGATTACCACTTATACTCACATTCCATTAGTTGGCGTAAGTACCATCACCGATCCTAAAGGGGATAAAATCACCTATACCTATGACAGTTTAAATAGACTCAAATATGTAAAAGATAAAAATGATAAGATCCTTTCAGAAAACCAATACAACTACAAACCATAAACCAAAAGCATCATGAAAAACAGACTTAAATTCCTTTTGGTTTTGTTTCCTGTTATGGTCATCGGACAGACCACAACCCAAAATTACATCAAAACCACCACCTATAAACAACCTTTTACAGAAGCAAACTTGCCGACTGTTCCAACACCGGCACAAAGTTCGCAAAACGTTACTTATTTTGACGGACTCGGAAGACCTATCCAGCAAGTTGCCTCACAGCAGTCCAGTTCAGGTAAGGATATCATTACCCATATCGAATATGATGATTTTGGAAGACAAACTCAAGAATACCTGCCTTTCAAATCCGAATCTTCCAGCATGGCTTTTGATCCTGCTGCAAAAGCAAACACAACGTCTTATTACGGTAATCCTAATCCGGCTCTTAATGGCAATCCGGCTCTGGAAGCCACAGGTTATCCTTTTAGCCAAAAAGAACTCGAAGCCTCTCCTTTGAATCGAATCCTCAAACAGGCCGCTCCGGGAAATGACTGGCGATCAGGATCGGGTCGTGAAATCAAAATAGATTATCAGACCAATGTAGCAGGAGAAGTAAAACTTTTCAAAGCCAATACTGCTTGGGATGCTGCAGCGGGTCTTTATACGATATCGTTCGTCAATAGTGGACATTATGCGGCCAATAAACTTTATAAAACCATTACTTATGATGAGAATACAACCACTGCTCCTATTGAAATCAATGGCTCAACAGTAGAATTTAAAAACAAAGAAGGTCAGGTAGTTTTAAAAAGAACCTATGATGCTCAGGTCAGACATGATACCTATTATGTCTATGATATTTATGGGAATCTCACCTATGTTATTCCTCCCAAAGCGTTTGATTTGATAGAAAATACAACGGCTGTACAGACCAATGTAACTTCAACAGTCCAAACGGCTTCTGGAAACACATTGAACTTAGTGGCTTCAAATTCTATTACCTTGCTTCCGGGCTTTCATGCTCAGGCTGGAAGTACTTTTAGTGCTGTTATCGATAATAGTACTCAGGGAATTTTAGATAATTTATGTTATCAATACAAATACGATCACCGCAACAGATTGGTCGAGAAAAAACTACCAGGCAAACAATGGGAGTTCATCGTTTACGATAAACTAGACAGACCAGTCGCCACAGGACCTGCTAATTCTCCTTTTTCTGACATTACTTCCGAAGGTTGGCTCATTACCAAATACGACGCTTTTAACCGTCCGGTATATACAGGATGGACAAATGCTACCGCTGCAACAGTCGATGGAAGAACTAGTTTACAAACGACTCAGAATAATCCTGCTTTGACAACCATTAACGAAAGCAAACAAAGCAATGGGGCTCTGAATGGCATTACTGCTTATTATAGTAATGTAGTAGCACCTACCACATTCAAACTTCTAACGGTTAATTATTACGACAATTATACTTTTCCAACCGCTGGTATTGCTATACCCTCAAGTGTAGCAGGCCAGGCTACTCTAACGACCAATGAAGTTAAAGGGCTCGCAACGGCTTCATGGACAAGAGTACTAATGTCAAGTGACAATTTGACGGGAGAAACGACAGCCACTTTCTATGACGGAAAGGCCAGACCAATACGTTCACATACTCAAAACTATTTAGGCGGTTATAGCTATACTGACAGCAGTTTGGACCCTTTTTCCGGACAATTGCAATACAGCATTACCCGCCACAAAAGGACAGCTGCTGATACAGAACTTATGATCAAAGAGGTTTTTACATACTCCTCTCAGGATCGTTTACTCATCCAAACGCATCAAATAAACAATGGACCCATAGAAACCATTGTGGATAATACCTATGACGAACTGGGACAATTGATCTCTAAAAAAGTAGGTAACAATACTCAAAAAATTGATTATGCTTACAACATCAGAGGCTGGCTTACCGGAATTAACGATGTGGCTTCTTTAGTAAAACCTAACGATCCTAAGGATCTGTTTGCCTTCCAGCTTAATTATAACAGCCCTACTGCGGGAGGTGTGGCATTATTTAACGGAAATATCAGTCAGACGCATTGGAAAACGGTGAATTCAGAATCTGTACTTCGAAACTACAACTATAGTTATGATAAATTAAACAGGTTAACAGCTGCCGATTTCAGAAACAATACAAACGCTGCTCAAAATTCAAGCTATTTTGAAAAACTGCAGTACGACAAAAACGGAAATATTACTTTCCTCCACCGTTCGGGAGATGTTGTTGCTCAGGCAAATCTGGAATGCATGGATTATATGTCTTATTCCTATCAGGGAAATCAATTAACCCGTGTAAAAGAAGAAGGAAACAACTATTTTGGTTTTACCACTCCTATTACCCAAACTAATACGGCAAATCAATATAGCTATGATACTAATGGAAATATGACCTCTGATACCAATAAAAGCATCACGGCTATTACTTACAACCATTTAAATTTACCCACAAAAATAACCTTCGCCACCACCGGGAATATTGTGTACATTTACAATGCAAATGGGGTAAAACTTAGTAAAACAGTTAATAAAGGGACTTGTATAACTACAATAACTGATTATCTAGGAGGGTTTCAATATGAAAGCATGGCCAATAAATGTAAAAGACCAGGCAGTGGATATAATGGAGTTCTGAAGTTTTTCCCGACAGTCGAAGGCTACGTAGAGCCTCAGGGAAGTTCTTATAATTATGTGTATCAATACAAGGATCATTTGGGCAACATCCGTTTGAGTTATGATAAAACTTTAGCGATTAAAGAAGAAAGTAATTATTATCCGTTTGGTTTAAAACAGGAAGGGTATAATATTGTTAAAACTGGTGTAGAGAATAAGTATAAGTACAACGGAAAAGAACTACAGGATGAGCTGGGGCTTAACATGTACGACTATGGAGCAAGGAATTATGATCCTGCTTTAGGGCGTTGGATGAATGTTGACCCGCTGGCTGAGAAAGTTTTTAGTTTTTCACCTTACACGTACGCTGTTAACAATCCGATATATTTTGTTGACCCAGATGGTAAACAAATTGATATTAGCTTAATTTATAAAAAAGATAAGGAAGGAAATGAAGTTCGCGATAAGGATGGTAATCGAACTTTAACAAATGTAAATATTAAAATAACTGGTAAGGTAATAAATTTTTCAGATAATAATGTTGATATGAATCAAGCAGTTTCTGATATTACTTCTTCACTAGAAAAATCATTCAGTGGTAATATGAATGGCGTTAAAGTTAAAACTACAGCAAATTTTTCTGTTGCAAAATCAATGAATGATGTAAAAGACAGTGACCATTTACTTGTTCTCGCAGATAAAATGAAACCTCAAACTGATGAAAATGGAAGGATAGGCGTTCCTTATGGAGCAAGTAATTTTTTGGGTGGAAGAGTTGCTTTTGTTGATGCGGATTATTTTTCTGGGATGTATGATAAATACATAGGAAATCAAGGAGAAAGAACTTCAACTCATGAATTTGGACATCTATTTGGGTTAGAACATGTAATGGGTGGTTTGATGCAAGGTGGTGGAGATGGAACAAATTTATCACCCACGCAATTTGGTACAATCATTAAAAATTATAAAGAGGGCAAACTTAATTATGGCACTAATTCAACAATTTTTGGGCTTCCAAATACGGGAATTATTGGTTCGGATAATGTTATATTGACAAATACGAATGGCAGAGCAAAGAAGAAAGGTTAATCATTAATTGTTTTTGATATATAATTAAAATGAGAAAAAAAATTAAAATTATTTTATATTGTTTTATTATTCTAGGTCTATTTTACGAAGGCTATTATTACATTAGTTTCAAATCAAATTCTTATTTAGGTATTCGAGGAAGTGAGTTAAATAGTTATAAAGATGATTTTGTATTAATAGTTAACGACAAAAGAATAGATACTTTAAACATTAATATTCCTTTATCTTATTCAAAAGGACAAGCATTATGTTTTGGTAAAAATATCATACAGCTAAGAGGTTTAAATTCTACTAAAAGCTTTGAAACGAATATTTACTTTTATGGCTTATTTACTTGGAATATTTTAGAAGTTACCTCTAAAGATTTTATTTTCGATTCATACTATTCTGTACCTCCGATGGAATAGAAGTATTTATTTCAAAATAAAAAATTGAGACCAAGTGAAGAGATATAAGCAAAGAAACCTAAACAACATTCAGGTTGCTTTTTCCAGACGTTCTAGATATGTAGTAACTGCCCCCGCTCCGCAAAGTGTTCTTATGAAATCCCCCGCTCCGCAAGGTGTAGCTGCTGTGCGAATGCCTCTGACTTCGCACCGACAAAGATAATCCCCAAAGTATATAAAACGAAAACCTCGCTAGTAGCGGGGTTTTTTGTATTTAAAAGCTCATAAGTATGCTTGTGGCGATTCTTCTTTTTTTAGGTGATATATCAGATGTATTGGTCGTTAATTATTGCATCTAACATTTAGTGATTATCTGAAACTTATATTAATATCACATAAAAAATTAAAACAACTTTCAAGTTGTCCAAAAACACAAAAGCCACTTCAATTAGGTAGCAGCTTTTGCATTTTGGGGCACTATTAGTTTCTTCTCGTTTTTATGGTAACATCAAATTATCACTCCTTTCTTTAAAAATTACCTTTTATAATAAGCAATAATACTTGCTTTTGCCAAAGTCTGATTCAATAAATTAAAACCTACGATAGCCGGATTGGTATTTTCATCAAGTCCTAATTTATCCGTTTTAAGAGCATAAACAGTAATGATATATTGATGAAATCCATGGCCTTCCGGCGGACAAGGGCCCCCAAATCCTTTTATTCCATAATCAGTAATGCTTTGAACAGCACCTTTTATCGAAAATTTATCTTTAGCCCCCGCATTAGTTACCAGTTCGTTTACATCTGAAGGAATATCAAATACAATCCAGTGCCAAAATCCACTTCCCGTTGGCGCATCTGGATCATACATGGTCACAGCGAAACTTTTTGTTCCGGCTGGTGCATTTTTCCAAAGCAACTGAGGAGATTGATTCTCACCGGCACAGCCAAATCCTTTAAATTCCTGTACTTTAGTAAGCTCACCTCCCAAATCTTTACTGGTTAGTGTAAAAGTCTTCTGTCCGAAAATTGTTGTGGTAAAAATTAAGGACATTATCAAAATTGCATTTACTTTTTTCATTTTTTTATGGTTTAAGATTTTAAACAAATCTAACCCTGAAAATAGAAAGTAAATGGAGACAAAGGCTCAAAAACTATAGCCAAAAGCTCACTTTTTCTGTGCCTGTTTTGGTGTTACTCCATATTTTGACTTATAAGCCTGAGTAAAACTTGATAAACTTTCGTAGCCTGCTTCAAAATAAACTTCTGAAGGACTTCTTTGCTCCTGATGAAGTAAATAATGAGCAAACTCCAATCTTTTATGCTGAAACCATTTAATGGGTGATTCCGAATAATGTTTTTCAAACTCTCTTTTAAAAGTCGAAACACTCATATTACACAAAAAAGACAACTCCTTTAATGACAATTTACTAAGATGACTACTTTCTATAATCTGAAAAAACTTTTGTGAAGAATCATCGCTTTTTACTGTTAACGAATACAAAAACTCTGTACCGTACATCCCCACCAAATAAAGCATTAACTCTTCAAACTTAACTTCCAGCAACTTACTTTTAATCTCAATCGAAAGTTTTGAAATATCTACCAAACTATCTACAAACCGCTTAAGAAACACATCATATTCAAAAGCACACACAGACTTACATTCTTCAGCTTCCTCCTTTCTCCATTCCATTTTTCTAATAAATCGCAGCAGAATTTCATTCGAAAAAAATAAAACGACACTTCTATAGTTAGACAAATCCGAAAGCTTCTCCGTCATTAAACAATGTCCCGATTTCATAATAAGAAACTTCGAAGCATCGATCGATACAGCCGAATTATCAAAAACAACTTCCTTTGTACCTTCAATCAAAAAACTAAATACATTCTGATTCAGAATAATTTGCTGTTTAGAAATTCTTTTCGAACTAGTATAATCATAGACGTTAATCAATCTTGACTGATCAAGATTTAACTCGTCAGGAAGCGTTAGTACATTCATAGTAACAAAAAAGGAAATAAATTTTAATCGTACAGTTAACTAATTCTGCATGAGTCGCAGATAGGAAATTTGACTTCTTACGACAATTACAAACAAGCTGTAAATATAAACTTTTCCACACTTTCATTCCTGTACTGATTTAAGAGTTTTTAAGTAAATGCTCAATTAATCTTATTACCAATTTCTTCGTGAGTTCAATCAAAAATAAATTCGTATTTTTAATTACAAACGAATGTTCTAAATCACTAATTCCAAAGTTATGCGTTATAGTATTGTCATTCTTGCCTTTTTACTGTTGATTTCTTGTAAAAACGAATCTAAAACCGATTCATTATCCAACTACTTTACTTACAATAAGGAGTCAGAAGTAGAATCGGCAGGCGTCAGGATGATACCTATAAAAACCCCTGTTGGAGAATTTAAAGTTTGGACAAAACGTTTTGGAAACAATCCAAAAATAAAAATACTGTTGCTTCATGGAGGCCCCGCAATGACGCACGAGTATATGGAATGTTTTGAGACATTCTTTCAACGCGAAGGATTTGAGTTCTACGAATACGATCAGTTAGGATCTTATTATAGCGATCAGCCAAAAGACAGCAGCTTATGGACTACAAAACGTTTTGTAGAAGAAGTAGAACAAGTGCGCAAAGCAATCGACGCCGATCATAATAATTTTTATGTCCTTGGGAACTCATGGGGTGGTATTTTAGCCATGGAATACGCCCTTAAATATCAACAAAACATGAAAGGTTTACTCGTATCCAACATGATGGCCAGTGCCCCGGATTACGGAAAATATGCCGATGAAGTACTTTCAAAACAAATGAAACCAGAAGTACTGGCAGAAATCAGAGCCCTTGAAGCCAAAAAAGATTTCAACAACCCACGGTATATGGAATTACTTCTTCCAAATTTTTATCAAAAACACTTATGCAGACTAAAAGAATGGCCGGACGGCCTCAATCGTGCCAGCAAACATATCAATAGTGAAATCTACAGCTTAATGCAGGGACCTAGTGAATTTGGCATCAGTGGTCGTTTAGCCGAATGGGATATTAAAAACCGCTTGCATGAAATTACAATTCCAACCTTAATGATTGGCGCAAAATACGATACAATGGATCCAAAAGCAATGGAAGAACAAAGCAAATTAGTCAAAAAAGGACGTTATCTCTATTGCCCAAACGGAAGTCATCTCGCCATGTGGGACGATCAAAAAATCTTCATGAACGGAGTAATTCAGTTTATAAACGATGTCGACACCAAAGTTTTTCAATAACAAATTAAATTCCAACCTATTAAAGACAACAATTATTATGGCGTTCCCCTACGGGTCGGGCTGTCCGCTAAATCTTTTGCGATAGAAGTTTCAGGGAATTTTTAAATGAACGGTCATCGCAAAAGGATATCGCTTCCATCCCTAACGCAGTCTATGATAAAAAGAATATTCAAAGAAAAAAGGACTAAAGTTTTTAACCGCAAAGAGCGCGAAGGTTCACGCAAAGCACGCAAGGAAAAGGGCTGAAAGCCCGAAAAGCAGAGAGCATGGTGCGAAGCACTATGAACCAAAATAAACAGTAAATATCGCCCTGAAAGAGCAAAAGCCATACACCTAATAAAAAATCCGTTCTAATCCGCGTTTTCGCCTAGCGAATCCGTATCATCCGCGTTTTATTTTTTAATCGCAAAGATTTACACAAAAAGCGCAAGGATTTAAAACTAGTATAAAACAAAAAACCCTATCCGCTTTGGATAGGGTTCTTCAAAAGAAAGGCGACGACATACTCTCCCACATAACTGCAGTACCATCTGCGCAGGCGGGCTTAACTTCTCTGTTCGGGATGGGAAGAGGTGAGCCCCGCCGCAATAACCACCTTAAGGCTGTTAGTTGCTTGGGCAACTTTTTAATTGACAATTGATAATTAACAATTGATAATTAAAACAATATTTTAACATACTGAGATAAAGAAACAAATAAGTTTTTTACTTAAGAAAGTTTCCTCCCGATAGCTTGCGCTATCGGGAAAAGGGTGTACATAAGCTTACGGATTATTAGTACTACTCGACTATGACATTACTGCCTTTACATCTATAGCCTATCAACGTGGTCATCTTCCACGATCCTTAAAAGAAATCTCATCTTGTGGTGGGTTTCGCGCTTATATGCTTTCAGCGCTTATCCCTTCCAAACGTAGCTACTCTGCGGTGCCCCTGGCGGGACAACAGATACACTAGAGGTTTGTCCAATTCGGTCCTCTCGTACTAGAATCAGATCCACTCAAATTTCTAACGCCCACAGTAGATAGAGACCGAACTGTCTCACGACGTTCTGAACCCAGCTCGCGTGCCACTTTAATGGGCGAACAGCCCAACCCTTGGGACCTTCTCCAGCCCCAGGATGTGACGAGCCGACATCGAGGTGCCAAACCCCCCCGTCGATATGAGCTCTTGGGGGAGATCAGCCTGTTATCCCCGGCGTACCTTTTATCCTTTGAGCGATGGCCCTTCCATGCGGAACCACCGGATCACTATGCTCTACTTTCGTACCTGATCGACCTGTATGTCTCTCAGTCAAGCTCCCTTATGCCATTGCACTCTACGCACGGTTACCAAGCGTACTGAGGGAACCTTTAGAAGCCTCCGTTACTCTTTTGGAGGCGACCACCCCAGTCAAACTACCCACCAAGCACTGTCCTCTTCATCGAAGAGTTAGGCCTCAGATAAACAAAGGGTTGTATTTCAACAATGACTCCACAACGCCTGGCGACGCCACTTCACAGTCTCCAACCTATCCTACACATCATTTATCCAAGGTCAATACTAAGCTATAGTAAAGGTGCACAGGGTCTTTTCGTCCCACTGCGGGTAAACGGCATCTTCACCGTTACTACAATTTCACCGAGCTCATGGCTGAGACAGTGTCCAGATCGTTACACCATTCGTGCAGGTCGGAACTTACCCGACAAGGAATTTCGCTACCTTAGGACCGTTATAGTTACGGCCGCCGTTTACTGGGGCTTCAATTCAATGCTTCTCCGAAGATAACATCTCCTCTTAACCTTCCAGCACCGGGCAGGTGTCAGGCCCTATACTTCATCTTACGATTTTGCAGAGCCCTGTGTTTTTGATAAACAGTCGCCTGGACCTCTTCACTGCGGCCAGCTTGCGCTGGCGACCTTTCTCCCGAAGTTACAGGTCTATTTTGCCTAATTCCTTAGCCATGAATCTCTCGAGCACCTTAGGATTCTCTCCTCAACTACCTGTGTCGGTTTACGGTACTGGTACTAATTACCTGAAGTTTAGAGGTTTTTCTTGGAAGCCCTTAGGCGCACTATCTCTTTGTCCGAAGACTCCGAGTACTATCGTATTTCACCATTCTCTACGGATTTGCCTATAGAGAATATAGCTAGGTACTTCAACGAACTATTCCGTCAGTTCGCGGCGCTTTCATCACTCCGTCACCCCATCACAGTAATTAGTAGTACGGGAATATTAACCCGTTGGCCATCGACTGTCCCTTTCGGGTTCGCCTTAGGACCAGACTAACCCACAGCTGATTAGCATAGCTGTGGAAACCTTAGTTTTTCGGTGTGCGGGTTTCTCGCCCGCATTATCGTTACTTATGCCTACATTTTCTTTTCTAACCAGTCCAGCATACCTTACGATACACCTTCAACCCTGTTAGAATGCTCCCCTACCACTTTGTATTACTACAAAATCCATAGCTTCGGTAATATGCTTATGCCCGATTATTATCCATGCTCGTCCGCTCGACTAGTGAGCTGTTACGCACTCTTTAAATGAATGGCTGCTTCCAAGCCAACATCCTAGCTGTCTGGGCAGACAAACCTCGTTCTTTCAACTTAGCATATATTTGGGGACCTTAGCTGATGGTCTGGGTTCTTTCCCTCTCGGACTTGGACCTTAGCACCCAAGCCCTCACTGTTATCAATCATTATATAGCATTCGGAGTTTGTCAGGAATTGGTAGGCGGTGAAGCCCCCGCATCCAATCAGTAGCTCTACCTCTATATAACTAAAATAACGCTGCACCTAAATGCATTTCGGGGAGTACGAGCTATTTCCGAGTTTGATTGGCCTTTCACCCCTACCCACAGGTCATCCGAAGACTTTTCAACGTCAACCGGTTCGGACCTCCACACTGTGTTACCAGCGCTTCATCCTGCCCATGGGTAGATCACACGGTTTCGCGTCTAACACTACTGACTAAAGCGCCCTATTCAGACTCGCTTTCGCTACGGATCCGTGACTTAATCACTTAACCTTGCCAGCAACGTTAACTCGTAGGCTCATTATGCAAAAGGCACGCCGTCACCCCACAAAAGGGCTCCGACCGCTTGTAAGCGTATGGTTTCAGGATCTATTTCACTCCGTTATTCACGGTTCTTTTCACCTTTCCCTCACGGTACTGGTTCACTATCGGTCTCTCAGGAGTATTTAGCCTTAGCGGATGGTCCCGCCAAATTCAGACAGGGTTTCACGTGCCCCGCCCTACTCAGGATACCACTATCTATTATACTTGTTACCCATACGAGGCTATCACTCTCTATGGCTCGACTTTCCAGTCGATTCCGGTTCCTTGTACATAAAATGTCGTGGTCCTACAACCCCAACAATGCCGTAACATCATTGGTTTGGGCTAATCCGCGTTCGCTCGCCACTACTTACGGAATCACTTTTGTTTTCTTCTCCTCCGCCTACTTAGATGTTTCAGTTCAGCGGGTTTGCCCACCTATCGGTGTACTATGTCTTCAACATAGTGGGTTGCCCCATTCGGATATCTACGGATCAATCGATGTGTGCTCGTCCCCGTAGCTTTTCGCAGCTTATCACGTCCTTCTTCGCCTCTGAGAGCCTAGGCATCCCCCATACGCCCTTATTTTGCTTATTGTACCAATCTTGTTTCTTAAAACAAGACCGTTTTTTTTTGTCTTTTATTATTGCTAATAAAAAACGCTTTCTACTTTCTTATTATTTTCTTATCTCAATATGTCAATGAACTTTTATAATTAATAATTATCAATTGATAATTGTCAATTATTTCGTGGAGAATAACGGAGTCGAACCGTTGACCTCCTGCGTGCAAGGCAGGCGCTCTAGCCAGCTGAGCTAATCCCCCATTTTTTAGTTGTCAGTTAACAGTTTTCAGTTAACAGTACTTAAAACGGTTACTCAACCTCTAAAATTTCCTTTTAAATTAAGCTTTCAGTCCTTTTTAATTATCAATTGTTAATTATTAATTATCAATTCTTTTTAAAAAGTAGTCCCGGGCAGACTCGAACTGCCGACCCCTACATTATCAGTGTAGTACTCTAACCAGCTGAGCTACGAGACTCTGTTTTTACTTAATTCTTTCATTTTTTTAAATTAACAGCAAGAGTAATACAATCTCCAATTCAGAGACCCATAAATAATCATCTTTTTTCCTTAACGTGCACTAGGCTAACAGTAAGGCTCTAGAAAGGAGGTGTTCCAGCCGCACCTTCCGGTACGGCTACCTTGTTACGACTTAGCCCTAGTTACCAGTTTTACCCTAGGCAGCTCCTTGCGGTCACCGACTTCAGGCACCCCCAGCTTCCATGGCTTGACGGGCGGTGTGTACAAGGCCCGGGAACGTATTCACCGGATCATGGCTGATATCCGATTACTAGCGATTCCAGCTTCACGGAGTCGAGTTGCAGACTCCGATCCGAACTGTGACCGGTTTTATAGATTCGCTCCTGGTCGCCCAGTGGCTGCTCTCTGTACCGGCCATTGTAGCACGTGTGTAGCCCAAGGCGTAAGGGCCGTGATGATTTGACGTCATCCCCACCTTCCTCACAGTTTGCACTGGCAGTCTTGTTAGAGTTCCCGACTTGACTCGCTGGCAACTAACAACAGGGGTTGCGCTCGTTATAGGACTTAACCTGACACCTCACGGCACGAGCTGACGACAACCATGCAGCACCTTGTAATTTGTCTTGCGAAAGATCTGTTTCCAAATCGGTCAAACTACATTTAAGCCTTGGTAAGGTTCCTCGCGTATCATCGAATTAAACCACATGCTCCACCGCTTGTGCGGGCCCCCGTCAATTCCTTTGAGTTTCATTCTTGCGAACGTACTCCCCAGGTGGGATACTTATCACTTTCGCTTAGCCACTGAAATTGCTTCCAACAGCTAGTATCCATCGTTTACGGCGTGGACTACCAGGGTATCTAATCCTGTTCGCTACCCACGCTTTCGTCCATCAGCGTCAATCCATTAGTAGTAACCTGCCTTCGCAATTGGTATTCCATGTAATCTCTAAGCATTTCACCGCTACACTACATATTCTAGTTACTTCCTAATAATTCAAGTTTAGCAGTATCAATGGCCGTTCCACCGTTGAGCGATGGGCTTTCACCACTGACTTACTAAACCGCCTACGGACCCTTTAAACCCAATGATTCCGGATAACGCTTGGATCCTCCGTATTACCGCGGCTGCTGGCACGGAGTTAGCCGATCCTTATTCTTACGATACCGTCAAGCTCCTACACGTAGGAGTGTTTCTTCTCGTACAAAAGCAGTTTACAATCCATAGGACCGTCATCCTGCACGCGGCATGGCTGGATCAGGCTTGCGCCCATTGTCCAATATTCCTCACTGCTGCCTCCCGTAGGAGTCTGGTCCGTGTCTCAGTACCAGTGTGGGGGATCTCCCTCTCAGGACCCCTACCCATCGTAGCCTTGGTAAGCCGTTACCTTACCAACTAGCTAATGGGACGCATGCTCATCTTTTACCGTTGTGACTTTAATAGTATCTCGATGCCGAGTCACTATACTATGAGGTATTAATCCAAATTTCTCTGGGCTATCCCTCTGTAAAAGGTAGATTGCATACGCGTTACGCACCCGTGCGCCGGTCTCTATATCCGAAGACATATACCCCTCGACTTGCATGTGTTAAGCCTGCCGCTAGCGTTCATCCTGAGCCAGGATCAAACTCTTCATCGTATATTTTTATATTATATTGCGATGATATCTATCGGTTCTTTTCGAATCTTACGATTCTATTACTCTTATTCTTTTGTCCCGATTAATCGGGACGGCTGTCAATTCAATATGTCTACGAACGTATTCTTTTTTATTAATCTCGCTTGTCTCTCAAAGCGGGTGCAAAAGTAGAAAACTTATTTCTAATCGGCAAGAGTTTTTTGAAGTTTTTTTTAGAAAATTTCTTTTCGTTTTTAACTTCTCTCCTTACCAATCTTTCAATGAACTCCCCTTGTTTTGCGGGGTGCAAACTTAAAACTTTCTTTCTTTACTCGCAAGCTTTTTGGAATCTTTTTTTGAAAATTTCTTTTCGTTTTAATTCCTTCGCTTGTCAGTATTTCAGTGAACGTTTATCGCTGTTGCGGGTGCAAAAGTAGTCACTTTATTCGCTTTTACAAGCTTTTTTTAAACTTATTTTTAATCTTTTTCGAAACTTTATCTTAACGCCCTGATAACTCTTCTTTTACAAATTAAACTTTTTTCAGGTTTGAAAGGTTTTTCTTCGTTCAAATGAAACTCTTAGATACAAAGCCCCGTTTTTACTGGTTTTTTACTAATCTCGCAAAGTCGCAAAGGCGCGAAGTTTTTGTTTTTCTTGTCTTATTTCTTTTGAAAACCCATACCCTAGCCCCGATAGTAGTGGAAATCCTTTTGATTTTTCCTTTAAAAAGCAAAAGATTGCAGCGGATAGCGGGATAAAGCTTCGACTTCGCTCAGCTGGACAGAAAAACTACTCTTATATTATAGTATAGAATCTCAAATACCAAGCTTCGACTTCGCTCAGCCGGACAGAAACTACTTTTCTTGCATTTTCGCTTAGCTGGACAGAAGCACTCCTTATAGATAGGTAGTAAAAAAAAACAAACCCGACAGGTTTTGAAAACCTGTCGGGTTGTAACTATAATAAGTACAATAAAAAAATCTACTATTATATATATGTAGTTATTTATTTAGGCTATCGATTACTTCTTTTGTAATTTGAATACTTTTAAGCTTAGCCTGACGATCGAATATTGGACTGGTTACCATTAACTCGTCGATCTGTGCATAATTGATAAACTTTTTAAGATCTGCCTCCAGCTGTATTTTATCTCCGGTAAAAGTACAGGCTGTCATTTGATTCACATGGAAGCGTTCTTCTTCACTCATAATATCATCAAGGGAATCTACAGGTGGTTGTAATCCTTTGCGGTCGTTTCGGATTAAATTTAAAAACATCTGATAGAGACTTGTAGACAATCTTTCCGCTTCTTCGTTGGTATCTGCGGCAACTATATTGACACACGCCATGGTTTTAGGCTTATCCAATGTATCTGATGCCTGAAAATTTTCACGATAGAATTCAAACGCCTGTATCATTTGTCGGGGAGCAAAATGTCCTGCAAATGCATAAGGCAATCCATAAGCAGCAGCCAGGGCAGCACTATCCATACTTGAACCTAAAATCCAGATAGGAACATTTGTTCCTTCGGCCGGGAATGCTCGTACTTTTGCTGTTGCATTTTCTACCGAGAAGTAATCCTGAAGTTTAGTTACGTTTTGCGGAAATCGCTGTGCCTGTTCAAAGAAATCTTTTCGAATAGCTTCAGCCGTTGGTTGATCTGTACCGGGCGCTCTTCCTAAACCTAAATCGATTCTGCCCGGATAAAGTATTTCCAAGGTCCCGAATTGCTCTGCTACTATTAAAGGAGAATGATTGGGCAGCATGATTCCACCGGAACCTACGCGAATATTTTGAGTCTGACTGGCAATATAACCAATTAACACCACCGTAGCCGAACTGGCAACATGTGCCATATTGTGATGTTCTGCAAGCCAAAATCGCTTGTATCCTAAATTATCTGCTAGTTGCGCTATTTCTTTTGTTTTTTGAAATGTTTCTTTGGCATTGCTATCCTGAGTGATGATAGCGAGCTCTAATAATGAGACTGAAATTGGGTTTTTCATATAAAAAAATGCTAGAATACAAAACTACTTCATTTACATGGATACCTTTTGTTTTCTGTTGTTAATAGATTTATAATATTTCTTTCGTAAGAACAGAACACTATAATAAATACAATTTTCAATAATCTCTTAGCATAATTGCTTTTAACTAATAGAGACATCGATTCTATATTTATAAAAATATTTCACTTCATTCAGGAACATCACAAAAAATTTATATTTCGCTCCTCTGGAGCTTTTTTGATACCTGAAAATTACATTTCCCAGAAACATTTTACTCCGCTGGAGCAATTTCAGAAAAAACAGGAAGCTTTACTTTTTAAACGTGAATTCATCCCTCCTTTTTTTCTTCAAATTTATCCCACAATACGTAAGTCAAAAGATTTAAAGAGTAAATTTGTATCTCGAAATTAACTCCCCGCTTTAACAATATCCCCAAATGACACATAAAATTTTAATTATAGACGACGAAGAAAAACTAAGAAGTCTGCTCGCACGCATTATTAAATCGGAAGGATTTGAAGTGATTGAGGCCAAAGATTTGAAATCGGGTTTTAAAAAACTCGAACAAACTGATATTGATGTCGTTTTATGTGATGTAAAATTGCCTGACGGAAATGGCGTTGACTTTTTGCAAAATATAAAAACCAGCTTCCCTTTAATTGAAGTGATTTTACTTACTGCTTTCGGAAATATTCCGGATGGTGTTCAGGCCATGAAAAATGGTGCTTTCGATTATATTGTAAAGGGTGACGATAATGATAAAATTATTCCACTACTCTATAAAGCTGTCGAAAAAGTGCATTTGCAAAAAAAGGTAAAACAGCTTGAAAAACGCATCGGAGATAAATACTCTTTCAGTACCATCATCGGAAAATCAAAAGGAATTGAACAGGTGATCGATTTAGCCAAAAAAGTAGCTAAAACGGACTCGACTGTTTTGCTAACTGGAGAAACTGGCACCGGAAAAGAGGTTTTTGCACAAGCTATTCACGAAAACAGTAATCGTACAGGTAAATCTTTTGTCGCTTTAAACTGCAGTACTTTCAGCAAAGAAATTCTCGAAAGTGAGCTCTTCGGACATAAACAAGGTGCTTTTACAGGAGCTTTAAAAGATAAAAAAGGTTTTATTGAAGAGGCCAATGGCGGTACTTTATTTCTGGATGAGATTGGGGAAATGCCTATTGAACTGCAGGCCAAATTATTGCGTGTTTTAGAAACCAGCGAGTACATTCCGCTTGGAGATACCACTCCAAAGAAATCAAATTTCAGACTGATTGCCGCAACAAACAGAGATTTAAAAGTAGAAAGCGAAGAACACCGTTTTCGTTCGGATTTGTATTTCCGTTTAAACATTTTTGAGATTACACTGCCACCATTACGTGAAAGAATAAAAGATATTGCGCTTTTAACACATACTTTTGTCAAACAATTCTCTGAGAAAACGAATAAAAAGACATTACAAATAAGTGATGATTTTATCCATAAATTAGAACATTATTCCTGGCCGGGAAATATTCGTGAACTTAAAAACATTATCGAAAGGTCGGTTATTTTAAGCAGTGACGATACGCTGACCTCAGCTGTTTTACCATACGAAATGCAACAGGAAACAGAGAAAAACACTAAGCAAATGTCGGCCTTTTCGATGCAGAGTATTGAAAAACTGCACATTCAGAAGGTTTTAAATTATACCAAAGGAAATAAAGCCGAAACTGCCCGTTTACTCGAAATTGGCATTGCAACTTTGTACCGAAAATTAGACGAGTATGGGATTCAGTAGTAATGTGACAATGTGATAATGTGATAATGTGAAATGCGATTTGTGAAATTCTGACTTTTTACTTTTTAAATATCCTATTTTACCTTTTACATCTTACATTTCACATCTTATTCTTTACATTTTACACCTCACTTTTTACTTTTCACACTTCACAAGCAACTTAAAATTTCCTTATCATTTCAATAAAAGCTTATCATTTTGATAGGCTTTTTTTATGCCTCATTTTTGGCACAAACCCGCAATTCGTTTATCAGCAACACCTTACCTATTCCTTTACAATTTAGGTCTGACTTTTGGCATAAGTGGGAAGAACACAAAAATTCATTCTCATGAAAAATCAAGTCACTTCAATCTACAAACAAGCAGAACGCTTTGCTGAGATAACCAAAAAATCAATTATATCCGGCAATATTGTTCGGGCAAAAAAATGTCTTGCACTTGCTGAACGCCTATTCATCAGCGGAAGTTTCGAAACTAAAAACGCCATTTCAAATGTGTATGTTTTCTCTGTTTCTTCTTTTATGGAAATGCGTCACTGCAATATTTCACATCTTTTTCCACAAACGCTTAAGGCTGAATACATCCGACAAATTAATACTTCAGGAGTCTGATTTTAGTAAACTGTAAGATGTGAAAAGTAAAATGAGTTCATATTCGCAATTAACATCTCAAAAATCTAATGATCCAACAATCTAAATAATCTAATAATCCAATAATCTATGTTAATCACCTTTCTTTTACTCGCACTGGGTGCCCTGCTCTTTGGCATCTGTTTCAAATCTGTTGAATTTTTTGAAAAAATCTAAATCATGACAGCACTATTTATTATTTCGATCGCCGTTTTTGGCTATTTGGTTTACGTATTAATCAAACCCGAAAAATTCTAAAAAAATGAAAAAGTCACAATCCAAAAAAATATTTCTGGTATCTGTTTACATGGCTTGGACATTAGCCTTTATCATACTTATCATGTATCTGTAAAAGCTTAAACTTTATTTAATTTCTAACAAACAAAATATGAATACAGAGTTACTAGGTGTCATTGGTATTTTTATCATCACGATAGTTTTAGCCATTC
This sequence comes from Flavobacterium sp. B183, assembly GCF_023539155.1. Taxonomy (NCBI): domain Bacteria; kingdom Pseudomonadati; phylum Bacteroidota; class Flavobacteriia; order Flavobacteriales; family Flavobacteriaceae; genus Flavobacterium; species Flavobacterium sp. B183. The sequence continues at coordinate 2,338,873 of NZ_CP097434.1, read as the reverse complement.
CAATAGGAAAATATATTGCTAAAGTTTATCTAGGTGACAAAACACTTTTTGACCCAATTTTCAATCCAATTGAAAAAATTATCTTTAAAATCAGTGGTATCAATTCCACTGAAGAAATGAACTGGAAACAACACTTAAAAGCTCTTTTAGGTATTAACATGATTTGGTTCTTTCTTTGCTTCTTTATTTTATTGTTCCAGGGATCATTGTTTTTAAATCCCGATAACAACCCGTCGATGAGTCCGGATCTGGCTTTTAATACTGCCATTTCATTTGTTGTCAATTGTAATTTACAGCATTATTCAGGAGAGAGCGGTGTTTCTTATCTGTCACAAATGTTCCTAATGTTTCTTCAATTTGTCTCTGCCGGTGTAGGACTGGCCGCAGCTGCAATGGTGTTCACTGCAATGAAGGAAAGAACAACTGAAAAACTGGGTAACTTTTACAATTATTTCATCAAAAGCTGTACACGTATTTTATTGCCTCTTTCGGCTATTGTAGCAGTTGCTCTATTGTTTAGCGGAACTCCTATGACGTTTGAAGGAAAAGATGCTATTACAACTTTACAAGGTGACCAGGTAGAAGTTTCCCGCGGACCTGCTGCTGCCTTTATTGCTATTAAACATATTGGTACAAACGGTGGTGGTTTTTTTGGAGCCAATTCATCACATCCGCTGGAAAACCCAACCTATTTCAGTAATGCGGTTGAGTTATGGGCACAATTGATTGTTCCTTTTGCCATGATTTTTGCTTTAGGTTTTTATCTGAAAAAAAGAAAATTATCTTATGTTATTTTTGGCGTTATGACGGTTGGATTCCTCTTGCTTGTTATCCCAACGGTAATGAGCGAAATCAACGGAAACCCTGCTATTGAGAAAATGGGAATTGCTCAGACAACCGGAGCAATGGAAGGAAAAGAGGTTCGTTTAGGACCTGCCATTTCAGGCTTCTGGAGTATTGCTACAACGGTAATTTCTACAGGTTCTGTAAATAGCATGCACGACAGTTCAATGCCGGTTTCAGGAGCTATGGAATTGCTTGCCATGATGGTAAATGCCTTCTACGGTGGTTGTGGTGTTGGTATTCTGAACTTCTATATCTTCATTATTCTTGCTGTATTTATTTCAGGATTGATGGTAGGACGAACACCTGAATTTTTAGGAAAGAAAATCGAAGCCCGTGAAGTTAAGATTGCCGCTTTTATTGCTATCCTTCACCCACTATTGATCTTATCCGGAACTGCTTTAGCTTCTTATTTTGCGGCAAACGATACGGCAATGGGATGGTGGTTTAGCGGAAACGCAACAGGCTGGCTTAACAATCCCGGAAATCACGGATTCTCAGAAATGTTATACGAGTATACTTCAAGTGCAGCCAACAATGGCTCAGGCTTTGAAGGTTTAGGAGATAATAATCCGTTTTGGAATATCACTACAGGAATTGTTTTATTGTTAAGCCGTTTTATTCCAATCGTTGGACCATTGGCTATCGCAGGTTTACTGGCAGGTAAAAAATACATCCCGGAAAGTGCAGGAACTTTAAAAACGGATACTACAATTTTTGGAATAATGGTTTTTGCCGTAATCGCAATTATCGCTGCTTTATCATTCTTCCCGGCATTGGCTCTAGGTCCATTGGCAGAATACTTTACCATGTAAAAAATGTGAAATATGAGGTGTAAAATGAAATCGTATTCACAATTAACATTTTACATCTTACATCTCACAAATAACATTTCACAAATAACATTTTACACAAAGAAAAATGACTCATAATAAATCCACATCATTGTTTGAAAGCAAACAGGTAAAAGAAGCCTTGGTGCAGTCTTTTGTAAAGCTTAATCCAAAATTGATGATCAAAAATCCGGTAATGTTTACCGTAGAAATAGGAACTGCCATTATGTTTGCGGTTTGTGTTTCCATTTTAATGGGAGCTGCAGATCAAGGTAGTTTCATTTACAATTTAATTGTATTTTTAATTTTACTGGCCACTTTATTGTTTGCTAATTTTGCTGAAGCTATTGCTGAAGCCAGAGGAAAAGCACAAGCCGACAGTTTAAGAAAAACACGTGAAGAAACTCCGGCCCGACAAATTTTACCTAACGGAGAAATCAAAAACATCAGTTCTTCTGAATTGAAAAAAGGAGACATCTTCATTTGTGAATCAGGTGATTTAATTGCCACTGACGGTGAAATTATCGAAGGATTGGCTACTATAGACGAAAGTGCCATTACGGGAGAAAGTGCTCCTGTAATTAGAGAAGCCGGAGGTGATAAATCCTCTGTAACCGGTGGAACAAAAGTATTATCAGACAAAATAAAAGTAATTGTAACGTCTGAACCCGGCGAAAGCTTTTTGGACAAAATGATTGCTCTGGTAGAAGGTGCAAGCCGTCAGAAAACACCAAATGAAATTGCTTTGACGATTTTACTGGCTGCCTTTACTTTGATCTTCGTAATTGTTTGTGTGACTTTAAAACCATTCGCAGATTATGCAAATGCACCTATCACAATTGCTGCTTTCATCTCTTTATTTGTCTGTTTAATTCCAACTACAATTGGTGGTTTGCTTTCAGCTATTGGTATCGCGGGTATGGACAGAGCGTTGCGTGCTAACGTTATTACAAAATCAGGAAAAGCAGTTGAAACCGCCGGAGATATTGACGTTTTACTTTTGGATAAAACCGGAACCATCACCATTGGAAACAGAAAAGCAACGAATTTTTATCCTGCGAAAGGTGTTTCAGAAGAAGATTTTATAAAATCTGCCGTACTAAGTTCATTGGCAGATGACACTCCGGAAGGAAAAAGTATCGTGGAATTGGCTGGAGCCGAACTTGCCAATAAATTATCCATTGAAGGTGCTACTTTAATCAAATTTACCGCAGAAACCAGAACTTCCGGAGTTGTTTTAAAAGACGGTACCAATATTAGAAAAGGAGCTCAGGATGCTGCAAAAAACATTGCACTTCAGGCCGGAAACTCTTTCCCGGAAGATATTGCTCAAAAAGTAATTGATATTTCTTCTAAAGGAGGAACACCACTGGTAGTTATTAAAGACAATCAGGTACAAGGTGTTATCGAATTACAGGATATCATTAAAACGGGAATGAAAGAACGTTTTGACCGTTTGAGAAAAATGGGAGTTAAAACGGTAATGGTAACCGGAGATAATCCGCTTACTGCGAAGTTTATTGCCGAGGCTGCCGGTGTTGATGATTTTATCGCCGAAGCAAAACCTGAGGATAAAATGAACTACATTAAAAACGAACAAAATCTGGGTAAACTAGTTGCCATGATGGGTGACGGAACCAATGACGCTCCTGCCCTTGCACAAGCTAACGTGGGTGTTGCCATGAACAGCGGAACACAGGCCGCTAAAGAAGCCGGAAACATGGTGGATCTTGACAATGATCCAACAAAATTAATCGAGATCATCGAAATTGGAAAACAGTTATTAATGACTCGAGGAACTTTAACCACTTTCTCCATTGCCAATGACGTAGCGAAATATTTTGCTATTGTTCCTGCCCTTTTCATCACGGCAATCCCGGCATTGGAAGGTTTAAATATCATGCGTCTGCACAGTCCGGAAAGTGCTATTTTATCGGCTGTAATTTTTAACGCGGTGATTATTCCTATATTGATTCCATTAGCCTTAAGAGGTGTTGATTATAAACCAATCGGAGCAAGTGCGATCTTAAAAAGAAACTTATTGATCTATGGTTTAGGCGGTTTGCTTGTGCCTTTTATCGGAATTAAGTTAATTGATATAGTTGTTGCTCTATTTATGTAAACATGAAGTTACTAAGGGACTAAGCTGCTAAGATTCTGAGTTTTTCCCTTAGCATCTTAGAGACTTAGCGTCTCAGAAACTTAAAAAATAAAAAAAATGAAAAATATACTTTCACTATTAAAACTTACACTGATCACCGTAATTCTGTTTGCCGTTATTTATCCTCTGGCAATCTACGGAATCGCTCAATTTGCTCCAAATCAAGGAAAAGGAGAAACCATTTCGGTTAACGGAAAAGTGGTAGGGTACCAAAAAATTGGTCAGAAATTCGATAAACCCAATTATTTCTGGGGAAGACCTTCGGCTGTAGATTATAATGCCGCCGGAAGTGCCGGAAGCAATAAAGGACCAAGCAATGCGGAATATCTGGCTTTGGTTCAAAAAAGAGTGGATACATTTTTAATCGTTCATCCCTACCTGAAAAAATCTGAGATTCCTGCAGATATGGTTACAGCTTCAGGAAGCGGTTTAGATCCGAATGTTTCACCACAAGGTGCTTTGATTCAGGTAAAACGTATTGCCAAAGAAAGAAAATTAGACGAAGCTAAAGTGAAAGCTTTGGTAACATCTAAAATCAATACCGCTGTTGTGGGACCAGCAACGGTTAATGTTCTGGAACTTAACATTGCTCTTGATCAATTGAAATAAAGGTACTGAGATACTGAGATACTAAGGTTCTAAGGTTTTTCTTCGAACAGTTTTTGGAAACCTGTTAGGATATAAAATCGATTATAATACAAACCCCCTTTTTGCCCCAAATACCCTAGCCCCGATAGAAACGGAAATCCTTTTGTGTCCGCGGCGGCGGACACAAAAGATTGCAGTGGATAGCGGGATTAGCTCCTAAAAAAAATCTACTAAATAAATAATTGAATACCACAGAAATGAAAAAAACAATACTTACTGCTTTAATCGCTTTTGGTTTTAGCAATTTACACGCTCAGGAAGAATCTAAAAGTCCGTTTACATTTTCAGGATATGTAGACGTTTATTACAGCTATGATTTCGCAAAACCGAATAATCATACTCGTCCGGGATTTATTTACAACTACAATAGAAGTAATGAAATGAACATCAATTTAGGATTAGCAAAAGTGAACTACAGCAAAGGCAATGTTCGTGGGAATTTTGCCCTGATGGCCGGGACTTACGCTGAGTACAACCTGGCTGCCGAACAGGGTTTGTTAAAAAATGTATATGAAGCAAATGTGGGAGTGAAGATTTCTTCTTCTCATAACTTATGGGTCGATGCGGGAATTATGCCTTCACATCTTGGTTTTGAAAGTGCTATCGGAAAAGATTGTCAAAATCTAACCAGAAGTATTCTGGCTGAAAACTCTCCTTATTATGAAACGGGAGTTAAAATTGGTTACACGTCTGAATCCGGAGAATGGTATTTAGCCGGTATGTATTTAAACGGCTGGCAGCGTATCCAAAAAGTAGAAGGCAATCAAACTCCGGCTTTTGGAACTCAGGTTACCTACAAACCAACAGACAAAGTGGTTTTAAACTGGAGCACTTATGTTGGAAATGAACAACCGGATATCGACAAAAAATGGCGTTACTTTAATAATTTCTACGGACAATTTAAAGTAACGGATAAAACCAATATTACAGCTGGTTTTGATATTGGAACACAACAGTCGGCTAAAAACAGTAACAAATACGACACCTGGTTTTCTCCGATTTTGATTGTCCAATACAAACCTACTGATAAAATTCAGCTGGCAGCCCGTGGCGAATATTACAGTGATGAAAAAGGAGTAATTATTGCCACAGAAACTCCAAATGGTTTTAAAACTTACGGATTTTCAGCTAACTTTGATTACTTAGTGACTGATAATGTAATGTTTAGATTAGAAGCAAGAAATCTTTCCAGTAAAGATGAAATATTTACAAAAAACAATCTCCCAACGAATACGAACGCGTTTGTAACGACTTCGCTGGCGATTTCTTTTTAGCTTTAGGCTATAGGCTTTAAGCAGTAAGCTTTCGTGCTACTGCTTATTGCCTACTGCTTATTGCTTAAAGCAAAAAATATGGAAAAAGAAAATAATGCACAGCACTTTCTCGATTTAATTCAGAAATCACGAAAGGGAAAATTCAAAATCTACATCGGAATGAGTGCCGGTGTGGGTAAAACCTATCGGATGCTGCAGGAAGCACATTCACTCTTAAGAAATGGAATTGATGTAAAAATTGGTTACATCGAAACGCACATGCGAAAAGAAACGCATGAGCTTTTATCTGGTTTGCCTGTGATTCCACGGCGAACCATTTTCTATAAAGGGAAAGAGCTGGAAGAACTGGATGTACAGGCGATTATCAACCTTAGACCCGAAGTTGTAATTGTCGATGAACTCGCACACACCAACGTTGAAGGAAGCAAAAATGAAAAACGCTGGCAGGATGTTTTGGAAATTCTGGAAGCCGGAATCAATGTGATATCGGCAGTAAATATTCAACATATTGAAAGTTTAAATGAAGACGTTAAACGCATCACAAGCATTGATGTTCAGGAACGTATTCCGGACAATGTTTTACGATTGGCCGACGAAGTTGTAAACATCGATTTGACCTCTGAAGATTTGATTGCCCGTCTGAAAGAAGGAAAAATTTATACGGCAGATAAAATTCAGACCGCTTTGTCTAATTTCTTCAAATCGGAACAAATTTTACAACTGCGCGAATTGGCTTTGAAAGAAGTAGCCAGTCAGGTAGTGCGAAAAGTAGAGAACGAAGTACCTCAACTGCATGCTTTAAGGCATGAAAAATTACTGGCCTGTATTAGCAGCAACGATAAAACAGCCAAAATTGTAATCAGAAAAGCGGCACGTCTGGCTAGTTATTACAACGGATCCTGGTATGTTTTGTATGTAGAAACTCCCAAAGAAAGCAGCACCAAAATTGCGTTAGACAAACAACGGCATTTGATCAATAATTTTAAACTGGCTGTTCAGTTGGGTGCCGAAGTTATTAAAACAGAGAACCAAAATATTGCCGACGCCATTTTAATGACTGTTGAAGAAAAACATATTACAACGGTTTGTATTGGAAAACCACATTTAAATTTATTTAAAGTAATTTTGTCTACAACCATTTTCAGACGTTTGTTAAATAGTCTGTCTTTATCAAATGTGGATCTTGTTATATTATCGTGAAATGTTTTATGTAAAATGTGAGATGTGAGATGTTTTTGTGAAATACATTTTACATTTCACAACTACCTTTTTACTAGAAAAAATAAAATATGAGAATTAAAACCAAATTGAATCTGGGAGTCGGATTGTTATTTTTAATGATTATTATACTCTCATTAGTGAGCGGATATGCTGTGTTTTTGATAAAAGCAGATACCGAAAATATTCTGAAAGCAAATTACAATACGCTGGAATATTCCAGAAATATGATTTTGTCACTAGATGAAATCAAAGTGAATAGTGATAGTACGATTCATACTTTTAAGGAATATCTGGAGAAACAAACCCACAATGTTACAGAACCCGGAGAAAAAGAAGCCACTGCTAAATTGGAACATGACTTTGCCCTTTTAGAAAAAAACGGTTCTAACGAAACGGTGAAAGCACAAATCAGGCAGGATATTTTTTCGATAATGAAACTCAATCTGGATGCCATCAAACAAAAAAGCGATATTGCCAAACATACCGCCGAAAATGCTAATTTATGGATTGCCATTGTGGGAACGCTCTGCTTTTTAATCGCCTTCAATTTACTGGTAAATCTGCCCAATAATATTGCCAATCCAATTAAGGAACTGACCCAGAGTATTAAAGAAATTGCCAATAAAAATTATTCCGAACGGGTGCATTTTACCAATCATAATGAATATGGTGATTTGGCAAAATCCTTTAATACCATGGCGCAAAAACTTCAGGAATACAACAATAGTAGTTTGTACAAATTATTCTTTGAGAAAAAACGACTGGAAACCCTCATCAATAACATGCACGATCCCATTATTGGCTTAGACCATGAAGGTGTTATTTTGTTTGTGAATGATGAAGCCCTGAAAATTATCGGAATGAAACTGGAAGATGTTATCGGTCAATCCGCTTCTGCTTTGGCAGTTTCCAATGATTTGATTCGCTCTTTGATTCTGAAAGAAACGGCAAATGATTCTCAGAAAAAACAGCCGATGAAGATTTTTGCCCACGGAAAAGAAAGCTATTTTGATAAAGAAACGATCAATATTACCATAACTCCAACAGGCGAAGAAAAGGAAATTAATATTGGAGATGTTATCATCCTTCGAAATATTACCTTATTTAAAGAACTCGATTTTGCAAAAACTAATTTTATTGCAACCGTTTCACACGAATTAAAAACACCGATTGCGTCTATAAAACTGAGCCTTCAATTGCTTCAGAATAATAAAACGGGAGAGATGAACGACGACCAGAAACAACTCGTCGAAAGCATTAAAGAAGACAGTCAGCGTTTATTGAAAATCACGGGTGAATTGCTTAATTTATCTCAATTAGAAACCGGGAATATCCAGTTAAATATCGAAAAAAGCAATCCATACGCCATTGTAAATTATGCAACCGAAGCGGTAAAAATTCAGGCGGAGCAAAAGCAAATTAAACTCATAGTGGAAGCCAATGAACACCTGCAAAATGTAAAAGCCGACAGTGAAAAAACAGGATGGGTTTTGATTAATTATTTGTCGAATGCAATCACCTACTCGTCTGAAAAAAGTACAATTATTATCCGCTTAAAAGAAGAAAACGATCAGATTACGTTTCAGGTTATCGATACCGGAAAAGGAATTGATGCACGCTACAAAGACAAAGTTTTTGATAAATATTTTCAGATTCCGGGAAGTCAGAAATCAGGAACCGGATTGGGGCTCGCTATCAGTAAAGAATTTATTGAAGCTCAAAACGGAACGATTGGTGTTGAGAGTAATTTAGGCCTGGGAAGTACGTTTTGGTTTTCACTCAAGGTTTAGATAAATTCAATTTTATAACGATCCATTACTTGTACTGATTTTGGAATGGCACACGGATGACACAGATTTAAACCGATAAAAACGGATTTTTTTATTTATACGGTGAAAATAATCCATCTTATCTGCGTTATTAATCCGCCTAGTTAACAGCCAAATTCAATTTTACGACATTCGTCAGTCTGAGCGAAGTCGAAGACCTTTTCTACTACAAAGCCCTTCGACTTCGCTCAGGGTGATCACACAAAGCGGTATAATATTTAGTCAATCTTAATTCAATTATTTATTTTAAAGCCAGCAGGTTAATATTCGCTTAAGGTTCAGTTAAACCAAAAATACTTCGTGCATACATACGTTAATATTGCAACTTTTAACAATAACGAAAGATGTTTTACAAAACGATTTCTCTGGTATTTTTATTTGTTTTTTTTGGTGCTCAGGCACAGCAAAATGATTCGATTACGAAAGTGGACAGTACTTCACAACAATTAAAATTCAATTACAAGCAGCTCATCATTCCGGGCGTTTTAATTGGTTATGGAGTAATTGGACTTGAAAGCGACCAACTCTTAAGTTTTAATCATCAAATCAAAAATGAAGTTACTGAAGACATTGATAAAAAAATCACTATTGATGATTTCTCGCAATACGCGCCTGCAGCCTCAGTTTATGCCCTGAATGCTTTTGGTGTAAAGGGAAAAAATAATATGCGTGATCGCTCTGTCATTTTTGTAACTTCATACGTTATTATGGCTTCAACTGTCTTGGGTTTAAAATCGATTTCACATGTAGAAAGACCTGACGGAAGTTCAAAAAACTCTTTCCCTTCAGGACATACCGCAACTGCTTTTGCCGGAGCGGAATTTTTATGGCAGGAATACAAAGACAAATCAATTTGGTACGGAATTGCGGGTTATGCCGTAGCCACCGGAACGGGCCTTTTCAGAATATACAACAACCGTCATTGGTTAACGGATGTTGCTGCCGGAGCCGGAATTGGGATTTTGAGTACCAAAATTGCCTATTGGATTAATCCCTACATTACCAAAAAATTATTTAAATCATCTTCCGAAAACAAATCCACTTCTATGGTAATGCCTTTTTATAATGGCAAACAATATGGATTGGGTTTTGTGAAGGTTTTTTAGTTTTTTTATTGACTATAGTCTCCCTGAGCGAAGTCGAAGGGCTTCCTGGCGCAAAAGGGTCTTCGACTCCGCTCAGACCGACAGACAGCTATCAATCATAAATAGGGTTTAGATCTTAAATAAAATTCGTGAATTACTTCGTCTATTCGCTATCGCTCGGGTCGTGGCGAAAAAAAATAATTCTTCTAATCTGTGTAATCTGTGGCTAAAAAAATGCCTATTGATCATGGTCTCCCTGAGCGGAGTCGAAGGGCTTCCTGGCACAAAAGGTCTTCGACTCCGCTCAGACCGACAAACGGATATCAATTATAAATCGGGTTTAGATCAAAAATCGTTAATCTTCATTCTGAAATCTTATGTATTCGAAGTATTATTCTTAATCTCCATCACCTCTCTTTTTACCTGAAGAAGCAGTTCTTTCATGCTTTCCGTTTCAGACAATTGCTGCTTTTTGTCCGAACGGCCAATGTTGCACTCATATTCCCAAATCTCCAAAATATCAGAAGCTTTCACTTCATAATTGGGGTAAAAACTATTATCTGATTCTAAAACCAGACTATTTTTTTTGTTTTTGTTCAAACGCTTGTACACCATTCCTTCATTTTTGGTAATCAGGATATACGTTTTACCGTCCATCACCTCTCCCAGCCTTTCCACATAACGACCAATAATAATCGATCCGTCTTCGTGTGGCGGCATCGAATCACCTTCTACCGGAAATCCGCGATGTTTCCCAGGGCCTAAAAACGGAAGAGAAACCTGCTGTAGACTTTCAATATATTCCGGATCGGCATATCCATTCAGATAACCTGCTTTTGCTCTTTGGGATACAATTTCGATATAATTCTCTCCAAAATTATCAACCTGAATAGGTAGAATAAGCCGATTCCCTTCGAGTTTTATCAAATTTTCGATGTTTATTTTCCGAATATCGACTGACAATAATAAATCGATACTGGTATGAAAATACAAGGCGATTTTCTTTAAAATATCATACGGTGCTTCCGAAGTTCCGTCTTCGTATTTCACGTATCTTCCTCTTGTAATACTCAGGTTTTCAGCTAATTTCTCCTGCGATATTTTATGCTTAACCCTTAATGCTCTGATGTTGTCTGAAAATAAGGACATAATTAATTTGTTATAATTTGGAACAGCAAATATATGAAAAATGTTATTATCTGTACTAATTTTGTTTATTCCAAAAAACAAGAAAATGGCAAGGGCAATTGTACACATGGATCTGGATACTTTTTTGTATCCTGTGAAAGGTTAACCAACTCACAATTACAAGGATTACCTCTAATTATTGGAGGTGGTGATCGTGGCGTTGTTGCCTCTTGTTCTTATGAAGCCCGTAAATTTGGAGTCCGTTCTGCTATGCCCATTCGTATGGCATTAAAACTCTGTCCTGATGCAAAAGTAATGAAAGGCGATATGGAGTTGTATTCGCAATTATCGCATGATGTTACACAAATTCTTCAAGAAAAAGCACCTGTTTTAGAAAAAGCAAGTATCGATGAATTTTATCTCGACATTACCGGAATGGATAAATTTCACGGCAGTTATAAATGGACCAATGAGCTGGCCCAATCTGTAATGAAAGAAACCGGACTGCCTATTAGTTTTTCATTATCGATTAATAAAACGGTTTCTAAAATTGCAACCGGAGAAGGCAAACCGGTAGGGAATCTTGAAATTCAGGAACAGCATGTACAGGACTTTTTAAATCCTTTATCGATTCAGAAAATTCCAATGGTCGGAGCAGTTACTTTTCAGCTTTTGTCCAGAATTGGCGTTCGCAAAATTCAGACGCTAGCCGAAATGCCTGCCGAGGTGCTACAGCAAATGATTGGTAAAAACGGTCTGGAGCTCTGGAAAAAAGCACACGGAATCGACCACACTCCCGTTGAACCTTATACGGAAAGAAAATCAATATCTACCGAAACTACTTTTTCTCAGGATACGATTGACATTGCAAAACTCAAAAGAATACTTTTAGGAATGGTCGAAAAACTGGCTTTCCAGCTTCGCGCCGAACAATGGCTAACCTCAACCATTACGGTTAAAATACGTTACGCCAATTTTGATACCGAGACCAAACAATCTAAAATTGCCTATACCTCAGCAGATCATATTCTGACCAAAAATGTAACCGAATTATTTGATAAGGTCTACCAACGCCGAATGCGGCTTCGCTTAATTGGTATTCGCTTTAGCGGACTCGTACGCGGAACTTATCAAATTGATCTTTTTGAAGATACTCAGGAAATGCTATCACTCTACGCCGCTATGGACCGAATAAAAAACCGTTATGGCTATGATGCTGTAATGCGTTGCGCAGGAGCCCATTTTAAACCCAATACTAAAGACGAAATTTTAAAACGTACCAAATAATGCATCTTAATTGTCATTCCTTCCATTCATTACGTTATGGCACAATTCCGCTTAAAGAATTGGTTGACCAGGCTGTTTCTTGTGGGATAAAAGCAATGGCGCTTACAGATATTAATACTGTTACCGGAATTTATGATTTTATAAAAGCCTGTCAGGAAAAAGGAATTAAACCCTTAGTGGGAATGGAATTTCGATGCCGTCATCAATTCAGATATATTGGTCTGGCACAAAATACAGAAGGTTTGGGCGAAATGAACCGCTTCTTAACCCATCATAATTTCAGCGGAGAAGTTTTGCCTTCAATTGCACCTGAATTTAAATCAGTTTTCGTGATTTATACTTTAGAAAATGCTCCGGAAGTTCTTCGCGAAAATGAATTCATCGGTATTCGTCCTGAAGAAGTTTCCAGACTTCTTACATCCGAACACAAAAATAAAATAGATCAGATGGTCGTTTTACAGCCTGTTACTTTTAGGACTAAAACAGAACACAATCTGCATAAAATTCTCCGGGCAATTGATACTAATGTTATTCTATCTAAACTAACTGAATCTGATTATTGTAAAGCTTCTGAAATTCTGCAATCCTTGGAATCTCTTTTGCCTTTTTATGAAAAATATCCTGAAATTATATCCAACACTCAGAAAATTATTGATTCCTGTAATTTTGAATATGATTTTGGAGTTCCGAAAAACAAAAAATTCTATACTAATAGCCGTCAGGAAGATTTAGAAAAACTGACTGATTTAGCTTGGAAAGGATTCAAAAACCGTTATGAAGACGAGAATCAGGAAGCCAAAAAACGCGTCGAAAAAGAGCTAAAAGTTATTGATGAATTAGAATTCAGCGGATATTTCTTAATCACCTGGGACATTATTCAGTACAGCAACAGTCAGGGTTTTATGCATATTGGCCGCGGAAGCGGTGCCAACAGCATTATTGCCTATTGTCTCGGAATCACCGATATCTGCCCTATTGAACTGGATTTATATTTTGAACGTTTTTTAAACCTCAACCGCAAAACTCCTCCCGATTTTGATATTGACTGGAGCTGGCAGGAACGCAATATAATTCTGGAATATATCTTCGGAAAATACGGCAAAGATCATGTGGCTTTTTGCGGTACCAATGTCGAATTTAAATACCGTTCTATTTATAGAGAAGTGGGAAAAGTATTTGGTCTTCCGAAAGAAGAACTGGATATGCTGGCTAAAAATCCCGAGGAGCTTCACGAAACCAATAAAATTGTAAAACAGGTTCAGTATTATGGTCAGATGCTTAGCAAATACCCCAATCAACGCAGTATGCACGCCTGTGGTATTTTGATTTCCGAAGAACCTATTACGAATTATACGCCATTAGAAATGCCTCCAAAAGGCTTTCCTATCGCGCTTTTCGACATGCACATTGCCGAAGAGATTGGTTTCGAAAAATTCGATATCCTAAGTCAACGAGGTATTGGTCATATTGATGACAGTGTAAAACTCATCGAGAAAAACAGAGGGATAAAAGTCGATATTCGCAATACTTCGATTTCTAAAGACGAAGCTTTATGCAACATTTATCTGGCTCAGGGTCGCACTATTGGCTGTTTTTATATCGAAAGCCCTGCCATGCGTGGTTTACTACGCCGGCTGAATTGCGACAATTATAAAATTCTGGTAGCCGCTTCCTCTATCATTCGCCCTGGTGTAGCACAATCCGGAATGATGAAAGAATATATTTTTCGCCATAATAACCCCAATCAGTTTCAGTATTTCCATGACGTTTTTAAGGAACAGCTTGGTGAAACTTACGGCATTATGGTCTATCAGGAAGATGTGATCAAAATCGCACAACATTATGGAGGGCTACCCGCTGCAGATGGTGATATCCTGCGTAGAGCGATGTCCGGAAAAGGAAGATCCCTTGAAGCCTTGCAAAAAGTAAAAGACAACTTTTTTGCCAGCTGTGCTCAAAAAGGACATCCCGAAATACTGAGTCAGGAGATCTACCGCCAAATTGAATCTTTTGCGGGATATTCTTTCTGCAAGGCACACTCGGCTTCTTATGCTGTAGAAAGTTATCAGAGTTTATACCTCAAAGTTTATTATCCTGTAGAATTCATGACAGCGGTAATCAACAATCAGGGCGGATTTTACCGAACCGAAGTTTACGTACACGAAGCACGTATGTCAGGCGGAAGCATACACAACCCCTGTGTGAATAAAAGCGAATATCAGACTACTTTATACGGCACAGACATTTATCTTGGCTTTATGCATGTGCAGAGTCTGGAATCCAAAACAGCTCATTTGATCGAATCAGAGCGGGAGAAAAATGGTGCTTTTCTTTCATTGGAGGATTTTATCAACAGAATTCCTATTGGGATTGAAAACATGAAAATTCTAATTTTTATAGATGCTTTTCGTTTTACAGGAAAAACCAAAAATCAGCTTTTAGTTGTTGCCAGTTTGCTTTTGAATAATTTCAAACCCGAAAACAGAAATCTGAGGCTGATACAGGAACCGGTAAAAGAATACAAACTCCCAACTTTAGAACGTTCTTTATATGAAGATGCCTTTGATGAGATTGAGCTCTTGAGTTTTCCTGTTTCCTGTACTGTTTTTGATCTTTTGCAAACCAAATATCGTGGTGATATTATGGCCCGGGATTTAACAGCCTGCCATAAAAAACAGGTTCGTATGCTTGCTTATCTGATTTCAAGAAAACAGGTTCCAACCAAAAAAGGAACCATGTATTTTGGCACCTGGATCGATCATGAAGGTACTTATTTTGACACCGCACATTTTCCGGACAGTCTCGCAAACTATCCTTTTCAGGGTGGTGGCTGCTATCTTTTGCTAGGAAATGTCGAAGTCGATTATCATTTTCCAACCATTACCATAACCAAAATGGCCAAAATGCCTTTTATTCCCGATCCTCGTTATATGGATGCTAAAGATCAGTTTAAAACACAGCGCCAGATTAAGGAAGATGTCAGTCCAACACATCGGGAGCCTTATCCGCAAAGACATGAAATTAATTTACCCCGACACCGAATGAAATTTTAGCTTTCAATCGCAGTCGACACCGTTTTCAGCCAAATAAACAGTCCTTAAAAAGTGTACACTGAGACTGAAAACTAAAAAGAAATAAGTTAGACGTTATACAAATAAGATGAAAAAGCAGGAATATGCCATAGTCGATATTGAAACCACAGGTGGTAACGCCAGTGGCAGCTGCATTACAGAAATTGCCATTGTCATTCACGACGGCAAAAAAGTAATGGAACGCTTTGAGACGCTCGTAAATCCGCAGAAGGAAATACCGCTTCCCATTTTTGCCTTAACAGGTATTAATAATGAAATGGTAGCCAATGCTCCTATTTTTGATGATATTGCCGAAAAAGTAATGGAATTGCTAAACGACCGGATCTTTGTTGCTCATAATGTCAATTTCGATTATTCGTTTGTTCGCCACCAGCTTGAGGCATCCGGATTCAAATGGACTGCCAGAAAGTTATGTACCGTTCGCGCAGCCAGAAAAATCAGACCGGGTTTTGCCTCCTATAGTTTAGGAAAACTTTGCAATTCGCTCGACATCCCTTTAGAAAACAGGCATCGTGCCGGAGGCGACGCAGAAGCTACTGCTATATTGTTTTCGCGATTACTCGAATGGGACAATGAAGGTCATATCGAACAAATGATCAAAAACACGGCACAAGATCAGCGCTTACCTCCTAACCTTCCGCCGGAAGATTTTAATAATTTACCGGAAAAACCAGGTGTATATTATTTTTACAATGAGGTTAAAAAAGTAATCTACGTGGGAAAAGCGGTTAATATAAAAAAACGTGTTGCTTCTCATTTTAGTGGTCATAATATCAATCCGCAAAGACAACATTTCTTACGGGATATTTATTCCATTTCCTATGAAGTTTGTGGCAACGAGTTGATGGCACTTCTGTTGGAATGTACTGAAATCAAACATCTTTGGCCTACTTACAATAGAGCTTTAAAACGATTTGAACCAAAATTTGGATTGTATCAATATGAAGCCCGCAATGGATATAAGTATCTGGCTATCGGGAAACTCAATAAATTTCAGTCGTGTATTGAGCACTTCAGTAGTTTACACGAAGCAACAAATATACTGCGGGGTTTAGCAGAACGATTTGAAATTGATTATAGATTTTGCAAATATTCAAAAGCTGAAGAAGGAGAGCTATTTCAAAATAATGATATCACAAATTTGCCGGATACCTTCCTCCACAATGAGCAAGTCGACAATGCTATTGATTTTTTACAAAATAACAGACCCACTTTTGCCATTATAGAAAAAGGAAGAACAGCGCACGAACGCAGTTGCATTTGGATAGAAAACGGTCATTTTTATGGTATGGGATATATTCCGTTAGATGTTGCGATTACGGATCCTTCAGAAGTAAAAAATTATGCAACGCCTTATAAAAGCAATCAATACATTGAACAGTTGATTTTTGCTTATGCAGAGAAGAATCCCCGAAAAGTTTTTTTCAACAAAAATTTGCTGACATCAAGAATATAAAACGAATCTAATTTTAAAAATAGAGCTATAAACTTAACGTATTGACTTATGACACTATTTAGCGATACCGAATTATTTGCCACAGGTTTGAAAGGAAAAAAGATATTTGATTTGCCTGATGCAGAACTTATTTTGATCGACAACTTTTTTACCAAAGAAGAATCCGATCGTTTTTATGAAAAAATACTTCATCAAACGAAATGGAGAGAGTATGAAATGGAAATGTATGATAAAATTGTTACAGCTCCCCGAATGATTTCATGGTACGAAGATAAAGATAATGTTGGAGCAGATCCAAATGGTCCTGACTGGACTTATGAATTATTAACTATCAGAGGCCGTGTCGAAAGAGAAACCCAGCTTGAATTTAATAGCCTCCTGCTTAATTTATATCGAAATGGCAATGATGGTGTTTCCTGGCACAGTGACAAAGAACATAACTCCGGCCCAGACCCCATTATTGCTTCGGTCACTTTTGGAGAAACCCGAATGTTCCGATTGCGTCATAAATTCCGGAAAGAAATCCCACAGGTGGAGATTCCGCTCCATCATGGTTCCTTTCTGTTAATGTCAGGAACGACCAATAGTTTTTGGCAACATCAGGTTCCAAAAACGGCACGAGATGTTTTACCAAGAATCAACTTAACCTTTAGAAGAACGAACAGAAAAAGCTGATTTTCTAAAACTTGTACTGAAATATAATAACTGAAAAGGCGTTATTTCTATTCTAAAATAGTGTAGAAAATTCCTCCTCAAAAAGTTAAAATCCTCAGTGTATGAACCTTTTACTAGGAAAACCCTATCTTTTTTACTACTTTTGCAACCTTTTTTTACATATACATTACCACAATGGCTTATTCAAACAATGATTTAATGCGTTTTTTAGATGCACAAAACAAACTTTATCTTACTGCTCTTTCCGAAATCAAAAAAGGAAAAAAGGAGACACACTGGATGTGGTTCATTTTTCCTCAGATAAAAGGATTGGGTAAGAGCGATACAGCAAATTATTACGCCATTAACGATCTAAAAGAAGCAACCGAGTTTTTAGAACACCCTATTTTAGGGAAACATCTTATCGAAATTTCTGAACTGTTTTTAACTTTTAAAAGAAAATCAGCCGATGGAATTTTAGGAGATTTAGACGCCCGTAAATTACGTTCGTCTATGACGCTTTTCTCTTTGGCAGAAAATACAAATCCTGTGTTTCAGGAAATTTTGGGTGCTTTTTTCTCAGGAGAAACAGATCCTCTTACTTTATCTATTATTAATTCAACGATAGAATCAACTGTTGAAGCCGAAATCGCTTAATTTACACAAGCCCGCTTCCAGGATTATTTACATTTAAAACACTACTTTTTGCTTTTGCGCATAAGTAGTGTTTTTTTTTTTATTACTCAGGACAGAGCACCAAAAAAGAACTCTCTCAAAGATTTCTGTTGCGCTCCGTTGGAGCTTTTGATCTTGCGAAATCACATGCTTTATAAATATTTTGCTCCCCTGGAACAATTTCAGAACACACCTATCTGTAGTCTCTTTTAAGAAAAATTTCATATAAAAAAGGAGCTTCGACTTCACTCAGCCAGACTGACCACATAAAAAAATCTCTTTTTTTTGCATGCAGATCTGGCAAATTTCCGGAGACACTAAATTTTATGGCTAAAAAAATGCCTTGTCAAAGACAAGGCATTTATATTTTGAAGTAAACATCAAAGTTAAAAAATTGCAGGCACCCATTTGGTACATAAAACTTGTAAACAAACTTAACCTTTAAACCTTTGCCTCTCTGAACCTTTACAACCTTATATTATTCTTCTTTCGGTTTATTCAGGTAGTACACTGGTATTCCGGTCAACATAATTAAAACTCCCCATCCACAAGTTGAGAATTTGGTAATTAATAGCGAAATACAGATTGCGCTTGCGATTACAATATACAACATAGGTAAAAACGGATATCCAAAAGCTTTGTAAGGTCTTTCAATATTCGGCATCTTTTTTCTCAAAATAAAAATACCATAAATCGTTAAAATATAGAAAATCAATACAATGATGATTACAAAATCCAGCAGATCTCCATACTTTCCTGTCAAACACAAAGCCGAAGCCCAGAAACACTGTGCCCACAAAGCCCATCCAGGAACACTCGACTCGTTTAAAACAGCTGCTTTTTTAAAGAAAACACCGTCTTTCGCCATCGTGTAATACACTCTCGCACCTGCCATAATTAATCCGTTGTTGCAGGCAAAAGTCGAAATCATAATCATTATTGCTATAATCAATGTACCCATATTGCCAAAAATGTAATGTGAAGCCACTACCGCTACTCTGTCTGATTTAGCTGTAGCAATCTCCTCAAACGGAACTACCGCCAAATACATCAAATTGGTTAGCACATAAATAATCGTTACTATAAAAGTTCCTAAAAACAAACTTAGACCTACATTTCGTTTTGGATTTTTTATTTCTCCTGCAATAAAGGTAACTCCATTCCAGGCATCACTGGAAAATAAGGACCCCACCATTGCGGCAGAAATTCCGGTAATCAAAGTGGTTCCACTAATAGGCAGCCATGAACCGCTTTCGGCATTATAGCTACGTGTCACCCAGCCATCAGTCCAATTGGCATCCCAGATTGAAGCTTTAGCACCTAAGGTTAGACCAAAAACGATTAATCCCAACAATGACAAAATTTTGATGATGGTTAAAACGGTTTGCAGAATTTTTCCGTTTTTCACCCCTCTACTATTAATGAACGTTAATACAATAATTGTAAAAATCGAAACCAACTGAGCGGCGTTGAGTTTAAAGAAACCTAATTCATAAAGTATATTTTCATCGCTCAATGGTTCGTACAAATAAGCTGCAAATTTTGAAAAAGCAACTCCTACCGCAGCAATTGTTCCGGTCTGAATTACAGCAAAAAAGCTCCATCCGTACAAAAAGGCAATTAGTTTATTGTAAGCTTCCTTTAAATACACATACTGTCCTCCTGCTTTTGGAAACATCGCGCTAAGTTCACCATAACTTACTGCGGCTATAACCGTAATCAGTCCGGAGAGCAGCCAAATTAAAGTTAACCATCCTGCCGAACCTACTTGTCTGGCGATATCGGCACTCACAATAAATATTCCTGATCCAATCATAGAACCTACCACAAGCATGGTTCCGTCTAATAATCCAAGTTCTCTTTTAAAATGTTCCTGGTCGTTTTCTTGCATAATTTTAGTTTTTCGGTTGGTTAAAGATATACTTTTTTCTGAAATTTAAGATTTTAGAGTGTTGATTTTAGATTCTTATTTATAGTCCTTAGACGGAGTAAATCCATTAGACAATCATGAAAAACTTTTTAATCCTGAAATTACCAAATCTCAGGAGATTCAAAAATCAAAAAAGCAACAACTTCTAAACAATTACAAGAGTAATTCTATATTTTAGTACCAATTAAAGTTCAATATTGCAGAACAACAAACTATAAAAATGGAATCAAAATATCTATATGGAGCAAATGTCTAAAGAAGAGATAATAATCAACAAGATTGCCCAAGATAAAATAGACTTTAATATCGGGGTACAGCTTTTATTGGAAAATGCTGAATATAATTTCGAAAGACTTTTTACCACTTTAAAAAATTATATCTTCAACTCTATTCCCGAAAAAACTCATTATGATACCGAAACTTATCAGCATGCGCTTCAAACCATTCCATTAAAATCAACCTATACCCCTATTGTACTTTTAAAAAGTTACCCAACACGAATTGCTTTTTACAAACTAGCGGAACTTCCCGAAAACGAGAACAAAAAAATTCTAACCTCACTACTTTGGATTTTTAAAGTAACAGACACTGAAAGAAGAAATACAGAGTGTAAAAATGGCTGTGGGCACTTTTGGCATGAATAAGAATAAAATATACATACCATTCTATCTGTAAATACTTAGAAACTACAACTCAGCCAAAAGTTGTGTTTTTTTTTATACCCCACAAGAAGAACTTCTTTTTAATTCATCAAGAATTGTTAAACAAAAACTTTTCTGTTTAACCCTTTTCAGTTTGTTCTTATGTATTAAATTTTAAAATTGTTTTCCTTTTCTTAGTCTTACTAATTTAAAATAAGAGCCTTCACAGAATACATTTTATTTATTTACAACAAAATTGGAACAAAAATTAATTATCCCGTAAGAAAAAAAACACTAATTCTAAAATTCTGTTCTTTTTTTACTAAATTTATGCATGCATAAAACAATTTTGAAAAATCAATCTTTTATTAACAATTGTTTATTTTAAAACCGTCAAAAGACAACACTCTCAGTAACCTGATTTTTTTTAAAGGACTCCTTCAACAATAAGCGCTCTTAACAGAAAAAGCAGTATTAACCTCCAAATCTGAAAACTATGTCTAAGAGTCCGTTTTTTAAAAATATACGCTTCCCGAATGTTTTCATTCTATTGATAATTGTATTTATTTCCTGCGCTTTACTTATCTGTATCAACTTTTTTACCATAAAAATACTCTCCGCAAACAGGGCTTATGTTCATGGGGAATCACATTATTCAAAAGGACAAAAGGATGCTGCACGATATCTCATTATGTACCTTTTCACTAAAGACACAAACCAATGGAAGCTCTTTTCTCAGGAGTTAAAAGTCCCTCAGGGTGATGGTATTGCCAGGAGATCGCTTTTGAAATATGGAGACAACGAAATTGCCCGAAGAGGGTTTCTAACAGGACGAAATCATAAAGATGACCTGGATGACATTGTCTGGCTGTTTGTAAACTTCAAAGATGTATCTTTTTTGGCAAAAGCGATTCACGAATGGGGTCAGGGTGACGAATTAATCGCTAAATTATCTAAGTTGGGTCAGCAAGTCGATGCGCAGATCAAACAAAATCTATTAACTCCGGCCAGTCAGCAAAAATTTCTTAATGAAATTAGTACGATCAGCGATAAACTCACTATTAACGAACGTAACTTCCTAAATACTCTGGGAGAAGGAACACGAAAAATCAAAAGTCTTCTGATCATCACCAATATTATTTTTATTCTGATCATCGTAATAAGCGTGTGCACCTACTATTCGATTATGGTCAAACGTTTGGTCATCTCCAAAAAAGAAATTGAAGAAAAAAACGAAAATCTAATCCATGTAAATCATGAACTGGACCGATTTGTCTATAGCGCATCACACGATTTAAGGTCACCTATAACATCACTAAAAGGATTGATCGAAATTACTCAACTAGAGGATGATATTGAACAAGTCAGAGACTACTTAACACTCATGCACAAAAGCCTTGTCAGACAAGATCAGTTCATAGTTGATATTATAGATTATTCCAAAAACAAACGAAAACAAGTTATTATAGAACCTGTCAGTTTAAAAGAATTATTTGACGAATCCATTTCGCAGTTGATGCATATTGAAAATGCCAATAAAATAAAATTTACAAAAGAACTATTAATCGATACCATTCAAAGCGATGACTTGCGTTTGAGAATCATTATCTCGAATTTGCTCTCGAATGCTATAAAATATGCCGACATTAATAAGGAGGAAATGTTTATTTCGATTAAAACTTATACGGAAGAGGGTTACAACAAAATTGAAATAACAGATAACGGTATTGGAATTAAAGATGAATTTAAAAACAATATTTTTGAAATGTATTTTGGTACGAACAAAAACAAAGGTTCGGGATTGGGTCTTTACATTGTAAAGGAAGCTGTAGAAAACATCAAAGGAAGTATTTCTGTTTTCTCTGAAAACACTATCGGAAGTAAATTTATTGTAGCAATTCCAAATTATCATGGAAATTAAGCCCATATTCCTGGTTATCGAAGACAATTTGATTGATCAGCTTGTCATCAAACAACTACTGACAAAAGTCCTTGATATCGATCAGATCATCATTGCGAATAATGGCAGAGAGGGAATTCAGTGGCTTGTTACTAAAAACAATGACCACCCACTTATCATTTTACTGGATATTCAAATGCCAATAATGAATGGTTTTGAATTCTTAGAGGAATTTCATAAATTAAAAAAAGGAATAAAAAAAGGAATCCAAATTTACATACTTTCATCGACTTTAGATCCTGACGAAATTGCTGCAATTACAGCAAATAAGTATGTAAGTGCTTTTTTAAACAAGCCGTTTCCAATAGATGAATTTAAAACAATACTGCTTAACTATTAAAAACTATTGAAGAACACGGTTTACCTGAGAAAAACTTCTTTGGTAATAAGGTTCTTTTGTGGACGAAATCATTACCCCACCGTGTGTAGAAGAATGCACAAACTTAATCTCTCCTTCGGTCACTTCTACAACCATTCCAACATGATTGATACGGCGTCTTCCGTTAGTTTTAAAGAAAATCAAATCTCCTTTTTGTGCGGCATCAGTGTCAACTCTAACTCCAATTCTGGATTGTTCTATCGAACTTCTAGGCAGTTTAATGTCAAAATTATTAAAGGTACAAATCATTAATCCTGAGCAATCAAAACCAGCTTTTGTGGTTCCACCTGACCGGTAACGCGTCCCGATATTTTCCGTTGCGTTTACAATCAATTGCTCAATAAGTTCCGAATTATTGTTTATCCCTCTAACAAATGTGGAATCTTTTTTCACAACAGTTTCCTCAGCAATTTGTATAGATGGTGTCGATATCGTGGTTTCGATAGGTTTTACTTCTTGTAAGGCTGCCGCTTTTTCCGGAGAAACATTAATCTTAAGCAGATACCCCACTTTTAACCTCTTTTTAATTGCAGGATTTTGTTTTTCCAGTTCTTTAACGGTTATTCCAAACTCCTTTGCAATCGCATATTTCGTTTCTTTTGACAAAACTTCTCTGGTTACCTCAACCATTGCAGGTTCCTGAACTTTCTCGATTACCGGAACTATTGCTACGGTTGTTGTAGTTGTATTAGACGGAATATTAATTTGCTGTCCGATTTTTAAACCTTCACTTTCCAGAAGCGGATTGGCTTTCTTTAAGTCATCAACTGAAACATTGTATTTTTTGGAAATTCCCCAAAGCGTTTCTTTGGCAGCAACTTCATGGGAGCCTGGAATAGTTTCCGGAGTAGCATTTGCTATAATTTCTTCAGGCTTTTTGGCTGCTGTTTTAGCAACTGTTTTATTGCGATTTGGGATTAACAGAACCGAATTTAACTTTAGAACTTTGGGTGCATTAGGATTTGCTGCTGCAATATCTTTTGGTTTTACTCCGTACTTTTTAGCAATTACAGTAAGATTTTCTCCTTGTGAGATTTTATGCTTAATAAACTTTTCTTGTGAGAAAGCACCAACACTGAAAAAAAACAAAATTGCTATTAACCTGAAAACCATTATCTGTTACATTTACATCTATTATTATACGCTCTGAATGCAATTACTTTTCTGAATTATAGGCCCAAAAAAAGTAATTGTTTTACCCGAAAAGCGAATTTAACTTTTTAAAGTAAAAAAAACATCTTTTTTAACAATTTATTTTATTGAAATTAACAAACTCGGCATAAAAATTGATTCAACCGTTTGAAAGAATACTCTTTATAAAAGGGATTCTTTCTGACCATAAAAAACCAATTTTAGCAGATAATCGCGTGAAAAAACTACTTTTACTTTTCTTTATATTTCCTTTATTTTCAACAGCTCAGAATATAAATGGCTCTATATTTTCTCAGGAAACCAAACTTCCGCTTGAAAATACTAATGTATTTGCCCTATCAAGCAAAGTGGGAACCATAACAGATGAAGAGGGTAAATTCTCTTTAAAACTTCTTTCAAAATTTAAAGATGACGAAATAGTAGAATTCTCACATATAGGTTATGTTACCGCACAATTCTCTCTAAGTTACCTGAGAAAGCAAAACTTTAAAGTTTTTCTTGAAGATGAAGTTCAAAATTTATCGGCTGTAACTATTAAAGCCAATCCCAAATTGAATTTAAAACTTCCGTACAGCAAATTAACTTCAATGAAACATAGTGTTTATTCTTTTGGATCTTTTTTGAAGGACGATAAAATTTACATGATTGGCGGCGATGCTTCTTATGAGATGGACCGACTGGAATTAATACGATCCAAAAGAGCCGATTTTACTTTAACAACTTATCTGGAAGCGTCCCAACAAAACTCTGTTCTCTCTTATTTTAGAAGGGATTTTTCTATTTATGACATCAAAACCAATACCTGGGAATACCCTGAATTAGAATCAAAATTAAAGAAAAGAGCCCACCATAACATTCATTATTACGACAATTCGATTTATGTTTTAGGAGGCAAATCTGTTAAGGTCAATCAAAAAAGCAATTGGGAATACCTTCAAAATGAAAACGAAGTTCTGGACTTAAACAATCGAACGATTAAAGTTGACTATACGAATCCGCATCAAGCAGCTGATTTTGCATCCTTTACCTACAAGGATAATATTATTGTAATGGGAGGTTCTGTAAAAATGACCGAAAACGGTACAAAAGATTTCACCAACAAGGTACATTTGTACAACATTACTTCAGGATATTGGTATGAACTTGATCCTATGCCAACAGCAAAAGAAACATCTGGAATTATAATAGACAATACCATTTATCTTATTGGTGGAGATGACGGAAAACCCGTATCAAAAATAGAAACCTTTGACTTAAATACCCAGGCATGGCAAACAGAAGGCGATTTATTTTTTGGACTGGAAAAACCAGCCATAGCCTATCACGACAACATGATTTACATTTATGAAGACCGCATAATGTATGCTTACGATCTAAAAACAAAACAACTTAAAGAATACGAAACAGAGTTAGCCCTGAAGTATTCTACTATGTATTTTGCCGATAATAAACTTTATATTTTAGGAGGACGTACTGAAAGTAAATACGAGAAAGCTCCTTCCTCCAATATTTTTACAATTGACATTAAAGATTTCAAAAATACGAAACCTGCCCGAACTAAAACCCTAAAGAGAGAAATGAACCTGGCCAAAGCCAATTAAAAAAAGCTTTTCAGTATTCGAAACTAATTTACTTTATACCAACCAAAAAACAATCTTAATCTGAACAGCGTGAAAAAATTACTTTTACTTTTTATTTTTTGCCCCTTATTAGTCATCGCCCAAAATATAAAAGGCGTAGTCGTTTCTCAAAAAGGCAGCCTTCCGCTTGAAGACACCAATATATTGGCGCTATCAAGTAAGACAAGGACCATAACGGATGAAAACGGTAAATTTTCTTTAAAACTTCTTCCTGAATTTAAAAATGAAGAGACTATAGAGTTCTCCCATTTGGGGTACAAAACAATAAGAATGTCGCTGAGCTATTTAACAAAGCAAAACTTTACCGTTGTACTCGAAGAAAACGTCGAAAATTTATCCGGAGTAACGATCGCCTCCAATTCAAAATTAAAAACTAAGATTTCATTCAACAGCTTAGCACCTTTAAAATATCCTATTTTTTCGTTTGGGTCATTTTTAAAAGATGACAAAATTTATGTTAGCGGCGGAGATGCTTACTCCGAAATAGACCAGCTGGCAAAAGTACGGGCCAAAAAAGCCGACCCAAACTTTCAGGATTTTCTGGATGAAGCTCAAAATACAGGAAAACGCCATTATAAAAAACACCTTTCTGTTTATGACATAAAGAATGACACCTGGGAAGTTCAGGATATAAAACTGCTGCCCAGAGCTTATCATAACATTCATTTCTACAACAATCTGATTTATGTTTTGGGCGGGAAAAAAATATTGGTTAACAAGATCAGCAGTTGGGAATACTTGCAAGATAAGATTGAAGTTGTAGATCTTGACAAAAAAAGTATTAAAACAGATAAGACAAATCCGCATCAGGCAGCTGATTTTGCTTCCTTTAGTTATAACGACAATATCATCGTAGCCGGAGGATCGGTAAAGAGGGATGAAAACGATAAAAAAGATTTTACTGATAAGATGCATTTGTACAATATTACATCCGGATACTGGTACGAACTTCCCAGTATGCTAACCGCTAAAGAAACTACCGGAATATTGATTGACAACAAAATTTATTTCATTGGCGGATACAATGGAAAACCTTTGTCGCAAATCGAAACTTTTGATTTGACAACAGAAAAATGGGGATTTCCCGGTGAATTATTCACTCCTTTAGAAAGACCTGCTATTGCCTACAACAACAATATAATTTACTTTTTTGAGGATCGAAAAATATACACTTATGAATTAAAAACAAAGCAGTTAAAGGAATTTGAAATTGAGCTGGAGTCAAAACGTGCTGCAATGTATTACTACGACAATAAATTATACATTATTGGAGGACGTATCGACAATAGTTATTCACAAGTACCATCGCCTAAAGTATACAGCGTTGACATCAATGAGTTTGAAACCACAAAACCGAATAGAATTAAGACTTTATCGCAAGAAGTGAGTTCCGCTAAACCTATTGAGTAAGCACAAAAGCTTGCTTATTTCAATTATAAAAAAAAGCTCTGTTTTCACAGAGCTTTTTTTATAGGAATGAATCTTAATGATTAGGCTTTTCCTGCAGCAATTAAATTTAAAGCTGAACCTGCAACAAACCAGCCAATCTGACCTTGGTTGTATGTATGGTTCGCCAGAATAATATCTTTAGTGCCATCAGCGTGAACAAACTCTAATGTTAATGGTTTTCCGGGAGCAAACTGGGTTAAATCAGTAAAATTAATAGTATCATCCTCCTTGATTTTATCATAATCAGCTTCATTAGCAAAAGTCAATCCTAAAAGACCTTGTTTTTTAAGGTTGGTTTCGTGGATACGGGCAAAAGATTTTACCAACACCGCTTTAACTCCTAAAAAGCGAGGCTCCATAGCGGCATGCTCACGCGAAGAACCTTCTCCGTAGTTATGATCTCCCACAACAATAGATGGAACTCCGGCAGCTTTGTAGGCACGTGCTACAGCAGGAACAGCATCGTATTGCCCTGTTAATTGATTTTTAACCGAATTTGTTTTTTGATTGAAGGCATTTACGGCACCAATCAGCATATTGTTCGAAATATTATCCAAATGTCCACGGAAACGCAACCATGGTCCTGCCATAGAAATGTGGTCGGTAGTACATTTTCCGAATGCTTTGATCAACAATTTAGCCCCCGTAATATTTTTACCGTCCCAGGCATCAAAAGGCGCTAATAATTGCAAACGCTCAGATGTTGGACTTACCACTACCTGAACTCCTGAACCGTCTTCAGCCGGGGATTGGAATCCCGGATCTTTAACATCAAATCCTTTTGGAGGCAATTCGTCTCCTGTAGGTTCCTCTAACATTACTTCTTCTCCGTCTTCATTGATTAAAGTATCTGTTAACGGATTAAAACTTAAATCTCCTGCAATAGCCATAGCCGTTACTAATTCCGGAGAACCAACGAATGCTAAAGTATTTGGGTTACCGTCGGCACGTTTGGAGAAGTTACGATTGAAAGAGTGCACAATGGTGTTTCTTTCTTCTTTCTCTGCTCCGTCTCTGTCCCACATACCAATACAAGGTCCGCAGGCATTAGCAAAAACAGTCGCTCCAATTTTATGAAAGGTATCAATAAAACCATCACGCTCGATGGTATAACGAACTACTTCAGAACCCGGCGTAATTGTAAATTGAGATTTTGTTTTTAAGTTTTTCGCACTTACCTGTCGGGCTAAAGAAGCCGCTCGGGAAATATCTTCGTAAGACGAATTGGTACAAGAACCTATTAACCCTACCTGAATTTGTAAAGGCCAGTTATTTTTAATAGCTTCCTCTTTCATTTTAGATATTGGAGTCGCTAAGTCCGGAGTGAAAGGGCCGTTTAAATGCGGTTCTAATTCAGATAAATTAATTTCGATCACCTGATCAAAATATTGTTCCGGGTTAGCATATACTTCCGGATCTCCTGTTAGATAAGAGGCCACTTTATCGGCAGCATCGGCAACATCGGCTCTGTTTGTAGAGCGCAGGTAACGCCCCATAGAAGCATCATATCCAAAAGTTGAAGTGGTAGCTCCAATTTCGGCACCCATGTTACAAATAGTCCCTTTTCCGGTACAAGACATAGAAGTTGCTCCTTCACCAAAATACTCAACAATAGCTCCTGTACCACCTTTTACCGTAAGTATACCGGCTACTTTAAGAATAACATCCTTAGGAGCTGTCCAACCTGACAACTTACCGGTTAGCTTTACTCCTATTAGCTTTGGAAACTTCAACTCCCAAGCCATACCTGACATCACGTCTACAGCATCAGCTCCACCAACACCAATCGCAACCATTCCTAAACCACCTGCATTTACGGTGTGAGAATCAGTACCGATCATCATTCCGCCGGGAAAAGCGTAATTTTCAAGTACAACCTGATGGATAATTCCTGCTCCCGGTTTCCAGAAGCCAATTCCGTATTTATTTGAAACCGATGAAAGGAAGTCAAAAACCTCGTTACTTTGTGTTTTTGCTCTTGCCAAATCGGTTGCAGCATCTACTTTTGCCTGAATCAGGTGATCGCAATGTACTGTTGTAGGTACTGCTACTTTAGATTTTCCAGCATGCATAAACTGCAATAATGCCATCTGTGCTGTTGCATCCTGACAGGCTACACGATCCGGGGCAAAATCAACATAATCTACTCCTCTTTTAAACACCTGAGACGGTGCTCCGTCCCAAAGGTGATTGTATAAAATTTTCTCTGTTAACGTAAGTGGGCGACCAACAAGCTCTCGTGCTTTATCAACACGACCGGGCATGTTCTCATACACTTTTTTAATCATTTCAATATCAAAAGCCATAAGTATAATTGTTTTTGTGTTTTTTTTGAACATCCCAAGTTACAAAAAATAGAGGAGTTATTAAAGAAAAAGCCCGAGTTTATCACTCGGGCTCTCTATATATAATGATTATAACTAATCGTAGATTACATCACTAACTGTTTGTTTGAAGGTGCAAACTTAGTTAAATTGATTCCTTCAACTGCAGTGGTATACTCCTCTAGTGTTGGAGTTCTACCCAAGATTGTAGACAATACCACAACCGGTGTAGAAGAAAGTAAAGACTCTCCTTTTTTACCTTCAGTATCCTCTACAACTCTTCCCTGGAAAAGACGTGTAGAAGTTGCCATTACGGTATCTCCTTTTGCTGCTTTTTCCTGGTTCCCCATACAAAGGTTACATCCCGGACGCTCTAAGTACAACATGTTTTCGTATTCTGTACGTGCTGCACCTTTTGGAGCGCTATCGTTAAACTCAAAACCAGAGTATTTTTGTAAAACTTCCCAGTCACCTTCTGCTTTTAATTCGTCTACGATATTGTAGGTAGGCGGAGCAACAACTAAAGGCGCTTTAAATTCAACTTTTCCTTTTTGCGCTTCTACGTTTTTCAACATTTGAGCAAGGATTTTCATATCGCCTTTGTGAACCATACAAGATCCGATAAATCCAAGATCTACTTTTTTCTCTCCTCCATAAAAAGATAACGGTCTGATCGTATCGTGAGTGTATCGTTTAGAAACATCAGCATTGTTTACGTCCGGATCGGCAATCATTGGTTCAGCAATCTGATCTAAATCAACTATAACTTCAGCATAGTATTTAGCATTTGAATCTGGTGTTAAAGCTGGTTTCTCAGAAGTTCTCACTTCTTCAATTCTCTTATTTGCTTTATTGATTAATCCCTGAAGAACGTGTTTGTCATTATCCATTCCTTTGTCGATCATAATCTGGATTCTGCCTTTAGCAATCTCCAATGATTCGATCAAAGTATCATCCTCAGAAATACAGATCGAAGCTTTTGCTTTCATCTCTGCTGTCCAGTCTGTAAATGTAAACGCCTGATCTGCATTTAACGTACCGATATGAACCTCAATAATTCTACCCTGGAATACGTTCTCTCCACCAAACTGATGCAACATCTGAGCTTGTGTAGCGTGAACCACATCACGGAAATCCATATATCCTTTCATATCTCCTTTGAAAGTTACTTTTACAGATTCCGGGATTGGCATAGAAGCCTCTCCTGTCGCTAATGCAAGAGCAACTGTTCCTGAATCCGCACCAAAAGCAACCCCTTTTGACATTCTCGTATGAGAGTCACCACCAATAATAATAGCCCACTCATCAATAGTGATATCGTTTAATACTTTGTGGATTACGTCTGTCATTGAATGGTAAACACCTTTCGGGTCACGAGCTGTGATTAAACCGAAATCATTCATAAACTTCATCAACTTAGGAATATTTGCCTGCGCTTTTTTATCCCAAACTGAAGCAGTGTGACATCCTGACTGATAAGCACCATCAACGATTGGTGAAATTACAGTTGCCGCCATAGATTCTAATTCCTGAGCTGTCATAAGACCAGTCGTATCCTGAGAACCTACAATATTTACTTCAACACGAACATCAGAACCAGCGTGTAATACTTTTCCAGGTGTCGAACCTACAGCATTTCTGTTAAAGATTTTTTCTACTGCTGTAAGACCTTGTCCGTCATGAGAAATTTCTTTTGAAGGAGCAAATACAACCGGAGCCGTAACCCCTAAAGTTTTTGCTGCGAATGTTTGAAGTTTTTTACCAAATACGATAGCATATGAACCACCTGCTTTGATAAATTCCATTTTTTGAGGAGTAAATGCTTTAGAAATATCGATCAGCTCCTGATCTCCATTGTAAAGTTTTCTCTCTTTAATATTAATTGTTAAAACAGTTCCTGTAGCTACAGAATAAGTTTGCTCTAAAATTGGTTCGTCATTTTCATTACGCACAACATTACCTGCTGCATCCACCTTTTTAACCCAGTTTTTAAGGTCAAGACCAATACCACCGGTAACATCAACTGTAGTTAAGAAAATTGGAGAGATACCATTTGTACCTCCAACAATTGGAGCAATATTTACGAATGGAATGTATGGACTTGATTGTTTTCCTGTCCAAAGTGCTACGTTATTCACACCTGACATTCTTGAAGAACCAACTCCCATTGTTCCTTTTTCAGCAATTAACATTATGCTTTTATCAGGATGTTGTGCCTGTAAAGCTCTAATTTCCTGCTGTGCTTGTGGTGTAATCATACACTGTCCGTGAAGTTCACGATCTGAACGCGAATGTGCCTGATTACCCGGAGAAAGTAAATCTGTTGAGATATCTCCTTCACCGGCAATAAAAGTAACTACTTTAATTTCGTCAGCTACTTCCGGAAGTTTTGTAAAGAATTCTGCTTGTGCATAGCTTTCCAGAATTTCTTTCGCAACTTCATTATTATTTTTGAATGCCTCTACTAAACGATCTGTATCTGCTTCGTAAAGGAAAACCTGTGTTTTAAGAACTTTTGCTGCATCTTTTGCAATGGCAACATCATTACCCAAAGCTAAATCAAGCAGCACCTTGATAGAAGGACCACCTTTCATGTGAGATAATAATTCAAACGCAAAAGCAGGAGTAATTTCACTTACTACAGCTTCTCCAAGAATAATCTCCTTTAAAAACTCAGCTTTTTCACCAGCAGCACTTGTAGTACCCGGCAAAGTATTATAAATAAAAAATTTAAGAGAATCTTCTCTATACGGATTGTTAACATCCTTAATCTGTGAAATGATTTCGCTTGCTAATTCTGCACCATCGATTGGCTTTGGATGAAGACCTTGGCCTTTTCTTTCCTCGATTTCTTTAATGTAATCTTGATAAGTATTCATAATATTATAGAAGTCTTTTTATTTTTTGTTTGCAAATTTAGCTATTAAAGCCGAGAATTAAAAAAAATATAACAGAACTCGCCTTTTCAAACATTATTATTGCTAAAAAACAATTTTCATTACTTATTTTTGCCAAAATTTCAATTTTATATTAAAAAAATGAATTATTGCCATTTTAAAATCCTTTCTTTAGCAAAGTCGAAATTTAACAGTATAAATGAAGTGAGATTTTACCCCAACTTTAACGAAGAACCTTTCTAAATAAGCGATTATAACGTTATAGTAACCGATTTGTCTTCTCCAATCTGCCTCTTTCAAAACCAAAAAATCATTAAGAATATTTAAAGAAATCTTTAAGTCAAAAAAACGAAACAAAAAGTTTATTTTTCAATTATTATTATAACTTTGTAATTCAAAGTTCTTTTAATTAAAAAACACTTTCCATGAGTACAACCAAAATAAACTCTTTTTTAAACGATCAAATTGGAGTAAAAATCAGCCTTATTATTACGCTATTCAGCACAACGATGCTAGCACTTTCTTTATTGGGAAATAAATCAGATTACGAAAGCTTTGAAATGCTTTCTGTACTCAACATCATTATTCTGCTCCCGTACGGTGCGATCCTTACTTACAACCTATTAAGAAACAAAAAGAACTATCTTCATTTACTTCCTTTCTTATTTCTCAATTGGTTTATCGGATGTTTCTCTACCAATGTTTATGTAAATGTTTTCGAAAATTTACCCCTTTGGGTGTATTGCACAACGTTTCTGTTTTGCTTTTCAAACTTTGTAATTTACAATCGCGAAATAACAAATCGCAACATTAACTTTATCTCTTATTTCATCAACGGCTGTTCTTATCTCTTAATCGTATATTATGCTGTATTCCTGATACCAATAAGCATGTTTTCTATTATAGGAATTCTTGCTTTAGGACTAGGTTTTTATGGATTAGTGCCCGGGATTGTACTTACAATTCATACTTACATCCTGTCTAAAGTTCTTTTTGAACAAAAAAACAACACCTATGCATTCTTCTCAGGCATCGGAATCATTTTAACCAGCCTGATTGTATTTACTTTTTTATTAAATAGGGAAAGTCAAAAAATAAACCAATATGGCATTACCAAAACATTTGAAGAAAATAACGATTTACCCACTTACATTAAAGTTTCTCAGAATCTTAAACCTAATTTTTTGAATGAAATTCTGCTAAAGAAAAACATTGTATACATTGCATCGGAAAACTTCTTTGAACTAGATGGTTTTGGCAGATTTAATAACAATGTTCAGTATCACGAAAGAAAGACTCACAATCCTTTTTTAAATATCGCTTATCATTTTGCAGAAAACATCAATTTAAGCGATGATGATAAAGTCAATATTCTGAAATCTAATTTTAATAAAAGACTTGAATCCGAAGAGCAATTATGGAGCGGACGAGATCTTATTACCAAAAACATTAAGGAAGATGTAAAAATTTATCCAAATGACAGACTCGCTTATACCGAGATTACAATGGATGTGGTCTGCGAAGAAGAAAGCAGGGGTCAGAAAGAAGCTATTTATTCCTTCCAGCTACCTGAAGGCTCTGTTGCCACTTCTTTGTCATTGTGGGTTAACGGAATAGAAAGAAAAGGTGTTTTGACTACCAAAGAAAAAGCAAAAGAAGCGTATAATCAGGTTGTGGGTATTGAGGCAAGAGACCCTTCATTGATGCAATGGAAAGAAGGAAACAGAGTTACAGTTCGCGTATTTCCAATTACAAGCGAATTACCCCGAACTTTTAAATGTGGCTTTACAACACCTTTAAAAGCTGCAGACGATAAACTGATCTATCAAAGTTTGAGCATAAAAGGTCCAAACATCAATAATGCTGCGACTATTTCGAGATTTCAGGTTAAAGGAAATAACGAATTTAAGACTTCAAAAGATTTTGACTTTGCGGGTAATTACCACATAAATGAATCTAAAGGTCTGGACAGATGGGAAGCAGAATTTCCTTTAAGCAAAAAACCTTCCAACAGTGCCTTTGTATGGAAAAACAAAAGTTATGAAGTAAAACCGCTTATTAAAGAAAGAATCTCTTTTACACCAAGCGAAATTATTCTTGATCTTAACAACAACTGGAAAATAGAAGAACTTGAATCGATACTCAATCTCTCGAAAACCAAATATTTTGTCCTTATAAATAATACAAAACAAGAAATCAATGTGTCTAATTACGAAAATATCTGGAACCAATTTAATGAATTGAATTATTCCCTTCTGCCCCTTTATGATTTACAGGAAAATACTTTGATTATCACAAAATGCGGTACCTTTTCTTCGAACTTTGAAGAGTTAGAATCTTCAAAATATTTAGAAAAAATAAGAAAAGGAACAAAAGACAAAGGCTTAAAAGTTATCAATATCTCGAACGAAATAAATCCGTTTTGGCAGACCGCAAAGGAGCAGAAATATGTGAATTTTATACAAACAAATCTTAATACTTGTACAGACCTTATCAGCAAAAAGCATTTCATAAAATTTCAAACTAATGAAAACAGTATTAATTTAGAAACTGCCGGAATCTCAATCCATGAAAATTCAGCAATTCAGCAAACAGCTCATACCGGTTCAAATCATTTATACAGAATGTTCTGTTTTGGAAAAGTTTTAAACGATCAGGTCGAAATTCAGGCTGACACTTTAAAACAAAACAAATATGTTGACCTGGCAAAAGATGCCAATATTGTAACTCCAATTTCTTCTTTAATCGTACTGGAAACTGATGAAGATTACGAAAACAATGGGATTGAGAAAAACGTTAATACCTTAGGAAATGCATCTATCAACAATGACGGAGCTGTACCTGAACCGCACGAATGGGCACTATTATTCATCGTTTCATCGGCCATTTTATTCTATTACAGAAAGCAAAAATTAACGAATTAATGAAGGATTTAATTCTACATAAAAAAACAATACTTGCTGTTTTTGCAATCTTATTGCTTTTTGCAATAAACAGCAAGATATTGGTTTTAAATCTAAACAACGATTTCCTTGGGATTCTGGGTTCTCTTTGTCTTTTTATCGTTGGCGGGAGAAAAACAAATTTCAGAATTAATTATTTTTTAGTTCTAAGTATTCTATTATTAGAATTCATCAGCTGGCGTTTAAACACAAAATCGGTTCATTTTCTTTCTATACTATTATTTCTGTGTTTCGTTTTCCATTATTTTACAGGGAAATTTTCCTTTATTGCTTTTATTTGCCTTGTTTTATTCTCGACCCTTTTTAGTGCTTTTTTTGCACACTTAACCTCAGAAATAAAACAGGGTCTTTGTTATATCGTTTATCTGACACTAAAGAATTTTATACCTATAAATAAAATCGAAGGTGTCAATTTTTACATCAATAATGCTAAAATTACCATCGACACTGCTTGCATGGGGTTGTCTATGTTTAAGACGGGATTGTTATTTGGCGCCATTTTAATGACTCTGGAAGAAAGAAGGCTCAAACAATATTACGGCGTTTTTCAGATACTCTCTTTCTGCTTACTTATAATAGCGCTCAATATTACCTCTAATTATTTTAGAATCGTAACCTTAATTTTTTTCAATTGCACTCAGGAAAACTTTTTGCATCACGCCATTGGTTTAATCTGTTTTACTGTTTATCAAATTATACCGATGCTATTCATTATTAAGTATATAAAACCAAAAATAAAAAACAATGATGCAAACAAAATCAAACCAAAAATCCTTATTGTACTTGCATCATTTACAGTCCTTTTAGCAACCAGTATAAAAATCAAAAATGAAACAGAAACTAATTTTCATCAGGAAGTTAGTTCTGAGTATCATACAAAAAAAGGCTCTTGGGTAAACAAGGAGGTTTTTAAAATTGAAACTGCCGAGAAATTGACTTATATAAAAACACCCTCTCATAATCCGATGGTTTGCTGGACAGGCTCCGGATACAAAATTATTGAATCCAAGAAAGTCCTGATAAACAAAGAAGAAATATGGTTTAATAAAATGGAGAAAGACAACCAAAATTATACATCGTATTGGTGGTACGAATCTAATGGCAAAAAATACAGCTCTCTTATTGAAGTTTTACTTATAAAATTGATTTATGGCCAACCGATTTTTTTAATAAACGAAACCTCAAAATCAAATTAAATAGAAAACCCAAACTAGTAATGAATTCTAGTTTGAGTTTCTGCTATTTTTATTGAATCTGTTACATCAGTTTTTTAATAATAACTTCTTCTGTTATCCCTTCAGCATCTGCTTTATAATTTTTAATAATTCTGTGTCTTAAAATTCCAGTTGCCACTGCTTTTACATCTTCAATATCCGGCGAGAATTTCCCATTGAAAGCGGCATGCGCTTTTGCTGCCAAAATTAAATTCTGTGAAGCTCTTGGTCCTGCTCCCCAATCTAAATAATTCTTAACAAAATCATTCGACAAAGCATTATCAGGGCGTGTTTTACTCACTAAAGTTACCGCATATTCGATTACATTATCGGCTACGGGAATTCTGCGAATCAAATGTTGAAAATCAATAATTTCCTGTGCACTGAATAATGGGTTAATGACTGTCTTAGCATCAGAAGTCGTACGCTTCACTACCTGAACTTCTTCTTCGAAAGTTGGATATTCCAGCTTTATGGCAAACATAAAACGGTCTAACTGTGCTTCCGGTAACGGATAAGTTCCTTCCTGCTCAATTGGGTTTTGAGTAGCTAATACAAAATAAGGTAAATCTAACTTATAGTTTTGCCCCGCAATGGTAA
The DNA here is from genome assembly GCF_023539155.1 of Flavobacterium sp. B183. Classification (NCBI taxonomy): domain Bacteria; kingdom Pseudomonadati; phylum Bacteroidota; class Flavobacteriia; order Flavobacteriales; family Flavobacteriaceae; genus Flavobacterium; species Flavobacterium sp. B183. Next base: position 2,301,538 of record NZ_CP097434.1, on the reverse strand, counting down.
CAGAACGCTCCTGCATGGCCTCCAGTAAAGCCGCTTGTGTTTTTGGCGGAGTTCTGTTGATCTCGTCAGCCAAAATGATATTGGAAAAAATAGGCCCTTTAATGAATTTAAAATGTCTGTTTTCATCCAGAATTTCACTTCCCAGAATATCTGAAGGCATTAAATCCGGCGTAAACTGAATTCTTTTAAAATCTAAACCTAAAGCCTGAGACAAAGTATTAATCATTAAAGTTTTTGCCAAACCCGGTACACCAATCAAAAGAGCATGACCACCTGAAAATATACACAGTAAAATTTGGTCAACTACGGCATCCTGGCCAACAATAATTTTTGCTATTTCGTTTTTTAATTCGTTTCGTTTCTGAACTAAATTATGAATTGCTGTTACGTCAGACATTTAGATATGTTTTTAAAATTAAAAAGAGTTAGTATTATGAATTCATAAAACTAACTCTTTTTCTTTATTTAATAAAAATTATTTTTTTAGCCAATTGTAAACAAACTTACAATCTCTGTACTCTCCAATAATTTTGATATAGGTATCTTTAATTTTAGTATCAAACCATTTTGAAATTGTCGTGATCTGCTTTTCTTTTAATGCCAATTCTTTAATTTTGGTATAATCCTTAGCATAATCTGCCACGTGCTGCTCAATTCTATTGGTAACTGTGATTATCTTATATGTTTTTTTCCCTTTATCATCTGTATTTAAAAGCGGTTGTGAAATTTCATCGTCTTTCAAATTTGAAACCTGACCGTATAAAGTCGGATCCATTTTAGTCAGTTCAAAACGGGTATCCTGAGTATTTGGATTTACCAGTGTTCCTCCGTTTGCTCTTGTCTCTTTTTCATCAGATTCTGTTCTTGCAGCTTCTGCGAAAGTAATCTCTTTATTTATAATCTTATTTCTAACATTGGTGATCCTTTCTTTTGCTTCTTTCAATGCATTTTCAGAAACTGTTGGCGGAATCAAAATATGTCGTAATTCAATTTCCTGTCCCTTAATTTTTTCAACCATGATAATATGGTATCCGAAAGTAGTTTTAAAAGGTTCGGAAATCTCTCCCTGTGCTAAACTAAAAGCTACATCTTTAAATTCTTTCACAAAAGGAGTCTTTCGGGTCATTTTATAAAAACCACCCGTCGGTGCAGATCCCGGATCTTGTGAATACAATACTGCTTTTGTCGCAAAACTGGATCCCTCGAGAACATCTTTCCTTATCGCATTCAGTCTGTCAATTACCTTCTGCTCGTCCTCTTTGGAAACCTTTGGCTCCACAACAATCTGTGCTACTTCCATCTCAGCTCCAAAAGTCGGTAATTCCTCTTTAGGAATCTTCTTAAAGAAGTTACGAACTTCCTCAGGAGTTATTTCTACAGCATCAACAATTTTCTTTGTCATTTCTGACGCCAATTTTTGTTCTTTTAAGATATCTGCAAAATAGGTCTTAAATTCCTCTACAGAATTCTTTTTATAATAGGCTACCACTTTATTAATATCACCCACTTGCTGTATCATATAATTCAATCGCTCGTCCATCATGCTTCTTACTTCGGCATCACTCACTACGATACTATCCTGAATTGCCTGATGTGCATAAAGTTTATCTTCTAAAAGCTTCCCTAACATCTGACATCTTGTAATATCTTTTGTAGATCCGCCCTGTGCTGAAATCTCTAAAAATGCTTTATCAATATCTGAATCTAAAACAATATAATCTCCAACTGTAGCAATAATACCATCAACTTTCAACTTCTGTCCGGATGTCATCGTAATGGCAGGTTTGCTGACTACTGTATCCTTAATAACTTCTTGTGCCGAAATAATTGAGTTGAAAAAAAATAAAAAACACATTGTCAACACGTATCGGAAATCAATTGTTTTTAGCGCTAATTTTTTTAATAACATTATTTAAAATTTAATTTGAATGTAAAGATCCTGCTTTAGAATTTGTCATAAACTAAAATCATTTTAAAAATATTTCAGTCGTATAATTCCTGAAATATTAAACAATTATGATCTAGTTCCTTTTGACTTATAACGAACAAAAATAACAATTCAATTACATAATACAACTATCGGCTATACTATTAACAAAAAATTATAGAGATGTATCTCAATTTTCAAAGGAACTAACTTCTAAGTCTCGTTCAATGGTTTCGAAAAACCAGCGAAAATCATCTTTAAACTCTGAAAAAATGGGTTGTACAGCTATACTCTATTACATTCCAAGCTATTAAACTCCCCTACCATAAAAAAAGTTATCCATACTACAACGTTTTCGTTGGATAACTAATTTCCCGTAAAATCAAATGAAATCAAAAAACACATACTTTAGATATGTAATTGATAATTTAAAGAGGAATAAATTACGAATAACAACTCTTTTTACCTCTTAAAGCTGTAATTACAAACTTTATTAACTTTTTAAACCAAACCGAAAATCATGAAAAAACCAATTCTACAACTTTACCTGATTGCAGCAATTACTGCATTTTTTGGTTCGTGTTCGCAAAATGAAACCACTGAGAAAGATTCTAAAGCTCAGAGCGAACAATTCGAAATTATTAATGTTACGCATCATGACGGAAGACCCTTTAGTACCGGAACTTCTAATTCATCATCAACCGGAAAATACGTAGACAATCCCGGAGGCGGCGTTATGATGCAGGCCTTTTACTGGGATGTTCCTTCGGGAGGGACCTGGTGGAATACGGTGAGCAGTAAAGTAACTGCCTGGTCTAACGCAGGGATTGGTTCGATATGGCTTCCTCCTGCTTCTAAAGCACAAAACGGCGCCTTCTCTATGGGATATGACCCTACAGATTATTTTGATTTTGGAGATTACAACCAAAATGGCTCTGTCGAAACCCGTTTTGGTTCAAAAACCGAACTGGTTAACTTAATTACTAACGCACATGCCGAGAATTTAAAAGTATACGCAGACATTGTGATCAATCACAATAGCGGTGGACAGTCGGAAGCAAATCCTTTTACCGGAACAAACACCTGGACTAATTTTAGCGGAGTTGCTTCGGGAAAATTCACTCGTAATTATAACGATTTTTACAAAAACAGCTATGGTAACAATGATGAAGGCGCATTTGGCGGTTTCCCTGATTTATGCCACGCCAACCCACATGTACAAGATTGGCTATGGCTGAGAGCTGACGGAGTGGGAAAATATTACAAAAATACCATGAAATTTGACGGCTGGAGATTCGATTATGTAAAAGGTTTTGGCGCTTGGGTGGTAAACTCATGGAATGCAAATGTAGGTGGTTTTTCTGTTGGTGAATTATGGGATTCTAATGTAAATACTCTGAACGACTGGGCAAACAATGCTAACAGCTCTGTATTCGATTTTGCTTGTTACTATAAGATGAATGATGCTTTTGACGGAAATAATCTGGCGCTTTTGAATGATGATATGATGTGGAAAAGAAATCCGTACAAAGCCGTAACCTTCGTAACCAATCATGATACTGATGAAATCTGGAGTAAATTACTTGCTTATTCTTACATCCTGACCCATGAAGGCTATCCTACCATTTTCTACAGAGATTATGAAGAATGGCTGGACAAGAACAAACTAAACAATCTGATCTGGATACACAACAATAAAGCGACCGGAACCACTTCTATTTTATACGCCGACAATGACGAGTATATCGCCAGAAGAAACGGTTACAACGGAAATCCCGGATTGGTTGTTTACATTAACAACTCTGATACCTGGCAGGAAAGATGGATTCAGACGAATTGGGCCAATACTCAAATTAAAGATTTTACCGGAAATTCAACCTGGTACCCTACTACTCAAGCGGATAAATGGGTAAAAATACAATGCCCTCCAAAAGGATATTCCATTTGGTCTATTAATCAATAATTTAAAAACTTGTAATTCTAAGGCTGTTCTATAAAAACAGCCTTATTTTTTTTAACTACATAACTTCAATAAACGCAAGTCTTCCCAATTTAAGAAGTGAATATTTTTATTAAGCCGTAATTAATAGTACTTTTGCAACCTATTTATACGAAATATGAGCTTTTTAAAAGAAATACAACGCAGAAGAACATTTGGAATTATATCGCATCCTGATGCCGGAAAAACAACTTTAACTGAAAAATTATTGTTGTTTGGAGGGGCTATTCAGGAAGCGGGAGCTGTAAAAAACAATAAAATTAAAAAAGGAGCAACGAGTGATTTCATGGAAATCGAACGCCAAAGAGGTATTTCGGTTTCAACCTCTGTACTTGCTTTTAATTATAAAGACAAAAAAATCAACATTCTTGATACTCCGGGACACAAGGATTTTGCTGAAGATACTTTTAGAACTTTAACTGCTGTAGATAGTGTTATTGTTGTAATTGACGTTGCTAAAGGGGTCGAGGAACAAACGGAGAAGTTAGTCGCAGTTTGTAGAATGCGTAACATTCCTATGATTGTTTTCATCAACAAATTAGACCGTGAAGGAAAAGATGCTTTTGATTTGATGGACGAAGTAGAACAAAAGCTTGGACTTACGGTTACGCCTTTAAGTTTCCCAATTGGTATGGGTTACGATTTTCAGGGAATCTACAATCTTTGGGAAGAAAACATCAATCTTTTCAGCGGAGACAGTCGTAAAAATATCGAAGAAACAATCGCTTTCTCTGATGTTCAGAACAATCCGGAATTAGATAAAATTGTGGGTCAAAAAGCTGCTGAAAAACTTCGTGAAGAATTAGAACTGATTGACGAAGTGTATCCAAAATTTGATCGTCAGGATTATCTAGATGGTAAACTGCAACCTGTCTTTTTTGGTTCAGCATTGAACAATTTTGGAGTTCGTGAATTGTTAGATTGTTTCGTTACCATTGCTCCGTCACCAAGACCAAAAGATTCTGAAACCCGTTTGGTTGACCCAAAAGAAGAAAAAATGTCCGGTTTTGTGTTCAAAATTCACGCGAATATGGATCCTAAGCACAGAGACCGTTTGGCTTTTATTAAAATTGTTTCAGGAACTTTTGAAAGAAACAAACCTTATTACCACGTTCGCCAAAAGAAAAATTTAAAATTCTCGAGTCCGAATGCCTTCTTTGCAGAGAAAAAAGAAATTGTAGATATTTCTTATCCGGGAGATATTGTTGGACTACACGATACTGGAAATTTCAAAATTGGGGATACCTTAACGGAAGGTGAAATAATGAGTTTCAAAGGAATTCCAAGTTTCTCTCCTGAACATTTCCGATACATTAACAATGCCGATCCGATGAAAGCTAAGCAATTAGACAAAGGTGTGGACCAGTTAATGGATGAAGGTGTGGCGCAGTTGTTTACCTTAGAAATGAACAACCGTAAAGTAATTGGTACTGTTGGAGCGCTTCAATACGAGGTAATTCAGTATCGTTTAGAGCACGAATATGGTGCAAAATGTACTTATGAAAACTTTCCGGTTCACAAAGCTTGCTGGGTAAAACCAGATGATGCTAAAAATGATGAATTCAAAGAATTTAAGCGTATTAAACAAAAATTCCTTGCACATGATAAATACGGTCAGTTGGTATTCCTTGCCGATTCTGACTTCACGATACAAATGACACAAAGCAAATACCCAAGTGTGAAACTGTTCTTCACTTCGGAATTTGACTAAGAAATTTCAAAATTTCAGCTATAAAAAAAGCGCTAATTTTTTACAATTAGCGCTTTTTTTTAATTTGAATTAATCCAACCTTAATTAGTTTTTATACTTCAAAAATTAATCTCTTTTTATATAAGCAGTCGCAAGCTAGCACAATTCATTTAAAACAAGAAATTTTGTCGACGAAAGTAAAAATAAATCCGTTGAACAGCATTTCATACTTACTTCAAAACAAACTTACCAACGTTTGCAAAAATGATATAAATCTTCATTGTGTAACTTTAAAAACTATCACAGATTCACCCTACTTATAAAAAAAGCCCCATTACTGGGGCTTTTAAAGTTTATGCTTGTCCCGCAGGACCAAAATTAAGCGGTATTGGAGCTTGTTCTGTCTCTTTGATTTCGCCATGAGCGACTTCAAAACGATGAATATTTTCACCAATTGCTTTTAATAATCTTTTAGCATGTTGTGGTGTCAAGACAATTCTTGACTTTACTTTGGCTTTAGGAATACCAGGCATAATACTCACAAAATCTAAAACAAATTCTGATGATGAGTGATTGATAATCGCCAGATTAGAATAAATTCCTTCTGCAATAGTTTCATCTAACTCGATATTAATCTGTTCTTGTTGTTGGTTCGGATTACTCATAGGTTCCTAATATTAATAAATATATTCTTCTTTATTAGCCATCATTTCATTGTAATCGTCTTTAGATCCTACGATAGTGTTATCGTATTCTCTCATACCAGTTCCCGCAGGAATTCTGTGTCCAACAATTACATTTTCTTTCAATCCTTCTAAATCATCCACTTTACCAGCTACAGCAGCTTCGTTAAGTACTTTCGTTGTCTCCTGGAATGAAGCCGCAGAAATGAATGATTTAGTTTGTAGCGAAGCTCTTGTAATACCTTGTAAAACTGGCGTTGCAGTTGCAGTAATTACATCTCTGGCTACAACCAGATTTTTATCATTTCGTTTCAACAATGAGTTTTCATCACGTAATTCACGAGGAGTAATGATCTGACCTGGTTTCAATACCGCAGAATCACCAGCATCTTCAACTACTTTCATACCGTATAATTTATCATTTTGAACGATGAAATCTTTAGTATGAATTAATTGATCCTCTAAGAATAAAGTATCACCCGGATCCTGAACTCTTACTTTACGCATCATTTGACGAATAACTACCTCAAAGTGCTTGTCATTAATTTTTACCCCTTGAAGACGGTATACCTCTTGAATTTCATTTACCAAGTACTGTTGAACAGCAGCCGGTCCTTGAATTCTTAAGATGTCATCTGGTGTAATTGCACCGTCAGACAATGGTACTCCTGCTCTTACGAAGTCATTTTCCTGAACTAAGATCTGGCTTGAAAGTTTAACTAAATACTTTTTAATCTCACCAAATTTAGATTCGATAACGATCTCACGGTTACCTCTTTTGATTTTACCGAAAGAAACAACACCGTCGATCTCAGAAACAACTGCCGGGTTTGAAGGGTTACGAGCCTCAAGCAACTCGGTAATTCTTGGAAGACCTCCTGTAATATCGCCCGCTTTAGAAGAACGACGAGGGATTTTCACTAATACTTTACCTGCTTTAATTTTCTCACCATTCTCAACCATTAAGTGTGCACCTACCGGTAAGTTGTACGAACGAATCAATTCACCTTCTTTACCGTAAACCAATAAAGTTGGGATTAATTTTTTGTTTCTCGCCTCAGAAATTACTTTCTCCTGGAATCCGGTTTGCTCATCAATTTCAACCATGTACGATTGTCCTTGCTCTAAATCTTCGTAAGCAATTTTACCAGTAAATTCAGAAACAATTACACCGTTATATGGATCCCACTTACAGATTACAGTTCCTTTAGCTACAGCTTCACCATCTTTAACAAAGATACTAGAACCGTAAGGAATATTATGTGTATTTAAAACGATTCCAGTTTTCTCATCAACTAATTTTAACTCAGTTGAACGTGATACTACGATATCTACCGCATTACCTTCGCTGTCCTCACCTTTAACAGTTTTTAAATCTTCAATCTCAAGTCTACCCGCGAATCTTGTAACAATACTAGACTCTTCAGAGATACCTCCTGCAACCCCTCCAACGTGGAACGTACGAAGTGTTAACTGTGTACCAGGCTCTCCAATAGACTGAGCTGCAATAACTCCGACAGCTTCACCTCTTTGTGTCATTTTTCCGGTAGCTAAGTTTCTACCGTAACATTTAGCACAAATACCTTTTAAAGCCTCACAAGTTAATGGAGATCTAACTTCTACTCTTTCAATAGGAGAAGCTTCGATAGTCTTCATAATAGCCTCCGTAATTTGGTGACCTGATTGAACTAATACTTCATTAGTTAAAGGATTAATAACATCTTGCAATGCAACACGTCCTAAAATTCTTTCTCCTAATGATTCAACGATTTCCTCATTTTTCTTCAATGCAGAAACTTCAACACCTCTTAAAGTTCCACAATCCTCGATGTTAACAATAACATCCTGAGAAACGTCATGAAGCCTTCTTGTTAAGTAACCAGCATCCGCCGTTTTAAGAGCGGTATCCGCAAGACCTTTACGAGCACCGTGAGTAGAAATGAAGTACTCAAGAATCGAAAGACCTTCCTTAAAGTTAGAAAGAATCGGGTTTTCAATAATCTCACCACCACCGGCAGTAGATTTTTTAGGCTTAGCCATCAAACCACGCATACCTGTTAACTGACGAATCTGCTCCTTAGAACCCCTCGCCCCAGAGTCAAGCATCATATATACAGAGTTGAAACCTTGTTGGTCTTCTCTAATATTTTTCATTGCTAACTCTGTTAACTGAGCATTCGCAGAAGTCCATACGTCAATAACCTGGTTGTAACGCTCGTTATTGGTAATAAGACCCATGTTATAGTTAGTTGAGATACCTTCAACTTGCTCTCTGGCATCTGCAATTAACTTCGTTTTTTGTTCCGGGATTCTAATATCACCTAAAGAGAATGATAAACCTCCTCTAAATGCAAATTTATAACCCATATCTTTCATATTATCCAAGAAAGCTGCCGTTGTAGGTACATCAGTCACACTTAAAATGTGTCCGATAATATCTCTAAGGTTTTTCTTAGTCAATACGTCGTTGATATATCCGGCTGCTTCAGGTACTACTTCGTTAAATAATACACGTCCCGCAGTTGTTTGAATAATTTGGTACACTAATTCTCCGGCGTCATTAAAATCTTTAGCTCTGATTTTCACACGAGCATTCAATTCTAATCTTCCTTCGTTTAATGCAATGTTTACTTCTTCAGCAGAATAGAAAGTCAAATCCTGACCGATAATTTTGTGATCTTCTGTTGAAATACGCTCTTTGGTCATATAGTATAGACCCAAGACCATGTCCTGAGAAGGTACAGTAATTGGCGCACCATTTGCAGGGTTCAAGATATTATGAGAAGCCAACATTAATAATTGTGCCTCTAAAATAGCCTCTGGTCCTAATGGTAAGTGAACCGCCATCTGGTCACCATCAAAATCCGCGTTAAACGCCGTACATACTAATGGGTGTAACTGGATTGCTTTCCCTTCAATTAATTTTGGCTGGAATGCCTGAATACCTAATCTGTGCAAAGTAGGAGCACGGTTTAGTAATACCGGGTGTCCTTTAATTACGTTTTCAAGGATATCCCAAACTACCGGCTCTTTTTTGTCGATTATTTTCTTAGCAGATTTTACTGTTTTTACAATACCTCTTTCGATCAATTTACGGATAACGAAAGGTTTGTATAATTCAGAAGCCATATCTTTTGGCAATCCGCATTCGTATAATTTTAACTCCGGACCAACGACGATTACCGAACGAGCAGAATAATCCACACGTTTTCCTAAAAGGTTTTGACGGAAACGTCCTTGTTTACCTTTTAAAGAGTCAGATAATGATTTTAATGGTCTGTTTGATTCTGTTTTAACAGCAGAAGCTTTACGAGTGTTATCGAATAATGAATCTACAGATTCCTGTAACATACGTTTCTCGTTTCTCAAGATCACTTCAGGAGCTTTAATCTCCATTAATCTTTTCAAACGGTTGTTACGGATGATTACACGACGATATAAATCGTTCAAATCTGAAGTTGCAAAACGACCTCCATCAAGTGGCACAAGCGGACGTAATTCCGGCGGGATAACTGGAACCACTTTCATAATCATCCATTCCGGACGGTTTTCGCGGTTTTCGTTAGACTCACGGAAAGACTCAACAACTTGTAATCTTTTTAAAGCTTCAGTTTTTCTTTGTTTAGAAGTCTCGTTGTTAGCGCTGTGTCTTAATTCATAAGATAAAGCATCCAAGTCAATACGAGCTAATAAATCCATGATACATTCCGCTCCCATTTTAGCAACGAATTTGTTTGGATCTAAATCATCTAAATATTGATTCTCTTGTGGAAGAGTATCTAAAATGTTTAAGTATTCTTCTTCAGTTAAGAAATCTAATCTTTGTAAAGATTCTCCATCTGCATTTTTAGCAATACCCGCTTGAATTACTACGTATCTTTCGTAGTAAATGATCATATCTAATTTTTTAGATGGAAGACCAAGGATATAACCAATTTTGTTTGGAAGAGAACGGAAATACCAGATGTGAGCAATTGGCACAACAAGGTTGATGTGTCCTACTCTGTCACGACGTACTTTTTTCTCTGTAACTTCAACACCACAACGGTCGCAGATGATACCTTTGTAACGAATTCTTTTATACTTACCACAAGCACATTCGAAATCTTTTACTGGTCCGAAGATTCTTTCGCAGAAAAGTCCGTCACGCTCTGGTTTGTGAGTTCTGTAGTTAATTGTTTCCGGCTTTAAAACCTCTCCTCTTGATTCTTTCAGGATAGATTCTGGTGAAGCCAATCCAATAGAAATTTTGTTAAATCTTTTTACTGGATTTTTGTCTTTATTGTTTCTGTTATTCATCATAGTTTTTACTATTGATTTATTTTGCAATTAAAAAATTGATTCTTAGTCTAGTCTAAAGTCAAATGTCATAAAGTTTTAGAGTCATTACTGACCTTAGACTTTGGACTTTCAAACTTTTGACTTAAAACACTACCTCGGGTTACTTCTCTAAACTTCAAAATTTAATTTGAAGCGCTAGTTATAGAATGCCTTGCATTACTATAAAAAATCGGAACGGGTTACGGGTATAAATCTTTAAAAACTTCTAACATTTAGTAAACAGCTAAAGTCCCAGAATTCAGTGTTAAACTGAATACTGAGACTGTAACTGAAAACATTTATTATTCTTCCAAACGAAGATCTAAACCTAGACCTTTCAATTCGTGCATTAATACATTGAATGATTCTGGTAAACCTGGTTCTGGCATAGTTTCACCCTTAACGATAGCCTCGTAAGTTTTAGCTCTACCAATAACGTCATCAGACTTAACAGTTAAGATTTCACGTAGTGTACTAGAAGCTCCATAAGCCTCAAGTGCCCAAACCTCCATCTCTCCGAAACGCTGACCTCCAAATTGAGCTTTACCTCCAAGTGGCTGTTGCGTAATCAATGAGTATGGTCCGATAGAACGTGCGTGCATCTTATCATCAACCATGTGTCCTAATTTAAGCATGTAAATTACACCCACAGTCGCTTTTTGTGCAAAACGCTCTCCAGTTCCACCATCATAAAGGTAAGTATGTCCGAAACGTGGTACGTTAGCCTCATCAGTCAAAGCATTGATTTGATCTAAAGAAGCACCGTCAAAAATTGGAGTAGCAAATTTTCTACCCAAGTTCATACCAGCCCATCCAAGAACAGTCTCATAAATCTGACCAATGTTCATACGAGAAGGTACCCCAAGTGGATTCAATACGATATCTACCGGTGTTCCATCCTCTAAGAATGGCATATCCTCATGACGAACGATTCTTGCAACAATACCTTTGTTACCGTGACGTCCCGCCATTTTATCACCTACTTTTAACTTACGTTTTTTAGCGATATAGATTTTAGCCAATTTCAAGATTCCAGATGGCAATTCATCTCCAACTGTAATAGTGAATTTCTCTCTTCTTAAAGATCCTTGTAAGTCGTTCAGCTTAATTTTATAGTTATGAATTAAATCATTAACCATTTTATTTGTAGCGTCATCGGCAACCCATTGACCTTTGCTTAAGTGAGCAAAATCCTCTACTGCGTAAAGCATTTTTTGAGTATATTTTTTACCTTTTGGTAAAACTTCCTCACCCAAATCGTTCATTACACCTTGAGATGTTTTTCCGTTAACGATCAGGAATAATTTCTCTACTAATCTGTCTTTTAATTCAACAAATTTAGTTTCGAACTCCATTTCTAAAGCGCCTAAAGCATCTTTATCCTGAGTACGTTTACGTTTATCTTTAACGGCTCTTGCAAATAATTTTTTGTCAAGAACTACACCATGTAAAGATGGAGAAGCTTTCAATGAAGCATCTTTTACATCACCTGCTTTATCCCCAAAGATTGCACGAAGCAATTTCTCTTCCGGAGTAGGATCTGATTCTCCTTTTGGTGTAATTTTTCCAATCAAAATGTCGCCAGGCTTAACCTCTGCTCCAATTCTGATCATACCGTTTTCATCTAAATCTTTAGTAGCTTCTTCAGAAACGTTAGGAATATCGTTTGTTAACTCTTCGTTTCCTAACTTAGTATCTCTAACCTCTAATGAATAATCATCAACGTGGATAGAAGTAAAAATATCATCACGAACTACTTTTTCAGAAATTACAATCGCATCCTCAAAGTTATACCCTTTCCATGGCATGAACGCAACTTTTAAGTTTCTACCTAAAGCTAATTCACCATTTTGAGTAGCATATCCTTCTGATAATACTTGTCCAAGAACCACTCTGTCACCTTTTCTTACGATTGGTTTCAGGTTGATACTTGTTCCCTGATTGGTTTTTCTAAATTTAATTAAGTTGTATGTTTTCTCATCAGCATCAAAACTAACCATTCTTTCATCTTCAGTACGGTCGTATTTGATAGTAATGATATTTGCATCAACATATTCTACAGTTCCATCTCCTTCAGCATTAATTAATACTCTGGAGTCTGAAGCTACCTGACGCTCTAAACCTGTACCAACGATTGGTGCTTCCGGACGGATCAAAGGAACCGCCTGACGCATCATGTTAGATCCCATCAACGCACGGTTCGCATCATCATGTTCCAAGAAAGGAATTAACGAAGCCGAAATCGAAGCAATCTGGTTAGGTGCAACGTCTGTATAATGTACCACTGAAGGCTCAACAACCGGGAAGTCACCTTCCTCACGAGCAATAACATTAGTTGCCGTAATTTTACCAGTCTCATCCATTTCAATGTTTGCCTGAGCAATCATTTTTCCTTCTTCTTCTTCAGCGCTTAAGTAAATTGGAGTACTTTCTAAATCAACTACACCATTAGTTACTTTACGGTATGGAGTTTCGATGAATCCCATTCCGTTTACTTTTGCATAAACTCCAAGAGATGAAATCAAACCAATGTTTGGTCCCTCAGGAGTTTCAATCGGACATAAACGACCATAGTGTGTATAGTGAACGTCACGAACCTCGAAACCAGCTCTTTCTCTCGAAAGTCCACCTGGTCCAAGTGCAGAAAGTCTTCTCTTGTGTGTAATCTCAGCTAATGGATTCGTTTGATCCATAAATTGAGACAACTGGTTTGTACCAAAGAAAGAGTTGATAACTGATGATAATGTTTTAGCATTGATCAAATCAATTGGTGTAAACACCTCGTTATCTCTAACGTTCATTCTCTCACGAATAGTTCTCGCCATACGTGCTAAACCAACACCGAATTGCTGAGACAATTGTTCTCCAACTGTTCTAACACGACGGTTTGATAAGTGATCAATATCATCAATCTCAGCTTTTGAGTTGATCAATTCGATCAAATATTTCACGATTGTAATGATATCTTCTTTGGTAAGCACTTGCTTGTCCATAGGGATATCTAAATCTAACTTTTTGTTCATTCTGTAACGACCAACTTCACCTAAGTTATAACGTTGATCAGAGAAGAACAATTTATCAATAATACCACGAGCGGTTTCTTCATCAGGCGGTTCTGCATTACGCAATTGTCTGTAGATGTGCTCAACAGCTTCTTTTTCAGAGTTTGTTGGATCTTTTTGTAACGTGTTGTGGATAATAGCATAATCAGCTTGGTTATTATCCTCTTTGTGTAACAAAATAGATTTAACGTTAGAATCAATGATCTCTTCCACATTATCTTTGTCGATAATCGTATCACGATCAAGGATGATTTCGTTACGTTCGATAGAAACTACCTCTCCGGTATCTTCATCAACGAAATCCTCGTGCCAAGTGTTCAATACACGCGCAGCAAGTCTTCTTCCAATATACTTTTTGATACCTGTTTTAGAAACTTTAATTTCTTCAGCTAAGTCGAAAATTTCAAGGATGTCCTTATCTCTTTCGAAACCAATAGCACGGAATAAAGTGGTTACCGGTAATTTTTTCTTTCTATCGATATACGCGTACATAACGCTGTTAATATCTGTAGAAAATTCTATCCAGGATCCTTTAAAAGGAATTACTCTGGCAGAATATAATTTTGTTCCATTTGCGTGGAATGATTGTCCAAAGAAAACCCCAGGAGAACGGTGTAGCTGAGATACTACTACACGCTCGGCACCATTAATTACAAAGGTACCACTTGGCGTCATGTAAGGAATTGTTCCAAGATAAACATCTTGTACAATAGTTTCAAAATCTTCGTGTTCTGGGTCTGTACAGTATAGTTTTAACCTGGCTTTTAAAGGCACACTATAGGTAAGTCCTCTCTCTATACATTCTTGAATTGTATAACGTGGTGGGTCTACAAAATAATCCAGGAACTCCAATACAAAGTTGTTTCTTGTATCTGTAATTGGAAAGTTTTCCATGAAGGTGTTGTATAGACCTTCGTTGCCTCTTTCGTCAGATTTAGTTTCTAATTGAAAAAAATCTTTAAAAGATTTAACCTGAACATCTAGAAAATCCGGATAGTCAGGAATATTTTTTGTAGAGGCAAAATTCAATCTTTCAGTCTGATTTGTTATCATCAATGAACAAAATTTTGATTAAAAAAAAGTAGTTTTTTGTGTAAAACACATTGTTTAGTTTATACTTTCTTTTTAGAATCAATACATCTTTAAAAATAAACCGGGCAAACCAGGTTCCATTTTTTTTCTTCGTATTGATCAAAAACTCTTCCGTATTTTAAACTATTTGATAATAAAATTTAATGTATTTTATTATACGAAAAATGGTTTAGGCCTTTGAGTGTTAACTCAGGACCTAAACCTAGTTCTTAAAACTGAGTTAAATTATTTAAGCTCAACTACAGCTCCAGCTTCTTCTAATGATTTTTTAAGACCTTCAGCCTCTTCTTTAGAAACACCTTCTTTAACGTTACTTGGAGCACCGTCAACTACATCTTTAGCTTCTTTAAGACCTAAACCTGTAAGTTCTTTTACTAATTTCACAACTGCTAATTTAGAAGCTCCAGCTTCTTTCAATACAACTGTAAATTCAGTTTGTGCTTCTTCAGCAGCACCTTCTCCACCACCAGCAGCAACTACTACAGCTGCAGCAGCAGGCTCGATACCATACTCGTCTTTTAATATTGTTGCTAATTCGTTAACTTCTTTAACTGTTAGGTTAACTAATTGTTCTGCGAATTGTTTCAAATCTGCCATTTTTTCTATCGTTTAAAATGATTTGTAAAATTATATTTTGTTTATTGTGCGCTATTTAAGCAGCAAGGAGAATAAACTCCCTGCGGTAATTATTATGCTTCAGTTTCTTCTTCGCTACCTGCGAATTTGTTTTGTAAAGCAGAAATAATTCTTTGAGCTGGTGATTGTAACAACCCAATAAGTTCTCCAAGAAGTTCTTCTTTAGACTTAATAGTTGCTAATGCATCTAATTGATTATCTCCAATATAAATTTCATTATTAATGAAAGCACCTTTTAAAACTGGTTTATCAGATTTCTTACGGAAATCTTTGATAATTTTTCCAGGAGCATTAGCTACATCAGAAATAAATATAGCACTGTTACCAGTTAAAACTGTTGGTAAATCACCATAATCATTAGCAGAAGCTTCCATTGCTTTTGCAAGCAAAGTGTTCTTTACAACTTCTAATTTGATTCCAGCTTTAAAACAAGCTCTACGTAAGTTTGAAGTTGTCTCTGCGTTTAAACCAGAAATATCAGATACATAAATGATATTTGTACCAGCTAACTGCGCAGTTAAATTTTCAATCGCGATTGATTTTTCTTCTCTAGTCATACTAAAAATTTTTAACTACCAATTATACTGCTTTTGGGTCTAATGCGATAGCAGGACTCATAGTGCTTGTAAGGTGAATACCTTTAATGTAGGTACCTTTAGCAGCAGTTGGTTTAAGTTTTATTAATGTTTGAATAATTTCGTGTGCGTTGTCAACAATTTGCTCAGCTCCAAAAGAAACTTTACCAATTCCTGCGTGAACGATACCAGTTTTATCAACTTTAAAGTCAATTTTACCAGCTTTAACCTCTGCAACAGCTTTTGCAACATCCATAGTTACAGTACCTGTTTTAGGGTTTGGCATTAAACCTCTAGGTCCTAAAATACGACCTAATGGACCTAATTTACCCATAACAGCTGGCATAGTGATGATTACATCAACATCTGTCCAACCGTCTTTAATTTTTTGTAAATAGTCATCAAGACCAACATAGTCTGCACCAGCTTCTTTAGCTTCCGCTTCTTTATCTGGAGTAACTAATGCTAATACTTTAACATCTTTACCTGTTCCGTGAGGTAATGTAACCACACCTCTTACCATTTGATTCGCTTTTCTAGGATCTACACCCAAACGAACTGCGATATCAACAGACTCATCAAATTTTGCAGAAGCAACAACTTTCAATAATGCCGCAGCATCTTTTAGAGAGTATAATTTGTTCTTTTCAATTTTTGAAGCAGCCTCTTTTTGCTTTTTTGTTAATTTTGCCATGTCTTTTTCTTAATTAAAAAGGAGCATCTCCTGATACAGTTATACCCATAGATCTAGCTGTTCCAGCAACCATACTCATAGCTTTCTCAATTGTGAAAGCGTTTAAGTCCGGCATTTTGTCTTCAGCAATAGTTCTAATTTGTTCCCAAGTAACGCTAGCTACTTTTTTACGATTAGGCTCACCAGAACCAGATTTTAGCTTTGCAGCTTCCATTAACTGAACTGCTGCTGGAGGAGTCTTAACGACAAAATCAAATGATTTGTCTTTATACACAGTGATTTGCACTGGGCAAATTTTGCCAGGTTTATCCTGAGTTCTAGCATTAAATTGCTTACAGAACTCCATGATATTAACCCCAGCAGCTCCTAAAGCAGGTCCAACCGGTGGCGACGGGTTCGCAGCACCTCCCTTAACTTGTAGTTTAACTACCTTACTAATTTCTTTAGCCATTTTTAAAAAATTTATCACTGTAATCAATGGAAGCGATTACAATGGTTTATTATAGTGTAACAAAAAATTATACTTTTTCAACTTGCATAAAGCTCAATTCTAATGGTGTTTTTCTTCCGAAAATCTTAACCATAACTTCAAGTTTACGCTTTTCTTCATTGATTTTTTCAACCGAACCGTTAAAGCCGTTAAAAGGACCATCGATCACTTTTACCGTTTCACCCAGGCTGAAAGGAATAGCACGAGTATCTGTATTAACAGCCAACTCATCCACTTTACCTAACATTCTATTTACTTCAGAAAGTCTCAAAGGAACCGGCTCCCCGCCTTTGATCTCACCTAAAAACCCAATTACACTAGTAATTGACTTAATAATATGAGGTATCTCACCAACTAAATTGGCTTCGATCATAACATATCCAGGGAAATAAACTTTATCCTTAGACATTTTCTTTCCTTCTTTTACAGTAACTACTTTTTCTGTAGGTACTAAAACTTGGGAAACATAATCGCCCATACCTAATCTGGCAATCTCAGTTTCGATGTAAGCTTTGACTTTGTTTTCTTGTCCGCTTACAGCTCTAACCACATACCATTTTTTCACATTATTATCTGCCATCACAAAAAAATTATCCTTTTAACCAGTTAAAAAATCCAGCCAAAGCTTTTGCAAAAAATTCGTCTACTCCCCATGTTGCCAAAGCGAACAGAATCGAAAATACAGCTACAACAATTGTCAATTTTTGAACCTCAGCCCAAGCTGGCCAAGTAACATTTGACTTTAACTCTTCGAAAGCCTCTGATAAATAATTAGTAACTTTTGTCATTTGATATATTTTTTTATTGCACGGGCGGAGGGATTCGAACCCCCATCAACGGTTTTGGAGACCGCTATTCTACCCTTGAACTACGCCCGTAATTAAAAGCCAGTGATTTCAATTAAGAAAATCAGCTGGCTTTTTTTTTATTTTTTTTATAGGATTATCCTACGATTTCAGTTACCTGACCTGCTCCTACAGTTCTACCACCTTCACGGATAGCGAAACGTAAACCAACACTCATAGCGATTGGGCTTAATAAAGCAACATTGATAGTCAAGTTATCTCCTGGCATTACCATCTCTACTCCTTCTGGTAAAGTAATAACTCCTGTTACGTCAGTTGTACGTACGTAGAACTGTGGACGGTAGTTATTATGGAATGGAGTATGACGTCCACCTTCTTCTTTTTTCAAGATATAAACCTCTGCTTTGAAAGTAGCGTGTGGTTTTACTGATCCTGGCTTAATGATAACCATTCCTCTTTTGATAGATTCTTTATCAATACCTCTTAACAATAAACCTACGTTATCTCCAGCTTCACCTCTATCAAGGATTTTACGGAACATCTCAACTCCTGTAATAGTAGAAGTTAATTTATCAGCTCCCATACCAATGATTTCAACTGGATCTCCTGTATTAGCAATACCTGTTTCGATACGACCTGTAGCAACAGTTCCACGACCAGTAATTGTAAATACGTCTTCAACCGGCATCAAGAATGGTTTTGCTACGTCACGCACTGGCTCTTCGATCCAAGCATCAACAGCATCCATTAATTCAATGATTTTTGGTACCCAAGCAGGATCATTATTCAATCCTCCTAAAGCAGAACCTTGAACTACAGGACCATTATCTCCATCATATTCGTAGAAAGATAATAAATCTCTAATTTCCATCTCAACAAGCTCTAACAACTCAGCATCATCAACCATATCCACTTTGTTCATGAAAACAACGATTCTTGGAATACCAACCTGACGACCTAAAAGGATGTGCTCACGAGTTTGTGGCATTGGACCATCTGTAGCAGCAACTACTAAGATAGCTCCGTCCATTTGAGCTGCTCCAGTAACCATGTTCTTTACGTAATCCGCGTGACCTGGACAGTCAACGTGAGCGTAGTGACGGTTAGCTGTTTCATACTCTACGTGTGATGTATTAATAGTAATACCTCTTTCTTTCTCCTCTGGAGCGTTATCGATTTGATCAAACGATTTTGCTTGACAGTAACCAGCATCAGACAATACTTTTGTAATTGCTGCAGTTAATGTAGTTTTTCCGTGATCCACGTGTCCAATTGTACCTATGTTTAAGTGCGGTTTGGAACGATTAAAATTCTCCTTTGCCATTTTACTTAATTTTTAATCTTAGTTATATATTAATTTTCAATTTCCTACTTACTTGAGCCAACTACGGGAATTGAACCCGTGACCTCTTCCTTACCAAGGAAGCACTCTACCCCTGAGCTAAGTCGGCAGAGAGTTCTGACTTTTAGATTTAGATCTCAGATTTTAAAAACCCGAAACCGATAGCCCAAAACCTTAACTACTTCTTTATTTGTGGGGAGAGCAGGATTCGAACCTGCGAAGTTCACACAGCAGATTTACAGTCTGCCCTCGTTGGCCGCTTGAGTATCTCCCCTTAATAATTTATGATTTCAGAATTCTGATTTTAGATTTAATCCAAAAACTTCACCCTGCTAACCACAAACCTTTTTCAATATTTTTCAAGAACTAATTTCAAATCGCATTTGAAATATTTTTGAGCCGATAGAGGGACTCGAACCCACGACCTGCTGATTACAAATCAGCTGCTCTAGCCAGCTGAGCTACATCGGCAATTGCATTAAAAAAGTCCGCTATTTCTAACGGACTGCAAATGTAGCTATTTTATCTTTGAATCAAAACATTTTTTAAAAAAAATTTCAATTATATATGTGCTCTTATTTTTTCTTTCCTTTTGACAAGTAATCTTTCCAAAGATTCTGCTGAAAGCTCAACCGCCTCTTCGAATGTCTTGCATTGCTTTTTAACCAAAAAATCATCCCCCGGTACATTAATCTTAATCTCTACTGCTTTATTCTCTTTATCACTTGTTCTTTCAACCTTTAAAAAAACATCCGCCGAAACAACACGATCATAATATTTCTCCAATTTATCCATTCTCTCCTGAATAAAATCTACCAATTTTCTGTCAACAGTAAAGTTAACTGCATGAACATCTACCTTCATAATACAAATTTTAGGGTTAAACATTTCAGAACTATTGTTTATTCCTAGGATGCGCATTTGCATACACTTTTTTAAGCTCCGCTAAACTATTGTGAGTATAAACCTGTGTAGACGCTAAACTCGAATGCCCCAATAATTCCTTAACTGAATTTAAATCTGCTCCGTTATTTAATAAATGAGTCGCAAAAGTATGCCGAAGCACATGCGGACTCTTTTTTACCTTTTCAGAGACTTTACTAAAGTAAGAATTTATTAATCGATACACAAAAGATTCACTCAATTTTAACCCTTTGCCTGAAATAAAAAAATATTCTTCATCTACTACCTTTTCAACCAAAGCCCTTTCCTGCAAATACAATTTCATCTGACCCGCAATTATCGGCAATATCGGAACAATACGCTCTTTATTCCTCTTCCCTAAAACCTTCAACAAACCAGAAGACAAATCAACATCACGTTTCATTAAATGAATCAACTCAGCCCTTCTTATCCCGGTGGCATAAAACAAATCTACAATAAGCCTGTCACGAACCTCCTCGAACCCACAAGGATCACCAACCTCCAACAACAAATCAGTCAGCTCTTTTTCAGAAAAAGGAATCTGAATAATCTTAGGTGTTTTCAACGCTTTATGCTTTAACATCGGACTCACTTCAATTTGCTTTGTTTTCAAAAGAAACCGATAAAACGCTTTCAAAGACGACATTTTTCGATTAACAGAAACATTCGAAACACCCTCATCCACTAAAGAAACAATCCAACTTCTAATTTGACCATAATTCACCCCCTCAATTCCCTCTTGCTCAAAATTAACGCTATTAAATTCTTTAAAAGAAAAGACATCATTCAAATAAGCCGTAACCGTATGAACCGAATACTTCTTCTCCAACTCCAGATAATCACGAAACGCCTCTACATTTGATTTCATAAAAACACAATTCTTACAACATCTGTTGACCTAATAAAAGAAAACCAACTCAGCTTAAAATTAAACACAAAAAAAAACCGTTAGTATCAAAATTAATTCTTTTTGATAACTAACGGTAATTATTTTAAAAAAAGCTACTACTAACTCTCTAAACTATCTCTCAATGTTTGGATGTAAGCCGCTTTTTGAATTTGAGCTCTTTTGATAACAGAAGGCTTAATAAAAGCAGTACGTGCTCTTAATTGACGAACAGTTCCTGTTTTATCAAATTTTCTTTTATAGCGCTTTAATGCTCTATCGATATTTTCTCCGTCTTTAATTGGTATAATTAACATAATATTGACACCTCCTCTCGTTAAGGCTGCAAAAATATGTATTAATTATGGATTATGGATTATAAATTGTGATTTTTTTTTTAGAAAATAGAATATAGAGCAAAGAATAAAGACTTCAATACTGCGTATCCTGCATTCTTCATCCTGTGATTTTTTTTTAAAAAATAGAATATAGAGCAAAGAATAAAGACTTCAATACTATGTACCCTGCGTTCTTCATCATGTGATTTTTTTTTTAGAAAATAGAATATAGAGCAAAGAATAAAGACTTCAATACTATGTACCCTGCGTTCTTCATCCTGTGATTTTTTTTTTAGAAAATAGAATATAGAACAAAGAATATAGATTTCAATACTATGTACCCTGCATTCTTTACTCTATATTCTTTGCTCTTTATTCTTTGTTCTTTATTCTTTGTTCTACTCTCTTTACTCTATATTCCTTACTCTTTCAACAAATTCCTGGAAATAACTACTTTTTGAATTTCGGTTGTTCCTTCTCCAATGGTACACAATTTAGAATCTCTGTAGAATTTCTCTACCGGAAAGTCTTTTGTATAACCGTAACCTCCATGAATCTGAACCGCTTCGTTGGCAATTTTCACGCAAGCTTCGGAAGCATACATTTTAGCCATAGCTCCTAATGTTGTCACCGGCTTATGTTGTTGTTTTAAATAGGCCGCCTTATGCAATAACAACTCCGAAGCTTCTATTTCGGTAGCCATATCTGCTAATTTGAAAGATATACCCTGAAAATTACTGATAGGCTGACCAAATTGGTATCTCTCTTTTGAATATTTTAAAGCTGCTTCATAAGCTCCTTTTGAAATTCCCAAAGATAAAGCTCCGATTGAAATTCGTCCCCCGTCTAATATTTTCATCGCCTGAACAAATCCTTGCCCTACTTCTCCCAATCTGTTTGCATCCGGAACGCGACAGCTGTCAAAAACCAACTCAGCAGTTTCACTGGCACGCATTCCCAATTTATTTTCTTTCTTTCCTGAGCTAAATCCTTTCATTCCTTTCTCCAAAACAAAAGCCGTCATTCCTTTTGAATCTCCTTTTTCACCGGTACGAACAATTACTACTGCAATATCTCCGGAGATAGCATGTGTAATGAAGTTCTTCGCTCCGTTTATAATCCATTCATCTCCCTCTTTAACTGCGGTCGTATTCATTCCTCCCGCATCTGAACCGGTATTGTGCTCGGTTAATCCCCAGGCTCCAATATGTTCGGCCGTTGCCAGTTTTGGCAGCCATTTTTTCTTTTGTTCTTCGTTACCGAAAGTCAAAATATGATTGGTGCATAATGAATTATGAGCCGCAACAGATAAACCAATTGAAGGATCTACTTTTGCAATCTCTTCTACAACGGTGATATATTCGTGATACCCTAAACCGGAACCACCATACTCTTCAGGAACCAAAACTCCCATAAACCCCATTTCCCCCAATTGCTTGAACAGGGAAACTGGAAAAATTTGAGATTCATCCCATTCCATGATATTTGGTCGGATATTTTTCTCAGCAAAATCTTTTATTGATTGCGCAATCATCAACTGCGTTTCATTATATTGAAAATCCATTGTAATTCTGTTTTTTTTTAGAACTCCAAATATAAACTAATTATTTTTGCTTTTTCAATAGGAAAACCTTTAATTTTTGACAAATCCTCAATATTATTAATATTTCCATTCATACTTCGATACGTTACAATTTCTTTGGCCAATGCATATCGGAAGTAAGGAAACTTTGTCAACTCTTTTAAAGAGGCTTCGTTTATGGAGATTCTTTTTAAAGAGGAAGGAATTACCACTTTAAAATGCGCCGTCAATTCTTTTACAACCTCTGGTGAAAGCCCCCAAACCTCATTCATTTGTTCCATCGAAACAAAACCTCCCAAAACTTCTCTTTGCTTCAATACCCTTAACGATAAAGCTTCCCCTATACCATATATCTTAACTAAATCTTCCTGTGTAGCACTATTAATATCCAGCACTATAATTTTCTCTTTTTTATAAACAGGTTCTTTTACGAACTCCTTTCTTTCCATCTTATGACTTGATTTATTCTTAACCCAGTCCGGAAATTTAAAAAGCGGAGAAATCACTCTGAGTAAAGAATCTGAGATTTTTGTGACTTCCTGAAATTCTTTTGCTGAATTAACATATTTGTTCTCTTTACGGAACGCCAACAGACGATCGATCTCCTGGACAGACATTCCTAATTTGTACGCTTTGTAATCGGTAATGAAATTTGGATTAAAAGCATAGACCTTTCTTTTCTCTCCAAATTTTAAAAGTTTTAAAGAATCTATTTCGGATTGCAAAGTCAACCACTGCTTTTCTTGAGGAGCAATCTTCTCCGAAATATCGAAATCAACAAGAAAGTAAACCGCCTGCAGTACAACTATAATAATAAAGAGCAAAAAAACTCCTTTACGTTGTTCTCGTGTAAACTTCAAAAGAACTTCAAAACGCTTTAATTTCATTTTATTAAAAATTTTCTTTCATTATGTAAATTGCTAAAATAAGAAAATCTTAAAGCTTTATTAAGAAAATTAGCAAAAATACTGCGTTTTAAAAAATTACATTTTTCATTATTTATGACTAATTAATTTAATGAATCTCAGCCCGGAAAGATTGATAAACGGAGGTTTTGTCAAAATATTTAATATTTTACAACTAAAAATGAGATAATTGTTTTTATTTTTTACAAAAAACGATACATTTGGAGCTTAGTAACAAATAAACCAATATAATATATGTCAATTTGGAGAGTTAAACCTATATCAGCCTTTGAGGCCGATATGAAAAAAAGTGATTTAAAAAGAGTTTTAGGAAAATGGAGCCTTACAGCCATTGGTGTTGGTGCCATTATTGGAGGAGGAATTTTTGTACTTACAGGTACCGGAGCCTATTACCACGCTGGTCCGGCCTTAGCTGTTTCCTTCATCATTGCAGGGATTGCCTGTGTTTTCGCAGCTCTTTGTTATTCTGAGTTTGCCTCTATTTTGCCTGTTGAAGGTTCTGCTTATGCCTACGCATATGGAACAATTGGAGAAATTTTTGCCTGGATTATCGGTTGGGGACTTATCCTCGAATATGCAATGGGATCGATGACCGTCGCCGTTTCCTGGTCCGGATATTTTAACAAATTGCTTAAAATGTTTCACATCCATTTGCCCGAATGGCTCACAACAGACCCTGCCAGTTACTCGGGAGAGGGTTTTTCTATGAATCTTCCGGCTTTTTTAATTGTTGTTTTGGTTATTTCTTTACTTATTAAAGGAACTAAAAGTGCTGCAAAAGCAAACAATTTCATTGTTATCCTTAAAGTTTCAGCTGTAATATTTGTAATTATCGCTGGTCTTTTCTTTATCAATACTGCAAACTGGAGTCCGTTTATTCCGGCAGCTACTCAAATTATAGAAAAAGAGACTACTCACAATGCTTACGGTATTGGAGGAATTGTTTCCGGTGCTGCTGCTATTTTCTTTGCTTATGTAGGTTTCGATGCTGTTTCGACTCAGGCTGGAGAAGCGGTAAACCCTAAAAAAGATGTTCCGTTTGCTATTATTGCTTCGTTATTAATTTGTACTACCTTATACATACTTGTTTCTTTAGTACTAACTGGTATGATGAACTATAAAGATTTTAATCCACTAGGAAAATATCCTGATGCTATTAAAGCTCCTGTTGCGTATGCTTTTGATATTGCCGGACAAGGATGGGCTGGTTTTATTATTACAATTGCTGCAACAATAGGTCTTGTTTCTGTATTAATGGTAATGATCATGGGGCAATCCAGAATTTTCCTTGGTATGTCGAAAGATGGATTAATTCCTGCTGTGTTCTCTAAAGTAAATCCACTTTCAGGAACTCCAAAAACGAATCTAATCATCTTAGGAGGTATTATTGCTACGGTTGCTGCTTTTACACCAATCAACAAATTAGCCGATATGACCAGTTTTGGAACTTTGTTTGCCTTTACAATGGTT
The DNA here is from genome assembly GCF_023539155.1 of Flavobacterium sp. B183. Classification (NCBI taxonomy): domain Bacteria; kingdom Pseudomonadati; phylum Bacteroidota; class Flavobacteriia; order Flavobacteriales; family Flavobacteriaceae; genus Flavobacterium; species Flavobacterium sp. B183. The sequence continues at coordinate 2,276,096 of NZ_CP097434.1, read as the reverse complement.
TGTATTGCAGTTTGGATTTTAAGGGTAAAACAACCTGGATTAACGAGAACTTTCAAGGTTCCTGCGCTACCAGTTATTGCCGTTCTAGGTATTGCAATCAACACGTATTTAATGATTAATTTAAGCCATGATGCTCAATTACTTTCACTTGGTTGGCTGGCAGTTGGTATTTTGGTTTATTTCGGATACAGTAAGAAGAGATCAAGACTTAACAATAACGAAATCGAAGAATAAAAAACTAAAAAAGCTCCAAATAAAATTTGGAGCTTTTTTTTATAAATCAAATACCGAAGTTCGTTTGGCGCGAATCAGATCTTTTAAACGAATCCAAAAAGCCAGAGTAAGGTAAATTCCGAATCCAAGCCCGGCGGTAACAAATGAAATGTAAATAAAAAACAATCTCACACTTGTCACGCGCATTCCAAGTTTATCAGCTAATCTTGAAGATACGTGAAAACCATATTTTTCAAAAAAGAATTTAAGTTTTAAAATAGCCGACATTTTATTGATTTTAGATTGTAGATTTTTGATTTGTCTATTTCTACAAAAATACAAAATTATCACATTGTCTCGTTTTCTAATTACAGATTGTAGATTTTTGAAATGAACATTTCCCTAAAATAAAAAATTATCACATTACCTCATTATCTAATTTTCTAATTATTCTTAAGCAGCTCAATGCCCAATGCACATCTTAAACAGGCTTTCTGATTGCAATATTCTTTTTTAAGTTCTAAAAGCGCTTGAGTTTCAAAAGCATTTTCAGCCTTTACTCCAAAGAACTCAAATTTACTAATAATCGCATTGCTCTCTGGTGCTACCTGATTCATAAAAGAAATTAACTCTTCAGCAATTGATTCATCTCTTGTAGCCGCATAGGCAAACTGCAGCGGAATAATCGTATTTATAATGAGTAAATCTATAAATGCGCGTGATAAAACCTTTGGTTTCCTGGAACTTTCTTTATCAAACTGATAGTGGTTCTGCCAATATGGATTTGCCGATACTATTAACAGTTTACGTACTTCGTCAACTGATTTTGCAGCAATTATTTTTGAAAACAGGTTTTGTTTTTGATATAAATTAGCAAGTTGTGAAAGCCGAATGGTTGGAAAATTATCCGGACGATGCTTATAAAACTGAATTGGATCTATATGGTGCTTTTTTAGCTGGTATTTGTTCAACAGATAATAATACCTAATTTTTAAGTCGGTAAAATACACATCTTCTTTATCAGCGTCTAACAACCCAATGGTGCCGAAAAACAACGCCTCGAGATTTTCGACTTCAAAGCTTTCCTTTCTAACCATTGAAAACGGAAGGGATTTTGCCATTTGCAGAAAAGAATTCCCATTGGTATTCAATCCAAAATTCCTTGCGAACAATGAGAATAAGACTTCTTCCCAGTCCTGCTGATATTCCGCCAGTAAATCATAAATAAATATTGCTTTACGCTCTAAACGCTCGAAGAATAGTCTTTCCTGCCAGTTTTTAAAAACAAACTCCTCAATTTCAGTGATACTTTTTTCGCAGAATATCCATGATTTTGGTGCTATAAGAGCGTTATAATTAGTGAGTATTTCTTTAGAAGTATACTCTTTTAAAACCAGAACAGGAATCTCTGTATTATCCTTTCTAAAAATCTCTGTATCGTGCTCCCAGACCACATGTAGAATTACATTGTCATAGGCGCTATCTTTTTCGTGAGCGTGTACATACCAATCTGAAGACTTGATATGTATTTCGATATTACCTGCCCATTTTTGATTTCCTATTTTAATTTGAGCATTGAAGAAATCCGGCCCGGAAAGCTCCAGATAATCACCCGTTTTAATAATGATAAGCGGTTCATTCTGAGTAGTTCTAAGATCCAGAGTTTCAAACTTTTTGAATCTCCAGAGATAATAAAGAAAATCTTCTTTCATATTTAGGCTTATAGTAATGATTTGCAAAGCCCTAAATTAATTAAAAAAGAAGTAATAATCTTACAAATTATGTGTTTTTTTTATTTTAGCAGATACAATCTGGCGCAAGCACGTGCATCCGATAATGCCTCATGATGATTCAACTGAATTTTCATCTCGCGGCAACAGTCGCTAAGTTTAGTAGGTTTGAGGCCTTTTGCCTTATAAATTTTGACCGTGCACTCCCATTTAGCAGCAATATTTAAATCGTCATAATTTAGGTCGTAAAGCGCCATTGATTTCATTAGTACATTGCGATCAAAACTTTCATTATGTGCCACAATAACCCTATTTTTTAATCTCTTTTCTATTTCCGGATAGATTTGTTTAAAAGATTTTGCATTAACAGTATCTCGTGGATATATCCCATGAACCTGAATTGTAAATGGATTGTATTGATTGTTTGGTGGTTTTATCAAAGTAACAAATTCGTCTACAATTATTCCGTTTTCTACAGTTACTATCCCAACAGAACACGGATGATAACTGGTTGCGGTTTCAAAATCTATGGCGGTAAAGTTCATATTCAAATCTATTTATTCAAAAAATCCATAAATCTAATCGTTTCAAATTAGATTTATGGATTTATAAATTTATTAAAAATTGTCTTATTTTATTGACCCAATGATATCATATTTTGTAATAATATGATGGCTTCCGTTTCCAAGATCTACTAAAACGGCATCATTTTCTTTTGTAAACAGCTTAGAAACTTCTTCAATTGGTGTTCCTAATTTTACGATTGGAAAAGGTTTCCCCATTACTTCTTTAATCGGTTTCTCGGCAACGTTTTTATCGGCAACGTAACTTCTGAATAAATCCGTTTCGTCAACAGAACCAACAAATCCATTGATATCGACAACCGGAATTTGCGAAATTTTATATTTACGCATACGTTCGATGGCATGAGAAACTAATTCTTCGGTACGAACGACGATTAATTGTTTATCGATATGATCTTTAATAACGTCTTCTGCTTTTGTTACATTTTCTTCCAGAAAACCACGTTCGCGCATCCAGTCGTCATTAAACATTTTACCTACATAACGGCTTCCTGAGTCATGAAATAACACTACTACAACATCGTCCGGTTTGAAATGCTCTTTTAACTGTAGCAACCCTTTTATACAGGCTCCTGCTGAATTCCCAACAAAAATAGCTTCTTCCAAAGCAATTTTTCTGGTGTAAACTGCCGCATCTTTGTCGGTTACTTTGGTGAATCCGTCAATTAAAGAGAAGTCGACATTTTTAGGTAAAATATCTTCCCCGATTCCTTCTGTGATATAAGAATAGATTTCATTCTCGTCGAAAATTCCGGTTTCATGGTATTTTTTAAAAACAGAGCCATAGGTATCAATTCCCCAGATCTTAATATTTGGATTTTGTTCTTTTAAATATTTCCCAACTCCCGAAATAGTTCCTCCTGTTCCTACTCCCACTACAAAATGAGTAATCTTCCCATCAGTTTGTTTCCAGATTTCCGGTCCGGTTTGCTCATAATGCGCCAATGCATTAGACATGTTATCGTATTGATTTACGTACCATGAATTTGGCGTTTCACTGGCCAGACGTTTTGAAACCGAGTAGTAAGAACGTGGATCGGTAGGCTCAACATCAGTAGGACAAACTACAACCTTAGCTCCTACTGCACGTAAGATATCCATTTTTTCTTTCGACTGTTTGTCAGACATAACACAGATCAATTTGTAGCCTTTAATGATCGCTACAAGTGCTAATCCCATTCCTGTATTTCCTGAAGTCCCTTCAATAATAGTTCCTCCCGGTTTTAATCGGCCATCTGCCTCTGCATCTTCAATCATTTTCACAGCCATTCTGTCTTTAACAGAATTTCCGGGATTAAATGTTTCGACTTTTGCCAATACCAGTGCATCTATTTCAGCAACAATTTTGTTGAGTTTTACCAATGGTGTATTACCTATTGTTTCTAAAATGTTTTTTGAAAAGTCCATTTCTATTTGAATTTTAATATTTGGTTTTTAATGTATGAGGCGCCTAATCTTATTGGAAGAAATTCCAAACCAAACCAAATCGGATTACAAAATCACGATAGGGATTATTAGGTGCTGAATAATAATCGCTTTTTGAGAATAATGCGTTTATGTGTTCTGCTTTAAAATAAAAGCGGGTCTGACGAATTCTGGCGTTCAGAAAAAGATCGAATAACGGATAACCGCCAATCTTTTTATCATTCTGAACAAAAAACTCTCCTACAACCGGATTATAGTCATTTCCGTAATATTTTGTAAAATAATTGAATACAACTCCGGATTGCATGTACAATGCTTTCTTAAAAAAGTAACCTGAATAATAGAAGGTATTTCTGGTCACAAAATCAGGTACATTAAGAATCAAATCCGACTGACCTACCTTTTGGTATAAAAGTGTGTTGTCTAAGGCAAATCGGCCAAATTTAAACTCACGGCTTGCTTTAATTTCCAGATAATTAATCGCATTGCCATATTGGGCCGGCTCAATAATCTGAATATGTGCAGCAGCCTGAGCATCAGTAGATTTATCTCTAAAATAAAGATGATCGTTTAAAACGGTATATTGAACTTCTGCATTTAACCAAGGTGTTGACACATTAGCACTAAGCGAGTTAATTTTTTCATTTTTAAAATTATTCGACCAGTTGTACTCTGTGTAACTGCTTTGGTATAAATTAAAGTTGTTGTTTGGCAATTTATTGATGTTACGATATCTGAAATCAAACTGAATTTTATCATTCATATCGTATCTTAGTTTCGCATCTAAGTTAGAAAGCGACTGATTTGTAATCGATCTGGAATACAGAAAACGACCGTTCCATTTATTTTTTTGGTATTCGTACTGACCTCCGAAATTATTAATTTGTACAAATAAATTATCTGGTACAACTGTTTTGTCTTTCCTAATAATAATTCTTCCGTACTCGTAATTGGATCGGTAATCGTCTACAAAAAAATTAAATTTTCCTAAAAGGGAGTTTTCGTAAGTAAGTCCTGCCTTATTGTAGAGTCTTTCGTATTTCGTTTTATCGTTAATACCACTTGTAACATACGAATCTCCAAAGCGTTGAAATGCCGTCCCATTACCAATATTTGAAGCTAGTGTTGCCTGAGTGTATTCAAAAAGTTTATTTTCGTAGTTAAACTGATGTGTTACATATAAATTATTGTTTCCGTTTTTTGGATTTACTCTGAACGCATGATCAAAAAACAGGCGTCTTCCTTTTAAAAAGGATTTTGCATCTGTAAGATACACTTGTAATCTCTGACGGTTTTTATAATCCTTATTGTCACTTTCAAAATCTGTGGGTGTCGTAATCCCGCCATTCTCTTGATTAGAAATATCCTGATACGTATAATGTGCGTTTATAGCATATCTTTTATCCGTTGTAGCATAACTCGTTGTAAACCTAAAATTTCCGGCACTTACCAGCTGATTGATATAATCTCCTTCTGAACGCAGCCCTTTATAAGCTATAGAAAAATTAAGGTTTTTTGAGGTGTTTAAGGTAATAAAGGAGTCAACATTTTGCCCTTTATTAATGGTAGTATTAAAGAACAATTCTGTTAAAGGAGTAGCTGCCGAATAATAATTAATCTGATCGGCCTGCATATAGTTAAAATGTTTACCACTAAAACCAATTTCAGGATAAGGAGAAAAACTGGTCAGACTGTATTGTAATGTATTAAATGTTTGTCCGATGTTCGAGAAAGCCAAAAGTCCGAAATCGTCTTTTCTAAGATGATTTTGTTTATAAGCACTTTTTAAGGTTAACGAAGTATCTACATATGTCGTATCGTGTTCCAATGTGATAATTTGATATTGATCTATGGTAGCGATCTTAGCTTTTTTCTTTTTACCGTATCCGTTATACTCGAATATTTAGTATTCATGTCTAAACTATTTTTAGAAGTCGTTTTTTCCTGAGAAAATAATAAAGTTGGTACAACTAAAAGATATAGAAAAATGAATATTCTCATTTGATTGTTTTATAGGTAATTATTTGGATAAAATTTATCAAGCAAAGGTAAAAGATAAAAACGTATAAAAAAACAAATCATTGTTATCTGGATTCTTTTTCAAACCAAATTATTAAAACAAAAACCCCCAATCAAAAAAATGATTGGGGGCTTTCAAAAAAAATCAAAATATTTATCGTAATCCTACCAGTCTGGATTTTGTCCTAAACCTGGGTTTGTATTCATTTCAATTTGTGGTATTGGCCAGATAAATTTATAATCTGCATAAGGAAGAGCCGGAACTCCATAAGGACCTGTATAAGGTGTTCCTAAAGTATATAAAGCAGCAGCAGGTGCAGCATTAGCCAATTTCGCAGGGATACCATTAATTGCAACACTTGCTATTGGATCTCCTTGTAATCTGTGAATATCAGACCATCTGCGTCCTTCTACTAAAAATTCGATTCTTCTTTCAACAAGAATACCAGCAACCAAATCAGCAGGTGTAGCAAAAGAAGCAGCAGTATAAGCCTGTCCAACTGGATTGGCCGGAGTTGCTACCGGATTAGCCAACGCTCTGTTTCTTACAGAATTCAATAAATTAAGAGCTACTGTAGTGTTTGACAAACGAGCCTGAGCCTCAGCCATATTCAATACTACCTCAGCATATCTGATAACCGGAGCGGCATCAGTTAAGTTTGTAACATCTGAATATTTATTGGTATATTTTCTTCCGGCTACGGTTTTAATCATAACTCCCTCTTCTCTTCTTTTATCATCAGCTAACCATTTAGTATTTCTCCAAATAATCGGGCTAATATTTACTAAAGCTCTAGCATTAAGAATACTCGCTAATCCTGCATTAACTCCTGGGTTAGCAGTAGCTGAATGCTGAATAGAGAAAATAGATTCTGTATTAGAAAGGTTACTCGCTGGAACAAATACATCATTAGGTTTAGCAGTCAAAGTATACAAACCATTAAGCTTAACACCTTCAGTAATTACATTCGCCCAGTCTCTTTTTTGAAGATATACTCTCGTTTTGAAAGCAATAGCAGCAGATTTAGTTGCTTTCGCTACAACTCTAAGACCATTATTAAATCCATTTGATACAATTAAGCTTTCAGCATCATTTAAATCTGCAATTACTTTGTCGTAACATTGAGCAACTGTATTTCTAGGCTTTGCATTTTCTGAATCAATTTCTGCCTGAGTATTAACACCAACTTCTCTGTAAGGAATACCTGGATGAGTACCACCAGCAGTAAAGTAATAAGGTCTAGCAAAGTAGTTCAACAACTCGAAATGTGTGATTGCTCTTAAAAACTTAGCTTGTCCGATATAATCATCACCAACTGCTTTCGTAATGATACCTTTCGCAACAGCTTCAGTTGTACCTTCAATCATTAAATTACATCTATTGATTAGTCTGTAACCATCAACCCAGTAATACACATTGTTAGCTGATGTAGGATCATAAGTCTGAGTATATGTAAGTTGATAAAAAGTTGCATTGTTTACAACATCTTCTCCCATACATTCTCCTTGCTCCACAAAAGCAGCACCCCAAACATAACCTCTACCACCGTTTGAAGTTCCACTGTTATAAGTACCGATTGCAGCTGCATTGTAAACACCATTCATATATGTTTCAATATAAGTAGGCGTTGAAAAAGCAACATCTGTAGGAACGTTATTTACAGGAACAAGATCTAATATCTTATCTTCTGAGCATGAGTTCAGTCCTAAGACCGCTACAGTTAGTAAAATTGATTTTATTATATTTTTCATATTTTTTATTTTATAAACTTACATTAAGACCCACTGATATCACTTTAGAACGAGGAGTACCATTAACATCAACTCCTGACGTTTCCATCTCCGGGTTAATACCCTTATAATCAGAGATCAACCAAATGTTTTGTGCCTGAACAAAGATTCTAAAGTTGTCCACTTTGATTTTGTCTAACAATAATTTTGGCAATGTATATCCAAAACTAATGTTATCAAGGGAAATAAAATCACCTTTTTCAACGAAACGAGTAGTAGCACTTCCTGAAAGATTTGATGAAGTATTAGAACTAGCATATAATCTTGGCGTCCATCCGTCTCCAGGATTATCAACACTTTGCCATCTTCCTAAAATTTCTGTTCCGTTATTATTAAAGTTTGTATTCATTAATTCTCTTCTGGTAGAGTTAAAGATTTTATTTCCTCCACTAAATCTGAACATGAAACCAAAATCAATATTTTTATATTTCATGCTTGAACTAACTGATCCGTAATATTTAGGAAGCGTGTTTCCTAAAATAGTTTTATCAGCCGTTACTAATGTTGCCGCTGCACCAGCTGCTGCAGGATTACTTGGGTCAAAAACTGAGTAAGTAGAACCTGGTAAATTTCCTTGTACTAAACTTCCATCAGCTTTGTAGTACACTGGGTTACCATTTGCTTTGTTAACTCCCCAATATCTAAATCCGTACAATGAGTTCATAGACTCTCCTTCTCTAAGAATTAAGTTAGGAGCAATATTAGTGTCTCCAGAAGTACCTCCAATAATATCCTGACCGTCTACTAAATTAGTTACCACGTTTTTAGACAATGTTAAATTAGAAGATACATCCCATTTAAAATTCTCATTATTGATCGCTTTAAAGCTTACAGCAAACTCATATCCTTCATTGTACAATTTACCAATATTCTTATTTGTTGTATTAAAAGGAATACCCAAAGAAGGAGAAACCGGTACGGCTAAAATTAACTTGTCAATATTATTTCTGTAGTAATCAAATCCAATTGTCAATCTGTTATTAAACAAACCTAAATCAGCACCAAAATCGATTTTCTCACTAGATTCCCACTGAAGTGTTGGGTTTCCAAACTGAAAGTAACCAATACCATTTGTAGGACCGTAAGGTGACGGAGCTGTTAAATCCATGTACGGGTAATTTCCAATTTCAGTATTTCCAACTTTAGAATAAGAAGCTCTAAGTTTAAAATCAGAAAGTGTATTGCTTATAGGCTGCATGAAATCTTCTTTAGAAACTGTCCAACCTGCAGAAACTCCAGGGAAATTAGTCCATCTTTTATCTTTACCTAATTTAGAAATACCGTCTCTTCTGATCGATCCCTGAAGGAAGTATTTTTCTTTATAGTTATAAGTGAAACGTCCTAAGTAAGACATAATACCATTCTCAGTAATAGATCCTCCAGAATCTTTAGTTATATATGAGTTAGTAACAAGGTTTTTGTCATAAAAATCACTGATGATATCACTTCCCTGTCCAAAGAAGTATTGATATCTTTGTTTTTGATACTCCGCTACAGCAGTAATACCAATATTATGATTTTCTGCAAAAGTCTTTTTATAGTTTAAGATATTTTGCCAGTTCCATCTTAAATACTCTGTATTATCATTGATTAAATAACCATTTCTTGAACGACCATCACCATGAACCGGGTTCCAGTATTGGAATCCACCAGTGATTGAATTATCGGCACTTACCTGAAGTTTATAACTTAAGTCTGAAGTAATTTTAGCATTTGCAAAAACATTCAATAATGTTCTGTTTACTTTAGAGTAATATTTATTGTGATCTAAAGCATACACGATATTAGTAATGTTATCTCCTACCGGATCCGTATTATCCCATTTTCCAACTGTGTTAGTAGATAATGGTAAAGTTATGTTATATCCAGTTGGATTAGCTGCATCATAAATTGGAACGTTAGGTAACTGTCTGATTGTGTTGAAAATGTTTCCAGAAAGTCCACTTGCACTAGTATTCAAACCATTGTACTCTGTTCTGGTTACACTTAAATTTGTACCTACACTTAACCATCTATTAACATCCTGATCGATATTTGCTCTAACAGAATATCTCTTCATACCATTCGCTAAGTTGATACCTTCCTGATCTGTATATCCAAGAGATAAGTAGTATTTAGTTTTATCAGAACCTCCACTAAAAGAAAGATTGTGAGTCATTTGAGGTGCGTTTCTTAAAACTGCACTTTGCCAGTCTGTATTATAAGTACTTCCAACAGCCCAAGGAGCTTGTCCTCTATTCGTTCTTTTTTCGTTAGCAATAACTAAGAAATCAGGAGTTTGTAGTACATCGTATTTTTTAGCAGCACTAGCTACACCAAAAGTAGTTGAGTACGTTACTTTTAAACTTCCTTTTTTACCACTTTTTGTAGTAATCAAAATAACTCCATTTGCAGCTCTGGAACCATAAATTGCAGTTGCAGCACCATCTTTTAAGATATCGAAAGATTCAATATCATCCGGGTTAATATCCGCTAATCCATTTGTATTAGCTGAACCCCCAATATCTCCAGAAAGAATAGGCATACCATCTACAACAATTAATGGATCAGTTCCACTTGAAATAGAAGCAATACCTCTAATTCTGATTTTTGGAGCTACCCCAATAATACCAGAATTAGTTACAACCTGAACTCCAGTTGCTCTACCTGCTAATACTCCCTCGAAACTCGGAGTTACAAGATTAGAAATCTCACTTCCGGCAATTTTAGAGATCGAACCAGTTACTTCCTTTCTCTTTTGTACACCGTAACCTACGACTACAACTTCATTCATTAATTGAGCTTCTGACTCCAGCACTACATTTACTGAATTTGAAGAACCAACAGTTACTTGTTTGTTATTCATACCAACATATGAATAAACTAAAACATCACCTGTCTTTGCCTTTATGGAATAACTTCCGTCAAAATCAGTTTGAGTACTTACTTTAGATCCTTTCACAAGAACATTTACTCCCGGAATCACCCCTGTTTTATCAGAGACTTTTCCAGTAACAGTTCTCTCCTGAGCAAAAGAAAACTGCATAGACAACGCCACAACAAGCGTAAAAATCCATTTAAATTTTAATTTCATTTTAATTTATTTTGAATTAGTATGGCGCAAACATCTTAATTATTTCTTAAAACACCAAAATTTTTTAACTTATTTTTAGCCTAAATTCCTAAACATCTACTAAGATCTATCACAATTTATTTAGATTATATACTTTTTAGTAGCAATATTCCTTAATTTATGCTAAAAACATCAATTTATGTAAATTTAACACTTAACAGAGTTTTAACACTTGAACCCGCGAAAAAGCAAGCCTCTTAAAAAACAACGGACCCTTTTATGAACCCTTTAAAAATTGAATCTTTTATTTTCTTTTTCGCAAATCCAAGCTATTATTTAAAAAAGTTTTTCAGCACTCTTAAAAAAAATCACAATATTTGTGACCTTGAATATAAAAACTCAGAAAATGCTTCAAAAAAACTTCTCAGGATACCTTTTAGAAACCGGAACTGATGAAGCAGGCCGAGGATGTCTGGCTGGTCCGGTAACTGCAGCAGCCGTAATTCTCCCTGCCAATTTTGAAAACCAAATTTTAAACGACAGTAAACAATTGTCTGAAAAAGCACGATTCTTATTAAAACCTATTATAGAAGAGCAGGCCATCAGTTTTGCCGTTACACATTTACTGCCTGATGAAATTGACGAAATAAACATCCTGAATGCTTCGATGAAGGGTATGCAGGAATGCGTTTTAAAGTTAACCACCCTACCTGAATTTATTATTGTTGACGGAAACCGATCCTTGAATGCAAAACTGGGACTAAGGAATACTGTGGGCAAACAATTTTCTACAGCTGAAATCGAATTACTAAAATCAATCCCTAATCAAAGTATCATAAAAGGAGATGCTAAATTTTTAAGTATTGCAGCAGCTTCGGTTCTTGCTAAAACGTATCGCGATGAATACATGGATAAAATTCATGAAGAGTTCCCAATGTATAATTGGAAAAAAAACAAAGGTTATCCAACAACGGAACACCGCGAAGCCATTAAAAAATACGGCACAACAAAATACCATCGAATGTCTTTTAAGCTACTTCCTACTCAATTAGAGCTTTTCTAAAAAATAAAATAGCGACTGACCAATTGCTTTCATATAAAATGTAAGGCAAACAATCTGTCACAAAACACAGAACCGAAACAACATTAACCATCACTTTTTCAAAACATTACATTCAAAAAAAATCGATTAAACGGAGTCTTTTTCTTTGTTAAAATCTCTTTGCTTTGTTATCTTTGATTCTCTAAAAACTAACCAAATAAAAATCAAAGCTTTAACATTGCTTCTAATTACATGCATGATTGTAGCCTGTAATTCCAACAAAAAGCAGAATGATGTGACGGATACCACAGATTCTCTTGTAACGCCCCCAGCTACCGAAACCACTTCCGGACCGTCGTCGGCTAAAAAATTTGATATCAATTCGATTCCGATTTCAGACAAAAGCCTAGGTGCATTCCCTTATTTTAATCTGCCTGACAATTACGAAGACACTTCAAAGAACACTATTGCTGATTACGACGTTGCTTATTTTTGGGTAAAAGATCATTTCGAAAAACCGGAAGGAAAAATTTTCTATTCCAGAATTAAAGCAAAAGAAGGGAAATCTTATAGCGATCTCGAAGTAGCACGAAATTTAGATGAATTGATTAAAAGTGTGGACGGAGTAAAAATCTCTGAAATGAAAGTTCCTGCAGATTCGTCACATACAATTCCAGACAACAATCGGGTAAAATATATGAATGGTTACGGATTCATGGCAAATGCCATCACAACAACCTATTTAATTCGACGTGCAGACAGAAATATCTGGATTCAGCTTACTCCGTATGACGATGCAGTTTCGGCAGGATGGATGGTTTTGGAAACAAAACCTTTTAAGATGACCGCCTCTCTTATCAAAGCGGATGCCATAAAAAAAGAACTTGATACTAAAGGACACATCGCGTTGTATATTAATTTCGATACCGATAAGGCTACTATAAAAACAGAATCTGCACCTATAATTGATGAGATTCAGAAATTGCTAACGGCTAATCCCAATCTTAAAATCGCTATTGAAGGTCATACAGACAATAGTGGCGACGCAGCCCACAATAAAAAACTTTCAGAACAGAGAGCAAATGCTGTAAAAGCGGCACTAACTTCTAAAGGAATAGATTCCTCAAGACTACAAACAAAAGGCTGGGGTTCTGACAAACCAATTGTTGAGAATACAAGCGAAGAAAATAAAGCAAAAAATCGCAGGGTAGAAATTGTAAAATTATAATACTGATCCCCGATTAGACCCGAGATGAATATTAAACTACGAAAAAATGCAGACAATAGGTGATCTTTTGTCTGCATTTGTTCTGTAAACTAAACTCTTAATAATTTTAAAACTGAAATTTATATCCAAAATCAGGAGAGAATCCAATCTGATCCTTCTGATTTACACTATTCGTTAAACGATTATACTCCTTCGTAAAGATATTGGTGTGGTTAGTTACATTCTGGAAATCGATATAAAACTGATGAAACCTCTTTTTTGTTTTACTGTTAAATTTAATTCCAAACTTCACATCCAACCTTAAATAAGGATCATACTGTTTGCTAAAGGCATTGGCATCATCCCTAATCTCATAACCCGCATTGTTGGACGCAGCCAGATCAACCGGCGTGTAATAACGCCCTCCGGCGGTTGTAAATTTGGTATCAATAGAAAAGACATTTTTCTTTGCTTTTCCTATTCTAAATTCTTTACCTCCTAACAGATTGATGACATATCCATTATTAAAAGGTGAATTACGTTCTATACCGTCGCTCCCTTTATACTTACTTTCAAAAAGCGAAGTAGTAAATAAAGCATAATATCCTTCACTAAAGAATTTCTCAACTGTAAATTCAATCCCCTGATTGTATCCGCTTCCCCTACTTACTAAAGACGTTTTATCAATTGAATAACCAAAATCAGCACCTTCTGTTAAGGTAGAATAACTGCTTGGGAAGGACTGAACTCCTGCCTTACTAATATCCTGATAGTAAATTTCTACTTTCCCTCTCCACTTTCTGGCCAATCGTACATCATAACCCAAAACATAATGCTGACTTTGAACTAAATCGAGATTCTTATTAGTCTGAACCTGATTTCCATTTACCCATTCATTCAGAAATAATATTGGAGCCGCAACGCTTTGATGATGCAATCCATAACCAAAACTAATGGTATTCCTTTGATTTACCGCATAAGCCAAAGCGGCTCTGGGTTCGAAAGCAAACTGTTTGTTTATCGAAAAATACTGTCCGTGTATCCCTGCATTAAATGTTAGTTTTTCGGTCAGACGAAATTGTCCCTGAGCAAAGGGCTGAATAATATTGTAATTCCCATTATTATTTATGAGCTGTACAAAGTCCGGATAACCATCTCCGTTATTGTCCTGTTGTCTGTCACGAGTAGCCATTTTAGCATCAAGCGTATAATTCTCAAAAAGTAAACCTGCCCTGAAAGTTGTCTTCTTATTAATTTTAGAATTGAACAAAGTCGAGAAAGTAACTCTATTTTCATTGTTACTAATATCCGTAAAAGGCAAACGATTTACTGCGGGCGTATTGAAATTATAATAGCGGAAATTCTCATAGGAGTTGCTCGAATTTGAAAAACCGACAATTGTTTTCAAATATGATTTTGTTCCAATTTCCAAATTATGTTTTAATCCAAAAGAAGCAAATCCCGATTTAACATAGGCATCCTCATCCTGTGCGGCAAAAGGATCTTCCTTATCTATTTTATCTCCTAAAAAATCGATATCCGATGTTCCGTAGATTCCAAAAAGCGAGAAATTACCCATTTTACTTTTTCCTAAATCTACATTAAAACTAATGTCTCTGTAATTAGGCTGTGCATCTGTACCCGCTAAACCTAAAACCCCGACAAAACCGTATCTTGCCGATGCTACAAAGGAACCTCCTTTTTTGCCAAGCGGACCTTCGGCCATAAATTCGACACCCGGATAAGCTCCGGCACTAATCATATACTCATAATCATCGGGATTTCCTTTTCGGAAACTCAGATCAAAAACACCTCCAATTGCATTTCCATATTCCGCTGGAAAAGCAGATGTTAAAAAGTCAGAATTAGCCAGAAGATTAGGATTCAGAGCCGAAATTGGGCCTCCAGTCGTTCCCAATGTCGAAAAATGATTGGGACTCGGAACCGGCATTCCTTCTATTCTCCACAACATTCCCGATGGTGAATTTCCACGTACCACAATATCGTTTCGACTGTCATCTCCGGTAGAAACTCCCGCAAAATTAGAAACCAAACGTGCCACGTCGCTCCTTCCTCCTGCATATCGATTGACTTCTTCTGTCGTAAATTGTTTAGTCGATACCAACGCCATTTTATTAATGGGTTTGGCTTTACTTAAACCCGAAGTCACTACAATTTCATCCAGTGTATTAAACTTCTCCATCATCGAAACCGTCAGCAGATTGTCTTTTCCTGTCGTAACATCCAGGTCAGAAACAGAAGTATTTTCATAACCCTCAAAGCTAAAACTCAAACTCTGTCGGCCAACCGGAATATTGGTTAATTTAAAACTACCCTCAGCATCTGAAATGGCATTTTTTTTCTCATCGCCAATTAATACTATAGCAACTCCGATAAGTGGTTTTTCAGATTGTTTGTCAATTATTTTTCCTTTTACGGTCCCCGTTTGAGCATAGGTAATCCACCCAAAAAGACTTATAATAATCAAGAATATTCTTTTCATTTTTATTTTGCTTTACAATTATAGAAGCAAAAATAAAGAGCGGAATTTTCTTAAAAATTGACTTGAGTTAAGATTTACTGTTCAATGTAATTCTGGTTCGGATTCGGCTTAAACTTTCGGGTTGAATTCCCAGATAACTAGCAATGTATTTTAACGAAACCCTCTCCACCACTTTGGGACAGTACTTTAAAAATCGTAAATAGCGTTCTTCATGTGACAATAAAGACATTGCCATATTTCTGCCGGTTAGACCTTTTATGGTTCTTTCCATCATAATTCGCAAAAAGGAATTGAATACAGGATATTCAGCAACCAGTTTTTCAAAATCATGTTTGTACGCCAGATACAACACACAATCTTCCAGAGCTTCTATATTGAGCAATGAAGGCTTTCCGTAAAGAAAACTCTCAAAATCAGAATACCAGTCATTTTCAAAGAAGAAGTTTCCGGTAGACTCTACTCCATCAAGCGAGTAATAGTAACGAATACAACCTTCCGCAATAAAAACTCCGAAATTACACACCTCTCCTTCGACTAAAAGATGCTCATTTTTTTTGATTTTCTTTAGCCTTAGTATGTTTTTAAAAGCCATACTTTCCGCTTCATTAAATTGCATAAATCGCGACAGGTCTGTTATTACATTTTGCATGATTGGTTAGTTTTTAGAAAAAAGTGGTTTTATAAATAACTTCAACAATTCCAAAAAATTGCCTTAAACAGCTATAAAACAGAAATATAACAAATTAGACGCATAAAATCTTTTCCTGAAACACTTCTTTAATCTGATTGCTCCATCCAGAAACATTCTCGTCAGAAACTCTGTCTGCTTTATCAAAATAAAAATGCTTCTGAACCTCCAGTCCGCAATAATTAAAAATTCCGATATCTGACGTTAGTGCTAAAGCTTTATCCATTCCTATTGATTCGTATTCTGCATTTGATTTCCCGTGCGAATTGATTATGATTGCCTTTTTCCCTGTCAATAAACCTTTCTGAATTCCCTGATCGTATCGATAAGCAAATCCATAACTAAAAACGCGATCAATATAACCTTTCATAATCGCGGGCATTCCTGTCCACCAAATTGGGTATATAAAAACAATGCGATCAGCCCATGCGATAAAATCCTGTTCGATCTTAACCTCCCCGGCAATTTCCCCTACTCTCTGACCCTTCATATCTGCCAGAGATAAGACGGGATTAAAGTTGATTGCGTTTAAATCTCTCACGATAACTTCCTGCCCGGATTTTTCAAGATTTTCCGTGATAATTTGTTTGAAAAAGTGATTTAAACTTCCTGTGTTTGGATGTGCGTAAACGATTAAATTTTTCATGTTGTCTGTTTATTAAGATTGAACATGACAAATGTAAATCCAAAGGCTTCATGACAATTGTAAGAAAACGAAAAGCAGGCTTCTAAACCCTCTTTGAACTACAGATATCGCTTTGAAATTTCAGAAACTTGGTTGGAGAGATATTCATGTAATGTTTGAAATCATGTATCAACTGACTCTGATCATAATAACCGCATTGCTCTACAACAGCAAGCCAGTCTGTTTTAGAATCCCGTAAAATATCTTTCTGAATTACTTCAACGGCTTTTAAAAAACGCTCGTACCGACTAATTTCTTTAATTGTATAGCCAAAAAACTTCTTTTGATTCAACTGAACATTTCGCTCTGATTGATTTGTTTCTGATGCGACTGCTTTTATAGGGTCTATGTTTTTTTCTCTAAAATCGGTTAAAAGAGAAGTCATGGCATGTTGTTCTCGCAAATAAGGTTTGCAAAATTCTAAAATATGGTCAACACGTTCGTTTGGATCAGAGCGTTCGTTAAGTTCTTCCCATAAAAGGGCAAAACAATTTTCGGCAATCAAAGTGTCGGGATCAACGGGTAAAGAATGAGTAAGAAGTGCATTCCCAAAAAATCTATAAAATGCATCTTCTTTAAAATTGGCAACTAAAATCTCCGAATCAGGATTTAAAGTGTATTCAAAAGCTTGTTTTATTGGTCCTAAAACAACACATTTCTGCACTTCAAGAGTTGTATTTTGCTGTGATTTTAAAGAAGCACCTTCTCCAAAAATAAAAACCAGAATGGTCTGAAAAGTAGGCAATAATGTTTTCGTTACAGGAATATTGCCTTTATTCTCTGCAAAATAAAAATGTGAAAAAACAGTATCAAATGCTGAAGGAACAGCAATTCTATAATTGTTATTTTCTTCAGCATGTATCATACTATTTTATATTTCAAAAGCTCTTTTTTTAAACAAACTCCGCTTCAAACAAATGGGTTAAATGTTTGATGATTTTCGCTTTTACTTCTTCTTCATCAACTTTTTCGACACCAAGCTCTACCTGTAAGGAAGTAACTCCTTTACCACGGATTCCGCATGGGATAATGTTATCAAAGTAACCCAAATCGACATTTACATTTAAAGCAAATCCATGCATGGTTACCCAGCGTGACGCACGAACACCAAGCGCACAAATTTTTCTGGCAAACGGAGTTCCAACGTCTAGCCAGACTCCTGTTTCGCCGTCACTTCGTCCGGACTTTAGACCATATTCTTCTAAAGTGAGGATAATAGATTCTTCCAGAAAACGTAAGTACTTATGAATATCGGTAAAGAAATTCTCCAAATCCAAAATGGGATACCCTACAATTTGTCCTGGTCCGTGATAGGTAATATCACCACCACGATTGATTTTATAGAAGGTAGCTCCTTTGGCCTCAAGCTGTTTTTCGTTCAAGAGTAAATTTTCAAAATCCCCGCTTTTGCCTAATGTGTAGACGTGCGGATGCTCTACAAACAACAAATAATTGGGAGTTTCCAGATCGAGCTCTTCTCTTCTGTTTCTGATTTTTAGGTCGACTATATCTTTGAACAGTTCTTCCTGATATTCCCAGGTCGATTTATAGTCTCTGCTTCCTAAATCCTGAAGTTGGATTTTTTTATTCATCTTAATTATTTTTCAAACTCAACATCAAAGTTAAGTTTGTCAGGATTCTCCATATAATCCGTGAAAGGGTATTGAATTGTAATTGTTTTTCGGTCTTCACTAAACAAAGCAGTCGGATTTGATACTTTTTTAATGCGTTTTGGGAAATGGTATTTTAAAACATAAGTAGAAGATGCAAAAACCATTTTTGACATTTCGGCTGTCGTATCTTTCACTTTCTCGGCTTGTTTTTGTTTGTCGACTGTCGCTTTACGGGTAAACTTCTTTCCGTCGTAATTAAAACTTACTTTACTGTTGTTGTCTCCCAAACCTCCTACAAAGGGTGTTGAAGCATCTGCTCCTCCAACCAATTTTTGAAGTGTATTCACGGATTGTAATATGTCATGTAAGTCATTTACTTTTTTAAAGTCTTCCGAAAATGTCATCAGAAATTCTTTCTTCTCCTCATTCACTTTAATATTAACCACAAGGTCTTCCAATTTTTTTATTTCACTTTGAACTTCCGGAGATAATTTTGAAATACTTTCCCCTTTATCCGCCAACAGCTGTTTGAAGGTAAAAGTAGAATCCATATTTTTTTTGTTATTCGCTCCCAATTGATCCCCAATCTGATTTCCTGCCATTGCCATTAAAGCAGAGCCGTCCATATCTAAAGAAAATTTTCCGGTTCCGTTATCACTTACATAAATATTTTCGGTAAAAGTACAGCTTGCCAGAGTAGCGAATAAAAAAGAAAAACTGAGTAACTTATATAATTTCATTGTGGTTAATTTTTTCTCAAAGATACGAAGTTTCGTGAATTGTTTAATCGGATTCTTGGATTGTTAGATTGTTAGAATCTTAGAACCTTAGAAAAGATACAAGTGGATAGCGGGACAAAACTACCTTGAAAACCTGAAAATTACTGCTTCAAAAAATCTAAAATCAGCATTCTGAAATCTACATTCTTTTCTTTATCTTTGCACACTTAAAAAAGAGCACAAAATGGCATTATCAGAACAAGAAATCATCCGAAGAGAAAAACTTCAAAACTTACGCAACTTAGGAATCAATCCTTATCCGGCTAATCTTTTTCCTGTAAATCATACTTCAAAGCAGATAAAGGAGTCATTTGAAGAAGGTAAGAAGGTGATCGTTGCGGGACGTTTGATGAGTGTGAGAGATCAGGGAAAAGCTTGTTTTGCTGAATTGCAGGATAGTGAAGGGCGTATTCAATTGTACGTGAATCGCGATGTTTTGTGCGAAGGTGACGATAAAACGTTATACAATCAGGTTTTTAAAAAATTAACCGATTTAGGAGACTTTATTGGTATCGAAGGTGAATTGTTCACGACTCAGGTTGGAGCAAAATGTATTCGTGTGAGCGGGTTTACTTTTTTGAGTAAAACATTACGTCCGCTTCCTTTACCAAAAGTGGACGAGGACGGAAATGTACACGATGCTTTTAATGATGCTGAATTGCGTTACAGAATGCGTTATGTAGATCTAACGGTGAATCAGCATGTTAAAGAAACGTTTATCAAACGTACCAAGTTGTTTACCGCTATGCGTGGTTATTTTAATGATGCCGGATATCTTGAGGTTGACACACCGGTTTTACAATCGATTCCTGGTGGTGCTTCGGCAAGACCTTTTATCACGCACCATAATTCGCTTGATATTCCGCTTTACATGCGTATTGCAAACGAATTGTATTTAAAAAGATTAATTGTTGGTGGATTTGAAGGTGTTTATGAATTTTCCCGAAACTTCCGTAATGAAGGAATGGACAGAACACATAATCCTGAGTTTACCGCAATGGAAATATATGTAGCCTACAAAGACTACAACTGGATGATGGAATTTGCAGAAGGCCTGCTTGAGCATTGTGCGATTGCCGTAAACGGAACAAGCGAAGTTACTTTTGGTGAGCACAAAATCAACTTTAAAGCGCCTTACGCCCGTGTTACGATGACGGATTCGATCAAACATTTTACCGGTTTTGATATCTCAGGAAAAACAGAAGAAGAACTCTTTGAAGCTGCAAAAGGAATGGGAATCGAAGTTGACAAAACAATGGGGAAAGGAAAATTGATCGATGAAATTTTTGGCGCGAAATGCGAAGGAAATTACATTCAGCCTACTTTCATCACGGATTACCCAAAAGAAATGTCTCCGTTATGTAAAGAACACCGCGACAATCCAGACTTAACCGAACGTTTTGAACTAATGGTTTGTGGTAAAGAAATTGCGAATGCTTATTCTGAATTAAACGACCCAATTGATCAGCGCGAGCGTTTTGAAGACCAAATGCGTCTGGCTGCAAAAGGTGATGATGAAGCAAACGGTATCATCGACGAGGATTTCTTAAGAGCTTTAGAATATGGTATGCCTCCAACATCAGGAATGGGTATTGGAATGGACCGTTTGATTATGTATTTAACCAATAATGCATCAATCCAGGAAGTTTTATTATTCCCGCAAATGCGTCCGGAGAAAAAACAGACTGTAGAATTATCAGACGAAGAGAAATTTATCCTTGATTTATTGAAAGGAAATGAAAATAAAATGGATCTTCAGCAACTAAAAATTACTGCTAATTTAAGCGGTAAAAAATGGGATGCTTCCATGAAAAACTTATCTAAACACGGTTTAACTAAAGTAGCGGTTGAAGGCGAGTTTAAATTTGTGGAATTGGTAGGATAATTTTATAAAAAAGTCAATTCTGGGAATTCAAAATTCTAAAATTGACCTCTTAATATTCAAACCCGACAGGTTTTAAAAACCTGTCGGGTTTTTTTTAGTATATTTTGTATAACTTTGATATTCAAAACTAATGACGATGGGAACACTGGAACTAAAATTAGAAATATTTGACAGACTCAAAAACATTGAGGATATCACTTTACTTGAAAAAATCAGAAGCCTTTTAAAAAATACCGATATTTCTAAAACTTATCAATTAGAGCAATATGAGATAGACGTTCTGAATGAAAGTGAGGAAGACATAAAATATGGAAGAGTTATTTCTCAGGAGGATTTAGACAAAGAAGATTTAGAATGGCTGTCAAAGTAATCTGGACTAAAACTGCTGTTTTACAGAGAAGAAAAATATTGATTTACTGGACTAAAAGAAATAAATCATCTGTTTACTCTAAAAAGTTAATTGCCGAAATTGCACAAAGAATCCAATTTTTAATTCTCAATCCTGAAATCTACGTTAAAACAACTTTTCCTGACATACGTACTTCAACATTAGGACATTATAATATTTTCTATAAATTAACTCCTAAAGAATTAATTGTGATGGCCTTTTGGGACAATCGCCAAAATCCCAAAACGTTGACTAAAATTTTAAAAAAATAAAATACGTTTTCGAAAAAAACAAACCCGACAGGTTTTAAAAACCTGTCGGGTTTATTATTTAATACAATTTGATTAAAACGAGTACTTCTCCAACTTCTTCCCATCGATATCCAAAACCTTTGCACTTTCTCTTGTAGCCTCCTCTTTGACAACTTCCTGAACAGATGGATTTGACGGATATTTTCCGTTTTTCAGTTTTAGAAGATGAAATTTCCCTCCACTTACAGCTATTAGATTATAAAATTTTTCAGATACTGAAGTGGTTACATAAATTGGAAAATCAGTTACTGTAAAAGAATTAATCAGACTTCCGTCATTATTTAAAATGTATCCGGAGCAGCCACCACTTCCACAAAAATAGGAATTAGAGAAGCCTACAAAATACTCCTCTTTCTGATCATTATTCAAATCAAATGCATCATAATAAAAAAACCTATCCTCTTTTGTCAGTGCTGGCAAATCTTTCTTCAGCAATACCAGAAGCTGCTTTCTGATTAACTCTACCGTTTTATCGTCTTTTACAGGAGCCTCACTCACAGCTGCTGTTCCGGTTGCTGTTTTTGTTATGGTGTCGGTTGCAATAGCCTCCACAACATTCTCTTTTTCTGTTTTTTCTTTATTCTGGCACGAAATCATTCCTAAAATTACAAATGCCATTAAAATTTTTCTTTTCATGTTTTCTCTTTTTTTAATTTTTACGATTCCGTTTGAAAACCTGTTGGGTTTGTGATTCAATTTAAACTAACAAGGCAGTTTTATTTTCAATATCATTCTCTGTCAATAAAGACTTTATATTGTTAAAGGTAACCAAAGCGATCTGTGTTAGGGCTTCATTGGTAAAAAACGCCTGATGTGCCGTCACCAATACATTTGGAAAACTCATCAAACGCTGAATCGCATCGTCCTGAATAATATCAGCAGAAAGATCTCTAAAGAATAATTTCTCCTCCTGTTCGTAAACATCAATTCCTAAATAGCCTATTTTACCTTCTTTCAAACCTTCGATAACAGCCGCTGTTTCAATCAAAGCTCCACGGCTGGTATTGATGATCATCACGCTGTCTTTCATTAAAATAATAGACTCCTTGTTAACAATATGTTTCGTCTGATCGTTTAAAGGACAATGTAAGGAGATAATATCACTGGATTTGAAAATCTCGTCCAACGAAACAAACCGAACACCGTCTTTTTCCATTTCTGCGCTTGTTACGATATCATACGCCAGAACTTTACAACCAAATCCTATCGCAATCTTTGCAAAAGCTTTCCCGATATTCCCTGTTCCAATGATTCCGATGGTCTTCCCAAACAAATCAAATCCTAATAAACCATTTAGTGAAAAATTTTGTTCCCGAACTCTATTGTAAGCTTTATGTGTTTTTCTGTTCAGCGCTAAAATCATCGCCATTGCATGTTCCGCAACAGCCTGAGGCGAATAAGCCGGAACGCGGCAAACTTTTAAATTGTACTTTTTAGCGGCATTCAAATCAACATTATTAAACCCCGCACAACGCAAAGCAATAATTTTCACTCCTTTTTCTGCCAATTGCTTCAATACAGCCTCGTTGACAATATCATTCACAAAAACACAAACAATCAATGCTTTTTCAATCAATGCAGCTGTTTGAGGATTCAATTGTGTCTCAAAGAAATCCAATTCAAACCCAAAAGCATCATTGTATTTATTGAAGAACGTTTTATCGTAAGGCTGCGTTGAAAAAAAAGCTATTTTATTTGTATTTACTGTATCCTTTAAACTCATCTTGATTACTATTTTTGAGATTTTTAACTTCCTGTTCTACTAAATTAAACAATTCTTCTGAAGTAACTTCTGATCCTGAAAAATCAACTTACTTTAAATATTCTTTTCCATGTGCAACAACCAATCCGTCTTTTGGGCAAAGACCCGAAACATCATAACCTAAACTTTTAAGAATCTCTAAACCATCTATAACTGCTACTTTATTGCCACCATTCCATCCCTTTTTCAATCCGTATAAAATGCATTCTCTGATATATTTTGGCCGGTTTAAATTGACGCTTTCGGTTTCTTTATCAAATACTCTGGTTAACACTACTCCGGTATTTAAAGGGTTTCCAGCATACAAATCTTCCCATGTAACAAAACTGATTTTCAATGGAGTTTGTTTATGCCCTTCCAGGAATATCGTTATTTCAAATGTTGCCGCTTCTATATCAAGTGCATATTTAGTAACGCTTTTGTACCAATAAACATTCTCTTCAACTGTAATTTTTCTTAATCCCATATGTGTAAAATGTTACCCTTTGAAAAACCAAACGATCTCTTCGTCTCTCTTTTTTAGCCAAAAAATCCTTTCTGCTTGTTATCCTCTAAACTTCAAATGATCGGTGCTAAACAATAATCCGATTCCGCTGTAAGGATCTTTCTTTAGATCATAAAAATTATTTACTCCCTTCATCTCTTTGTACAAATCAGAAATGATCGAAGCAGGTTGAAATCCGTCTATGGTATGATTGATAATCGTATCCGCCAAACAGGTCAACTCTTTTGTACTATTTGTGACGCCCAGATTATTTCCGGTTTCCCAATCCCAGACAATCCACTCCCAATTGTGTTTTTTATGCATACAATCCATCCATAAATAAGACAGATTTTTAATTTTGATCTTCCCTAGTTCATTGTTTTTCCAGTATTCGACACTTTCAACAATGGCGTCTACTGCCGTATCTGTATTATCGTAAACAAAATCGGTTTTTGAAAGCTGAATAATCTTTATGGCATCTGCTATGCGGCTGGCAATCGTTTTCAGCTCTTTTTCGTTCGGATTTCTTAAAAAAGCAAACTCAATATCTAATCGTTCGAAAGCTACTCCTTTTGTCTTAGTCAACATTTCAGACGGAATACCTTCGAGATTGGAATTTTCATCCACAAAACTTTCTTTGGGATCAAACGAAAAATTCTCGTCCTGATAAAAACCTGTTGTATACCTTCCTTCGATTTCTTTCAATAATTTATATTGCTCGAAATACAAATCTTCTCTTGCCTCATCTTCACTTTTAAACCTGCTAAAATAATCGGGCTGCAACAGCCAATACAAACAAAGAACTGTTCCCTTATCAAGTGTTTTTTGTTTGATAATCCACTCAAAAGGTTCGATCCCATCATCATAATTCCAGTTTTGAACAAACTGATGCCATTCTGCTGCAGTTAACTTCTGATAGGACATCTCTCCGTTTATCGCTTTTAAAACCCGGTTTTTATTTTTTTTGCTAAATAATTCTTCCATTTTTTGATTCTGATGATAAGTGTCTCTTCTTTCTATTATGAAAACAAATTTAATTAACCTTTTCTTATAAAAACATGATAAAAAACATAGACTGACAAAACCTTTATTAAAATACTAAAGACCAAACCGTAAACCTTTTTCACGGCTAGTTTTGTTAAATAAACTATAATTACAACAATCTCGTTAAACCTCTTTTATCCTATAAAGTCTAAATGCTATAAACAATTAAAAAACGTACCTCATGAAAAAATTAATTATCGCAGCTTTCTTATTCGTTGGAATAGCGAGTTTTGCACAAGAAGCGGATCAGTCTGTTCAACCACAAAGAGAACGACTAACTCCGGAACAACGCAACGACAGACAGTTAAAAAAACTTACTTCTGAATTAAATTTAGATGCCAATCAGCAGACTCAGATAAAACAGCTTCTGGCTGACAGAAGTGCTAACGCTGAAAAGTTTAGAGAAGACCGTAAAAACAGAAAAGATAATGGTACAAAACTAACTACAGAGCAGAAAGCAGCTTTTAAACAACAAATGGCGGATGAAAAAACGGCTAATGATGCCAAAATGAAATCAATACTGAATGCTGACCAGTACAAAAAATGGACCTCTATACAAGACGAAAAAAGAGAGAAAGCAAAAGAAAAAATGAAAGACAGAAAAGATAATAACTAATCTTATTCACAAAAAAAGAGGCTTAAAAGCCTCTTTTTTTGTGAAGTTCTTATTTTGGATTAAGAATTAAGTCAATTCTCTTAATGCAATCCTCGTAATGGTATTTGGTTTCTGCATTTACAGGTCTTGCTTTTGCTGCTAAAAGTGTACTTCTTAATGCATTCAATTCTCCGCGAACCAGCGCTCTAACATCAGATTGTCCCACATTATAATACACCGTTGATCTGTCAGATGGCTTAATTTCTTCTGTCATTAAAGCTCCCATTCGATCAATATAGCCGCGTTGCAGGTTTCTTCTGTAAATCGTAACATTTCCTGGTGTTGCGGCTTCTTTCCAGATTCCTTTTCGTGTATCTCTTAATAAATCCAGTGCTTTGTAAGTGTCCCCTCCAAGAATTTCATTATCTACCAATCTACCGATACGTCCAATACTAAGCAAACTATTCAGCTGTCTTACCTGTAAGCTTCTGAATTTTTCTGCATAACCTGCAAAATCCGTATTCTTTAAAGTTGTCACATTTACGATCCATGTTGGTGATGCGAAAGCATTGGTCTGAAGCCAGTTCATTGCTTCAATTTGTTTCGCTTTCGGTACTACTTCATAAACACTTCCTGCCTGATTTGGATTTTTAGTATTTTCATAAACTCCGCCAACATTCGTCACCACATGACCTACATATCGGCTCCAAACATCCAGCATTTCTTTATACAATTCGTCCAGATCTTCATAATTATTGGTCACGTTACTCGTCCATTCGTTTAAATGGGCTGCCACATATTCCAGATTTTTAAGTCCATATGTACTCGCTTTCATTGAATTATTTCCAATATCTTCGGTTTGCGAAGTAGGGTCAAAAGCACTACTTTGTTTTCCAAATTTATACAAAGGATTTCCAGCTTTGTCCAAAATCCATTTGTCCAGAGTTGCTTTTTCATCCTGAGGAGATTTTGCATTTGGAATTACTCTGTATCCCCAGTTTAAAGCATAGTGATCGTAAGCCCCCATTTTACGAATAAAACGAATATTTTTATCTCCCGGCTGTGCGATATAATTGTATCTCGCATAGTCCATTATACTGGCAGAAATTCCGTTTTGCTGGGTAAAATCACCATTTCGGTAACTTTCTACGTCATAGGCACAGCTTGCGCCCATATTATGCGGAAAACCTAAAGCATGACCCACTTCGTGAGCGATAACCATACGCATCATCTCTCCCATTTCTTCGTCGCCGGTTTGTAAAGTTCTGGCTGCTGGGTTTGCTGCTCCGGTTTCTAGTAAATATCGGTTTCTGTACGAACGTAAATGATTGTGGTACCAAATCACATCGCTTTCGATTATTTCACCGCTTCTTGGATCTGAAACACTCGGACCAACTGCATTTCTCGTGGTACTTGCAACATAACGAACAACAGAATATCGAACATCTTCCGGACTAAAATCAGGATCTTCTTCTTTTGTCGGAGCATCTTTTGCGATAATTGCATTCTTAAATCCTGCTGTTTCAAAAGGTTTCTGCCATTCTTCTATTCCTTGTTTGATATACTTGCGCAGTTTTTCAGGAGTCGCAGGATCCAAATAGTAAACGATAGGTTTTACCGGTTCAACCAGTTCTCCTCTTGCATAGGCTTCCGGATCTTTTGGCTCCAATCTCCAACGACGAATGTAGGTTTTAAGATCTGATTTTAGTTCATTACTTCCATAATCGTACTGACTTACGGTAAACCAACCTACTCTTGCATCTGCTAACCTTGGTTTCATTGGCACTTCAGGCAATAAAATCATCGACTGGTTCATCTGAATACTAATCGATTCTGTATCTTCCAGCATCGATGGTTTTGAAGCATTATAGGTCATATCCTGAATTACCTCGATATTCATCGGAAAACTCTTGATGGTATTAATAAAACTTCTCGAATCATCAAGTCCTTTTACTTTATACATTTCACGCATTTCTGCCGATATTCCGCTGATAGCCTTAACATCAGTACTGTAAAATTTGGTAACATCCACAACAGTGTTGGCCGAATCTTTACTAAAAGCAACAATATCAAAAGCAAACAAAGTAGGTTCGTAGTTATTTGCTTTCACCGAAATACTGATTGGCAAAGTATCATTGGCTACGGCATTGTATGATTTTGACTTGATGAGAATTTTATCCTGAAAACGCTGCCAAACAATTAGCTGTTCATTAGTTTCTGATCCTGCATTTACATAACCGCCACCCAAATTAGAAGGCAGTTTGGATAACCTGCTCACTAAAAGCATGTCTTTGTTCAGGTATTTATTCGGAATCTCGAAATAGTATTTTTTATCGACTTTATGTACTTTAAAAAGTCCGTCATCAGAAATAGCGTCTTTGGTGATTACCTTGCTGTAGTCTTTAATTGCTGACTCCGGTTTTTTCTCCGGCGGGGCAGCTGCCGATTCGTCTTTTTTAGATTTTTTCTTATTTGATTGTGCAAATTGAGAGGTGGGAAATAGCACAAATGCCGCTATTGTAGTTAAAATGAGAAATTTCTTCATTTACTGCAGGTTTAATGGTTATTTAATAAACAAAAATAATTTTTATCCTGAATATACGACGGAAAACCTTTTTATTAACTTTTCATTAACTACTTTGTGATTTTAATGTTTAAGCTGCAAAACGAGACCGAATATTGTGAAATGTAAAATGTGAAATGCGACTGAAAACCGTGACTGAATACTACAATAAAAAAAAGACCCAGCTTTACTAAAAAAACTGAGCCTTCGATTGAAAAAAAAATATATACTTTAAATTTCTAAGATTTAAAAAGTCTTCGAAACTTTATCGATCGCATTGATTGTAAAATCTAGGTCTTCATAAGTTAGCGCATCTGTAATAAACCAGGTTTCATAAGCCGATGGCGCAATATAAACACCTTCTTGCAACAAGCCGTGGAAGAATTTCTTAAACGTTTCATTATCGCCTTTCGCAGCAGTTTGAAAATCAACAACCGGGTTTGCATCAAAGTGAACAGAAATCATCGATCCTACTCTATTGATGGTAAAAACAACATTATTGGCTTTTAAAACCCTGTCGATTCCAGCTTCTAGATAAGCTGTTTTTTCTTCTAAACGAGTAAAGATTGCCGGATCATTATTTAGCGCCTGTAACATTGCCAAACCTGCAGCCATTGCCAGAGGATTACCTGACAATGTTCCTGCCTGATATACCGGGCCAAGCGGTGCCAAGTAATTCATGATTTCTTCGCGGGCTGCAAAAGCACCTACGGGTAAACCTCCACCAATTACTTTTCCGAAAGTCACAATATCCGCATTGATGTTGTACAATTCCTGAACTCCTCCGCGAGCCAGACGGAAGCCTGTCATTACCTCATCAAAAATCAGTAAAATTCCGTTTGCCGTACACAATTCTCTTAAGCCTTCCAGAAAACCTTTTTGTGGTGGGATACATCCCATATTTCCGGCAACAGCTTCGATAATAATAGCAGCGATTTCGCCTTTATTAGCTTCGATTAAAGTTTTTACATTCTCTAAATCATTGTATTTTGCCAATAAAGTATCTTTTGCAGTTCCTTCCGTAACTCCGGGGCTGTTTGGTGATCCGAATGTCACGGCACCACTTCCCGCCTGAATCAAAAATGAATCAGAATGTCCGTGGTAACAGCCTGCAAATTTTATGATTTTATCTCTTTTTGTAAATCCGCGAGCCAGACGAATGGCACTCATACAAGCCTCTGTACCTGAATTTACAAATCTTATTTTATCAATATTCGGAACCATAGAAACCGCTAAAGCAGCAATCTCCGTTTCTAATTCCGTTGGCATACCAAATGAAGTTCCCAGTTTTGCTTTTTCGATTACCGCATCCACAACTGGCTTTAAAGCATGCCCTAAGACCATTGGCCCCCATGAATTGATATAATCGATTAATTTATTTCCGTCTTCGTCATACAAATAAGCACCCTTGGCACTCTTTACAAAAATTGGAGTTCCACCAACCGCTTTAAATGCTCTTACCGGTGAATTTACTCCTCCCGGAATTACTTTTTCTGCTTCAGCAAAAAGCTGACTACTTCTTTTATAAATCATTATGATTTTAGATTTTAGATTTCTGAATTTAGATTTTAGATTTTAACGAATTCGAACCAAAACTGAAAACTGTTACTGAGACGAAACACTATTTCACTCTCAACTTCTGTCCGATCGAAATCGCGTTATCCGAAAGATTATTTTTTTGTTTTAAATCATCAACCAATACATTGAATTTTTTTGAAATCGAATACAAGGTATCTCCTTTCTGCACTTCATATAGATTCGGATCATTTGAATTAGAAGAGGAAGGAGTGTTAGGAGAAACAGAAGAACTTCTTACCGGAGTTGATTTTTCAAAAGGTTTATAGCTTTTTCCGGTAACCTGACAATCGTATTGATGCAAATTGTATCGTTCGATATAGCTAATTAATTTATCCGGATAGTTGGGATCTGTAGCATAACCTGCAGCCCTTAATCCTTTTGCCCAGGCTTTATAATCGTCTTTTTCGTAAGTAAACAAAGTCGCATATCTATTTTTGCCAACCAAAAATAAAGCATGATCTCTATAAGATTCTGCAGCTTCTGTATATTTTCGGAAGCATTCCTGAGCAGAATCATCATCATGACGAACACTTTCTCCCAGCCAGTCTTTATGGCACTTAATTCCAAAATGATTGTTGGCTTCCAGGGCTAAATCTCCTTTTCCTGCACCGGATTCTAAAATTCCCTGTGCCAGAATGATACTTGCAGGAATGCCGTATTTCTGCATATTGCCTATTGCAATATCTTTGTACTGTAAAATATAATTATTGATTAAATCGCTGGTTACAACTGTTTTTGAAGTAGACTGAATAACCTCAGTTGTATTATTTGTAGAAGGGTATTTTTTGCCAATTGGTTTGGTGTAAGTTGGCTTTTTGGTTGTTGCCACTCTGGGCCTCTGGACCGCCGCCGCTTTTTTGGTCGTCGCGATAGTAGGTTTACTTGAAGAGCAGCCTACTATAGTTGCCAGAATTAAAAGTGCTAATATTTTTTTAACCATTGCTTTTAAGTATTGGTAATTTTTTCTGCTTCAATTTAATATTCATCCCCGCAATTCCCTGCAATCCGCCGGTATGGATCAATAATATTCTTGAATGTTCAGGAAAGTAATTTTTATGTATTAAGTCTATAACGCCAAAAACCATCTTTCCCGTATAAATTGGATCCAAAGGCACTTTAGTTTCTTCAAAAAAAGTATTGATAAATTCAATTAATTCCAAATTTACCTTCCCATAACCTCCAAAATGATAGTCAGAAATTAAATCCCAGTTATCTTTCTTTGCAAAAATACGAATTTCATCGGTTAAAAAGTCACCTTTTAACGCTGGAAATCCTAAAATTTTCTGATTTGGCAACGCACTATTAATCAATCCCGATATCGTTCCGCCCGTTCCTACCGCGCAACAAACGAAATCAAAAATGGCGTCTTCTTCAGTTAAAATCTCTTCACATCCTTTTACAGCCAGTTCATTTGTCCCGCCTTCTGGTACTAAATAGAAGTCATCAAATTTATCTTTCAGTTTTTCTATAAAGGAATCTTCATTTTTATGCCGATACTCTTCCCGCGTCACAAACTCAAACTGCATTCCGTTTTCCTGAGCAAATTTTAATGTCGGATTTTCTTCAATTTTATCAAAAAGTTCCTCTCCCCTAATAATTCCTATCGTTCTAAAACCCTTCTCTTTTCCGGCATAAGCAACTGCAGCAATATGATTGGAAAAAGCTCCGCCAAAAGTCAACAGAGTCTCTTGATGCTCGGTTTTCGCCTGAAGCAAATTGTATTTCAGTTTCCTGAATTTATTTCCTGAAACAAACGGATGAATTAAATCTTCCCGCTTTATAGTCAGCGTAATACCCTTTGAAAAAGCGATTTGGATTTCCTGATTCAAAATCTAATGGTGTTTTAAAGTTAAGTAATTCAAAAAGCCAAAAAAAGATCGGTTTTTCAAATAATTAAGATGAGTTTCATTGGCGTAAGCTTCTCTCTCAAAGCTTATATTCCGGTAGGCCAGCTCTTTGTCTTTGTATTGTAGCAGCCGAATTGCATATTCAAAAACATACAAAATATAAAACGGAAGAATCAATAATTCCAATTGCTGCCGAAGATGAATTTTTTCATGATTGACAAAAACAGCATTTGCTTTATCTGCATCATATTTTAAAATCACAAACGGAAACACAGCCATTCCCCGATACCCTTTTGGAATTAAATATTTAGCAACAATCAGAAACATTAGCTGTAAAATTTATAAATTTGTAGATGAAAATTGTTCAATTTCATTAAAGTCACAATCTATTAATTATTTTTGATTTTAAAAAATGGAGAACACCAACGCAATGCAGATTTATGAAGGAGCAAAGTAATGAAAATAAATTAATCGAAGGGGAAGATTTTTACTATACCCCCGAAGGTTATAAATGCTTTACTGAAAAACACCACCTAAAACGTGGTTATTGCTGTAAAAGCGGCTGTCGTCATTGTCCGTATGGGTTTGACAAACGAACAGGGGAAATAAGGAAATAATTCTTTTAGACTTCTTAGATCGTTAGATTTTTAGACTACTTAGATTATCCTAATCATCTTCATCTAAGAATGACAAGAAGCCAATAAAATAAATAACAATTGTAAAAATTACAAGACTTAGATTCACTTTAAAAAAATCTAACAATCTAAGCAAGTCTAACAATCTAAAAATCTATAAATGGATATTCTGTTTCGAAAATTTAGGATTACCATCCACAAATCCTATCACAGGTCGGATATCCGTTATCCTTAGTTTTTTTTAGTTCGAAAATGTGCAAATTTGAAAATGAGATCATTATTTTTTGAATCGAATATTCTTTGGCAATATTTCGCTCCTCCGGAGCTTTTACCAAATGATCGTATTGTTTTCTATAAACATAGTGCCTTTCCAAGGCTTAGAGCAACTCCAAAGGAGTGCTATATTTATAAAAATAAAATTAGCGATCAGAAATTCAGCCCCAGCGGGGCGATATAATCTAAAAAAAACAAAAAATTTAATCTGTTGCTAATCTTGCTAAATTATCTTAGCAACTTTAAATCTTAGCAACTAAGTACCTTATAAAAAAATGACTTTCAAAGAACAAATACAACAAGGAATACCTACCATATTACCCCCAAAGGCAACATACGATTTAGCGATTAACCATGCGCCAAAGCGAAAAGAAATCTTATCAGCAGAAGAAAAAAAGCTAGCTTTAAAAAATGCCCTGCGTTATTTTGACGCCAAGCACCATGCGGAATTAATTCAGGAGTTTTCAGAAGAATTAGAAACTTACGGACGTATTTACATGTACCGTTTTCGTCCGGAATACAGAATGTATGCCCGACCAATTGACGAATATCCGGGAAAATCATTGCAGGCAAAAGCCATCATGCACATGATTCAGAACAATTTGGATTATGCTGTAGCACAACATCCTCATGAACTGATTACTTATGGTGGAAATGGAGCTGTTTTTCAAAACTGGGCACAATATTTACTCACGATGCAATACCTGTCTGAAATGACAGACGAGCAAACTTTGACCATGTACTCAGGCCACCCGATGGGATTGTTCCCGTCGCATGCGGAAGCTCCAAGAGTTGTTGTAACAAACGGAATGGTGATCCCAAATTATTCGAAACCGGATGATTGGGAGAAAATGAATGCCTTAGGTGTTTCGCAATACGGACAAATGACTGCGGGAAGTTATATGTACATAGGACCACAAGGAATTGTTCACGGAACAACGATTACGGTTTTGAACGGTTTTAGAAAAATCAAACAAAATCCGGAAGGAAATCTTTTTGTAACTTCAGGACTTGGCGGAATGTCGGGCGCACAGCCAAAAGCCGGAAATATTGCTGGCTGTATCACGGTTTGTGCAGAAGTAAATCCAAAAATCACCAAGATTCGCCACGAGCAGGGCTGGATCAATGAAATTGTAACTTCGACAGAAGAACTGGTAAAAAGAGTCCTTACAGCAAAAGCGAATAAAGAAGTGGTATCCATCGCTTACTTAGGAAATGTAGTAGACGTTTGGGAATGCTTCGACAAAGAAAATATCAAAATTGATTTGGGTTCAGACCAGACTTCTCTTCACAATCCTTGGGCAGGAGGTTATTATCCAGTTGGAATTTCTTTTGAAGAAGCTAACGAAATGATGGCTAATAATCCTGAATTGTTCAAAGAAAAAGTACAGGAATCATTACGTCGTCAGGCGAAAGCGATTAACCAACACACTGCAAAAGGGACTTACTTTTTTGATTACGGAAATGCCTTTTTATTAGAAGCTTCGCGCGCAGGTGCCGATGTAATGGCCGAAAATAATATTGATTTTAAATACCCAAGTTATGTTCAGGACATCATGGGACCAATGTGTTTTGATTACGGTTTTGGTCCATTTAGATGGGTGTGTACTTCGGGAAAACCGGAAGATTTGCAGAAAACAGATGCTATTGCCAGCCAGGTTTTAGAAGAAATGGCTCAAACAGCTCCAAATGAGATCCAGCAGCAAATGCAGGACAACATTAAATGGATCAAAGGCGCGCAGGAGAACAAACTGGTTGTGGGTTCACAAGCCAGAATTTTATATGCCGATGCTGAGGGCCGAATTAAAATTGCCGAGGCTTTCAATCAGGCGATTGCCAAAGGTGAAATTGGAGCCGTTGTTTTAGGACGCGATCATCATGACGTTTCGGGAACAGATTCTCCGTACAGAGAAACCTCTAACATCTACGATGGATCACGCTTTACAGCTGATATGGCCATCCAAAACGTGATTGGAGACAGCTTTAGAGGGGCAACCTGGGTTTCTATACATAATGGCGGCGGAGTTGGCTGGGGAGAGGTTATAAATGGTGGCTTTGGTATGGTTCTTGATGGATCTAAAGAGGCTTCAAAACGTTTAGCCTCAATGCTTTTTTGGGATGTTAACAACGGAATTTCAAGAAGAAGCTGGGCCAGAAATGACGAGGCTATTTTTGCGATAAAAAGAGCAATGGAAGTTCAGCCTCTATTAAAAGTGACTTTACCTAATATAGTAGATGAAAATCTATTTTAGATAGTAATGTCAAGCTGAGCGGAGTTGAAAAAAAGAGACTTCGACTCCGCTCAGTCTGACAGAGCTATGCTCCATCTGATGGGCTGTGCTCAGTCAGGCAGATCAAAGAGAACATTAAATTTTTAACATATGAAAACATTCAAATTAGTACCCGTTTTTTTGCTTTTAATACTAGCATCATGCAGCACAGTCAGCGTTTACTCTGATTACGACAAAAACGTAAATTTTGCCTCTTACAAAACGTATGCTTTCTTCAAGCCCGGAATTGACAAGGTTGAAATATCTGATTTGGATAAAAGACGTATTTTACGTGCCATCGATGATCAAATGCAGGCCAAAGGTTTTACCAAAAGCGAAAACCCCGATTTATTAGTTAATATTTTCACTAAAGCAAGAGAACAAGTCAATGTAAATCAATTTAGTGCCGGCTGGGGTTACGGTTGGGGATGGGGATGGAATCCTTACATGATGTACGGAGGAAATCAAACTACCGTTTCTACTTCTACCGAAGGAACTTTATTCATTGATTTGATTGATGCTAAGAAAAAAGAAATGATCTGGCAAGGAGAAGGTGTTGGAACGCTAACCAAAAACGTTGCTAAAAAAGACGAAAAGGTTGCCGAGTTTGTATCTAAAATTCTGGCACAATACCCTCCGGTTAAAAAGTAGTTTTCAGTCTCTGTTTTCAGTTTTTTACAAAAACTAAAAAAAGTTATTGAAATCTTCTCAAAATAATTAATACATTTGCGATTCAATTATCTGAAATGAAAAACTTAAATAACATTATTATCGCTATTACTATTATTGCAATTCAGCAATAATGGCGAGGTAATGTATAAATAAGTAAACAAAATACAATTTATAAAACCTCCCAAAACGGGAGGTTTTTTTTATTTAAAAAAAATATAGTACAAAACATTTTGCCACAGATTTCACAGATTAAAAATCTTTTTAAATCCTTTAATCTTTGGCAAAAAACAATTTAATCTTTATGAATTTATTTAACGAAGTACTTGCTGCTCAAAAGCAACTTGAAAATGTGGTTGCCGCTACTCCACTCACCCAAAATTTAAATCTTTCTGACGAGTTTAAATCAACTATTTTATTAAAAAGAGAAGATTTACAAATTGTTCGATCGTATAAAATCAGAGGAGCTTACAACAAGATTTCTTCGTTAACCGAAACCGAAAAAGCAAGCGGAATTGTGTGTGCCAGCGCGGGAAATCATGCACAGGGCGTAGCTTACTCCTGTCATCTTTTGCAAATAAAAGGTAAAATCTACATGCCTAAAACCACTCCAAAACAAAAAGTCAAACAGGTACAATTGTTCGGAAAATCATTTGTTGAAATTGTACTTACCGGAGATACTTTCGATGATGCCTATGCTTCCGCTACAGCAGATGCAACCGAAAATCAAAAAACGTTCATTCATCCTTTTGACGATGATAAAGTTATTGCGGGTCAGGGAACTGTAGCATTAGAAATTCTGGACAGTTACAATGAACCTATTGATTACGTTTTTGTTCCCATTGGTGGCGGTGGGCTGGCTTCAGGTTTGTCTGAAGTTTTTAAGCAACTGAGCCCAAATACAAAGATTATTGGTGTCGAACCCAAAGGAGCCCCTTCAATGAAAAACTCTATTGAAGCAAATAAAAACACGGCTTTAAAAACAATTGACAAATTTGTGGATGGTGCTGCTGTTAAACAAGTGGGTGACAAAACTTTCGAGATCTGCCGAACAAATTTAGACGATATTATTCTGGTACCGGAAGGAAAAGTTTGTACTACGATTTTGCGTTTGTATAACGAAGAAGCCATGGTCGTAGAGCCTGCAGGAGCTCTGACTATTGCCGCTTTAGATTTTTATAAGGATAAAATAAAAGGCAAAAAAGTAGTGTGCGTGGTGAGTGGTAGCAACAATGACATTGAAAGAACTGCCGAAATAAAAGAGCGCTCTTTACTGTATGAAGGTCTGATGCATTATTTCATGATTCAGTTTCCACAGCGTCCGGGTGCTTTAAAAGAATTTGTAAACAACATCTTAGGCCCTGATGATGATATTACTTATTTCCAATTTGCTAAGAAAAACAGCCGCGAAGTGGGTTCAGTAGTCGTTGGTTTAGAACTAAAAAACAAGAAAGACATACTGGCGATTAAAATGAATATGACCAAAAACGGATTTGAGTTTCAATATTTAAATGACCGTCAGGATCTATTTACACAAATGATCGGATAATGTAAAAAAGTGTGTGATTTAAAACTGTCTATTTTTACAATAAAACCTTTTCAATCGAACTCACAAACAATCTGAAATGATAAATATCAGCGATCACAAA
This sequence comes from Flavobacterium sp. B183, assembly GCF_023539155.1. Classification (NCBI taxonomy): domain Bacteria; kingdom Pseudomonadati; phylum Bacteroidota; class Flavobacteriia; order Flavobacteriales; family Flavobacteriaceae; genus Flavobacterium; species Flavobacterium sp. B183. The sequence continues at coordinate 2,238,812 of NZ_CP097434.1, read as the reverse complement.
TTAGTTAATCGTACTTTTGTCTTTCATTTATAGTAAAAAACATGGCAACGCTTAAAGACATTTCAAACATAGAAGATATAAAATTAATGGTGGACAGCTTTTATGGTAAAGTGCGAAAAGACGATTTACTGGGACCGATTTTCAATGAGAAACTCCAGGATCGCTGGCCGGAGCATTTAGAAAAAATGTACGGTTTCTGGCAAACTATTTTATTTGATGTACGCGCCTATTCAGGAAGCCCTTTTCCTCCACACAAACAACTACCAGTAGATAAAACCCACTTTGACCGCTGGGTACTGCTTTTTAACACTTCTATCGATGGACTTTTCTCAGGAACTATTACCGAAGAAGCAAAAATGAGAGCAGCCAACATGGCATATATGTTCAATTATAAAATTGACTATTTCAGAAATCCTGAAAATCATTAATTTTTTAATTGATAATAAGCTGATTTTACGGTTTGCCTTAACTAAAATATACCGTACTTTTAAATCCAAATAAAATCATCCTAACCAACCTACTATTGCGTTTACACATGAAAAAAATATTACTTTCTTTTTTGTTCTCTCTTTTATTTTTAAATTTTACTAAGGCACAATCCTCAAAAAACACTTTATACAAAGGAACAATTGATGGAAAAATAAATGTCACTTTTTATATAAAAGCGGAAGAAAATCCCTGTACAGCCGACCTCATGTACACTTCAATCTATCGTTATGACAAATCAGGAGGTTGGATTCAGCTGAATATTACGCAAAACACAAAAAACGAAAATCAGTTCGCGCTTGTAGAGCATGGATTCTCAGGCATGATGATTTTAACGAAAGAAGGTACCAATTTTAGTGGCTTATGGATAAGCCCTGACACTAAAAAACAATTAAAAGTGGTACTAAAAGAAGCCAGTATGTCTAAAAAAGACATTGAATCGTACGAAAAAAAACTGGAGAAAGTTAATTACGAAAACAATGATTGCTAAAAGATAAGCTTTCTTTTCTTATTGGGAAAAGTCACGAAAAATGCAATTAAAAAACATTTCGGATAAAAAAATTGATATAAATAGCAAAAATTAGCACTGTAAATCCGTAATTTTACATTCTAATCTACAACGTTTTCGAAATGAATGCAAGTATTGAAACAAACCCGTTACTAGAGCGATTGCCTAAACATTTAAAGCAATTTATTAAACCTCAGGATTATGGTGATTATACACCAATTAATCAAGCTGTTTGGCGCTATGTAATGCGTAAAAATGTAGATTATCTTTCAAAAGTTGCGCATCATTCTTATCTAGATGGTTTGAAAAAAACCGGAATCGAAATTGACTCTATTCCAAGTATGTACGGAATGAATCGAATTCTGACTGAAATTGGTTGGGCAGCTGTTGCGGTGGATGGATTTATTCCACCAAACGCTTTTATGGAATTTCAGGCTTATAACGTTTTGGTTATTGCTTCAGATATTCGTCAACTGGAACATATCGAATATACTCCGGCACCGGATATTATTCATGAAGGTGCAGGACACGCCCCTATTATTGCTAATCCTGAATATGCGGAGTACTTAAGACGTTTTGGAGAAATTGGCTGTAAAGCTATTTCATCTCATAAAGATTACCAGATGTATGAAGCGATTCGACTACTTTCTATTTTGAAAGAAGCGGAAGATACGCCTCAGGAAAAAATAGACGAAGCGGAGAAAGCAGTTGCCGATTTACAAAACAATATGGGCGAATTGTCTGAAATGGCACAAATTCGAAACCTGCATTGGTGGACAGTAGAGTATGGTTTAATCGGAACCGTTGAAAATCCGAAAATATATGGCGCGGGCTTACTATCCTCTATTGGGGAGAGCGCTTGGTGCATGACGGATAATGTAAAGAAAATCCCTTATAACATCTCTGCAGCCAATCAAAACTTTGATATTACACAATTACAACCTCAACTTTTTGTAACACCAAATTTTTCCTATTTGAGTTTGGTTTTAGAAGAATTTGCCAATAAAATGGCTTTGAGAACAGGAGGTCTTTCCGGTATACAAAAACTAATTCATTCCAATGCTTTAGGAACAATTGAGTTGAGTACCGGTTTACAGATTTCAGGTGTTTTTACCAATGTTCTGGAAGATGAAGGAAAACCTATCTACATTCAGACTACTGGAAAAACAGCTTTATCCTACCGTGAAAAAGAATTAGTTGGTCACGGAACGCTAACGCATCCTCATGGATTTGGAAGTCCGATTGGAAAACTAAAAGGCTTCAATTTAGCAATCGAAGACATGAGCCCTAAAGATTTACAGGCTTACTCTATCGTAGAAAATGAAACTGTAAGATTAGAATTTGAAGGTGATATTATTGTAGAAGGTGAAATCATTACCGGTTCGAGAAATTTACACGGCGAAATCATTTTAATTAGTTTCAGAAATTGTACTGTAACTCATGGCGAAACCATTTTGTTTCAGCCTGAATGGGGAAATTATGATATGGCAATTGGTAAAAAAGTGGTTTCGGCTTTTTCCGGTCCGGCTGATGTGAATAGTTTTGATCTGATCGATACCGTACCCAAAACAACTACTATAAAAGCACAACATACTGCCGAACGTGACGATCTGGAAATCCTTTATCAAACCGTTCGCCTGACCAGAGAAAATAAAAGTGCTACAACTGAGTTAATCACTGTATTTCATAAACTGAAAGAATCTCATCCTAATGATTGGTTATTGGCTGTGGAAATCGTCGAGCTTTTGGAGCGTTCAAATGAGAAACAACTTTTACAGGAAGTTCTGGTTCATCTGGATCAATTAAAAGAAAAACGCCCTGAAGTGGCACATTTGATTTCTGGAGGCTTAGATCTGATTTTTGATAAAGAAGCGGTTTAGTTTAGAAGTTATTCTAAGTTGCTAAGGTTCTGAGATACTAAGGTGCTAAGTTTTTAAAACAATTATATTAAATCCGACAGGTTTTAAAAACCTGTCGGATTTTGTGCTTTTATAATATTTAGAGCGAAGGGAGAAATCCAACCTTTGTCAAGCTTCTTACGAAGATTTCTCCTTCCGCCCGAAATGACAATATTGAAAAAACCTCAGAACCTTAACGTCTTAGCCCCTTAGTACCTCTAAAAAAAATCAAAGCTTCAAGTCTTCGCTAAACTCTTTTTCAGACTGGATTGTTTTTCCGTTGTATTGCAGTTTCCAACCCATGGAGTTGGTAAGGATTAAAATCTTTGATAATTCGCTGATCAATCGGTTTTGAGCGTTTGTTTTTAAGGTAGATTTCTCTATTTTTTTGGCCAGATTTGCTTTTACCGATTTGTTGATTTTGTTGTAATCGTCACCCGTAAATGGATTCAGTTTACTTTGTTCAACATCATAAAACTGTATATCAGGGTTGATGGTGATTTCTTCTTTTGGAATATTTAAAATGGTAATCGTTTTGTTTTTTTCATCGATATCATATTTCACTTTGTGCAAATCATAGGCTACAGTAACATTTGCGTTTACCACTACAAGTGCTTTTTTCTCAAAAGAAACCATGTCCATTAAATACTTCTGCTGGTTTTTATAAGTAATAACTTCCGAAAAATGACCTTCGGTAACTACCAGTTTACCAACATTTAAAATTTGCTGCTGAATAAGATTGGTATTATAATCAATCGTTGAATCGTCGTCTTTTTTGAATTCACAATATTTGAAAGCCAGCACTATGACAAGTACAGCTACACCTAAAACTATTATTCTCTTTACTAAATTTTGCATTCTATCCATTTATTAAACCAAATTACTCCTTTTTTTCAAAAATGCCCCCAATTTGGGTAAGGTTTTTTTCTTCAGATTCATTGATGTGCTACTTCTTAAAGCTAATTTCTCAAAAGCGAATCGTCTTTTATTTTGGATTTTAATGCTCTTTTAGGACTTATGCTCTGTATACGATTTCAATCTTCATCCAAAAATTTCACACTTACCATCTGTAGATCAAATATTTGTAATCTTTAACTTATATCTGGATTTTTGTTCCTGCCAAAATCTAAAACACGGGCACTTTTAGCCAATCAAGTGTTACTTGAAACAACCAGTTATATCATTAATAATCCGATTATTAAATCTGAATTATTTATCTCAATTGTCCAAAATACCTTTGCATTAAGTTAAGATGAAGATAGAAGATGACGCCCATCAATTCAGCTTTGAAGGCACTACCTATTTCATTATTGAGTTAAAAGAAATTTTTAGTGCTTTCTTCTGAATTGTCATCCTTCTAAACTTAACTACATCCAAATTCCAAAAACACAATTTAACGGACTTACTATGAAATTTTTAAAATTACTAAATGTACTTTTCTATTTACTGCCTTTAGCTGCAGTTGCCCAAAAGGAAATTTCTGCCGTTGCAACAGATGCTTCCTGTACTGGTGATGGTAGAGCTGATGGTACAATTACGATCACAGTTAAAAATGTTTCTGAACCTATAGTCTATGCTGTTGCAAAATCTCCTTATGATCCGGCAAATATTATTGCGTCTTCAACTTCTCTAATTACGCACTTAGAGGCGGGAGATTATTTCTATGGGTATTACGAAAACAATACTTTTATAAAAGCTGCAACTACCATAAAGGTAGGCAGTACCTATTCGTCTATTTCTCCAACTATTGGACTTTTTACCGCAAAAAATTATACTTACTGTGCATCAGATCCTAATCCTCTGGGGGATATTGCTATTAACGTCGAAAAAGGAAACCCTCCCTATACTGTTAACTTGCTAAATGCTTCAGATGGTACCGTTGTAAGAAGTGTACAAACAGCAACCGGTATCGTCAAACTTAATGGTATGCCAAGTGGTCAATATAAAGTTTCGGCTATAGATCATTGCGGTACTTTAATTTCACCTGTAACCGTATTGAATCTTCCGCCAAATGAAGTTCTTAAGAATTTTAACCTTGATAAAGGAACCATTAATGCTGTTGATTTAATTTATAATACTCCAAATGATGTCTGTTCCGGTATTAGCAGTGCTACCCTTCCAAACGGATTATTAGCGGTAAGTACTGGCGGCGCTTATTTTAATACTCTTCCTGCTCTTTATGGGGTTCCGAATTTTATTTACAAATTAGAGATTCAGAACGGATCAGGTTGGGATGTTTATGACAATCTGACTCTTACTGATGTAAAGAAGAAATATGCAATGCCTTCAGATCGTTCCAAATGGGGTATTGTCCGTTTGAGCGCAACCTATTGCAACATAACAAAAACTGTTGAACTGGATTATGGAGCATCAGCTATAGGGATTGTGAGACCGTTTACTGATTTTGAATTCAGTATCGAAGATGACCCTTTGAATACCAATTGCAATGACACGGGACAAGTTCTGCTAAAAAACGTACCTAAAGATCAGGGTGGCTGTCTGCCTTATACCGTAGAAGTAACAGACAACAGTACAGGTATCAAAAACACTTATACTATTACAGGCATAAACAATTTAGAAATTTGTAAACTAAATATTGGTAAAAGCTACACTATAAAAGTAACAGATAATACAGGAATCGAAATAACAACTTACTCTTTTACGAACAATACCTCAAACACTTTTTCTAAAAAACCTGTTATTACTGATCCTAAAAATGTTTTTATTGATCCCAATTATTTTGCTCCCGATAAAGACATCAAAGGCAAAATACAATTTTTCACAGGACCAAGTGCTACGTTTTTTGGTAAATGTGCACTGGCGGTATATCCTCCTATGGCCACTCCCGGTTATGTAGGCTTGCAAGGTAAAGTTACCGTAAGCCTTGTAAACGGTCCGTCACCATTGGCAGTAACCTACAAAGAACCTATTTTCGGATTAGGAAATGAATTACTTCCAGGAACTTATACCATAAGAATAAAAGATTCGGCTTGTTTTGATGAAGAATTTCAAGTGGTTTTAGACAGTTATTTTACAAAAATTGAAATCACCAACGTTAGTTTTAATCCGGACGCCTCAAGATGTGATCGTTATAACAAAAATGTAACTATAAAAGTATCAGCTGTCGGTACAGGCGCAATAAACAGTACATTGGCCAGTTTTTATGGAAATAACCAAATTTTCCCCGGGATTGTCAGTGGACCTGCAGGCATGGGAACTTTTAATGCCATTTTAGGTTCTAATTCTTTAAAAGAGGGAATCAGTAATTTTTCATTTTTTCAGGATATAGCAGGAAAATATGAAATAGGGATAGCCAGAAAATTTATAGGCGGAAGACCTCTCTTGCAAAGCGAATTAATTGAAAACACTCAAACTGCTTTTGTAGATGTTCAACCTAATTTCCCTGCGTTTGATTTATCTAAATCCGGCGGAATTGTCTGTTCAGGAAATACAACAGGGGATCTTCATACCAAAGTAAACAATGTTTCAGAAAGTATTACTTACTTTATAAAAAAAGAAACAGATTCCGATTTCCCAACAACAGGACAATCAAGTCCTGTATTTAAAGGACTGACAGCGGGAAATTATATTGTAAAAGCAAAAACAGTCTGCTATGAAGTTTTACAGCCTCTGATTTTAAGAAGTTCATTTTCACAATTAATAAATGGTGGAGACAGAGCTGTTTGTATAGGAGGAAACATCAAACTATCTGTAGTACAGATTGGCCCCGTAAATTCTATAAAATGGACATTACCTGATGGAACGGAAGTTATTTCCCCGGAATTAAATATCAATAATGTAACAGCAGCGCAAATTGGAACCTACAAAGTAGAAATTAATTCTTTAGGTGGGTGTTATTTCACCGAATCTATCAATATTAAACTTGGAGGCCTGCCAACTCCAACAGGAAATTCTACTCAACAATTTTGTGCTACCGCTAAAGCCACTGTAGCAGACTTAATTACTGTAGAAACCGGTATTATCTGGTACGATGCCTTAACAGGAGGAAATATAATTCCGTCCTCAACACTATTAATTGATGGTAAAACTTATTACGCAGCGACAAAGACAGGTACATGTGAGAGTACAAATCGTTTAGCTGTAACCGTTAGCATCAGTGATCCTAAAACACCAACGGGTGCTGCTACACAACAATTCTGTGCAGCAACAAACGCTACAGTAGCAGACTTAGCAGCTTCCGGAACCGGTATTATCTGGTACGATGCCTTAACAGGAGGAAATATAATTCCGTCCTCAACACTATTAATTGATGGTAAAACTTATTACGCAGCGACAAAGACAGGTACATGTGAGAGTACAAATCGTTTAGCTGCAACCGTTAGCATCAGTGATCCTAAAACACCAACGGGTGCTGCTACACAACAATTCTGTGCAGCAACAAACGCTACGGTAGCAGACTTAGCAGCTTCCGGAACCGGTATTATCTGGTACGATGCCTTAACAGGAGGAAATATAATTCCCCCCTCAACACTATTAATTGATGGTAAAACTTATTACGCAGCGACAAAGACAAGTACATGTGAGAGTACAAATCGTTTAGCTGTAACCGTTAGTATCAGTGATCCTAAAACACCAACGGGTGCTGCTACACAACAATTCTGTGCAGCAACAAACGCTACGGTAGCAGACTTAGCAGCTTCCGGAACCGGTATTATCTGATACGATGCCTTAACAGGAGGAAATATAATTGCATCCACAACACTATTAATTGATGGTAAAACTTATTACGCAGCAGCAAAGACAGGTACATGTGAGAGTACAAATCGTTTAGCTGTAACCGTTAGCATCAGTGATCCTAAAACACCAACGGGTGCTGCTACACAACAATTCTGTGCAGCTAGCAAGGCTACGTTAGCAGACTTAGCAGCTTCCGGAACCGGTATTATCTGGTACGATGCCTTAACAGGAGGAAATATAATTGCATCCACAACACTATTAATTAATGGTAAAACTTATTACGCAGCAGCAAAGACAAGTACATGTGAGAGTACAAATCGTTTAGCTGTAACCGTTAGCATCAGTGATCCAGTAACACCAACTGGGGCTGCTACGCAACAATTCTGTGCAGCAACAAACGCTACGGTAGCAGACTTAGCAGCTTCCGGAACCGGTATTATCTGGTACGATGCCTTAACAGGAGGAAATATAATTCCGCCCTCAACACTATTAATTGATGGTAAAACTTATTACGCAGCAGCAAAGACAGGTACATGTGAGAGTACAAATCGTTTAGCCGTTACTGTAATTGTTAAAAATGATCTTCCTGATAAAGATCCTGACTGGCTTACCTCGGTCTGTATTTCAGAAAAAGTAACCTACACTACCGTGGCCGGAATGTCCTCTTACAATTGGCTCGTTTCAAATGAAGGCACTATCGTAAATGGAGGTCAACATTCAGATGATTTTGTAACGGTTTTGTGGAATCATGCCGGAAAAGGGGCTGTAGAGGTCAATTATATTGATGAAGCTAGATGCAATCCTCTTGTAAGTATTAATTTTTCTATAGAGGTGGAGTCCTGTTTAAAGCCTAGTGAAGATGCAGATATTGAGTTAAGAAAAACAGTAAATAATCCAATGGCTAACATCGGTCAGCAGGTCGTGTTTACCATATCTGCTGAAAATCTGGGAGGAAATAATTTCAACAATGTTCAAATTAGAGATATACTTCCGTCAGGATATATGTATACCTCATCCAAAACTTCTTCAGGAGATTATAGTATCACAACCGGAATCTGGAATTTATCTGAATTGTTAGCCCATGAAACAGAAACATTGACCATAACAGCAAAAGTAAAAGCAACAGGGGATTACCTGAACATTGCTTTTCTGGAAAATTCAACTCCTGAAGATCATAATCCACTTAATAATAGAGCGCAGGCGGGCATTACAAATCCGGAGGTAATTGTTTTCAATATGGTTTCACCAAATGGAGACGGCAAAAATGATTACTTCGAAATTAGAGGTCTGGAACGGTATCCAAATAATTCGGTAACCATATATAATCCCTGGGGAGTCATCGTGTTTGAAACTACTAATTATGGTGCAAACAATAATCTTTTTCGTGGAATTTCTGAAGGAAGAGCGACCGTAAACCAAAAAGCAGGATTACCTTCAGGAACCTACTTTTATGTGCTTTCCTATGGAAACGGTGCGCTGATGACAGAAAAAAGTGGATACCTACATCTTACTTTGAGATAAAACAAAAAAAAATCATAGTCCTTTCCCAAAGAAATTTCATTAAAAAATAAATATACAAATGAAAAAGAGTTTAAATTTTTTAAGGTTCTTATTGCTTTTCAATGTAATAAATATAGCGGCTCAGCAAAATGCCCAATACACGCAGTATATGTACAATACCATAAATATTAATCCTGCTTATGCCGGATCAAGAGGTACGATAAGTATTTTTGGATTGTATCGCGCACAGTGGGTAGGCCTTGAAGGAGCTCCAAAAACAAGCGCTTTTTCAATTAATGCCCCTATAAACGACAGTAATTTAGGTATCGGTGTTTCTCTTGTAAATGACAAAATTGGTGCTTCTGATAAAAACTCTTTATCGACTGACTTTTCCTACACGGTTCAGACTTCCGATAATTTTAAACTTTCATTCGGACTTAAAGGAACAGTTAGTCTTTTTAATCTGGACACTAGCAGGCTCAATCCCTCAGATTTGAACGATCCTCATTTACAAAATTTAAATAATGTCATATCTCCAAATATAGGAGCCGGAGTCTATTGGCATTCTGACAAAGCTTACATCGGTTTATCGGCACCGGATTTTATAGTGACCAATTATTATGACAATAATGAAGTAGCCATATTCAAAAATAAAATTAATTACTACTTAATGGGAGGATATGTATTCAATTTGAGTACATACAATAATATAAAATTCAAACCCGCAATCCTTACAAAAATAACACAAGGTGCGCCGTTGCAGGTGGATGCCTCCGCCAATTTTATGTTCAACAATAAATTTATGGTTGGAATCGCCTACCGATGGGATGCTGCTTTCAGTACCATGGCCGGTTTTCAGCTTACAGACGGTATGTACATTGGTTACGGTTATGATCTTGAATCTTCAAAACTAAACAATTACAGTAATGGTTCGCATGAAGTATTCCTGCGTTTTGAGTTTATCCGAAAACAAAGCAGAATGACAACCCCTCGTTTCTTTTAAAATTATTTACTATGAAGAATTATATACCATTTTATCTATTAATACTTAGTTTTTTTTCATTTCACACTTATTCTCAAAAGAATAAAATAGCTACGGCAGACAAACAATATACCAACTATGCTTATATTAATGCGATTGAAACCTATGAAAGAGTAGCTTCAAAAGGCTACAAATCTGCAGATATGTTCAAAAAACTGGGCAACGCTTTTTACTTTAATGCTGAATTTGATAAAGCCGCAAAATGGTATGATGAGTTATTTGCCATGACTAACGATGTCGAGCCCGAATATTATTACCGATATGCGCAATCATTAAAATCGACAAATCGCACAGAGAAAGCCAATCAAATGCTTGATTTATTCTCTCAGCATTCAAAAAATGATACAAGAGCTAAACTGTACAAAAAAAATGAAAACTATCTGGATTTGATTAAAGCCAATTCCGGACGCTATACGATTGAAGATTCAGGGATAAACAGTAAATATTCGGATTACGGAACAACCTTTTTCCAAAATAAAATTGTTTTCACCACCGCAAGAGATACAGGAGGACTGGGACAACAAAGACATAAATGGACAGGTGAAAGTTTCACCAACCTTTATGAAGCTGCCCTGGATGAAAATTTCAATCCAAGCGCACCTAAAAAAATAAAATCAAAAATCAATAGTAAGTTTCACGAATCTACTCCCACTTTTACAAAAGACGGAACAACTGTTTATTTTACCCGCAATAATTATATTGATGGTAAAAAAGGAAAAAACAAACAAAAAACCACCTTTATAAAAATATACAAAGCCACTCTTAATCAAAAGAAGGAGTGGGATAATATCATAGAATTACCGTTTAATAGTAATGATTACAGTACGGCACATCCCACTCTCAGCCCGGATGAAAAGACTTTATATTTTGCTTCAGATATGCCCGGAACGATAGGACAATCTGATATTTACAAGGTCAAAATCCTGAGTAATGGAGGATACAGCTCCCCTCAAAATTTAGGCCCCGAAATCAACACCGAAGGAAAAGAAACATTTCCTTTCGTAACCGATGAAAATGAAATTTATTTTGCTTCAGACGGACATCCGGGACTTGGTGGTCTTGATGTTTTTGTTGGAAAAATAAACGACGCCGGAGTTAGTAATATTCAAAATTTAGGAGCAGATATCAATTCTCCTAATGATGATTTTGCTTATATAATTGACATCAAATCCCGAAAAGGCTTTTTTTCATCGAACAGAAAAGGCGGACAAGGATCAGATGATATTTATAAATTTTTAGAGACAAAAAAAATAAATACTGACTACCAATTATATGGAGTTGTGACTGATCTGGACAGTAATGAAATTTTACCAAATGCCAAAATCACCTTGTATGATCAGGACATGAATGTAAAAGATTCCACCTTCTCCGATGAGAAAGGAAATTATAGTTTCATTTTAGATTCTGAAACTCCCTATTATATCAGGGCCGAAAAAGAAAATTATACCACCTGGGAACAAAAAATACTGGTATCAAAAGACCGTTCAAAAGCTTATTTACCAATTCCACTTGAAAAATCCAGCTACCAGGTAACCATTGGAGATAATTTAGGCAAAGTTTTCGGTATCAAAATGATATACTTTGATTTAGACAAATCCAATATTGGTAAAGAAGCTGCTTTAGACCTGGAAAAAATCCTGGATGTACTGAACTTATATCCAAAAATGAAATTAGATATTCGTTCTCATACAGACAGTCGTCAGACGCAGAAATACAATCAGCTATTGTCTGATAGAAGAGCTAAATCTACTATAGACTGGCTTATTAAACATGGTGTTGATAAAAACAGATTAACCGGCAAAGGTTATGGTGAAACACAGCTTGTAAACCATTGCTCTGATAATGAAAATTGCACGGAAGAAGAGCATCAAATGAACAGAAGAAGCGAATTTATTATTTCCGGATTGTAAAAACAACTCTCCTAAACCGCCGGAATAGAAAGCTTACTTTAAACTTCTATTCCTGCGGTTTATTTATTCTGTCTTTTTTAAAAACATAAAATCAGAACGGATATCCAATGGCGATATTTAAAATCAAGTTCTCTTTTCTCCATGGACCACTTCCGAAATTAATATCATCGATTACCCATCTCTGACCTTGCGGTAAATAGGGTTTTCTCAACGGAAATGCCAAATCGGTTCTTAAAACTAAAAAAGACAAATCAAAACGCAAACCGGCTCCGGCTCCTACGGCAATATCTTTCATAAAATCTTTGGTAATTTCTCCACCAGACTTATTGGGATCGGCATTTAAAAGCCAAACGTTTCCGGCATCTACAAATAGTGCTCCGCGAACAATACTAAAAAGTTTGGCCCTGTATTCGGTACTAAACTCCAGTTTCAAATCGCCTGACTGATCCGGAAGAAAATTATTAGTCGTTTGTGCATTGAGATAACTTCCCGGCCCGAGTGATCTGGCTCTGAAAGCCCGAATGCTATTGGTTCCTCCTACCACAAATTGTTTAGCCGTTGGCAAAGCCCTTGAATTTCCGTACGGAAGTCCTATTCCTAAAATAATCCTGCTGGCCAATTCACTTTCTTTACCCAGTTTTAAATAATGTCTGAGATCACCTCTCATTTTTACATATTGGCTAAAAGGAACATCAAAAATATTTTCTGATTCCCATCTTTAACATTTGCTCCTGTTACCAGACCTGTAACGTTTCCTGCCAAATCTAAATCACCACTAAAGTAAAACGTATTTTTTCTACGCTTCTGCATCGTATTGGTGTAGGTATACGTATAAGTTGGTCCAAAAATCAATTGTTTTTCAATTATCTTTTCTAATGACGGGTCTTCTTGAATATCTGCTAAATATTCAGCCGTCACGTGATTGGGACTCACATAGGTCACATCAATTACATTCAGTTGATGTTCTTTTCGAATATTCTCTTTCCACTGGTATCCAAAAGACGTTTTAAAAGAGTTTAAGGCATACAATTGTGTTCTGTTTTGATATTCATACCTTACTGTCGCTTTGGTTCGCGGTACATATTCGCTGGAACCTTCAATATGAAAAAACGGAACGATAAATCTTGGCCAGGTCAAACTGGTTTCTGTTCCCAGCTTATAAATGTTTTTCCCGTTATTGGCTCCAGAAAGCTGAAAATCGGCACCACCAAAAATGGAAACCGTAAATAATTCTGCCCCTCGAAATAAGTTTCTGTTGTTCCAATTGATATTAATCTCACTACCGGTATAACTCGCCGAGTTCGTTTTTCCCAAAACTTCTACACGAATAAATTTCTTCGGCAAAAGCGTCAGATAATAATACGAATCCAGCGCATTGGGTAAACTATCCGAAGGCTTAAATTCATTTTTCACAAAACTAAACGTTCCCAAATTTACAAAACGATTTAGGGTCAGATTGTGGTCTTTACGGTTGTAGAAATCTCCCTTTTTGAAGTGAATGGCGCGATCAAAAACTCTTGGCTTAAAACTGTCAGCTGTATCAATAATGGTGAAGTCTTTATATTGAATAATATCTTTCGGCTGATATTTTACACTGTCTTTTGAAATGGTAAAATTCGGGTAGACTACAATTTTATTGATCTTATAGGCTGTAAGCGCTTTTGGAGGTGTATCCGCTTTAATTACCAATCTAATTTTTACTTCATGATCGCCTTTGCTGCTGTCTACCTGTGCCAAAAGATAATCGGGGTTAAAATAATAATACCCTTTCTCCTTCAATCTGGCGTCTATACGTTCGCGCTCTGCTTTAATAACATCCAAATCATACGGCTGCCCCACTTTCAAGAGACTTCTTCGGCTTGACCTTCCAATTATTCTGGACATGGCCAATGAATCGTCAGGAAAAATTACGCTTTTAATAATGTATTGCTTTTTGGGTACCACTGTATATTCTGCTGTAGCTCTTTTATGGCTAACCGTTGAATCGGCACTTACACGGGTTTTAAAATACCCTCTGTTTTCCGTAAAATTGCGAAGGACGGATGCATTATACTCTAAATCAACTTTACTAAAAAGCACGGGAGGTTCTCCCACTTTAGTACGCAGCCAATATCGGATTCCTTTTTGTTTTTTAGGTTCTCCGGCGATATTATAAAACCATAACTTAGGACGTAATCCCAGGAATTGTTTGTTGGGTTTAGGGCGCAGTAAATCATTCAGTTCATTTTCCAGTGCTTTTCGTTCTTTCTTTTTAAGAATTGAATCTTTTACGGTTACCGAACCTCCTGTGTATAATAAATCTCCCTCCGGCAAATATTTTGTGTTACTGCATCCAAAAACAAAAAATAAGGACAGCACAACAAAATATCTGACATATTTCATTCTTATATTGTTATGTTTTTTGCTCATTCCCTTCTATTTGATTTTCCTTTTTTTGCTTCTCCTCTTGCTCTTTCAGTTTCTTTTTTTCGTTGCGTAATTTTTCTTCTCTAATCATTTCTTTTTCGGCTGCACTTCGATGAAAAAGTTCACGGAATTTATTGTAACTCATCGTGATGATAAAAGCAACACCGGTTTCAACTACCTGACCTTCGACCGCCACCTGATATTCATTTTTTCGGTAAGCCCGAACCATATAACGGCCGTCTTTGGTTAATTGATAATCCAATGCCACATCTCCCGCAATATTGGCACTTTGCTCATTGGCACGTTCCTGACCTTCAACGGCAAAACTACTCCCTACAGTAACTTTTAGTCGATCGTTTAACAACTTTTTGGAAACCCCGACGTTCAGATCGGTTCTGTTTTCTCTGCTACCGGATGTATAATCGTCTGTTGACTCGAGATCAAACTCTAACTGAACTCCGGTGATTAATTCTCCTGCAAGATCATTTAATTGCTGTGACAAAATTTTACTCACACTTTGGCGTGCGAGAGATTCTGCGCTGGTTCCCCCGCTTTCGCTCGAAAATGGGTTTTCACCAATAAACCGGTTCAATAGTAAAAGAGCAAAAACCTGTTTGTTCAATTCCGCCGGTTCTTGTCTTAACTGCTGGAGTTTTGCTTTGGTAAGTGATACCACATTTGCAGAAACATCATTATTGCCCTCCGGAAGTACAATATCAAAAGTGATTTCCGGTTTTAAAAGCTCCCCGTTCATTTTCAACAAGGTCTGAAACGGAATTTTCTGCTTATAGGTGTTTCGCTCAGTAGGGTTATCCGTTGGCAATTGATTGCCCAATAAGTCTATTGGTGCGGTGTTTACTTTATAAATCGCCGTAATATTCAGATTGGCCATGGTAGGTTCACCGTTCCAAATGATATAACTCCCTTTCTGAATATCAAATTTTCGTCGGATCATGTTGAAATTCATTTCATACGCCCCGCCTGAGAATTCATATTTACCGGTTAAAGTTGTTTTTCCTGACGGATCGATTCCACCGGTAAGTTCGGCTTCTCCTTTTAAGTTCAAATAATCACCGTTTCCTTTATCGATGACCAATGTAAGTTCTGCCTCTTTATCGATGGCAATAGCCACACTCACATCCATACCAACTAACCGAGACTGATTGAGTTTTTGCTCCATTGCAACAGTCTGCTTCAGATATTGATTGTCTTCGTCTACAAATTCAACTATCCCTTCCCGATCGGCTATGGAAGGATCTGATTGCGGCATCACAACTGTAAACTTAGTGTCTTTATTTATTTTAATAGTTCCACCAACTACAGGATTTTCGAGTGTTCCTTTGATATTCAGCTTGCTGTCTAACACCAAATCTCCATAAAACAAATCATTGTCTTTTTCCTGCGAATGTATCGCTCTGAAATTATCTGCCACTACAGTTAAGCCAAAGTCAAATTTGGTATAATCTGTTACTTTAATGGTTCCGTTTACAATCAGTTCATTGTCGTTTTCATCCTGAAAAGTAAACGTATCAAAAGTGATAATATCATCCTGAAGTGTTATTTTTTCATCAGCTGTTTTGTAGTAGGAATTAAATTTTGTTACTCTGAAACCTGTCTCTTTAAATTCCAGTGCTCCGTTTACTTTTGGCGCAGCGGCATTTCCGGTAATTTTGAAATTCCCTGCTAAAAATCCAGTTCCCTCAGTCAGATTGCCCATGCTGAATCCTTGAATACTTTTGATATTTAATTTGTTTAGATCCAGATTAAAATCCAGATTTTCATCGTCGATTTTATAATTTCCGGTCAGGTTTACGTCGTTTCCTTCTCCGCTAAGAGTAACATTGGCTGCCAGCAAATTATTGGTTTTATTGTCTACTTTTATTGTAATATCTCCAACAGGTTCTCCTTTGAAAGCAAATTGATCTACTTTTATATCCGAGGTAAAAGTAGGTTTGGTCATTACATTTTCTACCAGCGCATGTCCATTAATCAGACCCTGCATTAACAATTGGTCTTTTTTGACGATGTTCATAATCGTCTCTATTTTGAAATTTACAAAATCGATCTGTAAAGGCGCACTATCCTGATCTCCCAGGGATTGAACTCTTAATTCATTACCCGAATTTTCTAAATTAAATTTATTAACATACAATCTCTTGTCTCCAAACTCCACCACATTTTCCGGATCGATATTCCATTTATCATAATTCATAATAAAATTTTGAGCATCAATTCTGAAACTGCTTTTTGAACCATCGTGTTTTAAGTCTCCCGCAATAAAATACTGTTGTTTCTCTTTAGCATCTTTTACTTCAAGTGCATAATCCAAAACATTATTTTCAATTTTTCCGGATAAGCTTGTAAATGGAATTTTTAAAGAACCGCTCTCAATTGTTCCAAAAGAAGCATTGTATTCTAACCCATTTTCTTTGGCTTCGATATTGATTCTCCCGTCGGCAATGGTGTTAGCAGCATATACAACTCTCGGAATACTTCCTTTTATTTCCAAAGAATCTGACACGTTATTGTACTTTCCTGATAAAGTAACCGGTTCCAACCCCGTTAATTCAGGAAGCAGTTTCAGTAACACGGGATCATTATCAATCTTCACCGTAAAAACCAATCGTTGCTCATCCATTTCTCCTTTTACTTTTGGACTTTTTAAATCGATGTACTTTGACAGGGATTTTTTTAATGCTGCCGTTAAAGTCGTCAGTTTGTACTTCCCATCAACCTCCGCATTTAAAAACTGAGAAGAAACTTTGATATTGTTTCGATTTTGATCGGCAAAGGCAATTAGTCTGATCGAATCGAGAACGATAGGTTCCGCTGTCTGCGCAATCTGGATGTTGGAAAGAAATACTTTTCCGTTCAAAAAATCAGGATTACTGTTGGCAATATCTGCATCAACATTTCCACGCAGTTTCATTGGACCGGCATGCAGATTTAATTTTTCCAAATCGGCAATATCCAGGTTTAATTTTAACTGAATGGAAGGGTATTTCTCTTCGGTATTTCCACTGGCCGTTAAACCGAAATGCAGGTTCGGGTCTTTCATTCCGGAGTTTATGACAAAAGATCCTTTCTCGATATTGCCTTTTAAAGCCAGATCTTTATAAGTATATTGATTAAAAACGGCCTTCTGAACCAATCCGTCAAATTCTGCCTGTGCTGTTTTTGGATCTAATCCCTTGCCTTTTACTTTTGCTTTAAGCGTAATTCTTCCTATTGAATCGTTTTTAATCAATTTTCCTAAATCAAAATCCAGCAAATAAACAGTCGCATCGTACTTTTCTTTTTTCTTCACTCGCTGATCGAACAAAGCATCTACTTTTGCATTTCCGAAACTACTACTGAAAGCCAGCTTGGTTTTAAAATTAGCAACAGAACCTTTAAACTTACCTTGTAAATTCAGCTGTGAAGGCAATTGAATATTCTTTGGAACAGTTCCCGCAGGTACAAACGAATAAATGTCTTTTGACGTGCTCGAAAGTTTTCTGATATCTAAATCGTAATCCGCTTTTTGTGCATCAGGCATCCCTTTTATCTTTCCTGAAACAGCAACTTTTGTAGCTCCGATTCCGCTCATTTCGAACTGTGCAATATTCAGATCTTTTATCCTCCCACTCAAACGTGCATTGACATTCAAAACGGCATTTGGATTACTCTTAAACGGATTGGATTTCTGTAAATCGGGAGCAAAAAGCAGGATATCTTTAAAGCCGATTTTGGACTGATTTAAATTGGCCTCTAAAGTAAGATTACCCAAATCTTTGGAAACAGAAGCGATAGAAGGATAACCCACTTTTATACTATTCTGAAAAAGTGTTTGGGGTGTTTTTAAATACAAATTGTTCAGGTAAGCGCTCTTTGGTCCATAAAAGAAATTGGTTTTTAAAGCCTGAAGCTGCAAGCCGCTTTTATCGTTTAAGGTCAGCGTTTTTATATTTCCTGAAATTGTATCGTTCCCATAATACAATTTTTCTGCTTTAAAATTAACTTTACTTAGATCCATATGACTGTAATCAACTCCTTTCGAAATTGGTTTTGACTGCATATCATCAAATTTGAACGCTATATTTTGGATGTCTATAACATTCAACTTTACTTTCCATCCTGCCTGTTTTATGGCAGTAGTATCTAAATCAGGAGTTTGAAGCTGTTTGTCTTTTGCGCCCAAACGTAGATTTCCTTTTAAATTTTTAAGTTCGAAAGCTTCGAAATCCAATAATTGACGGTTCAAATCAATTTTGTTTACAGCTACATTCAACTGATCCAGTTGTATTCCGGAATCCAATTTGGAATCTTTGTTGTCGTAAACAATATCAATTTTTGCTAATCTAATGTTTCCTAACTTCAAATTGAAATCTGCTCTTTTCGAGACGGTATCTATCGTTTGCACTGATGTTTCAGCGATCTTTTCGACCACATCCTGATTCAAAACCACCCTTAATCCGCTTAGATTAATATCCGGAATGTTGAAATTCATTTTATCTAAATCGAATTCCCTGAATTTGGTATCAAAATGCGTGAGTTTTACACGAGTGTCATTTTTAGAAAAATCGTCTTTAAAATCAAACCTGACGTTATCCAGATTTATTTTTACAACCGAAATTTTAAACGGTTTGCTGTTCGGATCTTCAACCTTTGGTTCTTTAGACTCAAATGCTTTAATGATATAATCAAAATTAAAAGCTCCTTTTTTGTTCCTTGAAATACGGACTGCAGTATTTTGCAGTGAAACCGAATTAATCTCCAATTCACTGTTGATCAATTTAAATAAATCAACATCCAACTCCAAACGTTTTCCGCTTAAGAGAGTATCCTTTTTTTGATCTTCAAAGTAAAATCCTTCCAAAACAATGTCTTTCGGAAATTTTATCGAAATATGATCTAACGAAACTTTGGTTTTTATCTTTTTATGCAGATACGTAATGGCCTTATCTTTTACGAAATTCTGGACGGAAGGAACCTGAATTAAGACAATAAGAAGCAGTAAAAGTGTAATTACAGAAGCCATGCACCAAAGCAGTACACGAAGTGTTTTTTTTAGAAAATGAATGGTTTTCTTATTCATACGTCAATAAAACACATTTAGATTAAAGTTTGATTTGGACAAATCTGCAAAAACAAATTTGTAAAATTTAAACTCAAACAATTTACATAATTACCTGTAATTATTCTAAAATTTAGCAACAAATAATTATTTTCCTACGTTTGGTATTGTAGTTACCGAGCGGAAACATGAAGAATTCTGCTCTGTTGAAATTGATATTTTAAATTTCAGCAAATTCTCACAACACCCTGAATATCAAAACATATTAAAAATCCTGAAAGCTTTAAAACTTAATATGCTGCCATTTTTCTTCTACGCTTTTTATTTTTTGACGAAGCTTGACTAAAAATTTCTGATGCTGTTCAGATTCCGGATTAAAGCTTCGATGGTGCAGACTTTTTTGAATTTCTCCTACTTCCTGCAAGGTTGAAATGCTATTCTCTGCAATATAATTTTCACTGAATCTCTGCCAGATATAGTCAATTGCTACAACATTCGGATGCAGCATATCTTCGGCATAAAAACGATAATCACGAAGTTCGTCCATCATAATTTCGTAAGAAGGAAAATATCCTAATTGCTGATTGTCGATTTTAGATTGCAGATTCTGGTGAAGCCCCGTAAACAGATGTGACTTACTCAATTGATTTTCTACAAAACCGTCTTTGATATGGCGCACTGGTGAAATGGTAAAAATGAAATTTACATTCGGGTTTGAACCATGAATTAAACGGATTGTATTTTGAATGCTTTTCTGAATTACATCAGCAGTCAATAATTCTTTCGTGAATTGTCTTTGCGGTACTTTATGACAATTAGCGACTACTTCGTTACTTTCAATATTTCTGTAAATCCAGGAGGTTCCATAGGTTACTATGAGATGAGTGGCCTCCTCGATTTGTTTGTTTGTTTTGGTAATTGCTTCGTTAAGTGTTTGCAACAACTCCTGTCGATCGGAATGACTCAAATCTGAATGAACTTCAAAACAGTGCCAGCGTTCGTTATGAAAAAAAACATCTTTCTCCGTAAAAAACTCTTGTTTAACCACTCTCTGAATCACTTTCTCAATGGAAACCGGATTGAAGATAATTCCAAATGGATTGGTTTCGTTCTGAAGCTTAAAATAATCAAATTTCTCTGCCATGTTTTCCGCAAAACAAGATCCCATAGAAATGATCTTCGAATGATAATCGATTGGATTACTGCTTTTTGAAACTGGAATCTGGGTTCTGAATTGCATGAAGTTGTTTTGTGTAAATTTCGGTTATTTTTCACAAACAAAAAAGCCGAAAACAAAATGTCCCCGACTTTTCGCCCCCAAATTTTAAACTTTCTACTAATAGAAATATTCAGATGTATATTTTAATCCTTCAGCATTATCAATGCTTTTTTCAGGATATCCGGCTGTATTATACGCCTAACTTATAGATAGAACATATATTCTTTCCTAAAGTATCTGCAATTTCATTGTCAAAAACTCCGCTTCCTTCTCCATCCACAAAAAAAATTTTATCAAATCCTAAAATATTCTTAGCAGCATTATTTTTAGCATTACAAACGTAACACACCTAAAAATCAAAACCTTACGGGATTCCACATCGGAAACACAGACCTCAATCCAAAATAAATCTAAAGCACTGATAACAAACAACATACGCTAAAAAATATTTTAGAAAAAAAATAACTAAAAGACAAAAAACCGTATAAATACTTAGCTATTTTCTTGTATTTCCTTATTTCTCTCGGTTAAAAAAGTTGGAATCAGTGTTCTGAATTATATGACGTTTCATTTGAATACGAATTTTACCCGTTTTGGCAATAAAAAAACCAAATACAAGAGTATTTGGTTTTTCGTGTAAAGTTGATAAGTTTACTTTTAGTATGTAATTTGAGCTGTCTCCGTTAACGTTCCCTTATCATTAAATTGTTTTTTCTCCGTTGGAAAATTATTGTTATTGTAAACATAAGTGAAAGTACTTACATAAGATGAAGTCGCTGAAGTACCTGTTATTTTAACAACATTGTTAACTGAAGCACTCTCTTCTGTACCTGTTAAAAGTTTAACACCATCAATATTAGTATTAGGATTCTTTTTTGAATCATACTCATACGTATACGTAGTATTTGGTTTACCATAATAAGAACTTTCATACTTCACTAAGTTACCGTCTTTGTACGTATATTTTCCAATTTTTCCACCTTCTTCTTCAACTCCTGTTGCAGCATTAATATAAAACTCTGCAAAAGAAATAGTCCCATCCCCATTTTGGGTATATTTCGTTTTGTAAAATTTAGTTTCACCTACATTTTTTACAGTTTCAGAAGCTAGCTTTCCTGCAGAATAACTATATTCCGTAGTAGATTTAAGTGTCTTATCTATCCCGTATTGCTCTGTTTTTGAGATTAAATCACCAACATAAAAATGCTTAAGTGTGTAACCGTCATTATCTATTTCACTTACTAGTTTGCTTCCCTCATATTTAATGTCTGTATAATAATTCTCCGTAGGATCAGAATAAGAATAAGCAATTTTTGATGGTTTTACTGAAGCTGATGCATCTGCGGCATCATCACTTGAACAAGAAGAAACTACTAGAGCCAAAGCACTAAAAAGGCATAAAATTTTTTTCATTTTGATTTGGTTAAATTTATTTTGCTGCAAACTTAATACACCCCAAAACTAAAACCTTACGGGATTCCACATTTAAAAACACACCTTAATCAAAAACAGTCTCCAACACATTAGTAACAAGAAAGATATAGCAAATCCATTAATAATAAAGTTTAATAAAAAACTAAAATGCGATATCAATACTTAGCTTTTTTCTTAAAGTTTCATTTTGTTCTCCTATAAAAAAGAGGTCTTGCAGCAAATTAAAACACGCTACATCTAAAAAAACACCGGCAATTTCAACTGTAAAAAAATTTACATTTTTAATAACAAAAATCCATTTAACAGTGTTAAACAATTCACTACTTTTACATCTTCCATAAATTCAAATTCACTTATGAAATTACTGTATTCTTATATAATCAAACATAAAATGTTACTGTTTTTTGCTTTGATTATGGCTTCGATCAATATTTGTTTCAGTTTATCAGACTCTATTATTACCGGTAAATTAATGCAGGATTGTGGTGTTGGTTTACATAAATATGACGGAAACCCAGTTGGTTTTATCAAATCATTAGCATTCTGGTTAGGGCTTTCACTTGGTGCGGCCATGGTATCGAGAATTACCAAAAACTTTCAGGATTATTTTACCAATGTTGTCATTCAGCGTACCGGAGCGCAGATGTACACAGACGGAATTAAAAAATCACTGGACCTGCCGTTTGCCGAATTTGAAGACCAAAGAAGCGGTGAAACGTTAAGCAAACTCACCAAAGTACGTTCTGATTCTGAGAAATTAATCACACTATCGATTTCTTTAATCTTTCAGACCGTGATTGGTTTTGTATTTGTGATTGTTTATGTTGCCCGAATCGATTATCGTATTTCGATTATCTTTTTGATCACGGCGCCAATCATTGCTCTGGTTAGTTCATATCTGGGCAAAAAGATCAAAATTGTCTCTAAAAAAATCGTAAATCAAACCAATGCTTTAGCCGGTTCCACCACCGAAAGTTTAAGAAACATTGAACTTGTAAAAAGTCTTGGATTAACCTACCAGGAAGAAAAACGTCTGAACCTAAATACGTTTAAAATTCTACAGCTGGAACTTCAAAAAATCCGTTTCATCAGGAGTTTGAGTTTTATTCAGGGTACAACCGTACACTTTTTGAGAACTTGTGTGGTTTTTACTTTGTATTATTTCTTATTTGGAGGAAAGATTATTGTGGGTGATTTGCTAACGATGGTTTTCTTTACTTTTTTCATTTTCGGACCGCTTCAGGAACTTGGAAATTTCATTATTGCCTTAAATGAAACTAAGGTTTCCATGGAGAATTTTAAGACCTTATTGAGCGCTCCGAAAGAATTTCGTCCAAAAAACCCAAAGCATGTTGGAGCTATTCAGTCTTTACTCTTTTCCAATGTAAGTTTTCAACACAAAACCGCTAAATTTAAAGCGGTTGAGAATATCAATTTCGAAATTAAACAGGGACAAACTGTTGCAT
Organism: Flavobacterium sp. B183; assembly: GCF_023539155.1. Taxonomy (NCBI): domain Bacteria; kingdom Pseudomonadati; phylum Bacteroidota; class Flavobacteriia; order Flavobacteriales; family Flavobacteriaceae; genus Flavobacterium; species Flavobacterium sp. B183. Next base: position 2,215,189 of record NZ_CP097434.1, on the reverse strand, counting down.
TTGTGGGCCCGTCAGGATCAGGAAAAACAACTTTGGTTAAATTACTGGTTGGATTGTACACCCCAGCTGAAGGTCAGGTATTTTACAACGACATCGACTCTACCGAAATTGACTTACTGGATCTAAGAAAACAATTAGGATTCGTTACTCAGGACGCACAGTTATTCTCAGGAACAATTCGCGAGAATTTATTGTTCGTAAGACCTAGCGCTACCGATGAAGACTTATACGATGCCTTGAAAAGAGCAAGCTGCGAAAAACTGCTGCAACGTGCCGAAGACGGTTTAAACACCACAATTGGTGAAGGAGGAATTAAAGTATCCGGTGGTGAAAAACAACGTTTGTCGATTGCCCGTGCTATTTTAAGAAATCCGAATTTATTGATTTTTGACGAAGCCACTTCTGCCCTGGATTCTATTACCGAAGAAGAAATCAATACCACTATTCGCAATATATCCGATAAAAACAGGATCACGGTTCTGATTGCGCACCGTCTGTCAACCGTAATGCACGCCGACAAAATATTTGTACTGGAGCAAGGAAAAATCATCGAACAAGGAAAACACGAAGATTTAATTTTTGAAAAAGGCTTATATTATGCAATGTGGCGCCAACAGATTGGGGAACGAAAATAATTAAGAGGCTAAGATACTAAGCTGCTAAGGTTCTGAGTTTTCTTAAATCATTATTAAAGAACACTATTTGTCATTTCGAACGAGGGTTTCTCCCTTCGCTCGAAATACTATAAAATATAAAATCCGACAGGTTTTAAAAATCTGTCGGATTTACATTTTTCTTACCGGAACTCGTTTCTTTTCAAATAAGCTTGTGAGAGTACTTCTATTTTTCTAATTGTTTTTTTTTAATAGGTATACTCTTTTGTTTCACTGCCATTTACCGATTTAGTTAAATAATTATCACTATTGTATGTATTCACATAGGTGTTTATATCCTGACTACCATCGCCAGATATATCAGTCACTTTTGTCAGGTTATTTGAAGAGTTAACATCCTGATCAAAAACATCGGAATCCAGCAACGAACTATATCCTAATATACTTTTGAAAGGACTGTTTTTAGTATCATATTCTACTACAGTCGTAAAACCATCCGATCCTTGTTTAATAATATTACCATTAACATCCAAAGTAAGAATGCTGGATGAATCTTCAGTTTCTTCAAGTGTTTGTGGATTAATTAGAAGTGTAATCGTCGAAATTGTTCCGTCTGCATTGTAGGTATAAGTTCTTTTTTTATGCAAAGAATTTCCCGAGTTAACTTTTAAAGTAGATTTAAGTTTATCATTTTCATATGTAAAAGTAGTAGTACTTGTATGAGTTGTACCTTCGTAAGTTTCTGTATATACTGCTTTTGTGATTAAATTACCGGTGTACGTAAATACAACTGCAGATCCATTGTCGTATGTTAAACTGGTAATTTTGTTTCCATCATAAGCATAAGTCACGGTACTGCTATCTTCCGGATAAGAGGCATTTGTGTATTTTTCTGTCATGGGCAAAAGCACATTTTCTGCATTGACAGCACTTTCAACATTACTGGAGCAAGAAGCTAAAATAAGTGATAAAATACTAAAAAAACATAGAATTCTTTTCATGTTTGGTAAATTTATTTGTTTATTAATCCTACAAATAAAGCAAAACAAAACCTAAAAACCTATCTCTTTTTATCTATAAAAAACTCTTATTTCTGAATTTGCAAATCTCGCAAAGACGCAGAGTCGCAAAGTTTTTTTAAACTTTTTATCACAGATTACTCACTACTCTTTTAATACCATATTTAATAATTGGAACGTTAAAGTTAATTAATAATCCTAATTTCATTTTCGTGATTTTGAGATAAGTCAAAACTTGCTTTGCGTGAACATCAGAAATCTGTGTAATTGATTTAATTTCTAAAATCACTTTGTTTTCTACTATTAAATCAGCTCTAAATCCGATGTCTAATTTCATTTGATCCCAAACTAAGGGTAAGGGCTTTTGCCTTTCTATACGTAAACCTCTCTTCGTTAATTCATGATACAAAATTGCTTCATAAACAGATTCTAATAATCCTGGTCCAAGTTTTACATGTATTCTATAACAAACATCGACTACGATAGCTGAAATTTCATTCTCTGTCATTTTTTCCTTTTTACAAAAAAAAAAAGAAAAAACCTACAAAAGATTATTCCGTTAAAAAAAAAGTCGCAAAGCTTAAAAAAACTTTGCGACTCTGCGTCTTTTGCGAGACTAAAAAAATTACTTCACGAAATCAATCGCTTTCGTCAAAGCCTCGCTAATTCCATCAACATTTTTACCTCCTGCGGTAGCGAAGAAAGGCTGTCCTCCTCCTCCTCCCTGGATGTATTTTCCTAATTCACGAACTACCTGTCCTGCGTTTAGATTTTTCTCTGCAACAATTTCTTTAGAGATGTAGCAAGTTAACATAGGTTTTCCTTCCTGTGCAGTTGCAAAAACTACAAACAGATTATGATAAGAATTCCCCAATTCATAAGCCAAATCTTTTGCTCCTTCCGGATTTAAATCTACTTGTTTTGCTAAGAACTGAACGCCATTGATTTCTTGCAATTCTTTAGCCAAATCACCTTTCATGTTTTTGGCTTTATCTTTCAACAAGATTTCCAATTGTTTTTTCAACTGAATATTTTCTTCCTGTAAAGACTGAATCGCTTTCACAGGATCCTGAGCATTTTTCAAGGTCTCTCTAATTTCTTCATAAGAAAGCAATTGAGACTCAAAATAATCTTTTGCAGCTTCACTTGTGATAGCTTCGATCCTTCTAATTCCTGCCGCTACAGCTCCTTCAGAAATAATTTTGAAATGCCAGATATCAGCCGTATTTGCCACGTGAGTTCCTCCACATAATTCGACAGAATCACCAAATTTAATCATACGAACCAGGTCACCATACTTCTCTCCAAACAAAGCAATTGCTCCCTCTTCAAGAGCCTGATCTTTTGGAATGGCTCTTTTTTCGATTAAAGGCAAACTTTCACGGATTCTTGCATTCACAAAATTTTCTACTTCTTTTAATTCCTCATCGGATACTTTTGAGAAGTGAGAGAAGTCAAAACGCAAAGAAGCATTTCGAACCATAGATCCTTTTTGCTCAATGTGCGTTCCTAATATTTTGCGCAATCCCTGGTGTAATAAATGCGTAGCCGAGTGATTTGACGATGTTTTTGCTCTTTGATTGGCATCCACAACCGCGTTAAATGTTCCTGTTAAATTCTCAGGTAACGATTTTGCCAAATGTATCGTTTGGTTGTTTTCTTTTTTAGTATCAATGATATAAACAATATCACCGTTTTGAGCTTCCAAATATCCTTTATCTCCGGTTTGTCCTCCGCTTTCACCATAAAATGGAGTCGCATTGAAAACCAATTGATAAATTTCACCATCTTTCACGCTATCTACTCTTCGGTACTTCGTAATTTTCACCTGATGTGATAATCTGTCGTAACCTACAAACTCCTGAATATCATCTTCTACCAAAACATTCCAGTCCCCTGCAGTTACTTTTGAAGCTGCACGAGAACGTTCTTTTTGTAATTGCAACTGCTCCTGAAATCCTTTTTCGTCTAATTTCAAGCCTTTTTCAGAAAGAATCAAAGCTGTTAAATCGATCGGAAAACCGTAAGTATCATACAATTCAAAAGCTTTTTTACCATCGATGGTATCTCCTGAATTGTTCAGAATCACAGCATCTAAAAGTACCAATCCCTGATCAAGTGTACGTAAGAAAGAGTTTTCCTCCTCGCGAATCACATTCGAGCAAAGTGCTTTTTGAGTTCTGATTTCCGGGAAAGAATCTCCCATTTGTTCACTTAAAGTTTCTACTAATTTGTAGATGAAAGCTTCTTTTATATTCAGGAAAGTAAATCCGTAACGAATAGCACGACGCAAAATACGACGAATTACATAACCTGCACCGGTATTTGACGGCAACTGTCCATCAGCAATAGCAAAAGCTACCGCACGAACGTGGTCCGCAATTACACGAATCGCAATATTTACTTTTTCTTCCGCTTCGTTTGATGCTTTAACGGTATAATTTGCCCCGGTGATAGTTTCAATTTCTCTAATCAAAGGCATGAAAACATCGGTATCATAATTGGATGTTTTTCCTTGTAATGCCATACACAAACGCTCAAATCCCATTCCGGTATCAACGTGTTGCGCAGGAAGTTTTTCTAACGAACCATCAGCTTTACGATTGAATTCCATGAATACATTATTCCAGATTTCAACCACCTGAGGATGATCGTTGTTTACTAAACTTTTACCTGAAACGGCTGCTTTTTCTTCCGGAGTACGCAAATCAACATGAATTTCAGAACAAGGTCCGCATGGTCCCTGATCTCCCATTTCCCAGAAGTTGTCTTTTTTATTCCCTAGAATAATACGATCTTCATCAATTAATTCTTTCCAGATATCCCAAGCCTCCTGATCAAACGGAACATTATCTTCTTTGCTTCCTTCGAAAACCGAAACATAAAGATTTTCTTTTGGAATTTTATACACTTCTGTCAACAATTCCCAAGCCCAGTTGATAGCCTCTTTTTTGAAATAATCTCCAAAAGACCAGTTCCCCAACATCTCAAACATCGTGTGGTGATAAGTATCGATCCCTACTTCCTCTAAATCATTATGCTTTCCTGAAACACGAAGACATTTTTGTGTATCGGCAATTCTTGGACTTTTTGGCGTTCCGTTTCCTAAAAAGTATTCTTTAAACTGGGCCATTCCCGAGTTGTTGAACATTAAGGTTGGGTCGTCTTTAAGTACAATAGGAGCCGAAGGAACAATAGTGTGTCCTTTACTCTCAAAAAAATCTAAAAATTGTTTACGTACGTCTTGTGATTTCATATTAAAATTAGAAAATGTGTCAATTTGAAAATGTGATACTTAATTAGAAACATGTTAATCTGAAAATGTGATACTTACCTCTTTTTAATACAAAAATTAAAGTTCCAAACAATAATTTTCGCATTTAAGACATTATCTAATTATCAAATTGACACATTATCTAACTGTTTTATTCCTGAAAAAAGCTTCGAACATCATGAAACATTTATTAAATTTGTTCGACTAACTTATTTTACAAGCTGCAAAAATAGGGTATTTTAAAATATGGCGAAAGTAAAATATTATTACGACTCAGAAAATCTGGCTTATACAAAAATAAAGACCCGAAAAAGGGCTAAAGTTGGCTATGCATTACTGTTTTTATTGGCTTCGGCATTATTTGGCTTTTTAGTTTTTATACTTTTAATCAATACTCCCTATTTTGAAACGCCAAAAGATCGTTTACAGGCACGAGAAATTGAAAATCTGAAATTACAATACGCCATTCTGAACAGAAAAATGGATGAAATCGATGCTGTAGCAGAGACATTGGAAAACAGAGACAATAACATTTACAGAGTCTATTTTAATAAAGCCGAGATTCCGGATTCTATTCGAAAAGCAGGTTTTAGAGATTCCAGAAAATACAAAGATTTAGAGGGTTACAACAATTCTCAACTGGTTTTAAACACCACAAAACGAATAGATCGTCTCTCTAAAGAATTAGCGATTCAGTCTAAATCATTAGATGAAATTTTAAAATTAGCCAGTACAAAAGGCACTTTATTGCTGGCAATTCCGGCCATTCAGCCTGTACGAAATGAGAATCTAATTCGTATGGCTTCAGGTTTTGGATACAGAACCGACCCGTTCACGAAAGTACGAAAAATGCATAACGGAATGGATTTCACCGCCAAAACAGGCACTCCCGTTTATGCTACAGGAGATGGCGTTATCGAGCGGGCCGATAATTCAGCATCAGGATTTGGAAATCATGTCGTCATCAGGCATGGTTTTGGCTACGAAAGTTTGTATGCGCATTTAAGCAAATACAATTGCAGACCCGGACAACGTGTAAAACGAGGTGATGTTATTGGTTATGTGGGAAGCACAGGAAGATCTGAAGGACCGCATTGTCACTATGAAGTACACAAAGACGGCAAAGTCGTAAATCCGCTGAACTTCTATTACGGCAATATTTCGGCAGTCGAATATGTGGCCATTTCACAAATGGCTAACCAGGAAAATCAGTCATTAGATTAATACTGCAAAAAGTAGTATTTTTGGAATAAATATAGAAAATTAAGAAACATGCATATTGAGCTTTCAAAAGATAAACGATATTACAGCATTGGCGAAGTAGCCAAAGCTTTTAATGTCAATGCATCATTGATTCGGTTTTGGGACAGCGAATTTGACATTTTGAAACCAAAAAAGAATGCCAAAGGCAACAGAATGTTTACGCCCGAAGATATCACCAACTTACAATTGATCTATCATTTGGTTAAAGAAAGAGGTTTTACGCTGGAAGGTGCCAAAACACATTTGAAAGAAGGACAAAAGAAAACATTAGATAAATTCGAAATAATACGTAAATTAGAGACCATTAAAACACAATTAATCGATATTAAGAACGAATTATAACCTATTAATTAAATCAGAAACAAACTTAAATTAAATACACATGAAAAGATTTTTGCCTTGGATTATTGGAGCAGTTGTACTTATTGGAATTTACAGCTGGGTTAAAGGGATTAACAATACTGCGGTAACATTAAACCAAACTGTAGAGCAATCCTGGGGAGATGTTCAAACAGCTTACCAAAGACGTAATGACCTTATTGGAAATTTAGTAAACACTGTAAAAGGTGCTGCCGATTTCGAAAAATCAACTTTAACAGCTGTTATCGAAGCTCGTGCAAAAGCAACAAGCGTAACCGTAGATCCTACGAATATTACACCGGAACAACTTGCTGAATTCAACAAAGCTCAAAGCGGCGTATCTTCTTCTTTATCAAGATTATTGGTTTCTGTTGAGCAATATCCAACATTAAAAGCAAACGAAAACTTCTTGAAATTACAAGACGAACTGGCTAGTACTGAAAATCAGATTTTAACCGCAAGAACACGTTTCAACGAAGCAGTAAAACCATACAACAGTCACATCAAAACATTCCCAAATAGTCTATTTGCAGGTATGTTTGGATTTAAAGAAAAAGCATACTTTAATGCTGTTGAAGGTGCAGACAAACCGGTTGAAGTAAAATTCTAAAACCTTTTTTTAGATCATAATCTAAAGTCAACAATCTAAACTCTAAAATTATTTCAATGTCAAAAGTAGAAGATTTTTTATCCAAAGAAGAAGAACAAGATATTGTTGAAGCTATTCGTGTGGCCGAAAATAATACTTCTGGCGAAATTAGAGTACATATAGAACAAACAACTTCTAAAGCCCCTTTTGACAGGGCTTTGGAAGTTTTTCATGAATTAAAAATGCACGAAACCCAGCTTCAAAATGGGGTTTTGTTTTACTTTGCCGTTGCTGATAAAACTTTTGCAATTTGCGGAGACAAAGGCATAAATGATGTGGTTACTCCTGATTTTTGGGACTGTACCAAAGATGCCATGATTCTACAATTTAAATCAGGAAACTTCAAACAAGGTATTGTTGATGGCATTTTGAATGCCGGCGAACAATTGAAAAAGTACTTTCCGTGGTCTGAAGGTGACAGCAATGAATTATCAAACGAAATATCAAAAGGATAAATAATGAAAATTTCAAAATACAAAATCTCAAATTCCAACAGAATTTTTCAGTTTACTCTTTTGTTTATCGCGCTTGTTACCTGCAACAGTATTTTTGCACAATTTACAATACCTGAAAAACCAAGTTTACAAACTTCGGTTTACGATTATGCCAACATCTTAAATGCAGCTGAAAAATCTCAGCTGGAACAAAAACTAATTCGTTATTCTGACTCCACTACTACTCAAATTGTAGTCATTACGATCGAAAGTTTAAAAGGTGAAGATGTAAGTCAGTTAGCAACCAAATGGGGACAAACCTGGGGAATTGGAGGAACTGCAAAAGACGATAATGGTGTTATTATCCTGCTGGCAAAAAAGGAGAAAAAAATTGCCATAAATCCTGGTTATGGTCTCGAAGACCGATTGACTGCCGGAATTGGCGGAACAATCATCCGAAATATAATTATTCCGGAATTCAAAGCCGGAAGTTTTTACAACGGACTTGACAAAGGAACAGATGCTATCATTGATGTTTTTAAAGGAAAATTCAAAGGCGAGCGCAAACAAACCAAAGGAAAAGATTTTCCAATCCTGCCTTTTATTATAATTGTCGTAATTGTATTAATTTTACTGTCCCGAAATAAAAGAGGCGGCGGAGGTAATTCAGGCAATAATAGCGGAGGCGGCGGCCCTAGCCTGCTCGATGTCATCATTCTAAGTAATCTTGGAAGAAGCGGCGGAGGCGGATTTGGAGGCTTCGGCGGAGGATCATCCGGAGGCGGAGGTGGCTTTGGCGGAGGTTTTGGCGGAGGAGGCTTCTCTGGAGGAGGTTCTAGCGGAGGCTGGTAAACAGTTTCAGGTTTCAGGTTTCAGGTTTCAGGTTTCAGGTTTCAGGTTTCAGGTTTCAGGTTTCAGGTTTCAGGTTTCAGGTTTCAGGTTTCAGGTTTCAGGTTTCAGGTTTCAGGTTTCAGGTTTCAGGTTTCCCCTTAAACTTAAATTTTAAAATAAAATTTAAGTTTAACTACTCAAAACCCAAAAATTACAACTCACAATTTATAATTCATAATTAAAAAAAAGATGTTATCACATAAAGCAAAATATGCCCTTAAGGCCTTACTTTATTTAGCAGAACAAGACGAAAATCACATTTCAAGAACTATTGAAATCGCTGATGGAGCCAATATTCCTAAAAAGTTCCTGGAGCAGATTTTATTAGACCTGAAACGAGGACGTTTGGTAAGCAGTAAGCAGGGAAAATTTGGCGGATATTATCTGATACGCTCCAAAAATGACATCACTCTGGCAGAAATTCACCGTTTATTTGACGGTGCAATTGCCTTATTGCCTTGTGCTTCATTAAACTTTTACGAACCATGTTCTGATTGTAAAACCGAGGAAGAATGCAGCCTAAGACATGGTTTAATGATCATTCGGGACGAGACTCTTAAAGCCATGCAAGGCATCACAATAGCCTCTCTCATCAAGAAATAAAAAAATATTTTTTAATTCCTAGTAAATCGATAGAATTTATATATATATTTGCAAAAAATAATTAACAAATCATTTACTAAAGTTTTAACTATGAGAGTACATTCACAACCAATCGATGTATCGAAAAATCTTTTGCAAAGAAATTATATTATTCCATTCACAACTGTGAAAAACTATTCTTCTACAATGTGTATGTGTTGGTAAAAAAAATTTATTTTAAATTCTACTAATCACATATACTTAATGTAAAAATGAAAAATTCGACAAAAAATATACTTACAATCTTATCTTTTTTAACCTTCTCTATAGCATTTGCACAAAACATTGAAGGTGTTGTTAAAACAAGTGAAAACATCCCTTTAGAAGCGGCAAACATTGTTATAAAAGGGACAACCTCAAATACTACTTCCGATCAAAACGGAAAATTCAGCATCGACAGCAGAGGAAAACTTCCGCTAACCTTATTAGTTCAATATGTAGGCTATAAAACTACTGAGATCGAACTTACCGATTTACCTATAGCTCCCCTACAAATAACCATTAAAGAAGAAAACGAACTTATTGAAGTAGTGGTTTCTTCGCGACGAAGAATCGAAAAAGTTCAGGACGTGCCAATCGCCGTATCGGTAATTACCGGTAAACAAGCAGAACAAACCGGAGCTTTTAATGTGAACCGAATTAAAGAACTCGTTCCTTCTGTACAGTTATACTCTTCAAATCCAAGAAATACAGGAATCAACATTCGTAGCCTTGGTTCTCCTTTCGGACTTACTAACGACGGTATCGATCCGGGTGTTGGTTTTTATGTAGATGGGGTTTATTATGCCCGTCCGGCAGCCACTACTCTTGATTTTATTGACGTAGAACAAATTGAAGTATTACGCGGACCACAAGGATCTTTGTTTGGTAAAAATACTACCTCTGGTGCTTTTAATATTACCACTCGCAAACCAAGTTTCACTACTGGTGCTGATTTTGAAGTGAGTTACGGAAATTATGCTTTCCTTCAGGCGAAAGCATCCGTTACAGGAGCATTGGGTAAAAAAGTAGCTGGTCGTATCTCCTTTTCAGGTACACAACGTGATGGTTTGATCGACAATGTGGCTACGGGAAGACCTACGAACAGTTTAAACAATCAGGGAATTAGAGGGCAATTGCTTTTTACTCCGTCAGAAAATACGAATATTATTCTGGCAGCCGATATCACAACGCAACGTCCGGATGGATACGCGCAGGTTGTGGCTGGTGTCGCACCTACGCAAAGAGCTGCTTACAGACAATTTAATGCTATCATTAAAGATTTAAACTATCAGCTACCAAGCCAAAATGCTTTTGACCGAAAAATCGATCACGATACACCATGGCGTTCGGGACAGGACATGGGAGGTATTTCTCTTAACATTGATACTAAAATTGGAACAGGAACACTTACTTCCACTACTGCATGGCGTTTTTGGAACTGGGATCCATCAAATGACAGAGACTTTACAGGATTACAAGTTTTGGCTAAGTCTCAAAATCCAACCAGACAGACTCAATTTACACAAGAAGTACGTTACGCAGGTCAGCTAACTTCTAAACTTAGCGGTGTTGTTGGTGCCTTCTTTATTGATCAAACTTCGCAAACAGACGGAACAGAAGAATCCGGTAATGCACAATGGAGGTTCTCACAAAGTAGTACCAGTCCGTTATGGAAAACTCCGGGACTTTTTGAAGGATACGGAATTAAAACGGATGCCAGAATCAGAGCTTCCAGCGCTGCTGTTTTTGGTCAGATTGACTGGGCAATTACCGAGCGTTTACATGTATTACCGGGTGTAAGATATAACTTCGACAAAAAAGATGCTCAATACAGCCGTACTACTTACGGTGGTCTTCAAACTACTGATCCGGCATTACTGGCGCTTAAAAAATCGGTTTACTCAGATCAGTCTTTTGCTTCGAATACTGACAATACCGATTTCTCAGGAAACATAACTGTATCTTATAAAGCATCTGACAAAATCAATGCTTATGCTACTTACGCTAAAAGTTACAAACCGGTGGGTGTAAATGTTGCAGGACTTCCAACAGATTCTAAAGGACTGCCATTATTAGATCTTGCGGTAATCAAACCTGAAAAAGTAAATCATTATGAAGTTGGAGTAAAAACTTCTCCTTTCAAAAATTCCATCTTTAATCTGACTTTCTTTAATACGGAAATTAAAGATTTTCAAACCAATGTTCAGGCTGCCGAACTTGGTGTAAACCGTGGTTATCTTGCCAATGCTGATAAAGTACGTGTAAGAGGTGCTGAACTTGATGCCAGTTTTGTTTTTAGCCAGCACTTGACTGTGAATGCAGCCGCGACTTATACAGATGCAAAATATGTTAAATTTACCAATGCACCACTTCCATTAGAAGAAACAGGAGCTCCCGTAGCTTTTAAAGATGTTTCCGGAACAGAATTACCAGGTGCTTCAAAATGGGCAGGATCTTTAGGAGGTGAACTTTCTGACCATGCAAAATTCTTCGGAAACAAAGGAAAAATCTTCTTAGCTGTTGATTCTTATGCACGTTCTGAATTTTCATCAAGTCCTTCTGCTTCAAAATACTTAGTGGTTCCGGGTTATGCTATTTTTAACGCTCGTTTAGGATTCCGCGCATCAGAAGGATTATCTGTTCATTTCTGGGGTCGTAACTTATTAAACAAAGATTACTATGAGCAATTACTGCCTGCCGGTGGAAATGCAGGACAATATGCCGCTGTACTTGGTGATCAAAGAACTTATGGTATTACTTTAAAATATTCATTATAAGCATTTAGTTAATTTTAAATACGATAAAACGAGATAGGTTTTCCAAACTTATCTCGTTTTTTTATTTCTAAAATTTCAAAATCTAAATTACAAAAATCTAATATCCTAGCTGTCTCTCAAATAAAAACCATTATTGTCTTGTTCTAAAATCAAAACTCCTCTCTTTGCCTCTTCTTTTTCCCTTTTTCAGCAGCAAAATTTCCTATTTTATAACTTACTGAGAACATAATATAACGCTTTAAAACAGTGTTTTCTTCATCACGGATTGATGTTGCGGAAATCGACGTCGTTGCGCTTTGATTCTGGTTTAGAACGTCATAAACTTTTACTTTAGCATATACTTTTTTATCAAAGAAACCGTAAGACAAACTGGTATTCCACAGATAAAAATCTTTTTTGAAATTACCCGAAATGCTTGAATTATAAGTGTAGCCAAAATCATTTCCAAAAATCAGATTTTCCGGCCAATAACTTGTGGTCTGCAAATTGATTCTGTGCACCACATTTGAACTGGCATCTCTTGAAGAATTCTCGTATCTGGTTTCGTTATAAGACAAACTATAAGATGGAGAAATGATTAGTAGTTCACCGTATTCATAAGTAAAATTAAGCTTTGGAGTAATTGCTGTTGATTTTGCATTGTACAATACAGCATTGGTAAATCCTTTGTCAAAAGAATAACTTCCATTTAATCCCAAACCATATCTAAAAAGGTGAGCATCTCTTTTTACCGACTGATTCCAGTTTCCACCAATCGAGGTCGTATAAGTTCCTGAAATATTGACATAAGTAGTGGTTCTCTTTCCACTATCATCATAAATTGAAGTCGACACCACATCGTTATTATAATAATCTCCCCTTACAAACAAACTGTAACCGGAACGCGTGCGGAAATCATAGTTTCTGAAGCTAATATTAGCGCTGTTTTTCTCAATAGGACTCAAATCAGGATTTCCGGTGATCGTATTCAACGGATTCGTTAAATTTAAAACCGGCATCAATTGAACGGCCGTAGGAAGCGCATTGGAATAATCGTATTTGAATGACAAATTTTTCGAACGGCTAAATTTGTATCGAACCTGAAAATCGCCATAAGGCAAAGCATATCGTTTGTTCAAATCGGTAGCATTGTTCAGGTATAAAGAATGATTGTCGAACGCTACAATGGCAGTTCTACTGTTTAAATTAACCGTAAATTTTCGCTTTTGCCAGGTTAATCCAACTTTCGGACTGAAAGAATTTTGCTTTGAAGTGGTGTAATTGGTTAAAGACTCATTCAAATCCGAATACGATTGTGTCGCATTGTCAAAATCGTATGTTTTTGCATCTTTGATCTCTTTATTCCAGTCAAAATTTGAACCGAATCTTAACCTTAGTGAATCTGTCACCGGTTCGGTATACTCAAGTTCAAGCGAATAAACATCACTTTTGTTGTTGTTTAGGCTTTTTTGATTTCTATCGTCATTAGGTTTGTTGTCCTGATAAAAAATAGTTTGTGAAAGATTTTGAGCCTCACTATCTGTACTGGTGTTATTACTGTCAAAAGAAAGATTAAAATTACGATAATCCTTTTTGAAAGCTTTATTAAAATTGATGGTATTCCCCAAACTCGTATTGGTACTTTCCGAGTAGGATTTAGCACTGCTTTCATTTAAGGAATTCCCATTTTCATCTTCCGAAAAACTTGATGAAGACGAGTTATTATTCGAACGGGACTGATTGACCTTTGGTATTATGACCAATCGGGTTGTGGGATCAATTTTATATTCCAGTTCAAAATTCGCATTGTTTCCGGTATTTTCATTTCTGGTTTTAGAATCGGCCGAAGTGGCAATATTTCCGGTGGGCAAAAAACTCACCTGATCTGACTTGCTATCATTAGTATTAACGGAATTCGAGAAATTATAACTTCCCATTCCCGACCAGCTTTTCGACCAGTCATCGGAGTAATTAAGTCCAATTAAATTCGACTGTGTGATTCCTTTACCACTACCTGAACTAGTGTTTCCCTTACTATTTCGTCCGCCTCCCATCGTATCAAAAACCTCGTCCATTGCAAAACTCGTGGAGTTAATATTGTTGGAAGAAGCCAAAAGACTTATTTTCTGTTTGTTATTGAAAAAATTCAGAATCAGACTGCTTTCATATCGATCGTCGGAACCATAACCTCCCAATATTTTCCCAAAGTACCCTTTGTTTTTCTTTTCGTCTATCGTAATGTTAATGCTTGAAAAATCTGAAGTCGATTCCTGTTTGGAGAGCTCTTCTTTCTTCGTTTTAAAATCAGACACCTGAACCTTTTTGATTATTTCCGCGGGCAGATTTTTTAAGGCAATCGCGCCGTCTTTACCAAAAAAAGTTTTCCCGTTAACTAAGACCTGATTAACCTCTCTTCCGTTTACGGTCACTTTTCCGTCAGTTCCCACATCAAAACCCGGTAATTGTTTCAATAAAGTCTCTACATTGGAGTCCGGACGGACTTTATAGGAAGCCGCATTAAATTCTAAAGTGTCTTTTTTAATGGTAATGGGCGGTGCTTCACTTTTTATCACCACATTTTTTAACGCGTTTACATTTTCAAGCAAATACAATTTGCCAAAATCCTTACTCTCCTGAATGCTCTTTTCTTCTTCAAAATAAGGCTGATATCCCATATAATTAACCTTCAGAAAAACAGGTTTATCATACTTTTTAGTGGTAATGCTAAAAGCTCCATTTTTATCGGTTGTTGCATATTCGATTACGGTAGAATCTTTAACCGTGGTAAAATAAACCGTTGCCAGCTCAAGCGGCAATTGCGTATTGATATCTACTACGGTTCCTTTAATAACAATATCATTTTGGGCACTCGCCGCATAACAAAAAAGGAAAGTAATCAGGAAATATAAATATTTGGTCATGAAAATGGTTCGTTTGAGACAGTAAGACTCCATAAGAGCTAAAAGGTTTATTGTGAACGAAACATTCGGTCAAATAGTATACCAATAAACTTGGTAAAAACAGTTCCAATTAACTACAAAACATAAAAAAAAGCCCTCGTTATGAGGGCTTTTACTTTTACTTTTCTCTGATATAAATATCGATTGGCACTCCTGCGAAATCCCAATTTTCTCTAATTTTATTTTCCAGGTAACGTTTGTAAGGTTCTTTAACGTATTGCGGCATGTTGGCAAAAAACACAAACTGAGGCGTTTGCGTTGGCAATTGCATACAATATTTAATTTTCACATACTTTCCTTTTGTTGCCGGAGGCGGGTAAGCTTCAATTACTTTCAACATGTATTCGTTGAATTTTGAAGTAGCAATTCTTTGTTTTCTGTTTTCAAAAACCTGAACTGTAGCTTCTAATGCTTTCAACAAACGTTGTTTGGTTAAAGCCGAAACGAATAAAATTGGCACATCAGTAAAAGGCATTAACTCTTTTTTGATTTTCTCTTCGTAATCACGAGTCGACATGGTATCTTTTTCTACCAAATCCCACTTGTTTACCAAGATTACAACTCCTTTACGGTTTTTCTCTGCCAGCCAGAAAATACTCTGATCCTGCCCTTCAAATCCACGGGTTGCGTCGATAACCAATATACAGATATCTGCATGCTCAATGGCACGAACCGAACGCATTACAGAATAAAACTCTAAATCTTCTTTCACTTTAGCTTTACGACGGATTCCCGCAGTATCAACTAAATTAAATTCAAAACCAAAACGGTCAAATTTTGTATCAATTGCATCACGGGTAGTTCCTGCAATATCGGTTACGATATAACGATCCTGCCCAATCAAAGCATTGATAAAACTAGATTTACCGGCATTCGGACGTCCTACAACTGCAAAACGAGGCAAATCTTCTTTAACCTCAACTTCCGGTTTCTCCGGAAACGCGTCAATTAAAGCATCTAACAAATCTCCAGTTCCACTTCCTGAAATACTGGCGAAGGTGAAATAATCTCCTAAACCAAGGTTATAAAACTCAATCGCGTCTTTCTCACGCATGGCGTTGTCTACTTTGTTTACCGCCAATAAAACTGGTTTTGTTACTTTACGCAACAATTTAGCCACCGTTTCATCCATTGGTGTAATACCTTCTTCAACATCCACAACAAAAATAATAACATCGGCTTCGTCGATTGCCAATTCTACTTGTTTACGGATTTCACCTTCAAATACGTCATCAGATCCGCGAACGTATCCACCCGTATCAATTACAGAAAACTCTTTTCCGTTCCACTCGCTTTTACCATAGTTTCTATCACGGGTAACCCCAGATACTGAATCTACAATAGCTTCTCTTCTTTGTATCAGCCTATTAAACAGGGTTGATTTCCCCACATTAGGTCTTCCTACTATCGCAACAATGTTATTCATTTTTTTGAATTTTAGATTTTGGACTTTAGATTCTAGATTTTTAGTTTCCTAAAATTCTATCCCTTATAAATCCAAAATGCTTTATTTTAATTTTTTGCAAAGGTAGTTAAAAAAAGTTGTTGAGAGGCTAAGTTTCTAAGTACCTAAGTTTTTTGTTCTTTTTATACTCTTTGTTTCAGGTTTCAAGTTTCAGGTTCTATATCAGAACTTGAAACTTGAAACCTGAAACAAATCAACGATTAAACAATTAACCGATTATACGTTTACTGGTTATACCCGAATCGTTTCAACATATTGGCATTACTTCTCCAGTTTTTGTTCACTTTCACGTAAAGTTCGATATGAATTTGTTTTCCGAAGAATTTCTCTAAATCTATTCTGGCATCCATTCCCACTTTTTTCAAAGCGGCTCCTTTATGTCCTATAATGATTCCTTTTTGTGTATCGCGCTCTACCATAATTACCGAACGGATACGGATAATTTTTTCATCTTCAAAAAATTCTTCTGTTACGATTTCAACCGCATACGGAATCTCTTTGCTATAGTTCAATAAGATTTTCTCACGGATGGTTTCGTTTACAAAAAAACGTTCCGGTTTATCTGTCAATTGATCTTTCGGATAATAAGCAGGTGATTCCGGTAACAATTCGATGATTCGGCTAAAAACTTCCGGTACATTAAAATTCTGCAAAGCCGAGATTGGGAAAATTTCAGCATTTGGCACTTTCTCTTTCCAAAAAGCAACCTGCTCTTCTAATTGTTCCTGATTGGAATTGTCGATTTTATTCAACAATAATAAAACCGGAATTTTAGCATAGATGATTTTATTAAAGAAAGCTTCGTCTTTTAAGTCCTGCTCTCCTATTTCGACCATATAAATCAAAATATCTGCATCTTCAAAAGCCGATTTTACAAAGTTCATCATCGACTCCTGCATTTCATAAGCCGGTTTTATAATTCCGGGCGTATCTGAAAGTACCAACTGAAAATCTTCACCATTTACGATTCCTAAGATTCTATGACGTGTTGTTTGTGCTTTTGAAGTAATGATCGATAATCTTTCTCCAACAAAGGCGTTCATCAATGTTGATTTTCCAACGTTTGGATTCCCGATGATGTTTACAAAACCTGCTTTATGTGACATTTGTGTATGATTTAATTGTACTGAGGACCATTTGACCCAAGGGTCTCGGCTGCAAAGGTAGTCATATCAACTCAATACAGAAAATAAAACATTTTTTAATGTTTTCGTTGGATTTCTCAAAAAACGGCGTATCTTTGCACCCGAAACATCGCGGGATAGAGCAGTAGGCAGCTCGTCGGGCTCATAACCCGAAGGTCACAGGTTCGAGTCCTGTTCCCGCTACTAAGACGAAGCTTCAGAGAAATCTGAAGCTTTTTTTATTTTACACACTTTCTAACTTTTTCATTCCACAACTTTTACTACACATTTGCACTTTTAATCTTATTTAGAAATAAGAACTTCATTGATTTCGCTTAACAAATCAAATTCATCATTAGGAAAAAGTTGCAAAGCCACTTCTAAAACAATACCCACATCTATAGCCGATGGTTTAACCGTTTCTGAAATTTTACACTCATCCTGATTCAGTGCCAAAACGCATAATTTAAGTATGTTTGCAATAACACAACCCAATTCAGAGTAATTCAGTACTTTGATTTCAGCAGTATAATACCCTGTTTTGTCATTCGTTGGTTTTAATGTATTTAAATAACCATCAGCTAATCTTTTGATATACTCTAAATCTTTATTTTCATTTGCTTTCATCGTACATTTTTTTGTTAAGTCTTTAAAGTTATCATATAAGATAACCTGTTTACGCAAATATATAACAAAATTTGAATTATCATAAAAGATAATTTACTTTGAAACATTCTTTACAACAAAAAGTCGGAAAACGAATTCAGGAAATTAGAATTGAGAAAAATATTTCTCAACAAGAATTAGCCTCAAAATGCAATTTTGAAAAAAGTAATATGTCCAGACTGGAAAATGGAAATTCTAACGCGACACTTTCTACTTTAGAAAAAGTATGTCACGCATTGCAAATTGATTATATTGAATTATTTAAATTTTAAAAGCAGATAACATTTTATTTACAATATCATAAAAAAATCGCACAAAATCAGAGACATTTGCGCAGCTTTTCATAAGGAATACTTCGGAGAGCGAGGTTCTTTAAAAAAATTGCTAATGCTTTGATATGATTTGCGTTCCATCGAAAGTGTTAAATTCTCCCTTGGTAATTTTCTGAAATAAAGTTTTTACATTTCCTGTACAATCTTTACCATAAGCAGGATAGACAGTACCTTTAAAGTGTAAATTACCTTTATATGAAACTGTGTATTCAACATAACATAAAACGATTCCAAATCTACTTTCTTCACTAATAATTTTTAGAATATTATTGAATTTCATATTAGGTTGATAATTACCCTGATTGGCAAAATGAACCGTCTGTGTAATTTCAATTAAAAGCATAGAATTAGCGTTTGCATAATCTTTTCCATTTTTTTCTCGGAATTTGCCAAGAAGTTTAGAATCTGCATTATTCTTTTGAGACTCTTCTGGAAATCTTATTGATGTTGATTCAATTCCACAACCATCAATTATAAAATCTGGTTCCTTTTTATTAGAATCTCCAAATTTAAATTGCATTTCATTCTCATTCGAGGTTTTAATTAAATTTGCACATTGTACAATTTCAAAAATCCAACCGTTAAGGGAAAAATCTGCATTTTTTACAGTTTTCTTTATATAAAAATTATAAATATTTTGGTCATAATCTTTAATGTCCAGCAATGCCAAGCCAATTGTTCTCAATTTCTGCTTAATTTGCATTTCCTCAATTCCAGTTGTCTCTTTCGCTAAAGATATTAAATTAGATATAGGATGCTTTAAATTATTTAAATCTATACCAAGAATTGATTCATAAAATGCCGTAATTGTTTCCATAAGTTATCGGTTTTGAGCAATGTTTGCTAACGCTCTAATACTGCAGAAAGTTTGAACTAAATTAAGTACATTCTTCGGATCTGCCAAATCATCCCAAATACAAAACCCTCGCTACGCAAAGTCTCCTGACTTTGCGTTTTTAATCTTTAGTTCTTACAAACCTTAAACCTCAATAAGCCTCCCGACTTTTCTGAATCCTAAATATATTTATAGTCGTTTCCAAATTACATCTTCTACAAGAAAACTTAATCACTTTGCGGGTGCGAAGTCAGAGACATTCGCACAGCTTCTCATAAGGAACTTTTCGGAGAGCGGGAGTCGAAATCTTATCGCAACAGAGGGCTAAGGATAGACAGCTTTCACTTTTGAATTATTTTCTCTATTCAGCCGAATTTCAACCTTTAATACATTTGACACCCTACAAACATTTAAATAATCCCCTTTAATACTCTTTTCCCAATTAATATAGTCTATATTACTTTTAAACTCATTTAAGGATAAATTGTCTTTTGAATTTATCGTTTTAAAAAGCCCTCCTACAGGCACTATCTCCACCTTCCCATCATCTTTAACAATTAAAAAAGCATCCATACCTCCATCAAAACCCGAATAGGTCTCCTCAATGTATGATTGTGGCAAAGGTTCCTCTTTTTTATATTTACCATAATAAAAAGAAATCCTGTTCCCTCTATCCACCCTGGTTATTGTAGTTTTCTTATAGCTATAGTAAATATAACTTTCCTCAGATGAACAAGCTCCTAAAAAAAGAGTCATCAATAAAACTATTATATTTTTCATCATTTTTATACTATTTCACCTCGCTCTCCGAAGTTCCTATATCAATGTTAAACCAATATCTCCGACTCTGTGTCTCCTCTAAAAACAAATCTAGTACAAAAAACAAAAACACCATAAAATCTCTGATTTTGTATCAAATTCAATATCGATTCTATTCTTTTAATGATTTAACATTCAAAACATTTTAAAAATCGAGAAGTTTTCTCTCTTTATTTTCTGTAAATTTGACTGTATGTACAAAACAAGTCTGCTAATACTTTTAGCAAACAACTTCCTAAATTAATTCTCATACTATACCAATGTCTACTCTTTATCAAAGCCCAAGAATTATTATTCGTGAATTTTTACCTCAAGAGCAACAAACATTTTTAAATCTTTTTAAAGATAATCAAGTTACACAATACCTTCCTGACACTTCACCAGAAAGATATGTAGAAATGTTTACTGAATTGCTTGAAAATTATAAAAAGAAAAATCTTAGTCGATGGGCCATATTTGACACTACAAATAATAATTTCATAGGAATGTGTGTTGCTCGTATTTTTATACACAACATAAACCAAATAGAAATTGGATATGTACTCAGTAGAGAATATTGGGGAAAAGGCATTGCTACAGAAGTATGCAAAGCAATAACACAATATAGTTTTGCAAATACAAATACAACAGAAGTTGTAGCCGTAACAGATCTCCATAACACCGGATCACAAAATGTACTGCAAAAAGCCGGATTCGAACGATTAAACAACCTGATAAGAAATGAAGAAGAGCTGGCTTATTTTAAAATAGGACGATTATAATCTTGCGGGTGCGAAGTCAGAGACATTCGCACAGCGTCGCAGATGAACACTTCGCATAACGGGTAATGTTGTCAGTTTTTTTTAAATTAAAAACTTTTACCAGCGCTAAGTTTTGCAAATAAATAACATACTTTTGAATTAACTAAAACCTTATTTATAAAACTAAAATATGAGAAAAATTATTGTAAGTATGTTTGTTCTAAGTCAATGTTTTAATGTACATGGACAATCGATAGATAAAATTATTACGAACAAAGAAGTAAGTCGCATAGAGAAAATACTTTCGGCTGATGATATGCAGGGTAGAAGAACTTTTACTCCCGGTATCGAAAAAGCATCCGCTTTTATAGAATCAGAGTTTAAGAAAATTGGTTTGCAAACTTTCAATTCAGCACCAAATTACAGACAAGAATTTTCGATGACTGCCTCTAAAGCCGTTTCTTCAAAAATTACTATTGATGGTAAGGAAATAAGTAATAATCAGGTTGTAACTTTCTCCTACCTTCCTCAGGTTTCTTTAACGGAAAAAAGCGATGTTTCTATTGTAAAAATCAATAAAGGAGACAACTTTGGCGAGAAATTTAATGAATATTATAAAAGTTCAAAAAATCTTTTGGTCTTAGTTGACTCTTCATTTGATAAGATTTTACCAAATATTCAACATATTGATCGAATAACTGCTAATCCGGGAAACAATACTATTCTGTTTGTTTTTGGTACCACAGACGCAACTACTTTTTCTGTTGAACAAACGAATACAATCTCCAAAAAAGCATTGAATAATATTGTTGGAATATTACCCGGAAAAACGAAACCAAATGAATATGTGATTTTTTCGGGGCATTATGATCACATAGGAGTAGGCTCTCCTGAAGAAGGTGCCCCACATCCTGCAACAGATTCTATTTATAATGGTGCTAATGATGATGCCGCCGGAACAACAGCAGTAATTATGCTTGCGAAATATTTTAAAAAACAAAACAACAACGAGCGTACTATTATTTTTACCACATTTACAGCGGAAGAATTAGGTGGTTATGGAGCCAAATATTTTTCTAAACAGCTTGCGCCGGAACAAGTGATTGCGATGTTCAATATTGAAATGATAGGAACAGAATCTAAATGGGGTAAAAACTCTGCTTACATTACAGGCTTCGAAAAGTCGAACATGGGACAGATTTTACAAACTAATTTAACTGGAACAAGCTTTAATTTTTATGCAGACCCTTATCCGGACCAACAATTATTTTACCGCTCAGACAACGCTACTTTAGCCAGACTTGGGGTTCCTGCTCATACCATTTCTACTTCAAAAATGGATAATGAGCCTACGTATCACACTGCCGATGATGAATTTGAAACGTTAGATATTGATAACATGACTCAAATCATAAAATCAATTGCACTAAGTTCTTCTTCGATTATTAGTGGAAAAGATACGCCAACAAGAGTCAATACTACGCAATTAAAATAACATTACACAGGTTCGGGGCTTCGGAGGCGAACTAATAAAAAAAAGCTTCAGAGAAATCTGAAGCTTTTTTTTATTAAACTAATTTGATTTTGCTTGTGGGTTCGAAGTCAGGAGACATTTACGCTTTTTTCATAAGCTCTTTTACAGAACAGAACTAACAATACTATTCTAAAACACTACCAACTGAATTCCATCATTTCTTCCGGGGTTTCAATGCAATTTTCTACGTCGTTGATAAACAGATCGATTTGTTCTTTGGTCACATTTGGCATGCAGATAATATGAGAGATATCGCCCTCCGTGGCTAGTTGCCATTTTGATTTCACTTCTTCGGTTATTTTTGGAAAAACTACGGTGATCGAATTTGGATTTCTCCAGGCCGCAATTCCCATGTCTTTCAGTCTCTGCTCACAGTATTCCGCTACTTCCAGGCTGTGTAAATAACGCTTTTTTAAACCTTCAATCCCTAATTTTTTCAGGGTAAACCATAAAAACAACGGAGAATGTCCATTTCTGGATCCTGTAATTGTGGTGTCTAAGGAACCAATATAGGATATCCCTTTCGAGATTCGATCTCTATTCGAACGCTTCGTGATAATAACTCCGGTTGGAATTGGTGAACCTATGAATTTGTGTCCACTGATGGAAATACTGTCCGCGCCATCCATAAAATCAAAAGGAAGTCGTGGCTCCATAAAAGCACCATAACTTCCAGATAAGGCAGCATCACAATGGATGTAGCTATCTTGTATCGCTAATGCTTTTAGAATACTCTTAATTTTTGATACGTCATCTTTGGCTTCTTTCATAGTGGTACCAAAAGTAGTCAGTACAATAGCCGGTTTATGACGATTCAGTTTTAACGTGTTTTCAAAATCTTCATAATCGATTTCACCATTTTCCTGCGAACGAATAACGATACTCGGAATGTTGAGCAAATGAATGTTTTTACGCACACTGTAATGGGTCGATTCCGAATAATACACCATTGCTTTTGGATATAATTCTCGTGCGAGATACAGCCCGTATAAATTACTTTCAGAACCGCCGTTGGTAACGTAACCCCAATAATCTTTTGGATTCGCGCGGAATAATTTGGCAAAAAAGCCAACCACTTCTCTTTCCAGTTCGTGTGTTTGCACTTTGTAGGTACAATCTTCAAAAGGATCACCAAGATTATTGATCGGATATTTTAAAAAATGACTTATTTCCGAATAATCAAAATCTTTGGATACAGGATAGCCTAAGAAATTATCTCTGGCATTTTCGATGTATTGATTCAAATCGAATAAGCGTTGATTGTCTTCTATGGATAGCGATTCTGAAATAGGTTTCATAACTTTTATTTTTTCTGTAAATGTAGTTTTTATGGTTTAATATCCTTTATTAACATCAAAACTCAAAATATAATTCTAAATTTGGGTCATATTAAAGTTTTTTAATATTGAAATTTATATTTCTTTTTTCTGAAACCATATAATTATTCTGAGATGGATGCCATAGACAAAAAAATATTGATGCTTTTACAGCAAGATGCAAAGCAAAATACCAAAGAAATTGCCGAAAAAATAGGTTTATCGGTCTCTCCCACTTTTGAGAGAATCAAGAAACTGGAGCAAAAGCAGTACATCAAGAATTATGTTGCTTTGCTGGATGCCGAAAAAATTGGGAAATCAATCAGTGTGTATTGTCAGGTTACTTTGGCGGTGCACTCACGGGAATTGATAGATGACTTTAAACAGCATATTCTGGTATTACCCGAAATAACAGGCTGTTTTCACGTGTCCGGAAATTATGATTTTCTGCTGAAAGTGGCTGTCAACGATATGAACGAATACCAAAAGTTTGTGATTGATAAATTATCGGTTATCAAAGGAATTTCAAATGTGCAAAGTTCTTTTGTGATGGAGGAAATAAAAAATGATTTCGCCTATAATTTATAAAATCGGAATTCTATACCAATAACCATATTATTTAAGGGAAGAGAAGCTCATTGAGCGCCGAAAATTTATACCATTTTTCAAGAAACTCTACGAAGACTTGAAAAAAGAGGGATAAAAATCGAAAACAAACCGAGTGAATTTTCTTTCAAACAAAGCAATCCTAAAAATAATTTTCATTTTTTTTGAGCGCTCTTTTTTCAAGAAAAGAAAAGAAAAATCTTATTTGTTATTCCCTACATTAAAAACAATCAATTATGAATCAAATAAATACAACAACACTAACTTTAATTCGTTTGTGATGGGCTATTTCTAGAGGTATTATTACCAAAAGATGCCCTCAAAAAAAAATCAAAAAAACTATTGTGTATTCTAAAAACAGTTGTATTTTTGCACCCGCAACAACAAAGCAGGTCCGTTCGTCTATCGGTTAGGACGCCAGGTTTTCATCCTGGTAAGGGGGGTTCGATTCCCCCACGGACTACTAAAAAAAGCTTCAGAGAAATCTGAAGCTTTTTTTGTTTGTAACTGTTTTAAAGAAATAAAACAATACACTGAAATGTGCAGGTCCTAGAAGCAAATTTGAATAGTTATTCTCTAATTTAAATTACGACCGGCACCTTTACCCCCCTCAACATTGTGTCTTTCACAAAAGCAAAAAGTCTGTAAATAACTATTGCAAAGATAATTATTACCGTCCAAAACAAACGCATCCGCAAAGTTTGAGAAAAACATCTGATTTGAAAGGAATTTCTGTGATATATTACTATATTCGAAAAATAAAAATTAAAGATTTTTTTTAAGACTGACATCGGCAAAATCATCCAATTTTACATTATGAAAATTAAAACCTTAAATGTTACCTTTATGGTAATCGCATATTTAATTTCTATCCCACTTCAGGCATTTTTCTGGGCAATTATAGGAGTTAAAGCACACTATCTTATCCTCTTATTTTCTCATTTTATTTTCTTCATTTTTTTAATATACTTATTCACCGGTACATTAATTATTGATTGCAACGGCGACAAAGACACGCTTACATTAGAATGGGATAAAAAACCAATCTATACTAAAATTGAAAATCAGGTCATCTTTTTATCCGAGATTAAAAGTTGGAAGTTTTTTAATGGTCGTGGAGCCGACAGGTTAAAACTATACTTTAACAACGATGAGTCCTTAAAAATAGATTTTAACAATTTGACGGACTTTGGACAAAACTCTAAAAAAGTAGACCAAGTACTCTTTTTTCTAAGTCGTAAAAACAACAAACAACAACTGTCTTAAAAACAACGATTTAATTGCAAAATAGTGTTTTGAGTAATGTCCTCGTAATACTAGCATCATAACATCATAAACCGTTAATCGTTTAAAAGTAACAGAAGCACTCATTACAACTCTATTAATACCCTGTAATTCTGCTTTTATCACCCCATAACCAACCAATTTATGAATAACAAAACCCTATCATCGATCTTTACGTTCTTATCCCTGATTCTTTTTTCTGCTACAATTCAGGCGCAAAACCTTCAAAAAACCATGAAGGATAGTTTGGCGCTTTACAACAAAATGCTTTCGAAAAAAGAGCTACAGGAGGATCTTAAAATACTCCGTACAATAAATGATAAAGCGAATTCGGGTTTGTACCAATATCATTCGAAAAAACAAGTAGACAGTATTTACAACAGTGCTTTTAAGAGCATTCAAAAACCGATGAGGGTTATCGACTTTTACAAAATAATGCTTCGCCTTTCGGATTATGAAGGAAGTTTACACAATTACACCATCCCTGATCTCGATCTAATCAATTTTCTGAACAGACAAAAGTCTTTTTTCCCTTTTCCTCTAGTGTATATTAACGGACAAATTATTTTTGACGGCCAATCATCGGATATTCCTCCCGGATCAAGAATAAAAAGTATAAACGGAATAAATGATGCACAATTAATGCGCTCTTTCTACAAATATTATACAACAGATGGTCATCATCTTGTCCAAAAATTATCGGCCAGTGTCAATAAATCGTTTGGATTAAACTACCTGCTCGAATATGGTCTTTGTGATGAATTTATTGTAGAATACAGCGCACCAAAATCGGAGGCTCTTAAAAAAACAGTGCTTCGTGCCGTAACGCTAAAGGAAAGAACAGCTAACCTTAAAAACAGGTTTAGTGCTCCGGTTACTGATTTACTGGATTATAAAAAACAGTCTCCGTATAGCTTTCGTATGATTAACCCTGCTACAGGTTTATTGAATCTAAGATTTTTTGGTATGGCCTATGGATCAGACGATCCTAAGTTTAAACCGTATGTTCGATTTTTAGATAGCATTTTTACCCAACTGGACAAAAACAAGGTTGCTAATCTGATCATTGATGTTCGAAATAATCCGGGAGGAAGTGATCCTAACTTCGAACAGCCTGTAATGTACCTTACCGACAAACCCTTCAAGGAAAATGAAAAGGCTGTCATCCTATTCGACCCTAATGTTTTACCTCTCGAAAAATATTTTTGGGGTACCTCAACTTCAGAACGAATGGATAGTACTGCTCTAAAAGCGGGAAAAAAATACCTGAAATCATTGTATCCGGTATTCCAAAACAACATCAGTATTCAGGATCAGAAATACAATCCGGTTTATCATCCTAAATCGCCGCTCTTTAAAGGCAAGCTTTATCTTTTGATTAATGAAAATGTGGCATCAGCTGCTTCCCATTTTGCTTCTCTGGTAAAAGCGTATGTGGATAATGTTACCATAGTAGGCTTGGAAACCGTTGGAGGTTACTACGTTCATAATGGACATTCTCCATTGGTTTACGAACTTCCTAACTCAAAAGTAAAAACACAATTTTCAATTGTAAATGTCGTACAGGATGCTCCAAAAAAAGCGAACCAGCCGGAAGGTCACGGTATTATGCCGGACTATGAAGTATGGCCTACTTTAGACGACTTTTTTCAGCAAAAGGACACACAAATGGAATTTGTTCTTAAGCTTATTGCTAAATAGAAGCGTGATATCGTACGCGAATGAGACGGATTCGTCAAGGCGAAAACGCGGATTAATACGGATTTTTTTTATTTTTAGTAGATAAGCATATCGTTTTTTCAATAGCAATACTCACTGTTAAAACTGCTGATTTATTCAAATAAGCAAACAGGCAATTATGTTGGAGTTTATCTCTATTCCAACGTAATTGCCTGTTTTGTTGTTTCCTTTAACTTTTTGGATGCAATTAACTCTAAAACATAGTTTTATGTATCCTTCCGGCTACTATTTCTGTGTACTTTGCATAAACCTTTGCGATCTTTGCGGTTAAAAAACAGTCCAAAATCTACTATTCCGGACTGATAAACGGATAGTATTTTTCGTCTATAATAGGTTCAATTCCAAAGAAATCATTCAGAACCGATTCGGCAGTACAGAAGGCGCCTTCTACCCAGGCCTGATCGTTTGAATAGGTTTCTCCAACGATAAAAATATCGCAGTCTGCTTTTGGAACGAGTTGTGAAGGTTTTCTAATTTTTCGTTGTACATCACCTAAATTATAGTGCGATTTATAGGCATGATATCCTGCATTAAAAGGAGGCAATGACCAGTCCATATATCTCGTTTCTAAAGGTTCAGGTACGGCCGAATAATCAGTTTGTGGTCCAAAATGTAATGCAGCCAGTTGCGAGCGAAGCATTTTGACCATTACCGGAGTGGCTACACGTGGTCCTTCGAGCGTCTGGCAATCTCTGGACTCCGGAATTTCACGTGTTCCATGAGGACCAAGTTCTAAAGCTTTCCAAAACGTGGTGTATTGAATGTCGTCATAACTGGCCAAAATACCATACAC
The DNA here is from genome assembly GCF_023539155.1 of Flavobacterium sp. B183. NCBI lineage: Bacteria > Pseudomonadati > Bacteroidota > Flavobacteriia > Flavobacteriales > Flavobacteriaceae > Flavobacterium > Flavobacterium sp. B183. The sequence goes on along the minus strand of NZ_CP097434.1, from coordinate 2,187,091 downwards.
TTTTTCTCCTTTTTGATTGAGAGCGTTATCCCCAAAGTAGACCACTTGTCGGATTGGCATATCGGTAATACTTGGACCAATGGTATCTAATTCGGCTATAGCTGAGATTTGCTTTTCTTCTTTAAAAGTCAGACGTTCCTGAATCGCATTTTCTACCGCAGCAATAAAACTGGCCTTATCGTTAAACGATGTCGCGATAATAACCGGATTTTTTGCTGATTCTATTGCTTTCAGATAATTAGAAGGAAATTTTTCTTTTTTCAGTTTAGCAATTCCTTCCTGCGTTAAAAAGTAACTGGTTAGTTTGGCAGGATAAGTTGGACTTCCGGCTTCAGTTGTTCTCCACCATGGTGTAGTGAAAAACATCCCAATTTTATAAGAAGGTTCCATAATTACAGATTCCAGATAGAGCTGTACTTCTTCGTGGTTTAATATGTCCTGACCTTCATCATCTGTATAACGTGTTGCCTGAGCTACCAGTTCAATGGATGCGCGAGGCATGGCCAAAAATGCAGCATCACATATTTTACTTTCGTCAAGTTTATCCGGAGTTGCGCGTTTTGCGGTAGTAAAACGAATCCCTGCTTTAGTATGCAAAATCGAACGCAATCGGGTATTCGGAAAATAATTCAGCGTAATTCCTTTTTGTTTGGCTAGTTTTTCAACTTCATCGAATAAGGCAACAAATAAGCTGGAATATCCTTTTACCAGCGTTTTATATTCTGTTCCCGGCGTAAACTCATCATTAACATTAAACGACTGGGCACTATGACTGTTTACTACATTGGAACTATAGCCATTACCATCTGCCAGATAGCCAAATCCTTCTTGTCCAAGTCTGTCATAGGCAAGATTCCAATACCCAATATCTTTTAGTAAATCTCCTTTTTGAAAGATCGAACTTTCCGGCATATCAATATTGATTTTTCCTTCTTCATAAAACTTACACCATTCTCTACGGGTAACAGGACCTGATGTTGCTGTGATTGCTACAGATTGTATGGTGGTAAATCCATCATCCGGCGGAGCATCTTCACCATAATTATTAGTAAAATAAGGAGCCGGCTGATTCGAATTAACATCGGAGACATACATGTTCTTGGTACGCAAAGACATTAAAGGATCCGCAGATTCGTTAAATTCAACTGAATCTTTCTTTAAATCCAGTTTTTCTATCGTTTTTGTGACTACACGATGTCCTGCTCCTTGTGGAGTGCCGTCCCAATATGAATATCGCATACCGCCCAATTCCAGATACGAATTGTCTTTGTTGTCTTTATAATGCCACGTACAAACGCGTGCTCCCGCTTCTCTGGTTCCCGGATTTTTTTTAGAAAAATCATATTTTCCCCAGTCGTAGAGTTCTAATACATCGCCTTTAACCAGCATTTTTTCATTTTTGTCGCGTTTGGATTTTCCATCCAGTAATCTCCACGCTGTATAGAGTCCGGCTGCACCGGCTCCAAAAATAGAGTATGTTTTCTTGCTCATGATTTTATGATTTTAATTTTTTTTGCTTTTTAGTAGTTGTTTTATTCATTCCCAAGCCTTTCCATCTGCTGTGCCAGGTCTTTTTGAGGGATTACAATTTCTACCAGAGTAGGCAGATCTGTTTTTTCCTTTAGTTTAAGAAGTACTTCGTCTAATTCTTTAACGGTTTCAGCACGGTAGCTCTTTGCTCCAAATGCTTTGGCAAGTGCCTGATAATCCCATTTTGGAAGAATATCAAATTCATCAAACTTATGAGACGGACCTGCTTTAAAGGAGTCCATGTCTACATATACCTGTTCGATGGCATATACCCCATTGCTCATCACGAAGATTACAGAGTTGATGTTGTATTTTACCAGGGTCGAAAGCGCTTGTGCTACCATCATAAAACCACCGTCACCTGCGATAGTCCAGGCTTGTTTACCACTTCCTAACTGAGCTCCGGAAGCAGCACCGGTTTCAAAACCGATACACTGCCAGGCAGCGGAAGAAATAAAGGCATTCTTAGATAATCCGTACATATTGGTGGCTACGTACATAGACGAACTCACACCAAAAGTGAACACGATATCGTTCAGCATTTTTTGTTTTTCCAGAAAATAAGTGGCTCTCTCAAAAAAGCGGTTAAAGGTTATTATTTCGGGAAATTTATCATATTTCGGATCGGAATTGGATCGCCATGGTTCGGGAAATTTTGGCTGAGCCGGAGCTACTGCTTTTAAAGGATATCCTGAAGCTTTTTTGAAACGTTCGGTTAAGGCTTCGATGAAATCTTTTAAGGTTACATTTTCATAAGTAAAATAACCTACCCGCATTTCCTGCGTGGTTGCCTGAATCATCGCTGAAAATTTATTCTCTACCAGCCATAAATAGTCATCGGTAATAATCGTTCCTAAAGACAAAATGCAGTCTGAAGCTTCCACTATTTTAATCACTTCGGGTATCGAAGCCTGATCAGAATAAGTTCCTATAAACTTATCTCCTTTCTCATCGAGAACGGTTTTTCCGAGTGACGTTGTAGTGTACAGCATTCCACTTACTTTAATAAGCTCTTCTAACTGCTTTGATAAATTGTGTCGTAAGAGCTCTACTCCTGCGAAAATCAACGGTTTTTTTGACTGACTGATTTGTGTCCAGGCTTGCGAAACTGCATTCTCCAATTCCGCTGCTTCGCTTTTTATGATCTGAGGTTCTAATTTTTTATTGGATGGTTTAGGACAAGGTTCGCCCCATACCTCTTTGTAACAGGCTATATAAACCGGACGTTGATGTGTAAGTGCCGCAATAATTAAGTTATCGATTTTTTCAGGGGCATCGACAGAACTGCTCAGCGTTTCGGCCGCAACGGTTACTCTTTCAAAAATTTCCTGATCTGCATTGAGATTGCCTGTAGAATGGTGATAAAGTACATTGTACATATTTCCAATTTGCCTTGCGTCTGCTCCCGGTGTAGCACTAATTACAACCACAGGACTGCGTTCTACATAAGCACCGGCAATGGCATTCAATGCGCTGTAAGTACTTACCCCATATTGCAAAGATACCGCTCCTAAACCTCGGGTACGGGCATAGGCGTCTGCTGCATACGAAGCATCCAATTCATTTGATGTTCCAATGGTTTTAATGCCGTTAAAGTCTTCGAGAGCTTGTGTAAAATGTTTTACATAATCGCCCGGGATCTGAAAGACTTCGGTAACATTTAATTGTTTGAGTCGGGTGAGCAGATAATCTGCAACTGTAAATTCTTTTGTAGGTTTCATTGTTTGGCGGTTCTAAATTAGGAGTATTGTTTGTTTTTGGGCAGCAGATCTCTCCAGCAGGTATTCTTTTAAAGTGATCTCCTGATTTGTATTTCATTATAAAATTACCAGTCTGCCAAAGCACAAATTAAAAAAAAGGCATGAGTGCCGAATTTTTATCCATGAGAAACCCAAATAACAGCATGAGGTCAGTTTTCACATTTAGAACAAAGATTGGTCTCTTTATCATCGTCCTTTTCTTTTTTTAAGGCTAAAAAGGACTCCACAATTGACCAACAAAAACATACTGATCTGTATAACAATTAAATAGGCCTAAAAAAACAACCATTTTACGCTTTTCCGTATTAGAATTTTGATGTTATGCAGAAATTCTGACGTTATTTTTTTCTAAAAATATAAATCAAAAACACCAATTAACACTTAAGTAACTGAAAATTAATAATTTACAAACTAAAAGATTATTTAAAAAAGGGTATTTTTACGCTGTCCTGATATCCCTAAGTTTTTCTAATTTAGATATTCTATAAGCCCCAGTTTTTATTATAAATCCAAATTTAAGCCTCGAAATACTTCTTTTTATTTTTGAATCTGCGCCTTAGAGCTACTTCTTTTTAGCCTATTTACATCGTATTGCTACAAGCGGAATATCACAAAAACAAGCCTAAAATACACCCACTGCTTTAAAAAAGGCAGAGATTTGAATTGCCTTTTCTTAAAGAATATCAGAATATTAAAACTTTTCACCAGATGATTTTTGAAGTTATTCAGATAATTACAGAACAAGTCAACAACTACCTCGATGAAATTGGGTTAGAAAAAACGGTTGTGCCTGAAAACATTGCTTTTCTGGAGTCGCAAAATGAAACGGTATCCGGAAATCTGGAAGATAAGGTGGCACTTACCCTTATCAATCTGGATGAAGAGGCGACTTTGAAAAATTTTCCCAATCACATTGTTCAGGGCAATAAAACGATCTATAAAAACAGTGTCATCAACTTAAATCTGTACCTGCTCTTTAGCGCCAACAGAACCATATACATCAACTCTTTAAATGATATTTCGAAAATCATTACTTTTTTTCAGGGGAAAAAACTTTTTACGCAATCTGATACTATTTACAACCGAAATAATGTGGCCATGGCCAATATCGACAACTTCAGATTTACCATTGAGCTTTACACCCCCACTTTTGAAGAATTAAACTATATCTGGGGAACTCTGGGCGGCAAACAGCTTCCATCGGCTTTGTACAAGGTGAGCATGATACAAATTGAACGCAATATTGCTCAAAGCGAAGGACCACTTATCAGCAGAATTAAGGGTATAACGAAAACCAGAAAACAATCATGAGTTACAGTATCACATACGGATTGTTATTGGAGGTAACTATTTTGCATAATTATTTCCTGAATAATGGCGAAGAAACCTTTGCAAGTATGTCGAATGACGATAAAGAAAAGATGCTGCAAAAGTTCAATACTGCTGTTTTCACCACGATCACACCAACTCTGGAGACCCATACAATACTCCAAAACTATAAAATGGTGTTCAAAGAAAGTAAAACAGGTTTCAAGATTTACATTAAAGTCAAAGAAGCTGACGAAACAGATCCGTTTATCAAAGTTCCTGCCGATTTGAACCTGAACTTTCTAATCACTATCCATGACTATCAATTTGAAAATTATACCAATTTAGAATTTACTCCTAACCGAGTCCTTCTGTTCAGTAATGTGAAACCTCCTAAAGAACCGGTTACCTTCAAATACCTGCCTAAAATTAATGACAACAAGTTAATATCAAGTGCGTATTTAGTATCTGAAGAAACTACAGCTGATCTAATTTCAACACTACATTCATCAGAAACACAAGACCTGTTTGGGATTATTTCACTGACGATGCAAGGCGATAATAGTTCTGAAAACAGTATAGACGATGATGGCAAAATAAACAGTCCAAACTTCAAAATTCATTTTGACAATCGAAAAACGCTTTGGAAATACATCAACCGCAAAGCTGCCACCGAAATTGAAACCAATACAACAAAACCCTTAACACGTTCCGGCTTTGTTGAGATTGACCCGCTAACCGATTTTGACGTACCACAGCCGGTGAGCAGCAGCTATCCTAATCCCTCTGTAAAATCAATAACAAAAGACAATGGTGATTACTATTCTGAAATATTTATTTAATAATTAAAAACAATTAATCATGGCAACAACTTACAAAACACCCGGGGTATATGTGGAGGAAATCGTAAAATTCCCTCCTTCTGTTGCCCAGGTAGAAACAGCAATTCCCGCTTTTATTGGCTATACTGAAAAAGCTACAAACAAGATTAATGGAGATTTGAAATTAAAGCCAACCCGAATAACCTCTCTCTTAGAGTACGAACGTTTTTTCGGCTTTGCAAAACCGGAAACAACCATTAGTGTTACCATCAATGATGTTTCTACTGATAATGGTGACGTTAGATCTATTATTGTAGATCAGCCTACTTCAAAGCAGCCCTTTTTGATGTATTATTCGCTGCAATTGTTTTTTGCAAATGGCGGAGGTCCTTGCTACATTGTTTCAGTAGGCCGTTATGGCAATGATTTAGACGATGCAGATTCTGCTGTTACTGCAATCAACAACAGTAATGCACTAAAAAGCGGATTAGCAGAAATCGAAAAAGTAGACGAACCGACTTTGTTATTGTTTCCGGACGCCACAAAAGTATCAGGAATCACGATTACGGATTACTATGGATTGTATAACGATGCGCTGACCCAATGCCAAAATCTTCAGGACAGATTTACGCTGATCGATACGCTGAATTATGATGAATCGAGCCCTACAGATACAAATATAGACGATTTACGAAATAAAGTAAGTTCTGAAAAAGATACGATTAAATACGGAGCAGCTTATTATCCACATTTAGAAACCATACTTGATTATGCTTTTGATGCAAGTAAAATTGTCTTAAAACACTATTCTTATACGGCAAAAGCCTATGATCAAATAGCTGCGGGATTAGTACCAATTGAAGATCCTGCTACCGGAATTACGGCTACGGTAACCAAATTGGTGAGTGAACCAGTAGCTGGCGATATTGCCGGACAAATTAGTGATCTGTTGTTACAGATGTACAGTGCCAATCCTACCGGTTTTGATTTAGGCGGAACCTTTGCGAGCAGCCCTGCCAAAAAAACGGCTTTCTTAAATAAACTGAACCCTTTACTGACTACTTTGGAAACTTTGTCCATATTAAAGAGTTCCTTAAACGATGAAGCCAATGCTGCCATCAGTACCATCTCAGACGAAGATCCGGGAATTGCAAACACCATCACGTCAAACCTGAATACTTTCAATTTAATTTTTACGGCTCCGGGTAAAATCGATGCTGTCTATAAAAATTTAAAAGCGTTAAAGAAAAAAATACAGGATGAAAACACAGATCCTAAACTGAAAAAAATTCTACTAACCGACACTTTAAATTTTGACACAGAATTAAAAAAACTGGTAACCTATACTCCACTGAATGCTCAAACGGGAATTACCGGACTGGTGAATAATTTTTCAGGTATTGCCGCTGCCCTTACCGCGCTTATAACCGCTATTAAATCAGTAAACGGAAAAGATTTAAATAATGGAGAATTAAACGGAAGAAAATTAAGTGCTCTGGAAGCAATTGACAACGCTACTTACAATAAAATCCTTACCGAAATTTACAACCTTCCTATAACACTTCCGCCAAGCTCTGCTATTGCAGGAATCTACGCCAGAGTTGACAAAGACAGAGGGGTTTGGAAAGCGCCTGCAAATGTAAGTCTGAACTATGTCATAAAACCTACTGTAAAAATTACCAACAACATTCAGGACGGTTTAAATGTTGATACTGTTGCCGGTAAATCAATCAATGCCATCAGAAGTTTCACCGGGAAAGGAACTTTGGTTTGGGGCTCCCGAACATTAGCCGGAAACGATAACGAATGGCGCTATGTACCGGTGAGACGTTTCTTTAATATGGCCGAAGAATCCATCAAAAAAGCGACCGAACAATTTGTATTTGAACCTAACGATGCCAACACCTGGATACGCGTGCGAGCCATGATAGAAAATTTCCTGATTCTGCAATGGAGAGCCGGAGCATTGGCCGGAGCTAAACCGGAACAGGCTTTTTATGTCAGAATCGGATTGGGGCAAACCATGTCGGCTATAGACATTCTCGAAGGCCGTTTAATTGTCGAAATTGGAATGGCAGTAGTTCGTCCGGCGGAATTTATCATACTTCGCTTCTCTCACAAAATGCAGGAATCTTAATTAAACACTAACATTAAAAAATATAGATCATGAGTTATCCGCTATCAAAGTTTCATTTCTCAGTTGACTGGGGTGGAACAAAAATAGGATTTACAGAAGTTTCGGGATTAGATGTCGAAACTGAGGTTATTGAATACCGTCACGGAGCAAGTCCTGAATACAGCAAGATCAAAATGCCGGGCATGCAGAAATTCTCCAACATCACACTGAAAAGAGGAACCTTTAAAAGTGATAATGAGTATTATGCCTGGTGGAATACGGTAAAACTAAACACCATAGAAAGAAGAGATATTACCATCAAGCTACTGGATGAAGAACACAATCCTGTGGCCATCTGGAAAGTAAAAAATGCATGGCCTACCAAAATTCAATCGACTGATTTAAAAGCCGACGGAAACGAAGTCGCTATCGAATCTATGGAATTGGTTCACGAAGGTTTATCGATCCAAAATGACTAATCATGGCTAATTATTATCCACCTGTCGGTTTTCACTTTTTAGTAGAATTTCAAGGTCTTGGTACGAAAGAAAAAGACCATCAGTTCCAATCGGTTTCCGGCTTGTCTGTTGATATCGAGACAGAAGAAATTGCCGAGGGTGGAGAAAACAGATTCAAACACAAACTCCCGGTAAAGACAAAATATCCAAACCTGACTTTAAAGAGAGGAATATTGATTGATTCTGATGTTATTGACTGGTGCAGAAAAGCTATTGAAAATTTTTCTTTTGAACCCGTGAATCTGACGGTCAAACTACTCAACCAGGAGCATCAACCTTTGGTTTCCTGGAATGTGGTTCACGCCTACCCTGTAAAATGGTCGGTTGAAGACTTTAATGCCGAAGAAAGCAAGCTCGTCGTCGAAAACATTGAGCTTACTTATAATTATTTCACCTTAATGAAAAGTTAGTTATGCCAATAGAAATAAAAGAGCTTCACATTAAAATAAATGTGAGCGAAGGATCGAAACCGGCTGCTTCTCCAAATTCTCCGAAAAGTAAAGGAGAAGAGCCCGTTGCCGAATGCGTAGATCAGGTAATGAAAATTATCGAACGTAAAAAAGAGCGTTAATCATGGCTGGAGAATTAGAAAAACTGAAAATCGTAGCTTATAGTGACCCGCAGTTTAATAATAAAATTGCCGACGGTAAGTTTTCTACGCTTATGAATCCGGAGAAATATACCTATCACTATAAAATTGAGACTGATGACACTCAGGCCTCCGGAACGAGTACGGTATCTCCTAAGTTCAACAAAAAACTACCGGAGAATCTGGAACTTGATTTTGTTTTCGACCGATCGGGAGTGATTAGCGGCTATAAAAGTTCGAGTAATGGCATTATAGACGACATTGAGAAATTTAAAAAGGTCATTCTGGATTACAACGGTGACGAACACAAACCCAACTATCTCATGATTTCATGGGGAACCTTGCTTTTTAAAGGGGCTCTAACCGAAATGGATATCGAATTCAAACTCTTTAATCCGGACGGAACTCCGATCAGAGCTATCGCAAAAGCGAAATTTCAGGGTTTTGTGGAAGACAACCTCAGAGCAGCCAGAGAAAATAATAAATCGCCGGATTTAACGCATTACAGAATTGTAAAAGAAGGCGATACTTTACCCTTGATGACCTATCATATTTACGGTGATTCTAAGTATTATCTCGAAGTTGCAAAAGTCAATAACATTATCAATTTCAGAAAATTAAAAACAGGGCAAAAACTATTTTTCCCACCCTTACAAAAACAATCCTGATGAACAACAGCGGAGTCATACAAACCAGTCAAAGTGCCGATTTAGTAACGTACAAAATTTTAATTGAAGGGGAAGAATTGTCTAAAACCTATCAGGTAAAAAGTATTGTAGTGCAAAATGAGGTGAACCGGATTCCTATGGCTCAAATTGTTCTCACAGACGGAGAAGCTTCTGAAAGAGATTTTAAACTGAGTAATGAGGATTTATTGATTCCGGGGAAAAAAATTGAAATCAATGCCGGTTATCACAATGATGAGGAGGCCATTTACAAAGGAATCATCATCAAGCATTCAATTAAAATAAAAAGCGGTGCTTCTTTGCTGATTATTGAATGTAAAGACGAAGCAGTAAAACTAACGATCGGCAGAAAGAGCAAGTATTTTTATGATGTAAAAGACAGTGATGCTTTTGAGGAAATTATAGGCACATACGGACTGGAAAAAGACGTTGAAGCTACTAATTTTAGTCATAAAGAACTGGTTCAGTACAATACTTCCGACTGGGATTTTATCGTTTCAAGAGCACAGGCTAACGGAAAACTTTGTTTTGTAGAGAACGGAAAAATCACCATCAGCAAACCCGATCTGAGTTCAGCAGCTGTCGAAACCATTACTTTCGGAGCAACTTTACTCGATTTTGATGCCGAAATTGATGCTCGAAATCAATTTGCCAAAGTGTCTTCGTACAGCTGGGATTATACCAATCAGGAATTAGTGGAAATTGAAGCCAGTGATCCCGGAGTAAGTCTCAATGGAAATTTATCGGCTTCTGATTTGTCCGAAACTATCGAGCTGGAAAATTTGGAACTGCGTCACGGTGGTGCCATTACCGAAACAGAATTGCAGGATTGGGCAGACGCCAAATTACTGTTTCAGCAATTATCCAAAGTTCGCGGAAGAGTGAAATTTCAAGGAATTCCTGCCGTTAAGCCCAACACCATCATTACACTGGAAGGCGTTGGCGACCGATTCAACGGAAGCGCTTACATCACGGGAGTTTTTCACGAACTAACAGAGGGAAACTGGACCATCGATGCTCAATTTGGATTAAATCCGGAGTGGTTCTCTGAAACCTATGACATTCACACACCAACAGGTTCCGGAATCATGCCGGCCATAAAAGGACTTCATGCCGGAATCGTCACACAACTGGAAGACGACCCCAATGGTGAAGACCGAATTCTGGTCAAAATTCCGATCATCAACAATGAAGAACAGGGTATTTGGTGTCGTGTTGCTTCGCCTGATGCAGGAGAAAACAGAGGTATTTTTTTCAGACCTGAAATAGAAGATGAAGTAATTATTGGTTTTGTCAACGAAGATCCAAACAACGCCATCGTTTTGGGCATGCTTCACAGCAGTGGAAAGCCTTCTCCGATTACAGCTTCAGACGATAATCACCAAAAAGGGATCGTAACCCGAAGTGAAATGAAGGTCATGTTTGATGACGAGAAAAAATCGATAGGAATTGAAACTCCGGCGGGCAAAAAAATAACACTCGACGAAGACCAGGGGGTAATTGTTATTGAAGATGAAAATTCGAATGTCATTACCATAGACAGTAATGGTATAAAAATGGAAAGTGCCGGAAACATTGAGATAGTCGCATCAGGTGACGTTAAAATTGAAGGAACTAACGTTTCCTTAAAAGCCAAAGCGCAGTTTAAAGCCGAAGGAAGTGCGGGAGCCGAAATGTCCTCAAGCGCAGTGGCTATTGTAAAAGGAAGTATCGTACAAATAAATTAAAATTATGGGAGCACCAGCCGCCAGAATTACAGATATGCATGTTTGCCCAATGGTTACCGGAACCGTTCCGCATGTGGGAGGGCCAATTTTACCTGCCGGTTCGCCAACCGTATTAATTGGCGGAGTTCCAGCCGCATGTGTTGGAGATATGGCTACCTGCACAGGACCTCCTGATACCATCGCCGCAGGTTCGGCAACCGTTTTAATTGGAGGAAAACCCGCAGCACGTATGGGGGATTCCACCGCACATGGAGGCACAATAGTAGCCGGATTAGCAACCGTTTTAATTGGTTAATTATGGAAACAGATCAAGCTTTTTTAGGAACCGGATGGAGTTTTCCTCCCGAATTTAAGAAAACAACCAGAGCTACTGTAATGATTTCTGATGAAGAAGACATTAAAAGCAGTCTGGAGATTCTACTGTCAACTAAAATAGGAGAACGTATTATGGTCCCTAAATACGGCTGTAATGTAGACGAACTTCTTTTTGAACCGTTAACCACAACCTTAAAAACGTATGTGTCTGAACTCATCAGAACCGCCATTTTATACCATGAACCGCGAATTGATGTGGAGAAAATCGACATCAGTCAGGGAGATGATTTAAATGGGGAATTGTTAGTGGCTTTAGATTACAGAATAAGAGCTACCAATTCCAGAACTAATATGGTATATCCTTTCTACAAACAAGAAGGAACTAATATTTAATACCGATTGTATATTCAATATAGTCCAATTGTATTGGACTAAAAGATAAGTAAAATTGATATAAAAAGCATTATGTGTAACAACAGCGACCATACCAACGATACCTTATTTAAAAGAAATGGCACAGATCAGGGCGACCGCATGAATAGTATTCTCGATCCCCACAATTTGGAACTCCATGACTTTGATAAGGAAGACTGGTTTCTTTTTACCTATAATTTTGCCAAACAGGTTAACTTTTTTGACACCACCAACAGCAAAAAAGCTTCCGGAAACTGGCAGGAAATTTTTGATCATTTTGGTTATTCGAAAAAAGACATTCCAAACAGAAAAGACAAAGATTATACGCTTCTGAAACAAAGTATTTCGGAAACACTTCGGGATATTGAATTCGAAGGCACGTTAACGCCTCACATGACCCTTTTTATCTGTTTCCTGAAATTATTGGAACTGTCTAAAGAGCGCTTTAATCAAATTACCAAAAAACATCTCGATTTCTTTTATAAGGATATTTTACAAATCGAAAAACTCGCTGCAAAACCGGATCAGGTACATGTTATTTTCGAGCTGGCTAAAAAAAGTACCGAAGAACGAATCGAAGCGCAAACACAATTGGATGCAGGAAAAGATGCTTTAGGCAACAAACTTATCTATAAAACAACCGAAGAATTAGTTGCCAACAAAGCTCAAATTACAGCGCTTAAGAGTGTTTATAATGATACTACCCTGGGGGAAATAAAATGCAGTCAGGTGGCCAACTCTCTTGATGGAAAGGGAGAAAGTCTTAAAGAAGGATCAAAGTACTGGTTGCCATTTGGATATACTTCTAATGAAGAAAAATATACTGAACTGGAAGCTGCCAGACTTGGCTTTACCATCGCTTCACCCTTATTGCAATTAAAAGAAGGTGAAAGAAATATTGATATTACTATTACTTTCAATGAAGCTTTTACTTTTGATACCGAACCATTTAAGGAACCCATTACCGTCAATGATCTTGTTGATAATATCAGCATTTTCTGCAGTGGTGAAAAAGAATGGCTTGGTCCTTTTAAACTTATAGGAACAGCTGCCACTTCAGGTATTGTGGAAAAGCAATTGCGATTGGTCTTTCAAATTTCAAAAGATACCCCCTCTGTTGTAAACTATAATCAAAAGAAATTAGGAGAACATTTCTCTACAACAGAACCTGTTATCCGATTCTTAATTCGTACAGAAGACAAAAAAGGACATTATTTATTTAGAAATCTGGTGACCAAAACCATCAGCAGCATCGGTGTTAAAGTAGACGTAAAAGATGTAAAATCACTATTACTGGAAAGCGATACCGGTTTACTAAATGCCGAAAAACCTTTCTATCCTTTTACCATGCAGCCTACCAGCGGCTCGTCATTTCTTATTGATTATCCGGAAATGTTTTCAAAAAAATGGAAGAATATCAACGTCTCTATAAAATGGAAAAACACCCCCAAATCTTTTAAAACGCATTATCAGGCCTACAAAAAGAAATATCAGGATACGACGATAAGCCAGACTCTTTTCTTTAATGGAATGTTTCTGAAAGAAATTATAAAAGACAAAGCCGTAAATCAGCCCGAAGACCCTCAGCCGAAAACAGATGCTGTTGCCATAAATATTCCGGAAAAAAGCAAATTAATTCTTAACACAGTCGACACTGATCTTATTGTAGACTCCGATGCTTATTTTAAAGGTAATGTATCTCTCTTAAATAAAGAAAACTGGGAAACCAAAATTACAGACACTACTTTGTTTACGCTAAAAGACGGGGTTTATGTAACTGAATTTCCTTTAGCAGGAGACGGTTACGACATTGACAAGAGCGGCCCGATTCGATTGACTCTAAACCAATCGTTGCTGCACTCTTTGTACCCAAAAATATATACGCTCGCCATTATGAGTAAAATTGCGGATACCCTGATTCCGAATGAAGCTTATACGCCATTTGTCGAAACCATTAGTTTAGATTACACGGCGGAGGAAACGGTCAATTTTACCCATCAAACCGAAGTCGAATACCAGGCAGAACGAATCCGATTATTTCATGAAGCTCCATTTGGACAGAGTGAAGAACATTCTTATTTGAAAAATGTTGCCAGACAAAAAGGAGTTTTGGATGCTAATAGCGCTCTTACAAGCCGTCTTGTTCCTGATTATTGCAAAGGAGGCGAATTTTACATCGGTCTCGAGGAAGCTGAAACTTTACAGCAGGTTGCTTTATTGGTTCAGATACTTGAAGGAAGCGAAAATCCACAGGTGGACTCTTTCGTTGGGAGACAAAAAATAGAATGGTTTATTCTTTGTGACAATCAATGGAAAAATATCGAGAATGAAATTTTAGCCAATTCTACCGATAATTTTTTAAAGTCGGGGATTCTGAAATTTGCGATTCCAAAACAAGCTACCAAAACAAACACCTTATTTCCGGACAACCTGATCTGGGTAAGAGGAAAAATGCATAAAGCTTATGATGCCGTCTGCAAAGTAATCGATATTAAAACACAAGTCGTTACAGCCGAATTTTACAACCACAATAACGAATTGTCTCATTTAGAAAAAGGATTGCCTGCTGAAACGATTTCTAAGCTCATTACCCGCATCACGCAGGTTAAAAGTGTCGCGCAGCCTTTTAATTCTTTTAACGGAAAAGCACAGGAATCAGACGAGACCTATTACAAACGGGTAAGTGAACGTCTTCGCCACAAAAACAGAGCAATAACGCTATGGGATTATGAGCATCTTATCCTTCAGGAGTTTCCGGAAGTTTTCAGAGTAAAATGCCTGAACCATACCAATAATGAAAAGGAATCCTTTCTTTCACCCGGAGATATTACTCTTATAGTGGTCCCGGATATTATAAACAAAAATGTATTTGATCTTTATGAGCCGAGAGTAAATACGGCTACCTTAAATAAAATTCGAAATTACATCAGCAATCTCAACAGTATGCATGTCGAAGTCGCTGTAATTAATCCGGAATACGAGAAGGTGATCATCAAACTCAATGTGCGGTTTTATGCCCAGTACGATGAGAACTTTTATAAAAAACAGCTCAATGAAGATATCACCAAATTCTTGTCGCCGTGGGCATTTGACACCACTCAGGACATCCTTTTTGGGATTGAATTACACAGAAGCACCATCATTGACTATATCGAAAAATTATACTATGTCGATTATTTAGCAGAGTTAGAAATGGCAAAACTCAAAGACAATACCGAATCCGAAAATCCGAACGATATTACTTATCAGGCAACACTGGATTTCTTGCCGGTACTGTCACCGTCTAATCCAAAACGCATACTGGTATCGGTAAAAAATCATATCATTTCTACAAAAATCAACAGTTGTAAAGAACCTAATTTCCAATCCGAAGAGTCATGTCAATACTAAATCCACATAATACAATTCCTAAAAAGGTTGCGACCGAAGATGACCTGGATTTTTTCTATCTCAGAAAAAAAGGCATTGAGTATATCGAACAGCTGGGTGGCAAATTATGGACTGATTTTAATTCGCATGATCCCGGTATCACGATGCTGGAAATGCTTTGTTATGCTATAACCGATCTTGGCATGAGAACTGATTTGCCGATCGAAAACCTCCTTGCTTCTGACATAAAAGAAAAAGATATTCCCAACCAGTTTTTTAAGGCTTCGGAAGTATTGACTACAAGTCCCGTAACTGCACTGGATTACAGAAAACTGTTTATCGATATTGACGGAGTTAAAAACTGTTGGCCGGCCAAACACTACAAAACCGTTTACGTGAATTGTAAAGACGAGCAATTATCTTATAATTATCAGGATTTTAGCGAACTCCCAAGCCGCCTTAAAAAACAATTTCAGCTCAAAGGTTTATACGATCTTTATGTTGATTTTGAGAGCAATAAACTTTCTGACATTAACAGCGTCAAAGACCTCATCAGAAAAAAATTCCATGCCAACAGAAACCTGTGTGAAGATCTGATTAACATTATAAAAGTCGATGAATATCCTATAAAAATATGTGCCAGTATTGAGATCGATACTCAAGCCGACGAAGAAATGGTTCATGCCCTGGTGTTAACCGCATTGGATGGTTATTTATCGACCACCGTTAATTTTTATTCGGTTAAGCAAATGCTCGATAAGGGATACACCTCCTTAGAAATTTTTGACGGACCGGTTTTGGAACATGGTTTTATTGATACCAAAGAATTAATCGAAGCCGAACTGACCAGTGAGGTACGATTATCGGATATTATCAAACTGATCATGAATGTGCCCGGAGTGCTGACCATCAAAGATATTTCTCTTGGAAATTGCGGCGATGATGAAGCGGTGGCGAATCAGTGGCTGCTTTGCCTCAAAGAATACCAAAAACCGGTAATCTGTAATAAAAGTGTTTTCAACTACAATAAAGGCGTACTACCTCTGAACATCAATAAAACTCAGGTGGATCTTTATTTAAAGGAAATTAATGACGTAAAAGATAAAGCTACCGATTATTCCAGCAAACACAAAGAACTGAAAATACCAAAAGGCACTTATTTAAACCCAAACAGCTATACCACCATACAAAACGATTTTCCGGATACGTACGGAATCGGAGAAGTCGGTTTACCGTCAGGAGCCACAGTCGCCCGACAATCGCAGGCCAAACAGCTTAAAGCCTATCTTTTATTCTTCGATCAGATTCTGGCCAGTTATTTTAAACATTTGGGAAAAGTCAACGAGATACTTTCGGTAAGCGGCAATCTCACTAAAACATTTTTTACCCAGGCAGTAAAAGACATTAAAGGCTTTAGCGAACTGGTAAAGGACTATCCTGAAAACAATGATGATTATCTGACCGAAATTCTTTTTAAGGAACTGGACAACAATATTGAAAGACGAAATTCTATTCTGGACCATCTTTTAGGGCGCTTTGCAGAACGTTTCTCTGAGTATGTTTTCATTAACAAAAGTATCTATGGAAGTGCTACGGATGAAGTGGTGCTGAAAAACAAAGAAGACTTTTTGAAAGATTATAAAATCGTCAGCAAAAACCGCGGCAGTTCTTTTAACTATTACCGACAGCCCAACAGCAATCTGTGGGATACTGATAATGTCTCTGGGGTAAAAAAGAGAATTGCAAGGCTTTTGGGGGTTAAAAACTACAACAGAAGACATCTTTCGGATTCCTTTGTTGATCTCTACCATTTTATTGATTCAGACAATCAACTGGTATACCGATGGAGAATCAGGGATGATAAAAACAAAATCGTACTCTCTGCCACAACAGAGTATTACGACACCTCTATTGCCAATCGGGAAATGTATTTTGCTATTTTACAAATCATTCAAACCCGCGAATACAATGTCGAAGAGGCTTTTAAAAAAGGCATCACAGATCCGCAGGTCATCGATAACATCCAGATACACCGGTCTCCTTCCGGAAAGTATTCGTATGACATCATTAATCCGTTAATTACGGATGTGAACAATAAGGACCGTATCATTGCCAAAAGGTACACTTACTACAGTTCTTTGGCTAAAGTGAAGCAGTCTATTCTTGATTTGATTCATTTTATGAAAGAAGTGTTTACCGAGGAAGGTTTATTTATTGTCGAACACATGATGCTTCGCCCGGATGTGAACCAGACTATTGTGGATTCGGCAACATTTTTACCGATCTGTACTGATGAGTGTAAGAGCTGTGAGCCTTTGGACCCTTACTCCTATCGCGTAAGTATTATTCTGCCCGGATATACTTTGCGTTTTGCCAACATCGATTTCAGAAATTATATCGAAAAAGTAATTAAGGAGGAATTACCGGCGCATGTGCTGGCAAAAATCTGCTGGATCGGGCATCGGAAAAATGAAATTCAAAATCCGGCAGAAAACGAACTTTTGCGGTTTGAGAACTCTTACAAGGATTATTTATTTGCCAAAACCTTATTGAATCAAAATCAGCCGGAAACAGACCTGATAAAGCTTATCACCTCTCTATCGAACCTCAGCAATTTATATCCTACAGGAAGATTATTTGACTGCAACGACGAAAACGAAAATCAATTCGAGAAAATAATACTGGGAAAAACAAATTTAGGATCACTATAAATACCATTCAAAATGTTAGTAAAACTTTCAACCATAACAACGCTGTACCGAAGATTCACTAAAAATCAGGTACTAACAGAAGGACATCTTAACGAGATTGTAGATTATTTTGATGATCAGGATCGTATTTCCAGAATTGGTCTTAGTGGTGTCGGCATCATTTGCGGATTTAAGGTTTCATACAGCCCCGTTTCAAAAGACATTACCATAACACAAGGCAGCGGTATCACAACCGACGGTGATCTTATACAGTTGTACAAGTCTACTCCAAACGGTGGAAAAATTATTGATTTTGAAAGTAAACAATACACGCATTATAAAGTATACGACAACAAAAAAGCGGCTTACAAACCTTATTTTTACGATGGTTCAAAACAGCTTGATATCTTCGAACTTTTAACTGCCGAGCAGCAGCTTACCGAAAGTGCCAATACTTATCCGATACATTATCTTAAAAAAAATACCGGATTAGAGGTAACGGATGCTGTCGTTCTTTTGTATATCGAATCATATGAAAAAGATTCCGATCTCTGTGTCAGTCTCTCCTGCGACAATCAGGGACTGGAAATCATCGGCAATCACAAAGCCTTATTGGTAAGCAAAACCGTTGCGGCGCAGATAAACACTCATGATAAGATCATTAGCAAAATCAAATTCTCTAACCTGTATTACAAACTTCCGGAACTGGTTTCTAACCGCATTGTATTACAACCCGAAGATTTTAGCAGTTATTATGAAATCAAAAGAAAATTCACCAATGGTCTGTTCCGAAACAATGTAGTGGCCAGACTGCAAGACGGTTTTGAGATCCTATTGACCCCATTAAAAATGCCAACTATATTGGATTCTATAAAAAAGAATCTGGCTTCTCTGTACAGTTTTGATGAAAAAAATGTCCCTCCTGATTTTCAGTATCGATACGATCTGCTCAACGATTTAATTGATACTTACAATGAGATCAGACTTTTATTGTCCAATATGGACTATGATTTTTGCTTTCCGGACATCAAATCATTTCCCAAACACTTAATGCTGGGAGAAGTGCAAAAAAGCGGCCCTTGTTTTGAATACCGACATTCTTTTTACAAATCACCGCTGCTCACGGGACAGAACCTTAGTACCTGTAACGATTGTCTGCCTTTTGACACGCTTAACGAACCTGGCAAGAAAGACACCATTAACGAATTTATTGTTGATTTAGAAGGTAAAGAAATTACAATCTGTTATGGGAAAAATACAGATTTACAGCAATTGTACAGTCTGATAAAACGCTGCGTACAATTATTAGCGAATTACAATGTAAACTATACTTATATCAAAATCACTCCTAGTTTTGAATTGGGTTCGCTTGGTAAAAAAGCAATTCCATTTTACAATAACGTGGGCGATCATCTTATTGAGCTTTGGGATTACGAAAAAACCACTATCGGACAACAACGCAATAACAGAAGTTATCACGATAACTTATTGAATACAAAATGGCCTAACGAAATGGTCTCAGATCACAACTTCTACAGAATCGAAGGCCATCAGGGTACAGACTATAAAAAAGCACTAAAAACGATTCAGGCCATCAGACGTCAGTACGGTTTAGGATTCAATGTTGTTGTACTTGGAGTAAAAGCCCATGACGCAAAAAAAATAGTTGAAAATTATACCTCCTACTATCTGAACAAAAATCACGGATACGAGCACAAATCAGGTGTGGCACCGGGCGGCACATTTGTCATGATTTATATTGAAGGAGAGTACAGTCAATATCCTTATTATTACGGCTATGGTTATCCGTACGAATATCCGCGAGGAAATTCTCTCGCAGGTGATTTTGAAAAAGAAGGCGATAAAAAAGAACCCGGAGAATCTATCGTGCTAAATCCCGTAATAGCCGATTTTACCTTGCCATATTTATGCTGCGATGATAATTTCATCACCCTGTCTTTACCTGTAAACCATATCTGCTTTGATGAAACAACCCCTTACTTCCCCTTTCACGTAACACCAACCGGAGGTTTTGTAAAAGCCGATGTAGACGAAGATTTGAATGGCGGAGTAACCAAAAATCAGTATGGAGAATTTGTTTTTGATCCAAAATTGGTCAGTGAAGAACTCATCGGAAAACCGATAACTTTTACGGTGAATAATTTTGAAACCAACTGCCAAATAACCATTTTCAGAAAACCAAAATTTGATTTCACTTTTGTCTTCCCGAAATCACTTAATAAGGATGGAGTTGTGGTTGATTTTAGTATTAGCGGTGAGAATCAAAAAGACATGAAATATGTTTGGGATTTTGGTGATGGCAGTGAACCTGTTGCCACTACTGAAGCAAAAATTCAACATATTTATGCCTATGAGGTACCCGCCAAAGAAAGCTATAGTTTTCAGGTAAAAGTTACAGGTGAAAACGGAAACTGTAATGCTCAGGCACAGCATCCGGTGACTTTTGAAGTGCCTGTAGTGGTAGGTATCGACAGCCGAAATATCTGCAGAAACGACCTTAAACCGCATATTTTAACTATTGAACCAAATAGCAAAAAAACGGTCTTATCAGGCCCGGGAGTTTCCCAGAATGATGCCGGTCAATACATTTTTATCGGCAATAATGTTCCTAAAGATGTAGATCAGGTGGTTATACTAATAAACGGTAAACCTTCGAACCTTACCATTATAATGCAAAATCCGCCTGTAGCTTTGTTTAGCTACGCAATCAGAAATAATCAGATTGCCTTTAGCAACAAATCCACGGATGCTCTAAAATACATCTGGAACATCGAAGAAGAGGTAATCGAAACCGATGCTACAGAAGCCATCATACGACCAACTTCGCTATACAAAAACGACGTGATCAAAGTATCTCTTACAGCATTGAATAAAAGATGCGACGAATCTGTCGACGGTCCGAGAGATATCCGAATTCGTGAAAAACCGACTGAAAACCCCTGTCTGACTAATGCAGTAGAATTCGTCAAAAAAACGAACCTGACTTTTGAAAAAATCAACCAACAGCCTGAATTACAAAAATTCAGTAAAGAGACTCTTTCGCTGATTACTGAAATTCAGAAACAATTTGCAAGTGTTGAAAAAGAAACCAGTACTTATATCAATGGAGATTTTAATACTGCATTACCCGAGATGTATAATGAGCTTGTATACCACAATTTATTACTGGCCGCAAGAAATGCAAGAATGGAAGAGGAAAAAACGGTACTGAGTTTCCTTACCGAAAGTCATATCTCGCTTTTCTATACCATCATAAAATGTCAGCCCGCAGAACTCATAAATAAATTCGAGAAACCATTTACAACCATTACGGCACGTATAGACAGCTTGTTACAAGGTTTTGTAAAAAATCAGTATAAGACCGATCCTAAAGGAACCTTAAAAGCTTTCTTAACCGATCAGAAGATTCCGTTTAAAGACATCAAATTTATTCTGGAAGCCATCGAATCACAACTAAAAAGTTTAAACTAAGTGCAGCACCTTGGAAGCCATATTATCAACAAGCTGTTTCTGGAGGTCAATACCCAATCTAAAGAGAAGGCGTATTACCTCAAAGATCATCTGGATACGTTTCTAAAAGAAGAACTCCTTCCTCTTTTAGAAGCCTATTTTGATACGCTCCATACCCAAATACCGCTGTACAGTATTCAGATCGAAAAATTAGACCTGAACCTTTCTGTCGCTTCTGAACTTAATTTTAATGCCCTAAAGCTGGAAATTTTAAATCAGATTCAAAAACAGATTGACGATCAGATTCAAAAAGGTTTTCCCGATACGGAGCGTTACAAATTAATGAACCGCGAAGAAAAAAACAGTGATGAATTCTTCATTTTTCTGGAAACAGGAACCAGTCCCTGGTGGGTGATTACCAGTAACAATAACTATGGTAACGGCAATGGTAAGAGCAATGTTAATGGTAATACTCTCCTTGGTCCGGAAGAGGACCCTCAATTACAAAAAAATATTGGAGACAAAACTTTCGGTTCAAAATTGCGAAATGCATTGAAAAACTCCCAAATCAGAACCCGTTTCATCAAACAATTATCAGACGCACAGATTTATGATATCCTTAAAAAAACACTTCTTTTAGCCGCTGATGATAAAGAAACAGCTACCAAAATAATTGAGAAGATCCATCGCAATATGCGCAAACTTGTTTCGAAATCGAAACAGGGCTTAAATCAGCGCAATTTAAT
The DNA here is from genome assembly GCF_023539155.1 of Flavobacterium sp. B183. Lineage (NCBI taxonomy): Bacteria > Pseudomonadati > Bacteroidota > Flavobacteriia > Flavobacteriales > Flavobacteriaceae > Flavobacterium > Flavobacterium sp. B183. The sequence continues at coordinate 2,165,031 of NZ_CP097434.1, read as the reverse complement.
TTGGGAAATCGTATTTTCGGAATTATTACAGCATGATGAGGCTCTGACAAAAGAAAAATTAGTGCAGCTAATTGCTTCTTTTGTTTCTATAACTCAGGAAAACCTGAAAATCATATTGGAACAAATCAGGCAAAATGTATCCGATAAATCAGTACTCTCCGTACTAAGCAATCTTGCTCCCGAAATAGACGCTATAAAAACTCTTTCTGAACAAATCGCTTCCGAAATTCTTCCGGAAAGCGCTAAAGAAGAATTCTTAAAATTAAAATTTTCAGAAACTGACAGATCTCCTGAAGTTGCTAACGAACCTCAACCTGATACTAAAATGGAAGTTCAAAATAGGGAAGCTCGAGATTTAGAATCTGGAAATAAGGAAAAGGAAAAAATTCATAAAGTTGGTGATCCTGATAAAAAGAAGAAAACCGAAGAAAATCGAAATCCTTCTTCAAAATCCCCGGAAACCGATGCTAAAGAAACAGCAGAAATCAATGCTCTTTTGAATCGTAACAAGGAAATCGAAGGTAAAAATGAAGAAACCAAAGATCTGGAAGACTGGCATTCGGCATTATTCCCTGCTGACGGAGCAACTTCGAATGTTCCTTCTTCACACTATGTAAACAATGCGGGACTAATACTGGTGCATCCTTTTTTGAAACATCTTTTCGGAAATTGCGGTTTACTCCGTAAAGACCATACGATAAACGATCCCGAAACTGCCGCCCATCTGCTACATTATATCGCGACAGACCGGGAGCAGGATTACGAATCTCAAATGCTGTTCGAAAAAGTGTTGTGCAACATCCCCATAAACCGACCTATAAACCGAAACATTATACTCTCGGAAGAGTTAAAAGATCAAGGCAAAGAAATGCTGCAAGCCGTTTTAGACAACTGGCCGATTATGAAAAATTCTTCTATAGCCCTATTACAAAATGAGTATTTACAAAGACCCGGCAAAATAATTCTTAGCGAAGACAACCCCAAAGTCATTGTCGAAAGAAAAACACAGGACATTTTGTTAGATAAAATTAACTGGAATCTGGGAATTGTAAAACTCGCATGGAAAGACAAGATCATTTTTGTGGACTGGTAATACGATATAAAACATGGAAACCGAAAAAAACACATTTCTAAAAGAGGATGAACAAAATATTTTCTACGAGCAAAAACAAGCTCTCAAAAATATTTTTAAGAACCTCGATATTACAAAGATTGCCTTTGTAGGCGGAATTGCGGATTACATTAACCTCCGTGCTTATTATGATATGCCCATAAATGATATTGATATTATTTATGAAAATGAAGACGATTTATCACTCATTAAAGAAAATGAAGTGATCACCCGTTTTTTCAACCGCTTTTATGATCTGGAGGGAGAAGTTTTGGTTTCAGAATACCAGATCAACGATAAAAATGTCCATACAGATTATTACAAAAGAGATTTCTCTAAAATAGGCTTGACACAGTCCTATTTATTAGGCGAAATGGTATGGCACGCCACCTTTGATGAAATGAAAACATTTCATAATGATCAGATTCCGAAATTGACCTCAGAAGCAACAGGTGAAAAATACGAATGGAAAAGACTCTATAAACACAGTAAAAAAGCTTCGTTATACAACAACGTCTGCTATCTGGATGAAAAACAACAGCTGCAAACCTTAAGCGATATTTTATGGAAGAACCAAGAATAATATACAGCCTGAACGCTTTTCCTCTAATCAATAATCGTTGGCAAATGGGCAATAAACTTAAGGAAACCGTTTACATGACCGCTCTGAGTATTTTGTACAGTCATCTTTGGTACAAGGACATTGAGCTTTATGCAGACGAAACTGCCTATAATTTTTTGTATATGCTGCCCTGCAGAATCACAAAAATGGATCAGGAACACAATAAAGAATTGTGGATGAAATCAAAAATTCATGCCATCGAAAAACAAACCAAACCATTTGTTCACCTCGATACGGATGTATTTATAAAAAAGAAAATCAATTTCAATTTCGACTCCATTATTCTCGAACGCAGAGAATGCGGTTATGAAGCGCACTATAAAAAGCAAATCGATTTTTTTAACCAATACACACAAAATTTACCTTACTGGCATCCTGATTTAGGACTTTCCTACAGCTGTGGCATACTGGGATTTAATGACCTCACACTGCGCGATAAATTTATAAATGCCTATTATGATCTGGAAAAAATCTATACCACAAACCGTAAGGAATTTGAACCATTAAAGCAACAAGGTTTTGAGCCTTGTATTGTTATAGAACAATACAATCTGGCTTCTGTATTAGACTATAACAATATTACGCCTACCCTGCTTCTTAAAGGAAAAAATATAACAGAACAAAGTAAATATGCCAGTGAAATAAGCTACAGTCATCTCTTTGGTATTAAAAAGTACAAAAAAGACATTACGGAAGAAATTGAATATCGATTGTTTAAAATATTTCCATACTGGTACGCACAAATAAAGATCGAACTGGAAAAACATCAGATCATACCAAAAGAAGAAATCAGCTCTCCAACGATGCTCGCATCGTAGCACCCTTTATTCCGGAAAATTGATCCCGTAAAGGGTAAAGAAATATTTTTTTATTTCAAATAACAAAACAATGAAGTGATGAGAACGCTAGAAAATAAAAAGCCAATTGCTCAATCCTCCTCTTCTGCTTTTTTTGGACCTAAAATCCAGAAAAAACTGAAAACCGGAACAGTCGGTGACCAGTTTGAGGTTGAGGCAGACCGGGTTGCCGATAAAGTAGTGAATAATAATTCGTCCGGAGGAAGTCTTCTGCAGTCGAAAGAAAACGTACAGCAAAAACCAATTGCAGAGACCATCTCTTCTGTTCAGAGTAAGGAAATCAAACAAGAGGAACCTGTACAGAAAAAATCCGATAAGAAAGAAGAAGAAAAACCAGTACAAAAGAAATCGGATAAGAAAGAGGAAGAGAAACCTGTTCAGAAAAAATCTGACAAGAAGGAAGAAGAAAAGCCAGTTCAGAAGAAATCAGATAAAAAAGAAGAGGAAAAGCCAGTACAGAAGAAATCCGACAAGAAGGAAGAAGAAAAACCGGTACAAAAGAAATGTGCCGATTGTGAAAACGAAGAAAAAGTACAGTCTAAAGAGCAAAAAGAAGAAGACAAGGCTGTACAAAAGAAAGAACAAAATCCCAATGCCGAAATCGAGAATAACGAACTTGAAGGAAAACTGAACCACTCAAAAGGTGGTGGAAACGACTTAGACAAAAAAACCAAAAAAGAAATGGAATCCGGTTTTGGTGCGGATTTCAGTGATGTAAAAATTCACACTGATACTAATGCTGTCCAAATGAGTCAGGAATTGGGAGCTCAGGCTTTCACCAACGGCAACGATGTCTATTTTAACAAAGGAAAATACAACCCCGATTCCCGGGAAGGAAAACATTTGCTGGCACATGAATTAACCCATACCATTCAGCAAACCGGAGCTGTACAAAAATCCGTCGATCCTTCTGCAACTGCAGCTGAAGATTTAGAATCTCCTCGGTTTAAAGGAGATTACAAGTTAGAGCAAACACACGATGATTTAGATTATCTCGCTACCGGATGTAAGGGAGAACCTGTACAAAAAGTACAATCGGGTTTAATGGATTTAGGTTATCAGCTTCCTAAATTCGGTGCTGATGGTGATTTTGGCAGTGAAACACGAGCAGCTGTATTTAAATTTCAATCCGATAATGGTCTGAGCTACGATGGAGTTGTTGGCGTACAAACCATTGGCCGTTTAGATGATATTTATGTTGGAAAAGGCTCAGGCCCGGGCAAAGACAAAAAGAAAAAACCACCAAAGAAAAAAGACAAAAAGACCTGCGATATAACGAATATATTTCATTTCTCCTCAGATCCAGTTCATATTGAAACATTAGAAACAGATGGTGCTTGTAAATCGTTTTCTATCTCATTAACAACGACAAGAAATAAAAGTGAGAACCCCTGTTCAAGTTACAGCGTCGAAATTACTGATTCCGCAGGGACAAGTTTAATGAAACCAACTTCGTTCAAAATTGGTGGTACAGTTCCGATTAATTTCACCGCCCCAACTGCAGGCAAGTTCAGGATGATCATTGGAACTCCGGCTTCCTGTGGAGAGAATGCTTTTAAAGGTGTGGGATCAAAACACAGACATTAATAAAATCAAGTACCGTTAACGACACATGGGAGCTTTTAACCAAAAATCAAAATCCAATCCTTCCGGACCATCCGCCTTTAATTCAAGGCAGGGTGAGGATTTTTTTGGCGTACAGACCAAGCTCAATATCGGAAAATCGAATGACAAATATGAAGTTGAAGCCGACAAAGCAGCTGATCAAATCGTTTCTCAAAAACAAAATGCCAAATCGGAATCTTTTTTTAGTCCATCTCCTGTAGTTCAAAAAAAATCCTTAGCAGAACGAAGTACACCCGTTACCCAATTAAAAACGGAACAGGAAGAAACACTTCAAAACAAAACTGAAACTGTTGTAGCCGAAACGCCTAAAGCAGTCGAAAAAAATCCGATTTCAAAACCACTGATTCAGCAGAAAAAAACCGAAGAGGAAGTTCAAACCAAAGAAGAGGAACAGGAAATCCAAAAAAGTGCCGAAACTGAAACAAGTCCAACAAATACGGCATCGCTGGAAAGCAAACTTCAGAGCAGTAAAGGCAGTGGTTCTCCCATGGCCAATGCCACTCAAAACCAAATGGAATCCGGTTTTGGAGCCAATTTCAGCAAGGTGAGAATCCACAATGATTCTAATGCTGTTCAAATGAACAAGGAATTAGGCTCTCAGGCTTTTGCCAATGGTAATGACGTCTATTTTAACGAAGGAAAATACAATCCCGATTCTCAGGACGGAAAACACCTGTTAGCACACGAGCTTACGCACACGATACAGCAAGGCAATAAACCCAACATTCAAAAACAAGATACGCCAAGCAATTTAGACAGTCTAAACGAAATGCTCGACAGTTTTAATGTTCCTGAAGATGAAGTCATTTTAATGTGTGCTCAGCTTAACGATACTGAAAAAGCAACTGTTTTAGGCAATAGCAGTTACAAAACCAGAATGGCTGCAGCACTTGATGTAGCCGAAATGATCAGGGCAGTTAATAATTTAGGAGCTCCTCTGAATACAAAACTGGAATGGGTAAATGCCGCCGCTACCTTTGGAACATTTTTCATGGCGTACAGCGAAATCAAAGGAATGGTAACCGCCGCCGATCAACCGCAAAGAGATGTTTTAAAAACCGATGTCTGGAAAAGCTTTTTTGTTGGCGTTTGTACGAATGCCAATATGATTGAAGCTCTCGACGACTTACAATTTGATTTAGTAACAAAATTAGTATGGCTTAATGCAGAGATCTATTCAGCCAGTTGGTCAATCAGCTATTCAGAGATAAAACCCTGGATTACAAGCACCACGACTAACCAAACCGAAAGAGATGCCCTAAAAGTACATTCCGAGGTGGGCATGAATTTCTTTGTAGGCGTTTGCGACAACATCACTATGATTGAAGCCTTAAACGATCTGCAATTTGATTTAGCTACTAAATTGACCTGGCTGAACGCCGAAATGTTCGCAACGAGATTCGAACTCGATTATGCTACTATAAAACCATGGATCATAAATTCCAGTACAGACCAAGCACAAAAAGACGCTTTAAAAACGCCTCTCTGGAGAGATTTTTTTAGCGCAGTTTGTGATAATACGACCATGGTCGAAGCGGTAACCGATCTCAATTTTGACATTGTAACACAATTAGACTGGATTAACTTCGAAGGTTCCGATTTCATTCCAAAACTTACCTGGCTTCTTAATCACAGTACCGATTATGATGTCATTAGAAATGAAATCTTAAGTGCCTCTCCCAGCGACAGACAAGCTGCATTGGCAGATACCAGCATCAGAAGTTTAATCAATTCGAAACTGACAGCTCCGGTTTCTGTTGCCGTTTTCTCTCATCTGCTATTAGGCTCAATGTATTGGAGAAACCCTCCAAATAATGATTTCTTTGCTTATTTTGTAAGGAATGGAGGTACAGGAACACTTCCGGCTGCTGCGACTATGAATTGCTGGGAAAGTATCATGTACGCTGCTTATCTTTCTAACAAAATTAGTGCTTCCTGGATTCAGAATTTTTATAATACTGCCTTCGGTGCCTCTGATCCCAATGTATTAATATGGAGTCAATTAGGTTGGAACAGCGGCCTGCCTGTCTATCCGGGTACGACGCCAAAAGTCGGGCAGTTAATTTTTTATACTGCATCCGGCGACCCTTACCCAGGACACGTTGCAATGGCAATCGACGGAACTCATGCCATCAGCCTCTGGTCAAAACCTAATAATAACTTTTTTATACAACGTGTCAATATTAATGTGTTTCCGGGAGTAATTCAAATTTCTAATCCTCCATGGTAAATTATACAATCCAATATGAAAAAGGCTTTATCTTTATTATTATTTTTAGTATTTACCAATTGTCAAAACGTTTCTAAAATGAATCCGGAAAACAAACACGACCTTACTTTTAAAATTGTCTATAAACAATCGATAGATTCCGTACCCGCTTTATCAAAGTATCCTGCAATCGGTAAAAACGGACACGAATATTCTCGTATAGACATCCCAAACCCTGAACTTTCATTTCCCAGAAAATATATGGAATTGTATGGAACTTCAGAGGTATTAATTGGTCGATATGTTTCTGAGAATGGCACACGGGACAATCATTTCTTCTCTGTCCTCAATGATTCTTTTAACTACCATTCCGATTCTGATGTTATTGATGTAGCTATTACTGCAAACGGAGACTTTCTAAAGTTAACTTCTGACTTCCTGTATATCGTAAAAAAAGATGCTGTAAAAATTCAGCATCCTTTAAAAGGAATGAAAATTATTCTCTCAGAAAACAAAGACATTTGGGTAATAGGAATCAGTAATGCGTGGCTGATTGAGGGTGATTATACAAAAGTCAAAGTCCTTGAATGGTTCGGTGGTATTCATACTGTTTCTTATCAAAATGCGCTCCATTGCATCGATAATTCTAAAAGTGTAATTGTTTCTTTAGACACAAAAGGTACTGTTACAAATGAAAAAGCAAAAGAAAACTTTGGTCCCTTTGAAAAACTCGCCGGCTTCTGGGGTAGCAAATACATCACGCTGGAAGGTGCTACTTTCAGATGGTACGAGAAAGCTGTTTTGAAGGGAAAAATAGCACTTCAATCTGCCGGTGTTTTAAATAATGGAGAGGTATTTATTTCTTATACCGAAAACAAAAAAACCTACCTAAAAACCAATACCATAGCCAAAGAATGGAATGTTCCCGAAGATTCTAAAAGTTACATTCTGCCCATTGTTTTCGAAAAAGGAGATTCCTATTTCGGTTATCATTTGAACAGCTTTGGTGAATTCAGTAAAAAAGATCAAAAGACACAAGAAACAAACCATATCGACGAAAAGGTATATGAAAAAAACATATTGCCTTATCGATGGAAAATTGGACAAAGCCGTTATTTCAATATTCCGAACTACAATAAGTTACTGGTATCCCTGGTTGGACCTAAAGAAATTATTTTAATGGAAATCCATAGTTCTTTTTAAATTTTAAAACGATAAAATATGACTTAATTATGGGTGCTCTTGCTAAAAAAACAGCTCATTCCTCCAATCAGACTACCTCAACGAATGAGCGAGGCAGCAGCCCTTTTTTTGGTCTACAGGCAAAACTCAGCATTGGCAAATCAAATGATAAATATGAAGCGGAAGCCGACAAAGCAGCCGACAAAATAGTCACTAAGACTCCTGAAAATAATCCTGAACCGTTTTTCAGCCCATCACCCATAGTTCAAAATAAATTAGAGGAGGTACAAAAAAAGGATGTGACCGCTCCTCAAAAATCAATAGCAGAAAACCTCTCTCCTGTTGTTCAGTTAAAATCAGAAAAAGAAGAAAAGGAAACCGTTGTTACTGAAAAAGCAACCGTAGAAGAAACCCCTCAGAATAAAACCGAAGTTCCTCAAAACGAAACGGTCAAAACCACCGAAACCATTTCTGTTCCAAAACCAATTGTTCAGCAAAAGAAAGCCGAAGAAGAAGTTCAAACTAAAGAAGAAGAGGAAATTCAATCCAAAGAAGACGAAAAAGAGCTTCAAATGAGCGCTGGTGCCGATGCAAATCCTTCTGACGATTCTAATCTGGAAAGCAATTTAAACCATAGCAGAGGTGGTGGTTCTCCCCTTTCTAAAAACACTAAAACGGAGATGGAATCTGGTTTTGGAGCAGATTTTAGCAGTGTAAGAATCCATAACGATTCAAACGCCGTTCAAATGAACAAAGAACTGGGCTCCCAAGCCTTTGCCAGCGGCAACGACATCTACTTTAACGAAGGCAAATACAATCCGGGGTCACAGGGAGGAAAACACCTTCTGGCACATGAACTAACCCACACCGTTCAACAAGGAGCTAGTGCTGTTCAACCCAAAATGATCCAGAAAACGACAACTCCATCTACCGCTGGCAGTGCTGTAACACCTCCAACCGGCGTGACACCCCGCGACGAAGCAAACGGTCAATTCAGTTATGAAAAAGATGGTCGTACCTATCGTATTAGTACAAGCTCATCACTGGCTCTGACACTTCCCCTGATAAGCATTTCTGATTTCAAGATTAGAAATACAAGCTTATTCACAAGACCTCTGGTCATGCCGCCTCCCGGACGTAATACGCAGCAGCCCCAAAACTGGGATACAGGAACAGCAGTACAGGCAAACCATAATTTAGACACTAAAATAACCGAAGCAACCCAAAGCGGAGGTTATAGCAGGGCCGAAAATGAAAACGAACGGGTCTATTTCTTTAAAGGGAAAAATAAACCTGAATTAAATATTTTCGGAACACGAGCAGAATTACTGCCACTGGCAAAATTACCCATATGGGATAGAGAGAAAAACGGAACTACTTTTCAAATCGACCATATTGTCGAACATCAATTAGGAGGTAATGACACTGTCGCCAATTACGAATTATTGGAAGCTTCAGCAAATGGAAGCTCAGGTTCTTCTATTGCCTGGGAAATGAACCGTAAAATAAAAGAGGCCTATGATGTGTTTATGTCTCCGTATTATCAGACTAAAACAGACAAACCCGTTTTACCCGCACGGCCAGGCAGAGGGAACCAATATGTCAATCTTTTCAAAGACATCGGCTATAACATTTCCTTTTTAGATTTTAATTTTGGACTACGCACACAATCCGGAATGCCCGATCGATACTGGTCTTTCGATGAGATTAATCGAGGACTTCATTTGGATAAAATTGAGTCGCTAACTGGAGATGAAATGAGGAGAATGGGTACTGAAGACGATCCTGCCCTGTTCATCTCTCCAAATGGAGGCGAGCGGCTAACAATTCCTCAAGGTAACCGATATCCTGTCGAAAGGTGGCTTCCAAGAGTCGATTTAAAAGAGCGTCCCGATTTTCAAAATCTGACTCTGAAAGTCGATGCCTACAAATCATCAGACATGAGAAGTACCAACAAAATATCGGCTTCTTATCCGGATATGACCTGGAATTTAGTACGAATTCCAAATACCTATATCTTTTATGTCGACAAACAATCCACTATAAATAATGCCGTAACCGGTACAGGAGGTGTTTTCCAAAGTTTGCGTTTACCCGGAATGAGTCCGATTCAAATCGACCAGATGGACCTTACTCCTGCCGGATTTGCCGGAATCGGAAAAGTATTACCTACTGTTCCCTTAATAAGCGATGCTGATATTGATATTGTAATCGATGGAGACGGTGTTCGCTTAAGAAAACTATTTACCGCAGATGAATTTCATTTCCCTTCCCCATTCGTTATCGAAAATGCTTCACTTGAAGTCTCGTTCGGAACAAACGGATTGGGAGTTGCCGGAAGGGTCGATTTTGGAATCAATAACGTAGGAAGTGGACACATACAGGCAGCAGCTTCCATGGCCAACGGATTTGCCCTCGAAGGAGCCTTTAATTTTGACAGTACCTTATTTAATCCTGCCGAGATCAATGTGGAATACAAAGATAATATTTGGACGATAGGCGGAAGAATTGGCATTACGCAAGGGACTATCAGAGGGGTAAAAAGTGCCACAATAGAAGCCCGCTACAGCGAAAATACCTTTACGGCATCAGGAGAAGCTGAACTTGACATTCCGGGAATCAGAAGCGGAACCATGCAGGCGACCTACGGCGATGACGGATTCTCAATTGGCGGTCAGTTTCAATTAAGAGATGACATTCCGGGAATTAGAGGAGGAAGTGTTTCGGCTTCCATTGCCAAACAAAACGGAGCGGAAGAGTACAACGTAAGCGTTTCGGGTACGGCACAGCCTAATATCCCGGGTATCAATTCTTCTTTAACCGTTACCTATGAAAATGGTGCGCTAACGCTTACCGGATCTGCGGATTACTCAAGAGGAATGCTGAGCGGTTCTGTGACCGTAGGAGCGACCAACCGAACGATCGGCGAAGATGGCCAACCCACTGGTGAACCTGATGATACCATGCGAGTTTATGGCGGAGGGACCTTAACGCTTCAGTTAACTCCATGGCTTGCCGCTACCGCAGGCGTTAAATTTTTACCAAATGGCGAAATGGAAGTGACTGCCAGATTAGCAACCGATACTTATGATGTATTCCCCCGCAAACAATTTGACCGAAATTTATTCACTGTTCCAACAATAGAAATTCCGTTGTTTGCCATTCCACTCGGACCAAGAAGTTTGGGATTAGTTGCCCAAGCCAGTGGTGGTTTAGACTTCACTGCAGGGTTTGGTCCGGGCCAATTGCGAAACCTGTCTGCCGAAATTACATACAATCCGGAACACGAAGAATTGACAACAGTGGCCGGACATGGCGAATTTGCGATTCCTGCCGATGCCGGTTTAACCCTACACGGAGATTTAGGATTAGGCCTAAGTATTGGAATTGCCAGTTTATCAGGTGGAATTGAACTAGCCGGAACATTAGGACTTGAAGGGGAAGCCGGGGCTTCTGTTGATGTCAACTGGAGTCCTCAAACCGGACTCGCACTAGACGCTGAAGGTCATATAACGGTAAATCCTAAATTTACATTTGACATCAACGCCTTTGCCCGTGCAAGTCTCGGAATCGGATGGTTCTCTATCTCTGAAACCTGGCGATATAACCTGGCATCTTTTAGTTGGGGCCCAGACATTCAGTTTGGTTTGGTATTCCCAATTCATTATAGAGAAGGCGAACCGTTTGACATCTCTTTTGATGATATCGAAGTAATTTATCCTGAACTGGACGTAATTGACATGGCTAAAGACCTGGCTTCCGATGTCAAAGATGATATTTTTGATTAACGCTTAAAATGATTTATTATGAAAACAGACCCTAAAGAAATCAACAATCAAGGAGTCGCATACTTTCTGAATCACAATTTTGCCGAGGCGAAAAATAAATATATGGAGGCACTTTCTTTAGATCCTGACAATACAACTGCTTTAAATAATTTAGGACTTTTATATCTTCATGAAAAAAAGAATAAAGAAGCGGAAGCCTTATTCAGAAAAGCATTTACTGTCTCAGAAAATGAAACCTATGCCTTAAATCTTGGACACAGTCTGACCAATCAAAATCAGTTTGAAGAAGCCGAGAAATACTATCTAAAAAGCATCGAAATCAAAAAAAACAATTTACAATCCTGGGAAAGTTTGGTTTCGCTTTACGAATATACCGGGCAATTTCAAAAAGCGACAGATACTTTACAAACCATAATTCTTACCCTGAATCATCACGTCAGCTATAAAATAAAACTTTCAAAACTTTTGATCAAAACAGGAAAATACAATGAAGCTCTGGATCTATTACACAACTCACTGGATGAAAAAGGCACTGAGTCGGAAGTTTTATATTATATCGCATTTACACATTTCAAAAATCAAAATTTAGGTCTGGCAAAAACAGCTGTCGAAAGCAGTTTACGTTATAATCCTTTCCGGGAATTATCTCTTGAACTTGGAGCAACCATAGCCCTGAGTTTATCTGATAATGAAACAGCTATAAAATACTGGAATAAAATACTGGAAATCAAACCAATGAATCATATTATAAGAATCAACAAAAGTCTGCTTCTTATTAGTAAAAAAGAACTCGAACAAGCGGTAAACGAACTTGAATACGTACTCAATTTTGATTCAAAAAACTCAAAAGCACTCTATTACAAAGCATTGCTTTATCTGGAAGAAAAGAATACATCATCTGAAGGCGAAAAAATCCTGACCGATTTAACACAATCTGAAAATGACTATGCCGATATGGCTTTTCAAATGATAAATAGTTTAATTAAAAAGAAAGATCATGTGGATTAATGAATTTAAAGATTTGGATGAAATTAAAGCTTTTTTGATCGATCAAATTAATTACGATGAAAGTAATGGTTTTTCGTTCATGCAGATTGCCTTAAAAACCGATTTTAAAAAAGTAACGGATTTACTTGGTGAACCTGATACGCTCAATTCAGAAAGTGAACAACAGCAAACACTAATTTACAATGCCATGGTAGATCATCCTACAGAAGGAAAAAGAGACCATCATAAATTGAATGTACTTTTTTGGTTTTTTCATTATGAACCGTTAGAAACAATCCGTATTCATTTTGATTATTATAAAATGGGCCGATTTACTGTTTCCTATACTCATTTTATTCATGAACTGTTCTTATCTATTATTGAGAAATTAGGCAAACCCGACAAAAAATCACTCCGACAAGGAAATGAACAAGTCACCTACAACAGAGAAAAACACAAACTTTTTTTATGGTCAAATGTTGAAGGATTAAGAATTCAAATAATGCAACAATAAGAACCTGAATAAAAATGATATAACAAAATGGAAAATATATTCACTTACCTGAAAAGCCAATTTATCTTTCAGCTTGATACACTTTTTCAAGCCGAAAACCCAACAGCAAAACCTGTTTTAATTCAACTGGATTCCAACGGGTTTATCAACGAATTTATCATTGAAAATAACCTCACCGAAACAGATACTCTCTTATTAGGATTAGCTCTCGTACATCATATCAAACCTGACTTTTTAAGTTCGATTATTGCAGAATATTTACCCAACGGAGGAGAACTACCCGAATTTGGAGGTGTAAAATCAAAAAACCACCGTGGTATTTTACCAACAGGCGAAACGGCTCAATTTTTAGTTGCAGGGAATGATCTCGATAACCGGATTTCATTCTATAATTACCTGCACAATCAATCTTTTCTGTATCAAAAAAGAATCATTAAAATAGAATCTGTTCCAAATGGTGAACCCAAACTGAGTGGTTTACTAATTCTTGAAGACGAATACATTGAAAAATTCATCACCGGAAAAATCCTAAAACCTCAGCTAAGCAGCATTTTCCCTGCTCAGCTAATTGAAACCGCATTAGACTGGAACGATCTGGTACTCAATTCTTCAACTTTAAATCAGATTAAAGAAATAGAAACCTGGCTTAAATTTAATGAGATTCTACTCCACGAATGGGACATGAAAGCCAAAATTAAACCAGGTTTCAGAGTCATGTTTTATGGTGCACCGGGAACCGGGAAAACCCTTACGGCCTCACTTCTTGGGAAATATACGCAAAGAGATGTCTACCGAATTGACTTGTCTATGGTCATCTCAAAATACATTGGTGAAACCGAAAAAAATCTGTCCTCCCTTTTTGACAAAGCAGCCGATAAAGACTGGATTCTCTTTTTTGACGAAGCCGATGCCGTTTTCGGAAAAAGAACTAATGTAAGAGATGCTCATGATAAATACGCCAATCAGGAAGTGTCGTACCTGCTGCAGCGTATCGAGAATCATCCTGGTTTAGTTATTCTGGCTTCTAATTTTAAAACCAATATTGACACAGCCTTTACCCGAAGATTTCAATCCATAATCGAATTCGAGGTACCTTCTTCCCGTGAACGTTTACAACTTTGGGAGAACAACCTGCCTAAAGGAATCAAAATTGCTGAGGATGTAAACCTTAGTGAAATTTCAAAAAAATACGAGATTACCGGTGCTAATATTGTAAACATCATTCAGTATGCCTGTCTGCGAACATTAGAAGATCAAAACGAAAATATTAATCTTCATCATCTTCTTCAAGGGATTAAAAAAGAATATGTCAAAGAAGGCAAAATGATGTAGCCTCACCTCTCTATTTACAAAATAAACTAGTGAACACCAGCTTCTATCAACCAGTTTTTTAATCCTTCATCTGATGGTCTTGGAGCATTTGGGTCGACAATATTGCCTTGCGGATCTATCAGGATGAATCGCGGAATACCACTTACTTCATAAGCATTCTCAAAAGAAGTATCACCATTAGCAAACAATTGTACCCCCTTTAATTGAAGATCTCCTACCATTTTTTTCCACTTGTCATGATCTTTTACACGATCGGTAGAAATACTAACAAAAGCAATACTTTTATCGTGAAATTCTTTTTCAACAGTTTTAAGAAAAGGAATTTCTTTTTTACATGGTCCGCACCAGGTAGCCCATAGATCAATATAAACAAACTTACCTTTAAAATCGTCCAAAGAAGTTTTGGAGCCGTCAAAATTCTCGTAATTAAAGAATTTAGGCGAAACTTTTCCTTTTGGGAGAATTTCCTCCTGATGTTTTTTTAGGTTGGTAGTTTTGTTATATCTGGCGACACAACTTTTTCTAAATTCTTCGGAATCCTTTTTTTCAAACGCGATGAAAGAAGCATCCAGTCCTTTGGTCTCTGCAATAAGTTTTTGATAACCCGCTACAATTTCATCTATTTTGGTAATAAATTCATCTTTCTCTAATTTAAAAATAGATTTATCAGCAGTCGCTTTTTCAGTATACAAGGCTTTCTTAAATAGATAATTATTAGGTATCTCACCATCACCTTTAAAAGTCATTGTTTCATCCCATTGTTTGGTGTCAAAAGTAATTTTCAGATTGTAACCATTTTTAAGATAAAAGAAACCTTGTTCTTTACCATCAAATAGTCCATAGTAACCTTCTTTTACGCTAAGTGTATCAGAAAAAGTCCCATCTTTCTTAACGTTAATTTTTTAAGTGGAGTTCTGTTCTTAAAAACAAGCAAAGAATCTGAATTTTTATCTGTAATTTTTCCGGACAAAGTCACATAGTCTTTTGTGCTTTTCTGTGCAAAACAATTTAAACTAAGAATAAGAACTATAATTCTTAAACAATACCATTTCTTCATTAAATTTTTCTTTTAAACTTTATTATACATTACTTTTTTCAAGAAGTTCCGGAAAATTATTCTTTCTTATAAATAATTCCGGACTTAACGGTCATAAAACCGTCTTTTAGATTTTCAATATTTTGCACAGGATCTGAATTGGTTATATAAAGATCTGAGCGTTTACCAATAGCTATAACACCTCTGTCTTCTACTCCTATGCTTTCTGCACCTATTTTAGTAGCACTTACAAGAACATCTTTATTGCTAAAACCACAGCTATCGGTCAATATTTTTATCTCTTTGAACAATGGAACAACATTATCTTTTTCGAATAAATAAGGCCAATCTGTTCCTGTAGCCACTTTAACTCCAAGTTCATGAGCTCTCTTGGTTACTTTCATTCCGTCAAAAAACTTATTGTTGTTTCCAATATAATTCGTCGGATCCAGTATCACATTGTTTGCTTTCATGAGGAGTAATAGCTTGTCCATTTTAATAATATCAATAGCTGGTGGTCTTTTTAGGTGGTTCATTTTTCCTGAAGAAAAATCATATGGGATATCAAAGGCATGCGACATCGAATTTACTTTGGCAGCGGCAACATCTGTTGGCGTAGCAGGAAATACTGCCGCATGACTCCAACTCTGCAGTCCCTGCTTCTTTGCTTCTTTTACAATCTTTCTAATCATGCGTGCACTTAAATCAGCATATATTTTTACTCCGGTTACACCTGCTCCTTTTGCTTCGGCCACAACCATTTTAATATTTGTCGTATCAGTGATCGTACGTTGCCATGGAGTATCTTTTTCTGTAGTATACTTTCTCATCGAATTAAAATAATCTGGTCCCGCAAACTGAGCTGCATAAAAAATGGAAGGCGCTGGCAGTTGATTCAGGGTACTCACTTGTTTGTAATCGGCAAGGACAATAGCATTTCCTGTCATATCCCTGACCGACGTTATGCCGGCATAAATCATTTTAGAAAGCTGATCCTCCATATATTTAGTACTCTTTTCCCTATTGAGATTGGGGGCAGTTGCCAGATGAACGTGTGCATCTATTAATCCGGGCATAACATATTTTCCGGTAATGTCAATTATTGTTGCTTCCGGATATGCACTAAAATTATCCGTATACAAGATATCAGCAATTTGATTACCCTTAATGATGATACTGCCTGTCTTTAAGTCAAATTTATCGTCAAAAATAAATCCGTTCTTCAGTATTGTTACTTTTATGTTTACCTTCTTTTGTGAGTACCCGGTTATTAGGTTAAATACCGAAAACAAAAAGATTAGAATCAGTTTTTTTTGCATGCAAGAGAGTTTTTATAATATTGATAATAGATTAATACCCTGGATTTTGTGCGATGCCGGAACGATCAATTTCAGTCTGCGGGATAGGCAATGCAAATCGATTAGCATTCGCTGATAAACCAGTACCGTCTGCTCTTTTAAAACCTAACCCAAGTCTTTTAAGATCGGTAAATCTGAACCCTTCAAAGGCTAATTCTCTTCTTCTCTCGTTTAGAATTTCTTTACCCAGATCAGCTCCAGAGTAATCTCCTAACCCTCTGGCATTTCTCAATTTATTGAGATTAATTAATGCTGATGCATTATCACTACCCTGTAGGTACGATTCTGCCAATATTAAGTATAGTTCAGGTACTCTCATTAGTTTTAAGTCTATATTACCGGGATCTGATGCTCCAGCATTTGTTGTTCGGGTTCCTGCTTGTTTTTTAGGATAATAACTGTTTGCGATAGTAGGATGATTTTTAAAATATACTGTAAATCGTAAATCTTTAGTTTTATCGTAAAGATTGATTAAATCGGTCGATACTAAATAGGGATAACTTGAAAGAACCGGTATGGCAAGAAGTGCCGCATTTTGTCCCATTTCAGTATTTTCAAAACGTATTCTGAAAATAATTTCACCGGAATCATCTTTATCCCATTCCTTTTGCAAAGCAGCCAGTGTGTTATCTAATTTATATCTGGCATCTGTTAATGCCAGATTACTGTATACAATTGCATTTTTGTAATCAGCTGTCTCATGACATACGCGGGCTGACAATGCATAAATAGCCGTCTTAGAAATTCTGTAGGAGTTAGCTGTATTGGTAGCTAAAGCTGCCGCTTCATTCAAATCGGCCTGAATAAACTGAATCACTTCGGCTGTAGTGTTTCTGGGTTTTACATCTAATAATTTATCTGTTTCAAATCGATAAGGTACTGACAAAGCCTTTTTATCAATAGTATAAGCAGGAGAATAAAAGCGGTATAAATTGTAATACAATAGGGCTCTAATACCTAACGCTTCTCCCAAAAAAGCATTTTTATTGGGTAGCGAACTGGCTCTTGCCATTTTTATAATCGTATTTACACTATTAATGGCCTGATAGGAAATTCTCCAAAATCCCTCCACATTACCGGTTGTACTATTGTATGCCAGTGGATAGATGTTCCCTGAACTATTATCAAAACTAAAGTCTTTTGAATTTGAAGAACCTAAAAGATCGTCACTAATAGCTTCCGGAATAGTATAAATTCCAAAATAATACCCGTAAAAATCTTGTTTCATAACGGCATAAACGCCGTCTAAGGCACTTCTGAAACCGCCTTCTGTCTGAAAAAGTGTTTCCGGAGCCAACTGGTCCAGAGGTTCTTTGTTGATAATATCATTAGAGCAGCTGCTAAAAAAAGTAACTATCACTGCCGAAAAAAATAATTTTATATTTGTCTTCATATGTTGTTCTTCATTTTTTTTCTGTTGAATAAAAATTCTTTTATCATTATTGTTAGCGAATAAGCTTTTATAACAATATATTTTGTGTGTTATTTTTATTAGAAACTAGCATTAAGTCCAAGAGAATATGCTCTCACAATGGATGAAGAAAGTCCAATGCCTCCAGCCGCAGTGGCATATTCCGGATCAATATAGGTTACAGCCGTTTTGGTTAAAAGATTTTGTCCTTGAACATAAATTCTAAGGCTTTCGATTCCCGTTTTCTCTAAAACACTTTTCTGAAGCGTATATCCCAGAGCAACGTTTTTCAATTTAATGTAACTGGCATTCTCTAAAAATTGAGTAGAGTTTTTGTAATCTGACTCCAGGAATGCATTAGGGTTGGCAGTATTCACCTGTCTGACAGCTAAATTTGACTGATCACCTGGATTTTTCCACGCTCCAAGTACAGCTGTACTTTGATTATACCCCGGATTGTTATATAAGTTATAGATTCCTTCATTCAAAACATAATGACCTCCTGCATAAGAGATCAAAACCGACAGGTCAAGTTGTTTGTATCTGAACGTATTGGTTAAACCTCCATAATATTTAGGCATAGCAGTTTTGTTGCTAACCTGTCTCATATTAGTAATTGCTGTTAGGTTACTTGTTGTTTTATTGGTATTGTAATCCACTAGCGTTCCATCCTGAGTTCTGTACTGATTAAAACCTGTCACCGGATTTACACCGGCCCAATCTGCAATATAAAAAGATCGTATAGCACTTCCTTCCTGGAATACCGTATATCCCGAATTAGAAAGAATATCCTTTTTGTCTGATAAGGCTATAATTGTTCCCTTATTAAAGGCAATATTAAAGTCGGTAGTCCAGTTAAAATCTTTATTTTTAAAGTTTACAAAATGAAGACTAACCTCAACCCCCTCATTTCTAAATTTTCCGATGTTAGAAATCAGCTCTGAAAAACCGGAAGTTAAAGGAATCGGTTTATTGTTCAGTAGATCTTTAGTATCTCTAATGTAATAATCAACAGTTCCTGAAATACGATTATTAAAAAATCCGTAATCTATCCCAAAATTTTTATTATAATTCTTCTCCCACGTTAAATTTGGATTTTCTCCTCTCGTCAGATAAGGCACTGTACTCCCTGCATAAGTCATTTGACTCTTGTACCCATATAAGGATTGAGAAGCAAAATCTCCTATAAAGTCATTTCCGGAAGTACCAATACTGGCTCGTAATTTTAAAGAACTTATCGTTTTATTATCTTTAAACAAATCTTTATGAGCATTCCATGAAGTTCCTACAGACCAGAAATTAGCATATTTGTTATTATCTCCAAAACGGGAAGAACCGTCTCTTCTAAAGGATAATGACAGGTTATAAGTGTTATCAAAGTTATAATTCAATCGTGAGAAATAGGACAATGAACCCGCCTGCGATTTTTGTTGTGTAACTGAAGTGACGGTTTTTGCCGCACTTACTATTTGTATGGCATCGGAGTTAAAAGTATTAGCCAAAATATTAAGACTATTGGTTTCGTATTCATTAACTTCATTGCCCAGTACCAAATCAAAACTATGTTTTTGAAACTTCTTAGCTATAGTAGCCGTTAGTGTTCCCGTATAATTATTATTATCACCATTAGTAATACTTAATGTTCCTCCTTTTACAATTACATTTTCATAATTGCTGTTCTTTGAGTTGTTATAGTTAGCCCCTAAAATCCCATTCAGAATCAGCCATTTGAAAGGTGTATAAGTTAAATTTACACTTCCGCCAATATTTTTTCGATTGGCGTTTACATTTGTATTGTCTCTTATAAATAAAGGGTTGTACGGAGTTCCCGCAGAACTGGCAATATCCAAAAGTCTTAACGGATTTCCTTTATCATCACGGACAGCTAACCAAGGATTTAATAAAAATGCATTTAAAAAAGGAGATCCAACGGTGCGTCCGTCCTGCTCATTTACATTACTAAAGTTTCCTGAAAATCCTACTTTTATTTTTTTCCCTAAATCAAAATCAACACGAGTTGATGCAGTATATCTTTTATACTGACCGTCAAAAATATTATTGACATTATTATACGTTACAGAAGTATAATAATTGGCTTTATCTGAACCTCCGGAAAAAGAGATATTATTTTCCCTATTTATTTCATTCTTTAAAAGCAAATTTGCCCAATTTACGTTATTACCCAATGCTCTTCTGCTTTGAAGTAATGCCGGATTTGCTTTGTAATAACCCATTGACTCTTCAAAATCTAATTTTTGGGATCCATTCATTAAACTGTTCGTAAAGGATTCGTCAGCTATTTTAATACCAAGTCTTGTGTTAAAAGTTACCTGCAGCCTGGTATTCCTATTTCCTCTTTTTGTAGTAATCATTATCACTCCATTGGTTCCTTTAGATCCGTAAATAGAGGTTGATGCCGCATCTTTTAAAACACTAATCTCCTGTATGTCTGCAGCATTTAAGGCGAAAGCACCTAATCCTGATCTGGGCATCTGCACACCATCTACAACTATCAAAGGGTCTGTACTCGAACTTATCGAACCAATACCTCTTAATAAAATAGAAGGCGGAGCGTCCGGAGACAAAAAACTCTCCTGAACAAATAATCCGGGAACGACTCCAATCAGAGCATCTGCAAAAGATACATTTTGTGTATTCTTTAATACTTTGGTATCCAATTTTGTTACAGCACCGGTAATTTTATCCCGGGAAATCTTTCCATAACCTACCAGAACAAGCTCATCCAGTTTATTAGTACTGGGTTCGAGAGTAACATTAAGTAAAACCTCATTGGTAATCTTAATCGTTTTAGTTTCAAAACCTACAAAACTAAAACTTACTACATCACCTTCATTTACAGCAATTTCATATTTACCATCAAAATTAGTAACTGTTCCCTGTTTACTGCCGTTTACTGAAACTGTTACTCCGGTCAAAGGCATGCCTTTATTGTCTTTTACGACACCCTGAACCTTCTTCTGGTCTGTACTTTTTCCCATAAGGCCATAAAGGGGAAGCTCTTTTGAAATTTTAGTATTCCGATCATAGTTTTCGGATTGAGCATCACATATTGAAGCAATAATTAAAAATGCGGTTAGTTTAACCTTCAAAGTTCGTTTTAAATAAAATAGAGGTGCCGTTCGGGCTCTCATTATTTTCATTTTCTTCATACTATCTACAATTAATGGTTTTGGTTAGTCAGGTAAATTGATCGTATAAGAATAAAAGAATCATTTAAGTTCTTTCTTCTTATTATTTTAAAACAAAAGTTGTGGTATTTAAATAGCAAATGCCATTATGCAATTCGAACAAATACTGTAAATAAATTGCATTTTTGGCTTCTAATGTATCAACAAAAAATTGGGTATAGTTTCCTGCTAAAGTGGTATTTTCAGGGTGTTGTGGCAACAATTACTATTCTTCACAAAGAAAAAAAATTGATAGCGTACAAAGATTTTGTTTTTATGACTTTTTCTCTTCGTAATTGTACCAAATGTATAGGATAAAATCCCGAGATTAATTTCAAAAGAAACAACTGGTATCCCCCAAGAAACATTCGGCATATTCTTACAAATAAAAGCATAAAAAAACCTGTGAGTTTGATTCACAGGTTTTGAAATTAATTTAGTAAGGGCAATCGATTTGTATCGGATAAATCAACTACAATTTTTAAATACTTAACTCAGCCAGTCACTCACCAGTTTTCGGTAAGTTTCACCAATAGGAAGCTGTTCCCCACTGGTCAATTGTATCTGATTGCCTTCGATTACTTTTATTTTACTTTTTGGAATAATGTACGAACGATGAATACGAACAAATTGATTTAGGGGAAGTTTTTCGAGTATATCTTTCATGTTTTCCAAAACCATAATTTTTTCGCCTTTGGTGTGAATCCTGATGTAGTCTTTAAGTCCTTCAATATAAAGAATATTTTCGGTGGCTATTTTATGGTGCTTTCTATCAGCTTTTACAAACAGAAAATCATCGGTTTGCTGGTTTTGCATGGTTTCCTGCCAACGGATAAATTTCTCAACACTCTGATAAAAACGATTAAAAACAATTGGTTTGAGTAAATAATCTATAACATGAAACTGAAAAACATCTAAAGCATAATCCGGATACGCAGAGGTGATGATGAAATTGTGCTTCTGATTGAACATCTGCATCAATTCAATTCCAGTTAATTGTGGCATCTGAATGTCGATAAACACCAAATCAACAACTTCATTATTTAAGATTTCAATGGCTTTAAAAACATCTGAATCAGCATATAAAACATTTAATCTCGGGACCTTAGAAGCGTAGTCGGCCATTAGTTTTACTGCAAAAGGTTCGTCGTCTAATATAATACAATTTATTTTTTTCATTTTAATTCTATTTCGAGTTCAGCTGTAAACTGGTTGTTTTGATTGACTACTTTTATTTGATGTTTCTGCGGATAATGAATTTCCAGCCTCTTTCTCAAATTATTTAATCCAATACCTCCTAACTTGTCTTTCTTTTGCACAGCAATATCATTGACTACTTTAAAATTAAGCTTCTTATCTTCTAAGCGTAACTCGATTAAAATTGGCTTTTCGTTGGATGTTATGCCATGTTTCAAAGCATTTTCAATTAACGGTGACAAAATATAAGGCGGAATTTCTTCGGAACTATTTTCAGTTTCAATTCTGAAATCAATAAAAGCGCTGTCCTGATGTCTTAACTCTTCGAGCTCAATATAGGCTTTTATATAATCGATTTCATCGGCCAGTTTTATCTTTTCTTTTTGAGATTCATAAGTGGTAAAACGCATAATCTGACTTAATTTTTCGATGGCCATCAACGATTTATCGGATTGAAAATACACCATCGAATAGATATTGTTCAGGGTATTAAAGATAAAATGCGGATTGATTTGCGCTTTCAAAAATTTGATTTCGGTGTTTTTGCTTTCTTCCAAAATAACCTGGTTGTACTCCAGCAAACGAATAAAATAAATTACAAACCAAAGCAATGAACTTAAAATGACGGACATGCTGCTGTAGTGCAGATTGTCTTCCATATAATTAAAAAAGGTTGGATTGATATAATTGATTCTATGAAATAAAACTTTACTTATCTCCTGCTCCAACAGCCATCGTAAGGCTGTAAAAAACAAGTACGAAACCAATACTCCGGCAAAAAACCTCTTCCACTGAAAGGATTTAAAAACCAATTTCATTACTACAAAATAATGAAAGTAGAAGGTTAATACAAACACAGTCATATACGTAGACAAGAACAAATCCGGGGTGTAGTTTTGGGCCTGGATCAGATTTCTAACAAAAGTGAAATACCCCATCAAAAGCCAATATATGATATGAATGAATACTTCTACTTTTTTTGATAATGTTCCTTTATACATCTTTTCATTTTTTTTTCAAAGATATGCATTCATCAAAAAGTCCAAAGCCGGGTTTGTAGATTAATCACGGGGGTTTGTCGATAAAAGTTCTTTTAGGTCTTTTTTCAGCGCAGTTTTGCAGCGTAATTAATCTAAAAACCATGAAAAATAGTAGTCTTTTAATACTTGCCTTTTTATTTCAAACGTATTCTTTTGCTCAGCAATATGAACTTAAGGGAAAAGTGATCAATCAAAATAAATCAGCAGTTGAGTTTATCATCGGCAGTTTGTTCAATCCTCAAAAAACTTTAACTGCTCAGGCTTCAACTGACAGTTTGGGAAATTTTGTTCTGAAAATTCCGAAAGGAGATTACCGTTTGATATTGGAACAATTTGGCACAGAATGTATGAACCGCGAAATTACAATTGATCACAATACGGATCTGGGTATTATTGAAATTAAAGAATCGGTACAGCTGGAGGGTGTAACACTGAAATCAAGAAAAAAACTGATTGAACAAAAAGTGGACCGACTTGTTTTTAACGTCGAAAATTCTGTAACAGCCACAGGAGGAACCGCTTTAGATGCTTTAAAAGCAACACCTACCGTAAGGGTTCAAAACGAGGTTGTTTCGATTGTGGGCAAAGGTGAGATCCTAGTAATGATTGACGATCGTTTGCAGAGAATGCCTCAGGAAGATCTGGCGGCGTTTCTGAAATCAATTCCGTCTGATAATATTAAAAGTATTGAAGTAATTACAACTCCGCCTGCAAAATATGATGCGGAAGGCAATAGCGGTCTTATTAATATTAAACTGAAAACGGCAAAAGCAAATTCGTGGAATGCTAATCTTGGAACTTCTTACACCCAAAAAACATACGCAGGCGGTAATATGAACGGGTTATTTACGTACAATCATGATAAACTCTCTGCTCAGGCTTCGGTAAGCAAAGGAAAACAAAAATTAATGACAACTTCTGAAAGTACTATTTTTTACAAAGACGAAACCTGGAAACAGGAAGTGAAAAACAAATCGACAGCCGATGTTTTAAGTTTAGGCCTTGGTCTTGATTATAAAGTAACCAAAAAATGGAGCACCGGACTTAAATACCTTGGCAGTTTTACGGATAAAGTAAATGCAAACAATCCTTTTACTACTATTTATGATAATTCAAACGGAATGGCAGATTCCTATATCACTTCGAATGCCAATGCTAAAAATAACCCGAAAATGAATGCCGTTAACTTTCATAATTCAATTGCATTAGACAGTTTAGGAAAAAACATTTCAATGGATTTGGATTATTTTGATTACAACAAGAAAGATTATCGTTTCTTTTCAGGGAATGAATTGGACCGCAGTAAAAATAATATCCCCGGAGGTTTCTTTTCTTCGACAAATTCAAATGTCAATACCATCAAAAATTATTCGGCCAATATTGACGTTTCTTTACCATACGACTGGGCAAATCTTAGTTTTGGAGCGAAAACTTTCCACACGAATACAAACAACAATCTGATCGTGTACGATAACGAAACCGGAACGCCAGTTTTCAACACCAATCAGTCCAATGTTTTCAATTATAAAGAGTACAATCAGGCTTTATATTTCTCGGGAAGTAAAAAAATAAATTCAAAATGGGAAACTCAAATTGGTTTACGAATCGAAGCAACACAAACCAAAGGGTATTCTGAAAATTTGAATCAAACGAACACCAACAATTACATCAAATTATTTCCAACAGCTTACCTGACTTATGTTCCAAACGAAAACAATTCTTTTTCCTTAAACTACAGCCGAAGAATCCGCAGACCAGATTTTGATTATTTGAATCCTTTTGTAATTAAAACAAGTCCGTATTATTATTCCGAAGGCAATCCGTATTTAAAGCCTTCATTGATTGATAATTTTGAGTTCTCGTTTATCCGAAATCAAAAATGGGTAAACTCTGTTTATTTCTCTCAGGTTTCCGATTTTGGACAGGAATTATCAATCATCGATCCGGACACAAATGTTACCAGAAACACGCCCTTAAACTATGCTAACACTTACCAAATTGGACTTTCGACTTCTTATAATTTCAACAAATGGTCGTGGTGGAACAGCTTTACCGGATTCAATTTAAACTATCAGAATGTAAAATCAAAAACTGCTTTTATTCAGTCAATCGATGGGTACAACGGATACCTTTACAGCAATAATGCTTTTACCATCAACAGCAACAAAACCTTATTTCTTGGCTTAAATTATGGTTTACAGCTGCCTGGCCGTTATCAGATCTTTAATATTTCGACTTTGAATATTCTTGACATCTCTGTTAAGCTGTTAACTTTCAATAAAAATCTTTCGGTTACTATCATTGGCGAGGATTTACTGAACGCGCAAAAACCATTAATTTCTTATGATTCCAACCATATTAAAACCAATGTAAAAAGCTATTCAGACACGAGAGGTTTCAGAATTTCATTGAGTTATAAATTCGGAAACCAAAATATCAAATCAAAACAACGTGATTTTGGTAATGAAGAAGAAAGAAGCAGAGCCAACTAATCGATCTTTTTAATGGAATACAAAGCTTCGGAGCAATCTGAGGCTTTGCTTGTTAGTTTAAATTTCGATTATCGAATTATACTTCCATACCATAAAATTTAATCCCCTTTCGCTTTAAAGGATTTGTACTCCACTCCGACCATTTATTGCTGTAAGGATCATAACCACACTTTAAAGGTTTTGAGTACATATCATTAGGTTTTTCGATATAGGCACGACAATCTGTACAGATATGCCTAAACTCACAATCTTTACAAACTGCTATTTGGTCTTTGGTAATATTCCAGTATTTTTTAAAGTTTTCATGATTTAATGCTTTCTCTAACATTGTGTCCTTTATATTACCAAAGCTTAATGACATTGAGGGACAATTTTTTATGTTACCCTCTTTATCGATAGAAAGCTTTTTGTTTAAGCAGGTATTATAATGTTGTGATTCGCTAAAAAGTTTAATATTTGAATAGAAGTATTCTTTATTTATTATTCCGCAATGTTTTTCATTTATCACATTTCGTTTTACCAGCGTTAAGTACCCCATTTTTTGACGCAAGGCATTATAACTTTTATTATATGGTGAATTAAAAATGATAATAGAATGTATTCTTCTATTATCTAATAGTATTTTGTTTACTTCATCGAAATCAAAACTTTCATAATATGGCAATATGAAGTCAATTGAAACAATTCGGGATTTTTCCTTTTTTAAAATTTCGGCGGTGCTTTTTATATACGCAAGACTTATATTTTTATAGAATCGCAGCTGAATATAAGAACATTTTAAGGTTTCAAATTGAGGAACCAGAGCATAAAAATTATGAAGAATGTCATCATAATCTATAATGATATTTGTTATGAGAGAGGGAGAATCCCAACGGGTACTCATTTTAGGAAACAAGTCCGGGTTTGAACTAAAAAACACAAGTTTATTATCAATTAAAAAATCAAAATAATCGTTAATTATCTCATCATACTGATACTTAAAATCTTTTTTTATTTCTTCAATGGTTTTACCATTATAGGCTTCCAAAATATCATATAAACCATTTGGAATAAAATAAAAATTGTTATTCTTAGTGTCACAAATAATGCTCCTGCTTATCCCTTTGACCGGAATACAATCTGCAAAAAGAACAAAATTAGAGGGTTTCAAATTAAATTATTTTAGAGATAGGTTTGACAAAAGGTTTAGAGATGTTCTTGGAGTTTTGGTAAGCCTGAATAGTAATCAGATTGTTTTTAGGCAAAGGTTGAGTCTCTCTTTCAACTTTCAATTTTAAACCATTAAAAATATTGATAGGTTTCTTACTTTCCATTTTTTAAAATATCTGCTAGTTTGCTTTCTAAGTAATAATTGCAGGCATTATTGATAAAACTAACCTGTCCCGTTGGATTTATTTCAAGAAAATAGTATTCGTCTTTACAATGCATCAAATCAGCCGAACCATAATTTAGATTGAATTTTTTAAAAACCTTTGCAAGTTTTTCTTCAATGCCCGCAGGCAATTTAAACGGAACCATTCTAATATTATCCATTTCTACAAATTTAGTTCTGATGTCTATGGCATGATCAAAATTGTAAATTGCTGTGGAATAAAAGTTGCCATCTATGTAAATAACTCTAATTTCAAAATCGGCTATGATCCTTTCCTGAAAAAATGAGATCGCAAATTCATCAGGCGTTTTGTCCAGAATTTCAGCTGTTATTTGAAAAGTTACATTAAAATTATACAAAAACTCTTCGTCCTGATAATAAAGTATATCCAGGATTCTTTTTGAAATTATACCATTTTTAGGATCAAATGCAGCATAAAAGTCTTTTAATTTTTCTTTGTTTCCGGTTATCAAAGTATGCGGAATTCTAAGCCCTTGTCCTTTTGCTTCGAGCATCATATCAAGGCGATTGGTTTCAAAATCAGCTATTCTTTTTCCAATTTTTTTAACCGGTTTGTGTAATACAAAAGCATCATTGAGAACTTCATAACATTTATTTTCGTAGTCGCTCTCCCCTGAATTGATACATCCGCCATTAAACCAGATACTTTGAACTTCTTCTACTTCTATATTTTCTAAATAAGACGTTTTTAAGGTATAAGAACTTTTTCCATTACTAAAATTCATACTTTCAATCACAACTTTATCAGATTCTCCTATTCTTACAAAATCCTGATCCAAACAATCCATCACATTGTTTACAAAATCGTCTACATCTTTGCTGTATATCAAAATCATAAAAAAATTATTTTTCATAAAACTCCCAGTCATCTGTGAGTTTCATGATTAAATTGTAATTCTGTTCGTAATCATCATCTACCTCTTTAGGGTACTTGGAATCATGTGCTTCAATTACATAATTGCCATAGTCCATTATAAAATTGTTTGGATTGTTAAATTTGAAACTTATTTTCCTAACTTCTAAATCATTTTTCCCAATACATAACTTTGAGTTATATAAATTCCCCTTGTAAATACGAAAACAAGAATCATATCCTAAAGTATTATTAAAACTTCTTTTTTGGTCATATAGCAATCTTTCAGCATTTTTATCTAGAAGCTCATTCAGAACCGCAAGATTTTTGGGTACTTGTTGTATTGCATGAAGAATTAAAACATTAAAATCAGGAAAAGATATCAAAACAGTATCTCTAATTACAAGGCTACCAATTCTTTCTTCGGATGGAAAGCCTTCCCTTTTTAATAAATCGATCAGTTTACCAGTAACTCGTTCGGTGGTTTCATAGAGTACTTTTGGGTTCTTTCGATTTTCCAATCCATAATCGGCTTGATCTTCCTCAAGTAAATCATTTAATTCCTTTTTTAACTGTAAATTCCAAGTGTCTTTTGTTGCTTTACAAATTGAATCATATTTAGAACTAAAACTTTTCCATTCGTGATTTTTACGCATCCCTTCAAAAATTTTGGCATTAAAATATGGAAGGTCAATACCTTTATGAGCCAATTTTTCACTCCACCAAAAAGCTCTTTTTAAATCTCTTGATAAAACAGCACAGCGAATAGCATTATGAATATCCCTCGAAAATAAAACGGGATAATTTTGTCCCAACAAATTGTACTGTTCTTTAGCTTTTCCGAACTGACGACTCAAAACATAATTTTCAGCGTTCTTTGTATACGTATAATATGTAATTTCCTGTTTCTCTCCTTCTTTTTTAATATCTGCTACTAATTTATTTGAAGTAATTATAGGGATGCAATCATAATTTTCCCTTCGAATTATTTTTTTCTTTAAGTTCTTCTCAGGGCTATAAATCATTGACCCCAAATCAAAAATTTCTGAATACGACGTACGTGAACCAAATGCCAATAAAGTATGTTTGTTAACTTTTCCACGTATCTTGAAAGAGAATCTTTTTTTGTCAGGAATTGTTTTATAATGTGAATATCTCTTGAAATAAAACGCTGGAAAAGTATCCAAAACCGTAAACACATTAGTTTCTCTGTTATTTAATTTAACTTCAACAGAGTCTCTATTAACTGTTTTTCCTAAATAACAGATTCGTATAGTATCTGTTTTTTCACCAAGAAATACGTCAATCGTGCTTTTTTCTATTTTGCGCTTAATAAACTGATTATTTCCCCAATCCCAATTACCGCTAATAAAACCTTCAATATCTATAATACTATCTTTTGACGTAAAAGTACATTTACTTATCTCCACTTTTAAAAAGCACATTGATAAGCTTTCAATAAAATGAAAATTTTTAAATGTTCTACTGCGGAATGTTACTCCATAATTAGAAATTCCTTTATAATTTCTAGTATCTACGAAGTAAGCCTCTTTTAAGCTATTCCCAGTACTTGAAAACCAATTTTGTCTATCTTCCTTACCCCAAAAACTATACACCTCATCAAATACTTTATTTTTTTCAAAATCATTTTCTTTATAGATTATAACCTTAGACTGATTTTGCCCCAAAGATGAATTGAGGAAAAAAATATTTATAAAAATGAATAGAGCTTTTGAAAATATTTTAGTCAAAATGATAATTTGTTTTATAAAAAGTTCGTAAAATAAAAAGTCTGAACTACAATTTAAATTGTAATCCAAACTTAAAAAATGTTTAGTTAAGGAAGTGCTGTAAATACAATATCAGGTTCACCAGCGGCGACAAATCCATTATCACAAATATCTCGAACTTCACTTCGATCATGAAAGGTGATGACTCCATTTCTGTTACTATCATACCCATAGTTAAAATTCATTACCTTTTGTGATTGCCCATGAGGAGCACAAATGTTTCCTGCGCCCGAATAAATACCTCCACCATTTAATACAAACAATTGCTCTCTTTTTAAAGCTCTGTCTTTAAACTTGTCTAGTTTCAAACTTTCCAGTTTCATAATTAATAAAATTTTAGTTGATGTTCATAATAATTCATTAATGCAAGTTAATCAATTTGTAAGTATAATCTTAAATATATTATCGGTTAATTATGTTCTCTTTTAGAAGAATTCTGATGGAATAAATCTTACTATACAATCGACATATTAATATTTCTCATAAAACTCCCAGTCATCCGTAAGTTTCATGATTAAATTGTAATTCTGTTTGTAATAATCATCTACTTCCTTTGGATATTTGGAATCGTGTGCTTCAATTACAAAATTTCCATAATCCATGATAAAACCCTTTGGGTTACTAAACATGAAACTTATTTTTCTAATTTCCAATTCATTACCTCCACATGATTTCGAATTATAAAGATTGCCTTTGTAGATGCGAAGGCAAGACCCCTCTCCAAGCATATTCTTAACACGCCTCGTACCATCATATTCAAGAGCATTACTGCTTTTATCAAGGAGTTCATTTAAGATGGAAAGATTATCCGGCTTTTGTTGTAAAGCATGTATAATCAAAACATTAAAAGAAGGAAAAGGGACCAAAACAGTATCCCTTACTACAAGACTGCCAATCTTTTCTTCGGAAGGGTAGCCCTCTTTTTTTAATAAATCGATCAACTTACCGGTAACCCTTTCAGTGGTTTCATGCAATACTCTTGCACTTTTTCGGTTCTCCAATCCATATTCCGCCTGGTCTTCGTTAAGTAAATTTGTTAATTCCTTTTTTAGATTTAAGTTCCATTTATGATGCGCATTTTTAGAAACGGAATCGTATTTGACACTAAAACTTTTCCATTCCGGATTTTTCCTCATAACAGCAAAAATTTTAGAATTAAAATACGGCAGTTCAATACCTTTTAAAGCCAGTTTTTCACCCCACCAAAAGGCATTTTTATAATCTCTTGACAGTATGGCACAACGCATAGCATTATGAATGTCTCTCGCAAATAGTAGGGGATATTTTTGAGCGAGCAAATTGTACTGTTCTTTAGCTCTGCCATACTGCCTAGCCAAAATATAGTTCTCTGCATTCTGCGTATAAGTATAATAGTTAATTTCTTGCTTTTGGACTTTTTCCCTCTCGATGTCAGCTATTAATTTATTAGCATAGATTAAAGGTCTGCAGTCCAATTCTTGTTTTTTAGCTATTTTTTTTCGGTCATTCTTTTTCGGATCAAAAATCATAGCTCCCAGATCAAAAATCTCAGAATAAGTTGCACCTGAACCAAAAACAAGCAGTGTTTTTGGGGTAACTTTTCCACTTATTTTAAAAGGAAGCCTGTTTCCGAGAATCGTTCGATAATGCGAATAGTTTTTAAAATAAAAAGCGGGAAACTTGTCCAGAACTGTAAAATCATTCGTTTCTTTGTTGTTCAATTTTACTTCTATAGAGTCCTTATTAACCAGTTTTCCCAAATAACGGGTATTTATGGTATCTGTTTTTTCTCCAAGAAATATATCGACATACTTTTTTTCTTTTTTCCCTTTTAGGAGTACATTCCAACCCCAATCGTCATTCCCACTAACAAAACCTTCAATACTTAATACATTATCTTTTGGATTATAATCACACTTCGTCACCTCCGCCTTTAAAAAACACATGGATAAATGTTCTACAAAATTAAAATTTCTATAATTCTTACTGCGAAAGGTTACTCCATAATTGATAATCCCTTTATAATTTCGGTCATCTACAAAATAAGTGACAGTATCTTTTACGTTTGAAAAACATCTATAATCTTTATAATTACATAAATTATAGACTTCCTCAAATACTTTATTTTTTTCAAAATTGCCTTGATTATACGTTTTATATTTTATCTGGTTTTGTCCCAACGTCACATTGATAAAAACAATATTTATTAGAATAATTAAGGACGTTACAACTACTTTTCTCAAAATAATATTTTACTAAATTAAACCATTTTGCACGTGTCAAAACGAGCCTGAACTGTACTTTGAAGATTCATGCTCATTCAGATACAGAATTCATTTTGCTGAAAAAAAATCATGGTAATGCATAAAAATCCTCGTCGGTCTTTGTAAGAACTGGATCACATTCACGTACATTACTTCTGTTATGAAACGTAAGACGTCCTCCTCTCTCACTATCATAACCATAATCGAATTTTTGCAGCTTACCACCATGCCAGTCACAAATAGTTCCTGCAGGGCTTTTAATACCATCACCATTTAACACAAACAATTGTTCTCTTTTTAAAGTACAGTTTTTAAATTTGTCTAATTTCAAACTTTCCAGTTCCATAATTAATAGCATTTAAGTTTATAAATAATTGATTGATGCAAGTTAACTAATTTGTAAGCATAATCTTAACCTATTATCGGTTAATTATGTTCTATTTTAGAAGAATTCTAATGAAACAAATCTTACCACAAAACCCAAAATAAGCTTATATTAGCTTTAATTTTAAACTATTACCAAAAACGACCGCTCCAAAACCAAAAACCACCATGACCAAAAAAACTGCCATTCTACTCGGGTTTATCGCTTTAAAATTTATACTGCAATACCTTTTAATAAGCCCCGAATATGATTTGCAGCGCGACGAATACCTGCATCTGGATCAGGCGCATCATTTGGCATGGGGATATTTATCGGTCCCTCCGGTTACTTCCTGGATTTCTTACCTTATCCTTTTACTTGGAAATTCCGTTTTCTGGGTAAAGTTTTTCCCTGCCCTTTTTGGAGTTTTAACGCTCTTGATGGTTTGGAAAACTATTGAAACTTTAAAAGGAAACTTATACGCCTTGATTTTAGGCGCCACCTGCATTACGTTCTCGACCTTGTTAAGAATCAATATCTTGTACCAGCCCAACTCGTTGGACATCTTATGCTGGACTTCTTTTTATTATGTGATTGTGCAGTACATGACCACCGAAAATAAAAAATGGTTTTACATTGGCGCTGTTGTCTTTGCTTTTGGTTTTCTGAACAAATACAACATTCTTTTTCTAATCATTGGGCTCTTGCCTTCTCTTCTCCTATCTGGTCAAAGGAAGATATTTACAGAGAAAAAACTCTATTGGGCACTCCTTTTAGGGCTAGTTCTGATTTTACCAAATATTCTATGGCAATACAACAACCATTTCCCCATTGTACATCACATGAAAGAATTGGCCAAAACACAGCTTGTTAATGTAGATCGAATGGAATTTTTGAAAAAGCAATTGTTATTTTTTATCGGTTCTTTCTTTGTTCTTCTTGCGGCTTTGTATGCTTTGTTGTTCTACAAACCATTCGAAAAATACCGATTCTTTTTTGCTTCGATGATTTTTACACTGGCAGTGTTTCTGTATTTCAAAGCCAAAGCTTATTATGCTATCGGTTTGTACCCTGTTTATATTGCTTTTGGAGTTGTTTTTC
Source organism: Flavobacterium sp. B183 (assembly GCF_023539155.1). NCBI lineage: Bacteria > Pseudomonadati > Bacteroidota > Flavobacteriia > Flavobacteriales > Flavobacteriaceae > Flavobacterium > Flavobacterium sp. B183. Next base: position 2,131,337 of record NZ_CP097434.1, on the reverse strand, counting down.
TTTCTCAGGTACTGCAAACAGGCTGGAAACGTTATCTAAAACCTGTTTTCATCATCCTTCCGTTGTTATTTTTTATTCCCATGTACAACTTAGCCTTCCCTAATAAAAGTCCGGAATATATCGTAAAAAATCCGGAGGCCTATAAAAAACTTGGTATGCTGCGTTGGGAAGATGGAAAAGACCACGAACTGCCACAGGATTTTGCCGATATGCTGGGCTGGAAAGAACTCGCCCGAAAAACAGATTCTGTTTATGCCCTAATTCCAAATCCAAAAACAACTCTGGTACTCTGTGATAATTACGGACAAGCCGGAGCCATAAACTATTACTCTAAAAAAGGAATCAAAGCGGTGTCTTTTAATGCCGATTATCTCAATTGGTTTGTTCTTGATGTACCCTACAAAAATGTCATTAGAGTTAAAAACTCTTGGGAAAGAACTGCTGAACTTGAGGAAACCAGTCCTTTCTTTCAATCTTCCCGTATTGCAGGTGAGATCACCAACAAATATGCAAGAGAGTATGGAGCTACCATTTTTGTTTTTATCAATGCCAAAATCGACATCAACAAAAGACTCAAAGATGAAATTAAAGAAGAAAAGAACTATAGTAAATGATCGATTTTACCACTATTGATTATCTAAAAAATGGAAATAACAGACAAATTCAGGCTTATGAAATCCTGACTCAGCATCATATTTTGTCTGATATTGCCGAATTCGAACCTATTTTAGCAGGCACCATCCCCATTGCGATCGATATCGAAAGTAGTGATCTGGACATCATTTGTTACTGGAAAAACAAAACTAAATTTATCGAGAAACTCCATGTTGCTTTTGGAAGCAAAAACAATTATACCATTCGGGAAACAATGATTGATAACAGGGAATCAATTATTGCTAGTTTTCGAATAGATTTTTTTGAATTTGAAATCTTTGGACAAAATATTCCAACTCAACAACAGAATGCCTATCTGCACATGCTCATAGAACATAAAATTCTGCAATCGAAAGACGAAAATTTCAGATCAAAGATCATCCAACTGAAACAAAAGGGATACAAAACCGAGCCTGCTTTTGCCTTTTTATTAGGTCTAAATGGAGATCCGTATGCTGAATTACTGAAATATAAAATTTAAACTTTTTCAAACGAAACATAACTAATTACAAACCAATAATTTACACCAAAAACCAAGATATTTAAAAATATTTTCATTTTTTGCTTGCATAACCGTATTTACTGTGTATCTTTGCACCCGAAACATCGCGGGATAGAGCAGTAGGCAGCTCGTCGGGCTCATAACCCGAAGGTCACAGGTTCGAGTCCTGTTCCCGCTACTAAGATAAAGCTTCAGAGAAATCTGAAGCTTTTTTTTTACGATAGTATTAATCTAGTAAAGATTACGGATGCGAAGTCAGGAGACATTTGCACAGCTTTCCATAATTACACTTCGAAGAGCGGATTTTCAAAGCACAATTTTCAATAAACTGCAAATGTGAATTAGAACTACTAATGTTTAAATTTAGCACTTGTGCCCCAATTTTACAAACCCCTCTTTAGCAATCCTTTGCTCTTCATTTCCTTATCATACTTGTTTGTATAACACAGGACGTGAAAGCGCTATAAGCAATAATATTTCAATTATTATCATCAAAATTGGTCTGTGCCACGAAACTGCTATCCAAAGATTAGTTTGCTTTTGAAAGTCAATATTGTCTGTCATATTTTTAAATATTTCCAATTTTTTCGCAAAGAATATGCTTATTATTGTGATATACATGTAGCAGATGAATGCTGACAGGACTAATTTTTTTCGAGTTGGGGTTTTCCAATTAAAAATTAATGATAACACCATTGTAAGTAAGATCAGAAGATGAACGGGTATCCAAAATTTTACAGCTTGTCCCAATTGGTTATTACTTTTGGTTATCATCGTTGACGGATTTTTTAGCATTTCCGGAATACCAAATAAATGTTCATAAAGCCCTGCTGATGCACTTATACTTAAAAAGATAATACAGGCAATTAAAATCGGATTTGTCAATTTCGTTTTCATACTATTTTGTGTTTGATAATTTATTGATTAAAGATTTCGCTATTGCTTTTTGCCCATCAATTGTAAGGTGTATACCATCATACTGAACGAATTCAGTATTTACAGGATTCCCAAATTCTTCTGTTAAATTAATTACAGGTTCTGGTTGGGCTTTCAAATATTTACTAATTTCATTTAAATCTGAATTTTTCAAACTCAATTGTTGAGTTTTGAATGGCTGAAAATTTTCTGCTTTTTTCTCGTCAATTGATACTGGTGTAAGCCAAACAATATTTGCTTTTGCGTCTTTATTAATTAACTCTTTTATAGCATTTAGGTTTGCAATCGTCTCTGTTAAAGAAACGGTTGTTTTTTGGTTTCCATAACGCATACAATCATTTGTGCCCAAATGACAAATTACCCAATCGGGACTTAATTTTACTTGTGTCGTTATTTTACGAAGTGCTTCTGTTGTAGTTTGTCCTGAAATCGCAGCATTAATTACACGAATATTGTCTTGTGGTCGTCTTTGATTTAAAAGATATTTCAGAATATAAACCCAGGAATTTAAAGCATCTGCTGTACTTTCGCCAATTACTAAAACAGTCTGATTTTTCTTGAAAGGGAGTTTATCAATTTTAAATGCAAAGTCTGAATTTATTAAAAGTTCCGATGCTGCATTTTGAGCCTGGTCATCATAAACTTTTTTAGCTAATTGATATTCTTCTATTGACATACCGTATAGGTGTGCAATTTGCTCATCATTTAAGTTTGGCAAAAAATTCAAGAACTTTTCCGGGTGCATATGAAGCAATATCTTGTCTGCGTATGCTATTTTTTTTGTCTCCATTTTGTTAGTTGTTTTTTCTTGTGCGTTTACGTTTCCTATGTTATTTAATAAAACTAGCGTGAGAAATACTTTGTTTATTGTTTTCATAATAGCTAAATAATTTTAGTTTGTAAATAATTCTAGTTTGTATAGCAAACCAAAAAAGCAAAAAAATTAGAGGTGCAAATATTTTTTTATTGTTTCTACATAACTTTCAAAGGCAATTTTCCCCGTTTTTGTTAGTTTACAAATTGTTTGCGGATAGTTTCCTTTAAATGTTTTTTCTATTTCAATATATTTTGCTTCATTTAGTTTTTTTATCTGATGACTTAAATTGCCTTGTGTTGTTTTGGTTATCTCTTGTAAATAACCAAAATCAGCTTGTTTCATTTTAACAAGTGCAGAAACAATAGCCAAACGAACTGGTGCATTCAAAACAGGGTCTAGTTCCTCAAAAGTCTCCGCCATTCTATTATAATTTTGAATTTTTAAGTATGTATCCCGGAATTAAATAACCTACAGCAATTGCAAAACCGTGAAGCAAAACTTTGAATTCATCTGTAATAAAAACACAACAAATAGATGCAATAAGAAAACAAACACCACCAAACATCAACGGTTTAAATTTCATTGCCATTCCCGAAACTGTTGTGCCAATCGCAGCTAATATCAATGTATAAGTAAAGGGTTCAATTTTTTGATAAACACTTACAAATACTATCGCAATAAATCCAAAAGCCAAAGCCATCCAAAGTTTTTTAAGAAAAAAATTCAAATGAGTTTCTGATGTTTTATTTCGGTTGTAATTAATTGTGATTATCAATGCAATAGCTACCAAAATAGGGAATGGCAAAAAATAGTATTTAAAATCAGTTTTTGTTCGAATCAAAAATTGAAAAATACTTGCCATAGCCAAAATCCAACCCCAAAGCAAAAATATAAAGCTATGTGATTTGATGTTTTCTTTTGTTTGATTAATTACTTCTGTAATAAGCTTCAAACTCTGTTCCGGTGTCAATTTGATTTCTTTTTCCATAAAGAAGATTTTAATTTACTCTGTAAATGTAAAGTAGTTTGCAATACAAACCAAATTTTTAGCAAAATTTTAAACTCGTTTGTATGTATGTTTCAGAGTGTAGTAGTTCTGCAATAACTGCTAACTTGCATATATTTCTGAGAAATGTTGGTGTTTGTTTGTTTTCAAAAACAGAATTTTATTTGATAAATCATCAAATACTTTTATTTATTGAATACTTTTGGCATTAACAAGGGGGAAATTTCAGCGGTCTTACTACTTTAATTACTTAATGAAACCTATCTTTGTTTTCAGCCGTGTCCGGAAGATCCCAAAGTATCAAAGTCTGGCTCCATGCAGAACCCTTCAGTTTTTTTTATTCTAGCGATCAATTCGGGATTTTTTTCAAACATACTGTCACGATCTTTCACAACCAACAATAAGACTCTCATTATAAACACCATAACAATCCTCAATAAACTGGTTAGATATTTGAAAGTTTCCCGCTACTAAGTAAAAACACCACTTCAACAAGTGTTTTTTTTACCCCTATTTATTAACATTTCGTTGCGTTCACGAACGAGGAATTTTACACTTTGAAAAAGATCGAAAAAACAATAGCTTAAATTTCATTTGTCCAATATAACCGTACATATTAAATACCTTTGATACAATAAAACCAATAAAATTATGATAGAAAATTTTGTGCTTTTAGCATTTGACACTTATTATTTTGACGGAAAGGCTAAAACCGTTTGTATTGAATTCAATCAATGGAATCAAGACAAAGATTATAAAGTACATTCAGAAATAATTGACAATATTGAAGACTATATCCCAGGAGAATTTTATCGAAGAGAATTACCTTGTATCTTAAGTCTTTTACAAAAGATGGATCTGAAAAATATTGACGCTATTATTGTCGATGGGTATATTTATCTGGATGATGATAAAAAATATGGCTTAGGAGGTTATCTGTACGAAAAACTAAACCAGAGAATTCCAATAATTGGTGTTGCCAAAACTAACTTTGCCTCACTAAACAAAGACAAAAAAAGCTTGTTTAGAGGCGATAGTAAAAAACCTCTTTTTATTACTTCAATCGGTATTGATTTGGACGATGCATTTACAAAAGTCGAAAATATGGCGGGAGAATTTAGATTCCCTACCTTATTAAAAGAATTAGACAGACTGACAAAAGAAATATAGGTTATTCACAAATAATTTTACAAAAATCATTCATAAGTTCGTCAAACATTTGAATGCTTCTAAGTACTAAGACAAAAGCTTCAGATTTCTCTGAAGCTTTTTTTTCTTAAATAAAAAAGTCACAACAAAGCGTAAATTTTGAATGTCTTTCGTAATTTATTTACTAGCAACCGTCTTTAGGAATTACACGTTTATAAACTACCTTACCATCACGTTCTACATAATCACCCGATAGTATTGGGTAGGAATACTTGGGAGAATGCGATACGCTATGGCTTTTTACAATTATTCTGTCGTTAACTTTTAGGCCATGTAATTGCCAAAACCCATCGTCATTAAAGTTTTCTGGTCCAAAACTAAGTATATAATCATCCCCTTTAATCCTTACCATTACCCCGAAACCTAATCTCGAGTCAGGCGGAAGAGAAAGTGAGGTTATAATTCCATCCATGTTGGTAAAATCACTAATGGACTTTCTTATTTTTACTTCACTGGCGTATACTTTTTTACCTGCGGGAGACTCTTCCCATTTTTTGTACACAATACCATCTGGCGTAGTCTTCCATTTCTTCAATTTGACTTCCCTCTCAGCAATAGAGATTGGTTTTTGAGTTAATTTTTTAGGAGTTTCAGTTTTGATTTCACGATTCGCAAATACCAGTCCGCTTACCGCAACCAGCGATAAGATCAGCGCATAAATGATTTTTTTCATGTTCTTTTTGGTTTAATTAATAACATCCTTATATCTCTCTTTAAAGTTTATACGGCTAAATTACTTTGACATTTTTCGGTTTAATAGATTTAAATTGTAAATAAAAATGTAAACTTTGTAAATAAAACATTGACAATATGCTTAATAGCCAAAAACTTCTTTATGGAAAACGCAGATACCTGTTTACACTAATAGTATTCTTATCTATCTCTGTAATCTGTGTGGCTTTGGATATGGGAGATGATAATGATTTTGATATTTCGAGAAGAGAAGTTTTACTCCGCAGGATCGGACACGAACTACTTTTACAGTCGGGTGACAGTACATCAAGGGTACTTCCTGTAAAAAAGATTGCCGAAAATGAATATCAAATCAATTTTGAGAATGACTTTACTTTTCAGCCAGATTCTCTACTAAATATTACCAGCCGTTTTTTGGACAAAGCTCCCGGCGCAAGTAATTATATTGTTAATGTTCTTAATTGTGACAATGGTAGCGTAACTTACGGATACGCTATCTCAAAAAATAAGAAAGATGCTATTGTAGCTTGTATTGGGAGAAAACAACCCAAAACATGTTACAGGATTAATATTAAGTTTAAATCAACGGGCATTATTACGGCAAAAAACGGCTATCTTCTTGGGGGACTTTCATTTTTAGCATTTGTTGGATTTATTTTTTTGAAATCAGTTAAACCTCGAAAACATTTACCCGAAAGTCAACACGCTACTACATTCACTTTGGGTTCAGTATTGTTCAATGCAAACGATCGTAAGCTTATCATCAATGAAAAGACAATAGACCTGACTGTTACGGAGACCCGTGTATTGCTCATTTTTGCATTGTCTCCCAACAAGACCATAGAGAGAAGCCGACTGCAAAAAGAGATATGGGAAGACGAAGGCGTTATTGTGGGCCGTAGTCTGGATATGTTCATATCAAAACTTAGAAAAAAACTGGAAAATGATCCGAACATCAAAATTGTTGTGGTGCGCGGCAAAGGATATAAACTTGATATCCCTTTCTAATTTGAGCATAATATCTGGCAAAAAAGACATTTCTATGAGATGTTTTTTTATCTTTGAAATTAAGGCTTTTAGTCCAGATAACTTTATCTTTGAACCTTCAGAAAAATAATATTCATTATGGAACAGAAAATTCATCAGGGAAGAAACGTTAAACGTTTTAGAGAAATGCTTGGTATCAAACAGGAAGCACTGGCTTATGATCTGGGAGAAGACTGGAACCAGAAGAAAATTTCAATGCTGGAGCAGAAAGATGTTATTGAGGATAACCTCTTGAAGCAAATCTCAAACTCATTAAGAATTCCTGTTGAAGCCTTTCAGAATTTTGATGAGGAACAGGCAATAAATTTTATATCTAATACTTTTAATGATCAATCTAACGGATACAATTATTATCCAACTTTTAATGTAAACCCAATAGAAAAATGGATCGAAGCTTTGGAAGAAATTAAGAGGTTAAATTTAGAACTTTTGAAAGCCAAAGATGATCAGATTAAGGTTTTAGAAAAATTAATCAATAAGTAATTTCAAAACTATTTTCTCAATTCAATTCTGAAAGCCGTAAGCATAAACTTCACTCCTTCAAATAAATACACTTAAAGACATCTCGAAAAAAGTCAGAGACTTTTGAGGTGTTTTGTATTTAAAATTATAAAAAAATACGCAAAGTCAGAGACATTTGCGTAGCTTTTCATGAGGAACTCTTACGGAGCGGAGCATATTTTCTTTAACACTTTGCAATAATGGGCAAATTCGAAATAAGTGTAAAAAAATCATTACTTTTGTTAAAAACAACTGAGATGAAAGATGTTATAGAAATTAAAAATGGTAAAATTACCGCTCGCCTTTCAGTGACTGTAAAAAAAATAGATTCTTCTTATATAGGATATATCCCTTCTTTCGATATCCCTTTTACTTCTCCAACTGAAGAAAAAGTCAGTGAGATAGCTAAAGGCCTTATTAATGTATTATTTAAAAGATGGTTAGAAAAGGGAAAAATAGATTTTTTTAAAGAAAAGTTAGAAAAACACGAATTCTCTCCTCACGATAGATTCCACCAAGTTCGTTTTGAGCACTCAACCCCTTCAAAATCAACCCAATTCAAAGAAGAGTTATATGTTGTTTGAACCTAGTTGTTTCATTAAATTTATCGAAGATCATGATGTTGGTGTAATTGAATATACAGACAACTGGACAGATGGCGCTGTGGTAAAATACCATTTTTTTAATGATGATTTAGTTATAGATATGCAACATTGTATTCATATTGAAGTTGCTAAACACTATTTAAAAAAAATCAACGCCGCTTTTCTTATTAATAAATTAGAAAACATAGATTGTCCTTGTTCCGATAAGTAGAACCCAAAAAAATGCGCAAAGTTCACAGGAACATTTGCGCATCTTTTCATAGAAATACTTTTGAGATGAAGGTATTACCAAATCGTTATTCTGTCCTTCTTCGGTAAAAACATTTTATCTTTAGGCTGTACATTGAATGCTTCGTAAAAAGGTGTAGTATTCATTAAAGGACCATTCACACGCCAGTTTGGTGGAGAATGCGGATTATTGTTAATCCACAAACGCAGGAACTCGTCTTTCATTTTTACTCTCCATATTTTGGCTATAGAAATAAAGAAGCGTTGATCTGGAGTAAAACCGTCTATTTTTGTGTTCCCTTTTCCTTGTTCGGTCATTTTAAAAGCATCATAAGCAACTGCTATTCCGGCAATATCTGCCGTATTTTCGCCAACTGTCAGGGCACCATTAATGTGCAGATCGCCTAAAACCGTATAGGTACTGTACAAATTGATCACCTGTTGTATTCTTGACTTAAACTCTGCGTAATCCTCTTTTGTCCACCAGTTTTTCAGGTTACCATCCTTGTCATATTGAGCACCCTGATCGTCAAAAGTATGGGTTATTTCGTGACCAATCACCATTCCGATACCTCCATAATTAAGGGCATCATCTGCGTTATTATCAAAATAAGGCGCTTGTAAAATACCTGCAGGAAAAACAATTTCATTTGCAGTAGGGTTATTATAGGCCGTAACCGTTGGAACTGTAGTATACCATTCTGATCTGTCAACCGGTTTACCCAATTTTGCCAATTGAAATTGATAGGCAGCTGTAGAAGCCGAAACCATGTTCTCAAAATAAGCATCTCTGGCAATATGTACCTTGCTATAGTCTCTCCATTTATCCGGATAGCCTATTTTCTTAGTCATGGCTGCCAATTTTTCTTTCGCCTTTTGTTTTGTAACCGGACTCATCCATTCCAATTTATCAATTCTTACGGCATAGGCTTTTTGCAAATTATTCACGAGGACTAGCATGCGTTTTTTAGCATCTTCCGAAAAATATTTCTTTACATACAATTCCCCTAATGCTTCACCTAAGTAAGCATCCAAAACACTGGCCATTTTTTCGCCACGTGATTTCTGAACTGCCTGACCTGAAAGTACTTTGGTATATTCAAATGAAGCATCTACAAAAGGTTTACTTAAATCATCGGCATATCTTTCTAAAGAATTTGCTTTCAGGTAAATTTTCCAATTACTAATAGGAATGGTTTTTAAAAGCTTATTAAGAGCATCATAATAGGCAGGTTGGCCCACATTAATAAAATCGGTTTTAGCACCTAAATTATTTAAAAAAGTAGTCCAGTTTATGTTAGGATGTCTTTTTACAAGATCTGCCACTGCCGTTTTATTGTAATTGGCCTGCACATCGCGAAGTTCAACTTTTGTTTTATGCGAACCTGCTAGCTGTTTGTCGATATCATAAACCAAATCAGCATTCTTTTTAGCCTCACTGGCATTGCTGCCTGTTTGTTGAAATAATGTAACAAGGTATTTTTTGTACGCTTCCTGTATGGCAACAGTAGGTGCATCCGATTTGAAATAATAATCTCTATCCGGTAAACCAATACCCGTTTGATAGATTTGAGCAATGTTCATACTGCTGTTTTTTTCATCAGGTCCAACTCCAAAAGCTATAATAGACGAACTACCTACTTTTACTTCATTCCCTACAAAGTTCATTAGGGACGGTAAATCGCTAATGGCTTCGATTTTGGCAAGCAGGGGTTTGATAGGTGTATAACCACGTTTGTCAATGGTTATCGTATCCATACCGGACGCATAAAAATCTCCTACTTTTTGCGCTATACTTCCTGCTGAATTCTTGCTTTTTGAAATACTGTCCAATATTCCCTGCAGACGCATTCGCTGTGGATAATTCATAAACATATAAACACCAACTCCGGCTTGAGATGCTGGTATTGATACTGAATCATACCATTTGCCATTTACATATTTAAAAAAGTCATCTCCGGGCCGCAATGTGGAATCTATTCCAGTGATCGCAATATTTTTTTTCCCTTGATGTTTGGAGCACGCTGTAAAAGCTAAGAACGCAACGAAAAGCGCTAATGTTTTTTTCATAATCTAAATAATTTCTATTAAAATGAACTGAAAAACGTTTGAAAGCAGGTATTCTAAAATGTATTATGACTGGCATATTTAATTTTAGCAGAACAATATACGAATTCAGTTTTTAATTCTAAAGTTCTTATTTGAATTACTACTTAAAAAAATCAGAATTATAAGTCGCTCTTTATCGTTACTATAGAATCATTCGTTTATGATTTGCCGGCAGCAATCATAATAAAAATAGGCCTTCTTAATTCGTCTGTCATTTCCGGATATTTTTCAATGATTTCTTCTGACGGCTTAGGCTCGGATATTTGTGTGATGTTAAAACCTGAATTAACGACAGCATTTAGAATACTTGCTACAGTTCGATGATATTTCACTACTTTATGACCTAAGAAATTGGTTTGCCGCACTCCTTCGTTCTGGTAATGGTCAACTGGCCAATGCAGTCGGTTTTCATTTTCATCTTTATACCAATCTTGCTCCGCTTTTGCTGTAAAAACGGGATGTTCCATAGAAAAAACGAAGCTCCCTCCTCTCTTTAAATATTGGTTTATTTTACCGAAAAGGACCTCCAAATCTTGTATGTAATGAAACGTAAGCGAACTGAAAATAATATCAAACTGCTCCTTTTCAAATTCAATATCTTCAACTGGCTTTTGATAATATTCTATTGATAGCCCTTTCGAATTTTCCTTTGCTTTATCAATCATTTTTTTTGACAAATCAACTCCAATGACATTCTCTGCTCCTTGTTCTTTTGCATAAATACAATGCCAGCCATAACCGCAACCCAGATCCAGAACATTTTTGCCCCGAAAATCAGGCAGCATATTTTTTAAAACATGCCACTCTCCTGCTGCGTTTAGACCTTCTATCGAACGTGGCATTTTACCATAGTTCTCAAAAAAATCAATATCATCGTAAATATTTTGTTTCATCTCTTACTCTTTTTTATTAAACCTAAATCATACAACAACGAATATCTTATCTCTATCAATCTCATCATTTTGTACTAAAAGTGGAATACACAAAAGTACAAAACTTAAGAAAATTATGCATACCCGCTCAAAATGCCCACACCGCTTAACAATTAAATAATATGTTTTCTTAATAACTGGGTTTGTATTCGTAATTGTTTTTATAAATTTGCGTCCTAAAATATTTAGTAGTTTTTTAGCTCGCTGTATTTCAGGCCTGATAAACAATTACCCATTAATTTAGTCATTTACACATTAACAATTATGAAGTCCTTTTTACTTTTTAAAGTGATTCCAAAAACCTCTTAATCACTCTTAAAAATTCATTTTTCGGTTTTTCTTTTTATATCAAAAACCGTCATTCACAACTTAACTCATTAATTTCCAAACAACAACAACAACAACAACAACAACAACAACAACAACCTACAGTCTTTATCAACAATAAATTATATTACAATCATAACTAAATACAATGCTTAAAAAACACAGCCCCAAAGTTCTAATTTTCATACTTTTCAGTTTATTTTTCTCCATTAGTTCTCTTGCTCAAAAAAATATTTACGCCGGAATTGAAATCGGCCGCAGAACGATAAAAGTTTCTGTTCTCGATGTAAGCAATATTAAAAAAGCAGATTACAAAATTATCTATTATTCGAATGACGAAGGTTTGAGTTTCGCCAAACATATCACTGCTACTGGCGAACTTACTCAGGAAGATATCAATAAAGCCGGTCTTATCGTTTTTACTCAATTGACAAAAATAAGAGCCCAATTTAAGATTCCGGAAGAAAACATCTTTTTAGTAGCTTCTTCTGTTTTCGGATCTGCACGTAATGTTGATGCTTTAAAAAACAAAATCAGTACGTTAACCAACAAAGAGCTTGATATTATCAATGTTGATGAGGAAGCTAAAATATTGGTTAAAGGTTCTATACCACCTGTTGATTATTCTAATGCTCTGCATCTTGATATTGGTGCTGCAAGTACTAAAGGCGGATATATTGACGAACTTCAGGATGGTAAATTAGAGTTTATTCCTTTAGAACTTGATTTTGGTACGATGTCACTTACTGATGCCGTAAAAAAGACGGTTGCAAACCAAAGTCAGGCCAGCGATATGTCTGTATATCAGGAAAAATCTTTTGATTTTAATCCGATTGTTCGTAAAAAGATAAAGGATATGCTTGATGCAAATCCGCTTTTATTAAAAAAGGAAAAAATCTATCTGTCCGGTGGAGCTGTATGGGCTTTTACAACATTGTATTACAATGAGAATACGAAAGACCATTATCTGCCAATAAAACTGGAAGATGTTATTGATTACGATGCCGTTCTAAAGAATAATTTCAACAAGTTTAACACCCTTGCTAAAACCAACACCGAAGCTGCAAGAGTATTAAACATATACGACCAGAAATACCTTATTTCGGCAAATAACATCCTACAGGCCTGTGTGGAGAGTATTCCTAATTTAGAGAAGAAAAAAATATACTTTGTAAAAGAAGGCCCAATAACCTGGTTGATCTCTTACATTGCAGACCGTTCTAAAAAGGTAAATACCAATTTTTAAGAACCTCATCATCAAGACAAAGCTTCAGAGAAATCTGAAGCTTTTTTGTTTATAAATCACATGAAAAAGATTAAACAAAACATTCAGTTTTGCACTAGTTTACAGTTTCATATCTGAGCTGATATTCCGAATGAATTTGCGATTTACTTTAAATGTTTTCCCGAAATTATAGGATGCATTTACTAAAATCATGTGGGATGTATTTCTATTGTCTAACATATAATAATTGGTACTATTTGTAAACCTCAGCATTCTGTTTGCATCCGTATTCAAAATATTTCTGTATTCCAGATTAATGTTTAATTTGTCTTTTAAGAAATTTCGAGATACACTGAATGAGATATCCGGTTTCACTGAACGATACAAATTGAAATCGTAAAACCTGTCGATATAATAGGAATTAATAGTATACATCGTTCTTTTGTCTATATTCCCGCTAACCGATAAATCAAGATAATTTACAAAACCCTTATGCATTTCATTCTCTCGCCTCATTTTTAATCTGGTATAACTATAGTTTAAATTAAATCTGGATTCTTTATAAAATTTGAACGATACTGAAGTACCAACAGAACTACTGCTATAAGAATCCAGATTTGTATTTTCAGAGATCATTTTGTAGTCCTTTAATTCATTAACAATAGAAATATTGTTAGCCGATGTCAAATAACCAAAGTTTAGCGTTAAGTCGACTTTCTTTATATTCTTGACCAAATCGAGAGAAAAAGAATTATTGATTTCCGGCTCTATGTAAGAAGGATTTACAATTGAATTATTGTTAAAATCCTGATACGTGAAATTAGAAATTGATCTCACATTTGGTCTGACAACATACCGCTTATAATTGAACTCCAAATCTACTATCGAATCAAATTTCGAAAAATAAGTAAAATTAGGCAGATAAAAATGATGATCAAAAACAGCTTCATTGTTGACTTTATCCTGAGAAAGCTGAAATCTATTTCCAAAAACAAATGAATTATTAGGGTTTAAATCATAACTAAAACTGATAAAAGGGGTAACAATGTTTTGCTTCACTTCACTCCTGTTTATTACATTGTCAAAAAGATAATTGCGATAGGTGAAAACTAAAGCAGATTGAATATAAAATTTATCAATTGACTTTGAAACCGAAGCACTAAACGTCCATTCTGTAAATTTTTGATTCGACTTATTGAACTTATTCTCAATTTTATTATTGTTACTTACATAGTCTAAATTGAGTTTATACTCTACATTATTTACTGCCTTCTTCTCGTACCTTACATTTGTATTATAATCTCGAATAAGAAAAAAATAAGATGCCTCTGATAAATCCGGAAAGACACTTGCTCTGTTTTCATCTACGATTGAGCATTTATTTCGTAACGAAAGACTGCTTGACTTATCGATCTCATAAATATTAAGCATTGAAAAATTAGACTGATACAAAACCCTATGATTGGAATAGTTTAAAGTTCTATCATTGAAAGTTTCTTCCGAACTATTATCAGAAATATTTTTAAGATTAGAGACATTCAGCACTGTCGAAAATTTATTCTTTTTATAAAACAAATTCAAACCGAAAAAATTGAACTCCTGCAAGAGACCTAGCGTTCCATCAACCGTACCTTTTATATTATCAACATTACCGTTATTATCCATTACTTTTATAACAAGTTCGGTCTCGCCATTGGACAAATTAAAATAATTCTCGACAATTTGAAAAGAAACAATGTTTTCAGATAGTAGCTTAAAGAACTCTTCCTGAGTAATCACTTTATCATTATAAATGTAGTTTTTGATTCTTTTACCTTTAAAGTAGACTGTTTTATTATTATCTAAAGTAATGCTCTCAACTCGCCTCAAAGTTTTACCCATATTTTCATTCTTTAGAATTTCTTTGGGCATATGAAGCTTATAAACTCCTGCTTTTCTCTTATTTTTAATGATTTTTATCTCTTGAAGATTTTCAACTTTTGAAGAATCAACTTGCTCATTATTCACTATTTCCTGAGAGAAAACGAAAAATGAATTTATGATCGATAGGAACGTAATTATTCTTTTCATTGTGATACTAAATAGGCTATCGCAACGATAACAGTTAAAACGCTATTAAAAATAAGATGAACATTCCATGACATATTACCAAGAATACCCCCGCAACTGCAAGGGATGTAATAAGAAAAATACATCAGATAGCCAATATATAAAGAGAAAAACATCATTAAAACGAAAGACAGTATCAATGTCTTCTTAAATTCTTTTTTATAAACAAAATAAACTACCAAAAATTCAACAATTAAAACAGCTGTTCCTGCTTTTTCCTCCATATTAAATGGCATTAATGGGGATTTTGCTAATTGTTTAAAGAAGATGTCTAATTCAACCATTTTTGAGATAGCTGCATAAAAAATAATACTGCCATCATATAAGCAACGCCTTCTATATATTTTACTTTATAATTCATAAACAACAATTTTAGAATTAAACAATAGATACAACTTATTCTTACACATTTTTGCATCATGAGCTTTTTCACTAGCATCATTTGGTAAATAAAAACTATAACGATATTTACCACTATTAACATTATAAACATCCACTGTCCTATATTTCAAAAACTTACTCAAAACATCTGTCTCACCTTTAGCAAACGATATTACAAATAGTTTGTCTCTATGGATCAATGAAAACAGATTAACATTTAATACTGGTTTTGAAAAATAAAATGAAGAATCTTTAGAAATTTTTATATCACCAACTCTATTTATTTTATCTATTGTTTTAAAACTTTTAATACCTTGTAAGTTGATATCAATTTTGTAGAATTGTCCTTTATTATATTGAACATAAAACAAACTTTTTTTTTGATAAGTAAAGAAACCATCACTCGATAGTCCCCCATCAATTACAGAACTATCATTTAACCGAATTGGAAGCTCATTACTTTTTAACTTTTGAAAATCATAACTTTTAAAAATCCCCTTGGTAAAATTCTTATTGGAAGCTCTAAACAAAACTCTACTCTCTCCAATTGCGATTGCTCTATCAAAAGAAAATTTAAAATCAATACTGTCTATTCTCCTTAAATTAGCATCATACCTAAACCCCATTCTCAAATGAGGATCAAAAGAATACAAAGTATCATTTACAAAATTTGAATTATGATCTCTATGCTTTAAATCTAATACTGTCGTTTTTTTAGTGTTAAAATCTATTTTTATTATTGTATTTAAACCTACTTTATTTAAAATAATATATTTATCGTTTACTTCAATGATGTTATTACATTCAAAGGGCAGGTTTATTTTATTGTTTTTACCAAAATTTACATTGCTAAAATTTCTTTTAAACTTCCCTATATTTATATTTTGCTTCAGACAAATTGTATGCAAAACAAAAATGAATAGAATAGGTCCCAGGCAAAGCAATAGGAGTACAACTATTTTCTTCATATGAAAATGCTTTATTTTTACTATTGATAATAAAGGCTGTTTCATTACAAAACAGCCTCCATAAACTATTAATGCTGTATGCCTCCGTAATAAATACTTCCTCCTTTAGTCTTACAGCAAATCTGGTTATTATTTCCGCAACGATTTGGACATTCATCATTACCTTCTTCGCCAGCAAATGCGTTCACTCCCAGCATCAGAGCAATTGCTCCAAAAAACAAAATTTTTTTCATTTTAATTATGATCAACTATGCATAATTGCTTAAGGCTGTAGTCTATGATCTATAATATGCAGCCTATTTTTACAGTAAATCACCCTTGCAAGTAACGCTGCCAAAAAAGCGCAATGATCTATCTATAAAATTTAAAATCTTACACTAAAAAGGCAAAATTTGGCGCAAATAAAACAAATTAAAAAACCTCAATTCAATTATTTTTATAAAAAAAGTACCACAAGAAGCGTATCGGATAAGATACTATCAGGCCAGGATAATATGAGTCAGATTTTAAAAGTTATCTAATCTTGAAATTATAACTTTCTATTACTTCTTTATTTCAAAATGTAATAGTGCAACTTCAGTTTATTCATCTTTAGAAACCAAAAAAATTGCACCGGACCAAAAAAATCTGTGTGCAATTTTAAATCGAACTCTCTACCAAGTTCAGTAATCAACTAAAATATCTTAATTCCTTAAAATCTAACTTTCCGGCTTCTTTCGCAACCTGATCTTTTGCGTGTTTTAAAAATAAGATGCATCTGTTTTCTATCAATTTATCATAATCGTTATTGCAGTCTTGCGCTTCTTTATTTATAGATACTACCGCCGTTTCAAACAGGTAATGCAAAATCTTAGCTTCTTTTTCATTTTCAGGATCAAAAGGCAGCTCGATTTCCTTAATGTATTTTAATAATGCAAACAAACTGTTCATGGACAATTTATTTGAAAAATACCCTAAATGCAAATAGATGAGTCCTGAACTAATTTGCTCAATTGCTCTTCTAAAAAGTACCTTTTTAACGGTAACATGACTATCACTCAAATAATACTCTGCCTCATTAAAAAGCTGTTTTGCCTTTAAAACTTTTTCTTTCTCATATTTTTCTTTGAATTCAGGCTCCCAGCTCGGAAGATGTTTTTTTAAATAAACAGAATAATAAGGAGCATTGTAAATTAAAATACCATGTGTTTTGACATAATCGAAAAAATACTTCTGGCATGTCTTTTCCTTACGAATCAATTCTGCTGAATGACTAAGAATGGTTACCTGATGCCTGCCCTCGAATTTTTCCAAAATAAGTTCCTCCATTGGAGCGATTTCATTTTGAGTTTGATCCAGATTGATGATCAGCAAATAAAAATGATACCCGGGAAGTTTATTAGAAAATTTTTTGGGCTTATTTTCCTGATTGTGAAGTATGGTATAACCAAAACAGTAGACACATCTTATGTTTGAATTAACAATCATCAAATCGTTAATACTTTTTAAAGCATTTTCAACAAAATAATTGGAGGGAATCTTTTCATTAAAAATATACTTTCCCGTACATTCCTGCCTGCTCAGTTTCTGCATCTTTTCCTTGCATAATGCTTTATACTCCAAAAACAATCTGTTCAATTCTTTCTGCATTAATTCCACTTTTGTTTTTGCCTTAATCATCAGCTCCGGATCTATGTCACCCATCTCTGTATTTTGCATGGCGCAGGAATAAGCCTTATTAAGCATTATAACTATCTCATTGTGAAGTGCCCTATTCTTATTGAGTATTCTTTTAAAGGAAGGCGCATATTTAATGATGTAATCATATTGTTGAAACAAACAAGTATTACTAATAAATACAGCAGTGAAAAATTCTGAGGCACAGATATAAATATACCTTAAGGTCTGATACAAGGCAAATACGGCTTCTTCATTTTTATTTTTTCCGCTGTAAACCGACACATTTCTAAAAGATACTACTGCAGCTTCCATATCAAGAGAGAATCTTTTTTTTGCTTTTTTAAGCAGCTTTTTAGAGGTGTCTTCCCGAGGGTAAAAAACTTTGGCTCCCGGTTCAAAATAAATTAATTCATTTAACGTACAATGCTGAACAAAGTAAGGCTTTCCATTTTTAAAGCCCTTTTTAGCACAGTCAGAATCCATAAATTTAAAAATAAACTCAGGATAGATATTTATTACTTTCTCCTGTAGCTCCTCTAAAATCTCCTCCTCCTTATCCGTCTCTTTTTTTAGGATAAAAGTGACGACTGTTACTTTATTGCTTTTATTAAAAGACAGATAAACGGCTTCTGCACCAACAAACGGAAGTAAGTTTACAATGGCCATTTCTAATCGTTCTTTATACGGGTTTTTCGGATCTATTCTGAGTATATAATTCATCTTTTATTCTTTTTATGTTAAACCTCACTGACCTATCTTTCCTTTACTTTCATTTTATAACTTAAAGAACACCTGAGAATAATAGCTTTATTTTTCTTCTGAAATTTTGACTACATCACCCTTTAGTAGTGTATTTTATGTTTTTTTTCGTACGTTTGTTCAAAACATGTTTTTTGTGCTTTTTTACTTACAAATATATAGATTTTATTCTATAAATAGCAACAAAAATATGTTATAATCTAAAAATAACTACAATGATCGTAAACAGAATCTTACAAATTATTGAGTATAAAGGAATTAATAGAAGAAAATTTTATATCGAAACGGGGCTTTCTAACGGCTTTTTGGATAAGGTTAAAGATGTTGGTGTCTCAAAAATAGAACAGATACTTCGCATTTATCCTGAAATTAATCCGGAGTGGCTCCTGACAGGAAAAGGTCATATGCTTGAAAATGCAGCCTTTTTTGAGTATGAATGGGGAATTAAAATGAGTGAAATTGAAGAACCTTCTACTGTTTACGAAATCACTACTACAAAAACACTTAAAAAACAATTTGTACCGGTCTATGATGTTGAAACAGCAGACGGAGTGGTTTCACTGTTTAAAGAATCTGAGGAAAAACCAATTGATTATGTCTCGGTTCCTAACTTACCCAAATGCGATGGTGCTATTTATGTAAGTGGAGATCGAATGTATCCTTTTTTAAAGAGCGGTGATCTTATCATTTATAAAAAAATGAGCAGCAGGATTGAACATATTATTTGGGGAGAAATGTATTTGGTTTCTGTTGTAACCGATGAACCGGAAGAATTTCTCCTGATCCGATGGGTACAAAAATCAGACAAAGGAGAGGAATGGATTAAACTGGTCAGTGAAAACAGTCGATACGAATCGACTGATGTTCTCCTTAAAAATGTTGAAGGATTAGCTTTAATAAAAGCGACAATTCGGATCAATTCCAACTTTTAACATTAAACACTAGCAATCAAAAACTTAACTAAAATCTCCTAAAATTGTGAATATCTATTTCACAATTTTAGGAGATTTTTTTTCGGTAAAATCTATCTTTGGCATCCTTAAAAAATAATAAAGATGAGCGCAACTTGGTACGAATGCAAGGTAAAATATAGAAAAACGGACGAAACCGGAGGGCAAAAAGTTTTAACAGAGCCTTATTTGGTAGATGCTTTGTCTTATACAGAAGCTGAAAGAAGAATTAATGAAGAGATGTCGGCTTATATCAGTGAAGAATTTAAAATCACCAATATAAAAGTGGCCAATTACGCCGAAATTCACCCTTTTGAAAATACAGACCGTTGGTTTAAATCTAAAGTATCTTTGCTGGCTTATGATGAAGAAAGCGGTAAAGAAAGAAAGTCAAATATGTACATGTTGGTTCAGGCCAATGATGTAAGAGAGGCTTACGACAACACACTGCATGTAATGCAAAGCACCATGGGAGAATATTCTATCCCGGCCGTTTCTGAATCGCCTATTATGGATGTTTTTCCTTATTTCAGTGGTGAAGAGGGAGAAGCGGAACAATTGGAAAGATTCAATAGACTAAAAGCATCTAAACCGGCACAGGCAGCCGTAGAAACCATTGACCATATGGAGTTTGAAACTGCAATGGAGGAATAGACTCAAAAGAGCCGCAAATAGTGTACGCGGATGAGACGGATTCGCTAAAGCGAAAACGCTGATTTAGACGGATTTCTTTTTTAAATTATAAAAAGCAAAAGCTTCGGAATTCTCTGAAGCTTTTTTTGTAAATTCATTTTTTAACGAATCAGATGAAAGACTTTGAATGAGTCATAAAACAGTAAACAGTAAGGAAGTAGGTAGATTTAACGTCGCTAAAATTACCTTAGCCCCCATCATATTTTATTCTAAAAACGCCTTTATAAACAAAAAACAACCCGAGGGTTGTTTTTCTATTTTTAAATATGGCAATGTCATAAATAATCTTACAAGTATTTTATCGAATAATTATCGAGCCCTATATCTGTAACATTACCTTATTTTCTGTTTTTAATTATTAGAATCATTAAAATTACAAATGAAATAAATATATAAAAGAATAAAATCCAACCGTGTAGTTTTTCATTTTTAGAAACACCGTTCATCAATAAAATTTCATTTTTCGGGAATAATTTACTAAGTATTAAATAACATACAAAAATAACTATTAACGAATAAACATAAAGCTCTACTCGCGAATGGTTGGAAAAAATCATTACTGACAAAGTGGGGAAAAAAAATATCAATACTCCAAATATATTCATGAAAAGCAATAATAAAAGTGCAAAAATTGAACTTTCGTATGGAATTCTAGCTGTAGCATCTTTATTGTAGTATTTGTAAAATAAATAGATAATATATTTCATTTTTTAGTGTGTTAAAATTGCTGAATCTATTGAGTTCCCTAATCCATCATAAATTTTATCTGAAACCCCCGTTACATCCATTATTCCTAAAGTTAATCCAACAATAGGATTCGCCCTAACGAATAACATTCCTGTATTAACAGATGCTTTGAGAATATTAGCAGTTGTGGGATTATTATAAGCTTCAATTGTCGATGAAAATGCACTAGCTACACCAGCTGCTTTACCTAAAATTTCAGTTCCCTTTAATAATTTATTGGCCGCTGGTGTAAACTCCAGTTGATCGGCCATTTTCATTGTTATCTCCTGAGCTCCCATAGCAACTCCAACAGCATCAGCAGTATCTCCTATTGTCTTCGTATCTATTGATTCGGTATCTATAGCAATTGAACCACCTACTTTTACTGCGGCGATTTCTGTACGACCTTCTGCTCTGTCTGGTGCTGTTTTTTGAGTATCATTACTACTACTTGACCATTTTCCTCCTTCTTTTAAGGTTATTGTACTATCGCCATTAGTATAGGTATTGTTCGTTTTACCATCGGAGTAATCTGAATATCCTGCATCTTTAGCCTGTTGTGGAGACGTAATATCACTTCTAAATACCCAACTTGATCCATCTCTTACCCAATCTGTTGGTCCTGCTATCATTCCATCAGGATCAATAAAAAATACCGGATTATTAAGAGCATAAGTATATGGATTAAATCTACGGGATTTTTCTGCTAGTAAATCAATATTCATCCAACGTCCTAATGCAGGATCATAATTTCTTGCACCATAGTCATAGAAGTTGAGTCCTAACTCTCCTTGTAATTCTTTTCCATTGTACTTGAATTTCTGTGCCGCTGAACTTCCTAACGTATTTACAACATTCGTATGTGATTTTTGCTCTAAACCAAAAGGATAATAGTTATTTTCTTCTATAATACTTAAACTCTTGTTATAGCTTAAACGAATATTCCCTAAGTGGTCTTTGTATTGGTAAATATACTCATAAACTCCATTATTATGGCGTACATATCCTTCTTGATGAGGAAAAAACTGGAGGTTATTGTTTTCATATTGAAAACCTCCGGCATAATCGGTAGTAATACCTCCGGCTACTTTACGCTGTTTTAGTCCTGTTGCATCATACGTGTAACCAATTGTTCCTCCCGGAAGTGTTATTAAAGTTGGTAATCCTAAATAATTGTAGACGATAGGAGTAGTTATACCTTTATTCACATCGGTAATCATGTTACCATTAGCATCATAATTATAATCAATACTTGCTCCGCTATTTCCGTTATTAAATCCTTCTTTATTAGCAGATCCGTCTTCTACTTTAAGTAATCGGTTTCCTCCATCATAAGTATAAACTAAATTATCTATGGTACCGTAATTTGGAGTATTCAGAACGGTATTTCCATTTCTGAATAATTTCATCATATTTCCATTCTTATCATAAGAAGAATTCTCGTTGTAACGTCCTAAATTATCAGCTGCTTCCGTTAAACGATTTAAGGCATCGTAGGTATAAGAATAACTTCTTAAACTCTTATCGGTGTGCGCCGTTTTCCAAAAAGTCTGACTTATATTTCCGTTGTACAAACGTTTTAAAGGATCTGCCGCATCATTGTAATTGACCTGGAAAGCAAATAAATTGGCTCCTATATTATTGATATCATTGATATTTTTAAGCCATCCCCGAATATTATACTTGTAATTTACTGTTTGCACACCGCCCACAATCTTTTCTCTTAATTGTCCCAAATTATTGTACGTATTTGAAACAATGGTTTCCTGAGCCTGATTGTTTATTTTTTGCTTTTGTGTTAACACCCTTCCCATATGATCAAATGTAAAAGTATTTGCGATCACGATTTCTGCATTTGCCCCTTTTTTATGAGTCGAGATTGTTTCTAAGACCCTGCCTGTAAAATCAAGCTTGCTTTTTGTTGTACTTATAGTCGAGAGGAAATTGTTTTTACTATAGTTGTAAATCCCCCTGCCTTTACTATCATAATAATTTACATTGGTAGTCCATAAAGAAGTTCCAACTATACGCACTTTACTAGTGGTAACAAACCCTTTTGCTGTAGCACTTGGTGTAATCCCGAAAGAAGGAACAGCTGTTGCACCATCCAGATCAATATTACTATAATGATCGTAATAACTAATCGTCAATAAATCAATACCACTGGTTGGAAAACAGACATTACTATAATAAATGTTAGTTCCTGCAATAGATATTGCAGTTGGAGCTCTATTTTCGAACAGCACCGTTCCGTTGGCTAGTCCCTGAACAGCCGCTCGGGTGGTTTGCAGTGAATTTAAATATTCTCCTGTATAAACTGGTCTGTCAAAAGCATCATACTTCGTAAAGATCCATTTATTCAAAGCTCTTAAATTACCATCCTGAGTTAAAATCGGTCTGTTTAATTTATCATATATAATAAACTCCCATTCTTTACCCGGCATTTTTTTCTCGACCGCTCGATTGAGATGATCGTATTTGTATTGATAACAAACATCTCTTAAAACATCAGCAGTCACGGACTTATCTGCTTTGGGAGTCAATACAAAGGTCAAATTTCCGTAAATATCATAAACATAATAAATATCATGTGGTGTACTTATGGCAATATTATTTACAATTGAAACACCATAAGTTCGTTTAAGGATTATGCGCCCTTCGTTATCTTTAAATTCTTCAGTTGTGTTTTCATTGCCGCTCTTCCAGTTCTCATTTTTGATCACTGTTTTGTTCAATTCGCCTGCTCTATAAAAAACATTTCCTGGTGCATTTCCTAATGTGATGTCATATATACCAAATGCTGCATTCCATGTGGTTAGAGCCGTAAAAAGCTTTACCTCATTTACGCCATTAGTCTGATAATCGAATTTCTCTTCATGCCCGGTTCCCAATGCCCAGTCTTTCCCGGGCGCTGCCTGAAACAAGACCCGGTTCAAAGGCGATTCTTCAAACTTTTTCTGAGAAAAAGGGTTCGGATTCGTGTTACTAATTTCTGAGGGATAATTTGAAATATAGTAATTATTCGTATTTGTACTGGCAGTCGTTCTGTAAGAAGCACTGGTTCCTACAGTACCTAAATAAGGCAAATACTCTTTGTCCTGTCTGCCTACAGCATCATACTCAATAGGTGTTATTAGATCCACTTTTCCTGGCGAAGCCTTAATCGCAACACTTTGCATCGGTCGTCCCAATCCATCAAAGTAAGAAATATTTTCAATCACCTCATCATTATTCGTAATTTCCGAAAGCGATCGCACCCCTTTTTGATAAGAACGTGTAAAGACATAATTTTCATTACTAAATGTGCTCGGGATATAACTGTTAGAATTTACATTAGCAGCAAAAGTACTTCCCGCTTTTATCCAGGTAGTAGGTTTTAATACAATACTTTGTGCGGCTAGGAGTGTTTCTTCTCCGGTTACAATATAATCTGTACTTGGAGCTTCTGGTTTTATTATCGAAACTGGCGTCTGAGCAAACACATTTACATTAATAAAAACCAGCAAAAATGTTATTTTATTTAAAACTTTTTTTATCATAATACTAATTTTTATAATGGTATTTGTTCTCTGAAATAAGGTTACCCTCTTTATCCTTTACCGTCTCCAACCTGCCATAAGTATCATACTGGTAATAAGTTATATTTCCATTAGGATCGGTAATACTACTTACCCCTACTAAAGGTATATAAGTATAGATGGTAACCATCGTATTGGGCAGAGCAGTTCTTAGAAAGTCAAGTGAATTGGCAGATAAACTACCATCATTAATTTCTTCATTTAAGGTAAAATCTATTTTTTTTATCAATTCACTATGTGTGATCCCCTGTACTTTTAAAACAGGATGTTTATCGCCATACCCCCAAACAATTGCTGTAGGAATACCATTTTCAGTAGAAAATTGCAACAAATTCCCTTTACTGTCATATTTGTCATACTTGATTTTACGATCGACATTGGAGCTTGGATTAATATCCTTTCCTTTCTTTTTGTGTTCGGCAGATTTTAGAATAAGATTATTTAAAACACTATACTGGTTGTAGGTTTCCGCTACATATAAATTGTTTACTTTTTCACGAATAATAATAGGATTAGCAATCATATTACGGTTTTCCATTTCTTCAAAAATTGCAGCATTAGGATCTGCATCATTCCATAAATCAGGTGCATATTTATATTCCTGAACAATATCTTCATTCTTACTATTTCTTGTACTTATTGTACTCGGAAATTTATGAAATCTACTATCGTAACTATAATTAATACGCTTAACCAGAGGTGGTAAAGAAGACATCGGGAAATAAGTAGAATCAATAGTTGCCGCGACTACTTTTACAATATCAGTAATGATCTTATATTTTGATGCTCTTAAACTAATACCATGCTTATACCCTTCAGTAGCATAATCGCCTGGTCGGCCTAAAGTGATTTCTGCCATTTTCAGACCATAAACATTGTGAGGTTCTTTAGTCCCATGTTTAAGTCCCGGCGCATAGTTTTGATAAAGAGTAACGGTTCGCTTCAATTTTCGATTTTGTTGATCAAAAACTTCCTTCGAAAGTAAATGCCCACGATTCCAATCATAATTAGGTGATGGTGGAAAAGGAAAAGTATTCTTGACCGGCAGGTCTAAAGCAAAGGCAGACAAACGATAGCTATCATTATGATTACCATAAGACAAATGGTGTATCATAGGAGGCTCAAAGAGACCGTCACAATACCCAATGGAAAAAGGATTGGTACAAGGTCCATCATCGTCAACATGAATATCCGTTCCTACATCTATAGTCCCATTATTTGAATAGGTACTCACCGTTTTTCCATTACCAGGTCTTATTTCAGATACCACACCATATCCGATTAGTCTGTTATCTATTGAATTAAACTCCATTTGCGAATCACTGAACCTGCTCAAATTTGCCCTATAATAGTTAAAATTATACTCTTGATAATTCGTGAAGTGCGAGAGCATTCTCGCCATCATAGGTTTTCCTATTATTCTTCCGGAGGTCTTTCCTTGTTTATCTTTATATTCATACAAAAATGATTCGTCTTTTTTTCCATCGTTTGTCGTTATCTTTTTGATACGTAGCCCCGGTCCTAAAAAAGTTTCTCCTCTATCTATATATTCGTTTGGTTCATACTCATAAACGGTGCTTCCACCGGTGGGATAGCTAATTTTATTCAACATCCCTATTCCCATAAAATTCGCAGCCGGGGATCTGTTTGCTCCTTCAAAAATAAATTCTGTCCCGGTATAAAGATTTAATTTCTCTACTCTAAAACTATCACTTCCGGGAAAAGCCGGATAAACATACATTTTTGGTATTAAAGTCGTATTTTGATTTGCTCCATTATAAAAACCCCATAAATCAGTCGCAAAAGAATTCATTTGCGGCAGTTTCTGTGTAGCATTTTCCCCAAAATCTTTCAAATTATACTGAAATTTATGAGAACTAAACTGAGTCAGATTCGCAGGATTATAATACCTTTTGACCTCTTTCAGTATCATTCGTCTATAACCCGGTTTCTCCGCTGTTTTCGCACTTTCTATTCCATCCGAAATAGAAAAACCATAGTTTAAGCCTATCTTTTTAACGAGCATCCCTGCTAAAGAGTTATATACATTGATCTCTTCTAAAGCCTTACCTCTATTTTCGTCTATTGGAAGCTTATTCTGTTCGGATTTAAATTCTACAATGGTGTTTGGCAAATAAATCTTAGATAATCTTTTAAGAACCATTGTAGTACCCTGACTTCTTGATGCATAAAATATTTCAGGTTCCCAATACTTTTCATGATGCTGACTGCCCGTTTGCATCCCTAATGGCTTAAAATGAATCATTTCCTCTTCATATTCAAAGTTAACTACATTCTGATTAGAAGTTACCACTTTACTTAAATGCCAGGCACTTCTGGTATGACTTATATATTGGCCTCCAGCCCTTTCCCATCCTCGTGGACCAACACCTAAACCAGTATCATCTGCAACTCCCGGATTGTAACACAACTGCCACGTATCCATTATATCGTTCGTTATTTCAAATGCTTCAAAATAATATTTTGTATTGTCGGTATCGGTAATAACAAAACTATCAATATTGTAATAATCCCGACCACCAGAAGTTTCTTTCCCCATTTTGTATTCGATTTTCAGTCCCATCCATGGAACCTGATGAACAGAGATTGCACCGTTGACATTATCAAAAATAAATTTGCCTGATTTTCCATTAAAATTAAACTCAAAAATATCGGGTTGACTATCGGTCCTCGGAAAGATATCGTAGTCACCATTCGTAACATAGAATGGATTTAACTTATTACTGAAATCGGTATAATTCGTTGTACCGGTAGTCTGATGAAAATTAAACAGATTTAGATCGCGAACGTTCGCCTTACTGTGCAACCATCCCTTTACTTCTATAATTTTTCCCCTTTCCTCTCGAAGTACAATAACATCATCCGGCTCTCCTTTAATATTTCTTGTGATACTGCCTCCTGCTGAAAGATACCATCCAAGTCCTACATTGGTAGATTTTTGCGACACCCGAATTCCACCCGTACTATACTGAAGGGCTAAATTAAGTTTATACCCGTCGATATCGAAACTTTCTAATGGAATTGCAACTTGAGGTGTCCCTGTAAACAGGCTGACTTCATTTGCACTAACCTTTGACATTTCGGCGGCGTTTGGAGCTTTTGTTGGTTTAAAAAGATCTTGTGAGAATGACCAATTCTGCATTAAAAGAATCAGAAAAAAAACAATTTTTCTCCAAAACTCTTTTTTTGTTTTTGTTTTCATACTATTTTTTAAGGAAGTGAAAGAATTTAAAAGAGGCTAATAAATCCTAATTTTTAATGAACAATCTAACTTTGATAATAAAATATTTTAGGATACAACTACTTTATTTTTTTCAAACCTATTGATAGTAAGGGTGGTTACGAAACAAGAGTGTAATTCTGTATTCATTATTTAATTTATTAAGTTTATTCTGTAAACCTAAAACATTAGAATTTCCTGTACATTAAAATAACATTAGAATTCCTCCTAAATAAAACCAATCCGATGTCCTCCATTTTATAGTTTAGTAGGGTATAAAAAAAATGCGCAAAGATCTTTATGACCTTTGCGCATTACAAAATAACTAACCCTGCTAAGGGGTAAATCAGTATCCTACTTCAGAAAAAAATCGGCATCGATTAAACGGTTTCCGGTGTCGTCATAGACGGCATAGTTAAAACCTCCCTGAATGCAATAGGAACCATATTCTCCGGCTTTGTTCAGGGCGATAAAACCTACCTGAATGTCTTTTAAGTCTTTGTTTCTGTTCTTTGTTAATTTCACAATTCGTGCAACGGCTTCTTCGCAGGCTTTTTGAGGAGATTTACCTTGTCGCATCAATTCGACCACAAGATGACAGCCCGAAATCCGGATAACTTCTTCACCGTGACCGGTAGCTGTTGCGGCTCCTATTTCATTGTCGACATACAAACCAGCTCCGATAATTGGGGAATCACCAACACGTCCGTGCATTTTAAATGCCATTCCGCTTGTAGTGCAGGCTCCGGAAAGATTACCATTGGCATCCAAAGCAATCATTCCAATGGTATCATGATTTTCGATATTAGCAATGGGCTTGTATTTGCTGTCTTTGAGCCACTCTTTCCATTCTTTTTCGGATTCCTCTGTTAGCAGGTTTTCTTTTTTAAAACCTTGTGCTACTGCAAATTGCAGAGCTCCATCGCCTACCAGCATGACATGGGGTGTTTTTTCCATGACTGCTCTTGCAACCGATATGGGATGTTTGATATATTCTAAAGCAGCAACCGATCCTATATTGGCATTTTCGTCCATAATACAGGCATCTAACGTTACACGGCCATCTCTGTCCGGACGTCCGCCGTAGCCTACACTTCTTTCTTTAGGGTCGCCTTCGGGAATTTTAACTCCGGCTTCAACAGCATCTAAAGCGGTTCCTTTGCTTTTTAGAACTTCCCAGGCGGCTTCATTGGCCTGAATTCCAAATCTCCAGGTAGAAAGCACAATGGGCTTTTTTCCTTTTTTAGAAACTATGTTTTTTTCTTCTTCTTCCGAATTGGATTGAAAAGATTGCAAGGCTACCGCTACTGAAGCAATAGCGGCAGTTTTTATAAAATTTCTGCGATTTGAATTTGTCATATCTATTCTTTTATGGACCACTGATCCTTTTTTTTACCACAGATTAGAGGATTCAAAAGGATACTCTAATCTGTGTTGTAAATCTTTTTAATCTGTGGCATCTAATATAATCAAAACTATGCTGTATAAAGCAAACTTGTTGCGCCTAATAATGCTGCAATTTCATTATCTGTAGAAACCGAAACGCTAACGTTACTTCCCGCTTCTTTTAATTTTTTATTGAAAATCGGTAGAAAAAATTCGCTTGCATTGGCTATTTTCCCTCCAATAATAAAACCATCTGCCGAGAATTTTTCTAACCATGGAATAACAATCGCTGCTAAATCTTCTCCCATTTTTTCAAACACCTCTATCGCTACTTTATCTTCGGCTTTCGCCAGATTAAAAAGCTCCAATCCGTTGTTTATTTTTTTTCCGCTTAAAGCGAAATAACCGGTTATAAGTCCACGTGCGGAAACATAATCTTCGGCAATTCCGTCTTGATAAGGCAGATCGTATATTTCTCCGTCTTTTGGTACTAAATCGCCCGTACTAATCGATTCGCCTTTGTCTATAAAACAGGCTCCAAGTCCGGTACCCAATGTGATGGCCATTACTTTTTTAGAAAGGTTTTCGGCATCTTTAAATACTTCTCCTTTACCAAAACAAACGGCATCATTTTCAAACAATATCGGAAAATCACCCGACAGCTTCAATTGATTCTGAAACAGATCACGGACATTGAGTCCATAAAAATGCTCGTATTTTGATTGCCCTTTTATCCAACAAACACCATTCGTATAATCAAACGGACCCGGCATGCAAACAGCCAATCCTGTGGTATTTTCTACTTTTGAGTTTTCGATTGCAGTGCGAATTGCTTTTTCCCAGATGGTCATTACTTCTGCTACAGGCAAATTCGAATCGAAAGATTCTTTGTGCAGTGAAAAATCGATCACTTTCATGTCTACTATATCAATAATCGCTGCGGTGATATGTGTACCTCCAATGTCTAATCCAACGGCATATTCTTTATTCATTCTTTTGTATTTTGGATTTGAACCAATATGCAGATTAGAAAAATTTAGTTTTATTTTTTTCACCATTAAGAAATTAAGCTTATTAAGTTTAAATGCTTCATTTTTCTTAATTTCTTAATGGTGAATATTTTTATCTCTAGTTTTACTAATTCCTTAATGGTAAATATTTTAGTTTAAATGTTTTTATCTTTTAAAATTTGAGGATAATGAATACTGGTATGTACAATCATTTCTCCAAATAAGGTGTTGGCCCATGCAAACCATTTTCGGGTAAATTTGGCTACATCATCTTTATGGAATGACTCGTGCATGAAACCGGTATCGGCATTTGTTTTGATCAGGTTGCTGATACATTGTTTTATTTCCTGCTCGTCTACACTGGTAATAGCTCTCAAAACGATACTCATTGGCCAAATGGTGTCTGTCCCGGTATGCGGACCGCCAATTCCTTCTCCTGCTTTTCCTTTGTAGAAAAACGGATTGTTTTCTGAAAGTACCACTTTTCGGGTATTCAGATACAGTGGACTGTCGGGTGCTATCGCGCCTAAATACGGTAAGGACAATAAAGAAGGAACATTCGCATCGTCCATCATGTGGAAACTGCCGTAACCGTTGACTTCAAAAGCTATGATTTTTCCGAATTTAGGATGTTCGATAATTCCGTTTTCTTCCAGTCCTTTTTGAACCTGTCCGCGTAATTCTTTGGCTTTTGCTACCAAATTATCGTCTTTTAAAGCCGGTAAAGAGAAAATTTCGATCAGATAACCTAATACTTCGATCGCGAACATATTACTCGGAATTAAATAACCAAATAAAGTACTGTCGTCACTAGGTCTGAAAGTCGAAACGATTAATCCGCATGGTTTTACCGGATAACCATAACCGCTTAAAGGCACTCCGTCTGTCGCCCAGGCGGTAACTCTCTGGAAATTGTACGGCCCTTTATCGTGCATTCTTTGTTGTTCTTTGAAAGTCTGCAATACTAAAAGCATCGCTTCTTTCCACTTACTGTCGAATAAACTAATATCTCCTGTTTCCTTCCAGTAGCCGTGCGCCAATCTTATCGGGTAACATAAACTGTCGATCTCCCATTTGCGTTCGTGAATACCGGGCTGCATCTTGGTCATGTCGTTTTTCCACTCGCTTACTTGTGCAAAATCTTTGTAAAAAGCGTTCGCATACGGATCGAGTAAGATACATTTGGTCTGACGGTTGATTACTCCTTTTACCAATTCAGCCAGTTTTTTATCTTCTTTTACAAATGGAATATAAGGCCAGATCTGCGCTGTACTGTCACGCAGCCACATGGCATCGATATCTCCTGTAATGACATAAGTATCCGGTTTTCCGTCGATAATTTCAAAATCGACAGTGGTATCTAAGGTGTTCGGAAAACAGTTTTCAAACAACCAGGCAAGTTCCGGATTGGCGATTTGTTTTTTGATTCTTACAATGGCAGCTTCAATTGCTTTACTGGTAAATTTTCGTTCTGCCAACGGAGGTCTTTTACTAACAAAATCTTTAATCGAAAAATGAAATGCATCCGATTGCATCCCGAAAACATCCGTTTGAAGCGCCAATAATCCTGCTGAAAAAATCCCTGCATTTTTTATAAATTTTCTACGTGACTGCATAGTATTATTTTGAAGTTGAATAAGAATATGGATAGGCACTTGAAGAAGTTCCTCTTTGTAAATTTGGTTTACTGCTCATGTCGAAATTGAATTCCCCTCCTTTTAATACCTCAAAATGATTGATGAAGTTTTTGGTATGAGTGGTGTTATTCCATTTTAATTCCTGAACATATTTGTTGTCCGCTGAATTGTTTGGAGCATTGATGACCAAATGTTTTCCGTTTTCAAGTTCAAGCGTAATTTTTTTGAACAAAGGCGCTCCAAGTACATACTCGTCCGTTCCCGGGCAAACCGGATAGAATCCCATAGCCGAGAAAATATACCAGGCCGAAGTTTGTCCGTTATCCTCGTCTCCGCAATAACCGTCAGGAGTTGGTTTATAAAGGCGATTCATCACTTCTCTTGACCAATATTGCGTTTTCCAAGGCTCACCGGCATAGTTGTACAAATAAATCATGTGCTGAATCGGCTGATTACCATGGGCATATTGTCCCATATTCATAATTTGCATTTCGCGAATTTCATGAATAACAGCTCCGTAATAACTGTCATCAAAAACCGGAGGTGTTGTAAAAACAGCATCTAATTTAGCGGTGAATTTTTTCTCCCCTCCCATTAAACCAATCAAGCCCTGTACATCATGAAATACACTCCAACTGTAATGCAAAGCATTTCCTTCTGTAAAAGCATCTCCCCATTTAAGCGGATTAAAATTTTTCGGGAAACTTCCATCTTTATTTCTGCCGCTCATCCATCCGATTTCAGGATTATAAAGATTCTTATAATTCATCATTCTTTTTTCAAACAAATCGATTTCTTTTTTCGGACGGTTTAATGCTTTCGCTAATTTCCAAATCGAAAAATCATCGTAGGCATATTCTAAAGTTCTTGCGGCATTTTCATTAATTTTCACATCATAAGGAACGTATCCTAAAGTATTGTAATACGATACTCCTTTTCGTCCTACTGCTTCTAAAGGTCCTTCGTTATTGGCTCCATGCAATAAAGCTTCATACAATTTATTGATGTCATAACCTCTCAATCCTTTTATATATGCATCTGAAACTACTGAGGCGGAGTTGTTTCCGACCATCACGTCTCTGAATCCCGGGCTTGACCATTCCGGCAAAAAGCCTCCTTCTTTATAATCGTTGATGAGTCCTTCCTGCATTTCTTTGTTAATCGAAGGATAAACTAAATTCAACAAAGGATACAAAGCACGGAAAGTATCCCAAAAACCTGTCCCTGCGTACA
Source organism: Flavobacterium sp. B183 (assembly GCF_023539155.1). Taxonomy (NCBI): domain Bacteria; kingdom Pseudomonadati; phylum Bacteroidota; class Flavobacteriia; order Flavobacteriales; family Flavobacteriaceae; genus Flavobacterium; species Flavobacterium sp. B183. The sequence goes on along the minus strand of NZ_CP097434.1, from coordinate 2,098,216 downwards.
TATAACCCGGCAATACTTTACCATTATACGGACTGTAATGCACAGTCTCTCCTTTTGCATTGATCTCATACTGTTTTTGCGGAAAACAAACGGTGCGGTATAGGCAGGAGTAAAACGTTTTTAATTGTTCTTCGCTTCCGCCTTCGGCATTTAATTTTCCTAAAACTTTATTCCATTCCTGTTTGGATTGTGCTACAGTTTCGGTAAATGATGCTGTGCCTAATTCATTCTTTAAATTCAATTCGGCTTGTTCGAAACTAATAAATGAAGAGGAAACTTTTACGTTTACGATTTCTCCTTTTTTAGTTTTAAATCCAATAACAGCACCTACATGATTGTCTTTTAATTCGAGTTTTTCTTTTTCTAAAACTTTCCCGTGCCAGGCAGCAGTAGTGGCAAAAGGCTTATCGAATTGCAGTACAAAATAGTTTTTGAAATTCTCCGGAACTCCACCACTATTGCGGGTGGTATAACCGATAATTTTATTCTCGGACGGAATTATTTTGATGTAAGATCCTTTGTCAAAAGCATCGATTACGATAGAAGACTGTTCGTTTTCCGGAAAGGTGATCTGAAAATGTGCGGCTCTTTCGGTAGTGGTGATTTCTGTAGTTACATCGTAATCGGCTAAATAAACGCTATAATAATACGGTTTTGAAACCTCTGCTTTGTGACTGAACCAGCTTGCTCTTTCGTCTTCGGTAAAAGCCAATTTACCGGTTACCGGCATGATCGAAAACTGTCCGTAATCGTTCATCCAAGGTGAAGGCTGATGGGTTTGTTTGAATCCTCTAATCTTCTCGGCAGTATAAATATAAGCCCAACCGTCACCCATTTTTCCGGTTTGCGGTGTCCAGAAATTCATTCCCCAAGGTCTGCAAATCGCCGGATAAGTATTTCCATTCGAAAGACTGTGCAAAGATTGTGTCCCCATTAACGGATTTACATACTCTACAGCATCTATTGCTTTGATCTGTGCATTGACAAAACCGAAGCATTCCAATAGTCCTAAAAAAAGTAAACTCTTTATTTTCATGTTTTTATTTTTTTGCTTTAGGCTTTAAGCGATAGGCTATAAGCTAAAAACGGTAACTGATCTCTTCTAAAAATCTATACTCTTTATTCTTTATTCTTTGTTCTTTGTTCTAAAATCTGCAATCTAAAATCTAAAATCCTAAAGCGGTCTGTCTTCTTTTTTCACTCCAAAAGTTATCGACGGTTTGCTTCCCATAAACAATTTAAGCTCTCCTCCTTTTACAATCATATCGTGTGTGATGTATGACTTTGTGTAAGGTTTCCCGTTATACTCTGCTTTTTGGATATAAATGTTTGTCTTGCTATTATCGACAGCTTTCAGGGTAAACGAAATGCCTTCTTTGTGATGTATCGTTGCCGTATTGACTAACGGACTTCCCAATACATAAATTCCGTTGGCCGGATTAACCGAATAGAATCCCATAGAAGAGAAAACATACCAAGCCGACATTTGTCCTAAATCTTCGTTTCCGCACAATCCATCCGGTTTTGTCGAGTAGAATTTCTCATCGATTTCACGGATTAGTTTTGCCGTTTTCCAGGGTTGACCTGCGTAGGCATATAAATACGGAATATGGTGATTCGGTTCGTTTCCTTGTGCATACTGACCAATTAAACCGCTAATATCCGGAGAGATTTCCTCGCCTTCTACTTTGTCTGTGATTAAGAAAAGAGAGTCTAATTTGGCCAGAAATTTATCTTCACTTCCAAACAAATCAATCAAACCATAAGGATCCTGTGGAACTAACCAGGTGTACTGCCAGGCATTTCCTTCTACATAATCATCTTTTCGGTGTGCTGATGAAAGCGGATTGAAGGGCGTTCTCCAATTTCCATCCGTCAACTTACCTCTCATAAAAGTGGTTTCTTTATCGAAGTACAATTTGTATAAATTGGCTCTTTTGAAGAAATAATTATAATCGTCGGTTTTGTTCAGATCCTTTGCCATTAAGGCTACGCAGTAATCATCGATAGCGTATTCTAAAGCGTTTCCAACAGATTCGAGCATTTTATCTGCAGGGATGTATTGCAGTTTTTGTACATAATCCATTCCGTCGCGGGTTTGCATTGCTGTTTTTTTGATGGCTTCGTAGGCCAATGCAACATCATATCCTCTGTATCCTTTCATATAAGCATCAACGATAACCGCTATGGAGTGATTTCCGTTCATGGTATTGGTTTCGTTCCCCATTAAATGCCATACCGGTAATCTTCCCTGCTGTTCGTAGATCGCCAAAAACGATTTTACAATGTCATTGATTTTATCCGGCTGTGTAAGGGTGTACAACGGATGCAGTCCGCGATACGTATCCCAAAGTGAGAAGGTGGTATAGTTGGTAAAATTTGCTTTTTCGTACACTTTTTTATCGGTACCTCTGTAATCTCCGTTAACATCATTAAAGATGGAAGGTGCAAACATGGTGTGGTACATCGCAGTGTAAAATACCTTCATGGTTTTATCATCTGCTTTGATCTGAATTTTGTTCAGTTCTTTGTTCCATTTTAAAGTTGCTTCTTTGGCTACGGCCTCAAAATTCCAACCCGGAATCTCAGCTTTAATATTTGCTGAAGCATTCTCATAACTTACCGGAGATATTCCGACTTTTACTAAAATCTGTTCGTTTTTTACCGTTTTAAAATCTAAAACCGCTTTCATTTTTAAGGCTTCTCCCTCGTTTCCGGCAATTGCAGTGGTAGCATCATACAAGGCCATCGCAGCAATTGGTTCCGAAAATTCCATGGTGAAAAAAATGCGCTGATCGGCAGCCCAGCCAGCAGAATAACGATAACCCACAAGCGTGGTTTCATTGACTTTTTTGATAAACGTTTTAACCGGTTTGTCCCAGCCAATTCCGTCTGCAAGATCCAGTAAAACATGATTATCAGTAACGGAATTAAAAGTATACTTATGAAAACCAACTCTTTCGGTGGCTGTCAGTTCTGCTTTAATTTTATATTTGTCTAAGATAACGCTGTAATATCCGGCTTTACTCACTTCATTCTGATGGGAGAAATAAGAGCCGTAACCGGTAGTCATGTCTTCTTTTGTCCCTTTGGTAAGTGGTACTTTTCCAGATACCGGCAATAAAAGAATATCGTTTAGATCTCCAATTCCTGTTCCACTCAAATGGGTATGTGTGAAACCTAAAATGGTATTGCTGGCATAGTTGTATCCGCTGCACCAATCCCAGCCTTCAAAAACATTTACAGGGCCTAATTGTACTGCTCCAAAAGGAACATTGGCTCCCACAAATACATGTCCGTGGCCCGCCGAGCCTATAAACGGATTCACATATTGGGTATAATCTAAATTCGTTTGTTTTGCCTTCTTTTGCTGTGAAACAACCGGATTGGCAAAAAATAGGTTTAAAGCTAAAATGCCGCTAAAAGCTATTCTGTTATATTTTGTAAACATACTTATTTTTATATTGACTTGTGTTGATTGGCCACGGATGACACTGATTAAACTGATTAAACTGATTTACACAGCTATTCTTTAATTTTGAACCAAAAAATTTAACCGCTAAGTGCGCAAGGATTTACGCAAAGGCCGCCAAGCAGACGCACTGCCAGAAAACCTTTGTGGCTTTGAACCTTTGCAACTAAAAATCTCAGAACCTCAGCCTCTCAGAACCTTAGTACCTAGAAGGCTTAGTACCTTTTAAGAACATCATACAGAGAATAAACTCTAATAATCGGCTTTGCTATCGCACCTTCAAACGTGATGGTTTTCTCTTCTCCTGCTTTCAAATCGAAATAGTTGTCGCTCCACTTTCCGGTATATCCTTTTATAGAAACATTGACGTATTTGGCAAATTTCGAGGCTTTTAGAATCAGCTTATTTCCTTTTACCTGCCAGGTGATTTTTGGGTCTTCCAATTTTAGATTGATCGGACGGGTTAAATCAATTTCCGGCGTTTTATCATCGCGGTAAGCTTCTTTCATGGCGTACCATGCTGCTTTGGGCTGTCTGTCGTAATAATCGGTAACGCTCCAGCTTGCTACCGGCCAACAATCGTTAAGCTGCCAAACCAATGTTCCCATATTGTAAGGTGCTTTTGAACGATGGATTCCGATAATATTTTTAAGGGAATAATATTGTAAACACTGTGTGAGATACGTATAATCTTCGACATTCATTTTCTTAATTTTAGTCGAATCAATAAAATATCGGTTCAGGTACGAATCTAATTTCACGAATCCTTTCCCTGCTTTTTGATGGGCCTGTAAGATATCGGAATATAAATATCGATCTTCAGCTTTTGTAAATCTTTCGATCGACGAATAATTGGGCATTGCCTGCATTCCGTATTCGCTCACAAAACGTCCTGTTTTATTTTGCACGGCTTCCACATCTTCCAATCCCCACCAGGTTCCCCAATAATGGCTGTCACCTTCGGTTAAACTTTTTGCTTTTGACCAGTGGAATGATGGTGAAGAACTAATATATGGTCGTTTATCATCTACTTCTTTTACCCATTTTGGGATACTGTCCTGAAACAAACGAACGTAGTCTTTCCATAAACGAATTGAATCCTGCTTAGGCATTTTCATACTTTTTTGCCATCCCCAATCTTTAAAGGCTTCGTCGATTTCGTTATTGCCACACCACAAAACAATACTCTTGTGATGGCGTAAACGTTTTACCTGATACTGAACTTCTTTTTTTACATTGGCGAAAAAAGCATCATCTCCCGGTACCATTGTCCCAGCAAACATAAAATCCTGCCAGACATAGATGCCGTTTTTATCGCATAAATCATAAAAGTAATCGTCTTCATAAATACCACCTCCCCATACGCGAAGCATATTCATATTGGCATCTTTGGCCATACCAATTACTTTTTCATATTCTTTTTTGGTCACTCTGGAAAGAAACGCATCCGACGGAATGTAATTGGCTCCTTTCATATAAACCGGTTTTCCATCGATTTTAAAATAAAATGTTTTACCCACCTTATCCGGTTCCTGAACCAACTCGATTTTACGGTCTAACACATACGGTTTCTCAGCTTCTTTTTTGTCGTAAGCTTCTAAACGCGGGGTTTTCCAAATTCCGCAAGTGGTGAATTTGGGTCCCCAGTCCCATCCAAAATGGTATTGTGCTTTACGTACATACGCACGTGGATTGTCGGGAATTACAAAAGGTAAATCTTTCTTGGCCAGGGAATCGACTACATTTTGCGCCGATTTAAACACAATAACCAGGTTGTTATTTCCTGATTTCAGTACTTTTTTTACATCTACACGCCATTGCAGGAACATGTTGTCGGCTTTTAAAACTACCTGATTGTTCAAATAAACGGTGGCATAAGTATCCAGTCCGTCAAAAACCAATTCTGTATGTTTTTTAGCGAGTGTTGCCGGGCTTACCTGAAAAGTCGTTTTATACTCCCAGTCTTTCTTTTCAATCCAGGTCAGTTTTTTTTCATTGTCCCGGTAAAATGGATCCGGTATGGTTTTATTGTTCAGCAGATCGGTATGTATTTCTCCCGGAACTGTCGCAGGATACCATTTTTCGGTTTTAGTCTCCCGATACTGCCAGCCGGTTTTTAAATCTTTATTTTGGGCATTTGCCGCCAATGAAAAATTGGCGAGACAAACGCCGACAAACCAATAAAATCTTTTTGTATACTCCATTTTATACCAATTATAATTATGTATCTAGTCTTCTGGTTTCTGGTATAATGCCGATATAGTATGAAAATAGTCGAATTTTTATGAGACTATATTGAATACATAATCGGTATTAGCTGAATAATAAATTATTATATTTTTTCAATGCTGTCGCCGGCAGTTGGAGAAGGATAAATCTTTTTCAATTATTTCCTTCTCGCTTTAGGTTTTTATTACGGAATAAAAGCAACTAACAAAATATTCTGAAATCATTTCCTTTTTTTTACGGCTGCCAAGCTTTAATTCATTTTAGATCGTTGATTTTAAACTCTCGATTTCTGATTTTCGATTTCTTAAAAGTCTGTCCTAATTGTGATGTTCTTTGGATGATAATTCCATCTTTTTCAGCAGAAGCTAATTTCTTTTGCGAAAAAAAGGGATTAAGATTTATCGAACTTTTCTGGATACAACTCCTCTAATGTAATGAAAATCAAACAGAAAATTAAAAAATAAGCCGGGAGGTACAGGTATCCCTACCCGGCTTAACTCAACTAACTCACCTAACGCATAAAATTATTGCTTGTCCCACCAGATTCTGGTTGTCATTAAATCCAACCCCTGGCGAGCAATTGCTTCTTTATAATTAGCGGAATTGGTAATCAATTCTGACTGATCGTAGATTAATCTTCTTGGTATAGTTCCTTTTGTTTCTCCTGTTGGATCATTTACCGGAACTAAAACCGGATATCCTGTTCTTCTGTATTCTGAAAATGCTTCAAAACCATTGAATAGTAGTACAATCCATTTTTGAGTGATAATCTGCTCGATTTTTTGAGCCTCGGTTCCTGCTGCCTTAAATGGATTTGCAGTAATATAAGCGGTATATTCTGCAGGCGTAACTGCCGGTACTTTATCTCCAAAAATAGTAAGCACTTCCATAGCTGCTTTTACACCGTCTTCATAAAACTTTTGTGCATTTCCTCCAACACTCCATCCTTTTACTGCTGCTTCTGCCAATATAAACTGAACCTCAGCGTAGGACATAATTAAAGTAGGAGCATCTAAGCGTAATACTGTAGAAGTGTTAGGATCTGAGAACTTCTTTTTGTCTCCACCCGGAAATTCTTTAGCATCATTAGCAAGACCTTGCTGACTTGCCGGATTGTTGTTTCCTGTAGCTTCCAGTTTAGCATAAATTCTCAAACGAGGATCATTATTGTTTTTCAATGCATCAATAAATGTTTTACTGAATTTAATGTTCGCTTCTCCTCCATTTAAATCATTTCTAACCCATGAAGAGGTAATTGGATTGGTTTTCACTCCAACCGGACCTGCATCATGTTTTAAAACTAAACTGTCATCATTTGAAGTAAAAACTCCTTTCGATACTGCTTTCTCTACATATTGTTTTGCTTTAGCAGGATTTACTTTAGACAAACGCATCGCTACTCTCAACATTAAAGAGTTGGCCAGTTTTTTCCATTTAGTAACATTACTTTGATAATATAAATCGGCATTACCAACGAAAGGTTTAGTAGCATCTAAAGCATCTCCGGCTTCGTCTAATTCTTTCAAAAGATCATTGTAGATAACTTCCTGCGTATCGTACTTTGGAGCAAAAACATTTCCATTGTATCCTTTACCTGCATCAAAATAAGGAACTTCACCGTAAGTATCCGTCAATTTTTGAAACATAAACACCTTCATGATTCTGCAAGCCTGAATCATATTAGAGTTTTCCGGTGCATCTTTTGCCACTGACATCAATTGGAAAATCTGATTCAAACCTTTACCATACGACTCACTAAAAAGTGCTGCAGAATATTCCGGGGCATAACTATATTTTGAACCTGGCCCTCCTAATGAAGAAAATTGCTGAACGATTTGTGCCGCATACAAATTATTCCCTCTGGTATTGGAGAAATCTTGTCCGTCAACATAGATCTCAGCAAGTGTAAACATTGATTTTACAGCCGGATCAGTCAAAGCATTTGGATTCTTATTTAACTCTTCGAATCCTTTATCGCACGAAGTAAGCGTCATGGCTCCTACGATTGCGATACAAAATATTTTTATATATTTATTTTTCATCTTTCAGTTTGATTATTAAAATTTCACATTAAGTGTCAGTCCATAATTTCTGGTCAAAGGCATAGAAGCTCTTTCAAGACCTTGCGCATTACTATTAGAATAGTTTGATTCCGGGTCAATGTTTGGAACTTTATCGTAAATCGTCCATAAATTATGTGCTGAAAACGCTAAGCTGATCGCTTGAAATGGTGTTTTTGACAAATAAGTTTTTGGGAAATTATAACTAAATGAGATGGCTCTTAGTTTCACAAAATCAGCATCGTAAACAAAGTTTGAAGTTACATCACTATAGCTTCTCCAGTAATCGTAAGCAGAAACTGTTGTGTTTACCGGATTTCCGTTAACATCTGTTCCTTTTACTGCAACTCCTCCTTCACGGCCTGAAACAGTTTGTTCTGTTAATCCGTAACGGGTTCCTAACTGGTTAGTTGCAGAGTAAATCTCTCCTCCAAATTTAGCATCTACGAAAACGGAAAGTGTAAAGTTTTTGTACTGGAAGTCATTTGAAAGTCCCATTGAAGTTGGAGCAACACCTTGTCCTGCAATAATCAGGTTTCCTCTCAGGAATTTACCATTGGTATCAAGTACAATATTTCCGTTAGCATCTCTCAAATAATCGTAGGCTTTGATTACTCCGAAAGGCTGTCCTTTTTCTAACACTACAGAAGCTCTACCGTCTCTGTTTCCTTCCAATGATTTGGTTGTAATTTTATCTGAAAGTTTAAGAACCTCACTATTATTGTAAGCAAAATTATATCCTACGCTCCAAGAGAAGTTTGGTGTTTTAACTGCTTTTACATTGATCGCAAACTCAACCCCTTTGTTCAGGATCTCTCCTACATTAATCTTAGTTGTTCTGTAACCTGAGGACTGAGAAATATCAGCATCCGTAATATCATTTGTCGTTTTCTTGCTGTAGAAAGTCAAATCAGTACTTACTCTGTTATTGAAGAAGGTATTTTCGAAACCAAATTCGATTGTGCTTACATTATAAGGTTTTAACGTTCTGTTTGGAACTGTTTCTCCATTCACTCCTAAAATTGGCTGTCCTAAAGAGTCTGTTTGTCCGTCAGGTCCAATATAAGTCAAAGCCAAAGCATAAGCATCCGGTAATGCTCCTCCAACGTTACCCCAACCTGCTCTTAACTTTCCGTATGACATCCATTCCGGTAAATCAATAACTTCAGAGTAAATAAAACTTGAACTTACAGATGGGTAAAATGTACTGTTACTTGATGGATCTAAAGTAGAAAACCAGTCTTCACGACCTGTTAAACTTAAGTATAAGAAATCTTTGTATCCTAAATCGGCCGAATAGAAAAGAGAGTTTACTTCACTTTCTGAAAACAATTTCTCCGATTTGTCCGGTTGTGTATTTCCATAGAAATATTGGAATGGAACAATAAAGTTATTTCCTCTCATTTTAATTCCGCTGAATCTGTTGTGTTGACGGTTAGCTCCAATGAAAGCATCTAAAGATAAATTTTTAACGATATCACCTTTGTATCCTAAATAAGCCGAAGCATTATATTCTGAGCGGTTTTCTACTCTGTTCTCATAAGATCCTCCAGGATTGTAGTTAATTCCTGTTGGTTCAATCTCCGTATACTCATAATTAATATCATCTACTCCAAGAACACCTTTTGCATAGATTTTATCAGTGATGTTGTAGTTTACCTTTGCAGAACCAATGAAACGTTTTCTAAGGTCATCGTTTAAAGGAGATTGTGTTGCATAATAAGGGTTTGTGTGGTAAACATTTGCCCCAAAATAATCTGCCTCACCACCATTAGCATCAAAACCGTTACTAATCCATCTGATATCGGTACCCGGTGTTAAGAAAGTAGTCGGGAAAGAAGGATTTCTAGGTGAATCATTCAAATAAGGTCGGTTGTGACTTTTCTCTGTGATATACTGAGCGTTAGTCTCGATGCTTATTTTTTTATTTACTGCTGAATTTAAACTTAAAGCAATGTTATTTCTGCCAAAGTTTGTTCCCGGCATGATTGATTCATCTTTTGTATTTCCGAAAGACAATCTGAAATTAGTAGTTTCACTTCCTCCCGAAATTGCTAAAGTATTACTGGAAGAAAATCCGGTTCTGTAGAAATTTTCAACGTTATTTTTTCCGTAAGCCTGATAAGGTCTGGTCGTTCCGTCAATACCAAGAGAAGGTGTTCCGTCGTATTTGTCTCCCCAGGCAAAATAATAAGAATCTCTAAGTTCCTGTAGGTTATTAAATCTTGTAGCTACGCCGTTTACCGGTGCTCCCGCTCCGTATTTATCTTGCCAGTTTAATAAACTTGCAGGCGTGTTAAATGTAGCGTTAGTACTAAAATCTACTCCTATTCCTGTTCCGCTCTTTCCTTTTTTGGTTGTAATTAAAATTACACCGTTTGATCCTCTGTATCCGTAAAGAGCAGAAGCCGCACTACCTTTTAATACCGACATAGACGCGATATCATCAGGATTGAAAGACGACATACCGTCTCCTTTATCGGCACCTCCCCACATTCCTGCGTTTCCTTGCTGGCTGTTGTCAATCGGAATACCATCAACAACATATAAAGGCTGGTTCAATCCTGAAGCTGAAGTGGCTCCACGAATTACCACACGGCTTGATCCTGAAGGTCCTGTAACCGGTGCAGAAACGTTAACTCCGGCAATTTTTCCCTGAAGAGCATTTCCTAAGTTAATTTCCTTATTCTTTGTCAGTTCGTCGCCTTTCAGCTCTCCAACGGCATATCCTAAACTTTTCTTTTGTTTTTTAACTCCAAATGACGTTACTACAACATCTTTTAATTCCTGAGTATTTTCTACTAATACGACTGAAATTTTGTTTTGGTTTTGCTGCAATACTACTGATTGCGGTGTAAAACCTATAGAGGATACATTTAAAGTAACCGGTCCTTCGGGCACATTCATTTTAAATCGGCCTTCCGCGTCAGTGATTGCACTATACGGTTTTCCCTGAACCTCAATCGATGCAGCAACAATTCCCTTGTTCTCTGCATCAGCTACTATGCCTGTTATCAATCGGTTTTGCGCCACAGCTCCTAAGCTGCTTAACAACACCATTCCTAACACTGCCAATATTCGTTTCATAAGCATTTTTTTTTGGTTATTTGTTTGTTTTGATTTTTGTGATTGTTTCTAATTTGATTGTTTTAAATAATTAATAAAAATTTTGAACTCCTTTTTAATTAGGATACTTATAAGGTTTGCACCTTATAAATATCCCGGCCTTATTTATAGTCATGTTTATAAGCACTCCTTTAAGAAATCGATATCGTAAACTGATCAGGAACATCACTCATTTTCAATTTAATTGATCTAAAATTTACTAAAACGATTTAGTAAAACGGTTAAAAAAAAACAAACCGTTTCTTTTCTTTTTTATTTTTTTTCTCAAAATTTTAAACTGATTCTCTAATAATCAATTTTCCTTTTTTAAGACTTTTTTCTACTTCAAACTTCTCCATATCAGTCATCTGACTCATTAACAATTGTATCGATTTTACAGCGATATCTTCTATCGGCTGTTCAATAACACTAATGGTTGGCGTATGCAGTTTAAAACTGTCATGATCATCAAAACTAATTACCGAAATATCTTCAGGAATTTTGATTCCCATTCTTCGGAAAGCCTGAAGTCCCGCAAGTCCCATGTAATTTGCCAAAAACAAAACGGCATCAATATCAGGGTTCTTTTCAAAGAAATCTATTATTCCCGCAATTCTCGCCTCTTCATTAGTATGGTAATCCATGTGAAGAACAAGTGACGGATTGTACATTTCTGCTTCCTTCAAAGCATCTCTGTATCCATCTTCACGCAGCTTCATCTGAATCATCTCGGAGGTATTATTTACCACCGCAATATTTTTGCGTCCTTTGCTGATCAGGAATTTTGCAGCCGAATTAGAGGCTTCATAATTATCCATCACCACATGACTCACTCTTTGTCCCGGAAAATACCTGTCGATCAATACAACCGGCTTTTTTAACTTTAAAAGAAGATCAATACTGTTTTCCAGATTTTGAGTTGGCGTTACAATAAAACCATCCACATTGGCCTGTAATAAACTATGTATCAACTCTTCAGAACGTTCATCATCTCCTCCTGTACTACAGTAAAAAACCCTATAATCAATACTCTTCGCTTCATCTTCAATAACTCTGGCAAGATCAGCAAAAAACTGATTCGAAATATCTTCAACAATAAGTCCTATAGACCTGGTTTTCCCGGTTCTAAGACTGGTAGCAATCATACTGGGTCTATAATTAAGCTTTTCAGCTACTTCCTGTACCTTTTTGATCACTGCCGGACTGATGCCCATTTTTTCCCCTTTACCATTGATAACAAAAGATACCGTTGATATGGATACTTGAGCCTCTGTAGCAATATCCTTAATAGTAATCTTTTTCATCAATGAGTTAATTTTTTATTAAGCAGTTATTAATTATATCACAAATATATACAAAAACAGTTACTAAAACGATTTTGTAATTCCTTTTTTTATACAAATCATTATTTTAAAGTTAATTAAACATATAATCATCAGTATTTACAGGTGTTTTATCTATTTATCATTTTTTCTGTTCCTGATCATCGCTATTGTTTTTAATATGAATTCTCTTCAATTCTCTATTTTTCAAAGCGATAAAATTATCATGAACCCTAATTAAAGACCAGTAACGTGACAAAAATAGTCTCCGTCACTTTCTTTATGAGATATATACTTCTAAAATTGAAGCAGCTCCTTTTATGCTGTAATTGTGCATTCCTGCAGGGATTAATACAGTATCTCCTTGCTTGTATTGGTAATTTACGTTTTGATAAGCAACTTCAAAATTGCCTTCCGTACACATATAAACCGTAAAAGTTTCTCCTTTTTTACTTACTTCAAGAGTTCCGTCAAGCGGAAGGAAATTAGTAGTGAAATAAGGACAATCTACCACCGCATTTGATTGATTTAAGGTCGTTTCATACTTTTTCTGCGTCTCAACTTTCTTATAATTGATAGCGTCCAATGCTAAATCAACGTGCAATTCTCTTTTGTTGCCCTGAGCATCTGTTCTGTCAAAATCATATAAACGATAGGTAATATCCGATGTTTGCTGAATTTCTGCCACAACCAAACCCGCACCTATAGCATGAACTGTTCCGGTTTCTAAAAAGAAAACATCCCCTGCTTTGACTTTTACATCATCCAATATTGAAACCAAGGTGTTATTATTTAGGTTTTCTAAATATTCTTCTTTACTGGAATCTTCTTTAAAACCAACAATAATTCTCGCATCTGCATCTGCCTGCATCACGTACCACATTTCAGTTTTACCAAAAGAATTGTGACGCTCTTTCGCCAACTCATCGTTTGGATGAACTTGTATCGATAAGTCTTCTCTTGCGTCCAAATATTTAAAAAGCAAAGGAAACTGATTTCCAAATCGTCCGTAAACTGCTGTTCCTAAAATTTCATTTGGCGATTGATCTATTAAATCTGTTAAAGAATGTCCTTTTAATGCTCCGTTTGCAACAACACTTACATCTCCTTCTACAGTAGACAATTCCCAGCTTTCTCCTGTAATTTTTGATGTAATTGGTTTATTCAGAATTGTTTTTAACTTTTCACCTCCCCAGATTCTTTCTTTTAAGATTGGATCAAATTGTAATGGATAAATTTTCATGCTCATTATTTTATGTCTTTGAGAAGAACGAATTAATCTTGCCCTCCGGTTATTTTTTATCTTTTGCCACAGATTAACAGGATTAAAAAAGATTTTTTTCTTTATAAAACTGTTTTTTTATCGTTGAAATCATTTTATTCTGTGACTATCTTTTTCTCGCGCAGGTTAGACCGTTTTCTTATTCGCAAATATCCGAAAAAAAATCGGCGTCATCTGTGCCTCATTTCTAACACTTTTCTACTTTATAGAAATTGCCACACCGCCACTTGCGACTAGTTTTTGTTTTAACTTCGTTTTACTATTTACATTCACTTTACGAATGTTGTACGATTGTGGATTGCTCTTATAATCGGCTGTTTTTCCGTCTTCATAAATCGTTGCGGTAAATGATTTCCCAGCAGGCAAAAAACTAAAATCAATGAAAGCAGTACGTGGGTTTTCATCCGTAATTCCACCTACAAACCATTCTTGTTTTCCTTTAGCTTTTCTGGCTATTGTGATATAATCTCCTGGCTCTGCTTCGAGAATATAACTGTCATCCCAGTCCAGTGCAACATCTTTTATAAACTGAAAAGCATCCTTAAAACGCATATAATTTTCAGGCAAATCGGCCGCCATTTGCAACGGGCTGTACATCGTTACATAAAGCGCCAATTGCTTCGCCAATGTTGTACTTAACTTGTTTTTCTTTGAGCCGTAAACGGATAAGTCTCCCTGAAAAATTCCCGGTGTATAATCCATCGGCCCACCCATAAGACGTGTAAATGGCAAAATTGTAGTGTGATCAGGATGAATCCCCTCCATAGCCTCAAACTCAGTTCCTCTGGCTGATTCCTGAGCAAACCAGTTGGGATAGGTACGATGCAATCCGGTCGGACGAACTGCTTCATGGGAATCTACCATGATTTTATGCTTTGCTGCCTCTTTAGCTACATATGTATAATGATTGACCATTTGCTGTCCGTCATGGTGTTCTCCTCTTGGAATAATTGGTCCTACATAGCCCGTTTTTACAGCATTATAGTTATTATCGACCATAAACTTTAAGGCATCCGGAAGTTGTCTTTCATATTCTGAAGCTGAAGATGTCGTTTCATGGTGCATGATGATTTTCACTCCCTTCTGCTTGGCATACAAACTTAAATCTTTAACATCAAAATCCGGGTAAGGCTTAGTAAAGCTATAAATACGTTCTTTTTTAAAAGCAGTATTGTCTTCCCAGCCTTCGTTCCAACCTTCCACCAGAACTGCGTCGAAACCATTTGTCGAAGCAAAATCGATATATTCTTTTACGTGTTTGGTATTGGCTCCATGTGTTGCATTAGGCTTCAGTTTAGAAAAATCAGTAGCTCCAATTACCACATCCTGATTATCCGAATACGCCCAGGTAGATCCCCCGCCGGTAAAATATTCCCACCAAACTCCAATATATTTCACCGGTTTAATCCATGAAATATCTTCGAAAGCACAGGGTTCATTCAGATTTAAAATCATTTTTGAAGCCAGAATATTTCGCGCATCATCACTCACCACAATCGTTCTCCAGGGTGTAAAGCTTCCGGTTTGAATGTATCCTTTATTTCCAACAGCATCAGGAACCAAATGTGAACTCAGCGAATAAGCCTTATCATCAACATTAAGACACATTGCCGGGTAATTTTTCAAAGCTGCTTCGTGAATGTTAATATAAAGTCCATCATTAGTCTTCATCATCAAAGGCGTTTGCGCTGCCAGATTTTTAATCGTGGTTTGTGCGGCCATCGAAACGTGAGCAGCATTGTACATCAAAGATTGCATCTCCGAAATTTTTGAAGTGGTATAACTGTACTCGTTTGTATCATAATCCCCCGGAATCCAAAAAAGTTTATGATCTCCCGTTAAATTAAACTCGGTAGTTTCTTCCTGAATCACAAAATGACGCAGATTATCCTGTACCGGAAACTCATATCGAAATCCCAAACCGTCATTGAACAAACGGAAATAAATCGTTATTTTTCGCTTGCTTTTTTCCTGTATCAAATCAGCTTTCAATTCATTGTACTGATTTCTAATTTTTTTCTGCTCTCCCAATACCGGTTCCCAGAAATTGTCTTCTGATTGTTTTTGTGTACCAACAATCTGAAAACCTTTATTCATTTTGATATCCGACTTTAAAATAAAGCCCAATCTGCTTTCTTTGATTACTTCTTTTTTCTTGTAGGCTAGAAAATAAACCGGAGTACCCTCAGCATTTAAATTGAATGTCAATACCAAGTTCCCATCGGGAGACTTCAGTTCCTGAGCATTGATCCATGCATTCGAAACAATAATAAAAAAGCAGGTAAAAAGAATTTTCTTCATAAACAAAAGGGCTCTGAGTGTTGCTAAATCGATTTAGCAAACATAATAAAATTTATGAAACAGAAATACCTGAAAGAAAAAAATATAAAATTTTAATTAAAAAAACCAAAAAAAGTAATGCCTTGAACGAAAAGATAAAGTTTAGTCGTACAAAAAAAAGACTGCCTATAAAAGCAGTCTTTCAAAATAGTTGTGATAAACAAAGTCCGGCCTATGCCATAAACAATGCATATTTATTGTAATTGTATAAAACCAGGTCATACGGAACTAAAAGCGGCGCCACCTTTTCTGACGAAGCTTCAAATGTAATTCCATGGTGCTTTCTGAATAAATAGATCTCTTTTAAGCAGTTTGACAAACTCTGGTGAATTCCCGTAGTAAAAGTTGGCAGCTTTTTATCGCCAACCAATAAATCAATCTGGTAATTTGAACTGCTTTTAGACAGATTGTTTCCTATAATTCTTATTGTAAATGTTGTTGCTTTTCCGTATTGTTCTCCTTGATACTGTACTACCATAATTTTATAATTAAAGAGGTTAGATTATCTTATTGTACTCTGATTTTTTTTATTCTGCAAATTGAAGAATTAAAGTTATGAAAAAAAAGTAATGGACTAAAAAAAATGTTCTTTTTCATTCCAAAAAAAAGTAAAAACCGGACGTAAAAAAACCGTAACGGATTACGGTTTTTAAACAATTAACTAAATATATTTAATCAACTTTTTAACGAGTGTAAAATTCATTCATAAGCACGATTAATTTCTGGTGACCATTGTGGTTTCTTTTCTAGCGGCGATTTCTAATAAAAAAGGATTTCCTTCTTCATCAAACATCGTCATATTTAGAGCGTCCAACAAAATCAGATTTTTCGAAACGCCTCCTTTAAATTTATTATAGGAAAGATTCAATTCAGACAAATGACCTAATTTTTCTAATTCATTTGGAATTTCTCCTTCAAAATTATTATCAAACAAACTCAGGTTTTCCAAAACACCAAAGTTGCTTACTTCTTTGCTCAAACTCCCTGACAATTTGTTCTGATTTAAAAGCAAAACTTTCAACGTTTTTATCGTATAAATTGACCCCGGCAACTGCCCCTGAATTTCATTATTAAACAAAGCAAGGGTTTCTAATTGGCTTAATTTTCCAATCTCCAAAGGAATCTGTCCCTGGATTTTATTGTCGTGTAAATCGATGGTAATCAAATTAACCAAAGTCAACAATTCTACAGGCAGATTTCCCTGCAAATTATTATTTGCCAAATGAAGTCCGACGACTTTACCATTTTCAACTTTTACCCCATACCAGGTAGCTACCGAAAGGGATAAATCCCACTTTACCTTCCATTCCGATCCGTTTGTTGCTTCATACAATTTGATAAGCGCCTCTTTCTCTTTATCTGAAACAGTATCAGCAAAAATAGCAGGCGAAAAAATAAAAGCCAGAAAAAACAGGACTAAGCTTTTCATTACAAGATTGGGGATTTATTGATGCCATAAAATTATACATTTCATAGTTATAAAGCGCATAATGTCGATAAAGTGTTGATAAAATTTAATTTAATCAAAATTTTACTACTTTATTCAAAGGTGCTATTTGTGAGATTTTTTGTTTAAATTTGAGCAACTAATCCTAAAAACCTCATATTATGGAATTTAACCCTGTTGCATTATTCTTATCAGCAATCGTAACACTGGCTGTTGGTTTTATCTGGTACAACCCTAAAGTGTTCGGAACCATCTGGATGAGAGAGAACAATCTCACTCCGGAAGACTTACAAAAAGGAAATATGCTGAAAATATTCGGTCTTACGTATCTTTTCTCGTTAATGATTACCGTAATTTTAATGTCTCTTACCATTCATCAAACAGGTGCTTTGGGAATGGTGGGCGGACCTCCTTTAGTAGCCAGTGCCAAACCATCGTTTGCTGCTTTTATGAATGACTATGGAACAGCATACCGTACCTTTAAACACGGAACTCTTCACGGATTTATGTCAGCACTCTTTTTTGTCTTTCCTGTAATTGGAATCAATGGCCTATTCGAAAGAAAATCATGGAAATATATCTTTATTCATTCAGGTTACTGGGCGGTTTGCCTTACTTTGATGGGCGGAATTATCTGTGCATTTGCCTAACTCTAAAAAATACAAACCCGTTTGAAATTAAATCTCAAACGGGTTTTCTTAATAATAACTTAAACCAGTTGAGTTCTTATAAATATTCTCTAATTTTGAAGAAATTAGCTCCCTCATTTGACTACAACTTATTCTTTCGAAATATACAATAGCGCATCACTACTGCCCTTGGAATGGAATTCTCTCGCGGCCGCTAATATCTTTTTAACCAAAGAATACCTGGAAGTCCTGGAAAACTCCTGTCCGGTAAATATGATATGTCATTTTATCGGAATTTTCAATGATAGTCAACTGGTCGGAATTGTTCTGACCCAATTTCTATTTACGGAGAAACTGGAATCGTTTGGTGAACGCGATCAATGTTTGAAAACTTCGGTGCGAAATTTTGCTTTTAAGAATTTTGCCTCTCATGTATTATTTGTCGGAAACAATATGCTTACCGGACAAAATGCGTTTATATTTGTCTCAGACATCAAACAATCAATTGCTCTAAAAACACTACACAAAGCCATTAATCAGCTTAAAAAAAACCTGAAAGCAAGCGGAAGAAAGGTTCACATTACCAGCATAAAAGATTTTACAGCTACCGAAATTATTCCTTTACAAAACGAATTCAAAAACAATTATACGTTTTCAACTCAGCCTAATATGGTTTTTGAAATCCATAAAGACTGGGCATCTGAACAGGATTATATCAACGCTTTATCAAAAAAATATCGGGATCAGTACAAACGAGCCCGAAAAAAAGCAGACGGAATCGTAAAGCAAAAAATGTCTTTGGCCGACATTAAGAAATATGAAGATGTTATTTACGATTTGTATTTTCATGTGGCCAAAAACGCCCCTTTTAATACTTTTTTCTTAGCCCGAAATCACTTTAGTTTTTTTAAAGAAATCATGAAAGATGATTTCCTCTTTTATGGCTATTTTTTAGAAGAAAAACTAATCGGATTCAATACCTTAATTAAAAACGGAAACGCGATGGACACGTACTTTTTAGGGTACGACGAGACCATTCAACGCGAAAAGATGCTATACCTCAACATGCTTTACGACATGATTGCCTACTCTATCAATCATGGTTTTAAAGAAGTGGTATTTGCGAGAACTGCCCTAGAAATTAAAAGCTCTGTCGGAGCAAAACCGGTCAAAATGTATGGATTAATAACACACAGCAATACTTTAATCAATCACAATATTGGCCGATTGTTTAATTATCTCGAGCCCAAAACCGACTGGCAAGAGCGAAATCCGTTTAAATAAATATTCGTAAATGCCTGAATTTATAATGCTCCTAGTTAATAGATTTTAGATTGAAGATTACACAGATCGTTCCTACTGAACTCATAAAAATACCATCCTTATTTTCAACGGATTAAAACCCGTTGCTACAAAATGTTCATTCCTACGGAATTTTGAAGGCAACTCCGCTAGGAGTGGAATATCTATAGAAATAAATTCGGCCACCGTTTTTTAGCCCCATCGGGGCGGTACATTTCACAATCCGTTTCACACAGACTATAAAAACTACGGAATTGCAATTTTCATCTGCTTGTGCAGAATGTGAATTTCCAAATCCGTTTGTGCGCCGCAATACTCGCCATCAATCTGAAAATTCACTGGATAATCTGTCTTTATCATTGCTTTATCTGTGGAAATAATTACAATATCATCCGAGTCAATTGGCATGTTTCCAGTGATAATTTTTCCAATCAATAGTAAATCAAGGCTTTTTATAATGACCAATTCGAACTTCCCATCATTCATTGCACCATTTGGATTTATTACGACACCGGTTCCATATTTCTGAGAATTAGCAATCACAATCATTCTTGCGGTATGCTCCACGGTTTCGTTATTCGCCGAGATTGTAGCCACAAAAGGTTCTTCCGATTCTTTTAAAGCCGAATAGGCCTGTAAGGCGTAACCCCATAAACCGCGTAAATTACTCTCTTCGTAATTTTTTACCAGATTGGCATTTACGCCAATATCACTCAAATGAATACTTTTTTTGCCATTGATAGCAATCATATCCATTTCGATATAATGATGCAGAAAAGCAATTTTCAGGTTCTCCTCGAGTGTATCCGGCAGATTTAGATCGACCGACAATCCATTGGCCGAACCGGCAGGCAAAATACCAATAATGATATCAAACTGCTCCATGGCTTCAGCAACCATTTTTATGGTTCCGTCTCCACCGGCTACCACAATACGCTCAGGATGATACTGATTGTAAAGGATCTGTATTTCTTTTTGATCATGCTGCCCAGTGGTTTCATAAACTTCCAGATCAAAATGATACGCAACAGAAAACTCCTGTACAGCTTCTATTAAATCGGATTTATCCAGATCTCCCGAAATAGGATTTACAACAAATAAGATATTCTTTTTCAAAGTTTTATTTTTAAAATCAATTAAAATAATTAATTTACATCATCCATAAATATACACAATTAATGAAACCAATTTTACAATTATATCGCGGTTATGCCAATGAAGAAGAATTAATTGTAATGGGACATGTTTTCAGAAGAACGTATGAATATGATTATCAGAAAAAAAACTTCAAAAATGCCACTTCGATCATCAATCAATTCAGAATAAAAACGATTAAAAATTTTGATGTTTATCTAAAATGTGGCAATCAGGAAATTCACACTAAAACCCTGGACGACGGCTATTTCAAGTTTTGTATTCCACTGGAGAAAGAAACGCCCTTTGGATGGATTGAATACGAAGTTAGCATAAAACATAAGACTGAAACTATAACTGAAAAAGGCAGTTTCATAAGACCTCACAAAGGCAAACTGGGCATCATCTCCGATATTGACGATACTTTTTTGATTTCGCATACTGGAAATTTCTTCCGAAAAATATATGTTCTTTTATTTAAAAATGTAAATGACCGTAAAGTTTTTAAAGGTGTTGTACCTCATTATCAAGCTTTAAGTTCAGCCGGACGAAACAATAAGGAAGAAGAAAATGCCTTTTTTTATGTGTCGAGCAGCGAATGGAATTTGTATCGATTCATCGTCAAATTTACCAAAATACATCATCTGCCAAGAGCCGTAATTCTATTAAAAGACATCAAAAGAGGAATCCCTGATTTTTTCATGAGCGGACGCGGAAACCACGATCATAAATTCGACAAAATAAAACACGTTTTAGAATTTTATCCCAATCTTAAGTATGTTTTACTAGGAGACGATTCGCAACACGACCCCATTTTGTACGAGCGAATCTGTAAAATCTTTCCGGTTACTGTAAAGGCAGTTTACATTAGACAGACTGGCAAACACAAAAAAGAAGCCACTAAAACGATTATGAAAAACCTCGAAAACTTAGAGGTCTCTGTTTGTTATTATAAAGACAGCAGTGAAGCCATTATGCACTCTAAATCTATTGGTCTTATCTCGTGAAATATAAGATGTAATTTGTAAAATGCATGGAGTAAATGTAGTGTGTTTTCTATTTTTTACAAGGGATGGTAGACTTCAGACATAAAAAAAACTTTGCCAAAGTTCAAGTCTTTGACAAAGTTATCTATTCATTTCAAAACTGACACTGAGACCGAAGGCTGTGACAGCGACTGAAAACTAATTAAGCATTAAAGTTATCAATCTCTTCCTGAACAATTTCCCAGTCCAGCAACAATTGATCTAAATCTTCTTTCTTTTTGTTGTATGCGGTAAAAAACGAAGCATCTTCAATATGTTTGTCATAATTAGAAGCCAGCATTTTATCATCGTGCTGAATGTCTTTTTCTAATTGTTTGATTTGACTCTCTACCTTACTCAATCGGTTTTGAAGTGCTTTTCCTTTTTTCTGATCTTCGTATGACGTTTTCTTAGATTCTTTTGGAGTGGCTTCTTTTACGACATCTTTTTTCTCTACCTCACGCATGTTTTCAAGATTACGCTGCTCTAAGAAGTAGTTAATATCTCCTAAATATTCTCTGATCTTTTGGTCTTTGAATTCGTAAACGATGTTCGACATTCCCTGAAGGAAATCTCTATCGTGAGAAACCAATAATAAAGTTCCTCCAAATTTTTGAAGTGCTGCTTTTAAAACGTTCTTAGATTTAATATCCAGGTGATTCGTGGGCTCATCCATCAGTAAAACATTGATAGGCTGCAACAACAATTTACAAAGTGCTAAACGGTTGCGTTCACCTCCTGAAAGTACCTTTACTTTTTTCTCAACATCGTCTCCACGGAATAAAAAGGATCCCAACATATCACGAACTTTCATACGGTTTGTGTCTGTAGCAGCATCTTCCATAGTTTGAAGCAACGTAATTTCTCCATCTAAATATTCAGCCTGATTTTGAGCAAAATATCCTAACTGAACATTATGTCCTAATTTGATGTTCCCCTGGTACTCAAATTCGTTTACAAGAGCTTTAATGAAAGTCGATTTTCCTTGTCCGTTTTGTCCCACAAAGGCAATTTTACTTCCTCTTTCTACCAATAAACTAATATCTTTCAGAATCGTTTTGTCTCCGTAAGCTTTGGTAACGTTTTCAGCTTCGATTACTACTTTTCCCGGTTCTTTTGAAACTGGAAACGAAATATTCATTACCGAATTATCATCCTCATCTACTTCGATTCTTTCTACCTTATCTAACTTTTTAATTAACGATTGCGCCATCGAAGCTTTTGAAGCTTTTGCACGGAACTTTTCGATTAATTTTTCTGTCTCTTCTATTTTCTTTGCCTGATTCTTTTGAGTAGCCAATTGTTTTTCACGAATCTCGTGACGCAATTCTAAATACTGAGAATATGGCTTATTAAAATCGTATGCTTTTCCTAAAGAAATTTCGATGGTACGATTGGTCACATTATCCAAAAACATTTTATCGTGCGATACGATTACCACAACTCCAGGATAGTTACGCAGAAAACTCTCTAACCAAATGATACTCTCGATATCCAAGTGGTTCGTAGGCTCATCCAGAAGCAATACGTCATTGGATTGCAATAGCAGTTTTGCTAACTCGATACGCATTCTCCATCCTCCTGAAAATGTTTCGGTTTGGTTATTGAAAACTTCTCTTTTGAAACCTAATCCTAAAAGAATCTTCTCTGTATCCCCTACATAATTGTAACCTCCAAGAAGATCAAAACGATGGGTATAATCAGACAAATCTTCAATGATCTGACCGTATTCCTCACTTTCATAATCGGTTCTGGTCACCAACTGATGATTGATTTCTTCTAGTTTTTTCTCAACAATTTTAATTTCAGTAAAAGCCTCATACGCTTCTTCCAGCACAGTTCTTCCACGTTCAAAATCAATATCCTGACGCAAAAACCCCATTCGGATATCTTTCTCCTGGGAAATAACCCCTGAATCAGGAGCAAAATCTCTTGCTAACATTTTAAGCATTGTAGATTTACCCGCTCCGTTTTTACCAACAAGACCTACGCGGTCGCCGGCACCTAAACGAAAGGTAACTTCTTCAAATAAATATGTTCCTCCAAAAGAAACCGAAAGATTGTGTATATTAAGCATAATTTGTAACTATTATAACAAGGAGTAAAGGCTTTAAGTGCCTTATTTACTTTACTTTTTGAAAGTGCAAAAGTATGACAATTAATTTAAGTTTCGACTGTCGTTTTAAAAACAAATAGTAGAAGGCTTTTTTACACCAGAAATTAGTTTTAACCCTTTCGTTTCTTTGTTCCAATCAGGAAAATCATAAAAAACGGATAGCAATCTTTAGACTGCTATCTGCTTTAATAAGTTCTTTATTTTAGGTCTTATGCCTCTTTTGGTTCCGGTAACATTACTGATGCAATTACCGAAATTGCCAGAATCCCACCAATTACAAGCAATGAATACAGAGATTCAATATGATAAAACGGAGAAATAATCATTTTTACTCCGATAAACGAAAGAATTATAGCCAAACCATATTGCAATTTACTGAACAAGTGAATGAAGTTATCCAATAAGAAGAATAACGCTCTAAGTCCCAAAATAGCAAAAATGTTAGAGGTATAAAGAATAAAAGGATCACTAGAAATGGCAAAAATTGCCGGTATAGAATCGACTGCAAACAATAAATCGGTAAACTCAATTACAGCTACTACTACTAAAAGTGGGGTTGCCAGTTTTTTTCCGTTTTCGAATGTAAAGAATTTATCTCCATCGTATTTATCGCTAACGCTGAAAAACTTTCTGATTAATCTTGCTCCTCTGGTATTGTTGTAATCCTCTTCATCGTCATCATCACCAGCAGACCACGATTTGATTCCTGCATAAACCAGAAACAATCCGAAAGCTGTCATGATTAAGTTGATATCGTATTTGAAACCAGCAATTCCAACCAGACTTAAAAGCTTGTTTAAATACGTAAGTTCGATTAAGAAGGCTCCCGAAAAGATAAAGATAGCTCTCAAAACCAATGCTCCGATAATACCCCAAAATAAAACTTTGTGTTTGTTTTGGTTGGCTACGTCAAAAAACTTGAATACTAATATAAATACAAAAAGGTTATCTACTGAAAGTGCTTTTTCAATCCAATAAGCCGACTGAAATTCATAAAATTTCGCCGATCCGGCAAAGTAATAAACCAAACCACTAAAAATCATCGCTAAACTAATCCATACTAATGACCAGGTTACTGCTTCTTTATTACTTACTTCATGGCTTTTTTTGTTGAAAATTCCCAAGTCCAACAATAGCATGATGACTACTGCAATCGCGAAAACGATTATTAATCCCGGATGTTCTGAAAAAATAGGGTGCTGATTCATTTTGAATATTAATTAAGTTAATTTTAAATTTATTTATTGGCCATTGTAACCATGATAACTCTTCCTCCTTCTTCTTTTGAAAGAAGTATTTTTTTCCCGTCAGTCAGCTCTATCATAGTTCCAATAGGAATTTCTTTGTCTTCGGTTAAGTCTTTTAATGAAGTTAACTTTTGGTTGACAAATACCCATTTATCATTAAAATAGGTAAAGTAACCAACCGGTACTTTTTGTTGCGCCGTTAATTTTTCATTGCGCGCAATATTACGATTTACATGCCATTGAAACAAGTACTGATCGTTATAAACCATTAATCTATGATTCTCGGGTTTCCATACTGTTTCCTGAAACTGATAATAGAGGTCTAGGACTGGCAGCGTACCTTTGTGGGGAGTATTACAAAATGGGCACTTTGGTGTATTTGTATTGTCAAAAACATACCATTTTTGCTCGCACGCAACATTGTGGCACTTCTGCATTAAATCTGTTGTTTTGAGTAATGCAATTTCCCACTCTTCGGCATTAGGTCTTTGCATCGGATTGTGTAATCCGTCTATAAAAACTTTATCGAATAAGGTTTTTAAATAAGGTCCCGTAATCGAATATGGCAATTGGTTAATATCCGCCCATGGCAAATCCCACTTAGAAACCTGATTGAGCTTGGGTCTGTTCGTTTCATCCGTTGGATGTTCAATAAACATTGCTTTTTCTCCCATAGACAGCAAATCATCTTTTTCGGTATCAAGATCATGAACCTTCCCTCCTTTCAAAGGGTGTCTGTGTAGTAAAAACATGTAAATAAGAACCGGCAATGCATGCAGATCTGTTAATCGACTCGGTAATTTTCTGTCAGGATCGGTTTTGTTTAAATGTTTGGTCGAAAGTACTTCGGGAGCAATATATTCGGGAGTTCCAATTACTTCAGCTGGGAATAAACCCGGCACCACTAATCCATCCAGATCTATAATACAAGCAGATTTATTGATTGGATCTATTAAAACATTATTATGAGATAAATCAGAATGTGCTAATCCCATAGCATGCATTTTCTTTACACCTCTAGTTAAATTGACACAAATCTGAAAGTAATTTAACCAATCTCCTAATTCTGAATTCGAGACTCTGAGAGGAAAATGGGGGTTTCTGAATTTTGGACCTGCAAACCATTTCCCGTTTTTTTCTTTTCCCTGAATTAAGTCACTGGTAGCATATCCTTTTTTAAAAAAATAATTCGAATTATAAATTGGAACAATAACTCCCATTAATCCATTATGTTCAATAACATCAGTTGGCCACCTGTATACTTCATTTAAATAATAATCACCTGCATCTCCATTTTGAATTTGAGGCAAAAATTTAGTTGTTATTTTTTGTAATCTCTCTTTTTGATTGAAATCTAATTTATCTCTAAAAATAGCAACAACATATTTTCTATCTGGACTAAAATAAACATCTTTAACACCGCCACGCATGGGTTCACCATTATCAACAAATTGATAGGTTTTCACGGTGTCATTAATTGATTTTACTGTAATTACACTCATACTTAATAAATTATGGCAAGGGTTCTGTCATCATGATTTCCCGGGTTCCAGAAATCCATCCAGGTTGAAAGCTGGTTGGCAATTTCAGTATTTCCCTTATCAAAATCAACTTTATTTGCGTCTTCATTTTTTCCGTTTAGATCTTCAAGAAATTCGTTCCAATTATCAATCTTTTCCAGGTTGGCTTCAACGACAAATTTAGGATCGTAAATCCCGTCCGTCATCAGCATTAAATAAGAGAAATCATCAACCAATTTAAATCCAAATCGCGTAGAAAATTTATCACTTTGAAAAATTTCCGGCATGGTTATAAATCGTGTTCCTCCCCCAAAATCGCCTACATCAATCCAGTTCATTAACTTAACCTCTGTCAGATCTTTATTCAATAATCCGATTGGACAGTCTCCTATTCCAAAAGTTAAGACAGCATATCCGAAATTATATTTCTTAACCAGAGCAAAAATTAAAGTTGCATGAAAATCTTTCAGATCAGCTTCATTTTTGATCGCAAATTCTTCAATTTTCTGATGTGCAAAATGAGCCGCTCTTGACAAATTATGATATACAAAATGACTTATTTTTTTTGAAGTCTCATCAGTTGCTTTATGATGATGTTCACTTAAAACCTCATCAAATTCCTTTAAACCTTCTGTGTTTAAATTTTCTTCAAAATACTGAATAACCGAATCACAGGCTATTTTTGAACCTTGTCTTGAAAGTTTTGCAGAACCTGCACCATCCGAAACTGCCAGAACACTCCAGCCAATTTCGTCAAGATTTTTAAAGGCAAAATCGTCTTCTCTAAAAGAACCTTTATTAGCATGACTGCGGCCTCTTTTAGAAGCTACTACAATATTCTTATCTAAAAATTTAGCCGCAACAATTTCATTATCCGGTTTCCAGAGCGCATCGGTTTTATCGCTTTCCAAATCCTTCCACAACGATTTTGGATCCGGATTTACAATCAGTGTTAGTATTTTTTCGTTTAAAACCGAATCTTCCGGCTCACCCTGAACTCTAAATAGTATTTTTATTTTTAAATCACCGCTAATTTTTGGAGTTCCAATTAGCTCATCATTCGCATTAAATTCAAGACCTGTACTTTCTAAGCCTTGTATTTCAAAAAAAATAAAATCATTCCAGCTCAAAGTATCGAAATCAATTTTTGCCTGGTAATTTTTATTTACTGTGCCGTTTGGTATTGAGACCGTTTGTGTCAAAATATCGTCTATTCTGTTTTTCAATATCCAATTCTGCATAATCATTTTTTGGTTTTCCTGAATTATTTTTACTGCATTGACATTTTTTTCATTAGCTATAAAGGCCTCGAAAAGGGCTGCTTTATCTGCAGAAATGTCAATTTTCTTTTGGGATAAAAAAGACTGAATATATCTTTTAGTCTCTTCCATGAATTATCCTTGGGTTCTGTTTACATCAAACCCGCCTTCACCGCAGCCATAACTTCCCTGATTGTTACACCACGGACAAGTACTTATATCTTCGTCACCAATGCAATGTATTTTTTCGCACACACAAACGGCAAAAGCAATCTGATTTCCACAACACGGACAAGTTGGTCCGCCAATAAGTTCATCGGTATTTACTTTATTGTTAAAATTAGCTGAATCTGCTAATTCAAAATAAGAGTTATCAACCTGATATGCGCCTACTAACTTGTAGTTTTTTGAAGATAATTCTATTCCCGCATAAATAGATTCCGCAATAGTTTTACGGTATTTCATTAAATAAGGCCTTTTGGTATTTTGGCATTTTCCGTTTAGAACTACAAAATTATCATCGACATATTGACGGTTCGGACTTTCTTTGGTTAAATCTATTTTCGAAAGTGTTTCTCCGTCTAATTTTGCCAATTCAAAACCATTCGAATTACTTTCAACACTTATGCTGCTTGTTTTTATGGAGTCTGTTACCCATTTAAAAAACTCTTTATACGATTGCACATTGGTATTTTTAAAATGCAGTACATTTTCTGTAAGTTCGCCTAATAATTTTGTATCTGTTTCGTTACCAAAAGAAATCGCAATTAAGTTGGCTGTTCGCTGCCAGTTTTGTTTCCATTCGTTTATTGCTGCCTGACTATCATCAGTAGGAACGCCGTCTGTAAATAAAAAAACAATAGGTTTCCAATCACCTTTTACCTCATAAGTAGTTTTAACAATATTACTTCTTAACTCATACATTAAATGTCCTAGCCCTTTGCTTAAAGAAGTACCGCTGCCAATTGGAAATTTAGGCGGATAAAAACTTACTATTTCCTGCAAAGGCACTAATGTTCTGGGCTGTCCTGCAAATACTATAATTGAAACAAAAACAGTTTCAAGAGCATGCGGATCTGTTTTTAAAGCCTGAATTATGGTAGCCAATCCTTCTTCAACCTGTTGAATTGGTTCTCCAACCATTGATTCCGAAATATCAATTAAAAAATATATGGGTAATCTTCTCATTTTAAAGGAAATTTAATAACATTAAAAAAATAACTAAAAGCAAAATTTGCGTCATATCAACTGCTAAACCCACTCCAACCTGAAAAGGCTTTATCATTGTTTTTAGAGAATTGAATAGGGGTGAAAAAATACTATTGAAAAAATCAAAAATACTTCTGTACTGTGGGCTCAATTTGTCTTTATAAGGCAATAATTTGGAGTACAGAAACAACCCGACAATTAGAATTTGAATAAATAGCTTTATGAAATACATTAGGAAACTGCGTTTATTAATTCGTTTGCGATTTCTTTAAAAACCAATTCTTCATCGGCATTTATTTTCTTTGCTCCATAAACAGCAACACCATCATTTACAGTCATAAAATTGATTGAAAAAGAAGCCCCATAACATTTATTACTGCCGTTATACGGAATAGCATGCATTACTTTTATATACATACAATTCTGACGTATAATAACGTCATCGATATAAAAATCATCCTGCACGTAATTATTAAGCAAAGTACGTCTTGCGTTTTCAATAGAGAAGCCATTAATTCCGGCAGTTTTATAACAAATGTTTAAACTGTCAATGTTCATGTTTTCTAATTTTTCCTGTGGTGTAAACTCATGAACAACCTCATAAGTCACGTCCCTATAAGAGTTTCTGTTGTTATCGCTTTTGGAGGAGGATTCATTTACTTTTTGAACAATATGCACAATTATACTAATAATTGTGATCAGGGTGCCTAGTACTTCCATATCTAAATTACGACCGTTATTTCGCTTGGCGGAGGCGGCAATGTTACACTTTCACCCGTTCCCTGGCTTTTATTACCTTGTTCGATTGTTTCTGAAACCCATTTAAAAAATTGTTTCAATGTAGCACTATCAGCTGATGCCAAATGCACTACATTATCTGTCAGTTCTTTCAAAATAGAATCGTTCGCCATATGTCCGGCTGCACAACCTACAACAGCTCCAAAATTAAGATCTCGTATTTCGGTAATTTTTTCTCTGTAAAACTGGATATCACTAGGTTTCCCATCTGTAAAAACAAATAATAATGGCTTCCAGTCTCCTTTTTGAGTTGCTGAACCTTTTATAACATCTGCTTTTACCTTTTTAATCACAAAATCCAAACCTGCTCCTGTATTTGTAGGACCGCTTTGTGGACAGGTGATTTCAGGAAGCTGAAAGTGAACTAATTCTGTTAAGGGTACTATTTCTTTTACTTCACGATCATAAGTTATAATGCTAATCCAAAGGGAATCTAAAGCCTGAGGATCTGAGCGCAAAGTGTTAATCATACCACTTAAGGCATTATTTAGCGCCTGAATGGGCTCTCCATACATCGAACCCGAGGTGTCCAGCAAAAAATAAACAGGTAGTCTTCTCATAACTTTAAAATGATTTAATAAATGGAATTACTTTACTACTAACATGAGTTTTAGAAATTCGCAAGCATACTTAATGCGTATAACTTCTTTAAAAAAGATGTAATACGAAAAAGTTTATTGAATTAAAAAGGCAATATAAACTCTGCCTCGCCGAAATTTAAACTACAATGTTTAGTTCAGACGGAGGCGGAGGCAATTCTTTTAGATTTGTAAATTCTTTACCGAAGTCCTCTACTTTTGTTGAAGTTACTCCAATCGAAGCTGTGACCCATTGAAAAAATTTTCCAATGCTGGAACTATCCGCTGTATCCAGACTTACTACATTATCTGTGATTCTTTTTAAAATAGCGGTATCGGCTCCTCCACCAGCAGCACAGGCAATGGTGTAGGCGACTTTTGCTTTTTTAAATTCATTGAGACCACTTTCCCAATTATCGGTTGGAATTCCGTCAGTCATAATAAATACCAATGGTTTCCAGTCTCCTTTTTGTTCTGTTGTTGTTTTGGCGACTTCAGTTTCTATCTTTTGTGCCGCTAATCTCAATGCATCTCCAAAGGCTGTCACTCCGGCTGCTTTAATATCGACCATTTGAAAAGAAGCCAAATCCGTTAATGGGATAATTTGCTGCGCTGTAGTATCGAATGTAATGATACTTAAAAAAGCCGTCTCAATGGCTTGTGGATTTTGTCTTAACGAGCTCACCATCATTTGAACACCGTTTTTCACAGCTTCAATAGGTTCTCCGGTCATTGAACCGGAAGTATCTAATAATAAGTACACAGGCAGTCTTCTCATAGTAAATGTGATTTATACAGGAATATTATAGATTGGTGCTTCGGTTACTTCACTTCTTTCATTAGAGCTTTCTATACCGTTTATATTGTAAGTATTGGTATTTGCTTCAGGGTCATGTTGTATTAAATGGCTCAGAACTGCCTGGGTCAGATCTTTACCTCCTACTACATGATGATATGCCGAACCTATTGTGTAAATCGGTCCCCAGGGAATACCCCACCAACCAACGATCAGATTCAGAAAAACAAAACCATATGAATACTTAAACGTATTTTCATTCGCCTTAATGAAATAAATATCAGAACTTCTTTTTAAGGTCATTAATATAAACGACACTGTGTACGGGAATACAACAAATTTACCTCCCTGCTGAACCATGTTTCTAATTTGAGAAACGCTGAGTCCGTCGATATTTTTGATTTGCATTACAGGTAAGACTGTACTATTTTGTGAATAGTCTGTCCTAAAAATGTATCATCGGTAGGATCACCTATTGCGCTAAATTTCCATTCTCCATTACGTTTGTATAATTTCCCCATAATGATAGAACGCTTGTTTACATATTGAGAATCAGCAGAAACATTATAAGAAGCAAATTCTGAAACTACTCTGGTTGGAGTACCTTCATACATTCTGATTTTAGCATACGGAATTTGTGAGAAATCTTCTTTTCCTGCATTATTTAAAAAGAAAAAAATCTGATTTACTTTAGCATCAACTTTAGAAAGATCAACCGTAATAATTTCATTATCTAAACCATCATCTCCACCAGTATCACCTGCAAGGTCATCTCCTGTGTGTTTTAAAGCACCGTCAACACTTAACAATTTACCTTTAGGAAGACCAAATTGCTGTAATACTTCTACTCTGTATAGAGGAGAATACAAATGATCGCAAAGTTTATTCTGATCATCAATCAACACACAGCTCAAATCTAAATCAATTTCTACTACGTTTTTTGATAATCCTAAAAATCCTTTTGTTTCAATTGCACCCCAGTTTACACCCACGCAAAAGTTTGTTAATGTTTCGCCACTTGATTTTCTTAAATCAATTTTTTGTCCTTTAGTTAAGTTAATAGCCATGTTTGTTAATAGTGTTTTAAATTAGTTGTATTTATTTAAATAATCCTGTAAGCCACCTTTCATACCAATACCTACGGCTTCAAACTTCCACTCATTGTTTCTTTTATAAAGTCTTCCAAACTCTACTGCTGTTTCAATAGAAAAGTCCTCATCAAGCTCGTACTTCACTAATTCGGTATTGGTTTGATCTACAATTCTGATAAATGAATTTCTAATCTGACCAAAATTTTGTCTTCTGGTATCAGCATGGTGAATCGTTACAACAAAGCAAATTTCATTCACATCCGGTGATACTGTAGACAAATCAATCTGAATCTTTTCGTCATCTCCGTCTCCTGCTCCGGTCAAATTATCCCCCGTATGTGTTACAGCTCCGTCTGGCGATTTCAAATTATTATAATAAACAAAATGGTTGTCATTTGGAATTTTTCCATTAGCACCCACTAAAAAAACGGAAGCATCCAAATCAAACCCTTCTCCTGTGTTACTTGAATTACTATCCCAGCCAAGTCCAACAATAAATTTTGGAGCATCAATACTCTGTCTTTGACCTTTTTCTAAATTAATTGCCATTTTAATTTTCTTTTATTTAATATTAATATTTAACATTGTTTTTAAAATATTGGTTTGCTCATCTACATTTTGAAGCTCTTCTATAAAATCCATTGAGGAAATTTTATTCAGATATTCTCGCAATACACCATTTACATTTTCAGGAAATGATGTTTTTATTGTACTTAATTCAAACGTTAATGCTGAGTTTTTTTCTTTTAATTGCGTGATAATTTCACCCTTAACGGAATCATTTTTAGCAAGATTAATTTCTTCTACTACTGCATCATCTAAAAAGTAAAATGCTTTTTCATTAGCGATGAAAATAAATTTATCGTTAGAGTCTCTAAATTCGAATATCTCGATAACTTCATTATTACAAACCAGCCCACACAAAAACTTAATTTTAAATTTCAGGATGTTTAGCCTTCCTAAAAGTTTCTTTTCAAATTTCGCATGTTTATTTTCATACAGCTTCTTGTTTAAAGAGGCTATTTTTTCATATTCTTCAATTGTAATCTCTCGATAATATTCAAGTTTTACACGGTCTGAAAAACTTGTGATTTCATTCCAACTAAAAAAATCTGAACTTTCATTGACAAACATACTGTAGAGTACTTCAATTTTTCCAGACATATTTTGAGCATGTGTCTTTGCTTTTTCTGCAAATCCGGATTCTCCAATTTCTGATTTTAATTTGGTTATGATATCTTCATTGATATAAATCTCATCAGAAATCAAAAGATACTGCTGTTCTTTTGATTTTTTTAATTTTTGAAACAACTCAATAAAACTGCTTGTAAACTGTATATGAAAGAGTTCTAATTTGTTTATGTCTAATGATTTATTGTTTTCAAAAAGAGTATGAATGATTCTTGTTTTTATTAAAACACCAACAAAATCCTTGTGACTAAAGAAATTGGATAACAATTCTAAAATCACAAGTTTTCTATTACTATCTTTTATTATTTGAACATACCGTTCCTCTTCCTCTTGCATTTAACTGATTTCTGTTCAATTAGCTTATCACTCCTTTTTTTAGTTCAACCTCAAGACTTTGTAATCCGGCATCAAGCTGTCTTCTGGTTTCAGTACCCTGATCGTGAATTTGTTTTACTTCTGTCAACGTATCAATCAATGATTTTGTTGTCATTTTTAAAGTCTCAAGAGATACAACTGTATTTTCATTTTCTTTTGCTACTTCAATACTGTTTTGTTTTAACATTTCAGCATTTTTCTGCAAAATGGTATTGGTTGTTTCAGATACTCTTCGTTGTACTTCGATATTTTGTTTTTGTCTTTGTAAAGCAACCGCAAGCGTTAATTGATTCTTCCAAACCGGCATGGTTGTAGTTAGAATCGATTGTGCTTTTTCGGCAATTGAAGTATTGTTGTTTTGTACCACACGAATTTGTGCCAAAGACTGCAGCATAATAAAGCGAACAATTTTCATATCGGCCAGACGTTTGTCCAGACGATTAATAAAGTTCCTTTTATCTGAAATTTGATAATCCTGGTATTGAGCCGGATTTCCTTCCATTACAGCAAGTTCTTCACCCAATTCTTTAAATCGAATTTGTCCCGCAATAATGTGTTTTTCCATCTCTTTGATAAGATTCACATTTCCGTCAAACATGGTTTGAAGCGCACTGTTATCTTTTACCGAATTGATCATTCCTGCCTTTACCTTATTACTGATCTTATCGATATTTACAGTAATTTTATCGTATTGCTGGAATAATTTCTTTACATCGGTTACTAATTTGTTCAGAATCGGAATTTTAGACAGGAAACGTTTAAACGGTCCCTGATCTAACTGATCTACATCAACATAATTTAACTCTGTAAGCAAGTCATTTATCAACGTACCAACTTCACCTGAATTATAAGTTCTAACATTGGTTAAAAAAGTATCACTTTGCTTCGCAATTGAATTCTGGATTTCGGCTCCATAATTCAAGATTGAATTAGTATCATTTTCATTCAACTGATTCGAAATCGATTTGTAACTATTAACTTCCGTTTCAGAAATTGAAGCTAAGTTTACATTTCCATCCTTATCAATCAATGCGGTATTCTCTTGAGTAACTAATTGATTTTCTGACATAACTTTTTATAGATGATTTTGTTGAATGGTAACTATAGTTTGTTCCAACTTTTTATCATTTGTTGGTGTTCCAATTGCACTAAATTTCCAATCTCCGTTTCTTTTGTAAAAAACACCCAAAACCATAGAAACATTTCCTGCAAAAGAAGCATCATTTGCGACATCATAACGGGCAAATTCCTGACTTACTCTTGTTGGAGTTCCTTCGTAAATTCTGATAGATGCGAAAGGAATGTCTTTAAAATCCTGACCTCTGAAACTATTTATAAAAAATGCAACGTGATTTGCAGCCGGTGATAATTGCGAAAAGTCTAAAGTAATTACTTCATTATCCAAACCGTCATCTCCATTTAAATCTCCGGTTAAGTCATCACCACTGTGCTTGATCGCACGATCGTTTGATATTAATTTTCTAAAATTTACAGAATCAATATGATTTTTCTTATCGTCATAAATGGCGCAGCTTGCATCTAAATCTACTGCTTCTTTTTTGGTACCGAAAAGCCCTTTCTTTTCAATTGCTCCCCAGTTTACACCAACACAAATATTTTGTAATTTAGTACCGTTACTTTTTTCAAGATTGATACGTTGCCCTTTTTCTAAATTAATTGCCATATCTTTTTTTAATTATATTTATTTAAATAATCCTCTAACCCGCCTTTCATTCCAACGCCAATAGCTTCAAATTTCCATTGCCCGTCTTTGTTGTAAATTCTCCCAAACTCTACTGCCGTTTCTATTGAGAAATCTTCTTCTAACTCATATTTAACCATTTCACTGTTATTGCTGTCATCTACAATACGAATGAAAGAGTTTCTCACCTGACCAAAATTCTGTTTTCTGTTTTCAGCATCATGGATGGTTACAACAACACAAATTTCTTTTACTGCTGAATTGATTTTAGTCAAATCAATTTTTACCTGCTCGTCATCTCCGTCACCGTCTCCGGTTAAATTATCACCTGTATGTATTACTGCATCGTCAGGGGAGGTTAGATTGTTGTAGAAAACAAAATGAGAATCTGATATAATTTTTCTGTTATCTCCCAAAATAAATACCGACGCATCAAGATCAAAACCTGATCCTGTACTGCTGCTGTTTGTATCCCATCCTAAACCAATGGTAAATTTAGGTGCATTTATGTTTTCACGTTGTCCTTTTTGTAAATTGATAGCCATAGTTTTAATCTATTTTTATTACATTAATGTTTGATTTATACTCTAGAATCTGATGATAATTATTGCTTATTGCCAGATGAAATAAGTCATTCGTTTTTTCGATTGAAATATTTTCTGCTAAATACCTAAACTGCTCTTCATTTAAACTTAAAATAAATTTGACGATTCTGGTATTATATTGAAAAGAAGGACTGTTTATAATGTCAACAATATCTTCAACATTTTTAACAGCATAGTAGTTATAATGATTTTCAATTTTAGGATGAATGTCTTTATTCACTAATTCTGCGAAATACACAAAAACAAAATCTCCATTTACATTGTATTGATTCAGAATTTTATTCACGGTATGTTCGTGACTACCGGTAATTTTAATATCATCAACAAAAATGCAAAGCTTTCCGTCTATAAAATTACGATCGATATAGTAGGTATCGTTCGAGATTAGCTTTACCCTTTCATCAAAATCTAAATTTCCGTAATCTGTAACATAGGTTTGGTTTCTGTAAATTTTAGATTCTATACTGGTCTTTTTACCATTTTTGAATAAAAAACTATTCAGCTCTTTTTTAAAATAAGAACACAAAAAATTCGAGGCTGTTGGTATGGATAAGAATGGGCTCGGTAGAATAACAATTTCTTGTTCCGACAACAACAATTCTCCAAATTCTGACACGAAACCTTCAAACAATTCCTTTGCAAACTTCTCTGCAAATGATTTGTCACCAAATTTAAATTTACTGTATTCTTGTTCCTTAAACGGACAGTTATCTTTGTCCACTATCTTATGTAAGCTGTAACTTTTATTCACTTTTATATTTTTAATAAATGAGCATCAAATCCGAAATTAATTGCTCCATTGTAATCTGCAACACTATTATCTCCGACGTGTAATATTTGTTTTTTTTCCGTACTTTTAAAGGTGTTAATCTCATCAAAAACCAATTGAAAAATTTCATTGTTTGGTTTCGAAAATCCAACTTCGTCAGAATAAATCTGAAATTTAAAAAAATCTGTCAATTCATAATACGCCAATAGTTTTTTTAAGGTTCTGCCTTTGATAAAAGCTGTATTACTCAGGATATTAATAGTCTTATCTTCATTTGTTATTTCCTGAAACAATTTCTTAGTATCCGGAAAAATTAACTCCGCCTTATAGTTCATAAACAAAGAATCTGTTTCTTCATAAAACTCACTTAACTTACTTGTTTCGAATTTATTAATATCAACTTCGAGTGCGCTTAAAATTAAATAATAAATTTCATACGTATCAATATTCAATCCTGTTTTTTCGTTAATATTGTTGCACAAAACATCATAGTATCTCACTACTTCATTTACTTTATCGATCGTACAATCAACTTCAAAGAAATTTTTAAACAATAAATTTCTCTTCTTCTTAAACTCCGGATTGGATTTTATTAATGTCAGCCATAAATCGAAAGAAATATGGGTGTGTTTTTTGTAATTTATTTCCAAATGAATGCTTTTAAAATATGTACAGAAATACCTGTCTTACTATAATTTACTAATTAACTTACTTCCTATTGATGGCGGTTAGCTTCTAAGAACATCTTTATAAATCAAGGCAAAGAACAATATCCTTAACCCGATTAACATTAAAAGATCAGACCTATTTAATTATTTCTCCTGAATAATATTTTTCTAAAAAGAATCCTAAATCGGCTCTGTAACCAATTCCGGAAGCTTCAAACTTCCATTGCTCATTTCGTTTGTACAATCTTCCAAACTCGACACCGGTCTCAATAGAAAAATCTTCGTCTAATTCATATTTGGCAATTTCCTGACCTGTGGCATCATCTACAATTCGGATATATGAATTTCTTACCTGCCCGAAATTTTGTTTTCTTCTTTCAAAGTCTTCAATGGTAACCACAAAAAGGATTTCTTTAACTTCGGAAGAAATTTTACTCAAATCAACCTTAATCGCCTCGTCATCATCACCATCACTGTTACCACCTGTCGGATCATCTCCAGTGTGTTCTAATGCTCCATCCGGAGATGCAAGATTATTATAAAAAACAAAGTAATTTTCGCCAAGAAGCTTGCGATCAGAATTGATCATTATAGCCGAAGCATCCAAATCAAAATCATGCCCTGTTCCTTCATTTGGATCCCAGCCTAATCCGATAGTAATTCTTGATAAACCAATATCAATTTTTTGTCCTTTCTGTAAATTTATTGCCATTAAAATATCCTTTTAAAAAAAATTAAACCATACAATGATACGAAAAGCAAGCTAAGTAAAAATGAGGGTTCCCGTAAAAGCAGAAATATTTATTAACAAATTGAGTTTTGTTATTTAAAAAAACTCATCAGGCAGTCATAATAAGTCATAGCTTCGTTTGTGCAAAAATTACAAACTAAAATGGTATATTTGTTCAACTCATCTTTGTAAGATAAATTTTTAAATATTTTTTTCAGAATCAAAAGGTTTTACTCTAAAAGCAAAAAATGATTCTCTATAACTTCAACAAATAACTGAATTGTCATCATGTTAAAAAAAGGATCCAAACTAAACAGTATACTAACAGGAAGCTGCCCGAGATGTCAGAAAGAAAGTATGTATTCAGACCGAAATCCGCTTCATTTGACTAAGGTGCTAAAAATGAACGAAAATTGTAGTCACTGTGGATTAAAATACCAGATAGAACCATCGTTTTTTTATGGTGCTATGTATGTTAGTTATGGTTTAAATGTTGCAGTCGGAATTGCGGCTTTTATCGTTTCGTTTGTATTTTTCAAAACGTCAGTCGAGGAGTCTTTTCTGATCATTGTTGCAACGTTGATTCTATTATTCCCATTTGTCTTAAGACTTTCGAGAAACCTTTACATTAACATGTTTGTTTCTTATGATCCAGAAGCGGGATCAAAATAAAGCTATTTTCTTTTCTTGTAGAAACGATGAATATCAATTGTTGGATCTAAAGTTTTTTGGTATTCGATATACTCATATAAATCTTTGGCCATAGCCGGACCCAACATTACACCGCGCGTCCCTAATCCGTTTAAAAGATGTAGTGAATTATATTGATTGTGTGTACCAATAATTGGCCTACGATCACGTACCGTTGGTCTCACCCCGCCAAAATGCGAAACAACTTCAAAACGACAATTGATTATTTCCTCTATACGATCGATTAACTCTGTTCTTCCTTCTTCCGTTGGCGTATCTGTTTTGTCTTTCCAATTGTAGGTTGCTCCCACTTTAAACAAATCGTTTCCTAAAGGCAAAATAAAGACGCTGGTATTCACAATTACATCCAGATCCAGATCAGGTGCTTTGATAACAAAAAGCTCCCCTTTAGTCCCATCTAATGGCAAATCCTGAAAAAACGGATTGGCATGTAATCCGAAACCTTCTGCAAAAATAATATGCTTAGCCTGATATTCTTTATACTGAACAAAATCTTCCTCAATAATCAGTTTAGCATAATCAAACGACTCCTGAAGCAATAATTTGTTTTGAAGTAAATACTCGTGGTATTTATCCAACAATAAAGCCGTATCGACATAACCGGTATGCAAAACCTCACCATAATCAAACGGAGAATCGATACCATTGTATTTTTTAAAGATTAATTTGGTAGAAAGAAATGGTGCCAGAAGTGGTTTATCCGAAGCTGAGAACCAATTGTTTTGTTCTTCTATAGAGAAAAATTTTCTTAAAATAGGAAGTTTAAAATTCACCTTCGTTTTCAGCTTACCTTCGATGGTCTCATAAAATTCGTCCATTAAGGACAACTGTTCTTCTGCTTTCCAAACCTCACTAAAGCGTTTTAAAATTACAGGATTGTACAATCCTCCCGCAACTCTTGATGAATTTTGCGATTCATCATTTATAACTACTATAGATTTATTGTTTTTAAACGCAATTTCAGCAAATGAAATTCCAGCCAATCCAGATCCGACAATTATATAATCCAACATGTGTAAAAAGGTAAAATAAAAAACTCTTACCACAAATGTAATAAGAGTTTTTGGTATAATGTTACTAATTTCTTAGTAGCTCCACATATCCTGTTCGAAGTTGCGAATCTTCTCTTTTACTCTTTCAGATTCCAACAGCTGTTTTTGTGCATTATCTTTCATGTAATCTTTAATTTCACGATCACCATATACATTTTCTTCTTTATAGATAATCGAATTAAAACGTCTCGAATTTAAAATCTGATCGAATGAAATTGGGTGTGCCGAATTACTATCGTTAAATGCTTTTGCTTCGTTCAACACTTCTCTTGCATTGGGAAAGAAAACCCAAAACAGTTCAATATAATCTTTCTCATCACTATTCATGGTATAAACATCGGGTGTCACAGGACAAATTCCGAGTAATCGGTATTTCAATTCACTCTCACGTTTGTCAAAATACCAGTATCCTTTTAATTTATACTGAGTAACATCTGCCGCCGTTAAATCTTGTTTTAAAATGTACTCAGCAGGTACCGTTCTGGTCGGGCCAACTGTTTCGTCAACATAAGTAACTACTTTTTTCTTACCTGTACCTGTAACTACTTTTTTCTTCACCACCCGTGTTTTGTAGTCGTCCGGGTATTGATTGATTAATTCCCTTCCGGCATCAGTCGTATCGATACGTGATAATCCGCCCTGAATATCTTTAAGTGATTTTTTAGTATTAAAGTAGCTGTCGGCATACACTTCCGTGATTCTTCCTGCTTTTATTCCTCTGATCAAAACATCATAAAGAGAACGTCTATCCGAACCAATATTGGCAGTATCCACCGGAAAATACAATGGAAAATTGATTTTTTCATTCAAATCAACAATCTCCCAGGTCGTTTTTCCCATTAAAATATCCCTGTCGTCAACATAACCGTAAGCCAATGGCTTATCATTGTCAGCACGTAACTGAGCAGGATTCTTTATCCCGATCTGATTTGCCGTTTTTGCATTCAGCAAATTTGATTGTGCCATAATAGAACTAAAACTTCCAATAACTCCAACAATAACGATTAAAAACTTTCTTACTTTCATAATGAGACAATTAAAATCTATTGAACGTAAACACATGGTGTTTATTGTGTTTTTTCTCACACAACATAAAGAAACACCAAAATAACAACTACTCTACCCCGAATCAAACCTAAAAAGCTCAACAAATTCACCATTCAAACTGATTCTCAAGATAATGAGCAAAAAAAAACTCTTACTACAAATGTAGTAAGAGTTTTTGACATATTGTTATTCAGATACTTAGTAGTTCCACATATCTTGCTCAAAGTTACGAATCTTCTCTTTTACTCTTTCAGATTCTAACAATTGGTTTTGTGCGTTATCTTTCATGTAATCTTTAATCTCACGATCTCCGTACAAGTTTTCTTCTTTATAGACAACCGCATTAAAACGTCTTGAATTTAAAATCTGATCGAATGAAATTGGAAGCGCAGAGTTATTATCGTTGAATGCTTTTGCTTCGTGTAGCGCCTCTCTGGCGTTAGGGAAGAAAACCCAAAACAACTCAATATAATCTTTTTCGTCACTATTCATTGTGTAAACATCCGGAGTTACTGGACAAATTCCAAGCAAACGATATTTTAATTCGCTTTGACGTTTGTCAAAATACCAGTATCCTTTAATTTTATATTGTGTAACATCTGCAGCAGTTAAGTCTTGTTTCAGGATATACTCAGCTGGCACCGTTCTTGTTGGACCAACAGTTTCATCAACATAAGAAACTACTTTTTTCTTACCAGTACCAGTTACAACTTTTTTCTTCACAACACGTGTTTTGTAGTCGTCCGGATATTGGTTGATTAATTCTCTACCTGCATCTGTTGTATCAATACGTGATAATGCACCCTGAATATCTTTCAAAGATTTTTTAGTATTGAAATAACTGTCGCTGTATACTTCAGTTATTTTGCCGCTTTTAACAGCTTTCGTCAAAACATCATAAAGTGAACGTCTGTCAGAACCAATATTAGCCGTATCAACCGGAAAGTACATTGGAAAATTGATTTTTTCATTTAAATCAATGATCTCCCAAGTAGTTTTTCCCATTAAGATATCTCTATCATCTACATAACCATAAGCTAAAGGCTTATCGTTATCAGAAATAAGTTGCGCAGGAGTCTTAAGACCTATCTGAGCCGGTGTTTTTGCATTAAGCAAATTCGATTGCGCATAGGAAGAAAATCCTCCAGCGATAGAAACAATAGCTATTAAAAAATTTCTTACTTTCATCATGATATCATTATAAGATATTGAAGTAGTTTTACCTACTATATTATTGTATTTCGTAAATTACCGGAGCAGTTCTTGGCAATAAATAACTACCAGCTCCAACAAGTTTAGTTTTAATTTCAGAAATAGTAACCTGGTCTCCTTTACCAGCTCTTGCAAGAACTGATTTACATTGTGCATTTAATCTGTTACCATTAACAACCACTGTAGGTTGTCCTGCAATTTTTAAATTAAATCCAACAACATCTAAACCAACTTCGAAATCGAAATCAAGTAATTTAGCACC
This sequence comes from Flavobacterium sp. B183, assembly GCF_023539155.1. Taxonomy (NCBI): domain Bacteria; kingdom Pseudomonadati; phylum Bacteroidota; class Flavobacteriia; order Flavobacteriales; family Flavobacteriaceae; genus Flavobacterium; species Flavobacterium sp. B183. The sequence continues at coordinate 2,055,931 of NZ_CP097434.1, read as the reverse complement.
AATTGTAGCAATTTCTAAGTTAGATTTAGGTCCTTTAACAACACCCATTTCTCCTCTAATTGTACCAGTTGGTCCAGGAATACCTTTAATTCTGAACGTTCTCTTATCTGTAACTTTATCTCCATTTGGCAATGTACCAGTAACAGAAATAGTAGCTTCAGTACCTGAACCCGGGTTCATGTTATATTTTCCAGGTTTTCCAGCAGATACTAATCCCGGAGCACTTGCAACAATTTTGTTTGCATCAACACCAGCGAACGATACAGAGATTGGATTCACAACTCCTCTATATACTACGTTCATTTTATCAGCAGAAATTGTAGCAGAGTTTGGTCTTGGTACTACAACATATTTTCCAGCAAATTTAAGTGGAATGTTTTTACCGTCTTCTAAGAATGTAAATTGTCCATTAATATTTTGCTCTCCAACACCTCCTGCAGTTAAGGAAATAACCGCTTGTCCGTTAACGATTTGTCCAGGACCTTGGAATGAAGTTGGTTTTGTGTTTTCGTCATAACGACCTAAAACTACCTTACCAGTAACTTTTTCTCCTTGGAAGTAAGCGTTTTTGTCTAAAACAACAATCGCTTGATAATTGCTGTAAGAAGCAGCAGCAACAGCCGCTTTCCCTAAAGCACGGTTGTAAACGTCAGCTTCAAGTTTTTGAACATCATTTTGCCAAGCTGAAAGTTTTGCAGCCGAAGCAATTGCAGGAAATCCTTTGAAGTGATATGCTAAGTATTTTTCTTTTATACCTTCTTTGTTTTTTACATCAGAAACATTAAATTTTTTCTCTACCTCTGCAATAATATCAGCATATTTTTTATCTGTACCTAAAGCAGCTTTAATATCTGATTTGTATTTCTCGATTTTAGCGATAATTTCATTTCCTTTTTTAGTGTAACCGTCTCCTGTAAACCAATCGTCGATGTTATCACCTCTGTCCATAGACTCATAAGGCATTTTTCCAGTTTCTTTATCTACTTCAAATCCTTTTACAGCCTGAGTTTTCAGACCTCCAATAAAACTATAAAAATCTTTTGTAATTGCTTCAACTTTATGAGCAGTTCCCGCAGCGATAGCGAATTCTCCTTTTGCTTCAGCAGCTTTCTGATCTAAAGCTGTCAATAAACCAGCATTTGTAGTAACTGAAGAAGTATTTGCATCTTCAAATTTTTCATTCATCAAACCAAAAGCAGATATAACTTCTTTTGATACGTTCATTGCTAACATTGCGATGAAAACCAGATACATCAGGTTAATCATCTTCTGTCTAGGGGTTAATTTTCCTCCTGCCATTTTTTCTAATTAGTTCTTATTAATAAATTTAATATAATAGTCAAAAACTAATTATCCTTTGTTACTCATTGCAGAAAGCATACCACCGTAAACACTGTTTAATGAAGCAATGTTTGCAGTCATAGATTGCATTTGTTCTTTTAATTTAGAAGCATTTTCAGCAATTTCGCTGTTTGCTTGTGCATTTCTAGAAGCACTTTCTAATTGAACTTTGTATAAACTGTTTAATGATTCCATTTGTGCAGCAGCCATAGACATTTCTTCAGCATATTTCTTTTGTCCTGCAATTGAATCAACTGTTGGAGAAATAGCTTTAGCAGCTCCTTCGAAGTTTTTGATGCTGTTTCCTAAGCTAGCCATTAACTCTCCGTCAATTTTAGCATCTTTTAACATTGCATCTAATTTTTGAGACAATAATCCTTGGGCGTCAGATGGTGCCTCAACTTTGTCAGCTTTTTTTCTAGCCTGACCATTCGCTAATTCAGGGTAAACAAGAGTCCAGTCTAATTCGTCTTCAACTGGTTCGAAAGCAGAAAGAGCAAAGATTAACGCCTCAGTTACCAATCCAATCGATAACATAACAGTCCCTGTTAATGGTCCAATCTCAAAGTGAGTAATTTTGAATAATGCTCCAATAATTACTACTGCCGCTCCCATACCATAAGCGAAATTCATTGCTTTTTTACTTAATAATGCCATAATACTTTTTTTAGGTTTTAATTTAAAATAGATTTGTTGATTTGGTTTACTTATTTGATTTTAATTAATTAAATGATTACTTTTTCTTCTTACCGCCTCCAGTTGATTGAGTTCCCATGTAATCTTGTACAGTTCTGAAACCAATATAACTTCTCGCAGAATCAGCATATTCGTGGTCACGTGTACTTACCTGTAGGAAATAAGCAACGTCTTTCCAAGAACCTCCACGAACTACTTTTCTTTGATTGTTTCCGTCAATTACGTTAGGGTTCATTGTAGAAACATACTCGTATGCATTTGGGTTATAAGCTGAGTCGGTCCACTCAGAAACGTTTCCTGCCATGTTGTATAAACCATATCCGTTAACTTCATAAGATTTAGCTTCAACAGTGTATAATGCTTCGTCGGCAGCATAATCTCCTCTGCTTGGTTTGAAGTTTGCTAAGAAACAACCTCTGTCGCTTTTCGTATAAGGACCTCCCCAAGGGTAAGTAGCTGATTCCAGACCTCCTCTTGCAGCATACTCCCACTCTGCCTCTGTTGGCAATCTGAAAGCATTTACTAAGTCACGTCCTTTTTTCTTAGATTTGATATAACCGTTTTTGTTCAAAGTTCTCCATGCACAGAATGCTTTTGCCTGTTTCCAGGTTACACCCACTACAGGATAATCTCCATAAGCTTTATGCCAGAAGTAATCGTTATGCATTGGCTCATTGTAAGAATAAGCAAAATCTTTAATCCAAACTGTTGTATCAGGATAAACACTTACTTGTTCCGTTTTAACGAAATCTTTTCTTTTTCCAACTTTAGCTTTCGCTGCAGCCTGAATATCCATCCAAGAATAACGGAATTTCAATTTGTTTACATCAATTGTTCTTAAACCATTATAAGACTCTTCAATTGGTAAATACATAGAATCCATTACCTCAGTATAATACTCATCCGGGTAAGCTTTTGTATCTTTAATTAACTTTACTTTTTTGTTTAATTTTCTACCTGCATAAGGATCATCTTTTGTTCCTACACTGTAGTAGTTATCATACATATACTTATCATATGCAGTCATTTTTTCCGGATCTGAATCATTAAATGCAAAATCAGCAATACTTCCGCCTTTTTTACCTTTAGAATCACCTGCAGGTTTTTGACCTGTTTCATCAGCTAAAATAGCCAAACGAACTCTCATTGTAGAGTCTTTTACCCACTCTACAAATTGACGGTACTCACTATTGGTAATCTCTGTTTCATCCATATAAAATGAACGAACTGTCACCGTTCTAGTAGGAGCATCCTCCACATTAGCTAAATCAGCATCTGATTTACCCATAATAAAAGATCCACCGGGAACTAATGTCATTCCATAAGGCTTCTCAGGATGCCATTTACCTCCTGTAACACCTACCAACTCACCTTTGTCACCTGACTTACCACAGCCAATTACCAGTGTTAACATTGTTGCAAATGCAATAAACTTCTTCATATAAATTTGGGATTATCTATTCATTATTATAAGTCCGTAAACGTATTTATTATTTATCTAAAAAACAATACTAGTTGCGAAATTTATTTTATCGGTCAAAAATAATGTTAAATAAAATAAAAAAAAAATATTTCATCGATAAACTAACACAAAAAATCGACGTAAGACGTTATTTATCAGTTACTGTACGACTTGTCTTACTAATACTATTTAACACTATTTCAAAAATCCAGAAAAAAGAAAATTTCTGCTAAAATTTCATTTTACAAAGCATTTTTTCGTTGTGCTTTCCACCATCTTTCAGGCAATTCCTGATTACAAGCACTCAGATACTCGTCGTAAGAACACGGTAATAACGTATTTCTCTTTAATTTATTGTGACCATTTGATTCAAACGGAATTTCAATCCACCAACGGTCTGTTTTATCACTTTTATAAAAGATCAATTCTTCCTCTTCAAGAGGAACAATATATTTCAAGTACGTTGCTCTACTACCAAAAGGATACTCCTTCGATCTGTAATGATATCCTTCGATAAAATACCATACTATTTGCGCAATGATACCAGCTTCAGGCGCTGTACTATTGTGATTAAAAATTCCAAAACTGGAAACTTTATCACTTATTCCGGCATACCTTGCCAGTGAACATATTTCTTTTCCATTGAAACCGTTTGGTTCAAACGAAACCATATTTCCTGAAGCTGAAGATTTTACCGAGTTCAAATCGATACTAACCAAATCAGCATCTCTAAAAACTGGTTCCGCCAATGCAATTTTATTGGAGATTTCCCCTAAACGATAGGCATCAAAAAACAATTTTTCAATCAGATCAATTTCTTCTTGTGAATTATAGTAAGTCTGATAACCAATGTTGCAGTAATTAAAAAGATTATTAGGCTCGTCGATAATAATTTTGGTTAAATAAGAATTAGCCGAAACCGTTTCATTCTCTTTACCAAAATCAAACTTATTATCCACCGCAACCATATTCACCATTTGCTCTAAATCGTCATACGCACGATATAACGCATAGGTTAAATCCTGTGAACCCCCAAGAACTATAGGAATTACTTTGTTCTTAATTAAAGTAGATGTCACTCGCTTTAAAGCAAAATAAGTATCTTCTACAGAATTTCCTGCGAGAATATCTCCCAAATCAGCAACCGAAGCATCCCAGTTTCCCGGAAACATACCGTAAAGTTTTTTACGAACGGCATTCAGATTAACAATGTTAATTGAATCTTCATTACGACGATCTTCTAAAACACCAATAATCGCAATATTGATTTTACTGATATCCGGAAACTGATCCTCAGTATGCAAAACTATCTTACTTCCCAACTCCTGCGAAGACAACGAACTAATAAATTTTAAAATCCCGTCGTTAAGTGGCTCTAAAAAATCAAACTCCATTCTTTATTTCTTTTTTGCAGCTGGTTTTTTAGCAGGTGCTTTTTTTGCAGTTGTAGCTTTCTTTGTGGTTGCAGCTTTTTTAGCCGGTGTTTTTTTAGCCGGTGTTTTCTTGGCAATCATTTCCTGAACTTCTTCCAATGTTAATTTCGTAGCATCAACCTCTTTACTCAGTTCAATTTTGATTTTTCCTTTTGTGATTACAGAGCGACCCCAACGTGCCTTTTCAACCAAAATCCCTTCTTCTTCCCAGTTGTGAAGCACTTTATCAATGTTCTTCTGTAATTTATCTTCAATTAATTCCTCAACATCTGCTTGCGATAAATTATCAAAATTATACTTCTTGCTTACGTTCACAAAAAGGCCATTCCATTTAATGAACGGACCAAAACGTCCCACTCCTTTTTGAACCGGTTCGCCTTTATACGTTGCGATTGGTGCGTCTGCAAGTGCTTTTTCATCGATCAGTTCCTGCGCTCTTTCTTTTGAAACACTTAAAGGATCTTCTCCTCTTGGCAACGAAATAAAAACACTTCCATGACGTACGTATGGACCGTAACGACCGTTATTCACTTCCACTTCTTCTCCTTTGTATTCTCCTAAACTTTTAGGAAGCAAAAACAAATTCAAAGCATCTTCCAGTGTAATACTTCCGATATTCTGATCGGCCATTAAACTGGCGAATTTTTTATCTTCATCGTCCGCTTCTCCAATTTGAGCCATTGGTCCAAATTTTCCTAAACGAACTGAAACCTGTCTTCCGTCAGCATCTTTTCCTAAAATTCTCTCTCCGCTTTCACGCTCAGCATTTGCCTCAACTTCTTTTACATTTGGATGGAATTTATTGTAGAATTCCTGCATCATGGTTGCCCAGTCAATATTTCCTTCGGCAATTTCATCAAAATCCTGTTCTACTTTTGCGGTAAAGTTATAGTCCAGAATATTTCCAAAATTCTTCACTAAGAAATCAGTAACAATTGTTCCGATATCTGTTGGAACCAGTTTCCCTTTGTCGGAACCTGTATTTTCTTTTAACAGCTTCTCTCCCAATTTACTATTTTGCAAGGTCAGTTGCGTGTAGTTACGTTCCTGTCCTTCCAGAGTTCCCTTTTCAACATAATTTCTGTTAATAATGGTAGAAATTGTTGGCGCATAGGTTGACGGACGTCCGATTCCTAATTCTTCTAATTTCTTCACCAGAGAAGCCTCTGTATAACGTGCCGGAGGTCTTGAATATCTTTCGGTCGCTGTAATATAATTGTTTGCTAATTTTTCGTTTACTTTCAAAGCCGGCAACATCCCCTCTTGTTCTTCCTCATCATCATCATGTCCTTCTAAGTACACTTTTAAGAATCCTTCAAAAAGCAAAACTTCTCCTGAAGCTGTAAAAATCTCATCATGATTGTTTGCTTCGATTTTTACATTGGTTCTTTCCAATTGTGCATCACTCATTTGCGAAGCCAATGTTCTTTTCCAGATCAAATCATACAAACGAGCCTGATCACGATCGATGTTCACCGTATGACGAGACATATCGGTAGGACGGATTGCCTCGTGCGCTTCCTGAGCTCCTTTATTTTTGTTGGCAAAAGTTCTCGGTTTAGAAAATTCTTTTCCGTATGATTTTATAATTTCAGCTTCAGCAGCACTCATAGCCTCCGCAGAAAGATTCACACTATCCGTTCTCATATAGGTAATCAATCCGGCCTCGTACAAACGTTGTGCTAACTGCATGGTGATTCCAACCGGCAAATACAATTTTCTCGCCGCTTCCTGTTGCAGGGTCGAAGTGGTAAAAGGTGCAGTTGGTGATTTTTTGGTAGGCTTCGTTTCTAAATCGGCTACCTGATATTGAGATCCGATATTTTTATTTAAAAAATCTTCGGCTTCTTTTTTAGTATTAAAGTTCTTTGGCAATTTCGCTTTAAAAGCTTTCCCTGCCTCATTTACAAATTCTGCAACAATAGAATAAGTTGCTACTGCATTAAAGTTCTGAATTTCACGTTCACGCTCCACAATCAAACGAACAGAAACGGATTGTACACGACCGGCAGACAAACCTCCTTTAATTTTTCTCCACAATACCGGAGATAATTCGTAACCTACTAAACGATCCAAAACACGACGTGCTTGTTGTGCGTTTACCAGATTGTAATCTATTTCTCTTGGATTGTCGATTGCTTTAAGAATCGCAGTCTTTGTAATTTCGTGAAAAACAATTCTTTTGGTTTTTTTAGTATCCAGTTTCAATTCTTCCGCCAGGTGCCAAGAAATAGCCTCCCCTCGCGGTCCTCATCGCTCGCTAACCAAACCATATCGGCATTCTTAGATAGTGTTTTCAGCTTGCTTACCAGGGCTTTTTTATCCGAAGAGACTTCATATTTAGGCTTAAAACCATTCTCAACATCCACTCCTATTTCCTTTGATGGTAAGTCCGCTATGTGACCGTAACTTGACTCTACCTGAAAATCACTTCCTAAAAATTTCTCTATCGTTTTCGCCTTTGCAGGGGACTCCACTATTACTAAATTCTTTGCCATTGCTCTATTTTTCTGCAACAAAAGTATCTATTTTTTTTAAATATCTACTCCGTGAACTCATTTTTGAGTTATTTTAGTATTATGTTTCCTAAAATTGCAGATTTATCTGTAATCCCACTTCATACATATATAGGTATAACTTTTTGGATTGCAGATACTGATTGTTGATTGTAGATTATTGATTTCAGATCACAGATTACAGAATTATAAAATCAAAAATCTTTTTTCTGCCATCTTGTCACATTCCCCCCATTTACATTATCTTTGCACTTTGAAATTATACAATGGAAAAGATTATTGAGGAAAGTAAACAAGGCGAAAGTCTCGTTTTGGAAAACAAACCTGAGAATACTAAAAAACTTTTTATTGAAAGTTACGGTTGTGCGATGAATTTTTCGGACAGCGAAATTGTAGCTTCCATTTTATCTGAAAACGGATTTAACACCACACAAACTCTTGAAGACGCCGATTTGGTTCTGGTAAATACCTGCTCGATTCGAGACAAGGCAGAACAGACTATTCGCAAACGTCTGGAAAAATATAATGCTGTAAAGCGTATCAATCCGAAAATGAAAGTTGGCGTTCTGGGCTGTATGGCCGAACGTTTGAAAAGTCAATTTTTGGAGGAAGAGAAAATAGTCGATCTTGTTGTTGGACCTGATGCTTACAAAGATCTGCCGAATTTATTAGCTGAAGTTGACGAAGGACGTGATGCCATCAATGTAATTTTATCAAAAGAAGAAACTTACGGAGATATTTCACCTGTTCGTTTGATGAGTAACGGTATTACTGCTCTGGTTTCGATTACCCGAGGCTGTGATAACATGTGTACCTTTTGCGTTGTACCTTTTACACGCGGACGTGAACGCAGCCGTGAGCCACAAAGTATCATGAATGAAATTCAGGATTTATGGAGCAAAGGCTTTAAAGAAATTACACTTTTAGGTCAAAATGTCGACAGTTATCTTTGGTACGGAGGCGGGTTAAAAAAGGATTTTGTAAATGCTTCTGAAATGCAAAAAGCAACAGCCGTTGATTTCGATCAGTTGCTGGAAATGGTTGCCGTTGGTTTTCCAAAAATGCGCATCCGTTTTTCGACTTCAAATCCACAGGATATGCATGAGAGTGTACTGCACGTTATTGCCAAACATCCTAATATCTGCAAACACATTCACTTACCGGTTCAGTCAGGAAGTAACAGAATTTTAAAAGAAATGAATCGTCTGCACACTCGTGAAGAATACATGACTTTGATTGATAAAATCAGAGCAATTATTCCAAATGCATCGATTTCACAAGATATGATTGCCGGTTTTCCAACAGAAACCGAACAAGATCACCAAGACACTATGAGTTTGATGGAATATGTGAAATATAATTTCGGTTATATGTATTCGTACTCTGAGCGTCCCGGAACTTTGGCAGGAAGAAAAATGGAAGATGATGTTGCTGAAGAAACCAAAGCCAGAAGATTACAGGAAATTGTTGACCTACAGCAAAAACATGCCTGGTTCCGCAGTGAGGAATTCGTAGGACAAACGGTTGAAGTTTTAGTCGAAAAAGTCTCTAAAAAATCAACTGAAGAGTTCTCAGGAAGAAATTCGCAAAGTATCACGGTAGTTTTTCCAAAAGAAGATTATAAAATTGGTGACTTTGTCAATGTAAAAATTGAAAGCTGTACCTCAGGTACCTTAAAAGGAAAAGCTGTTGGATATTCTGAAATGAATTAAAAAGTTATTCAAGTTTCAGGTTTCAAGTTTCAAGTTCTTTGCGTAATTTGAAACTTGAAACCTGAAACAAACAAAACTTGAAACAAAAACACACATGGAAACAGTTCAAGCAATAAAACAGCGATTTGAGATTATCGGAAATGATCCGAAACTAAACCGTGCTATTGAAAAAGCCATTCAGGTTGCCCCAACTGATATTTCGGTAATGGTGACCGGAGAAAGTGGTGTAGGTAAAGAAAATATTCCACGAATCATCCATTCTCTTTCACACAGAAAACATGGGAAATATATTGCTGTAAACTGTGGTGCAATTCCGGAAGGAACTATTGACAGTGAACTTTTCGGTCACGAAAAAGGAGCTTTTACAGGTGCCACAAGCACTCGTGAAGGGTATTTTGAAGTAGCTGACGGAGGAACTATTTTTCTGGATGAAGTTGGAGAATTACCTTTAACTACTCAGGTTCGTTTGCTTCGTGTACTTGAAAACGGTGAGTTTATTAAAGTAGGTTCGTCACAAGTTCAGAAAACAAATGTGAGAATTGTAGCCGCTACCAACGTGAACCTGTTCAATGCAATCGAAAAAGGAAAATTCCGTGAAGATTTATATTATCGTTTAACGACTGTCGAAATTACTTTACCACCATTGCGTGAAAGAAACGACGACATTCATTTGTTGTTCCGAAAATTCGTAGCCGACTTTGCGCACAAATACAAAATGCCTCCATTAAAATTAGACGATGATGCGGTACAGCTTCTTCAGAAATTCAGATGGAACGGAAACATTCGTCAATTGCGAAATGTGGCCGAACAGATCTCGGTTCTGGAAACCAATCGCGATATTTCATCGGCTACTTTACAATCGTATTTACCTACAGAAGGAAGCAGTCTGCCTTCTGTTATTAACGATAGTAAAAAAGAAAGTGATTTCAGCACCGAAAGAGACATCTTATACAAAGTGCTTTTTGATATGAAAAGCGATCTGAACGATTTGAAAAAACTCACTTTAGAACTGATGAAAAATGGCACAAAAGTGCAGGACATCAATCCGAATTTAATTCAGAAAATATATGGCTCTCAGGAAAATGAAAGCGAAATAGACTTTGAAGAAGAACCAAGGACCGCTGTAATGACACCTACTCCACGCGAGGACAATTATCAGATGCAGGACGACAATTATCTGTTTGCGGAAACCATTGAAGAAGAAGAGGTACTACGTTTAGAACAGAAAGAAATCGAGATGATCAAAAAGTCACTAGAAAAAAATAAAGGAAAACGAAAAGCTGCTGCAGACGAATTAGGCATTTCTGAACGAACTTTATATAGAAAAATTAAACAATTCGATTTATAAAAGTAAATAATTCTCAAATTTTAAATTCCTGATTTAAAATGTGAGACAAAAAAAATAAAATCCAAATTGCTTCGCCGATGCGCCAGCACTCAAATCCAAATTGTTATATTTGAAAAAAAATGGGATTCCCTAAAAACTTGGAATTTGAGATTTGGAATTTACCCCCAATTGATATTATGAAAAAAATATATTCTTTATTAGCCTTAATGAGCTTGTTCATGCTAAGCGGTTGTTCTGTTTACAACTTTACAGGAACAGGAAACATCGATGCCAAAACTTTTCAGGTCAACTTTTTTCAAAATAATGCTGATTTAATTGAACCGGGAATTGATCGAACTTTTACATTGACCCTACAAGACTTAATTCAAAATCAAACCAATTTAAACCTGGTAAGTAATAGTGGTGATTTAGTTTACGAAGGAGAAATTGTAGATTACAGAACCACACCAATGACGGCCACAGCCGATCAGGGAGCTTTCCAAAACCGTTTAAGTATTCGTGTACATGTGAGGTTTACCAATAAAAAGAAGGAAAAAGACGATTTCGAAAAAACATTTGAATTTTACTATGATTTTCCAGGACAGGGACTGCCTACCGGAGCTACGCTAAATACAGCTATTCAGGTTATTTTTGAAAGAATCACACAAGATATTTTTAACGAGTCACTAGCAAAATGGTAATTTGCTTTTCTGTCGAATCATTAAAACTTTTAAGCGTTTAATCGATTAAACAGTGAAACAAATAAGCGATTAAATCCATAAACGATTAAACAATAGAATAAATGAATGTAACCGATTATACCTACTTAATGAACAAGCCTGATGCTATTACCGAAAAGCAGGCAGAAGCATTGGGAAGCGTTTTGAATGAATTTCCTTATTTTCAAAGTGCAAGAGCCTTGCGCTTAAAAGGACTTTACGATCAAAACAGTTTTAAGTATAATTATGCGTTAAAAGTCACAGCAGCTCATACTACGGATCGTACCGTATTATTTGATTTTATTACTTCTGAATCTTTCACTTCGATTCAAAGTGAATATTACGATAAGAAACTTAGAGACCTTATGGAAATTAAAGTTTTTGACAGTGAGATCGTATCCTTTGAAGAAGTCAAAAAAACACCGGAAGTACGTGTTAATCCAATCGAGCAATCTATTTTGGATTCTATAAAAGAAGCTGCAACAGTAACTTTTGAAGAACCTGTAAAAGCAGAAGAAAAACCTGTTAATCAATTTATTGAACAATCAATACTAGATTCTGCACAAGAAGCAGCAGCTGTAACTTTTGAAGAGCCGGTAAAAACAATAGAAAAAGCTGTTGAATCTGTTTCAGAACAATTTATTGCTGCCGAACCTGTAGAAGTTGCTCCGATCATTTTAGAAGAACCTGCAAGAATCGAGCAGACGGAAACAGAGCAGACGGAACAACAACCTGTATTACCTCCAACCAAAGAGCCGACACCAACTTTCTTTGATGAAATCGTTGAGGAAGAAATTCAGGAAATAAAACCAGAGGTTAAAGAAGTAAAAGTCAACCCAGTTGAGCAATCGATATTAAATTCTATAAAAGAAGCAACAACGGTTGTTTCCGAACAACCTGAATTAATCGAGGAACCAAAAGAAGCCCAAGCTCCTGAGAGTGTAAAAATAGCAGAAGAAAATCTGGAAATAGGACAGCCTTTAGACTTTTCTGTTAACGAAAAACATTCTTTTCAGGAATGGCTGCAATTAGCCAGAACGGAACCAATTGACAGAAGCGAAGAAACTTCACCCGAAATAAAAGAGCCCGAAAAAGTAACGGAATCTCCAACAGTAACAGAATCAATTGAAGAAGAGAAAAAGAAAAAAGCAGAATTGATCGATAAATTCATCGAAACCAATCCGAAGATCTCTCCTATCAAACAAACTGCAATAACGCAGACCGTACAATCAGACCTAAGTAAAGAAGATAATTCTTACCTAATGACAGAAACTTTGGCCAGAGTATATTTGGAACAAAAAAAATACACCAAAGCAATACAAGCATATGAAATATTAATTTTGAAATATCCAGAAAAAATTAGTTTCTTTGCAGACCGTATTTCGGATATAAAGATTTTACAACAAAATAACAATAATATTTAAACAATGAGTACATTTTCAATTTTCTTAGTTTTAATCACAATAGTTTGTTTTCTATTGATCGTAGTAATCATGGTTCAAAACCCTAAAGGAGGCGGATTGTCTTCTACAATCAGCGGAACTCAAATGTTAGGTGGAGTACAAAAAACAACTGACTTTTTAGACAAAAGTACTTGGACATTGGCTACTATTTTAATTGCTTTAATTTTACTTTCTAGCTTAAGCTTTACAGGATCATTAAGCGACAGTGACTCTAAAATCATTGAAAAAACTGAAGCGCCTGCTGCTACACCAGCTGCTCCTGCTCAACAAACACCTGCTCCGGCAACGCCTGCAGCTAAATAATACATTTCAATATCACTATAAAATGCCAGCCTGTCAAAAGCTGGCATTTTTTTTAAGAAATAATGTCAGTTTTACCAGCATGGCATAGTTTCTGAAAGTTTCTAGAACATTAAAAAAACGTATAACCTAATAATATAATAAATCATGGCGTTAAACATAAAACCGCTTTCAGACCGCGTACTTATTGAGCCTGTTGCAGCTGAAACTAAAACTGCATCAGGAATCTTTATTCCAGATACTGCCAAAGAGAAACCACAAAAAGGAACTGTAGTTGCAGTAGGAAACGGATCTAAAGATCACACTATGACTGTAAAAGTGGGCGACACTGTTCTATACGGTAAATATGCAGGAACAGAATTAAAACTGGAAGGAACTGATTATTTGATCATGCGTGAAGATGACATCCTTGCGATTATCTAAAAAAATATTGTCTTAAGTACGAAGTATTAAGAATTAAGAACTTCATTAACTTGAAACAAATCAAACTTTAAACAAAATTAAAAAAATGGCAAAAGATATAAAATTTGATATTGAAGCACGTGACGGATTAAAACGTGGTGTTGATGCATTGGCAAATGCTGTAAAAGTAACTCTTGGACCAAAAGGTCGTAACGTAATTATCGGAAAATCATTTGGTGGACCAACGGTTACTAAAGATGGTGTTTCGGTTGCAAAAGAAATCGAATTAAAAGACCCATTAGAAAATATGGGCGCGCAAATGGTTAAAGAAGTAGCTTCTAAAACTAATGATTTAGCGGGTGACGGAACTACAACTGCTACAGTTTTAGCTCAGGCAATCGTAAAAGAAGGTCTTAAAAACGTTGCTGCAGGAGCAAATCCAATGGATTTGAAACGCGGTATCGACAAAGCCGTTGAAGCAATCGTTGCTGACCTTGCGAAACAAGCAAAAGTAGTTGGAAGTGATTCTGATAAAATCAAACAAATTGCTTCTATCTCTGCAAATAATGACGAAGTGATTGGAGAACTAATCGCTACTGCATTTGCAAAAGTAGGTAAAGAAGGTGTTATTACTGTTGAAGAAGCTAAAGGAACTGATACGTTTGTAGATGTTGTTGAAGGTATGCAGTTTGACAGAGGATATCTTTCTCCTTACTTCGTAACAAATCCTGAGAAAATGGAAGTTGAATTAGACTCTCCATACATCTTATTATACGACAAAAAAGTATCTTCTTTAAAAGAATTACTACCTGTTTTAGAGCCAGTTGCTCAATCTGGAAAACCATTATTGATCATCGCTGAAGATGTTGACGGAGAAGCTTTATCAACTCTTGTAGTGAATAAATTACGTGGAGCATTAAAAATCGCTGCTGTAAAAGCTCCTGGTTTTGGAGACAGAAGAAAAGCAATGTTAGAAGACATCGCAATCTTAACTGGTGGAACTGTAATTTCTGAAGAAAGAGGTTATACTCTAGAAAATACAACTATCGAAATGTTAGGAACGGCAAAAAGAGTTTCTATCGACAAAGACAATACTACAATTGTAAGCGGTGCAGGTGAAGCAGATATCATCAAAAACAGAGTAAACCAAATTAAAGGTCAAATGGAGGCTACGACATCTGATTATGATAAAGAAAAACTGCAAGAGCGTTTGGCTAAATTAGCTGGTGGTGTTGCTGTTCTTTATGTTGGTGCTGCTTCTGAAGTTGAAATGAAAGAGAAAAAAGACAGAGTTGATGATGCTTTACACGCAACACGTGCTGCTGTTGAAGAAGGAATCGTTGCAGGTGGTGGTGTTGCTTTATTAAGAGCAAAAGCTGCTTTGGCTGACCTTAAAGCGGATAATGCTGACGAAGCAACCGGAATTCAAATTGTATCTCGCGCCGTTGAATCCCCATTAAGAACTATTGTTGAAAATGCAGGTCTTGAAGGTTCTGTAGTAGTAGCAAAAGTGGGTGAAGGTTCTGGAGACTTTGGATACAATGCTAAAACTGACGAATACGTAGACATGCTTAAAGCAGGTATTATCGATCCTAAAAAAGTAACTCGTGTAGCGTTAGAAAATGCTGCTTCGGTTTCAGGAATGATCTTAACTACTGAGTGCGCATTAATCGATATTAAAGAAGAAAACGCTGGCGGTATGCCAATGGGTGGCGGTATGCCGGGAATGATGTAATCGTTCTTTTCTTTAAAACTCAAAACGCCGGATTTCGATCTGGCGTTTTTTTTTATATTTTTTTGCCCAAAATTCTCGCAGACAATTATTTTCCAGCCACAGATTAAAGGATTAAAAAGATTATAATCTGTGAGAATCTTTTTAATCCTATAATCTGTGGTAAACCTTTTAATTTTAAAATTGTTTAACATTCTCTTTTTCATTAAAAATCCGGTTATTAATATCTTTACAGTTCTGTTTAAAATTTCAAAATGAGAAAATTTACCATTCACCTCTTACCTTTTATATTCTTACTTCTTACGATACTTTCTAATGCGCAAAACCAAAAAGACGTTTATGTGGTTCTGGTTTCTATGGATGGATTTCGTTGGGATTATGCTAAACATTTCAAACTTCAAAATCTAGCTCAAATAGCAAAAGAAGGTGTCCATGCCAAATCAATGCGACCTTCTTATCCCAGCAAAACCTTTCCCAATCATTACGCCATCGTTACCGGGCTCTACCCCGATCATCATGGAATCATTAATAATGTTTTTTACGATGCTGCATTAAACGAATCTTTCTCATTGTCTTCAAATGCCAAAAATGATTCCCGTTTTTATGGCGGAAATCCGATTTGGAACGTTGCTGAACAACAGGGAGTAAAAACCGCTTCTTTTTTCTGGCCCGGATCAGATACGGATCAAAAAAGACCTGGTATTTATAAAGAGTACGACAACAAAATTCCTTACGAAACCCGCATTGATACTGTAATCAAATGGCTTCAGCTTCCTGAAAAACAACGTCCGCATTTTATCACACTTTATTTTGATGAGCCTGATCATACCGGCCATTCATTTGGTCCTCTTTCTCCTGAAAACGAAAAAGTAATCCAAAGAATGGATACTCTTATGGGGCGGTTATCTTCTAAACTGAATCAATTATCCATTGGAAAACAAATCAATTTAATTATCGTTTCAGATCATGGAATGGCAAACATTAGCGATGATAAAAAAGTAGCCGTTCTGGATTATATAAAACCCGAATGGCTTGGTTATAATGCTGTAATTAATCCAATCATGAGTCTCCAGGCAAAACCCGGCTTTCAGGATTCAATCGCAAATGCTTTAAAGAAAGTACCGCATATTAAATTCTGGAAATCCAAAGAGGTTCCTAAAAGATTACACTTCGGAACTAATCCGAGAGTTCATGATTTTGTCATTGAGGCCAAAAAAGGATATAGTTTAGTAAAAGAAAAATCGGTACATGTAAGCGGTGGTACACACGGATACGACAACAAAGAAAAAGACATGCAGGCTATTTTTTATGCTAAAGGCCCCGCTTTTAAAGTAAATAAAACGGTCGGATCGTTTCAGAATGTTTCGGTATACCCTTTAATTGCTCATATTCTCGGCTTGCAAATTGATGAAGTAGACGGAAATTTTTCCGAAGTTAGTAACATGCTTAAATAATTAGATAATGTGGCAATTAGATAATTATCTAATTGACAAATTAAGCTACTAAGAAACAACTTTGTACGTTGGATCTTCAATTACATTTACGGCAATAACAGCTTCAGCATTTTTAAGTAAAACAATACAGTCTTTGCTTAGATGTTTCAGTTCAATTACTTTGTTTAACTGACTGTATTTTTTCGTCAAATTATTCAATGCTTCGATAGCCGACATATCTGCTATGCGGCTTTCTTTAAAATCAATAATCACATGATTGGGATCGTTTAAAGGATCGAATTTTTCTATAAAAGCAGCAGTAGAGCCAAAAAACAATGGTCCATAGATTTCGTAATGTTTTGTCCCTTTCTCATCAATATAATGTCTGGCACGAATTCTTTTGGCACTTTCCCAGGCAAAAACCAAGGCAGAAATAATCACTCCAATCAGAACCGCTAACGCCAGATTGTGTAGTAAAATAGTAACAACTGCCACCAAAACACCCACAAAAATATCATGCGCCGGCATTTTGTTAATAATCCTGAAACTCGCCCATTCAAAAGTCGTAATCGCAACCATCATCATGACGCCTACTAAAGCAGCCATTGGTAATTTACCGATTACAGGAGCTCCAAAAAGGATAATCAATAAAATCGTTAAAGAAGCGATTATTCCCGAAAGTCGTGCTCTCGAACCAGCAGAAAGATTAACCAGTGTTTGTGCAATCATTGGGCATCCCCCCATTCCAAAAAAGAAACCATTCAAAATGTTAGAACTCCCCTGAGCAATACATTCTCTGTTGCTATTCCCTCTTGTACCTGTTATTTCATCGACAAGATTCAATGTCAGTAAACCTTCTGTTAAGCCCACTGCCGCAACAATTACAGAATATGGAAATATGATTTTAATGGTTTCAAAAGACAACGGGATATTTGGAATATGAAAGGACGGAAATCCCCCCTTAACAGAGGCAATATCCTGAACGGTTTTTGTGTCAATATTAAAAATCAATACGACAGCAAATACGACAATGATTGCCACCAAAGAGGCCGGAACTGCTTTTGTAATCTTTGAAAAAAGTAATACAATTCCAATTGTAAGCGCCACTAAAGCCAGCATAATATACAATTGAGATCCTTGTAACCAAGTGGTTTGCCCATTCACCACAATTTTAAATTGCTCCAGCTGCGACATAAAAATAACCACGGCAAGTCCGTTTACAAAGCCATACATAACGGGCTGCGGCACCAATCTGATAAATTTTCCGAGTTTAAAAAGTCCGATACAAATCTGGACGATGCCTCCAAGCGCCACGGCTGCAAAAACATATTCGATACCCTGCGATTTCATTAAAGCAATTAAAACAATAACAGTGGCTCCCGCTCCACCCGAAATCATCCCGGGTCTGCCTCCAAAAACCGAGGTAACCAAACCCGCAATAAAAGCAGCATATAAACCAACCAAAGGTGGAAAACCAGCCAAAATTGCAAACGATAACGATTCTGGAATCATTGTCATCGCAACTGTTAATCCCGCTAAAATTTCGTTTTTATAATTGACCTTTTGAGTAAAGTCAAAAAGAGGAGTCCTTTTTTTCATAAGCACACAAATTTAAAAAATAATGTGCACATACTTAAATAAAGCTTTCCTATACTAAAACTTAATTTAAAAACTGTTTTACCAACAGTAAAAAACAAAAAACAATAAAATTTATCATATTCTAATTATTCTAATTTTACACAAGTATATCCTAAACAATTCACATAATCGATAATATTCTCAGGCTCTAAATCAATGCCTTCTATACGCAATATTTTATCACAATCTTCTAAGTCAAAATTGATTTTATAATCAGGAAACTGGCTTTGAATAACGGCAATGACATAATTTTTATCTGCCTCTTTTTGCACATTTGTTTTAAAAACTTCAACAACCATATCTTTCTACTTTAGTGATACATAAAATGATCAACGAATTACGGAATAAAGCTGAATTATAAACCTACTATAAAATGAATCATGAAAAATCCCCAATCTAAATAATTCGGGAGCTTCCTGATAACTACAAATAACTTAGACGTTCGTTCTTAATTTCTGTTACACGTACATCTAAATTTTATAAACTCTAGCACATAAAAAACGAATAGCTGAGACATAATGCACTCTTTTCAGGCGATTTCAGGTTTAAAATCCGACTGCCTTAACGTGTAGATTCTCTTGAGATTTGAGGTGCATAAATGTAAGCAAAAACTTTCTGAATTAGATTCTGCACCCGAAGAAAATATTCTTTTTTCATCAAAAAAATGAAAAAACAAAGCAGCTAAACGAGATTACGGTCAAATACCTGATACAGAAACGTATTTTATATTTATGCGATAAAAAACAAATGCTTTCTCTCGATAAAATTCCCTCAAATTCTCAAAAAAACAATCTGCTTTAAAAATAATTTTCTTACATAAAAAAATTATCTTCGCAAGGCCAAACAACTTTAACCTAAATTTTCGGAAAAATGCCTTTTTTTAGTTTTCTATTTAAAAAATCAAATTCAGGATGCCCAAGATGTCTTGGGAAAGGTTTTGTAGACTGGGAAGACATACGACGTTTAAACAAACAATTAAAATGGGCACCGGGTCCTTGTGCTTATTGTAACGCTTCAGGAAAAGCTACCCCAGAAATGCTTTCGAATGTGGCCGTAGATACGACTTACCTCACTATTGATTTACCAGAATCTGAAATAGAAAAAATAAAAAATGGTGACGAAGAAACTATAGAAAAAGGTAAACTGCAAGAACTTTTTGTAGAAAGCATTATTAAATATACCGAATACCATTACGTAAATAAAAATATGGATGCCCAAAGTATTGCAGATTTATACCTGAATACGGAAGATGAAAAAGCACCATTTTCGGTAGAAAAAGAAAACCTGATACAATACATTCAAAAAATAATAGAATTAAAAAATTCTAAACCGGATTAATCTCAAACAAATACTACTTTAAATACATTAGAGAAAACAAGTCGCAAAAAATGACTATAAAACAATAAAATTAAGGAAAAATACACTTTTAATCTCTAATCCTTTTGGACAAAAAAACACAAAAACAGGTATAAATACGTATTGCCAAAACTTTCTTAAGTGGTAGTTTTGCACCAAATAATTTTTATTTTAAATTGTAGTTTTCCTAAGAGAAAATTATAAAATATTGTCATTTTTTTTGGAACAATTAAGCGAGCTTTTTAATCGATGCCAACGATTAAAAGTCTCGTTTTTTTTTAATCACAGTTTTCAATTGATGAGAAAAACACTCCTTACTTTCTACCGAAAACATCTACAAAGATTTCTTTCTTGATGATCATCTAACAAATTTTAAAAGCCTGTTATGATCAAAACAAAATCACTTTGTATCTTTGAGCCTTTAAAAAAAATATAGCCCCTAAATATCTCTATGACACGAGAACACTATATTCCCTTCAACAAGGAATTTCTATTGGAACAACAACTAACTGCCTTTGCCGAAGATTCCAAGAAAACGGATGATTTCAGAAAACTGTTTGATATTATTGAACACTATTTCCATTACGAAGCTTTTAATCTTAATCGAAATCTGAAGCAAAACTACGCTTTGTTTGATCCTGATTTAAGTCTGAACGAACGCGAAAATTTTATAGGTAAAAGTGATTTCAACGTTTTCAAAGAAACATTACTTACGGTATTAGAACAGGGAAATTATCGTGAAATAGATCAGGAAACACTGGACAAAGCTTTTGAGGATTCAGACTTAATCGGTTTGAAGCTTTCAATTGATTTCAACGCCTTTAAAGACTACGAATTATACGTTCGGGGACAACATAAGGCAAAAGAAAAGATTCGAAAATATTATTTCTGGAAGAAAGAAATTGAAATTGAATATTACGATCGTGTCCTGATTTACCTTCATTACAGCGAAGCCGATTATATTAAAGAAAAAAAAGTAAAACTGGGGAAAATGCCTATCGAACCGGGTTCGGTTGCTTTAAAGATCTTTAAACGTGTTCCTAAAAATGATCTCGAAACTATATTCCCAAATGCTATTCCGAGAATGTCTACCAAAGATAAGTTGTTCTTTTGGGTTCCGGGAATTGGAGGCGGAATTTCACTTTTAAGTACAACTGTAATTCCTGCTTTGATTGGCATGTATGGCGCATATCAATCGGGAGAAGCTATCGATTTATTAAACAGCAAAGCCTCTTTAAATCAGGGTTTAATTGCGCTGGGTATTTTATCCCTTTATTTGTTTCGTCAGTACAGTAACTTTGTCAATAAAAGAATCAAATACTCTAAAATCCTTTCAGACAGCCTTTACTTTAAAAATCTCGGAAACAATAGCGGTGCTTTCTATTCACTGCTAAATTCCTCTGAAGAAGAAGTACTGAAAGAAACGATACTGGCTTATACCTTTTTATACAAAAATGAATATGCAATCTCAGCCGAAGAACTCGACAATCAAATTGAGTCCTGGTTTACGACAGCGCTCAATACAAATCTGGACTTTGATGTACAGGATGCTTTGTTGAAATTAAAAACTATGGCGTTAGCTGTTGAATCCAATGGTAAATGGAGTGTTATCCCTTTAGATGACGCATTGGTAACCGTTGACTCATTATGGGATAATGTTTTTGACTACAATCAGAAAGCAGAAGTTTCTGAATATAATTAATTACAGAATTTAATAATCAACAATACTATAAATGAAAAGAAAAGAGCAAGGAGAAGAAGTATACTAAAAATTAGTTTTACAATTTCAACTCGATTTTCTGACAAATCATTTTGAATCCATGTATGATTGTATAGCTGTAAACCGTCTGCCATTGTTTGATCATCATTTTCTTTTTCATGATTAATTACATAAATCTTTACAATCACCTCTTCTTTGTTTTCTATTTGATACATAACTATTTGTTTAATAAGTTATTTAATTATCGACAAAATTAGAAATGAAAAAAACGACGGCACACCTAATAAAGCCATAAAACTATCATGATAAGACAAATACCTCCTTTTTTTGAGTATTAAATCTAAAATTTATCCTTTTTTCATTATTTTTTCTCGAAAACGAAGTACTTCTTTAGTGCCAGATTAAAAGCAGATCTGCAGCGTTTTTAATTCAAATTTCATATCTGCGTCTTCTTAAAAACTAAGATTATATATTTTTAAGAATAGTCGAAACTGATAAAACTAAATGTTTTTTTAGTAGATTTACGACACTAAACCCAAAACAATGAGAACATTAGAACAATGGTTTGATGAATACGCTGTAAGTCATCAGAACCCAAAGAATAAGGCAATACATTATATTTGTGTACCAGCGATCTACTTTTCGATAGTTGGACTGTTAATGAGTATTCCAAGTGATTTCATCTCCAATACCTTAAAACTGAACGCTCCTGTTCTGGAAAACTGGGCTGCTGTTGTTTTAATTTTTGTACTTCTTTTTTACCTTCGTCTGTCGGTAACGATGGCTTTGAAAATTGCTGTTTTTTCGACAATTTGTTTGGTTGTAAATTACTATATCGGACAAGTTTTGCCGTTATGGATCTTTTCTGTTGGCGTATTTATAATTGCCTGGATCGGTCAATTCTACGGACATAATATTGAAGGAAAAAAACCTTCTTTTTTGAAAGATTTACAATTTCTAATGATTGGTCCGGCCTGGGTTGTAGAGAATTTATTTTCTAAGAAGTAACTCACTTCCAATATGTTGAAAATGATAGCCTCAGGAATACTTGTCATTTAACTTGAAATACTAATTAACATACTTATAAAACATTAAAAAAATGGAAAACCAAAAAGCATCATCATTTGTCTTTTCGATTATTGCAATCATCTTAGGAGTAGTATTGTACAAACAATTTGACTTTGAAAAACTAACTTTCGAAAAACCGGCTTTAGCAGTACTTTATATCATCGTATTTTTATTCTCTATTTTTATTTTGATCAAAAACGCAAAAAAAGGGTCTGCAAAATAACGGAAGCAAAATCTCGTGCCTCAGATATTAGATCGTTTTCGAATGAATTATTAGAAAAAGGCCTGAGAATTGATATTCT
This sequence comes from Flavobacterium sp. B183, assembly GCF_023539155.1. Taxonomy (NCBI): domain Bacteria; kingdom Pseudomonadati; phylum Bacteroidota; class Flavobacteriia; order Flavobacteriales; family Flavobacteriaceae; genus Flavobacterium; species Flavobacterium sp. B183. The sequence goes on along the minus strand of NZ_CP097434.1, from coordinate 2,033,311 downwards.
CAGGCCTTTTTTCAAATACTCTCATATACTTTTTTAGAAATAATTTATTCTAAAATTAAATTGAAGACCATTAGCTGTAACAGAAAATGTAACAATAAAAGACAGTTTCATAAATTCGAATTTAGAAGTTATTAATCCTATAGTAATTTTATTGGTATATAGATATCGATAATATGGAGGTTTTCAGGATGCAATTTAGGATCATTTAAATGGCTTAGAAAGAAATTTCTATTATCGGGCTGATAGCCATTCTCTTCAAACCAAACTTCGTATATGTAATTCCAGGTTTTAAAGCATTCTGACATTGGTCCTTCTTTATGGAAAATGGCATACAACCCTCCACTAATTATGGTATTACCCACTATCCCCTCTCCTACTATTTTCTCAGGAACAGACAAACAAACATCAGCCTGAAGCATTCCTGATAAATTAGCATTACTTCTGTAAACGGTCAATGCTTTGGTTTCAGGAAAATTTACTAAATTTCTTGGAGTAGCCCAGCTAAAAAGCTTTTTAAACATCTCTTCAAATGTTTTACTATCATGACTGTGAATATTGAGATTTCTGATGTAAATAACATTAAATGCCTCAAGATTTTTAACTTCAAAATCAAGTTTCTTAATTTCACTCATTTCAATATTTTTTAAATTATTTAATTTGAGTGCAAGGTAGTTTTCGATTTCAGACTGCATTTTTCCAATATTGCTATCTATTATACGAATATTGCTATTTTTATACTGTACCCGCCATTCGCTTGGTGTCATCTGTCTGACTTCACGAAAACTTCTTGAAAAAGAGGAAACATTCAAAAAACCGCAATCATTGGCTATTTCACTAATTGTCTTTGACGGATTATTCATCAGGAAAAACAGAGCCCTCTCTATCTTTGCATTTTTAATAAATTCATTGATTGTTTTTCCTGTAACAGACTTAAAAATTCTATGAAAATGAAACTTTGAAAAACTGGAAAGAGCTGCCAATTTTTCTAAAGAAAGCTCTTCATGAAGATTTTCCTTAATGTAATCTATACTTTTATTGATTCTAAAATAATACTCTTTAATAGATTCTTCCTTTGTCATGCTTTTAAGCTATAGTATAAACGTTAAATATCATTTACAAATGCAAACTAATATTAGTACAAAGTTATGGATGTATTAGACATTTTTTTATTCTTTTAAAGTCCTTTTCTGAAGCAAAATTATTAATACATTTATCCAACAATAAAGATGAAAAAATGGGTGACAGAATATTAAAAGACATACGCTTTTATGAAAGTGAAAAGCAAAATATTGAAGGGCAAAGCATTCCTCGACAACTAGGTAAGCTTTTCGTACCAACAAAAGATACAAATTTTATAGGACAACGAATTGCCAGAAAATTAAACGAACTAAAATTCACTTATGGAGAATTTGATCATATATACATCAATTTAACAACTGTATTAAAAGAAAATGAAATTGTAGTTTCGAATAGAAACGTTGACAAAAGAATTAAATATTTAGATTTTGGAATTGACGTTGAAAAATTACAATCACTTTCTGATAGTGAAAAAAATGGCCTGATTAAATCAATAACATTCCAATCGCTGAGAAAAATAAGTAATGACTTAAATTTGGCATTAGTAGATCAAACTGAGAAGCTTATTGATGAGTTGGATACCAAAATAAAAATTCATTTTAAAACAAAAGAAACCAAGTCCTTTAAAATTGATATTTATTATCAAATTGAAGTCGAAGAAATTGGAACAATGGCTGTAATTGAATACAAAGACAAGAAGAATAATTTCTACGGTTCAATGAACTATAAGCTTCAATTCTATGAAGATATTTATACCTTGATTGATACAATTAGTATTGCAAAGGGTTTGATAACTTTAAAACCTAAAAAATCTTTTACAGCTGACATAAACAATAAAAGATACGAAACTCCAATACAATTAGAATTGAGCGATTTTACTCCTGTCATATGAACTTCATGGAATGTACAAAGCAAAACGTATAAAACAGTTTAAAAAAGACATAAAAAAAACCTATTTCGTTACGAAATAGGTTTTTTACTTAAGTGACCCCGGAGGGGTTCGAACCCCCAACCCTCAGAGCCGAAATCTGATATTCTATCCAGTTGAACTACGAGGTCTTCTTATTTTAGATTTATGATTTCAGAGTTCAGATTTTGAACTAAACTCTGAAATCATGAAATTATCTACGATAATAACTTTTTTACAATTGTAGAAATGGTTTTCCCTTCAGCTGTTCCGCCTAATTGTGCAGAAGCCAATCCCATTACTTTACCCATTGAAGCAATTCCAGCAGCTCCAGTTTCAGCAATGATTTTTGCTACTACTGCTTCTACTTCTTCTTCACTTAACTGAGCCGGTAAAAACTTCTCGATTACAGCTACCTGAGCTAATTCAGGCTCTGCTAAATCAGGACGATTTTGCTCTGTAAAAATTCTGGCGCTTTCTTTACGGGTTTTCACCAATCTCTGAAGCAATTTAATTTCATCGTCTTCTGTTAATTCTTCTTTAGAACCTGAAGCCGTTGCAGCCAATAACATTTCAGACTTAATAGCTCTTAATGCTTCTAAACTTACTGTATCTTTTGCTTTCATGGCGGTTTTAATCTCGTCCATGATTAGTGTTTGTAAACTCATTTTCTAATTTTATTTAAATAAGCCAAGGCCTATAGATTGATCAATTACATTTAAAATTATATTTTCTCCTTCGCTTAAACTGACCCATAAGATTCACTTTAAAAACCTGCTTATGAAGTCAAATTTCAAATTCTGTGCGAAGATAAAAAAAATAACCCGAAAATTAAATCCAATTTTCGGGTTATCCAATTATTATGATTTTAAAACTAGTCTACGTTGTCGTGCAAAAACGAATTGTTTGAACGCAATTGCAAATCGTTGTTACTGTCTGTTCCAACCGAAATTCTTGAGTTTGTGTTGTTTGCTTGTGAATTAGACAAATCAATACCTAATCTTTTGTAAGCAGGCTCTTTCTCCAATTCATCAATTCTGGACACATTATTATGGAATTTATAATTAAATTCTTTTAATTTTTTTCTTCTTTCTTCGGCTCTTAAACGTAAAGTCTCTTCAATTGTCAGTTCCATCGGAGACACATTTGCTGTTGTGGAGTAATCCGGTTCAACAGCGAAATCTGGTCTTGGTTTCATGGTGATATTTAATTCCGCAGGAATTACTTCTTCTACCACTTTTTCAACCGGTTTTGACGTCATTAAATCGTTTTCAACTTCCATGTATTCCTCTAAAGAATACTTGATAACTCCTTTGTCAGAAAGCTCGGTTACCGGTACAAATGAAACCGGATCATTTACTTTAATATTACGAGTTTCGTTTGTTAATTCGAACAAAACTTTAGTTTCTTCAACAACCGGCTCTTTCCTAACTTCTGGCTCAGATCTGAAAATTGGCAAATCAAAGGAGAATGTCGTTTGTTCTTCTCTTTCGAATGTTCTTTGCTGCACTTGCTGAACTGGTTTTATATCCTGAAAAGCTTCGGCTTGCGGAGTTGTAATCGTAAAATCGATATCGGTTATCGGCGAAACAATTTCAAACGTAACATCCAGATTTTTGATAAACTCAGACATCACTACCAATTCTTCCTGATTCATTGTTGGAGTAGCTGCCACCGGAGCAACTTCAAATGGTGTAGCTGCAACTGGTACAACCGGAGCGGGAGTTACGGGAGCAACCGTGTCTTCATCGTCCATTAAATCAAAAACAATTTTTTCTTCTGATTTACTGGTTGGTGTATCAATTGTTAAATCAAAAGAAGTAACTGATTTATTGGTTAGATTATGAACACTTCTTTGCTCATCTTCCAAGGTATGAATGATTTTTTTAGGCTCTGTATTAACGATATCATTTTGCTGTTCAACGTCAAAACCTGTCGCAATAATAGTTACGGCAATAGCCTCACCAAGAGTCTCGTCTTCACCAACTCCCATGATAATATTAGCATTGTAACCTGCTTCAGCCTGAATATGATCGTTGATTTCCCCGATTTCATCTAAAGTAATTTCATTAGATCCAGAAACGATAAGCAACAATACGTTTTTGGCTCCTGTAATTTTATTATCGTTCAGCAACGGAGAGTCCAGTGCTGCAATAATAGCTTCCTTAGCTCTGTTCTCGCCTTCTGCAACGGAAGATCCCATGATCGCTGTTCCACTATTCGAAAGAACAGTTTTAGCGTCACGTAAATCGATATTTTGAGTATAGTGATGCGTAATTACTTCAGCAATACCTCTTGAGGCTGTTGCCAAAACTTCATCCGCTTTAGAGAATCCGGCTTTAAAACCAAGATTTCCGTATACTTCTCTTAATTTATTATTGTTGATTACGATTAATGAATCGACCTGCTTACGCAATTTCTCAATTCCTAAAAGTGCCTGCTCCTGACGTACTTTCCCTTCAAACTGAAAAGGAATCGTCACAATACCAACGGTCAGGATCTCTCTTTCTTTAGCTAACTGTGCAATTACCGGAGCTGCACCTGTACCTGTTCCACCTCCCATACCAGCGGTAATAAATACCATCTTAGTACCACGGTCTAACATTTTTTCGATATCAGCGATACTTTCTATAGCAGATTGCTGTCCTACATCAGGATTTGCTCCTGCACCAAGACCTTCTGTTAAGTTCATCCCTAACTGAATCTTATTAGGAACCGAACTGTTCTGCAGTGCCTGTGAATCGGTATTACAGACGATAAAATCTACGCCTTTAATACCTTGTTTAAACATATGATTGATAGCATTACTACCACCTCCACCTACACCTATTACTTTGATAACATTTGATTGGTTTTTTGGTAAATCAAATGAAATACTTCCAAATTCTGAGTTGCTCATCATCTTTTTGGTTTTTGAAATTCTTATTTAATACATTTTTTACTTCTTGACTTGGGGCCAATAAAGTAATCCTTTTCTTTTATTATCTTATTCAGCGTTGTCTAAAAAATCTTTGATTTTATCGACATATCGGTCAAAAAATGATCTTCTGATTTTTGTTTCTGTAGATTCTTCTTTAGAGACGCTGTTTCTAACTTCTCTGGTTTCTTCGATAGTTTCTACTCTTTCAACGTAGTTTTCTTCAACTTCGTATCGCTGTTGTACCGGCTGTTGTATCGGCGGCGGTACATTTCTGTAAACCACTTTTGGCTGATCATTTACAATCTCCATTCTAACAGCACTTTGCGTACTATTTTCGATACTATTCATTACTAAACCAACTGCGGTTGCAAATAGCGGACTGGAGATTTCTTCACTTGAATTCCCTGCCAGGTGCTCGTTTGGATATCCAATTCTCGTATCCATTCCTGTAATGTACTCTACTAATTGCTTGATGTGTTTTAGTTGAGCACCTCCACCCGTAAGCACGATACCGGCAATTAATTTTTTACGCGGATCCTCGTGTCCGTAAGCCTTGATTTCTGCAAAAACCTGCTCTACAATCTCCACCACACGGGCATGAATAATTTTAGATAAGTTTTTAAGCGAAATTTCTTTTGGCTCTCTTCCTCTTAATCCCGGAATAGAAACAATTTCATTGTCTTTATTTTCTCCCGGCCAGGCCGATCCGAATTTTATTTTTAAAAGCTCTGCTTGTTTTTCGATAATCGAACAGCCTTCTTTAATATCATCTGTAATTACATTTCCTCCAAAAGGAATCACTGCTGTGTGGCGGATAATACCGTCTTTAAAAATAGCTAAGTCAGTCGTTCCTCCACCAATATCAATTAACGCTACTCCGGCTTCTTTTTCTTCCTGACTTAAAACTGCATCAGCAGAAGCTAAAGGCTCTAAGGTTAATCCGGACAATTCGATTCCTGAACTCTGAATACATCTTCCCACGTTTCTGATTGAAGAAGCCTGCCCCACTACAACGTGAAAACTGGATTCTAATCTTCCGCCATACATTCCGATTGGCTCTTTAATCTCAGACTGCCCGTCGATTTTAAATTCTTGTGGCAAGACGTGAATAATTTCTTCTCCCGGTAACATCGCCAGTTTATTTACCTGATCGATCAAAAGCTGAATATCTTTTTCGCCAATTACTTCTTCCGGATTATTACGGCTGATGTAATCGGTATGCTGTATACTTCTGATGTGCTGTCCGGCGATACCTACTACCACATCTTTAATTTTATAACCTGAATTATTTTCTGCTTCAAGTATTGCTTGCTGAATTGATTGAATAGTTTGCGTAATGTTGTTTACAACTCCTCTCGCCACTCCCAAACTTTTGGATTTCCCAATCCCCAAAATTTCCAGTTTACCATACTCATTTTTCTTGCCTATCATGGCAACTATTTTGGTTGTTCCAATATCTAGACCTACTGCAATGTTATCTTTTTCCATTTTCTATTATTTTGTGCAAACTACTTGTTCCGTAAACCTAAGGTCAATTTTATTGTATTTGTATAACGAACTATCTAAAACCGCTTTTTGAAAAAAGGCTTTATAGTTATTAAATTTCTTATCAACATTCATCGTTCTGCCAAAATCGATGAAGTAATTATAATTTCTATTAAACATTTTTAAGCTACCATTAGGCATAATTTGTATTGCAATGATGTTTTTTTTCAAAAACGCATCGTCATAAATTGTGCGAAATAAAGCAGCTAAATCTTCGTTATTTTTTTTATTAATTGCCCCCGAAACAAGAGGAACTCTCGCAGTATAATTGTCCGACAAAGGCATTTTATTACCCTCATAGTCAATATAAAAAGATTGATCACCATCATAAACTCTTGCTATTGGTGTCTTCTGTTTTACTACTGCTTTTAGAACGCCGTCGATACTTACAAAAACATCTGACTCTTCAATCATGTCTTGCGCATTGAGGGTTTTCTCTATCTTATTCAAATCTACTTCATCTTTTCTAATACTGGAAGCGTCTCTTTTATTTTCTATCAACAATTTATTAACCGTTTCAGGCTTCACAAAAAGCGTATTTTCTCCTACAAAAACTACCATGGATTTTTTTAATTTTCGATCTCCATTTCGATGTTGAGCGAAGGAATATAAAAAAATAACCAGCCCCAAAATGAGTATCAAACGAATATTTGTCCAATTAAATATTTTCATTCAGCATTTTTTTAATTGAAGGAACCATCTCACCAAGATCACCAGCTCCTATTGTTACAATTATTGGCGCATCACTGGCTTTGATCTCCGCTAATAAATCCTCTTTTGCAACAATTTTTTTGTTCGAATTTGTCATTTTTCCTAACAGCCATTCCGATGTAATCCCTTCCATCGGTAATTCACGTGCCGGATAAATATCCATTAAAAACACTTCATCAAACTGAGACAGACTTTCGGCAAATCCATCAGCAAAATCTCTGGTTCTGCTGAACAAATGCGGCTGAAAAATAGCCAGTACTTTACGTCCCGGATACAATTCAGTAACCGCCTGATGTACTGCATTTATTTCTGTTGGATGATGTGCATAATCATCTATATAAACTAAGTTTTCAGATTTAATCTGATACGAAAAACGTCTTCTGATTCCGTTGAATGAAGCAATGGCCTTTGCAATGGAGTCGGTTGGGATGCCGAACGTTTTAGCCATCGCAATAGCCATTAGTCCATTCATTAAATTGTGTTTTCCCGGCAATCCGAAACGCAGGTCTGTCATTACTTCTGATGGCGTCTGCACATCAAAAACATAACTTCCATTATCAATACGAACATTAAAAGCCTTATATACCGCCTCTTCGTTTATAGCACACTGAACTCCTTCAAGAGGTAATTCCTTGGTTATAAACAGCTTATTTTTATCTTCTACTTTTGAAGCGAATTCTACAAACGAAGCTTCGATTGCATCACTGGTTCCGTAAATATCCAAATGATCTGCATCCATTGATGTGATACAGGCAATATTAGGATGCAGGTGCAAAAACGAACGGTCAAATTCATCTGCTTCCACTACGGTAACTGTTTTTCCTTCTCCAATTAAATTCGAATTGTAATTCTCTACAATACCCCCCACAAAAGCAGTTACATCTGCTCCGCTTTCATACAGTATATGCCCCAAAATACTTGAGGTTGTGGTTTTTCCATGTGTTCCTGCCACAGCAAAACAAAACGTATCTTTAGTGATAATCCCTAAAACTTCAGCACGTTTTTTAACCACATAATCTCTTTCTGTAAAATAATTCCACTCAGAATGTGTTTTGGGTACAGCCGGTGTAATAATCACCAGTGTATTCTCGATATAATACTCCTTTGGAATTAAACCAATATTATCTTCAAAATGAATATCAATACCGCTTTCAATCAACTCGCTTGTCAGCATAGATGGTGTCTTATCGTAACCGGAAACCTGCTTCCCAATATTTTTAAAATAGCGGGCCAGGGCACTCATTCCGATGCCTCCAATACCAATAAAATAAACGTTTTGTATTTGATTTAAATTCATTTCTTTTTTTGCTTTTTTTTTGCTTTAAGCAATAGGCTTTAGGCTTTAAGCACTCAACCTTTGTGTTTATTATTTATTCTCTTTTGTATTTTAAGCTTTAGGGCAAGCTTAAAGCTTACTGCCTATAGCCTACAGCTAAATCAGCTTCACAATCTCAGCTACAATATCCTGTGTTGCTTTTGGTTTTGCCAGTTTTTTAATATTTGCACTTAATTGTTTTTGCTTTCCTTCATCTTTAAGCAAGGCTTCAAAAACAATACTAAATTCATTATCCAATTCTGATTCCTTCAATAAAATAGCTCCTTTTGCATCTACAATTGCTTGCGCATTTTTTGTCTGATGATCTTCAGCAACATTCGGCGACGGAATAAATATAACCGGTTTCCCTACAATACACAATTCGGAAACCGATGAGGCTCCGGCACGTGAAATAATCACATTGGCAGCCGCATATACAAAATCCATTCTTTCAATAAAATCAACCACCTTAACATTTTGCTGATTGTATTTTTTATATTCTTCAAAATACAACTTCCCGCATTGCCAGATTATCTGAACGTCCTGCGAAAGAAAATTTTGCAATTCTTTTTCGATTAACTGATTGATTCTTCTCGCTCCTAAACTCCCTCCTAAAACCAACAATGTTTTTTTATTCGGATCTAGTCCATAAAAAGCAATCGCCTCTTCATGCTTACTGTCAATATCAATCAAATCCTGACGAACCGGGTTTCCGGTTAAAACAATTTTCTCTTCTGGAAAAAAACGCTCCAGATGATCATAAGCTACACAAATTGCATTGGCTTTTTTGCTTAGCAATTTATTCGTAATTCCCGGAAACGAATTCTGTTCCTGAATGACTGTTGGAATTCCGGCCGAGCCTGCTGCCTTTAATAAAGGTCCACTGGCAAAACCTCCGGTACCAATTACAACGTTTGGCTTAAATTGTTTTATGATTCGTCGTGACTCCAGCAAACTTTTTGCCAATTTTAACGGAAACATTAAATTTTGCAACGTAAGTTTTCTTTGCAAACCTGCAATCCAAAGTCCTTTGATTTCATAACCTGCCTGCGGCACTTTCTGCATTTCCATTTTATCTTTGGCACCTACAAAAAGAAATTCAGCATCAGGGAATTGTAATTTTAATTCATTCGCAATAGCAATTGCAGGATAGATATGTCCTCCTGTACCACCACCACTTAATATGAATTTATATTTTGTCATGTTTTTTTTTAGTTATGAGTTGTGAGTTATGAATTCTCTCAATACTTCTCAACCTATTTCTCAATTCTCTTTCTTCTATTATCTTGCTTCTATTCTCTCCGCTCTATACTTATTTATTTAAAACTGCATTCATTGGATTTCTGGAATTGTCTTCAATGGAATACATTCCCTCTTCTTCGTATATCTTTTCATCAGCAGGCAGATCTTCTTCTGCTAATTCTTTATCAATTAATCTTTGAAGGGCCTCTCTTCTTCTTTCTTTTTCTTCCTGTTCTTCAGCAATTTCTTCTTCTTTTTTCGTCACACTAATGATAATTCCGAGAGAGAAACAGGTCATCCAAATCGAACTACCTCCACTACTGATCAACGGAAGTGTTTGCCCTGTTACCGGAAGCAGCTCCACTGCAACAGCCATATTGATCATTGCCTGAAAAATCATCGGAAACCCGAGTCCGACGACGACGAGCTTTCCAAATAAGGTATTGGCCTTATGTGAGGCGATCACAAATCGAAACAATAACAATAAGTACAAAATCAATATTGCTACCCCACCTACTAAACCGTATTCTTCTACAATAATCGCATAGATAAAATCGGAAGAAGACTGTGGCAAAAAGTTTTTCTGAACGCTTTTCCCCGGACCTACTCCTCCTAATCTCCCTGAAGCGATTGCAATTTTTGCTTTCTCAATCTGATAATCATCTTCATCCGGTTTATCGGTGGTAAAGTTTTCGATACGACTTCCCCAAGTACTAACCCTGCTAAAGAATCTGGAATCCGGGAATGCTTTTGCAACCAAAAGGAAGAACGCAAACATTGCAATTCCGGAACCGATAATAAAACCAATATATTTTAATGGATACCTGCCAATAAATGTCAGCATAATTACCATTGCAAAAATCAACGCTGTGGTTGAGAAGTTCGCCGGTAAAATAAGCGCCAGTGTTATAAAAACCGGCAGCCAAAGCTGTATCAGCGATACCTGAAAAGGTTCATTTTCTTCTTTCGTTTTCGACAGATAACGCGCCACAAATATGAACAATATACTGGCCGCCAAGGTCGACGTTTGAAACGTAATTCCGATAAAAGGAACCTGAATCCAACGGCTCGCATTTGCACCTGCAATAACAGTTCCTTTCAACAAGGTATAAAGCAGCAAAAACCACACAATAGGCAGTGCAATTTTCGAAATCGCCCTGAAATAATGATACGGCACGCGATGTACCCAGTAAATGATTAGGAAACCAATACAAACGTGAGCCAAATGCTTTACTAAATAACCTAATGTATTTCCAGTTCCATGACCTATATAGGCCAGATTACTACTCGCACTAAAAACAGGCATAAACGAAAACAATGCCAATAAAGCCACGAATGACCATATTACTCTGTCTCCTTTTAATTTGTTCACCAGCTCTTTCATAATCTTTTATTTCAGGTTTCTCTCGTTTCAGGTTTCAGGTTTCAAGCTTCAGAATTCAAACCTGAAACTTGAAACATTTTTTTTTACAAATTGTGCACCGCTTGCTTAAACTGCCTTCCTCTGTCTTCGTAGCTTTCGAATAAATCGAAACTTGCGCAGGCCGGAGACAATAAAACAGCATCACCTTTTTCTGTTAAACGCTGTGCTGTTTTTACAGCATCGTTCATATTATTTACTTCAACCATGATGTCAACCACATTTCCGAAAGCGCTGATAATTTTATGATTATCAATTCCAAGGCAAATAATAGCTTTTACTTTTTCACGAACTAATGACATCAGTTCGTTGTAATCGTTTCCTTTATCTACTCCACCAACAATCCAGACTGTTGGAACGTTCATACTGTCTAAAGCAAAGAAAGTCGCATTAACATTTGTTGCTTTTGAATCATTGATATATTGTACATTCTGAATTTTAAGTACTTTTTCTAAACGGTGTTCAACACCCTGAAAATTAGATAAACTTTCGCGAATTGTTGCATTTCTAATTTGCATCAATTTCGCAACAGAGCTTGCTGCCATTGCGTTTTTCATGTTATGTTTTCCTTCTAACGCAATGTGTTCTGTGTCCATTGTAAACTCTTCTTGGTTGATCTTTATTTCCATTTTGTTGTTATTTATAGAAGCTCCTTCATCGAATGATTTCGTCAATGAGAAAGGAATTAATTTTGCTTTTGTTTTGTTGTTTTTTAACCATTCTACACTTGCTTCATCATCTGCATCGTAAATGAGATAATCACTTTCGGTCTGGTTCATCGTTATTCGAAATTTCGAATTGATATAATTCTCATATTTATATTCATATCTATCGAGATGATCGGGACTGATATTGGTTATGATCGCAATATCGGGCCTATAATCTATTATTCCGTCTAACTGAAAACTGCTTAATTCAAGAACGTATGCATCGTATTTATTCTCGGCTACCTGCCAAGCAAAACTCTTTCCTATATTCCCTCCCAAACCTACATTCAAACCTGCTGATTTTAATAAATAATGGGTCAGCATAGTGGTAGTCGTTTTTCCATTACTACCTGTGATTCCAATAGTCAATGCTTCTGTAAAAGGTTTTGCAAATTCTATTTCCGAAATCACTTTTACTCCCGCTGCTACCAACTTCTTTACAATTGGTGACTTTTCAGGAATCCCCGGACTCTTCATAACCACATCAGCATTTAAGATCAAATCTTCGGTATGCTGTTCTTCTTCCCAGGGAATTTTATTAATGATAAGAACTTCTTTGTAACTCTCTTTTATCTTTCCAAAATCTGATACAAAAACATCATATCCTTTTTTCTTTCCGAGAATAGCAGTACCTACACCGCTTTCTCCTCCGCCTAAAACCACTAACCTCATACTTTATAAAATTAAAAATTGAGAATTAAAAATTAAAAATCTGCTATACTCAAGACCTCTAATTATTTGCATTTTTCCCTTTTAAGGTTAATATAATTTTCGCTAATATTTTACATATTTCCTCTGCTTCCTTATGAATGCTTTCGAATTCAACTGCAGAAATATAATCCGTTGCTTTCAAGAGTTTCAACCAATAAATTGTTTCTCTTGCTTCTTTATATGAGATTTCCAGTTTAAATAGAAACTCCTTATCAGAACGTCCCCCGATTGACTCTTCGATGTTGGCTCCTATAGAAGTCCCACATCTTAGAATCTGCTTACTCAAAACAAACTCTTTCTTTTCGGCCGTCAGATATTTATATAAATTGATAATTCTAACCGCGAAAAGAAAGGATTTATCCTGAATAATATTTTCTTTCATTTCTAAGAACTTTTAATTTTTAATTCTCAATTTTTAATTCAAAACTATCTTAGTTTTAAAGTAACGATTGACAATATGGCTAACATTACAGCAACAATCCAGAAACGGGTCACAATCTTACTTTCATGATATCCCTTTTTCTGATAATGATGATGCAGCGGGGACATCAGGAAAATTCTTCGTCCCTCTCCGAAACGTTTTTTCGTATATTTAAAATAAGTGACCTGAATAATTACGGAAGCACTTTCGGCAAGGAAAATTCCGCAGAATAGAACAATCAATATCTCTTTACGAACGGCAATGGCTAAAACCGCTATAATTCCACCAATGGTCAAACTTCCTGTATCTCCCATAAATACAGATGCTGGAAATGAATTGTACCAAAGAAATCCAATCAAAGCTCCCACAAATGCAGATATAAACACGGTCATTTCTCCCGAATTGGGGATGTACATTATATTGAGATAGTTGGAGAAAATAATATTCCCGGAAACGAATGTAAATATACCAAGTGCGAGTACCGAAACCGCCGAAGTCCCAGCCGCGAGTCCATCAATACCATCCGTTAAATTAGCTCCGTTTGAAACTGCTGTGATGATAAAAATAACCACCGGAATAAAAACCAGCCAGGCCCATTTTTCATATCCTTCACCTGTCCAGGCTAAAATTTCAGCATAATCAAATTCATTATTTTTCACAAAAGGAATTGTCGTTGCAGTAGATTTTTCTTCTACCGGTGCCGGCAAAACTATCGTTGAATTGTTCGTAGCCGTTTTAAAAACATCAGTTCTGCCTGTATCGGTTCGAACAGTTACCGCAGGATTAAAATACAAAACAGATCCTACAATGATTCCAAGACCAACCTGTCCGATCACTTTAAAAATTCCTTTAAGTCCTTGTTTGTCCTTTTTGAATATTTTGATATAATCGTCCACAAAACCAATACTCCCCATCCAAAGCGTCGTTACAATAAGCAATACGATATAGATATTATGCAAACGAGCGAATAACAAAACCGGTACTAGCGTTGCAAAAATGATAATCAGTCCTCCCATTGTTGGAGTTCCTGCTTTTTCATTTTGACCTGCAAGACCTAACTCACGAACGGTTTCACCAACTTGCTGATTGCGTAAAAAGTTTATAATTCTTTTTCCGTAAATCGTTGACAAAAGCAACGAAAGCATAAATGCCAAAGCCGATCTGAAAGTGATGTACTGAAAAACTCCCGTTCCCGGTACATCTAATGTTTTGTCTAAATATTCAAATAAATAGTATAGCATATATCTTTGTTTATTTGGTTAATCGTTGATTTGTTTATCGTTTATTCTTGATTTAATAATTATTCGATTAAACGAATAATCAATTCACCGGTTAAACTTTTATTTTCCTAATTGTTCTAAAATTTCCTTTACCGTTTCCATATCATCAAAATGATGACGTACCCCGTTTATCTCCTGATACGTTTCATGCCCTTTCCCTGCAATTAGTATAATATCATTGGGCTGGGCCAACTGACAAGCCGTTTTAATCGCTTGTTTTCTATCTGAAATTCTCAATATTTTTTTATAATTGTGAGCTTCAACGCCTTTCTCCATTTCATCTAAAATCACTTCAGGATCTTCATTTCTTGGATTATCTGAGGTTAAAATGGCCTTATCACTTAAATCTGTAGCAATTTTTGCCATTATAGGCCTCTTGGTTTTATCTCTGTTTCCACCGCAACCAACAACTGTTAACAGCTGCTCGTTTTTGGTACGGATATCATTAATCGTTTTTAAAACATTATCTAAAGCATCCGGAGTATGTGCATAATCAACTATTGCTGTAATGTTTCCTTCTGAAACGATATACTGAAAACGCCCCGAAACACTTTCTAAATCAGACAGTAAGCGCAACGCTTCAAGACTATCCATTCCTAACTCTACAGCCGTTCCGTAAATTGCCAAAACATTGTAAGCATTAAACGTTCCGATTAGCTTTACCCAAACTTCATTGTCATTAACTTTCAACAACAAACCCGACAACTGACTCTCCAGAATCTGTGCTTTAAAGTCGGCATAGGTTTTTAAAGCGTAAGTAAACTTTCTGGCTACTGTATTTTGCAACATTACCGATCCGTTTTTATCATCGATGTTAGACAAAACGAAAGCTGTTTTCGGCAAAGAATCAAAAAACGATTTTTTCACATCTCTGTATTCCGCAAAAGTTGGGTGATAATCTAAATGGTCGTGTGACAAATTCGTGAAAATTCCCCCAACAAAATGCAGTGCCTCTGTTCGTTTTTGATGAATTCCGTGTGAACTCACTTCCATAAAACAATGCGTAACACCCGCTTCAATCATTTCGTTCAAGTAATGATTGATCGTAATCGAATCCGGAGTGGTATGTGTTGCAGGAAATTCAGTTTCATCGACCATGATTTTTACGGTTGACAATAAACCAACTTTAAAACCTGCTTTTTGAAACAACTGAAATAACAATGATGCAATGGTAGTCTTTCCGTTTGTACCGGTAACTCCAACCAATTTTAACTTTTCGGATGGATTTCCGAAGTAATTGGCCGCCATAAAAGCCAGAGCCGCATTAGTATCTTTTACTTTTATGTAGGTTATTCCTTTTTCAATATTTTCAGGCAACGTATCGCAAATAATCGCAATTGCACCTAATTTGATTGCTTTTTCAATATAATCATGACCATCTGAAAGTGATCCGCGAATAGCCACGAAAACATCATTTGCCTCAATTTTTCTCGAGTCAAAATCAATTTTATGTATATCGATTTCCGTTGAACCTGTTACAGACTCAATCGCTACTTTGTATAATATGTCTTTCAGTATTTTCACGATAATTCTAATACTATGATTGTGTTTTTACTAATATTTTGTCCGGGCTGAATAGATTGTTTTTTAACCTTTCCTACTCCGATAACTCTCACTTTTAAATCAAGGTTTTCTAACAATGCTACTGCATCCATACCCGGCATACCTTTTAAATTAGGAACCTGATTTATTTTTTTATTGGCTTCTGCCGTATATTTATTATAACTGTCATCTTGTTTTGGAATTCTTGAATCCAGTCTTTTTATTCTATTGGTTGATGGCGCATCTGTAAATATTTTTTGAGCGATTCTTTTAAAAACCGGCCCGGCAACATCTGCTCCATAATAATTGTTTTTTGATGTATTAGGCTTATGCACTACTACTATACAAGAATATTTAGGATGTTCAGCCGGAAAATACCCCACAAAAGAAGAGGCATAATACAAACCAGATTTTCCTTCTTTACCACCATAATTCACCTGCGCTGTTCCGGTTTTTCCTGCCATCGAAAAATCTTTCGAATACAGCTTGGAACCTGTTCCTTTTTTAACCACATTGAGCAATACTGCTCTCACTTTGTCGATGGTTTCCTGCGAACATATTTTCGGGTTGATCACTTCTACCTCAAACTTATTAATCGTTTTGTTCCATTCTTTAATTTCCGAAACAAACTGTGGCTTAACCATCACTCCATTGTTTGCAACGGCATTATAAAGCGCCAGTGTTTGCATTGGCGTAACCGAAACTCCGTAACCAAAAGCCATCCACGGAAGTGAAACTCCTGACCAATGTTTGTCTCCGGGTTGTGGAATATATGGCCTTCCTTCTCCTTTAAAATGCAATCCTAATGTTTTATTTAATCCGTACGAATTAATATGATTTACAAACTTTGACGGATTGCTTTTGTAATTGTCATACACAGCCTGAACCATTACGGTATTGGACGAAAGTTCGAAACCACGAGCCAGCGAAATTTTCCCGTAACCGCCTCTGTGCGAATCACGAACAGCACGTCCGTAATACCTCATTTCTCCTCCGTGACTGTCAAAAACGGTACTTGTATCAGCTACTTTATCTTCTAAAATTGCCATTAAATCGACCAATTTAAATGTCGATCCCGGCTCATGAGACTCGGCTATAGCGTAATTTGTAGTTTCATAGTACGATCCGTCTTCTGATCTTCCCAGATTTGAAATCGCTTTTACGTGCCCCGTTTCAGTCTCCATCACCACCACACAACCATGATCGGCTTCGTAATCTTCCAATTGCTTTAATAAAGCATGATGTGCAATATCCTGAATAAAAACATCAATGGTCGAAATCACATCATAACCGTCTACAGGATCTACTTCATTTAAATCCCGAATAGGCTTCCATTGTCCTTTTGCAATTTTTTGCTTTAAAATTTTTCCGTCTTTCCCGTTCAGATAACTTTTATAAGCCCATTCGATTCCTTTACCAACTTCGATTCCGGTTGCAGGGTCAATTCGATCGTAACCAATGGTTCGCTCTGCAATTTTTCCTATCGGATGCTTTCTAACGGTTTCCTGCTCAACAATTATCCCTCCTTTAAAAGCCCCCAGATTGAACAAAGGAAAACCTTTAATTTTTACATATTCGGTATAACTCAAATTGCGGGCAATCAGATAATAACGATTTTTATTGGCTCTGGCCTTTCTTAATTCCTGCTGATAATAACCTGCAGGTCTGTCTAAAACGGTAGCCAATGAATCGGATAATGCCTTTACGTATTTTTCAAAAGTCTCCGTTTTTGGCGCTTTAGCATCAAAACGAATTTCATAATTCGGAATCGATGTAGCCAATAAACTTCCGTCAGCCGAATAGATATTTCCTTTGTTTGCCGGAATTACAAAATTTCTAACGGTACGTTGTTTCGCCAGTTTTCTGTAATAATCTCCTTCTACCCATTGAATATTGGTTAACTTCACAACAATAGCAATTGCCATCACAAAGATGAAAACTGCTACGAGGTAAATTCTGTAGGATATATGTTTATCTTCTACTGCCATATTCTTTTAAAGAAACTTTTTTCTTCTTCTTTTTTTACTTCTATTTTAATCGGAGGAACTGTGGATGGAAAAATTTTCTTCTCCAGCATTTTATCCGATATCGTCGATTCCATTTTTAACTTCATTAACTCTGAACGGCGGTCTACAAATTCAGATCGCAATTCTTTTACTTCATTGTTCAATTTTGCGATTTCAAAAACCTTCTGTTCGTAACGCTGTGTATTGGCGATCATCAAAATGGCAAGCAGAATAATAAAAACAATGAAACGCCAGTTTTTTACTGCATCATCGTTGATCAGAAACCTTGCTTTTAATATATCAAATACACCACTTTTCATTTTTTCTACCTATATATTATAGTAATTTGTTTAATTGTTTAACCGTTGAGTCGTTTATTGTTTTATTTTCAAAGCCACAACTCACATTTCACATCTCACAAACTATATCTTCTCAGCAATTCTTAATTTAGCACTTCTTGCTCTGTTGTTGATTTTAATCTCAGCCTCATCCGGCACAATCAGTTTTCCTATCGTTTTAAACGGAACTGAAAAGTTTCCGTAAAAATCTCTTTCAGGCTCTCCTTCAAACATTCCGTTTTTGATGAATCTTTTTACCAGTCTGTCTTCTAAAGAATGGTAAGAGATTACAGAAAATCTTCCACCCGGATTTAAAATTTCTAACGACTGTTCGATAAACTCTTTCAAAACATCCATTTCCTGATTCACTTCAATTCTAATCGCCTGATAAATCTGAGCCAATATCTTGTTACGAACTCTTTCCGGTAAATATTTTGCCAGAACTTCTTTCAGTTCGTCTGTCGTTTTGATTGGATAACCTTGTCTAGCTTCTACAATTGTTCTTGCTAAAACCGGTGCGTTCTTCAACTCCCCATAATCAAAAAAAACACGACGTAAATCCTGTTCTTCATATTCGTTAACCACCCGATAAGCATTTAAATCATTTTTCTGACTCATCCGCATATCCAGTCCGGCATCAAATCTGGTTGAGAAACCTCTCTCCGGAACGTCAAACTGATGTGATGAAACACCCAGGTCAGCCAAAATTCCATCTACACTTTTAACACCATGAAAACGCAAAAACCTTTTTATGAATCTGAAATTCTCATTAATTAAGGTAAACCGTTCGTCCGGCAATGCATTTGCAAGCGCATCTTCGTCCTGATCAAAAGCAAATAATTTTCCGTTTGGCCCTAATCGTCTCAAAATTTCTTTTGAATGCCCCCCACCGCCAAACGTAACATCTACATAAATGCCGTCAGGTTTAATATTTAAACCATCAACTGTAGGATGAAGCAAAACCGGATTATGATATTCCATTGTCGTCGTCATTAATATTTCCCATTACTTCTTCGGCTAAATCTGCAAAATCCATATCTTCGCCGCTTATTGATTTTTCATATAAATCCTTATCCCAAATCTCCACAATATTAACCGCAGATGAAAAAACCACATCTTTAGAAATACCCGAAAAGGTCACCAAATCTTTCGGAACCAGTAATCGTCCCAATGCATCAATCTCTACCACTTTCACACCTGCAGTAAATCTTCGAATGAAATCATTGTTCTTTTTCACAAAGCGATTCAGCTTGTTGATTTTTTGCATCATCAGATCCCATTCACTCATTGGATACAATTCTAAACACTGTTGAAAAACCGAACGCTTCAAAACAAATCCGTTCTGAAGAGAGGAAGTCAATTGCTTTTTCAAAGGCGCAGGCAACATCAGCCTCCCTTTAGCATCGACTTTACACTCATATGTTCCAACAATTGTGTTCAAGAAAATTCATTAATATGTTATAGGACAAAAATATAAAAAATATTACCACATTTTACCACAATGTACCACTTTGTTAATAAGTTTAACCACTTACACCCCACTTTGCATAACCGATAGAATATCAATACATTAACTTATTATTAACGAATTATCAATAACACTAATCATTCAAAAAAATTAAGCGCTATTTTTCTTAAAAATTTAGCTATTCTGCCGATTTCTTAACATTAAAAAAATCGGCAAACAACACCACTTACACCTGATTTTTAACCACTTATAAATTATACTAAAATTATCTAGTTAAAAAACGACAGCAAAAATCCTTTTTTATTTATTAAACCCTATATTTGTCCAAATTGAAATTGGCATTAAATTAAATGGACAAACACTACAAAAAAGAAGGCAAATACAGCTATTATGAAGCTGGAGAAGGAACTCCTATCGTTATTTTACATGGCTTAATGGGAGGCCTTAGTAACTTTGATGCTGTAGCCGAATATTTTCCAACAAAAGGATACAAAGTTGTGATCCCGGATTTGCCAATCTATACTCAAAGCATTTTAAAAACAAACGTAAAAAGCTTTGCCAAGTATGTAAAAGACTTTATCACATTTAAAGGATTTGATCAGGTTATACTATTAGGCAACTCTTTAGGCGGCCACATTGCACTGTACCACACAAAGCTATATCCTGAAAAAGTTGCCGGACTGGTAATCACAGGAAGCTCAGGACTTTACGAAAGCGCAATGGGTGATAGCTATCCAAAAAGAGGCGATTACGAATACATCAAAAAGAAAGCTGAAGATGTTTTTTACGATCCTGCAATTGCTACACCAGAGCTTATTGACGAAGTCTACGCAACCGTTAATGACCGTATCAAACTAATCAAAACTTTGACGATTGCCAAAAGTGCTATTCGTCATAATATGGCCAAAGATTTACCAAAGATGACCACAGAAACCTGTATCATTTGGGGTAAAAATGATGCCGTTACTCCCCCAAATGTTGCCGAAGAATTTGATAAATTATTGCCTAATTCAACTTTGTACTGGATAGACAAATGTGGACACGCTGCTATGATGGAACATCCTCAGGAATTCAACAAAATCCTGGAAGAATGGCTCGTTAAAAAGAATTTATAGCATCTAACTTTCGACTTTTAGGAGGTTTTAAAAACAAAAAACATGAAAATTAATACCGCCGAATTCATTGTAAGTAATTCTGAAGTATCAAAATGCCCGAAGGATTTTTTACCGGAATATGCTTTTATCGGAAGATCAAACGTAGGTAAATCCTCTTTGATCAACATGCTTACTAATCATAAGAATTTAGCCAAAACATCAGGACGACCTGGAAAAACACAGTTAATCAATCATTTTAAGATTAATAACAATTGGTTTTTGGTCGATTTACCGGGTTATGGTTATGCAAAAGTATCTAAGAAAACCAAATCAGTTTTTCAGCAATTCATCACGGATTATTTTGAAACCCGAGAGCAATTAGTTTGCGCTTTTGTTTTAATTGACATTCGCCATGAAGCACAAAAAATTGACATTGAATTTATGTCATACATGGGAGAAAGCGAAATACCGTTTTGCATCATTTTCACCAAAGCGGATAAAATCAGTAAAGTAAAAATCGATTCTCACGTCGCAGCATACAAAAAACAAATGTTTGCCAATAACTGGTCTGAAATGCCTCAATACTTTGTAACTTCCTCTACTGAAGCTACAGGAAAAGAAGACCTTTTAGCCTATATTGATGAAGTAAATCAGGAGGTTTTTAAAAACAACTCAGAATTTTAAATTCCAATAAAAGGATACAAAAAAAATAAAAAATCCCAAATTCCAAGTTTTGCTATTGGAATTTGGGATTTTTTATATTGGAATCTTAACTACTATTTCGTCAACTCCAGTTTCTCTGCAAAATAATCACAAAAATCTTTCATGGTATCTGACATTTTTTCGTCGTCAGTGGCACGTTTAAAAGTATCCGCCATAGCCACCAAAGTCTGGTGAAAGAAAATTTTCATTTCGTCTACCGGCATATCTTTGGTCCACAAATCAATACGCATACTTTCTTTCGCTTTACTGTCCCAAATTGACAGCATAATTGCTTTTGCTTCTTCTGCTTCTACTCCACCGTCCTTTGCCGTCCATGATAATCTTTCCGGAACACGGTTTTCGTCTAATTCTATATTGAATTTAATTTCTGATTTTATTGTATTTGACATTATTTCTTAGGTTTATATTTTGACTTTTTAAAGATTACCTTTGCTTCTGTTTTTAATAATTCCGGCAAAGTTACGTTATTATTCTTCATATACGACCGTACAATTTGCCATCCTAACCAGGCGCCTATTCTTCCCGGAGAATCGTTGTCAATTTCTAAGTAGAATTTAGAAAACGGAGCAGGCACTATAAATCGGGTAGTTAATTTCGGATCATCACTGTACAGCATTTCGCTTTCAATAAAATAGCGCCACATATAGGCTTCATTTTCCTGACTCCATTTTATTTGTTCAGGTGTATAACCTATTTTTTCAGCATCGGTATAATTGGGCAACAACAAATCTTTCGCATACAATTGTTTCCCTTCAAAAATCATTTGAGAAACCAAGTTTTTATCCCGAAATGCCGGGATATTTCGATAAGCGAAACTCGAAACCACGTCGGGCATAATTTGTTTCTCTTCAAAATTTTGCTTTAGATAATTTGGGAATTCATAAAATTTATGATCTTTCCCCAAATACAATTCCAACGCTACAATTACCAGAGTGTCTGCATATATAGCCTTGGCATTATAATCCATTTCTCCAATTACAGTGATAACTTTTGGCGTTTTCGTTTTAGGGAAGTAATATTTTACATGCTGAAAAAGCGCATTGAATTCTTCACGTACAGGCTCAAAATTGCTGTATTTTTTCTGAACCTCAGTATAGACTTCTTTCCAGATCGGATCCTGCATTTTCTTAAGCCAGACATTATCATCATTTCCTGCCGGAAAAAAGAAAGGATACTGTTTTTTTACTTTAGCCAAATCCTCCGGTTTGGTCTCAAAAAACACCTTATCAAAACGCTCTACTTTAATGTCTACCGGAATTTCTTCTACTGCTTTTTCGACTTTGGTTTTCTGGTCACAAGACAAAAAAAACAAGCACAGAACCACTGCTAAGCGATATATTTTCATTTTATTTTAATTAGATTTGTGTTGCTCATATTTTAAACAAACTATGCTTAAAAATATTTGTGCAAATATACATCCCTGCATCTTAAATCTTGAACTATTATGGCTAAAAAAAGCACTATTCAGACAGAAAAAGTAAACGCCCACATTGTAGAGTGGTTAAAAAATTATGCAACCCGAGCAAAAGTTAATGGTTTTGTAATTGGTATTTCAGGCGGAGTTGACTCTGCAGTAACTTCTACCTTGTGTGCACAAACCGGCTTAACCGTTTTATGTGTTGAAATGCCCATTCATCAGGCTGCTAATCAGGTTTCAAGAGGAAGAGAGCATATTGAGCAGTTAAAGAAACGTTTTCCAAATGTTTCAAGCGTAGAAACGGATTTAACCGCCACTTTTGAAGCTTTCAAAAGCGCTGTACCACAAACGAATGATGAAGCAAAAGTAAATTTATCACTAGCCAATACACGTGCCCGTTTAAGAATGACTTCTTTATATTATTTAGCAGGAATTCATGGCTTGCTTGTAGCCGGAACAGGAAACAAGGTAGAAGATTTTGGAGTAGGTTTTTACACTAAATATGGAGACGGAGGCGTCGATTTAAGTCCAATTGCCGACTTAATGAAATCAGATGTATATGCTTTAGGGGCATTTTTAACAATTCCGGAGTCAATTTTAAGCGCAGCACCTACAGATGGATTATTTGGCGATAATCGCACTGATGAGGATCAATTAGGCGCCAGTTATGACGAACTTGAATGGGCAATGCTAGCTTCGGAGTCAGGAAATACGGGGGCTGACTTTAGTGAGAGAGAGAAAATTGTCTTCGAAATTTATAAACGTTTAAACACCAGCAACAAGCACAAAATGAATCCAATTCCGGTCTGCATTATACCAAAAACGTTAAAATAATACTTTTTAACATTTGTCTGCAATTAATTACAGAATTTATTTATTAATTTTACAGTTCCAAAAACATGAACAATTCTAAAAAAGGTAAAAATTATGATTAAAGTATGTCTTGCAGACAATCATCCTGTGACTCACTTTGGCGTTAAGTCTTATTTTAAAGACCACGATCAAATTTCAATTGTTGCCAACGTAGGCAATTTTTCAATGGTTAGAGATATCCTTCAGACGAAAGAAATCGATATCCTGATTCTAGACCTAGAACTGGAAGGACTTTCAAGTATCTTCGAAGTAAAATCCATCCTGAAGAATTTCCCAAAAACAAAAATTGTAATTTTTAGTGACCTCGCTGAACAAATGTATGCTCCAAATGCTATTAAAGCAGGAGTTTCCGGTTATGTACACAAAACAGAAAAACTTGAGACTTTAGGTATTTCTATTATTAAGGTACACGAAGGAAAAATTATCATCAACGAAACCGTACGTAAAAACATGGCCCTTATTGCTAAACAAAGCAAAAGCGAGCGTTTGTACAGAAAACTTTCAAATCGTGAGATCGAAGTTTTACGTTATTTAAGCGATGGTAAAAAGAACAATGAAATCTCTAAAATCTTAAACCTGAACGAAAAAACAATCAGTACTTACAAATTAAGATTATTGACTAAATTAAATGTTACTAATTTAGTTGACTTAGTAAACAAAGCTAAGACTTTAGAAATTATTTAATGGTATCGTGACATTACTCTTCCTAGTTTTTTCGCGAATGAATTAACTAATTTTGAGTAATCGACAACCATAGACAAAAGCTCTGTATTATCTGAATTATCAGGTTTTATAGAGCTTTTTAATTCATCAATGATTTTGCCTACCAAAAACCAACGCATTGACATAATCGTTTCAGTAACGTATTGTGCAATCGTTTCATGCTTCATTTTTGAAAAAATATTCTGTCCTTCCCAATCGTGAAGAGCCAATCTTTCATCTTCCATTAAAATATCCGTAACTTCCTGAGCAAAATCAGGCTGCAGGCGCATTAAATATTGTTCGAGACTGAATTTTTCATTCTGATTGTAAAACCCGATTAAGTCTGTAAAGATATCACGGAACAAATTATTAGAAAGTTCCACCTCATCTTCCTGCAAACTCAAATAAATACGCTGATAGACTTTATAATTTTTCATTTCAGAGACCATTATCACTTCGCCCTCTTCATTCGTTTTTAAAAGTACATCTTCGAACTCCTCCGTTTTATCACCATAAAGCAATAAAATCTCAATTACTTTTCGTTCTAAACGGTATAAAATATCAACTTTCTCTGCCGGCTCTTGTGCATACGATGGCTCTCCCGGATAATAATCCTCAGGCGGTCCTGTCCTTGGGTCTTCGGGATCACCTCCTGAATAACCGGTCTGTTTTGCAGGCTGATTCCTGTGCACTTCAAAGGGTCTTTGCTCCTGCTTTTGCTTTTTGCCTGCTTCTGCAAGATCTTTTTGAATTAATTGCGCCAGAGTACTCACCAATACCTGCTCTGAAATATCCATGATTCGGGCACATTCCTGAGTATAAATTTCGCGTTGGATACGATCCGGAATCTTCGAGATACTATTGACCATATCCCGAATTAAATCAGCCTTTTTTATAGGGTCGTTTTTCGCTTCTTTCATTAGGAGAGAGGCTTTAAACTGTATAAAATCTTTGCTGTTTTCTTCTAAATAAGCAACCAGATCATCGTGCGAATTTTTTCGTGCAAAACTGTCCGGATCTTCTCCATCGGGAAAAGCACAAACTCTTACATTCATTCCTTCTTCCAGAATCAAATCGATCCCGCGAACAGAAGCACGTAATCCTGCAGCATCTCCGTCAAATAAAACGGTTATATTTCTCGTTAATCGGTTGATCAGACGAATCTGGTCCGGTGTTAAAGCGGTTCCTGATGAAGCTACCACATTCTCGATTCCGGCCTGATGAAACTGAATTACATCCGTATAACCTTCAACCAGATAACAGTTGTTTTGTTTCGCAATAGCCTGTTTCGCCTGAAAAATTCCATAAAGCACTTTACTTTTATGGTAGATATCACTCTCAGGGGAGTTTAAGTATTTAGCAGCTTTTTTATCATTGGTTAGAATACGCCCTCCAAAACCCAAAACACGCCCGGACATGCTTTCTATGGGAAACATCACACGCCCCTTGAAACGGTCAAACGGACGGTCTTCTCTTGGAATGGTCAAACCGGTACTTTCCAGAAACTCCAATTTGTATCCTTTACCCAGAGCTTCTTTGGTAAGAGCATCCCAGGTTTCAGGTGAATATCCTAAACTAAATTTTTTAATGGTTTCATTGGTAAAACCTCTTTCTTTAAAATAAGAAAGTCCTATTGCTTTTCCTTCTTCTGAATTTAAAAGCGTTTTATTAAAATAGTCTTTCGCAAATTCCGAAACCAGATACATACTTTCGCGAACATCTGTCATTGCTTTTTCAGCATCAGTCTGTTCCGTTTCTTCAATCTCTATATTGTACTTTCTGGCCAGATATCGAATGGCTTCCGGATAGGTAAACTGTGAATGTTCGATCAGAAATTTAACTGAATTACCTCCTTTTCCCGTACTAAAATCTTTCCAGATTCCCTTTGCAGGCGAAACCATGAACGATGGAGAGCGTTCATCTGAGAACGGACTTAGTCCTTTAAAGTTACTTCCGGCTCGTTTTAAATTAACAAAATCACCAATAACCTCCTCTACTCGAGCAGCATCAAAAACAGCATCAATCGTACTTTGTGAAATCAAAACGTAAAATATTTATAAAATTTGAAGGATGTAAAATTACACAAATCCCCCATGAAATTGGGCAATTTTAAATAAAAAAAAGCACCTCTTTCGAAGCGCTCTTTCTACTAACTAATCAATTGTATTCTTAATTAAAATCAAATCTTAATCCCAATGAAATATTATTTTCTTTCACAGTATTATTCCTAAACAATGGGTTTAAATCGTATTTCAAATACAAACTCATTTCTTTATAACCAATGTAAGAACTCAATCCGTAAATAAAATTATCCACATTATAATCTCCTTTTATAGTTGTCTTATAATCTAAATCGTCCTGATCGTATTTTAGAATTTGTTTGGATTTTACATTGACCCCCGCATAACCTCCAATTCCAAAGCGAAAACTATCATGTGTTCTAAAGTACGTTTTTCCATTACTCACTTTTGGTCTTGAAAAATCAAACTCTAAATGAACTGGCACCGCGATGTACACATTTCTAAAACGGGATTCCTCTAAATGGATTGCATTGGTTTGCAATTCTGTCTGGTTTCCATTGACTACAAAATATTTATTATCTCTCGGGCGAATATTATTATACATTAAAGACAATCCGTATTTAGCGTGTAACAAATTATCGTTTTTCATTAACCTGGTGTTATAGGTAAATCCCCATTCGTAAAAATGCGATCCTGTAAACCTATATTTAGCATCCTGCAATTTACCATCAACCATCATATTATTCAAACCTGCTGCAAATACAAACTGTGATGTCGTTCTTCTTTCGCCGCGTATAGAATCTTTTCTTTTTTTATTATTGTCATTCCATTCTATGTCATTCCAATGAACAATCAAAGCACGCCCACTTTTATAATTTCCTTCCTTGATTTTTCCGTCTACTTTTTGCTGTACTAAATCATTTAACTCATTTTGCGCCAGTGTTACTTTTTCTTCAATAATAATCGCTCTGGCTTCTGCTAATTCTTTTTTACGCTTGTCTGCTTGTTCCTGAGTAATTTTCCCTTCAGACAACTGAACATTAATTGCTTCAATTTCTTCTTTCAAAGCTTCTTTTTCCTCTTTCGTAACTTTCTCTATTTTGTTGGCAATTTTTCTCGCTTTTGATTCAAAAGTTTCCTGTCCCATAACTTTACTTACAAATAAAAAGACAAGGATAACGAGGTGAATGGTAAAATTTTTCATGACTGTTTTTTTTTTTTTAAAATTTGATTGTTGATTGATGTTTTTTTCTAATTGTGAAATGTAAAATGTGAGATGTGAATGGCAAACAATTATTATTTATAATTGGGTTGAAAATTGGCACTAAAAGCCTGCCCGACTACTCTCGGAATTATTTTTTTGATCTTTAATTTTTGATTTTCTCCAACAGCACGTTCCTGATTGGAGTTGGAAACTTTATTCCTGCTGATTTCGATTAGCCAAAGCCACTTTTACCGTTTGGTAATTTTTATTAACTTTTGTAATTACCTTTTCACGAAACGACAACTCTAATTCGCCATCGACCTGTTGAAGTAAATCATTGGCATTAATTTTTACTTTTGATTTTGGCTTGACAGCATTCTCAGCGACGATTACTTTTTCAGCTGTTCCCAGCAACTGATCTATCGTTTCTTTTTCAGGATTTTTAGCCATTAAAGGCTGTGGATTGATTGATTGTTTTTCAGGATTGTTTTTGATGATGATTGAAGACTCCGCTATTGCATTGGATTTATTTGTAATGATTTTATTCGATTTTGATTCCTGATGCTCTTCTTGTTGAACTGACTTTTTAATTGCTTTTTCTTCTGAAACTGCTACAGCTTCTTCAACAGCTATATTGGTATCTAAAGCTGGCTGTACAACCGAATCTTTCTTTGCATCTTCCTTAACCACTATGATGTCTTTTAGTGTTACATCTGTATTTTTCTTTTGGTTAAAAAAGAACATTCCAACCAATAAAAAACCAACAACACTTGCAGCAACATATATCCATTTCTTTTTCCCGGCTTGTCGTGAACTAAGAGCAATAGTTTTCTTTTCTTCAGCAACGCTCAACATGGCATCCAATCGATCCCAGGCTTTATCACTTGGTTCAATTTTACGTTGATTTAGTTTTTCACGGAAATCCTTTTCAAAATTATTCGGTTCCATTATCTTGTTTTTTTAGACTATTAATTTGTGTTTGCAGCATTTTTCTGGCATGTGATAATTGCGATTTTGATGTTCCTTCGTTAATCCCTAACATCTTGGCAATTTCATTGTGTTTGTATCCTTCTATGGCGTATAAGTTAAAAACCATTCTGTAACCTTCCGGTAAAGCATCAATTAAGAACTGAATCTGATCGATCGAAAACTGACTGTCAATGGCATTGAAACTCTCTTCGATATAAATTTCTTCTTCACTAAACTTTACTTTTTTATGAACTCTTAAATACGAAATACATTCGTTCACCATAATCCGCCTGACCCAACCTTCAAAACTTCCTTTGTGCTCAAACCTGCTTAAATTGGTAAATACTTTCATAAAGGCAGTTATCATCACATCTTCGGCCAATTGAATGTCTTTTATATACTGTCGACAAACACTTAACATTTTTGAAGAAAACCGACTGTAAATTTGTTGTTGCGCCTGCCGATTATTCTCGACAGCCAACTTTATAATTTCGGTTTCTTCCTGATGTAAATGAATAATTTTCATTAATAAGCGGTTGGTTTTGGTTTAGTAACAGACTTCTATTAGCATAGACGCATAACGTTTTGAAATGGTTGCATGAGAATGGAAAAAAAATCAATAAAAAAATTACAAATTCCGAAAAAACACAATTAAAACATTCATTTACAACAAAGTAAATCAATTATCTAATTAACAAATTTTCTAATTATCTAATTTAAAAAAAACTATTTTTTTCTTTCAATAACGTAGTTTACCATTAAAACAAGGGCATCTTTAAACTCAGAATCTGAAAAATTATCCAGTAGCAAAAGTGCTTCCTGCTGAAATTGCACCATTTTTTGTTCGGCGTAAGCCAACCCATTATTGTTTTTTACAAATGCGATAACTTCTTTGACACGTTTTTTGTCTTTATTGTGGTTTTTGATGGAGTTTATCAACCACTTTTTTTCTTGCGGGGTACAAGTATTTAAAACATGAATTAAAGGCAAAGTCATTTTTTGCTCTTTAATATCGATTCCGGTTGGTTTACCGATAGCTTCTTCGCTGTAATCAAATAAATCATCTTTGATTTGAAAAGCCATTCCGATCAGCTCGCCAAATTTTCTCATGTTTTCGACCTGAGCATCATCTTCAATTACCGATTTTGCACCAAGTGCACAACAGGCTGCAATAAGCGTTGCTGTTTTCTTTCGGATGATTTCGTAATATACTTCTTCGGTGATGTCCAGTCTTCTTGCTTTCTCAATTTGAAGCAATTCGCCTTCGCTCATTTCGCGAACGGCTACAGAAATGATACGGAGTAAATCAAAATCACCATTATCGATAGAGAGTAACAGTCCTTTTGACAACAAATAGTCTCCTACCAAAACGGCAATCTTATTTTTCCAAAGCGCATTGATGGAGAAAAATCCGCGACGGCGATTGCTATCGTCTACCACGTCATCGTGTACTAAAGTAGCGGTATGAATAAGTTCGATTACAGAAGCTCCGCGATAGGTTCTTTCGTTTACAATACCTTCAGAAACCATTTTAGCGGTTAGAAAAACAAACATCGGACGCATTTGTTTTCCTTTTCGGTTTACGATATAATAGGTAATACGATTCAATAAAGCCACCTTTGAGGTCATCGATTCATGGAACTTTTTTTCAAAAAGTTCCATCTCGTTAAAGATGGGCTGTTTTATTTGAGAAGTAATATTCATTTCGATCCCAAATATACTATTTTAAATAAAAAAATACGATGTATTTTACATTAGTATATCAATAATTTAAATGCTAATGTAAAAAAACGGACCGAAAACTTTCTTCTGTCTCAATTTGAATTCGTTATCAACAAAAGTGTCCGCTCTCAGGCAATGCTCTATAAAAAATGCCTTGAAGAACAAGGCATCTTTAAAAATTTATTAAACTGTTTGTTTGCAGTACAAATCCGCAAAACATTATTTATCCTTCTTTATTAGCCAATTGTCCGCAGGCAGCATCAATATCCTTTCCTCTGCTTCGACGTACTTTTACCACTACTCCGATATTTTCCAATGCTTTTATATAAGCCAGAATTGATTCTTCTGAAGCTTGTTGAAACTCGCCATCATCGATTGGATTGTATTCAATTAAATTAACTTTACACGGAACATATTTACAAAACTTCACCAAAGCATCAATCGAAGCTTTGTCGTCATTGATTCCTTTCCAGACTACATATTCGTAAGAGATTTTACTTTTGGTTTTTCTGTACCAGTATTCCAAAGCTTCACGCAAGTCTTTTAACGGAAAATTTTTACTGAAAGGCATGATTCGTGCTCGTACATCATCAATAGCCGAGTGCAGAGAAACTGCCAGTTTGAATTTTACATCATCATCGGCCATTTTTTTTATCATCTTCGGAATTCCTGAAGTCGAAACCATAATACGTTTGGGCGACATCCCTAATCCTTCCGGCGAGGTAACCATATCAATAGCTTTGATGACGTTGTTGTAATTCATCAAAGGCTCACCCATTCCCATAAAAACAATATTCGAAAGCGGATGATTGTGATACAATCGACTCTCTTTGTCTATCGCAATAATCTGATCGTAGATTTCTCCCGGTTCCAGGTTTCGCATTCTTTTTAATCGTGAAGTGGCACAGAAATTACAATCCAGACTACACCCAACCTGACTTGAAACGCAGGCTGTTGTTCTGGTTTCTGTAGGAATCAATACGGACTCTACCACTAAACCATCATGCAGACGAACGGCATTTTTTACGGTTCCGTCACTGCTGCGCTGCATGGTATCTACCTTAATATGATTGATTACAAAATTTTCCTCCAGCATCGTACGAGTTGTTTTGGCAACATTGGTCATGTCTTCAAAACTGTGTGCTCCTTTACTCCATAACCATTCGTAGACTTGATTTCCGCGAAAGGCTTTGTCATTATTAGCGACAAAAAAATCGCGAAGCTGATCTTTTGTTAAGGCTCTTATATCTTTTTTCTCCATTTGCATGTTGCAAAGTTAATCACTTTTTAAAACATTTCTCAGAAAATGTATTTTCTCTCAATATATACGCTTTAAATAAAAACCTAACCATGATTTTTATCAGGTCTTTTGCTATTCGTTCGTAATAAATTTGACATAAGAAAAAGACAGTAACTCATTATCAAAAATCAACTGAACCGCAAACTGATCTTAAAATTTAACAAATACCTATACAAATGAAAACGATCCAATCTATTTTATTAGCAGCAGTACTGATGTTATCTTTACAAGTAAACTCACAAAAAAGATATAGTTTATCAAAATCAGCCTTTGAAGTTGCAGGAACTTCCAACATACACGATTGGACGATGAAATCTTCAGACGGAGTGGGAAGTGCTTTCTTAACTGTTACAGATTCGAAAATTACAGATATAAAAAACCTGACCGTTTCCTTATCAGCTGAGAGCTTAAAAAGCGGCAAAGGCAGCATGGACGATGTTGCTTATAAAGCTTTGGAAACCGATGACCATAAAAACATTAAATACGCTCTAAAATCTGCCGAAAAAGTAAACGAAAACACCTGGAATCTTATTGGAACTTACACTATAGCGGGTGTTAGTAAAGATTTTAAAACTCAGATAAGAGTAACAGCCTATAAAGACGGTACTTTTGCGCTGCAAGGCTCTAACCGAATGACTTTTAGTGATTTTGAAATGACCACCCCTTCAGCAGCACTTGGAGTTGTTAGGGCAGGGAAAGAATTAACAGTGATCTTCAACATCACTTTGACTGATTTTGCGAAAAATGATACTATATTAGTGATTAAATAACGATTTAAAAGCAGTGAAATAAAAGTATGAAACAATAAATACTTTTCTATTCTAAAAATGAATAAAAAAAATAGCTCAGCATTTCAAAACTCAAAACTTTGGCACGAGAATTGTCTTCCACTCAAAAGGAAAGTAATCTTACAAAGAGCTCAATCATTTTAAAATGTGTATCTTTATTTTTCAGCTTTATAACTTTTAAATTTAATCAATCTAAAAAAATCAATTTCTTATGAAAAAACAAATCTTAAGTCTGGCTGTTATCGCTTTATTAGCATTCGCTGTTCAATCTTGCGAAAAGAAGGAACCAAAACCTGCAGAGGAAGAACTAACTCTTGGAAACAAAGTTGACTCTTTAACTACCGATATTAAAGAAGTAAAAGATAGCGCAGTAAGCAAAACTGAAAGCGCTGCTGAAGATGTAAAAGAAGCTACCAAAAAAGCAGCAGAAGATGTAAAAGACGCTACTAAAAAAGGCGCTGAAAAAGTAGAAAATGCTGCTAAAGCTGCTAAAGACGGTACGGTAAAAACAGCTAAAGAAGTTAATGAGGCTTTGAAAAAATAGCCTCTTCACTTTATGAAACTAAAACCATTCGCTACAACGAATGGTTTTTTTATACCCAAAAAGGAGCCAGTATTTTTCGTATTTTTACATTCAAAATTAGAAGATACTACAAGATGCATTTTATTTCTCAAGAACTGGAAGATTATATCGAGCAACATTCTGAAAACGAACCGGAATTGTTGGCTAAACTAAATAAAGAAACGTACCAGAAAATATTATTGCCAAGAATGCTTAGCGGGCATTTTCAGGGTCGTGTTTTAAGCATGCTCTCCAAATTGATTCGCCCTGTGAACATTCTCGAAATTGGAACTTATACTGGTTATGCCGCTTTGTGTCTGTGTGAGGGAATGCAGGAAAACGGGCAGCTGCACACCATTGACATCAAAGAAGAATTAGTCGATTTTCAACGTAAATATTTTGATGCATCTCCTTGGGGAAAACAAATTTTCCAACATTTAGGAGAAGCTGTTGAAATCATTCCAACTTTGGACGTTAAATTTGACTTGGTTTTTATCGATGCCGATAAAGAAAATTATATCAATTATTGGGAAATGATCGTTCCGAAAATGAACAAAGGCGGTATTATCTTATCGGATAATGTTTTATGGAGTGGAAAAATACTGGAACCGGTTCATCCAAATGATGTTAGCACCAAAGTTCTTTTAGAATACAATTTACTCTTGAAAAACGACCCTAGAGTCGAAACGGTTTTATTACCTATTCGTGATGGATTAACGGTTAGCAGGATACTTTAAAGAGAGACTAAGATACTAAGATACTGAGGCGCTAAGGCTCTAAGTTTTCTCAAATAAAAACTTAGTATCTTAGAAACTCAGAACCTTTAAGCATGTTATTTGCCATTGTTTCATTGGGCTAAAGCCTTTTTCCTATTCAATTTCACCTCCAGCTGAAGCTGGAGACAATTGAACAAAGTAATTAAAAACTAAACAAATAAGGTTCTAAGTTTTCTCAAATAAAAACTTAGAACCTTAGTATCTTATCCCCTCAGGACCTTCAAAAAAACCTATCCTGGGAAGTATTGTGGTTTTAACCTGCGGTATACCAAATAAAGTAAGGATCCGAAAAGGGCTCCAAAGAAATAACCGGTTAAGATATCTCCCGGGTAGTGTAATCCTAAGTAAATTCGGCTATAAGCAAAGATTAAAGGCCATAGGAATATAAATCCCAAAAACTTAATACGACGTCTTAAAACGAAATATAAAAAGGTCGCTACCGCCATAGTGTTGGCTGCATGTCCGGAGAAAAAACTAAATGATTTTCGGGTTTGTACCACTCGAATAATAGTGTTGATATCAGGATTATTACATGGTCGTAGTCGCTGAACTGTGTATTTAACCAAATTGGTAACCTGATCTGTAAAAGTGATTAGCACGGCTATAAAAAGGATCACATACAAAGTTTGTTTTCCCCCTATTTTTTTGTACATCAAATAAAAAAACAACAGAAAAAGAGGTGTCCAATTTAACTGACTGGTAATAATCAACCAAAGTTTATCGTATGTTTCAGAACCTAAACCGTTAAGGTACACCAATAACTCGGTGTCTAATTTTTGTATTTTTTCAAGCATATTATCTTTGGCGTTTTACAGGTCCTGAGATTGAATCGATATCTTCTTTTACTTTGTCTATTTCTGTAGTAGTGTCTCCCAATAAATTAGCGGAGTCCCCCATCAGATTGCTTTTGGCGTCATTAATTTGTGCATTGATGTTACCCGTTATATCCGTAAGTGATCTGGAATCAAGACCATTGGCCTCAGCTCCTTTTTGAATTTCACTTTTAATATCATTAGTAGCATTTTTTAATTGCGCCATGGCCTTTCCCATTGTACGGGCAATTTCAGGCACTTTATCTGAACCAAAAAGCATTAGCACTATAAAAAGTATAAAAACTAATTCTCCTCCTCCTATACCAAACATATCTTTTATTTTTGTGTTCACAAAGATATTAAATTTTATAACGGACGGTTTTAAAATTTACTTAAAAAAAGGGAACTGCCTCAAAAGAATTACGCTCCGCTGGAGCTTCCTAAAACTGGGAAATTGTATTTGCTATAAACATTTTGCTCCGATGGAGCAATTTCAGAAAAAGAAAATAGTTCTTTTATGAAAGATTTCAATTTATAAAAAAAATAGGGCTGTCTCAAAAATGAGACAACCCTATTTTCAGGTTTATTTTTAATCAAATTTTGATTTTTCTTCTACTTTTGGCCAGCTATTGTTGGTAACATCAATATCGGCGGTCATTAATTTCGGATCTATCTGAATGCTCTTGATTGCTTTTTCGGTTGCATACACTTTTTTAGCCGTGTCGTTATTCTTTCTCCAGATCTGTGCCGGATACTGATAATTCTCTTTTGTTCCGTCTTCGTAAGTAATCTCAACCAAAATTGGCATGATCATTCCTCCCGGTTTACTAAACTCAACTTCATAGAAATATTTAGGTGATTTCAGACTTGCTTTTTCTTCTGCTGTAAAGGTTTGACTCACATAATCTGACAATAGTTTTACCTCTTCTACTTTTAGTGGTTTCTTAGTCGAAGCGTTTACCTCGGCATTATCACCGGCAACTAAATACACAAAAGGTCCTTTTTCAAATCCAAAACGTCCTTTTTTCACTTTAATGTCTTTGATATCTGCAGTTGGGGTTTCAGAAACATAGTATTGTTTTACCTCTTTGATTCCGATATCTACAAAATCTGTAGAATAAAACCATCCTCTGAAAAACCAATCTAAATCAACCGCCGAAGCGTCTTCCATCGTTCTAAAGAAATCTTCAGGAGTTGGGTGTTTAAATTTCCATCTGTTGGCATAGGTTTTAAAAGCATAGTCAAACAATTCTCTTCCCATTACGACTTCTCTCAGAATATTAAGACCTGTGGCCGGTTTTCCGTAAGCGTTATTCCCAAATTGATGAATGGTTTCAGAATTCGACATAATAGGCTCTAAAAACTTCTGATCTCCACTCATATACGGAACAATATTTTTCGCAGGTCCGCGTCTTGAAGGAAAGTTCGAATCCAGTTCCTGCTCTGCCATGTATTGTAAAAAGGAGTTTAAACCTTCATCCATCCAGCTCCATTGGCGTTCATCTGAGTTTACAATCATTGGAAAAAAGGTATGCCCCACTTCGTGAATTACCACACCGATCATTCCGTTTTTAACCTCTTTGCTGGTCACCCCATTTTCATCCGGACGACCATAATTCCAACAAATCATTGGATATTCCATCCCCTGATCTTCTGCCGAAACTGATACTGCTTTTGGATAAGGGTAATCAAAAGTATGTGCTGAATAGCTTTTTAAAGTATGCGCTACCACCATTGTGGAAGTTTCTCCCCATAGCGGATTTGATTCTTTCGGATAAACAGATTCGGCCATTACTACTCTGTTTCCAATTTTTACAGCCATTGCATCGTAAATGAATTTTCTTGAAGAAACAATTCCGAAGTCACGTACATTTTTAGCACTGAATCTCCAGGTTTTTTTCTTTTCCGAAAACCCTTTTTCCGCTGCTTCTGCCTCAGCTTGTGTTACAATTACAACTGGTTTATCAAATGATTTCTGAGCCTGTTCGTAACGTTTTACTTGTTCCGGCGTAAAAACTTCCGCTCTGTTGGTCAGTTCTCCGGTAGCATCAATGATGTGATCTGCAGGAACTGTAATGTTTACATCAAAATTACCGAAAGGCAATGCAAACTCTCCACTTCCCCAAAACTGCATGTTCTGCCAGCCTTCAACATCATTGTATACAGCCATTCTTGGGTAAAACTGAGCAATTACATATAATTTATTTCCGTCTTTATCAAATGATTCATAACCGGAACGTCCGCCACCTTCTTTTCTGTAGTTGTTAACATTGTACCACCATTTTATGGCCAATGAGATTTTTTCACCCGGTTTTAATGGTGTTGCCAAATTAATACGCATCATGGTTTCATTGATGGTATACGACATTGGGTTTCCTTTTATGTCTTTTACCTGTTCAATATTAAAACCGCGCTCTAAATCTTTTTTCAAATATTTACTTGAAAAACCATCTAAAGGCAAAACAGGGCTTATTTTTTCACTTTCCGCCAAAGAGGTTTGCGTTTTGGCTCTGGCCTGATTCTGATCTAACTGTATCCATAAATACTCCAGAACATCAGGAGAATTATTAGAATAGGTTATCACTTCAGACCCGTCTATTCTTGATTTTTTATCGTCTAATTCAATATCGATTTTATAATCGGCCTGTTGTTGGTAATACGCAGGCCCCGGTGCTCCCGAAGCAGTACGAAACATATTAGGAGTAGCCAGCAGATCATACATCTGGCTGAATTTGTTTGTATCGTACTTCCCTTGTTGCTTTGGAGCAACTGTTTTTTCCTGAGCGATAAGCATTGCAGGAAAAATCAACAATAATGAAAGTTTTTTCATAAAATAGTAATGGTAATTTTGTCAGGGTGTGAAAATAACAATTAAATCAATAATTTTATCGATTCTTTAGTACTTTAACAATTCTTTCCTGGAAGATTCGGTAAAGAGAACACTTTTCTTACTACCAAATGCCGTAATGTGCGTAATATTCTGTTGCTCAGCATTCCAATCTACTAAAATAGTATTAGAGATTTCAATCGTTTTAAATTTATCGATGTCTTTTATTCGCGAATAACAAACCAAAACATCACCGGCTTCTATCTCTTTAGACAAAAAGGTAATGGGTTTGGACTGACCGTTTATTTTAATGATAAAGTTTTCTGCAAGGTATTTCTTTAACAGCTCTACATCTGCTTCGGTTTCTTTATCGGTTCCTACGAATGTTTTCTTATGGTATTTTTTCTCCATACCATTATTAAGGTCATCAATAAAAATTCGGGAAGTAATCTGAATCATCTTTTTTTCGGCGGCATAATTGACCTGAAAAACACCCACATAAAACTTATGGAATGCGAAAGCAGAAAGTGATAAAAACAATATTCCTATTAAAGGATAGATTACCTTATTTTTCATTACTGAGAAACTTTCACTTTTTTAAATTCCTTATTTTTATTAACCAGGAAATCAATCAATTCAAATTTCTGGTCTGGACCAAGATGTTTTCTGGATTCCGGATCATTAGAACAATACAACAGAAACAATTCTATATCATCTTCTTTTAACCCCAAAGTACCGGTAAAAAAGTTCGGCTTGAAATTGGCTCTGGAATATTCAATAAAAGCAAGATCCGTAATAACTTCTTCCTTATCATCATCATCTTTAGAAAGCAGCTTTTTAACATCTTTAAAAATTCTGACAAAGTTCATACCGTATTTAATCGTCTGATCAGAGTACATTGTAATATTTTTGGCTGTAGACTGCTTATCATCTTCAAACTGCATGTCGACATATTGTTGTGAACCTCCGCCAAGTGATTTTACTTTTAGATCTTTATGTACCAAAACTTCTTTCAGCTCATTACTTATTAAATCTAATGGCACCGAAAGCAGAACTCCGGCACAGTCTTTTTCTGTCAGCACAATTTTTTTGGACTGAAACGCCAATCCCGTAAACAACAAGGTATCCTTAGGTTTTGCCATGATATCAAACAATCCGCCTGAACCAATAAAGGTTCTCACATTGGCATTTACATTCATCACAAAACCACTTTCAACGGCGAGCGATTTATTGGTAACTTGTCCGTGGATGGGTTTTCTTGAATTTTGTCCTAGTGTAATTTGACAAATCAGGCTTATAAGCAATAAGGTTAGGCTATTTTTCATTTTCGAGAATTATTAGATATTTTCTAGCTAGATCGGTTAACAAAAACATACTCATTGTTTTGTTTTTAGTATTCAAAGATACGGCAAAATCAGCATCATCCACACAATATAACTGAAATCCTTTAATGTCTGCTACTGGTATCCGTAATCTTTCTGTGTAATAATTTTCCTCAAAAAGATACTCCATTTTTCTAAAGAGCGCCTCTTTCTTCTCTACATTAACCTCTTTTTTAAGCATGGCTGTTCTTCCGGAAATCTTGTTAAGCAACTTGTCTACCGAGGTTGAAGTCGCAGTATACACTTTTCGTTCTGCAGGGGTATATTTTTTCTGTCCGTACGGAATTATCCCTAAATTCTCAGCTGTTATATTGGCATTTTCATTCACTACTACCTCTTTCAGCTCCACTTCTTTGGCTGTCATTTTAATCTGAAGCCTACCTGCATTCATATCGTCAGCCGTGATTCGTCTCTTATACCCTTCGAGATTTACTGCCGAAAACACTAAAACATCTCCTTCTTTTACTACAATTGAAAATCCTCCGTTTGCATCTGAAACAGCCGTTACCTGAGTTGTATTATTAATAATATTCACGGACTCAACTGACGTAGACTGCTCAAAAATCTGTCCCGAAATTTCTTTTGAAACCTTATTTTGTGCAAATCCTAACTGAACTAACAACAACAGCAGACTACTACTTATAAATCTATTTATTTTCACTTGCAATTATTTCTTTATACTTCACCGCTAATTCCGCCAACAAAAATTCTGTCGAAGTCTTATTTTTAGAATTTAAAACCACCGTAAAGCTATCATTATCTACGACGTAATATTCGAATCCTTTTACATATTCTAAAGGAATCTTCAATTGCTCTACAAAATGCTCCAGCGTAAACATTTTTTCTAACAGCTTCATAAAAGCCTCTTTTTTCTCTACCACTGCCTCTTTTTTAAGCATAGCTGTACGTCCAGAAAAATAATTCAACAGCGGATCGGCAGAAACAGAACCACCAACCATACCTCCGGCATTTGCCTTTGCATTTAGATCTGTCGCGGTACGCAATTTGCGCTCAGCTGCTGTATATGCCTTTTGTCCGCTTGGAATAATTCCCAAAGAAACAGCATTTACATTATTGTAATTTTTAACAACAACTTCCTGCAATTGATGCATTACTACATTAAGTTTTACAACAAAGTTGATATCTGAGAAATTTTCTGCCGTTAATACTACTCTGCTTTCTTTGAATTGTATCGAAGAAAAAACAAGCTCATCACCTGCTTTAGCACCAATAGAAAATGCACCTGAGGAATTGGTTGTTGTCATCCCCTCTGTCCGCGCATTGATCACATAAACCCCTTCGAGATCATTGACATTCGCACTAATTCGCCCGTTTAAAATGGTCTGGTCCTGAGCCTGAGACCAAGCGGTCTGCCCTAAAGCGAGAATCAGAAAACATACGAACCTGTGCATGACGACAAAATTTTAAAGATTTTCTTAAAGCTGTAAAAATATCTTAATGTTCTCCAAATTTAATACTAAGGAGTTGGTAAAAATATGTTAATTAAACCCCACAAAGAAGCATTCTAAAGAGAGTTTTTTAATACCTTTAACCGGTTCAACCTGAGTTTAAATTATATGAAAAGCATCATCATTGCCAGCACTTCTACTCTTCACGAAGGCAGCTATTTAGAGTATTTACTCCCTACTTTACAATCTCATTTTAAAGACTGCAAAAGCATTTTATTTATTCCGTTTGCCAGACCTGGAGGCATTTCGCATGACGATTACACTACAAAGGTTTCAGAAGCTTTTGCTTCGATCAATATCTCTGTTAAAGGAATTCACGAATTTGAAAATGCAACAGACGCCATAAAAAATGCGGAAGGAATATTTACCGGAGGCGGAAATACCTTTTTACTGGTTACACAGCTTTACAAGCACAATATTATGCAGCTTCTTTCTGAGACTGTAAAAAACGGAACTCCCTATTTAGGAACAAGTGCCGGAAGTAACATTTGTGGCCTTTCTATGCAAACCACTAACGATATGCCCATCATCTACCCTCCAAGTTTTCAAACCTTAGGACTGATTCCTTTTAACCTGAACCCACATTATCTGGATCCTGACTTACAATCTAAACATATGGGCGAAACAAGGGAAACCAGAATTAAGGAATTCCATGCTTTCAACGCAATCCCGGTTTTAGGCTTAAGAGAAGGCAGCTGGCTGGAAGTAAAAGGCGATACAATTACTTTAAAAGGAAACCTGCAGGCGCGTTTGTTCCTGCAAAACGAAACTCCGACAGAACTGGAGACAGGCAGCGATCTGAGCAATCTGAAATAAAAATTCAATCTTTTTAAATTCCAAATTCCAGTTTATCAATCAAATTTGGAATTTGGTTTTTTTTTACATGAATACGCTTGAATACAGGCAAAAACGAAAAAAGCCTCAAACATTTGTTTGAGGCTTTTTTAAGAGCGAAAGACGAGGCTCGAACTCGCGACAACCAGCTTGGAAGGCTGGAGCTCTACCAACTGAGCTACTTTCGCATTAACAGGGTGCAAATATAAAAAATTAAATCATTAAAAAAACAAATCTCAATAATTTTTTATTTTTACTAAAAAGACCGAAACAATTAAATCTCAGTTTTCTTTAGAGCGAAAGACGAGGCTCGAACTCGCGACAACCAGCTTGGAAGGCTGGAGCTCTACCAACTGAGCTACTTTCGCATTAACAGGGTGCAAATATAAAAAATTAAATCATTAAAAAAACAAAATTCAATAATTTTTTATTTTTGTTAAAAAAACCGAAACAATTAAATTTCGGTTTTTTTAGAGCGAAAGACGAGGCTCGAACTCGCGACAACCAGCTTGGAAGGCTGGAGCTCTACCAACTGAGCTACTTTCGCATTACTGTGGTGCAAATATAAGGCATAAGTTCAGTAAAATCTAAGCTTTTCGGCAAAAAAAATCAATAAAAAATCACATTTAACGATAACTTATTTAAAATTAAAAAGTTATAAAATCAATTATTTCTCATAAAATGGGGTTCGTATGAAAGAAACTACAGCAAAAGAAATCTATTCCAATTATCAATCCACCTTCGAAAGGAAAAATCAGCCGAAAGTTGTATCTTTGAAGGAGAAGCTTTAAAAACGACCTATTAAACGGGCTTATTTAAATAATGAAAAATTAATAAGAAATATTACATTATTTGAAAAAATCAGACCTATATTTGCCGAGAAAATCAAATTTAAATCCGGAAAATCTTTACAGAAAAGCTTCAAAAGAGTAAAGAATCTGAAAAGGCCGCAATCTAACGCAGCAAAACCTACTGCAGCACAGATAAAGCCAATTTGATTTAACATCAAAACGCTATCGTACATTTAGAAAAAGAACAATCTTCCATCCCCGGGTAATTTAGTTCGAATTAAAAACTGTAGCGCGTATTACTTTATATTTAAAAGAATATTGAATGAAGAATTTTTACTTTTTATTTATAATATGTTTATTCATTAGTTGCAAAAAAGAAGCACCAAAAGTTATTCCGGTGGTAAAAAAGCCGCCCCGGCTATTATACTTACTGATGAAAGAAAGGTTTCTATTGATACCGCTCTGATTGGTACCTTTAAAAGCGAAACACTTAAACTGTTCTACAACTCATCAGAGAACATGACCGTTTGGGGAAACCTGAAAAAAAGAACTTATGTTTTGTCGCAATTGTCCGATGCCGGGCAATTGGGTCTGGATCCTGAGGATTACAAAGCTTCGAAACTACAAAAATTCGAAAGTAAAATTAGTTCGTTAAGTGATTCTGATCTGGCAACCTACGATGTTTTACTGACTTATAATTTTGAAAAATACCTCAACCATCTTTACAAAGGAAAACTAGACCCCAAAAAACTATACACCGATTGGGATCTGGAAGAAAAAACATTTGACGTAAACAATGTCCTGATAAAAGCATTCAACAAAAACAAACTGGATAGCATTGTAGACGGCATTCAATCGAAGGCATCTCCTTACAAACAACTTTTAAAAGCACTGGAAATCATCAATACTTTTCCCGATGACGATATCCAACCTATTGAATCGGTTACCAAAATCACCTTAAATGATACTAACACCGCTTTGATCAACATCAAAAAAAGACTCTTGTTCTGGAAAGACATGACCGGAAAGGACAGTCTTACTTCTATTTATGACCACAAAACTTTCGAATCGGTTAAAAAATTTCAGGAAAGACATGGCTTAGCTGCTGATGGTGTTATCGGAGTTGGAACGATAAGTGCCCTGAATTTTTCTAAAGAGAAAAGAAAACATCAAATTATCGCCAACTTAGAACGCTGGAGATGGTATACTACTGATTTGGCCGAAGACTACTTTATTATCAACATTCCTGATTACAAATTAAATGTTGTTGAAAGTCAGGATACAACTCTGGTGCGTAATGTTGTCGTAGGAACAAGTAAGAGAAAAACCCCAATCATTACTTCAAAATTAAGAACGGTGGTTTTTAACCCAACCTGGACGGTACCGCCAACTATTTTAAAGGAAGATGTAGTTCCGGCAATGAAACGCAATCGAAATTATCTGGCGAATAAAAATATTACTATTTATGATACTGCCGGAAAGGAAGTCTCCCCTGCTGCCTGGAACGAAAATAAACCGGGAAATTACCGTTATGTACAGAGTCCGGGTTACAATAACGCTTTGGGATTAATGAAAATTTTATTTCCAAACAATCATAGTGTTTACCTGCACGATACGAACCATCGAAATAATTTCGGAAGAAACAACCGCTCTTTAAGTTCGGGTTGTGTGCGTGTAGAAAATCCGCTGGAACTGGCGGAACATATTTTGGGAGATTCAACAAATTGGTCTAAAGATAAAATTGACACCATCATCGCTTCCAAAAAAACAACCAGCATTCGAATCACAAAAAAATATGCCTTATACCAATGGTACTGGACGGCATGGAGCAAAAAAAATCAGCTCATTTTCAGAGCTGACATTTATAATCTGGATTCGGATTTGTACGCTAAATTAAGAAATTAGCCTCTCTTCCATCGTGAAACTTCTGGATGGATGATAGATATACAAAAGCGATTTGTCTTTTATGATCTCGATAATTTCATTAGTCAATCCCATTGGAATTGCCGGACATCCTTGGCTTCTTCCTAATCGTTTGTTGTTTCTGATAAACGATTCTGAAACATAATCAGCTCCATGCATGACAACTCCACGTTCGCGTGCATTGTCATTCACTCCATTCTCCAATCCGTCTAAGCGTAAGGAAATACCATGTTTACCTTTATATACTTCGCCCGTGGCATAAAATCCCAGGCTGCTTTTGAAAGAGGAATTGGCATTTGAAAAATTAGATGCAAATTCTTCTCCGGTATTTCTACCGTGAGCTACTAAAGAATTGAATAAAACAGTATTGGTAGCCAAGTCAATTACCCACAAACGTTTGGTGTTTGACGACAGGCTAAAATCGATAAGTGTCAGGATGTCTTTTTGGATTACGCCTCTTTCTTTCAACAAGTAAAACCCTTTTAAGGCTTCAGAGAAAGTTCTAAGCTCAGGTAGTGAAAAATGATTGGGATTTAAGGTATTGTAAATACTCTCAATTTTCGAATCAACTGTAAGCGTTTCTATTTTAGCAATAGTTTTTACAGCTGCTTTTTTAACTTCGGAGGTGTTGTTTGAATCTTTACCAAAAGATAACAGCAAAAACACCAGTAATGGATAAATCTTGTAAATCATTGAATTTCTTTAGGTTAAACAGAGGTTTGGGTTTGGCAAAAGTATAAAAAAAATATACCTGGCAAAATATAAGGCTGTAAATCAGCCCTTTTTTGGTGAAACTTTAACAGAATCAGCTTAACAAATTAGTATTTGGTTCAAAAAACAAATATTTTTGTAGGAGGTTTACTCAAGGATGAATAAAAAATTGATTTTTCGTACTTTTCTTGCAAAAAATACAGAAAAATCATTTATTTCAATTAAAACTGTAACATTTGAAAAAAAACAGGGTCTGTTAACCAAAGCGCAATATCCATTCTTCTATTTTTTAAAATACTATGAAAAAATTAGTTTTTATCAGCTTTCTCTTTTTTACTTTTTGGTGTCATGCCCAAAAGAAGACACTGCAGGCTGAACTGACTAAGGAAAACAT
The DNA here is from genome assembly GCF_023539155.1 of Flavobacterium sp. B183. Lineage (NCBI taxonomy): Bacteria > Pseudomonadati > Bacteroidota > Flavobacteriia > Flavobacteriales > Flavobacteriaceae > Flavobacterium > Flavobacterium sp. B183. The sequence continues at coordinate 1,988,407 of NZ_CP097434.1, read as the reverse complement.
TTTAATTGACGGAAAACTGGATGAACCTGCCTGGAAAAATGTTTCTCCTGCCACAGATTTTGTAATGTATCAGCCCGATAACGGTAAACCTATTCCCGACAGTCAAAAAACCGAAGTCAGGGTTTTGTACAATAATGATGCAATCTATATTGCCGCAACACTTCACGATGATCCTTCTAAAATTTTAAAAGAAATTTCGCAGCGTGATAATTTCGGAACTTCCGATATGTTTGGTGTTTTTATCAATGGCTTTAACGATGGCCAGCAAAATTTTCAGTTTTTTGTATCGGCAGCAGATGTACAGGGTGACTGCATCATGACAGATGCCAATGGCGAGGACTATTCCTGGGATGCGGTATGGCTCAGCAAAGCGGTGCTGAATGACAAAGGATGGGCCGTTGAAATCAAAATCCCCTATGCCGCCTTACGCTTTTCAGCCGCAGACAAACAAACCTGGGGCATTAATTTCTACAGGGAGATCAGACGGGAACGTAAAAAGTATACCTGGAATTTAATTGATACCAAAATTGGAACATTCACGCAGCAAAATGGTAATCTGGAAGGAATTGTCAATATAAAACCTCCTACCCGATTGTTTTTTATGCCTTACGCCTCTTATTATTTAAATGCTTCAGACAGTCAAAAAACATATGGAACACTGAAAGGCGGTATGGATATTAAGTACGGTATTAATGACGCTTTTACTCTTGACGCGATTCTGATTCCTGATTTTGGGCAAACGAAATACGACGATCAGATTTTGAATTTAGGTCCATTTGAACAGCAATTCAACGAAAACAGGGCCTTTTTTACAGAAGGAACTGATTTATTCAACAAGGGAGGTTTGTTTTATTCGAGAAGAATTGGAGGTAAGCCTTCTATAGACATCGCTTTAAATGACAATGAAAAAATAATTGAAGAAGTTCAAAATGTGAACCTCATCAACGCTTTAAAAATTTCAGGAAGAACCCAAAAAGGATTAGGAATCGGGATTTTAAATGCGGTTACCGAAAAAACGTTTGCCACGATAAAAGACACTCTTTCAGGCGATACAAGACGTGTGGTTGCTGAACCTCTAACCAATTATAATGTATTGATTTTAGATCAGCGCTTTCGCAAAAATTCTTCCGTGACTCTTATCAATACAAACGTTACCCGAAATGGACATTACAGGGATGCCAACGTAACGGCACTGGCCTGGGATTTAAGAACTAAAGCCAACACGTACAGCTTATCCGGTAATGTAAAATACAGTTTGATTAACGATACTGAAGACAAAAATGGTGTTTTCAGCACCATTCGTTTTGCCGAAACCAGCGGAAATTATCGCTATAGTATTGGCTCTGATTTTGTTTCTAAAAATTTCGATCCCAACGACATGGGGATTAATTTTTACACCAATTATTACAATCTTTACGGAAATGGTAACTACCGCATTCTAAACCCTACAAAGCTCTTTAATACTTTCAGAATTGATTATGATATGTATACCGAATTCAATAAAGAATCCGGAAAAGTACAGGATAATAAAGTGAGTGCAGAAGTCAATCTTTCTACTCTGAAAAACAATTTTTACGGTGCCGGAATTGATCTTTTTCCTCTAAATTCACATGATTATTACGAACCAAGAGCAGAAAACCGCTATGTCATCATTCCAAGAAAAATAGAAATCTGGGGAAGTGTTTCGACTAATTACAACAAGAAATTTGCTTTGGACTTAAATCCATTTATAATCTTTGCCGACGAAGCAGGAAGAATGGCCTATGGTGTTGATGTTGGACCTCGATACCGTTTTAGCGATAAGCTTTTACTAACCTATGCTTTTAGCTTTCTTCGAAGAAACAACAACAAAGGTTATATTGACGATTTTGACGATGATGATAATGACAACACTCCTGAAACGATCGTTTTTGCGAATCGAAATGTTATTACTTATTCGAACACTTTAAACGGAAAATATGCCATAAACAGTGCGATGACACTTAATCTGGCTGTAAGACAATATTGGTCTTATGCCGAAAATAAAGACATCCTTGAACTTCAGCAAAACGGAACTTTAACGTCTTATCCACAATACACCAAGAATAAAAACTCAAGCTTTTATTCCTGGAACACTGATTTATCGTATTCCTGGTGGTTTGCTCCGGGCAGTCAGCTTTCGGTTTTATATCGTAATAATGGTGTTAATTTTGAACGTATTATCAACAAAGACTTTAAACACAACATCACCGATTTACTGAACAATCAGGCCTTAAAACATATCTTTTCAGTAAGTGTGAAATATTTTATAGACTATAATGGGGTCAAAAATAAGATCAGAAGGAGAGCCTAGCGTGAATTAATTTTAAAATTTTTAGGGTTCTGCAACCAAATTAGTATTTTTTACTACGCTTCATTTTATTAAACATAATTGTCACCGCGCTTTTTTGTCGACTTTAGAAATGAATTATCTTTGTAAAAAACGAAAACTAATGAACAAGAAAGTAATCCTTATGATTTTAGACGGTTGGGGAAAATCTCCTGACCCTAAAGTATCTGCAATAGACAATGCAAATGTTCCTTTTATAAACAGCCTTTACAAAAATTACCCAAGCGCTCAGCTTCGTACTGACGGATTAAACGTTGGTTTGCCTGAAGGTCAGATGGGAAACAGTGAAGTGGGTCATATGAATCTTGGTGCCGGAAGAATTGTATATCAGGATTTAGCCAAAATAAACTTAGCCGTAGCACATCAAACACTTGCCAAAGAACAAGTCCTTATTGATGCTTTTACTTATGCTAAAGAAAACAATAAAAAAGTTCACTTTTTAGGGTTAGTTTCCGACGGAGGTGTTCACTCTCATACTTCACACTTACGAGGATTAATTGATGCTTCTCAGGAATACGGACTTGATAATGTTTTTGTTCATGCGTTTACAGACGGTCGTGATGTTGACCCTAAATCGGGAGCAAAATACATTCAGGATTTAGAAGAGCACATCAAAAATACTCCTGTAAAAATTGCTTCAATCATTGGGCGTTATTATGCAATGGATCGTGACAAACGATGGGAGCGTGTAAAACTTGCTTATGATTTAGTAGTAAACGGTATCGGAACTCCGTCTAAAAATGCGGTTTCAAGCATTCTTGACAGTTATGCACACGATGTAACCGATGAGTTTATCGCACCAATCGTAATGGTTGACGAGCAGGAAAAACCATTGGCAACCATCAGCCAGGATGATGTAGTTATCTTTTTCAACTTCAGAACCGACAGAGGCCGTGAACTTACAGAAGCGCTTTCGCAGCAAGACTTCCACGAGCAGAACATGCACAAATTAAACTTGTATTATGTAACGCTTACCAATTACGACGAAACGTATCAAAACGTAAAAGTCGTTTACAACAAAGATAATATTACTGAAACTCTGGGTGAGGTTTTAGAAAAAGCAGGTAAAAAACAAATTCGTATTGCCGAAACAGAGAAATATCCACACGTGACCTTTTTCTTTTCGGGAGGAAGAGAAACTCCATTTGAAGGAGAATCACGTATTTTAAGAAACTCTCCAAAAGTTGCCACTTACGATTTACAACCGGAAATGAGTGCCTATGAATTAAAAGACGCTTTGGTTCCTGAATTAAACAAAGGCGAAGTAGATTTTGTCTGTCTAAATTTTGCCAATGGTGACATGGTGGGGCATACCGGAATCATGAGTGCTGCAATTAAAGCCTGTGAAGCAGTAGATGCCTGCGTAAAAGAAGTAATCGAAGCGGCTCTTGCCAACGATTACACCACGATTGTTATTGCCGATCACGGAAATTGCGAAACGATGATTAACCCTGACGGAAGTCCAAATACAGCACATACCACCAATCCGGTACCGATTATTTTAGTCGATAAAGAATTGAAAAATATTCAGGATGGTGTTCTGGGTGACATAGCTCCTACTATTCTGGAATTAATGGGCGTGCCTCAGCCAAATGCGATGACTTGCCATTCGTTATTGTAGTATTTAGTTTTTAGTCACAGTTTTCAGTCCGAATCGCGATAGTACTAAATCCTAAAAATAAATAAACCCGACAGTTTTTTTTAAAATCTGTCGGGTTTCCTATTTTAAAACAGGACCGGGACTAAAAAAAACAAACATAAATAATAGTTAAAATTTCTTAATTAATAGCTTTACTATTATCTTTGCAAAAAAAATGTTTTTTCATGCAAATTATACTATCAAATATAAAAATGCAGATCAACGAAAAGATCTATGTAAAAGATCCGGAAACATCTGCGTTGGGAAAAAAAATAATTGAGCAGAGTATTCTTCTAATTGACGATATTGGTTTTGATAATTTTACATTTAAAAAGTTAGGTGAAAAAATAGGTTCAAACGAAAGTTCGATTTATCGTTATTTTGAGAACAAGCACAAACTACTGGTGTACCTGTCATCCTGGTACTGGAGCTGGATCGAGTATAAATTAGTTTTTAATACCACTAACATCACCGATAAAAAAGAAAAGCTTAAAAAAGCCATTACGATTGTAACCGAAAAAATATCTGACGATATTTATACAGATCATATTAATGAGTCTATTTTAAATAAGATTATAATTGCCGAGTTCACCAAAACACTTCACACAAAAGAAGTGGATCAGGAAAACAAAGAGGGCTTTTTCTTAATTTACAAAAGAATGATTAATCGAATTGTTGAGATTGTAAAAGAAGTAAATCCCGATTATCCATTTGCCAAATCACTGGTTTCAACCATTGTTGAAGGAAGTTTACATCAGCATTTTCTAACGGATCATTTGAAAACAATTACAGATTGTAATGAGACGGTTACGACAACTCAATTTTACCTAAACCTTGCAGAAAACGTTTTGCGCTAATTATAACAAAAACAGTATGACTCCTTTAAAAAGATTTTACCATTTACTTGAACTGGACAAAAAAGACATTTACCAAATTTTTTTCTATGCCATTTTTGCCGGATTAGTCAGTTTATCGCTTCCACTGGGAATTCAGGCCATCATTACTTTTATACAATCCGGAAGAGTTAGTGTTTCCTGGATTGTACTTATTATACTTGTAGTGGGTGGTGTGGCTCTTGTTGGAGTGCTTTCGTTTATGCAGCTGCGCATCACAGAGAATTTACAGCAAAAAATATTTGTTCGTGCTTCTTTTGAGTTTGCAGCCCGTCTGCCTAAAATAAAATCAGAAGAATTGTATGGCACTTACCCACCGGAACTAACGAACCGATTTTTTGATACCCTAACAATTCAAAAAGGAACTTCAAAATTATTAACCGATTTTTCTGCCGCTTTACTGCAGATTACTTTCGGAATTATTCTGTTGTCCTTATATCATCCCTATTTTATTGTGTTCGGACTTTTACTGTTCCTTCTTTTGTACTTTATTTTTAAATTTTCGTATAAATCAGGTTTAGAAACGAGTTTAAAAGAATCCAAATTCAAATACAAAGTGGCGGGATGGTTACAGGAAATGGCCCGTAATAACTTTAGTTTCCGTAATGAACTGAATTATGATTTTGCACTTCAAAAAAACAATTCGATCGTAGCGGGTTATCTGAATTACAGAGAGAAACACTTTAGCGTAATCAAAAAACAGTTTACCCAATTGATTATTTTCAAAGTTATTATTACCGCCAGTTTATTGTCTATCGGAGGGTATCTGGTACTAAGCCAGGAAATGAACATCGGACAGTTTGTTGCTGCTGAGATTATCATTTTACTTGTGATTACATCGGTAGAAAAAATCATTCTGGGACTTGAAAGCTTCTATGATGTTTTAACTTCTGTTGAAAAAATCGGACAGGTAACGGACTTAGCTTTAGAGGAAAACTCCGAGTCTGATTCTCTAAACGATCACTGTTACAACAGCATCTCTTTAGAAACAGAGAATTTAAAATTCAAATTCCCGGATTCTCCAACCAATGCCTTAGATTCTATTACGTTAAAAATCGATCAGGGTGAAAAAATTGTTATTGAAGGTGAAAACGGATCAGGAAAAACAACGCTTATTCGATTGCTATCAGGCTTATTAAGACAAAGTTCGGGAGCTTTTTACATCAACGACGATACTTTTAGAAAAATAAATCTGAAACAATACCGCTCACAAATTGGCAGCATCATTCACAACGAAACACCATTTGAGGGCACTATTTTAGAGAACATCACTTTTAATGATCCAATGATCAGTACCGAAGATTTGAAATGGGCACTGGACGGAGTTCAGCTTAGTCCGCTAATTAAACTATTACCTAAAGGCCTGAATACTCATATTCACCCGGAAGGAAAACAGTTATCATCTTCTAATGCTCAAAAAATCCTGTTGGCCAGAAGTATTATTCACAAGCCAAAAGTGCTCTTTTACGAAGATCCAACAGACACTATGGACGAAAAAGTGGCGAATGAAATCATAGATTTTATTACTTCGGATAAGAACAAATGGACGATTATCGTTTCTTCCAAAAATCCATATTGGAAAACCAAATCGACGCGAAAAATTACAATGCAAAACGGTCAAATTATACTGGATCAAAAAAAACAATAAGCCATGTTAAATATCTCTGACAATAAAACAAAATTACAGCCGCTTGATCGCTATGAGACTGTAAGAAACCTAAGCAACAGGCCACATTATAAAATTTTAAACCGAATTATAATCGCATCTTCCATACTAGGAATTATTGCACTTTTATTGCCGTGGACTCAGAATATTTCGGGTTCGGGAGCAGTAACCACTTTAAAACCCAACCAAAGGCCACAATCGATTCAGAGTGTGATTTCGGGACGTATTGAAAAATGGTACGTGCAGGAAGGTGACTTTGTTAAAAAAGGAGACACGATTCTGTTTATTTCTGAGATCAAGGAAGATTATATGGATCCTAATTTGGTTGAAAACACCAAAAATCAGGTCGATGCGAAGAAAAATTCCTTAGAATCTTATGGCGAAAAAGTAACCACACTTTCCGGTCAGATTCAGGCCATCGAAAACGAAAGAAAACTAAAACTGGAACAAGCCAGAAATAAAGTCAAACAATCGCTTTTAAAAATAAAAAGTGACAGTATCGATCTTGTAGCCGTAAAAACACAATTACGAATTGCCAATACACAGTACAATCGTTCGGTGCAATTAAACAAAGAAGGTTTGAAACCACTTACCGATGTCGAAGAAAAACGTCTGAAACTGCAAGATGTAGATGCTAAAATCATCACGCAGGAAAACAAATACCTCACCAGCAAAAATGAATACATCAATGCCAGAGTAGAGATTAACAGAATTACGGCGGAGTACGGTGAGAAAGTAGCCAAAGCAAGAAGTGACCAATTTACCACCCTGAGTAATAAATTTGATACGGAAGCACAGGTGAGCAAACTGGAGAATCAATATGCCAATTACAGTTTGCGTAATGGCATGTACTACATCAGAGCGGTACAGGACGGTTACATCAACCGCGCTTTGCAGGCAGGTTTAGGTGAAACGATTAAAGAAGGTACACCAATTGTAACGATAATGCCTTCTCATTATGATATCGCAGTAGAAACCTATATCAGCCCAATTGACCTCCCTTTGATCAGAAAAGGAGAAAAAGTACGCGTTTGGTTTGACGGATGGCCTACCATTGTGTTTTCAGGATGGCCGGACATGTCTTACGGAACTTTTGGAGGAACGGTGGTAGCCATAGAAAACTTTATCAGTGATAATGGTAAATACAGAATCTTAATTGCTCCGGACCCGGATGAGACGAAATGGCCAAAACAATTAAGTATTGGCTCCGGTGCTCAAACTATTGCCCTATTAGACACAGTGCCAATTTGGTTCGAAATCTGGAGAACCCTAAACGGATTCCCTCCTAATTATTATAAAAGTACCCAAAAAGTAACTAAAGAAAAAAAATAATGAAACCAATACTTATCGCTTTTCTTTTTCTGGGCTGTACCGTTTTTGGCCAGCAGCCCTTCTCAAAAGAACTCACCTACAATGAGTTTTTGGGGTATGTAAAAAAATACCATCCATTGGTTAAAAATGCCAATTTGGAAGTCAGCAAAGCACAAGCTAATCTGATGATGGCACGTGGTGGTTTTGACCCAAAAATTGAAGTTGATTTCAGTCAGAAAAAATTTAAAGACAAAGAATATTATTCGATTCTAAACAGCAGTTTTAAGATCCCGACCTGGTACGGAATTGAACTGAAAGCCGGATTCGACAATAACGAAGGGGTTTATCTGAATCCTGAAAATACTACTCCCAATCAGGGATTAACTTCTTTTGGGATCAGTGTTCCAATTGGACAGGGATTATTCATCAACCAAAGAATGGCAGATGTGCGAAAAGCTAAAATTCAGATCAAACTAAGTCAGGCTGAAAGAAAACTTCAGGCAGTTGGTATTTTGTATGATGCATCACTGGCTTATTTCAACTGGAAGAAAAACTTCGAGGAAATGAAACTTTATGAAATGTACAACAACAATGCTGAAATTCGTCTGAAAGGAATCAAATCGCTCATCGAACAGGGCGACAAGCCGGCAATAGACAGTATCGAAGCCGGAATTATTGTAAGAAACAGAGCCTTAAGCCTGGAAGATTCTAAATTAAAATTAACCAAAGCCAAACTCGAATTATCGAATTATATGTGGCTGGAGAATAATATCCCATTGGAAATTTCAGACGAGCTAGTACCGGAAACAGCACTTGAATCGACTTTACAAGAAACGCTGAAAACAAACGATCTACTGCAAGGCGATACCAATTTAGAAACACATCCGAAGCTGAATGCTCTGCAAAATAAAATAGACCTACTCAAGGTTGAAAAAGACCTGAAGCAAAACATGCTGTTGCCTAAAATAAACGTTGGGTATTCTTACTTATCTGATCCTAGATATATTGACAATTATAAATTTGACGATTACAAAGTTGGCTTAGAATTTTACTTCCCTTTGTTTCTTCGAAAAGAACGTGGAAGTCTGAAACTGGCCAAATACAAACTCCAGGAAAATGAATTTGCTCTTGCTCTGGAACGAACACAGCTGACCAACAAAATAAGTGCACAGAAAGTAGAAATCAATTCGCTGATCAGACAAAAGAAACTGGTAAAAAATTTAGTAGAAAATAATGCCGCGATGTTAACCTCAGAAGAACGATTGTTCTCTTTCGGAGAAAGCTCGTTATTTCTGATCAATACACGCGAAAACAATCTGGTTAGCGCAAAACTAGCCTCAATTGCTCTGGACAACCGATTTTACATCTCAAATTCAGAGTTGTTCAAAATCATGGCCAATCCGGATTAAAGTTTAAAATCTACTTTAACACATAGAAACATATTTCTTTTTGCGTTCTTTTTTGTGCATTCAATCTATGTCTCTATGTGTTAAATCGTTTTTTTGCTTACGGATTAAGCAAAATAATGATACGTCCACTCGACAGCATAAATTACAAGTCCAATGAGACCTCCTACCAAAGTTCCGTTGATTCGGATGTACTGCAGATCTTTTCCGATCTCCAGTTCTAATTTTTCCGAAACCTCCTTCCCGTCCCAGCTTTTCACGGTAGACGAAATCAAATCTCCAATTACTTTTTTATTGTTTAGCAGCATCGAAAGCAAATCGTTCTTGATGAAATTATTGATCTTATCGATCATAACGATATCTTCTTTTAATCCATTTCCGAACCCCTGAATCAAACCCGAAATATTTTTCTTAATTGACGATTCTTCACCCTTTTCCAAATCAGCTGAAATCGATCTTTTTATTTCATCCCAAATTCCGTTGACATAATCCTGAACCTCTTTTTTTCCGGCAAAATTCAAAATCATATTGTTGATCTTCTCCCGCATCTCTTCTGAATGCTTTACTTTGTCCAGAAAATTGTACACATACTCGTCTATCTTAATCCTGATGGCACTTCCGGGATGTTTGGCTTCGTTTAAAAAATCAGCAAGCCCATTAAAAACTCCCTCTGTAATACTTTTATCTGCCAAACCAAAACTTAAAAATGGTGTCGATGCTTTCACTTTTTTCCGAATCAGGTCTTTATTATTACTAAGTTCTGTACTCATCACATTCAGCACGTTGGTCAGCAGTTCCTCTTTCACATTTCCTTTTTGCAAAGGCTCTAACGCCAGTGCTACCCAATCTCCAAAGTTGATTGCTTCCAGTTTTTCTTTGAACTGAGTTTGAATAAATCGTTTGATATCTTCATCTTTTATCGTTTTTAAAACTCCCGGAATAATATTTAAAGCCACAACACTGGCAATTTTATTGGCATTCTCCTCCTGCGAAAGCCAATCAGCTGCTTTCGTAGCAAAATTAAATTCTTCGAGTTTTATTTCCAGTTTCTCCCGATTCAGAAATTCTTCCGAAACAAAATTCCCTAAATTTTCACCAATTTCATTTTTCTTAGTCGGAATAATGGCCGTGTGCCAAATCGGAATTCCTAACGGATGACGGAACAATGCCACCACTGCAAACCAGTCGGCGATACCGCCCACCATCGCCGCTTCACTAAAAGCCTGAAGCATCGGAATCTTAAAATAAACCGCTACTACAAACAAAAGCACTGCGATACCTAAGAGTCCCAATGCATTATTTTTCATCCGTTTCAGGGCTTTCTTCTTTACTATATTTTCATGATCTACAGACGTTTCCATAATTTAATTCATTTCAATGATTACTAATTTACGTTTTTTCTGTGAACCAATAACTCTTCATTAATTATCCGTTCGCCACGAATTCACGAATTTCTATTAGCAAACTTTACGCATAAATATTGATTCGTGAATTCGTGGCTAATTTTTAAACGCCTGTCATTCCTTTTAATTCGTGAATTCGTTGCGAAAAATTTTTAAATAAAAAGATAATATTAAAATTTGTACTTTTGCGAACTGAAAATCCGAAATTATGATTATTGTAAAATCACGTGAAGAAATCGAATTAATGCGCGAAAGTGCTTTGATCGTATCTAAAACATTGGGAATGATTGCTTCTGAAATTAAAGAAGGAGTAACTACATTATACCTGGACAAACTGGCTGAGGAATTTATCCGTGATCACGGTGCAGTTCCAAGCTTCTTAGGACTGTATGATTTCCCAAATTCACTTTGTATGAGTCCAAACTCTCAGGTTGTACACGGAATTCCGAACAATACACCTTTGAAAAACGGTGACGTTATTTCGGTAGATTGCGGTGCATTCAAAAATGGATATCACGGTGATCACGCCTATAGTTTCGAAATTGGAGAAGTTGCTCCTGAAGTTAAAAAACTTTTGAAAGTAACTAAAGAATCTCTTTACGTAGGAATCAGAGAATTTAAAGCCGGAAATCGTGTGGAAGATGTTGGAAATGCGATCCAGAAATATACAGAAGCTCACGGATACGGAGTAGTTCGCGAGTTGGTAGGGCACGGTTTAGGGCAGAAAATGCACGAAGAACCTGAAATGCCAAACTACGGAAAACGCGGTCGCGGAAAACTGTTTGTGGAAGGAATGGTTGTAGCGATCGAGCCTATGATCAATCTTGGAACCCGAAACATCAAACAACACAAAGACGGCTGGACCATTACTACCGCAGACGGAAAAGCAAGTGCTCATTTCGAACACGACGTTGCTTTAGTGGATGGTAAACCAGAAATCTTATCGACTTTTCAATACATCTATAAAGCGCTTGGAATCGAAAGCAATGAGGAAGATGAATTCCGAAAAGTGCCTTTAGTTTTGTAACAGTTATTCCGCAGAGATTCACAAAGATATACGCCAAGATTCACAAAATTATCTATTATAAGCCTTTGGAAGATGTATGAAGAAAACACCGAATCTCGCGAAAAATTAGATGCAATTAGCTATAAAATAATCGGACTTGCTATTGAAGTTCACAAACAGCTTGGGCCCGGTTTATTAGAATCAGCTTATCAGGAATGTTTGTACTATGAAATTGTAAATTCCGGTTTGATTGTCGAAAAGCAAAAAGCACTGCCCATAATCTATAAAGACATACAACTGGATCATGGCTATAGAATTGATTTATTAATTGAAAATAAAATTGTAATTGAATTAAAAACTGTTGAAGCTTTTACAGATGTACATGTTGCTCAAATCTTAACCTATTTAAAACTTGGCAATTACCCATTAGGCCTTCTTATTAATTTTCATTCAAAAATTTTAAAAAACAACATCAAAAGATTTTTAAACACTTTGTGAAGCTTTGCGCCTCCTTTGTGAAACTCTGTGAAACTACTCATGAAGAAACTTTTTAAACTCGTACTTAACACCATTCCCCGTCCAATATTAATTCGTTTAAGTTATGTGGCGCGTCCTGTTTTAGCTTTATCATTAAGAGGAAGCAAATTTACTGATCCGATTGACGGGAAAAGTTTTAGAAGTTTTTTGCCTTATGGATATGGGAAACAACGCAACAATGTGCTTTCGCCAAGTACACTTTCATTAGAGAGACACCGTTTGCTGTGGTTGTATTTAAACGATCAGACTGATTTTTTTACGGCACCTAAAAAAGTATTGCACTTTGCTCCGGAACAAGCTTTTTACAAAAGATTCCGCAAGCAGAAAAACTTGGATTACACGACAACCGATTTGTTCTCGCCTTTGGCAGATGTAAAAGCAGACATTTGTAATTTGCCTTTCAAAGACAATGAATATGATGTTATTTTATGCAACCACGTTTTAGAACATATTCCGGACGATACTAAAGCCATGCAGGAGTTATTTCGTGTTTTAAAACCGGGCGGAATGGCGATTCTTCAAATCCCGCAGGACTTATCCAGAGCGGTTACTTTTGCTGACGACACCATCACCGATCAAAAAGAACGTGCCAGAATATTTGGTCAGTACGACCACGTGCGTATTTATGGCCGTGATTATTTTGACAAGTTAAGAAGCATCGGTTTTATCGTTATCGAAGAAGACTATACTCATAAAATTGCTCCGGAACTGGTAGAAAAATATTGTCTGGCAAAAGGCGAAATCATTCCGCTTTGCTTCAAACAGGAAAACTAATTCTTTCACCATATAAGTGATACAAGTTCATTTAAAAAGAGTTTTCAAATTATTGATATTTTGAAAACTCTTTATTTTTTTGCCCAATCTCTAAATTATAAGCCAACCAAATCCCTAAATCTTGGAACCTACAAAATCATTTCAGTTCTGCTTTGACATCAGTTTTGAAAAAAACCTGAATACCTACCTCCCAACAGCTTATATCATTGAAAATACCGATGATATTAAATATCTGGACAAAAAAGCGAGTACAGATGTACTTCAAAGTTTTGGAGTTCTTTTTGAAAATTTAGATTCCAATACAAAAAAAATACTGACGGCTTGCGACTCTTTAAAACCTGATTTTATTTTCAAGAAATTCAGCGCTAAAATCAAATCGGCTAAAACAATTGCTGATTTACAAAAAGATTCCAAAATTGAATTTGCCATTCGTCAGCATTTAAAATTTAACCTAGAATCCTTTTACAATCTAATTGTAAAAGAACAATTTCCATTCTCTGCTAATATGAGTGCCGAAAAGGATTTTTATCGTTGGAGAGTCGATACAAATCCGTTAGAATTTGAACCTCAGATTCAATTTGACAAACACGCTGAAGGCATTACTTATACTCTATCTTTAAAAGAAGGCGAAACCACATTTTTACCAATGGATAAAAGTGTAGATATTCTTTTGGACGAACCAAGCTGGTTGATCATCGACAAAAAACTTGGACAGTTAAAAGAACTTAATTCTAAAAAACTACTGCCTTTTTTAAAGAAGAAATCAATCGAAATACCATCAAAACTAGTTGACAATTACTTTAAGAATTTCATTCCGGAAATAGCCAAAAAAATCGACATCGAATCTACCGGCTTTGACATTGAACTTCGTGACACCATTATCTCCTGCACGATTCAGCCTGTTTTTGATTTTTTTAAAAACTGTTATTACCTCAACCTTTTTTTTGACTATAACGGCTATTCGTTTGATGCGGGTAAAACTAAAAAAACACACTCTTTTGTTGATTTTAGTGTTGCCAACGAACCTAAAATTATTCAGTTCAAACGAAGCGCTGATGAGATTTCCTATACAGACAAATTACTCAGTCTTGGTTTAACAAAAATCAAAAATGAATTGTTTGGATTGAGTTCAGATGCCGAGACCTCTGATCCGTATGTCAATATTCAATTCATTATTGACCATAAAGAACCACTCGAAAGTCTGGGTTTTACCATTCAGAATCTCAAACTCGAAAGCAAACAAATCATCACCGAAAGCAACACGATTTCAATTGCAAAAGAAACGAAAGCCGATTGGTTCGACATTAAAATAATCATCACAATTGGTCCTTATAAAATCAATTTCAGTGAAATCATTCCAAACATAAAAAGCAAAGAAAGACTCTTTATGTTGCCTGACGGAAATTACTTTTTGATTCCGCTGGAATGGTTTAGCAAATACGGCTCTCTGGCAAAATTGGCAAAGACAGAAAACGGAACAGTTTTGTTGCGTAAAAGTAATTTTACTGCCTTAGACGGAATTTCAGAAATTGCCAATGATCCGGACCAGATTCATAAAGCTGAATTTACAGCTTCCGATTTACTAAAAGCAACCCTGAGACCGTATCAGATTGACGGTGTAAAATGGCTTTTGGGTCACTTTAATGCTAACCTCGGTGCGTGTCTGGCCGATGATATGGGACTTGGAAAAACGCTGCAGACTTTAGCGGTTTTAGTTGCGGTACAGGAGCAATTGGGCTTTACGACCAAAACGACCAATTTTGATTTATTCTCAAACGATACGACTATCGAAAGAGAACCTCTGAAGGCGTTGATCGTTCTCCCTTCTTCTTTGGTTTTTAACTGGTACAATGAAGCCGGAAAGTTTACGCCTCATTTTTCGAAAATGCAATATGTGGGTAATGACCGAAAATTACTGGCAAGCAGATTAAATTCAACCGATTTAATTTTTACGAGTTACAGCATTGTTCATCGGGATATTTCCATTTTAGAAAAATATGATTTCCGCTATTTAATTCTTGATGAGAGTCAATACATTAAAAACAAAGATTCTAAGATTTTTAAAGCCATCAATAAAATCAGCACGGGACATAAAATTGCTTTGAGTGGTACACCGATCGAAAATTCACTTGACGATTTATGGTCGCAGATGCAGTTTATCAATCCGGATATTTTGGGGAGCTATGCTTTTTTCATGGAGAATTTCAAAAATCCTATTGAGAAAAAACAGAACGAAGAAGTTTTAAATGAATTAAAAAACCTGATCCAGCCTTATATTTTAAGAAGAACCAAAGAACAGGTTTTAAAAGATTTACCTGAATTGACAGAGCAGGTTTATTACTGCAATATGGATGCTGAACAGGAAAAACTATACGAAAAAGAGAAATCAAAAGCACGTAACTTTTTACTGAAAACGGATGGATCAGGTCTTGATAAAATTAGCATTATCAACACTTTAATGAAGCTGAGACAACTGAGCAATCATCCCAAAATGGTCGATCAGGATTCTGAAGTAGATTCTGGAAAATACATTGCCGTTACGAATTACCTGAAAAACTTAGTCAAGGGAAAACAAAAAGTCATCATTTTTAGCTCCTTTGTGACCAATTTGAATTTTTATACGGATTGGTGTAAAGAAAACAAAATAGAATATTGCGAGATTACCGGTGAAACTCCGTCACAAAAAAGAGAACAGCAGGTAAAACGATTTCAGGAAAAAGAAAACCCTTTGTTATTCTTCATTTCCCTTAAGGCGGGTGGCGTTGGTCTGAACATTACCAAGGCTTCGTACGTCTTATTCCTTGATCCCTGGTGGAATCCTTTTGCAGAGAAACAGGGAGTGGGAAGAGCGCATCGTATCGGACAATTGAACAAAGTAAACGTAGTTCGTTTCATTTCAAAAAATACAGTCGAAGAAAAAATCATCAAATTACAGGAAAACAAAAAACTACTCTCGGATTCGCTTTTGGAAGAAAGTCATATCAGCGACGAAATTGAAGCAAATCTCGAATACCTGCTGGGTTCCTGATCAATTGTTTTCAAAACCTGTAAAACAGCATCTTATTAGGTTCTATAAAATTGTTATATTTACAATCTTACAACTTAATAAGATGCCAAAAAAATTATTTAGAAACCTCCTTATATTTTTCATTTTTGCTTCGGCTACTGCTCAGGAAGTACAAACTGAAGTAAATCCGCCTTACAATATTAAAACCGTCTCTTTTGTTCAGAACGGCAGTAATGTGATTCCAATCTTCGAATTAGGGGAAGCATTTCAATTTCAATTTGACGATTTATTTGGCAATGAAGCCAATTATTATTTTGAAGTGATACACTGCGATTACAACTGGAAACCGTCTGATATTCCAAAAACAGACTATATCATCGGTTTTGACAATCAGCGAATTACTGACTATTCGAATTCGTTTAATACACTTCAAATCTATTCGCATTACCGACTTCCTTTCCCGAATCAGTTTACCAGTCAATTGCGTCTTTCTGGCAATTATATGCTTCGTATTTTAAATGAGGACAAAGAAGTTGTACTGTCCAGAAAGTTTATCTTATACGAAAATCACTGTACTGTAGCGACTCAGGTAAAAAGAAGTCGGGATTTGTCTAACATAGAACACAAACAAAATCTGGATTTTAATATCAGCTCTAATGATATTGTTTTTCAGACTCCGTTGCAAAATGTAAAAGTGCTGCTGCTACAGAATGGCAACTTTAACACTTCTATTAAAAATATTGTGCCGCAATACACCATTGGGAATCAGCTGGTGTACAAATACGATAAAGAAACTCAGTTTTGGGGCGGTAATGAGTTTTTGTATTTTGAAAACAAAGACATACGTGCGGCTAGCACCAATGTAGCCAAAGTAGGAAGCAGTGGCGACATTTATAACTCTTATTTGTTTACCAATCTGGCAAGAGCCAATCAGATTTACTCGAACAATCAGGATGTAAACGGAAATTTCGTAGTGAAGAATATCAATGCTTCCAACAATGAAATCGAAGCTGACTATGCCTGGGTATATTTCAGCCTGTCGGCCCCAACTTTCAGAGCCTCGAATAAGGACATTTATATCTGCGGGATGTTCAACAATTACAGCCTGTCTCCGGAATATAAGATGGATTATAATTCAGAGAAAGGTATTTTTGAAAAAGCAATTGTGATCAAACAGGGTTTTACTGCTTTTCAATACACGGTTGCCGATAAAAAAGGAGTGATTGATTATGAAAATGCCATAGACGGAAACTTTTATCAGACTGAGAATGAATATACCATCCTGGTGTATTACAGAGAAAGTACAGATCGATACCAGAGAGTGATTGGCAAAGGAAATGCAAACTCGATAAACATCATAAATTAAAACATTGTTAAGGATTTAGGCAGAAAGATTTTTTTTCGTAGCTTTGCACCTATAACGCACACATATATACTACTTTAGTATGGTTTCTCAGATAACAAGAGGCATAAAAATATCTGTTTTGACTAGTTTTGAAGGTACTTACTTCAAGAACTATAAGATTCACTTTGCTTTTAGCTATGTCGTTACAATCGAAAATCACAGCAAAGATTCTGTTCAGTTAACTTCCCGTCACTGGGAAATTTTTGACTCTCTGAACGACCTCGAGATTGTTGACGGTGAAGGTGTTATTGGAAAAAAACCAGTTTTAAAACCCGGCGAAAATCACACTTATAGTTCAGGCTGTTTATTATCATCTCCTTATGGAGCGATGAAAGGTCATTTTAATATGATCAACTTTACCACTACCAAAACATTCAAAGTAATTGTTCCTACTTTCAGAATGTGTGCTCCTTTTGCTTTAAACTAAAAATTAGGTTTAAAACTCCCTTTTTTATCGTTATCTTAATCACAAATTTGACAAATTATTAATTTATCCTTTGTACTTTTGTGCAGCGTTAGATTATTCGTAACAATCAAATCGTCTAATTCTTAAATTGTCTAATTATCTAATTTTAAATAACATGCTAAAAGGATTCTTTCACGTGCCAAAAGCGGTAAACGAACCGGTAAAAGGATACGCACCTAACTCACCAGAAAAAGCAGCAGTTCAGGCAGCTTACACTACTTTATGGAACTCTAAAATCGACGTGCCGTTATACATCGGAAGCGAAGAAATCAGAACTGGAAATACAAGAACAATATCAGCTCCTCACGATCACAAACATATCGTAGGAACCTACCACTTAGCTGAAAAACAACATATCGAAAAAGCGATTGCCAACGCTCTTGAATCAAGAAAAGCATGGGCAAATATGGCATGGGAACAACGTGCTGCTATTTTCTTAAAAGCTGCTGAGCTTATTGCAGGACCATACAGAGCCCGTATTAATGCAGCAACAATGATCGGTCAGTCTAAAAATATTCATCAGGCAGAAATTGATGCTGCTTGTGAACTAATCGACTTTTTACGTTACAACGTAGAATTCATGACTCAGATTTACGGAGATCAGCCAAAATCAGATTCTTCTACGTGGAACCGTTTAGAATACAGACCTCTTGAAGGTTTTGTTTACGCTATTACTCCTTTCAACTTTACTGCTATTGCTGCAAATCTTCCTGCAAGTGCTGCTATGATGGGTAACGTTGTAGTTTGGAAACCAAGCGACAGTCAGGTTTTCTCTGCAAAAATCATTATCGATATTTTCAAAGAAGCAGGTGTTCCTGATGGCGTTATCAATGTTGTTTTTGGTGATGCTTTAATGATTACGGATACTGTTTTAGCAAGCCGTGATTTTGCAGGAGTTCACTTTACTGGATCAACTCATGTATTTAAAGACATCTGGGCTAAAATTGGTGCTAACATTCACCACTACAAAACATACCCTAGAATCGTTGGAGAAACTGGTGGTAAAGATTTTATCATTGCACACCCAAGCGCTAACGTAAAACAAGTGGCTACAGGAATTGCCCGTGGTGCATTTGAATTTCAGGGACAAAAATGTTCTGCAGCTTCAAGAGCTTATATCCCGCAAAGTTTATGGCCAGCTGTAAAAGAACAATTAGTTGCCGATGTAAAATCAATGAAAATGGGTTCTCCGGAAGATTTCGGAAACTTTATTACAGCGGTTATCCACGAAGGTTCTTTTGATAAATTAGCGAGCTACATCGACCAGGCTAAAAAAGACGCTGATGCTGAAATCATCGTTGGTGGAAACTACGATAAATCAGTTGGATACTTTATTGAGCCGACGGTTATCGTAACTACAAACCCGAAATATACTACGATGGAAACCGAATTATTCGGACCTGTAATCACGATTTATGTTTACGAAGATGCTAAATGGGAAGAGACTTTAGAATTAGTAGATACTACTTCTGAGTACGCTTTAACAGGAGCAGTATTTAGCCAGGATCGTTATGCAATTGAAGTAGCTACCGTAAAATTACAAAATGCTGCAGGTAACTTCTACATCAACGATAAACCAACAGGAGCCGTTGTAGGAATGCAGCCATTTGGTGGAGCAAGAGCTTCAGGAACTAACGATAAAGCGGGTTCTGCATTGAACTTATTGCGTTGGGCATCTCCTAGAACAATCAAAGAAACCTTTGTAACTCCTGAAGATTACAGATATCCTTTCTTAGGTTAATCATTTTTAGTTTCAAGTTTCAAAGTTTCAGGTTAGAAACTTTGTTAATATAAAAAAGCCAAATCTAAGTTTTTAGATTTGGCTTTTGTTTTGTTTAACCTATTGTTTTTTTTTATTTCTGGACAGGACTTATAATTTAAAACTGGAAATAGTATGAAAGCGATCTGCGCCTTTATTCTTTTCTCCCTCAAAAGTATCGTAATTTACAACTAACAATTTTCCTTTATAAACAATAGTCTCACAAGGATTATCTAATTGCCCGTCAGAACCGTCAGCATTATCATTTTCCCAAATTAAAGAAATCGTATTTGTATCTAAATTTAATTCGTGTACACTATTATTTTCATAATTGGCAATGAAAATAGAGTTTCGCTTTTTATCATAAAAAAAGCCATCGCAACATTTTAATTTATCCGAATCAAAAACAACTTTTTTAGATTTTACTTTTCCATCACTGTAGAATTCTATTTTAGTAATTACTCCATCACCAAAATTTCCTGCATATAGATTTCCCTTTTTATCAAAAGCAATTCCATCAATCCCAATGGTACTCTTGGTAACTTCAGGTTTTAAGATAAAAGTTGCAATCAGATAATTTTTCTTATTTGATGAATCCAGAGCAATCTTTTTCTTGTTTAATTCCTCTAACGAAAAACTATAAATTCCGCTTTCTCTTCGATTTTCAAATAAAGCATCTGTAATATAAATTCGGTTTTTAAACCATCTTACGGCTTCTCCAAAATTAAATCCTTCGGCTAAAACCTCAGCTTTTATTGGCTTTCCGTCTTTTACGATAATTCTTAGTAATCTGGAGAAATTCTCTTTCCCAGCAAAAAACTGATTGTCCATAATATATAGATTCCCATCAGGGCCAAACTCCATTCCCATCAGGGCCAAACTCCATTCCCATCGGATGTACTTTTTGTGTAACAGGATGTAATGGTAATTTGTCAAACCAGGTTATCGGTTTATCATTCTTATCGAAAGTTAAAATTTTACTGCCGTACTTTTCAAATGAAATTGCATTTGTAATCGAAAGAAATAAATTTCCTTTCTTATCAAGAGCCATTCCGTCCGGAGTTTGGCAAGTTTCGCCTAAGTCTGCAAACAAATCAGGCCTGATTACTTTAGAAGTCTCGTTGTATTTAATTTCTTGTTTTTTTTCCTGCGAAAATAAGTTTAAAGAACTTATTAAAATCAGAATACCAATTGTGTGTTTAATCATTTTTTTCATTTCGTTTTAGGTCCGTTTATTATTTCAAGGAGATTTTATTTCAACATGTTGCTTAGAAATAGAATCAATACAAGGATAAATTTGATCATAATTATTTTTAAGCGAATATAATTGCAAGAACTTCTGATAATTACAAGCGCAACTGAAAAGGCTGTTTTAGCAATCAAATAATGAATAATTCAATTCTGTTGTATTCGTATGCTGAAATGCTGTTATTGAGGGCAAAATCTCATTATTTATAGTCCTAAACAGAGCTTATTTTTATATTTTGTTATCTTGCTCCTATTTAAAATATGCTAATGAATTTCATCAAACAAATTGATTTAAAAAGAGCAGCACTTCATTGTTTTTACTGGATTTTCTTTTTATTTTTTTATTTTTCGAATAAAGCTGATAACGAAGATTCTTATGCTTTTCTATTTATATATTCCTGGAAAATTGTAGCACAGGCAGCTGTTGGGTATGGTCTGATTTATTGGATTATTCCTCAGACATTAAACAAAAAGAAATATTTACTTTTTACAGTTTCCGCATTAGGCTGGCTTTATTTCGTTTTTGCCCTTTTAATGATTTTAAAATTTTATTATCTCGAACCAAAATTCCCGGGTTTCTTTGATTACTGGCCTGGTCATAAAATGACCGTTATTGAAAGATTAACTTCGGTTAAATTGATGCTGAGAGAATTCTCATTCCTTACCTATCCTGTTATTATTTTAGGCTTTATAAGTTTTAACCGCAAACAACAACGGCTTTTAAAATTAGAAGAAGAAAAAAAATCAATGGAACTGAAGATCCTAAAAAATCAGCTGAATCCACATTTCCTCTTTAATACATTGAACAATCTCTACACTTTAACCTTAAAAAAAGATAATAAAGCACCGGAAGTTATCGCTAAATTATCTGAAATTTTAGATTTTGTTTTATATCGCTGTAACGAAGATTATGTATCGATCGAAAAAGAAATTGCATTAATTGAAAATTATATTGGTCTGGAAAAATTACGCTACAGCGAAAACAGACTGACTATTTCATTTACAAAAAACATTGAAGTGAGCAATAAGATATCTCCTTTAATTCTATTAACTTTTATCGAAAATGCCTTTAAACATGGTGTAATTAACGAAACTGAAAAAGCAATAATTTCTTTCCAATTAGAAAGCAAAAAACAACAAATCATTTTTAGCATTGACAACACAAAACCTAAAAACGATTTTGGTAAAACTTCGGATAAATCTAAAATTGGTTTAGTCAATGTTCGCAAACAATTGGATTTATTATATCCTAAAAAACATCAATTAGAAATTGAAGAAACGCAAATTACTTATGCTGTTAAACTTTACCTCAACATTTAATTTTAAGCTTACAAAATGAAAACTCCTAAGATTTTTTTAGAGCTATAACCAAAGCTTATTCAAAACCCATAAATTAGATTTTCTAAAAAATATTCTTTTTTTAATGAAATACAAATGCATCATCATTGACGACGAACCTTTGGCAAGAGAATTAATTGCTTCTCATTTAGTGAATTTTCAAAATTTCGAACTAATCGATTCTTTCGAAAACGCACTGAATGCTTATACTTTTTTAGAAACAAACACAGTCGATTTGATTTTTTTAGATATAGAAATGCCACTCTTAAAAGGCAATGAATTTTTAAAGAAATTAAAAAATCCGCCTAAGGTAATTTTCACAACGGCTTATCGGGAATATGCCATAGAAGGTTATGAACTTAATGTCATTGATTATCTCTTAAAACCTATCACTTTTGATCGTTTTTTTGTCTCGATAGAAAAATTCAAACAAGTACAGCCATTAAAAAAGGAAACAAAATCAGACTCTGAAAATCATGTTTTTGTAACCAGCGGAAGCAGAAATATTAAAATTGTATTTGATGAAATCTTATTTATTGAAAGCCTAAAAGACTATATTACCATTCATCTCGAAAACGGAAAATCACATCATATTAAGCAGAATATTTCTGTTTTTGAGAAACAATTAGATTCCAATTTTGTGCGTGTTCACCGTTCTTATATCATTCAGATCAAAAAACTAACCGCTTATTCTAAGAATGAAGTTGAAATAAATACAGTAGCAATACCAATAGGAAATAGCTACAAAGAAAATTGGTTACATCATTTAGATACCGCTTTACTGAAATAAAAGAATCCCAATCTTAAAACAAATAAGATTGGGATTTTTTTATTTCCAAATTGGAATCTGTACAAAACTATCATTATACCATTTGATTTTCAAAGGTTCTTTGGCATCTTTAATTGTTTCGCTGCTGACCTCCTTCCCCGTCCCATAATTCAATTCCGAAAAAGCATTTTTGTTTACATTCAAAGTAATCAACAATCTGCTTCCTTTGCTCAGTTGTTTACTCACCACACGAGTGTTTGAAAAAGGAATACTTTCTATTTTATTGGGCTGAAGCAAATTTCTTTTCGTAATATCCTTCGCATAACTTGCCCTTCCTATAAAATAAGACAGCTCAAAATATTTTCCGTCTGGCGTTACTTCAAACAAGGTAACTCCAATATCCATGTCTTTTTTATTGATGCTGGCCTTTATTTCTCCCAAAAATGCTCCATTTACCACTATCGGCTGACTAAAAGGTTCGCTTATAAAAACATACCCATTGGACGTATCTACTTCGTTATCAATAATGGGGTCAGGATAATAATCGTTATTAATGGTTTGTCGGTCTGCAAAATCAACTTCCTGCGGCAAATAACTTTTTTTAGCAGGTTTTGAGGCATTCAACGAGTAAAATTTTCCTTTCTCTACCGGATCATTGGTGAGATACAACGTTAGCAAACTATTACTCATTTTAGCAATAGACGGAGCACTTCTCCACTCATTAGCTCCCATCACCTCATAATTGACCCTGTCTTTTAAGATTGCCGGTTTGGGTTTGCCCTTCAAAATATAATCAAACCATTGATAGGTTATTTTATAGGTATTAATTAGAGCCACCTCATCCACTTTGTAACCATTCAGAACAGCATCACCCCCTACTTGCGCACCAAAATGACCGTACGGGCCAATGATTAAATAAGAATCGGCTTTCGGATTGTATTTCTCCAATTCTCTCAAATAATACAATCCTGAATTTTGAGAATCATTATAGTAACCATCAATGGCTAAAACCGGAATATTGATCTGAGAAAATTCTTTTCCGTATGGTGCCATTTTCTGCCAGTATTCGTCAAATGACGGGTGCTTGATCCACTTTTGAAAGGATTGGTTCGGACTGCCGTCAATGCTATCCATTTTTTTGTAAGCCACACCGGTTTCCCACCACTTAAACTGCATATTCCTGAAGCGCTGTCTGTCGTTTCCCGCAACCGTATCCAGATATTTGTTATTTCCAACGTAAAACGCCCATTCGTAATTAGGGTTTATAAAAACATTATTCTCCATCGGCAAACCCATTCCCGGTCTGGAAGCAACATACGGAACTATCGTTTTAAGTGCAGGGTGCATTTTTTTACACGCTGCCCATTGCGTAAACCCGTTATAACTTCCGCCATACATCCCGACACTTCCGTTGCACCACTCCTGTTTACTAATCCAGTCGATAACATCATAAGTGTCATTCGTCTCGTTTTCATAAGGCGTTATTTCATCAGGACTAAATCGTTTCCCGCGTGAATACGACATGACCCCTATATAATCCTTATCTGCCGCTGTTTTTAAAGATTTGAGATCTCTGCCTTTTTCTCTGGCATAAATGGTATGCTGATAGATAACCGGCTTGGGCGTTAAATCTCCTTTTTTCCGAACAACCATTGCTGATATGAAAGCACCATCTCTGGTTTTAATCATTACACTGTCCTGAATGTCATAAGCGCTTTCCAGATCTTTTGATCTTGTCACACTTGTCTGTTGTGCATAGGTGTTGATTACTGAAAAAATAAAAAACACCAATTTTAAAATTAGTCTCATTGAGTTATTTGATTTAAGTAGTTCTGTTGCAATTTTAAACGAATCAGTCATGTCAGATCTGGGTTTTATTTTTCCGGAATTTTAATCCAAAAACAACACACTGCGTCCCGCTGTTTTCAGTACCTCTAAAAACGGCTTCATTTGTATTACCTCTTCTTTTGCTATAGCGATTTAAAAAGAATGAGTTTTTCTTTTTTTAATTAAATCCCATTGAGATTTTTAAACTTCACGGCCTGACGGTTTGAAACTTCTAAGAGTTCTCCCGTTTTTAACTTTACTTCCAGTTTGCCACTAACGGTTCTGTTAACTTCCCGAATGTGATTAAGGTTTATAATTTCGGTTCTGTTTATTCTAAAAAAAACATTCACATCCAGCATTTCTTCCCATTGGCGGAGGGAACGTCTCTGAAGAGCTTTTTTATCCTGAAAAAAAAGTCTGGTGTAATTTTCAAGAGATTCGATCAGATAAATTTCATCCAGCTGAATAAAGAATCTTTTCTCTCCATCTTTAATGAAAATCTTACGGTCTTTTACTGCAACATCTCCCAAAGAATACTTTCCGGATAAAGTATTTCTTATTTTTTCAATTGCTTTTGCAAAACGTTCTTCCCTTATCGGTTTCATTAAATAATCTAAAGCATTTACTTCGAAAGCCCGCACAGCATATTCATTATAAGCCGTTGTAAAAAGTACTGCCGGTGCATTATCGAGAGATTCCAGTAAATCGAAACCGGATTTTTCAGGCATCTGAATGTCTAAAAAGATCAGATCCGGCATTTTGGCTTCAATCAGACTTTTGGCTTCATCAGCATTTCCTGCTTCTCCTACAAGAACAAAATCTTCATGCGGTTTTAGTGCCCTTTTTAGTTCTTCTCTGGACAAACGTTCATCGTCTACTATTATAACTTTTATCTTTCTCATTCTGATGGGAATAAAATAGCTGCCAAAACGATTTCGCTCTCCATTTCTTTAATTTCAAAAGAAGCTCTTCCTTTGTATTGCAACAGCAATCTCTCTTTCAGATTAGTCAATCCAATACCTGAAAAATCTTTAATCTTTTTATTAAGCTTCCCCGAATTTTGAACACTGATGTTTATAAAACTGTCCAACTGCTCTACCTTTACGGTAACAGCTCCTCCTTCTTTTCTTTTTTCAATTCCATGTTTTATGGCATTCTCCACCAGTGTCTGAATACTTAAAGGTAAAACTAAATGATCAGACAGATTGCTATCTACTTCAATTTGTACCTGTAGACGTTCTTCAAATCGTATTTTTTCCAACTCCAAATAATCCCTAACCAGACTGATTTCATCGCTTAAGGCTACTAAATTTCCTATATTATTATTTAAAGAATTCCGAAGCAAATCAGATAAAAGGTCAATCGCCCGTCGTGCCGAATGCGGATCTTCTAACACCAAAAATTTAATACTGTTCAGTGAATTAAAAAAGAAATGCGGATTAAGCTGTGTACTCAGATTATTCAATTGTGCTTCTTTTAATATAATAGACAATCTCGCATTTTCTTTTACGGTTTCAATCTCTAATCTTGAATAATGATACAAATGATAAGCCAGCACCCAAATAGACATTAGTCTGGTACCAGTAATAAAAACCTGCAACTGCGTGGATTGTAAAAACGAAATGAATGAAATTGATGTGCTTTTTAAAATAAATAGTCGCACAAGGTAAAGTTTCCCCACAATCAAAAGCATGTACAATACAGAAAGTATAAGAACACTCAACACCATTCTTGGAACCAATTTTTTCAGACTGAACTTATTCCAACCTCTTTTCAAAGCAAAATTTCTGTAAAGATGCGTTAATGAAATACCAATAAATACATCTAATACAAAATCAGCTATGCCAATTGTCCACATAAAACTACTGCCAAAAAAAGCCGAAACTCCCCAATACAAAGAGGTTGCCATCCATCCAATGAACTGAATTTTCCAATATGCAGATAATTTTACCATTATTCTCGAGCCAAAAATTGTTATGCTGTAGTAAAGATATTCCACTAACAGAGATTGAGCAAATAAAAGTACATAAGCGAAAGATAACTGTAGACAAATGACGTTCTTTCCTAAATTAACACATAAAACAGATAAAAACCGGATCTTAAATCAGACCAGGCTTTTATCTGTTTTTTTTAATTTCATAAAAAAAATGAGTAAACATGTTTTTACTTACAAAACAAACCAGCGATCAACAAAAAACATATGTTTTTTCTTTCATGTTTATTTAGAACAATTATAAATTAAAGCTTTGTCTTATCATGTTATTTATATGTCCTGACGTTACATTAAAAAAGAAAAACCCAACATAAATTTGCAGTATAACCTCAAGAAAAAACATAAATCTTAACCACAAAAAACCGAGAAATAAACTTCATAAACAATTACTATACAATCCAGTTTTAACAAAGGAATCAACTAAAAAAATCAACAATTGACTTATGAAAAGCTTGAAAAATGCTCCGCAGATTATTCTAAAATCAAAACATATTGGGCATCCAATTGATTTCAAATGGAATAAGAAGAAGATGGAAAAGTTCTTAGATCCTCTGGATGAATACAAAGAACTCGAAACTACATTGTTAAATATTAATCATAAAGCAACGGTAGGACTTAGTGCTGCTTTACTGGAGTGGATCTACTGGCGTTTTATAGGCCATAATACAAGTATCACTGATACCGAAAAACGCATCGAAGCACTTTGGTGCTCAATTAAAGATCCGGAGTTATCAAGTCCTTTATTATTTGACACTAATTTTGACATCCCGGCTTCAGGCCCTATAAACGGTCCATTATGGGTAGCACATATGACCGTGAGAATGATCGATGTAAGATATAGAAAAGGATCTTACTTTTTACAAAATGAAATTTTAGGACTGGTACTGCTTGCCCGTCATATAACGCCTAAGAAAAACGTTTTTGACAATTGGTTCAACAATACCATTATACAATTAACTTATTTGTATCCGTGTCCATATGCAAATGAAGATCTTGATGGAACGGATGAAAAGGTATACGATTCTCATAACGAATCTATAATTTGCCGCGATTTTTTCTTTAATCCTAAATTTCGATATACCATTATGGCATCAGAAAAAGCGGTGAATAAATACATCCAAAATTCAGATCAAAAAAGCAATCCGTTTCTTCAACTATCACAAAAAGTTTCCTAATTATGATGTACTAATACTATTTTAAATACAAAACCCAATAATGCTCTGAAAACAGACAAACATTATTGGGTTCTTTTATAGCTTCTAAACAGTGAACTTTAAAGGCAAATGAACCACTTTTTTAGTTTCAAAGAATTCATCTTCAAAAATAGTCGACAAATCATATAAAGTAGCTTTTGGAAAAGCTGCCAATTCTTCTGTTAAGTCTCCTCCTTTTAAATATAGAATTCCGTTTTTCAAAGTGTGTTTATGCTGCTTCTTTATTTTACCTTTTACCCACGAAACAAAATCTGGCATATTGGTTACGGCACGACTTACAATAAAATCAAAATCACCTTTTACCAATTCAGCACGCTTTTGTTCTGCTTTAACATTTTTCAATTCTAATGCGTCTACAACTCCCTGAACCACCTTAATTTTTTTTGCTATGACATCAATCAGATAAAAACGGGTTTCAGGAAAAAGAATGGCCAACGGAATTCCGGGAAAACCACCTCCGGTACCTACATCCAAAACTGTTGCCCCTGGTTCAAACTTCATAATTTTAGCAATTCCAAGCGAGTGCAAAATGTGTTTTGTATATAAGGCATCAATATCTTTTCTTGAAATAACATTGATTTTTTCATTCCAGTCGTGGTATAAAAAGTCTAACTTTTGAAATTGCTGGATTTGAAGTTCAGTCAAATCCGGAAAATATTTCAATATCTCATCCATTGCTCTAATTTTTTTAACAAAAGTAGTACTTTACGATTGAAATATTTAACTCAATTTTGCAAATTGAAAATTTATAATAATTACCTTTGAAACCTATTTAAAATAATTATGAATAACACTGCGCCTACATTTGCGAAGCAAGACAATCTGAAGTTCTTCAGAACGCTTAACTCACGAGTAAACAATTACTTCAAAGAGAACAATATTCAGAAAACAGGAAACTGGAAGCTGCATTTAAAAGCCATTATTCTTTTCGCCGTTTTTTTAACGCCCTATTTTTTAATATTAACGCTTAACATGCCTTTCTGGGCACAATTGCTCCTAAATATCCTTATGGGAGTTGGTATGGCCGGAATTGGTATGAATGTCATGCACGATGGAAATCACGGCTCGTACTCTTCTAAATCATGGATCAATAAAATCATGGGAGGAAGTATTTATGTCCTAGCCGGAAATGTTCACAACTGGCAGGTTCAGCATAACGTACTTCACCATACGTATACAAACATTCACGGTCATGATGAAGATCTGGATGCCGGAAGAATTATCCGCTTTACACAAAACGCAGAATGGCGTCGTTTTCATAAATTTCAACATTACTATTCTTTTTTCTTATATGGACTATTGACTTTCAATTGGGCCTTAACAACCGATTTCAAGCAAATGAAAGACTATATTAAAAGAAAATTATCTTACGGAGCGCCGCAAAGTCCGACCAAATTATGGACCGTTCTTGTGATCACAAAAATAATTTATATTTTAATCTGGATCGCTTTACCAATGATTTTGGGGGTAATATGGTGGAAAGTCGTGATCGGGTTTTTCGTAATGCATTACACAGCCGGATTAATTTTAAGTATCGTTTTTCAATTGGCACACGTAGTAGAAGAAACTTCAAATCCTGTTCCGAATGAAGACGGAGAAATAGAAAACACCTGGGCCATTCATCAGTTGTACACCACCGCTAATTTTGCTCCAAAAAACAAAGTTGTCAACTGGTTTACCGGAGGATTAAACCACCAGATCGAGCATCACATTTTTCCAAATATCAGTCATATTCACTACGGAAAAATTGCCGAAATCGTAAAACAAACGGCCATCGAATGCAACTTGCCTTATCATGAATTCAAAACGATGAGAGGAGCTGTATTAGCACATTACAGACACTTAAGAGATCTTGGAATAAAACCCGAGCTAGCATAAAATAAGAAACTATTAATCATTAACCGTCTTTAATTAAAGTTGAAATTAAAGACATTCAAAAATTTTATAATGAATCATATTCTTTCAGACAGAATCAACAACTTAGCGACATCACAAACTTTAGCAATGGCTGCTTTAGCACGCGAATTAAAAGCACAGGGAAAAGACATTATCAGTTTAAGTTTAGGAGAACCGGATTTCAATACGCCGGATTTCATTAAAGAAGCAGTTAAAAAAGCAGTAGACGAAAACTACAGTACTTATTCTCCGGTAGAAGGTTATTTAGAATTGAGAGAAGCAATCTGCAAAAAATTCAAAAGAGACAATGCATTAGAATACAAACCATCTCAAATTGTGGTTTCTACAGGTGCAAAACAATCTTTATACAATATTGCCCAAGTAATGTTAAACGATGGTGACGAAGTTATTTTACCGGCACCTTACTGGGTTTCTTACTTTGAAATCGTAAAACTTTCAGGCGGAGTTCCGGTTGAAGTTCCTACTTCTGTAGATACTGATTTCAAAATGACGCCTGAGCAATTAGAAGCTGCCATCACACCAAAAACAAAAATGATGTGGTTCTCTTCTCCTTGCAACCCATCCGGATCAGTATACAGCAGAGAAGAATTAACAGCGCTTGCAAAAGTGTTGGAAAAACATCCAAATATTTATGTAGTTTCAGACGAAATTTATGAGCACATCAATTTCTCAGGGACTTTCTGCAGCATCGGATCAATTCCTGGAATGTTAGAAAAAACGATCACTGTAAACGGAGTTGCAAAAGCATTTGCTATGACAGGATACAGAATTGGTTATATCGGAGCTCCTGAATTCATTGCAAAAGCCTGCGTAAAAATCCAGGGACAAGTAACTTCTGGTGCAAATTCTGTAGCACAACGTGCCACAATTACAGCTGTAGAAGCCGATCCAAGTGTATTAAACCACATGGTTCAGGCTTTCCATACTCGTAGAGATTTAGTTGTTGGATTGCTTAAAGAAATTCCAGGTGTAAAAATCAACGTTCCGGAAGGAGCTTTCTACGTTTTCCCTGATGTATCTTCTTTCTTCGGAAAAACATTAAGAGGAACCGAAATTAAAGATGCAAACGATGTTTCTATGTATTTATTGGCTGAGGCTAATGTAGCAACGGTAACAGGTGATGCTTTTGGAAACCCAAATTGTATCCGTTTCTCTTATGCTACAAGCGACGATATTTTAAAAGAAGCTTTGCGCAGAATCAAAGAAGCTTTGACTGCATAATGCCATACAAACAATAACCAAAAGGGTGTTTTCTTTCCGAAAACACCCTTTTTTTTTATCTAGTCGATTAAAAGCGAAGCGATCTCTTTTGTAATTGCAGTCGGCGAATTGCAATCGCAATTACTCAATCCTACTACATAAACCTGTTCTGTCGGTTCGTAAATCCCCATCGATTTAAATCCAAAAATGCTTCCACCATGCTCATACACCATTTTATTTTTTACTTTTTCTAAATGCCAGCCGTAGCCGTAATCTATATTCGTTTTGTTGTTCAACTGATAATTCGTAAAAGCTTTTACTGTGAAAGCAGGGCTCAATAAGGCATTACTCTTTACTGCATTTTGCCACTTCCATAAATCATCGACGTTTGACATAATCGATCCCGAAGCATACGGAATAGAGAAACTGATATAATTGGCATTACTAAAACCATTCCTGTCCCGATAACCGGAAGCCCTGTTTTTAATCATTTTATCATGGCTCGCGTAATAGGTATTTTCCATCCCTATTTTCTTAAAAATATGTTGCGTTACAAATTCTTCATACGTCTGACCTGACACAATTTCAATGATATATCCCAAAAGAACATAGCCGGAATTGCAATACTTATACTGTTCCCCGGGTTTAAAATCAACCGGTTCACTCTTAAAGAAATCAACTAATTCTTTTGGCGACAAATCTCGTCGGGCTATATCTTTTATAGCTTTCATACCGGTAAAATCTTTAATTCCGGAAGTATGTGTTAGCAAATGATGAACTGTTATTACATTACCGTTCGTTGGGTAATCGGGAATAAATTTCGTGATTTCGTCATCAAGTTTAAGCTTCCCCTGCTCTGCCAACATCAAAACAGCAACAGCCGTAAATTGCTTGGTCATCGACCCGATTTCAAAAACAGACTCGGGTTTCATTTGAACATTCATTTCTAAATTGGCCATTCCAAAAGCTTTTCGATACACTACTTTTCCTTTTTTAACCGCCAGAAAAACAGCCCCGGGATTTTCAGGTTTAAATTTAGCCGTTAACAAACCGTCTATTTTTGTTTCTAAATTCTGAGCAAAAACAAAAGAATGAAAAAATAGAAAGGAGACAATAAAAATTCTAAAAATTACTCTCATCTGATAATCTAATTAAGGGTTGATTCTTCTTTTGACGATATCACTCCACTTTAGGTTACAAAACAAAAAACAGTAGTTGTTCAAATTTTATAGTATCCTTTTTTCTAACGAGCATTATTTTTTAGATTATTTTTACAGTTACTCTTAACAGAAAAACATTCCCAAATGAAAAAAATAATTTTAGATCTGGCTGTAACTTTAGATGGTTTTATTGAAGGTCCCAACGGAGAAACAGATTGGTGCATCATGGATGATGATATGAATTTTGATGGATTCTTATCCAGTATAGACACCATTTTTTATGGCAGAGTGAGCTATGATATGTGGGGAAATTATCAACCCGATGAAAATGCAAGTCCTGCTGAAAAGTCATTTTGGAAAGCACTACATGCAAAAAACAAATATGTTTTTTCCAGTCAAAACAGAGAAGACGACAATGCCTCTTTTATCAATTCTGACATCGCAACTAAGGCAAACGAAATCAAAAAACAATCGGGAAAAGATATCTGGTTATATGGTGGAGCGAGCCTTATTAAAACTTTTATTCAATTCAATCTTATTGACACCTATAGAATATCAGTTCATCCAATAGCTCTGGGAAGCGGAAAACCACTATTTGAAGACTTAAAGGAAAGATTAGAATTAAAGTTACTGACCACCAATATTTTTAAATCGGGTGTAATACAACTTATTTACGAACCCGCTAAATAAAAACTTCATTTATCATCATTCCATATAACCTAACTATTTCAAAAAAAGTCACTTCAGCATTAGCAAACTCGAAATATTTATAAGAACTTTGCAAACTTTTTTCCGTGAATACCACAAAAGCCTAAAGTACTTAAAATGAAGAAGAAGATTGAAATATTAGCTCCTGCCAGAGATTTAATTGGAGGAATGGCAGCCATAAACAGTGGCGCCGATGCCGTTTATATTGGTGCACCACAATTTGGAGCACGTTCAAACGCCAACAATTCTATCGAAGATGTAGCCGCACTGGTACAATATGCACACCTGTTTAATGCACAGGTTTTTGTGGTTATGAATACCATTTTGTACGACAACGAACTCGAAACTTGCCGTTCAATGATCTGGGAATTGTACGACATTGGTGTTGATGCCCTGATTATTCAGGATATGGCAATCATGGAAATGGACTTACCTCCTATCGTACTTCACGCCAGTACACAAGCCAATAATCGTGATGCTGATAAAATTAAATTTCTTAAAGATGCCGGAATCAAACGTGTGGTTTTAGCCCGTGAATTGAACCTGCATCAAATTAAAACGATATACGACGAAGCTGATGTTGAATTAGAATTTTTCGTAACCGGTGCATTATGTGTATCCTTTAGCGGAAACTGTTACATGAGTGTAGCCAACGGAGAACGCAGCGCCAACCGTGGTTCTTGCGCACAAAACTGCCGTTTACCTTACAACTTAATCGACGGAAACGGAGAAACCCTAATCAGAAACAGTCACTTGCTTTCGATCAAAGATTTAGATATTTCAGATCAGATTCCGAATCTAATTGAAGCCGGAATCGTTTCTTTCAAAATCGAAGGCCGTTTAAAAGATGTCGTTTACGTTAAAAACAACGTTTCCTATTTACGTCAAAAACTAGACAGCTATTTAGAAGGCGCAGGAAGTGATAAGTATATGAAAGCATCATCAGGAACATGTACCTATACTTTTGATTCTTCTTTAAGCAGAACTTTCAATCGTGGTTATACGGATTATTTCGTAAACGAAAGACACAGCTCCATTGGTTCCTGGGAAAGCCCAAAATCAAAAGGTCAATATATTGGTAAATTAATCAGAACGGTTGGAAACGCTTACGAAATCGAAAATGGCGAATTACTAAACAACGGTGACGGACTTTGCTTCATCAATGAAAACAATGAAGCTGACGGAATCTATGTAAACAAAGCCGAAAACGGGAAAATTTACCCGAACGTTTTAAAAGAAGTAAAAGACGGAACTTTTATTTACAGAAATAATGACGCCGCTTTCATTAAAATTGTAGAAAGAGAAGACAGTGCCGTTCGTAAATTGAGCACCACTTTATTACTTACCGAAACAGAAAACGGTTTTGAACTAATCGCAACGGATGAAGATGGTAATGTAAGCACCGTTACTCTGGAACATGCAAAAGAGCAAACTAAAACGGGTGAATCGATCGAAGAGAACATTAAAACACAATTGGCAAAAACAGGTTTCACACCTTACACCGCCGATGAAATTAATATCATGTTTTCTCAAAACTGGTTCCTTCCTATTTCAAAAATCAACGAAATGCGAAGAACCGTTTACGATCAGCTGACTGAAATTCGTCTGGCCAATTACAAACGTGAAGAACACCAGTTAGTTAAAACATCACATCCTTATCCGGAAACTAAATTGGATTTCATGTACAATGTTTCCAACAAAACGGCCCGTAAATTCTACGAGCGTCATGGCGTTACCGAAATTGAAAAAGCATTCGAACTACAATGGGATCCGGGAAAATCTCGTGTGATGACCACTAAATATTGCATCAAATACGAATTGAAGAAATGTCCAATACACCAAAAAGATATAGCAGGTGTTAAGGTAAAAGAACCTCTGGTTTTAAAACAAGGCGAATTAGAATACAAACTAAAATTCAACTGCAAACCTTGTGAAATGGAAATCTGGGAAAAAGATGCAGAATTCGAAATAGAAGAAGATCATTTTCATTAGAATTTTAACCGCAAAGAGTGCAAAGATATACGCTAAGGTTCGCAAAGATTAATTAATCTTTGCGAACCTTTTCTTTTAACTGAACATCAAAAAAATTGCGTTCTTATCGTAATTCCTTGCGGATTTTGTAGTTAAATTCACCCGTTATTTCTCCGTTTTATCATTTAGGCATAAAAAGAAATCACACAAGAAACTCAATCCCAATTGTCGTCAATCTTTGTCGAATTACGAGTGTGACTTCTTCCTTCGATCGAAATGACAAACTACACGGTTACTTTATCTAAAAGACAAAAACTTAGCGCTCTTTGCGTAATTCTTTGCGAACTTTGTGGTTAAACTCTTTTTTCGCTACTTTTACTTCTCCAACAACACAATTAATCCAAAATGAAAATACTACTCCTTGGTTCGGGTGAACTGGGCAAAGAATTTGTCATTGCCGCTCAACGAATCGGACAAACTGTAATTGCTGTCGATAATTACGAAAATGCTCCGGCCATGCAGGTAGCACACAGCTTTGAAGTCATCAACATGCTCGACGGCGAAGCACTGGACCGAATCGTAGCCAAACACCAGCCCGACTTTATCGTTCCTGAAATAGAAGCTATCCGAACAGAACGTTTTTACGATTACGAAAAACAAGGCATTACCGTTGTTCCATCTGCGAAAGCAGCCAACTTTACCATGAATCGAAAAGCGATTCGCGATCTCGCTTCGAAAGAACTGGGATTAAAAACCGCAAAATACCAATATGCAACTTCGGCAGAAGAACTTCAAAAAGCCGTTCAGGAAGTTGGAATTCCCTGCGTAGTAAAACCTTTAATGTCTTCTTCCGGAAAAGGACAATCTACTATCAAAACGGAAGACGATATTGAAAAAGCCTGGCAATATGCCGTTGCAGGTTCACGTGGCGATGTCATCGAAGTTATCGTGGAAGCTTTTATAGATTTCAATTCTGAGATTACACTTTTAACCATTACTCAAAATAACAATCCAACACTTTTTTGCGCTCCAATTGGACACCGTCAGGAACGCGGGGATTATCAGGAGAGCTGGCAGCCTGCAAAAATTTCTGATGCAGATTTATATGAAGCGCAGGATATGGCCGAAAAAATTACCGAAGCTCTGGGAGGCGCAGGCCTTTTTGGTGTTGAATTTTTCTTAACCAACGAGGGTGTTTATTTCTCAGAACTATCCCCACGCCCACACGATACCGGAATGGTAACTCTTGCCGGAACACAAAATTTTAATGAATTCGAATTGCATTTGCGAGCTATTTTAAGCTTACCCATCTTCGAAATCACTCTTGAAAAAGCCGGTGCAAGTGCCGTGATACTGGCCTCAGAAGACTCAACAAATCCAACTTTTACCGGAATTGAAAAAGTAGCTGCCTTACCTAAAACTGATTTTAGAATTTTCGGAAAGCCAACTTCAAGACCTTACCGTCGAATGGGAGTTGTTTTAAGTCATGATACCCTAACAACACCAATCGACGAAATTACAGAACGTGCCAAAACAACTTCAAAACTAATAACCGTAAACTCTTAAAAAATGAAAAACGCATTATTTGCACTGTTCCTGCTTGCCGGAATTTCAACTCAGGCTCAGGATAAGAAAACAAATGAAAAACCTGTAATTGTAGAAACCGCTTGTGGCGAATGTCAATTTGGAATGAAAGGCAAAAGCTGTGATTTAGCCGTTCGTATTGACGGTAAAACGTATTTCGTAGACGGAACAACAATTGACGAGCACGGTGACGCACATGCGGAAGATGGCTTTTGCAATGCCGTTCGCAAAGCTTCAGTTATTGGAAAAATAGAGAATGATCGCTTTAAAGCAAGCTCTTTCACGCTGATAAAAGAAAAATAATGGCATTAATTCTTGAAAATATAGCCAAACACATTTCATTGACGCCTGAAGAGCAGGCTCATTTTTTATCCAAAACAGAAACCCATTTTTACAAGGCGAAAACCATTTTACTGAATGCCGGTGAAGTGTGTACCCATTCGTATTTTGTAAATTCGGGAATTCTAAGAAGCTTCGATATCAATGATAATATTGTCGAGCATGTTCTGGCATTTGCTTGTCAGGGCTGGTGGATGAGTGACATGTACAGCTATTTTTCACAGAAACCGGGAGAACTTTTTATAGAAGTCTTAGAAGATGCGGAAGTCGTTTCTTTATCCAAAGAAAATCAGGAGCAATTGTATCTCGATATTCCTAAATTAGAACGTTTTTTCAGAATTTTAATTGAAAATTCTCTGGTCGCCAATCAACAACGCTTAATGGATAATTTAAGTCTGACGGCAGAAGAACGCTTTGAAAAATTTTGTGCTAAATACGGCACGTTGGTTCATAAAGTACCTCAAAAGCAAATTGCTTCTTTTATTGGCGTCACACCTGAATTTTTCAGTAAAATGAAAGCCCGGCTTTTAAAAAAATAGCCACAAATTTCACAGATTAGAATGATTAAAAAAATGTTGCCACGAATTTTAATTCAATTCTTTCGCAAATTTAATTTGTGGAAATTCGTGGAATTCACGGCAGAAAAAAAACCTTTTAATCTGTGAAATCTGTGGCAAAAAAAACCAGTTCATATGAACTGGTTTTTCTTTTGAATTAAAACTGCTCAACCTCTGTTGAATGCTTCATTGCAGTAGTTGAAGACCTTCCTATCGTTACTGTATTTTGAACCGCATCAAAATAAGAAGTCCCTACAAAAGCCTGATGTTTTACTGCTCTGAATCCGTTTTGCTGCAAAGCAAATTCTCTTTCCTGCAATTCAGAATATCCTGCCATACCGCGTTCTTTATACGCTTTAGACAATTCGAACATACTGGTATTTAAAGCATGGAATCCTGCCAAAGTAATGAACTGAAATTTATACCCCATAGCCGCCAGATCTTCTCTGAAAGTTTCCATTTCTGCTACTGATAATTTTGCCGCCCAGTTGAAAGACGGAGAACAATTATAGGCCAACATTTTACCCGGAAACTCTTTTTTCATTGCGTCTGCAAACTTCTTGGCATAAACCAAATCAGGATTACTGGTTTCCATCCAGATCAAATCAGCATAAGGAGCGTAACTCAAACCTCTTGCAATTCCCTGATCGATTCCGCTGTTTACATAGAAAAAGCCTTCATTGGTCTTTTCTCCGGTAATAAATTTTGCATCTCTTGGATCTGCGTCGCTGGTTAGCAAATTAGCTGCATCAGCATCTGTTCTGGCAACAATTAATGTCGAAACTCCCATAACATCAGCAGCCAAACGAGCCGCAATCAGTTTATTGATCGCTTCCTGAGTAGGTACTAAAACCTTCCCGCCCAAATGCCCGCATTTTTTAGCAGAACTCAACTGATCTTCAAAATGAACACCAGAAGCACCCGCTTCAATCATCGATTTCATCAATTCGAAAGCGTTTAAATTTCCGCCAAAACCGGCTTCTGCATCGGCTACAATCGGAACCAAATAATCTTTTTTATCTTCAACCTGGTTTACCACCTGAATCTGATCAGCTCTCAACAAGGCACTATTAATTTTCTTTACCACCATCGGCACGCTATTTACCGGATAAAGCGATTGGTCAGGATACATTTCTCCTGCCAGATTTGCATCGGCAGCCACTTGCCAGCCACTCAAATAAATCGCTTCTAAACCAGCATCGACTTCCTGAATCGCCTGATTTCCTGTTAAAGCACCTAAACCAGCAACATAATCCTGACTTTTTAACTTTCTCCATAATTTCTCCGCCCCCATTTTAGCAATAGAATGCTCAATATGATAAGAGCCCTGAAGCGTAACCACCTCAGTAGCGGTATACGGACGTTCAACACCTTTCCATCTTGGGTTTGTGATCCAATCGTTAATCAATTCCTGAATTCTGTCTTCTGTTGTTTTCATAAAAATATAAGTTAAGTTGGTTAGTAAGTAAATAGTTTGCAGTCGCAGTTTACAGTTCTGACTGTGACTTGTAAAAGGTTTATTTTTCACGCAGATTTTTAATGATCAGCGCAACGTTTGTTATAAATATTTGTAACATGGAAGGGTTAAAAAATCAACGAAATCGGGATTTACAACCAGTCTTTCCAAAACTTTTTCCGCTAACGGGAATTGACGATTTTCGTAATTTTCCTCTCCCAGCTCGTCTTTAATTTTTTTGAATTCATCTAAAGCCAACTCATGATAATACGCCAGATTCAGTATTTGCCCGTTATCCAAAGTCACCTTATTCTGAAGCCACTGCCACAATTGCGATCTTGAAATCTCGGCCGTAGCAGCATCCTCCATCAGATTGTGCAAGGCTGCGGCGCCTTGTCCGTTCAGCCATGAAGCCAAATACAAAACCCCAACATTAATGTTTTTACGAACCCCATTTTCTGTTATAATTCCAATTGGCGGCTCTATCAAATCTGCTTCTGTTATTTTACGATATTCTTTTTTAACATGAATTTGATTGGGAGTTGGCATTCCGGCATCGAAAACATTTTTAGCCAGAGCAACCAAATCCGGATGCGCTACCCACGTTCCATCGTGACCATTCTTTACTTCACGTTCTTTATCGGTTTTTACCTTTGCGAAAGCAATTGCATTTGCCTCCTCATTATTTTTAATCGGAATTTGAGCGGCCATCCCTCCGATGGCATGAATACCTCGTTTATGACACCTTTGAATTACCAAATTCGAGTAAGCGTTCATAAAAGGCGAAGTCATATTAACCTGATCACGGTCCGGAACGATAAACTTGGAATGCTTGCGGAATTTTTTAATGTAAGAGAAAATATAATCCCAACGCCCACAATTCAATCCTACAATATGTTCCTTCAATTCAAAAATAATTTCGTCCAGCTGAAAACTTGCTGTGATGGTTTCAATCAAAACAGTAACCTTTATCGTCCCTCTTTCTAACTTCAAATAATCTTCGGTAAAATCGATTACGGTATTCCACCAGTTCGCTTCCAGATAATGTTCTAATTTTGGAATATAGAAATAAGGTCCTGAGTTATTTTCTAAAAGTCTCTTATGATTATGAAAAACATACAAACCAAAGTCTACCAAAGAACCTGAAACCGCATTCCCATCAATCGAAAGATGTTTCTCCGGTAAATGCAATCCACGTGGGCGCACGATCAATGTCGCAATCTTTTCATTTAAGTGATACGATTTATGCTTAATCAAATCGGTATAAGAGATCGTCTTGTTAACCGCATCAATCAAATTCACTTGTCCGTCCATTAAATTTTGCCAGGTCGGAGAAGTACTGTCTTCAAAATCCGCCATAAAAGTTTTCGCTCCTGAGTTCAACGCATTGATAATCATTTTGCGATCAACCGGTCCCGTAATCTCAACTCTACGATCCTGTAAATCTTTTGGAATTTCTCCTGCCACCCAATTACTTTCTCTGACGGTTTTGGTTTCTGAAGGAAAAGACGGCATGACTCCCTGATCAAAAGCGGTTTGTTTTTGTTCGCGTTGCAGTAACAATAATTTTCGTTGCGAATCGAATTTTCGATGCAGTTCGGTTATAAAAACAATTGCCTCTTCTGTCCAGATCTTTGGATAAGAAAGCTTCTTTTCGGCCAAAAACTCCATAGCCGTCTCGGTAATCTCTAATTGGTTTTTCATCGCTGTTGCTTTTGATTAGTTCTTCATTATTCGTCATTTTTTGCTAATAAAAGATCTTTTCTGTTATAACAATCTGACCGTTAATATTTTCTACACCACAATATTAGAAAAAAGTTTTTTACAAAACAAGCGAACGTTCGCTAAATTTACAAAAAACTTTTTTGGCGATTATTTTTAGATTACTTACATTTGATATTATGGATATCGAAAAAGACTATATAAAGCTGATTTTTGGGCTAAAACTCAAGCAAGTTCGTACTCAGAAAAACCTCTCTCTATTTGGTTTGGCGAAACTGACCAATCTTTCAAAATCGTATTTGAACGAGATTGAAAAAGGAAAGAAATATCCAAAAACAGATAAGATTTTGCTTTTATGCGAACATTTGGATGTTACTTACGACCAAATGGTTTCTTTAAAACTGGACAACAACCTCGCTCCGATTGGAGAAATCTTAAAATCAGGAATTTTAAAAGAGATTCCTCTGGAGCTTTTTGGCATCCAGGAGGCAGATTTAATTGATATTATTGCCAATGCCCCTGCCAAGGTCAATGCGTTTATCAGCACCATTATCGAAATTGCCCAGCATTACAATCTGAGCAGAGAGAGTTTTTTCCTGGCTGCCTTACGCTCGTATCAGGAGGCTCACAGTAATTATTTTGAAGATTTAGAAGAGAAGGTCATCGCTTTTTCTAAGTCCTTTCAAATTAATTTAGACTCTAAGATCACTATTAAAGAACTTGAAGCTATTCTTAAAGAGGAATTTGACTACACCATCAAAGAAATTGCCTTCACTGATCAGGAAGCCTTAGAAGATCTGCGTTCCATCTACGTACCAAAAAGCAAAACCCTCTTACTTTCAACAGAAATCGACGATCCGCAAAAGGCTTTTATTCTGGCCAAAGAAATCGCCTATAATTATCTGAACTTATCGGATCGTTTACTGACTTTCAGTTGGATCAAGTTCGAAAACTTCGACCAAGTATTGCATAATTTCTATGCCTCATACTTTGCAGGTGCTTTATTATTACCGAGACAATTGATTGTAGGTAAAATCAATGACTTTTTAAATAACGAAAAGCCAAATCCGGAAGAATTTGTAACGCTGATCGAAAGTTTTGAAGTTTCACCGGAATCTTTTTATCAAAGATTAACCAATTTACTCCCTAAAGATTTCCATCTGAAAAATTTATTCTTTTTAAGAATGTCGCATAAAATTGGCTCTGATTTTTACCAAATCAAAAAGGAATTACACATTACCAATCAACAAGAACCACATGCAAACGAAACCAACGAGCATTATTGCAGGAGATGGGTTTCGGTAAAAACCATAGACGAGGCCATCAAACAAAACAAACCACACTTTTTTGACGCACAGATTTCGAGTTATGTTCATAGCGGAAATGAATATCTGGTTTTTTCATCAGCCACAAAAGATCCTTTCATCAAAGACAACATAAGAAGTATTTCGGTTGGTATTTTAATCAATCCAACCATGAAAAAGAAATTCAAGTTCATCGAAGGAAAACCACTTGTCAAACGAATTGTAGGGGTCACCTGCGAAACCTGTGATGTAAAAGACTGCCTCGAAAGAGCCGCTCCTCCAATCGCATTGGAAAAGAAAAAACGCCACGAGAATACAGATGCTGTTGTGCAGCAGTTTATTTCACAATACAGCTAGTCTTTTTTTAGATTGTTAGACTTCTTAGATCGTTGGATTGTTGGATTATTGAATCCTTAGACTATTTAACTATTTGATTCTTAGAACATTCAGATCATAAACACGAAAATCAAGCCAATCTCAGTCGTCGCAAAACCCTCTGTACCTTTGCAACTCTGAGCCTTTGCATCTAAAAAGCTTAGCAACTCAGAACCTCAGCCCCTTTTCTTAATCTACATTAAGTGCTTTTCAGGCATGTTGATCGTAAATTTGTACTATAAAAAATAACAAAACAATTATCATCATGGAAAATATAGTAATACACAAAGCAGCAACAAGAGGAAATGCAAATCACGGATGGCTTAATGCCTATCACAGTTTTAGCTTTGCGAGCTGGTACAACCCGGAAAGAATTCAGTTTGGAGCGCTTCGCGTTCTGAACGACGATACTATTGCGGGCGGAATGGGTTTTGGAACTCATCCTCACGATAATATGGAAATCATTACCATTCCGTTAGAAGGTGATTTAGCACACAAAGACAGCATGGGGAACACCGAAATCATTAAAAATGGTGACATTCAGGTGATGAGTGCGGGAACTGGAATCCAACATAGTGAATTCAATCCAAATGCCGATCAGCAAACGAAGCTGTTACAAATCTGGTTGTTTCCTAACCAAAGAAATGTAACTCCGCGTTACCAACAAATCACTTTAGATGTTGCCGACAGACACAACAAACTGTCTCAGGTTTTATCTCCAAATGCTGATGATGAAGGAGTCTGGATCCACCAGGACGCTTGGTTTCATATGGGAAATTTCGATTCCGGAATCGCTACAACCTATAAACTAAAAAAGAAGGAAACGGGGTCTACGTTTTTATCTTAAAAGGAAATGTAACGATAAACGGGCAGGAATTGAACACTCGTGATGCTATGGGAATCTCTGATTTTGAAACTTTAAACATCAAAGCCAACACTGAGGCCGAATTCCTGCTGATGGAAGTTCCTATGAATTACTAATTTGTAAGATACCTCACATACACTTCAAAAGAAACGATAATCATACTGGATAACAGCATGTTATCGTTTCTTTTTTTTCTCAAATCACAAAAAAACCAAAAAGAAGTATTAAATTTATTAATAGAAAATTGGTCTGAATTTAAAACTAAAATTAACCGCTAAAATTTTCAATCATGAATCCAAATGACCTTACGAAAGAATATAGCAATGGAGAAGTAACCATTGTATGGCAGTCCGGAAAATGCATTCATTCTGCCAATTGTGTAAAAAACAATCCCGATGTTTTTCACCCAAAAGAAAAACCATGGATCATTCCTGAACGCTCTACAACAGAAAAAATTATTTCAACCATTCACAAATGTCCTTCAGGAGCATTGAGCTTTTACATGAATGACAAAAGCTGATTTTCTTTCCACAGATTACCTAGATTAAAAAGATTTTTTCTGAATTGAAACATACTAATCCATAAAAATCCTTTAATCCGTAGCAAAAAACTAAGACGCCTCCTTCTAACCAGGGATTCTCAAAGCAACAATTAAAGATGCGATACTCAAAAAG
The DNA here is from genome assembly GCF_023539155.1 of Flavobacterium sp. B183. Lineage (NCBI taxonomy): Bacteria > Pseudomonadati > Bacteroidota > Flavobacteriia > Flavobacteriales > Flavobacteriaceae > Flavobacterium > Flavobacterium sp. B183. The sequence goes on along the minus strand of NZ_CP097434.1, from coordinate 1,944,546 downwards.
TCATCGCATTTTTTATTTCTTAATCTAGGTTAAGTCCCTTACGCTCACTACCACCGTAACTTTGTCCTATCAAAATGAAATTAATTATTTAAAAGATAAAATTATGGCAACTACAAAATGGTCAATTGATCCAACACATTCAGAAATTGGTTTTAAAGTTAAACATATGATGTTTACCAATGTTTCAGGTAAATTTGGAACTTACGATGCAACAATCAACACAGAAGGAGACAACTTCGAGAATGCAGCAATCGAATTTTCAGGAGATATCACTTCTATAGACACTGCAAATACAGATAGAGACAATCACCTAAGAAGTGGCGATTTCTTTGATGCTGAGAATCATCCAAAACTAACTTTCAAAGGTTCTTCTTTCAAAAAAATAAATGAAGGGAGCTATGAATTAACCGGAGATCTAAACATCAAAGGCATCTCAAAATCAGTGGCTTTTCCGGTAGAGTTTAGCGGAACTATGACTGATCCATGGGGTAACACAAAAGTCGGATTAAATATCGAAGGAAAAATAAACCGTAAAGATTGGGGACTCAACTGGAACTCAGCTCTTGAAACCGGTGGTGTTCTGGTTGGAGAAGAAGTTCGTTTGAACATTGAATTACAGTTTGCAAAACAAGCTTAATTCAATATCTCAGAATTTAATTGATTGGTTATTAAGCCCTGCATCTGCAGGGCTTTGTTTGTAGGGACGAGGCTTCGACTTCGCTCAGCCTGACATTTGTACTTTAAAGATATCAAATGTCAGGCTGAGCGAAGTCGAAGCCCCACTTTTTTTACTTCTTATTCCTAAATTCCGTTGGCGATAGTCCGGTTTGTTTTTTAAAGAATCTGGAGAAATACGAATAATCTTCGTAGCCTACTTTAAACGCTACTTCGTTAACCGCTAATTGTTTGTCAATCAACATTCTTTTAATTTCAAGAATCACTCGGTCCGTAATCACTTCTGTGGCCGTTTTTTGCAGAATTTCATTGCAGATACGGTTTAAATGTTTTAAAGTAATACTTAACTTTTCAGCATAAAAAGACGGTAATTTTTCTTGTTTGAAATAGTGCTCCAAAAGCATTTCAAACTTGTCAATTTTAATGTTATACGAATGCGCCTGATGCGAATAGGTTTCGTTGTATTTGCGGGCTATTTCAATATGAATACAATCCAGCAAATTCAACATTTTATCCAGTTGATATCGCCCCTCCTGAGTACTTTCCTGAATTAATAAGTCAAAATAAGGACGGATTTTAGTAATTCCTTTTTCTTCAAAAACCATTTCCGGCCGATTGTGAATCGAATGGTAAAAATTATATTCGTTGATCTTTTTCTGTCCGAAATATAAATTATACAATTCCTGCGAAAAAATAATCACAAAGCCCTCAACATCTTCAGATAAACTCCAATGATGCATTTGTCCGGGCTGCAGCACAAACAGGCTTCCTTTTTTGATTTCAAACTGATCAAAATCAACTTCGTGCTGTCCCGAGCCTTTCGTAAAAAACACCATCAAATACGAATCATGCCGGTGTGGTTCTTCTACAAAACTGTGACTTTTTAAATGCTCTTTGAAGGTATTGACATAAAAATCACGATGAATATCATTACAGCTAAAATTCTGAACACTATAAACCGGGTATTTTTTCATATAAGTAGAATTTATTTTTTACTGGTCATATATGCGATCGCCTAATCCTGTTTTTCGTTTACAAATTCGTTTAAGGTAGGCGATATCATAATAAATGTCTTTATTGTGCTATAAGTAGCGAAGATATAAAAAAGACTTTAATCCTGTTCTGAATTACCTTTGTATAAATAAAAAACAACAAGATCATGTCAAGTGCATTAACTCATATTTTAAGCAACGAATGTCCCATTTGTCATAAAGGAAAGGTTTTTACAGATAAAAATATTTTTTTCACTTTTGGCCTTCCAAAGATGAACGAATTTTGCAGTCACTGTAATTATAAGTTTCAAAAAGAGCCTGGTTATTTCTTTGGCGCTATGTATGTAAACTATGGATTAACAGTCGCTCAGGGAATTGCAACGTACTGTATCGCACAATTTTTCTTCGAAAAAAACTTCGATTTAAGAATCATTCCGATTATCGCTGTCGTCATTACCCTGCTGACTTCTTTCAATCTTCGATTTTCAAGATTAGCATGGATTTACATGTTTAAGGATTATACGAAGTAAAAAAATGCTACTTTTGCCTTTCAATTGAAACTAATTTTCAATTCAAAAAAATTCAATCTTTAAATTAGACAAATGAAAGCATACGTATTTCCGGGTCAGGGCGCACAATTTACAGGAATGGGCAAGGACTTATATGAAACATCGGCTTTAGCCAAAGAATTGTTCGAAAAAGCTAATGAAATTTTAGGTTTTAGAATTACAGATATCATGTTCGAAGGTACTGCCGAAGAACTAAAAGAAACTAAAGTTACACAGCCTGCGGTATTTTTACATTCCGTTATTTTAGCTAAAACTTTAGGAGACGATTTTAAACCAGAAATGGTTGCAGGACATTCTTTAGGAGAATTTTCAGCCTTGGTTGCCAACGGAACTTTGTCTTTTGAAGACGGTCTTAAATTAGTTTCTCAACGTGCTTTAGCTATGCAAAAAGCTTGTGAAATCACTCCATCAACAATGGCTGCGGTTTTAGGTTTAGCTGATAATATTGTAGAAGAAGTTTGTGCTTCTATTGACGGAATAGTTGTTGCGGCAAATTACAACTGTCCGGGACAATTGGTAATTTCTGGAGAAACTTCAGCTGTTGAAAAAGCTTGCGAAGCCATGAAAGCTGCCGGCGCAAAACGTGCTTTAATTTTACCTGTTGGAGGAGCATTTCACTCTCCGATGATGGAACCAGCAAGAGAAGAATTAGCTGCTGCAATTGAAGCCACTACATTCTCAACTCCTGTTTGTCCGGTTTACCAAAACGTAACCGCAAATGCTGTTTCGGATGCAAACGAAATCAAAAAGAACTTAATCATACAATTGACTGCTCCAGTAAAATGGACACAATCTGTTCAGCAAATGATCGCTGACGGCGCTACTTTATTCACTGAAGTTGGTCCGGGAAAAGTGTTAGCAGGTTTGATCAACAAAATTGACAAAGAAGCGATTACTGCGAATGCATAATTAGTATTTAGTCTCAGTAACAGTTTTCAGTTACTCACTCCATAAAAAAATCCTCATGAACAAGATTGTTTATGAGGATTTTGTTTTTTATAACCCTTTTGCTTCTGCACTGTAATTATTTACAATTCCGGTTATCAAATAATTTTGATTTCTTTTTTCAAAGAAGATATACCAGGTTGGTTTGGCATTGGGTTTGTAAAAAATATAATTTGAACCTAAATATTGGAGTAATTTTGATGTTTTCTTGTGAGGAAAACTCGAAATATCTGAAATAATAAAACAACTATCTTATCTACATAATTCTGAGCTGATTCAGGAAAACCAAAATACTCCTCTTTAAAAAGTGCAAAAACTAAATCATCAAAATAGTCAAGAACTTCTTTTTCAAAAATTACTTTTTCCACGGATAAGCTTGAATTCTCTTAAACATTTCAGCTTTAAATTCCTCTGAAGTCAGTCCTTTTGCAAACTCGGCATCAAAATCAAAAGTTTCCTGATCAATTCCTTTAAATTTAGATTTTTGAACTTCATATTCTACAGCAGGCTCTTCCACCTCGCTAGCTCTAACTTCTTCTTTTTTCTTTTGCATAATTCCTACAATTTATTCCTACAAATTTAAAAAATAAATTAAGCCAAAAACAAAAAGCCCAAATAATTTTTCAGATTATTTGGGATTTTTCTTATATTTTATTTTCGTCTGAAAAAAATTAAGAACGAACTTTCTGTTCCCATTTCCAGGCACTTGCCATGGCTTCGTCTAAGCTTAATTGGGCTTTCCAGCCTAAAACATTATTTGCTTTATCTGTATTTGCGTAAGCTTCTGTAATATCGCCTTCACGACGCGGCATAATTTTATAAGGTAATTTTTTATCGCTTACTTTTTCGAAACTATGAATCACTTCTAAAACCGAACTTCCTTTTCCGGTTCCTAGATTGAAAGTTTCTACTTTTTGTAAATTCTTTTTAGCCAACAAACGCTGTAAGGCAATTACGTGCGCTTTTGCCAAATCTACTACGTGAATATAATCACGAACTGCCGTACCATCAGGAGTTGGATAATCATCTCCAAAAACCGATAATTCCTGACGCAATCCTACACCTGTTTGCGTAATGAAAGGTACTAAATTTTGAGGAACACCAATTGGTAACTCGCCAATTTCAGTCGTTGCATGAGCTCCAACCGGGTTAAAATAACGCAGTAAAATTGCACTGATATTGGTTACTTTAGCGGTATCCGTAATAATTTCTTCTCCTATCTGTTTCGTATTTCCGTAAGGAGAAATCGCCGCCTGTACCGGAGCATCTTCAGTAATTGGCATTTTTTCGGCCTGACCATAAACGGTACAAGATGAGCTAAAAATAAAACTCGCTTCAGGTTTTTGCTGCAATTCCTGTAATAAATACACCAATGACGCAATGTTGTTTTCGTAATACAACAATGGATTTTCAACACTTTCACCAACTGCTTTTGAAGCCGCAAAATGAATTACTCCGGTAACATCGTTATGCTTTTTAAAAAATTCCCGAACCGACGCTTTTTCTCTTAAATCCAACTTTTCGAACAAAGGTGTTTTTCCTGTAATGGACGTAATCCCTTTTAAAACATCTTCTGTAGAATTGGAAAGGTTGTCAATAATGACTACTTCAAAACCTTCATTTTGCAATTCTACAACGGTGTGAGAACCAATAAATCCTAATCCTCCTGTTACTAATACTTTCATTTTGTGGTTATTTTGTGCTGTTGTTTATTTGGTTTAATCTTTATTATTTATTCAAAAATTCCAAAACAGAATCGGTTATAAATTTAATTTGCTCATCATCCAGTTCTGTATGCATTGGCAAAGCAATTACTTCCTTTACCAATTGGTTGGTCACTGGAAACTGCTCTTCTTTGTAACGAGAATCAGCATAAGCTTTTTGTGAATGCAAAGGAATCGGATAATAAATCGCACACGGAATTCCCTTATCCAATAAATACTGCATCAAAGCATTACGATCTGCATCAATAATTCTCAATACATATTGATGAAAAACATGATCATTTTGACTTGCATCAAATTCAGGTGTAATAATATGTGTATTTCCGGCAAAAGCTGCATTGTATTTTGTTGCCGCTAAACGGCGTGCTGCATTGTACTCGTCTAACAATGGTAATTTTGCATTCAGAACTCCGGCCTGAATACTATCCAAACGTGAATTCACTCCTACAACATCATGGTGGTAACGCTCGTACATTCCGTGATTTACGATCCCGCGAATGATGTGCGCTAGTTTATCATCGTTTGTAAAAATTGCTCCTCCATCTCCATAACAGCCTAAATTTTTAGACGGGAAAAATGAAGTTGCCGCTACATGACCAATTACTCCAACTTTGCTTTTTGCTCCTGATTTAGAAATATAATCTGCTCCAATTGCCTGCGCATTGTCTTCGATTACATATAAATTATGTTCGGCAGCAATTTCCATGATAGCATCCATGTTTGCTGCACGTCCAAATAAATGTACCGGAACAATTGCTTTTGTTTTTGGTGTAATTGCTTTTTTAAGCGCTTCAATATCGATGTTCATATTTACGACATCAACATCTACTAAAACCGGCGTCAATTGTAGCAAAGCAATTACCTCAACAGTAGCTGCAAAAGTAAAATCGGCCGTAATTACCTCATCGCCCGGTTTCAAATCTAATCCCATCATGGCAATTTGCAAAGCATCGGTTCCGTTTGCACACGGAATCACGTGTTTTGCTCCCAGATAGTCTTCCAGATTTTTTTGAAACTGGTGTACTAAAGGGCCATTTATGTAAGTATTGGTATCCAAGACCTCCTGAATAGAGGCATCAACTGTAGTTTTTATTTTTTCGTATTGACTTTTTAGGTCAACCATTTGAATTTTTTTCATTTTCAATATATTTTAAAATTAAAGACTTGCATTTCATTCAGCGTCTCTAAAAGGAGGAACAAAAATAGTTATTTAATACCTTCAAACCAATGAAAATAATCGAAAGAACCGTAATTTAGCCACAAAAACAAACAGATGCTTTTTCTCTATAATTTAGTTATTTCTATTGCTGGCTTTTTTCTGAAAATTGTAGCACTTTTTAGTCCGAAAATTAAGCTTTTTGTCGAAGGTCGTAAAAATGTTTTCACGATTCTTGAAGAAAAGATAAAGTCTTCAGATAAAACCATCTGGTTTCATTCGGCCTCGCTTGGCGAATACGAACAAGGCCTGCCGGTAATCGAAAAAATCAAAGAAAAATACCCTGCGCACAAAATCATCGTTACCTTTTTCTCTCCCTCAGGCTACGAAGTCCGAAAAAACAATACTACTGCAGCTGTTACACTGTACCTTCCACTGGACACCAAAAGCAACGCCAAGAAATTCTTAAAGCTTGCTCATCCTGAGTTGGCATTTTTCATAAAATATGAATTTTGGCTGAATTACTTAAATGAATTAGAGAAAAGCCAAACCCCGACCTATTTAATTTCCGGAATTTTCAGAGACAATCAGATGTTTTTTAAATGGTACGGCGGTTTTTACAGAAAAGCATTAAAAGCATTCACTTACTTTTTTGTTCAGAACGAAAATTCAAAAGAAAAAATAAAGAGTATCGGCTTTGACAATGTTATTGTTTCAGGAGACACTCGTTTTGATCGTGTAAATGCTATTTTAGAAAGAGACAACACTTTGGATTTTATCGAAAAATTCAAAAACAATACCCCAACCATCATTATAGGCAGCTCTTGGCCTAAAGATGAAGTATTATTAGCAGAATACATCAACCAGGCATCCGAAGATGTAAAATTCATCATTGCACCTCACAACATTAAGAGCGATCAGATCGCAAGCCTGAAAGCGCAAATTACTAAATCAACAATATTATTCTCTGAAAAAGAAAATGCAGATTTATCTAGTTACAATGTCTTTATTATAGACACTATTGGATTACTGACTAAAATTTACAGTTACGGGACAATTGCTTATGTTGGCGGCGGATTTGGAAATCCCGGAATCCATAATATATTAGAACCTGCTACTTTTGGAATTCCAATTGTAATTGGTCCCAACTACTCGAATTTTGCCGAAGCAGTTGAACTGGTCGCCCTTAAAGGATGCCTTGTCATCTCGAACAATCAGGAATTAAAGCAAACTCTTGATCGTTTGCTTCAGGACAAAGCGTTTTTAGAAGAAAAGAGTCAAATTTGCAAATCGTATATTCAGAACAATAAAGGAGCTACAAACAGCATCATGAATATCGTCGCGTAACCTTTTTATACGAATCGCACGTGATTCAGAAACAACATTACACACAAAAGGGCCTATTTAAGCTCTTTTGTTTTTTTTCAGCACTACCTAATATTCTAAAAAACACAAAACAAACTGCAACCAAGAGTGTAAAAACCCCCAATTCTCTTATTGAATCTTCAATAAAAAATAATTTAGACAAAATATACCATAATTTAACATATTATTATTAATTTGGCACATTGTTTGATAAATAAGATAATCGTGAGCAATGAAAATATTTTAAAAAAAAAATAAAAAAATATTTTACATATTAAAAAATTTATATCTTTGCCACGAATTAATAATTAACCTTTTATAATAAAGTAAGATGAAAAAAGTATTTTTAAGTTTAGCTGTTGTTGCTGTTTTAACTGTTGTATCTTGTAAAAAAGCTGACGCTGCAGCTACTGAAGCTGTAGATTCTACTGCTGTTGCTGTTGATTCTGCTGCTGCTGTAGTTGATTCTGCTGCTGCAACTGTTGATTCTGCTGCTGCAAAAGTTGACTCTGCTGCTGCAAAAGTTGAAGAAGCTGCTGCTCCTGCTAAAAAGTAATTCTAAATTACTCAAAAAAATAAAAAGCTATCTCTTTGCAGATAGCTTTTTTTTATGCCTTATAATCAACAAAACCACAACACACACTATAAAAAAAGACCTGATAAGTCTTCAAAACTCACCAGGCCTTTATACAATTACCAAAACCTAGAAAACAAAAGACACTCTTTTATTTCCTAATCCTCCACTTCCACTTCCTCACCCACAACTTCATCTTCAAAAATAGATTCACTTGAGGAAAAATCCAAAATCTCAGCTCTAGAAGCATAAGTCACAATTTCCTTGATTCCTTTCTGCAAAAGCAATTCCGTTGTGTATTTTCGACTTGTAGCAAAATGAAGCTCTCCCAACATCAATTTAAAAAAATACCTTCCCCCAGCTCCTTTAAACTTTAAAAACCGAGCTATCTCAATATTCACCTTAAACTTCTCGATATCTTCTTCGCACTCAAACCTCAATTCATAACTAAGACTCGTAAATATCACCTTGCCCTTTCTCGAAGTAAATACGAATTTATATTCATCATTAAAACGTTTACTAATTACAAAGGCACCCATATTATTATTTTAGATTTTAAATTTTAGATTATTGATTTCAGATTCTTAGATTCTTAGATTCTTAGATTCTTAGATTCTTAGATTCTTAGATTCTTAGATTCTTAGATTCTTAGATTCTTAGATTCTTAGATTCTTAGATTCTTAGATTCTTAGATTCTTAGATTCTTAGATTCTTAGATTCTTAGATTCTTAGATTCTTAGATTCTCTAAAATAAATCTGCTTCGCAGATTTATTTTAAAACTTCTGGATTTACACCATAAAAAAAGCCTCTTCAAAAGAAGAGGCTTTAGTACTCAGAGCGGGACTTGAACCCGCACGAACATTGCTGTTCACTGGATTTTAAGTCCAGCGTGTCTACCAATTTCACCATCCGAGCATTAGATGATATAGAGCGAAAAACGGGGCTCGAACCCGCGACCTCGACCTTGGCAAGGTCGCGCTCTACCAACTGAGCTATTTTCGCATTTCAAATTCTAATTAAGAACTGCAACACTTGATTTGTTCTGTATTGCGAGTGCAAATTTAGGACATTTATTCAATTACACAAGCGTTTTTTGAAAAAAAAATCTACTTATTTTATAACTTTCTGATAACCTAAACTTTAAATATGAAATTTATTTTCGTACTAACATTCTTTTAATCTCATTGAGTTTCATCAATGCTTCAACCGGTGTGATCGCATTAATATCAAGCCCCAAAATTTCTTCTTTTATCTCCTCCAGCAAAGGATCGTCTAAATTAAAGAAACTCATCTGCATTTCATCATTTTCAGACTTTACACCATTTAACGCTTCACTTGAGTGGTTTTTCTCCAGTTTTTTCAACATCTTTTGCGCTTTCAAAATTACAATCTGAGGCATTCCGGCCATTTTTGCTACATGAATTCCAAAACTATGAGCACTTCCTCCTTTTACCAGTTTACGAATAAAAAGCACGTTGTCTTTTAACTCTTTTACCGCAACATTATAATTTTGAATTCTTGGCAACGATTCTGTCATTTCATTCAATTCATGATAATGCGTTGCAAACAAAGTCTTAGGTCTTCCCGGGTGTTCGTGTAAAAATTCGGCAATCGCCCAAGCAATCGAAATCCCGTCATATGTACTGGTTCCTCTTCCAATTTCATCCAGAAGTACCAAACTGCGATCTGAGATGTTATTCAAAATAGAAGCGGTCTCATTCATCTCTACCATAAAAGTAGATTCTCCCATCGAAATATTATCCGAAGCACCTACTCTGGTAAAAATCTTATCTACAATTCCCATTCTTACACTATCAGCAGGAACAAAACTTCCCATTTGAGCCAACAATACAATTAAAGCCGTTTGTCTCAAAATAGCAGACTTACCGGACATGTTAGGACCTGTAATCATAATCAGCTGCTGCGTCTCTCTGTCTAAATAAACATCATTAGCAATATAAGGCGTTCCAACCGGTAATTGCTTTTCAATAACCGGATGACGTCCGTTTTTGATCTCTAACTCAAACGTTTCATCAATTTCAGGACATACATATTGATTCTCTATAGCCAATTGTGTAAACGAACACAAACAGTCCAGCTGTGCCACCAAATTAGCATTCATCTGTACTGGCTTGATATAAGTTCCAATCCAGATCACCAATTGCTCAAAAAGCTCTGTTTCTATCTTGTAAATCTTCTCTTCTGCTCCCAGAATTTTAGTTTCATACTCTTTTAATTCCTCGGTAATGTATCGCTCTGCATTAACCAGCGTCTGTTTACGAATCCACTCTTCAGGAACTTTATCTTTGTGTGTATTTCTAACTTCAATATAGTAACCAAAAACATTATTGAACGAGATCTTAAGCGAAGAAATTCCGGTACGCTCCGATTCTCTTTTTTCAATTCCCTCCAAATATTCTTTTCCGGAAGTAGAAATAGCACGCAAATCATCCAGCTCTTCACTGATTCCTTTTGCAATAGCATTTCCTTTAGCCACCGCGACAGGCGCATCCTGATTTAAAGTATTTTTAATCTTTTCTCTTAACAAATCACAGGCATGCAGACTATCTCCTATTACCTTCACCGCTTCCTGCGGACTTTCAAGTGCCAGGGTTTTAATTGGAATAATCGCATCCAACGATTCTTTCAGATATACAATCTCACGTGGCGAGACTTTTCCTGTTGCTATTTTAGAAATCAAACGCTCTAAATCTGAGATTTGCTTGATTTGATACTGGATACTTTGCAAAACCTCTGAATTGGCCCTTAAATAAGAAACCACATCATGACGGCTTTTTATTCTACCACTGTCTTTCAAAGGCAAAGCCAGCCAGCGTTTCAACAAACGCCCTCCCATTGGCGAAAGCGTTCTGTCAATCACATCCAGAAGCGTTACCGCATTTGGATTATAACTGTGATACAATTCTAAGTTTCTGATGGTAAAACGATCCATCCAGACATAAGCATCTTCGGCAATACGCTGAATCGCTGTAATATGCTGCACACGATTGTGCTGCGTTTCTGACAAGTAGTACAAAATTGCTCCGGAAGCAATAATTCCTTCTCTTAATTCTTCTACTCCAAAACCTTTTAAGGAAGAGGTCTGAAAGTGCTTCGTCAGCGTTTCCAGAGCATAATCTTCCTTATAAATCCAGTCTTCTAAATAAAAGCTATGAAAATCATCTCCAAAAGCATCTTTAAAGTCACTTTTATTTTGTTTCGGAACCAAAACCTCACTCGGGTTGAAGTTTTGCAGCAATTTGTCGATGTACTCTGCATTTCCCTGAGCCGTTAAAAACTCTCCTGTAGAAACATCCAGAAAGGAAACTCCGATATTTTTGTTAGCAAAATAAACTGATGCTAAAAAGTTATTTGATTTGGATTGTAAAACTTCGTCGTTTAAAGAAACTCCAGGAGTTACCAATTCAGTAACACCACGTTTTACAATAGTTTTAGTCATTTTTGGATCCTCTAGCTGATCACAGATCGCCACACGAAGTCCGGCTTTGACTAATTTTGGCAAATACGTATTGACAGAGTGATGCGGAAAACCGGCCAAAGCGGTTTCTGTATCAGAACCGGCGCCTCTTTTGGTTAATGTTATTCCCAGAATTTTTGAGGCCCTAATAGCATCTTCTCCAAAGGTTTCATAAAAGTCTCCTACTCTAAAAAGCAAACAGGCATCAGGATATTTTCTCTTGATTTCATTGTATTGTTTCATTAAAGGTGTCTCTTTAACCACTTTCTCTTTCGCTGCCAAATTATTGTATTTTAAATGAAAAAATTAAGACAGCGAATTTATGACATTTTGAAGGAATATCGAAGTAGTGCAAAAATTAAAATATTTTAAGCTTTTTTTAAGTTGAGATATAAGAATTTTACATAGATTTGTCTTAATTAAAAAAGACTCTAAAAAGATGAAAAAAATAATTTTAATCGCTATGTTAGCTGTAGTTGGAATTACAGCTTCTAATGCTCAAAGCAATAAAAAAGGAAAAATTGCCAAAGTAGAAGGTGCAGGAATGGCTTTCGAAACAGAAACCATTGATTATGGAACTATTGCTCATAATGCAGATGGGAAACGTGAATTTGTTTTTGTAAACAATGGAACTAAACCTCTTATCATCACAAACACAACTGGATCTTGCGGTTGTACAGTACCAACAACTCCAAAAGAGCCAATCGCTCCGGGTGCTAAAGGTATTATTGGTGTAAAATATGCTACTGACAGAGTTGGTGCTTTTACAAAAACTGTAACTGTAACTTCTAATGCTGAAGGACAACCAACAAAAGTACTTACTATTAAAGGTACTGTTTTACCAGATCCGGTAAAAAGCTAATCTAAAAAGTAAAATAGAATAATTCAAAAAGCTTCCTTAACTTTGGAAGCTTTTTTTATGACCTGAATAAACCTATGAGAAAACTTGAAAATAGCGAACTGGACCGTAAATCAATAGAGGATTTTAAAAAATCAGACAAAACTCCTTTGATTTTAGTTTTAGATGATATTCGCAGTCTGCACAATATTGGATCTGTGTTCAGGACCGCTGATGCATTTTTAATTGAAAAAATAATCCTGTGTGGTATTACCGCCACTCCACCCAATAAAGAAATTCACAAAACGGCTCTTGGCGCGACTGAGACTGTTGCATGGGAACATCACGAAAATGTATTGGAAGTAATCGAAAATCTTAAAAAAGAAAATGTACTGACGCTTGCCATCGAACAGGTGGAAAGCTCTATTTTCCTTCAGGATTTTAAAACGGAGAAAAATCAGAAGTATGCATTGGTTTTTGGTAATGAGGTTTACGGAGTTGCTCAGGAAGCAGTTGCTCTTTGTGATGGTTGTATCGAAATCCCACAATTAGGTACCAAACACTCTTTAAATATTGCCGTAAGCGCGGGAATTGTGGTTTGGGATTTATTTCAGAAATTAAACTGGCCGGAATAAACAATGTGTCAATTAGATAATTAGATAATGTGATAATTGCCCCCATTATCTAATTTTCTAATTAAAAATCTTCTTCTGAATTTCGTCCAAGATAAAAAGGTAATCTTTATGATTTTTCACGAAATCACGATCAGAAACATCAATAATCAGCACGTTTAAATCAGTTTGGGATTTAATATATTCTAAATAACCATTATTGATTTTATCCAGATAACCTGCCTCAATATTCTGTTCGTAGTTGCGTCCGCGTTTCTTGATGTTTTGCAGCAGCCTTTCAGAATTCTGATACAAATAAACATACAAATCCGGTTTTGGCATTTCTTTATAGATAATATCAAACAAGTTTCGATACAATCGATACTCGTCTTCGGCAAGGGTAATTTTAGCAAAAATCAAGGATTTAAAGATATGATAATCGGCTACAATAAAATCTTTAAACAAATCAAATTGTGCCAGATCATCTGATAACTGCTGATAACGGTCTGCCAGAAAAGACATTTCCAACGGAAAAGCGTACCTGTTCTGATCTTTGTAAAATTTTGGCAAAAAAGGATTATCGGCAAATCGCTCTAAAACCATTTTTGCATTAAAATCCTCCGCTATTTTTTGCACCAAAGTGGTTTTCCCTGCCCCAATATTTCCTTCAAAAGCAATGTAGTTGAAGTTCTCCAACGCAATTTCGCGTATCGGATTTTTCAATTCCTGAACTACTTCACAAACACTATCGTCTGGCGAGACTGCAATTAATTCTGTAATGGATTTTTGAAAAACAGGATGTTCCCAGTCTACACCTAAATCCTGCATAGGAAGCAAAACAAACTTTCTGTTTTGCATTAACGGATGTGGGATCTGCAATTTTTCGGACGCAATAATTTCATCATCATAAGTAATCAGATCAATATCGATAATTCGGGACTGATACCCTTGTTGCTCCGATCTGATTCGGCCTAGTTTTTTTTCTACTTTCAGAACCTGACTTAATACTTTTTGCGCCGATAAATAGGTATGCAAAACCAATGCACAATTATAAAAAGCATCACTCTCAAACCCCCAGGCAGGAGTTTCATACAGTTTTGAAACCCTGATTACAGTCCCCACTTCTTTATGTATCAAATCGATACACGTTTCGATGTTTGTTAACCTGTTTCCCTGATTGCTGCCTATTGATAAAACGATTTGATGCTGTGACTTCATAATTAATGCAAATTAACTAAAACTATTTTAGAATTAACTACATTATTTGATTCAAGAGTTAGAAGTTTCCAACTATTTCAAACTCTTTCTTGTTCTCTTTGTTTTCTGAAACCCTCTTCAAAAAAGCACTTAAATCGCTTGTTAAGGGGAGTTGGTTCTGGCTTTTCCAAAATTGTTCTGAGTAAGGAAATTTCACTTTAAAAATATCCTTATCCATCGACAAATTCGACTTTGCTTTTTCGGCAATAAAACTATTGGTTACAAAAAAATTGGTCGAATAATCGTAAAACGCTTTTATATTTTTTTCACTTACAAGTAATTCTACCCTAACATCCGATTTTGAATTATTCAAATAATATTTATTGGTGCTGGCACTCTTCTTATAATTTGAAGTGGTTTTAAAACTGGTGGTTCGATATTCTACTTTGTCCTTTTTTTGAAACGGTACTTTTTCTCCATTATCATAAAGATCAAAATAGGTTTCTACAATAGCATAGTCATTCTTATTAATTATAAAATAACCACTGGTTTTTTGTGCAATTGTATTTTCTGACTTTTTGATAAAACTAATTTTAAAAAAATCACCGGCTACATTTTTTTCCTTAGTAAGTTCGAAATCTTCCGTTTTGATAGAGATCATAGCATTTATGTCAAATAATTTTTCAAAACTCTGAAATTCGAAATACACAAAATCAGCCTTATCTTTTATTCCGACTTTCCTCATATTCAAAATCTCAACTTCACATTTATTGTCCGGTTGTGTTTTTGATTTAAAGATGCTTTTTCTCGATACTTTACCATAAATATCCTGTAATCTTTCCAATTCATCATTTCGTTTCAAGACACATCGCAAGAAGAAGTTTTCATTGTACGGTTCGAATATGTAATTCTCTTTCATTTTGGCATATACTTTTTTCATTATAGCCATTTCTTCTCCCACCACTACTTCATCAAGTTCAATGGTTTTACTTTGCAAAAAGATCGTATCCTGTTTGTTTATTTCGGCAAAGCTGAGTTTCAGATTTTCATATCCAATCAAACTAAAATTCAATTCATCCTGATCGGAAATAAAAGAAAAAACACCTTCCTCATTCGTTATTGAATTGTCCTTTTGATTGTAAATATTTACTTTTTCCAGAGGAAGCTTTGTCAGTTTATCAACGACCACTTTTTTAGTTTGCATTTTTTGAGCCCCGGCATAAAAGCCCAAGAAAAAAAGACTCCACAAAATTATTTTATCTTTCATATTTAAGTATTTGGTTTCCTCAAATATAAAATATTCCGAACTCAAACTATATTTATCTTACAAAATATCTTATCTTTAATTTAATGCGTTAAAAATGCAGAAGCCACAACCATTTCATCCAATTTGCTATTCGAATTAATTTGTTTTTAGATTACTTTTGTAACAAACCAACCTTTTTCGATACTTATTAAAAAAAATATACTTATGAAGTTTTTAGGAAATGTAATTGCCACTGTTATTGGTATTTTTGTATTTATTATCCTCTTCTTTTTTGGGGTCATTCTTATTGGAGCAATTTTTGGAGGAGACGACGCTGTTTCTGTGAAAAGTGATTCTGTTATTGAATTAAATTTAAAACAAATTCAAAACGATTATGCCGGAAAATATAAAGACCCGTGGGTAACTGTTTTTTCGGATAAAAAAGGCATCGGTTTAACAGATGTAATCAATGCTATTGAAGCGGCGAAAACTGATGATAACATTAAAGGAATCTCTATTTTAAATGATGAGTCTTCTTTAGGTCTGGCACAATACAAAGATTTGAGAAATGCGCTTGAAAGTTTCAAAAAATCAGGAAAGTTTGTTTGGGCCTATGCCAATACGTACTCTCAGAAAGAATATTATCTGAATTCTGTAGCCAATACTATTTATTTGAATCCTGCCGGAGATTTAGATTTTAAAGGTCTTTCGTCCGAGGTGATGTTCTTCAAAGATTTTCAGGAAAAATCGGGTATTCACATGGAAGTGATTCGCCACGGAAAATACAAAAGTGCCGTTGAACCTTTTCTGGAAAATAAAATGAGTGATGCCAACAGAGAACAGGTAACTGCTCTTTTAAACTCCATCTGGACTACGGTTACGACTGATATTTCAAAAAGCAGAAATATTCCGCTGCCGAAACTAAATGAAATCGCCAATGGATTACTGGCCAGAACTCCGGAAATGGCAAAAGCACAAAAACTGGTAGATGTTATTGCTTATGAAGATGTTTACCATAACGCGATTAAAAAAGCGCTAAAAGTAACGGGAGATGACGATTACAATAAAATTTCGATTTTAGATTACACTCAAAACAACATTACAACTGCCCTGACCAATACTGCTACTGATCAAATTGCTATAATTTATGCACAGGGTGAAATACAAGGCGGCGAAGGAGATGTTAATGTAATTGGTGAAGGTTCTATGCGACGTTCTTTACAGGAGGCGCGCAAAAATGAAGATGTAAAAGCAATCGTTCTGAGAATAGACAGTCCGGGAGGAAGTGCTTTAACTTCTGACCTGATCTGGAGAGAAATCGAGATAACCAAAAAAGTAAAACCGGTTGTGGTTTCTATGGGGAATTATGCCGCATCAGGCGGTTACTACATTGCCTGCAACGCCAACAAAATTTTTGCAGAAAGCAATACGATTACAGGTTCTATAGGTGTTTTTGGAGTACTGCCTAACTTCACTCCTTTAGCTCATAAATTAGGAATCAACACAGAGCAGGTAAAAACACATGAAAACTCTGCAAATTACAGTCCGTTTGTACCTGTTGACGAAAAATTTAAAGCCTTTACTTTAGAAGGAGTTGAGCATATTTACAAAACCTTTGTAACGCATGTTGCGGAAGGCCGAAAAATGACTTTTGCACAGGTAGATTCGATCGCACAAGGAAGAGTCTGGTCAGGAAGCGAGGCCTTAAAAATTGGATTAGTAGATCAGATTGGAGGTTTGAATGATGCTATTGCTGAAGCTGCAAAAATTGCAAAGATCAAAACGTACAGTACACAAAACTATCCTGAATACGAAAAAACATTCAATGACCTTCTTTCCAATCTGCCATTTGCACAATCAAAAGAAGCTTTTATCAAGGAAGAAATCGGAGAAGAAAATTATATGCTTATTGAGCAGGTAAAAAGACTTCAAAAACAAAAAGGAGTTCAGGCCATGCTTCCATTCGGAATAAACATTAAATAACTTCCTTTTAAAAATGAAGAATTTATTTGTCCTTGCTGCTATTCTGTTGCTGAATTTTGTGAATGCTCAGAATAAAACTGAAGTTGCTTTTACAGAAACTCCCATTGTTTTAAAAATCAACATCGATCAGCTTTTTGGTACGTTGACTACTCCGAATTTAGAAAAAAGGTACCCGGTAGCTTTACTAATTTCAGGTTCAGGGCCTACGGATCGCAACGGAAACAATCCGATGATGAAAAACAATTCTCTGAAAATGCTTGCGGAAGTGCTGGCAAAAAACGGAATTGCATCATTACGATACGACAAAAGAGGAATTGCAGAAAGTAAACCGGCTGCTATCTCAGAACAAACTCTTGTATTTGAGAATTACACCGAAGATGCCAAAAGCTGGATCAATCTGTTAAAACAAGACAGCCGTTTCTCTGAAGTAATTGTAATTGGTCACAGCGAAGGCTCTCTGATTGGAATGATTGCCGGAGCAAAAGCCAATAAGTTTATCTCAATTGCAGGTGCTGGAGAATCTGCCGACCAATTGATCAAATCGCAAATTGCTTCCAAACAAAACAAACAAGTAGAGGAATTAACCTTCCCGATTATTGATAGTCTGAAAAGCGGATTTACAGTAAAAAAAGTAGACCCAATGCTTAATGCTCTTTTCAGACCAAGCATTCAGCCGTATTTAATTTCCTGGTTCAAATACAATCCGCAAAACGAAATCAAAAAACTAAATGTTCCTATTTTGATCGTTCAGGGAAATCAGGATTTACAAGTGACCGTAAAAGATGCTGAACTCTTATCGAAGGCCAATAAAAATGCCGAACTCCTGATCGTGGATAAAATGAATCATGTCATGAAAATCATCGACGGAGATCATCAGGCCAACCTGGAAAGTTATAAAAATGAGAATCTGCCCATCTCAGAAATCATGGTCAATAAGATTATTTCTTTCATTAAAAAATAACCGGCAATCATAAAAACATTAAAAATCCGTTTGAACTTATATTCAGGCGGATTTTTGTTTGGGACAAACAGAAGTATATTCTTAGGTTTAACAAAAACTTTATTTATGAACTCCATCAAAAAAAACTATTTTTGCAGCAATCAGTTTGCAATTTAACCCCTCAAATTTATTTATATGGTAAAGAAAATTTTAAAAATAACAGCTATAGTTCTTGTAGTCCTTGTAGCGGCCTTATTTGCCATTCCGTATTTCTTTAAAGATCAAATAAAAGCTAAAATCTCAGAAGCTATCAACAAAAGTGTTGATGCCAAGGTAAGTTTTACAGATGCCGATTTAAGTTTGTTCAAAAACTTTCCAAATGCCACTGTGGGAATCGAAAAACTGGTAATCATCAATAAAGCTCCATTTGAAGGAGATACTTTGGTTTCATTAGGCGAGCTAAACTTAAAAATGAGTATTAAGGAACTTTTCAAAGGAAAAGAAGAGCCTTTAAACATACAGGGAATCAGTTCTACCAATGGTCTGGTGAATATTATTTTCAACAAAGACGGTGTTGGTAATTTTGATATTGCACTAAAAGATAAAGAAAAGGACGTGAAAGACGACAAAAGCAAACCGCTTTCACTGAAAATTCAAAATTATAAAATCGAAAATTTCACTTTCAGATACATCGATCAGGGATCTAAAATAAAAATGGTCATTGATAGTTTGAACCATGAAGGAACGGGTGATTTTACCAATTCAAAATTAGATTTAACAACAAAATCTGTTGCTAATGTTTCTTTGGATATGGATAAGATCAATTACATGAAAAATGTAAAACTGACTTTAGACGCTGTATTGGGAATTGACCTTGAAAAAAGCAAATATACCTTTAAAGAGAATAAAGCTTTAATCAATCAATTGCCTTTGGAATTTGACGGGTTTATTCAGATGGTGGATACCGGACAAATTTATGATCTGAAGTTTAAGACTCCCACTTCATCCTTTACGAATTTCTTAGGACTCATTCCTTCTGCTTATGCTTCAAGTCTGGACGGTGTAAAAACTACCGGAGATTTTACTGTAGCCGGTTTTGCTAAAGGTGAATTAACTGAAACTACTGTTCCTAAGTTTAATGTGGCAATTGCTTCTAACAATGCTTCGTTTCAATATCCAAACCTTCCAAAATCGGTTCAGAATATTGTAATTGACACGAAAATCATCAACGAAACGGGAATCCTGAACGATACTTATGTTAATCTGGATAAACTTTCCTTCCGAATCGATCAGGATGTTTTTAACGCCAAAGCTAATATCAAAAACATCACGCAAAACCCGATCGTGAACGCGGCCTTGAAAGGAACCATCAATCTGGCGAATCTTTCTAAAGCGTATCCAATTAAAATGGACAAACCTCTTGCCGGTGTTTTAAAAGCTGATGTGACTACACAATTTGATATGGCTTCTGTTGAAAAGAGCCAATACCAGAATATCAAAAATGCCGGAACCATGAGTCTGTCCGGATTTAAATATACAGACGAAAACAATAAATCGATGAACATCAGTACGGCATTGGTAGAGTTTAATCCGAGTACCATAAACCTGAAAAAATTTGACGCCACAACCGGAAAAAGTGATTTAAGCATTAACGGAGTGCTGGAAAATTTCTATGGTTTCATGTTCAAAAAACAAGAACTAAGAGGAAACTTCAATATGAGTTCAAATCAGCTGGCAGTGAATGATTTTATGACTTCAGGAACTCCTGCTACAGAAAAAGCAGCTGCAAAACCTACTGAAGCGATGAAGATTCCGGCGTTTTTAAATTGTACTTTAAATGCTAAAGCTACAACGGTTTTATATGACAATCTGAAACTAAAAGACGTTTCGGGACGATTAATCGTTAAGGACGAAAAAGCTACTTTAGAAAACTTTAAAACCTCTATTTTTGGGGGAACAATTGGCCTTAACGGAGCTGTTTCTACCAAAACAAAAGTGCCTACTTTTGATATGAATTTAGGTTTCAATCAGGTGGATATTGCGCAAACTTTTACGCAATTAGACATGATGAAAAAAATTGCTCCTTTGGCAGGAATCATCAACGGAAAATTAAATTCGACTATAAAATTAAACGGAAACTTAGACGACAAGGAATTGACTCCGGATCTAAAATCAATCTCGGGAGATCTTTTAGGACAACTGCTTTCAACTACTGTAAATTCTAAAAATTCAACCGTTATAAATGCCTTAACTTCTAACCTGAAATTTATTGATCCTAATAAAATAAACCTGAATGATATTAAAGCGGCTCTAACGTTTGATAACGGAAAAGTGAGCGTAAAACCATTTGACATCAAGTATCAGGACATTAAAATTACAATTGGCGGAACTCATGGTTTCGATCAAACGATGAACTATAATTTAAAATTAGACGTTCCGGCAAAATACTTAGGAAATGAAGCCAATGCCTTCCTTGCTAAAATGTCACCTTCAGATGCTGCAAAACTGCAAAACATTCCAATAAATGCTGTGCTTACAGGTAATTTTTCGCACCCAAAAGTATCAACGGATATGAAAAGTGCTGTGACCAGTCTGGCTTCGCAGGTTGCGAATCAGCAAAGAGACAAGCTGACTCAAAAAGGAACTTCGGCTCTTAATGATTTTATCAATAAAAACACGAAAGCTAAAGATACCACTAAAGCTGCTGCTACCGAAAAAGAGCAAAAAACTCAGGAGGTTACTAAAAAAGCCAGTGACTTAATCAATGGCTTGTTTAAGAAGAAAAACTAAACAAAAAAAAGGGTATCCGTAGATGCCCTTTTTTTTTTGTTTCTTATCATTTAAATTGCTTGTCCTATAGTATTAAGTTTTCCATTGTTCAGGATGGAGTTTATGATTTTTACATAATCCTTTTTAGTATGCAAATTAATATCTATTCCAATACTGCAATTGTCGTAAGGTTCATATTTTTTAAGGTTTGAAACCGAGAAAAGCCCAATCGTTGGAGTCTGAACGGCACTGGCTAAATGCATGATTCCGCTATCAGCACCAATAAACAAATCAGTATTAGCAATTACCGACCCTATTTCGCGAATATCTTTGCTGTAAAATGTAGGTGCCTGAAATGCAATTTGCGAAACATTTTCTACTGGTAGGATCTCGATAATATTATAGTCTTTATATTCCTCTTTAAGTTGCCCGTAAAAGTTCTCCCACCACTCTTCCGACAAGCATTTTGCTCCTGTCGCATACGTAAAAATACAGATGGTTCTTTTAGAATCAGGCACTAAGTCATTTAAAATTTTCTTTCCGTTAGCAATTTCAGCAGAAGATAGTTTAAGGTCAATCGGGGCTATTATTTTGTTGCTTTTTGCTAATCCAAGTTTCGTTAAATAATTTCGGAAGTTATAAACGGGATATTTCGCAATATGATCGTAGTCTTTTTTTACAAGTTGAGATTCATCATTTAAATCTCCGTAAAATTTATATTTAGCATTAGAGAATTGGACTGCTAAACGTCCTGAAGAAGAGTTTTGATCTACGTTGATCGCAACATCGTATTTTTGTGTTTTTATTGAAATCCAGACATTCAGGTATTCCAATAAGCTTTTGAACGGTTTTTTAGGCAAACCAATTACCTTATTGATGTTTTGATAATTTCCAAAAATTACCAGAGCTAAAGCTCCCTTAACAAACAAATCGACTTTACAATTTGGAAACATATCGTTGACTTCCTGAACCAGCGGCGTAATCAATAATAAGTTTCCGAGTCTGGCATTTGGCCTGCAAATCAGGACCCGCCTAATTTCTGTTTTATCCACTAAAACAATATGCTGCTCTGATCTTGGCTTTCCAATGTTCTTAGTGAGACGGTGCATTACGCTGCGCCTGACCACATTTATTCGTTTTAAAACACTCATCTTTATAATTCATTTATTAATTAAATATTTGTCCTTGGAAATTCAAAAAAAAACTTTCATTTCGCTTTTTGCTAAACTAGGTTCTCTTTAGATTTAAAATTAAAATCTTCTAATAAATAATTATTATAAAATTGTAATCAAATGTTTCAACATTCAAATTACAATTTTACTAAAACTGTATTATAAATATACTAAAATACTAATAAACAATTCCTTACAAAGCGCTTTTCTTCCTTTAAATGTTAAACTGCAATACTAACCACATAACCTTCCGAACCTCTTACATTAAAAACAGTTCCGTTCTCAAAGATTAAATATTGCCCTTTAATTCCGGTTAATTTCCCCTGAAATGACGGGGTTTTATCCAGATTCAGACTGGTTACTTTAGTCGGATAATTTAAAACCGGATACTGTAATTCATACAGATCATTTTTTTGGGTATAAAAATATTCCTGTACTTCTGCCGGAATCAAACTTTCTACTTTTGCCTTTTCAGCCAGCAGGTCGAAACTTTCACCTGTATTTTGAAGCATCTTTCTCCAGTTTGTTTTATCCGTATAATGGTCTTTTAATGCCACCTCAGTTATTCCGGCTAGATATCGGTTTGGAACCTCAACGATCGCAATAGCCTGGGTAGCTCCTTGGTCGATCCAACGCGTTGGAACCTGAGTTTTACGGGTTACCCCAACTTTTACTTCACTTGCCAAAGCCAGATATACAATATGAGGCTGAAGCTGTACTTTTTGTTCGTACTCCAAATCACGGTCTGCAATTCCTAAGTGTGCAGTACTGAGTTCCGGCCGCATGATCCAATCCCCAACAGCAGGGCTTGAGTAAAAACACTCATAACAAAATCCCTGACGGTAGATCTTTTTCTTCTTGTGGCAATTCAGACATTCAAACCCGACGAAATTAATCTCAATTTCTTTGTTCAGTAATTGATTCATGTTTAAAAAACTGTCTTCAAATACCAAATAATACTGAATTGGAGCTCCCATTTCAGTTTGCATTTTTGTAAGTACGCCTTGATATGTCATTAGAATTTAGATTGCAGATTGTATATTTTAGATTTGTCGGTCTGAATTCTGAATTTTAAGAGTTAAAATTCGACCGAACCGGAATGTTTAATAAAAATAGCATGTTATTTTTTACAAAAAAACACTATTTTTGATACAACGGCAAAGTTACTATTTGTCTTTCGATATTCAAATTTTAAGGTTCCTGATTTTACGCGAATTGTAAAATCTAAAATCTACAATCAGCAATCTAAAATATAAATTTCACCCATGCCCTTATCAATAATCAACTCTTTCGCTTCGTGGGTCCTAAAACAAAGGATACATCAGATAGAACTTTTTCTAAAATATCCGAATGAAGTTCAGGAGGAGCTGTTGCACAATTTGCTGACCGCTTCAGAAAATACTATTATAGGGAAACAGTATGATTTTGAATCGATTAATTCTTATCAGACTTTTGCTGAAAGGGTACCGATTGCTACTTATGAGGAGCTTCAGCCATTGATTGAACGTACCCGTCAGGGGGAACAAAATGTATTTTGGGAAACACCAATAAAATGGTTTGCTAAATCAAGCGGAACTACGAATGCCAAAAGTAAATTCATTCCTGTGAGTAATGAAGCTTTAGAAGATTGTCATTATAAAGGAAGTAAAGATTTACTTTGTCTGTACCTCAACAACAATGAGGATTCGGAATTGTTCCTTGGGAAAAGTCTCCGTCTGGGCGGAAGTTCTCAGATCTACGAGAACAATAATACGTTCTTTGGCGATTTATCTGCTATTCTGATTGAAAACATGCCGATCTGGGCTGAGTTTAGCAGTACTCCAAGCAGTAAAACTTCTTTGATGAGTGAATGGGAATCGAAAATTGCTGCGATTATAAATGAAACAAAAAACGAAAACGTAACCAGTTTTGCAGGCGTTCCGTCATGGATGCTGGTTTTAATGAATAAGGTTTTAGAAAATACAGGGAAAGAAAGTCTTCTGGATATCTGGCCTAATCTGGAAGTTTATTTCCATGGGGGGGTAAGTTTCTCACCTTATAAAGAGCAATACAAAAATATTTTACCAAGCAAAGATTTTAGGTATTACGAAATATACAATGCTTCTGAAGGCTTTTTTGCTATTCAGGATTTAAACAATTCAAGTGATTTATTGCTGATGCTGGATTATGGCATTTTCTATGAATTCATATCGATGGATACGTTTGGAACTCCAAATCAAAAAGTAATTCGTCTGGCTGATGTTGAGTTAAACAAAAACTATGCGATTGTCATTACAACCAACTCCGGCTTATGGCGTTATTTGATTGGAGATACGGTTCGTTTTACATCTTTAAACCCTTACAGAATCAGGGTAACAGGCAGAACGAAACATCATATTAATGTGTTCGGCGAAGAATTAATGGTCGAAAATACCGATCAGGCGATTGCCAAAGCCTGTCAGCTTACTCATACTGAAGTGATCGATTATACCGTGGCTCCTATTTTCATGCAGGACAAGGAAAAAGGTGCTCACGAATGGATGATCGAATTCAAGAAAAAACCTGCCGATGTGGGGCTTTTCCAAAAAGTACTGGATGACACTTTGCAAACTCTAAATTCTGATTACGAAGCCAAACGTCACAACAATATGACTTTAAATCCTTTAGTGATTAATGTGGCACGTGAAAACTTATTCTACGACTGGTTAAAAGAACGCGATAAATTAGGCGGACAGCATAAAATCCCAAGACTTTCCAATCAAAGGGATTATTTGGAGCAGTTGAAAGAGATGTAGTTGTACAAAAAACTTAATCAAAAACCACGTTAATCTAGAATGAAATTAATAGAAAAAATCCAGAATTTAATCCCGTTAGGTTATCTTTTTCTCGTCGTATTGGGAATTTTAAAAGAATGTGTTTTCTTTTTTCAATTGAAGATAAACATTCTGAAATATTCAACCATTATGGATATTCTCATCAGTCCCATTGCTGATTTAACCGCAAATCCAATTGTCTTATTCAGCTTAATTGTTTTCGCCACTATTATTTCCCTTTTTCTAAGTTTATGCTATAAGCATCGCAACAAAAGCTGGGCAAAAAAAATGATAGGAACAAATCTAAATGGGGAAAAATTCGCAGATGCTGAAATCAAAAACAAACTGAAACAAAAATTTTTAGTTTGCATTGGAGCCGGATTACTAAGTTTTTTTATTGGTTTAGGAATTGGCGAAGGCTATAAAACTGCAGAGAAGATTAGAACGAATAAATTGAAATACAAACAAAAAATCACCTTTAACACAGGAGAAACTGATGCCGTTTTTTTGATAGATGTCAATAGTGCTTATTATTTTTACCTGACTCCAAAAAGTAATGCGATCAAAGTTGCGCCTCTTGGATCCATTAAAAGTGTGGAGTTAACGAATTTAGGATCGGCGAAATGAGAAATTACATTTTAATTTTAATATTCTTTTTCATCTCCTGTACCCAAGAACAACATCCGAAAATAATTGTCCTTCAGCCTCTGGGGAGTTTCAAAACGGAGCAGGCAAAAAATGTTTACCATAAAATACAAACGATCAACCCTAATGTTGTTTTAAGAGCCAACATTCCTTTTCCGGAAAATGCATTTTACCGAGCCCGAAACAGATATCGGGCTGACAGTATTATCAAAACGATCAAAAACAATATTGGCACAGATTCTGTAATTGTAGGTTTATCAAACTGTGACATTAGTGTCACCAAGGGAAAAACAAAAGACTGGGGAGTTATGGGACTAGGCTATCATCCCGGAAAATCCTGTGTGGTCTCTGACTTTAGATTAAGCAAGCAAAATAAAAGTGCTCAATTTTACAAAGTGGTACTGCATGAATTGGGTCACACCGAAGGCTTGCCTCATTGTCCTGTAAAAACATGCTTAATGAGAGATGCTGAAGGAAAAAATCATCTGGACGAAGAAACTGATTTTTGTTTCAAATGTAAAAAACACTTAATTGGAAAAGGCTGGAAATTAAACAAATCTACAAGCTGATAACTTGCCATAAAACACCAAATTAACTAAAACCATAATAAAATGAAAAACGAAAAATTTAGCAAAATGACTACCGAAGAGCTGCTTAAAAGCCAACAAATATCAAAAACCGCTGCGTATGCATTTGCCGTAATCTTACTTTTATTATTCATTGTGAACATCTATCTTGTTTTTAAAAAAGGATTTAGTGCTTCTCAGATTGTCCCTATTGCTCTATTGCCTTTACTTCTTTTAAATTTCAAAACTTTAAAAGACATTAAAGAGGAATTGAAGTCCAGAGAAAAATAAGCCCCAATACTATCGCCGAATTGCATGAGGGATAGAAGTGGAAATCCTTTTGTGTCCGCCGCGGCGGACACAAAAGATTACAACGGATAGCCCGACCCACTTTTTCAGCGGGACATGCCCATAGCTTCGACTTCGCTCAGCCTGACTAAAATGAGCGAAATCAAAGTTCTTTTTAGCATTACAGGGCTTCTACTTCGCTCAGCCCGACACTAGATTTACATCATATCGATGTACCTGTCATGGTAGCCTAATAAATACAAAACTCCGTCAAGACCCAGACTTGAAATTGACGTTGCTGCATTTTCTTTTACTTTTGGTTTGGCATGAAAAGCGATTCCTAAACCTGCTAAATTGATCATTGGTAAATCATTGGCGCCATCTCCAACCGCAATGGTCTGGTTGATGTGAATTCCTTCTTTGTCGGCGATTGCTTTTAGGTATTCGGCTTTCTTTTGGCCGTCTACGATATCGCCTATATATTTTCCGGTAAGTTTACCGTCTTTTATCTCTAATTTATTGGCATGAACATAATCGATGCCCAATTCTTTTTGAAGATACTCTCCAAAATAGGTAAATCCTCCGGATAAAATTGCGGTTTTGTATCCATAATATTTCAGGGCTTTCATTAAGCGATGCGCTCCTTTTGTAATCGGTAAATTGACGGCTACATTCTGCAAAACATCTTCGCTCAATCCTTCGAGCAGTGCCATACGCTGTTTGAAACTTTCGTTGAAATCAATCTCGCCATTCATTGCTGATTCTGTGATGGCTCTAACCTGATCTCCTACTCCGTTCAGCTCGGCCAGTTCGTCGATCACTTCAGTCTGAATTAAAGTAGAGTCCATATCGAAGCAAACCAAACGTCTGTTTCGTCTGTAAATATTGTCTTCCTGAAAGGATATATCCACATTTAACGTTCTGGAAATTTCCATAAAACTTGCCGTCATGTCAATCTTGTTTACGATCTCTCCGGTCACGGACAATTGTATACAGGAACGAGGGTATTCTTCCAGATCTACAATAGAAGTTCTTCCTGTTAATCTTATAATAGAATCAATATTCAGATTTTGGGCTGACATTATTTTGGTTACGGCAGCCAATTGAGAAGCGGCTAGTTTTTCGCCCAAAATATTGATGATATAACGTTGTTTGGATTGTGATTTCACCCACTTTTCGTAATCCTCGATAGAAATTGGAATAAATTTTACTTTAATTTCTAATTCATAAGCCTTGAACAATAAATCTTTTAAAACGGGGCCGGAAGAGGAACCTGCCTGAATTTCGAATAAAATTCCCAGAGAAAGCGTATCATGAATATCGGCCTGACCAATATCTAAAATATTTGCATCGTAAGTTGCCAATACAGCGGTTAAACCTGCTGTTACTCCTATTTTATCATGTCCTGAAACTTTTAATAAAATAATCTCTTTATCTTCTGTTGCCATTTTATGTTTATTGATTTTACGAAGCGACAAAAATCGACAATCTAATGTTGATAAAAAAGGATATTGCTTGTTTTTTAAAGAGAAAAAGCACCTAATACTGTGCTTTTTGGAGTAATTTAACAATAATGTTCAGGGATTGGAATAACCTAACTTTTTCAATCTCTGAATTGTTTTTTTATCACAGATTTCAAGGATTAAAATGGTGAATCCCTGAAATCTTTTGTATGGTGATAAAATATAAGAAGTTGTTTTTAACCTGCCTGGTTTTCATCAAAGTTTACCATCCAGCTTACATCAAACTTATCTTTGAACATTCCAAAATAAGCTCCCCAAAAGGTTTTTGCCATTGGCATATAAACAGTTCCTCCTGCTGAAAGTCCGTTAAAAATACGGTCTCCTTCTGCTGCACTGTCCACATTTATGGAGATGGAGAAATTCCCTCCAAAAGTTACGTCTCCGGATTGCTCACTGCTATCACTTCCCATCAGAATGGTGTTTCCAATTGGCAATGAAACGTGCATGATTCGATTAGCATCTTTTTCAGATACCGGACCACATCCTTCTTCACCTGCCGGCATTTCATTAAATCTTCCAAGAAATGGAAATTCTCCTCCAAAAACGGATTGATAAAACAGAAATGCTTCTTCGCAATTTCCGTTAAAAATTAAATAAGGGTTTACTGCTGTTGCCATGATATTTGTTTTTTGTTTGTTATTTCTTTTTTTATTTTTCTGAGAGTTCTTTAGCGGTCTCCAGTCCTTTTGGGAATGCTTCCTTAAAATAATCGATGTATTTTTCGACTACATCTACCTGCGCTACCAAATCAGTAAATTCGTCATCGGCTGTTAATCGATACGTTTCCATGGCACCTGTCCACTTTTTGGTTTCTTCGTCAAGAGGCAATTCTTTAAAGTCTTTGATTTCGCCTATATGTTTAAAAGCCATATACTCGTTCGGAATTTTCGTTTCAATGACACTATTCATTCCTTCTCCGTTTGGAGACAAGAAATGTATTTTATCGCCCTGATTCCATTCACTTATGGCGTATGAACCTTCGCAAAAAGACCCCGTCCACTTCTTATACGTTTCCTCGTCCCATAAAACTGCCCAGACTTTTTGTACCGGGGCTTTAATTCTGATTTTAAATTCTAAAGTTTCCATACTATGATAGTTTACTAAAATCCATAAATAATATGTTCCAACGATGACCGTCTAGATCTGCAAAGCCACAGCCGTACATCCATCCCTGACTTTCTGACGGTGGAGCAAAAACAGTTCCTCCAGCTTCTTTAACTTTCTTTGCCAGTTCATCTACTTCAGCAGTACTTTCAGCATCAATCGAGATCAGAACTTCTGTACTTGTTTTCGTATCTGTCAGTTGATTATGAGAAAAACTGGCAAACAATTTTTCCTCAAAAAGCATTACTACAAATTTTCCTTCTCCAATCACCATACAAGTTGACTTTGGTGTGTCGTGTTCTTCATTAAAAGAGAATCCTATTTCCGAAAAAAAAGCCTTTGATTTTGCCACCTCTTTTACCGGCAAATTCAGCCAAATTTGTTTTGTCATTGTAACTCTTTTTAAAATTAAACTATCTCTGTGATGTCAATCAGTGCCTTTGTCACTTTGCTTCTTTGAACCTTTGAGCCTAAAAAAACTAATTACTTTCGGTATAACTTTTAAAATTATCCATGATGGCTTGCCAGCCTCCGCGCTGCATTTCTTCAGGGTTTTCTGTTTCGGGATCAAATTTTTCAATTACCTCAACTCCGCTTGGTGTTTCTTTAAAAGTAATTTCAACTTTTCTTCCATCTTCTAAAATGTATTCAATAGCTTTATTCTGCTCTACTACAGTGTACTCCCCTCCAAAATCAAAACTCATACTGCCGTCTTTTGCAGCCATAGTCGATGTAAATTTCCCTCCAACTCTCAGATCATTTTCAGCATGAGGTGTATGCCAGTCCGGAGAAGCAAAATTCCATTTTGTAATGTGTTCCGGTGCTGTCCAAAATTCCCAAACTTTGTCTACTGATGCATTAATCGTGTTTTGTACTGTTATCATTTTATTTCTTTTTTTAGTTATACTTTTAAAATTGGTTCTTGTTTCGTTTTTTATTTAATTACTTTCAACATACTCTTTAAAATGATCGATAACAGCCTGACACCATCGCAGCTGCATTTCTTTAGGATTTCCAGCTTCAGTTTGAAATTTTTCGGTAAGAATGACTTTATCACTACTTGCTTCAAAATGAACACTTCCGGTTCTGTTATCAGATAGTTGATACTCTATTTCTGAAAAAGTTTCTACCCTCGTATAAACTCCTTCAAAATCAAAAGTGGCAGTTCCGTCTTTCGCAGCCATCGTATATTTGAATTTTCCGCCAACTCGCAAATCATTTTCAACCTGAATAGTATGCCAATCTTCCGAAGGGAAATTCCACTTTACAATATGTTCTGGTGTTGTCCAAAACTCCCAGACTTTGTCTATGGCCTCCTTAATTATGTTTTGTACGGTTATCATTGTTTATTTACTAAAATCAAAGATGTTTCTTTATAAAATTACAAATTATTTAAAGCAAATTTAGTTTTTTAGCATTAGCTTTAAGTTACATTAAAAGTCATTTTTAGGGTCATTTAAGACAAAATACTTACTTTTGTAACCTATCATTTTTCCAAAAACCAATGCAATCATGACTAAGAAAGTAGGATTAATTGTTCCGCACGACTATAAATTACTAAGTATAGCAGCTATTTTAGAAGTTTTTGAAACCGCCAACAAACTTGCTAAAGAAGACGAAAAGCCTTTTGAGATTATGGTATTTCAATTGACAGAACAGATCAAAGAAGCAAATTTGTTCGGCTATAAAGTAAATCCGGTTGAAGATTCAACAACAATCCTTGAACTTATCCTGATTCCGGCTTTTACTACGGATAATATGAGCGAAATGATCGCAAAAAACAAAAACTTTATTCCATGGCTAAAAAAGCACCATCAATCCGGTGCCGAGCTGGCCAGTTTTTGTACGGGTGCCTTTTTATTTGCCGCATCCGGTTTGCTTAACGAAAAGTTGGCCACAACTCATGTCGATGCCTGCAGTGCTTTTACCAAAGCGTTCCCACTCGTAAAATTGAAACCCGAAGAAACTTTAACGGCCGACGGTAGTTTGTATACCAGCGGAGGCTCTACCTCAACGTTTCACCTGTTGATTCTTTTGGTTCAGAAATACTGTGGAAATGAGATTGCAGTTCAGATTGCAAAGATTTTTTCGATTGATTTAAACCGATACAAACAGAGTTATTTCAGCACCTTTAGACCCAATCATTTGCACAATGATGCCTTAGTTGCCATGCTGCAGCAAAAAATAGAAAGTCAATATCATACGATCGAAAAACTGGAAGAAATCACCAAAGACATTCCTACCAGTACCCGAAATATGACGCGACGTTTCAAACAGGTTACCGGCATCCCACCTATTGAATACCTGCAAAATATAAGAGTTGAAAGTTCAAAGAAATATCTGGAACAAACGCAACTTTCGATTTCTGAAATTATTGAGAAAACGGGCTATAATGATCCGAAAGCCTTTAGGAAAGTTTTTTATAAAATGGTAGGCATGAAACCTATTGAGTATCGGGAGAAGTTTAGGGTGCAGTAATTATTTCAGATTCCTTTTCAAAAGTTTTTCTGATGTGCTATTGTCCCAATGATAATGCTGCCTTCTCAATGAAGAATCAATTTTTACCGTTGACTGATACTGTTCCAACCAAACTTTTTCTTTGTCAACAGCAATAGATTTCTCCGTTTTTTCCTTTTCTTTCTTTTTTATTAAAAGCCAATGAGTGACCAACATAGGGAGCCCTAAAACAATTATAACAATGGCAAATTTTTTAATATCCTTCACACAAATCCATTTTTGCAAATGTAGGAAAAAAATTATAATAAATAAATTAACTTAGAAAGTTCTTTTCTTCGCAAAAAAACCTGTTCAGATTAACGAACAGGTTAAGAAACTTATAAATAAGAGTTTAATACGTTATAAACACCCCCTCATCTCCTTTAAGGATATAATCAAAAGAGAGTATTTTGCCATCTATTAAATAAAAATATTCAACTGGTTTATTTTTACTTATTAAAATAAAAATTTTATCAGTATCTCTAGAAAAAAAAACTTTATCATGCTTATAGTCTTTATAGCCTACCACATAAAAATCTTCTGAATTTAAGAGCACTTTTTTATCTTCTTTTATCTTTTTCAAATGTTTACTAAGTATCTCTATTCGGTCATCTAAAGAATACTTTACATCAGAGTTTACTGTTTCAAAACAGATAAAATTATCTGCAATAAATCTCGTCGATCTCTCTTCAAAAAAAACAGATTTCACAAAATTAGTTACCATGTCAGTCTCATTTATTTTATTCTGACATGCAATAGTCGGTGTTTTTAATAATAACACGACAACTAAAAACATACATTTATTTATTTTCATTTAGCAACCTCCTTTCTTTTTTGACGAAATTCTCTTTCTACAATATTACATTACTAAAAAACTATAAAAGTATAATCTTCGGAACCAGCTTTTTGGAACCCAAAAAAAGACACTATTTTATCTTTTTCGATTAAAAAATACTGAGGAGCACCATTCCTTAGATCAACTTTATAAATTTCCTTCCTTTTGTCTTCTACTAGATTTTTGAATTTAATTTTAGCAGTCTCAGGAAAAGAATTATAAGACGAGATAAAAAAATTATTTTCCATTATATCTTTTTTTAATAAAAAGAAATTTCCCTTTTCTTCATTAGCCAGATTACGAAAGTCCATCACCATATATACACCTTTCTTGCATTGATCTGCATCAGAACATTTAATATATCTAGCAACTATTTCTTCCGGATCAATATCATTAATATATAATGCTTTATAAAAATCTCTTATCAGCTTTATTTCATTATTCTCTTGACCATATGAATCTACCGAATAACCAAGAAACAGAACTAGTACTAAACTTAGACATTTCATTTGTTATAGTTTAAATTATCAATTACAATCTCCTTTTCTCTGTGGAGCATTGCTTTTAGTTGTCGTTTTTGTCGTATTTAGAAAATTACCATTTCTAACATCTTCGCCTAAATTCCCTGGAGATGTACCATTAAAAGTAAAACTAGAGGCCTTTGTTGAAGGAAGATTAATCCCTCCTAATTTACCAACAGCAATACCAAAATCAGTACAAGCATAACTATTCACATTGTATATTGAAGGAGGATTATTAGCATATTTAATTATAGAATTCAGCTGATCTGCCGAAATGGATTTGGTTATACTTAAATGGTATATTTCTTTACTATTATCTCTTAATTCCGAACTGTAATTTTTTCCTACCGCTACCATAGCGGTATTTGCCCCCGTCTCAGGGTAGAAACCATAACAGCGCACTATTCCATCCTGTTTAATCCCTATAAAAACATGTCCAACTTCATTTGGCCCTACTAATTCTCTTGTTCCCTCTTTTCCCTGTTGTATATATATGGTTAATTCAGCCGATTTAGACAAATCAAAACACTTATTCTCTTTTTTAGGATCGATTTTTGGTCCTGATGCGATAAGATTAATAGTCATAGAACCTGAGCTTCCATTTCCGCCCCCACCTCCCGGAGACTTCACATATCCCTTTGGACTATTACCTTTCGATCCTGATTTTAGACTGCCTCCATAAGAGCCTCCACCGCTTCCTCCACCACCATATTCTTGTTTATTTTCAGCTTTTTCTCTGCGAATGATCACTTCATCCAATTCAAAAGGATCTGAATCTGACTTAGCAGTCGATTTATTGAGGCGTTCTGACTCCTCCGAAGAGATTACCCTAAGTCCTGTTAGCGCTGCTGTCGTATTGGAGTTTTCAAATTTTGCCCCATTTACAAATCCCTTTTCTAAATCCCAGGCAATGATATACCCATTAAAGTTAACTAAATCCGCTGAAGTTTTTATTTTTTCTAAAGATTCTGATAAAGGGAGTATCTCATATAATGTAGCCGAAAATTCCTTTTTATTTTCTAAAGGGTATAAATACAATACTTTCTGTCCTATATAAGCATCACTCAGATTTTTATCTCTAACGGGAACTACAATTGCCTCAGACCCATTTTCAAAAGTTTCCGTGATTGCACTATCCCAATTATAAACCTGACTTTTAAACGACGAATCAATTTTTACTTTTGATTGATACTGTTCAAACCAAACCCTCGCTTGACTAACCTTAATAGATTGCTCTATTTTTTGTTCGCTTCCTGCTTCTTCTGAAACACAACGACCTGTTAGCACTGCAACTCCTAAAACCATTAAGAGGATTGCCATTTTTTTAATATTTTTCATACAAATACATTTTTATAAATATAAGAAAAATATTATAATAAATAATTAAAATTATAGGTTTTATTTTACAAAATAAAAAAACCTGTTCGTTAAGCCGAACAGGTTTTTTCTAAATTATTAAATCTTATTATAGAAACTTACGAAGCGATTTCCATACGTTTCAATAGATTTTTATTCAAAGTATGTTTTGCGTAATCTTTGTCGATACTTAAAACTTTATCATCTGAACTTGGCAATTCATACATCGCATCGGTTAAGATTGCTTCGCATAACGAACGCAATCCACGTGCTCCTAATTTGTACTCTAACGCTTTGTCTACAATAAAATCTAATGCCTCATCTGTAATGGTGAATTCAACTTCATCCATTAAGAATAATTTTTGGTATTGTTTTACCAAAGCATTTTTAGGCTGTGTCAAAATTGCACGCAGGGTTTCTTTGTCTAAAGGATCCATGTGCGTTAAAACTGGCAAACGCCCAATAATTTCAGGAATCAAACCGAAATCTTTAATATCTTTTGGAATGATGTATTGCAATAAATTGTCTTTATCGATATTGTCTACATTTTTAGAAGTCGAATATCCAACTGCCTGACGGTTCAAACGTTTAGAAATGATACGCTCAACACCATCAAAAGCACCTCCCGCAATAAACAGGATGTTTTGAGTATTTACTTCCACAAATTTCTGGTCCGGGTGTTTACGCCCTCCTTTTGGCGGTACGTTTACAATTGTTCCTTCAAGAAGTTTCAATAAAGCCTGTTGTACTCCTTCACCGGAAACGTCACGTGTAATAGACGGATTATCACTCTTACGGGCAATTTTGTCAATCTCGTCAATAAAAACGATTCCTCTTTCGGCTTTAGTTACATCATAATCGGCAGCTTGCAACAAACGTGTTAAAATACTTTCAACATCTTCTCCTACATAACCTGCCTCAGTAAGTACGGTCGCATCAACGATAGCCAAAGGAACATCTAACATTTTAGCAATTGTCTTTGCTACCAATGTTTTTCCTGTTCCGGTTTGTCCCACCATAATGATGTTACTTTTTTCAATCTCAACTTCATCGTCTAATTGCTGTTGCATTAAACGTTTGTAGTGATTGTAAACGGCAACCGACATTACTTTTTTGGTCTGATCCTGGCCAATAACATATTGATCTAAGAAAGCTCTGATTTCTTTCGGTTTCTTTAAAATTAAATCCCCAACAAGTTTTGCGCTTCCACTTGATTTTAATTCTTCTAATACAATTCCATGTGCCTGTTCGATACACTTATCACAGATATGTGCATTGATACCTGCAATCAATAAATTAGTTTCTGGCTTTTTTCTTCCACAAAACGAACATTCTAATACTACTTTTGCCATTCTTTATTTAAGTTACTAAGCTGCAAAGATACTAAGTTTTAAAGTTTTTCAACTAAAACTTTAAAACTTAGTATCTTTGCAGCTTAAGAGCCTGTTTAATTTTTAAACAGGCTCTAATATTTTTATTTTTTTATTTAAAAATTTAAATCACAAAGAACACCTAGAATCTTAGCGTCTTAGCAACTTAGAAGCTTTAAAAAAATTAGCTTCTTCTTAATACTTCATCAATCATTCCGTATTCTTTTGCTTCATCTGCAATCATCCAGTAATCACGCTCACTGTCTTTGTGTACTTTATCAAAAGTTTGTCCTGAATGTTGAGAAATAATATGATACAATTCATCTTTCAACTTCAACATTTCACGTAAGTTGATTTCCATATCTGTTGCAACTCCCTGAGCTCCCCCTGATGGCTGGTGAATCATCACTCTTGAATGTGGTAAAGCCGAACGTTTTCCCGCTGCTCCTGCACATAATAGTACTGCTCCCATAGAGGCTGCCATACCAGTACAAATTGTCGCTACATCCGGTTTGATATATTGCATGGTATCATAAATTCCTAATCCTGCATAAACACTTCCTCCAGGAGAATTCAGATAAATCTGAATGTCTTTTGAAGCATCAGCACTTTCTAAAAATAATAACTGTGCCTGAACAATGTTCGCGATCTGGTCGTCGATACCTGTTCCTAAAAAGATAATTCTGTCCATCATTAATCTGGAAAAAACATCTAATTGAGAAATATTCAACTGACGTTCTTCAATAATATATGGAGTCATATTCGTTGGGTTCATTGCCGCTATAATTTTGTCATAGTACATGGCATTTACTCCCTGGTGCTTTGTAGCAAATTTTTTGAATTCTTTACCGTAGTTCATATTTTTAGTTTAAAGTTTGAAAATCTAAAAGTCTTTAAGCGACTTAAGCAGGTAAAAACAAAGTTCGTACCTTTTTATACAATAATGTCAATTTGTCTTACTTTTTTGTTTCAGGTTTCAAGTTTCAGATTACTTAAAGTCCGTTTAAACGAAAACCGAAACAAAATAAACTTAAAACAAAAAGAGCGTCAGAAAAATCTCCTGACGCTCAAATATACTTATTTTTTTAGAAATTATTCTCCGTATGAAGCGGCAATAAATTCTTCGTAAGTTACTTCTTTTGTAGTTGGATTTGCTTTTTCTTTAAAGATTTCCAATAACTTCTCAGCTACTACCTGCTCAGAAAGTCTTTTCACTTCTTCCTGGTTTGATAAAACTCTTGCTACAATTGTCTGAACTTCTTCGTCAGAAGGATTTAACTGTCCAAATTGAGCCATTTGTTGTTTGATAGCGTTTGTTGTAAAAGCTTTCAAATCTTCAAAATTAATCTGGATGTTGCTTTGAGCTAAAGCTTTTCCTTCGATTAATTGAAAACGTAATCCTTTTTCAGATCTTGCGTATTCAACTTCAGCTTCTTCTGCAGAAAGTTTTTTCTCTCCAACAGTTTGCAACCATTTTTTAAGGAATTCAGCCGGTAAATCAAATTTTGTGCTTTCGATCAGGAAGTCCTGAACGTCTAACAATAATTTCTGATCTGCTTGCTGCGCGAATTGAGCTTCAGCATCTTCTTTAATTTTAGATTTCAAATCTTCTAAAGAAGCCACTTTTCCTTCACCAAAAAGTTTATCAAATAACTCTTGGTTCAATTCAGCCAATTCAGCTCCGTTGATAGCCTCGATAGTAAAGTTTACTTCGATATCTAAACCGTGAACATTATCATGACCTACTTTTAGGTAATCCATTAATTGGTGATCGTCTTCAAATAAACCTTTTGTGCTTACTGTTACAACATCTCCAACTTTTTTACCGATGAATTTATCTCCGGCGGCTTTGTTGAAAGTAGCTACAGCAATTGTAGTTGTATTGTTGATTCCGTTTTCTTCGTTAGCGAAAGTTCCAGTCAAATCTGAATCAGCTACTACCACTTCTTGTGGAATTGCTTTTCCGAATTGTTTTTGGATACGCTCTACCTGACCGTCGATTAATTTATCATCAGCAGTCACGATGTATTTTACGATATTGTTTTTAGCTTCTAAATCAATTTCGAAGTTTGGTACTAAACCAATTTCGTACTCGAATGTCAATTCTTCAGCATCCCAGTCAAAGTTTTCGTTTACTTTAGCTAGTGGAGTTCCTAAAAGATTTAATCTTTCAGCTTGAACAAAACGCTCTAAAGCCAAATCAACTACTTTTTTAACTTCTTCCTGCTTAATTGCTTTTCCGTATTGTTTTTCAACCAGGTCTTTAGGAACCTGTCCTTTTCTGAAACCTTTTACAGTAGCCAATGGCATTTTTTCGTTTATCCTTTTTGCTACCTGACCTTTATAATCCATGTGAACAACTGTCATTACAATTGTTTCATTCACAGCGTCTATTGCTACTCTTTTAATATCCATTTTCTTCTTTAATTTACATAATAAAATTGGGTCGCAAAATTATAAAATTTTTGCAACCCAACCAAGTTTTTAATCTATTGTATTTGAATACGTTTTAATCACGCTTTCTCTATTTGTTTTATTTATCGTCTCCTATAATTTTATAGGTGATGGACTGTAGAACAGACAATATAACACTAAAAAACAAGGCTGTCCAAAAGGAATCTACTTTAAAACCTCCGACAATATTTGTACAGAACAAAATAATGATTGCATTAATTACCAACAGAAACAAGCCTAAAGTAATCAGTGTAACCGGTAACGTCAAAATTACCAATATTGGTTTTATAAAAAGATTTAACAACCCCAAAACTACCGCAACAATTACCGCGGTGGTAAAACTGGCAACATGAACACCAGGTAAAAAGTGAGCAATTAACAAAACTAAACCTGCCGTAACAAGAAGTCTGAGTAGTAAATTCATAATGGTATGTTTTAAAAATTTATTTAAAAGTACTAAAATTTAATAATATAAACCTTTGCTCAAAATTGCATTGATTGCTTTTTTTTCATGCTCCAGTAATTTCTCCATTTCCTCTTCAGAAATATTATGTTTTACTCCGACATATTCCATCTGATCAAATCCTAAAATTTCATCAAAAATAAGTTTCACCCTTTCAAGATGATAATCAGACGTAATGACCACAACAGCATTTAAGTTGTGACTGAGTACTATCTTTTTTGATAAAACGGCATCTTCGACGGTATTGGCAGACAAGGCAGACTCCAGAAAATTTTCAGCGCTAAGTCCTTTTTCTTTTAAATATTTCATGGCATAATCTGCATGTGGAAGCGGCGCTGTATTAAAGTGCTCTCCAAAACCTCCTGTACAAATAATGCAATTGTACTTTGATTCAAAAATATCGAAACAATATTCTAACCTGTCCAAAGCTACTTGCCCCAAATCTCCTGTTTGTGAATTTGGGGATCCCAATACTATTAAAACTTTCATCTTTTAAACTAAATAAAATTAGTTATTTTAAATCAAAATTTACTCTTTCAAAAACCCTGCTGTCAGTTCAAAAAACATTTTTGGATTTTCGGCGTGAAGCCAGTGCCCTGCATTGGGAATGGTTTCAAATTTAGCTTTAGGGAAATGTTCGCGAATTGCATCAAAATCTGTATCTAAAATATAGCCGGAATTCCCTCCTCTTATAAACAAGGTATCTTTATCGAAAACTAAATCATCGGCCAGCGCTTTTCCGATAGCATCAAGATTATTATTAAAAACTTCCAGATTGAATCTGAAAGCCAGCTGTCCCGGTTCCTTCCAATATAAATTCTTCAATAAAAATTGCCTTGTACCAAAATCGGATACATATTGCGCAACAATTGCTTCAACATCGTTTCGGCTCGGTTTTACCGAAAAATCAACGGCATTTAATCCGGCTAAAATATCCTGATGGTGCTGTTTGTAAAATCGAGGACCAATATCGGCTACAATTAATTTATCGACTATTTCGGGATGCGTAGTAGCAAAAAGCATAGCTACTTTCCCTCCCATCGAATGTCCTAACAGCTCTATTTTATTTAACTGATTGGCCTGACAATATTCAAACACGTCTTGTACCATTGCCTCATAGGACCATTCGTCTGAATGAAAACTACGTCCGTGATTTCTTAAATCCAGAAGATGAACCTGAAACCCTGCATCGACATATTGACCTGCAAGTGTTTTCCAGTTGTCTGACATTCCTAAAAATCCGTGCATGATTACGAAAGGCTTTCCTTCTCCTTCTATTTTCGAATATAACATTTGTATTGGGTTTTAAAAACTGCCCACAAAGGTAAAAAAAGTTATGCATCAATTCTTAAACTAATTCCCCCTGACAAAGCTACTTTGTTTAAAAAACTTCGCGGCATTACGGCTTTCCGTAAAGAAAGCACAAATACAAACTGTAACTTGCGCCTTCAAAAATCAAAATAAAATTTTTATTTAATTTAAACCTCAACCATGATTAAAAAATTATTTTTAGTATCCTTAGTTGCTTCTCAACTTATGGTTTCCTGTTCTAGTGACGACAGCAAAGACGAACCTACAAAGGAACAAACTCTGGCAGAACAAATTGAAAATCTTAGCAAACAACCTTATTCAAAACTAACTCCGGCTGAACAAAAAGTAAAATTAGAGGCTGAAGCTAATGAGATGTTGGCTCAATTAGACAAATCAAAAAGTTCCGGTGCTATTGAAGCAATTCAAAACTTAGGCAGATTGTTAGGTCTTAGAGAGGTTGATATTTTCAACGGAAAAAGCGATAATGCAGTAGAAGACATTTTAAATGTTTCTGGTGTTTACGGTATTTATACCTGGGACAATACCGCAAAAAACTGGGTTAAAACAGCTTCTACAACTGAATTAAAGTTTGTTTTCCCTGCAAAAGCGTCACAAACAGTGAACAATGCAATATTCTCTGCTAAAAGTACTTCATCTGATATCAAAGTAAAAAATATCGACACTTACGGAAACTGGACTTACGACCCTGTAAAACAGCAATATATTCAAAATCCATCTGTATACGACTATTTCTTTTTACCAACATCTACAGATGCTACTTTAACAATCGATAATGCAACAACAGCTACTTTTACTCAAACTGCAAAGTACTCTAACAAAAAAGAAATCCCGGATGAGTTTGCTTACAAGATGACTTTAAACGATGGATATGCCTGGGAAATGAGTGGTAAAAAAGCGCTGGAAAGCAGCTCAAAAGCTACTTTTACTTTTAACGGAAAAACATTAGTTGATTTCAACGCCGGAAGTACAGCAAACATCGATGGTTTACTTGAAAATGACGAACTTGTTCAGTACAGAGGAAAAGCGAATGGTGTAATTAAATTAATGGACAATTTTATTATTGTTGCTAATATGGATTTGGCTACTGAAGCAGCTGATGATATCGCCTTAGATAAAAGTATTGTTCGCCCTGCTTATTTAACGGATAACACCAACCCTAAAAATGATTACAAAGCCTATTACACGGCCTTAAATGCATACGAGAAAAAATACTCTGAAGGTTTGGTTGCTCTTTT
Organism: Flavobacterium sp. B183; assembly: GCF_023539155.1. Taxonomy (NCBI): domain Bacteria; kingdom Pseudomonadati; phylum Bacteroidota; class Flavobacteriia; order Flavobacteriales; family Flavobacteriaceae; genus Flavobacterium; species Flavobacterium sp. B183. The sequence goes on along the minus strand of NZ_CP097434.1, from coordinate 1,903,331 downwards.
CAATAAAAACATAAAACTGATCTTAGTTTCTAAGAAAGACGGTACTAAAATAGCTGATATTATTAAACGTTCAGAAGCGAGAGGTAACTATACTTTCAATCTGCCTGTTTGGAATGAAAAAAACAAATACTGGTCATGGAATACTGCACAAGGTGAATCTTTTTCACAACCTTACATGGAAGAAATCTACTATCTAAAATTCAGTGACAACACTGAAGTAGAAATGAGTACTTATTTCTCAGAAGGTTTCACAGCACTTGAAACTAAATTCGAGAATTTCGTAAAAGCATTCAAAAGATAATTACTTTTAAAGCATAAACTTAAAGCCGTTTTGAAACTATTTTCAAAACGGCTTTATTTTTTACTGAGCCTTTACCCTAAAAGTACTTTGACCATATCCGGCCCAAATCCCTATTCCGCCTTTTATATTTGATTTCAAACTAGTGTTTGCAGGATAAATAGGGTTTCTGCTGTTTACAATTTCGTTTTGCCAACTGTTCCAAAAATCCAGAGCCTCTTTGTTCTGTGTTCTTAATTTTACGTGTATTAAATCTCCATCTACAAAATAAGGAGTGAACTTGGTTTTAGGGAAAAGCAAAACTCCTCTGTTAACTTGTACAGATACTGCCGAAACACTAAAGTTTTTATCATCTAAATTGCCATAAAATGCAGGTACAAAAACAGGTTCCTCTCCTTCTATTCTGGTTGCAATCTGATAATAATTTTTTTCGTTTAGTGGATCATCAAATTTCACAAAAACGTAACCAGTCGTATCAGTGTCAACTTTCTTTACATACTCTGCACTTTTTATGGCTACTGATTTTGGAATCTTGGTTGTCGCTTCAACCACGCGGTTTAAATACTCTATTTTCAATGAATATTCTTTCCCTGTCTCTCCTTTAAGAACTGAACCATAATACACAAATGGAGGCACTCTGTTTTTATCATTCTTAACCCTTAAAACTTCCGATGTCACACCATCTGAAATTGTAATTTTTGCGGAACGTATGACATGATTTAAGACATTAGTGGAATCAATTGTATTGGTAACCGAAATACTGCTCGATAGCAAAACCTGAGCATAATCGCCTTCTTCAATCCAGCCTTCGACTACAATTTTAGATTCTGCTTTTCGGTCGCCAAAATCATCCTTAGAACAACTTGCTATTATCAAAACTACCAGAAATAATATATATTTTTTCATCTTTTTTAAAATTTAAACCTCCAGCTCACAGAAGGCAATATGCGATACAAAACCTTTTCTTCCTGTTTTACAATTACACTGTTTTTATCTTTATTCTCTTTAACACTCAATACCACATAAATCGGATTTTTGATATTGAATGTATTGTAAATGGAGAAATTCAAAGCGCTTTCTTTTTTGTTTGTTTTTAAGAAAAAATAATTCACCGAAAGATCGGTTCGGATATAATTAGGCATTTGTGCATTGTTATAACCTGAATACTCTTTAACCGGATTATTATTGATGAAATACCAGGATGTTGGCATAGTAAAACGGTTTCCGGAACCAAACAGCTGTGTAACTCCGAAATTCCATTTAGCATTCAGATCATACATTCCGACAATTGACAGATTATGTCGTCTGTCGTATTTGGCAAAATAGGTTTTCCCGTTGTTGAGTTCCTCAAAATTTCGATCAGACCAACTCAATGTGTAACTCAGCCAGCCTGTAAACTTTCCATTGCTTTTACGAAGCATTACCTCCAATCCGTATGCTTTACCTTTTCCCGTCAACAAGTCGTTTTTGAATGTGGTAACCTCATTAAACTGTGTGATACCGTACGGATACTCCAGTAAACCTTTCATCGAACGGTAAAAACCTCCCAAAGAAGTACTGAAATTTTTCGAAATATTCTGATTAGAACCGATCGAAAACTCGTCTGACGATTGCGGTTTTATACCGTCTGAACTGGCAATCCAAAAATCAGTTGGAATCCCAACACTTGAAGTAGTTATCAGGCTCAGATATTGATATTGTCTGTTATAAGATCCATAAAAAGAATATTTTTCGTTTAACTGATAATTCAATAAAACTCTGGGCTGAAAATGCAAATAAGAATCACGGGAACCTGAAGTATAATAATTAACCCGAATACCCAATTCGGCACTTAAACGATCTGTAAATCTAGGCCTTACAGTCGTAAAAATAGCCGCCTCATTGGCATTGATTGTACTATTTTGAAAAGTATTATTAGCATCTGTCAAATTCTCGACATTCACTTTTTGAGGCTGTAAATTATGATGTACGTATTGTATTCCGGATTCTACAGGAACATTTTTTATCTGATATTTAAAAGCGTTATTAAATCCAAAATCTTTTACATACGACGAAACTCCAAACTCAATTGTAGCCTGTTCCATATTCAGCTCATTAGAATATTGGCTGAAATATAGTGCATTTGACATACTTACATTTGGCGAAATTGCAGTAATCAAAGTTGGTGAAATGGTGACATTACTCCACTTTAAACTGGTTTGCAAAGCAAGGTTTCCGTCTTTGATTTTCAATTCATCCCCGCTAACAAAAGCATCGACAGAAAGCAGGTTATTTTTAGAAAGCTGAGAGATAAAAGTTAGATTTCCGTCTGAGAAACCGTATTTCATATTCTGAACATCATTATTTTTTGAACCGGAACGCATTAATGGCGCAACAATTTCATCAATATATGTTTTCCTTCCTGAAATGTACAAGCCTGAGTTTTTACCAATAGGAGCGGTCAATGTAAGCTGTGAAGCTAAAATTCCAACATTTCCCTGAATCCCCAATTCCGAAGGTATTTTTTTATTCGGTATCAAGAGTGTCGTTGAACTCAAACGTCCTCCATATTTTGCATTCGAACTTGATTTATCAAACTCGACACCCTTTATATGATCGGTATTGTAAAAAGGAAAAATCCCCAGCAAGTGTGACATTCCATACACAGGAGCTCCATCGTACAAAATGGCATTATGCCCAGGATCTCCGCCTCTAACATACAAATATCCGTTTGCATCTCCTGAATTTTGCACTCCTGGTGTCAGCTGTAAAAGTTTTATAATATCAGTAGCTCCTAAAACAGTCGGAACTGAAGTCAATTCTTTTAAATTAAAGACTAATTTCCCGCCTGATAAAGTCGTTATTGGGCTTTTTTTATCATTGTTCACGATAACTTCTTTCAGATGAGAAACATCTTTATCCAGCACTATTGAAAGCACCGTATCTTTTTCGAAGTTAAGATTAATGATTTTCGTAAGATAACCCAATTGGTTGATTGCTATTTCTACAGGTCCCGGCGACAGCTGTTGCGAGAAATTACCAACAGAGTCAGACAACGTATAATACTGTTGGATCGCTGTTTTTAGAGAAATACTTGCTCCAACAAGATTCTCGTGTTCAGAAGATTTTAGATTTCCGTTTATACTGGCTTTAGATTGCGCAAATACATTGGAAAAACAGAATAAAAAAAGGAGGATAATTGGTTTTGGCACTTGATTTTAATAAGAAAAGTGCGAAAATAAACAATTATAAAGTGTTTTCTAAGAGTAATTATGGTTTTATTTTTATACGCTTAACTTTCAGAATCTAACTGAAATCGCTGAATATCATTCTCTATCAACGCTTTTAATTCCTCCTCTTTTGGCATGTATAGTAAATACTGGCTTGCAAAAACACTTTTCTTATCTGCTAAAACAGAATATTTCACTATCGTTTCATCTTTTTCAGAACACAATAGAATTCCAATCGTAGGCTGATCCGATTCGCTCTTCTTTAAATCATCATACATTCGGACATACATGTCAATCTGACCAATATCCTGATGAGATAGTAATCCGGTTTTTAAATCTATAATTACAAAACATTTTAAAATGTAATTGTAAAAAACCAAATCAATATAAAAATCAGACGTATCCGTAACAATATGCTGTTGTCTCGCTACAAATGCAAACCCTTTTCCAAACTCCAATAAAAATTGCTGTAAATGATCTATTATAGATGTTTCTAAGCTTCGCTCAGAATTTTTAGCTTCAGCTGACAATCCTAAGAATTCAAAAATATAAGGATCTTTTATTAAATTTTGAATAGTATCTGATTCTGCTTTGATACTTTTATGCTCTACAACACGTTCAAATGCTAATGAATTTATTTGCCTTTGAAGCGTCCTGCTGTTCCAGTTGTTCTGAATACTTTCGTTCAGATAATAATTTATTTTTTCCTCCGAAACCAATCGCGACAGTAGTCTATAATGTGTCCAATTCAATTCGTGACACAATGCGTCACGAATTGGAAAAACTTTGTAAAAAGCGCGCATATTTCTCAGATTACCATCATCAAACCCTTTTCCAAACTCAAGTGTGAGCTGATTAGCAAGATTCTTTAAAGTAGCTTTACCATAATCGGCGCGATTTTTCCCTCTTTGTTCGTCTTCAACAATTACTCTCCCAATTTCCCAACTAGGTTTCCAATAAAACAGAATTTGCCATTCTAAAGACTCGTTTACGAGACTGGAGAATAATTTCTTTTACTTCTGAAAACAACGGGGTCTGATTCGTGATCATTATCCAATTATTTAAGTTATCTAAACCTTAAAACTTACTTCAATTTATTCAGATACATGTTTACTACGTTATCCAAGCCCAGATAAAGAGCTTCTGAAATCAAAGCATGGCCAATAGACACTTCTAACAATCCCGGGATATTTTGTTTGAAGAACTGAATATTATCCAAACTTAAATCGTGACCTGCATTAATCCCTAAATCCAATTCATTAGCCAGTTTTGCCGCTTCAACATAAGGATCAATTCCGTTTTTATTCCCTAAACCGTATTGATGCGCAAAAGCTTCCGTATACAACTCAATACGATCTGTTCCTGTTTTTTTTGCTCCTTCTATAACTTCCAGCACCGGATCGACAAAAATCGAAGTTCTGATTCCGTTTCGTTGAAACTCCTGAATAACTTCCGTCAGATACGATTGATTGGCTACAGTATCCCAACCTGCAGACGAGGTAATCGCTCCAATTGCATCAGGAACCAGAGTCACCTGTGTTGGTTTACATTCTAAAACCAAATCGATAAAATTATGCTGAGGATTTCCTTCAATATTATATTCGGTATATACAATTGCTTTTAAATCGCGTGCATCCTGATAGCGAATATGACGTTCGTCCGGACGCGGATGGATTGTGATTCCCTGGCTTCCGAAATTCTGAATATCTGTCGCAACTTTTAATAAATCAGGAACATTTCCGCCGCGTGCATTTCGCAACGTTGCAATTTTATTGATATTTACACTTAACTTTGTCATATAAATAGATAATTAATTCTGGTAACACTATATTTGTTACGACAAAAATACAAAGTAAAACGTAGCGTTTTTTGCTATTTTTTGATTATTTTGCATGAAATATCTTCAATAGATTTATGACAGAAATTACAAACTATATCACCAATGATTTCAGAGCGATTGATAGTCAGGAAACGATAGCATCGGTTCAGGACTTTTTTGCTGATTTGAGTTTTTCGCATTTTCCGGTTTTGGAAAACGGAATTTTTATTGGAAGTATCGCCGCCGATGATGTCGAAACTTTTGATACAGACAAAAAAGCCACTGACTACAAATATACTCTGGAACGTTTTTTTGCCCGAAAATCTATGATTTGGCTTGACGTTCTTGAAGTATTTGCTAAAAATCATACCAATACAATCCCCGTTCTTGACGAAAACAACACCTACGTTGGTTATTATGAAATGGAGGACATCATGAAGTTTTTTCAGGAAACTCCATTTTTAAAAGAGCAAGGCGGTATTATGATCGTTCAAAAAGGACTTTTAGATTACTCCATGGGTCAGATTACTCAAATTATAGAAAGTAATAACGGTAAAATCCTCGGCTGTTTTGTCTCTGAAGCTGACTTAGAAAATGTTCAGATCACCATAAAAATTGGTGTAGGACCTATGAATGAAATCATCCAAACTTTTAGACGATACAATTACGAAATCATATCCGAACATCAGGAAGATGCTTATATCAATAGCTTAAAAGAACGTTCTGATTATCTGGACAAATACCTTAACATATAAATTATTAATGTGTCAATAAGCAAATTAGTTGATTAGATAATCTTCGCATTGACAAATTATCCGATTAACACATTGACAAATTATCTAATTAACGAATGAAAGTAGCCATTTACGGGCAGTATTATCAAAACAGTACAGGCCCCATTATTAAAGACATTTTTATTTTTTTCAATTCCAATAATGTCGAAATGGTAATTGAAGAAGACTTTCTGAAAATGCTCTACGAAAAAGAACTCGTTAAAAAGGAATACAAAACCTTTTCTTCTTCTACTTCGTTAGACGATAGTTATGAAATGCTCATTAGTATTGGTGGTGACGGAACTATTTTAAGAGCCGCAACTCTGGTTCGCAACTCAGGAATTCCAATACTAGGTATCAACGCCGGAAGATTAGGTTTTCTGGCAACAGTTCCCAGAGAAAGTATCGATAATTTTTTACAATACATCATCGACAAAAATTACACGATCTCCGAAAGAACTTTATTAAGCTTAACCTGTGATCCTAAAAATGAAGCCATCGAAGACGACTTAAACTTTGCAATGAATGAAGTCACCGTCAGCCGAAAAGACACCACGTCTATGATTACAGTTGAAACGTATTTAAACAACGAATACTTAAATTCATACTGGGCAGATGGTCTAATCATTTCAACACCAACCGGCTCGACTGGCTACTCCTTAAGTTGCGGTGGTCCTATTCTGACCCCAAATGTTGAGAGCTTAGTGATCACTCCTATTGCGCCGCACAATTTAAATGCAAGGCCATTGGTTATCCCGGACAATACCGAAATAAAACTTCGCGTTACCGGAAGAGAAGACCAGTATTTAGTTTCTTTAGATTCCAGAATCACCTCTGTAAAAAATGACTCCGTTCTAAAAATTAAAAAAACCGATTTCAAAATAAAAATGGTGGAAATACCGGGCGAAACTTTCCTGAAAACACTAAGGAAAAAACTGCTCTGGGGAGAAGACAAGAGAAATTAAGCGCTTTTCTGAATTACCACTATACGATAATACTACATTTTCCCGTTCTGCATATAGCGAATCATTACCAAATAGCTCAAAATCATATTGTAAATTGAAAAAAAAGCACATTTAGCTAAACAAACTTTGATTCGAATCGATAATTATTATATTTGCACGCAATTTTGAATTAAATGAAGAAAATTTTTAATTTATTGTTATGTTTTTTCCCCTTTATCACACTAAATGCTCAAATCAATGAGATTGGTGTTTTTTTAGGTGGAAGCAACTTTGTAGGAGATGTAGGCAAAACTACCTATATTGCACCGGAAAAACTGGCTTTTGGCGTCTTGTACAAATGGAATAAAAGTCCGCGTCACTCCTATCGTTTCTCGTATACACAATCAACCGTTACAGGAAACGATTTCGATTCATCTGAAACAGGAAGAAACAGAAGAGGCTATAGCTTTAAAAATAATGTAAAAGAACTTTCAGCGGGTCTGGAATTCAATTTTTTCGACTTTAATCTGCATGATTATCACAGAAAAATAACTCCGTATATCTTCTCCGGGCTTAACTTTTTTATGTACGACAAATTGTATCGCTTTACATCAAGTCCAACCGTAACACAATCTATAAGTTCAAGTTCGTTTGCCATACCTATTATATTAGGTATAAAATCAAACATAACTCCAAGTATTGTTCTGGGAGCTGAAGTTGGAGCACGATATACTTTTACAGATGCTATGGATTCCAGTAATCCAAATACAAAAAACACAAACATATTACAGTTTGGAAATTTAAATAATAATGATTGGTATGTCTTCTCTGGTATTACTTTAACTTATACATTTGGAGAAAAACCTTGCTATTGCGCAGAATAATAAAAATGAATTTACTAGAATCAATAGATAAAACAAATTTACCTCAACACCTGGCCATTATTATGGACGGGAATGGCCGTTGGGCAAAACAACAAGGTTTTTTAAGAGCATTTGGTCACGAAAACGGAACAAAATCTGTAAAAAACACCATAAAAACATGTGCCAAACTTGGTATTGAATACCTGACACTATACGCTTTTTCGACAGAAAACTGGAATCGTCCGAAACTGGAAGTCGAAGCACTGATGAAAATTTTGATCAATTCCTTAAAAAAAGAACTTGGAACCCTGCAGGAAAACAACATTAAACTTAATGCTATAGGGAACCTTGAAAAATTACCAAAATCAGCTCAAAAAGAGTTGTTGGATGTAATGGAAAAGACCAAAAATAATACCCGTCTGACCTTAACTTTAGCATTAAGTTACGGATCAAGAGAAGAATTGGTACAAGCCGCTAGAATCATCAGTGATAAAGTTAAAAATAATATAATTTCAATAGACTCTATTGACGATTCAATTATAAATGAGCATCTTTACACGCAAAATTTACCTGACGTAGATTTATTAATAAGAACAAGTGGAGAGCATAGAATAAGTAATTTTTTGCTATGGCAGATCGCCTATGCAGAACTATATTTTACTAATGTCTTATGGCCAGACTTTAAAGACCAAGATTTATATGAGGCTATTATTAGTTATCAAAAAAGAGAACGTAGATTTGGAAAAACCAGTGAACAAATTAAATAATTTTTTAGTGTTGCAAAAAAGAATACAAATAGTCTTTACCCTACTTCTTTTGGGTAGTTTTTCACAAATTAAAGCGCAGGAAAGAGTTCCTTTTGATCAGGGGAAAAAATATATTCTTGCCAAAGTTTCTGTTGTTGGTAAAATAAGCTTTAACGAACAAACAGTTGTTACTTTTTCCGGTCTTCAAAAAGGACAGGAAATTGCCGTTCCGGGTGAAGAAATTAGTGGGGCTATTAAAAAATTAGGCAAACTTGGCCTTTTTGACGAAATCTCTTTTTATGTTAACAAAATCGACAACGACAGTATCTATCTGGATCTGAACATTGTCGAACTCCCTAAATTAAACGAAGTTAAATTCGTTGGTATCAAAAAAAATAAAATCGAAGGGTTAATTAAGGACAATAATCTGACCAAAAACAAAATTGTCAACGAAAACTTAATCACGACAACTAAAAATTATATTGAAAATAAATATAAAAAGGAGGGATTTTACAACACTAAAGTTACCATTACCAATACTCCTGACAGTACTGCAGGCAATCATGTAAACATGCTTGTACGGGTAGATAAAGGAGACAAGGTCAAGATTAGCAGTATCGATTTCATCGGAAACAAACAGCTTAGCGGAAATCAGCTGCGAGCTGCTATGAAAGATACCAAACAAAAAAATGTACTCCGTATCTTAAAATCTTCTAAATTCATCCCTGAAAAATACAAAACTGACTTAGAAAAAGTCGTTGCTGCTTATAAAGAAAAAGGATATCGTGATGCCCGTATTATTTCTGATTCTGTTAAATACGACAAGAAAAAAAATATGCTGGCCATCAAAATTAATGTGGAAGAAGGAAACAAATACTACTTCGGAAACATTAAATTCTTAGGAAATACAGTCTATTCAGATCAATTATTAAACCGTTATTTAGGAATCAAAAAAGGGGAAACTTACAACGGTGTTTTACTGGAAAAACGTATTGCCGACAAGACAAAACCTGATGCTGAAGACATCACAAACTTATACCAAAATAATGGTTATTTATTCTCTAACATTAATGCTGTAGAGGTAAAAACAGTAAACGACACCATTGATTTTGAGATCAGAGTTACAGAAGGTCCTATCGCATACTTCAACAAAATATCGGTTGTAGGAAATGATAAAACAAACGATCACGTTATTTATCGTGAATTAAGAACTAAACCGGGAGAAAAATACAGCAAAGAACAGTTAGTTCGAACAATTCGTGAAATTGGACAATTAGGATTCTTTGATCCTGAAGCCATCGATCCAAAATTCAAAAATGTTGATGCTGCAGCAGGAACTGTTGACATTGAATACCACGTTGTAGAAAAAGGATCCAGCCAGGTAGAACTTCAGGGAGGTTATGGTGGTGGAGGTTTCATTGGAACCCTTGGATTATCATTCAACAACTTTTCAGCAAGAAACCTGTTCAATAAAGAATCTTATAAACCATTACCAATGGGTGACGGTCAAAAAGTAGCACTTCGTTTACAGGGAAGTACTTATTTCCAAACCTATAGTGTGTCATTTTCAGAACCATGGTTTGGAGGGAAAAAACCTGTACAATTTAGTTCTTCTATCTCATACAGTAAACAATTCCTAAACAATTTCGCGACCAGACGTGTAGATAAAAGCAAAAGTTTCAACATCCTGACTTTACAGGTTGGTTTAGCTAAAAGACTTACCGTGCCGGATGATTACTTCGTATTATCACAATCTGTAAGTTACCAACATTATGATTTGAACAATTATAACACAGGATTGTTTACCTTTGGTAACGGAGCGTCGAGAAACTTAGCGTATACTATTGGACTTTCCAGAAGTAATAAAGGGGTTAACCCAATATTCCCGACTTATGGTTCAGACTTTAGTATTTCAGCAAAAATAACTCCTCCATATTCATTGTTTAACGGAATTGATTACGGTGACCTACAAAATCAAAAAGAATATAAAACACAATATACAGGAGCTCCAAAATCTGGTGATGATGGCAAACCATTGAACACTGGAGATTACACTAAAACGGAAATCGTAAACGGAACACCAAGAGTTATAAGTGTTGGTTCTGATTACGCAAGTGCAGATGTTGACCAGGGGAAAGTCGATCAAAAAAGATACAATTGGCTGGAATATTATAAAATTAAGTTCAAAGGAGAGTGGTTTACCAAACTTTATGGTAAATTAGTACTACGTACGCTAACAGAGTTTGGATTCATGGGAGCCTACAATCAGTCGAGAGGCCTTGTGCCGTTTGAGCGTTTCTATTTAGGTGGAGACGGAATGGCAAACTACTCGATGGATGGTAGAGAAACGGTGCAGTTGAGAGGTTATGAAAACAACTCTTTAACTCCTGTAAATGCAAATGGAGAACAGATTGGAGCTACAATCTATAACAAATTCTCTATGGAGTTACGTTATCCGATTACATTAAAAGCTTCTGCATCGATTTATGCATTGGCGTTTTTAGAAGCTGGTTCATCATACCCAACTTTTAAAGCTTATAACCCATTTGATCTGAACCGTTCTGCGGGTGTTGGTTTACGTGTATTCATGCCGGCATTTGGATTATTGGGTATTGACTGGGGTTACGGTTTCGATCCTCAACCGGGAGAAACTAAGGCACATGGTAAAGAAATTCACTTTATCATTGGGCAACAATTCTAAAAAAAAACAATAGTTGGTTAAAAATTTTCAAATAAAGTAATGTTATGAGAAGACAATTTTTATTTATATTTTTAGCCCTGATTGTAGCAAATACAAGTCAGGCTCAAACAAGAACGACAAGGATTGGCTACATTGATATGGAATATATTTTGGAAAATGTTTCCGATTACAAAGAGGCTAAGGCTCAATTAGAGTTAAAGGCTCAAAAGTGGAAACAGGAAATAGAAACCAAAAAACTGGACATCAATAATCTTAAAGAAAGCCTTAAAGCCGAAAGAGCTTTACTGACAAAAGAGCTTATTGATGAGAAAGAAACCGAGATTAAATTTCTCGAAACTGAAATGATGGATTATCAACAAAAGCAATTTGGTGTCGATGGAAATCTAATGCATCAGAAAGCAGGTTTGGCAAAACCTATACAGGACCAGGTTTTTACTGCAGTTCAGGATATTGCCGAAGCAAAAAATTATGACTTTGTCTTTGACAAATCATCTGATTTAACCATGCTTTTTAGCAATAAGAAATTTGACATCAGCGATCAGGTAATTCGTATTTTAAACCGTACGGACAAACGAGAGCAACTGACTAAAAAACAATTAAAAGATCAGGAAGCCAAAGAAAAACTGGAAAATGCAATTGATGAAAATCCGGCAATGGCAGACCGACAAAAAGCTCTTGATGACAAAAAAGCCGCCAGAGCAAAACTAATTGAAGACAGAAGACTTGAGCAGGAAGCCAAGAAAAAAGAATACGAAGACAGAAGAAAAGCATTAGCCACTGAAAGGGATGCCAAAAAAAATGGCACGGTTTCTGAACCTGCCAAAACAGAGCCTGCTAAAACGGATGGTACAACAGCTAAACCTGCTACCACTGTTACGCCAACTGAAGGAACAGCACCGGCTCAGCCTGCTGTAAATAAAGCCGAAGAAAGACAAAAGCTTTACGAACAGCGCAAAAAAGAATTAGAAGACAGAAGAAAGAAAATTTTAGAAGAAAGAGAAGCGGCGAAAAAAGCAAAAGAAGCCGAAACACAAAAATCAAATACGACCAATAATTAATTAATATTTTTAAAAATGATGAAACAAATCAAAACTTTACTAATTGCTGCAATACTAGTTTTAGGAGCAAGTAACACGATGAACGCGCAAGCTAAGGTAGCTCACGTTGATGTTAGCGAGATTATGTCGAAAATGCCTGCAATGCTAGACGCTCAAAACCAACTGCAAAAATTAAGTGGTACATATGATGCTGAATACAAAAAAATGGTTGACGAATATCAAGTAAAAATCAAAAAATACGAAGGTGAAGCTGCAACTGTAACTGATGCTGTAAACGGAGAACGTTCTAAAGAAGTTCAAGACATGCAAAAAAGAATTGTTGACTACAGAGACAATGCTCAAAAAGAATTACAACAAAAAGAAACTGACATCGTAAAACCATTAATGGAAAAAGTAAAAGCTTCTATCCAAAAAGTTGGAAAAGCTAAAGGTTTCCAATACATTTTAGACGGTTCTACTTTATTATTAGCTGATGGTCCAAACATTACTGCTGATGTAAAAAAAGATTTAGGATTCTAATAAACGAATTCCTTACATAAAAAACGGTCCGTACGATTTAAAGTACGGACCGTTTTTTTATACATCTCACCGAAATAGGATAAATGCTTCTCTTTAGAGATCAGGCTTGTGCCCTTTCAGGGCTTTTACTATGATCATCCATATTCATAGTGCATTGCACTATACTGTTGCTGGGGCTCTTTCAGAGCAATGAGTTTCGAATAATTCAATCTGAAAGTCAAACCATAAACCAAATGCTTTTTAAAAAGGATTCTGAAAAACTTCTCTTTCAATCACTCCAATATCTAACTCCCCATCCACAAAAACATGGCGAACCTTGCCGAAATCTTTACGGTCTTTGCGGTAAAACCTTTACAATTCTACTCAAGTTAAAATGCCGTTAAAAAACAAAACATCCTACGATTTCCTTTCAATTGGGATATGCATTTATATCAAAAAACATTAAATTTGTCCTATGACAAACAACAATCCTATAGGCGTTTTTGATTCCGGTATTGGAGGAACTTCCATCTGGAACGCCATTCATGACCTGCTTCCTAACGAGAAGACTATTTATTTAGCCGATAGCAAAAATGCTCCTTACGGTCAAAGAACAAAAGAAGAGATTGTTGCTCTAAGTAAAAAAAATGTAGATTTTTTACTGGAACAAAACTGCAAACTAATTGTGGTTGCCTGTAATACTGCTACGACCAATGCGATTCGCGAACTTCGTGCTGATTATGATATTCCCTTTATCGGAATTGAACCGGCAATTAAACCGGCTGCCAACAATTCGAAAACGCAGGTTATTGGAATTTTGGCCACGCAAGGAACGCTGAACAGTGAACTGTTCAATAAAACTGCCGAAATGTTTCAGCATACCACTATTATTGAACAAGTAGGTCACGGGCTCGTTCAGCTTATTGAAGACGGGAACTTATATTCTCCGGAAATGACTCAGTTACTGGAATCCTATTTGCGACCTATGATTGAGGCCAATATCGATTATCTTGTTCTGGGATGCAGTCACTACCCCTACCTGATTCCGCAAATCAAAAAGATCCTTCCGGAACACATTCACATTATCGATTCAGGGGAAGCGGTTGCCAGACAAACGCAAAATATCCTGCGCGAAACTGTTGGTTTTACTGCTAATCCTAAAAGCGAACCCGTATTTTATGTCAATTCAAATCCCGAAGTTTTAAAATCAATTTTAGACCACAAATATCCTGTTATCGAGAAGGATTTTTAATTCTTTACTCAAATTTTCGCTTAACGAACCAAATTCCGTCTAAAGATAAATTAAGGGATATTTTATGATAATTTTCTTTGATCAGGTTATCCGAAACCCTTCCTCTTTGTCCGTAGGAATAGGAAATATTTAAAGACGAATAGGTATTTTCAAGAGGTAAATTAAGTCCTATTGAAATTGCGGCATTGTGGATTCTTTTACCATCAATTTCCAAATAACCGGTGTCAAAGTTTGCTCCGGCAGCATACTGAACTCTATCCCAATATTTACGGATATTTTTCCTTCCATTGTATGTAAATCCCAGGGCAAACCGATCCTGATTTACGAAATTGCCATACAATTCAGATTGATTGGTACTGCTCCACAAGCTTTTTTCATAATCCAGCGTCATGTTTAAGTTGTTCTTAAAACGTTTACTGATCCCGATACCCATTTCCAAAGGCATATAATAATCGTCTGTATCTGAAGCCACATCAGACTCTATAGTTGTCACAACATCATCGGCAATAGTTTGAACGGTTTGAACTTTGGATGCTTTAATCCGGGTCGGCACTTTAAATGTTGTCGCAACGGTAAGAGTAGAATCAACTTGGTACTGTGCCCCTAATGTTGCCCGAAGACCGTTGTAATGTGTCTTTTTCTGAATGCTTGTAATGGAATTCATAATTAAGAAGCTTCTGTTGTCTTTAGTATTTCCAAACAACACAGCTGCTGAAGCTCCAACAGACCATTTCTTACCAAATCGGTAGCCGTAAGACAAATCCAGATTGTTTAATCCTCCGGAACCAGTCGCCGTTAAATAGTAAAAATCCTGGCTGTTTTCGATAGGTAATTTTAAATTCGAGATTTTAAAAGCAGCACTCGAATAAGGGCGAATCGCAATACTAAATCCTGAATTCTTAGTAACCGGGAAGGCAAATGCCAAATGCGAAAACTGAAAATTATTGCGGCTTTCGCTTCTTGAACTGCTTTGATAAGTAGTCGAAATGGATTTTCCTCCAACATCAAACATAAAATGATTCTGTGGCAAATATCCCAGTGATGCCGGATTTAGATTGTTGATAAAAGAGGCAGAAGGCAAAGCAATTCCTGAAGATCCAATGGAAGGAATGTTTCCAAAATCAGAATCGTACACACTTCCTAAACCATACAGCGAGTAAGGAGAACTTGAAATGCTTTGAGAAAACGACGTTAGCGACATCAAAATGAAGCAGCTTAAACAGGCAATTTTACTTTTCATTTAATAAGAGATATAATAAATTTTAAGCTGGAGTTTATTGTTCAAATGTTTCTGATCGCCTAGAACAATCCGGTTAACTGTCTTAGAAATCCCGGGTAAAGAGAGAATAAGAGAAGATCTGGAACTAGATTGCTTCAGCATTTCTTTCTGCAGGAAATAACCAATCGGGACCGAGTATCCCACATTTTCATTGAATTCATCCTTCTTCTTGTTGAGAATACCAAATACGGCAGTTCCAGCCGAATTGACCAACGAAGTACTGATTCGGTTTAAATTATCGCTTACATAAACTTTTAAAGAATCTTCCAACGGATATTTTTCTGAGTACGTATTGTTTACCGGCTTTAAAAACAATTGCGCGTCTACAATTGCCCCGTTAGCCGAAATACGTTTCAATTGTTTGATGTTCGGGAAATCAATCCGACAGGCAACTCCGGTACCGGACTGAATAAATCCCTGACGATTGGTTAGTACGCTGGAAAGCTTACTATTCGGAGCGGGTAGATTTTGAATTAGGGTTCCTGTCTTATCTAACGAGATGGAATTAAATTGCTTTTGGGCGTCCGAAATCTTGAAATCCATGATATACGGAACTTCTTCAGTATTTGCCTGATATTTGGAATAATACAACCGTACTTTACTCGATGCAACATGAAAGCCAATAACGTTTGCCGAATTTGAAACAGAAGGAACCACAACAAGCCCTTTTAAATATTCACTAAAACTATCAAAATCTGTGATTTCTCTTTTTTTGAGTTTCTGAAAAAGAGCTGCCCCGAAAGTACTGCTCATCTTAATATTAATAGAATCTTTCCCGGCTGGTCTGGGTTTATACGAAATGCTCCCCAGGCTCTCATCACTATAATTTAAAACCGAATTATTATAGAAGTTTTTGTCATTAGTATTCGGCTTTACTTTCTCTGTTAAGCGATGAATATCAAATGTCTGAACTTTCGTGGTATCTCCGTAATAATATTTATCATATTTCAGAATCATCGAAATAGAATCAAAAACATAATTGGTGGATTCTGTATCAGATCCGTCATTTTTTAAAGAATAAGAATCGGAAGCCAACTGAAAATAACTGTTCGATTTTACTTTTCCATAAATAGGATCTTCATAACTTCCAATTAAAATACGGTTTTTCCCAGAAGTAATCAAAGAGTCAAAATTTATGGTAGACATCTCCACAGTCATGGTATCAATCAAAATAACTTTATTGCCTACAGCCAGATAATCAGATCCCACTACAAACTCACCCGCATCTGAGTCGGTTCCGCATGAAAACAGGGTCATTGCCAAAAATAACATTCCTATATACTTGTGCATATTCTAATTTTTTGAGCAAATATAAATGGCACTCTTTCGCGCCACATCATAACATATACCGTCATGCATTTTTACACTATAAACAGCCAAAAAATATCTATAACAGATCTACAGCATCAAATACCCCGTTCGGCTTTGAAATCGGCTGTTTAGTCTATCAAAAATCGCCATACATATATCTTCTTTTTTTTAAAACCACTAGCCTCCTACTTTTGAACCCATAAATAAGTAATGAAAATAAGGATGCTAATTCGTGCGGTTTTTTTGATTTCGTTTTTCAACAATATTCGTAACACTTTCAATCTGACCAATAGTTTCAACAGTAATTTTTATCATCTGGATGATGCAAAACAATCATAAAGCCTATGATTTTGATACCGGTAACAGCTATGTCTTAGGAATTGGCATCAAATACAAACAATAAATAAACTCAATACATTATGAATAATTTAAAAAAAGGAATACTATTCGTGACGCTGTTTTCAGGTCTCTTTTTTATAAGCTGTAGCAATGACAGCAGCGAGGAGCTAATAGGAAACTGGGTTAAAAAATCGGCATTCGACGGACCAGCAAGATCCAGTGCTACCAGTTTTGTCATTGGTGATTATGCTTATGTTGCAACAGGTTATACCGGAGATGTTTATCTGAAAGATTTATGGTCGTATAATTCAACGGGAGATTACTGGGAGCAAAAAGCGGATCTTCCGGGTATCGGAAGAAGTTCTGCCTCGGCTTTTGCCTTAAATCAAAAAGGATATCTTGGCTTGGGTTATGATGGAACTAATAAATTAAAAGATTTTTATCAGTACGATCCGAGCAGCAATACCTGGGCCCAAAAGACTGATTTTGCCGGAACAGGTCGCTACGCAGCGGTAGGTTTTCAGGCGGGTGGAAAAGCCTATTTTGGAACCGGTTATGATGGAAATTACCTAAAAGATTTCTATCAGTACAACGATCAAGCCAATAGCTGGACGCTTGTAAATGGTTTTAGCGGAAATAAAAGACGTAATGCCACTGCTTTTGTAATTGCCGATAAAGTTTATTTGGGAACGGGAATTAATAACGGAGTATATCAGGAGGATTTTTGGGAATTTGATCCCGCCACTGAGGCATGGACCAGAAAACGAGACATTGATAAAGATACCGAAGACGACAGCTCCTACAATGATGATTATGCCGTTGTTCGTTCAAATGCCTCTGCTTTTGCCATGAATGGTTTGGGCTATGTTGTGGGAGGAGATAATATCAAAACCATCTGGGAATATAACCCCACCACCGATTTATGGTCAGAAAAAACACCAATGGAAGGTGCAACCAGAACAGATGCCGTTGGCTTTGCCATCAACAATCGTGGCTTTTATATGCTGGGAAGAACGGGTTCAACCTATTTTGATGATGCGTGGGAATTTAAACCGTTAGAAGCACAAACAAGTAATGACAACTAAAATAAAAATACCGTTCTTCTGGAATAAAATCCGGAAGAATGTATTGCTTACGGCACTTATTTTACAATTTTTAGCCTGCGCGAAAAATGAAACTTTTAAAATCGAAGCCTTCAAAACTACGTCAGGTTGGGGTTATTCGATTGCTACAAAGAACAAAATCATTATCAAGCAGGCTATTATTCCCGTCATAAACGACTCTAAAAGTTTTGCCTCAGAAAGAGATGCTTTAAAAGTGGCACATTTAGTCGTTACCAGACTCGATCAAAATAGATCGCCAACAGTAACCAAAAATGATTTAATTTTATTAAAAATAAAATTATAGATGAAACTCGATACGATTAGAAATACAAGTTCAAACAAAATTTTACTGCACACTATCATCTGGGTTTTCTTTATTCTGACTTCATTAATTCAATTTTACGAAAGTCCGTTTAAGGTTAGCGCCGATTTTTATGTACAATGGAGCACAGGAATTGTTTTGTTTTATCTGAACTTTTTCTATCTGGTTCCTGTCTTGCTTTTGGAGAAAAAATACTGGCTTTATTTTGTATTTGTATTTGCCCTTATTTTACTTTTTATGATTATCAGAATCAATTATTTTATTCCTGATTTTAGTCAGGCAAGGCCTTTAAAAATTTACCGCCACCGGAAGATCTTAAGTTAATGTATAAAGGAACAAGAGTAAGGGCTGTTTTAGCAACAAGACAGCCTTTATTTTTTAAAATTGGCCCTTCGTTTTTCTATATTTTAATCATTACCATCAGCGCTATTATCAGAACGCTAACCGAATTTTACAACAATCAGCAAAACAAATTAATCGCCGAAACACACCGAACCAATACAGAGCTGATCTATCTGCGCAAACAAACCAATCCGCATTTTTTATTCAATTCATTAAATAGTATATATTCTCTGGCACACAAAAAATCAGATTTAGTTCCCGATGCCATCGTAACCTTATCAGAATTGATGCGCTATATGCTGTATGAAACGGATAACAAAACGGTCGATTTAGAAAAAGAAATCAATTACATCCAGAACTACATTGAATTGCAAAAACTCAGATTAAACAATATTGAAGACATCGTAATCAATGTTCATGGAGACACCAGAAACAAATTTATTGAGCCTTTATTATTGATTTCGTTTGTTGAAAATGCGTTCAAATACGGAACCGATTACAAAGGTGCCGCTCACGTAAAAATTAAGATATTCATTCTAAACAGCAGTCTGGATTTCTGGATTGAAAATACGATTGAAGACTATAGTAAAGATCCTGACAACTCAGGAATTGGGCTGGTCAACATTCAAAACCGACTGGATTTGCTTTATCCCAATGCGCATAAACTTGATATCACGCAAGACGACGAATTTTTTCGCGTGCATTTGAATTTGGAATTGGATAAAATTCAAACCGCGATAGATTAGACCTTTTTACCTAAGGTTACTTTACAATAAAAGCCGAAAAGTTCTTCTACGTATTTTTATGATAATTTTAAAACTTATTTTATTGGTTTAAAAGTACTTTTGACGCTAAACAAAACTTTAAAATTAAAACTTCAACAGATGAAATGTGTAATTATAGACGATGAACCTTTAGCAGTTGAATTACTGGAAGATTTTGTTCAAAAAGTAGATTCTCTCGAATTGATCCATACTTTTAACAATGCCATTGATGCTATTTCTTTCATCAATCAGAACAATGTTGATTTGATTTTTCTGGACATCCAGATGCCGCATTTCTCAGGAATTGATTTCTTAAATACGATCGAGAAAAAACCATTAGTTATTTTTACAACTGCTTTTTCTGATTATGCCGTTGAAGGTTTTAACCTCGGAGCAGTGGATTATTTGGTTAAACCCATTCCGTTTCACCGGTTTTTGAAATCGGTCGTGCGAGCACAACAAGTATTAAATCCGACCACAACGGTTCAGGCTATTTCAGAACACACTACCGCACCAGAACTGGAACAGGATTTTATGTTCGTAAGAGCGGAATACGAAAATGTAAAAATGAATTTCTCTGATATTCTATTTATTGAAGGACTAAAAGATTACGTAAAAATTTATACTATTGATAACAAATTTACTCTCACACTAATCAGTTTAATTAAGCTAGAAAATCTGCTTTCGAACAAAGGATTCTCCCGAATTCACCGCTCTTATATCATCAATATAAAACACGTGAAATCCATTCAGAAGAATAAAGTTTTGATTAGCGATAAACGCATTCCTATTAGTGAAAGTTATAAGACTTCTTTCTTCGAAAGAATCAACCTTTAGATTCAATTTCAAAAATCGAAATTCCAAATTCCAATATGTTGCGTAAAACTTTTGGAATTTGGAATTTGAAACTTCTAATATTTACAACGTTTCTTCATTTTTAAACCAGCCGGAATACATTACGTAATTGTTTGAAATACGCTCAATTTCTCCTGCAAAATCAGACTGATCAATGTCTTTTACTTTTTTAGCCGGGACACCTGCATAAATACTTCCCGAAGTTATGACCGTATTCTGAGTAACGACAGCACCGGCTGCAATAATCGAGTTGCTTTCAACCACACAGTTATCCATAACAATAGCGCCCATACCAATCAAAACATTATCGTGAATCGTGCAGCCGTGAACAATTGCATTGTGTCCTATGGAAACATTATTACCTATAATAGTAGGGTGTTTTTGATACGTACAATGGATGATGGCACCGTCCTGAATGTTCACCTTATTTCCAATAGTAATAAAGTTAACATCACCACGAATAACGGCATTGAACCAAACACTGCAGGAATCTCCAAAAGTCACATCACCCACAATGGTAGCATTTTCGGCCACATAGCAATCTTCTGGAATCAAAGGTGCTTTTCCGTTTACAGATTTAATCAGCATAATATTTTTTTTAATTAATGGCAGGACAATTACAGTCGTAACGTTCCTTTTTACAAAATAAATTAATTCCGAGGGTAATTTGGTGATAGCCACCTGTGTCAAATTTCACATCACCCGTAACCTGAGAATAGGTATAAGCAAACATGAAATTTTTATAGTTCACCCCAACGATTGGAGTAATATACTGTAGTTTTTGCGCAGCTACTCCACTATTAGTGCCGTACTGAGTACCATTAAAACCTTTTCGATAAGACAAGGCAGCCCACAGACTTCCAAAATCCATATTTTTATAGGCTTTAAGGTTTAAATCGATAGTTTTTTCTTTGGTTTTATCGAACACTTGAAACATTACGGAAGGTTCCCAGGTGATCTTACTTTTTTTCCCAAAAACATATCCTGCACTTAAAAGTAATTTTCTTAGATTATTACTTTCATATTCGGTGTACAATTCTCTTCTGGTTTCCAAAACGCCCTGAACTGTTGCATGGGCATAAAAATCAAGATAATTGTAGGACGCCCCGATATCAAGATTAAAATAAGAATCTTTTTGAATAGAGCCAAAGACGATAGGATCAAAAGTGGTTCCAAATTTAGTTTCATCCAATTGACTCTGAATCACTCCCCCGCTAATACCAAATGAAAGCTGATTTAAATCGAGTTCATCTCTGGAAAACAAGATATGATGCGCATAGGTAAGTTTTACCCCTTTTTGAGAATGATAACCGTTTTTATCATTAAAAATAATAATTCCGGCTCCTGACCGCTCTCCTATTCTGCCATTAAAAGTCAACGTTTGCAAAGACGGAGCATCCTCCTGTCCAAACCATTGTTTTCTCGCTGTCAGTCTTATCTTGGCACAATTCGCCGCTCCCGCCATCGACGGATGAATTAAGTAATAATTATCTGACAGATAATCAGAATAAACCGGTATCCCTTCTTGTGAATAAGAGTAGGCTGATACAATTAAAAAAAACAATAAAACTCTGATTCTAAATTTCATAGGAATAACATATTGATCATAAATTTAAGGCGCTACAAATTTAATAAGATTTATTGGAAAAGAGTCTTAATTCTTTTATTAAAAAATCGAATAGTAGGTATACGCAAAAAATAACTTTACTAAATTTGTAAAAAATTAAAAATCATGACAAAAATCACCATAAAAGAAACTCAAAATCCAACGATATTAAAGTTCGAATTCGAGGATTTCATCACTCAGAATCAAAGTTTCGAATTCAAAAATATTGACGAAGCACAAGCCTCTCCTTTAGCGCAGCAATTGTTCTATTTACCGTTTGTAAAAACAGTTTATATTTCAGGAAACTTTATCGCAATCGAAAGATATAGTATTGTAGAATGGGATGATGTGAAAGATGCGGTTGCGGAACAAATTACTTCATTTGTAGACAAGGGAGGCGTAATCATTAAAGTTGAAGAAACCCAAGCCAAAAAACAACCTATTACGGTTTATGGAGAAACCACTCCTAATCCTGCAGCTCTAAAATTTGTGGTGAGCAGAATGCTGACCAGAAACGCTGTTGAGTATAAAAACATCGATCAGACTGCTTCTTCTCCATTAGCCAAAGAATTATTCAAATTTCCTTATGTGAAAGAAGTTTTTATCGATGAAAACTACATTTCGGTAACCAAATACGACATCAATGACTGGCAGGAAATCACACTTGAAGTACGAACTTTTATCAAGCAATTTATTGAAAACGGAGGAACTGTTTTAGATGAAAGTCTAATTGAAGTGGCTACAAAAAATGACATTACAAAAGACGAAGCATTTGACAAACTGGATGTTACTTCACAGCAAATCATTAACATTCTTGAAGAATACGTAAAACCTGCAGTTGCTGCTGACGGTGGAAATATTGCTTTTGACTCTTATAATGAAGAGGATAAAACAGTAAAGGTAATTCTACAAGGAGCTTGTAGTGGCTGCCCATCCTCAACTTTTACTTTAAAAAGCGGAATCGAAAATATGCTAAAAAGCATGTTAAATGACGAAGCCATTAAAGTAGAGGCTGTAAACGCTTAATTTTTTTATCCTTTATAAAATACAGAAAGCGTCTGCCATTGGCAGGCGCTTTTTTAATTAAAACACATATCTCACTAATTATCAGTAAATTATTAATCAAATAACGTTGTACTATTTTAAAAATAGTTAATATTGTATTCTAAACCAATCAATATCAAGACTATGGGATTATCTTCATTCTTTAAGAACTTATTTGGCACAGCCAAAGATTCTGCTACTGATCTGGCACATCAGGCCGAAACCACTTTTGAACAAGCCAAAGAGGCCGCTGCTCCTTATATTGATAAAGCGGAAACCTTCGCCGAGGAAACTTTTACAAAAGCCAAAGAAGCATCAGAACCGCTGATTGAAACAGCAACGGATTATGCACATCAGGCGAAAGATATTGTTAGCGAATATGTCGAAAAAGCATCTGATTCTATAAACGATGTAATTGATTCAGTAAAAGAAAAAACCAGCGAACTAACTGGAGAAACTAAGGCAATTGTTTCAGAAACCGTAACTGATATTAGCGAAAAAACGGTTACTAAAGCAGATGATGTTATTGATGGGACAACCGACAAGGAATAAAACTCCTTTTTCTTATCCCGGGAATTATTTTTATATTTGCACAACTAATATACCTTCTCTTTGGGAAGGTTTTTTTATTCTAAAAATATGTACAATTCAGAACAGATTAGCAATTATGCTACTAAATTTATTAACGTATTAATTGATTATTCTCCAAAATTAATCTCGGCATTCATCATTTTATTTGTCGGAATCTATGCCATCCGATTAATCAGCAGAATCATCACAAAAATAATGATCCAAAGAAATCTGGATCCCACATTGACCCGATTCCTCTCTGACATTTTGATTTGGGCACTTCGAATTTTATTGTTTGTGACTTTTATTTCAAAATTGGGTATCGAAACATCATCCTTTGTTGCCATATTAGGAGCAATGGGTCTTGCCGTAGGTTTGTCTTTACAGGGCTCTCTATCTAATTTTGCAGGAGGAATGCTAATTATTGTATTCAAACCTTTCAAAGTAGGCGATACGATCGAGACCGCAGGAGGAGTTATTGCAACAGTTGTAGAAATTCAGATTTTTGTAACAAAGATGTTAACCGCTAACAATCAAACTGTTTTTGTTCCAAATGGAGCTTTATCAAACGGTACTATTATCAATTATTCAATGCAGGGAGAACGAAGAGCCGATTTGACTTTTGCTGTTTCGTATGATTCTGATATAAAAAAGGCAAAAGACATTCTTTTGAACGTTTTAAACAACAATCCAAAAGTACTTAAAAAACCTGCTCCTGAGGTTTTTGTAAAAAACTTAACCGCAAGTTCTGTAGAGTTTGCTGTACGTCCGTGGGCAAAAAACGCTAATTACGGAGCTGTTTTTTCTGAGACTTTAGAGAATTGTAAAGCAGCATTAGATGAAGCCGGAATTTCGGTTCAGCCGTATACTCTTCAAAAATAAAAAGTTTTATGCTTTTTTTGATGGAGGAGCCATCATAAAATCTTTTAAATAATAAGGTTCAAAATAAGCGACATCAACAGTGTCGCTTTTTTGATATTTATCATAACTGATTTTACTCATTGCAGCAGCCGAAGGATATTTGATCTCTTCTAAAAACACAAAATTTGATTGGGTTAAAACTGTTTTACATTTTTCGGCACAATCACCTACAAAATACACAGTCTCTGCATACCCCTTAAAAGAATCCTCCGTAATAATTTCAGCCTGAATGGTTCTTTCCACTTTTAAATCAGCTGTAAATACTTCGCTATACACTTCCATTCTTCTGGCATCCAGCATCGGAATAATTTTACCTTCGGAAACCTTAGCCTGTGAAGCTAATGTTTGCAAAGTATCAACTGCAATCAAAGGAATGTTTAAGGCAAAACACAATCCTTTAGCGGCCGAAACCCCAATACGCAGACCGGTATAAGACCCCGGTCCCTGACTCACTGCAACAGCCACTAAATCCTCAATCGCTACACCTGCTTCAGCAATTACCTCTTCGATAAAAACATGCAGTTTTTCAGCATGTGAATAACCTTCTTCGGCAATTTCCCTGCATATAATGGTTTCTCCGTTTTTAGCAATAGATACGGAGCAATTTTTGGTAGCGGTTTCAATATTGAGAATAAAAGACAATGTATGTAATTTTAAATTTTTATTAGGATGCAAATTATTTCTTAGAAGTATCTGCTTTTTTGAGTTTTACTTTATCTCCGGAATTCAAATCTTTAGAGACAGTGGTATAAGGCCCTGTGATGACAACATCTCCTGCTTTCAATCCTGACATTACTTCGATATTCGTATCGTCCTGTATACCGGTTTTAATAATTTTAATTTTGGCTTTGCTTCCTACTTTTACAAAAACGCACTCAAACTTTTTATCGCTTTTCGGAGCTGCTTTTTTGTCTTCGTTTGGATCTTCCACCTTAAAGTCTTTTACTGCGGCTGTATCAGATTTAACCACAACCGAACTGATTGGCACTGCCAAAACATTGTTTTTAGTTTTGGTACGAATATCAACCGTAGCCGTCATTCCGGGTCTGAAAGGAGAATAAGTACTTGGTTGCCCTTCCAGTAAATCCTGATAAGATTCTTTTAAGATACGTACCTTAACTTTAAAATTTGTTACCTGATCAGAAGTCAGTGCTGTACTGGCCGAATTAGAGATACTGGTTACAATACCTTTAAATTTCTTTTTCAGATAAGCGTCAACTTCAACGTTAGCTTCGTCACCAATTTTTACTTTAACGATGTCATTTTCGTTTACGTCAACTTCAACTTCCATATTGTTTAAGTTGGCTACACGCAAAAGTTCTGTTCCGGCCATTTGCTGCGTTCCTAAAACACGCTCTCCCAGCTCTACATTTAAAACCGAAATGGTTCCGTCAGCAGGAGCATAAATTAACGTACGCCCTAAGTTGTCTCTGGCCTCTGTAACCGATGCCGAAGCACTTTTAACATTGTAATATGCATTTTGCTTGGTGGCCTTGGCTACTTCGTAAGTCGAAATGGCCTTATCCCAATCTGATTTTGAAATTACTCCTTTTTCGTATAACGTTTTGTTACGGTCGTAATTTGCTTTTGCTTCATTAAAACTAGCCTCAGACTGCGTTAAACCGGCCTTAGTTCCTGACAGATTAGCCACAGAACGATCTAAACCGGAGGTGTACAAATCAGGATTTATTTTTACCAATAAATCTCCTTTTTTAACCACCTGGCCTTCTTTTACATTTAACGCAATAATTTCTCCCGAAACCATTGACGAAAGCTTCACTTCAATTTCAGGCTGGATTTTTCCGGTTGCCGAAACTGTTTCAACAATTGTTGAAGCTATTACTTTTGAAATTTCTACTTCTGTTCCTTCATCCTTATTCCCAATGACTCCTGCTTTCGAAAGACCAACTAAAACTGCTATAAGCACTACTGCGCCACCTACTAAAAGATAAATCGTTTTTTTAGACATAATAAATTATTTTGTAACAATTGGAACAATTGGAATTCCAAAGTAGAATTCTAATATTTTTATTTTAAATATGTAATCGTATTTTGTTCGGATCACATCGGACTGCGCATTTGTTAACAATGTTTGTGCCTGAGTAAAATCAAAAGAATTCATTAAACCTACATCATACTTTTCTTTCGCGTAGTTATAGGCCTGCTGTCTTGCTTCTAATGTTACGGTAGACGATTCGTAAGTATTTAAAGCTCCTTTCGCATTTGTAAAAGCGGTATAAACATTACGTTGCAAATCTAAACTTTTTTGCTCTAAATCTATTTTAGATTTTTCTAAACTTACTTTACTGCGCTCTACATTATTTCGAACTGAAAAACCATTAAAAATTGGCACATCTAAACGAAAACCAAAATTATGTCCTTTATTATCACTGAACTGTTTAAATATCGGATCCGGCCCTACAGAATAGGGTTTATTATTTTCATCCAGTCTGGTTCGGTCACTGTAACTCGCTCTGGTATCGAATCCATAAAATCCTCTTAATGTTGGCTGATAAGCTCCTTTTGCAATAGTAACACTTTTCTGTGCAATTTCAAGATTGGTTTGCGCCAGTTTTAGTTCAGTTCTTGTTTCTTTTGCTTTATTGTAAATCTCATCCGGAGTTTGAGCCATAATGTTATTTTCATCTTTTGCGTTAGTATCATCTACCACATCAAAATCTGTAAATTCTTTTAGTTGTAAAAGTTGGGCCAAACTCAATTTTGAGATTAAGAAATTATTTTCTGAAACGGTAATATTTTGTTTATCAGTTGCGACAGTTGCTTTTAAATCAAACAAATCACCTCTGGGAATAGTCCCGGCATTAACCATTTCTTCTGAACGAGCCAAACGTTTTTCATCAATCGTTAGCTGTTCTTGTTTTATTTTTAAATCTTCTTTATTCGAAAGGATCTGAAGGAAGGCATTGGCCACATTCAGTGAAATATCTTCCTGAATTTTCAGCAATTGATATTGTGAAGCTATGATGGCAAGTTTTGTTCTTCTATACGTATTTTGAATTTGCAAACCTTTATAAATATCGACTCCCGCACTTAAACCTACAGAAGAGTACTGCGTTGTTTGATTACGCAAAAGACCAGTTGTAAGATCCTGATTCAAACCAATGTTCCAGGAATGTGATGCATTACCACTTACTGACGGAAGATAACTTCCAAAGGCAGCCCTTTTGTCAATCGCTGCATTTTGAACATCCAGTTCTGACAACTTTATCGTAATATTATTTTCTAATGCATAACGAACACATTCTTCCAAAGTCCATTTCTTTGTTTGCGCCTGACCCGACAAGCCAAACCCGAATAACACTGCAAAAACCAGACTATTATATTTATTTATTTTCATATATTTTGAATGAAAGCATAGTAACCCTACTACGCAAATTTAACATTTTTTAAAAACCAAAAATTCTTTATTTGCTCAAATTACTTCTTTTCTTCACTGATCAAACCCTGATTCCAGATTTTAATTTTATCCGAAGCTTTGATTCCGCTTTTCACCTGAACGTAAATTCCGTCACTTACTCCTAAAACCAAATCTTTTCTTTGAAATTTCTGAGGACTAGTTTCAATCTCAACATAAGGCTTTTGTGTCTTTTTATTAAACTGTACCAGTGATTCTTTTATTGCCAGAACTTTATCTGCTTTTTCTAAGATAATTGAAGCGTTTGCACTCAAACCTGCTCTGATAAAAGTAGCATCTCTATTCACTAAAGCTGCTTTAATTTCAAACTGAATTGCTCCGTTTTCTACAACACCTTTAGGCGCAATATCGGTCAGAGCAGCTTCAAATTTTTTATTCTCGATCGCTCCAACGGTGATTTCAATTGGCATTTTTTCTTTGATTTTCCCTACTTCAGATTCATCAATTTTTCCAATAAAAATCATTCTTCCCACATCCGCTACGCTCGCAATAGTAGTTCCTTCATTAAAATTATTACTCTCAATAACCTGATTTCCTACTTTAACTGGAACTGCCAGTACCATTCCGTTTACTGTGGAACGGATTAACGTATTGGCATAATTCCCAAGTGAAGTTGTTGTTCCTGTTTTAACAATATCTAAACTTTGCTTTGCTGCCAGATAGTTTTGTTTGGCTTGTTTGTACGCTAATTGTGCTGCATCAAAATCATTTGCTGAAATTACGTCTTTATCGAACAATGTTTTTTGTCTTTGATATATTTTTTCCTGATTGTCTAAAGCAATTTTGGCAGTCTGTACCTGATTCTGGGTACTGCTTACATTAGAAACATTGGCGACAACTCTAATTTTGGCAATCATATCGCCGGCTTTAATTTTCTCTCCCGCTTTGATATACACTTCTTCGATAATCCCTGAGATGTTTGGTTTGATTAAGACCTCTTCATTAGGCTGAATATTACCGGTTGCAATGGTATTCTTGACGATAGTTTTAATCTCTGCTTTCTCCGTTTTAAATACAATTGGAGACTCTTGATTCTTAGCGTACAAGTAATACAGTGCGCCAAAGAAAACTATAGCAATAAAGATTAAAATGGTTACGGTTACTCCTTTTTTCATTGTGTTTTCAGTTTAATTCGATTATATTCTGATTGATAATTTATTCTGTTCGTAAAGCATCTACCGGCTTCACATTAATTGCGGTTTGTGCCGGAATAAACCCTGCCAGCAAACCTGATCCTACTAATATTATTAAAGCCACAAATACTACTCTCAAATCGACACTTGGATTTGCAAACATGGTATTACTATCCGGCGGCATTGAAGCTAATGCCATGTTTAAAATCGCGATAATTCCGGTCGCTACAGCAATACCCAACATTCCTGAAATAATGGTCAAAAATATAGACTCTGCTAAAATTTGTCCCCGAATAGCAGCTGGTGTCGCTCCTAAAGCTCTGCGGATACCTATTTCTTTGGTACGTTCTTTCACTACAATAAGCATGATATTTGAAATACCGATCACTCCTGAAATCAGCACTAAAGTCCCCACGAAATAAGCAATGATTTTTAAGATACTGAACAAACTCTGTACTTTGTTGAACTGCTCGTATAAATCAAAATTACCTACAGCACGCTCATCTGTTGGATTTATAGAATGCAGTCCTTTAATAATCTCGAGGATTTTTGGTTTTAAATCGGTAATAGACGTTTCATCTTTTGCAGTAAGTGCCATCCATCCCACTTTATCTCCGTAATTAAAAGCCTGTTGAAAAGTGGTAAATGGAATAAATATATTCTTTTGCTCCTGCTCTGCATTTCCTCCCTGTTGTTTTGAATTGTAAACTCCTACCACCATAAAATTGATTCCGTTGATTTTCACATAAGTTCCAATCGCTTCTTCCTCTTTTCCATAAAGTTCACTGATAACACCTTTACCTACCACGGCAACTTTTCGTCTTTCAAGGATGTCCTGCTGATTTACAAATCGCCCTTTAATAATATCCATCGGCTGCTGCTTGATCAGCTCCGGGTAATCTCCATAAATAGTAAATGCCGAAGTTTTAGTGCCTCGAACCACGTTATTAGTTCCATTAAAATCCCCCAGCTGATTTCGAGGCGACACATATAACAAATCCGGCAAAGCTGCTTTTAGCGCTCCAACATCACTGTTTCTAAAATCATAACGACGTGTTTTAGGCAAACCCTTGTAGGCTTTCGATGTGGTCTGACTCCACATAAACATGGTGTTTGTGGCAATTCCGTCAAAACCTTTCTTAACTCCGTTCTCTAAACCGTTTCCGGCAGCCAGCAATATCACCAAAATAAAGATACCCCAAAATACACCAAACGCCGTTAGCACCGTTCTGAAAACGTTAGCTGTTAAAGCCTGTAAAATCTCATCCCAATTATCTTTCTTAAACATAATTATTCGTCTCTAAGTGCTACAATAGGTCTAATTTTTGCCGCATGATAAGCCGGAAAAAATCCTGCCAGAGCACCTGCAAATATGAGCAGTGCCAGTGTAGTTAAAGCCACACTAAAATCGACTTCAGGATTTCTAAAATATTCGCTTTGTACCATCGGTCCAACAAATTCCAATAACGCTAAACTAGCCAGTAAGCCTGTAAATCCAGCAATAGTGGTTATGAAAATAGATTCATGAAGGATCATCGAAATGATGGAAAACGGAGAGGCTCCGAGTGCTTTTCGTATTCCAATTTCCTTTGTTCTTTCTTTTACAATAATCAACATGATATTACTTACCCCAACAACTCCCGCAATGATGGTACAAATACCTACCCACCAAAAGAACAATCTTATGTATAAGTTTAAGTCATAAAACTGTTTTGCATCTTTAACGGAATTGTAAACTCCAACTCCACTGTCATCATTCGGAGCAATTACATTTTTACTTTTCAAAAGGTCTTTTAAATCTTGTGTAAATTTTTCAGATTGCGCCAAAGCTTCATTGTAATCATTCGTTTTCTTTAATGTAAAAAACAGATTACTGATTTTATCCCCTCCGCCGTAAGCTCTCTGAACAGTAGTTTTAGGCAGATAAGCTCTGGTTTCTTCTCTCTCTCCTCCTGGATCAGTAAAAACTCCTACTACTTTAAAATTGATATTATTGATCGAAATTTCTTTTCCCAAAGGATCTTTGTCTTTAAACAAATCTGTTTTGACTTTCATTCCAATGCAAGCTACTTTTTCATTATTCGCCAAATCATTACTGTTTATGTATCTTCCCTGAACAACAGTAAGATTCTCGATTCCTGAATAATCCGGATCAACTCCTCTGTATTGATAACTTCCGGATTCTTTTCCATAGGCAAAGGTTCCTCCCCAATAATTTTGTGTTGCGGCCTTCAAGTCCAGTTTATCATTAAATTTCTGTACCGATTGTGAATAATCACTATTTCTAAACTGAATTTGTCTTCCCGGATTCAGCCCTTTATATTCTTTTGTTGTTGTTCCCGACCAAACCTCAATAATTCCGGCAGCATCACGTTCAAATTGTTTCTCAATTCCGTTTTGAAGTCCTTTACCTGCTCCAAGCAAAATCACCAAAATAAAAATCCCAGACGCTACAGAAACTCCGGTAAGAAATGTTCTCAATCGGTTTTTAGAGATTGCCTCAAATATTTCCTGCCAACGTTCAATATTAAACATAAGATGAAGCTCTAACTTGTTCTACCTTTTTATCATCGATAATTAATCCGTCTTTCAGGACCACATTTCTTTTGCACATTGCGGCAATATCAGGTTCGTGAGTTACGATCAGGATTGTTTTCCCTTCATCGTTAATCCCCTGAATCAGTTCCATAACCTCATAAGATGTTTTAGTGTCCAATGCTCCTGTTGGCTCATCTGCCAATAAAACTTTTGGATTCGAAGCCAAAGCTCTTGCAATGGCAACACGCTGTTTCTGGCCTCCTGAAAGTTCATTCGGTAAGTGATGAGAATGCGAACCAAGTCCTACTTTCTCTAAATATTTCATAGCGATATCGTAACGCTCCTTTCTCTTGATTCCCTGATAATACAAAGGCATTGCAACGTTATCGAGAGCGGTTTTATAATTGATCAGATTGAAAGACTGAAATACAAATCCTAAAAATTTATTGCGGTATTTAGACGCTATTGTTTCGTTTAACTTTTTGATTGGGGTTTTATCTAAAATATAACTACCGGAATCAGCCTCGTCCAAAATTCCTAAAATATTCAAAAGTGTTGATTTCCCAGAACCTGATGATCCCATAATTGCAACCAGCTCACCTTCTTCAATATTAAAATTAATTCCCTTTAACACGTGTAACTCCGAACTACCCATTTTATAGGATTTGTGCAAATCTTTGATCTCAATCATGGTGGTAATTGTTAAATTTTAAAACAATAATAACATTTTTCTTAACTTTTTTATGGTAAGAAAACGTTAATAATTATCCCTTCTTCTTTGAATAAGACTCACTTTCTTGCTAATTGTTACACATTTTTACAATAATATAATTGTTTTATTAATTTTGTCAGACTAAAAAAATCATACCGATGAAGTTTTCTTCCATTATCTCCTCATTCACATTATTTGCCGTACTAGCAGGCTGCTCTACAGCTCAAAAACTGGAAACCCTAAAACCGGAGCCTGATGACGCAAGTCCTTTAGTTTACGAAGCAAACCCCTCCTTTATCAATTTACCAATTACAGTAAAACTTAGCGATATTGAAAATCAGACCAATGCCCTTTTAAACGGGTTGATTTATGAAGACAATACGATCGACGACGACGATATCGAAATGAAAATATGGAAGCAGACTCCTATAAGAATCCAAAATGATCCAGCAAGCCCGGACAAAAAGATAAAAACAATTCTACCACTAAAAGCGACAATCAAATATCGTATTGGCACTAAGAAATTAGGCGTTGACCTATACGACACCAGAGAGTTTAATCTGAATGGCATAATTACACTTTCCAGTGAAGTGGCGCTGACAAATTGGAAATTAAACACTAAAACGGAGTTTAAATCATTAGACTGGAGCGAAAGTCCGACCATGCAGGTTTTTGGTAAAAACATGCCTATTACTTATCTGATAAACCCGGCTATTTCTATTTTTAAATCAAAAATTGAAAAGAAAATAGACGAGGCTATCGAAAAATCGATGGATTTTAAACCAAATGTTTTAACTGCTTTAGAGAAGATATGCACTCCCTTCCAACTGAGTGACACTTATGAAAGCTGGCTTAGAATTGTTCCTGTTGAAGTGTATTCAACCAATGCTAAATTAAAAAATGATCAGTTTTTACTGGACATGGGAATGAAATGCAACATGGAAACCATCGTAGGCAAACAACCCGAATCTAAATTCAGTGCCAATAAAATCATATTGAAACCTGTTGCTAAAATTCCTAATCAGATTTCAGCAAACATTGCTGCCATATCTACCTATGTTGATGCTTCAAAGATTATGACGAAGAATTTTGCAGGTCAGGAATTTGGTTCGGGCAGCAAAAAAGTGACGGTAAAAAATGTATCCATCTGGCATAAAAACGGAAAGATGGTTATTGCTCTTGATGTTTTAGGTTCTGTAAACGGAACACTTTATTTAAACGGATTTCCTCAATACAATCCTCAGACTAAAGAAATTTACTTTGAAAAACTGGATTACGTTTTAGATACCAAAAGCAGGTTAATGCGCACTGCAAGCTGGCTGGGGCAGGGTTATGTTTTAAGAAAAATGGAAGAGAGCTGTCGTTATTCGATACAACCCAATTTAGAGGAAGGCAAGAAAAACATGGCGGCTTATCTTAAAAACTATTCTCCAATGCCGGGTGTTTTTGTCAATGGAAAAATGGAAGACATTCAGTTTGATAAAATTCAGCTAACCAATCAGGCCATTATTGCTTTTATCAAAATAAACGGAACTGTGAATGTCTCGGTTAACGGTTTGAAATAATAACTAGGTAATGAGATAATTAGAAAATTAGATAATGAATGAATTGCCACATTATCTAATTTTCTAATTGACTAATTGTCTGACTTTTTCTTTTTTGACTGGTACATTCTGTATATCAGAACACCTATTACTGCCACCAGTAAATACGGAATAACCATTAAATATACGATTCCATTGTTTACTGCTTCTGCTTTTTTAACATTTGAATCTCCACCAAGCGCTGCACGACACATCGCACATTGCGCATTCGCGTTTAGAGAAAAGAGAATAGACGCCAGAATATAAAAGCATTTCGTTGACAAAAAATTCAAAAACCTACTTCTATTTACTTTTCTATTTTCTTTATTCTTTAATCTATTTTCCATTTTAAGCATAATAAGGAGAAATCATTAGGTAAACCACAACACCGGTAACCGCAACATACAACCAAAGCGGGAATGTTATTTTAGCAATTTTTTTATGTCGGTCAAAGCGTTTTGCCAATGCACGTACATACGTAATTAATACCAATGGAATAATGGCAATAGACAATAAAATATGAGTCACCAAAATAAAGAAATAGATATAACGAATTGCTCCTTCACCACCAAATTTAGTAGAATCAGAGGTCATGTGATACGCCACGTACATAACTAAAAAAGCTACCGAAAGTCCAATCGCTAAAGTCATTAAGCGTTCATGGAGCTTACGTTTTCCATTTTTAATGGCCAATACAGCCCAAACTAAAACTACAGCGGTAATACCATTTGTTGTTGCGTAAATTGGAGGCAGAAACGAAAGCGGTTCTACTTCAATCCCTAAGTCTTTCAATTTTACTCCAAATAAAATGGCAACCACAAGTGGAATTACAATTGAAACCGCAACAATAAACTTACTGAATTTTTTCTCTAATGAATGATCTTCCATTTCTATTCTTCTAATAATATTTTAATATCTTCCTGTATGTCTCTAACTCCTTTTTTATCTAATCCGTCATAATAGATATTTGGATTTCCGAATTCATCTTTTCTGCAACGAATATTTCCTTCTTTATCAATTAAAGCGAACAAACCTGAGTGTTCAAAACCACCGCTCACTTTTTCATTCTCTCCGGCATATAAATTGAATCCTTTATTAGACAATTCCATGATCGTATTTTTATCCCCCGTTAAGAAATTCCAGGTAGAAGATTTTACTCCTAATAACTTCGCATGTTCTTTTAAAACCTGTGGTGTATCATGTTTAGGATCGATTGTGATGGATACGATTCCAAAATTTGGATTTCCGAAAAAAGTCTTTTCGATCTCCAGCATGCTTAAATTCATTTTCGGGCAAATTGACGGGCAAGTGGTGAAGAAAAATTCTAACACATACACTTTTCCTTTGTAAGTATCATTCGAAACTTTAGCATTGTCCTGATTGGTTAATTCAAATTTCGGCGCTGGTCCAATTTTTATCAATTTACCATCAGATTTTGAAGTTTTCAATCCTACATTGTCCAGACGGTTTCCTTTTACAATGTCGCCGTTTTTAACTCTGTCAACAATTTTAGGAACGGCATAAATTCCAAAAATTAAAATGATAAACGAAATACCGATATATGATTTATTCTTAAACATGATAGAAAGATTAAAGTTGTTTAGTTGCGTTGTGATTCTTTTTTAGAGCAGCACGATATTCGTATAGAATGATTTTAAAATCATCCAGCATTTCATTGCTTAGCTCTGAAGGATGAAAAGTGTCATATCCTTCTTTATATTCAGCTGCATCTTTTCTTCCTCTAAGATTTCTTTCTTTATCGACGATAAAAACATTCGGAGTTCCAAGATTCTGATCTAATTTTCCTTTTAACTTTAACTGATTGTAAAATGTTTGAATTTCTTCCGGTGAAGCGAAGACGAAGTTCCAGCCTTTCACGTCTGTAAAAGGTTTAAGAGCATCTACTACTTTTTGCGCATCGGCTTCAGTTCCCAACGGGCAAAGTATTACAAACTGAAGATCTTCAAAACCGTTATAGCGTTTGTAAATTTTTTCATTTAAGTTAAAATAATTCCCGCGATTGCTTAAAATTTCAGATCCTGAAAAACCAAGAACCGTGATCTTTTTATCCAGCAAAACTTTCTTTCCGTTCAGGGATTTCCAATCACCGAAATCTTTAATTTTTGGTGTTATAACAGGAAGTGTAGTAAAGCTGTTAACCCCTGAAGCAAAAAACAAATAGGCTACAATTGGCAAAACAAAAAGAGCAAAAAGAACTATATTTTTTTTCATTATATCTGTACAAGTTATTGAGGTACAAAAATAAAAAAATCCCGATGTTATCGGGACTCTTTTCGAATTAATATCATGTTAAAAATTCCATTTAATGGTAGAATCTTTAAAAACCCCATAAATATAATGTCCTTCTGTTAACAGAATAAACAATAAATATAATACCAGGAAAATAACCGGTGCTACAACAGACCATCTAAGGCTGCTTTTTTCACCTTCCATGTGCATAAATGCCCATACTATATAATATGCTTTGAATATTGTAAGGATGTAAAAAATCCAGTTCAATAAATTCAAGCCAACAAAATGATTAAACTCTAATGATGCAGGTTTGTAGATACCTAAAATAACCTCTACTGTAGTTACTACTGATAGTAATGCAAAAACAAACCAGATTCTTTTTGTATTTGATACGTGCTCGTGTGACATAATAATTAAAATCTAAAATTAAACTAAGTAGAAAACTGTAAATACAAATACCCAAACTAAATCGACAAAGTGCCAGTATAAACCAACTTTCTCTACCATTTCGTAGCTTCTTCTTTTCTCATAAGTACCTAATAATACATTAAAGAAGATAATGATATTAATGATAACTCCTGAAAATACGTGGAATCCGTGGAATCCTGTGATGAAGAAAAAGAAATCAGCAAATAATTTATTTCCGTATTCGTTTCTAATCAAATTAGCACCTTCTACAACATATTTAGCACTTGCTAAACGAGCTTCAGACTCTTCTCTTGATAAAACTGTTTTTTTCTTTTTGTCTGTAAGATGTTCTGTTCTGATTAAAACTTCAGGATGAGCTTTAAAACCTGCCTGAATTTCTGCAACTGTATAGGTTGGCTGTGCCTGGGCATCTTCCATAAACCATGTTGAATGGCTTCTTGTTAAAGCTTCTCTTTGTTCCGGTAATTTAACCGCAAAATCAGCAAGAGCAACTCTTTTACCATCTTTATCAACAAACTGCAATAAACTTCCACCTGCTGTTTCAACTGCTCCATACTCTCCTTTAATGAAGTTTTTCCACTCCCAGGCCTGAGACCCCACGAAGATTAAACCTCCAATAATAGTTAAGAACATATAAATTGCAACCTTTGTTTTTTTCAATTGGTGACCTGCATCAACAGCCAAAACCATTGTTACAGATGAGAAAATCAAAATAAAAGTCATTAAGGCTACATAATACATTGGTGCCGCAACGCCATGCATAAAAGGAAAGTGAGTAAACACTTCATCAGCCAAAGGCCAGGTTTCAATAAATTTAAATCTTGAAAAACCATAAGCAGCAAGGAATCCAGAGAATGTTAAGGCATCTGATACGATAAAAAACCACATCATCATTTTACCATAACTTGCTCCTAATGGCTGGATCTCATGACCGCCTCCCCAAGTTTTTTCGTCGTTGTTTGCAGTAGTAACTGTCGCTCCCATAAAAGATATTCGTTAAAAAGTTCCCAAATTTACGTTTTTTTCTTATTTAAAGAAATATAAAAATAAAAATAAATACAACCATAATAAATCCAAAAAGTGCCAATACATCGCACCTAGTTCTATACCAAGAGTTTGAGTCGAATTGTATTTTTGTTTAAAATGATTATAAATTATAATTAAAAGTGAAATTAATCCTCCAGCCAAGTGTAACAAGTGTGTCACGGTTACTACATACAAAAATGTTGTAGTAATTGAGCTACCTTCTCCTGTAAAATAATACCCGCTTTCAACGATTTGTCCAAAACCTGCAAATTGCAGTACCACAAACAAAATCCCTAAAGCTAAAGTTCCCAAAAGTAAAGCTGTAGTAGCACTTCTATTGTCTTTCTGAATGGCTTTTTTAGCCAGGTAAAAAGTAACACTGCAAGCCAAAATAACTGCTGTACTATAATAAAATGCCGTTGGCAATTCAAAGTTTTTCAACCAGTCAGCTCTTGATTTACTTACCACAAAAGCACTTGTAAGTCCGGCAAACATCATGGTCATACTTACCATTGCAAACAAGAGGATAAGTTTTGCCGATTTGGCTTTCCTTAGCTTCTCTTCAGCTGCCGTTTCTGTTTTTGTCATTGTCATTTCCATAACTATCTTAAAAATTTATCTACTATAAATACGATTTGCAGTAACGAGATATACGAAACACTTACCAGCATTAAAGTTCTCGCTGCTTTTGGTGTTCTTAACTGATACAGACGTACTGCATAAAACAACATCCATAAACCTAACAAAAACACTAAAATTGCTGCTATTGGCGAGATAAACAATTGCCCTGTATATCCTAAAACCGGTAATAACGAAGCAACAATCAACCAAACTGTATATAAAATAACCTGCAAAGCGGTCCCTTTATCTTTTTTTCCTGTTGGCAACATGAAGATTCCGGCTTTCTCATAATCTTCATACAAAAACCAGCCAATTGCCCAAAAGTGAGGAAATTGCCAGAAAAACTGAATTAAAAACAGTGTTCCCGCTTCTATACCAAATTCTCCTGTAGCAGCAACCCAGCCTAACATGAAAGGAATTGCTCCCGGAAAAGCACCTACAAAAACAGACAATGAAGTTACCGTTTTCAAAGGGGTATAAATACTGGTGTATAAGAATATGGAGATTGCGGCAAACATAGCCGACTTAGCATTTATAGTATAAAGCAAGGCGATACCAATAATAGTAAGCAAACTTGCTACAAACAAAGCCATTTTTGGGGACATGCGTCCTGAAGGAACCGGGCGATTTTTGGTTCGGTCCATTAAAGCATCGATATCTTTTTCGATCACCTGATTAAATGCATTCGAAGCTCCAACCATGCAATATCCACCGATTGCTAAAACTGCCAAAACACTCCATTTAAAAGGATGTTCCTCATTAACTCCCAATAAATATCCGGCTACAGAAGAGAACAAAACACTGATTGCTAAACCAGCTTTGGTAATCTCTTTGAAATCGGTAAATATTGACTTTAGTGAAAATGTATTTTTAGTCGCGTTCAATACAGTAATTATTTGTATGTTTTTTTTGAGTGGTGCAAATGTACAAATTAGATTGTAGAATTTAGACCTATAAAATTAGATTTTTTTCAATAAAACCTTTACAAAATAAGGACTTGCAAATCTTTAACACTATTATATCAAAAAATCTTATTAAAAACACTAGTAATCAAAATACCAATTGAAGATATCGGAACGCAATCCGATAGAAAACCAGGTAGTACTTTGCTTAAAAGTTGTTGGTGTATTTTTCGTAGGATCAAAATTTCGATATAAAAAACTTCCGAACAGTTTCAGATTCGTCATCGGGTTTATCAGGTATCCTCCTTGTATATCTGCTATAAAAACGTTTGTTTTATTTCCTTGTCCTACTTTTACACCTTTATCATACGGTCGTTTCTCATCATAATTTTTATAAATGTTGCTTCCGTAATTAAAACTATCTTCAGCGGTATCAAAGTCTAAACCTCTTTTTCCAACGGTAAATTTCGCATCAGCAAAATAACGCCCTTTATGATAACGTCCGATTGCAACCAGTTCTGAAAAATTACCTCCCCATTGGTGCCCTATACTCTGATTGTTGTGTCCATAATTGGTAATCGCCGCACTGTGCGCATATACATACGGACGTACATGATTGTATTCTAGCTGCAGCAGCAAATCTTTCACTTCAAATGCATTGAAATATTTTGCCCCCAATTGGTATCCAAATTTATTTTTCCAGCTGCCGTCTCCGCTTTTCATATCTCCTAATGAAAATTCATCCAATAAAAACTGAGCATACAAATTAATATTATTGCTCCACTTGTATTTAGACGTTACTCCCAATAATGCATTTCCACTTCTTGATGACGATGCAAACTCGACAGAACGGTAGAAAATAATTGGATTCACAAAATTAATATCAAAACCTCTGTTGTTATTATCTGTCCAGACTACTGATTCAAAAAAACCTAAGTTCAGTTTGTTAGACACGTTCCAGCTTAAGTAATGATTGGCCATGAATTTTGTAGCATAAGTTCTCTCCAAGGTCACATCCGGACGAACATCTTTGAGCCACATGTAAGTATTCGTGTATTTTATTTTCCAAAAGGTCGTATTGATTTTAAAATACGGATACGGACTTGCTCCGTCACTTTCAAGCAATGAACGGTATCCATCACCAATAAAATTTCTTCCATAACCCAATTGCAGATCAAAAAATTTACTTGGCGCGTAGGTAATATTTGCTTCTGCTAAAGGAAAATCATAAGCATCTGTTTTAAATCGTTTCGCAATTCCCATTCCCGGAAGAATGGCCGGATTCCCTCCCGACGGTTTTAAAGTTTCGGCAAAATCATTATAATAACCTGCAAATCGTCCCTGACTTTCAAAAATAGTTGTGGTAAAATTGATTTGTTTTCCTAATCCTCCTCTGAAATTTAAGGCTCGTGTATTTACGTAGGTATAGGAAGCATCGAGATCCGAGGCTTTTCCCATTTGTAAATCCACGATAGGATTTAAGGACAGCCAATAATCTTCTCCCTGAATCTGAACCATATTTTCATTCCAGAATTTTCTCCCCAACCAAGTGGAAACATTTTTCTGAAGGGATTGATTTACTGCTTTTAAATTATAATATTTTGAAACTTCAGCATACGTATACGGCTTTGATGCGGTATGATTATTACTTCCCACCTGATTCATTGCTTTATCAAACTGCGCATAATAACTGTGTGAAAACGGAATATTCAAATGACTTTCAAATTCCGGATTGTTGTATTTTTTATACACAATACTATCCAGTTCTGTCATTGGTTTTTCGACAGGCTTTAAAATTTGGGCGGCAGCCAATGCTTCCTGAGCAATCTGATCGGCACTTTTTAAAGGAATATCGATCGAAATTGTGTATTTGGAATAAGTTGGTTTCCCGTTATAGGTAGAAGGTTTTATTTTTGGAAACTTCTTAAAAACACGCTTAGCTTCTTCTGATAACGCATCGTTTAACGCGTTTACATAAATTACTTTGAACTCGCCATTTGCATCTACTTCGAATAACACTTTTACTTCTCCTTTATAGTTGGCTTGCTTTAGATTTTCAGGCACCTGATAATTCTGAAATACAAAATCCTGCACTTCTTTATAAAAACAATTTTCAAGTTGTTTGGATTGAAGATTTTCACAGTTTGGAAAAACCGGAAACTGTTCGGCAGTGAAACCAGGTTTGATTGAAGTATTGTTACTTTCCTGCGAAAAAGCAAACAAAGCGGTTAAGGTTAAAATAAAAGACAGGGCAATCTTATTCACGTAAATTTAGGTTTTTATTTAATATTGATTTGAGGTATTCCCTCCATCCGCAATTGTTTTTGCAGCAGAGGTTCCGATTCGTTTTACACCTAATCGAATCATTTCTATGGCATCCTGATAAGACC
The DNA here is from genome assembly GCF_023539155.1 of Flavobacterium sp. B183. NCBI lineage: Bacteria > Pseudomonadati > Bacteroidota > Flavobacteriia > Flavobacteriales > Flavobacteriaceae > Flavobacterium > Flavobacterium sp. B183. The sequence goes on along the minus strand of NZ_CP097434.1, from coordinate 1,861,691 downwards.
GAACTCCTCCGGCAGCTTTAACTGGCAAAGGTGATGCGTTTTCCAGCATCATTATAATTGTTGGAAGGGTTGCTCCGTTTGGCAAATCGTTTTCAGTTTTATAAAATCCGGTGGACGACTTCACGAAAACCGATCCGTAGTTTTCTTCTTTAAAATGAGACATCACCACATTTTTAATCAATGCCGAAAGCTGAATGATCTGTGTATCATTTAAGGCGGCAACTTCAATAATCCATTTCACTGTTTTATTGCTTGCAAGACCAATTTGCGTTCCCACTAAAATCTCTTGTTTGACCAGATCAACATCCCCTTCTTTGAATGCCTTATAATTGCAAACAAAATCCAGATCATCTGCTCCGTCTTCGATTGCTTTGTTGGCTTCTTTTAATTTAGACTCTAAATCTGAGTCTCCATCAGGAAAGTCAATGACTGTACCTATAAGCAAAGTCGAATTAGCTTTATGAATCATTTCTTTTGCCAAAACCACCTGTTCGGGCCGAATCATGATGAGTTTAAATCCTTCGCGAATTGCCTCTTCAATAGCATTTTTAACCACAAGGGTACTTTCTGCTTCCGAAAGTCCAGCCTGAGAGGCTGTTTTTAAATACGTAGAGTCCAGATATTGCTTAACATTCATGATTTGTGCGTGTTCTGAGAATTCTGCAAAAATACATTTAAAATTAGAATGAATCACAAAGGCTGGGAAGATTTACGTAAAGTAGCCACGGGTTTCTTTTAAAACAAAGCAACATGAAAAATAATCTGACAATGTGCTATCATTAAACTAATAGATTTTTGAATGCAGAGTAACGATTGCTACTTTTTGATTTGATGTTTCTTAATGATACAATCGTCGGTTTTATAACATCTGAAATCAAAAATCGTTAATCTTTTTATCCATTTTTTCCGGACTAAATAACATTGCTCGCAAAGTCGCAAAGTTTTAACCAACCTTGAAAGCGTTAAGATTAGAGCACAAAAAAACCCACCGAAGTGGGTTTTATATTCTTAAATTTTATCGATTTGTTTTTTAAAAACTATCGCGGCAAAGATACCAAAAATAGCTCCAAGTGCATTGGCTAAAACATCTGTTACATCTGATGCTCGTGTAACCGTTAAAACACCTTGCAGAATTTCGATTGTAATTCCGAAAAAAACAGAAAATATAAATGAAATTAAATAGGCCTTGTAATCGTCTGGTGCTTTTCCTTTCAGCTCTTTTTTGAAAAACAAAATCCAGGAAATTGTAAATCCAAAATGAAAACAAAAATGGACAATCTTATCTATACTCGGAAAATTTACGGCCGGAATATTACTGGAATCTGTTAAACAAAAATAAGTAATGATTCCTGAGCAGATAATTGCCCAGATTAAAAGCAATTGTTTAGGCACCTATAAGTTCTTTATAAGCGTCAGCAGACAATAAAGAATCAATTTCTGATGCATCAGCAATTTTAATTTTAATCATCCATCCATCTCCGTAAGGATCAGAATTCACAGTTTCAGGCTCGCTTTCAAGATTTTCATTGAAAGCAATGATTTCTCCTGTTAATGGTAAAAACAAATCTGATACTGTCTTTACAGCTTCAACTGTTCCAAAAACCTCGTCTCTGTCAAGTTTTTGATCTAAAGTTTCTACTTCAACATACACGATATCCCCTAACTCTTTTTGTGCAAAATGAGTAATTCCTACTGTTGCAACATCTCCTTCGATGCTAACCCATTCGTGATCTTTTGTGTACTTTAAATTTGCTGGTATGCTCATAATAGTTGTGTGTTTGAAAATTGATAGTTTAATAATTGAGGCACAAATGTAATAATCTTCTAATAAAATCCTCTTTAGAAATTCAAAATTAATTCCCAAAATTATATCGAAGTGTAAATCCTGATCTAATATTCGTTAAAGGGAATGCTGTCGAGATTACCGCTTTCGAAAACGAATGATCGTAATAGAATATCGCGGTCAGGTTTTTACTGAATGCATAGTCTGCCGTAAGTTTTAACGACCATATATTTTGTCCTGCTGCTAATTGGTTGTTGTCATAATCTAAATAGCGCACTAAGGTTTCATTATTTCGATACGAAAAGTCACACTTAATATTGATATCACTTTTTATAATTCCCGTTGGAGAATCAGCAAGTCTTGATGAGAAAATTACATCTTTAAAACGATAGCCCAGACCTACAACATATTCCATTCCTTTTACTTCGGTCAATAAATTATTATCAAAACTCATAGACAAAGCTCTGTCTTTTTTAATCTCTGTCAATACACGTAATGAGCTTTTCAATTCAAAATCCATTCGGATTAACGGACTGAATTGCTCCACGAGGTTAATATTAGACATGATGGTTTTGTTAAAGAAATTGGTATTCACATCCTGTCCGTTAGGCTTCTCTATATAGTCAAAATTAGATCTGAACTGGTTGATGGTATACGATGCTCTATAATTATGCTGTAAAGAAAAACGCTTGAATTTGTCTTTAAAATATTTGTAACGCATTAAACCGTTGTACTTAATACTCCAGTTTGGAATTGGGAAGCTTCTGAAAATATCTGTCGAGCTGCTTGATGCACTACTTCCTGTATAAGCCGCTAAAAATGCAGGCAATAAAACCGCCTGATTGCTTTTGGTAAATCCTATCGGATACCCTTCATTAGCCGTATATACTTTATAATTAGGATCTGTAGGAGCCGGAATTGGGTTATTAGCATCTCCATATCTCGGAATTGGTGCTCCTGCACCATAACGCTCCTCTGCCAGACGGTTTGCTATAATCATACGGTTGTTTCTGAAATCATCGAATGCGGCAGACTCTGTTGCAGTGCTGGTCGAAAATGCTGTTTTTATAAGCACTGTTGAAATAGAGAACATCCCATAATTATAAGGTGACAAAGCCTTATAATCTAAATCTCCGGTCACATTATTTTTAACAACACTATACTGCTCTGAATTATTTTCAGAATAATTGCGATCCATGTTCAGATCAATTTTCAAATCAGGCAATAAGTCAATGTTCGCCGTTACTTTCAGGAGCTTATTGGTTACCTGAGTAAAACTTTGATTAAAATCCTGGTAAGAGGTTAACCATCCTCTTTTCGCCGCTTCAAAACGAATGTCATCCTGACTTCCGAAAACAAATCCTAAAGTAGGTCTCGATGTTCCGAAGAAACCAACACCCGGTGTATACCCCGGTAAAACGGTTCCACTATTCACGGTATAATTGACCTGAACGTTTTTTATACTGGTCAGAATACCAATCATGCCATCATAGAATGGACTGCTAGTAGTAGCCGGTTTTGCCGTATTTACAATTTTCTCTCCCGGTTTTGGCGGTGCAGCTGCTTTAGGTTTTGCTCCTGTTTTTGAACCTGGTGTTAATCCTAAATACTTGTACAACGTGTTCATATTAAGCGTTGTCGTAAATGTATTCGAATTGGCATTCTGAATAGTGTTTCCTAAATCAAACGTACTTCCGCTGACAGGATCCACATATTCAGATAATGCAGTCGAAGCACGCTGCCAGCTATAATCGGCGGTATACGAATAATTTGCTTTGATGAAGCTTAGTACCGGAATTTTATGAATTGGAATATCATAGTTCAACACTAACTGTTGTACGTGCTGATTTGGCGTTCCAATATCAAAATAATCGTCCCAGATATTAAAATCCTGTTTTGGTGTATTGTCATCATTTAGAAAATTCCTTACGATATTATTGGATGCAGCTGTATAGTTAATTTTTAAAGATTTCGTTAAATTGAAACCAAAACCGTACTGATAATTAAAGGCAAAGTTTCGTCTGTACAACGGATCAAGACCAATTCCTTGTACCTCCACTTCTCTAAATTGCTGACGGTTACTTTGTCTCAAAATATTTGTGTTAAAGGAAACATTTGAAGGCAAATAATTAAAATTAAAATCGCTCAGCATTTTCCAATACTCACTTTTCTTCATGAATTTAGTCTTCTTGAACGGAACCACTTCTTTTGGCTGGAAAGTGTACGCATAATTCACGGCACTATTCGATTGCTCGTCTACGTAATCTGCCACTTCATAATCGTGGCGTTCTACCTGATTGTACGATTGTGAAAAGGTGAAATTTTCAACGTCATAAACATGCGGTTTCTGTTCCGGTGCTCTGTCTTTTCTTACGCCGATAAAGTTGATACTTCTTCTTTTGGTATAGTCAACAGCTCTAGTTCTGATGTTTTCTTTCTCTGCCTCATCGGTCGTTTCTTTAATCAGCTGTTTTAATTTTATATCCTGATTGAACGGGTCGTATTCCGGTGTGATAACTTCTTCTCCAATTGCGTAATTAAATGGCAAATTGATTCCCCATCTGTGTGGTAATAATTTCCCTAAATTCAAATTGGTAACAATATTATACTGCTGTAGATCTTCACGGCTTCTCTCGTTTGCCCCTTGTTCTAAAGATCCAAAACCAATGGTACTCTTTTTACCGGTAGCCGATACGGTAGCAAAATCTGCCATATTGGTATCGATATTTAAAATTGCCGCCATACCGCCTTTGTTCTCCAGATCGGCCATTCGAAGTTCGTTGAACCAAATCTCTCCTTTAATGGTTTTATGATCTGCCCTACTCTTAACTCCCACCATCAATGTTCGGACTAAACCAAAATTAGGATTTCCTTTGATTCCTAATCTTAATCTGCCGTCTCCATCACCTCCGCCAACGCTTAGGTCGTCATCCGGATAGTAAATCCCGTTAACGTCTCTTTTATCAGAATTAATATCAACAGTCATCCCCTTAATTTTCATTCGGGTCAATAACTCCAGTGCTAAATCAATATTGTTCTCTTCCAGCCAAACCTGATCCGGACTTATGCTACAGGACCCTCCGGTTCTGGTCACTTTTAAAGGAACCTCGACCTGATAGAAGTTTTGTGTAAAGTCATTTCCAAAACGGATAAAACCTACCATTTCATCATCGAGTAACGTGTTTTCGTTTGGCAATGATTCAGCATGTAAAAACATTTTCAGTTTTTTGTACTGACGCATGTCTACACTTACATTCTTAAAAACCGCTCTTGAATCCTGATATTGTAATCCTGAACCGCTAACTCTAACCGCTAAGGCTTGCTCATTTTGATTGATAATGGTATTGTTATTATACAGCTGCTCTCTACGAACGCCCGGTGGCACCACGTAATTCACAGGACATTTTGTACCATTCTCCTGAATGTTTACTGCCGCAACATCAAACTCTGTTCCGTCGTCAGCCGGATTTGTATCGTTGGCATCAAGTGTACCGGTATATCTTCTCCATTCTCCTCTCACTAAATCCAAAGCTCCAAAACGAACAGTCATCTGATCACTAAAGCCGGTCATGAACATACGCATGAAACGAATCGATCTGAAATCTGTAATATTTCCAATCGTATTTTGCGGTTGAGCAACCGGAATTTTAAACTGTATCCATCTTGCTGTTGTTGTTGATCCGTTTGGCAATTCAACATTACTTACTTCACGAATGTCTGTAACGAAATTCTGCCCCACCTGCATTCCCGGTTTTACATCGATGCTATATTCATAATATGCATTGATGGTACTCATGGTGTTGTCACGGTTGATATCTTCAACATCCGGTAAAGTTGTTGATCCACGATTTGGGGAATCGATACTTACGGGAGAGTTTCCTTCTGTACCATTGTAATTTTTGTAGCGGTCTAAAACGCCTCCATCAGTATTCAGATAATAGGTATAATCGTCTCCGGCCGGATCTGTTTCTCCACCGTAATTTGTATATACTGAAGCTTCTTTCGAATTGGGTAAACCGTCTAAACCAACATCCTGATTGCTACGATTACCTGCATTATTATCGAAGGCATAAATTAAAGATTGTGATGCCGGAACGTCTCCCCAAAGCGGTCTAGGATTTACCATGATCTGATCCGGGCCTAATCCGTTTTCATATTGTTTTCTTCCGTCTTTTAAAACGTCTTCCGAGATTTCTCCTAAGTTGAAATAAATTTTTCCGGTATTACCAACTGCTGCTTCTCCATTACCTACATAAGGATCCATTACCCAAAACTGAATGTACTCGACATTCCCTTGTTCGAAGTTGGTCGAATTCAAAGCACGCATGATTCCTCCAAAATTAGAACTGGCGGGACTTGCACCAAAATTCGGATTGTTGTTATAAGGTCCGCGGTTAGAAGGATAATACGTTAAGTCCAGTGTATTCACTACCTGAATTTGTCCCTGAGCAATATCTGTATTTGGATATAATTCCCTGCTATAAATACGTCTCGTGGTATTTAATGACAAATCATCATTTGAAATACCCGATGGTTTTGAAGCGTAAAAGACAGGGTCGATAGTATACCAGGACAGTTTTGCACGTTTAAAGCCATATTCTAATGTAGTTGAATTGGCATTAAAAGTATTGTCATTGATAGAATTTACAAATGGTGTCGAAGCCAGACTCCACGCATACGCCGATCGCATGTCGATGGTAGACTGCGAACCTTCGAAGTCATCAATATAAATAGTTGCCTCACCTTCAAAATCACTGGCTTTTGGAGCATCCGGTTTTAAGAAAGCTACTTCTCCTCTTATCGAAAGATTGGAAGGAACATCTGTATCTATGTTTGGTAATTTGTTAACTAATCTGGTGAAGAAAGGAACTTCGGTAGAGTAATTCCCATTGAATCCAAAGATCGTATTGTTTACAGATTCCTGACCGTAACTTGATTTTTGAGTAAACGGTCTTTCGTTCATTTTCAAATAAGTTCCTCCTACAATAAATTTATCTGAGATTTTATGTTCAACATTGAAACCTATAAATCTTCGGGTCTGTTGTCCGAAAATTGAATTGTTCTCCAATGACACCTCAATTGGTGTATTGGAAGCCTGAAGCGAAGGATCTAAAATCTGAACACGTCCTAATTGGTAATCTACGCTATAATCGATCCCTTCCACCAGCCTTCTTCCGGCCGCCATAACAACAACAGATCCCTGCGGAACATTAAACGCTCCGATTGGAATACCATTGCTTCCTGATGATTTGTATTTTCCTCTTAGTAAAAATTTATTCTTATCACTGTCCTGCAAGGCTCCGGACTGTGTATTTCGGTACATGTTTCTGAACACATATCTTTTCTGATTGGCATTATAGGTAGTCGGATCGTCGTAGTTCTCACCCGAACCTGTATTTTGCAACTTTTTAAATAACAATTCTCCAAAAGGCTCTTTGGTACTAAAAATAATTCGAGCATTCTGAACGTCTACTGTAATTCCCGGAATGTAATCAAAGAAACCATCTCCTCCGGCTTGCGGATCATTGTTATAATTCAATCGGTCCAGATTAAACACATTCAATAAAGGGGTCAGCTCTACTTTGTTATCTGCGGTAGGATTTGCAGGGAATGTTGTTCCCGGTACCGGTGAAATATAATTGATTGGAGAAGGATCTGTATACAGTATGTTTAATCTGAAATCATCTTGTTTGATTTGATATGCCTGAGGAATTTGATACACGTTTTTCATCATCAGATTCCAAACCGGATTCTGAACGTTCGTCAAATTACTCTTCAGCATTTTTAACACTAAACTCTGAGTGATGATCGCTTTATTGGCATTGTTGTTTCCGGTCACTACGGTTCCGTCTACCCCGTCACTTCCAAACTCTCCGACCTGATACACTTTTCCTCCAACAGTGTACTCAAATGCTACTGCTAAAATTTCGTCATTGGCCAAACGCTGCTGTAAGGAAATGTATCCCAACTGCGGATTGAAAGTAAATTCGTTTGCGGTTAATTTCCTGGCGTTTTCTAACACAGAATAATCTGTTCCTTCGCTGGTATTCGCGTTATTAAATCCTGATTTTGCCGTTACGATTTCTCTAATATTAGAATTTAGGTAAGCTCCCGGTTTTCCAATAGTAGCCGGATCGTATTTATTGTTGGTGTTATTTGTTGGTGTATCGATAGGGTTATTAAAAAATCCGACAGGATTGCTTATCACCACCACCTGATTGTCCGGAACTCCCGTAACCTGTCCTTCTCCTAAATCCTGAAGTGCGATAATGTTACGTAAGTTATTGTTGTTGGTTGCTACCCTATTTTGTTTGTTGGTTACCCAAACTTCTATTCTGGTAACCTGAACACGGCTATCGATAAAAGGATAGCTTTTTAATGAAGCATCGTATTTATTTCTGAAATACTGAGATAAGAAGAAATGTCGGTCATTATCGTAATCCAGCGCATACAAATCAAAGTTCTGTACGGTACCGCCACCTTCTGCAACTATACTCTTGGTTTGCGACTTCTGTTCTGAGAAAACTCCGGTAACGGTTGTCTTACCAAATTGCAAGACTGTTTTAACCCCGAACAAACTTTGAGCACCTCGAATAAGGGTACTGTTTAATGGCATGCTCACGTTACCTACTTCCACTTTCTGAACAATATCATCTTCTGAAGGTGTGTAGGCAAGTTTAAATAAATTTTGAAAGGCAAAAGTAGACTGGGTATCATAATTAGCATTTACCTCTAATCTGGTTCCTACTTTCCCCAGCAAACTCATACTGATTCGCTGATCGAAATCAAAAGTAAGGCTGGATCTGTTTCTTGGTGAAAAAGCCGGATTATCCTGTTTGGTATACCGAATCCCCAAGTCCATTTCTACTGAACCTGTTGGCTTTACGTCTATGGTATTACTTCCAAAGATACTTTCGAAAAGTCCTGAATTGATATAATATCGCGGTAGTAAATTCTTTTTGGCGGCCTCACTTCCTGATTTTTTACCATCAATAGCATCTGATTTTTTTCTGAAATAATCTCTTCTGGATTCTTTCAAAACTAAATCTTCGTATTCTTTTGGGGTTAATACAATTGGATAATTGATATTAAAACCGTCTACCGAACTGGTGTAAATGTAGCGATCGGTTATGGGATCATACCGATAGGCTGAAAGTATGCTTGGCGGATTTCCTATTTCTACTTTACCAACGGAGAATTGTGTTTTAGTTGTATCTTGAACTGTTGGGTTTACTTGCGCACGCAAAACATTACCGCAAAATAAAAACAGTAAAAAAATACAAATTTTACGCATACTCTTGGTTTAAATAAATTGGTTTTATAGGCTTTTTAGTGCTTTCTTGATAATGGTTTCTACGGTAGCTTCCGGGTCTTCTTTTACGATTTTCTCCACTACTTTTTCAGAAGTTTTACGAACAAAACCTAAAACCTCCAAAGCAGATAACGCTTCATCTCGATTTGTATTGTTCTGTACGATAGAAACTTCGTCCAAATCGTACAATTTTAACACTTTTTCTTTTAAATCTAGTATAACTCTTTGTGCTGTTTTGTTCCCAATTCCTTTTATGGACTGGATTATACCTACGTCTCCTGAGGCGATAGCATTGATAATTTGTCTTGGCTCTATGGATGACAACATGGTTCTGGCAATGTTTGCACCAATTCCTGAAACCGACAATAACATTCTGAATATTTCGCGTTCTGATTTTTCTACAAAACCAAATAATGTATGCGCATCTTCTTTAATTTGAAGATGCGTATACAATTTTATATTTTCTACATTGGGAATTAATGAAAAGGTATGTAAAGAGATGTTTACCTGATAACCTACTCCGCCACACTCAATGATGACTTCTGTTGGATTTTTCTCTACTAATTTCCCCTGTAAATGTGCTATCATAGTATAATTTATTAAGGTCAAATATAACAAAAATGCATTAAAAATACGACATTATTATTTGACCTTAATTATTTCTACTATTTCGCTAATTTAATCTTTTTACTTTCTTTTTCCTGAGCGTCAATAACTGCAATTGCAGCCATATTTACCATTTCTTCAACGCTTGCTCCTAATTGAAAAATGTGAACCGGTTTACCCATTCCCATCATAATTGGTCCAATAGAATTTACTTTGTAAAGTTCTTTTAGCAATTTATAAGTAATGTTAGCCGAATCTAAATTAGGAAAAATCAAGGTATTCACTTTTTTACCTGCTAATTTCGAGAAAGGGAATTTTTCTGCAAGCATTTCCTGATTCAAAGCAAAATCTGCCTGAATTTCTCCATCAACAATCATTTCAGGATGGTTTTTATGCAAATACGCTACTGCTTCTCTAACCTTTGAAGCACTAGGACTTGTTGAAGACCCGAAGTTTGAATACGAAACCATTGCAATAACTGGCTCTACACCAAACATTTTAGCCGTTTTAGCCGTCATGATCGCAATGTTGATCAAATCTTCTGTTGAAGGATTGATGTTGATTGCTGTGTCTGACAAGAACATTGGTCCACGAGAAGTCAACATCATATTGGCTGTAGCTACTAATGAAGCTCCCGGTGCTTTTTCAATCAATTGTAACATTGGTTTCACAACAGTCGGATAACTTCTTGTATGACCTGTTACCAAAGCATCTGCTTCTCCTTCGTTCACCATCATCGCAGCAAAATAGTTTCTTTCGCGCATGAATTTTTGTGAATCTAATAACGAAACTCCTCTTCTTCCTCTTGTTTCCCAATATGAATTAGCAAATCGGTTACGTCTTCCTTCTTCTTCATTGGTTTTAGGATCAATAATCTCAAGTTCAGCATCAAAACCTAATTCTTCCTTAAGTTCTAAAATGACTTCTTTGTTTCCTAATAAAATTGGATAACCAATTCCGTCTTCGTGTACAATCTGTGCTGCTTTAAGTACGTTTAACTGATCTGCTTCTGCAAAAACAATTCTTTTTGGACTTACTTTAGCACGGTTGGTAATCAAACGTACCATTTTATTGTCGTTCCCCATACGCTCGCGAAGCACATCTTCGTATGCAGCCCAGTCTGTAATAGGATTTTTTGCTACTCCGGATTCCATTGCTGCTCTTGCAACTGCAGGTGCAACCACGGTAATCAATCTAGGATCAAATGGTTTAGGAATGATATACTCTTGTCCGAAACCTAATTTTGTTGCTCCGTATGCTACGTTAACCTGCTCCGGTACCGGCTCTTTTGCCAAAATAGCTAATGCTTTTACAGCAGCCATTTTCATCGCTTCGTTAATTTTTGTAGCACGTACGTCTAATGCTCCTCTAAAAATATAGGGAAATCCAAGAACGTTATTTACCTGATTAGGAAAATCTGAACGTCCCGTAGCCATAATAATATCTTTACGAGTTTCTGTTGCTAAGTTATAATCGATTTCCGGATTTGGATTTGCCATTGCAAAAACAATTGGATTCTCGTTCATTGTCAATAACATCTCAGGTGACAAAATACCTCCTGAAGATAATCCGATGAAAACATCTGCTCCTTTCACTGCTTCTGCTAAATCAATTTTAGCTCCGTCAACTGCATATTTCAACTGCAATTCTGATAGTGAAGAATTATCTTTTGTTAAAAGTCCCTTACTGTTAAACATCTTGATGTTCTTAACCTGAACTCCTAACAAAACATATAAATCAGTACAAGCAATCGCTGCAGAACCTGCACCCGAAACTACGACTTTTACATCTTCTGCTTTTTTTCCTGCTAATTCAAGGGCATTAATTAAAGCTGCTGACGAGATAATTGCAGTACCGTGCTGGTCGTCGTGCATTACCGGAATGTCTAATTCTTCTACCAATCGTCTTTCAATTTCGAAAGATTCCGGTGCTTTAATGTCTTCCAGATTTATCCCTCCAAAAGTTGGAGCAATATTTTTTACGGTCTGAATGAATTCTTCGATATCTTTTGTACCGATTTCGATATCAAAAACATCAATATCAGAGAATATTTTAAACAACAATCCTTTTCCTTCCATTACTGGCTTAGAAGCCTCTGGACCAATGTCCCCAAGTCCTAAAACTGCTGTACCGTTTGAGATCACGGCAACTAAATTTCCTTTTGCTGTATATTTGTAAACGTCTTCTACGTTTGCTGCAATGTCTAAACATGGCTCTGCAACTCCTGGCGAATAAGCCAAAGATAAATCCCTTTGGGTTGCATATTTTTTTGTTGGAACTACCTGAATTTTTCCTGGAGTTGGTTCTGAATGGTACAGTAACGCTTCTCTTCTTTTACTCTCTTTGTTCATTTATTTTTAGCTTTTATTCTAGCTTACAAAGATATAAGTCTTGTTTTAAAATGGCCTATTTTTAGTGCTTTCTTTTCCTAAAAATAAAATTCGGAGCGAAAAAAAATAGCCCAAATTAATTTGGACTATTTTTTTGATATGTTTTATTTTTTGCTTGTTTTATTGCGAAATATAGGAGTTTAAATGATTAATAGTATCTTTCTGAATTTCTATAATGGCCTTAACTACATCACTTATAGATATAATTCCTACTACAATTCCATCTTCCAGAACCGGTAAATGTCTGATTCTTTTGGTACTCATTAGCTCCATACAATCTTCAATCTTATTTGAAAGTTTTACCGAGAAAATATTGCTTTCCATAATTTCATGCACAAAAGTTTCTTTTGATGATTTATCTTTCAAAACAATTTTTCGAGCATAATCCCTCTCAGACAATATCCCTTTTAAATCGGAACCATCAATAACCAGAATGGCACCTATGTTTTTCTCTCCCATTACCTTTAAGGCTTCATAAACCGTTGTGGTTGAAAGAACTGAATAAACATTTTTCCCTTTTGCGTTTAATATTTGTTCTACCGTCATAGCTGAAAAATTTTAGATTTATAAAGTTAGAAAAAAATGCAGACACACGACAATGAAAAACGTTTTTTTAAAACCATAAAACATTCATTTTAAGTAAAATAACTAATATTTTGTGTTTTATAAATTTTAGTTTAAAGAAAGGAATGAATTTTAGGACTTTTTTGCGAATTATATTACGTAAGGGATGTTTTTTACTCGCAGAGACGCTAAGGCGCAAAGTTTTTTATTGTTGGCTGCTGCTGTCAATGTGTGTTTTACGCATCGTTTTGTCCTTGCGATGAAGGAAACTTGAGCAATAACGACTGACGAAGTAAATACATTCGAAACTCTATTCTTGATATCGTCAATCTTTGTCGAATTACTAGTGTGATCCCTCGTTCCTCGGGATGACAAGATTGTGAATAGAAACTGCTTCAATCTTTGTCGAATTACTAATGTGATCCCTCGTTCCTCGGGATGACAAGATTGCGAATAAAATCTGCTTCAATCTTTGTCGAATTACTAGTGTGATCCCTCGTTCCTCGGGATGACAAGATTGCGAATAAAATCTGCTTCAATCTTTGTCGAATTACTAGTATGATCCCTCGTTCCTCGGGATGATAAGATTGCGAATAATTTGATAACAACAACAAAAAAGCCCTTTTCTACAATTTAGAAAAGGGCTTTAAACTATTACTTTTTATTTACAAATTGGTGATTACAAATTCGCTTCTTCGGTTGCGTTCGTGTTCTTCATCGGTACATTTTACACCATCAGAACATTGGTTTACCAATTGAGTTTCGCCGTATCCTTTTGCAGTTAATCGGGCTGGGTCTACTCCTTTTTGAATCAGCCAGTTTCGGGTAGATTTGGCTCTCTTTTCGGATAAAACCTGATTGTACTGCTGGGTTTGTCGGCTGTCTGTATGGGAACGGATATCCAATTTTAAGGCTGGGTATTGTTTTAGAATTTCGACAATTTTCTCTAACTGATAAGCGGATTCCTTTTTAATAGTGGCTTTGTCAAGATCAAAATAAATGATCGGAATATCGAGTGTTTTTGCCAGATCTGTTCCCACTTCAATGGGTTTAATTCTTTTTTCCAGCTGAATCAATAAAGTCGTTTTTCCGGAATTTCTTTTAATTACTACCGGTACTTCCTTACTCTCATAATCTGTTTTCGACGTTCGTACGAAATAGTTTTTTCCACATTTTACATTCGGAAAAATATAATTTCCATTGTTGTCAGTGATGACTTCTGCAACGGGTTGGAAATTTTCATCAAACAATGCCACATTCGCATTTGAAAGTATAACATTGGTTTCTGAATCGGTGACAGTACCTGTTAATTGTTGTTCGCAATTTAGTTTTCGTCTTTCGGTAAATCGATAAACATCGTCAAATCCATGTCCCTTATCTCTGTTGGAAGAAAAAAATCCGTTTCTGTCTTTACTATTGATTATAAAAGCAAAATCGTCCTGCGGACTGTTAATTGGTTCTCCAATATTTTGTATTTCTTCAAAACTGCCCTGATCCTTTATTTTTGTCACAAATACATCAAGTCCGCCCAATCCCGGTCTTCCGTCTGTTGCGAAATAAAGTTCGTTATCTTCAGAAATAAAAGGAAATGTTTCTCGTCCTTCAGTATTGATTGCTGCTCCCAAATTTTGAGGTTTTCCAAAGGTTCCATCTTCCTTTATGGTTACTTTAAACAAGTCGGATTGTCCTAAAGTTCCCGGCATATCTGAAGCAAAATAGAGCGTTTTTTCGTCTACACTTAAGGCGGGATGCGCTACACTATACTGATCACTGTTAAATGGAAGTGCTTCGATATTTTTCCATTCTCCTTCTACTAAATTTGCTTTGTACAACTTTAATAAGGTGACTTTGTTCTCGTCTCTGCCTCTTTTACCGTTTAAGAAATTGTTTCTTGTAAAGTACATTGTTCGGCCGTCTTTTGTAAAAACGGGTGTCGATTCGTTGAATTTTGTATTTACTTTCTTCTGAAAACGCTGCGGTGTTCCTAAACTTCCATCCGGTAACAATTCGGCGGTGTATAAATTGGTAAAGGATCGGTTGGTCCACTTGAAATTTTTCTTTGCGACTCCGCCAGTATCTCGTGCAGATGTAAAAACTAGCTTATTATCAAAAATAGTACTCCCATAATCTGAATACTTAGAGTTTATTCCGGCATCGGCAATTTCAAATCGTCCTGAATTTGCTTTTATCTCGTTCAAATAATTTTTATTGGATTCGAATAAGATCCCTCTTTTATCTGTTGCCTGTTTTTGATTGAATTTTTCTAAGATTACATCTGCTTTAGCGTAATTCCCAGAAGCTTTAAGACATTGTGCGTATCGGTACAAATACTCAGGCTCTTGTTCTTTGTTCATGGAAAATAATTCATCGTACCATTTTAAAGCTTTTACCAATTCTCCATTAAAATAATAGGAATTCCCCAGACGCTGGAACATTTTTTCGTCTTTGTATCCTTTTTCAGCTACATTTTCATAGATTTTTATAGCATCAATATAGGCGTACTTCTCGTATTTGGTATCGGCATACTTTATACTGCCGGTTTGTGCAATTGCATTAAATAAGAGGAATAAAAAGGATATGGTATAGTGTAGTTTTTGGCTTTTCATGTAGGGCTTTTTTAGAAGAATCTTGGTGAGGTAATTCTATTGTAATTATTAAGAAACTCAAAACGCAGGAAGACTTCATGTGACCCCGAATTGTATCTTCTTAAATTAGTAGTTTCATGATCGTAACCATAACCCACATATAAACCATCTGTAATCTGAAAACCTGCCATTGCGCTAACCGACGCGCTCCAGCGATAAGCCAGTCCGATTACAAACTTATCATTGAACATAAAATTCCCTGAAACATCAACCTGTAAAGGGGCTCCCTGAACCATCTTGGTCAACAATGCCGGTTTGAATTTGATGTAATAATCCAGATCAAAAACGTAACCTGCCATTAAATAATAATTGATTTTATCCTTAAAAATAGCGGTATCATCATCATTGAATCGATTGGTTTCGATAAAATTCGGAATTGATAATCCTAAATATGCTTTGTCAGAATGCCAATAAACCCCGGCTCCAATATTGGGTGTGATTCGATTGTTTAAATTCTGAAACTGCGGGTCTCCCTGATTTTCAGGATTCAATTTATTTACATCCAGATTAAAAAGATTTGCTGTGGCTTTTATTCCAAAGGAAAGTTTAAAGATTTCTGAGGTTGGAACACTATACGACAAATCGGCTGATAAAGTGTTCTCGTTGGTTGGACCAATTTTATCGTTTACCAAAGAAACTCCCAATCCTAAATTGCTGTTGTTTAAAGGTGTATTTATAGCAAAGGTGCTGGTTTCGGGCGCTCCGTCCAGTCCGACCCATTGTGTACGGTACAGTCCGAAAACACTTAGCGCACCACGGGAACCCGCATAAGCCGGATTTATTGCCATGGTATTATACATGTATTGTGTGTATTGCGCATCTTGCTGCGCCGAACACACCACTGTAAAAAACAGGAACATTACAATTATCTTTTTCATTTGAATGGCTTTTAAGAAGCGGCCCGGGATTACCAAGCCGCCATAGTTTTTACTTGTTGATATATAAATAACCTGATTGTTCATGCGAATTAGATTCGTTGTCTTTGTACTTTAAGATGTAGAAGTAAGTTCCTACCGGTAATCCTTCGGATTGTTTTATAGTAGTACGTCCTTCTGAGAAACCTTTAAAAACACGATCTTCATTATTGTAGTTGTCTTTTTCGAAAACCAGAACTCCCCAACGATTGTATATTTCAACTGTATTGCTAGGATAACATTCTAAGCCCTGAATATAGAATCTGCTGTTTTTGTCATCTCCATTTGGTGAAAACGCATTAAAGACTTTTATAACACAACCGGTTAAAGGCAATACGGTAGGTTTATCTTCCAAAATACTTTCGTCATCTGAAATATCATCTACAACAACTCCTTTATCACTTCGTCCCTGAACGCTTGCCTGATTGCTTACGCTACCTTTATTGATATCACTTTGCGTGATTTTATAAATGGCTTTAAAGTTATATTCGTCAGATTCGTTTACACCTAAATCAATTGCCTGTCCTGAAACGACAACTCCCGGTAAAGGATCTGAAATGGTGATTCCTTTTAATGGAACGTTTCCGGTATTGGTTACTTTAAATCTGTACGTAATGGTTTCGCCTGCATTTGCAAATCCGCTTCCGTTTTCGTCATTAAATACTGCTGTTTTAATTACTGCAATAGCAGGAACTTCAACAAAAACAGTTAATGTCGCGGTACCACAATTGGTTGGATGGGCCTTTTCACAAAGTTGATAGTTTAAGGCATAAGTTCCACCCGGTGTGTTTGGTTTCACATTTACGGTTCCATCTGAATTAAACTCAAAATAAGGGTTTTTCGACAAATCGGTAAATACAACTTCCGAAGGATTAATTGGTAAACCTTTCAGTAAATCATTGTTGAAAACATTTATGAATTCAAGAGAACCATTTATACCGTCTACATTTACAATTCCATCATTTGTAACTACAATTTTCACTAAAGGTATCGGAGGATCCGGGTCTACTACATTAATTACCGTAATCTTCGCCACTGCCTGACTGCAATTAGACGGATTTAAAGCTTCACAAATTTGATACGTTAATTCATAAGTTCCAGAAGGGGTTCCGGATTTTACTTCAATTCTACCATCAGATTTTAAAGTTAAATTCGGATTTGGCACAATCGTCGTTAAAATAACGCTTGAAGGAGTCAGTAATACTCCGTTTAAAGTATCATTCTGAAAAATACTTGTTGGAGAACTTTGTCCTTTACTACTGTCAACAGTTCCGGCATTATCATTATTCGCTTTTATAACCGCTCCTGTTACCGGAACATAACTTTTTACAGTAGAACAATTCGTAGGATTCAGATATTCACAAATACTGTATTCAACTTCGTATCTTCCTATCGGTGTTCCGGCTTTTACCGTTACCGTTCCGTCCGCATTTAAAGTCAATCCTGTTGGAACATTTATTGCTTTTAAGATTACTCCTCCAACACTATTTTTAATTACTGCCGGATTTCCATTCAAAGTATCATTAGTAATCAATGAAGCTGTAGTTCCGCCAATACTTCCGTTTATCGAAAGGGTTTCTTCTGTCACTGCATTAATCACGGCTTTTCCAACTTCAACAGTGGCCGTAGCTGTTGCACAGTTGGCAGGGGTTGCTCCTTCTTCACAGATTTCATAGGTGATTTGGTAAGTTCCTGTTACAGTGTTTGGATCTAAAGTTAGTACTCCGTTGGCATCAATGCTCAATGGTCCTGTTTTGATTGGGGTTACATTGGTATTGGCGGCGGTTACCGGCTGGCCGTTTAAGGTGTCGTTTATCGTTACGTTTCCAACTGTAGTGGCCGTTGTTGTACCTGGTGTTTGAACTGGATAGCTGTTATCAACGTTGGCTACGATTGGGTTTTTAACTTCAACGGTGGCCGTAGCGGTAGCACAGTTCGCAGGGGTTGCTCCTTCTTCACAGATTTCATAAATGATTTGGTAGGTTCCTGTTACTGTATTTGGATCTAAAGTCAATACTCCGTTGGCGTCAATGCTCAATGGTCCTGTTTTGATTGGGGTTACATTGGTATTGGCGGCGGTTACCGGCTGTCCGTTTAGGTTATCGTTGATTGTTACGTTTCCAATTGTAGTGGCCGTTGTTGTACCCGGTGTTTGAACTGGGTAGCTGTTGTCAACGTTGGCTACGATTGGGTTTTTAACTTCAACAGTTGCAGTAGCTGTAGCACAGTTGGCAGGGGTTGCTCCTTCTTCACAGATTTCATAGGTGATTTGGTAGGTTCCTGTTACTGTGTTTGGATCTAAAGTTAGTACTCCGTTGGCGTCAATGCTCAATGGACCTGTTTTGATTGGGGTTACATTGGTATTGGCTGCGGTTACCGGCTGTCCGTTTAAGGTATCGTTGATTGTTACGTTTCCAACTGTAGTGGCCGTTGTTGTACCCGGTGTTTGTACTGGGTAGCTGTTGTCAACGTTGGCTACGATTGGGTTTTTAACTTCAACGGTGGCCGTAGCAGTAGTACAGTTAGCAGGGGTTGCTCCTTCTTCACAGATTTCATAAGTGATTTGGTAAGCTCCTGTTACTGTGTTTGGATCTAAAGTTAGTACTCCGTTGGCGTCAATGCTCAATGGTCCTGTTTTAATTGGGGTTACATTGGTATTGGCGGCGGTTACCGGCTGTCCGTTTAGGGTGTCGTTTGTTGTTACGTTTCCAACTGTGGTTGCCGTTGTTGTACCCGGTGTTTGAACTGGGTAGCTGTTGTCAACGTTGGCTACGATTGGGTTTTTAACTTCAACAGTGGCCGTAGCGGTAGTACAATTGGCAGGCGTCGCACCGTCTTCACAGATTTCATAAGTGATTTGGTAAGTTCCTGTTACAGTGTTTGGATCTAAGGTCAATACTCCGTTAGCGTCAATGCTCAATGGACCTGTTTTGATTGGGGTTACATTGGTATTGGCGGCGGTTATCGGCTGGCCGTTTAGGGTGTCGTTTGCTGTTACGTTTCCAATTGTGGTGGCTGTTGTTGTACCCGGTGTTTGTACTGGGTAGGTATTGTCAACGTTGGCTACGATTGGGTTTTTAACTTCAACAGTGGCCGTAGCTGTAGCACAGTTGGCAGGGGTTGCTCCTTCTTCACAGATTTCATAAGTGATTTGGTAGGTTCCTGTTACAGTGTTTGGATCTAAAGTCAATACTCCGTTGGCGTCAATGCTCAATGGTCCTGTTTTGATTGGGGTTACATTGGTATTGGCGGCGGTTACCGGCTGGCCGTTTAGGGTGTCGTTTGCTGTTACGTTTCCAATTGTAGTTGCCGTTGTTGTACCTGGTGTTTGAACTGGGTAGCTGTTGTCAACGTTGGCTACAATTGGGTTTTTAACTTCAACAGTTGCAGTAGCTGTAGCACAGTTCGCAGGGGTTGCTCCTTCTTCACAGATTTCGTATGTGATTTGGTAGGTTCCTGTTACGGTGTTTGGATCTAAAGCCAATACTCCGTTGGCGTCAATGCTCAATGGTCCTGTTTTGATTGGGGTTACATTGGTATTGGCTGCGGTTACCGGCTGTCCGTTTAAGGTATCGTTGATCGTTACGTTTCCAACTGTGGTTGCTGTTGTTGTACCCGGTGTTTGAACTGGGTAGGTATTGTCAACGTTGGCTACGATTGGGTTTTGCACAATAATAGTAACTGTAGCTGTTGCACAGTTTGCTGTTGGATTTGCAACCTCACAAATTTGATAATCAAAAGTGTAAGTTCCCGTTGGCGTATTTGGCTGAACTGTAACGGCTCCTGTATTAGTATCAAAACTTAAATTTGAAGGTAAAGTTGTAGTCGAAGTAATTATAACTTCATTAGCCACTACATTTTTACAGTTCAGAGAGTCATTATCCAGAACACTTGGAACTGCAATTCCACCCAGAACTCCATTAAAGGATGTTACACGATCTTCAATAGCTTTGATTGGTCCAATTACTTTCACCGTCTGCGTACAAGTCTGCGTATTACCAGCAGCATCAGTAGCTGTCCACGTTACCGTAGTGGTTCCGATTGGGAAGCTTGATGGTGCATTGTTAGTAACGGTTACTGTTCCTGAGCAGTTATCGCTTGTAGTTGGAGTGCCTAAAACAACGCCGGTTGCAGTGCATGAATTAGCATCGGCTACAGCAGTAACATTTGAAGGACAAGTAATTGTTGGTTTTTGTGTATCGTTTACTGTTACCGTTTGCGTACACGTCTGAGTATTTCCTGCAGCATCAGTAGCTGTCCACGTTACCGTAGTGGTTCCGATTGGGAAGCTTGATGGTGCGTCGTTAGTTACCGTTACTGTTCCTGAGCAGTTATCGCTTGTAGTTGGAGTGCCTAAAACAACGCCGGTTGCAGTGCATGAATTAGCATCGGCTACAGCAGTAACATTCGCAGGACAAGTAATTGTTGGTTTTTGAGTATCATTTACTGTTACCGTTTGCGTACAAGTCTGAGTATTTCCGGCAGCATCAGTAGCCGTCCACGTTACCGTAGTGGTTCCGATTGGGAAGCTTGATGGTGCATTGTTCGTAACCGTTACTGTTCCTGAACAGTTATCGCTTGTCGTTGGAGTGCCTAAAACAACGCCGGTCGCTGTACATGAATTAGCATCGGCTACAACAGTAACATTTGAAGGACAAGTGATGGTTGGTTTTTGAGTATCGTTTACTGTTACCGTTTGCGTACAAGTCTGAGTATTACCTGCAGCATCGGTAGCTGTCCAGGTTACCGTAGTGGTTCCGATTGGGAAGCTTGATGGTGCGTCGTTAGTAACGGTTACTGTTCCTGAACAATTGTCTGAAGTCACTGGAGTGCCTAAAACAACTCCGGTTGCGGTACATGAATTAGCATCAGCTACAGCAGTAACATTCGCAGGACAAGTGATTGTTGGTTTCTGCGTATCGTTTACTGTTACGGTTTGCGTACAAGTCTGAGTATTACCTGCAGCATCAGTAGCCGTCCACGTTACCGTAGTGGTTCCGATTGGGAAGCTTGATGGTGCGTCGTTAGTTACCGTTACTGTTCCTGAGCAGTTATCGCTTGTAGTTGGAGTGCCTAAAACAACGCCGGTTGCAGTGCATGAATTAGCATCGGCTACAGCAGTAACATTCGCAGGACAAGTAATTGTTGGTTTTTGAGTATCATTTACTGTTACCGTTTGCGTACAAGTCTGAGTATTACCTGCAGCATCAGTAGCCGTCCACGTTACCGTAGTGATTCCGATTGGGAAGCTTGATGGTGCGTCGTTAGTCACCGTTACTGTTCCTGAACAATTGTCTGAAGTCACTGGAGTGCCTAAAACAACTCCGGTTGCTGTACATGCATTAGCATCGGCTACAGCAGTAACATTCGCAGGACAAGTGATTGTTGGTTTTTGAGTATCATTTACTGTTACCGTTTGCGTACAAGTCTGAGTATTTCCTGCAGCATCAGTAGCTGTCCACGTTACCGTAGTGGTTCCGATTGGGAAGCTTGATGGTGCGTCGTTAGTTACCGTTACTGTTCCTGAGCAGTTATCGCTTGTAGTTGGAGTGCCTAAAACAACGCCGGTTGCAGTGCATGAATTAGCATCGGCTACAGCAGTAACATTCGCTGGACAAGTGATTGTTGGTTTTTGAGTATCGTTTACTGTTACCGTTTGCGTACATGTCTGAGTGTTACCAGCAGCATCAGTAGCTGTCCACGTTACCGTAGTGATTCCGATTGGGAAGCTTGATGGTGCGTCGTTAGTTACCGTTACTGTTCCTGAACAATTGTCTGAAGTCACTGGAGTGCCTAAAACAACTCCGGTTGCTGTACATGAATTAGCATCGGCTACAGCAGTTACATTTGAAGGACAAGTAATTGTTGGTTTTTGCGTATCCTTTACTGTTACCGTTTGCGTACAAGTCTGAGTATTACCAGCAGCATCGGTAGCCGTCCAGGTTACCGTAGTGATTCCGATTGGGAAGCTTGATGGTGCGTCGTTAGTTACCGTTACTGTTCCTGAGCAGTTATCGCTTGTCGTTGGAGTGCCTAAAACAACTCCGGTTGCAGCGCATGAATTAGCATCGGCTACAGCAGTAACATTTGAAGGACAAGTAATTGTTGGTTTCTGTGTATCGTTTACTGTTACGGTTTGCGTACAAGTCTGAGTATTACCTGCAGCATCAGTAGCTGTCCAGGTTACCGTAGTGGTTCCGATTGGGAAGCTTGATGGTGCGTCGTTAGTTACCGTTACAGTTCCTGAGCAATTGTCTGAAGTCACTGGTGTTCCTAAAACAACTCCGGTTGCTGTACATGAATTAGCATCGGCTACAGCTGTTACATTCGCAGGACAAGTGATTGTTGGTTTTTGAGTATCGTTTACTGTTACGGTTTGCGTACACGTCTGAGTATTACCTGCAGCATCAGTAGCTGTCCACGTTACCGTAGTGGTTCCGATTGGGAAGCTTGATGGTGCGTCGTTAGTTACCGTTACTGTTCCTGAGCAATTGTCTGAAGCCACTGGAGTGCCTAAAACAACTCCGGTTGCTGTACATGAATTAACATCGGCTACAGCAGTAACATTCGCAGGACAAGTAATTGTTGGTTTTTGAGTATCGTTTACTGTTACCGTTTGCGTACAAGTTTGAGTATTACCAGCAGCATCAGTAGCCGTCCACGTTACCGTAGTGATTCCGATTGGGAAGCTTGATGGCGCGTCGTTAGTTACCGTTACTGCTCCTGAGCAGTTATCGCTTGTAGTTGGTGTTCCTAAAACAACGCCGGTTGCTGTACATGAATTAGCATCGGCTACAGCAGTAACATTTGAAGGACAAGTGATTGTTGGTTTTTCAGTGTCACTCATCGTTACGGTTCTGGTAGCTGTTGCATTAGCACAACCTCCTGTTCCTGTTACCGTATAAGTGATCGTAGCGGTTCCAGTTGCTTTTCCTGTAACTACTCCTGAAGCATCAACAGTAGCAATTGCGGTATCACTGCTTGACCAGCTTCCGCCTGTAGTTCCGTTTGATGTGAATGTAGTCGTTCCCGCAACACAAATAGTTTGATTTCCTGATAAAGTCCCTGCATTTGGTGCAGCGGTTACCGTTACAGTTCTCGTTGAAGTTGCATTGGCACAACCTCCTGTTCCTGTTACGGTGTAGGTGATTGTTGCAATTCCAGCTGAAACTCCAGTAATAGCACCTGTTGAGTTATTTACTGTTGCAATTGCGGTATCACTGCTTGACCAGCTTCCGCCTGTAGTTCCATTTGATGTGAATGTTGTCGTTCCGGCAACACAAATAGTTTGAGTGCCTGATAATGTACCAGCATTTGGTGCAGCGGTTACCGTTACCGTTCTCGTTGAAGTTGCATTAGCACAACCTCCTGTTCCTGTTACGGTGTAGGTGATCGTTGCAGTTCCGGCTGAAACTCCGGTAATAACGCCAGAAGCATCAACTGTAGCAACTCCCGTTGCACTGCTTGACCAGCTTCCACCTGTAGTTCCGTTTGACGTGAATGTTGTCGTTCCGGCAACACAAATGGTTTGAGTTCCTGATAATATACCAGCATTTGGTGCAGCGGTTACCGTTACCGTTCTCGTTGCAGTTGCATTGGCACAACCTCCTGTTCCTGTTACCGTGTAGGTGATCGTTGCAGTTCCGGCTGAAACTCCGGTGATAACACCTGTTGAGTTATTTACTGTTGCAATTGCGGTATCACTGCTTGACCAGCTTCCGCCTGTAGTTCCGTTTGATGTGAATGTAGTCGTTCCCGCAACACAGATATTTTGATTCCCTGATAATGTACCAGCATTTGGTGCAGCAGTTACCGTTACCGTTCTCGTTGCAGTTGCATTGGCACAACCTCCTGTTCCTGTTACAGTATAAGTAATCGTTGCCGTTCCGGCTGAAACTCCGGTGATAACGCCTGTTGAGTTATTTACTGTTGCAATTGCAGTATCACTGCTTGACCAGCTTCCGCCTGTAGTTCCATTTGATGTGAATGTTGTCGTTCCCGCAACACAAATAGTTTGAGTTCCTGATAATGTACCGGCATTTGGTGCAGCGGTTACCGTTACCGTTCTCGTTACAGTTGCATTGGCACAGCCTCCTGTTCCTGTTACGGTGTAGGTGATCGTTGCAGTTCCGGCTGAAACTCCTGTGATAGCACCTGTTGAATTATTTACTGTTGCAATTGCGGTATCACTGCTTGACCAGCTTCCGCCCGTTGTTCCGTTTGATGTAAATGTTGTCGTTCCGGCAACACAGATCGTTTGATTCCCTGATAAAGTCCCTGCATTTGGTGCAGCAGTTACCGTTACCGTTCTCGTTGCAGTTGCATTGGCACAACCTCCTGTTCCTGTTACGGTATAAGTAATCGTTGCAGTTCCGGCTGAAACTCCGGTAACAACGCCTGTTGAGCTATTTACTGTAGCAACTCCCGTTGCATTGCTTGACCAGCTTCCGCCTGTAGTTCCGTTTGAAGTGAATGTTGTCGTTCCGGCAACACAAATAGTTTGATTCCCTGATAATGTACCTGCATTTGGTGCAGCAGTTACCGTTACCGTTCTCGTTGAAGTTGCATTGGCACAACCTCCTGTTCCTGTTACAGTATAAGTGATCGTAGCAGTTCCGGCTGAAACTCCGGTAACAACGCCAGAAGCATCAACTGTAGCAACTCCCGTTGCACTGCTTGACCAGCTTCCGCCCGTATTTCCATTTGATGTGAATGTAGTCGTTCCGGCAACACAAATCGTTTGAATTCCTGATAATGTACCAGCATTTGGCGCAGCGGTTACCGTTACCGTTCTCGTTGCAGTTGCATTGGCACAACCTCCTGTTCCTGTTACAGTGTAGGTGATCGTTGCAGTTCCGGCTGAAACTCCGGTAACAACGCCTGTTGAGCTATTTACTGTTGCAACTCCCGTTGCACTGCTTGACCAGCTTCCTCCTGTATTTCCATTTGATGTAAATGTTGTCGTTCCGGCAACACAGATAGTTTGATTCCCTGATAATGTACCAGCATTTGGTGCAGCAGTTACCGTTACCGTTCTCGTTGCAGTTGCATTAGCACAACCTCCTGTTCCTGTTACGGTGTAGGTGATCGTTGCAGTTCCGGCTGAAACTCCGGTAATAACGCCAGAAGCATCAACTGTAGCAACTCCCGTTGCACTGCTTGACCAGCTTCCACCTGTAGTTCCGTTTGACGTGAATGTAGTCGTTCCCGCAACACAGATAGTTTGATTCCCTGATAATGTACCAGCATTTGGTGCAGCAGTTACCGTTACCGTTCTCGTTGAAGTTGCATTAGCACAACCTCCTGTTCCTGTTACGGTGTAGGTGATCGTTGCAGTTCCGGCTGAAACTCCGGTGATAACACCTGTTGAGTTATTTACTGTTGCAATTGCGGTATCACTGCTTGACCAGCTTCCCCCTGTAGTTCCGTTTGATGTGAATGTAGTCGTTCCCGCAACACAGATAGTTTGATTCCCTGATAATGTACCAGCATTTGGTGCAGCAGTTACCGTTACCGTTCTCGTTGAAGTTGCATTAGCACAACCTCCTGTTCCTGTTACGGTGTAGGTGATCGTTGCAGTTCCGGCTGAAACTCCGGTGATAACACCTGTTGAGTTATTTACTGTTGCAATTGCGGTATCACTGCTTGACCAGCTTCCGCCTGTAGTTCCGTTTGACGTGAATGTTGTCGTTCCGGCAACACAAATGGTTTGAGTTCCTGATAATGTACCAGCATTTGGTGCAGCGGTTACCGTTACCGTTCTCGTTGCAGTTGCATTGGCACAACCTCCTGTTCCTGTTACCGTGTAGGTGATCGTTGCAGTTCCGGCTGAAACTCCGGTGATAACACCTGTTGAGTTATTTACTGTTGCAATTGCGGTATCACTGCTTGACCAGCTTCCCCCTGTAGTTCCGTTTGATGTGAATGTAGTCGTTCCCGCAACACAGATATTTTGATTCCCTGATAATGTACCAGCATTTGGTGCAGCAGTTACCGTTACCGTTCTCGTTGCAGTTGCATTGGCGCAACCTCCTGTTCCTGTTACGGTGTAGGTGATCGTTGCAGTTCCGGCTGAAACTCCGGTGATAACACCTGTTGAGTTATTTACTGTTGCAATTGCGGTATCACTGCTTGACCAGCTTCCACCTGTAGTTCCATTTGATGTGAATGTAGTCGTTCCAGCAACACAAATAGTTTGAGTTCCTGATAATGTACCTGCATTTGGTGCAGCGGTTACCGTTACCGTTCTCGTTACAGTTGCATTAGCACAACCTCCTGTTCCTGTTACGGTATAAGTGATTGTTGCAGTTCCGGCTGAAACTCCGGTGATAACGCCAGAAGCATCAACTGTAGCAACTCCCGTTGCACTGCTTGACCAGCTTCCGCCTGTAGTTCCGTTTGATGTGAATGTAGTCGTTCCCGCAACACAGATATTTTGATTCCCTGATAAGGTACCAGCATTTGGTGCAGCAGTTACCGTTACCGTTCTCGTTGCAGTTGCATTGGCACAACCTCCTGTTCCTGTTACGGTGTAGGTGATTGTTGCAGTTCCGGCTGAAACTCCAGTGATAACACCTGTTGAGTTATTTACTGTTGCAATTGCGGTATCACTGCTTGACCAGCTTCCGCCTATAGTTCCGTTGGATGTGAATGTAGTCGTTCCGGCAACACAAATCGTTTGAGTTCCTGATAATGTACCGGCATTTGGTCCAGCGGTTACCGTTACCGTTCTCGTTGCAGTTGCATTGGAACAACCTCCTGTTCCTGTTACAGTATAAGTGATTGTAGCGGTTCCGGCTGAAACTCCGGTAACAACGCCTGTTGAGCTATTTACTGTAGCAACTCCCGTTGCACTGCTTGACCAGCTTCCGCCCGTATTTCCATTTGATGTGAATGTAGTCGTTCCGGCAACACAAATAGTTTGATTCCCTGATAATGTACCGGCATTTGATGCAGTAGTAATCGTTACAATTCCATTTATTGTCGCTGCCGTACAAGGTGCTGTATGACCAACTGTTGTTATCGTATAAGTACCACTCGCAGTTGGTGTTCCAGAAATCGTGATTGTTTTTGCACTGGAATCAACAGAAGCTGATAAACCAGCCGGCAAGTTTGAGGCAACAGCATTGGTTGCGCTTCCACCAAAAGTATAAATCGTGCTAGGAATAGCTGTTCCGTTACAAATTGTCGGGTTTTGTGTACCACTGGTAAATACAATCGTAGAAGCTGTGTTTACAACTGCTGCAACTGCAACTCTTGATGCCGAAGTACAACCTTCTGGTGAAGTAGCCTCTACATAATAAGTTGTGGTAGTTGATAAACTTGGTGTAGTATAACTCGCTCCTGTTTTTAATGATGTACCGCCTGTTGAAGCCGCATACCAGTTAATAGTTGCTCCTGCCGATGCTGTTGCATTTAATGTTAATGTTCCTGCACCACATCTGGAGTCTTGTGTTGTTGAATCTATTGTTGGTCTTGTATTTATTGTTGCTACAACTGCCGTTCTTGTTCCTGTAGTACACCCATTTCCTGTAGCATCTACATAATAAGTGGTAGTTGTTGATAAATTTGGTGTGATAAAACTCGTTCCGGTCGCTAATGATGTACCACCGGTCGCAGCAGCATACCAATTAATAGTTCCTGAAGAAGCTGTAGCGCCTAATGTTACTGATCCTGCATCACATCGCGAAGCAGGTGTTGTTGTTGTTATTGTTGGTATTGCATTGATCACAAAATTTGTAGCAGTTCTACAGCTTCCAAGTCCCGGACAAGCTGCATAATATGTTGTGGTCCCCGGCGTATTTGTATTGGTCAAACCTGAGCCCGCAACACCTACAGGATTAAAAGAAGAACCTGTAAATATTGGTGTTAAACTTACAGACGATGTGTACCATTGTATAGTCCCCGAATTTGAACATGTAGAAGTAGCCGTTAATGCCCCGCTACCTCCTTGACAAATAGAAACTCCTGTCGTTGTTGGTGCTCCAGCAACCGGATTGATTGTCATACTTGCAGTCGGAGCCGAAGTACATCCCTGAGCATTAGTTGTAGTCAATACATAGCTGTTCGGTACTAAACCGGAGAAAACACCTGATGTATTATTTACTGGCGCCGTTACCGGATTTGTTCCTCTTAGAGTATAACTTATTCCCGCTCCCGGAGCAGGAGTGTTTACTGTTATTGTTCCTGTTGGTGTAAAACAATTCCCTTGTGTTACAGTAGCTGTTGGGGTTGCCGGCAACGCCAAAATTGTAATATCATCTACCGTTTCTGCACTACCTTTAAAGTTTGTACCGGGAACATTTGCCTGACTGGCTCCTTCATAGGTTTTATTAGCAGAACCATAAGCATTTGTAAATGCTGTTATTCTTCTATTCGGATTAGCGGTTGTACGTGTTGGATCAAGATACAAAGCCTGCGCACTAGAACTGTAAGTTCCTGCCGCCATAGATGCCGCTACTTTTCCTGTTAAGGTTATCGTAACCACTCCATTTTGTGCAATATTAAAGCCTCCAAATACAGGATTACCTGCCGTAGCAGTGTTTGTTAATACACCTGAAGGTCCTGTTGCTTCTGCTGAATAAGTCGCTGTAGCGGAGTCGAACTCGATGCCTGTTGGAAAAAGAAAATCTAAAAATACTCCTGCAGCATTCCCTACTCCTGTATTTTTGATCTGAATTTCATAAGAAACTTTTTCTCCAATCGAATTACAGGCTGATGCAGTTGAAAGTGCTTTTACTTTTGTTTCTAAAACAGGGAAACAATTAGAATTTACCTGCAAATTTGGCGGTACATCCTGTGCTGTAAAAGTTGACGCACTACCTGCTGTTCCATCTACCGCACCATTTCTAATTCCCGCACCGGCATTAGACCTTCCTGAGCTACCTCCAACTACAGTAGTAGTTAAGGTTACAGTACCGGTAAGGTTGTGTCTGATTATTCCACCACCACCACCACCACCAGGTCCGTGTGAATTATTATTATCATTTTCAGTATTTCCTCCTGCTCCTCCTGCTGCTTCTATTCTGATCGTAGCGGTACTACTATTTGAGATATTCAATAATACTGTTCCTCCGGCACCACCACCACCTGCTCCATCGGGTGAGCCTGAAAAAGCACCTGGTGCTCCTTTTCCTCCATTGGCATAAATGTTACCTGTTCCCTGAACGGTACCTGCATTAATAAGAATTATGGCACCACCGACACCACCTTTAACACCTGTTGAGGCATTATTGGCATCTCCGGCACCACCACCACCTCCCATAACTAATCTTGGAAAGGCAGTTGCAGTAAGATAAGATCTGAAACCCGGTCTTCCTCCTCCTGTTAATGGAAGAACATCACCGCCTCCACCTTGCCATCCGGCACCACCTAAGCCACCGAATCCGCCATTACCTCCACCTCCACCTCCGGAGTTGTGGTCATTACCACCTCCACCAGCGTTAGCAGGGGCTCCTCTTCCTGCAGATCCTCCAGGCATTCCTTCTACTCCATTATCAACCTGATTAAATCCATCCCACATATAACGGGGTGTTCCGGCTATTCCTTCTCCTTTTCCTGAAATTGTATTATTACTTGATAATCCCACATAAGTTGTAGAATTATTAAGATTAGATACTGCTATAGGGCTATAACCTCCTCTAAAACCGCGGGCATTTCCATCAATAGAAAATCCGGCAAAATTGAATGTACCGGAAACATTAAAAGCAATAACTCCTCCTGCAACACCATTAAAAGGAGGTGTTGTTATAGAAGAAGTAAGGGTTAAATTGGAATATTGAGGTACTCTTACAATCTGAAAAGTTCTTTTTCCTCTTGTCGTTGTAGCATCTGCATTATAAAAACTATTCAGGGTTCCACCATTGGCACCCGTTCCTTTAAACGTTAAATTCCCACCAGTCAGTGGGACATTATTAGTTGCGATAACATATTCAAAAACTCCGGTGTTACCCAAAGATGTAAATCCGGTACCTCCTAAAGCATCAGGACCGCTATTTGACGTTCCGGAACCATAACTTGTTGTATTCGTATAATCTATCGTAGCATCCTGCATTTGAATAATCAAAATCAGATCTCCTACTGATATCGCAGTTGTTCCGAAATTATTAGAATACTGATCTGTGGGAGGTACTCCTCCTAAAACTATCGATTGAGTTCCTGCATTCAGTGTTATATTTCCCGAAATAGGAAAATAAGTATTTACAGAACTTGATACGGTAACAGGTCCATCTCCTCCAGGTGTTCCACAAACTTGTGAAAAAGCAGGTAATGACACTAGTCCAAAGAACAAAACAAAAAAGATTTGTTTTAAAAAATTAAACTTGCTAAAAGTAAAGTTATACATAAACAATGGGGAATTTAGAAATGGAAATATCAGATGCTGAGAAAACAACCGTGGTATTCAGCACACAAAACAGATACGATAAAATAATGGAAATGGTTTTTTGAAGTCTTAGAAAGTGCTTTTTAAAAGCTTTATCAAAAAAGGGCAGCGTTTGGACCATAGGTATTATAGGTTCAAGACACAAAATGTCTTTCGGTTAAATTAGTAGTTTTTGGAGCCGCGAAAATATGCAATCAACTGGCTATCAGCTATATTTTTCGATAAACTACTCAGATTAACGATGAATGACGTTTTTCAACAGACCATAATACACTTTTGACTACAAAAAAAATGACTATTTGATAACGAAGTGGTAAAAATTGGCAGGCATATTGTACATATATTACTGTTTTAAAGAATATAGTGACAAAAAATCAATAAAAAAAGCGCAACAATGTTGCGCTTTTTTTATTTAATTATCTGAAAAACAATATTTTACATTATCTTGAGAAATATAAATACCCCATTAAACTTATCGGCTCATTTAAATACGTTTTATACGTAATCACGTAAAAATAAGTACCAACCGGTAATCCTTTTTGTTTATTGACTGTTGCTCTTCCTTCTGAAATTCCTGTAAAGACAACGGAGGTATTATTATACCCATGAGCATCATAAACCAGAACTCCCCAACGGTCATAAATTTCTACATATACATCAGGATAACATTCAACCCCATCGATTTTGAAAACTTCATTCATCCCGTCACCATTAGGTGAAAATGCATTGTGAACTGTAATTTTACAAGCGTCTATTGGAAGTACGGTAGGATTGTCTCCTAAAAGAGAGTTTCCGTCAGACAAGTCTTTTGCAATTTGCCCGTCCGGGCTGACGGCACTCACCTCAGCCTGATTTACGACAGATCCTGCCTCAAGATCAGCAGCAGTTAAAACATAGGTTCCAACAAAATTATTAGAATTTGTCTCACCTTGTTTTAAAATCACCGGATCACCGGTAATAGTTACGCCTGGTTTAGGATCTTTAACTACAACATTTACGAGTATAATATTTCCGGTATTGGTTATGCTAAAGCGATACGTAACTGTTTCCCCTACCTCAGCATATCCATTTTTGTTTTCATCGTTAAAAGTAGCCGTTTTGATAAGTGCAATAGAAGGTTTAAGGCTTAAATTAACAACCGTTGGATCATCATCACCGGTTAAAGTTGGGTCATCACTATCGGAGATATCGGTAACCGGATTTCCCTGAGGGTCATCTCCAATTGCAAGTGCCGAATTGATTACTACTCCTTTGGCAACATCTGCAATATTTACGGTATACGATGCTGTTGCTGTTCCTGTTGCACCCGGTGCGAGTACATTAGGAGAAACAGCAATGGTTGTCGCTGTTAACATCGGATCTGTTACAACCAAATTGGTGAGTACTACATTTCCGGTATTCTTAACTGTAAAACTGTAATTGATGATTGAACCTACTCCTCCATTTCCGGTTAATTTCCCGCCTTTTATTAAAGTTAGTTCTTTATGTTGCGGCACCGGAGTAATTGTAGGATCATTAGGTCCAATTAAGGTAAGATCGTTACTGTCTGACAAATCCTGAATGGCTGATCCACTGGTCGGCTGTGCTGTAACCAAAGCCTGATTTTCGACATAGCCCAGATTAATATCTGCCTGAGTCAACACATAAGTTCCTTTATAACTTGTTGTATTGGATTGCCCCACTCCCAATACTGCGATTGGTGTGCCTGTAATGTTTGCCTTTGGATCGGTTACCACCACATTGGTTAAATCCAGAGTCCCGGTATTGGTAATAACGAAGGAATAACGAATTTGCTCTCCCGGCTGTGCATACCCATCACCATTGGAATCAACGAAAACACCTTGTTTAAGCAATTGAATAGAAGGTTGTGCTACCGTTATTTTGATAACTGCTTCATCGCAATTTGACGGATTTAATTTATCACAAATTTTATATACAATAGAATATACTCCCGCAGCTGTACCCGCAGGAACATCTACAGCACCAGTAAGAATATTTAAAACAGGAACTGCAGCTCCGTTTATGGAGTTTGCTGCGGTAATAAGCGTACTATTAATATTGGTCTGCAGAATTGTTGTTCCGTTTAGAGTATCGTTGGCGTACGCATTTAAAACATTACTTGCTCCGGTTAATCCATTAATATTGTCAGCGGCATCATCATTCGCAACAATTGTCGGAACAGCTACTACAATAGTAATAATGGCATCGTCGCAATTCGTTGGGTTTAATTTGTCGCAGATTCTATATCTAATCTGATAAGTTCCCACCGGTGTACCTGCCGGAATGCTAACAAAACCAGTCGCCAGATCTAAAACAGGAACCAGTCCACCATTTATAGAAGTTGCCCCACTGATTATTGTTGGGTTAATTAAACTCACATCTGTTAGAAGAACTCCGTTGTACGTATCATTGTTTGTAAAAGCATTCAGTACATTATTTATTCCTGATAAGCCGTTTGCGTTTGTGATGGTATCATCTTCCGCAACTATCGGAGGTGCGTTTACAATTATGATAATCGTTGCCTGATCACAATTCGTCGGATTTAGTTTTTCGCAAATTTGATATTGAATGAAATAAGTCCCTGCAGAGGTTCCTGGCGGTACATCGACATTTCCTGTAGCGGTATTCAATACCGGAACAATTCCGTTTGTTGATGTTGGCGGTGGTGTAGTATTCAAAACACTGATATTAACCAGGGTGGCTTGTGCTGTTACTCCGTTAAGGCTATCATTGGTTAGAACATTTACTACATTGTTTGCACCAACATAGCCGTTAATAGTATTGGCAAAATCATTATTAGCATCAATAATTGGGGCAATAACATTTACGGTTATATCTGCCTCACTGCAATTTGACGGATTTAGTTTTTCGCAAATACGATAATGAATAACGTAAATTCCTGCTGAAGTTCCTGCCGGTACATCGACATTTCCTGTCGCTGTATTCAATACCGGAACCGGGTTACCGGAAACATATCCTGCCGGAGTGGTGGTACTTACAGATGTAATATTAATGTTAACCAATTGAATATCCGAACCGTTCAGTCTGTCATTTGTAATGGCATTTATGATGTTCGTTCCGCCTGTATAACCATTAATCGTACCTGCGTTATCTGCATTAGCGATGATCGTTGGCGCTATAACCACAATAGTTATAGTTGCGGTATCAAAATTAGCTGGATTTAAGTTCTCACTCAAACGATATTGAATGGTGTAAGTTCCTGCTGCGGTTCCTGTTGGTACATTTACATTTCCGTTTGAAGGATTTAGAACTGGTACCGCTCCGCCATTAATTGGTGTTGCCGGAACTACATTACTGATGGTTACCTGAGAAGGAATAACGGCCGCTCCGTTTAGAGTATCATTTGATAAAGCATTCACTACATTCGTTGCTCCTGTAAATCCATTAATATTGGCTGCGGAATCATTCACTGCATCAATTTGTGGTCCCACTACATTGATAAATACGGAAGCATTATCACAATTCAGCGGATTTATTTTCTCGCAAATATGGTATTTAATTTCATAATCGCCTGCCGGAGTTCCAGCCGGAATACTTACAAATCCGGTTAGCGGTTCTAATACCGGAACCGGGCCTCCGTTTATTGGTGTTGCGGCAGCATCAACGGTAATATTAACTTTTGAGATGTTAGCAGCAGTTCCGTTAAGGGTGTCATTCAATAAAACATCAATTGCATTGTTAGTCGTTACATATCCGTTTATATTAGCAATTGTATCATCATTGGCTACAATTAACGGAGCCGAAACCTCAACAGTTATAAAAGCAAAATCATTATTAGACAAGTTCAGCTTTTCATTCAGCTGATACCCAATCAGGTAAATTCCTGCTGCAGTTCCCGGTGGTACACTTACGTTTCCTGTTATCGCGTTTAGTACCGGAACCAAACCTCCGTTAATAGGTGTAGCAGGTATAATATTAGTAATCGTTACTTCCGAAGGAATTACAGCCAAACCATTTAAGGTATCGTTGTTTAAAGCATTTAACGCATTCGGATCTCCAACAAACCCATTAATTGGTGCAAAATTAGCATCATCTACAGCATCAATTGGTGCCGGAACAACCATGATGGTAACCACGGCCTGATCACAATTCGTCGGATTTAGATTCTCACAGATTTTATATACAAATTTATATTCTCCTGCCGGTGTCCCCGGAGGAACGTCTACTAAACCGGTAACGCTGTCAAGTGTCGGAACCGGACCTCCATTTATAGCCGCTGGAGTTGATATAACGGTTGTCGTAATATCCGGAAGGTCCAGCATGCCTCCGTTCAGTAAGTCGTTATCATAAATATTGATGATATCATCTGCTCCTTCATAACCATTTACATTTAAAACCGTATCGTCAATAGCCTCAATAATTGGTACAACTACATTAATAATTACAGTCGCATCATCGCAATTACCCGGATTAAGGTCTTCGCAGATCTGATACTTTATTTGATATTGCCCGGCCGGAGTTCCCGGTGGAACAGTCACAAAACCTGTCGAAACATCCAATTCCGGAACGGGAGCTCCTGGAACTTTAGGCTGTGCAGGGGTTAAAATGGATGGGGTTAATAAATTGGCCAAATTGATATTAATGACTTGCCCGTCAAAAGTATCAGCGCCTGCTGCATTGGTATAAACATTAATCACATCTACCCCGCCTTCGTAACCGTTTATATTATTTACCTGATCGTCATTTACAATTAGCGGAGCAGCTTTTACGACCACTGCAATACTAGCGTTTGCACAATTGGTTGGGTTTAATTTTTCGCAAATGGTATACGTGATAAAATAAGTATTGGCCGGAGTTCCTGCAGGAATGCTAATACTTCCAGTAGCAGAACTAAAGACAGGCACATTGGCACCAGGATACAAAGGTGTAGCGGCTATATTTTGTGTTATTGTTATTTCATCAAAATTTGCTGCTGTAATTGGAACTCCGTTTAAACTATCATTGGTTAAAGCGTTTGCGGCGTTCATTTGCCCTAAATAGCCATTTATATTTTCTACTTTATCATCATTTGCTACAATTAATGCATTTCCAACGGGAACTAAAATAAATGCGGTATCACAATTTGTAGGTGCTCCAATTTCGCAAATCTTATATTCGATTTCATATAGCCCTTTTACAGTTCCCGGCGGGACATTTACATTTCCGGTGGTAATATCCAGATACGGAACTGTTGTAACTAAAGGGTCAATCGGCAAGGCCGGATTTACTACAGAAAGTGTCACATTAGATAATGTTGCCTGTGCACTCGCCAATCTGTCATTGGTCAGGGCATTGATTACATTGTTAGCTCCCGTGTATCCGTTTACGAGATACTTAACAATATCGATTTTGGCATCAATTCCGGCAGTGGTTACACTAATTACCTCTGTTGCTGTTGAACAATTTTTAAAATTTGAAGGATCTGACGGATTTCCCGGGTTTACAATTTCACAGATCGTATAAGTTAAGGTATAATCTCCCGCTGGTGTTCCCGGTGCCACAGAAATGGTTCTGGATAGCGGATTAAAATCATACGTCAAGTAACTCGAAATAGAGTTTATGGTCACATTAACCGATGAAGGATTCAAGATAACTCCGTTTATGGTATCACTGTCTAATATAGAATGTGGTGCGGTACTTCCACCTGTGTCTCCGGAGATGGCTGTAAAGTTTTCAGGAACCGCACAAATTCTGTTAAAAATAGTAAAGGTCGTTCCGGATGAGATACAAGTATTCAGCCCTACACGTCTGACATAAATGGTTACACTTCCGGAAGGTAAACCTGTAAAAACGTTGCTGGCCTGAAAGGTTGTTCCATCACTGCTGTATTCATATCCTGTTCCCAGATCCGGATTCGTGATGTTAACGGTCCCTGTAGCAGTGGTACAGGAAGGTTGTTCTGTTACCAAACCAACCGGAGCAGCAGGCAGATCAAAAACCTTTAAAGTTACCTGATTGGAAAGGGTACGACAACCGGACTCTGCCTGAGAAATGTTCACTCTGAAATATCGGTTTCCTGCTGTAGCGTAAGCCGGTGTTGTATAAGAGGCTGTTGTACCACCAACTCCGTCTGTTACATCTGTATAAGGTCCTGCCAAAGCAGCGGCACTTTGCCATTGATACAATATTGGGCTTCCGGAAATATTTCCTGCTGCCACAACGGTAAAAGTATGAGTCTCATTAATACAGGCTTCCCCATCTTTTGGTTGTGTACTGATTATTGGAATCTCAAAAACATCTACTTTCGCCGGATTAGAATTTATAGTTCCGCATCCAACACCTGAATCTGTCACGCGCAATCTGTAATACGCATCGGCATTTACAAAACCGGTCGTATAAGTTGTTGTATTAGCTCCCGAACCGTCCGTTACGTTTGCCCATCCTGTTGTTCCATCCAAGGATTTTTGCCACTGATAGGTAAAGTTTCCGGAACCATTTTGCGCGCTGGATGTCATAGTAAATACGCCTCCTTCACAAATGTTTCCGCCCACAGGCTGTACTGCTATCGTTGGATCCGGAATAACAGTTGCTACTACAACATTGGTAATAAGAGTACAGTTTGGATTTGACGAAGTGATTACACAGCGATAATAAGTTGTAACTGAAAGTGGTCCTGTCAAATAATTCGGATTTTGTGCTCTGATTTCTCCGGTAATATTAGCCCAGCCATTAACCCCGTCAGAAGAACGCTGCCATTGATAGGTAAACGAAGCCGACCCATTATTAGCAGAAGCCGCTGTTGACATCAATACTGTTCCTCCCACACAAACGGTATTCGGATTAACAGGCTGAGTCGTAATACTTGGAATAATTACTGAAGCAATACTCGATAGAATTGGTATACATCCCTGGGTAGGATCAGAAATGGCCACCTGATAAAAAGTAGTCACCGTTAAGTTTGGACTCGTATAAGATGCCGAATTTGCGCCCGCAATATCAGTAAACGGACCCGCTAAAGCAGCAGAGCTTTTCCATTGGTACGCATAATTTCCGGAACCTCCTGCCACTACTACATTTAAAGTTGCATTTGAACCGCTGCAGATGTTTGTTTTAAATACCGGTTGTGTCACTATGGTAATGGCCGATAAAACCGTTACGGTCGCTACGTTTGAAGTAATGGTATTACATCCGCTTCCGCTAGCCGAAACATCTACTTTATAATAAGTCGTTTGTGTTAAAGCGGGAGTTGCATAAGTTGCTGCCGTTGCACCACCTATGGCTGTAAAAGTAGAATTGTTTGTACTGCTGTACCATTGATAAGTTAAGGCCGGAGTTCCATTCGCTCCTGTTACCGATAAAGTATGATTTCCTCCCGAACAAATTGTCGCTCCTGTTGGCTGAACGGTAATGGACGGATCCGGAACCACTGTTGCTGTAACGGTATTGGAGGTTAAGGTACAATTGGTCGTCGATGAGGTCACCAAACATCTGAATTGTGTAGTTCCATTTAATATATCTGAAGTAAAATTAGCCGTAGTTGCCGTTGTGTTGGTTTCATTCACAAAACCTGAACCCGAATTACTTTGCCATTGATAACTAAGTGATCCTGTACCTCCGTTTAATGAAGCCGAAATACTGATGTTTACAATTCCTCCTACACATATAGCCACTGGAGTTACTGGCTGGGTAGTGATGGTTGTCACAAATACCGGTACTGCATTCGAATAAACTTCGCAGCCATTAGGCGTTTGTGTCACTCTGACTCTGTAATAAAAAGTAGACGTTAATGCTCCGGTGGTGTAAGAGGCTGTTGTGGCACCGCTTCCTCCTGTTGTATTGGCCCAGCCTGTTGTACCGTTTGCCGATCTTTCCCATTGATAAATCAAAGCTCCTCCCAAAGGATCTCCCGAAGCTGCGACTGTCATGGTATGTGTCGCACCGGAACAGATTGTATTTCCCACAGGCTGCTGGTTTACAACCGGATCAGGAATTACATCTACTAATACACTATTGGAAGATACCAGACCACAACCGTTTCCGCTAGCCGAAACATCCACACGATAATAAGTATCTTGTGTTAATGCCGGAGTGGTATAAGTACTGGAAGTTGCACCGGATATTTGCGCAAAACTTATATTATCCGAACTGCTGTACCATTGATAATTTAAAGATGGAGTTCCGCCTGTTCCTGTAACTGATAAGGTAAATGCTCCACCTGAGCAGACAATTCCGCCTGTTGGCTGAACTGATATGGCAGGATCAGTGACTACAGTTGCTGTAACCGTATTTGAAGTCAGTATACAATTGGTTGTTGATGAAGTTATCAGACATCTGAACTGAGTGGTAACATTTAAAACATCAGACGTAAAATTAGCGGTTGTTGCTGTCCCATTGGTTTCATTTACAAAACCTGCCCCTGAATTACTTTGCCATTGATAACTTAATGCTCCTGCTCCTCCGTCTAAAGTTGCAGCAATAGTCATGCTTACAATTCCGCCTACGCAAATAGCTGCCGGAGTTGCAGGTTGTGTTGTAATGCGCGCAACATTAACCAATGCCGGATTTGAAAAGGTTTCACAGCCGCTTCCCGATTGTGTAATTTGTGCTCTAAAATACAAATTCGATGTTAAGGCTGCTGTAGTATACGTTGCAGTATTGGCTCCGCTTCCTCCTGAAACATTGGTCCAGCCCGAAGTTCCATTCACTGAACTTTGCCATTGATAAACAATCGTTCCTGCAGCTGTATTGGTAGTTGTCGCAGCGACCGTCATCGTATGGGTGTTTCCTGAACAAATTGTACTTCCTGTTGGCTGAGTGGTGACAACAGGGTCTGCAATAATGGTGAGTTTCGCCGCATTACTTGTAACCTGTGTACAAGTACTCGAGACAATTACTCTATAATAATAATCTCCACTTGTTAAAGCATTATTAGTGGAAAAAGAAGCATTCGTTTGTCCTGAAATAGTAGCCCAGCCCGTTACTCCATTGGCAGAAGTTTGCCATTGATAAGTATAAGGTGCTATGCTTCCGGTTGGAGTAGCGGTAAAAGTTGTAGTACCTCCTTCGCAAATGGTGGTGTCACTTGTTAATGCCGGAAGAACTAAGTCAGAAGGTCGTATTATATTGACTTCATCTGCGTAAGAATTACAAGAACCATTACTGATTGTCCATTTTAACCGTGTTGTTCCTACTGATATATTCGTTACTGTAGTATTAAAAGCATTAGCATTGGTAATTACTGCCGTACCTCCGGGATTTGTTACAAAAGTCCAGACACCTGTTCCCGTTACCGGATTGTTTCCATTTAAGGTTGCGGTTCCGATATTACAAATCGTCTGATCGACTCCTGCATTTGCTAAAGGCGGCAATGCATTTACGGTAACTGAAACAGTACTGGAACTTGATGCACACCCTCCGCTTGTAATCGTCCATCTAAAAACATAATTACCTGCCTGTGTTCCCAGAACAGTTGTTGTTGGCGAAGTGGCATCTGTAAAACCTACTGTTACCGGCCCAGAAACTTGTGTCCATAAACCTGTTCCTATTATTGGTGTATTTGCTGCCAGAGTAAGTGTTTGAAATTCACAGATACTAATTGGAGTTCCCGCATTTGAAGTGGATGGCAGAGGATTAACCGTTAAAGTCATCTCATCAAAAAATTGACAGCTAAGATTTGTCGAAGTCCATCTCAAAACATAAGTTCCCGAGGCACCTGGTGTAAATGTAGAAGTCGGACTCGAAGCATCAGAAAAAATTCCTGCCGGTCCACTGGTTTTTGACCATTGTCCCGTGCCAACAGTAATGACATTGGCGGCTAAAGTTGCACTATCAGATTCACAAATCGTCTGATCAGGTCCGGCATTAGGAACTGTTAAATCTGCAGTCACCGTAATTTGAACCGAATCTGTTGTAGACGGACAAAGCGCTCCATTGCTAACGGTCCAGCTAAAAACATATACCCCTCCTGTTTGTGTCAGATTGCTAACCGTTGTAGTAGGCATAATATCTGAACTAAATACCGCTGTAGTTGGTCCGGAAACCTGAGCCCATTTTCCCACTCCTGCCAGTGGTGGAATTGCCGTTAAATCTGTCACAGATCCGCAAATACTTTGATCACCACCCGCAATTGCCGGTGAAGGCGGTTCTGAATTCTCAATCCTAATCTGGTCCGATTCACTACAGGTTCCTGAACTAACGGTCCAGTTAAACACATAAAAGCCATAACCCGGATTTATAAACATCGTATTAGGATCGGTATCATTTACAAAAGATCCTGTTCCCGGGCCGAATAATACCGTCCATTTTCCTGTTGTTCCGGGATCAGGTGTCGAAGCTGCCAACTGAAATCCTCCTGCACCTACATCGCAAAATTCCTGATTAGGCCCCGCATTTGGAGGTGTTGTAATCTGACCGTTTACCGTTACCTGAATATCATCTGACGTTTCAGGACAAAGGCCTTGTGCCGCAATAGTATATCGAAACACGTAAACACCCGGTATTAAATTGGTTACCGCTGCGCTATTGTTACTGGTTGTTGTAATGGTTGGTGCTCCTGCTCCTCCGGAAACATAAGTCCAGGTTCCTGTACTGTTGGGATTACCCGTTAGATATAAAGGTCCCTCTAAGCAGGTGGCATAATCAGACCCCGCAGCTGCAACTTCCGT
This sequence comes from Flavobacterium sp. B183, assembly GCF_023539155.1. NCBI lineage: Bacteria > Pseudomonadati > Bacteroidota > Flavobacteriia > Flavobacteriales > Flavobacteriaceae > Flavobacterium > Flavobacterium sp. B183. The sequence continues at coordinate 1,820,490 of NZ_CP097434.1, read as the reverse complement.
TACTTTTACGGTCATCTGATCTTGATTTGTCGGACAATTTATTCCTGTAGAAGTCGTCCATTCTAAAATATATTCTCCCGTTATAAGTCCGGATAAAGTTGAATTGGCAGCTCTTGCATCTGAAAACACAGGCGAATTTGGTCCGCTGACTAACGACCATATTCCATTGCCAATCACCGGAGGAGTCGCTCCGAGAGTAACCGAATTTTGATTACAAACCGTTTGATCAGGTCCTGCGATTGCCGGTGAAGGACCTTCATCAACATTAAGCTGTACCGTAGCTGATGTACTCGCACAGAATCCTCGTGAAATGGTCCATTTGAACACCCATGAACCTGGAGTTAGTCCTGTGATTGTAGTAGTGGGACTAGTCGGATTTGTAATAACAGGTCCGTCTCCTCCACTAACCAATTCCCATAGACCGCTTTCTCCGGAAGCTGGTGCATTTCCCGTTACTGTTGTAGTATTGGCACATAGTCTTTGACCAGGACCTGCCTGAGCTACAGTAATATCAGGTGCTATAGTTACACCCACACTATCTTCACCATCGGCACAGCCCACATTACTAACGGTCCATTTGAAAGTATAATCTCCGTCACTTAATCCTGTTACCGTAGTATTATATTGCGTTGGATTTGTAATGGTTACTGGTGTTCCCGTTGTTTGAGTCCAAAGACCAGTTCCGGGAGCAGGATCATTTCCGTTTAAGGTAATCGTGCTGGTACCCGTTGGAAAACATTGAGCAGCTCCTGCATCGGCATCTGCTCCTTCTGTTCCATTGGTAACAACATCAACTGTATCTGCCGACGTACCGCAGCCGTTTGCAATAGTCCAGGTAAAAGTATAAGTTGTATTGGCAGCCAATCCGCTTACTTTGGTATTCGGATCACCCGGATCGCTAATAATTACTCCGGCACTAGGAGAAACTGTCCAGGTACCATTTTCGCTATTCTGTATGGCATTTCCCTGTAATTGAACTTTTGCCCCAAAACAAACTGCCTGATCAGGTCCGGCATTAGCATCTGTAGGGGCGACACTAGATACCAAAACCTCAGAAGTGCTTTGAGATACTTCACAGGCTTCTCCACCGGAAATGGTCCATCTAAATTTATATGCTCCGTTAATTAAGGGAGACACTGTTGTAGTAGGGCTATTGACATCAGAAAAAGTCACACTACTGGGTCCCGAAATCTGTGACCATTTTCCTTTCCCCCGAACGACCAGATTTCCCGCCAATGTTCCGGAAGTTGAATTACAAGGTACTATCTGCATCGTTCCCGCACTCGAGGTGGTAGGAGTTGCAGATACCACCAATGTCACATTATCATAAACGGTTTCACACTGACTCCCCTGATTTGGCGCTTTAATTAACCGAACAACATAAGTTCCTGAAAAAGTCAATTGACTAATCGTAAGACTGTTTCCTGAAAAATTCACCGGAGCTGTCGGGAATGAAGGATAAGGCGGATTCAGAATGGGATTGATACTTGGTCCTGATACGATCTGCCAGCTCATTTGTCCATTACCTGTAAAAGTTACCGGAATTATAGCCTCAGAATCATTACAGCCCAGAACCTGATCCGGACCTCCTGAAATGGATATTATATCTTCTAAGACTACCACATAATTAGCCGTCGTCACACAATTTGTTACGCTATTAGTCAGTGTGTACAAAAAAGTATAGGTTCCTAATGTGGTCATTCCTGACACTGCTGTGGCCGGAGAAGTCGGATTTTGAATTACTGCTGTTGGGCCTCCGGTTTGTGTCCACTGCACACTTTCATTTACGTATCTGGGTATTGTTCCCTGAAGGATTGTTGAGGTTCGTCCGTCACAAAAAAAAGCTGTAGAACCACTAACATTAGTAACATCGGCTGTTGGCGGCGGAACTACTACCGTCACTTCATCCACTCCATTGACACAGGTTCCGGCAACTGTCCATCTAAAAACATAGGTGCCTTCAAGCAGGCCTGTTACGGTTGTATTGTTTTGATTGGCATTCGTAAAAGTTGGAATACTTGGTCCTGAAACAACTGTCCAGGTACCTTGCTGCTGTCCCGGTGTATTTCCGCCAAAACTCCCATTAAGAGTAACGGTCTGAGTAGCAGAATAACAGTTTGAAAGCGTGATGTCAGATCCTGCAGTAACAGGCATTCTTCCGCCCAAGCTTGAGATAACTACGTCATCAGTTGAAGTACAGGATGCATTTGTTATGGTCCATCTTAGCGTAGTCGAACCGGAACTATTTCCGGAAACGGTAATAGTACTAGTGGGAGAATTTGGATTGTTAATTGTAACTCCGGCACTATTATTTCCTACAATACTCCAGGTTCCTGTTTCTGTTCCTCCAACTGTATTTCCGTTAAGTGGATATGTCCCCTGACAATAGGTTTGATCCGGCCCTGCATTTGCAGCTGTAAGTGGCGAAACCGTCACTACAACATCATCAAATATGGTTGAATCGTCACCACATTTAGCCGTTAATCTAAAAGTATAACTATTTCCGGGAACCGCTCCCTTAATTAAGGTCTGCAATGCGTTCGGATCATCGATTTGTACCGCTGGCCCTCCTATCTGACTCCATTTCGGAGCATCCATAAAATTAGTCCCCGGTGCCGTATTGGCTGTCCCCAGTAAATAAAACTGATCTGGTGGTAAAGCTGTTGCTCCACCCGGACAAATTGTTCTGTCTGCATTTGCATTTACAGTACAATTCTGCGAAAAAGTATAAACGGGAAGTACAAATAAAAAAAAGAAAAGCGTTTTATTTAGTCCTTTATGTAATTTATCAGAGTAATTTAATTTCATAAATTTAAATTTTTGAATTAAAAACAAAGAAATAACAGTAAAAACGTTGGGGCGGCTTAACACAAATTTAATAAAAAAAAGCTTATCAAGTCAATAAATGCATTGATTATTAAGTAGTTACAAAATAAAAGCAATTAAAAAAACACAACTTACTAATTATCAATAAATTACACGTGTTTAAGGATTTTATTTGTATGAAAAAATTAAATAAGAGCTCCTAAAATCATTAAAAAACCAAAAAAACAAGACAAACTACATCCTGTTTTTAGTTTTATTCAAGAAAGAGAATATTGCGTTTTAAGCCATCAAATTTGGTTCTTTTGATAGGGGAATTTTTAAAAACTAACCGAAAAGTTTCTTCGGTAATTTCAATCCAATCCTTTTTAGAAAAGGAAAGCAGTTCCGGATTGGGATTGAATAAAGGTTCGGAATGCGGCTTTGAGAATCGATTCCACGGACAAACATCCTGACAGGTATCACAGCCAAACATCCATTCATCAAACTTTCCCTTCATTTCATGAGGTATGTTTTCTTTGAGTTCGATCGTGTAATACGAGATGCATTTGCTGCCGTCGACTACATGAGGAGCCACTATTGCCTGTGTGGGACAGGCATCAATACAAGCAGTACATGATCCGCAATGATCTGTTGTAGCGTGGTCGTACTCTAAATCTAAATCCAGAATAAGTTCGGCAATGAAATAAAAAGATCCTACTTTTTGAGTCAGCAGGTTACCGCTTTTACCAATCCAGCCCAGTCCGCTTTTTGCTGCCCAGGCCCGATCTAAAACGGGTGCCGAATCTACAAAAGCACGACCTGATACTTCTCCTATATTTTCCTGAATCGAGTGTAAAAATTCTTTTAATTTTTCTTTAATCACAAAATGATAATCCTGACCGTAGGCATATTTCGAAATTTTAAAACTTTCGTCGGTCTGGGTTTCTGTTGGGTAATAATTTAGTAAAAGCGACACTACACTCTTGGCATCATCTACTAATAAAGTAGGATCCAGACGTTTGTCAAAATAATTCTCCATATACCCCATCTGCCCATGATGGTTGTTGTTTAACCATTTTTCAAGACGCGGTGCCTCCTCTTCCAGAAATCCAGCTTTGGATATTCCACAAGAAAGAAAACCAAGCCTCTTGGCTTCAGCTTTTATAAATTTTGAATAGGTCTCTTTAGAATTGATTGTCATCTTTTAGAGAATAAAACTTCTATTCCAACAGGTTTTAAAGTAATTAACGGATTGAATTGAACAATATCAGTCTCCGATTTAATTACGTATTTTTTAACAACATGAGCCACAGTAAGGCACATTTCATAGATCGCAAATCCCGCTCCGATACACATTCTTGGTCCGGCTCCAAAAGGATAAAAATATTGCATCGAGTGTTTCTTTTGTTCCCCAAGAAAACGTTCCGGGATAAACTCTTCGGGATTTTCCCAGTATTTAGGATTTCGATGCAACTCATAAAAAGAAACTCCAATTAAAGTTCCTTTTTTTAAATGATACGGTCCAATAGTATCGTCTTCAACATTTTGCCGGTCTGTAATCCAGGCTGGCGGATACAGGCGCATCGCTTCATTGATAACGGCATTCAAATAGGTCATCTTCTGCAATTGTTCTACTACATTCTCTGTTTGTGCTTCGATTTCCAGAATTTCATCTAATACTTTCTGCTGTATCTCCGGATTTCTTCCCAAAAGGTATAGTGTAAAAGTTAAGGCATTGGCACTGGTTTCATGTCCGGCAATAAAAAGAATTTTAATTTCATCGATCAGTTGTTTGACTGACATTCCTTCACCGGTATCTTCGTAACGTGTTTCTAAAAGCAGCTGAAGCAAATCGTTTACGGGCTCTCCCGAAGTGGTTCGCTCGTCGATAATTTCCTGAATGATTCGGTTGTTCTCTTCGGCCAGTTCCAAATGTTTTGCCACCTGACCACTCACCGAAAACCACCATGCTTTATGGGGAAGCCGAATTTCTTTGATCAAAAAATTCTGAACTTCTTCGATGATGTATTTGATACGATTTAATTTCTCTTCCGAAATCGAAAGGTGAAACAGTGACTTCGCCACTACATTAAATGCGAGCTGGCTCATAACAGGAAACAGATCAATGTACTTTTCTTCCTCCAATTCCTTTAATTCTGAAACGATTGTCTCATTCATATTCTCAACCAGCTGATTCATTTTCTGCTTGTGAAACGCGGGCTGAATGAGTCGTCTTTGTTTCAGCCAAAAATCACCGTCAACGGTCAAAAGTCCTTTTCCCAAGTATTTTGAAAGATAAACGGACTGAAATTTAGATTTGTGATAGTTCCTTTGATTTTTCTGTAAAATATGTTGGGCAATCTCATTATCACGCGATAAAATCAAGTGTTTCGAACGTCCTATCTGAAGCGAAAAAGAATCCCCAAACTGATCAAAATATCTTTTATGATAAGGAATAGGGTTTCTACGCACTCCTTCGGCATCTAAAAAAAACCTTACGATCGAAAGCTTGTTCGGGTACTTGTATTTTTTATTTTCAGACATGTTTAACAGGATTAAAACAATCCGCCCTGAATGTTGGTATTTATTTTCCCTAAATGTTTGTAGGCCTTATCCGTAACCTCACGTCCGCGTGGTGTACGCATAATAAAACCTTCCTGAATCAAAAAGGGTTCGTAAACTTCTTCAATAGTTTCACTGCTTTCTGATACAGCAGTTGCCAAAGTCGAAAGTCCTACGGGGCCACCTTTGAATTTATTAATAATGGTCAGTAAAATTTTATTATCCATTTCATCCAATCCATGCGCGTCTACATTTAGTGCTTTTAAGGCATAACGCGCAATTTCGATGTCGATGGTTCCATTTCCTTTTATTTGTGCAAAATCGCGAACTCTTCTCAATAATGCATTGGCAATACGAGGTGTCCCACGACTTCTACCGGCTATTTCGATCGCGGCATCCAATGAAATTGGCATTTTAAGTATAGAAGAACTTCTTTCTACAATGGTGGTCAAAAGTTCAGTAGTGTAGTATTGCAAACGGGATGAGATTCCGAAACGAGCTCTCATCGGAGCTGTCAATAACCCGGAACGCGTTGTAGCTCCTATCAGCGTAAAAGGATTCAGATTGATTTGTACCGTTCTGGCATTTGGTCCGGATTCAATCATAATATCGATTTTGAAATCCTCCATAGCCGAGTACAAATACTCTTCGACAATAGGGCTCAAACGGTGAATCTCATCAATGAATAAAACGTCTCTTTCGTCAAGATTGGTCAATAAACCTGCCAAATCTCCCGGTTTGTCCAAAACAGGACCTGAAGTAATTTTGATTCCCACTTCAAGCTCATTGGCCAGAATGTTCGCCAAAGTAGTTTTACCCAATCCCGGAGGTCCGTGAAAAAGAGCGTGATCAAGTGCTTCACCACGCTGATTGGCGGCAGCAACGAAAATCTTTAGGTTCTCTAAAACCTGATCTTGTCCTGCAAAATCATCAAATGACAGTGGACGCAATCTTTTTTCAAGATCTAATTCTTCCGGATTGTACCCTTTTGTAGTGGGATCTAAGTTTTCATTCATTTTACAAAGATAGACAAAGAAATTAGTTTGTAAAACAGTTCTATTTCAAATAACAAATTCCAAGTTTCAAGTTTCAAGTTTCAGGTTTCAAGTTTCAGGTTTCAGGTTTCAGGTTTCAAGTTCTAAATCATTCCTTTGCCGGACTAATGACGAACACCTCTTCGTTATCCGCCATTTGAATTCCGATACTCTTTTAGGAAATGTTTTTTAAGAAGTCTAAGAGCTTTACTTCCCTCTTAATGATTCTTACCAGCATTACTCCAAAAAACAGTAAAAAACCAAATCCGCTAACAAGGATATAGAGATAAAACCCTTTGGAGAAATTTTCTTTAAAAACGGGCAAAAGCAATGTAAATCCGGCGATATAAGTCAGGTAAATTATGGGCGTAAAAATGTAATGTATTTTTTTTCTCCATTGATAAAACCGGTGAGCCTGCTTGCTGTATTCGATTAAAGGAACGTCTGTTTTTAAATTCTCAAATTTTCTTGCGCTCCTCCACTCCAGAGCGATACGAACCACCAGCATGGTAATCATAATTCCCAATCCGAAACTGAATACAGTTTGTTTATAGGCTCCCACCCAAATGTAATAGGCGATGAGTATGATTGCCGTCAGACTCAGAATTATTCTGGTCCAAAGATGATTGCGTTTTATTTTTTTAGTATGTGCTTCTGCCTTTTCAATGACATCGTTGGCGGCTGGTTTTATATTGGATGCTGCTTGCTGATCCCAAATGTTTTGTAAATCTTCAAATGTTTTCATTTTGTACACATTGCGTTAAACTTTTTTTAATTCGATGAATTCTAACCCGAAGTGTTTCTTCAGTGATTCCGATTACTTCTGATATCTCGGGATATTCAATACCATCTAAGATCATCAGAACGATCATTTTATTGGTTTCTTCGAGCTTTTGTATGCACTGATACATTTGCTGAAGCTGTTCTTCTTTTTCATCAGAATAGGTTTCCGAAGCAACCTTAGGCAGTATATCAGTTCTGATTTCTTTTCTCACAGATGATTTTCGCAAATAAAGAAGACAGGTATTAACGGTGATCCTGTAAATCCAGGTACTGATGCTCGATTCATTCCGAAAGGTATCTAAATGCTCCCAAACCTTGATGAAAACTTCCTGAACTGCATCAGAAGCCAATGCAATATCTCCACAAAAATAACCTTTGCACAAACGAAACACTTTATTATAATGTTTGTTATAGATCTCGTTAAATTGTTCTTTTTTATTCACCTTAACGTATTTCTGATTTTACTTTTTCCATGAACCACTCCGGTTGATCGTACATTACAAAATGTGCCGAATTTGCTGCATAATAAATTTTAACCGACGGCAGATTTTCATATTGCGCTTTATAAGTATTTTGTACGGTAGCAAGATCGGGATTTGTCGCCGCTAAAATTACTACCGGGATTTTAATTTTGGCAATTTCTTTACGCAAATCTAAATTAAGCATATCGATATAACCGTACACATAGGTTTTCCTGTCGGCCACACTCATCCATTCGTTGATTGTTTTTTGCTTTTCTTTGTTGAGACACATATAAGACGTTGCCTGAGAATTCATCGCATTGAAAGCTTTTTGATCCATTCCCAGCATCATTTTGCTTTGCGGATTGTCATAAGGAATGACTTCTCCTTTGTAGTTCGGAATCATTAAAGCTGCACTTGCAGGTAAAGCGTCCACAAGAATTACTTTTTTGAACAGATTAGTTTCTTCGGCAGCCAGCCACAAACTTAGAGTTCCTCCTAAACTGTGCCCCATTAATGTGGCTTTCTTTAGCTTTTTGGTCTTTACATACGAGACAACCTGGTTTTTTATTGTAGACAACCAAGGGCCTTCAATTGGAGGAACATTTCCAAACCCGGCAAAAGTAAAAATGTGGCATTCGTAATTTTTAGAAAGTTCGGCTACAGTTTCGTTCCACACTTCTCCTGTACAGCCAAAACCCGGAAATAATAAAACAGGTGCTCCTTTTCCTTTTACGTCGACCTTAAAAGCGGTTTGCGAAAAAACAGATTTTGAAATAAGAAGCATTAATGCGATCAGTAAAATTGATTTAGTTTTCATAATGTTATTTTTTAAAGTTTCTCTTTTGATGCAGTGCTATACTATTTGTTACCTCAAAAAATACTTTTTTTTAAAAATAAATTAGAATCCCATAATCTGCGGTACTTCACGCATACTTTTGTTACGCAAAAAGACGGAACATGCAGCTATTTTAGTTATTTAATCTCTTTCAGAATACTCTCTGCTATTTTATTATAATCATTATTGTAGTGATGTGATCCGGGCAAAGCAATAGTTTTGATTCCGGCTTCTGAGAAACGATTGCGGGCTGCAGCGTCTTCTTCATCTCCAAAAAAACAAATTGGATTATAGGACTTGATTTTTTTTATTTCGGAAATCACATCAAAAGTGTCCTTCGAACTTTCCAGACTCAGCATGTCTGCAATATGAATTTCAAAATCAGCTTTTACATCCGGAGACAACAAATACAATCCTTTTAATTTTTCTTTCAGGGATTCCGGAAAATTACCTGCTACAAACGGAATTACAGAAGCACCAAATGAATAACCGGCAAGTATAAATGTTTTTCGATTCCATTGCTGTAAATAATGTTCAACTGCTTTAGCAATTGCATTTGAAGTCTCGACAGGAGTTTTGGCATTCCAAAAATATTTCTGGGAATCCAATCCTATTACGGCAATTCCTTTCTCTGCCAAAGTTTCCCCGACAGATTGATCAAAACTTGTCCATCCTCCATCACCTGAAATTAAAAAAGCGACAGGCAAAGATTCCTCTTTACTTTTTGTCGGAATTAAGATTAAAGGCATTTCAAAAGGCAAAGGTGCAAGGTGCTGTTCTTTCAGCAAAAGGTTTTGTTCTGATTTTTGTTGACTATAATTCGGGGTGTTCAAGATCTCCCTGAAGGCAGCTGTGAATTGTGGCAGCCAGTTTTTAGTAACAGAAAAACCATGTCCCACTTTTGGCAGTGTGATTAGTTTTCCCTGCTTCATGCCTTCCATGTATTTTTGGGTGTCGGCATAATTACAAACCTGATCGGTGATTCCTTGCAAGACGATAAAAGGAGCCGATAATTTTTCGGTTTTTTCCAGAAAATAAGCTTTTCCTTCTTTCAAAACATGTGAAGTTAATCCGGAACCATCACATAAAGTCCTGTCCGTTTCTATATCGGGACAAAACCCTAAAGCAATGGCTCCGCCAAAAGTATTCGCGGGAGCCTGAGCCAGCATACCGTAGATCAGGGTTGCTCCCGAAGAATATCCAGCCAATATTGGCTTTAGATATTGCTTCATCTTTATCTTTTTTTGCAACATCAGACTAAGCTCTTCAAAGTCCCCAGCAGGATAATAACATTTGGATTTTTCTTTTTTGATTTCCTTAAAATAATGCTGAATATCAATCCCCGCAACCACAGCTCCCTGGTCAACAATGTTTTTAGCCATATCGACGACACCGCTGTTCCATCCGCCATCACCTGACACAAACAAAACAACCGCTGTTGGTGTTATTTTAGGCTTGTATATCATGATTTTTCCAAATGCTCCAACCCTTAAAGTATCTGTTGTTACGGCATAAACATTAGTCCCAAAAATAAAAACCGACAGAAGAAGTGTTACGACTTTATTCATCTTGATTGTTTTTTAACATTACGAAATCTTAAATTATAGTTTTCCTATTATACATTATGACTGAAATTGCAATAAAATAAACATACATATTCAACAGAAAAAGCCTTTGCCATAATCCTTTGCATGAAGCAATTAAATCACCTGCCTCAGAAGGTAAACGAATCCCAAAGCACAACAGAGTAATACCGCCAATGATAAAAATGATCCATGAAAAACAGTAAAACCCGGGATTGTCTTCTTTTGAAATCACGCTACACATTACTAAAGGCAACAATACTGCAGCAATGATTCCGATACCTCCTGCAATATCATGTAAAAGAAATGAGAAAGTCCTTTTACCGTTTATGATATCCGCTTTAAACAAACCGGAGCCTATCCCTTCTCCAAATCCATACATCATAATCAACAAAGAAGCAAGTTTTACAAATCGCCTGTCTTTATCAAAGGCTTTTCTGAAAAAGACTCCAAAAAAAATAAATACGATTCCAATTAAAATCCACCAGGCAGAAATTAATTTGGATACCGGACTAATAGTTGCTCCCAAAGAACTAATGGTGTTCTGCAGCTGACTATACCCCTGATAGCACCTTCCTAAGACAAACAGCACTATAAAATCAGAAATACAGGTAATTATACAGATCACTGCTGCCGCTCTAACCCAATTAAATGGTACTGTTTTCCCGGCCTTCATCTTCTTAATTATGATTTTACGACTTTATTTAAAACTAAGGGGGCCTGTAGCAAATCATAATCATGCGTATACACTAAGTATTTATTGTACCAAACCGGAGAAAATTTTTCTTTAAAATCACGCAATCCTTTATAATGTGAAAAATACTTAATCCTTTCATAAGCAAACTTCATTGACTTTTCCGGAAAGGTGTCCGGGTCTTCAATTCCACTCATAGCAGCTAATCCTAAATTGACTGACGTACAGCCCTGAGTTTTCAAATAAGCAAAAAGTTCCAAAAGGATAAAATCGATGATCCCATTTGGTGCATCATTGGTTTTCCGAATCAAATCGTATGTTCCTTCTCCTTTAGCATAATCCGGAATCACATTTAAAAAAGCCACGATTTTCTCTTCAGCATTTTCAACTGTTATGATGGTTTGCTGTTTGAGTTCTTCCCAATCAAATTTACCTTGCGAAAAAACTATTTCAGTTCTTCCGGTACCTGCAAGCCATTCATCACTTACCGCTTTAACTTTTTGCAGTAATCCATCCTTTACCGGTGCCGTATGAATGGTAGTCTTAAAACCCTTTTCTTTGACTTTGCTTATCGCATTACGCAATGATTTTTTGGCACCTCCTTCCATCGTAAATACCGATAAATCCACAACAGCTTCCTGTCCTATAAACAGATTCTTTTTGTGTAATGAGGCAAAGAGTGCTAAATTTTCTTCAGGAACACGATAATAAATACTTCGCAAGCCATTCTCATAACAATACTCGTCAAACTCGACAATACACTGTTTAAATTCATCCTCCGACGCTGCTACGGGGTTTTCTAAAACCACCGCAAAACTATCCCCCACACGATAAGCTAAAAAAGACTTTTTACTTTTCGCTATAAAAATATTTTTATCGTCATACGTTTTAAAATAGTCTAAAGCAGAAGTTCCATACAGAGTCCGAAGATCTTTAGCAGATAAAAAATCATCTTCTACTGCTTCCTTTTTTATGGTGTAGGGACGGATTAAGGCAAAGATCAAAAAGCCTATGGATAAAAAACCACTAATGTTGATGGAAAGTAAAAAGCGCCTTGCAAATCTGTCAAGAGGAACCAAATCAGAGCTCCCCACCAAAAAGTAATTCTGAAAGCCATATCTAATAGATTGCTGCCAATGAAAATCGATACCAAAATGTTTCTTATCCAAAAAATAGAATCCCAGAATGCTGTATATTAAAACAGCAGCCATAGTGATTAAAACTGTTTTTAATCCGATACTCTGCAGATGCGCATTGCTCTTGATATAATATTCTTTTCTGGTAATAATTAAACTGATAAAAACAATCAGAGCGATTACTGCTTCTTCATAATCAATCGCCTTTGTGAGGTGTCCGATCACAGAAATACCACTTAAGAAAATGGCAGACCACCATGCATTTCGCAAACCTTTGAGCATAAATGTCGCATTTACCAACATGAATAAACCTGCGGTTATCACAAAATCATTTGATGCTTTAATAGCCGAGACGGGAATGATGTTTCTCAGAATGTGCAATCGTTCTGAAATTGCCGGGGTTAATACGGACACTATGTTTATTAATCCCAAAACAAAAAGTAAAAACGAAGGCACCACCCGCATCAATAAGGTATTCGCATTAAACAAAAAGAGGAATGCACCTGCAACTAATGGAATCCAAAATTCGAAGAAACGATACAAAAAAGTGATAGCTATAGCACTAACATTATCAAACCCGAATTGTATTAATATAAAACTCATTGAGATTTCTATAGCCCCTAACCCTCTCAAAAAAGGAGAAACGATTAAAAAAATAACCGAAACAATGTACCCTATCACAGCCGCAGGCAACGACGGTTCAAATCCCAAAGCAATCATCGCAATATACAAATGAGCTATTCCGGCAAACTCGATGAGTACAGAATAAAAAACAACCTGCAGAAATTTCTTTTTTAAGATTCTGTTTTGCTGCAAATCATCCAAAAAGACAACTGCTGAAGGAAGAAGTTTTATAATGAGACGGTACAGAGACCCTTTTTTTAATATCGAATCATAAATCAGAAAAACAAACAAAGCTAAGATCACAACCGCTCCCAAGGCATATCCTTCACCAGATCCCGCAGTTCCCTCAAATAAAGAGTAAATTAACGCCGGTATTGCTACAATAATAACCGAGAGTATCCCGACAAAACCATAAACTACAGAAGCAAAATGAATTTGAGTTTGTTTTACACCGCTCTTTTCGATGGATTTTGTAAAAAAAGCTAAAGAAGAAATTCCACCCGCTGGCAAAAAAACGCTTACAAAATTTCGTTTGAGAAATAAAATAATGGCCTGTTTAAAAGATATACCGCTTTGAACAGCTTTAAAAGAGGCAAAATACATTAACGCCTGAAGTGATACATATAAGAAAGCAAGAGCTATTCCGCACGAAACCCAAAAAAAGCTAGCATTGGTAATTACAGTATTAACTTCTACTAATTCCGAACGTTCGTGTTTGATAAACCAGATTCCGATTCCAATAAAAAAAATAGTAAATACAAACTGCCTGATAATTTTATCATTCTCACGTAAATAAGAGACTCCCTTTCTGTCTTTAAAAAAACTAAAAATTGTATTGGAAATCACTTGTGTCTTCATATTATCAGCGAATAATTTACTTATGAAAAATGAAACCTGTTTCTATATAAATATACAATAATTATCTATTTGTCAATTATTTAGTTGGCTATTTTTCTCACTTTTACAAACCATATTAAACTAAGGGTAATTATGACTACAGCCAATTAACTTTTCGGATCAAGAACAAAAGTTGGGGAGAAAAAGGATGAAAGCCTAAAAACTACGAGCATAGTGCGAAGCCCTATAAATTTGATTAAGGTGTAGAATTACCCTGAAAGGGCAAAAGCAATTTTAAACTCCAACAAATCCCATTAAAAAAAATAACATTCTTAAAGAATCTCGCACAAGATATGCCGGGTGCTTTTCTTTGCGATCACGCTTTTGCCCTTTCAGGGCATAACCCATAATTGCCATCATCATTCCTAGTGCTGCGTACGATGCTTTTGCCATAGCTCCTTCAAAGCAAATCCAAATTTCAATAGTACTCCTGTCACAATTGAAATTTGGATTCAAATCTTTTCCTACGCAAATGAAATAAGCGATTCACATTCTAAACGCGCGGCTTATAGAAACAAAAAAGACTGTCTTTACAGACAGTCTTTTAAAGTATTTTTAGTGGTGTAAAACTTCTTCACCTTCTTTCATCGGTACATTTTGCGGTACAAAATCTACATCGTGATTCGGGTTACTGTAGTCATACGGCCAACGGTATACGTGAGGAATTTCACCTGGCCAGTTACCGTGGATATGTTCTACAGGAGTAGTCCACTCTAATGTTGTTGATTTCCATGGATTCTGAACCGCTTTCTTACCGTAGAAAATACTAACGAAGAAGTTGTATAAGAATACTAATTGGAACGCACCTCCTACAAGAGCGAATGTTGTAATTAAAACATTCACATTTTGTAAATCATCAAATAATGGGAAGTTTGTGTTTGTATAATAACGTCTTGGTAAACCAGCTAATCCGATAAAGTGCATTGGGAAGAATACTCCATAAGCACAAACTGCCGTTACCCAAAAGTGAATGTAACCTAAGTTTTTATTTAACATTCTACCGTACATTTTAGGGAACCAGTGGTAAATACCAGCAAACATTCCGTAAAGTGCAGAGATACCCATTACTAAGTGAAAGTGAGCAATTACGAAGTAAGTATCGTGAACGTTAATATCTAAAGTACTGTCTCCTAAAATGATTCCTGTTAAACCTCCAGTGATGAAAGTAGAAACCATTCCGATAGAGAATAACATTGCAGGGTTGAATTGTAAGTTACCTTTCCATAAAGTTGTGATCCAGTTGAACGCTTTTACAGCAGATGGAATTGCAATCAATAAAGTTGTGAAAGTAAATACAGATCCTAAGAAAGGATTCATACCTGAAATAAACATATGGTGACCCCAAACAATTGTAGATAAGAATGCAATTGCAAGAACTGACATAATCATCGCTCTGTAACCAAAGATTGGTTTACGAGAGTTTGTAGCCATAATTTCAGAAACAAGACCCATCGCTGGTAAAATTACGATGTAAACCTCAGGGTGTCCTAAAAACCAGAATAAGTGTTCGAACAATACAGGAGAACCACCTTGGTAGTGTAAAACCTCTCCGGCAATATAGATATCAGATAAGAAGAATGAAGTACCAAAACTTCTGTCAAAGATCAATAATAAAGCAGCTGACAATAATACAGGGAACGAAATAACACCAATGATAGCTGTTACGAAAAATGTCCAGATTGTCAATGGAAGTCTTGTCATAGACATTCCTTTTGTTCTAAGGTTGATAACCGTTACAATGTAGTTCAAAGATCCCATTAAAGAAGATGCAATAAAGATAGCCATTGAAACTAACCATAAAGTCATACCTGTTCCAGAACCTGGGATTGCTTGTGGTAAAGCACTTAATGGTGGGTAAATTGTCCAACCTGCAGATGCTGGTCCAGCTTCAACAAATAAGGAACATAACATTACTACAGCAGATAAGAAGAACAACCAGTATGAAATCATATTCATAAATCCGGAAGCCATATCTCGCGCTCCAATTTGAAGTGGAATCAATAAGTTACTAAAGGTTCCGCTCAAACCGGCCGTCAGTACAAAGAATACCATGATGGTACCGTGAATGGTAACCAAAGCCAGATAAATATCATTTGCCATTACACCATCAGGTGCAAATTTATCTCCTAATAAAACATTAAAAATTTTAAAAGACTCTTCTGGCCAAGCCAATTGCATTCTGAAAAGCAACGACATTGCAATACCAATTACTCCCATTACAATACCTGTAAGTAAGTATTGCTTAGCAATCATTTTGTGATCAATACTAAAGATATATTTAGTAATGAACGTGTCTTTATGATGATGTTCGTGCTCGTGATCGTGTCCGTGATCGTGACCGTGCGCTTCTGCTGACATATATGTGTACTTTAAATTTTCTTAATAAATATTATCTCATAGCCACTTTAGCTACAACTGCCTTAACTGTATCGATAACTGCTTTCACAGTGTCTTTAGCAGTACTATCTGTGCTTGCTTTTGCTTCTTCACCAGCCTTCTTTTCAGCATCTGCAGCAGCGGCAGCTTTAATATCCTGAGCTAATGTAGTTTTTTCGCTTAACCATTTTTTATAATCTTCCGGAGTATCAACAACTACTTTCATTTGCATGTTGTAGTGAGAAGCTCCACAAATTTTATTACATAATAATAAATAGTCAAATGTATAAGGATCTAAAGCTGTTCCACCTTTAGCCACTAACTCAACGCTTTTTTCAGCTCTAAGTTTGTTGATGTGTGCAACTTTCTCCACCATAAACGGTAACTCTCTGTATTCAGAAGTTGTGTAAGTTGGAATAAAAGCAAATTCAGTAACCATTCCAGGAACGCAGTTCATCTGTGCTCTAAAGTGAGGCATGTAAGCTGAGTGTAATACGTCTTGAGAACGCATTTTGAAATGTACTTTTTTACCTTTTGGAATATGCAATTCACTAACTACGATATCATCCTGAGCATTAGGATCAGACATGTCTACTCCTAAAGTATTTACACCTTCAATTAAACGAACGTTTGCTTTTCCTAAAACATTGTCCTGACCAGCATATCTTGCCGTCCATTTAAATTGTTGAGCGTATAATTCAATTTCTATTACGTCTTCGTCTTTATCAACAAACATAATGTTGTTCCAAGCGTACAATCCGTAAAGAATTAAACAAGCTAAAACTACAGATGGAATAATACTCCAAATTGCTTCTAATTTATTACTATCAGCAAAGAATAAAGCTTTTTTATCTTTATGTCCTCTGTTTTTAAAAGAGAACCAGTATAATAATCCTTGTGTAATAACCTGAACTGTGAATATTAATACCCATGTAATGTTCATTAAGTTATCTACTAAAAGCCCGTGCTCTGAAGCCGGTGTATGAAGTGCTAAATTACCCCATTTCAATAAACCGTAAATCGTAAAGATATAAATGAAAGCTAAGAAGCCAAACATGATATACCCCTGAACATTATTATCATTATCGGATGCCACTTGCGAATCGTCCGAAGAAGAGGATCCCACTTGCGTAAGATCGAATATCTTGGTCAATTGCCACAATGCAACTGCTAATAAAACTAAAACTATAATTACCAACAAACTTGTCATCTGTTTACTTCTTTAAATATTAATAATGAAAATGTTTACTTTCTTCAATGAAAGGATTTCTTTTTGCTAACAAAGGAGCTTTAGTTAATGCAGTAAATACAACAAAAATAAATAAACCTAAGAAGAAAAGAATAGATGCAATTTCAGAAACTCCAATAAACCATTTATCTCCAACTGTAGCAGGCATAATCATATTAAAGAAATCAACATAGTGTCCTAACAAGATCACTACACCAGCCATTACAATAACCCAGTTAAGACGTTTGAAGTCTGTATTGATCAATATTAATAATGGGAACAAAAAGTTCATAACTACAGCTCCAAAAAATGGCAAGTTGTATAATTGAATTCTAGTTACGAAATAAGTAACCTCTTCCGGAATGTTTGCGTACCAGATCAACATGAATTGTGAGAACCATAAGTATGTCCAGAATACACTGATACCAAACATAAATTTAGCTAAATCGTGAATGTGACTTGTATTTACATATTCTAAATATCCTTTAGATTTTAAGTAAATAGTAACCAATGCTATTGTAGTAATACCGCTTACAAAGAAAGAAGCAAAAACATACCATGCAAATAAAGTACTAAACCAGTGTGGGTCAAATGACATAATCCAATCCCACGCCATGATAGACTCAGAAACAATAAAGAATACTAAGAATCCCGCAGAGATTTTGAAGTTCTTTTTGTAGTAAAGATCATCATTAGCTTCGTCTTGAGCTAAACAATTTTTTCTGGAATAGTGACGGTAAATGTTCCATCCTAATAAAAAGATTGCTGCTCTAACGATCCAGAAAGGAAAGTTTAAATAACCTGATTTTCCAGCAATGATTGCATCGTAGTTTGCATGTTTTGGATCTGTAACTCCTTCTCCTAACCATACAAATATGTGATTAAAATGCAATCCGCAAAGTACCAGAATAATAAAGAATATTACAGAACCAGCTGGTAAGTAAGCTGTGATTCCCTGCATTACTCTGAATAAAACCGGAGACCATCCTGCCTGAGCCACTTGTTGAATAGCATAAAAAGCTAATACTCCCATAGAAAGCAACAAGAAGAAAATAGAGGCAACATATAATGCTGACCAAGGCTTGTTTTGCAATTGGTGTAATACGTGTTCTAAATGTTTTTCATGTTCACCTGCGGCATCAACTTTCGCATGCTCACCACCTTCGTGTGAATCATGTGAAACTTTTGCAGCTTCATGAGAAACTGCTGGAGTTTCTGCGTGCGCTGCACCTTTAAGTGAATCATGTGAAGCTTCTGCTGTATCATGAGAAGCTGCCGGAGCTTCTGCATGTGCAGCACCTTCATGTGAAGCTTCTGTAGCTTCATGACCTGCAGTTTCATGAGAAGCCTCTGCAGCTTCACCATGTGCAGCTCCATGAGAACCATGAGCATCTGCAGCTAGTATTTTTTCAACTTCTTGAATATCTTTAGGTGCATTTAAAAAACCATACCCAATCCCTAATAGGCCAAGAACCATTAGGACGATAGAAAAAGTTTTTAATTTACTTGAAAATGTATACATATCTATTACGATCAGTTTGTTCAACAATTATAATTGGCTTTTTAGTTTTAGAACATAGTCAGCAACTAACCAACGTTCGTGGGCACTTAATTGATTTGCATGTGAACCCATTGCATTTAAACCATAAGTCTCAACGTGAAAGATACTTCCTTCAGTGATAACTCTGTCTTTATAGCTAGGTACTCCAAGAAATTTTTCTCTTTCAACCAATTTACCTTTACCGTTTCCAGTTGCACCATGGCAGCTGATACAGTAAATTTCGAAAAGTTCTTTTCCTTTTTCAGAACTTTTTTCAGCTTCAGTCAAAGGTGATTTTAAATTTGCTTTCGCTAATTCATAACCAGCAGTTGAATTCTCATACTCATAAGGTTCAAAACCTCTATTGATAGTTCCTTCTACAGGAAGCTGTCCTTCTTTTCCTCCTTTAAATATTTTTGCTTCTGTATATGGCTCGTAAGCAACAGATTCATACATATTTGGGAAATACTGATAGTTTGGTGCCGAATTATTGTGGCAAGATGAAACTAAAATAGTTATACCAACTAAAAGTGTTATTTTATATATCCTTTTCATAGCTACAATTAATTCTTTTCGATTACTTTAACTTCAACAGCTCCTGTTCCTTCGAAAAAAGAAACTAATTCTGCTTCGTTATCATTTACAGCAACTTCCATTAAAAAATGGTCGTCTGTTGTTCTTACATCAGGATTTTCAGCTTGTTTGAATGGCCACAATCTACTTCTCATGTAAAAAGTGATCACCATTAAGTGGGCAGCAAAAAATACAGTCATCTCAAACATAATTGGCACAAAAGAAGGCATATTCTGAATGAAACTAAAACTTGGTTTTCCACCAATATCCTGAGGCCAGTCATGAATCATGATATAACTCATCATGAATGTTGCAACAGAAATACCAACACATCCGTATAAAAATGCACAAATTGCTAATCTTGTTGGTGCTAAGCCCATAGCTTTATCCAATCCGTGAACTGGGAATGGAGTAAAAACCTCTTCAATATGATGATGAGCAGCTCTGGTTTTCTTTACTGCATCCATCAAAATATCATCGTCATTATAAATGGCGTATATTACTTTATTACTCATGGTGTGAATCTTTATTTGCTGCTCTTTCTCTAATATAATTATCTCCTGTTCCTTTCAAAATTGTTTTCACCTCCGCCTGAGCAATTACAGGGAATGTTCTGGAGTATAATAAAAACAATACGAAGAAGAAACCAATTGTTCCGATGAAAATTCCAATATCAACGAATGTTGGTGAGAACATTGTCCAAGAAGATGGAAGGTAATCTCTATGTAAAGAAGTAACAATAATTACGAATCTTTCAAACCACATTCCGATGTTTACTACAATCGAAATAATGAAGGAGAACATGATACTTGTTCTTAGTTTTTTGAACCACATGAACTGTGGAGAGAAAACGTTACAAGTCATCATCGACCAATATGCCCACCAGTAAGGTCCGGTAGCTCTGTTTAAGAACGCATATTGCTCATACTCTACACCTGAATACCAAGCTACGAATAACTCCGTGATGTAAGCAACACCTACGATAGAACCCGTGATCATGATAATGATGTTCATCAACTCGATATGTTGTAGTGTAATGTAAGCTTCAAGGTTAGAAACTTTTCTCATAACGATCAACAAGGTGTTAACCATTGCAAATCCTGAGAATACCGCTCCTGCAACGAAGTAAGGAGGGAAAATCGTGGTATGCCATCCTGGTATTACAGAAGTAGCAAAGTCCATCGATACAATGGTGTGTACAGAAAGTACAAGTGGAGTAGCTAAACCTGCAAGTACTAAAGATACTTCTTCAAAACGCTGCCAGTCTTTTGCTCTACCGCTCCATCCAAAACTTAGGATAGAATATACTCTTTTATTGAAAGGTGTTATTGCTCTATCACGTAGCATTGCAAAGTCAGGCAATAAACCAGTCCACCAGAAAACTAATGATACCGAAAGATACGTTGAAATTGCAAATACGTCCCAAAGTAATGGCGAGTTAAAGTTTACCCATAAAGATCCAAATTGATTTGGAATAGGTAAAACCCAGTAAGCCAACCATGGACGACCCATGTGAATAATTGGAAATAAACCTGCCTGAACTACTGAGAAGATAGTCATCGCTTCAGCAGAACGGTTAATAGCCATTCTCCAACGTTGACGGAAAAGTAATAATACCGCAGAAATTAATGTTCCGGCGTGACCAATACCAACCCACCAAACGAAGTTCGTGATATCCCAAGCCCAACCAACTGTTTTATTTAATCCCCATGTTCCGATACCTGTAGATACAGTGTAAATTATACAACCTAATCCCCAAAGGAAGGCTATTAATGCGATTGAAAATACAATCCACCATTGTTTGTTTGCAGGCCCCTCAACAGGTGCAGCTACATCTACTGTTACATCGTGATAAGATTTATCACCTATAACTAAAGGTTTTCTAATGGGTGCTTCGTAGTGAGACGACATAATCCTTTATATTGTTTCTAATTAATAATTTTACTAAGTATTTCTAACTTTTACATGATAGAAAACGTTCGGTTTTGTACCAACATGCTCTAATAAATGATACATTCTTTCGCTTTCTGCTAACTTAGCAACTTCGCTTTCTTTATCATTTACATCTCCAAACACCATAGCTCCAGAAGAACAAGCTGCAGAACAAGCGCAAGCATTGTTGAATTCATCTTTCGCCACAACTCTTCCTTCACGTTTTGCCTGAAGAATAACAGCTTGTGTACTTTGAATACAGAATGAACATTTTTCCATAACTCCACGAGAACGAACGTTTACGTCTGGGTTTAATACCATACGACCTAAATCATCATTCATGTGATAGTCGAATTCACTGTTTTTGTTGTACAAGAACCAGTTGAAACGACGTACTTTGTATGGACAGTTGTTTGCACAGTAACGAGTACCAACACATCTGTTGTATGCCATGTGGTTTTGACCTTGACGACCGTGAGATGTTGCTGCAACCGGACAAACTGTTTCACAAGGAGCGTGGTTACAGTGTTGACACATTACTGGTTGGAATGCAACCTGTGGATTGTCTCCTGGTTTTTCCATTTCATTAAATGTAGATAATGAACTTGATAAACCTGCAATTCCTTCTTTTCTTTCGTTATCACCTTCAAAAGTGCTTTCAGAAGAATAGTATCTGTCGATACGTAACCAGTGCATATCACGGCTTCTTCTTACCTCTGCTTTACCAACAACAGGAACGTTGTTCTCAGCATGACAAGCAATAACACAAGCTCCACATCCTGTACAAGCATTTAAGTCGATAGAAAGGTTAAAGTGATGTCCTGTAGAACGATCAAATGATTCCCATAAATCTACTGTTGTAGCTTTAACTTCCTGGTGATCTAAAGATACCATTGGCTGTGGATTCCAATGTTCAGCATTTTCTTTGTTAAATACATCAAGGGTAGTTTCTTTAATGATATCTCCTCTACCCATTAATGTTTTTTGTCCCTGAACACAAGCAAACTCATGCTCTCCATTTGCTTTCGCAATAGAAACAGACTGAACACTATTGAAATTTTTATATAAAGCGTAAGCATTTAAACCTACCTGCATTTCTTCTTTTAACGCTGCCTTACGACCGTAACCAACTGCTAAACCAACTGTACCAACAGCTTGTCCTGGCTGAACAATTACCGGTACATTTTCTAATTTAGCCCCGTCAGCAGTAGTAATAGTAGCATAACTTCCGTTCAAACCACCGTTAGCAACGATTTCATTTGACAATCCTAATTTTTTAGCATCAGCATTAGAAACAGTAACATAGTTATCCCATGAAACTCTGGTAATTGGATCCGGGAACTCTTGTAACCAAGGGTTATTAGCATGTTGTCCATCTCCTAATCCGGTTTTAGTATATAATACTAATTCGAAATCACCAGCAGCTTTAGATTTTGCAAGTGCATTTGCAGCAGTAGCTGCATCAACAGCACCTCCAGATAATGCAGCAGATCCAACCACTGCAACACCATCATGTAATACTTTGTTCCAAGAAGATCCTGCAGTAAATGCTGAAGAATTAGCTTTTAAATAATCATAAAAAGTACCTCCGGCACCATTTAATGACAATAAAACATCCTGAAATTGTTTGGTATTAAAAATAGGGCGAATCGTTGGTTGCGTTAAGCTATAAGTTCCGCTTGTTATTTCTACATCTCCCCAAGACTCTAAATAATGAGGAGCCGGAGCAGCAACAGTAACAATTGAAGCAGTTTCATCTTCTTTTAATGAAAAAGCAACAGATGTTTTAACTTTTTTCAATCCTGAAACAAAAGCAGCAGAATCAGCTAAAGTGTAAGCAGGATTAACTCCACTCATAATTAAAGTATGAACACTTCCAGCATTCAGATCTTTAATTAATTGAGAAACAACAGCATTAGATCCTTTTCTAATTTGTCTTGCTCCTGCAGTAGTATAAGCTTCACTCGCCAAAATTTGGTTGATAGCTAAAACTAATAACTGAGCGTTTTTATCTTCGATTCCGGAAACCAGAACCCCTTTAGATCCGGCAGCTTTTAATTGCTGAGCAGCTTTCACTACTTC
The DNA here is from genome assembly GCF_023539155.1 of Flavobacterium sp. B183. Classification (NCBI taxonomy): domain Bacteria; kingdom Pseudomonadati; phylum Bacteroidota; class Flavobacteriia; order Flavobacteriales; family Flavobacteriaceae; genus Flavobacterium; species Flavobacterium sp. B183. The sequence goes on along the minus strand of NZ_CP097434.1, from coordinate 1,797,342 downwards.
AGCTTTATAAGCAGCATCTAAAGTAACAGGAACAGAAGCACCTGCAATAATGTTATATATTTGAACTAAAGCCTGTTTTTGTACAGCACTAGTCATTGGAACACGCTTATCAGCAGCAGCTCCGGATAATGTCATATTTGATTCGAATTGGAAATGACGGGACATTTTTCCGTTTTGCGGAATACGTCCTTTTGCATATCCACTATCGTACCCACCACCTTGCCAGTCTCCTAAGAAATCAGCACCAACAGATACAATTAAATTAGATTTTGAAAAATCGTAATCAACTAAAGCTCTTTGACCGTAAACAGCCTGAAAAGCATCTAAAGCCTCAGATGAAGAAACTGCATCATAAACAACATGCTTAGCATTTGGATTTTTAGCAATAAATTCAGCGATTAATTTTTCAGTAGATGGACTTGCAAGTGTATTTGTTAATAATACAACCTGTTGGTTTTTAGCTTTTGCTTCAGCTAAACTTGATTTAATTTTTAAATCAACAGCTGACCAAGAAGTTTGTTTACCATCTACTTTTGGCTCTTTTAAACGAGCGCTATCATACAATCCTAAGATAGATGCGTGAATTCTCGCATTGGCTGCAAATTTAGCACCAGCGATTGCATTGTTTTCAATTTTAATTGGACGACCCTCACGAGTTTTTACCAAAAGATTAGCAAAATCAAAACCATCAAATACAGTAGTTGCATAATAATCTGCAACACCAGGAATGATTTGCTCTGGTTGTAAAACATAAGGGATAGACTTGTGCACAGGACCTTCACATGCAGCAAGTGTAACTGCCGCAGTACTAAATCCTACGTACTTTAAAAAGTCACGACGTGAAGTTCCAGATGAAGCTAAAGCATCTGCATTCCCTAAGAATTCATCTGTAGGAATCTCTTCAACAAACTCGTTATTTCTAAGCGCCTCAACAATAGAACTATTTTCTAGTTCTTCAACACTTTTCCAGTATTTTTTGTTTGATGACATTGTATATAAATATTAAAATCTTAATAATTCGATTAATAGTGGCATTTACCGCATTCTAAACCTCCCATTTGCGCTGCAGTTAATTTCTCTACACCGTATTTTTTAGAAAGTTCAGCATGAATTTTATCATAGTAGGCATTTCCTTCCATCTTAACATCAGTTTTTCTATGGCAATCAACACACCATCCCATTGTTAATTTAGAGTATTGCTTCATGATTTCAAATTCTTCCACAGGACCGTGACAAGTTTGACATTCGATACCTCCAACAGTAACGTGTTGAGAGTGGTTGAAGTAAACAAAATCAGGTAAGTTGTGAATACGAACCCATTTTACTGGCTGCGTTTTTCCGGTATAAGCTTGTTTTGCCTTATCCCAACCAACTGCATCATATAATTTTTGGATCTGAGCGTCGTAAAATGCTTTGCTGTACTCAGGAGTAGCAGTAGTTTCAGCAACTTCAGAGATGTTTTTATGACAGTTCATACAAACATTCAAAGATGGAATACCAGCAGTCTTACTTACACGAGCAGCAGAGTGACAATATTTACAATTGATTTCGTTATCACCAGCGTGAATTTTATGAGAATAATGAATTGGCTGAATTGGCTCATAATTTTGATCCACACCAACTTGCATTAAGTATCCGTACACAAAATATCCACTTGCCAATAGCAAGAATATTGCAGTAACTAATACCAAGAACTGGTTTCTAGCGAACGCTTTCCAGATAGGAGTCGTAGCTTCTTTAGGAGCAACTACAATTCCGTTATTACTAGCTACTTTAGTCAATACTTTGTTCACCATGAACAACATCACAACCAATATAGCCATTACAAGTGCAAGTGCACCTAAAATAATATTGTTTGAAATACCACCACCGTCAACATTAGTTCCCGGAGGAGTTGCAGCCCCACCAGCAGCAACAGCTGGCTCAGCTTTTACTTCAGAAGTATACGCGATAATATTATCAATATCTCCTGTTGATAATTGAGGAAAAGAAGTCATTACTGACTTGTTGTTTTCTTCAAAAAGTTTTACTGCTACAGGATCACCTGACTTAATCATGTCAGAACTGTTGTGAACCCATTTGTAGATCCAAGCAATATCATGCTTTCCAGCAACTCCCCTTAAAGCAGGACCCGTTGATTTGGCATCTAATTTGTGACATGCAGCGCAATTTGCATTAAAAAGTTCTTTCCCTTTTACCGGATCACCACCAGCAGTTGCAGCCGGAGCGGCAGCAGCTTCAGTCGCCGCAGGAGCAGCTGGATCTTGAGCAAATGAAGTTAGGGAGAAAAGCAGCGTTAGCGATAAGCTAAGCAGCAATTTTCTTGAGATCGAATTATGGTTACCCACCTTTTTCATATAGTATAATAATTATCTACTAATTTTTGGTATGATTTTTTCTGTAGTAAATCAACAAAAAACTAATACCTTCTTTTAAAACTTGCACAAAAATACGACTTATGTGTTATTCTCAAAACCTTAAAATAGTCTTAAATATCAATTTATATCAATTCTAAATAATATCAAATTTTCGCATACAAATTTTAAATACTATTTTTGTTCAAAAACCACCACATTATGAGAATTTTAACCCCATCCAAAAGAGTTTTCTTCACGCTAACAATGATCACTTTAGCTTACAACATTCAAGCTCAGGATCAAAATTTAACACTAAATCAAGATCCAAAATTTGAGCAATTATTGAATGACAAACGCAAAATTAACACATCAATAAGTACAAACGATACCTATAAAATTCAAATCTTCAGCGGCAAAAGCGAAGAAGCAAAGAAAACGTTATCGGATTTCAAAAGAGAATACAGCAACATCGATGGAACCATAATTTTCAACACTCCAAACTACAAGGTAATTGTTGGAAATTTCAAGACCAGAATAGAGGCGGAAAGAAACCTGGCAGACATCAAAAAGAGACACAAAAATGTTTTTCTATTAAAGCCAGGAAAGTAAACTCTTCATTAAAATAGAACAATCAAAAAAAGGGCAGCTTCAAAACGAAGCTGCCCTTTTTTTCATAACTTATTCTGATCCTAAAACACAACCTTCCACATCCTCTTATCTTTCTCTCCAAACCTTACTCAAACAACCCTACACCAGTCGCCAGCCAACACCTAAGATCACACCATACAGACAAGACTCTCAACAACATCAATATGCATACTCATGACGAATTCAAATGATTTCACCCCATGCGGAAAAGATAATTTTCCATCACTTAAAGCTCTCAGAAAGCAAATCCAATCATTCCACTTTAACACTTTCTTGTATATTCCAAATCAAATCTAAAAACTCGAGATACCGATACAAACAGACGAGTCAACAACATTAAACGATTTAACACACCCTCATCACACAAATAACCTTCCATCAATTATCCATATTTCGCAATTTACCCCCCCTATACCCTTGTTTCATTTTACAAACTGAAACAAAATATTACTCGGACTCAAAAAAACATCCCCAGACCTGAAACAATTATTAAGCAACTTATTCTTTCAAACAACAAACAACCTTACCCCTATTCAGTCCGACTCTCTACTTCCACAAACACCCTCTTCTTCCAATCACCCAAACAAAACAAACTCTTTTTTACTCCAACAAAAAAGTCCCGGCAAAAGCCAGGACTCTAAAACATAAATATTGAGCAGTAAATCAAAAATGCATTTAATTCACCACCTTAATTCCATCTGCCATAAATCGAATTTCTTCTTTCGGCTTGTTGATCGCATCAATTTCAGCTTTTGATTTTTTAGCATCTTTAGCATAATGTTTCAACTCATCGACAGAGGTGATTTTCTTCTCGGCCGTACCTTCCAAAACAACATTCTTACCTTTTAATGCTGTTGGCACAAAAAAAGCATAGTCCTTCATTTTCACAAAGAAGGAAGACCCATCTTCAGTTTTAACAGTAACCCAACATCCTTTCTTCGGACAAACATCGGTCACGATTCCTTTCACCGATATATTTTCAGCCTTATTAGTCGTTTTTAAGTCGCTTTTCAACTTCTCAACCGTGATCGCTTTGCTTTCTGAAATTTTCGAAACATCGGCACCGTAATGATCTCCCACTACAGCATTTCCTGCCGGAGGAGCACTCTTTTCAACTGCTTCCTGTGAAAAAGACACTGAAGAAAAACTCGCACAAAGAACGATTGCATATATAAATTTTCTCATAATTAAATATTTTTTAATCAAAAATAGCATTAAAATTGAAATAAACGAAAATATTAATCACACCTCATTTTTTTAAACACCATAAACTTCGTTTATATATTCTCACAAAAAAAGTCCCAACTCTCGTTGGGACTTTTGAATATCAATATTGACTATTATTTCAATTTCTTTTTGATTGCTACTTCGTGGTAAGCCTCAATAACATCTCTTTCTTCGATATCATTGTAACCTTTGATCTGAATACCACAATCGTACCCTTTAGTAACTTCTTTAACATCATCTTTGAAACGTTTCAATGCCACAAGTTCACCTGTGTGCACCACTACTCCATCTCTGATCACTCTAATTTTAGAAGATCTCATAATCTTACCGTCCATCACCATACAACCAGCGATTGAACCTACTTTAGAAATTTTGAAAATCTCACGAATTTCAGCAGTTCCTAAAATTTCTTCTTTCATCTCAGGAGCTAACATTCCTTCCATTGCATCTTTTAAGTCATCGATTGCAGCATAGATAATAGAATAGTAACGGATATCGATTTCTTCTTTATCAGCAAGCTGTCTCGCATTTCCTGCAGGACGAACATTAAATCCGATAATGATCGCATCAGATGCAGAAGCCAACATAACGTCAGTTTCAGTAATTGCTCCAACACCTTTATGAATGATATTAATTTGAATTTCTTCTGTAGACAATTTAGAGAATGAATCTGATAATGCTTCAACAGATCCATCAACGTCTCCCTTAAGGATTACGTTCAATTCTTTAAACTGACCAAGAGCGATACGACGTCCAATCTCATCCAATGTAATATGACGCTGTGTACGTACTGATTGTTCACGCATTAATTGAGAACGTTTAGATGCAATTTGTTTCGCTTCTTTTTCGTCTTCAAAAACGTTAAACTTATCACCGGCAGTTGCAGCTCCGTCAAGACCTAAAACAGATACCGGAGTTGAAGGCCCTGCTTCTTTAACAATATGTCCGCGTTCATCATGCATGGCTTTAATTTTACCATGATGCTTACCTGCCAACATATAATCTCCAATTTTTAAAGTTCCGTGTTGAACTAAAATAGTAGAAACATATCCTTTTCCTTTATCTAAGAACGCCTCAACAACAGTTCCCTGTGCTGCTTTATTTGGATTTGATTTTAAATCTAAGATTTCAGCTTCCAATAAAACTTTCTCTAACAATTCTTTCACTCCTAATCCTGTTTTAGCAGAGATATCGTGCGATTGAATTTTTCCACCCCAATCTTCAACAAGTAAATTCATACCTGCCAGTCTTTCTTTAATCTTATCCGGATTAGCATTTGGCTTATCCACTTTATTGATTGCAAAAATAATTGGAACACCCGCAGCTTGTGCGTGAGAGATCGCCTCTTTGGTTTGTGGCATGATATCATCATCCGCCGCAATTACAATGATAGCAATATCGGTAACCTGAGCTCCACGTGCACGCATCGCGGTAAACGCCTCGTGACCCGGAGTATCTAAGAATGCTATTTTCTGACCGTTATCTAAAGTTACTCCGTAAGCTCCAATGTGCTGTGTAATACCTCCAGACTCTCCGGCAATAACATTTTCTTTACGGATATAATCCAATAAAGAGGTTTTACCGTGATCGACGTGACCCATTACTGTAACAATTGGCGCTCTCACCACTAAGTCTTCTTCTTTATCTTCAACTACCTCAATAGCTTCTTCGATATCAACCGTGATAAACTCTACTTCGTAACCAAACTCATCCGCTACAATTGTTAGAGTTTCAGCATCCAGACGTTGGTTCATGGTAACCATGATACCAAGTGACATACACGTTCCAATTACTTTTGTAATCGGCACATCCATCATGATTGCAATTTCACCTACCGTAACGAACTCTGTAACTTTAATTGTTTTACTTCCTTCGTCAAGCGCTCTTTGCTCATCATCTGATTTCTGACGGTGCGTTTCTCTTTTATCTCTTCTGTATTTAGCCGCTTTAGATTTTCCACCTTTACCCTGAAGTTTTTCAAGAGTCTCTCTAATTTGGTTTTTTACTTCCTCTTCAGTCGGCTCCACTTTTGCTACAATTGCAGGACGGTTTCCTTTAACAAAACCTGGTCTCGCACTTCTGTTCGCATTAAAACCTCCTCCACCAGTATTTGGTGTAATTTTATTAGGGTTTGGAGTTCCCGGCGCATTACCTGTTGCAGGTTTTGGCGCCCCCGGAGTTCCCGGTTTAGGAGCGATTCTTTTACGCTTATTTTTATTAGCGTTATTTCCGGCTCCCGGAGCTCCTGGTTTATTAGGAGTTATCTTTGGATCTTCTTTCTTTTTCTTAGGCTTATTGAATTGAGACAAGTCAATTGTCTGCCCGGTAAGAGTAGTTCCAGATAATTTTTGATATTGTGTAGTAATTATTTCCTCAGCAGTGTTAGGATCAGTTGAAACAACCGGTTCCTGCGCTACTTTTGGAGACTCTACTTTTACTTCTTTCTTCTCTGTAATAATAGGTTTTTCTACCTTTTTCTCTTCAGAAACTACAGGAGCAACTACCGGCTCTGGCTGTACAATTTCTTTTTGAACAGGTTTTTCTGGTTGAGTTGGAGTAACAACTGCTTTTGGCTCTTCGGTTTTAGCCGGTTCCTCAGTAGTAGTAGAAACAATTGCAGGTTTCTTCGGGTTTAAATCAATTTTACCTACTTGAACAGGCCCTGTTACAACTGCTCTCGCTTTTATAACCTCCTGTTGTTTTTGGCGCTCTTCGTCTTGTCTGCGTTTGTCCTCAATTTCTTTCTCACGTTCAACACGTAATGCTTCTTTCTCTTTTCTTTTCTCTTCTCCTACCTCTTTAGAAGCTTCCTTATTCCCCTTATCGCCCGCAAATTGGCTTTGTAGGATATTAAATTCGCTATCAGAAATTTTCGCATTTGGATTTGCATCAATAGCAATACCCTTATCTTTTAGATAATCAACAGCTCTTTCTAACGAAATATTTAATTCCCTTAAAACCTTGTTTATTCTTATTACTCTCTCTTCAGACATATAACCTTTTTATTATTACCTTTTTCGTTGTGTTGTTAGAGCAGACAACTAACTGTCAAACTCCTCTTTTAGTATTTTCATAACATCAAGAATAGTTTCCTCTTCTAAATCTGTTCTTCTTACTAAATCTTCTACTTCTTGCTTCAGAATACTTTTTGCTGTATCCAAACCAATTTTAGCAAATTCTTCAATTACCCAGCCCTCGATTTCATCTGAGAATTCTGTTAATTCAACATCATCCTCATCTGCCGTTGCTCCTGCAACATCTCCTTCACGAATAACATCTAATTCGTAACCTGTTAACTGACCTGCTAATTTAATATTGTGACCTCCTCTACCAATTGCTTTAGAAACTTCTTCTAATTTCAAGAAAACTTCAGCTCTTTTGTTTTCTTCGTCGATTTTAATAGACGAAACTTTTGCAGGGCTTAAAGCTCTTGTAATAAACAATTGAATATTGTTTGTATAATTAATTACATCGATATTCTCGTTTCCTAACTCACGAACGATTCCGTGAATACGAGATCCTTTCATCCCTACACAAGCTCCAACTGGATCAATTCTATCATCATAAGAATCTACCGCTACTTTTGCTTTTTCTCCAGGAATACGCACTACATTTTTAACTGTAATCAAACCGTCGAATACCTCAGGAATTTCCTGTTCAAACAATTTCTCCAAAAACTTCTCAGAAGTTCTGGACATAATGATTTGAGGTTTGTTTCCTTTTAATTCAACGCTTTCAATAATTCCACGTACATTATCTCCTTTACGGAAAAAGTCAGACGGAATTTGTTTTTCTTTTGGAAGTACAATTTCATTTCCTTCATCATCGACCAAAATTACAACTCTTGGACGTACGTGGTGCACTTCGGCAGTATAAATATCACCGATAATATCTTTAAATTGCTTGTAAAGATTTGTATTATCGTGTTCGTGAATTTTAGATATTAAGTTTTGACGCAAAGCTAAAATAGCTCTTCTTCCTAAATCAATCAATTTTACCTCTTCAGAAACCTCTTCACCGATTTCAAAGTCAGCTTCAATCATTCTTGCTTCTGTCAAAGTAATCTCTTCGTTTTCAAAATCCAGATCTTCATCAGCAACAATTACTCTTCTTCTCCAGATCTCCATATCTCCTTTATCAGGATTTATAATGATGTCAAAGTTATCATCAGAACCGTATTTTTTCTTTAATGCATTTCTAAACACGTCCTCTAAAATTGCCATAAGCGTTACACGATCAATAAGTTTATTATCTTTAAACTCTGAGAATGAATCGATTAATGCTAAATTTTCCATGCGAATTCTTTAATTAAAATGTTACTGTAACAATTGCCTCTTTAATTTCTGTATAAGGTATTTGTTGCTCTTTTTGAACTGTTTCTTTTCCTTTTCCTACTTTTTTCGGTTCTCTTGCTTTCCAAGACAAAATTATAAAAACATCGTTAGCTTCCACCAATTCTGCCTCAATTTTTTCAGTATTTGTAGTAACAATCAACGTTCTACCAATATTTTTAATGTATTGTCTTGTCATTTTCAAAGGCGACCCTACTCCAACAGATGCTACTTCAAGCGAAAAATCCTGCTCTTCACGATCCAGATTATTCTCGATTGCACGACTAATGTCAATACAATCCTGCAGCGCCACTCCATTATCACCATCTAAACCAACACTAATCTTAAAAGAGTCTGACACAGCCAGATCAATCAAAAAGATCGATGGCTTCTCCAGAAGAGCTTCTGTAATTAATCCGTTTACTTTTTCTTTAAATGTCATAATTTTATAAAAAGAGGGGACACTTAGTCCCCTCATTATTTAGATTTTAATAAATAACGGTGCAAATATAGTGTTTTTTTTATAAATCAAAATAAATAGATTAACCTAAAAATATTTCTTATCTTTATAATAGCATCAAAACGATCGATTTTTTAACTATTCAAGCCCTAAAACACCATGAAACGAATCCTAGTACCTACCGATTTCTCCGAACATGCAGAGGACGCTTTAAAAGTCGCCTCTCAAATTGCAAAGAAAAACAATTCTGAGATAATCATTTTACACATGCTCGAATTACCCAGCCAAATGAACGATGCTGTTCTAGGAGGCGCAAGCATCCCCGAGACAATGCTTTTCATGAAAAAAGCCAACGAAATGCTGGATCAGGTTTCATCAAGACCTTATCTGGACGGAATTCCGATTACGGAAATTGTAAAAATAGACAAACCCATTCATGGCATTACTCAGGTAAGTAAAGAATATGAAATCGATTTAATCGTAATGGGATCACACGGATCATCCGGCATAGAAGAACTATTAATAGGGTCAAATACCGAAAAAGTAGTTCGAAATTCTGAAATCCCAGTTTTAGTAATCAAAAAAGACACTACAAATTTCAATGCCTCTACTATTGTTTTCGCCTCAGACTTCTCAGAAGAAGCCAAAGAACCCTTCAAAAAATTCCTGAAATTCACGAAGGCTTTTGACTCAAAAATACACCTGGTCACCATCTGCACCCCTAACAGCTTCAAACCAACTCATGAATTACAAAAAACAATAGATGCCTTTGTAACCGAATTTAACCTGACCCATTACTCTGCTCATATTTACAATGACACCAACATCGAAAAAGGAATCATCAACTTCTCCAACAGCATCAATGCCGATATTATAGGAATGTGTACACACGGAAGAACTGGCTTTGCTCATTTTTTCAACGGCAGTATCAGCGAAGGACTTGTAAATCATGCCATCAGACCGGTACTTACTTTTAAAATTTAAAAAAAATAAACGCATAAAAAAAGCCTCTCGATTGAGAGGCTTTTTACGTTGGTCTACTAGGACTCGAACCTAGAAAGACTGCACCAAAAACAGTTGTGTTACCATTACACCATAGACCAGCAGTGCTGTTAAGCGAGTGCAAATTTAAACCTTTTTTTAGTTTACACAAACTTTTTCTCAACAAAAATATCAATATTTCAGAATTAATAAATCGTAACCCCCCAGCCTTCCTACCCTCAAACCGTTTTCCCAACCCTAAAACACCACACAAACCTCACAAAACCAGTTATTAATTCCAAAAAAAACGAAGCACAAATTTTTTGATTTTTTTTTTACACACTCCAGTATTTTTTTTTCTCAGCAGATACCGCATTTGAACAACACCCATTCATAAAGACCGAAAATCAAGAAAATCACAAATGGAATTTCAGAAACTTCAACCACATTACTCCTTGTTCTGAGAAGCACATATAACACCTGAAACACTATTAACAAAACAACAAACACCCACTTTAAAACACCATAAAAACAAAAAAAAAAAAAAAAAAGAGAAAGTTTCACAACGCAAAACTTCCTCTTTTTATTTTCAAACATTTTTGAACTTAAAAATTCAACAACGTTTCTTTTTTTTCACAAAACTAGACAAGTACGGCAAGTAATTGCTGAACAGTTACACCTAGAATTCGTGCTACCTCCCATATTGTCTTACCCTCATTCAGCAAGGCTAAAGCATCACTCAAAAGGCCTCCGCCTTTTACTTGTTTCATTTGAGTAGAATCCAACTCTGTAAAATTCATTTCTTTAATAGTTTTCATAATTTTAATTTTTTAGAATTATTAATTAGCTATAACAAAAAACTTATTCTACCATCAAATATACACAAAAAAACTTACAAACAACAATCAGTATGTACTAAATATTCTATTTTTAAACCTAAACACACTTAACCAACCACTATCTCGTCAACACAAAAAAAATTAAAATCTATTAAATCCCTAACAAAATCTTATATTAACCGAAACATCAGCGCATAAAAAAAGCCTCTCGATTGAGAGGCTTCTTATGTTGGTCTACTAGGACTCGAACCTAGAAAGACTGCACCAAAAACAGTTGTGTTACCATTACACCATAGACCAGCAGTGCGGTTAAGCGAGTGCAAATTTAGAGCTTTATTTAGTTTGTGCAAACTTTTTGAGCAAAAAAAATCATTTTTTACTGTTTTTTTCTCTTCAAAATCGCTAGCAAATCCACAAGTATTTCACAAACAACACCTTAATACAACCAAATACTTTTATAGATTTTTTTGTTAATGCTCGTTTCTTTAAACAAAAAAACATTTTCTTTGTAGGATATAAAAAATACGAAATTTTAACACCTAAATATGGCACAATTCAATTTCAATAAATGGAATACTATTATTGGTTGGTTTGCATTTGCAATCGCTTTAATTACTTATACATTAACTGTTGAACCTACGATGAGTTTTTGGGACTGTGGAGAATATATAGCTACAGCCGCTAAACTGGAAGTAGGACACCCTCCCGGAGCTCCTTTATTTCAAATGATGGGGGCTTTTTTCGCGATGTTTGCGACAGATGCACAACATGTAGCGGTAATGGTTAATATGATGTCGGTTTTTTCAAGCGCCTTTACCATTCTATTTATGTTTTGGTCTTCTTCTATGATTTTGAAAAAAATTGTAGCACGTTTTGCCGAAATCGACCAAAACAATTCAATTGTTATTTTAGGAAGTTCTTTTGTTGGAGCTCTTACCTACACTTTCTCAGACAGTTTTTGGTTTAATGCTGTTGAGGCAGAAGTTTACGCGATGGCCTCCCTTTTAATCGCCTTGCTTTTCTGGCTTGGTTTACGCTGGGAACAGGACATGGACAAACCAAAAGGAAACAAATGGTTATTGATCATTTCTCTTGTTATCGGACTATCGTTTGGAGTTCACTTTATGGCTTTGTTAACCATTCCTTCTATTGGTTTTCTGTACTACTTTAAACATTACGAAAAAGTTACCATCAAAAACTTTCTTATTGCCAATGTTGTTGTAATTGGTGTTCTTCTCTTTATCTTCAAATTGCTTTTACCTTTAACAATGGAAGCCTTTGCTGATACTGAAGTTTTTATGGTAAACAGCTTTGGATTACCATTTAACTCGGGAACGATTTTCGTAACACTGCTTCTAATTGCCTTCTTCTATTTTGGATTAAAATATACCAAACAAAAAGGATTGATTTTTTACAACACTATTATTCTTTGTGTTCTTTTTATATTTATTGGATTCTCTACCTGGATCATGCTGCCTGTACGTGCCAATGCCAACACCGTAATCAACGAAAACAAACCTTCGGATGCCGCGGAAGTACTGGCGTACTACAATCGTGAACAATATGGAGTAAATCCTCTTTTTTACGGACCTCAGTACACGGAGTATTTCGCAGGTCTTGATGCAAAAAATCCTTATTCAGACAAAGCACCTAACTACGAAAGAGATTACAAAACAGGTAAATACATCATTACCAATAATTTCAAAAACGCTCAGCAAAACTCTGACGATAACCAAAAAACAATTCTTCCTAGAATGTGGAGTACCGAAATGGGGCACATTCAGAACTATATCAACTTTACAACTCCGCCTAACTTCAGAATAAACCCTAATTATGACTACGAGCAGGATTTAGGAAAATACGGAATTGACGCCAGTCAGTTAACTGAAGAAGAATACAACAAAGCTACAGCTCAATTGCGAAATGAAGTTGAAAAAACAATTTCAGAATTCAGAAAAGCTTACGCGCAAAAACAAATTGATAACGAAGGTTATGTGAAATTCTTAAAAAGCTATGGTGATTACCTGATTATCGAAAAACCATCTGCTGTAGACAATTTCAGTTTCATGTTTGAATACCAATTCGGATATATGTACTGGAGATATTTAATGTGGAACTTCGTTGGACGTCAGAGTGATGTTCAGGGAAAATACGATAATATTGACGGAAACTGGATTAGCGGAATCAAGGCCCTTGACTCTTTACACCTTGGCTCACAAGACAATTTACCTTCTGATGTTACCAACAATAAAGGAAGAAATGTGTATTACTTCCTGCCATTTATTCTTGGACTTATCGGATTAATGTACCATGCCAACAAGGACTTAAAAAGTTTTTATGTACTATTAGCTCTATTCTTATTTACCGGAATTGCTTTAAAAATATACCTGAACGAAAGACCTTTTGAGCCTCGTGAAAGAGATTATGCATTAGTAGGATCATTTTATGTGTTTGCCATCTGGATTGGTTTTGGTGTTTATTCACTTTACGAAAGCATCCAAAAATATATCGCTCCTAAAATTGCCGGTCCGGTTATTATTGCTGCAAGTTTATTGGCCGCACCTGTTTTAATGGCTTCTCAAAACTGGGACGATCATGACAGGTCCGGAAGATATACTGCAGTGGCAATGGCAAAAGCATACCTAAATTCGTGCGATAAAGATGCTATTTTATTTACCATTGGAGACAATGACACCTTCCCGCTTTGGTATGCTCAGGAAATTGAAGGCATCAGAACCGATGTTAAAATCGTAAACACCAGCTTATTTATGACCGATTGGTACATTGATCAAATGAAAGCGAAAGCTTACGAATCTGATCCGTTACCAATATCCTTCACCCATGATGAATATGTGGGGGACAAATTGGATTATGTAGCTCACATCCCTAAAATTGAAACACGCTGGAACATTAAAGATTTTATTGATTTTATTAAAAATCCTAAATCAACTGTAGGCTTACAAAACGGACAAACGATCCATTTCTATCCTACGAACAAAATCAGAGTTCCTATTGACAAAAATGTGATTATTAAAAATAAAGTAGTTAATCCAAAATACAACGACTCTATTGTTCCTTATATGGATATCGACATCAAAGGAAGTGCTTTATACAAAAATCGCTTAATGATGCTTGACATTCTAGCCAACAATAACTGGAAAAGACCTATTTATTTTAGCGGAGGAGCTTTTGACGATGAAGATTACTTATGGTTGAAAAACTATTTGCAATTGGACGGAATGGTTTACAAATTAGTCCCTATTAAAAATGTACCTTCAAAAGACGGAGGACCTATGGATATGGGGCAAATGGATGCTGATAAATCGTACGATATTGTAATGAAATGGGACTGGGGCAATAGCAATGGTAATATTTATCACGATCCTGAAACCAGAAGAAACAGTATCACATACCGTACGAATTTATCCCGTTTAATGGATCAGTTAATTGCCGAAGGCAAAACAGATAAAGCCAAAAAAGTGATCGAACTGGCAATGACAAAAATGCCGGTAGACAAATTTGGTTATTACTCTTTAGTAGAACCTTTTGCAGGAGGATATTACAAAGTGGGAGAAACTGCCAAAGCGCATGATTTATTAAACCAACTGGTACAGAAATACAAAGAAGAACTAAACTATTATGCCACTCTGACTCCTGGTGATCAAACTGACTTAGCGATTGACATCATTACTGACATCGAACGTTACAGAAGTCTATTACAAGTGATGAAAGAAAACAACGATCTTACTTTCTACGAAAAGCACAAAGTAACGTTTAATACTTATGTAAATGTTTTCGAACGTTTTGGAAGAGAAAAAGAATAATAAGATACGAAAAACATAGCAATTAAAAAAATGCAGCGCCGCTTGATTAGTAGCGCTGCATTTTTTAATTTTACATATCTGTAAACCAAAACAAAATGAGCTTTTATTGGGTAAAAACAAATTCATTCATAAAAAAGGTGTTTTCTAAATATTGTTGGGACATTCCAAACAACGAAAAGAAAATATACCTCACCTTTGATGATGGCCCAACTCCCGAGATTACAGACTGGGTCCTGTCTGAATTGAAAAAGTTTGATGCAAAAGCCACTTTCTTCTGTATTGGGAAAAACATAAAAGCTAACCTTTCTTTGTTTGAAAAACTAATCAAAGAAGGACATTCTATTGGCAACCATACCATGAACCACGTTAATGGCTGGAAAAGCCATACCGATGATTATATTAAAAATGTACAAAATTGTGCCGCTGTTCTGGAAGAGGAAAAAACATGCAACCTTATCTTTCGTCCTCCTTATGGAAAGATCAAAAAGGCACAATCTAAAATTCTTCGAAAATTAGGATATAAAATCATCATGTGGGACGTTTTAAGCGCTGATTTCGACCAGAGCATCACACCTGAGAAATGTCTTGAAAACGTAACAAAAAATGTAAAATCAGGAAGCGTTATTGTATTTCACGACAGCATAAAAGCCTCGCCAAATTTAAAATTTGCCTTGCCTAAAACCTTACACTTTTTAAAAGAAAATGGGTATACATTTGATATTATTCACTAAATAATATCCTTAAGAAGTAGTATTCTATAAATTAAATCGTTCCTGAACAATTCCTATAATTGTATTCGCATCCAGTTCGCCGGATTGTCTCCAAATCATCTGTCCTTCTTTATAAATCATTAAAGTAGGAAGTCCCTTAATACGCAGTGCTTCTGCTAATTCCTGATTTTTATCTACATCAATTTTGATCACCTTGGCTTTATCGCCAAGTGCAGCCGCAACATCCTTAATTACAGGATGCATTGATACAGATGATTCGTTCCAATCGGTGTAAAAATCAATCAACACTGGAACTTGAGCATTTATAAGTTCTCCAAATTTTGACATAAAACCAAAAATTTAATTCTTTTTTAATCTTTTAAAAAGAGGTAATTATATACAAATGTAGCATTTTTAACGAATTAAGCCACATTGTTCCCCTTTTTTAGTTCAATCACGGTTATTTCGGGCATAATCCCTACACGCCCCGGATATGCGTGAAAACCAAATCCACGATTTACATAAACATAACGACTTACATTTTCATATAAGCCTGCCCATTGTTTATAAATATACTGAGCCAGACTCCATTTAAAATAACCCGGAATTTCTATTCCAAATTGCATGCCATGTGTGTGACCTGACAAGGTTAAATGAAAATTTTTCGGATGATCTTTAATTACGTATTCCCAGTGTGTCGGGTCATGGCTCATCACCACTTTAAAATCGCCCTGAGACACATTCTGAGAGGCTTTATCTATATCTCCGTACTTCGCAAAATTCTTCCCCCAGTTTTCTACACCAATCAGTGCAATTTTGTCTTCTCCTTTTTGAATGTATCGGTGCTCGTTTAACAGAAGCTCGAATCCAATTTGCCCATAAAGGCTTTTAATTTCTTCAAAATTTTCCTTTTTATCCTTTTCGGAAGGCCAGGTTACATATTCGCCATAGTCATGATTACCTAAAACAGAAAACTTCCCGTATTTATAGTTTTTTATTCTCTTAAAAGTCTCCAACCACGGATGCATTTCTTTAGCATGTGTATTGACAATATCTCCTGTAAACAAAATCAAATCGGCTTCCTGAGCATTAATCAGATCAATAGCATAGTTTATTTTATCCGGATTGTCAAAACTTCCGCTGTGAACGTCTGATATCTGAGTAATTTTAAAACCATCAAAAGCATCCGGAAGATCCGGAAAAAAGACAGTTTGCTTGATTACCTTAAAATTGTATTTCCCTTCAAATATTCCATAAATCAAGGAAAGAAAAGGAACTGCTGCCAATCCTAAGGCAATCTGACTGATAAATTTTCTCCTCTCGGGCATCATTTCCTTTTTTGGAACATTATACACGAAGTAATTGACGATGCTTGCTCCTATTCTAAAAATATCCTCACCAAACATAAAAAGCGTAAGAACAATTTTTGGCACATAAACCAACAACATTAATCCTGTTGTAAACATAAATTGTTTCGTTTGTCCAACAGACCGGTCAATTTGCGAAAAAGAATAAATGATAAAAATTAGAATTAGTAAACTTATAACCTGATAACTAATCAAAACCCATCTTAACTTGATTAAGGCCCGAAACGCCTGGTAAGAATAGTACTCAATAAACAATAGAAGAGCACAAAGAATTAGAAACTTAAGGATCATTATTTTTAGTTTTAAGCAAAGTAACAAAGAATGAAAATCTTATGGCTTTTTATTATCAAAAATTTAACGCTGTTAATGACAAAAAGCTGACAGATTACTCTATCAGCTTTTTTTCTACCAAATTTTTAAAACCTTTTAAAATCCACAACATGTGTTTACCGAAGTAAACTATACCTTTTTATTTTTGTGTTTTTGCTGCTTCCGGTTTAGCGGCTGCTTCTTTTTTCGCTTTTTTATCTGCTTTTTTCTCTTTTTTAGGAGCTTTTGCTTCTTTTACAGGGGCTGATTTTGCTGGAGTTGTTTGAGCGTTCACCATAGCAACTGTTCCTAAAACAGCTACTGCTAACATTACTAATTTTCTCATGATTTTAGTTTTATGATTATTATTATCTTCATTTATTATACCCCAAAGATATTCTCACAAAATGAAGATAAAATGAAGATTAGGCCTGTCTGAAAAAATTAACTTTTAATTATGTTTTTGCTCTCCGGGAAACAATAATGTAAAGGTGGTTCCTTTATCAATCTCAGACGTGACCTTAATTTCAATATGATGAAAAGAAGCAATACTCTCTGCAATAGCAAGCCCTAACCCCTGCCCTTCCTGATCTGAACTAAGTCTGGCAAATCTGTTGAATATATGTTCTATTTGAAAATCATTCATCCCAACACCGGAATCGGCAATAGAAATAAAATAGTTATGGTCCTGAAAACCATCCGTAACACTTATGCTGCCCTGAGGTTTATTGTATTTTATGGCATTGGTAACCAAATTATAAATAAGAATATGAATCAGCGTTTTGTTTCCTGTAAAAGCATAATGATGGTTCATTTTATTCCAAAACTGAATTTCTCTGTCGTCGATACGATCCTGTAAGTCTTCCTGCAAATCGGTAACCATTTCATGAAAATTTATATTCTCGTTGGCTTCATATTGATTGTTTTCGATTCTGGAAATCAACAATAAATTATTAATGATTTTTTTGAGCATATCCAATGTTTTCAATGCTCCTGCAATTTTATCAATGGCATTATCATCTAAAGATTCATTTTGCAATAAGTTCTCAAACTTACTTTTGAGCAATGCAATTGGCGTTAGCAGCTCGTGGGAAACATTTGATATGAACTGTTTTTCCTTTTTAAAAAGCTCCGCAATACGATCCATCATTTGGTTTAAAACAGAATCGAGTTCTCTAAAATCATGAGACCTGACTTTGATTGGAGTATGATCAAAAGCTTCAGGTTCATTGACCCGCCTTATCTTGGTATCAATAATTTTATAAAAAGGCTTTAATAAGTATTCGATATAAAAAGTATCTGCCAAAAAAGTAATCAATAATATCACCACAAAAACGATAATAATAAAAAATCGAATGATAAAAGTAAGGTCTTTTACTTCTCCCAAACTGCTTCCAATTTCGAGCTGGTATCCCTGATTTCCGAAGGTAAAATGATACTGCAAGATTCTGTATTCGTTTTCTTCTCCTTCAATAATTCGGTAATCATTACTAAAAACAGGTTTTTTCTGATCGTGTTTTAGAGAAGATTTTGAGAGCACCAAAAACTCGCTGTGAAGCGTTGAAAACTGTGAATAGGTTTCGGTCGAATCACCTGAATTTTCAATAAAGTCATCGATTTCATTCTGATTCAGATGTTCAATAAACTTCTGCTTCTTTTCGAGCAGCCCGTTATTGATATGTCTGTACACCACATTTTCTACCAAAATAGGCAGCATCAGCCATAAAATAAAAATAACCAACAGTCTTGTCAGCGCATTAAAAATAGCCAATTGATGTTTTATCTTCACAACCTGTATTATTTATTCGTTTATACGATATCCTACATTTCTAACGGTTTCAAACCAATCAATTTCTGTATGCTTGTCTAATTTTTTTCGAAGATTTCTAACATGGACATCAATAAAATTAGAGTCGGAATTGACTTCCAGAATGTCTCCCCAAATATGTTCTGTCAATTGCAGCCTCGTAATGACTCTGTTTTTATTAAGGACTAAATACTGAAAAATATCAAATTCCTTTTTGGTCAGATTAATGGGCGCTTCATTATAACTGACCTTATAATCCTGAAGCTGCAATAAAAAACCATGAATGCTTAAATTATTCAAAGTAAAACCGTGCATCCTGCGAATAACCGCAAACAATCGCGCACTAAGCTCTGTGAGAGCAAACGGTTTGGTCAGATAATCATCGGCCCCCAGATGCAAGCCATTTACCCTGTCATCCAGTTCTCCACGGGCTGTAAGTACAATAACGGCCATTTTCGATTTCGTTTTGCGAACTGTTTTCAGTACTTCAAATCCATCTCCGTCAGGCAGACCAAGGTCCAGCAGCATAGCATCATAATCATTACTGTTTACCTCCTCCAGAGCATCACTGCAATTGTGAACTATTTTACAGATGTAGCCTGCATTACACAGAAAATCATAAACTTCTGCCGCAAGTTCTTTCGTATCTTCAACAATCAAAATATTCATAATTCAACTTTTAAACGCAACTAAATTTAAGCAATTATAAAAAGCATTGTTGCGCATTATTAAAAAAATTAACGAATAAAAAAAAGCCAGTAAATTTCTTTACCGGCTCTCTTCAACCGCATTCTCATAATCATTACTTCTGTTTTGCCTCGTATACAATTCTTCGTAAGCAAAACGAAAACAATTTTCCCTACTTCATTTTAGTTGTTTCTGCTTTTGGAGCTTCGCTTTTTTGCGATTTCATTTTTTTATCGGCTTTGTTTTTGTGATGTTTAGTTGCTTTCACTTCTTTTGCAGGAGCTGTTTGTGCCGGAGCTGTTTGTGCGCTAACCATTACACTTGTTCCTAAAACTGCCACGAGTAACATTACTAGATTTTTCATAACTTTTAATTTAAATTGATTTATCTTTTTTTTTTGCTTTTATAGTCTTATTTTTTTGCTTTTGGAGCTGCCGTTTTTGCTGATTTTACTTTTTTATCCGCTTTGTGTTTAGGATGTTTGGTTGCTTTTACTTCTTTGACCGGAGTCGTTTTAATATTTTTAGCCGGAAATGCATGTACCATAACACTGGTTCCTAAAACTGCTACTAATAACATCAATAAATTTCTCATGATTTCTACATTTTTATATTAATACCTTTTATTTTACAGATCAAATTTACCCTCGTAATATGAAGACAAAATGAAGAAATCATGCCCTATTAAAATTTTAACTTTAATTTATAAAAAAAGCGACCGGAATATCCTGTCGCTTTATCGCATGTTTATTTAATTCTGTCTTTTTAAAAGCCCAATCCTAAAGTCATCGAAGTAACTGCCGGAGAAAAATCAACTGTTTTTGTTGCTGTACCGGTAGTTAGGTTAATCTTATAAACAGACTGCACACCACTAACTGTTAATACTGCAAAGGCTTCATTACTGTTACCTCCTATGTCAAAACCATTCATTCCTGTGGCTGTCACTCCAAGACTACCTACTAATACTAAAGTTCCGTTGTTTGGAGGATTTTGCAGATATAAACTATTAGTACCGGAATCGATAACAAATAACTGTGTAGTCGAAGCTTGTGCAAAATTATTCGTGTAAGCGGCAGCTGTAACGGATGGTGTCCCCGGATTAAGACTGAGATCTGTAGCAGCAACAACCCCTGTATCCGGATGCAGTCGGAGATTTTGTCCTGTGTTGCTTACCACACGTATTCTGTCAACCGTTGGATTAAAATCAAAACCAAAATTTTGTCCGGACAATGTTGGCGACAATCCAGCACCAACAGCGGTGACTTGTCCGTTTGAAGAATTAATCGTTAAAAGTCTGCTTTGATTGGTCAGGGCATAAAGCGCTCCGTTTGCTGGCCTGAAATCCAAACCAACTACCTGCTCACTTGAATTCATCCCCATAAGAGCAACTGAATTTGAAGTTCCTGTAACCGGATTAAATCGATACAAAATGTTTGTTTCGGAAGTTGCGAAGGCGATAGGTTTTGTTTTAAAGGCTACTTCAACAATTTGTTGTGTAAAAACCCCGACCCAGGTCGCTTCTCCATTCGTTAAATTAATTGTATATAATCTTGATTGGCTATTTTTATTGTTTACTGCTATTCCCAAATTCGAATCGGGCTGTATGTCAAAACCTCCAACTCCCGAAAAATCAACTTTTAAGCTCCCTACTTCCTGAAGAGCTCCATCATTTGGGGGGTTTTGCAGGTACAATTTATCCGTAGCATAATCAATATCGAAAAGCTGTGTCGTCGTACTTCCTGAAAGACTATTGGTATAAGCAATCGCTCCTACCTGAGCATTCGCTACCCCGTTAATATTTCCGTCGGTTGCAGCTACAGTTCCGAGTTCGGGATGCAATCTCAGATTTTTTCCGTTATTAGACACCAGACGTACCCTGTCAACCGTGGGGTTAAAATCTATAGAAGACGATGTTCCTTCAATTGCCGGAGAGAAAGATGCTGTCCCTAAAGGTGTCGCCAATCCCGAACTTTCATTTATGGTATATAATCTGCTGGTAGAGCCTAATCCATATAATTGGCCTGTAGCAGGTCTGTAGTCAATACTAATGATATTCTCGCCTGATTGTAATCCTGTTATCGAATAAGAACGAACAGGAGTTTTTAAATCTTTGGCATTAAAGTAAAAAACTTTATTATCATTGCTTAATGCGGTGAAGTCTACCGGTGGGGCAGTACTAGGCATTGGTTCTGGTTCTGGCTGTGGAATTGGAGTTCTGTCGTCATCATTAGAACATGCACCTAAAAATGACATTAATCCCATCAAAAAAAGTGATCTTGGTGTAAATAAATTTTCTCTCATAACGCATTGTTTTTTATTTACTTACGACAAAAAAAATCTTTTGGTTTGCAATTTTTCAAAGTTTTCAGAAAATAGTTATCAAATCTTCCGGTATTTCTGAAAAACAAATAACAAAGCATTTTCTTCCCTAATATTATAGTGATATTCGTAACTTTGAAAATTGAATTGATAAATTGTACTTATGTCGTCACAAAAACGCCTTTTTCTACTTGATGCTTACGCTTTAATATTTCGTGGCTATTACGCCTTCATAAAAAATCCAAGGATTAACTCTAAAGGAATGGATACATCGGCGATCATGGGATTCATGAATTCGCTTTTAGATGTTATCAAACGTGAAAAACCGGATCATCTGGCGGTAGCTTTTGATAAAGGCGGAAGCGCATTGCGTAACGAAATATTCCCGGAATACAAAGCCAATCGTGATGTAACACCGGAAGCCATAAAAATTGCGGTTCCTTATATATGTGAATTATTAAAAGCCATGCACATTCCGATTATCGAAGAGTCAGGTTTTGAAGCCGATGATTTAATTGGAACTATCGCTAAACAAGCAGAAAAACAGAATTATAAAGTTTTTATGGTAACTCCGGATAAGGATTTTGCCCAATTGGTTTCTGAGAATATCTTCATGTACAAGCCTGCCCGTATGGGGAATGGGATTGAGATTTGGGGAGTTCCTGAAGTTTTAGCCAAATTTGAAATCGAACGTCCGGAACAGGTGATCGATTTTCTTGGTATGATGGGTGACGCTGCCGATAATATTCCGGGACTTCCGGGAGTTGGTGAGGTAACTGCCAAAAAGCTTCTTAAGGAATTTGGAACAATGGAAAACCTATTAGCGAATACAGACAAGCTGAAAGGAAAAATGAAGGAGAATATTGAGGCCAATAAAGAGAAAGGATTGTTATCTAAAAAACTGGCTACCATTTTATTAGATTGTCCGGTAACTTTTGATGAAAACGATTATGAATTAACACGCCCTGATATTGAAAAAACCGAAGCTATTTTTCAGGAATTGGAATTCAGACGAATGGCGGAACAATTCGATAATTTGTTTAAAACAGGAGGCGAGAATGAAACAGCTTCAGCTCCGGTTTCTGATGCTAAATTGTATAAAAAACCACAGCCTAAAAACGAAGATCAGTTTGATCTCTTTGGAGGAGGCTCTACCGAAGAACATACAGAAGCAACCCGAACTTCTTTTTACAATACTTTAGAAAATACCCCTCACTCCTATCAGGCGATTCAGGGGGATTTGGGAATAAAATTGCTTTTACAGAACCTGCAAAACCAGACTGCTGTTTGTTTTGATACCGAAACTACCGGTTTAGATGCTTTGCACGCCGAATTGGTTGGTATTGCATTCTCTTACGAAAAAGGAAAAGCTTTTTATGTTCCGTTTCCGGAAAGTCAGGAAGAAGCTCAGGTTTTAATTGAAAAGTTCAGACCTTTCTTTGAGAATGAAAACATCGAAAAAATAGGTCAGAATTTAAAATACGATTTAAAAATTCTTTCTAATTATGACATAACTGTAAAAGGAAAACTTTTTGACACCATGATTGCGCACTATCTGATCAATCCGGATATGCGTCATAACATGGATATCTTATCGGAAACTTATCTGAAATATGCTCCAAAACCAATTGAGGAATTGATTGGAAAAAAAGGAAAAAATCAAATTTCAATGCGCGATGTAGCCCTTGAAGACATTAAGGAATATGCCGCCGAAGATGCTGATATCACTTTACAGCTGAAAGAAATTTTCACTACAGAATTAGACAAAACCGAAACGAAGAAATTATTTGACGAAATTGAGATTCCGCTAGTAAGCGTTTTAGCAGCCATGGAAACGGAAGGAATTCGTCTGGATGTTGAATTCTTAAAGGCGATGTCAAAAGAAATGGATGTTGAAATCAAATCATTAGAACAAAAGATATACGAAACTGCAGGAGAGAAATTCAACCTGGCTTCTCCTAAACAGCTGGGCGACATTTTGTTTGACAAACTTAAAATTGGCGGAGCAAAGCAGAAGAAAACCAAAACCGGTCAGTATGCAACCGGCGAGGAAGTTTTAACTTATTTGGCCAACGACAATCCAATTGTAAAAGAAATTCTGGATTGGCGTCAAATGGTGAAATTACAAAGCACTTACATTCTGGCTTTACCGGAACAGGTGGACAAAAAGACACAGCGTGTTCATACCGATTATATGCAGACTGTTGCCGCAACAGGACGTTTGAGTTCTAACAATCCAAATTTACAAAACATCCCGATTCGTACCGAAAGAGGGCGTCAGATTCGTAAAGCTTTTGTCGCACGCGATGAAAACTATACTTTAATCTCTGCCGATTACTCGCAGATAGAATTAAGAATTATTGCCGCTTTAAGCGGAGAAGAAAATATGATTGCCGCTTTTAAAAACGGAGAAGACATTCACAGAGCAACCGCAGCCAAAGTTTTTGATGTGCCTTTGGATGAAGTTTCCCGCGAACAAAGAAGCAATGCCAAAACGGTTAACTTTGGAATTATCTATGGGGTTTCTGCTTTTGGACTGAGCAATCAGACTTCTTTATCCCGCAGTGAAAGTGCCGCTTTGATCGAAGCGTACTACAAAACATATCCAAGACTGAAATCTTATATTTCTGAACAAATTGAATTTGCGCGCGAAAAAGGATATGTGCAGACCATTTTAGGCCGTCGTCGTTATTTGAAAGACATCAACTCGGCAAATGCAGTGGTTAGAAGTGCCGCTGAACGAAATGCTGTAAATGCACCAATTCAGGGAAGTGCTGCCGATGTGATCAAAATCGCGATGATCAACATTCATAAAAAACTAAAAGACGAAAACTGGAAATCTAAAATGCTGCTTCAGGTGCATGATGAGCTTGTGTTTGATGTTCACAATGATGAACTCGAAAAAATTCAGCCTATGATCAAACACGAAATGGAAAACGCCTTTACGATGGCAGTTCCTTTGGAGGTTGAACTTGGAATGGGTAAAGACTGGCTCGCTGCACATTAATAATTTTAGATTTCAGTATTTTTATGAAAAAATATGCTTTGCTGTTTTTTGTCCTTTATACTATGATTGCTTTTGGTCAGGAGACTTACTATCTTGAAGGTACCTTAGCCAAAAGCAAAATCTATATGAAAATTGACGTTTATAAAAACGACAAAGAGACGAGCTTAAATGCTATTTACTTTTATCAAAATTCATTAAAAGACATTAAACTGGAAGGAAACTTAAAAAACAATCTTTTTACTTTCTATTTTAAGCCAAACGATGTAATAACTGAAAAGTTCTATTTAAAAAAATTAGCTAATAATAATTTTGAAGGATCCTGGTACAATGCTAAAGGGGTACAATTTCCGGTAAAAATTCAACCTATAAATTTTTCAGGCTACAAAGCGAATCTCGACAAATATTATGCTGACGACAAATTAAATTATGTAAAGTATAAATTTTTAGAGTTCAAGAAACTGAAAACTACCAACTATAACAACAAGGAATTTGTATGGTATTCTGAAAAACACTGTGATTCGGAATTTTTCAGGGCAGGAAATAACTTTTCAGAAAAAAACAAGTCAATACTAAATCCGATTCTCGAAAAAATACACATTCAAAACACTTTAGACCAGCTCAATTGTTCTTCGTCTTTTGAATATAGTGAAGGAAAAGGAATAGAAGGAAATACTGCCGTAACTTTTTTAAATTCGAATTTACTGGGCTTTCAAATTTCAAGCTCTTACTATTGCGGTGGTGCTCATCCTGACTGGGGAAGCAGAGGTTATCTGATTGATTTAAACAATGGAAAGGATTACGGAATTGACGACATACTGGCTTTTGACAAAAGCGTTACAACAGAAGAACAAAGCAATTTTTCGAATTTTTCTAAATATCGCTCTGATTTTTTCGCTCCGAAATTATTACGCACAATTACTTCAGAATATCATTTTGAAAAACCAAAAGATGATAGTGATCCCTGCGATTATACCAATGAAGAATATTGGGATTTTCCTTCCTGGAATTACACCGAAAAAGGCATTGAATTTACCCCAATTTTTGCAAGAGTCGACCGATCTTGCGAAGAGTCTTTTTTAATTCCTTTTGAGAAATTAAGAAAATACAAAAATCCTAAATTCCCTTATACCTTATAAAAAAACATCCGCCATGGCGGATGTTTTTTTTATGCTTATTTCTTTCTTGTTGACTCTCGTTCTTTCAGTTTTGTTTTGATGACGATTGTTTCATAATCTGATGTTTCTTCTTCAGATTCCTCCTCTAAACGTTTGATTAACTGCCTGGCTGCGACCTCGCCTATTTCTACTCCATGCTGGCTTACTGTTGTTAAACTTGGCGACAAACGTCTTGAAGCTAAAATTCCATCGGCAAAACCAATAATTGAAATATCTTCGGGAACCTTATATCCTTTTTTCAGACTTACGCGTAAAGCGGCCACTGAATCATTTTCATCCAAAGCAAAAATCGCATCAATTTTATGTTCGAAAATGGCGTCAATTTTAGCTTTCATATCTTCTTCAGAATCGGTACGAAGAATTATATTTTCGTTTACCGGAATATTATTGTCTGCTAATGCTTTTAAGTAACCGTCGGCTCTTAATTTTCCAACACTCAAATTATCTACTGATGAAATCAAAGCAATATTTTTACATCCTAAATCAATTAAATGCTGTGTTGAATTTAAAGCAGAATCAAAATCGTCAACTATTACTTTGTCACATTCTACTCCGTCAGCGATTCTGTCAAACATCACAATTGGTGTTCCATCAGCGATGATCGCCGAAAAATGACCATAATCTTCCAATTTTTGCGCTTCTTCAGATACTGACAATATAAATCCGTCAATTGTTCCGTTGCTTAACATTTCAAGCGTATGAACTTCTTTTTCCAGAGATTCGTTCGAAATACAAGTAATTACATTATATCCTTTTTTATCGGCTACTTTTTCGATACCACTAAAAACCTTTGCAAAAAAGGAGTTAAGTATATTAGGTATAATTACACCTATTGTTTTGGTTTTACGATTCTTTAAATTCAAACCAATAACATTCGGTTTATAATTTTTGAGTTTGGCATACTCCTTAATCTTCACCTTTGTTTGCTCACTGATCTCCGGGCTATCATTCAATGCCTTAGAAACAGTCGATACAGAAACACCGAGTTCCTTCGCAATTTGCTTTAGAGTTGCTTTAGCTTTCATTTAAAAATAAATTTTATGTAATTAATACAAATATAGTAGAATTACCTAAAATAAAACAAAAAACACGTTATCCTATTTAAAATTTCAGAGTGTTTTTTAAAATTAACTTCTTTTTCAAAACCGCAAGCCTTAAAATTTCGTTAATACCTGAATACATGCTTTTAACCTTTTAAAATCCTTGATTATGAAAAACGAAGTTAAAATTCATGAAGTTGACCCTTCATTGAACAACAGAAGGAGCTTTCTTAAGCTCAGCGGCCTTACATTAGTTGGCGCAGGCCTTCTTATGGCTGGGTGCAGCGATAATGACAATGACGACGATATGGAAGACACTACGCTGCCCGGAATCAGAAATGGAGTTTTTGATTTAGGATCCGGTGATTTTGGAGTACTGACCTATGCGTATGCTCTGGAACAGCTGGAAGCCGATTTTTATACTAAAGTCGTAAACTCAACAAGCTTTAATGTCACTTTTAATCCTATCGAACGCCAGGTATTAACAGATTTGTATCATCATGAAGTAATTCACAGGGATTTTTTCAAGGCCGCTTTAACCGGAGCGCTTCCTGACCCAAGTTCACAACTGCTTCCCTCCTTGGCTTTTAATTATGGCTCTTTAAATTTCAACAGCCGCACTGAGGTTCTTGCTACAGCAAAAGCTCTTGAAGATACCGGAGTTGCTGCTTATAACGGAGCAGGAAAACTAATTAAAAGTGCTGATTATTTACTTTTAGCCGGAAAAATTGTTTCGGTAGAAGCCAGACACGCCTCAGCTATCAGAAGCTTAATCAATCCTAACTCTAAGGATTTTGCCGGCGATGATATTGTAAACGCAAGCACCGGTTTGGATGTTGCTCAGGATCCTTCAAAAATTCTACCAATTGCAGGAGGCTTCATTACTACAAAATTCACAGCCAAATATTTACCTTAATCTTAACAAGCTAAAACATAGAAATTATGAATATTTTAAAATTTATAGAAACGTTTACTGATGATAGCTTGATGAGAAGCACTGGTTCAAGAAGAGACAGTTTTAATCAGTTTGGAAGTATTGGAAAAACATTAGCCTATGCATCAATCCCTTTCGGATTATCTGCAATGGCCAATAAAGCATTAGCAAAAGACATTACCGCAACTCCTGCAACTCCGATTGGAGCGCTACAATTTGCCTTAACTTTAGAATATCTGGAAAACGAATTTTATGCTATGGCATTAGATTCTGGTGTAATTCCGGCATCAGAAAATGGAGGAAGAGATCGAAAAGTTTTTGAACAAATAGCAGCCCACGAGTCTGATCACGTTAAGTTTTTGATTGCGGGACTGGGCGGGCCAGCAAGTGCAAACTTTGTTGCTAAACCTACTTTTGACTTTACCGTTGGAGGAGCTTTTGATCCGTTTCATGACTACCCAACCTTTTTAGCATTAGCACAAGCCTTTGAAGATACAGGCGTTAGAGCCTACAAAGGTCAGGCAGCAAATTTAATCACTACACCGGATTTATTAACTGCCGCATTACAAATTCACTCAGTAGAAGCCCGTCATGCTTCTGAAGTACGACGCTTAAGAGGACTAAAAGGATGGATTTCTAACAGTGAAAGAGGTGCAGGAATGCCCGCCGCAACACAAGCTGTCTATGATGGCGAAGGCGTTACTGTACAGGCAGGATTCAACACCGCAGCTGCTTTTGGAGCTGCTGCAGGATCAGAAGCTTATGATGAGCCGCTTACCACACAACAGGTCGTTGATATTGCAAATATATTTATTGTTTAGTACAAAACAATTCTAAATATTGAACCATCTTTACACTACTTGTGAAGGTGGTTTTTTTTTATGGTTTAAAATCGAAAACTGATGTCCTGATTTTCAGCAGATAAAATATTCTTTTCAGGTATTTGGTTTTAAAATAATTAATTGTACTTTTGCATCCCCTTTATTGGGGATGGAATGTTTAATTAAAATAATATTATGGACGCATTAAGCTACAAAACGGTTTCAGCTAACAAAGCCACTGTAACTAAAGAGTGGATTGTTGTTGACGCTGAAGGTCATAACTTAGGACGTCTTGCTTCAAAGGTTGCAATGATCTTAAGAGGTAAGTACAAACCAAGTTACACACCGCACGTTGACTGTGGAGATAACGTAATTGTTATCAACTCAGAAAAAATTAACCTTACAGGTACAAAAATGAATGACAAAATTTACATGCGTCATACAGGTTACCCAGGAGGACAAAGAACTTTAACTGCTAAAGTATTGCAATCTAAGAATCCTGCATTATTAGTAGAAAAAGCTGTAAAAGGAATGTTACCTAAAAACAAATTAGGAGCTGAACTTTTTAGAAATCTAAATGTTGTTGTAGGTGCTGAGCATACTCACGGAGCTCAAAAACCTAGAACTGTTAACCTAAACGATCTTAAGTAATGGGAGTTATTCACAAAATCGGTAGAAGAAAAACCGCTGTTGCACGTGTATATGTTTCTGAAGGAACAGGAAAAATCACTGTAAACAAAAAAGAATTCGCAACTTACTTTCCAACTGCAACTTTACAATACAAAGTTTTACAACCATTATCTATGACAGAAAATGCTAGTAACTTTGATGTAAAAGTAAACGTTTACGGAGGTGGTTCAACTGGTCAGGCAGAAGCTGTAAGAATGGCATTAGCACGTGTAATGTGTGAAGTGAACATCGAAAACAGAGCTATCTTGAAACCAGAAGGTTTATTAACAAGAGATCCAAGAATGGTTGAACGTAAGAAATTCGGTCAGAAGAAAGCTCGTAAGAGATTCCAATTCTCTAAACGTTAATATTACCTGTCTTGTACATTTGGTACAGGACACTATCAATTATTTATTGAAATTAAAAAACACAGTTGTTGTTGCTCTCCTATCGAGGTAGGAAATAGTTTAGCATCTAAATGGGTTAAGCGATTATAAAGATTGAAAGATTAAAAAGATTAAAAGATTGAAAAATCTAAAAATCTAAAATCTAAAATCTAAAATCCAAAAAGACACATTGCTAATCAACAGAACGTAAACTAGTACAAAAATGGCAAACAAAATAGAAGTAAAAGAATTACTAGAAGCAGGTGTTCACTTCGGACACATGACTAGAAAATGGGATCCAAACATGGCTCCTTACATTTATATGGAGCGTAATGGTATTCACATTATCAATCTATATAAAACTGCAGCTAAAATTGAAGAAGCTAACGAAGCTTTGAAAAAAATCGCTGCATCAGGTAGAAAAATCTTATTCGTAGCTACCAAAAAACAAGCAAAAGACATCGTTGCTGATAAAGCAAAAGCTGCAAACATGCCTTACATCACTGAAAGATGGCCAGGTGGAATGCTAACTAACTTCGTAACTATCAGAAAGGCAGTTAAAAAAATGTCTTCTATCGATAAAATGAAGAAAGATGGTACTTTCATGACGTTATCTAAAAAAGAGCGTTTGCAAGTTGATCGTTTACGTGCTAAATTAGAGAAAAACTTAGGTTCAATCGCTGATATGTCTAGACTACCTGCAGCATTGTTCGTAGTAGATATCAAAGCTGAACATATCGCAATAAAAGAAGCACAAAAATTAAACATTCCAGTTTTCGCAATGGTTGATACGAATTCTGACCCAAGAGAGGTTGATTACGTAATTCCAGCAAATGATGATGCTTCTAAATCAATTGACAAAATTTTATCTTTAGTGACTACTGCAGTAATCGAAGGTCTTTCTGACAGAGGTTCCGAAAAAGAAGTTGAAGTAGCTGAAGAAGCTGCTCCTGCTGCTGAGGCTGAGGCTGCTCCTGCAACTGAAGAATAAATCAAATTTTAAATTCCAAATTTTAAATTCCAAATTCCAAATACAAAATTAAAAACGTTATGTTGATAATTTAATAAAATTGGAGTTTGGGATTTAGAAGATGGAATTTTTACTTTTAACATTAAAATTCAAAATATTATGGCAACAATTACTGCTGCAGACGTAAATAAATTAAGACAATCTACAGGTGCCGGAATGATGGACTGTAAAAAAGCTTTAGTTGAAGCTGAAGGAGATTTCGATAAAGCTATACAAATCCTTAGAGAAAAAGGACAAAAAGTTGCTGCTAACCGTTCTGACCGTGAGTCTTCTGAAGGAGCTGCTGTTTCTTTTATCAATGCAGACAACACTAAAGGAGCTATCATCACTTTAAACTGTGAAACTGACTTCGTAGGTAAAAATGAAGCTTTCGTAACTTTAGCTAAAGATTTAGTTGAAAAAGCGATCAACTTCTCTTCTAAAGAAGAATTTTTAGCTTCAGATTTCAATGGAATTACTGTTGCTGAAAAATTAATTGAGCAAACTGGTGTTATCGGTGAGAAAATCGAAATCGGTGGTTTTGAAATCTTAGAAGGTGCTTTCGTTGGATCTTATGTTCACGTTAACAAAATTGCTGCTTTAACAGCTATTTCTGCTCCAATCGCTAACGCTGAGACTTTAACAAAAGACGTATCTATGCAAGTTGCCTCTATGGGAGCTGACACATTATCTTACAAAGATTTTGATCCTGCTTTCGTTGAATCTGAACTTGCTGCTCGTATTGCTGTAATCGAAAAAGACAATGAAGAAGCAAAACGTTTAGGAAAAACTTTAAAAAATGTTCCTAAATACATCTCTTTCTCTCAATTAACTGAAGAAGTTATCAAACAAGCAGAAGAAGATGCTAAAGCTGAATTAAAAGCTGAAGGTAAACCAGAACAAATTTGGGATAAAATTATTCCTGGAAAAATTCAACGTTTCATTTCTGACAACACTACTTTAGATCAAGAAAAAGCATTACTAGATCAAAACTTCATCAAAGATGACAGTAAAAAAGTTGGTGATTACGTTAAAGGATTCAACGTTGAGATCACAGGTTTCAAAAGAGTTACTTTAGGTTAATATATTATTTCAATATTTAAAAAGCCCGAATATTAATTTATTCGGGCTTTTTTATGTAATGTCTATTTGCGGAAATGTCAGATGTAAAATGTGAAGAAATTAAAATCGTAACTTTAAAGGATAGTACCTCGAATCTATTTCATCTTCAGAGCAACTCGATTATTTCGTAAATCTCAAGTTTTCTGCTAATTCCATCTCACATTTTACATCTCGCATCTAACTATTTATTTCTTGATCGGAAAATTTCTGGCTCTCATCAAAGCATCTGATTTCGGAGCTCTTCCTCTAAAGTTTTCATACGCTTTCTCTTGATCAATCGTGTTTCCAACACTAAAAACACTTTCGTAAAGACGTTTTGCTACTGCTTTGTCATATGCCCCTTTTCCTTCTGTAAAAGCTTCCCAGGCATCAGCATTGATCACGTCTGCCCATAAATAACTGTAATATCCTGCTGAATAACCATCTCCTGAAAAGATATGTCCAAATTGTGGAATTCTATGACGCATTACAATTTCTGACGGCATATGAAGTGCATCTAAAGTCTCTTTCTCAAATTTATGAGGATCAATAGTAGTGGTTGCCAAATGAAGCTTCATATCAATCAAAGAGCTCGAAATGGTTTCTACAGTTGAAAAACCTTCACCGAAATTAGCCGCTCTTTCAATTCTGTCAACCAAAGCCTTTGGTAATGGCTCGCCCGTTTTGTAATGTAATGCAAACTTGTTTAATACTTCCGGAGTCGCTAACCAATGCTCTAATAATTGAGATGGGAACTCAACATAATCACGAGCTACAGAAGTTCCTGCTAAACTTGGGTAGGTTACATTTGAACACAATCCGTGAAGTGCGTGTCCAAACTCATGAAACAAAGTTGAAGCATCTTCCCAGGAGATTAAAATAGGCTCGTTTGGAGCTCCTTTTACAAAGTTACAGTTGTTAGACACAATCGTCAACACCTCTCCATCCATTCGCTCCTGATTGCGATAGGCATTCATCCAGGCTCCTGAACGCTTGCCTGCACGTGCATAAGGGTCAAAATACCATAAACCAACCGTTTTACCTGTCAATTTATTACTTACTTCCCAAACACGAACGTCAGGATGATAAACCGGCACATCTGTGATTTGTTTAAAATTCAAATTAAACAATTCGCCCGCTACCCAAAACATTCCTTCTCTTAATTTTTCTAACTGTAAATACGGTTTAACTTCATTCTGATCTAAATCGTACTTCGCTTTTCTAACTTTTTCAGCATAATAACGGTAATCCCATGGCTGAATTTTGAATTTACCTCCTTCTGCATCTACGATCTTTTGCATTTCTGCTACATCTTCACGCACTTTTTCAACTGCAGGTTCCCATACTGAAAGCATTAAATCTAAAGTTTTCTGAGGATCCTTTGCCATTTTGTTCGATAAACTCCAATGAGCAAAAGTAGGGAAACCTAATAATTTAGCTTTTTGCGTTCGTAATTCTAAAATAGAAACCAATGTCGAATTGTTATCATTCGCATTTCCATTATCACCACGTTTTACAAAAATATCAAATGCTTTTTCCCTTAAATCTCTACGTGTAGAAAAAGTCAGGAATGGCTCAATTGAAGAACGTGTATTGGCAATACAGCCCAAAACATTTAGTTTTCTGTCTTTGGCCTCAGCAATAGCCGCTTTCTTAACCTCTTCAGGTAGTCCGTCAAAATCACTTTCTGTTTTTAACTCCACGTATTGATTTTGCTCTTCTGCTAATAAATTTTGACTAAAACGCGTAAAAAGCGTCGCCAACTCTTTATTTATTGCAGCCACTTTCTCTTTATCCCCTTCATTTAACTTTGCTCCCTGACGAACAAAATTTGTATAATACAACCAGATCAAACGCTGCTGTTCTTTGGTTAGTTTTTTACTCTCTTTAGCATTATAGAGCGTTTCAATTCTTGTAAAGAGTTTTTTATTCTGATTGATTTTATCACTAAACTCAGAGAACTTAGGAGACATTTCTCTGTCAATAGCGCTAAATTCCGGACTGCTCAAGTTAGATCTGTAAATTCCGTAAACAGTAGAAATTCTGTCCATTGTTTCCCCTGAACGCTCCATAGCGGCAATCGTATTATCAAAAGTTGGCGCTTTTGGATTGTTAGCAATAGCCTCTATTTGGTTTAGTTTTTCCTGAATTGCAAATTCAATTGCCGGTTTAAACTGTGAAACCTTGTACTCATTAAAAGCAGGGACACCGCCATAGGGACCTGTCCATTTTTGAACCAGCGGATTGTCCGGAATGGTCTGTGCGTTCGCCGCAAATAAGGTTGTTCCCATGAGAAAAATTGTCATTAATTTTTTCATTATCGTTGATTTATTTTAAAATAGGTTATGGTTCCAAATGTAACTAAAAATCAGTATTCATTTGGAAATTTTAACTTTGGAATCCTCTAAAAACTACCCTTTAATTTAAATATTCCGCTAAAAAGTTATAGAGAAATAGTTTAAATTTGAAACATCATTAACCGAACCACATGTTTAAAACCCGTAGAGAAATTGTTTTTGTAATTCTGGCTGGCATCTTTATAACCAATGCTGTTGTAGCCGAACTTATTGGAGGAAAATTAATCCAGATTGGACCATTTGTCATGAGCATTGGTATTTTACCCTGGCCGATCGTCTTTCTAACAACCGATTTAATCAATGAATATTTTGGTGAAAAAGGAGTCAAAAAACTATCCTTTATAACAGCCTGTCTAATTGCTTATGCTTTTCTGATCTTATTTATGGCTATCGTGATACCCGCCGCCAAAGGAATCAGTCCTGTTAATGACGAACAATTTAAGGCAGTTTTTGGACAAAGTATGTGGATCATCGTAGGTAGTTTAATTGCCTTCATGGCTTCTCAGTTGATTGATGTCTGGATCTTCTGGTTTTTCAAAAGACGTACCGGAGAGCGAAAAATATGGCTCAGAACCACAGGATCAACTGTAATCTCACAATTGTTCGATTCTTTTATTGTACTTGGAATTGCCTTTTGGTTACCCGGAAAAATTGATTTCGACACTTTTATTTCATCAGGATTAACAGGCTACATTTTCAAACTATCCGTAGCTGTTTTACTGACACCGGCAATTTATGCAGGACATCATTTGATAAAAAAATACTTAGACAAAGATCCTGCTCACGAAAAATCCAAACATACAGACAATGGAGAATAAAAATCTAGTACGCTGCGGCTGGTGTTCTTCCAGCGATTTATATAAAAAATACCACGACGAAGAATGGGGTGTTGCCATTTATGATGACCCTTCTATATTCGAATTTTTAATTCTGGAAACTTTTCAGGCAGGTTTAAGCTGGATTACCATTTTAAATAAAAGAGAAAATTTCAGAGCCGCTTTTGATCATTTCGATTATAAAAAAATAGCCCAATATCCCGAAGAAAAAATAGAGTCTTTGCTACAGGATACAGGAATTGTTCGCAACAAACTTAAAATTCGTGCTACTGTTTCAAACGCACAGGCATTCCTGAAAGTACAGGAAGAATTTGGCACTTTCTCCGACTATATTTGGAAATTTGTCAACGGAAAACCGATCGACAACAATCCAAAAACATTAAAAGACGTCCCTGCTACTACTCCAATTTCGGACGAAATTAGTAAAGATTTAAAAAAAAGAGGCTTCAAGTTTGTCGGATCAACCGTGATTTACGCTCATATGCAGGCTACCGGTATGGTTAATGATCATGTTGAGGACTGCTGGACGAGAAAGAAATAGTTTATAGTTTTCAGTCTCAGTTTTCAGTTTTTCAAAAACCTGAAACTTGAAACCTGAAACTTTTTTCAGCTCTCCAATAAAAATTTATTACATTTGCTTCACACTTTAGGGGTGTCTACAACTTGTAGGCTGAGATTTTACCCTCTGAACCTGATCTAGCTCACACTAGCGTAGGGAAAAGTAAGATGACTTCTGCGCGCATTTCTATGCGCGATTGTAGCCATTCCTAAAGTATAACTACATACTAAACTTAAAGGAATGGAACTAAAAATCAACCAACAAATCAAAAAATTCGATGCTGAATCGTTAAGCATTCAGTCATTGCTCGATCTCGAAATTCCCAACAAACAAAACGGAATTGCCGTTGCTCTCAACAATACTGTTGTTCCAAAATCCAACTGGAACGAACAACTTGTATCCGAAACTGACGAAATTCTAATTATTTCTGCTACTCAGGGAGGTTAAAATTCCAATTGTCAAGCAAGAAGTAGGCCTACTGCCTTGCCCCTCTGCAATCGACAATTACATTTCACATCTTACATTTTACATTTTACATCTCACAAAATACAACTACAAGCTATGACTACAGAAGAACAAATTTCCAGAACCCCGTTTCCTAATTCTAAAAAAGTTTACATCAACGGAGAAATACACCCCATCAAAGTCGCCATGCGCGAGATACATCTTAGCGACACCAAACTTTCAAATGGCGGAATTGAAAAAAATCCTCCCGTAACGGTTTATGATACCTCAGGTCCCTATACCGATCCTAATATTGAAATCGATATTAGAAAAGGTCTTCCAAGACTAAGAGAACAATGGATTTTAGACCGAAATGATGTCGAAATTCTAAATGAAATCACTTCCGATTACGGACAAAGCCGATTACGCGATGAGAGTTTAAATCATCTTCGATTTGAATATTTACATCAGCCTAAAAGAGCTAAAAAGGGTGCTAATGTTTCACAATTATATTACGCCAAACAAGGCATTATCACTCCTGAAATGGAATATATTGCTATTCGTGAGAACCAACGAATAGAACTTTTAAACGAACAAACCAAAGCGATGCAATGTCAGCACGGTGGTCATAGTTTTGGAGCCAATACCCCAAAGAGTAAAATCACTCCCGAATTTGTTCGCAGCGAAGTAGCTTGCGGAAGAGCCATTATCCCCAACAACATTAATCATCCTGAAAGCGAGCCTATGATCGTTGGTCGCAACTTTCTGGTTAAGATAAACGCTAACATTGGCAATAGCGCTGTGACTTCGAGTATTGAAGAAGAAGTAGAGAAAGCAGTCTGGGCTTGCCGTTGGGGTGCAGACACGATTATGGACTTATCAACAGGTAAAAACATTCACGAAACCCGAGAGTGGATTATCCGTAACTCCCCTGTTCCAATTGGTACGGTTCCGATTTATCAGGCTTTAGAAAAAGTAAAAGGAATTGCCGAAGATTTAACCTGGGAAGTTTTTCGTGACACTTTAATTGAACAAGCTGAGCAAGGCGTTTCTTATTTTACGATTCATGCCGGAGTACTGTTACGTTATATTCATTTGACTGCCGATCGTGTTACCGGAATTGTTTCGCGTGGCGGATCTATCATGGCCAAATGGTGCTTGTTTCATCATAAAGAAAACTTTTTGTACACTCATTTTGAGGAAATCTGCGAAATCATGAAACAATATGACGTGGCTTTTTCTCTTGGAGATGGTTTACGTCCGGGTTCTATTGCAGATGCTAACGATGCAGCTCAATTTGCAGAGCTAGAGACTCTGGGAGAATTAACAAAAATTGCCTGGAAACACGATGTTCAGGTTTTCATTGAAGGTCCAGGTCACGTTCCGATGCACATGATTAAAGAAAATATGGACAAACAACTGGAACATTGTCATGAAGCTCCTTTTTATACTTTAGGCCCACTAACGACGGACATTGCACCAGGTTATGATCACATTACCTCTGCTATTGGAGCGGCGATGATTGGTTGGTATGGCTGTGCGATGTTGTGTTATGTTACTCCAAAGGAACATCTTGGTTTACCTAACAAAAAAGATGTGAAAGACGGTGTAATCACCTATAAAATCTCCGCACATGCTGCCGATCTTGCCAAAGGTCACCCGGGAGCACAATACCGCGACAATGCTTTAAGCAAAGCCCGTTTTGAATTCCGTTGGGAAGATCAGTTCAATTTAGCCCTTGATCCGGATACGGCCAGAGAGTTTCACGATGAAACCCTTCCTGCCGATGGTGCAAAAGTCGCTCACTTTTGTTCGATGTGCGGCCCTAAATTCTGCTCCATGAAGATCTCTCAGGAAATTCGTGATGTAGCCGCGGCCGAAAAAGGCATGCAGGAGAAATCAGAAGAATTTATTGAACAGGGGAAAGAGATTTATATTTAATGTAGTTAGTGAAGAAAATATATGATCGTAATTACCAATCCTTCCCCAATTAAAAATGAAACACATATCGTTCATACTCTATTTGAAGAAGGATTGGCTTTACTTCATATTCGGAAGCCTGATTTTTCTGAAATTGAAATGGCTCGATTCATTCAGCAGATAAAACCTGAATATCGAAGCCATTTAGTCTTACACAGTCATCACGTTTTGGCGGAACACTTTGGAATTACTAAGATTCATTTTTCAGAAAGGGAAAGGAAAAATAATTTTTCAATTGACTCAGATCAAAAGGCATTTTCGACAGCAACCCATTCAATTGAAGATTTCAATTCCTTATCATCTGCATTCAACTATGCTTTCTTAAGTCCTGTATTTAAAAGTATTTCCAAAGAAGATTATCATCCAAAGACAAACCTGTTTGAAGCTTTAAACTCAAGAACAAATCACAAAACTAAAGTTATCGCTTTAGGAGGAATTGATGCTAAAAACATCCAAAAGACACTCGAAAATGGTTTTGATGATGTCGCTCTTTTAGGAAGTATTTGGAAAAATGAAAACCCTATAAAACAATTCAAATTATGTCAGCAAATCGTCCAATCGCACTTTCAATAGCAGGTTTTGATCCTTCTGGTGGCGCTGGTGTTTTAGCAGATGTCAAAACATTTGAGCAGCATCACGTTACTGGATTTGGCATTTTAACCGCCAATACCATTCAAACGGAAGATCAATTTGTTGAAATTCAATGGACTGATTTGAGTTTTGTGATTCGTTCTATTGAAACCTTTTTTGAGCGTTATAAAATCAGTACTGTCAAAATTGGAATTGTTCCTTCTTTGAATTATCTGAACCACATTCTTTCGACCATAAAAAGAATATCCTCAAACACTTTAATTGTCTGGGATCCGGTTTTAAAATCGTCTACCCAATTTGAATTTATGAGTATTGAAGATCGTTTGGAATTAAATCATACGTTGTCAAAAATTGATTTAATTACGCCTAATTATAACGAAATTGAAATATTGTTTCCGGGTTTTATCGCCAACCAACTTGAATCTCAGAATAAAATCCCAACAAACATTTTATTAAAAGGCGGACATCATCCTTCGGCAACCGGAACTGATCGTTTGTTCCTGAAAGACGAAATCATCGATCTTCTGCCCTCTGATAAAAAATGCTTCGCAAAACATGGCTCAGG
This sequence comes from Flavobacterium sp. B183, assembly GCF_023539155.1. Lineage (NCBI taxonomy): Bacteria > Pseudomonadati > Bacteroidota > Flavobacteriia > Flavobacteriales > Flavobacteriaceae > Flavobacterium > Flavobacterium sp. B183. The sequence continues at coordinate 1,758,003 of NZ_CP097434.1, read as the reverse complement.
CTGCATATTATCAGCCGCAATCGCCGCAAATCTTGCACGGAATCAATCTTTGGAAGAAGCTTGCAGGAATGCGAAAACCTACATAGAAAAATACCTGAATTCCACTCCAACCTTAATCGGACATCATTATGTATCATAAATTGCAATATATCTCGCAGGGAAAAACAATAGAAGAACAGCTGTATAATATCCATGAGGCTTTAGATGCCGGATGCGATTGGGTGCAGCTCCGTTTTAAAAATCAAACTGAAAAAGACACTTTTACTCTGGCGGAAGCAGTAAAATTTTTATGTGAAGAGTATCTCGCGAATTTTATTGTAAACGACAACCTATATCTCGCTCAGCAAATCGCCGCAGACGGAGTTCATCTCGGACTATCGGACATGAAAATTGACGAAGCAAGGGCAATACTTGGAAATACCAAAATCATAGGAGCAACAGCCAACACTTATGAAGACATTGAAAATCATATCAAAAACGGCTGCGACTATATTGGTCTGGGTCCCTTTCGTTTTACAACAACCAAAGAAAAACTAAGTCCAATTCTGGGATTGTCAGGTTATTTTAGAATTATTCAAGAGTTAAAACGCAATAAACTGGAGATTCCTGTTTATGCCATTGGAGGAATCACTCTGAACGATGTCGCTCCTTTAATGGAAACCGGGATTCATGGAATTGCGATCTCCGGAATGCTTACAGAAAGTAATCAAAAAGAAAAACTCATTCAACAATTAAACGAAAAGTTATATGCAAACGTCATTGTTTAACATAGGAGACAAAACCTTAACCTCCCGTCTATTTTTAGGAACAGGAAAATTTGGTTCGAATCTGGAAATGGAGAATGCTATTTTGGCATCAGAAAGTGAGTTGGTCACTGTAGCACTGAAACGTATCGATCTCGAAACCGAAACTGATGCTATTTTGACGCACTTAAATCATCCAAACATTCATTTATTACCCAATACATCGGGAGCACGAAACGCCAAAGAGGCCGTTTTCGCTGCACAATTAGCGAGAGAAGCATTAGAAACGAATTGGCTGAAACTTGAAATTCATCCGGATCCGAAATATCTGATGCCCGATCCGATAGAAACTTTAAAAGCGACAGAGGAGCTCGCTAAACTTGGTTTTTTTATCCTGCCGTACATCCATGCCGATCCCGTTTTATGCAAACATCTTGAAAGTGCCGGAACAACCGCTGTTATGCCCCTAGGTTCCCCGATTGGAAGTAATAAGGGTTTAAAAACGATTGATTTTTTAGAGATTATTATCGAACAAAGTAATGTTCCCGTAATCGTCGATGCCGGAATTGGGTCTCCGTCTGATGCTGCAAAAGCAATGGAAATGGGTGCAGATGCTGTTTTGGTTAATACTGCAATTGCGGTTGCAGGAAATCCAAAACTAATGGCAGAAGCCTTTAAAGAGGCTGTCATTGCAGGCCGAAAAGCCTTTGAAGCTAAAATTGCTCCTCAACAGAATTATGCTGTGGCTTCGAGTCCTTTGACCTCTTTTTTATATGAGTAGTTTTTAATCTCTCGCAGATTTGGCAGATTAAGCAGATTGTTTTTGTCCCATTTTAATTCAGATAAATCTGCTCAATCTGCCAAATCTGCGAGAAAATATTTTATAAAAAGTAGGAAATTTCATTAAATTTGATCTAAAACTACTATTATGTCGGAAAATGAAATTTCATATCGAGTTCGAGGAGCTATTTTTACAGTATATAACACTCTAGGTCCGGGATTGTTGGAATCAGTTTACGAAAGTGCTTTATATTATCAATTAAATAAGGATGGACTAAATACTATCAAACAAATTAATCTACCCGTTAAATATGATAATGTAGAATTAGATATCACTTTTCGATTGGATTTATTGGTTGAAAACAAAGTAATTGTTGAATTAAAATCTGTTGATGAATTAAAATCCATTCACTTTAAACAATTAAATACTTATTTAAAATTAACAGATAAAAAGCTGGGACTATTGGTCAACTTTAATTGTATAAATATCCTAGATAACATACATCGAGTCGTAAACAAAATCTAACCTATCCACAAAAATCTGCGTGAAACAAAACACAATCCAATGAAAACATTCAAATCGGTTTTTGAGAATTATGATTGGAATACTATTCAATCTAAAATATATCAAACCACATCAAAAGATGTAGAACACTCTTTGTTTAAAGCCAAACGAAATCTTGATGATTTTTTAGTTTTGATTTCTCCTGTTGCACAAAATTATCTGGAGCAAATGGCACAAAAATGCCATGAAATTACCAAAAAACGTTTTGGCAAAACCATACAAATGTATGCTCCTTTATATCTCAGCAACGAATGCCAAAACATCTGCACGTATTGCGGATTTAGTTTAGACAATAAAATCAAACGAAAAACCCTTTCTGATGCTGAGATAAAAATTGAAGTAGAAGCTTTAAAAGAGATTGGTTTTGACCATGTTTTATTGGTGACCGGTGAAGCGAATTATACCGTAAACATTAATTACTTCCTAAATGCAATTGCCTTAATACGAAAAGAATTCTCCATTATTTCTGTGGAAGTCCAGCCGCTTTCAACCGAAGATTATGAACGTTTGCATCAGGCTGGTGTTTATTCTGTTTTGGTATATCAGGAGACCTACCATCAGGAAGTATATAAAAAATATCATACGAAAGGAAAAAAATCTAATTTCGATTACAGACTGGAAACTCCCGATCGTATTGGTACAGCCGGAATTCATAAAATGGGATTGGGGGTTTTACTGGGGCTGGAAGACTGGCGAACCGACAGCTTTTTTAATGCGTTACATCTGGATTATCTTCAAAAAAAATATTGGCAGACTAAATATTCTGTTTCCTTTCCGAGACTCCGCCCGGCAGAAGGCATTATTGAACCAAATTTTATTATGGACGATAAAGATCTGACACAACTCATTTGCGCCTATCGCTTATGGAATGAGGATTTGGAAATTTCAATCTCGACACGTGAGAATGAGAAATTCAGAAACAATATTATCCCTATCGGTGTGACCAGTATGAGTGCGGGCTCTAAAACCAATCCCGGTGGTTATGTTGTTGATCCGCAATCTCTGGAGCAATTCGAAATCAGCGACGAACGTTCTGCCAAAGAAATTGCACAAATTATAACAAATTCGGGCTATGAACCTGTCTGGAAAGACTGGGACAAAAGTTTTAGTCAACAAATTTAAAGTTTCAGGTTCCAGGTTTCACAAACCACATTTCACATTTTACAAATCACAATTCACAATAAATGAGTATCATACAGGAATTTCTACGTTACAACAGACAAACCATTCTTCCCGAAATAGGTGACGAAGGTCAGGAGAAACTCAAAAAAGCGAGAGTTTTAGTAATTGGTGCCGGAGGTTTAGGGTGTCCCATTTTACAATATATCGCCACAGCGGGAGTCGGTTACATTGGCATTATGGATTTTGATACTATCGAAATCCACAATCTGCACAGACAAATTTTATATACCGAAAAAAAACTTGGTAAACTTAAAGCTGTTGTTGCAAAAGAAGTTGTTTCTGAACTTAATCCATTAATAAAAGTCGAAGCCATAGTCGAAAAATTAACTCCGGAAAATGCCAGACAGGTTATTACGCAATACGATATTGTGGTCGATGGTTCGGATAATTTTACAACACGCTATTTGGTTAACGATACCTGTGTGGCGCTGCAAAAAACTTTGGTCTACGGTAGTATCTTAAAGTTTGAAGGACAAATTGCCGTTTTTAACCATAAGGGCAGTAAAAATTTACGCGATTTATTTCCCGAGATGCCGGATCCGAAGGATGTTCCGAATTGCAATCTCAATGGTGTTTTAGGAACATTGCCCGGAATTATTGGTACGATGATGGCGCATGAAACGCTCAAAATAATTCTGGAATTACCAACTTTAAACAATGAGTTAGTACTTTTTAATACGATAAACTGGAACTTTATGAAACTTAACTTTTAAAAAACAATCGCGTCTCCAACACTGATAAGTCCCGAATTCAGACTTACAATATTGGTTCCGAATAAAACAGAATTATTTACATTACGATATTTACTTAAAGTCTTCAAAGGTTCTTTTTTTACAATGCCTTTTTGCGGATCATTATTTACCATAATACATCTTCCGCAGGGTTTTATATTTCTAAATCGAACTTCTCCAATTTTAAAAGTAACAAAATCATCTTCTTCATGAGCCTTTTGGCTGCTGATTACAATATTAGGACGGAAGCGCAAAATGGTAATTTTTTCTTCCAGTTTTTCATTTAGATAATCCAAACTTTCGGTTCCGATCATTAAATACGGATAACCGTCGGCCAAACTTACATTAAAGGTTTCTTTTAGCTTTGAACTTTCGTGTTTACGATCTCCGTTTCTAATAATTTTAACCAGTTTACATTCAAAACCCAAATGTTCACTAAACCAGATCGAAGTGCTTTTATTGACCTCAACGACATCACTGTCATCCTCCCACACTTTAACGGCAATGGACTGACTCAAATGTTCTTCGATTAAAAAATCATGCTTCTGGTCTTTAAAAGTAATGCTGATTTTACCTTTCGAAATCTGAGGATAAAACTGACTCATCAGAGGATATTCTCTTTGTGTCAGCATCTTGTTTTCAGCATCAACAAGCATCCATCTGCGGTCGTTCTCAAACCCCATTTCTTCGGCATAGGCACTTTGACAGCTTACTCCTGCCAGACTTTTTACAGGATAGATATAAAGCTCTTTTACAATATAAACTGCACTCATTTTATTCCTTTTTTAAAATAGATATAAACGCTTCTCGATCAATCTCACGACAGCCTAAACTCTCTAAATGCGAATTATAAACCTGACAATCCAGGAGTTGGTAGTTCCCTTCTTTTAAATAATTTACCAAAGCTATGAAAGCTACTTTTGATGCATTCGATACTTTCGAAAACATACTTTCACCACAAAAAACATGACCCAAATCGATCCCATACAAACCTCCAACCAGATTCTCGTCCTGCCAAACCTCGACAGATTTTGCGATTCCCTGCTCATTAAGTTTACAATAGGCATCAATCATTTCGTTTGAAATCCAGGTTCCGTCTTGTCCTTCCCGTTTTATTTTTTGACAATTCGAAATCACCTCTCTAAAATTTTTATTAAAAGTAACCGTGAATTGTTTCCTATTCAAAACATTACGCATGCTTTTTGACACAATCAATTCCTCTAAAAACAAAACCATTCTGGGATCCGGCGACCACCAAAGAATAGGCTCTCCTTCATTAAACCAAGGAAAAATCCCGCTTTGATATGCCAATTTCAGTCTTTCCGGATCTAAGTCTCCGCCAATGGCAAGAATTCCTTCTTCATCGGCTTCTGAAACGGGTGGAAAGAACAAATCGTTAAATACGTAATACATTTAAAAAAAATCAATTATAAAATTCCAAATTCCAAGATTGTATTTCAACCTTTCCTCTTTCAGAGTTGACAAACGACTGCACTAAATTTCCATACAAAAACAAATTCCAAATCCCAATTACACATTTTATGAATTGGAATTTGGAATTAATTTTTTGAAGTTTAAACTTTCTTAGAACGGTAAATCGTCCGGTTCGTCTTCGTTTAAATTAGTTGCAGGTGCAAAAGCTTCTGCAGCTGGCATTGGAGGCGTTTGTCCAGGACCTTCCGGTGCCAGTCTTTCGATTCTCCAACCTTGAATACTATTGAAATATCTTGTTTCTCCTTGTGGATTAACCCATTCTCTTCCTCTTAAATTGATAGAAACTTTTACTGCCTCACCTTGTTTGTAGCTACTTAATAAATCGCATTTATCTTGCGTAAATTCGATCAAAATATGCTGTGGATATTGCTCATCTGTGGTAACAACCAACTCTCTTTTTTTGAATGCAGCACTAACTTGTTGCTCTGGGTTCACCACTTTTACTTTACCTGTAACTTCCATCTTCTTTCTATATTAATTATTGTTTCTATTCTTATTGCTTTGCTAAAAGTACTTTCCAGGCCGATGAAATATCATCTTTATTGAGATATTTTTTGGCTTCCAAATGTACTTTTTCGAGATCGTCTGAGCTTAAAACTCCTTTTACCGAAAAATTTTCTTTCACAAATATACTAACTTCTTCTGTGGTAGGCAAGGCTTCAATGTTCCCTAATTTCCCAAGATCATTCCCATCAAAAACAGGACTTTCTTTAATAAAATCAGGAATTACATCTACTCCTACCCCAAGAGTTGTCAAGGGTTTAGGCACTTCAAAAAGCCCCTGATTCGATCGGGAATACCAATTACTGCCCAATCTTGAAACCAGATCTATTTTATGCTGATCAATGGCTCCGTTTTCATCTAAAACAGCTTCGCTGATATGAAGCTTAACCACTTCACAAAGAATCAGATTTCCTGCACCTCCCTGATCTCCCAACGGAATAATCTGAGTAACTTTACATTCAAACTGTACCGGAGACTCTTTTACACGATAAGGCTTTACAAAATCGGACGGAACTTGTGTCAATCCGGCCTTTATAAATTCATTTACACCATCTCCATATTCTGTACTGGCTAATGATGTTTGTTGTACCAAATCATAATTCACAACATTTATAACTACTTCACGGGTTTCTTCGGCGTTAATTAAAGTGTGTTTTATGGTATTGTCGCGTACACGTCGTGCTGGTGAAAAAACCAAAATTGGCGGATTGGCACTGAACACATTAAAGAAACTAAAAGGGGACAAATTGGGTATTCCCTTAGCACTAATTGTACTAGCAAATGCAATTGGCCTAGGTCCCACGGCACTTTGTAAATAGCCTTGCAATTTGGCCGTTGGTATTTCTTTTGGATCAATACTAATCATATTTTTCTTTTTAAAGGAATCTCATTTCCGTAGCTACAAAAATAGAAAAATCGTTTAATCCAAAGAAATAGTTTCGGACTTTAAAACAAAAAAATCTTTATCGTTACGCAAAATATTAAATGTGTATATTTCGTTATATTTATACCACAAAAAAATAGTTATGTCTTTTTCCGAGAGAAGAAATACAACCCGTTGGATCATTATTACCATTTCCTTTTTAATCATTTCCCTGATTCTCTGGAACACTTATACTTTTTTCCAAATCTTTAAAAATGAAGAACGCTTAAAGATGAATCTTTGGGCCAATGCACAAAAGACACTGGTCAATGCAGATGAAAATACAGATTTAGATTTACCGCTTGAAATCATCAACAACAATACTTCGGTTCCTGTTATGCTTACTATGTACGACAAGGTCATTAGTTCTGTGAATGTTCCGGAAGAAGTCCTGCAAAATAACGAAAGTACCTTATCTTATCTCAAAAATCTGAAAAATGAGAATGAGCCCATCGTTATTGAATATGCGCCCGGAAAACATCAGGAACTGTACTATGGTAATTCGGCATTAATTAATAAACTGAAATATTATCCCATCGCCTTATTGCTGATTATCTTTTTGTTTGGGGCTTTGATTTATAACTTTTACAGAAGCACCAAAATGGCTACCCAAAATAAACTCTGGGCAGGAATGGCAAAAGAAACGGCACATCAAATCGGAACACCTTTATCTTCCTTAATTGGCTGGGTAGAGATTTTAAAAACAGAAGACATCGATTCGACTATAACTTTTGAAATTGAAAAAGATATTGAACGTTTACAGACTATCACAGACCGTTTTTCTAAAATTGGGTCGGTTCCTGTTTTAGAGGAGAGAGATATTGTTACCGAAACTTTGAATACTTACCAATATTTACAATCGCGTTTTTCGAAACAGGTTACTTTCTCTTATCGGGTACCTCAACAAAGTATATCGGCACTGATAAATCCAACGCTGCACAGCTGGACTATTGAAAATTTAGTAAAGAATGCTATTGATGCGATGAAAGGAAAAGGAACGCTGGACCTTCAAATTGAAGAAGATGCACATCATGTAAAAATTAATGTAAAAGACTCCGGAACGGGAATTTCTAAAAAACAGTTCAAAACTATTTTCGAACCCGGTTTTACAACCAAAAAACGCGGCTGGGGACTTGGACTTTCTTTAACCAAAAGGATCGTTGAAGAATATCATGGCGGAAAGATAAAAGTTTTACAATCTGAAATTGGAAAAGGAACTACTTTTCAGATTTCATTAAACAAAAAAGTGCCGTAAAAGACTTCGACTTCGCTCAGTCTGACGTGGTGTTTTATAGATTCATCGGATTTCGTTAAACAAAAAAGTGTAGCAAAATTTTACTTTTACTACACTTTATCTTTTTATTTCGACTGTCAAATCGAGCGGAGTCGAGATTTTTTATGCCTGAAACGAGAGACTTCGACTTCGCTCAGTCTGACATTTCGGCTTCGCTCAGTCTTGCGTTTCGACTTGGCTCAGTTGGACAGTTTGTTTTGTTTGTTTATAAATTAGCCTGAATATCTTTGGCCAAAACCTCAAATTCTTCTTTAGAAAGTGAAACTTTATTTTGAAAACGCATTTCATCCATTTCGTTTAACGGAATCAAATGTACGTGTGCGTGAGGCACTTCAAGTCCAACAACTGCCACTCCAACTCTTTTGCAAGGAACCGTTTTTTCCAGTGCTGCTGCAATTTTCTTAGAAAACTTCATTAATCCTAAATACAACTCCTCTTCCATATCAAAAATCTTGTCGATTTCTTGTTTCGGAATACAAAGTGTATGTCCTTTTGCATTTGGGTTTACATCTAAAAAAGCCAGATAATTATCATCCTCAGCAATTTTATAAGCAGGAATTTCTCCGTTTACAATTTTGGTAAATATTGATGGCATTATTTCTTTGTTTATTGGGTGAATCGTCTAATCGATTTAACGATTAAACACAAAAAATTAGTCTCTGGTGATTTCAAGAATTTCAAATTTCAAAACTCCATTTGGAACAGTAATTTCAGCTACTTCTCCAACCGATTTCCCGAGTAACCCTTTTCCGATAGGAGACGTTACAGAGATTTTTCCTGTTTTTAAATCTGCTTCACTTTCAGCAACAAGTGTATATTTCATTTCCATTCCATTGCTTTGATTCTTAATTTTAACATTAGAAAGAACCAATGCTTTCGAAACATCCAGTTGTGATTCGTCAATTAATCTTGCATTAGAATACACTTCTTCCAGTTTAGCAATTCTCATTTCTAATAAACCTTGCGCTTCTTTTGCTGCATCATACTCCGCATTTTCAGACAAATCTCCTTTATCTCTTGCTTCTGCTATATCTTGAGATGCCTTTGGACGCATTACACTTTTTAAATGCTCCAACTCATCTTTTAATTTTTTTAATCCTTCTGCTGTATAATAAGATACTTTACTCATAACTTCGTCGTTTATATAAATACAAAAAATCCCATCGGGACGGGATTTCTTAATTACAAATATACTATTATTTTTAATAGTACATAATTATATGTTAATCATATAGAATTCAAATGTAAATAATTTATTTTTGTTTCACTAATTCTTATTAAAATAATGAAAAAATTCTGGTACTTAATCCTCTTTGTTTCTGTACTTTTCTCGTGTAGTGAAAATAGTAGACGCGACAAAAACCCTTACATTCCTAGTTATGCAGTTAACCTGTCTATTGATACTAATCTGCCTGCTTATTCCAATCTTAAATTTGTAAGTAATGGCGTGATTATTCCAAATTACGGAGCAAAAGGAATTATCATTTTTAATACCGGAAGTGGTTACAATGCGTTTGATGCCGCCTGTCCAAATCAGCCCATAACTTCCTGCACCGCCATGACAATTGACGGCATAAATGCGGTTTGTTCGTGCGATAAAACAGCTTATAGTTTATTTACCGGATTGGGAGGTAAAGATTACCCACTAAAACAATATCGCGTAGAATTTACCGGAACGATAATTCACGTTTACAATTAAAAAAAAGCCTGAAAAAATAACTTTTCAGGCTTTTTACATTTTACGTTTGATTTCTTACTTTTTTAGAATTTCAATGTCAATCCAGCTAAGAAATTAATTCCTGCCTGAGGATAGTAGTAAGGATAAACATCCCACATTGCTCCGTTTGAAACATATTTTTTATCCAGAAAATTATTCACCAGACCAGTAATCAAAATTGACTTGAATACTGATTTTGGCTTGATTTCATACGACACATTTAAATCATTTACGAAATAGTCTGCCAATTTTGCTGCCGGCAATTCAATATTGTTCATGTATTGTTCTCCTACAAACTTTTGCAATAACGAAATGTGCAGATTTTGGATCGGACTATATACAATAATATTTCCTGCAATAACTGATGGTGAATAAGCGATATCGGTTGTTCCGTAATGTGTTCCTTCAACAGCTAAATCAATATTTTTATTACTGCTTAAAGTAAAATTCGGTCTAAGGATAAACTTTTCAGAAAGTTGTATTGTAGCATCAACTTCTAAACCTAAGCGGTAGCTTTTCTCCGTGTTAGCACGAATTGGAGCTCCAACATCGTCCAATCTTCCAGTCAAAATCAACTGATCTTTGTAAGCCATGTAATAAACATTCGAATTCAACTGAAATTTATCTGAATTGAATCTCCAGCCCAGTTCAAAATCATTTAGTTTTTCAGGTTTTACATTTCCGCCTTCATAATCGGTTCTGTTAGGCTCGCGATTGGCTCTTGCATATGAAAAATAAAGAGTGTTTTTTGAATTGATTGCGTAATTTAAACCTGCTTTCGGATTAAAGAAATTAAAACTGTCATCAACCAATCCTGTATCTTTTCCGTTAGCTTTGTACGTTACATTTCTATATTGCAAATCGCCATAAAAACTAAGTTTTTCTGTTAACTGATAATTGGCTTTCACGAAGATATTTCCATCTGTTTTGGTTGAAAAATCATCATAGTAATGATCTCCCGGCAGGGCCTGAGAAGAATTTCTGGCCCAGATTACTTTACCAAAATGAGCTCCCTCATATTTATTCCAGCCACCACCTACGATTACGTCTAATTTCTCTTCTTTATATTTTACAGAAAAAGTGGCACCATAAAAATCGTTGTCTAACCATTTCTGACGAATTAAATCAGTTCCCGGAACTAATTCTCCAAGGTCATTTTCTACCATTTTAGTAGGCTGAATCGGCCCATACCCTTTAATTGGCTCATTATATTTGAAGTTTTCGTAGTATCCTTGTCCTTTAGTGTAATGAAAAGCTAAGTTGCTGCTCCATTTATCAGAAATGGATTCACTCCAATGCAATTGATAATGGTTTTGTTTATAATTATCGGTTTCATTATCGTAAAAATGAACATTTCCTGCTTCATCTTTATATTTTCCGGCTGAATTATAAGTACGGTCTGAATTTAGTTTTTCAGCATCAATTCCGTTCCAGGACTGGTATGTTCTTTCGGTTCCACCAAAAACCAGCGCCTTAATTAAAGTTGTTTTACCAATATAAGTTCCCTGAAGAAAATACGATTTTAAATCAGAACTTGCACGATCTACATATCCATCTGATTTAATGGTAGACAAACGCCCTGCCAGCTCAAAATGATCGTTCAGTAAGCCTGTACTGAATTTTACGGTATTTTTATTTGAATTGAAGCTTCCATAAGAACTTGAAATTTCTCCCGTTGCTTTCGTAGCATAATTATCAGTCAGCATATTCAAACTCGCTCCAAAAGCAGAGGAACCATTAGTAGAGGTTCCAACACCCCTTTGCAATTGTAAACTCTCAACGGAAGAAGCAAAATCAGGCATATTTACCCAAAAGGTTCCCTGACTTTCAGCATCATTATAAGGAATTCCGTTAATGGTCACGTTTACTCTTGTAGCATCACTACCACGCACCCTGATCCCGGTGTATCCTATACCTCCTCCTGCATCAGAAGTAGTCACCACCGATGGCAAATAATTCATTAAAATTGGAATATCCTGTCCCAGATTTCTAAATTTAATATCCTTTTTATCAAGATTACTAAAACTTACCGGAGTTTTAGCAGTAACACGAACTGCCGAAACTAAAACATCATCCAGTTTATTGACTTTTGTAGAATCCTGCTGTTGTGCAAAAGAAAATTGAGAAAAGAAAATAGAAAAAAGAAGTAAGAAAATAGATTTGGTTCTGCTCGACTTTTGAATCTTAGAACCTTTGTGACTTAGTACCTTAGTACTTAAAAAAAAAGTTTTCATCCGTAAAAAATTTACGAATAAAAGGGGGAATTATTCTTTTTGTTAAATTAATAAATGTTTCACGACAAAGTATAGTGTATTCGCTAAAATTGTCGTCTTTCCCTTAGCGACATTACTCGCTCAGGTTCTTTGGGTATGATCTCAGCTCGTTATTTAGAGCACCCCTTTGAGACGATGCAAATGTAATGTTAAAAAATCCAATTTTCAAATTCCAAATTCCAAATTTTGACAATGAAATCTAAACGCCATAATTGGAATTTGAAATTTAAAAAGTTGGTATTTAATCTAAATTAAGTTTCTTTCTGGATTGTTTTATTTCAGAGACACTCTTTTTATCCTTGATTCGTTTTTTAATTACCGATTTCGGAATTTTAGTGGCTTTACGAACTTTAGGAACATGCAATCCTTTTTTAATTACTTCTAAGAATCGTTTTATGACAATATCTTTGTTTTTAAGCTGACTTCTGTCTTCATCACAATTTAAAATCAAGATATTTTCTGTGGTTAAACGGCCTCCGATATTGTTTTGCAAAAGCAGTTTTTCTTCTTCAGATAAAGCCTGAGACACATTTAAATCAAAAGTCAACACCACTTTTGATGACACTTTGTTTACATTTTGTCCGCCCGCACCACTGCTTCGTACGGCTTTAAAACTTAATTCTGATATGATTTTTTCGATATCCATTATTGTGGCTGATGTGCAGCTTTTAATAAATCGTTTACTGTTTTCACCGGATTAAAGGTAATTAATGGTACTGCCACAAAAATAGTAAGCCAATTGGCCATTGCTCCGTTCCAGAGTCCCGGAAGTTCGTAACTCTTTACTAATTTGCCATCCACACTTTTTTCGACAATAAAACCAGTCTTTTGATCTACAAATTGCAATAAATCAAACTTCTCATTTTTGTAATTTTTGATTCCGCATACTAAATCAACAGGATTAAAATGAGTTGCCGAAGCCAGGATTTCCTGTTGTCTTTTATTTGTAAGATCTATTTGCGAAGCCTCTACAATCTGCAATGAAACTGATCCTTTAGAGCTCATTACCCAAAATGGACCACCTCCGGGCTCTCCTTCATTTTTCACCATTCCGCAAACACGAATTGGCCTGTCTAATAAGCTTTTTATCTTACTGATTTTATTTTCAAAAGTAAATTTACTATAGTCACTATTCAACTCAACATTAAGTTTTTTTGATAAAAAGACAACGATTTCTTCAAGATCTTTCTCTAGTATCTCTCCTTTTTCAATTGCATTTAAATAACCAAAAACTTTTTGCTGTATTTTAATTAAAGTCCCTGCTAATGCTTTTTTATATAATGCAATCTGATCCATATGATTTTGAATTACATTGTCAATGTTTTTGACAAAAATAACATCCGCATCAAGTTCATTTAAATTCTCAATTAGCGCTCCATGACCTCCGGGTCTAAAAACTAATTTATTATTCTTATCCCGAATTGGGCTATTTTTAGCATCTACACAAATCGAATCGGTACTTTTATTTTGATAGGAATAGGAGATATCTATTTTAACTCCTGAATCTTTCTCTATTTTTTCTTTAAGAACCTTAATCTGATTCTCAAACAAACTTTGATGGGCTTCTGAAACGGTAAAATGCAAATTCGAAATCTGATTCGAAGAAGCATAGTGGACACATTCGTTTAAATGTTCTTCAATTGGATTTGCAATATGTCTTTTATATTGATGAAAAGGTAAAACTGCCTTTGGCTTATTTGCAAAATCAAAGTGATCAACAGACAACAATGTTTTTATAAAATAATAATTTTTATGATCACGGTCAAGCGCTTCAAAATCCGGATAGATTTCTTTTAACTTTTTATCAACCGCTTTAAAAAACGCAAACTTCTCCATAGCCACTATAAAAATAGATAGCTCTTTGTCATTTTTACGATTGATATAAGCGTTGATAGTTTCTTTTTGAATGTCAAAATCGTTCAGAAAAGCGCTTAAAAATTTAAACATTCTGCTGGCTGCACCCGAAGCCGGAACAAACTTTTTCAATTTGATTTCTGATTTTTGAAGATCAAAAAAGGCTGCTTTCTCTTCAAATTCTGCTTCTGACAAACTTAATATACCACTGGAAATTGTAGCCGGACTAACCAAATTAGATTTGTTTATTCCGTTTTTAAAAATTTGCAGCTGCTGTAAAATCTTTTCAAAAGAAATTCCATGTTCGTATATCTGAACAAAATCTTCAGATGAAATACCGTGCTGTTTTGCGACAGCTAATTGCTCTATGATCGCTATCGCTTTATTCAAACGACTTTCTTTATCTCCGGAAAGGGTAATAAAAGGTTTTTTAGTATCAATAAGAGTCTGTTTGAAAACTGAAAATACTGTTTCACGACCTTTAGGAGTATCTCTAATGTCATCTTTTTCCCAAGGAACATCAATATCAGTCAGGAAAAATAAATCGTATTCATGCTCTAATGCTGCTTCATTTAAAAGCGGGTCACAAAATCCATAATACATTTCAGAAAAAACCTTTGTCACCATTAAATTGGTATCACAAAACAGATACTTTCTGGACAAAGCCAGCTTTTGATTTTCAAGAGCTACTTGCCCGTATGCAATAGGCATCATATCATCGGCTACACAAATGTGCTGGTTTTCTTCCCATTTTTCCTGCAAATAATCGCGTGCGAACTCAGGAACCCATTCGGTTTCATAATATTCAGCAAGTTGTTTTGCCAAGGTAGTTTTTCCTGTACTTTCAGGACCAAATAAAGCAATTTTTATGATAGCTGTTTTTTGCTGTCTAAGATTTTTCTCCATTCTAAATAAGCTGAAATAGCCAAAATTGTAAAAATTAAATACTGAAGTGACAACATCCCTAAACCACGATAAGCGTAAAGGGGCACCACAATAATATCACCAATGATCCAAAGCGTCCAGTTCTCGATCTTTTTCTTCGCCATGTACCACATTCCTGCAAAAAATATTCCAGATGAAATCATATCGACATAATTGTCGTTTCTAATTTCGTAATCAAAGTATTTATAGATGCCGAAAACTACAAAAACAGTTATAAAAAACAATACTATTCCAATTATTTTTTCATTGGCATTTGTTCGTGTTATAGGCAAATTGTCTTCAACCGTTCCTCCTTTGGCCCATACATACCATCCATATATACTCATAATCGAAAAATATCCATTGATGATCATATCTCCGATATAACCCGCGACATATAACAGATAAACCGAAATAACGGTGGCAATCAAACCGGTTGGATACACCCAGATATTTTCTTTTTTCGCAAACCACACACTCAAAATCCCACAGATAAAAACTAAAAACTCCAAGGCAATATGCCATAAGGGAGTATTTTTATAACTGTCCAGAAAAAAATCAATCATAATTGAGCAGGTTTGTTTAAGTTGGATTTTTATTTATGATTCAAAAAAATGGCTGTCGTTTTCAAAAGCAGTTCCGATAACTACTAAATCAGCACCGGCATTATAAGCCTTTTGAATTCCATGCAAATCTACAATTCCTCCACCAACAATTATAGGAATCTCAACATTTTGAGCAATTAGCTGTATCATCTCTAACGGAACTGCTTTTTTTGCACCGCTTCCCGCCTCCAGATAAATCAATTGGTTTCCTAACATTTCTCCTGCCTGCGCTGTTGCCAGCACCAGATCAAAGTTATCCCTTTCCAGTGGTTTTGTTTTACTTACACGGGCTACGGCAGTTTCATTGCCGCTTTCAATCAGAATATAACCTGTCGAAATAACTTCCAAATTTGTCTTTTTTAAAATTGGAGCTGCCTGAACCTGATACTCTATTAAATAATCGGGATTTCGGCCTGATAATAAAGATAAGAACAAAATCGCATCTGCCTGAGGTGAAATCTGCGAAGGATCACCCGGAAATATAACAACGGGTAAATTGGTTTCTTGTTTTAATTTTGATATTAAATCTTCTAAAATTGTTGCCTGCACAATACTTCCTCCTACAAAAATATGTGTGGCGGGAGATTGATTTATTTTAAGCAATAAATGATCTAAATTTTCCCAAACAATCTTATCGGGATCTAACAGAATAGCCAGTAATTTTTGCCCATTCCTTTTAGCTTCCAAAATTTCTTGCCGAATAGTGAGTAATTTTTGTCTCATAGTGGGCGTAAAAGTAAAAGTTTTTTGATGTAGAAGAACTATTTTGAATGAATTATATTTGTGTTATAGTTAAACAAAATTATGATTGCAATTGATCTGTTGGTGAAATATGGTGCTTTGAGAAAGTCTTTCGCTAAAAATGAAATCATTTTTAAAGAAAACAATCTGCCAGCATACTATTATCAGATTGTTTCCGGAGAAGTGAAAATGAGTAATTATAACGATGACGGACGTGAATTTATTCAGGGTATTTTTTACAAGGAACAGCCTTTTGGAGAACCTCCTTTATTTTTAAATCAAAAATATCCGGCAAATGCCATTGCTGTTGAAGATTCGGAAATTCTTCTTCTTGACAGAAATAGTTTCATGAAACTGCTGGGGGAGAATCCGGACATCAGTCTTAAAATAATCGAAAATCTGGCGCAGCGACTGTACTATAAATCGGTTATGGCGGCAGAAATGTCTACTCAGGAGCCGGAGCATCGGATTTTAAAATTAATCGATCATGGAATTGTCTATTTCAATTTTAAAAAAGACGCAAATGGCCACCTCATCAATTTTACAAGACAGCAGATTGGAGACCTAACAGGTTTACGTGTCGAAACGGTCATCAGAACGATAAAAACTCTGGAGAAAAAAGGTCTTTTAAAAATTATAAACAGAAAAGTATACCGATAAAATAGTTCAGTTTATATGATTTAAATCATAAAATACAACCCTATAGTGCCTGTACCTTTGTAGTATAAAAATCTCAATATCATGACACTATATCAAACAACATTCGAAAATTTCAATAAAAACTATATGGGTTCTGCGGCTATGGCTGTAATTGGTCAAAGCTGTTTAGGTGGTGCTGCGGCCATGTATGTTTTGGCTAACGGAACGTCAATACCACAAATGATACAACTTGCCATTATTGTTTTGGCCTGTGTCTTTGCCAATACTTCTATATTAGCACAAATGAAGCACAAAACGGTTTTTAATTTTATTATTGCAAGTGCACTTTTAAGTATGTTTTTTATCCTTTTAAATAGTTTTATACTGTGAGAAAACAAATAGAAAATAGAGAAGATGTCGAATTTTTAGTACATCAGTTTTATGCTAAAATAAGAGCCGATGAAGAAATCGGCTTTTATTTCAATTCTATGATTAAAGATTGGGATGCGCATTTAGAGAAGCTCACCGATTTTTGGGAAACTAACTTATTTGCCATAAGAAAATATAATGGTAATCCGATTGCTGTGCACAATGAAGTCGATTCGCATTTTGAAGGAAGAATCACCTCCAATGAGTTTGGAATCTGGCTGAATCATTGGTTTCAGACTTTAGAAGAACATTTTGAAGGCGAAAATGCCGAAACGTTAAAACGACGTGCCCGTAAAATGGGAACTTTTTTGTTTCTGAGTATGTTTGAAAATCGAAAGAAAACAGCAGAACCTAGTGCTGAATAAATTGCTTTTTTTGTGATTACGAGACTCGAGCGAAATGACAAAATCAAACCTTGGAATTTGGAATTTCTTTATTGGAATTTTACTTCAACTTTATTTATCAAAAGCATAAACCAAAGTAAAGTTCTGCCCGGAAGTATTTGATTTAATTTCTTTATAGTACACGTCAAAATTTACTGCAAGATCATTAAAATGAAGACTGGCTTCGGTCTGATTTTTATCTAACGAAAATGCATCTACACTAATATGATCTTTAAAACTGATTCCTTTTTCGTTTCTGATCTTAAAAATAGCTTCTTTGGCTCCCCAAATTACTGTCAGTTCCCTGATGTAATCGGGAGTATTTTGAGTGTTTAAATAACTGTTTTCGGTCTCTACAAATTTGTCGGCTATTCGAAGGATTTTGTCGCGTTGCAGCTCCATGTCGATTCCTACTGTTTTATCACTAATTATAATCGCTGCAAAATCATGTGAATGTGTGATGGAGATATGATTTTCGCAATTGAAATAGGGCTTCCCAAATTCGTCGTAGTGCAAGTCCTGATCTGTAAAACCCATTTCCTGGATCAGCATACGAACGCTCAAAAAGGCGCGTTGATGCATTACAGATTTCATCCCGTTCAGCCTCAACTGTGTTTTCTCTTTTAAAAGTACATTGCTCACTAACTCCTCAAATGATTCTGTTATGTGCCAAACTAAGATTTTAGTCGTTTCGTTGAATTGTATGGTTTCAAATAAAGGCATTCTTTTTTAATTATGAGTTATGAGTTGTTAGCTATGAGTTGTTTTTCTGATTTGAAAACGAAATTTCTTATTTAACGTCTCGTCTTATAGCCCTGATGGGAACGGCATCCTTTTGCAGCGGGGTTCGCTGCAAAAGATATAGTGGACAGCAGGATTAGCTTCTTATTTCAACTACGCTCCATATAACAGCTATAGTAATCAACTAATATTCTAAAGATTAAGAAATTAAACATTTCACAATTCTGACAGAAAGTAGTCTAAATTAAAAACCTATTCCGTAAATTTGCAAAAATTTTACAATTACAAATATACTATAAATGAGTACTACAACTACGCCTTTTGTGGCTTTCAAAGTAAAAGACATCTCTCTAGCGGCTTGGGGAAGAAAAGAAATTGAATTGGCTGAAGCTGAAATGCCAGGTTTAATGGCGCTTCGTGCTGAATATAAAGACGAACAACCTTTAAAAGGTGCTCGTATTGCTGGATGTTTGCACATGACGATTCAAACTGCTGTTTTGATCGAAACTTTAATTGCTCTTGGTGCTGAAGTTACCTGGTCTTCTTGTAACATTTTCTCCACTCAGGATCAGGCTGCTGCTGCTATTGCTGCTGCAGGAATTCAGGTTTATGCCTGGAAAGGTCTTGATGAGCAATCATTTGACTGGTGTATTGAGCAAACTTTATTCTTTGGTGAAGACAGAAAACCATTGAACATGATCCTTGATGATGGTGGAGATTTAACAAACATGGTTATTGACCGTTTCCCTGAATTGGTTCCTGGAATTAAAGGTTTATCTGAAGAAACTACTACTGGTGTTCACAGACTTTACGAAAGAGTAAAAGCCGGAACTTTACCAATGCCTGCAATTAACATTAACGACTCTGTTACTAAATCTAAATTTGATAACAAATACGGATGTAAAGAATCTGCTGTTGATGCTGTTCGTCGTGCAACTGACTTAATGTTGGCTGGAAAAAGAGTTGTAGTTTGTGGATATGGTGATGTTGGAAAAGGAACTGCTGCTTCTTTCAGAGGTGCAGGATCTATTGTAACTGTTACTGAAATTGATCCAATTTGTGCTTTACAAGCTGCAATGGACGGTTATGAAGTTAAAAAATTAAACACTGTAATTGCTAATGCTGATATCATCATTACTACTACAGGAAATAAAGATATCGTTCTTGGAGAGCACTTCGAGCAAATGAAAGATAAAACTGTTGTTTGTAACATCGGACACTTCGATAACGAAATCGATATGGCTTGGTTGAACAAAAACCACGGTGCTTCTAAAATCGAAATCAAACCACAAGTTGACAAATATACTATCGCCGGAAAAGACATCATCATTTTGGCTGAAGGTCGTTTAGTAAACCTAGGTTGTGCTACAGGTCACCCAAGTTTTGTAATGAGTAACTCATTCACCAACCAGACTTTGGCTCAAATCGAATTATGGAACAACAGTGCTGCTTACAACAATGACGTTTATATGTTACCAAAACATTTAGATGAAAAAGTTGCGGCCCTACACTTAGCTAAATTAGGAGTTGAATTGGAAGTTCTTCGCGAAGACCAAGCTGCTTACATTGGTGTTGAAGTTCAAGGTCCATTCAAACCAGAATACTACAGATACTAAATAATTTTAGATTGAAGATTTCTGATTTTAGATTCCTTCAATTATATCTTTCAAATCCGACAGGTTTTTAAAAACCTGTCGGATTTTGTTTTTAATGGCTTTTCAGAAATAAATCGTAGGTCTATTTCTAAAAAGAAAAAGTTTTCTATCAAAAAAAAGCTTTTTTCAGAATAACTTTTTAATTTTAAGAATTCAAATAGAATTCAATTAAGTCACTACTTCTCAACTACACAAACGCCGTGCTCTTGAAAAAAAAATCTTGTTTATTGGTATTCTTGTTTTTATTATGTCTTCCTCACATACTATTTTCTCAGGAAAAGAAACCTAAAGTCGTTTTAGTATTAAGTGGTGGCGGAGCAAAGGGAATTGCACATATTCCGCTTTTGCAAAAACTGGACTCCCTACACATTGTGCCTGATCTTATTGTTGGAAATAGCATGGGAAGTATCATTGGCGGTTTATATGCCATGGGATATTCCGGCGATAGCATCGAAAAAATCACTAAGAATATTTATTGGGATAAACTCCTTGGCGGAGGTCAGTCATTACGATCGGTAAGTGCCGAAGAAAAAAGAGAATTCCAAAGATACTTGGTCGGAATAGGGATTAAAGATGGAAAACTCAATAGCGTTGGTTCCCTTTTAAATGATCAAAACCTGAGAGAATCACTTTCTGAGTTGACTTTTCCTGTATATAATGTTAAAGATTTTGACAGCCTCCCGATACCTTTTAGAGCTATGGCTACTGACTTAGTTGAAGGCAAAGAAGTTATTTTAAGCAAAGGCAGTTTAGCTTACGCCATGCGAGCCAGCATGTCTTTGCCCGCTATTTTCAAACCAGTGCCTTACGAAAAAACCATGTTAGTTGACGGAGGAGTATTAAATAATTTTCCAACTGATGTGGCCAAAAAAATGGGTGCCGATATTATTATTGGCAGTGATGTAGGTGGAGGAATGCAGCCAATGGGGAAACTGAACAATATTATGATGATATTAATGCAGACGAGTATGTTTCCGAGTAATGTTAAAAACCCGGCAAACCGTGATCTGTGTACCATATTAGTCGATCACATGCCCAACCTGCGTTTCTCGACGGCTGACTTTGCAGCTAGTAACGAAATCTACAAAGACGGTAAAATAGCGGCAAATAAAAATCTTCCGGCTTTAATTGCTTTATCGGAAAAGTTAAAGGGATTTACGCAACGAACGCACAAATTGCCCTATATGCCTAAAGAATTTGTTCTTGACACCATAATTTACAAGAAAATAAGTCCTGAAAATCTCCCTCTGGTAGTGGGAAGAGCAAATCTTAAACCCCATGTAAAATATACCTCCAAAGATTTAATTTCAGGTATCAACAGAGCTATGGGTACGAATCTTTTTGATGAAATTGGATATAGCTATTTCATCAAAGATGGCGATAAACCCGGACTTACATTATTTGGATCTGAGCGTGCTAAAAACCAGCTAAACACCTCTGTACACTATGATACTTACAGAGGTGTTGGTGTTATTTTTAACTACACCGCCAGAAACGTCCTTGCCGATGCCTCCCGTCTTTTGGTTACTGCCGATATAGCAGAACAACCAAAAGGCAGAATCAATTTTCAGAAAAATTTTGGAGGACGCAGAGAATGGTGGTGGGGTACGGAACTTTACGGAGCTTTCTTAAAACAGGAAATTTACCTTAATGGCAAAGCCTCAGATAATATCCTTTATAATACATTTGAATTCAACAATGAGGTAAACAGAAATTTAAATTCGCTGAAAAGCTATTTTGGTTTTGGTTTAAACTATCACTACACCTACTTCAAACCAAAATATGACCGGGAATACAATCCGAACGCAGTTTCACTAAACAACTACAGCTCTAATAACATCGAATTCAACATGCATTATTCCTATAATGATATGGATAAAGTTTTCTTTGCTACAAACGGAACCATTATAAAATCAAATATAACGCGATCACTCCTTAGCAATGTCAACGCCTCCATTTCCGCCCCAGATGTCCTGCGTCTTTCAGGCTCAACAAATAATTATACGAAATTTGGCTTAAGCTTTGAAAAGAGGTTGCCCTTAAAAAAGAAAATTACAGGAATCGTAGGATTTGATGCTTGTTTTATTTTTCAAGATCAGCTCAAAAACAATCAAATTTCGTTTTTCGATTTTGGTTATGCAACAAGATATTTTCTAGGTGGTATTATCCCAAGTTCCGGCAGTAATCGCTTTTCATTCCCGGGTTTGCATGAAGACGAACTCAATGTTACACAATATATGGGGCTTAAACTCGCCTCGCAAATAAATATTACCGGAAAAATCTATCTGACCCCTCATGTTAATATTGCTTCTGTAGGTTTTGACAGTTTTGGTAATTTCATCGACCACGCCTTTAAACCAAAAGGAAATTGGGATCATAATTTCGAAACCAGCCTTGTACTATCCGGAGGAGCTGCTATTTCCTATCAGTCTATTTTAGGCCCAATTCACTTTGATACTTCATGGATCAATAATATCGACAAAGTCCGATTGTTTTTCAGTGTCGGATTGTCGCTTAATCCGTAGAAAAAATTAAAAAATAGCTTTCAAACCCGACAGGTTTTAAAAACCTGTCGGGTTTAGTTTTTGTAATGCTTCCTATTCATATACAAATATTCTCTCAACAAAATTAGCCTCTTGTTTTTCTGAACTTAACCTTCCCTCAAAAAACATTTCGGTCCAGTTTTTTTGATTATCGATTTTAAGATACTCTAATTTTGTATCCAACTTAATTTTTCCATCTCCTAAAAAGGAATCTGAACTTGATTCTTCAATTCTTCTATTATCGGAGTTGTATTTTCTATAAATTACCATTTCATCCAGATACACCGAATCCTCTTTATTATTCTTCGAATGTTCTTCTATAAGATTCCCTCTTTCATCATACACGAATACATCTTCAGACTCTGTAACTTTGGTTTCTCCATCTTGATAATCATAAGAAAAGCTTGTTTTTATAACTTGATTTTTATCGTATTTATATTTCACCAAACTTCTTAAAGTATCATTATCCGAAAAATAACTTTTCTCTTCTACTAATTTTTTTTCAGGTCCGTAACTGTAAATTGTTCTTCCGGTAATCTTTTCATCATCATCGTAACCTATTGATTCTATCTTTTGTTTTAAGCTATTATATTTGTTCTCCGGATAATCAGACTTTTTAGGAAATATTTTATCTTCAACAAACTCCCCATTAGCATTCTTTTTATAAGTGGTATAATTTTGCATTTTACCTTTTACATACTTGCCGTTCTTTTTTGTTGCATAGTAAACGTTCTCTGTGTATTCTTTAATGTTTCCGAATAGTTTCTCATTCCAATCTGCAGATAATTGTGGAGCATTGTAATCTTCTGTCCTCATTTTTTTAGGCTCAGGCTCTTTCAGATTCGGAATCATCTCAAAAGACCTGTCTATACCATAAACAGGCTCATAAAGAACGAAATCATTTTTAATTGGCGCAATAGTCTGAATAAAGATGTACTTCCTTTTTTCATTTATCACCTCATCAATAATAAATGTTTTTTTAAATTCTTCAAAACTCATCGTAGGGTTGGCTTTAAAAGTCTCAAAAACATGTTTACTTATATTACCTCTTATATCACTAAGACCAGCCCTTTCATCATTGATTTTTTTATTTTTCTTCTTTAGTTCTGCCATTTCCTTGTCACTGTATGTAACCAATACATTGCCCGACTCATCGTAATTCACCAAGTGTATCTTGTTTTCCCGATCACTATTCTGATCAACTGCCTCTATCAAAATCACATTGTTTATGACATCTACTAACTTGTATTCGTTATTATTCAGCTTAAACGTACTTCCTATATCCTTTTGAGAAAGCTTTACCTGAGAATAATCTGTAATGAATTTAATATTGTAAACCACACTTCCTTTAATTTCATCAAGTTCGTTGTTGTTTTTAAAATTTATGGCATTGTTGATCTGATCCTGCTTCCGCAACGTAGTAAAATTCAAATTAATCTCTTTTCCGTTCTTGTATTTGTACAAAAACTCTATTCCAAAAGAAGTCCCACCGACATGCTGAATTTCAATCAACTCTTTTTTCGAATTAAACAGCTTACTGGTTACGGGGTGAAAATCTACAATAGTAGGTTCATCATTTTCTTTAAAATAAGAAGGAAAACGGGAATTAAACAAGAGATCATATCCATAAGTAGATTTCTCCAATTTCAACACTCCTCGTGCGATAATTGTATCTATTGAAGAGTTGATTACTTCAGCAGATTGAATTGCTTTCTTTTGAATTTCATCCATTTTTCTATTTACTTTTTTAAACGGAAAATTAGGAGTCTTAAAAATTTCTTTATTTATGTTATAAGTCATTTCATAAATCATGTCTTTCTCCTCTTTACTTGGTTGCTTTTTCTGAGAAAACACTGAAAGACTAAAGCTTATCAAAATCAAAACAATTCTATTCATCTATTTTTTCTCGAAAAGTACTGCTTTTCCTCCCAAATGTCCAAGGTCTATTTTTAGAAAATGTTATTCTTATCTTTACTGGAAATTTGTCTTTATGAAACGATTTCTAGTTTTTTGCCTGTACTTCTTTACTAATTGTGTTATACTCGCACAAAACAAAGATATCTGGATTTCATTTTGGGATAAAGACACCACACATATTGGATTTAAAGACGCAAACGGAACGATCAAAATAACGCCAAAGTTTATGGGGTTCACTACTGCCCGTAAATTCGATAAAATTATTGCTGTAACAGAAGAGATAAATGGCGGCTGGAAAAGCTACTATTTAACTAAATCCGGCAAAATAGTGGGACGTGATAGTTTATACATTTTTGACAATGGCCCGGATTGCGAAAATGAAGGTTACATTAGATTTACAGACCGAAAAACAGATAAAACCGGAATGTTTAATAGTGAAGGCAAAATTGCAATTCCTGCCGATTATAGTGTTTTATCAAAAGTTCAAAACGGAATGATTGTAGCCTTAAAAGGTGCCCTAAAAAAACAGGACGGTGAACATTTTTTCTGGACGGGTGGAGAAAGATATCTTATAGACCTTAACAACAAAGTCTTAATTGAGGATTTCAAAGACAGTACTGATCTTAACTTTTATTCTTTACAAAAATCAAAAGCCCCTAATAAAGAAGAAACAAGAGAGAATTTTGCCGGCGTTGACGGTGAGTATTATT
Organism: Flavobacterium sp. B183; assembly: GCF_023539155.1. Lineage (NCBI taxonomy): Bacteria > Pseudomonadati > Bacteroidota > Flavobacteriia > Flavobacteriales > Flavobacteriaceae > Flavobacterium > Flavobacterium sp. B183. Next base: position 1,732,657 of record NZ_CP097434.1, on the reverse strand, counting down.
CTTTTATTAATTATGATAAGAAATTTAGGTTGTGGTTAAAAAACAATTTGCTTTCTGATTTATCCAAAGAAAATTTAATGAAGATCTCCTTTGACAAAATCACTTATTGGAAAGAACCAATTGGATGGAAAAGCGAATCAAAGACAAAATTTATTGAAGATAATTATGCTCTTTTAAAATCAAAACTGCAACAGCTTAAGACTTCCGGAACAGATTATTTCGTTTCGTCTGATGGGTTGAATCCTTTTATTTTTGAAACGAGCGAATATAATACGTACTTTAATAATTGTAATGAGCCTAAAGAATGGATGTATCCTGTTAAAAACATAGTTATTAATTCAAGTAATAAAACTGATTTCAAACAGGATCATTTTGAATTTCTTCGAACCGAAAAGGGTTACAAGCTCATAAGTGTTTCCGTCGCAAAAGACGATCTCAAATAAAGTTCTTCTTTTAATAAAGCTATCTTTGTAAAAAACGTGATATGAAAAACTTTTTCTTTTTAGGCATTGCTATAATCTTTGAAATCATTGCTACTTCGGCCCTAAAAAAATCTGAAGAATTTACCCGACTAATCCCAAGTATTATTACCATTTTGGGGTATTTTGCCGCTTTCTATTTTTTAAGTTTTGCCATCAGAACCATTCCGGTCGGAATTGCTTATGCCATCTGGTCGGGAGTTGGGATTGTACTGATCACGATTATCGGCGCTGTTTTCTTCAAACAAATCCCCGATTTACCAGCGATAATTGGATTAACATTGATTATGGCAGGTGTTATTGTCATTAATGTTTTTTCTAAAACTACAGCGCATTAAGGTATTTTAAATCAATCATTGATACTATCAAATGATATTATAAAAACACTCCTTACACTATAAATCAAAAATTTAATGAATTTCAGAAAAGCAACAATTTCAGACTTAGCGGAAATGCAGCAATTGTATACCGAAACCATACAATCGGTTTGTAAGAGCGATTACAATCCTGCACAAATTGAGGCTTGGACTTATGGTGTTCATAATACCGAGCGTTGGTTAGACGTTATTCAAACACAATTTGTTTTGCTGGCCATCATTGCAACTAAAATTGTTGGTTTTGGCACTTTAAAAGACGGAGATTATATTGATTTCTTTTATATCCACAAAGACTATCAAAGACAAGGAATCGCCGATAAGCTCTTAACCGAATTAGAACTTGAAGCCAAAAGACAACATTCAAAAATCATAACATCAGACATCAGCATTACTGCCAAACCTTTTTTCGAGAAGAACGGTTTTACCGCAAAAGTCAAACAACGAAATGTAAGATTGGGTGTCGAACTGATTAATTATAAAATGGAGAAAGAATTGCAGCTTTAATTGTTTCAAGTTTCAAGTTTCGGCAGAACATGAAACCTGAAACTTGAAACAAACTATTACTTCCGCAAGTTTCGGATTTTATACCCGCAAAAACGTGTCGATATTTGCCTTATAAAATGAAACGAAAATGAACACACAGGAAAACATTAATTATAATCGAATTGCTGAAGCGATTGATTATATCAAAGCCAATTTTAAAGCGCAGCCTAATCTTGATGAAGTTGCCGAAAAAGTGCATTTAAGTCCTTTTCACTTTCAACGTTTGTTTACTGAATGGGCAGGCACAAGTCCGAAGAAGTTTTTGCAATACATAAGTGTTGAACATGCCAAGAAGATACTTCAGGAAGACCATCAGGCTACTTTATTTGATGCTGCATTTGACACCGGTCTTTCGGGAACCAGCCGTTTGCATGACTTGTTTGTGAACATCGAAGGTATGACACCAGCCGAATATAAAAATGGGGGAAAGAACTTAGAAATTAACTTCAGTTTTGCCGAAAGTCCGTTTGGAAATATCATTGTGGCTTCAACACTTAAAGGAGTTTGTTTTATGGCTTTTGCCGAAAATGAAGGAATGGGTTTTGAGAATTTAAAACAGAAATTCCCCAACGCCACATTCTCCAGAAAGCTGGATCTGATACAACAAAATGCACTGTTTATTTTTCAAAATGACTGGAGCAAATTATCCGAAATTAAACTACATTTAAAAGGTACTAATTTTCAATTGAAAGTTTGGGAAACTCTTTTAAAAATCCCATTGGGACAGCTTTCTACGTATGGTTCAATCGCACAGCAAATTGAGAAGCCCAATGCTTCCCGTGCCGTTGGTACCGCTATCGGAAGTAACCCAGTCGCTTTTTTAATTCCCTGCCATCGTGTGATTCAATCCACCGGAACCTTTGGTGGATATATGTGGGGAAACACCCGTAAAACGGCCATTATTGGATGGGAAGGCGCACAGATAAATCCATAATTTTCTGCCACAAATTCACGAATTATTTTTTAAAATCTTTGCCGGCAAAATTGCTATAATCCGGGAATCACTTCGTCCGTTCGCTATCGCTCGGGTCGTGGCCTAAAAACCTCAACTTAAAATCATTATGCAAAACATATCCTCAAAAATTGCTTCCCTTCATTGGGACAGCATTAGCGAATCTATGCACGAAAACGGATTCGCCATTATTCCAAATCTGTTAGATAACGAACAATGTGAAGCTCTAAAAGCCGATTATTCAAAGTCTGAATTATATCGAAAAACGGTCGTCATGGAACGCTACCGTTTTGGTTTAGGGGAGTACAAATACTTCACTTATCCCTTACCCGATCTGATTCAGAACATTCGTACTTCTATTTACCCTAAACTCGCTCCTATCGCAAACGCCTGGATGAAAGCACTTCATATTCAGACCGTTTTTCCGGATACGCATCAGGAATTACTGGAACAATGCCATGCCAATCATCAATTAAAGGCAACTGTTTTAATCTTAAAATATGGTAAAAGCGGTTTCAATACGCTGCATCAGGATTTGTACGGAGATGTTTATTTTCCAATTCAGATTGTTCTTTTCCTGAACGAACCCGATGAAGATTTTACAGGCGGAGAATTTGTACTGACACAGCAAACACCTCGGGCGCAATCCAAAGCTATTGTACTGAAACCTAAAAAAGGAGACGTTTTAGTTTTTACCACCAATTTCAGACCTGTGAAAGGTACAAAAGGATATTATCGGGTCAATATGAAACATGGTGTAAGCGAGATTCATTCTGGCGAACGACATACGTTGGGAATTATTTTTCACGACGCTCTTTCATAATTTTATCTCTCGCAAAGTTACGAAGTCGCAAAAGCAATTACTTACCTTTACGTTTTAAGTTTTCTTCCTTGTTTCTTCAATAAAGACAAAGACTTTAAGTTTTTGTGACTTTGCGAGAAATTTATCTTTAAAAAAATGATTAAACATAATCAAATTCAAGATTCAGATCTTCGAAGTAAAATTAAAAATGAAGAAATTTGCTTTGGTGGAAACCGAAAACTAAAAATCTACGGAACGCTAAAATGCAAATCCGGGAAAAGAATGAAACGCGAAAACAGGGTTTTCTTTTCAACCGAGGACGAAGCCAAAGAAAACAATTTTCGGCCTTGTGGACATTGTATGAAAAATGAATATCAAAACTGGAAAAATGGACTTATTTAATCCGCATACAGACGAAACAACGAATCTGCTTCCTAAAGACGGAACGGTTAATTATTACGGAAAGTTGTTTTCCAGAGAGGACTCCAATCATTATTTGGAAGTCCTTTTAAATACCATTGAATGGAAAAATGATGAAGCTGTTATCTTTGGTAAATTGATTTTAACCAAACGGAAAGTGGCCTGGTATGGTGATTCAGGTTTTGAATATACGTATTCCAATACCACCAAAAAAGCGCTTACATGGACTCCGGAATTACTGGAACTAAAAGCTGTGATGGAAGAAAAAACGGGAGAGACATTTAATTCCTGTTTGCTCAATTTATATCATTCTGGTGAGGAAGGAATGGCCTGGCACAGTGATGCTGAAAAAGATTTAAAAAAGAACGGTGCCATTGCCTCCGTTAGCTTTGGCGCTGAACGAAAATTTGCCTTCAAACACAAGGAAACCAAAGAAACTGTTTCTTTAATTTTAGAACACGGAAGTTTACTGGTTATGAAAGATGCTACCCAAACGAATTGGCTGCATCGTTTACCTCCCACAAAAACGACTTCAAAACCAAGAGTAAATCTGACGTTCAGAACTATTGTAACTTAACAGTACATTCTCACTTCTCACTTCTCACTTCTCACTTCTCACTTCTCACTTTTTTTTAAAAGCTACATTTTGATAAGAAAGAATCAAAGCGTCTTCAAACATTTCCGGCCTTACTTTTGAAAGCTCTACAACCGTCCAGCCTTGTTTGCCCCACTTATTGGGAACCGGATAAAAAATCAATTCACTTGAAGCGCAAAAAACGGACTGATCGATTTCGTTCAATTTTAAAACGGCTGTATTGTTCTTTTCATCAAAAGTGGCGAATATTTTTTTGTTGATGCGAAAAGAGGTCTTCTCAAAATGAGGTTCTTCTGTGGCGTCCGGAAATGACAACGCAAGGCTTCTAAATGTTTCTATTGCAATCATATTTAACTCGTCTTTTAAGATCTCACTGCTTAAAACCTGTTTTTCACCATCCCTGATTCAGTCCGTTTTTAAGGACCTCTTTGTATTTATCTGTATCAAAAGTATATAGGTTTGGGGCTTTGTGAGCCACATTGCTTTTCTTTTCGTCCAGTTTATTCAGAATTCCGATATTGGTGATTTTACGCAGAAAGTTTCGTCTGTCTAATTTTCGATCTAAAATCGTTTCATACAGCTTTTGCAGCTGTGGAATTGTAAATTTTTCGGGTAACAAATTGTAACCCACCGGCATTAAATTCAACTCGATCCTAAGAGTATTCAGGGCTTTATCCAGAATTTCTCTATGATCCAGGATAAGTTCAGGAACTTCTTTGTGATCGATCCATTCTATAATTTCCTGACTGTTTTCTTTTTGCGGAACTGCTTTTAAAAAATCAATTAAGGCATAATATCCAATGGTTATAAAACGCTGAGTAAGCCATTTTCCGTCTTCTTTGGAAATATTATAGTGATCCAGTACAGCATTCCCAAAATGCAGATCGTTTCGTTTGACGCGGCCAAAAGTCGCAAACTGTCTTAAAAAAATACCCTGCATTCCGGTACGTTCCTTTAAAACGGTTACGGCTGCGGTGTCAATATCTTCCTCAATGGGTATAAATCCTCCGGGTAAGGACCATTTTTCATCAAATGGAGTTTTAATGAGTAAAACTTTTAGCTGATTGTCATGAAATCCAAAAATGACACAGTCAATTGAAAGTCCGGGCTGGTAATTTTCGCTATTTTCTATTATCTTTTTTGGCATTCAACGTTTCTTAAATCAGCATGCTGTTCTTTAATATACCTGCAATTTAATGCATTTTTATAAATCAGAAACATTTTTGCAAAAAATGAGCTTCTGTTTTGATAAGAATTCTTCTAAAAAACTCCCGGTACAACTATCACAATTTTTACTTAAAATGAAAATCGAATTAAAAAAATAATTACATTGCGTCATAATAACACATTTGAAAAACGATTTGTTATTTTTCCAACAAAAACACACTGTAAATCAGCATACTATTTACAGTTTTTAATCCAACATGAACGTAGAATTTTAATGCCGGAGATATGATTACCAATCCGTTAAAAGACATAAATAAAAAAATCAGAAATAAAATCTGGACTTCTTTCGGGTTTGTTTCTAAGACTTATCTTCTTGAAGCTTCTTTAAAATATAGTGAAGAGCAGGAAAGAATCTTCAATGAAATGATTGTTGAAACGGAATCCAAAAATAAAAAAGCAAAAAGCGAAGCTTATGACAAGGCGTTATATGCTTCTTACAAAGGAATTGGTGTAATGGATTTTATCAACACTGTTTTAAAATAATTTTCATTCAATTATTTGATCCTTTAAGTTCAATACAAAAATTTCCTTATTTTATTCTTCGCAACAAAAACGGAGCGCATTATACCTTAATTTCTCTTATTATTTTTGGAATTCATTTTCCTAATTTCCTTAATTCTTTCAGACCTTTTTTAAATTATTTAAGGTGAAATTTCTTCAAAATCAAATAATAAATTTATTTATTGTAAGAAAACTGAACTTATCCTAATAATACATTCGGTCCCTTTAGATATAGACAAAAAGCTATATTTTTGTTATAAACCGAAGATTTTACCTACTTCAATTAAAAGCCTTATTATGGAACAAGATATACAGTCAGAAATTTACAAAATTCAAAAGCCTGAACCGTGGGCTAGTGACCTTAATGACAACCAGCTTATAGATTATATCAAAGAATCTGAATTCTCTCAAAAACAAGCAGACGAGGGACGTGACTATTGTTATTTTTTAGATAAAATTTATTATACCAATGATAACGAAAACAGCGAATATGCCTGTGTGGCCTATACCTTAAATGAGCCTGCCAATTTGGAGAAAGCTTCTGCTGTGGATGTTGTGTTGGAAGAAAGTGAAACTTATGTGATACACCGAATCAGTGTTTTAAGAGATGGTGTTTTAGTCGACAAAATTCCCGATACTAAAGTTAAAATACTGGACAGCGAAAACCAAAGCGGTGGCGGTGTTTTAAGCAGTAACAAAAAGATTAATATTACGATAAAGGATCTTCGTTTGTATGATATTTTGATTATGGAAGATTCCAGAATTAAAATATTTACCGAGCGTGATTTTCTACGCAAAGAATTCGCCAGATATGTTTGGGTAGGTCCTGACAGTTACTGGGCGTACGGAAAGTACAAATTCACTTTTATAAACGATCGCGAAAAGGCAGTTGCTTACAAAAAATCGTTCTTTAGAGATGAAGACGGAAATGTGCTGGAACCACAGACCGCTTATTTGCAAAAGGGAGAAAAATATGTAAGAGAAGAAGAGAATTACATCAATTTTGTAGATTCAAACCGTGAGGTTTCTTCGTTTATAGATTTTACCACGGCTGCCGATTGGAAAGAATTATCCAATTACATCTCTCCTATTTATGAGACCATTTTCGAAAAATCTTCTTTGGCAGAATTTGCTCCCGAACTGGTTGAAAAACTGGATAAAATAGGTTCTAAAGACGATCAGTTGCAATTTGCGATAGAATATGTTCAAAACCATATCAATTATATTTACAATGCCGATGAAATGAATGGCCACAAGCCGCAGGAGCCTGCTGTAACGTTTACTAATAAACAGGGCGACTGCAAGGCTAAATCGGTTTTACTAAAAGTTATTTTAGATTATATTGGTATTGATTCTTCGATTATTCTGGTCAATTTCGGTACTGATTTTTATATCAAACATTACTTACCGTCGTTACTGACTTTTAATCACGTAATTGTAAAGATCAATTACAAGGGTGAAAGCTACTTTGTTGATGCCACATTGCGTGATGAATTTGGACTGATTGAAAATCGTGGTTTTATTTTCTTCCTGCATTATCTGGAAGTGAAGCCTAATTTGGAATTACAACATAAACCTCCTCATCGTTTCCCTTATTATGCGCTTGATGAAAAATCAGAACTTGTTGCGGAGAACAATGTTGGTAAACTGAAACTAACGACCGTATACAAAGGAAATCGCGCCAACAGCATGCGAAGGTATTTCAAAAACACCAACAAAAGAGAGATTATTGACAGCTGGAACAATTTCTTTTTTTATACCTTAAATTATACGAATGACAGAAACGGAACTGATCTTCGAAAGATTTTTAAAGATGCCGCAATTGAAATTGTCAGTGATGATAAAAAACTGAATGAGTTTAAAATTGAATATCAGACCACTATTGAAAACCCTTATTTCTCAGACGGGAAAAACAATCGTTTCCTGATGTATTTTGACTCCAATATTGTGAAAAACAGAGCAAGGGATTTTATGCATAAAGACATCTCTTTCTGGCACAATTTTGACAATGAGCGATATGAAATCACTCTTGTAACGGATCAAAAAATTGATGTTAGCGAGAAGTTTACGATACAGGAAAGTACGATCAACAATGCTTACTTTGATTATGTGAGCCGTAAAAAGATCAACAAAAACGGAGGAACTATTTACATCGACTATAAACCGCTGATTAACTTAGAAATTCCTGAAGAGGATTTTGAAGATTTCAGGGAGGCCCATAACGAGGTAGCCGACAGTAATTTTGGAATTGGAGTCGACATTATAGAAGATGGTCTATTGAACAAGCTGAAATTCAATTTCAAAAAATTAGTAAAATAATCATCCAAAAAGGAGGTTAATTGTAGCCTACTGTCTCAACACAAATTACACGAATTTGCACAAATTTTACTCCGTTAACCTTGTTTGTGGAATTAATTACACCAACAAATTAGTGACAATTCGTGCAATTCGTGTTATTTTTATAACAGTAATCTATATTTCTGTTTGGTTAAAAAGGTTAAAGCAATTCAAAATCTGCTTTTAATTTGAGGTCAGCTGATGAAGCTCCGATCATGACTTCAAAATCTCCCGGTTCTGCTGTCCATTCTAATTTATTATTGTAGAACGAAAGTTTCTCTTTGTCAATAGTAAACTCAATTGTTTTAGATTCTCCTGCATTTAGTTTTACTTTTTGAAAATCTCTCAATTCTAAAACGGGTCTTACCACCGATCCGAATTTGTCTTTTAAATACAATTGCACCACTTCTTCTCCTGCTACTTTTCCAACATTTGATAATTGAAAAGAAACTTTAATAGTTTCGTTGCTTTTCATTTTTACTGCTGACAATTTCAAATCGGAATAATTGAATTTGGTATAACTCAACCCGTATCCAAAAGGAAATTTAGGAGAGTTTTTCAGATCAATGTAGGCCGAAACATAGTTTTTGGCATCTTCATCTTTAGCAGGTCTTCCGGTACTGAAATGATTGTAATAAATTGGGATCTGCCCCACCTCTCTCGGGAAGGTCATGGGCAATTTCCCTGATGGATTGTAATCTCCAAACAAAACATCGGCGATAGCATTACCCGCTTCAGTTCCCAACCACCAGGTGTAAACAATTGCCGGAACATGATCTGCTGTCCAGTTAAATATAAGAGGTCTTCCTGCGTTTACCAGAACTATTACCGGTTTTCCTGTTGCCTGAATCGCTTTTACCAAATCTTCCTGAACACCCGGCAAATGAAGATCGCTTCGACTTTTTGCTTCACCGCTCATGTCACGTCTTTCACCAATACTCAAAATCACCACATCTGCCTGTTGAGCCGTTGCCACTGCTTCTGCAAAACCGCCTTTGTTATCTCCGTCTACTTCACAGCCTTTGGCATAAAGCAGTTTTGTGTTTTTGCCCACTTTGTTCTGCAATCCATCCCATTGTGAGACGATCCATTTATTGTAATCAACCTCGGGTAATTCTACGGACCAAAATCCCATATTTTCTTTGTACTCTTTCACCATTGGACCAATGAATGCAATTGTTTTCAGATTTTTAGACAGCGGTAATGTTTCGTTGTCGTTCTTTAATAAAACTATACTTTTCTTAGCTACTTCAAGAGCTGCCTTTCTGTTTTCAGGGTTGTTTAAAGCTTTATCGGCTCTTTTTTGATCTGAATATCGGTAAGGATCATCAAATAAACCCAATTCATATTTCTTGCGTAAAATACGTTTCACGGCATCATCAATCAGGTCTACAGGTACTTTGCCTTCTTTCACTAATTCTGCCAAATGATATCGGTACGCATTACTTTCCATGTCCATATCACTTCCCGCTGTAATCGCTGCAAGTGCTGCAGCCTTTAAATCTTTAGAATATCCGTGTGCTACCATTTCCCCAATCGATCCCCAGTCTGAAACTACGAATCCCTGAAAGTTCCATTTTCCTTTTAAGATATCACGCTGCAAATGCACATTTGCGGTAGCCGGAATTCCGTTTAAGTCGTTAAAAGAATTCATAAAAGTCGCTGCGCCGGCATCTAGAGCTGCTTTAAAAGGAGGCAGATAGGTTTCTAAAAGCATGCGTTCGCTCATATCTACCGAGTTGTAATCTCTGCCACCCACAGCTGCGCCATAAGCTGCAAAATGTTTTACGCAGGCCATAACCGAGTTCAGATCTCCGAGTTTATTTCCCTGAAAACCTTTAACTCTGGCATAGGCAATTTTAGAACCCAGCCAGGTATCTTCTCCCGCGCCTTCCATCACTCTCCCCCAACGCGGATCACGGCCAATGTCGACCATTGGAGCAAATGTCCAGTGAATCCCACTTGCTGAAGCCTCTGTAGCTGCAACCCTTGCCGCCAATTCAATAGCTGCTAAGTCCCAACTCGCTGCTTCGGCTAACGGAATTGGAAAAGTCGTTTTGTACCCATGGATGACATCCTGACCAAATAACAGGGGGATTTTTAAACGGGACTGCATGGCCAGTTCCTGATATTGTCGGGTGTATTTTGTTCCGGTTACGTTTAACATCGAACCTATTAATCCTGCCTTAATCTCGGCTTGTTTGTTTGCGTTTATGGTAATAGGCCCCGTTGCTGCATTGTCACCCGTATACTGATTTAGCTGACCGATTTTTTCCTCAAGAGTCATTTTTTTCAACAGAGCATTTACTTTCTGATCTATTGTTTCTTGCTGAGCGATCGCAAAAAGCGATACCATCAACAAGGTAAATGTGGTTATTTTTTTCATAATTAATTTATTTGGATCAAAACAGGCAAATGATCGGATGGATATTTTAAATCTTTTGAATCACTTAAGACTGCATGTTTTTGAATTTTTAATCCGCTATTTTTTGATACAAAAATATAATCCAGTAACAAATTCACTGGTTCATTGTGTTTGAATTCGTTAAAGGTTCCCAAAGGACCAAAAGGTTTTTCTATCGAAATATCCCTGGTATCGTCCATCATCTTTTTTATCTCTACAATTTGTTTCGTGTCCGGTACTGAATTGAAGTCTCCCATTAAAAACACGGGGTGATTTTTAGTGTTTATTTCTTTTATTTTTGAGAGAACTAACTCGACTCCTTTTACTCGGGCTATCTCTCCAACATGATCCAGGTGAAGGTTAAAAACCCAAAACATTTTTTTTGTTTTTAAATCTTTAAACAATCCGTAAGTACAAACTCTGTTACAGGCAGCATCCCAGCCCCTTGATACTTTTTCCGGTGTTTCTGACAGCCAAAATGTGTTCGTATGTTCTACCTGAAAACGGTCTTTTTTATAGTAAATCGTACAGGCTTCTCCGCTTCCTTTTTCTTCTCTGCCTATCCCAAATTTATGGTACTCCGGTAAGGCCGAAGCAATCTCAGCCACCTGATTAGGCAACGCCTCCTGAATTCCAAGAATATCGGGACTGTAAAATCTGATTTGAGAATTAAAAAAGTCTTTCCGGTTTGGCCAGGCATTTTCTCCGTCAGAAGCAACATCTAAACGAATATTATACGTCATCATTTTTACAGTCTGAGCATAAAATGAAGTACTGACAAAAATCAGAAACATTACGAGAGCAATTGTATTTGTCTTTTTCATAATAAAAAAATTGAATTCGTAAAGCTACCATTTCATTAGCCCTAAAGAAAAATATAAGCTTCAAAATAATGTTAATTTAACCCGTTGCATCTATTTAAACACATAGAAAGTTTGCAGTCGCAGTTTTCAGCCACATTTCACATTTCACACATCTATTTTTTCTCGCAGATCTCGCAGATTTTTTTAAATCCTTTAATCTGTATCGGTTACTTAAATTCATAGATTGCAGTCGCATTTCACATCTAACATTTCATATTTCACGCATCTATTTTTTCTCGCAGATCTCGCAGATTATGCAGATTTTTTTTTAATCCTTTTAATCTGTGGCGGTTATCTAAACACATAGGTGCTGCACGCATAAAAAAGACATTTCACTTCATTTAAATACCTATTCTCTTCTAAATACCTCTTTAAGCCTTTATTTTTTCTGTTCTGAAAAATCTAAGTAATTCAGGTTGAAACCTCCTTTTTCGAAAACAACTTTAATTTTTTGCGTTCCGGCATTTAATATCACTCCGGACAGTACAACCGTTTTCCATTTGTCATTTCCTCCCGTTGCAGGTAATGTAACGATCGGGGATCTTTTTCCATTTTCTGCTTCGAGGTGTATTTTCCCTTCTGAATTTTCAGCCGAATATCGAATTGCTACTTTGTATGTATTTTGCTTCTTTACTTCAGCTGTAAACTGTAACCATTCTCCATCCTCAATAAATGAAACCTGATATCCGTTTGATCCGGCATCTTTGCAGGGTAAAATATCAACGCCATCATTTCGCATTGTATTTCCTTTGTTCCACTCGTCAAATTTTCCGGTTTCGACTCTGTAGTTTATAAAATCTTTGTCTGAATAAGCCTTATCATTTGTTCCTAAATCATACTCTGTTGCTGCAATTTTTCCGGGAATCAAATGTCGTTTATAAGGTTTGGTATCGTTGGTCTGCACTTGTCTGAACATGGCATCGATCACGTCCGGTTTTACGGTTACGTTTTCCATTTTGTAATTGTCGGCGATTTTCATTAAAGTTTTTTTAGCAAAATCAGACTTTGGTTTCTCTCCGCCGTCTTTCCAGTACTTTAATAAAACATCGTATTCGGGAATCTTTGTAACGGAGGTCACTCCCGCAATATTCTCGATTTTTTTCATGGGCCAGAATGCCCAGCCTATATTGTTGTTTTCGACCAATGTCAATGCCTCTTTGAACCATACGTTCGAATTTTCTCCGCTTTCACCCAACCAGATCGGCACATTGTATTGTGTTCTGTAGTCCAGCATTTTCTGAATGGAGGCTGTGGTATTGTAGTTCCAGTATTTGTGAAAACTCAAAGCCATATTCTCATCCCATAAAGGAAAAATTCCGTTGTAATTGTTTCCCCAGCAGTTTCCTTCAATAAAAATCAAATGGTTGGTATCGACTTCCCGAATGGCTTTTGTAACCCGAACCATCAGATCTCTTAAAGGACCGTTTGAGTTTTCATCACAGCCATTTTTATTGGTTCCGGTAAAATTCCAATTAGGTTCGTTGATAATGTCATAGGCTCCAATCCACGGATTGTCTCTGTAACGTGAAGCCAGTTTTTTCCATAAGGCAATCATTTTTTTCTGATTGGCTTCGCTCTCCCACAAGGAGGGTTTTGTGGTATCATAATCCGAAATTGCGGCATCATTGCCCTGACCTCCGGGAGCGGCATGCAAGTCTAAAATCAGATACATTTTATTTTCGGCACACCATTTCAGCAAATTATCAGTCATGGTAAAGCCTTCTTCAATCCAGGAGATTTCATCCTTTTTTTCGGCTTCGATTGGTGGTGTGTATAAATTGTAATGCATCGGCAAGCGGATCGAATTGAATCCCCAGGCGGCTAATGAATCTACATCTCTTTTGGTGATTCCGTTTGCTTTGTAGGCAGCGTAAAATTCTTTGGTTGCTTCTTCTCCAATAACATCCTGAATCTTCTGCCTGATAACATACTGTGGACTTGCGAAAGGTTGTGTCTGTAACATATAGCCTTCCTGAACCATCCAGCCTCCTGTTCCGAGACCTCTTAAAATGATATTCTTTCCGGTTCCGTCTACAATTTTTTGTCCGTCTCTATGTAAAAAACCCTGAGCGAAAGCGGCAAAGGAAAGTAGTAACGGTAGGGTAATAATTATTTTTTTCATGTCTCTATAATATGAAATAGCTAATTTTCTTTTGACATTCAAACACCAAATATCTTTGCGGAAATAACGATGTTTATTTTCTTTGCTTTAACCCGTGAGGTGAAATTGAACAAACTTTAATTTTAACACATTAGCAGAAGCATAGACTTTCTTGCTTTAAAAAACTATGTATCTATATGTTGAATATTTTTTCACTCGCAGATCTCGCAGATTCTGCAGATTTAATAATCTTCTTAATCCTTTCAATCTGTCGTTATTGTTCTTAAACACTTAGGTAGTACTACCCCAAAAAAGAAGACAAAATAGAAATATTTCTTTCATATAGTTATTTGCTTTTTGACTAGTGAAACGCCTTTTTTAAGTCTATAAAGACTATGACTCTATGTGTTAAAACAATTTCCCGCAACGGGTTACTGTAATAAAAAGTCCTTTTTAAGATTTGCGATCTGAATCGTAAAAGTTCCTTTTTCGGAAATCCATTTCAGGTCTTCGTTTACGAATTGCAAATCTTTTTGGTTTAAAGTAAATTTTACCGTTTTGGTTTCGTTAGGCTCTAAACTAATCTTTTCGAATCTTTTTAGTGCTTTTACCTCAGGAGTTATAGAAGCATAATTATCTGACAGGTACAATAAAACCGATTCTTTTCCGGCTCTTTTTCCGGAATTGGTAACATCAACTGTTATTTTTACTTCATCTGTATTCGTAATTTCTGCTTTGTCGATTTTTAAATTCAAATACGTAAAGGTGGTATAAGATAATCCTGTTCCAAATTCAAACTGAGGGGAATAACTTTTCTCGTATTTAGCATCATTATTTTGTTCTTCATCTGCTAAACTTTCTGTATGTTTTCTGTTGTATTTTTCTAATGAATTAGGGTATCTCGGATAGTTGTAAGGCAATCTTCCACTTGGATTTACCTCTCCGTACAGTATATCAACCAATGCTCTTCCTCCTTCATTTCCCGGCAAATAACATTGCACAACGGCGCTCGTTTTATCCTCAAAATCACTGATTAATCTTGGTCTTCCTTCGTTTAAAACCAGAATAATTGGTTTGTTTACTTTGGCTAAGGCGAGGGCTAATTTTACCTGAGATTTACTCATATAAAGATTACTGATATCTCCCGGAGTTTCGGTGTAGTTTTTCTCTCCCAGACACAATACAATTTTCGATGCCTTTTGAGCCAGTTCAACCGCTTTTTGAATTTCGGCATCATCTTCTTTTTCAATATCTGCTCCGGCGGTATAGAGTACATTCTCTTTTCCTAATTTAGCCTGAAAAGCTTCCAGAATGGTTAATTTGTCAGCAGCGTAAGTATCTGCATTTTCACCCTGCCAGGTGTACGACCAGCCTCCATTCAGGTTTTTCATGCTGTTTGCCGTTGCTCCGGTTACCAGGATTTTTTCCTCTTTATTTAAAGGTAAAACGGCATCGTTATTTTTTAACAATGTAATGGATTCCGCAGCCGTTTTATAAGCTTCCTGAATGTGTTCGGCTGAACCAAATTTTGGATAATCCTTTAGATTCGCAACTGTATTCTGAAACAGGTTTAACTCGAATTTCATTCTCAGAATTCTGGTTACTGCATCATCAATACGGGACATTGGCACTTCTCCTTTTTGAACTAAATCTACAAGATCTGTGTAAAAAGTAAATTCTTCGGGTACCATGCTCATGTCTATTCCGGCCATAACCGCGATACGAACCGCATCTCTTTTGGTTGCTGCAATTTTATGTCTGGTGTTCAAATAAATAATATCCTTCCAATCGGTTACTACTACTCCTTCAAAACCTAATTCTTTTTTAAGAATGTCCGTAATCAGATGTTTGCTCGAATGCACCGGAGTTCCGTTGATTTCTCCGGAACTTACCATTACGCTTTTTGCTCCGGCTTTTATAGCAGCCTGATATATGGTTAAATCATATTGTCTTAGAATTCGCTCGGGAATAATACTTGGTGTTCTGTCTTTTCCTGTTGTGGTGCTGCCATAACCAATATAATGTTTCATACAGGAGGCAACGCTATATTTTGATCCTACATTGCTTCCTTCAAAACCATCTACCAAAGCGACGGCCATTTTGGAAGACAAATAGGCATCTTCTCCAAAGGATTCCCACATTCTGGACCAGGCCGGGTTTCTCGGAAAATCTAAATCCGGAGAGAATACCCATGGAATGGAGGAAGCTCTGGTTTCATAAGCCGAAATTTCAGCTCCGCGTTTTACCAGCTCTGTATTAAAGGTTGCCGCCAGACCTATTTGTTGTGGAAATAAGGTGGCTCCGGCGGTATAACTCGCTCCGTGTATGGCATCTATACCATACAATACCGGAATTTTAAGTCTCGATTTGTTGGCTTCATTGGTAATGGCGGTCATGGTCTCCTGCCATCTCTGAAGCGTTGGTGCTCCCGGATTAGGTACATTTAGAATGGAACCGATATGGTACTCCTGAATTCCTTTTTTTAGTTTGGCGGCATCAAAATAACCCGGTTTTTGAGCATCTTCAAAAACAGTGACTGTAATTTGTGTCATTTGCCCTATTTTTTCTTCCAATGTCATCTTTGATAACAACTCTGAGACCTTGGCATCTATTGCTGCTCTCGTTTTCCTGGCTTCCTGACTCCATACTGCTCCACAAAAAAATAGAGCAACTACTATAAACTTCGTGTTTTTCATTGTATTTCTTTAAATTAATATGCTGCTAAAAGAGGCTAATACACTAACGTTTGCATGGCATGAGCCGGTATAGTAAACGTTTTTCTCACCGCATTGATTACTATTTCGTATACCACTGCTTTGTCTGACGGATTCATTACAACGGTGGCAATTTTTCCGTTTGTATTTAGAAAAGAAGTGCTTAATACACTTTTGTCGTTTATTACATTTCTAATTCTTTTCGCTCCCGGTTGGATGAATTTTGAAAAATGTCCAATATAATAGTACATCGGTGTGTAGATCAGTTCATCTTTTGTGGTGTCGGCATGAATTGGGGCAAAACAAAAATTACCAACATGATTGGGGCCTCCGTTTTGATCCAGCAAAATGTTCCAGTCCGTCCAGCCTGTCGTTCCGTTGTTAAAATCATGGATCATATTGATTCCGTATCGTTCGGCATTTCCCCAAAACTGGAATTTCGAAGCGTCAAATTTTTCGATACAGCCTTCGGTAAACAGCAGATTTTTACTTGGAAAAGCTTCATGCACTTTCCCCACGGATTCAAATTTCGGACTGCCTCCGTTCCAGGTTTCGTACCAATGGAATCCAATTCCCCAGGCGTATTTGGAAACTTCGGGATCAGAAAAAACTAAATTAGCTCTTTTTTCGAGCATCTCTCCGCGGTTGTGGTCCCAAATGATGATCTTTTTAGATCCCAATCCTGCTTTTTCTAAAGTAGGTCCCAGAAAATTTTTCAGAAAATCTCTTTCGGCTTCCGGGGTGTAAATGCAAGATTCCCATCTCTGACTTGCCATTGGTTCGTTTTGAATCGTCAGTCCCCAGACCGGAATTCCTTCTTTTTCGTATGCCTTTATAAATTTAGCATAATAATTGGCCCATGATTGTGCAAACTCCGGCAATAAAACACCGCCGTGCAAAATATCGTTATTGTTTTTCATGAAAGCCGGAGGACTCCACGGACTAACAAATAAAGTTAATTTCCCACCGGCCGTTGCAATTGCCTTTTTGAGTAATGGGATTCGGTATTTTTTATCGTGATCAATAGTAAAGGTTTTTAGCTCTTTGTCGCCTTCTTGAATATAAGTATAACTTTCGCTGCTAAAATCACAGCTATGCATATTGGTTCTGGCCAAAGAATACCCTATTCCTTTATTTTTATCATAGTAAGCGTTTAGAAATTCCTGTTGCTTTTTGGATGACAGTTTAGCAAAAACTTCTGCACTGGCATCGGTAATGGCTCCTCCGATTCCTAAAAAAGTCTGATCAGTTTTTGAAGGATCAATCGCAATTGAAACCGTTGATTTTGTTTGCTGTGAAGCTGAATTTAAAATGAAATTATTGGATAATGACAATCTTAATTTGGTGTTTTCGGCAGTAGTATATACTTGTATTTTTGGGTTTGATTTAAATGAGGGTGCTGCAGACTGTGCTCCAACTTTTGAAGAAGAAACGAATTGCAGCACTAGCAATGGGGCGATTAAAACTCTATTTATGGCTTTCATGGTACACTCAAAACGATTTCATTATTATTAAAAAGCAAGGGGCGAAACGGACGAATCAGATTGCCCCTCTAACTAACTCCAAAATTTTAATAGACCAGCGTTTGTATCGCGTGTGCAGGAATTTTTACAATGGTCTGTTCTGTTGCAATAATAAAATTATAGGTAATAGCATTGTCGGTATTGTTCATCACTACGGTTGCCATTTTTCCGTCAGTATTCAAAAAAGAGGTACTTGACAAATAACTGCGGCTTACCGAAGTACTTACACGAACGGCATTCGGACGAATGAATTTTGAAAAATGCCCGATATAATAATACGACGGGGTATAAATGAGTTCCCCTGTAGTGGTATCTGCATGTATGGGTGCGAAGCAAAAATTGCCTACGTGGTTCGGTCCTCCAAATTGGTCCAAAAGTATGTTCCAGTCTGTCCAGCCCACGGTTCCGTTATTAAAATCATTGATCATAGAAGTGCCGTATCGTTCTGCGTTGGGCCAGAATTGGTATTTTGCAGCGTCAAATTTCTCGACACAGCCTTCTGTAAAAATGAGTTTTTTGTCCGGATATGCTTCATGTACTCTTGCAACATTGTCAAACATCGGCTGAGCTCCTGTCCAGGTTTCGTACCAATGAAAACCCATTCCCCAAACATATTTGGAAGCTTCCGGGTCTGAGAAAATAACATTGGCTCTCTGTACCATTAAATCACGATTGTGATCCCAGGCAATAATTTTCACCTTCCCTAAACCTTCTTTTTTTAAAGTTGGTCCAAGGTAATTCTTCAGGAAATCTCTTTCCTGCTCAGCGGTGTACAAACAGGATTCCCAGGTTTGGGTGGCCATGGGTTCGTTCTGAACGGATGTTGCCCAAATTGGAATTCCTTCTTTTTCGTATGCTTTTATAAATTTTGCATAGAAGTTTGCCCACGGTTGATAAAATTCCGGAAGTAATGTTCCTCCTTTGAGCACATTCTTATTGCTTTTCATAAAAGCATTAGGTGACCACGGAGTAGCATAAGTAATCATTTTTCCGCCAGCCTTTTTTAGGACCGCTTTAATCATGGGTAAACGGTATTTGCGGTCATGATCAATCGAAAATGTTTTTAAATCTTTGTCGCCTTCTTCGATATAAGAATAACTTCCGCTGCTAAAATCAGAACTTTGAATAGTTGTTCTTAGCAATGAATATCCGATTCCTTTTTGGGTATCGTAGTAGGCATTTAAAAATTCTGTCTGTTTTTCTTTTGATAATTGGGCAAAAATTTCGGCACTTGCATCTGTAATGGCACCGCCAATGCCCAGAAAACTCTGGAAACGTTTGGATGGTTCAACAAAAACGGACAACTCTGTTTCTATAGGCTGTCTGGATGCGGTAAAATTTAAATGATCTGTTGGTGTTAATCTTAATTGTGTATTCGCTGCTGTGGTATAAACCGTTATTTTTTTATTGGTAGTGGTAAATTTTTGTTGCTGTTTTTGGTTTTTCTGTTGTGGAAAAACAGATAAAGAAAAACATAAACAAGTAATAATATAGCCAATCTTTCTCATTGAGTATGTTTTAATAATTGAGACTTTGATCAAATTTCTTAGTCAAATGATTTCCGGTTTGATTTAAAAATAGCCCATAATCATTATGAGAATGGGCTATTTACAACCAACCTTAAACTTAAACTTAACTTACTTCATTATTGTGGATATCCCTGATTTTGAACCATCTTAGTGTTATTGAATTCACTATATGGAATTGGGAATGCTTCATTTTTATTGGCCTGAAATCCTTTGAAAGCAAGTTTGGCAGCAGCCTGACCTGTTCTCACCAAATCAAACCAACGATGACCTTCACCTGCAAGTTCTAATCTTCTTTCGGCTAAAATAGCCGGAATAGAAACCGGTACCGGTGTTAATCCGGCTCTTAATCTAACAGCATCTAGTAGTGCCTGAGCTCTTGCTCCTGTTCCTCCTAAAGCTTCAGCCTCTAATAAATAAGTATCTGCCAAACGAATAACGTAGGTATTGATTCCAAAATTTAAGAAAGGGTTACTTGCTTTGATATCGGCATTAACCGGTGCATATTTAATAAAATGATATCCGGTCTCCTGATAACTGTCTTTGTAAGTAATCAAAGTGTTTGGATCTTTATCCGGATCTCCGGTAGCTCTTGCAGTCTTTGCATCAAAAATAGTAGACGCGAAACGTGGATCGCTTTTCATTGCATTTGCCAGATCTGCGGTAACAACACAAAAACCCCATCCATTAATATAATCTGGTAAAAGTGCTGCTTTTCCATATTTTGTTCTGGAATAATCTCTGATTCCCATCAGCTGAGCGGCAACGTTACCTTCGTCATCACCTCTTTCAAAATTCCCCCAATCTGCATTGGATTTATCGGTATAGGTAATTTCAAAGATAGATTCCGAATTGAATTTTTTGGTATGATCCCATAAAGAAGCGAAAGTATCCATCAGCTTATAGCCAAAACTACTTGTTCCTCCGGGAGTTCCGTTTACTTTTGCCAATTCAACCGCCGCCTGTGGCTTTTTGTTATCGTATAAATATACCTTTCCTAAAAGTGCTGTTGCAGCTCCTTTAGAGAATCTTCCCAACTCAGGTGCAGGTATGGTCATTGGCAAATCAGGAATTGCTTCGTTTAAATCTTTTTCAATTTGTGCATAAACCTCGTCCGGTTTAGCCTGCATAACTAAAGGAATTTCGTTTTTCGTTAGTGGTTTCAGAATCAAAGGAATATTCTTAAACATTCTCACCAGATCAAAATAATAATAAGCACGTAACGCTTTTACTTCTGCGGCAAATCTTGCTTTCTTAGCGGCATCCATAGGAACATCCGGAAGTTTTACCAGCATGACGTTACATCTTGCTACGCCTTTGTAATAATCTGCCCAAATTGCCGGTGGAATATTAGCCGGACTAACAGAATAGTTCGATGCCACCTGTAGTCCAGGCTGATCGTCTGAACCACCCCCACCTGCATAGAAGTCATCAGATGCAGAGTTTAAGAATAATAAGGGCGCATTTTCCATTGCTCCTGCAAACTTCCCTAGTTTATCGTATGCTGCTACCAGACCTGAATAAGCCTCGGTTTCGTTTCTGTAAAAATTATCTTCCAGTACTACTCCATCTCCCTTTACCTCCAATTTTTCATCGGTATCGCACGATCCAAGTGTAAGTAACACCCCAAAAGCGAATAATGATTGTTTAAAACTTATAAGTTTCATAATATCTTTTTTTTAAATTTAAAATTGCAAATTAACTCCTAACATATACGATTTTGCCTGAGGGTAATATCCTCTGTCAACACCCTGTACGTTGTTCATTCCGGCTGTAGTAGGACCTCCAATTTCAGGATCATAACCTGTATATTTGGTAATCGTCCATAAATTTTCTCCTGTTACATACAATCTTACTTTTTGCAATGAGATACTTTCTATCCATTCTTTTGGAAATGAATATCCAAGTTGGATTGTTTTGAATCGGAAGAAATCTCCTTTTTGCAAATTGAAATCTGATGGATTCGTAAAGTTTTTGTTGGAATCATCAGTAGTGACTCTCGGATAACTGTTTGTTGATCCCGGTCCTGTCCAGCGTCCCATAACTTCTGTTTGATAATTTGCTGTAGAAATATCAAGTCTTCTCAATCCCTGATAGATCATATTTCCTCCCGCACCCTGACCGAAAACTAACATATCGAATCCTTTGTATGCTAAATTCATAGTAAATCCATACGTGAATTTAGGCAATGAAGTTCCTAAGAAAGTTCTGTCGTTAGCTCCAATTACGCCGTCTCCATCCAAATCCTGCCAACGGAAATCTCCCGGTTTAGCATTAGGCTGAATTACTTTTCCTGCCGCATTTTTATAAGAATCAA
The DNA here is from genome assembly GCF_023539155.1 of Flavobacterium sp. B183. Classification (NCBI taxonomy): domain Bacteria; kingdom Pseudomonadati; phylum Bacteroidota; class Flavobacteriia; order Flavobacteriales; family Flavobacteriaceae; genus Flavobacterium; species Flavobacterium sp. B183. The sequence goes on along the minus strand of NZ_CP097434.1, from coordinate 1,710,976 downwards.
TATCGGCCTGAGTCTGGAAAATACCATTTGTTTTAAATCCGTAGAAGGAGTTATACGCATGACCAACTTCCGTTCTGTTGATTTCATAAGAACTGGATTGTACCGTTTCGTCTCCAACTAAGAAATTAACTCCTTTGTCTATATAAGTAATTTCATTTTTGATGTAAGAGAAGTTTCCATTAACAGACAGGTTCAATTCTCCAATTTTCTTACGGTAGCCTAATTCAATATCTACACCGCGGTTTTCCATATCTGCTAAGTTTGCATAAGTATTACCTGTGGCTCCAACATAACCCGGAATCGGTACTTTCATTAAGATACCTTCTGTTTTTTTGTTGAAAAGGTCCACACTTAAATTGAAGTCATGCAATAAAGTAGTTTCGAAACCAATGTTAAGTTGTTTGGTTTCTTCCCATTTCAAATCAGGGTTTGGAATCGCATTTGGACTTTGTCCGTTAACAATTACCCCACCGATAGTGTAGTTTCTTTGAATTCCAACTGTAGAAATGTATAAGAAATCAGGAGAGGAATCATTACCCGTAACTCCATAACCTCCTCTTATTTTTAAAGTATTCACGATTTTATTTTCTCCCCAGAAATTTTCTTTGGAAGGAACCCAGCCTAAAGATACTGACGGGAAAGTTCCGTATTTATGATTTGGTCCAAAGCGTGTAGAACCATCACGACGAAGAATCCCGGTAAAAATATATTTTTCTTTGTAATCGTAGTTTAATCTGGAAAACAAGGACTCCACTCTGTGTTCTAAAGCTTGTGCATTGTAAGCGTTTGCTATTTTATCAGAAATTGGAATGTCAACATTAAAAGAAGCTTCGGCATGTGTCGTAGCCGGTACACCTCTGTAGGTGATATCATTACCGGAAGTAATATTATCGACATAAGTACCTTTTCCAATTAAAATACCGAAATGATGATTTCCAATTTTCTTATCGTAGTTTAGAGTGTTCTCCCAGTTCCAACTGAAAGATTTTTTGTACGATCGGAACAATTCATTTACATCTTTTTTGGTAGCTCCGTTTAAGTAATAAACCGGTGTAAAGTTATCTGAACCGTAATAGGCTAATTTTCCACCTGCAGTAGATTTGAATTTTAATCCGGGTAAAATTTCTGCTTCGGCAAAAATGTTTCCAACAAAATTATCTGCAAAATCATTATTACCTAATCTTGTTTGCGTATACGCTAATGGATTTGAAGTTTCCTGCGTTACAATTGTCGAGATACCGTAGTAATTTCCGTTTGCATCTCTAAGCGCATTTTTGTTCTCGTACGGAGTACCTGCCCCGGTTGCGGCACCCGGTGCAACAAGTACCGGTGTTAACGGATCTAAGTTTATGGCTGACGACAAAGGTCCTCCAAACTCATCATTGGTATTTCCTACACCAATTGTTTTTTCGTGAGAATATCCTAAAGTCTGACCAATTTTAATGTATTTCCCTAATTTATGGTTAGAGTTCAAACGGATGTTTTTTCTGTTGTAATTAGAAATATCAGAGTTTACAATACCTTCCTGATCTGTTAATCCAAAAGACATGTAAAAAGTTGACGTATCGTTACCACCGCTAAAACTTAGCTCATGAGAAGAACGTTGTGCATGATTATTAAAAATTACATTCTGCCAGTCTGTTCCGTTTCCAACATTAGCAGGAACGGTGTATCTATTCGGAGTTCCGCCATTTACGTTAGCTTCATTCATAATAGTTACGTACTGATTAGCATCTAGTAAATCTAATTTTTTAGCTGCCTGAGATGTTCCTGCAAAACCGGTATAGCTTACCGATATTTTACCTGCTTTACCTTTTTTTGTAGTTACAAGAATAACTCCGGCAGCGGCACGAGAACCATAAATAGCTCCTGAAGCGCCATCTTTAAGTACCTCGATAGACTCGATATCAGACTGGTTTAGGTAACCAATACCTCCATTATCAACGATTACACCATCTACAACCCATAAAGGATCATTATTGTTTAATGTAGTAAAACCTCGAATACGTATGGTCGAAGCTGATCCCGGTTGTCCTGCATTTGCTGCAATAGAAACTCCGGAAACTCTTCCTTGTAGCGCTTGTTCTACCCTTGTTATAGGAAGACTCTCTAAATCTTTTGCCTTAACACTGGATATAGAACCTGTAACGACACTTTTCTTTTGTGTGCCGTATCCTACTACTACAACTTCATTTAGGGCCTGAGATTCCGCTTTTAACTTAACATCAATTTTAGTTCTTCCGTTTACAGCTTCCTGTACTGTATTATAACCTACGAAACTAATTGTTAAAGTGCCGTTTGCAGGAACATTGATCTGAAATTTTCCATCGAAATCAGATGCTGTCGCCTTATTTGTGCCTTTTATTAAAATAGACGCACCCGGAACTGGCATTCCATTTTCATCATTTATGATTCCGCTTACTGTAACATCCTGCGCCATTGTGACAACTGAAAACAACAGAAACGAAAAACAAAAAATAAGTAATTTTGTTAATTTCATTTTTCTAAAAATTTTGGTTAATTAATTAGTAATTCGATGCAATAATAAATTTAAAATTTCAGTATGTGTAATTAAAATTCATTACAAAAACACATCAACCTATAAATTCACACCTTACAAAAACACATCAAATTATGAATAATTTATTGATTTTTAGGATTTTAAAAATCATTTTATACTGTTATAGAATTGTTAACTAAATAAAATAAACACTACATTTACTAAAAATGAATTATTTTCGATTTTATGGAAAAATTCTACAGAAAAACACAATATTCCGATTGCATTAATCCAAAAAAAGAGGATTACAAAACATTACTAATAAAAACACTGATCTAAAATTATGAAATTCGCAAATGCATCTATTTCGATTTTTATCCTTTTTATACTGCCTTTTACTCTTTTTTCCCAAGTAAAAAACATTGGATTACCCGCAATCAAAAACTATAAGCGATCCGATTATAAAGGAGGCACTCAAAATTGGAATATTGATCAGGATAAAAATGGCAATATCTACTTCGCAAACAATAACGGCTTAATACAGTTTGACGGATCAACCTGGAACAAATATCCGCTTCCCAACAATACTGCTATCAGAAGCTTAAAAATAGACGGCCAGTCCGGCAGAATATATGTTGGCGGGAATAATGAATTTGGTTATTTTAAGAGTGATGCAAAAGGCAGATTACAATACCATTCCCTTTCTGCGCTAATTAGTAAAAAAGACAGCAGAAATATTAACCTGATCTGGAGAATACATCTTTATAAAGGAGAAGTTGTATTTCAATCTTTCACCAAGGTCTTCTTTTACAAAAACAATAAATTGCGTCTTATCAATGCCCCGAGAAGGTTTCAATTTTCGTTTCTTATAAAAGAACACCTATATTTTCAGGATAAAGTTCTGGGTATTTTAGAATACAAGAACCAGAAACTAAGTCCTTTAAAAGGAACCACTGCTTTAAACGACAAAGAGATCTGGGCGATGTTTCCGCTACCCAACAACAAATTACTTTTTGCAACCTTAGAAAAAGGACTTTTTACTTATGACTATAATAGCATTACCCCCTGGGAAACCGAAGCAAATAGTTTTATCAAAAAGAACACCTCTTTGGGTGGAGCAATTATCGGAAACAAATTCATCGTACTCAATTCGGTTCTCAATGGCGCAGTCATTTGCGACCTGAATGGAAAAATCCTTCAGCATCTAAACCGACAAAAAGGACTCCAAAACAACACGGTCCTGACCTCTTTTGTTGATAATAAGAATAATCTATGGCTAGGACTGGATAACGGAATCGCCTTTATAAACCAAAACTCTCCTTTTACCTTTTTTGACTATAGTTATAATATAGGTACTGTTTATGCATCTGTAATTTTCAACAAAAACCTATATGTTGCTACCAATCAGGGTTTATTTTATCATTCCTGGAACGCCCCTTTTAAAGACGAACCATTCAACCGCGTCGAGGGTACCATTGCACAAGCCTGGAACATTCAGGTCATCAACAATACACTTTTGTGTGCAAGCAATAGCGGCGCCTTGGTAATTGACCAAAACAGAGTGTCAAAAACACTGGACAATAAAGGTTATTTCGGCTTCAAAACCATTCCAGATCACCCCGGTTACATTATTGGCGAGAGTTACAGTGGTTTTTCTATCTTTAAAAACTCAGCAAACGAAATCAGTTATATCAATCAGGTTGAGGGATTTGACGAGACGACCAATACATTTGAAATCGAGCTTGACAACAATTATTTATGGCTAAAAAAGGATCCTTATCTGTATCAGATGAGATTGTCTGAGGATTTAAAAAGATTTGACCTTGTAAAAAAACACGCTCACATTTCAACAACGAAAAAGGGAATAGGAAGTCTTCAATTGATCAACAACAAAGTTTACTTTCAAACCAAAAATCACTTTTACAGATACAGTGACGAACAGGAAGACTTTTTTGAGGACAAAAAGGTAACCGCTTTATTCGAAAAAATTCCGACTGTAAACACTATAATAGAAGACAAATACAACAATTTATGGTATTCCTACAATGAATCACTTGGCGTTTTAATAAAAGGTTCCAATGGAAAATACATCCGCACAGAAGCTCCATTTTCTAATTTAACAGGTAATCTGGTAAACAAATATATTTCGGTCAATACAATCGATCCGGAGAACATTTTTATAGGACTAACTGATGGACTTGCACATTATGATTCTCAAATTTCAAATAAATTCATCACAAAACCTAAGGTCTTTTTTGAAAGTTTCTCCTCTACCAACGATACTATTATGACAGGTAATCTTGAAAAACCACTAACAGACCTTTTAATTCCTTATCAATCCAATCATGTCAAATTTACGTTCTCATCTCCTACTTTCGAAAATCAGGAAAATGTAACCTATTCCTACAAATTAGAACCATTTGAAGAAAACTGGCGCAATTGGTCGACCACTTCTATAAAAGAATACACCAATCTGAGAGAAGGCAAGTACACCATGAAAATTAAAGCAAAAAACAGCTACGGCAGAGAGTCTGATGTGTCTGAAATCATTTTTACCATCTCACCTCCCTGGTACAGACATTTCCTGGCCTATCTGACCTACTTTTTATTACTTCTGGCAGGAATTTATATTGTTTCAAACAGAATTAAACTCAAAATCAGGAAAAACAAATATTATGAAACGATAGAGCAAAGAAAACTGTATCTTGAAAAAGAATCAAAAATAAAGCAAAAACAATATGAGCTGGCAAAAGAAATTGAAAGACTAAAAAATGACAAACTGCAGATAAAAATCCTCGCCAAAGACAAAGAACTGGTGAGCAATTCCCTGCAGGTTGTAAAGAAAAACAAAGTCTTAAATGGAATCATTCACAAACTAAAAGAAATCGACAACGATGCTCTCGACGAATCGACAAAATTTCAGGTGAGTAAACTAAATAAAAGCATTGTAAAAGAGGTCAACACAGACAAGAGCTGGAAAGACCTTGAAAAGCACATCAAAAACGTACATTTTGAATTCTTAAAACGCTTAAAAGAAAAATACCCAACAATTTCTCCGCGCGAACTGGATTTATCCACTTATTTACTAATGAATATGTCTACTAAAGAAATAGCCGAAATTATGAATATTTCGACAGGCGGAGTCGAATTGGCGCGCTACCGACTCCGGAAAAAACTAGGTTTAAACAAAAAAGAAAACCTGATTGGATTTCTGATGAGCATCTAAAAACAAAAAAGGCATTCTGTAGAGAATGCCTTTTTATTAGTTTATAAATTCCAATGTTCGTTCCAAAGCCATACCTCTGGATCCTTTTATCAGAATCGTATTTTCTTTAAAATGTATCGTCTTCAAAAACTCCGCAAAAGCATCAAAAGTTTCAAAAAACTGAAGTTTGTCGCCGGCCACTTTTGTTTCGTAAAAATACTTCCCAATCAAATAACAAACCGATTGATTTTGATCGGACAATGAATCTACAATTTGTTTGTGTTCCTGCAGGCTTTCGTCGCCAAGTTCAAACATATCACCTAAGATCATGACCTTATTCGAATTTTCCAATTGCAGGAAATTAGTAATAGCCACGGCCATACTACTTGGATTGGCATTATAGGCATCCAGAATAATTTCATTCGATCCCTTCTTTAATAATTGAGATCTGTTGTTCTCCGGTATGTAATTTTCGATTGCCTGTTTTACCGCCTTATCTTCAACTTTAAAATAAGCTCCCATTGCTACAGCCGCATTGATATTATTTGCGTTGTAAAGCCCAATTAAATGTGATTCTACGCTAAAATTATCGTACCCGATCACCACAAATGGATTGGCCTGAATACTATTGATTTTCAGATTTGCCTGAGCATTATTCACTCCAAAAGTAAAAGATTCAATTCCGGCTGATTTTTCAATCTGGATTGGATCTTCGAGGTTTACAAAAGCAATCTTATTGTTTTTCGCCAGATATTGGTACATCTCGCTTTTACCAATAATTACTCCTTCAACACCGCCAAAACCTTCTAAATGTGCTTTTCCGAAATTGGTAATATAGCCAAAATCAGGCTGAGCAATCTCACACAAGAACGCTATTTCTTTCTTGTGATTTGCTCCCATTTCAACGATTCCGATTTCTGTATCTTTTGTAAAAGACAACAAAGTCAGCGGAACCCCAATATGATTATTTAAGTTCCCAACAGTTGCTTTGGTTTTAAACTTCTGAGATAAAACTACATTGATCAATTCCTTGGTAGTTGTTTTTCCGTTACTTCCTGTTAAAGCAATAATGGGAAGTTTCAAATATGCTCTGTGATACTTTGCCAGTTCCTGCAATGTTTCTAAGCTGTTTTCTACCAAAATTGTTCTGTCGTCAATAGCATAAGCGGCATTGTCAATAACCACAAACAAGGCTCCCAATTCTATCGCCTGCGAAGCAAACGTATTCGCATCAAAGTTTTCTCCTTTTATAGCAAAAAACATAGAATCTTTTTCAATTTTCCTCGTATCAATTGAAACTGATTTACATTTTAAAAACAAATTATGAAGGTCCTGAATATTCATTTATAAAAAATTTTACATATTAAAAATAAGCAATAAAAAAATTCCAAATTCCAAAAGCTGAGTAAATCAGTTGGAATTTGGAATTTTTTTATTGAATTTTCTAGAATTTAGTTTCTAGGTGATTTTCTTTTCTCAGATTTAGCACCTACTCTAGACATTGCACATCTAAATCCGATGTAATCAGTTGCCATATCCTGAGGGAAATATCTTCTTTGACCCGGATCCAACCAATAAGCTCTGTCTCTCCAAGAACCTCCTTTGTAAACTCTTACATTATCATCGATTAATGTTGTACGTTTACTTGAGTTATCATATTTCTTAACCATCTGACCTAAACTATCTGTTGTGATATTGTGTTTAGGTGAGTTGTACATCGCCTGATCTGCTTTTGATCCTGATTCAGAATCTCCGAAATCAAAATATTTAGAAGATTGCTTGTCTCCGTCTCTGTAGTTGATGTTATTACTTGTATCGAAGTTAGTTCTTAAGTAAGTTTCATTTTCATCAACAGGAACCTGAGCAATTTCTCCAGGTAAATTTGTTGCTACTTTTTTACCGTTACTTAATGTTTTGTATTGAATATTATCTTTAGTAATAATTTCAATTTTACCATCTTTCCCGATTTTGTTTTTAGCATATTGATTTCCTCTAAAGTAGTTGAAATCATTTGCTTCGTTATCGATAATAGGTCTGTAAACGTCAGCAACCCATTCGGCAACGTTTCCTGCCATATCATACAATCCAAAATCGTTAGGAGCGTAACTTTTTACAGAGTTTGTAATATCTGCACCATCATCAGACCAACCTGCAATTCCACCGTAATCACCGTTTCCTTGTTTGAAGTTAGCCAATTGATCTCCTTTGTTTTTACGTTTTGAAGAACGTGTGTAATCACCAGACCAAGGATATTTCTTTTGTCCTTTATAGATATTGTATTCTCTTTGTCCAACATCGGCAGCAGCAGCATATTCCCACTCCGCTTCGGTAGGAAGTCTGTATTCCGGCAAAATAAGTCCTGAAGAACGTTGTGCATATACATTTTTCTCTTCCTGAACAACACCGTCTTTACCTGCTTTAGGTTTTTTTCTTCCGCTAGGGTTTTTCTTCAATACAAGCTCTTCATTACCTCCGTAAGTTGTACTTGGAGAAGCAACATAACCTTCTGTATTAAATAAACTTTCAGCACTAACATCCTGAGTTTTTGCTCCTCTTTTAAGGTAACCGTTTTTCTCTAAAACTGCTTCGTTCACACGATCAGTTCTCCATTTAGCAAATTCAACAGCCTGAATCCAATTTACACCTACTACCGGGTAGTTTGCGTAAGATGGGTGTCTTAAGTAGTTGTTTGTCATCGTTTCGTTGTATCCTAAACGATTTCTCCATACTAAAGTATCAGGAGATGCTCCTTCGTAAATATTCTTGTAATTTTCTTCTGTTGGTGGGAAAACTTTCTTTAACCATTCCAGGTACTCTAAGTACATACCGTTCGTAACTTCAGTTTCATCCATATAGAATGACTGAACGTGTTGTTGAGTTGGTGTGTTATTCCAATCGTGCATAACATCATCTTGTACTTTACCCATCGTAAATGTACCTCCCTCAACAAAAACTAAACCAGGACCAGCCTGTTGTTTTTTTCCTGCATTTCTGGCAGCAGTTCCATTCTGACTGTCTACGTCCCAACCAGTTGCCCTGGAGGCATGACTGGAACTCGATTTTTTGCTACAACTAGCCGTGCCTAACATCAATACCATTGACATCATTAATTGCAAGACTACAATTTTGTTTACTTTCATACTCATTCTTAGGTGATAAATTTAGGTGCTGCAATATAATAATTAACATTTAATTGGCAACATCTGTTCTAATAATTTTATTTCGCTGTTTTTTACCAGAAAATAACCTATTGTTACGAACGCAAAAATATACTTTTTATTATTTACTGTAACATGAAATACTATATTTTTACCTACTAAAATATTTTTAATTAAAAACCGTTTTATTCGCTAATGAAACAAGTCCTCATCTTATATCTTTTTCTCCTTCCATTTATCTCGTTTTCCCAGATAAATGGTGACTTTACGTTAGATTGGCAAAACAAAAAGGAGATGAGTTTTGGCGACTCAAAATTAAAAATACCGTATTTTTCCGGAAACAGTTTTCGGTATGATACTACTAAAAAAAGCATAATATTACTGCTCAATCTGACCGAATCCGGTTATTCAAACTACAATTCGATTCAAATTTTCAATGTAGTTTACGAATCCGTTTCAACTGCCGATCTGGGTGACCTTTCGCTCGAGAATATCCCTGAAAAACCAAATGAGACTCTTAAAACAACTACCTCAAGAGACCTAAAGCAGGTATTTTTATCATTATCTCCTATTGTAAAAGAAGGAAACAGCTTCAAACGAATCCGTTCTTTTTCTTACAAAAAAACGACTGATAGCGCTGCAAAAAACAACAACACTTCTTCCTTTCAAAAAGCAAATACGATTTACAATTCTGTATTAGCCACGGGAGACTGGTATCGTTTTTACATTGAAAAATCGGGCGTCTACAAAATCTCGAGATCTTTCCTTCAAAGCCTGGGATTTGACCCCGGAAAAACAGACCCGAGGAGAATCAAAATTTATGGAAATGGAGGAAAAATGCTTCCTCTTGCCAACAACACGTATTATCCGGAAGATCTGGCAGAAAATGCGATTCAGATCGTTGGCGAAACAGACGGCGTATTCAACAACGAAGATTATATTCTTTTTTATGGTGAAGGCGTTGAAAACTGGAACACAGAAAGCCAGACTAACCTGAACTTGTACGATACCAAATCCTATTATTACATTACCACTACAGGTGGTGATGGAAAACGAATCGCTTCTCTAAATCAACCCACCGGCAACAGCACTTTAGAGCTCAATACTTTCGACGATTATCAATTTCATGAAATCGACAAAATAAACATTGCCCATCTGGGGCGTCAGTGGTGCGGAGAATCTTTTGACATTACTCAGGAACAGGAATTCAGCTTTAACTTTCCCAACATCGACACTTCAGTACCTGTAAAAATAGAACTCAAAGCAGCCTCAGCAGCCTATACTCCTACCTCGTTTACCATTTCTGCCAACGGACAAAATATAGGCAATCTTAATTTTCAAGCCTTGGCACTAAATTCTGATATCAAATATTACAATCAGGAATTACCATCCAACGCAGCCTTTACCGGAGCCGAAAATGTAAAAATAAAACTCACCTACAACAATAATGGTGTTCCGGGATCAAAAGGATATCTTGACTTCATCAATCTGACTGCCAAAAGAAAACTTCTGGGCATCGGAAAACAATTTAAATTTCAATACAATTTAGCAGGTTCAACTCCCGGAATAGCCAATTACACCATCGGAAATGCTGCGGCTATTTCTCAAATTTGGGACGTTACAGATCCCACTAACACCTTAAAAATAGAAAATAACAACCAGGCTAACTTAAGCTTTAAGGCATCATTGGGTGAAATCAGAACATACATCGCCCTTGACCCTGCCGATTATTACGCTCCTTTAAAAGAAAGCCAACCTAAAGTCGCGAACCAAAATTTAAAAGGAACACTTTTCAGGAATGCTCAAAACAGTTTTCAAGATATCGACTATATAATTGTGACGCCAAAAAACCTTGTTTCTCAAGCTGAAAAACTAGCCACTTTCCACCGGATAAATTCTAATTTAAATGTAAAAGTAATTCCGCTGGAAAACATCTATCAGGAATTCTCTTCAGGAAAGCAAGACGTGGCCGCCATTAGAAACTGCATTCGATACCTCTACAATAATGCCTCAACTTCCGAGAAAAGACTTAAATATGTAAATCTGTTCGGAGACGCCTCATTTGATTACAAAGACCGAATTACAAACAATACCAACATTGTACCTGTATATCAGTCCGTCATCAGTAACTCTACCGGAGAAGCCTCATTTGCCTCAGATGATTTTTACGGACTTATGGATGCCAATGAAGGTGTTGTCGTTTTCCCTTTTGGAGGAATTGATATCGCAGTAGGCAGAATGTTAATTTCAGACAATGCTCAGGCAGCAGAAATGGTTAACAAAGTTTTAGAATACCACGACCAAAAATCATTTGGAAACTGGCGCAACAATATTGTCATGGTAAGCGATGACTCTGACCGAAGCTCAGACGCAAGCTTACAATCACGCCAGAATACCCTAGCCGATGCAATCTCTACCCAAAAACCATTTTTAAATGTAGAAAAGATTTTCCTCGACGCCTACACCCAGGAAGCTTCCGCAGGAGGATCGAGATACCCGAAGGCAAGAACCGATATATTTAATGCTTTTGAAAAAGGCGCTTTAGTCTTTAACTATCTTGGACATGGTGGCGAAGACGGTCTCGCAGCCGAAAGAATCTGGGAAAAATCAGACGGTCAAAACCTGAACAATCAATACAAATATCCCTTATTCATTACGATAACCTGCGAATTTTCGAGATTTGATGACCCAACAAGACCAACCGCAGGAGAATATACTTTTTGGAATCCAAAAGGAGGCGCCATCTCCATGTTAACCACCATTCGCGCCATAGGACAATACAATGCAGAAAACTTCAATGACAACCTGAACAAAAACCTGTTTTCATACGGATCTAACCAATACACGAGCATCGCCGAAGCGCTTCGAATTTCTAAAAATGAAAATCCAAGCTCATCCAGCAATGTCATTTTTTACATTGGCGACCCTGCTTTGATGCTTGCTATTCCGAAACCAAAAATTAATTTAACAAAAATAAATGACATTGCGATTTCTCAGCCTATTCCAGATTTCAAATCTTTGTCAAAAATTAAAATCACAGGAGAAATAACCGACGAAAACAATACGCTGTTAAGCAATTACAATGGCGAACTGGCAACTGCCATCTTTGACAAGCTAATCACTACCAGCACCCTAAATAATGATGGATATAGCCCTGCAATGTCATTCAAAATACTGGGAGAAACTATTTTTAGAGGAAATGCTTCGGTAACCAACGGTCAGTTTGAATTCAGCTTTGTTGTACCCCGAGACATCCGTATTCCTGTTGATTATGCCCGAATCAGTTTTTACGCCAGAAAAAACCAAACACTTGAAAATCAATCAGGTTACAACACCAATATAAAAATTGGAGGAATAAATGAAAATGCTCCACAGGACAATATAAGTCCAAAAGTGAAGTTATATATGAACGATGAAACTTTTGTATCGGGAGGAATTACAAATGAATCGCCCTTTTTACTGGCGTTTCTTGAAGATGAAAATGGAATCAATACAGCAAGCGGAATCGGGCATGATATTACAGCAGTGCTGGATGGCGATGTAAGCAATCCTTTTGTTCTAAATGATTATTATCAGACAAAACTTGACGATTACACCAATGGAAATTTACGTTTTCCGTTGCGAAATCTTGCTGCCGGAATGCACACGATAACATTTACAGCATGGGACGTTTACAACAATCCTGTAACTAGTGAAATACAATTTATAGTTGTTGGAAATGAATCGCTGACCCTAACACACGTTCTTAATTATCCTAACCCATTTTCAACCTATACGCAATTTTGGTTTTCACACAACAGACCTTATGAACCTCTGGATGTGCAAGTTCAGGTCATGACTATAACAGGAAAAGTAGTCTGGACAAAAAACCAAATCGTCACCACAGAAGGTTTCTTATCGAGAGACATAACCTGGGACGGGAAAGATGATTTTGGCGATCGAATCGGGAAAGGCGTATACATTTACAAACTCACTGTCAAATCTAATTTAACAAATAAAAAAGCAGAAAAATACGAAAAGCTTGTCATTTTATAATATTCTATATATTTGTATCACCAACACCATACCTAACATAAATGAAAAAAATATCGCTTCTATTAATTTGCCTTTTAATTATTCCGTACGCAAAAGCTCAAAACATTGAACGCCCTATTACTACAGGAGTACCTTTTTTACTAGTCGCAGCCGACGCAAGAGCTGCAGGTTTAGCCGATCAGGGGGTCGCTACATCAGCCGACGCTTATTCACAACAATGGAACCCTGCGAAATATGCTTTCTCAGTAGACAAGCAAGGATTCTCTATCAGCTACACCCCTTATTTGACAGACTTAGCCAATGATATTTCATTAGGCCAGGCAACCTATTACAACAAAATTAACGAACGAAGTGCCTTTGCAGGAAGCTTCCGTTATTTTGGCTTTGGGGATATTGAACTAAGAACAACCGGAGACCCAAATGAAGCCGCAAGAATCGTTTCTCCAAATGAGTTTGCCTTAGACGGTTCTTACTCTTTGAAATTAAGCGAGAAATTCTCAATGGCAGTAGCTGCAAGATACATTCGTTCTAATCTGAAAATTGCTTCTGAAGAAGTCGACGCGTCAGCTTCAGGCTCTTTCGCTGTAGACGTTGCCGGATTCTACCAATCAGAAGAAATTGCTTATGCTGATTTTAACGGAAGATGGAGAGGTGGTTTCAACCTGCAAAATCTTGGACCAAAAATAAGTTACGATAACGACAATATCAGTTCCAACTTTTTACCGGCAAACCTTAGATTAGGAGGAGGTTTTGACTTTATCTTAGACGATTACAACAAACTAGGCCTTAGCGTTGAATTTACCAAACTTTTAGTTCCAACTCCTCCGGGACCGGGAACTCCTGTAGATGCAAATGGCGACGGTGATTTTACAGATCCGGGAGACATTTCTCAGTCGCAAGCTGACGCAGCAAAATACAAAACCTACAAAGACATTGGCTGGGTATCCGGAATTTTTAAATCTTTCGGAGATGCTCCGGGTGGTTTCAGTGAAGAATTAAAAGAAATCACTTATAGTGTAGGTGCAGAATATATGTATCAGGATGCTTTTGCCATACGAGCAGGATATTTTCATGAAAGTCCTGTAAAAGGAGCCAGACAATTCTTCTCTTTAGGAGCAGGATTCAAATACAATGTAGTAAAAGTTGACGTTTCGTATTTATTTTCAACATCAAAAGTTAAAAATCCGTTAGAAAATACACTTCGTTTTTCTTTAACCTTTAACTTTGGCGACAAATACGAAGTATATTAAAACCTGAAAATAAAAAATTAATAACAATCCAAATTCCTGTTTCTTCAGGAATTTGGATTTTTTTTCCCTTAAACAGAAATGAAAGAAATAAGCATTACATCATCCTTCAACATTTATAACAACCTTGAAGAACTCCCAAAAGACATTCAGGAGTTAATGAGTCAGGCGGTCGAAGTTCGCAAAAAAGCCTATGCGCCCTATTCTCAATTTCGGGTTGGAGCTGCTTTACTTTTAGACAATGGAAAAATAGTGGTAGGATCTAATCAGGAAAATGCAGCATATCCTTCAGGATTATGTGCTGAACGCGTTGCCATTTATCATGCCGGAAGTGTATACCCGGAAGCCAAAATTCTAAAAATGGCTATTACAGCAGCTTCAGACACTAATCAGACCACAGCACCTATTCCGCCTTGTGGATCTTGTCGTCAATCTATTGCAGAATATGAGATCAGACAGGACACCCCTATTGAAATCTTTTTTATGGGAGAAATCGGCGAAGTTTACAAATCGGCATCTCTAAAAAATTTACTCCCGTTTATGTTTGATAAAAAGTTCTTGTAAAAAAAAGCCAAAAAGTAGCTTTTAAATTTTACTTCTTACTAGGAATGTCTTATTTTTGCATCCCGACCTTTCGGGCGCAAATTTGTGGGAGGAAACTATTTTGCGTTACAGGCAACAATTGATAACACAAACAAACTTTAGCAAAAGAAAGAATTCAGATGAAAGAAGTTACAAAAGAGGTATATTTAAAGTGGTACGAAGACATGCTACTTTGGAGGAAGTTTGAAGATAAACTTGCAGCATTATACATTCAACAAAAAGTTAGAGGTTTTCTACACCTATATAATGGTCAGGAAGCTGTATTAGCAGGAGCTTTACACGCTATGGACCTGACCAAAGACAAAATGATTACTGCTTACAGAAACCACGTACAGCCAATTGGTATGGGAGTTGATCCTAGAAACGTAATGGCAGAACTTTTAGGAAAAGCAACCGGTACCTCTAAAGGTATGGGAGGTTCTATGCACATTTTCTCTAAAGAACACCGTTTTTACGGAGGACACGGAATCGTAGGTGGACAAATTCCTGTTGGAGCTGGTTTAGCTTTTGCTGATAAATATTTCAACACTGGCGGAGTTACTATGACCTATTTTGGTGATGGAGCTGCGAGACAAGGTTCTTTACACGAAGCTTTCAACATGGCAATGTTATGGAAATTACCGGTTGTATTTATCGTTGAAAACAACGGTTATGCGATGGGAACTTCTGTTGAAAGAACAGCAAACCACACCGACATCTGGAAACTTGGTTTAGGATACGAAATGCCTTGCGGACCTGTTGACGGAATGAACCCGGTAAAAGTTGCCGAAGCAATGACAGAAGCAATCGACAGAGCACGTCGTGGTGACGGACCAACTTTCCTTGAAATGAAAACGTACCGTTACAGAGGACACTCTATGTCTGACGCACAATTGTACCGTTCTAAAGAAGAGGTAGAAGAATACAAAAAAATTGACCCTATTACTCAGGTTTTAGATGTAATTATGGATCAAAAATACGCTACAGAAGAAGAAATCGAAGTAATCGACCAAAGAGTAAAAGATCTGGTTGAAGAATGTGTTAAATTCGCTGAAGAATCTCCATATCCTGAATTACAACAATTGTATGATGTAGTATACGCACAAGAAGACTATCCATTCACACCTCATAAACTATAAATCAATGGCAACAATTATTACAATGCCTCGTTTGAGCGATACTATGACGGAAGGAACGGTAGCGACTTGGCTTAAAAAAGTAGGCGACAAAATTAGCGAAGGAGATATCTTAGCTGAGATTGAAACAGACAAAGCAACAATGGAATTTGAGTCTTTCAACGAAGGAACTCTTTTACATATCGGAATACCAGCGGGAGAAACTGCTCCTGTTGACTCTTTATTAGCCATCATTGGAAACGAAGGAGAAGACATTTCTGCTCTTTTAGCCGGTGGTGGTGCTGCTCCTGCTGCAGAAGCAGCAAAAGCGGAAGCTGCCCCTGCTGCAGAAACTAAAACAGAAACTGCTGCTCCTGCAAAAGCAGCAACTGAATTACCAAAAGGTGTTGTAGTGGTTACTATGCCACGTTTGAGCGACACAATGACTGAAGGAACAGTAGCTACCTGGTTGAAAAAAGTAGGTGATGCTGTTGCTGAAGGAGATATCTTAGCAGAAATTGAAACAGACAAAGCTACTATGGAGTTTGAGTCTTTCAATGCTGGTACCTTATTATACATTGGAATTCAGGAAGGAAATACAGCTCCTGTTGACAGCTTATTAGCGATCATCGGACCTGCCGGAACTGATGTTTCGGGAATTTCCGCAAACTATACTGCCGGAGGTGCTGTAAGCGCTCCTGCAACTGAAGAAACTAAAGCTGCTCCTGCTGCTGAAAAAGCAACAGAAACGGTAGCCGAAACTTCAAACGGAGGAAGAATTCTAGCTTCGCCATTAGCGAAGAAAATTGCTTCTGACAAAGGAATTTCATTAAATCAGGTTAAAGGTTCGGGAGAAAACGGACGTATCGTGAAAAGCGATATCGAGAACTTTACTCCTGCTGCACAAACACCTGCTGCGGCTACTGCAACTACAACTTCTGCTGCTAAACCACAAGAAGCTGTACCTGCTGCACCAAAAGTATTTGTTCCTGCCGGAGAAGTTTTCACAGAAGAGATCAAAAACTCTCAAATGCGTAAAATTATCGCAAAACGTTTGGCAGAATCTTTATTTACAGCACCTCACTACAACTTAGTGATCGAAGTAAGCATGGACGAAGCTATGGGAGCAAGAGCAACAATCAATACGGTTCCGGATACAAAAGTATCTTTTAACGATATGGTAATTAAAGCTTGTGCTTTAGCCTTGAAAAAACATCCAAAAATCAACTCTCAGTGGAAAGAAGATGCAATCATCATCAACCACCACGTAAACATTGGTGTTGCTGTAGCAGTTGAAGACGGATTAGTAGTTCCTGTATTGAAATTTACAGACGCTATGAGTTTATCTCAAATTGGCGCAAGCGTAAGAGATCTTGCCGGAAGAGCGAAAAACAAAAAACTGGGACCACAAGAAATGGAAGGAAGTACTTTTACCGTTTCTAACCTTGGAATGTTTGGTATCACTGAATTCAATTCAATCATCAACCAGCCAAACTCTGCAATCCTTTCTGTAGGAGCAATTGTAGAAAAACCGGTAGTGAAAAATGGTCAGATTGTAGTTGGAAACACCATGATGCTTTCATTAGCATGTGACCACAGAACAATCGACGGCGCAACCGGAGCTCAGTTTTTACAAACATTAAAACAATACATCGAAAGCCCGGTGACCATGTTAGCATAATTTTTATGCCCATGTCCGCCTAAGCAAAGTCGAACATTTGTCTGAGTAAAATCGAAGACCTCGTCTAAGCAAATCCAAATGTCCGTCTGAGCGAAGTCGAATGTCCGTCTGAGCAAAGCCGAATGTCCGTCTGAGCGAAGTCGAAGACACCCTCATAATAAAATCCCGTCCCGAAGTTTTTCGGGACGGGATTTTTTGTTTAATTTTCATCCTCAAATCCAAAACATATAAAAATGAAGAAAATAACTCTTGTAGCTTTATTCTTAGCAGCTCTTGCCTGCCAGAAAAAAGAACAAACTGAAAAAAATACAGCCGTCATTGACGAACACAGCTATTCTAAGCCGGAATTAGCCGTCGTTAAACATCTTGATCTCGATATCAAAGTAGATTTTGACACACAAACCATTACCGGAAAAGCGTCGTGGCAAATTGACAACATTAGCAAAGGAAACGAAATCATCTTCGACGAAAACACCCTTAACATTACCAAAGTAACCTTAGGAGACGAAGAAAAAGAAACAAAATTCAAACTTGGTACCGACGTAGAATTTCACGGAAAACCACTTCACATTACCATCGAACCCAACACTACTAAAGTTAACATTTACTACAGCACTACCAAAGACGCAGTGGCACTACAATGGTTAACTCCGGAACAAACAGCAGACAAAAAGAAACCATTTCTTTTCTCTCAGGGCGAAAGTGTTTGGTCCCGTACCTGGATTCCATGCCAGGACTCACCGGGCATTCGTTTTACATACAATGCAAAAGTTACGGTTCCAAAAGATTTAATAGCCTTAATGAGCGCTGTTAATCCGCAAAAGAAAAATGACACCGGAATTTACACCTTCAAACAAGACAAAGCAATTCCTTCTTATCTAATGGCTATCGCTGTTGGAGATCTTGAATTTCAATCTATCGACAAAAGAACCGGAGTTTATGCAGAACCTTCTTTGCTGAAAAAAGCAGCATGGGAATTTGCCGAATTAGGCAACATGGTTGGCGCTGCCGAAAAACTATACGGACCATACCGTTGGGGACGTTACGACGTACTGGTTTTACCTCCAAGCTTTCCTTATGGCGGAATGGAAAACCCAAACTTAACTTTCCTTACTCCGGGCGTTATTGCCGGAGATCGCTCTCTAACAAGTCTTTTAGCACATGAATTAGGACATAGCTGGAGCGGAAATTTAGTAACCAACGCCACCTGGGATGATATTTGGTTAAACGAAGGATTTACGACTTATGTAGAACACAGAATTGGAGAAGCTATCTTTGGAAAGAAAGAATTTGAAATGCAAAACGTTATCACAAACAAAGAATTAGTCGATAATGTAGCTGAATACGGAGACACCAATCCGGATACGAGATTGAAAGTTAGTCTTACCGGAAGAAATCCGGACGATGGTATCAGCATGATTCCTTACGTAAAAGGGTATGCCTTTTTAAGAGTTATCGAGAATGCTGTTGGTCGTGAAAAATTCGATCCGTTTATTAAAAACTATTTCGACTCACATGCTTTCCAATCGATCACAACGGAAGACTTCGTAAAATACATTAACGAAAACCTTATTAAAGGCGACAAGGCTCTGGCAGATAAAATAAAACTAGACGAATGGATTTACAAACCGGGAATTCCGTCAAACATCCTTCCGGTAAGTTCTCCTGACTTTGATGCGATTGATAAAATCCAAAAAACATGGAGAGAAACAGGTGTGACAGGTCTAAGCAAAAAAATTACAACAACTGCCGAAAAACAGCATTTTATAGATCATCTTCCAGCTGACATTACAGTAAAAGAGATGGAAGCTATCGACAAAGAATTCAACTTTACAAAAGGCGGTAATTTCATCATCAAACGTCAGTGGTTTGTTCAGGCCATTGAACATCAATACAAAGCAGCCAATCCTGCTATTGAGCAATTTCTAATCGGAATAAGCCGAACCGGATCGGTAATGATGTTATACAAAGAAATGGTTAAAACTCCTGAAGGAAAAGTGTGGGCTAAACAGATTTTCGAAAAAGCAAAATCAGGTTACCATGCGACAACTATTCAGGCTGTTGAAGGCATTTTGAAATAGTATCCAGTATTCAGTTTGCAGTCTCAGTTTTCAGTCCCGGTTACTGAAAACTGAGACTGAGAGCTGTAAACTGCGACTAAATACTTACTTATTCTTCGCTTCAATCCACTTTGACATGTACATGGTACTTTTATAAGCATGATGCTGCAATAAACTGCCCATAAAATTATGCAGACGATGACTTGTAGAATCCATTAACAACGAATTTACCACAGACATAAATCCATCTGAGTATTTATCTTTCAAATAACACTCGTTGATAATTACAATTCCCTTTTTCTGAGCCTCGTACCAAAGATTCTCATCCTGATAAAGTCTAATTGCTTTCTTAGCAAATTCAGCTGCATCATCTTCTATAAAACCATTCCAGGGCAAATTAGCATGCATCGCTTCAGAACCAATTGCAGTAGTCACACTTGGCGTTCCGCATTGCATAGCTTCCAACAATTTCCCTTTTAAACCTGCTCCAAAACGAATTGGCGCCAGTACAACTCTTGCATTTTTCACGATTTCGACAGCATCCACTGCCCTTCCCATGATATAAAATCCATTCTTAGGCTGATGTATTTGCAATACTTTTTGCGACGGATAAGCGCCGTAAATTTCCAAAACAGCCGCAGGGAAATCTTTTTTGATCAAAGGCCAAATTACTTCTCTTAAATACTGAACCGTATTCCAATTGGGCTCATGAAAGAAATTCCCAATAAAAACAAACTTATTCCTTTCTTCAAATGATGGCAATTTCAAAAGGTCATCTTCAGACATCGAATCTGTCAAAAAAGGAAGATACAAAAGCAAATCGGCACTGATTCTGAACTTGTCTTTTAGAACATCCATTTCAAACGTCGAAATAATCAAAGACAAATCACATCTTAAAATACTGGCAATTTCTCGTTTTGCTACTTCTTCAGAAAAAAGATCTGTCACTTCAAACTTTCGATTTTCTTTAAAAGCCTTTTGTCTGGCAGCGCGTAAACAATGCAAGTCTTCGGTATCGAGAATCCGAATCGCTTCAGGACAGTTTTCCGCCACTCTCCATCCAAATTGCTCTTCGATCATAAAACGATCAAAAAGGACAACTTGTGGATTTAGTTCCTTTACAAAATCATCAAAACTGGCCGAATTGAGCTCAATGCTTTTTTTCGCTACTCCAAACTCAGACAAATCAACCATAAAATCACTGTCTAATGCCGCACTGACAAATGTGATGTCAAATTTATTCTGTTTAAAAATAGAAATTAACTGCATCATTCTTCCTCCGGCAGCAGACGAATTTGGTTCGGGCCAGACAGAACCGATAATTAAAAGTTTTTTCACTTGATTCATTTACATTCCATTCAAGCTACAAAATAATGCTTTTTTGAGCGTATTCACATGGAATTTCCTGTTTTTTGGTCATAAAAATGAGTAATTTTGCACAATACAAATTTCGGAATCAATTATGTTAGGATTAAAATTAGCCACAGACCCACGCTGGGTAAATATAGTAGAATCAAATATCGAAGAGATTTTGACGGATCATGCGTGGTGCGAGCAAAAAGCAGCTTCAAATGCCATCAGCTTAGTGACTTACAATTCTGAACTGGAAGAATTAGTTACCGAAATGCTTGTAATCGCCAGAGAAGAGCTCGAGCACTTACAAATGGTGCACGATATTATCAAAAAAAGAGGCTTGACCTTAGGGCGTGAACGAAAAGATCACTATGTAAATGAGCTTTTTAAATTTATGAAAAAAGACGGAAGCCGCAGAGACGCTCTTTGCGACCGCCTATTGTTTTCGGCTATGATTGAAGCCAGAAGCTGTGAGCGTTTTAAAGTACTTTCTGAAAACATAAAAGACGAAGAACTGGCTAAATTCTATCGTGATTTAATGATTTCTGAAGCCGGTCATTATACTACATTTTTAGGTTTTGCACGAAAATATACCGACAATATCGATATTGATAAACGCTGGAAAGAATGGATTGAATTTGAAGGCTCAATTATTACCAACTACGGAAAAAGCGAAACCGTACACGGATAATATTCTTTTAAACTCGATTTTCATTTTTTACCTATAAATACCACAACTTGTTATGTCTACAAATAAAATAAAGACCATTTTACTAAAAACGGCCAAATACCTTGGGATTACCTTTGTTGTCATTATAGGACTACTATTCCTTACTCCCATTATTTTTGAAGATCAAATCAAGGAACAAATTAAAAAAACCGCTAACGAAAAGCTGAGTGCAGAATTGAATTACTCTGATGTTTCGGTTTCGTTTTTTCAACATTTCCCTTCGCTTACTTTAACTTTAAGCGATTTACACCTTAACGGATCGGCACCTTATACAAAAGAAAAATTCATCACCGCGAAAGAAGTTTCGTTTGGGATCAATGTAGCCAGTCTGGTTTTCAGCAAAGAGGTAAAAATCGATCAGATTTATTTATCAGATTCCTTTATTAATGTAAAAGTAAACGAAGAAGGAGAAGCCAATTACAATATTTACAAGTCAAATTCTCAGACCGAAACTCCTAAAGACAGTACCGAAACCGCTTTAAAACTGGAACGGATTGAAATTTTAAACAGTAAAATTGTTTACGATGACAAATCAACCAAAATCCATTTTGATGCGTTCGGATTTGATTATTTAGGAAAAGGCGATCTAAACAAAGCTGTTTTTGATTTGTATTCGAAAGCGAAAATTGAAAAATTGAATATTGTTTATGAAAATGAACCTTATTTAATGAATAAAAAAGTGAACGCTGATTTGATTACAAAAGTCAACGTCAACTCCCTGTCCTTTTATTTCCAACAGAATAACCTTAAAATAAATGATCTTGTGGTCGACTTTATAGGGAAATTCGACTTCCTGAAAGACGGTTATAATATGGATTTTGTGATCAAATCAGACAACAGTGATTTACACGATGTTTTTACCGCCTTCCCTCCAAAATACATTACCTGGCTGTCGAAAACAGAATTAAAAGGAAATACCAACCTGCTTTTAACCTTAAAAGGAGACTATATTGCCGCACAGAACATTGCACCGGATCTTAATCTGGATGTGAAAATAGACAGCGGATTTGTCAATTATAACAAAAGTGCTTTTCCGGTTTCCAATTTAAATTTAGAGATCAAAACAAAAGTTCCGTCTTTAAATCCGGATCTGCTAATTGTCGATGCCAAAAATCTGTCTTTAAACATCAAGCAGGATTATCTGAAATCAAAATTTTACGTAAAAGGCATAAAAACCCCGGATATTAACGCCGATTTTAAGGCCAAAATTGATCTTGGAAAATTAATGTCGGCACTTGGAATTCCGAATATTGTTTTAAAAGGAAATCTGGCAGGAGACGTAAAAGCTAACGGAAAATTTGATTTAAAAAACAAACTTCTTCCCGTTACCAACGGAACTATTGACTTGGTTAACGGTTACCTAAAAACACCTTATTACCCAAATCCGATCACAGACATCACCATCAAATCTAAGATTGAGAACCCTAAAGGGACTTTTGATGATTTAAAAATAAACCTAAAACCTGCTCAGTTTACTTTTGAAGGAAAACCTGTTTTCGTAGAAGCCGATCTTAGCAATTTTAATGATTTGGCTTACAACATCAAAGCCAAAGGAGAACTGGACGTAAACAAAATCTACAAAGTTTTCTCTCAGCAAGGACTTGATCTGGACGGTTTCGTAAAAGCCGATTTGGTTTTAAAAGGAAAACAAAGCGATGCCGAGAAAGGAAATTACCGCAAGCTGTACAACAAAGGAACACTTGAACTTAGAAATATTGGAATAACTTCTGAATATCTTCCGAAGAAATTCATCATCAAAGAAGGTATTTTCAAAATCAATCAAGATAAAATGTCCTTCAATAACTTTTTGGCTGCCTACGGTCAATCTGATTTCAGGTTAAATGGTTACCTGCAGAACGTTTTCAACTATGCTACTACCAATACCGGTGTTTTAAAAGGCTCTTTTAAATCGACTTCACGATATATCAATGTGGACGAATTTATGTCAAGTACCACAACAAATACTGCTGCTACAGCAACCACGACAGAGACCAAGCCTCAAACTCAGCCAGCTCAAACCGGTGTAATTATAATTCCTGCCAATTTGAATCTGCAGTTTACGGCCAACGCTCAAAAAGTAAATTTTGACAAATTGAATCTTTTAAATGCTGTTGGAAATCTAAGCATGAACAAAGGTAAACTGAACATGCAGAATACCGGTTTCAATCTAATTGGCTGTGATGTTAGCATGAATGCCAATTATCAGGCAATAACCCCTAAAAAGGCCAATTTTGACTATGCGATTAAAGCCTCTGACTTTGACATCAAAAAAGCCTATAACGAAATTGAAGTCTTTAGAAAAATGGCAAGCGCTGCCGAAAAAGCACAAGGAATTGTTTCTTTAGATTACCAATTAAAAGGACGTTTAAACAGCAATATGTCTCCGGTTTATCCATCGCTTGCAGGTGGAGGAACACTTTCAATAAAAGATGTAAAAGTTCGCGGATTAAAAATGTTTAGCGCGGTAAGCAAACAAACCAATACAGAGTCAATTAAAAATCCGGATCTTTCGAAGGTAGATATTAAAACTACCATCAAAAACAACATCATGACGGTAGAACGTTTTAAGTTTAAATTTGCAGGCTTCCGACCAAGAATCGAAGGTACCACAAGTCTGGACGGAAAACTAAACCTAAAAATGCGTCTGGGTCTTCCTCCGTTAGGAATTTTTGGAATTCCGTTAACCATTACCGGAACTCAGGATAATCCAAAAATAAAAGTGGGAAGAAAATCTCAAAATTTAGAAGAAACAAAAGATACCGAAGAATAAAATCAGAAAACCTGTTCATTATGAGCAGGTTTTTTGTTTTAAATCAAATTATATTTATAGTTTTGAATAGCAATGCAACGTACTCATGAAACAATCTAAAAAAGGAGAGTTTTACGGCCAGACCAACAAAACGATTTCTCTTGAAGGAATAACGTTGACTGATACCGTATACACACACCCTACAGTAGACTGGCATTATCATGAGCATGCTTACTTCACTTTTATCCTGCAGGGAAATGTAATTGAAGGAAACAAAAAAGAGGTTTACAATTGCGCTCCCGGAAGCCTCTTGTTTCATAACTGGCAAGAACCACACTACAACATTAAACCGGAAGGCTTTACCAGAGGTTTTCATCTTGAAATTGAAAAAAAATGGTTTGACGACCTCACCTTAAACAGCAACAACCTGCAAGGAAGCACAACTGTCCTAAACCCCGACATCAAACTGTTGATGTATAAAATTTTCAGAGCGACCAAAATTGATGATTTTCACTTTGACCTTTCTACACAAACCCTGTTAATTGAAATCTTATCCAAACTAAATGGTGATTTTGAATCCATCAAACATAAAAATCCTAAATGGGTTACAATGATTGATGAAATCCTTCACGATCAGCTTACCGAAACCATTACACTTGATTATTTATCTAAAACACTAGGCATCCACCCTATTCATCTTTCAAGAGATTTTTCAAAGTATTTTCATTGCAATCTGGGAGAGTACATACGAAAATTAAAAGTAGAAAAAGCACTCTCGCTCATCGCCCTTCAAAGCAAATCCTTAACCGAAATCGCATACGAATGCGGCTTCTCTGACCAGAGCCACCTAACCAGATCCTTTAGAGAAATAAACGGCCTGAATCCTTCCGAACACAAAAAAATACTGTTCCAAAAATAAGTCAGATGTTAATCCTGTACAATTTTTAGAATTTATTGCAGACTAACTTTGCCTTTCAATCTTACAATCAATCAAATGACAAAACACTTTCTCTTACTTGCCTTACTATTTTGCAATGGCATAATTTCGGCACAAAACAATAATCTGTTCAAACCCGATGAGATTACAACCGAACTGCATAAAAACAACATTGGTAAAGTTACTTTTATGAAGGGCAACATTCCTCTGGAGCAGTATAAAGAATCTGATATTCTGAAATCTTTTGAGCTAACCTACAAATCCGATTTGAATATCAGAGTTTTCATGAACAACTCTGTCATCAATTACCTGCACCAATTGAATCCTGAATTATCCGCAGATCAACTTCTAACAACCGGAAATCTTCAGTTTGCCTTTTACATCGACAATAAACTGCTCTACACCGAAAATCTTAACTACGGATGCAGTTTTGGATCAGCAGGCAGTAAAAACACTTCAACAACCTTTAGAGTTCCTTTAACCAGTACAAAAAAAGAAGACTGGTGGTCTATTTATTTGTGGGAAAGATTCAAACTTAATGGCGGAGAAAAAGCCCTAACCAACGGCAAGCACAAACTAAAAATAGAAATTCGTCCTTACCTTAAATCCGATAAAAATAATGAGATTAAAACTGGCGATTTAATTGCAAAAGGAGAAGTTCAGCTTATCTTAAAAGCTCCGAAACTAACAGCCAAACAAATCGAAGTTCAGCCTATCCAGCCTAACAGCGACTGGGAAGTTTCGAATTTTGCTTTTGACAAGAAGAAAATTGAAAAACTCAATGCTGCTATTGCCAGCTACAATTTGAAGGAAATCACAAGTATCGTTGTCGTCTACGATAAAAAACTACTGTTTGAAGAATATTTTAATGATGCTAACCGAAACACATTACACGACACCCGATCGGCAGGAAAATCTTTTGCATCAACCTTGGCCGGAATTGCCATAAACGACGGCTATCTTAAAAACGAAAATCAGACATTAGACCAATTCTATGATTTAAAGAGTTTTGCAAATTACAACTCCAAAAAAGACAACGTAAAAATAAAAGACTTACTCACCATGAGTGCTGCTTTTGAAGGATCCGATCAAAATAGCGATTCCCCCGGGAACGAAGAAAACATGTACCCTAGCGATAATTGGGTGAAATTTACTTTAGACTTACCTATGGACAAATCCAAAACCAATGGCGGTCAATGGGATTATTTTACAGCCGGTGTCGTTTTATTGGGCGACATCATTCACAAATCTGTTCCCGGAGGATTAGAAAAATATGCCGATGAAAAACTTTTTAAGCCTTTAAACATCACCCACTATCAATGGCAATATACGCCTCAAAAAGTAGCGAATACTGCAGGAAGCCTTCAAATGACTTCTCTGGATTACGCAAAATATGCACAGTTGTATCAAAATAACGGTCTCTGGAAGGACAAACAAATCTTAACTGCCGATTGGATTCAAAAAACCCTTACGCACCAAATTCAGATTCCGGAAAGACAAAATGAATTCTATGGCTACTTATTCTGGAACAAAACTTTCTCTTTTAAAAACACTCCTTACGAAACCTATTATTGCGCCGGTAATGGAGGGAATGAGTTTATGATTTTCAAAAATCTTCCGCTTGTAGTAATCATTACCTCAAAAGCATACAACAAACCTTATGGGCACGCACAAGCCGATACCATTGTACAAGATTATATTTTACCAGCAATACTATCAAATAAACAAAAGTAGCGCCCCCTAAAACATAGATCCCGAGTCCGGCTGAGCGAGGGCTTCGACTTCGCTCAGCCGGACATCGGGATATCAATTGCATGATGTCAATTATAGATCTTAGATTAAAATTCAAAACCTGAAACGTGAAACTTTAAACTTGAAACTTTGAACTTGAAACTTTGAACTTGAAACTTTGAACTTGAAACCTGAAACCTGAAACTTAACCTTTCATCATCCCACAAAAAAACCCGTTCACCAAAGATGAACGGGTTTTTGTAATAAGTAATCTAATGATTATGCTTCGAATGGAAGGATAGATACATAAGATTTGTTATCTTTTTTCTTTTGGAACTTAACAACTCCTGCTACTCTTGCGTGTAGTGTGTGATCTTTACTGATGTAAACATTTTCACCTGGATTGTGTTTTGAACCTCTTTGTCTAACGATGATGTTCCCAGCAATAGCAGCTTGACCACCAAAAATCTTAACGCCTAGACGTTTTGATTCTGATTCTCTACCATTCTTCGAACTACCGACACCTTTCTTGTGAGCCATGACGTATGAGTTTAAATATTGTTATTATTCTTTAGTAGCTTCTTTTTTTGCTTTTGGAGCTGCTTTTTTTGCTTTTGGAGCTTCTGCTTCAGCAGATACTTCTTCAGCTACAACCGCTTTTTTAGCTGCTGCTTTTTTAGTTCCACCAGCTGCAGTAATACCTTCAATTACAATTTGAGTAAGATATTGTCTGTGACCATTTCTCTTTTTGTATCCTTTTCTTCTTTTCTTTTTGAAAACGATAACTTTGTCTCCTTTTAAGTGTTGTAACACTTTAGCTTCTACTGAAGCACCTTCTATAGCTGGGGCGCCTAAAGTTACATTTCCGTTATCGTCTAATAAAAGAACTTTGTCAAAAGAAACTTTTGAACCTTCTTCGTTAGCCAAACGGTGAACATAAACCTTTAAGTCTTTGCTTACTTTAAATTGTTGCCCTGCTATCTCTACGATTGCATACATACCAAATTGATTTATTGATTTTTAAGGTTGCAAATATACAACTAATAATTTACTGTGCAATCCCTTATTCTAAAAATATTTATTTCTGCTTTATAACTGTTTTTCAAGACGTTTCTTCATTCCAAAAAAGCTATTTAGAAGTAAAATACTGTTAAAATTTAATCATTTCATCCCTATTTCCCTAAATGCTAATTAAAAAAAACTATTTTTGGTGTAACGATAATCAACTCTTGACTACCTATTTATTAGGTAAATATAAATTTATTAATCTTTATGAAAAATTCAATCATTATGTTAAGTGCGGCACTAATGCTCGGCGGAGTGGCTCATGCTCAAAAGGTAGCTTTTGAAGAATACAATTTAGACAACGGAATGCACGTAATTTTGCATAATGATCCTTCTGCTCCGGTTGTGATTACCTCGGTTATGTACCATGTAGGATCAAAAGACGAACGTCCGGACCGAACGGGTTTTGCACATTTCTTTGAACATTTATTATTTGAAGGAACTAAAAATATCAAACGCGGCGAATGGATGAAGATTGTTACTGCTAATGGAGGTGTAAACAACGCCAACACTACTGACGACAGAACCTATTACTACGAAGTTTTACCTTCAAACAACTTAGAACTTGGCTTATGGATGGAATCGGAAAGATTAATGCATCCGATTATCAATAAAATTGGAGTTGACACTCAAAATGAAGTGGTTAAAGAAGAAAAAAGACTCCGTTATGACAATCAGCCTTACGGAAACATCTTGCCGGTTGTAAAAGAAAACATGTTCAAAAAACATCCGTACCGCTGGACCACTATTGGCTCCATGAAGGATCTGGATGCCGCAACTCTTGAAGAATTTCAGGCTTTTAATAAAAAATTCTACACCCCAAACAATGCCGTTTTAGTGGTGGCAGGTGACTTTGACAAAGCCAAAACAAAAGAATGGATTCAGAAATATTTTGCTCCAATTCCAAAAGGAGAAGAATTAAAAAAACAAACTTATGTAGAAGAACCGATCAATCAGACTATAAAAGCCACTTACGAAGATCCGAACATTCAGATTCCAATGGTAGTTGCTTCATACAGAACACCATCGATGAAAACCAGAGATGCGAGAGTTCTGGATTTGATTTCTTCTTACTTAAGTGATGGAAAAAGCTCTAAACTGTACAAAAAAATTGTAGACGACAAAAAAATGGCGCTTCAGATTGGAGCAGTAGGATTTAGTCAGGAAGATTATGGAATGTACATATTATATGGTTTACCAATGGCTCCTAACACAACAGCAGACATCTTAAAAGAAATGGACGAAGAAATTGTAAAAATTCAAACGGACTTAATTTCTGAAAAAGATTATCAAAAATTACAAAACAAATTCGATAATAATTTTGTGAATGCCAATTCGACAGTAGAAGGAATCGCAGAAAATCTGGCTTCTTTCTATCTGCTTTACGGAGATGTTAATTTGATAAATACCGAGATCGACCTTTATCACTCTATCACCAGAGAAGAGATCAGAGAAGTAGCAAAAAAATACCTAAACCCTAACCAGCGTTTAATTTTAGACTATATTCCTTCAACTAAAGCTCAAAACTAAGTCATCGAATCATGAAAAAAATACATACATTTTTAATCCTTTTATTCCTAACTGGAATTATGCAAGCACAAGACCGCCCACAACCAAAACCAGGCAATTCTCCTGTAGTCAACATCAAAAAGCCGCAAACTTTTGTTTTGGCGAACGGGATGAAAGTTTTGGTGGTTGAAAATCATAAATTACCAAGAGTAAGCTTTACTCTAACCCTTGATAACGCTCCTTTTGCAGAAGGAAACAAAAAAGGGGTTGACGAATTAACAAGCGCCTTAATTGGTAACGGAACTAAAAAAATAACGAAAGAAGCTTTTAACGAAGAAATCGACTTTTACGGAGCAAATATTAATTTTTCTTCATCAGGAGCTTCCGGAAGTTCACTTTCTAAATATTCTGGACGTGTTCTGGAGCTTTTAGCTGAAGGAGCTTTACAACCCAATTTCACACAATCAGAATTTGATAAAGAAAAAGCAAAATTAATCGAAGGACTTAAAGCCGACGAGAAAAGTGTTCCGGCAATTGCCAGCAGAGTTGTTGACGTTTTAGCGTTTGGAAAAAACCATCCATCCGGAGAATATCTTTCAGAAGCAACAGTAAAAAATGTGACTCTTGCTGATGTTCAGTCTAATTATGCGACCTATTTTGTTCCTGAAAATGCTTATTTGGTAATCATAGGTGATGTTAAATTTAAAGAAACGAAAGCTGCTGTAGAAAAACTTTTTAGCGGATGGAAAAAACAGGCTACGCCAAAAAACACCTATCCGGCTCCTGAAAATGCTGCTAAACTTCAAATTGATTTTGTTGACGTTCCAAATGCTGTTCAATCTGAAATTTCATTGGTGAATACGGTGAATTTGAGAATGAGCGATCCTGATTTCTTCCCTGCTGTGATTGCAAATCAAATTTTAGGTGGTGATTTCAACAGTTACCTGAACATGAATTTACGTGAAAAACACGGTTGGACGTATGGCGCAAGATCAAGTATCGAAGGAGGAAAATATGTAACTAAATTCAAAGCTTCTTCTGCCGTTAGAAATACGGTTACGGATAGCGCAGTGGTAGAATTTGTAAAAGAAATCAAAAGAATCAGAACTGAAAAAGTTTCTGAAGATATTTTAAAAAATGTAAAAGCGGGATATATTGGACGTTTTGTAATGCAGGTTGAAAAACCACAAACTGTTGCACGATATGCTTTAAACATTGAAACAGAAAAACTTCCTGCCGATTTCTACGAAAAATACATTCAAACCATCAACAGTGTTACTGCCGATGATGTTTATCGTGTTGCCAACAAATATTTCATGCTGGACAATATGCGAATCGTAATTGCCGGAAAGGGATCTGATGTGCTAACAGGTTTAGAGAAACTTCAAATTCCGATTTTCTACTTCGATAAATACGGAAATCCTGTTGAAAAACCAGTAACTAAAAAAGAAGTTCCAGCCGGAATTACTGCCAAAACTGTTTTCGAAAACTACCTTAAAGCAATTGGTGGAGAAAAAGTAGTTGCAACCGTAAAAACACTTTCGATGACAGGATCTACTACTATTCCTCAAGCTCCTTCCCCATTGACTTTTACTTCTAAATTAGATTCAAAAGGAAAAATGATGGTATCTCTTGCGATGGGACCAATGAATTTAATGAAACAGGTTGTAAATGATAAAGGCGCTTATATCGAGCAACAAGGACAGCGCAAAAACCTTGAAGGAAATGATCTTGCCGAAATGAAAGCCAGCGCTGCTCCGTTTGAAGAGCTTCAACTTGTAAAAAGAACCGACTTAAAAGTAGAAAGTATCGAACCAATAAACGGTAAAGATGCCTACGCTATCAAAGACGGTAAAACAACTTATTTCTATGACGTTGCATCAGGATTGAAACTTGCCGAAGCAAAAGTTCGTGAACAAGGCGGAAAATCAGCAACGCAAATTACCAACTTCAACGATTATAAAGACGTAAAAGGAGTTAAAATCCCTTTCAATATCGTTCAGAATGTAGGTTTTGAGTTAGATATTAAAATGTCTGATATCAAGATCAACGAAGGAGTTTCTGAGGCAGATTTCTTGTAAGATACTGAGATGCTAAGATACTGAGATGCTAAGATACTAAGGTGCTAAGATTTTTTTGAGGCTTAGTCAGAGTTTAAAACTTTGACTAAGCCTTTTCTTTTTTTACCAAACAGAGCGAAGTCGAAGCTTTGTCAAACTGAGTCAAAACAAAGCTTTGTCAGACCAAACGAAGTCAAAGCTTTGTCCGGCTGAGCGAAGTCGAAGCCCCCCATTCCAATTGGTGCGCCCTTCGACTCCGCTCAGGGCGACAAAACAAAAAGAAGGCTGTCAGTTACGACAGCCTTTCTAATTTTAATCATTCAACCTCTAAATAAGGACTTAAAATTTCTGCTAATTCATTCAGCCAGTAAAAGCCATTTTCAAGGCTTGTTTTGTCTGTTTCAAATGTTTCACATTCTCTCATCATACTTAAGGCAAGCAGATAATTTACTTTTCGAATGGTCTTTGCCATAAATTCAGGATCTACCGATTTGTTGAAGAAATCAATCAACTTCAATTCTGTTTCTTTCGAAAGGGTGTTTGTACTCATAATTTAGAACAGTTAGGAAATTAGGAAGCCCGCACACTTTAGGTGTCCTACGCTGTTCAAAGCGTTGCGATTGTTTCCAATATCGCCACCATATTGCACGGGCAAAGTTTTTTTCGTAAATCATAATTAGAACAGTTAGGAATTCAAAGATACCTAAATTCAATTAAATAAGTACGAATTTTCTTTAATAAATTAAATATTAACCCGTATGACTTAGCTGTCCTACGCAGTTAAGAACGCGTTGCGGCTGTTTCCAATACCACCAGCATACCATACGGATATAAGTTTTTTCGATGTCCCTCCAGCTTCAAAACGACAAACTTAACAAAAATATTCAGATGAAAATAATTGTCCTAGCCCCGATAGAAGTGGAAATCCTTTTGTGGCGGGGTTCGCCACAAAAGATTGGAACGAATAACGGGATTAGCTCCTGAAAGAAAATTTGATCAAAAACCAAAATGGCACTTCATACCGGAAATCTACTTTTTAGCCGATAAATACACACCTATTAAAATTATAAAAGCACCAAAAAACTGAATTGGTGTAAGCATTTCGTTATCCAAAAGCCCCCAGAAAAATGCCACGATTGGAATTAAATACGTTACCGAAGTTGCAAATACAGGTGATGAAATTTGGATTAATTTAAAAAACAAAACATTCGCAATTCCAGTTCCAAGAACCCCTAAAATCATAACAAACAAAATAGAATGCTGTGTAACTTCAAGGCTTATTCTTTGCGGAAAATCGGTCGTACTCAGAATAAGCAAAGCCGGAATAAGTAATACCGCAAAATTTCCGGTTGTGATGCTGAGCGAATTTAAATCGGATAAGTATTTTTTAATCAGATTGACATTTATTGCATAACTAAGCGTTGCGATAACCACCAGAATCACATAATAGTAATTTTGCCCCGGATGCGAAGATGCTCCGCTTAAAACCAGCAATAAACACCCCACCAAACCAATAAAAACACCTAATACCTGTCTTTTTTGAAATTGAATTCCAAAAATAAGTATCCCTAAAACCAAGGTGTTTAAAGGGGTAAGCGAGTTCATAATGGCTACGATTGAACTGTCAACTTCAGTTTCGGCAATGGCAAAAAGAAAAGCCGGTATAAAAGTTCCGAAGAAAGACGTTATGGCGACAAATTTCCATTGACGGCGGGAGATCTTCTTCAAACTTCTGAACCCAACAATCAATAAAAATAAAGCTGCAAAAATAATCCGGAACGAACCTACCTGAACCGCTGTGAGTCCAACCAAACCTCTTTTGATAAGAATAAAAGAACTTCCCCAGATTAGTGAAAGCACCAATAAATAGGCCCACTTTAATTGTTTTGCATCCATAAAACATATTTTAGTGCAAATTTGTAATAATTTTACGAATTGACCTCTTCCTTTTTACTAATTTTGCAAAGAACATTTTTTCGCAAATTAAAATCTTAAAAATATGAAATTTACAAGAATCATAGCTTCGATTGCTATTGCAGGTTTAGTACTGGTAAGCTGCAAAAAAGAAGAAGATAAAAACCTGGCTAACATAAAAAATATAGAATCAGCTCCAAAAGAACACAAAGCAATTGCTGCTGAAAATGTACAGACTTCAAGTTTTAAAATCGAAGGAATGACTTGTGCAATGGGATGTGCCAAAACAATCGAAAAAGAATTATCGAATCTTGACGGTGTAGAAAAAGCAACGGTTGATTTTGAGAAAAAAACAGCTACTGTTGTATTTGACAAAACGGTTCAAAATCAGGAAAATTTAACCAAGACAGTTCAGGCAACCGGAGACGGCAAAACCTATAAAGTTTTAGATATTAAATCGTAATTTGACGATTGTTCAGTTTTAAAAAGACTGACAAAAAAATAAATATTTAAACAGTAGTAAACTCAGGCTTGCTGCTGTTTTTTTTTATGAATCATCTTTCAATACAGCCCTAAAAAACAATGGAACTTAAATTTAGCCACATAGACATCTTAGTTAACGATCTGCAATCGGCATGCGACTATTATGCGAAAATCCTCGGAGCAGAGATCTCAAAAAAATTCACCTGGGAGAGAGATGAGTTACACGTTGTATATGCCGTTGTAAGAATTGGCCAGGAACGGTTTATGCTGGTACAGCCTTTTTCCGGCAATCTAAAAAATTTATTGGAGACAAAAGGCGAAGGAACAATTTATCGTCACTGCTATTCCACTCCCGATATCGAAGCCGCTTTTGATGAATTGGTACAATCAGGTGTGCAGCCGGAGGACGAGAACGGAAATGCACTGTCACGAGAAAGCCTTAACTCTCCAAGTGGCGTTAGAATTATATGGCTTCCGAAACGTTTTGGAGAATTCTCGATTGAAATTCTCGAAGAAGAAGGACTTCAACAATTTATGAATGATGCTTTTTCTGCTTCCTGAGTTTGTGGAAAATAAAATTCGGAATCCATATCGTGTAAATCTGCTTTTGCCCCTTCAGGTCAATACTTACCTTTAATTTATTTCATAGCGCGTTGCGCCATGCTATTGCTGAGGCTCTTTCAGAGCGATGGACTTCGATATTTACGCTTACTACTTGTCCCCTACAGGTTCTTTCGGATTGATGCAAAATTTAATTCTTTAAAAACCTTAAAAATAAAATGCCCCCAAATAGTATTTAACTTTTTGAGGGCAGTATAAAATTGAGTGTATCTTTTATTTCCACTTTAATGTTTCCATCAGTCTTTGCATATCATTTCTGATGTAACTCGCAGCCGGCATAACCGAATCAAAGTTAGGCTTCGCATAAAAATAAACCGATCCTGTTATAAAGTGTTTTGTACTGTCTGTAACATAAAATTGTGAGTTTGTAGCGGCATTTCCGTCTACGCGGTAAAACATTCCGTAAACCTTTTTTTGAGGGTTTAAATAGGGCTGTTCTAAAATATCGTCTGCCTTAATAACATGCTCGTAGGTTAACTTTTGAGCATCTTTGAGCAATTTCACTATATCTCCCTGTACAGGCTTATAAGTAAGGTAAATTGTAGCTTTCATTTTTGGATAGGTAATTGCAAATCCGCAATTTTTCTCTCCTTTGATTACGGCCGCTTCATTCATTTCAAAAGTAAAAGGGCAATTGTTTTCAAAACCCACATATTTGGCTTCAGGATAGTCCAAACGAAGGAAACCGGCAGGTTTTGGCACTACATCATCTTTACAACTTAAAACAGTCAATGCCAGTAAAATTGTTGCTAGTGAAATGGTCTTTTTTAGCATTCTTAATCTATTGTTACTTTTATTTGTTTTACACGTTTCTTATCAACTGTTTCTATCGTAAAAACACAGTTTTCGAACGCTATTTTTTGATCTTTTTTAGGGAAATTACCCAAAATCTCTAAAATGAATCCGGCCAATGTCTCGGCTTCACCTTTATGCGATTCAAAGATTTCTTCATTAACCGCTACGATTCTGTAAAAATCTTTGAGATTAATTTTTCCTTCAAAAAGAAAATTCTTTTCATCTATCTGAGAGAAATTCAGATTCTCGTCGTCAAACTCATCACTAATATCCCCTACAATCTCCTCAATAACGTCTTCCAGAGAAACTAATCCTGACGTTCCGCCATATTCATCCACCACTATCGCCAAATGGCTTTTAAGGCTCTGAAAATCCTTCAATAAATTATCCAGCTTCTTGTTCTCCGGAACAAAAAATGCTTTTCTGATTAAAGAGGTCCAGTCAAATTCTTCCTTATCAATATGCGGCAACAAATCCTTGACAAACAAAACGCCTTCTATCTGGTCTATATTGTCACGATACACCGGAATTCTCGAAAAACCTTTTTCTATTATTTTAGGACAAATCCCGGAAAAAGGTTCTGACATTTCTAAAGCAAAAATATCAATTCTCGGGCTCATTACCTGCTTGGTATCAGTATTACCAAAAGACACGATCCCTTCCAGTATTTTTTGCTCTTCTGTTGACGTACCTTCTGAATCTGTCAATTCCAAGGCTTGTGAAAGTTGATTTACAGAGAAATTATTCTTCTGCTTCCCTAATTTCTGATGCAAATATAATGTAACACTTCGCATCGGCAAACTGATTGGCGTGAGTAATTTATCTAATACAGCCAATGGATAGGCGGTACGTTTTGCAAATTTTATATTGTTACGGCTGGCATAAACTTTAGGGAGTACTTCTCCGAACAACAAAATTAGCGAAGTAACCAGAACAATCTCGAGAATAAACTTGAGAGCCGGAGACTCTATGGCTCCAAAAATATTCTGACCTATAAAGGAAAACAGAATAACTGTTGCGATATTAAAAAGATTATTGGCAACTAATAAGGTTGCGAGAAGTTTCTTAGGCCTATCTAAAAGTCTGGAGATAATTTTTCCTTTTGAATGATTCTCCTGCAAGGTGTCGTCGATATCTTTTTGAGACAAAGAGAAAAGTGCCACTTCGGCACCTGACACTATCGCTGATAAAAACAGCAAAATAAATATTCCGACAAAGCCAATTATCAAATTGATGTCTACTGTCGTATTAAGAAACAAACTGGGCTCCGGGTCCAAATTAAAAAGAATTAGTTATACATTCAAAAAGGCAGATCGTTTATAGGTAAGCCTTCATTTGCTGCGTCAAAGTTAGTGTTTTTTGGCGACTCACTGTCCTGATTAGGTTTATGATTTCCGGTTTCTTTTTTGGTATTCAAGAAAGTAAACTCAGTCACCTGAATTTCTGTGGTATATTTTGTAGTACCGTCTTCAGCTTGCCATTGACGTGATTTTATACGTCCTTCAATAAATATCTTGTCTCCTTTCGACAAATATTTTTCGCAAATTTCGGCCGCTTTATTGCGCACAACTAAATTATGCCATTCAGTTGAAGTAATTTTTTCATTGGTCGTTTTATTGATATAAACTTCGTTTGTAGCCAATTGAAAACGCCCGATGCAGTTTCCTCCCTCAAAATAATGCATTTTTACATCATCGCCTAAATGGCCGATTAACATCACTTTATTTAATGTTCCGTTCATAGTTTGTTAGTGGTATTTATCCCAAAGATACATTATTTTAGCAAATTATTTCCTGCTTTTCCAGAAAATTGTGAATCACAATTGGAAAAGGAAAAACATTTAATTCGCTGGCTTTCAAGCCATTTTCTATTAAACCCTCAATTTTAACCTTCCAGAACTGTATGTGCAGATGTTGGTGCGAAAGTTTATGAATAACAGTACTTTCTGGATAATCTTCTATACCTATAATTGTATACGATGTAAAAACAGTGTCTGTGACTGCTTTCAAAACTACATCAAAGTCTACGATTTTATCTGTTTCCAAAAGCGGAAACTCATACAGATTGTGCCAGATTCCTTTTGCCGTTCTTTTCTGAAGTATGGTATTTCCTAAAGCGTCTTCTACAATGAGATAATTAAAGAAACGATTAGTTACCTTAATTTTCTTAGACTTAAGCGGCAAAACGGCTACCTTTTTCTTCTGTAATGCTGCACAGCTATCATTAAAGTCACAAACCGCACAATCAGGACTTTTAGGCACACATTGCAAAGCTCCGAACTCCATTATCGCCTGATTAAAAATAGCAGGGTTCTCCTTTGGCATTAATTCATAAGCCAGTTCGGTAAACTCTTTTTTAGTTGCAGGCGAAGCAATATCAGACTCAATATCAAAATAACGAGAAAGCACTCTAAATACATTTCCATCCACTACAGGAACAGTCTCATTATAAGAAAAGGAGGCAATTGCTGCAGCCGTGTATTCTCCAACACCCTTTAATTTTAAAAGTTCTTTATAGTTAGGAGGAAAAACACCGTTGAGCTCATTGGCAACATATTGAGCTGTTTTATGCAAATTTCGGGCACGTGAATAATAGCCTAATCCCTGCCAAAGTTTCAAAACCTGTTCTTCTGAAGCATTTGCTAAATCAAATACAGTAGGAAATTCCTTCGTAAAAGCAAAAAAGTAGGGTGTTCCTTGCGCAACTCGAGTCTGTTGCAACATAATTTCTGAGAGCCAAATATGGTATGGATTGGTCGTTTTACGCCATGGCAAATCACGTTTGTTTTGTAAATACCATTTTATCAACACGTTAGAAAAATTCATTGCAAAATACTTAGAATACAAAAGTAAATGTTTATGTAATTAAAATTTAACGATTTAGCTTGATTAATTATTTTTTTAATTCTTATATTTGCAAACTCAAAAAAATAGTACACCATTTATAAAATAAAATAGGAAAGAAAATGACGAAAGCAGATATCGTAGCGAAAATTTCGGAGAAACTAGGTCTTGAAAAAGGAGATGTTCAAGCAACAGTTGAAACTTTTATGGAAGAAGTTAAAACTTCACTAGAAACTGGAGACAATGTTTACCTAAGAGGTTTTGGAAGTTTTATTGTAAAAACAAGAGCTGAAAAAACTGGTAGAAACATTTCTAAGAACACCACTATCAAAATTCCAGCACACAATATTCCTGCGTTTAAACCTGCAAAAGTTTTTGTAGAAGGAGTAAAAACAAATAACGAAGCAAAGTAATACTATTAATTAATTATAAAATCGACACGATATGCCAAGTGGTAAAAAAAGAAAGAGACATAAGGTAGCTACTCACAAACGTAAAAAAAGAGCGAGAGCTAACCGTCACAAGAAGAAAAAGTAGTTTTAAACTACTTTTTTCTTTTTAAACGTTCATTGAAATTGAAAAAAGACGAAAGAGAAAAGAAAATAGAATATAGACGTAAAAATCTATCTTCTGTACTCTGTTCTCTATTAATCTTCTTTTCCCCGGGTTCAATACCTGTTAAAAATATTGTTTAATCCATCCTTACAATTAGGCCTTAAGCTATAAGCTTTAAGCTTTAAGCAATTTATTTTGCTTACTGCCTACTGCCTACTGCCTATTGCTAGAAAGTTCGGATAAAAATTTACAGTGTGAATAAAGAATTAATCATTAGATCTAGTTCTGAAGCCGTAGATTTTGCCTTATTAAAAGATGGAAAACTAATTGAATTACACAAAGAAGAAGAGAAAAGCAACTTTCAGGTTGGTGATATTTTTATTGCTAAAATCCGAAAACCAGTTGCCGGACTTAATGCTGCTTTTGTAAATGTAGGCTTCGAAAAAGACGCTTTTTTACATTATCATGACTTAGGTCCAAACTTAGCTTCCCAACTGAAATTCATAAAACTTGTAAGCGCAGGTAAAATAAAAGATTTCTCCCTAAAAACCTTTCAGTTTGAAAAAGAGATTGACAAAGATGGCATCATTACTGATATTTTAAGTGCCAATCAATCTGTTTTAGTTCAAGTTGTAAAAGAACCTATATCGACCAAAGGCCCAAGGATAAGCGCTGAGCTTTCACTGGCAGGAAGATTTATTGTTCTCGTTCCGTTTTCTGACCGTGTTTCTATTTCTCAAAAAATAGAAGACAAAAAAGAAAAGGATCGCCTAAAAAAACTTGTTCTATCGATCAAACCTAAAGGATTTGGTGTTATTGTTCGCACAGTAGCCGAAGGCAAAAACGTAGCCGAATTAGAAAAAGATTTGCAGAACCTGCTTGGCAGATGGACTGCAATGTGTAAAAAATTACCAACTGCTCATCATCCCTCAAAAGTATTAGGAGAACTCAACAGAGCTTCTTCAATATTAAGAGACGTTTTCAACGATACCTTTAGTGGTATTCAAATAGATGATGAAGAGTTGTACCATCAAACGAAGGAATATCTGCAAGAAATTGCCCCTTCAAAACAATCGATTGTTAAGTTTTATCAATCAAATGACACTCCAATTTTTGAGAAATACAATATAGAGAGACAAATCAAAACTTCTTTTGGAAGAACCGTCTCCATGAGTAAAGGTGCTTATCTTATTATCGAACATACTGAAGCTCTTCACGTTATAGACGTAAATAGCGGAAATCGTTCGAATAAAGCAACCAACCAGGAAGACACTGCCATGGAAGTGAATATGATTGCCGCTGCCGAAATTGCCAGACAACTTCGTTTGCGTGATATGGGCGGAATAATCGTAGTTGATTTTATCGATATGTCTAATCCAGAAAACAGGAAGGTTTTGTTCGACTTCTTGCGAGAAGAAATGAGCGACGATAAAGCAAAGCATAAAATCTTGCCGCCTAGTAAATTTGGTTTAGTTCAGATTACGAGACAACGCGTAAGACCAGAAGTTAATATTAAAACCAGAGAAGAAGATCCAAACAATGAACATGGCGAAATTGAAGCGCCAATTTTAATCATTGATAAAATCTCATCTGATTTAGATAGAATTCTAAAAACCCACAAAAAAGTCGTGCTTAATGTACATCCGTTTGTGGCTGCATACCTCAGTAAAGGTTTTCCATCATTACGTTCAAAATGGTTTTTTGAACATAAGAAATGGGTGAAAATCATACCTCGTGACGCTTACACGTACTTAGAATACCATTTCTATGATAAAAAAGGAAATGTTATTTCAGAATAAAAAAACAAAAACCGCCTTTCGAAAGACTGGCGGTTTTTTTGTGCGCTTTTTTACGTATTCCCAAAAAAAACATTTTGGATACGACAGTCAGCCTGAGCGGAGTCGAAGGCTTCCTCACCAAAAAAAAGGGCTTCGACTTCGCTCAGCCGGACACGTATACGCAATAATCTTGTAAAAATTTAGTAACGCTTAGATTTTAGCCTACTTAATGTTTCTTGTGAAATATTAAGGTAAGTTGCTACTATTCGATTGGATAAACGCTGAATAATTTGAGGATTTATACTCATTAGCTGTTTGTATCTTTCTGTTGCATCAAGAGTAAGGAAAGACATAAGTCTGTTGGTATTATTTACATATGCTTTTTCTAAATAATAACGATAGAACTTCTCCCAGGCCGGAATAACTTCCAATAGATAATAAAAATCGCTACTCGAAATGTATAGCAGTTCCGTTGACTCTAACGCCTGAATAAATTCTAAAGACGGCTCGTTTGAAATAAAGCTGCACAATGCTGTTGCAAAATTATTTTCGAACGCTAAATATCGTGTTGCTTCCTGACCATCTTCAGTAATAAAATAGATTCGCAAACAACCGGAACCAACAAAAAAACTTCGTTGGTTGGTTTGCCCATGAGCCACTAATAGTTCATTCTTTTCTGCAGTTGAAGATTTAAAGTAAGAAAGAATTACAACCAGCTCTTCCTCGGTAACCGTTATAATACTTTTGATATAATTTGCGAGCTGCTCTTTCATTTCTTAATTTCTTCTAATTGTAAACCTAAAAACACACTACAGATTAGGATCCTGCAGTTGTCTTTTCTGCTAGTTTTCTGGCATTTGGAATAATGATAAAGGCTGCAATATAGGCAACCGGCAGCATCACACTCCAAGCTTTCAGAAACTTTAAAAACCAATCTTCCCCAAATCCATAATTCCGCATTAACCCTACAAATGCCATAATCAATGTCATTGGAATTACAACAAACAATGTGTTGATGTACTTAAAATACTTTTTGTTCATTTTAAAATTTATTTAATATTAATTGAACACAAAGATGTATAAACCCAAAAGTATAAAGTTTGATATAAATCAAAAAACACTTTTCAAACCAGAATTAGATTCTTTATAAAAATCTTATTCCCTCACAATCTCAATTTTCCGTCTGATTTCATTGCCGGAAGCATCTACTACTGTGATATAATGCGTTCCCGAAGTTGGCGCAACCGGTAATTCGTGAAACGTTTTTGTGGTGGCTTTATAAACGTCATCTATGTACCAAAAAAGCTCTTTCTCTCTTTCGGAATAGGCTACTTTTAAAATCACGGGTTGAACCTTGCTATTAAAATCTTTGGTTAAATAAATTTTACCGTTGGTTTTGGGATAGATAAAATCCATTGTTGTGGTTTGTGTACCCTGACAACCTTCTTTAAACGGAGGCAAAGGCAAGTACTCAATATGCTGGCTCTTGTAATACCATGCCATAACCGGTGGTAAAACAAACCAGTTTTTTGTCACAATATTATCAATACTCTCACAACTGCTGTTTACCTGAAATTGTCCGGTTGTATCGAGATGAACCGTTTTGTGATACGGACAAACACTAGTCGATTTCCCTTTTTTTGGAACCCATTGCTTTATTTTCGGACAGCCGTCTTTAGCCAAATAGCCGCTTAAACGACAAACCTCAACTTCTGCTAAATCTTTATAAGGCGTTTGAAACCATCTTTGTCTTGGCAGTAAATTAAAAACATCAAATAAAATCGGTGCCGCACTTGTAACTCCTGTTAAAGTAGGCCTGCCCTCACCTGTTGCATTCCCAACCCAGATTCCTACTACATATCTTGAATTTGTACCAATTGCCCAAGCATCGCGATTACCAAAACTGGTTCCGGTTTTCCACGCAATTTTAAGAGAGCTATCGTAAAACTTCCAGGCTTCGTCTCCTTCCGGCCTGTTGACCTCTTCCATGGCATTGTAAGCTGCCCAAATTGATCCGGCACCTAAGATGTTCTTCTGATCACTTTCTGAGCCAAAATCGGGTTCAAAATTGCTCTTATAATTTAATTCCGTAAATTCATTCGTTCGGTATTGTGCCTGATTCTTAACATAATAATTTAATGTGGAAGACAGATTTGCATACGTTCGGCATAAATCCCACAAATTGCTTTCGGCCCCTCCTAAAATAAGTGACAATCCGTAATGATCGGGTGTTTTATTGATATCCTTCAATTTAAATTTTTGCAATTCCTCATAAAATTTATTCACGCCAAACTCCTGCAGCATTAAAACCGACGGGATATTGAGGGAACGTGACAAAGCCCGGTGTGCCGGAACCGCTCCGTCAAAAGTCAGATTGAAGTTTTGCGGAGTGTAACCTGCAATCTGCGTTGGAATATCGGCAACTAAAGTATTCGGCAGTAATTCACCATCGTCCAGCATTCCGGCATATAAAAGAGGCTTCAAGATACTCCCGGTACTTCTGGGTGCATCAATAATGTCAACATCTTTTTGGTGATCTTTATCGGTTGGCGCATTCCCCACGTAACTGATTACATTTCGATTGGAAACATCAATGACCAGAATAGCCAGATTGTGCACTTCATTCTGCTTGTATTGATTGTAATAGTATCTGGCAATTTGATTGACTCTGTTTTGCAGCGCATAATCAATCGTAGTCTTTACTCTTGTTCCTTCCTGATCTTTAGAGGCTCTTTGCAATAAATGAGGGGCTATCTGAGGCAAATCATACGGTTTTTGAGGCAAAGGTTCTTCAATGGCAAGTTCATACGTTTGCTGATCAATTACGCCTTCTTTATGCAGTTTAAGAAGAAGTCGGTTTCGCTTGTTTAATAATTTGATTTGATTTTTTCCGGGATAGATTAGACTCGGCGCATTAGGTAAAACTGCCAGTGTAGCATTTTCTGCCCACGACAATTGATTGGACTG
This sequence comes from Flavobacterium sp. B183, assembly GCF_023539155.1. NCBI lineage: Bacteria > Pseudomonadati > Bacteroidota > Flavobacteriia > Flavobacteriales > Flavobacteriaceae > Flavobacterium > Flavobacterium sp. B183. Next base: position 1,667,303 of record NZ_CP097434.1, on the reverse strand, counting down.
CACGCCAAAATAACGCCACGAAGCCATTTCGAGCCCGACAACATTTCCGCCAAACGGAGCATGGGCCGCATACAACTCGAGAATTTCATCTTTAGAATATCCCAATTCCAATCGCGTAGCGAGAATCATTTCGATCAATTTTTCAAAATAGGTTCTTCCTTTTCCTTTTCGGGACAATCGGATGACTTGTTGTGTCAGTGTGCTTCCGCCTCGAACTACTTTTCCAGCTTTTTGGTTTTGTTTGATGGCATTTACCATCGCAACCGGATTAAAACCGGGGTGTTTATAGAAATACTCGTCTTCAAAATAAACAATACATTTCTTGAATTTATCCGGTACACTGTCCTGCGCCGGAAAACGCCATTGCCCGTCAGGAGCAATTTTAGCTCCTAACAGTTCTCCTTCTTTACTTTCGATAACCGTTGAGTACGGCTCTTTAAACAATGTTCGGGGAATGGAGAAATAATAAATCAGCAAGAGCACAAATGCAATTGCTGATTTTATTTTATTCTTTTTAATCCAGTTTATAATGCGTTGTGAAAACGCGATAAGTTTATTTTTCAACGTAATATTTATTTAACCGCGAAGTCGCTACGTTATTCGCTAAGTCCGCAATGTTTTTTTGCTCGCAGATTTGGCAGATTATATTTTACTTGCCTGATCTGTAAAATCTGCGTGAAACTATATTTTACTACAAAATACGCAAAGTTTATTAGCCACAGATTGTACAGATTAACACCGATTTTTTTGCCACGAATTCTCGAATTAATTTATAATAATTTAGATTCGAGAATTGCTTTGTCTCTCTGCTATCGCACGAATCGTGGCGAAAAATCCATAACCAATAATTTATTTCACAACCTCAACCCAGAATCCTTTTGTTCTGGCCAGGAAGGTGTTGTCGTACATCGCTTCGCACTGCAATCCCGGTAAATAATAATTCCCTAAATAGGATGCATTTAACAAAATTCTGAATACTTTGGTCTCTCTGGATTTCATTCCAAAATAGAAGTTGGTTCTGTCGTCGCGAATATCAATATAGTCTGCAATATTATTGGTTGCGTCACCGTAGTCTGTGAAACGGGTATTTACGATTTCAAATCCTGAAGGCAAGATTTGTGACAGTGCCACATTCTGAATGCTTTCATTTCTTTGGTTTCTAACCGTAACTTCTGCAACAAATTCAGTTCCCTGACTGATTTTCGAAACATTAATAACACTTCCTTTTCTATTTTTGAAAACAATATTCGCAGAAACATCACTCTGAATCGCATTTTCCTGTCCGATTGGTAATATTCCGGTATTTAAAACTCTAACGTAAACTGTGTTATTTTTAAGATTCTTCAGGACAACACTATTGGCACCCGTCTGAACTGTTAAACTTCTGTCGGCAATTGTTTTTTGCGTATTTATAGTTTCGCCTTTTCCATTTTTGCTGAATTGAAGATTAATTCCTTTAGGTCCGTTGCTCGCAGCAAATTTAGACATAGCATACAGGCAATAAGCAGTTGTTTGTGTGCTCATCCATTGATTGGTCGACATTTCTTTAGCCAGTTTAGAAGCCATAGTGAATGCTTTTTGGTTTTGTCCTAAAAGCAGCATCGTTTCTAAAGCCATCGCTCTGTTTCTCTCGCTTGATCCATAATAGTAATAATTGTACTCGCTGGACTCGTTGTCAATACTGGTGCGTAATAATAAATTTTGTCCTGCCGATTTTTGTCCGGCTAAAACATAAGCAGCAGCCAGACGAAGCCTACTTTCGTTTGAAATGCCTTTTGTTTCGCGCAATCTGTTCATCGAAGACAAATCGGCATTGCCTGCCAGCGCCAGCGTATACAATCGGTAAGCCTGAGCAAGATCATTACCGTATTTAGGTTCAAAACGCCATTGTTTGGCTTCTCTTTGCTGATAAGAAATCCATTTTGATTTGAAGTTAATCGGTAAAACATACCCTTTTTTCTCTGCTTCAATCAGGAAATGTCCGGCATAAGAAGACCCCCAATCATCGGCAGTGGTACTTCCCTGCCAATACGTTAAACCACCTGATGGCAATTGAAAACTTCCTAACTTGCTAATTCCGGCCGTTATATTCTTTTGAATGATTCCTTTTCGGGTATTATCCAAATCAACAATATCGCTTAAAAACAACTGTGGAAAAACAGACGAAGTGGTTTGCTCGACACAGCCATGCGGATACTGAATGAGGTATTGCAGTCTTCCATTAAGATTGATGGTTGGCATTGAGGAAACTTCCAGTCTGGCTTTATTGCTTCCGGAAACTCCAAAAGTTTTCCAGGTAATGGTTTTGGTACTATTTGGAGGTAAAACAACATCCGTATACGTATTTGTAACCGGATTAGGATTGGTCATATCAATTTCTACATCATATACTGATTTCTCTTTTCCTGATGTCGCAATTACCTGCACTTTTCCAATTCCGGTAGCAGAACCTACTACCAGATTAAAGTAGGCCATTTTTTCGTCAGGTTGGGCAAAACTCAGACTTTGAGCAGCACTTCCCATTACTTTTAATCCACCGCTTGTTCTAAGCTGAATCGTTACCTTCTTAATATTCTTTTCGGTAGCAAAAACGGTTACCGGAATAGTTACTTTTTCTGAAGGCGATATTTTTCGAGGTAATGAAGCCAATACCATCAACGGACTTTTAACCGGTGTTGCTTTTTCAACACTTCCGTAGGCACTTGTATTCGCATCACCAGCAACGACCATCGTACGAACGGAACCTATGTATTTAGGCAGTTTTAGCTGATGTGCTTTCGTTTGACCTTTTTCTAATTTGAATGGTCCGTAGTACAACACTACTGGTTTAAATCGGTTGGCTTTTTTGGCTTTACCGCCACCTAAATCCTGATCTCCACCAATACTGAAGATTTGATTTATTTTTCCTCCGTATGCTCCGATCACATCATCATAAATATCCCAGGTTTTAACTCCTAAGGCTTCACGAACATAAAAACTGTCCCAGGCATTTGGTGTTTTAAAACGGGTTAAATCTAAAAGTCCTTCATCTACAACTGCAATAGTGTACGTCATTTCTTTTCCGGTTTTCTCTCCCACTTTTACGGTAAAAGTCTGCTCCGGTTTTAAAACATCCGGCATGGAGAGGGTCGGCGCCAGAATGGTGTTTTTATCCACCACTTCTATCGGAACGATTCCATACATACGAATAGGTGAATCGTTTTTAGTTGAAGCGTGTGGCTGCAAGAGTGTGATGTTAAAATATACATTTGGTGCCATTGCTGCTGTAATCGGAATTTCGACTTTAGTTTCTCCCTGTTTTGTTTTGGCCCAGATGGTCTGCACCACTTTTGAACCGTTTTCGATCGAAATCAAAGCGCGGCCTCCTTCACTGGAAGGAAAAGATATCTGTGCTTTTTCGCCTACAGCATAATTTTTCTTATCGGTAGAGAATACCAGCATATTGGCTGTAGATGCATCTCTGTTACGGGTTTTTCCGGACCAGATTGGCCAGTCAATATTTACGGTTAAAGCAGTTGCGTGTCCGTCTGTGTGATCGGCAACACGTATCAAATAGCGTCCCCATTCTTCATCGGTTAAAGAAAACTGAATACTTCCTTTTCCGCTGGAATCTGTATTGATCACAAAAGATTTATAAGAAGTGGTCGCATCTGATGAGTTATAATTTGAAAGGTTATCACTGGAAGCGTCCCACCACCAGCGCCAATCTACTTTATACACTTTTACCTCGAGATTTCTCACTGATTTTGGCCTTCCATTTTCATCCACGGTAACAATATCAAAACGGTTGTTTGTTCTGGTTTCCAACATTCCATATTTGTTAGGTTCCGGTGCTTTTATCCCAACATAAGTTTTGTAGGGTGAATAAGTCGTCGAAATAACATCCGTACTAAAATCACCTCCTTCTTCATATACTTTTGTGATGAAGGCGGCACGCAACATACCGGGAGCCTGCCCTTGTAGTTTTGGATGGATATCAACCGATGCTTTTCCGTTCTCATTTAATTTTCCGGAGAAAATATTAATTTCTTCTGAACTAAACTGACGCACCAAATCGTCAAAATTAAACTTCTCATATCCTTTAAATGTAGTCGTCTGCTGCGAAAATTTTGCCTGCATTTCTACATTCAGATTTTTTGCAATGGCACCATGAAGCCAGGTCACTTCAAGTGTACTGGTATTTGGATAAGAGGATGATAATGTTTTTCTGGAGAAATTATTCTTAATTTTTAAACGATTCGGTTTAATCGTTTCGATTTTAATGCTTTTGTAAAACTTGGCACCACCCACACTTATCATTGCTTCCCAATTTCCCGTTGGCGCGTCGGCACTAGTTGGAACGATAAAACTGTAATGATTCAGGTCGTTTGTTTTCTGAATTGTCTGATACGTTGTTTTACCATTCGGATCGTTTAATCTAAATTTAATCGGGTGTGATTTTGGAAGTTTATTCGACGCATCGTTTAAGATAAAGGACAAATACACGTTATCTCCCGGACGCCAAACACCACGCTCACCGTAGATAAATCCTTTTAAGCCTTTTTGCAAAGTTTCACCCGCAACATCAAAATTACTTACCGATAACGAATAACCGTCATCCAACTTCACATAAGTAGACTGATCTCCTAAAGTAACAATAGCAAAGTAGGCAAACTTATTGAGTTGAAACGCAGCAATTCCTTCGCTGCTTGTTGCAGCAGTTGCAATTTTCTGCTGTTGAAAGGTGTACAGATCCACTCTCGCATTTGAAACCGGCTCTGTGGTTACGATATTATTGACTGCAAAGAGATATGATTTATTTTCGCCTCTTTTGGCTATAACCCCTAAATCAGTTGCTAAGATATTTGTCGCAATTCTGGCATTATAGTAGTACGATCCTGTACAAGGATCCTGACTTTCTCTCCAGTCGTAATCGTCATAATAGTAATCGTCGTATGAATTGCTACTGTAGTTCACATCATTTTCATCTACTTCCTCCTCCTCTTCCTCCGAACTCTCTTCGGAGGTTTCACATTTATAAAGCGAATATTTCTTTTTGTAAACAAATTCCACACGGTAAATTGCCCCTGGTTCCGGCGTAATGATTTTAGATAAATCGAGAGCAAAGGTGTTCCACTTAGCCGGATTTATCAGTTTGCTTTCGACTAAATTCAGTGTGGTTTTGGCAATGGGTTGCGCCACTTTCTTGAGATTCTGACTTCCGTTCAGTTCATTATACTGCAAAAACTGAAGAATATTGTTCTTGTAAATTTTATACACCTTTACATCAACCGCACTTAGATTAACTGCTTCAAAATTCAATTTCAGGTTGTTTGAACTTGGCAGAATCGTTCCGTTTTTAACGAATCGAACGTTAGGTTTTATTTGGTCAAAATTGATTTTCTCGGTATAATTGGCGTCCATCTTTTTGCCGTACTGACTTTCAATTCCCTGAAAAACTTCGAGTAACAATTCTCCCGATAAAACTGGTTCCGGTTCCTGAGTCTCTTCCTCGTTCTGAACCACTACCACAGCACTACTATCCGTAACAACTGCCGCAGAATCAACTACAACTGCTGACGAATCAACTGCTAAATCTGTACTTTCTTCTGCCACTGCCGGAACTTCTTTTTTCTCCGGGGCTGTATTGCTAAAATATACTTTCAGGACATTCCCCTGAGTCGAAAATTTTAAATTGTTTGTATTCTGAATAGAGACCAATCCTTTAAAATCCTGCCCTTTTTCTAAAGGTTCCGAGAAATTAATTAAAAGGGACTGATTGTTCCCTTCCGGAATATCTACTTTTACAATTTTAAATTCGTTCACACCTGTAATTGGATAATCCAATTGCCCTTTCTGCTCAATATCAAAATCACTTCCGTCGTATGCAATTTCCAGATTCGAAGCTTCTAAAAACCGCTGAATACTATCAATTTTGAAACGGAACTCTTTAGCTGTTCCCGTTTGTTTTTCAAATTTAATTTTAACCTCTTTCCCGTTCTGATTGGCTGTAACTAACTTTTTAGCTGTTTCAACATCCATATTATCAGCCGTTTTTAAAACGCAGTTCAGATACTGGTAATCTTTACTATACGATTGAATATCCTCCGTATTAATAGTAAAATCCTGTTTGATGGTTTTAACGGTAAAGTTGAACTTTGAAAGTTCCTTCTCTTTTTCCTTTGGAATGGTGATCAGCTTATCTAAATTTAAAGTCACCTGATATTCTGTTCCTGCTTCCAGTTTTTTCTCCGGAATAAAAGCAATCGTATTGGTGGAGAGTGCTACTACTTTTCCGTGTACATTTGGCGAGATATCAAATAAATCGTCGTCTAATTCCTGATTCACTTTCCATTCTTTTTTATCAAAAGCCAAAACAACTCTAATATCAGATTCCGAAGAGACGATACCTCCCGTAAAACTAACAATGTATTCTTTGAATAATGAAAAATCGGAATTGAAATCGGCTGCTGATTTGCGGCCACAGGATTGAAAAATAAAAAACGTACAAAACACGAGAAATAGTCCTTTTACTTTCACTTTTATTTAGAATTACAGGTTTACGAATTTGGAAATTGACAGTGTACTTTAGCTTCTACCGCTATGTAAATAAACTAGTGGTTTGTCAATTATATTGCATAAATATAATGTATTTTTCTAAATCTTTTATGAGGAAAATTCTCCAAGGTAAAATATTTAAATGCTCTTAAGGGCAAAAATGATTTACAGCATTCTCAGAGACTATTTCGGGTTAATTCTTTCCTTTTTTGTTACTTCAGGAAGTCCTCTTTTTAAACTATCCCCTTTTTACAATTCTGTTCCAAGTCCGGACAATGCTTTGTCCAATGCAACAAAATGTTCTTTTGTGTCTGCGGCATAAAACAGTTGATTCCCTGCCTGCACTATGACTACATCATCATCATAATTACCATAAAAATTTATTCCTCCAAGCCATTGTTTAAAAGAGAATCCTTTATTTCTGAAGTTTGCACGAACGAAATTCAATTCATCTTCTTCCAATTCATAAAATGTATTACCAGGGAACTTTAAAGCAAAACCTGCCTGAAGAAAAGCCATTGCAGTAAAAAAATCACTTAACGTTTCCGTTTCCAGATTCCAGTCTTTCTCGTCTTCGCTCATGTATACCGGTGGATCAGATTTTGACAAATCCTCTTTATGAATCCCCCAAACGCAAGCCTTTTGATTTTCAGAATAAAATATCAAATAATCATTGTGTTTATAATATTGAAAACGCTCCGGTACGATTAATAAATCCTGTGTATGGTTTAGGTTTTGAATTTTACCCAATTCCGCATAATAATCAACAAATACCTGCGGAAGTGCTCCAAAGATACTTTTAACTACCTCCATTTCACTATCTGCAAAACCATTAGATTCAGTGATGTGATATAGTTTTTTTATGGTTGAGAAATTGGTCATGATTTACAGCAATTATTTCCTTCTCTCTACAAAAAAGCGTTTCATTAAATCCGCAGCTTCATTGGCCATCACTCCGGAAACCACAGTTGTTTTTGGGTGTAACTGGGTTCCCATGGTCATGAAACCCCGATGTTCATCGCGAGCACCAAAAACAATTTTTGAAATCTGACTCCAATACAAAGCCCCAGCACACATTTGGCAAGGTTCGAGGGTAACATATAACGTACAGTCTTTGAGGTATTTTCCACCTAAGAAATTGGCTGCAGCGGTTATCGCCTGCATTTCTGCATGAGCCGTAACGTCATTTAATAATTCGGTCAGATTATGGCTTCTTGCAATAATTTTATCGGCAACTACAATGATTGCTCCAACAGGAATTTCGCCTTTTTCAAAAGCCATTTCAGCTTCCTGCAAAGCTTTTTTCATAAAATACTCGTCGGTGAAGGGATTTATCATAAGTGCAAAAATAGTTTTTTTGAAATAATTTCCCCTGAGTTAAAGTCAAGAAAGCGTTAATCAAAACTTAGCTTTTTCCATAGAAGTTAGTTCAATAAAATTAATCGCCTCATCAATAGCGATTTTTTGAGGCAATTAACGTTATTAATTGCCTCATTTCTATAAAACTCCCCTATTTAAAGTTCGTGCTAAACATTCAAAAAACAATAATTAAATTTAAAACCGTAAATTTGCTTTTTACCTTACAATGAAAAGCAACTTACTCTCCAACATATACAATCCCGCTGATTTACGCTTATTAACTGAAGCGCAGCTTTCTCAGGTTGCACAGGAATTACGCGATTTTATTATTGATGTTGTTTCGGTTAAAGAAGGGCATTTAGGCTCCAGTCTGGGTGTAATCGAATTGACCATTGCACTTCATTATGTGTTTAATACTCCTGACGATTTATTGGTTTGGGATGTTGGACATCAGGCTTACGGACATAAAATCCTAACCGAAAGAAGGGAAATTTTTCATACGAACAGACAGCTTGAAGGTATTTCCGGTTTTCCTAAAAGAAGCGAAAGTGTTTATGACACCTTTGGTGTAGGGCATTCCTCCACTTCTATTTCGGCGGCACTTGGAATGGCCATTGCTTCAAAAATTAAAGGCGATTTCGACAAACAGCATATAGCCGTAATTGGTGATGCGTCGATTGCTTCAGGAATGGCTTTTGAAGGTTTAAATCATGCCGGGGTTACAGATGCTAATCTTTTGGTGATTCTAAACGATAATGCTATCGGGATTGACCCAAGCGTAGGGGCTTTAAAAAAATATTTAACAGCTGTTAAAAACGGGAAAAATCCGAAACAGAATAACATCATCAAGTCGTTAAACTTCGATTATTCGGGACCAATTGACGGTCATGATCTTCCTGCCTTAATCAAAGAACTCAATCGTTTAAAGAAGATAAAAGGGCCTAAATTTCTACATATTGTAACCACAAAAGGAAAAGGTTTACAGCAGGCAGAAGAAAATCAGGTAAAATATCATGCTCCGGGAAAATTTGATGCTTCAACCGGAGAACTTTATTCTAAATCAGAAGAAAATTTACCTCCTAAATATCAGGATGTTTTTGGTCTGACGATCTTAGATTTAGCCAAAAAGAACGAAAAAATCATCGGAATTACTCCGGCAATGCCATCCGGAAGTTCTCTTAAATTTATGATGGATGAGATTCCCGAACGCGCTTTTGACGTGGGAATAGCCGAACAGCATGCGGTAACACTTGCTGCAGGAATGGTTACGCAGGGAATGACGGTCTACTGCAATATTTATTCGACTTTTTTACAGCGTGCTTACGATCAGGTCATTCACGATGTTGCACTGCAAAACTTACCCGTTATCTTTTGTCTGGATCGTGCAGGCTTGGTAGGCGAAGACGGTGCGACACATCATGGTGTTTTTGACATTGCTTATTTGCGTGCGATTCCGAACCTAATTATTTACGCTCCCCTCAACGAAATTGCCTTACAGAACATTTTATATACGGCACAATTGGGATTAAATCATCCCATCGCCATTCGATATCCAAGAGGCCGCGGCGTTATATCAAATTGGGAAGTAGAAAATTTCGGACATTATAAAAAAATTGAAATTGGCCCCGCAACCTGCTTAAAAAAGGGAACAAAAACAGCCGTTTTGTCTACCGGAACAATTGGAAATAATGTGATCGAAGCAATAAACGAATCTCACAATTCCGCAACCATTGCTCACTACGATTTTCCTTTCATTAAACCACTAGACACCAATACCTTAATAGATGTTTTCACAAGTTTTGGGAAGATAATTACGGTCGAAGACGGTACTGTAAACGGTGGTTTTGGAAGCGCCATTTTAGAGTTTGCAGCCTCACATAATTTCAAAAATACCATCGAAGTTTTGGGTATTCCGGACACGTTTATAGAGCATGGAACGGTTAATCAGTTACAACAATTGTGTAAAATTGACGTTAAAAGTTTAATAAATCTTTTTTCAAACGATACAAAATAATTATTTTGCGCTGTCAAAAAATAAAATCACAATGAAATTATTGCGTTCTACCCTTTTGCTTTTGCTGCTTTTGTGTACTTCAAATAACTTTGCTCAAATTATACAAACGACTTTGGATCCTGGCGAATTACCTGCACCTCCATCAAACTGGACCAAAAAAAATCAACTGGGCTTTGACATTTCCGAAATTGCTTTTGTGAACTGGAGTGCGGGGGGAACAAGCTCGATCTCCGGACTTTTTAAAGGTGAATTTAACCGAACTTATATTAGAGGAAATCACAAATGGGCCAATGAACTTATTATAAAGTACGGTCTAAACCAGCAAGACGGTACTGAACTCCGAAAAACTGATGATGCTTTTCTATTCAATTCGACTTACGGCTTTAGAAAAGATACGATCTCAAATTGGTACTACTCGGCCAAATTTAATTTCAATACTCAATTTACTGACGGATACAATTATCCTAACAAAGATGTTGCGATCTCCAGACCTTTTGCACCAGCTTATGTCTTCCTTGGAGCCGGAGCTGAAAATTCAGATAAAAAGAAAAACCGAACCTTATATTTCTCTCCAATAACCTTAAAAACCACTTTGGTTCTGGATCAGGCTTTAGCAAATCAAGGATCTTTTGGTGTGCGAAAAGCGACTTACATAGTAGATCCAATGGATCCGAATTCTAAAATTTTAGTTGAAAACGGGCAGAAGGTAAAAGCCGAATTTGGTATTCTGCTTACCGGATACATGAAAACCGAGATTTACAAAAACATCTTCTACGAAAACCGATTGAGTTTGTATACCGATTATCTAAACAAATTTGGAAACGTTGACGTAGATTATGATACCCGTCTGGACCTTGTAGTAAATGCTTATGTAAAAGCAAATATTGGCGTACACCTGGTGTACGATGATGATATCAAAACCAAAAAAGACTTTTGGGATCCTGCTACCGGAGCGACTTCGCAAGTTAACAACGGACCAAGAGCCCAGCTAAGACAAGTCTTAGGCGTGGGTCTCGTATATGCTTTTCAATAAAATATTAAAACGTTGGAGTAATTCATTTTAACGCATAGAATCTATGTTTCTATGTGCTAAATTTTCTTGTCAATTACACTCTACAACTTAGTGTGTTATTTATTTTTTCTGCCATTTATGGTTTCAAACAACTCCAGTGCATTCCCGTCTGTTAGCAAAGAAACGTAATGACAGATATGCAACAAACGTTCGTATAAATTGGTTTTCTCTAAGTGATGTTTTTCAGGCAGCATTTTCAAAAGCAGTTTATCGTAGTTTGAAGCAGTTCCTTCGTATTTGTTGTTGAAAGCAGTTATAAATTTATCCAACAGGGTTTGAATAATCTGATAGCCTACAATTTCTTTTTCAACGACCTCACGGCTTTGGTAGATTTTATCAACACTTAGTTTGATAATATCATCCATTTGCGCTTTGTATTTACTCTTATCTGTTAAAGCAAAAGGAAATTTCCCGGCCAAAATAGCTTCTTCGTTTTCAACAAAAACATTTACAGCGTCATTTATCAATGTTCCGATAGCCAAGGCACGTAAATAACTAATTCGGTCTTCTTTTGTTGTTAAAGTCTTGTATTTGGCTACTCCTATGTTATCTTTCACCAGTTTGATTAAGTATTCTAAGGCATAATCTTCTGAGACCAATCCCAGATTTATACCGTCTTCAAAGTCAATAATGGTATAGCAGATATCATCGGCTGCTTCCACCAAATAGGCCAAAGGATGTCTTTCGAAACCAATATCGTCTCCTGTTTTATTGACAATCATGCCCATATCCTTAGCAACTTCTTCAAAAAAAGATTTGTCGCTCTGAAAGAAACCGTATTTTTTGTCAGCGATATTTTGGGTAGGCTTTTTAGGCAAACTTTCTTTCGGATATTTCATAAAAGCGCCAAGGGTAGCATAGGAAATTCGAAGTCCTCCCTCAATTCCCGGACGACTTGCCGTAAGCACCGAAAATCCATTGGCATTTCCCTCGAAATCAATTAAATCCTGCCATTGTTTTGGAGTTAACTGGTCTTTGTATTTTAAACCGTTTCCGATCGAAAAATACTCTCCAATTGCTTTTTCTCCTGAATGTCCAAAGGGAGGGTTTCCTATATCATGCGCCAGAGAAGCCGCAGCTACTATAGCTCCAAAATCGTTCATATGATACCCGTGAACTTCTTTTAGATGAGGATATTTTTCGATGATTTTTTTTCCAACCAAACGCCCTAGTGAACGTCCAACTACCGAAACTTCTAAACTGTGTGTCAATCTGGTATGCACAAAATCGGTTTTCGAAAGCGGAATAACTTGTGTCTTATCCTGTAAAGAGCGAAATGCCGCCGAAAAGATTATTCTGTCATAATCAACTTCAAAACCCAAGCGGGTATCGTCCTGTTCTACACGTAATCTTTTGCTGGTATCGCCTTGGCGTTTGAGTGATAAAAGTTGTTCCCAGTTCATTTTCAAATTTAGGTTTCAGATTTTAGATTTTAGATTTTAGATTTTAGATTTTCCGATCTAACGTCAAAAATACGTTTTATTTTAGGATTTAATAGAATAAAAGAGGCCACAGATTAATTTGATTTAAAAGATTAAATACTTTATTCGCCACGAATTCACGAATTAATCTAAACGAAATAATTAGGGGAATCTGTGGCAAAAAATCCAACAATCAATTTAAAAAAAATCTGTAAAATCTGTGGCAAAACCAAACCACCAGCATCAAAACTCCAGCGCAGTACTGTGTTTGATTTCTCCCATTACAAAAATACTGTTAGTATTACCGATGTTTTCAATCGTTGACAATTTGTTCATTACAAAATCCTGGTAACTGGCCATGTCCTGAACCAGAATCTTGAGCATAAAATCATAATCACCGGCGATATTATAACATTCTATAATTTCGGGAAGAGCTACAATATCTTTTACAAAATTGCTCCCTACATTTCTGGCATGTTCTTTTAAACGCACATTACAAAAAACCGTCATTCCGCGATTCATCTTTTTCTTGTCCAGCAACGCTACATATTTAGTGATATATCCGTCACGTTCTAGTCTTTTTATACGCTCATAAACGGGAGTTACGGTTAAAAATAATTTACTGGCGAGGTCTTTTGTATTGATGTTAGAGTTTTCCTGCAGGTATTTCAGGATCAATAAATCGGTTTTATCTAAGTCTTCCATAGTTTTTTTTACGGCTAAAGTTATTCTTACAATAAATAATCAGTAATATAATCTTTAAAACATCCTTTTTAAAACACATTTTACTGAAATAATCTTCAAATATAAGTTATAAAAACCAATACAATACATTTGTACCGTAAAAAATACTGAATCAAAAATGAAAACAAACAACTTAGGATACCCAAGAATTGGTAGCAACAGAGAACTAAAAAAAGCCAGTGAGTTGTACTGGGCAGGGAAAATTTCTGCAGATGAATTAATCGAAACCGGAAAAGACATTCGTCGAAAAAACTGGCAGTTACAAGCTGAAGCCGGAGTAGATTTGATTCCGTCTAATGATTTTTCGTTTTATGATCAGGTTTTGGATCTAACGCTTACGGTTGGTGCAATTCCGGAACGTTACCACGAGCTGGCAAAAACAAATACTTCAATCGATTTGTATTTTGCTATGGCAAGAGGTGCACAAAAAGACGGTCAGGATGTTGTAGCTATGGAAATGACCAAATGGTTCGATACCAACTACCATTATATTGTTCCTGAGTTCACAAAAAATCAAAAATTTGAATTGTTTTCGGAGAAGATTATCAATGAATTTAAGGAAGCAAATGCCTTGCAGATTGCTACAAAACCTGTACTAATCGGACCTGTTTCTTATTTGCTTTTAGGAAAAGAAAAAGAAGAAGGTTTTCACCGCATTGATCTTATCGACAAACTGCTTCCTGTGTATTTTGAGATTTTCGAAAAACTACAAGAAGAAGGTGCTGAGTATATTCAGCTCGACGAACCTTTCCTGGCGTTAAACTTAACAGATAAGGAAAGAAGCACCTTCACAAAAGTATACAATGAAATCCACCAAAATTTCCCTAAAATTAAAATCGTTCTGGCGAACTATTTTGATTGTTTTGGAGAAAATCTTGCTACAGCACTAGCTCTTCCGGTGGATACTTTTCATCTGGATTTAGTGCGCTGTCCTTCTCAATTAGATGATATTTTAGAATCAGGTCAATTAGCTCCTACCGCGAATCTTTCCTTAGGTGTGATTGACGGAAGAAACATCTGGAAAAATGATTTCAGAAATTCTCTGGAACTAATCAAAAAAGCTACTGCTGCTTTGGGAGAAAACAGAATTCTGGTTGCCCCATCCTGCTCGTTAATTCACAGTCCGTGTGATTTAGATTTAGAAACCAATGATGCAACACTGACTCCTGAAATCAAACAATGGCTTGCTTTTGCCAAACAAAAAATCAATGAAGTCGTTTTGTTGAAACAATTCGCTTCTAATGAAATTGACGTTAAAAACTCTATTGATTATGAACAAAATGTGATTGCCAACAACAACCGTAAAACATCAGCATTAATTCATAATGACGACGTAAAAACGCGTGTTGCCGGAATTACGACTTCGGATGACCAACGTAAAAGCACTTTTGCTGTTCGAAGAAAAAGTCAGATTGAAGCTTTAAACCTGCCTTTATTCCCGACCACCACCATTGGATCTTTTCCTCAAACTGCTGAAGTGAGAAGCTGGAGAGCGAAATTTAAAAAAGGAGAATTAACAACAGAACAATACAACGATTTAATCGAAAAAGAAACTGAAGCTACGATTCGTTTTCAGGAAGAAACAGGAATTGACGTTCTGGTTCACGGAGAATTTGAGCGTAATGACATGGTGGAATACTTTGGAGAACAATTGTCCGGTTTTACTTTTACCAAAAATGGCTGGGTACAGAGTTACGGAAGTCGTTGCGTGAAACCTCCCGTTATTTACGGCGATGTTTCAAGACCAAACCCTATGACGGTAAAATGGTCGCAATACGCACAATCTCTGACGCCAAAATGGGTAAAAGGAATGCTTACCGGACCGGTTACTATTTTGCAATGGTCTTTTGTACGTAACGATCAGCCTCGTTCTGTGACCTGTACGCAGATTGCTTTAGCCATTCGTGATGAAGTTGTTGATCTGGAAAAAGCCGGAATCAAAATCATTCAGATTGATGAGCCTGCCATTCGCGAAGGTCTTCCTTTACGAAAAGAGGAATGGGCCAATTACCTGGATTGGGCTGTAAAAGCATTCCGTATTTCTGCAAGTGGTGTTAACGACGACACGCAAATTCACACCCACATGTGTTACAGCGAATTCAACGATATTATCCAAAACATTGCCGATATGGATGCCGACGTGATCACGATTGAATGCTCGCGCTCGCAAATGGAACTTTTAGATGCTTTTGCCAACTTTAAATATCCAAACGAAATTGGACCGGGAGTTTACGACATTCACTCTCCACGTGTCCCTTCAAGTACCGAAATGGTTCATTTGTTAGAAAAAGCAGCTGCGGTTATTCCTGCGGATCAATTGTGGGTAAATCCTGATTGCGGCTTAAAAACCCGTCATTGGGACGAAACCAAAAAGGCTTTGATCGAGATGGTTAACGCAGCCCAGGAAATGAGAGCAGCAGTTGAAAACACCGCTACTTTTTAATTTTATTTGAATATATTTTGTTTTTTTAGTGCCAACTGGCGAAGCCGAAACTCTTGTAGTTTTGATTTTTTTCGACTTCGCTATGGTTGGCATTTTTTTTTAGCAGCAGAAGATTTTTTCTCAAAAGACCTTCAGTCCCGCTATCCGTTATATCTTTTATGGCGAACCCCGCCACAAAAGGATATCACTTCTATCGGGGCTAAACAACAAATTTTAATTTTCATAAGATAGTCCGTAAACAAAAAAAGCACCCGCCGTGGCGGATGCTTTTCTGAAATTGAATACTATTTAAGATTAGAAGTTTTTAGAAACTCCAATGTTAAATGTTCTACCAAAATTAAAATTGAAGTTTTTAACTTCTGGTCCATTGTTATCATAGTTTAAAGTGTTGTACCCTAAACCACCAATGTTAAAGTTTAAACCAAAACCTTTTTTCATGTCGATGAAAAGAGCTGGTGTAATACCAATGTACATACCGTCAGCTTTAGCAGTTGAAGTCATTGGTCCAGTGTACGTTTTGTCTTTTGCACTTTGAAAACCTGTTCCTAATTCAGCGAAGAAAGCGAAAGTTTGGTTTAATGGCATAGTGTAACGTAAAAATGCACCTAATTTAGTAGTGTTGTTTTTCACTTCATTTACTCCTTGCTCAGTTTTGCTAGAACCAAAAGAAGCCTCACCCCCTACAGTCCAGTTGTCGTGAAATTGGTAACCTACTTTTGGAGAAAAATCAAATTCATTCGTTTTAACCTCATTGTTTCCTAAAGTTCTGGTTTGAGAAGTGTAACCAATACCACCACCAACTAAGATTGTTCCTTTTTGTGCGTTTGCAAAGCTAACCATAGCTAATGCAAGAACCACCAACATTTTTTTCATTATAAATTATTTTAAATTTGATATCCCTTTAACAAGAACGATGCCGTAACGACTGGCTTTTATATTTTTTTTATGATTTCTTTAAAAGATAAAAATGTAGTAATCGAGCGTATTTCTGTTTACTTTTGTAGCAAATAAAAAGTCATGTCGATAGCAGTAAACAACATATCAAAAAGTTACGGAACCCAAAAAGCGCTAAATGAAATTTCATTCTCTATTGAAAAAGGAGAAATCGTCGGATTTTTGGGTCCAAACGGCGCAGGAAAATCTACATTAATGAAAATTTTGACGACCTATTTACTGGCAGATAATGGCTCAGCCCTTGTAAACGGTCATGATGTCATGACGGACGCAAAGGGAGTTCAACGTTCTATTGGCTATTTACCGGAACATAATCCGTTGTATCTGGATTTGTATGTTCGTGAATATTTGGCTTTTAATGCCGATGTTTATCAGGTTCCGAAATCAAGAATTGAAGAAGTCATACAACTGACAGGACTGTCAGGTGAAAGTCATAAAAAAATAGGACAGCTCTCTAAAGGATACCGCCAGCGTGTGGGACTTGCCAATGCTTTATTGCACAATCCGGAGGTTTTAATTCTGGACGAACCCACTACCGGACTGGACCCTAACCAGTTAATGGAAATTCGAAATGTGATCAAAAATGTAGGGAAAGATAAAACCGTTTTTCTGTCTACTCATATCATGCAGGAAGTCGAAGCCATCTGCGATCGTGTCATTATTATTGACAAAGGACAAATTGTTGCCGACAAAAAATTAGACCACCTAGTATCTGAAAATGCAGAGCAAGTGATCGAAGTCGAATTTGATTATCAGGTAGAAGAACAGCTTTTGGCTAAACTTAAAAATATTACGGCCTACAAGAACACACACGATATGACTTGGGAACTAACTTTTGTTTCTGAAAAAGACATGCGTCCGGCTATTTTTGATTTTGCCAATGAAAATGGTTTAAAAACATTACAACTGAACCAGAAAAATAAAAATCTCGAAGCCGTTTTCAGAGAAATTACAAAGTAGGGATTCCAACCTTACTTCATTTTAAAATAAAAACCAATTTGTTCTATTATAGAATAAGTTGGTTTTTCTGCTTTTATTCCTCTCCTCATTTTCCATTTTCTTAAACTCTGTGAAGTCTTGTTTTCACAGGCATTTTTCTCAAATTTTCAATATTTCCCCAGATTTTATACTTTTCCTTCAAAACAGGAACCCTTCAATATCAATGCTTTACATTATTTGTCGTAAATTTTAACTATATTTATTTAGACTTATTATAAATAGTGTTATATTTGACAACTGAAACTTCAAATAATCACTCATGTTTTCAATACTCCTTCCTATAAAAGCCTCGATATATAAGCTCTCAAACCGATTGACACTTCTTCAAAATACACTTTCTGATAAACTCGAACAGCTCGTACTGCAATAGCATACAGCTTCTGTACCTAAAATCAAAAATTACTTTACCCCCATCATTCCAAAATACCATGAAGAATATTATAACATCTATTGTACTTGCCTTTTCAGTCTACGGATATTCGCAGACAGAAAAAGGAAGAGACAGCATTGTCGAAACTTCGATTAATGCTTTAGATGAAATTGTAATCACAAAAAAGAAGGTTTTATATACTCAGAAATCAGATCGACTGGTTTTTAATGTAGAAAACAGCATTGTTTCTGAAGGCGGCACTGCTTTAGATGTTTTATCCCGTGCTCCGGGCGTTGTCGTTTCTCAGGACGGCGAATTATCGATCCGTGGACAACAAGGTGTCGGAGTGATGATTAATGGCAAGTTAACACAGCTTTCACAAAAGGAACTCGCGAATTATTTAAAGTCAACTACCTCATCCAATATCAAACAAATTGAAGTGATTACGAATCCTTCTTCTAAATATGATGCGACCGGTAAAGCCGGAATTATTAATATTATTTTAAAGAAACCTAATGCGGGCGGACTTAAAGGAACGGTATTCACCAATTATGGAAGAGCCCGTAAGAACAGAACCAATTCCGGTGTTAACTTAAGTTACAACAAAGATAAATTTGGCGTTTACGGAAACTACAGTTACACCTTTAGAGGTGAGGAAGAACGTAAAGAATTCGATCAGATTCAATATACTGACAACACACGCCAGACTATTTCAACAAAAAACCATCAGACCTCGGTTACAGACGAACCGCTGACTTCTAATAATTTTAAAATTGGAACTACCTATGAAGTTTCTCCTAAAACGAATTTAGAAGTGTATGTTGATGCCAAACTGGGGCGTTACGAAAACATCGCTAACGGTAGAAATACATTACTAAATGCTTCAAATCAGGTGCAATTTGATGCTTTGACCTTCAACGACAGTAAAGAAAAGTGGAATGATTATACGTATGGCTTTTCTGGAGTTCATAAATTCAATACCGAGGGCAAAAACATGTCTTTTGATTTAGAGTATGAAACGTCAAAATTCAGATCGAATCAGTTTCAGAGTGCAAAAAATACAGATCCTGCTATTGTTGCTAACATTAATGACCGCAGGGGTTTTATTCCGTCGCAATTGAGTGTTTTTACAGGAAAATTTGATTTTGTCAATCCGTTAAAGGAAAAGCAGTCTATCGAATGGGGCGCTAAAGCCAGCGTTAAAAACAATGACAATCCATCGGTTTACGAGTATTACGACAATAATCAATGGATCGTTGATGCTAACTCCACCAATCATTTTGAGTACAAAGAACAAATTTATGCTGCCTATGCCAATTACAAATACCAACTGGAAAATTTAAATATTCAGGGAGGGTTAAGAACGGAATATACTGCCATTGAGATACTACAAAAAACCTTAAATGAAACTCATAAAGACGATTATTTAAAATGGTTTCCAAGTGTTTCTTTGAAATATGAGCTAAGCAACGACCATTCTTTGCACGCCTCCTACAGTAAAAGAATCAACAGACCGAGTCAGTTTGATTTGAATCCGTTTCGTTTTTACGATGATTCTTTTAATTACTCACAGGGAAATCCAAATTTGGTTCCGGAGATTACTCATTCGACAGAAATTGGATACGCCTGGAAAAGTGCTTTTATGGCTTCGTTGTATTTCAGTAAAACCAAAGATGTTTTTACAGAGGTTTACGATTACAATCCCGCCAACAACACTACTGTAACTTCCCAAATTAACGTGAGCAAATCCTTTAATTATGGTGCAAATATTACCAACACAGCCGAAATTTACAAATGGTGGTCGGTGAATACGCTATTCAACATTTTCGAAAATAAGTTCATGGGAAATGTAGTGAATACGGATAAAATTGATCCTATTGTTACTTTAAATCTAAGTGTACAGAACTCCTTTACGATCAGCGAGAGCCTAAAAGCTGAAGTTAACGCACAATATCAATCCAAATCGAATCTTGGTATTTATGAAAGAGATGCTTTTTTTGATTTTAGTATTGGAATCTCGAAACAGGTACTGGCAAAGAAAGGAAGTATCAAATTTAATATTACGGACATTTTTAATACCAATAATTTTCACATCAATTCAGTCATAGCTCAAACGAGCATCAATAAAAGATATGATCTGGACAACCGTATTGCTACTATAGCGTTTACGTACAGAATTTAATATTTGGATCTTTAGTTTCCTTGTTTTTGTTTTTTTTTTGAATGAAAGAGCCTGTTTGTAGTTAGCAGGCTCTTTTTGTTTTTGGGGTTAACCGCAAAGCAAGTATAGTATTTTTGCTCGCAGAGACGCAAAGGTTAATTTACTGGTGCTTAACATCTTGCTGAGATTATTTATCCTGCAGTATACTGCCACAAGTAAAAAAGTCTTGAGGTTGCGGGATCAACCGCAAAGCTGACATAGTGTTTTTTTGCTCGCAAAGACACAGAGACGCAAAGTTTAATTTTCTGGCGCTTAACATCTTGCTGAGATTATTTATCCTGTAGCACACTGCCACAAGTAAAAAGACCTTGAAAACGATATTGAAAACTTCGTCAGACTGAGCGAAGTCGAAGTCCCCCCAAAAAAAGTGGTCCTGCATACAAAAAATTGACTTCGCTTTGCCTGACGTGTCAAACTGAGCGAAGCCGAAGTCCCACAAAGCAAGAAAAAAGTCTTTTGAGGAATTTTTACTTCGCACAAAAGACTTTAAGGAAACTAACTAATACAAAACTGCTAAAATCAAATCAACACTAAGCTTTTGATTTTTGCTTTTTCTTTCTGCCCCACCAGATGTAAAATCCGGTAATTGGCAAACTGGCGCAGATTAAACTGCCGATGAAATAAATTATTTTGGTCGACAATCCTCCTATTGCACCAATATGAAGGCTGTAATTGGATCGCATCAACCAATCTGAAAAACGTTCATTACCAATATATTTTTCTGATTTTGGAAGTAATTCAAGCGTTTTGGAGTCAAAATACAGATCTCTCCAAATGCCTTTGTACATGTCCGTACAGGCGTAAAAATCTTCTTTCGGATCATCGGGAAAATGAATGATAACCGCTTCTTTGTTTTCTTTGGCAATTTCTGTCCGAACCTTTTTCCAAATAAAATCGACAGCAGTCAGTTTGTCTAATTGCTCTTTGGACAAGGGCTCTTTTTTAACCAAAACTGTCTGCTCTTTTGCCTCTGCCCATCCTCCACTAATCCAGTAAGTACTTTCCCTTAGCCAATGAAAACTCATTAACAATCCGGTAAAAGAAATCAACAATGCCAAAATGAGCACATAAAAACCCATTACATTGTGCAAATCATAATTGAGGCGTTTGAACTTAGCCTTCCACTTTATTTTAAAACTGCTGTTAACGGTTGTTTTGTTCCACTTTTTCGGAAACCACAATAGTAGTCCGCTAATCAATAAAAAGAAGAAAATAAAGGTTGCCCAGGCGGTTATCTGTGCTCCAATATCCCGCTCCAGCCAAAGATTCCGATGTCCCTCATCGATTATGTGAAAGAAATCTTCATGATCAACCATCCCGGTAATTTTACCGTTATAGGGGTTTACATAAATCAACGAATCCGATTCGATATCGACTTTAACTGATTTGTCTAAACCATTATACCAGAAACCATGAATTTCTTTGTTGGGCAGTACTTTTTGAACTGCTGCATAAATTTGAGAAGGGGGCAATAAGTGCTCAGGACTTTGAGCCTCAACATTGAGCCAGGGAGAGGTAAACTCTTTGATTTCTTGTTCAAAAACCAAAATACAACCTGTAATTGCCATGATAAATACAATTATTCCGGAAGCGAGTCCCAGCCATAAGTGCAGCCAGGCATTGATTTTACTAAAGCGTGATTTTCCTTTATTGGGCGGTTTACCTGTGCGGTTTTTAATAATATTCATTAAAATAGTAATTTGAAACTAAGACAAAATTTATAAATAAAACGGTTTGAGGATTTTTAGTAATCCTCAAACCGCTTAAAACTGTGGTAATTTAATAGGTAAGTTTACCAATTGAAGGCAAATAAAGACCTTCTTTAATAAGTGCACCCGCTTTTGCAGTACCGGTTGCAATATCAATTTGGTACACACGAGCCTGATCGCCTGTTACAAAACTTTTGTATGCTTTTCCGTTCTCTACAAACATACTTCCCAACCCGAAGAATTCATCTCCGCCATGATCCGGCAATCCTGTAACTGCTAAGATTGTTTTGGCAGATAAATCCAATATTGCCGATTTGAAAATTGTTTTTGTATTAAGGAAGCTGTACACAGAATTGGCAGCATCAACTTCGGTAGGGATATAAGAGATGAAAACTTTCTCTCCTCCTAAAGGATAAGCGGCAAGAACTTTACCTTTTAATGTACTTGACTGAAGATCGAAAAAGTAACCCGGGTCAAACTTGGCATCGCCTTTTCTAACACGTAAAACTCCTGATGAAACACCCGTAACCGGATAACCTCCTGCACGTGCATTAGACGAGAACGTATAAATATCCCCTGATTCTGTCTGAACAATTCCGGTATTGGTATAATAAAGACCAATTGCAGTTGTTCTGGCATCTTTTATGGTGCTTACATATTCTAAAGAAGGATATTTGTACACTCTCATAGTTGCATCAGATGATAGTACTTTATTGGTTCCGTCGCTTACATCTTTGGTATACACCGGAACAAAAAGCTTATCTCCTGAAACTGCCGCTCCTGTTGGCCAGTATAATATTTTTTTATTGGCCGGATTCACACTAAAATCATTGAACTTACGGGCATCGATAGAAACGGTAGCAGGGTTGTAAATCATCAATTCGTAATCAGATGAACTACCGTCCCAGGTAGCGCCAATATTGATCAGTTTTTTATCATCTGTATAACCTACAGCATAAGATGACTCGAAAGAAATCTTATCTCCCGCCCCCAGTTTTCCGGAATTGTTCAGACGAAACGATACCGACCCTTCGTCTTCTGTACTTAAGGCAAAAAATGTATTGTTCACAGGAAAACAACTTCCTCCCTGCTCAATTCCAACTCCTTTTGCACTAATTTCTCCGGTCATTAACTGATCAGTAGAATTAAAATCTAATATATACTGTGTATAATCGGCCAGCCAATAAGATGCTACATATTTAGTTCCGTTTACAGTTGGTGTTTCATCTTTAGAGGAATCATCACTGCTGCATGAAAAGATAGAGCATGACAGAAAAGCCAATGCAAAGCATTTTGCGAATTTGTTTACAAACATGATTATTATTATTTAGGATTATTATTTAAATTACTGTAGAAAGTATCTGAACTTCACTGAAAAAGCGCGCCCCGGTTTTTGAACCTTAAAATAGTCGTACACCTTTATATCGGTAATATTTCTACACTCGAAAGCCAAATTGTATTTGCCGTTTAAAAAAGAATAGGCAACCATAGCATTCTGAGTAAATTGTTCCGGAATAGCTTTTTTGGTTTCCAGACTTCCCAGTACCGGCCAGGTTAGATAAAAAGCATCTATATAATTGGCACTTACATTTAAAGAAAGTCTATCGTCCTGATGTCTGATGTTTTTAAAGTTAAAAGTCAGATCAGCGTTTCCGTAGAAGATTGGAACGTTAGGCAATTGTGCGTCATACAAGGCATCAGGACTGGTTGTTCCTGCTTTATATTTGTTTTTGTTAAGGCTCTTTTGATACGTTCCGTTTACTTCAAAATTTATTAAGTCTTTGTAGCCGTATCTAAAAACACCGTCAATACCTGTTATTTGCACGTTTTGAAGATTTTCAAAAACCGTTTTGTCTCCCTCCTGCTTTTCTCTGATAAAATCTTTTGCTTCTCTGTAAATGATACTCGTCTCAACATTAAAATGATTTTTGCTGTTGTGAGTATTAAAAGCCAGTCCCAGATTCGCGTTATCACTACTCTCAGGTCTTAATCCAATATTGCTGTTTACAGTAAGTCCGTCACCCAGCATTTCTGTAGCAGAAGGCAAACGATACGCATGCTCATAAGAACCTTTAATTTGAAATTTATCTGTCAAATGGTATGCTGAAGTAGCGCCATAACCATAATTTGTTGATGAAGAAGATTGCGTTATGTTATGGGCGATCATTTGAGTTGCTAAATCAAACATTTTACCAAAACCTGAAATAGCCAGTCGATTATCGAGACCGCTAAAATTATAACTTAAACCCAGAATATTTTTATCAATAGTAGGTTCTCCCAGTTGTACAACTTTTAAATACTCGTTTGTTTCTTTACGTTTGTAGCCCAAATAAGAGTAATTTACCGCTAACGAATGCTGCTCATTTAACTGGTATTTTAAGTTTGTTGTTACCTGTGCATTAGTCTCGTCGTAAACGTATATGGTTTTGTTCCCTAATTCGCCTTTATCATTGGCTCCTGCAAATTGTCTGTATATATAATTCCCTGTCCAGTCATACACTCGCGAAGAAGTATCTATCGAGCGGTTGTTTACTAAAGCATAAGTGGAGTTAATACTTAAAGACAATCCTTTAGTAAAAAGATCACTTTTTTTGAATTTCAAAGAGGTAATAAAACTTTGACTATCTGTAAAAGCCTGCCCTACTACTTTTTGCATTGTTCTTCCCTGCTGAATTTCTTTTTTATTGCCTGCAACGGCAAAACCAACAAGCAGATAATCGGCAAAACTCTTGTTTTTAAATCCTGCTTCTGCCATTATAGTTCCTGATTTATAGGCATCATGAAAATGCTTGTATTTTTGTTCCGGTAAAAACTTCGAGGTATTTTTATCCACCACACTTACATCTACCTTATAATCATTGTCGGCATAATTTGCAAAAGCGTTAATATTGGCAATAAAACCATCACGACCGGAGAATCTCGTATTTATTGCTGCTCTGTGGGTGTTAAACGATCCATAACTATAAGAAGCATCAATGTAACGGTTTACATTTTTATTGGTTACAATATTAACAGCTCCCCCAAGTGCATCCGCTCCTAACTCAATAGGAACAACACCTTTGTACACATCTATTCTCTCAGCCATGTTTACCGGAATATTATTCAGCGTAAGAGCTGAACCATAACTGTCCATAGGTACACCGTCCAAAAAGAATTTAACCTGATTCCCGGAGAAACCATTCAGTGAAAAATTAAAAGCCGATCCCAATCCTCCATATTCCCGAATGCGGACTCCTGTGGTTTTATTCAACACCTGATTTAAATCGGCTGACGTATTGTAGGTTTTCTTTAAATCTATGGCTGTAATATTATACGCCTGTTCTCGTACTCTTTGAACTTTGGACTTTCCCGTTACTGCAACTTCGTTTAAAGCTGCCATATCTTCTTCCATCGTAATATTCTGAGCAGGCTTTCCTCCCAGCTTTAGAAAAATCGCCGTTTCTGTGGTTTTATAACCCACATGTGTAACCAGCAAAACATAATTTCCCGGCTTGGCACTAATTTTATACTCCCCTTTATTATTCGTCAGTGTACTGTACTCTGTTCCTTTTAAAGCTACCGAAACTCCTTCGGCAGTTTTCCCAAGATGATTAACAATAACTCCTGTTAAATTTACTTTGTCCTTTTGTGAATACCCTTGAAGTGAAATAAAAAAAATGGCGATCAAGAGCATTAATCTACTTATTTGCATCTAATAAATTTTGGTTTGAAAATTAAATTAGCAACAAAATTAGGCTCTCAAAAGGTTTTTTCCAAGTTATTTTTAATTATTCTAAATAAGAATAGTAATTAACTTTTAAACAAAAGAAAACATAACAAACAGGGCAATCCTTAAAGAATAATTAAATTTTACTTAATCTTTCCTTAAGAAATCATGAGGCGAAAATTAAAAAATCCAGACTGACCGCTCTTCAAATTTTCAAAAAAGGGCAAAAAAAAGCCCGATTAGCATCTAATCGGGCTTTAAAAATTTAGACTATCGAATTAAAAATCCAATTCAGAAAGGGTCTCTTTTATCTCTTCGATAATTATTTTGATATCATTTTCAGTAGTGCGCCAATTGACAAAAGACGCTCTGATTCCTTTTCGGTTTTGATAAACCGTTGGCGTCATAAACACCTTTCCTGTGTCATTTAAATGCGTCAAAAACGTACTTACATGCTCCTGATTATGGTCTCCTTTTAATGTGAAACAAACGTTATTTAGTCGGATTGGAGCCAACAGTTCGAAGTTCTCGTCTTCGATAAGGGCATTTGCAAAATGCAGTGCCAATGCCGTACTTTTCTCTATGATGTCTTTAAATCCTTCTTTTCCGTAAGCCAATAAAGAAAACCAAACCGGTAAGGCTCTTAATCGGCGTGAATTTTCAGGCAATACGTTCAGGTAGTTAAAATTCTCCAGAGGATTCCCTAAATAAGGTGCATTAGAATTTTGGAACGTCTCGATTTGCAATCCAACATGTTCTTTTTTAATTAAATAAAAAGCACTTTCATAAGGTACGTTTAACCATTTGTGACAATCAATTGTAATACTGTCCGCACCTTCCCAGCCTTCTGTAAGATGTTTGAATTTTTCAGAAACCGCAGCAAAACCACCAAAAGCGGCATCAATATGCCACCAGAAATTGTATTTTTCTCTAAGTTTTGCAATAGCCGCAAAATCATCAAAATCGGCTGTATTAACAGTTCCTGCACTCGAAATCAGGATAAACGGCTCTCCGTTTAAACTTTCTATATTCTTCTGAAGGTCATCGATATCAATAGCTTCTCTATTACCTTCTGCGGTTTTAAGTACCGTATAATTGTTACTTCCAATCCCCAGCATCGATAATGTTTTTATGGATGACGAATGAGGTGTTGCAGTTAAGATAGGTATGGACCCGGAAACTCCGTTTTTAGCAAAATCTTTTCCTGACTGAGCACCAATCCACTGTCTTGCCACCCCTAAACAGGTAAAATTTGACATGGTTGCTCCAGTCACAAATCCCCCTAAAAAAGATTCTGGAAGCCCTAATAACTGTCGCAATAAATGAATAGTCTCAAACTCGATTAGGGCCGATGTCCCTCCCTGCGCTTTTACCGCCTGAGTATTCTGATCGTATACGGTAGACAACCAGTCGCCCACAATAGAAGCTGGCGTTGATCCTCCGGTTACAAAACCTAAATACCTTGGCCCCGGAGAAGCTACCATCAATGGTGCCAGTCTCTCCTTAAATTCTTCCAAAGCTCCTAATGATCCTAACCCAGTTTCGTTTAGTACTCGAGTTGGATCAATTGTGTTTTTACTGGAAGTTGGAACGTTTTCAAGATTGTCCAAAAACGCTATTCCGTGCTGTTTTGCTTTTTCCAGAATGTTTTCAAGATCGTTCAGATCATTTTGAAGTATTGAATTCATTGTAAACTACTTTTTTATGCTTCGCTGTAAGACTTCCTTGCTGCTAAAAATTAGCACACGGATTTTACAGGTTAAGCAGATTAACGCTGATTTTAGTATTAGATTTATTTGCTTTGGAAGACTAAAGCTACCACTTCGTTTTTTCGGAAAACCTCGAGACCACCATCGAACAAATGAGATCCCCATTGACATTTAGCAAAGTCGCTATCGGGTCGACGAGAGTTCCTAAAATCATGGCAACCGGCAGAGCTTGTTCCATTGGCAGTCCGTAAACTGTGATGGCCAGAACTTCTCCGATATAACCTCCATTTGGAATTCCTCCTTCTACAATTGAAACGATTACGGTAATTCCGAGCGCTAAAAGTATGGTCGAAGGTGCCGTGAAATCTTTTCCAAACATGGCAAAAAGAACGGTTATTTTTAGGATAGAGGACATACTCGAACCGTCTTTATGCAAGGGCGCTCCAAGCGGAATGACCAAATTGCGAACGTGCTTAGGAATGTTCATCTTCTCAGCGGCTTCCAGATTCGCAGGGATGGTGGCAATACTGCTGCAAGTTCCAACCGCAGTTAAAGCCGGTGTGATGTTATTGCTCCAAAATACCACAAAAGCTCTTTTCCCTCCGGCCACTAAGGCGTACAAACTGAAAAACACAAAGAAATAAAATATACAGGCCGCATAATAAACCCCTAAAGGCTTGGCATAAACGCCAAACAATTGCGGACCAAAAACTCCAACCTGATAGGCAAAATAAGCCCCCAAACCAATTGGAGCCAATTTCATAATGAGGTTCAAAAGCTGCTTCATGACTTCGTTACCTGAATCCAGAAAACTTCTGAAAGCGCTTCCTTTTTCTCCGGATTGCAGACTCGCAAAACCAATTAAAAAAGAAAAGATAATAAGCGCCAGCATGCTTTTTCGGGACAGTAATTCAAAGAAATCATTAACAGTAACCAGCTGTGCTATTTGCTCACCAATACTTCCTGATTGGATGTTTTCTATCGGGACTTTAGATAATATAATATTCTGATGGATTGGAAAAAGATATACTGCCAAAATCATTACAATTGCCGAAATTAAAATGGTGCTTAAAAAAACCAAAACCATGATTACAAACAGTTTTCCTAATTTCTCTGTTCTTTCCAGACTGGCGATTGAAGACGCAATGGTAAAGAAAATTAAAGGGATAATAGCCGTAAAGAGCAGGTTGAGGAAAATATCTCCCAATGGTTTTATGACCTCAACTTTTTCTTTGAAAACTAATCCTAAAATACTTCCAAGCAGGATTCCACCTAAAAGCAATAGAATACTGCTGTAACTTTTTAGAAAATCGATCTTTTTAATCTCCATAATTTTAAAGGATTATATTCAGAAATAGCAACATAAAATAAAGTCAATTAAATTACTCAAAAAATAAGTACTAAAATTAACTGTACAATTTTTTAATTCCAAAGAGTCAAATTACTCCGAAATCTATGAAAATATGCAAAAAAAATACTGTGAAGAAGATCAGGAGATCAACGTTTCCCTAATACCAAAGTAGTAAAAGCTCTGTCTACCAACTCCCCCATTTTACTTTTTACTTTTTCAGTCAGCGTTTCTTTATGCACGACTTGAAAAGCTGTTTTTTCAATCAAACTTTCCGCTTTTTCAGTACTGTAAAGATTGAATTCGAACTGAGTAAAAGGAAGCTGTTTCATAAAACTTTCTTCGGCAAAGGTGATGCAAAAAGTACCCTCCGGTTTTAAAACTCTGTAAATTTCTGAGAGTAACTTCTCTGGTTCCTGCCAAAAGTAAATGGTGTTTACCGTGAATATTTTATCAAAAGAGGCTTCTTCAAATGGAATATCGGTTCCGTTATAAAGAGAAAAGTGGGCCTGTTTTTTAGCTACAAAAGCGGCATTAATTTGCTGTGCTTCCTGACACATTAACTCCGACATTTCAAGTCCATAGTAAGTCAGATCCTCCGCTTGCTCTAGTACATACTCTAAATGTCCGGCATTTCCGTGACCTAATTCTAAAATTGTATTTCCCGATATTACGTGGAGATTTTGAACGGAATGGCACGTCATATTGATGTTGGTTTCATGCATCATATTCGCCATTTCAATTCCTTTTTCTCCTGTAGGATGCTTTAGCTGAGAGGCTATTGCCTGTAATTCTTCTTTTTTCATCATCTTTAAAATAAATTCAAAATTAGTCCTAAAAAGTAATTATCGGTAAAATTTTGTCATTTCGACTCTCCCTTAGGTCGAAATGACAAACTATATGCTTAAACTCTTAAAAAATCTGACTTGCAATCTGGCGGATATTCTCTGATTTTCCCATTGAATAATAATGTAAAACAGGAACTCCGGCAGCTTTTAATTCTAATGATTGCTGAATGGCCCACTCGATTCCGACTTGCTTGATTTCGGCATTGTTTTTACATTTATCTACAGCATCAATTAAATCCTCCGGCAAATCGATTCTGAAAATCTGTGGTAAAATCTGTAAATGTCGTTGAACCGCAATTGGCTTGATTCCCGGAATAATCGGAATTGTGATACCAATTTCTCTTGCTTTTTCTACAAAGGCAAAATATTTAGCATTATCAAAAAACATTTGGGTCACCACATAATCGGCTCCCGCATCTACTTTCTCTTTCAGTCTTTTTAGATCAGATTGTAAGGAAGGAGATTCCAAATGTTTTTCCGGATAACCCGCAACACCTATACAAAAATCGGCCTTATTATCAGCGTCCATTAATTCATGAAGGTATTTTCCGCTATTTAAGTCGTTGATCTGACGCACCAAATCAATAGCGTAACTATTCCCACCGGCTTTTGGTACAAAAGATTGTTCGTCTTTCATAGCATCCCCACGAAGTGCCATTACATTATTGATTCCTAAATACTGACAATCTACCAGCATGTATTCGGTTTCTTCCTGCGTAAATCCTCCACAAAGCAAATGTGGTACCGTATCAACATTGTATTTATGTTTTATAGAAGCACAAATTCCAAGCGTTCCCGGACGCATACGCGTTAGCTTTTTATCCAACAGTCCGTTTCCTTTATCAATATAGATATATTCTTCACGCGAAGTGGTGACATCAATAAATGGCGGTTTAAATTCCATCAACGGATCAATATTATCATACAATTCCTGAATGCTCTTCCCTTTTTGAGGCGGAATAAGTTCAAACGAGAATAATGTATTTCCTTTCGCGTTTTCTATATGTTCTGTTACTTTCATTTTTTAATTATGAGTTATGAATTATGAGTTTTGAAAAAATGGTGTAAAAAATCTGAATCAAAAAACATAAATCAAATATTGGTTGTTTCAAGTTTCAGGTTTCAGGTTGCCGTAGAAAACCTGAAACTTGAAACCTGAAACTTTTAGTTAATCTGCTATATTAGGGTTCAACCATTTCATTGCATAGTCGGTTGAAACATTGCGTCGTTTGGCATAGTCGACTACCTGATCCTCTTTTATTTTCCCAAGTCCGAAATATTTACTTTCCGGATTTCCAAAATAATATCCTGAAACGGATGAAGCCGGCCACATCGCCATGCTTTCAGTTAATGTTACCCCTATTTCTTTTTCTACATTTAAAAGTTTCCAGATTGTTGGTTTCTCCAAATGGTCAGGACATGCCGGATAACCCGGAGCAGGACGGATTCCTTTGTACTCTTCAGAAATCATTTCTTCGTTAGTCAAACTCTCATCTGATGAATATCCCCAGATTTCTTTACGTATTTTTTCATGAAGGTATTCAGCGAAAGCCTCGGCAAAACGATCCGCTAATGCTTTCACCATAATCGAATTGTAATCGTCCAGATCTTTTTCAAATTCAGCTGCCCATTCATCAACACCAAAACCAGTTGTTACACAAAATGCTCCCATATAATCCACTTTCCCGCTTTCTTTCGGAGCGATAAAATCGGCTAATGCAATATTGGGTGCGCCTTTTGTTTTTTGCGATTGCTGGCGTAAAGTCAAAAATGTCTGTAACGGTTTTCCGTTTTCATCTGTCAATTCGATATCATCATCATTGATCTGATTGGCCGGAAATATTCCGTAAATTCCTTTTGCAGATAGTTTTTTCTCTGCTAAAATTACTTTCAGCATCGCCTGCGCATCTGCAAAAACAGAAGTCGCCTCTTTCCCTACAACCTCATCTGTTAAAATTGCCGGATATTTACCAAACAATTCCCAGGTTCTGAAAAACGGTGTCCAGTCAATATACGGAACCAAAACATCTAATTCTACTTCAACAATCTGCTCTCCAATTATATTGGGTTTCACCGGATTGAAATTTTCCCAATCCAATTGTAATTTGTTTTTACGCGCGTCTTCAATGCTTAAGAAATTCTTATCTCTCGAACGATTCAAAAATGTTTCTCTAAAAGAATCGTACTCTGCACGAATATCGCTTGCATATATTTTACGGTTATGATCTAACAGATTTCCGGCAACGGTAACGGCTCTCGAAGCATCGTTTACGTGAATAACCGTTTCTCTGTATTGCGGTGCAATTTTCACGGCGGTATGCGCCCTTGAAGTGGTTGCTCCACCAATCATAATCGGAATTTTAATTCCTTGTTTGTCTAATTCTTTAGCCAAATACACCATTTCGTCAAGCGAAGGCGTAATCAATCCGCTTAGGCCAATGATATCTACATTGTGTTCTATCGCAGCAGCAATAATCTTCTCCGGAGGCACCATAACACCAAGATCTACAATCTCGTAATTGTTACAGGCCAAAACCACCGAAACAATGTTTTTACCAATATCGTGAACGTCTCCTTTTACAGTAGCCATCAGGATTTTTCCGTTTCCTTGCTTGTCTCCGGCCTGTTTACTGGCTTCGATATAAGGCAATAAATAGGCTACGGCTTTTTTCATTACACGTGCTGATTTTACTACCTGTGGAAGGAACATTTTTCCGCTTCCGAACAAATCTCCCACAACATTCATTCCGGTCATCAAATTGATTTCGATAACTTCAATGGGTTTTGTAGCAGCCAAACGTGCTTCTTCTACATCTTCTTCAATAAAAGCATCCACACCTTTAACCAGTGAGTGCGTAATACGCTCCTGAACGGTTCCCAAACGCCATTCCTGAACCGCTTTTTCATCGGATTTTACTTCTCCTTTTACGTTCTCGGCAAAATCTAAAAGTCGTTCCGTTGCATCGTCACGTCTGTCCAGAATCACATCTTCAACATGTTCCAGTAAATCTTTTGGGATGTCATCGTAAATCGAAAGCATTTCCGGATTCACGATTCCCATAGTCATTCCGTTCTTGATTGCATGGTACAAAAATACCGAGTGCATCGCTTCACGAACGGTATCATTTCCTCTAAAAGAAAACGAAACGTTACTTACCCCACCACTAATATGTGCATGTGGCAAATTATCACGAACCCATTTTGTTCCTCTGAAGAAATCCAGAGCATTCAAACGATGTTCTTCCATTCCGGTCGCAACCGGGAAAATATTCAAATCAAAAATGATATCCTGAGGCGGAAAATCAACTTTGTTGACTAATATATCATAGGAACGCTGACAAATTTCCACTCTTCGGTCGTAGTTATCAGCCTGACCTACTTCATCAAAAGCCATAATAATGGCTGCCGCTCCATAACGCTTGATTAATTTGGCGTGATGAATAAAGGCTTCTTCTCCTTCTTTTAATGAAATCGAGTTTACAACACTTTTTCCCTGTACTACTTTAAGACCCGCTTCAATGATTTCCCATTTCGAGCTGTCGATCATAATAGGCACTCTCGAGATGTCCGGTTCTGATGCAATTAAATTCAAAAATTTAGTCATTGCCTGAACGCCATCAAGCATTCCCTCATCCATATTAATATCGATGATTTGCGCCCCTCCTTCTACCTGTTGTCTTGCAATATCAAGTGCCTCGTCATATTTCTCTTCCTTGATTAAACGCAGGAATTTTCTTGAACCGGTAACGTTTGTACGTTCTCCAACGTTAACAAAAACACTGGTAGGTGTAATAATTAACGGTTCTAATCCTGATAATACAAGGTCTCTTCTATTTTCTGTCATTTTCTTTAAGTTACTGAGAGTCTAAGATGCTTAGAGTCTAAGTTTTTTATTCTATTTTCTTTTCTGCAAGGTTTTTAAAAACTTGTAGGTATATTCGTTTGTTACCGATATGTTGTTCCTAACGGAACATTTACTTCCATTTTGATTTTTCTATGTATTTGCAGGTTACACCTGCATCATATATATAATATTTAGTTTTTACAAAGCCAGCTTTAACAAGCGAAAGTGAATCCGGTTTTAATTCTTCTTCCAATACTATATAGTTTTCTTCTGGATTATTTAAGTCATATTTTACCTTGTAAAACTTATTAACAAGATCATAATCTCTACTTAAAACCGCGGACAAAATTTTTCTATCTGAATAGAAATAATACTTTAAATAATCTCTTTTCCCTTCATGTTCAATTCTAGTTGTAAATCCAATAGTTTCTCCTTTAAAAGTCTTTCCATACTTTTCAGATTCATCAGCATTTTTACGACTAAAAAGAATCATTAGCATTATTGCTATTATAAAACCAGCTGCTGCCAAATAATTTACTTTCGCATCATTTCTTTCACCCATAATGATTAAGTCAAGACAGGCGCCACTCTGGGCTTATAATCCTTCGCCACCTCAGCAATTAATCGAATATGATCCGGAGTTGTTCCGCAACAGCCTCCAATAATATTGATTAAGTTATCGTCTAAATATTCTTTGATTAAGGCTTGTGTCTGTTCCGGAGTTTCATCGTATTGTCCGAAAGCATTTGGCAATCCTGCATTTGGATGTGCCGAAACATTAAACTGTGTATGCTGCGATAATGTTTTCAGGTATGGTTTTAGCAAATCGGCCCCTAAAGCACAATTAAATCCTACACTCAATAACGGAATATGTGATACTGAAATCAGAAATGCTTCAACCGTCTGTCCTGAAAGTGTTCTTCCTGAAGCGTCTGTAATGGTTCCTGAAACCATGATTGGAATATCCAGATTGCGTTCTTCTTTGACCTCTTCGATAGCAAAAAGTGCTGCTTTTGCATTTAAGGTGTCGAAAATCGTTTCTACTAATAATAGATCACATCCACCATCCATTAAGGCTTCTGCCTGTTGTTTGTAGGCAATTCGCAAATCATCAAACGTTACAGCTCTGTACCCTGGGTCGTTTACGTCCGGTGACATACTTGCCGTACGGTTTGTTGGTCCGATAGAACCTGCTACGAAACGTGGTTTGCCCGGATTTTTAGCGGTGAATTCATCCGCTACTTCACGGGCAATTTTCGCCGATTCATAGTTCAGTTCATAAACCAAATCTTCCAGGAAATAGTCGGCCATACCGATCGTAGTTCCTGAAAAAGTATTGGTTTCTACGATGTCTGCACCAGCTTCAAAATAAGCAGCGTGAACATCGCGGATTGCTTGTGGTTGTGTTATGGATAGTAAATCGTTGTTTCCTTTTAACGGATGCGGAAAATCTTTGAAACGCTCTCCTCTAAAGTCTTCTTCCGAGAAATTATAGCGCTGCAACATCGTTCCCATTGCTCCGTCAAGGATTAGGATATTTTTTTTATTGCTTCCTGAATTGTTATTGACATATCTTTATTCTTTTAGCCACTAAGACACTGAGGTTCTGAGCTGCTAAGTTTTTTATTAATTCTATTTTCACTTTAAATCCAACAGTTTAAAAAAAGCTGTCAGATCTAAAAAGTTTGTAACAAAAAGCGGGAAAGATTAAGCACAAAAAAATGCGTTAATGATTCGCTCATGATACTGAATTCAGTAAAATAATATTGTAAGGTTGTCAGGAAAAGTTTGAGAAATACGTGTAATGTATTTGTGTTATCTATCTTGAATACAAAGATGTTGTATTAAGTAGAATGTAGCACCTTCTTTATGATAAAGGGTTGCTAAGGTTTCATTGGGTCTTTCCCTCCGCCTTTCGTGATAACTTTCAATAATTTTAAGAACAGTGCAAAGTAAAGACATAGTCTCAACAATTGCAAGTGTTTTTTAAAGTTTCTGAGATGCTAAGGTTCTGAGGTTCTAAGTTTCTTTTTTTAAGAGGCTAAGAAGCTGAGATGCTAAGTTTGAAATTACTTTGTGCTTTTCTACTATTTTACCAAATGTCTTTAAGCTCCAACAGAGCAACATTGTCATTCTGGTTTTTAATTATATGCCGCCCCGTTGGGGCTTTTTTACAAACACCATCAATTCTATAAATTATGGTATCCCTACGGGATTTAACAAAAAGTTTAAAATAGTTTAGCTCCAGAGGAGCATAATATTTATAACAAAACTATCTCCATACACATAAAAGCTCCAACGGAGCGGCATTGTATTTCCCTTGCCGACATTATATACCGCCCCGCTGGGGCTTTTTATTCAAACACCGTTAATTCTATAAATATGGAATCCCGCTGGGATTAAAAAAAACTCAGGCTAAAAGTTTTAACTTTCTATATAAAAATCTTAGCGCCTTAGAACCTCAGTACCTCAGCACCTCAAAATATACGGCATCTCTACGGGATTTAACAAAAAAAGCCCAAACTAAAAGTTTGAGCTTTCTCTATATAAAAATCTTAGAACCTTAGCACCTCAGTACCTCAGCCCCTTAGAATTAAACTATCGCCTTAACAACTGCTTTTGGAGCTTCTTTACGAGTTCCGTCGAAACCATCTACACCTGAAACAGTAGTATATTTCAAAACGTATTTTTTACCCGGATTGATGATTTGATAAGCTGCCTGACACATTAAAGTAGCTTCGTGGAATCCACAAAGAATCAGTTTTAATTTTCCTGGGTAAGTGTTTACGTCTCCAATAGCGAAGATTCCCGGAATATTAGTTTGGTAATCTAACGCATTATTTACTTTAATGGCATTTTTCTCGATTTCTAATCCCCAGTCTCCGATTGGTCCTAATTTAGGTGTTAATCCGAAAAGCGGAATAAAATAGTCTGTTTCGATTTTACGGTGTGCTCCGTTTTCTTCGATATCTAATGATTCAACGTGCTCAGCACCATTGATTCCGATTACTTCTGCCGGTGTGATTAATTTAATTTTTCCGGCTGTCTTCAATTCCTGTACTTTTTCTACAGAATCTAAAGCTCCTCTAAATTCATTTCTACGGTGAATTAAAGTAACTTCTGAAGCTACATTCGCTAAAAAGATACTCCAGTCTAGGGCTGAATCTCCTCCTCCGGCGATTACAACCTTTTTGTTTCTGAATTTCTCCGGATTTTTAATGAAGTATTTAACTCCTTTATCCTCATAAAACTCGATATCTTCAATAAGTGGTTTACGTGGCTCAAAACTTCCCAAACCTCCTGCAATAGCGATAACCGGTGCGTGAAATTTAGTTCCCTTATTTGAAGTTACAATAAAACTTCCGTCTTCTTGTTTCTCAATCGTTTCTGCACGCTCTCCTAACGTAAAACCAGGCTCAAATTGTTTGATTTGCTCCATCAGTCCGTCGATTAAATCTCCTGCCAATACTTCAGGGAATCCAGGAATATCATAAATAGGTTTTTTGGGATACAATTCCGAAAGTTGCCCTCCCGCTTGTGGTAAAGCATCTAAAATATGACATTTTAATTTTAATAATCCTGCCTCGAAAACGGCAAATAATCCTGTTGGGCCTGCTCCAATTATAAGTATATCTGTTTTAATCATTATGTTGTTGTTTATAATCATTCTTAATAATGCAAAGGAACGAATAATTTATTCTAATTTCAATGATTTTTGTCATTGATTTCCTTGCGGAATTTTTTACTCTTTATTTTTTATTGAAACGGTTATTTCGTTCGTCCATCGGGTTAAAACCCGACGCTACAATATGAACCGTTCTTTCGAAACTATTACTATTCCTTATTTTTCAATGAAGCTGTGATCTCGTTCATTCTTTTCACTTTCTCTTCAAAATTACCTTTCAATGTCTTTCGATATTCATTGAGGTTTTCTACCATTTTATTTATATCCTCCGGAATTACCTCTTCAAAAAACTCACGAAGTCTTTTAGCTGTTGTTGGCGATTTTCCGTTGGTCGAAATGGCAATTTTCACATTGCCTTTGGTTACAATTCCACCTAAATAATAATCACATAAATCCGGTGTGTCTGCAATATTGCAAATCAAGTAACGCTTTCGGGATAATTCGTATACCTTTTTATTGACTTTTAAATCATCGGTACAGGCAATTACCATGTGGCGTTTTTTGAGCATTTTCTTTTTGAACTTCGATTTTGTCAATGTAATCGAAGGATGTTTCTCGGCCAAAACCTTTATTTCTAAATGAAAATTTGGCGCTACCACCTCAACATTTGCATTAGGGCTCGACTTTAATAAAAAAGAGAGCTTTTCTAATCCTACATTTCCTCCGCCAACAATAAGAACATTTAGATTGTGAAGCTTCAGGAATACTGGATATAATTCGTTTTGTTCCATTTTAATTCAATTTCATCCAATCAAAATTAGATGATTTTTTGCTTTCATCAGGTTAAAAACCCAATTTTATACCAAGGCATTTTACGGACTGAAAATCAAGATTATGTAAAGAATCATTTTTACTGCACTTTATCTCACCATTTCTTTGGAAAGAAATTCTTCGTAAAATCCTTTTAGTTTATTGCTTTCGCGAACAACTTCTCCAAGAACAATAATTGCCGGCGAACTCAGTTTCTTTTCTTTTACAATTTCCAGAATTGAATTTACGGTTCCTACACCTACTTTTTCATCGGGCATTGTTCCATTTTGAATGATCGCAACGGGCAAATTTCCTTTGTTTTCTTTTTGAAACAAATCAATAATCTGAGGCAATTTGTGCATCCCCATCAAAATTACAACTGTTGCGGATGACTGTGCAGCCAAAGCAACGTCTGAAGATAATTTCCTATCAGAAGTTGTACCTGTAATGGCCCAAAAACTTTCGGAGACACCTCTTTTGGTGATTGATATGCCTTGGCTTGCCGGAACTGCCACTACCGAAGATATTCCGGGAACCACGAACGTCTCGATTCCAAAACTTTCGATGAATTCAATTTCTTCACTTCCACGTCCAAAAATAAACGGATCACCACCTTTTAAACGGACTACATTTCCGTAGGTCAAAGCATTATCCACAATCAATTGATTGATCTGATCCTGCGTATAAGCATGATTGCCTATTTTTTTTCCAACAAAAATCCGAATCGCATTTTTAGGAGCGTGTGCTAATATCTCTTCATTGGCCAATGCATCGTACAAAACCACATTCGCTCCAGCAAGTGCTTTTACAGCTTTCAGCGTAAGCAAATCCGGATCACCGGGACCCGCACCAACTAAAGTTACTTTTGGTTTGATATTAAGCATTTTCTAATTGTTGAGCTCTATATTTTTCTATCGTATCAAAAAATGCAATTCCTTCCTGAATGTATTGTTTCGCAAATGCTTCTGAAGGTTGTATTGCATTGATTTGATACACTAATTCTCTAAATGATGTTGCCAGTTCAATTTTACCGGTTGCAATAAAAACAGTGTCAAACAAATCAACGATTCCTGCATGATTGTTTGTTTTTTCGTTCTCAGAAAGCAATAAAGCTTTTGCACCATTTACAAATCCGGCGTAAGCATGGTAAATAGCATCCGACCATTTATTTTCGTCGAAAGATTCCTGTGCGTATGTTAATTTGTCTTTGGCTTCTAACAATAACGTCGCCACCAAATCAATTACCACTCCGGCACATTCTCCTACTCCAACTGCTTTTACATAATTATCTGCATTACCCCAATCTACGAAATCAGCTTCTGTTAGATTGGTTACATCAGCGTAAGGCTTTAAGATTTCATAGAAATACTTCTCGCCTTTTGTATCATAATAATCCAAAAACTTTTGTCCGCTTCCATTAGCATCAAAATCATTTAAGATCGTACGCAACGCATCCGGACCTCTACGACTAGGTACTTTAATTACTTTATCGGCAAAACGACCTGCTCCGTTTCCTAATCTTCCTCCGCCTAACAGAACCTGTAAAGCCGGAGCTACCAATTTTCCGGAATTGATTGACATTCCCTGAAAACCAATTGCCGACATATTATGTTGTCCACAAGCATTCATACAACCACTAATTTTGATTTCAATTTCGCGGTTGTTCAAATATTGAGGATATTCGGCACTTAATACTTTTTCTAATTCTTCTGCAATTCCGGTACTACTTGCAATCCCCAAATTGCAAGTATCTGTACCCGGACAAGCTGTAATATCTGCCGTTGAATTATATCCTAAATGAACAAAGTTCAGTTTAGCCAATTCCTGATAGAAGAAAGGTAAATTCGCTTCTTTCACATGACGTATTACAATATTCTGACGCAATGAAAAACGAAGTTCATTTGCGGCGTAATTTTTAATTAAATCGGCTAATAATCGGGCTTTATCGGTGTAAAAATCTCCCAATAAAACTTTGATTCCAATAGCGTAATAACCTTCCTGCTTTTGAGCAATTACATTTGATTTTTTCCAGGCTTCGTATGCTGCCTGATCTTCAATGGTAACTTGTGGCACTTCTAATAACGGTTCCGGAATTGGTCCGTCAAAAGCTGTGGTATCAATTTCGTACGTTTCAAAAGCGATTGCTTTTTTCTCTTTTTCAACCAAATCAAGGAAAACATCTCTTCCCATTTCTTTGATCAGGAATTTCATACGAGCTTTCATTCTCTTAGCACGTTCACCGTATCGATCAAAAATACGAACGATTCCTTCTGCTGTTGGAATGATCTGATTTGCCGGAACGAATTCGGAAAGTAATTCGGCATGAGCAGGTTGAGAACCTAAACCTCCACCAAACATAATTTTGAAACCACGCTCACCATTTACAATTTTTGGAATAAATCCTAAGTCATGTAAATAACTCAAAGCAGTATCTTCATCAGAGGACGAGAACGAAATTTTGAATTTACGTCCCATTTCCTGACAGATAGGATTTCTTAAAAGATATTGAAAAAGGGCGTGTGCATAAGGCGAAACGTCAAACGGTTCGTTTACATCCACACCTGCCAATTCACTTCCTGTAATGTTTCGAACAGTGTTACCACAAGCTTCACGCAAAGTAACATCGTCTTTGGCCAGATTTGCCCAAAGTTCCGGAGTTCTGTCCAGACTTACATAGTGAATCTGAATGTCCTGACGTGTTGTA
Organism: Flavobacterium sp. B183; assembly: GCF_023539155.1. Lineage (NCBI taxonomy): Bacteria > Pseudomonadati > Bacteroidota > Flavobacteriia > Flavobacteriales > Flavobacteriaceae > Flavobacterium > Flavobacterium sp. B183. The sequence continues at coordinate 1,626,866 of NZ_CP097434.1, read as the reverse complement.
ATGTGCAAACGTCCTGTAGAATATTCATCAGAAACTTTTGTAATACGGATCAATTGTTCGCTGGTCACTTTACCATAAGGCAGTTTAATACGAATCATCTGAACACCTTCCTGGCGTTGTCCATAGATTCCGCGTGCTAAACGAAGACTACGAAAACGCTCATCATCAATTTTTCCTCCACGGAACAAATGAATCTTTTTTTCTAACTCGATAATCTCTTTCTGAACTACCGGATTTTCTATTTCTGTTCTAAAACTTTCCATTTTCTTTCTCTTGCTTTAGGCTTTTTTTTTAGCTTTAAGCTTTAGGCTATATGCCATAAGCTTTTTAAAATACCTTGTTATACATTTTTCGCTTAAAGCTTACAGCATATAGCCTAAAGCTTATAGCAGGTTTACCTAATGAATCCTACTCCTGCTGTTGTATTCGTTGCGGTATCAATTAAGATGAATGCACCGTTTGATTTATTGTCATTATAAGCGTCAAAATATAACGGCTTACTTAATTTAATGCTTACTTCTCCTATCTCGTTAATTGCTAACTGTGATGCCGGTGTTGTTCCTGAGTAATCTGTTGCAATTGTATTTTTAATACTTTCTACTTTTGCCAAAACCGAATTGGTGTTGTGCTGAACGATATATTTTGTACCCGGAACCAGTTTTTTACTGTCCATCCAGCAAACTGTTGTGTGTATTTCTTTTTCAATTTTTGGAAGTTCTGACGATTTTACAATCATATCACCTCTTGTCACATTGATATCATTTTCTAATTCGATGGTGATCGAAGAACCTGCAACGGCTTCATCAAATTGTTTGTCGAAAAAGTGAATTTTTGAAACTTTTGATTCTGTCAATGAAGGAAGTACTGTTACAGCATCTCCTACTTTTATCGAGTTTCCATATAATTTCCCTGCATAACCTCTAAAATCATGGTATTCTTCTGTCTTTGGACGAATAACCGTTTGAACCGGAAAACGTGCTTTTCCTGGCTCGTAAACATCATGAGAATGCAATCCTTCTAAGTGCTCCAACACCGTTTGTCCATCGTACCACTTCATGTTTTCTGATTTGTCTACAACATTTCCTCCATTGATGGCACTCAACGGAATGTAACTTACGTTTTGTTCTTTGAAAGTACTTTTGGCATTTAAAGCTTGGAAATCGGCTTTGATTTTATTGAAAACTTCTTCTGAATAATCAACTAAATCCATTTTATTGATCGCCACAATTACCTCTTTTACTCTCAATAAATTATTGATAAAAAAGTGACGGTACGTTTGTTCGATTACGCCTTTTCTCGCATCAATTAAGATAATGGAAACCTGAGAAGTCGAAGCTCCCGTTACCATGTTTCTGGTATATTCTACGTGACCCGGAGTATCGGCGATAATGTAACTTTTCTTTGCAGTCGAGAAATAAATATGAGCCACATCAATTGTGATTCCTTGTTCTCTCTCCGCTACTAATCCGTCAGTTGCCAGTGAAAAATCAAGATAATCGTATCCTTTTTGCTTGCTGCTTTTCTCGATTGCTTCAATTTTATCTGTCGTCAATGATTTTGTATCGTACAGTAATCTTCCGATCAAAGTACTTTTTCCGTCATCTACACTTCCTGCTGTTGCTATTTTTAAAACGTCCATTCTATGTTATTTTGTTTCAGGTTTAAAAATTTAGTTTCAGGTTTCAAGTTGATTTCCTTTGAACTAAAATTTCAAGCTGTATGTTTTTTTGTTTTCTTGATTCTACTTTTTAATTATCAATTGTCAATTATCAATTAAAAATACCCTTGTTGTTTTCTCTTTTCCATTGCGGCTTCAGAACGTTTGTCGTCAATTCTGGCTCCTCTTTCAGAAATCGTAGAGCTTCTGATTTCTCCTACCACTTCTTCGATGGTTGCTGCATAAGATTCAACAGCTGCTGTACAGCTCATATCTCCAACGGTTCTAAAACGAACAATTCTTTCTTCGATTTGTTCGTCTTCTTCCTGGTACACAAAAGGAGAATGTGACCAGATCAAACCGTCTCTCAAAAAAACTTTTCTTTTATGTGAGAAATAAATAGATGGAATTTCGATATGTTCTTTCTCGATATAACTCCATACATCTAATTCTGTCCAGTTTGAAATTGGGAAAACACGAACGTTTTGACCATTCTCTATTTTTCCGTTCAAAATGTCAAATAATTCCGGACGTTGGTTTTTTTCATCCCATTGACCAAAATCGTCACGAACTGAAAAAATACGTTCTTTCGCTCTTGCTTTCTCCTCATCACGACGTGCTCCTCCGATACAGGCATCAAACTTAAATTCTTCAATTGCATCTAAAAGTGTGGTCGTTTGTAAACTGTTTCTACTGGAATATTTACCGGTTTCTTCTACCACTTTTCCTTCGTCGATAGCATCCTGAACATTACGTACGATTAATTCTAACTCTAACTCTTCTACAAGTTTATCTCTGAAAGCAATAGTCTCCGGAAAATTATGTCCGGTATCAACATGCAAAAGAGGAAACGGGATTTTGGCAGGGAAGAATGCTTTTTGTGCCAAACGTACTAATGTTATCGAATCTTTTCCTCCGGAAAAAAGTAAAACCGGTTTATCAAACTGTGAAATTACTTCTCTGAAAATATATATTGCTTCGCTCTCTAAAGCGTTTGTTTTTAATACTGAACTCATTTTGTTTTTTTGTTTCAAGTTTAAAGTTTCAGGTTGTTGTTTATTGTGAGTTTCCTAAAACTTTCTACTATTATTCTTTACTTTCTTTACTCTCCATCGGGTTAAACTCCGACGATATATTCTAAATCTTCTTCTTCCATTCCCATCGGATTAAAACCCGACGCTACAATATGGATCGTTCCTTCGTCTTCATCGGGTTGAAACCCGACGCTACAATATGGGGCGTTCCTTCGGAACTCAAAAATCTATATTCTTTATTCTTTAATCTATTCTCTTGCCTCTAGCTTCTTTCTTCTACCTACTCTTTCTTAGCGCTATGCAATCCGCATTCTTTATGACTGGATTCCCACCACCATCTTCCGGCTCTGATGTCTTCGCCCGGAAAAATTGCTCTCGTGCAGGGTGCGCATCCGATGCTTACAAAACCTTGTTTGTGCAAAGCATTTTGAGGAACATTGTTTTCAGACAAATAAGTTTCAACCTCTTCTAATGTCCATTTCAGCAAGGGGTTGAACTTTATAATTTCAAAACCTCCGTCGTATTCAAACAATTGTAAGTCGTTTCTATTCTCCGACTGCTCTGCTCTTAAACCTGTAATCCAGACCGAATTTCCTGCCAATGCTTTTCGCAATGGAACTACTTTTCGAATAAAACAGCATTCTTTTCTGTTCTCAACCGAATCATAAAAACTATTCGGGCCTTTTGATTGAAGTAAACTCTCTACGGCTGCTGCTTCCGGGAAATAAACCTCAATTGGCTTTTTGTATTTTTTTAATGTTTTATGAAAAACGTCATACGTTTCCTGAAATAACCTTCCGGTATCTAGTGTAAAAATGGCTATATCCTGATTGCTTTTTGCTATGAAATCAGTGATAACCTGATCTTCCTGTCCAAAAGATGTCGAAAAAATTACTTTCCCCGGGTATTCATTTGCTAAGAAAGCTAAGGTTTCATCCAGTGAAAAATCTTTCGTTTTATCTAATAATGATTGTATAATAGTCGCACTCATATTCTCTCTCTTTCCTTCTAAAAAATATTACAATAATTTAGATAATGTTTTTAAACTTAATACTATAATTAAAATACCAACCGCAATCATCATTGGTTTTCTTTTGATTTTATTTAAAAGATAAGCTCCCAATGGTGCTGCAATTACACCTCCTAAAATCAAACCGATGATAACCTGCCAGCCATGGATTCCACCAAAAAGCATAAAGGTTATACCGCTTGCGAATGAAATTGCAAATTCTGCTGCGTTTACAGAACCTATAGTGTATCTCGGGTTTCTTCCTCTTCCTAATAAGGTTGAAGTCACAATAGGACCCCAGCCTCCGCCTCCAACTGAGTCCATAAAACCTCCAAAGATGGCCAGAAATCCTAATTTTTTAGTTTTCTTTTTGATGATCTTTTTAACTAAAGCTTTTCTAATAATTATAATAGCCAGAACAATCATATAAACTGCAATAAAAGGCTTTATAATATCTCCATTAATCACATCCGATAGTAAATAAGCTCCCATTATTGAACCTAAAACCCCTGGAATTAATAAATGTTTGACCAATTTTTTATTGATATTTCCAAATCGGTGGTGAGAAAGCGCCGATGCTCCCGTGGTAAACATTTCAGAAACGTGAACCGCTGTACTGCTAATAACCGGCGGAACTCCGTATGCTAATAAAAATGATGTAGAAGTTGCTCCATATCCCATTCCTAAAGTTCCGTCTACCAATTGTGCAAAAACACCAATTGCAAAAAATACTAAAAATTCCTGATTAAAACCGTCAACAAATGCATTCCATGAAAATTCCGCATGATGATTGTAGATCAAAGTCGTCAACAAACCTATCAGTAAAACTGCCGGTACCAAAACCCACAATCTTTCTTTAATTGTGACGTCAGCCTTAATTGCTGCGGTATTTATTTTAAGTTCCTTTTCCATTCCTGTGATTTGTTTTAGCTTTAAAATCTATTACCCTATCGGGTTAGTAGATTGAATGGCAAAATTACTACTTATTTCTAAATATCAAAACAATATTTGATTTTTTTACATCCTCTTTATTTTAATAGTAACGAAAAGGAATCCATAACAATTTCCATCAATCGTTAAACGGCGCAAAAAAACATATCAAACTGTGCTACAGAACTATAACAGTAAAAATTTCATCCTTTTTTAAATAGCGCTTTTAAAGTCTACCACATCTATAGGATAATTATAAAAATGTTGTTATTTTTACGGCAAATATTTATCCATGGATTTCCAAATAGGTCTTATAATTGCAGGTTTAGCAGTAGGTTTTATAGTGGGGTTAACAGGTGTTGGAGGCGGTTCTTTGATGACTCCAATTTTGTTGTGGTTTGGTATACCACCAACAACAGCAGTTGGAACAGATTTACTTTATGCTGCTTTTACTAAAGCCGGAGGGGTGTTCGTTCACAACAAAAAAGGCAATATCAATTGGAAAATCACGGGCTGGCTGACTCTCGGAAGTGTTCCTGCCGCTTTGATTACTTTATGGATTCTGAGCAGTATCAAAACCGACATTGAAACTATAAATCATGTTATCAAATACAGTTTAGGCTGGGCATTGTTATTTACTTCGGTTGCTATTATCTTTAAAAAGAAACTTTTAGAATTCTCTCAAAAACATGCCGGAGATAAATTTCACAGCGAAAGTACCACTCAAAACACACTAACTATTGCTATAGGTGTTCTATTAGGCGCTACTGTAACTCTAACTTCAATTGGTGCAGGTGCTTTAGGAACTGTCACTTTATTTTTTCTTTATCCGTTATTGCCAACCCCTCGTTTAGTCGGGACTGAAATTGCACATGCCGTTCCCTTGACATTAGTTGCCGGAATCGGACACGCTTCAATGGGAAATTTAGATCTTGTCTTATTAGGACAATTATTGATGGGCTCACTTCCAGGAATTTATATGGGAAGTATGCTGAGTGGAAAAGTTCCGGATCAATTCCTTAGAAATGCGATTGCTGTAATGCTTTTTATGGCAGGATATAAATTAATTTTCTAAACGTATTCCTATTCTTTAAAATATAATCTGAATCTAAAAAGAAAAGACCATTTCATTAAACTATTGAAATGGTCTTTTTTATATGAAATCTCAGAATGGAGAATCTGATTAAAATGCAATATCTGCTAACGAGTTACTCTCCAGAATTTTAAGTGTATTATCTCTCACTTCGGTCATTAATCGGCGTGCAGCACAGGTAGATTCATCATCACAATCATCACATCTTTCGTAAAAATTATGACTGGCACAAGGCAACAATGCAATTGGCCCTTCCAGAATACGATAGACTTTGGCCATACTGATATCTTTAGGATCCTTTATCAGATAATAACCTCCGCCCTTTCCTTTTTTAGCTCCCAGAAATCCTGAGTTCCTAAGCAGCAGCAAAATACTTTCTAAAAATTTAATCGAAATATGTTCACTTTTCGCAATTTCAGCAATTTGTACCGGCTCATTGTTTTCACGTCTGGCCAGGTAAGTTAAAGCTTTAATTCCGTATTTTGTTTTCTTTGAAAGCACTTTTTATATATTTTAATTGCTGATTGCTCATTTTAGGCTTTTAACCCAAAACAACAATCGTCTTGTTTTCCTGCCACAAAAATAAACTTTTTAAATGAGAATAGTAACAGAACTAAATTTTAAATTCTACTAAATTAGTATAGTTTAAATAAAACCCAATAAAAAAGGCCTATAACTGTTTTTTTCAGTTAAAGGCCGTCATCTTAATAAAGTTTTCAAAATATCATTGCAAACTAAGTACACATTATTTTCCGTTATATACAGTTGATGATTATGGTTCTCAATAATTTCATTCCTTATATTCAGATCAAAAAACCATTGTGGGTTTGGTCTGTTTGGATCTTCTTCTCCAAAGTATAATTTTATACCACAATTTGGAACTTCAGCTTCATATCTTAATCTTGTTGACGAAACAGCAAACAGATAGGTAGTATTTAATCCCTGCAAAGAAGCTTTCCAGGCAATTGTTCCTCCAATGCTAAATCCTAAAACAACTATTTTTTCCGTCTCTAATTGAAGTAATTTTTGGACTGCACAATCAATACCGCCGTTTAAAAATTGATTATGAATATCGCTTTCAATAAGGTCATCAGAATTAATATCAGCCAATTCCAGAACATCATAATACTGAATTTCGAATTCAGACCTTAATAATTCTGAATAAATTTTTATCCACTCCGGATCTTTACCTCCAAATAAATCCGATAAAATAAGTAATCTTGGCTTTATCATAGTGTAAAGATAAGATTTTAGATATCAGCATAAAATCTAATATCTAAAATCAGAAATCTAAAATTATTTTAAGAAAGCGCCTGTTTCAAATCAGCAATTACATCTTCTACGGTTTCTAAGCCTACAGAAACACGAACAAGACCTTGTGTAATTCCGACTGCCAATTGATCTTCTTCAGACAGCTTACTGTGTGTTGTTGAAGCAGGATGCGTCACAATCGATCTCGTATCGCCAATATTTGCAGATAACGAGCAAAGTTTTATTTTATCTAAAAATTTCCTTCCTGCTTCAATTCCGCCTTTAATTTCAAAAGCGATAATATTTCCACCCAATTTCATTTGCTTTTTGGCAATTTCATATTGTGGATGTGACTTCAAAAACGGATATTTTACACTATTCACATTTGGATGTGCCTCTAAAAACTCTGCTACTTTTAAAGCATTTTCGCAGTGTTTTTCAACGCGAACGGCCAATGTCTCTAAACTTTTTGACAAAACCCATGCATTAAACGGAGACAAAGCTGGTCCTGTATTTCTCGAGAACAAGTAAATCTGTCTGATTAAATCTTCGCTTCCGACAGTAACTCCGCCCAAAACTCTTCCCTGACCGTCAATTAATTTGGTTGCTGAATGTACTACCAAATGTGCTCCAAACTTTATAGGTTGTTGAAGGTAAGGCGTGGCAAAACAGTTATCGATAATTAAAATCAGGTTGTGTTTTTTAGCAAGATCCCCTAACAATTGTAAATCGATCACATCAACACCCGGATTTGTAGGCGACTCTGCGTATAAAATTTTTGTATTCGGTTTAATGAATCCTTCAATGGTTTCCGGCTTGCTAATATCAAAATAAGAAGTTTCGATATTCCATTTTGGAAAATACGTCATAAATAAAGCATGCGTCGAGCCAAAAACACTGCTCGCAGACACTATATGGTCTCCTGAATTTAATAATGCTGCAAAAGTAGAATATACCGCTGCCATTCCGGTTGCAAAAGCATAACCCGCCTCTGCGCCTTCCATTTTACAAATTTTGTCCACAAACTCTGTGGTATTCGGATTGCTGAAACGGCTGTAAATGTTTCTTTCTTTTTCTTCTGTAAAAGAAGCTCTCATGTCTTCGGCATCTTCAAATACAAAACTTGATGATAAGTATAATGGCACCGAATGCTCTAGATACTGACTTCTTTCTAATTGTGTCCTAATGGCTTGTGTTTCAAAACCAAATTCTTCTGTGTTCATTTTTTTTGTTTTTCTTGTTTCAAGTTTCAAGTTTTCAGCATTGTTTAAAACAAAAACTTAAAATTTAAACGGTATAACGTTATTAATTAATCTTCATTTTGAAAATTATCTAATTCTCAAATTGGCTAAAACACGAATTGCACTAATTAGCACTAATTCGCTTTTTTTATAAAATTTCACAAAGATTCACAAAGCCAAACACAGCGTTTCGCCAGAAGTTTAATGTGAATTTTTATTGTATAAAAATGGCCCAAAAATTATCTAATTATCAAATTGACTAATTATCCAATTACTTTAATTCTTCGTTGTTCAGAACCACTTTATATTTTATGGTAGCTGTAGGCTCAATTGTTTTAGAAACCGAGCAATATTTCTCAAAAGAAAGCTGGGCTGCACGTTGTGCTTTTTCAGGGTTAATGTCTCCTTCTAAATAAAAAACCACATTGATTTCCTTAAAAGGTTTTGCTTCACCTACCTGCACACGCTCTCCTTCTACCTCAGCGTTAAAGGAAGTGATTTCCTGACGTTGTTTTTTTAAGATCGAAATCATATCAATGGCACTGCATCCCGCGACCCCCATCAATACTAATTCCATTGGACTTGGACCTAAATCACTTCCGCCAAATTCGGCTCTGCTGTCAACATCCACTACATGACCACGTTCGTTTTTAAGTTTAAAATGAAACGCGTCATTTACTCTGTTCAAAGTTACTTTCATTGTGTTGTTATTTTTTTTTTACTTTTTATTCTTTGTAATCTTGTTATTTCGACTTAAGGAGACTCGAGCGATAGCGAACAGACGAAGTAAATCACATTAGATTGTTGACAAAGATTAGAATTTTTCGTTGCGGAGTTCCTGGTGTGATTTCTCCCTTCGGTCGAAATGACAAACTGGACCTATAAATCTGCAATCTCAAATCTGCAATCTCAAATCTCAAATTCCTTACCCTTTATCTGACAATCTCAAAATATCACCAAATACTCCTCTCGCTGTTACAGCAGAGCCTGCACCTGCTCCCTGGATTACGATTGGACGGTCTCCGTAAGACTCTGTATAAATCTCAAAGAAAGAATCAGATCCTTTTAATCCGCCCAAAGCGGTGTCAGAAGGTACCGAAACCAGCTTTACTTCCAAAATTCCTTTGTCGTTTTGCAAATCTCCCGACAATTCACCAATGTATCTCAATACATGATTTGGCTTTTGATCGGCTTTTATTTTTTCATAAATCGGATCGAATTCTTTCAATTTCGTTAAGAAATCACCAACGTTTCCTTCACGTAAATGTTCCGGAATTAAATTCTGAATCGAGATTTCTTCAAATTCATTCTGCAAGTCTAATTCTCTTGCCAGAATCAATAATTTTCTTCCCACATCATTTCCGCATAAATCCTCACGAGGGTCCGGTTCTGTGTATCCGTTATCAATCGCTTCCTGCAAAATCTCACTAAACGGAGCGTCTTTTGCCGAAAAATTATTGAATAAATAACTCAATGTTCCGGAGAATACTCCTTTTATTTTGGTGATATTTTCTCCTGAAAGGTGTAATAATTTAATCGTATCAATTAATGGCAATCCGGCACCAACATTGGTTTCGTACAAATAATTCTTCTGATTTTCGGCTAAAGATTTTCTCAATTCTTTATAAAAACCATAACTTAGTGTATTGGCTACTTTATTAGAAGAGATCAAATCGAAACTGCTCTCCACCAGCGGAATATAATTCTCCACAAATTTTGCACTGGCGGTATTATCAATCGCAATCAGGTTTTCTAAATGATGTTGATTCGCATAAGCAATAATATCCTGAATAGTATAGGCAAGTCCTTCCTTTTCAATATCTGTTTTCCAGTTCGAACTTACTCCGTTTTTATCTAAAAGTACTTTTTTGGAATTGGCAATTGCAAAAACATTCAGTCTCACATCTTTTCTTTTCTCGATAGCGTCAGTCGATTCTAAAATCTGATTGATTAAAGTTCCTCCCACTAATCCATGACCAATAATGGCAATATTGATTTTTTTAGAAACTCCGAAAATCTCTCCGTGAATTACGTTTAAGGCTTTATGCAGTTCTGATTTTTTAACAACCAAACTCACGTTTTTACCCGTAACGGTGTTATTGAACAAAATCGGAACAATTTTATTTTTAATTAATGCCGTGTAGGGTTTATGAAAAGTACTCAAATCCTGACCGATAATCGAAATTACCGAAACATTATCGGTTACGGTAATTTGATTTACATCTTTGGAATAAAAGTCATTTTCGAATTCTTTTTCTAATTCAACCATTGCCAATGTAGCTTTGTCGGTCGCCACCACAAGACCAATCCCACGCTCTGAAGAACCTTGCGAAATAATACTCACACTGATATTGTGATCGCCCATTACTTTAAAAATTCGGGCATCTACACCTGCTTTCCCAAGTAATCCGCGGCCTTCCAGATTCACCAGAGACACATTCTCTAAAACAGAAAGCGTTTTAATTCCTTCTTTAGCTGAATCAGAGGTAATTAAAGTCCCGCGATTTTCATGATTGAAGGTATTTAAAATACGAAGCGGGATATTTTTTTCCAGCAACGGAATGATTGTTTTCGCATGTAAAATGGTAGCACCAAAATTGGCTAATTCATTTGCCTCATTGAACGACAGGAATTCGATTTTTTTCGCATCGGCAACCAAATCAGGATTTGCTGTATAAATTCCGTCAACATGTGTAAAGTTTTGCAATTCTTCGGCATTTAAGTAATTCGCAATTAGCGATGCTGTATAATTACTGCCATTTCTGCCTAAAGTAGTGGTATCGTTATTATTGTTAGACCCAATAAAACCGGTCACGATGTTAACCGTTGAACCGTTGTGTTCTTTAAAATAATTGATCACATTTTTCTTAGAAAGCTGTTCCAAAGGCTGTGCATCACCAAATTTAGAATCGGTTTTCAACAATTCTCTTGAATCGACAAAATTTGCCGGAACTCCTTTTCCGATTAGAATAGCTGTCAGCAATTTAGCCGAAAGTAATTCTCCTTTTGATAAAATCTGATCTTTAATTTTATTGCTGTAATCACCAATCAGGCTTACTCCTTCAAAAAGTTTCTCGAGCACATTAAATTCTTCAGATAAATCGACCTGAGGATAATCTGAAATCTGATACGCTTTAAAATTCTCAAATAACGGTTTATAATTACCGTTTTTAGCAGCAATTTTTAAAATGTATTCTAACTCGTCTGTTGCATTTCCGCGGGCCGAAACCACAACAGCTATTTTTTCATTCTGCTGTACTTTATCCGTAATAATTGAAACTACTTTATTAAGTCCTTCTCCGTTTGATAACGATTTACCGCCAAATTTTAATATTTTCATTTTATTTTTCTATTGTTTCTGCCTTAAAAATATCGGCAAGTAAATGATCTAATTGTTTGTACTCGATTAAAAAAGCGTCATGTCCGTGAACCGAATCTATTTCGCTGTAAAAAACATTGTCTTTGAACTTTTTTAATTCCTGATAAGTCTCCCGATTTTCTTTGGGTATAAAAAACAAATCTGAATTGATTCCGATAATATGAATCGCAGCGTCTGTTTGAGATAACAAGGTCTCGAAATCCTCTCTGTTTCTGGTGATGTCTATGGTTTTAAGCAATTGGTTCATGAGTTTATATGAAGCCAATTGATATCTTTTCTGTAGTTTTTCACCATGATGTGCCAACCAGCTTTCGATATTAAAAACAGGACGGTTGGTATTGATGGTACGTTGAAATTTCTCTTTGAATGATTCCGGAGACCTGTAACACAACATAGCATGAATTCTGGCATCTTCTATAGGTTTTGAAGAATTGTTCAAAATTTGCTCTTGTAAGTAGCAATTGGCGATCATCCAGTCGGTCGACTTCCAATCTGTTGCAATGGGAATTAGGTTTTGAGTAATATGGGGTTCTAATGCAAGAATTTCCCAGGCGATGCCACCACCAACAGAACCTCCGATAATGGTATGCAGTTGGTGAATATTTAAAAGCTCCAGGCCTTTAATAAAAATGCGGGCAATATCTCTGGTAGTGAAATCCTGATAGTTTTCGATGATAAAGGAATCATTTCCGTTTCCGGGCACATTAAAAGCCAGTACGGTAAATTTATGGGTATCGATTGTTTTCTCTTCCCCAATAAGGTCATTCCACCAGCCGTTTATTCCGGTGACCTCTGCATTCCCTGTCAAAGCATGGTTAACGAGAACAATAGGCGCGCTATACAATGGTAAACCGGAAAGTGTAAAACTTAAGGGCAATGATGAGTAGGACACACCACTTTCGGTGATGAATTCCTGAATTATAATGGGACTTGGTATATTTTCCAATTTCAAATCTTTTTAATTTTGATTTGTATGTGGAAATATCAGAAAGAAAGTCTAGAGTGAAACCAGAAAATTTCTTGTTGTTATCTTTCCACGTTTGGGCGTGGTAGAATGCAGCACCTTCTTCGATTTAACGAAGGGTTGCTAAGGATTCATCGGGTCTAATCCCTCGTCCTTTCTTTATAACATTTCAATACGTTTTTGAACTTAAAGGTGCAAATTAACTACTAATTTCTCAAACAAACAAATTTTATCGAAACTGATTCCTCAATTTCTTAAACATAATTCAAACAAAAACTAGTGTACGCAAAAAATTACCGAACAATTTGCCCAGTAAAATTAAGCAGGTTTCCCTCTATTTTATGATGCTTTTAGATTTAAATAAAAAGCGTTTCATTTTCTTTTGAATACATCAAAAACAATAATGAATCCGGATTTTTTTTCTCCGCTTTTTTATTTGTTTCAGTCACCCCGAATCTTGAATCGGTCAATTCATTTGTTGGCGGTGCATTGTTTCTTTTAGCTCTAATGTTTTTCAATGTTGAAAAAGTCTTTGTTAGGTAGTTTATTGTGCTCATGACATTTAAGTTTATGTTAGTTTGCGTGTTATTATCTTTATTTTATGTTTATTTCTTTGTTATCGTAACCAAATGGAATAAAAAAACCCTTTTGGATTTTTAATACCAAAAGGGTTCAAGTTTTTTACAACTTATATATACTTTTAGTATCAACAGACGCATACACAAATACGTGCGACGTTAAACATCTTGTTCATCTGTAGGGACTTATTCATCTGGGACTTAATTGCTATTTTAAAAAATTCTTGCATTTTTTCTATTTTAATAAACTTCTTTAAACTTTAGAAATATTTCTATTTTACTCTTCTTTTAATCAACAGAGTACAAAACTTTTGCCTCAATCGATGTAACTTTCATTCAGAATACTAAATTATTTCTTCTTTAGCTTTGAAGTCTTACAAATTTGCGAATATTTTATCAATTATGCAAGTGAGTCCCAATAAATTAATCCCAAAAAACGTTAAAAAGCGACCTTTTTAGGTTAAAAAACATCTTACAAAATTAACATATGAACATTCAAAAGATAAATCTTACAAAAAATAACTTAAAAACTTTCCTGTTTCATTATATCAAAGAACAACTTACTAGTATTTCGAAACCACTTACAACCAGACTGCTTCTTTATTTTTGATCTTTTCGGCTACTTTTAAAATATCTGTAATTACACCCCTTGAAATGGCTTGCTTACAGGCCGAAGCACTTTGAATCACAATTGGAACAGCTGCATACGATTGTGTATAAATTTCGAAAATGGTATCTGATCCTTTCAACTGACCTATTGCTGAGGTAATGGGTTCTGAAACCAGTTTAACTTCTAATGTATTTTTTACAACATCAAATTCTCCCACGTATCGGAGTACATGATCATCTGCCTGACTAATTTTAGCAATCTTAAACGATCGATCGATTGCTTCTTTATTCAGAATGCCGTTTTGCTCCAGATGCTCTTCATTAATAAGGGAATTAATTTTTATATCTGACAGCTCAAAATCTTTTCCAATTTCTCTCGTGAGAATCAGTAATTTTCTGGCTGTATCATTTCCGGATAAATCCTCTTTAAAGGTGGAACGCATTAAACCGAGTAAACTTGCATCTTTTAATAAAGAAGAGAAGGTTGTTTCTTCGGCAGCAAAGCGATTAAAAACATAACTCAGATTATCTGAAAAAACACCACGAATTTTTGTGATTTTTTCGCCTGAATAATACAAGTCTCTCAAAGTTTGTAAAACCGGAAATCCGGTATCTACTGAGGTTTCATATAAAAACTCTTTGTCGTACTTTTTAAGGTTTGACCTGATCTCTTTGTATAAATCAATCGGTAACGTGTTGGCTTTTTTATTTACCGCTACAATATTAAACCCGTTTTCGATCAATGTATTGTAGTGATGTATTAATTCATCGCTCGCAGTGGCATCTACAGCGATTAAATTTTCAAATTCATTTTCTTTGGCAAATTCAATAATATCCTGGACCTTAAAAGGAACGGCCAATTCCAGAAAATTGGTTTCCCAAGCATATCCTACGCCTTCTTTCTCGAAAAAAGCTACAGTTGAATTGGTGATAATTGGAAAGTGAAAATCGATATTCTTACTTTTGAGAAAAAACTCCTGACTTTCAATAATTTGATTGATCAAAGTACTCCCTATATTTCCAATTCCAAAAAGGATGATATTTATTTTAAGCTTTGACATAATTTTACTTTTTAATTTTTTAAACCTTATAACTATTTTAAGTACACTGTAGCACTCTACATTAAACCTCAACACCTATAAGGTTTAAAACTTTTATACTGATTTGCTTTTTATAAAAAATCACCTCTAGCAGAACTCACGCTGCTAAAGGCAATTTTTCAAACAAAAAACAAAAAAACCTAGTTTTTATTAATGCTGTATTGTGACTCGGTCACGCTTGCAAAAACAGTTTGCAAGTCAGCAATTAAATCTTCTATATCTTCCAGTCCAACGGAAAGTCGAACCAGATCTTTTGAAACTCCCGTTTCTAATTGTTCGGCATCAGACAATTGCTGATGCGTTGTACTTGCAGGATGAATAATTAATGACTTGGTATCACCAATGTTCGCCAGAAGCGAGAAAAGTTTGGTTTCATCTACCACTTTTTTGGCTGCTTCAAAACCTCCTTTTAATCCAAAGGTAACGACACCACTTTGCCCTTTTGGCAAGTACTGCTGTGACAGGTCATAATATTTATTGGTTTTTAAGCCTGGATAATTCACCCAGGCTACTTCTTCCTGTTTTTCTAGCCAGGAAGCCAAAGCCAAAGCATTTTCGCTGTGTTTTTGAATTCGGATTGGCAGAGTTTCTAATCCCTGAATGATCTGGAAAGCATTAAACGGACTCAAAGCTGCTCCAAAATCACGTAAGCCTTCGATTCTTGCTTTAGCAATTAAAGCAGCATTTCCTAAAGCTTCGTGATACACTAAGCCATGATATCCCGGTGAAGGTTCTGTGAACTCAGGAAATTTACCATTCGCCCAGTCAAAAGTTCCGGCGTCGATAATGGCTCCTCCTAATGAGGTTCCGTTTCCTGAAATATATTTGGTAAGGGAGTGAATGACAATGTCTGCTCCGTAAGCAATCGGATTTAATAAATAAGGAGTAGCTACTGTGTTGTCTACAATAAAAGGGACTTTAAATTTTTTAGCCTCGACTGCAATCGCTTTCAGATCGAGCACATCTAATTTTGGGTTCCCTAAAGATTCAACAAAAAATGCCCGTGTGTTTTCTTTGGCAGCTTTAGTGAAATTTTCGGGTTTTGAAGGATCTACAAAGGTAGTTGTGATCCCTAAACGCGGTAAAGTTACACTCAATAAATTATACGTTCCTCCGTACAAACTATTAGAAGCCACAATATGATCTCCTGCTTTTAGCAAAGTCAATAAAGATGTGGAAATTGCAGAGGCTCCTGAGGCTGTAACTACTGCCCCAATTCCACCTTCAAGCGCCGCAAGACGTTGTTCCAAAACATCATTTGTAGGGTTATTTAATCGGGTGTAAATGAATCCGGCTTCAGCAAGACCAAATAAATTGGCTGCATGATCTGAATTGTTAAAAACATACGATGATGTCTGGTAAATTGGAACTGCTCTGGTTCCTGCATTTTTAGTAACATCGTGTCCTGCGTGTAGTGCGTTTGTGGCAAATTTTTGTGTGCTCATGATTTCTTAGTTTTAGGTATTGTTTATAGCTTTTGGTTTATTCTTTAATTATTACAGTCGTTTTTACATCTCAAATAAAAAGATCTTCTTCTTCATGCAGGTACATTTGGAAAAGCAGAGAATTTGATTCACTCGAATAAAGCTCTCCTTTTATTTTAACTGCATTCACTTTTCTATTTTTAACTGCAGCTGCAAATCGTTTATAATCGGTTTTCAATCTGTATAAAATCTCTCTTACTATAATATGTAGTGTTTTCATAATACTTGTTTTAGTTTCGGAATTAAAAAAGCCCTTTCGGATGGCGACCAAAAGGGCTTATAGTTCTAACTATAACAAAGATTTACTCTTTCACTTTTGGTAACAGCAATTTGGGATGCACATTTGCATCATCTCACAACACATAATCATACTATTTGCTATTGTTTTCATTTTTATTTTATTTAAAATTAATTGTCTTTTTTAATTCGACTAATTCTATAGAGTAAATGTAATAAGTATTTTCCTAACTACCAAATTAAATATCAATATTTAATGTAAAATTTTTATTACTCCCTGTAAATGCAGGTATTATAGTCATAAAAAAATAAAAAACAGCCACAGATTAAGGGATTAACATGATTATCAGATCAACGTAAATCCGTTTAATCCTTATAATCTGTGGCCAATATTATGGTCTTAGAACTTAAAACTCAATCTGGCAAAACCAAATCTTCCGTTTAATCCAAATTGTGATACTGCTCTGGAATAAGCAAACTGATTGGCGTTGCTTAAATCTGTACTTGGCGCAGGCGACAAGGTTGGCGTTGTATTGGTAAAGGCAGGTGTTGCAGGATTATTTCGGTCCGGATAAACATCACCTATATTATTGAAACCAACTGTGAATCTGAATTTCTCGTTAATCTGATATCCAAAAGACAAATCGGTAACCAATTTAGCGCTGTATTCAGGATGTTCGTAAACAGAAGATGATCCGTCTAAATTTACATCAGTCGCTCCCGGATCTGTCACTGCTCCGAAATAACTGTTTCTTAAATAAATGTCCAGTTTTTTGATACTAAACGTAGTCATCAAATTGGCTTTCAATTTTGGAATGGCTTCTTCTAAATAAATTCGGCTTGACTCCGGAAAGAATGAATATTTAAAAGGCTCTCCACCTGCATTGATGATCGATTGAGGAACATTTAATTCTCCTACCCTTTTGGTGGTATTGTAGCTCAATGCAAAATCATTTCTGATCGTGAAATCCGGAATAACATTGTATTTATGCGAAATTACAACATCAATACCTTTCGTTTCAGAGTTGATTCCGTTGGTCCAGAACGAAGCTCTTTCCACACCTTTTAAATCAAAGGCCTGTTGAAATAAAGTTAAGGCATCTTTTTGTTCCGGCGATGTTGCTCCATTTATCTGTGCATCTGTTGGTCTTGCATACTGCCCGGTTAATACTACTCTGTCGTCGATTCTGGTAAAATAAGCATCTGTTGCAATGGTAATGTTTGCTTCAGGAATCTTGAATGTAAATCCGGTACTGATACTTTTTGATTTCTCCGCTTTTAAGTTTTCAACCCCAATACTTTTGGCTGCTTGTGAATCATTTGTAAAGTAACCCACCTGATAAGGAGAACCGTTTATGAACTGAGTTGAACTGCTTTCAAAATATTTTTGCTGTAGTGAAGGAGCTCTAAAACCTGTTTGTCCTGAAATCCTCCAGTTGATATTGTCTGTTAATTTCAAAAGAGACGCCAATTTAAAGGTAACAGTACTTCCAAAATCAGAATAGTTCTCGTAACGCGCTGCTCCGTTTAGAAGCCAGTTTTCTGTTGCATTTAATTCTAAATCTACATAAGCCGCACCACTTTTTCTGTCCTTAACTTTAGCATCTGAAGGCTGAAATCCTGAGAATCCTTGTGCTCCGGCTCCACGCTTATTCCCGAAAAAGTCGGTTACGATTAAAGGTGAATTGCTTGGTAAAATTCCAGGAACCAAATTTCCGTTGGTATCATACAATCCGTAAGAAGCTTCTTCTCCCTGTTGAATCTGATAATTTTCATATCTGAATTCTCCACCAAAGGCAACGTTCAGGCCGTTTAAAACATCGTACTTTTTACTTAAATCCAAGTTGGTTGTACTTTGCAAAAACGAAACTTTACCAGCATAAAAACTCGAAGCCGAATTGGTTCCCAAAGTAGCATTAATAGTATTGTTCACATCATATTTAAAAGAGTTTGTCCCGAGGTTTGTACTGATATCGGTGTCAAAACCGAATAATTCTGTTGTAGCTCCAACTGCTGCAGAAGCATCTAAGATTGAAGATTCTATTTCCGGTAAAAATCCATTTTGATATACCTGTGTAAAAGTTCCTGAACCGTTTGGAAGTCTGTTAAAAGCATACGATCTACCATTTCTATAAGACAAACCTCCAAATGAATATAGAGATGTTGTTTCTGTTAACGGATACTTTGTATTGTAATATAATTGTCCCGATGCTAATTCAGACTGGCCTACACTCATATTATAGTCGCTTCTTTCCTGACCTCTGTATGCCAACTCATTGTTGGTTACATCAAAATTCAAAGCTGTCTGCATTTGTGCAATAGTACCTGCCGAAGCAATAGCATTTTGCTGTGCCGGTGTAAAATAACCCACCTGTGGCGCATACTGTTTCAGCGAATTCAAAATTTGCGCTGAATTTGAAGTATTATTAATATTACTGAAAAATGAATTAATATTCACACCGTTCTGAGCTGCTCTGTTCTCGACAGCATTGTAGGCATTAAAAATTGCGTTGCTTCTAATTCCCGCACGGCTTGTTGCCTGTCTGGTCACAGCGCTACCGGTAACATTCAGGAAGCTCCCTGCTTTACCCAAAGAAGTTCCGTAATTTAAATCAACTTGTAGATTTTGACCATCGGCTCCTCCTTTAAAATTATTCGATCCCGAAGATAAGTTGGTACCATATTGTATATCTCCTGAAAGATAATTGGCATTCTTTTTCAGTACGATATTAATAACTCCCGCAATCGCATCCGAACCGTACTGAGCCGCTGCACCGTCACGCAAAACCTCTATTCTTTCAATAGCAAATGAAGGTATAGCATTTAAATCTGTTCCTACAGATCCTCTTCCCGGTGAACCGTTAATGTTGACTAATGAACTTGTATGTCTTCGTTTTCCGTTTACCAAAATCAAAACCTGATCCGGCCCTAAACCTCTTAACTGTGCCGGATCAACGTGGTCTGTCGCATCTGCTGTAGAAGTTGCGTTACTGGTAAAAGAAGGCGCCACATAATTTAAAATTTGGGTTACGCTGGTTTGCGGTGCTCCTTTTGTTATTTCTGAAATATTAAAAACATCAACCGGAACCGGTACATCTGTTTTTACTCTGTTTTTGCTGCGCGACCCTACAATGGTCACTTCGGTCAATTCATTATTTTTTAAACTGTCCTGTTCTTTTTTATTCTCCTGCGCATAAATGCCCGAAAAGGTCAAAAGACTTAAAGCTACTACTACATTCTTTTTCATTACTTTTTTCTGGTTTTATATTGTTTTCTGACTTAAAAAGTGATTTACAATCCGGTTTCTTTTTGGAACAAAAAAAACCCCTGCGAGCGGCAGAGGTTCTATATGTATATTTCTTAAAAAAAACTACAACAGTGTCTCTGCGGAAGGCTCCGGCATCATACATGACATATTGCAAATCGTTAATTTCATTTTTTGTTTTATTTTGATGGGGCAAATTTGCGAACTATTTTTTAATCGACCAAACAAAAACCAAAATAATTTCTATTACCCTATCAAAATAGTATGATATGTTAAATTTCTGCTTCTAAAATCAAAAAAATGAAAAGTTTAATTTGCAAATCAAAATGGTTTTATACCTTTGCACGCGAATACAAGAGGAAAAATTTGAACTGATTGCAACCTCTTCATAATGAAACGGTTCGTTATGGGTACTGAAACATAGATTTCGGTAGTAAAAAATGCTAAAGCAGAATTTCTCCTTTAGCCCTTTTTAGCAATTATTTTTTCTCGCTTAATTTTAATTTAATACATTATTATGGCTTATTTATTTACGTCAGAATCTGTTAGTGAAGGGCATCCAGACAAAGTTGCAGATCAAATTTCGGATGCATTAATTGATAACTTTTTGGCATTTGATGCTGACTCAAAAGTAGCTTGTGAAACACTGGTTACGACTGGTCAGGTAATTTTAGCTGGTGAAGTAAAATCGAATACTTATCTTGATGTGCAGCAAATTGCTCGCGAAGTAATCCGTAAAATTGGATATACTAAAAGCGAATATATGTTTGAGGCTAATTCTTGCGGGATTCTTTCAGCAATTCATGAGCAATCAGCAGATATTAATCAAGGAGTTGACAGAGCTAAGCCGGAAGAGCAAGGTGCTGGAGACCAAGGAATGATGTTTGGTTATGCAACTAACGAAACTGAAAACTTCATGCCATTGGCACTTGATTTGTCTCATAAATTATTACAAGAGTTAGCTATTTTAAGACGTGAAAATAAGGAGATCACTTATTTACGTCCTGATGCAAAATCACAGGTAACTCTAGAGTACAGTGACGATAATAAACCAACTCGTATTGATGCAATTGTAATCTCAACTCAACACGATGATTTTGATGAAGAAGCGGCAATGCTTGCTAAAATCAAAAAAGATATTATCGAAATTTTGATTCCAAGAATCATTGCTAAAAATCCAGCTCACGCGCATTTATTCAATGATAAAATCAACTACCACATTAATCCAACTGGGAAATTCGTTATTGGAGGACCTCACGGAGATACTGGTTTGACAGGAAGAAAAATTATTGTGGATACTTACGGTGGAAAAGGTGCTCACGGTGGTGGTGCATTCTCAGGAAAGGATCCAAGTAAAGTAGACAGAAGTGCGGCTTATGCAACACGTCATATCGCTAAAAACTTAGTAGCAGCAGGTATTGCTGATGAGATTTTAGTACAGGTTTCTTACGCAATTGGAGTTGCTGAGCCAATGGGTATTTTTATTGATACTTACGGAACTTCTAAAGTAAACTTAACAAACGGTGAAATCGCTAAGAAAGTAGAAGCTATCTTTGATATGCGTCCTTACTTTATCGAGCAGCGTTTGAAATTGAGAAACCCTATTTACAGTGAAACTGCTGCTTACGGACACATGGGACGTAAACCGGAAACTGTAACTAAAACTTTCTCTGCTCCAGGTGGAAACGAAAAAACAGTTACTGTGGAATTGTTTACTTGGGAAAAACTTGATTTTGTTGATAAAGTAAAAGCCGAGTTTGGATTGTAGATTTTAGATCATCAGACTAAATAGATTATTAGACAATAACTATTTATTCTTAAACATAAAAAAACCGATTTCTAAAAATAGAAATCGGTTTTTTTATGTTTTAATAGCTGACAACTTGTATCACTCGACAAAATCAACATTTCATCTCAACACAGATGAAACGGATTTACTTCGTAAAAACGCGGACAAAAACGGATTTAATATTTGAAAACTATCGAATTAGTTGATAATAAAAAAGGCTTTCTGAAATTTCAGAAAGCCTTTTTTAAGTTCTTTTCTAGTTAAAAATCAAGAAAAAATCCGTTTTTATCCGCGTTTTCGCAATAGCGAATCCGCGTCATCCGCGTCTAAAATTCAAAGCAAACCACTATTCCCTATCGTTCTAATTGTACGTTGGGTAATGTTTTAGGACGACCTGCATCATTCGATAAAATCCAGCCTGTGCGATACATCCATTCGGTCATTTTGTGCAATTTTACAAAATCAATGTTTTCAAACTCATCCATTGGTGTATGATATTGACTGTGCAAAACACTGGTATAAAAAACAGATGGGATTCCTCTTCTTGCATAAGGCAAATGGTCGGAACGGAAATAAAAATACTCCGGATGTTCCGGTCTGTCCCAAAGTTTGTCTAAATCAAATTTAGGACCTTCATCGTTTGCCTTTTAGCAATAGCGACTAAATCTGAAGAATTTTCATGAGGAGAACTGGAGCCCAATAGCGCCGCCTGATTGACGTTGTTTCTTCCGATCATATCTCCGTTTAATACGGCAACAATATCTTTTTCAGGAACTGTAGTATGCGAAGCATACCATCTTGAACCTAATAATCCTCTTTCTTCTGAACCATGAAACACAAATAAAGAAGTTCTTTTACCCGGTTGCTTTTTATAAGCTCTTGCAATCGCCAGCATAGCCACACAGGTACTGGCATTATCATCGGCTCCGTTGTAAATAGAGTCCTGTCCGTATTTTTGTCTTACCCCGTCGTGATCCTGATGTCCGCTAAAAAGAACATATTCGTTTTTCAGTTTAGGATCTGTTCCTTCAATTTTACCTACAACATTCACCGAAGGATATTTATAAGTTTCTGAAATCACTTCAGTTGATAAAAGATCTTTAGTGTTTTTTAGGTATTCTAACTGATCGTTGTGAACCCAAAAAACTGGCATTGTAGCACCAATTTTATCCCGAAAACCTTCAATTCCATAAATTCCTCTTGTCATTTGTGGTTCCACCTGAGACCAGCTCTGTTCTGCTAACTCATCAGCAACCATAATCAGAGCTGTTGCGCCCTTTTTTACCACAAGATCATAATATTTGTTTCGAACCAAACCCGGGTAACGTCTGTCGAATAACGAAATATCATCTGCTATTCCTTCTTTGGAAGCTAATAATACAACTGCCTTTCCTTTTACATCCGCTTTTTCAATTGCTTCTTTTGTGGCTGCACCTAAATAAACCAATGGAGCATCTACTTTAATATTGGTCGTTTCTGCTACCAGAACATCTTTCCACAGTTTATATTCTTTTTGACCAATTTTAAATTTTGTATTGGGTGTTACCTGATGCCTGTACAAATCAAAAAACTGAAAATAAGTTCCATCATCACCTGCCGGAGTCATTCCGGCTTCTTTGGCCTTATTGGCGAGCCACATCGATACTTTTAATTCATCTAAAGTTCCAGCTTCACGACCGTTAAAATGATCTCCGGCCATCTGGTACATATCGGTTTTTAAATCTTTATCTGTAATTGCTGAAACTAAAGGTTTCTTAACTGCCTGCGAAAAAACTACTCCTCCGTAAGCAATCAAAACGAGCATCATTTTATTTTTCATACGTTTAAATTTAGTATTCCAAACTTAGTGATTTAAAGAGAATAAAAAGCGGCTCAGGCTCTTAAACATTACCGAAATGCAAAATCGGCAAAATGGCAGTATTCTTTTTTTAGCATTACTATTTTTATTTGTTTATCTCTTACATTTTACCTTCCTTAGTACAAAATAACTGATAAAAAATGAGTAAACTCCCATCGTTACAGAACGTCCTGAACGCAACACTGAAAACCGTTACTCGGTTTCCTTTAGAAATACTAACCGCCATTCTAGGAACTGTCTTTGCTATAATTCTTAGCGAAGGAAATTACAACAGTCCCAACAAAGAGTTCTATGAAAAAGCTTTAATGAGTTGCTCTTTGAGTCTCGTTTTATTTCTCTCTGTCAGTTTGTTTTTTTTGGCTTCGAAAAAAAGTAATCTCCTGCGTTTTGCCATTAGTATTGGCTTAGGAAGTCTTGTTTTTCTCTTTGTCAATACTTTTCACAAGTACACTACAGATGTCGAAATACAACAGTTTATGGTTCTGAATATTGTATTTCATTTATTGGTTTCATTTGCCGGTTTCCTGCCAAGAGCTTACAATCAGGATGAGTTTTGGGAATTCAACAAACAGCTTTTCCTGAGAATTTTAACGGCAGGTTTATATAGTATTGTGCTTTATTCCGGTCTGGCATTGGCTATTTTAGCGATTGACAAGCTTTTTAATATTGACTTTTACGATCGCATTTACATGCATGTCTTTTTTGTGATTGCCGGGATTTTTAATACCACTTTCTTTTTAAGTGGTGTTCCGGATACTAACAATAGTCAGACTCCTTTGGTTCTGAATTACCCAAAAGGACTTAAAAACTTCACCCAATTTGTGTTGCTGCCCTTAATCAGTCTTTATTTGGTGATTTTAATCTGTTATGAAGCAAAAATTCTGCTGACACTTTCACTGCCTGTCGGTTGGGTTTCCTATCTCGTTTTAGTGTTTGCTATTTTCGGAATCCTGTCTTTTTTATTGGTTCACCCTATTGCTTCCGAAACGGGAAATCTTTGGATGCGAACTTTTAACCGATGGTTTTATTTTTTATTAATTCCATTATTAGTATTGCTTTTTTGGGCCATTTTATACCGAATCAATCTGTATGGTTTTACACATGAACGCTATTATGTACTGCTAATGTCGGTATGGTTATCCCTTGTTGTGGGGTATTTTCTCATTCAAAAGCATCCTAAAATAAAGTTCATCCCGATAAGTTTATGTCTCGCAGGCTTGTTTTCTATAGCCGGACCACAAAGCGCCAATTCGATTTCGAAATACAGTCAGCTGGCCCGTTTTGAAAGTTATATGCAAAATAAAACCACTAAAAAACTGAGTTTTGACCAACAACAAGACCTTAGCAGTATTGTTTCTTTTTTAGAGCGCAATTATGGGGTTGAAATTATGGTTCCGTATGCCAAAACCAAGCTGGAAGCACTGCTTAAAAAAGACAAAAACCCAAGTGAATACAAAATTATGGAAGCTTTGGGGTACGAATATCTGTCCGAATACGCCCGTGAAGAAAAAGTCAATGATTCGTTTTACTTTTATTACCAACAAAACGAGGTGCTGAACATTCACGGATATGACTTTTCGGTTGACCTTTCCAGTGACAACCCTTATGAATGTCATGATTGTGTAAAAATTGAAAATAAAAGCTATTCTCTTACCTCTACGGTAGAAGATTACGGATTAAATTTAGAGATTAACAAGGAAAGCATTCCATTAAAAATTACTGATTTTATTAATGCAAGTCCTGATTTCAGACGAGATCACGATTATGATAAAAAAATAACTCAGGAGGTGCAAACTTCAAAATATAAAATTCTGATTACGTACCTCAGCGCCAATGGCAAAATTAAAGACAATAAAAAAACCGTAAATCGTTATATGATAAATGTACTTGTACAAATTAAAAAATAAAAAAATACCCCGACAGTTCCTGAAAACTGTCGGGGGTATTACTTTACGAAACACTTCTATTTTAATATGTTCCGTTTTGCATTTTTGTTAATGTCTCTCTGATTTCAGCTGCTGTCTGCTCTTCAACCTCACTGCTCAGATATTTAGCTGCCAAAATTTGCGTCTCGATTGCTTTGTTTTTTTGTCCGTCTTTATAATACAACTGCGCCAGGGTATCCAAATAATAAGGATTGTTCTTTGTAACGGCAAGGCTATACTCAGACCATCCTATTGCTGATTTTAAAAAATCGGTATTTCCTGGTTTTGATACTACTGTCCATGCTGCTGAATTACACAGGTTAGAATGGTATTCTTTAAACCAGTTCCAACCATTGAAACCATATTCAGAATCAGTCCCCAATGAACCAAACATTTGATCCAGTCTTTCGATTACATTTCCTTTATCTCCCAGATTTGTATTAAAATAAGCATTGAATTCCTTCAAATAAGCTCCATTAGAGCCATCGTTTTCAGCTGTTTCTGCTAAATAAGCTAAATAATTCTGATAGGTTTCAAAGTTTCCTTTTCCGGCCGCAATTAGTTTTTTGTAGATCGAGATTGTTTTGTCTTGGTTACCTGCAGCGGAAGCTTCATTTGCCGCGATATTCTTGTTTTGCTGTAAAGCGCTCGAAATTTCCTGGTTTAGACTTCCTATACTGTGTTTCTCTCCTTCTTTTTCATTGTATACTAAACGCTCCGCATCAATAGCATCATAATGTTTGATTAAATAATCAATCGAAAGAAAATCAGTATCGTTTAAAACTTTATCTACTTTTGAAATTTGTCTCGAGAATCCCTGATTTTTGATTTCTTTCAAAATTGTCTCTACCAAATACAGATTAGGTTTTGTATCTTTTTGATGCAGTTCTATTAATTTTTTCCACGCTTGTGTTGCCTCTTTTATGTCCAGCTTGGTACTGGCATACTTAAAATCTCCCTCATTAGGTTCATTGGTTTGAGCATACGTTACATCATAACTCCCAAAATCATAAGACACTACTGATTTTCGGAATGCGGAAATTAAATCTCCATCCGTTGCCTTTTTATTTTTTAACGCTTTACCAAGTGAAGAGAAAGTATCCACGCTTCTTAATTCTCTCGCAAAATCCGAATAAACATCAAAAAGTGCTTCTTTTTCCGACAATGTAGATTTTGCACTTGCTAAAACGTCCCCATTCTCATTTAAGACAATCAAACTTTTATCATCTGTAATTTTAATTGACTTTAGCCATTTTTTATCATTGGCATTGGCCAGATAAAAATTAAAAGAATCATTTTCTGCGTCATAAGCAGTAGCCATATGAACGCCCAAAAGGGATTCCTGTTTTTGAATAAAAGTATCAAAATCCTTTTTTGCGGAAGGGTTTTTAGTGTCAACTGCCACAACCAGGAATTTAGTTTTATCGGCTGCAGTTGCCGCAAGAGCACTTTTAAGATTGTCCTGAATTTTGAATTTAAAATCATAAATTTCAGGAACATATGCAGAATCAACAACTGCAGTAGCGGCAGAATCAACTGTCATTTCAAAATCTGCATCCACCACAGGATCTTTCCCCGGATAAGTCCAGTTAGGAATGTTCAGACTCTCCATAGGGGTAACTTTTACTTCTTTGGCTTCCGGCTTCTGTTCTTTTTCATTTACAAAAGTCAGCGGGTTCTTTCCTCCCTTATCTGAAATTCGGAGTTGATTGGTCTTCTTATCCCAAAGACCGGAAATTTTTAAATCACCCTCAGTAAGCGAATTGTATTTAATGGTTACTTCGGCAACATCCTTTGGCAGAGCATACTTGTAAAGTTTAGTTTCGGTATCATAACCTTCTAAAGCTAAATATAAAAAATCACATCTATCAATATCAAATGCCGTATCTGCATCCTTCCATTCCGGATCTGTTTCAATCTTGATATCAGAAAGTTTTTTATACTGAATTGCTTCACTTCCTTTTTGTGTTCCTACATAAAAGGGATAAAAAGAGGGATCTACAAACTTTATTTTAATTTTTTTTGCCTTTTTATCGTTTTTAAAGGCAAGATCAAAACCTTCTTCAACACTTTTATTTTGAGAGAATAGTAATGAATCTCCCTTTACACTGTAATCACCGAAATACAATATAAATTCGTACTTACCATTCTCTAATAAATTTAATTTGACTTTTTGCCCTCGGTTCGTCGAAAAATAAGTTCCTTTTTCAACAGTTTTTGTTTGAGAAAAAGAAGAAAAAACGAAACAAAAAAACATTAAGAAACTACATGTAAAATTGCGCATGTCTAAAATTTTGGTTGTTAATATCGCGCGCAAAGATACCGTATTGTAATTGAAATCGAGTACTAAAAATATAACATTTGTACTTAAAATACTATAAATTATATTTCATTGAAAAGATGATGTAACGAGGCTGTACCGTGTATTGTGAAACCCGGGTAGAGAACTGTGAGAAGCTGTCATCATTGAGGTACTTTGTATTTAAGAGGTTCGTCGCTGCGATTTTATACTCCCATTTGCTGTCCTTTTTTTGATAAATTAAACTGGCACTTAAAAAATCATATTCGTTGTCCACTGTTTTGTCAGCGTTGTAATAATGGTAAAATTCATATTCCGAAACAAACGAGAAACTTTTCAGGAAATAATAATCCAATCGGGCAAAAGGCTTATCGGTATAAAACGTTGAACCGCTATATTTATTAATTAGAGCATTGTATCCAAATTCTATATTGGGAAAGTTTTTATAATTTGTTGAAGCTCTAACAGTATAACTTTGACTAAAACTCTCCGTTGTTGCCAGAATATTGTTCTGAATATTATTGAATTTTGACCAATTGAAAGTTGCATTGGCAGAAGCTTTATAATTTTTCAGGAAAGAACGTCCGTAATTCCCCATTCCGGTAAAAGTTTCATCAGCCAGGTTCGAGTTATAAGGTGATGAAGACTGGTTTATCCCTTCAAAATTTGCTTTCGTTTTAATGGCATCTACTTTTTTAGTGTAGGTTGCATTGGCAAAAATATTCTCGAAATTGAACATATTATATTTGAAATAACGCAAAGAGTGTACCTGCGATGTTGCATTCTCCAGATAACGGTTTCCTCTGAACAAACTACTGTAATCGGACAAAACGTAGCCCGAAGCCAACTGATTGATATCGGTGAAATCGTTAGATAAAGAGAAATTATAGGTGAGCGTTTCTGATTTTTTAATTTGATACAAGGCAAAAAAATCAGGCAATACTTTCATAAAGTTTTGCGAAAAGTCGGTTCCTGATTGTGTGTTTTTCATGTTGTAAGTATGCACACTGACTCCAGGGGTCAATGTAAATTTACCTGCCAGGATTTTATAGTGAAATCCCACAAATGCATCATTAAAATTGTACTGTACCTGATTGTTATTCGTGGGATCATTCAGATCATTTTTAGTTCCATTGTCCAAAATCTGAAAAATATGAGAATTAAAATCCTGATACGAAAATGTATTTCCGAGTGTAATATTGATGTTGCTTTTTGGCGTGACCATATAATAGTAATCCAATTTAGCATCGACTTTATTGGTTTTTACGAACCGCTCCTGGTTCAGGTCATTTCTGTTTTGTCCGGAAGTATAACCGGCCAGATCAAAGGGCTGCGTACGTAAATTGGCATTGTAAAACGGATTTTCATCCTGATACAAATGCTGCATTTCGAAAGCAAAGATGTTTTTGTCGCTCTGAGTGTAATACAAACTCAAATCCTGATTTACCGAAGTTGGATCTTGTCTTTTATTGGTCAAAATAGTTTCCAAAGCCGAAATGTTACTCACAACCGATTCACGTAGCAAATTACCATCTTCATTTTGTTTGGATAATTTGGTTAAGATATCGTAATCAAACTGGAATTTTTCGTTGGGTTTATAACTCGAACTGAGCTTAAAAAGTCCCAAATTATTTTTTTGATGCGTTAATTCGTCCCTTTTTTGTTCGTTTCCGGAATCTAAAATAGTTGTTTTCGATTTGGTTTCGAGATCAGTTTTCGAAGTAGATAATATCCCAAAACCGCTGATGTTCCACTTTTTTGTAATCGTATAAGCAAAGTTTGTTGCCCCAAATTTCGTTTCAATTTCTTTGGCACGATTGTTTCTCAAAATCGAAATTCCCAAATCATTAGACGAAACATTAAAGTTGCTTCCTCCTTTTTTCATCATGTTTTTAAATCCTCCTGTGAACTTAAAATAATCCTGTGCCGTAAGTGGCAACTCCCCAATATTATTAAAATTGGTAATCAGATTAATGCTGTATTCCGGACTGTAGTAAAACAATTTCGGGTTAATGATATAACGGCTGTCAAGTTCTGCAACGCCAATTCCGGCGGTCACATCGCCAAACCAAAAGTTCTTTTTACCTTCCTTAAGTTTGATATTCATCGCCACATTGTCCTGATCATTCTCCAAACCTTTTAGTGCTTTGACTTCATTATAATTTCTCAGAACCTGAATTTTATCAATAGCATCCGCCGGAATATTTTTAACCCCAAGTTTCGTGTCCCCATCAAAAAAGTCTTTTCCTTCGACCATTAATTTACTGACTTTTTTGCCTTCAACTTCAATCTCTCCATCGGCATTTACCTCAACACCCGGCAGTTTTTTCAATACATCTTCCAGCTTTTTTTCGGTTCCGGATTTAAAAGAATCGGCATTGTAAACGATCGTATCACCTTTAATCGACACCGGCATTTCACGAACAATCTCAACACCTTCTAATTCAATTCCGGCATCGTCCATAACAATATTCTGTGCGATGTTAGCCGTTTGAGTTGAAATCGCAATTTCTTTTGATTTCATCCCGAGGTAACTTATTTTGATGGAATAGGAAGTGTTAGGCTTCAATGTCAGCTGAAACTTCCCTTTGTCATTGGTAATTCCGTACGAATCCATAGCTTTTGTAACTGTGTTAACCGCCATCACATTGGCCATTTCCAATGGATTCTTTTTTCCGTCCTGAATAAAACCATCAAAACGTACGGTTTGGGCAACACAAAGAGACGTCATTAATAAAATAACGAAGACAAGTATATTTTTCATTGGAAAAAAACTAAAGGTGATGTGCTATAAATTAACGTCTTATCAATACAGGGCCGCCGCCAGGACCGCCTTCGCGACCACGGTTCATTTCTCTCAATTCTTCCATTTTCTTAATAACCGTTTCGTCATAGTCCTTCTGCGAAATCACTTTCCCTTTTTTGGAAGGTTTGATTTCAATTTTATCTTTTGCATTCAATACAATTTTAGAACATAGAATAGTAGTTCTTCCATCATTTACTTCAAGAATTAAACCCGGTAATCCCCAATAATTCTCAGGTCCCTGATTTACCGGAATTTCCGGCGAATACCAGGCAGTTATAATAATCTCTTTGGGCATTTCGAAATTATCTGCAAAATTGGTCTTCGTTTCTCCGGAAGCCTTCCCGCTATCGTCTTTTTTCTCCTCTTTGTTTTTAGGTCTGAGATTCCTAAAATCTGTTTTGCTGGCTTCTTTTACTGCTGTAGCTTTGTAGCAAGTGTACCCTCCAATTTGTTTCGTTTCAGATTCCATTTTCCAGTTTAGCTTCGGCAGGGAATCTATTACCAGAAATTCTTTACCCATAAATTCCTTATCTACCGTATAGGTTTTGGCTTTGACATCTTTGTAAAAAGTTCCGCCGCCACCCATAAACGAATTTACCATCACGCGCATTCCTCCTCCTTGTTGCCCTGGAGTTTCGAGCTTTTCTTCTTCCTTATAAATAGAAGCCGATTTATCAAAATTCAGAACAAATGTTTTCTCGAGCATTTTCTTCATTCGTTCTTCCATGTTCTTTTGCATTTCGGGTGTAATTTCACGATTCGCACGTATTTCTCCCATTTTTGGAGCCTGTGTTTTCGATTCGTAAACGGCCATTCCCTGAAAATCTTTCTGAGCCTGCATCTGTGTGATTACAAGCATCAACGACATATAATAGAGTGCTTTTTTCATTGTGTTAGCTTTTAAAGTGAATTTGGTCTAATAAACTTATACTCAAATGTATTGTTTATTTTAAAATACAGAAAATTAAATAGATCAACTCCCTTAAGATATAGACAAAATCAATTATTTATCAGACCATTACAATTTCAAAAGTGGTAAAATCTAAATATCAGCGTTTTGCGCCATTTCTACTGTAGTTTTTTGTAATTTGGCTCTTAGAAACGTAAACATTATGAACAGAGCGACACATCCTTTTCTTTTATCCTTTCTTTTTGTGATCTGTTCGTTCCCTACTGTGTTTTCGCAAAGCCTAAAAATAAAAGCGGTCCAAGTCTCTCAGTTTGCTAATAAAGTTGACCAATTTTTAGGGTATGATTCGTTTGGATATTACTATCAAATTAAAAATAATGTCTTCTCCAAAATCAAAGAAAAAGAGGTTTTCGAATATAAAAATGTTTCTCTCGGAACGATCACGAAAGTCGATTTACAGAATCCGCTTAAAATAGTTTTGTTTTACGAAGACTTCAATACGGTGGTTTTACTCGACAATCAGCTGAATAAAATTACTGAAATTAATTTTTCGTTTAGCAACACCCCAATTATCGTTTCGGCAATTGGAATGTCAGCGCAAAATCAATTGTGGATTTACAATTCTTTAAATCAGCAAATTGGTCTTTTTGATTATCTGAATAATGAATATAAAACGGTTTCTACACCATTAACAGAACCTATAAAATATTACCTGACCGATTTCAATACTTTTTATTGGATTGACAAAAAAAACAATTGGTTCTCGTGTACCATTTTCGGCAAAATAACGGCTTTGGGCAAAATCCCCGATTATGACGCTGTCGAAATTATGAACCATCATCAATATCTTTTCAGCAAGGCTAATTTGTTGTATTTTAAAGACATTACAAGTTCGGACTCCAATGCATTTTCTGAAATTGAGATTTTAGAAAAATCCTTCGACAAATTCTATTACAAAGACCAAATTTTATCTATTTTTACAGCTAAAGAAATCACAAATTATAAAATCGTAACACCGTAATGCACATAGCGATAGCAGGAAATATAGGAGCCGGAAAAACTACTTTAACTAAATTGTTGGCGAAACATTTTAAATGGGAGCCTCATTACGAAGATGTAGTTGACAATCCGTATTTAGATGATTTTTACCATCAAATGGAGCGTTGGTCGTTCAATCTTCAGATTTACTTTCTAAACAGTCGTTTCCGTCAGATATTACAAATTCGCGAAAGCGGAAAGAAAATTATTCAGGACAGAACCATTTATGAAGATGCTCATATTTTTGCTCCCAACCTATATTCTATGGGATTAATGACAAGTCGTGACTTCGAAAATTACACTTCTCTTTTTGAATTAATGGAGTCATTAGTAAAAGCTCCTGATTTGTTAATTTACCTGAGAAGTTCTATCCCAAATCTGGTAGGACAGATTCACAAACGCGGACGTGATTACGAAAATTCTATTTCAATTGACTATTTAAGCCGTCTGAACGAAAGATACGAAGCATGGATTCAAACCTATACTAAAGGGAAATTATTGATTATTGATGTTGACAATATTAATTTTGTAGATAATCCGGAAGACTTAGGAAACATCATTAACAGAATTGATGCTGAATTAAACGGACTGTTCTAGAAACACGAATTTCACAAATTTACACTAATGAAAATGCCTCTAAATGTTTAGAGGCATTTTTTGTTATTTAAAGTTTTAATATTTTTTTTATTTGTAAATAATAACCTACTTTTATTTCGTTTCTTAAAAAACATTTCCCGAATTGGGAAAAAACACTTATCTTTGCCTAATCAATTATGAGAATAATAGCAAAAAGAACCTTGCAAAATTTTTGGGAATGTTTCCCAAATGCAAAACAACAGTTATTATCATGGTATCAAATCTTTGATAAAAATAATTTTGATAATTCAAATGCAATAAAAGCAATCTTCGGTTCTGCAGATTTTGTTGGCCATAATAAAGTCGTTTTTAATATTTGTGGAAATCATTATCGCTTAATTGTAAAAATTAATTATGAAACTCAAATTGTCTACATTCTATTTGTGGGTACCCACCGTGATTATGACAAACTTGACGATATTAAAAACTTATAAGTAATATGGAAATACGACCTATTAAAACGGAACACGATTATGATCTTGCTTTAGAACGTGTAAATGCTATTTTTGATGCCAAACCCAATACGGATGAAGGTGATGAATTAGATATCTTGGTTACACTCATAGAAAAATACGAACAAATAAATTATCCCATTTCGGAACCTGACCCAATTGAAGCCATTAAATTTATGATGGAACAAAATGGAATTACAGACGCCGATTTAGGGGTTATTTTAAACAGTCGCTCAAGAGTATCCGAAATTTTTAAACGAAAAAGAGCCCTAACCTTAAACCAAATCAGGATTTTAACAGAAGCGCTTCATATTCCGGCTTCAACCTTAATTAAAGAATATGCTTTAAATCCATAAAAAAATGCCTCTAAATATTTAGAGGCTTTTTTTGTTATTTTCCTAACAGGTTTTGAAAACCTGCTGACAGATTACTAAATTATTTCACAGCTTCAATTTTGGCTTTTACTTCGGCTTCTGTTCCTTCAAAAACTTCTGTAGTGGTTTTACCATTTTCGGTTTTGGTTACAGTTCCCACTGTGACCCCATTAACTGTAGACAGGTTTACTTCTACTCTTTTTTTACTGTATTTGGTAGTATCAAAACAATCTGTTTTTTGATGAACGTATTTTCCGTTAGCATCATAATGCGCCAGACATTTTGCTGTTTCTTCGGCAGAACATCCTTTTTCTTTGCACATTTTGGCACATTCTTCTTTAGTCATTTTCGAAAAATCTCCACATTTAGAATCTCCTCCAAGGTGGATTTCCATTTTTTTACAACAGGAACCTTTTTCCATCATTCCTGAAGACGAATGTCCTTCTCCTAAAATAGGTGCAATTACCAAACCAATCAAACAAGTTAGTTTAATCAGGATATTCATAGAAGGCCCTGAAGTATCTTTAAACGGATCTCCAACGGTATCTCCGGTTACTGCTGCTTTGTGTGCGTCAGAACCTTTATAAGTCATTTCACCGTTGATTAAAACTCCGGCTTCAAATGATTTTTTCGCATTGTCCCAGGCACCACCGGCATTATTTTGAAAAACTGCCCAAAGTACTCCGGAAACCGTTACTCCTGCCATATATCCTCCTAACATCTCAGCAATTAACTGATTGTTGTCTGCATAAACCAGTTTACCTAAAAGCACGATTGCAATTGGAAAACCAATCGTTAAAATCCCCGGCAGCATCATTTCGCGTAAAGCGGCTTTCGTTGAGATTTCAACGCATTTACCATATTCAGGTTTTCCGGTTCCTTCCATAATTCCCGGAATCTCTTTAAACTGTCGACGTACTTCATATACCATATCCATAGCCGCTTTTCCAACGGAATTCATCGCTAATGCTGAGAAAACAACAGGAATCATTCCCCCCACAAACAACATGGCTAAAACCGGTGCTTTAAAAATATTGATACCATCAATTCCGGTAAAAGTTACATAAGCTGCAAATAATGCCAAAGACGTTAAAGCTGCTGAGGCAATAGCAAAACCTTTTCCGGTTGCAGCGGTAGTATTTCCTACTGAATCTAAAATATCGGTTCTGGTGCGAACTTCTTTAGGTAATTCACTCATTTCGGCAATTCCTCCGGCATTATCTGAAATTGGCCCAAAAGCATCGATCGCCAATTGCATCGCTGTTGTAGCCATCATTGCAGAAGCCGCTAAAGCAACTCCGTAAAATCCTGCCAAAGCATAAGAAATCCAAATGGCTACTGCAAACAATAAAACGGTTGGAAAAGTCGAAATCATTCCGGTTGCCAAACCTGCAATTACATTTGTTCCGGCGCCTGTTGATGACTTTTGTACAATGGCTAAAACCGGTTTTGTACCTAATCCTGTATAATATTCCGTAACAGATGAAATTGCTCCACCCACTACTAAACCTACTAAAGTGGCATAGAAAACTCGCATAGAAGAAATCTGCTGCGATCCTTCTCCGAAGAATTCCATTGTCATTACTTCCGGTAACATGTGCTGCACTAAAAAGAAACAGGCAATAGCTGTAAGAACAATAGAAACCCAGTTTCCTATATTTAATGCTTTTTGCACCTGCGCTTCTTTGGCGTTATCATCTGTTATTTTTACCAGTGTAGTTCCGATAATCGAGAATAAAATCCCAAAACCGGCAATTGCCATTGGAAGCAAAATTGGTCCGATTCCGCCAAAAGCATCCTGAATATTGCCTCCCATGTCTTTAATCACGTAGTTTCCTAAAACCATTGCGGCAAGAACTGTCGCGACATACGACCCAAACAAATCGGCTCCCATACCGGCAACGTCACCTACATTATCCCCAACATTATCAGCAATTGTAGCCGGATTACGAGGGTCATCTTCCGGAATTCCGGCTTCTACTTTACCTACTAAATCGGCACCAACATCGGCAGCTTTGGTGTAAATTCCACCACCTACTCTGGCAAATAAAGCAATAGATTCGGCACCAAGTGAAAAACCTGCCAGTGTTTCCAGAACAACTGTCATCGTTTCGGTATCTTTCCATACGCCTCCTGACAAAATATTAAAGAAGATAATAAAGAACCCGGTAAGTCCTAACACTGCCAAACCTGCAACACCAAGTCCCATTACGGTTCCTCCGCCAAACGAAACTTTCAAAGCCTGCGGTAAACTCGTACGGGCAGCCTGTGTGGTTCTAACATTCGTTTTTGTCGCTATTTTCATCCCGATATTACCGGCATAAGCTGAAAATAAGGCTCCAAATATAAAAGCGACTACTATTAATAAATGCGTTTTAACTCCCGGAATAAAAGTAATTCCGGCCAATGCAATACTGGCAATAATTACAAAAATGGTCAATAATTTATATTCTGCTTTTAAAAAGGCGAGGGCTCCCTCGTAAATGTGTTCTGAAATCTCTTTCATCTTTCCGTCGCCCGCATCTTGTTTTAAAACCCAAGCCCTTTTTATTCCCATGAAAAGTAATCCTAAAATTGCCATAACGATTGGCAAATAAATCATAAATGCATTCATAATCTAGTAATGGTTTTTTGGTTAATAGTTAAAAGTCAATAAACTAACTCAAACGAATTTAAACAAAAAAGCAATACTCCTGACGGTAGTATTGCTTTTTTTATAATTGGGCGGCTTATAAATTATTTAATGCTAAATAATCCTTCCGGTTTGTTTTCAATATCATCAAAACGTTTTGTACACTCTGCAATAATAGCATAAGCTTCGTTTACGTCTCCCCATCCTTCTACGTCTACTTTTTTGTTTTCAAGATCTTTGTATACCTGGAAGAAGTGCTCGATTTCTTTTACTAAGTGTCCGTTGATATCAGAAAGATCATTTAATGAATTCCAGATTGGGTCAGAAACTGGTACACAAATAATTTTTTCGTCTGGTCCTTTATCATCTGCCATGTGGAAAACACCAATTGGTTTTACTTCCATAACACATCCAGGGAAAGTTGGTTCGTTTACTAAAACCAATACATCAAGAGGGTCACCATCAAGAGCTAAAGTTTCCGGAATAAATCCGTAATCAGCCGGGTACATCATTGAAGAGAATAACATTCTGTCGAAACGCATTCTTTTAATTTCAAAATCGTACTCGTATTTATTTCTGCTTCCTCTTGGTATTTCGATCAACACATCGAAAGTTGTTAGTTTGTCTGCGGTCATTTTTGTTTTTTATTGTTTCTATAATTTCGACTGCAAAAGTAACTAAAGAATCCCTTTTTACAATAAAAAACTGCATTTATCTATGTACTTTTCTTTTAAAAAACAGGGAGTTAATACGTAATCTTTCTATTTCTTTTGTTTAGATAATAATGCCAAAGTAAATAGGTGGCATAAGACCGATACGGACTCCATTGTTCCGCGTGAATTTCCATTTCCTTTTTGTCGTGAATATCCAATAATTCTTTAATGGTGTTGACAACTGCAATATCTCCCAACGGAATCAAATCAGGTTCCTGAAGACAGAACATGAGATAGATATCAATCGTCCAGTTTCCAATTCCTTTCAGCTTAATAAGCTCTTCCCGAACTTCTTTTGCCGATTTTGTGGCCAGACTTTCGATGTCCAGTTCTTTACTCAAAACGGCTTCTGCCAATATCTTAATGTATTTCGTCTTTTGACGGCTCACTCCTAAATTTCGAAACTCTTCATCCGATAACTCCACCATATTTTCAGGACTGCAGGTCGTATAGGCTTTTATCTTTAAAAACGTTGCTTTCGCCGAATCTATCGAAACTTGTTGCTCTAAAATAAGCAATACCAAAGTCGCAAAACCTTGCGGTCGTCTTGGAATCGGCGGCAATCCGTATTTGTCTATAATATCCAGAAAAACAGGGTTTCTGGCAGATAGGAAATCAATAGCATCCTGCATAACTTTGTTTTAAGAATACTCAAAATTAAACAAAATTACTGCAATAATTATCCCGAAATGTATTGTCCATAAGGAAGTTTATT
Source organism: Flavobacterium sp. B183 (assembly GCF_023539155.1). Taxonomy (NCBI): domain Bacteria; kingdom Pseudomonadati; phylum Bacteroidota; class Flavobacteriia; order Flavobacteriales; family Flavobacteriaceae; genus Flavobacterium; species Flavobacterium sp. B183. The sequence continues at coordinate 1,588,888 of NZ_CP097434.1, read as the reverse complement.
CACCGCATAAATAATAAAAGAAGAAAGGAACAAACACAATAGCGTTGTAATAGGAATAGCCAAAACCGGATTTATAAAATCATAATCGATCCCTGAAGACACCAGAAACCGCAAAACCAAAATATGAACCAGATAAATACCGTAGCTGTATTTATTGATGAAATTAATAATCCGAATGAGGGTTGGATTTGAAATTTTTGAATTTTTGAAGAAAATAAACAATCCAATAGAGACCAGCATCACATTAAAAGTCAGGTAACCATAAAAATATTCATTAAAACGATCTTCTGATATCGATAAAAAATAAGTTCCGAAAATTGTAATAATAGCTCCAAAAGAAAGCAAGAGTACAGAAATTCGTTTCAATCTTCGGGCATCATATTGAAATGACTTGACCGACAAATAATAACCTAAAACCAGATATCCTAAAAAGCCTGTAAAGTAGGTCAGATCAACATTGATTCTGAACTTAGAAAAAATGGGCTGATTGATCATTAGAGCAAAAATCCAAATGGCCAGAAAATACAATATCTCTTTTTCATTAGCATTCTGAATCCACTTGCTGAGAATCGGGATAAAAAGATAAATCCCAATTACCATATAAATGTACCATAAATGAAAGGAACTCCCTCCGATAATAAGTGTAATGGCACGCTTAAAAATATCGACAAATGCTTTTTCAGATTCTAACAAAAATTCGCTTCTAACGGTTAGCAGAACATAAAAAAGACTCCAGAATAAGAAAGGTAAAATAATTCTCGAGAACTTTTTTCTCAAAAAATCATTCAGTTCGTATTTTTTGTTCAGCATTAATGCTCCGGTAAGCATCAAAAAAACTGGTACACAAAAACGGACAAGACCGTCGTAAACATTACCTGTCCACCAGGTAAAATTGGATATATGACCGTACTGATAGAGAATATCACAGGCTACATGCACTACGATCACGCTGATGGTGGCTAAAACTCTGAGATTATTTGTCCAATTTAGATTCTTACTTTCTATAGTTATACTCATAGAAACTAAATTAAGAAAAAATCTGACAATTTATCTAAAAATAAAAACCAAATGAACCTTTTATCGCAAATTTGCTTGCATCCGGCATATTGAGGTAATTCCCTCTCCATGAGAAGTCAAGACGGAATACTTTGAATATATTTCCAATTCCGGCATTGTATTCCCAATACACATTTTCGGGTGCATTATAAGGTAAGCCCGAAGCATTAATGGCACGATTAGCATCCGAAATAGTTCCGTGTACTGCTCTGATTCCTACAAATTCTCTCCAGTTTAATTTTCTCATAAAAGGAATCCTTGCAAACAGCCTTCCGCCAAAATCATGATTCCATTGTAAAGTAGTATACTGATCAGTTACAAACTCATAGAAATTTAAATTACTGAAGGTATTCTCGATAGTAAAATAAGTCTGGTTTCCTGGTATTACACTCATTAATCCCAGTGGAATTGTACCAAAGGTTTTTCCGGTTTCAATGATAATATTGGATCTTCCTAACGGGCCAATAATAATAGGTTGTTTATAAAACAATTGGACTTTCTGGTAGGCGAAATCACTGTTTAAAACCCCTTTTAAACCATAACTAAAGTTCACAAAGAAATGACTGAACGGACTGTCAACAATATTACGCTCTACTCCAAAACCAATAGTCTTACGATTCGGCATAAACTCAAACTGAATGTTCGCCTCTGACTGCGTTACTTTATTGGCTATAACACCAGCCGGATTCGCAGCAGTTGGCAAAGTAGTATAATAGTCTAAACTAAAAGTAGGGGAAGCCGATTCTAAAGTTCTATAGGAAACTCCGGCCTGAACAACAAAATTCTTAAGAGGCTCCATTTCAAGGGAAACATTGCTCAGATTTATGTTCGTCAGTTTTCCATTACTTCCTGTGGTAAATAAGGCGGAAGAAGCAAAACTTCGTCCTAAAATATCGTTCGTAGTCGTTAAACTAGCACCAATTTGTTCGATATCGCGCCTGTTTCCTCCGGAGATAATGACACGGTTTTTCTTGTCCACCATCCATTTTCCGGAAACTCCGTATTTGAATTTATTATCGTCAAAACCATATGCCGTATAGGCTTGTATACGCCAAGGGTCATTCGGACCAAAATAAGTCCTTCCTCCTGCACGCAATCGCAATCCTTCAACTTCATTATAGCCGAATGTTGAAAAGATAGGTCCAAAATCGAAATTCTTAAACTCGACATAACCACTTCCCAGAATAGAAACTAAACTATAGAGTTGCTTGAATCTTTTAACAGTTTGCAGCGTGTCGAGCATTTTATAAATACCCGCTTCATCTTTATTGAGTTTTTCAAAACGGTTTTCATTCCAAAACTCATCCGATTTCGTATAGACAGAATTATCAATAAAATTAACTTCCTTCTTATAAAAACTTTCCGGTTTCTGAAGATTGAATTTATGATCTTTATACAATGTGGTTCGCTTTCCGTAAACCCCTTTTGATTTTTCCTTTTTGTTCAAAGCAAAATCAGACATCATATAATCACGGGTCAGAAGAAATACAGAATCATTCTCTACCTCAAATTCCTGTTCGATATAAATGTCTTTTACCCAGTTAATATTGGCACTTTTAGTAACGGCCATATTAATTTTTTTAATCGCAAAAGTGGTATCGTTTACCCAAAAATCCCCTTTAAAAGTCAGTTCATTTTTACGTCTTGGATAAAAAACAATATTATAACACCATTTTTTGTCAACATAAGCACTGTCTTTTAAAACATAATTGTAGACGTCAATTCCGGTTCTGGAAAGCGGACTTGTAAAGCTCTTATCGAAAAATTTAAGGTGATTGTCGTAAATATTATAATCAGAGTACAGGTCTTTTACAAAAGACAAAATCTGCTGATTACCATTGAACCCTGAAGTTTTATTTCCGGTCAGATTCTCCTTTGTTTTCTTTAATTTATTATCTCCGTATACATCATAAAGAGATTCACTAATAAAAATCGGCAGATACGTTTTTCCGGTAACTTCTGATGTGTCAACATGCTGGAACACAAACTCCATTCCTTTGAAGAGTTTATTCTTCATAAAAGCACTATCAATCGTGTTCATGTCAAACTCGACTTTTTCATACTTCTGCATTTGATACTGACTGAATTGGTACAGTCCGTTCTTGCGTTTACGTTCCCAGATTTTTCTCAGAATATCCAGTGCAGGATTGTTTTTCTTAGAGGTTTTTCCGGTAAAGATAACCACTTCATTCAGTGCTTCAGCTTCACTTAAAACTATTTTGAAATCATAGTTTACCGCTTTTTCCAACGTAACTTCCCGATCAGAGAATCCCGCTGAACTCACCACTAAGGTAGTATACGTATTAGGCGATTCGAGATAAAAACGTCCGTCTTCATTCGAAACGATTCCCGTATTCGACCCTTTAAAAACAACATTTGCAAACGGAATCGGCTGATTCGATTTGTCTAAAACAATTCCACTCACTTTAGTTTGTGCAGCAACGCCACCCACTAGTGCGAGTACAAAAAATAAGCTGAGTAAAATTATTCTTTTCATAATCCTGCAAAAAAAAACTTCATCAATTAACATGACTGATGAAGTTTTATAAGTATCGTTTAATTTACTATTTGTACATTACTTTCTTTACTGCTTTTACTACATCACCAGCGTTTGGCAACCAATCTTTTAGTAAAACAGGAGAATATGGTGCAGGTGCATCGGCAGTCGTAATACGCTGAATTGGCGCATCAAGAAAATCGAATGCTTGTTCCTGAACGATATAAGTAATCTCAGATGAAATACTTGCAAATGGCCAAGCTTCTTCTAAAACTACTAAACGGTTTGTTTTTCTTACAGAAGCAAGAATAGTCTCTTTATCCATTGGACGAACTGTTCTTAAATCGATAATCTCACAAGAGATTCCTTCTTTAGCCAATTCATCAGCAGCGATAAAAGCTTCTTTGATAATTTTACCAAAAGAAACAATTGTAACATCTTTTCCTTCACGTTTAACATCGGCAACTCCTAATGGAATTGTATATTCTCCGTCCGGCACCTCACCTTTGTCACCATACATTTGCTCAGATTCCATAAAAATCACCGGATCATTATCACGAATAGCAGATTTCAAAAGTCCTTTTGCATCGTAAGGAGTTGAAGGTACCACAACTTTAAGTCCCGGAGTATTAGCAAACCAGTTTTCTAAAGCTTGAGAGTGAGTCGCTCCTAATTGACCTGCAGAAGCAGTTGGTCCGCGAAAAACGATAGGCACATTAAATTGTCCACCTGTCATTTGACGCATTTTAGCAGCATTATTTATAATTTGATCAATACCTACTAAACAGAAGTTGAAAGTCATATACTCAACAATAGGACGACAGCCATTCATTGCTGATCCTACTGCAATTCCTGTAAAACCAAGCTCAGCAATTGGAGTATCGATTACTCTTTTTTCACCAAACTCAGCAAGCATTCCTTTTGAAGCTTTGTAAGCTCCGTTGTATTCTGCAACTTCTTCGCCCATTAAATATATGGATTCATCGTGACGCATTTCTTCGCTCATCGCTTCACAAATGGCCTCTCTAAATTGTATTGTTCTCATATTTATATTGTATGTTGAATTTTCTGAAGAGCAAAAATAAATATTTTAAATCACTTAAAAGCAAAAATTGAATTTAAAATCACACGAACTTCCGACTCTCCTGCGCTTTTAACTTTTTAAAATTTGTTGTGATAATTACGAAATCGATGTAATTAACGCTTTATCACTTAAAAACTTTTTTTCAGCCCAACTTCCCACTCTAACATTAGGCTTCACTTCAGTAAAATTCTTACTAACTAACGTAACAATCGAAATTATAGTATAAGTCGACGACAAATTTAACAATACGAGCAACCCCTGTTTTGCAAAATCCCTAAGAATCAGGAAACATCAATGCATTATCAATATTCAATAACGACGAACGGCTTTTCTTATTCCGTAATCTGCGAAAACGTAATAGTTTTTAAAAAATATTATGCATGCATAGTATATTATTTCAATTTTAATTTCTAAATTTGTGGAAGCGTTTTATAATTTATCAAAATATATACTTATGAAAATATTAGTTTGCATCAGCCATGTGCCTGATACTACTTCAAAAATTAACTTCTCCAATGGTGACTCAGAATTCGATACCAATGGTGTTCAATATGTAATTAATCCTAATGACGAGTTTGGTCTTACACGTGCAATCTGGTTTCAGGAGCAGCAAGGTGCAACAGTAACTGTTGTAAATGTTGGAGGACCTGATACTGAGCCTACTTTACGTAAAGCTTTGGCAATTGGTGCAAACGAAGCAATTCGTGTAAATGCTAACCCAACTGATGGTTTTTTTGTTGCAAAGCAATTGGCTGAAGTAATTAAAAATGGTGGTTATGATCTGGTAATTGCCGGAAAAGAATCTTTAGATTATAATGGTGGAATGGTTCCTGGAATGATTGCAGGAATTTTAGGTTCTAACTTTTTAAATTCTTGTACTTCGATCACTGTTGAAGGCAGTAATGTAAAAGCAGTTCGTGAAATTGATGGTGGAAAAGAAACTGTAAGCACTACTTTACCTTTAATCATTGGTGGTCAAAAAGGTCTTGTTGAAGAAAAAGACTTACGTATTCCAAACATGAGAGGAATCATGACAGCAAGAACAAAAGCTTTAACTATTCTGGAACCAGTTGATGCTCCGGTAAACACAAAAGCGGTAAAATTTGAAAAACCAGCTCCTAAATCAGCAGTAAAACTAGTTTCTCCTGATAATTTAGATGAATTAATCAATTTATTACACAACGAGGCTAAAGTAATCTAGTAATCAGTATTCAGTTGCAGTTTTCATTTTACATCAACTTGAAACCTGAAACTTTAAACTTCTAAACAAAAAATTATGTCAATATTAATATATGCAGAATCTGCAGAAGGAAAATTTAAAAAAGTTGCTTTCGAACTAGCTTCTTACGCTAAAAAAGTAGCTGAAACTTTAGGAACAACTGTTACCGCTTTAACCATAAACATTAGTGATGTTAGCGAATTATCAAAATACGGAGTTGATAAAGTTTTAAAAGTAAACAACGATAAATTAGCTGGTTTTACTGCTAAGGCTTATGCCGATGTGATCAAACAAGCCGCTGAAAAAGAAGCTACAAAAGTAGTTTTACTTTCTTCTACAACAGATAGTATTTACCTTTCTTCATTAGTAGCTGTAGCTTTAAACGCTGGTTTCGCTTCAAATGTAGTTGGATTACCAGTTAGCACTTCTCCTTTTCAGGTAAAAAGAAATGCTTTCTCTAACAAAGCTTTCAATATTACTGAAATCACTACAGATGTAAAAGTTCTTGGTCTTGCTAAAAACTCTTACGGAATTTTCGAAAGTGCTGGATCTGCAACTGAAGAAGATTTCAACCCAACAATTGGAGACAACGATTTTGGAGTAAAAGTAGAATCTGTAGAAAAAGTAACCGGAAAAGTTTCTATCGCTGATGCTGATATCGTAGTTTCAGGCGGACGCGGATTAAAAGGCCCTGAAAACTGGGGATTAGTTGAAGACCTTGCTGCTGTATTAGGCGCAGCAACAGCTTGTTCTAAACCAGTTTCAGACTTAGGATGGAGACCTCACAGCGAGCACGTTGGACAAACCGGAAAACCGGTTGCCACTAATTTATACATTGCAATAGGAATTTCAGGTGCTATTCAGCACATTGCAGGTATCAACTCATCAAAAGTAAAAGTTGTAATCAACAACGACCCTGAGGCTCCTTTCTTTAAAGTAGCTGATTACGGAGTTGTTGGAGATGCTTTTGAAATTGTTCCGCAATTAATTGAGAAATTAAAAGCTTTTAAAGCACAGCATTCTTAATTTAAAAATTCTCTTTAAAAATATAGCTACCTAAAAACAAGATAATCGTATCTTTGTTTTAGGTAGCTTTTTTGTTCCATATTTTTTGATTAAAATTGCACCTTTATTTTTCAATCAAAAAAAGTATCAAAATGAGGCAATAATTGCCCTTTTTTATCCATATATATGAGTCTAGTAAAATTATCCATAAAAGGAATTTCATACAGTCAAACTCAAAATGGCGCTTATGCCTTAATTTTGAATGAAGTTGATGGCGAAAGAAAATTGCCTATCGTTATTGGTGCTTTTGAAGCACAATCGATTGCTATTGCTCTGGAAAAAGAAATTAAACCTCCGCGTCCGTTAACGCACGATTTGTTCAGAAACTTTGCTGAGCGATTTGATATAGTCGTAAAACAAGTAATTATTCACAAACTTGTGGATGGTGTTTTTTATTCCAGTTTGATCTGCGAAAGAGACAAAATTGAAGAAATTATAGACGCCAGAACTTCTGATGCCATTGCATTGGCTTTGCGATTTAATGCTCCTATTTTTACTTACAAAAACATTCTGGACAAAGCGGGAATTTACTTAAAATCGAATACCGCAGAAACCGATCAGGGATCTCAGGAAATCGATGACGTACTTTCGAATCCGGAAACTTTTGGACGTGAAGAGGAAAGCAATCAATCCGGAGATATTTATTCCAAACATAGCTTGCAGGAACTAAACGAACTTTTAGACCAGGCAGTTTCTCAGGAAGATTACGAAAAAGCAGCTAAAATTCGAGACGAAATTTCGAGAAGATGATTTTAAGGCTGTAAGCCGTAAGCTTTAGGCTATAAGCTTAAAGCAAAAACATAAAAAACAAGCTTAGAGCATTAGGGAAAAACCTAAAACTCAAAGCCTAAAGCTTAAAGCAGCATGAAACAATACTTAGATCTGGTACGACACGTTTTAGACAACGGCTGCCAAAAAGGAGACAGAACAGGAACGGGAACCAAAAGTGTTTTTGGCTACCAAATGCGATTTGATTTAAGTGAAGGTTTCCCAATGGTTACCACCAAAAAACTACACCTAAAATCAATTATATATGAATTGCTTTGGTTCTTAAAAGGAGACACCAACGTAAAATACCTTCAGGAAAACGGTGTAAAAATTTGGGATGCTTGGGCAGACTCTAATGGCGATTTAGGCCCTGTTTACGGACATCAATGGCGTAATTGGAACAGCGAAGAAATTGATCAAATCTCTGAATTAATTACCGAGCTAAAAACAAATCCAAACAGTCGAAGAATGCTGGTTTCAGCATGGAATCCTTCGGTCTTGCCGGATACTAAAAAATCATTTGAAGAGAATGTAGCCAACAACAAAGCAGCTTTACCTCCTTGCCATGCTTTCTTTCAATTTTATGTCACAAGTCCTGACACCGAAAAAGGAGAAACAAAAGGAAAACTATCCTGCCAACTGTACCAGCGAAGTGCCGATATATTTTTGGGAGTTCCTTTTAACATCGCTTCTTACGCTTTATTAACCCTGATGATTGCACAGGTTTGCGACTTGGAACCGGGAGAATTCATTCACACATTTGGAGACGCACACATTTACAACAATCATTTTGAGCAATTAGAACTACAACTTACACGTGAACCAAAACCATTACCTAAGATGGTTTTAAATCCGGAGATTAAAAACATTTTCGACTTTGATTACAATGACTTCACGCTTTTAGATTATGAACCGCATGCCGGTATAAAAGGAAGTGTTGCTGTATAAAACATAAAAAAATCCGCTTAAAATTTTAAGCGGATTTTTTTATACTACCAGAACGCTGTTTTCGCTTCCAGCATAATCATTCCACTTATACGAATCCGCCTCAGGATCGTTTTCATACACTCCGTCGACTACATATTTAAATTCGTAAATCGTGTCTTTCACCAAATCATAAGTAGCTTTAAAAGTTCCATTTTTCAATTTACTTAAAATTCCTTCCTCGGGATTCCAATTGTTAAAATCCCCAACAACTGCCGCCGAATTTGCATCTTTTGCATCTATCGTAAAGGTGACTTTACACACCGGCCTTGTTTTTACAAACTGTTTCTTCAAAGACATAACTATTTAATTTTTAGATTCATAGACTAAATTACATAAATTCATCTGAACTCCCTGTACCCCTACAATCGTTTTGTGATTATATCAAAAACACTTAGTATTTTTTTTACTTTCCACAAATAAAACCATGTAAAATTTTGAATTTCAAAGCATTAAATCACTTTAAGAGAAATATTCCCCGATCTAAATGGGTCATTACAAAATAAATTCTAACTTTATGACCTCATTTATATCTTATGGAAAAGGAAGTACACGAACAATACGAGTATGCCAGAAGAAGAATCAGACAAAAGAAGGTCCTTTATTTTCATTTTGTACTTTTTATTCTAGGAAGTTTATTTTTATTTATCGCCAATCGATTCTTTGGTCTCGGAGCCACCAGCGGACAAGATTGGTGTATTTGGGCCATAACAATCTGGCTTTTTATCTTTATTCTGCATTTTATAAAAGTATACATCACAGATCGGTTCATGAACAAAAAATGGGAAAGAGAACAAATTGATCGGCTTGTTGCTTTGCAACAAAAGAGAATTAGTCAGTTAGAATCTAAAGTAAATGAAGATTCTGAAAATAAAATTTAGTTTAGAATGCCATGATTATAATGATAGCGGCTGTTGCCGAAAATAACGCACTGGGAAAGAACAATGATTTAGTTTGGCATTTACCAAATGATTTTAAAAGATTTAAATCGCTTACTACCAACCATCATATTATTATGGGAAGAAAAACCTTTGAAAGCTTCCCTAAACCTTTACCAAACAGAGTACACGTTGTAATAACACGTCAAAATGATTATCAACCGGAAGGCTGTATTGTTGTTGATTCTATCGAAAAAGCGATAGCCGTATGTCCTGAAAACGAAGACTCCTATATTATTGGAGGCGGTGAAATCTACAATCTTGGTTTGCCCTATACCGATATTATTGAAGTTACCAAAGTTCATCATACTTTTGAAGCAGATACTTTCTTTCCTATAATCAATGAAACAGAATGGCAGCTTGTAGAATCAGAAGAAAACTTTAAAGACGAAAAACATCTTTACGATTATACTTATAAAACGTATATCAGAAAATAAAAAAACATCCTCTTTTGGAGGATGTTTTTCAAAAATGATTGATCTTCTAAATGGACTCACTCAGGAAATAGTTTTGATAAAATAACAAATATTAAGAATAACATTTGAAATAATTGAATAACACTGTTTGTTGAGATATAATCTCAAGGGACGCCTTTAACAACAAATACCACTAAGATATTAAAGGCAAATTTCCAAAAACAAATTTAATCCTAAGAACGTATTTCACACTTTTAAAAAATAGAGTATTGACCCCAAAGCAACACTTCTTTAACTTCTTTCCTGACAAACTTAAGCACAAGTGCAAAAATAATACTCAGTTACTTTAAGCCATTTGTAACGATCAATCTTTTAAACTTCATCATTATTACTATGACAAAAGTGCATATAAATCCATCGTTCCACAATACCCACTTTTAGTGATTTTTTCAAAGTAACCATTTTTGGTGATGCTAAAAAATTTGACATTCAACATCAATTAAACCCTTACTTTTAAAACATTTAAAGCACAAAATAAAAAACCCAATACAGTTAAGACAGATTGTATTATATTTGCGTAAATTAAAATAATGTCTGAAAAAATAACTCCATATAAAGACTCTTCTTTAGGTAAAAAAGAGCAAGTTGCCCAAATGTTTGACAACATCTCCGGTAACTATGATAATTTAAATCGTGTGATCTCATTTGGAATTGACACCAAGTGGCGAAAAAAAGTACTCAAAATTGTTTCGGATACAAAACCAAAAATCATTCTTGATATTGCAACCGGAACCGGTGATCTTGCCATATTAATGTCGCAGACCAATGCTGAAAAAATTATCGGTTTAGATATTTCGGCTGGTATGCTTGAAGTGGGAAAGAAAAAAGTTCAGGCAAAAGGATTATCCAATACTATAGATTTAGTTTTGGGAGATTCTGAGAAAATTCCTTTTGAAGACAATTATTTCGATGCTATAACGGTTGGATTTGGCGTTCGAAATTTCGAAAACCTGGAAAAAGGATTTGCGGAAATTCTAAGGGTTTTAAAACCAAATGGAGTTTTTGTAATTCTGGAAACCTCTGTTCCTGACAAAACACCATACAAACAAGGCTATAAATTTTACAGCAAAAACATCCTTCCCATTATTGGAAAACTCTTTTCTAAAGACAATTCAGCCTATGGTTATTTATCTGAATCTGCTGCAGTTTTTCCTTACGGAGAAGCTCTGAACAATATTTTAAGAAAAATTGGGTTTATAGATGTTGTAGCAATGCCTCAAACTTTTGGTGTTGCAACCATTTATTCTGCCTCTAAAAAATAGTATGAAAAAAATTGTAGTCTTACTTCTATTAGTCTTATCGACGCAAGGATATTCGCAATTTGCTAAAAGCATGTTCAGCAAAGATCCTATCATTAATCTTGAAAACTGGCAAAAACAACGCCTGTATTTCGGTTATTACCTTGGGTTTAACAGTTTTGACTTTAAGTTTGACTACAAATCTCCTGGTCCTGATGTTCAGACAAAAAAGACTACCGGTTTTAATGTTGGTGTTGTAGCCGATTTAAGATTACAGGAATACATTAATCTTCGTTTTGAACCGGGATTGTACTATACCAAACGTGACTTGTATTACCCTAATTTGCCTTTGCAAAAAGACTATCTTAGAGAAGTAAACAGTACGTATATCCACTTTCCTTTACTCTTAAAATTCTCGGCATTGCGTACCGGAAACATTCGTCCTTATTTAGTTGGCGGAATGTCTTCGACACTTAACCTATCCAGCAATGCTAAATCAAAAGACGACAACTTCGAAGGAAAATTCAGAGTAAAACAATGGACTGCCGCTTATGAGCTAGGTTTTGGAATAGACATTTTCTCTGAATATTTTATCTTCTCTCCTTCTATTCGAGGAATGTTTGGAATTTCAGACGAATTAATTCGTGATAATCCGGCAAACGGACCTAGCCCTTGGACTGACAATATTGATTCTATGAAATCAAGAGCTATTTTAATAAATTTTACTTTTCATTAAAACAAATACTTAACTATTTCGTTTAAATTCACTAAGAATAATTGCTGTTGCGGTAGCTACATTTAAACTTTCTGTTTTTTGCAGCTCTCCAAATCTTGGAATGGTAAGTCGGCTTGTAACCATTTTTTCAATTTCCGATGAAATCCCATTGGCTTCATTGCCCATGATAATGATTCCATCCTGAGGAAGATCGGTTTTATAGATGTTTTCGCCGTCCATAAAAGTTCCAAATACAGCTAATTTTGTTTGAGCTATAAACGTTTCGAGATCAACATAATTAACATTTACTCTGGTAATAGAACCCATGGTAGCCTGCACCACCTTTGGATTGTAAATATCGACGGTTTCTTTTGAACAAACAATTTGCTTGATCCCAAACCAGTCACAAAGGCGCAAAATGGTTCCTAAATTTCCAGGATCACGAATATCGTCTAAAGCTAAAATTAAGCCCGAATCGATTATTTTATTTTCGGCAGGAATTTTAAAAACAGCCAAACAGGAATTAGGAGTAGATAAAGCACTTATTTTTTTAAGTTCCTGCTCATAAATTAAAGTTCGCTTTGAAGAATGAACCTCTTCAAAATCATTTAGAGTCGTGTATAAATGCTCTAGTTCAAAATTGGATTGCAACAATTCTTGAATTACTTTTACTCCCTCGGCGAAAAACAATTGATTTGCAAAACGTTGCTTTTTTTGATGTAACCCTGAGATAAGCTTTATTTGGTTTTTACTAACCATAAAATAATGTACTTTTGAATTAAATATTTAAGAACACTTGAAAAAGAATTCCACAAAAATAATAGCATTTATCCTAATAGCAATATTTATTTGCGCTTGTAATGCTGTAAAAAGAGTTCCTGATGGAAAAAACCTTCTTGTTAAAAATACTATTCTTGTAAATGGCAAGTCAACTAACGACGAAACTGCTTTCAATCAAATGTACCAAAAACCGAATGGTACCCTATTAGGATATCGTCTTCGTCTGAATTTATATAACCTTGCCAATTTAAATCCGGATTCAACCTATAAAGCTAAATTCAAAAACAATCCGGGTTTGTACGAACGCCAGTCGAAACTTTTATCTGCAAAACAAGTTGATCGTCTGGGACAATCCTTTTTGTACAAAGGTATTCATGAATTTCTGAAAAGCACCGGTGAAGCTCCGGTAATTATTGATACTGCAAAAACAAAGAAAACACTCCTTCGTCTAAAATATTATTATTTCAACAGTGGTTATTTTAAAGTTGCAACAGATTATAATATTGACAGTGTTGGAAGAAAAAAAGCCAAGATAAACTACAATATTACAACCGGACCTGCTTATACTTTAGACACTATCAAAACGAAAATAATGACTCCTGCATTAGACTCGTTATACAAAGTTAATCCTGACCCTTCGGTTTTAAAATCAGGAAAACAATATAAAACCGTAGATTTTGAAGAAGAAAAAAATCGCCTTACGACCTACTTCAGAAACCACGGAGCCTATTATTTTCAGCCTACTTATGTGACTTTTGATATTGATACTATTGGCAAAAAAGACAAAGCCAATGTAACTTTGATTGTAAACAACAATAACATCCAGGGAAGAGATTCAAGCAGAACAGAACCTTTCAAACTGTACAAAATTAGTGATGTCAACATCTACACTGATTATTCTGCAACAAATGCAAAAAATAAAATCACAGACAGCACCACCTACAACAACTTTAATCTATACAGTTATAAAAAACTAAAATACAGACCACGAGCCATTACCGATGCGGTTTTTATCACTAAGGGAAGTACTTTTTCAGACACCAGAACTACTCTTTCCTCAAGATATCTGAACAATCTGAAAATTTTCAATTATCCGTCTATTCAGTATACAGTCGACAAACGCGACTCAACTGCGCAGTCCTTAATTGCTAATGTCTATCTTACTCCAAGAAAAAAATACAGCTTTGGAGCTACTTTTGACGTTACACATTCTAACATTCAGGATTTTGGTATTGGAGCAAGTATTTCCGAAACTATTCGTAACGTTTTTAACAGAGCCGAAACTTTGGAAATCTCTACTCGATTAAATTTAGGGTCATCCAGAGATATGGCGAACCCCAACAACAATTTCTTCAACGTTTCTGAATATGGTCTCGATTTGAAACTAAATTTCCCAAGAATCTTACTGCCTTTTGGAACAGAAAAAATTATTCCAAAAAGAATGATTCCTTCCACCAGCGTTGCTGCAGGTTTCTCTAAACAAAGAAATATTGGACTGGACAAAGAAAATTTCACAGGAGGAATCGCTTACAACTGGTCTCCTAAACGAGGGAATACGGCAAAACTTGAACTCCTTAATGCACAATTCGTACGAAATTTAAATCCGGATAACTACTTTAACGTTTATAGAACATCTTATAGAGAATTAAACAATATTGGTACGATATACAATAAAAATGAGGATTATTATAACAGTCCGGACGATCGAAACCTAAGCATTCCCAAAGGAACTACAGGGTTTACCAATGATGTATTGTCCCCCAACTCTACTTTAGTCCTTCCAGATCAGGACTATAAAGATGTAAAAAGCATTGAAGAAAGAAGAATTCGTCTAACCGAGAATGACTTTATTCTGGCCACAAGCTATACTTTTACCAAAACCACAAAAAAAGATCTTGCCGATAATACATTCTATCAGTTTAAAACCAAAATAGAATCAGCCGGTACTTTGCTATCAGCTATTTCAAACATTGGGAATTTTCAAAAAAATGACAAAGGCAATTATGAAATTTTTAATCTGGAATATTCAGAATACATCAAAACTGAATTTGATTATATCAAACACTGGGATTTTGGAAAAGAAAAAGTACTGGCCGTAAGAACCTTTTTCGGAATTGCGGTTCCATTTGGAAATTCAAATTATATCCCGTTTTCACGAAGTTATTATGCAGGAGGTTCAAACGACAACCGCGCATGGCAGCCCTATTCTTTGGGTCCCGGAAGCACAAATGCCGCAAATGATTTCAACGAGGCCAATATGAAAATAGCAATGAGTGCCGAACTTCGTTTTAAAATTTTTGGTGCCGTTAAAGGAGCCATCTTTGCAGACGCCGGAAATATCTGGAATGTGCTCGATAATGTGATTGATGAGAAAGCAAAATTCTCTGGCGTAAACGATTTAGCTGAAATTGCACTGGGTACAGGATTTGGTTTACGCTACGATTTAAGCTTTTTTGTTATCCGTTTAGATATGGGCTTTAAGACCTATAACCCAGCACATGAGAAGGGAGATCGCTGGTTTAAAGAATACAATTTTGGGCACTCGGTTTTAAATTTTGGAATAAATTATCCATTCTAATGCTAATTAATTCTTATTTTTGCAACCTAAAAACTAAAAACAACTAAAAAAAATTACAATGGCACACAATATTAAACCGGGAGTAGCTACAGGAGATCAGGTTCAGGAGATCTTTAATTATGCGAAAGAAAAAGGATTTGCATTACCTGCAGTAAATGTTACTGGTTCAAGCACAATCAATGGAGTTCTTGAAACTGCAGCAAAATTAAATGCACCGGTTATCATTCAATTTTCAAACGGAGGAGCACAATTTAACGCTGGAAAAGGATTATCTAATGCAGGTGAAAAAGCAGCAATCGCTGGTGGAATCGCCGGAGCAAAACATATTCATACTTTGGCAGAAGCTTACGGAGCAACTGTAATTCTTCATACTGACCACTGTGCAAAAAAATTATTACCTTGGATTGATGGTTTATTAGATGCTTCTGAAAAACATTTTGCAGAAACAGGAAAACCATTATACAGTTCTCACATGATTGACTTATCTGAGGAGCCAATCGAAGAAAACATCGAAATCTGCAAAGAATATTTGGCAAGAATGAGCAAAATGGGAATGACATTAGAAATCGAACTTGGTATTACAGGTGGTGAAGAAGATGGTGTTGACAACTCTGACGTTGACAGTTCAAAATTATACACTCAGCCAGAAGAAGTTGCTTATGCTTATGAAGAATTATCTAAAATAAGCCCTAAATTTACAATTGCTGCTGCTTTTGGAAACGTTCACGGTGTTTACAAACCAGGAAACGTAAAATTGACTCCAAAAATCTTAAAAAATTCTCAGGATTTCGTTCAAAACAAATTCAACACGGGTCATAATCCGGTAGATTTTGTTTTCCACGGAGGTTCAGGTTCTACACTTGAAGAAATCAGAGAAGCAATTGGATACGGAGTAATCAAAATGAATATCGATACCGATTTACAATTTGCATATACAGAAGGAATTCGTGATTATATGGTTAAAAACATTGACTATTTAAAAACTCAAATTGGTAACCCGGAAGGTGCTGATGTTCCGAACAAAAAATATTATGACCCAAGAAAATGGGTACGTGAAAGCGAAGTAACGTTCAATACAAGACTTGAGCAAGCTTTTGCAGACTTGAATAACGTAAATACATTATAATAAAAAAGTTGAAAGTTTCAGGTTTCAAGTTTCAGGTTTCGCAACTTGAAACCTGAAACCTGAAACAAAAAAAATACTCAATATGGCTTGGTTTAAAAGACAGGAAAAAGGGATTACGACCGCTACAGAAGATAAGATGGACGTTCCGAAAGGATTGTGGTACAAATCTCCAACAGGAAAAATTATTGATGCTGACGAATTAGCCCGAAACTTATTTGTAAGCCCTGAAGATGATTTTCATGTTCGAATTGGAAGCGCAACCTATTTTGAAATTTTATTTGACAATAATGAGTTTGTTGAATTAGATAAAAACATGACTTCTAAAGATCCTCTGCATTTTGTGGATACAAAAAAATATGCAGAACGACTGAAAGACGTTATGGAAAAAACCCATCTGAAAGACGCTGTGCGTACCGGAGTGGGAAAATCTAAAGGAAAAGAACTTGTAATTTGTTGTATGGATTTTGCCTTTATCGGTGGATCTATGGGAGCTGTTGTAGGTGAAAAAATTGCCAGAGGTATTGATCACGCTATCAAAAACAAACTGCCTTTTGTAATGATTTCTAAATCTGGTGGAGCTCGTATGATGGAAGCTGCTTATTCTTTAATGCAATTAGCAAAAACATCTGTGAAATTAGCGCAATTAGCAGAAGCTAAATTACCTTACATCTCTCTTTGTACAGATCCAACAACCGGAGGAACAACTGCATCATACGCTATGTTAGGAGATATCAACATTTCTGAGCCAGGCGCATTGATTGGTTTCGCTGGTCCGCGTGTAGTTCGTGACACCACCGGAAAAGATTTACCGGAAGGTTTCCAAACTGCTGAGTTCTTATTAGAGCACGGTTTCCTTGACTTTATCACGCCAAGAAAAGAATTGAAAGACAAAATCAACTTGTACATCGATTTGATTCAGAATAACGATATTAGATAGTTTTTAAACTTCTAAATCATACCAAATCCCAAGAAATTGCTTCTTGGGATTTTTTTATTTTTATAACCAACAAAATATACCGTTCCTCCGGAACTCACCGATGTATAATTGACCATATTCAACGGAATGAATTCCGTTGCTACCGATATTTCATTCCTACGGAATTTTTATCGATGTACCCAAACCAATCCTAACTTCGACGCGATAAACTACCGACGTTTCATTCCTGCGGAATTTTTATCAGTGTGTAACTTCAACATGATAAATCATATTCTTATCAATATTTCATTTTTACGGAATTTTCTTAACTAACAATTTTAATAGCAACTAATTAATACTTGTCTGAAAAATTGTATTTTTGCTCTACATACATCAATCTATTATAATAGCTTTAACCCAAACGAACTATTAAAAATGTATCTCACAATAATTGATGTGTTTTTTACCAAATGCCATTTTTATTAAAGCTTTATAAATATCTTTGAATTATGAGTACAGCAACAAAACCAAATCACATAGGACGAAAAATTAGTCGTATTCGTGAACTTAAAGACATGAAGCAGGAAGCTTTGGCTCAGGCTTTAGGAACCTCCCAGCAAACCGTATCCACAATAGAGAATAGCGAAACCATAGATGATGCAAAACTTGCAGAAGTAGCAAAAGCACTTGGCGTAAGTGTTGAGGCTATAAAAAACTTTAACGAAGAAAACATGATCAGTTATTTTAATAATTTTTACGATAATAGCACTAGCAATGGCGTAAATGGAATATTCAGTCCAAGCCATTGTTCCTTTAATCCAATAGACAAAGTAGTGGAACTTTTTGAGCGTTTAGTCCAAGCTGAAAAAGAAAAAGTTGAGTATTTAGAAAAATTACTGAAAGAAAAATAAGCCCTTTCAAAAATATATTTGTTCCTCAAAATCTAACTTTAAAACCATATTCTTATGAAAAAGATTGTTTTTCTAGCACTAATTACGTTAGCTTCACTTTCCATTCAGGCACAAACGTCAAAAGAACTTATTGGAAAATGGCAACTGATAAGACTTACCAAAAACGGGAAAGAAAAAGATATAAAAGAAAAATTCAAGAGTGATCAGGTATTTCAGGTTTTCCAGGAAGATCAAAAATTTACAGGAATTGTGGGAGACAAAAACACCAACGGCAAATGGAAACTTTCAAAAAAGAACGATGTTTTAACCGTTACTGTTAATTTAATTCCTGTAAAATTCCAGATTGATTACTTCGATAGCAAAAAGCGAGTTATTACTAACGATCAGATAGGAACGCTAGAATACAAAAAAGTAGACAACTAATATCTTAAAAACTGAAAGTCTTTAGACATTAAGGAATACTAAAATTTATACCAAATCTTCAAAATAAAAAACTCTTCGAGCCTTGCGTTTAAATCTTAACCGCAAGGCTCGCAAAGTTTACAGAAAGAAAAAAACCTTTGAACCTTTGCCTCTCTGAACCTTAAAAAAAACTACTTCAAAGAAGCCATATCAATTACAAAACGATACTTCACATCGCTTTTATTCATTCGGTCGTAAGCCTCATTAATATACCCCATATCGATAATCTCAACATCTGAAGTAATATTATGCTCGGCGCAGTAATCCAGCATTTCCTGAGTTTCTCTGATTCCTCCAATCAAGCTCCCAATAATGCTTCTTCTTTTCATGATTAAAGTAAAAACAGGAATTTCGGCAGGTGCCGGCGGAGCGCCTACTACGATCATGGTTCCGTTTGTCGTTAACAAATTCAGATAGGCATTATGATCGTGTTTGGCAGAAACTGTATTCAGAATAAAATCGAAACTATTGGCAAGCGATTCCATTGTTTCCGGATTTGAGGTTAAAGCAAAATGATGTGCGCCTAACTTTTTAGCATCGGCTTCTTTTGAAGGAGAGTGGCTTAACATTGTAACTTCGGCACCAAAAGAAACTGCGAATTTCACAGCCATATGACCTAATCCCCCAAGCCCTAAAACTCCAACTTTATGCCCTTTACCTACTTTTAAATAACGCAAAGGCGAATAAGTTGTAATTCCGGCGCATAATAACGGAGCAACTCCTTTGATATCGAGTTTTTCAGAAACGTGAAGCGTATAACTTTCATCTACAATAATACTGGTTGAATATCCTCCCTTGGTCGGAATATCCGTTCCTCTCTCTACACCATTGTAAGTTCCGGTCATTCCTTCATCACAAAATTGCTCTTCGCCGGATTGACAGCTTGGACAGACTCTGCAGGAATCTACAAAGCACCCCACTCCTGCCAGCTCTCCAATTTTAAACTTAGAAACTTCGCTTCCAACAGCAACAATTCGGCCTACAATTTCGTGACCGGGAACTAAAGGGTAATTTACGGGCCCCCAATCCCCTTTTGCGGTATGAATATCGGAATGGCATACACCACTGTACAAAATTTCTATCTGAACCTGATGGACACCTACTTCTTTTCTTTCAAACGTGTAGGGTTTTAACGGATTAACAGCATCATAGGCTGCATAAGCTTTAACTGGTATCATCGTATCGCTTTTTAAGTTAGGGTATTAAAATTACGATAAAATTCAACAGCTGAGCTAAAATAATAACGGTTAAAAATTGATTTTTTAGCAGAATGCCTACATCCCGGTTCGAATGGCTTCAACCGGATCCAGATTTGCAGCGGAGATTGCCGGCAATATTCCCGAAATTAAACCGATAAATGCGGCGAGAGTGGTTCCTAAAATTATATTCCCGAAACTAAGAACAAATTCAAAATCAAGGACTTTTGTTAAGACCAGTGCAATTCCCCAAACCATCACCAAACCTATTATTCCACCAATAACAGAAAGAATTACTGCTTCAAACAAAAACTGAAATAAAATAAATCGGTTTTTAGCGCCCAGTGATTTCTGAATTCCGATTAAATTGGTTCTTTCTTTTACAGATACAAACATAATATTGGCAATTCCAAAACCACCTACCAAAAGAGAAAATCCACTGATAATCCATCCCACAACATTCATCTGTCCTAAAATTCCATCTATAAAATCGGTAAATCCGGAAAGTACATTAATAAAGAAATTATCTATTTCTCCGGCTTTCATACCACGAATAGCTCTTATTTTTTGTGCCACCTGTGCCTTATAAGCATCCATATCTATCCCTTTTACAGGCTTCACAACAATTACAGGTGTCATGGCATCACTATCACCATACATTCGGCGTAAAAAATTAGCCGGCAAATAAACCGATGTATCATTACTGTCTCCAAAAAAACCTGCTCCTTGTTTTGCAATTACACCAATTACATTAAAACGTTGTCCGTACAAACGGATACTTTTCCCAATGGGATCACTTGTACCGAAAAGCCCTTCAGCAATTTCGTAACCCAAAACAATAACAGCCGCACCGGAATTCGACTCAGATTCGGTATAAAATCTCCCTTTATCAAAACTTACCCCTTCAATATTTACAATTTCATTCGACGAAGGAATAATATTTACATCACTTACGGTTTTTGAATCGTATTTTAAACTTTCGTGTTTCACAAAAAGCTGATACGCCACCTGATCCGTATTGGTCAATGAATTTTTCAGCCCTACATACTCATCATATTTCACATTTGGAAACTGATCTCTTTTCCATTGTGGAATTTCAGAAGGTCCAAAACTAAACTTCATTAAATAAATTGTATTTTTATCTAAGCTACTCAAATCTTTAGAAATTTTACGATCTAAAGAATCGACCGCCGCCAAAACAGCAATAATCGAAAAAATTCCGATCGTAACCCCTAATAACGACAACAACGTTCGCAGTTTATTATTTCGCAGCGCATTTACGGCAAAACCCAAACTTTCTTTTAATAATCTTAGATAAACAAGCATATAGTCGTATTTTTCAATAAAGTAAAATTCAATAATTTAAAATCAAAAACCTAATAAAAGTTAACTTACTCATCAGTAGATTTTTTTAGCATAATGTTACATTAATTTTCTTTAAAATAATATATAAAAAAACTACTTTTGCAGTCTCAAAAATCATAACTACACGATGAGCACAACTAAAACAATACAATCGGCATTAATCTCTGTTTTTTCAAAAGACGGTTTAGAGCCAATCGTTAGAAAATTACACGAACAAAACGTAACACTTTACTCGACCGGAGGAACCGAAGATTTCATAAAAAACCTTGGTATTCCTGTTGTTCCTGTTGAAGACATTACTTCTTTCCCTGAAATTCTTGGAGGAAGAGTAAAAACACTTCACCCGAAAATCTTTGGTGGAATTTTGAACCGTCAGGATAACGAAAGTGACGTTCAGCAGATGAAAGAATTTGATATTCCTCAGATTGATTTAGTAATCGTTGATTTGTATCCGTTCGAAAAAACAGTTGCCTCAGGTGCAAGTGAGCAGGATATTATTGAAAAAATTGACATTGGCGGAATTTCTTTGATCCGTGCCGGTGCAAAAAATTTCAAAGACACTGTAATTGTTGCTTCGGTAAACGAATACAGCCTGCTTTTAGATTTGATTACAGCGCAAAATGGAGCCACTACTCTTGAAAACAGAAGATTACTGGCTACCAAAGCATTCCACGTATCCTCTCACTACGACGGAGCTATTTTTAACTATTTCAACACTGACGAAACCATTTACAAAGAAAGTATTGCAGATGGTCAGGTTTTAAGATACGGTGAAAACCCTCATCAAAAAGGATTCTTCTTTGGCGATTTTGATGCTATGTTCAAAAAAGTTCACGGAAAAGAATTATCATACAACAACTTATTAGATGTTGATGCTGCAGTAAACTTAATTAATGAGTTCAAAACTGACGGCCCAACATTTGCCATTTTAAAACACAATAACGCTTGTGGTTTAGCTTCTAGAAAAACAATTAGTGAGGCTTATTTAGCAGCGCTGGCTTGTGATCCAACATCTGCTTTTGGTGGAGTTTTGATTGCAAATACTAAAATTGATGTTGCAACAGCAGAAGAAATCAATAAATTGTTCTGTGAAGTAGTAATCGCTCCAAGTTATGACGAAGAGGCAATTACAATACTACAAGAAAAGAAAAACAGAATCATTTTAATTCAAAATGAAGTTGAATTACCAACAAGACAAGTAAGAACATGTCTTAACGGATTGTTAATTCAGGACAGAAATAATATTACAGATACTAAAGAGCATTTAAAAACCGTTACTATTACTGAGCCTACAGCTGAAGAAATAGAAGATTTGATATTTGCTTCAAAAATTTGTAAAAACACCAAATCAAATACAATCGTATTTGCTAAAAACGGAACATTAATTTCGTCAGGAACAGGTCAGACTTCAAGAGTTGACGCTTTAGTTCAGGCAGTTGACAAAGCAAAAGCTTTTGGATTTGATTTAACCGGTGCTTCGATGGCAAGTGATGCATTTTTTCCATTTCCGGATTGTGTAGAATTAGCCAAAAAAGCAGGAATAACTGCTGTTATTCAGCCAGGAGGCTCAATAAAAGACGAATTAAGCATAAATTATTGCAATGAAAACAATCTTGCAATGGTATTTACGGGAACACGTCATTTTAAACATTAATTTGTTTAACTTTGTTCAAAATAATTTATAACATTTTAAACCCCTAAAAAACTTATGGGATTTTTTGATTTCATGACCGAGGATATTGCGATAGACCTTGGTACCGCAAACACTTTAATCATACATAATGATAAAGTTGTTATTGATAGTCCATCGATCGTTGCACGTGATAGAATATCAGGCAAAATCATTGCTGTTGGTAAGGAAGCCAATATGATGCAAGGTAAAACGCATGAAAACATCAAGACCATAAGGCCTTTGAAAGACGGTGTAATTGCTGATTTTGATGCTTCGGAAAAGATGATCAACATGTTTATCAAAAGTATTCCGGCATTAAAAAAACGCATGTTCACTCCGGCTTTAAGAATGGTGGTTTGTATTCCATCCGGTATTACCGAAGTGGAGATGAGAGCGGTAAAAGAATCTTGTGAGAGAGTAAACGGAAAAGAAGTTTACTTAATTCACGAACCAATGGCAGCAGCAATTGGTATTGGTATCGATATCATGCAGCCAAAAGGAAACATGATTGTTGATATTGGAGGTGGTACTACAGAAATTGCCGTTATCGCACTAGGTGGAATTGTGTGTGACAAATCTGTAAAAATTGCAGGTGACGTTTTCACAAATGATATTGTTTATTACATGCGTACGCAACACAACCTTTTTGTTGGAGAAAGTACTGCAGAGAAAATAAAAATTCAAATTGGTGCCGCAATCGAAGATTTAGACGGACCACCGGAAGATATGTCTGTTCAGGGTAGAGACTTACTTACAGGGAAACCAAAACAAGTAGATGTTTCTTACCGTGAAATTGCAAAAGCACTTGACAAATCGATTCAGCGTATTGAAGATGCGGTAATGGAAACATTATCTCAGACTCCGCCGGAATTAGCAGCCGATATTTACAACACAGGTATCTATTTAGCTGGTGGTGGATCGATGTTAAGAGGTCTTGACAAACGTATTTCGCAAAAAACAGATTTACCAGTTTATATTGCTGAAGACCCATTAAGAGCTGTTGTTCGTGGAACCGGAATGGCACTTAAAAACATTACAAAGTTCAAAAGTATCTTAATCAAATAAGATCCATAATAACAATCAATATATTTTCTCGGAGCCAAATTTAAACATTTGGCTCTGATTAAATTTGAAACCAAAAGCATATCCTGAAACAAAATAACCACACAAGAAATGCAGCAAATTTTTAATTTCATTATAAGAAACAGTAATCGATTGCTGTTTTTGCTGCTTTTAGGTATTTCGTTGGCACTCACAGTTCAGTCTCATTCTTACCACAGAAGCAAAATAATCAGTTCGGCCAATTTTCTAAGCGGAGGTGTTTATGAAAGAATCAATCGCGTAAATGAATATTTGAATTTAAGAACTGAAAATGACGAACTTGTACTTGAAAACGCAAGATTAAAAAGTCTATTATTCAACAAACAAGACACCACAAAACTACCTTTGGCAGACAGTGTAAAAGGAGTTAAACCTGCGGATATTATTGTTTCAAAAGTAATTCACAACTCCTATAACACACATGAAAATTTCATCACGCTTAACTCAGGGGCAAACGATGGCGTTAAACCAGATATGGGGGTAATCAATAGCTTAGGAATTATTGGTATTATTGATGACACATCACCAAGATATGCGACTGTCGTAAGTATTTTGAATACAAAATCTCAAATCAATGCCAAGATTAAAAAGTCAAATCATTTTGGATCATTGACCTGGGACGGTAAAAGCACCGGATTTGCACAGTTAAAAGATGTTCCGAGATTAGCTTCCATCAGAAAAGGTGACACCATCGTAACCGGAGGACAATCGGTAATTTTCCCTGAAGGAATCAACATTGGAACGGTTGACAAGATCTATATTGAGAAAAACACAAGTTACTACGTTATAAATGTTAAACTGTTTAACGATATGACCAACTTGGGACACGTATACATCATCAAGAGCAAGGACAGAGAAGAACTTATTAATTTAGAAAACAAGGAGAAAAATGAATAGCGCTTTGTTACTCAATATTTTTCGATTTATTATGTTACTAGCAATTCAGGTTGTTATTTTCAATAATATGAATTTTTTAGGGTACATAAGTCCCTTCCCATATATCTTGTACATTATTTTGTATCCGGTAAACAGCAACCGAACAGGTTTGATTGTTTCGAGTTTTTTACTTGGAATTATCATGGATATGTTTTGTAATTCGGGAGGAATTCATGCAGCAGCCTGTCTTGTACTGGCTTATTACAGGCCTTATATTTTTAAATTCTCGTTTGGACTTAGTTATGAATATCAAACTATTAAACTGAATGATTCCTTAACTCCCGAACGATTTTCATTTATTTTAGTTTCTGTTGTATTACACCACATCGTGTTATTTATTCTCGAAGCTTTTCAGTTCAAATTTATTCTGGATGTTTTGCTCCGAACTTTATTTAGTTCGATCTTTACCATAATCACCTCAATTATCATAATTTACCTTATTAAGCCTAATAAACGATGAGAAAAGTTTTGCTGCCCTCTTTAATTATTATTGCAGCATCCTTGCTAGTGATCAGGATCTTTTATTTGCAGATTATCGATGATTCGTTTAAGTTAAAATCCGAAAATAATGCCATAAAGAAAAAGTATGACTATCCGGAAAGAGGTTATATTTATGATCGACATGGAAAATTATTGGTTGCCAATCAGGCTTCTTATGACATCATGGTGATTCCGAGAGAAATCAAAGAAGACCTTAATATTCCTGAATTCTGTGCTTTATTAAACATTACCAGAGAAGAGTACGATAAAAGAATTGCTAAGGCCAAGGTATACAGTCCAAGACTGCCTTCAGTATTTTTAGCACAGCTGAACAAAAATGAATTCGCCGCTTTTCAGGAAAAAATTCGAAAATATGAAGGCTTTTATTTTCAAAAGCGTTCTCTTCGTGACTATGAAGTAGATTACGGTGCCAACATCTTTGGCTTTATCACACAGGTAAACGAACGACAAATTGCCAAAAACCCTTACTACAATAGTGGAGATTTAATTGGAAAGCAAGGTGTTGAAGAAAGCTACGAAGACATCCTTAGAGGTATTAAAGGTGTAAAATACATTCAGAAAGACAAATACAATAGAGAAATTGGCTCTTACAAAGAGGGTAGATACGATACTATCGCCGTAGCGGGAGAAGACATCAACTTAACAATTGATGCCGAGCTTCAAAAATACGGAGAAGAGTTAATGATCAATAAAAGAGGAGGAATTGTCGCTATCGAACCTAAAAGTGGGGAGATTTTGGCATTAGTAACCGCTCCTTCTTATGATCCCGGAATTTTAGTTGGAAGACAACGATCTAAAAATTACACCCTTTTATATCACGATTCGATTGCAAAACCATTATACGATAGAGGCCTTTTAGCAGAGTACCCTCCCGGTTCTCCGTTTAAAATTCTTACCGGTCTGGTTGCTTTACAGGAAGGTGTTATCAACGAGCAGACCACTTTTATGTGCCACCATGGTTTTAGCTATGGTAGAGGTCGTTTTATGAAATGCCACGGTTTTGGCCCTCATCAATTACACAATGGGATTTACAATTCCTGTAATACCTATTTTGCACAATCTTACATGCTAACCATTAACAAGTATAACAATCCTGCTAAGGCAGTAGATGTATGGAGCGATCACATTAAAAGTTTCGGCTTGGGACAATTTATGGGCTATGACCTTCCAACAGGTAAGAGAGGAAATATCCCAACATCAAAAACATATAAAAGAATTTATCCTAACGGAGGCTGGAGAAGTACAACCATCGTATCAAATGCTATTGGTCAGGGAGAAGTTTTAATGACTCCAATCCAACTAGCCAATATGATGGCAACTGTCGCCAATCAGGGATACTATTATACCCCTCACATCATTAAAAAGATCGAAGGAAAGAAAATTGATGCAAAATTCACCACTAAACATGTTACCACAATTGACCAAAAATATTTCCCGCCAGTCATAAGCGGTTTGTTTGATGTGTATAACAAAGGAACAGCTTACGCCCTTAGGGTAGAAGGCATTGATATTTGTGGAAAAACAGGTACTGCAGAAAATTTTGCAAAAATTAACGGCAAAAGAACACAGCTTAAAGATCACTCTATATTTGTGGCTTTTGCACCAAAGGATAATCCAAAAATTGCAATTGCAATTATGATTGAAAATGGAGGGTTCGGAGCAACAGTTGCGGGGCCGATTGCCAGTTTAATGATCGAAAAATATCTGAGACATAAAATCACCAGGACCGATTTAGAAACAAGGGTTTTAAACAAAAGCTTAGCCAGCGAATATGCAAAACTGGGCGGTATGAACGAAGCCAGTGCCATTGAATCTACACCAAAAGATTCTACTTTAAAAGCTAAAATTGTTCCCGTTAAACCGGTGACACCTAAAGCAGAAGTTAAAAAAACAGTATCAGACACCACTAAAAAGAACTAACAAAGATTATTTCAAATGAAAAATCAAAGTGTAAAAAATAACATTGACTGGATAAGCGTTTTTATCTACATTTCGTTGGTGATATTAGGGTGGCTGAACATCTATTCTTCCTCTTTATTATCAACCGAAGGAACTTACCAAAAGCAACTAATCTTTATCGGATGCACTATTCCTCTGATTTTTGTGGTGCTTTTTGTAGATGGAAAGTTCTACGAGAAATATGCGACTATTATTTTTGGCGTTTCACTGCTGTCCTTAGCCGGTTTATTCCTATTCGGAAAAACTATTGCCGGGCAAAGATGTTGGTACGCTATTGGCAGCTTCACTTTGCAGCCGTCTGAGTTTGCCAAAGCAGCCACTTCATTGGCATTGGCCAAATATTTAAGTGACACACAAATCAACCTAAAAGACACTAACAGGCAGCTTCAGGCTTTGGCTATTGTATTTTCACCTGTATTATTAATTTTACCTCAACCCGATCCGGGAAGTGCTTTAATTTATAGTATTTTCATTATTGTTTTGTATAGAGAAGGGCTACCATCCTGGTACGTATGGACTGGATTCATTACCATTCTATTATTTGTATTAACACTCGTTCTGGAACCTTATGTAGTTATTTTAATTGCCTTAGGAGTTTTAACGATCATACATTTCAAAGGCAGGGTGGTTGATAGAAATATTATCTTAAGCGGTATTCTTTTGGCTGTTATGTCTGCTTTTGTTTTCTCTGTAGATTATGTTTTCGATAATGTTTTTAAACAGCACCACCGTGACCGTTTTAATATCTTATTAGGAAAAAGTGTTGACATGAAAGGTATTGGATACAACACTAATCAATCTGAAATTGCTATTGGATCCGGGGGATGGATTGGAAAAGGTTTCCTTGAAGGAACTCAAACCAAAGGAGGATTCGTTCCTGAACAACACACCGATTACATCTTCACAACCGTTGGTGAAGAATGGGGTTTTGCAGGATCTCTAGTGGTAATCTTGCTTTTTGCCGGTTTATTTCTGAGAGTTATTTATCTGGCTGAAAGACAAAAAACAAAATTCAGCAGGGTATACGGGTATTGTGTTGCCGGAATTTTGTTTATACACTTCTTTGTTAACATTGCCATGGTTATTGGAATTTTCCCAACAATTGGGGTTCCTTTGCCTTTCTTTTCTTATGGAGGTTCCGGACTCTGGGGATTCACAATTTTACTGTTTATCTTCTTAAAAATGGATGCCAATAAGGTAAATGAATGGTAGTTTTCTTAAAGGTGCTAAGCTTCTGAGGTGCTAAGATGCTAAGTTTTTTTAGTTCATAGGCTCAATGATTTCTGGAGTTGATATTTAAGTAGCATTTCATTTCTCACATCTTATTACGACTCGCATTTTACATTTCACAAAAGAAAAACATATAACATAAAAAAGCCCGAAACTTAATTGCTTCGGACTTTTTTATAGATTTTATTTGAATTATATCTTTTCGCTTGGTCTCTTTTTAAAGAGTTTTATCAATACAGGGAATGTAGATATGATTACAATTATAATAATGATGTATTCGATGTGATGTTTTAAATCTATTCCTTCTTTCAAAAACACTCCATACAGGTAGTGTCCAGCGAAGATCAGTATAAACGACCATAAGAAAGAACTTAGAACATTAAAGAACATAAATTTCTTTTTATCCATAGAAACTATTCCTGCCACAATAGGCGCGAATGTTCTGAAAATTGGAAGAAAACGTGCGTAGATAATTGCTTTTCCACCGTATTTCTCAAAGAAGTCTTTTGATTGCAATAAATATTTTTTCTTGAACCAAAAAGAGTCTTCTTTTTTAAACAAATAATAACCGCTTTTGGCACCAAACCAATATCCGGTCATATTTCCTAAAACTCCCATTATAGCAACCAGAGTCGAAAGTATAAATACATTAAGAAAATCTGTTGGTATATCAACAACATTCTGCATTAAGTCACGACTGTAAATACCTGCTAAGAAAAGTAAACTGTCTCCCGGGAGAAAAAATCCTGCAAAAAGTCCTGTTTCAGCAAAAACTATAAAGAGAACAATAAATAAACCAATTTGAACCCCTCCAATGCTTAATGTTATATAAAATTCAGGGTTGATTAATTGAGTCCAATCAAAATTATTCATAAATGCGCTTGGTTATATTTATAAGGTGGTGAAATTAACAATAATTTGCTTCAACCACAATTAAAAGCCATATTTTAAAGATAAATTAACTATTAAAAGCCCGGATACAAACCCGGGCTCTTTTGTTTTTTATTCTCTTACATATTTACAGCAGGAATGTAGATTATCATAATCAGCATCCGTAGCTTTAACCTCTTTAGTATCATGTCCTACCTTAGCGATAACGGCATTTAAATCTGCCGTAGATGATTTTTCTTCGTTCAAAATCACCGCAAGCTGATGCGTGTTAATATCCCAAACCGCCGATTTTACACCCGGAACACTAAAAGCTGCTTTTTCAATACGCTTTTTGCATTGCTCACAAGTACCGTTTACCTCAGTTGTATACTTTAAATTTTTATTCTTTTTAGTTTGAGCCTGAGCTGAAAATCCTAAAAAAGTTATTAGTGCAATTAAAATTATTCTGTTCATCTTGTTTATTATTTAATGTTATTTTTTTTATGTTATATGTGAAATGTAAAATGTGAGATGTTTTTATGTGAGATGTTTCTATGTGAGATGTAAGATGATTGAATAAAACCTTCCCGTTCCCACTCCCTCGCTTCACATTTTACACTTCACATTTTACCTCTATTTTATCTTAAAACGCAATCCCGCGTAATACATCTGTCCAAAAATAGGAGCATACGCAACAGAAGCATCAAAATTAGGACCAAATGGATCTGAAGCTCCTAAAATGGCTTTTTGCTGTTTGTAATTTCCGATATTCTCCCCTCCTACATATACTTCAAAAACAGAAGAAAAAATTCGCGTTACCTGAACATTCATCACCGCGTACGAAGGCGAAAAATCAGGGAATTGATCCGCAACAGGATTTGACGCTGTATAAGGCAATTGTTGTTTTCCTGACCAGTTAAAAGTATAATCAAATTTCCATTGCTTACCATCATTGACTTGGGTTTCGTATTCCAAATTCCCCAGAAAACGATGCTTCGCCTGTAAAGGTCGCTGAAAAGTTCCTCGCAGATAATCCGTTTGAATGTCGTAATACTTGTAAGCTGTTCTTAAATTCAGATTATGAATCAATTCGAAATTAAACTCTGCCTGAAAGCTATTGGCAAACGAACTTCCTTTTAAATTATAAAACAAAACATCCTGCGGACTCTGCATCAAATCAACAACGGCCTGATTTTGAAAATCGGTACGATAGAAATCAAATCCTACTTCTGCGTTTTTATTAAAAAGACGGAATTTCTGAGAAAAACTCACTCCATAATTCCATGCGATTTCCGGATTCAATCCATAAATTTTCCCACCTTGATCTAAAATTGAAAACGTTCTGGAACTCGCAAAAAGCTGTTGATTTTCGGCAAAAATATTAGCGGAACGTTTCCCTCTTCCTGCCGAAACACGAAGCACTCCATTTTTCCATGGATTGTATCTCATGTGCAGACGCGGCGTAACAAAAACACCCAATCGATTGTGATTGTCTACCCTACCTCCTAAAATCAAACTAAAATTATCGGTATTATCATAAGTGTATTCGAAAAATGCTCCCACAGAATTATCGATTCGACTGTAATCGTTTGCGTTTACAAACTCCTGATACTGATCATAAGCAAAATTTAAACCCGTAGAGAACTTATGCTTTGTATTGTTAATAATCGAATTGAAAATTAAATTTGAATAATAACTATTTTGTCTGATATCATAAAGATTCAGACCAAAGTAAGAGTTTTGATTATGGGTATTAAAAGCATTCTGAAAACCGATACTTTGATACGGCATATCTTTAAAGACATATCCAATTTTTGTAGAAACATCAAAACGTTCTGTGTTGATTTCTGAACCCCAGTGATTTTTTGTTCCGCGATCTGCATCCTTATCAAAATCAAGTTCTCCGGTCTGTTTTTTATCATTCATATACCTGAAATTGATAAAACTTACTAAACCGCTATCAGGATTGTAATATTGGTAACGGTTCAAAACATTAATCTGTTTTCCCAACGGATTATCCAAAAAACCGTCGTCGTTCATATCGTTCTTTGCTACACGCGCATTCCCATGAACAAACAAACTTGTCGCCCATTTATCCGACAGTTTTCTATTAAAATGGGTATTCAGCTCAAAACGGGCATCTGTAGAGCCATAAGCATTTAAGAAAAACGGAATGTCGTTTAATGGTTTTAAAAGTTCCGTATTAATCTGTCCGGAAATGCTCTCATAACCATTGATAACACTCCCCGCTCCTTTTGTAATCTGAACACTTTCGATCCATGTTCCCGGGGTAAACGATAATCCGTAAGCTTGTGAAGCTCCGCGTACAGAAGGAAGATTCTCTTCGGTGATTAATAAATAAGGGCTTGTTAAGCCAAGCATCTTAATTTGTTTGGTTCCGGTTAAAGCATCCGAAAAATTCACATCAATCGAAGGATTTGTTTCGAAACTCTCGGCCAGGTTACAGCAGGCTGCTTTTAATAACTCCTTGCTGGTGATAACAGTAGTATTGGAGGTAAGCGTATAGGATTTTTTTATTCCTTTTTGCTTTTTTGTGATTTTTACTTCCTGCAGATCTTCTTGCGAAAACGCGGACACGGATAGCAAAAATACCACAAAAAGCAGTATACTTTTTTGCATAAAAAAATGATTTAATGTTAAATAGAAGGCTGTTTCTATAAAATCTCTTCAAAAGGAGAAATAAACAAACAGCATAGCGCAAGCCAAAATGGCCTGGATCTAAACATTAAAATCAGGAATAAAAAATATACTGGTGATACAACTTAAATAAAGGAGGCGCATTGGCATCAGAATAATACGAAATAACCTGATTGCTTTTGAAATTTGCAATTCCAAGGAAAGCAATCGGTTGATATTCCTGAACTGCCATAGGAAAGGCAAACTGAAAGAAGAAAAACTTTAAAGTAGCATCATCTGATTTCTTTTCAAAATGAACTACTTTGTCTTTACAGCAAGATGATTTTTTTTCAGAGGTTCCGCAACAATTCTTTTCCGGAGCTGCTGCTGTTGTATTCAATGAAACCGAAGCAATCTCTCCGCCACAATAGTGCACATCAAAAGCAAACCCAATATTGGAGACCAATAACAGGAAGGCCAAAAATAATCCGGTACACTTTTTTAGTTTCATACTGCAAAATTATTTAAAAGACTCCAGAAAAGACTGAATAAAGTATTATTTTTTTAAATTTTGCTGCTGATAATAGAATGCAGGAATAAATAACAACACAAATATGGGCTGAATGATGAACCTTCGCACATAAAAAAGAAGCCAGTTTCCTTCTGCAAAACATTCAAGAACGACAAAAAACATCCCCAAAAGTATCACCGCAAAAAACACATACAGAAACAAGCTAAACTGAAGCATATCCCGATCCTGAAACAAAACATAGATTAATGCCAAAGATAAAATAGTGTTCAGTACATAACGGAGTAACAAATTCAGAAAAAGAGTAAAAGTTTTCACCTCGGGAAAAGGCAAATTTTTAAAATCACCGTCAAAATAATCCAAAAACGGATCATAGAACAGCTGATTTTCAAAAGCTCTGATAACTGCAAAACACAATACAATCGCAACCGCGATTATTAATTTGGACTTATGTTCGAGGATTCTACTTAGCATACTTCGAAAATTTGTTTACCCAAATAATCCACAAAAGAAAAACGAAACCATAAATAATCAAAGGAAACAAAGTTCCATGCAAGAAATGATCCTGTTCCGGAAAACGAAACAATAAAACAACCAATATTGCAATTCTCGCTACATTTAAAACATAAATAGAGAAGATTCCAAATACTATAAACAACAAAGTGGCTCTGAACTTTCCGGAAAAAGCAAGTACAAAAGCAACAAACAAAATCATAACGCTTACCGCATTACAGCCTTCAACAATCCGAACGGAATAGTGCTTATTGTACCAAACCTCCATCCAGGAATCAGTAAGGCTTTTATGAATCTTGATATCACAATTAAAACCCTGCATCAATTGTTCGACATTTCGCCCTACAGTGTTGGTTATTCCATCGATTTCATTTGGCCCAAAACCGTTTAGATAAAACTTATATAGCAAGGTAAGTCCAATATAGGCTGCAAAAAAAGTGCCTATAAAAATAAGGAAGGGTTTAAACTGTACGAGATATTTTTTCAACGAAATTTTTTTTCAAATTTATGTATTTTTTGAGTTTAGCTTTAAATACTTTTGTATAAAATCTTAACATCATGACATTTCAAGAATTACAACCAAAAATAAGCACTATTGTTTCTGACACCGTACTAGTTAGAGACGAAAAATTATTAGCAATCTGCCAGTTATTAAACGAGAATATCGAATACTATAATTGGGTTGGTTTTTATTTTGCTAATCACGAGAACAAAACCTTACACTTAGGCCCGTATGTTGGAGCTGAAACTGATCACACGGTTATTCCTTTCGGGAAAGGAATCTGCGGTCAGGTAGCCGAAAGTAATGCCAATTTTGTAGTGCCGGATGTTGCGGCGCAGGACAATTATATTGCCTGCAGCTTTACGGTAAAATCTGAAATTGTTGTTCCGTTATTTGTTGATGGAGTAAATATTGGTCAGATTGATATCGACAGTCATGTTATAGATCCGTTTACAGAAGCTGACGAACGATTTTTAGAATTCGTAAATCAGGAAGTTGCCAAACTGTACTAAAAATAATACATTCGCGTAATTTTCTTTTTATTAAATTCCATGAAACTAATTTTACGCGTTTTCTTTTTCTTTATAATTTCAGCAAAATTATTTGCCCAAGCCCCTGCGTCGGCTAATAAGTTAATTTATCTCGACTCTTTGTGGACACCTGGTACTCCTGAAAATTATAAGTATACACGTCTTATTGAAGACTATTATTCTGAAAAGAAATCCTATGTCTACAAAGACCATTATAAATCCGGGGCAATAAAGTATATTGCAAATACTACAAACAAAGACGTCATTATAAATGAAGGGCAAGCTGTCTCTTATTATGAAAATGGCAACAAAAAATCTTCCGTGTCTTACGTTAACTCAAAAAAAACAGGGAAAGAATTCAATTGGTATGAAAACGGAAACCTGAAATCGGAACTTGAGTATTCTGACTATAAAAAAGGAGAGGTTGATTTTAAAGTTAACAACTACTGGACTCCTAATAAGGAACAAACTGTAACTGCAGGAAATGGCAAAGTTGAAGACACTAGTTACGATATTGAGCAAAGCGGCACCATAAAAGACGGTTTTCCTGATGGTATATGGAAAGGTAAGAACCTAAAATCCAAATACATTTTTACAGAGCAGTATGAAAATGGCAAATTAATCTCCGGAAAGAGCATTGATTCTTTAAACATTGAACACCGTTACAAAATCATAAGTGAAAAACCTCTTCCGAAAAACGGTATTGATTCATTTTACAGATATTTTAGCAGCAAAATGGTTATCCCCGTGGATATAAGAAACAAAGTGTCCGGAAAAATATACATGACTTTTATAGTAGATGAAACGGGAAATCTGGTAGATCCAAAAGTAATAAAAGGTGTTGGTTATGGATTGGATGAAAATGCAATTCAGATAATTAAAGAAGCTAAAAAATGGAATCCGGGCTTAATTAGAGGGATACCTGCAAGGATTCTATACAAACTCCCCATTACAATTGTAAAAAACGGACGATAAAATTCGTTTTTCCAAAAAAAAGTTCTAATTTTGCACCCGTCTTACAAAAGTTGTATGACATACATAAAAATCATTAAACAATATTGGAATGTATTTAACTAAAGAAAAGAAAGAAGAGATTTTCGCACAACACGGTGGTGCAACAAACACTGGAAGCGCAGAAGGTCAGATTGCATT
Source organism: Flavobacterium sp. B183 (assembly GCF_023539155.1). NCBI lineage: Bacteria > Pseudomonadati > Bacteroidota > Flavobacteriia > Flavobacteriales > Flavobacteriaceae > Flavobacterium > Flavobacterium sp. B183. Next base: position 1,553,382 of record NZ_CP097434.1, on the reverse strand, counting down.
GTTCACTTACAGAATTTCACACTTAACTGAACACTTGAAAAAAAATCGTCACGATTACAACACTGAGCGTTCACTTGTACTATTAGTAGGTAAGAGAAGAGCTTTGTTGGACTACTTGAAAAAGAAAGAGATCAACAGATATCGTGAGATTATCAAAGTATTGAATATCAGAAAATAATCAATATAGAAAAGAGGTGCGAGAGTGCCTCTTTTTGTTTTTACATTACAAGCATTTTATAAGAAAAAAAGTTTGGTTTTTCATTGGGTTTTAGAACAATAACTACACACAACAACAACTACAACACAACTAAAACCCATTGTATAATCAAAAAGGAAAAATTATGATTCCACAATTATTTGTAGAAAAAATCGATTTAGGTGATGGCAGAAGCATCACAATCGAGACAGGACGTTTAGCCAAACAAGCAGACGGTTCTGTAGTAGTAAGAATGGGCGATACGATGATTCTTGCAACAGCAGTTTCAGCTCGCACTTCAAACCCGGGCGTTGATTTTTTACCTTTAACGGTAGATTATCGCGAAAAATTTGCAGCAGCAGGTCGTTTTCCAGGTGGTTTCTTTAAAAGAGAAGCTCGTCCAAGTGATAGCGAAGTATTGACAATGAGATTAGTTGACCGTGTTCTACGTCCGCTTTTCCCAGACGATTACCATGCTGAAACTCAGGTTATGATTCAATTAATGTCTCATGACGAAGAGGTTATGCCGGACGCTTTAGCTGGTTTAGCGGCATCTGCAGCATTAGCTGTTTCAGATATCCCTTTTTATAACTTAATTTCTGAAGTACGTGTTGCACGTATCGACGGAAAATTAGTGATCAATCCAAGCAGAGAAGAATTAGAAAAATCAGACATCGATATGATGATTGGAGCTTCTATGGATTCTGTGGCAATGGTTGAAGGTGAGATGAAAGAAATTTCAGAAGCCGAAATGATCGAAGCCATTAAATTTGCTCACGAAGCTATTAAAGTTCAAATTCAGGCACAATACCGTTTACAGGAAGCTTTTGGTAAAAAAGAAATTCGTACTTACGAAGGTGAGAAAGAAAACGAAGAAATTTACAAAAAAGTAAAAGCTGCTGCATACGATAAAATTTATGCTATTGCAAAAGTTGGTTCCGCTAAACACGAAAGAGGAGCTGCATTTGCTGAAGTAAAAGAAGAAGTAAAAGCTTTATTTACTGAAGAAGAATTGGCTGCTGATGGTGATTTAGTTTCTAAATACTTTTACAAAACAAACAAAGAAGCTGTTCGTAATGTAGTTTTAGAATTAGGCGTTCGTTTAGACGGAAGAAAAACAACAGATATCAGACCAATCTGGTGTGAAACTGATTACTTACCAAGAGTTCACGGATCTTCATTGTTTACACGTGGAGAAACTCAGGCGTTGGCTACAGTAACTCTAGGAACTTCAAGAGAAGCTAACCAAATCGATTCTCCATCTGAACAAGGTGAAGAGAAATTCTACTTACACTATAACTTCCCTCCTTTCTCAACTGGTGAAGCAAAACCATTAAGAGGAACTTCAAGAAGAGAAGTTGGTCACGGTAACTTAGCTCAAAGAGCATTAAAAAATATGATTCCTGCTGATTGTCCTTACACAATTCGTATTGTTTCTGAGGTTTTAGAATCTAACGGTTCTTCTTCTATGGCAACAGTTTGTGCTGGAACAATGGCCTTGATGGATGCTGGAGTTCAAATGGTAAAACCAGTTTCTGGAATTGCTATGGGATTGATTACTGACGGTGAGAAATTTGCTGTATTGTCTGATATTTTAGGAGATGAAGATCACTTAGGAGACATGGACTTTAAAGTAACCGGAACTGCTGATGGTATTACTGCTTGTCAAATGGATATCAAAATTGACGGTTTACGTTACGACATTATGGAGCAGGCTTTAAGTCAGGCTCGTGATGGGCGTTTACATATCTTAGGTAAATTAACTGAAACTATTGCTGCACCAAGAGCTGACGTTAAAGCACATGCACCAAAAATCATTACCAGAACTATTCCTGGAAACTTTATTGGAGCATTAATCGGACCTGGTGGAAAAGTAATTCAGGAATTACAAAAAGCTACCGGAACTACTATTGTAATCAACGAAGTTGACGAACAAGGTGTAATCGAAATCCTAGGTACAGATCCTGCCGGAATTGAAGCGGTATTGGCAAAAATTAAGTCAATTACTTTCAAACCACAAATGGGAGAAGCTTACGAAGTAAAAGTAATTAAAATGTTAGATTTTGGAGCTGTGGTAGAATATACTGCTGCACCAGGAAATGAAGTTTTATTACACGTTTCTGAATTAGCATGGGAACGCACTGAAAACGTAACTGATGTTGTAAACATGGGTGACGTATTCCAAGTGAAATACTTAGGTGTTGATCCAAAAACTAAAAAAGAAAAAGTGTCAAGAAAAGCGCTTTTACAAAGACCTCCACGTGAGGAGAAAAAAGAGTAATCAGATCTTAGTTTACTAAAGGTTTATTCATAGAAAACCCCAATTCATGCATTTGAATTGGGGTTTTTCGTTTTTATGACATTTTCTAACTAAAATTTCCCTTGATTACTAGAAAAATCACAAAAAAACACGACAAACCTTACATTTATATGTGAAAATAAAATATCTTTAACACACCAAAAAAACAAATTAATAATCCTTAAAACACCACTATGAACTTCAACGTTACCCAAATCACAAGAATTAATCAGCAAGATTTTGTATTTTCAGACAAAAGCAATCTTACTTTCCCAATCCCTCCTTTAGCCTCTTCACAACTTTACAGAAATCAGGGAGTCCTTACCTTAAAAATATGTGCTACTGTTTACATCAACTCTAAAGATTCAGCTGCCCCAGCAGTTCGTACACTAATAGAAAACGATACTAATATCGAAGTTTATTTTGACTATACATGGGATGAAAGCACACCAGATACCTATGATGTTTGGTATGTTGAAATCGATTATATTTCTGACAGAATTAGCCAAATTACATCTGTTACATCTTATTTAAGAAATCTGGACCCTGAAACTTCTAGAGGAACTACAACATCTGTAGACGGGTAGTCTTCAGATCCCATAAGCAATCACATCGTTTAATTTTATCTTTAAAAAATTAAACGATGTTTCACAAATCATAATTGAATCAGGGAATAATGAGAAAACTTAACTTACTTTTCTTTTCAATTTTATTTATTTTTCCTTTATATATCTTTAGTCAAGTAAATTCCAGTCTCATTACTTTTAGTGATTGTATAAAGAAAAAAGCTAATGAATTTCCGAAAGAAGTAAACTTCAATAAAGCCCAATTTTTTTATTTAAAAAAGAATTGGGACTCTACATTGGTATATTCTATGAAACAATTAAGCTCAAGTAACAACAATGAGCTTAAAGATTATTGTCATTACTTTAGAGGATACAGTTTTAGAGAATTAAAACTATTAAAAGAAGCAAAATCAGAATTAAATTTAATTTCTAAAAAATTTATATTCTACAATTTAGTAAACTATAAATTTGGCGCCATTTCATTAGAATTAAAAGAATTTGAGAAAGCCATAAGTTACTTTAACAAAATAGAAAAACTTCCAATTGTAAAAAATGGCGATTATAAATTAAGTAATATCTATGAAAATCTAGGAACAAGTTATCTGCATCTTGAAAAATATAATATTGCCGAAAAATATCTTTTTAAAAGCACTTCTCTTAAAATAAAAGAAAACGACACATTATCTATTATAAGTTCATACCTAAATCTTGCAAATCTTTATTACTTACAATATAAAGATCAACAAGCCATTCCATATTTTGAAAAAGCCTATTTTTTATCCAAAAAAGTAAAGGATTTTAATAAAAAGAAAGAGGCCGCTTTAAATATGGCTGTAGTGGAAGAAAACAGAGGCGATTTTAAAAAAGCCTTAATCTACAGAAAAGAATTAGGACAATGGAAAGACTCCCTAAACAATCAAAACAAAATCTGGGCAGTTGCCGATTTTGAGAAGAAATTTGCAGTTGCACAGAAGCAAAAGCAAATTAAAGTTCTTGAAGTCGAAAACAAACTTAAAAATGCACAGCGTAACGGTTTATTTTTTGCTGCCGTTGGGCTGTTATTGATTTTAACAGCAGGAGTTTACCTCTACGCTCAAAAAGTAAAAAACGGTAAGACTATTTTGCGCCAAAAAAACAAACTTGATGAACTAAACGCTACCAAAGATCAGCTATTCTCGATTGTCAGCCACGATTTGCGCTCGTCTGTTAATGCTTTAAAAACCAGTAACACTAAATTATCTTCTACACTGGAAACCAAAAACTATGACGAATTAAATCATCTAATAATCCAAAACAGTACTATCGCAAATGGCGCTTACACTTTGTTGGATAATTTGCTGCATTGGGCGATGTTACAAACCAAACAGTTGTACTTTCAAAAAGAATCCATTCATTTGTACTCTATCGTTCAACAAATTGAACACAACTACAAACCTTTGCTTCTTGACAAAGCCATTACTTTTGAAAATTCGGTCTCAAAAAATAGTTTTATCTTTGTAGACCTCGATTCGTTAAAAATTGTACTTCGAAATTTATTAGACAATGCTATTAAATTTTCGAATGAAAATAGCAAAATCAGCTTTTACACCCAGGAAACCCACCCTGATTTTTGTGAACTTGTTATTCAGGACAATGGTATAGGAATGAGCGAAAGCACCATTCAGGAATTACTCGCTGACAATGCTTTACTTGCCAAAAAAAACAACACTGAAATTATAGGTACCGGTTTAGGTTTGCAGCTGTGCAAACAAATGATCAAAAAAAATGGCGGAACAATAGCCATAGAAAGTGAACTCCATGCAGGAACTAAAATGATTTTGACTTTCCCAAAAACAAAAAACAATGGATAATATTCATGTATTAATTATAGAAGACACTCCTGAACAAAGCGATGCTCTGCGTAAAGTACTGCTTCAAAACAATTATAAGGTTGTAGGCATAGCAACTAATTTTGCTGATGCGTTAAAACTCTTTTACGAAAATACCATCGACATTATTATTATTGATATTTTCTTAGACGGGAAACCGGAAGGAATCACATTTGCGGAATCGATTAACATTATTCCAAATGCAGCAAAACCGTTTGTGTTTTTAACCAGCTCGCAAGACCGTCAAATTTTTGAAAAAGCCAAGCTTACAAAACCGTTCAGCTTTTTACTAAAACCTTTTAATGAATTGGAAATTCTTTATGCCATAGAAATGGCTGTAGAAAAGTTTTATGCTCAAACCGAAGTTTTTCAGACTGAAGAACAAGATACTGTGATTAGCAACGACTACTTATTTATAAAAAAGAAGAACTCCTTAAAAAAAGTAGCATTAAATGATATCCTTTATATTGACGTTGAAGAACGTTATTGCAATATCATAACCGAGAAAGAAAAATTCGTAATTCTTATCTCTTTAACAAAAATCAGCAATCTACTGGATAAAAACAGATTCATAAAAACACATCGAAATACAATTGTAAACACAAATAAAATTGAAGAAATTATTCTGGCTGATAATCTCATTATTTTAAAAGGCGACCACAAAATAAATCTAAGTGATACCTACAAAGATTTTATAAAAAAGATGAATATTTTGTCATAACAACAGTAAGACGAAAAAATAAAAACTCAGCAAATCCTCTCTATCCGGGAGGATTTTTTTGTTTTAAAAGAAGAATACCCTCCCACAGGGTTAGTAAAAAATTTCATGACAAAAAATTCTGCTTTCATGACATTTTTAATTTCCTTCCCGCAAATCGAAATTACTTTTACACCAAGAAATCCAAATTATAAAATCTAAATGAGAATTGAATTAAACAGACCATCGGACATGAAGCTTTTATCTATATTAAAAAAAATAAAAAACAACCCCTGGGTTGGCGTAACTGTCTCTCTTCTCTTTATCATTCCTTGTTTATATAAAATTCTGGACGACATCACCGTTTTCAGAATCGAATATCTTTTGTTAGCCATTGCATTTCCGATCTACATCAAATCGCTTAAAAAAATATTTGATGACATTTTAGATACCTCAGATGATTTTTCAGATTAAAAAATAAATTTTGCCCCAATTTTATCGAGACACTTTGGCTTAATCTTTTTAAGCCTGAGTGTTTTTTTTATTTTAAGACAGGACAGCTTTCCAAACTCAATAATACCGCATAAATCATTCGCTTTTTAAGTCAAAAAATAACAACCTTATTAAAATTTAACAAAAAGACCATTGTTGTTAATATTTTTTTGATATTTTTGAAGAGCTATAAACCAAAAAATCAAAACCACCAATCCTTTGAAGAAAAACCAAATAAAAGGTCAATATATAATTTTATTGGTCTTATTCTTAAATGCGTACATAATTTACGGGCAAACAAACAACGAAATCTTAGTATACAACTGGTTTGACAAAAATCTGGGCGTAGAATCCTTAGAATTTGAAAATGGACCCGCCCATTTAAACTTCGACAAAACAGTCAACAACGAAAACCGGTATTACATTTCCGAAGATTTCAGAAAAGGAAGTATGCAGTATAATAATCAAAATTATTCTGATCTGTTACTCAACTACGATACTTATACCGACGAACTGATTATAAAACCGTATGGTGAACTTAACACCACTAAAATTAATCTCTTTACCCAAAACATCAGTTACTTTAAAATAGGCAATGATAAATTTGTTCATTTAGACGTTCCGAGTTCAACCACTTTCAGGAAAGGATACTATGAAGAAGTTCCGGTGGGAAACAATGTTATTCTTTACATAAAACACTCTAAAGAGAAGAAAAAAAGCAATAAAGCCGAAGTTGATTTAATAGGATATACAGACAGAAAAGAATTCATCCTTTTAAAGCAAAACAATTTTTATCCTATAAATGATAAAAAAGAGATCATAACTTTATTTCAGGAGAATAAAAGAAAAATAAATGATTTTTATCTACTGTATAGAAATCTAAGAAAAGAAGATGCTGCATTATTTATGAAAAACCTCCTCAAGTACATAAATAACTAAAATCTGTAGCAATTATCCAAATGAGAATATTTACCCTTCTTTTATTATTTTTCGGTTTTAATCAATGTATTTATTCACAAGATCAAAAGATTAGTATAAATTACAACAACATCAATCGGATTGAAGTTCTAAAAAAAATAGAGGCTTCTACAAATTATAAATTCTACTTTCAAAAGGAATGGATAGACAACAACGTATTAATATCCGGAGATTACTCTAATAAAGCCATACAGGATGTACTAAGCAAAATCTTTGAAGACACTGATCTGAATTTCTTTATTACCAAAAACAAAGTCATTCTGACCAAGAACAGTATCATCTATGACAAATTTCAAAATGATAAAGTTAAGGCTGGCAATATTCCAATCTTTTTTCAACAGTATGATTCTGTAAAGAAGAACAAAACAGATCAGGCTGCCCCTATTGCATTAATTGGAAAGGAATCCATCGATTCTGAGACTGATTTTTATACCATTTCAGGCTATATAACGGACCTAAAAGACGGTAAACCTCTTGCTGACATAACGGTAAAAGCAAAAAACACCACCGCAACAACCGTTACAAATGCTCAGGGATTTTACAGTCTAAAACTACCTGTTGGATTGGCAACAATCGAAATCGAATCATTACTGTACAATAACACCGCCCGTAAAATAATGATTTACAGTGATGGTACTTTGGATTTTCCGATAATTGAAAAAATAAATCAATTAAAAGAAGTTTTGGTTAAAGGAAAAAACAGTCAAAATATAAGAACTGCAATAACAGGAGTTACAACAATTGAAGCCGAAGGCGTAAAAACTGTTCCTCTCGTTCTGGGAGAAAGAGATGTTCTAAAAATTGCCCTCACCATTCCCGGAATAAAAACTGCAGGAGAAGGCTCTTCTGGATTTAATGTAAGAGGAGGAAAAGAAGATCAAAACCTAATGTTGTTGGACAACGGAACAATATACAACCCTGCTCATCTTTTTGGTTTTTTCTCTTCCCTAAACCCTTACACCATCAATAAAGTTGACATTTACAAAGGAGGTATACCATCTGAATTCGGCGGCAGATTGTCATCGGTTTTTGACATTACTTCTAAAAACGGAAACACAGAGAAATTTTCGGGTGAAGGAGGAATTGGTCCGGTTACCAGTAACCTTACCGCTTCGATCCCTGTTGTAAAAGGAAAAGCAAGTTTATTATTGGGAGGCAGAGCCACTTACTCGGACTGGATTCTAAAAACCTTAGACGATGAAAATCTCAAAAACAGCCAGGCTTCTTTTTATGATTTGTTTGCAAAATACAGTCACAAAATAAACAAAAACAATACTGTTGAAGGCACCGCCTATTACAGTAAAGATAAATACACTATTACTCCCGACTCGTTGTATCAATACAGCAACCGCTTGATTTCTTTGAAATGGAAACATGCTTTTAATGAAAAAAACAACAGTGAACTTAATGTCTCCAATAGCGAATACAAATTCAGTATCGATTACGAATCTGTGAATCCTGAATCTTTTATTTTCAAGTACAAAATAAACGAAACTCAAGCAAGTCTTAAATTCAATAGTGAACTGAACAGTAAGCATAAATTTACTTATGGAATATCAAGCAAATTATACAACGTTAGTCCCGGCGAGCTCAGTCCTGATGGAGAAACTTCGATAGTGACTCCTATAAAGGTGGATGACGAAAAGGGATTGGAATCAGCGCTGTTTTTCTCTGATAAGTTTAAAATTACCGAAAAACTATTGTTAGATGTTGGAGCGCGATACTCCTTATATGCGGCTTTAGGAGCATCTACACAGAAAATTTACAAAGAAGATGTACCTAAGACTCCTTCAACAGTTATAGAAGAAAAAACGTATGGTAATAATAAAGTAATTACGACTTACGGAGGTTTTGAACCAAGGCTTGCTTTGCGCTATATATTTGATGAAAGTCTATTTGTAAAAGCCGGTTTCGATAAAAACTACCAATACATCCATTTGTTAACCAATAACACAACCCAATCGCCTACAGATACCTGGAAGTTATCTGATTTGAATGTAAAACCGCAAAGCGGACTACAGTATTCTCTTGGGATTTTCAAAAAACTGGATTATAAAGATATTGAGTTAAGCCTGGAAGGATACTACAAAACTTCTAAAAATATACTCGATTACAAAGTTGGAGCCAACTTACTTTTAAACAAGGATCTTGAAACGGAATTACTGCAAGGTAATGGAAAGGCTTACGGTGTAGAGTTTTTGCTAAAAAAATCAACCGGAAGACTTAATGGCTGGCTTGGGTACACTTACTCAAGAACCTTTATAAAACTGGACAGCAAGTTTAACGATGAAAAGGTAAACAATGGTGCCTACTTTCCAACTAATTTCGATAAACCGCATGATGTAAGCATCGTAATGAATTACAAATTTACACACCGCTATAGTTTTTCTTCCAATTTTGTATATCAAACCGGAAGACCAATAACCTATCCTATCGGAAAATACAATTACAACGGTGCCGAATACACCCTGTATAGCGATCGTAACAAATACAGAATACCGGATTATTACAGACTAGACATAGGATTAAATATTGAAGGCAATCATAAGATAAAAAAATTAGCACACAGTTTCTGGAACATCTCCATTTACAATGTGCTGGGGCGTAATAACCCTTATTCTATCTTTTTCGTAACAAAAGAAGGCCAGGTAAAAGCCTATCAAACCTCTATTTTTTCTGTTCCGATACCAACAATTACCTATAATTTTAAATTTTAAAAGTTATGAAAAAGATCTTACACTACGGATTTCTTATAACGATACTTCTTTCAATTGTATTGGGATGCACAACACCCTATTCGTACCAAACTAATGGTTTCGAAGATGCTCTGGTAATAGAAGCCACCATGACCGATCAATTTAAAAACCATCAAATTAAATTGTCCAGAACGTATAAACTTGACGGAAAGAAACCAACCTTTGAAAGTAAAGCGGTGGTATATGTTACCGATGATCTGGGTAATAAATATGATTTTCAGGAAAAAAATGAATCCTATATTTCCGTAAACCAGTTTCAGGCCAGTCCCGGCAGAGCCTATCAATTGCATATCCTTACGAAGAATGGAAGAACATATGTCTCTAATGAGGAAAAACTGCCACAACAGACTCAAATCGAAAAAGTAGAAGCAAAAACTTTGACAAAAAAAGGAGAACTGGGAGTTGAAATCACCGTAAATAGCAATGATCCAACAAATAAATCCCGATATTACCGATACGAATACGACGAAACTTATAAAATTGTTGCTCCAAAAGCTTATCCTAAAAAGGCCGTTGCTGTTTTTTTTGCCCCGGGCTCCAACCCAAAAGGACAAGTGGTATTTGAAGACAGAACAACAGAAGTAAGAGTTTGTTACTCAGATAAAAAATCGAATGAATTAATTCTAACCAATACAAACCAACTAAGCGAAGACAGAGTTACTGATTTTCCAATTAAATTTATTAGCAGTAAAGACCCCATCATAAGAAGCAGATACAGCATTTTAGTCAAACAATATGTACAGAATCTCGCTGCCCATACTTTTTATGAGACCCTTAAAGAAATTGCTGACATAGGAAGTATACTATCGCAAACCCAGCCTGGTTTTTTCTACGGAAACATAAACCCTGTTGACAATCCGGGTGAGAAAGTGATTGGTTTTTTTAATGTGTCCTCCTATTCCGAAAAAAGGATCTTTTTTAATTTTACCGATCTTTTCCCTAAAGAACCAATCCCTAAATACCAATATTATTGCCCCTCTCCCGTTCCTGAAAATGAAATAAATGATTTTTATTTCGAATACTGCTTCAATCCCAACAACGAGATTTGTCGAGGAAATGACATTTTAGATTTACTTAAAAGCGGAATAAAAACTTTTTTCCCTAATGAGTCACCTACTTCTTACCTACTATATCCCGTTGAATGCGGAGATTGCACTTCATTTTCATCAAACATAAAACCATCATTTTGGATAGACTAAAACAGATAACGATCATCACTTTAGCAATGTGTTTTCAGCAGATATTATTTGCTCAAAAAAACAATGCCGTAACTGAACTGAATACAATAGATCAAAACCTTAATGAGTCCATTTACATCAGTACAAATGCCAATTCCTATATAACCGGAGAATCTTTATTCTACAAGGTTTTCTGTATCAATAAATCAACAAACGAAATATCAAAATATAGCAAAGTTGCTTACTTGCAACTAGTCGACAAAAACAAAACAACAATCCTTACCCACAAATTATTTCTGGAAAACGGAACCGCCAGCAGCGACTTTTTCATTCCAACAACTCTGGAAACCGGAAACTATAAAATTATAGGATATACCAACTGGATGCTGAACAAAGAAGCCTCAGAATACTGCAATATTGACATTTACATCTTAAACCCTTACAAAGATAAACCTGTAAACACCATTTCTCAAAAAGAAGTAACTTTAGCAGAAACGATAACAAACAGAGACATCTCTTTTAATTTAAAAAGCAAAATTTACAAAAACAGAGATCAGGCAGAATTGCAAATCAACACAAATTCTGATGAGTTTACAAAAGGGAATTATGTGCTTTCAGTAAGAAAAGCAGATGGTTTTATCGCTCAAAAGAAAATCAATTTTGAAGAACTTAGTGCAGGCAATACTTATAAAAATTCTCTATCAGAAATAAAAAACCCTAATTTTCTATTGCCGGAATTACGCGGTGAACTAATTTCAGGAAAAATAAGATCCAGCAATGCTGACATAAAAAATAAAAAAATAGCTCTTTCTATAGTGGGCAAAAATTATACATTGAAGCTTGCCAAAACTGATAATGAAGGAAACTTTATTTTTAATCTGGAAAAGCCAAACTCAAACTCCAATGTAATCGTTCAAATTCTGGAAGACAACAAACAGGATTATACCATTGAAATGGACAAACCGAAAAATATCAATTTTTCAAATTTAAGCTTTCCGGAATTTCAGTTCAATTCAGACTTCAAACAGAATATTTCAGAAAGACTGATTTCCACTCAAATAGAAAACGCCTATTACAATCTTAAAAAAGACAGCATATTAGCCTCAAATGATACCATTCCTTTTTACAACAATTTATCAAAAGAGTTTAAACTGGACGCTTTTACACGATTCGCAACTATGGAAGAAACGATAACTGAAGTTGTAAAAGGCGTCTATTTTTCAAAAGATAAAAACAACTATGCTATTCATGTTTACGACTACGATCCTAATTACGAATCTCCTTTACCAACTTTAATAATCGTAGACGGATTGATTATAGAAGACCTAAACGAGTTATTTCATTATAACCCAAAAAACATCCATAAAATCAATGTTGTAAAAGGAATTTACAATTATGGAGCAAAATCTTTTAACGGCTTAGTTTCGTTTACAACTAAAAATGGCGATTACGAAACCAAACTTAAAGGCAGTTTTATTATCAGACCCGAACTTCTAAGACCACAGTCTAAAAAAGAATACTTTAAACCTGATTATACCGGCACTAAAAATGAAAGAATTCCTGATTACAGACATCAGCTTCTTTGGATTCCTAAAGTGGATTTAAGTGATGTAAATTCAAAAATACAATTTTACACCTCGGACGTATCCGGCAAATTTGAAATCACACTTGAAGGATTTTCTGCTTCGGGAAAACCCGTTTTTATAAAGGAGACTATCGAAGTTAAAGAGGCGCTTTCAAATTAGATGGGAAGAGATAAAAAAGCAGCCAAACAATTAATTTGTAAAAATAATTTAAATTAATTGTAACTTTTTTTGAACTCATTACGTATAACCATTTGCACACTTAAAAATTGAGGAGACAAAAAACATGAGACAACTTAAAATCACCAAGCAGGTAACCAATCGTGAAACTGCATCATTAGACAAATACCTACAAGAAATTGGAAAAGTTGACCTAATTACCGCCGATGAAGAGGTAGAATTAGCACAAAGAATAAAAGCCGGTGATCAAAGAGCATTAGAAAAATTAACAAAAGCTAACCTACGTTTCGTTGTATCGGTTGCTAAACAATATCAAAATCAAGGATTAACTCTTCCTGACTTAATTAATGAAGGAAACTTAGGTTTAATTAAAGCCGCTCAGCGTTTTGATGAGACTCGTGGTTTCAAATTCATCTCTTATGCTGTATGGTGGATTCGTCAATCGATCCTGCAGGCTTTGGCAGAACAATCTCGTATTGTTCGTTTACCATTAAACAAAATCGGTTCTATCAATAAAATCAACAAAATGTATGCTTTATTAGAGCAATCTAACGAGCGTCCGCCTTCTGCTGAAGAAATTGCAAAAGAACTTGACATGACTGTAAATGACGTAAAAGAGTCTATGAAAAACTCTGGTCGTCACCTATCAATGGATGCACCTCTTGTTGAAGGGGAAGATTCTAACCTTTATGACGTTTTACGTTCAGGAGAATCTCCAAACCCGGACAGAGAATTAATTCACGAATCATTACGTACTGAAATTGAGCGTTCACTAGAGACATTAACTCCAAGAGAGGCCGATGTTGTTCGTTTGTATTTTGGTCTTGGCGATCAGCACCCAATGACTTTAGAAGAAATTGGAGAAACTTTCGATTTAACTCGTGAGCGTGTTCGTCAGATTAAAGAAAAAGCAATCCGTAGATTAAAACATACTTCAAGAAGTAAAATTCTTAAAACTTATCTTGGATAAATTCCAAAGTTCCAATTATAGCAATTCCAAATTCCAATTATTTTGTTGGAATTTGGAATTTATTTCAAAACTACCTATATTGGACGACAAAGCAAACAACAGTTTGATTGACTGTTCGTTTTTTGATTGATGATTGAAACTCCGGCTGATTACCGGAGTTTTTTATTTTATTTTTTTTACTGCAACACCTTTTCAGATCAGACTTTTAAAAAAATACAATGCTTCTTGAATTTATTACTCCAATCAAAACATAAAAACTTTGCATAAATCTTTGCGAGCTTTGCAATTAAAAAAATTAACTTTGCAAAAAAAACAACACAACACACAACTACACAATGAAGAATACACTTATTGCTCCTTCTGTTCTGGCAGCTGATTTTGCTAATTTGCAACGTGATATCGAAATGATCAACAACAGTCAGGCCGACTGGTTTCATATTGATATTATGGACGGAGTTTTTGTTCCGAATATTTCTTTCGGAATGCCGGTTTTAGAAGCTATTTCGAGACATGCTAAAAAAACGATAGACGTACACCTGATGATTGTTGATCCGGATCGTTACATTAAAACCTTTGCCGATTTAGGCGCCAATATCTTAAGCGTACATTACGAAGCCTGCACACACTTACACAGAACGCTACAAGCCATCAAAGCTGAAGGAATGAAAGCAGGAGTTGCAATTAACCCTCACACTAATATTGATTTATTAGAAGATGTAATCAACGATATTGATTTAGTCTGTATCATGAGCGTAAATCCAGGTTTTGGAGGTCAGTCGTTCATCGAAAATACCTATGCTAAAGTAGAGAAGCTAAAAGCCTTAATTACCCGTAAAAATGCTTCGACCATTATTGAAATTGATGGTGGTGTGACCAGTAAAAATGCCAAACAATTAGTAGAAGCCGGTGCTGATGTTCTGGTTGCCGGAAGCTTTGTATTTAAAGCTGAAAACCCAACTCAGACCATTGCTGAATTAAAAACTTTGACTACTTTTTAGATTCTTTAAATTGGGAAAGAAATCAATTCCGGTCATTTTCTCAAGAGTCTCAATTGGAACTACAAAATCATAAAGTGATTTGTCACTATCCTTGTTCGGAACTAAAAAAGCAATAGCCTTATGTTCCTTTCCGGTTTTGACCAGGATAATTTTATAAAAATAGCTAGGAACAGATACTTTTTCTGTTCCTATTTTTTTATCCGAATCTTTCAGAATTCCTCCTGTCACTACATAAATGTCATGATACTTTTCAGCCCAATAACGTGTTTTCTGTTCCAGCCTGTTCCAAATTCCACTGTTGAAATCGTGATCTTGTGGTGAAATATTTGAAGTGTAAAAGGTATCGTTATAAGCACTTTCATTAAACTCCATATCTCCCGCAGGACAAAGATGCCCCTTATCATAACCCGACTTTTTATAATTCCTCCAATCTGCGGAACCGGTTGTTACTTTTGGATCTTCAATAAAATAAGGGCGCTTATAATCAGTGTTTTTTAGATATTCTTTCTTTAATTCATAAGCAACCCATTCTGCCTGTTCAAATTTCTCATTATAGGACAGCGTATAATAGTCATGTTTTACAATTTGTCGCGTCGTAGAAGTAGGCAAATACGCTGCTGTAAATACGGAATCTGAACTGCTTTGATTCGAAACAAATGGAGTCTGCTTCTCCTGTTCGGACAGTTTTACACTTTCATTAATTTCTTTTTTACAGGATAACAGCACAAACCCCAACAAACTCAAAAGGATATAATTTTTCATCTTTCTTTCGGATATTTTTTATCTGATTTCCAACATCTGTAGAATACCGTTAAATCTACAAAAAAACGCTCCAAAAAATACATTTTGGAGCGTTTTCCTAACAAATTAATCCTTTTACAGTATTAAGACTTTACTAATTTATCTCTTTTTATTTTAGTTGTAGCACTGTTTCTTACCACACCTTTTACTTGTAAATCATCTAAAACATTCAATGCTTCTTCTACATAAACATCTTTAGATAATGCCTGATGCCAAGCCTCTCTTTTTTCTTTTAATGTAGCATCACTTTTCATTTCAAGCTCTTCGTAAGGCAATGATTTAAAAACCAAATTGTTTTTGTAATCTGAAATTGGTTTGTATTTTTTACCTTCAGTTTCTACTTGCTCCTGAGTTGCTTTGAAGTTTTTGATGTTTAAACTATACGTATTCTCCTTATTCTTAACATCAATCCATTTTGCGTTGTCTTCGATCAATTTAAACTGTGCATTTTGAGCAATTCTGTTTTTACTGCTTTCAATTGCTTTAGTAAAATTTGTATTCGAATGCCATGTGCTATAATCAGCCGGATCTATTTTGTCCCAAGGCATAGCATTGTCGATATCGCGTTCTCCCATTTTTAAGTAGGCATAACGATCCGGCATTACCACATCACTATGAACTCCTTCTAACTGAGTAGAACCTCCGTTAATTCTATAGAACTTTTGTCCTGTAATCTTCAAGGCTCCTAAATCTCCATAATTTGCATTACGAACAAATTGATTCAGATCCAGAACATTCTGAACTGTTCCTTTTCCGTAGGTTTGTTTACTACCAATGATAACCCCACGTTTGTAATCCTGAATTGCTGCCGCCAAAATCTCTGAAGCCGAAGCTGAGAAACTGTTTACCATAATTACTAATGGTCCGTCCCACTCCACTTTTTTATCTTTATCGTACAGTACTTCTTTCTTTTTCCCTGCAGATTTCACCTGAACAATTGGTCCTTCTTCGATAAATAAACCGGCAATATCAACAACAGTCGATAAAGATCCTCCTCCATCGTCACGCACATCAAGTACGATACCGTTTATATCTTCTTTTTTAAGTCTTTCTACTTCAAGAGCAATATCTTTTCCGGCATCACGACCGTCTTTATTCTCAAAATCGATATAGAATTTAGGCAGATAAATTACTCCGTATTTTAATCCGTTTCTTTCTACAATACTGGATTTTGCGTATGTTTCTTCAATTTCAACTACATCTCTGATAATTGAAATGATCTTAATTGTACCGTCTACTTTTTTAACGGTAAGTTTAACTTCTGTTCCTTTGTGTCCTTTGATTTTTTTCACAACATCATCCAAACGCATTCCCACAACATCTACAGGCTCTTCGTTTCCTTGTGCCACTTTCAGAATTAAATCTCCTGCTTCAAGTTGTTTTCCTTTCCATGCCGGACCTCCTGAAATTAACTCATCAATTTGAGTGAAATCATTTTTCTTAGTCAATCTTGCACCAATACCTTCCAGTTTTCCACTGATATTAACATCGAAACGATCTTTATCTTCAGGCGCAAAATAGCTGGTATGAGGATCAAAACGAGTCATGATTGAATTTACATATACTGAAAACCAATCTTCTTTATTCAAATCTTTAATCAGGCTAAAATTGTCATCTAAAGATTTCAGTGAGCTTTCACGTGTTTCTTTTTCCAGAGTTTCAAAAGTTTTCTCCTTATAATTCGGATCTGTTTTCTTTTTATCCTCTTCTAATTTTTGTTTAGTCACAAGCGAAGAAAGTGTAGATAACTTAATTTGTTTTCTCCATCTTTCGTTGATCTCAGCTGTATTTTTGGCATACGGCAATTTGTCATAATCCGCATTAAAAGTCTCATCAATATCGTAGTTGAAAGGCTGTGCTAAAATTGTCTTATAACGTTTTTTGCTTTCCTCCATTCGTTTCATCAATCTTGTATAAGTAAGGTTGAAGAACGTTAAGTCTTTATTTAAAAACTGATCGTCCAATTGCAATTCATATTGTTTGAATTCGTCAATATCCGATTGCAGGAAGAATCTCTTCGAAGGATCTAATGCTTCGATATAATCTTTAAAAATTCCCTTAGAGAATTCATCATTTATTTCTGCAGGACTATAGTGTCCTTTTTCAATGACAAATGCTAATAATTCTAAAAGTGTTTTATCTCTATTCGGGTCCGGATCTACTGATTTGTCTGCATTTATTTTAAAGGCAAACAACGTCAATGACAAGCATAATACGGCTATAAGTATTTTATAATTTCTTTTCATAAACTTAATAATAGCATTCATCAAATTTTTTAATCTAAGTTACGGTAAAAACTGTGCCAACAAAGCCAAGCCCGCTATAATTTTTTGTTAAAGGTATAAAAATGTTTGACGCGCAAAAATCTTCTTCAAATTAGTTGACAAATTTTGCACTTTTTGTTCGTTTTCTACCGAAATCTGTCACTACATTTGCTTAAACCCCTTATATAACCTTACGATTTTAGCATGAAAAATGAGAAACCCCTAATATTAGTTACGAATGATGATGGTATTTTAGCTCCCGGAATAAGAGCTTTAATCAGTGTGATGGAAACTATTGGCGAAGTCGTAGTAGTAGCTCCGGATAAGCCTCAGAGTGCCATGGGTCATGCCATTACCATAAACAACACTTTATTTCTTGACAAAATTTCTAAAGAAGAAGATGTAGTAACGGAATATAGCTGCTCAGGAACTCCTGTAGATTGTGTTAAACTGGCTGTCAATGAAATTTTAAAAAGAAAACCGGACTTGTGCGTTTCAGGGATCAATCACGGGTCAAATTCTTCTATAAATGTGATTTATTCCGGTACGATGAGTGCTGCTGTAGAGGCCGGTATCGAAGGGATTCAGGCAATTGGGTTTTCTTTACTGGATTTTGACTGGAATGCCGATTTTGAACCGATCAAGTCGTTCGTTAAAAACATTACTTTAGAAACTCTGCAAAACAAACTCCCTCCGGGTGTGGTTTTAAATGTAAATTTCCCAAAACTAAAAGAAGAAGAAATCAAAGGAATAAAAGTTTGTCGTCAGGCGAAAGCATACTACGCACAAAAATTTGACAAAAGACAGACTCCTTTCGGTAAGGATTATTACTGGCTTACCGGAAAATTCACAAACGAAGATCAAGGTGAAGATACTGATGAATGGGCTTTAGAAAACGGATACATTTCAATTGTTCCGGTACAGTTTGATCTGACCGCTCATCATACCATGCAGCAGCTTAATACCTGGAAATTAAATGAATAAAAAAGACATTACCATAGGCTTTGTTATTGGAATTTTCACGGCTTTGCTTGGAAGTTTTTTGTTTGTTTCGTTCTTCACCAAATTTGATTTCTTTATGGGAATTCAAACCATCAGGCATCAAGGATATCTCGGAAAAGTAATCACAATCGGTACCGTTTTAGACTTGGCCGTTTTTGGTATTTTTCTAAAAACGAACCGGGAACTGATGGCCAGAGGTGTTGTTTTGGCAGTCATTGTTCTTGCGATTTCAACTTTATTTATTTAAATCTTATCTTTGTGCTGCAAAAATTATTTTGCGTTTAAAGTTGGAAACACACTTTCAAAAAAATCAATATGAAGTACTACATAATAGCTGGTGAAGCGTCAGGAGATTTACATGGTTCTAATTTAATGAAAGCACTATATGAGGAAGATCCTCAGGCGGAAATTAGATTTTGGGGCGGTGATTTAATGCAAAAAGCCGGCGGAACTCTGGTAAAACATTACCGCGAACTGGCTTTCATGGGGTTTGTTGAAGTTCTTTTCAATTTAAAAACCATATTAAACAATATTAAAATTTGCAAGAAAGATATCACAGCATTTCAACCTGATGTTTTGATTTTTATAGACTATCCCGGTTTTAATATGCGTATTGCAAAATGGGCCAAAGCTTTACATTATAAAACGCATTATTATATTTCTCCGCAAATCTGGGCCTGGAAAGAGAATCGTATCAAGGCAATCAAAAATGATATTGACAAGATGTTTGTGATTTTACCTTTCGAAAAAAGCTTTTACGAGGACAAACATCATTTTCCGGTCGATTTTGTTGGGCATCCTCTGATTGATGCTATTCAGAATCAGCCTTCTTTTGACGAAACAACCTTCAGAAAAGAAAACCAACTGGGAGAGAAACCTATTATTGCAGTTTTACCCGGAAGCCGTCAACAAGAAATCACAAAAATGCTAAGTGTGATGCTAAGCGTTGTGGATGATTTTCAGGATTATGAATTTGTAATTGCCGGTGCTCCAAGTCAGGATTTTGAGTTTTATCAGCAATTCATCAGCAATAAAAACATCAAATTTGTATCGAACAAAACGTATGATTTGTTACGCTCTTCAACCGCAGCTCTGGTAACATCCGGAACAGCTACATTAGAAACGGCTCTTTTTAAAGTGCCCGAAGTAGTCTGCTACAAAGGAAGTGCTATTTCCTATCAAATTGCCAAGCGCATTATCACGCTAAAATATATTTCACTTGTCAATTTAATCATGGATGAAGAAGTGGTTACAGAATTAATTCAGAGTGAATGTAACACGAAACGAATTAAAGAAGAATTACAAAAATTACTGACTTCTGACTATCGCGAAAAATTATTAAAGAATTATGACATCTTAGAGCAAAAACTGGGAGGTGTCGGAGCCAGTAAAAAAACCGCAAAGCTTATTGTAGCTGATTTAAAACACGTTTAAAACTTCTTGCTTTGAAAAGAATCTATTATTTAATACTCATCACTGTCCTTTTTGCTTCCTGTAAATCGGCCTCAACTGCGGTGGGCAACAAAGAATCAAAGCGGGAAAACAGATATACGGTTACGCATTTAATCGAACACGCAACAGACAATATTGGGGTGCGATACAAAGTCGGAGGCACCACCAAAAGTGGCTACGACTGTTCCGGATTAGTGTTTACCACTTTTGAATCAGAAAATATAAAACTACCCCGAAACTCTTTTGAGCAGGCTAAGGTGGGAAGAATCATTAAATTTAATGACGCCCAAAAAGGGGATTTAATTTTCTTCAAAACAAACAGAAGCAAACAGATCAATCATGTTGGGCTTATCGTAGAAGTAAAATCAGATGAGATCAAATTTGTACATTCTTCTACCTCAAAGGGAGTCATTATTTCATCTACTAAAGAACCTTATTATCAAAATTCATTTGCTCAAATCAACAGGGTACTAGAATAACCATATAAAATATATCTTTTTTCTTACAAATAATTTAATACTTTTGACTCATGAAAGTATTAGATTTTCCTTTAACTAAAATTACCATTTGGTTTAGCTGTGGTATTTTGGTTGCTTATTATTACCCGTCAAAATTCTCAGTAGTAACTTCCGTTTTTGTTCTTGGTTTTACTGCTTTTTTACTAGTTTACACTTCCCTTCAAAAGAATAACAAGCGAAGCATCTATTTTGGAATAAGTATCTCTTTCATTTCTTTCCTTATTGGCATTGCAACGCTTTTACTTCATACAGAATCACTGCAAGAATCCAACTATACTCATTGTAAAGAAGTTTTTAGCTCTCCACAAACGATAACTTTTATGGTACGCGAAAAACTAAAAAGCAACGCATACAGCGACCGCTACTATGTGCAGGTAAAGAAAATCAACAACAGGAAGTACTCCGGAAAAATTCTTGTAAATGTAGAAAAGGACAGTGCTGAAAATCCAATTATTATTGGAAACATAATAAAAGCCAAAACCATTTTACAACGTACTAGCGCGAATAAAAACCCAAATCAGTTTGACTACCAAAAATACCTTTCAGATAAACAGATTTATGGTCAGTTGTACCTCAATAAAACAGAAATCGAAGTTAATAAAAAACTTCAAAAAGACATCTGGTATTACTGCGGACGTTTACACTCCAGAATTTATAATAATCTGAAAAAAACAGGTTTTCGTCAAACGGAAATGAACGTTGCACTTGCTCTTATATTGGGACAGCGACAAGAAATTTCAAATGATTTGATTCAGGATTATCAGTTCTCAGGGGCTACGCACATTCTGTCAGTTTCCGGTCTTCATGTTGGTTTTATCATGCTGTTCATTAGTTTTATTTTAAAACCTGTTCCCAACACGCGAAAGGGCTCTTTATTAAAATTGATTTCAATACTGTTATCTCTCGCACTTTTTGCCGTAATCTCAGGATTATCTCCGTCGGTACTTCGTTCTGTTGTCATGTTTTCTTTTCTTGCTGTTGGCAGCCATCTGAGAAGAACAGGAAGCACGTATCATACTTTACTTGTCTCTTTGTTTTTAATCCTACTCTTCGAGCCTTACTTTTTGTTTGATGTTGGTTTTCAGTTAAGTTATCTTGCTTTGTTTTTCATTCTTTGGCTACAGCCTCTCTTAAACAGTATCTGGTCTCCGAAGCTGAAGATTACAAAATTTCTTTGGAATGCACTAACCGTTTCTTTCGCTGCTCAAATAGGCACATTACCTTTATGCTTGTACTATTTTCACCAGTTTCCGGGATTATTTTTTGTTACCAATATTGTTATGATCCCTATATTATCTTTTATCATGATTGCCGGAATCCTAGTATTGCTTATTGCTGTTTTTTGTCCTCCTCCAATGGTCCTCACTGCGATATTTGAAAAAAGTATTTTCTTCTTAAACTATACCATCCATTATATTGCATCACTCTACTGGTTTGTTATTCGCAACATTAGCTTCAACTTTTGTCTTCTTATCTCCTCTTACTTTCTAATTATTTCTGTCATAATCTGGGGTAAGAAAAAAAATTACAATACAACTTTCGCTGTATTGATTTCAATTATAGCATTTCAGATTTCCATGATTTACACCAAGAGAGAAACCGCGACCAAACGTGAAATGATCGTTTTTCACACAAAAAGCAACTCTATAATTTCTCAGAAAAACGGAGGTCGTATCAAAGTGTTTTCAAATGATACTCTTTTACTTCAATCCCCGAAAGCAACTCTTCTAAATTCTTATCTGTCGAGTGATTTTAGCCAATTAAGCACTACTGTCAGCATCAAAAACCTGCTATATTTTAATGGAAAAAAGATCTTAGTGATTGACAGTTCCGGAGTTTATAAAATCAGCTCTCCACCTGACATAGTATTGTTGATTCAATCCCCGAAAATCAATTTAGACCGTGTTCTGAAAGAACTGCATCCTAAAATTATAATTGCAGATGCATCAAATTCTTACTCTATTCAAAAAATCTGGAAAAGCAGTTGCCGTAAAAAAAACATCCCTTTTCATGCCACAGCCGAAAAGGGATTTTATTCTTTAAACTAATAAATCAAACTTAGTCCGAAAAGACAAAATAGTTCGTTTAATTCTACAAGATTCAGGGATTCAGAATTAAATTTGCATCTGCAATCCAAGCTTTTGCGCCACCTTGCTTGTACGGAACCAAACCTAAGTTATTAAAAGTAGTTTTGCCTTTTCTGACGGAAGCCATTAAAAGACATACTTGCGGAAGTTCCTGAATGCCTAAAGCGTTTTTTAACTTGACATTTTGCTCCTTTACCATATCAGATGCTTCTGTATCTGACATATCCAGTTTTACCAAAATGACATTATCACGCGACCATACTGCAAAGTCAGGTGTAACAAAAATTTCACTCTGGATTCTCTGCGAAACTCCGGCAGCAGTGAAAAAAATTAATAAGGGCCGTTTTTGTGAATCACTCGCCATTATAGCATCATTCATATCTGTTTTCCAAATCAAATTTTGCGAATGCAGGCCAAACGAACCTAAAAAAAGTAATAAAATAAGTAATTTTCGGTTCATACTAAATTGGTTTTTTAAGTAGGTTAATGCGACTAAATTAACATAATATCTTCACCAAACAAGTGAAAATCAAATAAAATGAGTTAAAAAAGTAACATAAATTCAAATTCATTAATAAAGTCTTGGATTTTTAAGAAAATAAAAAAATATACCCTTTTAAATAACAAAACCATTGATTATCCGGATAAACTGTTCAAAAAAAAATCCCTTCTCACTCAAGAGCAAAAAGGGAATCTACAAATTAAACTAAGAAACTTAATTTAAATCTTACTACTCACCTGAATGCAAAATTGCATTTGACTCCGCGATCCAAGCTTTTGCACCACCCGGTTTATACGCAATTTTACCTAAAGCGCTAAATGTGGTTTTATTTTTTCTAATCGAAGCACTTGCAAAACAAACTTCAGGCAAGTCCTCCACTCCAAAAGCATTTTTCAATTTGAGCTTTTGTTCTCTATCACTTTCATCCGCTGTACTGTCAGACAAATCAAGTTTTACAAGAATAACGTTGTCACGGGACCAAACCGCAAAGTCTGGAGTTTTAAAAATTTCGTTCTGAAGATTTTCCGGCACACCTGAGGCAGTGAATAAAATTAGCATTGGTTTTTTCTGTTCATTACTAAGCGCAATAGCATCCGTCATATTTGTTTTCCAAACTAAATTCTGCGCCTGCATAAAAATTGAACCTAAAAAAAACAGTAGGATAAGTATTTTTTTGGTCATATTAAATTGGTTTTTGGTTAGAATATTAAGACGAAATTAACATAATATTTTAATTTTCCAATTTTTATTAATACAAAAAATATATTATGTGTTTTTTTAACCAAAATAAATTACAAAATACACAATAAGTGTAAAATTTAGTTATTGCTTTTTCTTACGAAACAAAAAAACTCCTTGCCAAAAGGCAAGGAGTTTTTCTAACTATAATTGTAATTTAATGTTTATGCTACGATTTTTTAGGATGTACAATTCCTTCAGCAACTGTTAACCAGGCAGTCGGGCCACCCGCAACATATCCTGTCTGACCCAATCCTTTAAAATTCACTTTCCCGTCTTTTGACTCTGCGCTTGTGAAATAAATAGTCGGAAATCCCTGAATTCCAAACGCTTGCTGTAATTCATTATTCTGATTTTTAAGCTCTGGTGTCTGAGGCGTTCTTCTTGGATAATCAAGCTCAACCAACACTACATTCTCGCTCGCCCATTTTTTGAATTCAGCGGTTTTTAAAACCTCATTCTGCAAACGAATACACCACCCACACCAGTCACTTCCGGTAAAAAACATTAACAAAGGTTTTTTCTCTTTATTACTAACAGTGATCGCTTCTTTAACATCCGTATACCATTTTAACTCTTGTGCCTGCGTTACAAATGCTCCCGCTAAAAAAAGCGTTATTAAAAATATTTTTTTCATATCCTTTTATTTTACACACAAATTTAAACAAAAAAAGAATCGTAAAATGTCGTCTATTTTACTTCTTGCATTAATTTTCTAATAATTGGCGAAATTGCTAATAATATCAAGCCCGCAACTAGCGAATAAATAGCCAGTTGATAGTAACCTTCTGTATACGATTGTAATTTAGAAATTAAGGTGTCGCCGGTATTTGATCTGGAAATCTCGGCTCCCAGTTTACCCGCAGCCAACTGTCCAAAAGCACTTGCCAGGAACCACAACCCCATCATCATTCCGAATAATCTTTTTGGAGATAATTTGGTAATAATTGACATTCCGATTGGCCCCAGACAAAGTTCCCCAATAGTGGTTATCAGATAAGCAAACGTAAAGACATTTAATGAAGCAATTCCGTTAGCATCAGCAAAGAATTTAGTCAGATAGAAGATGTAAAAGGAAGCTGCCAGGAATAAAAACCCAATTCCGAATTTAATTAAAGTATTCGGTTCAATTTTCCGTTTCCCTAACCAAATCCACAACAAACCAATAAGCGGACTTAAAACTACTACAAAAAAAGTATTCGAACTGTTGTTCACAACGTTGGGATCAATTGTAAAAAACAACAATTTATTATTCAAATTATCTTTTGCAAAAAGCGATAACGATCCACCACTTTGTTCGTAAATAGAATTGAACAGGAAATAGAAAAATACAAACAGAAAAGCAGCAAAAAGCTTCTTTTGCAATTTAGAATCTCCCAGTTTAAACAATTCATAAGCAAAATACAAAACAGCAACTGTACCAATAGTATACATAAAATAATCCGTATACTTCGTATTCTTAACCATTATAAAAATAAAAGGCAAACTCAAAATAGACACAGCATATACGGCTATCTCACGAATTCGTCTCTTTTGTGGTGTTAAATTCAATAACGGAGAATCACCAATTGGTCCTAAATATTTTTTAGTAAACAAGAAGGTGATCAACCCTAAAAACATTACAATTGCAGCGGATAAAAAGCACAATTGCCAAGAATAAAACTTCCCTAAATACACACACAAAGCACCACCAAAAAGTCCGCCAACATTTATACCGGCATAAAACATCCCATAACCTGCATCTCTTCGACCATCATCTTCACGATACAATTCTCCGACCATCGAGGAAACATTGGGTTTAAAAAAACCTGTCCCAATAATAGAAAAAGCAATTCCGTAATAAAAGAAATCATGAGGCGCAATAGCAATCAAAAGGTTCCCCAGAATCATGATGATTCCTCCAAAAAACAACGATTTTTTAAATCCTAATACTTTATCGGCAAAAATACCTCCAATAAATGTAAAGGCATATACAAAAGCCTGAATAGCACCATACTGCTCGCTGGCATGATCTTCTTTCAAGAAAAGCTGATCAACCATAAAAATAACCAAAACCCCACGCATTCCGTAAAAGCAAAAACGCTCCCACATTTCGACAAAAAACAAATACCATAATTGTTTCGGATAATTGCCTTTAAAATTTTGAATTTCTTCTAAAGTGATTTTTTGCTCCATTTATTTATAAATAATTAATTAATTCCTCTCTCTTTCATCACTTTGTTAAGTTGCTTTACTAAAGCAAACATCAATATTGTCGCAAACATTAACAGCGCAAAATTTATCCAAAAAAAGTTGACTTTATTGTCGTAACTATCCCACATACTGGCTAAAACACCACTTAGTTTATTCCCTATAGAAGTTGACAGAAACCAGCCTCCCATCATTAAAGAAGTTATATTAACAGGACTTAATTTGGAAACTACTGATAATCCCATGGGACTCAAAAACAATTCACCAATTGTTATAATACCATAATTCGCTACTAACCACCATGCACTAACTTTCTCTGTACCGTTACCCCCAATTTTTACAGCAGCTATCATAACCAAAACAGACAGCGCCGAAATCAGCAAACCGAAAGCAATCTTTGTAGGTGTTGAAGGTTCTTTTTTACGCATTCGTAAAAAAGAGAAAAATGCAACGACCAAAGGAGTTAATATAACGACCCAGCCCGGGTTGATAGACTGACTTAAATTTGTTGCCCAAAGATGAACCTTAGCACCTTCTGCCGGTAATTTATCCGGAGCAACATTTCTAAAATATAAAGGATAATTGACTTCTTTCTTAACCACTCCGTTTACTTTTTGCAAACGAAACTGATCGTCGTATAGTTCCGTAGAGTCCTTTTTATATTCGACCTCTTTTGCCAGTTTTAGCTTTGCAATTACCTTACCTGATGTTCCAGTTACCTCTCTGTCAGTATATCGATCTGCCCAGGTAGTAAGCGCCGAGCCATTAAGCTTAAAGACTGCCCAAAATAAAATCACTACTCCAAAAATAGCCAATAAAGCTCCTATTGATCGCTTATCTTCTGTTTTTGCTTTAAAATAAAGCGAACCGTAAAAGAGGACTATTGGAATACATGCAAAAATGAAAGCGTCTGTACTGTCTGAACCAAATATAGAACTATTCACATTAGCATCGGAAGCTACTCCTTTTATCAACCAGCCAATTGCTCCAAAAACAAAAGAGGGCAATAAAATAAACAGTATAATTTTATAAAAAGGCATATCTCCTTCCTGCACTCCTTTTTTCTGGTCGTGTCCCACATAATGCTTCGTACCCAACAAAAACACAATAACACCTATAAACATTCCGACACCGGCAGCCATAAAAGCCCAATGCCATCCCAAAAGGATTTGCAAAGCAGCTCCAAAGAAATTACAGATAAAGCCTCCAACATTAATCCCCATATAGAAAATATTGTAACCTTCATCTTTTTTATCTTTATACTCTTCTTTAGAATAAAAACTGCCCAGTAATGTAGAAATATTGGGTTTAAAAAAACCATTTCCAACAATTATCAAAGTCATGGCGATATAAAGCATGGTCAAATCATGCACTCCAATTAAGAAGTAACCAACCCCCATTAAAATTCCGCCAAGGATGATTGATTTTCTATATCCTAAATACCGATCGGCAATTAGTCCGCCAATAAACGGCGTCAGAAAAACCAAAGCAATAAAAGTCCCGTATAAATCAGAAGCCTCTTTCTCGGTCATAGCAAAACCGCTCTTTACATCTTTCAGATATAAAGTAAAAATTCCGATCATTAAATAATAACCAAAACGTTCCCACATTTCAGACAGAAACAGGAATGGCAATGCTTTTGGGTGTTTTTTCCACATAACTATAAAGTCTTTAAAATTAAAATTACCTACAAGCCTAAACCTGTAGGTAATTTTTTATATATGATTACGATTTATGTTATCTAACACCATGCATCATTCTTTTCAGAAATGGAGTCAAAGCAAATAAAATAATTGCAGCAATACCTGTTAAAACAACAAATACCATGAAGAATTCGTATAAGTTATGAATTTCGAATCCGGCAAAGAAGTGATTATGAGCACTAATTTGGTGGTGCTCTAATAAAGCTAATTGTTCAGCTGTTGGTGTAACTTTGTTATCTAAAACTGCCTGAAGGTCAATTCCTAATTCTTTTGCTTTTGCAAATTTGTCTCCGGTTGCTGGTAAGATTGAACCTAAAGTTCCTCCTAAAGCATAACCTGAAGCATTTGACAAGAAGAATACTCCGTACAATAACGACGCAAAACGTTTTGGAGAAAGTTTACCTACCAATGACAAACCAATTGGAGACAAACATAATTCAGCACATGTATTTAAGAAATATAATAAAATAAGCCATTTTACCAATAACAACCCTGATGTTCCGATATAAGAAACCTGAGTCGCGATCATAAAGAAACTAACCGAAATTACCACTAAACCAACGGCTAATTTTACCGGTGAAATTGGTTCTTTACCTTTGGCTCTTAAAGTATCCCAAAGTACGCTAAACGGCACTGCTAATAGCACTACGAATAGTCCGTTAAAAATCTGAACCATTGACGGAGGCATTTGCCATCCGAAGAAATTTCTATCCGTTTGGTTGTCTGCAATAAAAGTCAATGACGAACCTGCCTGCTCAAAAGCTGCCCAGAAGAAAATAATAAAGAAAGAAACGATGTAAATTACAATAATTCTGTCTCTCTCTACTTTAGTCAAAGAAGTATCCGAAATAATTAATCCGGCCAATGACAAACCACTGGAATAAATCAAAGTATAAATCAAGTTCTGACCTACCACATAATGGAAGAAGAATCCTAAAGCGACAAAAGCGATTCCGGCAATTGTTAAAGCTTTACTTGAGAAATTAGCTTTCTGAGCTTCTCCTTCTTCAAAATCAGAGGCGTCATTTTTAGAAGGCAAACCTCCTAATGGTTTTCCTTCAGGAGAAACCACATATTTATTTTTCAGGAAGTAAAAAAGAATTGTTCCGATAAACATTGCAGCAGAAGCAGCAAGGAATCCCCATCTAAAAGCGTGGATATCTCTAACTCCACCAGCATCTTTAACATCTCCTAACAAAGGGCAAATAGACTGACCTAAAAAAGCACCAATATTGATACCCATATAAAAAATAGTAAAAGCACTATCTAATTTTGTCTTTTCCTGTTTAGGATACAAACTTCCTACCATACTTGAAATGTTTGGCTTGAAGAATCCGTTACCGAATACGATAACTCCTAATGCAGTGTACATAATAATCGTAGCAAACGCTCTGTTACCTTCAAACACACTACCACTGGTAAACAGCAACAATTGTCCGATTGCCATAAGCAACCCTCCTAAGATGATACAATTTCTGTTTCCTAAGAAACGATCGGCAACAAAACCTCCCAACATTGGCGTTAAATAACAAAGCCCAAGGAAACCTCCGTAAATCAAAGAAGCCTCTTCTTCCTTCATCAACAATGAATTTACAAGAAATAAAGTTAATAAAGCTCGCATTCCATAAAAGTTGAACCGCTCCCACATCTCCGTTCCGAATAATACCCAAAGTCCTTTTGGATGCGCTGTTTTTACCTGAGTTTCTCCCATATTCTTTATTATTTATTTAAGGTTTTTAGTTTTGTTTTATAATTATAAATTTTCTTTGATGAAGTTAGTCATTTTGTTGTATAACTGAATCCTGGTCTTTCCTCCATAAATACCATGATTTTTGTCCGGATAGATTTGAGAATCAAATTGTTTATTGGCCTGAATCAATGCTTCCATCATTTGCATGGAGTTTTGCACGTGTACGTTATCATCTGCTGATCCGTGAATCAATAAAAACTTACCTTTTAGTTTGTCAACGTGATTTATTGGAGAGTTCTGATCGTATCCGCTTGCATTTTCCTGAGGAGTCTGCATGTATCTTTCCGTGTAAACGCTGTCATAAAAACGCCAGTTGGTCACCGGAGCAACAGCAATAGCCATTTTAAAAACATCATTCCCCTGAAAAATACAATTTGAAGCCATAAATCCTCCAAAACTCCAACCAAATATTCCAATTCTTGAAGCATCCACATACGGATATGCTCCAATTACTTTTGCGGCGTCAATCTGATCTTCTACTTCGTATTTTCCTAATTCTTTTTGAGTAACTTTTTTGAAATCTGCCCCTTTAAAACCAGTTCCTCTACCGTCAACACAAACCACAATATAACCTTGTTGTGTTAGAGATGCAAACCAATAGTCGTCTGAATTGTTCCAATCGTTGTTTACCTGCTGAGAACCAGGCCCGGAATACTGGTACATGAAAACCGGATATTTTTTTGAAGGATCAAAGTCTTTAGGTTTTAAAATCCACGCATTAAGTTCATTGCCTTTAGCTGTTTTTAAAACAAAAAATTCTTTTGTTGGTAAATTGTAAGCTGTTAATTTAGCAGAAAGTGCCTGATTGTTTTCGATAACCTGAATTTCTTTTCCTGTTTTCGCCTCGTTTAAAGTATAAGTAGTAGGCTGTGTACTGCTTGAGAAAGTATTGATAAAAAACTGAAAGTTTGGACTAAAAGTTGCCGCACTTGTTCCTGTATTTTTAGACAAACGAATTTTATTTTTTCCGTCTAAAGCAATACGATAAATATCTCTGTTGATTGAACCATTTTCTGTAGACTGATAGAAAATTGTTTTATTTTTTTCATCGAAACCGTAGTAAGACACTACTTCCCAGTTTCCTTTTGTAACCTGATTTTTAAGTTTTCCGTTTTTATCATATAAGTAAATATGATTAAACCCGTCTTTTTCGCTGGTCCAGATAAAGCTATTGTCTTTTAAGAAGGTCAAATTATCGGTAACATCCACATAAGCCTTGTCTTTTTCATTCAAAACTACTTTTGTTGCAGCAGTAGTTCCATCTACAAACAACAAATCCAGATTGTCCTGATGACGGTTTAAAACCTGAGCAGATAATACATTGTTATCATTTGTCCATTGTAATCTTGCAATATAAAAGTCATTGTAGTTTCCTAAATCAACTTTTTTACCTGCATTACTCACTGCATCATAAATGTGTAAAGATACTACTGAGTTTTTTTCTCCTGCCTTAGGATATTTAAACGTTTCAATTGTTGGATATAAATCTTTTTGAAAGATTGACATCGAAAATTCCGGAACAGCACTTTCATCAAAACGGATGTAAGCTAATTTTTTACTGTCTTTACTCCAGTCAAAGGCACGAACAAAGGAGAACTCTTCTTCATAAACCCAGTCCGTGATACCGTTAATAACAGCATTTTTCTTTCCGTCGGTAGTAACTGCTGTTGATTTTTTCGAAGCCAGATCATACACATACAAGTTATTCTCTTTTGCATAGGCGATTTTAGTTCCGTCCGGAGAAAAAGTTGGCTCCTGAATCTGAAAATCGAATAATTTGCTCAACGTTTTTGTGGTGATATCGTATAAGAAGTAATCTGCTGTAAACGAGTGACGGAAAATTTGTTTGCTGTTACAGGCAATTAAAATCTTTTTCTCTGAGGCATCAAAAGTATAACTGTCAATTCCTTCAGCAAGATCCTTATGATTCTTTGTATCGATTAAATTGGCTACTTTTTTTAGTGTTGCAAAATCGTACAAATCAATCTGCATGCTTCGGCTGGCCTGATCTACATTTAGTACCGTATATTGGTCTGTATTTTTTAACGATTGCAGTTCATCCATTCCTTTTGCCCGAAATGCTCCGCTATAAATATTCTCGACAGTAATTTTTTGCTGACCAAAAATAGTGGTCACTAAAAATAAAAATATAACAGTAATTTTACCTGTATTCATTAGAATTATTTTAAATATAAAAAAAGAGCCCAATTTTAATAAAAAAAATGAACATAATACCCATTTTAATTGTTAAATGTTAAAAAAAATAACGATTGCGTAGTTTTCAATTTTCAAATACATTGCAAACAAAAGTCTTAAAATAGTATCTTTGCCGCAACTTTATTATTTAAAATACTGAGAATGAACAACGCCGTTGCCGGATTTTCGAAATTATCCAAAAAAGAAAAAATAAACTGGATTGCCAATACCTATTTTTCAAGCCCTGAAGAAGCCCTTTCTATTATAAGAAATTACTGGAATACAGACGAAAAGCTACAGCAATTGCACGATGAATTCATCGAAAACACCATTACAAACCTTTACATCCCGTTAGGAGTAGCGCCAAATTTCCTAATCAACGGAAAATATACCACAATTCCGATGGCAATTGAGGAAAGTTCGGTAGTAGCCGCAGCATCAAAAGCAGCAAAATACTGGTCGACCAGAGGCGGTTTTAAAGCAACGGTTATGGCTACCGAAAAAATAGGTCAGGTACATTTTACCTTCAACGGAGATGCTGAAAAACTGCAGTCTTTTTTCAATCAGATTAAACCTAAATTCTTCACCGACACGCAAAGCATTACTAAAAATATGCAACAACGCGGCGGTGGAATTTTAGACATAAAACTAAAAGACAAAAGAAGTCTTCTGGAAAATTATTTTCAGCTTCACGCTACTTTTGAAACCAAAGACAGCATGGGAGCGAATTTCATCAACTCATGTCTGGAGCAATTTGCGACTACATTAAAGGATGAATTTCACCATTCTGATTTGTTTTCGGAAGATGAAACTCTAAAAGTAATTATGAGTATTTTGTCTAATTATGTACCAAATTGTATTGTTAGAGCAGAAGTTTCCTGCCCTATCGAAGATTTAACAGAAAAACACATTCCGAATCCGCAGGAGTTTGCCGAACGTTTTGTACAGGCGGTTCAAATCGCCGAAGTAGAACCTTTCAGAGCTGTAACTCACAATAAAGGAATTATGAACGGTATTGACGCTGTAATTCTGGCCACCGGAAATGATTTTAGAGCAGTCGAAGCAGGAGTTCACGCTTATGCTTCTAAAAATGGTCAATATTCAAGTTTATCTCATGCTAAAATAGAAGACGGCATTTTTACGTTCTGGCTTGAAATTCCTTTAGCACTGGGAACGGTAGGCGGATTGACTTCTTTGCATCCACTGGTAAAACTATGTTTTGATATTCTTGAAAAACCTTCTGCAAAAGAATTAATGGAAATCGTTGCAGTTGCCGGTCTCGCACAAAACTTTGCTGCCTTACGTTCCTTAACTACTACCGGAATCCAGGAGGGACACATGAAGATGCACCTGAACAATATTATCAATCAATTTGAAGCAACTGAAGAAGAACGTCATTTAATTAAAACTCATTTCAAGAAAAGTGCCGTTTCACATAGCGCTGTGGTGGAGTTTATCGAAAATCTAAGAAAAAAGTAAAAATTTTAAATTCCAAACTTCAAATTCCAAGTTCCAAGGTTAATTGGAATTTGGAATTTATAACGACGTTTCGGGATTGGAATTTAATTTATAATTGAAGAATGAAAACAACTTTTTACAGTAACGGAAAATTGCTTATTTCCGGGGAATACCTTGTTTTAGACGGAGCTGACGCTTTTGCCTTACCTACCAAATTTGGTCAAAATCTGGTGGTTGAAAATGGCACAAACCAGGAAATCAGCTGGAAAAGCTATGATTTTGACGGACAGCTATGGTTTGAGGATTCAATTCCTTTTTCAGAGATCATCGACAATCCAAAATCAGAAATCGAGACTGTAAAAACGACTTTGATTCAAATTCTTCATGAAGCTTATCTTCTGAACCCGGAGTTCCTAAAAGATACTGATGGTTACAGAATCAGCACCCATCTTACATTTCCTAAAAACTGGGGATTAGGCACTTCGTCAACTTTATTGAACAATGTTGCGCAATGGACGAAAATCAATGCTTTTACTTTGCTAAAAAACAGTTTTGGAGGTAGCGGTTATGACATAGCCTGTGCACAAAATGACACGCCAATTGTTTATCAAATTGAAAATAATGCTGTAAAACCGATCTCTTTTAACCCGGATTTTACAGATAAAATTCATTTTGTATATCTCAACAAAAAACAGAATAGTAAAGCAGCCATAAAAGCCTATTACAACAATAAAAATCAAAATTTAGCGCAAAATATAGCCGAAAACAACAAAATTACTTCTAGCCTTATCAATGCTAAAACAGCAAAGGAATTTGCTCTTGCTGCTGAAAAACACGAGGTTCATTTAAGCGATATTCTGGAAATGGAAACCATCAAAGAGATTGCTTTTCCCGATTTCAATGGAGTCGTAAAAAGCCTTGGTGCCTGGGGTGGAGATTTTGTGATGGTGATCTCCAAAGAAGACCCCAGATCTTATTTTGCTTCAAAAGGATACGAAACCATCCTGAGTTACGAAGAAATGATTCTGCAAAAATAAAGTCATCAAATTTTAACCGATCTAAAACCAACAGAAAGGAGATTTTAATTTACTTTTTTACTTTCGCGATCTTTGGTTTCCAGTTTTCTGACTTTTTGATTTTCCTGCTCATTAGATTCTCTAAGTGTGTTGTGCAGTCGCTCAGCCATTTTTTCTATGTTATTGGTTATAGAATCATAAACCTCTTCCATTCTGCGATGCTTCTCTTCTTTTATTGCCTTCAAAACGTCATCCACAAAAGCTTTATCATACTTCTCCGCAACTGAATCCCTTGTATTGGTTAGTCGGATTACATAATCATTACCTAAGACCGTCACTTTAAAATGCTGCTCTTCGTTACTTAAATAATACTTCCCTCCTAATTCATCCCCATTGATTTCGGTACTGCTCAATTTTAAAAGCTCTGTTATTATTCCGAAAATATGATTTTCAATCTTAGAATAAGCTCTGGGCTTTCTTTTCAACAGCTTAAACATAAAGATGGAATGCTAGATTACTAAAGTATTTATTCATCAGTCTTAAATGGGTTTTGTTTGAATTTTAGATTATAATTTCAACAAATTAACTGTAATATTCTTAATACTACAAACTTTTAACCAAAATTCCTCACAAAAAATCTAAAAACACAAACAACAAAACTCCTTTAACCCTCATCAATACGTAACAAAAAAACCGAAACATTCTGTTAGATCGTTTCGGTTTTAATATTTCTATTGAAGTCCAGAGACATATATTGTTAGGATAATACAAATAGACATTTTTTTTTAAAACTTCTGTTATCATATATCTTGCTTAAACAAAAATAGCACTTACACAGAATCTCAATCACAACTAGTAATAAACATAATCTCCAATCACTTTAACTACAATCCACTTTTCTTTTTCTTTTTTCATGATTACAACTTGTGGCTGATCACTATTTCCAAAATCAACTATATTAAAATAAAAAATAATGTACTTTCTATTCCTATAATACATGGGCTCAGAAATTATTATAATTTTATAATTTAGGTTATTAACATACTTA
Source organism: Flavobacterium sp. B183 (assembly GCF_023539155.1). NCBI lineage: Bacteria > Pseudomonadati > Bacteroidota > Flavobacteriia > Flavobacteriales > Flavobacteriaceae > Flavobacterium > Flavobacterium sp. B183. Next base: position 1,517,896 of record NZ_CP097434.1, on the reverse strand, counting down.
TCCAGAAAAGCCCCTTTCATAATTAAACCTCGGCCTTTCTCTAAAATAAGATTATAGCCAGGAAAATCTTCTTCCTTCCAATATCTTTTTATTGTATCATATGCGTATCTTTTATACATTTTTTCCCAATGCTTCTTCGCAAACAGACCATCTGTATAATCAATATCCTCGACAATATGCTCTAGTCCCTCACCTCCATTAAAAATTCGCAATCCTAATAAATTAGGTTCTTTGTCAGCCTGCAAAATATACTTTCTCGTTCTATCTATTTTCTTAGTTTCTAAAAATGCATTTACAGGCTCATAATTTTTAATATATGGGCTGCCGGCACAAGACATCATAAGAAATGCTAATATTACAGCTACAGTTTTTAATTGTCTCATAATTTTCATTTTATACATGGTTTTCCCACAGGAGAAGTAACTCCATATTGCTCCCCTTTCCTTTCTGCAGTTATTCTGGCGAAAATTCTTTCACGTTCTTTATGGGAATATATTCGCTTTTTGAAGTCCTTCCAAAGCCAAATCCAGATACACCTGAGAGTCAGCCGGGAAATGCTTTGGGAATCTTCTAGTTCCAATCTGTTTATCAATAAAAAACCTCTTCCCACATTGTTCTATCAACAATCCATTTTCCTTTTTCTTTTTTCATAACTACGACTTGCGGGCTAGAGCCACTACTGAAATATGATGTGCTTAAATAAAACATAATATATCTTTTATTTCTATAATACATAGGTTCAGAAATTATCATAACTTCATAGTCTAAATATTTAGCACTCTTATAAGGAAGCTTGGGCCAGTCTCTACTATTCTCTAAGATAAAATCATATTTCGGGAAATCTTCTTTCTTCCAGTATTTCTTAATCGTATCATTGATATACCTTTTATACATTCTTTTCCAATGTTTTTCTACAAACAAACCATCGTTAATATAATAATGAGGGTCTGCTATATGCTCAGATCCTTCACTCCCGTTAAAAATACGTAGTACTATCGCATTAGATGCTTTGTCTGTTTGCAGAATGTATTTTCCTCCTTTTCCTATTATTCTTTTATCTATTATTTCTTTTTCCAGGAACACATTAATCGGTTCATAATTTTTTACATATTGTGTACCGGTACAGGATAAAATAAAAAAGGGAATAATTACGAGTAATACTTTTAATTGTTTCATCATTTTACTTTTTACAGGGTATCCCAACGGGAGAGTTTACATCATATTGAGTTCCCAATTTTTCGGTATTAATTCTAGCTAAAATCCTTTCTCCATCTTTAAATTTTTTATTGTTAGGATCATCAGGAAAATTTTCATTAAATACGTGGGTTCCTTGAAGTCCTCCCCAATTCATGTCGAGATAGACCTGTTTAATAAGAACTGAAGAAAAGACTAGTTTTAAATTCAATATTTAAACTATACGCTAGTAATAAACATAATCGCTAATCACTTTAACTACAATCCACTTTTGCTTTTCTTTTTTCATGATTACAACTTCTGGCTGATTACTGCCAAAAAAAGATGCTATATTAAAATAAAACATTACATACTTTCTTTCCATATAATACATAGGTTCAGAAATCATTACAACATCTTCAATCTTACTATTCATATATTTATCGTGAAATGCCGATCCAAATAAACCTTCCTTACTTTCTAATATAAAATCATACTCAGGAAAATCTTCCTTTTTCCAATATCTTTTTATTGTATCAAACGCGTATTTTTCATACATTTTCTTCCAATGTTTTTCTACAAATAAACCATCTTTATAATCTATAGGTACATTTTGCTCTCCAACATGATCAGGTCCTTCACCACCATTAAAAATTCTCAAAGCTTGTTTATTTGAAACCTTATCCGCTTGTAAAATATATTTCTTTCCTCTTTCTATCTTTTGAGTTGCTAAAAATGCATTAATAGGCTCGGAACTTTTAAGATATTGTGCATTAGCACATAAGAAAAAGAAAAAATAAATTGTAGTAAATATTTTTTTAGACTGTTTCATTATTTTCATTTTTTACATGGTTTTCCTGCAGGAGAAGTGCTACCATACTGCTCTCCTTTCCTTTCTGTAATTACTCTATTCAAAATTCTTACTCTATCTTTAAAATTCTTATGATTTGGATCGTTTGGATAAGTGGTATCAAATATTTTAGTCTTATCAAGTCCTCCCCAAGCCATGTCAAGGTATATCTGGCGAGGAAAACCTGAAGTTACCGGTTGTCCTGTATGAAATTCTTGGATAGTAGATGCTATTGCATTGACATATTTTTTAGCAATTAACTCATGATGTTCATTTGGAAGGGCTTTAGGATTCTTTCCAATTTCTTGCTCTACATAAGCTTCATAGATAGTTGGAAAGTCATAAATTATTGAAGCTCCTAAAGTTTTATTTTCATTCAATAGACTAATCAAATAAGCATGAATAACCTCGTGCGCCATTGTAGCGGCAACCGACAAATCGGTAGGAGGATTTGTATTACCTGTTCCGTAAATATAATCCTGATTGAAAACCATATTAACATCGTTAGTACTCCCGCTGGCCTTAGTGGTTTGTGCCCATACATTTGGATTATTATTTTGTATTTGTCCCGTTGACATGTTTATATTAAAAACAGATCCCGTCGCACTAAAACGAGTTAGCATTTTTGCGATATCGGCCTGTTTTAAATTTTTCAATTTTTCCAAAACTGCTTTGGTACAGGCGTCCAGTTTATCCGCACTAATTTGCTCTTCTATCCTTTGTGCATTTGGGGAAGTTGTCGAACCTGAACTTCCACTTCCTCCACCTCCGGGAGACTTCACATATCCCTTTGGACTGTTACCCTTCGATCCTGAATTTAAACTGCCTCCATAAGAGCCTCCACCGCTTCCTCCACCACCATAATCCTGTTTATTTTCGGATTTTTCCCTGCGAATGATCACTTCATCTAACTCAAAAGGATCTGATTTAGCTGTCGATTTATTGAGACGCTCTGCCTCCTCCGGAGAGATTACTCTAAGTCCTGTTAGCCCTGCTGTCGTAGTGGAGTTTTCAAATTTTGCTCCGTTTACAAATCCGCTTTCTAAATCCCAGGCAATGATATATCCATTAAAGTTAACTAAATCCTGTGAACTTTTTATTTTTTCTAAAGATTCCGATGACGGTATTATTTCATATAATGTAGCCGAAAATTCTTTTTTATCCTCTGATGGATACAAATACAATAGTTTTTGTCCTTTATAAGCGTCACTGAGATTTTTATCTCTAACAGGAACCACAATTGCCTCAGACCCATTTTCAAACTTTTCTGTACCTGCTTTATTCCAATCATAAACCTGATCTTTAAACGACGAATCAATTTTTGCCTTTGATTGATACTGTTCAAACCAAACCTTCGCTTGATCAACATGAATAGATTGCTCTATTTTCTGTTTACCTCCCGCTTCTTCTAAAGCACAACGACTTGTTAACACTGCAACTCCTAAAACCATTAAGAGGATTGCTAATTTTCTAGTATTTTTCATACAAATATATTTTTATAAATATAAGAAAAATACTATACAAAATTAAAGAAGCAAATTTTATTTCATAAAAAAAACCTGCTCGAACTAACGAGCAGGTTTTTTATAAAGTTTTAACTAACTAAACTAGTAGTTAAATTGCAATCTGTTATCTTCAATTTTAGCGTTAGCTTTCAATGCTGGTAAAATTCTACTTGCATCAGATGCGCTTTGTGCTTTTACTTTAGCCACATATTCTGCATGATTAGCAGCTGCAGGAGCTTTTACTGTACTGATGTTTTTCACTACATATACACCTGTATTACCTTCAATTGGAGCAGAGATTTTGTTTGCAGCTAATGCAAATGCATTACCTACCACTTTTGGCTCTTGTCCTACACCTCCAGGCAATACCGGGCTATCCATAGTAACATTAGCAGCTTGTTGAACTGCTACACCAGCACTTTTAGCAATAGCTTCAAGTGATGAACCTTTCATTTTTGCTTTTAAGATCTCCGCTTTTTTCTTGTTCTTTAAAATTGACTCTACATAAGGTCTTGCCAAAGTTACAGATACTAAACCTGATTTGTTTTCGCTTTTGTATTGTGCAATTACGTGACCGATATTAGCCAATTCAAAACGTTTTACATCTCCAGTGTTTGTTTCTTTATCAAATGCCCATCTGATGATGTTACGTTGATTTCCTAATGGACCAAATGCTTCGTCCATAGCTTTTGCAGTTATTGGAGCAGCCACTTTTAAACCTAATTCTTTTGCTGTAGCATTAAAATCTTTATCAGCAGCGTCCATTTCAAATTTAGTTGCTAATGTAAATACTTTATCAGAAGTAGCTTCAGAAGGCTCAATTTTTTGAGCGATAGTAGCTAAACGAATTCCGTCTTGTTTGTCGGTAATTTTGATCACGTGAAATCCAAAAGGAGTTTCAACTAAACCAACTTTTCCAATTCCGTTACTGAATACAAAATCATTGAATGGTTTCACCATTTGGTTTGGACCAAAATATCCTAAATCTCCTCCTTGTTGAGCAGAAGAATCATCTGAACTTGTGAAAGCCAACATCATGAAACTATCAGGGTTTGCCTGAACCTGAGCAAGAATTTCTTCTGCTTTAGCTTTAGCTTCTTCTTTCGTTCTTTTCTCTTTTGTATTTGGAGTTTGAGAACCTTCGTATCCAATTAAAATATGACTTGCTTTTGCATTAACTCCCGCTTTAAATCCTAAAGATTTAGAAATTGCATAGTATCTTCCGTAAACATACGGTCCGTAAATTGCTCCTGCAGGCAAACTGAATAATTTATCAGCATCAACAGCCGGCAAAGCATTTTTAGGTACATATGTTGAATCGTAAGGAACATCAGAATTTAAGTTTACAAATTCAGCAATGTTGGTAGCATTTTTAAATCCTGGCAAAGTATCGTTCTTACCTGTTTTAGCATTGTACTCTACTCTTCCGTTTAATAATGCCGTAATTTTAGCTTTAATTTCAGCTTCGTCTTGTTTTGAAGCTTTATCTTCTACTAAAACATATTGAATTTCACGAGTTGCATCCGCTTTGAATTTCTTCTCGTTTTTCTTCATATATTCTACAATCTCTGAATCAGAAATTTTCACTTCACTATCTTTAATTGAAGAATACAAAGCAGCAGCATAAGCAAAGTTTACTTTGTTAGCTTCCATTTCATATTTTAGTTTTCCTTCACTTACAGTAGTGTAAAGTCCTGATTTTACTAATGTATTGTAGATTTGAAATTTAGCGTTTAGCTCAGCATCTTTTTCTTTTTGAGAGATAAATTGTGCTGCTTCAGGATTGGTTTTAAAGTATTCTTTAAATTTAGCTACATCAAAAATACCGGCAGCATTTAAGAACATTGGGTTTTTACCAATATTCGGATCTGCCTTTAAAACTTCAAGCAGGTGTTTTTCACCAACTCTCAATCCTAATTTATCAAACTGTGTTGATAATAATGCGATTGAAACCTCTTGGTCCCAAACTCTGTTTGCAGCTTCAGTGGAAGTAATTCCTTGACCACTTTTTTCAACATTACTAACTTTAACTCTAAAGTCTTCAAATGAAATATCTTTTCCATCGATGCTTCCCACATCTTTTGAACTTTGACCAAAGGTTCCTCTTGTGAATAGATCTTGTATTATAAATGCAAATAATGCAAGTGCAATAACTCCTATCAATAAAGCGGAACGCTGTCTAATTTTTGCTAAAACTGCCATTTTTATTATCGTTAATTTTATATTCAGTTTGCGAAAATACAATTATCTAGTTAATAACAATACAACTAGCGTTTTATTTTACACAATTTTTTTTATTAATTTAAAAAATCACTCTTTTATTGTCAATTTAACCAATTCTATTTTCTTATTTGTGGCTTCTTCAATCACAAAATGATAGTTTCCAATTCGTATTTCTTCTCCTTTTTGAGGAATTTCTTTGGTCGAATTGACAATAAAACCACCTAAAGTCCCGTAAGAATCCTCCTCAGGAATCGCTAATTTATAGGTTTCATTTAGATATTCTACATCTAATCGGGCAGAGAACAAATACTTACCTTCTCCCAATTCCTGCTCCATCAATTCCTCATCTAAATCATGCTCGTCTTCGATCTCACCAAAAAGCTCTTCAACGATGTCTTCTATGGTAATAATTCCGGAAGTTCCTCCGTATTCATCCAAAACTACGGCCACATTTTTTCGTTTTTTGATCAACAGATTTAATACATCTTTTATCAAAATGGTCTCAGGAACAAATTCAACCGTCATCAAAACCGATTTTATTGTTTTTGGTTTTTTGAACAAATCAAACGAATGCACATACCCCACAATATCATCGAGTGAGTTTTGACTCACTATAATTTTTGAATAGCCGGTTTCTACAAACAACTCTTTAAGATCCGTAACGCTGTCAAACAAATCAATATCGACAATTTCGGTACGCGGGGTCATAATATCACGAGCCTTTACACCTGAAAATTCCAGTGCATTCTGAAAAATCTGAATTTCAGAATCTACTTCTTCATCATCTTCAACAGCATTCATTTGTTCTGCAATATAATTTCCCAATTCAACTTTGCTAAAATACAACTGTATCTGATCTCCTTCTGTTTTAAAAAATTTACGCAGAATAAAATCTGAAATCCAAATAAAAAAAGCGGAGAAATAATAGAACAAACGATAAAACAAATAGGCCGGAATCGCAAAAAACTTGATTAACGAATTGGCATAAATCTGAAAAAAAACTTTTGGAAAAAACTCAGCAGTTACCAAAACTACAAAAGTCGAAATAACAGTCTGAATCAGTAAACTTGCTAAATTTGAAAAATGCCCGCCTGAACTGATGATCCATTTCAGAATCAAATCTCCCATGTAAAAGGCATAGACAACCAAAGCCAGGTTATTGCCAATAAGCATTGCAGCAATAAACTTTGAAGGATTTCCGGTAAGTTTTGTTAGAATTTGTGAGGCAAAATTATCTTGTTTTTTTTCAATTTCAAGATAAATTTTATTGGATGAAATAAAAGCAATTTCCATTCCTGAAAAAAAGGCTGACAATATTAGACATAATATTATAATCCCTATTTCCATTGTTTACTGCTTTTTATTACGGTCATCAAATTTCTTAACAAATTTCCTCCTGAAGAAGAACATAAATACTGCCATACCTGCAATTAAAAAACTTAAAGCGGCGGTATCATTTCCATCGTTTATCTTTGTAAAACCATCATAAATAAAGTAAATAGCAAATATGATGTAAACGTATTGTGTATATTTTATGTAACCCATAATCTCTTTTTTTATTCGTCTGATTCGATCTCACCGCTCACACGCTGCGAATTAATCACTTTAAAATCCTTACTAAAATCTATCCCTTGCCCATTTGAGCTTCCTTTTGCATCTGTAAGCTTAAATTTCCTTTCGGTATAAAACCATTCGTTATTCTGATCGAAGTACAGCTGTTCTGTTTCCAGCATTTGCCCTTCTTCAGAAGTGATTCTAACTTTTCCCTGCAAGTCAATTATGCCGGTTGGCTTATAAGACACTGCATAATTTGATCGGATAAAGGTACGCTTTTGATTTTTATCGTATAAGGTAACATCAATTCCTTTTGGGAATTCGGTAAATGGAAAATCTAAATTAGAATAATCCAGCATTTTAGGACTTTTCAAAACCCCGGTTATACGCCCGGAGTCTGTATATTTAATATCAACGGTATCTGCATCACTTCCGGGAACAAACTCTGAGAAGTTAATTTTCTGAACTTCTTTAAAATTACTTTCGCACCCAAAAAACAGTGTCACAGTAAAAACTGTGACAGCCGCTATTGTATATCTTTTTGATAAATTCATTTGCCAAATGTAGTAAATTGTAATGAGCTTAAAAAAACATAAAAGTTTATGTTTAATTGAATTTACTTTTCACGAACCATTTATCATTAAATGAGAAGCTCATACTAAAATTGAAATAGTTTTCCTGAACTAAACCTGCTGACGTCGTTCCTCTTTTTCCGAACTCAAGTCCAATATTAACATTTGAAAAAGATCCGTTATTAAGTGGAATCCCCATACCCAATGTCATTCCTAAATCATTGATTTCCTGATTATTTATCACCAAACCAATTTTCTCGTATTTTAATCCGGCTCTATACGTCATTCGGCTAAAATAGCTTGTGAACGATCCATAATTAGGAATATAGTAACCGCCTATCGCATACTTTTGATATTTTTCGTAACGTACATTATCTCTTGTATTGTAAAAATTCGCAAGCTGTCCCTCGCCCTGAAAAGAAATGGTAGTACCCACCAGCCATTTTCTGGCTTCCCCGATACCAGCACCAAAGGTTATTTTATTTGGCAACTTTAGTTTATTTGTTTGTTCAGGAGTATTAATTGGATCCGAATCACCATCTACCTGAATAACTCTCGTGCTGTTTGAATTTAAGTTACTGGCAAACGTATAATTCAAACTGGTAAACAAACTTAGTTTTTTATCAATTTTTGCTTGATACATTGTCCCAATATTAAAATTAACACCCGATAACTCAGAAGTATTTGTTTCTCTGGTTGCGTTTTCAACATTTGTTCTAAGCGCTAAACTACTAGTTGTAATTTTTCCGAAATTATATTGTGCATCAACTCCAATATTCCAGTTCTTTTTAATCTTATATCCTAAACCAAAAAACACTTTATTAACGCCGCCTTTTCCCTGAAGCTGCGTACTTGTAGCCCCTTCTGTATCTGTAAGGTCATTTTGAATTTTATATCCAACAGAACTCAACGGAACTAAACCAAACGCTGCTCCAAATTTTCCCATTGGAATTCCTAATGCCAAATAATCAAAAGTAGCTCTTTGTGCCTTTTCAGATTTTTCGCCGGTTTTCAGATTAGTTGTACCAAAAGATCCCCCAACTGTAAAAGTTGTAAACTTTAAACTCGCATAACTTGCAGGATTTTCAATATTCAGGTGAATACTATCCTGCTCCACCGCAACTCCTGACATCGATCTGTTTTCAAGGGTCCCTTTAAATCTTGTATCTCCAATTCCGAAGAAAGAATAAGGCGATGCGGTACCCTGTTGAGCGAATGAAACGAACGAGATAAGCAAACAAGCGCTTACTATAATTTTTTTAATCATTGTCGATTTTATATTGAAATGTTTGGTTCAAACTCTCCAAAAGGAAATTTGAATTGGCAAATATGGTATTTTTTAATCGTTTAGCCAAAAAATCTGCATCACCTCCCGTTAAAATTATTATAAAATTTGAAAAGTTTGCCCGATATTCATCGATAAAACCATCAATCTCATAGACGAATCCATTGACCACTCCGGAATGAATTGCCTGTTTTGTGGAATCTCCAATATAGGAATCCGGAGACTCTAAAGTGAGTAACGGCAGTCTGGCTGTAAAATTGTGCAAAGATTCGTAACGCAACCTTAGTCCCGGAGATATAGCTCCACCTAAATAATTATCATTTTCGTCGATGAAATCGTAGGTTATACAAGTTCCGGCATCAATTACCAGTCTGTTTTGTTTGGGAAATTTCAAAGTTGCTCCGGCCGCCAAAACCATTCGGTCTATTCCTAATGTTTTTGGAGTTGCATATTTATTGGTGAAGGGAAAAATATCCTCATGGGTTAAAAAATGAACTTTTAGATCCTTTTCAAAAGTCAGGAAAGATTGTTTTTCGATATTTCCAACCGATGCAACTACCAAATCGGAGCATTTCTGAAATTTTTCTAAAATTTTTTTAATTTTTTTTTCGAGCTCATTTTTCTCAAAAGTAAAAATTTCAAGAACAGTACCACCCTCAAATACAGCAGCTTTAATTCGGGTATTTCCAACATCAACCGTTAAAATCATGTTTGTTTTTTTAGCAAGGCGAAGATACGAATTGATTTTTTTAAAAAAATGTTTTGGATAAACGAAAAATGATTCTATCTTTGCACCCGCAATGCGCACAGCACGGTACCTTAGCTCAGATGGTAGAGCAATGGACTGAAAATCCATGTGTCCCTGGTTCGATCCCTGGAGGTACCACCAAAACCCACTCAACCGAGTGGGTTTTTTGTTTTTACTATCTTTCCTTCGCAATTAAACATTCTAACACAAACTTTTTTCTTTCCAATTAGACTTTGCGTTCCTTGTATAATCCTTCATGCACATTCCGGTTAAAAACAGCACGGATGATACAGATTCTATGTATTATTTTCCAGAGGATAATAACATCTCTCATGATCCGCTTCTGCCTTTTCGGGACTTAAACAATCATATTCATCTCCCTTAGTGCTTTACACTGTTCAATAGCTATGGCTCTCTCTGAGCAACTGTTCCCGAATACTTTAATTATAGCCTAAATATTTTACGATAACTATTCTGCCTAAAAAACAACATATATCTTTTATTATCTTTTTGTTAAAAAATCATTAAATAAATAAAAAAATATCTTATATATTCGCGAAATAACACCTTATACTTTTATTCATCATCAAGTACACAAAGTCAGCTTATGAGCAACACCTCTACAAAGGGCATCTGGAAAGTAATTTCGGCATCGTCGATGGGAACCATGATTGAATGGTATGATTTTTATATTTTCGGAAGTTTAGCAGTCGTCATTTCAACCAAATTCTTTCCCAGTGATAATCCTACTGCTGCATTCTTATCGACTTTAGCCACTTTTGCTGCCGGATTTGTAGTGCGGCCTTTTGGGGCATTGTTTTTCGGAAGACTTGGTGATATCATTGGCCGCAAATATACTTTTATGGCTACCCTCTTATTAATGGGAGGCTCTACTTTTTTAATTGGCTGTATTCCGAGTTATGAAACAATTGGCTTTTTAGCTCCTTTATTGGTTTTAATTCTTCGTTTACTTCAGGGTCTCGCTCTTGGGGGCGAATATGGCGGAGCTGCTACTTATGTGGCAGAACACGCTCCTGCGGGACAAAAGGGGTATTGGACTTCGTGGATTCAAACTACCGCAACAGTTGGTTTATTTATTTCTTTGATGGTCATATTAGCCACAAAAAATATTCTTTCGCCCGAAGATTTCGATTCCTGGGGATGGCGTGTTCCGTTTTGGGTTTCTATTGTGATGATTGGAATCTCCTATTTGATTCGTAAAAACATGGATGAATCTCCTGTATTTGCTAAAGCCAAAAAAGAAGGAACAACAAGTACCAATCCTTTAAAAGAAAGTTTCGGGAATCGATATAACCTGAAATTTGTTTTACTCGCATTATTCGGCGCCACTATGGGGCAAGGTGTGGTTTGGTACACCGGGCAATTTTATGCCATGAGTTTTATGAAAACAGTGATGAATATTAATTCGTCACAAGTAGATGAATTACTGGGAATCGCATTGTTGTTCGGAACACCATTTTTTATTTTTTTTGGATGGCTGAGTGATAAAATCGGACGAAAACATATTATGATGGGAGGAATGCTGCTTGCTATTTTGTTTTACAGACCTATTTACAAAAAAATGTACAACACAACCGATCTAAAACACAAGACTGAAATAGCCGAGAAAACAACTACAAATACAGCTGTTTTTAAAGAAAATCAAACCATTACCACTATTTCGAAAACCTATACTGACGGAACTACGTATACAGAAAAGAAAACAAACTTTGCAGATCAAAAAGAATCTCAAAGCAGTGTTATTATAAATATCAATTCTAATGATGAATGGACTTTAATTTTCTTAATTTTCATTCAGGTTTTATTTGTTACCATGGTTTACGGCCCAATTGCAGCTTTTTTAGTTGAACTGTTTCCAACTAAAATCAGATATACTTCGATGTCACTTCCCTATCATGTAGGGAACGGAATTTTTGGCGGACTACTCCCGGCAATTTCAACTTATTTTGTAACTCACGCTAAAGCTGCCGGAAAAGATGATTTTTATCTTGACGGACTTTGGTATCCAATTATTATAGCCTCAGTATGTTTTGTAATTGGAATGGTTTACATCGATAATAAGAATAAAACAAATCACCTTTAATATACTATTTATGAATTCAATCAAACAAGCTTTAGGTGTTCTGTGGATTATACTGGCAATTGCAGCGACTTATTTTTGCATTTTCGAATTTGGCTTACCTAAACTGCTTTCAGACAAACAAGACGATCTTGTATTCGGAATCATTATTCTTTTCATTCTTACTCCATTAATTGTTTTGGGGCTAGGTACTTTTGGCTATTTTGCTGTAGCAGGAGAATACAATACTAAAATAAAAAGATAATAAAAAACGAAAGGACTGTCTAAAAACAGACAGTCCTTTCTCGCCACTAACAAAACCAAAAATCTTTTACCTGTCGGTTCTATTTTTCTATTTGTTTCGATAAATTATTTTTTAACAAACTTCATTACCTGAGTATGTCCATTCTCATCAACTGCTTTCACAAGGTACAATCCTGTTTTCAAATCGTTTACAGCAAACTGAGAATCCCTATTTCCTTTCGCATTAAAGCTTTTCACTAATTGCCCCGAAACGGCATATACCTGAACTTTTGACACTGGTACATTTAAAGTAAAATAGTCTGAAACCGGATTGGGATACAGATGAACTGCACTTCCTTTTTCAAAATCCGTAATGGCTAAATTTGCTGCTTTATTGCCATAAATTCTATACTCTCCTGCAGGAAGATTTAAGGGAGCATTTACGTCAGCAACATTAATAGTAGTATTGTCCATCAAATTATACCAGGTGCCTGTATATTGAAAACCTGTTGGAACATTTTGAGCAGTAACATCAAAATTTGCCACTATTAAAACATCCTTTAACTGGGTTGAAGACAAGGCCGAATTGGTAATTTTAATGTTAACTGATAAAGAATTTGTATTTGCAATTACGGGAGTTCCCAAAAACACAGGCTCTTTTATTTTCAAGGTAATCATCTTTGCCCAGTCAGTGTAAATTTTACTACGCGATGAATTACCCAACCAATTACTGGCCCATTGAGGCTGTGGTTTTGTATCCAATTTACAATCACCCACAACGCCATCAAAATCATTGTTAACCGAATTATCATTACAGGTAAAAATAGAATTCTCCCATCCTAATTCTCCAAAATGCCAGATCATTTTTGGTCCCGGAACTAATAACGAAACGGCACCAATTGCCGACATCCTAGACAATGCAGTGTCTAACGTTTTTACATTATACCCTACTGTTGAATTTCCGTATTGTAAATTTTTATACATCAAACGTTCTTCATCATGACTTTCAGCATATCCCATTAATCGGTTTGCGGTAAAACCATGACTTTCACTAGACATTCTTGAAATAGTACTCTCACTTGCGTACCCCATTGACAATTGGTTGTAGGGTCCTGTCATTTTCCCCCACATCATTACTCCTTTAGAAGGTGTCTCAACAATTCTGTAATTCGCCCATTCTTTTTCCTCAGTATCAGATCCCAGATGTTCGAAAATCGTATAATGTGTAGGATCCAGACTCCATGAATAATCAGCATACTTTTTTAATACATCTACCCTGTCTTGTTGATAGGCATCCGTACAGGCTCCATCAGAAGCCGTACAATTTTGCGTAAAACCTTTGGTTAAATCCCAACGGAAACCGTCAATTTTATATTCTTCAATCCATTGTTTAATAACACGATCGACATAGTTCTGCGTTTTTAGCGACTGGTGATTGAAATCTTCTCCCACATTGTACGCATGTTTAGCTACTGTATTAAAATAGGGGTTTTCGGCAGTTGGCGAACCAAAACCATCTCCATCCGGATCATTCATCCACATTCTCACCATAGGGTTTCTTCCGAAAGCATGATTTAAAGCAACGTCCAGAATTACTGCAATTCCATTTTGATGACATAAGTCGATGAATTCTTTTAACTTATCTGAAGTCCCGTAAAATTTATCCAAAGCCATATGAAACGAGGTATTGTAGCCCCAACTTTCATTGCCTTCAAACTCCATTACCGGCATTAGTTCGATGGCATTTATTTTAAGATTTTTGAAATAATCGATACGGTCTATTAAACTTTGATAGTTTCTGGCTGCATCAAAATCACGAACCAAAACTTCATAAACTACTAACTTTTCTTTTTCGGGTTTTACGAAATTGGTCACCTGCCAATTGTATGGTGTTTGTCCGGTTTTTAGAACGGTAACTTCAAAATTCTGTCCTGCCGGATAAACAGGCATGTTGGGATAAGAAGCTGAAGGAATAGAAGAATCATCATAAGGTGATAACACTAAAGTGGAATACGGATCGGCTGTTTTTACCATCGAAGGTGAATTAGCCAATGGTGTTGTATCTACTACCCAATATTGATACGTATTATTTGCGCCTGAAACCAATCCCGTTAATTCTAACCAGAATTTACCCGACGCAGGGTCTTTTTTCATAGCATAAGCCGATGAAGGCTGCCAATTATTAAAACTTCCGGCAACGTATACAAAGTCTTTTAAAGGCGCATCCAAAACCAAAGTGGCTTTTGTGGCATCGGCCAGATTGTAGTTTATTCCGTCTGTCAAACCCGCTGGCATTGTTTCTAAAACCGTATTTGGATTTACCACAACCGAAAACTTCTTTACAATAGTAGTTGCTCCCTGAGTCACACTCAGTTCATAAATTTGATTGCTTGTAATATTTGAGTGAGAATAAGAATAACTTACCGTACTTGTATTGGTATTAATGGTCGCTCCATTTGACTTCAAGAGGTAGCTTGCCGCACCATTTGTATTGGTGGCCACTATATTAAAATTTGCGCCTGAAACAATAATTGTTGTACTATTTTCTGCAGGACTAGTGAGGCTTACCTGAAAGCTGCCTACTTCTACTAAAATATCCTGCGATTTTTTATCGCCATTTCCGTTTTTCGCTTTTACCAAAAAACCAATTCTTCCAATCCCTGTGGTATTGTAATAAACTGTTGGTGTAATGGTTTTGGTATACGTGTCTGTACCCGAATTATAGGTGAATTTGCTCGCCTCGCTTGAAGCATCCCAGGAACCATTATCCGGACTTCCCTTCTGAGTAGTATCATTGGTATCAAAAGCCCAGGCCCACATATACAAGGAATGGTCGGTAATTCCCCAGCTATTTTCATCAACACTGGTACCGTTAATGGTGATGGTAATGGGTGTAGTCTCTTCAAAAGTTGACGGACTTACGGAGTAGCTTACCGTTTGCGTTTGGGCAAAAGTAGCCACAGACCACAAAAATGTGATCCATAGTAAAGTTTTTTTCATAATGTGGTTGATTGGTTGGTTAGTTAGTCTGACTAAAAAAAGGGCTATCTTCTAACAGATAGCCCTTTTAAATTTCAGTAAAAAATTATTCCTGATTTGGAATCATTAAATAGCTTCCGTCTAAATCATTAAAATAAATAACATATTTAGATTTTGCTACTGGTATATTTTCACCGGAACCTCCTCCTGAGAACGGAGTAGTTCCTCCCCATGAAACGTCCCATTTATCATCTGCTCTGAATTTAAGTCCGCCATCTTTCAACGCCGTTACTCCCAGAGTCCAGATATGATCGTTGAACGTAGATTTTTTCATCGCTGTCGACGTATTCCAGCCTCCTGGCGTACTATCGCCAATGATACCAACTGTTCCATACGTTTTAGCAGCAGACGCATCATACGGAGTTAGTTTGTACGTTAGTTTTTGTACATCGATTTTAAAGGTGTAATACCCCTGAGTTGCAATTACAAAACTAGCCGGATCAGCGTCAGATTCTTTTCCTCTGTACACTAAAACATCACCTGCACCACCATACATTGGAGCCCAGCTGCCTAAAGTACTAATGGTTTTAAAAGCACCCGCTTTAAAGAATCCTGTAAAAGTATATTCGTTAGGATTTTTTGGATTTCTGAATAAAATTTGATTTCCTTTATTATTATCCCATCCTGAAACTGTTGCGTCACCAACTAAATACCATTCTGTAAATTTGTAATCTACTTTTCCGGTATAAGGGGTTACACTAATTGTGATTACTGTTTTAGAAACCTGTGGAACTCCGCCTGAAACGCTTGAAGCTATTTTTACATCAAATAAAGAGGCTACTTCTGTTTGAGCTCCAAGATCAATCGCTGCCTGGTTCAAATCTTTTGCAAGCACTGAAACCTCGGCTATATTTGTGGTTCTTTCCAGCGTAACTGCTTTCGAAAAATCACCTCCTTTTTTATCAATCAACAACGTATAACTTACTACTACAGGAGCAGAATAGGTTGCTTTAGACCATGTAAATTTGGCCACTTCCTGCGAAGGTTTATCCACATCTAAAACAAATGCTTTTCCTGTTGCAGGTGCCGTAATTTCAGGTGTTGCAACAGCATCAACAATTTGTCGGTTCTCTACATCATCAGCATTACACGAAACAGCTAAAACACCAATAAATGCGATTAAAATTTTATATATATTTTTCATTTTAATGTTTTATAAAGTTAATACCCAGGATTTTGTTTCAATGTTGGATTTGCTTGGATATTTCTTGCAGGAATTGGCATTAAATCTCTGAAAGATGCAGTTGCTGCTCCCGCCATAATTCCACCTTTCCATTGCCAGATTTTAGATCCTCCGCTAAACTTACCAAAACGAATTAAATCAGTTCTTCTGTGACATTCCCAGAACAATTCTCTTCCTCTTTCATCTAAGATAAAATCAAGTGTTAACTGTGGAAGTGTAATTGCTGGTGCACCCGCTCTGCCTCTAATTTGGTTTACGTATCCTAAAGCTGTATTAAGATTACCGCTGGTAGCTCCTCTAAGAGTAGCCTCAGCATACATTAAATAAGCATCTGTTAATCGGAACATTGGAAAATCAATATCCGGAATATCATTTCTTTGTGCTGCAGAACCATCAGCATTTTTATTGATGTATTTTGTTACTGCATAACCATCCGTAAAGGTCGATACATTATTAATGTCTAATGATTGTCCATTCGTATAGAATGTTCCTCTTTTATCCCCTGTTGCAGTTGCATCAGGAAAAAGAGCTACAAACTCTCTACGAGTTCTAATCCCTTGCCATCCACCATCCATTCCTCTGGATGCTGCATCCATGCTACCTCCAATAGAAGCGTGCATGATAAAACTCATTCCTCCACCAGTTGCTCTAATGGCATTCCCATCACTAACAATTGGGAAAATAACTTCAGACTGAGCGCCATTTCTATTATTATCTGCAGAGAATAAGTATCTGTACGGAACATTTGCGAAAGTATAACCTGAACTCGTAATAATTTCATTACACAATGTTGCAGCTTCATTGTTCTTGTCTACACCAATGTATACTTTAGCGTTCAAATAAACCTGTGCCAATAAAAATTTGGCAGCCGTTTTATCCACTCTTCCATATTCATTTGCTTTTGAAGCTACTAAGCTATTGTCTAAGTCCTTCAATTCAGATTCAACAAAAGCAAAAACTTCCGCTCTTGTTTTTTGCTCCGGATAAAAGAATCCAACAGGGTCTTTTTCTGTTGTAATTGGCACATTTCCGAACAAATCCATTAAGTTGTAATAAGAGAAAGCTCTTAAGAAACGAGCCTCAGCTCTAAAGTTAGCGATATCAGCTTTCAGCTTGGCATCAACATTTCTTGACGCTAATTTCTCTTCTGTTGTTTGTCTTAAAAACTCATTCGCAACACTAATGTGGTAAAACGCTCTGGAGAAAGTCCCTTCCAAGAACTCATTTGCAGGAGACCATGTTTGTGCATTCAAAGTTGGTAAAGTACCATCAGCCCACGCAATGATCGCTTCATCTGTGGTAAATTCCTGTGTTACAAAAAGTAATCTTAAGTAACTGCTAAAGTCACCACCAAGTCCAGCGATATCAGGGTTTTTTCCAGGTATAGCCGCATCACCATCACCATCATTACCTCCAACATACAAACCTGCATATAATTTAGCTAAAACTTGTTTGTACGATGCCGGATCTTTAAAAAAGGTTTCTGATAAAAATTCATCATCATCCTTTGGCGTCACGTTTAAGTCGTCCGTACACGAAGTAAGCGTCATACTTAATCCTAAAACGAATAGGAAAAAATAAGATATATATTTAAATGATATTTTCATTTTGTTTGTTTTTAAATTTTTGATTTTCAGTCTACTATTAGAAATTCGCATTTACACCAAACAAGAATGTTCTTGCTCTCGGATAAACGTTATTATCAATTCCATTGAATTTCTCAGGATCTAAACCATTGTATTTTGTTAGAATGAAAACATTCTGAACTCCAGCTGTAAATCTTAAAGAAGCACCTTTAATGATCGTTTTATCAAAAGTATATCCAAGTGTAACGTTGTCTAATTTGATAAAAGAAGCATCTTTCACAAAATAGTCAGACAAGTAACGTGATGTACCATTGTCTTCAAAAGTGAAACCAGTATTGTAGTAATCTGAACTTACGTTAGACAAATCTGTTTGTCTTCTTAATCCCGCATCAGAATACCCTAAATTAGAACTTACGTTATCAAAAATCTTATTACCTACACTTGCTCTCCAGTTCATTGTAAAGTCAAACTTTTTGTAGTTTAAGGTAGAAAACAATCCAAAAGTATAATCAGGTGCAGCTTTTCCAGCTCTGTAACGGTCAGCCGTATCAATTTTTCCGTCTCCGTTTCTGTCTACATAAGCCCCGGCAATTGGTCTTTTGTTTGCATCGTATAATTGCTCGTATACAAAAAATGAGTTTGGTGCATAACCTACTGAGTTAATCAGGATTTTATTTCCGTTTCCTCCGGCGATATTATCTCCCGTTAAGTACCCCTGAAAACCAGGAACTGTAATTCCTAATTCCGAAATATTCTGATCGATATAAGTCGTGTTAAAAGCTACATTCCAAGTCAGATTATCACTTTTAATAATATCAGAAGCAATACTAAATTCAACCCCTTTTGTTCTTACACTTCCAATATTAAAGAAACCTTGATTTCTAATATTAGCACCATCAGGAACTGCGATATCCGCTAACAAATCAGATGATTTTTTATCAAAATAGTTGATCGATCCTGTAATTCTGTCATTGAAAAATCCGTAATCGATACCGATGTTAGATTCTGCCAATTCTTCCCATTTGATATTTTCGTTATATCCTTCTGGTCTTGCAGTTGGATAGATGGTATTACCAAAAATGTATTGTGAGTTAATTGTTCCTAAAGTTACTCTTTGTAAATAATCGTACTGAGCAGAGATATCCTGTTGTCCTGTCGTTCCGTAACCCACTCTTAATTTCAAACTGGAAACTGTTGAATTCCCTTTTAAGAAAGCTTCTTCAGCAACATTCCATGCAAAAGCACCTCCTGCGAAGTTCCCCCATCTGTTGTCTTTAGAAAAACGGGAAGTTCCGTCTCTTCTGTAATTTAAAGTCAGTAAATATCTGCTGTCATACCCTAAATTCAAACGTCCAAAGAACGATTGTAAGTTCACATCCGGATCTGTAGCTACATCCTCATTAGGATTTGGCTGTCTTGTTTCTCCAGATGAATATTTTTCTTTTTGAAACAATTGGTAGTTATAACCTGCCGTTGCATCAATTTTAATTTTTCCTAAATCTTTAGTATAATTAAAATAAGCATTTAAGTTTTTATTTTGAAGTGCATCCGTATATCTCGAATAGTTTCCAAGATTTACATAACCCGGATCGCTGAATGCTTTTGGCTGAAATCCTAAAATACTTTGTGTACTTACTTCAGTAAATCCGCTGCTGTCAAATCTGTCGATACCTGCTTCAGCAACAACTCTTAAATCTTCAAAAAAGTGAAGTTTATAATCTACTCTAACATTCCCCCATTTTCTGGTTGAAGTTGCTCTTCTGTTATCCTGATTTAATCTTGCTACAGGATTTCTTGCTGGTAATAACGGTAAATTTCCGTTTGGCTCCAACCATTCAAAGTATCCTCCATAACGAGAACCTGTCTTATAAACTGGTTGCGTAGGATCAAATCCGATAGCGCTTCCGATAACTCCACCCTCATCCTGAAATTGATTTTTACCGAAAGCTAAATTTCCACTAATATCGATTTTTAAATGATTGTCAAACAATACCGGATTTAACGATATCGATGTCGTAGTTCTTTCAAAAGAAGTGTTTCTTAAGATTCCAGGATTATCAATATTACCAACAGATAAACGTACTGGCAATTTATCAAATAAAGAACCGCTTACAGAAATATTATTGTTGGTTGTCAAGGCTGTATGAAAAATTTCATCCTGCCAGTTTGTATTTGCATTCCCTAGTAAAGCCTGTTGTGCAGGAGTACCTTTGGTTTTTACTAATTCTCTGTATTGATCAGCACTCATTACATCCACTGTATTGGCTACTGTATTGATCCCAACCTGAGAACTGAAGTTCACTTTAACCCCACCTTTTGATCCTTTTTTAGTTGTAATTACGATTACACCATTTGCAGCTCTTGATCCGTAGATTGCAGCAGCAGATGCATCTTTAAGTACTGTAAAAGATTCAATATCATTAGGGTCAATGGTAGATAAAATACTGGTAGAACCGCTTGGTACCGCATTGCTTAACGGAAGTCCGTCTAAAACAATTAATGGCTCGTTTGAAGCATTTAAAGAAGATCCTCCACGAATTCTGATATCGGCTTTAGCTCCCGGAGCACCACCTCCTGTTACATTCACACCTGAGATACGACCGCTAATTAAACTCTCCGGAGTCACGTTAATTCCTTTGTTGAAGTCTTTTGCAGCGATTTGAGATACAGAACCTGTTGCATCCTTTTTCTTAACCGTACCGTAACCTACTTGCACGACAACTTCTTTAAGCTGATTGGTATCTTCTTCCAAAGAAACGTTTAGTGTTTTTTGACCATTATAAGCTACAGTTGACGTTTTATATCCAATAAATGAAACCAAAATTTTGTCCCCATTTTTTACATTAGATAACTGAAATTTACCGTCAAAATCTGTTGATGCTCCACCGGGAGCACCCTGTACATTTACATTTACTCCCGGGATCGGTTGTCCCGTTGCCAAATCGACAACTGTTCCGGTTAAAGTGCTTTGAGCTAACACAGTAAACGGCAACAAGAGGAATAAAAATAACAACTTTTTGTAAATTGTTTTCATACTTTTTGTTTAAATTTAGTTTGAGTTTTTGATTGTTAGTTAAGTTTTTAATTTTACTTCGAATTTCAAAATTAGGAATTAATTAACATGACCAACCGGTTGGCTTTTTTATTGGTTTACGAAAACGTGGTAGTGTTGAAAACTTTCTTTTTTTTGTAATCTTTTAAGTCAAAAATTGTCGATTTTAGAAATAAAAGATACCTTTATTAACAATTAGATTTTTTTCAAATAACAACTATGAAACGTAAAATAACCCTAAAGCAGATCGCAAAGGAACTTGACGTCTCTATTTCAACAGTCTCAAAATCACTAAGAGACAGTCAGGAAATAGGAGAAGAAACGCGCGCAAAAGTGCAGGCATTTGCAAAGTTTTACAACTACAAGCCCAACAATATTGCCCTTAGTTTAAAAAATCGAAAAACCAAAAGTATTGGTATTATCATTCCGGAAATTGTACATCATTTTTTCTCTACTGTGATCAACGGAATTGAACAGGTTGCCAATGAAAATGGCTACAGCGTTGTGATCTGTTTGTCTGACGATTCTTTCGATAAAGAAGTTCTGAATATGGAAATGTTAGCCAACGGAAGTATCGATGGTTTTATCATGTCACTCTCTAAAGAAACACAATACAAAGGTGATTTTCACCACATTACCGAGGTTATCAATCAGGGAATGCCGGTGGTCATGTTCGACCGCGTCACCAATGATATTTTATGCGACAAAGTCATTATTGATGACAAAGCAGCTGCTTATGAAGCCGTTCAGAGTCTGATTGACAACGGCCGTAAAAAAATCGCGCTTGTCACTACCGTAGATTATGTAAGTGTGGGAAAACTCAGAACCGACGGTTACGAAAAAGCACTTCTCGATAATGGATTGCCTTTTAATGAAGATTTAATCATAAAAATCGAAGATGTAGACACTTGCGAAATCACCATCAGTCAGTTATTGCATGACCGTGCGTTTGATGCTGTTTTCGCCGTAAATGAGCTTTTTGCCGTAACCATTATCAAAACTGCAAGCAAAATGGGCCTCAAAGTTCCCGAAGATATTGCTGTAATCGCCTTTACTGACGGGATTATTTCTAAATACTCTACTCCAAGCATCACCACCGTAAGCCAGAGTGGTGAAAAAATGGGGAATAAAGCCGCTAAAATGCTGATCGAAAGACTCGAAGCGGAACATGAAGACGATGAAGAAGAGAACGAAAATTACACCACAGAAGTTATTGAAACCCATCTGATAAAAAGAGAATCTACTGACTAAAAACCTAAAAATCAATATTTTCTAAAGTCACAAACAACATTTATGACTTTTTTGTTAGCGTATTTAAAAAAATAATTAATACTTTTACGCCTGCTCAAAGCTTTTACTTTTACTTCGAAAATAATAAGTAAGTTTTGATAAGCAAAGCGCTTATCGTCTAATTAATTCTTTAATTACGATAATGGAAAAGCGTAAATTAAGTTTCTGGGAAATTTGGAACATGAGTTTCGGTTTCTTGGGAATACAGTTTGGTTTTGCACTGCAAAATGCAAATACTTCAAGAATTTTTGAAACTCTGGGTGCCAAAATTGACGAAATTCCAATTTTATGGATTGCGGCTCCGGTTTCAGGATTAATTATCCAACCCGTAATTGGTTATTTTAGCGATAGAACCTGGACTCGTCTAGGCAGACGCCGCCCCTATTTTTTAATTGGAGCTATCTTGTCTTCTGTTGCCTTATTCATCATGCCCAACTCTCCAACTTTATGGATAGCTGCCGGTACTCTATGGATTATGGACGCGTCGATAAATGTTTCAATGGAGCCTTTTCGTGCTTTTGTTGGAGACAATTTACCTGAAAAGCAGCGTACTTTAGGTTTTGCCATGCAAAGCTTCTTTATCGGAACCGGTGCAGTAGTAGGTTCGGTTTTACCCTATCTTTTTACTAATGTTTTTGACGTAAGTAATACAGCTCCGGAAGGAATTATACCGGATTCTGTTAAATGGTCCTTCTATATTGGCGGAATTGTTTTCCTGCTTTCTGTTTTATGGACTGTTTTTAAAACAACAGAATACACTCCTGAAGAACTTCATGCTTTTGAACTTCAAAGCAAAAAAGACAAGGAAGATCTTATCCTCAATCCGGAAACAGAATCTCAAGGTAACATCAAAAGACAATTCTTTTTAGGATTACTATTGGCGGTAGTTGGAGCTCTGGTTTCCTTTTTAATTTTCGAGAACAGTCTGGCTAAAGAACTATACATTCTGTTTATCGGATTGGTTTTCATGGGTGTTCTATTCATGATTGCTTCACAATTAAGAACTTCAAAGGTTCACAATGGCTTTACGATCATCATGACCGATCTTTTGAACATGCCTGTCACGATGAAAAAACTGGCCTGGGTGCAGTTTTTCTCCTGGTTTGCCTTATTCTCGATGTGGATTTATACGACACAAGCCGTTACACAACATATTTTTAGTACTACAGACACTACTTCTAAAATTTACAATGATGCCGCCGACTGGGTTTCGGTTTTGTTCACAGTTTACAACGGAGTAGCTGCAGCAGTTGCTTTTTTATTGCCTGTTATTGCAAAAAAAGTAGGCGTTAGAGCAACACATTTATTGGCCTTATGTGCAGGAGGTGTTGGTTTAATCTCCATTTATTTTATTGGCGACAAACAAATGCTGATCCTACCAATGTTGGGAGTGGGTATCGCTTGGGCAAGTATACTGTCGATGCCTTATGCCATGTTATCCGGAGCTTTACCGGCAGCAAAAATGGGTTATTATATGGGAGTTTTCAACTTCTTTGTAGTAATACCGCAAATTGTAGCTGCCACAATCTTAGGATTTGTCATTAAACAATTCTTTCACAACGAACCTATCTACGCCTTAATTATCGGAGGTGTATCTATGATATTTGCCGGATTACTTACCCTTAGAGTAAATAGCAGAACTAAAATTGAAATTCATGAATAATAAAAAAGCATTCATCTTCGATCTTGATGGAGTGATCGTTGATACCGCTAAATACCACTTTTTAGCCTGGCAGAAAATTGCAAAGGCCTTAAATATAAATTTTACACACGAACACAACGAATTACTTAAAGGAGTAAGCCGTGTGCGTTCGTTAGACATAATTCTCGAGCTGGGAAATGTTCCCGCTTCACAGGAAGACAAAGACAAATGGCTCATTCAAAAAAACGAAGACTACTTGTCTTATTTGGTTGACATGGATGAAAGCGAAATTCTTCCCGGAGTTTTTAAAATTCTTCAATTTTTAAAAGAACAAAATCAGGGAATTGCATTGGGTTCTGCCAGTAAAAATGCACGCCCGATTCTGGAGAAAACCGGAATACTTTCGTACTTCGATGTTATTGTTGACGGAAACGACGTTACCAATGCCAAACCGGACCCTGAAGTTTTCCTAAAAGCGGCCCAATTGTTACAGATTAGCCCTGAAAACTCTTTTGTTTTTGAAGATTCAGTTGCCGGAGTTCAGGCCGCCAATATTGGAAAAATGACCAGTATCGGAATCGGTTCCAAAACAATTCTACACGAAGCACACTATGTCTTTGAGGATTTTACCTCAATGGATATTCAATTCATCAAATCATTAATCGCAAAATAAATCAATCAATCGCAAAAATGAATCAAGATTACATTAAACCAGACAATTGGTCCATCATCGAAGAAGGCTTTGACGCTGAGAGAGTAAAATCATCAGAAAGTCTTTTTAGCATCGGAAATGGTGCTATGGGACAACGTGCCAATTTTGAAGAAACCTATTCGGGTGAAACTTTTCAGGGAAGCTACATCGCGGGAATCTATTATCCGGACAAAACAAAAGTAGGCTGGTGGAAAAACGGATACCCTAAATACTTCGCCAAAGTATTAAACGCTCCAAACTGGATTGGAATTGACATTCAGATCAACGAAGAGAACCTGGATTTGCACCATTGTACTGCTGTGAAAAATTTTCGCAGAGAATTAAATATGAAAGAAGGCTGGTACAATCGTTCTTTTGAAGCTACTTTAAAAAACGGAACCGAAATTGCCGTAAACATTCGTCGTTTTCTTTCTTTAGATCTGGATGAAACCGGAATCATTAAGTACGAAATCACTCCTTTGAACAAGGATGCCAAAATTGTTTACAAACCTTATATTGATGCAGGAGTTACCAATGAAGATGCCAACTGGGACGAAAAATTCTGGGAGCCTCTTGAAGTTAAAAAAGCAGCAAATGAAGCTTTTGTAACGGCGCAGACTTTTAAAACGCATTTTAAAGTAACCACTTTTATGCACAATACGATTTTTGCAAACGGAGAAAATGTAAACATTTCGCCTTCAACAATCGATTCAACTGCAGATAAAATTCAGTTTACTTACGGTACCATTATCGCAAAAGGGCAAACCTCATCGATCCAAAAAATTGGAGGATATACAGTTTCTTTAAATCATGAGAATACTTTAACTGCAGCCGAAAAATGCATTAAAACAGCCGTTGCTCTTGGTTATGAAACTTTACTTCAGAATCAAATCAATGCCTGGAGTAAAATCTGGGAAATGTCAGACATTACCATTGACGGAGACGTAAAAGCACAACAGGGAATCCGTTTTAATATTTTTCAGTTAAATCAGACTTACCTAGGAAAAGACAGCCGTTTGAATATCGGACCTAAAGGTTTCACCGGAGAAAAATATGGCGGATCTACCTATTGGGATACTGAGGCTTATTGCATTCCGTTTTACATGGCCACTAAAGATCAGCAGGTTGCCCGCAATTTGTTGACCTACCGTTTCAATCAATTGGACAAGGCAATTGAAAACGCCAAAGACAATTTAGGCTTTAAAAACGGTGCTGCTTTGTATCCAATGGTAACCATGAATGGCGAAGAATGCCACAACGAATGGGAAATCACACACGAAGAAATCCACCGAAACGGAGCTATCGCTTTTGCGATTTACAACTACCACCGTTTTACCGGAGACTACTCTTATATACCTGAAAAAGGTTTAGAAGTACTTATCGGGATTGCACGTTTCTGGCACCAAAGGGCTTCTTTCTCTAAAGCCAAAAATCAATATGTGATTCTGGGCGTTACAGGTCCGAATGAATACGAAAACAATATCAACAATAATTTCTACACCAATTATACTGCAAAATGGTGTATTGATTATGCCGAAGAACAAATTAACAAAGTGGCTGCCGAATATCCTGCAGATCATCAGCGAATTATGGAAAAAGTAGCTCTTTCTCCTACTGAAATTCTGGAATGGAAAAAAGTCGCTGATAATATGTATTTCCCAACTTCAGAAGAATTAGGCATCTACCTGCAGCAAGACGGGTTCTTAGACAAAGAATTAATTCCTGTAAAAGACTTAGACCGTTCTCAGCGTCCTATCAATCAAAAGTGGTCCTGGGATCGTGTATTGCGTTCCCCTTACATCAAACAAGCCGATGTTTTACAGTGTTTTTATTTCTTTGAAGATCATTTTTCTAAAGAAGAATTAAAACGTAATTTTGAGTTTTACGAATCTTTTACGGTTCACGAAAGCTCGCTGTCGCCTTGTGTTCACTCTATTCAGGCTGCTGTTTTAGATAAAATGGACATGGCTTATACCTTCTATTTAAGAACCTCTCGTTTGGATCTCGATGATTACAACAAAGAAGTTGAAGAAGGCTGTCATATTACCTCAATGGCCGGAACTTGGATGAGTATCGTAGAAGGTTTTGGAGGAATGCGTGTGAAAAACGATCAGCTTCATTTTTCGCCAAAAATTCCAAAAGAATGGAACGGTTATTCTTTTAAAATTAATTTCAGAAATCAAATTTTAAAAGTAGCTGTAAATCATAACGAAACAACTTTTACAGTAGACGGTGATCAGGATTTAACCCTTGTGGTGAATGGAAATCCGGTAACCGCAGAAAAATTGTTTCAAACCAATTAATACAACACACTTAAAAACTTAACAACATGAAAAACTTATTTTTCGCAAGTTTAATCCTGTTTGCTTTCAGCTCCATAGCAAAAGCACAACAATTAAAATCACCCGAAGGAAAGTTCGTAATGGAGTTTTCGCTTCAAAACGACGGAACTCCGGTTTACAATCTGAAATACAAAAATAAAGACGTTGTAAAAACCAGTAAATTAGGTCTTGAACTTAAAGATGATAAAAAATCTTTACTGAATGACTTTACAGTTGTTGACAGCAAAACAAGCACTTTTGACGAAAACTGGAAACCGGTTTGGGGAGAAGTAGATCAGATCAGAAACCATTACAATGAACTGGCTGTAACTTTAAACCAAAAAGGAACGGATCGTCAAATTGTAATTCGTTTCCGTTTATTTGATGACGGATTAGGATTCCGATATGAATTCCCAACACAAAAAAATCTTACCTATTTTGTAATCAAAGAAGAGAGAACACAATTTGCAATGGCGGGTGACCACACTGCATTCTGGATTCCGGGAGATTATGACACTCAGGAATACGATTACACCAAATCGAAATTATCTGAAATCAGAGGTTTATCTCAAAAAGCATATACTGCCAACGTATCTCAGAAATCTTTTTCTCCAACAGGAGTTCAGACGTCTTTGATGCTAAAAACTGCTGATGGAATTTACATCAATTTACACGAAGCAGCTTTGATCAACTATTCTTGTATGCACCTGAATTTAGACGATAAAAACATGATTTTTGAGTCTTGGTTAACTCCAGATGCAAAAGGCGATAAAGGATACATGCAAGCCCCAAGTCATTCTCCTTGGAGAACCATTATGGTAAGCGATGATGCGAGAGAAATCTTGGCTTCAAAAATGACTTTAAACTTAAACGATCCATCAAAAATTGATGATACTTCCTGGATTAAACCTGTAAAATATATTGGGGTTTGGTGGGAAATGATCACAGGAAAAAGTTCTTGGTCGTACACCAACGACTTTCCAACTGTACAATTAGGTGTTTCTGATTTCTCCAAAGCAAAACCAAACGGAACACACGGAGCGAATAATGCCAATGTAAAAAAATACATTGATTTTGCTGCTGCAAATGGTTTTGACGCTGTTTTGGTTGAAGGATGGAACGAAGGCTGGGAAGACTGGTTTGGACACTCTAAAGATTATGTATTTGATTTTGTAACGCCTTACCCGGATTTTGACGTGAAAGGTTTACATGAATATGCAAAATCTAAAGGTGTAAAAATTATCATGCACCATGAAACGTCAGGATCAGTTCGTAACTACGAGCGCCATATCGACAAAGCGTATCAGTTCATGAAAGACAACGGATATGATGCCGTAAAAAGCGGTTATGTTGGAGACATTTTACCTCGTGGTGAAAATCATTACGATCAGTGGATTGTAAACCACTATCAATACGCTATCGAAAAAGCAGCCGATTATAAAATTATGGTGAACGCTCACGAAGCCGTTCGTCCAACCGGAATTTGCAGAACGTATCCGAACTTAATTGGAAACGAAGCAGCGAGAGGAACCGAATACCAGGCTTTTGGAGGTTCTAAACCAAACCACGTAACCGTTTTACCTTTCACCCGTTTGATTGGAGGCCCGATGGATTACACTCCGGGAATCTTCGAAATGGATATCAGCAAAATGAATCCGGACAACAAATCACACGTAAACAGCACATTGGCAAACCAACTGGCATTATACGTTACGATGTACAGCCCATTACAAATGGCGGCTGATACTCCTGAAAACTACAACCGTTTTCCGGATGCTTTTCAATTCATTAAAGATGTTGCTGTAGACTGGTCTGAAAGTAAATACATCGAGGCTGAGCCAGGCGATTTTATCACTGTTGCCCGTAAAGCAAAAGGAACCAACAACTGGTTCGTTGGAAACGTAAACGGAGAAACTGCCCGTACCTCAAACATTGATTTCAGTTTCCTTGAAAAAGGCAAAAAATACACGGCTACCATCTACGCTGATGCAAAAGATGCCCATTACAAAACCAATCCGCAAGCTTACATCATCAAAAAAATAGCGGTGACCAATAAATCAAAATTATCTCAGTTGTCTGCTCCTGGCGGCGGTTATGCGATCAGCATTATCGAAACGAAGTAATTTTTAAAGACAAGTGATTTCCCCCAGAATTACTTGTCTTTTTTTAATTAACATCTTTTTGTTACATCGAATGAATTGTCTCATCGAACGAATTGTCTCATCGAACCAATCGTCACATGAAGCGAATTGTCTCACCGAGCGAATTGTCTCATCGAACGAATTGTCTCATCGAACGAATCGTCACATCAAGCTAGTTGTCTCACCGAGCGAATTGTCACATCGAGCGGAGTCGAGATGTGACCGAAGTTCTCGACTCCGCTCGAACGGACACTGAAAATCACTTGAACTGACACCGAAAATCACCCGAACTGACATTGAAAATTGTTCGACTAACACTGAGAATAACTACCTATTACTATGAAAAACAAAAAAACATCACTTATCTATAAATTACTTCTAATAATTTTGCTGTTTTCCGCTTCCGCGAAAGCGCAAATCCAAAAAACAGAGCCGCCATTTTGGTATGCAGGAATGAAAAATCCGGAATTGCAGATTATGTTCTACGGAAAAAACATTTCACAATACGAGGCTTCTGTATCTAATAATGTGGTGATTAAAAGCGTCGAAAAAACCGAAAACCCAAACTACCTTTTTGTGACCATCGACACTAAAGATGTAAAAGCTGCTGAATTGGTTTTCTCCTTCAAAATCAAAAACAAAGTCGCTTTTACTCAAAAATACACACTTAAAGAAAGAAGAGCCAACTCGGCAGATCGAAAAAGCTATGACGCATCAGATGTAATGTACCTCATCATGCCGGATCGTTTTGCAAACGGAAACCCGAAAAACGACAGTAATGCTGCATTAACTGAAAAAGGGAATCGTCAGGATCCAAGTGGCCGCCATGGTGGAGACATCGAAGGAATCATTAAAAATCTGGATTATATTTCATCTCTTGGTGCAACCACTATTTGGAATACGCCCCTTTGTGAAGACAACGACAAACAGCACTCGTACCATACTTATGCACAATCAGACGTGTACAAAATAGATCCGCGTTACGGAACGAATGAAGATTATGTTCGTCTGTCTGCAGAAATGCATAAAAAAAACATGAAACTTGTTATGGATTATGTGACCAATCACTGGGGAATTACCCATTGGATGATGAAAGATATTCCGACCAAAACATGGTTCAATCAATTTGAAACTTTTACACAAACGCACCACCGTCGTGAAGTAATTACCGATATTCACGCTTCAAAAATAGATCAGGAAGTTTGTGTTGACGGCTGGTTTGTGCCTTCAATGCCGGACTTGAACTTAAGAAATCCTCTTGTTGCCAAATACCTGACTCAAAATGCGATCTGGTGGATTGAATATGCCAATCTTGACGGATTTAGAGTTGACACTTACAATTACTCTGATCAAACGGCTATGGCCAATTGGGCAAAAGCAGTTACGAACGAATATCCAAATTTCAATATCGTTGGAGAAATATGGATGCACAATCAGGCAAATTTAGCCTATTGGCAAAAAGACAGTAAAATTGGTGCGATCAAAAATTACAATTCCAATCTGCCTAGTGTGATGGATTTTACACTTCAAAGCCAGATTAGTTCAGCTTTCAACGAAAATGAGCCAAGCTGGGATAATGGATTGATTAAATTCTACAACAATTTTGCAATGGATTATTTGTATCCCAACACCAATAATATTTTAGTTTTTGCCGAAAATCATGACACTGACCGTATCAATCATAATTTTAAATATGATTTAGCAAAATACAAACTAACAATGACTTTATTGGCTACAATACGTGGAATTCCACAATTGTATTACGGTTCAGAAATTGGAATGGGCGGTGATAAAAGCAAAGGCGATGCCGACATTCGTCAGGATTTCCCGGGCGGATGGACCGGTGATAAAAACAATGCTTTCACTAAAGAAGGCAGAACAGCTGAGCAGGCTTCTTACTTTGATTTTACCTCTAAACTATTCAACTGGAGAAAATCAAACGAAGCTGTTCATTTCGGAAAGATGACACATTACATTCCGGAAAACAACACTTATGTTTATTTTAGATATACGGATGCTAAAACTGTAATGGTTGTTTTCAATAACAATGCAAAAGAGCAAGTTGTAAAAACAAATCGTTTTAAAGAAAACATCAAAAGCTTTAAAACAGGTAAAGATGTGATCACCGGAAAAACATTCGATTTAACTTCCGAAATTACTTTAGAACCTAAGTCAGCACTGGTTTTAGAATTGGAATAAAAGCTTAACCGCAAAGTTAATCCGCCACGAATTCACGAATTATTTTTTGACAATCTTTGAAAATAAAAATTCGTGAATTCGTGGCTATTTTTTTCAACATAATCGATGTCTAAAAAAATCCTAAATAATGAAAAAATACATTTTCCTTTTTTTACCTTTAGTATTCTTAATCATGAGTTGTTCTGGCTCTAAATCAGTTACAATGAATAACGATACTTCAAAAATACCCTTCATTTGGGAAGGAGCCAACGTTTATTTCTTACTTACCGATCGCTTTTATAACGGAGACACTTCTAATGACGTTAACTTCAACCGAACTAAGACTCCCGGAAAATTACGTGGTTTTGAAGGCGGTGATATCATCGGAATTACCAAAAAAATCGAAAGCGGTTATTTCACTCAATTAGGAATCAATGCGATCTGGTTAACTCCAATCGTCGAGCAAATACATGGTGGAGTTGACGAAGGAACGGGACTTAGTTATGGCTTTCATGGCTATTGGGCAAAAGACTGGACGGCACTGGATCCAAATTTTGGAACGAAAGAGGACTTAGCCAATTTAGTCAAAAAAGCACATGCAAAAGGCATCCGGATTATTCTGGACGGCGTTATCAACCACACAGGTCCTGTAACTCCGGAAGATCCCGTTTGGCCTTCGGACTGGGTGCGAACGGGAATGGTTTGTGATTACAAATCATTTGAAAATACAACCATGTGTACCTTAGTAGACAACCTTCCGGATATAAAAACAGAAAGTACGCAAAATGTCGAATTACCCCTTCTTTTAATCGAAAAGTGGAAAAAAGAAGGTCGTTATGAAAAAGAAATCGCCTCACTGGATGAATTCTTCAAAAGAACAGGATATCCAAGAAGTCCAAAATACTATATCATAAAATGGCTGACAGATTATATTTCAGAATTTGGCATTGACGGTTACAGAGGTGATACCGTAAAACATACCGAAGAAAGTGTCTGGGCCGATTTTAAAAAAGAATGTGATTATGCTTTCGAAAACTGGAAAAAAAACCACCCAAAGGAAGTCTTAGACCTAAACCCTTTTTACACGATTGCCGAAGTTTACGGATATGGAATTAGCGGAGGACAAGACTATGATTTCGGAGACCGAAAGGTAAATTATTTCCAAAACGGCTTCAATGGTATGATTAATTTCGAATTCAAATGGAATGCCGCTCAAAACAATTATGAAAGTTTATTTTCGAAGTATTCCAATCATCTTCAAAATGACTTAAAAGGATATTCCGTTTTGAATTATATGTCTTCCCATGACGATGGTCAGCCTTTTGATGCCTATCGTATAAAAGGTATTGAAGCGGGAACCAAACTGCTCCTTTCTCCTGGAATGTCTCAGGTTTATTATGGTGACGAGTCCAATCGCTCTCTGGTGATTGAAGGCACTCAGGGTGATGCCACTTTGCGTTCTAACATGAATTGGGACGATATTCAAAACAGTCCAGAAACACAAAAAACACTTTTACACTGGCAAAAATTAGGTCAGTTTAGAAGAAATCATCCCGCTGTTGGCGCAGGAATCCACCATCAGATTAATGCACAGCCTTATGTTTTTTCAAGAACTTTCACAAAAGATACCTATAATGATAAAGTTGTAATTGGGTTAGATTTACCAAAAGGAAAAAAAGAGCTAACTGTTGGCGAAATCTTCCTAAACGGAACAAAACTGAGAGACTTTTATTCAAATCAGGAAATTGAAGTACTAGATGGAAAGATCACTATTGAAAGTGATTTTAATATTGTTTTACTGGAAGAAGAATAACAATTTTACCGCAGAGAAACGCAAAGATTTTTCTTTAGCCACGAATTCACGAATTATTTTTTGATAATCTTTGAAAATATAAATTCGTGAATTCGTGGCTATTTAATTTTTAATAAATTCCTTGCTAACCTTGCGTAAAACTTTGCGACCTTTGCGGTTAGAAAAAATACTGCATTTACCGCAAAGATTCACAAAGTTATTTAGCCACAGATTAAAGGATTATCATAGATTTTTTAAAATCATTCTAATCCTTTAATCTGTGGCTATTATTTTTCCTTTGCACCTTTGTACCTTTGCACCTCTGAACCTTCACGAAATGAACAAAATGCTAAAAATAGCTCATAGAGGCGCAAAAGCTTACGAACCCGAAAATACACTGCAAGCATTTCAGAAAGCGTTAGATCTCAATGCTGACGGAATTGAACTTGATGTTCACTTAAGTGCTGATGGACATATAATTGTAATGCACGATGAAACCATTGACAAAATGACCAACGGGAAAGGCGAGATCACTCAATACACCTTAGCCGAACTAAAATCATTTTTGATTGCCGGGCAATATGAAATTCCAACTTTAAACGAAGTTTTTGATCTGGTTGACAAAAAATGTTTCATTAACGTCGAACTAAAAAATGCCGATACTTCCTCACAGGTAGTTGCTTTAATCGAAACTTATATCAAAGAGAAAGGCTGGACTTATGAACATTTTATTATCTCAAGCTTTGACTGGAATGCCTTAAAAGAAGTTCAGAATTTAAATCCTAATATTCCTGTTGGTGTTTTAACAGAAGAAGATCTTGATAGTGCTCTGGCTTTCGCCGAAACCATAAAAACAAAAGCCATTCATCCTGATTATCATCTTTTAAATGCAGAAAATGTTAGTAAAATAAAGCAAAAAGGATTTCTGGTTTTTCCCTGGACCGTTAATACGGAGGAAGACATTCAAAAAGTAAAAAGTTATAAAGTAGATGGAATAATCTCTGATTTTCCGGATAAAATATAGGTTAAAAAACAGCCACGAATTCATGAATTTTTATTCTTTGAGATTAAAAAAATAATTCACGAATTCGTGGCAAATAAAAAAATATGACTCAAAATTTCGACATAATCATCGTTGGCGGAGGTGCTGCAGGTTTTTTCACAGCGATTAATATTGCAGAGAAAAATCCTAAACTAAAAATTGCCATTTTAGAACGAGGAAAAGAAGTGCTTTCTAAAGTTCGTGTTTCAGGCGGCGGAAGATGTAACGTAACGCATGCCTGCTTTGAACCTAATGAATTGGTTAAATTTTATCCGCGTGGCGAAAAAGAACTTCGCGGTCCTTTTCATCAGTTTTGCTCAGGCGATACGATCGAATGGTTCGAAAAACATGGTGTTGAGTTAAAAATCGAAGAAGATGGCAGAATGTTTCCTGTTTCCAATTCTTCACAAACCATTATCGATTGTTTCTTAAAAGCAACTGAAAAACTAGGCATAAAGGTACTCACCGGGCAAAGCGTACAATCGATTTTTAAAAAAGAAGATTGTTGGAAAATTGATACTCAAAATGAAAATTTCGCTGCCGAAAAATTAGTAATGGCCACTGGAAGCAATCCTAAAATATGGGAAATGCTGCAAACACAAGGACATGCAATTGTAAGTCCGGTTCCCTCCTTATTTACTTTCAACATCAAAGATCCCCGAATAAAAGAATTACCTGGTGTTGCAGCACAAGTCACTGTAACCGTAAAAGATACCAAACTCGAGTCGACGGGACCTTTGTTAATCACACATTGGGGAATGAGCGGTCCCGCAGTTCTGAAACTGTCTGCCTGGGGCGCCAGAATCCTGCACGATAAAAATTATCAGTTTACTATTTTCGTTAATTGGCTGAATGATATTGATAGCGAAGATGCCGAAAAAATACTGAAAGAGCTAAAACAGGAACACGCCAAAAAAGCCGTCTCGAAAAAATCTCCTTTCGATTTTCCAAATCGTTTGTGGGAAAGTTTAGTTCTGGCTTCGAGCATTGACACCGAAACCAAATGGGCCGATTTGTCTAAAAATCAATTGCAACAGCTCGCTTCACAACTTACAAAAGCAAAATTTCAGGTCAACGGAAAAAGCACTTTTAAAGAAGAATTTGTAACTGCCGGAGGGATTGATTTAAAAGAAATCAACTTTAAAACCATGGAAAGCAAACTACATGAAAATCTCTATTTTGCTGGTGAAATTATAAATATTGACGCCATTACAGGAGGATTTAATTTTCAGAATGCCTGGACAAGCGGGTTTATTTTGGCGAATGCAATTTAATTAGGATACAGTCGCAGTTTTCAGTCTCGGATTAACTGTGACTGAAAACTGCGATTTATCAATTAACAAGACTTTACATCTTCACTAAGATTTCATTAAGACTATTCTAATAATTTTACTTTCAGCTAAGCACTCTAAATATGAAAGTAAAATTACTCACTACAATTTCTTTTTCACCTATCAGCTGTCTGTTTCACAATCAGAAAAATTACTTCACGGAAAAGTTACCTCCAATTATACCCCACTTAACAAAGTCGAAGTCATAAATAAAACGGCCAAAACAAGCACGACAACTAATAATTTGGGAGAATTTTCTATTCTTGTTAAAAGTAAGGACAGCTTATTGTTTTTTTCAAAAGACTACTTTTTTACCAGACTAAAAATAACGCAGGAAAACATCGATCAGAACAACATCGTAGTTAATATGGTTATAAAACCGGAAGAATTAAACGAAGTAGTAATTACCAATATCAAATTTGATCCGATAAAAATCTCTCAACAAGAAATAGATGATATAAAATTAGCAAAAGATGCTGGCTCTTTACAAAAATACACCGGTGTTTACAACGGAACTATTACCAATGGTATCGATTTTGCAAGACTTGGAAAAGGTTTAATTGGTTTATTTAAAACAGAAGATGATAAACCTGCCAAAAATAAAACTCCGAAAACTGATTTCAAAAAACTCGTAGCAGCATCAATTCCTGATGATTTTTTTGTCAAAAATTTAAACTTAAAACCAGAAGAGAAAGAGCTTTTTATTGAATTTTGTGATGCTGATCCCAGATCTAAAAGTCTTTTAGAAAACAGCAATATTCTAATTACAATGGATTTTATGTATGCCAAAAATGAAGAATTTAAAACCCTGAAAACGAATATCAAGAACTAGATCAGATTACTCAATTTTAGTTTTACTACAATCATTTAGTAGTGCAAACAAATCTTTTAATTAAACCGGAAACTATAACCTATCAATTCAACCACCAGATACTAGCATTTAAAACTGCAGCAAATGCTACCCAAATCATATACGGAATCAATAAATATCCGGAAATTTTATTGATTTTAACGAATTTCAAATAAGTTTCATAAATCATCAGCCATAAAAGTACAATTTCAATTAGGGCTAGCATTGGGTTCTTTAATTCGAAGAACAAATAAGACCAGATCGCGTTTAAAGTCAGCTGAATTATGAAGAATCCTAAAGCCATTTTCACCGTCTCTTTCTGCTCTTTTATTTTATCCCAAACCAGTCCCGCTGCAACCGCCATAAAAATATAAAGCAGTGTCCAAACCGGCATAAAAATCCAATTAGGTGGATTAAAAGGAGGTTTTATAAGAGTAGGATACCATGTTTCAACACTTGGTCTTGTCACTATACTTGCAGAATATCCTACCATTAAACAAATAACTAATGCAATTGCAATTTTGGCTGCCTTGTTCATTTTACTCTGATTTTTTTCCAAAAATAATCAAAAAGAAGGCGTAAATCCTATAACTACCCTTTAGTTTGTTATTAGTTGGCACTTGACTTACATTTTCCAACAGAACTTATATGACGCAATATTTTAAAAACTATCTTTGCCAAAATTTTATAGTTCATGTTTACAGCAGCTGATTTTATTCCTAATACCTATACTTCATCCATCGAAAACGGAAATTTTGAATGGAGCGCACCCAGCAACATCGCGTTAGTAAAATACTGGGGGAAAAAAGACAATCAGATTCCGGCAAATCCTTCAGTAAGTTTTACCCTTAAAAATTGTAAAACGATTACTAAGCTTGCTTTTACAAAAAGAGAAACTTCTCCCGCAAGTAATTTCTCCTTTGATTTACTTTTTGAAGGAAAACCAAAGGAAGACTTCAAACCAAAAATTCAAAAGTTTCTGGAACGAATTGAAATCTATCTACCTTTTCTGAAAGAGTATCATTTTACTATCGATACTCAAAATACCTTCCCACACAGTTCAGGAATTGCTTCGTCGGCTTCCGGAATGGCAGCTTTAGCAATGAACTTTATGAGTTTAGAGAAAGTATTAAATCCTGAAATGACAGAAGACTATTTTTACCAGAAAGCATCTTTTTTAGCCCGTTTGGGATCCGGAAGTGCCTGCAGAAGTGTAAAAGGAAATCTGGTAGCTTGGGGAAATCAGGCAAATATTAAAGGAAGTTCGGATTTGTATGGCGTTGAATTCCCTTATACCGTTCACGAAAATTTCAACAACTATCAGGATACCATTTTACTGGTTGACAAAGGAGAAAAACAAGTTTCCAGTACTGTTGGACATGATTTAATGCACAATCATCCCTATGCCGAAAGACGTTTTGCTCAGGCACATGAAAATCTGGATCAGTTAATTACCATTTTTGAAAGCGGTAATCTAAACGAATTTATAAAAGTAGTTGAAAGTGAAGCATTGACATTACATGCCATGATGATGACTTCTATGCCCTACTATATTTTAATGAAACCGAACACCTTGCAAATCATTAATGCCATCTGGAAATTCCGAAATGAGACTCAGATTCCGGTTTGCTTTACACTTGATGCCGGAGCAAATGTTCATGTTCTCTATCCCGAAAACGTTAGCGATAAAGTGCTACAATTTATTCAGGACGAATTAGTTGTATTTTGTCAGAATGGTCAGTACATTTGCGACGAAATTGGAGATGGTGCTTTATTAATTGATAATTAACAATTGTCAATTAATAATTAGTAACTTTATGGAAAAGAAAAACGTTATAAAAGATAAGTCCTTTGCTTTTGCAATTGATATTGTAAATCTTTACAAAACTCTAAGCGAGAAAAAAGAATTTGTATTATCTAAGCAAATGTTGCGTGCGGGAACATCGATTGGTGCAAATGTAAGAGAATCTGAACATGCCCAAAGTAAAGCAGATTTTATTCATAAGTTGTCTATTTCATTAAAAGAAGCAAACGAAACAGAATATTGGTTAGATTTGCTGTATGAAACAAAATATCTTTCTGATATCGAATTTCAAAATATTAAACCTAAAATCAGTGAGTTATTAAGATTACTTACAAGTATCATAAAAACTTCTAAAAACATATAATTATCAATTGTTAATTATTCATTTTCAATTATGAAAGGACCCTTATTTTACTCAAAAATATTACTCTTTGGAGAATACGGAATCATCCGTGACTCTAAAGGACTTTCTATTCCTTATAATTTTTACAACGGTGCTTTGAAAAAAAACGAAGATCCTTCGGCAGAAGCAATGGCATCCAACGCAAGCTTAAAACGTTTTGCAGCTTATCTTGAAACTTTACAAACAGAACAGCCGGATTTGGTTGCTTTCGATTTGACGGCTTTAAAGAATGATGTAGAAACCGGAATGTATTTCGATTCCAGTATTCCACAAGGATACGGAGTGGGAAGCAGTGGTGCACTTGTTGCCGCAATTTATGATAAATATGCTACTCATAAGATCACCGTTTTAGAAAATCTGACCCGCGAAAAGCTATTACAATTAAAGAATATTTTCGCTCAAATGGAAAGTTTCTTCCACGGAAAGAGCTCTGGTTTAGATCCTTTAAACAGTTATTTAAGCATTCCTATTTTAATCAATTCGAAAGATAACATTGAAGCAACCGGAATTCCAACTCAGAGTTTTGACGGAAAAGGGGCTGTATTTTTGTTAGATTCAGGAATTGTAGGCGAAACCGCTCCGATGGTTAACATTTTCATGGAAAGTCTGAAAGACAAAGGCTTCCGTACTATGCTTAAAAATCAGTTTGTAAAATATACCGATGCTTGTGTAGAAAACTTTTTACATGGTGACATGAAATCGTTGTTTACTAATACTAAAAAGCTATCAAAAGTCGTTTTAAACAACTTCAAACCAATGATTCCGGAACAATTTCATGGGATCTGGCAAAACGGAATTGACACGAATGACTACTATCTGAAACTTTGCGGTTCAGGAGGTGGCGGTTATATTCTGGGCTTTACCGAGGATTTGGAACGTGCCAAAGCATCTTTAAAAGATTATAAATTAGAAGTCGTTTATCAATTCTAAATCCCGTCTTTTAAAACTCGCTTTCTTTAAATAGACCTTAAAAGTTTAAACTTATGAATAGTATTTTAAAGATTATCAAAGCGACTTTTTCAGGAGGAATTCTATTTTTAACACCTTTAATTTTATTAGCGACACTTTTAGAAAAAGGATTTAGTATTGTTCAAAAAATCACTGTTCACTACACGAAAGTAAAGTTTTTAGCATTGGTTATTGAAGAGGTTTCTGTCATTGTCTTTACCCGCTCTGCAACCGGATCACAACTTTTCCTTTTCGACTCCTGATGCTTCAAATTCACTGGGAGTCTGTCTATGTTTTGTAGAAGGAGATCCTAAAAACAAGTCTAGAATTAAAACCTGAAACCAAACTCAAAAAATGTTAAGCAGACAGCACAAACTTTTAGTAATGAAAATTGTTAGTTTGTTCTCCGTAGTGAGAGGCTATAACATCCCGATTATTGTTTTGGCTCAATACTTATCCTCTATTTTTATACTGGCCCCGGAAAAAAGAGCACTGGATATTTTGTTGGATTTCAATTTGTTTTTAATCGTTTTTGCTTCCGCAATCACTATTGCTTCAGGTTACATTATCAATAATTTCTACGACAGCCAAAAAGATTTAATCAACAGGCCTAACAAATCAATGTTAGACAGATTAGTCAGTCAAAAAACAAAACTATCCGTTTATTTTACCCTCAACTTCATTGCGGCCTTAATGGCACTGATTGTTTCCTGGCGTGCTTTTTTATTCTTTTCCGCATACATTTTCCTCATTTGGTTCTACTCTCATAAAATAAAAAAATTCCCTATTGTTGGTAATCTCTGTGCGGCCTTCCTGGCAGTAGTTCCATTCTTTGCTATTCTGTTATATTTCTACAACAAAATTTCATTTGAAGAAATCGAGAATCATATGAGTCATTTCATGGTTATTTCATCTCACGCGATTTTCTTGTTTTTATTGTTGCTCATTCGGGAAATGATAAAAGATCTGGAAAATCTCAAAGGTGATCTAGCTAACAATTACAGAACAATCCCAATACTTTACAACGAAACGGTTTCCAAACAAATCATTACAGTTTTAACGATCCTGACAGTGGTTCCGGTTTATATTTTAATCAACATTTACGATGTGGGTTATATGGACATTTACTTTTATGTCTGTTTTGGTGTATTGCTATTTTTCCTGATTTATTTGTGGAAATCAAACTCTAAGGAACAGTTTTTACTATTACACAATGTCTTAAAATTCCTGATTGTTTCGGGAGTATTTTGCATCGTATTAATTAATCCAGCTGTCTTATGGCATGGAAAAAATTTATTACTAAAATCTTAACGGTTTAATAGCTCATTTTTGCCCTTTGTTTTGCTTTCACAGTGCAAAATCTCCATAGTGCAACTTTCAAAATGCTAAAAAAAAGAGAATTGTAACACTCTTATAACTCTAAAAAACAACAGCTATCAATCTAAGAACAATGAACTTAGGATTATTTAGCAAGAATAAACTATCTTTGCACAAATTACAGAATTTATGAACAATAAGGAAGGCAATAATAAAAGAGGCGGTTCGAGACCAAATAGCTCAAGACCAAACTCTAACAAGCCAAAACCTCCTATGGCAAAACGTGCTCAAGGGCCGAAAAAGGTGAAACCTGCTGTTAAGGCTGCCGAAGAAGAAAAGGCGCAGAAAATTAAAAAACAGAATCAGGCTCCAAAAAGACAAAAAGCTTCAGACGAAATTCGTTTAAACAAATACATTTCAAATTCAGGTGTTTGTTCTCGTCGTGATGCCGATATATACATTCAGTCCGGAAATGTTAAAGTAAATGGAGTTCCAGTAACTGAAATGGGTTATTTAGTAAAATTAAATGATGTTGTAAATTTCGACGGCGTTACTTTGACTCCTGAAAAGAAAGAATACATCTTATTAAACAAACCTAAAAACTTTACCACTGCTCTTGACGAAGGTCAGGAATATCGTAATGTTTTAGAGTTAGTTCGCGGTTCTACAACGGCAAAAATTGCTCCGATTGGAAGAATGGACAAAAACACAACCGGTTTATTGCTGTTTACTAACGACACGGACATGATTCGTAAATTTACTTTACCAAATCAAAAATCATCTAAAATCTACCAGGTTTCTTTAGATAAAAACTTGAAATTTGAAGATTTAGAAAAAATAAGTAAAGGCTTAGTTCTTGACGGACACCGTGTTTTCGTGGAAGAAATCAGTTATATTGAAAAAGAAGCAAAAAGTGAAGTAGGTCTTAAATTACGTTCTTCGAATGTAAAAGTAGTACGTGCTATTTTCGAAAACTTTGACTATGATGTGTTGCGTATTGACCGTGTATCATTTGCAGGTTTAACTAAAAAGAATTTACCGAGAGGTAACTGGCGTTTTTTAACTGACCAGGAAGTTATCAACTTGAAAAACGTATAAGAAACTACTCAAATTGATTTAAATATAAATCCTGTTTTACACTGTAAGACGGGATTTTTTTTTAGAAGCTGAAAAAGTTATGACCGAATAAGGTAAAAATAGACCTTCCTATAGATTGGTTTTTTTCTTCTACTGTTTCGTAACAGGAAAAACCGAGGATAATTTTGATTCCGGGAGGAATACTGTTTAAAATATCTCTTTTTTGATCTTCTAAAAGCAATTTTAAACTCTCTACTATTTGGATGTTATTCTTAAGATAAGAGACGACTAATAAAGTAGAAAAGTTAAGAATCTCTCGGGCTGTTTCACTTTTGATTCCAACTTCATTAGAAATCATTTCAGAAATCCTGCCTTTTTTATTGGTAAATATTTCTTTCAGCAAACTATTCCCTTCTAATCGATAACAATCATCAACTGATAAAATACGTCCTGATGTAAAATCGACTTCCTGATAGAAAGTGGAATCATCCTGCATCATTGAAGTAATTCCTTTGTAAAAATCCGACTCCTCCGCCCTATTGTACAACCCCATTAAAACCGTACCTATCGAAACATCAATTCCTTTAATTAAAAGTGCATCATTTTCAAAATAAAACTTGTTCAACTTTGAAACAACATTAGAAGAAATAAAACGTCTAAGTTCAATTTGTAGGTTAGGAGTCATATTTAACTTGTTTGAAATTATTTAAATCCGTTAAAAATAATCGACGAAGTGAGGCTTTTTATCGTTTATCAGGATAAAAATATAAAATATTCTAACATTTCCAAAAAATAAGTTAAATGGTGAATTGTAGCTTAAACAGTTGTTAAACATAAAAATCCCGAACCTCCAGTAAACATAACCCATTCGTTATCAAAACAAAGAAAAATCCTCTCAAAAAAAATCACATTTTTTTGATAAAAAATTAAAAAATAAGAAAAAGCTTAAGGATAAATACGCGATTTAAAACAGTAATACGCGATTTTGCCAGACAATGCTAATAAAAATACCCAGGAAAATAATGCAGCATAAAAAATTTACAAAACTCGACGCCAAAAACCCTAAAACGGATCCTGTTGCCGCTTTCAGTGCTCTTTGATGATTGGTCGAATCGTAAATCAACTCTCCAACAAGAGCCCCAACAAAAGGCCCGATAATTACTCCAAAAGGAATAGGAGCAATAATACCAACAATTAGACCAATGTTCGTTCCCCAGACCCCATATGAACTACCCCCAAATTTTTTAGTCCCTTTTGCCGGAATGATATAATCAAGAATCGTAATTACAATCGTTAACAAAAGTGTAATGCCTAAAACCCAATAATTGTTTTCAACCGCCTTGGTCAGGTACAGCAGTAACAACCCCACCCAGCAAGATGACAATCCGGGTAATACAGGCAGAAAACTGCCAAAAATCCCAACAATCATGCATATAAATCCAAGCAACAACAATAGTAAATCCATGTCTATTTTTTTGTAAATTTGATCTACAAACTTTCTAAAGGAACAAATTAATGCGTCAATTTTTGCAATTTATCTCCTGTAGTTTTCTGATCCTTGTCATCAATAGCAATTTGCATGCCCAAACTAAAAAACTCTCAATAGACGACAGACTTCTGCAAGACAGCATTTATAAAAGTAATAAGAAAAAAGTGCTCAACTTTTCGATGAAAGATTTTAATACTTTATTCTTCGAATATTTTAATCGAAAAAATGATCCAAATATTGTATTAAGCAAAACGGAGTACTACAATTACACCGTTCGAATTGCTGCTTTTTCTGACCGACTAGCTTCTTTATATCCTGAAGAAAAAGAAGTTGCGGCAAAAAACAAAGAAAAATGGCTGTCGGAAAATTATGAAGATTATTTGCAATTCAAAGCTTCTCAAAAAAAATAATTGTATTTTTATATTCTAATTTATTTATTCAATCCAACATCAAAGTCTTGAAGAAGTTTTTCCTTTTATTCGTAATTCTATTTTTCCATTCTTGTCAATATTTTGAGAAGAAGGTTCCGTCTGAAAAAGAATTACTCCAAAAAGAACTAAAATCGATTAACTGGAAAGAAGTTGATGAATTTCCATCTGTTGCCAATTGCGAAAAAATTACCGATAAAAAGCAACGTCAACAATGCTTTTTTGAGGTAATGGCACAACTTATTCAGGAAAAACTGGATATTGACACCCTTTCCATACTCTATCCTGAACTAGACACCATTGAAGTAAAAGTGACCGTTTTTCCAAACTCAACAATGAAATTCGAACCTCAATTTCCTAAAGATTCTGTTGCCTACGACACTATTAAAATCGATAGTATTCTACATGCCCGCCTGGTCGATTTCCCTAAAGTAAATCCGGCACTTAAACGTGGAATTCCGGTAAAAACACAATTTATCTTACCTGTTATTCTCAAGGCAAAAGAAAAAAAATAGTTGTTTTCTCGTTTATATAGGAGAGATTCTATTTCGTAAACTTTCTTCCCTTCCATTCATAAGAGCCAAACAAGCTGTATAAAGCCACAGCCGAACTAAAAAAAGGATACAACAAACTACTTAAGAACAAACTTTTTATTTTGTCTTTCACTAAAAAACGATTCGTAGCATAGAGTAAGATATAATCGATTGCGAATTTTGAAAAAGCCAACAAAACAAAAAAGT
The DNA here is from genome assembly GCF_023539155.1 of Flavobacterium sp. B183. Classification (NCBI taxonomy): domain Bacteria; kingdom Pseudomonadati; phylum Bacteroidota; class Flavobacteriia; order Flavobacteriales; family Flavobacteriaceae; genus Flavobacterium; species Flavobacterium sp. B183. The sequence goes on along the minus strand of NZ_CP097434.1, from coordinate 1,473,319 downwards.
AATAAGGCAAAATCGAAAAAACAACACTATAAAACCCTACTACAAAACTCAAATTTCCTAAAAAAACAATAAGCCCTAATAGCTTTCCAAAACTGCTTTGATACGAACTTGTTTTGGCTGCCCAACGAACCCTTTGATAAAATAAGGTCTTCCAGTCCTCCGTTGGTTTTGTGTTTACAATTGCGTCTGTCCCTTTTAAATAGTGAACTTCATCAGGAAATAAACCAACCGCTTTTTGCAGTAAAAACACATCATCTCCACTGGCAATTTTGCTATTCCCTTCAAATCCATTTAAATCTTCAAACAGCGATTTAGTGTACGCAAAATTGGCTCCGTTGCACATAAAAGCACTTTGAAGTCCAAAACTTCCAATAGTAGCACCTTGCAGACTCGTTAAATCCAATTGCTGAAAATGATGCAAAAAAAAGTTCTCACATTCGTACGTTACAGCTCCTGCCAGCATCGAAACCTTATTTTGCTGAATGTAATTATCAAATGTCAACAACCAATTCTCAGGCACCAGGCAATCGGCATCTGTAGTAACAACCCAACCCGTTTTCACCAACTGCATGGCAGTCGAAATAGCATCTTTTTTGGGAGAATTCGAAATCCGGACATTGTCAATTTGTGAAACTTGAAACTTGAAACTTGAAACTTGAAATTTCTCCTTAGAATTATCATCTACCAAAATAACTTCAAACAAATCATTAGGGTAATTCAGTTTTGAAAAACTTTCTAAAAGGTTAGGTAAGTTCTCTTCTTCATCCCGAAACGGAACTATAATTGTAAAGCTTGTTTGAGGTTTCAAATCTGTATTTTGGTACTTTTTTACTTTAAAAAAACCATAAACAAGCAAACCAATGGTAATCAAATAAATACCTAATATGACAGACAAAACCCAAATCATTCTGCTGTTTTGGTCTTAAAATTTAGTACATAATAAGCTCCTATAACAACCGGTAAAACCACATTAAGAAACCACATCAACGTGCTGATAAAAACTACAATCCACTCGTTTACCCCTAAAATTCCAAAGAAATAAATCGCAACACTTCCTTTTACCGCAAAATCCAGAAACTGAAAAGTAGGCAGTGACGAAGCCAAAAAGTAAACTACAGCAATAGTAGCAATTAGTGTAAAATAAGGCAAATCAACATCAAAAGCCAAGAACAAAAAGTAATACTGATGTGAAAAGACCAAATACCGTAAAATTCCTAAAACAATATTCTTACGGTGAACTGATTTTGGGATTTCATCAATCTTATGTATCAATTTCTCGATTGAATATCCCTTAATTTTTATTTTCTTCAGAGAGAACAGAACAACCAAGAGCAATACAAAGCCTCCAAACAAAACGGCAACCGTTTGAGTTGTAATAATCTCATATTTGGCATTGAAATACAATAACCCAAAAATCCCGAAAATCACCGTTAAGATCATCTGGATTCCGTTGCAGATCAGGTTTAAGAAAATTACTTTCTTTGCCTCTGATTTCAGATAATACAAGGCTTTTCCGGCGTACTCTCCTACTCCGTTTGGCGTAAAAATTCCGGCTGTTAAAGCTGCCAATACCTGTTTTGTGGCTTCTCCTAAAGAAATCTCATGAATTACTTTAGCTAGATTTTGCCATTTCAGGATCTCGAAATAACGATTCAAAACGCTCAAAAGTAATATAAACCCAATTCCTAATACAGACTGATTTTTACGAAACAGTATGATGAATTTTTGCCAGTCCAATTGATCATTATGCGCCAACTGATCATAAATAAAGTAAAATGCACCTCCTACAATCAAAAGTTTGATTAGAAGAACAAGGAATTGCTTAGCTTTGTGAGGAATTGAAATCATGCTGCAAAGTAAAGCAAACTATTACGAAAAAGCTATTTCACAAAGATTCTCTGAGCATTCACAAAGACACACGAAGAGAATCAAAAAAACTTTGTGAATCTCTGTGTTAACTTAGTACAACTTTGTGTAACCAAAATAAAAAAATTGACAAAAGAACGCATCATATTAGGTATTGACCCGGAACAACAATTATGGGTTTCGGATTAATTAAAGTCACCAATAAAAAAATGGAATTTCTGCAGCTTAACGAACTGCAATTATCCAAATACGACAATCATTACCAAAAATTAAAAATCATATTTGAGCGTACCATCGAACTAATAGAAACACACCATCCGGACGAAATTGCGATTGAAGCTCCTTTCTTTGGCAAAAACGTTCAATCGATGCTGAAATTAGGGCGTGCACAGGGTGTTGCAATGGCAGCGGGACTCTCGAGAGGGATTCCGATCACAGAGTACGAACCTAAAAAGATCAAAATGGCGATTACCGGAAACGGAAATGCCAGTAAAGAACAGGTCGCAAAAATGCTCCAGCAGCTTCTTGGACTAAAAGAATTACCCAAAAACCTCGACTCAACAGATGGTCTTGCGGCTGCCGTTTGTCATCATTTTAATTCCGGTAAAGTTATTGCCGGTAAAAGTTATTCGGGTTGGGATGCTTTTGTGAAACAAAATGAAGAACGAATTAAAAAATAGTTTTCAGTCGCAGTCACAGTTTACAACTAAAAAATACTGAGACTGAAAACCGGGACTGAAAACTGAGACTAAAATCATGAGCGGCATCTACATCCATATCCCTTTTTGCAAGCAGGCTTGTCACTATTGCGACTTTCATTTTTCGACTTCAATGAAAAAGAAAGACGAAATGGTTTTGGCTTTAGCCAAAGAAATTATCTTGCGAAAAATGAATTGAACCTTACTGACTCCGCTCGAAGCGACAATCAAATAGAGACCATTTATTTTGGTGGTGGAACCCCATCCGTTTTGAGTAATGACGAGATCAACTTTTTAATCGAGAACGTTTACAACAATTACAATGTTGCAGAAAATCCGGAGATCACACTCGAAGCCAATCCCGACGATTTATCTCCCGAGCGTATTCTGGAATTATCTAAAAGCCCTATAAACCGTTTAAGCATTGGAATTCAGTCTTTTTATGAAGACGATTTAAAGATGATGAACCGCGCTCATAATTCGGTGGAAGCCAAAAAATGTTTAGAAGAAGCAACAAAATATTTCGATAATATTTCACTGGATCTGATTTACGGAATTCCCGGTCTTACTGACGAAATGTGGAAACAAAATATTGAAACCGCTTTAAGCTTCGGGATTCCTCATATTTCGAGTTATGCTTTGACGGTGGAGCCCAAAACGGCTTTAAAAAAACTGATTGACACCGGTAAAATTGCAGAACCACAAGACGAAGCAGCTTCCAATCATTTTATGATTCTGGTTGACACACTTGAAAAAAATGGTTTTATTCACTACGAATTATCCAACTTTGCAAAGGAAGGTTACTTCTCCAAAAACAATTCCGCTTATTGGCTTGGCAAAAATACATTGGAATTGGACCTTCGGCTCATAGTTTTGACGGCCACAAAAGAGGCTGGAATGTGGCGAATAACGCTTTGTATCTAAAAGCAATTCAGCATGATGAGCTTCCTATTGAAACAGAAATCCTGACTGTTTCAGATCGTTATAATGAATATATTATGACGGGGCTACGAACCATTTGGGGCGTTTCTCTGGAAAGAATTGAAAACGAATTCGGATCGGAATATTTGAATTATTTACTAAAACAATCTCAAAAATTCTTAACCGATGATTTGCTTTCAATTGAAAACAATATTCTTAGGCCAACTTTAAAAGGAAAATTTTTAACGGATGGAATTGCAAGTGATTTGTTTTATTTAAATTTGGAAGAATAAAAATTGAACGCTGATAAAACGGATGCAAGCAACGCTGATAAAAATCCGCAAAAATCCGCGTTAGAATATCTGTAAAATCCGTGTTCCATTATGCTAGCACTTATTGAAGGCAAATATCAAATCGACTTATCAAAACCCATTGATATTTCAATTCCGTTAACCAATACAGACGAAAACCCGATTGCCTGGTACATCGAAAAACCAGTCATTGAACCGGTCGTTTTTGGTGACTGGATTGGAAAGGTATCTGAAGGGAAATCATCTACTAATTTCAATAATATTTTCTTCAACCCTCACGGCCATGGAACGCATACAGAGTGTTTGGGGCATATTACGAATGACTTTTTCAGTATCAATCAGTGCTTAAAGCAATTTTTCTTTACTGCCCAACTGATTACAGTTGAACCCGAAAAAATGGGTGATGATTTAGTAATTACAAAAGAACACATTTCGACTTCGCTCAATGGGACAAATGGCTCTACTTCGCTCAAGGGGACACATGATTTGGCTTCGCCCACCAAAACAATTGAGGCTTTAATTATTAGAACGCTTCCAAATCAAAAGGATAAAAAATCAACGAAATATTCCAATACCAATCCGCCCTATTTATCAGAAGAGGCCGCAATTTTCATCCGTGAAAGCGAAATTCAGCATTTATTAATTGACTTACCAAGTGTTGACAGAGAACATGATGAGGGCAAATTACTGGCACACAAAGCGTTTTGGAATGTAAAAGACACCCACAATCTAAATTCCGACGCACGATTAAACGCAACCATTACCGAAATGATTTTGTTTCGGATGAAATCGAAGATGGAGCCTATATACTAAATCTCCAGATTGCTTCGTTTGAAAATGATGCAAGTCCAAGCAAACCAATATTATTTCAGATTTCAAATCTTACAAGGTAAAATCTTAAATATAAAATCGAACCTCTAAAATGATAACAGTTTCAACAGATAAGAGCAAACTTGATGTTCCGTTTATTCAAAATTTCCTGAAAGACATTTACTGGGCCGCCGGAAGAACTATCGAAGAGGTGCAAACAACGATAGATGCTTCGGTTTGTTTTGGTATTTACCTTAATGACAAACAAATTGGTTTTGCAAGAGTCATTACAGATTATGTTGTTTTTGGCTATGTAATGGATGTTTTATTACTGAAGAACAACGTGGCAAAGGATATTCTTCTGTTTTGATAGAACACATGATGAACGATCCACAGCTCAAAAACATTCAGATTTGGAGATTAGCCACCACTGACGCTCACTTTTTATACGAGAAATTTGGTTTTAGTGCTTTACAACATCCCGAAAAAATGATGGAAAAGAAAATATCATGAAAACAATACTCAAACTTGAAGAACTGGGAATGTTTATTCTCGGAATCTATTTATTTAGCCTTTTAAGCTATCAGTGGTGGTGGTTTTTAGTCTTCATTCTGACTCCTGATTTTTCTATGATTGGTTATGCATTTAATTCCAAAATTGGTGCTTTATCCTACAACCTGTTCCACCATAAAGGAGTTGCAATAATAATTTATATATTAGGCTGTTATTTAAAAATAGAATACATCCAACTTATCGGAATCATTCTGTTCTCTCATGCTGCAATGGATCGTTTTTTCGGTTATGGTTTGAAATATCAAAAAGGTTTTAAGTATACACATTTAGGTGAAATTGGTAAATAAAAAATAATATGAATCTGGAAACGTACTACGAATATTGTCTTTCAAAAAAAGGAGTTAGCGAGCACTTCCCTTTTGACGAGGACACTTTGGTTTTTAAAGTTGGCGGAAAAATGTTTGCATTATCCTCCTTATCACAATGGGAAAAAAACGAACCCTCGGTTAACTTAAAATGTGATCCCGAACGTGCTCAGGAACTAAGAGCCGAATATGAAGAAATCAAACCCGGATTTCATATGAGCAAAGTGCACTGGAATACTATCGCTCTCAACGGAAGTTTACCAACCGCTTTCCTTAAAGAATTGATCGATCATTCGTATGAATTGGTTTTCAAAAGTTTGACAAAGAAAATTCAGAATGAAATTATCGAATTAGAAAATTAGGCATTACATTTGCAGCATAAGACCAAAAAACTAGCAACTCAGTTACCATGTAACTTAGCAACTTATCAATCATGAAAGAACAATTTAAAAAATTTCTGAACGAAGAACAAGACCCTAAAGCGATTGAAAAAATCACTTCGAAACTCAATGATTTATTGATGAAAAACGAAGAAATCGGGTACATTGCGGTTCAAAAAAAACCTGCAATAACTGTTTTTCCGGATAGCATAATCTTAACCAACAAACGTATTATTATCTGCAAACCTAAAAACTTAGGTTTATCAATGGATTTTACAGATTATACCTGGGATGATATTGCGAGCACTTTTGTAAAAGAAAATATTTTAGGTTCTGAATTTTCATTTGGCACCAAAACTGATCTGACCATCTCAATCGATTATATTCCGAAAACTCAGGCCAGAAAAATTTATACTTATGCTAAAGAGCAATTGGATTTGTTAAAAAATCCTGCAGCTTCTGAGACTCCAATAACTGAAGCAACACCAATCGTTGAAGATGATTTTGAAGACGACGTAGAAGAAGTTGAAACAGAAGAAGTGACCAGTTTCGCCGAGATTTTGCCAGCTGCCGCTACTCCTTATGAAACTTTTGAACCTATTCAACCCGCTCCAACTTCTACAGGAGAACGTAAATTAAGCGACTTATCCAAAGAAGAACTTTTTGATAAACTGCAGAATTATAAAAAACTACTTGACAATGGTTTAATCATGCAAGGAGAATATGACACTTATAAGAAAGAAATTTTAAGCTATATGTAAGATGTAGTTTATAAAATATGAAAAGTAAACTGTAAGAAGTGAATTAACTTCTTAATCAAAATAAAAAAGTCTTAAGTTCAGATCGAACTTAAGGCTTTTTTGAATGAACATTTTTTAAACTGAGATTTATTGATCAATTTTCCTTCATTAGAGAAAGTTTTGTCAGAATTTATATTGAGAACTTTTCTATCCTACTTTTAAATCCTTTTACAATTTTAGTATTTTTAATTCTACCGATTATAATAAATCCATTAAAATAAATTATGAAAAAAATCACTTTATTATTTACCGTATTTGCTTCTCAAATAAATTTTGCGCAACAAATTTCTGATGTTGGCTCATTAAAAATTATAAATGATGATGTACATCACACTTTATTTAATAGCGGAGGAGTCGCAAGAATGGACATGGGGTTCGATGGGACTAAAGGATTTATAAAATTTGGGGCCCATACGGGAAACGGTCAACGTGAAAACATTCTTTATATGAGAGGAAGTGATGGAAATGTTGGCATTGGAACTGAAGATCCATTTTATAAATTAGACGTTAAAGGAACAATATATTCAGACAAATTGTATGTTGGTAAATTCGATGTCACAAATGATGGAATTTATAATACTACCTTTAGCAGTGGAGGAATCGCAAGAATGGACATGGGGTACGATGGGACTAAAGGATTTATAAAATTTGGGGCCCATACGGGAAACGGTCAACGTGAAAATATCCTTTATATGAGAGGAAACGACGGAATATTGGTATTGGTACCGATAGTCCTGATTCAAAACTTGTTGTAAATGGTGACGCAAAATTTAAACACAATTTATTTATTTCTGGATTATCTGGTGGATATACAACTGGAGATAATCCATCTTTATTTTTTGGGGTAAATAGTGATTTTGCAAAAATTAATATTCCGTTTGGAGATAAAATGATATTATCCTCATACCATGGATATACCTTTAATACTAGTTTTAATGGAACCACAGCACTTCCGGCTCTAACTATTGGCATAACAGGTAATGTAGGCATTGGTATAACAAATCCAAATAACAAACTAGATGTAAAAGGAATCATTCATTCTCAAGAAGTAAAAGTAGATATGTCTGGCTGGTCAGATTTTGTGTTTAAAAAAGAATACAATTTACCAACGCTTGAAGAAGTTGAAAAACATATCGCAGAAAAAGGCCATTTAGAAAATATTCCTAGTGAAAAAGAAGTTTTGAAAAACGGAATTAATCTTGGCGAAATGAACTCTAAACTTCTACAAAAAATAGAAGAAATGACGCTCTATATGATTGAGCAAAATAAACGTATGAATAAATTAGAAAAAGAAAATCAGGACTTAAAAAGGAGGTCAATTCTATAAGAAATCATCAAAAAAATCTTTAGTTTAATCTCTATGACTCTCTAGTACAAAAAAGCCAGAATAGAAATTCTATTCCGGCTTTTTTACTTTATGACTTTAGACCTTCGACTTTACGGCTTACAAAGTAGCTTTCTGCTTCTCCACAAAACTATTCGATTGCAGTTCCAGTAACTCTTTAGCATTTTTACGCTGTAAATCAAAAAGACCTCTGTCTCCGGCAATATCAGCATATACTTTATCGTGCATTTGGGCACTGGTTTTCACTAATAGTTCACGCTGGTATTTATTCTGTTCCAAAGTCGCTTTCATAGCTGTTTCGGCCTCTTCCTGTTTGAAGTCAAACTCCCCTTTTGGAGCTAATAATTTTGCTATAATTGGAGAAGTTTCAATTGCCAAAACAACAGCATGATAAAAAATGAAGGAAGCCAAGGCAACTTATTCAAGGCATTAATGCGCGCCATTAATCCGTCAAAACCTTCAATGATCGGTTGTGTCTGTGTGACTTTTTTATCTAAGTCAGCCTGTAATTGTTTTCCTGTTTTTTCTTTCTCGGCAATTTTTGCTTCGTTAATAGTCTTTAAAGCAGCAAGCTCTTTTAAAGCTGCATCGTGTTTATCACGTTTTTCCTTATAAACCGGTCCTTTCCCCAGTTTCTTTGTTCCCGAAGTCCCTTCAGCTTCTGTGATATAAGTAGAGTACAAAGCATTTACTTCTTTTTCTTTTGTCAGAATATCATTTTTCAAAGCAGCAATCTCAGCTTTATTCTTATCTAAATCTGATTTGAAATAATTGCCTACCTGTTTTTTGTTTGCCAATTCCATCTCATTTTTTTCCTTCAATAAAACGGTATTGATTTCTTTTTCGAAAATTTTAATTTCCAAAGGTTTCGAAATTACAATTGCAATAATAATAGCCAATATAATTCTGGGAGTCGCCTGAATAAATTCATCCATAAAACGATCTCTTTTTTAATCGTCGAAACAATAAATCGGTCCAGATTAAAGATGAGCAAGCCCAGACAAATCCAAAGGCTAAAGCCGGATAAAGAGAGTCAAAAACGGTAAAAAGCGCATAAGCACTGGCCAGAAAAGCCATAACGGCAGTAAAAAAAACGGTGGCGCCAATACCAACATATTTGGTTTGTTCGCCATTTGAACAGCCTTCGAGCAGATCCCGATCGGCTCCGGAGCAAAGGATAAAAAATTGTTTTAACATGATTGATGATTTTTGATTGATGATTATTTCGTCAGTTCGCCCTTTGGGCTCCTGTGACAGCGCAAATTTAGCGCCAAAAAATTAAATTCTAAGTTAAATAGTTCATTTCTTTTAAGTTGGGTTCTTAAAAACATTTCTCATTTAAATGTTATTTCAACATTAATCTATTTTTAATGTAAACGACGAATCATAACACTATGTTAATTTTTTCAAGTCCTTTAATAACATTCAGGTTCTAGTTTCGCAGCAAATCAAACTAAAACACAAATGAAAAAAATTTATTTAGTAATTACACTTCTGTTTTTTGCCTTGTCAGGTTATGCTCAAAAGGCTATAATCTCCGGAAAAGTGCTGGATACAGATGACAAACTTCCTTTACCGGGAGCAATGATTCAAATTGTAGGTGAGAACAAATACACTGTTACAGATTACAATGGTCATTTTGAATTGCTTAGCATAAATGCAGGAACCTACCAGTTACAAGTAAAATATATTGGATACACGGCTCTCACAAAAGAAATTACAGTGGAACAGGGTAAAAACAACGTAATTGATTTTGCACTTAAAACTTCGGGAACTGAATTGAACGAAGTTGTGGTGGGAGATATCTTAAAAGGTCAGGCAAAAGCCCTGAACCAACAAAAAAACAACAAAAACATTGGAAACGTAATCTCTTCTGACCAAATGGGGCGTTTTCCGGATGCCAACGTTGGGGATGCCTTAAAACGTGTTCCGGGAATCACCATGCAAAACGATCAGGGTGAAGCCCGTAACATCATTATCCGTGGACTTGCTCCTTCATTGAACTCTGTTACCTTAAATGGAGATCGTATTCCATCGGCAGAAGGAGACAACAGAAATGTACAAATGGATTTGATCCCATCTGATATGATTTCGACAATTGAAGTCAACAAAACCTTAACTTCCGATATGGATGCAGATGCTATTGGAGGTTCTGTAAACCTGATCACAAGAGCTACACCAAATGGAGAGAGAATTTCTGCAACACTGGCGGGAGGTTATCTGCCAATTCGCGAACACGCCTCTTATACAGCCGGACTGGTTTATGGAAATCGTTTTCTCGACAATAAACTGGGAGCCGTTTTCAGCGGATCTTATAACAATGTGAATTACGGATCTGATAATATTGAGAACGAATGGGTAAAAGATAAATTCGGAAATGAATACTTGCAGGCATCCGAGATTAGAAAATACGATGTACAGCGTATTCGTCGCAGCGGATCTGTGGCATTAGATTACAAATTTGATGAAAATAACACCATTTTTGCCAATGCCATTTACAACTGGAGAGACGATAGAGAAAATCGTTTCAGAACTACTTACGATGATATTCAGCCCATTTATAATGGTGGACAAATTACAGCTTTTAAAGGCCGTGTAAAACGTCAAACCAAAGGCGGATCTGACAATAATCGTAATAAAAACAGCCGTTTAGAAGACCAGCGTGTTCAGAATTATTCGATTCGTGGAGAACATTTAATCCACTCTAAACTGGATTTAGACTGGTCTGCCAACTATGCAAAAGCCAGAGAATACCGTCCGGAAGAACGTTATATCGAATACCGTCAAAAAGGTTTGGACTTAACTCAGAATCTATCTGATATCGAATTTCCGTTAATCGCAACCACCGGAGAATCTCTGGACAAATTCAAGTTCCAAACGGCTACCGAAAATACAAACGAAACCAGCGAAAGTGAATTTGGAGCAAAAATTAATATCCGTTTCCCTTTTACTATTATACCATCTCAAAAAGGTAGATTAAGAACCGGACTCCGACTTCGATTGAAAGAAAAAGAAAGAAACAACAATTTCTTCGCCTACACACCAATCAATACTGATATGGCTTTGCTGTCGCAGATTCCAAACAGTTTCTATGACGGTCAAAACTTTAATCCGGGAAGTAAATATGTTCCGGGTAGTTTTGCTTCGGCTAACTTTTTAGGAAGTTTAGATTTAAACAACGCTGCGTTATTCAACAAAAAAGCAGATCCATCAGAATTCTTAGCAGTAAATTTTAATGCTAAAGAAAACATTTATGCCGCTTATGTAAGATGGGATCAGGATTTTAACGATAAACTGTCTATGGTTTTAGGTTTTCGAGTAGAAAACACTCATATTGATTATACCGGAAACCGTGTTCTGGATGAAGAAAAATTAGAAAGTCAAATTAACACGACCAATTCTTACACTAATTTATTGCCAAGTATTTCATTCCAATACAACGCGACCAAAGATTTAGTTTTAAGAGCTGCCGCTACAACCGCTTTGGCCAGACCGGACTATTATGCTCTGGCCCCATATGTAAACAATATTGCTGCCGAAAAAGAAATTACAGCCGGAAATCCGGATCTTGACGCCACCTACTCGTACAATTATGATTTCATGGCCGAAAACTATTTCAAGTCTGTCGGATTAATTTCTGGAGGTGTTTTCTATAAAAAACTGGAAAATTTCATTTACAATTATAGCGACAACCAGTACACTGCTGCAAAATTTGCTGCTGATTTCCCAAACCAGGCAAATCCAATTCCGGCAGGTGAAAACTGGTCGTTTTTACAATCCAGAAACGGAGACACTGTTGATGTTTATGGCTTTGAAATCGCTTTTCAGCGTCAGTTGGATTTCCTTCCGGGGAAATTCCTTAAAGGATTTGGTATTTATCTGAACTATACCTATACCAAATCTAAAGCAAAAGGAATCGCGGATGAAGAAGGTAATGAAAGAAACAATATCAGTCTTCCAGGAACCACACCGCATATGTTTAACGGTTCTTTATCGTGGGAAAACAAACGTTTCTCTGCCAGAGTTTCAACCAATTTCACTTCAGATTATTTAGATGAATTGGGTTCAGAATCTTATAAAGACAGTTATTACGACAAACAGTTTTTCTTAGACGCAAACGCTTCATTCAAAATTACATCAAAGCTTCGTCTTTTTGCTGAAGCCAACAACTTGACCAATCAGCCTTTGCGTTACTATCAGGGAGTTAAAACACATACCAAACAAGCAGAGTACTATCAGGCCCGATACAATTTCGGTTTGAAACTTGACTTATAATAATTTACACCTAAAATCCTTACATTAGACAGAGCCTAACGGTTTCTGTCTAATGGTATTAAAAATCGAATCCATAATGAAAAATAAAACGATACTCGCCTTTATACTTTTAAGCACTTTATTCGTCGCTTGTAAAGAAGACAAACTGGCACCCGTAGCTGCAAATGCTGTAAAACCAACCGTTGTTACCGAAGCCTTGCCTCACGATACAGATGATCCTGCGATCTGGATTCACCCAACAGATTCTTCGAAAAGCATTATTATTGGAACGGATAAAGATACAGATGGTGCTTTGTACGCTTTTGATTTAAAAGGAAAAATCATTGCAAAATCTGAAGTGCTAAAACGCCCGAACAATGTTGATATCGCTTACGGCTTAATCGTAGATGGAAAAAAAGTTGATGTTGCTGTTACTACAGAACGTGAATCAAACAAAATAAGAATTTTTACTTTACCTGATTTAAAAGCAATTGACAACGGTGGAATCGCTGTTTTCGAGGGTGAAGAATTACGCGATCCAATGGGAATCGCTTTGTATACCCGAAAAACCGACGGAAAAATCTTTGCTATTGTAGGCAGAAAATCAGGACCATCAGGAAGTTACTTGTGGCAATACGAACTTTCAGGAAATGGAAAATTTGCTACAGCAAAAGTCGTTCGGAAGTTTGGTGCCTACAGCGGGAAGAAAGAAATCGAGGCTATTGCAGTAGATAATGAACTAGGTACTATTTTGTATTGCGATGAACAATTCGGAATCAGAAAATACAAAGCCGATCCTGCCTTAAACGACAACAAAGAACTCGCCATTTTTGGAAAAACTGGTTTTAAAGGAGACAATGAAGGAATCGCAATTTACAAGAAAACAGATTCTACCGGATACATTCTGGTCTCCAACCAGCAAGCAAACACTTTTATGGTGTACCCGAGAGAAGGAGCAAATGGCAATCCGAATAGCTACCCGCTTTTGGCAGAAATTCCAACATCGACTATTGAATGTGATGGTGCCGATGTTACCAGCATCAATCTAGGCGGAAGCTTTAAAAATGGCCTTTTCGTAGCGATGAGCAACGGAATGACTTTTCATTACTATACCTGGGATTTGATCCAGAAACGTATTGATGAAGGCAGGAAATAGTTTTTTTGTTTCAAGTTTCATGTTTCATGTTTTTGCTAAACCATAAAAACCGGAATTTTATAAGTCTTGTCACATTTCACAAACTTAAAAAAACAAAAAGCTGTTCATAACGAACAGCTTTTTTTAGTTTGAATTAGTAATCTTCCTTATTCTATGATCGGTGCGCCAGCCAAAATTTCGGCATTGGCAAATTCTTCAAATTTCGCGAAATTAGCTTTGAATTTCTGAGCCAATTCAACTGCTTTTTTATCGTACAACTCAGGATCTTCCCAAGTATTTCTAGGATCTAAAATTTCATTTGGAACATTTGGACAAGTTTCAGGCTGTGCAATTCCAAATACTTTATGATTTTTAAAGTTTACGTTATCCAATTCTCCGTTTAAGGCAGCGGTAATCATGGCACGAGTGTATTTCAACTTCATACGGCTTCCTGTTCCGTAAGGACCACCTGTCCAACCTGTATTGATCAACCAAACGGTTACGTTAGCTTCTTCCATTTTTTAGTTAGCATTTCTGCGTAACGTGTTGGGTGTAACGGCATGAATGGTGCTCCAAAACAAGCTGAGAAATTAGGCTGAGGCTCTGTAACCCCGCTTCTGTTCCGGCAACTTTAGCTGTATATCCTGAGATAAAATAGTAAGCAGCCTGTCCAGGAGTCAGTTTTGAGATTGGAGGCAAAATTCCGAAAGAATCTGCCGTTAAGAAAAATATATTCTTAGGATTATGTCCAATAGAACCTGGCTGAATATTGTCGATATGAGTAATTGGGTAACTTACACGTGTATTTTGAGTAATGGAAACATCATCATAATCCACCTCGTTTGTTCCCGGTTTGAAAACCACATTTTCTAAAAGCGCTCCTTTTTGATCGCTCTAAAAATGTCCGGTTCGTTTTCTTCTGTAAGGTTAATTACTTTTGCATAACATCCACCTTCAAAGTTGAAAACTGTATTTTCTGCAGTCCAACCGTGTTCATCGTCTCCGATTAACTTACGTTGCGGATCTGCTGATAAAGTAGTTTTTCCTGTTCCTGATAATCCGAAGAAAATTGCAGTATCTCCTTTTTCACCAACATTCGCACTACAGTGCATTGGTAAAGTATTTTTGAAAACCGGTAAGATGAAGTTTAATGCAGAGAAAATCCCTTTTTTCATTTCTCCTGTATACCCTGTTCCTCCAATAAGTGCGATCTTTTTAGTAAAATCTAAAATAGCAAAATTAGACTGACGCGTTCCGTCTACAGCAGGATCTGCCATAAAACCCGGAGCACAAACTACAGTCCATTCCGGAGTAAAATTAGTCAATTCTGACTCTTCCGGTCTTAAAAACATATTGTAACAAAACAAATTAGACCATGCTGTTTCAGTAACAACACGAACATTTAATCTGTAATTAGCATCAGAACAAACATAAGAATCGCGAACAAAAACTTCTTTATTTGATAAATACTGTGTTACCTTATTGTATAATCTTTCAAAAGCATCCGGTTCAAAAGAAATGTTAACATTTCCCCACCAAACCTGATCTCCGGTAATACTATCTTTTACAATATAACGATCCTGAGGAGAACGTCCTGTAAATTCGCCTGTATTAATTGCCAATGCTCCCGTGGAGTTCTCAACACCTTGACCTGATTGCAAAGTGATCGCATGTAATTCATCTGCAGATAGTTGATATCGAACCTTTGCATTTTCAATTCCTAATTCTTTCAGCGAAATCGATTGCGTGAAAACTGTGTGACTGTCCATAAATTTTTAGTTGTGTGTGATGTTTAAGAGAATGCAAAATTATATAATTTATTATTAAACCTTTAAAAAAATTTAAATTTCACTTTTATTTATGCTAATTAGTTAAAATTTAAACTCCTAAAATGAATAAAACAAAAAATAAATGCCTCTAATTCATTTTTCTATAACCCTCTAAATGAATTTGTTATATTATTTATGCATTAAAGCAAAAAACAATAGAAACTCACATAAACGAGATCATATGTTATTTATGAGACAAAATTAAAGATTAATTTTTAGATAGAATTTTTTATTCGGTATTTTATGATTTTCTCCTCAAAATCGTAACAAATAAGAGCGCCCAGGCAATAATTAATAAAAACCACCTATTGGAGTTGCGAATACGATAATTTTAAAATCAAAACCGTGAGGCTTTTAGTGGCTAACATATAGATAGATCCGCTAAAAAGCAATACCCCGGCAACAACCAAATTGTAGATTGTTTTCACCATTTTCTCGGCGATATCTTTTCGGGTCGAAAGAAAAAGTAAAAATAAGGCATGATACATTTGGTAACGAACACCAACTTCAAAAGTGTTTAATTCTTCTATAGACAAGTATTTCTTCAGTAAATGCGCACCAAAAGCGCCTAAAATGATAGCTAACATTCCCATAAAAGCACCTGCCAAAACAATTCTTCTTTTCATATTTTCTATAACTTTCGATTCTCATACAAAAATACTTCAATAGTCCTTAAAAAGCATTTTAGTTTTGAAAAATATTTATCATTAAAATAATTTCCATTTTTTTGGCATTAAAAAAAGTATCCAATATTTTTCTGAAATTAAAATTGTTATATATTTAACATTTTAATATATTTGTGTTATAAATATAAAATATGAGAAGCATTTTAATCATTGGAGCCGGCAGATCTGCATCGTCCTTAATTCGTTATTTATTGGCAAAATCAGAAAGCGAAAACCTACACCTCGTTGTAGCAGATCTTTCTTTGGCCTTAGCCGAAAAGAAAACACAGAAACACCCTAATGCCACTCCAATTGCTTTAAATATTTTTGATACTGAAGAAAGAAAAGCGGCCATCGAAAAAGCTTCTATAGTAATCTCGATGCTGCCAGCTCATTTACATATAGAAATCGCAAAAGATTGTCTTGAATTTAAAAAACACCTGGTGACCGCTTCTTATATCAGTGATGCCATGCAGGCACTTGACGAGGAGGCAAAGAAAAACAATCTGGTTTTCATGAACGAAATCGGGCTTGATCCCGGAATTGATCACATGAGTGCCATGAAAGTTATTGATGAAATCAGATCCAAAGGTGGAAAAATGCTGCTTTTTGAATCGTTCTGTGGCGGCTTAGTTGCTCCCGAATCTGACAATAATTTATGGAATTATAAATTTACCTGGGCTCCACGAAATGTTGTTCTGGCCGGACAGGGTGGTGCCGCAAAATTCATTCAGGAAGGCACTTATAAATACATCCCCTACAGCGCTTTATTTCGTCGCACCGAATTTCTGGAAGTAGAAGGCTACGGAAAATTTGAAGCTTATTCCAATCGCGATTCTCTTAAATATAAATCGGTTTACGGCCTAGACAATGTCCTGACTTTGTACCGCGGAACCATTAGAAGAGTTGGTTTTTCGAAAGCATGGAATATGTTTGTCCAATTGGGCATGACAGACGACAGTTATATCATGGAAGATTCTGAGAACATGAGTTACCGTCAATTCGTAAATTCTTTTTTACCGTATCACCCAACCGATTCGGCAGAAATCAAAACCCGTCTGATTTTAAAAATTGATCAGGACGATATTATGTGGGACAAACTTTTAGAGCTTGATCTTTTTAATCCAAACAAAAAAGTAAACCTGCCTAATGCCACTCCGGCACAGATATTAGAGAAAATATTATCCGACAGCTGGTCTTTAGAACCAGATGATAAAGATATGATTGTTATGTACCATAAATTTGGTTATGAGCTCAATGGGGAGAAAAAACAAATTGACTCGAAAATGGTTTGTATTGGAGACGACCAAACTTATACCGCCATGGCAAAAACTGTGGGGTTACCGGTTGCAATGGCAACGCTGTTAATTTTAAATGGAAAAATCACAACTCCCGGCGTACAGCTTCCGATAAAAAAAGAAGTATACCTGCCAATTTTAAACGAGTTAGAAGAATACGGGGTTATTTTTAACGAACAAAAAATGCCCTATTTTGGATATAATCCGGATTTGTTCTAAGATCTGGATTGTTTGTTTTTTAGAATTTTTTTTTAGTTTTTTATTTTATCCGCTTCTGGAATCCAGAAGCGGATTTTTTTCTTAACTGGTTCAAAGAAGCAAAGTGACAAAGAAACAAAGCTATTCATCTTCAAAAGAAACCTTTGTCCCTTTGCACCTCAGAACCTCAGAACCTTTAAAAAACCTATTTCTCGGACTGTATCGTGATTGGCAGTCGATATTGCACCCTAACTGCTTTACCTTGTTGAGTTGCCGCTGTCCATTTTGGTGAAAGCTTCAAGACTCTAGTCACCTCATTCCCTATTCCGTAGCCAACATCTTTAATTGTTTTAATATCCGAAAGACTACCATCTTTTTCAATAGTGAATTCCATATACGTTTTTCCTTCAATTTTATTTTTCCCAACTGCCGCCGGCATTTTGAAATTCTTCCCTATAAACTTATAAAATGCTGTCATGCCCCCTGGATATTCAGGTAATTTCTCGACATCTTCCAGAACATAAAGGTCTTTCTCTTTGATATCGCCTTTGATTGGCGGTTTTTGAGCCATTGTTTTAGTACTAAAAACAAACAATAACAAGGCATAAATTGCACCTACAGTAAATACTTTAAACACAATTTTAATCGGAGATTCTTTTTTAGTCATCATAAGTAAACGTTTTTTAGTTATTAAATAGTTGATGTTGCTCGCCAAAGCAACCGTATTTTTATTAGAAGCAAAATCAAGCAATAAATATTGATAGCTTTTAACCTCACCAAATCGAACATTTACAGCCTCATCAGCCAGAAATTCATGATTCAGTTTAATCGCTTTTTTATACAGAAAAAGCAATGGATTAAACCAAAAAACAATCTGCAGCAGCTCAATAAAAAGAACATCCAAAGTATGTCTTTGCCTTAAATGCGCATTCTCATGAGCTATTAATTCTGATGGAATCTTACCATTTTCAAATTCTGTTTTATTGACAAAAATTGATTTCCAAAAAGAGTATGGCAAGCCCGATTCCTGAACCAGTACTATCTTTTGCCCATTTACAAACTGTACCTCATTGCTCTGTGTTTTCTTAAAAAATGAAATAAGATTCCATATAAAGCGAGCCATCAACATACAAAATACAGCACCATAAAGCACTACAATCAAAACCAACAGAAAATCATTGGCCGAAATTGTGTTAAGCCGTTCAGTACTTCTCTCGAGCACCAGTTCATTCAATTGAACCAGCCCAATTCTATCTGTAACAAAAGATCCAATTGAGATAATTTGCAGCGGAATTACAAAGCTAAAAACCAAACTCACCAGCAAATACACACGATTAAAACGAAACATTTTTTCGTTTTCCAATACCATTTTATACACTGCATAAAAAATCAAAAGCAGCATTCCCGATTTTAAAAGATAGCTTATCATTTTTTCTTTTTTGAATCTGTGAATCAATTATTTTTCTGAGTTCTTCTAATTCCGATGTTGACAAATCGGTTTCTGTTGTAAAAACGAAGCAAATTGAGAAGCCGAATTATTAAAAAAATTACTAATTAACCCGTTGACATGTTTAGAAAAATAAGCTGTTTTTTTCACTAACGGATAGTATTCTCTTGAATTTCCGAATTCATTATAGGCTACGAATTTTTTGTCGATCATTCGTTTCAAAAGCGTCGCAACAGTTGTTGTTGCCGGTTTTGGCTCCGGATACGCTTCGAGCAAATCTTTCATAAAAGCCTTTTCAAGCTTCCAGAGATGCTCCATTAATTGTTCTTCTGAGTTTGATAATTGCATTTTTTCCTTTTTAAGGTTCTAAGTTACTAAGACTCTAAGTTGCTAAGCTTTTTTTGCCACAGATTAAAATGATTTCCCCTGCACACTACACCAATTCTATACTCTATAATCTTTCCTCTTTATTCTTTCCTCTATTCTCTCCTACAGTCTACTCCACCATCCGTTCCGAAACCAATTCACCGTTATCGTATTTTTTAACTTCGACTAATTTCCTTTTATCCGAATAAAACTTCCAATCACCGAAATAAAACCAGTGCGTTTCTACCGAATTGACTTCGATTTTTGTTTTTCCCTTCGATTGTACTTTTCCGTTTTCGTAATAATACTTTACAAGGCAGCTTCCGTTTTTGTATTTTTCTGTTTTATAGATTTTCCCGTCTATATACGACTTCCATTTTTTTACCGGTTCGCCGTGTTTGTAATATTCAAACGATTTATAAACCGTACTGTCCTGCTTGTAATTGTCAATCCAGACACCTTCCCTTTTCTTATCCACAATCTGATTGATCGGTTTACTTTTGCATCCTAAAAGCATTACTCCACAAAATAACAAGAATACCAGTTGCTTCATTTGACTATTTTATTCTACAATTATAGATGTTGTTCTACAAATGTAGAGTTATTTTTTTAATATGCAAGGTTTTTTTTGAAAGGTGCTGAGATTCTAAGATACTAAGGTTCTGAGGGTTTCTTTTTTGAGGTTCAAAGTGGCAAAGGTGCAGAGGTGCAGAGATAAAATCTGAATTGCCTCCAGCTTCAGCTGGAGATTGGAGAAATACAGGCATTTATTGGCTTTAGCCTAATTTTACACAACGATTTTAAAATACAAATCTGAAATTTATTTGGCTAAAGCCAATTATCTCATCCCACTAAACCTAAACTACAGCTGAAGCTGTAGGCTATTTATTACATCTATAATTTATGACGATCTGGGCTTTAAAACAAAAAAAAAATCCGCTCATTTCTGAACGGATTTATATAAAAACTTTGTGCCTCTGAACCTTTGTCCCTTTGCACCTTTTTAGACAACTATTTAGAAAGCTCTACAAAATATTTGTAAAACAACGGAATAGTTTCAATTCCTTTTAAGTAATTGAAGATTCCGAAATGCTCGTTTGGCGAGTGAATGGCATCACTGTCTAGTCCGAAGCCCATTAAAATGGTTTTACTTTTTAGTTCTTTTTCAAACAAAGCCACAATCGGAATACTACCTCCTGAACGAACCGGAATTGCAGGCACCCCAAAAGTTTCTGTATAGGCTTTGTTGGCCGCCTGATATCCAATACTGTCAATTGGCGTTACATAACCCTGACCTCCGTGGTGTGGCGTTACTTTTACCGTAACTCCGGTCGGAGCGATGTTTGTAAAATGCTTGGTGAAAAGTTCTGTGATTTCTTCCCAGTCCTGACCCGGAACCAAACGCATCGAGATTTTAGCAAAAGCCTTACTCGCGATAACCGTTTTAGCACCTTCACCGGTATATCCGCCCCAGATTCCGTTTACGTCTAAAGTTGGACGAATAGAATTGCGCTCGTTCGTTACATATCCTTTTTCACCGTAAACATCGTTTAGATTTAAGGCTTTTTTATATTTTTCTAAGCTGAAAGGCGCTTTTGCCATTTCGGCTCTTTCTTCAAGAGATAATTCCTGTACTTTATCGTAGAACCCAGGAATCGTAATATGATTGTCTTCGTCGTGAAGCGCAGCAATCATTTTAGCCAAAATATTAATTGGATTCGCTACAGCTCCACCATATAGACCGGAATGTAAATCACGGTTTGGTCCTGTAACTTCAACCTCAACATAACTCAAACCTCTTAAACCTGTCGTGATCGATGGCTGTTGGTTCGAAATCATTCCCGTATCAGAAATTAAGATCACATCGTTTTTCAGTTTTTCCTGATTGCGTTCTACAAACCACGCTAAACTTGCTGAACCTACTTCTTCTTCCCTTCGATCATGAATTTTACGTTACAAGGCAATACATTGTTCTGAACCATGTATTCCAACGCTTTTACGTGCATGTACATCTGACCTTTGTCGTCACAGGCACCACGAGCGAAGATCGCACCCTCAGGATGAATCTCTGTCGTTTTGATCACAGGCTCAAAAGGTGGCGAAGTCCATAATTCTAATGGATCTGGTGGTTGAACATCATAATGTCCGTAAACCAAAACCGTTGGTAAATTTGGGTCGATTATTTTCTCTCCATAAATAATTGGGTACCCGGAGTGTCGCAAGTTTCGACAAAATCGCAGCCTGCTTTCGATAAACTTTCTTTTACTGCTTCGGCAGTATCAATAACATCTTGGGAGTATGCAGTGTCGGCACTTACCGACGGAATCTTTAATAATTCGATCAATTCATTGATAAACCGATCTTTATGTTGTTGAACGTAGGACTTAATATTTTCCATTTAAATTATTTTTATAGAAATCCAAAAGTACAAAAAGAGAATTAATATTTTTTTCGAAATTTTTCATTTTTTTTCTTTGAATATTCGAAAGTATGTCTATCTTTGCACCCACAATAGCCGCGGATATGGTGAAATTGGTAGACATGCCAGACTTAGGATCTGGTGCCGCAAGGCGTGTAGGTTCGAGTCCTATTATCCGCACCGAAAAAAAGCTTCTGAGAAATCAGAAGTTTTTTTGTTTTAGTAAATATCTTCCTTCTAAAAGCGATCAGGTGCAAAAATACCTATCAATAACAAAGTAATTTCTATCCGAAAACTTTACGACTTTACTTTATCAAAATAAATATCAAGCTTCCTATTTTAATATACAAACCGATATAAAACACACAAACACATCATTATCTTTGTTTTAACATTTTTTAATTAGAAAAAACTTACTTTTACATGTTTTATCAACCTTGACTTTAAGCCTTTTTTTATGAATAAAAATCCAAACCGAATAAGATTATTCCTGAGAATAATCGGCACATTATCAATAATGATCTTTTTTGTTTCAAAAGCACTTGAAATAGACAACAAATTCACTAACTACCTATTGATTTTAAGCGCACTATGCTTTTCAATAATTATAGTATACCCCTTAATAAAGTATTTAAAAAATAATTATTTCGCTAAATAAATCAGATCATAATACTTCCTATGTCATTCTAAATTTACATCTCAAATTAATTCTCAATGACGGAGAATCTAGAGACAGGAAAGAATTCTTAAATACTCTCAAAAATGCGAAAGTCTCTACATTATGAGATTTCCGCATTTTTTTTAGTTTATCTCTTCACAAAAATAAAGACACTTAAAGCATCACTTTCTTTTCACTCCGCATCCAAATAAGGATCTAAAACCTCCGCCAATTTATTCAACCAATAAAAATTATCATCAATATAAGGTAATTCAGATTCCATGGTTTCGCACCCTCGCATGGAAGATAGCGAGAGAGCATAATTTACCCGGCGTATAGACCTTGCCATATCTTTTGGATCAATGGAATTGACAAAAAACTCTATTAGTCTGGTTTCAATTTCTTTTGAAAATGATTTGCACTCATAATTTTAGCATTTAGAATATTGCAAAAATCATTAGAACTTTATTTCATTTGAACTCATATATGCCTGCAACTCTAATTATTTTTTCCGTATGAAAAATCAATTGGAGTTCCGCAGAGATTCACAAAGATTTACACAGAGATTCGCAGAAACCAATTTTAAGCAACAATAATCCGTACAGTTTGTCATTTCGAGGAACGAGAAACCGCACTTGTAATTCGACAAAGATTGACGACATTTAGAACGGAGTTTCTTGTGTGATTCCTCCTTCGTCGGAATGACAAGATTGCGTAAAAACTTTGCGCAAAAAAAACTCACTTCTTACATCTCACAATTTACATCTCACAACTCAGAACTCAAAACCCTTAGCCTATCCAGATTTTACTTTTCACCAAAGTCATGGTTTGTCTCAAATGCTGATTGCAGGCAATGAGGAAGATCAAAACCAAAAGACTATAGCCCATAATGGTATAAATCTCCATATCGGCCAGTAAAGTGGCTTGTTTAGTAACCGTTCCGAAGATCTTTTTCATAGCTAAAACATTGGCATTGTCTGCCGAATATCCTTTGGCTATAAAATTTTGTGTTGTTGCAGCAATCGTTTGCTGTGCTTCGGGTTATCGCCTGTTACAAACTGACTGAGTTTTAAAAAGTGTTTTTTGTTTAAAAATACGGTCGCATTCTGCATCACGCAAAATCCAATGGTACTTCCCCAAAAACGCCCTGAAACTCCCACAATTCCAGAAGAAGCTGCCATTTTTGAAGGAACCGAAGAAGTCGTAAACAAGATTAACGGAACAAATAAAAATCCCACTCCAATGCCTTGTAAAACATACGGAATGATAATATCCGACAACGCCACATCGGGCACAAAAAGAAACGTAAACCAAAAATGAAACAACGCAATAAGCGAAAAGCCAATGATAAAAATGATTTTGGTCGAAACGGATCTCATCAGAAAAAAAGCCGCCAGAACAAGTCCGATTACATTTCCTAGTCCGTTAATGTATTGCACGCCCGCCACACGCGACGGATCCCAATTCCAAATCGAATACATCGCCGAATGGCACAGACTCAGCGTTGCCCTGCTGATATAAAAAAGAAAAAACAGCAAAAATCCAATGCGCAGATTGACATATTTAAAGACTTCAAAATTAAAAGTAGGTCTTTTTACCAAAAGCTCTTTAAAGATAAACAACCCTCCCGAAATCAGTGCAACGATAAGCGTAAGCACCATTTGAGAAGAATCGAACCAATATTTTTCTCGGCATAGACAAAAAAGTAAGCACCGCAAAGAATTGCAGTTAAAACCAAAAAATAACTCATCCAGTCGATTTGATACAACGGGATTTTCTTTGTGATTCGGTGCCCACGAAAAGTAACCAAGATTAAAAAAACGTTCAAAACCTGCAATCCGCCGGAGACATACAGCATGTATTTCCAGTCGTAATGGTCCAAAAACCAAACGGCAATATTCATTATAAAAGGCGTCGACAACAACAACGCTCCATAATAAAACGAAAAACCTATGATGATGGCACTTTTAGAATTGAACTGTTCGATCAACAATTGTCGGATCGTAATTACCGGAAGTGCCATCAGAATTCCTTCGGCAATTCTCATAATTAAAAAGAGCGAAAAATTGGTGATATAGGCCGAAGAAACAATCGTAATTCCAATTAAGGAATACACCGCCATGAGGTAATTTTTGGCAGGGAAAAAGCTCGAAAATCGGGCTTCGATTAAAATGGTCGCAAGCAGCGTTCCGTAAGTAACACACATAGCAAACTGCAGGTCTTCGGGTTCGATATCCAGAAAACTTGCCGCATAGGTCACATTTGACGTATAAACCCCAATAAAATCATAGAGTGCAGAAGGCAGACAAACAAAATAATAATGATTGCCCACTTTGGAACCCAGGATTTAAAAATACTTTTATCTTCCATTTTAATGTGCTGCAATCACAGTAATATTCATTCCCGCTCTTAAAAAATCGGTTTGTTTGTCGTTATCCTTTAACTGAATTCGAACCGGAATTCTTTGTTCGATTTTCACGAAGTTTCCGGTTGCATTATCCGGAGGAAGCAATGAAAATCTTGCCCCGCTCGCAGGCGATAATGATGCAATTGTTCCTATAAATGTTTTATCACTTACCGCATCGGCTTTGATTTCAACATTCTGCCCAACGGTTAAATATTGCAATTGCGTTTCTTTAAAATTGGCCGTAATCCATTTTTCCTTACTTACTATCGAAAGCAGGGACTGACCTTCTTTTACCAATTGTCCGGGCTGCAAAGTTCGTTTCCCGATCCAACCATCGTAAGGAGCTGTAATTATAGTATACGAAAGAAATAAAGCCGCATTATCTGCCGTGGCTTGTCTCGAAGCGATATTGGTTTGTGTGGTTGGTACATTTGCTTCAGCCACCGAAGTACTTAAAGCCGAAGTATGGATTCTGTTTTTCATCTCCTGAAAATGCGCTTGTGCCGACTCGTAATCTGCCTTCACTTTTTCTAATTGCTGAGAAGTCGCTGCTTCTTCACTTACCAAAGCTTTGTACCTTTCGTACTCTAATTTTGTTTTCCAAAGATTCGATTTTGCAGCATCTAATTGCGCTTCATTAATAGCCGTCGCACTTGCCGTGTTTACCGCATTTTTCTCGGCAACTAGGCTGTTTTGCCTTGCGCTCTGAACATCGGCAAGAGCCACATTCAATTTCGATTGATATTCTCTGTTATCAATAATAACCAAAGTATCTCCCTTGTGCACAAACTGATTTTCATTAAAACGAACTTCCTGCACATAACCCGTAATTCTCGACATAATTGGCGTTACATATTGCTCGACCTGAGCATCATTAGTTTCCTCGTGATTCCTGTTGAAAACATAAAACCAAATTCCCAAAATAATACCGCTTACCACCAATACACTTGCGATAATTGTTATTAACACATGAAACGTTCTGTTTCTTCTAGTCTCATTTTTAATCTTAACCATATTTTTCGTCTATTCTCTATATTCTATTTTCTATTTTCCAACATCTAACATTTAACTTCCAACCCTACGGAAGCATTCCCGCCGTACGCAAGAGTTCGTAATGTTTTAAAATCGCATCCAATCGTGTGGCAACTTTATTGTATTTTGCCTGAAGCAAAGCATTATCAGCATCAACCATTTCGGTTATTAAAACCAGTTGGTTCATATATTTCAATTTTACAATACGGTAATTTTCATCAGCCAAATCCAAAGCTTTATCTACTACAACAAACTTTTCAAGGATCTCCTGATACTGTGTATGCTCTTTAAAAAGCTTATCCTGAATTTCGTCTTTCAGAATCTCAGATTGCATTTCCTGCCATTTGATTTTGGTGTTTGCCTGATCCATTTTGGTCTTGTTTTTATACAAAGAAGAAAGATCGAAAGCAGCTTCAACCCCTACTTGCCCCAGTGTGTACAAATATGGATTAGGCGGAAAGAATTTGTAGTTCGGATAATAAAAACCATAGTTCCCAAAAAATGAACCGTTGGCAGATAATTCCCTTTAACCAGTTTCAGCTCTGTTTTGCTAATATTCAGCTCCTGACTGGCAATTCGCATCTCCTCATTATTCAAAGCCTTGTTCAGATAAAAATCATAGGGATCTAAACCGTCCATTTCATCCAAATTGGCCGCCGTATCGATGGCTATTTCTTCGTTTTCCGGAAGTTGAATTAGAGTTTTCAGATCGTGAAGCGCAATTTTTATGTTTTTGGAATTTGTAAGCGCATTTAATTCACGATCCGAAAGCTGTAATTCGGCTCTGATAACTTCATTTTAGTCACCGCCCCGTGTTTTCGGAGTGATTGCACTTCTCTCAATCGGCTTTTCTCTTCTTTGATGTTTTCTTCAAAAATCTTTTGCAGCTCCATCATCTTATAAATCGCCAGATAGTTTGCCACCACTTCGAGTTCGACATCATTTTCGACCTTTTCTGTTTTATCTTGGCAATTTCACTCTCCTGATTGGCAATTTTGATGGCGTTATTTATTTTATTTCCGGCGTAGATTGGCATTTTAAAACTCGAATTCACTTCATAGAGTTCCGGAATCGCCTTTGTAACTTCTTTTCCGTTTAAAAACCCGTTTCCTTTGAATTCGGTAATATTAGTGATTCTGGAGTACATACCGCTTAGTTGTACATCAGGCAATCGGAGTTCTTTTCTTTCTTTGATATTTTGCTCTGAAAGCGTAACCTCAAGTTGAGATCTGAGGATTTTTTTGTTGTTTTCTTTGGCCAGCTTCAAAGCTTCTTTTAGCGAAACCGAGTGAACTTCCTGCGCTTTTATACCATTAAATGCTAATACAAGTAAAAATAAGAGCAGGATTTTAGGAAAACAATCGTTCGTAGAATTTGTTGTTTTAAGGAACATGAATACATAAATAATTTAAGCTGCAAAGTTCCTTCATTTTTCTCATTGACTGATAATTCTAAAAAGTCAAAAACATATTCATTTCGGACAAATGTTAAAATCGGATTTTTCGAAAACGTTATGTTAAAATACTGAAAAACAATTTATTACAAAACAGATTTGGATTGTGATTTTTCACGCAGCTTTTAAAGGATTTAAGCCGATTTTTATTTTTCCCTCTCGCAAATTGAGCAGATTATTATAATCGGCAAAACCAAAAGTGCAAAAATACAAAACAAGTTTTAGTTCAAAAATACAAAAAGACTGACTAAGAAAAAGCTTTTCATTTAAACGTTCTTTAAACCACATTTAAATTAAAAAGGCCACTACAATGAAAGCGGCCTTTTTAATTTAATCTATTGTATCAAATTTTACTATTTTTTATAGATCATTATATCGGTATAACTCGACGAATAGTTTATGGTTGTTTGCATTTTTTCTGTATAAGCTCCATTAAAAGGGTTACTCAATGGTGTTTTTGTTTCAATCCATTCACAGAGCTCAATAATTGATGATTTGTTTGAGGTAAAATAAAAGTACTTGGTGTCATCCAAAACGTTTAAGACATCTAAATAATCACGCAATTTCCAAAAGTTTTTGTATGTTCCGCTTTCGGTTGACAAATATGGTGGGTCAACTAAAAAAATGACATTATGAAAGTCTTTGTATTTAGAAAACAATTCTTTATAACATTTGCTAGTTACTTCAATACCTTTTAAGTAACCATCAGCAAAATAATCTGATTTCCTTAAACAATTATAAAGGGTTTCTTTTTCCAGTTGTTCATAACTTTGAACATATTTCATACTGAATAACAGATTACTGGATAAAGTTATGAAATCTACATATCCATCATATTGTGCCTTCTTTATGCAGTTCAGAACATTTGTTCTTTCTAAACCTGATATCTTCTTTTCAGGTGCACAAGCCCGCAGAATGTGCCTTAAACGACTGAGCAATAAATTTGTTCTATCTATATTCTCTAAACGTTCTTTATAATTATCAAAATCATTATAAATTACTGTGGCATGAGGGTAAATAGATTTAACGTTGTGACTTAGTAAGCCACTACCTCCAAATAAATCTACATAAGTTGCTGTTGGTGAGTATTCTTTTAAAGCTATCTCAAACTGCTTTAAAAATTTGCGTTTTTGCCCCATAAATGGCAGAGGTGCTGATTTAAAAATTTTCTTTTTTTCCATTCGTTTTTTGATTGATGATTGATTATATTTGCACTTCCTACAGTAATAAAACATGACGCAAGAAGCCACAGCTCGGAAGACTTATTGTCCTCCAAACGCTGTGGCTTTATGCTGTCTGAAAATAATTACTGTAGGAAGGTATATTATTAGTTTGGAGGACTCTTTTTATTCCTCCTTTGTACCCAACATTTTTTTATACTGTTAGGTAAATTGAATCTTTTAGAGACCCAACTTATTATTATAAGTAGTAGTATTAATAGAAATACCCAAACATAAAACCCAAATTGAAAACCATTAGTCTTAGCGTTTTTGTTTCTGTGTACTTTATCTTTTTCTGTCGCCTTTTGTTCTCCAACATCAGATTCTACCAGTGTTTTTTCGGTTCTGACAGCTTCTTTTTTTTCTAACTCGTTTAAATTACTAGAATTTGTGTTCTTGTTGATTTCGCCACCTTCTAAATAGATTTCTTCCTTCAACTTTCCATTTACATAATGCTTATAATGAAACGGTTTCCTAATGCCTGAACTATCCAGTTCTGCAATACTTGAAAGTTTCAAATTATCATTTAATGTTAATTGATGTTTCTGGTAATTTAAATTTATATTAAGAGATTGCTGAAATAAAGAATCTAAGTACTTGGACACCGATTCTTTTTCTTTTTCAATTGTTTTCTCAACTGTAACAGTTTTAGTTTTACAGCCTAGTATGGACAATATCATAATAATGAAAACTAATTTTTTCATCTTAAATATGTTTTGTAATTGACTTTGATACAGCTTTTAATGTTGCTGCATAATTAGGGTCTGTAGCATATCCAGCTTTTGCAATCGCATCAAAAAATTTGATGTAATTATTTTTTACTTTTAAGGCCTCAGAGTAGCGTTTGTTTTTAATAAAAAACTGCGCATGATCATTAAAACAATCTTCAGGAGTAGAGTACTTTCTGAAATAGTCCTTTCCTTTATGCTTAAACATTTTAACTCCATTACGAACGACAGGAGTTGAAGAAATATGAACTGGCATTGGGTTTTTGACATTTTTTGTGTATTCAGTAGTTGTCAATAATTGCTCATTTCCATTTAAACCGTCTGTATCTTTAACTCCAAAAAACATGTTTCCGGGAGCGACTTCTCCCCACGCAGATTCAAGGGCAGCCTGAGTTAAAATTGCAATAGCAGAAATTCCTGTTTTTAATTCTACTCTTTGAGCATGTGGTAGAAATGTTTCTACAAATAATCTAGGCGTCATAATCTCCTTTCTTTGAAAATAATGGTGTGATACTTGGAAGAACTGCTGATAGAATCAATCCAATTAATTTAATTCGATTGATTACTACAAGAGACAATCCTGCATCTTGCAAAAGATCAAACTTTGTGTCGATGAAGCCTGTTAAAACGATAAGTAAGCTTACTATTACTGCGATTTTTGATTTATTCATATAATTAAATTTAAAGTTATTTTTATTCCGGATCGAAAACTATTGAAGCGACAATTTTCAACCAGCCAGACGAAGTTTTCTCGTAAATTAAGGGGCCAATTTCTTCAATGAGATTGCAGTGCACTCGAAAACCATTTACTGCATTTGGATATGTGGTGTTCAAATATGTGAGTGTCAAAGTTGTCAAAGTTGGATTGTTAACCGCAATCTGCAAATCAATATTGCCAGTACTACTATTCGCAAAACTTCCATTAACTGATACTGGTATCACCTGTTTAACTGCGCCCCAGCCTACCGGATTTGTTGCATTTGTATATGTTGTTCCAGTCCCACCATACGTTGGTGAAAATATAAACCCTCCACCTTCAACAGGATTCACAAGTTTGATTTTATCACTGTTTACTTCGGCTCTTGTGTTATCGTCATGATTCTCTATAACATTACCTGAGATATCCATCTGATTGTTTAACGTACTTGAACTCATACTTATGTTCCCGCTAAAAATAGAGGTGCTAGGAAACGCAATCACAGAGTTTGAGCTTAGAAAGTTACCGTTATTCACTACTTGCTGTAACGTTTGAGGTATATCATCAAGGGTAGCAAGTACATGTTCTCCTACTTTATTTGGAAACGTAAGTACAGAGTTTCCTGTATAACTATTTGGATCCGGAAATCTCACAGCTGTGCTCCAAAATTCACTATAAGATCTTATGTTAAACTGACTACTCATATTACCAATTTCCCATCCAGTACTGCTATAATCATTTCTAACAAATAGACCTAAATTCCCCAATGTTGAATAAATTGCCGAAACTATACCAGGATTGGTATTTCTAACGGAGAACCCCCATTTGAAATCCCCATACCAATTTCTATATTAGCCCCTGGTGTGCTAAAATTGTAGTCTCCACCATTGTCCAAAACTTGTTGTAGGGTCTGAGAACCTAAAGAACTTTGTGGAACAAATTTCACAATATTATCAAGCCCTCGAACAAGTAGGGAATCCGTTTTTTTGCCGGGATTAACTGTGCTTAAACGTAAAGGCTTTTGGATAGTGTATTCTTGCGGAATCTGAACCTGAGAAAATGCTGTAAATGACACAGCAAAGAGTAAAATTAAATGTATTCGTTTCATTTTTTAATTATTGATTAGTTGTGTTTGTATTTATGCGTTTGTAATTATACTGTAATTTATGAGTGCACTTTTTTCGCCACCATTGTAATATGCAGTAATCCAAGTTCCGTCAACAAATCCCTGAACAAGGTCATTTTTTTCAAGTGTGTACTTTTTTGCAGGATCATTGTTAGTTGGATGCTTGAAAATTAAGAGTTCTCCAACCGTAATAAACTTTGCTCGACCAACCAATTCTGAATGCGCATCAGGATCAGTTTTATGCGCATCAAACTGAGATTTTTCAGCTTTGGCGTTTAAAGTTTGGATGAGATTCTGAACGGAGCTTTGCGGTATTGTTTCATCCTTATGCCAAAATGAATCCCATGTAGCCCAGTACTGAGCCTCTGTTGGTTTTTTTCCAGTTAAAAACCAGTTTCTAATTGCACTTTTATCTGCCATTTTTACAAGCGTATTAATACATAATGTAATGAGATCTTTTGGTACTTGTTCCCCACTAACTCTGTTAAAATCACTTTGAAAGATGTTGATGTACGATCTCTCGTTTGCAACCATGTGTTTGCATCCTGTGACCAATCTGAAGCTTCTGAGTAAATATTTACCAATGGAATGTATCTATTTGTACCAACATCACCGAAAGTTATTGTTACTAAATCTTCATCAAAGACATCACCAATATAAAGTTCTCCTGCATGCAAAATTTTATCTACATAAGTAACCTTATTCTTTACGAAATCCGGTTTTGTAGAATCTGTTTGATTCATGTCAGCTTGTACCTGAACTTTCGCGCCTTCCTGTATTGTATCAAGTTTAGTCCTAATTGTTGTTAGAGAAGTGTTGATTGTTGTTAAGGAAGCATTTATTGTTTGAAAAATTCCTGCTAATTCTTTCGTTTGTGGTGGTCTTATAAAACTACTCCAAGGCCATGAAACATCAGCCGTTCCAAATGTTGCATATCGGATCGAATGAACTTCTTTTACTGTACCATTTTCAAAGGCGCGATTAACTGGCTCTTCGATAATGATAACTTTCGAATCCATAGTTACCGAGGCCTCACGAAAGTCTATAGGCTCACCATTAATGAAAATAACGCCATTTGTTACTGTCGTTCCAACTAACTCACAACCCGAAATAATTGTTAGATCGCCTGCAAGTTGACCAAAAGACTCAAAAATTTTAAAAGCAGTTTGTAACTCTTGGAGCCTCTCTGTTTTTAATGGGAAACCTCCTGTCTGATTAAAATTTGATCTATTCATTGATAAAAATATTGTAGCGTTTTCCGCCTGTTTTGTAAAATTTAACATGTGCATGAAGCACATGAATTTGGGTTTTGAAAATTTCTTCAGGAACGAAGACAATAAAGTCTAATCCTGTATCTGAGGTCTCAGATTCAGTCCTTAGCCAAATTGTATGATCTTCAGCATCCATTTCTAAAAATAAATCCTGATCTTCAGCATCTGTGTAGACATAAGTAGTCTCATAAATTTGACCGTCAGTTATGTAAATTCTTCTTTCAATCGGGTCAAACTTGTCATTCAATGAACCTCTCAAATAACATATTTGCCCTGAATGCTCTAATTTGTAAATATTGTCTATTCTCCAATTGAACCACTTGTAATAAATCATGTCGATTGGTTTTAAAATAATTTTTACAAATAATATTGTTAAAGAATCACGCCATTTGATCGGTAACATTTGAATTCCAAAAATTTTCCAATCAATATCAAACCACATATTTTATATTTTCAAATGTTACTATCTCGAAATAACCACTTTCGGCAATTTTTGATACGTTAATAGGTTGAGGCGTTCCATAATCATTTAGTTCTGGATTAATCCAAGAGCTTTCTGCTTTATTTAATGTTGCATCTAAAACGCCAGAAATAAGTTGCAGTTTGTCAATTATTGCTGATAGCCTTAATTCACCATTAAAATCTAGTTCCTTCATAAATTCTTTTAATGAATCTTGGATTGGATAATTACCGTTTAATTTGCTCATCCCTTTATCATCTAGCACTAAAGAATCTCTTTTAATAGTTATGTCTAAGTAAAGTCGGTCAGCTTTATAATTTATAACTGTAACCTGAACACCTGCTATTCTAATTTCTTTAATGTATTGATTGATTGCTTCTATTTGTGAATTGTCTTCAAATGCTGTCAAAACACCATCTGTTTCACCCGCAATTTTTAGAATCAGACGACTACTTTCAGCAGCTTCATTTACTGCAGCATATTTGATGATTTTTGAAGCTTCAATTTGCTGTTCTGTTGCATTACTATTATCATAATAGTCTTTATCTGCAACTAAATCAAAACCATACTGAAAGCGTAACGCCATTGTACGATACCATGGTAAACCTCCCGGCTTTTCATTCGCTAAACGGTTATCAACTTCTTTTGTATGCTCATCAAAGTACGTTTCCATTATCCAAATTGCACTTGCAATTATGAATGTAAAAGCACGATATATTGAAAACATGCTAGTTGAATTTAAGTAAGTTGATAAAACTTCATTAGAAGCAATATCCTTCAGCATGACGTTATGTATTTGTGTTATTGTTCGTGCCATTATTGAACTATGTTATCATTTTCTATTACCCAGTATCCTATTCCTGAATTATTTTCAATCAAATCAATGTTTTCTTGAGTTAAAGAAGTTGCAGGATCCATTTTGTTGTTAACAAAAAAATTTATCACTTCTTGATTTCCGTAGTCCCTAAAAGGAATATTTAAAATTTGTCCGGGAACAAGCTCTCGTGTAATACTAATACCATTAAGCAAAGCAATGTCAGCAATGGCTTCAATTGTACCACAATGTCTTATAGCAACATCTAATAGAGATTGATTATTCAGTACTGTTATTTTCGTCATCTAGTTCAAATTGTTTGTAAAACTTTTTGTTAATTATTCTAATTAGAGTTTTTGCATACTTAACTCCAAGACTGTCTAAATTCTCCAAAAGACTTACTAATAACTGCCAAATTATACCTAACAAAACAACCCAATACAACCAAGAAAAAGGATTAAGTTCTAAGTCTATAACCGTAATAAAATCAGAGTTTTGAGCAAAAGTGTTTAGAATGTAAATTGGGACTAAATACGTTGCTATTTTTAGCAACATTCTGCCAAATTTCCTGCTTTCATGACGCTCATTCCTTTTAAGAGAAGCTTTTATTCCTGTGTACCACTCTGAGACAAGCAATACAACATAAGCCATTAAAAAAGATGATTAAAGCCAAACAAAAAGCTAACTGTTGAGAAAATAAACGCCACGATTAAATCAATTTTGATAATAGAAGTTGATGTATAAAAGAAACCAAACGCACTTTTTAGGAATTCATTAAAATCAATAAAACCAAAACCTTTTAATATGTAATTAACTATTCTAATCATAAATCTATACTTAAATTCTCAATCCCGTTACTAGTGTCAATAACTGCATTATTATACCCATCATAGTTCAATTGTAGTTTTAAATCACGTTTAAATTCATCAGCACTAATTGTTTTGTTAATAAACTTGATGTAGTTTATTGCACCAAAACCGGCCAAAGGAAATTCTTTTATTTCACCCGGTTGTAAATCCAAAATATCTTCAACATGTTGTTGATCGCTTTGACCTGTTGCGAAGTCTGAACCCTCAGCACTCGTGCTGAATTTTAAACTACCATTGTCATTTCGCAATAAATCTAATCTCATTTTATTCTATTTTTCCAGTACCTGTTCCTGCCTGATTGGTTGCAGAACCAGTAGTAGTTACATTGACCGTCACGGTTCCTGATTTTATATACTTACTTATTGCTGCAGCTAACTTACTTGCATAAACTTCTTTTGCTTCATCGTAATTTGAGGACTGTATCATTTCATCCTGTAGTTCTACAACTTCTGTTATAAATTGTTGGTCATTTAGCGCCATCAGCTTAATAATTTGTTAGTCTTTTCATTTAACTGCTTAAAGAACACTTTATCAGCCGGTGAAAAATTACCAGGGCCACTTGGTGTCATAATTACAGCCTTATCAATTTGATTAAAAGCATCGTTTAAAATCGATTTAAGATTCGCATCTTTGTTCTCAATTCTAAACTTCTGATCTTTCAATTCGAATATTTGATCGCTTATTTTTATTTTAACTTTATCTATTTCAGAAACTCGCAGAATGAAGGCATTGTCTTCGTTCTCCAACCGTCCAATAATTACTTTTGAACCTATCTTTGGATAAACTGTAAATTGGCTCTCAAAATCTCCGATAATGGCATTTAAACGAACATCTTCGTAATGATCGACGGTACAAGTGTCGTTGTCTATTTCTTTAACTGTTCCAACCAGTAACGAAAACTTTGTTTTGCCTTTCGTTGAAGCATTTAAAGCATTTTTAAACAACTGATCTAGCTCGTTCATAGTTTGTAACTTAAATTGTTTGATCTCTTAATCCCTTCAGAACCGCTTACCTCAATTGTGACACTCTCAATAAAGTATCGTCCGTCTTGGTGTCGATCTTTGTAAAATGGTCTGTACAATTGTGCAGCGTGGCCGGGTTTTGTTCTTGGGTAACACCAACCGTCCAAAGTTCCTTCGAAACCACTATAAGAAACACTTGTTTGCTGTTTGTCTGCCCATAATTTAAGTTCTGCGGTTTTCATGTTTGGCCATAACTTGATTGTTTTTTCATCACCACCTTTTTCTCCAACAGAAACTTTTAAGACATTACCATCAGATTGTTTGCTTTCAACAGTTAGAAAGATTGGTTTACTTTCTTTTTGCGCAAATTTTAGACTACTACCTCTACGTACATTTTCACTAAAATTGTATTTATGAACCGTTTCAGCTTTGAAGTCAACTATCATTCCAACACATATTGTTGTAGGGTCTTTGAAATAAGCTCTTATTCCTGCTTTGTCTCTCAATTCGTCTAGTACATTGTATGGTGTAGCATCTTCAATTAACCATTTACCAATACTGTATTCAGCATTACATTCAATTTTATATTTAGGAGGCAAAACAGCAGTTAAAATATCAATGAGTTTTCCCGACTTAATGAACTTCGTAATTCTTGGAGCTTTTTTAAGTTGAAACATTTCATCTTCACACTCTAAAAGCATTGGCATTTCAGCACCAATTTTGGAAATGTATCCTTCAAATTCTGTTTGCAAATCATCATCATAACCGAGTTCTATTTTGATAGAGTCCCCTCGTTTCATAAAATCAAGAATTGATTTTCCTGATATGTTTATTGACTTGCCAATTTCATCAACTGCATTCCTAAACTCTCTTGGTAGTTCTAGTTTAGCAGTATTAGAAAGAACCTGAACACTTGATTCTATTTTGATTGACTGGCAGACACGAAAAACTATGTTATCAGCAATTGTAATCTTTATACTGATATTGTGATACAAATAATTCATTTTAACGATTAGGTTTCATGAGTGTAAAATTGACTGCCTTGATTGAACTGGCATTTATTGTAAATTGCACAGTGTCCTGATAACCTTCAACTGCTGTAAAGGAAATTGATTTAAAATACAAGCTGTCAATGTCACGTTCTTCAAACTGTTTGCCTACCACTTTTACTACTCCATTGTATCTCCAATTTTGATTCAATCTCCTGACTTCATCACTTGGATAGACCCTATTGTTAAGATCGATTAACAAACCATTCATTGTAATATCCCACGGTTTTGTATTCCAACGCTCAATAACTACAGGATCATCGTCATTTACTTCAGTTTCTATAAGAGATTTTTCCTGTGTAAACCCAACTAGCAATGGAGGCGCAAACAAATTTCCTTTATCACCGTGTAAAATCGCTGAAAATTCGAGAGGTTCTAAATTAGGAACAACCATTTTTACATACTCTACATTTGATTCTTGGAGCGGGTAGGTTTGAAATGAGTACTTTTTTTGATCTGTTTTATCAACAAATACTTTTTCAATTGCCTTTCCGGCAGCCATCATTCCAAAAGCAGCAGCATAACGTGCTACTAAATCGATCGTAATGTTTTTGGGGAACTCTGTAACATCACTAAATACCTTTTTGTAAGGTTCAGTTATCATCATTATACTGCCATTTTTGGAGCTATTATGCCCATATCAACTAAATATTTAACTTGCGCCCATTTCTCTGCCCAAACGATATCCGACAACTGTTCCGGGAAAGGGATATGAAGAATGTGACTTATCATTGCATCCATTTTAAAGATTAAATCTTTGTCATCATCTTGAATCAGCCCCGAACAGTCGTCTAATACTTTTTTATGACATTCTCTCTAATTGGAATGAGTTCGGCCAATCCGCTAACACATGTCAGAAATAAAGCATCATCATTTAAAATTTGATCTTTATCCGTTAATACACAGCTTTTAACTAAGATTTCTTGCGCCTTTGCAGGGTTGACATGTTGATACTTTAAATATTGCCCCATTGTTCTTCGATCAGGAACACACACAATAACTTCTAAAATTTCGTTGTAAGCATCATCCAACGGTATCTCAATTCGTCTTAACTGGTCAATGCCGCCAGCATTTTTAATTTGTTCATCACTTAGTTTTTTGATTGCTTTTTGGGTTTCTTGTGCCATTATTTTATATTGTTTAAATTTGATTTAAACGCCCTCTCATATAAGAGGGCGTGTTGAAAAATGATTATTGTTTAAGCTGCTACGTTTAATTCAACTTTGATAGCAAACATTGTGTATTCTTTTTTAAGCCCCATTTCACCT
This sequence comes from Flavobacterium sp. B183, assembly GCF_023539155.1. Taxonomy (NCBI): domain Bacteria; kingdom Pseudomonadati; phylum Bacteroidota; class Flavobacteriia; order Flavobacteriales; family Flavobacteriaceae; genus Flavobacterium; species Flavobacterium sp. B183. The sequence goes on along the minus strand of NZ_CP097434.1, from coordinate 1,435,685 downwards.
GTAACCTCGCGTCCTTCGTTTTGAAATTTCACTAATAAGCGATCTGTAACAATGATGTTAAACTCGTTTGTGAATGTTACAATAATGTTGAATGGCTTAATATTTAAAATACTTCCACCGGAGGCAGCTATTTCTAAAGGCACAATGTCGTGCATCATAAAACCAATTGTAGCATTAGGTGTAATTTTGCCTGAGCTCCAACTTGTAGCGTGATTTCCGAGAGTATAATTCAATTGATTTTCCTGTTCATTACCGTAAGTAATTGAGGTTACTTCAATTGTCACACCTTCGATAAATACTTCAACATCGGCGCTGTCATAGGCTTTTCCGTTTCTTGTGACTGTAGCCATTATTGATTAGCTTTTAAATTAATTGTTCCGTTTAAAAATCCTAAAACTCCAGTTGGTTGTACATTGAAAGAAACATTTAAAACCTTTTCAACCAGCAGATCACTATCCGGGTCTACTACTGTTCTACCGGAAGAAATTTCAACTGCATTTTGCATATCAGTAAAAATGTTATTTCCGATTGTTTCTAAATGTGTCACAACTCCTGTAGGCAATTTGCCGTTTTGGTTTACAGGATAAGTTTTTTTTACTTTTGGAAGAAAGGCAGTTCTAAGCTGTCTTGAGCAATCATCCATCATTCGACCATAAGCAATTGTATGCTCATTCATGTTGCCTTCAGCATCTATAATAATAGGTGCGCAAACATGGTCATTGTTGATTCGTATTCCCGCTAATCCGGCATAAGACAGCCCGAACACATAGCCTTTGTCTTCAAATGTTTGTAATTCTGCGTATAAATCTTTGTTTGTTTTGTGATTTGATAATCCGGGAATCATCCAAGCTGATTTTGCACCATCCATTAAATTAAAGGCTTCGTTATCACCAATATTTTGATTAATAGCACTTGCAGCACATACCCCAATATCGTTCCCACATCAGCGAATTTTTGTGCGATACCTGTTTTCGTTTCTGCATATTGCCAGTCTTGACCAATAACAATTGTAACTTTTGTAGCAGAGACAGTTTCAATGTCTCTCAAGTCAGGAACTACAGAAGCTACTCCGTTTAAACCGTAACCTTCAACAAAAATGTGTGTTGGCATAAATTGGTTATATGCCCATTCTGCTGTACCCTGTGCTAATGGAATACTTTCAAAAACATCATCAGGTAAACCGTTATTATATGTAATCGGGTCTTCTGAATCTGTGACAGGATTTAGAGCTATCGCAACTTGACGGACTCTGTAATCAGCATCGATTAATAATCGCTTTAATTTATCTCCCACTGTATCCGCAGCAATGGTTTCTAAAGTTTCTGTTTGAGAAACTACCATAAAAAACAGAGGTATTCCTTCACCGGCCATTCGATAAAATTCTCGTACATGTCTGTATACATTTACATTGTTTGCTTTATCAAACTCGGCCGTAATTCCATTTTGTTCAGCATCGTATAACCCATAAAACGTTACCGTTTTTTTGAATGCGAGAGTGGGAATAGCAGGAGAACTGACAATGATAGCCGATACACGTCTATCATTGTTTAGTCTATTTGCGCCAACTTTGCCTTTTTTTAGTTGTACAGCGTCTAAATTTGCCATTTTAAAAAGTTTTTAATTGTTATTCAACTATACCTGAAACTATTGCACCAGCACCATATTCTTGCTTTTTATCAGTTAGACCGTAACAGTGCAAACGAATTTCGGATTGTGGGTCAGGATTTCTCGTATCTTGAATCATTGGTTTATAAAGCACTTTTACAGCTTCAATATGATGCACAATATTTGGAGCATAATAAAGCAAAGAACCATTTCTGTCTGTATTTTCATTAACACCACTTAGAACTGGTTTGTCATTACCGTTGAATTTTACTGAACTGTTATTTTCAAAAAATTTAAGTTTGAAAAATCTTTTCAATTCACCGGTTACGGGGTCAATTTCGATATCACGAATGTTATTTGTGCTGCCTCTATCTTCGATAAGGTCTTGCCTGTGTTCAGCACAAAGAATCATAAATACCTGAGCCCAGTCTGTAAAATTCAATCCTTCAGCCAGACTATAGTATTTGATCATGTCAGAATACTTCATTTTTTTTCGACCTGTTCCGTCATCCTCTCCTGTTGTTCTAAGAATTGGAGTTTTTGATGTGTTTTCTTTCGGAGCAATTTTTCTTAAAGCGTAATCTCTCACCCCCATTCTAAACGCTTCATTGTGCAATCTTCGTAGCTCACTCTCTCTATCAAAGGCCATTGCTCGTAAAGATTTGTCCGTAACTATAGTCAAATCAGTATCTAACTTATCCCACTCAATTAAGCCCTTTTTGTTTGGTATGTCGACTGGTTCAAACTCAGTAGTTTTATTGACATGAAATTTAATTTCATTAATCAATTTGTTGAATTTAATACCGTCCTTATCGAGAGCATCCGCTGACGGCGCTTTGAACGTCCCTATAAAGTCATCTTTATAATTTCTAAATTCTTCTAAAAGTTGAGGCTCAACGTATTGTTCAAGCCATAATCCATCAACTAATTTTGCCATTTATTTTTTGTATTTTGCGTTAAATAATTCTTTGAATTTTTCAGGTTCTTTTTCAGCCATAGCCTCTAAATCTCTAGGAGCTTCGCTTTGCCACTTGTCAAAATCCCAGTTCTCACGGCCAGTAGAGCCATTTACATTTACTGGTGTTTGGATTAGTGATGAAACAGGTGTACGTACTGGAATAGCAGCTAAAACAGTATTTAAAGTTTCAATTCCTGATGCGGTTGCAATGCCTTCATAAATGGCAACCTGATCAGCGGTGATTCTGCCTTCTTTTTTTGCAGTTTCAATCGCAGCACTGATAACAGTTTTAGTATGATCAGCTAATTTGTTCTCAGCATCTTTCTGTTTTTGTTTAGCTTCTGCCAACTCTGTTTTAAGTGTGTTTTCTTTACCTTCAAAATGTTGTTTGATAGCTTCAATAACGGCTGTATCAGAGCTCTGCTCATTTAAACCTGTTAGGCCAAGAGCTTCAATAATGGGTCTTTTCATATTGGTATCTAAATTTAATTCTGTGTTTTGAGGAATAAGTAAAGCAGAGAATCGATTATATGTTTCTTTCACGCCTAATTGTTCCGGGTTGATGGTATCTGTAGTAATTGTTTCAGGTTCAATAATACCTGTAATTAATCCCTCTTTTAAAGCTTCTTGCGCAGAAAACCAGTTATCACCAGTAAGCCATTTTTTTACATAGCTCTCAGGCTTACCCGTCTTATCCATAAGCTTTTTAATGAAATTGATTTCTATAGCATTCAAAAGCTTTGCATTGTTCGTGTGATCTAATGCAGTACCGTAAGTACTGCCCGATGGAGCGTGAATCATCATATACCCATTTTCTACCATATAAACATTTTGTTTGCGGGCAAGACTGATTACTGCGGCCATCGAGGCAGCTATACCTACGATAATAAAATCAATATTCTTTTTTGAGCGTTCAATCGTATTGTACATTAAATTTCCATCAAATACTGACCCTCCATACGAGTGCATTTTTACAATTACTTTTTCGTATTGTGCTTCTAATTCTGTAAACAATGAGACGAACTCCATTCCGTTTCCATCCCATATTACACCGTATGCTGTGATTGTATTTTGTCTTACTGAGAAATTCATTTTTTAAACTTTGATGCAAAGATGTGGGGTTAAAATGAGGTACAAAAAATTGTTCGCAAGGGTTGCAACAATTTTAGTTTACACCTTGATTTAAAAGCATTTTTGCATTAAAAGTCAAAATTTACTATGTCAAAAACTATAACGAACCATGCAAAAAAAGCAATGGCCGAAAAGATGTTTGTTGAAGATGGCATGACTTGCAAAGCCATATCAGAACAGTTAGATATTTCAGAACAAACATTGTCCAAATGGAGAAAAGAAGGTCGATGGGATGATAAGCGAGCAGAAATGTTAGCCTCACCACATAAGATTCGCGAATTACTCATTAAAGAACTGAAAACAGTTGCTGAGGGAGGTACATCTGTAATAGATGCTGATGCATTAGCAAAAATTAATAAAGTTATTGAAACACTTTCCAGTAGCACCAGTGTACAGATTGTATTTTCAGTATTCAAAGAATTTGATAACTGGATGGCCGATCAAGACCCTAAAACAGCAGTGTTATTTACAGAGTATCACAAACAATTTATTCTTTACAAAATCAATCAGGAAGGCTAATGAGTCCAAAATGGGAAAAGTTAATTAAGCAGTACGAAGAACATTGCATTCGGATTAAAAAAGCAACTACAGTTAACATCAATGAGAAACCTACTGATAAATTAAACCGTATTAAGGAGCTTGAGAAAGATTATATAAAGTGGTTTGAATACTACTTCCCAAACTATGCGAAAGCTCCTTGCGCACCTTATCATAGAGAACTTGCCGATAAGATAATTCAAAACAAAATAGTTGATTTACTTGGTGAAATTTATCGCTCTGGTGCAAAAAGTGTGCATTTAGGCATGGGAATTCCTCTATTTCTGTATTTCACTAAAGATTTATTTTACATGATGCTAATAGGTCAAACAGACCCAAAAGCTAAAAAACTAATCGGAAAAATTCAGGCTCAATTAAAATCTAATTCGAGATTGATTAATGATTACGGAAAAAGGTTCAACTATGGCGACTGGACTACTGGAGACTTTACAACTGTAGACGGAGTAAAGTTCAAAGCAATGAGTATTGGTCAATCACCACGTGGGGAAAGTGAAGAGGAAAACCGCCCGGATTATATTCTGATTGATGACGTTGACACAAAGAAAAGAGTTAAAAACGATAAACTTTCTCGCGAGGCCTATGAATGGGTATGGGAAGATTTAAGAGGAACTTTTGACGAAGGAGGTGCAAGACAAAGATTTATCTGTGCAAACAACAACTTTCATAAAAATTGCATTATCAACCTATTAAAACAGGAATTTGTTCGAATAAACGAAAGAGCGAAAGAAGCGGGACGAAAGATCAGGCATTTTGTAGTAACTGCAAAAGCTGTCAAGGATTTAACAACATTTGAACCCAGTTGGCCGGGCAAGACAACTGCTGCATACTGGCGGGCTAAGTATGAAGAAACTCCCTACCGTTCATTTATGCGTGAATATATGCATGTCCATATACAGGAAGGTGTAATTTTTAAGCCTGAACACATGCAATATAAGGAAATGCTTTCGCTGGATAAATATGATGCTTTGTGCTTTTATGGCGATTTGAGTTATAAAGATGCGGGAGATTACAAAGGTATGGGATTAGTAGGAAAACATAACAGGGAATATCATTTGATCTTTTGCTTTTTAAGGCAGACAAGCAGAAAAAACCTTGCTAAATGGCTATATGATTTAGTAGAAGATCACAACTTACTAAACTACAATATCAGATACAAAATTGAAGGTTTGTTTGCAATGGATGAGTTTGTCAATGACTTTGACTTAGAAGGAGACGAAAGAGGATGGCATGTACCTGTGACAGCTGATAAAAAAGGAAAAGACGGCAAATTTGAACGTATTGAGAGTATGGAGGGATATTTTGAGAGATTAAATGTGTTTTTCAATATCCTTTTTAAAGGAAACAATGACTTTCAAACAATGGAAGATCAATTGTTAGCCTTTGAAAAAGGAAGTGGAGCAAATGATGACGGACCCGATTTCTTTCAAAGTGGAATTGCAAATGTTAACAAAACAACATTCGTAGCCAAGTTCCCACCACAATCAACGAGTCGTAAGGAAATAATAAAAGAAAAAAACAATAGGTACTAATGCGATTCATAAAAAATGCAGATTATGATGTTTTGATTCGTACAGAAATCAAAAACATTCTACTTGAAAATTACACAGAAAGAAAGCTTTTTTCTGCTGAGGAAATGGCTATTTCTCAAATCAAAAACTATTTAGCTGGGCGTTACGATGTTGAATTAATTTTTATGCCTTCTGCTGAGCCTTCAGATGACAACCCTGAGCCAAAAGAAACACGTAATGCATTTATCATTATGACTGTTATTGATTGCGCCTTATACCACCTGTATTCTTCGCAAGCACCTAACAAAATACCTGAACATAGATCAAACCGGTATCAAGATGCTTTGGAATGGCTAAAGTTAATGCTTGAGGGAAAAAGCACTGCTGACCTTCCTTTGATAAAAGACAAGCAAACCGGAGAAACAAAAGAAAGCTTCCGATTAACCAGTAATCACAAACGTAACAATAACAAATGGTAACGCCTTAGATTTAAAACCCGTTTAAACTCAATTTTAAGGCACAATTTTATTTTTAATGAGAAAGAATACCAAAACTATAATAAACAAGCGAAATAGAGCCGTTTTTTCGCCAAGCGCAAAAACTACTGCAAGACCTCATAATTCAAGTATCAACCCAGATGCAATTATAATGCAGATTGCAAAAGATTATAAAGACCGAAGCCGAAAAGATATCGATTCTTGGCGCAAGGCTTTAATGGCTATTGATCATGTAGAAAAACCAAGATACAATCGTTACTACGACTTGGTTGACGATCTTAAAACGGACGGTACATTAATCAAAAATGTAATTTTAAGAAAAACTGCAACACTAAGTGTAGGTTTCCAAATACGCAATGAGAAAACCAATCAAATCAACGAAGAAGCTACTAAATTAATTAATCAAAAATGGTTTTATCGTTATTTGAGTTGGCAACTGGATGCTATCATTTTTGGAGCAAAGGTTGTCGAGTTTTTAGAATTTAATGATAAAAAAATAAAGCTTACTGTTCTGCCTACAAGAAACTTAGTTCCAAGTCAGAAAAGGATATACCCTGATTTAACAAAAGACAATGTTTTCATTAATTATGATTCTCCGGGAGAAAAACCTTGGTTAATTGAGCTCAATGGGACGACCCATTAGGTTTAATAAATAACATTATTCCAAACTTGATTTGGAAACGTAACGTTGCTCAATCGTGGGCAGAATTCTGCGAAAAATTTGGAATGCCAATGATTTCGGCTACCACAAACAATAATAACCAAGCTCACATTAACAATGTTGAGAAACAGTTATTGGCTCTCGCTGAAGCTTCGGTTGGTGTGTTTCCTGAAGGAACAACTGTTAAGTTTGATGAAGCTAATAGAACCGATGCATACAATGTTTACTCAAAATTTATTGAGTACAACAGTAATGAGATTTCAGGGTTTTAGTTGGCTCTAATACTTTAGGGAGCAATGATGCAAATCGTTCTAACACTGAAGTACATGAACGAAGTTTAGATTACAAAATTAGTCAATCAGATCGCCGAGATATAAGCTTTACAATCAATGATGATTTACTCGAATTGCTTAAAATGCAAGGTTACAAAAGCATATCGGATGATGATATTTTCGAATGGATTGAAAGTAAAGAAGAAATTGATCTAACTAAATTTTGGGAAATTGTCAAAGGCATTATGGAAGAATACGAAGTAGATGAAGAATGGATATCAAAAACCTTTAATATTCCGATTATTGGCAAAAAAAAAGTACAGTCCCAACTATAACGGAGAGCCCGAGTAATATAACTGCTTTATTTAAAGCTCCTAATTATCCAATTTCGTCATGTTGTCCAGGAAACAATTTTCCAATTGCTGCATCGAACACAAATCGATTGAATGAACTAAACAACCAATTATTAGAAGCACTTTGGCATGATAAAGATACTGTAGGAACAGAAGGTAGTTTAATTGCAGAAGAAGCTTTGCAGTTAGTGGAAGGCTTAAAATCTGGGTATGGTGCAATTGCAGGATACAACACGCCCGATACTTTAGCATATCAGTTGATGGAATACAACCTGTTTGAATTTTCTGCTTCAAAGACCGAGGCACGTTTAGCTGCTATGACAACTTTGCTTGTGGATAAAGACAAAAATCAAATTCGATCTGAATCTGATTTTAAACGACTGGCTAATGAGAGAATTAAGGATTTAAACGATAATTATTTAACTACAGAATACAATTTATCGGTTTCAGTTGGTCAAAACTCTGCAGCATATCACCGATTTATAGCTGAGAAAGATACTGTCACTTCTTATGTCCAGTATGAAACTGCGGGAGATTCGAAAGTAAGAGACGAACATGCAAAACTTGACGGAAAGATATTTGATTTAAATGATAATGAAGCAATGAAGCTTTTTCCTCCTAATGGTCATGGTTGCAGATGTGAATTTAAACAATACCCAAGTACACCCAAAGCAGGAGAAGTTATGAGCGGGAAAATTGCTCAAGAGATTTTAAACGCTGAAAGTGGTAAATGGTCAGACAGCCAATTTAATATCAACAGAGGTGATTTAAATCAAGTATTTACAAAATCCCAGTTCTATAGTGATATTAAAGGATTACCGGCCAAATTGAACAATATGACCTACGACAAGTATGATTTAGATGCTTGGAGTACGTTTAAATCTGATTTAAACCCTATTTCTCTTGATGATAGTATTACACCTGAGAATGTAAAAGAGTTGTTCAAAAAAGACAAACAAGCCGATTTTATGGGCTTTACAGATTACTATGGACGTAAAATGGTGCTGACTGAAAACAGCTTTAATCATCATACAAGAGGCAAATATGTCAAGCCAAACGAAAATAAACATCAATTATTTGCCCATGTAAAGGAGGTTTTAAGTAAACCGGATGAAGTCTGGTATAACACTAGAGATAAAGTTAGTGGTAAATTCCAATCAAGATATTTAAAGTTTTACAATGACATGATACTTGTGATTGATTGTGAAATGACTGAAAATGGTTTAGAAATTAGATCTTGGTACAAAGCACAAATAGACGGCAGGAGCTTACGTAAAGGTCTTTTAGTCAGAAATGAAAGGAATCAATAATTAAAAAAATATGGCTAAAAAATCAAAACTAGAATTGATTATGGATCTTGCCGATAAAATGTTTAATAACAAATTGTCGAAAGTGCAAGGAAAGCTTTCAGAGGCCTCTGATAAAATGGAAGGAAAACTCAAAGGTTTCAATGCAACACAGGTTAAAATATTCTCAAAAATTGGAGATGCTTTTGACCCCGTTAAAATTAATCAAATGTCTGAGCTATTTGATAAAGTATCAGAACAATTAGATTTTACTAAAGAAATAAGCAACACTAAAACAGCATTGCAGCAAATGGGCGTTGGGAATTTAGAGGAAGTAAGTAAAGATGTACACAGGCTAAGTAAAGTTTATAGTGAGGACAGTTTAGAAATTGTAAAAGCGGCTAATACAATGACTAAGCAGATAGGTGGAACTTTTGAAAACAATTTAAAAATCCTTGAAGATGGTTATCAAAAGGGGGCAAATCTAAATGGCGATATGTTAGACCAGTTTAAAGAGTACAGCCCACAAATTAGAGAACTTGGTTTAGATGCATCGCAAACACTTGCTATTATGGCAAATGCCAATAAACAAGGAATATTTTCGGACAAAGCTATTGACTCTATAAAAGAAGCAAATTTGTCATTAAAAGAAATGGGAACAGCTCAGGTTGAAGCTTTAGCCGGTATTGGTTTAAGTGTAAAAGATTTAGCCGGGAAAACATCTTTCGAAGCCGTTCAAATGATTTCAAAGAGCATGGAAGGCGCAACTGCTCAGGCAAAGCAATTGGCATTGACAGACATTTTTAAAGGAGCGGGTGAAGATGCTGGAATGGCTTTTATACTTGGTTTGGGCGATATGGAACTAGACCCTAGTAAAATTGATTCCTTTAAAAAAGCTGATGAAGGTATAAATACGTGGATAGCCAATCTACAATCATCAATTGCTGAAGGAATGGGCAATTGGGCGCCTGCAATAGAAGCAATTGGTTCAGGTGCGGGAACTATTAATGAAATAACAGGTTTATTTAGTGGTTTTATAGGTGTATTGGATAAACTTGGCATTACACAGAAAATTGTAACTGGCGCACAATGGCTTTGGAATGCAGCAATGACTGCCAATCCTATAGGCATTATTATCGTTGCAATAGCCGCTTTGATAGGGATAATCGTTCTAGCAATACAAAAATGGGACGAATGGGGTGCTGCTTTAATGGTATTTTTAGGGCCAATTGGTTTAGTTGTTAGTGCCTTTAAATCAGTCTATGACCATTGGGAAAGTATAAAACTAGCGTTTCAGACTGATGGTATAATTGCCGGTATTAAGAGAATAGGATTTGTTTTACTAGATGCTTTATTAAAGCCATTACAGCAGGTATTAGAGTTAGCAGCAAAGATTGACCCAACAGGATTAGCTCAAAAGGGATTAGACAAAATAAAACAGTTTAGAGAACTTAATAGCTTGGTTACACCGGGAGAAAAAGAAGCAAGAAAACTGTCTAATTCAGCGACAGATAAAGCACCTAACAGTCCATTACTGAAAGCCCCTGTTATAGACGGTAAACTTGCACCGGATGGGAAGAAGAAAAAGCAAGGGGAAGATGTAAGCAGGGTCGCAGGTTCTGCAAACCAAATAAGAAAGATTGATATTCGAATCGATTCATTTAACAAAGGAGGTATAAACGTTGCTCAAAGTGCTTATGAAGGAATGACAAAAGATGATATTGAAGCATGGTTTAAGGAAATGATGAGACGTGTAATTATTAATGCTGAAACTGTTTAGTATGGTTGAATTTATGACCAAACTAAAAAGGCTATCCAAACTTTACAAAAAGTTTCCTGAATTGGCCGCTATAGAGGCGGTCAATTTCACTAAGGAACGTTTTGTACGTAAAAATTGGGTTGATCGAAGTGTAGAACCATGGGAGCCTCGAAAGAGAACAAAAAACAAAAAAGGAAACAGAGGGGCTTTAATGGTGAGATCTGGGCGTTTAAAACGTTCAATACGCAAACTAAAAGTATCTCGTAATAGTGTTACAATCGGTACAGATGTACCATATGCAGAATCACATAATGATGGGTTAGAGATCAACAAAGTAGTAAATATTAAAAGACACAGTAGAAAAAGAAAAGGAAGAACATCAACGGTCAAATCTCATAGCCGAAAAATGAATCTTAAACTACCTGAAAGAAGATTTATGGGAGAATCTGCATTATTACTACGTAGGATTGAGCGATTGATGGAACGAGAAATGAAAAACATTTTACAATAAGTTTAAACATGATTTAAATATGATCACATTTTATAGTAAGACAATAGAAATTTTTGAAAAAGAAGAAAATCAACAGAAATTTAGAGACAAAAATGTAACACCAGTTGGCTACATCGATTTGTATGCAGGACAAGAACAGGATGAAGATAATTTCGAACTTTTTTCACAACCAGCAATACTTATTGATTGGGATATTGACCACCAAACAGACCCAGCGACAGCAACAGTAACCTTTTATTGTTGCTACGAACAGTTACGTGACACCTCAAACATTTCGCTTAATAGAGAAATGGGGTTAAAATTCTTAGAATATGTTGGTATAATTGACAAAATAGCCGGCACAATTGAAACAGAAAATACAGGCAAGTTAGAAATTGTAACTGAAGGCTTCTTTAAAATGGATAGTATAGTTGATATCTATTTACTTACGTACGAATGTACCTTTAAGGGACGAAAAAACCCCCTTGATAAATATCAAGAGGGTCAATATGATAATCTTAATTTGAAAGCTAATCTAAAAGCTAAAATTGAGTTTGACTAACTTTTTAGAGCTTCTTTTGCAGTATTAAAATCTTTCACAAATTCGGTTGAATTACTTCCGTATTTTGTATTTGATATTAAAATTGAAGCTCTACCATCTTTTTCAACTGTAAAAAGCGCATAATCTTGTTTGTAATGCTTTTTCGCTTGGTTTATTGGCGTTTCATTCATCGAAAAATTAGTATCATACATATAGATAAATAGTTTAGCAACATCATTGAAATCTCCATTAACTTCTATTGACTTTACAACTTCCAAACCATAAACTGTAAATGTATTATACTTTATTTTCAAAGGCAATCTTCGACTTGGATTAGTATAAATTTCAAACTGAAATCCAGTACCGCTTGGTGCATTTTCTTTTGGATTCATCTTTAAGTTATCAGTTACCAATTTACGAACATTATTAAGTGTAATATTCAACTCGTAATAAGTGTTTTGTAATGGTAGATAATCATTAAAATAGGGTAATTTCTCCGGAAAATCTGTACTTATTGGTTGTTTTACATCATAATCCCAATCAGGTTGGTTCTGAGCAATTAAGAGTGCAGGAAAAAGAATAAATGTTAGTAGTATTTTTTTCATTTTTGACATTTTATTTGATTAGCTAAAGATAACTAAAATAATAATAGATACTAGAATTGATAGTACTATTGCAAAAATAAAGCCATAAAAAAAGCCTTTTAGAAAAGACTCTTTTTCTCAGCTTCTATAAGCATTCGTGTTATTTGTTCCATTTTTTAAAAGTATTTAAATGTGGATTAAACATATTACGGATTACCGTAATATGTTTAATTACTACTTGTTTAGTGTATTTTTAGTATTCATCATTGTACCTTTTCTGATTTAACCATGTTACCAAATGTGCTTTCGCTTGACCTGTCTTAGCTAGATCTGCATTGTATTTTGGAAGCTGATTAAAACATTTAATTTTAGTCGCTAAATCTAATTTGTCCCAAGCTTTACGTGCAAGATCTCCTTTTCTTTTTAGGCCATACTTGTCATAAAATGACTCAAAACTATAATCCTCAAGTTTAAGCTCAATGTTAACGATGTTTTTATATTTAGTCCATTCTTCAATCATTTGCACATTTCTTGGAAAAGTGTTTTTATCTAATAAATTAAAGAACCCTTGTCCACTTAAATTAAGAAAGCAATGTAATACTTCATCAGATTTACGATATTGAAAAATCCATCTTTCTTTCGTTGAAATGAAGGTAACTTCGTAAGTGATAATATCTTCCATAATCGATTATTTTAATAAAAATTTAGTTGGTTTTGTATGAATGAAATTCTTTGAAATTTCTATTGCTTCTTTCTTCAGACGAGCTTCAGTTTCCCAAATTGTTTCTGATTTGTCAAGCGGCTTTTTTGGTATTTTTTTATGCATTAGGCTAATTTTTGGTTTAGATCGTTTATCACACTTTGAATTGAATGATAAGAACTCTCGTACTTTGAAACATAACTCATTTTATGCATTAAGTACTGTTCTAAAAAGTGAGCTTCATAGTACTCTAAAGACAATTTGAATTTATCATTTGTACCTATTTTACTGATAGTTTTCTTCAAAAGCTTTTTATGTAAATTGATTAGAATGTTATATGAAATTCTTGAAGCTCGATCTCTCACTATAGGTTTTTCCATTTCGGAAAAACAATCATTTATATACGTTAATTGTATAAATGATATTTTGATGTTGCAGTCCATTTTATAAAAGTTTTGAGATTTGTAATACTACATATTCAGGGTCTAAACCGTCGACATTTTTAACCACAAAATCCACTTTTCTTTTAATTTGATTGCCCGTATATCTTTCTGTTTTCGGGTTATATTCATTGAGAATTAATATATCTCTCTCTTGAAAATTCCTGTCATTCTTTCGAACTTCAACTTTTTTAATCCCAAAATTACATTCATGTAATGTTCGGGATGAATTTTTAATTCGTGATTCATTTAAAAAAGATTTAATTGATTACTATGTTTTTTTTGCTGTATATCTTTCAACTGCTTTCGTGCGTTTATAGCGAGATAACTATCATATGTTCGCTTACAAATGTTGAATTGATTCTCTATATGTAAATAGTAGATTTCTTTGAAAAACAAGCCTTGTCTGCTATGTAGCAAAGCAATTTCCTGTACTTTCAATACTTTTCTTAAAAAATTTTCTCGATTATAAGCCATTTAATACTATCTTTGGAGCACTTTGCGAGAGTGGGCTTGAGATAGTATTATTTCAGGCTCTTTTTTTTAATTCGTAGATGGTTTGGGAATACCTGTTGCGTGATGCCACGCCTTTGTTCCCGTTTTTTCAGCACTACTTTTGTAGTTCGCTTTTAATCCTCTAAATTGCTTTGTCAGATCGTCTAATTCTTCATAATTATACGCGTATAGCTCTTTTTTAAGATAGACGAGTTTAGCATCCAATTATTAAATTTCGTCCAACTATCAGCTTCTTTTATACCTGTAGACGTTGCAAGGGTTAAGATTACACTGCGTTTACGTTTCATGATCAGTTCCATTTCTGCTGACTGTGATTGATCATCATTTTTAATTGGCTCAATGCCGTTCTGTCTATTGAAATAGGCGTTTACTGCACTGTCAGAATCTGAAAAGTTATCGAGTTTGTGCTTTTTAGTTCCCATTTTTAAAAAGTGTTTGTTGAACTGGCTGATCATCCTTCTTATCCCAAATAACAAAGGGCTTATTTCCTCCAAATCGACTTCTTGGGTATGCTTTAAAGTTTTTAACTACAACTTTAATATCAGTCATATATTCGATGTCTCTTGCTGCTTGATTTTTTGGTTTGTCATTTTTTGCCCAACTCACCACAATAATTGCTTTTTTAGGGAACGTTTTCTCAAGCTCTTTATATTGTTTTGTAGTCAATTCTGAATAATCCTGACTATCAATTACAATGATTTTTGCTGATGCTCTACGTTTAAGCCTTGTCATAAGTTCATCAAAAGCTCCACCTGTAACAAACATTACCTTTCCTTTAACATCTTCCATGTTGTTGCGCTTAATTGCACTTTGTAATGATTTTGAATGACCTTGCTCATAAGAGTAATAATCAACTTTTGCTTTAAAATGTAAGGCTAACTCTTTAATGAATTGAATCACAAGTTCTGTTTTACCATTACCCGAGTCGCCAGTAATTGACATTTTGAAATTCTTTTCAATTTGCCCAAAACTGTCTAACCATCGATCTTCAATATCATAAACATCAAAGGACTTTTCCATAAACTGCGTTATTCCGATTGCTTTCATATTTACTAATTTTTCATTTTTCGCTCCCGCTTACGACTCGAACGTAAGTGCCTGCCTATCGGGATTTGCCAACCTATTCGGTTAATTCTTCTTCTATTTCTTTGCCTTGGCTTGCAAGTTTTCTCAGTAGTACTTCTAAATTATCATTCCACTCGAAGATTCTACCACTTATCCAACATTCCCAAGTACCATTGTTATTATCTATTTTATCATAAACTTGAAAAATTAAGTGAAACATCTTTCCATCTGTTATCTTCCCTTGTATAAACTCTAACATACTTCGCAGAGCCAGTGACCACAAGACAATCGTTCAATTTGTCAAATTCCTCAATCAAAGATTCGTCACCTAAATCCTTAACCTGACGTCTTGCTTTAGTCAGTAATTTGGCATCATAATCGCCTTTCGAGTTTTTCATTAGAATACCATCTAAAAGGTTATAAAAGCCTTTATTCCTATTCTCGAATTTCTCTCTAAAAATGTCTTTAATAGCAGTTATATGAACTACAGCCTGATCGTTGAAAGAAAGACGGTCTTGTGATTCGACAACAATCTTTACATTGTCATTTTTAAGTTCAAAACTCTTTGCTTCTTTAACTGATTTGCCTTCTACACTGTATTTCTGAGTATTGAACATTTCAGAGTTTATAATTGTTTCCTTTTTCAAGGTTTCGAGAATGTCCTTCGCGTCTTTAAACCTGTTTAAAACCTCGTTTAAAAAGGTTTCTTTGTCGTTTAAATACTCTTTTTTGATCTTTTCCTTTTGTTGCTTTTCCTCTGTTTCTTTGTTTTTTAAAAGCTCTCTTAATTGATCAGCTGAGAGGTTATTTATTGGAATTGTTACGGGTGTTGTCTGCATGATCTTAATTATTTATTGTTGTACTTATCTTAATTTTTAAACTTCAATGCTTGTTAATTTCCTTTCTTCTAAATCAATTATCTTTCGCACATAGTAATCTCGTCTATGTCTGTTTAGTGCAAAATCTGAGTGTTTTTCATTGTCAAAAAGCCAGTCATTCAAATCTTTAATTTTGTTTTCTAACCATTGCTTTGATACTGTCATAGTTTGAAGTTTTGGAGTTTGTTTATTATTCGTTTCGTCTTGCCAAATCATTTTTGCAATTGCACCGCTATAGGCTTTTACGATCTTGCTTAAATCATCTTTAATGATTAAAAGGTTGCTTGAGGTATAGAATGTCATCATAATGGAAATAGTTCGTTTAATAGTGAGATATTTACTTCTTGATTTTCTTTTTCTGCCTCTTCTAAAGCAGTTGTACAGATATTTCTTAAACTGTCGAAATCTTTAACACGTGCATTAAGCCAATTTTGGGCAGGTTTGTTTGTAATTCCTAATTCTTGGCATATTGCGATTATATCTTCGCTTATGGATGGGTCTAAGTTTGTCCATCCGAAAGACCAGCGACGATTCGTTTGCACAAAACCGTTCTTACGACGTTCAGCGCCTTTTAGAAGCATTTTTTGAACATCTATCCCAATTACAATAACTGCCGCATGTCCTTCTAACTCGTCAGCAATTGTTTTAACTGTTGGAATGTTTCCAGATTTAGAGTTTTCAAATTCGTCAATGATTAGCAAAGGATTATTACCTAAATTTTTAATCTTTTCGCAAACTCTTTTGATGATAGCTCCTTTTGTTCCTGTAGTAACTACACCAACTTCATTAGCTAAATTGATTGCAAATTCTTTTGAATTTTCGATACCTGAACACTTTACAAGGAACACTTGTGTAGGATACTTTCTTTTGTACATTGAAGCAGCATAACTTTTCCCTAAACCTGTATCACCATCAACACCTAATCTAATTTTCTTTTCACGTGCATTTTCAAATGTTAGGATTGATTGTTTGAAATTGAATGTGTTGAAGTGTTGCCAATAAGTTTTCTCCAATTTTAAACCTATCGCTAGAGCAATAGCTTCATAGTATCTGTCAGCAATTTTTGCTTTACCAATTGTCTCATTTCCTTTTACAATTTGATTAACATAAGCTTTATCAATGCCTGCTAATTTTGCTAAAGCAACTTGAGTTGTTGTGTTTTCCTGTAAATACGCTTCGATTGCTGAAGGGATTTGCTGTAATTTCTGAATTTGTGTTAACTTTGCCATACTTGTAAGATTTAGGCCGACCACTCAGAGTGATTAAAGTCTCTATTTACTCTCTGTTTGGTCGTGTTTTTAAGGTTATTATTCTCTTTATTTATCTGATTTTCATTGTAATTTTCTTTGTTTCCGCCAAAAGCTATAGCGTGACTGTAACCTAAATCGTTGATCACTTCATTTAATGAAGCCTCAAATTCATCGATTAATTCAGTTTGTTTTGATTTTCTACCTTTTAAGTGACCTAAAGCATTAGATTTTTGGTCGTCAGTCTCAGCATGAGACTGGGAAGCTCCAACAGAACGAGGACAAGTCATTATAAACTTTTCATCAAGTGTATATAAGTCTGCAAAATCTTCATCCCAAACCACTTTTACCTCAGCTCCGGTTGTGTAACCTACTGCTTTCGCGATCATTTCAGTTCCTGCGCCACCAAACTGTGGTATTTCAAATTGGAACTGCTCATTAGCATATCCTTTTGAGCGATATACATTCACATAACCTCTCATGTAGCTAACATCTACTTTCGTGTGTTTTGCAAACAAGTATCGCATTACAACAGGCTCTAAAGGAGAACATTTAGGATGCTTAATTGTGAAACGTTCTGCCGGTGATACACCGTCACGTAACTTTGCATTGTTCCAACGGTTAATTAAATCATTCATTTGGATTAATGCATCTTGATAAGTAGGCAGTTCATCAATATCTAAATGATCAGGATTTGCCTGTCCTTCAATGCCTGTTCCCCAAGATGTAGAAAGAAAGTTTTTAATGTCTTTTAAACTTCGTTTAAACAATCTGAATTGAGTTTCGGCAGGGTTAGCTTGTGAGTTACCCGATTCAATTGTTCTCACTTTGTTGAAAGCAAGATTTAAAAATGATTTGCTTTCTTTAGAGGTAAATGCACCGTGATTATCTGATACAAATTCAAACATTGTTTGATTTCCTCCTTTTTCGATAGCCATTTTTACAGCTTCCTTTGTCATTACTTCAGTTTCCTTGTGAGAACCACATGGAGATGCAGACCATCCTGCAATAAAACGGCTAGAAACATCAGTAATAAGAATTACATAAAGTTTCATTGTTGACCATTTGCCATTTGCTTTTCTGTATTTATAATTGATAGTTCCCGAACCATCGCCTGCAAATAATGAATGTGCAAATTGTAAACGTTCTGTTGTCACATACGTCTGTACATGTTTTTTATAATAATCTTCACCATGTCTTGCACGTGAAGTTTGTATCTGTTTGTTAAATCTTGTTAAGTGATGGCAAAATGTGCGGTAAGCAACAGGTTGTAAATCAAATTCCTTAACATCTTCGATGTAGTCACGTTCCCATAATGTGCGGATATATTCTTTTGTTGAGCCTCCCGGATTCATGTATAAATGAAACATCATTGCCTGATGAATATCGAACTGATAAATTTGACCTGTTGTTTCGTCAACTAATGGGTATTTACCAACAATTTGGGCGTTATCATTTCCATATTTGCCTGAGATAAAAAAGTTCAACTGATCTTTTAACGTCCCTGACAATGGAAATTCATTAATTTTGTTTCTTAAATAAGCTGCTGAATTAATTCTAAAGCCTTCAAGTTCCAACGGTGCTAACATATCAGTACACATTTGGTAGAAATCCTGCTTTTTATTAATTCCTAATTGTTTGAAATTATCATTATATAGTTGCTTTAAAATCCACAAACACCAAGCTCTACCAGTTGCCATTTGCTCAGCTTGTTTTTGACTAAAACCAACCATTGCACTATACATGTAGTATGTTATATCAGTATTATCAACTAATGAGTTTACTTGTAATTCAATGTTGCTTTTTAAGTGATTTTGTTTGTTCGATTTTTCGGCACCTTGCAGAGCTTCATACGCTTGTAGAAGCTCATGCTTTGCGCCAAATGTTGAACGATAGTAAGTTGGTTTTCTATCAGGCAGAGAGTCGAAATCATAATAAAATGTTCCGTTTACTTTGCCCCAACGCCATGAACTACCAGTATTTGGTAAAAAGTCACCGTATTTGTAACCTTTTTGAATTGACTTTTTAAACAATGCTCTTGCACGGGTTCTTAAATATTCTTCCGTTACCTGACATACTTGTAGTATAAGACGTTGAGACAACCAGATAGTTTCCCCGTCTTTATAGTTACGAATTAGTATGTCGTTAGGTAATAATTGCATTTTGTTGACTAGTTGATTAAGATTTTTTCAAGTTCTGCGAACTTTTCCATGATTAATTTTGCAGCTGCAGACTTTTGATTTCTTTCGTTTATAACAACCTTTTTACAATAAACTTTGCTACTACCAGTCATACTATGAAGCAGTTCCCATGTTTTAAATTTCCTTGCTTGTGTGATTAATATGCTCATATCTTAAAAATTTATATACCTTTGTATCGTTAGAGTGATACAAATGTAAGCAATTTGCATACAAAAGCAACAAAATGAGTACATATTTTACGCAATATGAGTACAGAAATTAACAAAAGCCTTATTTTAAACGACTTAAAAGCACATTACGGTTTTGATACCGATAGTGATTTTGCTGATTTTTTAGGAATTAAGCGACAAACCTTGTCATCTTGGCACACTCGAAACACATTTGACATTGATCTTTTGTATGCAAAATGCGTCAATGTTGATGGTAATTTTTTGTTGACAGGAAAAGGGACAATTACAAAACGAAATGTAAAAGAATTGTCACAGTCTGAAAATGTCACAAAAACTGTCACATTTTCGAATGAAACGAAAAATAAAGAAAATGTACCACTTTTAGTAAATTCGGACAAGTTAGGTAGGATGCCAGCAGTAGTTACTGTTGATAGATCAGGAAAAGATAATGTTGTTTTAGTTCCTGCAAAAGCAGCTGCAGGTTATTTGGTTGGTTTTGGTGATCCTGACTTCGTTGAGACTTTACCAACGTTTAGTTTACCTAATATTAATAATGGTACATTTAGAATGTTTCAAGTTTCAGGACATTCTATGTTTCCGACACTAAGTGATGCCTGTTACGTAGTTGCTGAATGGGTAGAAAATTGGAATAAAGATATAAAAGACAACCGTATATATGTGGTTGTCAGTAATGATGGTATATTAATAAAGCGAGTATTGAACCGATTAAAAAAATATGATAATTTATATTTGAAATCGGACAATAGAAAGGATTACCCGAATATGGTTCTCGAAACATACCAAATAAAAGAAGTCTGGGCAGTAAAAATGCACCTCTCGTTTGATTTACCTGACCCTGCAGTATTATACGATCGTGTTGGTGATTTAGAAGCAGAAATCGACCATATTAAATCCCTTTTAAAAGGCAAAAATTAAACCCTTTTTTTGCCTTCGTTTAATTTTCGACCTTTTTTATTAAAGTGAAATTAAACCTTTTTAAACCTTTTTTAGTATTAAAGCCTTTATTTATAGTATATATTTGGTTTAGCCCCTAATATTATTAAAGAGTTAAAAAAAATCTGCGGAATCTGCGAGAGAAAATTTTTAGCGTGAAATAACGAAATCTGTCAAATCAGCATGAAACAAAGTTTTTACTTTTGCTCCAAAATCTCTTCACCATTTAAGTAATCGGAAGGCCTTTGTCCTAAAATCTTAAAAAAAGTATTACTGAAAGTTGGAACACTATTATATCCAACTTCTTCGGCTACCTCTTTCACCGAAAGCTTTCTTTCTAACAGCAATTCGATTGCTTTTAAAATTCTTCGAATAGTATAATATTGAATGAAAGACATTCCAAGATCTTTTTGAAACAAGCGATACAAAGAGCGTTCGCTATATCCGAATTGATGTGCTACATCAGCAAATAAAATCGTTTCTCCCAGATTATTCTCGATATGACGTAAAATCTTTCCAAGTCGTTTGTCTTTTGGCTGCGGTAATCCCAAAGGCAAATTCGTAGTACATATTTGAGGCAGAATCGCTTTTATAGCTTTGGCGATGGTAAAGTTTGGAGTTCCTTTCTCAAGATCGCCATTCCATCGATTCGTAAAAAGCATCATTTGAAGCAGTAAATTATTCACCGGATAAATTCCCTCGTTCTTATAAAACTCATTTTCGTCTTTTTCAACCGGAAAATACAGGTTTCGCATCGTAACATTTTCCGATTTCGGTTCAATGCTGTGCTCCACCCCACTCGGAATCCAGATAAAATGACGTGCCGGTAAAAAATAGGTTTTAGTTTCGGTGGTTACAAAAACAACATCCCCTTCGGCATACAACAACTGTGCTTTGTCGTGTTTATGTGTAGGCACAAACAACTCCCCCATCAAATCGTGGTGACAGTAAATGCTTTTTTTATCGGCATCTACTTTTTTGATGTAATACTTATCTAATTTCTGACCTGAATATTCCATTGGAGTTTATACAATGTTTTTGCAACTTTAAATATAAGAAAATTAAATTCCAAAGCTGAACCATTAAGACTTAACCGCAAAGTTCGCAAAGAAAAAAACGCAAAGTTCGCAAAGCTAAATTAAAACTTTGCGAACCTTGCGTAAATCTTAGCGCACTTTGCGGTTAAATACAAAAAACAAAAAAGCCTTTCCGTTAAGAAAGGCTTCTTCCAATATTGCGGTCTGGACGGGACTCGAACCCGCGACCCCATGCGTGACAGGCATGTATTCTAACCAACTGAACTACCAAACCGTGCGTTATTGCGAGTGCAAAAATACAACAGAATTTCGTTTCTGCAAGCATTTTTTACGAATAAATTTCAATTAATTTTTAATCAATTAAATTCCAATATTTTAAAATTTGACCATAAAACCAAAAAAGAAGAATTTACTTTCTTTTTAACCTCAAAGACTGCGAACCTCAAAGCGCAAAGTGTACAAAACTTATAAAAAACTTTATGGACTTTGCGTAAATCTTAGCGCACCTTGCGGTTAAACCAAACAAATAAAAACCAAAAAACCCACAAAGCTTATAAAAAACTTTGCGGACTTTGCGTAAATCTTAGCGCATCTTACGGTTAAACCAAACAAATAAAAACCAAAAAGCCCACAAAGCTTATAAAAAACTTTGTGGACTTTGCGTAAATCCTAGCGCACCTTGCGGCTAAACCAAACAAGTAAAAACCAAAAAATCCACAAAGCTTATAAAAAACTTTGCGGACTTTGCGTAAACCTTAGCGCACCTTGCGGTTAAAATCAGAATAGCCTTAAATCAAAAAAGCCATCCACAAAAGTGGAAAGCTTTTCATTGGTCTAACTACTAAACCAGCTACGAGTTACAAAGTCGTAGCAAAACAACACAACTAATCTTAGATACCGTATTTGGGCAAAAAAGCCTTTCCGTTAAGAAAGGCTTTTCCCAATATTGCGGTCTGGACGGGACTCGAACCCGCGACCCCATGCGTGACAGGCATGTATTCTAACCAACTGAACTACCAAACCTCTGCGTTATTGCGGTTGCAAAGATAGTACAGAATTTCGTTTCTGCAAGTGTTTTTTGAAAAAAAATTAAATAAATTTTAAATTGTTTAGCCAAAGTTTTGTTTTTCAACTAAATATGTCGTCAATATTTTTTCAAAATTGTCACCTACATTTACCGGAACGTACTTAATATGGTTCTTTGCACAGGTTAAAGCCAGATTTTTAAAATAGCCTTCTACCCTTTTTTCATATTCCGCTTTTACGTTATCAGCAAAAATCGATACTTCTTCACCTGATTCCAGGTCAATAAATTTGCGCGGCGTGTTATCAAAGTCAAATTTCAATTCGGTTTGATCGTCAACTACATGAAACAGTACTACTTTATGTTTGTTGTGTTTCAGATGCTGTAAGGCGTTAAAAAGCTTCTCATCCTCTTCGGCCTGAAACATATCTGTAAAAAGAATAATCATCGAACGACGATGCATTTTCTCTGCAATCTGATGCAGATACGTAATCGTATCGGTACTTTTTTTACCTTTTGGCTGTTCCAGTAACTGTTCTAATTTATTGAGCAGCATTCTGTGATGGCGATCACTTCCTTTCTCGGGAGCATAATATTCATAACTGTCCGAGAACACGCTCAAACCAACAGCATCACGTTGTTTTTTAAGGATATTCATCAATACGGCAGACGCCAGAACAGAAAACCCAATTTTCTTTTCGTAAAAGGGCTGATTTGATTTTAGTTCAGGATAATGCATAGACGATGAATTATCGACAATAATATGACACCTCAAATTGGTCTCCTCCTCAAAACGTTTGGTATACAAACGATCTGTTTTGGCAAACAGCTTCCAGTCGATGTGTTTGGTACTTTCTCCGGCATTATACACTTTATGCTCGGCAAATTCGGCCGAAAACCCATGAAACGGACTTTTGTGCATCCCCGAAATAAACCCTTCTACCACCTGATTCGCCAACATTTCGAGATGTTGAAAACTGGAGACTTTTTCTATTTCCGATTCAATTTTCATTCGGTTTCTTTTTTAATATTTTGTGCGCGGTACAAACCGTCGGTTGCCTGCATTAATTTTCTTTTCAGAATTGGACTAAAATTAGGATTCTCTTTTAAAAATCGCTGTACCTCATCAAAAGCATATTTCGACGAATATTTCCCAATGGTATTGTTCAGCCAGTCTTTTGGAAAGAAGATATCTCCCGTTCTCTGAATTTCATCAACCAAATCTAGTGAAAATCTAATATACCTCTGAGCACTTTCCTGACGTAACGGATGATTTATATTCGCTAAACCAACAGAAACCCATGCTTCTTTTTCTCTGTTGGTATCGTCTTTTAAAGATTGTACAAAAGCATCGCGTACCCTTCGTCTTTAGATAATGAAGGAAGCAGAAATTCAAATCGTTTTTGCTTGTCGGGATTACTAATCGAAGTTTTGGTTTTATTCAGAATCTCATCTGCTTTTTCATGCTTAAATATAGCCAGATTCATGGCCATGTTCGTATAATCGTCTTCGTTTAATTTCAAACCTGAAATTACCGTTTCTTTACTCCAAATCGCATATAGTTTTACTTTTCCTGAATCTGAATAAGCAATCGAACTGAACAGATTAAACAATGTTTTCTTGATATTGCTAGGTAAATTGGTCTTCAAACGATCAAAAACTACTTCTTCAAGCTGTTTTTGTGCTCTATTTTGCTGTTTTTGCGTGAGATATTTCCAAAAAACAGCACTGGTTTGATTCGTAATTATTTTCAGCACCAATTCGTTTTGCTCCTGCTGAATTCCTTTCACAAAACAATCGAAAGCTTTTACCGGAGCGACATTTCCCGTTAAGGTATTTTCATAAATATTAATGTAAGTCGAAGCTCTTGCCACCTCATCCTGTAGGCTTAAAACAGAATCTAAATTATTCCCGTCAAGCGGAAAAACACCATACCCAAAACCATTATAATTGTAAATAACAGCTATTGGTTTTTCGAGCCCAATTGCTTCTTTCAGCGACAGACTTTTGTCTTTTATAGTAGCACTGATCACTTTTACGCTGTTAGGATAAATCAAACCAATATCAAAAATCTGAGGCCATACGTTAGCCGAACGATCTTCTGCCTGCTGTGTAATTTCAAAGCTCGAAATTCGGTTTTGAGCATCGTAGGCAATCTTATCTGTAAAAATGGCTCTTCCAGATTTATTTACCCAGACTTCGCTCCATTTTTTCATATCCAAAGGTGTTTCGGCATCCAGAATTCCTACCAGATTGTTCCAGTCAGCATTATCGTTGGCGTACTTTTTAATATACTTTTCGATTCCTTTCTGAAAAGCTACTTTTCCCATCGAAGCTTCTAACTGACGCATCATAATAGGTGCTTTGTTGTAAATAATGGCTCCGTAAAGTGATCCTGCATTTTTAAGATTGGCAAGATTTTGCTTGATTGGATGCGTACCCAACGAACGATCCTCGCCATATGCATTAGGATAGTGTGCCGTTAAAAATTGTAAATTATGATTGACTTTAGGAAAAATCGGATTCATGATTTTGTCGGCCATGAAATTAGCAAAAACCTCTTTCATCCAGACATCGTCAAACCATTTCATGGTAACCAAATCTCCAAACCACATGTGTGAAGTTTCATGCGCAATTAATTTGGCACGATCGAGTTTCTCGCTATCTGTAGCACTATTATCCAGAAACAAAGTTGATTCTTTATATTGTATCGCTCCAACATGCTCCATTCCGCCATACTGAAAAACAGGAATCGAAGCAAAATCTAACTTCTGAAACGGAAATTTATAATGCGTATATTTTTCTAAAAAATCTAAGGATTGTTGGTGCAGTTTAAAAATAGTATCGGTGCTGCTTTTTAGTTTTTCTGCATTGTTTTCGCGGTACAACATGGTCATTTCTAAACCTGGTTTCTCCGTGATGCTTTTAAACTTTCCTGCTACAAAAGAGAACAAATAAGTACTCATTTTATCGGATTCTCCAAAGGTGTAACTTGTAAAATCATCTTTTTCAAACTTCTCCTCTACATATGCTCCAGCCAGAACCGACCAGTCTTTTGGAACCGTTAGCTTCAATTTATAAGTTGCTTTGATATCCGGCTGATCCAAACACGGAAATAAAGTGCTGGCACGATCGGGAACCAGTAAAGTATACAAGAAATCATCGTTTCGGTTTAAAGACAAGTCACCTGCAATAAAAGAAATTGCAATCGTATTTTTTCCTTTTACCAAACCCTCTGCAGGAATTATAATATGCCCTTTTTGATGCACAATTGGGATATTTTTCCCGTTTGCTGTAACTGATTTAATATTTTGAGTCTTCTCTTTAAAATCGAGATACAAAGGCTCGCTACCGTCAGCAAGAACAAGATCCAACACCAATTCGGCATTAATGGATTGCGCTTTTTTCTCCGGAATTTCAAAAGACAACCCATAAGTGAGTTTCGAAATCTGCTTTTTTCGAAAATGTGCTAACTGCTCTGAAACACCGTCCTCTAAAATTAATTTTTCTTTTTGTTTCGACTGGGAAAAACCAATTGTAGTAAACACAAAAAAGCAGAGTAAGCTATAGGAAATTTTCATTTTTAAAGGAATATAAGATTCGTTAAAAATAAAAAAGTTTGCCACTAATCTCACGAATTAGCATGAATTAAAATTCTTTTGCCACAGATTACATAGATTAAAATAATTTTCCAATCTGTGAGAATCATTCTAATCTGTGGCAACCTTTTATAAACACTATTAAAATAAATAATTCGTACTAATTCGTGAAATTACTTCGCCAGTTCGCTATCGCTCAGGTCGTGGCAAAAACCAAATAAAAAAGGTCCGACTTTCGCCGAACCTTTTTTATATAAATTATAATCTTTCGATTACAACAAAGCGTCTAAACTATCTGCGTAGGTTTGTTTCGGAGCAACTCCTACTTGTTTTCCTACTACTTCACCGTTATGAAAAACCAAAACAGTTGGTATATTACGAACACCGTATTTTGCAGCAAATTCCTGGTTAGCATCTACATCTACTTTACCTACTACAACTTTACCTGCGTATTCGTCGCTTAATTGGTCAATGATTGGACCAACCATTCTACAAGGACCGCACCATGCTGCCCAAAAATCTACCATTACCGGTTTATCTGACTTCAAAACTACTTCATCAAAAGTAGCATCTGTAATTGCTAATGCCATAATTTTTTGTCTTTTAAAATTATTGTCTGAATTGTTTCGTTTCAAACTAGACCACAAATTTAAAAATTAAATACAAATGAAACACCATAACCAAATTAGTTTTCATTATAAATGTATTGTCATTAATTATATTCATTCAAAAAACAAAAATTATAAGTTTTAACCTACTCAAGTCTGAATTATATCTTTTTAAAGAAACCTCCATATTTTACCTTATCTTTAAGGATTCAGAAAATTCTTCCCGATGAAAGCCGCTTTACTCCACATCAAAAACTTTTTTCAATCGCTTCGTTTAAAAAAATATGTCAGACGTTTTTGCTTTTTCATATTAGGAATCATTGCTTTACTCCTTCTTGCCTGTGGTGGATTATCGATTTATTTTAACCAAAATAAAGCCGAAATCATTACCAAGATCAACACTAAAATCAATGAAAACATCAACGGGAAATTTCATATTGGAGATTTTCATTATAAGTTTCTGACTGGTTTTCCCAACTTTACCCTGGCTTTAAAAGAAGTTGAAGTCAAAGACAATCAATGGGCCACGCACCAACACACTTTACTGAAAGCACAGGAAATAGAAGTACGCCTGAACGTTTGGAGTTTAATTCAAAACGAAATCAATATTCACAAAATCCTCATCAACGACGCGGCTATCTACGTATATAAAGCACCGAACGGTTATTCGAATGCTAATATTTTTAAGCCAAAAAAGAAAAAAGCACCAAAAGACAAATCAGATACCGAAACTACAATTGACCAGATTGAACTAAACGGAGTTCACTTTACTTTAAACAATTTGCTTGGGCATAAATTGTTTGATTTTGATATCGATCGCTTACAATCGAAAGTAGAGCATGACGGCGACAACTGGCAAACCGATGTTTATCTAAACACCCAAATTAAAAGTCTTGCTTTTAATACCGTACATGGAAGTTTTGCAAAACAAAAAGAACTCAAAGGTACTTTTGCAGTAGCTTATTCCGCTCCAAAAGAAAGAATTGACGTGGTGACTAAGGACCTAAAAATTGGAACAGACTCTTTTGACATCATCGCTTTTTTTAATCTGGCTAAAGGAAATGCACTTTTCGGAATCAATATTAGTACGTCTATTTTATGGCAAAATGCATCGAACTTATTATCGGCAAATATCAGTTCTAAGCTTAACCGATTTAATCTGAAAAAAGAAATTGAGGTAAATTGTGACATCAAAGGCGATTTTAATGCCGAAGGTGATCCCAGAATTGTCGTTCAGGCGATCGCCAAAAATAACGAACTTTCTATACCGGATGGATTGATTAAAGACTGTCATTTTAAAGGCATTTTTACCAATAATTTCAAACCAACGGCCGGTTATAACGATGCCAATTCAGCTATTATTCTAACACAATTTACAGGCGAATACGAAAACATTCCGCTTACCATTCCGCAATTATCGATCAATAATCTTGAGAAACCGCTGGCCACCGGAAACCTCAGTTCTGATTTCGATATTGAAAGACTCAACCAAATAAGCAACGACAAGTGGATTCAGTTTACAAGCGGTCATGCCAAAGCCAACCTGGCGTTTCAGTTTGACATTGTTGATCTGTACATTACCAAACCGCGTTTTATTGGCAAAATAGATGTTGACGACGCCTCGTTTCATTATATTCCGAAGAATGTTCGTGCTGTAAAACCAACATACATCTTGACTTTACCGAGAAAGCTTTACTCATCAAACAAATTGCCTACAAACACAATAAGAATACGATTTTCATCGAAGGAGAAATTGACAATTTCCTGAACCTCTATTATAATGCTCCCGAAAAAATGATTGTCAACTGGAAAATCTATTGCCCGAATATCGATCTCAAACAATTTCTGGGCGTTCTGGCCAGTTCACAAAAAGTAAAAGGCCCGGCCAAGACTGCCAAAAGCCCACGATTTCGAATCATCTGAGAAGTGTAATCGACAAATGCTCGGTGGTAATCGATATCAAAGCCGACAAAATCAATTACAACAAGCTCGTTGCCACCAATACCACCGCCCGAATTCAGATGCTGGACTCGAAACTGGTCATCAAAAACGGTTCGCTGCAAACGTCCGGAGGCACTATTACTTTTGACAGTGAAGTGGTGCCAAACGGAAAAAACTATGCTTTCAGTTCGAATGCTCAGGTAAACAGGGTCGAAATTGCAAGCTTTTTAAAGTCGTTTAACAATTTCGGGATTCAGTCTTTTAGCCCCAACAACATCAAAGGAAAGCTAACGAGTACAGCCAGCGTAAACGGTTTTATCAATAGCCGTGGCGAATTGATTAGCAACTCGATGCGCGGAAAACTGGGGTTTAAAGTCAATCAGGGCGCTTTGGTTAACTTTGAGCCTATTGTGAAAATCGGCAAGTTTGCCTTTCCGTTCCGTGATGTCGAGAACATCACCTTTAGCGATTTATCCGGTCAGCTCAATATGCGCGGAGAGCAGATCGACATCAACAATCTCACTATAAGTTCCAACGTGTTAAACATCGATGTCAACGGAATTTACTCTTTCGGCCAAGGCACCAATCTCGCCCTCACCGTCCCCCTTCGAAACTCGAAAAACGACGCCAAACTCGCCACCCAAGCCGAACGCGATGCCGTCCGCGAACGTGGAATCGTCCTGCATCTACTTGCCGTTGACGATAACGGAAAAATGAAAATTAAGTGGGGGAAGAGGGATAAGTAGGATATTTTTACGTTCTTATTTACGGAACAAATCCCATCTAATCCCCAGTGCAGCTGCTGATGGCCCTTTACCTTCTTCAAAAGCCAAACTAGCATTATTTAGTCCTTCATATTCCGTTTTAAATAAAGATTTACAAACTTCAATTTTAAACGTTTCTGGATTTACTCCGATTAAATTTAAATCGAAAAGAGTATGAATATCCGATCTCAAAAGTAAACCATTAGTAACATGATTATCCTTCTTTCCCTTGTAAGGATTAATATGTGCAGCTTCTATCACATCTAATATTTCACAACCCGTCACCATACATTTGTCACCATACCGCTTGCGTAAAGAATCTCTAAATTCCTTTTGACCACGACGAGCATATATGGATTGAATTATCTTAGGTCTTTCATCTTTATATGATGGCAAATAATCATCTTCAAAAGAATCACTTAAATAATTTAGTGCTTCTTCAGCTGAAGGATAAATAAATTCTTTATTTAACTTTTCTATTTCCGCTTTATAATACTTTATAAAAAATCTTCACTCATGCTTTGCATTGAATTATTTGAATTATACCCTCTATGATAAAAGGGTTTTAAAATATCAATGGAGAGTATCTTTTCTGGCAATATAAAACTTGTACTATAATATGCTTCAAAATTAGTTACATTAATTTTTTCTTCCTTTGGTTCATCAAATTCATACTTACATTCACAGCGATATTTAGGAGTTCTAGTTTTTCGAGGTTCATAACTAATACTTCCACATTCAGGGCATCTTCTTCTTGTCTTTTCTCCATTGAAAACAACGATTTGGGATATTTTCGCTAAACCAAGAACATTTTTCTTATCAATAAGAACTACGACATCACCTGACTTAATTTGTTTATGATTGGGAACTGATTCGTCATACACATATTTTGTTTCGATTTCATCCTTATAGCCGTCAATACTTTTATATTTAAGATCATCGTGCGAAACTGATTTGAGGCTCCAATAAGATATTGTGGTATTTTCTATCTTGGTCATTTATGTAGTTTTTAGTAAAAATAACTTTATATTTTTAAAATTATATCCCAAATTAACTTTTCCTCATTCTTCGAAATGACAAAACTGAACGGAAATAAAAAAGCCACTTTCACAGTGGCTTTTCTGGTTTATTCAACATCCAGATACGGATTTAAAATCTCGGCTAATTGATTGAGCCAGTAAAAACCATTTTGGAGGTTTGTTTTCTCGGATTGTAGGGATTCGTGTTCCTGCATTATGCTTAAAGCAAGCGCATAGTTTACCTGGCGAATGGTTTTGGCCATTGTTGCAGGATCAATCGAATTGCTGAAAAAATCAGTTAACCTTAATTCGGTTTCTTTGGAAAGGGTGTTTGTACTCATAATCTTTGTGTTTAGGAAATATAAAACCCGAATGGGTTAGGTGTCCTACGCCACAAAGAGCGTTGCAGTTGTTTCCAATACCGCCACCGTACCACGCGGGCAAAAGTTTTTCTGAGTTCATGATCTTTGTGTTTAGGACTGCGAAGATATAAAAAGCAAAAAAGTTATGGAGGGTTTTCTTAGTTTTTAACTTAATAACTGGGGCTTCGACTTCGCTCAGCCTGACACTGGGTGTGACACTCTACATGTCGCTCAGCCTGACATTTCTAAATTTAATAGCCACAGATTGCACAGATTTTTGTAATCATTTTAATCTTATAATCTGTGGCATTTTTTCTAAATTGAGGGTGAGGGTTTCGACTTCGCTCAACCTGACACTCTGCATGCTGCTCAGCCTGACGCTCAACTTGATATTCGGTATTACAAACTAGGCGGAGTTTCTGGTGTGATTCCTCGTGCCTCGGAATGCCAAACTGAGCGTAAAAAAGCATAATTTATTTCTTAATGTTTTATTAACCTACTTGTGTTTTTGTCTAAAAAAAGATAGCTTTGAGAGACAATCATTAAATACAAACCAATTATGAAAATTCAGATCAATACCGACAAGAACATCGAAGGACACGAAAGATTAGAAGCTTATTTCTCTGGTGAATTAGAAAAAGGCTTGAAGCGTTTTGAAGATAAAATTACCCGCGTTGAAGTTCATTTTGGAGACGAA
Organism: Flavobacterium sp. B183; assembly: GCF_023539155.1. Lineage (NCBI taxonomy): Bacteria > Pseudomonadati > Bacteroidota > Flavobacteriia > Flavobacteriales > Flavobacteriaceae > Flavobacterium > Flavobacterium sp. B183. The sequence goes on along the minus strand of NZ_CP097434.1, from coordinate 1,404,260 downwards.
AACGGGGAGAAATTTAGCCTGCACGACAAAAAATGTGTGATTGAAGTTCGTACTGCAAAATTACAACCAGTAACCGTTACAGACCATGCCGATACGCTTGAAAAAGCTTTTATTGGTGCATTGGCTAAGGCAAAAAAATCTCTTACTACTACTTTCGAAAAAATGAAAGCGTATTAATTTATATACCATCCATAAAAATGGCCTTATCTCTAATCCGGATAAGGCCATTTTTATTTTAACAAAGCCGTCATTTCTTCCCAATGCAGTATTTTTACTTTCTGATCTAATTGCTCTGCGCTTTTACCATTGCTTTGGCGATATCTTCGGCTTCTATTCCTTTGTACTTACTTAGCTCTCCAACAAACAATGGGTTGATTAATTTGAATATTCCAATAAATACTTTTTCCATCGGTCGGCTTTCTTTTCGGTCTCCTAAAATCATCGAAGGACGAAAGATATAAGTATGCTCTAAATTCAGACTGATGATCCCCTGCTCGGTTTCTCCTTTTAACTTCGTATAAAATATCGACGATTTCGCATTTGCACCAAGTGCCGAAACCAGAAAAACAGCTTTTGCACCGTTTTCTTTCGCCAGTTTTGCTGCCAGAATTGGGTAATCGTGATCTATTTGATAATATAACTTTTTATCAGGCGTTTTCTTCTGTGTGGTACCAAGAGCTATAAAAACATCATCGGCCTGAATGTCTTTTATTACTTTGGATAGGGTGTTAAAATCACCTATCAGTGTTTTTAGTTTTGGATGCTGGATGTTTAGATCTTTCCTTACTACAACTATTACTTGTTCGTAGTTATCGTTGTTCAACAAATTTTCGAGAATATAGGAACCTACTAGTCCGCTTGCTCCGTACAGAATTGCTTTTTCATAAGTAAGGCGATTTGTTTGCTCGAAGTTACTTTTTTTGCCACAGATTTCACAGATTAGAATAATTACTTTTTTTTGTTTCCCGCAGATTTCTTTGTTTTTTTGATTTAAAGCTCCAACGGAGCAATATATCTATAGACTAATTTTAGTATGCGTTGTTACAATCCAGCTCCAGCGGAGCGACATATAATTTTAGCACAATTTGATAGGTCACCCCGATGGGGTTCTGTTGATGTGCATTTTTAATTTCCTATAAATTTATTGCTCCTCCGGAGCTCTAAATATATTATTCTTGATTTTTTTTATAAATATATTCGTCCTGATGGAACCTAAAATAAATTATACCCAAAAACCTTAATTAAGATAATAATAACGCTTTTTGATATTGTAAGAAGTAATTTTGCAGTCCCAAAAGAGAAACTTGGTTGTCAAAATAGAACAAATTTCTTAATTGAGATTATCCATTACAAATTATTAAAAATTACCCTCATGAAAAAGCAACTACTCGTATTATTAATCGCAGTATTTATAGGCTTTGGCGTAAATGCGCAAGTAAAATCATCTGAAATAAATGTCCTGGTTTTGATCTATTCTCAAAACGGCGGAACTTATAAAATGGCCAAGTCTATTGCCGACGGAATTCAGGAATATCCCAATGCAAAAGCAATTATAAAACGTGTTCCTTCGATCAATCCTAAAGAAAAACTGAATGCTGATGTAGAAAAATTACCCATTGCAACAATCGAAGAATTGGCCAATTATGACGGAATCGCATTTGGAAGTCCTGTTCATTTTGCAAATATTAGTGCCGATATAAGTTCCTTCTTCAGCCAGAGTATTCCGCTTTGGACTTCAAGAGTTCTGGAAGGAAAACCGGCTACTGTCTTTATGTCGGCAGGATCTGGAGCCGGAAAAGAAGCTGCGATTTTATCGTTCTGGAATATTCTTGCTTCTCACGGAATGGTAATCGTTCCAACGGGAATCATGGGAACGGCCACTTTGGACAAAACAGTTCCACAAGGAAATACTCCGTTTGGAGCTACTTCATTAGCAGGATCTGTCGGAACACGTCCGTCACAAAGCGAATTGAATTTAGCCAAAGAACAAGGAAAAGCTTTGGCAAGAGTGGCTTCGGGATTGAAAAATACTGAAAATAGTAAAGGAATAAAAACAACTGCTATTGAAGTTAAAAGCGATATCAACAAAACCTTAAAAGACAATAATATTACGCTTCCTGAAGCCCCTAAACCGGTTGGGAATTATGTTCCGTTTACGATTTCTGATCATAAAGTGTACATTAATCAGGTGGCTTTAAAAGACGGAAAGATTCTAAATCCCGGAAAAGTTGGCGCAACAGTTACCGATGATCAGGCCAAAGAAGCTACCTATCAAACGATGCTAAATGTAATTGCGGTTTTAAAAGAGGCTTGCGGTGGCGATTTGAACAAAGTAAAACAATGTGTACAGTTAACAGGATATTTCAACACCACTCCTGATTATACACAACATGCAGCCCTTATGAATTCGGCTTCAAACCTGACCGCGCTGGTTTTTGGAGAAAAAGGAAAACATGCCAGAGCAACCATTGGCGCTGCTTCGTTACCGATTAATTCGGCTGTTGAAATTCAGGCAATTTTTGAAATTGAATAAAGGAAAATTTTACCGCAAAGTTCGCAAAGAATTACGCAAAGACCACAAAGTTTCGTGAATTACGCTTTGCTTTGAAATCGCAAAGGGATTGTGTTTAAAAAAACTTAGCTTAATGACATCGCTCATAAGGACTACCCATATTTTATAATACAACCTAGTTTTTCGCGTGAGGGATAGAGCTAAGCTACCGAAGTAGCAGCGAAAGCCCGACAGCAATATAAAAAGGGGCGACTAAGCGATTGCAATAGTCAGCCCCTTTTTATATTGGTGGCACGCCCAGATTATTATTTATACAATTCTCGACTTCCTTATGATTTCGGTAATGGCGCCCCAACTGCAATATCGCAGCGATGCCCGGGTTTTCCGTGTGCGGGATTTTTTCCATCGGCTACAGTTGCTGTTTCTGTACTTAACAAAGCCGGAACAGCATTGTCTGTCGCCGGAGGTGTTACGGTAAAGGTTTGCGAAGCAGTTCCGCTTTGTGCTGTATTGGCGACAACAGGTTGTTTGGCAGCAGCTGGAGAATTTAACGGAGCTCCCACCGGAATATCGCAACGGTGTCCGGGTTGTCCGTGGGCAGGATTCATGCCTTTAGCCACTTTTGTTGGCGTAACAGTTGTTGTAGTCACTACATTTTGCTGCCCCGGTTTTACCTGAACGGTTTGTGCAGGCTGTGTCGTTGTGGTTTGTCCTTGTGTAGGAGCCGAATTTAAAGGCGCCCCAACAGCAATATCACAACGATGTCCGGGTTGTCCGTGTGCAGGATTCATTCCGCCATTAGCACTCAAAACTGTATTTGGATTTGCTGCAGTAGGAGCCTGAACAACAGGGGCTGCTTTTGTCGTATCTTTTGCCAATCCCAGTTTTACCAATTCAGAATTTGGTGTGTTTTCCTGAGGTTCTAATTCCTTTTTGCAGGAAGTTAAAAAGATAGAGGAAAGTACTAATGAGGTAATGAGTATTTTTGGATTCATGATGTATCGATTTTAAAGCTATCAAATATACTAAATCCTATTATACCATATAAGTGATGTAAGATAATTTAAGTTTTACTTGGCTATTTGGGCTCGCGAAGACGCAGAGTCGCAAAGTTAATGTTTCATGCAGGTTTAAAAATAAGAACATTACAGAGTTACTTGCAAAGATTTGCTTCACCTGTTCGCTATCGCTCGGGTCTCCTTCGTCGAAATGACAAACGGTATGTTTAATCATCCAAAAAACTGCACCATTGTACCTTTGCATCTTTGAACCTTTGTACCTCAATACCTCAGAACCTTTCAAAAAATATTTGCTACCTTTAAATCCAAAACAAACCACTTATGAAAAAACCAATCTTACTTTTATTATTTGTTACCTTTTTTGCAAACGCACAGACTTCTGAAAAAGACAAAGTCAACCAAACCATTGATGCCTGGCACAAAGCAGCAGGCGAAGTAAAATTTGATGCTTATTTTGATTTAATGGCCGAAGATGCTATTTTCATCGGAACTGATGCCACCGAAAACTGGATCAAAAAAGATTTTAAAGTTTGGGCCAAACCCTATTTTGACAAAGGAACGGCCTGGAATTTCAAAGCTTTAGAACGTCACATCTTTTTCGACAAAACCGGAAAAATTGCTTGGTTTGACGAACTGTTAAATACACAAATGAAAATTTGCCGCGGATCGGGGTTTTGATTAAAGTAGGGAAAGAATGGAAAATCCAACATTATGTTTTATCCATGACGGTTCCTAATGAGGAAGTAAATGCAGCGATCAAAATTAAGGCTCCTATCGAAGACGTTTTGATTGCAAAGCTTCAAAAAAAATAAACATTTTTGGACTTTCTTTTTACAATCCTAACTTTTTACGCCCTTTACAGTACACTTTGCCAATTTTATTATAATACAATTGGCAATTTTGTCTCTTTTTTAGAAGTGCAAAATAAAATACCCTCAAAAAACAGGGTGTATTTTACAAAATCCACTAAAATAAAAACAACACCTCTGTTTTTACACCCCTAAAAACCATAATATTCATTTTTTCATAACTTTAACCCTAAAAAATAGGGACACATAAAGTATTTGAAAAATGAAAATAGAAAAACGCTGGATCATTTCCTTTATTATCATCAGTATTGTTTGCGTTACTGGTGCTTTTTGGCCAACTATCACCGAAAATAGTTACGTATTAGCTGAATTTGGCACAACCGATCATATCGTTCCTGCCGATGTCGCCTGGATGTTAACGTCCTGCTGTCTGGTTTTAATCATGACTCCGGGACTGTCTTTTTTTACGGCGGAATGGTTGGCAAGAAGAATGTGATTTCGACCATGTTGCAGAGCTTTATCTGTTTGGGGTTGTCACGCTTTTATGGGTTGTAGTGGCCTTTAGTCTGGCTTTTGGCGATCCTGTAGGGCTAAATTTAGGAGGTCATTTTATAGTTTCTTTGGTGATCCAACCACTTTTGCTTTTATGGATTATGTGGGAGTTCTGCCTCATAAACAATTGGCCAGCACGATTCCGTTTATGCTTTTTGCATTGTTTCAAATGAAATTTGCGATTATTGCTCCGGCCATTATCACTGGTTCTTTTGCAGAGCGCGTTCGTTTTATATCGTATTTACTTTTTATCAGTCTTTTTACCATTTTTATTTACGCGCCATTGTGCCATTCTGTTTGGTATCCAACAGGTATTTTAGGCAGTTATTTTGGCGTAAAAGATTTCGCAGGAGGAACCGTTGTACACATGAGTTCAGGATTTGCGGCTTTGGCAGGAGTACTGGTTTTAGGAAAAAGAAAAAACAATCAGCACATTCCAACCAATATTCCGTTTGTATTATTAGGAACCGGAATGCTATGGTTTGGATGGTTTGGCTTCAATGCCGGTTCGGCTCTTGCAGCCAATGGAACCGCCGCAATGGCTTTTGCGACAACTACAACCTCATCGGCTGCAGCCATGTTAACCTGGGTTTTCTTTGACCGAATGAACGGCCGAAAAGTTTCGGCTCTTGGCGCTTGTATTGGAGCTGTAGTAGGCTTGGTTGCCATTACTCCGGCTGCTGGTTATGTTTCAGTTCCTGAAAGTATGTTTTTTGGATTTATAACGGCTCTGGTTTCTAATTCGGTTGTAAACTGTCGCTTATCAAAAAATTCGATGATACCCTTGATGTTTTTGCCTGTCACGGTGTAGGTGGAATTATGGAATGATTCTAACTGCTATTTTTGCTCATGGTGAAGATGCGAGTTTGTTACACGGAGGCTGGAATGTATTTGCACATCACATGATGGCGTTGGTATTGGTTTCTATTTTTACTTTTTTCGGAGCGTACTTTTTATTTAAGGTAACCAATTTCATTATTCCGTTGCGTGTTTCTGAAGAGAACGAACATATCGGATTGGATTTATCCCAACACGATGAAACACTTGACCCTAAATTAAAAGCTATTACTGAAGTCCATTATGGTTAATTCTTTTGCCACAGATTAAATGGACTAAAATGATTTTTCAATCTGTGCTAATCCATAAAATCTGCGGCTAAAAAAGGGTTGCCACGAATTCCACTAATTTACACTAATTTTTTCCAACCAAACCGCTTAAATTAATTCGTGAATTCGTGGCGAAAAAAAAATATCCTTGATGAAAATTCGTGAAGGCAAACTTTTAAAGCTAATTGTACTATTTACATTCGTTTATATTCCTTAATTTTGCTGAAAATTTTTGTAAAAGTGGGAAGTAAAAATAAACTAAAAAGATTCAGAGAAAACGAAACATTTCAAAACGTTTTTCAACCAACCAGAGAAGAAGTTGTAGGCGATTTAATGCCTTTGAAAGGTAAATGGAATTCTGATTTCTTTAAAAATGATAATCCATTAGTTTTAGAATTGGGATGTGGAAAAGGAGAATATTCTGTAGGATTAGCGGAAAGATATCCAAACAAAAATTTTATTGGAATTGATATTAAAGGAGCCCGTTTCTGGAGAGGTGCCAAAACCGCTGTTGAAAACGGATTACACAACGTTGCATTTGTTCGAACTCAAATCGAACTAATCAATCATATTTTTGCCGACAATGAAGTGGACGAAATCTGGATTACTTTTCCGGATCCGCAAATCAAATACAAGAGAACCAAACACCGTATGACCAATTCGGAGTTCTTGAAATTATACAAAAGAATCCTCAAAAAGACGGTGTCGTAAACTTAAAAACCGACAGCGAATTCATGCACGGTTACACGTTGGGATTACTTCACGGTGAAGGTCACGAGGTTTTATACGCCAATCATAATGTATATAAAAATGAAGGAAGCCCTGAAGAAGTTACGGCATTCCAGACTTTTATGAAAAACAATATTTAGAGATTAACAAGGCAATTACGTATATTCGTTTTAAAATTAAAGACTAATTTAATTTTAAAAACTTTTTTTCATAACCCATCAATCAACTGAATGGCATTACTTACCCCATTACTTTCAGGTTTTCTTGCCGCTTTCATTGGGATTATTCCACCAGGTTTAATCAACATGACGGCAGCCAAAGTAAATTTGAAAGAGGGGAAAAAAAATGCTTTATGGTTTGTTGCGGGAGCTGTCTTAGTGATCTTTTTTCAGGTTTCTTTAGCCGTTTTTTTTGCACGCGTCATCGACAATCGGCCGGATGTAGTGACATTGTTACGCGAAGTAGGATTTGTTATTTTCTCTGTTTTAACCGTTTATTTTTGTTTATAGCCAAAGAACCGAAAGCCAAAAAATCGAAAATAAAAAAACCAGTAAAAAAAGTCGTTTCTTTCTGGGAATGCTGCTTTCAGGACTTAACTTCTTCCCTATTCCGTATTATGTGGTTGTAAGTGTTACTTTGGCCTCTTACCACCTTTTTGCATTTGAAAACAACATTATTTTTACTTTTGTATTCGGATCTGTTTTAGGCTCATTTGCCGCTTTATACAGCTACATTGGTTTCTTTGGAAGAATCGAGAAGAAAACAGACTATCTGATGAAAAACATGAATACCATTATTGGAAGCATCACAGGATTAATTGCCGTACTCACGCTTTTTAATATTTTGACTTACTATTTCAGCTAATAAAATGTAAGTTCAGATTATTATTTATTTGTAAAATTTTAGTTTCACGCAGATTTTGCGGATTAAGCAGATTCTTTCCTTCATAAATTAAAAAAATGGGCTTCATTTTAATGCATAAAATCTGCGTGAAAATTTCGTTAGTAAAATCATTTCTCACCCTTTAACCTGTGCTACAAATTATGGCTGAAGATAATTTTTTTGAAAGAGTTTATGCAATCGCCCGACAAATTCCGTACGGAAAAGTAACTTCTTATGGCGCAATTGCCAAAGCTTTAGGAACAGCCCGCTCTGCCCGAATGGTAGGCTGGGCCATGAATGCCTGTCACAACATGGATGATGTTCCCGCCCACCGTGTGGTAAACAGAAAAGGGCTTCTCACCGGAAAACACCATTTTGACGGAACCAATTTAATGCAACAGTTACTTGAAAGCGAAGGCATTAATGTTGTAGACAATCAAATTATAGATTTTGAAAAACATTTCTGGCAGCCGAAAATAGAACCTTAAAACCGCTCCTTATAACTAAATCAGACAAATTACAAAGCTGGTCTTGTCTTCATCGGTTTGATAACTCAAATACCCTCCGTGCGCTTCGATGATATTTTTAGAAAGCGTTAGTCCAATTCCGGCACCATCTTTTCTGGTGGTGAAAAAAGGCAGAAAAACTTTATCTCTGATCTCGGTATCAATTCCTTTTCCGTTATCCGAAATGGTAATAAAAAGCGATTGTTTTCAGTATACGATGACAAGAACATCTTCTTTTCGCGCTTTTCTTTCAAAGCATAAATACTATTGGTAATCAGATTGATAATTACCTGTTCTATCTGACTTTTATCAATTAAAATCGATCTTGAACTATTAATTTCGTTTACCAGTTCTATATTTTCCGTCTTTAAAATTGGACTCATTACCCGAAGACAGTCTTCAAAAAGAACCTTTATAGGAGTCATTTTTTTAGTCGGAGTCGGCAGCATGGCCAGTTTTCGATAATTTTCTACAAAAACCTGCAAATGATCGCTTCGATTGATAATAGTCGAAATACTGCTTTTAATATCTTCAAAATCATCCTCTTCTAATTCGTCCTGATCAACTATTTGCAGTAAATTTTGCGAAAGTGCACGGATTGGCGTTAGCGAATTCATTAACTCGTGCGAGATAATTTTCATCAGATTGATCCAGGCTTCCTTTTCTTTTTTCTCGATAACACGCTGAATGCTGTCCAGCAGAATAATAAAATATTCTTTGTCATACATTTCGTATGCGAAGTCTGAAGCACAAAAGTCTGTAAATCCTGATCTTCGATCTTGATCGAAATAGCCGTTTTCAATTCTATAAAATTGGTCTTTTCGATTTCCTCACAAAGGGAGGGCAAATAGTTTTTAAGATACTTCCACTGGCTTACTTTTGGCACTTTGAATAAGTTTGAGAAGCAATCGTTCATTAAAAAAAGATTCCAGTCCTCACCTTCTTTCTCGAGAATTAAAGTAGCGGTGTCGATATTATTTAAAATGGACTGATAGATGCGCTCTTTTGACGTCTGTTCCTGTCGTTGAACTTTTAACTTATCATAAAGTAAAAACAAGTTCCTGAAATTCTCCTTTTTGCTTTCTTCCGGAAAATTATTCGAAAAATCATCCTGCAGGATCGATAAAAGCATTTTATCGTAAAACAAGGTTTGCCCTTTAACAAAAAAATACATTTCAGACAACAATAGAAAAACGACAAAACCAACCAGAATTGCATTGTAATACAGTTCTTTGTAAATCAAAAAGACACAAAAGAAAAAGGGAATCATCACCAACAGAATCCTTGCAAACAAAGCGTTATAAAATTTCCAGTTCTTCATTGTTTTATTTTTTATTCCGACAGATTCAAAAGTTTACTATCTAATGAAAATCTTTCAAAGTCGTTCGAAACTATTTTTAAGTTTAGATGTTTCTCAGATCGTATTTTTCAATTCTTCTGTACAAAGCGGCTCTTGAAAGCCCAAGTTCTTCAGCTGTTTTGCTGATATTTCCATTATTCTTAAACAATGTTTTCTCGATGGCACTTTTTTCCATTTCAGACAGTGGATTTTCGTCGTTTTCCTGAAGTTCTTCGAAATCCAAAATATCCAGATTGGTTACCGAAATAGTATGATTATCGGCCAAAATTAAGGCACGCTCAATCTTATTCTCTAATTCCCGAATATTTCCTTTCCACGGATATTTTTCTAAATAGGGTCCAACATTATCATCAAAACACCAATTCTCCTGATTGTATTTTTCAGCAATTTTATCCAAAATAAAATTAGCCATCGGGATAATATCGTCTTTTCGCTCACGCAAAGAAGGTAAATGAATCTCCATGGTGTTGATTCGGTACAGTAAATCTTCCCTAAACGTTTTATTTTTTACTTCTGCTTTTATATCGGCATTGGTAGCCGCAATGATCCTTACATTCAACGGTCTTGCTTTGCTTTCGCCCAAACGGGTTACGGTTTTGGTTTGTAAAACATGTAACAGTTTGGATTGCAGATGTAACGGAATATTCCCTATCTCATCCAGAAAAATCGTACCACCCGAAGCCGCTTCAAATCTTCCCGCAGTATCTGTTTTAGCATCTGTAAAAGCCCCCTTGGCATATCCAAAAAGTTCACTTTCAAACAAGTTATCACTCAGTGACCCCAGATCGACATGCACAAAAGGCTGCTCTTTTCGTTCTGAATTCAAATGGATGAACTCAGCAAAAACATACTTTCCGGTTCCGTTTTCACCTAAAATTAAAACGTTAGCAGCTGTCCTGGCAACTCTCTCGGCAATACCGTAAGCCTGCTTAATTTTAGGAGAGGTTCCTGTAAAATAACTTTTGGTTGGTTTTTCTACTATTTCTTTTTTACCATTCTTTCGACTCTCTACTACAGCCTTATCAATAATTTCCAGTAGTTTTTCATTGTTCCAGGGTTTCAAAACATAATCAAAAGCCCCAATTTTAATTCCTTCAACCGCAGTGTCAATTTTACCAAAAGCAGTCATTAAAATCACAACAGTCTTTGGCGAAAGTGTTTTAATTTCCTTCAACCAATGAATTCCTTCGCGTCCATCTTCAAAACCAATTCGATAGTTCATGTCCAATAAAACCACATTTATTTCATTCTCGTTTAAAATGGAGATAATTTTTTTGGGACTGTTGGTCGTAAAAATGGTTTCAAAATGTTTTTTGAGAATCATTTTTGCCGAAAAAAGAATTTCTTCCTGATCGTCGACGATTAAAATATGGGCTTGTTTCTTTCGCATGCTGTCTTTTTTTGTCCGATTCTGAACGGTCAACTGTTCATTTCCGAACACTTCTTTTTTAGATGGTTTTTAAAGCTTCTTTAAAATCAATACTTTACAGATTATACTTTTTATGGCACAGTATTTACCTATTGGTAATCAGTAAATTATTAAAGAAATGGACAAGATAATTCCTCGTAAAAATAGAAAATTTAGATATCTCACAATAGCAATTGGAGTTTTTTTAGTTTTGGCAACAATTGTATTTTTCTCGTTTAATACCAAAAGAAGTTTAAATGTAAAAGCCGATGAACTTAGCGTTCAAAAAGTAGAAAAAGCTTTCTTTGAAGATTTTGTTGTTTTTCAGGCCAAAGTAGAACCTCTTAACGTAATGCTTGTGAATGTTACCGAAGGCGGATCTGTCAAAGAGATTTTTGTTGAAAATGGCGCAATGGTTACCAAAAGTCAGCCTTTAGCACGTTTGTTCAATCCGAACACAGAACTGAATTACCTGACTCAGGAAACGGCGATTATAGAGCAAATCAATAATTTAAACACCGGAAAACTGAACATCAGAAATCAGGAGCTGAATTTAACCAAGGATCTGGTTTTAATCGAACACGATTATAATGACGCCAAAAGGTTGTACGACATGAACGCGAAATTGTTTGAAAAAGATGTGATCTCGAGAAATGACTGGAATAATTTTAAAGAAAGTCTGCGTTTTCAGGACGAGCGTAAAAGAACGATCCAACAAAGTATTCAAAAAGAAAAACAAACCAATCAGGTTCAAATTTCTCAAATCAACCGTTCGATTCAGACTATGGAAAAAAGTCTGGATATTTTAAGAAACAATAAAAAGAACTTCTTAATTACAGCACCGGAATCGGGGAGATTAACTTCTTTTCAACCTGTATTGGGAAAAACGTTTCAGGCAGGTGAAAGTATCGGAAAAATAGATTCTAAGCAAGGTTACAAATTAGCAGCCGATGTAGATGAATTTTATTTGGAAAAAGTACGCGAAGGATTGAAAGGTCAGGTAGAATTTCAAGGAAAAAACCTGGAAGTTATAGTTACAAAAGTAATTCCGGAGGTAAAAAGCGGACACTTTAGAGTGGAACTGGCTTTTATATCCAAAGAAAATATCACTTTACAAGACGGTCTTAGTTTTGGTGTAAAACTGATTCTGTCCGAAAAAAACAAAACACTTGTGGTTTCAAAAGGAAGTTTCAATCAGGAGTCTGCAGGAAAATGGATTTTTGTAGTAAAAGGAAATAAAGCAGAAAGAAGAAACATAAAACTAGGCAGAGAAAACCCATCGTATTATGAAGTTCTCGAAGGCTTAAAAGAAGGTGAATCAGTTATCACTTCATCGTACACCGATTATAAAGACATTGAAGAATTATCGATTAGTTCTCAGTAGTAGTTTCCAGTCGCGGTTTTCAGTCACAGTAAACGGTCACAGTATACAGTCACAGTTTACATTTTACATCTTACAATTCACGATTCACGATTCACAAAGTTTCAATCATCAATCATCAATCAAAAAATAGAATTAACAACCACTAAAATTTCAAAACTTATGATAACCATTCAAAACCTAACCAAAGTTTTCAGAACAGAAGAAGTAGAAACAGCAGCTTTAAGCGGGATTTCTTTAGAGATTAAAAAAGGTGATTTTTTAACCATTATGGGACCTTCAGGCTGTGGAAAATCAACTTTACTTAATATCATAGGTCTTCTGGACAGCGCTTCAGGCGGGAGTTACAAGTTATTAGATCAGGAAATGATTGGTTTAAAAGAGAAAGGAAGAGCAAATGTCCGAAAAGAAAACATTGGCTTTATTTTCCAAAATTTTAACCTGATCGACGAACTTTCGGTTTACGACAATATCGAATTGCCTTTGATCTACAACAATGTAAAAGCAACTGAGAGAAAACAAAAAATCGAAGCTATTGCCGAGAAACTGAATATCTCTCACCGCCTTAAACATTTCCCGCAGCAACTTTCAGGAGGACAACAGCAAAGAGTTGCCGTTGCAAGAGCTTTGGTAAACGATCCTAAAATTATTCTGGCCGATGAGCCAACCGGAAATTTAGATAGTAAAAACGGTAATGAGGTAATGGAACTCTTAACCGATTTACATGCTAAAGGAGCTACCATTTTAATGGTTACCCACTCTGATTATGATGCTTCGTTTTCGCAAAGAACGATCCATATGAAAGATGGTGTGGTATTCTCTGAAAAATTCAATCAACGAAATGTTGATGTTTTTATGGACGCTAAATAAAAGTAAAATGATCAAATTCATCGTAAGCGCAATCATAATCCTGATGGGGTTTGTTTGCAAAATACTATCCGGCCTATAATGCCTTGCAGATTATAAAACCTGCAAAACTATTTCAAAACCAACCGTAACAACTATAAAAAATAAAACATGATTTTTAACTGGTTTAAGATATTTATATATCATTTGAAACAAAACAAACTGTTTTCGTTTTTAAATGTCCTGGGATTAAGCATTGGAATCTCTGGAGTAATTTTCGCCATTTTATACTGGAATAACGAAAATGCCTATGATCAATGGAATCCTGAAAAAGATAACGTTTATCAGGTTTTAAATAAAATTGGAGCAACAGGAGATACCTGGGCCTCCAGCAGTATTCCTTTCGGAAGAACTTGTAAAGCAACAATTCCCGAAATAGAATCGATCTGTTTTTTTAATTCCTGGTACAGCAATGATATGATTAAATATCAGGGGCAAAAATTCTTTCACAAAAAGATTGCAGTTTCCGACAATGGTTTTTTTGATATGTTTCCGCTGCCTATCGTAAAAGGAGCCAAAACCAATATCCTGAAAGAAAAAAACAGTGTGGCATTATCAGAAGAAACTGCAAAATTACTTTTTAAGAACGAAGACCCAATTGGCAAATCAATTACCTATAATTACAAAGATTACACGGTAAAATCGGTTTATAAAATTATAGCTCCTTCAGCTTTTGAACCCAATTACGTTTTTAGCGGAGTTGCCCGTGATGGCGACGAGCAAAGTTGGGGCAACTTTAATTATGGCTTAATGATTAAAGTTAAAAAAGGAACTGATATTGCAACTGTTTTAAAGAAAATACAAAATGTAGATTACGTTAACCGAACTTTGAAAGATGCCAAAGCCAACGGACAGACTCCGGAACAATATGTAAAAGAAAATGGACAGACAACTGTAATATTAGATAAATTAAGCGATACCCGTTTGCACGGTACAAAATCGTCACAGGGAGCAAATCTTCCAGAAGGAAAAGGAAATCTGCAATTGCTTTACATTATGGTCGGTCTCTCTATTTTGATTCTGGCGCTTTCTTTGGTCAACTATATCAATTTAGCGACCGCTTCAGCAATAAAACGCGCTAAAGAAGTGGGCGTTCGTAAAATTGTGGGAGCCACTAAAAAGCAGATCGTCCTTCAGTTTATTTTCGAAACCGCGATAATAGTAGTTTTAGCCATTATTTTTGCTTTGGCAATTGTAGAACTTTCTCTGCCGTACTACAATACTTTTTTGAAAAAATCTCTGACTATGAATGGCAGTGAATTTTACCTGCAGCTCCTTTTTATATTTGGATTAGTGATCGTTCTAGCAGGTGTTTTTCCTGCCGTTTACATCTCAAATTTTGAAACGCTTAAGGTTTTAAAAGGAAACTTCTCCAGAAGTAAAAGCGGCATCTGGATTCGAAACTCGATGCTTATTTTCCAGTTTGGTATTGCTGCTTTTTTTATTATTGGTGCTTTAATCGTGAATTCACAGGTAAGCTATATGATGAACAAAGATCTTGGTTTTAGTGGAGATCAGGTTATCAAAATTCCTTTTAATTATCAGGAATATGACAAGAAATTCCTTAAATATCAAACCACAAAACAAGAACTTTTAAAAATGCCTGGAGTTACAGATGTATCCACCTTTGCCGGTACTTTTGGAAACAGCACCAACTCCAGTTCAGGATTTACACACAATAGTATTTTTGTACAATCCCGAAATGTCGAAATGGATTTTGGCTTTCTGGATATGATGAAAATCAAAATTGTTCAGGGACGCGATTTATCTCCGAAATTTGCTTCGGATACCATTGACAATTGGCTGGTCAACGAAACTCTTGTTAAAACCTTAGGAATTAAAAATCCTATTAATACGGTTATAACATCGGGTTGGGGAAATGAAAAAGGAAACATGAAATTTAAAATTGTTGGTGTGGTAAAGGATTTTCACATCACGGGATTACAGGACAAAGTACCACCAATGGTTTTTATCAATCTTAAAACTTTAAAGTGGAATAATTATGATAATATTTATGTGAAAGTTTCTCCAAACAACTTAACCGAAACCTTATCAAAACTAGAAAAATTCTGGGCAAAAAACATCAATCAGGATTATCCATTTGAATATGAATTTGTCAATAAAGGCTTTGCCCGAACCTATCAGGAACAGGTAAAACAGAAGAATTTGTTTTTCATTCTAAACCTTGTGGTCATCATCATCGCTATTTTTGGATTGTTTGCTTTGGCCTCTTTTTCAATGGAGCGAAGACTAAAAGAAATTGCCATTAGAAAAACATTGGGCGCTGAAACTGACGCTTTATTAAAAGAATTATCCAAGCAATATGTTGGTTTTTGTTTACTTGGATTTGTGATTGGTATTATTCCGGCATACCTTTTGCTACAAAAATGGCTGGAAAACTTTGCCTTCCGAATTGGAGTCTCGGTAATTCCATTCAGTATCGCTCTGGCTTCCCTATTGGCTTTAACGCTTGTCATCGTTTTAGCAAAAGCTTATCAGGTAACTAAGATTGATATCTTAAAATACCTAAAATACGAATAATACCGATTGTATATTCAATATAGTCCAATTGCATTGTACTATTTTTCATATTACATCGGCATTATATCAGAAAACATTGAACTAAAATGTAAGTAAATTTGATATAAACTTGTAGACCATTTTTTTTTTTAAAACCCGCCAAATCATATTGATCTGGCGGGTTTCTTTTTTTATTTCGAAACAACTGAATCGGAATATAATAACTTATCCAGCTGTTTATCTCTGTCGTAAACATCGGGATAAAAACCAATTTCTCCGTCATCCGTTACCCAGGCCGTAAAATATCCAATATAAATTGGAATTTTGGTTTTCAGCATACAAGTGGTTTCTTTTTCACCGCTCATCGCTTTATCGATTTTATCTACCGGCCAGTCGGGATTGTCTTTCAAAATAGCCAAAGCCAATGGTTTTGCTTCTTTAACATTAATACAGCCATGACTGAAAATACGTTTTTCGAAATCAAACAAACTTTTTGCAGGAGTGTCGTGCAGGTAAATGTCATTTGGATTTGGGAACATGAATTTAACTAATCCTAAAGAGTTTTTAGGTCCCGGTTTTTGTCTTACATTCCCTCCGTTCCATTCCATATTATGATCTGCCAGATAATTTTTATCCTCTGCCATTTTCAGTTTCAGCTCATTTTTGATGATGCTCTGCGGAACATACCAATACGGACTAAATACAATTCGATCCATATTACCGCTAAAAATTACGGTCTCGGTCATTCGGGTTCCCACAAAAACATCGGAAACGAGTTCATATTTACCATTTTTCACATAAATCAGCCTGAAGGACGGAATATTAACCATTATGTACTCGCTGGCCTTTGCTAATGAGGCAGGTATCCATCGGCAACGCTCCATATTCAGCATGATCGTTTTGATACGATTACCAATAGGTTCATTCATCTGATTGATATGATCACGGGTTAAGGTATAATTCAGTTTTAGTCCGTACCTTTTTTTATACTTTAAAACTCCGGCCATCATCTCCTCGTCATAGACATCTCTTTTAGAATCTTGCGCCAGATCTCCCACCACAAACAATCGCTGTCTGATTTGCTTGATGGCAACACCGCTATCAAAAGGCTTCAGGTCTTTATAATTTATACTGTCAATATCAATTTTTGTCCATTGATTGTTTTTCTCAATGTTTCTGTATCTTTTCAATACTGATTTAAGTTTGTAGTACTGTCCAAACAAAAGATCCTCGTCTTTATTCAGTCGACCGGGGTCAACCATAAGAGAATCTAATATTTTAGAGTAAGAAATCGTTTTTGCCGGAAGAAACCATCCAATTTTTTTTAGTGTCTCCGGATCAACTCCTGAATAAACGTTGCTTGCGTAAAAAACATACATATTAGACAACAACAGTTCTGTATCAATTTGCGGAAGATCATTCGTTACGTTCTCATTAAAAACATCATCTACCAGATTCATATAAGGCATCATAGCTTTAATTCCCTGCTCATTTAGCAAGCGTACCTTATGATACAGCAGTGCCCCAAATTCACTCACACTTTTATCATCGTACCAGATCATTTTGTATTCCTTTTTCTTATACAGGTCTAAAACGTCATTTTGGTATTTTTTTAAATTGGGATATTTTTTGTAAAACTGACTGATTGCTGCCGCATCAACAGCGGTTTTAAAAAGGTACCTATTCGATGCAGAAACATTATCAAACTCTTTGAATTTGTGGTTTACATCGCTCTCTTTAGCGGAAGATCCGAAAGAAAACAGCAAAAAACTAACGGCAATAATTACAGAAGAAGTAAAATTTCGCATATTTTTCAGATTTAAATTTTAAGATTAAATTCTATTCAGAAAATACCGGAAACCTATAATTGTCCCCCAAAGACAAGTTCTCGTATATTTTTCAGAATATTTGGAAATCGCAAATTTAGGGTACTCAAATATAGCTAAGATTATTGATATTTTAACGATCTTATTCTTAAATTTTATCTGTTTACCTGTTATGTTTTCCCCGTTTTTTTATTTCTAAATAAAACACAATCTCTCGTTTTTCAGATTCCGGAATCAAAAACTAGGTGTAAGAATCATTTTGAGCAATCTCAATATCAATAAATACAATTTAAAAAGGGTTTGAATCCGAACATAATCTGTTATCTTTGCAGTCTGAAATCAGTTTAAATTAACACAATACTTTAAATCGATTTCGATCAATCGAAAATAGTCCATTAAAATGAAATTAGACAGAAAAGAAATTCTTAAAGCTCTAGAAACAATTACTATAGCGGGAGAAGGAAAAAATATGGTTGAAAGCGGCGCTGTTGCCAATGTCATTACTTTTGGTGATGAAGTTGTGGTAGACCTGGTGTTGCATACGCCAGCAATGCACATCAAAAAAAGAGCTGAAGATGATATCAAAAAAACAATCCATGAATTGGTATCCCCTGAAGCTAAAATCAAAGTAAATATTAAAGTAGAAACTCCGGAGAAAAACGAAATTAAAGGTCGTGCTATTCCCGGAATCAAAAATATTATTGCAGTTGCTTCTGGTAAGGGAGGAGTTGGAAAATCGACTGTTACCGCAAATCTTGCTGTAACACTTGCCAAAATGGGCTTTTCAGTTGGTGTTCTTGATGCTGATATCTACGGACCATCGATGCCAATTATGTTTGACGTTGAAAACGAAAAACCGGTTTCGATTACTGTTGACGGAAAATCAAAAATGAAACCTATCGAAAGCTATGAAATCAAAATACTTTCTATTGGTTTCTTTACAGCGCCAAGTCAGGCTGTAATCTGGAGAGGTCCAATGGCTGCAAAAGCACTGAATCAAATGATTTTTGATGCCGATTGGGGAGAATTAGATTTTATGTTAATCGATTTACCTCCGGGAACAGGAGATATTCATCTTTCGATCATGCAATCGCTTCCAATTACAGGAGCTGTAGTAGTAAGTACTCCTCAGGCTGTGGCTTTAGCCGATGCTAAAAAAGGAGTAGCGATGTTCATGCAGGACAACATTAATGTACCTGTTTTGGGAATCATAGAAAACATGGCTTATTTTACACCCGAAGAATTACCTGACAATAAATATTATATCTTTGGACAAGAAGGAGCAAAAAATCTTGCCCAAGACTTAAACGTTCCTTTTTAGGAGAAGTTCCAATTGTACAATCTATTCGTGAAGCTGGTGATTATGGTCGTCCGGCTGCTTTACAAACTGCTTCGGTAATCGAAACCGTTTTTGAAGGGATTACACGAAATGTTGTACAAGAAACTGTAAACAGAAACGATAGTTTACCTGCGACTGAAGCCATAAAAATTACAACTATGGCGGGATGTTCAGCGGTTAAAAAAATTAATATAATGAGATAATGAGAAAATTAGATAATTAGATAATGCACAAAATTGTCTAATTATCTAATTGACCAATTTTCTAATTGATAAAATTATGACAACAGAAGAATTAACAAGCAACGTATTATTAGCTCTTGATGAAATCAGACCTTTTTTAAATTCTGATGGAGGAGACATTACGCTTATTTCTATAGAAGATGACAAACATGTTAAAGTTCGTCTTGAAGGAGCATGTATCAGCTGTAGTGTAAATCAAATGACGCTAAAAGCGGGAGTTGAGACCACTATAAAAAATATGCCCCACAAATAGAAACGGTGGTTAATATAATGTAATAAAAACGCGATTTTTCTCAGCAATTCGATTTCGTCGATTTAACAAGAATATTAGCGCTTTATATCGTTTAATTTATAATTTCGCAAAAAAACAGTGCTAAATAAATGAGTTGTTGCATTTTTAGCAAAATATAATACAAATATTTAAGAGTTTTAGTTAAGGAATTGTCACTTATTTAATTAAATTTGTCACATAACCCTTAAATCTTAAATTTTATGAAGAAGTTTTACGCTCTGTTTTTATTATTATTTTGTGTTTCTGTAAATTATGCGCAACAAACCACTCAAACGTTAGTAGTTGACAAAGCCTGGCTAAATGATTCTGAAGAATGGTCGGATTTTAAATACACAGGTCAGATTGTATTTTCGACTAATGCCAACGAAGAAGAAGGAAGCCTAAGAATTGGAAACTATGATTTTCTGTTCGACATTTGTGGAGGAAAAGCAAAGTTTGCCAACAAAGCAACTTATAGTGTTGCACAATTCTCTCACCCGAGAAAAGTATCTGTTACCACAGACAAACAGGGAGTAATGAATTCAACTTATGAAGGAACTTTGGTTTTTCAATCTGATAAAGATTATTATTCTGTAATTGCTATAGTAACGATATTAGAGAAAAACGGAAATACTCTTGGAGTAAAAATGCACCTTAAAGAAGGCAGCAAAAAAGAATACGCATTTAGTATCAAAAACAGTTAATATAATTTAAGGATTTTTCACGTTATAAAATCCGAACCAGTAAAATTCCACTAATTAAAATGGATGTATTAATAAAGATTAAAGATCGAGAAGGAGTTATACACGAATTACAGGCTCCGACTGATATGGCAATGAACATAATGGAGTTATGCAAAGCATACGAACTTCCTGTTGAAGGAACTTGCGGAGGAATGGCGATGTGTGCCTCTTGTCAGTGTTACGTTCTAAATGATGTTGCATTACCGGAAATGGGAGATGAAGAAGAAGCTATGCTTTCGGAAGCGTTTTATGTTAAATCTAATAGCCGTTTAGGTTGTCAGATCCCTATTACTGAAGAATTAGAAGGCCTGGAATTAGAACTGGCCCCGGAATATTAAATACAAAAAAGCGAGAAGTAAAATTCTCGCTTTTTTTATGGCTGTTACTTTAATAAATCCGACAGGTTTTAAAAACCTATCAGGTTTGCTTCTACAATTATTCTGTAATTTCTCCGGGATTAAATGGCTCAAAATTTCTTTCAGAAAATACTTCTGTCAGGATTCCCGACGAACACAGCCAGGTTATCGTTTCTTCAAGTGTAGTTCCTGCCTTATAGATCATTTCACTATGTCTTGGCAATACAAAGTATTCGTTTTTTAAAAGAACAATCTCATCGCCGTCGTACGTATCCCCTATTCTTACTGAACTCAAAACTTCTTCTTTCGTAAGCACATCTTTTCCTTCATCCCAGAACCAATATTCCGTTATGCGATTTCTCCACTCGTCGAGCGTCAGCATTATGGTTTCGGGAAGATAAATCCGTACGTAAGTTCCCCAAGGATTCCACTCCCAAATTCTGAAACATACGCTTTGTAATCTTCGTCGAAATTAATATTTAAGGTTTTCTCACAAGCCAGAATATCTTCTTCATCCGCTACAAACAAATCTGTTTTATGGGTATTGTAATTGGCTATTATTTTATAATTATCGAAATTCATATCATTGATTTTTACAACAGCTAATTTATGATTTTTAAATTTATGCATCAAAAAAACCGCAACTGCATTGCTGCAATTACGGTTTTCTCTTTATAACAATTTTATTTAATCTCTGTTTATACCAAACCAGCTGCAATTAAGTACTCAGCGATTTGAATCGTGTTGGTTGCAGCTCCTTTTCTAAGGTTATCGGCAACAATCCATAGGTTTAAAGTATTTGGCTGGCTTTCGTCACGACGAATTCTACCTACAAAAACATCATTTTTACCTTCTGCAAACAATGGCATTGGGTAAGTAAAGGTATCTAAGTTATCCTGAACTACTACTCCATCTGTATGGTGTAAAATTTCACGTACTTCATTTACATCAAAATCATTCGTAAACTCAACGTTCACAGCCTCACTGTGTCCGCCAACAACCGGTACACGAACTGCAGTAGCGGTTACTCTGATCGTATTATCGCCCAGAATTTTTTGAGTTTCACGAACTAATTTCATTTCTTCTTTAGTGTATCCGTTTTCCTCAAAACTGTCGCAATGTGGAATGGCATTTCTGTGAATTGGATACTTATAAGCCAATTCGCCCTGAACTCCGGCATATTCGTTTTCTAACTGTCTTACCGCTTTCACACCCGTTCCGGTGATCGATTGATACGTAGAAACGATAATTCTCTTAATATTGTATTTTCTGTGCAATGGAGCCAAAGTCAACACCATTTGGATGGTTGAACAGTTTGGGTTTGCGATAATTTTATCTTCTTTGGTTAAAGTCGAAGCGTTGATTTCAGGAACCACTAATTTCTTAGTCGGGTCCATTCTCCATGCTGATGAATTGTCAATAACAGTTGTACCTGCTGCAGCAAATTTTGGAGCCCATTCCAGTGAAGTTTCACCTCCTGCCGAAAAAACAGCAATATCAGCCTTCATATCCACTGCTGTCTGCAGTCCTACCACTTTGTATTTTGTTCCTTTATATTCAATTTCTTTTCCTACTGATTTCTCAGAAGCTACCGGAATTAACTCTGTAACAGGAAAATTTCTTTCTGCTAAAACTTTAAGCATTACTTCGCCAACCATACCAGTGGCACCTACAACTGCTATTCTCATTTTTATATGTTTAGTATGAATTAATTTATTTTGTTATGCAAAAGTATACATAATAAAAGTCAAAACAACGTCCTTCACAAAAAATAACAAAATGTTACAAAACAAACAAGAAGCAAAAAAAACCGCCCCAATTAAGGAACGGTTTAGTTAGACTTAGTGTAGCGGAATTATTTTTTAAGCAAATCTCTAATTTGCGTAAGTAGCTCTTCTTGAGTTGGTCCGGCAGGTGCTGCCTCGACTACTGTTTCTTTTTTCTTCGCTTTATCTGCAGCTCTTAGTACCACAAATACAAAAAATGATATAATTACAAAGTTAATGATTGCCTGAACCAAATTTCCATAGGTAATTACTGCGGCTCCGGCGGCTTTAGCAGCGGCTAAATTTGGATAACTATTACCATCGAGTGTAACAAATTTTTGAGTAAAATCAATTCCTCCCGTAAGTAAACCAACAACTGGCATAATAATATCGTCTACAGCAGAACCCACTATTTTTCCAAATGCGCCACCAATAACAACTGCTGTTGCTAAACTCAACACATCACCTTTCAGCAAAGAAGCTTTAAAATCTGCAAAAAATCCCATAATCGATTATTTTAGTTTATACTTAATTGATTTTCGAAAATACGTAATTTTATTGACAATTTGTTAAAATTATCTAAAAAACACTCTTTTCACCCGCTGTGATATGCTGGTCATAATTTCATACGGTATTGTTTTTAAAGCAGTTGCCATTTCAATAACCGTTGGACTTTCTCCAAAAACAATTACTGAGTCACCTTCTTTACAATCGATATCGGTGACATCAACCATGAGCATGTCCATACAAACACTTCCTAAAATAAATGCTTTTTGATCCTTAATCACCACATACCCTACTTTATTTCCCCACAAACGCGAAATTCCATCTGCATATCCAATAGGTATGGTGGCAACTCTGGTTTGTTTATCTGCCATAAAACGGCGTCCGTAACCAACGCTATCTCCCGCCGGAATTGTTCGTACCTGAGAGATAATTGATTTCAGAGTACCTACATTTTCCAGATATTTTTGCTCAGCAGGATCGTTCGAAACTCCATATAAACCAATTCCTAAACGTACCATATTGTATTGCGCGTCGGGAAAATTACTTATTCCGGAAGTATTCAGTATATGACGAATCGGATTAATATCCAGAGCCGTAATCAATTTTAAGGACAAATCTTCAAACAGACGAATCTGGGATCTCACAAAATCAAAATGCTTCACTTCATCACTTGTTGCCAAATGAGACAGCACACTTTTTACTTTTACGGTCGAATTTCCTCTGAGAGTTTCAATCAGTTCCTCCAGTGTATTTTCTTCAAAGCCCAAACGATGCATTCCCGTATCCAGCTTTATGTGAATTGGAAAATCTTTGAGGTTCTTTTCTCTTGCAATTTTCAAAAATGCTTTTAGTCCTTTGATACTATAAATTTCGGGTTCTAAATGATACTGTATAATTGAAGGAAAGCTGGTCGATTCTGGATTCAGCACCATAATTGGTAATTTTATTCCACCATTTTTAAGAGAGATTCCTTCATCGGCAAAAGCCACCCCCAAATAATCTACTTTGTGATGTTCGAGCAGTTTCGCGATTTCAAGTCCACCGTTTCCATAACCAAATGCTTTCACCATCACCATTAGCTTAACGTTAGCCGCTAATTTCGATTTATAGTAATTCAGATTGTGGCTAATCGAATTCAGATTGATCTCCAGAATCGTTTCATGCGTTTTTTCTTCGAGTAATGACACAATTTCTTCAAACTGAAACGATCTCGCTCCTTTGATTAAAATGGCTTCATTTTCGAAATTCAGACTCTCTATTTGCGTAATAAATTCAGCTGTATTTGGAAAAGTAATACAGTTTGAGAATTTAGCGGCAAAGGAAGAGATCGTTTCTCCTATTCCTATAACACGGTTTATTTTATTATCGGAAATTAACTGTGCTACTTTGGTATACAATTCTTCATTTGAAAATCCGCTTTGAAAAATATCCGACAGAATAACTGTTTTTGATGCATTCTTTTTCTGCTGGCTTTCTAAAAATCCAACGCTATCTTGAGTGACTGAAAGTCTGAACTGTAACTATCGTCAATAATACTGCAATTGTTGATTCCGTTTTTTACCTCCAAACGCATTTGCACGGGTATAAATTTTGAAATCGATTCTGAATGGTTTCGGCATCGTACTTCATGTAAAGCAAAACCAAGAGACAGGAAATCGCATTTTCTATGGAAGCAGAATCACTGAATGGGATTTCCAAATCAAAAATTTCATTTTTATAACGGGCCTGAATACTGGTCGTTTCATCCTCATTAATACGTTTCACGACAAAAACATCTGCCGATTCATTGGTAAAACTCCACGAGAAAAGCACTCTTTCCGGTAAAAAATAGTCCTGATTTAACTTTGCAAGACATTCGTTTACAAGCTTGTTGTTCTGATAAATAATAACGGTCGCATTTTTAAAAAGCAGTAACTTTTCGTCTATTTTTTCTTCCAGATTTTTAAATCCTTCATCATGTGCCGAACCAATGCTGGTTAAAACTCCAATATTAGGTTTGATGATTCTTTCGAGTTTCACCATCTCATTAACCGTAGATATTCCGGCTTCGAAAATTCCCAGATTATGTTTTTCATTAATGGCAATTACAGATAACGGAACGCCAACCTGAGAGTTGTAACTTTTAGGGCTTCGGATAATATTATAGTCCGGACTCAACAAGAAATTAAGCCATTCCTTTACTATTGTTTTACCATTACTTCCGGTCAATCCGATAATGGGAAAATGAAACAAATCTCTGTAATAACCTGCAAATTCCTGTAAAGCCTGTAGTGTATTTTTGACCACCAAAAAACTGGCTTTTCCTTTTACATCTTCAGGAATATGCTGTACTACAAAATTCTGAACTCCTTTTTCTATCAATTCTGCAATATACAAATGAGCATCATTATTAATCCCCGAAAGGGCAATAAACAAAGTTTTGGAACCGTTTTGTAGAGAACGGCTGTCGATCGAAATATGGTCAACAAAAACATCGGAATCTGAACCTGTCCATTCGGCATTGAGAACCGGGATAAGGCTTTTTACATTTATGCTCATTAAGATTTTCTTTTTGTCAAATTTAAAAAAAGGTTTACCATGAATTTCACAAATTTTCACTAATTCTTTGCGGCACTTTTTGCCACAGATTACTAAAAAGTTTGCCGCAAATTGCACGAATTTTAACTCTTGCTAATTCACACGATTCGTAGCAAAAAAACAATATTTGTTTATATTTGCTTAACACCACTAAATACAACGTTTTGAAAAGAATCCTGCCTATATTCTCCTATATCTTTCATCCGATTTTTATATCGATGTACGCCACCTTATTTTATCTTTTCTTCAAACACGATCTCTTTAGTACTCAGGAAAAATATTATGTGCTGCTTCAAATCCTCATCATCACTATTTTAGTACCCATATTGTTTTATCTTTTACTACGTTCGACGGGGCGTGTGAATTCTATTATGATTCACGAAACTTCACAACGCAAAATCCCTCTGATTTTACAGTGTTTTTTGTATATTTTACTGGTAAAACGAAGCATCATCATTAGCCGTTATCCTGAATTGCATTTCTTTTTTCTGGGCGCTTTGTTCAGTACCATTCTGGCTCTGATTTGCTCCCTGTTCAAAATAAAAGCAAGCTTACACATGATGGCCCTTAGCGGATTCACCATTTTTGTGATTGGGCTGAACACACATCTTCAATTGCAAAATCCTTATTGGAGTGCTTTCCTGATTTTAATGACGGGAATTGTCGCTTCATCACGCTTAGAAATGGAAGCCCATTCTCCTAATGAGTTAGTGATTGGAACTTTTATTGGAATTTTACCGCAGTTATTGTTTCTGAATTTGTGGCTATAAAATGTAGAAAATCAATCCCGCATTCAGCGTTCTTACATTAATATTTTGTCCTGAAACCGTTGTTACATTTTAAACAAAGGATTTAGTCCATAATTGAGGTAAAGATTCCAGGTATTATAACCAACAGCCAGATATACGCTGTACTGAAGCTTGTTTATATCAGGATTGTTCGAAATTTTATGAGACTCTTCTCCAGTGTCTAAAAGAGACTTATTAGAAAAAATATAGCTTAGTTTAAATCCTCCGTAAATCCTCCAGAATCTATAACTTTCGTAGGTCGAATTTCTCCAACGAAATTCTATCGGAAGATCAACCATATACTGTTTATATCGGTTTGATTTGATATCATTATAATCAGTTACTTCATAAGTCAACACACCATCTGCACCTTTAGCAATCGTCAGGTTCTGGTTATAATTTTGATAACTCAATCCCAAACCCGTTGCAATGGCAACCGTTCTGCTTTTATTGATTGGCATATCACGCAAAAAACCGGTAGAAAGTCCAACAGAGAATTTATTTTGTTTAAGTCCTTGTGGAACCTGGGTCAGAAGATTATAGGTAACTGAGAAATAAAACTGATCTTCCCGATACAATGAATCTATTTTAACAACAGGTTTCACTTCCGGTTTGACCTCCGGCTTTACTTCCTGAGCAAAAGAATTAAAAAACGATACTAAAAACAAACAGCTAAATAGTAGTCGCATATCGTATTTTGGTTTTAAAGAGTTTTTCAAGTAAACGTTTTTAGGGTAGTTTTATTTCAATTACAAATATAATATAATGCCAGTTCAGGATACCATTTGAATGTAATTATTCGCTTTTCGATCCAAAAAAATGCCTTTTCTAAACTTTTTTCAATGAATCGTTAACAGAATCTAAAAAATAAATCTATTTTTCTTCTATCTTTTATACCTTTGTGTGTGATGAAAAGAAAACAACTCATATTAAGTGTTTCTTTGGTTCTGATGATATTGTTCTCAATATTCTTTCAGTCCATACACAGTTATGAGCATATTGTAAAGCAACTTTCAGAAAAACAATGCCACCACGACTACAATGATCCAAGTGGCGAAATAACGCACCAGCACCATAATTATGACTTATGTTATGTTTGTCATTTTGCTTTTGGCAGTTATATTGTTCCGGAAGAAATTGCGCTTCAGTTTCACCATTTCGATAACGAAATTCCGTACTTCTTTACTCTTTCAGAAAGATTATTTTCGTTTTCAGAGAGCGCCTATTTACTAAGGGGGCCTCCGCAAGCTATGGTTGCCTAAATTTCGTAATACACGAAATAAATTTAAACTCTTTTTAATCTAATTCTAAAAAATTGGTGAATTTCCCCATCCTGAAACTTTCAGGTTCGGCAGGTTGTACCGTTGATTTTAGTTTCAGATTGCAAGACAAATTCAATTAACTATAGCATCATTTTCAAATGAAAAAACTAATATTAGCCCTTATTTTAGGGTTTACGGGCATTCTTTCTGCTCAAAATTCGGTATCGGGAACTGTTATCGATCTTCAAAACAAACCCTTAGCCGGCGTATCTGTTTATGCAGCTGAACTACACAAAGGAACAACAACAGATGAAAACGGAAAATACGATTTTAAGAATCTTCCAAACGGTAGTTTCCGACTTTCTTTTACTCTTATCGGTTATACTACGCAAAGCAAGACCATTTCTAAACTATTAAAAGAAAACACTTTAGACATTACACTTACGGAATCTGTTTTTGAAATGGATGAAGTTGTGGTTTCAACTCCTTTCAACAAATTGCAATCGCAAAACGTAATGAAAGTAGAACATGAAAGCATTAAAACATTACAACAAAAAGGAACTTCAACTTTAATCGAAGGTCTGGCAACTATTCCGGGGGTTTCTCAAATTTCTACGGGAACTTCTATTGGAAAACCGGTTATTAGAGGTTTAAGCGGAAATCGTGTTTTAGTGTACTCGCAAGGAGTTCGTATCGAAAATCAACAATTTGGAGACGAACATGGCCTGGGACTTAATGATGCCGGAATAGAGAGTGTCGAAGTAATCAAAGGGCCTGCTTCTTTATTATACGGATCTGATGCTTTAGGTGGTGTTTTGTATTTTAATCCTGAAAAATTTGCCGACGCAAATACCTTCAAGGCTAATTTTAGTCAAAAATACTTCACCAATACACAGGGAAGTAACTCTTCTATTGGCTTAAAAACTTCAACAGACAACTGGAAATTCTTAGCCAGAGGAAGCTTCAACACTCATTCTGATTATAAAATTGCCGACGGTGATCGTGTAACCAATACCCGCTATAATGAAACCGATTTTAAAACCGGAGTTGGATACAGCAACTCTAGTTTCTCAAGTGTTTTGCGTTACAATTACAACAAGCTCGACATTGGTATTCCCGAAGAAGGAATCGCAGAGCAGTCATCAAGCAAAAATACGATGTTCCCAAGACAAGGAATCTTCAACCATTTATTGAGTTTGAACAATGTGATCTTTTTCAAAACTCTAAACTGGACGTTGATTTAGGCTACATTGCGAATGACAGAAGTGAATTTGAAGACAGTAATGTTGCTGCACTTCATATGAAACTGAATACTTTTAATTACAATGCCAAATATCATTTTCCAAAATTCGGTAAAATTGAAACGATTGTTGGTGTTCAGGGAATGCATCAGACTAATAAAAATTCCGGGGAAGAATATTTAATTCCAAATGCGACTACAAATGATTTTGGTGCTTTTGGAACTGCAAATTACGAATGGAATAATAATGTTTTACAAGCCGGATTACGTTTTGACAATCGAAAAGTAACTTCTGAAGCTCACGGTACCGAAGGTGAAGAAGGTTATTTTCTGCCTTTAGACCGTTCCTTTGAGAGTTTTAATGCTTCTTTGGGATATAAAACCAAACTTGCAGAACCTTTAACACTGAGACTGAATGTAGCAACAGGTTTCAGAGCGCCAAACTTAGCCGAGCTTACTTCAAACGGGGTTCACGAAGGAACGAACCGTTATGAAGTTGGAAATTCTAATTTAAAAAACGAGCAAAACGTTCAAACCGATTTAAACTTAGAATATAAAAACACACACTTTGAGTTTTTCATCAACGGATTTTACAATCATGTGAACAACTACATTTACACTTCACCAACAGGCGAAGTACGTGATAACAACGATGTTTTTGCTTATGTTCAGAATGACGCCAAATTATACGGAGGTGAAGCAGGTTTACACTTCCACCCTCATCCGCTGGACTGGCTGCATTTTGAAACCAGTTTTGAAACGGTAACAGGTAAAAAACAAAACAATGATTACCTGCCTTTAATTCCTGCTAATAACTGGAATAATACTTTACGAACTGAATTCAAAATCAAAAATTGGTTTGAAGAAGGTTATGCTTCTCTAAATGTTTCTTCTACTTTTAGCCAAAATAATGTAAGTGGTTTTGAAACTGCTTCAAAAGGATATACTTTAGTGAATTTAGGTTTTGGTGGAACAGTAAAACTGGGTAAACATGCTTTCGATGTTAACCTAAACGGAAACAATTTATTGGATAAAAAATATATTGCTCACCTGTCAAGATTAAAAACGGACGGTATACCAAACATAGGACGAAATATTGTCCTTGGAGTTAACTTCAATCTGTAACATTTTTAAACCATATACGACATATAGCTAAGATTAGTTAATACCTGACTAAGCAAGCTTGTACGCCTTATATGGTTTAACTTTTTATCATTATTATTTCACAACAAAAATGCTATTTTTGCTACAATCGTTAAACAAAAATTATGAAAAAAACATTTCTTCTAATGGCAATCACAACTGCAGGAATTTCGTTCGGGCAAGGCAAAATTCAGTATCCCCAAACTAAAAAAGGCGAAACGGTTGATGTGTATTTTGACACTAAAGTAAACGACCCGTATCGTTGGCTTGAAGACGATAAGTCGGCTGAAACTGGAGCCTGGGTAAAGGCTCAAAATGAGGTAACTTATGGTTATTTAGACAAAATTCCATTCCGCAATGAACTTAAAAAGCGCATGGAAAAACTATGGAACTATGAAAAGATCAGTGCTCCATTTGTAGAAGGAAAATTTACTTACTATTCTAAAAACAACGGACTTCAGAATCAATCTGTAGTTTATAGAAAAGGGAAAGACGGTAAAGAAGAGGTTTTTCTAGATCCGAATACTTTTTCTAAAGACGGCACGACTTCTCTTGGAGGATTAAACTTCTCTAAAGACGGATCAAAAGCAGCTTATGCTATTTCTGAAGGAGGAAGCGACTGGAGAAAAGTAATCATTATTGATGCTATCACTAAAAAAGTTCTGGAAGACACCATCGTTGATGTAAAATTCAGCGGAGTTTCATGGCATGGAAATACCGGTTTTTATTACTCCAGTTATGATAAGCCAAAAGGAAGTGAACTATCTGCAAAACCGATCAGCATAAATTGTATTTCCACAAACTGGGAACTTCTCAAAAAGAAGACAAAGTTATCTACGGAGCTGATCAAAAACGCAGATATATTGGCGGATATGTTACAGAAGACGACAAATATCTGGTAATTTCTGCAGCCAATTCTACTTACGGAAATGAGTTGTTCATCAAAGATTTAACGAAACCTAATAGTCCGATTGTAACGATTGTAGACAATTTCAACAGCAGCAATCAGATTATCGAGAATGAAGGAACTAAATTATTTATCGATACAGACTTAAATGCACCAAACTCACGTGTAGTTACTGTTGATATCAGCAATCCAAAACCGGAAAACTGGAAAGATTTTATCAAAGAAACTAAGGACATCCTATCCCCTACAACCGGTGGAGGATTCTTCTTTGCCAATTATACCAAAGATGCAGTTTCATTTATACAACAATACGATTACAGCGGAAAACTAATCCGTGAAATCAAACTTCCTGCAGTAGGTAGTGCCGGTGGATTTGGAGCCAAAAAAGGGGATAAAACATTATATTACAGCTTTACCAATTATACGACTCCCGGAACGATCTATTCATTTGAACCAAAATCAGGTAAATCTGAAATCTACCAAAAACCAAAAGTTGATTTTAAAAGCGAAGATTACGAATCAAAACAAGTATTCTACACTTCAAAAGACGGAACAAAAATTCCGATGATCATCACTTATAAAAAAGGATTAAAATTAGACGGTAAAAACCCAACTATTCTTTATGGATACGGCGGATTCAACGTTAGCCTAACTCCTAGTTTCAGTATTGCAAATGCCGTTTGGTTAGAAAACGGAGGCGTTTATGCTGTTGCCAATTTAAGAGGTGGTGGTGAATACGGTAAAAAATGGCACGATGCCGGAACTAAATTGCAAAAACAAAATGTATTTGACGATTTTATTGCGGCTGGCGAATATTTAATTGCACAAAAATATACTTCTTCAGACTTCCTTGCTATTCGCGGAGGTTCTAACGGAGGTTTATTAGTGGTGCGACTATGACACAGCGTCCTGACTTAATGAAAGTTGCTTTACCAGCTGTTGGTGTAATGGACATGTTACGTTACCATACTTTTACTGCCGGTGCAGGTTGGGCTTACGATTACGGAACTGCACAGGATAACAAAGAAATGTTTGAATA
The DNA here is from genome assembly GCF_023539155.1 of Flavobacterium sp. B183. Lineage (NCBI taxonomy): Bacteria > Pseudomonadati > Bacteroidota > Flavobacteriia > Flavobacteriales > Flavobacteriaceae > Flavobacterium > Flavobacterium sp. B183. The sequence goes on along the minus strand of NZ_CP097434.1, from coordinate 1,372,564 downwards.
CCTAAAAGGATACTCACCAGTACAAAACGTAAAAAAAGACGTTAAGTACCCTGCAACTATGGTAACTACCGGTGATCATGATGACCGTGTGGTTCCTGCACACAGTTTTAAATTTGCTGCTGAGCTGCAAGAGAAACAAACAGGAGAAAATCCGGTATTAATTCGTATTGATGTAAAAGCAGGTCACGGTGCAGGAAAATCTGTTGCCGCAACTATCCAGGAGAATGTAGATGTTCAAGCGTTTACACTTTACAATATGGGCTTTAAAGCTTTACCAAAAAGTAATACTTTAAGCTAAATTTTTTAGCCACGAATTCACGAATTATTTTGTGAGTTCGTGGCTTTATTTTTTGCCACAGATTAAAAAGATTAATATGATTTTTAATCTGTGAGAATCATATAAATCTGTGGCTAACTTTTATAAATCTGCATGAAAAATAATTCGTGAATTCGTGGCAAACTTTCTAAATTTGAAAAACTAAAATCTAAAACATGAAAATTGTAAAATGGGGAATTATAGGTTGCGGAAATGTAACGGAAGTTAAAAGCGGTCCTGCTTTTCAGAAAGCTTCAAATTCAGCTTTAGTTGCTGTTATGAGAAGGGATGCAGCTCTTGCCGAAGATTATGCCAAACGTCATAATGTTCCGAAATGGTACTCCAACGCCATCGATTTAATTAATGATCCTGAAGTTGATGCCGTTTATATTGCTACACCTCCATCTTCTCATAAAGAATACACTATTTTATGTGCCAAAGCCGGGAAACCTGTCTACGTAGAGAAACCAATGGCTTTAAATTTTGAAGAATGCAACGAAATGATCAGCGTTTGTAAAGAACACAATGTGCCTTTATTTGTTGCTTATTACAGAAGAAGCCTTCCAAGATTCCTGAAGATAAAAGAACTAATAGAACAAGGTAAAATAGGAACTGTCAGACATGTAAATTGTGTTTTATACCATCCGTTTGAGAAGCGTTACGACGACGAAATCAATTTGCCCTGGACGGTTTTACCACACTTTTCCGGTGGCGGAATATTTGTCGATTTGGCTTGTCACACCTTAGATTTTCTTGATTTTGCATTTGGTCCGATTAAATCAGTCCGCGGGCATGCGAGTTCACAGCTCAAAGCCTATCCGGCAGAAGATTCGGTTTCGATGTCATTTTTATTCGAAAACGGAATCCACGGAACCGGTTTATGGAATTTTGCCAGTTTTGAGCGTTACGACAATACCGATATTGTAGGCGACAAAGGTAAAATTTCGTTCTCTACTTTTGGGAATGATCCAATTCATATTCAATATGCAAATGGTGAAAAAGAAAGCATTACGATCGAAAATCCGCTTCACATTCAATTACCACTTGTTGAAACTGTTGTTGCTGAAATTTTAGGCAAGGACGATTTCTCACCATCAAAAGGAACCTCTGCTGCGAGAACAACCTGGGTTATCGATGAAGTTTTGAAAGAATTTAGAAACTCTAGATAAAGAGCAAGCCCATTTTGTTTCACGCAGATCCTGCAGATTTTGCAGATTTTTTCCTGCGATCATTAGTCTTGACCTCAATATTGTCATTTCGACTGAAAGGAGACTCGAGCGATAGCGAACAGGCGAAGCTAATCACATTAGCAGATCGACAAAGATTGGCGACTTTCAACGCGGAGTTTCTTTGCGGAATTGTTTGTGCGATCTCCTTTCAGTCGAAATGACAGGGAACAAAAAAAGAGGATATTCATTTCGAATATCCTCTTTTTCTAAAAACTAAAACTATATAAAATTATAAGCTGTATTTAAGACCTAAAGTCAATCCTAAACCTGAAATTCCAACATAAGAACTTAATTCGTTCATTGGTTTAGTAGAATCGTACCCTGATGGATTATACTCCTTATTATTAGAGTTTCCGTCTAAACGATCTACATATTTAGTATGAGTTGCAGAATATGAAGCAGCTCTGAAAGCAGTTGTTTCATTTAATTTATCTACACCATTTTCAGTATATATTGTAGTTTCTTTAGTCTTTCCGTGTACTGTAAAGTTACGGTATTCCAATTCTGCGAAAGCAGAAATATGTTTCCCTAATTTATAAGAGGTACCTAAAGATGCCATAAATCCGATTGTTGGATTTGGTTTAACTACATCTTTTGAGAAAGCATTTGTTGAAGCAACTTGATTGGCTCCTACAAACGTCGTATACTGTCTATCCGTTTTAATATCCAATGTACCATGAACAGGAACAATAACTCCTACTTTAGTGTATGGTTCAAAACCATGAGCTTCTCCTAAAAACATCACGATTGCTGGTGCTAAATCAAAAGCTTTAATTTCTCCATTCGCTGTAAAACTTACATAAGTAGCTGCCGGACTAGTAGCTGGATTATATGAAATAAGTCTGTTAGTCGTTTGTGACATGGTTTTTTCATTACTTACATAGTAGTTAGCTGACATCTCAACTCCTAAACGTGCTGAGAATCTATAACCTGCAGTAATTCCACTTCTGAAACCTTGTCCAAAAGACCCAGTAACACTTTCTCTAGATGCCAATTTATTATTTGCTAAAGTACCTGCATAAACATCTCTGTTTGGCAATTGACCTCCAACGACAGGAAATTCTGTAGAAGCAGTTTGGTTGAAGTAAGACGCACCCAATTTAAAATACCAGCTTTCCGGTTTATCTGCTTTTTCTGTTTGCGCCATTGTGGCCATAGAGCAAACTAATAACCCTAATAAAAATAGGTTCTTTTTCATAATTTTGATTTAATTAATTTTTACAAACATAGATTATTTTAACATAATCTTCTGGTTTGCGTTGTTAGACTTGGAACGAAATCGTTGTAATTTTGAGCAATATTACTAAAAAACTATTATGCATGCATAATTTTAACGTAAAAAAAATACATTCTTTTAAATTTTAACTGTTAAAATCTAATTTAACTTAAAATTCACCTGCATTTTTTCCAATTCTATCAATAGCTCTGTTGAGATTTTTATTTTTAACCTGCGGCTTGGCATCGTTAATTTGTTTACCACCTTAATTTCCTCAACTTCATTTACTTCCTGAATCTTTGTTTCCTCTATTCCATCATCTTCCCTGTCATTTTCTTCTTCAAAAGTAGATTCTTCAAAATCTTTTGGCGTTTCTACCTCAACCAATCTCTTTACTTTTTCCAATTCCATGATCTCAAAAGTCACTGAATTGTCTCCTTTATTCTCACTAAACAAATGGCTTAACCTATGAATAAAATCTGTCTGAAGGTCTTTTATGTTTAACAGCAAAATCAGCTTTTTGGCAAAAGCTTCCAAGATATCCTGCAATTGCCTGATTTCAACAAATTGCATTCTTGGATCCGATTTCTTACCGGTGTCATGATTTACCCAACCGTCTTTTATCAATATTTTGATGAATGCAAAATTATTCTGAATTAAGAAATGGCGGAATTTTAAATACTCTTCCCCAAAAATCTTGAACTCATAACTTTCATCATACCCCTCTAAGTTAAAAACTGCCCAGCCTTTTCCGTTTTTAGCCACACGATGCTGAACATTGTTTATGATTCCGGCAAAATTCAGATTTTTACCCACAAACTCGTTCATACTTTTCAAGGATTCCAATTTGTTATTGCAGAAATATTTCATCTCAAATCTGAAATCGTCCAAAGGATGTCCTGAAATATAGATTCCAACTACTTCTTTTTCCTTCGCCAGTTTTTCCATGGTACTCCAGTCTTCACAAGGAGGTACGACAGGTTCAGCAATCTGTACTTCGCTGGTTTCTCCGAACAAACTTACCTGTGAGGAGTTTTCATTTTCCTGAAACTTCGATCCGTAACGCATCGCTTTTTCGTAGAATGTAATTCCATCTCCCTCATCGTGGAAATATTGTGCTCTGGTTGTTCCTTCAAAAGAATCAAACCCCCTGCTAATGCTAAATTTTCAATCGCTTTTTTGTTAGCGGCACGCAAATCAATTCGCTTGGCCAAGTCAAAAATCGATTTATATCTTCCGTCTTTTCTATTTTCTACAATTGTCTCTACGGCTCCGGAACCTACTCCTTTGATTGCTCCCATTCCAAAACGAACGGCATAATCATCATTAACAGTAAATTTATAGTACGATTCATTTACATCCGGCCCCAAAACCTGTAAGCCCATACGTTTACACTCTTCCATAAAGAAGGAAACCTGTTTGATATCGTTCATGTTATTTGAAAGTACAGCGGCCATATACTCTGCCGGATAATGTGCTTTTAAGTAGGCTGTTTGATAAGCAATCCAGGCATAACAAGTCGAGTGTGATTTGTTGAAGGCGTAACTCGCAAAGGCTTCCCAGTCTTTCCAGATTTTCTCCAAAACTTTTGCATCATGACCTTTTTGCGCTGCTTGTTCCACAAACTTCGGCTTCATTTTATCCAGTACGTCTTTTTGTTTCTTACCCATCGCTTTACGCAAAACGTCGGCCTCACCCTTTGTAAATCCTGCCAAAGACTGAGACAAAAGCATTACCTGCTCCTGATAAACTGTAATTCCGTAGGTTTCTGATAAATATTCGGCACAGGCATCCAAATCGTATTTGATTTCCTCGTCACCGTTTTTTCTTCGAACGAAAGACGGAATATACTCTAAAGGTCCCGGACGATACAATGCGTTCATGGCAATTAAATCTCCAAAAACCGTTGGCTTTAGATCTTTCATATATTTCTGCATCCCGGGCGACTCGTATTGGAAGATTCCAACCGTTTCACCTCTTTGGAAAAGCGCATACGTTTCTTCGTCATCAATCGGAAAAGTATCAGGATCCAGATCAATGTTCGTTCTGTATTTTACCAGTTTTACGGTATCTTTTATCAGTGTAAGGGTCTTCAGACCCAAGAAGTCCATTTTCAGCAATCCGGCACTTTCTGCAACCGAGTTATCAAACTGAGTTACATATAAATCCGAATCTTTTGCGGTGGTAACAGGAACATAATTCGTAATATCCGAAGGTGTAATGATTACCCCACAGGCGTGAATACCGGTGTTACGCATCGATCCTTCAAGGATTTTTGCCTGCTGAATGGTTTCTCCCGCCAAATCATCTTCATTGGCAATAGCGATTAACTCTTTTACATTATCAAATTCGTCCGAACGAAGTGCTTTTTTGACCTCATCTTCACTCTCAGAAATAAAACGTGCCAAATTCCATTTTGACGGCATCATTCCCGGAATCAGTTTTGCAATTCTATCGGCTTCAAATAATGGTAAATCCAGTACACGCGCCGTATCACGAATTGCCGATTTGGTTGCCATTTTACCATACGTGATAATCTGTGCCACCTGTTTTTGACCGTATTTGTTGATTACATAATCCATTACACGTCCACGCCCCTCGTCATCAAAGTCGATATCAATATCGGGCATCGATACACGGTCAGGATTTAGGAAACGCTCAAAAAGTAAATCGTATTTAATGGGGTCAATGTTCGTAATTCCGAGACAATACGCAACGGCTGAACCCGCTGCAGATCCACGGCCGGGACCTACCGATACGTCCATTTTTCTAGCCTCGGCAATGAAATCCTGTACGATCAAAAAGTAACCCGGATATCCTGAATTTGAAATCGTTAATAATTCAAAATCCAAACGCTCCTGAATCGATTCGGTTATTACGCCATATCTTCTTTCGGCTCCTCGCATTGTAAGGTCTCGCAAGTAAGCATTTTCACCACGAACACCATTATCCTTTTCATCTTCCGGATCAACAAATTCTTCTGGAATATCAAATTTTGGAAGCAATACATCACGATAAAGCGAATATCCTTCAACCTTATCAATAATTTCCTGAATATTGATAATGGCTTCCGGTAAATCGGCAAAGAGTTTTTTCATCTCCTCTTGCGACTTGAAATAATATTCCTGATTTGGAAGTCCGTAGCGGTAACCTCGCCCACGACCAATTGGTGTTGCCTGCTTTTCACCGTCTTTTACACACAATAGAATGTCGTGTGCATTGGCGTCTTCTTTATTTAAATAATAAGTATTGTTAGTAGCGATTAACTTTACATCGTGTTTTTTAGAAAACTCAATCAGCGTTTTGTTGACACGATTCTCATCTTCCTGATTGTGGCGCATTACTTCCAGATAGAAATCTTCACCAAATTGTCCTTTCCACCAAATCAAAGCTTCTTCAGCTTGATTTTCACCAATGTTCAGAATTTTACTCGGAATTTCTCCGTATAAATTCCCGGACAAAACCATGATATCACCTTTATATTGCTCTACAATGGCACGGTCAATTCTCGGAACATAATAAAAACCTTCCGTATAGGCAATCGAAGCCATTTTGGCCAAATTGTGATAACCTGCTTTATTTTTAGCCAGTAAAACAACTTGGTAACCATTATCTTTTTTGCTTTTGTCTAAGTGATTTTCACAGATATTAAATTCACAGCCTACAATTGGTTTTACTTCGGTTTCAGTCGGTTCTTCTCCAGCTTCAACCAAGGCTTTATTTTTCCTGAAGCTGCTTTATTATGGTTCATAACGGCGCTCACAAAATGGAAAGCCCCCATCATGTTTCCGGTATCCGTCATAGCCACGGACGGCATTCCGTTTTTGGCTGCAGCCGAAACAATATTTCCAATTCCGATAGTAGATTGAAGTACCGAAAACTGTGTATGATTGTGCAAATGCGCATATTTTGCTGCTTTAAAATCTTCTCTGTCTGAATGCGAAATGGTAGGTTCTTGTCCAACAGACTCTAAAGCCTTTAACTGCTCTCTAATCTTGTCAGAAGCAGCCTTTAAATTGATGTGTTTTAATCCGATTAATGGAAACTCCTGTGGATTTCTACTTTGGAATTCCTTAAAATAATCCTTTGGAACATCCAATTCTTCTTTGGTAAAAACCTCTCTTCTGATTAACTCCAGAAAACAACGCGTAGTTGCCTCAACGTCGGCAGTTGCGTTGTGGGCTTCTGCAAAAGGTTTATTAAAAAGATATTCGTGTAATTCTGTTAACGTTGGCAATTTGAATCTTCCTCCACGTCCACCCGGAAGCTTTAACAACGAAGCGGTAACTTCTGTACAAGTATCCAAAACCGGCATCGAACTCATAGGAGAGTCCACTCCCATTCTATGGAATTCAGCCCCCATAATATTGACGTCGAAACCTAAGTTCTGACCCACAATAAATTTGGTTTTACTTAAAGCGATATTGAATTTCTCCAAAACCTCGGCCAGCGTGATTCCATCGGCTTCAGCTAATTCTGTCGAAATTCCGTGAATACGCTCGGCATCGTACGGAATATTAAATCCGTCAGGCTTAACCAGATAATCCTGATGCTCTATGAGCTGCCCCATTTCGTCATGGAGCTGCCATGCGATCTGAATACAGCGAGGCCAGTTATCAGAATCGGTTATCGGAGCATCCCATCGTTTTGGTAATCCGGTGGTTTCGGTATCGAATATTAAGTACATAGGTATAAAAAGACAAATTTAAAATTCCAAATTCTACGTTCCGCATCACATAAACAACTGATTATATGAATCATAAGAAAAGTTGAGATACAAAATTGAGGAAGTTCAAATTTAGTCTTTTTTTAGAGAAAGAATGCAGGTTTTTATCAACACCGCTCAATATTTTTTATTCTTTACCATTCACAAAAACCATCAGTGAAATTGCCAAATACGGAATGTCCTTTAAAATAAAAAAATCGGTTACAGGAAATCCTTCCACCATTTTAAAAACACCCGGAGTGGTCGCCAGAAAACTCAATGTTGTCACAAATATAACCGCTGATGCAAAGCCCGCATAAAAACCAATTCTTCTTAAAAACAAAGAAGCCAGTAAACCAATCCCCGTTAACACTTCAAAAATCCCAATAAGATTTGAAACCTGCTGAACCGACATTACTTTATACATCCAGCCCATAGCAAAATGATTTTCGACCAATTCTTTTATTGCTCCGGCTTCCACTGCTGTAAACTTAAAAAGTCCTACCCAAAGCAAAATAATTACAGTTCCCAAAACTCCCAGTTTGTACGCAAATTCATTTAAATTCATAACATTATTTTTAAAATTAGATTGTTCAAAATTAGCACTAGCGTTTAAAAGCAAATGTCAGATACCCGTCATTATCCGTCAATTTCTCCACAAGCAATCCTCTACTTTATTAGGGGCTAAACCAAATATATACTATAAATAAAGGCTTTAATACTAAAAAAGGTTTAAAAAGGTTTAATTTCACTTTAATAAAAAAGGTCGAAAATTAAACGAAGGCAAAAAAGGGTTTAATTTTTGCCTTTTAAAAGGGATTTAATATGGTCGATTTCTGCTTCTAAATCACCAACACGATCGTATAATACTGCAGGGTCAGGTAAATCAAACGAGAGGTGCATTTTTACTGCCCAGACTTCTTTTATTTGGTATGTTTCGAGAACCATATTCGGGTAATCCTTTCTATTGTCCGATTTCAAATATAAATTATCATATTTTTTTAATCGGTTCAATACTCGCTTTATTAATATACCATCATTACTGACAACCACATATATACGGTTGTCTTTTATATCTTTATTCCAATTTTCTACCCATTCAGCAACTACGTAACAGGCATCACTTAGTGTCGGAAACATAGAATGTCCTGAAACTTGAAACATTCTAAATGTACCATTATTAATATTAGGTAAACTAAACGTTGGTAAAGTCTCAACGAAGTCAGGATCACCAAAACCAACCAAATAACCTGCAGCTGCTTTTGCAGGAACTAAAACAACATTATCTTTTCCTGATCTATCAACAGTAACTACTGCTGGCATCCTACCTAACTTGTCCGAATTTACTAAAAGTGGTACATTTTCTTTATTTTTCGTTTCATTCGAAAATGTGACAGTTTTTGTGACATTTTCAGACTGTGACAATTCTTTTACATTTCGTTTTGTAATTGTCCCTTTTCCTGTCAACAAAAAATTACCATCAACATTGACGCATTTTGCATACAAAAGATCAATGTCAAATGTGTTTCGAGTGTGCCAAGATGACAAGGTTTGTCGCTTAATTCCTAAAAAATCAGCAAAATCACTATCGGTATCAAAACCGTAATGTGCTTTTAAGTCGTTTAAAATAAGGCTTTTGTTAATTTCTGTACTCATATTGCGTAAAATATGTACTCATTTTGTTGCTTTTGTATGCAAATTGCTTACATTTGTATCACTCTAACGATACAAAGGTATATAAATTTTTAAGATATGAGCATATTAATCACACAAGCAAGGAAATTTAAAACATGGGAACTGCTTCATAGTATGACTGGTAGTAGCAAAGTTTATTGTAAAAAGGTTGTTATAAACGAAAGAAATCAAAAGTCTGCAGCTGCAAAATTAATCATGGAAAAGTTCGCAGAACTTGAAAAAATCTTAATCAACTAGTCAACAAAATGCAATTATTACCTAACGACATACTAATTCGTAACTATAAAGACGGGGAAACTATCTGGTTGTCTCAACGTCTTATACTACAAGTATGTCAGGTAACGGAAGAATATTTAAGAACCCGTGCAAGAGCATTGTTTAAAAAGTCAATTCAAAAAGGTTACAAATACGGTGACTTTTTACCAAATACTGGTAGTTCATGGCGTTGGGGCAAAGTAAACGGAACATTTTATTATGATTTCGACTCTCTGCCTGATAGAAAACCAACTTACTATCGTTCAACATTTGGCGCAAAGCATGAGCTTCTACAAGCGTATGAAGCTCTGCAAGGTGCCGAAAAATCGAACAAACAAAATCACTTAAAAAGCAACATTGAATTACAAGTAAACTCATTAGTTGATAATACTGATATAACATACTACATGTATAGTGCAATGGTTGGTTTTAGTCAAAAACAAGCTGAGCAAATGGCAACTGGTAGAGCTTGGTGTTTGTGGATTTTAAAGCAACTATATAATGATAATTTCAAACAATTAGGAATTAATAAAAAGCAGGATTTCTACCAAATGTGTACTGATATGTTAGCACCGTTGGAACTTGAAGGCTTTAGAATTAATTCAGCAGCTTATTTAAGAAACAAAATTAATGAATTTCCATTGTCAGGGACGTTAAAAGATCAGTTGAACTTTTTTATCTCAGGCAAATATGGAAATGATAACGCCCAAATTGTTGGTAAATACCCATTAGTTGACGAAACAACAGGTCAAATTTATCAGTTCGATATTCATCAGGCAATGATGTTTCATTTATACATGAATCCGGGAGGCTCAACAAAAGAATATATCCGCACATTATGGGAACGTGACTACATCGAAGATGTTAAGGAATTTGATTTACAACCTGTTGCTTACCGCACATTTTGCCATCACTTAACAAGATTTAACAAACAGATACAAACTTCACGTGCAAGACATGGTGAAGATTATTATAAAAAACATGTACAGACGTATGTGACAACAGAACGTTTACAATTTGCACATTCATTATTTGCAGGCGATGGTTCGGGAACTATCAATTATAAATACAGAAAAGCAAATGGCAAATGGTCAACAATGAAACTTTATGTAATTCTTATTACTGATGTTTCTAGCCGTTTTATTGCAGGATGGTCTGCATCTCCATGTGGTTCTCACAAGGAAACTGAAGTAATGACAAAGGAAGCTGTAAAAATGGCTATCGAAAAAGGAGGAAATCAAACAATGTTTGAATTTGTATCAGATAATCACGGTGCATTTACCTCTAAAGAAAGCAAATCATTTTTAAATCTTGCTTTCAACAAAGTGAGAACAATTGAATCGGGTAACTCACAAGCTAACCCTGCCGAAACTCAATTCAGATTGTTTAAACGAAGTTTAAAAGACATTAAAAACTTTCTTTCTACATCTTGGGGAACAGGCATTGAAGGACAGGCAAATCCTGATCATTTAGATATTGATGAACTGCCTACTTATCAAGATGCATTAATCCAAATGAATGATTTAATTAACCGTTGGAACAATGCAAAGTTACGTGACGGTGTATCACCGGCAGAACGTTTCACAATTAAGCATCCTAAATGTTCTCCTTTAGAGCCTGTTGTAATGCGATACTTGTTTGCAAAACACACGAAAGTAGATGTTAGCTACATGAGAGGTTATGTGAATGTATATCGCTCAAAAGGATATGCTAATGAGCAGTTCCAATTTGAAATACCACAGTTTGGTGGCGCAGGAACTGAAATGATCGCGAAAGCAGTAGGTTACACAACCGGAGCTGAGGTAAAAGTGGTTTGGGATGAAGATTTTGCAGACTTATATACACTTGATGAAAAGTTTATAATGACTTGTCCTCGTTCTGTTGGAGCTTCCCAGTCTCATGCTGAGACTGACGACCAAAAATCTAATGCTTTAGGTCACTTAAAAGGTAGAAAATCAAAACAAACTGAATTAATCGATGAATTTGAGGCTTCATTAAATGAAGTGATCAACGATTTAGGTTACAGTCACGCTATAGCTTTTGGCGGAAACAAAGAAAATTACAATGAAAATCAGATAAATAAAGAGAATAATAACCTTAAAAACACGACCAAACAGAGAGTAAATAGAGACTTTAATCACTCTGAGTGGTCGGCCTAAATCTTACAAGTATGGCAAAGTTAACACAAATTCAGAAATTACAGCAAATCCCTTCAGCAATCGAAGCGTATTTACAGGAAAACACAACAACTCAAGTTGCTTTAGCAAAATTAGCAGGCATTGATAAAGCTTATGTTAATCAAATTGTAAAAGGAAATGAGACAATTGGTAAAGCAAAAATTGCTGACAGATACTATGAAGCTATTGCTCTAGCGATAGGTTTAAAATTGGAGAAAACTTATTGGCAACACTTCAACACATTCAATTTCAAACAATCAATCCTAACATTTGAAAATGCACGTGAAAAGAAAATTAGATTAGGTGTTGATGGTGATACAGGTTTAGGGAAAAGTTATGCTGCTTCAATGTACAAAAGAAAGTATCCTACACAAGTGTTCCTTGTAAAGTGTTCAGGTATCGAAAATTCAAAAGAATTTGCAATCAATTTAGCTAATGAAGTTGGTGTAGTTACTACAGGAACAAAAGGAGCTATCATCAAAAGAGTTTGCGAAAAGATTAAAAATTTAGGTAATAATCCTTTGCTAATCATTGACGAATTTGAAAACTCTAAATCTGGAAACATTCCAACAGTTAAAACAATTGCTGACGAGTTAGAAGGACATGCGGCAGTTATTGTAATTGGGATAGATGTTCAAAAAATGCTTCTAAAAGGCGCTGAACGTCGTAAGAACGGTTTTGTGCAAACGAATCGTCGCTGGTCTTTCGGATGGACAAACTTAGACCCATCCATAAGCGAAGATATAATCGCAATATGCCAAGAATTAGGAATTACAAACAAACCTGCCCAAAATTGGCTTAATGCACGTGTTAAAGATTTCGACAGTTTAAGAAATATCTGTACAACTGCTTTAGAAGAGGCAGAAAAAGAAAATCAAGAAGTAAATATCTCACTATTAAACGAACTATTTCCATTATGATGACATTCTATACCTCAAGCAACCTTTTAATCATTAAAGATGATTTAAGCAAGATCGTAAAAGCCTATAGCGGTGCAATTGCAAAAATGATTTGGCAAGACGAAACGAATAATAAACAAACTCCAAAACTTCAAACTATGACAGTATCAAAGCAATGGTTAGAAAACAAAATTAAAGATTTGAATGACTGGCTTTTTGACAATGAAAAACACTCAGATTTTGCACTAAACAGACATAGACGAGATTACTATGTGCGAAAGATAATTGATTTAGAAGAAAGGAAATTAACAAGCATTGAAGTTTAAAAATTAAGATAAGTACAACAATAAATAATTAAGATCATGCAGACAACACCCGTAACAATTCCAATAAATAACCTCTCAGCTGATCAATTAAGAGAGCTTTTAAAAAACAAAGAAACAGAGGAAAAGCAACAAAAGGAAAAGATCAAAAAAGAGTATTTAAACGACAAAGAAACCTTTTTAAACGAGGTTTTAAACAGGTTTAAAGACGCGAAGGACATTCTCGAAACCTTGAAAAAGGAAACAATTATAAACTCTGAAATGTTCAATACTCAGAAATACAGTGTAGAAGGCAAATCAGTTAAAGAAGCAAAGAGTTTTGAACTTAAAAATGACAATGTAAAGATTGTTGTCGAATCACAAGACCGTCTTTCTTTCAACGATCAGGCTGTAGTTCATATAACTGCTATTAAAGACATTTTTAGAGAGAAATTCGAGAATAGGAATAAAGGCTTTTATAACCTTTTAGATGGTATTCTAATGAAAAACTCGAAAGGCGATTATGATGCCAAATTACTGACTAAAGCAAGACGTCAGGTTAAGGATTTAGGTGACGAATCTTTGATTGAGGAATTTGACAAATTGAACGATTGTCTTGTGGTCACTGGCTCTGCGAAGTATGTTAGAGTTTATACAAGGGAAGATAACAGATGGAAAGATGTTTCACTTAATTTTTCAAGTTTATGATAAAATAGATAATAACAATGGTACTTGGGAATGTTGGATAAGTGGTAGAATCTTCGAGTGGAATGATAATTTAGAAGTACTACTGAGAAAACTTGCAAGCCAAGGCAAAGAAATAGAAGAAGAATTAACCGAATAGGTTGGCAAATCCCGATAGGCAGGCACTTACGTTCGAGTCGTAAGCGGGAGCGAAAAATGAAAAATTAGTAAATATGAAAGCAATCGGAATAACGCAGTTTATGGAAAAGTCCTTTGATGTTTATGATATTGAAGATCGATGGTTAGACAGTTTTGGGCAAATTGAAAAGAATTTCAAAATGTCAATTACTGGCGACTCGGGTAATGGTAAAACAGAACTTGTGATTCAATTCATTAAAGAGTTAGCCTTACATTTTAAAGCAAAAGTTGATTATTACTCTTATGAGCAAGGTCATTCAAAATCATTACAAAGTGCAATTAAGCGCAACAACATGGAAGATGTTAAAGGAAAGGTAATGTTTGTTACAGGTGGAGCTTTTGATGAACTTATGACAAGGCTTAAACGTAGAGCATCAGCAAAAATCATTGTAATTGATAGTCAGGATTATTCAGAATTGACTACAAAACAATATAAAGAGCTTGAGAAAACGTTCCCTAAAAAAGCAATTATTGTGGTGAGTTGGGCAAAAAATGACAAACCAAAAAATCAAGCAGCAAGAGACATCGAATATATGACTGATATTAAAGTTGTAGTTAAAAACTTTAAAGCATACCCAAGAAGTCGATTTGGAGGAAATAAGCCCTTTGTTATTTGGGATAAGAAGGATGATCAGCCAGTTCAACAAACACTTTTTAAAAATGGGAACTAAAAAGCACAAACTCGATAACTTTTCAGATTCTGACAGTGCAGTAAACGCCTATTTCAATAGACAGAACGGCATTGAGCCAATTAAAAATGATGATCAATCACAGTCAGCAGAAATGGAACTGATCATGAAACGTAAACGCAGTGTAATCTTAACCCTTGCAACGTCTACAGGTATAAAAGAAGCTGATAGTTGGACGAAATTTAATAATTGGATGCTAAACTCGTCTATCTTAAAAAAAGAGCTATACGCGTATAATTATGAAGAATTAGACGATCTGACAAAGCAATTTAGAGGATTAAAAGCGAACTACAAAAGTAGTGCTGAAAAAACGGGAACAAAGGCGTGGCATCACGCAACAGGTATTCCCAAACCATCTACGAATTAAAAAAAAGAGCCTGAAATAATACTATCTCAAGCCCACTCTCGCAAAGTGCTCCAAAGATAGTATTAAATGGCTTATAATCGAGAAAATTTTTAAGAAAAGTATTGAAAGTACAGGAAATTGCTTTGCTACATAGCAGACAAGGCTTGTTTTTCAAAGAAATCTACTATTTACATATAGAGAATCAATTCAACATTTGTAAGCGAACATATGATAGTTATCTCGCTATAAACGCACGAAAGCAGTTGAAAGATATACAGCAAAAAAAACATAGTAATCAATTAAATCTTTTTTAAATGAATCACGAATTAAAAATTCATCCCGAACATTACATGAATGTAATTTTGGGATTAAAAAAGTTGAAGTTCGAAAGAATGACAGGAATTTTCAAGAGAGAGATATATTAATTCTCAATGAATATAACCCGAAAACAGAAAGATATACGGGCAATCAAATTAAAAGAAAAGTGGATTTTGTGGTTAAAAATGTCGACGGTTTAGACCCTGAATATGTAGTATTACAAATCTCAAAACTTTTATAAAATGGACTGCAACATCAAAATATCATTTATACAATTAACGTATATAAATGATTGTTTTTCCGAAATGGAAAAACCTATAGTGAGAGATCGAGCTTCAAGAATTTCATATAACATTCTAATCAATTTACATAAAAAGCTTTTGAAGAAAACTATCAGTAAAATAGGTACAAATGATAAATTCAAATTGTCTTTAGAGTACTATGAAGCTCACTTTTTAGAACAGTACTTAATGCATAAAATGAGTTATGTTTCAAAGTACGAGAGTTCTTATCATTCAATTCAAAGTGTGATAAACGATCTAAACCAAAAATTAGCCTAATGCATAAAAAAATACCAAAAAAGCCGCTTGACAAATCAGAAACAATTTGGGAAACTGAAGCTCGTCTGAAGAAAGAAGCAATAGAAATTTCAAAGAATTTCATTCATACAAAACCAACTAAATTTTTATTAAAATAATCGATTATGGAAGATATTATCACTTACGAAGTTACCTTCATTTCAACGAAAGAAAGATGGATTTTTCAATATCGTAAATCTGATGAAGTATTACATTGCTTTCTTAATTTAAGTGGACAAGGGTTCTTTAATTTATTAGATAAAAACACTTTTCCAAGAAATGTGCAAATGATTGAAGAATGGACTAAATATAAAAACATCGTTAACATTGAGCTTAAACTTGAGGATTATAGTTTTGAGTCATTTTATGACAAGTATGGCCTAAAAAGAAAAGGAGATCTTGCACGTAAAGCTTGGGACAAATTAGATTTAGCGACTAAAATTAAATGTTTTAATCAGCTTCCAAAATACAATGCAGATCTAGCTAAGACAGGTCAAGCGAAAGCACATTTGGTAACATGGTTAAATCAGAAAAGGTACAATGATGAATACTAAAAATACACTAAACAAGTAGTAATTAAACATATTACGGTAATCCGTAATATGTTTAATCCACATTTAAATACTTTTAAAAAATGGAACAAATAACACGAATGCTTATAGAAGCTGAGAAAAAAGAGTCTTTTCTAAAAGGCTTTTTTTATGGCTTTATTTTTGCAATAGTACTATCAATTCTAGTATCTATTATTATTTTAGTTATCTTTAGCTAATCAAATAAAATGTCAAAAATGAAAAAAATACTACTAACATTTATTCTTTTTCCTGCACTCTTAATTGCTCAGAACCAACCTGATTGGGATTATGATGTAAAACAACCAATAAGTACAGATTTTCCGGAGAAATTACCCTATTTTAATGATTATCTACCATTACAAAACACTTATTACGAGTTGAATATTACACTTAATAATGTTCGTAAATTGGTAACTGATAACTTAAAGATGAATCCAAAAGAAAATGCACCAAGCGGTACTGGATTTCAGTTTGAAATTTATACTAATCCAAGTCGAAGATTGCCTTTGAAAATAAAGTATAATACATTTACAGTTTATGGTTTGGAAGTTGTAAAGTCAATAGAAGTTAATGGAGATTTCAATGATGTTGCTAAACTATTTATCTATATGTATGATACTAATTTTTCGATGAATGAAACGCCAATAAACCAAGCGAAAAAGCATTACAAACAAGATTATGCGCTTTTTACAGTTGAAAAAGATGGTAGAGCTTCAATTTTAATATCAAATACAAAATACGGAAGTAATTCAACCGAATTTGTGAAAGATTTTAATACTGCAAAAGAAGCTCTAAAAAGTTAGTCAAACTCAATTTTAGCTTTTAGATTAGCTTTCAAATTAAGATTATCATATTGACCCTCTTGATATTTATCAAGGGGGTTTTTTCGTCCCTTAAAGGTACATTCGTACGTAAGTAAATAGATATCAACTATACTATCCATTTTAAAGAAGCCTTCAGTTACAATTTCTAACTTGCCTGTATTTTCTGTTTCAATTGTGCCGGCTATTTTGTCAATTATACCAACATATTCTAAGAATTTTAACCCCATTTCTCTATTAAGCGAAATGTTTGAGGTGTCACGTAACTGTTCGTAGCAACAATAAAAGGTTACTGTTGCTGTCGCTGGGTCTGTTTGGTGGTCAATATCCCAATCAATAAGTATTGCTGGTTGTGAAAAAAGTTCGAAATTATCTTCATCCTGTTCTTGTCCTGCATACAAATCGATGTAGCCAACTGGTGTTACATTTTTGTCTCTAAATTTCTGTTGATTTTCTTCTTTTTCAAAAATTTCTATTGTCTTACTATAAAATGTGATCATATTTAAATCATGTTTAAACTTATTGTAAAATGTTTTTCATTTCTCGTTCCATCAATCGCTCAATCCTACGTAGTAATAATGCAGATTCTCCCATAAATCTTCTTTCAGGTAGTTTAAGATTCATTTTTCGGCTATGAGATTTGACCGTTGATGTTCTTCCTTTTCTTTTTCTACTGTGTCTTTTAATATTTACTACTTTGTTGATCTCTAACCCATCATTATGTGATTCTGCATATGGTACATCTGTACCGATTGTAACACTATTACGAGATACTTTTAGTTTGCGTATTGAACGTTTTAAACGCCCAGATCTCACCATTAAAGCCCCTCTGTTTCCTTTTTTGTTTTTTGTTCTCTTTCGAGGCTCCCATGGTTCTACACTTCGATCAACCCAATTTTTACGTACAAAACGTTCCTTAGTGAAATTGACCGCCTCTATAGCGGCCAATTCAGGAAACTTTTTGTAAAGTTTGGATAGCCTTTTTAGTTTGGTCATAAATTCAACCATACTAAACAGTTTCAGCATTAATAATTACACGTCTCATCATTTCCTTAAACCATGCTTCAATATCATCTTTTGTCATTCCTTCATAAGCACTTTGAGCAACGTTTATACCTCCTTTGTTAAATGAATCGATTCGAATATCAATCTTTCTTATTTGGTTTGCAGAACCTGCGACCCTGCTTACATCTTCCCCTTGCTTTTTCTTCTTCCCATCCGGTGCAAGTTTACCGTCTATAACAGGGGCTTTCAGTAATGGACTGTTAGGTGCTTTATCTGTCGCTGAATTAGACAGTTTTCTTGCTTCTTTTTCTCCCGGTGTAACCAAGCTATTAAGTTCTCTAAACTGTTTTATTTTGTCTAATCCCTTTTGAGCTAATCCTGTTGGGTCAATCTTTGCTGCTAACTCTAATACCTGCTGTAATGGCTTTAATAAAGCATCTAGTAAAACAAATCCTATTCTCTTAATACCGGCAATTATACCATCAGTCTGAAACGCTAGTTTTATACTTTCCCAATGGTCATAGACTGATTTAAAGGCACTAACAACTAAACCAATTGGCCCTAAAAATACCATTAAAGCAGCACCCCATTCGTCCCATTTTTGTATTGCTAGAACGATTATCCCTATCAAAGCGGCTATTGCAACGATAATAATGCCTATAGGATTGGCAGTCATTGCTGCATTCCAAAGCCATTGTGCGCCAGTTACAATTTTCTGTGTAATGCCAAGTTTATCCAATACACCTATAAAACCACTAAATAAACCTGTTATTTCATTAATAGTTCCCGCACCTGAACCAATTGCTTCTATTGCAGGCGCCCAATTGCCCATTCCTTCAGCAATTGATGATTGTAGATTGGCTATCCACGTATTTATACCTTCATCAGCTTTTTTAAAGGAATCAATTTTACTAGGGTCTAGTTCCATATCGCCCAAACCAAGTATAAAAGCCATTCCAGCATCTTCACCCGCTCCTTTAAAAATGTCTGTCAATGCCAATTGCTTTGCCTGAGCAGTTGCGCCTTCCATGCTCTTTGAAATCATTTGAACGGCTTCGAAAGATGTTTTCCCGGCTAAATCTTTTACACTTAAACCAATACCGGCTAAAGCTTCAACCTGAGCTGTTCCCATTTCTTTTAATGACAAATTTGCTTCTTTTATAGAGTCAATAGCTTTGTCCGAAAATATTCCTTGTTTATTGGCATTTGCCATAATAGCAAGTGTTTGCGATGCATCTAAACCAAGTTCTCTAATTTGTGGGCTGTACTCTTTAAACTGGTCTAACATATCGCCATTTAGATTTGCCCCCTTTTGATAACCATCTTCAAGGATTTTTAAATTGTTTTCAAAAGTTCCACCTATCTGCTTAGTCATTGTATTAGCCGCTTTTACAATTTCTAAACTGTCCTCACTATAAACTTTACTTAGCCTGTGTACATCTTTACTTACTTCCTCTAAATTCCCAACGCCCATTTGCTGCAATGCTGTTTTAGTGTTGCTTATTTCTTTAGTAAAATCTAATTGTTCTGATACTTTATCAAATAGCTCAGACATTTGATTAATTTTAACGGGGTCAAAAGCATCTCCAATTTTTGAGAATATTTTAACCTGTGTTGCATTGAAACCTTTGAGTTTTCCTTCCATTTTATCAGAGGCCTCTGAAAGCTTTCCTTGCACTTTCGACAATTTGTTATTAAACATTTTATCGGCAAGATCCATAATCAATTCTAGTTTTGATTTTTTAGCCATATTTTTTTAATTATTGATTCCTTTCATTTCTGACTAAAAGACCTTTACGTAAGCTCCTGCCGTCTATTTGTGCTTTGTACCAAGATCTAATTTCTAAACCATTTTCAGTCATTTCACAATCAATCACAAGTATCATGTCATTGTAAAACTTTAAATATCTTGATTGGAATTTACCACTAACTTTATCTCTAGTGTTATACCAGACTTCATCCGGTTTACTTAAAACCTCCTTTACATGGGCAAATAATTGATGTTTATTTTCGTTTGGCTTGACATATTTGCCTCTTGTATGATGATTAAAGCTGTTTTCAGTCAGCACCATTTTACGTCCATAGTAATCTGTAAAGCCCATAAAATCGGCTTGTTTGTCTTTTTTGAACAACTCTTTTACATTCTCAGGTGTAATACTATCATCAAGAGAAATAGGGTTTAAATCAGATTTAAACGTACTCCAAGCATCTAAATCATACTTGTCGTAGGTCATATTGTTCAATTTGGCCGGTAATCCTTTAATATCACTATAGAACTGGGATTTTGTAAATACTTGATTTAAATCACCTCTGTTGATATTAAATTGGCTGTCTGACCATTTACCACTTTCAGCGTTTAAAATCTCTTGAGCAATTTTCCCGCTCATAACTTCTCCTGCTTTGGGTGTACTTGGGTATTGTTTAAATTCACATCTGCAACCATGACCATTAGGAGGAAAAAGCTTCATTGCTTCATTATCATTTAAATCAAATATCTTTCCGTCAAGTTTTGCATGTTCGTCTCTTACTTTCGAATCTCCCGCAGTTTCATACTGGACATAAGAAGTGACAGTATCTTTCTCAGCTATAAATCGGTGATATGCTGCAGAGTTTTGACCAACTGAAACCGATAAATTGTATTCTGTAGTTAAATAATTATCGTTTAAATCCTTAATTCTCTCATTAGCCAGTCGTTTAAAATCAGATTCAGATCGAATTTGATTTTTGTCTTTATCCACAAGCAAAGTTGTCATAGCAGCTAAACGTGCCTCGGTCTTTGAAGCAGAAAATTCAAACAGGTTGTATTCCATCAACTGATATGCTAAAGTATCGGGCGTGTTGTATCCTGCAATTGCACCATACCCAGATTTTAAGCCTTCCACTAACTGCAAAGCTTCTTCTGCAATTAAACTACCTTCTGTTCCTACAGTATCTTTATCATGCCAAAGTGCTTCTAATAATTGGTTGTTTAGTTCATTCAATCGATTTGTGTTCGATGCAGCAATTGGAAAATTGTTTCCTGGACAACATGACGAAATTGGATAATTAGGAGCTTTAAATAAAGCAGTTATATTACTCGGGCTCTCCGTTATAGTTGGGACTGTACTTTTTTTTTGCCAATAATCGGAATATTAAAGGTTTTTGATATCCATTCTTCATCTACTTCGTATTCTTCCATAATGCCTTTGACAATTTCCCAAAATTTAGTTAGATCAATTTCTTCTTTACTTTCAATCCATTCGAAAATATCATCATCCGATATGCTTTTGTAACCTTGCATTTTAAGCAATTCGAGTAAATCATCATTGATTGTAAAGCTTATATCTCGGCGATCTGATTGACTAATTTTGTAATCTAAACTTCGTTCATGTACTTCAGTGTTAGAACGATTTGCATCATTGCTCCCTAAAGTATTAGAGCCAACTAAAACCCTGAAATCTCATTACTGTTGTACTCAATAAATTTTGAGTAAACATTGTATGCATCGGTTCTATTAGCTTCATCAAACTTAACAGTTGTTCCTTCAGGAAACACACCAACCGAAGCTTCAGCGAGAGCCAATAACTGTTTCTCAACATTGTTAATGTGAGCTTGGTTATTATTGTTTGTGGTAGCCGAAATCATTGGCATTCCAAATTTTTCGCAGAATTCTGCCCACGATTGAGCAACGTTACGTTTCCAAATCAAGTTTGGAATAATGTTATTTATTAAACCTAATGGGTCGTCCCCATTGAGCTCAATTAACCAAGGTTTTTCTCCCGGAGAATCATAATTAATGAAAACATTGTCTTTTGTTAAATCAGGGTATATCCTTTTCTGACTTGGAACTAAGTTTCTTGTAGGCAGAACAGTAAGCTTTATTTTTTTATCATTAAATTCTAAAAACTCGACAACCTTTGCTCCAAAAATGATAGCATCCAGTTGCCAACTCAAATAACGATAAAACCATTTTTGATTAATTAATTTAGTAGCTTCTTCGTTGATTTGATTGGTTTTCTCATTGCGTATTTGGAAACCTACACTTAGTGTTGCAGTTTTTCTTAAAATTACATTTTTGATTAATGTACCGTCCGTTTTAAGATCGTCAACCAAGTCGTAGTAACGATTGTATCTTGGTTTTTCTACATGATCAATAGCCATTAAAGCCTTGCGCCAAGAATCGATATCTTTTCGGCTTCGGTCTTTATAATCTTTTGCAATCTGCATTATAATTGCATCTGGGTTGATACTTGAATTATGAGGTCTTGCAGTAGTTTTTGCGCTTGGCGAAAAAACGGCTCTATTTCGCTTGTTTATTATAGTTTTGGTATTCTTTCTCATTAAAAATAAAATTGTGCCTTAAAATTGAGTTTAAACGGGTTTTAAATCTAAGGCGTTACCATTTGTTATTGTTACGTTTGTGATTACTGGTTAATCGGAAGCTTTCTTTTGTTTCTCCGGTTTGCTTGTCTTTTATCAAAGGAAGGTCAGCAGTGCTTTTTCCCTCAAGCATTAACTTTAGCCATTCCAAAGCATCTTGATACCGGTTTGATCTATGTTCAGGTATTTTGTTAGGTGCTTGCGAAGAATACAGGTGGTATAAGGCGCAATCAATAACAGTCATAATGATAAATGCATTACGTGTTTCTTTTGGCTCAGGGTTGTCATCTGAAGGCTCAGCAGAAGGCATAAAAATTAATTCAACATCGTAACGCCCAGCTAAATAGTTTTTGATTTGAGAAATAGCCATTTCCTCAGCAGAAAAAAGCTTTCTTTCTGTGTAATTTTCAAGTAGAATGTTTTTGATTTCTGTACGAATCAAAACATCATAATCTGCATTTTTTATGAATCGCATTAGTACCTATTGTTTTTTTCTTTTATTATTTCCTTACGACTCGTTGATTGTGGTGGGAACTTGGCTACGAATGTTGTTTTGTTAACATTTGCAATTCCACTTTGAAAGAAATCGGGTCCGTCATCATTTGCTCCACTTCCTTTTTCAAAGGCTAACAATTGATCTTCCATTGTTTGAAAGTCATTGTTTCCTTTAAAAAGGATATTGAAAAACACATTTAATCTCTCAAAATATCCCTCCATACTCTCAATACGTTCAAATTTGCCGTCTTTTCCTTTTTTATCAGCTGTCACAGGTACATGCCATCCTCTTTCGTCTCCTTCTAAGTCAAAGTCATTGACAAACTCATCCATTGCAAACAAACCTTCAATTTTGTATCTGATATTGTAGTTTAGTAAGTTGTGATCTTCTACTAAATCATATAGCCATTTAGCAAGGTTTTTTCTGCTTGTCTGCCTTAAAAAGCAAAAGATCAAATGATATTCCCTGTTATGTTTTCCTACTAATCCCATACCTTTGTAATCTCCCGCATCTTTATAACTCAAATCGCCATAAAAGCACAAAGCATCATATTTATCCAGCGAAAGCATTTCCTTATATTGCATGTGTTCAGGCTTAAAAATTACACCTTCCTGTATATGGACATGCATATATTCACGCATAAATGAACGGTAGGGAGTTTCTTCATACTTAGCCCGCCAGTATGCAGCAGTTGTCTTGCCCGGCCAACTGGGTTCAAATGTTGTTAAATCCTTGACAGCTTTTGCAGTTACTACAAAATGCCTGATCTTTCGTCCCGCTTCTTTCGCTCTTTCGTTTATTCGAACAAATTCCTGTTTTAATAGGTTGATAATGCAATTTTTATGAAAGTTGTTGTTTGCACAGATAAATCTTTGTCTTGCACCTCCTTCGTCAAAAGTTCCTCTTAAATCTTCCCATACCCATTCATAGGCCTCGCGAGAAAGTTTATCGTTTTTAACTCTTTTCTTTGTGTCAACGTCATCAATCAGAATATAATCCGGGCGGTTTTCCTCTTCACTTTCCCCACGTGGTGATTGACCAATACTCATTGCTTTGAACTTTACTCCGTCTACAGTTGTAAAGTCTCCAGTAGTCCAGTCGCCATAGTTGAACCTTTTTCCGTAATCATTAATCAATCTCGAATTAGATTTTAATTGAGCCTGAATTTTTCCGATTAGTTTTTTAGCTTTTGGGTCTGTTTGACCTATTAGCATCATGTAAAATAAATCTTTAGTGAAATACAGAAATAGAGGAATTCCCATGCCTAAATGCACACTTTTTGCACCAGAGCGATAAATTTCACCAAGTAAATCAACTATTTTGTTTTGAATTATCTTATCGGCAAGTTCTCTATGATAAGGTGCGCAAGGAGCTTTCGCATAGTTTGGGAAGTAGTATTCAAACCACTTTATATAATCTTTCTCAAGCTCCTTAATACGGTTTAATTTATCAGTAGGTTTCTCATTGATGTTAACTGTAGTTGCTTTTTTAATCCGAATGCAATGTTCTTCGTACTGCTTAATTAACTTTTCCCATTTTGGACTCATTAGCCTTCCTGATTGATTTTGTAAAGAATAAATTGTTTGTGATACTCTGTAAATAACACTGCTGTTTTAGGGTCTTGATCGGCCATCCAGTTATCAAATTCTTTGAATACTGAAAATACAATCTGTACACTGGTGCTACTGGAAAGTGTTTCAATAACTTTATTAATTTTTGCTAATGCATCAGCATCTATTACAGATGTACCTCCCTCAGCAACTGTTTTCAGTTCTTTAATGAGTAATTCGCGAATCTTATGTGGTGAGGCTAACATTTCTGCTCGCTTATCATCCCATCGACCTTCTTTTCTCCATTTGGACAATGTTTGTTCTGAAATATCTAACTGTTCTGATATGGCTTTGCAAGTCATGCCATCTTCAACAAACATCTTTTCGGCCATTGCTTTTTTTGCATGGTTCGTTATAGTTTTTGACATAGTAAATTTTGACTTTTAATGCAAAAATGCTTTTAAATCAAGGTGTAAACTAAAATTGTTGCAACCCTTGCGAACAATTTTTTGTACCTCATTTTAACCCCACATCTTTGCATCAAAGTTTAAAAAATGAATTTCTCAGTAAGACAAAATACAATCACAGCATACGGTGTAATATGGGATGGAAACGGAATGGAGTTCGTCTCATTGTTTACAGAATTAGAAGCACAATACGAAAAAGTAATTGTAAAAATGCACTCGTATGGAGGGTCAGTATTTGATGGAAATTTAATGTACAATACGATTGAACGCTCAAAAAAGAATATTGATTTTATTATCGTAGGTATAGCTGCCTCGATGGCCGCAGTAATCAGTCTTGCCCGCAAACAAAATGTTTATATGGTAGAAAATGGGTATATGATGATTCACGCTCCATCGGGCAGTACTTACGGTACTGCATTAGATCACACGAACAATGCAAAGCTTTTGAATGCTATAGAAATCAATTTCATTAAAAAGCTTATGGATAAGACGGGTAAGCCTGAGAGCTATGTAAAAAAATGGCTTACTGGTGATAACTGGTTTTCTGCGCAAGAAGCTTTAAAAGAGGGATTAATTACAGGTATTATTGAACCTGAAACAATTACTACAGATACCATCAACCCGGAACAATTAGGCGTGAAAGAAACATATAATCGATTCTCTGCTTTACTTATTCCTCAAAACACAGAATTAAATTTAGATACCAATATGAAAAGACCCATTATTGAAGCTCTTGGCCTAACAGGTTTAAATGAGCAGAGCTCTGATACAGCCGTTATTGAAGCTATCAAACAACATTTTGAAGGTAAAGAAAACACACTTAAAACAGAGTTGGCAGAAGCTAAACAAAAACAGAAAGATGCTGAGAACAAATTAGCTGATCATACTAAAACTGTTATCAGTGCTGCGATTGAAACTGCAAAAAAAGAAGGCAGAATCACCGCTGATCAGGTTGCCATTTATGAAGGCATTGCAACCGCATCAGGAATTGAAACTTTAAATACTGTTTTAGCTGCTATTCCAGTACGTACACCTGTTTCATCACTAATCCAAACACCAGTAAATGTAAATGGCTCTACTGGCCGTGAGAACTGGGATTTTGACAAGTGGCAAAGCGAAGCTCCTAGAGATTTAGAGGCTATGGCTGAAAAAGAACCTGAAAAATTCAAAGAATTATTTAACGCAAAATACAAAAAATAAATGGCAAAATTAGTTGATGGATTATGGCTTGAACAATACGTTGAGCCTCAACTTTTAGAAGAATTTAGAAATTATAAAGATGACTTTATAGGGACGTTCAAAGCGCCGTCAGCGGATGCTCTCGATAAGGACGGTATTAAATTCAACAAATTGATTAATGAAATTAAATTTCATGTCAATAAAACTACTGAGTTTGAACCAGTCGACATACCAAACAAAAAGGGCTTAATTGAGTGGGATAAGTTAGATACTGATTTGACTATAGTTACGGACAAATCTTTACGAGCAATGGCCTTTGATAGAGAGAGTGAGCTACGAAGATTGCACAATGAAGCGTTTAGAATGGGGGTGAGAGATTACGCTTTAAGAAAAATTGCTCCGAAAGAAAACACATCAAAAACTCCAATTCTTAGAACAACAGGAGAGGATGACGGAACAGGTCGAAAAAAAATGAAGTATTCTGACATGATCAAATACTATAGTCTGGCTGAAGGATTGAATTTTACAGACTGGGCTCAGGTATTTATGATTCTTTGTGCTGAACACAGGCAAGACCTTATCGAAGATAGAGGCAGCACAAATAACATTCGTGATATCGAAATTGACCCCGTAACCGGTGAATTGAAAAGATTTTTCAAACTTAAATTTTTTGAAAATAACAGTTCAGTAAAATTCAACGGTAATGACAAACCAGTTCTAAGTGGTGTTAATGAAAATACAGACAGAAATGGTTCTTTGCTTTATTATGCTCCAAATATTGTGCATCATATTGAAGCTGTAAAAGTGCTTTATAAACCAATGATTCAAGATACGAGAAATCCTGACCCACAATCCGAAATTCGTTTGCACTGTTACGGTCTAACTGATAAAAAGCAAGAATATGGTGCTGGTGCAATAGTTTCAGGTATAGTTGAATAACAATTAAAAACTTTTTAAAATGGCAAATTTAGACGCTGTACAACTAAAAAAAGGCAAAGTTGGCGCAAATAGACTAAACAATGATAGACGTGTATCGGCTATCATTGTCAGTTCTCCTGCTATTCCCACTCTCGCATTCAAAAAAACGGTAACGTTTTATGGGTTATACGATGCTGAACAAAATGGAATTACGGCCGAGTTTGATAAAGCAAACAATGTAAATGTATACAGACATGTACGAGAATTTTATCGAATGGCCGGTGAAGGAATACCTCTGTTTTTTATGGTAGTTTCTCAAACAGAAACTTTAGAAACCATTGCTGCGGATACAGTGGGAGATAAATTAAAGCGATTATTAATCGATGCTGATTACAGAGTCCGTCAAGTTGCGATAGCTCTAAATCCTGTCACAGATTCAGAAGACCCGATTACATATAATAACGGTTTACCTGATGATGTTTTTGAAAGTATTCCATTAGCACAGGGTACAGCAGAATGGGCATATAACCAATTTATGCCAACACACATTTTTGTTGAAGGTTACGGTTTAAACGGAGTAGCTTCTGTAGTTCCTGACTTGAGAGACATTGAAACTGTCTCTGCTACAAAAGTTACAATTGTTATTGGTCAAGACTGGCAATATGCAGAAACGAAAACAGGTATCGCACAAAAATTCGCTGATGTGGGAACGATATTGGGGTATGTGCTGCAAGTGCTATTAATCAAAATATTGGTGATAACGAAGCCTTTAATTTAATGGATGGTGCAAAATCAGCTTGGATGATTCCCGGATTATCAAATCACAAAACAAACAAAGATTTATACGCAGAATTACAAACATTTGAAGACAAAGGCTATGTGTTCGGGCTGTCTTATGCCGGATTAGCGGGAATACGAATCAACAATGACCATGTTTGCGCACCTATTATTATAGATGCTGAAGGCAACATGAATGAGCATACAATTGCTTATGGTCGAATGATGGATGATTGCTCAAGACAGCTTAGAACTGCCTTTCTTCCAAAAGTAAAAAAAACTTATCCTGTAAACCAAAACGGCAAATTGCCTACAGGAGTTGTGACACATTTAGAAACAATCGGAAATAACATTTTTACTGATATGCAAAATGCAGTTGAAATTTCTTCCGGTAGAACAGTAGTAGACCCGGATAGTGATCTGCTGGTTGAAAAGGTTTTAAATGTTTCTTTCAATGTACAACCAACTGGAGTTTTAGGATTTTTAAACGGAACAATTAATTTAAAAGCTAATCAATAATGGCTACAGTCACAAGAAACGGAAAAGCCTATGACAGCGCCGATGTTGAAGTATTTATCGAAGGTGTGACAATTGAAGTAACCTCAATTACTTACGGTAATGAACAGGAAAATCAATTGAATTATACTCTCGGAAATCACGCTACAAGTTGGAGCTCAGGCAAAATTACACCTAATGCTACAATTGGTTTTATGATGCACGACATTGTGCCTTTAGAAATAGCTGCCTCCGGTGGAAGTATTTTAAATATTAAGCCATTCAACATTATTGTAACATTCACAAACGAGTTTAACATCATTGTTACAGATCGCTTATTAGTGAAATTTCAAAACGAAGGACGCGAGGTTACAGGTGAAATGGGGCTTAAAAAAGAATACACAATGTTTGCTATCAAAGTTGAATTAAACGTAGCAGCTTAAACAATAATCATTTTTCAACACGCCCTCTTATATGAGAGGGCGTTTAAATCAAATTTAAACAATATAAAATAATGGCACAAGAAACCCAAAAAGCAATCAAAAAACTAAGTGATGAACAAATTAAAAATGCTGGCGGCATTGACCAGTTAAGACGAATTGAGATACCGTTGGATGATGCTTACAACGAAATTTTAGAAGTTATTGTGTGTGTTCCTGATCGAAGAACAATGGGGCAATATTTAAAGTATCAACATGTCAACCCTGCAAAGGCGCAAGAAATCTTAGTTAAAAGCTGTGTATTAACGGATAAAGATCAAATTTTAAATGATGATGCTTTATTTCTGACATGTGTTAGCGGATTGGCCGAACTCATTCCAATTAGAGAGAATGTCATAAAAAAGTATTAGACGACTGTTCGGGGCTGATTCAAGATGATGACAAAGATTTAATCTTTAAAATGGATGCAATGATAAGTCACATTCTTCATATCCCTTTCCCGGAACAGTTGTCGGATATCGTTTGGGCAGAGAAATGGGCGCAAGTTAAATATTTAGTTGATATGGGCATAATAGCTCCAAAAATGGCAGTATAATGATGATAACTGAACCTTACAAAAAGGTATTTAGTGATGTTACAGAGTTCCCCAAAAACATTACGATCGATTTAGTAGCACGTTATGCTGCTGCTTTTGGAATGATGGCTGCCGGAAAGGCAATTGAAAAAGTATTTGTTGATAAAACAGATCAAAAAAAGTACTCATTTCAAACCTACCCGCTCCAAGAATCAAATGTAGAGTATGTAAAAATGGTTGTTCCTAATTTAGAACCTCTCGAATTTTCAGCGATTTTACACGGTGATAAAGGAAATTTGTTTGCGCCTCCATTGCTAGTTGGGTTTACACAGGAAAAATCTCTTATAGAAACTGAAGTAAATGACGATGATCCTGTAGTTATTGAGCGTTGGAATACAAAACCGTGGGATATTACAATGAATGGTTTGTTAATCGATCTTAACAATAGGGTCTATCCAAGTGATGAAGTCAGGAGATTGAATCAAAATTGGAGATACAATGGAGTAGTAAAAGTGGTAGGCAAACAGTTTGAAGAACGTGACATTGACAGCTTGTATTTTAAATCAATTTCCTTTACAGCAGTTGAAGGTTATCAGGACACTGTGCAATTTACAATAAATGCCAGTTCAATCAAGGCAGTCAATTTTACACTCATGAAACCTAATCGTTAAAATGAATTATTTGTATCACAATATCAGTATAAAGATTACAATTGCTGATAACATAGTTTTTCGTGTCTGCCAGTCAATCAAAATAGAATCAAGTGTTCAGGTTCTTTCTAATACTGCTAAACTAGAACTACCAAGAGAGTTTAGGAATGCAGTTGATGAAATTGGCAAGTCAATAAACATATCAGGAAAATCAATTCTTGATTTTATGAAACGAGGGGACTCTATCAAAATAGAACTCGGTTATGATGATGATTTGCAAACAGAATTTGAAGGATACATTTCCAAAATTGGTGCTGAAATGCCAATGCTTTTAGAGTGTGAAGATGAAATGTTTCAACTTAAAAAAGCTCCAAGAATTACGAAGTTCATTAAGTCGGGAAAACTCATTGATATTTTAACTGCTGTTTTGCCTCCTAAATATAAAATTGAATGTAATGCTGAATACAGTATTGGTAAATGGTTAATTGAAGATGCTACACCATACAATGTACTAGACGAATTGAGAGACAAAGCAGGAATAAGAGCTTATTTCAAAGACCCTACAACAATATGTGTTGGAATGATAGTTGACTTCAAAGCTGAAACGGTTCATAAATACAATTTTAGTGAAAATGTACGTAGAGGTAGTAGTCTAAAATTTGCGCAAAAAGAAAGTAAACCAATCTTTCTAACTGTTGAAAGCAAACAATCTGATGGTAATGTCTTAAAAGTTTCTGTTGGAGAAAAAGGTGGTGATGAAAAAACAATCAAGTTATGGCCAAACATGAAAACCGCAGAACTTAAATTATGGGCAGACAAACAGCAAACAAGTGTTTCTTATAGTGGTTTCGAAGGAACTTTGGACGGTTGGTGTTACCCAAGAACAAAACCCGGCCACGCTGCACAATTGTACAGACCATTTTACAAAGATCGACACCAAGACGGACGATACTTTATTGAGAGTGTCACAATTGAGGTAAGCGGTTCTGAAGGGATTAAGAGATCAAACAATTTAAGTTACAAACTATGAACGAGCTAGATCAGTTGTTTAAAAATGCTTTAAATGCTTCAACGAAAGGCAAAACAAAGTTTTCGTTACTGGTTGGAACAGTTAAAGAAATAGACAACGACACTTGTACCGTCGATCATTACGAAGATGTTCGTTTAAATGCCATTATCGGAGATTTTGAGAGCCAATTTACAGTTTATCCAAAGATAGGTTCAAAAGTAATTATTGGACGGTTGGAGAACGAAGACAATGCCTTCATTCTGCGAGTTTCTGAAATAGATAAAGTTAAAATAAAAATAAGCGATCAAATATTCGAATTGAAAGATCAGAAGTTTAGAATTGAGAACAAAGATGCGAATCTTAAATCGATTTTAAACGATGCTTTTAATCAAATTGATAAGGCTGTAATTATGACACCAAGTGGCCCTGGTAATTTTTCACCGGCTGATAAAGTGTTCTTTAAGCAGTTAAATGAAAAGACTAACAAATTATTAAGCTGATGGCGCTAAATGACCAACAATTTATAACAGAAGTTGTAGAACTACAGGATGAAATGATACAGTCCTCAAATTACGATGAAGCAAAAGAAGTTTATGCAAGTAAGTTAGCTGCAGCAATAAGTAAGTATATAAAATCAGGAACCGTGACGGTCAATGTAACTACTACTGGTTCTGCAACCAATCAGGCAGGAACAGGTACTGGAAAAATAGAATAAAATGAGATTAGATTTATTGCGAAATGACAATGGTAGTTTAAAATTCAGCACGAGTGCTGAGGGTTCAGACTTCGCAACAGGTCAAAGCGATCAACAACATGTTGAAGATATTTTGGATTTACAACCGGGTGAAATAAAAGAATTTCCTTTGGCCGGTTTTGGTGCAATAAACTACATCAAGTTTATTAACAAAACAATTAGTGCTGATGAATTTAAACGTGATTTAAAACTACAATTGAACTATGATGGGTATAATAATGCAGTTATTGACACTAGTAACGGGATTGAGAATTTAAGTATAGATTTATGATTAGAATAGTTAATTACATATTAAAAGGTTTTGGTTTTATTGATTTTAATGAATTCCTAAAAAGTGCGTTTGGTTTCTTTTATACATCAACTTCTATTATCAAAATTGATTTAATCGTGGCGTTTATTTTCTCAACAGTTAGCTTTTTGTTTGGCTTTAATCATCTTTTTTAATGGCTTATGTTGTATTGCTTGTCTCAGAGTGGTACACAGGAATAAAAGCTTCTCTTAAAAGGAATGAGCGTCATGAAAGCAGGAAATTTGGCAGAATGTTGCTAAAAATAGCAACGTATTTAGTCCCAATTTACATTCTAAACACTTTTGCTCAAAACTCTGATTTTATTACGGTTATAGACTTAGAACTTAATCCTTTTTCTTGGTTGTATTGGGTTGTTTTGTTAGGTATAATTTGGCAGTTATTAGTAAGTCTTTTGGAGAATTTAGACAGTCTTGGAGTTAAGTATGCAAAAACTCTAATTAGAATAATTAACAAAAAGTTTTACAAACAATTTGAACTAGATGACGAAAATAACAGTACTGAATAATCAATCTCTATTAGATGTTGCTATAAGACATTGTGGTACAATTGAAGCCATTGCTGACATTGCTTTGCTTAATGGTATTAGTATTACACGAGAGCTTGTTCCCGGACAAATTTTAAATATTCCTTTTAGGGACTACGGAAATCAAGAAGTGATAAATTTTTTTGTTAACAACAAAATGGATCCTGCAACTTCTTTAACTCAAGAAAACATTGATTTGATTGAAAATAATTCAGGAATAGGATACTGGGTAATAGAAAATGATAACATAGTTCAATAATGGCACGAACAATAACACAAATACATAACGTCATGCTGAAGGATATTGCTTCTAATGAAGTTTTATCAACTTACTTAAATTCAACTAGCATGTTTTCAATATATCGTGCTTTTACATTCATAATTGCAAGTGCAATTTGGATAATGGAAACGTACTTTGATGAGCATACAAAAGAAGTTGATAACCGTTTAGCGAATGAAAAGCCGGGAGGTTTACCATGGTATCGTACAATGGCGTTACGCTTTCAGTATGGTTTTGATTTAGTTGCAGATAAAGACTATTATGATAATAGTAATGCAACAGAACAGCAAATTGAAGCTTCAAAAATCATCAAATATGCTGCAGTAAATGAAGCTGCTGAAAGTAGTCGTCTGATTCTAAAAATTGCGGGTGAAACAGATGGTGTTTTGACAGCATTTGAAGACAATTCACAAATAGAAGCAATCAATCAATACATTAAAGAAATTAGAATAGCAGGTGTTCAGGTTACAGTTATAAATTATAAAGCTGACCGACTTTACTTAGACATAACTATTAAAAGAGATTCTTTAGTGCTAGATGATAAAGGGATGAGCAAATTAAACGGTAATTATCCAATCCAAGATTCATTAAAAGAATTTATGAAGGAACTAGATTTTAATGGTGAATTAAGGCTATCAGCAATAATTGACAAACTGCAACTTATTTCTGGCGTTTTAGATGCAACATTAAATAAAGCAGAAAGCTCTTGGATTAATCCAGAACTAAATGATTATGGAACGCCTCAACCTATTAACGTATCAAAAATTGCCGAAAGTGGTTATTTCGAGATAGTAACATTTGAAAATATAAAATATGTGGTTTGATATTGATTGGAAAATTTTTGGAATTCAAATGTTACCGATCAAATGGCGTGATTCTTTAACAATATTATTTGTAAAAATTATTTTAAAACCAATCGACATGATTTATTACAAGTGGTTCAATTGGAGAATAGACAATATTTACAAATTAGAGCATTCAGGGCAAATATGTTATTTGAGAGGTTCATTGAATGACAAGTTTGACCCGATTGAAAGAAGAATTTACATAACTGACGGTCAAATTTATGAGACTACTTATGTCTACACAGATGCTGAAGATCAGGATTTATTTTTAGAAATGGATGCTGAAGATCATACAATTTGGCTAAGGACTGAATCTGAGACCTCAGATACAGGATTAGACTTTATTGTCTTCGTTCCTGAAGAAATTTTCAAAACCCAAATTCATGTGCTTCATGCACATGTTAAATTTTACAAAACAGGCGGAAAACGCTACAATATTTTTATCAATGAATAGATCAAATTTTAATCAGACAGGAGGTTTCCCATTAAAAACAGAGAGGCTCCAAGAGTTACAAACTGCTTTTAAAATTTTTGAGTCTTTTGGTCAACTTGCAGGCGATCTAACAATTATTTCGGGTTGTGAGTTAGTTGGAACGACAGTAACAAATGGCGTTATTTTCATTAATGGTGAGCCTATAGACTTTCGTGAGGCCTCGGTAACTATGGATTCGAAAGTTATCATTATCGAAGAGCCAGTTAATCGCGCCTTTGAAAATGGTACAGTAAAAGAAGTTCATTCGATCCGATATGCAACATTTGGAACGGCTGATGTTTCATGGCCTTGGAGTAGTTTTATAAGACCACCACAAACGAAAGAATTAGCAGGAATTTTTCAAACAATAAATGCTTCCTTAACAACAATCAACACTTCTCTAACAACAATTAGGACTAAACTTGATACAATACAGGAAGGCGCGAAAGTTCAGGTACAAGCTGACATGAATCAAACAGATTCTACAAAACCGGATTTCGTAAAGAATAAGGTTACTTATGTAGATAAAATTTTGCATGCAGGAGAACTTTATATTGGTGATGTCTTTGATGAAGATTTAGTAACAATAACTTTCGGTGATGTTGGTACAAATAGATACATTCCATTGGTAAATATTTACTCAGAAGCTTCAGATTGGTCACAGGATGCAAACACATGGTTGCAAACGAGAGATCGTACATCAACATCTTTCAAAGTGATTTTAACAGAGTTAGTGGGGAACAAGTACCAAAAGATCTCATTACATTATGTATTAATACGCTTGTAAAAATGGCAGATAAAAGTGCAATTAGAAACTGGTTTTTAACTGGAAAAAAACCAACAGAGGCTCAGTACTGGGCTACATGGGATTCATTTTGGCATAAGGATGAAACAATACCGCAAAGCTCCGTTCAGAATCTCATCCAAACTTTAAACGCCAAAGCTGAAAAATCTCAGTTTGATGCGCATAAAACTGATCCTGATGCGCATTCAGAATTGGTTGGTCGAGCAAAGTTTATTACGGTTGGAGAACTCTTAATTTTCAAGCATCCAACTAACAATGATCCTGCAAAAAAGTACACACTTGAAAAAAATGACCTTGTTCAGGGATTTGTTGACGGAACTTGGATTACTGCATATTACAATGGTGGCGAAAAAAGTGCACTCATAAATTACAGTATAATTACAAACGCATAAATACAAACACAACTAATCAATAATTAAAAAAATGAAACGAATACATTTAATTTTACTCTTTGCTGTGTCATTTACAGCATTTTCTCAGGTTCAGATTCCGCAAGAATACACTATCCAAAAGCCTTTACGTTTAAGCACAGTTAATCCCGGCAAAAAAACGGATTCCCTACTTGTTCGAGGGCTTGATAATATTGTGAAATTTGTTCCACAAAGTTCTTTAGGTTCTCAGACCCTACAACAAGTTTTGGACAATGGTGGAGACTACAATTTTAGCACACCAGGGGCTAATATAGAAATTGGTATGGGGATTTCAAATGGGGGGTTCTCCGTTAGAAATACCAATCCTGGTATAGTTTCGGCAATTTATTCAACATTGGGGAATTTAGGTCTATTTGTTAGAAATGATTATAGCAGTACTGGATGGGAAATTGGTAATATGAGTAGTCAGTTTAACATAAGATCTTATAGTGAATTTTGGAGCACAGCTGTGAGATTTCCGGATCCAAATAGTTATACAGGAAACTCTGTACTTACGTTTCCAAATAAAGTAGGAGAACATGTACTTGCTACCCTTGATGATATACCTCAAACGTTACAGCAAGTAGTGAATAACGGTAACTTTCTAAGCTCAAACTCTGTGATTGCGTTTCCTAGCACCTCTATTTTTAGCGGGAACATAAGTATGAGTTCAAGTACGTTAAACAATCAGATGGATATCTCAGGTAATGTTATAGAGAATCATGACGATAACACAAGAGCCGAAGTAAACAGTGATAAAATCAAACTTGTGAATCCTGTTGAAGGTGGAGGGTTTATATTTTCACCAACGTATGGTGGGACTGGAACAACATATACAAATGCAACAAATCCGGTAGGCTGGGGCGCAGTTAAACAGGTGATACCAGTATCAGTTAATGGAAGTTTTGCGAATAGTAGTACTGGCAATATTGATTTGCAGATTGCGGTTAACAATCCAACTTTGACAACTTTGACACTCACATATTTGAACACCACATATCCAAATGCAGTAAATGGTTTTCGAGTGCACTGCAATCTCATTGAAGAAATTGGCCCCTTAATTTACGAGAAAACTTCGTCTGGCTGGTTGAAAATTGTCGCTTCAATAGTTTTCGATCCGGAATAAAAATAACTTTAAATTTAATTATATGAATAAATCAAAAATCGCAGTAATAGTAAGCTTACTTATCGTTTTAACAGGCTTCATCGACACAAAGTTTGATCTTTTGCAAGATGCAGGATTGTCTCTTGTAGTAATCAATCGAATTAAATTAATTGGATTGATTCTATCAGCAGTTCTTCCAAGTATCACACCATTATTTTCAAAGAAAGGAGATTATGACGCCTAGATTATTTGTAGAAACATTTCTACCACATGCTCAAAGAGTAGAATTAAAAACAGGAATTTCTGCTATTGCAATTTTAACTCAGGCTGCCCTTGAATCTGCGTGGGGAGAAGTCGCTCCCGGAAACATGTTTTTTGGAGTTAAAGATACAGACGGTTTAAATGGAAATGAGCAATTATTGACAACTACTGAATACACAAAAAATGTCAAAAACCCAATGCCAGTTCATATTTCTTCAACTCCTGTCGTTCGTAATGGAGTTAAAATGTTTAAGCATAAAGGAAAGGACTATTTCAGAAAGTACTCTACTCCTGAAGATTGTTTTAATGATCATGCGCAGTTTTTTATTAAAAACAAACGCTACTCTGAGGCCTTAAAAGTAAAAAATAATTACATCAAATTTTTTGATGCGATTGCAAAAGCTGGATATGCTACAGACCCTAATTATGCAGCAACATTAAAAGCTGTATCAAAGTCAATTACAAAACATATTTAAGATGAAAAAATTAGTTTTCATTATTATGATATTGTCCATACTAGGCTGTAAAACTAAAACTGTTACAGTTGAGAAAACAATTGAAAAAGAAAAAGAATCGGTGTCCAAGTACTTAGATTCTTTATTTCAGCAATCTCTTAATATAAATTTAAATTACCAGAAACATCAATTAACATTAAATGATAATTTGAAACTTTCAAGTATTGCAGAACTGGATAGTTCAGGCATTAGGAAACCGTTTCATTATAAGCATTATGTAAATGGAAAGTTGAAGGAAGAAATCTATTTAGAAGGTGGCGAAATCAACAAGAACACAAATTCTAGTAATTTAAACGAGTTAGAAAAAAAAGAAGCTGTCAGAACCGAAAAAACACTGGTAGAATCTGATGTTGGAGAACAAAAGGCGACAGAAAAAGATAAAGTACACAGAAACAAAAACGCTAAGACTAATGGTTTTCAATTTGGGTTTTATGTTTGGGTATTTCTATTAATACTACTACTTATAATAATAAGTTGGGTCTCTAAAAGATTCAATTTACCTAACAGTATAAAAAAATGTTGGGTACAAAGGAGGAATAAAAAGAGTCCTCCAAACTAATAATATACCTTCCTACAGTAATTATTTTCAGACAGCATAAAGCCACAGCGTTTGGAGGACAATAAGTCTTCCGAGCTGTGGCTTCTTGCGTCATGTTTTATTACTGTAGGAAGTGCAAATATAATCAATCATCAATCAAAAAACGAATGGAAAAAAAGAAAATTTTTAAATCAGCACCTCTGCCATTTATGGGGCAAAAACGCAAATTTTTAAAGCAGTTTGAGATAGCTTTAAAAGAATACTCACCAACAGCAACTTATGTAGATTTATTTGGAGGTAGTGGCTTACTAAGTCACAACGTTAAATCTATTTACCCTCATGCCACAGTAATTTATAATGATTTTGATAATTATAAAGAACGTTTAGAGAATATAGATAGAACAAATTTATTGCTCAGTCGTTTAAGGCACATTCTGCGGGCTTGTGCACCTGAAAAGAAGATATCAGGTTTAGAAAGAACAAATGTTCTGAACTGCATAAAGAAGGCACAATATGATGGATATGTAGATTTCATAACTTTATCCAGTAATCTGTTATTCAGTATGAAATATGTTCAAAGTTATGAACAACTGGAAAAAGAAACCCTTTATAATTGTTTAAGGAAATCAGATTATTTTGCTGATGGTTACTTAAAAGGTATTGAAGTAACTAGCAAATGTTATAAAGAATTGTTTTCTAAATACAAAGACTTTCATAATGTCATTTTTTTAGTTGACCCACCATATTTGTCAACCGAAAGCGGAACATACAAAAACTTTTGGAAATTGCGTGATTATTTAGATGTCTTAAACGTTTTGGATGACACCAAGTACTTTTATTTTACCTCAAACAAATCATCAATTATTGAGCTCTGTGAATGGATTGAAACAAAAACACCATTGAGTAACCCTTTTAATGGAGCTTATACAGAAAAAATGCAAACAACCATAAACTATTCGTCGAGTTATACCGATATAATGATCTATAAAAAATAGTAAAATTTGATACAATAGATTAAATTAAAAAGGCCGCTTTCATTGTAGTGGCCTTTTTAATTTAAATGTGGTTTAAAGAACGTTTAAATGAAAAGCTTTTTCTTAGTCAGTCTTTTTGTATTTTTGAACTAAAACTTGTTTTGTATTTTTGCACTTTTGGTTTTGCCGATTATAACTTCTTCATTTAATTTCATTCTAAAAAAGAAAAAATACGCTTCTTGGATGTCGTATTATTTCCAATAAAAAAACACAAATACATATTCCTCCTCAAGGCGTCAAAGTGCGCTTAAAAAGTGTTTTTATCTGAGATCCCAAAAACTTAAAAAGGAATTCAAAATCAATAAAAATCGCCTTTTTTGTTGGTTTTGTTACATTTTTAAAACCTAAAACCTATATTTTATGGTGATTTCAAGGCAAATTCATCAACTGCTAAAATTCAAAGCTACTCTCTGGAAATTAACTTCGGAAAGAAAAACAATACTTATCTGCCATTCTTTTTGCGGCCAAAAACAGATTTTTCAAAAGCCAATCGCAATTCGTATTTTTAGTTTGGGTATCGTATATAATGAAATATTGAAATTGACCACTTTTTAGCTTTTTTAATTTTGCTTTCCTATTATATATAAGCAGAAATTGCTGTGGTTATAGAAATTACAATTAAAAAAACAAAACAATGAGTAAGACATTATTTGACAAAGTATGGGATTCACATGTAGTGCGTAAAATTGAAGATGGACCAGATGTGTTTTTTATTGACCGCCATTTTATTCACGAAGTTACAAGTCCCGTTGCTTTTCTAGGATTAAAAGCCAGAGGCGTTTCCGTTTTATATCCGGAGCGTACTTTTGCAACTGCAGACCACAATACTCCAACTATTAACCAACACCTGCCAGTACAAGATGCTCTGTCCGCCAATCAGCTGAAAGCACTTGAAGACAACGCCAATGAATACGGAATTTCACACTGGGGACTAGGACACATTAAAAATGGAATTGTACACGTAGTGGGTCCTGAAAATGGAATTACTTTGCCAGGTGCTACTATTGTTTGCGGAGATTCACACACCTCTACTCACGGTGCTTTTGGAGCGATTGCTTTTGGTATCGGAACTTCTGAGGTTGAGATGGTTCTTTCTACGCAATGTATCATGCAGCCAAAACCAAAAAAAATGCGTATCAACGTAAACGGTCAGTTAAGCAAAGGAGTTGGACCAAAAGATGTTGCGCTTTACATTATCGCTCAGTTAACGACTTCAGGCGGAACCGGTTATTTTGTTGAATATGCCGGAGATGTTTTCGAAAATATGACCATGGAAGGCCGTATGACGGTTTGTAATCTAAGTATTGAAATGGGTGCCCGAGGCGGGATGATCGCTCCGGATCAGACTACTTTTGATTTCCTTGAAGGAAGATTATTCACTCCAAAAGGAGAAGCATGGGACAAAGCGGTTGCCTACTGGAAAACCCTAAAAACGGATCCTGATGCTGTTTTTGATGCCGAACTGAACATCAATGCTTCCGATATCGAACCAATGATTACTTATGGTACTAACCCGGGAATGGGAATTGGTATCTCAAAACATATCCCAAATGCAAAAGAAGTTGAAGGTGGCGAGGAAACTTACAAAAAATCTTTGGCTTACATGGGCTTTAAAGAAGACGATGTAATGATCGGAAAACCAATTGACTATGTTTTCTTAGGAAGTTGTACCAATGGGCGTATTGAAGATTTCAGAGCTTTTGCCGAGATTGTTAAAGGAAGAAAAAAAGCTGACAATGTAACGGCTTGGCTAGTTCCCGGCTCTCATGTTGTTGAAGCTCAAATTAAAGAAGAAGGTATTTTAGATATTCTTACGGATGCTGGTTTTGTATTACGTCAGCCTGGTTGCTCTGCATGTCTGGCTATGAACGACGACAAAGTTCCTGCCGGAAAATATGCAGTAAGTACCTCCAACAGAAATTTTGAAGGTCGTCAGGGCCCAGGTTCCAGAACATTATTAGCAAGTCCGATTATGGCTGCCGCAGCTGCTGTTACTGGAAAACTAACAGACCCAAGAGAATTATTTTAATTCTTGCTGTAAGCATTAAGCAATAGGCTTTAAGCTTTACATAGAACCTTAAAAAAAGGCTTACAGCTTATCACTTAAAGCCTCAAATAAAAAAACAATTACTGTAGGAAAAGCCTAAAGCTTACTGCCTACAGCCTAAAGCAGAAAAAAATGGCATACGATAAATTCAACATACTTACCAGCAGTGCGGTGCCACTGCCAATTGAAAACATAGACACCGATCAAATCATTCCGGCTCGTTTCCTAAAAGCTACAAAACGTGAAGGTTTTGGAGACAATTTGTTTAGAGACTGGAGATACAACGGAGACGATACTCCAAAAACTGATTTCGTTTTAAACGATTCAACTTATAGTGGAAAAATTCTGGTTGGAGGAAAAAATTTCGGCTCAGGATCTTCGAGAGAGCACGCTGCATGGGCAGTTTACGATTACGGCTTTAGAGCTGTCGTTTCAAGCTTCTTTGCAGATATCTTCAAAGGAAACTGTTTAAATATTGGAGTTCTTCCGGTTCAGGTAAGCCCTGAATTTGCCGAAACCATTTTCAAAGCTATCGAGGCTGATCCTAAAACAGAACTGGAAATCAATTTACCAAATCAAACGATTACCTTATTGTCGACAGGCCAGCAGGAATCATTTGCCATTAACGGATACAAAAAAAACAACATGATTAATGGCTTTGATGACATTGATTATTTACAAAACATTAAAGAAGACATTGTTCCTTTTGCTGACAAACTTCCTTATTAAAAAATCAGGTTCAGTCCTATGAGACCCGGCAGGTTTTTTTAAAATCTGTCGGGTCTTATAACTTAAACAAAACCAGACAACACAACAACAATCTATTTGTATAAAGGAATTTGGAAAATCAATATGGAAAAAAGAAAAATTGAAATAATGGATACGACACTCCGTGATGGCGAACAAACCTCGGGAGTATCATTTTCTGCTGCAGAAAAACTGACCATTGCACAATTACTGTTGGAGGAATTAAATATTGACCGAATCGAAATTGCCTCTGCACGCGTAAGCGAAGGAGAATTTCAGGCCGTAAAAGGCATTACTACCTGGGCAACCGAAAAAGAATACATCAATCGTATTGAAGTTCTTGCCTTTGTAGACGGTGGCGTTTCGATAGAATGGATGAAAAAAGCTGGTGCAAGAGTTCAAAATTTATTAACCAAAGGCTCCTTAAATCATCTCACTCATCAATTAAAAAAAACACCTGAACAGCACTTTTCTGAAATCGCACACATCATCACTTTAGCCCGGGAGAATGATATTGAAACCAATGTTTACCTGGAAGACTGGAGTAACGGAATGCGAAATTCTCCTGACTATGTTTTTCAATTTCTGGATTTTCTATCCACTCAGCCTGTTAAAAGAATTTTGCTTCCGGATACTTTGGGTGTGCTAATTCCGTCCCTGACTTTTGAGTTTATTTCAAAAATCAGAGCCCGATATCCTAAAATTCATTTTGATTTCCATGCTCATAACGACTACGACCTAAGCGTTGCCAATGTTATGGAAGCCATAAAAGCCGGTATCAACGGACTTCATGTAACCGTAAACGGAATGGGAGAACGTGCAGGAAATGCGCCCTTAGAAAGCACAGTGGCCGTGATAAACGATTACCTGCCTGAAGTAAGCATCAACATTAAGGAAACTTCTTTGTATACCGTAAGTAAACTAGTAGAAACTTTTACTGGCTACAGAATCCCTGCCAACAAACCGATTGTAGGAGACAATGTTTTCACGCAAACTGCCGGAATTCATGCCGACGGAGACAATAAAAACAATCTGTATTTTAATGATTTACTTCCGGAACGCTTTGGAAGAAAACGAAAATATGCTTTAGGAAAAACGTCAGGAAAAGCTAATATCGAAAAGAATCTTCAGGAATTAGGCTTAAAATTGAATCAGGAAGATTTGAAATTGGTCACACAAAGAATCATCGAACTGGGAGACAAAAAAGAGACGGTAACCAAAGAAGATCTCCCGTACATTATTTCTGATGTTCTGGACAGCCATACTTATGAAGAAAGAATAAAAATTGAATCCTATATATTAGTTCACTCAAAAGGAATGCGCCCGTCAACAACTTTATGCTTAAAATTCGGCGATGAAATTATCGAAGAAAATGCTCAGGGTGATGGTCAGTTTGACGCTTTTATGAATGCTTTATCCAAAATTTATAAAAACAAAAAACTAACACTTCCCAAATTAATTGACTATGCCGTAAGAATCCCTCCCGGAAGCAGCTCTGATGCTTTGTGTGAAACCATCATCACCTGGGTCAACAACGGAAAAGAATTTAAAACGAGAGGATTAGATTCTGACCAGACCGTTGCAGCAATTATTGCAACTCAAAAAATGCTTAATATAGTTACTTAACATAAGAGACAAAGATTCAGAGAGACAAAGGTACAAAGACTAAAAAATAGAGTTTCCACCCTAATACCTCTGAACCTTTGCCTCTCTGAACCTCTGAACCTTAAATAACACACATAGAATGAAATTAAACATAGCCCTTTTAGCAGGAGACGGAATTGGTCCTGAGGTAATAAACGAAGCGGTAAAAGTATCTGATGCTATTGCAAAAAAATTCAATCACGAAATAACATGGACACCAGCCTTAACCGGAGCATGTGCAATTGACGCCGTTGGAGTTCCTTATCCTGATGAAACTCACGAAATATGCATGAAAGCCGATGCTGTTTTATTTGGCGCAATCGGTCATCCAAAATATGATAATGATCCAAGTGCACCGGTACGTCCGGAACAGGGTTTATTACTCATGCGTAAAAAATTAGGATTGTTTGCGAATGTACGCCCAACCTTCACTTTTCCATCCTTAATTGATAATTCTCCTTTAAAAAGAGAAAGAATCGAAGGTACTGATCTGGTTTTCTTAAGAGAACTGACAGGAGGGATTTACTTTGGGGAAAAAGGAAGAAAAGATAATGGCGACACAGCATTTGACAATTGTGTTTATACCAGAGCTGAAGTACAACGTCTGGCAAAAAAGGCTTTGAACTAGCCATGACCCGCAGCAAAAAATTATGCTGTGTTGACAAGGCGAACGTTCTGGAAACTTCGCGTTTATGGAGAGAAACAGTACAGGCTATGGAAAAAGACTATCCGGAAGTTACCGTATCTTACGAGTTTGTAGATGCCGTTGCCATGCGATTGGTTCAATGGCCTAATTCTTATGACGTTCTAATTACCGAGAATTTATTTGGAGATATTTTAACTGATGAAGCTTCTGTAATCTCGGGCTCTATGGGATTAATGCCTTCTGCTTCTGTTGGAGAACACACTTCTCTTTACGAACCAATTCATGGATCTTACCCACAAGCTACAGGATTGAATATCGCAAATCCGTTGGCTACTATTTTATCAGCTGCCATGATGTTTGAAGATGCTTTTGGATTAAAAGACGAGGCCGAAGCCATTAGAGCAGTTGTAAACCAATCCTTAGAACAGGGAATTGTTAC
The DNA here is from genome assembly GCF_023539155.1 of Flavobacterium sp. B183. Taxonomy (NCBI): domain Bacteria; kingdom Pseudomonadati; phylum Bacteroidota; class Flavobacteriia; order Flavobacteriales; family Flavobacteriaceae; genus Flavobacterium; species Flavobacterium sp. B183. The sequence goes on along the minus strand of NZ_CP097434.1, from coordinate 1,328,270 downwards.
CGAAGATCTGGCTCCAAAGGGTACTAAAGCTTATAAAACCACTGAAGTTGGAGACTGGCTTGTAGCTAACTTATAGTTTTTTTTTAGTTTCAGGTTTCAAGTTTCACGTTCCAACAACTTGAAACCTGAAACTTGAAACCTGAAACAAAAAAAACGTGAAACAAAAAAAGGGATCAACGCAAGTTGATCCCTTTTATATATTTAGAAAAAATATTAATATCCTCCTCTGTTACCACCACGGTCATTTCCACCACGGTTGTTTCCGTAACCTCCGCGAGAATCACCTCCACGGTTGTTATTGAAGCTTCTTCTTTCACCTTCAGGTTTTGGTTCAGATTTATTAACAACAATTGTACGACCTTGAACAGTAGCTCCGTTCAATTCATCAATTGCTTTTGAGCCTCGCTGTCGTTTGGCATCTCAACGAAACCAAATCCTTTGCTTCTTCCAGTAAATTTATCAGTAATAATTTTAACTGAATCTACTGCTCCGTAAGCCTCGAAAGACTCTCTTAAATCTGCTTCCTCAATACTGAATGGAAGGCTTCCAACAAAAATGTTCATATGTACTTATTTATAATAATGTAGCAAATGTAACTTTATTTTTCTGTAATCTACTATATATTAGTTTATTTATGTTTTTATTTTGATTTAAAAAAACAGATATCAATAAAACCAAACCATCGCAAATTAAAACTCTAATTTTCAAATGTTGCCGAAATTGGAATTTTGTAAAAAACACCTTCAGTAAAACTAATTTTTGGTTTTTCGAGATCCTTTTCATCCTCATTCAAAGCAGTAAACTTAAATGTCCCTGAGATCGTTTTGTTCTCGGCATTATATTCGGTAATCACAATTTGCCCATCCCCTTTATTTACACCTGTAGAAAACCGGGATGGCGGCGACGATTGTGTATTTAAGTAAGTTGCCGTCGTTACATTGTCACGCCCCAGAATGTAGGTTTGTGCTGTTGGCTCCGGAACTTTTAAAATTACTTTTTCAAATCCAAGATCACCCACAATAACAAAACCGCTGTTCGTAACACTGGAAGCATTATAGTTTACAGCACGCCAAAACACATTTTCCTTTAAGCTTTGGAAGGCCGGATTATTGAATTTTATATCTTCAGAACAAGCAGAAACAATAAAAAGCAGTAATACTAAAGAAATTATTTTTTTCATATCACAGTAAATTTGAGGCAAAAATAACCTCAATTAAGATAATTATTTAAAAAATGAAGTTAAAAAGGACATAAATGCCTCAGAAATACACCTGAAATACATTTAATATGATTTCGAACGTATAATTCATAAAAAATTATATCTTTGCGCCCTTAATTAACAGGGGTCGAGTACCTCAAAATTTAATCATACGATTATGTCAGTAAAAATTAGATTACAAAGACACGGTAAAAAAGGAAAACCTTTTTACTGGGTTGTAGCTGCAGATGCACGCTCAAAAAGAGATGGTAAATACTTAGAGAAAATCGGTACTTACAATCCAAACACAAACCCGGCAACTATCGACTTAAACCTTGATAGTGCAGTTAAATGGTTACACAATGGTGCTCAACCAACTGATACTGCTAGAGCAATTCTTTCTTACAAAGGTGCTTTATTGAAACACCACCTTGATGGAGGTATCCGTAAAGGAGCTTTAACTCAAGAGCAAGCTGACGCTAAATTAGCTGCTTGGTTAGAAGCTAAAGCTGGAAAAGTTGATGCTAAAAAGATGGTTTATCAAAAGCGCAAGCTGATGTTAAAGCTAAAGCTTTAAAAGCAGAACAAGAAGTTAACGCTAAACGTTTAGCTGCTGCTGCTCAAGCTGAAGCTGACGCAATTGCTGCTGCTACTGCTGCTGAGGCTACAGAAGAAGTTGCTGAAGTTGAAGCTTCAACTGAAGAAACTGCTACTGAAGAGAATAACGAAACAACTGAAGCATAATTTTAGCTGGCGAGAATGCGTAAAGAAGAATGTTTTTATTTAGGTAAAATCGCTAAAAAATTTAGTTTCAAAGGTGAAGTTCTGGCTTATTTAGACACGGACGAACCTGAGTTATACGAAAATCTGGAATCAGTGTTTGTTGAATGCAACAAACACTTGGTTCCTTTTTTTATTGAAACAAGTTCTTTGCACAAAAACGACTTTCTAAGAATTCGTTTTGAAGATGTAAACACAGAAGAAGATGCAGATGCCCTTGTTGGCAATGCCATTTATCTTCCTTTAACAATGTTGCCAAAACTTTCCGGCAACAAATTTTATTTCCACGAAGTAATCGGTTTTGAAATCGAAGACCAGCGCTTAGGTGTTTTTGGAAAAATCGCTGCCGTAAACGATACGACGGCGCAACCTCTTTTTGAAGTTTTAAATGGCGAAGTCGAAATGTTAATTCCGATGATCGATCAATTCCTTGTAAAAATAGACCGTGAAAACAAAAAGGTTATCATGAATCTTCCTGAAGGTTTAGTGGAGATGTACCTTTAAGTTTAGAAATTCCAAATTTTTTTAAATTCCAAATTCCAACTTGACAGAAGGGAATTATCAGTATTTTTTGAAAGAAAAAACTCGCTTTTTAATTGTCTTTTATTACTTTTAAACCCTAACCATTGGAGTTTGAAATAAAAAAAGGAAAATCATATCATGGGTAAACCGTACGATCTAGAAGAGAGAACTTTTTTGTTTGCAAAAGAATGCAGAAATTATATTAGAAGTCTGCCAAAAACAATATCAAATATTGAAGACGGCAAACAACTCATAAGGTCATCTGGTTCTGTTGGCGCTAATTATATTGAAGCAAACGAAAAACTAGGAGACAAAGATTTATTATTCAGACTTAAAATCGCCAGAAAAGAAGCCAAAGAATCTAAATATTGGCTGAGATTACTACACGAATTAAATCCTGATCAGAGAATAGCTTCAGATTCTTTATTATTTGAAATAGACGAATTGCGAAAGATTTTATCGGCAATAATCACTAAAACATCAAAATAATTAATTCGGATTTTAATCTTATTTTTGCATCGTAAAATAAGCCCCCAACAAACAACTAAAATTAGAATTTGGATCTTCTCCTTTGAAACTCTCTTCTATCAAGTTGGAATTTGGAATTTAAAAAATTGGAATTTCCCTATATGTTTACATTCAAACAATTTTCAGTTCTACAAGACAAAACCGCTATGAAAGTTGGCACTGATGGTGTTTTACTGGGCGCTTGGGCACCTATAAATCATAATCCATTTAGTGTTTTAGACATTGGCGCCGGAACCGGGATTATTGCTTTAATGCTGGCACAAAGAACAAATGCAGAGCAAATTGACGCGCTTGAAATTGACGAAGATGCTTATGAAGAAGCCGTAGAAAATTTTGAAAACTCGCCTTGGGGAGACCGTCTATTTTGTTTTCATGCAGGTTTGGATGAATTTATAGAAGAACCGGAAGACGAATATGATCTGATTGTTTCGAATCCCCCTTTTATGCTGAAGATTATAAAAGCGAAAACGAACAACGTGATTTAGCACGCTTTCAAGACGCAATGCCTTTTGAAGAATTAGTTGAAGCGGCTGATTTACTTTTATCTGAAAATGGAATACTTGCCATAATTCTTCCTTTTAAAGAAGAAGAAAATTTATTGCCTTAGCCAAAGAATCCGAATTATACCCTGTCAAAATTACGCGGGTAAAAGGTACTCCAACAGCTGTTGTAAAGCGTAGCCTTTTGGCTTTTAGCCGTAACCAAACCGCACAACCTGAAGTTGATGAATTAACAATAGAAATTGACCGACACGTTTATACCTCTGAGTATATCGAGCTTACTAAAGATTTTTATTTAAAATTTTAAACATGCTCAAAAAGGCTTTTGAACTGATATAAAATTCTCTCGATTAAACGTAAATCTTCGGTCACAATCTCGGCACTTCCTTTCATTTCCTGCTGAAAAACGATTTGCTTTTTATAGGACGTTTCCAATCCGTTGGGAAGCGCTACATCCAATAATAAATTCCCATCTTTATCCGGAACTAAAGAAATATTTTGGATCTTTCCTTTTAACACTCCAAATTCTCTGTCGGGAAAATTCGCTAATCTGATGTTCACCATCTGACCTACTTTTATTTTCCCTGAATTCAATGCCGGTGCTTTTACCTTACCTACAAAACCATTTTTGGTATCCGGTATAATCGAGAAGACGTTATCCCCAGTATTGATCGTTTGATTCTCTGTCCAAACCTGCAAAAAAGTAACCACCCCACTCACCGATGATTTTAAAGCATAGGCCAGCTCCCAGTCTTTTATTACTTTTTTAAGCTGATAAAAAGACTGCGCCATATTTCTTCCTAAAGTAACTTCTTCTTTAGTCCCACTGATTTGCGAGTTCTGGCTTAATTTAGTATTAGTAATCAAAGCCGACTTTAACTGAGAAATGGAAGACAAAAGGGTTTTATAATTTTTTTGCGCCTGGAGATATCCCAGTTTTTTAGCTTCCATTTCCTGGGCAGAAATGATTCCTTTATTGAATAAGGTTTCAAATCTCGCCATTTCATTTTTCTGAAGCTGCAATTCACTTTCATTAATCACTTTTTGCTGCTGCAAAATTTCCAATCGGTCTTTAATCTGAACTTTTTCAGAAACCTGTGCCCGGTTTTCTACTTCAAAAGGCTGCAAATTTTTATTTAGTTGTTCTGCCTGATAGTCTTTTTGAAAAACAGCAAAAGCACTTTCAATCTCTCCTAACTGAGTATTTCGCAACAGTTCGAAAGGAAAAGCTTTTCTGGAATCATTGATATTATATTCGTCAACGATTTTTTTCAACAAAAAAACGTCTTTATAATTAGCGGTATTTTCAATAACAGCAAGTGTGCTGTTTTTTGAAACAATCGATTTGTCTTTTACTAAAATTGCCTCAATACGACCCGATGATTTCGAAACGATCTTCTCCGGGGGAATATTGGTTGTAATTACAATTTGAGTAGCAACAACGTCAGGATATTTGATAAACCAGGACACGAAAAAAAGCATCGTAATAATAACGAATATCAAAACGGTTCCCCAACGAATCATCCAATGTGGTACCTTAGTGAGAATGTCCTGAACTTCTTCACTTCTTAGTTCAAATGTAGTATCTTCTGCCATGTTTTAATTTCCTAATTGTAATTGATTCTTAACCAGTTCAAAATAATTTCCTTTTTGCTCTACCAAAACAGAATGACTGCCAATTTCGATAATTTTTCCTTTATCTAAAACCACAATTTGATCTGCATTCATCACAGTACTTAAGCGATGGGCAATAACCACAACTGTTTTATCTTTGAAGAAAATATCCAGTTTTTGCATTATTTCTTTTTCATTATTCGCGTCCAATGCCGATGTAGCTTCATCAAAAAACAAAACTTCCGGGTTTTTATATACTGCTCTTGCTATTAACAAACGTTGCTTTTGTCCAGTACTCATCCCAAGTCCTTCGGCGCCAATTTTTGTATTGTATCCTAACGGTAAACCTGAAATGTATTCTTTTATGTTAGCTACATCAGCAGCATAAACCAAACGTTCTTTATCTACTTTATCGACACCAATTGCAATATTGTTCGCAATGGTATCACTAAAAATAAACCCTTCCTGCATAACAGCTCCGATATTGGATCTCCATGCTTTTTGCGAAATATTTTTCAATTGCGCATTTCCGATGGTTATCTCCCCTTTTTCAGGTTCATAGAATTTTAATAGAAGCTTCATTAAAGTTGTTTTACCGCTTCCGCTGACTCCTACTATTGCTGTTACTTTATTGGCCGGGATTTTCAGTGTCAGATCTTCCAGAACAGGAATATCAGAACCTAAATAGCGATAGGAAAGGTTATTAATATCAATATCTGAATCAAAAGGAACATCACTCGTCTGATAGACTTCTTGCTGCGTTTCGTCTTCTTTCTCATGAATTTCAGATAATCTGGCCAATGATATCTTCGCATCCTGAAGCTCCCTGACGAATTCTATAAGCTGTGTAATTGGCCCGTTTAAACTCCCTACTATCGAACTAATTGCCAGCATCATCCCCAGTGTAATAGAACCATCAATTACTAATTTTGCCGATAGGAATATAATAAAGATATTTTTTAATTCATTGATTACAGAAGAACCTATAGTTTGTGTTTGCTCTAAAACCAGCCCCTTTATTGAAACTCTAAAAAGCCTTGCCTGTATGTATTCCCATCCCCAGCGTTTTTGTTTTTCGGCGTTGTGAAGCTTTATTTCCTGCATTCCGTTGATAAGCTCCATCACTTTGTTTTGCTCACTGGAAACCTCTGCGAAACGCTTGTAATCGAGTACTTCTCTTCTTTTTAAGAACAAAGTAATCCATCCAAAATAAAGCAAACTGCCCGCAAAAAACACTAGAAAAATCTTCAGATTAAAGTAAGCTAAAACACCTCCCATCACAAACATATTGATCACAGAAAATAAGACATTCAATGATGATGTTGTCAAAATTCGTTCAATTCTGCGATGGTCATTAATACGCTGCATGATGTCACCAGTCATTCGTACATCGAAAAATGAAATGGGCAGATTCATTAGTTTAATAAAGAAATCCGAAATAAGAGAAATGTTGATTCGGGTAGAAAGATGTAACAAAATCCAGCTTCTGATAAGTTCCAAACCTGTCCTTCCGGCAAAAAGGAACAATTGAGCAAAAAGAATCAGGTAAATAAAATGAATGTTCTGGTTTTGAATCCCGACATCGACAATACTTTGGGTTAAAAACGGAAAAATAAGCTGCAATAAACTACTGGCCAGTAATCCTATACTTAATTGTATTAGAAACGACCTGTACCGAAGCACGTATTGTGCCAACAATCCAAATCCGAGTCCGTGATTGTCTTCTTTATCAAAATCAGATTGAAAGAATTTAGGAGTCGCTTCAATCAATAATGCTATTCCTTCCTGAGTAGATTCATCCGCATTGTTTCCGATCCAGAATTTAATAAAATCTTCTTTATTGTATTCGATCAAACCAAAAGCAGGATCCGAAATATAGTAGGTATTTCTTTTAATTTTGTAAAGTACTACATAATGATTTTTGTTCCAATGTAAAACACAAGGAAGCGGTGCTTCTTCTAATCGTTCGAGATTTAATTTTACACCTAAAGTTCTAAAACCAATTTTCTCGGCCGCATCACTCAAAAAAAGCAAATTACTTCCTTCACGAGTTGTTTCACTGATGTCTCTCAACTCCTGAATGTTAATCGTTTTGCCGTAATGTTTCGCTATTATTTTTAAACACGTCGGCCCACAATCTTTATAATCGGCCTGTTTATAATTGGTGAATTTTTTCAATTTAATTTAGGGTTAATCATTTATGCACAAACAATCTTACCATTATCTGCCTTACAAAAATATAATATTTATCCGCCAAAAAATCGCAATTATTTGTTTTTCCTTCTGATTTATAGTTAAAAAACAACAATGATCCTAAAAAAAGGATTTTACAAGAATTTTTCAGATCACATTTAAGACTACTAACCACAATACTAAACCATCTAAAGACCTTATTTCTACTCTTTACCACTCTAACAATCAAACCATATAAATGATTTCATTAAGTTCATTACGAAGCGACGGATTAATCCAAAAAAAAACAGAGAAGAAACAAATCTTCTCTGTTAGAGTATTTAAAAACATATCTATTAGAAATACAATTTCTTTAGGACATGGCACTGGTTAACCCTAACCAATTAAAATCAACTCAGTGACCAATTTCCTAAGAATCCCTACACCAATCATCAATGTGGGAAATTTGCTCAATGTTCCACGATCGAGCGCCTACAAATTAAAAAAACATGACTAAATTCTAAAAAAGGCTATTTTGTACTTCTATTAAAACGCTAAAAAATTAATATCAAAAACGACCAAAGTCATTTTACCTTGTCTTATATACTTCAATTTCGAAACATTCTTTAAATGCGAAGATTTATTTAGCCTTCTTCTTATATTAAATGCTCCTCATTAGAGTAAGACTACAAACAATCCTCAAGCACTGCCGGTATTGTACCATTCGAACAAATCGAATCACACGTTACAAGAGTAGACGAACCTCTACCCGGACAAACGCAACATCTTTTCGGCGGATTAATTGGCTGTCCTCCTACCATGCTTTTTTGCTCGAACGCACTTAGCTCTTGAGCACCTTCTAAGTTTAAAATGATTTTTAACATAACTAAAGGCTTTTGTTTTTTGGACTCATACTTCAATCATTTTAAGACAGTTGAAGCTTCTGTCTGTTGTAACTATTTTCAGATATTATGCTGTTTTTTCTAAAACAACCTCTTCTTTCTCTTCGATATAATCATTTAAAAAGTATTTTAACTCTCCTAATTCATATTCTGCCGGAAAAATTTTATCATTTACAATCTTAACAGGTGTGTAATTAAAATCGTTTTTAGAACACCATTCATATTGCTTGTTTATTTCCTGTGTTATCATCATACTTACAGAATCAACAGTCCATTTTTTCAACCATTTCTTAAGACTCATATTTTTAATATGCCAGTCTGAAATAGCCTCAACTGTTTTTCCCGGTGTAGATCTGTTTATTGTTAAAAGTCTTTCAACTACTACTTTATATGGGTTTTCGGCATTCTCAGGATTTACATTAAACAACACGTTCAAGTGTATCTTATCCGGAAATCTCAATACTAAATCAAACGCCTCCTGAAATGTTTTATGACAATGTCCACAACTAGGGCTGATGATTACTGATAACTTAACGGCCGCATTTCTATTTCCAAAATGCAATCCTCTTAGATCATCAAGTCCATTTATATGAGGCACTTTTTTAGACAAGAAGTTCAATAAAGAGTAATTTCTTTTAAACTTTTTCATCTCTTTAAGTGAGCTTTCAGTCCCTAAGATGTTTTTTATAATTGTTTTCAAAACTGCCCAAATAGGAACAAGAAGTGCCAATGAGAACAAGAATGGAAAAATTTCGGCAAAACTAAAACTCAACGTAAACAAATCTGACGCAAACCATATAGCACTTTGCACAAAAATCAAAGAAGACACCACTAAGCACATTACACACCATCTTTGAATTTCAAATTTTTGAATCCAAATAGAAGACACAATAACCGGTATCGCTAATAAGCTTAAAAAACCTATGAAAATCGAAGACTCCTGTGGTTTTACCAGAATTGCGATCAAGCTGGCCCCAAAAAACATTAGTGGTAAGTCCGGAAAGCTAATCCATTTGCTTTCATTACCTTCTTTATTATTGATTACAGAGCTACAGGAAGAGTTAGAACTAAAATTGCAAAGTTTTGAAATGATACTATTCTTAAATCCCAGTTTTTCCTGAACAATGAAAACACTTACAATGAATCCTAAAATTGATGTTGTTAAAAAAACCAGGCTAAATAAATTGTATGTATTGTAAAAAATGACAATCCAACTACCAACAAAAGCGGCAAACCGTATTTCAACCAGCTGAATTCAACTTTTATTCTCTCTCTTGCTATAACATTGTTTGGTTCAATTGCAACTATAACTCCATTCCAGTCTAATAAAAACTTTTCATAAGCCATTTTCTGACTTCCTTTTTTCATCGTATTGATTCGAACAAAATTCTTTGCCTTTTCCACTAATATTAACTCCTCTTTGAAATAAGCCAAAAAATTTGAAGGCAAATCTACTATTTGCTCTTTCGGAACTCTTATCGCAGCATTCTCTACAGACAGTAAATCCAGAGAATCTGTTATCGCAAACAAACTAGGATAATTTGGATGAGAAAGGAACAAATCTTTAAACTCATTTTTAATCTCCGAGTACTTGTTTATTTGTAGAAATTTTTGGACAAGCTTTAACATCTTTTCGAGTCTTTAAAATCATAATTACACTGCAAAGATTGTTGTTTTTGTTGAGAAAAAAACGCTAGTAGTACACATTTTATTAATTATACTACATACAATTTATAAATTATATCAGTCTGAATAAAACCATAATTTATTGATTATCAGTATTTTGTCCTTAAAATGATTTATCAAAAAACCCAAAAACCCATTCTCGATTAAGCGTTTTCCTTTTTGCATAGTTTTGATATATCAATAATCCTAATACAAACAAACATGACAAATCGAGCACAAAAATTCGAAGATTTTCAATCTGAAAAACTGTCAAAAAAAGAACAAAAAACGGTTCAGGGAGGAGACGAATCTAATATTCCAGGTGACCCAAGTAGAGGGAATGGAAAAGGGTCTAATTAATCATTTAAAAAAATCAAATCATGAAAAATAAAAAATTAAACTTCGAAAATTTCAAAAGCAATACACTTTCAAAAAAGAACAAAAAACGGTTCGTGGAGGTGACGATCCTACTACTCCTATCGAGACAATTACTGGTGATCCAAGTAGAGGAAATGGAAAAGGATCTAATTAATCATTTAAAAAAAATCAAATCATGAAAAATAAAAAATTAAACTTCGAAAATTTCAAAAGCAATACACTTTCAAAAAAAGAACAAAAAACGGTTCGTGGAGGTGACGATTCTAATACTCCATCGATACAATTACCGGTGATCCAAGTAGAGGAAATGGAAAGGGATCTAATTAATCATTAAAGATCTACTAAAAATGGAAAATAAAAAATTAAATTTCGAAGATTTTACAAGCAATACACTTTCAAAAAAGAACAAAAAACGGTTCGTGGAGGTGACAACGATAGTAATAGAGGAAATGGCAACGGATCTACACAACTAATAAACCTATAACAATGAAAACTAAAAAATAAAATTCGAAGATTTTGGAAACGAAAAATTATCAAGAAAAGAGCAACAAACAATTTTCGGAGGTGACGGTGACCCTTCCAGAGGGAATGGTAAAGGAAGCACTGACGAAATTCCTTAATAAAAATCTAAGAAACTTTTTAAATATTATTCGCAAACTGAGCTGGAGACACTCCAGTTCTTTTGCGAAATGATTTAGCAAAAGACACTGCATTTTTGAAACCTACACTTTCTGCTATCGCCTGAGTTGAATATTTACGATACATATGGTTCGTGATCATTTCATTAATAACATAATTAATTTTCAACTCATTCGAATATTCACCAAAAGACTTACCGAATCGTTTGTTTACCACATAAGACAAATAGGTTGTATTTGTTTTTATCTTCTTAGCCACATAAGGCAAGGTAAAATCGGCATGCAAAAATTCCTGTTTACTTTCTAAAGCCAGCAATTTTTCTACTATTTTATTCTCTTTTGCCTCATCAATACTTAAATTGACATTCTCTTTCTTAAGTTGTAACTCCTCAGACTCCAGAACAGCAATCTCTGGTTCAGGGTCGTTTTTCTTCTCTAAATTAGCTTTAAACTCTTCTATTAAAGCATTCATTTTTTATGTGCTTTATTTTTATCCCGTATGTTTTTTATCAGCAAGAACACGATACCTATAAATATAACAACATAAAATACTTTCAGCGCTTTATTCAGAAAAACGTCGTATTTATACTTCTCCTGAATGGTAACCATCTCACTGGTCAAATCTCCTACTCCAAGTTTATAATTTACCTCCAGAATCTCATCATTTAATTTTGATTCTGATTTTTCGTAATTGTCAAGATAAATTTTTGAATGTTTATAAGCTAGTTCTGGTTCTTTTAGTATGTTGTAAATCTTTGCCTGATAATAATTTGACTTCAGATGATCTACCTGATTGGTTTTAGTTAGCTCGCCAATCGAATCTGATTTTTAAAAAACACTAATGCCTTATCATACTTCTTGGTATTATAATACAAGTCTCCTAAATTATAATTAGTAGTACATAAGATTTCCTGCATATTATTTTGATTGGCCAGAAAGATGATGTCGTAATACGTTTTTTCGGCATTTTTATATTCTTTCAGCTCACCATAAATATTCCCTAAACTTAATTTCGCTACAATCTTATTGTCCGGAAAATTTTGAGAATAACTAATGGTTTTTTGGTAAAAATACTCCGCAGAGTCAAGCAAAACCTTCTTTTTGGGGTCTTTCATATAAAAGCTTTCATATGATCCTGCCAGACTAAGATTGATGTTACTCTTATTATTAAGATACTGCTGCTTGGTATAAACACTCTGGTTTTTATCCACAAAATCATTGAGACTCCGCAAATCCTTAATCGCTAATCGATAATTACCTACAGCAACATTTATAGCCGCGATATTACTCTTAAACTTAACAATTTGAATAATATCCCCAATCTTTATAGAGAGTTTTATTCCTTGTTGGTAATTTTCGATCGCATCACTGTAATTCTCTCTTTTCCATTCTGATAATCCGGCATAATTATACAAATAAGACCGAAGTTGAGTTTTTTCTTTATCATCCGGCATTTTATCTAAGTAATTTAAGGCTAACTGGTATTTTTCCTTAGATTTTACTGCATTTCCTTTTAACTGAATCAAATAAGACAATGCAGCATTTGCAAAAGCCAGATGTTTATTGTTATTAGATCTTGCCAGCTGATTAGCATATACGATCGAACTGTCAACATTAGCATTTGCCGTTAGTCGAATTTTGTCTTGTAATATTAAGTACTCTTGTTCCGTAAAATCCTTTTTCTCCTGAGAAACAGCGGCATTTACAACAAAAAAGAGTATAAAAGAGATGATCAGCCTCATTCAATTCGTTTTTTGAATCTCAAAAATAGCTTATAAATTCACAATAAACTAAAATTAATTCGTGTTTATACTATTTTCCTTCTTTGCTATTTATAAAAATATAACAATTTAACCGTATTTTGTTATATTTTTATTACGTAGATTTGTATTATAAAACTATCAAAAATGAAACCAGACCTATTTCAAGCACCAGATTACTATAACTTAGATGACTTATTGACAGACGAACACAAACTAGTTCGAGAATCGGCACGAGCCTGGGTCAAGAGAGAAGTTTCCCCAATTATAGAAGAATATGCTCAAAAAGCAGCATTCCCTACACAAATTATAAAAGGACTCGGCGAAATCGGTGGTTTCGGACCGTATATTCCGGTAGAATACGGAGGTGCGGGTCTGGATCAGATTTCTTACGGTTTAATCATGCAGGAGATAGAACGCGGAGATTCCGGTGTTCGATCGACTTCATCCGTTCAGTCTTCCCTGGTAATGTATCCGATCTGGAAATATGGAAACGAAGAACAGCGAATGAAATATTTACCCAAACTGGCTACAGGAGAATTCATGGGATGCTTCGGTTTGACTGAACCTGATCACGGTTCTGACCCCGGAAGCATGATCACTAATTTTAAAGATATGGGAGATCATTATCTTTTAAATGGTGCCAAAATGTGGATTTCTAACGCTCCTTTTGCCGATATCGCAATTGTTTGGGCAAAAAATGAGGAAGGAAGAATTCACGGTTTGATCGTTGAACGCGGAATGGAAGGCTTTACAACTCCTGAGACACATAATAAATGGTCTTTGCGTGCCTCTTCAACCGGAGAATTAATCTTCGATAATGTAAAGGTTCCTAAAGAAAACTTATTACCTAACAAATCCGGTCTTGGTGCACCTCTTGGATGCTTAGATTCAGCACGATACGGAATTGCCTGGGGAGCTATTGGAGCTGCAATGGATTGCTACGATACTGCTTTACGTTATTCTAAAGAAAGAATTCAATTTGGGAAACCTATTGGAGGAACACAATTGCAACAGAAAAAATTAGCCGAAATGATTACCGAAATCACAAAAGCACAGTTATTAACCTGGCGCCTGGGTGTTTTACGCAACGAAGGAAGAGCTACAACCACGCAAATCTCAATGGCAAAACGCAACAATGTCGATATGGCCATACATATCGCACGTGAAGCCAGACAAATGCTGGGCGGAATGGGTATTACAGGCGAATATTCGATCATGCGTCACATGATGAATCTCGAAAGTGTTATTACTTATGAAGGAACTCACGACATTCATTTACTAATAACGGGTATGGATGTAACTGGAATTCCAGCATTTAAATAATGAATATTTATTAAAATATATACAAAACCAATACAAAAAGCTTCTTCTTAACGGGAAGCTTTTTATATTTGCATAAAAAATTCGAAAATGAATATTGAAACTATAAACAATAGCATTCAACCCCAAAAAGATCAACTTCTACAACACTCATTATACAATAAAATCCAAAATATCGATGACTTACATCGTTTTTTAGAAACTCATGTTTTCGCTGTTTGGGATTTTATGTCCTTATTAAAAGCATTACAATCTAAGCTTACCTGTACTTCTACTCCTTGGTTCGCGACAAAAAATCCTGAAACAAGATACTTAATCAATGAAATCGTTTTGGCAGAAGAAACCGATTTAAGTATTGATGGAAAAAGACAAAGTCACTATGAAATGTATATTGAAGCTATGGAAGATTGTGGTGCCGATACAAGCGGAATCAACAACTTTTTAGCCGAAGTAAACTCCTTGCATAATATTTTTGTTGCCATAAAACAAAGTTCCTTGCATCCTGATACAAAAGCTTTCCTGGACTTTACTTTTAGAGTAATTGAAGAAGGAAAGCCTCATCAAATTGCTGCAGCATTTACTTTCGGAAGAGAAGATTTGATTCCGAGTATGTTTACCGCAATCCTGAAAAACTTCCAGAAGAATCTTCCTGAAACGGATCTAAGTAAACTTTTATACTATTTTGAAAGACATATCGAATTGGATGCCGATGAACACGGACCAATGGCGATGCAAATGATCACTGATTTGTGTGAAGATGATGCTCAGAAATGGAAAGAAGTGGAAGAAATTTCGATTTTGGCATTAGAAAAACGTATCGGACTTTGGAATGCTATTGAAGAAGAAATTCTGATGAAGACTGAAATGGTCTAAAAACCGAAACAAGTTATTTAACGTAACTATTTGTTTAAAATGAACCGAAAATTAATTTGTCAAAATTATGAAACTGCATTTCAAACAAATAGTTATTGTTATCCTCTCTATATTCCTGCTAAGCTGTAGTTCTGACGAAAACACTTCGGAAATATCTACTTTTCCAATTAAACCTCTTTTGGGTTCCATAAAATATTTGGCTTTAGGAGACAGCTACACCATCGGACAAAGCGTATGCGAAACGTGCGGATTTCCTGAACAGTTAAAATCGAGTTTAACCGCAATTTATCCGCAAGCCAGCTTTTCTTTAAAGATTATTGCGACCACCGGATGGACTACCACTAATTTAATTTCGGCAATAAACACCCAAAATCCGGATCCTAACTATGATTTAGTCACACTTCTTATCGGGGTAAACAATCAGTATCAGGGAAAAAGCTTTTCGATCTATGAGAAAGAGTTTCCGGAACTCGTAGAAAAAGCAATTGTTTTAGCAAAAGGGAATAAAAAAAGGGTAATTGTTATCTCTATCCCTGATTATGCTTATACTCCTTTTGGCAAAATACAAATGGAGGGAGAAGGCGAAAGAATTTCAAGCGAAATCAATCAATACAATTCCTTTGCCGAAAGCTACTGCAAACTCAATAATATTGTTTTTGTTTCGATAACCGACATTTCCCGTAAAGGTCTTGATAATCCTGATTTGGTGGCCGCAGATGGCTTACATCCTTCTGCCAAAGCTTATACTTTATTTACAGAACGTATTTTACCAGTGGTGAGAGTAGCTTTACAGAACTAATATTTAAAATCTTAATTGGAAAAATATCCTTAATTTTATCAGAAGTTATTCTTCACAAATCAAAAATGATCTCATACAATTGAGTTTTGAAGAAGCAACAACAATTGACTGCAGTCCATAATCTTTTAAATAATGCAGATTTCACCATCAGTAGAATTATCACCTTACATTAAACATTATCTTTTTTAGATACCAAAGAAGTATCCGAACAAAAGCTTCGTCTGTTTTCGGATGGTAATACCGGTATTGTGTTTTCTTTAAAAGGCAATCTTACCTCTGATCTAAACCATCAGGAAATTCAGAGCTTCTTACCGGATTCTTTTTTGTATGGACAACTTACGGGATTTAAAGACATTTATTCCAACCAGGAAATTACTCTTATAATTGTTGTTTTCCAACCTAACGGGATTCATCAATTGTTGGGCATTCCGGCTTATGAATTTCTCGACTCTATTGTTTCTATTGATACTATTTTTAACAGAGACGGTTTAATTCTTCAGGAGCAGCTATGTGAAAATTACACGATCTCAGAGAAAGTTGAACTTCTCAATCATTTTTTCGGCACTTATATTTCCAACAAAACAGCTTCTTACCAATTAATTATTGAAAGTTCGCTTCGTTTTATTACCGCACATAAAGGGAGTTTTAATGTAAACCAACTGGCTAAATTTACAGGTTATACGGAACGTCATCTGGAAAGAAAGTTCAAGGAGTGCATCGGATTAAATCCGAAGAAATTTGGAAATATTATCAAACTGCATTATTTCTTAAAACTACTAAAAGAGAAGTCTGTCGATATAAATCTCACAAACATTAGCTACAAAGCCGGTTTTTCGGATCAGTCTCATCTGATAAAGGAATTCAAAAAACACACCGGAATCACTCCAAAAGAATACTTAAACAATACCGGGAAATTAACCAATAACCTCATCAAGACTGTTCCGCCTATTCTGCCTTAGAATGTCGGTTTTGTACAATTTTCAAAATAGTACCGATGCTACCTTTGTCTCAAATCAATAGTAAGCATTATGAAAAATTTAAAAATAGCCACGGCTCAGTTCGAGAACAAAAGTGGCGATAAAAGTTATAACTTATCCGTAATTGAAAAACTTTCACAACAGGCAGCAAGTCAGGGCTGCGATGTTATCTCCTTTCACGAGTGTTCTGTAACAGGCTATACTTTTGCCCGACATCTGTCAAAAGAACAAATGCTGAACCTGGCAGAATTAATTCCGAGTGGAGAAAGTATTTTGAAATTAACTGAAATTGCGCGAAACCATAATATCGTGATTCTGGCGGGGCTCTTTGAGAAAGACGAAGACGATAACTTATTCAAAGCTTATGTGTGCGTAGACGAAAATGGTTTGGTTGCCAAATACCGAAAATTGCATCCGTTTATCAATCCACACCTTACTCCGGGAAACCAATACTGTATCTTTGAGATTAAAGGATGGAAATGCGGAATCTTAATTTGTTACGACAACAATATTATTGAGAATGTTCGCGCTACTACTCTTTTAGGAGCCCAAATTATTTTTATGCCTCACGTTACGATGTGTACTCCTTCTACCCGACCGGGTGCCGGATTTGTTGCCCCACAGCTGTGGGAAAACCGTGAGTCTGATCCTACTTCTCTCCGACTGGAATTTGAAGGAATGAAGGGCAGAGACTGGCTTATGAAATGGCTTCCTGCAAGAGCCTATGACAATGCCATTTATGCCGTATTCTCAAACCCAATTGGAATGGACGATGATCAACTGAAAAATGGCTGTTCGATGATTATTGATCCTTTTGGGATATTCTTTCTGAATGCAGCTCTTTTGAAGACTCTTTTGTAACTGCACTATTAACTCCTGAAAAGTGCATTCAGGCTGGCGGAAACCGTTACATAAAAGCAAGGAGACCAGAATTATATCGGGATATTATTGGTCAGGAACATCAATCCGAACAAAATGTGGTATGGCTGAATACTCCTAAAAAAAGTTAAAACTGATGTTTCATGGGACTTTACGCTTCTTAAAGATTTACCTTTGAGGAATTCATTAATCTACAGCATACCACCCAATAATGGAATTTTTTAAAACTACAAATGAAGATATCGATGCCGTTTTTGATCTTTATAATGAAGCTACCTCTTATCAAAAAACGGTCAATAATAAAAGCTGGAGAGGTTTTGAAAGGACTCTGATAGAAAACGAAATTGCCGAGAATCGTCATTTCATCATCAAAGAAGGAGACGAGATTGCCTGTACCTTTGTGCTTACTTTTAACGATTTGATTATCTGGAAAGAAGCCAGCGCCGATCCTGCCATCTACCTTCATCGTATTGCTACGAACCCAAAATTCAGAGGACAGTCGTATGTTAAAAAAATCATCGAATGGGCAAAAATATATGCTCACGAGAATAACAAATCATACATCAGGCTTGATACGCATAGCGGTAACGAAAGGATAAATAAGTATTACACCAGTTGTGGTTTTAATTACAAAGGAATCAGCACCATCGAATGGACCAGTGAATTACCGGAACATTATAAGGAAGGTTCTTTTAGTTTGTTTGAGATTAAGCTTTGAATAATTGTAACTATTTTAATTAAAAAAATGTTGTGAGAATCTCACAACATTTTTTTAATTAATCATTTTGCTCAGAAAACCTACTATTCTATAAATTTGAATCCCTTTTAGTTGGTTTGTAATTATTCATCGCTACCACATATAAGTCCTTATCAACAGTTCTCATTGTTGATAATTTTGCCCGGTCTAAATACAATGCTCTTAAATCGCTTTCAAAGTTATCATATGCTTCATTTATACAACCATAAATAATATATCTAAATGAATCAAACGAATACAAATAATTTTCATTAGGATAATATCCTCCCATATCTTTAGATCTATTACTTTGTTCTTCTAAAAATGCTGGTATGTTATTATTTGGTGTCTCAAAATGAGAAAACATTATTCTCAAATCATCAATACTTTCAATATTGAAATCAAGTCTGTATAAAGTCTGAAATAATCGATATCTTATATGTACAAAACACCTTTTCATATATGGATCCCAAATTAACTGTTCTTGTATTCTACTTTCAAGTACAATTTTCCACTCATTGAATCTATCATTACGCAATTTATCCTCGTTTGCATCCGTAGCAGCTTTTAAACGCTTTAATCCCAAATATGCTGCTGTTACAGTTACAGTAGCCAAAAATAAACCCTTATAACTTCCTAATTCATGAATATAAATCTCAACACCTTTTGGAGATATATCAACCCCATGATCCCAAAGCTTCAGATGTATAAGTCCAAAACCAATTGAAGAAAAAACCAATAAAGAAACTACAATTAATAATAAGACACCCGACAAGAATTTAACCATACTTAAACTATTTAAAAACTCAACTCGTATATTCATTTCAATAAATCAACCAGAATCTCTTAATTAATTAAACAAAAAAACCTGTAAATGTTAATTTACAGGTTTTGCAGAAAGGAAGGGATTCGAACCCTCGATACAGTTACCCATATACTAGCTTTCCAGGCTAGCTCCTTCAACCACTCGGACACCTTTCTAAATTGGTCTGCAAATAACATAAAAAAAATGACTTAGAAAAACAAAATCGGATATTAGTTTACATACTTTTTCTAAATTCTTCCATAAACAGTTTTACAGCCTTTTTTTGATAGCCTCCAAGAGTCAGCATAAACGATTCTCTTTTGTGGGAACTCCCGTAATCTGAATCGCTTTCAGGTCGTCCCAGCCTTTTAGGGCTTTCTCTGCCACTATGGTGGCCCAGTCACTGTCCTGAACCATTTGCAGTAAGGCATGAATGGAGTTTAGTTCGATGGAAATCTTGGGTCTCATTTTGTTTTTAGCAAATAGTTCTTCCACAAATTCTCTCGAATTCGACCCTTTTCCCGGTAAAACAAGTGGAATTTCCTCTATTTTCTTGAAAGCGATTTTATCTAAAGCTGCCAAAGAATGTGTTTTTGAAACCACCAATACCATTTGTGACGTAAACAAAGGAACTTTCTCAACGGGAATATTTATTTCATGTGACGAAATCACCAAAACCAGGTCCAATTCGTTCGTTAATAATTTTTGTTCTAAAGCTTCTGTCGTGCCGTATTCGACGACAATTTTTAGGTTAGGGTACTGTTTTGCAAACGTATTGATAACGGGCAGAATTAAAAGTCCGAAGATATAGGTTACGCCAATTCGCAGTTCACCGCCAATCATTTCGTTTAAATCTTCAATAGCCTGTTTTCCGTTTTCTACATTTTCGATAACTTTTTTGGCGTGAATCAGGAAAACAGCACCGGCTTCGGTAAGCTGTACTTTTTTACCGATCCTTTTAAACAAAGGCATTTCGAGTTCTTCTTCGAGTTTTTTTATTTGCTGTGATAAACCCGATTGTGTTACAAAACACAACTCGGCCGCTTTGGTAAAATGAAGTACCTCAGCGGTTTTTATAAAATATTCTAGTTGATAAATTTCCATATTGATAAGTTTAAATACTTATTACAAGTAAAATTATTAATTTTTCTAATGAAATCATAATTCCGAACTTTGTAAAAAAATATCAGGCATTATGTTTAAAGCGTTAAAATCAAAAAACTTCAAGTTGTTCTTTTACGGACAATCTGTTTCTGTAATTGGAACCTGGCTTCAAAAAACAGCTGTAAGCTGGATGATTTACAGCGTTACGGGTTCGGTTTTCTTACTGGGATTAGCGACATTTTTAAGCATGATCCCGTCCTTGTTTCTGGCTCCCCTGGCCGGAAGTATTATTGGCCGTTACGACAGACACCGTGCTATGATTCTATTGCAATCTTTGGCTATGCTTCAAGCAGGTGCTTTGGCACTGTTAATTTATCTGAAAATATACAACATCAACTTTATTCTGGCCTTGAGTTTAATTCAGGGAATCATCAATTCTTTTGACATGACTTGCCGACAAACGATGATGATAGATATTGTTGACAATAAAGAGGACTTACCCAATGCAGTGGCCTTAAACTCTACGCTGAATAATTTTGCCCGAATTGCCGGACCTGCCTTAGCCGGAATTATTCTGCACAATTATGGTGAGGACATTTGTTTTATTGGAAACTTCTTAAGCTACATTCCTGTTCTGATTTCTTTATTGATGATGAAAATCACACCGCATATTAAAGCCACCGAAAAAATGAAAATGGTTGACGACTTTCTTGAAGGTCTGGATTATATTAAAAAAGAAAGTGAAATGGCTAAAATGCTTCTGATGTTAATGTGTAGCAGCTTGTTTGTGATTTCGTTCAATACTTTAATGCCTGTTTTTGCCAAGGATATTTTTACCGGAAATGCACAGACTTTCAGTTGGTTTGAAAGTGCTGCCGGAATTGGTTCGATACTGTCTGCTATTTATCTGGCTAATCTTAAAAAAGCAGACAATATGGGCAAAATAATGATCGCTGCGAGCTTATTATTAGGTTTTAGCATTATCGTACTGGCCTATTCTAACAGTCTGACCGTAGCGCTTATTTGCATGGCTCTGAGCGGTCTGGGAATGATGGCACAAACCTCGTCTATAAATATTTACGTTCAGACACAAAGTCCTGTGCACCTGCGTTCGAGAAGTATTAGTTACTATCTGATGGCATATCAGGGAATGATTCCTGTGGGAAGTTTGATTATCGGATATGTTTCACACATTATTGGAACCCGAGAAACTGTGGCTATTCAGGGTATTATTTGCATTCTTTCTGTGATAGTTTATGTGTATTACAAAAAACAAAGCCCTGAAGAAGAGTTTGGAACTTGTGAGGTTCGTTACAAAAATTGATAAGCTCCAAATTTAGAAATTCCAAATTCCAAAATGAAGATATAATCAGCAAACGATTGGAATTTGGAATTTTATCTTATAGCGAAATCTCCCCGCGTAAAGCTGTTTCGAAAATTGCCTTAAATTCAGTTTGAGGAATATTTTGTCCCAGCAGGTACATTAATTTTGTTATGGCTGCCTCGGTAGTGATGTCCTTTCCGGAGATAACGCCAAGCGATTTTAAAGCGGTACTGGTTTCGTATTGCCCCATATTGACGCTTCCACCCGAACATTGGGTCACGTTAACAATGTGTAATCCGGACTGAATTGCTTTCTCAATCAAATCCAAAAACCAGTCTTCTGTTGGTGCATTACCCGAACCGTAGGTTTCCAAAACGATTCCCTTTAGATCTTTAATGGCTAAAATTGAAGCTAAAACCACTTCACTCATTCCAGGGAACATTTTGATGATTGCAACATGATTGTCCATTTCTTTATGAACGATTAGTTTCGCGTCTGTCTTTACAGGAAGAAATAAATGTGTGTTCAACTTTAAATGAACTCCTGACTCTACTAATTCCGGATAGTTTGGTGCTGTAAATGCTCTGAAATGTTCTGCATTTACTTTTGAAGTTCGATTACCGCGGTACAGTTTATATTCAAAATACAAACAAACCTCAGTGATTACCGGTTTTCCGTTTTCCTGAAGTGAAGCAATCTGAATAGCTGTAATCAGGTTTTCTTTAGCATCGGTACGTAAGTCTCCTATCGGAAGCTGGGAACCTGTAAACACTACCGGTTTTGCCAAATTCTCTAACATAAAACTCAATGCCGAAGCAGAATATGACATGGTATCCGATCCGTGCAACACCACAAACCCGTCGTAAGCAATATAATTTTCTTCAATAATAGCGGCAATTTTCGTCCACTCTTGAGGATTCATATTCGAGGAATCAATCGGCTCCTCAAATGAAACTGTTTCAATATCGCAGTCTAATTGTTTGATTTCAGGTATCTTTTGTAATAATTTACCAAAGTTGAACGCTTTGAGCGCGCCCGTCTCAAAATCTTTACTCATACCGATAGTTCCACCGGTATAGATTAGTAGTATTTTTGGTTTAGATGACATCCTGATATTTTAATTTATTAACAACCGGGTTAGCGTACATGGCCAGAAATCCTTGTCTTGTTACTGGGTTATCACTTCCGATACGCATTTCTAAACGACGCTCGAACAACGATTTTTCGCTTTCTTTGTACAAGTGCGCAAACTTATTGGTCTCGTTTAAAATATCGTAAGCAATAAAATTAGTTGGCCATAATTGATAATTTTTCAAAACCGAATCGTCAATAACCTGAGCCAAAGCCTGTACTTGTTTGTTGACATTGTCATTTTCAGCTACAATCTGATCGATTTCTGTATCTAAAACATCTCCAACCGAAATGTGTATTCTTTTTTTAGTTCCCATGATACCACTCAGGATATTCATGAAATCTTCGTTTTTGTCTTTAACATAAACCTCATTATTGGCTTCTGCCATTAACTGTGGCATCTTCAGAACATCTGTTGGATCGTATTCGTATGAAATGGACACGGGAACAATTTTTAATTTCTTAAAATAATCCATTAGATTAGGCTCATCAGATCCCATTCCGATCATTTTTAGAACTCCCGGATTGGTTTCATCGTTTCCGTCTTTGGTACGGCCTTCTCTCTGTGCAATCCAAACCGAACGATTCTCACGAAGTAATAATTGCCCAATATATTCTGATAATAATTTAGAACTCTGCAACATTTCTCTTGGCGATAAACCTCTTAGAACCAAAAAGTTTCGGTTTAATTTTGCCAAAGTACTCAGGAATGCTTTTTTTACCAGATTGTCTCCAATGGCAGATGCCGTCATGACTAATCCGTGCTCAAAAAGACAAACGTTTAATAAAGTAGTATCTAATAATATATCTCTGTGATTAGAGATAAACAAGTAAGAGGTGTTTTTTTCCAGTTTCTCAAATCCTGAAGTAGTAAGACCTTCAGAACTTTTCTCTAAAACTTTTTGTATGGTGTTATAAATAAAGTTGCATTGAAAATCACGAATAGAATGTGTCTTTTTTAGCTGCTCTTTCCAAACCTCATCTGCTACTTCCGGAAAAGTAAAGTTCATCATGGTTTTCATCATCGGATGATTGACTACATCATGAAGTGCTTCATTTATTTCAGAATCATAAAACGGTCGAATGGCATCAAATCTCTGCATTATTTATATTGGTATTAAGTGGGCAAAAGAACAAAAAAAAAATTAAACTATTGTAAGGTACGGGTTAAATCCCAAAAACGTCTTTAGAATTCTGAGTGGTTCGTTCTGCGATTTCTTCCTCTGAGACGTTGTATATATCCGCTAATTTGGCGATAACATTTACCAGATAACTGCTTTCATTTCGCTTTCCGCGATACGGAATTGGCGCTAAATAAGGAGAATCGGTTTCCAGAACGATATGTTTCAAATCGATCTGATTTAGAAACTGATCGATTTTTCCGTTCTTGAAAGTTACCACTCCACCAATTCCCAGCTTCATATTGTAAGACAGCGCCTGAAGTGCCTGCTCGTATGTACCTGAAAAGCAATGAAAAATTCCAAATAAATCGGCTGATTTTTCCTCTTCCAGTACTTCAAAGATTTCATCGAAAGCCTCACGACAATGAATTACAATAGGTAATTTGTATTGTTTTGCCAGTTGAATTTGTCTTTTAAAAGCAATTTGCTGCTCTTTTAGATGTGTTTTATCCCAATACAAATCGATGCCAATTTCACCTACAGCGTAAAACTTTCGTTTGGCCAGCTCCGTTTCTACATGCTTTAACTCTTCTTCGTAATTGTCTTTCACATAGGTAGGATGCAACCCCATCATCAAGTATACATAATCCGGATAATTTTGCTCCAGATCGTACATCGACTGTGTGGCAGCGGCATCAATCGCAGGAATAAAAAAACGGGTTACTCCGGCATTTATAGCTCTCTGCATCATCTCGTCGCGGTCCTGATCAAATTCTTCAGAATATAAATGTGTATGTGTATCGGTAATTATGGGCTTCAAATTCAATTGTTATAATTTTTAATGGCCCAAAATTACGATAATATTAAAAACTTTCCCAATTTGAATGAAATGAGGAAAAATAGCACGCGGATTTTTACGGATTCACTTCGTGAAAACGCGGATAAAAACGGATTTTTTCTAAAAGTAAACCCGACAGGTTTTTAAAAACCTATCGGGTTTGAATCAGTACGAAATAATTTGTTATTTCCCTGTTTTAACAAACAGTAAAGCGCGATCCAGAACTTCGTCTTTACCTTGTTGAGCCCCTAAAATGGTTGGGATTACTTTAATATCCGGGATAATCCCAATACGCTGTGTTTCTTTTTTATTTGGGTAAAAAGCACCCATTGAAGTAAATGAAGAATCAAATCCGTTGATAATGTTAAATTCATAATTTGGTCCATCGGAGCCCGATGTCTGAGTACCTACAACGGTAACATTTGGTGCTGTCTGAAGGCTCATTACGGTTTGTTCCCCAAAACTATGAGTTCCTGAGCCTACCAGAGCAATTACTTTACCTTTATAATAATCTGGATTGATTTTACCACATTCTTCCATATCGTCCATAAAATAATAACGACCAGGATAACTTAAGTCCTGTCGAAGCAATCTCAAAATTGGTTTTGGCTCCGGATTTAGATATTCGCTGACTAAAAAATCAGTATAGGCTGGTCTGCTTCTGACATCAAAAATAATAGCTTGTGTCCCTTTTAATTCTTCCATCATCTTTGCAACTTCCTCTTTTGGTACTTTACTCATTCTTACATAGCCAATATTATCTGCCAGAATTTCCCATTTTGCAGTTTTTTTGAATGGTGATCTTTTAATTTTTTCGTTTGAGTAACGATGTATTTTCTTTGTTGATGTCACATTATCTCTAATGAATTCAATTTCTAAATCATCTGTATCTCCTGTAAACATTATAAAACCTCCCAAGTAAGTCGCTACAGCTTTATTAGATCCCTGCATATATTTTGAAAGCTCTGCTAATTGCTGAGCAACTGTGCTCCCATCAACTTTCGTTATAATATCGCCAATTCTTAAGTCATCTATTTTGGCTAAAGAATCATTAGCTACAGCAACAATTACAGCTTTATCGTTTATAAATTTAGCTGTAAAAGCAATATACTTCTCTCCACCCAAATACTTAACCATATCCGGACTAGTAGTCCCGGCATGTGTATCGTTAAGCTTTATCGATATTTCACGCATTGCCAATAAAAATTCCTTTTCGGAAGCCGGAGTTTCAATATGAGGAAGAATTTCAGTAAGCGCTTCGTCCCAATTCTGATCCATTACATATTTATACGGAAAAAAGTATTCTGTGTAATTCCAAAAACGAAATAGTGCCAAAAGGCGTAAATTTTTATCTGTCCATTTAAAATCAGCATAGACTGGTTCATTAACAAACTGCAAACGAACATTTTTACCCTCTTGATTTACAAAATGATTTACACCCTGAAATCTATTCTCTGTAATAAATTTCAATTTTTGAGAAAGGCTTTTGGTGAACAGTTTGCCTTTTTGCGTCCATTCTAAATTTAAATTTTTATAAAAATAGTCTGTTTTTGAATCAGGAGCCGCCGGTGTATTCGCAGATACTTCTCCCAGACTTTCAATCCATTTTTCGATTGTGGCAGAAAATTCTTCTTTGGTCTGTGCTTTTTCAATTTTAGGCAAAACTTCAAAAAGTTTTTCATCCCAGTTTATTTTCCCACTGGCCACTGCAGGATGATAATATTTTAAGAATCCCCAAACTTTGCAGGTAGCAGCAAGCTTTTCGGTTTCTGTGATTTTGGCATAGCCAAAGATCGTTTGAGTGCATACAATAAGAAAAACTAAAGTAATTTTGTTCATGTAAATAATCCGGTTAGGTTGAAATTGTTTTTTGGTAAATTTTTCTAAAAAAAATCAGCCGAATGTAGAACTAAAAATCCGGATTCGTTTACGGCTTTACGTAAAAACCTTTTTTATATAAATAAACCGGACAGGTTTTAAAGCCTGTCCGGTTTGAAAGTATAATAATTTTACCCTTTTAAATAAACAATCAATCTAACTCGTCCAGCAACTCCTGAACATCGTCATAGTTTTCATAATCCTGAGAAATGGTCTGCAGAATTTCTCTGCAGGCATTGTAATCTTTCTGTTTTAATTTGGACAGTGCCAGACTCCATTTGGCTTTTTCTTTGTAAGCTGAAGTACCTAATTTTAGTTCATTAAAAACTGCTTCTGCTTCTTTATAATCACTTTCTTCCAGTAAAGAAACTCCATAAAAATATTGTATTTCAGGTGTTTTATTCTCTTTTAAAATTTCCTCAAAAAACGGAATTGCAAGTTCATAATTCTTTTCGTTGAATGCTTTTTCTGCTTGTTTTAAAGTTTCGTCTGCATCCCCACGTTCGACAAAAGAAGCGGTTTCGGGATGATTAAAATCTTCAAAATCAGGATTCTGATTGTAATCAAAAAAGAACAGTCCGAATAAAATAACAATCGATGCCGCTGCTGCGAAATACCAAGGTCGCATTTGAACCACTTTAGGCTTGTTGGCATTAAAATGTTTCTCTGAAATCTCCGTCAGATTTGCCGTAAAGACTTCTCTTTCTCTTTCGTGTTCAAATTTACTTTTGAGCTGTAACTGCACTTCTTTGAAAGTTTCAAAGGCTGAAGCCAGTTCATGATCCTCAGACAATTGTTTCTCAAAACTATTTTTTTCCTCAACAGTCATTTCTCCCTGAAGATATTGATCGAATAATATGTAACGTTCTTCGTTCATGACTAATTATTTTTTAACGATTTAAAATTCCCGGCTTCCTGAATCCATTGTGTCAATTGCCCTATGCACAACGATTTTTTCTTACGAACATACCCATAAGTCACGTTGAGTTTCGCTGCAACTTCTTCCATCGTTTTGGTGGTGAAACTTAGTTTTAACAACTCCTGACATTTGTCTCCTAATTTTTGAAACATGGCATCAAAGAGCTGCTGTCTTTCATCAAATTCTTCGGTTTGACCAATTAATTCAAGAGCAGATTCATTCATAGATACCGCATCCTCATTAATTGTTACCCCTTTATTGGCTGTTTTTTTAAGTTCGTTGAGCCATTTCCTTTTACACAATAAAAAAAAGTAAGCGTCAAAAGGACAAGTCAGTTGTAGTGTTTTCGCTTTGGCCTGATTAAAAAGTAAAATCATGACTTCCTGAACCACATCCTGAGCATGTTCTTTATCTCCCGAATTGTTCATGACAAACATGACCACTTTGGGAACGAATTTTTTGTAAATGCTTTGAATAACTGCAGAATTATTTGCAGCAATACCATCAATATACATTTGATCGGGATGAATTTTATTCTTAACCATAAAGAATCATTTTGTAGCTAATTTAAAAAACAATTGGAAATAAATTTCATGTCATAAGGTAACAATTAACAAATCAAGTTGATGTAATAGTAAAGAACTTCTAAAATAGCCTTAGAGAAGAGCCTAAAAACCATCAAAAATCAGGAAAATGGAAACCTATCAATTTGTAAACGAAAAGAGTTTGGATCAATTTCATCAGATGATTTCTGCCAAAACACGAAATGGATTTGTGGTTGTGGAGCATAATGAAAAGCTTCCGTATGTGGTTTTATCCAAAAAACCAAAAGCAATCAACCATCCGTTGCACCTCTTTCTGACCTGTATCACATTCGGACTCTGGGTTACAGTATGGATCTATTTTTCAATAACGCTTTCACGAAAGACAAGCATTCTTGTTGCTGTAGATGAAGACGGCAATTTATTTGAAGACAGGTGTCTTTCAGAATAAACTCAGAAAAAACAAAAACAGGGGGTAACAATATCAAACCCAAATTGATATAGCAATATAATTAACAACCGAAATCTGAAAACCACCTGATCATCAGGACAGATTTATAAAAAACTAGAAATCATGAACACACATTTTAAAAAAATCGGACTTTTATTTTTACTGGCAATGGGTTTTGTAAGCTGCGACAATAGCGACAGCGACGATGCTCTTATTTTGCCACCCTCGGCTTCTGCTTTCAAAAGCATAAGTGAACAAGGGGTGAAGAAAAACACACAGAACTTTACCATCACTGCCGGAACCGGTGTGGTAACTTTAACTTCGGCTAAAGGAGTAAAATTAAGCATCAACGGGGATTGTCTTACCAAAAATGGAGTTGCGGTAACGGGGGCAGTTGCAATTGAGTACATCGAACTTTTTGACAAAGGAACTATGTTGGTTACCAACAAACCTACTATGGGGATTATGCCTGACGGAAAGAAAAACTTATTGATTTCCGGTGGAGAATTTTTCATCAGAGCTACTCAGGGTGGTGTTGAACTTAAAAGTTCCTGTTCAATGAATTTAATTGTGCCTGCGGCTTTAACAGATGGTGTCGACAATGCCATGACTTTATGGGTCGGTAAGATTGATGAGAAAGGGGAACTGGCATGGGAACAACCTAAACCAAATGCTGACGGAACCGGTGGTAAAGGCGGCGTTCAGGGTGAAGGAACCAATTACTTTGTGACTTTTGGTAATTTTGGATGGACAAACGTTGACCGTTTTTACAGTGACCCAAGACCGAAAACTACTCTTTTGGTTGATGCTCCTGATGGTTACGACAATAACAACAGTGCGGTTTATTTGTCTTATGATGGCGAAGGCACTAATGCGCTTGCAAAATTAGATACTTATACTCCTGCCGGATTGTTTAGCGAGCACTACGGACAAATTCCAATTGGCTTAAAATGTCATGTGATTTTTGTAACCGAAGACAATGGCCAATGGCGATATGCAATTAAAGCGGTAACTGTTGCTGCAAATGATGTGTACACCTTTACACTGGGGGAAACAACAGTGGGAACTGAAGCACAATTAGTAGCCGCAATCAATGCTATTCAGTAAGTTACAAAATACTTTTTAAGAAAAAGTGATGATTTGCTCATCACTTTTTTTTACATTTAATCCAGTTTTCAAATCAATTCTGATGCTTTTCAGAAGCTAATCCTGCTGTCCGCTGTATCTTTTGTCCCGAACCCCGTGACAAAAGGATGCCGCTCCCATCAGGGCTAAAAACCTCTAGTTATGAAACCACTATCGTCTATTTTATTGATGCTATTTTCTATTCTTGCAATGGGACAAACGAAGGTAAAAGACACCATAACCCGAAGGGCCAATATTGTTTTCATTCAGAACGGAAATGCGGTTACGTATAAACCCGAAACTCCGCCTTTAATTCCCATTGCCGGTGCCCCCAAACCCAGTTATTCTTATTTGTGGGAACTCGGTGACGGACATTACAGCAGGGAAGCCGAACCAAAACATGTCTACAAAAACAAAGGAACCTACACTACCAGACTTGCCGTAACCAACAATTACGACAATGGAAAACCTCCGGCAACACGCCCGAAAAAAGTAGCCGTAAATGACCTTACGGATACCAATTATAAAGACATTGCTTCTATAGCCGATCAAAACGGATTGGCTATTTTAAAAAACTGTGACCCGATTCCGGAACAGGAAATGGTAGTCGTAGTGAGTTATCAGAACATGGAAAATTATGTTTCCAGCGGAAAACTGTATTTATTTTATAATGAAAAGCAATTTAAGAATAATAATTTCGAACTGGTTGATTACAGAACCCACGCCAGCGAGCATGAAGTAAAGGAAAAAACCGTTGCTTTTGTAGACGATCTGGACGATTCTAAAAACTATGTTGCTTCTGCTGAAAACACTTTTAAAGCCAAAAAATACAGAAATACAACCAGCGAAGAAGACTTGGATGCTTCCTTACTCGACGCCCATAAAACCTATCATAATGTTTCGGTTTTAGAGTTTGACGATGCTAATCCTAATGAAACCCGAAATGTTTTTTATACTTTTAAAACGACTCCCGAAATGATCAAAGATACTAGCGCAACGGTTACCATGCGCGGTATTTTTGTTCCGAACCGAAGTTATAAAAACCATAAAATCAAGAATCTGGAAATGGAAATCGTAACGTCTCACGATCCTAACAAAATGGGATCCAACGGGCGTTTTATGAATTACAGACTGGTTCGTTTTAAAAGAGTAAATTTTAAAACACGTTTTCAAAACAACGGTGAAGGTCCTGCCCGAATGATTAGACTTGAAACTGATATTCCGGATATGTTCGACAAAAAAACCTTCCAAATTGAAGACATGTACCCCAAATGTCCCATCTGTCCAAAAAATGAAGTTCCAACGACAAGCTGCCTGGATACCATTATCAAAAAGAATCAAATCTTTTTTACCTTCAAAAACATTTACTTACCCGGAAGTGAACAGAAAAATGTGCACGAAAAAGACAGTACAAAAGGTTTTGTAAAGTACTCAATGAAGTTTGGTGAGGACTTTCATAAGGTAAAAACCCGAAGCCGAACTGCTATTATTTTTGATAAAAACGAGCCCATCATTACCAACTACGCCACAACCCGATTCCTTCCCGGAATTTCAATTGGAGCAAAAGCCGGTTATAATTTGTATCCTGATCTGGAAAAATCAACGAGTTATTTTGTGGGTGCCACTATTTCGCCTTTTAAATCGTATCGTTTTTACTGGCAGGCAGAATGGATTAATGCCCTGAACAAATACGAAAGCGGCCTAACAGTGATTGATCAGACTGTGGCAGGTGCCAATGGCGTGAAGCAACTGCAACGTACCACCACGACAACCGAAAACAAAAATGTAAACTGGGAAATCCCGGTCCTGATTCGCTATAATCTTAACAATTATATAGGAGTCGGAGCCGGAATTCAGGCCAATTTTGATATCTCATCAGAACAAAATCAAATCCAAAAAATTGAAAACTTTGAAGGTGGAACAGATCAGTTTTTAATCAGTACCCGAACGCAGTCCAATTCGATAAAGAACGGTTTTGGGAATTTAAAAACGGGCGTTTTGTTTGATTTAACAGCCGGATTTGCGAGAATCGGACCCAGTTTTGGAGCCCGCTATGTCATTAACTTTGAGCAGAATTTCAACTATTTTCAGTTTTATGGGATTTGGAAGTTTTAAATGTTTTTCGTTCGTCACTGAATGTCACCCTGAGCGAAGTCGAAGGCTTCCTGACAATAAAGGTCTTCGACTTCGCTCAGACGGACACTCGTAATACTACATCGCTTATATATTTTAATCTTCCTTTTTTTTAATTTGAATATCTTAGGAGTTATGCCACAGAGACGCACAGAGGATTTTCACGAAGATGCACAAAGATTTTTTGCGGAGATATTCTATTTTTTTGCCACGAATTCACGAATTTTTACAAAGACATAACGTATCAAGGGGAGTAACAAATAAAAATCGTGTGAATTCGTGAATTCGTGGCGAAAATTTTAGACAATGATAAAACGATACTGCTATATATTTTTCTTCTCAACTCTTTTTCTGTTTGGACAGAATCAGGAAGATCAAATATATACCGCAATTGACTCTTTTATTGCTCACCCTTCCCCCAAAGCGCTACAAAATCTCACTAATACAGAATCTGTTTTCTGGAAAAATCCAAAGTCAAAAACCAAAGGAGAATTACTGGCGATTGTAGTTTTAAACTGCAATAAAGCGTATTATGAAAATCAATTTGGGAAAACTGAAAAGGCCATTGCGAGTTATGAAAAAGCCTGGCAAATTTATCAAAAAAACAAACTTTCAGATTACGATATTATCGAATACTGCCTGAAACCTTTAGGCAATTTATATACCGTTTTGGGCGACTATGACAGTGCGGAAAACACCATAAAACAGTATTTCTTTATTGTCAACACTACTCCAAATTATCCGGATGCCCAAAAGCAAAAATTTGCTGCAATTCTAAATTTATCCAATGTCTATCAGAGCTCAGGTAAATTCAATCTGGCCATTGATTTATTGGAACAAATCCTAAAAACGGAGAAACTGTCTAATGCTCAGAAAGGAATCGCACTAAATAATCTGGGCAACAATTACCTGCTGAGTTCCACTGGAAATTTAATGCATCCTGAGACGTATCAGAAAATTGAAAACACTTTTGAGTCGTCTGTAAATTATCTGAAAAGCAAGAAAAACCAATCCGAGACTCTGTCTAATTCTTACCGGAATCTGGCGATGCTAAATCGGCAAAAACATCAATTTGAAGCATCCAGTTCTTATTTAACGAAAGCAGAAAAGCTTCTACTGGAAACACCTCATATACAAGCCCGAAAAATAGCAAAGCTGTACTATGAAAAAGCCTCATTACTTTTTGAAGAAGGAAAATATGCTGAAAGCACCGAACAGCTTAAAGCCGTTTTTAAACTTTTAATCGCAAATTATGCGCCTCAGAATGTTCTTCCAAATCAAAATCAATTGTATGCCGAAACGGTTTTAATTGATGCACTCGATTTACAGGCTCAGCTTTTCCTGAGTCAAAATCAGCTTAAAAAAGCATTGGAATCTTACGAACTTTCGCTTCATATTGAAGAAGTATTGATGAACATTACTCTTTACGAAAACTCCAAGATAATCAGTCAGATTCGTTCCCGAAATCGTACCGAAAAATGTCTTTTGATTTATGATCGTTTGTTTCAAAAGGAAAACAAAACAGAATATCCGGAGAGCGCTTTTCAATTGGCCGAAAAAACAAAATCAGGGGTTTTAAAAAGTTATCAATCGAATATCAAAAAGGCAACTACAGAAGAAAAATCACTTTTAGTGCAGCTTCAAAATTTAAACAATGTTATTGTAAAAGAACAGCAAAAGGGCAGTCTGGCTAATATTGCAAACATCAACCAAGCAATCAAAAAACAGAACGAAGTTATGCTCTCTCTAAAGCAAATTCGATCTAAAAACCCGGATTTACTTCCTGAAATCAGTGACCTAAAGACCTTGTTTTCGAAATTGGAAAAAGACAAAGCGGTGATGGTGTACTACTTTATGGGAGCTGAAAATTTGTATTATTTCACCTTGCAGAACAACCGAATCAGTCTCCATCACCTCGATACGGCACCTACAGCCATGTTGAATATTATAAAATTTATAAACTATTTTAATACCTCAGCCGCTATTACAAACGATATTTCGGGATACAACTACTATGGCAAAAAAATATACGATTTATTGCAAATGCCACGAAATACTATTTACCAAAACCTCATCATTGTTCCCGATGGCATTTTAAACTTCTTGCCTTTTGAGGCTTTGATTACCAAGGACTCAAAAACCACCAATTTTGCCAAGATGCATTATTTACTGAATGATTTCAGGATTGCTTATGCTACTTCAGCAAACCTGTATCTGAACCCTAACCCGGTTTCAAATTCAGAAAATACTATTTTGGGTGTTTTTCCGGTTTTTGAAAATACTTCTTTTGAATTGCGTTATTCTAAAAAGGAACTAGAGGCTATCAGAAGTAATTTTAAGGGAAAATATCTGGAAAATTCAGAGGCTACATTTTCTAATTTTAAGAATGATGCGAACCATTATTCGATTTTACACTTGAGCACTCACGCTTCTTCAGGTGATATTGAAACTCCTGCGAGCATTAAATTTTACGATCAGGAAATTTTATATTCTGAATTATACAATCTGAATGTCAATCCTGATTTAGTAGTTCTGAGCGCCTGCGAAACCGGAATCGGTAAATTGTACAAAGGCGAAGGTGCCATGAGTGTGGCCAGAGGATTTCAATTTGCAGGAGCTCAGAATTTATTGTTTTCGTTATGGAAAGTCAATGATTATACGACCTCTGTTTTTATGACCGATTTTTATGAAAACATCAAAAAAGGGCAATCCTATGCGGAGGCCAATACGAATGCAAAACGTGCTTTTTTACAGGACAAGTCCATTTCGAATGCTAAAAAATCTCCTTACTACTGGAGTTCTTTTGTTTACTATGGTGCTATCCAAACAGAGAAACAATCGACAAATTATATCTTTTATATCATTAGTTTATTGGGGGTAATTGGTTTATTTTTGGTTTTCAATCATAATCGAAAATGGAAAATCTTCACGAGGTTCTCAAAAAAGAGAAATACAGAAAAATAAAATTCAAGGTTACTAAAACGCAGCATTTATCGATTAAGGCAAAAATCAACGGTGTTTCAGGCAACTTCATTTTAGATACCGGAGCTTCTAATTCCTGCGTTGGATTTGAAAGTATTGAACGTTTTGAACTGACGGCAAAAAAGTCTAAAACCAAAGCTTCGGGTGCCGGAGGAACGGGAATGTTAACCCAAATTTCAAAGCACAATCGCCTTCAGCTTGGAAGTTGGAAAAACCACGATTTTAGTCTGGTTATTTTTGATCTCTCCCATGTCAATGAGGCTCTGGAGTCTTACAAAGCAAAACCGGTTCATGGCATTATCGGTGCCGATGTTCTGCTTGAAGGAAAAGCAATTATCGATTATTACAATCATTATCTGTACTTAAAATAATAGATTATAAACTCAAATACCGGATTTTTTAGTCCGTTTTTTTGTATATATTTGTTTGCCTATTTTAACAAACCGATACGTATGAAAAAAACTCTACTTTTTTTTATTTTACTGTTTTCCAATTATTTTTACGCTCAGGTCAGTGATATGGAGCATTGTTACGGGGATACCCGGTTTAACCTAACGCTCAATCAATCTGCTTTACTTGTTAACTTAAATCCGGTAGAAACCACGCTTAGTTATCATCTTAGTGCTCAGGATGCTGCGACTAATACAAATGCAATTGCACAGCCGACCTCCTTCAATAGTACTGCACCGTCTACGACTATTTATGCCAGAATAGACAATAAAGGAACGGTTACAACAAACTATTTCAATCTAAAAATATACGATCAGATCAATTTTATACCTCTTACAACACCTGTACGCTGTAAAGGACAAAATAATGGCATTTTAACTGTAGCTCCATCGGGAGGCAAAACACCTTATGCTTATAGTCTGGATGGAAGACCTTTTACCGTTTTTAATGGTAATCCTATAGGTACTTTTACTGACTTGTCAGCAGGTACACATACCATTGCTGTAAAAGACGCCATAGGCTGTCAATCGATGCTTTATACTTTTCAGATAACCGAACCTTCTGCTTTGACAGTAAAACTATTTACTGAAAATCAAACGGTAGTGGTTAGTGCCTCAGGAGGAACATCTCCTTATCAATATTCTTTGGACGGAATCAATTATCAAACGAGCTATGTTTTTTCAAATATGCCTGTCGGATCCTACACTTTTAGCGTAAAAGATGCTCAGGGTTGTGTAGCATCAGAATCGGTGAATGTTTATTATCCACTGGCTGTAGGAACTCAGATATTAAAACCTATTGATTGTATTGAGAAGGCTAGAGTTAGTGTTTTTGCAGCCGGGGGAAGTGCTCCGTACGTTTACGCAGTCAATAAAGGTCCTTATCAACCTATAAATGTTTTTTCGAACCTTGCTGCAGGAGATTATGTATTTGAAGTAAAGGATGTCCAAAATGTGGTACGTTATGCTAATGTCACGATAGCCGAACTTGTACCTCTTTCCATAACAACAACAAAAACAGATGCTACAACCAACGAAGATAATGACGGTACTATAACTGTAATGGCCAATGGAGCGCTTAAACCTTATACGTATATCCTAACCGATAATGCAAATAATCCTATTAGAACTCAACAAGCATCTAATGTTTTTTCGGGTCTGAAATCGGGAACTTATGGTGTTCAGGTAAATGATGCGAGTAATTGTATTGCATCGCAAACCAATATTTCTATTCTTAAAAAAACCACGCCTTTATCAGTAGTCTTAGACATATCTCCTGTTACATGTTCTATGTCAACCGGAACTATAACAGTGAATGCTTCGGGAGGTTCAGCTCCTTATCAGTATTCCATAGACAACGGAAATACGTATAGCAGTTCTAATGTATTCCCTAATTTAAATGCAGGAACTTACAATTTAAAAGTTCTTGATGCACAAAACGCTGTAGCTACGGCAACTGCAACTGTAGATCCAATAAAAATACCCGTAATAAACACAACTTATAAAAGTATATTGTGTCACGGAGATTCTAATGGTTCCATATTAGTGGGGACCAATAACGGAAAATCGCCTATTCTTTTTTCAATAAACGGAGGGCCTTATTCTTCTAATAACCTTTTTGAAAATTTAACAGCAGGGAATTATATTTTATCTGCCAAAGACGCTAACGGCTGTATTGTTTCAACATCGGTATTATTAGAGAATCCTGCTCCACTAACTGCCGAAGTTAAGTATTTTGACAGATCTGTTACCGTTACTGCAAGTGGGGGTTACGGAAAATATGAATATTCCCTTGATGGAGGTAATTACAGTGAATCAGGAATGTATTCCAATGTAAGTTATGGCAACCACACTATTACTGTAAGAGATCCTAATAAATGTACTCTAATTGTACCTATAACAGTAGTAAAGCCTACTCCGCTTGTTTCTTCTTTTGTAGTCGATAAAGGTACCGTTACGATTACTACCAGTGGGGGTATCACACCTTATAGTTATAGGCTGCAAAAGTCGACCGGATCTCCATTAACTACAACTCAGTCAAATGTATTTACAAACCTGATCAATGGTTCTTACGACATAATAGTATCAGACGCCCAGGGCGG
This sequence comes from Flavobacterium sp. B183, assembly GCF_023539155.1. Lineage (NCBI taxonomy): Bacteria > Pseudomonadati > Bacteroidota > Flavobacteriia > Flavobacteriales > Flavobacteriaceae > Flavobacterium > Flavobacterium sp. B183. Next base: position 1,291,122 of record NZ_CP097434.1, on the reverse strand, counting down.
TCAGGTGCTGTTCTCTAATATCATTATTTCTGAATCGGCTCCATTTACTGCAGTAGCTACTTCAACTCCTATCACCTGTACGGATTTAAAAAGTACAATAACGGTAACAGCAACCGGAGGCTCCGCTCCTTATCAGTATTCTATGTCAAATCCGGAGAATTTTGTAAATTCAAATGTCTTTTCTAATTTAAATGCCGGGAGTTATCTGGTAACCGTTCGGGATTCAAACAATTTTAGAACTACTGCTTCGATTACAATTTCAAGCGCAAAACCGGTATTGGCTTCAGCACAGATTATCTCTGCAATAAGTTGTAATGGTTCCAGTGATGGTGTAGTAAGAGTAAATGTAACTCAGGGACAGTCACCCTATACCTACGCTCTTGACAACGGTCAATTTCAAACTGATGATACTTTTAGGAATGTTAGTCAGGGAACTCACACCCTACGTGTTTTAGATAAAAATGGCTGCCAAGTTACTGTATCTATCACATTATCAGAACCTAGTTTACTACAAGCAACACTTGCTGTTAATGGCAACTCGATTACTGCATTCTCAACAGGCGGAACACCGCCTTACAGGTACTCTTTAGAAAGTAATCATGTAGTTGTGGCAGATCTTCAGGACTCTAATACTTTTAATAATCTTCCTGCAGGAATTTATACGGTTCGTACTATAGATGCAAACGGATGTTATTTTCAATCAGATTATTTAGAAATTTCTCAGTCACCTGTTCTTTCCGCTTCAGCTGAAATAACTCCTATGGACTGTAATACTTCTAACGGAAAAATTATTGTTACTGCAACCGGAGGAACAGCACCTTATGAATATTCCATAGACAACGGGAATAGTTATACTTCCTCAAATGTTTTTAATAACCTTACTGCAGGAAGTTATTTGATAAAAGTTAAAGATTCACAAGCTGCTATAGCTTCTATAACTGCTGTTATAAGTCCTCCAAACCCTTTAACTGCGACAGCTTTCATCACTAAAACGATAGACTGCCTTAGTAATGGCACTATAGATGTTATCGTTTCAGGAGGTAACGGATCTTATCAATATTCGATAGACAATGGAGTTACCTATACTTCTAATCCCGTTTTTACCAATTTAATTGCAGGGACTTACTCTGTTCTGGTAAAAGATGCTTTAAATTGTACTGCACTTGTAAATGCTATAACGCTGGAACAGCCTGTTCTTTTAACAGCGACAGTCACTCATACCCCCATTACAAATTGCTCTTCCCCTGTAAGTGATGTAATTGTTAATGGCGTTGGCGGTACAGTTCCGTATCAGTATTCCTTAAACGGTCTTCCTTTTCAATCTAGTTCTTTCTATACGGGTATAAATCCCGGAAATTATATTCTGGAAGTCAGAGATGCAAACGGATGCAGCTTCAGTACCGTATTCACTATCGAAGCACCGGTTTCTTTCGTGGCAACTGTAGCCATTAATCAGGCTCAAAATTGTAACAATTTTGATATCGCAACCATTACAGCAATCGGAGGACAACCGCCTTACACCTATTCTCTTAATGAATCTAATACATTTTCAGCAGCGAATACCTTCACTTTAGCTCCCGGAACATATACCTTAAAGGCCAAAGACAGCAATGGCTGTATCGCAGCAGTAAACGCTACAATAGCCCCCCGTACTACTCCTGATAGTACATTAATCATTACAAATGCAACAACTGCAACCAGTAATGACGGAGCTATAATCGTAAATGCGACCAGAGGAACAGCTCCTTATACTTACACACTTTTGAACAGCAATAATACAATCATAGTACCGGCACAAAATGCAAATAGCTTTAATAATCTGGCTCCCGGAACCTATAGTGTGATTGTTAAAGATGCCAGAGGATGTTCTTCGTTACAAAACCAAGTAAGCATTTTGGCTCCTAATTCGCTTTTGGCAACAGCTACTGTTATTCAGCCAAGTTGTAATAATCCAATGGGAACAATAACTGTAACGGCATCGGGAGGTACCCCTTTTTATCAATATTCAATGGATAATGGTGTAACTTATAGCCATTCCAATACTTTTACGGTTTCTCCGGGCAGCTATAGCATAAAAGTGCGTGATGCTAATAATGCTATATACACTTTTGTAACCACGATTGTAGCTCCAAATCCATTACACCTTACTACAGTAATTACTTCCTCAGTATCCTGCGTTTCAAACGGAGCAATCATGGCAAATGCTATAGGAGGGCAGGCTCCCTATACTTATTCCATAAATGGAAGTCCTTACCAGGTCAGTAATAATTTTGTGAATTTAAATGCCGGTGTTTATACCATAACTGTAAGAGATACTAATAATTGTACCGTAACAACCAGTTTAACGTTGCAAGCGCCAATTCCTATAGCGGTTTCTGCAACAGTCGACAATCAAAATATAACTGTTACCGCAACCGGCGGCACTGCACCCTATCAATATTCATTAGATTTAAGCAATTTTCAGTCAAGTAACACTTTTAGAGTTTTCAACTACGGGATGTATCAGGTGTCTGCTAAAGACGCTATAGGATGTATTGCATTAATTCATGTTACCATAGATCCTCCTGCACCTTTAATAGAAGGTAAAAATACAATAACTGTCGATTTTAAATCAGGTCAGACTCTAGGAGATCTTGTTATCGAAGGTCAGAACATAAAATGGTACAGCACTAAAGGCCTTTCAACAGGTAAAACGAGTAAAGCTTCAGAAACTCCTTTGCCATTGACCACTGTTTTAGTTGATGGAGTTACGTATTATGCCTCTCAAACCATAGACGGAATCGAAAGTACAGAACGTCTTGCGGTTACGGCAAAAGTAAACGGATCGCTTTCAACACCTGATTTTGCGCTACCGGATTTCAGATTCTATCCAAACCCTGTTCAGGACAACTTATCGATACAGAACAGTTCGGCTATTGATGAGATTGAATTAATCTCGGTTTCCGGAAAGACTATTTTAACGAAGAGAATAAACCATACACAATCTGAAATTGATTTATCGAATGTAGCGGCAGGGTTCTATTTCCTTAAAGTAAAAGCAGAAGGACAAATCAAAACTGTTAAAATAGTGAAGAAATAAAGTCACAAAAAACTCATCACTTTCTATAAAACAAAAGGAGACGGTCTAAAATTAGACCGTCTCCTTTTTTTGATTGAGTTAATTGTATGACTAAGAATTCGCTCCTGGATTTGGAATAATACATCCTGCCCAATTGAAGGCTCCGTTAGCAATATTGTTGTACGTTACATAAAAGAAACCGCTGCGTCCCCATCCAGGTCCCCATGAATTTTGTACTTTAAAAAGTCCTGTAGCATCATCATATCCTACGATACAAACACAGTGACCTCCTTGTCTGCTGCCGTAAAGACTGGACCAAACATGGTTATTATTTCGGATATCATAAAAACTCTGATTGACATCAAAACACACTGCAACGGCATAATTTTGATTCAGATAATACTTGATATCAGCTGTACTTCTTGGATTCACATTAAACCATCCTCCCGTTTTTCTGGCGGCAGCCCATGTTTTTTGCTGAGCTGAAGGCTGAGTGTTACATCCTCCGGCAATGTAAGGCATTTGAGCCTCTGAACATTCTCCCTGATTTTTGATCAAATTCATGGCATCATTCGGGTAAGAACCTGCTCCGCAATTCCCCAGTTTTATCTGATTGTAAATATAGGCTGCACTTCTTGAAGCCCCGCTCCAATTGCTTTGATGTACTGAATTATTAAGATATCTGGCGATACTGTGTGCCGCATAACCCACTCCCCAGCCAACGCAGGAACCTTCGCTTCCCTGATCTCCAACCGGTGGAGTCGGTAAGTTTTTTGCGGCCGCAACTTTAGCAGTCAAAGACATTTTTTGGGTGCTTGTCACTAAATCTGGTCGTAACTCAGCAATTCTCGCACGATAATCAACGGGAGTTAAAAATTCAATACTCTTTAAATAGGCATCCGGCATCTGAGCAAGTCCGTATCTTCCTTTGTCTAAAAGATCGACATTACCGTCCATTAATTTGTCCTGAGCAACGGCATCAGCCTGGTCATTTCCTTTTTCACAAGAGTACAAGGCAAGCAATGCCAGCAGTACAAGTGCCAGTTTTTTAATCGAAAATTTGGTAAATAGTTTTTTCATAATTCTTTTGGGTTTTGTTGTTAATTTTTAATTTGTTAAATTATTTAACGAATTTATTATTAATTTTAGCAGAACATTAACACTAAAAAGATCACAACAATAACTTATCTTACACACAAATCTATAATCAGGATTTAATTAACAGGAATTGTATTTAATTATCGTCAAAACGAACGTCAATTATTAAAAAATTCGCCTATGGAAATCATAATAGAAAAATTAATAAAGGGCATACAATCACATCCAATCATACAAAACAGTACACTCTCCGGTGTTACAGAATGGAAAAGAGCGCACTACATTATCCTTTCGGAAATAATCTCTGATGTTTTAGAGAAATCGGAATTTATGCAGGGCTCCAAAAGAAATGAGCTTGGATGTTCGATCTCGAGCATGACCTTGCAAAGGATTTTCACCAATGACTCTTCTAAAACCAAAAACTCTGATTTGCGGTTTTTAAAGAGTCTGGACAAACTGGCCATTTTTATTGGCTATCCTTCTTTAAACCATTTTCTGAATGATGAAGCGACAGACGCTGTAAAAACTTTAGAGTCTGAAAATAAAATGGAATCGGGTGCCTTTTTTGAAAAACTGATTAGCGATTATTGTCAGGAAGAGTTTAATTCTTTACAAAAATTACCTGTCGTTAGTATGGATGGATTATGCGATTTTGTATTCAAAGAAGGACCTTTCGCAAAAAGGATTAAGGATCTTTTTGAAAATTATTCGACTTTAAAATATCATTTAAACTGTGAGGATAACCGGTCTAATTTTGAGCTTTATGATTTTAAGATTTCAAGTATCGAAGAAAATATCGCTATTCTTACGGTGAAGGAGTTTTGGAATCTGGAGTGGAAAAACGAAAATGACGTTACTACAATTGTACTAAATAAGGTGAACAGACAGACTTATTTCATCAAAAAAAGAGACGATGTCTGGAAAATATGGGACAACTACAACCCTGATTATAACGAGATCTCAACAAAAATACACTCGGCTATAGAAAGCCAGCACATCAAAAAAGTTCTTATTTAACAAAATGCATAATTTTAAGCTGTTAAAAGTATTTATTTTTAACACATAGAAATCAATTCTATATGAATCACAACCCACAACTTATCTAAATTTAAACCATAAAAAAATCCCAAACTCCTTTTGGAATTTGGGATTTTATTTTACCAGTTCCTCCCGAAGTGTCGGGATTGAAATTTGGAATTTCTTTATTGAGATTTTAAATCTTAATGGGTATGTTTAGGATTAAAACCATCTTCGCTTAATTCTGTTGGCGTATAATCCGCGAACATTTCAGCTTCGTAGTTGATTTTTTCTCCTTTAGAGAATTTATGAATAATTTTCTCCATGATATTATAGATAACCGGAACCACAATTAAGGTAAGGAATAAAGACGAAATTAATCCTCCGATAATTACCCATGCCAAACCGTTTTTCCACTCAGCTCCTGCTCCTGATGCTAATGCAATTGGGAACATACCGAATACCATCGCAATGGTTGTCATCAAAATTGGACGCAAACGAGCGTGGTTGGCCTGGATTAATGCGGTACGAATAGATTCCCCTGCTGCTCTTCTCTGGTTCGTATAATCGACCAACATAATCGCATTCTTACACACCAGACCGATCAACATGATGATCCCCAGAATCGTAAAGATGTTCAATGAGTTGTTGGTCAAAGCCAAGGCTAACATCGCACCAATAAATGAAAGCGGGATAGCAAATAATACTACGAACGGGTGAACGAAACTGTCATAAAGTCCAACCATTACCAGGTAAACCAAGATAATAGCGGCCAATAAAGCGATTCCTAAAGTACCAAATCCTTCCGATTGGTTCTCCTGGTCACCACCCCAGATGTAGTTTACACCGGCTGGTTTTTTCAGTTTGTCTAATTTCACTTGCCATTGCTGAACAATTGTTCCTGATGGCACCCCAACGTTTTGTCCTTTTACCGTTACCGAAGCCGATTTATCTCTTCGCTCTAACTGGCTAGGTCCTGAACCTTCTGTAATGTCTGCAAATTGAGACAATTTAATTTGTTGACCTGCTGCATTAATAAAAATCAGGTTGCTAACGTCAGTAATACTTTTTCTGTCGAATGCATTGTATCTGATGTTGATATCGTATTCGTATTCACCAGCTCTGTATTTACCGTCTGTATTTCCACTAAAAGCAGTCTGCATGGTTAAACCAACGGTTTGAAGTGTTAGCCCTAATGCGGCCATTTTATCACGATCTACTTTAACATTGATCTCCGGATTTCCGTCCTCAACCGTTAATTTAATCTCTGTTGTTCCCGGAATCGTGCGTAATTCTGCTTCTGCCAATTTAGCAAATGCCATAGCACTTTCTGTTGACGGACCTGTTACGATCAATCCTAATGTAGCATCTTCGGCTGTTCCTAAGATACCTACCGGAACGGTTTTTACTTTAGCACCAACTAATACTTTTTCTAACTTTCGTTTGATTTTTGCTGCGTAAACGTTAGCATCATCCGTACGGTCTTTTTGTTCGATCATTTTTACGTCGATCTCCGCTTTGTAAGCTGTTGCCTGCGATGCTCCAAAACCCTCACTGGTTTGTCCTACTGTTGTAATCTGACTGTGAACATATTCTTGTGCTTTCAAATAAGCTTCTGCTTTCTGGGTCATGAAGTTGGTTTGCTCTAACGAAGCATCTTTCGGCATTTCGATTTGAACTAAAAACTCCCCACTATCAGAAGAAGCAAAGAACTCTCCTCCGATGAAACCTCCTGCCATTAAACCAATTGTTGAAGCAAAGAACAATACAATTACTACTGCGAATGTTTTAATATAATGATCCAGACACCAGGTTAATAAATGAGAAACCCAGTCCGTAAAACGTGTTAAATAACTTTCGAAACCAAGAATAATTCTTCCAAATAAATTCTTTCCTTCAATATGCTCTAATTTACCATAACGAGAAGACAACCAAGGAATGATGGTAAAAGAAGCTAAAAGCGACAACATCGTTGAAATAATTACCGTCACACAAAATTGTGTAATAATATTAGAAACTAATCCGGAGCTCATCGCAATTGGAAGGAATACCACCACAATTACCAAAGTAATCGAAGTTACAGTTCCACCAATTTCTGCGGTTCCATCATACGAAGCACGAATTCGGCTTTTACCCATTTCCATGTGTCTGTAGATGTTCTCCAGTACCACAATCGCATCATCCACCAGAATACCAACTACAAGAGATAATCCTAATAAACTCATTAAGTTCAGGGTGTATCCCATTAAATAAATACCGATAAAAGTAGCAATCAAAGAGGCCGGAATCGACACCATTACAATCAGCGAGTTTCTGATACTATGAAGGAAGAACAACATTACGAAAGCTACCAGCACTACCGCAATTAATAAATCGTGTACTACAGAGTCTGCCGCCTCTAAAGTAAAAACGGTACTATCCTTTGCTACTTCCAGTTTTAACTGGTTTGCTTTATAATCTTTTTCAAGAGTCGCAATTGTCTTTAATAAATGCTCACTTACCGCAACCGCATTCGCATCTGATTGCTTTACAATTTGCAAAACAATCGCACTTTTCTGATCTACACGTGATATTTTTTCAGCGATCTTTTGAGTATCCTGAACATCCGCAATATCTTTTAAACGAACCTGAATTCCGTTTTGAGAAGAAACTACCAGATTTCTTAATTCTTCAACACTTTTATATTTACCTGCTAAACGAATCAATATTTTTTGATCACGAGTCTGGATATTCCCTGTTGGGAAATCCAGATTCGAAGTCAAAATGTTTTGTTGTACCTGTGGAACAGATAATCCGTACCCCTGCATTTTTAAGGCATCAAGGTTTACCTGAATTTCACGCTCTGAACCACCAATAATATTTACCTGCGCCACACCTTGCACACGGGATAAGATAGGAGCAATTTTTTTGTCAATTAAGTCATAAAATTCTGCCTCGTCCATTTTTCCGTTGGCACCAAGCGTCATGATTGGTAAATCACTTAACGAGAATTTGGTTAGTGCCGGTGTTTTTACGTCTTCCGGTAAATCACTAATAATCGCGTTTATTTTTCGCTGTGCATCGTTCAGAGAGAAATCGACTTTTGCTTCAGATGTTAGAGTAATCGAAACGATAGATAAACTCTCGTACGATTTCGAGTCAATTTTCTTAACATTCTCTAAGGATGCGATCGCATCTTCAATTTTCTTGGTTACTGTGTTTTCTACCTCACTTGGAGAAGCTCCCGGATATATGGTAGAAATGGTAATAACGTTTTGTTCAAATTTCGGGATCAGCTCATAACCTAACTGGCTGTAGCTGAACAGTCCACCTAATGTTAGAATTGTAAAGAGTACAATTACCAACGACGGACGTGTGATGGATATTTCGGCTAATTTCATATATGTTATTTTAGGCTGTAGGCTATACGCTGTAGGCTTTAGGCTCTTATTAAAGGCTTAAAGCTTACGGCGTAAGGCTTAAAGCGGTACAATTATTTAATAATTTCTACTGTGTTACCGTCTTGCAGGTTGATTTGACCCGTTACAATTACAGTTTCTCCATCAGTTAATCCGTTGATGATTTCTACTTTATCACCCAAAATTCTTCCGGCAGTTACTTTTCTTAATTTTGCAATACCTTTTTCTACTACGAAAATTTGGTTACTGCTCACACTTCCTACGAATGCATTTCTAGGTACAACCATAAGGTTTTGTTTTTGTTGTTTCGATGCAAAGTTTGCCGTTCCGTACATACCTGCTTTCAGGTCGTTGTTTACGTTATTTGTAATTTCGATTTCAACGGGGAAGTTCAAAGATTCATCCGCTTTTGCAGCAATGAAAGTAATTTTTCCAGAGAAATTTTTATCCGGATAAACACTTGCAGTTACGTTAATATGATCTCCTGTTTTTAAACTCGCTACCTGATTTTCGTTTACAGTAACTACTAATTTTAATTTAGAAACGTTAACAATATCAAACAAAGCTGTTGCAGGCATTCCGGTTAAGATAGATCCCGGCTCGATATATTTTTTATTGATAAAACCGCTAATTGGAGCTTTTACTCTGGTATCACCAACATTGATTTTTGCTTGTGTCAAATGAGATTGTGCATTGGTTAAAGCTAATTTTGCCTGGTCAACTTGCTGCTTGGTAACTCCTCCGGTTTTATAAGCATTCTCATATCTCATGTAATCTGATTTTGCATTTTGATAAGCCGCTTCCGCAGTCTGAGCATCAACATTGATAACGTCTCCTCTCATTGTTAATAAAGTTTGACCAACTCTTACATAGTCTCCTTCTTTAGCCAGAACACTGATTACTTTTCCTGATTTCTCAGCAGAAAATGTCAATTGCTGGGTTGGTTGGAAGTTTCCGTTTGCTACGAAATCAAGTGAAACTTCTTCTGTTTTAACCGGAGATACTTTTACGGAAACTGCAGCATTTTTCTCTGCTACGATATCTGTCTTTTCCTTGTTCTCTTTCTTATTTTTATTTAAGATATATCCAATCACGCCCAGAGATGCGATTATGATTACGATTGTTATAATAGTTTTCTTCATTGTACTTCTAGTTATTTAATAAGAGTTTTAAGTTCGCCTTTTGATTTGATTAATGCTACTTCGGCAATTTTATAATTTAAAATGGCTCTGGTATAATTATTTTGTGCTTCAAGAGAGGCATTTTCTGCATCTAACAAGTCAGTTAAAGAGGCCAATCCCTGAAGGTAATTGTTTTTTGTATTGCTTAAGATTTCTGTCGCTAAGCGCATATTTTCTTTTTGATTGGTGATCGTCACAAGGTTATTATCGATTTGTGCCATCGCATTTTTATAGTCCAGATCAAGCGAAAGTTTAGTATCCTTGATATCTTCCTCAAGTGATCTTAGCTCAACATCGGCCTGTCTTACTTTTGCACGAGTTCCGAATCCGGTAAAGATTGGTACGTGAAGGTTTAAGGCAATTGCAGAGAAATCAGACCAATAAACTCCCTGAGAAGGTTTTGCAAACCAAGGCATTTGAGGGCCCTGTCCGATGTAGTTATACCCGGCAGTCAGAGAAAGCGTTGGGTAATATCCTGCTTCAACGGCTTTTTTATTGAATACTAAAAGTTCTTGTTGTTTTTTCAAAAGCAGGTACTCTGTTCTGTTTGCCGTATTTGGCTGTTCCGTTAAGGCAGCAGGAACCACTTCAAATTCTTCTTTTGGCATATCAATTTGAGTTTCTATTGGCATTCCCATATAAAACTTCAAAGCATTTTCCTCCAGAGTAATCTGATTCTTAATTTGTTGACGTTCTGTATCAATGTTTGACATTTTCACGATGATACGATCTAAATCAATCTTTTTAGCCAGACCATTGTCAAACTGTCCTTTTACAATATCACGAACTTTAGTCGTGTTAACATAATTACTGTCTAACAAAGTCAGTCTTTCTTTTTGTACATAAACAGAGTAGTAGTTATTGGCAACTCTTTCAATTACTTGCTCTTCTGTCAACTGATTGTTGATCTGATAGAACTCACGGGTAGATCTTGCTGCTCTTAATCCGGTAAAAACGGACTGATCAAAAATGGCCTGTGTTAAAGAAACTCCGGCAGTCGAAACCCATTTTTGACCAAATGCTGCCTGAATCGTAGTTCCCGGTGCACCAAATCCTGCACCATCAATTACAGTAGTCTGAATGATCGGATTGTGTGTTAAATTTCCATTTGCCGAAATTTGAGGCAAAGCTCTTGAGCGTATTTCCTGTATTTTGTATTCACTGTTTTCAACCTGAAGTTTCGCCTTTTTAGCATCGGCTTTATTTTGAAGCGCATAAGTAAGCGCGTCTTTTAGGGTTAAACGTGTGACTTGTGCACTGGCTGACAGACCAATTGTACACAAAAAAATGAGAACTATTCGTTTCATATGCTGTTAGATATTTGTTTGTGTTGATGATTTAAAAAATCATACTATTATTGATTGATGATTATACTCTGATTTTCTTAAGTTGCTTTTCCAATTCCACTATTCCTTTTTCTGTCGCCATAGCTCTGGTGTGATATTCCAGTGCCTCCAGTTCTATTTTTTGTGCTTCACTTTCCGAAACGGTAGTCTCGTTGATGTGAAAAATTAGTGTATAATAAAATTTCACATAAACGTCTACATTCAGGTCTTCACGATAAAGCCCCTCACTAATTCCTTTTTCAATATTCTTTCTGAACCAATGGCTGCACAAATCAATCTCCTGACACAATATATTTTGATAAATATCCGGATAATGTTTTTTTAGCTGATAAATGGGCGAAGTATCGATGTTGTTTTTAAACATGTCTCTGAACATTTCTCTGATTTCAAAATTTTCATGAATAGAATTGTAATTTTTCGCTACAATAGTGTCAATTATTTCGTGTACCTGTTTATGAACCAATGAGGTACTTTCCTCAATCAGGACTTCTTTATTACAGAAATATTTGTAGATCGTTTTTTTCGAAATACACATTTCTCCTGCTATGTCGTCCATTGTGACACTTTTAAATCCAAGTTTTAAAAACAGCTCGCTTGCTTTTGCTATGATTTTCTCTTTCATTTTAATTTTCAAATTGCATTACAAATATACTGAGGAAACTAAACTCACGAAAATAGTTTCCGTAATATTTGTAATAATTTTACATTAATTTACTTCATTCTGTAAGATTTATATGCTAAACTCTAAATTTGCAATAAGCTTAATGTCTTTTCCTAAAGCCAATCCTCCATTATGACTGAACGAATTATAATCTAAACCAAAATCCTGACGCTTAATGTCTCCTTTGATTTCAAAAGCAACTTTCTTCTCACCATTGTACGTATTAACCCCTATAAACTCGGCATCAAGTTCCACTACTTTGGTAACATCTTTAATCGTTAAGTCACCTTTGAAAAAATTAATATTGTTGTTTACTTTTTGAAACGAAGTCGATTTGAAACTAATAATCGGATGTTCGTTTACATCAAACAAATCCTGAAGTTGTAAATAAGTATCAATTTGCTGAAAATTATCAATCTTGTTGTTAATGTCAAGCGAAAACTCAACCGATGCATCTTCTACTTCATTGTCTTCAATATTCACATAACCACCAAATTTATTTGTAGTTCCTCCCATGTAAGCAATAATCGAATGTCTCATTTTAATCAAAACATCTGATTGGCTAGAATCTAAGGTCCATGTTGTTTTCATAAATTACTGTTTTTACTGAGGTTATACATTTCTCAATTCTACAAGGAAACTATTTGAGTGTTTCAAGTTTCCTGTTCGACGGTGCAAATATAGACAGGAAACTCTGAATACCAAAAAAGTTTCCAAGTTTTTTTGAAAATAATTTTAAAACAAACCCAAAACCGCCTTCGACTCCGCTCAGGTTAACAAACACAATCATGACATGAATGTCAGGTTGAACGAAGTTGAAGCCTCCCGCACTTACACCCAAAACCCATTATCAAATTATCAAATCACCTCCATTATCTAATTCCTCCACCATCTTTTAAAATTTTAAAAACGCAATAATTCATAATGAATCGTATCTTTGGACCTCGCAAATCAGAATTTCATTTTATGCACGATATTAGTCAGTACCAGGATTTTTTTATTCATTATTTAAAAAATCAAAGCATACAAAAAGAACCCAAAAATCTTTACGCACCTATTGAATACATTCTGGGCCTCGGCGGAAAACGAATTCGTCCTGTACTTACTTTGATGGCTGCAGAAGTTTTTAATACTCCTTATACAACAGCACTTCCGGCTGCAATGGCTGTGGAAGTTTTTCATAATTTCTCGCTTGTACATGACGATATTATGGATGATGCGCCTTTGAGAAGAGGGCAGGAAACTGTTCATGAAAAATGGGACCTCAACACCGGAATTTTGTCCGGTGATGCCATGCTTATTCTGGCGTATCAGTATTTTGAGCAATACGAACCAATTGTTTTCAGGAACTTAGCAAAACTATTCAGCAAAACGGCTCTTGAAGTTTGTGAAGGGCAACAATGGGATGTTGACTTTGAACAAAGAAATGATGTTACGATTCCGGAATACCTAAAAATGATCGAATATAAAACGGCTGTTCTGGTTGCTGCTGCCATGAAAATGGGAGCCATCGTAGCCAAAACATCTGAAAAAGAAGGTGATTTAATTTATGATTTCGGATTGAATTTAGGGCTTGCTTTCCAGCTTCAGGATGATTATCTGGACGCTTTTGGAGATCCGGAAACTTTCGGAAAACAAGTGGGCGGAGACATTATCGAAAACAAAAAAACGTATTTATACCTCAAAGCAAGAGAATTTTCTTCTCCTGAAAAAGCTTCAGAATTAGAGCAATTATTCAGTTTACAATTAGAAGACAATACCGCTAAAATAGCTACTGCAAAAAACATTTTTAATGAATCCGGTGCTTCAAAAGCCACTCAGGATGCCATTGAAATGTATACTTTTAAAGCTTTTGAAACGCTGGATAAAATGGATCTTAACGCTGAAAAGAAAAATATACTGCGTACTTTCGGGGAGAACTTAATGGGGAGAAAAGTCTAGGCTTCGACTTCGCTCAGCCTGACATTTGACTTTGCTCAGCCTGAGATTTGACTTCGCTCAGCGTGACAGTCGAATCTCGGCTTGATAATAGACTTCGCTCAGCCGGACACAACGTTATCATTTAAATTATTGTGTCCGGCTGAGCGAAGTCGAAGCCCCCTTTTAACTAAAAAAGTACATCCGGATCAACCAACTCTGATAATTTTTGTTTTAAATCTTCTTCCAAAATGGTTAAACCATACTGGTAAGAAGCATTCATCCATCCGAAACCTTCTTCGGGGATAAAGTCAAATTCGGTTCCGACGTTTCCATATTCTGCAAAGATTTTATGCGAACTGATCGATAAATCAAACTTTTCCGGAATGGTTCCGTTATAATCCACTGCATTTCTGGTAATCAGCCAAAGCCAGCGATACACCATTTCCTGTGCTTCTTCATTAAAATTATAATTCAGCAAACCTTCCCACAAAAGCATTTGATGTGGTGCCCATCCAAACGGATAATCCCATTGACGCACAGGTGCGTTTTCGTCTATAGCTGCAATAGATTCTTTGGTACTTCCGGCAATTCCGCCTTTCATCTTAAATTTTGGAAGGGTCTTTTTTACCAGAATATCAGCTTGTTCGGGTGTGCTTATTTTGGCCCAAAGCGGGTAAAAAGTAGTTGCAGCCTCAAAAAAATGCTGCTTTTCATTTACAAAATTATAATCCAGATAACATCCATATTCTGAATTCCAGCACAATTGATTGATTTTTTCTTTTCTCGAAGCTGCTTTCGTTAGCCAATATTCGGTTGAAAAAGACTGGTCTTCAAAATATTGAAATTCGTTTTTAAAATACTTCCTAATCAAAAACGCAATATCTGTTTCATATTTATAAAGCAGACTGTTGATCGCAACGGTATTTAAATTGGCACAAATTCCAACCAGTCTGTTAGTCGTATCATGACCGCTTTCGCGCATGCTTCGGTCGTGAATAAAATACTTATCCAGTTCGACATCGACCACTTCCCTTTCCAGATATTTTTTTTCGAATTCGCGGGTAGACAAATTGTATTTTGGTGCGTATTGCTCCAGAATATCATCAAAATGCCCCTCTTCTACTTCAAACGGAAGCCCAATTCCTTCGGCTTTATAGCGATTTAACCCATTAGCGGTTAGCCTTTTGCCTTCCTCCATCCAAACCGTCAGATATTCTTTAATGGCCGTTTTTAAATGTCTTTCAATCCAGAAAATATCCAGATTCGATTTTTCTAAAACATCTCTGATCAAGGACGTATAAAGCGGAGGCTGCGTACGGGTTAAATAATAACTCCGGTTGGCATTTAGTATTTTTCCGTAATGATCAATCTGGTATTTAAAATTCTCTGCAATTCCCAGAGCCAGCTCTATTTTATCATCGATTAAAAGTCCTTTGGCAATAAAATAACTGTCCCAGCCATACATTTCATTAAACCTTCCACCGGGAACTACAAAAGGCACTCCCGAAAT
The DNA here is from genome assembly GCF_023539155.1 of Flavobacterium sp. B183. NCBI lineage: Bacteria > Pseudomonadati > Bacteroidota > Flavobacteriia > Flavobacteriales > Flavobacteriaceae > Flavobacterium > Flavobacterium sp. B183. Next base: position 1,275,933 of record NZ_CP097434.1, on the reverse strand, counting down.
TTCATTGTTTTTAATTTGAAGTGCCAAAGCCAGTATGCCCGGTTTTTGATTGAGCGACAATACATACTCCGGTGAAATATGTTTCGGCATTTGTACCACTTTTAACTTTGGAGTTACAGCTTCCAGTTTTTTGAAATAATCAAAAACAATTTCATCTCCAAAAGGCACGTACAAATACGAAATAGCGTTTTCTATTTTATTGTCTTCCAGTATTTTTTTCACCCCATTGGCATCGATTGTACGTGTTAGCCCTTTCCAGTACAGGTTTTTTATTTTTCCGGAGATTCTTTTTACAGGATCTTCTACAATTTGATCGAGACTGATTTCGGCAAATTCCGTATTTTCTTTTTTAGCCAAAGCCAATTCCTGCAATAAGTTGGAAAGCTGATAGGTTCCTTCAATAAGGATTGAATTTCCCTCTTCACCATTCAGTAAAAATCGCTTCGGACCATGATCATCAATCGTTATTTTTTTATCGCCGTCAGTATCCTCCTGAGCCAATAGTTTTTCGATAGTTTGGGATATATGTAATTTAAATTTCATCTTTTGCAGTTATTTTTTTAAGAATAAAAAAGGACACTAATAATAAAGACATTGGAATTAATGTAAAATAAAATGCCTTTTCCGGTCCTTCATTTTTAAACAGCCAACCTGTTATTCTAGAGCCTAATGTTCCGCCAAGAGCCGAAAAAATCACAATTAACCCTGTCATCGAACTTTGCAGATTTTTAGGCAGCGCACTCAATACAATTGAATTTAACAACGGATAAATTGGTGCAATAAACAATCCGATTAAAGGAAATGCGAAACCAATTAAAGGTATGTCTGCCAGGGTATTGATACTTTTTACTTCTAATCCGACGGTTTTTGGAAGTACAAAAACCACAATCAGCATGGCTGAAACAATACAGAAACTTAGCACCCAGAGCCAGCCCACTTTTTTAGTTACTATTCCGGCAATCATCCTTCCGGCTGCCAATGAAATGGCCAAAATACTAGCCATCATAATGCTTATATTCTCCGGCAAATGCAGCACTTTGGTATTGAATGTAGGCAGCCACGAGAGGATTCCCTGTTCAATCATTACAAACAAAAAGACACTGATGACAAAAATAACCGTTAGCAATTTCGCCATTAAACGGAACATTTGCATGAAATCGTCTCTGAGATCTGCTCCCGCGGCGACTTCGGTTTCTTCAAATTTCACAAAGAACAAAAACAGAAACGACAGCAACGACAATCCGGCCAGAAACCAATACACATTTAGCCACGAATTGGGATCTTCTTCCTTATTAAAAGCCGGAAACAGAAAATAGGCCAGTGCGATTCCAACCATAAAAAAACCTTCAATACTGCTCATCAATGCATTGTGTTCCTTTTTGGTTTCGGTCACGGTACCAATTAGGGAATAAACCGAAACTTTAATCAAGGCAAACGAAACTCCAACGGTTGCAAAGAGAATTTTAGCATTGTCAAATGAATTTCCAAAATACATGGAAACACAAGCCAAAGTAACCAGCCCCAAACCAATCAGCATGGATTTTCGATAGCCTATTCTGGGCAAAAAAGAGGCTATAAAAAAGGAAACAATCGCAATAGGCATGTCCTTAAACGCTTCTAAAATACTCGCCTGAACTTCATCTACTCCATAATTTTTCTGCGATTTCAAAATCACAATGCCTACGCTATTCAGTAGAATAGCGAAGACAAAATAATTGAGGTAAAGTGAAATTTTGATTCCTATGTTTTTCATGTACTTATTGGTTTGTTTTTTAGTTGATGAAATGTTTCAAGTTTCAGGTTTCAAGTTTCAAGTTTCAAGTTTCAGGTTTCGAACATACTCTACACCTCACATCTTACATTTCACCTCCCACATCTCTTAAAAGTTAATCGCCACCGAAAATCTAAAGGCACGTCCTAAAATTGGTCTTGCCATAAACACATCGCTTGCTGCAGAGGTAGTCTGTCTTGGGTCACCTTCGGTTAAACCAATTTCATTGAACAAGTTTGAAGCATCAACCGCAAAACGAAGATTATGATAGGTATAATTTAATCCTGCCCCCACTTCTTTATAAGCCGGCAAAACTTGTTTATTGTCCTGATTCGTGAATTTTTTATCATAATAAGAGAACTGCACATACGCTGTAAAATCTTTTGTAATATCAACTTCCGGTCTTAAGTTACAGAAAAACTTAGGAATTCTTCTGGCTGTGTTTCCGTTAAAATTAAAAGTAGATCCGTCAGCGTTGGTACCCGTAAAATTATCGTACTCCGGTTTTTGAACGGTGAAAGTAAAGTTCATTTTTACCATTTTGTATCTGGCATTGGTTTCTACTTCAAGACCAATATTGTTTACATCGGCGAATTTATTCTCAGAAGATCCATCCGATAAAATATCCGTAAAGGCAACATTTTTCAAATTCATATGAAACAGGTTGGCATTTACATTGAAGAAAGAATTAGAATATTTATACCCCAGCTCAAACTGATTTACTTCGGTGTTTTCCAGTTTGCTCAAATCGGCTGCATTATCATAAAAAGACTCTTCGATAGGCGATCTGAAACCGTGGCTGTAACGTACATACGAAGCCATATTGTCATTGAACTTATAGTTTCCGGCAGCGGTATACGACCATTCACTCACATCATATCTCCAATACGTATACGGATTTCCTTTTACCGTTGTTACCTTATCATCGGCCGTATTATTGTTTAAAACTCCTAAATTCTCTGCAAAAAAACGAGCATTGTCTCGGTACCCTGAATATTTGTCTTTGTTGTATCGTAAACCGGCATTGAAAGTCAGCTTGTCTGTCGCTTTAATTTCGGCATCGGCATAAACATCATTCAAAACTCCTTTGGTTTGTGCGTCTCTTTCTAACCAAGTAATTCTCTCCACCCCATTCCAGGTATGATTTACGCCTGATGTATTGTCTTTTACATTTAACAATCTCGGATTGTCTGAAACTCCCACTAAATACGAATTCCAGTTCCAGTATTGATTCGATTTCCAGTTGGAATAATAGTAACCTGCAGTCAGTTTTACAGGATCTAAATCAAACGCAAAAGAGAAATTGTTCGCAAAATTGTTCATCTTTTTCTCGATGTGCCAAAGATCTGCTCTCATAATTAAAGCATTCGGGTCAAGAGTTGCTCCATTATCCACATAAGAATAGGTCAGGTTACTAGCCGTTGTATTCTGAACTCCTGTTGCATAAGCATCTTGTGTCCATGGACCGCCATTTGGAAAAATAGCATTGTAATTCAAATTGATATTGGTTTGTTTGAATGCATTCTTGAACGTCACTTTCTCCGATATCTTCTTTTTGAATTCAGCACCAATCGAATTGATAATCGGATGAGAACCGTCTTCTAAATCTGCACTAAAAGTTCCGCCACCATATTGTGGTACATTTAAACGACTGAAATTTACTGACGTCAAGGTTCCGTAATTTGGATTAAAACCCGGAATTCCTTCGATTTTACCATTGTTACTTTTTAATGGAATCGGTAAATAGAACGCATTTCTGTCATCCAGATGTTTGAAATTAATTCTCAAATAATCGTTATCATCAAATTTATACGTGATGTTTCCTTTTATCTGTCCTCCTTTATTAGCGGTAAAACCAGTATTTCTTACCCCATTATCAGCTCTGTAAAAACCTCCAACATTAAAGAACAATTTATCCTGAATTAAAGCCCCCGATAAATTAAGGTCGGTTCTGAACATTCCATAATCTGAAGTCGAGAATTTAGCCCTTCCCTGAAAGTCATTCTGTCCTGTCTTCGAAATAAAATTGATGATTCCTCCCGGCGCATTATTGGCAAAAATAGATGCCGAACCTCCACGAACTGCCTCCATTTTACTCACCGTTTCGTCTAGTCTGTAAAAAGTATCGGCATTTGCAAACTGCAAAGCTCCATCTTCAAAAACAGGCAATCCGTCTTCCTGAATCTGCACATACTCATAGGCTCCAGCAGACGGGATCCCCCTTGCAAAAAGGTTATTTCCAATTTCTCCTCCCGAGGCTTCTACAACAAATCCGGGAATCGTTTGCAATAAAGCAGCCGTACTTGCCGGCGCTCTGTCTTCGATAGCCTTAGCCCCCATGGTGGTAATGGCCACACTGGATTCTAATTTCGACCTCGGACTTGAAGATCCTGTTACGACCACTTCTTTCAAACTTTGCGATTCTCCTTCCAGAAGTAAATTAACCTCTAAAGATTCTCCTTCTTTTACGGTGATTTGTTTTCCAAAGGTTTTATAGCCCACATTGGTCGCTACAATGGTGTAATCTCCTGCGGAAATATTGGAAAATACAAATCTTCCGTTTTCATCTGTAATCGTATTTTTATCTGTTCCTTTAAGCGAAACATTGGCTCCTGGAATCGTTTGTCCGCTATCATCAAGTACCTTTCCGGAAACGGTATTTTTATTCTGTGCAAACAGATGGTTTGGAACAGAGATTAAGCACAATATCAAAAATAATATGCCTAAATAAGAATGTTGCTGTTTCATGATTTTTTGGTTTAGTTAGTTAATCTTTCATTTATGAAATGTAAACTTACTCAAGGAATTAACTCTAATTTAAGAATTCTAAATCGAAAACGTTTTCGAAATCCCCTAAAACGTTTTCGGAAGTTAATTTTTTATCAATACACTTTATTTTTTAGTACTTTTATTTCATGAATGACACCAAATTAATAGATATAGCATCGGCATTGGGAATTTCGGTTACCACGGTTTCAAAGGCATTAAAAGGCTATACCGACATTAGTAAGTCTACACGTGCCCGTGTGATCGAAATGGCCGAAACCATGAATTACATGCCCAATTCGGTTGCGGTAAATCTGAGAACCAACGAAACCAAAACAATTGGCGTAATCATTCCGGCTACCGTGCATCATTTCTTCTCCAGCGTCTTAAATGGTATTCTCGAAGAAGCCGAAAAAAGAGGATATCTCGTTATTATATTACAATCCAACGAAAAATACGAACTGGAGAAAAAACAGCTGGCCCTATTAATTCAAAAACGTGTTGACGGGGTTTTAATGTCGCTCTCTAACGAAACGGATGATTTTACTCATATTAATGATGCCATCCGTAAAAATACACCCGTTGTCTTATTTGATAAAATTGCCAAAAGAGTCGATTGTTCCAAAGTCGTGATCAATGATGCCAAAGCGGCATTCGACGCCGTTTCCTATCTTATTAATAAAGGATTCAAAAAGATCGCACATTTTAGAGGTTCTTATGTTCCGCAAAATTCCATTGATCGCTTCTTAGGGTACAAAAGAGCTTTGGAAGCACACGGAATTGAATATGATTCCAAACTGGTTTACGTGTGCGATAACAATACCGATTTTGAAGACGGTTACGAAAATGCCCAGAAAATAATGACGGAACACCCGGACATAGACGCGATTTTTGCCATTACTGATATGGTCGCTATCGGAATTATCAAATACTTTAATGAGGCCGGAATCAAAACACCGGAACAGGTAGCGGTTTTTGGCTTTAGCAATTGGTTTATGAGTACGGTTATATCGCCTAAATTAACAACAATTGACCAGCCAGGCTTTGAAATGGGCCATCAAGCCGTTTCTCTTTTAATCGATGAGATAGTAGACCTGAAAGAACATCGTCCGGTGACGCATCAAATTATTGAACTCCCTACAAGAATCATTGAAAGAGAATCAACCATTAAATGATTTTTTAGTTTTAACTTTGCGTCAATTCTTAAAAAGCATCAATGTTTCCAATCCCCGCAAATACCGATATTTTATTGGCCGATGCCGAAAGCGAAAATCTATATTTAAGTTTGATTGAGCAAATTAACAAAGACTTTAATTTGGCCAACGAAGGAATAGATTTTCCGATGAGTATTTCTCCCGACGAACTAAAGATTCAGCTTCACGAGAAAATCTACAGAATGATTCAGTACAAATTTGCGGAGTACCTCAATCTGCTTTACATCATTGATGTGCCTGAAAATGAAATCAAAAAACTCGATGGTTCTGATTTGGTAATCTTAGCCGAGCAGGTTTCTTTTTTGATTTTAAAAAGAGAATGGCAGAAGGTTTGGTTTCGAAATTATTATAAGTAAGGCGCTAAGGCTCTATGTTTTTTTTCTCATAGGGACGAACGATATTATGTAATTTATCTAATTCCTCAAAAAGTCCAAAATACTGGGTATCAATTTTACTTCCGATAATTTGGAAACGACCACATTTAAAACAGATTTTTGCTATCCCAATTGTCTTTTCTTTCTTTTTGAAGATAAAAATATCACGGTATTCAGGAACACAGGCATAAGCACTCATTTGTAGAGAATCTTTTTGACTGAATACATTTTCAATTTCCTTTTGCTGTTTAATAGTAAGATTCGATTTCTTATAATTATGACTTATCAAAATTTCTTCAAAATCTCTTTTAGGAATACTATCAGGAAAATATCCCATAAATAAATCTTCAAATTCCTGATGTTTTTTTGATTTTTTACTTTTTTTCTCAAAATCAATTATACTTTCAAGAGTGTAATTCACAAAGTAATGATCAATTCTATCAGAATCAAAAAAAGGTCGTAATTCTTTTTTTACAACTTTTTGAATTTCAAGATTTGATTTTTTAGAGTCATTACAACTCATAAACACAATGACAATAAGTATAAAAATATATCTCTTCAATTTTTTCGGATTTTAAAAACCTTAGAAACTTAGCATCTCAGCACCTCAGCACCTCTAAAAATAAACTCTCACAAAAGGCATAAATCCGGATCCGTAAAGACTTGTATTTTTATCATACAAAACATCATAACGTGCTCCGATAGTAACACTTCCGGTTCGGTAACCCGCACCGAGGTATAAGGCGGTATTCCAATAATCATCAGAGTAACTTGGTCGATAGGCCGTTGATTTATAGTCTGTATTTATACGAACCTGTTCCAATTCTGCTGACAACTGAATTTCAGGAATCGGATTCACGAGTCCAACCACACTTCCGCCATAGACAAAAGAGCTGTAATAGTTTTTAGAAGATAAATAACCAAACTGCAATCCAACACCAACCGCTACAATTTCGTTTACATTATAAATGGCACTTGGTGAAACCGAGATGTCCGTATATCCGGAACCAATTCCTAAACCAAGCCCTCCTCCAAACTGAACTTTCTCCCAAAAATGATTGCTGTTGTCTATGACATATTTTTGCTGTGCAAATGCAGAACTCGAAAATGAGACGGCCAAAATCACAAAAAAAGTTTTGAAAACGATTGAAATTTGATTTTTATCCATAGTTGGGTCTATTTTTAACAAATTTTTACGTAAAAGTACGTAAAAAAAAGATTTAAATAAATGTGATTGTTGTACTTTTGCGATTCTATTTAACAAAAAGTATATTCACTCATATTATGGATAGGTTTTCATTTTTAAATGCAGCGCATACAGAGTTTTTCGCACAATTATATGATCAGTATTTAGTAAACCCAGATAGCGTTGAGCCAAGCTGGAGAAGTTTTTTTCAAGGTTTCGATTTTGGACAAACGACTTATAATGACGAAAATCCGGTTCAACGAATCGTTGAATACGTAACAAACGACAACGTAGATTGTAGTTTAGTTTCTGATAAATTACAAAAAGAATTCAATGTCCTAAAATTAATCGATGCTTACCGTACTCGCGGGCACTTGTTTACTAAAACAAACCCTGTTCGTGATCGCAGAACATCGTCTCCAACTTTAGACATTGAAAATTTCGGATTAACAACTGCTGATCTTTCAACAGTTTTTGATGCTGCTCAGGCAATCGGAGTAGCTCCTTCTACACTACAGGACATTGTTACACGTCTTCAGACTATTTACTGCCAGCACATTGGTATCGAATACATGTACATCAGAAATCCCGGCGTTGTAAAATGGATCCAGGACAAATTGGCTGTAAACGTAAACCAGCCTAACTTCTCTTCTGACGAAAAGAAAACAATCTTAAATAAATTAAACCAGGCCGTATCTTTCGAGAACTTCCTACACACTAAATATGTAGGTCAAAAACGATTCTCATTAGAAGGTGGTGAATCTATCATCCCGGCTTTGGACGCTTTGATCGAGCAGGCTGCTGAAAAAGGAGTAGAACAATTCGTAATGGGAATGGCTCACCGTGGCCGTCTGAACGTTTTGGCTAACATCTTCGGAAAATCAACTCAGGATATTTTTGGTGAGTTTGACGGTAAAGATTACGATCAGGAGTATTTTGACGGTGACGTTAAATACCACTTAGGTCTTACTGCCGACAAAAAAACAAGAACAGGAAAAAACATCAATATCAATTTAGCACCAAACCCTTCTCACTTAGAAACTGTTGGAGCTGTAATTGAAGGAATCACAAGAGCAAAACAAGACAAATACTATCCGAACGATTTCTCTAAAGTATTACCTATTGCCGTTCACGGAGATGCTGCAATCGCAGGTCAGGGAATCTTGTACGAAATCATTCAAATGTCATTGCTTGACGGATATAAAACAGGCGGTACTATTCATATCGTAATCAACAATCAGGTTGGTTTTACCACTAACTATTTAGATGCACGTTCGTCTACGTACTGTACAGATGTTGCCAAAGTAACGCTTTCACCAGTATTACACGTAAACGCTGATGATGCTGAGGCTGTTGTACATGCCGTTTCTTTTGCATTAGACTACAGAATGCAATTTGGACGTGACGTATTTATCGATTTATTAGGATACAGAAAGTACGGTCATAACGAAGGTGATGAACCTCGTTTTACACAACCTGTCTTGTACAAAATCATTGCAAAACATAAAAATCCAAGAGATATTTATGCAGAGAAATTATTGTCTGAAGGCATAATCGATGCCTCTTATGTAAATGCTTTAGAAAAAGAATACAAATCTGCTTTAGAGGAAAACTTAGAAGCTTCCCGTAAAAAAGATTTGACTATTATAACTCCGTTCATGCAAAATGAATGGAATGGATTTGTTCAGGTAACAGATACCCAAATGTTAGGAAAAACAGATACTACTTTTGACAAGAAGGAACTGGATTCTATCATCAATACAATCTCAACGTTACCGGCAGACAAGAAATTCATCAACAAGATCACTAAAATTGTTACCGACAGAAAAGTAGGATACGACAACAACACTCTTGATTGGGGAACTGCAGAAGCATTGGCTTACGGTTCACTTTTAACAGAAGGATTTGACGTTCGTATTTCCGGTCAGGACGTAGAGCGTGGTACATTCTCTCACCGTCATGCGGTAGTTAAAGTGGAAGATTCTGAAGAAGAAGTAATTTTACTGGACACTATAGCGAACAAAAAAGGAAAATTCGGCGTTTTCAACTCGCTTTTATCTGAATATGGTGTTCTTGGTTTTGATTATGGATATGCGTTAGCGAATCCAAATGCTTTAACGATCTGGGAAGCACAGTTTGGAGACTTCTCTAACGGAGCCCAAATCATGATTGACCAGTATATTTCTTGTGGAGAAGACAAATGGAACAACCAAAACGGTATTGTTTTATTATTGCCTCACGGATATGAAGGTCAGGGAGCGGAACACTCTTCTGCAAGAATGGAACGTTACTTACAACTTTGTGCAAGACACAATATGTATGTTGCCGATTGTACAACACCGGCTAACTTCTTCCACCTGATCAGAAGACAGATGAAAACGAAATTCCGTAAACCATTGGTAGTTTTCTCTCCAAAAAGTTTATTACGTGATCCAAGATGCGTATCTACTGTTGAGGAATTAGCAAACGGAAGCTTCCAGGAAACAATCGACGATACTACAGTAAACAAAAAAGACGTAAAATCTTTAGTATTCTGTACCGGTAAATTCTACTACGACATTGTAGCTGAAAGAGAAAACAACGGAAGAAATGATGTTGCAGTGGTTCGTATCGAGCAATTGTTCCCTTTCCCTGTAGAGCAAATCAAAGAAATCATCGCACAATATCCAAATGCTGACGATTACGTTTGGGCACAGGAAGAGCCTAAAAACATGGGAGCTTATAGCTTTATGTTGATGAACTTTGACCTTGTGAAATGGAGATTAGCTTCATTGAAAGCTTACTCTGCTCCGGCATCAGGAAGTTACACACGTTCAAAACGTCGTCATGCCGATGCTATCAGAATGGTATTCGATAAAAATTTATTCAGATAAAAAACAATGTTTCAAGTTTAAAGTTTCGGGCCCCTACAAAACCTGAAACTTTAAACAAAATAAACTTTAAACAAAGAAATAAGATGATTTTAGAAATGAAAGTCCCTTCACCAGGGGAGTCTATAAAAGAAGTTGAAATCGCAACTTGGTTAGTAAAAGACGGCGATTATGTAGAAAAAGATCAGGCTATTGCTGAAGTTGATTCAGACAAAGCTACTCTTGAACTTCCTGCTGAAATGAGCGGAGTTATTACGCTTAAAGCAGAAGAAGGTGATACAGTAGCAGTAGGTGCTGTAGTTTGTTTAATCGATACTGACGCAGCTAAACCATCAGGATCTGCTCCGGCTGCTGAAGCTCCAAAGGCAGAAGCACCAAAAGCGGAAGTAAAAGCTGAGGCACCAAAAGCTGCTCCGGTTCAGGCTCCGGCAGCAACCAGTTACGCAGCAGGAACTCCTTCTCCGGCAGCAAGAAAAATATTAGACGAGAAAAACATTGCTCCGGCTTCAGTTTCAGGAACTGGTAAAGGTGGAAGAATCACTAAAGATGACGCTGTAAATGCAGTACCTTCAATGGGAACTCCAACAGGAGGAAGCCGTGGAACTGAGCGTACAAAATTATCTATGTTGCGTCGTAAAGTAGCAGAGAGATTAGTTTCGGCTAAAAACGAAACAGCTATGCTTACTACTTTCAACGAAGTAAACATGACACCAATCAACCAAATTCGTAACGAATACAAAGATGCTTTCAAAGCAAAACATGGTGGTTTAGGTTTAGGATTCATGTCATTCTTTACAAAAGCAGTTACAAGAGCTTTAGAATTATACCCTGATGTTAACTCTATGATGGATGGTGACTACAAAATTGCTTACGATTTTGCTGACATCTCAATCGCAGTTTCAGGACCAAAAGGATTAATGGTACCAGTAGTTCGTAACGCTGAATTATTAACTTTCCGTGGAATCGAGGCTGAAATCAAAAGATTAGCGCTTAGAGCACGTGACGGTCAAATTACCGTTGACGACATGACAGGAGGAACTTTCACTATTACTAATGGTGGAGTTTTCGGAAGTATGTTGAGTACTCCAATCATCAACCCTCCTCAGTCAGGAATCTTAGGAATGCACAACATCATCGAGCGTCCAATTGCTGTAAACGGTAAAGTGGAAATTCACCCAATGATGTACGTTGCACTTTCTTACGACCACAGAATCATCGACGGACGTGAGTCAGTTGGTTTCTTAGTAGCTGTAAAAGAAGCTTTAGAGAATCCATTAGAGTTATTGATGAATGGAGATGCTAAACGCGCTTTAGAATTGTAATTGTAATACTTTTCAACAATCATACAAAACCTGCTTCTTAACTGAAGCAGGTTTTTTTTCTTAATATTAACTTAAAATCGACTTAAGATGTTAAAAAATTAAACAATAAAAAATTTTACCCTTTAAAAATTGTTTTATTTAGAATAAATAAGAATAGTTTGTTTGATTTGTATTCTGCACTTAAATTTGCACTATTAAAATCAATTCTAAATAATAATGAAAACCAAATACACAACAACAATTTTGGCTTTTCTCTTTGTACTGCTTGCAACTCCAACCATGTGGGCACAGCAAAGAGCAAGCATAAAAGGACAAATTAGCCTCACTAACAATCAGGCCGCAGATAATGTGACCATTATCTTAAAAGGGACCAAAATAGGAACCAATACGGACAGCAGAGGTTTTTACGAAATTAAAAACATCAAACCGGGAAACTATGTGATTAAAGTTTCTGCGGTTGGGCATTCTTCAAAAGAAAAAAGTATTTCTCTTAATGGCGGAGACGAAATAATTGAAGATTTCACAATCAGTTCCAATTCTGAACAACTGGACGAAATTGTAATCAACGGTCACGGAAAAAAGAATCCATTAGCCCGCAAAGAAAACCAACAAGTATCAAGATTACCTCTTAAAAATCTTGAAAACCCACAAGTTTATTCTACTATTACAGGCGAATTACTAAAAGAACAAGTCGTAACCAATATCGACGACGCTCTTAAAAACGCACCGGGATTAACCACACTTTGGGCTTCTACAGGACGTGGAAATGATGGTGCAGGCTACTTTTCTCTAAGAGGTTTTGCTGTTCAGCCTACCATGATTAACGGATTACCAGGATTAACAAACGGAAGCCTTGATCCTGCAAATATCGACAGAATAGAAGTCATCAAAGGACCATCAGGAACCTTGTTTGGAAGCAGCCTTATTTCTTACGGAGGATTAATCAATATTACAACCAAAAGACCTTACGATCATTTTGGAGGAGAAATAAACTACACTACAGCTAGTTACGGATTAAACAGAGTTACTGCCGACGTCAACACCCCATTAGACGACGAGCACAAAGTAAACCTGCGCATCAATTCTGCTTATCACAATGAAAATAGTTTTCAGGATGCCGGATTTAAAAAATCATTCTTTTTTGCCCCTTCTCTGTCTTACGAAGTAAACGATAAACTTTCGTTCTTTGTTAATACTGAATTCATGAACAATAAAGCGACCAATCCAACCATGTTGTTTTTAGACAGAGGGACACCTTTAAGAGTTCACAATATGAAAGAACTAGGTTATGATAACAAACGTTCTTATACCAGCAACCAGCTTGCTATAGAAACGCCTTCTTACAATCTGCAAGGACAGATGATTTACAAGTTTAATAACGAATGGACTTCTCAAACTGTTATTTCAAGAGGATCATCAAGATCAGAAGGCTACTATTCTTACTTATACGAAGGAACTAAAGGTTATCCAAAAGTCACTGAAGGTATTGTGTTAGGACGTTTTATAAACTACCAGAATTCCACCACACTAACCACCGATATACAACAAAATTTTATTGGTGACTTTAAAATTGGTAAGTTGAGAAATAGAATTGTTGCCGGTTTTGACTACTTCAACAACGCTACAACAGACAACGGAACAGGATATATTGCCAATGGAAGCATCTATATTGGTAACGCAAGTTTACAAACCGTAAACGAAAATGTTTTCAAAATTACCGACCCTACAAAATACATTACAACCGGTGATAACGGAAATTTATCAAAAGCCGGAACTGACGATCTTTTGGCAAAGGCAAAGACAAACAACAACAAAACAAAACAGGAAGTGTACAGTGTTTATGTTTCTGACGTAATCAACTTTACCCCTGCATTGTCTGCAATGGCTAGTGTACGTGTAGACCGTTTTATGAACGCAGACAACGGAGGATACAATCAAACTGCTTTTTCTCCTAAATTCGGATTAGTGTATCAGCCGATTTTGGATAAAGTTTCTGTTTTCGCCAATTATATGGATGGATTCTCAAACGTCGCCCCGGGTGAAGACCTAAATGCCGGCGTAAGAACTCCAAGAATTTACAACCCGGAACATGCCAATCAATTTGAAGTTGGTACCAAACTGAACCTTTTCAAAGACAAACTTTACGCCACTTTCAGTTACTATGATATCAAAGTTACCGATCAGGTTTACAGCATCAGAACCGATGCCACAAACTCTACTTCTTACCAAAATGGAGGTCAGAGAAACAAAGGTTTCGAAGCTGAAATCGTTTCTAACCCTGTTGCCGGTTTAAATATTGTATTTGGATACAGCTATAATGATGCAGTACTTACAGCTGGTGATTCTGAATTTGTAAACTTCAGACCGGAAAGCGCAGGAGCAAGAAATTTAGCGAATCTTTGGGCCAGCTACAAATTTTTGGAAGGACCGTTACAAGGATTCGGATTAGGTTTTGGAGGAAATTATGTGGGTGATAACAAAATCATGAACAGAAAAACAACCGGAGCATTTACGATACCTGAATATACCGTATTAAACTCTTCTATTTTCTATGCTGCAGAGAAATTCACTTTAACCTTAAAAATGGATAACATTGCAAATGCAGATACTTATGATGGATGGTCTACGATTCATCCAAGAAACATGAGAAGTGTAGCAGCAAGTTTCGCTTATAAATTCTAATAAAAATCAAAAAAACACCTTTCTTTACAGGAAAGGTGTTTTTTAAATTTCATCAATCATGATCACAATTGCAAGTCTTATTGTTTTTTTAGCTTTTTACACGCTGTACTACACCTCGAAAAGAGCCACATTATCGTATGATTTAGGCTTTGAAAAATGGATGAAAAGCAATCCTAAATCAACCAGGTTTTTAGGCCTGGGGCTTCTTTTACTGGCTTATGCGCTCTGGCTGTTCACACAATCTTTGTGCTGCGGAACCCTAATGTTCTTTATTCAGCTCATGACCATTGGGAGTTTGATCATCATTTTGGCTCCTCTAAAAAAAATAAGCCGCTTTACTATTCTCGGTTTTTTTATACTTGCAGCTCTACTGGAATTTTATTACTACTAATTCATTTCTAATTAAAATATGCCGGCCAATCCAAAATATTTAACCCAATCCAAATGGCAAAGATTTGCCAAAATTACAGCTGCCATATTAGGCGGCTACTTTGTTTCAGTCACCTTTCATTTGGCTTTAGCAGCCTGGTTCAGCCGTGCCGATATATTGATGACAATGGCTTTTAGCGGATTCATCCTCTGGGTAGCCCTGATGGTCGTTGCCTTTCTGGCTAAAAACGGATGGAAAATATGGGGAATCTACATCCTTATTACTTTCCTTTTCTCTCTTTTAATATACCTGGGTCAAACCTACAATCCAATAGCAAAATAATCCATGAACAATCGTAATTACAACATCTATTTTCATACCCATACCGTTAGCGGAATTGTGATTAGTGTAGTGCTTTTTGTGATTTTTTTCGCAGGGTCCTTTTCTTTCTTCAGAGATGAAATCATCAATTGGGAAAGAAATGAATCTACTGCTTTAACCAAAGAAATCCAGCTCGACTATACTTCAGCTTTACAAAAACTAGACAAAGAATACGTCTTACACGGAAGAAATATTACCATTTCGAAACCAAGTACGGAACGACGAGTGGCTGTTTATATGGAAGGTACAAAAGATACTTTGGCCCCTAAAAAACAACAAGAAGGATCGTTCTTCTACCTTGATACCAAAACCTTCAAAACCTTTACTTACGAAGATTCTTATTCTTTAGGAGAGTTTTTATACCGCTTGCATTTTCTGGCACAAATTCCTTATCCGGTTGGATATTACCTTTCGGGTTTCACCGCTTTGTTTTTTTTATTTGCCATCGTAACCGGGCTTTTACTGCATTGGAAAAAAATCGTCTCTAACTTCTATATCTTCCGCCCAAAAGAAAAACTAAAAACCTTATGGACAGATGCGCATACCGCCTTAGGAATGATTGGTTTGCCTTTTCAATTTGTATATGCCGTAACCGGAACCTTTTTCATGATTAAACTCTTAATTGTGGCACCGGCAGTAATGGCTTTATACAAAGGCGATCAGGACAAATTATACAAAGAACTGGAATATAAGGATCCTGAGTACAAATTCGATAATAAAAAATTAGCAGCCCCATTTAATATTGATCAGCTTGTAGCGAAAACAAAAAGCAGCTGGAAAGATTTTGAAATTACCCGAGTTTTCATTCAGAATTACGGAGATGCCAACATGCACGTTCTGGTAGAAGGCCAAATGTTAAGTCATAAAAAATTCACCGGAATTGGAAAGATTGTGTATCGAATTGCGGACGGAAAAGAAATGGCCCGAAAAAATCCGATTACCCAAACAAGCTATTTAGATGTCGTAAAAAATGTGCTATACCGCATACATTTTGGCGATTACGGAGGTTACGCTCTCAAAATTGTAAGTTTCGTTTTAGGTATAATTACCTGTTTTGTCATCATTTCGGGAGTTATGATTTGGTTAGTCGCCAGACAAAAAAACAACTTACCCGAAAAGAAAAGACGCTTTAATGCCGGAGTCGTTCGTATTTATTTGGCCATATGCCTGAGCATGTACCCGATCACGGCCTTTGCTTTTATTGCTGCTAAAATATTCCACCCTCTTACTCAAGATCAGTTATACATGGTTTACTTTATAGGATGGCTTATTCTTACCGTATTTTTCATCCTTAAAAAGAATGATGCTTTTACCAACAAATACTGCTTAATTTCAGGAAGTATACTAGGTTTTTTAATCCCAATTACAAACGGAATTGTCTCCGGAAATTGGTTTTGGACCTCTTTCATGCAGAACAGAATTCAGGTCTTCTTTGTGGATGTTTTTTGGATATTCCTGGCCTCCATAACCCTTTATGTCGCCTATTCATTAAAACCTAAAAACGAAGCCGTTTCTAAAAAATAAATAAAATTACTTGCTCCCCATTGATTTTGCGTATAATTTTGCGTTTTACGATAAAATGGGATTCAAAACACAAATACGATTTCTACACAAATGGCTCGGATTAATTTCCGGGCTTATTGTTTTTATTATCAGTATTACGGGTTGTATTTTTTGTTTCCATGATGAAATAAAAGACATCACCCGCAAAGAATGGCGAATCGTTGAACCTCAGAACAAACCTTTTGTTCTACCCTCCGTATTAAAGGAAAAAGCCAAAGAGATTCTTCCAAATTACAAATCGAGTATGGTTTCGTATTACGGAAAAAATCGTTCTGCAATTGTTTACACCTATGCTGATATCGAAAACCGATACCTCTACTTCAATCCCTACACAGGAAAACACCTGAAAACCGAAGATCCCGATACCGACTTTTTCATTATTGTCGAGCGCATTCATTTGTATTTACTCCTACCGGATTATATAGGAAAACATATCATTGGAAGCGCAACCATCATCTTCATTTTATTAGTAATTTCAGGACTCATTCAATGGTGGCCCAAACGAAAAAGCGATCTCAAACGAAGCTTTACTGTAAAATGGTCCGCTAAATGGAGACGTGTCAATTACGACTGGCACAATACTTCCGGATTTTACATTTCGATAATTGCCGTAATTATAGCCATAACAGGTTTAACTTTTACCTACGAATGGGTAGGTGACGGAATCTATAGTACGTTCAATTTTGGGGGAGATAAAACGCTGGAAATAAAAGTCCCTGTGATCGATACCACTAAATTCAATAACAACTCCGTTACTGCCGTCGATCGCGCTTTTACAACAACCGCAAAACTTCAACCCGATGCCGAAATGTATTTTGTTACCTTTCCACAACAAAAAGGCAATATCATCGAAACAGGAGCTTATCCGCATGCTTTACGATACGACCATCAAAGCAACTATTATTTTCATCCGAACACCGGAAAACTGATTCAAAGCGAACCGTTCCAAAAGAAAACGTTGGGTTTACAGGTTGTCGAAATGAACTATGGAATTCATACGGGACAAATCTTAAACCTGCCCGGCAAAATTATGGCCTTTATCGTAAGCTTAATTGCAGCCGCACTTCCTTTAACCGGTTTTATCATCTGGTACGGAAGAAATAAAAAATCTAAAAAAAGCAGCGCATAAAAAAGAACTCTCCTCCATTTTATTGACTTATTTATCCACGAGTTTTTTTAACTCCCGGAGATTTAGCAGATTTAGATTGTTTTGCAGTATACCAAACAAAAATATCTGCTAAATCTGCGGGAGAAAACTAAAATACCGAAATACAAAGACATAAAAAAAACCGTCTCGTTAAAAACGAGACGGTTCTATAAATCATTCGAAATCTTATTAATTTCTATTGGCTAAAGCATTTTTCTGCAAATTCTTAACAGATGTTACTTTGCTGTTTTCATACGCCACTTCGCAAAGATTTTTGTCATTGAAGAAAATCCATTTTCCGGTTTTTACTCCTTCCGTGTATTCTCCAACAGCCATCTTATTTCCTTTTGTATCATACGATACCCAAACACCATCTAACTTACCGTCTTTGAAGAAACCCTCTTGTTGAACACTACCATTTTCATAGTAATACGTAGCTTTTACTCTATTTCCAACAGCTTCCAATTCCGGTTTTATCTCTTGTGCAACTAAAATTCCAGAGAACAATATTGCAACTAAAATTACACACTTTTTCATATCTTTAGGTATTAATGTTATCAAATCTTTATCAAATATAATCAATTGTTTACATTAAAAAAACTTTTACTTAACAATTTGGTAACATTAGATGAAAGCTTAACATTGGAAATTTTTCAAAAACAAAAAAACCAAAGCTTAAGCCTTGGTTTTACTGCTATTTCCTAAAAAAATATAAAACTTTTATAAACTTGTAATTTGAAACATAAGTTACTTTAATAAGGCATCTAATTGCGTCTGAAGTTCTGGAGATGAAGGTCTTTCCGCATCACTGCTCACTACTTTACCGCTTGGATCCACAATAATAAATCTTGGAATTCCGGTAACACCATAGCTAGTTACAAACTCAGATTCCCAGTCTTTATCAGCAAACAATTGAATCCCTCCCAGCTTCTTATCCGTCACAAACTTCTTCCATTTTTCATTATCCTTCGCTTTATCAACAGATACACTCACGAACTCAATATTTTTTCCATGATACTTTTCTTCCAGTTTTTGTAAATACGGAATCTCAGCTCTGCATGGCGCGCACCAGGTAGCCCAAAGATCAATATAAACATACTTTCCTTTTAAATCAGAAAGCTTTGTCTTTCCTCCTTTATGGTTTTCATAATTAAAATCAGGAGACAAAGTTCCCTTCATCTTATTGGCTTTCGCTACACTTTCATATTCACTAACCGCATAACGATTAAAACTTTCAAATTTCTTTTTCAGAGCCGTTGTAAACTCAGCATCAAAATTACCTTTCTCTAAACTTGCCAGATCCGTTTTCAGCTTTGCTTCCAATAACGATGCAAATTCTGTAGCTTCCTTAACAAAAGCCTCCTTTTGAAACTTCTCATCATTTAAAGCCTGCTGAGCCAAAAAATTACTTTCCTCAACCCCTTTACCTTTATACACAATTGTTTCATCAAACTCCTTAGCGTCCATTGTCAGATTAACATCCGAATTCGGTTTTAAATACAAGTTAGAACCTTCCGTTCCATCTGAAAACATATAAAACCCTTTAGGAGCATCAAAAGAAGCCACAAAAATTCCCTTTTTATTAATTGGAATCACCTGTTTAAAATTATCCTTTCCTTTTATCACTAAAGTATCACTGTTTCTATTCGCAATCTTAGCGGTAAATTTAATTGGGCTCTTGGTCTGACCGATCACACCCAAGGTGCTGCAAATCAACAAACCGGTTATTAAAAATTTGTTCATATCAATTAGAGTTTAGATTTTGTAATCCAAATCTAGCGAAATTAGCCTCTCAAAATTTAAGAATTAACAAAATATTTCAAATTTCTAAGCATCAAGTTATCACTTTACTATATTAATTTGAATTTTGTGTTTACTTTTGCAGTCTAAAATTTTGATCATGTATAGAAGTCATAATTGTGGCGAATTAAACGCCTCAAATATTAACACGGAAGTTACACTAGCGGGTTGGGTTCAAAAATCACGCGATAAAGGATTTATGAATTGGGTTGATTTACGTGACCGTTATGGAATTACACAACTTATTTTTGACGAAAGCCGTACGGATAAAGCGGTTTTTGAACTTGCCAAAACATTGGGAAGAGAATTTGTAATTCAGGTAAAAGGAACCGTAATTGAGCGTGAAGCCAAGAATAAAAATATTCCAACTGGTGAAATCGAAATTTTAGTATCGGAACTAACCATTCTGAATGCCGCTTTAACACCTCCTTTCACAATCGAAGATGAAACGGATGGTGGTGAAGATATCCGAATGAAATACCGTTACTTAGACATCAGAAGAAATCCTGTAAAAAACAGTTTATTGTTCCGTCATAAAGTAGCTATGGAAGTTCGTAAATATTTATCGGACTTAGATTTCTGCGAAGTAGAAACTCCATACCTTATCAAATCAACTCCGGAAGGAGCCAGAGATTTCGTTGTACCAAGCCGTATGAACGAAGGACAATTTTATGCCTTGCCACAATCACCGCAAACCTTCAAACAATTATTGATGGTGGGTGGAATGGATAAATATTTTCAGATTGTAAAATGTTTCCGTGACGAAGATTTACGTGCGGACCGTCAGCCTGAGTTTACACAAATTGACTGCGAAATGGCCTTTGTGGAGCAGGAAGACATCTTAAATATTTTTGAAGGACTGACCAGACACTTACTAAAAGAAATCAAAGGCATTGAAGTAGACAAATTCCCAAGAATTACCTACGACTATGCTATGAAAACATATGGAAATGACAAACCGGACATTCGTTTCGGAATGGAATTTGGTGAATTAAACGAGTTTGCACAACACAAAGAATTTCCGGTATTCAACGCTGCAGAATTAGTAGTAGGTATTGCCGTTCCGGGAGCAGGAAACTATACCCGTAAAGAAATCGATGCCTTAATTGATTGGGTAAAACGTCCTCAGGTTGGAGCATCAGGAATGGTATATGCCAAATGCAACGACGACGGAACTTACAAATCTTCTGTAGATAAATTTTACGATCAGGATGATTTAGGCCAATGGGCAAAAATCACGGGCGCAAAACCGGGAGACATGATCTTTGTACTTTCGGGACCTGCCAATAAAACCCGTGCACAGCTTTCGGCACTTCGTATGGAACTGGCAACCCGTTTAGGCTTGCGTAATCCGGAAGTATTTGCACCATTATGGGTCATTGATTTTCCACTATTGGAATTAGACGAAGAATCAGGGCGTTACCATGCAATGCACCACCCGTTTACCTCTCCAAAACCGGAAGACATGCAATTGCTGGAAACTGAACCAGGGAAAGTTCGCGCAAACGCCTACGATATGGTGTTAAACGGAAATGAAATTGGCGGAGGTTCGATTCGTATTCACGATAAAGCAACACAGCAATTAATGTTCAAATATTTAGGCTTTACTGAAGAAGAAGCCAAAGCACAGTTTGGTTTCTTAATGGACGCCTTCCAGTTTGGCGCACCACCACACGGAGGTTTAGCTTTTGGATTAGACCGTTTAGTAGCCATCTTAGGAGGTCAGGAAACCATCAGAGACTTTATTGCATTCCCAAAAAACAATTCGGGACGTGATGTGATGATCGATGCTCCTGCCGCAATCGATGAAGCTCAATTAAAAGAACTTGCTATAAAATTGGATTTGAAATAATTTTTATTCTTTTTTTTAGAAAATAAAAAACGACAACTAAAAGTTTCAGTTGTCGTTTTTTTATGCATTTTGTCGTCATTTTACCCTTTTTTCGTGTTAATAAAATCTTAAAACGCAAAAGGAAACCCTAGTAAATACAGGCTTTTTCCCACAAAAACAAGTCTTAAAAAAACAAACTCCGCTTAATATATGAAATTTTTGTAAAACATAAGCTACTTTTTTAACATTTAATTATAATAATTAATGATTCTCAAATAAAGTATACACATACCAAATTTGATGCAATATAAATAGCGAAAAGACTGTTAATCAATAATTTTTACAAAAATTTAACAGGTATATGTCTTTTGTATGAATTTATATGTTACATTTGCTTTATTATAAATTATTATTACAATTACAATGCGTACAGGTACAGTAAAATTTTTCAATGAGTCTAAAGGTTATGGATTCATTACAGACGAAGAAACAGGAAAAGACATCTTCGTTCACGCTTCAGGAATTAACGCGGAAGAATTACGCGAAGGAGACCGTGTAAGCTACGAAGAAGAAGAAGGAAGAAAAGGGAAAGTTGCTGCTAAAGTAGCAGTAATCTAAGAAAAATATAGCAATTTATTTTTTTTGCCTCTGAATGGTTTTCAAAACGTCCCGAAGTATCGGGGCGTTTTTTTTTGCTCAAATCTTAAAAAAATACTAAAATCCTTGGATCTTATTTATAATCAATAAAAATTAGCTGTTAACGCGGTTTCAGGGTACACTTAAATCATTTTTTAGCTTGTGATTTACAGAGTTGAAAGTTATCTTTGTGGCTTATTCTTTAAGTAAAAAAGCTAAGTTTATGCAATCTGATCAATACAGTTACATTCCTATTTTAATGCAGTTCATTTTGGCTGTGGGTTTTGTCGCAGGAACCATCGTTATTTCCGGAAAATTAGGTCCAAAAAGAAGTTCTGAAGTAAAAGATAAAAACTTCGAATGTGGTATCGAATCTGTTGGAAACGCGCGTATTCCTTTTTCTGTAAAATATTTCCTTGTAGCCATTTTATTTGTACTGTTTGACGTAGAGGTAATTTTCCTTTACCCATGGGCAGTAAACTTTAAAGAATTAGGCGTAGAAGGAATGCTTAAGATGATTGTTTTCATGTCGCTTCTTTTAGTGGGTTTCTTTTATATCATCAAAAAGAAAGCTTTAGACTGGGAATAAAGAAATTTTAGATTTTAGATTTCTGATTTTAGATCTAAGCATCTAAAATTAAAATTTAAAATTTAATCTTAAACTAAATTTAATACTGATTTAAAAAAATTGATTTTACTTTTTAAGGTTTCAACAATCTAAAATCTAAAATCAGAAATCTAAAATAAAAAATGAGCGATTCAAATGTAAATATGGTTGCGCCGCCGGAGGGAGTTACTGGTGAAGGTTTCTTCGCTACAAAACTGAATGATGTTGTAGGTTTGGCAAGAGCCAATTCATTATGGCCACTACCTTTTGCAACCTCATGCTGTGGTATCGAATTCATGGCAACAATGGCTTCACATTACGATTTAGCACGATTTGGTTCTGAGCGTGTGAGTTTCTCTCCTCGTCAGGCAGACATGCTTTTAGTAATGGGAACTATTTCAAAAAAAATGGCACCTATTTTAAGACAGGTTTACGAACAAATGTCTGAACCTCGCTGGGTAATTGCTGTTGGAGCCTGTGCTTCATCAGGCGGAATCTTCGATACTTATTCTGTTCTACAAGGAATTGACAAAGTAATTCCAGTTGACGTTTACGTACCGGGATGTCCTCCAAGACCGGAACAAATTGTTGACGGAGTAATGAAACTTCAGGAATTAGTAAAAAGCGAATCTGTAAGACGCAGAAGCTCTCCTGAATACCAAGAATTACTAGCTTCATATAATATTACTTAAGATGGCTTTAGAAAATACCCTGATCCAAGATAAACTTACAGAAACATTTGACACAAGTGTTTTTAACTTTCAACAGGAAAGAGATATTTTTTCATTGGAAACTACCGCTGATAAAATCACTGCCCTGATTCTTTTTTTAAAAAACGATTCCGATTTACGCTTCCACTTTCTAACTGATTTATGCGGTGTTCATTATCCGGACAACGAAACGGATCGTCAGTATGCTATTGTTTATCATTTGCACAACTGGTACGAAAACAAACGTATTCGAATCAAAGTATATCTAAACGGTGAAAAACCGGAGATCAAAACCATTTCAAATATTTTCCTGAGTTCAAACTGGATGGAAAGAGAAACATACGATTTCTTCGGAGTCAATTTTATTGGACACCCACAATTGAAACGTATTTTGAATATGGACGAAATGGTGTCTTTCCCAATGCGAAAAGAATTCCCAATGGAAGACAGCGGAAGAACTGATAAAGACGACAGATTCTTTGGAAGAACAACAACAAATTGCTAAAAATAAATAATTCAACATTATAAAATGTCAGAACTATTATTATCACCAGAGCATCGATATGCTAAAATAATTAAGGACAGGCTAAACGAAGACGGAAGTGAACTTTCGGTACTGAATTTAGGTCCTACACACCCGGCGACTCACGGTATTTTTCAAAATATCCTGTTGATGGATGGTGAAAGAATACTTGAGGCTGAACCAACAATCGGTTACATCCACAGAGCTTTTGAAAAAATTGCCGAAAATCGCCCTTTTTACCAGATTACCCCTCTTACTGACCGAATGAACTATTGCTCCTCTCCTATTAACAATATGGGATGGTGGATGACTATAGAAAAACTATTAGGAGTTGAAGTTCCAAAAAGAGCTCAGTATCTTAGAGTAATTGTAATGGAGCTGGCCCGTATTACAGATCACTTAATCTGTAACTCGATTCTGGGTGTAGATACTGGTGCTTATACTGGTTTCTTGTACGTTTTTCAATTCAGAGAAAAAGTTTATGAGATTTACGAAGAAATTTGTGGAGCTCGTTTAACAACAAATATGGGAAGAATTGGTGGTTTCGAAAGAGACTGGTCACCTGAAGCTTTCCGCAAACTAGACGTCTTTTTAGAAGAATTCCCTGTTGCCTGGCAAGAGTTTGTTAACCTATTCGAAAGAAACAGAATTTTCCTTGACAGAACCGTAAACGTTGGTGCTATCTCAGCAGAACAAGCAATGGCTTACGGATTTACTGGTCCAAACTTACGTGCAGCGGGAGTTGATTATGACGTTCGTGTAGCACAACCTTACTCCTCTTACGAAGATTTTGATTTTGTTGTCCCGGTTGGAAAATCAGGTGATACTTACGATCGTTTCTGTGTTCGTAATGCTGAAGTTTGGGAAAGTTTAAGCATTATTCGTCAGGCTTTGGCTAAAATGCCGGCAGGAAACGAATACCATGCAGAAGTTCCTGACTACTACCTTCCTCCAAAAGAAGATGTTTACACTTCGATGGAATCTTTAATTTATCACTTTAAGATTGTAATGGGAGAAGTTCCTGTACCGGTTGCAGAAATTTACCACCCGGTTGAAGGAGGTAATGGAGAAGTAGGATTCTATTTGGTTACAGACGGAAGCCGAACGCCATACAGATTACATTTCAGAAGACCTTGTTTTATTTATTACCAGGCTTATCCGGATATGATTAAAGGATCTTTACTTTCGGATGCAATTGTTATTCTATCCAGTTTAAATGTAATTGCAGGAGAATTAGACGCGTAAAGATATTGTAGATTTTAGATTGCAGATTGTAGATTGAAAAATCTAAAATCTAAAATCAGAAATCTAAAATTAAAAAAGATTGCAGAATATGGGTTATGGACAAAGATTGAAAAAATCTGAAATCCAAAATCTAAAATCTAAAATAAAAATGGAACGAAAACATTACAAACAAGAAATAAACATGACTGAAGCGTTGATGTCCCGCATCAATGAATTGATCAGTCATTATCCTGAAGACAGAAGAAAATCAGCTTTGTTACCTGTTTTACATGAAGTGCAGGACGCTCATGACAACTGGTTAAGCATTGAGTTACAGGATAAAGTTGCCGAAATTTTGCACATCAAACCAATTGAGGTTTACGAAGTGGTTACTTTTTATACCATGTACAACCAAAAACCAATTGGAAAATACATGTTCGAATTTTGCCAGACTTCTTGTTGTTGTTTAAATGGTGCTGAGAATTTAATGGATTATACTTCTGAGAAATTAGGCATCAAAATGGGAGAAACCACTCCGGACGGAATGTTTACCATTGCCGGTGTAGAATGTTTAGGCGCTTGCGGATACGCTCCGATGATGCAGTTGGGAGATTTCTACAAAGAAAAATTGACAGAAGAAAAAATCGATCAGTTAATTGCTGATTGCAGAGATGATAAAATAATATTACACGATAAATAAGATGTCACAGAAAATATTATTAGATAAAATCAACATTCCGGGTATCAAAACCTACGAAGTATACCGCCAAAATGGTGGATATGCCTCTGTAGAAAAAGCTTTGAAAACACTTACACCGGATGAAGTTACTGAAGAAGTAAAAAAATCAGGATTACGTGGTCGTGGTGGTGCAGGTTTCCCTGCCGGAATGAAATGGAGTTTTATTGATAAAAAATCAGGAAAACCAAGACACTTAGTCTGCAACGCCGACGAATCTGAACCGGGAACTTTCAAAGATCGTTATTTGATGGAATTTATTCCTCACCTATTGATCGAAGGAATGATTACCTCAAGTTATGCCTTAGGCGCTAACCTGTCTTATATCTACATTCGTGGAGAATATATGTGGGTTTTCAAAATATTAGAAAGAGCCATCGCCGAAGCTAAAGCTGCCGGTTGGTTAGGAAAAAATATATTAGGTACAGGTTACGATTTAGAGTTACACGTTCACTGTGGAGCCGGAGCTTATATTTGCGGAGAAGAAACTGCACTTATCGAATCTCTGGAAGGTAAAAGAGGAAATCCTCGTATTAAACCACCTTTCCCGGCGGTTTCAGGACTTTGGGCCAATCCAACAGTGGTAAACAACGTAGAAACTATCGCTACTGTGCCATGGATTGTGAACAATTCCGGTGACGATTATGCAAAAATCGGAATTGGCCGTTCGACAGGAACTAAATTGATTTCGGCTTCAGGACACATTAAAAACCCGGGAGTTTATGAAATTGAATTGGGTTTAAGTGTTGACGAATTCATGAATTCTGATGAGTACTTAGGCGGAATGTCTTCCAGCAGACCTTTAAAAGCGTTTGTTCCGGGAGGATCTTCGGTGCCTATTTTACCTGCTGAATTAATTTTTAAAACAGCAAACGGTGAAGACCGTTTAATGACTTACGAATCTTTAAGTGATGGTGGTTTTGCTACCGGATCGATGTTAGGTTCAGGAGGATTTATTGTGTACAACGACACCGCTTGTGTGGTTCGTAATACCTGGAATTTCGCCCGTTTTTACCACCATGAATCTTGCGGACAATGTACGCCTTGCCGTGAAGGAACAGGATGGTTAGAAAAAATATTATGGAGAATCGAGAACGGCCAGGGCCGTGAAGAGGATATCGAATTATTGTGGAGCATCCAGAGTAAAATCGAAGGAAATACGATTTGTCCGCTTGGTGACGCAGCCTCATGGCCGGTAGCCGCAGCGATTCGCCACTTTAGAGATGAATTTGAATATCACGTTCGTTTCCCGGAGAAAATTAAAAATAGAGATCACTTTGTTGCTGAACCTTTCTCACAAGTGAAGCATTTAGTAGGCAAACAAACAGTTTAAAAATATAGTTTAAAGTTTTAAGTTTTTTTAGTTTCAAGTGAAAGCCTGAAACCTGAAACCTGAAACTAAAAAAACAAAAGTAAGAGATGAAAGTAACCATAGACGGTCAAAGTATAGACGTAGAGCCAGGAACAACAATCCTGCAGGCTGCACGTATGATTGGTGGAGATTTAGTTCCGCCAGCCATGTGTTATTACTCAAAATTAAAAGGCAGCGGTGGAAAATGTCGTTGTTGTTTAGTTGAAGTTTCGAAAGGTAGTGAGGCTGACCCAAGACCAATGCCAAAATTAATGGCATCTTGCGTAACAGGATGTATGGACGGAATGGAAGTGAACAGTAAATCTTCTGATCGTGTAACAGAAGCCCGTAAATCGGTAACGGAATTTTTATTGATCAACCACCCGCTGGATTGCCCTATTTGTGATCAGGCAGGAGAATGTGATCTTCAGAACTTAAGTTTTGAGCACGGAAATCCAAAATCACGTTTTATTGAAGAAAAAAGAACGTTCGAACCGGAAGATATCGGTCCGAATATTCAACTGCATATGAACCGTTGTATCTTATGTCAAAGATGTGTACAAGTTGCGGATCAATTGACAGACAACAGAGTTCACGGGGTATTAGATCGTGGAGATCACGCTAATATTTCGACCGGAATTTCTAAAGCAATCGACAATGAATTCTCAGGAAACATGATCGACGTTTGTCCGGTTGGAGCTTTAACCGATAAGACTTTCCGTTTCAAATCAAGAGTATGGTTCAACAAACCTTTTAATGCTCACAGAGAATGTACGACTCCGGGATGTTGTGGTAAAACAACCGTATGGATGTTTGGAGGAGAAATTCAGCGTGTTACCGGTCGTAAAGACGAGTACCATGAAGTAGAAGAATTCATTTGCAACAGCTGTCGTTTTGACCATAAAAATGTAAGCGACTGGGTAATTGAAGGACCAAGAGAATTTGAAAAAGATTCTGTAATCAACCAAAACAACTACACTCAAAAATTAGAGAAAGTTGAAATCGATACAGAGAAAAATATCCTTTTAGGTAGAGATATTGATCGTAAAAAAATTAGTATGGCTGCAATTCCATTAACTACTAATGATAAAAAATCTTAAGAAATGGAAAGTGCATTTATTATAGAAAAAAGTGTCGTTATTGTTGTCGTTTTTGCGATTACTATGATTATGGCGATGTATTCTACCTGGGCTGAGCGTAAAGTTGCTGCTTTTTTACAGGACCGTGTAGGACCAAACCGTGCCGGATGGGGAGGATTATTACAACCTCTTGCTGATGGTATGAAATTATTCTCGAAAGAGGAGTTTTTCCCAAATACACCAAATAAATTTTTATTTATCGTAGGACCCGGAATCGCAATGAGTACGGCTTTAATGACCAGTGCTGTTATTCCTTGGGGGGACAAATTACATGTTTTTGGCCGTGATGTTTATTTACAGGCGACTGATATCAATATCGCGTTATTATATATTTTTGGTGTTCTTTCTGTTGGAGTTTATGGTATCATGATTGGTGGATGGGCTTCTAACAATAAATTCTCTTTGATGGGAGCTGTTCGTGCAGCTTCACAAATGGTTTCTTATGAAGTAGCCATGGGATTATCGATGATTGCTTTATTGATGATGACCGGAACTTTAAGCTTAAAAGAAATTTCCTTACAACAACAAGGAATGAACTGGAATGTTTTTTACCAGCCGTTATCTTTTCTAATCTTCTTAATTTGTTCTTTCGCTGAAACCAACAGAACTCCTTTTGACTTAGCAGAATGTGAAAACGAATTAATTGGAGGTTATCATACCGAATACTCCTCGATGAAAATGGGATTCTATTTGTTTGCTGAATATGCGAGTATGTTCATCTCAGCTACTATTATCTCGGTATTATTCTTTGGTGGATACAATTATCCCGGAATGCAATGGATGGTTGATAATGTAGGGGTAAACGCAGGAAATATTTTAGGTATCGTAGTCTTGTTTGTTAAAATATGTTTCTTCATCTTTTTCTATATGTGGGTACGTTGGACGATTCCAAGATTCAGATACGACCAATTAATGAATTTAGGCTGGAGAATTTTAATTCCGCTTTCCATTATTAACATTATGATTACGGGTGCTGTAATATTAAGACACGATATCGCAGCAGCTTTAGGATTCTAAGAACCGTAATGCCCTAGCCCTGATAGCAGCGGCATCCTTTTGTGGTGGGGTTCACCACAAAAGATAAAGCGGATAGCAGGATTAGCTTAAAAACAAAAATAAAACAGATTTAATTTGTATCATACAAATAGTGAATCGTAAATCATACATTAAAAAATGTCAATAGAAACTATATCATTATCGGGTAGAAAAAAGGTGGTCTCTAACAAGGAGATGACTTTTATGGAACGATTGTATCTTGTGGCGATTGTAAAAGGATTGTTTATCACACTTAAACACTTATTCAGAAAAAAAGTGACGATTCACTACCCTGAACAAGTGCGTGAAATGAGTCCGGTTTATCGTGGTCAGCACCAATTGAAACGTGATGAACAAGGTCGTGAAAACTGTACTGCCTGCGGATTATGTGCTTTATCATGCCCTGCAGAAGCGATCACAATGAAAGCCGCTGAGCGTAAGGCAGATGAGAAACATTTGTACAGAGAAGAAAAATATGCTTCAATCTACGAAATCAATATGTTACGTTGCATTTTCTGTGGTCTATGTGAAGAAGCCTGCCCAAAAGACGCCATTTACCTGACGACTTCAAAAGTTTTGGTACCTTCAAGCTATGAAAGAGAAGATTTCATTTTTGGAAAAGACAGATTAGTGATGCCTCTTGACGTGGCTATCAAAAATGCTCAACTTAATAATGCTAACTAAATGATACATATTCCCGATTTTGCACACGCAACAACTGTACAAATTATATTTTGTTTCTTAGCGTTTATTACGGTAATTACCGCTTTCCTGACTATTTTTAGCAGAAACCCAATTCACAGTGCTATTTATTTAGTGATTTGTTTTTTCTCTATTGCCGGTCATTATTTACTATTAAACTCTCAGTTTTTGGCTATCGTACACATCATAGTCTACTCGGGAGCAATTATGATTTTATTCCTGTTTACGATCATGTTGATGAACCTGAACGAACAAAAAGAAGTGCACCGCCCTAGAATTACTCGCTTAGGTGCCATTGTCTCTTTTTGTTTGATTTGCATCGTATTAATCGCAATTTTTATCAACTCTAAACCAATTGTTGGCGAATACGACTCAACCGGTGAAGATTTCCAATCAATCAAAGTATTGGGTAAAATTTTGCTGAACGAATATATGGTTCCGTTTGAATTTGCTTCAATCCTGCTTTTAGTAGCCATGATTGGAACTGTATTATTGTCTAAAAAAGAAAAATTAAATAAATAATGGGTAATATATTAAATCAAATAGGTATTGAAAACTACATCTTTTTGAGTGTTGTACTTTTCTGTATTGGTATTTTTGGTGTATTGTACAGACGAAACGCTATTATCGTTTTCATGTCTATCGAAATCATGTTGAATGCTGTTAACCTTTTATTTGTTGCTTTTTCAACTTACCATCAGGATGCGCAGGGACAAGTCTTTGTGTTCTTTTCGATGGCAGTTGCTGCAGCAGAAGTTGCAGTTGGATTGGCTATTTTAGTTTCGATCTTTAGAAATTTAGGTTCGATTAGTATCGATAATTTAAAAAATTTAAAAGGATAAATAAAAATGGATACCAATTTAGCTTTACTTTTAGTTTTATCTCCTTTTTTAGGATTTTTAATCAATGTTTTCTTTGGCAAGAGCTTAGGAAAAACCGTTTCAGGAATCATCGGAACTGCTGCTGTAGTGGTTTCTTTTGCTGTTACTCTTTTCTTTTTCAATCAGGTGAGCCAAACCAAACAAGCGCTTCAGGTTACTTTATTTGACTGGATTCAAATTAGTAATTTAAAGATCAATCTTGGATTTTTATTAGATCAGTTGTCTTTACTTTGGTTGCTTTTCGTAACCGGTATCGGATCGCTGATTCATTTATACTCTATCAGCTATATGCACGACGATGAGAATATGCACAAGTTTTTTGCTTATTTGAATCTGTTCGTTTTCTTCATGATTACTCTTGTAATGGGAAGTAACTTATTAGTTTTATTCATCGGTTGGGAAGGTGTTGGACTTTGTTCCTACTTATTAATTGGATTCTGGCACAAAAACCAGGATTACAATGATGCTGCGAAAAAAGCATTCATCATGAACAGAATTGGAGATTTAGGTTTATTAATCGGAATGTTCATACTAGGTTCAATGTTCTCAACTTTAGATTATGCTACTTTAAAAACCGCAATCGCAGGAGCATCGAACTTAAATATCCCATTGCTTTCATTAGCTGCTTTATGTTTGTTTATTGGAGCTTGTGGTAAATCAGCACAAATTCCATTATACACCTGGTTGCCTGATGCGATGGCAGGACCAACTCCGGTATCTGCATTAATTCACGCTGCGACAATGGTTACAGCAGGTATCTTTATGATTACCCGTTTGAATTTTGTATTTGATTTAGCTCCGGATGTTCAGTCTGTTATCGCTGTTATTGGAGCTGTAACTTCATTAGTTGCTGCAACAATCGGTTTGGTTCAGACCGATATCAAAAAAGTATTGGCTTACTCTACCGTTTCTCAATTAGGTTTAATGTTTTTGGCCTTAGGATTTGGTGCTTATGAAGTAGCCGTTTTTCACGTAATTACTCATGCTTTCTTCAAAGCTTGTTTATTCTTAGGTTCAGGATCTGTAATTCATGGTTTACATGGAGAACAGGATATGCGTAAAATGGGTGGTTTGCGTAAAGCGATGCCTATCACTTTCTGGACAATGTTAATTTCATCATTAGCCATTTCAGGTGTTCCGTTTTTCTCCGGTTTCTTCTCTAAAGACGAAATTTTATTAACGGCGTTCCATCACAATATTCCTCTTTATGTAGTAGGATCTATTGCTTCTATCATGACAGCATTTTATATGTTCAGATTAATGTTCCTTACTTTCTTTAAAGATTTCAGAGGAACCGAAGAGCAAAAACACCACTTACACGAAAGTGACGGATTGATTACTTTTCCATTAGTGATTTTAGCTATTCTGGCTACTTTTGGAGGATTGATCAGTTTACCTGGAAACAGCTGGTTAAATGGTTACCTAGCCCCTCTTTTCACTAAAGTAGCAGGCGAAGAACATCATTTAGGCACAACAGAATACACTTTAATGGGTATTGCTGTTTTGGGTGGATTGTTAGGTATTTTAATTGCTTATGTGAAATACTTCAAACAGGATAATGTTCCGGAAGCGGACGAAAACATTACCGGCTTGACAAAAGTATTGTACAACAAATATTATGTAGACGAAGCTTACGATGCTATTTTCGTTCGCTCTATCAACGGATTATCAAGATTTTTCAGAGATTATATCGAAACTGGTCTATCTGCCCTTGTTTTTGGATTAGGAAAAGTAGCCAACGAATTGGCTTTTCAAGGTAAAAAATTACAAAACGGAAGTATCGGATTATATCTTTTTGCATTTGTTTTAGGGCTTTGTGCCATTGTTTCCTATATATTTTTAGCTAAATAATTTTACAACTATGAACGTTTCTCTTATATTAATTATTCTTCTAATTGGTGCATTTGCCACTTATTTTGTTGGTGACAAGCTAGCATCAAAAGTAGCTTTGTTCTTTAGTTTGGCGGCTTTAGGTTGTTCAATTGTTTTATTAAATCATTTTTCAGCTGGTGAGAATATCAGTCTGATCAATACCTGGATTACTCAGCCTAAAATTTCATTTGCCCTAAACGCAGATGGTTTAGGTATGGCGATGCTTTTGCTGACAGTAGCTTTAACTCCAATTATTATATTCTCTTCTTTTGGTAACGAATACAAAAATGCCAAAGGTTTTTATGCTCTAATTTTATTTATGGCTTTTGCTATGACAGGAACGTTCCTGGCAGCAGACGGTCTTTTATACTATATTTTCTGGGAGTTGGCGCTTATTCCAATTTACTTTATTGCCCTTATCTGGGGTAATGGTGATGCTGAAGAACGCAGAAAAGCAGTAGTTAAATTCTTTATCTACACACTGGCAGGTTCCTTATTCATGTTAGTTGCTTTTATCTACTTGTATCAAAAAGCCGGAAGCTTCTTAATTGAAGATTTGTACAAATTAAATTTATCAGCTTGCGAGCAATTATGGATATTCTTAGCCTTCTTTTTAGCGTATGCTATTAAAATTCCAATCATTCCTTTCCATACCTGGCAGGCAAACGTGTACCAAAAAGCACCAACGGTTGGAACAATGCTTTTATCCGGTATTATGTTAAAGATGGGATTGTACAGTGTTATTCGTTGGCAATTACCCCTTGCACCATTGGCTGCAAAAGAATACATGAACATCTTTATCGCTCTTGGAATTGCTGGTGTGATCTACGGATCAATTGTAGCTTTAAGACAAAAAGATTTGAAGAAATTATTGGCTTACTCGTCTTTGGCGCACGTTGGTTTAATTGCTGCGGGAACTTACACCCTAACTATTGATGGTTTACGCGGAGCTGTATTGCAAATGATTGCTCACGGTTTTGTGGTAGTAGGTTTATTTTATGCTGCCGAAATTATCTTTAGAAGATATGAAACCAAAGAAATTTCACAATTAGGCGGTATCCGTACACAATCTCCAAAATTCACTTCAATGTTTTTAATTTTGGTATTGGCTTCTGTTGCTTTACCAAGTACTTTTAACTTTGTTGGAGAATTTACTGTTTTGTATAGTCTTTCTCAAATTAATATCTGGTTTGCTGTTTTAGGCGGAACTACTATTATTTTAGGAGCTTATTATATGCTTAAAATGTTTCAAAATGTAATGTTGGGAGAAACCAATTCGAAAACTTTTGCAGATGTTTCTGTTAATGAAGGAATTTCATTAGTAGCGATTATTGCAGTGTTGATTTTCTTCGGATTCTATCCAAAACCAATTACAGATTTGATTACACCAAGTTTAGAAACGATTCTGAACGTTATCAATAAAAATTAAAAAATATTTTAAATAAAAATAAATTAGGGCGTCATTAGTTTTAGATTTCCTAAATCAAAAAAACAAAAATGAATACATTAATAGCTATAACAGGATTGGGTATTTTTTGCCTATTGTTTGAAATTCTTAATTTAAGAAAGGCCATTGTTCCTATTACCATCATTGGTTTACTAGGTGTTTTGGCGCTTAACTTTTACGAATTCGGATCAACAGCAAGTTACTATAACAATATGATTACAGTGAGTAAGTTCTCTGTGACATTTTCATCGTTGTTTATTGTGTTGACCATTTTCCTGGTAGCATTAAGTCATAATTTTTACGAAAATCATCCAACCAAAATCTCGGATTTTGTTGCGATCAAAGTATTTTTATTAGCCGGTGGAGTCGCTATGGTTTCTTTCGGAAACTTAGCAATGTTCTTCTTAGGAATTGAAATTCTGTCTATTGCTCTTTACGTTTTGGCTGCGAGCGATCGTTTGAATCTAAAAAGTAATGAAGCGGGTATGAAATATTTCTTAATGGGATCTTTTGCATCAGGAATCATTTTGTTCGGAATTTGTTTGATCTACGGAGCAATGGGAACTTTTGATGTAGCTGAAATCCACGAAGTCTCTTTATCTGCCGAATTGCCAATCTGGTTTCCAATCGGAATGATTTTGATGATTATTGGTATGTTGTTCAAAGTAGCAGCGGTTCCTTTTCATTTCTGGGCTCCGGATGTTTACGAAGGTTCTCCTGCGTTGACTACTGCTTTAATGAGTACTTTGGCAAAAGTTGTAGCAATCGCTACGCTTTATAAATTGGTTTCTGCATTGAATTTCATTCCATCACTAGACAATCAGGATCTTTTAGGAACTTTTGAAACTATTGTTGTAATCGTTTCGATCGCTTCTATGACTGTTGGAAATATAATGGCATTGCGTCAGGTAAATGTAAAACGTATGCTGGCATTCTCAGGAATCTCGCATGCCGGTTTTATGTTAATGACTTTGCTAACGATAGCAACCTCAGCAGGTGTTTTATTGTACTACACAGCTGCTTATGCATTGGCCGGAATCGCTGCATTTAGTGTTGTTTTATATGTGTGCAAAAATCAGGATAACGAAGATATTACCAATTTCCACGGTTTAGGAAAAACAAATCCTTTATTGGCGGCAATCCTTACAGGTTCGTTGTTGTCTATGGCCGGTATTCCTATTTTCTCTGGTTTCTTTGCTAAATTATTCTTGTTCAACCAAACCATTCAGGCAGGATACATTGCTTTAGTAATTGTAGCGGTTATCAACTCCATTATTAGTGTTGGATACTATTTCAAACTAATCTTAGCGATGTACTCTAAAGAACCGAATCAGGAGCGTACCGGAAAACCTTTCCTTATTTATGCGGTTGCAGTAATTTCAATTGCTTTAAACATTGCTTTAGGTTTATTCCCTTCTTTAGTTTTAGATCTTTTAAAATAAAAATTTCAACATCAAAATACGAGCCGTCAATTTTCATTGACGGCTTTTTTATTTACAGGAATAAAGCTTCAGAACAATCGCCCCGAACTGTTAAAAATTCCATAGTATTAAAGGCACATCAAAAAATATCGATTATATTTGATGAGTTTTTAAAACCAATTATATTATGAACTTTAATTCAAAAAATCCATTTTTAAGCAACAAGCATTTTTCCTCTAATGCTGTTTCAAAAGCTGAAGAAGTACATCAGGCACAAATTATCGACTACAATCAGGAGATGACTTTGTCCGGTACGATCAACAAAACGGCCATCTTGTTTTTAATTTTATGCGGATCGGCTATGGTAACGTGGTGGATGGCATTTAATGGTATGAATGTGATGCTGCCTGCTATTGGTGGTGCCATCATTGGACTAATTTTAGTTGTAATTTCAGCCTTCAAACCTCAGGCTTCTCCTTATTTAGCTCCTGGTTATGCTTTGTTTGAGGGATTATTCATTGGAGGAATTTCAGCCATCTTTGAAGCCAAATATCCCGGAATTGTAATTAACGCCGTTGGAGCAACTCTGGTTACTTTTTTAGTATGCCTTGGTTTATATAAATTCAGAATTGTAAAAGTAACAGAGCAATTTAAGTCAGTAGTTGTTGCGGCAACCCTAGCAATTGCTACCTATTATTTAATTTCATGGTTAGTTTCTTTATTCACAAGCTGGACTCCTGTTCACTATGGAAATTCAATGATGAGTATCGGAATTAGTGTTTTTGTGATTATTATTGCTGCGTTAAACTTATTCTTAGACTTTGATCAAATCGAAAAAGGAGTACAACAAAGAATGCCAAAATTTATGGAATGGTATGGTGCAATGGGACTAATTATCACACTAGTTTGGTTGTACATTGAATTCTTACGACTATTATCAAAATTATCAAGCAAAGATTAATTCTTTCCTTTTCTCATAACCAAAGCCTTTTGAAATATTCAAAAGGCTTTTTTTTATACTCTTACCTCTTCAGGATAGTACCAACTCCAAGTTAAACTATACTACTGTTTTTAAGCTTTCAGCCTGCTTTAAAACTTTATCTAATCAATACTGCGGAAGTTGACAGACACCCTTTCTCTACTACTTCCTTTTTTCATCTCAAAAACGATTAATATGGATTGTATATTCAATATAGTCCAATTGTATTGTGCTATTTTCATATTACATTGGAATAAAATAGAAGTAAAATCGATACAATTTTCAAACTCAAAAGGCATCAACAGACATAGAAAAGACGCCTTTTTTATCGCTATAACATAAATTACTCAAAATGTTATAAATCTATATTTTGGTTTTATTGCATTTGCTTTCTTCTCTCCATTATGCTCTCAAATGCAATAAAAATGCTACTTCACAAAATCTATCGTGTTTATGCAATAAATTACAATTAATGCAATTTATTACATTATCAATATTCAAAAGTATAATTTTTTATCATTTTTACTTTTTTATAACAAATATTTTACACATATCGAAAAATAATATATTTTTGTGTAATCGATTACAAATTTGTTTGTTGAATCAATACCCAAAAAATCACAAGAAACTTTATTAACCAAAAAACCACAATTATGAAAAAAAACCTACTTATTCTGCTGCTTTTACTGCTTACAGTTCCCTTATGGGCACAACAAATCCAAATTACCGAATCCTCGGGTTGGCTTGAATCGGCATTTGTTAAATGGCAACCTGTAAGCAATGCACAAACCTACAATGTGTATTACTCCGGTAATGGAGTCACCGATAAAAAAATTGACGACCAATTGATCAGAAGTTACGGGAGTTATTTTCGTGCAGACATTCCAGGTCTAAAAGCGGGATCTTATACCGTTAAGATCAAACCAGTCATTTCGGGTGCTGAAGGTACTGGTTCAACAACAGGTTCGTTAACCGTTACTGCCCAAGATCGTAATGGATTTGCTTTTGAGGGCGGACGCGTTCCGGGAGGATACAAAGCTGACGGAACTCCGAAAGACAATGCAGTTATTTTATACATCACGCAAAATACCAAAAACACTATTTCGATGAATATCACCGGAGCCAGTGCAAACCCTTGCGTTGGTTTACAAAACATATTGTATGCCATCAAAAAAGGAAAAGATACACGTCCGTTTATCATTCGTTTAATTGGAAATATTACCGACATGTCTGTGATGGAAGGCGGAGATGTTGTTATTGAAAATGCCAACAATGCAGCCAGTTATCTTACGATCGAAGGAATTGGAAATGATGCTGTTGCCAATGGCTGGGGCGTACGTTTGAAATCGGCATCAAACATTGAAGTAAGTAATCTTGGATTTATGAACTGCAACAGTACCGCAGGTGACAATGTTGGCATGCAGCAAGACAATGACCACGTTTGGGTGCACAACTGTGATTTGTTCTACGGAAATGCGGGAAGCGATGCTGATCAAATTAAGGGAGACGGAGCTTTAGACAATAAAACATCAACTTACATTACTCTGTCTTACAATCACTTTTGGGACAACGGAAAAGCAAGTCTTTTGGGTCTAAGCGAAGGCACTACAAGCGGTTTGTACATCACCTATCACCACAACTGGTTCGATCACTCTGATTCGCGCCATCCCCGCGTTCGTTATTATTCTGCTCACATTTACAACAATTATTTTGATGGTGTTGCCAAATACGGTTCGGGTTCTACATTAGGATCTTCGTTATTCGTGGAGGGAAACTATTTCCGAAACAGTAAACACCCCATGTTAACTTCTTTGCAGGGAACTGATATCTGGGACGAAACCAATCAGGTAAACAATGCCGGAACTATGGGAACCTTTTCAGGTGAAGCTGGAGGATCAATTAAAGCTTTCAACAATACCTTTGACGCTTCAAACGGAACTAATAACATGCGTTTTGTAGCCTACAATGATCCTAATCCGTTATACAATATTTCAGGAAAAATTAGCTCCACAACCGACTTCGATGCTTATGTTGCCACGACAAGGGGAGAAACAATAAGCAGCGCTGTTAAATCTAAATCCGGAGCAAATACGTATAATAATTTTGATACAGACGCTACACTATACGTAAAAAATTTAACCATCGAACAACCGGCGACTGCTAAAACAAAAGTAACTCAATACGCCGGACGTGTTTCAGGAGGTGATTTAAAATGGACATTTGACAATAGTATCGATGATACTTCTTCAATAGTAATCACGGCACTTAAATCGGCACTTACCAATTACACAGGGGCTTTGGTTGCTGTACAAGGGGAAGGCAATCCGCCTACAAGTTCTCAAACCCTAACTTCAACTTCCAATAACAATCAAACTGTAACCAGCGGTACTGCTATTGGGACAATTGTTTTCACTTGGGGAGGCGACGCAACGGATGCAACGGTTACCGGTTTGCCGGCATCAGGAATTAGTTTTGTAAAAAATGCAAGCGCCAAAACAATCACCATTACCGGAACTCCAACGGCTAATGTTTCCTACTCTATCGCAACTACCGGAACAGGAACTCCGGCAACGGGTACAGGAACTATTACGGTAACCACAGCCGGCACGCAAACACTCACATCCACAAACAATAACAGTCAAACGGTTGCCAGCGGAAACGCAATTGCAACGATTGTTTTCACTTGGGGAGGAAATGCGACAGATGCTACAGTTACAGGATTGCCTGCTTCAGGAATTAGTTTTGTAAAAAATACCAGTGCCAAAACGATCACGATTACAGGAACTCCAACTGCTAACGTATCCTATTCGATAGCTACAATAGGAACCGGAACACCAGCAACAGGTTCGGGAATTATTAGCGTTACTACCGGAACACCTGCCGGAGATGAGATTCATAACTTTACAACATCCGGAAAAACAAGTTCCTTTTATACCATTACCGGAAATATGAATTCAACTAACGGATCCGTAACCTATGCGGGATTAACTCTTACAGCACGTCTTAAAATAGAATCAAGTACTACCGTTACCTATACTACTACGAGTCCTTCTACTTTGACCCTAGTTTTTGATGCTAACTTTACTGGAACCGTTAAAGTAAATAATGTCTCGTACACTGCATCTGCCGGAATTGTATCCGCAACTATCCCTGCGGGTTCCAATACCATTACAAAAGGTTCTGTTGCTAATTTGTTCTACATCAGCACGGATTACAATAGCGGAAGTACGTTAAGAACGGCACAAACATCATCAGAAATCACATCAGAATCAAAAACTTCAAAAGTGATTTTATATCCAAATCCGGTTGCTGATGTTTTATACTTCTCCGAATCAGTACAAAGTATAGAAAAAGTTCAGGTGTACAATATGTCGGGAACTTTAGTAAAAAGTGTGAGCAAAAATGTGGAAAGCATTGATGTAAGTAACTTAATTTCGGGTACCTACTTGGTAAAAGTTTATACTAATGAAGGCTCGTTCAATCAAACTGTACTAAAAAAATAAAGCGCTCAATAGTTTAAAATTCAAAAAGGCTTCCAAATTTGGAAGCCTTTTAATTTTCAAAATCTTAAATAATATACTTTTAATTTACCAACTGGCCTGCGGAAGAGTCTCTACAATTGTATCCGGATTATCTCTTGCAAATAACATTTGTCGTTTCAATTTAAATTCTCCTATTTGATGTTCACTTGGCATACTATCATGCAATGTATTCGTAACTTCATGATCATATTTGCCTGAAATAAGATCATATTCACTCGTAAGCCACGAACCTGCACCTGAATGAAAAGTACCAATACTAATAAGAACTAATTTATCATCTATATACTTATATACAGCTTCTCTATTACCAGCTGGTCCCATTCCCTCAAGCAAAATATGCAATTTCTTTTCAGAATCTATAGAAATATCACCAAGTCTAAAATAATCTGGATATTCCGGACCTACTGCTTCCCATGAAAGGTCTTGTAATTTATATCCTCCGCTTTCTTGCTGCAAAAGCACCAAAGTTGGACGTGAGTCTGCGCTATCATTAGTATTCTGCAAAACAATTACAACATCTTTAAGGTTGTCATCATTTAAAAATCCTTCCGCTTGCATTTTTATTTCGCAAGGTTCTAAAACAAAATCCTGGATACTTTTTCCAGTTTTTGGAAACTGAAGTTCTTTTAAAGTTACTATAGATTCATCACTTTCATACCCGTCCTCTTCTCCTTCAAAAGTGTTTTGATTCAACGTATCTTTAATCGCTACTGCCGTTTTTTCATCTGTTTTTTTACTACAACTTATCATAAAAGCTGTCAAAAACAATAAAAGTATTTTTCGATTCATTTAATACCAATTTTCAATCAAAAATAAACAAACTACTACAAATCGAACATAAAAAAACGCTTATTTCATTTATCTGAAACAAGCGCTTTTTAAATGAGTTAAATTAAATTACAAATCAAATTTAATTCCTTGTGCCAAAGGCAGACTCGTTGTATAATTGATTGTATTGGTCTGACGACGCATGTAAATTTTCCAGGCATCGGATCCTGACTCACGA
Source organism: Flavobacterium sp. B183 (assembly GCF_023539155.1). Classification (NCBI taxonomy): domain Bacteria; kingdom Pseudomonadati; phylum Bacteroidota; class Flavobacteriia; order Flavobacteriales; family Flavobacteriaceae; genus Flavobacterium; species Flavobacterium sp. B183. Next base: position 1,234,845 of record NZ_CP097434.1, on the reverse strand, counting down.
CCGCCTCCGGTTTCTTTTTCTCCACCAAAAGCACCTCCAATTTCAGCACCAGAAGTTCCGATATTTACGTTGGCAATTCCGCAATCAGAACCCACTACTGATAAAAATCTTTCTGCTTCACGCAAATTATTTGTCATAATTGCTGATGATAATCCCTGTGCAACTCCGTTTTGAAAATCGATCGCGTTATCCACCTCTCCCGAATATTTAATCAGATACAACACCGGAGCAAATGTTTCATGTTGTACAATTTCAAATGAATTTTGTGCCTCCGCAATTGCAGGTTTTACATAACAGCCGCTTTCGTAACCTTCTCCAGAAAGAACTCCACCTTCCACGAGGATTTTTCCTCCTTCGGCAACTACTTTGTTTAATGCTTTAGCATACTGCTCCACCGCATGTGTATCAATAAGTGGTCCCACATGATTGTTTTCATCCAATGGGTTTCCAATTCTTAATTGTTTGTAAGCCGCCACCAAAGCATCTTTTACTTTATCATAAATACTTTCGTGAATAATTAGTCGGCGTGTTGAAGTACAACGTTGTCCGGCTGTACCCACAGCTCCGAAAACAGCACCAATAACCGTCATTTTAATATCGGCATCCGGAGTAACGATAATAGCATTGTTTCCTCCTAACTCTAACAATGATTTCCCTAAACGTCCGGCAACAGCCTGCGCTACAATTTTCCCCATACGGGTTGAGCCTGTAGCTGAAACTAATGGGATTCTGGTATCGGCTGTCATTAATTCTCCTATTTTATAATCACCGTTGATCAAACAAGAGATCCCTTCCGGTAAATTATTTTCTTTGATCACCTGAGCGATAATGTTCTGACAGGCAATCCCGCAAAGAGGTGTTTTTTCAGAAGGTTTCCAAACACAAACATCTCCGGAAATCCACGCCAAAGCCGTGTTCCAGGACCAAACTGCTACCGGAAAGTTAAACGCCGAAATGATTCCCACAACTCCTAAAGAATGGTATTGCTCGTACATACGATGTCCCGGTCTTTCTGAATGCATCGTTAATCCGTGAAGCTGACGCGATAAACCCACTGCAAAATCACAAATGTCAATCATTTCCTGTACTTCACCGTAACCTTCTTGCAATGATTTACCCATTTCGTAGGAAACCAACTTACCAAGCGCTTCTTTATTGTCACGAAGCTTTTGTCCAAACTGACGCACAATTTCTCCACGTTGTGGTGCAGGAATTAAACGAAAACTTTTAAAAGCTTCTGTAGCTGCCTGCATAACTTTTTCATAATCCTCAGGCGTCGACATTTTTACTGATGCTATTAATTTTCCATCAACCGGTGAAAAGCTGTTTAAAATTTCTCCTGAAGAAAAATTCTCCAGCCCCGTTGATGTTCCTTCGTTTATTGATTTGATGCCCAATTTTTCCAGAGCCTCATTCATTCCAAACTGTGATGCTATTGTTGTCATTGTAACTTTTTTTGTTAAAATTGTTATATTTTTATGTAAAGATATTATTTCGGACCGAAAATAGACCAAACTAATTTGTTAAAATCAGGTAAATTTAGCTTTAATTAAAATGAATTACAGCTTTCTATCATGATTTATTCGTCTTAATTGATGAAATTTGTGGCACTAAAATTACTCTAATATGTCTATTCTTAACCGGTTTTTAATCTGTTTCCTTTTAATTTCAGTTCAGGCCTTTTCTCAAAAAGAACAAAAATCTTCCTTTCAAGTGGTTCCGTTAGGCATAAAAGGAGGAATAGATGAGAAGAATCTTTCTGCTTATTTAGTTGCCCCTACTCATACCAATGATTTTATCTGTTTAGATGCCGGAACTGTGAATGCCGGAATTGAAAAAGCAATTGAAAACAAGGTTTTTAAGGTTTCAACCAGCGAAGTATTGCGAAAATACATCAAAGGGTATTTTATTTCTCATGCACATTTAGATCATGTTTCAGGTTTAATAATCAACTCTCCCGCAGATTCTTCCAAGACAGTTTATGCCACTGAAAAATGTATGGAAATGATGGAAAGTCACTATTTCAACGATCAGACCTGGGCCAATTTTGGAGATAAAGGTCCCGGAACTCCATTAAAAAAATACCATTTTCAGACTTTAAATATAGGAGAAGAAATTCCGATTACCAATACCACGATGATGGCAAAAGCATTTCCGTTAAGTCATGTGAATCCGTTTGAAAGCACTGCCTTCTTAATTAAAAATGGAGAATCGTATATTCTCTATCTGGGCGATACCGGTCCTGATGCTGTAGAGAAAAACGACAAATTAAAGTCGCTCTGGACTTCAGTTGCGCCTTTGGTTAAAAGCAAACAATTAAAAGGTATTTTTATCGAGGTTTCCTTCCCAAATGAACAGCCGGATCAATTTTTATTCGGACATCTTACTCCAAATTATCTCATGAAAGAGCTTCATGTTTTAGAAGAATTAGCAGGAAAAGGTACTTTGAATGGTTTCCCTATTATCGTGACTCATCTCAAACCACCTGTTAAGAATATTACAAAACTAAAAGAGCAGCTGCAAAAACAAAATGACTTAAAGATTAAAATTATTTATCCTGAACAAGGAAAAAGATTTGAATTGTAGTATCTAAAATTTAAACCCGACAGGTTTTGAAAACCTGTCGGGTTGAATAAGTATACTTTTATTTCTTCGCTACAAATCTGGGATCCGATTCCATTACAGTTCCACAGTTATTGCAGGTTCTCAACTCTAACGAATTATAAAAATGTTCGAAATGCGGCAGAAAATCTTTTTCAATATTATGCAATTCAAAAAGCACTTCATACAATTTATGATTGCAATGATCACAATGCCAAAGCAATCCGTCAGTATACCCTAATCCTGCACGTTTGCGTTCGATTACCAATCCTATTGAACCTTCGGAACGAACAGGTGAATGGGGAACTTTAGCCGGATGAAGATACATGTCACCTGCATGTAAATCCATTTCCTTTCGTTCTCCATCTTCCTGAATAATCACTTTTATACTGCCTTCCAGCTGATAAAAAAGCTCTTCGGTTTCGTTATAATGATAATCTTTTCGGGCATTCGGACCTGCAACAATCATCACGATATAATCACCGGAATCAACATAAAGATTTTTATTCCCAACGGGAGGTTTTAGTAAATGACGGTTCTCATCGATCCACTTTGTTAGATTGAAAGGTTTTGCTATTGCCATTTTTAAAGGTAGTAAGTTTCTAAGTAGCTAAGTTAAGGAAAAGTTTTCAGTCTCAGTGTCCGTTTTTAGTCGCAGTTTACAGTGACCAACTAAGACTGCGACTGAAAATTGGGACTATAAACTGAAACTTACTTCACTTCTTTAACCAAATAAATATAAACGGGAAAATGGTCACTAAATCCAACTTCTGTCAAACTATGTCGCAGCGGATAACCTTTATACGGTCCTGAGCTCTGAACCAGAAAAGTTTTATTGAAAATTCCCGCTTTCCAAAAGTTAAAAGTCAAAAAATCAGCTTGTATAAGTGACTTTGTAATGATGATCTGATCAAAAATATCCCAGGAATCTCTAAATGCAATTGTCCCTAAACCTTTATCGAGCATTGCCGCAAAGGGATTAAAAAGCCCGTATTCCTCCACTTCTGATTTTTTTGTCTTTGCCCCCAAAACAGTTTTTACACTTTTATTAAAGGGCCCATCATTCAAATCGCCCATTGTAATCACTTTAGCATGGGGATTTATTTGCTGTAGCGAATCGATAATTCTTCTGTTTAAACTTCCGGCAGCTTCCCGAAAAATACTGCTTGCTTTCTCCCCTCCCGATCTGGACGGCCAGTGATTGACGATAATATGAATTTCCTCTCCTTCTAAAAATCCTGAAATTAAAAGCTGATCTCTGGTAAAAACCCGATTCTTATTATCGGTTTTAATTTCGATATCATCATCCTGCAGTTCGACTTCCTCTTTTTTATCAAAAATCTTTTTTTGATAAATACGCAGCGGAATATTGGAATATGACGTGGGTCTAAAGTATTTTCTCTGATATAAAAGTGCAACATCTATTCCTCGTTTATCCGGCGAATCAAAATGAATGATTCCATAGTCAAAAGGAAGTAAATTTGGTTGTTTCACCAAATCTTCGAGAACTGTGCGGTTTTCAATTTCGGAACCACCAATGAGTACGGGAGCATTTGAGTTATCCGGCCTTCCAATTTCAGATAAAACTCTGGATAGGTTTTTTAATTTCTGTTCGTATTTTTCCATCGTCCAATGCTGAGTCCCATTGGGAGTCCATTCATCATCGTTGGTATTGACATCATCATTAGTATCGAAGAGATTCTCAAAGTTGTAGAATGCAATAGTATGGATAGCATATTTTTTTGGCTGTGCCTGCAGAATTGTAAAAGATAAAAAAGCGATACTACAGAATTGAAAAGAAATTACTCTCATAAACTTAACTCTTTAAAAGGTTCAATTTAAACAATTAAAACAAAATGTAAGAATTTTCTAATATTTTTATTTTTTAAAATATTTATATTTGTTTTATCTTTACGAATGAATCAGCAGAAAAACATGAAAGCGAGCGCCCGTCAATACCACATAAACTACTTTTCTATTTATAAACTTGCATTTCTTATTTTTGCGTTACAATCCATCCACTGTCAATCACAACAAAACATGATAACACCACCTTATTTACAAAAAGGAGACACTGTAGCCATTTTAGCAACGGCTAGAAAAAATATAGACGACAATCTAAAACCTACTATAGATTTATTACACAGCTGGGGACTTGAAGCTGTAGTTGGAAGTACTATTGGTTTGGATTTTAACCAACTGGCCGGTACCGATGAACAACGTGCTTCCGATTTTCAAAAACAGTTAGACAATCCAAATATCAAAGCAATATGGTGTGTTCGCGGTGGCTACGGAACGGTGAGGATGATCGATTTACTTGATTTTACCAAATTCAAACAACACCCAAAATGGATTGTTGGTTTCAGTGACGTTACCGTTCTGCACAATCATTTGAATACGATAGGCTATCAGTCCATTCACGGGATCATGCCTGTAACGGTTCCAAGAGCAACTCCCGCTGCCGTCAGTTCAATGAAATCTGCCTTGTTTGGCGAACCTATTTCCTATACTATTGCTCCGGATAAAATGAACCGCTTTGGAACAGCAACCGGTGAATTGGTGGGCGGTAATTTATCTATTTTATACAGTTTGTTAGGTTCTCCTTCGGCAATTGACTGTAAGGATAAAATTTTATTCCTTGAAGATCTGGACGAATATCTTTATCATATCGATCGTATGATGATGAATTTAAGACGCAATGGATGTATCGAAAACCTAAAAGGAATTGTTGTTGGAGGTATGACCAAAATGAAGGATAACGAAGTTCCATGGGGGAAGAATGCGGTAGAAATTGTAGATGATGTAACCAAAAAGTACAATATTCCCGTAATTTTTAATTTCCCAGCCGGACACATTCAGGACAATAGGGCCTTAATTATGGGAAGTACTGTTACTATTGATGTAAATGCATCCGGAAGTTCTCTTACCTTTAAAAAATAATAGCTTCTGAGATTTTTCTCTAAAGAATTCTAAATACCACATATCGTAATCTCGCAAAAACGCGAAGTCGCAAAGTTATATTCCTTTCTTTGCAACTTCGCGTCTTTGCGTGCAAATTACCCATTACAGCATAAAAAAATCACAACTCGCAATTCATAATTAAAAAATGGCAGAACACAACGAACTTGGAAAAAAAGGTGAAGATCTCGCTGTGGAATATCTCGAGCAAAATGGCTATAAAATTCTCGATCGAAACTGGACCTTTCAAAAGGCCGAAATTGATATTATCGCAGAAAAAGAATCTATTTTGGCCATCATTGAAGTAAAAACAAGATCGACTCTGGATTTTGGTTTACCACAGGATTTTGTGAAACCTAAAAAGATTCAACTGCTGGTAAAAGCCGTAAATGCCTACATAAACGATAGGGAAATGGATATTGAAGTCCGTTTTGACATCATTGCGATACACAAAAACAAGGAAACATTTGCAATTGAACACATTACAGATGCTTTTTTCCATTTTTAACATAATTTTACCTTGTTATATTTGTAACAAATTGTTCTTTTATTTATATTCGCGAAGTTTTATAACACAAAATTAACTACAACAAACCAATTAAGTTACAAAAAAAAAGAAAAAAACTATGAAAACCGTTTCTTCAATCGTCGAAAATTACATTAAAACAAAACCCTTTTTATTAAATGCGTTATCGCTTGGAATTATCAACCTCACTTCTCTTTCACGGAACATTATGACCGAATTAGAAAGTGAATTTGGTAAAGAAGTAAAACAAGGCGCTGTTGTAATGTCATTAAAAAGACTCACAGAAGAACTGGATTTTAAACTGAATCATAAAATCAATAAAGTAATTAAAAATATAGGCGAAATCACTGTTCGATCTGAATTGACGGATTATACTTTTGCCGCTTCCGAAACTGTTTTGAACAAACAGGCTGATTTAATTTCTGATATCAATAGTTTATCTGACATCTTTTATACCTCATCACGTGGCGTAAATGAAACCAATATTGTGGTAAGCAGCAGCGTAAATCATTTGGTTGAAAAACACTTTATGCGTGAGAAACTTATTCAGAAGTTAGACAACTTGGCCTCTATAACTGTAAAATTGCCAAAAGAAAACATCGTGGTTCCCGGAATTTACTATTTCATTTTCCAACGTTTGGCGTGGGAAGGAATTATCATCAATGAGGTAATTTCGACTTCAAATGAATTTACTATTTTAGTTGGAGAAGATCAGGTTGACGTTGCTTTTAAAGTAATTAAGGACCTGAAAAACTAAATCTAAAAATAAAACCCGACAAGTTTTGAAACCTGTCGGGTTTAAAATATTATACCTTTTAAAATTGTTATTCTCCCAGTAACTCCATCAACTCCAATGCTCGTTTGGTCGATTTCACATTATCAAAAGTCAACAAAAGTCGTAAACCGTTAGGTGTTTGTTTTTCTTTCATTTGGCAAAGATTACTATGAGTCTGTACAAATTTGATCACCTTATGGAAACGCTTCGATTGATAATAATCAGATTGTTGATCTGAAACAAAATAACCAATCATTTTGCCTTTCTTCATCACTAATTTTTCAATACCTACACTTGTTGCAATCCATTTGATTCGAATACTATTCATCAAAGCATTGGCACGCGGAGGCATCGGACCGAAACGGTCAATCAATTTATTTTGAAAGATTACTAGTTCTTCCTCATTTTTCACACCGCCCAGCTCGTTGTATAAACTCAAACGTTCGGTGACATTGTTGATGTATTCATCAGAAAACAATAGCTCAAAATCAGTATCGATTTGCAGATCTTTTACATATTCCTTGGTTTCAATATCGTTCTCTTCCGGATACAAGTCTTTGAACTCATTCTCCTTCAATTCTTCGATGGCCTCGTTCATGATTTTTTGGTAGGTATCAAATCCAATTTCATTAATGAAACCACTTTGTTCTCCACCCAATAAATCTCCTGCACCACGAATTTCAAGATCTTTCATCGCAATGTTAAAACCGCTACCTAATTCGCTAAATTGTTCTAAAGCCTGAATACGTTTTCTGGCATCTTCGGTCATAGAGGAATAAGGCGGACAGATGAAATAACAAAATGCTTTTTTATTGCTTCGGCCTACCCTGCCGCGCATTTGATGCAAATCAGACAATCCGAAATTATTGGCATTGTTGATGAAAATCGTGTTGGCATTTGGTACGTCCAAACCACTTTCGATAATTGTAGTGGCTACCAGAACATCGAAATCGCCGTTCATAAAGCCCAGCATCAATTCTTCGAGTTTCGCACCTTCCATTTGGCCGTGACCGATTCCAACTCTGGCATTTGGTACCAAACGCTGAATCATACCGGCAACTTCTTTTATATTTTCGATTCGGTTATTGATGAAGAAAACCTGACCGTTACGCTGAATTTCATACGAAATGGCATCACGGATTATCTCTTCATTAAACCCAACAACATTGGTTTCTATAGGATATCGGTTTGGCGGAGGAGTCGTAATAACAGACAAATCCCTTGCTGCCATTAATGAAAACTGAAGCGTTCTCGGAATTGGCGTTGCCGTTAATGTTAGGGTATCGACATTCGCAGCAATGGTCTTAAGTTTATCTTTTACGTTTACTCCAAACTTTTGCTCCTCGTCGACAATCAATAAACCAAGATCTTTAAAAACTACATTTTTGTTGACTAATTGGTGTGTTCCAATCACAATATCCAGTTTCCCTTCTGCTAAATCTTTTAAAGTTTGTGCTTTCTGTTTGGCGGTTCTAAAGCGGTTCATATAACCAATGGTAACCGGCATGTCTTTCAAACGTTCTGAAAACGTACGGTAATGCTGGTAAGCCAAAATGGTGGTCGGAACCAAAACAGCCACTTGTTTACTATTGTCTACTGCCTTAAACGCTGCACGAATCGCTACCTCTGTTTTTCCAAAACCTACATCACCACAAACTAAACGATCCATCGGACGATCGCTTTCCATATCCGCTTTGACTTCCTGAGTCGATTTAGTTTGGTCAGGCGTGTCTTCGTATATAAACGAACTTTCTAATTCATTCTGCAAATAACTGTCCGGTGCAAACTGAAAACCTTTCTCCAGACGTCGTTTCGCATACAACTGAATTAAATTGAAGGCAATATGTTTAACCCGCGCTTTGGTTTTTTGTTTTAAAACTTTCCAGGCGTTTGATCCCAGTTTATAGATTTTTGGAGGAGTTCCGTCCTTTCCGTTGTATTTTGAGATTTTATGAAGCGAGTGAATACTCACATACACAATATCATTATCGGCATACACCAATTTTATAGCTTCCTGCGTTTTACCTTCAACCTGAATTTTCTGCAGGCCACCAAATTTTCCAATTCCGTGATCGATATGCGTTACATAATCACCAACCGAAAGCGCGGTTAATTCCTTAAGCGTAATATTCTGCTTTTTCGAATAACCGTTTTTGATATTAAATTTATGATAACGCTCAAAAATCTGGTGATCGGTATAAGCTGTAATCTGACTTTCTTCATCAATAAATCCCTGATACAAAGGCAATACAACAGTATGGTATTGTTTTCGAATGTTCTCGGAATTAGCTTCGTCTAAGGTTTCGAAAATATCATGAAAACGCTTGGCCTGAGTTTCATTCGAACAGAACAGATAATTTTTATATCCGTTAAAGTGATTATCACTCAGATTATTCAGCAGCAAATCAAATTGTTTATTGAAAGAAGGCTGCGGATGAATATGAAAATCGAATGTTTTGGTGGTCTTGAAAACAGGTTTTGAAGCCAATTCGACTATTGAAAAATCTAGAGCACGTTTGATAAATGAGCTCTGATTTAAGAATAGTTTCTCAGGTTCAGCCCTTTTTATTTCTTTTGAAAGTTTCTCGAAAGCTTCTTCGGCTCTTACGAATTGTTTGTCTAACTGAGTGAAAAGTCCTTCGGTATTTTGAATAAACAAAACGGTTCTCTCGGCAATATAGTCTAAGAAACTCTCTCTGTTTTCCTGAAAAAGTTTGTTCTCGACATTCGGGATTATCGTGATCTTTTTATGGGTTTCTACTGATAGTTGTGTTTCGACATCAAAACTTCTGATGCTGTCTACTTCATTACCAAAAAACTCTATTCGGTACGGATGATCGTTGGAAAACGAAAATACATCGACAATTCCGCCTCGAACAGAAAACTCTCCCGGTTCTGTGATAAAATCGACTCTTTTAAATTCATATTCAAACAAAACTTCGTTGATAAAATCTATCGAAATTTTATCGTTCAAAGCGACTTTCAAAGTGTTTTTATCAAGTTCCCTGCGTGTCACTACTTTCTCGAAAAGTGCTTCGGGATAAGTAACAATTACGGCAGGTTTTTTACGGGAATTGATTCGGTTTAAAACCTCAGCACGAAGTAAAACATTGGCATTGTCTGTTTCATCAATTTGATACGGACGGCGAAATGACGCGGGATAAAACAACACATCTTGTTCTCCGATCATTTGTTCGAGATCGTTCAAATAATAAGCCGCTTCCTCTTTGTTATCTAAAATAACTAAAAAAGGCAATTCTGATTTTTTGAAAACAACACGCAAAACAAATGAAACTGCTGATCCTAACAATCCGTTAAGATGCATTTTTATTTGTTTCTGTTCCAGTAATTGTGTAGCAATCTGCTGATTTTTTGGCAGATCATCATACAGGGTATATAAGGCGTTTTTACTCAACTTTTGGTGTGTTTGGATCTATATTTTTCCCCGGAACCGGAGCTGTGGTCTCGTTTGGAATGGCACGAGCGGTATCTAACATTCTTAAGAAATCTTCCTCACCTTCTTCTTTCGGAATTTTACTTTTTACAATAACAACATCCATCTGTCTTTCTAATGAAACCAATTCTTTATTGATTTCACCAATTAAAAATGTTACTTTCTCTGAAGGAATCTGATTCAGATGAATGAATAAATCCATCATTCTGACTTTTGTAATCAAAATAGAAATTCGGCTTCTGATCTGTGGAATATTGAATTCTGCAGGAATATTACTATTTAAAGCCATTACTTTTTTTGAAATCGCAGTTGATTTCTTTTGAAAGGCTCCAATTGTTTTTCTGGGTTTATCTCTGAGTTCGTTCAAAAAGTCACGCCACTCACTCCATGAATTCACTTTTTGCTCCGAGATTTCATTGATTGGCTCATCGATAAAAGACCAGCTTTTATTGATTTTATTAAAAATGACTTCATTTTTTTTGGCTTCCTTTTCGTTTTCAGCGCGACGTTTTTCATCTTCATTCTGACATGAATTCAATACAAAAACAAAAAGCAAAAAAAGAGATATCTTATATTTCATTTGGTAAAACATTAAGCTACAAAGTTACAAAGTAATTTTACAATTACGAATTCTGATTTTTGATACAAATTACATTATTTACCCACTATTAGACTGAAACAGGTTTAAAAATTTTACTTTGTAAGACTTATAGAAAAATCCTGAATTCCTGATCGAAAATACTTATAATTTATGACTTGAGTTCCACATTCAACAACGAATAATCTAAAAAAGAATCTTTATCATTGTTAAATTTACAATTTGTTCTCCTTAAAAGCGAAAACATTTGCGAAAACGTTATATTTGTCTCTCAAAAAAACTATTCAAAAAATGAATCCAAAAATATTAATCATTGGTGCCTGCGGTCAAATTGGGACGGAACTGACTCAAAAACTGCGCAAACTATACGGAACAGACAATGTAATTGCTTCTGACATTAGAAAATTAAATACTGACGTTGTAAATTCTGGTCCGTTTGAAGTAGTCAATGCTTTAGATTTCAACCAAATCGAGCATCTTGTTGAAGTGCATCAAATTACTGATATATATCTAATGGCTGCACTTTTATCGGCTACAGCCGAGAAAAACCCTGCATTTGCCTGGGATCTGAATATGAATTCATTATTTCATGTTTTAAATTTAGCAAAAGCCAAAAAGATAAAAAAGATATTCTGGCCTTCCAGTATTGCGGTTTTCGGACCTACTACACCTAAAGAAAACACTCCTCAATATACCGTAATGGAGCCTTCTACGGTTTACGGAATTAGTAAACAAGCGGGAGAAAGATGGTGCGAATACTACCATAATATCTATGGAGTTGATGTTCGAAGCATCCGTTATCCTGGCTTAATCAGTTGGTCGACGCCTCCTGGTGGCGGAACGACAGATTACGCTGTTGATATTTTTTACAAAGCTATTGCCGATAAAAAATACGAGTGCTTTTTATCTTCGGAAACAAAAATGCCAATGATGTATATGGATGATGCTATTGATGCAACTATTAATATCATGAAAGCACCTGCGGAGAAAATTAAAATACACTCTTCCTATAATTTAGCTGCAATGAGTTTTACTCCTACTGAAATTGCTGCAGAAATTAAGAAACACATTCCTGAATTCGAAATAACTTACAACCCTGATTTCCGCCAAAAAATTGCGGACAGCTGGCCGGCTAGTATCGACGATTCTCAGGCAAGAGAAGACTGGGACTGGAAACACACTTTTGATCTTGAAACCATGACAAAAGACATGTTAGAGCATTTAGGATAAGATCTGCTTACAAAATATAAAAACGCGCAAATTGTGCGTTTTTTTTATGCTTCTCCTTTGCTCACCGATATTACTTATTAAACAGATGAATGGAGATTTTTCTATTCTTCTCCATCTGGTTGTTTTTTGAGAAAATAATCTATTAATTAAAAAGTCCCTTTTAAAATTTATTTCTAAAATTAAACGGGACTTTTTCATTCTCCTTCTTTCTCCGGGATCTCTGTTTGCCTTTCGATCAATAAAACGGTCTTTTCTATTCTTTTCAGGAGTTTAAATATGGTAATGAAAGATACCGGATCCGGGCTCAGACTTTCCGAAATTAAAATCTTACCCGCTTTTCTTTTGTCTTTAACGTCTACCAGCGCATCTGTACTAATATTGTAAAAAACGGCTATTTTCTTTAAGTTTTTATACGTTGGATAAAAGATATCGCTTTCCCATTTTCCATAAATCGTTTGTGAAACTTTCAAAATAGTCGAAATCTCCTTTTGCGACATCCTTTTTTCTCCTCTTAATTTTTGCAGCTTTGTACCAAAAGTCATTTTATTATATTTGAAGCGAATATACTACAAATATATCTTTTGTCGCTGATTTAATCGTTTAAAATTAGAAGAAAATTCTTAGTTTTATCTTTTATGAATTTTATGGCTTAAAAACTATTGATCCCTCCTCTTCATCACGCGTCAAACCATAATAAAAACTCTAACTGTAAAAAAGCAAAAAAGCCAAAGCTAGCAGAAAACTAACTTTGGCTTTTTTTATATTTTTAAGTGATTATTATTTCACCTCATAAACATTATTTGCTGCTTTTACATCGGCCATTAATCCGCTTGGATCAATCGTAATTTTCTTGATGGCAGTTTTGTTTTTGTCTATTGTAAAACTATAATTCGATTGTGCCCATGCCCAGTCGTCTAAAACGGTTCTTTTTACATTCGGGTTTGGATTTGGCTTGATGAAATTCATCATTCGTAACGGAATGTAGAAACTTTCAGAAGTACCATCTGTGTATTCCACTGTTAAATCAATCGGCATTGGCATTCTTCCGATTCTTTCTAAAGTGATATTGGTTTTTCCTGCGTTATCCGCTACTTCTTTGATACCATAATCAATTGTATTAGTAGTTCCTGTCCAATCGATTAAATACCAATCTAATTCTGCTCCTGAAACTCTCTCTGCTGATCTTTTAATATCATTTGGAGTAGGGTGTTTGAATTTGAAATCATTGTAATATCTTTTCAAAGTAGCATCTACATTGTCTTTTCCAATTACATACTCTAATTGCGACAAGAAAAGGCTTCCTTTTACATAAGAAGAAATACTATAAGGTCTGTTTTCATCGTAACGGTCTCCATGAGTGGTTTGTGGCTGCTCTTTTCCGGAATTAACCAGGCTGTAATAAGCAGCATAATTTCCTTTAAACGGATTCACTTCTTTTTTATCGCCTTTCAATTCATTCAAAGCACTGTCTTCGATGTAAGTAGTAAAACCTTCATCCATCCAAGGGTGTTTTGATTCGTTTGAAGCTAAAATATGCTGAAACCAGGAATGTCCTAATTCATGAGTTGCTGTTCCTAAAATTCCTTCAAGAGTTCCGTTTCCAAGCATTAGGGTACACATTGCATACTCCATTCCGCCATCTCCACCCTGAATAAAAGAGTATTGTTTGTACGGATATGCTCCCACTCTGTGGTTGTAATAATCCATTACTTTCACCATTAAAGGTTCTAATTGTTTCCAATTTGCAGTTGTTTTTGGATTGTTTTTGTAGAAGAAGTGCAAATCAACATCATTGGGCCCCTTTACAATATCATGCGTGTATTCTTTATCTGCTGCCCAGGTAAAATCATGAACGTTTGGTGCAATAAAATGCCAGGTCAACGTTTTTGTTTTCTTTGGATAAGTAACGGTTACACCTGCATCTTCATAACCGTGACCTATTTGATTCTTATCTTGTAAATATCCTGAACCTCCGATAGTATACTCTTTATCGATTGTAATTTTTACATCAAAGTTCCCCCACACTCCATGAAATTCTCTGGCGATGTATGGATCTGCATGCCAGCCTTCGAAATCAAATTCGGCTAATTTTGGGTACCATTGTGACATTGACAATTCTACTCCTTCAGAATTATTGCGCCCTGTACGACGAACCTGAACCGGAACTTGTCCGTCAAAATCTAAAGTAAAGGTTGTTTTAGAATTTGGTAAAATTGGTTTCGCCAAAGTCACTTCTAAAATAGTTCCGGAAACTCTCGTTTGTGCCGAAACGCCATCTTGTTTAAAGTCTGAAATTTTTAAATATCCAATTTCATTTGGTTTTAAAGTTTCAATTCGGCTTTGTTTGGTTTCTTTACCATCTGCGCCTTTTACTTTATTTACCATTCTTCCATCAGGATCTTTTATAGAATGCAGACGAGCATCCATTTCACTTCCCGGCTGAAATGCATTTAAAAATAAATGGTAATACACTTTCTTTAAAGTATCAGGAGAGTTGTTTGTGTACACTAACTCTTGTTTTCCTTTGTACTGATAGTTTTTTACATCCATGGAGACTTCCATTTTGTAATCGACATGTTGTTGCCAATAAGGAGCGCTTTGTGCAAATGCTGAGTTTAAACTCAAACTCAAAAAAGATAGTAGTAAAATTTTTCGCATGGTTATTTCAATCAAAATGGAAGAGCGCGAACTCTTCCATTACATTAGTATTCTGTTTTTGTTTATTTTTTAGACATTTTTTCGGCCATCAATAAAGCATTGTAAGCGTTAACCATTTTAGCTGTTCTTGAAGATTCTGTCGAAGAAACCGCTACCGGTTTTGCTTCAGGATTTGGATTCGTTCCCAAAACAACCATTGATGGAAGCGCCACTCCTGAGTCCATTAAAATTTGTTTTACCTGAGCTGCTTTTAATTTTGGATAGTACGAACGTATCAGTGTTGCCACTCCTGCTGCATTTGGAGCAGCCATTGAAGTTCCTTGCAGGTATTTGTACTTATTGTTGGGTACTGTTGCATAAATTTCTTCACCCGGAGCAAAAACATCTACGTTTATTTTTCCAAAGTTCGAAAATCCTGCTACAACAGTTTCTCCATATTCTTTATTAAGTGCCCCGATCGTGATTACATTATCAGCAAACTCTTTAACGTTATCTTCTGAGTCGTTTGGATAATTGATGTTTTTGGTCTCATCAATATTGTATCCGTCATTTCCGGCTGCATGCACTATTAGAACATCTTTTTTTGCTGCATATTTTATTGCATCATACACCCATTTTTTATGAGGAGAGAAACTTTTTCCGAAACTTCCGTTAATTACTTTTGCTCCGTTGTCTACTGCATAGCGAATCCCTAAAGCAATATCTTTATCGTATTCATCACCATCCGGAACAGCTCTTACGGTCAGGATTTCTACATTATTGCTAACTCCGTCTCCTCCTAAATTATTCCCGCGAACCTGCGCAATAATTCCGGCTACGTGTGTTCCGTGAAGCGCTTCCTCTTTATCCGGACCAAAAACAATATTATTTCCATAACGTGTGTTTTTAATATCCTCCGGATTATCACCTACTACTTTTCTTCCGTCGAATTCTTTATTTAAGTTGTAATTCAACTGACCGTAAACCTGCTTACTATACTCTTTTAACTCAGAGTCAGGGTCAAAAGTTGGCCCTGCATTCGTTAAAATTTGAGTCATGATCTCTTTACTCTGGGCAACTTTTGGATCTGTAGAGGTTATAGTATTTAGATCCTCAATTTTATAAGTGGTTTTATTAAGTTCTTTTTGTATTGTTTTATGAACTTCTAACAAAAAGTCAGATTGTTGCTTGTCTCTTAAAGCGTCTTCGTATTTTTTAGTATACTGCGCCAAAGCCTCTTTATATTCGGGAGATCCGTCATCACCTTTTTTAACGACACGTGTTAATTCAAGATTTTCATGAACAGCATTTCCTAAGAAATTCCATCCGTGAACATCATCAATAAATCCGTTTTTATCATCGTCGATTCCGTTACCCGGAATTTCTTTGGGATTGGTCCAGATCATCCCTTTCAGATCTTCATGTTCGATATCGACACCTGAATCTACAATTCCCACGATCACCTTCTTTCCGGTTTTTCCTTGCAATAATTCAGCGTAAGCCCTATCGACACTCATTCCCGGGATCGAATCTTTAATTAAATCAAGGTGACTCCATCTTTTTAATTCATTTTCGCTAACAGGAGCTTTCTTAACAACGGCTAAAGGAGCTTTGATAAAATCTTTTCTTGCCGATTCCTGCGCTTGCATAGTGGTGGTGCAACCTGCTAAAACGATTAATGCAAAAGCAGATAATTTGAGGGGTTTTATATGACTCATATATCTAATATCTATTCTAAAGTTAAATTATGGGTCTAAATTATGATTTTTTGTTACATAAAGCTAACGATTAACACTGTGTTATGATTTTTTGTTTCTGTTTTAAGAAAGTGTAAAATATAATTAAGATTCTTAACTTCAAATATTTACACAAATCCTTACATTCAAAAAATAGTTGCTAACTATTTTTTATTTTAATGAATAAAAAAATATGGTTTACGTCTTTCCGTAAGGAAAATTCGTCTAAAACTATTATCCTTGCGTCAGAAACCTCAAAAACATACTTTTATGAAAATAAAACTACTTTTTTTGCTTCTGTAAAATGTATCTCCCAGATATACCAAACTATCGGTAATATCCTGAAGTACAATTCTTAGCCGGTTTTAAAACAACAATAAAAAAAGGTATCCTTTTTTTGTTGTTATTACTATTACTAATCAAGCTTAAAGGCTCACTCAATAAAGCATATTCCAACCAAAAAACACACTATTAAATAACCAAATTTTTATCGTATGAGAAAAATTTTACTTTTATTTTTAATACTTTCTTGTTTTCAAATTAAGGCTCAATGTATCCAATCTATAGCTGCCGGATACAACCATAATATTATAATAAAGCCGGACGGCACCATGTGGGCATGGGGCAATAATGGTAATGGTCAATTGGGAGATGGTACAACAACTCAAAAAAACGCTCCTGTAAAAATAGGGACGTCAAATGACTGGAAAACAGTAAGCGCCGGATGGGGACATACCGTTGCAATGAAAGCAGACGGAACTTTATGGGCTTGGGGTTACGGTTCATTAGGACAAATAGGAAATGGTCCGGGCACTGTTGCCGGTTATAATGCTGTCCAACAAATCGGATCTGCAAAAGATTGGCAAAGTATATCTGCAGGAGGAAATTACACCATGGCAATAAAAACCAACGGCACTTTATGGGCTTGGGGATATAATTCTACAGGACAATTAGGCGATGGTACTACTGTTAATAAAAATACTCCAATACAAATAGGAACCGATACTGACTGGCAAACTGTAGCAGCAGGTGGAGAACACACCATTGCCTTAAAAAAAGACGGTTCTTTATGGGCATGGGGAGAAAATTCTAAGGGAGCTCTAGGAGATGGTACGTTAGTTAGTAAAACCATTCCAACGAAAGTAGGAACTGCTAATGACTGGAAAACAATTTCTTCAGGATACAGTCATTCAATCGCTCTAAAAACCGATGGAACTTTATGGGCTTGGGGAGAAAATATAAATGGCGGAGTTGGAGATGGAACCTCTCTAAATAAAAATTTACCAACACAAATTGGGACATCTACAAATTGGAAAAGTATTTCTGCCGGATGGAACGCTAGTTATGCGATCCAAACCGATAATTCATTATGGGCTTGGGGTGAGAACTTATTCGGAAAACTGGGCAATGGTACAACTGTAGGAAGTAACACTCCTATACAAGTAGGAACAACTACCAAATGGTCTTTAATTTTAGCAGGTAACTATCACACTGTTGCTGTTGATACAGGCGGAGATATATGGACTTGGGGTAGAAACCAAAGTGGACCATTAGGTGACAATACAACCATCGATAAAAAAGTGCCAACAAAAATAGATTGCCCATCATCTTTAACAATCACAACATCCTTTACTGCTATAACCTGCACCGGTTATGCTAATGGTTCAGCCTCAGTAACAGCTGTTTCTGGCGGTACGATGCCGTATTCATATCTTTGGTCTAATGGATATACAACTTCAACAATTACAGGATTATATCCGGGAAATTACACCTGCACGGTAAGCGATGCTACATCGTCAGTATCCAAAACCATCACGATTATAGAACCAATTCCTATTGCTGTTAATGCAACTGCAACATCTGTTTGTAATACTAAAAATGACGGAATTATAACCGCTATGGCAACTGGCGGAACGCAACCTTATCAGTATGCCATGTATCCTGCCATGAATTTCCAGTCTTCAAATATATTCTCTAATTTATCAGCAGGCACATACTCGATTATTGCAAAAGATGCCAAAGGATGTACAACCAATCCTTATACAATAACCATAAACTCATCCGCCACAGCTGCTCCAACTGCAAATGCACAGTCTTTTAAAAGTGGAGCTACTATTGCCAGCTTACAGGCTACGGGATCTAATCTTAAATGGTATAGCAGTGCTATTATACAGAGCAACTTAAATTTATCTACTTCTTTACAAACAGGTAAATACTACGTTTCTCAAACTGTTAATGGATGTGAAAGTACCAGAACTGTTGTTGATGTCACTGTTATTCCTGCTTTGATAGACGGGCAAGTACCAACAAATGGTTTAATTGCTTATTTCCCTTTTAATGGAAATGCGAATGATCTTAGCGGAAACGGATCAAATGGAACTGTTACAGGCGCTACACTAACATCAGACAGATTTGGAAATAGCAATACAGCTTATAGTTTTGATGGTACAAACAGTTATATTGATGCTGTTCTGCCAAATATTCCTAAAAACAATTCTTCGAGAACAATTTCAGGATGGTTTAAAACAAATGATGCTTTTTCTGATCCGAATAAATATCAAGTCTCCATTTTTAACTATGGGACTTTAGTAAAATTACAAAGATTGTCTCTTTCTGTTTATAGTAAAGGGTACCTTGAAGCAATAACTGGTTCTGATTTTTCTAATGATGATTTTTATGTAAACAACTTTAATTATTCTAACAACGATTGGTATTTTTTCACTGTTACCTATGATGGAACTCAGCTTTCGATATATGTAAACGGCAAATTTGTGGATCAAAAAGCGGTGAATTTAAATACTGTCGGCACTCTTTTTAGAATTGGACAAAGAATTTCCGGAGATAACACAAAAGAAGGCTTTAAAGGAACGATCGATGATATTGCTATTTGGGATCGTGTACTTACACCGGAAGAAATTTCAGCTTTATATACGCCTGAAAATGCAGAAAATTACACTTTAATTCCGGACCCTAATTTTGAACAAAAATTAATTGATAGCGGGATTGATAACGGGACTATCGACGGTAAAGTTTTAACCTCTAAAATCAGTAATGTAAAAATCTTAAATGTTACCAATCGTAATATTTCAGATTTATCAGGAATTGAAAATTTTGTATCATTAACTGATTTGTATTGCGGTCAAAATTCATTATCAGCATTGAATGTGAGCAAGAATAAAGCTTTGACCACTTTAGATTGTAACAACAATAAAATAACTTCCTTAGATGTAAGCAATAATACTGCCTTACTTAATTTAAGCTGTTACGCAAACCGATTAACCTCTTTAGATGTTAAGGTAAATACAGCACTGCTAAAATTAGATTCAGGTTCAAATCAATATACTTCTTTGGATGTGAGCACCAATACTGCTTTAACATTTTTGGGCTGTAATACCAGTCAATTAACTTCTATAGACGTGAGCAAAAACACTGCTTTGACTCTTCTGGATTGTCGTGAAAACAAAATAACCAACCTGGATGTTTCTAAACTCACTACTCTAACAGAGTTATATTGTCAGTCTAATCAATTAAAAGATTTGAACATAAGCAAAAATAAATCCCTGGAATTTTTAAATGCTGCAAAAAATCAAATAACCACTTTGGATCTAAGCATAAATACGGCCTTAGTGGGTTTATATGCTCACACTAATCAATTAACCAGTCTAAATTTGAAAAATGGAAATAATGTTAACTTTCAATTGCCATTTCTAAATATTACAAACAATCCAAATTTAAGCTGTATTCAAGTTGACGACAAAGCCTATTCTGATACAAACTGGACAGCAAAAAAAGATACAATTGCAAGTTATAACACCAACTGTATCTCCGGTTTTGCTCAGATTCCAGATCAAAATTTTGAGCAAAAATTAATTGATTTAGGAATTGATACCGATGGCTTAAACGGAAAAATCTCTGTTGCAAACATAAGCACCATTACGTCTTTAGATCTTTCAAACAGTACTATTAAAGATCTGTCAGGCATCGAGAGTTTTACAGCACTAACATTTTTAGATTGCAGTAATAATCAATTGAGGGCATTAGATGTAAGCAGGAATCTTGCTTTAGAAACACTAAATGCTTCGACAAACCAAATCACTACATTGGACTTTTCCAAAAACAGTAAACTTAAAATCGTATATGTAGCAAATAATCCATTACTATCATTAAATCTTCAAAATGGTAATAATAGAAATTTTGTTTTAGCATCTCCAACAAATAAAAAAGCGGCCTCTTTATATACCAGCTTTTTAGGACTTAAAACTCTTGGTTGCATACAAGTTGATGATGCCAATTATTCGAATGCTAACTGGTCCGGAATCAAGGAGCCCAACACAATTTATTCTAATAGCTGTAAAAATTTAGGAATAGAAGATTCTGTTTTTGATAAAGTAACAATGTATCCAAACCCAACAAGCGGTGAAGTGAACATTAATAATATAGCTTTAGAAAAAGCAACCGTTTATAACTCATTAGGACAATTGGTAAAAACATTTACTTTAAATTCAAGTGATACAAACAATACAATAAGCTTATCCGATTTACCAAAAGGAGTTTATTACGTATATTTAATCCATCAGGATGCCGCTTCTGCGAAAAAAGTTATCCTTAAATAATACCATTTCTTTAAGCTAAAAAATCCCATTCGCCGCGGCGAATGGGATTTTTTTATTATTCAAAAGTTCAGTCCTTTCATTACGTCTTCCCGTAAGGAATATTCAATTTTATTACTTACTCTTGCGCGATCTAATTTTAAACTCGTTCTATGAAAACAAAACTACTCTTGTTACTATTTCTATTAAATTTTTCTTTATACGCCCAGACCACCAAAATTCCGGACTTAAACTTTGAAAAATTCTTAATAAACGAAAAATATGACTCCGGAGTTCCGGATGGTCAGGTTTTAACTGCAAATATCTCGTCAATAAAGACATTAAACCTCACAGGATTAAACATTAATGATCTAACCGGAATTGGTGATTTTAAAGCATTAACACAGCTTATTTGCTCGTTTAATAACTTAACATCAATTGATGTCTCGGGCAACACTTCACTAATTACCCTGAATTGTTTTTCAAACAAATTAACAAGTTTAAATATTAGTAAAAATACGGCTCTGACCAATTTAAATTGTGCGACCAATCTAATAACCAGTCTGGATTTAACTGCTAATTTAGCTTTGAGTACTTTAAATTGTTATGACAACAAATTAAAAAACCTGAATATCGCTAAAAACTTATCGCTGAAAGAAATTAACTGCAGCGCTAACGATTTTACAAACGGATTAGTTCTATCCAACAACACGGCATTGACTTTTATAAACTGTAATTTCAGTAACTTAACCACTCTTGACGTTTCTGCCAATCTGTATTTACAAAGTTTAAATTGCCAGGGTAATAGCTTAAAAACATTAGATGTTTCTAAAAATACCAATCTTACGTTTTTAGATTGCTCCTCAAATAACCTAACTACTATCAACTTAAAAAATGGTAATAATACTCGTTTAACCACTACATCAACTTTTAAAAGAAACCCCAACTTAACCTGTATTCAAGTAGACAATGCCTCTTATTCTAATACTAATTGGGCAAATCTTAAAGATGCAACTCCAAATTATGCCATTTCATGTGATGATCAAAAATATACTCTAATTCCTGATGCAGATTTTGAGAGACAGTTAATTTATCTTGGTTATGACAAAGATGGCGTAAACGGAAAAGTTCTTACAAGTGCAATCTCAAATGTAAAAACATTAAAGATTACATATACTGCTATCAATATCAAAGACATCACAGGAATACAAGATTTCACAGCTCTCGAAAGCCTGGCTTATGGTGGTAATACATTTAAATTGAGTTCTATAGATCTTTCGAAAAACGTAAACTTAAAAACACTTGATCTTACTTCTAATAGTTTAACAACTCTGGACTTGTCTAAAAATGTCAATCTGGAGAATTTAACTCTTGGCAGCAATCAACTAACAAAATTAGATCTTTCAGATAATACTAAGCTAAAGACCCTGGTATTAAACAATAACTTACTTGAATCTTTAACCATAACAAACAATAAGGATTTAACACTACTTAATTGTTATAACAATAAATTCACAACCGGGATCGATCTGTCTCAAAACACTTTGTTAACCTCTCTGGACTTAGGTTTCAATAAAATTACAAGTTCAAATTTTGACAACAACACTTTATTAAAAACTCTAAGGTTGAGTGGAAATAAACTAACATCTTTAAATCTTTCTAAAAACACTGCATTAGAAAGCTTAGATTGTTATAATAATGTTTTGACGAATTTAGATCTTAGTGCAAACGTAAATTTAAAGACTGTTGTCTGTCGTGACAACCAGTTAACGAATATAAATATTACCAAAAACACCTTATTGCAAACACTTGAATGTGGCAGTAATAAACTAAAGGAATTAAACACGTCTGAAAACAAAGAGCTAACCTATTTAAGCTGTCTTTCTAATAGCTTACAAAGCTATAATCCTTCTAAAAACTTAAAACTAACCGTTTTAGATTTAGGGTACAATAGATTGAATAATCTTGATGTCTCTCAGAATACCTTATTAAAAAATCTAAGATGTGATGTTAATAGTCTTAACGCTATTGATGTTTCAAAAAATTTAAACTTAGAAGCTTTAAGTGTTAGCAATAATAGTATTGAAAGCATTGACCTGACAACTAATTTAAATTTACAAAGTTTTTATATTGAAAGAAACAAACTTACAAGTCTTGATCTTTCAAAAAACAAATTACTGACTTCAGTAAATGTTACTAATAACTTGCTTTATGATTTAAACCTGAAAAATGGTAATAATAAAAATTTCACACAATACACAAAGTTTAACAACAACCTTTCTTTATCTTGTATTGTGGTTGACGACGTGACGTATGCAAATCAAAACTGGGTGACATATAAAGATTCTTGGGCAAATTTTTCTACAGATTGCAGAGCTTACACTACTATTCCGGATGCTAATTTTGAAAACAAATTAATTGCTCTTAAAATTGATACTGATGGGGTAAACGGAAAAGTATTAACACAAAGTATTGCGAGCGTAAAATCTTTAGATGTTTCTGGCAGTTCAATCGCCAACTTGACAGGAATCCAGGATTTTGCAGCTTTAGAGACTTTAAACTGTAAAAACAACCAATTAACATATTTAGATTTTACTAAAAATCCAAACCTAACCTCTTTAGATTGTTCAAACAATAAGCTTGTAAGTTTAGATTTAAACAACGAAAAAAATACTTTGCTAAACAAAAGCACTTCGTTGTTTAACAATAATCCGGATTTAAAATGTATTCAGGTGGATGACGAAAGTTATTCAAATACAAATTGGGCAAACTTAAAAGACGCAACCGCTTCATACAATAAATTTTGTAACTCATTTACAGCAATTCCGGATGCTAATTTTGAAGGAAAATTAATTGCTTTGGGAATAGATACTGACGGGAAAAATGGCAAAGTATTAAGTTCAAGCATTGCCGCTGTAACCACTCTTAATGTTTCAAACAGCAATATATCAAACTTAAAAGGAATTGAAGGTTTTACGGCTTTAAAAGAATTAAATGTTTCTTCAAATTTATTAGTCGAAATAAATCTGACAAAAAATCTTAAACTGACTACTTTAAATTGTAACTCAAATAAAATTTTAAGTTTAAATCTTTCGGCAAATACCGAACTTACACAAATACAATCGTCTTCAAACAATTTATACAGCCTGAATCTGAAAAATGGTAAAAACACCAATTTAACCAACATGACTCTAGGCAATTTCACCAACAACCCTTCATTGACATGCATTGAGGTTGATGATATAAATTATTCGACTACAAATTGGGCAAACGCAAAAGATGCTAATGCAAACTACTCTGTAACCTGTACCTCGGTTGCTTTTACCATTATTCCGGATGCTAATTTTGAGAAAAAATTAATAGCCCTTAAAATTGATACTGATGGGGTAAATGGAGCCGTACTTACTTCAAGTATTAACACACTTAAAGATCTTAATGTAAGCGATTCAAATGGCAGCCCTGTAAATCCTATTCAGGATTTAACCGGAATTCAGGATTTTGTTGCCCTGGAACAATTAAATTTCTCTTATAATTATATTTCAAAAGTAGATCTTTCAAAAAACACTGCATTAAAAACACTGTATTGTAATAAGAACCGCTTAACAGAATTAGATCTTTCTAAGAACACCTCTTTAAGGTTAATCTATTGCTTTGAAAATCAATTAACCTCTTTAGACTTTTCAAACAATACTGCCATTACGGAGATAATTTGCAGAGACAATGTACTGCGCAATTTGAATGTTACAAAAAATGCTTCTTTGAATTTATTAAATTGTGATCATAACCAATTAACGACTCTTGATCTTTCAGGAAACAAAAATTTATCTTATCTGCAATGTCAGGTAAATAACCTTACAAGCTTAGACTTTTCAAACAACTTGTATTTAGTGCAATTAACTTGTAACAACAATCAGCTGAAAAAACTGGATATGTCGAAACAGGTCTCATTACAGCATTTCATTTGTAATTCTAATCAGTTAACAGAATTAGATTTAACCAAAAACAAGGATTTATATGCCTTTAATTGTCAATCAAATCAGTTGTCTTCAATTGACATTTCAACTAATTCAAAAGTTGGCTTTCTAAATGTTTCTGATAATAAACTGACTTATCTAAACATTAAAAATGGTAATAATACTAAATTGAGCACCACTGGATACAGTAGTCTTGATTTTAGAAAAAATCCTGATTTAACTTGTATCCAGGTTGATGATGTTACCTACTCTAACACAAACTGGTCTACGCTAAAAGATGATACTGCAACTTACAACACTAGTTGCGGCGCTATCTTGACATTACCAATTGATAATTTTACTGTTGAATCTAAAAGTGAATCCTGCTTAAATGAAAATAATGGTGAAATAAACATTACTGCAAAATCTACTCAAAACTATACGGCTGTAATAAATAGTAAAAACTATGATTTTACCAATAATAGTCTAAAAGTTTCAGGTTTAGCGCCGGGAACTTATAAAGTATCCATTACGGTTGCAGGCCGCACATTCGAGCAAAATTTTACGATTACAATTGCAAAAGCAACTACCGTTTCAGGAAAATCTGTTGTAACTGATAAAAAAGTTAATGTTGAAATCATTGAAGGAACAGCTCCGTTTACTGTATTTGTTAACGGAACAGAACAGTTTCAAACCAATGATGCTTCTTTTTCTGTAGATGTTACTAAAAATGCTTTAGTAGAAGTAGTAACTGCAAAAGCCTGTGAAGGTGCTTTTGCTAAAAATGTTTCTGTTTCTGATTTCGAATCACAAATTTTATCTGCTTATCCAAACCCTACTTCAGGAAGTTTTGAGATAGAAATTCCAGGCGCTAAAAGTGAAGTTCAAGTAGAATTATACAATTTCTCCGGTCAATTAATTTCAACCAAAACACTTATTATCGAGAGTGGAAAAATAAAATTAAATCTTGAAAATCAACCTTCAGGAATCTATGCTATAAAAGTTTATTTAGATACTCCTGAATACATTAAAATTATAAAAAAATAAAAATGAAAAATCTTATATACCTCACAATCATTGGTCTTTTATTTGCGGCTTGTGGTGGCAGTGATGATTCAGGATCATCCGAAGCTATCAATGTAGCGCCAACGGTACCTGCATTAAAAGTTCCGGCTGATAATAAATTATGTGTAGACAATACTGTTTCTTTTCAGTGGGATCTTTCTACCGATGCTAATAAAGATGTTATTACCTATCAAATTCAGGTAGCAAAAGAGAATACGTTTGCTCAAATTGTAAAATCATCTGAAGTGACTACTAATAACACTTCAATAGCACTGGAAAAAAACACGGCCTACTACTGGAGAGTAAAAGCAACAGACAGTAAAGGACTGGCAAGTACTTATTCCGCTACTTTTAAACTCTATACCAGTGGTGAAACAGTAGTAAATCATATGCCATTTTCTCCTGAATTGATATCACCGGTTTTAAACGCTACACTAAACGCAACAACTGTTTCCTTAAAATGGAATGCAACTGATGTTGACACTGCAGATGCACTGACTTATGACGTTTATTTTGGAACAACAAATCCGCCAACAGAAAAAGTAAGTGAAAATAAATCTGAAAAAACAATTGATGTTACAACGGTAGCGACCAAAGAATACTTCTGGAAAGTTGTTGTAAAAGATAACAAAGGAGGAGAAACTGTTGGTCAAATCTGGAAATTTAAGACCAATTAAAAGCCTTAATAATTACAATTAGTTAACCAAAAAATCCTGTTTTCGATATACTGAAAACGGGATTTTTTATGCCTCCTATGATCCGCTCCGAATTACAACCATGTCCATTACGTCTTCCCGTAAGGAAATACCGATCTAATTTTGTAGACTTGCGCGATACTATCATAAATCAAGTCTATGAAAACAAAACTACTCTTGTTGCTGTTACTGGCAAGTTTTTCTATTTATGCACAACAGTATACTTCTATTCCTGATGTGAATTTTGAAAACAAGTTAATCGCATTAGGAATTGATTCCGGAACTGCTGATGGAAAGGTATTAACTGCCAATATTATAAAAGTTAAAATTTTAGACCTTGGCACCACAATAATTTATGACTTAACAGGGCTTGAAGATTTTTCTAACTTAGAAACCTTGTATTGCTCTGGAGCTTCCAACCCTAGTGGAGGAGTAACAGGTAAATTGACAAAATTAAACGTTACTAAAAACACAAAGCTAACCACATTATACTGCTCCGGAAATCAGCTAACAGACTTAGATGTATCCCAAAATTTAGCCTTAAAATTGCTCTATTGCCCTTATAATAAACTGACAACAATTGATATCACTAAAAACTTATCATTAGAGAAATTTTTTATTGCAGGAAATAGTCTAACCACTATAGATGTTACCAAAAACCTTTCATTAATTCAATTAAATGTGAGCTCAAATCAAATTTCAAATATTGATTTAACCGCTAATACAGCCCTGGAATGGCTTACTATTAATCAAAATAAAATAACAGATCTTGACATATCTCAAAATTTAAAACTTACTTATTTGTCCGTATCCGGAAACAATTTAGCAAAAAGTCCTGATCTAACCAAAAACAAAGCTCTTGAATCTTTCACTGCAGCAAACAGTCAATTAACAACGATAGATCTTTCTCAAAATAAAGCTTTGCGTAGTCTGGACCTTCGTCAAAATAAGTTCGAAACATTAGACGTTTCCAATAATCCGACCCTAACTACTTTATATTTACAAGAAAATCTATTGACAAGTTTAAATCTCACTAACAATACATCCTTACTTGCCAATCAAATCTCTTTCATATCAAATCCAAAATTAACTTGTATTCAGGTTAGTGATGTTACAGCTGCAAATACAAATTGGTCAATCAAAAAAGACCCAACGACATCCTTTTCCTCGACCCCTTGTATCGCTCCTGGATCATACACCTTAATTCCGGATATTAATTTTGAGAAAAAACTAATAGCATTAGGAATCGACTCGGGAGCTCCAGACGGAAAAGTTCTAACTTCAAAAATTTCCACTATCACAGAAATAGATCTTTACTATAGTAATATTAGCGACTTAACCGGAATTCAGGATTTTAAATCTTTAACGTCATTAAGCTGTATGTCCAACAACATAACCAGTCTTGACATCTCTCAAAATTTGCAATTATTATCCCTAGAAGCAGGTTTCAATAATTTAACAACATTAAATACATCAAAAAACCTTACTCTACTATACTTATCACTTGCTTACAATCAAATAACAAATCTCGACCTTTCGCAAAATGTTAATTTGAGACTTCTAAGCGTTGATTCAAACAAACTAACCAATATTGATACATCCAACAATAAAAATCTATCTGCATTATGGTGCGCTTCAAACCTGTTAACAAGTTTAGATCTTTCTAAAAACCGATCTTTAACATCTTTAGAATGTCCTGAAAATAAATTATTGACCACAATAAATTTAAAAAATGGAAACAACCGCTCTATGCAAATTACTTACAATGCTACTAATTTTACAAAAACACCATTATTAACTTGTATCATAGTCGATAATGCTCTTTACTCAAATGAAAAATGGAAAGACTTTAAAGAAACTTCCGCATCGTACTCAACTGTAGACTGCTCTCAGGTCACGGCAATTCCAGATCCCGCTTTTGAAGATAAGTTAATTTCATTAAACATTGACAAAGACGGTAAAAACGGTACAGTTTTAAACAGCAGTATTGAAAATATAGCTTCTTTGGACGTTGCTTCAAGCACTATAAAAGACTTAACCGGAATTAAAGGTTTCACCAATTTAAACGCTCTAAATTGTTCAGGGAATCTATTGTCTCTTGTAGATGTTTCTCAAAATAAAGCTTTAACCCTTCTTAATTGCACCAATAATTCTTTAGAAAGTTTAAATCTAAAGAACGGGAATAATATAAATTTTGATGTAAATTCTAATTTTAAGAACAATCCTAATTTAAATTGCATTCAGGTTGATGACGATGTTTATGCCAATACGAATTGGAGTACTTTCAAAGATACGGCTGCGAACTACAATGTAGACTGTACTATATACACCCTAATTCCAGATTCTAATTTTGAAGATAAATTAATTGCCTTAGGAATTGACAAAGACGGTAAAAATGGAAAAGTTGCAACTGCAAATATTCGCAAAATTAATATATTAGACCTCTCCAGTTCTAATATTAGTAGCTTATCGGGAATAGAAGATTTTACAGCATTAACTAGCTTAGACTGTAGTTCCAACAAAATAAACAGTATAAATATCACAAAAAATGAAGCTTTAACTGGTTTAGAACTTCGTGAAAATAATTTGACCAGCTTAGACGTTACCCAAAACAAAAAGTTAGTTGCCTTACGCTTTAGTAAGAACCAAATTTCATCAATTGATTTATCGCAAAATAGAGAACTGCAATTTTTATCATGTGATGAAAATTTACTAAACGATCTGAATATTTCTTCAAATACTCTATTAGGCTATCTTTATTGTGGCCGTAACAATTTAACAGTACTAGATGTATCTAAACACCCCAACTTAAGAGGATTATACTGTACCAATACTACAATCTCAAAATTAGATGTTTCTGTTAATACCAAATTGGAAGATTTATATTTCAACAATGCTCAATTAACCAGCTTAGATTTAAGTAACAACCCACTATTAAAAAGAATAAACCTATGTTGGAATCAACTAACCTCATTAAATTTATCGCACAATCCTATTTTAGAATTGGTTTTCTTAGAATTTAACCCATTAACAACTTTGAATGTTAAAAATGGTAATAACAAAAATTTTATATTACCCACTCAAACCGGGAAAAATGCCGCTACGGCCATATACACCAGCTTCTTAGGAAATAAAACACTAAACTGTATACAAGTGGATGATGCCGATTATTCAAATGCCAATTGGGCAAACATTAAAGAAAAAAACGCTACTTATTCTAACACTTGTAAAACATTAGGTATTGATACCAACAATTTTGAAAAAGTAACAATCTATCCAAACCCAACTAAAGGCGAAGTAAACATTCAAAATGCAAGTTTAGAAAAAGCAAATGTTTATAACAGCTTAGGCCAGCTTGTAAAATCATTTACGTTAAATTTAAGTACTACCCATAATACGATCGATTTATCCGGTCTGCCAAAAGGCGTTTATTATGTGTACTTAATCAATGGGGATGCTGCCTCAGCCAAAAAAGTAATTGTCGAGTAATTATAATTTGTTGAATTAAATTTGTTAATAAAAAGTCCCACTTTCGACATCATGAAAATGGGACTTTTTTGCATTTATAGCTTTAATTTTAAAGAATTTCTTCGCAGGTAAATACTTCTTTTAAGCGAACACCTTTTTCGGTCTGTTCTACTGTTATAATTTGATTATGTGCATCATGCTCTAAAAACAAATAATAATTGTGGTCTGCAGCCGCGTTCAAAAATTTAGATTTCTCCGGCATTGTCAATAAAGGTCGTGTATCATAACCCATTACATAGGGTAACGGAATATGCCCGGCAGTGGCTAACAAATCGGCACAGAAAACAATCGTTTTATCCTGATATTGGATATGTGGAATCATTTGCTTTTCGGTATGGCCATCCACATAATAAATTCCAAAATTCATTTCTTCAGAAAAACCAAAATCACTTTCGGGACGCTTTATAAAATTCAGCTGTCCGCTTTCCTGCATAGGCAGAATATTCTCTGAAAGAAAAGAAGCCTTTTCGCGTGCATTGGGTTTTGTTGCCCATTCCCAATGATTTTCATTCGTCCAAAACTTTGCATTTTTAAAAGCAGGCTCGTAAAAAGTCCGGTCTGAATTCCATTGCACACTTCCTCCACAATGGTCAAAATGCAAATGTGTCATAAAAACGTCTGTAATATCGTCTCTCTGAAAACCATATTTTGCCAACGATTTGTCTATCGAATGCGATCCCCACAGCGAATAATAGCCAAAAAACTTCTCCGATTGTTTGTCTCCCATTCCGGTATCAATCAAAATCAGACGATTTCCATCTTCAATAAGCAGGCAGCGTGCAGCAATATCAATTAAGTTATTTGCATCGGCAGGATTGGTTTTGTTCCAGATGGTTTTAGGAACTACGCCAAACATAGCGCCTCCATCTAACTTAAAATTTCCGGATTCTATAGGATAAAGTTTCATGAGAATAGATTTTTAATAGGAAAACAAAACTAGGAAATACTATTTCATTTTTACAACAAACCATCATAAAGTCTTCAAAAAACAATAATAAAGTCTCATTCTTTTATCAATATAACATATATCTATTTTAACATTTGTTATAATAATGTGAACCGTTATGGAAAAAGGTTTTTAAGTCGTATCTTTGCCGATAATTTCATTTCAACATTGAAAGACAGCACTTTAAAATCGTAATCTTCGGATTACTATTTTTAAGAGCAAAATTGAGGTGAAAGCAAAAATAAACACGATAAACAATGATAAAAGTTTCTGATACTGCCAAAAATAAAATCATCGATTTGATGAGAGAAGATGGTTTTGATGCTGCTAGCGACTACGTAAGAGTAGGCGTAAAAAGCGGTGGATGCTCTGGTTTGTCTTATGATTTAAAATTCGACAAAACCAAAGGCGACGACGATAAAATATTTGTAGACAACGACATAACAATTGCAGTTGAAAAAAAATCATTTCTATATCTGGCCGGAACAATTCTTGAATTTTCAGGTGGATTAAACGGAAAAGGTTTTGTATTCAATAATCCGAATGCAAGCAGAACTTGTGGTTGCGGAGAATCCTTTTCACTATAAAATAATTAAACGATTGCAAAATTTAAAGATTTAAAAATTACAGAAGTGATAGTATTTAAATCCTTCAATTTTTGAATCTTTCAATAAAGAAACAATGAGCAAATACACAGAAGACGATTTAAAAATCGAACTCGAAACTAAAGAATACGAATACGGGTTTTATACTGATATTGAATCGGAGACCTTTCCTATTGGCTTAAACGAAGACATCGTAAGAGCTATTTCCCTTAAAAAAGAAGAACCTCAGTGGATGACCGACTGGCGCATTGAAGCTTTTCGTACCTGGAAAGAAATGATTGAACCGGAATGGGCAAATGTACATTATGAAAAACCAGATTTCCAAGCCATTTCATACTATTCTGCTCCAAAACAAGTAGATCCGAACAAAACTTTGGACGATGTAGATCCTGAACTTTTAGAAATGTACAAAAAGTTAGGTATCTCTGTCGATGAACAAAAAATGATGAACAATGTCGCTATGGATATTGTAGTCGATTCTGTTTCTGTAGCTACGACCTTCAAAAAAACTCTTGCTGAAAAAGGAATTATTTTTTGCCCAATTTCAGAAGCTATAAAAGAACACCCTGAATTAGTTAAAAAATACTTAGGAACTGTTGTACCTCAAAAAGACAACTTCTATGCTGCCTTAAACTCAGCTGTTTTCTCTGACGGAAGTTTTTGCTATATTCCAAAAGGCGTTCGTTGCCCAATGGAACTTTCCACTTATTTCAGAATCAATCAGGCAGGAACTGGTCAGTTCGAGAGAACACTAGTTATTGCTGATGAAGGAAGTTACGTTTCATACCTTGAAGGCTGTACCGCTCCAAGTCGTGACGAAAACCAACTTCACGCTGCTGTGGTTGAACTAATCGCTTTAGATGACGCTGAAATTAAATATTCTACCGTTCAAAACTGGTTCCCTGGAAACAAAGAAGGAAAAGGTGGTGTTTATAACTTCGTTACCAAAAGAGGTTTATGCGAAACAAATGCTAAAATTTCATGGACACAAGTAGAAACAGGTTCTGCTGTAACCTGGAAATATCCTTCTTGTGTACTTAAAGGAGACAATTCGGTTGGAGAATTTTATTCAATTGCCGTTACCAATAATTACCAACAAGCTGATACCGGAACTAAAATGATCCATTTAGGAAAAAATACTAAATCGACTATTATTTCTAAAGGTATCTCAGCCGGTAAATCACAAAACAGCTACCGCGGACTAGTTCAAATTAGCCCAAGAGCTGAAAATGCCAGAAACTTTTCGCAATGTGATTCTCTTTTAATGGGGAACAATTGTGGTGCACATACTTTCCCATATATCGAAAGTAAAAATCCATCAGCCAAAATAGAGCACGAAGCAACAACAAGTAAAATTGGAGAAGATCAGGTTTTTTATTGCAACCAGAGAGGTATCCCTACTGAAAAAGCGATTGCCCTAATTGTAAATGGTTTCAGTAAAGATGTATTGAACAAATTACCAATGGAATTTGCAGTTGAAGCTCAAAAATTATTAGAAATTTCTTTAGAAGGATCTGTTGGTTAATTGCGAGATGGAAGATAAAAAAGTAATCATTTTAGGTTCCTCCAGAAAAAACGGAAATACAACCAGAATCGCGGATGAAATTTCTAAAGAAACCGGAATAGAAGTAATTAATCTGAGTGATTATAATATTTCCTATTATGATTACGAAAGTAAAAACAGAGAAGATGATTTTTTTCCTTTAATAAAAGGTATCATCGAGAAGTATGACACTTTAATTTTTGCAACGCCTATATATTGGTATAACATGAGTGGAATCATGAAGGTATTCTTTGACCGCTTTTCGGATTTAATCCGAATTGAAAAAGAAACCGGAAGAAAACTCAGAGGGAAGAAAATTGGTGTGATCTCCAATTCACACGATAATGAAATTGAAGAGAGTTTTTACATTCCGTTCAAAAAATCAGCCGATTATCTAGGCATGGAATATTTAGGACACGCGCATTTTAATGCCAACATCCTAAACGAAACAACAAAAATAGAATTGACATTTATATAAAATAAAAAGACAATGTTATCAATAAAAAACCTTCACGCCTCAATTGGTGATAAAGAAATCCTTAAAGGAATTAATATAGAAGTAAAAGCTGGCGAAGTACACGCTATCATGGGACCAAACGGTTCAGGAAAAAGTACACTTTCGGCTGTAATTGCCGGAAATGAAAACTATGAAGTTACTGACGGAGAAGTTTTCCTTGACGGAGAAGATCTTGCTGATCTTGCTCCTGAAGAAAGAGCACACAAAGGAGTTTTCCTTTCTTTTCAATATCCTGTAGAAATTCCGGGAGTTAGCGTAACTAACTTCATGAAAACTGCCATCAACGAAACCCGTAAAGCAAACGGTCAGGAAGAAATGCCTGCAAACGAAATGCTGAAAGTGATTCGTGAGAAATCTGAATTGTTAGAAATCGACCGTAAATTTCTATCACGTTCTCTTAACGAAGGATTTTCCGGAGGAGAGAAAAAAAGAAATGAGATTTTTCAAATGGCAATGTTAGAGCCAAAATTAGCCATCCTTGACGAAACAGATTCTGGACTTGATATCGATGCCCTTAGAATTGTTGCCAATGGTGTTAACAAATTGAAAAGCGAGAAAAACGCCATCATCGTAATCACGCACTACCAACGTTTATTAGACTATATCGTTCCGGATTTCGTTCACGTTCTTTACAACGGAAGAATCGTAAAATCTGGTGGAAAAGAGCTAGCCTACGAATTGGAAGAAAAAGGATACGACTGGATTAAAGCGGAGAATTAATTTTTAGTTTCAAGTTTCATGTTTTTTTAGTTTCAAGTTGATTTATGTTTTGTAAGTTTAAACTTAAATTATTTAAACAGAAATTATGGCGACAATAACTCGATTTGAAGATTTAGAAATTTGGAAAGAAGCTCGACGATTAGCGAAAGAAATTCATCTTATTGCAATTCACAGTGAGTTAAAATCAGATCTCAGATTCAAAAATCAAATAAAAAGCTCTTCTGGTTCAGTAATGGATAACATTGCTGAGGGTTTCGAAAGGGATGGAAACTTAGAATTTAGACAATTCTTATCCATCGCAAAAGGTTCAGCCGGAGAAACAAGATCACAATTATACAGAATTTTTGATTTTGAATACATTTCAGAACAAAAATTTGAGGCTTTAAAAACAGATTATGAAAATTTAAGTGGTAAAATAAAAAACTTTATCTCTTATCTAAATAAAAAAGATTTCAAAGGAAATAAGTTTCAGTAGATTAAACGTGAAACTTTAAACCTGAAACAAAAGGATTCAAAGGAATTTAAGTTCCGGCAAACAACCTGAAACTTGAAACCTGAAACTCCGAAGGAAACAACAGAAAAATGGATTTAAAAGAAAAATTAGTATCGTCTTTTATGGCTTTTGAAGAGCGTGTCGATGTACATTCAGATTTGCATGACATTCGCACCAAAGCACTAAAAAACTTTGAAAATAAAGGTTTCCCAACCAAAAAGGAAGAAGCTTGGAAATACACATCGTTAAACGCCATCTTAAAAAATGACTTTACGGTTTTTCCTAAGCAGGAAAGTGCAATCGAATTTAATCAGGTAAAGAAATATTTTTTACATGAAATCGACACTTATAAATTAGTGTTCATCGATGGTGTTTTTAGCTCACATTTGTCTTCAACTACACATGACGGAATCGATGTTTGCTTAATGTCTTCGGCATTGACCAAACCAAAATATAAAATGATCATTGATACCTACTTCAATCAGATTGCAAGTAAAGACGATAGTTTGACTTCGTTGAATACTGCCTTTGCAAGTGAAGGAGCCTTCATCAATATCCCAAAAAAGAAAGTAGCCGACAAACCTATCGAAATCATGTATTTCTCTACAGGTAATGAAGCTGCATTAATGGTTCAGCCTAGAAATCTGATTATTGTTGGTGAAAACTCACATGTTCAGATTATCGAGCGCCACCAGAGTTTGAATGAGAATCCCGTTCTGACCAATTCGGTTACAGAGATTTTCGCTCAAAAACGTGCCATTGTGGATTATTATAAAATTCAAAACGACAATAGCGAAGCGAATTTAGTAGACAACACTTACGTTTCTCAACAACAGGAAAGTCATGCTTATGTTCATACCTTTTCATTTGGAGGAAACCTAACGCGTAACAACTTAAACTTTTATCATTTTGGTGAAAGACTGACAAGTACACTTAACGGAATCTCGATCCTAAACGACAAACAGCACGTTGATCATTATACTTTAGTGAATCACGCAACGCCAAATTGCGAAAGTTTCCAGGATTATAAAGGAATTTTCTCTGATCGTTCAACAGGAGTTTTCAACGGAAAAGTTTTAGTAGAGAAAGAAGCTCAAAAAACAAATGCTTTTCAAAAAAGCAACAACATTTTATTGAGTGACAAGGCTACGATCAACGCCAAGCCGCAATTGGAAATTTTTGCCGATGACGTAAAATGTTCTCACGGCTGTACAGTTGGACAATTAGACGAAACAGCAATGTTCTACATGCAGTCACGCGGAATCCCGAAAAAAGAAGCAAAAGCGTTATTGATGTACGCCTTCTCAAATGCCGTAATCGAAAGCATTAAAATACCGGAATTAAAACAACGAATTACTAAAATCATCGCTACAAAATTAGGCGTTAATTTAGGATTTGATTTGTAAAATGATTTAACCGCAATCCCGATAGCTATCGGGAGCTAAGAGTTACGCAAAGTTCGCAGGGTTTAGTTTTAAACTTTGCGAACTTTGCGCTTTTTACTTGGCATCTTTGCGGTTAAATTTATTTTTTAACCCTAAAGAGAAGTAAAAATCCAAGAAAGAACAGACCTAATCCCACGCAAAAAGAAATTGTACTTATTGGATGTCCCAATGTTGTAGTAAATCCAAAACCTGCAAGAAACCAACCAAAAAATATCATAAAAACAGCCAACAAAAGATTATTCTTTCTCATTATAAAGCTTATTTCTTCACACTCTCAATAACCTCCTTCAAAAATTCATTAAAATCAAAATAATGATCTCCTTCATTCACTCCCATCCTAACAATTACCATATCCAGAGACGGAATAATCGCTACCATTTGCCCCTGATAGCCATTACAATAAAACATATCACGAGGTGCATCGGGAAACTTCCCTCCGGCATTTAACCAAAACTGCGCTCCATAACCTCCATTTGAAGTATTCGTTGGAGTTGCGGTATACTTTACCCAGCTTTCCTCTAAGACCTGCTCTCCGTTCCAGCTTCCCTTATGTAAATACAGCAGTCCGAATTTTGACCAGTCTCTCGCTGTTGCCCACGCATAAGAAGATCCTACAAAAATTCCCGACATATCCTGCTCTACAATCATCGAGTTCATCCCAATTTTATCAATCAAGGCACTGTACCAGAAATCAAGATACTCCTGTTGTGTCTTAAACTGACCTCTTAAAATTCGGCACAATAGATTAGTGGTTCCCGAAGAGTAGTACCAATGGGTATTAGGCTTAAATTTAGCGGGTTTATCCATTTGCACTTTCCCCATATCTTCTGCCTGAAAAAGCATTTCTGTCGCATCACAAATTTTAGTATAATCTTCCTCCCATTCTAAACCTGAGTTCATATGAAGCAAATCATTAACGGTAATATTTTTACGATCGTCATTTCGCCATTCTGCAATTGGAGCAGGTTTATAAATGTCAATTTTTCGTTGTTTCACTAAAACACCAAAAGCCGAACTGGTGATACTTTTAGTCATCGACCATCCTAAAATTTTACTGTCTTTATTAAAACCTGTATCGTATTTTTCTGCAATTAGTTTGTCTTTATATACCACTACCACAGCACGTGAACGTTTATTCTTTTGGCCTTTTACATCAAACGAACCGTCAACAGCCTTTTTCAGTTTGGCATAGTCAATATTTGAAAAAGTGGTATCCTTTGGTTCTTTATTCCCATAAGGAAAAGAAAGATTGTTAACCAATTTTGTTCTTTTTGGAAGCAGGTACGGCTTCGAAATATCATAATCATCGTCAATCAAAGTAGCGCCCAGTCCTTCTCTGTAAATTGCTTTTCTTTCTTTCAATCCATAAACTGTAGAAACAGCAAACTTACCGGCATCATCAATAGTATTCTCCGCTAAATCAATCATGTGGATATCATTATCCGTTTTTTCGATCAATTCCTTCGAACGATTGTCAATAAAATGACCTGATGCGACACTCTTGGCCGAGAAGCCTGAAATCAAATCCAGTTTGGGATAAGTAGTAAACCCGAAATATAAAAAAGCAAGAATTAAAACAAGTACAAGTAATTTAAGAATTCTTTTCATCTGGTTGTGGTATTTTTAATGCAATATAAATAATTTACAATCAATATTATACAACTCAATTTAGATTTAAAATTCACAAAACATAAAAAAAAGAATCAATTTTTAAAGAATCTATAAGCAAACGTTCAATTAATAGCATCATAAAAGGAAATTATAGTTTTAATGGATAAACCAATTTTGTTTTAGTACTTTTGTAGGTAGAATTTTTCTAAATAAGACATGTTAGACATCCAAAAAATAAGAGCTGATTTTCCGATACTTTCAGAAAAAGTGAACGGAAAACCTTTAGTATATTTCGACAACGGCGCAACTTCACAAAAACCACAAGTTGTGATTGATGCGATCGCAAAGTATTATCAGGAAATAAATGCCAACATTCATCGTGGTGTTCATACTTTAAGCCAATTGGCGACTGATGCTTACGAAATTTCAAGAGTAAAAATCCAACATCATATCAATGCGAAATTCTCGCACGAAGTACTTTTTACTTCGGGAACAACTCACGGAATTAACTTAGTAACCAACGGTTTTGCTTCTATTTTAAAACCCGGAGATGAAGTTATTGTTTCTTCATTAGAGCATCACAGTAACATCGTGCCTTGGCAAATGTTATGTGAGAAAACAGGAGCAACACTTAAAGTTATTCCAATGAATGAAGAAGGCGAACTAATAATAGAAGCTTATGATGCCTTATTGTCAGAAAAGACAAAAGTGGTAACGGTAAACCATATCTCGAACGCATTGGGGATTATCAATCCGATCAAATACATGATCGAAAAGGCTCATGCTGTTGGCGCTGCTGTTTTGATCGATGGTGCACAGGCCGTCCCGCATTTAAAACCTGATGTTCAGGATTTAGATTGTGATTTTTATGCTTTTTCAGGGCATAAAATGTGCGGACCAACGGGAACCGGAATTCTTTATGGAAAAGAAGAATGGCTCAATAAATTACCTCCCTATCAAGGTGGCGGTGAAATGATCAAAGAAGTTACTTTCGAGAAAACGACTTATGCCGATTTACCTCATAAATTTGAAGCAGGAACTCCAAATATTGCAGGCGGAATTGTTCTAGGAACGGCAGTTGATTATTTGAACCATATTGGTTTTCATAACATTCATCAGCATGAAACACATTTATTACAGCACGCAACCAAACGTTTATTAGAAATCGAAGGATTGAAAATTTACGGAACCGGAAAAAATAAAGCTTCCGTGATTTCGTTTAATATTGATGGAATTCATCCGTACGATATTGGTTCCATTATTGACAAACTGGGAATCGCAGTAAGAACCGGACATCATTGCGCACAGCCAATCATGAATTTTTTCTGCATTCCGGGAACGATCCGTGCTTCATTTTCTTTTTACAATACCAAAGAAGAAATTGACATAATGGTTGAGGCCATTAAAAAAGCGAAAGCTATGTTAAGCTAAAAAAATCTTTTATGAGGATATTATCTTTGTTACTCTTAACCTTTTTTATTGGAACAAGCTGTTCCAGCCAAAAAAAAGCCGACATGAAAGCTACCGAAATTGAATACTCTGCAGTTTCCCGAGGCACTTACAAAGTAATCGTGGTACAGAATAAAACAGTTTTAGTAACCAATGGCCGCAATGCTCAACCGGTAGAGAGCAAAATAGATGATTTAAAATGGAAGCAGATTGTAGCTGAATTTTCAAAAATCAATCTCAAAACTATTCCGGACTTAAAAGGCCCAACACAAAAACGCTTTCATGATGGAGCTGCTCTGGGAAATTTAAAAGTCACTCAGGATCAGAAAATATATGAAACTCAGGGTTTCGACGATGGATACCCTCCAAAAGAGATAGAAAATTTGGTAAATTTGCTACTGGATTTTACGAAAAAATAATTATGACGATAAAAGAAATACAAAACGAAATAATCGACGAATTTTCGATGTTTGATGACTGGATGCAACGTTACGAGTACATCATCGAATTAGGAAAAAGTCTTCCGTTAATCAAAGAAGAATATAAAACCGACGACAATTTAATCAAAGGATGTCAGTCGAAAGTTTGGCTGCAAGGAGAACAGAAAGAAGACAACATTGTCTTTACTGCCGATAGTGATGCCATTTTAACTAAAGGAATTATCGCGATTTTAATTCGTACATTCTCCAATCAAAAAGCATCCGATATTTTAAGTGCCGATGTTGATTTTATTGACGAAATTGGTCTAAAAGAACATTTATCTGCAACACGTGCGAATGGTTTGGTATCGATGATTAAAAACATCAAAATGTACGCATTGGCTTTTGATTCAAAAAATAAAAATTAAATCATTA
Organism: Flavobacterium sp. B183; assembly: GCF_023539155.1. Lineage (NCBI taxonomy): Bacteria > Pseudomonadati > Bacteroidota > Flavobacteriia > Flavobacteriales > Flavobacteriaceae > Flavobacterium > Flavobacterium sp. B183. The sequence continues at coordinate 1,194,317 of NZ_CP097434.1, read as the reverse complement.
AGACATTAAGTTTCGTAAAGACTTATACTTAATATCTTAATGATAAAACAAAAAACTTACGTTGAAAAACAAAAAATAAAATGGAACAAGAAATAGACACAAACGAATTAGGAGAATCTATCGTAAAGGTTTTAAAAGGCATTTACGATCCGGAAATTCCTGTAGACATATACGAGCTGGGATTGATTTACGATGTAATGGTCAACACCGATTACGAAGTAAAAATCTTAATGACTTTAACTTCTCCAAACTGCCCTGTCGCAGAAAGTTTGCCAAGAGAAGTAGAAGAAAAAGTAAAAACAATTGAAAACATAAAAGATGTTGATGTTGAAATTACTTTCGATCCGCCATGGAGCAAAGACTTAATGAGCGAAGAAGCAAAATTAGAATTAGGAATGCTTTAATAAAATTTGTTTCAAGTTTCAAGTTTCAAGTTCACACAACCTGAAACTTGAAACCTGAAACTAACTTTTCACATGGAAGAAATCATCAATAAAGTTGCCAATAGTGCCTTGGAGGTTTTTGATCTTGAAGATTATTACCCAAAAGGAGCACGTGTGCAAATCGATATATCACAATGGCTTTTAGAAGGTTTTTTATTAAAAGAAAAAGACTTTAGAGAGCATTTAAAAAATCACGACTGGTCGCAATATCAAGATCAATATGTGGCTATAAACTGCAGTACAGATGCAATTGTACCTGCCTGGTCTTCTATTCTGGTTGCAATCCATTTGGCCCCATATGCTAAAAAAGTGGTGAACGGGACTATAGAAGATCTCGAAGCAAGCTTATACGAAGAAATATTAAGCAAACTTGATTACACTCCCTATAAAGGCAAACCTGTTATCGTAAAAGGCTGTTCCCGTAAACCTGTACCTACCCGTGCCTACATTTTAGCAGCAACCTATTTGCAGCCTTTTGCAAGAAGTATCATGTATGGTGAGGCTTGTTCGGCGGTACCCCTATACAAAGAACCAAAGAAATAACACTCCTTACCAACTGCATCCCATAAGGCTTTTTAACGATTATTTAGTATATTTGTTCTTACACATTTAAACCAGATATCATGAAAAAGCTAGCGTTATTACTTCTTATTTTAGCAAACTTTACTTTTGTTCATGCGCAAAATTCAGAAAAGGAACTGATCCAGAATACTGAAAAAGCAGTAAAAAAAATAAATGATACTATAGAAGATGAAGGATGGAAGGCAAAAGGTACTGTGTCTCTTTTACTGAATCAATCGAGCTTTAACAATTGGGTTGCCGGGGGCGAAGACAGCTTCTCCGGAACTTTAGGAATCAATTATGACTTTAACTATAAAAAAGACGATCTCACCTGGGACAACAAGATTCTGGCTTCGTATGGTCTTTTGCAAACTAAAAATGCCGATTTCGAAAAAAAGACTGATGACCGTTTAGAATTTAATTCAATTGTAGGAAAGAAAGCTTTTGGAGATTGGTATTATTCGTTCTTTTTAAATTTCAGAACCCAATTTACAACTGGTTATCTTTATGGGAAGGATGTAAACGGGAAGGAAATCCGAACTGAAAACACCAAGTTTATGTCTCCGGGGTATCTAACTACAGGACCTGGTATTTACTGGTCTAAAACGGAGAATCTAAAAATAAACTTTGCTCCTTTAACTTCAAAATTCACTTTTGTAGACCGCGCTTATACTTCGGGAATTGATCAGGCAACAGGGCTTCCTTATGTAGACGGAGCCTACTTTGGAGTAGATGCTAATAAAAGTATGTTATACGAACTCGGATTTTATACTTCAGTTTATTACAAACTGGCTATTATGACCAACGTAACTGCCGAGAATACCCTGAATTTGTATTCTAACTATTTAAGAGATCCGCAAAATGTAGATATCAACTATTCGTTGAATGTTATCATGAAAGTTAACAAATTTCTATCGGCAAACTTATCCTTCCAGGCCATCTATGACGATAATGCTTTCAGTGGATTCCAAACCAGGCAAGTATTTGGTGTAGGAATAAATTTCGGCTTCTAATAAAAACCAAAACGGCTTTTGATTACTCAAAAGCCGTTTTTTTATTCTTCTTCTTTTTCGATTGCATCTTTATAATCCGGATACAAAAACTTATTATACGGAAATCTGGTGATATGAATCTGGCGGACTGCCTCGTAAACCATTTCTCTGAATTCTTCAAAATTCTGTTTTTGTGTTGCCGAGATAAACAGTGTTTTATCTTCTCCAACATTACTCATCCAGGTCTGTTTCCATTCCTCAAGAGTATAATGTCTTCTTGTTCTCTCCGTAATTAAATCATCTTCATCAATCGTCAAATGTTTGTAGGCATCAATTTTATTAAAAACCATAATAGTTGGTTTGTCATTACTCTTAATCTCTAACAAAGTTTGATTTACCGATTCGATATGGTCTTCAAAATCAGGGTGTGAAATATCTACAACATGCAATAATAAATCGGCTTCACGCACCTCATCGAGTGTACTTTTAAACGAATCTACCAGTTGCGTTGGCAATTTTCTAATAAAACCTACGGTATCTGATAATAAGAACGGTAAGTTTTTAATCACTACTTTTCGAACAGTGGTATCTAAAGTTGCGAATAATTTATTTTCAACAAAAACATCACTTTTACCAATCGCATTCATAAGGGTCGATTTTCCAACATTGGTATATCCTACCAATGCCACACGAACCATCGCACCGCGATTACTGCGCTGAATGCTCATTTGTTTGTCGATGGTCTTGATTTTATCCTTTAATAACGAAATTCGGTCACGCACAATACGTCTGTCCGTTTCGATCTCGGTTTCTCCCGGACCACGCATACCAATACCCCCTTTTTGACGCTCAAGGTGTGTCCATAAACCTGAAAGTCTAGGCAGTAAATATTGACATTGTGCCAACTCAACCTGTGTTCTTGCATAAGAGGTCTCTGCTCTTTGTGCAAAAATATCCAGAATTAAATTCGTTCGGTCTAAAATTTTACAATCGATAATTCTGGAAATATTCTTTTGTTGTGATGGTGATAATTCGTCATCAAAAATCAACGTCGATATATTGTTTTCTTTTACAAAAAGATTGATTTCATCTATTTTTCCTGTCCCTACAAAAGTCTTCGGATTTGGACGTTCCATTTTTTGAGAAAAGCGCTTAATCACTTCACCTCCAGCGGTAAAAGTCAAAAACTCTAATTCATCCAGATATTCGTTAAGTTTTTCTTCACTTTGATTTTGAGTTATAATACCTACAATGGCTGTTCTCTCAAAATTTATAACTTCTTTTTCTAACATAGCTTTGAATAAGGTGCAAATTTAATGATTTGTAAGGTACTAACACTTATAGAACTTCTTTTTTAAACTGTATTTGAAAAATTACCTTATTCTTTAAAAAATCCAAATCCCAAATTCCAATTGTTAATCGAAGTTTGGGATTTGGGATTTGATTTTTCAGTTTTAAAATTTACGTTACTCGTAAATAAAAGTCTTTTCTGTTTTTACAATTCCATTCTCCTCTATCTGAGAACAAGAGATTGGAAAGTTCAACTTGTTGTATTTGTATTTTCTACTCACTCCGACCAATACAGTAGAGGAAGGACTAAAAACAATTTCGTTATTAGGGGAGATGGATTCAAAGCTAAATTCTTCCTCATGATAGGAGATCATTGGCACAATCACTTTATAATTGTCTCCAAATAAGCTTTTAACAATTAAAACGTCAACAGAGTTTTTATCATCAAAAATAAAACTTTTCGAAATTTTATCTCCTACCAAACCTTTATGCTTTATGACATTATCGTTGAAGTAAACATATTCAATTTTACCAATGATGGCTTTATTTCTGTCTCGGGAAGTACGTCGCACAATAGCACCATTTTCAACAATATACTCGATATCATCAACTAAGTTCTGGTGATTAGTGCTCTTTTTCGTAATTACCTTTACTCTGGCTCCTTCGTAGGTAAAAGTTACTACCTTGGTAATATAATCGTTCCCTTCCTGGTATTTTTTTACAAACTTTGTAATGTTATTATCGGCATCATACGTATAATTCACCACTTCTTTCCAGTCACTTCCTACCTTATCTTTAACCGTCATATCCAATAATCCTTTGGTATTGTAAAAGAAATGCTGAATGACATCTGAAGTAGTAATGGTTTGTATTTTTCCGTCTTTAAAAACTACTGTTTTGTTTACAATTTCACCATCTTTAGAATTCTGGTAATTTGTTTTTACAATATTAATTTGTTTCAGTCTCACAGGTTTAGCATCCTGATTCTGACTATGTACTAAACAAGGGAAAACCATCATGATGATGGCAAGAAAATAGATTTTCATAGTGGTATTTGTATTGATTTGGGGTGACCAAAATACAAAATTCTATTAAAATTTAACCGTTTAAATCTCAAAAACAATACCGCATTAAATTATCATCTAAAAATCAACACCTTAACTGAATCTCTATTAAAAACAGCCTTATTTTTCGGCAAAAATCCTAATATCATCAACCATAAAAGCGCCATTCAAAGTTTTATCCTTACCTGAACCCATATATTTAAATGCAATATTAATATTTCCTGAATAGGAAGATAAATCAATTGCTCCGGAACTGATAAAAACCCGGGACGGTGTTGACAATGATGGAAATTTTGCTGTTAGTTTTGTCCATTTTGCTTTGGTTACACTAGAACCATCAAAATTAGTTGAAACATAGACTTCAAGCACATTTAATGGCGAATCAATCTTTAAGTCGTGCTGTGCGCTTCTAAAGGATAATACTGCATTTTTATAACCGCTCAAATTGATTTTTGGAGTAACCATCCAGGCGACATTTTCGGCTGCGGTTGTACTTGTAGTATTAAACTCTGTATAACCGTTTCCGGCATACAGCATACTCTCCCATAATTTTGATGCTTTTTCAACAATGTTACTCCAACCCGGCAAAGTAAAATTCACATTGTTTTTTACGGATTGGAAATCTTCGGAAAAAATCGGAATATCTCTTTTTCCGTTCATTTCCAGATCTTTTTCTGATCTGCTCATTAGTTGATAATCTGATCCGTATTTGGTCAAAACTCCTCTCACTTTTCCACTTCCTTCCGGTACTAATTTATTAGCAAAACCAGCATAACCGCTTGTTCTGAAAATAATCTGATTGCCACTTTTATCCTGAAGGTTCCAGTTTGTAGAACCTCCTACATTGTTAGACTCTTCAAAATAATGACGTCCAATCGCTTCCTCGGCAAACTGGACTCCGCTTAACTCCACGAGCGTATTAAGCTTATCATCATTTAGCACTTCTTCTACAGAAATTGCTTTCACCAGCTTACTTTCATCCATTATTGTACAAGACGCATTAAGTACATTTTTATAATCGGTCTGCGAAATTCTGCCAATCGTTGGATCTCCCGAATTGCTTACTGACAAACTTCCAATACGCAAACCACCAAAATATAAATCTGTAAACTGATTCTTTAATTTTATATACACTTTATTCCCTACCCGAAAATCGATATAGGTGTTGGTAACATCAACCGCAACACTAAATCCTATTGCCGGTGTTTCATCAGTTGCGATAGTTTGCAGGAAAAGTATCTTAAAGAAATTCCCCCCCTCATCGCTTGACACTACGTAAGCCTCAATAGTATCATCGTAGCCATATTGTTTCGGAACGGGCCCTGAAAAATCTTTGACTTTCTGAACCTTTTGATTAATAACTAAATTGGGTTGTGTACATTCCAATTTTGGAATTTCAATTTCATTATTACAGCTATAAATTATCGGCAACAAGAATACATAACCGAAAACTAAGAATCTATTTTTCATTTCAAATTGGTTTTAAAATTTTACAAACTCATTGTAAGGTTCACAAAATATGTTCTTCCATATCCATAATAATATTTAGAACCAAATGAGGGAGTTCCGCTGGAAACATCCTGATTGAGAGCTCTGAAATTAGCATTTCGGGCTTGTTCAAAACCACCTGTTTTGAACACCACATTCAGAACATTATTAACACTCCAGAAAAGCCCAATATATTTGTGAGCGATACGCCAGGACTTTCCTCCTGTAATATTTAATAATGAAACCGGATTAAATCTTTCCTGTTTCAGCAAAGCAGCTGTCCGTTCTTCTGTCGCTTCCGGAAAGAGGTGACCATTCACAGCGTTTACATAAAACCGATTGGTTCGTGCAACTGGCGAAACGTCAATATAAGCTTCAGACAAATAATTAATATTCGCTCCCAGCCACCAAAATTTAGGATCTCTGTATTCTAATCCAATCGAATAAGCTTGTTGGGGCATACCGGGCTGTTTGTAGTTTTTAAGATAGGATTTTCCAAAATCAAAAGTGGTCTGGGTACCGCCTTCTGCCACATTTGCATCGTTAGTTATACATACATTAGGATTACTGCTATAGACATAATTACCGTATGCCGCAGATGAAGTCACTTTTAAAGTTGATGAAATTTGCCATTCAAGACTAAACTCCATACCAATATTTTTCTTGTCCAGATGTGTTAAAGTCTGACTAACAAATGCATCCGTATTGTTGTAAGCTGCGCCCTGATCAAAAATTCCTTCAGCGAAGAAAAAGGAAGTTCGGGTCGTATTTTTAATCAATGAATAATAAATTGTAGAACGAATTTTAAAATTTGGAGAACGAAAAACATAATTTCCTTCGGCACTACTTATACTTTCATTTTCAATTCCGTCAACTATTGAATTATTCAATCTGGAATTTAAAAACGTGTTTCGCAAGGATGGTGCTCTGCTAAGATGCATTCCGTTAAAAAACAACCATTGTTTTCCTGAAATTTTATAAGTCAGACCTCCTTTAAAACCAAAATTTTCAAAATTCACTTTGTTACTTTTTCCAAGTGATGATGTCGGATAAATCCCATTTTGATACAAACCTTCTCTCTGGTAATTGGAAACAGAATAAGACTGTCCTAAATAAAAATCTGTTTTATTATAACTGAATTTAAACTGTGTGAAAGCATCAATTGTGGTTGCAAAAAGATTATAATTGTAACCATAAGTATCTCCTTCTTTTACCTGACGATTTGGATGTTGTAAATCAGACTGTCCTTGATCACCTTGGTAAAACGCATCAATGTCTTCAAAATATTGTCCTCCCAACAAATCTAAAAGATATTGAAACTGATGTGATTTTAAATTTCTAAAAGTAATTCCTCCATCAAAAGCAGTATTCTCTGTTAATTGTATATTCAGATTTGAATTTGCAGCTAGGGTTTTATCAGCTGTCCGGTCTTCGTATAAAACATAATGACTTTGTGCAGGTTCAAATCCGCTAATTGTTCCATCAGCATTTAAAATTGGTTTCTGATTGGCACGATATAATTCATCCCAATTGATTTGGCGGTCTTCGAGAAAATTTGCTTTTGCTTTTTCGGCACTTATAAAATCGGGGGTGAAATCTCCTGAAAACTCCCCTTTGTCTTTTCCGTAGATTGAGTTATAATAACGGGGCATTTTTTGATAATACACCGGATCAGGACTGGCTGCATTTTGATAATCAATAGTACTGTTTCCTACCTGACCAAATTGATACATTAAACTGGAATTCAGATTTGTTTTCTCATTTATTTTGTAATAATGATTTAACATCAATACCGGTTCTTCGACTCTTTTTACTCGCGCATTTCTCTTTTTCCCGTTTTGAAATCCCCAATAAGAATTGTATTTCTCATTGGTTAGTTGGGTAACTTCATCTGTATTTGCTGAATTTTTCCCTCTTGAATTGGGCGTATAAAACCCTGTAAAGTTCAATGAATGGTTGTCATTCAGTTTCTTTTCTACACTAATAAAAAAAGATTCTGCTTTGAAATTTGTTCCGTCAAAATAACCTTCATCCGACCAGCGTTTTCCTGCTGAAAGTACATAAGCCCAACCGGAAGCATTCATTCCGGAAGCACAAGTAGCGATAGTCCGCCAATTGTAGGCTGTATTGCTCCCGGAAAAAGAAATCTGGCTACTTTTTCTGTACAATGAAGCACGTGTATTTATTTGCTGGGTTCCTAAAACTCCTCCAAAAGTATAACTTGAAGCGGCTGCTCCGACTGAAAATTCCTGATTTCGCAACACATTGTTCAAACCTCCCCAATTGCCCCATTGTGGTCTTCCGTCGTAAATTTTATTCATGACCATACCGTTAAGCATCATCGTCCCATTTTCGCTGTCCAGGCCCCGAACTCTAAATCGGGCCTGTCCCCAATTGAAAGCTGAAGCCTGCATAAAAGCATCTCTTGAAGATTGCAAAAGACCCGAAGTCATTTCAGAAGAACTATTATCATCCAAAAAATCGCTGTCTAATAAGGTGATGAGTGCTGCCGGTGTCTCCTCTGAAAAATTATCTTCTAACGGTAAAATCCCCAGTTCAACCTTTTGACCCGGGTTCGATTGTATTTTTAAAAGAAGATCTTTATAACCCTGACTGTGTATCCATAATAATTGTTCTCCCTTTATAGCAGAGTGTAATTCAAACTTTCCCTTTGCACCAGTTAATTGTGTTATGGAAGAATTTTGAATGTTTACCACAATATTTTCCAATGGATTTAGAGTCTTTGAGTCAACTATAGTTCCTGAAAAAGTGGTTTGTTCTTGTGCAAACAAAAGACTAATAGGCAATAAAACAAATAGTAACGTTTCTTTTTTTATCATGAAAACCCCAATTTACTTTTATAATTTTAGTTTTAGGATTGGAGGTTTTTAAAAACAAAAACATCCAATCTCTTACATCAAAAGATAAAATTGGTTTTTGGAAGAGATAAAAAATAATAAGCTAATACTCCTTATTTAGTTTCAGGATTCAAATATAAACAAAAAACAACAAGAAAGTATTTTCTTGTTAAATAAAATTCAACTTCAAAACAATCTCTCGCTTTTTTTTAGCGTACAAACTAAGAGGCTATCCTGATTTTGGAAACCATAAAAGCAATCAGAACTCCGAAAATTCCAATAAAAGCGAATGAAAACTGAAGTCCAAAAGTTTCAGCGATATGTCCGATAACCGGTGGTCCCATTAAGAACCCCAAAAAACTTACACTCGAAACGATAGTTAAAGCTTCTCCGGGTGGAACTGTCGGGTTTTTCCCTGCCATACTATAAACGGTAGGAACTATAGTGGCAACTCCTAAACCAACTGCCATAAAAGCAATGGTACAAGGTATAAGATAAGGAAGAAAAACGGCTGTAAAAAGTCCGGCAGAAATCATAACACCACTAATTTGCATCACACGTTCACGTCCAAATTTATTGATCAAACCGTCTCCCAGAAAACGTCCGCTTGCCATCATAATCATGAAGGAAGTATATCCTAAAATCACCAACGGACCGGGTGCTTTTACGATATCTTTAAAGTATACTCCACTCCAGTCAAACATTACACCTTCGCTTGCCATACTACAAAATCCAATCACTCCAAGCCAGATTAAAGCGCTGTCCGGTTTTGCAAATAACCTCTTTTTCTCGTTCTTAACTTTGATTTTTTCTTTGGCTTTAATTAAAAACTTAAAGTTAAAGGCAATCATTATTAATACGATTCCCGCTACGATCAGGAAGTGATGAAGAGGGCTTAGTTTTAAAGCCAGCATTCCCAACCCTACTAAAGCCCCGGTAAATCCGGCAAAACTCCACATGCCATGAAAAGACGACATGATTGTTTTCCTAAAAAGAACTTCGGTATAAACGCCTTGTGTATTGACTGCGATATTGGCCAGATTTCCAAACAATCCAAACAGAAATAATCCTAATGACAATTGTAAGGCGGTAGTAGCCAAACCTAAATTGGCCAAACATAAAACATACATGATTAAGGAAAGAATCAAAATTCGATGACTGCCAAATTTCGTAACCATCTTGCCTGAAAATGGCATAATTAGTAATTGTCCCATTGGCAAAGCAAAAAGAATAGAACCTAGATCCCCCTCAGTTAAATGCAATGCTGTTTTAATGTCCGGAATCCTGCTTGCCCAGGTCGCAAAACTTAAACCCATTCCAAAATAAAACATCCCAACAGCCAAACGAATTCGGTTCAAATAAGAGATTTTAGCTTCTCTGTAAGCTTTCTTAATTTTTCCTTTGGTTTGGAATAATGCTAATGGATTGAAGTCGATCAAAATAATGGGTTTTGGATTTAACACTATAAAAGTACTAAAAAGCTGCTTTATGGCCTATAAAACCTGACTGTTCCTCAATTTACAACGTTGTATGTTTATAATTTTTTTGAGGGACAAAGGTTCTGAGAAGCAAAGGCGCAAAGTTTTTTATCGTTAACTACTTCTAATTGTTTTATTTTATAGACTATGATACTTCTTTTCAGATTTCAAGAATTAAAAAATCCGTGACAATCTGTTTTATCCGTCAAATCTGTGCGCAGCTTCACGACAAATGAATTACTTTTTGCTGCGTATGACTTGCGATTGCTGCTTCGATAATCTGCATTACTTTTACTCCGTCCTGTGCGGTAACCGGTTCTTTTTCATTCTTTACGATAGCCTCATAAACACCATCAAAGAAAGAAAAATAATTGCCCTGAAGCGTTGGAATTTTTTCCCTGATTACTTTTCCCTCAATTTCGGTGTGTAAAAGGCCTTGTAAAACCTCTGATTCTGTACCCCAGGATTCCAGATTTGGTTTTTTACCTAATTTTAAATCATCTTCCTGAACATCTCCACGAGGTTTTAAAAATGATCCTTTTTTACCGTGAATCACATAAGCAGGATTAGCTTCTCTCACAAAAAAACCGGCTTTTAAACGGACTCTGAAATTTTCATAAATCAGCAATAGATCGATCCAGTCGTCCACCAAAGTATCGGCTCTGGTAAAACGAATGTCTCCAAAAACTGCATTTGGAGAACCGAACAAACAAACGGCCTGATCAATTAAATGCGGACCTAAATCTTTCAGGATTCCGGCACCATCATTTACAGTTTCTTTATGTGCTTTAGGGCTTAATAACGGATTGTATCTGTCAAAATGAAATTCAGCTTCGATCAAATCTCCTAAAGCTCCTTCATGGATTACTTTTTGAACCGTTTTAAAATCACTGTCCCATCTTCTGTTTTGAAAAACGGCTAATTTCAGTCCTTTTTCTTTTGCAATTGCAGCCAGTTCCTGAGCTTCGGCTACAGTTGTGGTAAATGCTTTTTCAACTACGGCATGTTTTCCGCTCAAAAGCACTTGTTTTGCATATTCATAATGCGTTCCCACCGGTGTATTTACAATCACCAAATCGACATCATCCGCCAACAAGTCTTCGATCGAGGTATAACTTTTTACAGCCGGATAATCCTGCTGAATAAGCTTTTTGCTTCTTTCCCAGGAACCTAATAGTTCAAATCCGTCGTGTATGTTTAAAAATGGGGCATGAAATACTTTACCCGACATTCCGTATGATAATAATGCTGTTCTAATCTTTTGCATTGGTTTTCTTTTTGTTTGGTTGCCACGACCCGAGCGATAGCGAACGGACGAAGTAATTCATAAATTAAATTCGTGAATTCGTGGCAAATAAAAATATTAAAGTTTCGCTCTTTCGTATTGTTTTGGCCACTGAATATTGTCGTTTAATTCTTTAGCAAAATCTAAAGGTAAATTCGGATTTCTGAGCGATTCTCTGGCAAACAAGATCACATCGGCCTGACCACTCTCCAAAATTTCTTCTGCTTGCTTAGCTTCTGTAATTAAACCGACAGCCCCTGTTAAAATAGAAGCTTCTTTTTTTATTTTGGCTGCGAAAGGAACCTGATAATTGGGCTGCAAAGGAATCTGCTGATGCGAAACTAATCCGCCTGACGAGGTATCAATTAAATCAACACCTTTTTCTTTTAAGAGTATCGAAAGTTGTACGGATTCCTCTGGATTCCATCCTCCTTCTGCCCAATCTGTAGCTGAAATTCGAACCAATAAAGGCAAATCAGACGGCCATTCGGATTGTACAGCTTCAACAATTTCTAAAGTCAGACGGATTCTGTTTTCGAAACTTCCACCATATTCATCATCTCTGACATTCGTTAAAGGTGACAAAAACTGGTGCAGCAAATATCCGTGCGCTCCATGAATTTCCATGACCTGAAAACCGGCTTTAACCGCTCTTTTTGTTGCTGCTTTAAAATCTGAAATTACTTTTTGAATTCCATTTTTATCTAAAGCTTCCGGAAGAAAAGGCTCATCATCATGATACGGGATCGTACTTGCCGAAACAGTCTGCCACCCACCTTGTCCAATATCTAATTTTTTATTGCCCTCCCATGGAATCGAAACACTTGCTTTTCGTCCGGCATGTGCCAATTGAATTCCGGGTACAGCATTTTGAGAAAGAATAAATTCGTTAATTGTTTTTAATTTTTCAATATGTTCGTCTTTCCACAAACCTAAATCAGAAGGAGAAATTCTTGCCTCAGGAGAAACTGCGGTAGCTTCCTGGATGATTAAACCTACTCCGCCACTGGCACGACTACCCAGATGAACCAAGTGCCAATCGTTTGCAAATCCGTCTATGGCTGAATACTGGCACATAGGCGAAATAACAATTCTATTTTTTAAAGTAATCTTTTTTATGGTTAAGGGAGTAAATAATAATGAGGTCATATTGTAACTTTTAATTGTTTTAAACCGTCTGTTGGCTATGACGGCACTCTAAAAAGTAAAGTTACGGTATCTGCTTAAAAGTAAAAATTCAAATGTTTATTAATTAACAAACATTTAAAACAAGTCTCGCTTGTTCCAAAGAGCTTAATATTCCTTTTTGATCGGGCTGAATGTTAGAATTCCAGGATTTTAAAATATTAAAGTATTTTATCAATCATTCTTCCCACCAAATCATTAACTTTTTTAATGCGCCACAGTGAATAATACATGACCCATCACTTTCGTCACGAAATAAAACACTGCCATAAATATTGAACAGGCATAAAAAACAATTAGTGTCCCTAAAAACAAGCTTTCAATTTTTGTCATTTTCTTTCTCATCGTAGTTTATTTTAGTTTAATTGTAAAAGAAAAAAGCAAACAAAACCAATTTCTTTATAAGTATTATACTACAACAAACTTAGTGGACTTCCGTCTAATAACATTGGACGGAACTCTTAACCTCCGAAAATTTCTTTCCTTTCTTCGTCTTTAATTATACTGGGCGAATAATGCACTATTAGCTCAAAGGAAGTTTCATAATAAAAGCTCTCTCTTTTTTTACAATATTTTAATGGCGCATCAAATCCTTTAATTATTTCCAATTCATTGTAAAGCTGGCTTCTGCTTAAAAGCATTTTTTTTGCAAAAGCAGCCGGCGAGCCTGTTTTCTCCTCACAGATTAACTGATGAATCCTTTTCATTCGCTCTATTTTCTCTATAAAACTCATCGGCTGCCATAAAATTAAGTGAAACATAAAATCATTAAACACCTGTTCTTTCTTCTTCATAGGAAAGTAACGACATCAAAAAGTAGGAAAATTACAAAGTATTTTTACAACAAATTGCCTCAATAAGCCATAAGACTATCATAATAAGACTTATTTCACACCCAAGTATCTTTCTATCACGAGGCAAGAGAAAAAAACATTATCTCTTTCATTTTTATGAAGAAGACTTTAGTTCTGTTTCAGAAAAATAAGAATGAAGTATTAACAAACATTTAAAACCTTATGTATTATATTGCACTATCAAATTAAAATAGAAACGTTACTTTTGTGCGTTAAATACGAACTAAAAATACAAAATGGATATAGTTATCAAACTCTCTCAATTTCTATTGAGTTTATCTTTACTTATTATTCTTCACGAATTAGGGCATTTTATTCCCGCAAAATTATTTAAAACAAGAGTCGAAAAATTCTACTTATTTTTTGATGTTAAATACTCTCTTCTAAAAAAGAAAATTGGCGAAACTGAATACGGAATTGGTTGGTTACCTCTTGGAGGTTATGTAAAAATCTCCGGAATGATCGACGAAAGTATGGACAAGGACCAAATGGCTCTTCCTCCACAACCTTGGGAATTTCGTTCGAAACCGGCGTGGCAACGTTTAATTATTATGTTGGGTGGTGTTACGGTAAACTTTATTCTGGCCTTTATTATTTACATTGGAATGGCATTTGCTTACGGTGATATTTATGTAGCCAATGCGGATTTGAAAGATGGTGTTTTGGTTGAAAATCCTGTAATGCTAAAAACAGGTTTTAAAACCGGAGATAAATTCCTGGCTGTTGACGGACAAAAAATCGAAAATTTCGATAATGATATCAACATGAAAATTATCATGGCCAAAGAAATCTTAATCGAAAGAAACGGACAGCAACAAACCATAAAAATGCCAACTGACTTTGTCGATCAATTGTCGAAACAGGAAAAAGCACATCTTGTAGACATGAGAATCCCTTTTGCAGTGGCAAGTGTTACGGAAGAATCCGGAAATACAGCTTTAAAACCAAAAGATTTAATTGTTAGCCTTAACGGTCAGGACGCAAGATACTATGATCAGGTAAAAACAATTTTAGAAAGCAACAAAGGCAAAAATATTCCTGCTGTTGTTTTACGTGATTTAAAGAAAGTACCAATTACAGTTAAAATTTCTACAGCCGGAAAACTTGGTGTTGGCGTTGGAGGTTTAAATATCGAATCCTTAGAAAAATTAGGATACTATAAGGTAAGCAAAAAAAGCTATACTTTCTTAGAATCAATTCCGGTTGGACTTACAAAAGGTAAAGATCAGTTGGTAGGTTACGGAAAACAACTTAAAATGATTTTCAATCCTGAGACGAAAGCTTACAAACAAGTGGGTGGTTTTGCAGCTATTTTCAACATTTTTCCAAGCAGCTGGAGCTGGGAAACCTTCTGGTCGATCACTGCTTTATTATCAATTATGCTTGGAGTAATGAATTTATTGCCAATTCCTGCTCTTGATGGCGGTCATGTAATGTTTTTATTATACGAAATAATTAGCGGCAGAAAACCGAGTGATAAATTCCTAGAAAACGCCCAAATGGTTGGTTTCGTTTTACTTATAGCACTGCTTTTATTTGCTAATGGGAACGACATTTATAAGGCAATTGTGAAATAGAAAAAAAAATCAATAAAAAGTGCTAAAATATTTTTGAGAAACTAAAAAACGTCTTATATTTGCACTCGCTAAAAAGAACAGCAACTTCCTCCTTAGCTCAGTTGGTTAGAGCATCTGACTGTTAATCAGAGGGTCCTTGGTTCGAGCCCAAGAGGGGGAGCAACTTTTTAGCAAACATATTTACCTTTAAGGTGATTCCTCCTTAGCTCAGTTGGTTAGAGCATCTGACTGTTAATCAGAGGGTCCTTGGTTCGAGCCCAAGAGGGGGAGCTTACTAAAAACCACTTACAAACGTAAGTGGTTTTTTTTTATTCTTTATATTTCACACAATACCAGGATCACAATCTAAAACTTTCGCTTTTGATAAGGCATACCCTCACCGTCTTCACAATAACCTTTAAGACTCAAAAGAAACATCGCCCAGTTGTAATTGCACCATTGATAGAATTCCGTTAGCTCGCGCCAGCCAAAATGCTTCAAAACAACCGCCGTTACCCCATCCTTCTCCGTTAGATCAAACGAAACACCTGTTCCAATCCACTCCGGGTCCGAATCTACACATTCCCACAACACTCTTTTATTTTCAATCAATTCGACCACCTTCATTTTTGTCACATCCTCATCTCCGAAACCAAACTCATTTACAAAACCCACTTCTGACTTAGCAACTAATTCCTCCGTCCAGACAGCAGCCAAACCTTCCTGCACCGTCAATACCTTATAAACCTCCGCGATAGGTGCTTTAATATAATTGATATGCTCTATTTTTTCCATTTTCATAACTAGATTATTATTCACATACTCAAAGTTAACAAGTTTTACACTACTTCAACACAAGCCGTTATCTCAAAATTCCAAGAACTTTAATTCACCTCTTCAACAAAGAACACACCCCTTCACAACATCAATAGACCACAAACCCACACAAACACAACAAAAAAACCCGCAGTTTCAACCGCGGGCAATATTCAAATCAAAGATCAAATTCAAAATTTATAAAGCACAAAAAAAAGCCCCTTCTAAACAGAAGAGGCTTTAAGTACCCGGAGCCGGAGTCGAACCGGCACGGTTTCCCACAGGTGTTTGAGACCAGCGCGTCTACCAATTCCGCCATCCGGGCTTAGCAGACGAAAAAACAATCAAGATTTGATTATTTCAACGCAATAGAATAAGTTCATTATGATGTCATAACTGTGCTTATTCCTTTAACACGGTGCAAATGTAAAAAATAAAATTAAAAATTCTAATAAAAATACTTAATTTTTTCCTTTCAGTGTCCAATAAATTTTCTAAATTTGCACCTCGTTAAAACGAAGCACACACAACTAACTACAAAACAACAAATTAAATGTCGCACCTAGAACCAGAAGCTAAAATTTTTGCTTGTTCACAAAGTGTCTATCTTGCAGAAAAAATTGCAGAACAGTACGGAATTCCGTTAGGAAAAGTAACGATGTCGAAGTATAGTGATGGAGAATTCCAACCATCGTACGAAGAATCAATAAGAGGATTACGTGTTTTTATCGTGTGTTCAACTTTCCCATCTGCTGATAATTTGATGGAATTGTTACTCATGATTGATGCAGCGAAACGTGCATCAGCAAGACACATTACAGCTGTCATGCCTTATTTTGGTTGGGCAAGACAAGACAGAAAAGATAAACCAAGAGTTCCGATTGGAGCAAAATTAGTAGCTAATTTATTAGATGCTGCCGGAGCGACAAGAGTAATGACAATGGATTTGCACGCAGATCAAATTCAGGGGTTTTTCGAAAAACCGGTAGATCATTTATTTGCATCTACAATCTTTTTACCATACGTAGAAAGTTTAAAGTTAGACAATCTAACCATTGCATCTCCGGATATGGGAGGTTCAAAAAGAGCATATGCTTACTCTAAGTTTCTAGAATCAGATGTAGTAATCTGCTACAAACAAAGAAAAGCAGCCAACGTTATCGACACTATGGAACTAATTGGTGAAGTAAAAGGCCGTAACGTAATATTAGTAGACGACATGATCGATACAGGTGGAACATTAGCTAAAGCCGCAGATTTAATGATCGAAAAAGGAGCATTAAGCGTTAGAGCCATTTGTACACACGCCATTTTATCAGGTGAGGCCTATGAAAAAATTGAAAACTCTAAATTAAGCGAATTAATCGTTACCGATTCTATTCCTTTAAAAAGAGAATCAAAGAAAATAAGAGTCGTGAGTTGTGCACCTCTTTTTGCCGAAGTTATGCACATGGTGCACCACAACAATTCCATCAGTGGAAAATTTATAATGTAAATTTTGGACGTAAGCTTTAAGCAATAAGCCGTAAGCACTCCAATAGTTACTTTATAAAAAGCTTAAAGCCTACTGCTTAAAGCTTATAGCAACATAGAATATTTATTAATAACTATATTTTTTTTACAATGAAATCGATTACAATTAAAGGATCAGAAAGAGAAAGCGTGGGCAAAGTGTCAACTAAAGCCTTACGTAATGCTGGAGCGGTTCCTTGCGTGTTATACGGAGGAAATCAAGCAGTACACTTCTCAGCAGACGCTGCAGCGTTCAAAAACTTGGTTTACACTCCAAACGCACACACAGTTGTGATTGAGCTTGGAAAAGGAAAATCATTTACAGCAGTTTTACAAGACATTCAGGTTCACCCTGTTTCTGACAAAATTTTACACATTGACTTCTTCCAATTATTTGATGATAAAGAAATCACAATGGAAGTTCCTGTGAAAATCGTTGGTACATCTAAAGGTGTTCTTGCAGGTGGTGTTTTACGTTTAAACCAACGTAAATTAAAAGTTAAAGCTTTACCTAAAAATCTTCCTGATTTTGTTGAAGCTGACATTACTCCACTTGAAATGGGTAACAAATTATATGTTACTAAAGTTGGAAAACCAGAGTACAAAGTTATGCACCCGGACAACACAGTAGTTTGTCAGGTAAGAATCTCTCGTGCTGCTATGAAAGCTGCTCAAGAGGCTGCAAAAGCTGCAAAAGCTCCTGCAAAAGGAAAGAAAAAATAATTTTTTTCAATTCAAAATACAAAGCATCAATCGAAAGGTTGGTGCTTTTTTTTTGAGGTTCTGAGATGCTGAGATACTAAGGTTCTAAGATTTTTTACTACAGGACGGTTTCGACTCCGCCCAGTCCGACATTTTTGACAAATATTAAGTGTGTCCGGCTGAGCGAAGTCGAAGCCCTTTAAAGCTAATTCTCTAATTATCTGTTTTTTTTTCTTAGAAGCAGAAAATCCCGTTTTCATAAAACGCGACACTCCTGCCATCCGCTATATCTTTTTATCCGCAAAAAAAAGCGGCTAAAAAGGATACCGCTTCTGTCAGGGCTAGCCGGAAGTTTCGTTTTTCATCAGACCAGAGGCGTAAAGGTTCAGAGGTACAAAGGCGCAAAGGTTTTCAAACAATCTTGTCAGTATGATAAAAATGATAAAAAATAATCCGCGCAAATCCATTCAAATCCGCGTCATCAGCGTGCCATTCTTTGCCGTTAAACGCAAATTATCTAATTAACAAATTGGCACATTCTCTAATTAACCCTATTTTTGTATCATGATAAAATGGATAACAAAACTGTTTTCATCAACCCAAAAAGAAGAGAACACTGATTATATGAAAAAATATTTAATCGTTGGATTAGGCAATATTGGTGCCGAATACGTAAATACAAGACACAACATAGGTTTTAAAGTACTTGATTTTTTAGCTAAAAAAGAAAGTCTTTCATTCGAAACCGTAAAACTGGGCGCTTTGGCCGAATATAAATTTAAAGGAAGAACTTTTTTTCTGCTCAAACCAAATACGTACATGAACCTGAGCGGTAAAGCCGTAAAGTACTGGATGGACAAAGAAAACATTCCATTAGAAAATATCCTGGTAATTACAGACGATCTAAACCTCTCTTTTGGAACTATCCGAATCAAACCAAAAGGCAGTGACGGAGGACACAACGGACTTAAAAACATCAATTTAGTTTTAAATACTCAACAATATACCCGCTTTAGATTTGGGATCAGCGATCAATTTAAAAAAGGACAACAGGTCGATTATGTTTTAGGAGATTGGGATGAAGAAGAAAAAGCAAAATTGCCCGAACGTTTAGAAGTAGCTTCAGAAATCATTAAATCTTTTGGTACCGCCGGCTTAGAAAACACGATGACTACTTTCAACGGAAAATAAAGAATTACAATACGTTAGCATTCCGAAAAACGAATTATCAATTAATTAAATGGAATAATAACGAAATAGTATTTCCAATTCCAAAGTTAAATGTCTAAATTTGGAATAAATAATTATAAATCATAAAATCATAATATCATGGCTTTTGAATTACCTCAATTACCTTATGCATATGATGCATTAGAACCACATATTGATGCCCGTACAATGGAAATTCACCATTCAAAACATCATAATGCTTACACAACAAATCTTAATGCAGCAATCGCCGGAACAGATTTAGAAGGTAAAACTATCGAAAACATCTTAATCAATCTAGATAAATCAAATGCAGCAGTTCGTAACAATGGTGGAGGTTTTTACAACCACAATTTATTCTGGACTGTAATGTCTCCAAATGGCGGTGGATTACCAACAGGTGATTTACTTGCTGCTATCGAAGCTTCTTTTGGAACTTTTGAAGAATTTAAAGCAAAATTTGCTAAAGCTGGTGCTACTCAATTTGGTTCAGGATGGGCTTGGTTATGCGTACAAAAAGGTGGAAAATTAGACGTTTGCGGAACTCCAAATCAAGACAATCCATTAATGCCGGAAGTAGGTTGTGATGGAACTCCAATCTTAGGAATGGATGTTTGGGAGCACGCTTACTACCTAAACTACCAAAACAGAAGACCTGATTATATTGAAGCTTTCTTCAACGTAATCAACTGGACTGAAGTTGCAAGAAGATTTGCTTTAGAGAAATAAGAAAATAGAGTAAAGATTATAGAAAAAAGACGAATTGCCTAACGGTTATTCGTCTTTTTTTATCGTTTAATTTCGCTCAAACATTTCATTTACATAATACTGGATATAACCAGCATATAGATCAGCAGTGCCATAAAAAATAATATCAAATTAATATTACGTAATTCTTCCTCTTTCTTCATTTGTAAAGCTATGGTTTCAGCAAACATATAGGCAAACCATACTATCGGAGCAAATATACTAAGCAACAGAAATTCAAACTCACTTCTATTACTCAAATCAGGAAGCGACAATAGCACGAGTGGCCCTCCCGCAATAATAGCCAAAATTATAATCCGGACAAATAAATGTCTGACTCCGCTTTTTGCTTTTAGAATTACACCCCTTGAATTTCCATTATCTGCTTCAAAAGACTCCTTAAGTTCCTGATTCATTTTTTTTCGAGTTAACCTATTCTTCCCTATTCTTTACACAAGAAGCATTGCACTTCTAATTGAGTCCTAATATACCGCAAGAAAGGGTAATAAAAAAATTACAAAAAAGAGAAATGTGTGAAAATTAACCCATCGTATTGTTTGACTTAATTCAGAGTCATATTACTATTTAGAATCCAACTTTCTTGTCGTTAAAAGCCAATTCTTCTTAATACAGAAGAAAATAGAACAAAGATTATAAATAAAAAAAAAGACGACTGCCAAATGGTACTCGTCTTTTTTGTCGTTATATTTCATCTTTACTCTATTCTCTTTGTTCTATGCTCTATTCTCTAAAAAAAAGAAAATAAAAAAGGCGGAATCACTTCCACCTTTTTTGCCCCAAATCTACCATAAACTTAACCTACTAATGTTATGGTTCTGTAAAGGTATGGCAGCTATTCGAATGAAAAAAACTTTCTAGACGAATGGCAAATATATCCGATAAAGTGAATGTAATATCTTACTTTAGAAATACTTGAGTTTATTCCAATAAAAAAGGTGGAATTACTTCCACCCTTTTTGCCCCAAATCTACCATAAACTTAACCTACTAATGTTATGGTATTTCAAAAGTATTGCAGCTTTCCAATTTCACCAAACAAATAAGACGAACGGCAAAAAAAATCGATGAACTGCACAATTTAACCTTTTGTTAGTATTTTATTAATACGCTCTCGCGTCTTTTCCTTCGTAAAAATTCATGAAAGCTCTGTTAACCACACGGTTCCCTCCTGGAGTTGGATAATCCCCTGTAAAGTACCAATCTCCTAAATTTTTCGGACAAGCAATATGCAAATCTTCTACTTTTTGGAAAATAATTTTTACTTCGGCATTAATTTCAGGCGAGCTTAACATTTCGGCTATTTTATCTGAAATCTCTTCAGGAGTAAACTGATCGTAAATTGCCGTAACGTAGTTTACAACATCCGTATCTACATAATTCTCCTGAGCTTTACACTTCGCATAAACCTCGTCAACAATATGATACAAGTTTCTTTCTTTCAACAAAGCCAGAGCCGCTCTAAAAGCTACAAGGCCTTCCAGTTTCGCCATATCGATTCCGTAACAGTCAGGATAACGAATTTGTGGTGCCGATGAAACGATTACGATACGTTTAGGTTTCAAACGATCCATCATCTTTATGATACTCATCTTTAAAGTAGTACCACGAACAATACTATCGTCAATAATAACCAGATTGTCCGTTGGCTTAATTACTCCATACGTAACATCATACACGTGAGCAACTAAATCATCACGACTACTGTCTTCTGTAATAAAGGTTCTTAGTTTAGCATCTTTAATCGCTACTTTCTCTGTACGAATCTTTACAGCCAGTAATTCCTGTAAAGTCTCAGCATTAAGTGTATTTCTGTTCGCTAAAATATAATTGTTTTTTCTTTGATTTAAAAAATCCTGAGCCGCTTCAACCAAACCATAAAAAGAGGTTTCAGCTGTATTTGGAATATAAGAAAACACCGTATTATCGGTATCACTGTCAATTGATTCCAAAACAGCAGGTAAAATTAATTTTCCTAAATTTTTACGTTCCTGATAAATTTCAGCGTCACTTCCTCTTGAGAAATAGATTCTTTCGAATGAACATGCTTTTTTAACAGTTGGCTCTAAGATTTGATTCATAGAAACTTTTCCGTTTTTCTTAATGATCAAAGCATTTCCCGGTTCGATTTCCTGTACACTTTCAAAAGGCACATTAAATACGGTTTGAATAACCGGTCTTTCAGAAGCCACCACTACCACTTCATCATCCTGATAGTAATATGCCGGACGAATTCCTGCAGGATCTCTAAAAACAAAAGCATCACCATGACCCAATAATCCGGCCATTGCATATCCTCCGTCTAAGTTTTTAGCAGAACGGGCTAAAATTTTCGCAATATCCAATCGGTCTGCAATTACCGGAGAAGCCTCTCTTTTAGAATATCCTTCGAGTTTGCAATCCTGATAAAGCTGCATTACTTCTTTGTCTAAGAAGTGTCCGATTTTCTCCATTACAGTAACCGTGTCAGCCATTTCTTTCGGATGCTGCCCCAGTTCTACTAAATTTTCGAAAAGCTCCTTAACATTGGTCATGTTAAAGTTCCCTGCCAAAATTAAATTACGGTGCATCCAGTTGCTTTGACGCAGGAATGGATGTACACTTTCAATGCTATTCTTTCCGAAAGTTCCGTAGCGAACATGCCCCAGAAACAACTCTCCTATATAAGGTATGTTTGCTTTCTGTTTGGCAACATCGTCTGCATATTCCGGATGAGAACTCATCTCTTCATTAATACGCTCATTGATTTGCTTGAAAACATCCTGAATGGGCTGTGAATGATTGGAACGAACTCTGCTGATATAACGTTCACCGGGAGCCACATCTAATTTAATGCTTGCAAAACCGGCTCCGTCTTGTCCACGGTTGTGCTGCTTTTCCATCATCAGGTACATTTTCTGTATCCCGTAAAAAGCGGTTCCGTATTTTTCTTTGTAATATTCAAGCGGTTTAAGAAGTCTAACCAAAGCTATACCACATTCGTGTTTTAAAGCGTCGCTCATTGTGTTGTGTATTTTGTGTTGTTGTAAGTTGTGTGTATAAACGTAATAAAAAAGCCCCGTTATTATTCGAGGCTTTTGGGCATTATATTTCTATGTCAAACTGAGTTAACGACTTAAACTGTTGTAATCGAATCGCTACTTCAGCTTTACTTAAACTCTCCATCCTTTCTGTTCCAAATTTCTCTACACAGAATGATGCTAAATTTGAACCGTAGATTATTGCATTTTTCATATTGCCAAATGAAATGTTTTCACTTTGCGCAATGAATCCTGAGAAACCACCTGCGAAAGTGTCTCCCGCTCCTGTTGGATCAAAAACATCTTCTAATGGTAATGCCGGAGCAAAGAATACTTCTCTGTTGTGGAATAAAAGCGCACCGTGCTCTCCTTTTTTGATCACCACATATTTTGGTCCCAATTCCTGGATTTTAGCTGCTGCTTTTACTAAAGAATATTCTCCCGAAAGCTGTCTTGCCTCTTCATCATTGATCGTGATTACGTCAACACGTTTGATAACGTCTAACAATTCAGGTAAAGCACAGTCCATCCAGAAGTTCATAGTATCTAAAACTACTAATTTTGGTTTTTTCTCTAACTGATCCAAAACACTGCTTTGTACTAATGGATGTAAGTTTCCTAACATCACCACATCGGCATCTTTATAGTTTTGAGGAACTTTTGGTTGGAAATCAGCCAAAACATTAAGTTCTGTCACTAAAGTATCTCTGGAATTAAGATCGTTGTGGTACAAACCGCTCCAGAAAAATGTTTTACCGCCTTTTACAATTTCGATACCTGAGATATCAATATTTTTTGAAGTCAATAAATCCAAATGTTCTTGAGGGAAATCGTCTCCAACTACAGAAACAATAGCCGATTGCAGGTTGAAAAAAGATGCTGATAAACCAATGTAAGTCGCAGCACCACCTAATATTTTATCTGTTTTTCCGAAAGGAGTTTCAATCGCGTCGAAAGCAACCGTTCCAACAATCAATAATTTATTCATTTTATGAATTTCGAATTAGGGTGCAAAGATACTTCATAAGTTACAATATTGCAACGGTTTAGGTTCTCAAAATTTTCATAAATAAACAAGAGTGTTTTTCAACACAAAACAATTGTAAATGAAATACTTACACCATAATATTTTAGGAAGTCAAAATATGTTTTACAGATTTAAAATACAAGATTTATTTTTACGAAATACTTTTGAAGCTTTTACTGATTTACAACACCAAGACCAGTTTTATACCTGATATTTTTTATCAAAATAATTTTTCAAAACTCCCACCTGAATCAAAACCATAAAAGGAACCACTAAAATCGCATATAAAACATTTTTAGATAAATGTATCCCTGAAAACAGCGTCGAAATCTTATCCGTATATGATTTTCCAATTTCCAGGTTATTGTTGGTTCCGCCAAAGAATACTGCGTAAACCATCAAAGCAATCAAACCTAAGCCAATCACAAACCAAGTCGATTTAGAAATCAGAGGTTTATACCCTTTGGCCGCACTCTTTTCAGTTACCTGAATCTGAGCCATTACTTTTGAGGTAAAATCAATTGAAGGCGAATCTAAAGTGGTTTCGCTCATCATTTTATCAATAAGATTTTCTATATTTTTATCGCTCTCTTTCATCACATTACACTATTTCGGGTTCTAATTTCTTTTTCAATATCACAGCTAATTTTTGTCGGCTTCTAAATAATTTCACCTTAACATTATTGGCTGTAATCCCCATAACTTTTCCAATTTCTTCTAAACTCTGATCTTCGAAATAAAATAAAGTCAATAAAAAATTCTCTTCTGCCGGCAGCAAATTCAAACAGTTCTGAATCGTTTGCTTTCGTTCTTTATCTTCTAAAGCACTCAAAGCATTGTCCATGGTCTTAATTAAATGTGCCGAAAATTCATCTATCGAAATATTCAGATCTTCTTTTTTATTTTTCTTCAAACGATCCAGACACGTATTATAAGCTACTTTGTAAACCCAGGTCGAAAATTTCGAATCTCCTTTAAATTTACTCAATGAATTATAAATTTTAATAAAAGTGTCTTGCGAAACTTCTTCAGCCTCTTCTCTGTTTTTAACCATTTGAAGCGCCAGAGTAAAGATCATATTTTTATAGCGATCTACCAGCACGGCAAACGCATTAGTCTCGCCCCGCAAAATTCTATCGATATAATGTTGATCCGGTATTGTACTCATATTATATAGGACGACAGTTTATTATTGCAGGTTACAAGAATTTTAAAATAAATCTCAAAAAATAAATTCCAAATCTCAAAATCCAAGTTTCAAGTTTCAAGTTTCAAGTTTCAAGTTCTAAAATCTGATTATTGAATACATTAGCGCTTTGTCAAAGTTTCGATATTCAAAATTAACTCATAATCAGCAAGTTTTGGAATTTGGAATTTATTTTTTGATTTTTTTTACCTAAAGTTGTAACCTAAAATTTAAAGCTGTCGTCCTATGGAGTATCAATCAATTAAACAATAAAAAATATGGGACCAGAAATTTTAGTACCAATAAGCCTGTTTCTAATGATCTTCGGGATTATTTATCTTATTTATTCCACCAGAAACAGAGAGCGCTTAGCGCTTATAGAAAAAGGCGTTGATGCCAGTATCTTTTTAAAAGGAAGCGGAAAAGGCGTTCCAACCTGGAAGGTTCTTGTTTTAAACCTGGCCTTCTTATTAATAGGAAGCGGTGTCGGGATTTTCGTTGCTTTACTGATTACAACCTACACTTCACTGGAAGATTCAGCGGTATACCCGTCTATTATTTTTATCATGGCAGGAGTTGGTTTACTTGCCGGATTCAGCAAAGCAAAAGAATTAGACAAAGAGTAAAAACAGTACGTAATACTTTTAACAACAAAAAACGCGTCGAAAGAATTGTTTCCGACGCGTTTTTTTTTATGACTTTGAACCTATGGTTTCGTAGTAAACGTCTACAGAAAGTTTTTTCTGCATCGATGCCATAACAGCCAACTCATCACAGCGTTCGTTCTGCGGATGATTGTTATGACCTTTAATCCATTTAAAATCGACCTGATGTTTGCGGTAAATAATCAGGAAGCGTTTCCATAAATCCGGGTTTTTCTTACCGGCATAGTTTTTTTTCTCCCAGCCAAAGACCCATTTCTTTACCACAGAATCGATGACATATTTAGAATCTGAAACCACCAGAACCTTCATATTGGGCTTTTTTAGCTTTTCAAGCCCCACAATTACAGCCAAAAGCTCCATTCGGTTATTAGTAGTAAGGCGAAACCCTTCATAGAATTCTTTCTTATGCGGAGTTCCAACTAATTCCATCACCACTCCGTACCCCCCGTTTCCGGGATTCCCTTTTGCAGCACCATCTGTATATATATGTACTTCGTGACTCATTTTTTTTTGACTTCTTAGATATTTAGATTGTTAGATTTCTTAGACTGTTAGAATTCTAGATTGTTGGATTGTTAGACTATTCGATTTTTAGACTTCCTTGATTTAGCAAAATCTAAAAAACATTAAGCATAAAAAAAGAAATCTAAGAAACCTAAGCTTCTAATAATCTCGAAATAATTTCCGGAAAGTACTTTTGTTCGAGTTCATGAATCTTTTCAGCCACAGTTTCCGGGGTATCTTCTTCGGTTAAGACCACACTTTTCTGAAAAATGATACCGCCTTCATCATAATTTTCATTTACAAAATGAATAGAGATTCCGGTTTCTTTTTCTTTATTATCCACTACAGCCCTGTGTATGTGCATTCCATACATTCCTTTGCCCCCGTAGTTAGGTAAAAGCGCAGGATGAATGTTTATTATTTGATCGGGATATTGCTCTATTATGTTCTCCGGAAATTTCAACAGGAAACCTGCAAGAACTATCAGATCCGGACCTATTTCTTGTATTTTTTGTAATACATTTCGCTCCAAAAGTTCGTTTTTAGAGAAGATTTCGACTGGAATTTGATGATTTTTTGCTCTTTCTATAACTTTTGCCGAAGCGTTATTTGTAAAAACCGAAACAACCTTTGCAATTTTGGTTCTCGCAAAATACTTTATAATGTTTTCAGCATTAGTCCCTGATCCTGAGGCAAAAACAATAATTTTTTTCATAATCCAATTTATTTTTAGACTGCAAAAAACGGAATAAAAATCGAAAATAAATAGTCTTAAAAAGTCTTTCTTGAAATTAATTTTATAAATTAGTGTTACATTTATAAACTAAATAGTTGTTTTAAAATAAAGTTTTTTATTTTTGCCAACAAATTAAATTCTAAAATTAAAGATTATGTCAGACATTGCATCAAGAGTAAAAGCGATTATCGTAGACAAATTAGGTGTTGACGAAAACGAAGTTGTAACAGAAGCAAGCTTCACTAATGATTTAGGAGCTGACTCATTAGACACTGTTGAGCTTATTATGGAATTCGAAAAAGAATTTGATATTCAAATTCCAGACGATCAAGCAGAAAACATTGCTACTGTTGGTCAAGCTATTTCTTATATCGAAGAAGCTAAAAAATAATAATACCGCACCCGATTTCTAAAAATCCCCATTTTTTGAAATTCCAAACTCCAGTTATTGGTATTTGTTTTTTAAAATTTGAAATTTTTAAGGATCGGGTGTTATTATTTTTTCTCAAAATTAAATTTCGATTGATTTTCAATCAAAAAGATATATTTATATTGTAATGCCCATGGCTCTTAAGTAAACAGTACAGTTAAGAAAGCGTGGGTTTTATTTGTTTAAAGTACAAAATACATATTTATGGCATTAAGGCGAGTTGTTGTAACAGGATTAGGTGCACTTACTCCTATCGGGAATAATATCCAGGAATATTGGAATGCACTTGTGAATGGAGTTAGCGGAGCCGCTCCTATCACATATTATGATACAGAGAAGCATAAAACGAAATTTGCCTGTGAAGTAAAAAACTTCAATATTGAAGATTTTATGGATCGTAAAGAATCTCGTAGATTAGATAAATTCGCTCAATATGCAGTTGCTGCAAGCGATGAAGCTATTAAAGATGCCGGACTTACTAATGATAATATAGACAAAACAAGAGTTGGTGTTATCTGGGGAGCAGGAATTGGAGGTCTGGAAACTTTCCAGGAGGAAGTAATTTATTATGCTAAAGGAGACGGAACACCAAAATTCAATCCGTTTTTTATTCCTAAAATGATTGCCGATATAGCACCTGCACACATTTCGATGCGTAACGGTTATATGGGACCAAATTATACTACTGTTTCTGCATGTGCCTCTTCTGCAAATGCTTTAATTGATGCTTTCAACTACATTCGTTTAGGAATGTGTGAT
The DNA here is from genome assembly GCF_023539155.1 of Flavobacterium sp. B183. Taxonomy (NCBI): domain Bacteria; kingdom Pseudomonadati; phylum Bacteroidota; class Flavobacteriia; order Flavobacteriales; family Flavobacteriaceae; genus Flavobacterium; species Flavobacterium sp. B183. Next base: position 1,165,933 of record NZ_CP097434.1, on the reverse strand, counting down.
GTTATTGTATCAGGTGGTTCAGAAGCTGCCATTACCATTGCAGGTATGGGAGGTTTTAACTCTATGCACGCTTTATCAACAAGAAACGAAAGCCCTGAAACAGCTTCAAGACCTTTTGACGGAACCAGAGACGGTTTTGTATTAGGAGAAGGAGCCGGAGCATTAGTTCTTGAAGATTACGAACATGCAAAAGCAAGAGGAGCAAAAATTTACTGTGAAATTGGTGGTGGCGGTATGTCATCTGATGCTTACCACTTAACAGCACCACATCCGGAAGGAATTGGGGTTATTGCAGTAATGAAAAACACTTTAAGAGATGCCGGAATGAATCCTGAAGATGTTGATCACATCAACACACACGGAACTTCTACTCCTCTTGGAGACGTTGCGGAATTAAAAGCAATTAGTGCTGTTTTTGGAGATCATGCAAAAACAATCAATATTAACTCTACAAAATCAATGACAGGTCACTTACTGGGTGCTGCCGGAGCTATTGAAGCAATTGCTTCTATTCTGGCTATGCAACACGGAATTGTACCTCCAACGATTAATCATACTGTAGTGGATGAGAACATTGATCCTTCATTGAATCTTACCTTAAACAAACCTCAAAAAAGAGAGGTAAATGTTGCTATGAGTAACACTTTTGGTTTTGGTGGACACAATGCTTGCGTATTGTTTAAAAAATTAGTGGACTAATTTCTGCATATGAATATTATCAAAAAAATATTTTCAAAATCCCGTTCTCAAGAAGACGGGATTTTTTTTGACACTATTCAGAAAATACTTGGATTTCAGCCTGTTTCTATCGATTTTTATAAGAAAGCTTTTACACATCGCTCTTCCAATAAATTAGACGAATCAGGACATCCGATTAATTACGAACGTTTGGAGTTTTTAGGAGACGCAATGTTAAGTGCCGTTATCGCAGCACATTTGTTTAATAAAGCGCCCAAAGGCGACGAAGGTTACCTTACCAAAATGCGCTCGAAAATTGTGAGTCGCGAACATTTGAATGAATTGGGCAAAGACCTCAATCTCGTTCGATTTGTAGAAAGCAAAGTTCCTATTCAGCATTTTGGCGAAAATATTCATGGTAATATTTTTGAATCTCTTATTGGAGCTATTTATCTGGATAAAGGATATTCGTTTTGCGAAAAGTTTATTCAAAAAAGAGTGATCACTCCTTATGTCGATATAGCACGACTTGAAGGAAAAGTAATTAGCTATAAAAGTTTGGTTATCGAATGGTGTCAGAAAGAAAAAAGAATCTTTCATTACGACATTTTTGAAGATAACGGCATTGATGGCCAACGTTTGTTTGGCGTAAAATTAAGCATAGACGATAAAGTCATTGCAAGAGCAAGAGCAACCTCAAAAAAGAAAGCAGAAGAAAAAGCCTCACAAAGGGCATATTTTGCATTTCAGGAAAAAATAGACAAGAAATAGCTACAAAACACTTGTAACTATCTTAAAGCTATAACGTTTTCGTTTATAATTTAACAAAAACATACACTTCTTAACTATTGATGCTCCGTTAGAAATAGTATATTTACACTTTATTTTTCATGACATGGCTATTCATAGATTGGATTTAGACGAATTTGACGAAATTGATTATTATTTAATGGCAATTCACACTTCATTAGAAGATTACAGATTGGCCTATTTTATCAATAAAAACCTTCCGATAAACTTAAGTAAGAGCAAAAACGAGATCCATGCTCAGACTAAAGAAGGCGAGGCAAATTTTTCGAGATTTTATTATTATGACTCCGAAAAAGCAGTTTCATGGAATCTGATTCAGAATAAAAATGAGATCATTTCAGTGAGTAAAAATGATTCTCAAGATTTGTTTTCCAATGAAACAAGTGAGGTTTCAACAACAATTCATTTACTTCCTGAATTCAAAAAAGTAGATTTTTTCCTGAAAATAGACAATAGCGAAGAAGCTCTTGACTTTTCAGAAATTCAACAGCAATTAAACAAAATAGAAAGTATTGCAGCAATTTATGCTGTAGATACTGACAAGATAAAATCAAAAAACAATCTAATTTTTTAAAAAAAATGCTAAAAACAAACAAAAAAACCAAAATTGTTGCTACACTTGGGCCTGCATGTAGTACGAGGGAGATTATCAAGGATATGATCGAGGCAGGGGTTAATGTGTTTAGAATCAATTTTTCGCATGCTGATTACGACGGAGTAAAAGATAAAATTAATATTATTAGAGGTCTTAATGAAGAGTTTGGTTACACTACTGCAATCTTAGGTGATTTACAGGGACCAAAGCTTAGAGTTGGGGTAATGGAGGAAGGAACAGTAGTAAATGATGGTGATGTTATTACTTTTACAACTGCTGAAGATATCATAGGAAACGCTCAGAAAGTGTTCATGAAATATCAAAATTTCCCAAATGATGTTAATCCGGGAGAACGTATTTTATTGGATGACGGTAAATTAATCTTCGAAATTCTTACCACAGACAAAAAAACAGAAGTTACCGCTAAAGTAATTCAGGGAGGAGAATTAAAATCTAAAAAAGGAGTTAATCTTCCAAACACTAAAATTTCTTTACCGGCTTTAACAGAAAAAGATATTGCTGATGCGATTTTCGCGATCGAACAAAAAGTAGACTGGATTGCGCTTTCGTTTGTAAAAACACCTCGTGATTTACAAGATCTTCAAGAATTAATCGCAAAACATTCAGAACATAAAATTCCAATTGTAGCTAAAATTGAAATGCCGGAAGCTCTTGAGAACATGGATAAAATTGTAGCATATTGTGATGCCTTAATGGTAGCTCGTGGAGATTTAGGGGTTGAACTTCCTGCTCACGAAGTACCATTGGTACAAAAAGATCTGATCCGCAGAGCAAAAACGGCAAGAATTCCGGTTATCGTTGCAACACAAATGATGGAAACAATGATTACTAGTTTAACGCCTACAAGAGCTGAAGTTAACGACGTTGCTAACTCAGTAATGGATGGAGCTGATGCAGTAATGTTGTCAGGTGAAACAGCTACAGGAAACTATCCGGTACAGGTTATTCAAAAAATGACACAAATTTGCGAGGCAGTTGAAGACTCTCCGCTTATTCAGGTTCCGCAAAACACACCACAAATTAAAACAAAACGTTTTGTTACTAAAACAGTTTGTCATCAGGCAGCTTTATTGGCTAATGAAATCAAAGCAAAAGCGATTTGTACTTTGACAAATAGTGGTTATACTGCTTTCCAAATTTCAGCCTGGAGACCATCTGCACATATTTTAGTATTTACTTCAAACAGAAGAATCCTGACGCAATTGAATTTGTTATGGGGAGTAAGATCTTACTTCTATGACAAAGACGAAAGCACAGATGATACTGTAACTGATGTTAACGAAATTGCAAGAGAAAAAGGATATGTTGTAAAAGGAGATTATTTAATCAATCTTGCAGCAATGCCAATTAAAGAAAAAGGAATGGTAAATACCATGAGAGTTTCTGAAATAGAATAGTTTACTTCTTAAAGTTTACATGGAAAGCCATTCGATAATCGAGTGGCTTTTTTTTATTCCTGCATTTTAATACCAATTGTATATTGATAATAGTCCTGTTGCATTGTACTATTTTCATATTACATCGGCATTTATATCAGAAAACATTGGGCTAAAATATAAGTAAAATTGATTATACTCTCCTCTTTTCATCAAAAGCAAGGACCTCGCATTATGCCATTTAAATAAAATCATTTATCTTTGATAGAGAAGCAATTAACTAAATTACAACAACTTACAACAAACACCACTATTTTCATTTAACACAACTTTACCTATACTCCGGATTTAATCAATATTTTAATAATATCAAATTAAACTAATTTAATCATTAATTTAAATACCAAAAGATGAATATTAAAAGAAAGAATCTTCGTATAATCCCACTGTTTTTATTGGGTTTACTGTACAGCTGCTCTCCAACTGTACGAGTTACCACCGATTACGATCGTGACACCAATTTCAGCGAGTATAAAACTTTTGCCGTTTACGACTTAAAAGCACAGGAAGGCCAGGTTAGTCAATTAAACGTTGACCGTGTTACAAAAGCCATCCGCAGCGAAATGCTGAGTAAAGGTTTTACAGAAACTACAGCTAGCCCGGATCTAAAAATCAATGCTATATCAATCTTAAAAAACAAAACTGAGGTATCGGCAAACACTGACTTCTATGGCTATGGTGGCATGTATCGTCCGTATGGATATTGGGGCAGAGGTGTCATGATGGGAGGCGCCAATACTTTCGTCAACACCTATGATTATGTCGATGGCTCACTAATCATCGATATTGTATCAACGAAAACAAAAAAACTGATATGGCAAGGAATAGGTAATGCTAAAATAGACAGCCAACCTAACAATCCGGAGGAATTTATTGCGTCCTCTGTCAAAAAAATCCTGGCAGGATTTCCTCCCGGACTAGCAAAAAAATAAAATTATCTACTTCTAAATCTAAAATCTGTACAGATGCTAATACGGCAAAAAAACCTCAAGACTTAGCAACTAGTAAGAGGTTACCTAGCAGATTCTCTATCAACATCAAACCCTACCGGTTGAAAAACTGGTAGGGTTTGATGCTGTTTGTATTTTGCGTATTTTGTAAGTTTATATAGCTTAACAAAAACATTTTATAAAAATTAACGGTTACAGGTTAGTTTTATTAGTTAAAATTTAATTGTTTTGTAACAAATTAGAAACACGAGAGACTAATTTATCAAAATCTTAAACATAAATTATGAATACATTTTCATTCAAATCAGTACTGGCAGCTTCTGTATTTTTTGTTGGGGCAACTGGATGTTTTGCACAGGACATTTTAGTGAATTCACTAAAACTGAATGCAAGCGAAAAAAGTAAAGAAAACTTTAAATTCACTGAAGTTATTAATCTTGGAACTACCTCAGTAAAAGCTCAGGGTTCATCAGGAACTTGCTGGAGTTATTCGACCAACTCTTTCTTAGAATCAGAAATGATTCGTCTAGGAAAACAACCGGTTGAATTGTCTCAGATTTTTTCGGCAAGAAACGTTTATGTTGAAAAAGGAATCAATTACGTACGTATGCACGGAGCGGTTAGCTTAGGCGACGGTGGTGCATTACACGATGTAATTAATATGTACAAAAAATACGGAACTGTTCCGAGAGAAGTTTACACAGGATTAAACTACGGAACCGACAAAAATAAATTTGGCGAAATGGCCGCTCTTATCGAAGGTGTTTTGGCTGCTGTAGTGAAAAATCCAAACGGAGAATTAACTCCAAACTGGCAAAAAGCATACGCTGCTGTTATCGACTCTTATTTAGGAAAAACACCGGATAACTTTACTTACAAAGGAAAAAACTATACTCCGCAATCTTTTGCTAAAGAAGTAGTAGGAATTAATCCTGATGAGTATATCGAAATGTCATCTTTCACAACTTCTCCGTACTACCAAAAAACAACTATGATGGTACCGGACAACTGGTCATTTGATCAAGTTTACAACGTAAAAGTAAACGACATGACAGATGTTATCGACAATGCTTTGAAAAAAGGATACACGGTAGCATGGGCAACTGACGTAAGCGAAAAAAGCTTTAGCTGGAAAAATGGTGTAGCTTATGTGGCGACTAAAAAATTCGACGACATGACGGCTGAAGAAAAAGCAGACATGTTCAACGGACCAAAAGCGGAACCAGAGATTACTCCGGAAATGCGTCAAACAGCATTTGACAACTACACTACAACAGATGATCACGGAATGCACATCATTGGTTTAGCCAAAGATCAAACTGGAAAAGAATATTACATCGTTAAAAATTCATGGGGAGAAACAAACGACTACAAAGGTTTCTTGTTTGTAACTAAAAACTTCGTGAAATACAAAACGACTGCCTTAATGGTAAACAAAGGAGGAATTCCTTCTGATCTTGCTAAGAAATTAGGGGTATAATTACCTTAGAGTTTTAAAAAATAAAGAAGCGCTGCAATGAAAATTGTGGCGCTTTTTTATTTTAACCGCAAAGAACGCAAAGGTTTACGCAAGGAACGCAGAAAACTTTTATCGGTAACCAATAATAAAAATCCGTGCTAATCCGTGCTTTCGTGAAACGAATCCGTACAATCCGTGTGCTGTTTTTTTAACCGCAAAGACCGCAAAGATTTACGCAAGGAACGCAGAAACCTTTTATCGGTAACCAATAATAAAAATCCGCGCTGATCCGTGCTTTCGTAAAACGAATCCGTACAATCCGCGGGCTATCTTTTTAACCACAAAGGGCGCAAAGGTTTACGCAAGAAACGTTAAGCACTATTTTTTCGCATAAATCAGGTATAAGTACTTGGATGAGTTGTTTTTAGTATCCATAAATTCGTCTTGCTTAAGCAATTAAGAGGCACCTCCGAAAAGCCTGAAAAGAGTAGGACAAACAAATCAACTATTAAAACATGTCAACATCACAAGTAATTACAGTACCTATTACAGAGCAACAACATCTGCTATTTTTATTTCTTCCGTTAAAAAAAGGCCTTTTGGCAGAGGCACTAAAAGCTTCTCAGCTAATTAGAGAAGCTGCAGCTCCTGCAACAGCTCCAAACGGAGATCTCCGCAAAACAACCGGCGTGCATTATTTTACAATTTATGCACAAGAAGACGGAAAACCTACTCCGGGAATTCCGGTTCCGGGATTTCAATCTTTTCCGGGAAAAGACGTAATGGTAGTAATGTCAATCTACGACGGACAATTTGATGCTTATATCAATGCTTTTTTTGAAATTGACGCCGTAGTAAATGGTTTAAATGGGCTGTTACATTTAATAGATGAAACAGGAATTCCTGGCGTAGACCCGGACGGACCGACCTCAGCAAAACATATCATAAAAAAGAAAGGAGTTAAAAAAAATGCAGCAGCATTCTTTTGTTTCCTAATGCGTTATAATTTTGGAGATCCTGTTTTTTCTGCCGGCGATAAAAACGGAAAATATACTTTTGGCACCAATTTCCCGGGTCTTACAGTCGCCAAGATTATTGATAAATATCCAAAAGCCAGTGAAATATGGCCACCAGCTCCAAGTGATATCACTTATAGTTTTCCAAAAGCCCAAAAACCGGATTGCAAATAATTCCTAATCTTATTGCGATAAAAAATGAGCAATTCAAATCAGGCTGAGATGAATGATGTGCAGGGATTAATACTCAAAGGGTATAATTTTCCACATATCAGATACATTATTCTAAGCATAAAAGACGTTAATGGAGCAAAAAAATTCTGTGCCGGTCTTGCTTCACAAAATAGTACCACAGGTTTGCATATTACTACTGCTGAACCTTGGGAAAACATGGTTAAACCCGATTATTGTCTGAATATCGGGTTTACGTATTGGGGTTTGGAAAAACTCATAGGGACAGTCAATTGCGACGAAATAAATGATGATTCAAGTGCCGAAGTCTTTGCATCCTTTAAAAAAGGAGCTATAGCTGACGCAACCGAAATGGGAGACACAGACGAAAGCGCTCCGGCTAACTGGTGGAAAAATGGAGGCTGGATACCAAAGCAAAAACCGAAACCGGACGGCAGTGATCTTCATATTCAATTAACGCTTTTTACTTTAACACCCAAAAACAGAGAAAAATATTATACCGATTTGTTGCAAATGATTCCCAAAGCAGCATCGGGAGGAGCATCAGTAATTCCGGTCTACTATCAGGATTCAGATCCTATAACGGTCGATGGTAATTCAGATTATGTACATTTTGGTTATCGGGACAGTTTATCTCAGCCACGTATTGATGATATTGTATGGAACAAACCCAAACTAAAAAAATTAATGGGAATAAGCAGTATCGACGACAGACCAAAAGTTCCGCTGGATCGTTTTGTAATAAGTTCGGATGCCGATGATTATAATGCACATCCCCTTTTGGTAAACGGTTCCTTTGCGGCATTTAGATTATTGTATCAGGATGAAGCGAAGTTCAACAAATTCATCCATTCAGACCCTAAAACGTCACCCGAATTGATGGCTGCCAAAATGTGCGGACGCTGGCGCGATGGTACGCCTCTTGTGGTCTCTCCTGACAAGGAAGATAAAACTCTGGGAGAACCAAGTTCTAAAAATTTCAATTTTACGAACTTCAATTATTTAGCACCAAGTCCCAACCAACATGGCGATCAAAGCAGTGACGAAAACGGGTTAAAGTGTCCTTATGCAGCACACATACGAAGAGCAAACCCACGGGACGATTTTAATGTAACCGGAAACAACAACAATGCCGAAACCCACAGAATTGTAAGACGCGCTTCGCCTTATGGTCCCGTGTATGATCCTAATGAAAAAGCCGGTATACAAAGAGGACTCGTTGGACTGTTTATTGGAGCTGTTCTCGATTTTCAATTTCGCTTCGTTACGAAACTCTGGTTAGAAATGGGCGGTTTCAGAAATCCCGATGATTCTCCAAATTACAGCGGTGTTGATCCACTATTTGGTCCACAAGTTTCGGATACCAATCCCTATGATTCCGCTTTTGCTTTCAATAAAAACGGCACCTATAACGAAGTTCCTGGTCTGACCCGTTTCATTCGTACTGATGGAAGTTTGTATTTGTTTTTACCGGGAATTACTGGTTTAAAATATATTGCAGAAGGGAAAATTCCACCGTCATCATAGATTGAGAATTCTTTTTGATCTTGCTGAGAAATTAAGGGTTTAATTACCTTAGAGTTTTGTAAGGATAAAAGCGTTGTAATTTTCATTATAGCATTTTTGTAGCCTCAAAAAGTATCATAACTAATATATCCTCATATTTTCAGAAAGAAAAACATTAGATGTTGATGATTCTTTAATCACAAATGAAAAATGATAATTAAAGTTCTTACCTCATGTTTTTTTAATATAAACAAATATCTTTTATAACAAAATTAATAAGATATTTACTTTAATTTAAAAAATTTGGACAATTATGGAATATAAAATTAAAAAGCAACAAGTACACAGGCTTCCTGTTTATTTAGCAAATTCATTCCTTACAAGAAGTGATGCTGAAAACTTTCTTGAGGAAATTAATAATGAAGACCCAGATATCGTTTATTCAATTGTATATGGTAAAAGTTATCCTTGGAACGGAACATTTGCAGAATTTCCAGAACCTATTAAAAAATAAAAAAAATGATAGAAACAGTTATTGATTTTGATTTAACAGAAAATTACGATGAGAATATTTTTGACAACTTTATGTCAACTGTTGAAAGATTAAATTTAAGTGGAGAAACTTCTATTGAAGAATCAAAAAAATTAGAGAATCTAGTTCTTAAACTTGAAAGAAATGTTCAGGATTTGACAGATCTAAGTACAGAGTTTAATTCTCTTATTTTAAATAATGTTAAACGAATATTGTCAGACTATAATAAAATTTTAATACATAGTCAATCAAATGAAATGTTAGGTTTAGCTTTTAATACTTTTCAAACGCTCAACAATAGTATTTACCATTATCAACATGACAATGCCTTTAACAAGTTAGTAGATGTAACTAATCGATTATCGATTAGCAATAATTTAAACGGAAATTTATCTTCTTTAGAAAATATAAAAAAAACGGCTTTTATAGGGCTCACAAGCTTAGAATATGAATATTCTTACGTTAACAATCTCTTCGATAATATACTTTATGAATCAAGTGAGATTTTAATAAATTTTAAAACTAAAGAAAACGAAACTCATAAGCCTTTAGAATTTATTTATCAATTTATTGAAATATTAAATAAAATAGAAGGAGTTAGAGTTGAAATAGAAGAAATAAAAAAGGGATCACTTGTTGTTACTTTAAGAGCATATTTCAATTCTAAAAAAGCTAAAGATGATGCATGTGAATTATTAGAAGGTGCAAAGAAGTTTGCGTCAGGGAAATTAGAAAAAGAATATGAGGAGAAAGAAAAAATAAAGGAAGAAAAACTGAAAATAAATGTTGAGAAAAAAATATTACAACAAGAATTAGATCAAAGTGTAAACTTAGACTCACTCTATTTAAAGGCATTAAATATTAAACAATCCGAGGAAGATTTAAAAAGAAAACAATTAGAAAATATAAAGCTAGGTTTAGAGGTTTTAAAGGATAGTCGTGATTTATTTACTGAATTAATTGGTGAAGGGTTTGTCTCTCAATCTGATTTTGATATGTTTATAAATCAAATACCTTTTCTTCAGAAAATTGATGGAAAGCTAACGGTTGGTGAGAATGCTTTAATAGATAAAAAAGATCAAAATTAAAATATTGTAGTCTTAATGCAATAAATAGAAAGAATAATACAATTCCTCTTTTAGGCATTTGAAAAGTTTTGTTGATTTTTGTTCAAACTAAAAAAGAGGCTTAAAAGCCTCTTTTTTTTAAGAAAATATCTTTAAAAGACCTACTTCCCTTTCATAAACTTCTCTAAATACTCCTCTTTATCCTTTTCAGCCTAAATCAAACGATCGTAAAGTTCTACAACTTTATCAATCGAACTTTGATTGCCATTTCATTTTCAAAAAGAACCTGTAACAAATTATTTTTTTCTTCCAATTTGTTTCAAAAGCTGTAACAATTTTTAAAAAATTTCAATTTTGTTACAAAAACTGAAACAAAATATTTTTATTTCGTTTTTTGTTACAAGAACTTTGAAATGTAAACAGACGCACTAAACAAAAAAAAGAGAGATCTCAAACGAGACCTCTCTTTTATATAAATGATATGTTTAAAAAGAATTACTTCCCCTTCAACAATTTTTCTAAATATTCTACTTTCTCTTTCTCAGCCAGAACCAAGCGTTCGTAAAGCTCCACCACTTTATCGAGAGGGTTGAAATTACAGCTATATGCACTTCCATTAACAACATTGCTGTCGTGATAAGTATTTCCAATAATATTTAAAACTGCCTCATCTGAAAAGTTTTTGATAGCTTCCGCAGAAACACCAAGTACCTCAGCAATTTTCGCCAATTTCTCCTCATCAACTGTTTCGCTTCCTTCAATATTTGAAACCGATTGCTGGCTTACACCAATAGCAATTGCCAGGGCTTCTTGTTTCATTCCTCTAAGCTCTCTGATTCGGCTAATGTTTCTGCCGATATGTTTTGGTTTTGTTGCTGTGCTCATAATTCAAAGATATTTAAAATTGTTGAGAATTTATGGAGATTGTGAAACACAAGCTTTGCTTAGTGGTTTACAATCTTACGTTTTTCGATACCATGCTATCTATCGCTTAATTGCGGCTTAAACAAAAGTACGTTTTTTCGTATAATTATTAACCATAAACTAAACGCCATGCCAAAAGAAAATCAAAGCCCTAAAGATCAAAATAACGTAATAACTGCTGTAGCTCAATTTCTATCGACACTCTGGATGGAAGGAGAATTTAGAGATCAGCCCGCTTATTTAACCGAGATTTTCGAAGAGATTCTTAAAACCGAAATTGGAGATGATCTCGATCTGCGAACCAAAATGATCAGCTGTATCAAAACCAGTAAAATGCTGGCAAAAGCCTTAAATCCTTTTACCGATCAGGAAATCGAAAAAGCCTGTATCGAAATGTTGAACACAAATTAGCACTAAAAAAAGGAACGCGGATTACGCAAATTCGCTTTGCGAAAACGCTGATAAAAACGGATTTCTAAAGGACATCTAAAAAGAACTTATAACATTAAGAATAAAAATTATCCTCAGACAAATAATATAAAAAAATCCGTGCTGATCCGTGTTTTCGTGAAACGAATCCGTACAATCCGTGGGCTATTTTTTAACCGCAAAGAGCGCAAAGGTTTACGCAAGGAGTGCAGAAACCTTTTACTGATCAGGAAACAGAAAAAACCTGCCTTAAAATCAGGAATATTTAGAAGGATTAAGCAGTCCGAAAGAGCGTTTTAACGTTTTTAAAAGGTCGTTGGTAGATTAAATAAAATATACCAAAGAACTATAAGTACCTTTAAGTAAAGTTCTGATATTTTCAACAAACTAATTTAAACATCATGAAAACGTATGCAACACTTTTACTCATTATGGTGCCTGTTTTTTCGTTTAACTCATTTGGTCAGCATTCAGCTCCCACTCCGGCAGCAATCGAAAACGCAACTTTACTATTGGACGGCACCCCTAAAGACGGACTTGTTATTGTGGGCTATTATGTCGAAGAAACCGTTAATATGGCTTTTGGAAAAAGAATTACCCAATACGAAGTCCCAAAAATAAGTATGATCGATACCTACAATCTGGGTCCGAACAACACCCGAACAGTAACTCCCATTTATGGAAAAGCAAAAGTAAAAATAGCGGAAGAAAACTTGCAGCCTAAAACTGTTTCTAAAACGGTTACCAATGTCATTAACCCCGTTAAAGTCGCGGTAATTGCTCCCACTAAACCTCAGAAATACATCAATGTAGATGTGGTAACGACCTACGAAAAAGTAATCGACAAAGGTTACAAAACACCGGAAATGCTTGCAAAAGTGGCTGACAGAGCTTATTTTGAAGGTGATTTGGTTACGGCTGCTAAATATTATGGCCAGCTTATTGAAATGAATGCTGATCTGGAGGCCATGTATTATTACCGCTATGCACAATCCTTAAAAGAAATTAATCAGATCGAAAAAGCCAATGAAATAATGAAACTGTTCGAAATTAAAAATTCGGCTAGTAAAGTGGCCCGAAAATAATATAACTGTAAAGTTGAGACTTCTACTTATTTGCTGTTGCTTTAAAATCACAGAAGTTCACTAACAGAAATAAAGGTTCTAAACCTCACAACTTCCGTAATGTGAAACAGGAAAATTGCAAGAATTGGCAATAAAACACAATTGGTTGGCCTTGGTATGAAGTGCATTGGCCAGTTCAATCTGATCGGCGTTTGCAATTTTTACTTTTGGGTAGAGGTGAACGGCAACAAAGCGCCCGCTTCCATCAGGAGAAACTTCAAGGGTTGCTTCTGCATGATCTGAATATTCCAGAACTTCTATTCCGTTTTGAAAACATACATACAGATAGGACATCATGTGACAGGAAACGAGGCTGCTCAGCAATAAATCTTCGGGATTATACAATTCAGGATCTCCTTTAAAAGCTTTGGCAGCCGAAACATTTAAAACTGGTTTCCCTTCTATGGTAATCTGATGGCTTTTGCTGTAAAATCTTTTTGTTGCGTCTTCTCCTTTTTCTTTAAAAGTCCATTTTACGGCTGCCTTGAATAAATGTTTCATCACGATTGCATTTTTGTTCTTGCGAAGTTAAGATTTTATATGGTTTACGAATTAGTCTTATCTGAATGTGACATTTTTTACAAACTCATCCCAAACAAAAAATGGCCGGAATTTCTTCCGGCCATACTTACTCAATTAGAAACTTGAGTTTACTATTATTTTGTTGGATGTGGAGCTATTAAATTAACTGTAACAGAACCTCCGCCATCTAAAGTAGTTCCTTTTTTGAAAGCTCCTGTAGCAGGATCAACTTCGTAAATTGAGGCTACAGCATCAACAGGACTAATTGCGGTGTAATACTTTCCTTTGTATACCAATGGTGAACGCACCATTGAAACTGGGCTTAAAGGTGTATTAATCAACGAAACTGTTTTGTTTTTCAAATCAATTCTAACCAACTGCCCTACGTTTTTTAAACGGTCTCTTACTGAAGTCATTAACTCTTCGTATTGAACGGTACCAATTGCAATTCCGTTACCCACATAATTGATTCCCATCAAACAGGCTTGTTTTCCTAATGGTGTTGTTACATCAATAAAATAATCTTTATCAAAATCTGCTGCGCCTTTTTTAATACGTACCACTCCTGATTTTCCGCCTACACCTGTCCAGAATTTACCGGCACTCGCTACAAAGTAATGGTTTCCTTCTTCGTCTTTGTCTAATGAATTTAAGTAGTCATAACCCACTCCACCTTCAGTTGCAGTACTTTTGATTACTTTTAAGTTATTCATTGCAGGATAATCGTAAACTAAAGCTCTTACGCCATCAACTGTATATGATTTTGATTCGTTGTCGTAAAAATAACCACCAAGAATAAGCTTCCCGTTGTCTACGAATGCTCTTCCGACAGAAAACTGAACTCCTTTTTTAACGGCGTCGTATGGTACGGCCAATGTTCCTTTTGCTTCGATTGTGAAATCACTTAGTTTGATTCTGGCCCAGCCCACAGTACCATTATTGATATCCAGTCCTCCAAGAACCAACATGGTATTATCGTCTACAATATTCAGCGATTGAAAGTAATTCGGAACCACTCCGTCTGTAAGTATAGCCCCTTTTTCTTTTAAACTTCCGTCTTTACCCATTTCGTATTGGATGAATTTTTTCTGCGGAAGGTTCATCAAATAAACATACTGTTTGTGCCAGATATAACGAGATCCGTTGGCCTCAATACCTTTGCCTTTAAAAGTTAAAGATCCTTCTGATAATGAAGGTACCGATGCGATATATTGCAAATCCTGAGTCCAGCTGGCAATTGTAAAATGCTGTGCCGTTTCGACTTCTACTTCATCTGACTTTGAACTGCAAGAACTTACAACTGCAGCAAACACAGTAACAGCAGAAACCATAAATGTTGTTTTCTTTAAGAACGATTTCATTTTCATTGATTTTAAATTTAATTGGTTATTGTAAAAAATATCTTAGTTTCAAACTGAAAAACCTTCCCGGCTTTTGCAGTAAGTAATTGTCATAAACTTGCTTGTCTAAAATATTGCGGCAGGCGAAATTGGCACTGTAACGTCCGTTTCCAAAAGTGTAACCAAAACCGGTATCCTGAACGAACTGGGTTGGAATGTACATTTTCTCGCGTGCTTCTCCCAGACTTGGCCAGCCTAAGTAATACTGATGAACATAATGTGTGCTAACAAAAAATGAAATTTTAGGTTTCATTTGAAACATCTCATCCAGAAATAATCTCGCCTCTGCATTTGCCATTACGTAAGGCGTATTTCGTAATCGGTCTCTATAAACATGATTTGGTGCACCGTTTCCTTCAAAACGTTGCATGTTTCTGATATCCTGATACGTAAAATTGAATGATGTTTCAAGCCATTGCTTTCGGGCATAATTGGCTTCAACCTCAACCCCAAGCGTACGTATTTTTCCTAAATTTTCGTAGCGGGCGGTTCCCATCAAGTCCCCCTCTGTTAACCAAATCAGATTTTTGGTGTCTCTGAAAAAAACATTAAGACCGAAATTTACATTCTGAACCGTATTACGGATTGTTTTCTGAAGGGATGCATTCACATTGAAACTTCTTTCAGGCTGTAAATCCGGTGCATTTACAATCGTATTACAATTGCCCAGAAGCTCTATGGCTTCAGGTAACCGGGCAGTATTTTCGGCAGAAAATTTTATGGTATAGTCTTTTGGTAATAACCATTTAGAGCTGTATCCAAAAGCCCATGCATTGTCTTTTGTATTCTGATAAAAAGTTTCCTTAGAACTCCCGCCATTGTAATCAAATACAACAGCATTGGCTTCATAAGCAAAATACTTTGTAAAGAAAATATTCTTCCAACGGTCCTCAAATGAAGAAATCTCATACGATAAACCTGCGATATGTTTGTTCAGATCCTGAGGTTGTCTAAGCGGAATTGTCCAATCAGCTTCCGCAATAGCGTCACTGCCTTTTCTTCTGGTACCGGTAAACACATAATTTAAGTTAACCTCCTGATTTTCTTTTAGGTGATATACAAAATTAATTCTCGCCAACTGTGTACGATCCTGAAACGAATAAATGGACTTTCCTGATCTAATTCCGCCCAATTCTCCATCTACTGTTCCGATAGGTTTTCCTGTCCAGTTGTATTTATAAGAACTGGTATCTGTAGTTGTACCTCTTAACTTGTTTACAGAAGCGTACAGATCTACATCTAAATTTGAAAATAAAAACCCTTTCTTAGAATAGCGCAAAGAAGGCATAACAAACTTCTCATTATAGCGCACGTCTCCATACACATAAGCCATTGTTCTTCCGGTCTGTATTCCTCTGTCCTGATCTGCTAAAGTAAAACCTAACAGCAAGGCATCTGCCCATTTGACATTGGTAAACCCAATATCAGTTCTAATGGTGTACGATTTATAATCGTCATTAAATCTTCTGAATCTTGGATAACCCGGAATCGGTCTTCCATTTTCTCCCGCAACTTCTACCGTTGGACCCCAAACTTGATAATTATTATCGGAATAATTAAAAAAAGAATTGGTTTGCAACGTAAAGCCGGATTCATTTCTCCATTTTCCGGAAACTGCTGTACGATAAGTATTAAATGAACCTATGGTTTGCGACACATCGATATAATTTTTAAGTCGGCTGCGTGTTACCAGGTTTACAGAACCCCCCAGTGCATCGGCACCAAAGGACACCGGAGTAACTCCTTTATAGATTTCGATTCTTTCGAGTGTATTGATGGAAAAATTGTTGATGCTGAAGGATGATCCGAAGTTTTCCATCGGAATTCCATCTACAAAAAACTTTACGGCTTTACCTGATAATCCATTAATCGAATAATTGGTTTCAGAGCCCATTCCACCAGATTCCTGTACGCGAATACCAGATACTCCATCCATTAAACGATTTAAATCGACATCGCGTTCGGCTAATTTTTTTGTACTGATAACAGAAACGGCAAACGGCTGTTCTTTGATTTTGGTTTCAATCGTTTTGCCAAACAAATCAACAGAATTTAACACAACCGAATTCGATTTTAACGCTATAACAATTTCTTCTTTCTGATTCTGTCCGACAACAACAGCCATTTCCCGGATTTGATAACCCGTCATCGATACCACTAACTGATACTTTCCTGATGCAATATTTTGAAAAACAAATTTCCCTGAGCTATTACTTTTCACTACCACGGCAGTATTTTGCAATTGAATTTCGGCACCGGCAACAGGCTGATTGTCATCGTCAAGTATATAACCTGTAAAACTGGCATTCCTATTATTCTGAGCATAAACTGCAGTACATATGATCATTAAAATAACCGTTAAAAAAAATCTTTTAAATTGCATCACTGATAATTTGTTCCCTAAACCAATAACATCTCTATTTCAGTTATATCGGTTTTTCTATACTTCTTATTTCTATTTTTTTATAATTTAAAACGTTCCGACAGCCTGGAGCTAAATACTCTTGGTAAACCTTCGGCAATTTCATCTCTGGTTGCCGTTATCACCTCATAGTCAGCATCTGTCATGGCGAGATACGTTTGTCCTTTTTGCAATTTTACCTTGTCCTGATACACCGTTGTACAACCTGAAGTTCCGGTGCCAATATTAAATTCCTGTACTTTTGCCGAATCGCTAATAACCGAAACGGCCCCGCAAAACTTAACATCGCTTGCCTCACCCAAAAAATCCATTGAAATGTTGCACTGGCTGCCCGGCTCAACCAAGAAAGATAAACTACCAATGTTTATTTTCTTAATCTCCTGACCGTTTAAATTGTTTACTAAAATCTGCGAAGCAAATGTTGATGAATTGTAGTAATGTAAACTGACAATCCCAAATAACACACAGGCCGCAGTTGTTAGGGCAGCATAAAGAAATCTGTTCTGAGATTTTGGTTTTGCAAGAATCGTTCTGGAAGCAATATTGCTCCAAATCTCTTCTTTTAACCCGGCTTGTTGCGGAGAGGTAATAACTTCACGTTCTAAATCTATAACACTTAACCACTGCTCCACTGTTACCCTTTCGGCAGCGTTGCATTCCTTTCGCGCATATTTTTCTAATAAATCGGATGTAATAAACACAGTCTTGGTTTTGTTATATAATGATGTAGTTGCACAAGTCCTCGCTAACCCTACATAGGGGAGTAAAAAAAATGACCAAACTGCGAAAAACTTTTAAATGGTCGCGAATGTGCCGAAGCGCTCTTGTAATATTTCCTTCAACGGCTTTTTCTGTAATAACAAGAGAGGCGGCAATAGAACGGTTATCCATCCCGTCTTCTCTGCTCATTAAATATACCTGCCTGCAACGTTCCGGAAGTGTGCTGATGGCCAACTGTAGTTCCCGAAGCAAATCTTTATGCAAAATGTGCTCTTCTGTATTGTTGGAAACTTTATTCATTTCGGCAAAATGAGTACTTTCGTGCTTCTTTTTAGTAACCTGCTTTCGATGATATTCTACTATTTTGAGTTTTGCAGCACCGTATAAATATGCTCTGACGGAAGTTTCGATTTGTAGTTGTTCCCGCCTTTCCCAGATACTGATGAAAATTTGCTGTACAATTTCCTTTGCTGCTTCTTCGTCGCCGGTATGATGTCTGCAAAAACAAAACAGTTCATTCCAATACAAATCATAAATCTCCGGGAAATTTTTGGCGTTAATGTTTAGATATTGCTTTTCCATAGAAATAAAAATATGACGCAAAACTATCTTATTTAGACTAAATAAAATTAAGAATTTTTAAAATTTGTGCTGTCTTTTTAAATCTGCTTGCGTAATAATCTGGTAATTTGCCTTTTAAAAAAGCAAAAAAAATCACGATATAGCCTCTATTTTACTGGGATTAAACCAATATTTGTCTTAGAGTCGTAAGGAAATACCGCAATGTTTTCTTTGTTATAAATTGTATTTCCTTTCACCAGGTCCTATCAGAATCGTCTTTCTTTTTCAGGAATGCTTATTCATTTCGCCAATGCATCCCTCGTTCAAAAATTGATCAATTGACAGCGCCAACTCGTTTCGCTTCGCAATCAATTTAGCAGCAAAAAACGGTCCTGAAAGCATTTATAACAAGTAAGAATTATCTTCTTATTTTATTGTGTAAAAGTGACGCTTTGCCATGTAAAATGATATTTTATTTAAAAAAACTTGTAAAAAAGGTTAAAAAATGACCGCTTTAATAATGATTTTAGCATTAAAAAACCATTACTTTTGTAACTGAAGTCTCAATCAAAGCAGTTAATGTAACTTTTACAGACGGTTACATTTATTAAGTGTATACACAACGTTTAAAAAATTGAGAAACGAAATTAACAGGATTATATATTTACCACTAAAAATTTGAATATGCTTAACAGTTATAGCTCTGCAGATAAAGTTTTATTAGCAGTAGATTGTATTATTTTTGGGTTTGATCGCGAAGGTTTGAAAATTCTCTTAATCAAAAGAGGATTCGAGCCTGAAAAAGGAAAATGGTCTTTGATGGGAGGTTTATTAAAGCAAGACGAAGTACTCGACAATGCTGCGATAAGAGTTTTAAAAATGTATACGGGATTAAACGATGTGTATATGGAACAACTTTATGCCTACAGCGAAATTGATCGTGACCCTTTAGAAAGAACCATTTCGGTTTCGTACTATGCTTTGATTAATATTGAAGATCACAATGCCGAACTTATTGAAAATTATCATGCACAATGGTTTAGTGTTGCCGATGCTCCGAGTTTAATTTTTGATCATAACGAAATGGTGCAGCAAGCGATCAGAATATTACGTTATAAAACTTCGATCAAGCCAATTGGTTTTGAATTACTTCCCGAGAAATTCACCATGCGCCAATTATTAGAGTTGTACGAAGCTATTTTGAGCAAAGAACTGGACAAAAGAAACTTTATCACTAAGATTAACACGATGGGAATCCTGAACAAACTGGACGAAAAAGACATGCAGTCTTCCCGAAAAGGATCGTATCTCTACACTTTCAATAAAGAAAAATACGAGGAAAAACTACGCAACAATTTTGTTTTAAACTTGTAAAGTAATTCGTCTGTAGTTTCTTAAATCCGGAAGCGCAGACGGAATAATTATAATGAGTTTCGAATCAAAAGAGACGATTTATTTTCTATCTGCTGCTTGTGTCCGTGAAGCACCATATCGGCTAAAATTTCTCCCATCATTTCAAAATCGGTCGAAATGGTGGCAATGCCGTTAGCCACAATCTTTTTCAAAGGAGTTTCGTTATAAGAAATAATTCCAAAATCCGTTCCAAGTTTAAGGCTTTGCGATTGGGCATTTTCAATAACGCGAACCAAATCACGATCGTTTGGTATAATGTACAAGTCACCTGCATTGATTTCTCCGTTTGTAAATTCTGTGATGATATCAAACTTAAAATCATACTTTGTACAAAAAGCAATAAAACCGGTTTTCATTCCCAACGGTTCTCTAAATCCCGGAAAAATCAAAATAAGTTTTTTGTACTTATCCATTCTTGCTTTCCCGTTAACTAAACCTTCAAAAATATCTTTTTCGTGATTTTGATAAACTGCCGGATACAATTTCAAATCCGGATTGGTCTGATCCAATATGATAACCTCCCCTACTGGTAGGTTTTTTATTGCCTCTGCCACATCGGTTAAATTGGTAGGCATAATAATGTACTTGGTGTAATTTCCGTTACTGTCGGTAATCAGTTTTTGAAATACCTGAACATTAAAATGATGAAAGAAAATATCAACCTGAACGTTCTTTCCAATATTTTGTATAAACGAATTATAGATGTCTTCTTTGAAACTGTTTAACTCATCAAAAAGTAAAAAAATCTTTTGCTTGATATTGATTTCAACGCTTTTAACATAATACCCTTTACCCGGAATGGCATAAATAATACCTCTTTTTTTAAGCTCGTCATATCCCAACAATACCGTATCACGTGACAGCGAAAATGCCAGACAAACTTTATTGACAGACGGAAGCCGATCGCCTTTTACCAATTTTTCTTCCTCAATTGCTTTCTCTACGGAGAGAATAATCTGTCTGTATTTTGGCAAACCAATATTACTTTGGATAGAAATTATATTCATACAAAATGGATTTTGGTGCAATATACAAAAAACTGGTAGGTACTGGTATGTAAAAACAGATATTGTTTCTATTTTTGGTTTTCATTTTTGGCAAAAAAAATATGAATATAAAACAAATATCGCACCTTCCGAATACATCTGCCATGGAATCATTTGGTTTATTGCCCGATAACGAAGAAATTCTTTCTTATGAATTGTGCAACAAAAACGGAATGAAAGCAAAAATTATCAATTACGGTGCAACACTGACCTCTTTGTTAATTCCGGTTGCAACAGGTGAGGTTGTTGATGTTGTTTTAGGTTTCGATACTTTAGAATCTTATCTGGCTTCTTATCATTTACCAAGCGCTCCTTACTTTGGCGCTACCGTTGGGCGTTATGCCGGACGAATCGACAAGGGTCTTTTTGCCTTAGACGACCAGACATTTCAATTGAATACCAACAACAATGGTAATGCTTTACATGGCGGGAATATTGGCTTTGGACAAAAAACATGGAACATTACCCATATTACTTCGGGCGATAATCCTTCGGTAACTTTAAGTCTTTTGAGTGAGAATTTAGAGGAGAATTATCCTGGGGCTTTACAGGTTGATTTGACTTATACCCTAACAGAAGAAAACGAATTAAAACTGGAATATAAAGCGACCTCAACTGAAGATACGATCGTGAATCTTACGCATCACACTTATTTTAATCTTGACGGACATCATCGGGATTTGTTAAACCAAACCCTCTTTATTGCTTCTGACAAAATGTTGGAAACGAATACTGAGAATATTCCAACCGGGAATTTCATTGCTCTTTCTGGCCATGATTTTGATTTCAGAACGGCTAAAAAATGCCCGGAAACTATTGACAATTCGTTTGTAATTGAGTCTGAAAAAGCGGTTTCCGCCACTTTATCCAGTGTCGAAAACAATTTGCAGATGAAGGTTATTACGGATCAGCCCAGCGTACATATATATGTAGGCGGAAATTGTTTTGGATCTCTAAAAGGAAAAGAAAACACTAATTATCATACATTTAGCGGAATATGTTTTGAAGCACAAAATTTTCCGGATGCCCCAAACCACAAACATTTTCCGAATTCGGTTTTACGAAAAGGGGAAACCTATCATCAAAAAACCCTTTACCGATTTGAAAACATAACCTAATATTTGCTAAAAAAACAACCAAGAACTAAAAGCTATTTCTTTCAACCACTACCTAATGAATGATATTTTAATACAAAACACAACCGCTTTTTTTGAAAAGTCTTTTGGGTCGGCTCCGCAAAAAGTGGTGCTCTCTCCCGGAAGGATCAATATTATAGGAGAACATATTGATTACAACGACGGCTATGTTTTACCGGCGGCTATTGACAAGATTATCTGTTTTGCTTTTGAAAAGAACAATACCAACAGCTCTAAAATAATAGCCATCGATTTGAACGAGGCTTTTGAAATTGATTTAACTGCAGAAATTCTTTTAAGCGAAGAGGTCTGGACCAATTATATTCGTGGCGTAATCAAACAATTACAGGACAACGGTTTTGTGTTTGAAGGTTTCAACTGTGTCTTTAGCAGCAACATTCCGGTAGGTTCCGGTTTATCCTCTTCTGCTGCTTTAGAATGTGGAATGATTTTCGGAATTGCATCGCTGTTCGATTTAAAAATCAAAAAGGCCGACATCGCTTTGTTAGGGCAAAAGGCAGAACACTGGGTAGGGATCAATTGTGGCATTATGGATCAGTTTTCGAGTGTTCATGGTCTTGAAAATAAGGTCATAAAACTAGATTGTAATACCCTGGATTTTGAGTATCACAATGCCGATTTCAAAGATTACGCTCTGGTTTTGTTTGACAGTAATGTAAAACATTCTCTTTTTACCTCTGAATACAACACCAGGAGACAGGAGTGTGAGCAAGGGCTGGCGATTATAAAACATCATTTTCCTCAAATAAAAAGTTTTAGAGATTGTACCGAAGAACAGCTTTTGACGCTGCAGAATCAAATGTCAACAACTATTTTTAAAAGAGCACATTTTGTAGTAAAGGAAATTGATCGTGTTGAAAAAGCTTGTGAAG
Source organism: Flavobacterium sp. B183 (assembly GCF_023539155.1). Lineage (NCBI taxonomy): Bacteria > Pseudomonadati > Bacteroidota > Flavobacteriia > Flavobacteriales > Flavobacteriaceae > Flavobacterium > Flavobacterium sp. B183. The sequence goes on along the minus strand of NZ_CP097434.1, from coordinate 1,143,081 downwards.
CATTAGATCAGGGGAATATTACACTTTTGGGGCAATTACTTTTCGAAGCCCATTATGGTTTATCGCAAGAATACGAAGTTAGCTGTAAAGAGCTGGATATGCTTGTAAATACGGCAAAAACGGACGCTTTTATTATTGGATCACGCCTCATGGGGGGTGGTTTCGGGGGGTGTACCATAAATTTTATAAAAAAAGGGCATGAAAATGAGGTGAAAAATAAGTTTTCAAATCTTTATTTAAATACATTTGGGATTGAATTAAAATTTTATGATGTAACAATCTCTAATGGAACAAGACTACTTCTTTAACATCACAAAAACTATAAATGAAAAACTTTGACATCAACGAAGATCCGCACAGACGTTTCAATCCATTACTAAACGAATGGATTCTGGTATCACCTCATCGAGCAAAACGTCCGTGGCAAGGGCAAAACGAGACTCTTGCAACTGAAACTCTTCCAAAGCACGACCCAAACTGTTATCTCTGTCCGGGTAACGTTCGCGCCAATGGAGAGCACAATCCGACCTATAAAGACAGCTTTGTCTTTGAAAATGACTTCGCCGCAATGAAGCAGGACGAAATTATATTTGAAGAAGACATCAAGCACACTTTTTTTAAAACAAAACCCGAACAGGGAATTTCAAGAGTAGTCTGTTTTTCACCAAGACATGATCTTACTTTACCGGAAATGGAAATTGAAGGAATTGAGAGCATTGTAAAAGTCTGGCAAAAAGAATACGCTGAACTGGGAAGCATCAAATACATCAATCACGTTCAGATTTTTGAAAACAAAGGAAGTATTATGGGCTGTAGTAATCCGCACCCTCATGGTCAGATCTGGGCGCAGTCGTCGCTTCCAACTCAGGTTGAAAGAACACAACAAAATTTGAAATCTTATTTTGATAAAAACAACCGAACGCTTCTTCAGGATTATGTTCAGGCAGAATTAAAAACGGGTGATCGTGTAGTAATCGAAAACGATGATTTTATTGCTTTAGTTCCGTTTTGGGCAACCTGGCCTTATGAAACAATGATTGTAAGCAAAAGAGTTGTAAATAAAATTACTGATTTTACGGAAGAAGAAACCAATTCCTTTGCCGTAATTTTAAAACAACTCACCATCAAATACGATAATTTATTCAGTACTTCTTTTCCATATTCATCAGGAATCCATCAATCACCTACAGATGGTTTAGAACATCCGGAATGGCACTTCCACATGCATTTCTATCCGCCTTTGTTGCGATCAGCCACAGTAAAGAAATTTATGGTGGGTTATGAAATGTTAGGCGAATCTCAAAGAGACATTACCCCTGAAAGATGTGCCGAAGTTTTAAGACAGCAATCAGACATTCATTACAAACAAAAATAAAATAAAACTTTAGCCTATTTTGCCCCACAAATTGTTACAGCTTTGAACAACATACTTAAAAAAACAGGTACGTCTTAGCTCTTTTTTACCCTTTAATACAGAATCACATTAATAAATCAAATCAAAAACGAATAATCGACCCAAATCAAAAAAAATAAAAAAACAATATTTAAACCACCTCAGACAAATATTGTTTTTTACCCTCTACTAATCAAACAATCACTATCTAATTATTAAAAATAGTACTATCAATGAACCAGAACCTTGCTTTCGCAGATTATGCGGTTTTTATTATTTACTTCATCGTAGTTTCGGCCTACGGTTATACGGTTTACCGAAAACGTAAACAAGACGAACAGGATGCTAAAGCTTACTTTTTGGCCGAAGGAAACCTGACCTGGTGGGCTATTGGAGCTTCTTTAATAGCTTCAAATATCTCGGCAGAGCAATTTATCGGAATGAGTGGTGAAGGTTTCTTTTTAGGAATTGCCGTTGCGGCTTATGAGTGGATTGCAGCTATAAGTCTTATTGTGGTCGCCGTTTGGTTTATTCCCGTATACCTAAAGAATAAAATCTATACGATGCCACAATTCTTAAAAACACGTTATAATGATTCTACAGCTTTAATCATGGCTGTTTTCTGGCTGTTCTTGTACGTTTTTGTAAACTTAACTTCTATTTTATATTTAGGAGCTGTGGCCATTAACGGTATGGCCGGCGGAGAATATCTGCATATTATCATGATCGGACTGGCATTGTTTGCCCTATTCATCTCTCTTGGAGGTATGAAAGTTGTCGCATATACGGATGTCATTCAGGTGGCCGTTTTAATCATTGGAGGTTTAGTTACCTCGTATATTGCTCTTACGACCGTAGGACAATATTTTGGAGTAGGACAAAATGCAATTGCGGGTTTCAAAGTTTTAATGAGAGAAGCACCGGAACATTTTAAAATGATTATTCCAAGGCCAACTGCAACATCTTCTCAGCTTGACATCAACAAATATCTTACTTTCCCAGGTCTGATGTCATATCTTGCCGGTATCTGGATCATCAACCTGAATTACTGGGGATGCAACCAATACATTACGCAAAGAGCCTTAGGTGCCGATTTGCAAACTGCACGCACCGGTATTTTGTTTGCCGGTATGCTCAAATTGTTAATGCCTTTAATTGTAATGTTACCGGGTATTGCTGCCTATGTTTTATATCAAAACGGACATTTACCACAATTAGTCGGAGGAAAAGACGGAGCTTATTCTGCTGTACTGACTTTCCTTCCAACCGGATTAAAGGGGCTTTCAGTAGCGGCACTAACCGCAGCAATAGTCGCTTCGTTAGCCGGAAAAGTAAACAGTATCTCGACAATCTACACTTTGGATATTCACAAAAAATACATTCAAAAAGAAGCTGGTGAAAAACAGCAGGTAAACATAGGAAGAATTGCCGTTTTTGGAGCGATGCTTTTAGCAGTATTATTTACCTGGAATGATATTTTAGGAATTGGAGGTGTTGGCGGATTTACCTATATCCAAAAATACACGGGCTTTATCAGTCCGGGAGTTTTTGCCATGTTCGTTTTAGGAATGTTCTGGAAACGAACTACGGGAGCTGCAGCCGTAGTAGGCGTAATTTTAGGTTTTGTATTATCCGTACTATTCAACGAATATGCTCCAGCCTTATTTGGAAATGAGACTTTATTGTACACTGCTTATCCAAACGGAAAAGGAGCTTTTGAAATCCCTTTTCATATTTGTATGGGATTATCATTCATCTTTACCACTTTGGTGATGGTTTTAATCAGCTTTGCAGGTCCTAAAGTGAATCCTAAAGCATTCGAAATCGATGCCGAAATGTTTAAAGTAAAACCACAAACCACTGTTTTAATCGTCATTACATTATTGATTATTGCAGCCCTGTACATTAAATTTTGGTAGTTTTATTGTATTCTTTTTTGAAAAATAAAACCGTACCGGGAAAATCACATTTTTTAAATATTATGTTATTAATTTAGAAAAAACCTACTTTTTTAATCATTGTTAATCAGGCTTTTACGCGCCAAATTTTATTAAACCCGACAAGTTTTAGAGCTTGTCGGGTTTTTAATTATTGTAGGTCACCGCCTTATTTTACACTATTTCCCACAAAATCTTCATCACCAAATTCTTTGCCTTTTTTTCAAAATAAAAAAACCAAATCACTAAAATTCAAATATTTTACTTACAATACTGATTATTTGTACAAAGTAATTTCTTACTATATTTGATTTGCGTATGGTTAATCTTTAAATTTTAGGTACCAAATTTAAAGAGGCAAAAACGATACGTTTTTTCAAACAATCACAATTAACGGAATGTATAACGTATTAAATGTTTTTACTATGATAAAAAATTATAAACTTTTATTCTTCTCTTTTCTTGTCTGTTTTATTCCAACTCTGGCTAAAGCTCAATTAGGCAGCTCCTGTGGAATTCCAGCTTGGTATTCGGTCACGCAATATTCCAGTAACTCTTATGTTCGTTACAATAATATAGTGTACAAAAACAATTCCTGGTCCCAGGGAGCCGGCAGCACACCCGGATCAAGCAGTGTCTGGTCTGCAGTAGGCAGCTGTGACGAGCAATTAATTATCAATAATCCATCTCTGGCTTATACTGCCTGTAATACCGTTTCTGATTGGAACAGCGCAACACCCAACTATAATGTAAACAACATTATACGATACAACAATGGTGTCTACAAAGCCAAGTACTGGGTCGCCGGAACAGAAATTCCTGATCAGTCTTCTGCTTACACTTTTCTTGGTGTGTGTATCAAGCCCATAGCCATTTCTCCTGCCTACGCCGATGGACAAATTATTATAAAAACCACATTATCGGCTATCAATCTTACTGCATCACTCAATCTGTACGGTTTTTCGGCAACACAAAATAAGGTCGAAATAAAAAAGACAACAGAGTCTTCTTATACAACTTACAATATGAGTTTATCCGGCAACACGATATCGTACAATTGGACCCCAACCGCTTATGGAGATTACAACATTCGATATACCACTGTAAATTCGATTGGAATAAGCACCGTAGTCAATACAACTATTAAAATTGCGATTACTGCTCCTGCTGTGATAACGATTACCGGTCCGCCAAACGCCACTTCCTATACTCAACTTAATTTTTCGCCTATAAGCATTACTTTTACTATTCAGCCTTCGTCCGGAAGTTCCATTAGCAGCATACTGTTTAAAGATCTTACCGCCGGAACTAATGCTAATGTGAGTACCAATCCACAAAATTCTTATACCTTTAATTGGACCCCTCAGAATTATGGAAACAATTCACTGCAAATAGCAGTCACAGACAACAATGGGACCATAGCAACAACCGGTTTACAACTTACTATTGTGAATCCTGCCACACAAAATATTTCCTTTGCTTCACTTCCAAATCAAATAAAAGCGGTTAATGGAATACCTAAAACATTCGTATTCGATAAGGCTATCACTTCCTTAAAAAGAAGAAACACTACTGTATTTGATTATACTATTACCGGAAATACTTTAAAAATTATCCCTAAAAAAGCAGGCAGATCCGGGCTTCAGATAACCACTTCAGATGGTACCATATATTATCTTGGTTTAAGAATAGACAATACTAATGGAAGCGTATTAAAATATCCTGATTATGTTTCTGTAGGATCTGTATCTGAAGACACTACCGATGATGTCAATTTTTACAACAACAATATCGACGACAGCAATCTGCTCAAAAACAACAGAATGGATGTAAGATACATCTATATCAATGGAGGGCCAATCGCAGGATGGAATACCTGGCAGCCTGACAGAGCTATAAAATTTGCACGGAATTCTTTAAAAATGGGGCTTATTCCTTTCTTTGTTTTTTATAACATTCCCGACGGAAGCGAATCTTACGAACTGGATCTGGCACACGTAAAAGATGCTTCCTATATGACGGCTTATTTCAATAATCTCAACCTTTTTCTGAATCAGGTTAAAGCGGAACTGGGAGATGAGTTTTTTGGAGTGGTATTAGAACCTGATTTTCTGGGCTATATGCAGCAGTTTAACGAACCTATAACGACTACAACAGCCGTAAATGCAACAAGTATTGCCCAAAATGCAGGTACATTAAAAACCCTGGTAGAAAGAATCAATTTTGAGCTCAACAAGAAAAGAACAGACGAAAACCTGAATATGGAATTTGGATGGCAGCTTAATCTTTGGGCAAAAGCTGGTGTAGCCGGTCCAAAAGGAATTATCAGAGAAACGGATACCGGAACTTTTACTACCCAGCTTAACAAAATTAAACAAACCGCTGCAGATATTTTTCAATACACCAATAGTATGGGAATTATGTCTAATAATGCAGACTTTATTTCTATAGACAAATACGGTCTTGATGCCATGGGCGCCGGAAGTACCGGAAACCCTGCAGATCCCTTCTCTTATACCTGGTTCTGGAATAATGACCACTGGATGAATTACCTGAATTTTGTTCAAAAACTTTACGAAGCCTCTGGCAAACATGTTGTCCTCTGGCAAATCCCGGTAGGACATATCAATGGTTCAGAAACCGTAAATGAACGAACAGCAGGTCCTTTTCAAATTTTAAATAATACCAGCCAGCACTACGAAGATTCTGCTTCTACTTTTTTCTTTGGGGATACCGTAAATTTCTCAAATGACGCGACTCGTTATAACTATTTCAGTCAGAATAAACATGCCGACCCTAAACTTCTGGTTAATCCCACTACAAAAAAAGTGACTTTTGGAAATCACTTTGCAGAAGTAAAAAATAGCGGAACCAAACTTGTCTTAATGGGAGCAGGTGTAGGAGCCAGTACGGATGGAATTGGAAACCCGGGAACTACGCTGACTGATGATCATTTTTGGATTCAAAAATTACAAGATTATTATATCAATCAAACTTCCGGCACTAGCACGTCCAGTACTGCTGCTCTAAATGATGATCTAACTTTTAATTCCTCTCTGATTATCTACCCTAATCCCGTTAAGGAAGAGCTAAGTATCAACACAAAAGAAAAAGTTGAAGTTGTATATGTTTTTGATATGAATGGTGAAAATGTTATCACCCTGAAAAATAAAACTAAAATCAATCTCTCCGAACTTAAAAACGGCTGGTATATAGTGGCTGTAAAACTTGAAAATGGTAAAAAGATTTCTAACAAAATATTAAAAAATTAAACAGGATCTTAAACCTAAAATTATTTTTTAAATAATATAAATAATAAGGAGGCGTTAGTGAACGCCTCCTTTTTTGTTTTGGTGTATCTGTTTCCTTATGTAAACCTTTACATGCTTTGCGGTTAAAAAAAACAGTATACGGATTGCACGGATTCGCTTTGCGAAGACGCTGATAAAAACGGATTTATTAGGAATAAAAATTATTATCTAACCAGTATTAAAAAATCCGCGCTGATCCGTGTTTTCGCAAAGCGAATCCGTATAATCCGCGTTCCTTTTTAAGTGCTAATTTGGGCACAGCATTTTGATGTAACAAAACAGGAAATAAAAATATTTTGTTACAGTTTTTGAAACAAAATTGAAATTTTATAAAAATTGTTACAGCTTTTAAAACAAATTGAAATAAAAAAATAATTTGTTACAACTTCCTTACGTAGACCTTTGCATGCTTTGTGGTTAAAAAACAGTACACGGATTACACGGATTCGCTTTGCGAAGACGCTGATAAAAAACGGATTTATTAGGAATAAAAATTATTATCTAACCAGTATTAAAAAATCTGTGCGGATCCGTGTTTTCGCAAAGCGAATCCGTGTAATCCGCGTTCCTTTTTTAAGTGCTAATTTGGGCACAGCATTTTGATATTGGTTACCGATAAGATGTTTCTGCGTTCCTTGCGTAAACCTTTGCGCTCTTTGCGGTAAAAACATTTTTGAACTTTAGCTAATAAATGATTTTATTTTAACAGGAAAAATGTTTGTATAAACATTTTAATTACTTTTAACACACTAATTAACCAAAAACAAAACAAAAAATGAAAAAATTAATCTTTGCTTTATTTATTATTTCCGGAGCAGCTTTTGCACAGGACATGGAAGTAGTAAAAGGAAACTTTGATTTCTTAAAAGATCAAAAAGAAATCAATACCGAATTTGATTACAGCAACTTCACGATGATGAAGGAAAAAAAATCGGAAGCACAGTATGTCCAGGAGCATAAAGCCGAGTTAGATCAAAAGGCAAAAGGCAACGGAAACATCTGGGAAAAAAAATGGATTAGTGCAAAAGATCAAATCTGGACTCCTAAATTTTTAGAAATTGCTAATATTGTTTTAACTAAAGAAAAAAAGGATTTGAACTTTCAGGAAAATTTAAAAACTCCTTATACTTTAATCGTGACTGCAGTATGGATCTATCCGGGTTGGGATGCCGGAATTATGAAACAGCCCGCAAAAGTAACGACCAACTTAAAATTTGTTGAAACTGCTAATAAATCAAATGTCCTATTAGAAATTACAAGTGAAGAAGCTCCGGGTGATCAATGGGGCAGTAATTTCAGTAACGAAACCAGAATTGGTGAAGGTTTCGCCAAAACAGCAAAATCAATGTCTAAACTGATAGTAAAAAAAGCATATAAATAAAACGATAAGAGGAGAGCTGTCATAAAAACAGCTCTCCTCTTTATTTCCCTATACTAATTTTAAAAAACAATAAAACCTAAAATATGCCGCTCCTCCGGAGCTCTCTTCTCTGTCTCGATTTTATCTATAAAGATTTTGCTCCGTTGGAGCAATCCACTGGTGCTTTTTTCCACGTATAAATCTATTTGTTATAAATATTTTGCTCCGACGGAGCAGACAAAGCCAATTATCTAAATAAAAACAGAAAAAAACATTCGCTTTTTTATCCCGGAGGGATAACATATTTATAGGTTCATTTATAAATAAGAGCCCTTTAGGGCGAAATATGACGCTGCAATAGAAACAATCACCTAAACAAAAAGCCCTGATTATTCAGAGCTTTGTTCTTTTTGCATATTTAGTAAATAGGCCATATTCTTTATCACGTGATCGTGTTTTTTTACAAACGGATTTTCTTCGTTCCAGACATATCCTGCCAATACCGAACAGATCTTTTCTTTCACATCCGGATTTTCTGGCTGATGAAAAAACAAAGTCTGAAGATTCCCGGTGTACCATTCCTGTACATACGTGGTAAAAACAGCTATCCCCCTTTTCATATATCCGGTGAATTCTGTTTCCCAATCTACTTCGATTCCCTGAGATTCTTTAAGGTACAATTTGGCTGCCAGCATTCCGGATTCGGTTGCAAAGGCAACTCCAGATGAAAATACCGGATCTAAAAATTCAGAACTGTTTCCGGTCAGGGCAAAACCATCACCGTACATTCTTTTTACCGCTCTTGAATAATTCTCCAATTTTACCGGCTCAAACAAAAATTCTGTTCCTTTAAATCTTTTGATATAATAATCTGATTTCTGAATCGCATTTCGTAAAGCCTCGGCATTGTCTTTATTTTCTGAAAGCGAATTAATAAAATCGGTCGGTCCCACAACCCCCAGACTCGTATTTCCGTTGGAGAAAGGAATTACCCATAGCCAAACTTCGGTTTCCAGAATATCAAAAGAAATTTGAGTTCCCTCTTCTCCTTCTTCTCTGTTAATATCTTTTACATGTGTAAATATCGAAGAATGCGGATCTAATTTTGATGGGGTATCCAAGTCTAAAAGTCTTGGTAAAACACGGCCGTATCCACTGGAATCAATAATGAATTTAGCATGTATTTCTTTTAGGTTTCCATCCTTATCTTTTACAATTGTTTTAGAGTTTTTACCCTCAAAAGAAACCTCCAGAACCTCTGTTTCAAATTCCAGATCAATTCCTTTTCTAATCACTTCCTGCGCCATGGTGTTGTCAAAATCAGCGCGCGGTACCTGCCAGGTCCAGTCCCAGCCTTCACCAAATTTTTTGCTGAAATCAAAAACACAAATTTCTTCTCCTCTGATAAAACGAGCGCCAAGTTTTTTCTCAAAATTCATCGCATCCAAACTCTCAAAAAGCTCAGCCTCAGCAAAATGATCCATTACTCGAGGGATAAGACTTTCCCCTACTACAAGTCTTGGAAATTTTGTTTTTTCAACTACTTTTATCTTAATGTTGTTTTTGTGAAGATACGATGCCGAGACACATCCTGATGGTCCTGCGCCAATGACTAAAACATCAACAAACTCCTTTATCATATTAATATTATTATCAATTATTAACCTACATTTGCCATCATCAAAATAACTACATTTATTTTGATAAATAAAATTAAATTAGCACAACCAAAAACGATTTAATGAACACAATTAATGAATATTTAAGTTTAGCAGAATTCGAGTCTATTATTTTTGGAAATAATAAAGTTGTCATCAGCGATATTGTTTTAAACAGAGTGAATGAAAGCTTCAATTTCCTAAAAGAATTTTCAGGAAACAAAGTAATATATGGTGTCAACACTGGTTTCGGACCAATGGCCCAATATAGAATTAAAGAATCTGATCAAATACAATTACAATACAATTTAATCCGAAGCCACTCTTCGGGAACGGGAAAACCTTTAAGCCCTGTTTGCGCGAAAGCAGCAATTTTGGCTCGTTTAAACACTTTATCATTAGGTAATTCAGGGGTTCATCCTTCTGTAATTCACCTGATGGCAGAACTGATCAACAAAGACATTACTCCTCTTATTTTTGAGCATGGCGGTGTAGGTGCCAGCGGAGATTTAGTACAATTATCACACTTAGCTTTGGTTTTAATTGGCGAAGGCGAAGTTTTTTATAAAGGAGACCGAAGACCAACCGCTGAAGTTTTTGAAATTGAAGGCTTAAAACCTATTCAGGTAGAAATCAGAGAAGGTCTGGCTTTAATCAACGGAACTTCGGTAATGACCGGAATTGGAGTTGTAAATGTGCATCTTGCCAAAAAATTATTAGACTGGTCTTTAAAATGTTCCTGCGCAATCAACGAATTGGTTCAGGCATACGACGATCATTTCTCTGAAGAATTAAACCAAACCAAACGTCATAAAGGACAACAGGAAGTAGCCTCAAGAATGAGACAAAATCTTTCAGACAGTACCTTGATCCGTAAAAGAGAAGATCACTTATATTCCGGAGAAAACACCGAAGAAATCTTCAAAGAAAAAGTTCAAGAATACTATTCTTTACGTTGTGTTCCTCAAATTTTAGGACCGGTTTTAGAAACTATAAACAATGTCGCTTCTATTCTTGAAGACGAATTTAACTCGGCAAACGACAATCCTATTATAGATGTAAAAAACAAACACGTTTATCACGGAGGAAATTTCCACGGCGATTATATCTCGCTTGAAATGGATAAACTAAAAATTGTTATTACCAAACTAACCATGCTGGCAGAACGTCAGTTGAATTATTTACTGAATTCAAAAATCAACGAAATCCTTCCTCCATTTGTTAACTTAGGAACTTTAGGATTTAATTTCGGAATGCAGGGGGTTCAGTTTACCGCTACCTCAACCACTGCCGAAAGCCAGATGTTATCTAACCCAATGTACGTTCACAGCATCCCGAACAACAACGACAATCAGGACATTGTAAGTATGGGAACCAATGCTGCCGTTATTACTTCAAAAGTAATCGAAAACTCATTTGAAGTTTTAGGTATCGAAATGATCACCATCGTTCAGGCTATTGATTATTTAGGACAAAAAGATAAAATTTCATCCGTTACCAAAAAATGGTACGACGATATCCGAAACATTATTCCTGAATTTAAAGAAGATCAGGTGATGTATCCTTTTGTTCAGAAAGTAAAAGATTACCTGATTCACAGTTAATACTTATTTTTACATTATTAATATTGAACCTTTAAAATCATGAAAAAGACACTTATTATTTTATTTGCATTCACTATTCAATTTGTTAATAGTCAGGAATTGGCGTTAGTTAAAAAAGATTCAAAAATTGGATATCTTTCCAAAGACGGAAATTTTAAAATTGAGCCTCAGTACAAATCCGCAAGAAGCTTTTCTGAAGGATTGGCAGCTGTGGAAAATAATGGAAAATGGGGGTTTATAGATGCTAAAGGAGCCTGGGTAATTCCGGCAGATTTTAAAAATGTTAAAGATTTCAACAGCGGAATTGCAGTTGTACAAAAAGACAAAGACTGGGTGTATATCAATACAAAAGGAGAAGTTCAGAACGCTCCTGTGTCAGACAAACTTTTTGATTTCGAAAATGGCGTAGCGTTCATTCGACAAAATGGCAAAGTAGGATTAATCAATTCGAAAATGACCGTTGTTTTAGAACCAAAATACGATCAGATCAAATCTTTTGAAAACGGTTTTGCCAGAGTTGAAAACAATAAAAAATGGGGAATTATTAATACTTCCGGTAAAGAAATGATCGAGCCTGCGTATGAAGAAATAGGAAATTATTTCAAGAACACAAGCTGGGCAAGAAAAGATAAAACCTTTGGAATCGTTAGTTCAGGAAATTTTATTCCCGTTGACGGAGCTGAAAAAATCTGGGATTTTGACACGCAGGATCTTACATACGCCAAGAAAAATGGCAAAATTGGATTCATTGACCTGAAAGGAAATTGGGTAATTACTCCAATTTATGACAAGGTGAAAGCGTTTTCAAAAAGTTTAGCTCCTGTGTGCGTAGGTTCAAAATGGGGGTATATCAATCCGAAAGCTGAATTTGTAATTGAACCTACCTACAGCGATGCCGAAGTTTTTAGTGCTGATGGACTGGCTCCGGTAAAAGAAAAAAACTGGGGATTCATCAATCAAACCGGAAAATTAGTTATTCCAACCCAATACAATATTACAGCAAATGGTTTTGTTATTGCGCTGTTCGTAAAACAAGACAAAGGCTTTATCGATGGTCTGGCCCGAGTAAAAAATGAAGGAAAATGGGGTTTCTTAAAACCAGATGGAACGGTATTAGGCAACCAATGGTTTGAAAATGCTGAACTGTTTTCACAATCAAAAGAAAGAATCAGCACAGCAGAAATCGCGGCAGAGAAACCAAAAGCAGAAGCCAAAACGACTGAAAAGTCAGAGACAAAAACTACCAAAAAACCGGTAGCCAAAAAGAAGAAATAAAACCTATTAACCAAATAAGTTCTGCATATGAAATTGCTAATCAAAAAGTGATTTTATACCGAACAAATAAAAATAAATTCTGAATATGAAATGTGTATTAGTAACTGGCGGTTCACGAGGAATTGGAAGTGCTATTTGTAAAAAATTAGCCGTTGATGCAAATTATCATATCCTGATTAACTATCACTCGAATAAAACAGCTGCAGAAGTAACACTTCAGGAAATACAAAAACTAGGAGCAACGGGAGAAATCTTAGGTTTTGATGTTTCCAATTTTGAAGACGTACAAAAAACATTAACACAATGGCAGGAAGCTAATCCGGAAGCAATTGTAGAAGCAATTGTAAACAATGCCGGAATTACAAAAGATGGTCTTTTTATGTGGATGAGTCCCGAAGACTGGAATGGTGTAGTAAACACCAGTTTGAATGGATTTTTTAATGTTACGCAGTTTTTTATTCAAAAAATGCTACGCAATAAATACGGCCGAATTGTTAATATGGTTTCTGTTTCAGGAGTAAAAGGAACAGCCGGACAAACCAATTATTCGGCAGCAAAAGGCGCAATTGTTGCAGCCACCAAAGCACTGGCTCAGGAAGTTGCCAAACGAAATATTACTGTAAATGCTGTTGCACCCGGTTTTATTAAAACGGACATGACCAGTGAACTGGATGAAAAAGAATTGTTAAAGCTGATTCCGGTAAACCGTTTTGGAGAAGCTGAGGAAGTTGCAGATTTGGTAAGCTTTTTGATTTCAAAAAAATCAAGTTACATTACAGGAGAGATTATCAATATAAATGGAGGAATATATTCTTAATAATCCTATGTTTGTGAGATTGTTTTAAGTTTTTTTAAACGTCAAAAATTGCTCACAAAGACGCAGAACTCCAAAGTTTTATTAAAAAAACTTTAAAAAAAATACACTTTAAGGATAGAAAATACTTTGAAATACCACCATGAATAAAAGAGTTGTAATTACTGGAATGGGAATTTATTCTTGTATCGGAACTTCTTTAGATGAAGTAAAGGAATCTTTATACCAGGGAAAATCAGGTATTCAGTTTGATTCTGAAAGAAAAGAATTTGGTTTCCAATCGGCCCTAACGGGAATGGTTCCGAAGGCTGATTTAAAAAATTTATTGACCCGCAGACAGCGAATGAGCATTGGTGAAGAGACCGAGTATGCTTATATGGCTACGATCGAAGCATTGAAAAATGCGAATATAGATGATGCCTTTTTTGAAGAACGCGAAGTGGGAATTATGTACGGAAACGACAGTGTGTCTAAAGCTGTTATTGAAGCTACTGATATTGTCAGAGATAAAAAAGACACCGCTTTAATAGGTTCAGGTGCTATTTTTAAATCGATGAATTCAACGGTAACCATGAATTTATCAACGATTTTTAAACTTCGCGGTATCAATCTTACCGTAAGTGCAGCCTGTGCCAGCGGATCACACTCTATAGGACTCGCTTATTTTTTAATCAAAAGCGGATTTCAGGACGTTATCATCTGCGGAGGCGCACAGGAAATCAATAAATATGCGATGAGCAGTTTTGATGGTTTGGGTGTTTTTTCGGCCAGAGAAAACGAACCGGAAAAAGCTTCCCGTCCGTTCGACAAAGACCGCGACGGATTAATTCCGAGTGGTGGCGGTGCAACGTTAATTCTGGAGAGCTATGAATCGGCTATTGCCAGAGGCGCAACCATCATTGCCGAAGTTGCAGGTTACGGATTCTCTTCAAACGGCGGACACATCTCGACGCCTAATGTTGAAGGGCCGTCTATAGCCATGCAACGAGCGCTTGACGATGCACAGCTAAAAGCAACGGATGTTGATTATATAAATGCTCACGCAACCTCAACCCCTGTTGGAGACGGAAATGAAGCCAAAGCTATTTTTGAAGTTTTCGGAGAGAGAAATCCATATGTAAGTTCTACCAAATCGATGACAGGTCACGAATGCTGGATGGCAGGAGCAAGCGAAGTAATCTACTCTATCCTAATGATGCAGCACGATTTCATTGCTCCAAACATCAATTTAGAAAATCCTGACGAAGATGCTGCTAAATTAAATTTGGTCAAAACTACTTTAAACAAAAAATTTGACATATTTTTGTCCAATTCCTTCGGATTCGGAGGAACCAACTCTGCGTTGGTGGTTAAAAAGTTTAAATTGAACGATGAATAAAGAAGAGATTATAGCAAGAATTAATGGTTTTTTGGTTGATGAATTTGAAGTAGACAATGATGATATCGAACCGGATGCTAATTTAAAAAACACACTTGGATTAGATAGTTTAGATTATGTAGATTTAGTAGTCTCGATCGAATCTAACTTTGGTGTAAAACTGGTAGAAGCTGATTTTGTTGGAATTGCTACTTTTCAGAATTTTTATGACCTTATTGAAACCAAACTAAAAGCTAAAGCTGTTTAATGAGTCAATGGGATGGCAAATCAAAAGGAACAGTTTTAGGCTATAGAATATTCGTTTTTTTAATACAAAAAGCGGGTATTAAGGCTGCTTATGTCCTGCTTTATTTTGTTGCTTCATATTACTTTTTGTTTTTAAAAAAAAGCAACAAAGCCATTTTCTATTACTTTAAAGAAAGGCTTCAATATTCCTGGTTCAAATCTAAAAAAATGGTCTTCAAAAGTTACTATACTTTTGGACAGACGATCATTGATAAAATTTCCATTTCGGCAGGAATGCGAAACAGATTCACTTATGAATTTGACGGAATTGAGGTACTGAAAAAACTTCTGGCCGAGAAAAAGGGAGGTGTTTTAATTAGTGCACATGTTGGAAATTTCGAAATTGCCGAACATTTCCTGGGTGATATTGATCTTAATTTTCAAATCAATCTGGTTACTACCGATTTGGAACATTCTGCTATAAAAAACTATCTGGAGAGCGTTACCCAAAAACCTACCGTAAAATTTATCATCATTAAAGACGATTTGTCTCATATTTTTGAGATCAATGCTGCTTTGACCAATAACGAATTGGTTTGTTTTACCGGCGATCGCTACTTTGAAGGCACCAAATCTCTTTCGGAAAATATATTAGGTAAGGAAGCTAATTTCCCTGCAGGTCCGTTTTTAATTGCTTCACGATTAAAAGTTCCTGTTGTTTTTGTTTACGTAATGAAAGAACCTAACTTACATTATCATTTGTACGCCAGAGAAGCTGCCTCGAAACATCGTGATGAAAAAGGACTGCTGAAAGAATATGTACAAAGCGTTGAGACTATTCTGCAAAAATATCCTTTGCAATGGTTCAATTATTTTGACTTCTGGAATAATCTGAAATAAAACTTAAAAAATCTCGCTGAGACGCGAAGTCGCAAAGTTTTTACTCCGTTTTGTCATTTCGACCGAAGGGAGAAATCACACCCCGTTTAGTCACAAAGATTGTCGACTTAGTTTGCGGAGTTTCTTATGTGATTTCTCCCTTCGGTCGAAATGACAAACTGTACTTAAAAATTCATTTCAAATTAAAACTTTGCGCCTTCGCATCTTTGCGAGATTAAAAAAACAACAAAAATTCATCGCCAAAAACAATTCATTTAAACAAGAAAATTCGTTTAAATAAATTTGCCTATTTTTGTTCGCAACCAAAAGCAAATAAACCTCAATGAAAAATGTTCTTGTTATTTATTATACGCAGTCTGGACAACTGGGAACAATTGCACGAAATATTGCAAAACCCTTCCTGAATTCAGAGGAGATAAATGTAACTTTTCACGAAATACAACTACAGAAATCTTTTCCTTTTCCATGGAATAAAGACGCTTTTTTCGACGCTTTTCCCGAATCATTTCTGCAAATTCCAACCGAACTAAAACCGGTTCCGGAAGAAATTCTAAACACCAAATACGATCTGGTATTGTTTCACTATCAGGTTTGGTATTTGTCCCCTTCTATTCCGATTAACTCTTTTCTGAAAAGTGCCGAAGCCAAAAAAATATTAAACAACACACCTGTTATCACCATAAGCGGCTCTCGTAATATGTGGATTATGGCACAGGAAAAAATCAAAGTTTTACTAAAAGAAGCCAATGCTCAGCTTGTTGGAAATGTGGCTTTAGTAGATCGTGTTGGAAATTTAATCAGTGTAATTACGATTGTAGAATGGATGTTTTCGGGCGTAAAGAAAAAATATCTTGGTATTTTTCCACTGCCGGGAGTATCAGAAAAAGACATTCAGGAGTCAGATAAATTTGGAGAAACAATACTTTCTGAATTTAAGCAAAATCAATTACAGAACTTACAACCCAAATTAGTTGCCATTGATGCCGTTAAAATCAGCCCTTATTTGGTCACCGTTGATAAAACGGCAAATAAAATTTTTAATAAGTGGTCGAATCTGATTTATAAAAATCAAAAAAACAGAAAAACACTTCTTAAAGTATTTAATGTTTATTTATTCCTTGCAATATGGTTAATCTCGCCAATAGTGTATATATTGCACCTTATTACCTACCCCTTTAAGTTAAATACCATAAAAAGAGAAACTCAATATTATCAAGGAGTTTAGAAGACGAAATTAGATTATGTTTGAAGTATATATTACCAAAGCCGCAAAGTATTTGCCAAATGAAGCCATTTCTAATGATGAGATGGAAAGTTATTTAGGCCTCATTAATGATGCTGCCTCTAAAGCAAGACGTATTATTTTGCGCAATAATAAAATCACAACTCGTTATTACGCAATAGATAAGTCCGGGAAAAGCACGCATAACAACGCCGAGTTAACCCGAAATGCAATTCTGCAATTGTTTGATGAAAACTTTACAGCACTGGATCTTGAAGTACTTTCATGCGGAACCTCAACACCTGATATCTTTCTTCCTTCACATGCTGCGATGGTACACGGTTTATTGAAAAACAAATCTGTAGAACTAAATTCTTCAACAGGAGTTTGCTGTGCAGGTATGAATTCTTTAAAATTTGGTTTCCTGTCTGTAAAATCCGGAAACTCCAAAAATGCTATTTGTACAGGATCCGAAAAAGTTTCGACCTGGCTCAATGCCCAAATGTACAACCACGAAGCGGCGAATTTGAAAAATCTGGAAGAACAACCCATCATTGCCTTCAAAAAAGATTTTTTACGCTGGATGTTATCTGATGGTGCAGGTGCGTTTTTATTAGAAAACCAACCAAAAGGAGCGATCTCATTAAAAATTGAGTGGATGGAAGCCTTTTCGTATGCTTACGAATTAGAAACCTGTATGTATGCCGGTGGTGATAAATTAGAAAATGGTGAGATCAAAGCCTGGAGCGATTATGCACCGGAACAATGGTTAAACGAATCGGTTTTTGCCATCAAACAAGATGTGAAATTACTGGACGAGTTTATTCTTTCCAAAGGAGCAGAAAGTATGAAAGATGCTATGGATAAAAATAATATCACATCAGATCATGTCGATTATTTTATCCCTCACGTTTCTTCTAACTTTTTTGTGGAAGGACTAAAAAAAGGACTGAATGAAAAAGGAATCGGTATGGCCGATGAAAAATGGTTCATGAATCTTTCAAGAGTTGGGAATGTCGGTTCTGCCTCTATTTACTTAGCTTTGGAAGAATTAATGAATTCAGGAAATTTGAAAAAAGGAGAACGTATTCTATTATCTGTTCCGGAAAGCGGAAGATTCTCTTTTGCGTATGCTTATTTAACTGTTTGCTAATGGAAACTGCTTTACTTTTAGAAAAAAATGCTGTCGAAAATTTATTGCCGCAAAAATTTCCTTTTGTTATGGTTGATAAAATGTATTCGTTTACCGAGACCTCATTGGTTGCGGGATTAAAAATTGAAAACGATAATATTTTTTCCGACAACGATACCTTTTTAGAAGCAGGTTTAATCGAGCATATGGCGCAATCTGTGGCTTTGCACACGGGCTATCAATTTTTCCTGAAAAACGAAACAGCCCCAACAGGCTACATTGGATCGATCAAAGAAATTGAAATAAAAAAGTTACCCAAAGTCAACGACACAATTCAATCGACCATAACTATTTTACAGGAGTTTGCCGGAATTACTCTGGTAGACATCGTAACGTATCTGAATAATGAAGAAATTGCGAACGGACAAATGAAGACCGTTTTAGCCAAATAATATAATAGGAATGAAAACCGGAGTCGACATACAAAACTACCTACCCCACAGAGCACCATTGCTTATGGTGGATTTAATTTTGGATATAAATTCCAGTTTTGTAGAAACTACATTTTTGATCCGTGAAGACAATATTTTTGTTGACAACAACATTTTTATTGAAGCCGGGCTCATCGAAAATACCGCACAAACCTGTTCCTCAATTGTAGGTAAAAAATATTTTTTTGACGATGACGGAACAGAAAATGAAAACGTAAATGTAATTGGTTTCATCAGTGCTATAAAGAATCTGAAAGTACATGCACTGCCAAAAGTTAATGACACTATTATTACCAAAGCAAATTTAGTTTCAAAATTTGCGGGTGACGATTATACTTTATGCACCATGAGCTGCGAAAGTTTAGTTGATGACAAACTACTTTTAGAATGCGAAATTAATCTGTTCATTCAACAAACGATTTCGGCTATTTCATAACTTCTCCCGAAAATAAAAAGGCCATGGAAAAAGAAAAAGTACCACAAGACAGCGGCAATTTAACCAAAAATAATCTCAAAGAACTGCTTTATGCCACCGATGAAAATGGCGACTATACCACAACTTTAAGTACCGGTTGGGAACCTAAAACCATCGCACTATCCAATTCGATTGATGACATAAACGAACGAATTGCCGAAGCAAAACAACAGGTAGAAATGGGTGAAGTAAGTCCGATTTGTTATTATATGGAACTTAATAAAATGGATCTCACCATTCTTTCCAGTTATGTTGGAATGTGGAAATGGCGTGTAAAAAGACATTTTAAACCCTCTGTTTTTGCCAAATTGAGCAACACTACTTTACAGAAATATGCCGATGCTTTTGAAATTTCAATAGCTGAATTAAAAAATATTAAAACCGCGTAATGCAAACTAATTTTACACATCATCAATCTGCCCATTGCGAAAATGGAGTAGCTTCGAATTTGTTAAAAAACAACGGACTGAATATCAGCGAACCAATGGTTTTTGGTATTGGCTCCGGACTTTTCTTCGTATACCTGCCGTTTATAAAAGTCAATCACGCTCCGGCCATTAGTTACAGAACTTTGCCCGGACAGATTTTTAATAAACTGGCGAGTCGTTTAAACTTAAAAATAAAAAGACAAAAATTTTCCTCTGTAATAAATGCCAACAAGGCCTTAGATGAAAATTTAAAAAATAATATTCCAACCGGATTACAAGTTGGCGTGTATCATTTGAGTTATTTCCCTGATGAATACCGCTTTCATTTCAACGCACACAATTTAGTGGTTTACGGAAAAACCGAAACCGATTATCTGGTGAGTGATCCTGTAATGGAAACCGTTACCACCCTGACACATGACGAACTTGACAAGGTGCGTTTTGCCAAAGGAGCTTTTGCACCAAGAGGACAAATGTACTATCCGATTCAAATTCCGAAGGATGTTGATTTAAAAAGTGCTATTATAAAAGGAATCAAAAATACCTGCCGTGATATGTTGGCGCCAATGCCTATCGTGGGTGTCCGCGGAATCAAATTTGTTTCCAAACAAATCCGAAAATGGCCTGTAAAACACGGTACTAAAAAAGCCAATCATTATTTAGCACAAATGGTTCGTATGCAGGAAGAAATAGGTACAGGAGGCGGAGGTTTCCGATTTATTTATGCCGCTTTTTTACAGGAAGCTTCAGTTATTCTGAACAATGAAGAATTAAAATCCCTTTCAAAAGAAATGACACAGATTGGAGATTCATGGCGTGATTTTGCCGTTGAAGCCTCAAGAATTTACAAAAACAGAAGCGCCAAAGAAGATGCCTACAATACAATTGCCGATGAACTTCTGGACATTGCCAATCGTGAAGAAATCTTTTTCAAAAAACTAAAAAAAGCTATTAGCTAAGAATATTTTGCAATCCATAATAAAAATAGAATCCCTTTCGAAAAAGTACAAAAATGCAGATCTGTATTCTTTGAACGATGTTTCGCTGGAGATTAATCAAGGTCAGATTTTTGGGTTATTGGGACCAAATGGTGCCGGAAAAACCACTTTAATCTCCATGCTTTGCGGGTTGATCAAACCAACTTCAGGGCATTTCACTATTGATAGTCTGAATTATACTCATCATTCCTCCAAAATCAAAAAAATAATTGGTGTTGTCCCTCAGGAATATGCATTGTATCCTACATTGACAGCCCGGGAAAATTTACATTATTTCGGAAGCATGTATGGACTAAAAGGCAATTACCTAAAAGACAAGGTCATTGAAACCTTAGATCTTTTAGGATTATTAAAATTTGCCGACAAGCGTATTGAGACTTTCTCAGGCGGTATGAAACGCAGAGTCAATCTGATTGCCGGAATTTTACACAATCCCAAAGTTTTGTTTTTAGACGAACCAACCGTGGGTGTTGATGTACAATCGAAAAATGCCATCATAGACTATTTAAAATTCTTAAATCAAAACGGAACCACCATTATATATACGTCACACCATTTAGCAGAAGCGGAAGATTTCTGTACTCATATTGCCATTTTAGACCGTGGCAGAATTTATGCCCAAGGTACACCTTCGAGCCTAATTGCTTCTACTGAAGAAGCCCGCAATCTTGAAGAAGTTTTTATTTCATTAACCGGTAAAGACTTTAGAGATGGTATATAAAATTTGGATGTCGGTCGTAAAAGAATTCCTCCTGCTCAAACGAGATCTGGGTGGTTTGATCATTTTATTCATCATGCCTTTGGTTTTGGTGATCACCGTAACCTTGATTCAGGACAGTACTTTCAAAACCGTTAGCGATAACAAAATTCAGATTTTACTGGTCGATAACGACAAGGGTTCAGTGTCTAAAACCGTTTTTGATAATTTGGAGAAAAGTCAGCTTTTTAGTGTGGTCACACAAATTGATCATAAACCCATTACGGAAGAAATTGCCAGGGAAGCCGTTTACAAAGGAAAATTTCAGCTGGCCATTGTAATTCCGGAAAAACTAAGTGTTGATCTGCAAACCAAAATTGATCAGAATGTCGAAAACATTGTGAGCAAAATGGGGTTAACAGAAACAGATACCTCGGCTCAAGCCAAAAAACCGAAAGTAATTAAAGAAAAAGAAGTCAAATTGTATTTTGATCCTGCGGTTCAAATGAGCTTCAAAAATGCCGTGATGAGTTCCATCGATAAGATGATTTCACAGATCGAAACCAAGTCTATTTATACCACTTTTCAAAATCAGCTGGGAGAAGGAAATGCCGAATTTGAACAAAAAAGTTTCATCACTTTTAAAGAAATTATTCCGAAAATAAACAACAAAGAAGTGCGTCCGAACTCCGTGCAGCATAATGTTCCGGCCTGGACCCTTTTTGCAATATTCTTTATTGTAATTCCGTTGTCTATTAATATTGTAAAAGAAAAATCACAGGGAACGTTTGTTCGTTTATTGACCAATCCGGTTTCTAATATTGTGGTTATAATTGGTAAAACCATCACCTATTCTGTCATTTGTATGATACAGTTTTACATGATGGTTGCTGTGGCAATCTTTTTATTTCCACATATTGGTTTGCCTCCTTTGAATGTTGAAGGCCATTTATTTTTAATGAGTGTTGTAGCCTTATTTTCAGGTTTCGCGGCGATTGGTTTCGGAATTTTATTGGGAACGGTCGCAAGCACGCAGGAACAATCGGCTCCTTTTGGTGCGACAAGTGTTATTATCCTGGCGGCGATTGGCGGAATCTGGGTTCCCGTTTTTGCAATGCCGGGCATCATGCAGCTTATTGCCAAATCATCACCCATGAACTGGGGATTAGAAGCTTTCTATGATGTTTTACTCCGCAACGTATCTTTCCTTGAAATCATTCCAAAAATAAGTTTGCTATTTTTGTTCTTCATTATCACAACATCCATTGCATTATTCTATGACAAAAAGAAAAGAACAGTTTAACGAAGCAACCGAACTAACCGTTTCACATGAAATCAGAATTCGTTTTAACGAAACGGATCCGCTTGGCATCGTGTGGCACGGCAATTATATCACCTATTTTGAAGATGGACGTGAAGCTTTTGGTCGCCAACACGAACTTACCTATTTGGATATTGCCAAAACAGGCTACACAACTCCTATCGTAAAATCGAAATGTGAACACAAATTGTCTTTGCGTTATGGCGATGTAGTAACCATAGAAACTACGGTAATTGACACACCCGCCGCCAAAATGATCTATCGTTTCAGAATACTGGACGATAAAGGTGAAGTGGCTTGTACCGGAGAAACCGTTCAGGTATTTTTAGATCAGGAAGGAAATCTAATGTTGACCAATCCTCCTTTTTATGAAGAATGGAAACGAAAAGTTGGGCTGTTGAAGTAAAACACGAATGGCACGAATTTTCACAAATTTAAGAATAAAACAAGCAGTGCAAATCTGCCTAATCTGCTAAATCTGCGTGCTATAAAAATCACGCTGAAATAAAATCATAAAATGTTAAAAGAAATATACATTACACAAACCAACTGCATCACACCATTAGGTTTTGATGTCGAATCAAACGTTGAAGCGATTCTTCGAGGAGATTCCGGCATTCAGCTTCACAATGATATTTCTTTGATGCCGATTCCTTTTTATGGTTCGGTGATAAATAACGAAAAACTCAACCGTACCTTTGCAAAAATAAGTACGGAAACCCAATATTCCCGTTTAGAGAAAATGATGATTTTGGCTTTAGAACCGATTATCAAAAATTCGAAAGTTGAATTAAACTCAAAAACTGCTTTTATTCTTTCGACCACAAAAGGAAATGTAACGGCTTTAAAAGATAATTCAGAAGAAAGTTTTACTAATGCATATTTAGACGTTCTGGCAAAAAATGTTGCCACTTTTTTCGGATTCCAAACACAACCTATTGTGGTATCGAATGCCTGTGTATCTGGAATTTTAGCTATTTCTGTTGCCAAAAGAATGATTCAGTCAGGTCTTTATGACCATGCTTTTGTCGTGGCGGGTGACGAAGTTTCAGAATTTGTTTTGTCCGGTTTTAATGCTTTTCAGGCTATGAGCGATTTGCCATGCAAACCGTATTCTAAAAACAGAACCGGTGTAAGTTTGGGGGAAGCGACGGCCGCAGTGTTAGTTACCGCCGAAACTGCAAATGCCAAAATAAAAGTGATCGGAGACAGTTCGATAAACGATGCCAATCATATTTCTGGTCCTTCAAGAACAGGCGAAGGTTTGTTCAGAAGTATTCAAAATGCTTTGAAAGAAGCTCAAATTGAAGCTACCAAAATCGATTATATTTCGGCACACGGAACCGCAACGCCTTTCAACGACGAAATGGAAGCGATTGCCTTAAACCGTTTAGGTTTACAAAATGTCCCTGTCAATAGTCTGAAAGGATTCTACGGTCATACCTTGGGCGCTTCGGGATTGTTAGAAACTGTAATTGCCATTGAATCTGCCAATCAAAATATACTTTTCGAATCAAAAGGTTTTGACGAGATGGGCGTGACCGAGCCGATCAATGTTATTGAAACAAATAAAGAGCATAATATTGAGTATTTTTTGAAAACGGCTTCTGGATTTGGTGGTTGTAATACGGCAGTGGTTTTTGAGAAAGTGAAATAGAAAATATAACTTTTTAAAGAATGCTGAATTTTTTAATTCCCTTTCTTTTAAAATAGTAGTAACGATTTTAACAACTTTAGTCTTTGAAACATATTGTTCTTCTAAAACCATTTTAGAATACACGGTTTCAACAAGAATTTTTGATAAAAAGCTTTTTTGTTTTAATTGTAGATATTTTTCATAGAATTTCATACAGTATCAAATCTATAAAATTAATTCCAACTTGTAAATAAATCTTACAAGTTCAATTTTTTAAAAATAAATGAAACTATCAAAATTCATATTTATTAGTTTAGTTTTACTTTCTCTTTTTGGATGTAAAAAAAAGGAAGTTGAGAAGGTTGACGAACTACGATTTGAGAAGGGAGTCTTAAATAATGTCTTCGTTGAAATTGTAGATTCTATCTATATGGATCGAAGAATTATTACTCCTCCTCCATTTCCAAAACGAGATTTTAAAACCAATATAGAAGATACAACAGGTTATCATGCTGAATTAAAAAAATTTTACCATCATCGAGACAGTATTAAAAATGATAAAACAAGAATACTTCTTAGTGTTTATACCGATGTAGAAAAAATAAGTTCTTTTGAAACTGAAATGATTCATAAACAAATTAATATTTCATCGTATACTTATGACATTTCAAAAGAAACAGATAATTACAAAATTGATTTAAGAACTTTTGAAAGCAATAAAAAGTTTAATTTTCAAAACACATCAAAATATCCTGATCAAAAAAAATGGGATTTAAATGATATCAGTAATGTACGATTTCCTGTTGGAACAATTTCGGTATCAAGAATTCAATTCAATAAAACAAAAACGAGAGGAATTTTGTCAGCAACTGCTTCATGTGGCGGCGGAAAATGCGGTAGAGGTTTTTTAATTATAATTGAAAATAAATCTAGAACGTGGAAAATTGCCGAAGTTATTCATACTTGGGTTTCTTAAATTAAAACAAATGAATCCAAACAAAACTCACATACAATCCTATTGCACCATTGAAAACAACGAAATTGTTTTGAACGGAACTTCGGTATTCAAAATTGAACCGACCAATTTTAGTGATTTCTCTAAACAGGCCTATCGCAATTTTGACCTGCAATATCCAAAGTTTTTCAAAATGGATGCTTTGAGTAAACTGGCTTTTTTAGGAGCTGAATTACTTTTAAGTCCGATAACTTCTGATGAAAAAGAGAACAATATTGCCTTGGTTCTGGCCAACAAATCCTCGAGTTTAGATACCGATGTGAAATACCAGGAATCTATTTCCGACAAAGAAAACTACTTTCCGAGTCCGGCAGTTTTTGTTTATACCCTGCCAAATATTTGTCTGGGCGAAATAAGTATCCGCCATCAGCTGAAAAGTGAAAATTCTTTCTTTATATTTGATGCCTTTAACACCGAATTTATGTCCAATTATTCTACTATTCTTCTGAATACAAATAAAGCCGATAGGGTTCTTTGTGGCTGGGTAGAATTTTTCAATGACGATTACAAGGCTTTTCTTTGCACCATTAACAAAGAAGAAAGCACAAAATATAACAACGAAACTATCAATACATTATACAATAAATAATCATGGAAGCATTAAAAGAAGAATTAAAAAACAAAATCATTACTACTTTAAACCTTGAAGATATCGCGATCGAAGATATTGCAGATAACGATCCTTTGTTTGGAGATGGTTTAGGTTTAGACTCCATTGATGCGCTTGAATTGATCGTGATTCTGGATAAAGATTACGGAATTAAACTGGTAGACCCAAAAGAAGGAAAAACCATTTTTCAATCCATCGAAACGATGGCGGCCTACATTAGCGCTAACAGAACGAAATAGATTTTTAGATTGTTGGATTATTAGACTTTTAGATTTCTTAAATGAAAATATTCAAAAATCTAATTCAAAATAGTTTTTAAGACTTTTATGAACCAAAAAGAATAGTCCAACAATCCAACAATCCAATAATCCAATAATCTAAAATGACAAAAGGTGTTGCAATAACCGGAATGGGAATTATCTCCTCGATTGGAAATTCAGTCGAAGAAAATTACATTTCTTTAATCGAAAATAAAGTTGCGGTAACGCGTATCGAAAACATTGAAACGATTCACGCTGCTATAAATAAGGTAGGGGAGATTAAAAAAACCAATGATGAATTGGTTCAGGAATTAGACCTTACTCCCGATAATAACTTTTCGAGAACTGCGATGATTGGCACTTTTGCAGCGAAACAGGCTGTTAAAAATGCCGGAATCACGGCAATAAACGAATTCAGAACCGGACTCATTTCGGCGACAAGCGTGGGTGGGATGGATATGACCGAAAAGCATTATTACGATTATTTCAAACATCCTGAACTTGTCAAATACATTACCTGTCATGATGCCGGTGATGTAGCCGAAAAAATTGCAGAAGAGTTAGGTTTAAAAGGGATTGTTACCACTATAAGTACAGCTTGTTCATCGGCAGCAAACGCAATTATGCTGGGTGCAAGACTTATAAAATCCGGAAAACTGGACCGCGTAATTGTTGGCGGAACCGACGCTCTGGCAAAATTTACGATCAACGGATTTAAAACCCTCATGATTTTATCTGACGAATACAACAAACCTTTCGACAACAACCGAAAAGGTCTAAACCTGGGTGAAGCAGCCGCTTTTCTGGTTTTAGAATCTGATGAAGTCGTTCAGAAACAAAACAAAAAAGTTCTGGCCCGTGTGTCAGGTTATGGCAATGCCAATGATGCTTTTCACCAAACGGCTTCTTCAGAAAATGGAGACGGTGCTTACCTGGCCATGAAAAAAGCCTTTGACGTTTCAGGTTTAAAACCAAATGAAATTGACTATATCAACGTGCACGGAACAGCCACTCCCAACAATGATTTGTCTGAAGGAAGAGCTATACTTCGAATTTACGGTGATGAAAAAGTACCCGATTTTAGTTCGACGAAACCTTATACAGGACATACTTTGGCAGCTGCGGCCGCCATTGAAGCTGTTTACAGCGTTCTGGCGATTCAGAATAATGTGGTTTACCCCAATCTGAATTTTGAAACACCAATGGAAGAGTTTGACTTAAAACCGCAAACAACTTTAAAGAATAAAAAAATTGAACACGTTTTATCAAACTCTTTTGGGTTTGGAGGAAACTGTTCCACTCTTATCTTTTCAAAATGCAATTAAAAAAAACATATATAAATGGAATAGGTTGTATTTCGACTCAAAAAACATTTGATACTGTTTTTTTAGAAGAAGCCACACACAACCTCAACGAGAATGTACTAAAAATCGTTCCGCCGGTTTACAAGGATTATATTTCTCCTGCTGCCATAAGAAGAATGGCAAAAGGTGTAAAAAACGGAATCGTGGCCTCGGCAATTGCCATGAAAGATGCACAACTCGAAAATGTGGATGCCATTATTACCGGAACAGGATTAGGATGTATTGAAGATTCTGAAAAATTCCTGACCAACATCCTCGATAATGATGAGCAATTCTTAACACCAACTTCATTCATTCAATCGACTCATAATACAGTTGGCGCTCAAATTGCGTTGTTGCAAAAATGCAACGGTTACAATTTTACCTATGTCAACGGAGCGGTCTCTTTTGAATCGGCACTTTTAGATGCTAAAATGCAAATTGAGGAAGAAGAAGCACAGTCTGTTCTTGTGGGCGGTGTGGATGAAAATGGCGATTATACTACTGCGCTTTTTAAATTGTCAGGACGTATCAAACCAGACGGTCAACAACCTTACAACCTTTTAGATTCTACTACAAGCGGTGCCGTTTATGGAGAAGGTGCCAGTTTTTTTGTTTTAGAAAATGAACGAAAAGAAACTACCTATGCTGAAGTTCTGGACATTGCCATAGTAAATACTCTGGAAGAAAATGAAATTGAAGCAGCAATCAGATCCTTTTTGAAATCCAATCAGTTAGAAATTTCAGATGTTGATGCCTTGATTTTAGGATTTGACGGTAATGCAGATTTTGAAAATTATTATAAAAATCTAACCCAAAAGGACTTCGCTCAAACTCCGCAATTGTATTACAAACATTTGAGTGGTGAATACGATACAGCTTCGGCTTTTGCTTTATGGATGGCGTCTAAAATTTTAAAAACTCAGGAAATCCCTGAAATTATAAAAGTAAATTCAGTCGAAAGACCGGCTTATAATACGATTTTATTGTACAATCAGCTCAACGGAAAAAACCATAGTTTTACGTTACTTTCAAAATGATAACGCATAAAAACATTTCGTTATTCTTTCTCTTTGTATTGCTACTACTGCTTCTTCTGAATCTCTATACAGCAATTAACGGAGTATGGTTTATCGCAATTGTTTTAATTTGGTTAGGTATAAATGCTGTGGGCTCTGCTGTAATTTCTTCTAATTATCACGTAAAAACTTACTGCAATAATTCCTCAGAAACCCAAAAGAAAATTGCGATTACTTTTGATGACGGACCCTCTATTTTTACTCCGGAAGTTTTGGCTCTTTTAAAGAAATATGAGGTCAAAGCTACTTTTTTCTGCATCGGAAAAAATATCGAAACTCATCCTGAAATCGTACAACAAATTATAGCAGAAGGACATTTGGTTGGCAATCATTCGTACAGCCATTCTCCTTTTTTTGATTTTTACAATGCTAAAAAAATCACGGCTGAAATTCAGAAAACAGACGCTCTTTTAGAAAAATACACCTCCAAAAGAATAAACTTCTTCCGCCCGCCCTACGGAGTTACAACACCCTCCATCCGAAGAGCTTTAAAACGTACCGGCCACAAAGTGATAGGATGGAATATTCGCTCGCTGGACGGTGGCACAACCAACCAAAGTTTAATTTTCAACCGCATCATAAAACGTATTTCTCCGGGAGGAATTGTACTTTTGCACGACACAGGAGCACACTCTGTTTTGGTACTGGAACAGTTTTTGCAATTTTTGCAGCAAAACAATTATAAAGTAATTTCAACCGAAGAACTTTTGAATCTTAATGCTTATGAAAACTGAACGCGGATGAAGCAGATTCGCTTACGCGAAGACGTGGATAAAAACGGATTTTAATAATTTAATCTATGAAAATCCTTTAATCTGTGGCAAAATAATAAAGCGCAATTCGTAATAAATATGAAAACTAAAATAGCACTCTTAATTTTATTCATCTCAGGCAATTTGTTCGCTCAGGAACAAAAAATGTCTGATGCCGAAATTAATGCTTTCAAGCAGGATGTAAATGTAGTTTCCAAAAAAATCAAAACCCTGAGTACCGATTTTGTTCAGTACAAACACTTGGACTTTTTATCGAAAGATATTGAAACTTCGGGAAAAATGATTTTTAAAGAACCTTCTTTATTACAATGGCAATACAAGAAACCATACAATTACAGTATTGTTTTTAAAAACGGAAAAATCCTGATTAACGACGAAGGGAAGAAAAGTGCCGTTGATATTGGCAACAGCAAAATCTTTGGCAGAATCAACAAATTGATTGTCGGAAGTGTAAGCGGTAATATGTTTGACGACAAGGAGTTTGTCATTTCTTATTTCAAATCAAAAGGACAGAATATCGCTAAGTTTGTTCCTAAAGATGCTACTTTAAAAAAATACATCAAACAAATTGAACTGACTTTCGACAAAGAAGAAGCAACCGTAATTCAGGTAAAACTGTTAGAGTCCTCTGAAGATTATACCCGAATTGTACTTAAAAATAAAGTGATCAATGCAAAAATCGACGATTCAGTTTTTAATAATTAATTGCTTCCTTGCAATTGTTCTGGTTTCTTGCGGTTCTGTCACAAAAAACTATACTTCTAAAAAATTAGACCGAACGTCTTATCAGGTCCCTTATTTCGCAGATTCAAAAACCGATTACGTTTATAAAACCAACATCACAGTTTACGGCCATGAAATGTCTGGAATTTTCATCGCCAAAAAAATCAATGACACCACGCACCGTATTGTTTTTACAACAGAATTTGGCAACAAATTAATGGATTTTGAAATTTCTGAAACAGAATTTAAAATCAATTGGATTGTATCCGAATTAGACCGAAAAATCCTTATCAATACCTTAAGAGAAGATTTTCGCTTGCTGCTGAAAAAAGATTATATCTTTCAGCAACAATTCGAAAATGAATCAGCAGACATCTATAAATCACAGGATGGAAAACGTGACAACTATCTTTTTATCTCCAAAAAGGACCAAAAGTTAGAAAAGGTCGTTCAGTCTTCTAAAACAAAAGAAAAATTTACACTGACATTTAGTTCAGAAAACAATATTTTTGCTGAGAAAATTTTGATTAATCATCAAAATATTAAACTGAAAATTGAATTAAATTATTTGAAATCAGAGTAAAAATTTAAACTAAACCTAAACTTAAATCAAACCAAAAATGAAAAAAATAACCGTAATTGCCTTTGTTTTATGTATTGGAGTTATAACGTCAAATGCCCAGGTAAAGGTTAGTCCGGGATTACGCGGAGGTTTAAATATATCGGATTTAAGTAATATGCCGGAAAATAGCAGTTCAAAATCTGATTTTTATGTGGGTGCATTAATGGCTATAAAATTCAATAAATATTTTACGTTGCAGCCTGAGTTGAATTATTCCAGACAGGGTTCTGAGATTCGTTTGTCTTATTTAGATTTTGACAACAATACTTCCCGTCGCAGAAGCCAGAAAGCCGAAATTAACTATCTTACACTTGGAGCTGTGGCTAAATTTAATTTTAAAGGAAAAGGTTTCCACGTATTAGCCGGACCCTCTATAGATTTTAAAACCAATGATAATTTTGACAAATTTGGAGAGAACCCAGTTGATGTTGACTTTGCTATTGTTGGCGGAGTTGGGTATACCCTTCCAAACGGATTAACTTTTGAAGCCCGCATAAAACAAGGATTAGTTGATATTTATGGCTACGACGGATATGATTATGATAATGAAAACAGACGCTATTATGATGACATTACTTTAAATCAGGTTTTCCAAATAGGTATTAGTTACACTTTCAAAGTAAAATAAATTAAATCATGAACAAAAGAAATTTAATAATTATCGTATTGGCCTTGTTTGCCCTAACAAGCTTACAGGCACAGGTTACCTTTAAACCCGGTTTGAGAGCAGGAGCTTCTTTTTCTACATTCTCCAATACACGTTCCGACTATAAAACTGATTTTTATATAGGTGGTTTTGGTGAAATCAAATTAACCAAAATTTACACTTTACAACCCGAAATCACGTATAGTCAGCAAGGTGCGAGTAACGTTAAAACTTTTATCAGTTATAATAACGGTAACGATGTTGTGAGTTTGAAAGATTTAGAAATTGATTATCTTTCCATTGCTGTAGTCAATAAATTTACTTTAAAAAATGGCTTTCAGTTTCAGGCTGGACCCACTTTAGATTTTAGATTACGAGACAACTTACTTTATGAAAAATCAGATATTGATCTGGCTTTTATAATGGGTATTGGTTATAGATTACCTTCCGGATTGACTTTTGAGGCCCGTTTCAAAAAAGGAATTGTGGATGTTCTTGATAGTGATTATTACGGCAGCAACGGTAACAATAATGATTATTGGTTTAGAGATTATAATACAAATGTTAGTTTTCAAATAGGTGTTTCTTATCCTTTTGGCAAATAAAAAAATATGGTTTTAAAAGATTTTTACAAAGTTCTTTCCGAAGAAAAAACAGGAGATTCTAAATACACAATTTCGATTCTGATCAATGAAAAACATGACGTTTTCAAAGGTCATTTTCCGGGCAATCCGATTATGCCGGGAGTTTGCATGATTCAGATTATAAAAGAACTTACGGAGTCTATCACCAAAAGTACTTTGATCATGCAGACACTTTCCAATGTGAAGTTTATGGCGCTCATTAATCCGGAAGTAAATCCGGAATTACGTTTAGAACTTGATATTGTTACAACAGAAGAAAATTTGGTTAAGGTGAAAAACACCACTTATTTTAACGACACCGTTGCGCTGAAACTGAGCAATGTGTACAAAAAAATATAACTATGAAATTAGTATTGTCATTGTTTTTATGGGTTCATTTTGTGAGTACTCCGGATTTATCCAGCATTAGAAAAATGTATGCCGACGTCACAAAATCAGAAGCAAACGCTAAAGAATTTTCAGAAAAACTTTCCGGTATTTCTGCCGACGATGATAAAATTCTGGTAGCCTATAAAGCGGCTTCTATTTTATTGGATTCAAAGTTTAAAAACCGGTTAAAAGATAAAATGGATCGTTTTAAAGAAGGTGCAAAATTATTGGAAGCCACTATAAAAAATGATCCCAATAATATCGAAATGAGAATGATTCGCCTGAGTATTCAGGAGAACGTTCCCGGAATTACCGGCTATAGAAAAAACATTAAAGAAGACAAAAAATACCTCACTGATCATTACGCAGAGCAAAGTGCTGCTTTAAAAGAATATCTAAAAAACTTTGTTTTACAATCAAAGAGTTTCTCTGAGAAAGAGAAACAATTTGTGAAGTAGATAAAGGAAAAAAAACTCATGATACCTACTTTACCACAGCAGGAATTACTAAACGCTACAAATTTTTGTGTGATTGTTCCAACGTACAATAATCACAAAACATTGAAAAGAGTGTTGAATTCTGTTTTAGATTTCACTTCAAACGTCATTATTGTTAATGACGGTTCGACCGATGAAACTTCTGAAATTCTGAAACACTATTCGCAATGCACTCAGATTCATCATCCTAAAAATCTGGGAAAAGGAAGAGCTTTACGAAATGGTTTCAGAAAAGCAATCGAGTTAGATTTTGAGTATGCCATTACAATTGATTCGGACGGACAGCATTTTGCTGCCGATATTCCTAATTTTATTGCTGAGATTCAAAACAATCCTAATTCATTATTGATTGGGAGCCGGAATATGACTCAGGAAAATGTTCCCAAAAAGAGCAGTTTCGGAAATAAGTTTTCTAATTTCTGGTTTAAATTTGAAACCGGAATTCAACTCGACGACACTCAATCCGGTTACCGACTGTATCCCTTGAAGCTCATTCCGAAACAATTTTACACGAATAAATTTGAATTCGAAATTGAAGTAATCGTTCGCTCTGCCTGGAAAGGTATTGTGGTTAAAAATATTCCTGTACAAATTTTGTACGATCCTGCTGAACGAGTTTCGCACTTTCGTCCGTTTAAAGACTTTACCCGCATCAGCATATTAAATACCGTTTTGGTCATTTGGGCATTGCTGTACATCAAACCCAGAGATTTTTTTAGAAAAGCAAAAAAAAAAGGTTTTAAAAAATTCTTTTTAGAAGACATTTTAGAAAGTAGTGATTCCAATTTCAAAAAATCGGCAGCAATTGCTTTGGGAATTTTTATCGGAATTTCTCCTTTTTGGGGGTTCCAAACCATCCTGCTTTTAACTTTTGCTACCTTATTTAAGCTTAACAAAGTGATTGCTTTTCTGGCTTCAAATGTAAGTTTTCCGCCTTTCATTCCTTTCGTTATTTACGGGTCTTTAAAAATGGGAAGTTACTTTGTTTCAAACGATGTTATGCTAACTGCAAATGGTTCAGTTACACTTGATGATATTCAAAAAAATGCAACACAATATATCGTGGGAAGTCTTATTTTAGCATCCGTTTTAGCGCTCTCTGCAGGCCTGGTAAGTTATTTACTTTTAACCGCTTTTAGCGCTAAGAACCAAACCAAGATTACATAACGTCTTGCCACAGATTGAAAGGATTATACAGATTTTTTTTAGCCACGAATTGGCAACCGCATTTAGAATCAATTTAATCCTTTCAATCTGTGGCAAAAAAAACTGTAAGCAAAAACAATAATAAATAAACATGCATCAATACTTCTACGCCATTCATATGTTTGTAAACCGAAGAAAATCTTTATCGGTTGTTCTGGCTATTTTGATCCTTTTTGTTTTTGGTTTTTTTGCCTCTCAAATTAAATTTGAAGAGGATATCACCAAACTGATTCCCACAAATGATAAAACAGATGTCACGGCAAAAGTGCTTAAACAGCTTAATTTTGCTGATAAAACTACCGTTATTTTCAAACTCGATAAAAACGGAACCGAAGACGATCTAAAAGAAATGGCAACTGCTTTTTCAGACAGTGTCACTCAATCCTGCAAGCCCTATGTAAGCGGTATTCAGGGAAAAATTGACGAAGAAAATATTCAGGAAACCATTGATTTCGTCTATCACAATCTGCCTCTTTTTCTGGAAAATAAGGATTACGAAGTCCTGCAAAGTAAACTTCAAAAAGACAGTATCGCGGCGACAGTTCAGGGAAATTATAAATCAATTATCGCTCCATCAGGATTTATCACGAAAGATTTTATTTTACAGGATCCGTTGGGAATCTCCTTTATCGCTTTAAAAAAATTACAGCAATTAAATATTGGTGACGATTTTACGCTTGACAATGGTTTTGTCATGACCAAAGACAAAAAGAAATTACTTCTTTTTATTACCTCAAATCTTCCTTCAAGCGAAACCGAACAGAATACCCTTTTTGCAGCAAAACTGAAATCCATTCAGGACAATCTGAATCAGAAATACAAAACCAAAACCTCGATTCATTATTTTGGCTCTGCCCTGATTGCAGTCGCAAATGCCAATCAAATCAAGAGTGATATCATCCTGACCACATCAATCGCGATGTTTACACTGATGCTCATTTTGATTTTGTTTTATAGAAAAGTATTGATTCCGATAATTATTTTTCTTCCTACTGTTTTTGGCGCTTTGTTTGCCATCGCCTTTTTATATTTTGCAAAAGAACAAATTTCTGCTATTTCATTAGGAATTGGTTCTATTTTACTGGGAATCACCATTGATTATTCCCTCCATATTCTCACACACTACAAGCACAACAGCGATATAAAAACCTTGTACAAAGATATTACTATGCCGGTCATCATGAGCAGTTCAACAACGGCTGTTGCCTTTTTGTGCCTGCTTTTTGTAAAATCAGATGCCTTAAATGACTTGGGGATTTTCGCTGCCGTTATCGTAATGGCTTCGGCATTTTTCTCTCTTTTAATTATTCCGCATCTCTACAAACCAAAAGAGAATAACATAGAACACAAGAAAAATGTGATTGATAAACTGGCTCATTTTTCTTTTCACAACAACAAATTTCTAATTGTTTTTTGTGTTTTAATAGTCATTGTTTCCTGCTTTACTTATAAGAATGTGGGATTCAACAACGATTTGTCACAACTGAATTTTATTCCGACAGAAATAAAAGCGGCTGAAAAAGATCTGGAAGAAAGTACAAGCCTCACCTCCAAAAGTATTTATGTAGCATCCTATGGAAATAGTATGGAAGAGGTTTTACGAAATAACTCTGCCCTGTTCTCCGATTTATCAAAAGAAAAACAAAACGGCAAAATATTGAATTTTAGTTCTGTTGGCGGTATCATGCTTTCGCAAAAGGAGCAACAGCAAAAAATCGATCGTTGGAATTCGTTTTGGGACGCCAACAAAAAACAGCTTTTACAAACACAACTAATTGCCGAAGGTTCCAAACTCGGATTTAAACCTACGACTTATACCGCTTTTTTTGAGCATTTGAATTTCAATTTCAAACCCATTTCCGCACAGGAATATTTGAAAATACAGGCTTTACAGCTAAAAGAATTTGTAACCGAAAAAAACGGATTCTTCACCATTTCTACTCTCGTAAAAGTGAGTCCTCAACAAAGAGATTCTTTCGTAAAATCAACTGAGACTAAACAAAAGCTGATTGCAATTGATCGCCAGCAGATGAATGAAACGTTTTTCAGTACTTTAAAAACCGATTTCAACACACTGGTAAATTATTCGTTTATAGCGGTGATTCTGATTTTATTTTTCTTTTTCCGAAGACTGGAATTGGTTATTGTAAGCTGTATTCCAATTGCTTTAACGGGAATTGTTACGGCTGGAATTATGGGTGTTTTTGGACTTCAGATGAATATATTCAGCTTGATTGTCTGTACCCTGATTTTTGGTCACGGCGTCGATTTCAGTATTTTTATGACCAGCGCCCTTCAAAAAGAATATACGACTGGGAAAAACGAAATTGCCATTTATCGAACCTCTATCATTCTTGCAGTAATCACCACTATTTTAGGAATCGGTGCAATGATTTTTGCTAAGCATCCAGCGTTGAGATCTATTTCATCTGTGTCACTAATCGGCGTTTTTGCGGCACTTATTATTACGTTTATATTCTACCCTATTCTTTTTAAAATATTCATTTCAAACCGCTCGAAAAAAGGAAATCCTCCGTTTGTCTTACGCACTTTTATACACGGTGTCATCTCTTTTTTCTATTACGGTATGGGCGGAATTTTGATGTCGCTTTTCAGCATCACTATTATGCCGCTTATTCCAATAAAGGAGAAAACAAAAATGAAAGCCTTCCGATACGTGATCTCAAAATTCATGAAATCGGT
This sequence comes from Flavobacterium sp. B183, assembly GCF_023539155.1. Classification (NCBI taxonomy): domain Bacteria; kingdom Pseudomonadati; phylum Bacteroidota; class Flavobacteriia; order Flavobacteriales; family Flavobacteriaceae; genus Flavobacterium; species Flavobacterium sp. B183. The sequence continues at coordinate 1,106,336 of NZ_CP097434.1, read as the reverse complement.
ATTGTATTCCAATCCGTTTATTCATAAAAAAGTCGTGAATAAATTTGGAGAAACCTTCGAAAAACCGGCCATTATTATTGCCAACCATTCTTCGTTCATTGATATTTTGGCAATGGGAATGTTGAGTCCTAAAATTATATTTTTAGTAAGTGACTGGGTGTACAACTCTCCTATTTTTGGCGGTACCGTCAGAAAAGCAGGTTTTTATCCGGTTTCGGAGGGAATTGAAGGCGGAGTAGAACATTTGCGCCAAAAAGTAAACGAAGGGTATTCGTTAATGATTTTCCCCGAAGGAACACGTTCTGAGAGCAATCAGGTTAAACGTTTTCATAAAGGAGCCTTTTATCTGGCTGAAGAATTTAATCTGGATATTATTCCTGTGGTCATTCACGGAGCTTCAGAAGCGATTCCAAAAGGCGATTTTGTCATTCATCACAGCCATCTTACGATTTCAATCCTGGAACGAATTTCTCCGGACAATACTTCTTTCGGAAAAAATTATGCCGAGAGAACCAAACAAATGAGTGCTTTTTTCAAAGAAGAGTACCACAAAATTCGTCAACAATTAGAAGGTCCGGACTATTTCAAAAAAATGATTTTACACAGTTTCGATTATAAAGAAATCGAAATCATCAATAACGTCAAGAGGGATTTAAAAGAGCATCTGGAAGTCTATTATCGTTTAAACAAACAGCTTTCCGCGAAAGACAGAATACTCCATTTATCCAATGATTATGGGCAATTAGATGTATTACTAACCTTGCAGGAGCCTCAGCGAAAAATAACTTCGTTTAATTTTGACGAAGAAAAACGAGCAATTTCAAAGACCAATTATTTCCTCAAAAAAAGAAAAATCTCTTATTTAGATACGCTTGAACCGGCTTTGCAAAATCAATATGATGTTCTTTTGATTTCCGATAAAAATCAGGCGAATGACCTTGAAAAAATCGTTACTCTAACTTCTACAGTAATCTTGCTCAATCCTTCTGATTTAAAAAACACTTTGATTACATTTGACTTTGAATGTGTTTTTGAAGATAACAGTATAATTGTATTAAAGAAAAAAGGAGCATGAAAGAACATTACGATGTTGTAATTGTTGGCAGTGGATTGGGTGGATTAGTCTCTTCGATTATTCTCGCCAAAGAAGGTTATAGCGTCTGCGTGCTCGAAAAAAACAATCAGTATGGTGGAAATCTCCAGACATTTGTACGTGATAAAACCATTTTTGATACCGGAATTCATTACATCGGAGGCTTAGGAGAAGGACAAAATCTGTTCAAATATTTCAACTATTTGGGCATTATGGAGCATCTTAACCTCAAAAAAATGGACGATAACGGTTTTGACATCATCTCTTTTGAAGACGATCAAAACGAATATCCTCATGCACAGGGTTACGCTAATTTTACTTCCCAATTGGAACATTTTTTTCCGGAAGAAAAAACCGGTATTGAGGAATACTGCAAAAGAATAAAAACAATTTGCGAATCTTTTCCGCTCTACAATTTAGAATGGGAAGGTAAATACGATAATGAAATCTTAGGCTTAAACGCCAAACAGACGATCGATGAATGTACCCAAAATGAAAAACTGAAAGCAGTTCTTGCCGGTTCTAATTTTTTGTATGCCGGAATTGCCGACAAAACACCTTTTTATGTTCATGCACTTTCTGTAAATTCTTATATTCAAAGTTCGTGGCGCTGCATCAATGGCGGAAGTCAGATTACCAAGCAGCTTTTAAAACAGCTCAAAAAATACGGTGGTGAATTTTACAAATACAAAGAAGTTACCCGTTTTAATGTTGAAAATAAAAAAGTAACTTCGGTAAGCATGAAGGACGGGACCAATGTTTCCGGTTCCTATTTTATCTCTAACATCGAGCCAAAAACAACTCTGAAAATGACCGGAGAGGAACACTTCCGAAAATCATTTTACAGCAGAGTTCAAAGTCTCGAAGGCGTAATTTCGGCGTTTAGTCTGTACATCGTTTTTAAACCGAAAACTTTTAAATACATCAATCATAACCATTATCATTTTAAGAAAAGCAGCGAAGTCTGGACCGCTCATAACTATGATGATGATTCCTGGCCAAAAGGCTTTATGGCCTCAATGAATGCCTCCAAAAAACAGGAAGAATGGGCAGAAGGGATGACTTTTATTACCTACATGAAATACGATGATGTAATCCCGTGGGCAACTACTTTTAATACTACGGTTGAAGAAAATGACCGTGGAGAGAGTTACGAAGAATTTAAAGCCAAAAAAGCGGCAAAGTTTTTAGAAGAAATCGAGCTGAAATTTCCGGGGATCAAAAACTGCATTCAATCCGTTCATACCTCGACACCGCTCTCCTATCGCGACTATATTGGCGGGGACAATGGCAATATGTACGGATATGTTAAGGATTCAAATAATCCGATGAAAACGCTGATTCCCTCAAAAACCAAGCTGGATAATTTGTATCTTACGGGCCAAAGTATCAACATGCATGGAGTTCTCGGAGTAACTATTGGAGCCGTGGTAACCTGTTCTGAAATTGTTGGTAAAGAATATTTGGTAAACAAAATCAATCAGGCATCTGAATAAAAAGCTATGAAAAACCGAATTATATTCTTTTTATCTATCGGTTTTTTAACGATGCTGGCCTCTTGCGGAACATCAAAATCAATGCGACATCAGCCTGAGATTGCCAAATACAATGCGACAAAACCTGTTGTCACCAAACTTTCCGACAGTATTTTTATTTCCGGAAAAAATTCACTTTTAAAAAACAAACAAGGCCTTTGGGAATTGTATGCCGAAGGCGATCCATTAGAAATTGGACTCAACACGGGTGCTTTATCAGATTCGCTTTTAAAAAAACAAGAGCGTATTTTCTTCTCTAAAATACAGGATATCGTTCCGTCAAAATTTCAGCAGAAACTCCTTCGTCATTTCCTGAAATGGTACAATCGAAAACTATATTTGAATGTTCCGGAAGAATATCAAACCGAAATTTTTGGAGTTTCACAATACACCTCTCCTGATTTTAATAACATTGCACCACAATACCAACGCAGTTTGTACCTGCATGCTGCACACGACATTGGTCATGCTTTGCAGGATTTGGCTTTAGTGGGCTGTTCGTCTTTTGCGGCATGGGGAGAAAAATCGGAAGACGGAAATTTAATCCTCGGACGCAACTTTGATTTTTATGTGAACGATGCTTTCGCTGAAAACAAAATCGTGGCGTTTATCAATCCCAAAGAAGGTAACAAATTTATGATGATTACCTGGCCCGGAATGATTGGTGCGGTTTCCGGAATGAATGAAAAGGGACTAACGGTTACCATCAATGCCGGAAAATCTGAAATTCCGTTGATTGCCAAAACACCCATTTCAATTCTTACCCGTGAAATATTACAGCACGCCAAAAACATAAACGAAGCAATTGCTATTGCCAAAAAAAGAGCCGTTTTTGTATCCGAATCAATTATGTTGGGAAGTGCAGAAGATAACAAAGCCGTTCTGATTGAAGTCACACCTCAAAAAATGGACGTTTACGAGACTCCAAACAGCAATCAATTATTTTGTTCGAATCATTTTCAGGGAGAAGATTTAAAAAACGAAAAACGCAATCGGTTTCAAATGGCCAACAGTCATTCTGAATATCGTATGGAAAAGATGAAGGAACTTTTTTCTCAAAATCCGAAAATCGATCCTAAAATTGCCTCTGAAATTCTTCGAAACAAAGAGGGTTTAAACAATATTAATCTGGGATATGGTAATGAAAAAGCACTTAACCAGCTGATGGCTCATCACGGTGTTATCTTTAAACCTGCTACAAAACAGGTTTGGGTGTCTACAAATCCGTATCAATTAGGTGAATTTGTCTGTTACAATCTGGATAGTATTTTTAAAGAAAGAAAAACGGATCGCATTGTTTCCCTACAGCAAGTAAATTTAGACATTCCAAAAGATCCTTTTTTAGAAACAATAGCCTATAAAAATTACCAAAAATTTAGAGTCGAAGATCACAAATTTGATTCATATCTGAAAAACAAAGAAACAATAAGTCCTCAATTCATACCGAATTACCAATCGTTAAACCCTGACTATTGGGTTGTGTATTACAAAGCAGGGTTGTACTTTTATCAAAAAAAAGAGTACCGTCTTTCTCAATCCAATTTTGAAAAAGCACTAACAAAAGAAATCACAACTGTTCCAGACAAAACAGTGATTGAAAAATATTTAAAAAAAATCAAAAGAAAATTACAATGATTCCATTAATAGAAAAAAATTCTCTAGAAGAAATTAAAATTTTTCAAGAGCAGAAGTTAGCGGAACTATTACACTATATCAGTCAAAATTCTCCTTTTTACAAACGTCTTTTCGCCGGACAAAATATTGACCTTTCTAAGATTAAAACCCTTGAAGATTTACAGCATTTACCCGTAACAACAAAAGAAGATTTACAAGAGTACAACGATGATTTTTTATGTGTTCCGCAACATCAGATTATTGATTATGCTTCTACTTCCGGAACTTTGGGCGATCCTGTTACTTTTGGTTTAACCGATTCTGATCTGGATCGTCTGGCTTATAACGAAGCCATTTCGTTTGCCTGCGCCGGAATTGCCGAAGGTGATGTAGTACAACTGATGACGACAATTGACAGAAAGTTTATGGCCGGTCTGGCTTATTTTCTGGGACTGCGAAAATTAAAAGTGGGTGTAATCCGCGTTGGTGCTGGAATTCCGGAATTGCAATGGGATTCGATTTTAAAATACAAACCGTCTTACCTGATTACTGTTCCTTCCTTTTTACTGAAATTAATCGAATACGCCGAAGCACACGGAATTGATTACAACAACTCCAGCATAAAAGGCGCCATTTGTATTGGCGAACCTTTGCGAAATCAGGATTTTTCAATGAATACCCTGTCAAACAAAATCACTGAAAAGTGGAATATTAAGTTGTTCTCCACTTATGCCTCTACCGAAATGAGCACTGCTTTTACCGAATGTGAACACGGTGTTGGTGGTCATCATCATCCGGAGTTGATCATTGTAGAAGTTTTAGATGAAAATAATAGACCTGTAAAAGAAGGTGAAATTGGCGAATTGACTTTTACCACTTTAGGTATCGAAGCCATGCCTTTACTGCGTTTTAAAACCGGAGATATTGTTCAATTACACAATGCTCCCTGCGCCTGCGGGAGAAATACCTTGCGTGTTGGTCCGGTTGTTGGCCGCAAAAAACAAATGATCAAATACAAAGGCACAACACTTTATCCGCCTGCAATGAATGATGTTCTGAGCGGATTTGACAATATCGAAAATCATATTATCGAGATCTCTACCAATGATTTGGGAACCGATGAGATCCTGATCAAAATAGCCGTAAAAAATCAGACTCCTGAATTCTTACAGGAGATTAAAGATCATTTCAGAGCCAAATTAAGAGTAACCCCAAAAATTGAATTCGCTCCAAAAGAAGCGTTAAATCCTTTGGTTTTTAACCCTATGAGCCGAAAACCTATTCGTTTTTTTGATTACCGTTGAGAAGGCTCAAAGGGACAAAGGTTCAGAGGGAAAAAGGTTATCTGAAAAATTTTGAGCCTTTGCTACTCTGAGCCTCCGAGTCTCAATTCTTTTAAAAAACAAAGACAGAATACCGTTCAAAAAACAGACAAAAAAACCTTTGAACCTTTGCCTCTCTGAACCTTTGAACCTCAATTGGGTACAAATTGAACTAAATGTTGTAATTTTGCAAAAAATATTGAAGATGGTCAAGATTGGCAACATAGAATTACCCGAATTTCCTTTATTACTCGCACCGATGGAAGATGTGAGCGATCCACCGTTTCGCAGATTGTGCAAAACGCATGGCGCTGACTTAATGTATTCTGAATTTATTTCGTCGGAAGGATTAATTCGTGATGCTATCAAAAGTCGAATGAAGCTGGATATTTTTGATTACGAACGTCCTGTTGGAATCCAGATTTTTGGTGGTGATGAAGAAGCAATGGCACTTTCGTCTAAAATTGTTTCTGCCGTAAAACCGGATTTGGTGGATATTAACTTTGGATGTCCGGTAAAAAAAGTGGTTTGCAAAGGTGCCGGAGCGGGAGTTTTGAAAGATGTCGATCTGATGGTACGTTTAACCAAAGCGGTGATCAGAAGTACCGATTTACCTGTAACGGTAAAAACACGTTTGGGCTGGGATGATAGCTCTATTAATATTGATGAAGTAGCCGAAAGGCTTCAGGATATTGGTGTTCAGGCTCTGACAATTCACGCCAGAACCCGTGCACAAATGTATAAAGGTCATTCGGATTGGTCGCACATTGCACGTGTAAAAAACAACCCGAGAATCACCATGCCTATTTTTGGAAATGGCGATATCGACAGTCCTGAAAAAGCATTGAAATATAAAAATGAATACGGTATCGACGGAATCATGATTGGTCGCGCTGCGATTGGTTATCCGTGGATTTTTAACGAAATCAAGCACTATTTTAATACCGGTGAGCATTTACCTTCTCCTACCGTAATTGATCGTGTTGAAGCCGCCAGAAATCATTTGCAATGGTCTATGGATTGGAAAGGCGAACGCTTGGGAATTGTTGAAATGCGCCGTCATTACACCAATTATTTCAAAGGAATCCATTCGTTTAAAGAATACAAACAAAAACTGGTTACTACTGATGAACCTGAAAATCTTTTCGCCGTTATGAAAGAAATCGAACAGGTTTATGCCGGATATGAGTTTGTTTAAATATTTAAATTAATCTTTGTCAAAGTTGGAAGCTTTGACAAAGATTAACTCTTTTTATTTTTTTGCCTCTATTTGTTCCAGTCTTTTTTCAATGTCAGTAAACCTTTTGTTTTCTTTTTGAAGTTCATTAATCTTTTTATTCTGTTCAATCGTATAAAGAGTTAACTCTTCAATTTTTTGTAAAAGTTTTATATTCATCTCTGACAAATTAATACCATTATTTTGCATTTCTGTAGCCGAAGCAATTTGAGGTAAATGTTTGTTTTCTTTAATATAATTATCCACAAATTCTAACGATGGTAAATTATAATCTTTCTCAAAAACAAAATCAGCACCGGCATCTACGCTGACTCTAACTTCTCGTGAATTAATATCCCCTGCTACAGTTAATTTTGCAGTTGGTTTCTGGGTTCCTATACCAACATTACCATTTTCAGCAATTCTAACTTTTTCAGTTAAATCGCCATTATTATCTGCTTTTGTCCAAAAGGTCAAATATCCCATATATGTTCCTCCAGCTCTGGGCATTCCAATTCTTGCTATCTCTACAGATTCCTGTTTGGCACTTATTCTACCCACATCAACAAACGACAAATCATTTCTTTTGCTTTTTAGGGAAACTACAGCCGGTGTAGTATCTGAGTTATAAATTTCGAGTTTTTCACTCGGATTTGGAGTTCCTATACCGACATTTCCAGTAATTGTTTGATCTCCTATAAAATTATTTTTCCCTCTGGTTGCTAGCTCATGCCACTTTGGATTGATTGCAGTTGCATCTCCGGCTGCTAACTTTCTGAAATACAATTTATCATTCTCAGATATAATTGAAGCTATCTGCAATTGATAATTATTGTTAAGATTTGGGTGTCTGACTACAAATAAATGTTGCCAATCATTTTCAGGTAATGTTCCAGTTGGATTTAGTGCGCAATACGTTCCTGAAAGAAGAGGTACTGTAAAATCACCTATTCCCTTCGCCAATCCATCCCCTATTTGCTGTGAGTGCATGGTAAAAGCGAACAAACCCACTCCAATTGTAATCTTAATTTTTCTAAACTGATTTTTCATTATTCTATAATTCAAATATTTTGATTGTTTTAAATTCAAAAGTACTATTTTATCTACGTTTTTATAGTTTGCACCTATTTATACTAAACAAGAAAAACCTTCAAAATAGAAGGTTTTTCTAATATTAAAAAAATATTACTCTTAAGAATTACACCTGAACACGTTTCCATTTTCCTTTTTTATAAAAGAAAATCCCTGCTAAAGTAATAGCAGTTTCAGCAACCGGAATGGCAATGAAAACCCCTTTTGGTCCCATATTAAAATGTTTTGCCAGCACAAATGCCAACGGAATCTGAAACAGCCAAAATCCAAAGAAATTAATTCCTGTTGGTGTCCAGGTATCTCCCGCCCCATTAAACGTATTGATCAAAACCATCCCGATTCCGTAAAAAATAAATCCGATACTCATAATCTGTAACGCTTCAACAGCAATGGTTTTTACCATTTCGTCATTGGTGAAAAATGAGATGATATATTCGCTAAAGCACAAGGTAATGATCATAATAGTCGCCATAAAGATGACATTGTATTTTGCTGTAGTATAAACAGATTTCTCCGCGCGCTCAATTTGTTTGGCTCCTAAATTTTGCCCCACCAAAGTCGCAGCGGCGTTACTCAATCCCCAGGCCGGAAGAATAAAAAACATCATTATTCTAAGAGCGGTCTGATAACCTGCCGATCCGTGATCTCCTCCTGTTGTTGCCACCAGCTGCGCCAGAAAAATCCAACTGCAGGAAGCGATCACAAACTGTAATACGCCTGGTGCCGCAATTTTTACTAAGGCATTTATCTGTTTAAAATCCGGTAAGAGGTAGGACATTTTAATTTTCAAAACTCCATTTCCATAGAACAAATGATAAATTTGATACAGAACACCAATACTTCTTCCGGTAGTTGTGGCGATCGCAGCACCAAGTAAACCAAGTGCAGGAATTTCGGCAAAACCATTAATTAGTATCGGGCATAAAATAATATTACAAATATTGGCAATCCAAAGACTTTTCATGGCGATTGCAGCATTTCCGGCACCACGGAAGATTCCATTAATCAGGAATAAAAGCGTAATACTTAAACTGGAACCAATCATAATCTGGGTATATCTAAAACCATGTTCGGCCGCGTCTGCAGATGCTCCCATTAAAAGGAGAATATCTTTGGCATAGATAATTCCAAAAATGCTTAAAAAAATACTTAACACAAATGCAATAACGATGGCCTGCATTCCTGCTTTTGCAGCAGCGACGGGATCTTTTTCTCCAATACGCCTTGCTACGACTGCAGTTGCAGCCATACTTAACCCGATGTCAATAGAATATATAATGGTTAAAACCGATTCGGTTAATCCAACCGTCTGGATTGCAAAACTGCTGTGCTCCAAATGCCCGACAAAATACAAATCGACTAAAGCAAAAACAGATTCCATCATCATTTCCAAAACCATCGGAATGGCTAAGAGAATGACTGCTTTTTTAATGCTTCCTGCGGTATAATCAAAAGACTCATCTCCCTGGAGAGCCTGTTTTAAAGTCATGTAAATTTTAGAAAATAGATTTTTCTGTATGGTAGTTTCTGTCATAATAAATTAAGATAAATGATAAAATTTGTCCAGATGCAACGATCTGAACTCAAAAAACAAACGTAAGTATCCTAATTATTCTAAAAATAAAATAGGACTAAGCAGAAACTATCATATGCTGTAGATTTTTAAGACGGTAAATATAGGTAATATTTTTCTGGTAGAAATACTAATCAAGAAGCTTTTTACTCACACGGCTGCTGGCAATTAAAGAAGCAACAAAACCAAGTGATACAATGGTTGCCATCACGATAAGTACATTTTCTAAAGTAAAAACGACCGGATAGGCCAAAGTAGGTGTCAGCATAATCAAATTGTATTCTTGTTGAAGCAATACTAAAATGATTCCCAGAACAAGACCAATTATACCTCCAAAAACACTTAACAAAGTTCCCTGAAGAAGGAATATTTTGCGTAAACTGGTGATTTCTGTTCCCAGATTAAAAAGCGTTTTCAGATTGTGCTTCTTCTCTAAAATCATCATAATTAAAGCCCCGACCAAATTAAAAAGGGCTACGATAATTACCAATGTAAAGATCAGGTACACTACAATGTTTTCGGTATTGAGCATCTTATACAAAGATTCGTTAAGCTGTGCTCTGTTTTTTATAGTGATTTTATTTTTGAATAATTTTTCCAGCTGAGATCTGATCGCAGTTTCATTGGCGTTTCCTTTCAGATTGAATTCTATTCCGGAAATCTGGTTTGTTTTATACATCAGTAATTCCTGCGTCAGACCCAAATCAGCAAAAACATATTTTGAATCTAAATCTTCACTGATGGAGTAAATTGCAACTGGTAAAACGTCTGTTTTATTGAATGCTTCTTCCGGATTTTCGATCGCTCCTTTTCCTGGTTTGGGTGCAAATATTTGCAAAGGATTTTCGAAATCAAGAATTCCTAACGAAAAATCACGAGCAATTCCATAACCAATAACCACCTGATAAGTATCCGGTTTTAGCCATTCTCCGTTAAAAAGTTTTTTCCTGATATCGTTAACAACAATATAGTTTTTGTCAACGCCTTTTAAGTAGGTTACCAGCTGTTTGTCTTTAAATAAAAACAAAACCCGTTCTTCGATAATCTTACTGTAGGAAGCAATTCCTTCAATGTTTTTAAGCTGTGTTTCCTGATCCGGCGTTACAAAAAACGATTTTCCGTAAGTGCTGCTTATTTTCAGATCAGGATCTATTTCGTTGGTGAACGAAAGACTGAAAACCTTTAGTCCGCTAAAAACGGACAAAACCACAAACAAAGCCATCGTTCCAACAATAATTCCCATGCTGGCAATACGATTGATGATATTGATAGCATTGTTTTTACTTCTGCTAAAAATATAACGCTTGGCTATGTAAAGGGGGAAATTCAATTTATGATTTTCTTCTTTTTTCTAAAAGATCACGGTTTTCAATTGGGTTCTCTCTGTTAGATAACGCATTATCAATCTTTTCGATATAATCTAAAGAATCATCAATAAAAAACACCAGGTTAGGTACACGACGCAATTGCAAACGCACACGTTGTGACAAATCGTGTTTGATTAAAGTTGTATTTGACTTTATGCCTTCTAAAGTTTCTTGGGCTTTATCCTGAGGAAAAATGCTTAAATAAACTGTCGCTACCGATAAATCTGTAGTAACACTAACTTTGGATACTGAAATTACTAAATTAGTGATTCCATTTTTTCGCACTTCACCTTGCAAAATATCAACCAAATCTTTTTGGATGACACCGCCTATTTTTTTCTGTCTGTTTGTTTCCATACTGCAAAAATACTATTTTTAAATTTCAATCGGTGCAATTTCAAATGAACAATAGGATGAATTTTGCATTCTCGTTCAATTTCTTTCAAAAATAGCTCTCCTTCTAAAGAAAATTCAACAAATACGCTACTTGTTTCAATATTTTGAGAAGTTGTAAAACATGATAAAGGTCATTTGTTTTATGTGAATTATTTCACAATTTTAATGGAAATAATACAACACTTCATATTATGAAAAAGAGAGAACCTATCAGTCATATTATGACTAAAAGCGTCATTACTGCAAGTGAAAATGACGACCTTAAAAAAATCGTTGAACTTATAAAACAACACACTATCCGCCATATTCCAATCGTTAGAGGCAAAGAAGTAATTGGTATCATAAGCCGCACGGATATTAATCGCCTAACTTTTGGTGCTTTGTTCGAAGGACAGGAGGAGGCAGACGAAGCTATTTTAGAAATGCTCAGTATTTCTCAAATCATGACTTCAAAGCCAAAAACCGTTTCATCAGATACCAGTATTCGGGATTTAGCTCAAATTTTAGTTACGGAGGAATTTCACGCACTTCCCGTTGTCGACAATGGTAAACTTACCGGAATTGTAACGACAACAGATGTTATGAAATATTTACTTGAACAATACGATTAACTTCAAATAACAAAAAACCTTTTCACCAGTCTATTTCCGGTGAAAAGGTTTTTTTCTATTTAAGTGTGAATCGACTTTATTATTACACAGTTTTCTAAATCTTTGTAAAAGTTGAATTTAAATATGCCTATCCGTTACTTATACTAATTTTTAAAATGGCACACGGATGACACAGATTTAAACCGATAAAAACAGATTTTTAGAAAATCCGTTTAATCTGTATGCATTATTGACTTATTAGCCCGCTTAACGGACAATCATATAAATTAAAATCTTTCTTAAAAAGAACTACTACTATTTTTTATAAAACTGCTCCAACGGAGCAAAATAGGTATAGTAATTTTAATTTCCCAATATCAAAAAGCTCCAGCGGAGCGGCATATAAATCTTTTTAACTTTCCCTTTTTATATCAAATTTTTCACAATCCATTCATTACAAGAAACAAAGAATCTTTGCTGTGATTATCTGCAATTTTGTCAAATTTTCTCCTGATAATATAACAATAACATCTTATATAACGCTCCGTTGGAGCTCATTTGTTGTACTTAATAATTTTGCTATATCTATTAGGCTCCGTTGGAGCCCTATTCGGAGTTAATTTGTGTTATCTGTGACCATTTTCAAAATTATGCCAATTATAACATTTATCCAGATTATATCGGTATTAATACAAATAACGGATAATTGTAAATTCAAAAACTGCAGTTGACTACTATTATCTGTTTTGCAACCATCCTTCCGGATTGTTATTGGATGTATTTTGAAGAATCAAAAACTTAATGATTGTTTTTCCGGTGTCACCACTGGTTCTCACTTTTCCTATGCTTTGTTTTACATTTACTTTATCACCTTTCTCCACAAAAACCTGACTAAGATTTTGATAAACGGTAAAATAATCTCCATGCTGAATCATAACAGCTCTGTTGATTGGAGACAAAACAATTACACTCGATACTACTCCTTCAAATACGGCACGGGCACTTGCTCCTTGTTCTGTTGTAATCTCAACTCCTGAATTATGCACCGTTAATGACGGATAAAGAGGGTGAGGCTGATCACCATATCCTAATGAAATAAATCCTTTTTCTACCGGCCATGGCAATTTTCCTCTGTTGGCTTTAAAGTCGGCAGCTAAAATTTTTCCTTCCGGAGTCAATGCAATTTTAGAAGAAGAAACCGGCGTTTTAGATGCTGTCGAACCAGGATTTTCTTTTGCTCTTTCCAAGGCAGCTTTTCTGTTGGCTTCTGCAATGGCTTCACGAATCAAACGATCAATTTGTCTGTCGATTCTTTTGGCCTCCTGCTGTTTGCTTCTCGTATCGGCAATAATTTTGTTCTTGTCTTTTTTAATCGAATTAACTAGTTTTTGCTGCTCTTTCTTTTCCGTTTCTAAACTTTGTTTTTCTTTTTCATTTTCAGCAATAATCTTCTTCTTCACAATACGCTGACCATTTAATCTGGCATTATAGTCTTCCAGCTCCGCGGTTTTAGATTGAATTTCTAATCCCTGGTTTTTTCTGAAATTGGTATATTGTTTCAAATATTGCGCTCTTTTGTAGGCTTGCAAAAAGCTCTCTGAAGATAAAATAAACATGGCTCTGCTTTGCTCAGATCGGCTTTTGTATGATTTAAGAATCATTTTTGAATAATCTGCCTTTAATACTTCCAGCTCTTTTTTAAGTTTATTAACCTTAACCTGATTAATATACATATCATTACTCAAAAGTTTTTCCTGTTTTGCAGTAGTATTAATCAGCTTTTCTTTCAGCTTGATTTTATTGGATTGAATTAAATAAACATTTACTGCCGATTTTTCTTTTTTCTTTACCGATTGCAGCATCTTTTCATTATCTCTAATTTCCTGCTGAATCTGCGCTTTACGCTGTTCCAGTTTTTCTTGTTGCGAATCTTGTGCCCACATAAAAGTAGTGGCACATATAAAAATTAGGCTTAGGAGAAATTTTGGCATGTTTATATTTTCTTTTTGCAAATTTACTTAATTATAACTTTCTTATAACCACTTGGCACACTGTAAGGAAAAGAAAGTTCTTCGTTAAACGAAATCGTATTGTAATTTAAACTAATATTTGTTTTTCCTTTTGGCTGAATTGCACTGATTTCAATACTTGTTGGAAGTATTCCCTGATTGAAAACCTTACTGTCGCCATAAGAAATCTGCAAGAATCTGTTTTCTGATGGCTGTGAGATCTCTTCTTTTTGCAACAGGTATTTTTCAGGATCCAAATAGAATGATTTTTTCAAATTAGAATCTTTTTCATCTTCTAAACGAAAAAGATTATCTACTATAGTTTGGGCATATTTTCCCTTTCTCAAATCATCTAAAGCTTCACCAACCAATAGATTCTGAACTTTACTGTAATCCAGTTCTGTTCCCAGCCATTTACTTAAACTTGTAAAATCGCCTTCGTAATAGGTCCCGTTTATTTTTTCGTAGTAGCTTACTGTTGTTGGCGTAATCAAAGCTTTTGCCATAGTAATACCCAAGAAACGAACACTTACTAAAATTTGTTTGTCTTTTTCAATTTTAATCTCAGCGGTAACATTCTGACTTTGTTTATCGTCAACGTATCTTGCACCGGCTTTTACGTACAGCGTTGAAAAATCTAACTTATTGTTATAATGATTCTCTATTACTTTTTTTTCTTCTTTTGGAGTAATTTCTTTTACTTCGCTGGTATTGTTCTGCACTGCAACCGCCTTTGATTTACAGGAAATCATAAAAACAGACAATACCGCTATCGCTATATATTTTTTCATTTACCGCCTTTTTTAATTTTGAATCTGGACAAATCAAAATCTGTTTAATTGTTTATAGTGTTGTTTCAGGTTGTAGAAAACTAAAAATCAAGATCTTAGAATGTAAGTACATCCCCCTCTTTCCTCTATTTTCTCTTTTTCAATAATTCATTTGCCTTCAAAAAGTATTCCTCTTTTTTCTTTGCATCTCCCAATCCATTGCAAGCCTCTCCCAACTGAATATTAAAATTTGCCTCCAGTGTTTTGTCCTCTACCACATAATCGAGTCCTATTTCTAAAACGGTTTTTGCGTTTTTAAATTGCTTTAGCTGATTGTTTCCTAAACCGGCATAATAATAAAACTGCGGCTGACTTGGATAAACCTCGATCATGCTCATCGCTCTTTTTGTCATTGGCTCGAACTGTTTCATCTGGGCATACGCTTCAAGCAAAAGCAAATTGGTTTCACGGTCTGTTTCTGAATTGGCTTTTAAATCTTTTTCGTAATATTTAATCGCATTTTCAAACTGACCTTTACTATGATAGAATTTTCCAATTTCTTTGGCCACATCCACATTAGGATCGTTATCGAAATACGAAATGGCTTTCTCTAAATCTGGAGCATACTGTGGATTTTTGTTCGTATAGATCAAAAACTCATTTAAGGTACGATGTTTTATTTTGGAATCAATTTTTGAACTTCCTAAAATTACATTCATTGCCTTAATCGCTTTATCGGCCTGATTAGCATCCAGATAGACTTTAAACAAACTTACCTGCGCCCATTCTGAAGTTGGAATTTCCTTTGCCAGTTGTTTCGCAACATTTAGCGCCTTATCTGTTTCTTCTGATTTTGAATATAAAAAAATCAGATTTACATAATTTGATTCTTCTTTTGGATGTTGCTTTATCTGCTCAATCAAGTTATCAATTTCTGCATTTTGATATTTCCCCTGAGATAAGATTTGCAATCTATAGCGATCACGATCTTCTGATTTCCCATACTTCTCATTCATTTCATTGATCGCCACCAACGCTTTATCAAACTGATTGGTGATCATATACAGCGAAATCAAATCATCTTTGTACTCTTCATCAAAAACCATTATTTTCTGAATGGTTTCAATCGCCAAAGGATAATTTTTGGTTTCATAACTTACGTCATAAATTCCCAACCAATACCATTTGTTTTTAGGATCAAGCTGAGTTGCTTTTTCAAACGAATCCTGTGCGTTTCGATAATCTTTTAAGGACAGATAATTTTTCCCAAGTTCAAAATAAGCTACCGCATCATTGGGTTTTAGTTTGATACACTTTTGTAATGAAGTGACAGCCTTATCATAATTTTCAATTCCTTTTTGTTTCAACGATTCATAAAAAGCATCCTGATACTCATCGGTTGCCATAGCAATATCTTCCGGCTCTGTTTGAGCCATAACCGAAATGGGATTGCCAAGCAAAACGAAAAATAAAATTGCGATAACTCCTTTTTGTATCATTTTTTTAAATTTATTTTTAAACAAAAACGAATCTATTCCAACTGATAATCTATTCTAAAACTGAATAATCTCCAATGCTAACACTGCTAAACTTACCATCATAAACCACATGATTTCCAATCATTGCATTGTCAAGCTGTGCATTTTTTATTTGAGAATAAGTTTGTATTAAACTGTTGCTAATTGTACTGTCTGTAACGTGACAACCTTTACCAATGGATACATTTGGACCAACTGTTGTGTTTTTCAACACTACATTTTCGCCAATATAACACGGTGGAATGATAGTTGAATTTTCCAATTTCACGTCGTAATCTACTAAGTGCTCCCCATCATTGTGTAAAAACCCTAACATTCTTGAATTTGTTTCAACGGTAACATCTTTATTTCCGCAATCCATCCATTCATCCACACTTCCGGTTTTAAACACTTTACCGTTTGCCATCATGGCTTTGATACCGTCGTTAATCTGATATTCTCCACCATTTTGAATGTTATTATCCAAAACTCCCTGAAGTTCCTTTTTCAAATCACCTACTTCTTTAAAATAATAGATTCCAATCACCGCTAAGTCACTAACAAATTCTTTTGGTTTTTCTACTAATTCTATAATTTCATTATTGGCGTTTAACTTTACTACACCAAATGCCTCCGGCTGATCTACTTGTTTTACCCAAATAACGGCATCCGCAGCAGGATCTAATTCAAAATCGGCTCTGATTAAAGTATCTGCATAAGCAATTACTGCCGGACCTGATAAAGATTCTTTGGCACACATAATCGCGTGACCTGTTCCTAAAGGTAAATCCTGGCGGTAGATGGAAGCTTTAGCTCCTAAACTTCCAGCCAATTCTTCTAAACTTGCTACAAGATCGTCTCCAAAAAAAGCCGCGTCTCCTAAAATAAAAGCAACCTCTTCAATAGGTTCTTTTAATATTTTAGCAATGTCTTCTACCAATCGATGTACAATCGATTTACCAGCAACTGGAATTAATGGTTTTGGAACTGTTAAAGTATGTGGTCTAAGTCTTGATCCACGACCTGCCATTGGAACGATTATCTTCATTTTTTTATTGAAAGATTAAAAAATTGAAAAATTAATAAAATAGCAAATCTTTTAATTTTTCAATTTTTAAATTATTAAATTTTTATTTTACTCCTGTACTGCCAAATCCGCCTTCTCCTCTTGACGTTTCAGAAAGTTCTTCCACTTCAATCCACTCTGCTCTTTCGTGTTTTGCAATGATAAGTTGTGCGATTCGCTCTCCGTTTTCGATTACGAATTCTTCATTGGATAAATTTACTAAAATTACGCCTATTTCACCTCTATAATCTGCATCAACAGTTCCTGGAGAGTTTAAAACGGTTACTCCTTTTTTCGCCGCCAGTCCGCTTCTTGGTCGTACTTGTGCCTCATAACCAATGGGTAACTCTATAAAAAGTCCGGTTTTTACAATGGTTCTTTCTAAAGGTTTTAGCGTAATAGCTTCTGTTAAATTGGCACGCAAATCCATTCCTGCCGAAGCTATCGTTTCGTAGTTCGGTAAAGCGTGCTGTGATTTATTGATAATTTGTATTTTCATTTTTATTATAAAAGATAAAAAAGTACCTTACTTTTTATTCATCATTCCTTTGATTGTTTGTTTTTCGTTATGATATACAAAATACACAAAGCCCAAAAACAAAGGGATTCCAACGAAATAATTTTCTCTAAATCCATAAAAAGAAATAGCCGAAAATACGATTGAAATTCCTAAGTAAGCTCCAATTTTGTTCATATCATAAGGAATTGGATAGTACCTGTTTCCTAAAATATACGAAATCAACATCATACTCCCGTATGCAGAAATAGTCGCAATTGCAGAACCGTAGTAACTGTACTTTGGAATTAAAACATAGTTTAAAATCAAAGTCACGATGGCACCTACAATAGAGATATAGGCTCCAATTTGTGTTTTGTCTGTCAGTTTATACCAAACCGATAAGTTGTTGTAAATCCCTAAAAAGAAATTTGCCAAAATGATCAACGGTACCACTTTCATGGCCTCCCAATACGATTTATTATCTAGCAATAAATATTTTAAAACGTCTGCAAATACAATGACACCTAATAAAATCAATGATCCTAAAATCACGAAGTATTTTGTAATCACGGCATAGGTCTGAGGTGCATTTTCGTTTTTCGCATGACTGAAAAAGAAGGGTTCGATTCCTAATCTGAATGCCGTTGCAAATAAAACCATGAACAAACCTAATTTATAACAGGCTGAATACGCCCCAACTTCAGATTTTGCAAGATTCTCAGGTAATAGATAACCCAATAAAATTTTATCAAAATGCTCGTTAACTGCGAAAGCAAGTCCCGCCACTAAAATAGGCAAACCGTATTTCATCATTTTTTTCCAAAGTACCGGATCAAATTTACGTCCGAGATAAAGATAGTTTGGTGAAAGCACGATGAACGTCGCTAAACTCGCCAATAGATTTGCAATGAATATATAAGCAATCTGAAAGTTTTCGACATACAAATTATCCCAAACAGAATTAGGGTTTGATGCCGCCAGTTTAGGAAGGTACATCAGGAAAAATAAGTTCAGTAACAGATTGATTATAACATTTCCAATTTTAATGGCCGCATAAACCATAGGCCGCTGATTGGCTCTTAATTTAGAAAAAGGGATTAAAACCAAAGCATCTAAAACCAGAATCCATACGGTGTACGTGATGTACTGTACGTCTACTTCGGCCAGAGTTGCCAATGTATTTCTAAAAATTAAGGCTGCAAAAAGGAAAATTATGGACGACCAGAATATTGAAATTGTGGAAGTAGCTATTACATTTTTCTTATCGTCTTCGGCACTGTAAAACCTAAAAAATGCCGTTTCCATTCCGTAGGAAAGCACCACATTAAAGAAAACCATCCAGGACAAAACAATCGAGACTTCACCGTATTCTGCAGTTGGTAAAATACCTGTATACAGTCTGACTAACAGAAAACTCAGCATTCGCGGCAAAACCGTCGCTAGTCCGTAAATAGCCGTTTGTTTGAATAGATTTTTATATAATCCCAAAATATATGTGTGTAATAAAATTTATAAAACAAAAATAACCAATTCTTTGGTTTATTATTGATTTTGCGCTTCAATAAAAGAACTTGCCGAAATTTTAGTGCGTTAATTTTTTTTCGTCCAAAATTTTAACAAAATGAAAACCTCTTGGCGCGTACCCCTGATTGTAATAGAAACGATGCGCGGCAAAATTTCCGGTAAAAGCATCCAAAACGATACTGCTGCAATCTAAATCCAGGGCTTTTTGTTCGATATAATCCGTTAGTAATTTCCCAATACCTTTTGATCTAACGTCCGGATTTACGACAAAATTGTCTATTTCAAGATATTTACCTGTCCATAGTTTGGTAGCCGACCAGCAACCGGTAATTCCTAAACAAACGCCCTCTTCAAAAACACCTATCTGGATATAGTTATGTGGAACCATTTCTGAAAGATATGCTGTGTACTTTTCGAGGGTAAGATTTGGATAAAGAAATCGCATGGTTTCAATTTGTTCCAGCATTTCTTCGACTGTAGTGAGTTCTTGTATTTGTAGTTTCATTGTTTAAAAAAATAGATTTCAAAAATACTCAATTTTTTCCATTGCTCCTCACAAAATTGAACCGCAACTTCACCTGTAAAATGTATAAAAAAGTTCGAAAATTATATAAATTTCTAAAACCGGTTCTATCTTAACTTTGTAACAAAGGGAATGAGGAAAGCTAGAATACAACCCTACAAAAAAGCAAAGCATGAGGACAAATAAAGCTAGTTTGTTCCTATAAAAGACAAAGCAATGGGATTGATTCTGCTGAAATGTAACCCTCAAAAAAACAGAGCATTGGGACTAATAAAGCTAGTTTGTTCCCAGAAAAGACAAAGCACTTGGTGATTTATAAAATGGTATTGATTCTCTCTTTTTGACTAAATTGAGAATCACCATTTTATAAGCTTCATTTCAAAAAACAACAACCCTATATATAAAAAAGGAGCCGACATTGATATGCCGGCTCTTTTGCTTTTTCTTATACTGAAATTCTCTTATCCATTTAAAGCTTCCGCTCCACCAACGATTTCTAAGATCTCATTAGTAATAGCAGCCTGACGTGCTTTGTTGTAAGTTAATTTCAATTGGTTTCTTAATTCAGTTGCGTTGTCAGTTGCTTTGTGCATTGCTGTCATACGTGCTCCGTGTTCTGAAGCAAATGAATCGCGGATTCCTTTATATAATTGTGTTTTCAATGATTTAGGAATCAAAGTCAACACGATTTCTTCTTTTGAAGGTTCAAAAATGTAATCTCCTGTAGAAACTGCAGCATCAGATTTAATTGGAGCTAACGGTAAAAACTGTTCTGTCTGAACAATTTGAGTCGCAGCATTTTTAAACTGATTGTAGATCAATTCGATTCTGTCGTACTCTCCAGTAAGGAATTTCTCTGTTAAGTTATCAGCAATTCCGGCAACATTTTCAAAAGTTAAATGATCAAAAATTGCATTATGATGACCGTGTACTTTATGCGTTTTGCTTAAAACATCATTTCCTTTTTTACCAATAGCAAAAACGTCAACTTGTTTTCCTGCGTAAAATTCGGTACGATTCTTAACCTCTTTAATTACGTTAGAATTGAATGCACCACATAAACCTCTGTTTGAAGTTATGGCTACAAGCAATACTTTTTTTACTTCACGTTGAGTAGTGTAATCACCTCCAACTTCACCATCAAGTGTAGCGGAAAGATTTTGCAACAACTCCGTTAATTTCTCGGCATAAGGGCGCATCGCAGTGATTGCATCTTGTGCTTTCTTAAGCTTTGCAGCAGAAACCATTTTCATAGCCGATGTAATCTGCATCGTCGATGAAACGGAAGTAATTCTATTACGGATTTCCTTTAAATTTGCCATTAATTTTATGTTTATTGTTTGTTGTTTTTAGTTTATTGTTGGGACAAACCACAAACAATAAACTAAAAACTATAAACTAAATATTAGTTATATTTTGCTGAAATTTCTTTTGCTGCTTTTTCGATAACATCAGTAATGTTGTCATCTAACTTACCAGCTTTTAACGCGTTAAGCGTATCTTTATGTTTGCTGTTTAAGTAAGCTAAGAAATCAGCTTCAAATTCTTTTACTTTATTTACAGGTACGTTTCTTAATAAGTTTTTAGAACCTGCATAAATAATAGCTACTTGATTTTCAACAGGATAAGGATCATTTAAACCTTGTTTCAAGATTTCAACGTTTCTTTTTCCTTTTTCAATTACGTTTAAAGTAACTGAATCTAAGTCAGAACCAAATTTAGCGAAAGCTTCTAATTCACGGAATTGAGCTTGATCTAATTTTAAAGTTCCTGAAACTTTTTTCATTGATTTAATCTGAGCATTACCTCCAACACGAGATACAGAGATACCTACGTTGATCGCAGGACGAACTCCAGAGTTGAACAAATCTCCATCAAGGAAAATCTGACCATCTGTAATCGAAATTACGTTTGTTGGGATATATGCAGAAACGTCACCAGCCTGAGTTTCGATAATTGGTAATGCAGTTAATGAACCACCTCCTTTTACGATAGACTTGATAGAATCTGGTAAATCGTTCATGTTTTTAGCAATTCCATCATCAGCAATTACTTTACAAGCACGCTCTAATAAACGAGAGTGTAAGTAGAAAACGTCTCCAGGGTAAGCCTCACGTCCCGGTGGTCTTCTTAATAAAAGAGAAACCTCACGGTAAGCAACAGCTTGTTTAGATAAATCGTCATAAACAATTAAAGCCGGGCGACCTGAATCTCTAAAATATTCTCCAATTGCAGCACCTGCGAAAGGAGCATAAACTTGCATTGGAGCCGGATCAGAAGCATTAGCTGCAACAATAACTGTATAAGCCATTGCACCTTTTTCTTCTAACATTTTAGCAATTCCTGCTACAGTTGAAGCTTTTTGCCCAATTGCAACATATATACAGAATACAGGTTTTCCTGCATCGTAAAATTCTTTTTGATTTAAGATTGTATCGATACAAACAGTTGATTTACCTGTTTGACGGTCACCAATTACAAGCTCACGTTGTCCACGACCAACCGGGATCATAGCATCAACTGCTTTTACTCCAGTTTGTAATGGCTCCGTTACCGGCTGACGGAAGATAACACCAGGTGCTTTTCTTTCTAAAGGCATTTCGTATAAGTCTCCACCAATTGGTCCTTTTCCATCAATTGGAAAACCAAGAGTGTTTACTACACGTCCTACCATTTGCTCACCTACTTTAAGAGAAGCAATACGTTGCGTTCTTTTTGCTGTTGATCCTTCTTTGATTCCAGTTGATGGTCCTAAAAGTACCACACCAACGTTGTCTTCTTCAAGGTTCAATACAATAGCTTCAAGTCCGTTGTCAAATTCAACTAACTCACCATATTGTACATTCGATAGCCCGTAAATACGAGCAATACCGTCTCCAACTTGAAGTACTGTTCCTACTTCCTCTAGCGTAGCACCAGATTCAAAACCTTCTACTTGCTTTCTTAATATTGCTGAAATTTCAGCAGGTTTGATTTCCGCCATCTTAATTTATAATTTAGACACTTTTATGTGTAATAAAACTAATTACTTAACTCTCTTTTTAATACCTGCAATCTGTTTGCCACAGAAGCATTGTATTGTTGATCCCCTATTCTTAAAATAAACCCTCCAATGATAGATGGGTCTACTGTATTTTCAATTGTTATTTTTTTATCTGATAAAGTCGCCACTTTTGCCAAAACTTTAGCTTCTAAAGCGGCATCCATTGGGATTGCTGTTGTAACTTTTGCTACTTCAACACCATTACCTTCGTCAAATATTTTTTTGTATTCTAAAGCAATAGCTTCCAGAATTTCAAATCTTTTGTTTTCAAATAATAAATGAAATAACCCTTTAGTTACACCATTTACATCTGCGAAAACTTCTAAAAGAGCACTTTCTTTAACTTCAACTTTTGTAGTTGGGTTTTGAATAAAGGCACTTAATTCTTCATTACTCTCAATTGCTGTTGCAATTGACTTCATATCGTTATTGACAGCTTCGGCAACACCTTTAGAGTTTGCTAAGTCCAGAATTGCTTTTGCATAACGAATTGCTGCTCTTGTACTTGCCATAATCTTAGTTTAGCTTTACGTCACCTAACATTTTCTCTACTAATTTAGTTTGAGATTCTTTGTTAGATAATTCTTCTTTCAATAATTTTTCAGCGATGCTTAATGATAAAGTTGAAACTTGTGATTTCAATTCAGCCATAGCAGCATTCTTTTCACTTTCGATAGCAGCTTTAGCTTGCTCGATCATTTTTTGACCCGCTTCTTGTGCTTCGTTTTTAGAATCAGCAATCATTTTCTCTTTCATTTCACGAGCTTCTTTTAGCATCGCGTCACGCTCTGCACGAGCTTCATTCAAAATTCTTTGATTGTCAGCTTGTAAGTTTTCCATTTCTCTCTTTGCATTTTCTGCAGAAAGTAATGCATCTTTAATACCTTCTTCTCTTGCTGTAATAGATTCCATAATTGGTTTCCAGGCAAACTTTACTAAAAGTAAAATCAAAACCAACAAGATTAGCGCTTGCCAAAAGAATAAACCGAATGAAAAATCGTTAATTAACTTATCCATTTTATAACTATATTAAATATTTAATTTCTTTTTTTAAAAGTAACAACACCTTTAACCAACCGTTAAAGATGTTGTTAGTTCTTTCTTTATTATTTTCCTAAGATTAAAGCAGCAAACGCTAAACCTTCTAATAAAGCCGCGATAATAATCATCGCAGTTTGAATTTTACCAGCAGCTTCTGGTTGACGAGCAATCGCGTCCATAGCAGATCCACCGATTTTACCTAAACCTAAACCTGCACCGATTACTACTAAACCTGCACCTACTAAAGTTGGAATTGTTCCCATAAGTATTTATATATATAAAATTAAACTTCTAAATTAAATAATAACATTGTCTTCGTGTCCGTGCCCATGATCATGGTCGTGATCTGCAACAGCCATACCTATAAATAATGACGATAACATTGTGAAAATGAACGCTTGCAAAAATGCAACTAAAACTTCAATTACCGAAATAAATAATGTTAGTCCTAAAGAGATTGGCAAATCTGCTGCTAAATTTTTACCTACGAAAATCATCGCGATCAAACTCATAATTACTACGTGACCTGCAGTAATATTTGCATACAAACGAATTAATAATGCAAATGGTTTTGTTAATGTTCCCAAAACTTCGATTGGAGCTAAAATAATTTTCATCGGAACTGGTACTCCTGGCATCCAGAAAATGTGTCCCCAATAATCTTTGTTAGCACTAAACTGAGTAATGATAAAAGTAAACGCAGCTAAACAAACTGTGATTGCAATATTTCCTGTAACGTTAATTCCAAGTGGAGTCATACCTAATAAGTTTAACAACCACACAAAGAAAAACACCGTTAAAAGGTAACCCATAAATTTTCTGTATTTTTTCTCTCCAATATTTGGAACGGCGATCTCATCTCTGATGAAAATAATAAGCGGTTCTAATACTCTTCCGAAACCAGTTGGGATTGGTCCTTTTTTATAGGACTTCGCTAATCCGGTAAACATTAAAAATAATAATACCGAAACAAAAAGCATTGACACTACATTTTTTGTAATCGAAAAATCTAATGGTTTTTCGTTTTCAGGATGTCCGTGGTCATTAAAAGTAATAGTTCCGGCAGCATCTGTTTTGTAAATTTTACCGTGAACTAATTTGTAGAAGTTTCCGTCAACTTCAGCAACTGCTTCACCGTGGTGTAATTTTGAAGAAGAGAAAATTTTCAAACCTCCGTCAATAAGAATTACAGGTAATGGAAAACCGTAATGTTTATTTTCTTTTTCATCTGAGAAGAAAACAAAATCATGAGAATCTTGTAAGTGATGATCAATAAAAGCGTCCACTTTTGCTTTTGGGTCAAGAGCTGCATGCTCCTCTTCTGACGGCGCGTTATGTGAAATTACTTTTTCTTCATGAGCGGCTTCAGCATGTACATGCGTTGAGTCATTCTCTGAATTTGCAAAACTCATTACTGGAGAACAAGCTACTAAAGCTGCAAGAATAAATTTGAGCGGTTTGTTTGAAATCACCATATCTGTTAAAAATCTTATTTTTTACGTTTCTAAAATTTGGTGCAAAGGTACATTTTTTATTAATATTCAAAAGGATATGAAAAATTATTTTTGAACCTTCTTTTGCATAATCCCCATTTTAATGCTTTTCATTTAATAATCGGACAGTTAAAAGCGTCTGAAATAACAAAAACAAAATAAATGTTATAAAAAAATTGATTTTTTCAACCATCACCTCGCCACTTTTGTTTTCCAAAATCGGTCTTAAAATTAAATAGGCTAATAACATTTGGCTGGCGGTCCCGAAAAGGAAAGCCATTCCGACAATTTCAAAATTCTTCTTTTTTACTACTAATAATATAAGGTATAAAAATGCCGACAGTGTGAAAAAAATCAAATACAAAAAGGCTGTACTATAATAAAAGTTTTGGGTATTAATTTCTAAAACTGAAAAAAGGGCTTTGTGCAATAAGTAAGCCGCCAAAGCAAAAAAGAATAAATATAGAATGGGTTTGTAATTTTTTAAAAGCATTTGATTTTTTTTTGCAAAGATGCAATATTTATTTCAAGCTGTTTAAAAGATGATTTACTTTGTTTTATTGATTTCGTTAACCTGACGAATTACATTGTACAAAGCCAATCCAACTCCAATCATGACAAAAATGGTATTGTAATCTAATTTTGGACTGGGATGATTTTCATCCAGCCAGGTACCAAAATAGGAAAATAAAAAAATAATGATCCCCATTTGAACGGGAATATTAATGAGCGGAAGCCACTTGTTCCTTTTGTTTTTGTTCGGTTCCTTTTCCATCTTTTAGGGTTACATCTTTAGTATGAGTTAACATGGTACAGGTAGCGGTAAAATTGGCGCCTGGTTCAATAGACAGTTTTCCTATGGCAACTTCTCCATGAATCTGTGCCGATGCTTTTATATTAAGGACTTCTAAAACTTTAATTTTTCCCTGAAATACTCCTTCAATATCGGCATTATTACAAACAATTTCGCCTTTAACAACGCCGGAGACTCCAATAACCAATTTACCTTGTGAAGTAAAATTTCCTATCAATTCTCCATCCAGTCTAAAATCGTCTTTAGCAACGATGTCTCCTACAATAGAGGTTCCTTCAACTATTCGATTCGTTTTTCCTAAAAGTTCTGTTCCGTTTTTTTTTACTTTATCAAACATGATTATGGTGTTTTGGGGGCTAAGTAGGTATCGAGATTTTTCTTAATTTGAACCAATTTGTAATTATCACTCGATATGATAATTGCGGGATTCGGTATTTTATACTTTTTATCGTCTCTAAAAACTCCTGAAATATCTCTGGCGTATGCCTCTGATTTTAAACCGTGAATCACCACAAAACTTTCGGTTCTATTGTATTTATCAAAAGAAGTTGTCAATCTCTCATAATTTTCAACTAATAAAAAGACTCTGATCGCTTCTTCAATCTTTTGACGGGTTTTAGTGTCATTATTAGCAACTACATATACAATTTTCCAGTTTTTACTGTCAACAGAAGTAAAATCAAGTTTTTCTAAAGCCGGTATTTGCTTTTCTAAAATCTCGCGCGCATTTTTTCCTTCATCACTGTTTGGATAATTATCGGCAACTGATTCTAAACCTTTTTTGTAAGCGGCCAGACCATTTACTTTTCCTAAGGTATTGGCTTTTAACAATTCATACTTAGAAACTATTTCATCACCTGAATATTGATTGATCAGATTGTCAATATTATCTAAGACGGTATCAAACTGTTCCTCCTGAAACAATTTATACCATTTTTGGTACTCTTTATCCGGTGATGCTAAATCGGCCGCATTGGTATTGTTTAAAATTTGAGCGTATCGTGAAGTCGGATAATTGTTTGTAATATCTGATTTTATCCTTTCGGCGCGGGCAGGATTTGTAATTTGATATATTTTGTACAAATTATACATCGCCGGTAAAATCAATTTTTCCTCCGGCTTATTTTTTAGTAATTGCTCCAGTTTGTCACTCGCCAGATTGTATTCCTTAAATTTTTCTTTGTAAATGAGCCCTAATTGATAGTACGCAAAATTACGTTCAACACCAATACTATCGATTGCAGCTTGTGTTTGAGGGAGCTGTTTTTCGTAGAAATCTGTAGTGTATTTTTCAATAACTATAGTGTCTTTGAGTGCATTTGCAGCGTTATTATTTAACGTGTCATTTAATGCCGCATTATTGGCTGATTTCACAGCGGCCAATCTCCAGTTGCCTTCTAAAACCCGATTACCCCATAATTTCTTAAACTGCAATTTTCCGTAAGCAACTGTGGTAGGATTGTAAAAATAAAAAGTACTGGTACTTGCCGTTTCATTTCCTGACGGCGGATTAAATGCTCCTATTCCGGGATTAGCCGCTCCAACTGACTGAGGGTTAACCGCTGTTGGTCCTCCATTAGCATTTGTGTTACGATCGATATTGGCCAGTTTTTCCTTTTCTTTTTCTTCTAAGATTCGTTTCTCCTCGTCTTTTTCTTTGAGAACAGCTATATAATCATTAAAATAACTTTTTCTGTCAGTCGGAGACAAACCGTATACTTTTATGATGCTATCGTTACGTTTTGCAATTGCTTCATACTTGATAACATTGTCCAGATTTTTTCTGTTTTTTTCAATAAAAGCAAACTCTCTGGATTTAGGATCTAATTTTACTAACGTACTGTCATAATATTTGGCAGCGATAGTGTAGTTGGTATTCTTAAAATACATGTCGCCAATATTTCTGTAAGTCGACGCTATTAAATAAGGGTCTTTTGATTTTCTTCCCAATGACTTGTTGTAGAAAACCAAAGCATCCTGCTGTTCGTCATTTTTGTCAAAGAAGACTCCCATTTCATAAAATAAAACATCCAGATAAGGTCTGTTTTCACGGTCTGCCACTAACTTATTGTACATTTCTAAAAACAAATCCTGATCTCCATTTTTATAATCAAACATTTGCGCCTTTTTTGCGTAGGCATGCATCATGTATTTTCGATCTGCTTTTCTGTTCATGTCAATTACACCGTCATAGTAATAGAACGCGCTATCTCTTATTCCGGCTTCCTGATACATCTGACCTAAGATAAAACGGTAACGTGCGCGGTCTTCGTTTATTCTGGTAAACTCCTCGGCGATTTTAAGTTTAGCAACTGCACTATCCTTTTTTTCTAAATTCAAATAAGCTTCTGCCAATAAAGCATTCGCATCTGAAAATGTCTGCTTGTTCAAATCTGTATTTTTTAAGAGCAGATTGATATTTTTTACCGCAATAGCATCATTACCTAAGCGCATATTGGTTTTTTCGCGCCAGATTTTCGCTGTATAAATATTACTGCTGTTCGGGTATTTGTACAAAATATAATTGAATGCCTCCAAAGCCGGAATAAACCTCTGATCATAGTATCTCGCTTTTCCAAGCATCAGATAAGCCTCGTCGATTTGCGAATTTCGCTCTCTTCCTCCAATATTCATGGAGTGTTTTTGAATCGCTTTCGTGGCCTTGGTCTCCGCCTTTTCAAAATCAGCATTTTTGGGTTTATCTCCTTGTGAAAAGTTCTCATCAAACTGCATCTTTTCGATCGGAAGCATTTTCCAGAAGTTATCCTGATTATTCGCATGAACAGCCTTTAATCCTTTGTCAAGACCAATTCCACCATTATACAAAATGTTGTACTTTGTACTTAGTGCATGGGAATTTCTCGCCAAAAAATTATTTTTCTTGGTAGAACAGGCTATCAAAAAGAATAAAAAAACAATAAAAAAACTATATTTAAGAGTATTCTTTTTCAATAGAAAAGAGTTTATATCAATTAACTTCTAAAAAGGATTTTTAGTATATTGACTTGTAAAAATACGCTTCTTTTTGAAATATAGAAACTTATACTGCAAAAAACAATTCCAGTTCTTGTAAGGTTTCTTTTGAAGTTTGAATATCTTTTACAATTTCTCCTTTATTTAAGGCTACTATTCGGTCACAAACCTCTACGGTATGCTGCAAATCATGACTGGAAACCAGTACGGTAACATTTGGATTATGGGCCAGATCCTTAATGATTTTTTTTAATCGGCTTACCGTTGTCGGATCCAGATTTGCAAAAGGTTCGTCTAAAATAACGACTTCCGGATTTCCGATAAGTGTAGCGATGATACCTACTTTCTTCTGATTTCCTTTGGATAAATCTCTTAAATATTTTTTGTTGTTCAGGATTTCTCCGTTAAAAAACTCTTCATGCTGCTGTAATAAAGCATCAATATCGGCTTTGTTCTGGTGGCGTAAATCCCCAATAAAATAAAAATATTCCTCAGGAGTTAAATACCCAATCAAAAAACTTTCATCGAGAAAAGATCCTGTGAAAGATTTCCAGTTCTCGTTTGCATTTACCTGAATATCGTTGTTTATTATATTTCCTGTTGAAGGCTGAATCAAATCAAGTAACAAGCTGAAAAAAGTGGTTTTTCCCGCTCCGTTATTTCCTACTAGTCCAAAGCTCTGCCCTTTTGGAATTTCAAGATTGTTTATGTTTAAAACTGTTGTACCGTTGTATTTTTTTGAAAGTTGGTTTACTTGTATCATTTTTGAAAGTTTAATTGTTGATTTGTTTAATCGTTAATTTATTGATTTCCAATTATATGCTATCAATTTTCTAATTAACTAATTAGTTTTTTTGTTTATAAGCGCTTATGGTGCTGTACTTCTCTATTTTATATCTTTTTTCGATCAGTGAAAATACTTTTTCTTTAAAAGCAAAACCTAAAACTCCTGCTCCGGCTACAAGTGCTAATCCTATGGTTTTGTTTCCTAAATACAATCCGATTCCATAAAGTCCTAAAGGCACTAATATCTTTGGTAATGTCAGCAGCATTGCATTAACATTAAACGCTTTTTTATCTCCAAAGGCACCTCCCGCCGAACTCAAATCAATTGGCGTTTTTGTAAAAGCACCACCCAAAAGTACCAGATGCGAATTGACTCCTATATTATAAATTGCTCCAACAACGACCGTCAAATAAATTTGCCATCCAAAGAAAAGATAAAAAGACGCCAGTATTGTAGAGATGAAAGTAGCAATAACAATCAGCCACCATTTTGACGTTATGTAACCGCGATACGGAATATTCTGGGTCATCATTAATTGGTAATACGAACTATCCCAGCTCGGTACAAACTGTCCAAAGACAAATAAGAATCCACCTGAAACAAATATTCCGGCAAAAATGGTCATTACCTCGGGCTGTTGTTTGTTTCCGAAAAAGATAAGTCCGTAAAACAAAAAGATAAAACTCATTACCAGAGTCGTTTTTGATCTTTTGTTTCTCTTAATCAATTTGATATCGTTTTTAAGAAAGGTTCCTAAAGTCCCGAATTGATTCAGCCACGAAAGATTTTCAGTGGTAGCGATGTCTTCTTTTTGTGAAAGTCCTGCATCTAAAAACAAATTATTCTTGAAATATTTGAAAGTAAACAGATAGAGCCCTATCAGAATCAAAGCAGGAATCAAAAACAATCCTTTTGTCGTATAAAAACCCTGGAAAATTGGCGTTGTAAAACTCGTAATGTCAAAGAGTTTATAATACTGTGCAGCTCCTAAAGCGATAATTGCTCCAACAAAAACAACAAACAACTTGTCGATATTACTTAGAATAATATTCAAAAAATTGTTGATATAAATTAAGGAGAATGCTGCTAAAAACCAGAAGATAACTCCCAAAAGATCATAACCTTCTAAAACTAACACTATTGAAAAAGGAATAAAAAACAGTGCATGAACCCAATTGAAAAAAGACAATGCTGTTTTACCTAATGAAAAATGAACGATGGTCGGTTTTTTGAACGGCAGAATTAATAATGGTTTAATATTCAAAACCGGAATTGCCTGCATCAATAAACGAATCACCAGATCGGAAAGAAAATAGTAAATCAAAAATTGGTTGATTGTCACCAGAGGCTCCAGTTTCATTTTTTTTAAAATATAGAATGCTCCTATTCCGGCTCCAACAAAAAGCAAGGAAAAATAGACCATTAAAAAACCTAATAAAACTTTCATCACGACACTTGTGCCGAATGATGCAGATCTAACAAAGGCTTTCCATTCCAGGTAAATAAACTTTTTAATCATGGTTATTTGTTTTGAGTTTTCTAGTATGTGATCAAATGTAAGAAAACGTTACAAAAAAAGTTAAAAATAATCGTTTAGTGCCTGTCAATTAACTGTCGTTTGCTACTTTTGCATAAAAAATACAATCATGCCTTCATTCTTAAAACTAATAATTAAAGAGGTAAAACGCGAAACTGCTGATGCTGTTTCTGTACTTTTTAATGTTCCTGAAGAACTAAAATCGGACTATAAATTTATAGCCGGACAATACATAAATTTAAAACTAACTCTTGATAACCAAGAGATTCGTCGTGCTTATTCTATCTGTTCTGCGCCTGAAAGCAACGAATTACGTATTGCTGTAAAAGCAGTAAAAAATGGTTTATTTTCTCAATTTGCCAATACGAGACTTAAGGCTGGAGATGTTCTTGAAGTAGGTCATCCGGAAGGAAAATTTACTTTTGAACCAGATGCTGAAAGACAAAAAAACTATGCGGCTTTTGTGGCCGGAAGTGGAATTACTCCGGTACTTTCTATTATTAAATCGGTTTTAAAAAGTGAGCCAAAAAGTTCATTTGTATTGGTTTATGGAAACAAAACTCCTGAAGATACAATTTTTTACCAGGAATTACATGATTTACAATTACAGTATGTAGGCCGTTTTTTCATCCATTATGTTTTTAGTCAGGCTAAGGCTGAAAATGCTTTGTTTGGAAGAATTGATAAATCGGCAGTAAATTTTGTTTTGAACAACAAACACAAAGAATTACAATTTGACAAATTTTTCTTGTGTGGTCCTGAAGAAATGATCGATACGGTTTCGGGAATTTTAAAGGAAAAGAATGTAAAAGAATCGGCAATTAAATTTGAACTTTTTACTTCTTCTACTCAGGAAAATAAAATCAATACCTCATTAGAAGGACATACAAAAATTACGGTTTTGGTTGATGATGACGAAGTTTCATTCGAAATGTCTCAAAAGCAAACCATCCTTGATGCCGCTTTAAAACAAGGAATCGACGCTCCATACTCTTGTCAGGGTGGAATTTGCAGCAGCTGTCTGGCTCGTGTAACTTCCGGAAGTGCTGAAATGACTAAAAACTCGATTTTAACAGATAGCGAAATCGCTGAAGGTTTAATTTTAACCTGCCAGGCACATCCTACTTCAGAGTCTATTTATGTAGATTATGATGATGTTTAATCGTTAAAATCTCAAAATATTCAAATTCCAAATCCCAAACTTACAATTGGGATTTGGAATTTTTTTTGTTTTATAATTATTAGCAACCTTTGTAAAATTTGAATTTGGAACTTAAAAATTATGTTATGAAATCTGTACAGGAAATTTTTAAAAATAAAGAATATCTTCTAGACGAACCTGAAGTTGAAAAACTTGTGGAATATTGTGAAGAACTTCAGGATGAACTTATAGAATTTAAATTTCAGAAGACAAACAATAAAGAACTCGCCATGCTGGATATGCTTAAAGAAGTTATAAAAGGCTGCGATGCTGTCGAAAAAGAACAAATGGAACACGAACGATTTGGTTATGAAGCACCAAATTACCAAGTCACAATTTCGAATCTAAAAAGTTATATTTATAGCAGATGCCGGGATGAGAAAATTTGGCTCTAATTGCAATTATAATAAAAGCATTTTTTCGATAAAATATTGCTGAATTTTTATTATATTAGAGGTAAAATTATAGCAATCACAATCTCATGTGTTCTTCTGTAGATTTGTAGTGCTAAATCAAATTTGTCAACAGTTTAAATCTTAAATATTATGACAATACATCACTTACTTCGTTTATCCTTTATAGCACTTTTTGTAATAACAGCTCTTTTTTGTATCTACTTTATCATTAAGAAACAACAAAATAAAAAAGGTCCCAAATTACTTACCAAAGAAAAATATAGTGCCACAATGATTGGTAAAATGACCGAAATAAATGTTTCTGAGAAGAATACTTTTAATATCTGGCCCTACATAAGCAAATTAAAAGCTGCTAAAATACTATCGAACAAAATTAAAGAGTCACAATTGGTGCACAAAATCTACAGAAATTCAACGGAGGATTTTGAGCACATTTTATTGTCTACAGAAAAAGAAAATCATTTTGTTGTAATCGTTGCTAATAAAACCAAAAAGAAAACAGTTGGCTACTTTTTCTATGATTTAAACGGATTATATGCTTAACTGAATCTTCGTGACTATATCTTTGGGTGAAATCGATCTCATAGCGTCTTCGTAACCTTCAACGATTTTGTTTCCATAAACAGATGTTGGTAATTTTGGATATTGATTTCTGTCTGAAACCAAAGCATTTTCCATTGTTTGTCCGAATGGTAAAAATCCGGCATACGGATGTGTAGCACCCCAAAGTGTAATGACTTTTACTCCCAGCATTGCTGCAATATGAGCATTTCCGGAATCCATAGAAAGCATAACGTCTAAATTACTAATGAGCTGTAGTTCCTGTTGAAATTTAATTTTTCCAGCCACATTAACTACATTTTCAAAGGATTGTGAAAACGAATCCAGGATTTCAATTTCTTTCTTTCCTCCACCAAAAAGTAAAATGGTATACGTTTTATTCTCTGCCAATTTTGCAATTACTTCCTGCATTAAATCTTGTGGATATACTTTAGAATTGTATTGTGCGAAAGGTGCAATCCCAATTAATTTTTGGTTTTGATCACCAATGATTTCTAAAATATCTGAGCTTAATTTTGCTTTTTGCGGGAATTCAGGATTTGATATGTCTAAAGGAAAACCAAGTTTTTCAAATACTTTTGCATGCCTTTCAAACATGGTTGGCAATTGTGCAAAAATTTTATTCTCGGCACGAGTTAATTCTTTTTTACCTTCACGTCCTTTGTCAACTGTGGCTCTTTTTTTTCCGCTTAAAGCAAAAAGAAGGCTTACAATTTTGGATCTCAGAACATTATGAAGATCAGCAAAAGCATCGATTTTGAGTTTTTTTACATCACTGTATAATCTAAGTAGCCCTGCAAATCCTTTGTGACGTTGCTTTTCATCAAAAGCAAAAAACTCAAGATTTGGGATTCCTTCAAAAAATGGCTTAAAAAACGGTCGTGAAATTACGGTGATTTTAACCGTTGGATACTGCTTCACAAAAGTGCGTAAAACAGGAACCGTCATGGCGACATCTCCCATTGCGGATAGTCTCATGACGGCTATATGCTTTATTGTATTGGACAACTCTGCCAAATTATTTTTTGTTTTGATATAAAACAGGATTCAATTCATCGTCATTGTACATTTTCATTTGTTTGTACACTTTCATGAATTTATCTCCATTTTCAATGTCAGTCAATAAATCATCAATTGCAGTTGATAAATCACTTCTTTGTTCTAAAAGTACATTTAATTTCTCCTGACATTTATCTCTGTGCTCCTGTGAAGCTTCAGCACGAGTTGCCTCCTCATGCATATGATAAATTTTTAAAGCTAAAATAGACAATCGGTCAAAAGCCCAAGCCGGACTTTCAGAATTGATTTTTGCTCCGTCCTTTACTTTTACTTCACTGTATTTTTGTAAAAAGTAGCTGTCGATATATTCCACCATATCTGTACGCTCCTGGTTTGAGGCATCAATTCTTCTTTTTAGAGTCAAAGCCGCTACCGGATCAATTTGCGGATCACGAATGATATCTTCAAAATGCCATTGAACAGTGTCAATCCAGTTTTTCAAATACAATAAATGTTCAAATTTATCCTTTGGGTAAGGATTGTTTATAGGTTGATCAACATTATCAAATTGATGATAATCTTTAATGCTTTGTTCGAAAACAGAATATGCTAATTTTGAAAACATGTCTTTATTTATTAGAGTCACAAAGATACTTTTTATACTTTTATGGTGTGAAGAAAACGATTAATTTTTCGTTATTGCACTACAATCTATCCATAATTCTAAAAATTCAGTATGAAAATTCATTATATCTCCAAAAATAACAGCGTATTAAATCACTTTTTAGGCCAAATCAGAAATGTTAATGTTCAGAACGACAGCATGCGTTTCCGAAGAAATATTGAACGAATTGGCGAGATTATGGCTTATGAACTGAGCAAGGATCTGGCTTATAAAAATGTTGAAATCCAAACTCCGCTTGGCATTAAAAATACGACTGAAATAGAGAGTGATTTAGTTTTATGTTCCATTTTAAGAGCCGGTTTACCGCTGCATAACGGTTTTTTAAATTACTTTGACCATGCCGAGAATAGTTTTGTTTCGGCTTGCCGATACCATCCAAATAACGATGCCGAATTCGAAATTCGGGTTGAATACCAGGCTGTTTCAAACATAAACGACAAGACTGTTTTACTTCTTGATCCAATGTTGGCAACGGGTCAGTCTATCGTTGCTGTTCACGAAAAACTAATTCAAAATGCAACTCCAAAAGAGATTCATATCGTTGTGGTTATTGCTGCTCCGGAAGGTGTTGCTTTTCTGGAAGAAAATCTTCCTGAAAACTGTCATTTATGGGTCGCTTCTTTAGATGAAAAGCTAAATGAAAAAAATTATATCGTTCCGGGTCTTGGCGATGCCGGAGATCTTGCTTACGGAAGTAAATTATAATTGAGAGAAAAATGTAAATAAACTACACAAAATCAACACATAAAAAACAATTTCATTATTGAGCTTTTGTTGCATATATTCTACATGACTTGCTGCCATAATAGTCAAGGGCGCAACACTAAAAAAGAGCAAATCGTTACTTTTATCCGGCGATAGAATATAAACAAAGGCTGCAATAAAGAAACAAGCTACTACCTTTTTGTATGAAGAATGTACTATTTGTGGTCGATTTGACAAGGTAGTCAGCATCGAAACTACAAAAAATAAGGTTACGGCCACATAGATTGAAAGTGCTCCGTTTTCATAATTGCTCTTGAAATAATCAATGTTAAAATCGATTACAGCACGTTTCTGAAAAAAATCAGTGATGTCGATATGGAAAATTAAAGAGACCAATAAAAAGATTATGAACACTGCTACAAGTGCTATAAAAGGTAAAATCCAGTTTCTATAATCTCTGGAAACATGGAAAACTATCGAGATAAAAACTAAAATCAGGAAAAGAATACACCAAAATTGAAATAAAGAGGCTATTAAAATCCAAAATGATGCATCAAATATTTTTTCCTTAGAAGCTTTCAACGACTGCAGCGAAATCAATCTTCGAAGTGCCAGAAGTATAAAAAAGTTACCATATATTACATTGGCATTGTTAAATATTGTGGGGAAAAACAATAGAAACAATAAGTAAAAAAATATCGCGTAACCATTGTCTTTACTGAGTCCGTTCTTTTTTACGATAAAATTTATCAGGAAAAATGAGGCCAGAATAAAGCACAATAAG
Source organism: Flavobacterium sp. B183 (assembly GCF_023539155.1). Taxonomy (NCBI): domain Bacteria; kingdom Pseudomonadati; phylum Bacteroidota; class Flavobacteriia; order Flavobacteriales; family Flavobacteriaceae; genus Flavobacterium; species Flavobacterium sp. B183. Next base: position 1,069,591 of record NZ_CP097434.1, on the reverse strand, counting down.
CTCACTTTTTGGAATGCCAAAAAATAAGATGTTATCCAGGAAGGTTCCTGAATTTGAAACAGAAAAAAGAAAACCAGTATTAAAATTACGACCAATGAATAATTTAATGGTGTAGATTTTTTAAAAACACTTGTTATCATAAGGATATTTTATACTTTTGTGATTGTAAATATAATACTTGTTTAAAAAGGAAAACCAACAAGTTGAAAAAAGATTCTGCTAACAGACTTCTGGTTTCAATGCGTTACACAACAATAAATAACATATAATTTTATAAAATTATGACAGCTTTTTTTGAAGGAATACAGTACTTATTCGTTAACATTTTATTCGCACCACTTGATTTTTTACGTCGTTTGGAACTTGTTACATGGTTTGGTGCTAATACGATCAACTGGATTTTCATGATCATCTGTTCATGCGCAATCGTTTATTGGATTAAACAATTACGCATTTTTGATGATGCCGGAACAGAAAACCAAGATACTACGGCTCACTCTTTTTTAAAGTAAGTCGAAGCCGATATCTTTTCTAAAATACATCTTATCAAAGCTTAGTTTATCTATGTTTTGGTAAGATTTTTTATGGCCTGTTGGAAATCGTCTCCATAAGAAGTTACCGTTAATACACGTCCTCCATTACTCACGATACTATCGTTTTCTAATTTTGTACCTGCATGAAAAACAATAGAATCTTCAATATTTTCTAAACCGGTAATTACTTTTCCTTTTTCAAATTCTTCAGGATATCCACCGGAAACCACCATAATAGTAGTAGCACTTCTTGGATCAACTTTTAATTCGAATGTATCTAATTTTTGATTGGCTACCGAAAGGAACAATTCCACTAAATCAGATTCTAATCTCGGTACTACAACTTCAGTCTCAGGATCTCCCATTCTTACGTTGTACTCAATTACTATTGGTTCATTTTTTACATTGATCAAACCAATAAATACGAATCCTTTATATTCAATTCCATCTTTCTGAAATCCTTCGATAGTTGGTTTTACAATACGTGTTTCAATTTTTTCCATCAAAACAGCGTCAACATAAGGAACCGGAGAAACAGCTCCCATCCCACCTGTATTTAAACCTGTATCGCCTTCACCAATACGTTTGTAATCTTTTGCTGTTGGAAGGATTTTATAGCTTTTCCCATCAGTCAAAACAAAACAGCTTAATTCAATTCCGTCCAAAAATTCTTCAATTACCACTTTTGAACTCGCTGCTCCGAATTTTTCGTGAACCAGCATGTTTCTCAATTCTGTTTTAGCTTCTTCTAAATCCTGAATAATCAAAACTCCTTTTCCTGCAGCCAAACCATCGGCTTTTAAAACGTATGGAGGTTGTAATGTTTCTAAAAAAGCACATCCGTTCTCTACCGTTTCAGCCGTAAAACTATCGTAAGCGGCAGTTGGAATATTATGTTTCATTAAAAACTCTTTGGCAAACTCTTTACTACCTTCTAACTGAGCTCCTAATTTTGATGGCCCAATAACCGGAATATGCTGTAAGCTCTCGTCATTTTTAAAATAATCGTAAATCCCTTTAACCAAAGGATCTTCCGGGCCTACGACTACCATTTTTACATTCTCCTGAATTACAAATGCTTTGATTGCATCAAAATCTGTTGGAGACATTGCAACATTTGTAGCAATTGCCGACGTTCCAGCATTTCCAGGTGCAACAAAAAGTTTTTCGCAAAGCGGACTCTGAGTCATTTTCCAGGCAAAAGCATGTTCTCTTCCGCCCGATCCCAATAGTAAAATTGTCATGGTGTAGTTGTATTTAGTTGTGGTGCAAAAATAATTGCTTTTACACGTAAAAAATAATTAAATCTTAAAAAGTTGTTGATTGTTCTCTGTTAGTAATTTGATAGTATTATTTTTGACGAAAATTAGCTCCTCAAATGATTTCTCTTTTCGATATTTCGCTGCAATTAAATGGTTTTCCGATTAAGAAAGCCAAAACTCAATTGGATGAAATCAGAAATTTATCGGAAGAACAGTATGCACATTTTCTTCAAAACAGAAAAGAAGAAATCGTAGCTTTTCATTTGGAAAACAATTCTTTCTACCGGGAATTGGCTGGAGGTAATACAAAATTGAAATGGGAAAATTTACCCATCCTGAACAAACAAAATTTACAAAAACCACTAGAAGAAAGGCTTTCAAATGGCTACACCTTAAAAAATGTGTACCTCAACAAAACTTCAGGATCTAGTGGAACTCCTTTTGTTTTTGCCAAAGATAAGCATTGCCATGCCCTGACCTGGACTTCGATTTTTATGCGTTTTGGCTGGTACAATATCGATTTTAATCGCTCGTATCAAGCTCGATTCTATGGTATTCCGATGAATTTCGCCGGATATTATAAAGAACGAATTAAAGATTTTTTGACGCATCGTTTCCGATTTCCGGTTTTCGATTTATCTGATGGCGTTCTCGAAAAATTTCTGCAAAAATTCAAAACTAAAAAATTCGATTATATCAACGGTTACACGAGTTCGATTGTTTTATTTGCTAAGTATTTAGAACAAAAAAATCTTATCTTAAAAGAAGTTTGTCCCTCTTTAAAAGCTTGTTTCGTTACTTCGGAAATGCTTTTTGAATCCGATAAAAAACTCTTAGAAAAACAATTGAATGTTCCAATTATTAATGAATATGGCGCTTCAGAACTTGATTTGATTGCTTTTGAAAACTTAAAAGGCGAATGGCAGGTTAATTCGGAAACGCTTTTTATAGAAATTTTAGATGAAAACAATCAGATTCTTCCATATGGAAAAGAAGGCCGAATTGTGATTACATCTTTGTTTAATAAAGCACATCCCTTTATCAGATATGATATAGGTGATATCGGAATTTTGGATGAAAAAAGTACTCCGCAGAAACCCATTCTAAAAAAACTTATTGGAAGGACCAATGATATTGCTGTCTTACCAAGTGGGAAAAAAGCACCGGGTTTAACCTTTTATTATGTTACTAAAAGTATTATTGAAGACGATGGAAACGTTAAAGAATTTACCATCAAACAAACACAATTAAATACTTTTGAAATTGAATATGTTAGTGATATTAAATTAAATGTAACTCAAATTCAAAAGATAGAAAAGGCAATTACGGTATATTTAGAACCAAATTTAACTTTCAGCTTTACCCGAAAAACAGTTTTAGACAGAAGTAAAAGTGGAAAGTTAAAACAATTTAAATCTTATCTTTAATATAAATAAAATCCTACATTTGTTTTTTTAATGAAAACTTATGGAAGATCAATCTTTACTTTCTGAAGAAACTATTTCTAACAAAATATATTATATCCGCAATCAAAAAGTAATGCTTGATCGTGATTTGGCTTTACTTTATGGAATTGAAACTAAGGCTCTAAAACAAGCTGTTAAAAGAAACTTATTGAGATTTCCTGACGATTTCATGTTTGAATTATCAAAAAAAGAGTCCGATTCTTTAAGGTCACAAATTGTGACCTTAAAAAAAGGAAGAGGTGAGCATCAAAAATATTTACCTTTTGTATTTACTGAACATGGAATCTTAATGTTATCAAGCGTTTTAAAAAGTGATAAAGCCATTCAAACTAATATACAAATTATGCGCATTTTCACCAAAGTGAGAGAAATGCTGCTAGATACAACTGAAATTAAAGTGGATATTCTTCAGATTCAAAAGAAGTTAGAAAATCATGACAAAAATATTGAATTGGTTTTTTCCTATTTAGATGAACTAACCGAGAAAAAAGAAGATGGAAATGAGAGAGTAAAAATTGGTTATAAAAAATAAGCAAATTCACAGTTCGCTATTTAAGAAATTATTCCATTCTGATTAAATTCCAATTTAAACTTTACTTTTGCCGAAAGAATGTTTTTAGAAAGAATCTAATAGTCCCATGAAAATCACCCTAATCGCAGGTGCAAGACCTAATTTTATAAAAATAGCACCTCTTATTAACGCTATAAAAGACAAGCAAAATCAAGGCTTTGATGTTTCCTTTCGTTTGGTTCACACAGGACAGCATTACGATAAAAACTTAAGTGATACCTTTTTCGAAGAATTAAATATTCCAAAACCAAATGTAAATCTGGAAGTAAAAAGTGGCTCTCAGGCAGAACAAACAGCTGCAATTATGATTGCTTTCGAAAAGGAACTTATTCAAAATCCTTGTGATTTAGTTTTGGTTGTTGGTGATGTAAATTCTACTATGGCGTGTTCGATTGTAGCCAAAAAATGCAATACTAAGGTAGCACACGTTGAAGCGGGAATTCGTTCCGGAGATTTAACAATGCCGGAAGAAATCAACAGAATGCTGACAGATAGCATTACGGATTACTTTTTTACGACCTCCACATCCGCTTCAGAAAATTTATTAAAACTAGGATCAAATCCTGAAAATGTACATTTCGTAGGAAATGTTATGATCGATACTTTATATCAGAACATCAATAGAATTTCGGCTCCGGATTTTTGGGAAGAACATCAGCTTAGTGAAAAAAACTATATTGTTCTAACCTTACATCGTCCTGGAAACGTAGACGAAGTTTCTTCTCTTATTGCTTTACTACATGGAATTGATGATTTAGCTCAAGGCAAAAAAATATTGTTTCCAATTCATCCCAGAACACAGGCTATCTTAAGTGAAAGCTCAACTAAGTTTAAAAATATCCTCTTTGTTGCTCCACAAAGCTACCTGAATTTCATGTATTTAATACAAAACAGTTTTGCCGTTATTACTGATAGCGGTGGTATTTCTGAGGAAACAACCGTAATGGAAATTCCTTGTTTTACCATGCGAAATAACACTGAGCGTCCTGAAACCGAGACCATTGGTTCAAATACTATTGTTGGAACGTCATTAGAAAATTTACAAAAGGTATACGGTTCATTTTTAAAAAATGGTCCCAAGAAAAGTGGTGTCCCGGATTTATGGGATGGAAAAGCATCGGAACGAATTGTTTCAATTTTACTGGCTAAAAAATAATGAAGGATATTCTAATCATATCAAACTATTATCCACCCGAAAAAGGTGCTGCGGCCAATAGAATAGAACAACTAGCTTTAAAATTGGATCAAAATGGTTATAAAGTTTCGGTAATTTCTCCGCTTCCAAATTATCCAAAAGGCGAATTATTTCCGGAATACAAAGGCCGGTTTTCTGTTACCGAAAAAATCCAGAATATTACCTTAAAACGTCTTTGGATCTATCCGAGTAACAGTTCGAATATCTTTAAACGAATTGTCTCGACACTATCGTTTTCAAGTACTTTGTTTTTTTATTTATTGTTTGCCAAGACACCTAAAAAAGTAATTGTACAATCACCGCCACTATTACTTTCGTTTGTTTCTGTTTTTGTACTTTGGATTAAGGGTAAAACAATCCTTTTGAATGTTTCAGATCTTTGGCCAACTGCCGCTATCGAATTGCAGGTATTAAAGAAAAACAGTATTTCACACCAAATTTTGCTTTTTATTGAACGTTTTATTTACCAAAAAGCAACGCATGTTTTTGGGCAATCTAATGAAATCATTACCCATATTCATTCCATCTTTCCCGAAAAAAAATGTTTTCTATATCGTAATTATCCGGATCATTTTGTTGAAGATTTCCTCGAAGAAAAAAACAATTCCAGCGAACCTATTAAACTATTCTATGCCGGATTATTAGGCGTTGCGCAAGGAGTTTTTGAACTTATTCAGCAATTGAATTTAGAAAATGATAACATCGAACTGCATATTTTTGGTGATGGTGCCGAGAAAACTCAGATTGTGAATTACCTCAACCAGAATCCAACTAAAAAAATTGTTTTTCACGGAATGTTAGAACGAAATGTTTTGCATGAAACTTTAAAAAATTTAGATATTGCCCTTGTTCCGCTCAAAACAAGGATTTACGGCTCTGTTCCGTCCAAAATATTTGAATATAGTGCTTTAGGATTTCCAATACTTTACTATGGAGGAGGCGAAGGAGAAAATATTGTAGAAGAGAATAACCTTGGTTGGGTAGTTCCCGTTGAAGATTTCCAACAATTAAATACAACTTTAGGAACAATATCGACATTAGGTAAAGCAGAAATTCAGAAGATGAAAAAGGCTATTTTTCTTCATGCCAAAAGTCATTTTAATTTGGACCAGCAAATGAAGGAACTCATCGAAAAGAATGCTTTTTAAGTAACTTAATAAAAAACGGGCAATTATTCTGGAAATAATTGCCCGTTTAAATTTTCTTATTTGATATAGTTCGAAAAATCTTTGTGTTCTTCTTTTGAAAGCTCTTCTTTCGAAAGTGATCTGAAATAATCATACGTAATTTTCATTCCTTCAGAACGGCTTACTTTTGCTTCCCAACCCAATAACTCTTTCGCTTTTGTGGTGTCTGGCTGGCGTTGTAACGGATCATTTACCGGTAATGGATGGTAGACTACCTTTTGATTGGTTCCTGTTAATTTAATGATCTCTTCTGCAAAATCCTTAATCGTAATCTCATCCGGATTTCCAATATTTACGGGATATACATAATCTGAATGCAACAGTCTAAAAATACCTTCGACCTGATCGTCTACATAACAGAATGAACGTGTTTGCATTCCATCTCCAAAAATGGTTAAATCTTCCCCGCGCAATGCCTGTCCGATAAAGGCCGGAATTACACGCCCGTCGTTCAGACGCATTCTTGGGCCGTAGGTGTTAAAAATACGTACAATTCTGGTTTCTACCCCATGGAAAGTATGGTAGGCCATGGTAATCGATTCCTGAAAGCGTTTGGCTTCATCATAAACCCCACGCGGACCAATGGTGTTTACGTTTCCGTAGTACTCTTCTGTTTGTGGGTGAACCAACGGGTCTCCGTAAACTTCGGATGTTGACGCAATTAAAATTCTTGCTTTTTTCACACGGGCTAATCCCAATAAATTATGTGTTCCCAGAGATCCTACTTTTAAGGTCTGAATTGGAATTTTTAAATAATCAATCGGACTTGCAGGTGAAGCAAAATGTAAAATATAATCTAAATCACCTGGAATGTGCACAAACTTGGTGATATCGTGGTGATAAAATTCGAAATGTTCTAATTTGAATAAATGCTCTATGTTTTTAAGATCTCCGGTAATCAAATTATCCATTCCGATAACATAGTATCCCTCTTTGATAAAACGATCACATAAATGCGATCCCAGAAATCCGGCTGCTCCTGTAATAAGTATTCTTTTCATAGTAATTATTTATACCTCACAAATGTAACTGATTTGAAAATTATAAAAACTATTCTATAAAAAAACTGCCTAAAAAAATAATTAGGCAGCTCTTAGAATATCACAAAGAAAAACATTTGAAAGCAATTACTTCTTGTCTAACTTTGCTTCAAGTAATTCAATCCTTTTATTTTGTTCTATAATGTAAAGTGTTAATTCTTCTATTTTTTGCAAAAGTGCGTTGCTCATTTCTCCTACCTGTAGTCCTTTTTCTTTTATTTCCTGAGCTGAAGGGACACTTGGTAAGTGATTGTTCTCTTTTGTGAATTTTTCTACCTCAGCTAAAGTTGGCATCACATAATCCGATTTTAAATCTGATTTACCTGTGTAGTACTTTTGAAAAACATAATCTGCAGGGACCTGTAAATCCACTCTTACTTCCTCAGCATGGATTTTACCTTTTACTGTAAGTTTTTCATCGGGATTGATTGAACCTATACCGACATTACCGTTATTATTACTTATAAACAATCTAACTTTGGCTCCCGAAAAATCATTATTTGCATGAAGAGGTATTGTACTAAAAGCTAATCCGAAATTATTTCCATCGGTTCCTGTTGGGGAAAATAGAGTATGAATTGCATTCGAAGTATATGTTTTTTCTGGGTTACCCGACCACCTGGAAAACAGGATTGTAGGTTCATTTGCCGCACTACCCGTAGGTATAACTCCTAATAATAGTTTCATATTAAGGATGTCGTAAATTTCTAATTTACTGGTTGGTGTACTTGTCCCGATACCAACATTAACACCACTTTGAAAAATGTTTTGACAATAAGATAATATGCTAGCAAAAATAGCAATGGTTGAAAATATTTTTTTCATAATTTAAAAACTAATGGTTAAAAATTATTGCAATTATAAGAAAAAAATTACAATAAATAATCCGAAAAATCTTTAAATCATATTGTTATTATATTATTTTAATTCTTCTCTGTAAATAAGTTCAAGATTCTTTATTTTTTCATTAATATTATGGTGTAGTAAAAATGTCTCTTTTGCATTTCTTGAAAACTCATTGTGTAAATCTTCTTCTCTCAACAATTTAATTATCCTTTGACTAAATTCTTCTGTATTATTATCCTTTATACAAAAACCATTAAAATCATTTTTTATCAAATCACGATTTCCATCACAATCTGAAACAACATTTGGAATAGATAATGCTAAACTTTCAATTATTGCATAAGGTAATCCTTCATATCTTGATGTCGAAACGTATAATTTTGACTTACCAATAATGTGCAAAACATCTTCCCTTGAAGTCCAATTCAGAATGGTAATTTTATCTTTTAAATTTAACTTTAAAACGAGATTTTCAACAATATTCAATTGATCCGCATGATATCCAACACCAACTAAAACCAAATGTATGTCTATTGTTTTATTAACTTCATATAACACACGTATCAATTCTTCGGTATTTTTTTGATAGCATGGTCTACCAACATTACAGAGATAATTATCTGGCCATGTTTTTGGTACAGAGAGTTTTAAAACTTTCTCAATTGGTCTTATAGCATTATTAAAAAGTGCGGTTTTAGATCTTACATATCCTACCTCATTAATCGCTCTTTGTAATTCTGATTCTGAAGAAGCTAACAAAATTGAATTTCCCTTTGAAAGTAGTTTTTCAATTAATAAAAAAACAATTCTTTTTATTTTATTTTCTGTGCATAAATAAGAAAAAGCCTGTGGCGTGTGAAGTACTTTTATACCCGTTAGAAAGCCAACTAATCTGGCAATAACTCCCCCTTTTGTACTATGTGAATGTATTAAATCTGGTCGCTCTTTACGAATAATTTTTAGTGCTCTTGTTATAGCTAAAAAATCATTTTTTAAAGAAATTTCCCTGTAAATCGGTAATTTGAATTCTATAATTGATTCAAAATTCTTGTCACGAAATAAACCCTGAGTATCAGAATCGCCATGTATGACAATATTTTCAAACTTTACTGTATTTATATTCTCAAGGATTTGACGCAACGATACATCGACACCACCAACAGAATGCAAAATATGAGCAATTTTAATCTTATTCATTTATTTCCTTCTTAGTATAACATAAACTTAAAATAAATATCCCTACAAGATAACATCCAAATTGCCTGTAAAATATATTCTCAACACAAAAAAACAATAAAAAAGATGCGACAATAGCTGTTTGAAAAAAATTCTCTCTGACTTCCAGAAATAATTTAATAAAAAAAGCAACAAATAGTGCTAAGCCAATTAAACCTCCAATTAAATAAAAATCTATAAACTGATTGTGAGAGTTAAATTTTTCTGAGAGAAAATATTCTTTTTTAGATACATTTTCAATAGTATTACTATAACAATCTAAAAAATTATCTGAAACTGTACTGTATCCATCGAATCCAATGAAAGAATTAAAATCACTTTTCTGTGTCATTGAAAATGCACAATTCCAGATTACAATTCTTGGTTCATAATCAGACGCTACTTTAAGTGATTCTTCAAGATTACTCTTGATAAAAAAACGCTCTGATATATTTTTGTTTGTTACCACAATAAATCCAAAGAAAACAATAAAAGAGATAAGAAAAATTACCTTTTTTAAAAAGCTAATTTTAACGTAAAAAAACAAATAAATTATTGTCACTAAAAGTAATGTTATAATAGAAATTCTAGCTGAAATTAAAATTATAAATAAGAATAACAATGCTGCATTGATTATCCAAACATACTTATATTGTATTGAAAGAAATACTTTTTCAATAGCTAGTAAAAACCCTAAAACAGCAATAAAACCAATGTAAGGTCTCTCTAGAAGTAATAAGTCATTTACCTCGGCCGTGTTTGAAAAAGGTAAGCTATGGTGTTTCAAAAAAAACAGACCTACTAAAAAGACAGAACATACAATTACAGCATTAATCCCCCACAGAAGAACTCCTTTTAAAGAATTAAGATTGGTTACTTTTTTCAAAACAATTGCTAGCCAAAACAATAAAAAGAATCCTTTATAAATCTTAAAATCATACACTATCGTACCAAAAAAAACTGATTTTACTGTAAGAAATCCCAATAGAACTAATAAAATTGTTCTTGCTGAAAACGTAAAATTCAATACTAAAGCTCTATTTTTTATACAATTAATAATTGTGTAAACGGACAAAATTACCAGTATAATATTTGGAACCGCCATTGAAAAAAATAACGACAGTAATAATATATAAATGAGATATTCAAAACCTTTTTCTTTAATTAAATCTCTCATTTTTTAATCTTTTTTTGATTGCTAAAATTATAGTATAAGGAATAACTAGCAAGATATAATTCCTAATAAGCCCATATATCGGATAATATCCAATATAAAAATTTTCTTTAATAATTTGTATTCTCGCTTTTACCTGATTCCTTCTTCTTTGAATTGAAATCCCATTTTCATTAATTTCAATTTGGGTCAAATATTGCTCAATGTTAGCCATTTTAAACTTTTTTGAAATAGCAAAAAAGAAAGCAAAATCCTCTGCAGATTTATGATTTGTAGAATAAAATCCTATAGCATTTATAATTGATGTAGTAAATAATATTGCCGGATGAATTAACATAGAGTTGAAATACATCTTATTTTTTATTTCTTTATCATCTAATGGTAAATTAATTGAATACAAATAATTATCATTGTTGTCAACTGCCAATACATTTGAACCTACAATTTTTACTTCAGGATTTTGATCTAAAAATGCTGCCTGAATAGCAAATCGTTTTCCTAAACAAACATCTCCACAATCTAGTCTTGCGGTGTATTTATATCCTCTTTCAAGACTAATTTTAAGTCCATGATTTAATGCAAATTCAATTCCCTGATTTTTCTTGAAATATTCGAAATAAAGAGTTCCTTTTGCTTTAAAATTCTTTCGAAGTGTTGCCTCATCAAATTTATTTTTACTTCCGTCATCTACAATGATAATGTCCAATTCTTCACTAGCATCAATCGAATTCAACGATTTTATTAACCCAATAGAATTATTATAGTAGGGAATCAAAAGTACAATCTTATTCATTTTCTGCTAAATTTGATTTTTTTCTCATTCTAATTAAAATTGCCAAACTTAACCAAACACCATACATTCTAAAAGTATCTATTTGAAACCAATTTACATATAAACCAATAAGTGAAATAAGAAGAATCATTAACAGAACTTTTTCTTCTCCTTTAGCTATTTTTATTAATAGTCGTATTTCATTAATTGAAAAATAAAGTATCATTAAGAACAATATAATTCCAACTAATCCTGTCTCTGCCATCAAACGCGTATAGATATTATATCCAGGTGGAAATGCTCTTTCTTTTTATTCTTATAAAACAATGTAAATTCATAATTGTTTCGAGTTGCCCATATTGGATAATGTGTTCTACTATGATAGGTTTGCTGACCAAATCCTACACCAATAATCGGATTTTCTAAAAACACCTGCAAAGAAGCATATTGCATTCCGAATCGTGATTGATTAGAAACACTTTTTGTTAGATTCTTTTTAAAGTCTAAAGAATCCATTTTTTCAGATACAGATTTTAGTACTTTTTCTCCGTTTAAAACCAGTAACACACTAAAAAAAAGAGAAAATACTAATCCAAAATTTATAATATATTTCTTGAATTTTTGATCTTTATACAGAAAAACTGAAAAAATCATTAACTGAATAAAAATTACAACAAGTCCTGTACGAGATCCTGAAAAATAAGTTAAAACTAAAATACAAATTGTAGGTAAAAATCTGCATGGGTTATTACTAGTAATGATGTAACTAAACATCCATCCTGAAATTGTAATTAAATAAATTGCCAGAAATGGTGGCTCATAGCATATTGATGAAATTCTTTCTTGAGGAAAAAGATTAACTTCTAAAAATGGAAAATAATTGAATAACTCCAGGATTTTGTGAAAAAAACGATATCCTCCTGCGGAAATTAAAATTTGAAGAAAGCCACAGACAGAAGCTACTACTAAAGACCAAAGAAAAATTTTCCTGATTTTAAAAAGAATTTCTTTCAAATGCATTTTAGCCAAAACATTGATATACAAAATCAAAAACACTAAAATTGATAATAATAAAGCAAAATATTGTCTTATAAATCTATTTATACCGCCTGTTTGTTTAAAATAATTAGATAAAACAGTATTTATATTTAATAGAGTGGTAATCAAACACCAAACTAGAAAAAACATTACTAATTGAAAAATAAGATTTTTATAAGGTATATGAATTTTTCTGGAACAGATAACGTCAACACACAAAACCAAAAATCCCGCAATAAAAAAAATAGCACCAGCCTCACTTTTAAATTCGCCCAGGAAAGGAATTCCTTCATAAGTATTGAATGGAAAAAAGAAAAATCCTAAAAAGAATAATATTGTATATAATTTTCTAAGCAATACTTTTAAGTTTTTTGATTTTCAGATTATTTAGATTTCGGGCCACTTCTGAGATTCTTGGATGATACATAACTTTAGCCATCAAAACTAATAAATACAAACCCCTCTCAGATTTGTTTTTTATAATTTTCAAAACTAATACTTCAAAGACTCCTTGTTTGTTTAAAATATCTTCAGAATACTTCTTTGATACCTTAATAACTTCGGGATCAAAAGCTATGGTTTTTATTTTTTCAAATTTCTCCGAAAAAGAAGTTTCTATAGTTGCGTACTTAAATATCAAATAAAAAACTTTCTGAACAAATCGAATTGCTTTTAGTCTATTTATCTCTTCTTCTGGAAGGATTAAATCACATCTTTCTTTATAATCTAAATGAAGTTTCTGACGCGCTATTTCAAAATAATCAACTTTAAAAAGATTTTTGGAAACTCCATTAAAAACTTCTCTGTAAAAATAACCTGAATAATCTATAAAGAGAGCATTTGACGCTACATTAAAAGCTAATAAATTAAACAATTGATCTTCTTCATACCCACTTGGAAAAGTTATCTTATGTCCTAAAATAAGATCTCTTTTATATAATTTATTCCAAACTGAAAAAAGATCCTCTCTTTCTAACAAATTCGAAATAATTTTCTTTTGAATGTACTCTTTATCATAAACTATATTTACTGGAAATATTTCTTTTTTAAATACATACTTTTTATCTCTTCCTAAAAAATAATTAGAAACAACCAAATCTACATTTTCCTTACTTACTCTATTGTACAAAGTTTCAAACATTTCATCTGCCACAAAATCATCAGAATCTATAAAACCGATATACTGTCCTTTTGCTTCAATTATTCCAACATTTCTTGCTATACTTCGTCCAGTATTTTCCTGATTAATAATTCTAATTCTTTTATCAAGTTCTTGATACTTCTCAATTATTTCCAAACTTTTATCAAATGAACCGTCATTCACAAAAATAAACTCACATTCTTGCAATGTTTGATTTGTTAACGACTTAATACAATCTTCTAAAAAGCGTTCCGCATTATATACTGGAATAATCACACTAACTTTTATTTGTTTCATGCTAATTTATTTTAGAACGATTTTATCCATCTCTTTTCTTGCATAGAACCACATTCCTAAGACTATAAAAATTTGCGTAATCAGCAACGAAATGGCTGTACCGAATTCTTGATATAATTGAGTTAAAATCAAATTAATAATCAAATTTAAAATTGTTGCAAACAATATAACCCGAAAATATAATTTATCTTTTCCTAAATTTAATAGAATCTGTTTACCGAACATCGTATCCAAAAACGATAACAAGGGTATAAGAATTACTATTCTGAATAAAAGTACTGCAGGAAACATTTGACTACCATAAATAATTACTATGATTTGCTCTGCAAAGCAAAAGCATACGACTATAATTACAGAAAACAAAATGGCTCCAAATTTTGTTATTTTATTTATTTTTTGAACTGTTTTTAACTTATCAACAATCATTTCCTTTGAAAGGTATGGAAAAATTGTATTTGAAATTGGAGTTTGAAAATTACCCACAGCCCTAACAAGTTTTTCTGCTGCTGAAAAGTATCCAACAGCATGATTTCCTGCTAAAATTCCTAAAATTAAAGTATTTGTATTCGTAAATAAAGAAATTTTAAGTTCAGATAAAAATACATATTTCGATTTTTGAAGTTGCTCTATGATACCACTTAACGGTTGTACTTGAAATCTAATATTAAAATCTCTATGTATATAAAACAACGCAAAAACTCCGGCAAATATAAACCCTAAAGCGTTAAAAACGGGAACTAGGTAAAAATCAGATTTTTCTCTAACAAAAATAAAAAGTGCTATAGTAAAAACTAACTTGGTAATTAAGTTGAGATAAGTAATATATTTCATCTTTTGAACTCCCTGAAAATACCAAACAGGAAAAATTGCCTGTCCAAGAATAGAACCAAATGAAAATAAATATATAACCCAATATGTTCTGAAAATTTCAAATGAAAACACAAGTGTCATCATTAAAATAAAACTTACTGTCACTAAAAATAATTTTGCTGACATAATTTGATTAAAAATCAAATTATGCTTTACATAATCGTCAATAGTTAATGAAATATCACGAGTTCCAGTAGCATTAAAACCATAATCTGTAACAATTTGAAAATAGGTAACAAATGCAAAAGAAATGACAATAGTCCGAAATACTCAACACCTAATACTCGAATTAAATAAGGAAGAGTAATTAAAGGTAAAAGCAAATTTAATCCTTGAAGAATAGAAAGATACACGAAATTTGAAGCTAAAATTTTATGCTTTTTACATTGCTGAAATATATCAAAAATTAGTTTCAATATTTATGTATTATTATTAAAAGAAAGTTATACCTTAGAAGGGACAGCCTCAAAAAATTAATTGTATTAAAAAAACTACAATTGAACTCCTCTTACTTTTTCTATTTCAGTATAAATTACTGGTTTTGTTAAAAAATACGGATCAAAATTTTCTCCATTTTTAATAAACTTTACTTCTCCTGTTTCTTCATCAAATTTTATAAATTCATTTGGCGTAAAATATTTTAAAATATCTCTTTTTTCAATTTTAAAAACTCTTCCTTCAAAACTTAAAGTTATTGCATTAATTATTATCGGATCTTGATCCTTTTTTGAACTAATATCAAGACGAATATCATTTGGTAAAATTCCTTCCGGAACACTGAATGTCAACGATTGAATCTCTGAACTTCCTTTTACACCGTTATAAACTGTATTTTTACCATCAAAATATGCAATAGAAGGATCCTTGTAAAAGAGAATTAATTCGTCATCCTTTTGTATTTTTAGATCAACAATTACATCAAATGTATTGGCTTTAATTTCCTCAACTGGTGTAACTTCTTCTTTATTCTTACATGATATAAAAAAATTAGTAAAACTAAATTTATAAAAATTAGCTGTTTTTTCATTGTAATATACTTTTTAAATAGATTTTTTTTAAACTAATAATATATTCCATTCTTTAATTAGAATAATTTTTAATCATTATTTATTTGAATTTAAAAACTTTTGTTTCTTATAAAAAATTTTAAAAAGATTTATAAATCCAAATAGAATAATAAATAAAACTGGAAGTATAAATTTTAACTTTCCGAAGATAGATTTTGTATTTTTTATATTTAGAGTAGCGTTAATGTCTTTAATCGTTTTATCAAAACTTACTAATTTTAGCCTATTTTTTCCTTGTTCAGTAACCAAATACTGCTTTGTCTTTATAATATCATTTAGTTGTGTATTCTCGTTATAATATACTAATTTATCATTTTTAGTAGTGTTTTTTACTGTGCCTGAAAACCCGTTTAAAACATCATTTATCTGAGCAATAATAGTATCATTTTGAGCAATTTCCTGCTCAACATTTTTGAATTCTATTTTTTGAATTGAATTATAGTATTCCGAGTTATTTAAGTATTTTAGTAACGGTTCTATAATTTCTTTTTCATCAATTAATTCATTTGAGATAAATGAAATCGAATGAAAAGTATAGTTTTTACTGGTAACGTTATCCAATAAGATTTTGTTAATGTCACCATCTTCGGCCATTAACTTTATAAGTTCAAAATTTTGTTCTTTATTTTCTACAAATTTAAAAACGTCAGATATGGGTTTAATTTCAATTTTTGAAATTACTCTAGGATTCGAAATTCCAACAACACTTTTTAAGAAAACAGTATCTCCGGAAGCAATCTTTGAATCAATTAAATCAATCTTTGCATATAAATAATCAACACTCCCAAAATTTGGTGCAACAATAATTTTATTATCATACGATTCTCTATTGGCATCCAAATACCAACCCGTCAGAAAACCTAACAAAATGAGTACTGCTACCAAAATCCAGTTTCGAACAAAAAACTGAATACCCCTAAAAATAGAAGTATTGATCCTCTGAAAAAAATGGTTGATTTTTTTTGAAATCTGCAACAAATCAATTTCCTGATCTTCTTGATTTTGGGGTACTCTTGTACTCATTTATAAGTTTTATTTTACGTTGAAAATCTGTTCTAAAATTTTAATGGTGATCAGATACGTTGGTTTTACACCTGTTGTACCTAATCCACCTGAAGCTAATGTGCTACCTGTTTCCAATGGATTATCTGATGCATAATAAGCATAGCGAACTTTAATATCGTGTGGTACACTTTTTCTGATTTTAGAGGCAGACTGAATCGCTTTCTGATAATAAGAACCTTCCATTTCAAGACCGATTACACCCCAGGTAGACTCATGGAAGAATTTCAACAAATCTCTGTTTTGCAACGATGTTCCTAAAACGGTAACCATAGCTCCTTCAAAAACAGCAATATCATTTCCTTCAAACATGGCTCCTGTTAATTCATTTTCAAAGAAATAATTATCAGCAGTTCCTTCATTTATGTGTGCAGTAGGAATCATAATATCTCCTTTTCCACCTTCCAGAATTCCGGCTTTACCCATTATCGAAACCGATTTTACGTTCAATAAAGTATCTTTTTTATACGGTTTCAAAAGTTCGTCAATCGTTTCATACGCCTGTTCTCCAAATGCATAATCCATTACAATAATAACTGGTTTTTCTTCTTCCAGTTTTGCTTTTGGAAAAGCCGTTTTTCCCCAGTCAATTTTAGCCGTATCAAAAATCTGAACATCGATATTCGTTCCGGAGCTATCCGGTAGCGAAATCATTCCGTTTTTTAACGCCAGCTCTTCTACATGGCTTCTAATTTCTTTAGCACCTGATTTACTTAATTCTTCATAAATATAGAAATCAGACTTGTCCTTAAATTTTGTTTTCAACAACGGTGTTGCAAAAATTGAATTCATGACACTGTGCATATTTGCACTGATCACATGAATTGGACGTTTTAACAGATTATTTGCCTTAAGAACTTCCTTGATGTTAGTTGCCCAGATTTCACCGTGAATATGGTGCCCTAAACGTTCTCTTAAAACCGGACTAAAAGTTATGGTACGTTTATTATTGTCGATTACTTCTTCAATCGCCAGTTTTCCTAACCAGTAAATAACGTGAAGGAAACGATCAGGAGCATTCTCTGATCCAAAAGCATCATAAATATCCAAAACTTCTTCAAAAGTTCTTGCCAGAATATTAGCAACATGCGAAATTGCTTTTTCTTTTTCTATTTGAGAAAGCTTCTTCGTCTGCAATACGGCTTGTTCTAATTTCAGCCAATCACGGGAAACCTCTCCTCCGTCATCTAATAAAACTCTGTTTTTAATTTTATGTGATTCGATGAAAATAAAAGTCAAATGCGTCAGAATATCATAAATGTCTGATCGCCCGCGAGTGATTTCAACATTCATTTGCTCCTCATCAATACGATAACAGTTTCTTCTTCTTTTTGGAGGAACAATGGGTTGAAAATGTGATTTAGAATATCCTTCGTCTGAAGTTAAATTAATGAAACGACATTGCTCGATTCCTATCGGCAGACGCTCTATTACGTATAAAAGACCATTAAGTTCTACTTTTTCTTCCCCTATATTTCCGTATATCTCCGGACGTAATGCTAGTAATGACTCACGTAAACTATCTCCCGAAACTCCCATTGGTTTATAAAAACCACGGTTGAATAAGTGACGCATTGTAATGTACATTTTTTCTATAGCAGCAGACGATTCCTGTGCTCTTGATCTTGATATATGTTTGGTTTCTTTCATGCTATTCTATTTTAAAATCTTCTTCTTCAGAAGATGCAATTTGTATTTTTCAATCAACGAAAGTAGTAATTTAAAACTATAGTTTCATAAAACCCTAGTGTTACTAAACTGTTGTTTCATTATAATCTTACTTTAAATTATCGGCAATATCTCTATTATTTGATAATCTAGGAATTTTGTTCTGACCTCCTAATTTTCCTTGCGATTTCATGTATTCCTGAAATCCGTTTTTTGAAACTTTGCTTACCACAACTTTACGCAAAACATTTCCGGTTATCAAATCATCGTAGTAAATATTTTGCTTTCGCATCGAATTATCAATTGTTTCTGCAAAAACGTCCATATTTTCGGGTTCTGTTTCAAATTCAATCAGCCATTCATGATACGGTAATCCATTTGAAGGGTTTATTTGCGGGGCAACTGTAAACTCATTAATTACGACTTTGGTTCCTTGCGTGGCTTCTTTCATCGCATTTTCGACCTCGTTTGCAATGACATGTTCTCCAAAAGCTGAAATAAAGTGTTTGATTCGGCCCGAAACAATAACTTTGTGTGGAAATAAGGAAGTAAACTGTACTGTATCTCCAATATTATAACGCCAGAGCCCAGCATTTGTTGAAATAATCAAAGCATAGTTAACACCTGTCTCTACTTCTCCAATGGTCAGACTTTTTGGATTTGGTTCAAAAAATTCATCTGCTTTGATAAATTCGTAAAAAATTCCTGAGTTCAGCAACAGCAGCATCCCTTTTTCTTTTTGAGAATCCTGATACGCGAAAAAGCCTTCTGAAGCGGGAAACAGTTCGATACTGTCTACCTTTCTGCCCATCAGATTTTCAAACTTGGCACGATATGGTTCGTAATTTACTCCTCCGTAAATAAACAATTGAAAGTTTTTAAACAAATCCGTGATTTTCTTACCGCCGCTTTTTTCCTGTAAACGCTCAAAATACATCTGGACCCATGACGGAATTCCCGAAATAATGGTCATATCCTGTTCAATCGTTTCCTCAACAATCGCATCAATCTTAGTTTCCCAATCTTCAATACAATTGGTTTCCCAGGATGGCATTCGGTTTTTCTGAAGATATTTTGGTACAAAATGTGCCCCTATACCAGATAATCTTCCAAATTTGATTCCGTATTTTTCAATTAAAATGGGACTTCCCTGAAGGAAAATCATTTTCCCATCAACAAAATCAGCATTTCCGGTTTCATAGATATAATGTAGAATCGCATTTCTGGATGCTTCAATATGAAAAGGCATCGACTCTTTGGTAAGCGGAATGTATTTGGCTCCGGAAGTTGTACCGGAAGTTTTAGCAAAATAAAGCGGTTTTCCTTTCCAAAGAATATTTTTTTCCCCCATCCTCACCTTATCGATGTAGGGCTTTAAATCTTCATAATCCCGAACAGGCACACGTTTTCTAAAATCATGAACTGTTTTTATCTTATCAAAATGATGGTCTTTTCCAAACTGAGTTTCTTTGGCACTGTGTATTAAACTCTTAAATACAGCTTGTTGGGTTTCGACCGGTTTATTGGCCCAGGCCTTGGTTTGATAATATATGGTGCTGGCAAATAATTTTGCTGCTACTGACTTAATAGACATTGTTTGAGGTATTAATTCTTGTCACTTTTCTTTTTATTTCGGGATTTTTCACCCGACTCCTTCTCCATTTTGGCCACTTCTTCTCTTAATTTAATTTCTTCTTCCGAAGCTTTCATATCCACCTCCGAAGGCTCATCTGTTTCTGCTAAAATAGAATCTTTATTGAATTTTGCATATTCCAATTCTCCTCTTAAAACCTTCTGAATCCCGTTTATATAGGCCTCATTTTTCTTTAAAGCAGTTTCCAGTGAATCTGATTTTATAGCCAATTCTGTCGCGTTCTTTTTTAATTCAGAGGAAGAATACCCCGGAATAAACTCGCGCAAAGGGGTAAAAGCAATGATGAAAGTAGTAATTAAAATTAAAAAAATTCCACCCAAAGTAAACGTCACAAAAACGTTCATTAAATTAAGTTTGAACGAAAAAATTTCTTCAAAAGTATCCTCATTCAAAATCACCAATCGGTTCTTAATGAATAAACTTTTCCTGAAATTGAACTTTTTCCTGGTCATTTATGGTTATTTATTACGAGCAAATATAACAATTAATCGTCTTGTTGCTGCGAGCCAAAAATGAACGAATACACTTATTTTACTATTTTATAAAATATTTAACGCTGTCACAAACAAATATTTTAATCTAAAAAGACTCCTTGTTCGTATATTTCTATATACCTTTGCTTAAAATTTAGAAAACAATTTGCTTCGGCATTAAATATACAATCATGGGAAGATTAGGTCTTACAGAAATCCTCGTAATAGTAGGTATTGTGATATTACTTTTTGGAGGTAAAAAAATTCCGGAATTAATGAAAGGTTTAGGAAGCGGAATTAAAGAATTCAAAAATGCCGCTAAGGATGATCAATCTGCTCCTGCTGCTAAAAAAGAAGAGGAAGAAACAAAATAATAACTTTCGAGTTGTTAGAAATCCCAAATTACAATTATATAAGATTGTAATTTGGGATTTTTTTATTTCCTTTTTATAGTATCATCGTCAGCTGAATTCTCTTTCTATCTTCATCAACCTCGGTAACCTTAACGTCAACATGCTGATGTAGTTTTACTACTTCGTTTACATCGCTGACAAATCCTGCTTTTAGCTGAGAAATGTGAACCAGGCCACTTTCTTTAATTCCTATATCAACAAAACAGCCAAAGTTTGTTATGTTATTCACAATTCCAGGTAAAATCATTCCGGTTTTCAAATCTTTTATCGATTTTACATTGGCATCAAACTCAAAAACCTTAGCCGACTTTCTTGGGTCTAATCCAGGCTTTTCAAGCTCTTTTATAATATCTTTTAAAGTTAATAACCCAATTTGAGGAGTAATATAATTTTCGGCCTTAATAAGCGCTGTTTTCTCTTTATTAGCAATTAATTCATTTACCGAAAGTTTTAAATCTTTTGCCATCTTTTCAACAACCGGATACGCTTCCGGGTGCACTGCCGAATTGTCCAGCGGATTTTTAGCATTTGTAATTCTAATAAAAGCAGCTCCCTGCTGATAAGCCTTATCTCCTAAACGAGGCACTTTCTTCAATTGTTTTCTGTCCTCAAAAGGGCCATTTTCAGAACGGTACTGAACAATATTTTCGGCCAGCTTCTCTCCTATTCCACTCACATAACTCAATAAATGTTTACTCGCCGTATTGATATTGATTCCAACCGAGTTCACACAACGAATTACCGTATTGTCTAATTCTTCTTTTAATTTCGTCTGATCCACATCATGTTGATATTGACCTACTCCAATTGCTTTTGGATCAATTTTTACCAACTCGGCCAACGGATCTGAAAGTCGCCTTCCAATAGAAACAGATCCACGAACCGTAACATCATAATTTGGAAATTCCTCCCTTGCAATTTTTGATGCCGAATATACCGACGCTCCTGCCTCAGAAACAATAAAAACCTGTAACGGTTTGTCAAACGCGATTTTTTTGATGAAAAACTCCGTTTCACGTGATGCCGTTCCGTTTCCAATAGAAATAGCGTCAATCTGATACGCATTTACCATAGAACGAATTTTTTTGATCGCCATAGTTTCCTCATTTTGAGGCGCGTGAGGATAAATGGTTTCATTATACAACAAATCTCCTTTTTCATCTAAGCAAACTACTTTACAGCCACTTCTAAATCCTGGATCGATTGCCAAAATACGCTTTTCTCCCAACGGCGGCGCTAATAATAACTGTCCTAAATTATTCGCAAAAACCTGGATTGAATTAGCATCCGCTTTTGCTTTTGCTTCCTGCAAAGTTTCATTTCCAATAGCAGGATTTAGCAATCGCTTATAACTGTCTTCAATCGCTAACTGCAAATGTGCGGTTGTACTGTTTTGTTTTTTAATGATGATTTCATCAATAATGTCATAGGCTTCGTCCAGATCAACATCCACTTTCATTTTTACGAATCCCTCATTTTCAGCACGAAGCATTGCTAATAAACGATGTGAAGGCGCTTTTGTCAACGGTTCTTCCCACTCAAAATACTGACTGAACTTTTGAGCTCCTTCTTCCTCACTCTTCTTTTTTACAACTTTAGTTGCTATCACTGCTTTTCGTTGATACAATCTTCGCAATTGTTTACGAACATAAATATTTTCGTTTATCCATTCCGCGATAATATCTCGTGCGCCCTGCATGGCAGCTTCTTCATTAATCACATTTTCGTTCAGGTATTGTGTTGAAATAAAATCAACATCAACATCATTCTCCGACATAATGATTTTTGCCAATGGTTCTAAACCAAATTCACGCGCAACATCTGCTTTTGTTTTCTTTTTCTTTTTAAAAGGCAGATAAAAATCTTCTATTTCCTGTAAATCAAAACTTTGCTCAATTTTCTGTTTCAATTCCGGCGTAAGTGATTTTTGTTCCTCAATAGATTTCAAAACCGCTTCTTTGCGTTTTACAATCGTTTCATATTCCTTTTGAAGTTTCGCAATTTGCTCAATTTGAACTTCGTCCAGATTTCCGGTTGTATCTTTTCGGTAACGTGAAATAAACGGAACTGTACAATCTTCCTCTAGTAATTTTACCGTGTTTTGAATGTTAATTGCTGCTGTTGGGACAGACTTGGCAATGAATTGAATATTAGTCATACTTTATAATGAAATAATTTCTGGATTAGAAAATGAGATAATCTGTCTGTCAAAATTGACATTAGATTAATCAATCACCCCGCTAAAATAATATCTTTGTTTTTAATTTTAAGCCGATGGAAATTTTATTAACGTATTTTTTAGTCGTAAATATCACTGTTTTTATTCTCGCAGGATATGATAAATATCAAGCCCGGAAAAACAAACAAAGAATTCCTGAAAACACCTTATTTTTTCTGGAAGCCATTGGTGGCACAGTTGGATTGTTCTTAGCAATGTTATTCTTTAGACATAAAACGAGCAAATCTTCTTTTATTATAAAATTCTCGTTTATTTTTTTCATTCAGATTGTATTGATTTATCTAAAAATGAAAGTTAAATTTTAAACAATTACATTGTTAATAACTACATAAATACCTTTTGATCAGTTACTTAAAATTAAAACTTCTGTTATTTAAACAACAAACCGGATGAATTTTAAAAATCCGCCCGGCTTATGTATTTAGTATTGGTGCGAAGCACCGAATTTTTTTGAATTTTTACTGACAAGCAATTTTATTCACTCTGTTTTGATGTCTTCCGCCTTCAAATTCCGTTGTTAAAAAGATTTCAACAATCTCAACTGCCTGAGGAATAGAGGTAAAACGAGCCGGAATACTTACAATATTAGCATCGTTGTGTAAACGTGTTAAATAAGCAATTTCTTTAGTCCAGCATAAACCAGCTCTTACTTTTGGATGTTTGTTAGCCGTCATTGCAATTCCGTTTCCGCTGCCGCAGATTACAATTCCAAAATCAGCTTTACCTTCAGATACATCACTTGCAACCGGGTGGCCAAAATCAGGATAATCAACAGAAGCCTCTGTATCAGTCCCATAATTGGTTACTTCATATCCTTTTGCCTGCAGCATTGCAACAATTGCTTTTTTGTAATCCGGTCCTGCGTGGTCATTTCCTATCGAAATTTTCATTTTTTCTATACTATTAAGTTGTGTGGTACAAATTTACTCAATTAATAAATGTTTGCCACGAATTACATGAATTTTCACGAATTTCTTTTTTCTGCTCACTTATAAACATTCCATAAATCATCTCAATTAAAATCGATGTACATTCGTAAAACCAGCCGGAAAAAAACAAAATATATAACTATCACACTATCAAATTCTTAACAGTTATTAACATTATTAACAACTCTGTAACTGTCTCATTACCAATAAAGAATAATTATAATATTTGTTAAAATTTTGAAGTGTTGATAGCGATTCGTAATTCGTTGATATTCAATTAACTTTAAGTTAACATTATTTGTTAATAAGTAAGAATAGAAAATAAGAAGTTTTTTTTGGTCGTGTCGAAAAAAAACCTAATCCAAAACGCAAATGAAATAACCTAATAAAGTTTCAGGAATTTTTGGAAAAGTTATCAATACCAAAAATGCCATTTTCAACAAAAATCAACTTATGAAGTTATCTACAAATTGAATTCATTTTTGGTTGTCAACCGTTGTTAATTAAAATACAAAAACGCTTAGAAATTAATCCTTTAACAAAATATAAGTATGTTGATAACTCAAGATAACTAAGAGAAACTTCATTTCAATGCTTTTAAAAATAAATTTATAGCACATATTAACAAGCTATAATAACAAACAAATTTTTTTAAATTTTTAAAATTCTTTTTTGTTGTATTTAATATATGTTGACAACTTTGAAAACTGAAAAAGAAAAAATTTAAATTTTATTTGAATTCAAAGCTAATTTGAATTTGTTTTTGATTGTTGTTTCAAACGATTTTCAGAGGATTGTTCAGATTGTCCAGAATTTGCTGAACTTCTTCGAAATCGTTCGGATGAACTTTGAGTTTGATTCCACCCAGCGCAGTGCTGTACAAGGGAACGACAGACAGTGTCATTTCGTTTTCAAAAAAATAAGGAATCCCTTCCTGTTCTAATAAGTGTTTCAGAACCACGGTTTCGTGTAAATAATTGAATACAGCAATGGTTTTAAAGCTTTCCATATCAGGTCTTTTTGTAAAGATACTCAAATGAATAGTACCAAAATTTGTTCTTGGTACTAATTTGAATAGACGAATTGCAACGACTTCCAGAAAGTTATATTTTTAATAATTTATTTGTTAAAATATATAATCTGATATCTTATTTGTAATTTTAAACTTTTAAGAAAAGATATATGAGTAAGAAAATTAGAAAGCCGATAAAAAAAGAGAAAGATTTCTCCAGTAAAATAGTAAAAATTTTATCGCAAAGCCCAAATAAAGGATTCAACTACAAACAAATAGCAGCAAAACTTGAACTTGACGATACTAAAAGCAGAAATCAGATTATAAAAGATTTAAAAATTCTGGCTGCTTCAAAGAAAATTATTGAATCAGAACCGGGTAAATATTTAGTAAAAGCCGAAAGTCAGGATTATTACGAAGGAACAATTGATATGACCAGTAGGAAAACGGCCTATTTTATTTGTGATGAGTTTAGCGAAGATGTATTTATTCCAACCAATAATTTAAACAGAGCTTTAGACAAAGACAAAGTAAAAGTTTATGTTTACAACCGAAGAAAAGGTAAAAGACCTGAAGGTGAAGTAATTAGCGTAATCGAAAGAAACAAAACGGAGTTTGTTGGAGTAATTGATATTCAGGCCAATTTTGCCTTTGTATCTACCGCAAACCCTAAGATGTATACGGATATTTTTATTCCAAAAGATAAACTGGGAGAAGCAGAAAATGGTGACGTTGTTTTAGTTGGTATTGAAGATTGGCCTAAAAGAGCCGATAGTCCGTTTGGATCTGTATTAAGAGTTTTAGGAAAACCCGGAGAACACAATACGGAGATTCATGCGATTTTGGCCGAATACGGTTTACCGGCAGATTTTCCGGTAGAAGTAGAGGTTTATGCTCAAAAAATTGATACTTCAATTCAGGAAGCTGAGATTGCAAGACGTCGTGATATGCGTGATACACTAACGTTTACGATAGATCCGAAAGATGCTAAAGATTTTGATGATGCCTTATCTTTCAAAAAGTTAGAGAATGGAAATTATGAAATTGGAATTCATATTGCCGACGTTTCCTATTACCTGGAAGAAGGAACAATTTTAGATGATGAAGCCTATCAACGTGCCACTTCGGTTTATTTGGTGGATAGAGTAGTACCAATGCTTCCGGAAGTATTGTCTAATTTTGCCTGTTCATTACGTCCAAATGAAGAGAAATATACTTTCTCAGCGATTTTTGAAGTTTCTCCAACTGCACAGGTTATTAACCAATGGTTTGGAAGAACTGTGATTTATTCTGATCAGCGATTTGCATACGAAGAAGCACAGTATATAATTGAAACAAAAGACAATACAATTCCTGTTGATATCTCAATCACCGGAGAATCGTATACGGTTTCTGATGAAATTACAGAAGCCACTTTAAAATTAGATGAGTTAGCAAAGATTTTAAGAAGAAAAAGAATGGCCAATGGAGCTATTTCTTTTGATAAAGTCGAAGTAAAATTCAACCTGGATGAAGAAGGAGAACCGGAAGGAGTGTATTTTAAAATTTCAAAAGATGCCAATCATCTGATCGAGGAATTTATGCTTTTGGCCAACAGAAAAGTAGCAGAATACATTGGTAAACAAAAGAAAACATTCGTTTACAGAATCCATGATGAACCTAACGAAGACAAATTAATTGCGATGCAAACCGTAATTGCTAAATTTGGATATAAAATAGATTTTAGAAACAAAGGAGATATTTCGAAATCACTGAATGCTTTGATGGAAGAAGTAAATGGTAAAAAAGAGCAGAATTTAATTGATACTCTGGCGATCAGAAGTATGAGTAAAGCTAAATATTCGACAGAGAATATTGGTCACTATGGTTTAGCTTTTGATTATTACAGCCATTTTACATCACCAATTCGTCGTTATCCGGACGTTATGGTACACCGCTTGCTGCAGTATTATTTAGACAATGGAGCTTCTGTAGATGAAGAAGCCTACGAAACAAAATGTTTACATTGTTCTAATATGGAAAGTTTAGCCACTAATGCTGAGCGGGATAGTATCAAATACATGCAGGTGAAATACATGCAGGATCATCAGGACGAGGAATTTCTTGGAGTTATTTCTGGTGTTACGGAATGGGGAATTTATGTGGAGATTGTTTCCAACAAGTGTGAAGGAATGGTAAGAATCAGAGAGATAAAAGATGATTATTATACTTTCGATGAAAAACAATATGCATTAGTTGGAGCCACTTCAAACAGCATTTTACAATTAGGAGACGAAATTTATGTAAAAGTTAAAAATGCTGATTTAGTTAAAAAACAGTTGGATTTTCATTTTTTAAGAAGAGCAGAATAGAAGTTTAATTTAAAAGAATAGAAGTATGAAAAAGTTAATTATAGTAGCTGCAATTTTATTGGTTCAGATGTCTTTTGGTCAGGTTACTAAAGAGTTAGGTGATTTTGATTCCGTTAAAGTATTTGATAAGTTAAGTGTAAAATTAGTTCAGTCTTCAGAAAATAAGATTGTAATTAAGGGAGCAAGAGAATCAGAAGTCGAAGTTGTTAACAAGAAAGGTTTATTAAAATTAAGAATGCCTTTTCCTAAGTTATTATCGGGAAATGATTTGGATATTACCGTATATTACAAACGTTTAGAGCTTATAGATGTTAATGAAGGAGCCAGTGTTAGTAGTAAAGATGTTATAAAAGCAACGGTATTTAAAGTAAGTGCACAAGAGGGCGGAACGATTAATGTTGAATTAAATGTTGATAAACTTAATGTAAGCTCCGTTTCTGGTGGTTCAATTACTTTAAGTGGTAAAGCCGATAATCAGGATGCAGGTCTTGGAGCCGGTGGTTATTTGTTGGCAAGTAAATTAAAGACCTCACAAACGAAAGTAAGCGTTTCTGCGGGAGGAAAAGCAGATGTGAATGCTTCAACCCTTGTTGATGCAAAAGTGAGCGCAGGAGGCTCTATTTACATTTATGGAAAACCGAAGCAAATAAATCAAAAAACGGTTTTTGGAGGTAAAATCGAAGAAGTAAAATAAGAAATTGTATTTGAATGATAAATGATATTTTGGCTGGACTGCCATGGGGACTTTTTTTAAGTTTTATGGTAGGTCCGGTATTTTTTATACTATTGGAAACCAGTATTACGAAAGGATTCAGAGCTGCATTAGTTTTTGATCTTGGTGTAGTATTAGGTGATATTTTCTTTATTGCAATTGCCTACTTGGGAAGTTACAGACTGATTCAGAGTTTAAAAGACAAACCTGCTCTTTTTATT
This sequence comes from Flavobacterium sp. B183, assembly GCF_023539155.1. Classification (NCBI taxonomy): domain Bacteria; kingdom Pseudomonadati; phylum Bacteroidota; class Flavobacteriia; order Flavobacteriales; family Flavobacteriaceae; genus Flavobacterium; species Flavobacterium sp. B183. Next base: position 1,041,183 of record NZ_CP097434.1, on the reverse strand, counting down.
TTTGGCGGAATTATTATGCTGGCGTACGGTATAATTTCTTTCGTAAGACTAAAGAAAGAAGCAAAAATAAACGACGAAGAAATCGATCGTGATATTATTAAAAGAAACTACGGTAGTTTATTTGTAAAAGGCTTTTTACTGAACGTTATTAACATTGGCGTTCTTGGTTTTTGGTTAGCCGTTATTATTTCTGTTGGTCCAAAGTTAGAAATGCAAAATTCGAGAATGTTTACTTTTTTTACTTCGGTTATCATTACCTATTTAGTAGTTGATTGCCTTAAAATATTATTAGCCAAACAATTAAAATCAAAAATGACACCTACGAATATCCTAAAAATTAAAAAAGGTATTAGTGTTGTATTGATGGTTTTTGGTGTTGTTTTAATGATTCAGGGTTGGTTTCCGAAAGAGAAAGAAATGGTTAAAAACGCTTTCGAAAAGATTGAAAAGTAAGTTGTTAATAACTCCAAATTATAAAATTAAACCTCTGTATATCAGAGGTTTTTTTTATATATTAAACCGGACAGGTTTTTAAAACCTATCCGGTTTGCAATTTTGCGTAAAGTTTGTCATTTCGAGGAACGAGAAATCACACAAGAAACTCCGTAAACTTAATCGACAATCTTTGTCGATTAATTGGTGTGATTTCTCGTTCCTCGAAATGACAAGATTGTGTATAATTTAATGCCTCAAAAACCTCTAAATTTCTTTAGAGGTTTTTGAGGCATCGTCCGGATTCGAACATAAATCTTTATCTAATTTTTTCTAAAAATTACCATAAAAAAAGACACATTTCTGTATCTCTTTTTGAGGCATCGTCCGGATTCGAACATAAATCTTTATCTAATTTTTTCTAAAAATTACCATAAAAAAAAGACACATTTCTGTATCTCTTTTTGAGGTATCGTCCGGATTCGAACATAAAATCTTTATCTAATTTTTTCTAAAAATTAAACATAAAAAAAACCTCTAAATTTCTTTAGAGGTTTTTGAGGCATCGTCCGGATTCGAACCGGAGTAGGAGCTTTTGCAGAGCCCAGCCTAGCCGCTCGGCCACGACGCCATTACTTGAACGGATGGCAAAAGTAACTAAAATCTTTAAATTTCAAAAGTTTCAAAGTAACTATTTTAAAAAATTAGCATTTTTAAAGAAAAAATTATTTTCTCGTTTCCGTCATTTTTATAGTAACTGTTTCAACATCACCACCAATAGGAGGATTTATCTTAGAAACCCAAACAGTAGTTTTTTCTATCATTTCAATCTCCGAAAGTACACGAATATTGATTCTTTTGGCTACATGCTCTAATAAATGAGAGCGAATTGCCATTTCTTCGGTTACAATTTTGTTCAAATGAACGTAATCAACAGTATCTAACAAATGATCTGTTTGTGCTGATTTTTGTAAATTAGTTTTGATTTTTAGATCAACCGTGTAATCAGATCCAATTTTTCCTTCTTCAATTAAACATCCATGGTAGGAAAAAGTACGGATGTTTTTTAATTTTATAACTCCCATTTTCTTATTGTTTAAAGTTTAAAGTTTCAGGTTCAACGACACTTAAATGACTTTAAACCTGAAACCTGAAACCTTTTTTTTATCTTTGCTAAAATTACTATAAAATAATGGCATCAGAAGAGAAATCACTCAATTTTATTGAACAAATCATAGAGGAAGATTTAAAATCAGGTCTTTCTAAAACCAAACTTCATTTTCGTTTTCCACCAGAACCAAATGGATATTTGCACATTGGGCATGCAAGTTCTATTGCGTTAAATTTTGGTTTGGGAATTGATTATCAGTCACCTGTAAATTTACGTTTTGACGATACAAATCCCGAAAAAGAAGAACAGGAATTTGTTGATGCTATAAAAAAAGATGTAGAATGGTTGGGATATACCTGGTCAGAAGAACGATATGCTTCAGATTATTTTCAGCAACTATATGATTGGGCTGTTTTGTTAATTAAGAAAGATAAAGCTTATGTAGACAGTCAGTCTTCAGAAGAAATGGCGATTCAAAAAGGAACTCCGTCAACGATAGGAACTGATAGTCCGTACAGAAATCGTTCAGTCGAAGAGAATTTAGACCTGTTCGAAAGAATGAAAAATGGTGAATTTGAGGCTGGTACTCATATTCTTCGTGCCAAAATAGACATGAAATCAACCAATATGTTGATGCGTGATCCTATCATGTACAGAATTTTACACAAACATCATCATAGAACAGGGGATAACTGGAAAATCTACCCAATGTACGATTGGGCACATGGACAAAGTGATTATTTGGAAGGCATTTCACACTCATTTTGTACACTGGAATTTTTGCCTCACCGTGAATTATACGATTGGTTTTTAGACCAAATTTTTGAAGATAATAAACTACGTCCGAAGCAGAGAGAATTTGCCAGACGTAATCTTTCGCATACAGTTGTAAGCAAAAGAAAATTACAGCAACTAGTTAAGGAAAAGCATGTTAACGGTTGGGATGATCCTAGAATGTCAACCATTTCCGGACTAAGAAGAAGAGGTTATACTGCTGCATCTTTGCGTAATTTTGCTAATACAATTGGTATTGCAAAACGTGATAATCTGATCAGTGTATCGGTTTTAGAATTCTGTATCCGTGAAGATTTGAACAAAATTGCACCACGTGTTATGGCCGTTTTAGATCCGGTAAAATTGGTAATTACAAATTATCCTGAAGGAAAAGAGGAGTGGTTGGAAGCCGAAAATAATCAGGAGGATGAAAATGCAGGTTTCAGAAAAGTGCCTTTTTCACGTGAATTATATATCGAAAGAGAAGACTTTTTAGAAGATGCGCCTGCTAAATTTTTCCGTCTTACTTTAGGAAAAGAAGTACGTCTAAAAAATGCTTATATCATTAAAGGTGAAAGTGTTATAAAAGATTCAGAAGGTAATATTACGGAGATTCATGTAAGTTATGACACTGATTCTTTAAGCGGAAGCGGGACAGAAGCAAGTCAGAGAAAAGTATCCGGAACCTTACATTGGGTTTCCATTCAGCATGCAGTTGAAGCAGAAGTTCGTATGTACGATCGTTTGTTTACAGATGAAGCTCCGGACAGTTATAAAGAGAAAAATTTCTTAGATTTTGTGAACCCAAATTCGTTGGAAATAATTACAGGATTTGTTGAACCAAGTTTGGCTACAGCTCAAAACGAAGATAAATTTCAGTTTCAACGTTTGGGTTATTTTACAGTGGATAAAGATTCAACTCCTTCAAAATTAGTATTTAACAAAACGGTTGGACTAAAAGATGCCTGGGAAGAGAAGGGTAAAAAAGAAGAAAATAGTATCAACAATTCTTTGAAGGATATCAATAAATATTTCAAAGTGGAGACAAAAGCAGAACGTATTGCTATTGAAAGTGCAATAGGGGAGAGCATCAAAAATGTTTCTAGTTTTTCGTTGTTGCAAAATTCTTTAAAGAAGAATATTAACAATAACAAAGGATCATTGTTGTTTGCTCAGTTTATTCTAAAATATTCCAGTTTGAAATCTCCTGATTTTGAAGAAGAGGATATTAAAAAATTGTACACGATGTCTCTTAGAAGTGAATCTACTTATGTGAGATCTAAAGCACTTTTAAATTTAAGAGATTTAGAAAATGAAAGTTTAAGAAAACAATTTGAAGAAGATATTTTGAAGTTACATTCAAATCCTCCAAAAAATGCTTCGATGAGAGAAATTGAAATTCTTTCTGAAATGATTCAAAAATAATATAATTATAATCTATTAAAAAGCGCTTTTTGTAAGCGCTTTTTTTATTATTTGTATTTTCTATTAATATTTAAAAATTTATAGAGTTTTTAGATTAAAAACAGCCTTCATAAGTTGATTTTAAGCTATAAAAAAAACTTCTTTCGACTCATTTATCATCTTTGTGAAAATAGTTAAAAATTTAGCTTTATTTTAATTTTAGCTTTTATTTTAGTCTGATTTACTACTTTTGAACATTAGATTATGGAAAAAGTTATGAATTCGACTGGTTTTGTAAATTTTTCAAAGAATTTATTCAATTTTATCACTTTTGAAGCAAAATGAAAAGATAAAATTATAATAATTAATTTTATCTATTAATTTTTATTATAATTAAGTTTTTATTTATTATTTGTAAAAATTATATAATGGATTAATTTTATAGTTTTTATAGATTAAAAATGACTTTCATAAATTAAATTTAAGACAGAAAAAATAATCAGTGGAGTTATTTATCATCTTTTAAAAAATGATTCAAAAATAAAGCTAGTATTAATTTTAGCTATTTTTAGGGTAGAATTTTTAGACGAAGAACCCATTATTGCTCATAAAATTCGTAGTTATCTAATTTTTGTAAAACGGAAGATAAATTTGGTTCAAAAGAGAGATTTAAATGGGAATTTTAACCAATTAGCATATGATTTATTTTAATTATAAAATTTATTTTTTGTTATGTTTTTATCTATTATTTATAAAAACTATTTTATTTTTAAAATTTATAGATGTTTTAGATTAAAAATGGCTTTAATAGAGTGATTTTAAAATAATTTTTTATTTCTTCTATGTTGTAACTCATTTATTGAATAATCGTTGATTTACGGCCTTTATTTTAGTTTTTGATGTTATTTTTCTCAGTTTAACGGGTTATTAACACACAATTGTTTATAAAGTTCGTATTTTTATGCAAATGTCAAATTGAAAATGTTTTTTCGATAATTTAAAACGAAAGCTGAGAATCGAAAAGTGAGTTGGGCTAAAGTTTAAAAATGATTCATTTTTGCTTTAGTTTTAATTCTGGAAATGAATTCTTGTCAATCGTTTTATATTCTAATTTTCATTGTGATCTCATTTTGATAATATTTCAGCGAATAAGTATTTTTTCAAAGTAGTTTCATAATGTTAAAAATCATAGAATTATTCATACTGATAGTTTCAAATTTTGATTTTCAATTTTTGACTGTAAACAATTTTAAATTTATTTAGTTATGAAAAATATTATTATTACACTGTCGTTTTTATTTGCAAATCTTGCAATTGGTCAAACGCACCAAATTACAAAACACAATGGAGAACAATTGGATGTTAATTTCATCAAACAAGAAAATGATTTAATTTATTATTCATTAGATGGGAGTAGAGAAGAACAGAAAATTAGTAAGTACGCAGTTTCACAATTGACCAATAAAGAAACAAAAGAAACAAAAAAAATAAGCGATAAAGTTCTGGTTGATTCTAAATCAGATTACAAATTGGTTACCGTTTTACCTCAGGAGAAAACAGCCGGTTTGAAACAAGTAGCTAATTTTTCAGGAGTGTCAACAAAAACAAAAGGGGAGTCGCCACTTGCAAATCAGAAACAGACTGCAATGAGAATAAAAACAAAATCGGCTTCTAACGGATACCCATTTGTGAGCATTGTTGAAAAAGCAGATGGAAAGTATGAAGCGGTAGCTTATGCGTATTAAATTTTGTGTTAACTTTTATTAAATAACATCAAGTCAATATTTTATAGTTTAAAAAAAGAGTACCTTTATTAATCACTTAAATTAAATATTATGTCAAAGAATCTAAATACTGTAGCAGCAATTATAGGTGCTGCGGCCGCTGGTGCAGCGATTGGAATTTTATTTGCTCCTGATAAAGGATCTAAAACTCGTGCTAAACTGAAAGAAGGTTTAGATGATGCGGCGCATAATTTAAAAGATTCACTTTCAGCAAGTTCTGAAGTATTGCGTGAAAAGTTTACGCACGCAAAAGAAAATTTAGATGGAACTTATGGAGAGCTGCTTTCAAATATGAGTTATAAAACAGAAGAAGTAATTAGTTTTTTAGAAACTAAACTGTCTGATTTAAAAGCACAAAACGCTAAACTTCAGAAATAATAATCCGGAAGCACAAAGCTTAGAATGATTTGTTGGATTGTGTTGGTTATTTTATTCTTAGAATGACTAAATGACAATTTTTAAATCATAAGTTTTGTGCTTCTTTTTTTAACCAAAACTACAACTATGGCTTTTGAAGAATTAAAAGAGAATACTGAAAATATTCAGGATCAGGCTAAAATTTATCTCGACAGTCATTTGGCCTATTATAAACTTTGGGGTTTTAAGGTTGCAATGAAATCGACCACTCTGATTTTTAAGTTTACTTTGATATTATTGTGTGTTGGAATGGTATTACTTTTTGGATCTGTAGCAGCAGCATTCGCTTTTAGTAATTTGTTTGGAAGTTACACTTTAGGATTTCTGACAGTAGGAGGGATCTATCTTTTGGCAACAATACTACTTTTCTTTGTAAAAGATAAGTTTGTAGAAGGGCCAATTTTGGAGAAATTTTCAGAAATATTTTTTAATGATTAATTATGGAAACAAAAAAATATTCATCATACGCTGAAATCGAGAGAGATTTAGAAATTCTGAAATTGGAGAAAGATATTAATTATCAAAAATTAGTATTAAGTTTTCAAAGAACTAAGGAGTCTATAACACCCCAAAATATAATTAACGGAGTATTTTCTTCTTATAAAGAGTATTTCTTTAATTCATATCCACAAATTTTACAATCCATTTTACCCTATATTATCAATTGGTTTTTAAATAAAAAAAGAGGCAAATAAGCCTCTTTTTCTTTTTTAAATTATTTTATTTCCGGTTGAATGTCATCTTCATAGCCGGATTGTTGTGGTTCGATTGGTTTTATTTTCTCAATTTTCTTATTTGTTTTTTTCATCATTTCACCAACCTGATTAGAAGCTGTAAAAGAAGCAACCATATTGTTAAGCATATCGCTTCCGGCTTGTGGAGAATTTGGTAACAAGATTAGGTTCGAATTGGCATCAGCACCAATCGCTTGTAACGTATCATAATGTTGTGTAACGACAATTAGGGCGGAAGCTTCCTGAGAATTGATACCAACATTGTTTAAAACTTCAACACTTTCTACAAGACCTCTTGCAATTTCACGACGCTGATCTGCAATACCTTGACCTTGTAAACGTTTACTTTCGGCTTCGGCTTTTGCTTTTGCAACGATTCTGATTCTGGAACTTTCGGCTTCAAATTCAGCAGCAGTTTTTTCTCTGTCAGCAGCATTAATTCTGTTCATGGCATTTTTTACCTGAATGTCAGGATCAATATCAGTCACCAAAGTATTGATGATATCATAACCATAAGTGGTCATCGCTTCATTCAATTCTCTTTTTACTGCAATCGCAATATCATCTTTTCTTTCAAAAACGTCATCCAGTTTTAGTTTTGGAACTTCGGCACGTACCACATCAAATACATAAGCAGTAATTTGATCGTGTGGATATTCTAACTTATAAAAAGCGTCGTATACTTTTTCCTGAATAACTTTAAATTGTACCGAAACCTTCATTTTTATGAAAACGTTATCTCTGGTTTTGGTTTCAATAATAACATCTAACTGTTGTATCTTAAGATTAACACGTCCGGCCAATCGGTCAACCAAAGGAATTTTAAGTTGTAATCCTGAATTCCTTACGCTTAAAAATTTTCCAAATCTTTCTATAATTACAGACGATTGTTGTTTCACGGTAAAGAAGGAGGACATTAGTATAAAAAATGCCAGGACTAAAATGATAATAAATGCTGTGTTCATGGTGATATTGATTTAGTTTTTGATGTTGTAAATTACGAATATTCTTCCAATTTAAAATTTTAAAACATTAAAAAAACGCTAAGAACATTTGTTTGATGTTACTTAGCGTTTCTATTTTTAAATGGAATTGTGTTTATAAAGTTGAAATTGCTTTTTGAATTCTCGAAATAGTTTCTTCTTTTCCAATGATTTCAACAATGTCAAATAGATGAGGACCTTTTAGTGCTCCAACCAAACTAAGTCTGAAGGGCTGCATGACTTTCCCCATACCAATTTCATTTTTAGTCAGCCAGTCTTTTACAATGGTTTCAATATTTGCAGAAGTAAAATCTTCAATATTTTCCAGAACCGAAATTAATTCTTGCATTAAAGTAGGTGTTTCTTCCTTCCAGTTTTTACTTGCTTTTTCATCATATGAGGTTGGAGCCTGGAAAAAGAAATCCGTTAAATCCCAAAATTCTGAAACGAAATTTGCTCTTTCTTTGATAAGTGATACGATTCTTGTAAGCTTTGCAATGTCTTCCTTAGCGGAGACGAAGGAAGAGAAGCCTTTTTCAACCAAAATAGGAGAGAAGCTTTTTGCTAAATCGGTATCATTTTGTTGGATAAGATGCTGATGATTGAACCATTTATTTTTCTCAGGATCAAATTTTGCTCCCGCTTTATGTACTCTGTTCAAATCAAAAGAGGCTACTAATTCTTCTAAAGAGAATATTTCTTTGTCCGTTCCATCATTCCATCCTAATAAAGCCAGGAAGTTTACAACCGCTTCCGGGAAAAATCCTTTTTCTCTGTATCCGGATAAAATGCCTTCTTCCGTTTTCCATTCCAATGGAAACACAGGAAATCCTAATTTGTCACCGTCTCTTTTAGATAATTTTCCATTTCCAACCGGTTTCAAAATCAAAGGTAAGTGTGCAAATTCAGGAGCATCCCAGCCAAAAGCTCTGTATAATAAAACGTGAAGAGGCATAGAAGGAAGCCATTCTTCACCACGAATTACATGTGAAGTTTCCATCAAATGATCATCCACAATATTGGCTAAGTGATACGTTGGCATTCCGTCACTTTTGAATAATACTTTATCATCCAATAAATTGGTTTCAAATTTTACATCACCACGGATAATATCTTTTAAATGTAAAGTTTCGTCAACTGGAGTTTTAAAACGAATGACATAATGTTCTCCATTGGCAATTCTTGACGCAACTTCATCGGCAGAAATTACCAAAGAAGTATCCAACTTTTCACGGTTATGATGATTGTATATAAACGTTTTTCCTTCAGCTTCATGTTGCTTTCTGTGTGCATCCAGTGCTTCCGGAGTATCAAATGCATAATATGCCCAGCCAGACTGAATCAACTGATCGGCATATTTTTGGTATATTTCTTTACGATCACTTTGTCTGTACGGACCAAATTTTTCATTTTTTCCAACCGTTTCTTCAGGAGCAATTCCTAACCACTCCAGCGCTTCCATAATATAAGCTTCAGCACCTGGAACAAAACGAGTCTGATCTGTATCTTCAATTCTCAGATAAAAAACACCGTTATGTTTTTTTGCAAATAAATAATTAAATAGGGCAGTACGAACACCGCCAATATGTAATGGTCCGGTTGGACTTGGTGCAAAACGCACACGAACTTGCTTTGACATTTGTTTAAATTTTGATGCAAAGATACGGTTTATGATTTTAGATTTTAGAATGTCGATTTCAGATTTTTGCCTCCTAAAAGCTTAGCGTCTTAGTAACTTAGAATTTTAAAAGGTATTATTAAAATTACTACTTTTATAGGTTATAAATAAAAGAGATTCATTTTGAAAACAACATCTGCCATATATCAAAAATTAGAAGCGTTTATAAAAAAATATTATACAAATGAATTGATAAAAGGAGGACTTCTTTTTATTGGTTTTGGATTATTGTATTTTCTTTTTACACTTTTTATAGAGTATTTTCTATGGTTGAAACCATTTGGAAGAACCGTATTGTTTTGGTTATTTATTGGAGTAGAAGTTTTTCTTTTGTTTCGATTTATTTTATTTCCCGTTTTTAAGTTATTTAAACTTCAAAAAGGAATAGATTACAATCAGGCTTCGGCTATTATTGGGAATCATTTCACAGAAGTAAGTGATAAGCTGACTAACTTTTTGCAATTATCAGCTTCAGGAAATACAGCTGAAAGTTCAGAATTAATGCTGGCTTCAATAGAACAAAAAGCCAATTCTTTACAACCGATTCCGTTCGGTAATGCTATTAATTTTAACAACAACAAAAAGTATTTGCCATTAGCAATCGTTCCGGTTTTGCTTTTTGCCGTGTTTTATATTTCAGGAAACAGTACTATTATTTCGCAAAGTTTAAATAGAGTAGTGCACTTTAATGCCACGTTTTTACCTCCGGCACCTTTTAAATTCGTTGTTTTAAATCAGAATTTACAAACAGAGCAAAACAAAGATTTTGTTATCAAGATGGAATCTGTTGGTAAGATCGTTCCCGAAAATGTGATGATTCATATTGGGAATGAAAGTTATTTTATGGAATCTTCTCAACCGGGAAAGTTTGAATTCAAAGTAGAAAAGCCAGTTGAAAATGTTTCTTTCTCTTTTGAAGGTAATACAGTTTCATCAGAAGAATACGAATTGAAAGTGATCACAGTTCCATCAATTTCGAACTTCGAGATGGTACTTAATTTTCCATCTTACTTAAAAAAGAAAGCAGAAATTATTCAGGGAACAGGTAATGCAATTCTGCCGGAAGGAACTTTGGTAACCTGGAAAATGAAAACACAATCTACTCAGGAGATCGTTTGGAAGGGCGAAAATTCTATTTTTAAGTTTAATAGAGACCAAAATGAGTTTAAATTGGCTAAAAGTATCAGTCAAAATACAGAATATCAAATTCTTACCTCGAATAATAAGGTCAAAAACTACGAAAAATTGGATTATCAGCTCTCAGTGATAAAAGATCAGCACCCATCAATCCATGTTGCACCAGCTCCGGATAGTTTGAAGTTAGATAAAAATTATGTTTTGGGTAGGTTAGGTGATGATTATGGTTTGTCTAAATTACAGGTTGTGTATTATGAAAGAAACAAACCCAACACTGCTAAGCGTGGAACAATACCTGTGAAGTCTGGAGTATTTGATCAGTTCGTTTTTAACTTTCCAAGTAATCTGGCAGTGCAGGAGGGAGTATCTTATGAATACTATTTTGAAGTTTTTGATAACGATGCACCACATGGTTTTAAAAGTACAAAGTCTTCTGTTTTTTCTGATCGTGTTGCTACCACTGATGAAATTCATGATCTGGAATTGCAACAGCAGAATGAGAACATTAATAGTTTAGAGAAGTCTTTAAAGAATCAAACGAAACAGTTTTCTGAGATGGACAAGATTCAGAAAGCCGGTAAAGAGAAGGAAAATTTAGAGTTTAAAGATCAGCAAAAAGTAAATGATTTTATCAAGCGTCAGAAACAACAAGACGAATTGATGAAACAATTTACAGAGAAGATGAATAAAAATCTGGATAAGTTTCAATCGGATAAGAAAGATAAAACAGCTGAAGATTTGCAAAAGAGATTGGCCAATGCTGAAAAGGATTTGGAGAAGAATCAGAAGTTAATGGAGGAATTGAAGAATCTAAATGACAAGTTGAATAGCGAAGATCTGTTTGATAAGATGGAAAAATTCAAACAGATTAGTAAAAACCAATCCCGTAATTTAGAACAATTGGTTGAATTGACAAAGCGTTTTTATGTATCCAAGAAAGCAGAGCAAGTTGCTGAAAAGTTAAACAAGCTTGCTGAGAAACAAGAGCAGCTTTCAAATAAAGACAAAGAAAATACACAGGACAAACAAGAAGATATTAATAAAGACTTTGATAAAATTCAGGAAGATTTAAAGAATCTGAAAGAAGAAAACAAAACATTAAAAGCTCCACTAGACATTCCGAATGATGCTTCAAAGGAAAAAGAGGTGAAGAATGATTTGCAGAAAGCTTCAGAAGAATTGAGTAAAAAGAATTCGGCATCAGCCAAACCTAAGCAAAAGAGTGCTGCTAAAAAAATGAAAAGTATGGCAGAACAAATGGATGCCGGTATGGAAGGTGGAGAACAGGAACAAATGGAAGAAGATGTTGCTATGCTTCGTCAGATTCTGGATAATCTTTTAGCCTATTCTTTGTCGCAGGAAGATGTGATGAAACAATTTAGGACAATGAAATTGGGTTCGTCAGCGTATACGAAGAACATTAAAATTCAGCAAAATTTAAAACAACAGTTCAGATATGTGGATGACAGTTTATTTGCTTTATCACTTCGTAATCCTAAAGTTGCCGAAGATGTAACCAAAGAAATTGGAAATGTACAGTACAATATTGATAAAGCTATTGAAAGTTTAAGCGATGTTCAGGTTCCAAAAGGAGTATCGCATCAGCAGTATGCAGTTTCCTCTGCAAATAAGTTGGCAGATTTTCTGAGTGATTTATTAAATAATATGCAGATGTCTATGTCCAAACCGGGATCTGGAAAACCAAAACCGGGTGATGGGCAAGGAATGCAATTACCAGATATTATCCAAAAACAAAAAGGTTTAGGAGATAAGATGAAAGAAGGTATGAAGTCTGGTAGTAAGCCGGGAGATAAACCTGGGGATAAATCAGGAGATAAACCAGGAGATAAACCGGGTGAAGGAAAAAATGGTGAAGGCAAAGAAAGTAATGGTAAGGATGGTAAAGGTAAAAACGCTGATGGTAAAACTGGTCAGGGAAATAAAAATGGAGGTCAAAGTAATGGGCAGATGAAGGACAATGATGGAGAAGGAGATGCTGAAGCAATCATGGAAATTTACAAAGAGCAAGTAAAATTGCGTGAAGCCTTGCAAAAAGAACTTGCTAAAAAAGGATTAGATTCTGAAGGTAAATCTGTAATCGATCAGATGAAAGCTTCCGAAAAACAAATTTTGAATAAAGGTTTTAAGAATGAGAACTTGCAGCGTATTCTTAATATTCAGCAAGAATTACTAAAATTAAACAACGCAGTTCAGCAACAAGGCCAAGATACGAAGCGTCAATCTGAAACCAATAAGACTGAATTTCCTAATAGAACAAACGCATTGCCGAGTTCATTACTGGAATATTTAAACAGTGTGGAGATATTAAACAGACAATCACTACCTTTGCGCTCGAATTTTAATCAAAAAGTTCAAGAATATTTTAATACAAAATGATCAATTTTAATTACGAAACCGAATTTACTTTAGACAACGAACAAGCTTTTTCTGATTGGTTAAGTGCTGTTATCGTTTCTGAAAACAAAAACGAAGGAGAGATAAATTACATTTTTTGTGATGATGAGTATCTTCATAAGATTAATGTAGAGTATCTAAATCATGATACGTTAACAGATATAATCAGTTTTGATTATACAGTTGGGAACGAACTTAACGGAGATATTTTTGTTTCTGTTGAAAGAGTAGAAGATAATGCTAAAGATTTTAATGTTTCTTTTACTGAGGAATTGAAGAGAGTTTTAGCGCACGGTATATTACATTACTGTGGGTATAAAGATAAAAGTGATGCTGAAGCGGAGTTAATGCGATCGAAAGAAGATGAAAAGATTGCTATGTTTCACGTGGAACAGTAGATAAATTATTTTTTTAATTCAGTTTTACGTGTTCCACGTGAAACATAAAAAAATAAAAAAGGTGATTATATTAAAGTGTTTCACGTGGAACATGAAAAAATAGTTTATTTCTGTATATAAAAGAACCGGATGTTCCACGTGGAACGATTGTTTTTTGATTAAGAAAGGTTTTAGATTGTTTCACGTGAAACAATGTTTTTTAGAGATTATAGAGATTTAGTGTAGAAAAGGTTTAAGGATTTAGGAGGGTTTTTAGTTTGTGTTTTGAACCAGGAAGCTTCAGCCTGAAACCTGAAACCTGAAACCTGAAAAGAAAAACCACGTTCCACGTGGAACAAAAGAAAAGAAAATTAATTCTGAGAACCACCTTAAACGGTTTGAGGAGAATAATAAAACAAAATGTTTTTAGAAGAATACGATGTTATTGTAGTTGGTGCTGGTCATGCAGGATCTGAGGCCGCGGCAGCGGCAGCAAATTTGGGATCCAAAACTTTATTGGTTACAATGAGTTTGCAGAACATCGCACAGATGTCTTGCAATCCTGCGATGGGAGGAATTGCAAAAGGACAGATCGTGCGTGAGATTGATGCGTTGGGCGGATACTCAGGAATTGTTTCTGACCGAACGGCTATTCAATTTAAGATGTTGAATAAATCGAAAGGACCGGCAATGTGGTCGCCAAGAGTTCAAAGTGATCGAATGCGTTTTGCTGAAGAATGGAGAATGATGTTGGAGGGAACTCCAAATTTGGATTTCTACCAAGAGATGGTTAAAGGTTTGATTATTGAAGATGGCAAGATAAAAGGAATCAAAACTTCGTTGGGAGTTGAGATTAGATCGAAGTCTGTTGTTTTGACGAACGGAACTTTTTTGAACGGTTTAATTCATATTGGAGAAAAACAGTTTGGTGGAGGACGTGCAGGAGAAAGTGCAGCAACGGGAATTACTGAAGATTTAGTTCGTGCAGGTTTTGAAGCGGGAAGAATGAAAACCGGAACGCCACCACGAGTGGATGGACGTTCTTTGGATTATTCTAAAATGAACGAAGAGAAAGGTGATGCAAAGCCGGATAAGTTTTCTTATTCTGATTTGACTTCACCGTTAACGCATCAGCGTTCTTGTTACATGACGTATACGTCATTGGATGTTCACGATATTTTGAGAGATGGTTTTGATCGTTCGCCAATGTTTAATGGAAGGATCAAAAGTCTTGGTCCAAGATACTGTCCTTCGATAGAAGATAAAATTAATCGTTTTGCAGATAAAGAGCGTCATCAATTATTTGTGGAACCGGAAGGGTGGAATACATGCGAAGTGTATGTGAATGGATTTTCAACTTCACTTCCGGAGGATATTCAATTTAAAGCATTGCGTTCTGTAGCCGGTTTTGAAAATGTGAAATTCTTTCGTCCAGGTTATGCAATCGAGTATGACTATTTCCCACCGACACAATTGAAACATACTTTGGAAACAAAGTTAGTGGAAGGATTATATTTCGCCGGACAGATTAACGGAACAACCGGATATGAAGAAGCGGCTTCTCAAGGTTTGATGGCGGGAATAAATGCACATTTGAAAGTACATGAAAAAGCGCCGTTGATTTTGAAACGTGATGAAGCTTATATCGGAGTATTGATTGATGACTTGATTACGAAAGGAACAGAAGAACCTTATCGTATGTTTACTTCGAGAGCAGAGTATAGAACTTTGTTGCGTCAGGATAATGCCGATTTTAGATTGACGCCAATGTCGCACGAAATTGGTCTTGCTTCTGAAAAGCGTTTGCGTCGAATGGAAAAGAAATTAAATGAATCTGAAAAGATGGTTGCCTTTTTTAGAGTGACTAGTGTTTCTGTTGCAGAAACAAATCCGATTTTAGAAGCTAAAGAAACTGCTCCAATTTCACAAGGAGATAAAATGTTTAAAGTTTTTTCTCGTCCGCAAATTGATTTAGACGATATGCTTAAGTTTGAAAAAGTGAAAGCTTATGTGGAGGAAAATAATTTGGATCAGGAAATTTTAGAGCAGGCAGAAATTCAGGTGAAGTATTCCGGTTATATTGAAAAGGAAAGAAATAATGCGGATAAACTAACTCGTTTGGAAGAAGTGAAAATACCGGAGAATTTCGATTACGATAAAATTAAATCAATGTCGATTGAAGCTAAACAAAAGTTAAGCAAGATCCGTCCTGTAACTATTTCTCAGGCTTCAAGAATAAGCGGAGTTTCTCCAAGTGATATTTCTGTTTTATTGATTTACATGGGAAGATAAAAAATTAGAGACGTGCCAATAGGTGCGTTTTTATTTGTTTTGATTTTCTTTGTTTCAGGTTTCAAGTTTCAGGTTTGGGGTTTGAATTTTATTAAGTTGGATTGTTTGAAGAGAAGGTATCTGAAATAAAAAAATGTTCCACGTGAAACTACTTTGAGAAGGCTTGCTAAACTTGAAGAAAATCGTAAAACTATTTAAAAAAATCTGTGAGATGCGTAGTAAAGCATTTTAAATTAATTAATACTTGTTGCATTAGTATATGTGATGTAACAACCGCGTTGCCAAATTCTATTAAAAACCTATAATTAAAAATGAACGTTTTAAACAAAAAACATTTTCTTACTGTAAAAGACCATTCTGTATCTAAAGAAATTTTTGATCTGTATTACGATGAAACTTTGGATATGCTGATTACTTCTCCGCAACCCGCTTTAGAAAACCTTGGAAGATATTACGAAAGCGAAGATTATATTTCTCATACCGACAATAAAAGATCTTTGTTCGAAAAAGCGTATCACTTTGTAAAAAGTATTGCTTTAAAAAATAAGTTGAATTTGATTAATGGTGAACAATCTCAAAAAGGAAGGATTTTAGATATTGGTGCCGGAACCGGAGATTTTTTGTTGACAGCAAAAAATGATGGTTGGGAAACAGTTGGAGTGGAACCAAGCGAGAGAGCAAAAAATATTGCAATAGAAAAAGGAATTTCTTTTGTAAACGGAATTGATGCTCTTGAAAATAATTCTTTTGATGTAATTACCATGTGGCACGTTTTAGAACATGTGCCAAATTTAGAATTACAAATTCAGGAATTGAAACGTTTATTAAAACCAACTGGAACTTTAATTGTTGCGGTTCCAAATTTCAAATCGTTTGATGCAAAATATTACAATGAATTTTGGGCTGCTTATGATGTGCCAATTCACTTTTGGCATTTCTCAAAAAAAGCCATTCAGTCTCTTTTTGGAAAAGTTGATATGAAATTAGAAAAAGTGCTTCCGATGAAATTCGATTCATTTTATGTTAGTCTTTTATCTGAAAAATACAAAACGGGAAAAATGAATTTCATTAAGGCCTTTTTTATTGGTTTGCGATCCAATTTAAAAGCATCGGGAACAAAAGAGTATTCATCGCACATTTATGTCTTAAGAAACAGCTAAAACGCAAAATAAGCGCATTTAAGGCGTTTTCTGAGGGAATACGAGGGTTTGTGTTGTCTTTTTTAAGAAATCGCTTTAAATAAAAGCTATGAAAGCCACTTTTAATAGTGATCTTTTATGGTAAAATCCCAGTCCATAAATAAAATTAATGCAGTAAAAATGGAGCATTTTTCTGGAAATTTTGTTGTTTCTTTTTAGAAATTCGAGGTTTTAGAAAAGTGCTTCTTTTTTTGCTAAGTTTTGTTTTGTGAATGCAAAAAATGAAAAATAAATTTTTTTGACTGGATTAATTTTATGGTTTTGCGATCAGATGAAGCGTAACGGTAAAAAAGAATAATTCTTAACGGATTTACGCTTTAAATTACCCTAAAACTTAAAATAAGCTTGTTTAAGGCGTCTTCTAATGAAAGGCGAGTATTTGTGTTGTTATTTTTGAGAAAACGCCTTAAAAAAAGGCTGTGAAAGTCATTTTTAATAATGATATTTTATGGTAAAAATCTCCTCAATAAATAAAAGTAATATCATAAAATTATAGCATTTTTTAAACTTTAGTTTGATGCTATTTATTTTTTTATATTTTTGTCTTCATTCAATACAATAAAAAAAATAGAGATTTAAAAAAATGAAAAAAGCATTAGTAATTATCGCACTTTCAATTTTCGCTGTTTCATGTAGTGACAAAACTGCGGAAGTTAAGGAAGTAAAAACAGCTTACGTAGATACTTCAGTTTTAATGAAAGAATACACTGAAGCAAAAGACCTTGAAGCTAAATACAAAGCTCAGGCAGAAGAAAAAGGAAGACAACTACAAGCTGAGATTACACGTTTTAAACAAGACGCTGCTAATTTTCAAAGTCAGGCACAAGCAAACGGTCAGGCGTGGGCACAACAAAGAGGTGCTGAATTACAAAAAAGAGAACAACAATTGGGTTATGCACAACAAGCTTTGTCTCAACAATTACAACAGGAAAGCGGTGTTGAAATGGATTCTTTGGTAAGTGGAGTGAAGAAATTCATCAAAGAATACGGTAAGAAAAACGGTTATTCTTATATCTATGGTACTGGAGATGCTGCTTCAATTTTGTATGCTGAAGAGAAATTCGATATCACAAAAGATATCGTTAAAGCTCTGAATGACAAATATAAAGCGACTCCAAAAACAGAAGAAAAACCAGCTGTAAAAGAGGAAGCTAAAAAATAATACCAGACTAACTAACTAAATTTAAAAACCTAAATCTGTCAAGATTTAGGTTTTTTCTTTTATAAAAATACGATACTTTTAGCTCTCAATTTACGCCTAATGCAAAACGTTTCAGAAGCAGCAGCTTATACTTTACAATTCATCAATCAAACGCAAAAATCTATTTTCCTGACCGGTAAAGCTGGGACCGGGAAGACTACACTTTTGCGTGAAATTATTGCCACTACGCATAAAAACACTGTGGTTGTGGCTCCAACCGGAATTGCGGCGCTGAATGCCGGAGGTGTTACGATTCACTCGATGTTTCAATTACCATTTTCAGCCTTTATTCCATCATACGAAGAGGCTTCTCAGTTTACTGAAACAGTGAAGTTTGAGAATAAGGAAACTTTACGTCGACACTTTAAAATGAATAATGTGAAGCGTAACGTAATCAGGAATATGGAGCTTTTGATTATCGATGAAGTCAGTATGTTACGCGCTGATCTGTTGGATGCAATTGATTTTATGATGCAGACGGTACGTAAAAATACCCGTGCTTTTGGAGGTGTTCAGGTACTTTTTATTGGAGATTTGTTGCAGCTTCCGCCGGTTATCAGAGATGAAGAATGGCGAACTTTACGCAATTATTACAAAGGAAAATTCTTTTTTCATTCACATGTAATTCAGCAATATCCGCCGTTATATATTGAATTATCAAAGATTTATCGTCAGTCAGATGATACTTTTATTTCGGTTTTAAATAATTTGCGCAACAATCAGATTACGCCTCAGGATATTCAGGTTTTAAATGAATATGTGAAACCTGATTTTGACTTAAAAAATAATCCCAGATATATTACACTTACTACGCATAATGCCAAAGCCGATTCGATTAACGAGCTGGCAATTGGCGATTTAGCCGGAAATGAATTCGCTTATCAGCCGTTTATTGTGGGGGATTTTCCAGAGAAAATTTTTCCGGTTGAGGAAAATTTGAAACTTAAAGTGGGTGCTCAGGTTATGTTTGTCAAAAATGATTTGTCTTTTGAAAAGCGTTATTTCAACGGAAAAATGGGCGTTGTAAAGTCACTTTCGGCCGAAGAAATATTCATACATTTTCCTGAGGAGGATAAAACCATTGAAGTTGAAAAATACGAATGGAAAAATATCCGATACAAAGTAAACGATCTCACCAAAGAAGTTGAAGAAGAAGTTTTGGGCACATTTGCACATTATCCACTTAAGCTGGCATGGGCAATTACGGTGCATAAAAGTCAGGGTTTAACTTTTGAGAAAGCTGCGCTCGATGTATCGCAAGTTTTTTTACCCGGACAAGCCTATGTAGCATTATCACGTTTAAGGTCCTTAAACGGGCTTATTTTGTTGTCTCCGCTGCAAATGAATGGTATTTCGAACGATCAGGATGTGATGGATTATGCTTTGAACAAAGCAACAGAAGAAGTTTTAAAACATTCTTTGCATTTTGAAACTAAAAATTTCATTCATAACTATTTGATTAGCAGTTTTAATTGGGCTGATTTGGCTCAGGAGTGGCGCAATCACCGTTTTAGTTATAACGAAAATGCAGTTGCTTCTGAAAAATCAAAACATTCTGCATGGGCACATAAGCGTTTAGAAATAATAGATTCGTTAGCAGATCCTGCACAAAAATTCGTTAATCAGCTTAATAAAATTTTTAATAAAGAAACTGTCGATCTCTTTTTTGTACAGGAAAGGGTAGTGGCAGCTTATGATTATTTTTTTAAACCAATGGACAAACTGGTTACGGATCTTTTGAATAAAATGGCCGAAATTCAGAAATTTAAAAAAGTAAAAGAGTTCTACGAAGAGCTCGCTTTTTTGGATGATTTGCAAACAAAAGCTGTTTTGCGTTTAATGAAGGCCAAATTACTTATCGAAATTGTCGTGGCAGGTGAAACCATCTGTAAAGAGAAATTGTCGTCTACAGCGATTAAAAACTACAAATTTGACAAGGTTGCAAAGATCCGCGAGGAATTTAATATGTCGAACACTGATATTTTTAAATCTGAAGAACCTACAGTTCGTTATACGGCACGTAAATTAGATAAAAGCATACCAAAGGCCGATAAGAAAACAACCATCGAAGAAACCCATGATTTATGGCTGGAGAAAAATTCGATTCAGGATATTGCCCGAATTCGTAAACTTACAGTGCAAACAGTTGAAATGCATTTGGTTAAACTAATTCAGGCTAAAAAAGTCGAGATATCTGATGTTTTACCGTATGATAAAATCCTGGCCTTGCGTGAAGCTTTCGAGTTTTATAGTGAAGAATCTTTAAGTCCGCTAAAAGAAAAGTATGGTGATGAGTTTACGTGGGATGAGTTGAAGATGTTTAAAGCAAGCATTAACTGATTGTTAGATTGTTAGATTGTTAGATTGTTAGATTGTTAGATTGTTAGATTGTTAGATTGTTAGATTGTTAGATTGTTAGATTGTTAGATTGTTAGATTGTGGAATTTGAAAGTTCTGATGAAATTTTGGAATCTATTATAAAAACATTATGTAAAATAGGAATTATGAAAAAGTTACTGTATGTTCTCTTCATTGGCATTATGGTTCAAAATATATCAGGTCAGGACTTGAGACCCGAATATCAGAAGTTTGTCAAAAAATTTATTGATAATGTAAAAAATGATAGGAAAGAGGCTGTAGCCGAGTCTATTAAATACCCTTTAAGAAGAGATAATCCAATTCCGTCTATCAAGAATAAAGCAGAGCTTGTAAAAAGATATGCTGAAATTTTTGATGCTAAACTGAAAGCCGAAATTTCACAATCGGATGCGGCAAAAAATTGGTCAGAAGTAGGCTGGCGTGGCATAATGCTAAATCAGGGAACTTTGTGGATGGATACTGACGGAAAAGTTTTTTCAATAAATTATCAGTCAAAAGTGGAGAGTGATCTCAAAAACAAATTGATAGCTTTTGAAAAAAGTAAACTTCACCCGTCAATTGCAAAGTTTAATGAGCCACAAATTATCATAGAAACATCTGAATTCAGAGTTCGAATTGATGACTTAGGAAATGATAATTACAGATATGCTTCATGGTCGATAAAACAATCGATGAGCGAAGAACCGGATTTAATCATTGCCAACGGAAAATGGTTTCACGATGGAACAGGAGGTAATAACCATTACGATTTTAAAAAAGGAAATTACTTGTACCAGTGTTATATTACGGTTTTAGGTACAAAAGATTCAGCACCAGCTAATTTAACCATTTATCAAAACGGAAAAGAAATCCTTAATCAGGATGCTAAAATTGTTCCACGTTAAACATAATCCTATTCGAAAGAATGGGATTTTTTGTTTTATTACCCAATTTCAATTCGATTACAACTATCATAAATTTGCTATATTTGATTGTAATTGTCGGATTAATAATTAATTAAAAATATTTGAGATGAAAAGAAGCAATTTATTTTTAGTAGTATTATTTTTTTGCAGCGGTTTTATGGTTGCCCAGGATTCAGACATCGATTATCAGAAACGGGTTAAAAAGTTCATTGAAAATGTCAAAAATGATAAGAAAGAAGCCATTGCTGATGCGGTGGTTTATCCGTTAGAGCGCGTATATCCTATACCCGATATTGCGAATAAAGCAGATTTTATAAAACGATATTCTGAAATTTTTGATGTTACGTTAAAAAACGAAATTACAAAATCGACGCCGGCAAATGGCTGGAATGATATGGGTTTACGCGGAATTATGCTAATTCACGGTAAGATTTGGCTTGATACTGAAGGCCGTTTAACGGCCGTAAATTATCAATCGAAAGCCGAAATAGAACTTAAAAACAAGCTAATTGCATCGCAAAAGAAAAATCTGGATCCTAGTATTGCTTTTTTTCAGGATCCAATTTGTATTCTGAAGACTTCTAAATTTAAAATTAGGATCGATCATTTAGGTTTTAATAACTATCGATACGCATCATGGTCCATTCAAAAGGAAATGACTGAAAAGCCTGATTTAGTGATTAATGGTGGAGTATTAGTCGTTGAAGGTATTGGCGGCAATCACCAGTATGAATTTAAAAAGGATGGGAATGTTTATGAATGTGCCATTATCGTTTTGGGCGAAAAGAATTCTCCTCCGGCAAGACTGAAAATATATAAAGGGAAGAAAGTAATTCTTTCGCAGGATGCAGAAATAATAGTGAACTAATAAAAAGCCCATTCAGAGGAACGGGCTGTTTTTAGTTTTATAAAGGCTGTACAAGAATCCAGGCATCTGGATTTTCTCCTTTTTGTATTTCTTTTTGTGCTTTTTCGGCTTCAGCCATTGTTGCATAGCTACCGTAAAGAACCGGGAATAATCCGTGTTTGTTTTCGCCCAGCATTCTGGCGTCGTAACCATCTTTTACCAATTGATTATAAGCTTTTCTGGCATTTTTTTCACTTCTGTATGCACCGGCCATAATGTGGTAAGGCATTGTTTTTTCAGCAGCTGTTTCTACATTTGTTGTATCTACTGAGAGTGTTACAGCAGGCATAGGATTTTGGATAAAGAAAGTCGCTTCCTGAATCTTGTTCTCCACTTTTTTCTGCACACTGCTTTCTACAACAAGTGTTTTGGCGGCGATTTGATTTTGATATAAAGGATATCCGATACTTCCTGTAATTCCAAGTCCTAAGACTAGTATTGCAGCATATTTCAAAAGTGGATTTGTTGTTCTTCCTTCTTCATTTTCGTATAGTGAAATTGCATCTCCTTCCGAAATTTCCTCGATTTTTCGCTCGAAATTCTCTTTTTTAACGAGCGGAGAAACAAATGGACTTAGTCCAAAAGAACTTGTTAGGAAATTGGTCTGATCATTAGGGGTGAATACCATTTTCTGATCAGCATTATATCGAATTTCACCAATATTTTTAAGTGTTACAACACCATTTTCTTCTAGTGTTTTTTTCCAGCTCACGACTTCAAAAGCAATGGCGCTAACTGCAAAACCATAAGAAGTTTTTTCAGCCTGTGCGATATGATTTGCCAACAATCCATCATTGTTTTTTAGATAACCGTTGAAAGAGATCATTTTTGTCGGTGGAAAGAAAGAATTTGTGCTTTCATTCAGCTTTGCCGATTGAATTTCTGTTAAAAATGCTCCAAACCCTGGAACCGTTACACACTGATAACGATACAGTAACTGTGCTATGTAATTTTCGATTTTCATAGTAACAAAGTTACAACTACAGAATACTTATCAAAATGTTATTCACAATTTTTATTAACAATTGCTTTATTTTTATAGACAATTCTTTTTCAAATAGTTAATAGGTAGTTTTTAAGGCGTGTATGTTTTGAAACCGTATTTATATTAAAATTTAATAGGATTATACTTTCTTTTTATGATATTTGTGCTTCAAATTTTAAGTTTTAGTTTTTCTTATTTTACATAATATTTTACACGGATGCCGGATCAGGATTTATTCTATTTATTAGCCTTATTAAAAGTCGATGGAGTTGGAGATATAATGGCTAAAAAGCTGCTTCATTATTTTGGCAGTGCAGAAGCTGTTTTTAAAAGTAAGGGGAGTCAAATTACTGCTATTGATGGTGTTGGATCGGTTTTATTGCAGAATTTTAAGGATAAATCGGTTTTTGACAAAGCGAATCAGGAAATGGAATTTATGAAATCTAGTGGGGTTAAAGTGTCTTTTTTTAAAGAGGATGGCTATCCGGAACGTTTAAAACATTGTATTGATTCTCCTGTCCTGATTTTTAGCTCTGGAAACATAAATTTAGCAAATAAACGAATAATCAGTATTGTGGGAACGCGCCAGATTACCTCTTATGGAACAGAGTTTTGCCGAAATTTAATTGAAGAACTGGCACCTCTCGATCCGATAATCGTTAGCGGTTTTGCGTATGGTGTGGATATTGTAGCACATCAGCGGGCGATGGATTTTAACCTGCAAACTATAGGAGTTCTGGCACATGGTCTCAATCAGATTTATCCAAAATCGCATAAGAAGTATATTGTTCCAATGGAAGAAAATGGTGGTTTTATAACCGAGTTTTGGAGTACATCAAATCCTGATAAGGAAAATTTTGTACGTAGAAATCGTATTGTAGCGGGTATGACTGAAGCAACGATTGTTATAGAATCTGCTGAAAAGGGTGGTTCGCTGATTACCGCAAATCTTGCCAATGATTACAATCGTGATGTTTTTGCCGTTCCCGGACGTGTGACAGATAAATACAGTCAGGGGTGTAATAATCTAATTAAAACACAACGGGCCAATGTGTTAACGAGTGCTGCTGATTTGGTTTATATGCTGAATTGGAATGTGGAAACAAAGGCAAAACCGGTTCAAAAACAGCTCTTTATTCACTTGGAAATAGAGGAGCAAAAGGTGTATGATTTTCTGCTAAAAAACGGTAAAGAATTGCTTGATATTATCGCACTGCAGTGTGATTTTCCTATTTACAAAATTTCGGGAATTCTCTTAAACATGGAATTGAAAGGAGTCATTCGACCCTTACCTGGAAAGTTGTTTGAGGCCGTTTAATTTGAATTAAACCTGACGGGTTTTTAAAACCCGTCGGTTTAGATGTTTATTTACTAAATCCAAGAACTTCTCTTACTTTGGCTAAAACTCCATCAGCAATTACGGAAGCTTTTGATGCTCCTTTTTTCAGTAAAGCGTCTACTTCTTCAAGGTTGTTCATGTAGTAAGTATATCGTTCTCTTTCGGTTTTAAACTTTTCTATAATCAGTTCAAACAAAGCCTGTTTGGCGTGACCGTATCCATAGTTTCCTCCTAAATAGTTGGCTCTCATTTCGGCGATTTGCGTTTCGGTTGCCAGCAAGGAATAAATGGCAAAAGCATTACAAGTGTCCGGATTTTTAGGTTCTTCAAGTGGCGTACTATCGGTTTCAATACTCATTACCTGTTTACGAATTGTTTTATCGTCAAGGAAAATATTGATCAGATTGTTAGCTGATTTACTCATTTTTCCACCGTTTGTTCCCGGAATCAGTTTGCCGTCTTCCTGAATTTTAGCTTCCGGAATTACAAAGGTTTCGCCCATTTGGTGGTTGAAACGCGAAGCGACATCACGAGTGATTTCTAAATGCTGTAATTGATCTTTACCAACAGGAACAAATTCAGCATCATACAATAAAATATCGGCGGCCATTAACATCGGATATGTAAAAAGTCCGGCGTTAACGTCGTCTAAACGATCGGCTTTATCTTTAAATGAATGTGCCAGAGTCAGACGCTGAAAAGGAAAAAAGCAGCTTAAATACCAGGTTAATTCTGTCGTTTGTACCACATCAGATTGTCTGTAAAAGGTTACTTTATCAGGATTTAGACCACAGGCTAGCCAGGCGGCAGCAGTGCTGTAGGTGTTTTCTCTAAGAGTTTTACCGTCTTTAATTTGTGTAATCGAATGTAAATCAGCGATAAATAAAAAGGATTCATTTGCCGGATTGTTTGATAATTCGATTGCAGGAATAATTGCTCCCAATAAATTGCCTAAGTGTGGCGTTCCAGTACTCTGAACACCGGTCAGTATTTTTGCCATTCTCGTTTTTTCTTAATCTTTCAATCACAAAGATTGCAAGTTTATTTTTTTTAACCGCAAAGGTCGCAAAGTTTTTTACAAAGTGGGCAAAGTTTATCAAACATCTCATTGATTTTAAGTTTTATTTTGGAGAAAAGAGTAAGATTTAAAAATTCTAAGGAGCGAAAAATCCAAATTCATTTCTGATTTATTACATTTGAAACCATGAAAGGATTAAAAGTTGTTTTTTGGGTTTTATGGCGTGTATGGTTTTATATTTTAATGGCCATTCCGATATTGATTATGCTGCCGTTTTTGCTAGTTTCTATAGCATCAGAGAAGGGTTACCCCTATTTTTTTAAAATGGCCCGCATTTGGGCTAAATTTATCCTTTTCGGGATGGGTTTTTATTATAAAGTCGAGCGTGAAGAGAAGCTGGTTCGAAATAAGAGCTATATGATCGTGGCCAATCATACTTCGATGACCGATATTATGCTAATGCTGGCTCTGGTTAAAAATCCGTTTGTTTTTGTTGGAAAGAAAGAACTTTCGAAGATTCCTTTGTTTGGATTTTTCTATAAAAGAACCTGTATTTTAGTTGATCGAAGTTCTTCGAAAAGTAAAAATGAGGTTTTTAAAAGAGCGCAAAACAGGTTGAATCAAGGGCTTAGTATTTGTATTTTCCCTGAAGGTGGAGTTCCTGACGATGAATCTATTTTACTGGATGAGTTTAAGGACGGTGCTTTTCGTCTGGCAATCGAGCACCAGATTCCGATCGTTCCCATTGTTTTTGCAGATAACAAGGAAAGGTTTTCATATACTTTTTTCAGTGGAAGTCCTGGAAAAATGCGTGCAAAGGTACTTCCTTTTGTTTCTACAGACGGATTGACTGCTGACCATCGAAAAGAATTACGAGATCAGGTGAGACAGATGATTTATAAAGATTTACTGAAGTTTAAAAACAAAGAGTAGTAACTCATTTTAAGGATAAAACCCGGCAAAATTTTGAAAATTGCCGGGTTTTCTTTTGAATTAAAATTACTCCATTTTATATTCAATAATGATTATCTATGAATTATTTTTTCGGAAATAAAACGCAATACTTTTCTCAATTTCAATTTGGTTTTTTTACGGTTTTTGTTGTACAACACTTCTATTCTCTCTTTCATGGTTAAAATATTTTAGGTTGATACTAAAGAGTTTAACAAAACTCAAGTTAATGATATACTAGTATAGAGCGTAAAAAATGAAAAAGGTTGCGTGAAAAGGTGAAAAAAAAGAATAAAAACCCGTTAGAACCAAAAAACTAACGGATTTTTATTGAACAAACCAACCAAATTTAAAGAAAAACCTTTGATCAGATACTTTTGGCTAAGTACCAGTCAAATCTTTTGTCTCTTACTAAGATGGCTCGGTTGCGGAATGGTTGCGTCAGTAAATGCATATTTTTTTAAATAAAAAACCCGATCATTTTTTGGAAAGGATCGGGTTGTATGTAAAGTATTGATTGTAATACTTTTAATGATTTTAAGCGTCTGCTAATTCTTTGATATGTGCTTTGATTTTAATCTCAAGTTCGTCCGCTAATTCCGGATTATCTTTGATCAAAGCTTTTACAGCATCACGACCTTGTCCTAATTTGGTGTCGCCATAACTAAACCAGGAACCTGCTTTTTTAACGATTTCAAATTCAACAGCAAGATCAAGAATTTCACCAGTTTTAGAAACTCCTTCTCCGTACATAATATCAAATTCGGCAGTTTTGAAAGGCGGAGCAACTTTGTTTTTTACAATTTTAACTTTGGTTCTGTTTCCAATTACATTTTCACCGTCTTTAATTTGCGAAGAACGACGAATATCTAAACGTACCGAAGCGTAGAATTTTAGAGCATTACCTCCCGTTGTGGTCTCAGGATTACCAAACATAACACCAATTTTTTCCCTCAACTGGTTGATGAAGAAAACGGTACAGTTTGTTTTACTGATGGTTCCGGTAAGTTTTCTTAATGCTTGTGACATTAAACGTGCATGAAGACCCATTTTTGAATCTCCCATTTCACCTTCGATTTCACTTTTTGGAGTCAATGCAGCAACAGAGTCAATTACCACAATATCAATTGCTCCTGAGCGAATTAAATTTTCAGCAATTTCCAGCGCTTGTTCTCCGTTATCCGGTTGCGAGATGATTAAGTTTTCGATATCGACACCCAATTTTTCAGCATAATTTCTGTCGAAAGCATGTTCAGCATCGATAAAAGCAGCTATTCCGCCGGCTTTTTGAGCTTCAGCTATTGCATGCAAGGTTAGAGTGGTCTTACCAGAGGATTCAGGACCGTATATTTCAATAATTCTTCCTTTTGGATATCCATTTACTCCAAGGGCTAAATCAACGCCAAGTGAGCCAGAAGAAATCGTTTCTACCTCCACAATGGCTCTGTCGCCCATTTTCATTACGGTTCCTTTTCCGTAGGTTTTGTCAAGTTTATCAAGCGTTAGTTGTAACGCTTTTAATTTGGCTTCTTTGTCTGAACTCATCTTTTCTTAAATGTCTAAATTGTTATTTTTTTCTTTCAAATAAATGTAAAGAAGATACTAACTTCTTGATCTTTATTAGGCAGGCTTATATTTTGTAAAAATAGTTCTTTTTTCGAAGTTTGATTGTTCCAAATTGTCACAATTTGTACTACAAGAATAAAGCCTTTAATTCTGTGGCATCGGAAGGATTTAGTTTCCCGGCTAACACTAAACTAAGTTGTTTACGACGCAAAGCAGCATCAAAACGTTGTATTTCAAGTTCAGTTTCAGGCAATATAGCAGGTACTTCTACAGGTCTGCCGGTATCGTCTACGGCTACAAAAGTGTAGATGGCTTCGTTGGCTTTGGTTCTGTTACCAGATTCGCGGTCTTCTACCCAAACATCAATGAAAACTTCCATTGAACTTTTGAAAGATCTTGAAACTTTTGCTTCAACCGTTACAACACTTCCTAACGAAATAGCTCTGTTAAAAGCCACGTGATTTACAGAGGCCGTAACTACAATTCGGCGGGAATGTCTGCGGGCTGCAATACTTGCGGCACGATCCATTCGGGCTAATAATTCGCCACCAAAAAGGTTGTTTAAAGGATTTGTTTCACTTGGTAAAACTAAATCGGTTAAGATTGTAAGGGACTCTGATGGGTGTTTTGCATTCATTTTTTTACTGTAAATTTTATTTTTTGCCACAACTTTATTTTTTGATTTCAATTCAGTTTTGTTTTACGAATGTTGAATCTGTGACGATTTAATTTTTATTTTTTATTGACTTTAAAGCGGTACGATTATGTCAGATTAGTTCAACCAGTAAACCGCCATTACTGCCGGAACAAAATAGATAACTATGGTTCTTGCACCGTCGTAATCTTTGGCTAACCGCTGTCCGAAAAGCATCATTAGCAATGTGATACATGAAAATATAGCTCCGTATAAACCAAATTCCCGGCCACTGTCGGTGAGCAATTGTATCGCTCCGACAACACATAAAATTCCGGAGATTAATTCCATAATTAAAAGATGAAGCAAGGCAAGTGGTACTTGGTTTTTAAGTCTTGTTTTGGCAAAATGTCCTTTAAGCCACTCGACATTGTCTTTCCAGTAAAATATTTTTTCGTATCCGGACTGTAAGAAGGTTAAAGCTAAAAATGCTAATAGTAAAATGGAGGCAACATTATTCATTTGATAACTATTTTTTGTGGATTAAACGAGTCAGTTTTATAGATAAGTCGGTTAAAATTATTTTTGCATTTCCGTTTCTTTCGATATGATACATCGCATCCGAAAGTTCTTTGAAAATTTCGTGAATATTGTTCCCGTTGACAAAAGGTGCAAAATTTTCGAGTTTGAATTTATCTACTTTTGGTTCGATGTACACAAGAGTAGGAGCCTGATAGTTAAGCAGCAAGGCTTGTCGAAACATTTCCATGCAAAACTGGATGAATTTTTTCTGACTTTCACGTCCCAGACCGGCAATTTCTTCACTCCAGGAAATTAAATCCTGAATGGCAGCTGCATTTCCTTTCGCTCTAAACGCAGCACGAACCCAGTTGACAAACCATTGTTCGAAAGGTAACTCTGAATCATCTTCTTTTATGAGATGTAAGGCCTTACTAAAATTTCCCTGTGCCTGATGTGCGATTTTAAAAGCTAATTTTTCGTCGATATTTTCTTTAGAAACTAAAGCTTCTGCAATTACTTTTTCGGGAAGTCCGTTAAAGTGAATAACCTGACAACGGGATCGGATGGTTTGAATTATATCTTCTTCGTTTTCAGAAATAAGAATAAAAATAGTCTTGTCTGAAGGTTCTTCGAGTAATTTTAAAAGTTTGTTGGAGGCGGCAATATTCATTTTATCGGCCATCCAGATAATCATAATTTTGTAACCGCCTTCGTATGATTTTAGTGAAAATGATTTCAAAACTTCCTGTGCATCTTCAACTCGAATTTCTCCTTGTTTGTTTTGAACACCAAGTACTTTGTACCAGTCAAACAAACCTCCATATGGCATTTCCTGTATAAAAGTGCGCCAGTCCTGAATAAAATCTAAACTTTTGGGTTTTGTTTTGACATCCTCAGTGGTCACTGTCGGATAAATAAAATGCAAGTCGGGATGAGAGAGATTTTGAAATTTCAAATTGCAGGAATCATTTCCGTTTGAGTTTTCGTCTCCTGTGTTGTTGCACAAAATATATTGTGCGTAGGCAATTGCTGTTGATAATGTGCCACTTCCTTCCGGCCCAATGAATAGTTGTGCATGCGGAATTCGTCCGGAAGCTGCACTTTTTATCAAGTGACTTTTGATGTAATCCTGACCTAAAATTTGAGAAAATTGCATGAAGCAAAGATAGAAGAAAATGATGTAGTCAAAAATTTTAGCTCAAAAGTTTATCCATACAGAGACATTTCTAATAATCATGAAGATTTCGGACTGTTTTTTTGACGTTTGTTAACCAACTTTTGTTAATAAACATAGCAAGATGTGGAGATATTAAGACTTTTTTGTTAATAGTTTTTTGCTGTATAACGATTAACGAAAGCTTTTTTTGATTAATACTGTAGCGTATTGTTTTGTTTTTATAGCCAATATCTTACCCTTTAAGATCGAGTCAATTTTAACTAAAACCTCGTTAAAACGCACATTTTCTCGACATAACGCTGGTTTTTAAGCTTTTTTTAAGCTTTTTTTTTGAAAAAAGAAATTAATAAAGTTGCAGTTTAAGTTAATTTCTATATTTTTGTTTTTATGAACAACCAATTATAAACTAAGAATCTATGAAAGGGAAAATTATTTTATTAAGTGCACTTTTTTTTATGACGACTGGTGCCATTTCGGCTCAGGCGAAAAATGCTCCAAGAAGTATAATCAGTACAACTGCGATTATTCGCAAATACCATGATCAAAAAGAACTGAGTGGTATGCAAAAAGGAGAACTTTTAGAATTGTACATCGAGCGTATTAAAGTTTTAGTAAAAACTCTTCCTTACATTGCTTTGGTAACAAAACCGGGAGTTACAATGGCCGACTTAGGTATTCCGGACGACAACGAACACAAAAAAGTGTTAGATGGACAGGCTGTTGGTACAACAACATTTTTAGATACAACAGTAGAATTTCAAAGAAAGATGATGCCGTATTCTGATAAAGGAAACTTAATCGCCGCAATTTTATTCTACGAAAGCACATTGAAATCTTTACACGAGTTCAACGAATTGAACGAAATGTAATATTTATAATTTTTAAAACTTTTTTTGTCAATGTCTATATAGATGATTAAATTTATATAGATGTTTTTAGAAAAGAAATAAAAAACAACTCTCTCGAAAAGTTCTGAGTATTATCAGAAAATTCGAGACGAGTTTTTTCATTTACGCATACCCAAATTTATTATTAACTGTAATACCCCCTTATCATGAAAAAAATTACTCAAATGATCTGCGTTCTTTTGACAGTTACGAGTATGAGTGCTCAACAAGAGAAAGGAATTATGGGCTACAACAATTGGTTGAACAACTGGACCGAATTTAAGCCTAACAAAGTAGAGTATGGAGAAGCAAACCAAATTTTAGCAGGAAATATTTCTGTTAATACTAAATTGCTGAAAAAGAATATTTACGTACTGCAAGGTAATGTTTATGTTACGAACAATGCAGTTTTAACTATTGAACCAGGAACTTTAATCATTGGTGATTTTGAAACAAAAGGAACTCTTGTTGTAACAAAAGGTGCCCAAATTATGGCCGATGGTTTAGAGACTGACCCAATTGTATTTACTTCAAACCGTAGCCAGAAAAAAGCTGGAGACTGGGGTGGAATCGTAATTCTTGGCGATGCACCAATTAATAAATTTGGAAATGTTGGTTCTTATAACTTAGATCTTGATCCTAGTTTAACGACTTACGGTGGTGATAATGCTGCTGCTAATTCAGGAATTTTAAGATTCGTAAGAGTTGAATTTGCAGGTAAAAAAGTAAAAGGTGTGGACACTTTCAACGGTATAACTTTTGCCGGTGTTGGATCTAAAACAGTACTTGACAACGTTATGGTAAGCTACTCTGGCGGTGACTCATTTGCCTTTTTTGGAGGTGATGTAAACGCTACTAAATTTGTATCTTATAAATCAATCAATGACGATTACAAATTTACTCAGGGTGTACAATGTCGTTTGTACAATTCATTAGCAGTAAGATCTTCTTATTTATCAAGTAATAAAGACGGTTCTCGTTGTATGGAAGTAAAATCTTTCGAAAAGAAAAGTGAAACAGATTTTACTAAAAAACAAACTTTAGTTGTTGCAACTAATATCACTATGCTTAATGACAGCGAAAACATCAAAGCTGATATTCAGTCAGGATTAGTAAAAGAAGCTGTTTTTGTAGCTGAAAATGCTTCTCTTGAAATGAAGCGTAGTGTAATTTCCGGATTTAATCCAGCTGTTTTATTAGACAGTAAAACAGAAATTAATGATGCTAATCTTAAGAAAATCAAATTTGAAGAAATGTACTTTAACCTATGTAACGGAAATATCTTTACAGAGTACAACTCAAACAATGAAGACTTAGAAAGCTGGTACGGAAATAGTGTATTTTTCAATGTGTATTCTCAAAGTAACAACAGAGAGACTTTCATTGATATTTTCAATCCTAAGAAACCAGATTTCAGATTGCAATTAGGAAAAATTACAGCGTCTAGCAGCAACAGATAATAGATTTCGATTTTTATTTCAGCGTAAATTTTATTAATAAAGTCCCCAGACACAATTTATGTATTCGTCTTAATACCGGACAAATAAAGATCAAGACATAATGGCAACATCTAGAAAAAAATATTTTATATATATAATATTTTTGGTTTTCCCTATTTCGCTTAGTTTATATGCTCAAAATACCACAGTAGAACGACCTACTTCTACTGAAGCAATAAGCGAAATTAGAGGCTGTGAGAACCAAAAGATAAAAAATGCTGATCCAGTATGTATCGGCGAATTAGATAATTCTAATCAGTTATTAGCAGGGCTATCCATCCCCAAGGATAGCCTTTCTATGGCAGCTGAAGGGAAACATCAGAATTCAGAGTGCAAAGAAAATTCGTTTTTAACCGGTTCTTTTTCAGTTCTTGCAAAGGATATTATCGAGAACTATAAGTACGATTTTTCTGAAACATTTATTGATATCCTCTTTTTTGAAGACATAGATTTAGCAAGAACACGCACTATATGATTCAAAAAATTACCCCAAATTTCACCAAAATAGTGCTTTTGTTTTCTTTAGTTGTTTTAACTAAATTAAATTCATATGCCCAAACGCCAGTAATAGGACCACAGCAGCTTCCCTTTGAGAGAATCTGCGCTGGTTTTATTGTCAATGGCGTTGTGTTTAATGAATATTTTGCAACTTTCAGCTACGTGGATTTTCCCGCTGGAACAACTTTTGCCGTAGAACTTTCTGATGAGACTGGAAGTTTTACAAACCCAACTGCGACTACAACACTTGCGGTTACAGATGACACTGCTTTAAAACAACAAACAATTAAATTTGCGGTTCCTACTAATCTAAAAGGATCAGATGTATACAGTTTACGCGTTAAGAGCTTAAATACTACACCTGTGGTAAATAGCCCAAGATTTAAGAACGCCGTTGGTAATACAACCTTTTCTGTTTATTACAGTACTTATGTAAGTTCGTTTTATATTAACGAAAAACAGCCAACAGCGTCTTTTTGTGCTGGCGGAAATCTTACACTCTCCGTTTATAATCCTACACCTTCTGATCAGGCTTCGTCACCTGCTAATTATTCCAATCTAAAATACAAATGGTACAAAGATGGTGCTGTAATTGCCGGGCAAAGTTCTAAAGATTTGATTGTAAATTCTGCCGGAAAATATTATGCCGAAATTGACTATGGTTTATGTTCTGATGTAAATTTTAGCTCTAATCGTGTTGATGTAACCACATCAGGATCGGGAGGATCGGCAGTTACCATTAGCTCTAGTTTAGGAAACCCATTTTGTGCATCCGGATCAGGAACTGTTTTAACAGCTACTTCCGGAAACACTTATGTATGGAAGAAAGACGGAGCGATAATTTCTGGTGCTACTACCCGTAGTATTAATGCAAATGCATCGGGAGTTTATACTGTGCAGGTTGATTTTGGAGGATGTAGTGCTACAGGAACTATCGATCTGAAAAGTAATAGCTTTAATGCGAGTATAGATGCTCCGGAAACCACTTCGTTAAACGAGGGGGAGACTCTGAATGTTTCAGTTACAACAGATGCTTCAAATCCTACTTTTGAATGGTTTTTAAATGGGAACGCAATTGCAAGTGCAACATCAAGTTCTTATGTTGTATCTGTTCCTGGTAATTATAAAGTTAAAATTTCTCAGGCATCGGGCTGTATTTCTTCTCAGGAGTTTAGTTTTAAAGTTACGGGGCCAATGGCGTCGACAACAGTGATTCCTAATGTTGTAAGTCTCCAGAATCCTTATTGGAATATTCCGGATGTTTATAAAACAGTCCAGACGAAAATAATAATCATGAGCTCTAATGGTGAAATTATGTATGACGGTTTAGGTAGTGATTATAATCCTGAAACCAATACGTTTATAAAAGATTTTAAAAATGTTAATCCGGTATATTACTATGTCATTAAATCCGACAATGGTGAAAAAAAAGGATCAATAACTGTAATAAGGTAATATGAAGAAAATTTTACTATTCATCACACTATTTTACGGTTTTTCAAATACACTCTATTCTCAGGACAAAAATGAGGATGGAGTTGTTTCGTTTTCGTTACCTATTAGAAATTCTTTAAAGTTTAATCGATATTTAATTAACCCGGCTTTTAGCTTTGTTCGTGAAACAAATGCATATGCCAGTTTTTATAATAAAAGGCAATGGGTGCAGTTTGAGAATGCACCAAACAGCTATTTAGCTAATTATTCGGGCCGTTTCAGAGAGAATGAAGCTTTTGCTTTTGGTCTGTTTCAGCAAAATTATGGTTTAATGACGGTCTTTGGAGGAATTGGAAACTTTGCACATAACATTGTTTTAGAGCAAGACAGTAATTTAACTTTTGGTTTAAATGTTGGAGTATACCAAAGCGGTTTAAATAAAGGAAAAATCATCTCAGATGATCCAAATATTTTAATGGGTGATTATCCATCAAATACTTTGCTTACAGTTAATCCTGGAGTAAATTACGGAACAGAGTTCCTTGACTTTGGATTAGCGGTAAACAATCTTATCCTTTATAATTTCGGTGGTGGAATTGTAAAAGAAGATCCTGAAAGAGCGATTCAGTTGCATGCCATGTATACAGGATATATTGATAGTTATGGCTTTTTTGACAGAAGTAAATTTTCAGGAATTGTAAAAACAGAAGTTAAAAAAGGTAAGACAGTAATTTCCGGACTTGCGATGATTGCAATTCCAAAAGGAGTTTGGGCTCAAGCCGGATACAATACATTATATGGGATTTCTGCCGGTCTTGGATTTAATATCTCTCCAAGTATCGCATTTGAATACAACTATGAAAAAGGCATGGGAAATTTTACCAATATGGGTGGTTCTCATGAATTTACAATTGCTTATAAATTTAAAAATAAAAACTATTACTATGGTGATGATGAAGAAGGCTCTTTAATAGATCCGGCTAAACCAAAACCGGTATTGGCAAAACCATCATCAGCGACAACTGCTGAGAGAACTGATGGTGCAGAAAAAGCGAGACTGGCTGCGGATGCTAAGGCTAAAGCCGATGCAGAAGCGCTAAAAGTGAGACTTGCGGCAGCCGAAAAAGTGAAGGCTGATGCAGCAGCGGCAGCAAAAGCAAAATTAGAAGCAGACAATAAAGCCAAAGCTGATGCCGAGGCAATTAAGATAAAAATAGCCGCTGATGCAAAAGCAAAAGCCGATGCTGCAGCAGCGACAAGAGCACAAACTGCAACGGCAAACAGAGCTGTTGCTGCAGAACAAAAAACACAGGCTCAGCTGGCTGCTGATAAGGTTAGAGCCGATGCTGAAGCCCGCAGAATAAAATTAGCTGCAGATAATAAAGCGAGAGTAGATGCAGCGGCAGCGGCAAGAGCAAATGCTGCCAACGCCAATAAACCTGCAACGACGCCACAAAAAACACAGGCACAACTGGCTGCTGATAAAGCTAAAGCTGATGCCGAAGCAATGAAATTGAAATTGGCCGCAGATGCTAAAGCAAAGGCTGATGCTGAAGCTGCTAAAGCAAAAACTGCTGCAGAAAATAAACCGGCAACAGCGCCACAAAAAACTCCGGCTCAATTAGCCGCTGACAAAGCAAAAGCTGATGCGGAAGCCGCTGCAAAAGCAAAATTAGCTGCCGATGCTAAAGCAAAAGCCGACGCGGAAGCTCTGAAAATAAAACTAGAAGCAGATGCAAAAGCGAAAGCTGATGCTGCAGAAGCAAAACGTAAAGCAGATGCAAAAGCGAAAGCAGAAGCTGCAGACTTACAATCAATTTTAGCTGCAGATGCTAAAGCCAAAGCAGATTCAGATGCGCTTCAGGCGAGACTGGCTGCTGAAGCGAAAGCCGCTGCTGCTGCTGCTGCAAAAACTAAGGCAAGTATAGATGCTGCCAATAAAGCAAAATTAGCTGCTGATGCGAAAGCTAAAGCCGCTGAAGAAGCTGCCTTAAAAGAAAAACAAGCTGTTGAAGCTAAAGCCAAAGCAGATGAAGAAGCCAGACAAGCCAGAATCGCTGCTGATGCGAAAGCGAAAGCCGATGCAGAAGCTCTTAAAGCGAAGTTGGCTGCGGATGCTAAAGCGAAGGCCGATGCAGAAGCACTTCAAGCGAAGTTGGCTGCTGATGCTAAAGCCAAAGCAGATGCAGAAGCTCTTCAGGCAAAATTAGCTGCCGACGCTAAAGCGAAAGCCGATGCGGAAGCACTTCAAGCGAAGTTGGCTGCCGATGCTAAAGCCAAAGCGGATGCGGAAGCCCTTCAGGCAAAATTAGCTGCCGATGCAAAAGCAAAAGCGGATGCGGAAGCTCTTCAGGCAAAATTAGCTGCCGATGCTAAAGCCAAAGCGGATGCAGAAGCCCTTCAGGCAAAATTAGCTGCCGATGCAAAAGCAAAAGCGGATGCGGAAGCTCTTCAGGCAAAATTAGCTGCCGATGCTAAAGCCAAAGCAGATGCCCAGGCTCTTCAAGCGAAGTTGGCTGCCGATGCTAAAGCCAAAGCCGATGCGGAAGCTCTTCAGGCGAAATTAGCTGCCGACGCTAAAGCGAAAGCTGATGCAGAAGCCCTTCAGGCGAAGTTAGCTGCCGATGCTAAAGCGAAAGCTGATGCAGAAGCCCTTCAGGCGAAGTTAGCTGCCGACGCTAAAGCGAAAGCAGATGCTGAAGCTCTTCAGGCGAAGTTAGCTGCAGATGCAAAAGCCAAAGCGGATGCTGAAGCTCTTCAGGCGAAATTAGCTGCTGATGCTAAAGCAAAAGCTGATATGGAAGCTTTACAAGCTAAATTACTTGCGGATGCGAAGGTAAAAGCGGATGCTGAAGCAACTGCGAAAGCGAAAGCAGATGCAGAAGCAAAACAATTACAGGAAGCGGAAGAAGCTCGTTTGGCAAAATTAGCTGCTGATGCAAAAGCAAAAGCAGATGCAGAAGCCCTTCAGGCTAAGTTAGCTGCTGATACCAAAGCGAAAGCAGATGCTAAAGCCAAAGCCGATGCAGAAGCTCTCCAAGCGAAGTTAGCAGCAGACGCTAAAGCAAAAGCAGATGCAGAAGCTCTTCAGGCGAAGTTAGCTGCTGATGCTAAAGCAAAAGCAGATGCCCAGGCTCTTCAAGCGAAGTTAGCTGCTGATGCTAAAGCCAAAGCCGATGCAGAAGCTCTTCAAGCGAAGTTGGCTGCCGATGCTAAAGCAAAAGCAGATGCAGAAGCCCTTCAAGCGAAGTTAGCTGCTGATGCTAAAGCGAAAGCAGATGCCCAAGCTCTTCAAGCGAAGTTGGCTGCCGATGCTAAAGCTAAGGCTGATGCGGAAGCTCTTCAAGCGAAGTTAGCTGCCGATGCTAAAGCGAAAGCTGATATGGAAGCTGCACAAGCGAAGTTATTGGCGGATCAAAAAGCGAAGGCCGATGCTGAAGCAACAGAAAGATTAAAAGCTGAGGAAGAAACAAGACAGTTGCAATTAGCAGAAGAAGCTCGTTTGGCAAAATTAGCTGCCGATGCTAAAGCTAAAGCTGATGCGGAAGCTCTTCAGGCTAAACTTGCTGCCGATGCACTTGCAAAAGCTGCTTCAGCTCCAAAAGATGATACAGCGAAAGCAATAGATAACTTATCTCAGTCTATCGAGAGCGCAAGTAAAATGCAGAAAGATTTATTGTCACAGTTTAATACAACAGTGGCAAGTAAACAAAAAGACTTGAATGACTTAAGAGAAGAGAATGATTTAAGTGAAAAAGGAATTTATAAAGAACCAAAACCTTTCAAAAGTGTGGCGGCTGAGAACAGTCAGCTAGAAGCTTTAAAATCTCAACTTGCTGAAGTAAATAAAGCACAGAAAGATGAAATTGCGAAGTTGACTAATCTATACAATGAAAGGCTTAAAAAGTTTCCTAATAAAAACGATGCTTTGAATAAGGCTTATCTGGAAAAGATAAACGAGTTAAAAGCAGCACAATTGAAAATGGAACAGGATAGCGCAACATTACTTTCTAATTTAGAACGTATCAAGGCCGAGACTGAAATTGAGAAAAAACGTCGAATCAAACGTGCAGCATATGAGAATGATCAGGGTCGATATGCACAGGATGTTGCCGCTCTTAAGCGTATTAGAGAAACAACAAAATTAAGCAGTACGCCTCTAACAGCAAGTGATTTTGATTTTGGTGAAGACCAATCAAATATGCAGATTATCAAAAATATTAAGAATGCTGATGGTGGATATTATTTAATTATTGCGGTTCACAGTAGTGTTGAAAAACGCGATCAGTTCCTGGCTAAAGCAGTTGCAGCAGGACGTACAGATGTTAATTTCTTCTACAATGTAACGACAAGTAAGTATTACATCTATTATGAGAAATTCGACGGACTGTCAGAAGCTACAAAAGCACTGGAAGCAAAAGGTACTAAGCCATACAATGGGAAAATGGCAATTGTGAAAGTGGAGAATTAATACAATTATTGAGAATAAAGCCCCGTCCTTTTTATTTTTTGAGAAGGACATCTATTATAAATGTTTCAGAATGCTTTGATTTATTTTTTAACGCCCCTTAAAAAATAAAAGAGAAGGCAAAAACAAAATGAAGATTATGAAAAAACCTACTAACCTAAGATTGATTTTATTAGCTTTGATTTTTTTTCAAAGTTACGTTGTAATTTCTCAGAATCTTAAGTCATTTACTCCGAGATTTGACAAGAGGCTAAAAGGAGACATGTTGCTTATTGGTAATAATATTCTAAATAGAAATACCAATAACAGGGATCCGGAAGATGCCTATAATGGTTCCGGATACAATTCTGATTTCAGTATGGAATATATTGATATCGATAATGACAACAGTACTTTCAGTTCGAGTAGTGCGACTTTAACTGTACCAAAACCGGCTTGTTATAAAATTGTTTATGCAGGTTTGTATTGGGGAGCGATCCTACAGCAAAATGATCGTACAGGCATTGAAAAAGTAAAGCTTAAACTACCAACAGGTGGTTATAATGATATTACAGGTCAGATCGTGTATGATGCTAATGCAGCCCCAATTGGTGGTGACAATAACAAAGCATATGCATGTTATGCAGATATTACTTCTTTAGTGACCGGACAGGCTAATGCACAAGGTTTGTATACCGTTGCAAATGTTAAGTCTAGTGAGGGTTCTAATGGAGGAACAGGTTTATCAGCAGGTTGGTCTATTTTTATCGTTTATGAAGACCCAACTTTGCCAGCCAAATATATTACATCATTTGACGGTTTTAGCGGAATTGGAGGGGCAACTACTTTAGATATTCCTGTTTCAGGGTTCAAGACCATTCCTAAAGGCCCGGTTCGTGTAAAATTCGCTTTTGCTGCTTTAGAGGGAGATCAGCCGATTGCAGGGGATTATCTGCAAATTAACGGAATTCCAATTAGTGCTACAAATGCAGCAAATACAGCTATCAGAGCTTCAAATAACTTCTTTAATAGTAGTGTCACTTATGTTGATCCGGCTACGGATAAAACAGAAGATTTCTTAAATCGAAACCCTGCCAGTACTAACACCTTAGGGTATGATGCGGGTATTTTAAATATTAATAACCCCGGTACCCTTTTGAAACCGGGAGGTATTGTTATTGATAATAATGAGACTTCGGCAAATATTAGATTAGGAAGTACTCAGGACGTTTACTTTTATTATTTTAATGCATTTGCAGTAGATATTATTGAGCCTCATATTGTACTGACGAAAATTGTTAAAAATTCGGCAGGAACGGATATTGGAGGCCAGAATGTAGTATTAGGGCAACAATTAAATTATGAAATTGGTATTAGAAACTCAGGTAATGATGATGCTAAATCTTTAACCATTAGAGATCAGCTGCCAATTAATATTATATTTAATTACCCTGCAGATTTAAACCCGCTGCCAACGGGAGTAACGGTGCAAAGTTATGATCCTGCAACCAGAAGCATTGTTTTTAAAGTAGACGAATCTATTGTTAAAGCCAATACTCTAACAGAAAAAGTGATCAGCTTTAAAGTTAAAGTTGTTCCGGATTGTAATTCCTTGAGTGAAGCATGTTCTAATAGTATCGATAACTCTGCATATGCCACTTACAAAGGAACTTTAAATCCTGATTTCCAAATTTCAGATGATCCGAGTGTCAATACCAATACAGGATGTATATTAACTCCAAAAGCGACTAACTTTTTAGTAGGTGTTGATGGTTGTAAGTATACAGCAAACGTTACTTTATGTAAAGACACGGTAGATTTAGTTGCAGCAAACGGATATACAAGTTATACCTGGTATAGTGACGAAGCCCGTACAAAACAAATCGGAACAGGACAGACACTTACTGTTAAAGATCCGGGAACTTATTATGTATACAATTTGGCTGCGGCACCTTGTAGATCAATTTATCAGGCTATTACAGTAACCAGATTTGGTGCTACAAATACAAACCCTGTAATTCCTTATGCAAAAGCTCCGTATAAAGGAGAGGTCTTAATTTGTCCAAATAACGGAAAAGAGTTACCTAACCTTTTCTTATGCGGTGCAAATGATTCCAGACTAATTGAAACGCATATCTCAGATGGTTCTACTCTTGTTTGGGAAAAACTAGATGAAGCAAGCTGTACAGCGCCAAGTAGTCCAAATTGTGCTAACGAAGGAACTTCTTGTTCGTGGACTCAGGTTGCAACCGGACCAAATTACCTGGCTAAAATCGCCGGGCAATATCGATTAACATTAAATTATGCCGGTGGTTGTTTTAACCGTTTTTATTTTAATGTTTTCACCAATTCATTAAGTCCTACAGAGAAACATACGGACATTATTTGTGGTAAACCAGGTACGATTACAGTAGGAGGTGTTCCTGCCGGATATGAGTACAGTATTAATGGTACAACTTATCAGGCTAGTAATGTATTTAATGTTACGACTGCGGGCTTCTATACAGTATATATAAGACTGGCAGGTGTAACAGGTAACACGTGTATTTTTACAGTTCCGAATATTCAAATCAGACAAAGAAATTTTAACGTAGTACAAGAGGTAACACAGCCATTGTGTTATGGTGAAAAAGGTAAAATTAAAGTAGCCGTAAATGATGCTAATGCACAATATTATTATAAACTTTATAATAATGGAACGTTATTATCAAGCGTTGGACCCGTACCAGATTCTGAATATACTTTTGATAATTTAAATACAGACCAGAATTATGTTGTAGAAGTTACTACAGATGATGGTTGTAAAGACACTAAGTATATATGTTGGTAAGGTTTGGAATGAGTATAAAGCGACAGTTGCTTTAGTAGAACCTCTTACTGCATGTAGTGATGGAAAAGTTAGAATCACAACAGAAGGAGGTAATTCTCCTTATAATTATTTTATAAACAGCGATACTGTTTTTCAAACCAGTAATGAGTTTGTGGTAACAGCTCCGGGACTTTATACTATTAAAATTGTAGATAAAAACAACTGTACGATAACAAGAACAATTACAGTTCCTGATAATACAAAACCTGCTTATACTATTGATCATACCAATAGTAATTGTTACGATGGAAGCTCTAAGATAGAAGTAAAACTTACTGCCGGAGCAAACGGGTACACAATGGGGTATAGTATTAATGGTGGTGTTAGTTTTCAGTCTAATCCTGTTTTTTCTAATTTACAGCCGGGAACTTATGATGTAGTTGTCAGATATGGTATAGGAACGCCAATCAAGTATTGTA
This sequence comes from Flavobacterium sp. B183, assembly GCF_023539155.1. Taxonomy (NCBI): domain Bacteria; kingdom Pseudomonadati; phylum Bacteroidota; class Flavobacteriia; order Flavobacteriales; family Flavobacteriaceae; genus Flavobacterium; species Flavobacterium sp. B183. The sequence goes on along the minus strand of NZ_CP097434.1, from coordinate 998,809 downwards.
CAGATCCTGTACAAAAGATAACAATTACGGGACCAACTTCTGCTATTTCGGCTTCAGCCGGAGTTGCGGCTTTGGCCGGATGTACACTACCTGACGGTAGCGGTGCAAACCAGGGAGGAAAACTGCGTATCAATAACGTTCAGGGTGGAACTCCTGCTTATCAATTTAGTTTTGATGGAGGTGTTACATGGCAGGCATCGAATGAAAAAGACGTGTTGCCGGGTAATTTTATTTTACAGGTTAAAGACGCTTTAGGCTGTATATTCGAAATTCCTTATCAGGTTACTTTAGATCCAAAACCTGCTGATCCAACGATCACTGTGGCTGATCCTGTTTTTGGATGTAATGGTATGGCATCAACGACAGTTACGGTTACAAATCCGTCAAATAATTATACGTACGAGTATTATATTAACGGTGTACCTAACACGCCAATTACAAATAATGTCTTTACAAATGTTCCTTCCGGGACTCATACTATAAAAGTTAAGTACAAAGTTACTACCGTACCTACTTACAGTAACTTGTTAACAGAAGATTTTGGTAGAGGGCCAGATACAACTACTCCGGGTATTCACCCTAATTATTGTTGGGAAAAGCAAGATGCTGTAGAAGATTGCGGTATTGGAGGTTATATGCCAATTTTGCTTAATGATGGGGAATATGTTGTGACTCAGGCTTTGTTGCCACAGCACGTATCTGGTTTTAACTGGAATTTGCCTAAAGATAATACGGCAGTTATTAATAATACACCACAAATAAAAGACGGAAGATTTTTAGCGGTTAATGTTGGAGGTGTGGTACCAATAGGTGGTGTTTTGTATAAAAAAACCATCAATGATGTTATTCCAAATCAGGACATACAGGTATCACTTTATATGCTTAACTTATTAAGTAAAAATAATAATTTACCTTCTCCAAGATTAACCATACAACTTCAGAAAAACGGAGTTCTTATACCAGGAGCATCAAAGGATACACAAAGTATTCCTAGAGATGAGAAATGGCATAATACAACTGATCTTGGAAGTGGCCAGGTATTAACTTTAAATCCTGGAAATAATACTTCTCTTGACTTTGTTATCTTATCATACAGCCAGGTTATTTCTGGTAATGATTTAGCGGTTGATGATATTTGGGTACGTCAGATTCCGGAGGTTTGTGGAGCTGAGAAAGATTTCCCAGTTGTTATTGGAACAGATAAAGCCTTTAAGGCTTCAATTGTAGGTCATAAAGACGTAACCTGTAATGGTGCTAATAATGGAGAGATTACATTATCTGCACAAAATTTTGATGCCACTTATGGATTTGATTACTCTTTAGATAATGGTACAACATGGGTAAATTCTAAAACTTCACCGGTTACCGTTAAAAACTTGACGAGTAAAACGTATAATATTTTAATTCGTTATGATGATAAAGCCGGAACTTGTAGTTTCCCATTTGATCAGCCAGTAGGTACTCCTGCTGCATTAACAATTACGGCAAGTGTTACAAAAACAGCTACTTGTACTACAGGAGCAACTATTACAGCAGTTGCAGGAGGTGGAACACCAGCATATCAATATGAATTAAGAGCAGCAAATGGTATTACGGTAATAACTGCATTCCAGAATTCTGGCGTATTTGCAAATGTTCCTACCGGTACCTATACAGTTGTAACTCGTGATGCATATACATGTTCTTCAAGCGCATCTGCACAGGTTAATGTTGTTGCACCAACAATGCCAACAGCATCTTTAGCTGCTACTAGTGATTATTGTGTTACCGGGACTAAAGGAGCAACTCTTGTTGTTACGGCTACAGGTACAGGAGCTCTAACGTATAGTTTAAATGGTGCACCTGCACAAACCAGCAATACATTTACAAATGTTGGAGCAGGAACACATACTATTACAGTTACTGACAGTAATAATTGTCCGGTTACCATAAACGGAATTGTAATTGCTCCTGAGTTAAAAGCAGCAGCCTCTATTACAAAAACATTAGATTGTACAACTCCAAATGCAACGATTAAAGTTGACATTACGGATGGTGTTGCAGCCTATACTTATAAAGTTAAAAAAGACGCAGGCGCTTATGGTGGCAGTGTAAATGTTACAGGTAATACGTTTAATTATCCTGCACCAACAGCCGGACTTTATACTTTTGAAATTACAGATTCTAAAGGATGTAAAGCTTATATAGATGCTACAATTAGTCCAATTACAAATCCAACAGTTACTGCTAATCCAACACAAATTACTTGTAATGGTCTTAAAAATGGTAGTGTACAGCTAGTTGGAGCAGGAGGTTCAGGCGGATATGAGTACAATTTTAATAATTTAGGTTGGTCAACAACTTCATTATATTCCGGTTTAGATCCAAATATTAGCTATTCTTATCAAGTAAGAGACAGTAAAGGATGTACTTCTGCTGTTGGAAATATTACATTAACGCAGCCAACTGCAGTGTCTGGAACTATTGGAGCTACTATTATTAAATGTGGTACACCAAGTACTGTACCAGCGGTAGTTACAGTTACTGGTTCTGGAGGAACAGGTGCTTATACTTACAGTTTCAACGGAACTGCAAACTTTACAACAACGAATACTTACTCAACAACAGCTGCCGGAACAGTTACGGCATATGTTAGAGATGCAAATAACTGTCAGTTTGGACCATTATCAATTACAATTGGTGCTTTAGAACCAATTACAGATATCACTATTGTTGATAGTGGATATGATTGTTCTACAGTTCCGGCTGGTGGACGTGTAACTTTGACAGCGGTAAAAACAGGAAGTACAGCAAATGTTACTTATCAGATTATTTCTGGTCCTGCCGGATTTACCCCTGCGGTAAATACAACAGGAAACTTTACATCACTGACTCCGGGAGATTATATCTTCGAGGCAATTGATACGGCTACTAATTGTTCATTCACAAAAGGACATACTATTAAAGCAACGTCAGATATTGTTACAGGTGGTTCAGTACTTACAAATATTCAATGTTTTGGTTCTACCGGAACTATTGAATTTACAGTAAATGGTGTTAAGGCAAACGGATATGATTATGTTATTAAAAATGCTGCCAATACAATCATTCAGCAAGCTACTGGTGTAAGTGCAGCTACAACTACCGTTGCAGTTCCTACTGCTCAGCCTGTAGGGGCGTATACTATTACTGCAACAGACAGATTAACGAAATGTCAGTCTTCTTATACAGTAACTTTAACGCAGTCAGCTGCAGCTGTTGATGTTACTGCCGTAGCTACTACAGTAAATTGTAACAAATTTACAGCTGAGATTACAGCAACCGGAACAGGTGGTACACCAAATTATACTTATGCTGTAGCAAGACAAAGTGCTCCGGTTCCTACGGTTTATGCTTCAAATAATGTTCTAACAGTTGATACGGTTAACGGAACAGTATTAAACTGGGTTGTTTATATCAAAGATGCAAACGGTTGTTTGGATAATTTCCCTATAAAAATTGATGTTGACGCTAAACCGGTTATTACCAGTGTGGTGGTTGACAATCAATGTCAGACAGGATCCGTTTCAAGTTTTACCATTACAGCTACTGCTACAGGATTAGTGCCTTTAACGTATAGTATTGATGGAACTAATTTCCAGACTAGCAATACTTTTACAGTAAGTGCAGGATCTTATACCGTAACGGTAAAAGATAAAAATGGTTGTACAACAGCTGCTGCAGTTCCTGTAGTAGTTTATCCTAAAGTTGGTGCTTTAGCAGAGGTTACTAAAGAATTAGATTGTAGTGCAACTCCAAATGCAACGATTAAAGTTGATATTAGCGGAGGAAAAACTCCATATACCTATACTGTAGCGAAGGGTACAGGAACTCCAGGTGGAGTTATTAATGTTACCGGAACATCGTTTACAATTTCTGTTGCTGCTGCTAATGCTGATAAATATACATTTGCAATTACAGATGCAAACGGATGTACTACGACAACATCTGCGACTGTTGCTCCTATTGCACCTCCTACAGTAACTGCTGTAAAAGTGGATGCTTCATGTAACGGTTCTGCAACAGGTACGGTTCAATTAACAGGTGCTAATGGTTCAGGTGGATATACCTATAGTAAAGACAATGTTACTTTTGCAGCGGCTTCATTATTTGAAAATCTGTTAGCAGGTAACTACACTTTCTATGTAAAAGACAGTAAAGGATGTACAGGAAGTGTTAATGTTACAATAGGTGAACCTGTAAAATTAACAGCAAGTGCTACTGCTACTAACTTTACTTGTAGTGTTACCAATACGAAACAATCTGCGACTGTTACCATTACAGCAACAGACGGTACAGCTCCTTATACGTACAGTTTTAACGGAAGTGGATATACTGCTACAAATACGTTAACAGTAAACGATAATGGTGCAGATCAAATCATTAGTTATTCTGTTAGAGATGCTAAAGGATGTACCACTGCGGTTCAACAAATTACTATTAAGAAATTAGATCCTCCTGTTATTGTTTCAATATCAGGTAGTGCAATTCTATGCTCACCAGCTGCAAGTACTACCAGTACTGTAACGGTTACAACAACAAATGGAGTAGGAGCTTTAGCTTATGTTATTACAGCACCAGCTTCTGCAACTTCAAACGTAACAGGTGCTACAACTGGAGTATTTAGTGGATTAGTGGCAGACACTTATACTTTTAAAGTAACAGATGCAAACGGATGTTTTGCTATTCAGTCTTATACAGTCCTTCCATTAACTCCAATTGCAGTTGCTGAATCAAAATTAAGCGATGTTTTATGTAAAGGAGGAAATACCGGTTCTGCAAAATTCAGTATTTCCGGATTTAGTGCTACAGGAAATTATGCGGTAGTAATAACATCTACTCCTGCAGGATTACCATATACAAATGTAACAACAGGAGATGTGATTACCTTAAACGGATTAGTTGCGGGTACTTACAACCTTGAAGTAACAGATAATACAACAAATTGTAAGGCAAACAAATCAATAACGATTACAGAGCCAGTAAATCCATTAGGAGGAACGCTTACAATTGTAAATGCTAATTGTAATGTTCCAAATGCACAGGTAACAGTTAATGCTACTGGTGGAACGCCAACATATTCTTATGCATTTGTACACAATAATGTGGCTCCTGTATCGACAGATTATAAATCAAGTAACACCGCTAATCTTGATCCTGCTATCTCAGATTGGGATGTTTGGGTAAAAGATGCAAATGGTTGTGTGATTAAATTAGACGCAGCAATTATTAAAGATGCAGTTCCGGATGTTACGGCTTCGGTTACTAACCAATGTACCTCTACAGGAACTTCATTTAGTATCAAAGCTGTGGGAACAGGAGGTATTGCTCCTTTAACTTACTCTATTAGCAGTGGTGTTGCACCATCTCCTGCAGATACTTTTACAGTAACGTCACCGGGTACTTATGTGATTACGGTAAAAGATGCGAATAACTGTACAGATACGGTTACAGTGACAGTAAATTCTGTTTTAACAGCCAGTGCAGTTTTAGTGAAAGACATTACTTGTGCTGCTCCTGTTAATGCAACAATTACAGTTAATGCTGGAGGAGGTTTAGCGCCTTACACTTATTTAGTTTCTACGGATGGTGTGACTTTTGGAACATCTCCTGATTTGACTGGTAATACATTTACAACAAATACTGCCGGAGATTATTATTTCCAGGTAACAGATGCTAGTGGATGTACAAAAATAACCAACAAAGTTGTAGTAACATCACCACAAACAGTAACAGGAACTGCTGCAAAAGTTGATCCTACCTGTAACGGTTATACAGATGGTTCTGTAACATTGACAGCTACAGCCGGAGTTTCTCCATTTACGTACAGTATTGATGGAGGTACTACTTTTGTAACTACAAAAGTTTTTGGAGGATTAGCTTCCGGAACGTATACTTATGTAGTAAAAGATGCTAAAGGATGTACTTCGGTACCTGCAACTATTACTTTGGTTAATCCAGCTCCAATTGCTGTTAACATCGTACGTAATGCTATTTTATGTAATTTAAATACGCCTGGTAGTTTTGATGTTAATGTAACATCAGGAGGAACAGCTCCGTATGTATATACATTATACGATAATGCTTTTACACAAATTGCAACCTATACAGAAACATCTACAGTAAATCCAACACCTGTTTATAAATTTGCAGGATTGAATTTTGGAGATTATTACATTACTGTTGTTGATGCGAATGGTTGTGAATTCAGAAGTGCTAAATTAAGAATTGAAACACCTCCTTACTTAAAGATGAGTGCTGTTGCAGATTCAAATAATTGTGCTACAGGTGTGAATGTTACCGTAACTACTTCAGGTGGTACACCAGATTATAAATACTCTATTTTTGGACAGCCTTTAACAGAGAGCCCTGCACAAACGAGTCCTACTTATACTTTTGTAGGTTTAAAACATGGAACGACTTACTTTTTACAAGTAAAAGACATTAATGATTGTATTTCTATTTTAGAATTTACAACACCTAATCCACCATCAAGTATAAAAGTTACGGGAACAACTGTAACAGATGTTACTTGTAATGGAACTTCAACAGGAATATTGACGTTTACTGTAAGGGATTTTGATCCATCAATTACTACCGTAAATTATGAAGTATTAAATGCTTTAACCTTGTTACCGGTTTCACCGGCAATTAATAGCACATTAACTGGTCCATTAGGCGGCCCAGTTTCTGGAACTATTTCAACATTGAAAGCAGGAAATTATGTTCTAAGAGTTACTGAGGCAGGAGGAACACTTTGTTCTACTACATTTAGTTTTACAGTATCACAACCGGTTCAACCGCTTAAAACAACAATTACAAAAAATGTAAATGCTACTTGTAATGTTGGTGCACAAGTTACACTAACCACTATTGGTGGTACGGGACCTTATGAGTACGCAGCGGGTGCTCCTGGATTTACACCAACAACTTTTGGAACTAGTAATGTTTTGGTTTTAGATTATACTACAAGACAAAATTGGGATATTGTTGTACGAGATGCAAAAGGATGTATAGACAGAGTTAATACAACAATAGGCCTGGATCCTAGTCCGGTTATTGCATTATCAGTTGTAAATAAATGTGTGGCTGAAGGAGCCTATGTGGTGAGAGTTTCTCTTACTACAGCAGGAATCTCTCCTTACGAAATTAGTGTAAACGGTGGCGTATATGCACCTGTGACTATTACAACAGCTGTACCATATGACGTAACGGGTCTTAATTCAGGATTAAATACAATTAAAATTAAAGACGCAAACGGATGTGTTGATACTAAATCAATTACGATTGATAAACCACTAGGTGTAACACCAGTGATAACAGCATTGCCAACTTGTGCAAACAATGACGGAGTTATAACGTTAACACCAATTGGTGGTGCAGGACCGTTTACTTATAGTATTGCGCCTCCTGTTGGAACTGTTGTTGGGAATGTTATTTCGGGAGTTCCTGCCGGAACTTACACCATAACGATTACAGATACAAATACGCTATGTACTGCAACAGCTCCGGTTGAGCTTTCTGCACCAACACCAGTAGATTTTGATGCTGTAGTAACGAATGCTACTTGTAATGGCTCACGTAACGGAACTATTACCGTAAACTTAGCAGCTGGAAGCGATAACCCGGTTTATACTTATTCTATTTTGCCTGTTCCGGTAGGATCAGTACAAACAGATAATGTATTCTCAAATCTTCCTGCAGGCACTTATTCAATTACAGTGTTTTCAGGCAGAGGATGTTCAGCATCTAAACCATTTACAGTAGGTCAGCCACTTACATTAGCGGCTACTGCAGCTGTTACAGATTACGCTTGTAATACAAGTAATGTTGCGCAGCCAGCTGTCGTAACTGTAAATGTTACAGCAGGTACAGGAACAGCACCTTACAAATACAATTTTGATGGTTCTGCTAACTATTTTGACGCTAATACACTAACAGTCTTAGATAATGGTGCAGTACAGACTATTCACTATTATGTAAAAGATGCTAACGGATGTTTATTTGATAATACAGTAACAGTTAATCCATACCAAAAAATTACCGATTTAACTTTTACGGGTGCTGCAATTACTTGTAATGCTCCTGCAACAAGTATTACAGTTACGGTAGCGGGTGGATATGCGATTACGAAATATGAAATCGTTTCACCAACTGCAAACGCAGTTGATAACGGAACGGTGAATGTTTTCAATGGTTTATTGCCAGGCACTTATGTTTTCAAAGTGACAGATGCTAATGGATGTTCATTCCAGAAATCATTAACAATTAAACCAGTAACCAATATTACCGTTTCTGGTCAATTAATAAAAGATGTAAGTTGTAACGAAGTAGCGGCAACACCTAATGGTTCTGTTGAGTTTACTGTAGGCAACTTTGCAGCAAATTATACGTATTCTATTAACGGAGTTGCGGTTGCGGGTACACATACTAATCCTAAAGTTACACTTACTAATTTAGCAGTAGGTAATTATAAAATAGATGTTATTGACGTAGCTACTGGTTGTGTTGCAACAGCAAATGTGGATGTTAGCGAACCGGCAACACCATTACTATTAACACTAGTTTCTAATGTTAATGCGAATTGTAATTTTGGTGGAAAAGTAAGCGTTGTAGGTTCAGGTGGAACGCCTGGTTATACTTACGCTTATGCTGTGAGCCCAACGGCACCGGCACCGGCAGCTTACAATACTAGTCCAAGTGCAGTTTTAGATCCATCTAAAGTTTGGATTGCTTATGTAAAAGATGCTAACGGATGTATTGCTCAGTTACCATTGACTATTGCGACAGATCCTCTGCCATCAATTGACCCAATTACGGGTGTTTGTTACGATGGTTCTCCAGTAAATGTTACTTTGGTAGGTCATGGTGTTGGTCCATTAACATACAGTATTGGTAATGGATTTAAAACAAGCCCAGACTTTGTGCTTAACGCACCGGGTTCATACACTTTCTACGTGAGAGATGCTAACGGTTGTGATGCAACAACTCCATATGTTTACCAATTGGATCAGAAATTATTATTAGACGCTGTACTTCAGGATTTAACTTGTGCGGCTCCTAATATGGCGACTGTTACATTAACAGCTACGCAAGGATCTACTGTGTATACTAACTATGAAGTTTCATTTAATGGAGGTGGTTTTACACCAACAACATCTCCATACACAACGAATATTGCAGGTACCTATACTTTTAGAGTTACAGATAGTAAAAACTGTCAGTCAGTTTCAAAACCTGTAGTGGTGAATCCTATCGTGATGCCTACTATAGCTACTTCGGAATTCAACGTAAGTTGTAACGGAGGAAACGACGGAAGCATTACAATTACTGCTGGTAGCGGACTTGCTCCTTACGAATATAGTATTGATGGTACAACATATCAGGCATCGAATATTTTCGGAACATTAGGTCAAGGTTCTTATACAGTATACGTAAGAGATGCTAAGAAATGTGTAGTGAGTAAAACAGTTTCTATTTCAGAGCCAACTATTTTGAATGTTGGTGCAGCAGTTACTCCATTTGGATGTACTGTAACTAATACACCACAGGATGCTGTAGTAACTTTAACGGCTACTAATGGTACACCAGGATATAAATACAGTTTTGATAATGGTGTTACTTTTGGAGATGCTTCAACATTAAATGTAAGCACTATAACGGCTCCTAAAACAGTGTTCTATGTGGTAATTGATGCCAACGGATGTAGAGTTTCAGGAAACGTAACGGTAAATCCTTACACGCCTCCTACTGATATGGATATTACTGCAACACCAATTTATTGTAATACTATGGGAGGAGTTTCTATAGCTACAGTAAATTCAGTAACAGGTGGTGTAGGGCCTTACAAATACGAAATAGTTTCACCGGCAGCGGCTGTTACTAATAATACAACTGGTATTTTCCCTGGATTATTACCAAATACTTATCAAATTAAAGTTACTGATGCTAATGGTTGTAGTACAACAAAAGCTATTGTGATTAAAGAATCTGATAAGATTAAAGCGACTACTCAGTTGATAACTGATGTGTTATGTAATGGAGGAAGCACCGGTACGGCATCATTTGTTGTAAGCGGTTATATTACTCCTGCTGATTATATCTATTCATTAGCACCACTTGCTGGTACAGCGACTAAAACAGGTGATGTTATAAGCTACACTGGTTTAGCTGCAGGTATTTATACGTTTACAGTAGTAGACAGGATATCTGGATGTCAGGATCAGGTGGTAAACTTTGAGATCAAGCAGCCATCGGCTTTAGATTTTACATCTACTGCTACAAATACAAATTGTAACAATAAAACGGCTCAAATAACGATTACAGCAACTGGAGGTACTCCTGCTTATCGTTATGCTGCAGTTGTTTCATTGTCAGCGGCTCCTACGGTTTTTGGAACAAATAATGTTATTACTGTTGATACTAACAACGGAGCCAATAGAAATTGGGATATTTATGTACAAGACCTTAACGGATGTCCAGTAATGAAATCTCAAACTATTGTGGAAGATGCATTACCAACAACTCCGTCAGTGGCACCATTTAGCCAATGTCCGGATCCATTAAACGGAACGTATACCTTTACGATTACAGGAGTTACAGGTGTAGCACCTATCGAATATAGTATTGGTGGTGGATTCCAATCCAGCCCAACATTTACAGTAAATACATCTGGTACTTATGATGTAACTGTAAAAGATGGAAATGGTTGTGAAGTAAAAACGGCAGCAGTAGTTAATATTTTCCCAGCTCTGGCTTTAGATGTTAAGATCACAGCTTTACCAGACTGTAACACTAACAATGGAGCTATTACAGCTACAGCTTCTGGAGGTTCAACCCCAGCAAATTATAGCTATAGCTTAAACGGAAACTTTGGTCAGACATCAGGAATATTTACCAATATCGGTCCTGGAAACCATACAATTACTGTAACAGATGTCACTACAGGTTGTACCAGAACCGTTAAATTTGAAATTATACCTGCGACTCCAATTAAAGGATTTACTTTAGCACACACAGATGTTACTTGTAATACATTTACTAATGGAACGATCACTGCAACTATTGATGAAACAGGTGGAAATGACAACCCAATTTACTATTACAGTATTACAGCGGGACCAGTTCTTAGACCTAATCAAACTTCAAATGTGTTCACAGGATTACCAAAAGGTCAATATACAGTAACAGTTACATCTGGAAGAGGTTGTAAAGATTTAGAAGATGTTGAAATTTTTGAACCAGCTCCAATTGTTGTTTCTAATGTTGTATTTACTCAGTTTGGTTGTACAGCAGGAACAAACACAAATACAAATGCGACAATTACAGTAAATACTGTAACTGGAGGATCTGGTACGTATGTTTTATATCAATTCATGAAAAATGGGGTTGAAGTTCAAAATAGTACTTCAAATACTTATACTGTATTTGATCTTACAGGAGGAATTTATACTGTAAATGTTTTCGACGATAAAGGTTGTGTTGGGTCATCGACATCGGTAATCGATATTAAGCCTTTTATTAGCCTGGACGATGTTACAGTAACAGTGGATAAAGACATTACTTGTGTAAATAATGAAGACATTACTGTTAAAGCTGTTGTAACGGGTGGTACACCAACACCGACTCAAATAGTTTACACTATTAAGGGAATAGGCGGAAGTACTTTTACTGATACTAACACGACAGGAGTGTTTACAGCATTACCAATTGGTAACTATTTAATTACAGTTGAGAATTCGTTAACTGGATGTAAAATTGAGAAAGCCCATTACGTAACTAATCCGAATACATTCGAGATTAAAGCTACTCCGGTAGTAGCTGAAATTTGTTTTGGAACTGCTGATGGAAGTGTGAACTTAACTTTTGTTGACAATCAAAAACTTCCAAGCGATGATGCAGGTATATTTGATTACACAATTACAGGTCCTGTAAATGTTCCATTAACTCGTTCAGCAAATGCTGGTCCGGTTTCTATTACAGGTCTTCGTGCAGGTCAGTATACGGTAAACGCTACTTTAGTAGGCAAACCATATTGTTCAGTTTCAACTATTTTCTCAATAGGACAGCCTACCGCTGCTTTAGTTGTAACAACAACAAAATCTGAAATCACTTGTGTGGCAGGTAATAATGATGGCGAAATTTCAGCTACCGCAACAGGTGGTTGGGATACGAATTACCAATATGAGTTAGTATTAAACGGAGCAGTTATTGCAAATAATACTAACGGTAATTTTACCGGACTATCTGCGGGTAATTACACAGTTAATGTTAAAGACGGTAAAGGATGTCCGGCATCAGCAACACAATCATTGAAGATTCCTGATCCAATTGTGGTTAGTGCAACAGCAACAGCTTCAGTATTACCATGTTTCGGAGACAGATCTGGAATAATTACGGTAAACCCTCCAACAGGTGGTCAGGGAAGTAACTATATGTACACCTTGAATATGTTGTCAGAAAATCCGGTTGTTTCATCAGGTCCACAAAGTAGCCCTGTTTTCACAGGCTTACCGGCAGGAACTTACAGTATCACAGTTACTGATGGATTTACATGTTCTGCAACATCAGCAAATGTTGTAATTACAGAACCAACAGAAGTAGTTCCAAGTTTAGTGCTGGCAACGACACAAACTTGTAATACACAATCAACACTTACGTTAAGTGCAACAGGAGGTTCTGGTCCATATACATACAGTACCGATCAGACTTTTACAACAACAACTGGTTCATTTGCAACTTCTGTTACCTTCGCGGTACCAGTGGGTAAATACCAATATTATGTAAAAGATGCTAAAGGTTGTGTGGCGAAAATTTCTAACGAAGTTAAAATCGATCCATTAGAGCCATTAGTAATAGAATTAGATGTGACCAATGCAGTAGTAAAATGTATGGGCGAAGCTACAGGAGTTATTGTAGCAAATGCAAAAGGTGGTTTAGGAAACTATATCTATACTTTAGAAAATAATGCAGGTGGTGTGGTTAGACCGGCACAGCCTACTGGCAGATTCGAAGATCTTCCAATAGGAACGTATGTTGTAAAAGTAGCTAGTGGTGATTGTCCTGCGACATCAGGCGCTATCGAAATTAAACAACCTGCTACAGCTATTCAGGCTACATTTACACCAACCAATGTTTCTTGTTTTGGAGAAAGTAACGGTCAGATTGTAGTTGCTGCAACAGGTGGTACAGGAATTATTAAATATGCAATATCACCGGATTTAGATCAGTTTGATGTTAAAAACACATTTGATAAACTTGCACCAGGTAAATATACGGTTATAGCTCAGGATGAAAATGGTTGTTATGTTATCGATGAGATCGAAATTACACAGCCTAAACCTTTAATCGTTACAGAACTTCCAAACTCTATGATTCCGGAAGTTTGTAAAGGAGATAAAGATGGAGCATTCAGTATCGAAGTTAAAGGAGGTACTGCGCCATATAGTGTAAGTCTTGACAATAAAAACGGAACGTATACACAAGGTACGACAACTCAAACTATATTTGATTTTAATAATCTTTCAGGAGGAGTTCATACGGTTTACGTTAAGGATGCTCAGGGATGTGTAAATGAATTTGTAGAAAACATGCCTTTACCGGTTGTTCTTGATCCAACTACCGTAACCAATTACGATTGTGTGAACAACGCTCAAACAAATATGGTAATCGTTACAGTGGATGAGAGCAATACAGATCTTACACAAATAGATTATTCACTTGATAGTGATGTAGGTCCTTGGCAGGCAGCAAATATCTTTACCAATATTGCTCCTGGAACGCACTACATTGTAGCAAGACATACGAATGGATGTAAAGTACCAACGGCAAGTTTTGAAATAAGAGCTTATGAGAAGTTAACACTTGCTGAGTCAACAGGAAAACCTGAAATGAACATCATTTCGGTTACTGCAGCCGGTGGAGCACCTGCTTACGAGTACAGTTTCAACGGAGAGCCGTTTACTTCTTCTAACAAATACAAAATCTACAAAACAGGAGATTATGTAGTAGTAGTAAGAGATCAAAACGGATGTACAGCAACAATTACAGTTCATGCAGTTTATGTGGATGTGTGTCTTGACAACTACTTTACTCCAAACGGAGATGGTGTTTATGATACGTGGGGGCCTGGTTGTACAAACATTTACAACAACCTTGAATTCTCAATCTTCGACAGATACGGTCGTGTAATTGCCAAATACCATTACGGACAAAAATGGGACGGTAGATACAATGGTGCCGAATTACCATCAGGAGATTACTGGTATGTTCTTAAATTAAATGACGAGAAAGATGCACGTGAGTTTGTAGGACATTTCACTTTATACAGATAACAAAATAAGAGCCCCTAATGATGTTATCTAAAAAAATTATTACAATGAAAAAGTTTATTTTATCTTTAGTACTCATGGCTGTAACAACAAGTTACAGCCAAGAGTTAAACCTACCGGTTTTTACACAGTATTTAGCCGATAATCCTTTTGTTATTTCACCAGCCTTCGCTGGTATCGGAGATAACCTTAGAATTAGAGCCAATGGACTTACCCAATGGGTAGGGATAAAAGATGCACCGGACAACCAGTCGCTTTATGCTGATTTTAGAGTTTTAGACCGTTCAGGAGTGGGTATCAATGTGTACAATGATAAGAATGGGTATACGCGCCAGACTGGAGCTAAAATCTCCTTTGCGCACCACATTATTCTGGATTATTATTCAAAACAATACTTGTCTTTCGGACTTTCGTATAACTTTAATAGTTTTCGTATTGATATTGACGAATTCAATAACACCATCGAGCATCCTATTTTAGATCCAAGTGTAACCGACAATCGATATACCGCAAACAGCAACTTTGATGTAAGTGCTTTGTACCGTAACAAAGGATTCTACATCAGTTTTAATGCGAATAACGTATTAAAGAAAAACACAAACAAATACAGAGGAGTAGAGCCAAGTTTACTTTCCAATTATCAGGTGTATACAGGATTTGTTTTTAAAGACGGAGAAAACAGCCGTATCGAATACGAACCATCGCTTTACTACCAATACTTCGCAAGTGATAAACGTTCTACAACCGATTTTAACTTCAAGTACAGACGTTACAACCGTTACGAGGATTATTACTGGATTGGGGTTTCGTACCGTTTTTTAAACGATCAGTTCCCAAAACCATTATCCGTTGGACCAATGGTAGGTTTTATGAAATCTAAGTTCTACTTTGGGTATTCGTATCAGGTAATGTTTAACAATTTAGGGAATTACAACACGGGGACACACTCGGTAACTATTGGTTTCGATTTCTTACAATCCATCAGTAACTGTCCTTGTACACAAAGTCCGGTTCACGACTAAACAAACATTTTTAGCGTTTTTAAAGTTAATTTGTTTTTTTTCATAAATTATATCGTTTTCGCTGTTACAGCGGGTTTATTTTTATATTTTTCAAATTTGTTGCAACCCTAAAAGTTCTATATTTGTTTTTCTATCAGAAAAAATTAAAAAATTATCAAATGAAAACTCTAAACGATTTCGACTTTAAAAATAAAAAAGCAATTATCCGTGTGGACTTTAATGTGCCATTGGATGAAAACTTTAATGTAACGGATGCTACACGTATCGAAGCGGCAAAACCAACTATCGATGCAATTTTAGCACAAGGAGGAAGTGTAATTTTAATGTCGCATCTAGGCAGACCAAAAGGAGCAGAAGATAAATATTCGTTAAAGCACATTTTAAAAACAGCTTCTGAAATCTTGGGAGTTCAGGTGAAATTTGCTGAAAATTGTGTTGGAGAAGTAGCAAAGACTGCCGCTGCAAATTTACAGCCTGGAGAAGTTTTGTTGCTTGAAAATTTACGTTTTCACGCTGAGGAAGAAGCCGGAGATGTTGCTTTTGCAAAAGAATTAGCATCATTAGGAGACATCTATGTAAACGATGCTTTTGGTACAGCACACAGAGCACACGCTTCAACCACAATTATTGCCCAGTTTTTTCCAACTGAAAAATGTTTTGGAACCTTATTGGCAAAAGAAATAGAAAGTTTAAATAAAGTACTTAAAAATAGTGAAAAACCCGTAACAGCAGTTCTTGGAGGTTCGAAAGTATCTTCAAAAATTACCGTTATCGAAAACATCTTAGACAAAGTAGATCATATGATCATCGGTGGTGGAATGACATTTACATTCGTTAAAGCACTGGGAGGTAAAATCGGAGAATCTATTTGTGAAGATGACAAACAGGATTTAGCACTTGAAATTTTGAGATTAGCCAAAGAAAAAGGAGTTCAGGTTCACATTCCCGTTGACGTAATTGCAGCAGATAGTTTTTCTAATACTGCAAATACTCAGGTAGTAGATGTAAACGCAATTCCTGACGGATGGCAAGGTCTTGATGCAGGGCCTAAATCTTTGGAAAACTTTAAAAAAGTAATTCTGGAGTCAAAAACAATTTTATGGAATGGCCCATTAGGAGTTTTCGAAATGGAGTCCTTTGCTAAAGGAACGATCGCTTTAGGTGATTATATTGCTGAAGCTACAGAAAATGGTGCCTTCTCATTAGTGGGTGGTGGAGATTCTGTTGCCGCAGTAAAACAGTTCGGTTTTGAAGATAAAATGAGTTATGTTTCTACCGGAGGTGGAGCTATGCTTGAAATGTTAGAAGGTAAAATTTTACCTGGAATCGCAGCGATTTTGGACTAAAAAATCACAATTAACATTTTTTTACATAGTTTTCTTCAATAAACTGTTTAAGTTTGTAAAACTAAGGTTTCTGTAATTTATTGAATTATAGAATTTTAAAAAAATGTTATATGATTGTAAAAAAAATAGCAATAGTGGTTTCCGCTTTTTTTTCTATTTCTGTGGTCGCACAGAATGTTGCAAAAGCAGATGCTGAAATTAAACCGGTTGTAAAAATATCGTATTTAGATTCTGTTAAAAGTACCTTCAAAAAAAATGAACTGGCAACACGTGTTGACAGTCTTTGGATGAACGAATTAGTAAGTCTCGATATTTACGACGATTTAACAAAAGACATTCAAACCATTAACACAGATGTAACAGTTGATGAAGAACTGCCTACAGATTTGCTAAAACAGCGATTGCAGGCAATGAATGGGAAATCACCTTTTAATATTGAATACAATCAGGGATTAGAAAACATCATAAAGTCATTTCTTAAGAATCGTAAAAAATCGTTTTCACGATTAATGTCTTTATCAGAATATTACTTTCCAATTTTTGAAGACGCTTTTGCTAAACAAAATGTGCCTTTAGAAATTAAATATTTAGCCGTTGTAGAATCTGCTTTAAATCCTAAAGCAGTTTCTAAAATGGGCGCCACCGGACTTTGGCAATTCATGTACGGAACCGGAAAACAATACGCACTTAAAATAGATTCTTATATCGATGAACGCAGTGATCCGCTTAGAGCAACTGCCGCGGCATCAGAATATATGACTAAAATGTTCAGCATCTTTGGTGACTGGGAATTGGTTCTGGCCTCTTACAACTCAGGACCCGGAAATGTGACCAAGGCCATTCGTCGTTCCGGTGGAAAAACTAAATATTGGGACATTCGAAGCCATCTTCCAAAAGAAACTCAAGGTTATGTACCCGCTTTTTTAGCCACCATGTACCTTTTTGAGTACCATAAAGAACACGGAATTAATCCACAAAGAGCCGTTGTTAAAAATTTTGAAACGGATACCGTTCACATCAAAAGCCAAATGTCATTCAAACAAATTGCTGATTTGTTAGACATGCCGCAATCTCAAATTCAGCTTTTAAATCCATCCTATAAACTAAATGTAGTTCCGTTTTATCAGGGGGAGGAGCATTATCTACGTTTACCCAAAGATAAAATTGCCACCTTTGTGTCAAACGAAGACAAAATTTATGCCTATGTGGCTTACCAATCGCAGAACAAAACCATTCCAGTTCAATTGGCGATGAGGACAGCCCCAAGAGCCAAATACATTGCGAAAGCCAAAGAAAAAGAAGAATCTCCTAAAGAAATTCAGTTTTACAAAGTTCGTAAAGGTGATAATCTGGGAGCAATTGCCGAAAAGTATAACGTAAGCATTGTAGATCTTAAGAAGTGGAACAATCTGAAATCAAACTCAGTGGCCTTTGGAAGAAATTTAAAAATTAAATCTGAAATAGAGGCAGTTGTTAAAAATCCTAAAGAAGCTAAAGCAACACTTGCAATAGATAAAAAATCAGAGGAGGCTATTGCTTCAGCAGATGATAAAGATAAAAATAATGCACAACCGCAGGAATATGTAGTAGCTGCCGGAGACAATTTAGGCAGTATTGCAAAGAAATTCGGTACGACTATTGCGGAGTTGAAAGAACTTAATAGTCTAACTTCAAATAATATTGGTTTAGGAAAAACATTAGTGATTTCTAAAGCAGTTCCTGAAATTGTAGATGAGAATGCTGTAACAACCGCTATTGCGTCAAACAATTCAATTGATTCGTTTAAGAAAAAAGCAACATCGAAAGCTTTGGGTGAAGACTATTACGTTAAAAAAGGAGATTCGTTGTATAGTATTTCTAAAAAATATCCGGGAGTAACCATTTCCGATATTAAAAAATGGAATAATATTAAAGACGGAGACATTAAACCCGGAATGAAACTTAAAATAAACGGATAATTCAAAATCTTATATAAATTTGGGTTTTATTTCATAACTTAAGAGAATGAATAAAACCCATTTTTTATTAGTACTACTTCCGCTGCTGTTCATTTCATGCTTTAAAAATGACAAGCAGATTGAATCTGTGTCTGGAAAAACCAATACTATTTCCGTCATTATAGACGATCAATTGTGGTATGGCGAAGTGGGCGACAGCATTCGAAATAAATTTGCCTCACCGGTTTTAGGACTTACACAGGAAGAACCAATATTTACCATCAATCAGTATCCGGCTCGTTTGCTGGAAGGTTTTGTTACCGACAGCCGCAGCATTATTGTGGTAAAAAAAGCTGCTGCTGATAAGTTCGAAGTCACACACAGCGCCTCGCTGCCTCATAATACTTTTAGAATTTACGGAAAATCGGTAGATGATATCATTTGCAGTATCGAACTCAATTCAGCACAAATTATCAAAGTAATCCGCGATACCGAAATCAAAAAAATTCAGGAGGACAACAGCAAATCCCTGTTGAATCCGGCCATTATAAAAAACAAATTTCATGTCGATCTTCAGATACCCGTTGGATATGAATACATGTTGCACAAAAAGAACTTTATCTGGCTTAAAAAAGACATCATTAGCGGAAATACCAGTCTGCTCATCTATCAAATTCCGATCCGCAGTTTTGAGAAAAGCTCAAATGTAGTAGACAACATTATCCGCATGCGGGATTCTGTTGGTTACTATATCAAAGGCAAGGAACCCAAAACACGTATGATTACAGGAGAGGCTTATGCTCCCTATTTCTCGACGATTTTATTAGATGGAAAAAAAGCTTTTGAAACTAAAGGCACCTGGGAGCTTAAGAATGATTTTATGGCCGGACCTTTTATCAATTATGCCATTGTTGACGAAATGTATAACCGAATTCTGGTAATCGAAGGTTTTTGTTATTCACCCTCCAACGAAGAACGTGATTTAATGTTAGACCTGGAAGCAATTATAAAATCGGTTAAAATTGATAAGAGGTAATATAAAAGGCTGAAATCCCAAAAGCAGAAGCATGGTGCAACGCACTATGAAGTTTCAAGACGTTTGTTTGCGCCCTGAAAGGGCAAAAGCCCAATACCAAAATTATCAATTTGCAGCTTTTTATGGAAATCCTGTTAAGTTTTTAGTAATGAGGTGACAAACTAATTTTTCTTAATTTTGTTTTACAACTAACATTAAAACAGATCATTATGAAAAATTTAATTGCAGCATTATTACTAGTCATGTGTTTTGCTTCCTGTAAAAAAGAGGCAAAGACAGCAACTGAAACAGTAGGCTCTTCTGACAGTATTAAAAAAGAAGAACCAATAGCAGAACAACCGGTTGATTCGGCAGCACAAATGAAAGCCTGGCAGGAGTATGCAACCCCGGGGGCTCCTCATAAATTAATGGCGGATGAGGTTGGAACCTGGAATTGTGACATGACTTTCTGGTCAGGACCAAACGGGAAACCTGAAAAAGCCACTTCAACAGCAAACGTTAAAATGATTCTTGGAGGGCGTTATCAGGAATCGAATTATCAGGGAACCATGATGGGACAAGCTTTTGAAGGTAAAAGTACATTAGCTTACAACAATGCCAGTAAAGAATACACCACCACATTTATCGATAATATGGGAACCGGTATGCTGGTGGCAATGGGTAAGTACGATGAAAGTACCAAAAGTATGGAGCTAAAAGGGGACATGGTTAATCCCATAAACGGCAAAAAGACACCCTACAGAGAAATTTATACCATTGTAGATGCTGAAACACGTAAAATGGAAATGTTTGATGTAAAAAATGGGGAAGAGTTCAAGAGCATGGAAATCATTATGAAGAAAAAATAAGATTCTCATTTCATCATAAGTATAAATCCCGATTGCAGTTTGTAATCGGGATTTATAGTTAAGAATATTTGGTATAATTTTGTTTTTAGCGTAAGTTAGAACCATAAACAATAAGACAAAAACAATAAACAAAGAGCAAATGGAGCTAAAATGGAAAATAAAGCCTTTTGAGGCGTTAAATGTAAACGAGCTATACGATTTACTCAAATTACGAAGTGAGATCTTTGTAGTTGAGCAAAACTGCGTTTATTTAGATCTTGACGGTAAAGACAAGAAAGCATTACATCTGATTGGGGAATACGATGGAAAAACAGTCGCGTATGTACGTTTATTCGATGCGGGGATTAGTTTTGATAATGCTTCGATCGGACGTGTGGTGGTAGATGCCAATTACCGCGACCGAAAATGGGGACATGATCTGATGCGTGAAGCAATTGCAGCCATAAAATCAAATTTTGATAAAGATGCGATTACGATTGGAGCTCAATTGTATTTAAAAAAATTCTATGAAAGCCACGGATTCGTGCAAACCGGCGAAATGTATCTGGAAGATGATATTGAGCACATAGAGATGACTCGTAACTAGTATTGTTGGAAAGGCGCAGAGTTGCAAAGAAACAAAGGTTCAAAGACAAAAAAAATGTTGTGAAAGTCCCAATAACGGTAATTTAAGGAACAAGATTCTGTGTAAATCTGCTTAATCTGTGTGAAAAAAAATGTAATCGTTACTATTCGTTTAAATCTTAGTAATCAAAAATTCAACTCGACGATCCAGATTATCACCTTTTCCCAATGGGTATTTATTCCCGCAACCCTGATAAGTCATTCGGTTTTTGGAGATCTTTTTGGAGCTGAGGTAGTAAAAAACAGTTTTGGCGCGGTTCCAGGAAAGCCTTCTTTCATTGGTTGCTCTGTCAATTCCGTCGGAGTAGATATCAGGGGTGCAGCAAACATGACCTCTGATTTCGAATTTTAAACTATTTTGTTTTTCTAAGATTGCGGCAACCTTATCTAATTCTTTTTTAGAGTTTGAAGTAAGTTTTGAACTTCCAATATCAAATAAAATATTGTCTAAAAAGATCTTGTCACCAATTTTAAGTTTATTAGGGAATGAGTTGTAGATTCCTTTACCAAAGCTGTTTTTCTTTACAGCAATTAAGTCAACCCGCCGGTTTCGGGTACGGGTTTCGTGTAAGTTTTCAATAGTGTCAGGCCGTACAACCACACGGCCTTTTCCTTCCAGAATAACAATTTTACCCTGGTTGAAGCCTGCGCGAACCAATAAGTTTTGGATGGTGGCAGCGCGATTGTTAGACAAACGAAAGTTGTATTCGTCGTTTCCGCGATCATCACAATAGCCATATATTTGTACCGACTCAACTTTAGAGGTGTCGATATTTTTAATAAAACGGTTTACAACTTCGGTTTGTTTCGGTGTAAGGTCGAACTTGTCAAATTCGAAATAAATGGTTTCAATAGGTTTTTGCTGTGCCGATAAATTGTAAATAAGAAACAGAAATAGAACTCTGTAAAGCTTCATTTTTTTACATTTTTAAAATCGTTTTATACTCGGTCTGGTTATTTAATACGTTTACTGCTTTTTTAATTTCTGAATTGTTTTTAAGGTAATATTGATACAAACCTTCCTGATATTGATATCTTTTAATGAGTTCTTCCTGTATCAGGTTTCTGATCTCTTTTTGATTTTTATCCAGCAGAGTGCTTTCGCTTTTTTCAAGAGCAGCTTGTAATTGTTGGTATTCCGTAGCAATAGTTTCGTCTATTTTTTCATTTTTGGCTGCAGCCATCATATTTTTCAACGCCACTTCCGATTCCGTGTCAAAACTAATTTTGTTGGTTTTCAGGAACTGCTTAAAACTGCTGTAATCAGCATCTGTTATCGTTGGTGTTTTGTCTCCTAAGTTTGGATTCTTGTAATAGTACGTGGTAGCATAATCAAAGATCCCATCATTTTTTAGCAAGGCCGTTGTAATCGGACTCATTTTGGTTTCGTCCAGTTCGATATCCGGTAAAACACCACCACCATCATAAACCGTTCTTCCTTTTCGGGTTTTAAAAGCATTGAAATTTTTAGCATCCGTTTTTTGAGCCACACCATTTTTGTCTTTATGGGCATAATCCAAAGCCTGAATACAACGTCCGGAAGGCGTGTAATATCGTGAGATTGTCACTTTCAACTGAGTTCCGTAAGTTAAGTCAACAGAGCGCTGCACCAAACCTTTTCCGAAACTGCGGCTTCCCAGAATTACGGCACGGTCTAAATCCTGTAAAGCTCCGGAAACAATTTCTGAGGCTGAAGCACTTCTGCCATTGACTAAAATGGCCAAAGGAATCGCAGTATCGACAGGTTCTTTAGTTGTTTTATAAATGTTGTTGTGTTTTTCGATTCTTGATTTTGTTGTTACAATAACCTCATTCTTCGGAACAAATAAATTACAGATATCAATAGCTTCATTGAGCAAACCACCCGGATTCCCTCTTAAATCCAGAACGATTTGTGTAGCACCGTCCGCTTTAAGTTTTTCAAGTGCGTCTTTCACCTCGTTGGATGCCTTTCTGCTAAAGTGCGCCAGAACAATGTATCCGGTTTTAGCATCGATCTTTCCAAAAAACGGTACCGATTTAATATCGACTTCATCCAAAACAAGTTGGGTGGTGAAGGTTTGCCCTTGTCGGAGGTATTTAATGTTGATTTTCGTGTTTTTAGTTCCCTTCATTAATTGCGAAGCATCATCTTTAAAATCGGCGATCAAAACATCACCAATCTGAATGATTTCGTCTCCCGCTTTCAGTCCGGCCTTGTCGGCAGGATAGTTTTTATAAGGTTCACGAACAATTAAACGGTCTTTTTTTCTTGAGATCAAAGCGCCAATCCCGGTATATTCTCCGGTATTGTTGATTTTAAAATTCACCACATCCTGTTCGTTAAAATAAACCGTATAAGGATCCAGACTGCCCAGCATGCTTTTAATGGCTTTGTCCATCAAGTCACCTGGGTTGGTCTCGTCAACATAATTCGTGTTTACGGCTTTAAACAGCGTAGTGAAAATTTCGATTTGTTTGGCAATTTCAAAAAAGTCGTCTTTGAAACTGGTTCCGATAAATAAAAACCCTGCAGCAACAGCAGGTATGATGAATTTCTTCTTGAAATAGGGATACATGATTATATTTTTTTTCTTTTAAATCTTTTTTTAATAAAGTAGACAAGTACGCAAAATACGATTATAAACGGCCATATACTAATGATCGAAATTAAAAAATCGGACAGGCTGAAAAATCCGGATTGAATAGCAGTCCATATTTTAGAACCATAAGAAATCTTAACGCCTTGTTTTTGAGCTATGGTTTTGTAAAATGATATTGTTACAGTACTTTCTGAAACGCGGCTTTCGAGGTATTTTAGCTGACCTTCTTTGGCTTCAATTTCTTCACGAATAGCCGAAATTTGTTTTTCAATTTCCAATATTTCACTAATCTTAGTAGCTTTTTGTAAAATCTCTAAATAGCGGGCTTCAAGTTTGCGTTTTGTGTTTAATCTTGAAGTTAAGTCAATGTATTGTTCGGTAACATTTTCTGCAGAAATCTCTTTTTGTTCAAAGTACGAAACACCCTTAGAAACCGCATTTATAAAAGAATCAAAGTTTGCACTGGGAACGCGAATCGTTATGGTTCTGTAAATGTTGTCATATTCTTTGCCTTCAGAATCATTCTGAATGGTGGCTTTATTGGCAACAATTGCAGTTTGGATTTGTTTGAAAGTATCCTCTAAATCATTGGTTTCGAATCGAAGTGAGGCCTGCTTAATAATTTTTTGTGAAATCTGTGGCGCATCCGGGGCAGCGGGGTCATACTGTGCATCTGACGCTGCAGCGGATTCATTTTTTGGAGTAAGCTTGACGGCGCTAATCATCATATTAGCAGAAGGTTCTTCATTTTTACCGCAACTCGAAAAGCCTAAAAAAAGCAAGAATAAAAAGAAAATATAGCGCATAATATTTCAAATTAAATTTAAAACTACAATTTTTTTATAATTTTTCGTATAATTTGATAAATAAAGTTGCCTTAAAACGATTACAATTCTGTTTTATTTTCAGAATCAGGGGTTTTATTTACCTGTTGAAGAAATTTCTCAAAAAGCTGAATGGTCTTGGTGTTGATTTCGTCATAAGACAGTCTGTCTTTCGTTTGATAAAAAAACATCAATGAGTAGGGCTGTGAAATGTTATCCAAAAGTAAGTGTTTGTTCAGTCGGTACGTTTCTCTTAGAACCCGTTTGAAGTAATTTCGGTCTACGGCCTTTTTGAAGTATTTTTTAGAAACCGAAACGCCAATTTTGATTTTTTCTGGTGAATTTTCTTCTGCCGGAGCATAAACCAAACGCAAAGGATATTTTGAAACCGATTTCCCTTCAGAAAACAGTAAAGTTATTGTGGTTTTGCTCTTTAAGCGTTCATTTTTAGGGTAAGTGAAGTTCATTTAATTCAGAAAAAATTTGCAAATTTTAGGGCAAAGGTACAATTAAACCAGAAAAACGGTTATTGTTTTCAATTTTTATACCGCTAAAAATTTATTTATTACTTTTGGGCATTAATTTTTTAAGCATGCAAAAGATAATTTCGTACCCCATTTCCGTAATTTATTACTTGTGTTTTGGTTTTTGTCTGGCGGTATTTCACCCGATACAATGGTTCTGCCTGAATGTTTTTGGGTATCAGGCACATAAAAAAAGCGTAGATTATCTGAATTTCTTCCTGTTAAGATGTACCAATCTGGTGGGAACAAGATACACCGTTAGCGGAGTAGAGGGTATACCAAAGGGAGTTCCAATCATTTTTGTTGCGAATCACCAAAGTATGTACGATATCGTAACAATGATTTGGTACTTTAGACGATTTCATTGTAAATTTGTAAGTAAGAAAGAGTTAGGAAGCGGAATCCCGAGTGTGTCTTTTAATTTACGCCATGGAGGATCTGTCTTAATCGACCGAAAAGACCCTAAACAAGCGATTCCGGTAATCAAAGGCTTGTCTGAATATATCGAAAAAAATACCAGAGCAGCTGTAATTTTTCCTGAAGGAACAAGAAGTAAAACAGGAAAACCTAAAGAGTTTGCACAAAGCGGTTTAAAAATCTTATGTAAATATGCGCCGTCTGCTTATGTAGTGCCGGTAAGTATCAATAATTCATGGAAAATGGTTCGTTTTGGAATGTTTCCGGTTGGATTAGGAAATCATTTAACCTTTACAGCACATAAAGCAATGGCCGTAAAAGATTATGATTTTGCCGATTTAATGGCTTTGACAGAAAAAGCAGTGGTAGAAGGAGTAAATGAGTATAAATAGATTTTTGTTTTAGTACAAACGAAAACTTAAATCCCAATCTTAAATAAGTAATGTCTATAAAAAACATTAGATTAGAAGTAATGCAGTTTTTGGAAAAGAACGTGGATAGCTTCGTTGAACAGTATTTAATTCCAGTGGAAAAAATTTGGCAGCCGTCAGACTTTTTGCCTAATTCTGAAGGAGAAAATTTCTTTGAGGAGGTAAAAGAGTTACGTGAAATTGCTAAAGAACTGCCTTATGATTTCTGGGTAACTTTAGTGGGGGATACCATCACTGAAGAAGCTTTGCCAACATATGAGTCATGGTTAATGGATGTAGAAGGAGTCAATCAGGTAGAAAACGGTGGAAATGGCTGGTCGAAATGGATCAGACAATGGACCGGAGAAGAAAACCGCCACGGAGACCTTTTAAATAAATACTTGTATTTGTCTGGTCGTGTAAACATGCGTGAAATCGAAATGACTACTCAGCATTTAATCAACGACGGTTTTGATATTGGAACCGGATCTGATCCGTACAAAAACTTTGTGTACACCAGCTTCCAGGAATTGGCTACTTATGTTTCGCACAACAGAGTGGCACAAATGGCAAAGAAATTTGGGGATAACAAATTGTCTAAAATGTGTAAAATGATTGCAGGTGACGAAATGCGTCACCATCATGCTTACAGCGAGTTTGTTACCCGTATTTTTGCCGTTGATCCAAGTGAAATGATGTTAGCGTTTCAATACATGATGAAACAAAAAATCGTTATGCCGGCGCACTTTTTAAGAGAATCAGGTCAGAAAATAAGCAGTGCTTTTGAGCAGTTTTCAGATTCAGCGCAACGTATAGGGGTTTACACTGCTAACGATTATGTTGATATTATGCAAAAGCTAATCAACAAATGGGAAATTGATAAAATTTCAAATTTGACAGACGAAGCAGAGAAAGCGCGTGATTACCTGATGAAATTACCGGCCCGTATGGCAAGAATTTCTGAAAGACTTGTAATCCCTGCAGAATCTCATATCTTTAAATGGGTTGAGCCTGCCAAATTGTAAAGTACAGATTTCTGATTTTAGAGTTTAGATTTGTGAAACTTTAAGCAGAATAGCTGAAAAACATATTGTTGATTGTTGAGGTTTCAAAACTTTGACAATCAACAATTTTTATTTAAAGTACAAAATACCAGAGTAAATCTGTTTCACCTGCTTGAGGTGTGTGACATTTACCGCAAATTATAAATACTATGAATAACTCCGAACTTATAAATAAAACGATTGCTTTCGTAAAAGAGAAATTAAACGATGCCGAAGGTGGACACGATTGGTTTCATATTGAGCGTGTTTATAAAAATGCACTTTTAATTGCCAAAGGAACTGACTGTGATCTTACTGTAGTGCAATTGGGAGCTTTGCTGCATGATATTGCCGACAGTAAATTCCACAATGGAGATGAGACCATTGGCCCTAAAACAGCTCGTTTCTTTTTGGAATCCGAGGAAGTTGCAGAGGAAATAATTCAGCATGTAGTAAACATCATCGAAAACATCTCCTATAAGGGTGGAAATTTTGAAAAGAGGTTTTCTTCTGTAGAATTAGATATCGTTCAGGATGCGGACCGTTTAGACGCAATTGGGGCCATTGGAGTAGCAAGAGCATTTAATTATGGCGGCTTTAAGAATAGAACGCTCCATGATCCTGCTATTGCACCCATAACCAATATGACAAAAGAGGAATACAAAAAGAATACGGCACCAACGATCAATCATTTTTATGAAAAGCTTTTGCTCCTGAAGGATAAGATGAATACCGAAACCGGTAAACAAATTGCCGCAGAGAGACATCGTTTTATGGAAACATTCCTGGCGCAGTTTTATGCAGAATGGGAGGGGGCTAAGTAAGGGGTTTTTTAGTCTCAGTTTTCAGTTTTTAATAGAGAAGAGGCTTCGACTCCGCTCAGCCTGACACCAGTAGAATGCTAGTGGAATGTCCCCCTGAGCGAAGTCGAAGGCTTATGGAATCGTAAGTTATTTTTAGCCTAAGTTTCAATTTTTAGGCTCTCGATTATTTTAATACGGCTTTCTGAACAAATGCCTGTACAGCGTTTTTAAATTCTTTGTTCTTCTCATAATATAAAATGTGACCTCCTTTTATAATCTTTACTTCCCGGTTTGGAAATTGAAACAAACGGTAGTGATCCGGGCCAATACTATGATCTTGAGAGCCCGTGATGATAAGAGTAGGTACTTTTATCAGTGAAGTTTGTTTTGTAAAATTGCTTAAGTAAACGGGCATGCTTAGTGCCTGCTGTCCAAAAGAATAATTTCTTTTAAAACTACTGTCGATACTATCGAGTTTTTCTACGTTCTGTTTGCTGTCAGATAATATCATGTAATCCTTGCCTGCTTTTTTAATGCGTTTCTTTGAAGCTATAAAAGTATCGAGTGCCGTTTCATTATTTTTTACCGTTATGTTTTCACCAAGTGTTTTGCCCATAAAATCAATCTGATGCAGCAACGAATTGTTGATATCCAATGTTGCATTTAAAAGAATTAAGCCCTTAACATGTTCCGGGTATTTTTGAGCATATCCGGAAGCTAAGATTCCTCCAAAGGAATGCCCCATGATAAATACTTTTTCGGTATTCAGGGTTTTACGAATGTCTTCAATATCTTCTAACATTCTGTTGAGACTGTAATTGTTATCTGGGGAGGATGCGGAACGGCCACAGCCTCTTTGGTCAAAATAGCAAATAGTTAGTTTATCTTCAAGAACATTTCCTCCCATTTCTTCAAACGATTTACTCCATGCACCGGGACCACCATGCAAAAAAATACAGAGATCACCTTTACCGGAAACTTTTAGAAACAAAGGAACTCCATCAGAAGTAACAACGGTACTATCGTTTAGTCTTGCAGGAGTATTGCTTTTCTGGCTGTGTCCATGATATCCGGAACAGATGAGAAAAAGAAAAAGGAAAGAAACTTTCGAACTCATTTTAGAATTTGTTGTTTGAGGTTGAACTTGTTTGGTTTTTTAAAAACTGATAAAAGTATAATTAAAACCACAAATTAAAAAATTAAAACAGATCCTTTTGATTAGTATTTAATTGATATATAGAGGAGTATGTATTTTTTTTTCCGGCGAGACACACTAAGAAAGCACAAAGCTTCACAAAAGATTTACAATCTCTGTGAAGCTTTGTGTTTATTTTGTGAAGCTTTGTGAAATGATTCACTTATGAACAGCCGCAATTATGATCACCACAGTCTTTTTTCTTTTTAGATTTCCAAAAGAACTTTTTGATGAGGTACCCAACGGCAATGAATAATATGATAAAAGCTATAATTTCCTGTATCATGATCGTTTATTTTAAAAGTTGATACGCTATAAGTGCGACAAAATAAGCAAGACCACTCATCAGGACAAGCTGCATGGCAGGCCATTTCCAGGAATTGGTTTCTTTCTTGGTGATGGCAAGCGTACTGGCACATTGCATGGCAAAAGCATAAAAAAGCAATAAGGATATGCCAGAAGCAAAATTAAAAATCTTATGACCTGTTTCCGGATTGATCTCTTCCTGCATTTTACTTCTTATGGTAGATTCGTTATCTGTATCCCCAACACTATATATGGTGGCTAATGTTCCCACGAACACTTCACGTGCGGCAAAGGAACTAATTAGTGCAATTCCGATTTTCCAGTCGTAACCTAAAGGCGAAATAACGGGTTCTATGGCTCTTCCCATCAAACCGATATAAGAGTTTTCCAGTTTTTGAGAAGCGACTTCATTTTCAAACTGAGTTTCATCTAAAGTGGTATCTGCAAATCTCTCTTTTACAATAGTCTCGGCCTCATTAAAATCTTTTCCCGGACCGTACGAAGCTAAAAACCACAAGATAACCGATATGGCTAAGATAATTTTACCGGCACCCACTACGAAAGCTTTTGTTTTCTCTACAACATTAATCGCAACGTTTTTGAATAACGGCAATTTATAGCTTGGCATTTCTACCACAAAATAAGTCTTTGAACTAATTTTTAATATTTTGTCCAGGATATAAGAAGCGAGAATTGCGGTTGCAAAACCTAGTAAATACAATAACATCAACGCTAATCCCTGCATGTTTAAGATTCCAAAAAGGCGTTCGTCCGGAATTACCAATGAAATAATGATCGTATAAACAGGCAGTCTGGCAGAGCAGGTAGTAAAAGGAGTGACCAGAATTGTAATCAGTCGTTCTTTCCAGTTTTCGATATTTCGGGTAGCCATAATGGCCGGAATAGCACAGGCCGTTCCTGAAATTAAAGGCACAACACTCTTTCCGGACAAACCAAATTTTCGCATGATTTTATCCATCAAAAAGACCACACGGCTCATATAACCACTCTCTTCTAAAATCGAAATGAACAGAAACAGAAAGGCAATTTGTGGAATAAAAATAATCACACCGCCAATTCCCGGTACAATTCCCTGAGAAAGTAAGTCGGTGAGAATTCCGCTTGGTAGTTCTGCGGCAACCCAGCTGCTTAAGGAAGCAAAAGAGCTGTCTATGAAATCCATAGGAATAGTTGACCAACTGAAAATAGACTGGAAGATCAAAAATAAAATAGCCAGGAAAATGACATACCCCCAAACTTTATGGGTTAAAACACGATCCAGTTTCGCTCTGATATCCTTCGCCATTGAGGCATCTATTTTTAAACCTTCTTTTAAAACATCGTTTATAAACTGATATCGTTTTATCGTTTCTTTTTGCTGTAAGCGTTTTAGCTCCGAATGTGATTTGGTAAAAGTGCTTCTGATCTCATTTCGATCCAGGTTCGAAAAATTCACATCCTGCGTAATTACCAGCCAAAGTTTGTACAATAACTGATTCGGAAAAGCTTCCTGTAGTTTTTCAAAATACGCCTGATCAATAACCGATGCGTTCAGGCAAGGCTCATGCGGAATATTTTTATACGAAACAATTAGTTCTTTCAGTTCTTCAATTCCCAAACCTTTTCGGGAACTTACCAAAGCAATTTTCGTTTTTAGTTTTTCCTCCAGATAAGGAATATCCAAAGTAATACCTTTGCTTTCCATACGGTCTGACATATTAATGACCAGAATGGTTGGAATTTCAAGATCTTTAATTTGAGTGTAAATCAGTAAATTACGTTTCAGATTTTCGACATCTGTAACCACTACCGCTACATCCGGATATAATTTGTCGTTTTTATTCAATAACAATTCAATAACCACACTTTCGTCCATAGAACTGGCATTCAGACTATAGGTTCCCGGCAAATCCAGAATGTTAGCTTTGATATTGTGTGGTAATTTACAGAAACCAATTTTTTTCTCAACCGTAATTCCGGGATAATTCCCAACTTGTTGATTTAATCCGGTTAGCTGATTGAAAACAGAAGTTTTTCCGGTATTCGGATTTCCGATAAGGGCGACGTTGATATTTTGAATGCTCATTACAAATTGGTTTTGATAAGTTCTACTTCAATTTCACGAGCAGTTTCAACGCGAATGGCTACATGTGAGCCATTAATGTCTAAGTACAAAGGGTCGCCAAAAGGCGCAATTTGCAGTAATTCAACTAAGTTGCCCGGCAAACAACCCATTTCTAGTAGTTTTAGAGGAATAAGATCGATATCAAAATCTTTGATAATGGCTTTTTCGCCTTTTTTCAGAGTGTGGATAGTATTTTGCAAGCTTATTTAGATTGAATTTAGATTGCAAAAATAGGCAATTATTCTTTATTTCAAGGTATTTAACACCTGAGGAAATGCTAAATCTTTCTAAAAATAAGGGATTTTAGACCGATTTTAATGAATTTCGCGATTGTTCTTTTTAGGGATTACTCCTGGCACAGAAAATTAATGTCTTCTAAAAGACGTTTAATTTCTTCCTTATTTGTTCCGTCATAAAAACCACGAACACGTCTTTTTTGATCCACCAAAACAAAATTCTCAGTGTGCACCATATCGTAAAGCTGATCAGGACGTCCGAGTTTTACTGCCAGGTATGATTTTCGTGCCATCGTATAAATTTCTTTTTTATCGCCCGTAACCAGATTCCATTTACTGTCGACCACACCATGTTTTATGGCGTAGGCTTTTAGTACAGGAATGCTGTCAACCTCAGGAAATACGGTATGAGAAAGCAACATCACTTTCGGATTGTTTAAAACGGCTTTTTGAACATCCTCGAGATTGGTCGTCATTTTTGGGCAAATTGAACCGCAGGTGGTGAAGAAAAAGTCGGCCACATATATTTTTCCTTCGTAATTTTTCTGGGTAATAGTATCTCCGTTTTGATTCACAAACGAAAAATCGGCAATTGTATGGTATTTGCTTTTATATTGAACCGTGCTGTCTACCAGTTCCGGATTTACATCAGCAGGATTGTAAATAGGTAAAGTTTTTTGCGGTTTTAAAGCCGAGTAAAATAAAGATATTGTAACGGTTGAAAATACAATAAGAACAATAAAGAATTTACGGTATTTGTATAGAAAAGATTTCATAAAAGCAATTTGGAGGCAAAAATACGAAAAGCACTTCTCAAAATCCTAAGAGCGCTTAGTTTTTAACAGGTTATAGGGAGTGAAATAGCGCTTAAAGCCAAAAACATGAGCATGAGGCAACGCGCTATGAATGATAATGATGATAATAATACCCAAAGGCCTGTAAGGGCTAAAGCAGATTGACACCAATAAACAAATTTTTTATTTTTTGGTTTTCCGAATAGTCTTGTTTACCAAATACAGTCCCGTTAAGGTTACGATGGTGCCAATAGCGATCGCCTGCGTAAGGGTTTCTCCAAAGATGAACGAGCCTAAAATCATCGCAACAATTGGATTGATGTACACATAAATACTACTGATTTCTGTTGGAAGATGCTGAAGCGAATAGATAAATGCGATGAAAGTTAAAACCGACCCAATAAGAACCAAATATACAATAGACCACAAGGAAGGCAATGGAATTTCGCTTAGGGGAATATTAACTCCCACAGCTTCCGTAATTCCAAAAAGAAAAACACTGGAAATCAGCATTTGCAATCCTAAACTGAAATAGGGGTTAAAACTCGATGCTTTCTTCTTTGTTTCAAGTATTCCGAATGCCCAGGTTATGGTAGAAGCCGTCATTAGTATAATTCCGAATTGAAAATCAGGTCGGAGAAAATCAGAGATATAGTCCATAAAAATAACACAAACCCCTCCAAAACTGATTAGGATGCCTATCAAAGCCATTTTTGCAATTTTCTGACCGTTAAAGAAGTTGATGATAATAATCCAGATCGGAAATAAAGCACTAATGATCGCTCCAAGTCCGCTGCTCATGTATTTTACACCCCAGGTACTTAAGCCGTTGCTGCATACAAAATTCAAAAAGGACAAAATTAGGATCGTCCGCCACTGTTTGCCTTTTGGCCAGGGCTGTTTTTTCAGAAGAAAATATCCTACATATAAAATTCCGCCTAAAAACTGACGAATGGTGGCCAGCTGTAAAGCAGGCATGTGTTTTACGCCTTCTTTAGAGGCTAGCCAGGTGGTTCCCCAAAAAAAACTTACCCAGCATAAAGCCAAAATCGGTAATCCGATAGCTTCAATTTTTCCTGAAACGGCATTCTGAATTTTTGCTTTCACATTTATTTAAATTCGGTGTAACAAATATTCGAAAAAGTATTCTAATATAGAGTTAAAAACCGATGATAAAAACATGAAAATATTTCAAAAGATCTATTTTGATGTTATAATAATGGAGTTTTTGCAATTATTTTAAAAAATTTAACATTACGTTCCGGATATTAGGAATACGTTTGTACAACCACCAAAATTTAAATATAAATGAAAAGACAATTTAGCAGACCTTTGTTCTGCGCCCTTTTTTCAGCAGTTTCATTTACAGCAGTCAATGCTCAGAATGCAACTTCCAAAGAACCAGGTATTAATGTTTCGTACATGAATCCTAAAATCAGTGCCGGTCAGGACTTTTTCCAATATGTAAACGGAACCTGGCTTAGTAAAACTGAAATTCCAAGTGATCGTACTACATGGGGAAGTTTTAATGAATTGATCAAAAAAACAGATAAAGACGCAATGTCTATTCTGAAAGAGGCTTCTAAAAATCCAAAGTACAAATCAGATACCGATCAGGGTAAAGCAGTAAACTTGTTTTCAACGATTTTAGATACAGTTGGAAGAAACAAAGCGGGTATAAAACCATTGCAGCCTTACTTTAAAAAAATTGATGCGATTAAAAACATCGCTGATCTTCAAAAATACCTGACTGAAATCGGACAGGAAGGTAATAGTGTGTTTTTCGGAATTTATATTGGAGCCGATGAGAAAAACAGCTCTAAAAACTCCGTAATGCTTTATCCAAACAGATTAGGATTGCCGGATCAGGATTATTATATCTCTGAAGACAAAGATTCTAAAGAAAAGCGTTCAAAATATGTACTTCATTTGGCGAGAATGATGCAGTTTACTGGCGAATCGCCGGAAAAAGCAAAGCAAAGTGCTGCCGGAATTTTAGCCTTAGAAACACAATTGTCAAAACCGAGACTGAATCGTGTAGAAAGCAGAGACAGTCGTTTGCAATACAATCCAATGACCGTTGCTGAACTTCAAAAATTAACACCTGCCATTAATTGGGATGCTTATCTCTCAAGTCTTGGTTTGGCAAAATTGCAGAGTATAGTAGTGACAGAGCCTAAATACATGAAAGCTTTACAAACTGTTTTTACAGAGAATAAAGTAGCACTGTGGAAAGAATACCTGAAATGGGATTTGCTGAACTCTTATGCAAGTGAGTTGTCAACAGATTTGGAGACCGCTAATTTTGATTTTTACAGCAAGACCTTAAGAGGTGCAATCAAACAATTGCCACGTGAAGAAAAAGCATTGCAGGTGGTAAACTCAAGTGTTGGTGAAGCATTAGGTAAGTTATATGTAGAGAAAGTGTTCCCTGCTGAAGCAAAAGCAAAAGCGGTAGACATGATTCATAACGTAATTCAGGCATACAAAACCCGTATCAATAATTTGAGCTGGATGTCTGCGGCTACAAAGATAAAAGCGATTGAAAAACTGGACAAGCTTACTGTAAAAGTGGGGTATCCGGATAAATGGAAAGACTATTCGGCCCTTGAAATTAAAGGTGTAGCAGAGGGAGGAAGTTATTTTGAAAATACGATAAATCTGTCTAAGTGGAATTTCAAAAAAGGAATCGATAAATTATACAAACCGGTTGATAAAACCGAGTGGGGAATGTCGCCACAGACTGTAAATGCTTATTTCAATCCGTCGTACAACGAGATTGTATTCCCGGCAGCAATTTTACAGCCTCCTTTCTACAATTATCAGGCAGACGAAGCAGTTAACTACGGTGGTATTGGAGCGGTTATTGGTCACGAAATCTCTCATGGTTTTGATGATTCAGGGGCACGTTACAATGCCGAAGGAAACCTGGTAGACTGGTGGACACCGGAAGATTTAAAACAATTTACGGCACTTGGTACTGCTTTGGCAGATCAATACAGCGCTTTAGAACCTTTACCGGGTATTCACGTTGATGGTAAATTTACGTTAGGCGAAAATATTGGTGATTTAGGAGGTATTAATGCTGCTTACGATGGTTTGCAGTTGTATTTAAAAGCACACGGTAATCCGGGATTGATTGACGGATTTACTCCGGAGCAACGTTTCTTTATCTCATGGGCAACTGTGTGGAGAACCAAAACGAGAGACGAAGCCCTTAAAAATCAGGTAAAAACAGATCCGCATTCACCTGGAATGTACAGAGCTGTTGTTCCGGTTCAGAACGTAGATGCTTTTTACGATGCTTTCGGAATTAAAAAGGGAGACAAAATGTATGTTGATCCTGATAAAAGAGTAAAAATCTGGTAATAAATAAAACCATAGAAAACGACGCTAAACCAGCGTCGTTTTTGATTTCTGTAAAGTTCTTCTTCTATTTTTTTCTTACACAGATTTAGGAGATCTTTAATTTTAAGAGTGTACTACAAAAATAAAGGAGTGTAAACCATTTAACTAATCATCGGTATAGAAGCAGGCCGTGGTCTGAAGGCGTTCCCAGAGTCAATTTTATGTGAAAAATTTAACATGACGTTTGGAATAATTAGAATATGTTTGTGTATATACTAAAAACTACAAAGAAAAATGATCAAACAATTACGAAAACCAATGTTTTGCGTTGTTTCTGCAATGGTTACTATTACCGCAGTAAACGCACAAAGTGCAAAACCAAAAGAGCCCGGTATCAATCTGTCTAATATGGATACCAAGGTAAGTCCAAAAGAAGACTTCTTTAAATATGTAAACGGGAGCTGGTTGGACAAAACTGAAATTCCTGGTGATAGAAATTCCTGGGGAAGTTTCAATGAACTACGTCAGAAAACGGATAATGATGCACTTGCTATCTTAAAAGAAGCATCAAAAGACCCTAAGTACAAATCCAATACAGATCAGGGTAAAGCGATTGCTTTATTCAATACGATTTTAGATACTGTTGGACGTAATAAAAGAGGAGTTACACCGCTTCAGCCTTTCTTAAAAAAGATCGATGCCATTAAAAATGTAACAGATCTTCAAAACTTCTTTATCGAAATGCAGCCACAAGGCGGTATTGGTTTCTTTGGTGTTTTTGTGGGGCCAGATGCAAAAAACAGTAACAAAAACACCGTTAACTTAGGCCCGGGTGGTTTAGGATTATCAGACAAAGATTATTACAACGCTGATGATAAAGATTCAAAAGAAAAACGTGAGAAGTATGAAGTACACGTTGCCAGAATGTTACAGTTCATTGGCGAATCTCCTGCAAAAGCAAAAGAAAGTGCCAAACAAATTCTGGCATTAGAAATCGAATTGTCTGCTCCAAGATTAGACCGTGTAGAGCGCAGAGACCGTAGAAAACAATACAATCCAACAGCAATTGCTGATTTAAAAAAGAACACACCTTCTATTCAATGGGAAAAGTATTTTGCCGGAATTGGAATGACAAAATTGGATAGTGTAAATGTAGCGCAGCCGCGTTATATGATTGCTTTGGAAAAGACATTTTCTGAAAAGAAAGTAGAGGCTTGGAAAGAATACTTAAAATGGTCTTTATTAAACAGAACTGCTTCGACTTTGACTACAGATATTGAAAATGCTAATTTTGATTTCTACGGAAAAACGTTGACAGGTGCTTTAAAACAACGTCCTCGTGAAGAAATGGCGTTACAGGTAATTAATACTGCTACCGGTGAAGCTTTAGGAAAATTGTATGTAGAGAAATTATTCCCTGCTGAAGCAAAAGACAAAGCAAAGAAAATGATTGCTAATGTAATGTTAGCTTACGAAAACAGAATTAATGCATTGCCTTGGATGTCCCAACAAACCAAAGTAAAAGCAATTGAGAAATTGAAAAAACTAACCATTAAAATCGGATATCCTGATAAATGGAAAGACTATTCAGCTTTAGAGCTTAAAAATGTAGGGGAAGGCGGAACGTATTTTGACAATATGAGAAGTATCTCAAAATGGGCTTATGCTGAGAACCTGGCTAAATTAGGAAAACCGGTTGATAAAACAGAGTGGGGAATGTCTCCGCAAACGGTAAATGCTTACTTCAACCCATCTTACAACGAGATTGTTTTCCCGGCAGCGATTCTTCAACCGCCTTTTTACAATTATCAGGCAGACGAAGCCGTGAATTACGGTGGAATAGGAGCAGTAATCGGACATGAGATTTCTCACGGATTTGATGATTCAGGAGCACGTTACAATGCTGATGGTAATCTTGTAGACTGGTGGACACCGGAAGATTTAAAACAATTTACAGCTCTTGGAGGAGCTCTTGCAGCACAGTACAGCGCTTTAGAGCCTCTGCCTGGAATTCACGTTGACGGTAAATTTACTTTAGGTGAAAATATTGGTGATTTAGGTGGAATAAATGCAGCTTACGATGGATTGCAATTGTATTTGAAAGCCAATGGAAATCCGGGATTAATTGACGGATTTACGCCAGAGCAGCGTTTCTTTATTTCATGGGCTACGGTATGGAGAACGAAATCAAGAGACGAGGCTATCAAAAGCCAGGTTAAAACAGATCCGCATTCACCTGGAATGTACAGAGCTGTAGTGCCAATTCAAAATGTTGATGCTTTTTACAAGGCTTTCGATATTAAAAAAGGAGACAAAATGTACATTGATCCTGATAAAAGAGTTAAAATCTGGTAACAGAAAAACCATAAAAAACGGCGCTAATTTTAGCGCCGTTTTTGTTTTTGTATTTATGAGATCGCAATATAAATATCAACCTCTGCATCTTCAGGATTTTGAGCCTGTTCCCCGTAAATTTCAAAATCTTCGGTGTAAAGCCTGTCTAAATCCGAGTTCCAAATTTTTATCCATTCGTTAATCACAATACCATCGGCCAGATTGCCTTTGGCAGTAAACTTTTGGTAATGAACTCCGGAGATCGTTTTGGCAACCATTCCTTCCGGAATAACAGTTAGATTTTCTACTACACAGCCCAATATTGTGGTATAAGGACGTGTATAATCCTTTTCATAGTCCGTATAGATACAATAGATTGCATTACTAGTTTTATTGGGAATTTTTTGAAGAATTCCTTCTGACATAAATCGATTCCAAAGTGCCGGAATATCTGTTCCCGATTGTCCATTTTCGTTAGTCGTTCTTATTGAAATACCAATAACATTGAATTTTTGTTCCATCTTACTTGTTTTTGTTAAGCTGTAAAGGTAAAATGACGCAATGACAACAGTATGTCAGCAGGAAACGATAATCTTACTTTAAATGGCTGTAAATATAGGTTTCAATAGCTTTTAGTTCTTCATCCGACATCGCCTGTGTTACCGGAAAATTAGTCTTCATAACGGCAAACTGACTCGGATCAACAATAGGATCAGCATTTCCTTTCAGGAAAGTAACAATATCTCCGTTTTTGTCTTTGTATATTTTGGCTATTTCCTGAATACTTGGGCCAATTACTTTTTTGTCCGGCTGATGACAGGAGAAACAATTTCCCTGTCCTTCAAAAATTTGTTTTCCAAATTCTTCCGGAGTTTTGGCTTTTGCTGTTTCTCCTTCTGAATAGGCTTCTGTTGTAGTTTCAACTGGCGTTTCTGCAGTTTCTTTTTTACAGGATGCAAACGCTAAAACGGCTGATAAGAATAGTATTTTTTTCATGCTATTTGTTTAGTAAGACTGCTGCTTCTTTGGCAAAGTAAGTCGAGATAATACTGGCGCCTGCGCGCTTAATGCAATATAGTTGCTCTAACATAATTTTGTCGTGATCAAGCCACCCTCTCTCTGCTGCGGCCTTTACCATAGCGTACTCACCAGATACCTGGTAAACGGCAACCGGTACATGAACGGCATTTTTCACCTCACGAACAATGTCTAAATAAGCGATTCCCGGTTTTACCATAACGATATCTGCACCCTCTTCAACATCTAATAAAGCTTCACGAATTCCTTCAATTCTGTTGGCATAATCCATTTGGTACGTTTTCTTATCTTTTGGGATATTTTGAGAATCTACAGGAGCAGAATCTAAAGCGTCACGAAATGGCCCGTAAAATGCCGAAGCATATTTGGCACTGTAACTCATGATTCCCACATTGTGATGTCCGTTTTCTTCCAATGCTTTTCTAATGGCTAAAACCCTTCCGTCCATCATATCACTTGGCGCAACAAAATCGGCTCCCGCTTCTGCGTGACTTAAACTCATTCGGGTTAAAGCATCAACTGTAGGATCATTCAGAAGCTGTCCGTTTTCGATAATTCCATCATGACCATAAATTGAATAAGGATCGAGAGCCACATCCGGCATTACAATCATTTCAGGAACAGCATCTTTTATCGCGCGGATCGTTTGCTGCATCAAACCGTCTTTGTTCCAGGCTTCGACACCTTTATTGTCTTTTAAATGATCGCTGATTTTTACGTAGATGTTCACCGCTTTAATTCCTAAATCCCAGGCTTCTTTTACTTCTTTAATCGTATTGTCCAGAGAATGACGGTAAATTCCCGGCATAGACGGTATGGCCACTTTTACATCTTTTCCTTCAGTAACAAACATCGGAAGCATAAAATCCTGTGGACTTAAACTGGTTTCACGAACTAAAGAACGAATGGATTCATTGGTTCTTAAACGGCGGTTTCTTTGTAATGGGAACATAAAAATTTAGATTTTAGATTTAGATTTTAGATTGCAACCGATTTCTTCGAAATATGATGGAGAATCCTACTTTCTAAAGTGTATTGTTTTTTGTTTTTTTGAAGATTGTGCTACTTTTTAATAAGTGCCACAAAGTTAAAGAAAAAGGAACAGAATAAGGCGTTTAGCCCCCGGTAGAATCCGTTAATATTATCTAAAAATTTGCAGAATATGGCAGTTATGTCTTCGTTCGTGAAGTTTCAAAAAGCAATTGGAGATGTAAATTTAGAATTAACTTTCAGGCTCTGGTTTTTTTGAATATTTACCTATAAATTTGTCTAATGAAGAAATTTCTCGCATTATGCTGTTGTTTACTGCTAACCAGCTGTTTCGAAATAACAGAAAGAATCAAACACCACGACGACCAAAGTGGAGAGTATACGCTGATGGTTGACTTTTCGAAATCATGGTTTAAGACAAAATCGGCCATGTGGATGGAAGAGGTTGATGGTGTGAAAATCCCAAACGAACAGGAAATCACCAAAAAACTGGAAGATTTTAAAGTCAAAGCCTTAAAAATTGACGGTATTACCAATGTAACCACTAAAACTGATTTTGATCAGTATGTTTTTATTATCAAACTCAATTATGCCAATCTGAAAGCGCTCAATGCTGTTGTTAATACGATAAACAATCAGAGCAATCAAGTTCATTTTAGCAGCAATGCCAAAAGTTTTGAAAGGATCGCCTCCTATCCGGTTCCTGAAAAAGTAGTAAAAGATCCAAAGAAAAAGGAAGATCTGGAAGCGGCAAGTATTACAGCGATTTATACTTTTGATAAAGATGTTAAGGCCGTAGAGAATCCGAACAGCAGAATTTCACCAAACAAAAAGACCGTTTTCTTAAAACAAAGTATGTACAGCGTACTTAAAAAATCGGCCTTAATGAACAATACAATCCAATTAATCCCTTGATTTATGAAGCAATTTTATATTTTATTTTTAGTATTAGCCACACATTTGACTTTTGGACAGCTCAATTCAAAATCCTACGATTATTTTGTACAGTTTAACGGAGATCAGCTTTCGAAAAAAGTAAGCGTTGATCAAATAGTAAATCATCCGCTAATTAGTAAATACAAAGAAGGCAAAGCCAGTCTCGATCTTAAGAAGTATACAGCTCTTTTTAAATTGGATCAAAAGATAACCGTTCATGGTAACTTCACAGACAGTATTCCGTACTATCAGGTGACGCTTCCGATCAAAAACAAAGAAGCAGTGAAGCAGTTCTTAATTGAAGAGCATACAAAGAATAAAAACACAGATTCAGTTGAGGTTCCCGTAATTCAGGATTATGGCAAATACGCTGTTTTTACACCCAAAAATCAAAAGACTTCATTTGTCTGGAACGATAATTATCTGGTTTTGGTTGAATTGACTAAAAAATACAAGCCAAAATCATACGACTGGGAAGACAGAACGCAGGATTCTATTGCGATAGATGAACCTTATCAGGAAACTTCAACAGAAACAACAGCAGAACCTGCGCAATCGGCTGAAGAGGCTGCGGCTAGTGCTGCAAAAGAAACAGAAGAAGCTGTAGCGGTGTCTAATACAGCATACGAGAAAGCAGAGGCTGATTTTAATCTTTTGCAAGCCGAACAACAAAGCCTTTTTATCAAGTCACTATTCGAAAATGGATTCACCGCACCTGTTTCTGAAAAAATAAATAAGGCAGCCGATATTTCGTCCTGGCTGAATTACAGTTCGGCTATGACCAGTTTAAATTCGGCTTATGGTCTTTTATCGAAATTCACCAGTTACAATAAGTTTTTACCCATGCAGAGTAATGCGGCAAATATGGTAAAAGGAATTAATCTGGATTTTTATTTTGAGAATGACAACGCCCGTATTGAAGAAGTGATTGAATATGCTGAACCAATGGCGCAGATTGTTGGGAAAATGACGGACAGAAAGATCAACAAAAATATTTTCAACTATTTTCCGGATGAAAATCCATTAGGATATATGTCTTATCATATCAATACTAAGGCGGCACTGGAAAAATTTCCAACGTTAGTGGCAGATTTATTTCAAAGTCAGTATTTAGTAAAAGAAGATTTGACGGTTATTACGGATTTAATTTCGACAATCGTGGATGAAGAAGCTACTGCAACGCTTTTTGATGGTGATTTAAGTATGTTTTTGTATCATGTTAATGAAGTTGAGGTGACTAAGAAAGTATATGGATATGATGAAAATTATGAAGAGAAGATAACAGAGGAAAAAGTGAAGAAGAACATTCCGTTATTCTCTATGGTATTTACCTCGACGCATCCTACTTTTGGTGATAAGTTAATCCAATTGGGACTTCGCAAAAAAATCCTGGAGCAAAAAGGAGATTTTTATGAAATTTTTGGAACGGAAGACTATGGGACTATTTTTATCAAAAAAGACAAAGATGTGGTTTTGATAGCCAATACTTTAGATTATTTTAATGATGGAAAAGGACTTTTTGTTAAGGAAGCAAAAAAGGAGTTAAAGAAAAATTACATCTCCGGAAAATTAAATTTTGCAAGAGCATCATTTGCTTATGAGAATTCAGGCAAAGCAAAAGGGAAAGATTCAGAAAAATTGAAACGATTGTCAGAGCAGTTTAGTGATATTGCTATACAGTCTCCTAAAAAGCTGATCGATAACAAATTGAAATTTGAGTTGAAATTAAATGCTTCAAAATCAGATAAAAATATCATCCTGCAAACGTTGGATTTAGCAGAAGAATTGAGTAAATAATCTAAAGCTCGATATAAAACTAAAATCCCCGAAAGAGATCTGATCTTTTTCGGGGATTTTTTATTCTGATTTTAGAGGATCGATGCTTCATAAATTCCGTTAATGGATTTTTCAAGTTTTGAATTAAATTCATCATCAGAC
Organism: Flavobacterium sp. B183; assembly: GCF_023539155.1. NCBI lineage: Bacteria > Pseudomonadati > Bacteroidota > Flavobacteriia > Flavobacteriales > Flavobacteriaceae > Flavobacterium > Flavobacterium sp. B183. The sequence goes on along the minus strand of NZ_CP097434.1, from coordinate 955,805 downwards.
TGACCAAACGTTAGCCCTTCCGAAAGCGCTCGCGAGAAGCTGGCAATCAATCCGTGATTTAAAGCCAGTTTTTGGTTGGCCTCTTCCTGCGCATAACCTCCGGACAATGCCACTACACGTACCACATGAGGATCGGACATTAATTCTTCGTAAAAATCATTTACGGTTGGAATCGAAAGTTTCAGCATCACTTTTACTTCTTTGTCCAGTAAATTAAGCTGCCTGATGATTTCTGCTTTTAGAATTTCTTCTGATTTTTCTTTGTCAGCGCTATAAATATCAATCTCAGGTTCAATAATTGGGACAAGGCCTTTGTTAAATATTTGAAGTCCTACTGCAAATTGCTGTTCAACGACTTCGCGAATTCCCGTAACATTGGCTTCTTTGATTACGGAACGCATCTTGGTTCCGAAAATATTGCGTTCTACAGCGCGAGTTAACAATTCGTTCAGATTAGAAATGGGTTTCATGAGTTGTACCCCGTTTTCGAGCTCAGCAAGACCTTTGTCTACTTTTAGAAAGGGAACGATATTTTTATGCTCCCACAAATAATCAGCAGTCCATTGCCCATCGATTTTGCGGTCCATCGTATTTTCGAACAAAATAGCTCCCAGAATATATTTGCTGCTAAAGGCGGGACTTTTAATAATTCGGGTTCTCATTTCATGTACGAGGGTGTACATTTCTTCTTCGGTTGTATAACTGCTTTCCTCTACACCGTATTGTGCTAATGCTTTTGGTGTACTTCCGCCACTTTGATCTAATGCAGCAATAAATCCTTTTCCGGTCTGCATGCGGTTCAATTGTTCTTTGCTCACATTTGCCATACTATTTTATTTTAGATTTTAGAATGAAGATTTTGGATTAAAAAATTACAAACCTATTTTCTGATTTACTTTATCGTAAACTTCTTTTATTTTTTTGGGTGGATCAAATCGGTAACCGGCAGAAAGTTTTAAAGTGGCAACATTATCATTCAATCGCGGATTGACTTTATCGTCCTGGGCAAAACTTACTGTATTGATGCTTGCAAAAGCAAAGAAGCGGTCATTATTGTAGGCAAGTTTTAAATTAAAATCGGCTTGATACAGAGCTGATGAATCGCCGTCAATATCATTAATTCCAACCCCTAAAGCAATTCCGGCACCAATTAAAACGCGTTGACTAATTACAAAATTATAAAAATAGGAGGGTGCTATCGAAAAAACATAGATATCGGCGTTTGAAGAATCCGGTGTATTATTTAGATTGAGATTGGTATAATAAAAAGAAAAAGTCGGAATAAAACTTCCGGAGCTTTTGGTCTGCCATTCGTTTTGGCTTACCAATGTTTTAAAAGAAAACTTAGGATTGAAAACATAAGCCGTAGATCCGCCAATTTTCGTGGTGCGCATATCGGGCAATTGTGCCATTATATTATCATCACTGATATAAAATCCTTTCTGATTGATAAAAGTAAAGGACTGCATCCATTTTTTATAGTAAAAACGGGTATTGAAATTAAAATGCTTGGAATGGGAATCGCCTTTATTTTGGCTCAGAAATTTTGGAGCGAAACCAACAGAAACATCAATGATTTTATAATTCAGATTAAAACCAATCTGTTCTCTTCTATTCGGAGTAAGATTAAGAAATGTTTGTGAATCCTGTGGACCTGAAGCAATCTGAAAACTATTTGAAGTGTCTAAATAATAAACGCTGCCGGTAATTTTATCGTTATAGGATTTAAAATAAGGATTCAGCAGTGAATCGTTTTGAGCAAAACACCCAAAAAAGCTTCCGAGGAATACGATATAAATCAGTTTTAAATTCATTGGTTAAAAATTGCAATTATCTGATATTGGTTCAGAATTTAATAAAGGGGAATTATTATTTTTTAATAGGTCACCCCTTCGGGGTTTAAAAACTAAATCTACAAAAAAATCTACAAATATGTCATCCCGTTGAGACTTGGTTATGTATTGTCTTGAAATAGCTATAAATATATCGTCCCGTTGGGACTCTGATATGGATCATTTAAAAAAATCTATAAAGATGTCGTCCCTTTGGGACTTGGATATGTATTGGTTTAGAATTTTTTTGAGGTATTGTGTTCGTTTTAGAATTCTATTATTTTTTACAGAGCTCCGAAGGAGCAGCATATCTATAGCATATGAGCATTAGATTTTTTAAGCTCCGGAGGAGCGATATATTTTATAGCATGTTTGTAATGATATATTATTCGTTAACATCATCAAATAAATATTCGTTTTTAAAATCAACATTAAACAATTTTAAAAAACCGATATATTCCTTTTTGAATGTTTTTGTTTTGTGATGCTCTTCTTGATTTTCAATATATCGTATAACATTTGTCAAATGGGAATGGCTATATGAAAAGGCCCCAAATCCGGTTTGCCATTCAAATTTTCCATTAACCCACTTCCTGTCATTTATGAATTTTGAAGAATTTGCTTTAATATCTCTTACTAAATCCGATATTGACTTATCCGGTTTTAACCCGATGAGGATATGAATATGATCCGGCATTCCGTTAATAGCAATTAGTTTTTGACCTTTATTACTAATAATGCCGGTCATGTATTTATAGAGTTCGTCTTTCCAATTTTTGGAAATCAGATTTTGCCGGCCTTTAACGGTGAAAACAATATGAATGTATAATTGAGAATAGGTGCTTGCCATACTAACAGATTTTTATAGAGATCATCCTTATGGGTTTAAAGACTAAATCTACAAAAATCTATTGATGGGATGTTATTTTTTGAAAGAAATTTTCTACAATAAAATAAATAGACTTTATTGCAATTCAATCCAGTCAACTGGATTCTCTAACACCTGAATCAATTTTTCCTCAACGCTTCCGGCTTCCGCATGATGATCGTAAACCCATTGTACGTGCGGAGGCAAACTCATTAAAATACTTTCAATTCTTCCGTTAGTTTTCAAACCGAACAACGTGCCTTTATCATGAACTAAATTGAATTCGACATAACGGCCACGACGGATTTCCTGCCAGTTTCTATTTTCGGCTGTGTATTCCAGATTTTTTCTTCTTTCTACAATTGGAACATAAGCTTCCAGGAAACTGTTGCCCACTTCGGTTACAAAATTGTACCAGTCTTCCATTGACATGGTTTCGGTTGCTTTGCAATAATCAAAGAACAAACCACCAATACCTCGGGCTTCGTTTCGGTGTGCATTCCAGAAATAGGCATCACATTGCTTTTTATACTTAGGATAAAACTCGGGATTATGTTTGTCGCAAGCCGTTTTACAGGTCTGATGAAAGTGAATAGCATCTTCTTCAAACAAATAGTAAGGAGTTAAATCTTGTCCGCCGCCAAACCACTGTTGAATTACTTTTCTTGGACCTGTACTGAGCGAAGACGAAGTGTCATACATTTCAAAGTAACGCCAGTTCGCATGAACTGTTGGTACCATTGGGTTTTTAGGATGAAGAACCAGACTTAATCCGCAGGCAAAGAAATCGGCTTCGTCTACATTAAACATTTTCTGCATGGCTTCCGGCAGTTTTCCGTGAACGGCCGAAATATTGACACCGCCCTTTTCGAAAACGGCTCCGTTCTCGATTACACGTGTTCTTCCACCGCCGCCTTCAGGGCGTTTCCAAAGATCTTCGCGGAATTTTGCAGTTCCGTCAACCGCTTCTAATCCGGCACAAATCTGATCTTGTAATTGTTGTATGTAAGCGTAAAATTTATCTTTCATGGATATTGTATTCTGATTTGAGTAATCCAAAGTAAACAACATCTTCTAATGTTCCGTCACTGTTTTTAAATTCCTCTCTTAATATTCCTTCTTGTTTAAAATGATGTTTTAAAGCAATCTGCTGACTTGCCTTGTTGATTTTTGAGGTACAGATGAATACTTTATTCATGTTTAAAGTATTGAAGCAAAAAGCTAAGGTTTCGGAAACCATTTTTGAAGTAATTCCTTTTCCCTGATAATCTTCATCAACAAAATAACCCAGTTCACATTTTGAAATGCGATTGTCAATGCTTTTGATGCACAAATAGCCAATTAATGCATTGGTTTTGGTGTCTCTTGGATAGAAAAAGTATCCTTCTTTGTGATTTTCTTTGTCTTGGTTGAAAGCAAGAAACTGCTTCGTTTTTTCGAGATCCGTACAGTAAGAAAGTGTGACGGGAAATGTTTTTTGAATGTGGTTTCTATTCTTTTCGATGAGGTTGTAAAATTCCTCAGGAAGAATATTGGCAATCGTATTTGTTTTCCAATCTGTAAAAACCATTAGGATCTGTTTTTGGCCGAAGCAATTTTAGTATTTATCCCGAAAGAGAAAACTTTACTTTCTTGTTGGATATATTCATAAACAGCTAAAGCTTTATGGGTAAAATTATGATTTTCATCTTTAGAGAATTCGATTAAAATGTCTCCAAATTGCTCTAAATGTTCCCAATCAAAATGAAGCTGTATTAAGAATGTGATCAAATCTTCATTTTTTTGAGAGGATAAAGTTTCAAAATCTAGCCCGATTTCTTTCAGCTGATTTTCAATATTTTCTTTTTCCGTATTATTCAAAGGATAAGGAACAAAAACAAGTGATCGTAACGTCTTGAGGACGTTATCAATTCTTATTTTTTCTTCGTCTCTTAAGCCTTTGTTGAGCATTTTTTTTTAGTTTTTGGTCTCAGTTCCAGTTTTCGGTCTCAGTTTTCAGTTTGCTGGTAGGCAGCTGAAAACTGAGACTGCGTACTGAAAACTAGTTTCCGTATTCTTTAACCGCGTCAATAAACGCTTTAGCGTGGTCTACAGGGATATTTGGTAAAATCCCATGACCTAAATTTACAATATATTTGTCTTTTCCGAATTCGTCGATCATTTCGTGAACCATTTTTTTGATGGTTGGAATTGGAGAAAGCAATCTTGAAGGATCAAAATTACCTTGTAAAGTAATATTTCCACCTGATAAATAACGAGCATTTCTAGGAGTACAAGTCCAATCTACACCAAGTGCCGAAGCTTTACTTTTACCCATTTCTCCTAAGGCAAACCAGCATCCTTTTCCGAACACAATGACAGGAGTAACTTCTGCCAATGCATCAATAATTTGGTTGATGTATTTCCAGGAGAATTCCTGATAGTCAACCGGAGAAAGCATTCCTCCCCAGGAATCAAAAATCTGAACGGCATTAACACCCGCTTTTACTTTTTCTTTTAAGTATAAAATCGTCGTATCTGTAATTTTTTGTAATAAAGTGTGTGCTGCAACCGGGTTTGAAAAGCAAAATCCTTTAGCAGTATCAAAACTTTTAGAACCTTTTCCTTCAACAGCATAACAAAAGATGGTCCAAGGTGAACCAGCGAAACCAATTAATGGCACTTCGTCGTTTAGCATTTCTTTTGTTAATTTAATGGCATCAAAGACATATCCTAAAGTTTCATTTACATCCGGAACAAAAACCTGATTCACCTGCTCCATTGTACGAATAGGATCCGGAATAATTGGACCTAAATTGTCCTTCAATTCTACATGAATACCCATTGCACGTGGAACCACTAAAATATCAGAGAATAAAATAGCAGCATCCGGAGCAATTCTACGGATTGGCTGAACGGTAATTTCGGCAGCCAGTTCCGGAGTTTCACATCTGGTGAAAAAATCATATTTATCACGTAAAGCTCTAAATTCCGGTAAATATCTTCCGGCTTGACGCATCATCCAAACTGGTGGGCGTTGAACGGTTTCTCCTTTTAGTGCTTTTAAAAATAGGTCGTTTTTTAACATTGTTTTTTTGCTTTAGGCTTTAAGCTTTAGGCTTTAAGCGATGTTTGTTTTTTATTTTTTTGTTTGCTTATAGCCTAAAGCTTAAAGCATACAGCGATTATTTATATTCTTGTAAAACATCCTCAATGACATCTTCAACCGTTGGCTGATCTGCAATAACGATATTTTTGGTAATTTTTTCTAAAGCCTCTGCAGTAGTTTCACCAATGCAAAAGCAGGTTTCTTTTTTAATCGAATTTTCTTTCAGATAACTTTGTACACCTGATGGACTGAAAAACAGAATAGCATCAACAGGAGTCTTTATTTTCTGAGGGGTCAAAGAAGTATTATAAACCTGAATTTCATTGAATTTTAGTTCTGCTTCTTTTAAGGCTTTGGGTAACGTTTCTCTGCGCAGGTTTCCGCTGAAAAAAGTATAGCTTTCACTGCGGTATATTAAAGTGATAATTTCGGCTAAATCGGCAGCATAACCAGTGTAAGCTACAACATTGAATCCGTTTTCTGATAAGAGGATCTTGGTTTTTAAACCAACGCAAAATACATTTTTGCTTTTCAGTTCTTCCGATTTGGGATGGGAGAGAACACTATGAACGGCATTCTGACTTGTGAAAATCAAATTATCGTTGAGGTCTTTTATTTCGAAAGGTTTATTTTCGGTTTGAATAAAATCGGCTTCAATAACTTCAAGATGAGCGGCTGTTAAGGCTTGTCTTTGCTCTGTTGAAAGCTTTTTTGTAGATACTATTTGAATTGATTTACTCATTATTTCTTCAAAGATTCTTTAATGGCTTGCATTAATTCTGTTCCGCCGTTGTTTAGAATTTCCTGAGCAGCAAAGAATCCCAGTTTTTTCCACTCTCCAATTTCAACAGTCTTGTTGATTTCGAGTTTTTGTTTTCCATCAACCGAAAGTAAAACACCCTGAAAGTGAAGCGTGTCCTCCTCTTCATTATAGCGAACCAAAGCTCCAATAGGAGCCGTACAGCCTCCTTCAAGAGTTCTTAAAAACTGACGTTCGATATAGGTACAAATCTCAGTTTCAATATCGTTTAATTGTGAAAGAGCTTCAAGGGCATAATTGTCGTTTTCCATGGCCACAACCACCATAGCCCCTTGTGCCGGTGCGGGAATCATCCAGTCCAGATCGATATAATTTTCCGGTTTTAAGTTGATACGCTCCAAACCTGCTGCTGCAAAAACTGCCCCGTCCCAGTTATTGTCCTGTAATTTTTGCATACGGGTATTTACATTTCCGCGTAAATCGACAACAGTATGATTAGGGTATTTGTTGAACCATTGCGCCTGACGACGTAAACTTCCGGTTGCGATTGTACTTGGATTGGCAAAATCAGGATTTCCTTTATGAACCAGAATATCAAGAACATTGGCTCTTTCTAAAACTGCTGCCTGAACAATACCTTTTGGTAAAGCTGTAGGTACATCCTTCATCGAGTGAACGGCAATATCTACATCACCATTAATCATAGCAATATCTAACGTTTTGGTAAAAATTCCGGTGATGCCAAGTTCGTAAAGCGGTTTGTCAAGGATAATATCACCTGTAGATTTTACTGCAATAATTTCGGTTTTATAACCCAGATCGTTTAGTTTTTTCTCGACAGTGTGTGCTTGCCAAAGTGCCAATTCGCTATCGCGGGTTCCAATTCTGATTGTTTTTTCTGCCATTTTTATATTTTAACCATTAAGATATTAAGGTTCATTTAGCTTTGTGTTGATTTTTTAAGCTAATGAAGCTGTTAATCTATTAGTCTTGCAAAATAATCATTTACAAGTGGTTTCATTGATTTTGTTATATTTAGAGTATTGAAATTAATTAATAGTCCTTGAGGTCTTTGCAATAATTTCATATAAGTTAAAAGTTGTGCTTCATGAATTGGTAATAGATTTTCTATTGCTTTCAGTTCAACAACGACACAATCATTAACAAGAAGATCAATTCTTAAATCAGATTCCAACTCAAGATTATAATATTCTATTTTAACACTCAGCTGCTGTTTAACATCGTATCCATTTTGTTCTAATTCATATTTGAGGCACTTTTCATAAATGCTTTCTAAAAGTCCCGGGCCTAAGGCTTTATGCACTTTTATAGCAAAACCGGTAATTTCGTAAGCCAATTGAGTTACCTCCTTTTTTGTCATAGAACTTTTTGTATTTCAACGATTAAGATATTAAGGTTCATTAAGCGTTGTGATTAATTTAAGAAAGTTAAGTTTCAAATCAGTTTTGCTTAATTCCCTTGACAAAGCTTGGCTTAATGAGTCTTAATGTCTTAATGGTGAAAACCTTAAGATGCTTTTATTTTGAAGACTTTTTCGATCCATTCGATGCTTTCATCAACCATGGTATTGTCGTCTTTTAAGTGATTGGCAAAATGAGTAGTGATTTTCTGAATGATTCGGTTACTGATAATCTCAGCTTGTTCCTCATTAAAATCAGCAATTTTTCTGCTTTGAAAATCTAATTCCGAGTTTTTAATCGCGTTTAGTTTTTCTTTCAAAGCATTAATGGTAGGAGCAAATTTACGACCTTTAGTCCAGGTTATAAACTCTTCTTTAACTTCCTCAATAATGGCTTCGGCAGCAGGAATATGCAGTTTTCTGTTTTCCAGCGTTTCATCTGTCAACTGTGATAAATAATCCATGTGAATCAAGGTCACGCCTTCTAACTCCTCAACATTTTCATTAACGTTTTTCGGAATAGATAAATCCAGAATCAATAAAGGTTTTTTAAGATTCAGGATAGCTTTGTCAACCGTTGGGTTTTGAGCCCCGGTTGCTACCACGACCACATCGGCTTTTTGAAGTTCAAGATGTAGTTCGGAGTAATCTTTAACAATAAGATTCAGTTTTCCGGCTAATTTCTCTGCTTTGTCTTTCGTACGGTTGATTAAGGTGATGTGTTCGTTTTTAGTATGTTTTACTAAATTCTCGCAGGTATTTCTCCCTATTTTTCCAGTTCCGAAAAGCAGAATGTTTTTGTTTCCGATATCTTCTACATTTTTAAGAATGTATTGTACCGAGGCAAAAGAAACCGAAGTGGCTCCTGAACTGATTTCTGTCTCGTTTTTGATTTTTTTACTCGCCTGAATCACGGCGTTTACCAGTCTTTCCAAAAAAGCATTGGCTAAACCCATTGATTTCGAATGGGTAAAACTGGTTTTGATTTGAGAGATAATTTCAAAATCACCTAAGATCTGACTGTCTAAGCCGGTTCCTACGCGAAACATGTGATTGATCGCTTCCTGATTTTTATAAACGAATCCTACTTTTTGAAAAGCATCAACAGATCCGTTACTATTATCACAAATTAACTTTATTAATTGAAAAGGATGTTCTGCAAAACCGTAGATCTCGGTTCTGTTGCAAGTCGAAGTGACAATTAAACTTTCTATTCCCTCTTTTTTAGCCTGTTCCAGCAAATGTGTTTTGGCAACTGCATCCAGACTAAATTGACCTCTGACCTCAGCATCAGCTTTTTTATAACTCAGACCAACTGAATAAAAATAAAGGTGTTTCGGTACGTTATTGTTTTCCATAAATTCACTTTCATAAAAGTGCAACAAAATTATCACTATAGTGTTTAGAAAAATAACGCTAAAAGTACTTTTTGTATCGCTACATGTTTTTTTGTTTCTAAACAGCTGTTTTTATGCAAAAAGAAGTATTTTTGTAGCAAAATCAAGTTGTTAGAAAAGGTTTGTTTAGAGTGATTCTAAATAACATTCTCCGTTTACGCTAATTTTTGTTTCAAAAAAATATCGCTATGAGTTCTCAGGAAATTATTAAAATCGAAGATGACTTTACGCTGATCCGTTTTCAAAACGACAGTTCAGAGCTCTTTTTGGGGCAGCACGAAGTAGGTAGTGGTCTGATACAGTTTCATTTCGGGATAAAAGGCAACGCTAAATTTTTGTTCAATCAGGGAACGTATGCTCTGGAATTGAAAGAAGAAAAATCGCTCCTTTTGTACAATCCACAAAAAGAATTACCATTGAATTTAGAACTTTCTCCAAATTCCTGGGTGATTTCGGTAATCGTATCGATCAAAAAATTTCACGCGTTGTTTTCTGCCGAAGCAGATTATATTACTTTTTTAAGTCCTGATAATAAGGACAAAAAATATTATAACGAAGGAAATATTAGTCCCTCTATGGCTATTGTGTTGAGTCAGCTGTTTCATTACAACCTGCATCCGTCCATAAAAAACCTTTATTATAAGGGAAAAGGATATGAATTACTTAGTTTGTATTTCAACCGAACCGAAGATCCAAATGCAGAACAATGTCCATTTTTGATTGATGAAGATAATGTTTTGAAAATAAGAAGAGCCAAAGAAATTATCATTGCCAATATGGCTGAGCCACCAGGTTTGCAGGAACTGGCAGATGAGATTGGCCTGAACCTGAAGAAACTAAAAATGGGTTTCAAACAAATTTATGGCGATACCGTTTACGGATTTCTGTTTGATTACAAAATGGATTTCGCCCGTAAACTGCTCGATAGCGGTTCTTATAATGTAAATGAGGTAGGATTAAAAATTGGTTACAGTACAGGGAGTCATTTTATTGCGGCATTTAAAAAGAAGTTTGCTACAACTCCGAAAAAGTATTTGATGTCGATTAATGCAAATGTTTAATGGTTAAAAGATATTCAATAGTTTTATTGCTTTTTTTAATTCTGTCTTGTAAATCAAAAGAAGAAAAAATGTTTTTTGATTTTGACAGTGTTGAATATTATTCATTGAATAAAAGTAAAGAAGTAGAAATGGATGATAATCATAGTAAAGGAATTGACGATACTATTGAAGATAAGATTTTTTTTGATGACTATCCTGAGAAAGTAAATAATGATGTTTTTGTTAAAACAATTAATTCTAATGGGTTTTCTAAATTTGAATTATCTCAAAAAGACGTTGAATATTTAAGAAATGATATTTTTTTGGAAAAATCTTCTTTAAAGATGTTTGAAAATGTATATGCTTGTGCACCTGAATATAGGGATATTTTAATTTTTAAAAAGAATGAAAAAATTTCAGGAGTAGCTAAAATCTGTCTTTCCTGTAGTCAGTTTTATTTGATTAGTTCTAAAAAGGAAATTAGTACAGATAACTTTGGAACAGAAGAAGAATATAAATCATTGAAAAAGCTATTCAGCAAATATAAAAAGGATAAAAACTGATAATGTTTTAAAGAATCAGTTTTGTAAATAAGAACATAAACAAAAAGTAACATTTATCATATTTCTAAAAAGCTGCAAGCGCTACTTTTGACGAAATTTTTTAAAACAAACATATTAAAAGCTTAAAGCTTAGAGCTTAAAGCCTAAAGCAAAAAAAACATAATGAAAGGCGTATTATTAGTAAACTTAGGATCTCCGGAAAGCCCGGAACCAAAAGATGTAAAACCATACTTAGACGAATTTTTAATGGATAAATACGTGATCGATGTTCCGTATTTATTAAGAGCTTTGTTGGTTCGTGGTATTATTTTAAGAAAAAGACCGGAAGAATCAGCACATGCTTATGCGAAAATATGGTGGGATGAAGGTTCTCCTTTGGTTGTGCTTTCTGAAAGAATGCAAAAAAAGGTCCAGCCTTTGGTAAATGTACCGGTTGCTTTAGCAATGCGTTACGGAAGTATGACCATCGAAAAAGGACTTCAGGAATTACATGAAAAAGGTGTTACAGAGGTATTGCTTTTCCCTTTATACCCGCAATATGCGATGGCTTCGACTTTGACTATTTTAGTTAAGGCAGAAGAAATTCGTAAGAAGAAATTTCCGCAAATGACTTTTACAGATGTTCCTGCGTTTTACAATAAACCGGATTATATCAAGAATCTGGCTGATTCTATTCAGAAACATTTGGTTGGTTTTGATTACGATCATTTATTGTTCTCGTACCATGGAATCCCGGAACGTCATATTCGTAAAACCGATGTGACGAAATCACACTGTAAAATTGACGGATCTTGTTGCAATACACCTTCACCTGCGCATGATTTTTGCTACCGTCATCAATGTTATGAAACGACCAGGCAAGTCGTAAAGTTATTAGGCCTTTCTGAAGATAAGTATAGCTTAACATTTCAGTCACGTTTAGCGGGAGACAAATGGCTGGAACCTTATACTGATGTTGAAATTGATAAGATGCCAGCAAAAGGAATCAAAAATTTGGCGGTTGTAACACCAGCTTTCGTTTCGGATTGTTTAGAAACTTTAGAGGAAATCGCAATGCGTGCCAAAGAAGATTTTGAAGCAAACGGAGGCGAAGAGTTTTTGGCAATACCTTGTTTGAATGACGACGACGAGTGGTGCCAGACCGTTGGAAATTGGATTAACGATTGGGCGAAATAGAAAATAGAATAAAGAGTAAAGAAAAAAGACTTTATGATGGAGTACTACAATTACTTAAAATCACTACATCTTATATTTGTAATCACTTGGTTTGCAGGACTATTTTATATTGTGCGTTTATTTGTATATCAAATTGAAGCCAGTGAAAAACCATCTCCCGAGAAAGAAATTTTGCAGGCACAGTACAAAATAATGGCCTATCGTTTGTGGTACATTATTACATGGCCGTCAGCAGTTTTGGCGAGTATTTTTGCTTTTTGGATGCTGCTTTTTACCGATTTAGGAAATGCCTGGCTTAAAATGCCATGGATGCATGTGAAATTGTGTTTTGTATTTCTATTGTATCTCTATCATCTAAAATGCCATCAGATTTTTAAACAATTACAAAATGACGAGGTGAAATATTCCAATAACTTTATGCGTTTGTGGAATGAAGGTGCTACCATCATACTATTTGCGGTCGTTTTTTTAGTAGTTTTAAAAAGTGCCATCAACTGGATTTTTGGTGTGATCGGAATTATTTTATTCTCAGTTCTGATCATGCTAGGATTTAGATTTTATAAAAGAATAAGAGAGAGGAAATAGTTTTTTAGTTTCAGGTTTCAAGTTTCAAGTTGCCAAACGCAAAGAAACCTGAAACTTGAAACCTGAAACAAACAAAACAAAAACTATGTTTAACAACTTCAAAATGTCTATGCTTTCGCTGCGTGTCAGGATTTTCCTGTCGATGATTGTATTGATTGTTGTGGCATCGTTTTTATTGGCTTCTATTTCTATTATTCAGTTTAAAAACGAAGCAAAAGAATACCATCAGGAACGTCTCGAGCGCAAAGAGAATGCAGTGAAGGAACACATTAATTATGTGCTTTCCACGACAACATATCCTTTAAAAACTGCCAATCTGGATTTAATTTTTAAAGATAAAATACACGAACTGGCTCAGATTCATAAAATCGAAATCAATATTTACAGTCTTGACGGAAAATTATTAAAGTCCTCAAAGGAGTCTTTCGCCGTTGATAAAGTTGCTCCTCCAATTCCCGAATACATTCTGAAATTAGTCCGTTCTTCTATCGAAAAACGTTTTGTAGATATTAAAACCATTGATGGTGTTAAAAACAGATCGTCTTACAGTTTGATTAAAGACGAAAAGTTCAAACCGCTGGGGATTCTAAACCTTCCCTATTTAGAAGACGATGGGTACTACGACAATGAGCTGAATACCTTTTTGATTCGTTTAAGTCAGGTATATTCCTTCATGCTTATTGTGGCTTTTGGCTTGGCTTATTTTTTATCGACTTATATTACAAAATCACTTAAAACAATTTCGGATAAACTGGAAGAAACTAATTTAGACCAGAAGAACGAGAAGATCGTTTTAGAAGCTAACAGTAAGGAAGTCAATTTCTTAATCAAGGCTTATAACGGAATGGTCGATAAACTGGAAACCAGTGCTATAAAATTAGCTCAAAGTGAACGTGAAGAGGCATGGCGCGAAATGGCGAAACAAGTAGCCCATGAAATCAAAAATCCGCTTACACCGATGCGTTTGACTGTGCAGAGTTTTCAACGCAAGTTTGATCCAACTGCACCGGATGTTAAGCAAAAACTAAATGATTATTCAGAGACTTTAATTCAGCAAATCGATACCATGACAGCGGTGGCATCGGCATTCTCGAACTTTGCTTCGATGCCGGCACAACAAAACGAAACCTTAAACGTGGTTGAGGTTGTGGAGCTTGCTTTAGATATTTTCAATGAAGATTATATCGTTTTTGAAAGTGAAGAGGAGGAAATTATCTCCAAGATGGATCGTACGCAATTGATAAGGGTTATCACCAATCTTGTTAAAAATGCGACACAGGCAATCCCGGAAAGTCAATTTCATAAATCGATTGTAGTTACTGTAAAACGCATAGACGACGATGTTGAAATTGCGGTAAAAGACAACGGTATCGGAATTCAGAAACAGGATATCAGCAGAATTTTCGAGCCAAAATTTACCACAAAAACAAGTGGAATGGGACTTGGACTCGGAATTATCAAAAACATCATCGAAAATTACAAAGGAACAATTACCTTTGAATCAACTTACGGAAAAGGAACCACATTCAGAGTTTCTTTACCGATAACAAACTCATAAAATTAGCATCATGAACTACGAAAATATTTTAATCTCAATAGAAGAAAGAATTGCGACCGTAACCATCAATAGACCTACCAAATTAAATGCGTTAAACAAAGCTACGATCAGTGACTTAAGTAAAGCAGTGAAGTTGTTGGGTAAAAATGATGATGTTCGTGTTATCATTATCACCGGAAGTGGGGAGAAGGCATTTGTAGCCGGAGCTGATATTTCGGAATTTGCCTATTATACCATCATCGAAGGAGCGCAATTGGCAGCAGAAGGACAGGAAACTTTATTTGATCTTATTGAAAATTTGAAAAAACCTGTAATTGCGGCTGTAAATGGTTTTGCCCTTGGTGGAGGATTGGAATTGGCAATGTCTTGTCATTTCAGAGTAGCCTCAGACAATGCTAAAATGGGCTTGCCAGAAGTAACTTTAGGATTGATTCCAGGTTATGGAGGAACGCAGCGTTTACCACAATTAGTAGGGAAAGGCCGCGCGATGGAAATGATTATGACCGCTGCTATGATTGGTGCAGAAGAGGCCAAACAGTACGGTTTAGTAAATCATGTAGTACCACAAGCAGAGCTTTTGGATTTTACTACCGGAATCGCTCAAAAAATTATTAAAAATGCACCATTTGCAATTGCTAAAGCCATAAAAGCGATCAATGCAAACTATACTGATGGTAAAAATGGTTTTGATACTGAGATCAAATCATTCGGAAAATGTTTCGGAACTCAGGATTTCAAAGAAGGAACAACGGCATTTTTAGAAAAACGTAAAGCTGAATTTACCGGAAAATAATTTTTTTTTCATAACCGCTAAGACCGCAAGGATTTACGCAAGGTTCGCCAAGTTTTTAATTTTTCTTGTGTCCTTTGCGTAAATCTTAGCGAACTTTGCGGTAAAAGACTTAGAACCTCAGCATCTCAGAACCTTAGAATCTTAAAAAAATGTACGAACCAATATTTGCCCTTTTTTGTGAACGAGTTAAAGAAAGCATCCAGGCGGGAACTTTCGCAAAATTGACTTTGGCCAAAACAATGGGCGATACCGAGATTAAGAATATTTATTTTCGTTTAGTTTTGAATGAGGATAATACCTTCTCTATTTCTTTAACAACCAGATATAAAACCGAGGAAATTGAAAGTATTCATACGCTGGATGAAGCTTTATTGGTGTTAGGAACTTATATTAAAAATCCATTTTTAACAGCTTTATTGTTTACCACAGATAATGATTTGACGTTTAAGGTGAACAAGAAGAATGCTGGAAGTATTATCGAACAGCCACCAACGTTTAAAAACGCTTCTCCGGTTATGCTGGAAATGATCGAGAAAGGGATCGTTTAAATTTTTTGAAGCTAATTTTGTTTTGAAAATAGGATAAACAATATTTAATATAACGCTCCTTCGGAGCTTTTCTCTGATGCTTGATTATTTTGCTATATCTATTGGGCTCCTTTGGAGCCATATGTAGAATTCTATTTAATGAATCACTTAAAGTTTTACAAAACCAGATTTTTGGTCGTAACCAATTGGTATGTTTTCTAATTCATTGAAAAAAGCAAAATAAATAACAGTTCCGCAGGAACGATACATTTATAGCAACGGATGAAATCCGTGGTAGGGTTAGTACAAGAAATAAAGATCCGTAGGATCGGCATATATTATTTTAGATAAAGAAATAAGATATATGCGTATGCGAAACCTTTATAAATTTTTCGGAAAGCACTTTTAAACCAGCTTCACAAACAAGTTTGAGGCAATTTTATTCGAAATAGACAATTCCCGTCCATCAACCTTAATTTTAACGGATAAATCAAATGATTCTTTCGATAAAAGATCAATTTTAGAACCCAAAGCAATTCCTTGTTTGTCCAGATACTTTAAAAACTCTGAGGAAGTATCTTTTACACCCACACAAACCCCGGTTTGATATTCTGTTAATTCTGAAAGCAATTGTTTTTCGATTTTAACAATCCGTCCGTTGGCATCGGGAATCGGGTCTCCGTGAGGATCTTCGGTCGGATTTCCCAAAAAGTCATCCAGACGATTAATCAGTTGTTCCGATTTGATGTGTTCCAGCTGTTCGGCAATATCGTGAACTTCATCCCAGGAAAAGCTGAGTTTTTCTACTAAAAAGACTTCCCATAAGCGATGTTTTCTAACAATCATTTTGGCGGCCAGTTTTCCATTCTCCGTCAGCGATACACCCTGATACTTTTTATAGTTGACTAAATCTTTCTCAGACAATTTTTTAAGCATATCAGTAACTGATGAAGCTTTCGTTTCCATCATTTCGGCAATGGCATTAGTGCTCACTTCGGCATCGTTTGAAGCCGTAAGGTGGTATATGGATTTAAGATAGTTTTCTTCTGAAAAAGTCATTTTTTTATTTTTTGAGGTTCAAAGTTACAAAGGGATAAAGGTTCATAGTTTTTAAAGCTTTGTCCCTTTGCGGCTCTGAACCTTTGTTCCTTTTAAAAAGAACTATTTTTTAACAATTAGCAAAGGTATAGAAATTTTGTGTCTCAATTTGTCTACCGTTGTGCCAAACAAAATATCTTTTAGTCCGGTGTGGCCATGGGTTCCCATTACTAAAATGTCAAAATTACCAAGATTGATGATTTCCGGAATAACACTGTTGGGTTTTCCAAAGCCTAGTTCCGTTTCGATTTTGAAACCTTTTGAGGACAGCATCTCTTTGTATTCTAATAATAGTTTTTCGTCGACAGTCGTTTCATGATCGTCGACATTGCCTCCATACATCAAGGCTCCAACAGTTTCAACGATGTGAATTAAGGTGTATTGCGCGTCGATTCCGCCCAGTTCAAAGGCATTGTTGAGTGCAACTTCATCGGCCTTAGAAAAATCGACTGTAATGGCTATATTTTTCTTGCCATAACTTTCTTTTGGCGTATAGACCAATTTTAAATGATGTGGAGAATGATTCTCGATATTTGACTTTATTCTAGTGACAAAAGGTTTGAAAATAATGTAAAGTAATAGAGCCAGAAATCCAAAAGCAAGCGGAACCACTGTCAACCAGAGTACGGTTGGGTTATCAGAGTTTTGCAGCCAGGAAGTGATTTCGTCATACACCAGCTTTGCATTCAGAGTTACGATAATCGAAGCAATAATCCATGCGGCTACCTGTGTCGTTCTTGAAATATGAAAACCTTTCATTTTGGTTTTATCGCTTACGAAATGAATCAGCGGAATAATCGCGAAACCAAGCTGTAAACTCAGGATAACCTGACTTAGAATCAATAATTTCCCTGTTACGCTTTCACCATAAATTAAAATCACCACAACGGCAGGTACAATAGCGATTAGTCGTGTTATAATTCTTCGTACCCAAGGCTGGATACGTAAATTCAGGTAACCTTCCATTACAATCTGACCGGCTAAAGTTCCTGTTACAGTTGAGCTTTGTCCTGCAGCAATTAAAGCCACCGCAAATAAAATAGGCGCCCATTTAGTTCCCAGTAAAGGTTCGAGAAATTGATGCGCATCCTGAATTTCAGCCACTTCAAACATTCCGTTTTTGTAAAAGGTAGCAGCTGCAAGGATTAGAATGGCAGCATTTACAAAAAAGGCCAGGTTTAAGGCGATAGTCGAATCTATAAAGTTGTATTTCAATGCCTGCTTGATTCCGGCCGGAGTCCTGTCGAATTTTCGGGTTTGTACAAGTGATGAATGTAAATACAAATTGTGAGGCATCACCGTGGCACCAATAATTCCGATGGCAATGTACAAAGCGGCAGAACTTGGAATTGAAGGAACCAGACCGTAAATAACTTTATCCAGTTCAGGTTCTGCAAAAATCATTTCGAATATAAAGGAGAATCCAATGATAGCCACCAATACAATAATAAAAGCCTCCATTTTTCGAATTCCTTTGTTGATCAGGAATAACAATAAGAAAGTATCCAATACGGTAATTAAAACCCCCTCGATTAACGGTATGTCAAACAAAAGATTAATTCCGATCGCCATTCCCAGAACTTCGGCAAGATCACAGGCGGCAATAGCAATTTCGGCTAAAAAGTATAAAATGTAATTGATAGATTTGGAGTAAGTCTCTCGCGATGCCTGTGCCAAATCACGTTGGGTCACAATTCCAAGCCTTGCACTTAAACTCTGAAGCAGCAACGCCATCAAATTACTCATCAGTAAAACCCAAAGTAAAGAATACCCAAACTGACTTCCGCCGGCAATATCTGTTGCCCAGTTTCCTGGGTCCATATAACCGACACTTACCAGGTAGGCCGGTCCTAAAAAGGCTAATATTTTTCTAAATCCTGTTTTTTTATGTTGTGTCGCAACCGATTGGTGTACTTCTTCTAAAGATTTGGTCATTGTAAAAATGTTGTTTGAACAAATATAGGGATAAATTATATCTGCACAACAATATTTTTAGACAAGTCTAAAACTTAATTGTTTGAATTCAAACAATTCGGACACAATCCTGACAAGGTGAAGTTTATCTCATTTACTTTATAATTGTGCGGAATAATATAGCTCGGTTTTACATTTTCCAGACAAGTGACTTCGAGACATTTTTCACAGCTAAAATGAGCGTGATTGTGAATGTGTACTCTTTGAGCATGATGATGGCATTTGGCATACTTTACGGTACCGTCAAGATTCACAATTTTATGAACGATATCTTCATTTACTAAGCGGTCTAATATTCTATAAACGGTCACACGATCGCACAAATCATCAATCTGTTTGTGAATTTCGGTATGGGACAAGGCGGTTTTAGATTTGTCAAAAATCTCTAGAACCGCTGTCTTTGCTGCTGTATTTCTTGTTGTTTTCATTTTTAGAGCATTAAAAAAATTAACGCAACATTGTTGCGTTAAAAATAAAATTTTATATTTGCAACATAATTGCATTAAGCAAATGTACTGAAAATGAAGAAAACAACGACGCCTTTTTACGATATATTAGGAATCTCAAGTGCTGCCATTTGTCTGGTTCATTGTCTGATATTTCCGCTACTTACTATTTTGCCTTTGGGCATTAGCCATAATCCATTTATCGATTTGACCTTTGCTTCAATAGGTTTAATTGCAATTGTCAAAATTATTAAAAAATCAAGTCTTTTAGTCGCTATAACTTTGATTTTATCGATATCTCTGATTTGGATCAGTATTCTGAGTGAAATGATACTGGATGTTCATTTGGATCTGATTTTTATTGGGGGTATCGGAATGATTATCGGACATCTTCTAAATTATAAAAACCACAAACACATTTAGTAATGAAAAAACTACCCGTAACCGTTTTAAGCGGATTTCTTGGTGCAGGAAAAACAACACTTCTTAATCATATTCTTCACAACAAAGAAAACCTTAAAGTTGCTGTTATCGTAAATGACATGAGTGAAGTTAATATAGACGCGCAGCTCGTGAAGAAGGAGTATACCTTGTCCAGAACGGAAGAAAAACTGGTCGAAATGACTAATGGCTGTATTTGCTGCACCTTGCGGGAAGATTTAATGCTTGAAGTCGAAAAACTGGCCAAAGAAAGCAGGTTTGATTATTTGCTTATCGAAAGTACAGGTATCAGCGAACCGATTCCGGTAGCACAGACTTTCTCTTTTGTGAACGAAGAGGAAAATATTGACTTGTCCAGATTTAGTTACATCGATACTATGGTGACCGTTGTGGATAGTTTTAACTTTTTTAAAGATTTTGGTTCGGCCAAAACGCTGCGGGAGCAAAACTTATCCGATCTTGAAAATGACAATCGAACGATCGTCAACCTTCTGGTAGATCAGGTAGAATTTGCCAATGTTATCATTTTGAATAAAACAGATCTCGTTAGTATCAGATCATTGGAGTTTTTGAGAGCTTCTATTCAAAAGTTGAATCCTGTGGCGAAAATAATCACTTCGGTTTCAGGCAAAGTAGACCCAAACGAAATTATGAACACGGGATTGTTCAATTACGAAGAAGCCGAGAATTCAGCGGGCTGGATTCGGGAATTAGAAGGTATTCATACACCTGAAACAGAAGAATACGGAATTAGTTCTTTTGTATTTCGGGATCCCAGGCCTTTTCATCCCAATCGATTATGGAATTTTTTTACATCCGATTTTCCCGCCAACATCATTCGAAGTAAAGGACTGCTGTGGATGGCATCCCGACCGGAACAAGCCATAAACTGGAGTCAGGCCGGTGGATCAATGAAAGCCGAAGGGGCCGGAGTCTGGTGGGCAAGCATGCCATTAAGTGAACGAATGACCTTTAATAATTTTGTTGAATTTCAGGATATTATAGAAGAACGGTGGACTTCTAATTTCGGAGACAGACTTAATGAACTTGTTTTTATTGGTCAGAAAATAAAAGAAACAGAAATTCTGGAAGAGCTTGAAAAGTGCCTTTGTACACCAGATGAGATTGTAGATTATCAGGACGGATTTTTCCCGAAGAAAGATTTATTTCCCATACCAAGAACTTCTTAAAAATAATATATAGTGATACAGAACAATAAATACGATGTTATAATTATTGGCGGCAGTTATAGTGGGCTTTCGGCTGCAATGAGTCTGGGGCGTTCTTTGCGACAGGTTTTGGTGATAGACAGTGGTTTGCCTTGTAACCGACAAACGCCTTATTCACATAATTTTATCACACAGGATGGTGAAAGAC
Source organism: Flavobacterium sp. B183 (assembly GCF_023539155.1). NCBI lineage: Bacteria > Pseudomonadati > Bacteroidota > Flavobacteriia > Flavobacteriales > Flavobacteriaceae > Flavobacterium > Flavobacterium sp. B183. Next base: position 934,862 of record NZ_CP097434.1, on the reverse strand, counting down.
CCGAAGTTATTTCGGCGAAAGCCTTAATTCAGGTCGATTTTTACGATACCGTTCATTTTTATAACGGATTAGCAATTCAGGCAATGAAAACAAAAGAAGGATTTGAAATCAAAACAGAATCCGGAAAAGTGTTCATTTCTAAAAAGTTATTGTTCTCTACCGGAATAAAAGATTTACTACCCAAAATTGACGGTTTTAGGGAATGTTGGGGAATCTCAATATTGCATTGTCCGTATTGTCACGGCTATGAAGTCAAAAACGAAAAAACAGCGATTATCGCTAATGGTGATATGGGGTTCGAATATGCGAAACTAATTTCGAACTGGACGGAGGATTTAAGAATATTAACGAACGGAAAATCAACTTTTACCGTAGCGCAATCTCAAATTTTACAGCAACATAAAATTAAGGTTATAGAAGATGAGATTGCTGACGTAAAACAGGAAAACGGAAATATTCAGCAGCTTATTTTCAAAAGTCAAGCGACAATTGAAGTAAAAGCTATTTATTTCAGAGCACCTTTTGTGCAGCATTGCCCACTTCCGGAAGCTTTAGGCTGCGAATTGACAGAACAAGGTTTGTTGAAAGTAGATGCGTTTCAAAAAACAACAATTCCCGGAGTTTTTGCCAGTGGTGATTGTCATATTCAGGCGCGATCTGTTGCTATGGCTGTTTCTTCCGGATCTTTTGCCGGGGCTTCGATGAATAAAGAACTGATTGATGAATCATTTTTAGGTTAAATCGGATAACCTTTTCATGTGATTAAAATAACTGCAAAACCTTGAATTGAAGTTAGATTAAAGTTTTTTGCGTCAGGAACACTATTTGTCAAATTTAATTTTTAGTTTTGTCTAAATTTAATTTTATAATAATGAAAAAACTATTTTTGATGCTGCTTTTCTTTTGTTTGCAGTTTTCATTTGCTCAGGAAACCAATTCTGTTTCCGGAATTATTTCAGGTGATGGCCATCAATTGCAGTTGGCAAACGTACATTTAGTGGGCACAAAATACAGATCGGTTACGGATAGTTTAGGATATTATAACTTCGAAAATGTACCGGTTGGAAATTATACGCTTCAGGTTTCTCTGGTAGGTTTTCAGACTTCAAAAAAGAAAATCGACGTAAGGAAGGGCACTGTTCAAGCGTATGATTTTGAATTGGACGATACAGACAATCAATTGAATGAAGTAGTAGTTTCGGGAACTTTAAAAGCAGTTAAACGTTTGGAAAGTGCTGTTCCGGTTGAGGTTTATTCCCCTGTTTTTTTTAAGAAGAATCCAACGCCGAGTATTTACGATGCGCTTCAAAACATAAACGGCGTTCGGCCACAGTTAAATTGTGGCGTTTGTAATACGGGAGACATTCATATAAACGGTCTCGAAGGCCCGTATACTTTGGTTTTGATCGATGGAATGCCAATTGTCAGCAGCCTTTCAACGGTTTATGGCTTGTCCGGAATTCCGAATTCTCTGGTAGAAAGAATAGAAATTGTAAAAGGTCCGGCTTCTTCTCTTTACGGAAGTGAGGCTGTTGGGGGATTAATCAATATTATTACCAAGAACCCAACAAACGCTCCGGTTTTTTCGGCAGATTATTTTACCACAACGTATCTAGAAAACAATCTTGATCTTGGAATGAAATTTAATGCCGGAAAAAAGGCCACTTCACTTTTAGGCGTTAACTATTTCAATTACGATCAGGTTATCGATAAAGACAACGATAATTTTACCGATGTGACGCTTTCTAAAAGGATTTCGGTTTTTAATAAATGGAGTTTTCATCGAAACGACAACCGTCTTTTTACCATAGCAGCACGTGGTATGTATGAAGACCGTTGGGGAGGAGATGTTCGTTGGGAAAGAAAATATCGTGGAGGAGATGAAATTTACGGTGAAAGTATTTATACGAAAAGGGCAGAGTTAATTGGAAGTTACCAATTGCCTTTTGAAGAAAAACTGATGTTATCGTTCTCGGGGAATGTACATTATCAGGACAGCCGTTACGGAACGACGTCGTATATTGCGAATCAAAAAATAGGCTTCCTGCAGTTAACCTGGGATAAAAAGATAGGCAGTAATGATTTTCTTGCCGGAATAGCAAGCCGATACTCGTACTACGATGATAATACGCCGGCAACAAAAAATGCCGAAAAAACCTGGTTGCCGGGAATTTTTGTTCAGGACGAGATCACATTTTCGCCAAAGAGTCAGGTTCTGTTAGGGGCGCGATACGATTATAATTCTATTCATGGTTCTATTTTTACACCCCGATTTGCCTATCGTTTTAAGGCAAATGAAAATACGATTTTTAGGTTAAATGCCGGAACAGGATTCAGAGTGGTGAATTTGTTTACCGAAGATCATGCAGCGCTTACGGGATCACGAGATGTGGTGCTTAAAAGTGATTTAAAACCGGAAAAATCAGTAAACGTTAATTTGAATTATATTCAGAAAATAAATTTTGACAGCGGAGTTTTTGTCGGAATCGAAACAACGGCTTTTTATACACGTTTCAGTAATAAAATCATTTCAGACTACGAAACCGATCCCAATAAGATCATTTACGACAATATCGATGGTTATGCTCTCAGTCAGGGAATCAGTACCAATATTGATGTCAATTTCACCAATGGTTTAAAGTTCATTTTAGGAGCGACTGTTTTAGATAATAAAAATGTTCAGGACAAAATTTCACAGCGACCGTTCTTAACCGAAAGATTTACCGGAACCTGGAGTGTCTCGTATAAAATAAACCCCTGGAATTTAGTGTTGGATTACACCGGAAATGTTTACAGTCCGATGAAATTGCCATTGTTGAATGAGTACGATCCGAGAAATCCAAATTCACCTTGGTACAGCATTCAGAATATTCAGTTTACGTTTACAGGCTGGAAGAATTTTGAACTTTACGGGGGAATCAAGAATTTACTAAATTTTACTCCAAAACAAAATAATCCCTTTTTGATTTCGAGAACGAATGACCCTTTTGATAAAAATGTACAGTATGATTCGGCGGGAAAAGTATTGGTTACGCCGGATAATCCATATGGTTTAACTTTTGACACCACTTATGTTTACGGACAAAACCAGACCATTCGAGGATTCTTAGGATTGCGATACAATTTTAGATAAATTTATAAGCCACAGATTAATAAAAGTTTTTTTATTCGCCACGAATTCATGAATTGCCACTTTTTTCAGATATAGGTTTACAATTTAATTCGTGAATTCGTGGCAAAAGAGCAATCCTTTAAAATCTGTTGAAAAAAAACAAAACAATGAAAAAGCTATTTCTACTTATTTTTTTCTTCGGAATAACTTCAACAGGATTTTGCCAGCTGAAAGGCAGAACTTTTGAGGAAGTAGATACTTTACAACAAACTCAAAAACGGAAAATCATTGTTTTCATTCATACCGATTGGTGTCAGTATTGCCAGAGAATGAAAAATACGACGTTTAAAAATCAGGAAGTGAGTGAAAAACTCAATTCAGACTTCTACTTCATCGATTTGAATGCTGAAGAAAAAAGAGTGATTACGTTTAACAAAAACACTTTCAAATACAAACCTTCAGGAAACAATGTTGGGGTTCATGAACTGGCTTTGCAGCTTGGTACCATAAACGGACAGCTTGTGTATCCGGTTTTATGTGTTTTGAACGAGCATTATGAAATTATTGCTCAGTATAACAGTTACTTGAATCCAAAGGATTTTAAACTTCTTTTAGGAAAACTACAAGAATAGATTGTTTTAATAATGAAACGTAAGAGTAATTGTGAGAAAAGTTTTTTGTTTCTTTGCCCGTCAAAATAAATTAAAATATGAAGATGAAAAAAACAATAATTGCATTACTAATGTTTGTTGGTATTAGTTCTTTTGCACAAACACAAACAAATGTTTTTACAGACGGGACAAATGAAGGAGGATCGGTAATTTTAGAGAACTCATTGAAAAATGTTGGTAGCGCGGCACATCGTTGGGTTTTATACAATATGACAGGTCCATACAGTAATTCTCTCCAATTTTGGAACTATAGTAAAGATGTTTCGAATTATGGTGCCAGGTTAATTTTAGCAGATAACGGAAATATTGGTATTGGTAGAAATCCAAATGCAAAATTAACAATTAACATATCTGATCCTCATAGTAATGGAGGGATTAAAATGTATGGTTACACCTATCCATCTGATATAAACTATTGGTCAGAGACTCAATTTGCAATGCAATACAATGGAGTGTTTAAAAATGTAATAACCAGTAACGGAGATAGTTATTTTAATGGAGGAAACGTCGGAATTGGTACAGAAACTCCTAAATACAAATTAGATGTAAATGGAATAATAAAATGGGGTGGACCAACCGATTTTTTATATTCAGGGCAAGACAATACTGGGGTTTATTTTGAACAATACAGCCGCATGGCAAACAAGGACAAAATACGATTTCAAAGCTCTAAAAACGGTGATGAAACAAACTATGTTCAATTACAGATAGATCCAAAAAATGGTTTTTCTTTCAATACGATTGGAAATGCTAATGGTAATGTTGGAATTGGTACAGAAACTCCTAAAGAAAAATTATCCGTAAACGGTAATATTCGTTCAAAAGAAGTCAAAGTAGAGACGGTGAACTGGCCAGATTATGTTTTTGAGGAGGATTATAAAATTAAATCATTAGAAGATTTAGAAAAATACATAGAAACAAACAGACATCTTCCTGAAGTTCCAAGCGCAAAAGAAATTAGCGATAACGGATTAGAATTGGGAGAGATGAATAAGACTTTGATGAAAAAAGTAGAAGAACTTACTTTGTATTTGATTGAACAGAACAAAGCTTTACTTGAACAGAAAAATCAAATTCTTAGCCAGCAAAGAATACTTGAAAAACAACAGCAAGATATTGATATACTGAAAAAAAGCAAATATTAATTAAACCAATATTTAAATCCTTTGATACAAGATTTTTATCTGTTTCGAAGGGTTTTAAATTTTAAGCTACAAAAATAAAATTCCTTATTTTTGAGGATGAATTCTTCGCAAATCAAACACTTCGATTACATTTTTACCGGAACGGGTTTAGCAGCTTTGATGACCGTTTACAAAATGGTATTGTCAGGGAATTTTGCCCATAAATCGATCCTATTACTGGATCAGGACGTGAAAAAGACCAATGACCGAACCTGGTGTTTTTGGGAAAAAGAAGATTCCGTCTGGAGTTCGATTGTTCTTAAAAAATGGGATTCTGCTTTGTTTGCCAACGAAAATTTCAAATGTAATTTAAACCTGAAACCTTATCAGTACCATCAAATTCGGGGATTGGACTTTTATGATTTTGTTTTTAAAGAGCTGTCAAAACATTCCAATGTCACTTTTTCAAACGAGAAAGTAACCAATATCAACGAACTCGAAACCCATGTTTTTGTAGGTTCAGAAGAGAATAGGTATACTTGTCATTATTTGCTGAATAGTATTTATACCTCATCAACTGCATTAAGTCAAACCAAATATCTCGTTCTGCAACAGCATTTTGTAGGTTGGTATGTGAAATCTGAAAAGGAAGTCTTCAACCCGGAACAGGCTACTTTCATGGATTTTTCGGTAGAACAAAAAGGGAACACAAGATTTATGTATGTACTGCCGGTTTCTAAAACAGAAGCTTTGGTTGAATATACTTTATTTTCGGAGAAATTGCTTTCAACGGCGGAGTATGAAAACGAGATTCAGATCTATTTAGAAAAACGAGGTATTGAGCAGTATGAAATTGTAGAGAAGGAGCAGGGAAGCATCCCGATGACTTGTTATCCGTTCTGGAAGAAGAATACCAAAAGAGTTTTGAATATTGGAACCGCCGGAGGGTGGACCAAAGCCAGTACAGGTTATACTTTTAAAAGTGCCGATAAAAAATCAGCTGATTTGGTGAAGTTTCTCTATTCTTCGACTTCAATTAAGATGACTGCCTTTCATAAAAGAAGCCGATTCTGGTTTTACGATTTACTGCTTTTGGACATTCTGTATCGTCATAACGAATTGGGAAGCGGTATTTTTTCGTCATTATTCAAAAAAGGAAATCCGTCTTTGATTTTTAAATTCTTAGACGAAGAAACTACTTTGATCGAGGATGTTAAAGTTATTTTAAAGTGTCCTAAGGTGCCATTTATAAAAGCGTTATTTAGAGTGATTTTTCTGCCCAATAAATTTAACTTAAACCAATAACCTTTGAAAAACATTATTTTAGGATTCAGTTTGTTTTTTTCGATTATCTCTTTTGCACAGGTATCCAAAAATAAAGCTCAGGATGCTATTCAGGTCAAATACTTAGACAGTTGTGCCTATAAGTACAATTATACTTTTCAAATGTCAGAATGGCAAAATTGCATCGACGAAGGTCTAAAAAAAGATAGCACAATAGCTTATCTGTGGCAACAAAAAGCAATGCCGTATTTTAAATGCAAGAAATACGCAGTGGGAATGTCTTTTCTGGATAAAGCCGTTCGTTATAATAAACAAGAATGGCTTCCATACCGGGCTTTTATAAAATGTATTTTTGCGAAAACGTATAAAAGTGCGATTGTTGATTTTGAAGAATGCATTAAACTTTACGGAAACAGTTATGTCATGGATCATACCTATAGTTTTTATATAGGGCTTTGTTATTTGCAATTGAATGAATACGATAAAGCCGAAAAGCTGTTTGACGATTATGTAAATGACATTTATAAAAACAGACAACAATTAGAACATCCTACTGCGTATTTTTATCAGGGAATTGCCAAATACGAGCTCAAAAAATGGGACGAAGCACTTGTTATTTTTGATAAAGCGCTCAAAGTATATCCTGAATTTTCAGATGCAAAGTATTACAAAGCGGTTTGCTGGTTGAAGCAAGGGAAACCAAGAGAAGAAGTCGTCGCTTTGGTTGGTGTGGCAAGAGATGATGCTGCTAAAGGATTTTCTCTTAATGAAGACAATACGGTTTACGAGACTTATCCATATCAGAAGAAATTCACCAAACAATAGATTGTTTTAAGTGTTTGTTTTTTATGACTTTACAGCTTTCGACTAAATCAATTGAACTATAACAAAACTTTATACCACAAATTAAGTAGTTGCGGGTAAACTTCGTAACTTTGCAAATCAAAAGTAAAATTTAAAAATAAGAAATATGTATCCACAAGAAATGGTAAAACCGATGGAGGCTGAATTAACAGCAGCTGGTTTTCAAGATTTACATAGTGCAGAAGCAGTAGATAATGCTATCAAAGCTGAAGGTACCACTTTAGTTGTTGTAAACTCTGTTTGTGGTTGTGCTGCAAGAAATGCACGTCCGGGAGCAAAAATGAGTTTAGAAGGAGCTAAAAAACCAGATCACTTAATTACAGTTTTCGCTGGTGTTGACAAAGAAGCTGTTGATGCTGCAAGACAACATATGTTCCCTTTCCCTCCATCATCGCCATCTATGGCTTTGTTCAAAAACGGAGAATTAGTTCACATGTTAGAGCGTCACCACATCGAAGGCCGTCCAGCTGAATTAATCGCTGAAAATTTGAAAGACGCTTTTAACGAGTTTTGTTAATTCTTTAAGCTACTAAGGATCTGAGTTGCTGAGGTTCTAAGGTTTTAGGCTCAAAGTGACAGAGGTACAAAGACACAAAGGTTATAAAAAAAAAGCACTATGAAAATAGTGCTTTTTTTGTTTTTATAAAATCTTAGTACCTCAGAACCTTAGCAGCTCAGTACCTTTGAACCTTTGCGACTTTGTACCTCTGCACCTTTACGGACTCCATCCCCCGCCAAGGGCTTTGTACAATTGAACCATTGAACTTAATTGTCTTTCAGATAATTGTGATAGACTTAATTGCGCCTGAAATAAGTTGCTTTCGACATCTAAAACTTCCAGATACGAAACATAACCGCTGTCATATCTTTCGTAGGACAGTTTATAGTTTATTAAAGCCGCATTAACCTGTCGGTTTCGGGCGCTCCATTCTTCTTTGTAGGTTTTGATGTTCTGAATAGATTGTTCTACTTCATTAACAGCAGAAATATACGTTTTTTGATAGGTAAACTTGAGTTCTTCAGCCTGTTGTCTGTATATTTCTACTCTGCGTTTGTTTCTTCCAAAGGCAAATATGGGGCCGGTAACTCCTGCAGAGGCATTTTGTGAATAAGAACTTCCTAAAAACAAATTGCTTAAGTCGGCGCTGGCGAATCCGGCAATTGCTGCGAGGTTAAAAGAAGGAAAGCGCATCGCCTGGGCGGTTCCGATTCTTTCATTGGAAGCTTTGTATTTTAATTCTGCCGCTTTTACATCAGGTCTGTTTTCCAGTAAAGCGGACGGAATTGATAATGGTATTTCGCTTACAATTCGCAATTCGGTGTTGGATTTTCCTCTGGGAATTTGCGATGGAAGCTGACCGGTAAGAAGAGAAATAATATTTTCCTGAACGGTTATTTGTCTTTTAATGTTTGGAATAGTTGCTTCGGCGATCGCAACCTGTTGTTCGATTTGTGCTTTGTCTACCTCAGAGATATAACCGCTTTTGAATCTTTGGTTTATAATTTCATAATATTTTTCGCGGGTAGAAAGGGTATGTTGTGCAATCTCTAACTGATCGTCGAAATTTCGCAGCTGAAAATAAGCTGTCGCAATATCACTTACAATATTTGAAAGTACAACTTTACGGGCTTCCTCAGTAGCCAGAAGTTCATTTTGTACCGCTTTATTTTCATGACGGTATCTTCCCCAAAAATCAATTTCCCAGGACATGTTTGCACCGACATTTGAAGGCGTCAGATTTTTTTCGTTGCTGTTTATAGTTGCTCCGTATTGAAAGGAAGGTAATAGATTTGTTTTAGAGTATCCTAGTTGTGCCCTAAGCTGATCAATTCTGGTAATCGCAATTTTTAAATCATAATTATTCTGAAGCCCCTTTGTAATCAAGTTTTTTAAAACATCATCATTAAATAAATCAAACCATTTTAAGTTGACGACCGAGGCGAGACTGTCTAAATTTCGCTCGTTTTGATAAGAATCAGACTTTAGCTGTTCGGGCTTTTTATACTTAGGCCCCACCATACAGCCTACAGGCAATAAGGAGAGTAAAAGGATAATGGCTATTATTTTATATTTCTTAATCATCATGGCCAGTGGTATTAGAGTCCTTATTATTTTCCGTCGTTTCGTTGGTATCCTCTTTCTTTTTTCCAATGTTTTCAATCATCACAAACAAGCCGGGTACAATTAATACACCCAAAACAGTGGCGATTAGCATACCGCTAAATACTGCCATTCCCATTACGATACGTGCCTGAGAGCCCGCACCCGTAGCCGTTAAAAGTGGAACAACACCAAGAATAAAAGCAAAGGCCGTCATGAGAATCGGTCGGAAACGAAGTTTTGCTGCTACCATAGCCGATTCGTACAACGGTTTTCCTTTTTCGTATTCTTCTTTGGCAAACTCCACAATAAGGATCGCATTTTTTGCTACTAATCCGATTAAGAGCACTAACCCAATTTGAGCAAAAACATTGTTGACGTAAGCATCGCTACCAATTCTGGCTAATAGAAGTCCCAAAAAGGCTCCAAAAACGGCAAACGGTGCACCAAGTAATACACTGAAAGGCAATTTCCAGCTTTCGTATTGTGCGGCAAGAATGAGGAATACAAATACCAGCGCCATGATAAACACGGAACTTCCGCCAGGTGAATGTTTTTCCTGATACGAAAGGTTGATGTAATCGTAACCCATATCTGCCGGAAGGGTTTGTTTGGCTACTTCTTCTAAAGCTTCTAAAGCTTGCGCACTACTATAACCGTCATTCGGACTTCCACCAATTTCGGCCGATCGGAACAGATTAAGACGATTGGTAAAATCGGGACCCATAACTTTTGTAGCGGTTACCAACGTGGAAATGGGAAGCATATCACCATCATTATTTCTGATATAAATCAGGTTTAAATCTTCAGGTTTTACCCTATTAACGGCTTCACCTTGTATGAAAACCTTGTATTGACGTCCAAAACGATTAAAGTCATTTACATAACTTCCCCCTAAAAAGGTGCCTAAAGCTTCGGTAACTTTCGAGACCGGAACACCGAGTTTCATGGCTTTGTCGTTATCAATATCCAATTTGATTTGTGGAGAACCGGCATTAAAAGTGGTATAGATTCGTTTTATTTCCGGACGTTGTTGAGCAGCTGCTATAAAAGCCTGAGTCTGTTCGGCTAAATATTGTGGAGTATTACCACCTTTGTCCTGCAGCATTAAACTAAAACCTGCGGAAGCACCCAGACCCTGAATGGCCGGAGGGCCAAATCCGAATACGGAAGCAGTAGTGATTTGAGTCGCAAATTTTTTGTTTAAGCGGTCCACAAATTGCTTAGAAGTTTCGTCTCTTTCTTCCCAGGGTTTTAATGAGATGAAAATAAAGGCACTGTTCGGCTGATAAGAATTGGTAAGCATACTAAATCCGTTGATCGTGGTATACGATAATATGGATTTTTCTTCTTTTAAAAAACGATCCACTTTTCGCGATATTTCATCTGTACGCTGTAAGGAAGAGGCTGGCGGTAGTGACATATTGACCAATACATAACCCTGATCTTCTTCGGGAATAAAACCTAACGGAATTTTTTTGCCTAATACTACGACGGCAGCCATAATGACGGCCAGTAAGACTATAATTCGCATTGATTTTTTGGCAAAGAAAGTAGCTCCTGTTAGGTATCTTCCGGTAACTTTTTCGAAAATTCGGTTAAATCCGGCGAAAAATTTGGCCAGCCATCCGGTTTGTTCTTCAATTGGTTTGGTCGGTTTTAATAACATGGCACATAAAGCAGGACTTAAAGACAGGGCACTAATGGCTGAGAATGCTACCGATACCGCAATGGTGATGGCAAACTGCTGATAAAAGCGACCCGTGATTCCCGGAGTCATGGCAACCGGTACAAAAACAGCAATCAAAATTAAGGCAATTGCAATTACCGGACCTGATACTTCTTTCATTGCCTGAATGGTAGCTTCCCGTGGACTTTTGCCTTTTTCGATATGGTGAATAACAGCTTCTACCACAACAATAGCGTCATCAACTACGATACCAATGGTTAATACCAATCCTAAGAGTGAAAGTGTGTTTATCGAAAATCCTAATAACGGAAAAACGGCAATGGTTCCCACTAAGGAAACAGGAACCGTTATTAAAGGTATTAAGGTAGCACGCCAGTTTTGCAGAAAGATAAACACCACCAGAATTACCAGTATAACCGCTTCAAAGAGGGTGTGAACAATATCTTCGACTCCGGCAGTAATAGCAAGTGTTGTATCAAGTGACTCCTGATATTCGATATCTTTTGGGAATTTTCCAGAAAGGTCTTTCATGGCTTTTTTTGCCAGTTCGGCCACTTCAAGCGCATTACTTCCGGGCATTTGATAAACCGCCATTACCGCACTTGGTGAACTGTTTCGGCGTGCAGATGAACTGTAGTTTTCAGTTCCCAGCTCAATTCGGGAAATATCGCTGAGTAACACCTGTGCACCGTCTTTTTTACTTCGAACAACGATTTCTCCAAATTGTTTCTCCGTTACCAGACGATCCTGAAGCGTAACACCATAAGTAAACTCAGTACCCGGAGGCGCAGGTTCAGCCCCAAATTTTCCTCCGGGACTAATCATGTTTTGGGCGTTCAGGGCATTTTTTACATCATCAACCGTAACACCCAGTTTGCTCATGACATCGGCCTTTAACCAGATACGCATCGAATAGTCACTGCCCCCAAAAAGAGCAACCTCTCCAACACCTTTTATACGAGCCAGCTGATCTACAATATTGATGCTGGCATAATTGTTTAGAAATTTAGCATCGTATTTCGGATTGTTTGAGGTAACAGTAAACAGCATCATCGGGAAGGATAAGGACTTTTTTACCACAACCCCTTGCTGTTTTACACTGGAAGGCATAAAAGGCGAAGATTGATTTTGCCTGTTTTGAGTAAGCATATTGGCATTATCCAAATTAGTACCCACATCAAAAGTTACTTCAATGGTACAGGCACCATCAGAAGTATTGGTAGATTTCATGTACAGCATATTTTCCACACCATTTACTTTTTGTTCAATAGGTGTCGCAACTGCTTGTTCAACATTCAGCGCATTGGCACCTGTAAAACTCGTATTGATTTTAACAACAGGCGGGTTAATGTCGGGATATTGCGAAATAGGTGTTTTTTGTAATGCCAGTAATCCGAGTATCACAATAATAATACTCATTACAATAGCAACGATTGGTCTTCGAACGAAAAATTCTCCCATGATACGTGGTGTATAAGTTATTTAGTTGCCGCAGCTTGTGTCTGACCCAATTGCCATTGAACTACTTTTGGTGTAATAACACTTCCATTTTTTAATAATGAAGTACCTCCCATAGCTATTTTGTCTCCGGGTTTTAAGCCATCTTCTATTACGTAACCATCTTTTACAGCCGGACCGGGTTTTACGATTTGCATGCTGACTTTATTGTCTTTGCCTAATACGTAAACCTGATAAATACCCTGTACTTCAATAACAGCACGTTGCGGAATCACGATAGCATCTTTACGAATGTCTGTAAGCAATCCGATTTTTACATATTGTCCCGGTCGTAATAATTTATCAGGATTTGAAAATGCCGCTTCAAATGTTATCGCGCCCGTAGAAGGATCAATCTGTCTGTCGGCGAAACTGACTTTACCCGTTTCAGGATAAGTCGAACCGTCGGATAATTTCAGAGAAACCACAGCGCCGGAACCTTTTAAAGAAGAATTAGGTTTGTTGAATTCTCTAAACAAACGAAGAAATTCCTGTTCGCTCATCGTAAATCGAACCCTGACATCACCTAAATCGGAGATTGTGTTTAGAACTGATGCCGCACCAGGTCTCACATAATCGCCTACTCTTACTTTTGATATTCCGATTAAACCTGAAATTGGTGCGATAATACGGCAATAGCCCAGTTCGATTTTTGAATTTTCCAGAGAAGCCTGAGACGCTTTAATTTTAGCCTGAGACGCACTGTAAGCTGACTTAGCCGAAATTAACTCTCTTTGACTAACCGCATTTATCTTCGCTAATGGCGCTATCATGTCTAAATCGGCTTTGGTTTTTGCCAAACCGGCTTGCGATTCTGCCAGTGTCCCCGCGGCTTCGTCCATTTTGGTTTTATAAGGAAGTGGGTCAATAGTGTACAACACTTGTCCTTTGGTAACAAAACCACCTTCTTTAAAATTCTGACTCAAAATAATACCGTCAACACGAGGATTTATCTGAATGTCTGACTGACCATAAGTCTGTCCGGTGTATTCCGATTCTACATTTACATCCTGATTTAAAACAGTAAGAACTGAAATTTCAAGTGGTTTGGGTGGTGGCGGAGTTTCTTTTTTACAGGCTGAAAGAAAGAAAAGGAGTAGGATTGCAGAAGGATAAAATTTGTTCATTTTTAATTTATATTAAGATGTATTAATATTCAACTAACTAGAAACCAAATATGTGCATTGCTAAGTTAACATTTTTTTAGCAAAAAGTAAAAAAAGAATCTCCGTAGCTGTTCTGTTTAGTTACAACGGTATTTGAATTTACCTTTTACAGAAACAGGACAGACTTTTGAATGATAAAATAACAAGCATCTATAAATTTGGGACTTTTTTCTGAGATGAAAAAATGAGATGAAATGTTAATAGAATTTTTAATCTGAAAATAAATGGTACTTTTGCACCAGATTTTAAAAAATCAAACTTATTCTTAACTTAAAACTGTTTATAGCATGCAACTGTATAACACTTTGAGCGCAGAAGAAAGAGCCATCATGATCGATGATGCCGGTAAACAACGACTAACGTTGTCTTTCTATGCGTATGCCAAAATTGAAGATCCCAAAAAATTTCGCGACGATTTATTTATTGCCTGGAACAAGCTTGATGCTTTAGGCCGAATTTATGTGGCTAACGAAGGTATTAATGCTCAAATGAGTATTCCTGCCGAAAATTTGGAGGCTTTTAGAGCAACTCTGGAAGTATACGATTTCATGAAAGGCATTCGTTTGAATGAAGCCGTAGAACATGATGATCATTCCTTTTTAAAACTAACGATCAAAGTTCGACACAAGATTGTTGCTGATGGTTTGAATGACGAAACTTTTGATGTAACCAATATTGGTGTTCACCTGAAAGCCAAAGAGTTTAATGCCATTCTTGACGATCCTGATACAATTGTGGTTGATTTTAGAAATCACTACGAAAGTGAAGTAGGGCACTTTAAAAATGCAATTACTCCCGATGTTGAAACTTTTAGAGAAAGTTTACCAATCATCAACGAACAGCTTCAAAATCATAAAGAAGATAAAAACCTTGTGATGTATTGCACCGGAGGAATTCGTTGCGAAAAAGCAAGTGCCTATTTTAAGCACCAGGGTTTTAAAAATGTCTATCAATTAGAAGGCGGTATCATCAATTACGCCAAACAAATTGAGGAAGAAGGTCTGGAAAGCAAATTCATCGGAAAAAACTTTGTGTTTGATAATCGTTTAGGGGAAAGAATTACAGAAGATATTATTTCGCAATGTCACCAATGTGGAAAACCTTGTGACAATCATACCAATTGTGAAAACGATGGCTGCCATTTATTATTTATTCAGTGTGATGAATGTAAATCGGCAATGGAAAACTGTTGTTCAACAGAATGTTTGGAAATTATCCACATGCCTTTAGTAGATCAGGTTCGATTGAGAACCGGAAAACAAGTTGGAAACAAAGTTTTCAGAAAAGGGAAATCGGAAAATTTGAAATTCAAACATTCAGGTGATTTACCCAATACAGCTTTGGCTGCAGCAGAAAAACCTGTTGATATTCGTCAGAAAGTAAAAGTAAAAAAAGTACTTCTTGGAAAAGCAGAGCATTATTATGTGAAAGCACAGGTGGCACAGTTTACAATTGAAAATCAAGAATTAAACAACGGTGATAAAATCTTAATTTCAGGACCAACAACCGGTAATCAGGAATTGGTTTTAGAAAGACTGATTGTGAACGGAGCCGAAACTTCAACGGCTAAAATTGGCGATAAAGTTACTTTTGAAGTTCCTTTCAGAATCAGATTGTCTGATAAATTATATAAGATTATAAACTAACAGTAAATAAATATCTGTAAAATTAAAGCAGATTTAAATTATCGTTTTTTAAAATAACAAAACCCTATTTTGTGTAATAAACGAAATAGGGTTTTAAATTATAATTTAGTAGGTGTTTGCCATTAAACATCGTTTTCTTCTCCTTGGTATTTATCGGTAAAGAGTAAAATGACCATGAAGTCTTTTATTGTCTTTTGGGGCATTTAGAATTATTTCGTACCAATAATCACCGGAAGGCAGTTCAGCACCATTGTATCTTCCGTCCCATTTCTGATCGTAATTGTTGGTTGTAATGGTGCGCCCGTATCGGTCAAAAATAATATAAGTTAGGTTTTTGTTGTTGCCTAAGCAGCCCGGAGCCCATTCGTCGTTTATGCCGTCACCGTTTGGGGTGAAATAATTGAGGATGCAAATATCATTTTTAATAGTGTATTCAAAATATTTCGAAGTGGAGGCAGTACATCCATTTTCATCGGTAACGGTAACGGTATAGAGGCCGGATTCGGTAATGATAAATCTGTTGGATTGACCACCCGGGCTTCCATCTAGGGAATATTCATATTTTGAAGTTCCTCCACTTGCTATAGCTACAATTTCATTTTGTTCGCCTTCTGTTAAGGTTAAAGTTAGTGGATTTGCCAGATTGTCTATTTTGACAGTAACATTTACAAAATTGCTTTCACAATTAGAAATAGTATCTTTTTCTTTCAGCTTATAATTTGTATCAGTTGTCAGGACAGGAGTCGTAAATACGGACCCTTCAAAAAGCAGATTTGTTCCTGTAGCATCATACCAGTAGAAAATGGCATTAGGAATTCCAGTTGCTGTAAGTGTGGTAGCTGTTCCGTTACATATTGTTTGGTCAGTTGCAGAGGGAGGAGCAATAGAGGCGGTAAAATTTACAGCATCCAGAAAATTACCAATGGTTGGGTCTCCGGTTGAAGTTGATATCGCTTCGAAAATAAAGCGGATTTTGGTGAGACCTTTCGGAATCTGATAAGTGCCGGTATATAATTTCCATGCCGTACCTGTTGAGGCTGTCATAATAGTAGTATAAGGACCTCCGGGAGGTCCTGCTTTTAGTGCCATTTTATCAACACCACGTCTGCCCATGTGAGCAAACGAGTAATTAAAATAAGTTGTGGTTGAGGTATCATAGTCTTGATACAGCCCTGAAAACTGATAGGCGTTAAGTTCTACAAATTGCCTTCCACTGTAGGCGTATTTCCCTTCATTGCCATTAGCCCAAAACTCTATGATGTCATCAGTAGCCGTCGTTCTCCAACCAAGCAAAGAAGTAGGAAGTTGGTTTTGGTTGATAAATTCAAGACCTTGAGCGAAAGAAGGGTATTCAAAATCTGCGTTTATGGTTTGAACCGTACATTGACCATTTGCTAAATAAGACAGCATAATTAGAGCAAAAACTACAATCGTTTCTACAAAATTAACCTTCTTTGTTGAATCCGTTTTTCGTTTTAGTAAATGGAATCCGTTGATAGAGGTATAAAAAGACATTTTTACCATAGAGTGAATTAGAAGGGAGTAAAATGTTCTTTTTTGCTTATTCCTAAAAGCTTTATAATTAGGCAAAAAGATTTACAAATTCCTGAATACAAACGGTTACGTTTTACTATCCTTGCATTTTTATGATTGAACAACTAGTGAAAATCTATTCAAAATTATTAAGATTCAATCGTAGATTTGATGTACAATCAATACTTGGTAAACTTAAAGTAATAGTTGGAAGAGTTCTATTACATTTTGGACAATACGAATATGATAGTAGTCAATTTTAGAAATGACTACGGGAGTGAAGTAGGATATTTTAAAAATGTAAATACTCTCAGGTAGAATATTTTAGGGAAAGTTTTTCAGCAGGAAGGGGAGAGAGAGCTGTGATGATATCAAACAAGCCTCTGAGGTTCTTCTTTGTATTCGTTTGTCTGATGAAATAAATAAAATTGTAAAAAATTAAAGAGGCTTAAAGCCAACATTAAAAAAGTTCTGTTACTTACACTGGTAATAACAGAACTTTTTAATGCGTTAAAGTGACTAATGGTATATATAATCTGAAACTTCATCGACAATTTGCCATTTGCCCTTTATTTTCTCCATGATTATAGTTTTGTTTTCATGAATGAGACCTTCTATATCACCAGTTGATCCACGCGAAAAGTAAAACAAAACATATTTTTTGTTTTTATAAAAAACAGGGTCAGATATTGAGAATACAAGTCCTGGTTTACTTTCATATTTATCCAGAAATTTTGTGTTCCACATTCCCAATCTATTTTCAAAAATAAAATCAAATCCAGGAAAATCTTTTGGTTTCCAGTATTTTTTAATTGTGTCATTGGAATAAGCTTCAAGCATAATGTCATAACTTTTTTGATCAAATAACGAACTTCTGTAGTTTTTCTGGACTTCAGCAGTTTTGTCCCCACCATAAAATATGCGTAAAGCATTGCGAAGATCTGCTTTTTCTTTTATGATAATTATGCTTTCATTATTTGTAATTTTTGTTTTAAGGAAAGTATTAATTGATTCGTACCTGTTATGGTTAATAGAGGAGCATGAAAGTAGTAATGCCTGAAATACTATTAAAATTAAGATCTTTCTTTTCATAATTGTTTTCTAATTACATGGTTTTCCTTGGGGATTTTGGTTTCCTCTGGATTTGTTTCTGGCTTCTACCGTTTTACGTTGCGCAATTCTGTCCTTATCAGCAGCTGATAGTTTAGCGTTATAAATTGGAGTGCCTTGCAAGCTACTCCATGCTAAGTCTTTGTACATTTGTTGAGCTGCGCCTGAGGCAACAGGTGTTCCGGTGTTAAATTCCTGTAAGGCAGAAGCCATTATGTCAACATAGCGATTTGCAATTTCAGCATGATGTGCATCAGCCATGTCATTTGACGGAGATCCGGGATTAGTGCTTCGTACATAAGCTTCAAATAAAGTTGGAAAATCGGATAACGAAGAATTTCCGGTTGATTTTTGTTGATCGATAATACTTAAAAAATAAGCATGTATTATTTCGTGAATTAGTGTTGTTGCTACCGATAAATCCGTTGGAGGTGAGTTTGGTTCTGAATCTATAACTCCATTTAGATAATCCTGATTAATTGTAATTTGATAATTGTTATCAGACAATTTGATGGTTTGCCCAAAAACAGATGGGCCTCCTAATACTGGTCCTTTTTGCATAGTAACATCATAGGGAGAGATTGGACCTCCAAAACGTTGTAACATCTTGGTAATGTCATTTTGTTTTAAATTTTTTAGTTTTTCAAGAGCCGATTTTCCGCAAGGATCCAGATTGTTGTCTTTAATTTGTTCTACCCTGTTCCAATTTGCCGATCCGCCACTAGAACCACCACCAATTGGTACTATTGGAGGATTTACAGGATTTGTAATAGGATTAGGCCAAGGATTACCGCCGGGACCAGTTACAACTACTTCGTTTAGTTTGATCGCGCCTTCATCTCCATGGCAGTTATTGCAAACCCCCGCTCCACTTGATTTCGAAAAAAGATTATTACCATTGGCTATCCCTTGTTTATAATTATCTTTTCTCGTTTCCATGGTCTCTAAGTTAGTAATTCTTACTTCACCGGTAAACGATTCCAGTATTTTGTGTGTGGCTATTTTTTGCAGATCTTCTATTTCTTGAGAGTCTTTAAAATCAAAGCTCCATAATTTTCCCGTAATATTATAATCATTGATTTCCAGAATAATTTTTTGCAAAAGAAAAGAGTTGGAAGATTTTACTGGAATTATAGCAACAAAAGAAGTTTCGGTGCTTTGCTGATAAAGGGTAGCGGAGTTCCAAAGTACATCTTTTTCATTGATAATGTGTTTTGAGCTTAACCATTCTTTTGAGCGGATAAGTAATGCTGATTCCTGTTTTTCAATACTGGTGTAATCATTTTCAGGAGAACAGCTGAAGATTAGTAAGCATAATAGAACAATCGTTAACAGATTGTAAAGGTGTTTTTTCATGAGGTTATTTTTATTAAAACTGAATAAATTTAGAGCAAAAATATCTAGAAGATTTTTTATAAGAAAAAATATATGATTTGATATTTAAAGAATAAAATTGTACGGAAAAGCCTCTAAAAACGACATGGGATGAGTTAGAAAAGAAGGATTTAAGAGACCAAAAAATGCGTTTTTGATTAAAAATGAGACATTTGTTCATTTAACATCCCTTTAGTTTTAATGGATAAAAAGCTAACTAAAAAAAATACTATCTTTACCGATCAAACGTTTATGAACTTAAGTCGCGTTTTTGCGACACTACATATATAATTATGGCATGTACAAGTTGTTCAACCTCAGATGGTGGCGCACCAAAAGGTTGTAAAAATAATGGGACTTGCGGCACCGATAGCTGCAATAAATTGACGGTTTTTGACTGGCTCGCAAACATGAGTCCGTCCAATGGAGAGGCGATTTTTGATTGTGTTGAGGTTCGTTTTAAAAACGGACGCAAAGAATTCTTTAGAAATTCAGAAAAATTAACCTTAAGTATTGGTGATATTGTAGCAACTGTTGCTTCACCAGGACATGATATTGGAATTGTAACTCTGACAGGCGAATTGGTAAAAATTCAAATGAAGAAAAAAGGAGTAAATCCTGAAAGTAATGAAGTTCCTAAAATTTACAGAAAAGCTTCACAGAAAGATATTGATATCTGGTCTGTAGCACGTGATCGTGAAGAACCAATGAAAGTTCGCGCACGTGAGTTAGCGATTCAGCATAAACTGGAAATGAAAATTTCTGATATTGAATTTCAGGGAGACGGGTCAAAAGCTACATTTTATTACACCGCAAATGACAGAGTCGATTTCAGACTTTTAATTAAAGATTTTGCTAAAGAATTCAGTACCAGAGTCGAAATGAAACAAGTTGGTTTCCGTCAGGAGGCAGCCCGTTTGGGAGGAATTGGTTCTTGCGGACGTGAACTCTGCTGTTCAACCTGGTTAACCGATTTTAGAAGTGTGAATACTTCGGCAGCACGTTACCAACAGCTTTCACTGAATCCTCAAAAGTTGGCAGGACAATGCGGAAAACTAAAATGCTGTCTGAACTATGAGTTAGATACTTACATGGATGCGCTAAAAGACTTTCCGGATTACGATACCAAATTGGTAACCGAAAAAGGAGATGCTATTTGCCAGAAACAGGATATTTTTAAAGGCCTGATGTGGTTTGCGTATACCAATAATTTTGCCAACTGGCATGTTTTAAAAATCGATCAGGTAAAAGAAATTATTGCCGAAAACAAACAAAAAAACAAAGTTTCTTCACTGGAAGATTTTGCTATTGAAGTAACTTCTGAACCTGAGAAAGACTTTAACAATGCAATGGGGCAGGAGAGTTTAACCCGTTTCGATCAGCCAAAAAGAAAGAAAAAGCCAAGTCGTAAACGCAAACCAAATGCTGAGAATGCAGTTGTGGCCGCTCCGAACAAACCGCAGCAAACCAATAATAATAATACAAACAAGCCGGCTGGTGGCAATCCGAATAAATCGAATAAACCACAAAACAAACAAAATCAATCGAACAAGCCCAAAAATTCGAACGATAAAAAGCCAGCCGAGCCAAGAAAACCTATAATTATTACTAAAAATGAGAATAAAAAGTAGTGGAATTCTTCTTTTGTCAGCAATACTCCTTTTTTCCTGCGATAAAAAAAGAGTATTTGACGAATACAAATCTGTTGGAAGTGCCTGGAACAAAGACAGTATTGTAACCTTTGATCTGCCGGTTTTAGATTCTACCAAAAGATACAACCTGTTTGTAAATTTGAGAGACAACAACAATTATCCGTTCAATAATTTGTTTTTGATTGTAGCTATCGAAACACCAAGCGGTTTTACAAAAGTGGATACTTTAGAATATCAAATGGCAAATCCCGACGGTAGCCTGATGGGGAATGGCTTTACAGACATTAAAGAAAGTAAACTGTTTTACAAAGAAAACGTAAAGTTTAGAGGAAAATACAAAGTACATATCAAACAAGCAGTCAGAGAATCAGGAAAAATTCCGGGAGTTCAGACTTTAGAAGGTATTACAGATGTTGGTTTTAGAATAGAACAAAAAGATTAGAAAAAGAGTTATGGCTGCTAAGAAAAACAATCAATCCAATAGCGTTAAAGATATTAATTACTACAAAAAGAAGTTCTGGAGAATTTTTGCCTATAGTTTATTAGGAGTTCTTGCCTTCTTTTTATTTGCCTCATGGGGGTTATTCGGTTCAATGCCTTCTTTTGAAGATTTGGAGAATCCGGATTCTAATTTGGCCACTGAAATCATTTCGTCTGATGGAGTGGTAATCGGTAAATATTTCAAAACCAACAGGTCACAGCTTAAATATTCTGACTTGCCAAAAAATCTGGTAGATGCTTTGGTGGCAACTGAAGATGCTCGTTTTTATGAGCATTCCGGAATTGATGGACGTGGGACTTTACGTGCTGCTTTCTCTTTGGGGACAAATGGAGGAGCCAGTACCATAACACAGCAATTGGCCAAACAGTTATTTCATCGTGGTGGATCTAGCTTTTTGCCCTTTAGGATAGTACAAAAAATAAAAGAATGGATTATTGCCATTCGTCTGGAAAGACAATATACCAAAAATGAGATTTTAGCGATGTACTGCAACGTTTATGATTTCGGAAATTATGCTGTTGGGGTAAGTTCGGCGGCTCAGACGTATTTTTCCAAAGATCCTAAAGACTTAACTATTGACGAATCGGCAATTTTAGTTGGAATGTTTAACAATTCATCTCTTTATAATCCTTTGCGTAACCCTGTTGGGGTAAAAAACCGTCGTGATGTTGTACTGGGACAAATGGTAAAAGCCAAGATGATAACCAAATCTGAAAAAGAGAAATATCAGGCATTGCCAATCGCTTTAAAATTCAAATTGGAAAGTCACCGTGAAGGAACCGCTACTTATTTCAGAGAATACCTGCGTGATTATATGAAAAAATGGGTGGCAGAAAATAAAAAACCGGACGGTTCAGATTATGATATCTACAAAGATGGTTTGAAAATTTACACCACTATCGATTCAAGAATGCAATTGCATGCAGAAGAAGCGGTTTCGGAACACATGAAAAACTTGCAACAGCAATTTTTTATTGAAATGAAAACCAATAAAAATGCGCCGTTTGTAAACATTACACAAGCAGAAACAGACCGTATCATCATGCAGGCGATGAAGAATTCGACGCGTTGGGCTCTGATGAAAGAGATGGATAAAAGTGATGAAGACATCATTGCGTCATTTAAAGTGAAGACCAAAATGCGTGTATTTACCTGGAAAGGAGAACGTGATACCGTGATGACACCACTTGATTCTATTCGTTATTTCAAGCACTTCCTGCAATCTGGTTTAATGGCGATGGAACCTCAAACCGGAAATATTAAAGCATGGGTAGGTGGAATTAATTATAAATATTTCCAATACGACCACGTAGGACAGGGAGCAAGACAGGTAGGATCTACGTTCAAACCGTTTGTGTATGCAACCGCTATCGAGCAATTAAACATGTCTCCTTGCGATTCTATCTTGGACGGACCTTTTATGATTCACAAAGGACGTCATAATGTTACCGCTGACTGGGAACCAAGAAACTCTGATAACAGATACCGCGGAATGGTAACTTTAAAACAAGGTCTTGCCAATTCGATTAATACCGTATCGGCTAAGTTAATCGACAGAACAGGTCCTGAAGCTGTAGTAGAGTTAACACACAAATTAGGTGTAAAAACCGAAATCCCTGCCCAGCCTTCTATTGCACTTGGTGCTGTAGATATTACGGTTGAAGATATGGTGGCTGCCTACAGTACATTTGCCAATCAGGGTGTATATGTAAAACCGCAGTTTTTAAGCCGTATAGAGAACAAAAGCGGTGAGGTGATCTATGAGCCAATTCCGGAATCTCATGACGTTTTAAACAAAGATATTGCCTTTGCAGTAATTAAATTATTAGAAGGAGTTACCGAAACAGGTTCAGGTGCACGTTTGCGTACAGAGGGCGGAGGAAGCGGTGACAATCGTTGGACTGGATACCCGTACATGTTCAGAAACCCGATTGCAGGTAAAACCGGAACCACTCAAAATCAATCAGACGGTTGGTTTATGGGAATGGTACCAAATCTCGTAACCGGAGTCTGGGTAGGTTGTGAAGACCGTTCAGCACGTTTTAAAAGTTTGACTTACGGACAAGGAGCTACAGCGGCCTTACCAATTTGGGGGTATTTCATGAAATTATGTTATGCCGACCCGGGATTACAGGTCTCAAAATCCGAGTTCGAGCGTCCGGCAAACCTTTCTATAAAGGTAGATTGCTACAGCAGACCGGCAGTGGTAAAAGATACGACACAGACTGACCAAAATACAGACGAATTCGAACTGTAGGTTTGATTCTCATAGAATAATAAATCCTTTTGTGATCTTCTACAGGAAGAATACAAAAGGATTTCTTTTATAATGATGTAGTCTGTCACTCAACAGGAATGCGAGCAATTCGTTTTCAAAGAATAAAATCAGTCATTTTATTTTTTACGAAATCGTTATAATTTAATCTAAAAATCTTATTTTTATCAAAAATATACAGTAATAAAGACAGTTTGTTATGATTACAAAAAAAGTAAATAACGTTCAGGAAGCTATCGAAGGAATTGAAAGTGGAATGACTATAATGTTCGGAGGTTTCGGTTTATGCGGAATTCCTGAAAATACAATTGCAGCACTGGTAAATACTTCCATTTCAGATTTAACCTGTATTTCGAATAATGCGGGAGTGGATGATTTTGGTTTGGGATTGCTGTTGCAAAAGAAGCAAATTAAAAAAATGATTTCCTCTTATGTGGGGGAGAATGCCGAGTTTGAACGTCAGATGCTTTCAGGAGAACTGGAAGTCGAATTGACTCCGCAAGGTACTTTAGCCGAACGCTGTCGTGCGGCTCAAGCCGGAATCCCCGCGTTCTTTACACCTGCAGGTTACGGAACTGAAGTTGCCGAAGGCAAAGAAGTACGTGAGTTCAATGGAAAGATGCACATCATGGAACAAGCTTTCAAAGCGGAGTTCGCAATTGTTAAAGCCTGGAAAGGTGACGAAGCAGGAAACCTGATTTTTAAAGGAACAGCCAGAAATTTCAACGCCTGTATGGCAGGTGCGGGTAAAATTACCATCGCCGAAGTGGAAGAATTAGTTCCCGTGGGAACATTAGATCCAAATCAAATACATATTCCGGGAATTATGGTGCAACGCATCTTTCAGGGAGAAAAGTTTGAGAAAAGAATCGAGCAGAGAACGGTAAGACAACGAGCATAATTAGAGAATTAGAAAATGTGATAATTAGATAATTATTTGGATTGTGTAAATTTTTTACATTATCTAATTATCTAATTTCCAAATTGACACATTAGAACTATGTTGACAAAAGAAGATATTGCAAGACGTATTGCAAAAGAAGTAAAAGACCGCTATTTTGTGAACCTTGGAATTGGTATTCCAACTTTGGTAGCAAATTATGTGAGAGAAGATATTGCTGTGGAGTTTCAAAGTGAGAACGGTGTTCTCGGCATGGGACCTTTCCCTTTCGCCGGAGAAGAAGATGCAGATATTATCAATGCCGGAAAGCAAACTATCACAACACTTCCGGGAGCCAGTTTCTTTGATTCGGCTTTTAGTTTTGGAATGATCCGAAGCCAGAAGGTAGATTTGACCATTTTAGGAGCTATGGAGGTTTCTGAAAATGGTGATATTGCCAATTGGAAAATTCCGGGTAAGATGGTAAAAGGAATGGGCGGTGCAATGGATTTGGTAGCTTCTGCCGAAAACATTATTGTTGCCATGATGCACGTTAATAAAGCAGGTGAATCGAAAATACTGAAAAAATGCTCTTTACCCTTAACTGGCGTAGGCTGCGTTAAAAAAGTAGTCACCGAGCTTGCGGTTCTGGAAGTGACTGATAAAGGGTTTAAGCTACTAGAAAGAGCACCGGGTGTTTCTGTTGAGCACATCATCGCATCAACCGAAGCCGATTTGATCATTGAAGGTGAAATTCCGGAAATGGATATAAGATAATTCTGTATTTAAGATAAATTCACATGAAGGCTAGCTTTTAAAAGGGCTGGCCTTTTTTGTAGGAAAAAATTAAAGAAAAGTCACCGGGTTTGTTTTTTTCTAAAAGCCTTGTATTTACTGACTTTTTTGGGTTAATGTATTAATTATCAATAGAATAATTAATTTTTGGGCCTGTTTTTTGTGAATTCATCACAGTTTGTTAAATAAAAGTAAATTTAAAGTAAAAAAGATTGTATTTAATCGATTAACGGCAAATTTCATCGATTATATAACATAAATAAAATACTTTTATGTTAAAATAGAGTATTTACTTACGTTTAATATTTTATTTGTAATCCATTTAACCAAACTAAATACCACATTATTATGGACAGAAAATTACCAAAAATCATGGCATCAGCCGTTGTTATTCTTACATTTTCAGTATCAGGATTTGCTCAAAACACAGACAAACGGGTAAGTCAGAAAAATGTATCCGAAAATGGGCAACCAAGCTTAATCACTTTTAGTGA
This sequence comes from Flavobacterium sp. B183, assembly GCF_023539155.1. Lineage (NCBI taxonomy): Bacteria > Pseudomonadati > Bacteroidota > Flavobacteriia > Flavobacteriales > Flavobacteriaceae > Flavobacterium > Flavobacterium sp. B183. Next base: position 909,092 of record NZ_CP097434.1, on the reverse strand, counting down.
TAAATCTACTTACAGAGGAACAGATTACAACACTGTTTTTAAAGAACAATTAGGTTTAAAAGACAATCAGTCTTTTTCTAAAATTAAGATCGAATCTGACAGAGAAGGTTTTACACATGAAAAATTTCAATTGTACGAGCAAGGTATTAAAGTAGAATTTGCCAATTATACACTACATTCCAAAGAAGGAAAATTAGTTTCCATGAACGGAGAGTTTTATGCCCTTCAAAATGTAAAAACAACCCCAAAATTATCCAGTAAAGCGGCTTTCGACAGAGCGGTTGCTTATACAGGAGCAAAACAATACCTGTGGGAAAACCCGCAAGATGCTGCAGCAATGAACTATGAGAAGCCAAAAGGCGAATTGGTTTTATTGCCGGCAATGGAAGAACAGGGTGAAACCAGAAAGTCAGATAAGGTGAGACTGGCTTATAAATTTGACATTTATGCCACCAACCCGGTAAGCCGCGGTGATCTTTATATCGATGCAGAAACCGGAAAAGTCCTGTTTTATAACGCTACCATAAAACACCTTGGTGAATACAGCCACGGAAATAAAGTAAAAACCGCCAAAGCAATAAATCAAAAAGAGGACGCAAATACTAAAAAAGCTTTTGTTGCAGCCAATGCCGCGACACGTTACAGCGGAACGCAGGTAATACAAACTACCTTAAGCGGAGCGTCCTATATACTTGCTGATGCGACAAGAGGTTTGGGAATCAACACCTACAATATGAAAAAGGGAACCAGTTATACAGCAGCCGTAAATTTTACGGATGCCGATAATAACTGGACCGCTGCTGAGTATAACAATGCGAACAAAGACAATGGAGCTTTGGATGCACATTGGGGAGCTGAAAAAACATATGATTACTGGTCAACAGTGCATGGCAGAAACAGCTTTGATAACGCAGGAGCAATTATAAAAAGCTACGTACATTACAGCAATGCCTACGATAACGCTTACTGGAACGGTAGTGTAATGACTTACGGTGACGGAAGCGGAACTTATTTCGATATCCTGACTGCTATTGATGTTGCAGGACACGAAATTGGACATGCTGTTTGTACTTATACAGCGAATCTAGCGTATCAAAAAGAATCCGGAGCGATGAACGAGGCGTTCTCTGATATTTGGGGAGCCTGTATTGAATATGCAGCAGCACCAACAAAATCGATCTGGTTAATTGGTGAAGATATCGAAAGAAGATCAGGGCACCTTTCTTTGCGCTCAATGAGTGATCCAAATTCTGAAGGTCAGCCGGACACTTATGGCGGAACCTATTGGATCAATCCAAATTGTACACCAACAAGCAGTAACGATTATTGCGGTGTACATACCAACTCCGGTGTATTAAACCATTGGTTTTACATTTTGTCTGTGGGTAAATCTGGTACAAATGATATTGGAAATGCCTATAACGTAACAGGGATTACAATTGATAAAGCGGCAAAAATTGCGTACCGTCTGGAAAGCGTGTATTTAACAGCAAATTCTACTTTTGCCAATGCAAGAACTTCAGGAATACAATCGGCTATTGATTTGTATGGTGCCGGTTCACCGGAAGTTATTGCTACCACTAATGCATTTTATGCTGTAGGTGTTGGAGCTGCGTATGTGGATTCAAATGATACAACTGCGCCAACAGCGCCAACAAATCTTGCTGCTTCCGGAACAACGGGGTCAACAACTAATTTAACATGGACTGCTTCAACAGATAATGTAGGGGTTACGGGGTATGATATTTACCAGGGAACAACTCTAAAAGGTTCGTCTACTACAACCAATTATACTGTAACAGGTTTAACAGCATTGACAGCGTATAGCTTTAGTGTAAAAGCCAAAGACGGAGCAGGAAATGTTTCAACAGCAAGTAATGTTGTAAATGTTACCACTACAGCTGCATCTTTAAACTACTGTAACTCTCAGGGGAACAGTACTGTAGATGAGAGAATTGGAAAAGTGGTATTCGGTACCATCAACAACACTTCAACAGGAACAACTGGTTATGAAAACTATACCGCTATCTCTACAAATGCTGCCAGAGGAACAGCCTATACGATAACAATCACTCCGGTTTGGACTTCTACTGTTTACAGCGAAGGATATGCAGTTTTTATCGATTACAACCAAGATGGGGATTTTGCAGATGCAGGTGAAACCGTTTGGACGAAAGCAACCTCTACAGCGGCTACAGCTACAGGAACTATTACAATTCCGGCTACAGCAACACTTGGTACAACAAGACTTAGAGTTTCTATGAAATATAACGGAATACCAACTTCTTGTGAGTCATTTTCTTATGGACAAGTAGAAGATTATTCGATCAATATCACAGCTTCAGGAGCTATTGTAAATCAGGAAATTGCAGCAGGATTAGTTGAAACTAATGAAACGGCAAGATTTGCATTGTATCCAAATCCGGTTGTTGATGAATTAAATGTTTCATTAGCAGATAATACAGGATATACTTTCAGAATTACAAATACATTGGGTCAGCAAGTGAGCTCAGGAGAGCTTTCAGGAAATCCTATTGATGTGAGAACTTTAAAAACAGGACTTTATGTTATCGAGTTGAATAATGGGGCTAAAAGAATCGTTAAGAAATTCGCCAAAAAATAAAATTGTTAGTTTAAAAAACGAAAAGCCTCGCAATTTGCGGGGCTTTTTTATGGAGTTCCCGAATGTAATTTTTGTATGTCATAGTAAGACCGCTTTTTGTAAGTTTGTTTAGTAATCCTAAAAAAGATCATGATGAAATTGTACTTATTGCTTTTTTTGTATGCCCTTAGTTTTAGTAGTTTTTCTCAGAATAACGTGCTGGTTTTTCAATCTGATTTTGGGTTGAAAGATGGGGCGGTATCAGCAATGAAAGGAGTGGCAATGGGAGTTTCAACAGATTTGAAGATATTTGATCTGACGCATGAAATTCCGGCATTTAATATTTGGGAGGCTGCTTATCGCCTGTCACAAACCGCACAGTACTATCCTGCAGGAACTGTATTTGTATCCGTTTGTGATCCGGGAGTGGGAACCGCAAGACATTCTGTAGTTTTACGCACCAAATCAGGACATTATTTTGTGACTCCCGATAATGGAACCTTGACTTTAATTGCAGAACAATTAGGAATTCAGGAAATTCGCGAAATTGATGAAGTAAAAAACCGTCGACAAAACTCAAATGAATCGTATACTTTTCATGGACGCGATGTATATGCTTTTACCGGAGCACGATTAGCCTCAAAAACGATTGCATTTGAAGAAGTAGGGCCTAAGCTGCCTAATGAAGTGGTGAAAATTGATTATCAGAAACCGGTTTTAGAAAATGGAGTTATTAAAGGAGGTATTCCGGTTTTGGATATTCAGTATGGCAATGTCTGGACAAATATCGATAAAAAGACCGCTGAAAAATTAGGCTTGAAAGCGGGAGATGTCGTGAGAGTTCAGGTTTTTGATGGTACTAAAAAAGTATACGAAGGAAAACTAAAGTTAGTAAATACATTTGGTGAAGCAGCAATTGGTACAGCTGTTTGTTACTTCAACAGTCTTTTAAATTTCTCGCTCGCAGTCAATCAGGGGAATTTTTCAGAAAAGTATAAAGTGTTTAGCGGAGCCCATTGGAGTATTTTGCTAAGCAGATAAAATAAAAAACCGCCCAGCTAGGCGGTTTTTTTTGACTTTATAAATTTTGCTGTCGGACAATTTCAGAGGAAATACGGTTTTAAATAAAACTTATATTTTCTTATCCGTTGCGCTTATTGTAAATTGAATGAGGCTCCTAAACTAAAAGTTGCCTGATTGTTTAAATGATCAAATACATCGTTGTTGTTTCCGTATTTTGCAATTGGAAATCCAATCTCTGTGAAAACACCAAATCCATCCGTAAAGAAATAACGTCCGCCAACATGACCTCCAAAGTTACGCAACCCTAAACTTAAACCAGGATAAACATCCAATTGTTTAACCCCAATAACACTGCTTAGATTAGCATTAATTCTGGCTTTAGCATCAAAACGATCACTAAACTTCGGTTTTAAATCAGTGTATGGCGTTGGGTTGTTATGATAGAAACCATTAAAATTGTCTACTCCTAATAAATAATTGGCTACAAAGCCAAAAGAGAAATTTTCTCCAAGACCAAAATCTACCGAACCCTGAATTCCGGAACCACCATTTTGTATGTTAGCACCAACATTCACTCTAATGTCTCCTTTTCCTTTAAAAGCCTCTTGTGCTTGTGTGAATCCAAATGATACTAAAAACAAAAGTGTAATTACCTTTTTCATAAATATAAATTTTAATTATTTTTTTAAGTGCAAAAATAGCCATTTTAGGAGTTAATTCCTGCCTTTTTCAGAAGAATACAGTTCATTTAGCGGTTCGCTCTGCCAGAATTCCTTAGTGTCGACGTTTAAAATAGTCAACGGGCCTTTAAAAGCGGCACCAGTATCAACGTTCCATATATTTGCTTTTTGTACAGGTGTTGTTTCGCCAATTCGGGTGACAGGAGTGTGTCCGATATAGATTTCTTTATACAACGTAAAACGCTTAGGATAAAGTGCATCACCGATTTTTAAATTAGGATCTAGCGAAAGAGCTGTCTCCCAAAGCGTTCTGTCCCAGTAGAATAATTTTGGAAAATATTCATATTTGACGCCATTCAGATTGGTAAAACCTGCATGAACAAATAATCGGTTTTGATCGTCAAGGTAATAATCCTCCAATGATTCGAGGAAAGCGATATGTGCCTGTTTTTCTTCCACACTCAGTTTTTCGTAAGCCAGAACAGTCGCTTCACCGCCATGTTTGAACCATAAAGTTTCGTCAACATCTTCTGTTTTGCTTTTAAACCAGGACAAAAGCAGTTCATCATGATTTCCTCTGATGCAAATGCAATTTTGCTTACTTTTTAAGTCCATTAAATATTCAATTACTTGGGGAGATTGGCTCCATCCGTCAACATAATCGCCTAAAAAAATAAGAGTATCTTGTGTAGTAACTTTGGCTTTTTTCATCACTTGTTCCAGCGCGAGTAATCCGCCGTGTATGTCGCCTATAACAAATGTTCGCATTTTAATTCTTTAATGTAGAAATACAAAAATAACGAAAAGGATTCGTTTGAGACTAGTAACTTGAGAATCTTTACAAATGGTGTGATTTGAATTGTTATATGTAAAATGTGAAATTTGAGATTTGGAATGAATTTTAAGGGGTGATTGGAGAGATTATTTTTATGATTATTTTCGATACTTTTTGTGCCTTTCCTCTTTAAATTTGTAGTATGTCCGAAACCCCAACATATCGAAAAATCATTCATATTGATATGGATGCTTTTTATGCTTCGGTAGAGCAGATGGATAATCCCGCTTTGCGTGGAAAACCTGTTGCTGTTGGCGGATCAGAGAATAGAGGCGTAGTCTCGGCTGCAAGTTACGAAGCGCGAAAATTTGGTGTACGAAGTGCCATAAGTGGTGTTCTGGCCAAAAAATATTGTCCGGAAATTATTTTCGTTCGTCCGCGATTTGATCGTTACAAAGAGATCTCGAATAAAATTCATAAAATATTTCATGACTATACAGATCAGGTTGAGCCTCTTTCGCTGGACGAAGCTTATCTTGATGTGACACAAAATAAAAAAGGCAACCCAAGCGCAAGTTTGCTTGCACAGGAAATCAGACTCCGAATTCTCAATGAGGTTGGGCTCACGGCTTCTGCGGGAATTTCGATTAATAAGTTTGTAGCGAAAATTGCATCGGATGTTAACAAACCAAATGGACAGAAAACGGTTAATCCGGACGAGGTTTTAAACTTTTTGGAAGAATTGCCCATTCGGAAGTTTTACGGTGTTGGAAAAGTGACCACCGAAAAAATGTACCAATTGGGAATTTTCACAGGAGCAGATCTTAAGAGCAAAGACGTAGCGTTTTTGGAGAAACATTTCGGAAAATCGGGGGCCTTTTATTACAATGTGGTTCGCGGAATTCATAATAGTGAAGTAAAAGCGTCTCGTGTAACGAAATCAGTTGCGGCCGAGCACACCTTCGATGTCAACTTATCCTCTGAAATTTTTATGCTCGAACAGCTTGAAAAGATTGCGGTATCTTTAGAAAAAAGATTAAAAAAATATAACATCTCGGGCAAGACCGTGACACTTAAAATCAAATACAGCGATTTTACGCAACAAACACGCAGTAAAACGCTGCCATACTTTATTTCTGATAAAAGTTTGATTCTAGAGACCGTAGAGGAGCTTCTGTATCAGGAACGAATGAAAGATTCTGTTCGATTGCTTGGCATTTCGTTGAACAACCTAAATACAGAAGAAAAAAAGGCAGTAGTAGTCCAACTTAAATTTTCCTTCTAATTGCATTAAGGAATAATTAAATCATGTAATTTGTTCTTTTATGATGAATTTTCTTTCTACCTTTGAGAGTAACAGTACATTAACATTGAATCATTCGCAATGAAAACGAATAAATTTGAAGAAGTTTCTCATCGTAATTCAGTCCCTATTATGGCTTGGGATTTTCATTGTGAACATTTAAAAGAATTAAAAGCGATTCTTACTGATGTAAAGAAAGTGAATAAAATTTCGAGTCAGTTTATCTGGGACGCCAAAAATCTGGAAATTGAAGAAAGAATAAAAAATGAAGTAGTTCTGGTTACCGATTTGGATTTGAAGATCATTTTTGCTTCAAATGGAATCAGAAAAATGACAGGTTATAAAGAAGAAGAGGTTTTGGGTAAAACTCCGAAAATGTTTCAGGGACCGGCTACTTCAAAAGTTGTGCTTAAAGAAATAAAAGAAGCCATTCAGCAGCGAATTCCTTTTGAAAAAACAATTGAAAACTACAGAAAAGACGGCAGAACCTATAAATGTAAAATCAATGCACATCCTGTTTTTAATTTAAAAGGACAGTTGTCTCATTTCATTGCTTTCGAAAGTGAAGAATTAGAGGGATAATAGGTTCATAGGTGCAGAGAGGCAAAGGTTCAAAGGATATACATAGTAAAAAAGAAAACCGCCATAAGGGCGGTTTTCTTTTTTATGTAGAATCAATCTCTGAACCTTTGCAACTTTGTGCCTTTGCACCTAAAAAAAGCTACAGATTTTCAAAAAAATCATTTCCTTTATCATCTGTAATAATAAAAGCTGGGAAATCTTTAACGGTAATTTTACGAACCGCTTCCATTCCTAATTCTTCGAAATCTACGACTTCAACCTTTAGGATATTGTCTTGTGCTAAAATAGCAGCGGGACCTCCAATAGAACCCAGATAGAATCCGCCATATTTTTTACAGGCATCTGTTACCTGTTTGGTACGGTTTCCTTTGGCCAGCATGATCATACTGCCTCCATGTTTTTGAAACTCATCTACATAAACGTCCATACGTCCCGCAGTTGTCGGTCCAAAACTTCCTGAAGCCATTCCTTCCGGTGTTTTTGCAGGCCCGGCGTAATAAACGGGATGATTTTTAAAGTATTCCGGCATCGGTTTACCTGCTTCCAATAATTCCATGATTTTGGCATGTGCAATATCACGGGCTACAATTACAGTTCCGTTAAGTTTTAAACGGGTTTTAATTGGATATTGTGATAATTTGGCCAGAATATCGGCCATCGGCTGATCTAAATCAATTTCAACAGGCGCTTCTAAGTGCGGAGCTGTTTCCGGTAAAAATTGCTTTGGATTTACTTCCAATTGCTCCACGAAGATTCCGTCTTTGGTAATTTTTCCTTTAATATTTCTGTCGGCTGAACAAGAAACTCCTAATCCAACCGGACAAGAAGCCGCGTGACGAGGCAAACGAATTACACGAACGTCATGTGTGAAATATTTTCCACCAAACTGAGCACCAATCTCACTCTCCTGACAGATTTTCTGAACACGCTCTTCCCATTCTAAATCACGAAACGCCTGACCGGCCATATTTCCTGAAGTTGGAAGGTGGTCATAATAACCCGCAGATGCTTTTTTTACAGCACTTAGATTCGCTTCCGCAGAAGTTCCTCCAATTACTAAAGCCAGGTGATACGGAGGACAAGCCGATGTTCCTAAATCTTTAATTTTCGTACGGATGAAAGCATCCATCGATTTATCATTTAATAAAGATTTTGTTTGTTGGTACAAGTAGGTTTTATTAGCAGATCCACCCCCTTTTGCCATGAATAAAAACTCGTAAGAAGTTCCTTTTTTGGCGTAGATATCAATTTGTGCCGGAAGATTTGAGCCTGAATTTTTTTCTTCAAACATCGAAATCGGAACAATTTGAGAATAACGAAGGTTGCGCTTTTGATACGTATTGAAAATTCCTTTGCTTAACCATTCAGCATCATCAACACCTGTAAAAATGCTTTCTCCTTTTTTTGCCATTACAATAGCTGTTCCCGTATCCTGACAGCTAGGTAACTGACCTTCGGCAGCAACAGATGCATTTTGTAATAAGTTGTAAGCAACAAAACGATCGTTATCTGTAGCTTCCGGATCGTCAAGAATGTTTCTTAGTTTTTGTAAATGGGTCGTTCGTAACATGAACGAAACATCGGTAAGGGCTTCTTCCGCCAATAATTCTAATCCTTTTGGGTCAACGGTCAAAACTTCACGTTGTCCAAATTGCTCTACTTTTACAAAATCAGAGGTGATTTTGCGGTATTGCGTATCATCCTTCAAAATAGGATAAGGGTCCTGGTATATAAAATCAATCATTGTTTTGTTTTTTACAAAGTTAGAAATTATTTACCTAAGAAAGAATTTGAATAAGGTGCGTTTTCTATCCTTTATTTTTGACTGTGGAAGTCATCAAAACTCATTTTTTTCTCAAAATAGGTTTGGTCTTCCTTGGTAAGCAGCTGCTTTTTCCACTGATTTCCAATCAAGCGAAAAACCATTGAATCGGAGTATTTAACTGTTCCCATATTTTCGTCATTGTCATCGGGTTCAAAGAAAACAGTTTTGCAGTAAAAGGAATCCGGATTGACTTTTGCAGAAGGATTTACAAATTCAACCCATCCGCCCCAGCCACTATCGGACATGCTTGACCATTCATGAACCAATTGTACGGTTTTATTTTTCAGATAGTATAAATAGTTGTTCTGATTATAACCGCAAGCAGGATATCCAAAACTAATATGAATGAACGGAGAGTTTTTAGTCGTGGATGAAGTCAATCCAAGAGAAGCTCCCCATTCTGAACCTTTTTCGATTCCTTTAATAGAGATTCTTGAAGAAACAGTTTTGGTTTTATTTTGGTAAAAATCAAGGTGGTAATTTCCGGTTACGATACTGTCTTTATCTGCCTTTTGGCTGATAAGATGTGCAAGAATATACTTGTTTGCTGGGGTTTCGCCCTCATCGTTAAGAGTTATTGTATCCGTTTTCAAGAATTTTTCTTTAGCGGGAATTGTGTTTTCAACTTTGTTTTCAGGATTGATACTTATTATCTGCGATTCGGATTTTGGTTTTTGACAGGCGATTACAAACGATAGAAGTAAAAGGTATTGTGGTTTCATGGTTTGTTATTTTTTAGGCTTTGATTAAAATCTTTTTTTGGGATTAAAAAAACCAGCTTGCCACAAAAATCGCAGCGATTACACAAATAAAATCAACCAGTAACATAGTGGTAAGCGCGTATCGGGTGTTTTTGATATTTACCGATCCAAAGTAAACCGCAATTACATAAAAAGTAGTTTCGGCACTACATTGGAAAATACTGCTCAAACGTCCGGTAAGGGAATCTGCTCCGAAAGTACTCATCGAATCCAGTAAGAATCCTCTGGAACCTCCTGAGCTAAAAGGTCTAAGTAATGCAACCGGTAACGCATTTATGATTTCGGAACTTACGCCGATACTGCTAAAGAGAAATCCAATTCCATTGCTTATAATTTCAAACAATCCGCTATTTCTAAAAAGAGAGATGGCAACCAACATTCCTAAAACATAAGGAAATATTTTAACTCCGGTTTTTAAACCATTGTTAGCACCTTCTACAAAAGTATCGAACATTGTAGTGTCTTGTGCTACAAATTTCTTCTCATGAATGAAGGAGAAAATGAGTGTAATTCCAATGATTCCAACCAACATCAATCCTGAAAGATTAGAAGTAAAATAGTTTTTTCCAATTAAATCTAAATGATTGACATAGAACAATAATCCTATGATCGCAGCAATAATAGCCATTAAAGCAAGTACCAATGAAGCACTTTTGAAATTTATTTTTTGCCTGATTCCCACAATCAGGAATGCTGCGACAGTTCCAATTAGCGAAGTAATGATACACGGAAGCATAACATCAGCCGGATTGGCCGCATTTGCTGCGGCGCGATATCCAATAATTGAAGTTGGAATCAGGGTCAGACCTGATGCATGCAGACACATAAACATGATTTGAGCATCACTTGCCTTGTCTTTTTCTACATTCAGTTCCTGTAAGCTCTCCATTGCTTTTAGTCCAAATGGCGTGGCAGCAGAATCTAAACCAAGGAAGTTTGCTGCAAAATTTAAGGTCATATAGGATATCGAAGGATGATTTTTAGGAACCGTAGGGAACACTTTGGTAAACATCGGACTTAGGAATCTTGCCAATTTTTCGGAAGCTCCGGAAACGATTAAAAGTTCCATTAATCCGCAGAAAAAGGCTAAGTAGGCAATTAATGGAATGATAATGTCGATCAAAGTACTTTTACAGGTTGGTAGTAAACCGTCTGATTTTTGTACACCACTGTAAATTTTTACCGTTTTGTTTTTGTAAACATAAGTAGTATCAGGATTTGTTAAATCCCTGTTTACAATCATGGTTTTATCTTCTTTTAAATCGATGCTGTCTCTCACAAAAGCAGGAATTTGCTCCAGATATTTTTCAGAAACCAGAATTGGGTCATCTTTTTGTCCGTTCAAAATAAAATCAAGCGTATAACTGTTGCCAGTAAACAAACTCACTACGACAAATAAAATTGAAGACACAAAAATAGCTAACCAAAATCTGCTCAATACCATAATTATATTTTTTTGTAAATGTAATTATTTAACCCTAAAACGCGCAAGGATTTTAAAGAGGAAACAGGAAGTATTTCATTGAAAGCAATTCGGTTTTGTGAAAATTCAAATTATTCGATTTGAATTTTGGTTCCTAAATAGTTTTCAAAAGGCTTAATGCCTTCAAAAAGAATTGCCTTTTTATGATTTTCTGTCTCGTTAAAAAATTGAGTTTCTATTTTGGCATGATCTTTTTTGATGGTGCGTTTCCAGGTTCCGATGACTTTGCTGTTTTCCAGAATTATAGGTTTGAAAATACCGTTGTTGGTAAAAGCCTTTGGTTGATGTTCTGGTAAAATGGATGCTTCTCGGGATTTATACGAGATTAAGATTTCATCAAAAGCCGGAAGAAAATGAATGCTTTCGTGGAAGTCATCTTCGGTAGAAATATCATTTTTGAACCAATACTTCTGATCCTCAATGGTAATAGAGTTTAATTGCAATTCGATTGCATTAATGATATTTTTACAGCTGGTAGGGGAGAAACCTGACCACCAGGAAAAGTCAAGAAGAGTAGCAGGGCCATGGCTTTCAAAGTAGCGAAGGGCTAGTTTTGCCAAGCCTTCCTCTTGGGTTAGTCTGCCTTGTGTTTTCGGAACTCTTTCTTCAAGTAAAGCATACGTCATTTGTTTTCCCTTCATTTTTCCGTTACAAACCAAACCATCGAGCTCGGCATACATCATAATAGGACCGCTTAAATGATCAGGACCAGGAGTTTTAGTAATGCTAAGTTCCTGCATGATTTCTTCACGGGTGAGATGATTGTTTCCTGCGAGTATTTTTTGGATAGCGGCATTAGTCTGATCTAGTTTCTTTGCATCATAACCGTATTTTTTTACATAAGAAGTTACAATGCGTTTGACTTGTGGGCCTGAAAGATCCAACATCCAGTAAATATCATCGGCAGAAACAAAATGCCAGGTAGGTCGTAAAATATGAGTTCGGATAATTTGTGCCGAATTGATAGCTTCTTCAATCGCTTTTTCTGAAGCATCGCAGCGGGAGCCGACTGCCCATTTTGCCATTGCATAGTCCTGAGCCTGCATTGCACCTAAATGCTGCACAATTTCTTGTGGTGTACTGTCAGTCGTTTTATGAAGTTTTTGAGAGATGAGCCTGAGCTGTGCTATTTTTGAATCCATTGTTTAAAGCAGTATTAGACATGAATGATTTCATCGTCAATTAATAAATCTTCACGGCGCAGGCGAAGAAAAATCTGAGCTACAGCTATGGTGTCTTTCTCACAATAGGTCACAATTCGGTCAATGTCTTTTTCTACATAAAAGACATGTGCAACCTGACTGCCGTCGATATCGCCTTTTGGAGAGGGAACTCCCAGAATTTTGGTCAATAGTTTTAAAGAGGTAAAGTGCTTGTAATCGCCAAACTTCCATAATTCTAAAGTGTCTAAGTGAGCTATTTCCCAGGGTTTTTTGCCAAATAAATTAAGCTTTTCCGGAATAGCGATCTGATTGATGATCATGCGTCGGGCAATAAACGGAATGTCAAATTCTTTGGCATTGTGTCCGCACAGCAGGTGCTGTGGTTTATTGAAATGATTGTTGAGGAGATTGTTGAAGTCGCGCAGGATTTTCTTTTCATCTCCAAAAAAAGAGGTTACCCTAAAATTTCTAACATCACCTTTGATGGTAAAATAGCCAACCGAAATACACACAATCTTACCAAATTCTGCCCAGATTCCGGCACGTTCATAAAATTCTTCGGGAGTAAAATCGTCTTTACGCTGGTATTGTGTCTTCTGATCCCAAAGAGACTGCATTTCTTCGTCAAGCGAATTGAAATTTTCCTCTTCCGGTACCGTTTCAATATCAAGGAAAAGAATGTTGTTAAGGTTAATTTTTTCAATCATTATGGAGACGTCTTATATTTTTAGGCATTTAGATTTATAAAAGTACGCAAATGATTTTAAAAATAAGAAATAGCTTATATTTTTAAGACTTCGATACTTTTTTACCTTCAGCTTTCGTAAAGGTATGTCTTGTTCAGAAACTAAAATAAACGCTGTTGCGTACTGGGATTCTCATGTTCCAGGAGCCATTTTTTGCGGGAAAGACCACCTGCATAACCTGTTAAAGAACCATTTGTACCAATAACACGATGGCAGGGAACCACAATCCACAGTGGATTTTTACCATTTGCTGATGCAACAGCGCGAATAGCCTTTACATCTCCCAGTTTCTTGGTCTGATCCATATAGCTGATGGTTTTTCCGTATGGAATTTCCAATAGTGATTTCCATACTTTTTGCTGGAAGTCCGTTCCTTTTGGGTTTAGTTTTAAATCGAAGTCGGTTCTTTTACCATCAAAATACTCCTGAAGCTGTGAAACGGCCTCTTCCAGAACTTTAGGAATGGTTTGCGAAATGTCATTGTCGCCAACATCAGAAACAGAGACAATAGCAATGCCGTCTTCATCTCCAACGATCTTAGTGATTCCTAATGGTGAATTGACATAAACTGTTTCCATAGTTTTAAACGTAAAGTTTTTACCGCAAAAGAGTAAAGGTTTATCGCAAAGTTCGCAAAGTTTTTTTTAAATGATATAAGTTAGGGAGGTAATTTAAGTTTTTTATGTTCGGGCAAACGATTGTTGTCCTGAGTGAAGTGGCAGGCTTATAAGTAGGTTTCGACTTCGCTCAACCGGATACGAGGCTTTTAGTAATGGTCCCGTCTAAATTGATAATTTAAAACCGATTCCATTTTTTTACTTGAAATGACCTTTTGAATGTTTGACTTTTCAGCTCTGAATTTCGGTGGATTCAGATTGTGTTCTTTTGCTTTTTGAGTATAGTATTCTTCTCTCGTTGGATGAAAAGGTGCTACAGCATTGAAAACTTCGTTCCATTGAGACTGATTTAGGATTGCCTCGATGATGGCAATACAATCGTTTTGATGAATCAGATTTACCGGAGTATCAGGGTTTTCAAGGTTTTCTTTTCCGGCCAGAAATTTTACCGGATGACGATCTTCTCCAATTAGACCGCCAAAACGCAATATGGTGGTTGCAAAGTTTTGATTTTCTTGAAGCAAAGTCTCCGCTAAAAGCAATTGTTTACCACTTTCGGTTTCCGGATTTGGGGGCGTATCTTCTGTGATCGTTGTGTTGTCGTTTCCGTAAACTGCGGTTGAACTTACAAAAAGTACTTTTTTTACTGTTGATTTTTCTATAAACGGAATTAGATTCTCCATTTTTCGAACAAATACCATTTCAGTAGAAGTGGCAACATTGGTTTTACTTTCTCTTAATTTGGGTGGAATATCGATAATTAAGATTTCACTTTCGGTTAAAAAATCAGTTATGGTATTGGAAATACTTTCGCTTTCAAGTGTAACCAGAAAAGGATTTATGCCTAATTCTTTTAAAATAGTAAGTTTACTTTCAGAAGTTGTCGATCCGTTGACCAGATGTCCTTTTGCGGTTAGTTTTTTAGCCAGAGGTAACCCCAGCCAGCCACAGCCTAGAATACTTATTTGTGTCATTTTGTGTTTAAAGCTGTAAAGCTATAAGAATTAAAATTTACCGATTTTTTGTGTCGATAAATGATCGTCTTTACGATTCGATTAAAGCTTTTAAAGCTTGTAAAATTGGGTTTTCTTCACCCTGAGGTTTTTCCTGAACTGCTCCGGGGCGATTGTCTTCCTGAACAATTTCGAGTTTTGTTTTCTGATTTTCTTCTGTTAAGACATAACTCATTACGAAGTAATTCTCGGGTTTGTCCTCTAATTCCGGTCTGGGGAAGAATAAAGAATATTTGATTTTCTGATTGGGGATAATCTCCAAAACAGTTCCCCATTGCTCAAAAACCTGACCCTCCCATTCGTTTCTAAATCTGATTTCATTACCAATTTTCCAGTCCGTGATTAAGTCACTGCCGTATTGCCATTGTTTGACCAACTCAGGTTGAGTGAGTGTATTCCAGACTTTTTCAGATGGAGCATTTAAAAGAACTGTAGAGATATTTGTTGCCATAATAAGTGTTTTTATTGTGGTTTTACAATTGGCTTTGCAATAGGTTTTAAGCTGTCTTTTTTTAGGACTGTACTGTCTTTCACTATTGCTGTAGGTGCAGGAACAGTTGCGGGTGTTGTGTAGCGTTTTATTTTTTGCTGAATGAGTACTGCATCATTGAGTACAAAAGGTGTTGGCATCATCCAATTACTTCTTGGTTTTACTTTAAGTAGCGGATTGGTCATCAAATCGAAAGAACTTTCAATTAAGTCCATATCCAGAGCCGTTAATTTGTTGGTGTAAAATTCCATGACAAGAGGTTCATTACCTACCACATAGTAACATAAGATTTTCATGCCGTCGCGTTCCAGACGATTTCCTTTCTGCCCAGAAGCTAAAACTCCATTAGCTTTGAAATTGAAAAAAGTCATTTTTGGATTGGCATAAATGTCATAACGATTTACCTTTCTGTTTGGGGTGATTTTTATTTTTAAATACCTGTTATTGCCAACCACACTGTCTTTTAAAAATGCAATTGTTGGTTTCGGTATGTCGACTACAGGAGCAATCGCACTGTAGGTAAAGCCTGAATTGTATTTACTGGCTATTGGTAATGTATTTAAGCCAACAGCGCTCTGGTTTTTTTGTCCTAAATAAGTTTTGGTCCAATCGTCAAGGTTAACATCATAAGTGGCCCAAAGAGCAGAGTTGGTATTGGCATTGTAAACGTACAGTAAACTGTTTGATTTTGCTTTTCCTGGTTCGTAATCGGAGTGGTATCCCGCATAGACAAAAAAGCCAATTGAAACAGCAAAGAAAAAGATCGTCCAGATCCCTTTTTTAGCAAACGTGCCAAATATCGGTAATACCAATGTAAAAAGTAATACAGTTAGAATAGCGCTTACAAAGAGTATTTTTAATCCTAAACCAACCGGAAACATCACAATAAAGGGAGCGATGATAACAAATGCCGGAATACTAAACAGTAGATTGAGTCCGAGACTATAATGTTGAGTAAGAACAAAAATTCCGAACAGGAGTATGCCGAAGTATACCGGTATGATCAGAAAACCTGCACCGGTCAGACTATTAGCTACAAATGCATTAATGATGATCCAGAGCAGCAACGGTGCTACAAAATGATTCATGGTAATTTTAGCTTCTGAAAAATGATGGTAGAAGGCAAATGAAATAGCGATACTTAGTGTTACAAATGCACCAATATAAGCATGACCGTTGTAGGTGAATCCATTCAATAAATCAGAATATTGCGGATAAATCTGTAAAACAATTTTCCATCCTAAAAAGGTTACCACACCAGCTATGATAAGAGATCCCAATAAAGGAACAAATCCTTTGAATATTTCTCTGAAAGTGATAACACGTTTTGCTTTTCCTATAAAGATGAAAATAATCAACAATCCCAAAGCAATAATTGTCATTGGCCATACCCATGAAAAAGGATAATTAATGAAGGAGAACGGAGCGGTAAAGTACACATCATCCTCTGTTGAAGTTGTAGTATTTAAATCTACATTGGAAAAATATTTTAATAAAGGCATTAAATAAGTTCCTTGATGAGCCAGAGTCGTTTTGTTCAGGTGCTGAACATCATCTTGTTGTGTATGATAATTGTAGTGACCGTCTATAAAAGCAAAGTTGAATCCCTGTATGTTTCCTTGTTCTCTGAAAACCGTTAAATCGGTATCATTTGGAAGCATTTTGTAGATGCTGTACATAAGTGAATTGGAAACCGGGTAAGTAGTTTTTGCATTAGAAAATTCTTTTACCAATGCTTTGTTTCCTTTATTGGTTTCCATTAACATATAACTTGGACCTGAGGATCCTCTGGCCTCAAAATTAAGAACCAAACCTACATCTTTTGCCCACGGATGGCTGTTTACAAAAAGAGCCGCACCATTTAATCCCAGTTCTTCAGCATCCGAAAAAAGAATGATAATGTCATTTTTATGCGGTTGTTTTGCATATAAAAAAGCACGAATTCCTTCGAGAATAGTGGCAACACCTGAAGCGTCGTCACTTGCCCCTTTTGAAAAAGAATGTGGAGCACTGTCGTAATGGGAAAGAAGTAAAAGCGCCTTGGTATTGTTGGTACCCTTTATGCGGGCAAGAATGTTTTTTGATTTTACAAGAAGTCCTCTATCATTTAAAGTAAAGCCTTCCTGAACACTGGTTTCCAAACCAATTTGGTTCAGTTCAAGTTTAAGATAATTGGCTACCAGTTCATGATTGAGAGAACCCACATAGTGCGGTTTCTGCGCAATAATTTTAACTTGATTTAAAGCTCTGTCCGTAGAAAACTCAGCAAGAGCCTCATCTCCTTTAGAGATTACCTGTGGCATCATTGTGGCGTATATAATGCCAAGAATAGCAAGAATGCAAACTATGGCTAGAATTGAGGTCTGGTTTTTTTTCATGGTAGATAGGTACTATATTTCTTTTTTAACAAGCATAAAATAATCATTATCCAAAGAGCGATATCCTTGGTCATACAGAAAATAGTAGGTGTTTCCTGTTTTGGTCTGCAAGATATTGGTAAAGAAATCGAAATCAAAACCTTTGTTTGTCATTTTATCCCTTGTTGCTTTAGATTTCCCGTTAGGGTTTAGTTCGCTCAAAATTCGGTAATTTTTTCGTAATTTATTGTTTACATTACGCATGAAATTTGTACTGTCTTTATTTATTTTATTATTGTAAGCATTTCGACAGCTGTCTGAGCAGAATTTCTTGTCTTCCCTGCCTACAATTTTTTCAGAGCATTCGAGGCATGTTTTCATGAATCTATCTTTTTAACTTCGTACAAATCGGTTCTTCGATCTTTTAACGTGCGTACACTTCCATGTTCGTGTAGCTGTTTCAGCAGGTTCAGATCAACATCAACTATAAGAGTCATTTCTGTATTTGGCGTTGCTTCGGCTTTTATTCCATTACTCGGAAAAGCAAAATCTGAAGGCGTAAAAACAGAGGCCTGAGCATATTGAATATCCATATTGTTTACTTTCGGGAGATTGCCTACGCAGCCGGCAATAGCGACATAACATTCATTTTCGATGGCACGTGCCTGCGAACAGTGTTTCACTCTGGTGTAGGCGTTTTGAGTATCGGTTAAAAATGGCACGAACAAAATGTTCATTCCCTCGTTGGCCATAATTCTCGAAAGCTCCGGAAATTCAACATCGTAGCAAATCAGAATACCGATTTTTCCACAATCAGTATCAAAGGTTTTAAACTGAGAGCCGCCTTTCATTCCCCAATGCTGTACTTCATTTGGAGTTACATGAATTTTAGTATAGATTTCCGAAGTTCCGTCTCTTTTACAAAGAAAACCAACATTGTAAAGGTTTCCATTGTCCAGATAAGGCATGCTTCCGGTAATGATATTGATATTGTACGAAATGGCAAATTCCTGAAAACGCTTTCGGATAGGATCTGAATATCGGGCCAGTTCACGAATGGCTTCGGCTTCCGATAAATGATTGTAATCGGCCATCAAGGGAGCTATAAAAAGCTCAGGGAATAAGGCAAAATCACTTCCATAACCCGAAACGACATCGATAAAAAATTCGGCCTGCTCAAAAAATTCTTCAATATTGTTAAGCGGACGCATTTGCCATTGAATCAGTCCCAAACGGATGACACTTTTCTCGAGGTTAATTAATTTTGGACTTTCGTCGTAATAGACATTGTTCCATTCTAAAAGTACCGCAAACTCTTTCGACTCTTCATCGCCTTCAAGGTAATTTTTAATGATTCGCAATACATGAAAGTCATTACTTAACTGAAACGAAAGTACCGGATCGTGTAATTCTTTATGTTTTACCTTGTCGATATAATTTTTTGGAGTAAGCTTTTTAGAATGCTGGGCATAGTTTGGAATTCTGCCGGCAAAAACGATTGCTTTTAGATTTAACTGTTCGCAAAGTTCTTTTCGGGCATCGTATAAACGTCGGCCTAAACGTAAACCGCGATAATTAGGGTGAATAAAAACATCGATTCCGTAGAGGATCTCTGCATTTTTATTATGGGTCGAAAAAGTATGGTTTCCTGTTGCTTGTTTGTAATTATGTCTTTTGTCGATTAGCTTTTCATCGACAATTAAGGATAAAGCCGATCCTACGACTTTTCCATCTGCCAGTATAACAAGCTGTCCTTCTGGAAAAATAGAAAGTAGTCTTTTAATATCGTCCTCTTTCCAGTACGAATCTGCCATTTCGGGATACGATTCTACCATAGAATCTTTTAGCTGCTTATAGTCATCGAATTCCAAATTTCGCAATTCGACTTTATTGATTTTGGTCTGCATATCGTAAGGTTTCTCTCAAATATACAAAATAAATTCCATTTACAAACGGTTACAAATAGTTACAACCGAAAGTAAATAGTTGTCTACCGGATAATTGCTTGCGTTCGTCAGATCTTTGTCCTGTTGAATTTGATGAACGAATTCATTTTATACTAACATTTAAATATTATACGCCATGAATGCAATGAAAAACAGAGTACAGTTAATTGGGAACGTAGGAAACGATCCGGAAATTAAAACATTAGAAAACGGTAGAAAATTAGCACATTTGAGTATCGCTACCAATGAAAAGTATACCAATGACAAAGGAGAGAAAGTCGAACAAACCGAGTGGCACCGCGTTACAGCCTGGGGCAAAACAGCCGAAATAATCGAAAAGTTTGTCGTAAAAGGGAAAGAAATTGCTGTTGAAGGCAAACTGACCCACAGAAGCTACGACGACAAAAACGGAGAGAAAAAGTTTATTACTGAGGTAGTCGTAAATGAAATTTTACTATTGAAGTAAATAGTATTGACGGTCGATAATCTAAACCGGACAGGTTTCAAAAACCTGTCCGGTTTGTATTTTATAAAATGGAAGCACCATTAATATCTGTCGTTAATATTTCACTCATATAATCAAAAAAGGGTCTCATGTTTTTAAAAGTCGTGAGAGCCTGTTCCTGAAAAAGAGGACTCAGTACTTCCTCATCAGTAAAACGTCTGATAAGCAGAAACGATTTGTAACGGAGTAAATCTATAGCTTCGTGGTTTATGTCGTAGCCTTTGGGAGCCGTTTTAAGTTGCTCTCCCTGCAAAGTCCCAAAAGTGCTGATAAATGATTCTGACTGTACTATTTTCCGCATGGCTTGAGAATCGTGACCAAATTCGGCTCGGATGCGTTTGAGATCTGCCGCGTTTGGCCCCCAAAAACCACCGGCCAGAAAACTATTTCCTTTCTCGAGATGAAAATAATAACCGCCGCGTCTTTCTTTTGTTGCTCTGGTATAACTGCCTCCCCAAAAGGTTTTAAAAGGAGTTTTGTCTTTAGAAAAGCGAATATCACGATAAATTCTATAAACGCTTTTTTTGCCTGAAGCTGTCTCCAGAACATCTGTTTTAGAGAGTTCCTGAAGCAAAGCACCTGCAAAGATTTCAATATGATTTAGTTCGATTAGATATTCTGGTTTATGTATCTCAAACCAGGGCTTGTTGTTGTTTTCTTTAAGCAGAGATAAAAAATCAAGACTGGATTTGGGTATCGTAATTTGGTTTTCCATAAGTAATGCCACGTCTTTTTGAGGATCTATATTAAAAATAGGGAAATTAGTTTTAACCGTAGTAATAAAAACGGATATCAACAAAGTTACACAAACATTTAAGTATTGCACGAGTCAATTGCAAAAGTTAAGATTTTCTTCCGCATTGTAACACAGATGACGCGGATTCGTTTCACGAAGACGCGGATGGGAACAGATTTTTAAAAAGGATAAAGTAGAGTATGGTCAGATTACGTATTTCATATGATACAAAAGATCGGTTTTCATCCGTGTTTTCGCATAGCGAATCAGTTTAATCCGTGTTCTATTGAACTTTTGTTTGTAAAGAGTCTGTTGTTTTAAATTAAAAAACCCACCGTTTGGTGGGTTTGTATATTTCGTTAAGCAGTTTTTTTGAATAAATCAAACATAGGACAACGTGAGCAACGTTTCTTTTCGCTTTTTTTGTATTTCTCACAACAAGAAGATTTACAGTTTTCCAACTTCTTAATGTTCTCAAGGATAGCAGCTTTATTTTTCTTTTTCTTCTTATCCTTTTTTTTGTCCTTGTCTTTTTCTTTCTTGCTCAATTTTCCTCTGTATTATAAAAACAGAGACAAATATAAAAGAAAAAAGTTATTTTTAAATGTTCTAAATAAATTTTAACTTTTTTTATTTTGGGTTGATAGCGATCGAACTTGTAACCGTTAATTGTTGAATATCACGGTCGAACAAGTATAGTCCACCTTTGTCATCTCCAATTAAGTTAATTTTATCTAAGATTGACTTAGCTGTCGCTTCTTCTTCGATTTGTTCAGAAACATACCATTGTAAGAAATTATGTGTTGCATAATCTTTTTCTTCAAAAGTAATGTGTACCAGTTCATTGATTGATTTTGAAACAAAAAGTTCATGGTTGTAAAGTTCCTCAAACATTTCTTTGAAAGTCGAATAAGATGTTTTAGGCGCTTTTAGATCAGTAATATGAGCGTGACCTCCGCGTTCGTTTACATACTTTATTAACTTTAGCATGTGCGCGCGCTCTTCGTCTGACTGTGTGTACATAAATTGCGCAATTCCTTCCAGTCCGTGTACTTCAGCCCAACAAGCCATAGAAAGGTAGGTTTGCGAAGATTCTGCCTCTATGCGGATTTGCTTGTTTAAAGCTGTTTCGATATTTTTTGATAACATAATATTTCTCTTTTATGTAAAGTTAGAGAAAATAATCCATTCCCTTTTTTTTCAAACCTGAAAACATCAGACATTTGGATTAATTCTCAATAAAATTAAGGCCTTTCAAATGAAAATGGTTTCGAAAAAACAGCCTTATCGATGATCGGGTTTTGTGTTTCATTTTCCGGGAATCCATCGGTAAATTTTCGCATCTGATATTGTTTTAAAGCAGTATCGTAGTATCCTAAAATATAATAATCATCAAATCTAAAAATGTTATCCAGAATCGCTTTTCTATTGTTGTTTAAAAAGTAGTACAAGTTGTCAAGCGCCATTGGTGCCGGATCTTTGGCAACAAATTCTGATTTTTGGTTTAAAGCAGTTTCAAAAAATACGGTTTCGTCATTTACGACTGGCAAATAATCCCAGGTAAAAGTGTCATTCATGACGGTGTAGTAAGCTCCGCCAACACGTGGAGTTCCGCCGAGTGTCATCGAAGTACTAATTCCATTGTTATAAAGAGATAAACCTATTTCTAATGCACCTAGATGTTGTAGAAAACGTTTTGTGTTCCTCAATTCCCGTGGTTTTCTTTCACCGCCTTGCTGAACAAGGAAAGGAGAGGTTTTAAATCGAATCGTATCTTCCTTTGTAACTCTGATATTTTTTATGAGTTCGCCCGAATCATAATTTTTAATGTCAAGAACCAGTTCATCCTCATTGGCATTGATTTGATAAAGCTTCCTTTCATGATAGAACGAGTTGCTTATTTTGCGAGGCGTCTTAATCTCTGATTGGGCAATTTTCTTTTCAATAACATCCTGATTCTCTAGATTGAGATCAAAAAGCTGTGTTTCTTTCGGATTATGATCCAGCGTCAGGATAAGATGATTGTCCTCGAGATAAATTTTACTTTTTTTAGAAGCTTTGTCTAAAGGGGTATAATCTTCCGGATCAATTTTTATAATCGGATTTTCTTTGATGAGCTGTGAAAAGTTTACAGACTGGCCTTTTTTGTTTTGAAAGGTAAAAGCAGAGAAATCAAATATCCGCTCTTCTACAATTCCGTTTTTAAAAACATAGGCTGTTAAAGTATGACTTGTGAGTTCTTTAGATAACAGGTAGAGTAGATTATTGCTTTGGAATTTAGCAACGATGTATTCACTCGAAGAAGGATATTGAAATTTTAAAATCTTATATGTTTTGGTTTCTAAATAATACTTAACAACCAAAATTTCCGAGGAATCTTCGGAAGCCCAATAAAGTGTAGGGTTTCCGTCTTCACTAAAACTATAACCCAATATCGATTTGTTTTCAAGATTGGCACGTGATACTGTAAATTCGTCCTTTAAAAATAAAGCGTTATTGTATTTTAAAATGGTAAGATTCTGAGTATTTGTGGCAAAAACAAATACATCGTGCGTTGCCTTATTTTCGACATTAACGATTGTATTGTTCTGATCGTACCTTTTTAAATCTAAAGGATAAGATGCCAACACTGTCTGACTCAACAGCGTTGACTGATAGGTTACTAACAAGAAAAGGAGTAGTTTTTTCATATGCTTTTATCGACAAAATTATTCCAAATTTAAACCTCTTGTGTGCGAATTACTGATTCATTAATTCCTGAAAATAGTCTACAAATTGTCCCATGTGTAATCCGTCCATTAAGGCGTGATGCACATGAACAGACATTGCGATGGTTCTTTTTCCGGTTGGTGAAACCATCATTTTTCCGAAAGAAACCTTTGGACAGCTGTCCGGAAAGGTAAAACTGCGGGCATGTGAAAGTGACGTAAAATTCAACCACGGAATTGCCGAGAAGTGAATTAAATTATCATTTTCAAAAGACCTTGTAAAAAGTCCCGTGGTATTCTGTATGCGTTCTATTTCCTGTAGAGCCGTTTTTTCGAAGGTTTTAAAATCAGGGTGGTATTCTATAAATGAAAATCCGAAAGTACCGTCTTCACGTCCGATGGTTGCTGAGGCATCGATTTGGTCATTGATGTAAATCTGATCTCCCGAAATTCGGTATCTAAAATTTTCGATTGCATTTACGGCAACCAGTGTTTTGTGCAAATAATAAATAAAAAAGGACGATTCGAGACTTTTGGCCGTTTCGTAGGCCTGCGTACAATCAATCTCGACGGTAGCCCCAAAAAAGGGTTCTTCCATTTGAATGAAGTGTGCAAAATGCTCTTTTCTATTCCAGTTTTCTAAGTCTAAAAGTGTTTTCATTACAATAAGTTCTGAAGGATTTCAGTGATTTTTTCAAACGAACTAAAATGTTCGTGTTCTATTTTGTGACTGATTTTTTCATGCTCCCAAGTGGTGTGAAACGGAATATGTACAGCATAGCCGCCAATGCCTAAAACCGGAAGTACATCTGATTTTAGAGAGTTTCCGATCATTAGGAATTCCTCTGCCTGAATCTCTAAACGTCCTAATAATTTCGTATAATCAATTTCCTGTTTGTCTGACATTACTTCGATATGGTGAAAATAATGACCAAGTCCTGAGCGATGCAATTTGCTGTGCTGGTCTTTCAGATCGCCTTTTGTGGCTACAACCAGTTTGTACTTTCCGTGTAGTGTTTTTAGGGTTTCTTCGACGCCATCAAGCAATTCAATTGGTTTTTCGAGTAATTCTTTTCCGTATTGGATGATTTTTTCGATAACCTCAATCGGAATGGTGTTGTTGGATATTGTCATTGCAGCTTCGAGCATCGACAAAATATAGCCTTTGATTCCGTAACCGTACAGTGACAGGTTCTCAATTTCGATTTTGAATAGTTCCTGCGAAATTCCCTGATGCGAAAGATAATCTTCCATCAAAGCGCAAAATTTATGTTCGGTTTCCTGAAAGTAAGGTTCGTTTACGAATAAAGTATCATCGGCATCAAATGCGATTACTTTTAAATTGGGTATTTTGTTTTTATGTAACATAATGTTTTTGTTTCAGGTTTGAAGTTTTTCTTGTTTCAGGTTTTTTTGCCACGAATTCACGAATTTTAATGCCACAGATTAGAATGTTTTCAAAGATTTAAAAAAAATCCGCTCGATCTGCTAAATCTGCGAGAGTATTTTTTAGCCACGAATTCACGAATTTAATGATTCAGATGAATAAATAATCTGCGAAAATCTGCAAAACCAGCGTTATCCGCGGGCCAATGACTTAGAAAAGCTTTTTTAATGAAATCGTCTTATCATAGAACGTAATTCTAATTCCGAACAGTAAAATGATTCCGCCGAAAACCATTTGTAAAGTTATTTGTTCTTCCAAAAACAACCAAGCTAATATCGAAGTAATTACGGCCTGACTCAATAAACTTAACGAAACTCTTGTGGCGCGCATGTGCTGGGTAGCATAACTGATGGAAAGCCAGGCACACAATTGACAAATTACAGCCTGAAGTGCCAGTACAAACCAACCCGTATTGGAGAAACCTGCAAAAGGCTGATCCAGGGCATAACATAGAATTCCTAAATAAATACTCGATGCCAGTAAGCTGATAGTCATAAAAGATAAAACATCGATTTCAGAGAGTGCTTTTTTGCTTACCAATAGATAAATCGAATAAAGAATACCCGATAAAACCGCAAACAAAAAGGCTTGATCAAAATTCAAATCCATGAAAAACTCAAATCCCACCAACGTGACCATTCCGAATAAGGAAACGACAGTTCCGATCCAGAAATTGGTGGCAGGTCTGATTTTTAGAAAGAAAAAAGAACCAATTCCAACCCAAAGCGGTGATAAATTAGTTAGCAAAGATGCCTGAGTCGCACTTGAATCCTGAATAGCAATATTCCAAACCGCAACGTCCGATGAGAACAGAATTCCGCAAAGTACTGCTAATAGTATGAATTTGGTTTTCGGAAGTTTAAAGCTTTTAGTAACCAGTACATAAGGTAAAAGCAAGAGTACCGCAAAAAACATTCTGTAAAAAGCCGAGATTAATCCCGGAGCCAGTTTTAGTTTGACTAATATTGGAAAAATTGAAATACAAAGTATTCCACCAATTAGGGCCAATCTTGGTTTTGTGAGTTTCATTTAATCTAAATATTGAATCGGAAAGTGGGTTTTTGCTAAGATCTCACTTTTTTCTTGAATAAGAATCAAATTATTGATTTTTGTAAAGTTTTTAAAAGTGAAACGCGTGAATCGATTATCAATTTCACGCGTTTAAGAGAGTCTTTAAGCTGTACCAATTTCACTGCAGGCCTGTGCTATTTGTTGATCCGAGAAAGGATCAAGTGTCTGTGTCAGCATTTTAATGGTTTTCATACAGCTTATCATTTTAGTGCGCAGATCCTGGTTGTCACCAATTTCTGTTTCCAGAATTGCCTCGAAAATCTCTGACAAATATTCCGGTTGTTCTCTAAATTCTCCTTCCATCCAAAGAAAGGAAAGAAATTTTGCCACCGCTGGCAGTACATCTTGTTGTGTTGGTTTTTGATTTTCTCTTTGCATATCGAAAATATTAAACGCACGAAACCCCCGCTTTAGATGTGCAAAAATACCCCAGAAGGATAGATTTCCCGAGTTTCCATAGGGCCATCATGGCGAGGGTTCGCTTATTGTTAACTTTTAATAAAGTTCAGAATTACTTCTGAAGTATTTTTGCAAGACAAACTTACAAATAAAAAGTAATCGAAAACATTAAAACGTGTTAAAATTCGTACAATTAAATATTGGAAGAATTTTAGTTTACCGTTTTTTATAGCAAACCCGACAGGTTTTAAAAACCTGTCGGGTTTATAAATTTCTAAATTTAGAAAATTAGCACATTATCAAATTGCCACATTTTCTAATTAAAATAATTAGTTTACCGTTTCCCCATTTGGAGCATCGGCATCCGGATTGATGAAAACCAGTTTTCCTTCGGCATTGGTTGTCATCAGGATCATTCCCTGACTTTCTACACCACGTAAGGTTCTTGGCGCTAAGTTGGCTAAAACCGAAACACGTTTTCCGATAATTTCTTCCGGTGAAAAGCTTTCGGCAATTCCTGAGACGATTGTACGAACGTCAATTCCGGTATCCACTTTAAGTACTAAAAGTTTATTGGCTTTAGGCATTTTTTCGGCTTCCAGAATAGTTCCAACACGAATGTCCATTTTGGCGAAATCTTCAAACTGAATAAGATCTTTTTGTGGTTCAGGTTGTTTGCTTTCGGCAAGATTTGCGGTTTTTGTCGCTTCCAATTTGTCTATTTGTTTTTGTATTTCTTCGTCTTCTATTTTTGCAAAAAGTAATTCGGCTTCACCAATTTGATGTCCGTCAGGAATTAATTCTGGATTTTCAGTAACATCATTCCATTGCAATTTGCCTTCATTTTTCAGGATTCGGGATAATTTAGCGGCAGTAAAAGGTAAAAACGGTTCCGCCAAAATGCTTAATGCAGCAGCAATTTGAAGTGCTACATACATTTGAGTTTTTACGCGCTCCGGATTGTCTTTCATTACTTTCCAAGGCTCTTCGTCGGCTAAGTATTTATTTCCTAAACGAGCCACGTTCATCAACTCACCCAAAGCTTCACGGAATCTGTATCGCTCTACCGAACTTGAAATTACAGCCGGATATGCTTTTAGTTCAGCCAAAGTAGCTTCGTCAACTTCAGATAATTCGTTTGGTTTCGGAATAAATCCGTTGTAATATTTATTGGTTAAAACCACCACACGGTTGATGAAGTTTCCGAAAATAGCAACTAATTCGTTGTTGTTTCTTGCCTGGAAATCTTTCCATGTAAAATCGTTGTCTTTGGTTTCCGGTGCATTCGAAGTTAAAGCATAACGTAAAACGTCTTGTTTCTCCGGAAATTCTTCTAAATATTCGTGCAGCCAAACCGCCCAGTTTTTAGAAGTCGAAAGTTTGTTTCCTTCCAGATTCAAAAACTCATTTGCAGGAACGTTGTCCGGTAAAATATAGCTTCCTTCGGCTTTAAGCATCGCCGGGAAAATGATACAGTGAAAAACAATATTGTCTTTACCAATAAAATGAACCAGTTTAGTGTCTTCGTCTTTCCAGTAAGGTTGCCAGTCTTTTCCTTCGCGGGCTGCCCATTCTTTAGTAGACGAAATATAACCGATAGGAGCATCAAACCAAACGTATAATTTTTTTCCTTCGGCACCTTCAACCGGAACGTCAATTCCCCAGTCAAGGTCACGCGTTACGGCACGAGGCTCAAGCCCGCCGTCAACCCATGATTTTACTTGTCCGTAAACATTCGGTTTCCAGTCGTTTTTATGTCCAACCAAAATCCATTCGGTTAAAAACTCAGTATATCGATCTAAAGGTAAAAACCAGTGTTTTGTTTCTTTTAAAATTGGCGTTTCTCCGGTAATTGTCGATTTTGGATTAATCAAATCGGTAGCATTCAATGTCGATCCGCATTTTTCACACTGATCTCCATAGGCTTCCGGATTGTCACATTTAGGGCAGGTTCCTACCACAAAACGATCCGCCAGAAACTGATTGGCTTTGGCATCGTACAATTGTTCGGTTACTTCTTCAATAAAATCGCCTTTATCGTACAAGGTTCTAAAGAATTCCGAAGCCGTATCATGATGAACTTTAGCCGAAGTTCTGGAATAATTGTCAAACGAAATTCCAAAATCAGCAAATGATTTTCTAATAATTCCGTCGTATTTATCGATAACTTCTTGTGGTGTAACTCCTTCTTTTTTGGCTTTCATCGAAATTGCAACACCATGTTCATCGCTTCCACAAATAAATGCAACGTCTTTTCCTTGTAAACGTAAATATCTCGAATAAATATCTGCAGGCACGTAAACCCCCGCCAAATGCCCAATATGTATAGGTCCGTTGGTGTAAGGTAAGGCTGCCGTGATAGTATATCTCTTTGGATTCTGTATCATAACTCAATTTTATTGAGTGCAAAAATAAGCAATAGAATTGAGATTTTGTTATTGCGCGGAGTTTCACAGAGAAAAAGCACAGAGATTCACTGAGTTTTTTCTCATTTCGATCGAAGGGAGACCCGAGTGATGAGGTGTTTTATTGTCCGGCTGAGCGAAGTCGAAGCCAGACAATACAATTGAACTTAGCGAATCTCTGCGAAAACTTTCGAGTAACTCTGTGTAACACTCCATAAAATAGAACCAGTTTAAACTAGCATACCTGCTAAAATCTTCACGATTTATTTCGCAACCTTTGTGCTCAAAAAAAGAACAAAAAAGCAATTTTATGAGCAAGACAAAACTTATCATCAATAAAAACGGATCGATTAAAATAGAAGGTGACTTCGAAATCATGGATTCTGAAGGAGCTGTTTACGGACTACAAGGAAGATCGGCATTGGGTCTTTGCCGTTGCGGATTATCGGCAAACAAGCCTTTTTGCGATGGCGGACACCGTAATAATTTCGAACACGAGTCTAAAGCATTCGATTTACCACCAATGAAAACAAACTAAGAACTTCGGTTTTGGTTATTTTTTATAAGGAAGCTGCATCTTGACTGATGTGGCTTTTTTTTGTTTTCATTTTTAGATGATTTACTAAATATGATCAGTTATTTCCTTAAAAAAGTGTGTTATATTTACCTAAATTTTTAAAACTATAAAGAATGAAAAAATTGGTGACCCCATTGTTGCTTTTATGTTTTGTTTTGGCAAGTGCCCAGACGCAAAAGACGGTTTCGAGTGATTGGACCTCTTTCAATCAAACGATAGAAATTCAGTCTCCTGTTAAAAAGAAGTTTAAAGTAATCGCATCGGTAAAAGTAGAAAGTACCGAACCTCAGGCCTGGGCAGGAGTTTGGGCAAGAGTTGATACGAAGAATGAAGAGGAAGGTTTTTTTGATAACATGAGAGACAGACCAATTAAATCAAACGAATGGAAATCTTATACCGTAGAAGGAACTATCGATAAGAACAGTAAATCACTTAGTTTTGGAGGTTTGTGTTTGTATAACGGTAAATTCTATTTTGATAAATTCGAATTGCTGATCGAGAATGACAAAGGTGTTTTTGAACCGTTGGCGGTTTTAAATTCAAGTTTCGAAACCCCTCTGAAAAATGGTGAAATTCCGAAATGGGGTTTAGGCATTTCAAAAGAGGCAAGTGTAAAAGTAAAAGAGTACAAAATTACGCAGGACAAATCCAGTGCTGACGGAAAAAACAGTTTGCTACTGGAAGGAAGCGGGATTAAACCGCGAGCAGAAGCGAAGATTGGAAATGTGGAAGGAGCATCACCAAAAATTGGAGATATGATCTCAATGCTTGAAGATCTAAAGTCCCGTGTAGAAAGAACTGTGAAGAACATGAATCAGTACGAAATTGATTATTTGCATGACGCAGAAGCCAACCGAATTGGAGCACTGGTGATGCATTTGGCCGCTGCCGAAAAATACTATCAGGTTTTTACCTTCGAAAACAGAGATTTTAATGAAGAGGAAAAGAAACAGTGGAATGCCGCTTTAAACCTCGATCAGGGTGGACGAGATGAATTTAAAGGACATGATATTCAATATTATTTAGACATCTACAATGAAGTAAGAGCCAAAACAATTTCGGAGCTAAAAAAGAGAGACGATGCCTGGTTTGCCGAAGTTCAAACAAAGTATGACATGAGTAATCAATATTGCTGGTTTCATGTTATGGAACATCAGTCGAGTCATCTAGGGCAGATTTTGTTTTTGAAGAAACGTATTCCGCCTCAGCAAAAACCAACTTTACCAAAAGAAATCAAAAAGTAATAGTTTCGATTTATAAAAAAAGCTGCATCATGTGCAGCTTTTTTTATAAGTAAAGTTCTCCGCGCATCGTTATGGTAGAAGAACCTCCAACCAGAATATCTTCTTCGCGATTCATTACTTCAATCATTGAGGGCTGTTTTAATCGTACACCCTGAAGAATTTTGTATTCTTTGTCGGATTTAGTGAATTTCTTTTGCGTTAAAAAGCCAATTAAAGGACCTGCTGCCGTTCCTGTAGCAGGATCTTCATTTATTCCGATAATGGGGTTGAAAAATCTCGTTTCGACGATATGCTCCTCATTTTCATCAGCGATGGTGAAACAATAAAAACCTTCGAATTTATATTCTTTCGAAATTTCGATTAAAAGCTGGTTGTCCGGAACAAAACTATTGAGTATGTGGCTGCTTTTTATGGGAACCATGGCATGGGCAACTTCTGTATTGACTATGGTAGGAACAAAAGCATTTACATCTAAGTCTTCAATTTTTAAACCAAGTGCAACTGCAATTTTATAAGTTGGAATTTCTTGCTTGATGACCGCCGATTTTTGGTGCATTTGAACAAGGGGATAAAAAGTAACCGGATCTAAAGTAACGGTTAACGGAATGGCGGAATGTTTCATGATTACAAAAAGCTCACTTTCGTTTTGCTCATCAAAAATAGGCATTCCTTTTAAGAGAGCACCGCAAACAGCACCCAGTAAATTATGTCCCGCTCCGTCTATTTCAATTCCTGTTGGGGTAAACGAACGAACCATCAGTGCTTTTTCTCTTGTGGAATAATAAACAAAAGAGGTTTCGGAGTAACCAAATTCTTTAGAAATATCCTGATACGTTTCCAGTTTTAAATTACCATCGGTAAAAACAACAGAAAGCGGATTTCCTTTATAACTTTCGTTTGAGAATACATCTAAAACGTAATATTCTAGTGTTTTTCTTCCCTCCATTCTTTATTTCTTTTTAGCTGAGACTTTTTTAGACGGATTAAAGTTAATATTTATCGTTTAGCAAAGCAATAGTTGTTACAACATTCGCTTTTGTTCGGCACTTATCTGTATTGCTTTTTCTAATCTCGAAAGTCTGGTTTTTTCCTGTTTGGCACTCATGATCCAATGAATCATTACTTTTCTGTACGAGGGTGCCTGATGGCTAAAATATTCCCAGGCTGTTTTGTTCGCTTTAAATTGTTTTTCAAATTCAGGGTCAAATAGGTAAGCTTCTCTTTCATGCGAGTAGATTTTAGATCTTTCTTCAGATCTTAATTCGAAAGCCTTTATGCCTTCGGGTAGCATGAGTCCGGCCTTAGTGAGTTCTTCTACTTTTTTGATATTGATGGCACTCCAGATACTGGATTTTTTTCTGGGCGTAAACCGTATCGTATAACTTTCTTCATCTACAGCTCTTCGAACGCCATCGATCCAGCCAAAACAAAGCGCCTGATCAACAGATTCTGACCAGGTCATGCATGGCTTCTTGGTATTCACTTTATAAAAACCAACTAAAAGCTCGGTTTCTTTTTGATAATGTTTTTCTAACCATGCTCTGAATTTTTCTGGTGTTGAGAAGAAGGTTGGTGTCATTATTCAGTTTTAGTTTTTAATGGAGGTGGGGGTGGCGGGGGAAGAATTGTACTTAAATCGCCAAAGTCAATGACCTGTTTTGTTGGAATAAATTTTAAATGATCTCTAAACTTGGATAAAGAGTCAATAAAATTAAAAAGCTCTTTAGGAGCAGTATGTCCGTATACAAATATCGATTTGTTTTTATTATTATTTGAAATGTTAAGCAGATAGGCGCTTCCATCACACAAATTATTCTGTGAATATTCACTTTTAAATTTATTGACGTTTAAACTTTGAAGATGCTTGTATAGTTTTTCTTTTATATTACCATTAATTATGGCATAGAAATTTTCTTTTGGTTCGGGATATCTTCTTTGAAGAAAAATAGTATCGCTATTATTGAACTTAATTGAATTATCATGATGTAAACCAGCATATGAAAAAACGAAGCTATCAAACGAGAAATTCTTAACATCTGTTTTTTTAGAACAAGATATTAGTAATAAAATTAATAGAAGAGATGTAGATATTATCTTCATAGTGAACTGTTTGTTTTTTTGATTCAGAAAAGAAAACGGACGGATCAAAAGTAGTAAATAATTGTCTTTGCAATAAGTTCTTTATCTTTGTAAACGCAATTTAATAAAATGAAAACATGGCAAAAGGTCCCGAAAAAAACGGCAAAAACAAGGCTTTGCATACCAAATTGCTAAAACGCAAAAAAGCTAAAGTTCAGGAAGAGAAAAGGGCACATGCCTTGCGACTGAAAGCTCTGGTGGCAAAAATGAATGAAAAGAAGAGTGATGATGGATCTAATGCTATTTAAAGCAAAATGTATTTCTTTTTAGTTTTAATTTCATCGAAATTTGCAGAACAATCTCAAAACAAAAAACAAAATGGAAGAATTTGGCAGAATAATAGTTTCTGAAACAGCAATGAACAGTGAGAATCCGCAGGATGTGATTCACTCGAATATTTCGGTAATCAATTTAATGCGTGAAGAAGGGGTCGATGATGAATTCATCCACGAAGATGCTTTGATGAGTTATTATTTAGACTTCTATTGGTCACAATATACAGAAGGAAATTTTGCTCAGTTTGTCTATAAATCAGGATGGAACAAAGAATTAAACGAACTTATTGAAGAAGGTCTGACTTTAATTGGTGCCGAAAAACACTTGGAATTGTTTCAGCAGCAAAGCAAAAAAGTGAGATTGATGAGCAGTGTAAAACTCAATAAATTTTTAAGCGGAAAATTGGAAGGCGTAAACCCAATACGTGATTTACTGAACAACGATATGTTTTATGAATTAGAAGAAAACCTGGTGACATTAAATGCCGATTTCTTAAAAAATCATCCCGATTTCGAAGTGCTTTCTGTCGATGATATGTTCGCGACTTTGGAGGAATTTGTGGGACATGAAATTAAGAGGGTTTAGATTTTAGAGGTTCAAAGAGGCAAAGATTCAGAGGTTTTAGCTGGATTTTTGTCACAGAGATTCGCGGAGTTTTTACAAAGCTTCACAAAGTTAACCGAAAAGAGCCTTTGGCTCGAGACATATTGTAGGGATGGATTTTAATCCATCCTGAAAGAAAAGAAATAATTTTACCTGAAATTGCATTTTCCGTCTAATCAATAAAATCTTGAGAGAACAAATTTCCATTTGTAAAAAGGCGGTTTTTGCCTTGCTGTTTTTGCCGGTAGTTTTATCCGGTCAGGTGAATAATACAGGCACAACTGATAATGTTACCCGGTATTATTACGACGATCAGATAGTTTCGGTGCAAATTTGGTACGGAACAGATAAAAATCCGGACAGTACCAAAACGTATTATCCGAATGGAAAATTGAACGAAGTTTTTTATTACGACGAAAAAGGGCTAAAAGATTCCGATTGCTTTCAGTACAATCAGGAAGGCGAAAAGTTAGTCACCTGGAATTTTTCGCATGGGAAATTGATTAGCAGAACCGACCATAAACTACCTTTCAGTAAAGACAAGGAAGAATCGGTAAAAAAAGCCCTCAAACTGCTTACTGAAATCAATGTCAAAACAAATTACAATCCGACTAAAGTTAATGATTTGTACAATCGTGGTGTGTTAAGCGTTAGTTTGGGCAATATTACACTGGCACTCGAAGATTTAAAAAAAGTCGAATACTCAATTGATAAAGATCCAAAAAATAAAAGTGTCGTTCTGGCCGATTCGTTAGAACAAAAGAAAGATTTGTTTCGAAGCAAGCTTTACGACAGATTAGCCTTTGTCTATGCATCACTCGAAATGGATAGTTTTGCGATCCAGTATTACCATAAAGCCATAAAAAGTGCTCCGGACGATTTACGCATCCTCTATAATTTTGCTTCATTGCTCCAGCGAAGAAAGATATACGATTTAGCGTGTTTTTATCTGGAGAAAATTGCAGCTGTAAAACCGGATCACGCATATGCAAGATGGAGCCTCGCGAAATTGTACAGCGATACAGGCAATTATGAGAAAGCAATGGAAAATGTTGCGAAAGCTTTTGCAACTGAAAAAACAATTGCAGGCAGAAATTCGGCTTACGGAGGCAGGGATTTAAGAACCATTCGGGGTTTAATCTATCACAAATTAGGAGAATCAAATAAAGGAATCGCCGATTTAAAAGCAGCATTAGAAACGGATAAAAACAATTCGTACGCGATGAAGAATCTGGGGATTATTTATTTAGAGCAGCATAAATACAAAAAAGCCTGTGAGTTGTTTCAAAAAGCAAAAGAACTCAATTATGCTCTGATTTATGATGAAACAGATTTATCAGCATGGTTAGAAAGTGCTTGTAATAATACTCCGCATGAAAATACAAATACGAAAAAACCATATGCTTTCCCGAATCCCGCAACAACTGTGATTTCTATAAAAGATCTTAATGCCGAAAACTTTGATTATGAGTTTTTTAATTTCGAATCGGTTTCTGTTTTAAAAGGAAAAAGTACAGATGGAAAGATAGACGTCTCAACCCTGTCTTCTGGTTTTTATGTGCTTAAAGTAACTACGGCAGATTCAACAGCAAGTTTTAGGGTGATTAAAGAGTAAAGAGTAAAGATTAAAGAGTAAAGATTAAAGAGTAAAGAATAAAGAGTGAAGAATAATCTCTGCGTATCTCTGTGTTTTCTTTGCGTATCTCCGTGGTACAGCCCCGAAATAACTTTAGAACCAACTTTGTCATGATCTTAGGAAACATTTCCTTAAATTTGCTTCCATTATAAAAAAAATACAATAGTTATAAAAAACAAGCTATGTTACAAATCGCATTTATTAGAGAGAATCAGGAGAAAGTAATCAAGGCTTTAGCAAAACGAAATATCGATGCTAAAAGCGTTGTGGAAGAAGTGGTGCAATTAGACGAAAACCGTCGCGCAACACAAGTAGAATTAGACAACACTTTATCCGAATCTAATAAATTGTCCAAAGATATAGGGGAATTGATGAAAGCTGGCGAGAAATCGAAAGCTGCAATCTTGAAAGAAAAAACAGTTTCCTTAAAAGAAAAAAGCAAAGAATTGGGCGAAAAAGCAGAAGCTTTAGCCGCCGAATTAACCAATAAATTATACACTTTACCTAATCTTCCTGCTGATATTGTTCCTGAAGGAAAAACACCGGATGACAATCTGAACGTTTTTCAGGAAGGAGATATCCCGGTTCTGCACGAAGGAGCACAACCACACTGGGAGTTGGTGAAAAAGTATGATATCATCGATTTTGAATTGGGTGTAAAAATTACCGGAGCAGGATTTCCGGTTTATAAAGGAAAAGGAGCCCGTTTACAGCGCGCTTTGATCAATTACTTTTTAGACAAAAATACGGCTGCCGGATACAATGAAGTTCAGGTACCGCATTTGGTAAACGAAGCTTCAGGTTATGGAACAGGACAATTACCGGACAAAGAAGGGCAAATGTATCATTCAACTGTTGATGATTTGTATTTGATTCCAACCGCTGAGGTTCCGGTTACGAATTTGTTCCGTGATGTGATTTTAAACCAGAGCGATCTGCCGGTTTTGCATACCGCTTATACGCCATGTTTCCGTCGTGAGGCAGGTTCTTACGGAGCTCACGTACGTGGATTGAATCGTTTGCACCAGTTCGACAAAGTAGAAATTGTACGTGTGGAGCATCCGGATAAGTCTTATGAAGCATTAGACGGAATGGTTGAACACATAAAAGACATTTTGAAAGAATTAAAATTACCATATCGTGTTTTACGTTTGTGTGGTGGTGATATGGGCTTCACATCTTCTTTGACTTATGATTTTGAAGTGTTTTCAACGGCACAGGATCGTTGGTTAGAGATCAGCTCAGTTTCTAACTTCGAGACTTTTCAGGCCAATCGTTTGAAATTGCGTTTCAAAGACAAAGACGGAAAAAATCAATTGGCACATACTCTAAACGGAAGTTCATTGGCATTGCCAAGAGTTTTGGCCGGAATTTTAGAAAATTACCAAACTCCGGAAGGAATCGTAGTACCGGAAGTATTACGTCCATACTGTGGATTTGATATTATAAATTAAGATTGAGGTAAAGTTTACAGTCGCGGTCTCAGTTTCCAGTGAATTGCACTGAATATTGAGACTGCGACTGAATACTGTAAACCGAGACTGAATACTAAAAAAAGAGGAAGATGGGAGGGATTTTAAATTGGGACGCAGATCCCGTTATTTTTTGGATTACAGATAGTTTTCCATTAAAATATTATGGTGCTTTTTTTGCCTGCGGATTACTGTTGGGCTATGCCATAGTACGTAATATTTACAAAAAAGAAAATCTTTCGCTGGATAATCTTGATAGTTTATTGGTGTATGTAATCGTTGGGACCATTTTGGGAGCGAGATTGGGACATTGTTTTTTTTACGAACCGTCCTATTTTTTGCAGCATCCGATAGAGATTCTTTTACCCATACAAAAAGTAGCAGGAGTTTATAAGTTTGTTGGATACCAAGGGCTTGCAAGCCACGGAGGTTCAATCGGAGTTTTAACCGCTATGGTTTTATATTGCCGAAAGTATAAAGTGAAATTCCTGTGGCTTTTAGATAAAATGGCAATTGGAGTTCCGGTTACGGGAGCTTTTATCAGGTTTGGAAATTTTATGAATTCTGAGATTTACGGGAAACCTACTGATGGAAACTGGGGTGTGGTTTTTCAAAGAGACGATTTAATTCCAAGACACCCGACACAGCTGTATGAAGCTTTTGCCTACCTGTTGATTTTTGTAATTTTACTGACGATGTACAAATCAGAGAAGATACGAAAAGCAGATGGTTTGATCTTTGGCTATTTCCTGATGTTACTGTTTCTGGCGCGATTTATAATTGAGTTTTTCAAAGAAAATCAGGAAGCTTTCGAAAATAGTATGCTCATTAACATGGGACAAATATTGAGTATTCCTTTTATTTTGATAGGTCTGGGACTGATTGTCTGGAAGTCTAAGAAGAATGTTTATATTTAGTTTTCAAATCGCGGTTCTCAGTCTCAGTCTACGTTGAATAATGCAAACTGAAACTGTGATTATAAACTGTCACTGAATACTGAAAAAAAAGCTATAATATGAAAAACAGCATCATCTATATCGTTTTGTTCTGGTCTGCTTTTGCATTTTCACAGAATGAACAGCTTGCGCAGTACTATTA
Organism: Flavobacterium sp. B183; assembly: GCF_023539155.1. NCBI lineage: Bacteria > Pseudomonadati > Bacteroidota > Flavobacteriia > Flavobacteriales > Flavobacteriaceae > Flavobacterium > Flavobacterium sp. B183. Next base: position 871,410 of record NZ_CP097434.1, on the reverse strand, counting down.
CGATAAAGGTGATTTTGAAAAAGCTAAAATCAGTTACGAAGAACTTTTAAACAGTTCGCCGTCCAATACACAATATTTTTTAAGAACAATTGACTGTTATCAGCAGTTGCAGCAGTTTGAGACTGCACAGAAAGTAATTCAGGATCGTTACAACAAATACAAACAAGGTGTTTTTTTAGTAGAGTTAGGGTATAATTTCCAACTGCAAAAAAACGATGCTAAAGCCAAAAGTTACTACGAACAGGCGATCGAAAAGATTAAAACCAATCCCAATGATGTTTACGGAGTTGGTAATTCTTTTGAGAAAAAAGTACTGCTTGAGTATGCATTACGAGCCTATCAGACAGCCATGTCAATTCAGCCGAATTATAACTTCAATTTTCAAATTGGAATGCTGTACGGACAGTTAGGGCAGACGGATCAGATGATTGATCTTTTGCTGACAGAATCGTACAAAAATCCACAGAACGCAAATTTAATACAGACACAGCTGTCTCGTTTCATGAACGGCGAAACGGATAATACCGCTTTTAAAGATGCGATGCGAAAAGCTTTGATTCTGAGAACACAAAAAGATCAGGATGTGTTTTGGAATCATTACCTGAGTTGGTTTTATGTACAGCAGAAAGAATTCGGTAAAGCCTTTATTCAGGAAAAGGCAATTTACAAACGCGACCCGGAATCACTCTCAAGTATTGTTAATCTGGGACAATTTGCGTTAAATGAAGAGGATACTGACACGGCAGAGGAAATTTTCAATTTTATTCTTCAGACGACTAAAGATCGTGATTTACTCATTCAGACAAATTCGTCTTTGATGCAGATAAAAATCGATAAAGCGCAGGAAAAAGAGTATCCATTAATCAATTCCGAACTACAACAATTGCTCATAACCTATGAAATAACTCCTTTTACCTTATCTTTGCAAATAATTCAGGCACATTTCCTGGCTTTTAATCTTAAAAAGACAGAAGAAGGCAAGGATATTATTAAAAAAGCGCTGGAATTAAATCTGAATGCCTATCAGCAGGCAGATGCGAAAATGGAGCTGGCTGACATTCTGCTTTTAGAAGAGAAATTCAATCAGGCACTTATTTATTATTCTCAAATTCAGTTGGATTTGAAGAATGATGTAATGGCGCATGAAGCGAGTTTGAAAGCCGCCAAAACAAGTTATTACAAAGGTGATTTCGAGTGGGCTTTGAAACAGTTTAAAGAATTGAAGGCGGCCAATACGCAATTAATTGCCAATGATGCACTCGAGTATTTTTTACTGATCAACGACAATACAGTTGCCGATTCAACACAAACTGCTTTGAAGCAGTTTGCCAAAGGTGATTTTTTAATGTATCAGAATAAAAAGCAGGAAGCAATTGCTCAGTTTCAGGGGATATTGAAAACGTTTAAAGGGCAGGAAATTGAAGCTGTTACAATGTTGCGTTTAGGTAAAATTTACGAAAGCCTGAAGGATTACACCTCAGCTTTGGCGCAGTATCAGCAGATTATTGACCATCATGGCGATGGAATTTATATCGACGAAGCATTGTTTTTCTCTGCAGAAATTTACAACGATGAATTGCATAATGCAGAAAAGGCGAAGCCTTTATATGAGAAGGTAATTTTTAATCATCAGGACAGTATTTACTTTGTTGATGCCAGAAAAAAATACCGGGAGTTAAGAGGAGACAAGAATTTATAATACAGATTATTGGATTTTTAGATTGCTGGATTATTCGAAAAGTCTAACAATCTAAGGAGTCTAAGAAGTCTAACAATCTAGGAAGAAGAATGATTATTTACAACGTTACTACCAATATACACGAGAGCGTTCAGGAGCAATGGTTAAAGTGGATGCAAGAGAAACACATACCGGAAATTCTGGCCACACAAAAGTTTTCTTCGGCAAGAATTGTCAGGGTGATGATTGAGGAAGAAATGGGTGGAATTACTTATTCCGTTCAATATGTTACAGACAGCAAAGAAACGTTAGAGCGTTATTATGTCGAAGACGAACCGGCATTTCATAGAGAAGCTTTGGAATTATTCGCTGATAAAATGCTTTCTTTCAGGACAGAGCTGGAAGTGATTTCGGAACATTAAAAGGAGGATAGTTAGATTGTTGGATTATTCGAAACATCTAATAATCCAACAATCTAAACAGTCTAACAATCTAATAAAAGATGGAGATTCGGTTTCAAACAAAAGAAGAAAGCAACAAACAGCAACAGGAAGATTTTCTGAAGTTGTCTAAAACCGAAAGAGTTTACGCTTTTTTTCGTTTGATGGAACAGGTAAGCAGGTTTCCGATTAAGAATAAAGAGGATAAGAATAAAGATAATTTTCTCATTGTGATTAAACCAAAATTGGATGTCAAAATTGTGGAATCAAAACATTGATGAATTTATCACTGGAAGACCTGATTACAAGTAAGATTAAAGCGAACAGAGCTAAAGATTTACTCGATATTCAGCAGCTTCGTGAAATAAATAAGAAGTAGATGATTTGATTGTTAGATTATTCGATAATCTAACGATCTAAGTAGTCTGACAATCTAAGAATCTAGAAAAGAGAATGGAAAAAGTAAAAGCTAAAAAACATTTAGGACAACACTTTTTAAAAGATGAAAGTATCGCCAAAGCAATTGCAGATACCTTAAGTCTGAACGGATATGATGAGGTTTTAGAAATAGGGCCGGGGATGGGTGTGTTGACTAAGTATTTGCTTGACAAACCAATTAATACACACGTGATCGAGATCGACACAGAATCGGTGGCGTATTTAGGTGAAAATTATCCAAAATTAAAAGATAACATTATTTCTCAGGATTTCCTGAAGTACAATATTAATGAGGTTTACGAGAACAAGCAATTCGCTATTATCGGAAACTTCCCTTACAATATTTCAACACAGATTGTTTTTAGAACTTTAGAATTTAAACATCAGATTCCGGAATTTTCGGGGATGTTTCAAAAAGAAGTGGCAGAACGAATCTGCGAGAAAAAAGGATCAAAGGCTTACGGAATCTTATCCGTTCTAGCTCAGGCTTTCTATACTACAGAGTACCTGTTTACAGTAGATGAAAATGTCTTTATTCCTCCGCCCAAGGTGAAGTCGGGTGTGATGAGAATGACCCGAAAGGAAGATTATAGTCTTCCATGCGGAGAAAAATTGTTTTTCACAGTGGTGAAAACGGCTTTTCAGCAAAGACGAAAAACATTACGTAACAGTTTGAAAACATTAAATTTAACTGATAAGTTGCGAGAAGACACTATCTTTGATAAACGTCCTGAACAGCTTAGCGTAGAAGAATTTATTGAACTGACTCAAAAAATAGAAGCCGATGGAGTTCAAAGTTAGCAAAGACTTAATCCAACAATTAGAAGAGCACATTGTTAAGAAAAATGACAAGGAACTTGAAATTTTACTTAATGATTTGCACCATGCTGATATAGCCGAAATTCTGGACGAGCTGGATTTCGATGATGCAACCTATATTTTTAAGGTTTTAGATAGTGATAAAACGGCCGAGATTCTTCTGGAATTAGAAGATGATCTTCGTGAAAACATCTTAAGCCGCCTGTCGCCTAAAGAGATTGCAGAAGAGCTTGATGAGCTTGAAACCAATGATGCGGCGGATATTATCGCCGAACTTTCGCAGGACATTAAAGCAGAGGTAATCTCTGAGTTAAATGACGTTGAACACGCAAAAGACATTGTCGAATTATTGCGTTACGACGAGAATACTGCCGGAGGTTTGATGGGGAAAGAGCTGGTGAAAGTTAATGAAAACTGGAATGTTCTTACCTGTGTCAAAGAAATGCGTATTCAGGCCGAGAATGTTTCCAGAGTACATTCAATTTATGTCGTTGACGATGAGAATCGTTTGAAAGGCAGACTGTCTCTTAAAGATTTATTGACCACTTCAACCAAAACACAGATCGGAGATATTTACATCAGAAAGTTAAATTTTGTAAATGTTGATACCGAAGATGTTGAAGTGGCCCGTATCATGCAGAAATACGATTTAGAGGCAATTCCGGTGGTTGACGAGTTAGGCCGTTTGGTAGGAAGAATTACGATTGATGATATCGTAGACGTAATTAAGGATGAAGCCGATAAAGATTATCAGTTGGCAGCGGGTATTACACAAGACGTTGAATCAAACGATAGTGTTTTGGAGCTAACCAAGGCACGTTTGCCATGGCTTTTAATTGGGATGGTAATCGAAATTGTTGCATCATTTGTACTAAAGGGTAACGAAGCCACTTTTCAGAAATATTCAACTCTGATTATTTTTGTACCGTTGCTTTCTGCGACAGCAGGTAACATTGGAGTTCAGGCTTCGGCAATCGTTGTGCAGGGTTTGGCAAACGGAACACTAAAAGAATTCAGCAGAGGATACTTTAGCAAGGAGATAACCGTTTCGATGATTTCGGGAACTATTATTTCGTTGCTTTTACTGGGATATCATTCCATTATGTACCAACAGTACCTGGTAGGAATGGCCATTTCAATTTCGATGATTGTAGTAATTTTGTTTGCAGCGACTCTGGGAACTTTAGTGCCGTTGTTTTTACATAAAAATAAAATCGATCCTGCTATTGCAACGGGGCCCTTTATCACCACAACCAATGACGTATTTGGTATTATGCTCTACTTCGGAGTAGCCAAACTTATTCTTGGATTTTAAGTTTTTGCAACAAATTAGTAGATAAGAGTGATTATTGATCTCTAAAATCGGCGTAATTTGTAACCGAATAATTCGCTATTAACCAGCCAAATAAAAGCAATGAAAGTACACATTATAGGGGGCGGAAACCTCGGGGTTTCTATTGCCTTGGGAATTGCTAAATTCTCTAAAAATAACCAGGTTACCGTTACAAGAAGAAACACGAGCAGTATTCAGTATTTATCAGAGTACGGAATTACAGTTTCATCAGATAATAAACATACTATTCAGGAAGCTGATGTGGTTATTTTAACCATAAAACCCTATCAGGTAGACGTTGTTTTAGCAGAGATTTTACCTGTTATTAAAGGAAAAACAATTGCCTCGGCCGTAAGCGGATTGTCTCTGGACATGCTTCAGTCTAAAACCAATAATGAATTTGCAGTAGTTAGAATTATGCCCAATATTGCTGCACAGTTTGGTGAATCGGCAACCTGTATTTCTTTTCCTGAACAAGACAGAGAAAAAGCATTACCAATTGTTGATTTATTTCAGGATTTGGGGACTGCTCCGGTAATTGACGAAAAATTAATGGATGCAGCAACCGTTCTTGGTGCATGCGGAACAGCTTATGCTTTAAGATATATTCGTGCTTCTATGCAGGCCGGAATCGAAATTGGATTTGATTCTAATACCGCTTTGGCCATCGCTGCTCAAACGGTCAAAGGAGCTGCAAAAATGTTATTGGAGGAACAAGTACATCCGGAACAATTAATCGATCGCGTAACGACGCCTCAGGGCTGTACAATTGTAGGTTTGAATGAAATGGAGCACAATGGTTTCAGTTCGTCTTTAATAAAAGGAATCAAGACCTCTTTGAAGCAAATTAAGGGTTAGGATAAGGAAATTCCAATATTGAAAATTCCAAATTCCAATTTAGTAAAAGTTGGAATTTGGGATTTTTTATTTTGTAACGATTTCCTTGATTGATTTCCTTTTAAAAGACTAAGCCTTTTTTTTCTTTGATAAAGTATATTTCAAATAAACTAATCCAAAAAGTCCCGAAAGCACTGAGGCAATTAGAATAGCGATCTTGGAGAAAACAATAATTTCAGGATCTTTAAAAGCCAGAATAGTGATGAAGATAGACATGGTAAAACCAATTCCGCCTAGCATTCCGGCACCTAGTATATGAGCCCATTTTAAGTTTTTAGGCAAGCTGCACAATCCAAGACTTACACCAATAGCCGAGAAAAGTAAAATTCCCAAAGGTTTGCCTACTACAAGCCCAAGTACAATTCCAAATGTATTAGGGTGATTCAATCCTTCATGCCAATCGGACTGAATAGCGATACAGGTATTAGCAACAGCAAACAAAGGCAGAATGAAAAAGGCAACCGGTTTGTGTAGAAAATGCTGCAATTTATAAGAGACAGAATTTTCATCGCCATTTCCAAACGGAATTACAAAAGCCAGAATTACTCCTGTGATGGTAGCATGAACACCTGAGTTTAACATGAAATACCACATTACAACACCTCCGATAAGATAGGGGATAAGGTTGTGAACTTTCAAACGATTTAAAACAAACAAGAAAACCCAGATTCCCAACGCAATTGCAAGATTTACAAATGCGATTGAGGTTGTATAGAATATGGCAATAACGATTATGGCTCCCAAGTCATCTATAACAGCTAATGCAGTTAAAAAAACTTTTAGCGACGAAGGAACTTTTTTTCCTAAAAGAGATAAGATTCCGATGGCAAAAGCGATGTCGGTTGCCATTGGGATTCCTGCTCCGTTTTGAGTTGCTGTTCCAAAATTTAAAATCAGAAAAATACCGGCAGGAACTAACATTCCGCCCAAGGCTGCCATGATAGGTAAAGAGGCATTTTTAATATTGGACAATTCACCGTGATAAATCTCCCTTTCTAATTCTAAGCCAATTAACAAAAAGAAAATAGCCATTAAACCATCATTAATCCAGTGAGTGATCGAATGCCCGTTGAGATCTTTTTCCCAGAAAGCAATATATTCCGTTTGATAAGATGAATTGGCAAGATAAAGCGATATGATGGTGACAAAAAGCAGGAGTAGTCCCCCTGATTTTTCATTGTTGAAGAAGGCTTTAAAAGTTTTTGTTAATTTCATTTTTATAAAAGTTCAGTGAATTTAGAAGGGATTTTTAGGAGGCATATATTTTCAAAGTTAAAAAAAAATGAACGAATAAAAAATTCAGGTGTATCGCGTTACGGGATGCGGTTGCGGTATTAAATAAAAAAACCGCTAATAATTAGCGGTTCGGAGTGTTTTTTAGAATGTAGCAGCTGCTTCTAAAATTAAGGCTGTCACTTCTTTGGGGTGTGATGCGAGCGAGGCATGTCCTGCGTCGAGGCGAATGATTTTTTTGGGGTTTATTCGCTCTGCCATTTCTTTTTCTGTTTCCGGTGGAATCATATTGTCGAAGTTAGAAATCTGGTACCAGCTTGGTTTGTTTTTCCATGCCGGTTCACCTGCGATGTCTCCAAAACATTGTCCGTGTATCGGTTTTTGAGCCAGTGATAAGACCAGTGTTTCTTTATGGTCTAAATCCTGAGCAAATGCATCATGAAACTCATCGTACTTAATCCATAAAAAACCTTTTGGGTCAGGATAAATACTGGCTCCGCCCGATCCTGGCCTGCGGCCTAAAAGAGCTCCCAGACTATCTCCTGCATCAGGAGCAAATGCTGCAATGTAAACTAAGCCCACCACTTTATCATGATGTCCGGCACCCGAAATTACTGCTCCTCCATAAGAATGTCCTACCAGAAGTACTTTTCCTTCCTGAGCATCAATTAAATCCTGAGTTTTATTTATATCATCTTGTAAAGAAGTCAAAGGGTTTTGAACGCTTCGTACTTTATACCCTTCTTTTACTAGTCCTGGAATTACATGTTGCCAATGTGAACCATCTCCCCAAGCACCGTGAACTAAAATAATGGTTAAATCTTTTGTTGCCATAATTACTGTTGTTTAATTGATTAAAATAGAATCGTTAATTTAAAATTCAATATGTCATGTAGCAAAATGGGGCGAGTTGTCCTCTGAAGTAAAAATCTATGTATAAATGTATGAAATTAAACAACTCGTTAATGTTAAGATATAGAGAACTTTGTTTTGTAACTGTTTTGAATTCAGAGGTTAAGGTCCTTTCCGGGAAACCGGAAATCTACACAGTTAAATTTTTTAAGGCTATTTTTCTTTACACCTCGCTGAACTTCGAAGGCTAATAGTCGAAACAGAAAATTTAAATAAAGAATAAGCTGTATTTTTGTTTTATAAAAATAGCATACAATGAGTATAAAAATTCTTCATATTGATAGCAATCATCCGGTTTTATGGCAACAATTGGAAGATGCAGGTTTTGAAAACCACGCAGATTTTAAATCTTCTAAAGAAGAAATTGAAGCGAAAATTGCCAACTACAACGGAATTGTGATCCGAAGCCGTTTTAAAATTGACAAGACCTTTTTAGATCAGGCGACTAACTTAAAATTTATTGCTCGTGTAGGGGCTGGCCTGGAAAGTATTGACTGTGAGTATGCCGAAACAAAAGGGATTCATTTAATTGCCGCGCCGGAAGGAAATCGCAATGCCGTTGCAGAACATTCGCTGGGAGTGATTTTGTCCTTGTTTAATAATCTCAATCAGGCAGATGCCGAAGTGAAATCAGGACATTGGAATCGGGAAAGCAACCGCGGTCATGAATTGGATGGTAAAACAGTGGGGATCATTGGTTATGGAAATATGGGAAAAGCATTTGCGAAAAAACTTCGCGGCTTCGAGACAGAAGTGTTGTGTTACGATATTCTGGATAATTTAGGAGATCAAAATGCGAGACAGGTGTCATTAGCTGAGCTACAGCAAAAAAGTGATGTTCTGAGTCTTCATCTTCCGTGGACTCCTGAAACGGATAAAATGGTGGATCAAAGTTTTATAAATGCTTTTTCAAAACCCTTTTGGATTATAAATACCTCACGCGGTAAAAACATTGTCACAGCAGATTTAGTAGAGGCGATGAAAACTAAAAAGGTTTTAGGCGCGGGCCTTGATGTTTTGGAGTATGAGAAATTATCTTTCGAAACCTTGTTTCAGGAAGAAAGTACACCGGAAGCCTTGCGATATTTAATGGAGTCTAAAAATGTTTTACTGACACCCCATATTGCCGGTTGGACATTTGAAAGTCATGAACGACTGGCTCAGGTGATAGCTGACAAGATTAAAGCGGTCTTTCATACCTAGTTTTATAGAGTGAGATTCAAATTTAACTTCCTTTTTACAATTAAATAACGAGTTTTTTCTGTAGAGTTTTTGGGTTATAATTAGTTTTTAAAGTTATTTTTTAATAATATTGTTTCTAAATAAGGAGTAACCGAAAATCCCAAGAGTAGGACATAACCAATTAATTTTAACTAGTAAAAAATGGAAAACGATTTTAAAGAAACGTCAAATAATTTTAATGACCAAATTCCGGTATTCAAAGTAGATCCAATAATGGTGTTGCTTTTTAGTTTTTTAACTTGCGGATTGTACTTGATTTATTGGAATATTAAAGTATCTGAGGTTTTTAATGCCGTAGCAGGAAAAGAGGTAATCTCTCAGCCAGTTGCAATCTTCGCAGGATGCTGTATGCCGGTAAATATTTATTTTTATTATTTAGCTGGAAAAGAAGCGTTGCCAAAAGTTTATCAAAGAACTGGAGAGCTTCAAAAAGACCAGTCAACTTTATTAATTGTTTTAGGGTTCTTTTTTCCTATGGCAGCAGCAATGATTGTACAAGGTGATATCAACAGATTATACAAATAATAGTAGAATAAAACGTAAAATTTACGGAATTATCGGTGCAGCAATTACACTGATAATTCCGTTTTTTTTAATGCTCGACAACCATAACGACCATCTGGAGACAGATCAGTCGTTTTGTCCTTTTAAAATGGTAACCGGTTTCCCTTGTCCGGGTTGCGGAATTACTAAATCATTAGTTTATTTTTACGAAGGCGACATCTACAAATCGCTTAGTTACCATATTCTGGGCCCGTTTGTAATTGTATTTTGTTGGCTCACTATAATTATACTGACTACTGAAATTATTACTAAAAAAGAATATTTTTCAGGGCTACTGTACAATAGGAAATTAGCTTACAACATGGCTTATTTTTTAGGCTTTTATCATTTGATACGATTGGTTCTATTTATCAGAGAAAGCTCTTTTGATGATATTTTGCATCAGTCTATCTGGTTTTAAGTCTAAGAATTCCATCTACATAACGTTGAATTTAGAATAACTAAAAATCACTATAAAAATGGAAAACAGTAAAACAGAACATTGGAACAATCCTCCGGTTCATCGGGAGGAGAATAAAAAAGTAGTTGCGGGAATCCTGGCAATTTTATTAGGTGCGCTGGGTATTCATAAGTTTTATTTAGGATACAATAAAGAAGGCGTTATTCAGCTTATTCTCGGATTTATTTTCGGAATAGGTGGTATAATAGGAGTGATCGAAGGAATAATCTATCTCACGAGATCAGACGAAGAATTTTATCAAACCTATCAGGTTGGACAGAAAGGCTGGTTTTAAGTCGTTTTAAAGCATAAAAAAATCCCATTTTAAGATGGGATTTTTTGTTTGTATGATGATGCAATTAATCTTCTTTCTCTGATAATTTGCGTTCTAATTCTATCTGAAATTCTTCAATAACAGGTTTCATGGTACTTTCGGGAATATCTGCTATTCTAATGTACATTAAACCGTCTACAGCATTATTGAACAAGGGATCAACATTAAAGGCGACTACACGGGCATTTTGCTTGATGTATTTTTTGATCAAAACAGGCAAACGTAAATTTCCTGGTTCCAGTTCATCAATAATCTTATCGAACTTGTTCAAGTCAGACTCGGCTTCGTCAAAGATAAAATCTTTATCAGCATCTTTAAGTTTTACTTTATAAGCCTTCTTAGGGTGAATATACTGTGCGATATACGGGTCGTAATAGTTAGACTTCATAAACTCAATCATTAACGATTTAGAGAAGTCAGAAAATTGATTGCTGATACTTACACCACCAAGCAAATATTTATGTTCCGGATAACGTAAGGTGGTATGAATAATTCCTTTCCACAACAAGAACAAAGGCATTGGTTTTTGTTGATATTCTTTGATGATAAAAGCACGTCCCATTTCGATTGATTTATGCATCATATCATGCAATTCCGGTTCAAACCTGAAAAGATCAGTCAGATAAAAACCTTCAATACCATGTTTTGGATAGATTTCAGAACCTAATCCCATGCGATAAGCACCAGCTATTTTTTTGGTGTCATCATCCCACAAAAACATATGGTGATAATACTGGTCGTATTCGTCTAAGTCAATAGATTCGTTGGTTCCTTCGCCCACTTCACGGAAAGTAATTTCACGTAAACGACCAATTTCGTGTAAGATATTCGGAATTGATTTTGCACGCGCAAAAAATACTTCGTAGTTTTTACTCTGCAACAACCTGCAGTCACTGTTTCTTAACGCACAAACCTCGTCAATCATTTTTGACTCATTTGCCGGAGTTGCAATTTTTTTAGGTGCTTTCGGAATCTTTAAGCTTGCGGTGTCTAATAATTTGCTGTCTTTCTCAAAAGGATTAGCCAGCATATAGGTTTTCTTTCTTAAAAATTCTGAATATTCTTCAAATGATTCGATTTCATTTTGTTCGTTCACCGAGATTGGTTTTCCGATACGAACTTTAATCACACGGTCTTTTTGCGTAAGCAGCTCCGAAGGTAATTTTGCTGTACGCAAAGTATCGTCAATCTTAGATAGCCAATAAAACAACTTACTGTTTTTGGCATGGAAATAAATAGGGATTACCGGGACTTTGGCTTTTCGGATTAACTTCAAAGCACCTTCTTCCCAAGGTTTATCCACAACTAATTTTCCATCCTTGTAAGTCGAAACTTCCCCGGCAGGGAAAATTCCCAACGGTTTCCCGTCACTTAAATGGCGTAAGGTTTCTTTAATCCCCACCACACTTGATTTGGCATCCTTATGATTTTCAAAAGGATTAACAGGCATGATGTATTTTTTAAGCGGAACAATTCTATGTAATAAAAAGTTGGCAATGATTTTAAAATTAGGCTCTCTTTCAAGCATTAATTTTAAAAGTAAAATACCATCAATTCCCCCCAGAGGGTGATTTGAAATGGTAATATAAGCACCATCTTTCGGTAAACGTTTTAAATCTTCTTCGGGAATTTCAAATTTGATTTCCATCTCATCCAAAATCCCGTTTAGAAATGCAACATCCTCTAAATGTTTATTGTGATCGTAAATTTTATTTAGAGTAGATATTTTAAGGACTTTCATAAGAAGCCAGCCCGAAAAAGTACCCAAAACTCCGTACTTATCAACATTTATCGCTTTTGCAACTTCTTTCGCGGTAACTAAACCCATGTACTATTTTTAATTTATTAAGAGCAGCGAACAAAGATAACAAAAAACTCTACTTTTCGCTGTTTCAAATGCAAACTTTCCACTTTTTTATTACATTTGAAATCCTAAAAAAAACACTGATGAAAATTATTTCTTATAATGTAAACGGAATACGTGCCGCAATAACCAAAGGTTTTATTGAATGGCTGCAACAAGCTAATCCAGATGTGATTTGTCTTCAGGAAATAAAAGCTACAGAAGAGCAAATTCCGGTTGAGGATATCACCGCTGCCGGTTATCCCTATCAATATTATTATCCAGCAACTAAAAAAGGATATAGTGGCGTTGCTATCCTGTCTAAAACAAAACCTAATAATGTGGTTTATGGAACCGGAATTCAGCATATGGATTTTGAAGGGCGTAACCTTCGTGCCGATTTTGATGATTGTTCTGTAATGAGTTTGTACCTGCCTTCAGGAACTAGTATTGAAAGACTGGATCATAAATTTATGTTTATGGACGATTTTCAAACTTATATTAACGAATTGAAATTAATGATTCCGAATCTGATTATTTGTGGTGATTACAACATTTGTCATGAAGCGATTGATATTCACGATCCGGTTCGAAATAAAACGGTTTCAGGATTTTTACCTGCAGAACGTGCCTGGCTTGACGCATTCATGAAGTCAGGTTTTATTGATAGTTTCCGTCATTTTAATAAAGAACCGCATCATTATTCCTGGTGGAGTTACCGTGCAGGAGCCCGAGGAAACAACAAAGGCTGGCGTATCGATTACAATCTGGTGAGTAATGTTATGGAGCATAGGTTAAAAAGAGCAGTAATTCTTCCGGATGCCGTTCATTCAGACCATTGTCCTGTTTTAGTCGAAATAGAGTAAAAGTGGTATTGTTATTGTTGAATGAATTACCGTTTAAATTTAAACATTGACATTGTCATTGGTATAGAGTTTTTACATTATACGATTATTAATACCCTCCAAATAAAACAAAAAATGATTAAAAAGGCCTCTGTCGGATTACTGGTTGTAGCAATGTCTATGACCTCATGTGTATCCAAGAAAATTTACAACGATCTTGAAACCAAATATTCGGATCTGAAAAAAGAAAATCGATCTATTACGGATGAAAACGAGAGTTTGCAGAAATCAAAAAATCAGTTAGAACTGGATCGTGACGCTTTAACAAAAGATCTAAATGCAACTAAAACGGATCTTGAAAAACAAAAAGCAGATCTGGCTGCTCAACAGAAAAAATACAAAGTACTTCAGGATTCTTATAATGCCTTGGAGAAAAACAGCAACGATGCTTTAGAAAGTAATATGGCTAAAAATCGTGAACTTTTGGCACAACTGGAAGCGAAATCTAAAAAATTGGCCGATGAACAGGCTCGTTTGGATAAAACAGCAAATCGTCTGAACGAACTAGAAGCAATGATCGCAGCAAAAGAAGAAGCAATGCGTAAATTGAAAGAGACGCTGTCGAAAGCATTAAACGGTTTTGAAGGCAAAGGGCTGACGGTAGAACAGAAAAACGGAAAAGTATATGTTTCGATGGAAAACAAACTGCTCTTTAATTCAGGTAGCTGGGCCGTTGGTACCGAAGGTAGAAAAGCTGTAGTGGAACTTGGAAAAGTGTTAGGGGATAATCCCGATCTTTCGGTTTTAATTGAAGGACATACTGATGATGATCCTTACGCAGGTTCAGGACCGATTGCCAACAACTGGGATTTGTCTACCAAAAGAGCCACTGCCATTGTGAACATTCTAAGTGAAAATACTAAAATCAATAAGCAAAAATTAACGGCAGCAGGCCGTAGCGAATTTTCTCCTCTGGCAAGCAATGCTACTCCGGAAGGAAAAGCAAAAAACCGTCGTATCGAGATCATTTTAACACCAAGATTGGACGAGATTGCGGAGATGCTTAATAGTATAAATTAAGACGCTAAGGTTCTAAGGGGCTAAGTCTCTAAGATTAAAAAAAAAGGTTCAAAGTTTTACTTTGAACCTTTTTTAATTGTTTACAATTTAGTTTTAATGTTTACGGTATAATCTTCGACCTGTCCATACTGAAAAGTTCCACAACCGGTTCCAAAAGGCGGGTCGGTAACAGGTGTACCGGGCAGAGATAATATACTTCTCATCTCAATCCTCATTCTGGTAGAACCTAGCGATGCTGTGGAGGGGATGGTAATTGTTCCGTTTACCGGATCGGTACCTTGTTTACTTTTCCAGACTGTTTCTCCCGGATCAGTGAAGTCGCCATCTTGATTGTAATCGATGTAGACAAAAAATTGTACGCCAAAGCCATCTTTTCCATATTGACTGTAAAGACCAGGTGTAAGTGAAATAGTATTGCTTGAACCTAATGCGAAATTGCCAGATATGTTAGTGAAATCTTCATAACCTCCTTTGCCTGTTGAAGCATTGTTGATACTGCCAAAAACGACTTTATCTAATCGCTCTTCACTAGTTATAATCCCTGCCGATTCACAATACTTAGGTGGTACTGATACTACCGGATCTTGTTTTATTTCTTCTTTTATTTCTTCTTTTACTTGTTCTGGAGGTGTTTTAGTGTTTTCTTCAGTTGAACAGGCAAAAACCGAGAAGGTCAGAATTCCCAGAATAATTTTTTTCATTTTGTTTGGGGTTTAGGGGTTAAAAATTTATAGGACAATTGTTGTTCAGAGCAATTGTATGTTGCTGCGAGCAAGTAAATTTATAGAGACTATTCTTATACATTCTTTTAAAAGGAATGTCTGGTTTATGACTTGTAACAATTGGGGTGTTGCAGGTGGCAAAAGGTAAAATCTAACCTTATCTTTTTTTTAACTTTTGAGAGATTTTCATTTGAAGAATCGCTTCGTATCTTTGAGTTTTAATAGTTGGATGCTGAAAGCTTAAAATCTTAGCAACTCAGCTCCTTAGTAACTTAGAGCCTTAAGAAGAAATGAAATACACCATTTTACCCCATACCGACATAAAAGTTAGTAAAATCAATCTCGGAACGATGACTTTCGGGCAACAGAATACAGAAGCCGAAGGGCATCAGCAAATGGATTACGCATTGGAGAGAGGCGTTAATTTTTTTGACACAGCCGAAATGTATTCCGTTCCCGCACGTGAAGAAACTTACGGAAGTACAGAGAAAATTATAGGAACCTGGTTTAAGAAATCGGGAAATCGTGACAAAGTGGTATTGGCTACCAAAATTGCTGGTCCGAATCCTGCGTTCACGTACATGCGTGAAAAAGGTGATTTCTCACCAGCGAGCATCAAATATGCTTTAGAGAACAGTTTAAGACGTCTGCAAACCGATTATATCGATTTGTATCAGATGCATTGGCCGGAGCGAAAAACCAATTGTTTTGGACAACGTGCTTTTAACGGTCACGACGATGTTTGGGAAGACAACTTCAGAGAAGTACTAGAAACATTTGACGGCTTAATTAAAGAAGGTAAAATAAAACATATTGGAGTTTCGAATGAAAATGCCTGGGGAATGATGCGCTTTTTAGAAGAAAGCAAATACCAAAACCTTCCAAGAATTAAAACAGTTCAAAATCCGTACAGTTTGCTGAATCGTCTTTTTGAAGTAGGTTCTGCCGAAGTTTCAAAGTATGAAAATGTGGGATTGTTGGCTTATTCTCCTTTAGCCTTTGGAGTTTTGACGGGTAAATTTTTAACCGGAGAAGCGCATCCAAATGCCAGAATTAATCTTTTTCCGCAATATACACGTTACAACAGTGCACAAAGTACACAGGCCACAAAGTTATATCAGGAAATCGCGATTAAACATGGTTTAACCTTAACTCAATTAGCGATGGGATTTGTGTTACAGCAGCCATTTTTAACAAGCGCTATTATTGGTGCCACAACTATGGAGCAGCTAAAAGAAAATATTGATACGATCGATGTAGTGTTGTCAGAAGAAATTATAGCCGAAATTAATGCTGTTCAGGCCATAATTCCTGATCCGGCTCCTTAATTAGTACTACTAAATTAAACACAAATTCCACAAATTAACACGGATTGAACTCGTGTTAGTTTGTGGAATTTTTATGTAGAGGATAAGCGATTTCAAGCCTAAAATTAGTGCCAATCCGTGAAATCCGTGTTTTACAGGTCAAATTCGTCTTCAATCGCTAAAGAATCATTCTTTACCGCTGTAGAATCTGGAGCTTTAATTCTTATCAGCGAACGCGCATTTCCCGAAATGTAAACGGGTAATTGTCCAAGCGTATCTTCAGGAACCAACAAACCTCTTCGGAACATTAAATTCTTCAGGAATTTTTGATTTTTCAATGCGTAATCCCTTAAATTGCCTTGATCATTAAATTGATACATGAATTTTCGGGGTTTCGGAATAATTGTCGCTAAGTACAGACATTCATCAACATTCAAATTAGCGGGGCTTTTCTGGAAGTAAAAATGACTTGCTTCCCCAATCCCGTACACATTAGGTCCCCATTCGATAATGTTGAAATAAACTTCCAGCATTCTTTCTTTGCTTACAACGCGATTGTTCTCTAAAATGTAAACCAGTAAAATTTCTTCAAGTTTGCGTGAAAGCGTTTTTTCTCTGGTCAGGAAAACATTTTTAATCAGCTGCATGCTAATGGTACTTGCGCCGCGTGAGAATTTTTTGGTTCTGATGTTTTTTAAGATGGATTGTTTAAAAGCTTCATTGATAAAACCACGATGCGAAAAGAACGACGGATCCTCAGTCGTCAGAACACATTTTCGTAAATAAGGTGAAATTTGATCTAAAGGCGTATAGTTAGGGTTTGCATTCCCCACCAAAACCGGGCGTTGCAGCACATTCTGAATAATAGCGCGATAAACAAACTCTCCATTCAGCTTGTTAAGATCTGCTTCGCCGTATTTCGTGATTTTCAAACCTTCTTTATTGAGTTTACTATCAAAAACCAAAGCATTCGGTTTGTTTTTATTGAATTTAAAATCGAGCTTGTAGTCAAAACTTCCGGCAGCTTCCATACCTTCAAAATGGGTAAACAAACCTTCGGGCAGAGAAACAATAAAATCTTGTGCCTGCATTTTCGGAATGTTTACTTTTAAAGTATAAACGGTATCCTTCTCAGTGTCATAAGAAACATAAGGATGCAGTTTGATTTTATTCAACTGCATGGTCGAAGTGCTGTCGATCGAAATAAAACTATCTCCCAGTAAGAAACGATAATCAAAACGGGCATTTTTGATCACAACATCTTTGCTGGCAATTTTCGGATGATTGATTTTTAAATTAGTGATAGACGTATAACCGTCAAGATGTAATTCGCTGCCATCTTTTTCAATATTCTGAACATTCAGGCGAATCGAATCAAAGCTCGCTTTTAAGTTGTAGCGTTCGTCTAAGTACGGAACACGAATGGCTCCGGTATCCAGGTTAAAAAAACGAATGTCAGCTTTTTTATTTCTCGGATCGGCAAAACCTTTGATGTTCCAGCGCTGATCAAAATCTTTGCTTTGAACATGAAGGTTGGTTTCGAGCTGTTTGTTGTCTAAAATCAGTTTGTTAATCGCTACAGACGTTTTTTTGCCATTGTCGTCAATTCTGAAATTCAAATTCTCAAGCTTCATATCGGTCGGAACCAGATTTAATAGTTTCGAAATGATGCGATAAGCAAAGGAAGCGTATTTGCGTTTTTCGTTTTTGTCTGAATCTGATTTGTCTTTTTTTAAGAAAGCATCAAAATTGCGAATACTTCCTTTTTTAACCAGTTGAATGTAGCCGTTGTTGACTTTTAAAGTTCCAATTTGAACATCACCAATCAATAAATTGGCAAGACTGATACTGGTTTCTATTTTTTGAATATGGCAAAGAGTATCGGCATTTTTAGGAACCAGAATCACGTTGGTCAGTTTTATACCGGACAAACCGTCAAATGAGGCTGATTTTACAGAAAATGTACTGTTGTATTCCGTATTCATTTTGTGGGTTACTTTAGCGATAGCTTGCTTCAGAAGTGAATCGCGAAAAAAGTAAAATCCTAAAAAAAGTACTATCAATACTGATGCAAGTATTAGGAGTCCTTTGTATATTTTTTGTTTTGGGAATTTCATAAAGTTAATTTCATAAAAATTGCGCTTATTCGCAAAATGAAAAGTTTTTTTGCCGCTGATTTCTCGAATTAGATTAACACGAACAAATTTGAATTTGCTATAAATTTAAATAAAAGTTCGTGTTTAATTAGTGTAGTTCGTGGCGAAAAAACGAATTATCCAAAAAGAATACTGGCCACATCTTCGATTTTAGCCACCAATTCAATTTTGATTCCTATATTTTTTAACGCAATTTTATTGTATTTGGATACAAAGATAGTGGTGAATCCAAGTTTTTCAGCTTCCTGAATACGCTGGTCAACACGATTTACCGGACGGATTTCACCTGAAAGTCCAACCTCTCCGGCAAAACAGAATCCTTTGGTTACCGGAATGTCTTCATTGGAAGATAAAATTGCAGCAACAACAGCTAAATCAATCGCAGGATCATCAACAGAAATTCCACCTGTAACATTTAAAAAGACATCTTTGGCCCCTAAACGAAATCCGGCTCTTTTTTCGAGAACCGCCAGAATCATGTTCAGTCTTTTGGCATTGTAACCCGTTGTGCTTCGTTGCGGAGTTCCGTAAACTGCGGTACTAACTAAGGATTGTATTTCGATCATCAAAGGACGCATGCCTTCAAGTGTGGTCGCAATTGCTGTTCCTGATAATTCTTCGTCTTTATGGGAGATTAAAATTTCGGAAGGATTGGATACTTCGCGTAAACCACTGCCCAGCATTTCGTAAATTCCAAGTTCGGCAGTGGAGCCAAAACGGTTTTTTAACGAACGTAAAATTCGGTACACATGATTGCGATCGCCTTCAAACTGTAAAACCGTATCGACCATATGTTCGAGGATCTTAGGTCCGGCAATATTTCCGTCTTTGGTGATATGTCCGATCAGGATAACCGGAATATTAGTTTCTTTTGCAAATTTGATGAGTTCCGCAGTGGTTTCTCGGATTTGAGAAATACTTCCTGCAGTAGATTCAATATAATCGGTATGTAAAGTCTGAATCGAATCGATAATTACAATTTCAGGCTGTATGGCTTCAATTTGTTTGAAGATATTCTGTGTTTTAGTTTCCGTTAAAATGTAGCAATTGTCACTGTTAGGAGTGATTCTCTCCGCGCGCATTTTGATTTGCTTCTGACTTTCCTCGCCGGAAACGTATAAGGTTTTGTACGGTAATTTAAGTGAAATTTGGAGCAAAAGCGTACTTTTTCCAATCCCCGGCTCACCTCCTAAAAGCGTTAAGGATCCCGGGACAATTCCGCCTCCCAAAACACGGTTTAATTCACCATCAGTAGTATTCATTCGAATTTCCTGTGCCGAATCAATTTCGTTAATTTTTAAAGGACGCGGCGCTTTACCGTTTGAAGTAGGTTCGCTTTTCCAGGCTACCTTTTCCTGCTTCTGGATAATTTCTTCAGCAATAGTATTCCATTCTTTACAGGCATTACATTGCCCTTGCCATTTGGCATATTGAGTTCCGCAGTTTTGGCAAAAAAAGGAAGTTTTAACTTTTGACATTATTTGGTGGTTTTTGCTAATGCATTCATCTGATCCATTTTCTCGTACATCAAATCTTTATTCAAATCACCTATTGGTTCCATTTGAGAAGCATTTTGGTATTTTTTAGAAGCTCTTTTAGGATCTCCCATTTTTTCATACATCAATCCTAATTCATATTCTCCCAGCATGGCTTTTGGATAGTTTACGTTTCCAATTTCGGCCATTTTGCCTAATTCATCATAAGCGTTCTTTTTTAAAATAAGATTTTCAATTACTTTGAAATCACTTATTCTCACTGGAATCTGAACTCCCAGAACTTTAGACATCGTATTGTATTTGTTTTCTAAATAATCAGCATATCCCGTTTCCAAAACAGCAATTTTATTGTTGTATTCGAAGGAATTAATAGGCTTGTAAACATCAAAAATTTGATATAAGGCACTAGGGATTGCATGTAAAACCTGAGTATAGTGAGTGGTGCCTTTGAATAAATCGTATTTGTAACTTACAAGCGGATTATTGGCAATTTTTATATTGCTGTCTAATTTTTCGATAGGTTCTTTGAGTTTTTTATTGTCACCATCGGCTGCAGAAAGGTAATAAAATACAGGTTCTGTAACTTTGGCAAGTTTCTCAGGTACTCTAATTTCCATTTTATTTGCCAGTTCAGGACTAAAAGCAATGTAAGCATTAAAAAGAGGCTGCTCTTTGTAAAGGTAAAAATTAATGAAACTGGCGGTTACATCATGACCGGCAATAATCCTGAAAGGCGAGGTGCGGTATTTTTTCTCAATATAAGGAACTAATTCAGCTCCCACAAATTCAAAAAAGTTGGCTCCTTTTTCAAATGGCAGTCCGGTATTTTGATCAATAGTAGTATCGTCCTCGCGTTCGTCGTTTTTGTTTTGATGGACACCAATAATGATTATCTCAGGTAAGTCTCCCCAATACGTACCATAACTTATAGCGCCGGAAAAAGGATCGAATAGATAATCGCCATCCAGTAGGTATAAAACAGGATATTTTTTATCGGGATTGGCTTCGTAAGATTCCGGAAGTCCAATGGTTATTCTTCTTTCTTCTCCGAGCTTTTCGGATTTAATGTTGTCGAATTTTTTCTGCGAAAAGACAGAAAATGAAATTAAAGCAATAAGTAGGTAAACTTTTTTCATGAGTTGTGAATTTTGTTGTATTAAAAGTTTGGGGCTTTTAATGGTTAACAAATATATGCATTTTAAGATATTATGTGTTTTAAAAAAATGGAGACTTTCTTAGGTGAAATCTATAAGGATATTATTGCAGTTTGTTTTTTTAGTTGAATTTAATTTAATATGACTTTCAATATATACAAAACAAAATTATAGGAGAAGTGTATGGTATTGTTTTGAAATAGGTTCGCGCCAAAGTGTAAAAATAGGTAACCTTATTTGAGGACTAGATAAAGGAAAACTTTATGAAATTTTTACAGAAGTACACTTATTACGTCAATCGACCATATATAACTAATTATATAGCAGTTATTGACCCTTGTATTTTTGCTAAGAAAAACAGTGTTAAATTTGTGTGAAATAGAAACATTTTACTGCTATCATAAGTAACATAATTTTTTTCTACATGATTTTGCTTTTTATAAGTGTTTTTCGTTGAGTAGATTATGTTGTATTGCATTTTTTGTTTAATCAGTTACAGAAATACAACGTCAAGACCCGGTGATTTAGTTGATATGCTTACTTATTTTTGAATAATTTTTTTTTTTAATTAACTGAATTACAGTCTTTAAGGTGGTTTGGGCCAGATAGCTAACTCAATAAATTTATATTTGACAGATCTACTAAATAATATTAAAAATGAACTTATTTAATTTGACTCAATGACTTATTTATTAATGACAAAAAGCAAGTATTTATGAAAACAACCGTGAAAAATTTAATTGAAAAAGCGAACAAATCGTTATTGGTTTTAGTACTATTATTATTGACTTTTAATTTGAGTCATGCTCAGGGAAATGTAATCTCTTATCAAAATCTTATATACGACACCAATGACAACTATACCAACGATGCCAACTGGATGTTTACGGTTGATGATAATAACAATGAGTCTAATAGATCAAGAACATTTAGTTGGTTTGTAAGAGGTGGAAATAGCAACGATGATTTAATGATGTATCTTACTAATATTCCCAATTCGGGAAATGAACTTCGTCTTTTTGGTAAGTCTGTTTTACAAAGTGCTAGTTGGGCTGCAGATTGGGACAATCTTACTACATGGGTAGACGGATTTTCCTCTTTTATACAAAGCAATGGCGATGAAAATGGTTTGAAAATTTCATCCAATACCGGTAACAAAATATATATCGGTGACAATAATGATAACGTTTTTTTTCCTGGTAATAACGTAGGATTTGGCATTGACTCTCCTCAATTCAAAGTTCATGCAAATGGGGCAATAGTCTCTGAGAATAATGGAGTTCAAGTTAAATTATCCAGCAATACTAATAATACAGATGGATGGATTGGTACTAGTTCAAACCATGGTCTATATGTTGGGACAAATAAAAGGGCAACAAACATGTATTTGGATACTAGTGACAATGTATATATTGGGGGTGTAATGCCTGGCGATATTAAAGCTTCGATGAGAGGTTCCTATGATTTATTTGTTCATAATGGCATATTGACTGAAGATTATGGAATTGGCCCTAAAGCAACATGGGCAGATTATGTTTTTAACGATACTTATAAATTAAAAACACTAAAAGAAATTGATGAATTTATTTCTGTAAATAAACATTTGCCTAACATACCTTCTCAAAAATCAATAGCGGAAAACGGTTACAATTTGCATGAGATGAATGTAAAGCTTTTAGAGAAAATAGAAGAACTTATGCTTTATACCATAAACCAACAAAAGGAATTGGATAAAATTAAAGAGGACTATAAAGGATTGAAAAATTCTATCCGAAATCTGGAAATCAAGCATCAGTAAAAAAGCTAAAACAATGAATAATATAAATCTTTACTTCAAAAAATTCAGCATAAAAATATTGTTTTTTTTGAGTCAATTATTGTTTCTTTTCTCTATTACTACGGTATTAGGACAGGAAAAAGTAGCTTTAAATACGACTGCTGAGATAAGTTTATTAAATATTTTTGAACCGAATGCGGATTTAACCGGAGGAATAATTGGGGAGGTATCTGGTAACGGTAACATTCAACTAGAAATTTGGACGTATGATGAAAGCAGGCCTTTTAAACGAGGTACTTTAATTTATAAACTGTCTACTACTGCTACCACAAATAATTTTGCAGGGACTTCATTTACTCAAGCAAAGAATTCAATGACTTCCAGTGATGCCGCCTGGCTGTCTAATTATCCTGATACTTGGGAGACTGGCGATATCAAAAGGGCTTTATGGGCTATCGATAAATCTCGATATGATAGATCTCAAAAAACATCCGTTTATAAATTTTTATCGACTACTATTAAAGTAAATATTTTTGTATTTACCACAAATGCGACCTTTTCCAGAATCAAAATACCAGGAATAGGCATTATTGGTTCAGCAGGTGGAAATCTACAATTTGATTCAAATCATTTTTGCTATAATTTAGATAATTCCGGTGATCCAATTTGCACTACTTGGAGCAAAATTAAATCTCCCGATTTAGAGCATGGATCTAATTTAGTATTTGCCGCACACAGAGGGTATTGGGGATATGACTTAGGTAATGGTCCTCCTGAAAATACTTCTGAAGCTATAAAAGCCGCCCTTAAATACACAACAGTTATAGAATCAGACGTTATGAGAACTAAAGATAATCTAATAGTTGTTAGTCACGACTATAACTTACACCGGCTTACAAACTACTCCGGGCCGGATACGGATTATATTTTTGACAAAAATCTGAATGAATTAAAAACATTAAAGTTAAAGAAACGAAATGAGTCTGTCAGTGACAAGAATTTTATAACTTTTTCTGATCTGTTAGATGAAATGATTGCGAACAAAACGGTATTAACCGTTGATATTAAAGGTGCCAAAGCCCGATATGACATGTATACCAAAGAATGCGTAGCAAGATGTGATTATGACCCCAAATTGAATCCGACAAGCGCAAACCAAAAACAAAAAGAGGATTATATGTTAATATTGAGGAAATGTATTGAAGTAGCCAACACTAAAAATGCCTTAAAATATGTAGCATTCAAAGTAACCTATACCTATGAAGATATTGTAAATGGTATGCCACCTGATTTCGATATTAATCTGCTTTCTAAAGTCCTCTATTTTCCTGTTCTCCAACCAGGCGGTAATATTCAGTCTAAAGCTCAATTTATTGACACCTGGTATAGTTCTGCCGGTAATAAAATTATGGCTTTTGAAACCAACTTTAAAAGTGAGAGCGAAGGTACCAATACCTCTTTTACAAGGACAGGTAAATTGTATGCAAACTTATTTGAATATACTTATAAAGTAACCGGATTAAGACCTGGGATTTATCCTGAAGAGGCCATGGGGCCTAAAGGTATCGTAGACAGATGGGCGCAATGGTTAATTAAAGATGTTAGTACAGACGTTAGAGGAGATCATTATTATTTAATGAGTGTCCCTTATTTTAATATATCTGTCTTAACAACTGACAGACCTGATGTCTGGTCCCAAATACAATCTAATTTTTGATTACATATAAATTTATGCAGTTATGAAAAAATTATTTTTTACTCCTTTTTCGATTACGCAATTAAAATCTTTGTCAGTACTATTGCTGTTAAATTTTAATATGTCGTTTTCTCAATCAGGGCCATATTCCTACTTTGCGCCTTATGGGGATAATGTATTTACAAGCACATCAGAAGCGGATCATAATTCGCAGATTCTTACAGCAAGTCAATTACATGATTTATCGCAAAATACGGATGGACTAGTGATAATTGGTGATTTTGAAGCCCCTAAGAATGGAGATCGATTATTGAGTTTTGAAAGTAGCAAAGGGCAATTTTTAGAAATCTTCTATCAAGATCAAACTATGATGCTCAGAAGATATCACGAGAATGGTACTCACTTCGATTATCTTTTATTTGATCCATTGTTTACCTTAAAAGAACAGACTCCTGTTGATGCAGTCTGGACAGTCCGATACTTTTTTACAGCCCGTTTTATGTGGATTGAAGTGCAAATAAAGCAAACTACACTTCCAATTAGCACTCAGTTTTTGTCATTAACTTACTTTGGTTTGGATTATAAGTTCAACGATGCTAATTCTCCAATGAAGGAATTTTTAAACAGGGCTACTACCGCTAAAATTCGTATGGGTTCTCTTAATAATAATGGAAAATTTAAAATACCGGGGATACTTAAAATACATGAATTTAAGTATTCTGAATTTACAGATCATGTGCAAACTCATTTTTCTTATCCAAAAAAAGAAAATACTGCACGAGAAAAAAGGGAAGTTGCGTCTGCATCTGAAATTTCTGAAGATAAAAATTCCGACTTTGAGAAAGCAAAAACAGAGGGTTTAGAAACAAATAATGATTTTGAATTTAAAGTTTACCCAAATCCCTCAAGAGACTACTTTACTATCGATATCAATTCAAATAGCAATCGTGAAATTAAAATTCAAATTTTTAATATGGAGGGTAAGAAACTGTATGCTGAAACCAAAAATCTAAATTTAGGCTATAACAAAATTACAATAAACCATAATGATATTAGATCGGGCAGCAGTGTGATGATTTTAAAAATAATTACGAAGGATAATACTTATTCTTATAAACTACTCCACAACTAATTAGTAAAAAAACTTTCATATCGCTTAAAAGTCATTTGCTTTACTCTAATAGAAATTTATGGCAGCACTTTTAAAGAATAATTTAGGTGTTTTAGAATCAATTGTTTAACAACTAATCGTAGAAAAAACTTTTCATTAAGTGAAATCTGGCGGTAGTAGTAAAACAAATTAAGAATGAGATATGAGAAATGATGTAATTTGAATTAACAACACGTAAAATTATATTTAAAAGTAGAAAGTATGGAAAAAAAGTAATAGTATTTTAAAAAGTTCAAAATAAATCGAAAAGTAGCCACATTTTCCGATTAGATAATTTTGAATTATCTAACCAAGAAGTTCTGAAACAGAGTATAAAGATAAAAATTGTCTCTTCTTCAGGAATTAGTTCTCCAAAAAATAATAAAAAACCAATTTTATGAATGATAAAATAAAGGTCACTTTGATGACCATGGCATTGTATTTTCTAAATCTAACGGGATACTCTCAGGTTATGTCTTTGAATTACAACGATGTAAGTGTTGAGAAGGCAATAGAAATCCTGAAGGGGAAAAGTGGATACTCTTTTGTTTTCGAATCAGGTGATTTTGATACAAAGAAAATAATTTCGATCAATGCGAGAGATCAATCTATTGATCAGATTGTAAAACAAATTATTGCAGGACAGGAGGTGCAGTATGAAATTAAGGGTAAAATTATTAGACTAAAAAAGCGAGATAAATCTATCCTTACAGGAGCAAAAACTGAAAGAATCACAGGAACAATTACAGATAGTAAAGGGCTTTTTATTGCCGGAGCAACAATTAAAAATAGGGAAACCAATAAAGCTACTATTTCTGATTCAGAAGGTAAATTTGATATAGAAGCTTCATTAGGAGATAAACTGGAGATTTCCTGTATAAGTTACATTGCTGAATCAATTACGGTATCTGATAAAAGTAGCATTAGTATTATACTGCAGGAAGACTCTAAAGTTCTGGATGAAGTAATAGTTATTGGCTATGGGAAACAGTCAAAGACTAAGGTAATGGGGTCTTCTGTTCAGATTAAAGCAGATGAACTTAATAAGGTTGCCGGAGCCAATTTTGTACAACAATTGAGTGGAAAAATGGCGGGAGTTCAAGTTAATGAAACATCAGGACAACCGGGATCCTCTTCAAAGATAATTATTCGCGGTACAGGTACATTAACCGCAGGTTCTAATCCTCTTATTGTTGTAGATGGTGTTCCTCTTTCTGAGGGAGCAACATTAAATGCTATAAATTCCTATGATATCGAATCTATAAATGTTTTAAAGGATGCTGCTTCTGCCGCTATTTATGGCTCAAGAGGAGCTAATGGAGTGATTCTGGTTTCTACAAAAAAAGGAAAAAAAGGAGCTCCAACGATATCATTTGATTATTATACCGGTATCCAAAGACAGGCTTCCAGAGTAGAAATAGTAAATGCAGATCAAGCGGCTCAGTTTTTTAATGAAGCCAGAGATTGGGGGTATGTGTCTAAAAAACCTGATAGTCGAAGTGAAAATGATGATGAAGCTACTAGAATAGCAAAAGGTGCAGGTAAGCGTGAGCTTAGACTTAATTATTTGAAAAGCCCCGGATTAGAAGGATTAGCCAATACCAGTTGGATGGATGAAGTTTTTAGAGATGCGCCCATAATGAATTATTCACTTGGAGTTTCGGGAGGTAATGAAAAATCAAATTATTACATTTCCGGAAATTACTTCGCACAACAAGGAATTGTTATCGAAACCGATTATAAACGTTATACTTCTTCAATTCGGTTTAATACGGAATTATCAGATAAGTTTAAATTTGGTATTAGCCTGAACCCTTCTTATTCGGTTCAGAAAAAGTACAATCAAGACGATGGATTTAGCACTAATCCTGTTCTCACGCTTTTTATTTCCTATCCATTTTTTAGTCCTTATAGTAAAGATGGTTCTTTAGCTATTGGCAATCAACTTGCCGCAAACGCTCCTCAAGATGGGGCTTTGGCAGAAAATCCGGTGGCAATTATGAAACTAAACTCAAATGTCGACAGGTATTTCAGGCTGTTTGGAAATGCATTTGTTACGTATGATATTAGTGATGGGCTGCAGTTTAAAACATTACTTGGTGGAGATTACAGAAATCCTTTAAGTCAATTTTATAGTCCATCTTCAGTAGGTTATTACAGAATGCCTGCTCCCAAGGCAGCTATAGCTTCTGAAACGGTTTCCATTGCAAAAAATATTATTACTGAGAATACATTAAACTATACTAAAAATTTTGGGAAGCATCAAATTGAGCTGTTGGCAGGATATACGTATCAAAGAGAAGAAGGAAATTCATCAGATATTGTAGGTACAGGAATCGCTGATGATAATCTTCCAAATATTGCGGGAGCCAGCGCCTTTAAGGTAACCAGTACAAAAGATGCATGGGTGTTAATCTCTTATCTTGGCCGTGCTCAGTATTTTTATAAAGAAAAGTATCAACTCACAGGAACTTTGAGGCGTGATGGTTCCTCTCGTTTTGGTTCTAATTCAAAATGGGGGCTTTTCCCTTCTGTAGCTGCTGGCTGGATCGTAAGTAAAGAAGCCTTTTTCCCTGAGACGACGATTTTTACTTTTGCTAAAATACGTGCCAGTTGGGGAAAAACAGGAAATAATCAAATAGGTTCTTATGGCTCTATTGCGCTAGTAAATCCTCAAAATTATGTATACGGGAATGAATTAAATCCCGGATTTGCAACCACCAGCTCCCCTAACCCGAATTTATCATGGGAAACCAGAACGTCAACTAATTTGGGACTGGATTTAACTATTTATAGAAAATTTAATTTCACGGCCGATTTTTATTCGTCCATTACAAGTGATTTACTTCTAAATGTGCCCGTGCCGCAACAATCAGGATTTACAACTTCTACTCAAAATACCGGAGAATTAAAAAATTCGGGTATTGAATTTTCATTTGAAGGAAATGGAATTAATCTGGGACAGGTAAAATGGAATTTCGGAGGAAATATTTCAACCAATAAAAGTGAAGTATTAAAACTGGGTAATAATCAGGATGAAATAATAACGGGTTATCAAGGATCTTACAGAACAAAGGTTGGAGGCCCTATTGCAGAACTTTATGGGTATAATATTTTAGGAATTTATAAAACAAATGAGCAAATTGCGGCAACACCCCATATGCCTGGTACTCTAACGGGAGACTATATTATGGAAGATATCAACAAGGATGGAATTATTAATGAAAAAGATAAAAAAGGCTTTGGAAGTTATGCTCCTAAGATTACCTATGGTTTTAATTCTTCTTTTACTTATAAAGATTTTGAATTAAGCTTCTCCATAAACGGAATTGAAGGCAGAAAAAAATTAGCTAAAGAATTGGCCGTGTTTATGGAAACCGGTGAAGGTTTTTCTATGCCAAACACCTATTATTTTAAGAACAGATATCATCCTGTTAATAATCCGAATGGTTTTTTGGGACAACCCAATACGGGAAATTTTTCATCAAACAGACAAGCCGCCAGAGGATCAAGCATTACTTTTACTAATGCGGACTATATAAGACTTCGTGATATACAAATAGCTTACAATCTACCTAAAACAGCCCTAAAAAAGATTGGTTTAACTAGAGCAAGAATTTACCTTTCGGGTAATAATCTGGTAAATATTACAAAATACAGAGGTTTCAATTCTGAAGCAGAAACGGGTAATATACTTGAAATGGGGTTTAATGATAATCGCATTTATCCTAATACAAAATCTGTAATTTTTGGAACCAACTTAACTTTTTAACGATGGGTATTATGAAAAGAATAAAAGTAATTAGTTTTTTCTGCCTGATGGCGCAGTTTTCCTGTACAGATGATTTATATCAAGATCCTATCACGTCAAAAGTGGCTGCTAAATTTTATAGTACAGAAATCGAAATTGAAGAAGCGGTTAATGGAGCTTATGATGGTTTGCAATCAAATGGTCTTTATGGGCTAAATATGGTGGCTTTGGGCGAAATTCCTTCAGATGCGACTTATGATGAAGTTCCATTAAATGATGACGGTACATTTGGCAAGTTAGATAATTTTAGTGTCACAAGTATTGTAGGTTCGATAAGCGAAACCTGGAGAGATTCTTACAAAACAATTCAGCGCGCTAATGTGGTGTTAAACAGAATTGAAAAGATCCCCTTTAAGGTTGCTGTTGTCAGAGATAATCGCATAGGAGAAATGAAATTTATTCGTGCGCTTTTGTATTTCAATTTGGTAAGATTATATGGAGATGTCCCATTAGTTACTCAGGAAACGATAGATCCTAATAGTTATTTAGGACAGGGAAGAACTTCTGCCAAGATTGTATATGAGCAAATTATAAAAGACCTTACAGAAGCCGAAACCCTTTTGCCTGTAAAAGCCGATAAACCGGGCAAGGTTATTAAAACTGCTGCACAAGCTTTATTAGGGAAGGTTTATTTGACCTTGCAAGATCTGCAAAATGCTAAAATATGGTTACTAAAAGTTAAAGATTCTAATATTCATGATTTAGTGTCTATTGCAGATGTTTTTGATATTAATAAGGAAACAAATAAAGAGATACTATTTTCAGTTCAATTTGCTTCCGGCATAAATGGGAATAGTGAAGGAAGTAGTATGCAGCAAATATTTAGTCCTTCAGGAACAATATCAGGAGCAAAGGGACATAACCTTCCGACCAAAAATCTGTATAGTATGTATACAGCCACAGATAGCCGTAAAGGCAAATATGTTGCTATAACAGCATCGGGAGTTCCTTTTTCTTTAAAACTTACAAAAAGCAATACAGTTCCTGCAGATGGAGGAAGTAATGTAGTTGTTATTCGTTATGCAGATATTATCTTAATGTTGGCAGAAATAGAAAATGAACAAGGTAATATTGCCTTGGCAAAGACTTACTTAAATTTAATAAGAACCCGGGCGGGCCTTGCGAATATTTCTGCTGTTAACCAGGTAGATATGAGAAGTGCTATTGACTTGGAACGAAAACTTGAATTGGTTGGAGAAGGAGATAGGTGGTTTGACTTGCTTCGAAAAGGAACGGCAATAACGGTAATGAATCAGTGGTTTAAAAGTGAAGGAATATTGATAACTATCGATAGTCATAATCTCTTAATGCCAATTCCTCTAACAGAGATAAATACAGATCCGGCTATCAAACAAAATCCAGGTTATTAGGTTTTGTTAAAAATTAGAAAAGAAGTATGACAATTGAAAAAAGTACCCCAATCATGCTTTTCTTCTGATCAATGAAATCTGTTTAAATCCAAATATAAAAAAGTAAAATGAAAAAAATACTCGTAACGATAGTATTGTTAATACTGTTATTTGAAAATATTCAAGCTCAGACTCATACAGATAAGCTCATTAATGTTTTACAAGATCCCAAGAGTAAATATGTTTTTGTAGCTGCGCATCGTGGAGACTGGAGAAATGCTCCTGAAAATTCTATAAGAGCGCTAAAAAAATGTATTGAGATGGGAGTTGACATCATGGAAACAGATGTAAGGCTTACAAAAGACAGTGTTTTAGTGTTAATGCACGATACCAGCATTGATCGTACCACGA
Source organism: Flavobacterium sp. B183 (assembly GCF_023539155.1). Classification (NCBI taxonomy): domain Bacteria; kingdom Pseudomonadati; phylum Bacteroidota; class Flavobacteriia; order Flavobacteriales; family Flavobacteriaceae; genus Flavobacterium; species Flavobacterium sp. B183. The sequence continues at coordinate 840,284 of NZ_CP097434.1, read as the reverse complement.
CGGGAAAAGGAAAATTGTCTGATTATACTTATGCTGAATTGCAGAAATTTTATCTTACCGGTGGTTTAAACAGAAAGACTTATGAAAGAATTCCAACTTTTGAAGAATTTATGCTTATAGCAAAAGGAAAGATATTAATAAACGTTGATAAGAGTTGGAAATATATGGATAAGGTTGTTGAAGTATTAAAGAAAACAGGAACACTTCGTCAGGCATTAATCAAAGGGGAAGATTCTTATGCTGAGGTGTATACTAAATATGGTTTACTAATAAATGATGTTTTTTATATTCCCATTGTCAGAGAAGAACAGACGAGCCTAAATACTTTTGTTGATGGCTATCTCAATAAGACTCATCCTATTGCCTTTGAGGTATTGTATTCTTTTGAAAAATCACCCATGTTTGAACAAATAAAAAAGATGAAACAAAGAGGAACAAGAATTTGGGTAAATACCTTATGGGGCGAAATGTGTGCTGGTCATGAAGATGAACGAGCTATAGACTTGCCTGATGCAAATTGGGGATGGGTTATAGAGCACGGAGCAACAATGATACAAACCGACAGACCAACAGAATTATTAGAATATTTAAAAAGAAAAAGACTCCATACATTAAATTAGCAAAATTCGTCACAAAACAGGCGCATTTAGATGCTAAGTTAATTTTCGAGTAAAACAGTAAAAATGACCGATATTGAAAATCAAAATCGGTCGTTTTTATTTTTTATGGCTTTTTGAAGAACCTTCTTAGGTTAAAGAATAGATTCTTTTAAATTTTGAGAGAAAACCCTACGTTAACGAATTATCATTTTCATTTGGGAAAATGATCCATGGTTTGAACGTTTTAGCTTCTTCAAACTCCAGGGTAGCATAAGAGATGATAATGATAATGTCGTCTTTTTGAACCTTTCTCGCAGCAGGTCCGTTCAGGGTAATTTCTCCTGAGTTTTTCTCTCCCTTGATTGCGTAAGTTTCAAAACGTTCGCCATTATTGATGTTTACAATTGCTACTTTTTCGCCTTCAATGATGTTTGAAGCTTCCAGTAAAGTTTCATCAATAGTAATGCTGCCAATATAATTTAAATCAGCTCCGGTTACTTTAACTCGATGAATTTTAGATTTTATAACTTGAATTTGCATGGTGCAAAGGTAAATTAATTTAATGAAATGGTGTCAATCAACCTGATAGAATTAACAAATACCGCTATAAAGGCACGGTAGTTTTTGTCTTTATCTTTGTGTTCTATAGGTAATAATGTAGATTCATCAGCAATGACAAAATATTCGAGTTCAAATCTTTCGTTGTCTTTGAAAGAATTTTCGACAAACTGAATCGTTTCTTCAGGAGTGTCTTTCTGAAATATTTCTTTTGCTTCAGTAAGTATCTTAAATATTATAGCGGCTTCTTTGCGTTCCTCAGCAGTTAAGCGTTCGTTTCGGGAACTCATGGCAAGTTGATTGTCTTCTCTAAAAATAGGACAGCCCACAACATTTACGGGTAAATGATTTTTTTCGACCATTTTTTTAACAATCTGCAGCTGCTGAAAATCTTTTTCTCCAAAGTAAGCATTGGTAGGAGTCACGATTTCGAATAAACGTTTTACGATCGTTCCGACTCCGTTAAAATGACCAGGTCTGAATTTTCCTTCCATCTGATTTTCTAAACCGTCAAAATCAAAAGCTTCCGAAACGGTGTGTCCTTCATAAATATCTTCTACGCTAGGAGCATATAGAATCATTTTGTCGCTTAAACCTCTCATTTTCTTCACATCTTCTTCTAAAGTACGTGGGTATTTTTCGAGATCTTCGGGGTTGTTGAACTGAGTTGGGTTCACAAAAATACTCACAACGGTATCGTCATTTTCTTTCAGTGATCTTTGCATTAAAGCCAGATGCCCTTGGTGTAAAGCTCCCATTGTGGGTACAAATCCAATAGTGGAATTTGCGGTTTTGATAGTTTTCAAATAGGCTATCAAAGCTACTTTACCGTAGAAAATATGCATGGCAGTATTATTAAAATTTACTGCAAACATAATATATTAGTTAATAACTGCATAAAATTTTGTAATTTTGCAACGTTTTTATTACCAAAAATTAAGTAAAATACTATTATGAAAGATAAGAGGATATTATATGTATCATCTGAAGTCGTGCCTTATCTGGCTGAAAATGAGGTTTCTTTAATGTCTTATGACGTTCCGAAAATGATTAACGATCAAGGAGGCCAGATTAGAATTTTCATGCCAAGATATGGAAATATTAATGAGAGAAGACACCAGTTACACGAAGTAATTAGACTTTCAGGAATGAACTTGGTAGTGAATGACTTAGATATGCCATTGATTATTAAGGTTGCTTCCATTCCGAAAGAAAGAATTCAGGTTTACTTTATTGATAATGATGAATATTTTAAACGTAAAGCAACTTTTGCCGATGAAGACGGAGTTTTGTATCCTGATAATGACGAACGAGCTATCTTTTTTGCAAAAGGAGTTGTTGAAACTGTAAAAAAACTAAACTGGGTTCCGGATATTATCCATGTTCACGGTTGGTTGGCTTCGATGTTGCCTATTTACATGAAGCACTATTATAAAAATGAAGCTTTATTTTCTGAAACTAAGATCGTAACCTCGGTTTACGGACAATCTTTTGATGAAAATCTGGATTTGGAAATGATTAATAAAGTAAAATTTGACGGGGTTCCGCATGAATCAGTTGCTGATTTGGAAACTCCTAACTACGAAAATATCCTAAAAGCCAGTATATTGCATTCTGATGCTGTAATTATAGCTTCTGAGCATGTATCGCCAAGTTTAACAAAATTTATAGAATCTTCAGGAAAACCTTTTTTACCTTTCGCCACGAAAGATGCATTCGCTGAAGCGTATACAAATTTCTATAAAACAATGGGTCTCTAAATTTAAACTTTATTATTACACATGTACAATACTTCTTTTGTTAAGAAAATACTATTAGTTGCAACAGTTGTCCTTTTATATTCTTGCGATAAAGATTTTAATGCGATTGGTGATGGTTTGATCGGAGACGATCATTTTGGTCTGGAATCTGAAAAATATGAAGTTTTAGCTTATAATCAGGAAGTAACCCCAATTCAGTCAAACGGATCGGTAAATTATGGTTTAGGTATTTATGATAATGCAGTTTTTGGTAGTTCCGCTGCCAGTTTTGTGACTCAGGTTAGTTTGGATACGTATGCACCAACTATTGGTGATGCACCGGAGATAGTAAGTGTGGTGCTTAGTGTACCTTACTTTAATCATGTAAAAACGGCAAACAGTGACGGAAGCAGAACTTTTGTACTGGATTCTATTTATGGAGCGTCTAATGGTAAAATTAAATTAGGGGTTTATGAGTCAGGGGTTCAAATGCGTAGTTCTTATTTTGACGGAGGAGCTCAATTTGCACAGTTGTATAATACAGATATGGATACAGATACAGGTGTAGCGGATTATATCAATTTTGATAAATCTAAAAAACCTTATGTTGCTACCGGGAAGCCTTTAAATGATGATCCCAACATAGCGCAAAATGATGAATTTTTCTTCAATGCGAGTGAAATCACCGATGTAAGTACAGATCCTACAACAGGTAAAGAAACGAGTACTAAAGTTGCCCCTGAAATGCGCTTGAATTTGAATAAAGCTTTCTTTTTAGATAAAATTCTTAAAGCTCCGGCTGCAAAATTGGCCTCTGCCGATGTTTTTCAGGAGTATTTTAGAGGATTATATTTTAAAGTAGAGCGTTCAGGTAGTAGCCCGGCTAATATGGCTTTGCTGAATTTTGCAACAAATGGTAAAATTACGATCAAGTACAAGGCTAAGACGGCTATAACAACAGACCCTGATGCTACAACAGAGGATAAGACCTTAATTATTAAACTTACAGGTGCTTCGGCAAGTTTGCTTAAAGAAGCAAAAGATCCTGCTTATGCCAGTGCAATAGCAAATCCAAATAATAAGACCGGAGATGACAGACTTTATTTAAAAGGAGGTCAGGGATCTTTAGCGGTATTAGAATTGAATGGTTTTGGAGCAAAATTAGATGAAATCAGAACCAATAAGTGGTTGGTAAATGAGGCTAATTTAGTTTTTTCTATTGATTCAGATAAAATGACAGGGACTTATGAGCCTAAACGAATTTATTTGTATAATCTGGATGATAATGTGCCTATTGTAGATTACGTTTCTGATGGAACTTCTTCATCGAATCCGTTATTGAATAAGGCAATATATAGTGGGATTATTAATGTGGATCCTACAACCAAAAGAGGGACTACCTATAAAATTAGATTAACCAATCATATTCGTAATATGATTAAGAATGCAACTGTGAAAAACGTAAAGTTAGGTTTGGTGGTGACAGGTGATGCAAGCACAATAGCTTCTAACAAATTAAAACTAAAAAACAACGTTATCTCAGAGGCACCTAGAGCCTCCGTTATTAGTCCATTAGGGACGGTATTATTTGGAGGCACTTCAAGTGCAACTATTCCAACAGGGAAGAAATTACAGCTTGAAGTTTACTACACGAAACCAAATTAATAATTAATATATGTGTGGAATTGTTGGATATATCGGTCATCGAGAGGCTTATCCTATTGTAGTCAAAGGATTAAAGCGACTCGAGTACAGAGGATATGACAGTGCCGGTGTTATGTTGTATGACACTGAATCAGGGATAAAACTTTGTAAAACAAAAGGGAAGGTTTCGGATCTTGAGGCTAAAGCCAAAGAGAACTTAGACGCAACCGGAAGCATAGGAATTGGACATACACGTTGGGCAACTCACGGAGTTCCAAATGATGTAAACTCACACCCGCATCTTTCTAATTCGGGAGAGTTGGTTATAATTCATAATGGAATTATTGAGAATTATGCACCGCTAAAAGAAGAATTAAAAAAGAGAGGTTATACTTTTAAATCAGATACAGATACCGAAGTTTTAGTGAACTTAATTGAAGAAGTTCAGAAAAATGAAGGTTTGAAATTGGGTAAAGCAGTTCAGATTGCTTTAAATCAGGTAGTAGGAGCTTATGCAATTGCTGTTTTTGATAAAAAGAACCCAAATGAAATTGTAGCTGCCAGATTGGGTAGCCCATTGGCAATTGGTGTTGGAGAAGGAGAGTATTTTATTGCTTCTGATGCTTCGCCTTTTATTGAGTACACTTCAAATGCGATCTATCTTGAAGATGGTGAAATGGCAAACATTAGATTGCATAAACCTCTTAAAGTTAGAAAAATTAAAGATGATTCATTAGTAGATCCTTACATTCAGCAGCTTCAAATGAATTTGGAGCAAATTGAAAAAGGGGGTTATGATCATTTCATGCTAAAAGAAATCTACGAGCAGCCAAGTGTTATAAAAGACACGTACAGAGGAAGACTTCATGCCAATGAAGGAATTGTTCAAATGGCGGGTGTTGAAGATAATTTAGAGAAATTCTTAAATGCTAAACGAATTTTAATCGTTGCTTGTGGTACTTCATGGCATGCTGGTTTAGTTGCTGAATACATTTTTGAAGAATTTACCCGTATTCCTGTTGAAGTAGAATATGCATCAGAGTTCAGATACCGTAACCCAATTATAAACAAAGACGATGTAGTAATTGCAATTTCTCAATCAGGAGAAACCGCAGATACTATGGCGGCTATTAAGTTGGCGAAAGAAAACGGAGCGTTTGTTTTTGGAGTTTGTAATGTCGTAGGTTCTTCTATTTCAAGAGAAAGTCATGCAGGTGCTTATACACATGCAGGACCAGAAATTGGAGTAGCATCTACTAAAGCCTTTACAACTCAAATTACAGTTTTAACTATGATCGCATTGCGATTAGGTAAAGCAAAAGGAACGTTATCAAATACTGATTTCCATACCTATTTACAAGAGTTAGAGATCATCCCTGAAAAAGTAGCAGAAGCATTAGAAACGAACGACCGAGCAAAAGAAATTGCAGCAGCATTTAAAGATGCGCCAAATTGTTTGTATTTAGGACGTGGTTATAATTTCCCAGTGGCGCTTGAAGGAGCTTTGAAGCTTAAAGAGATTTCCTATATTCATGCTGAAGGTTACCCAGCTGCCGAAATGAAGCACGGGCCAATCGCTTTGATTGACGAGCACATGCCGGTTATCGTTATTGCGCCTAAGCAAGGGCATTACGATAAAATTGTAAGTAATATTCAGGAAATCAAATCCAGAAGCGGTAAAATCATTGCTGTAGTTACTAAAGGTGATACACAGGTTCGCGAATTAGCGGATTATGTAATCGAAATCCCTGAGACTTCGGATGCATTATCTCCACTGATCACAACCATACCTTTGCAATTACTTTCGTATTATATCGCAGTAATGAGAGGTTGTAATGTTGATCAGCCTCGTAATTTGGCAAAATCGGTTACAGTAGAATAGAAAAATTTATTTAAAACATATAAATATTTAGAAATGCGAGGCTTAGGTTTCGCATTTTTTTTGTTGTTTTTTGTCGGAAATTTTAGATGTTGAGATTTTAATAATAAGTTTGCGTGATATATTTTAAATCATTTTTGAAAGTAATAATAATTGTTGTTTTGCCTTTAATTTTTATGCTTTTCGATGTTTTCTAGGAAGAGAATTTTAGTATCATAAAGAGAATTAATTAAAATAAAAAGAATTTGTATGAATAATTTATTTAAGATTGTTTGCATTTGTTTATTTGTCAGTACGAGGATAAATGCACAGGGGTCTATAAGTATCAATAGCGGTTTGTATAATGTTTTACCAAGACCTGTAATTTCGGCAGGAACTATGGAATATGGGGAAATTAGAGGTTATAGTTTACACGGTAATCTTATGGATGACGGTTTTCTAAGACTGTCTGCAGGTGCTGGAACGACTCCATGGACTAAATCCTACATTGACATGTCAGGATATTCTACTGTTCCTGATATGGATCGTAATATTGTTTTTGGGACTTCTGGTACAGAACGTATGCGGATTAATCAGTATGGAAATGTTGGTATTGGAACTTTAACGCCTGGAACTAAGCTAAGTGTATTAGGGGTAATATCTAAATTGACAGAAACGGGAATTGACGGTACTTTTGATAACCTAATAAAGTATGGGCATAAATCAGATTTGGAAAGTGCTACAAGTTATGCTAATCGTTGGCATGGTATTGATGCTACAATTACTGCAGGTACAGCAGAGCAGAATAAATTAAAGTTTAAGCTATATAGTGGTGGGACTGGGAATTTAACACCGGTTGATGTGATGACTCTAGTTGGTAATGGAAATGTCGGTATTGGAACTTCTACCCCTTCTAACGTGCAAGGCTGGGGCAGAGTATTTGATGTTGCTGGAGTTGATAATTCTAAAATTCTGGCAACTTCGAGAAATGGATTGTCTAGGGTGGGTATTTTTTCGCATAATGATTGGTATGGTGGTGGTGGATTTGTTGGTACAGAAAGTAATCATTCTTTACATTTAATAACAAACTACAATGTAAAAATGTCAATTCTTACAAATGGGAATGTTGGGGTAGGGACAGTCAACCCAGATTCAAAACTTACCGTTGCCGGAAATATTCATGCTCAAGAAGTAAAAGTGACGGCTAGGGCGGGCGAAGTTCCCGATTATGTTTTTGCGAATGATTACAAATTAAAATCATTAGAAGAAGTGGAGAGGTATATCAAACAAAATAGCCATTTACCGGAAATACCATCAGCTAAAGAAATAGAGAAGAATGGTCTGATGCTGGCAGAAATGAATTTGAGTTTGTTGAAGAAGATGGAAGAAATGACGCTTTATATGATAGAGCAAAATAAGAGAATTAAAGATTTAGAGAAACAAATCGAAGAAATAAAAAGAAAGTAGGAATAATTGTAAAATTACATTACTGTTAAAAAGCGAGATTTTAGGTCTCGCTTTTTTGTATTGCCAAATTTTTTTTCTGCATATGGTATTTTTAGTAAATCCTCAAAATTTCCATATAAAATAATATGTATGCATAGTAATTGAATTGTTGAAGGTTTAATATTTGATTTTAATTTAATAAAACAGATTGATGAATAGTTAAAATATTATGTAAAAATATGGTAAATACTGATTTTTTTTAACATTTTTTTATACATATTAAAATTATTTGTATTTTGGTAGTATAAACTAAACAAAAACTAACCAAATGAGAGTCTATTTATTAATTATGTTGTTTTTCGGCGGAATATCTTTTGCGCAGAATTCAATTACCGGTTCTGTTACAGACGGCACTAAACAAGCTATTCCCGGAGCCAATGTTGTCGTAGTTGGAAGTTCAAACGGTACTTCTACGGATTTTGATGGTACATTTAAGTTAAGCACTTCGGCTAAGTTGCCTTTTTCGATTAAGGTTTCAGCTGTAGGTTTCGAGTCTAAGACGATTAATGTTACTGCTTTAAATCAAAAAATTAATGTAATTTTAAAAGATGAGGAAACCAAATTGAATGAAATTGTAGTTTCCGCTTCCAGAACTCCTGAGAGAGTCCTTGAGTCTCCGGTAACTATTGAAAGAATGGGAATCGTTGATATTAAGAAAACCGCCTCTCCTTCTTTTTACGATGGTCTGGAAAATTTAAAAGAGGTACAGATGAATACTAGTAGTATGTCTTTTAAGTCAATCAATACCAGAGGTTTTGCAACGGTAGCCAATACACGTTTTATGCAGTTGGTTGATGGTATGGACAACTCCTCTCCGCTTTTAAACTTTGTATTGGGGAATTTGATTGGTGTTTCAGAAATAGATGTTCAGAGTGTGGAGTTGTTACCAGGTGCATCTTCTGCATTATACGGAGCAAATGCTTTTAACGGAATTATGTTTATGAACAGTAAGAGTCCGTTTACGTATCAGGGAGCATCAGCTTATTTTAAATACGGAATGACTTCGCAGGAAGCTGCCGGTACTAATAATTACTACGATTTTGGAATGCGATTTGCGCATGCTTTTAATAAATATTTTGCAGCGAAAGCAAACTTTACTTATATGGAGGCTACCGATTGGTATGCTACAAATTACAATGACAAAACAATTCCCGGAATTGATAGAAGTAATATCAATTATGATGGAATTAACGTGTATGGTGATGAAGTTTCAACTAATTTAAAAGGTGTTGGACAGTCATTGGCTGCTTTAGGAATTATTCCTGCTTCGACAGTAAATTTATTGCCTAGTAAAAATGTCAGCAGAACAGGTTATAATGAAGTAGATCTTACGAACAACAAAGCTGGAAATACCAAAATTGATTTTTCATTACACGGAAGACCTTTTGGGGATGACAGATTGGAAATTATCTGGCAAAGTAAATTTGGTACCGGTAACGCGGTTTATCAAGGAGCTAATAGATACTACTTGAATGATTTTTTTATGCAACAACATAAAATTGAATTTAAAGGGAGGAATTTTTTCGTAAGAGGGTATACTACATCGGAAGATGGAGGGCATTCTTATGATATGGGCTTTACCGGAATTAACATAAATAGAAAATGGAAAGATGATAAAACCTGGTTTGGTCAGTATGCAGGGGCATACGTTCAGGCTACTTTAGGAGGAGCTACTCCTGAACAGGCCCATGCAGCAGGAAGAACTACAGCAGATACAGGTCGTTTGTTACCGGGTACAGTAGCGTTTAAAAATGCATTCAATCAGGTAATTGATGACGAAAGTGTGCTTACAGGTTCAAAACTGGTAGATAATTCGAAGATTTACCATTCAGATGCAAATTACAACTTTAAAGATTTGATAAAGTTTGCTGAGATTCAGGTGGGTGGATCATTCAGATTGTACGAATTAAATTCTCACGGAAGAATTTATACCGACGGTAACGGTGGGATTAATTATACAGAGTATGGTGCTTACACACAAGTAATGAAAAAGTTTTTGGATGAGAGATTGAAATTTACAGGCTCTATTCGTTACGATAAATCAAAAAATTTCGATGGTAACTTTTCACCTAGAGTCTCTTTCGTATATTCCGGAGGGGAGAAAAAGAATCATAATTTCAGAGCTTCGTTTCAAACGGGTTTTAGAAATCCGTCTACACAGGATCAGTACATTGGGTTTAATATTGGTAATGCAGTGTTGATTGGTTCTGCTCCGGATAACTTATTGCGTTATACAGAGACATTGCCTGTTTCTACAACGGCAGGTCAGGCTTTTGCCGGAGGTCCGACTGTTGTAATGACGGGAGTGAATGCTTATAATAATTCTTATACAGCAAGTTCTGTAGGTGCTTTTAGTGCTTTGGCAGGAACTAATCCTGTAGCTGCAGCTGCTCTTTTAAGAAAAACAAATATAAATTATGTAAGACCGGAAGAAGTTAAGGCATTTGAGTTGGGATATCGTTCTTTTATTAATGATGTTTCGGTAGATCTTAATGCTTATTACAATATTTACAATCATTTTATTGGAAATTTAAATGTTGTGGCTCCTTTTTATGGTACAGCACAAGATGCTCCAAACCCTTTATTAGGACCTACAGATCCTGGATTCCAGACGCTTCATGCGCTTCAGAATGGAAACATCAGAGCGTACCAGTTGTATACCAATACAGATGTTGAAATTAAATCGTTCGGATTTGGAGTTGGTCTTTCTAAAAAGTGATTGCTAATTTTGAATTGGGAGTAAATTATAACTATGCTCAGTTTGATTTTGATCAGGCTAAAGATCCAAGCTTTGAAGCAGGTTTTAATACACCAAAACACAGAGTTAAAGTATCGTTTGGAAATGATAGATTGTTTGAGAACTTCGGATTCAATGTAAGCGGAAGATGGAATAATGAATACAAATGGGAATCGACTTTTGCAGATGGTGTAATTAAGGCGGCAACTGTAATTGATGCACAGATTAATTACGGACTTCCGAAATTAAAATCACTTTTCAAATTAGGAGCTTCCAATATTGGAGGAAAAGAATATGCTCAGGTACTTGGCGCAGGATATATCGGTCAGCAATATTTTGTTTCCTGGACGATCAACCCGTAATTTGGGATAATAGACGAAACAAACCTTTTATTCGCTTTTCTGGATACAACTTTCAGAAAAGGATAATTATAAAATATAGTAGATCATGGTAAAAAATTTAAAATGGCTGTTTTTGGTTTCAGTAACCTTTATGGCTTGTAATAGTGATGATGCGGTAACGGTGACAGATTCGTCTGATGGGCAGCCGTTAACTTCGGGGCAGGCGAATTTTTCAAAATATGTTGCGTTGGGAGATTCTTTTGCGGCAGGTTTTTCAGACAATGCTTTGTTTAAGGCGGGTCAGGCAAATGCATACCCTAATATTTTAGCACAGCAATTTGCATTGGTAGGTGGCGGTACTTTTACGACTCCTTTTATGACCGATAATATTGGAGGGTTTTCCTCCGGTGGTGTTCAGGTACCTAGTTTAGGAGTTAGATTGTATTTAGATGTGTCAACAAGTACTCCAGTTCCTGTTAGTGGTGTTTCGGGTACTGATATTAGTGCACGTTTAACGGGAGCTTTCAGTAATTTAGGGATTCCGGGAGCAAAAGCAACACATTTGGCGCTGGCTGGTTATGCGAGTGCTAATCCTTACTTTGGCAGGATTGCTTCTTCACCTTCGGCAACAGTTTTAGGAGATGCTTTGGCGCAGAATCCCACTTTTTTCTCTTTGTGGATTGGGGGTAACGACGTTTTAGGTTACGCTACATCGGGAGGAGACGGATCAAACCCGATTACAGATCCGGCTACTTTTGATGCTGTTTATAAAAACCTGGCAACAGAATTGTCTAAGAATGGAAGAAAAGGAGTTGTGGCCAATTTGCCGGACATCAGTACCTTGCCACACTTTACAACAGTTCCTTACAATCCGTTAACAGTTTCGCTTTTAGGTAATGGAAGTACAGCTGTTGGAACAGCAACGATTAATGCACTTAATGCACAATTATACGGTCCGTTGAAAAGCGCCTTAAATTATCTTGGAGTTACGGACAGAATTGATTTACTATCGCTAACAGCAGCAAATCCTTTGTTGATAAAAGACGAAACGCTTACCAACTTATCTACTCAGCTTACTGCAGTGCTTACGCCATCGGTAGGAGCACAGACTGCGGCGTTTTATGGTACTGTTTTTGGTCAGGCGCGTCAGGCTAAAGCTGCCGATTTGGTGCTTTTGAGCACAAGAGCAGCTATTGGAACGGCACCTACAGCTGCAAACTCAGGAATCGGAATGGCACCTCCTGCACCGTTGGATAAATTCGGGATTACGTATCCGTTACAAGATAAATATGTATTAATTCCGTCAGAGATAACAGAGATTAAAAATGCTACTGCGGCCTATAATTTAACCATTAAAGCGGCTCAGGAAGCAAACGGTCTGGCATTAGTAGATGCAGACGGATTGATGAAACAGTTGTCTACTGCAAACGGGATCTCTGTCAATGGCTATACCTTGACAAGTGCATTTGTTTTCGGAGGAGTATTTTCTCTGGATGGTGTTCATCCTTCAGCCAGAGGTTATGCATTTATTGCCAATAAATTTATGGAGTCAATTAATGCGAAATACGGTTCAAATCTAAAAGGAGTAGATGTGGGGAATTACCAGACACTTTATCCTAAAGTTATAAATTAAGATTTATTTTTTTTATAAAACAGCCACTTGCTTTCAGAACGCAGTGGCTTTTTTTATGCCCTTAAAAAATGTTATTTTCGGTATTTGAGGGCTGACTTTTAAGAATCAAACAAAATCGTAGTATTTTTTATAAAAAAAATATTGATTTTATATTTTAAAAATTTATCTTTGCGCTCTGAAAAAAGAGGTATTTTCGATAAACCTAAATAGCTATTTAATAAATACATAAGTAATGTCAAAAGTAATAGGAAAAGTTGCTCAAATCATTGGACCAGTAGTTGACGTAGTTTTCAACGGTAAGGATGTTGAACTTCCAAAAATTTATGATTCACTAGAAGTCACAAAAAAAGACGGAACATTATTAGTTCTGGAAGTACAATCTCACATTGGTGAAAATACGGTTCGTACCATTTCTATGGACTCTACAGACGGTTTGAGTAGAGGATATGAAGTAGTTGGAACTGGAAATCCAATCCAAATGCCAATCGGTCCGGATGTATACGGAAGATTATTTAATGTTGTTGGAGATGCGATTGATGGTTTAGGTGAATTGCCTAAAACAGGTGAAAACGGTTTGCCGATTCACAGACAAGCACCAAAATTTGAAGATTTGTCAACTTCATCAGAAGTTTTATTCACAGGTATCAAAGTAATCGATTTGATTGAGCCTTATGCAAAAGGAGGTAAAATTGGATTGTTCGGTGGAGCAGGTGTTGGTAAAACAGTATTGATCCAGGAGTTGATTAACAATATCGCAAAAGGTCACGGTGGACTTTCAGTATTCGCAGGAGTAGGAGAAAGAACACGTGAAGGAAATGACTTACTTCGTGAGATGTTAGAGTCAGGAATTATTAAATACGGTGATGATTTCATGCACTCTATGGAAAATGGAGGATGGGATTTATCTAAAGTAGATATGCCAGGAATGAGAGAGTCTAAAGCTACTTTCGTTTTCGGACAAATGAATGAGCCACCTGGAGCTCGTGCACGTGTAGCACTTTCAGGATTATCTATCGCTGAGTATTTCCGTGATGGAGCTGGAACTGATCAAGGAAAAGACGTATTGTTCTTCGTTGATAACATCTTCCGTTTTACACAAGCAGGTTCTGAGGTATCAGCACTTTTAGGACGTATGCCTTCTGCAGTAGGATACCAACCAACTTTGGCAACAGAGATGGGAGCTATGCAAGAGCGTATTACTTCTACAAACAAAGGATCTATTACATCTGTACAGGCAGTTTACGTTCCTGCGGATGACTTAACTGACCCGGCACCGGCAACAACGTTTGCTCACTTAGATGCTACAACAGTATTGTCTCGTAAAATTGCTGAGTTAGGTATTTATCCTGCGGTTGACCCGTTAGATTCTACTTCAAGAATTTTGACTCCTCAAATCTTAGGAAATGAGCATTATGACTGTGCACAAAGAGTAAAAGAAATTCTTCAAAAATACAAACAATTGCAAGATATCATCGCGATCTTAGGTATGGAAGAATTATCTGAAGAAGATAAATTATCAGTATCTAGAGCACGTCGTGTTCAACGTTTCTTATCTCAGCCATTCCACGTAGCGGAGCAATTTACAGGTATTCCTGGAGTATTGGTTGATATTAAAGATACTATCAAAGGATTCAACATGATTATCGACGGTGAGTTAGATCATCTTCCAGAAGCAGCTTTCAACTTGAAAGGTTCTATTCAGGATGCTATCGAAGCTGGAGAAAAAATGTTAGCTGAAGCATAATCAAGCATAGCTTGATAAACATCAAAAAATAAAAATTCCAAATTCCAAGATTGGGATTTGGAATTTTATAATTTGGAATTTAAAAAAAAGTTATGATTTTAGATATAGTATCACCAGAAGCAAAATTATTTTCAGGAGAAGTAACATCAGTAACATTGCCTGGAGTTGACGGAAGCTTCCAAATATTGAATAATCACGCTCCTATTGTCTCTATTTTAGAAAAAGGAACTGTTAAAATTGCTTCTGCAAAGTTTAATTTTTCTAAAGATGTAGCGAGTAAATTCACGAAAGTAAACGAGCAAACTTATACATTAGAGATTGCATCAGGTACTGTTGAAATGAAAGATAATAAAGTAATTGTTTTAGTTGACTAAAGCAGTTTCGGAATAAATACAAAAAGACTTCAAGTAATTGGAGTCTTTTTTTTATGCTCTAATTTTTGCTTTTTGATTGCTGGAAGATATTGTATTCAAAGAGTATCATTTAAATGATTGTCTTTAATTTGAGGTTAGGAGAGCAAAGCAATAGCTTATTTTACAATCAATTTTATAACTTTGCTTTTATGAAATTACCGGAGAACCTGAATCAGAAATTAGAGATACGAAAGCAGAATAATTCGCTTAGAAAATTACCGGTTTTTAGTAACCGAATAGATTTTTCGTCAAATGATTATATCGGTTTTTCAAAATCAGAATCTATTTTTAAGCTTACTCATGCTTATTTGCTGGAAAATGAAATTTTTCAAAATGGCGCAACCGGATCACGATTGATCTCAGGAAATCACTCTTTATATCAAATTACAGAAACGTTTATTGCGGAATTTCATGATGCTGAATCAGCATTAATCTTTAATTCGGGTTACGATGCCAATGTTGGTTTTTTTAGCGCTGTACCGCAACGAAATGATGTTATATTGTATGATGAATTAAGTCATGCTTCTATTCGGGACGGAATTACAATGTCTAATGCAAAATCGTATAAATTCAATCACAATGATTTTGAAGATCTGGAACGTCTCATTCAGAAGTTTCCGGATACTACGGTTTATATTGTTACCGAAACGGTTTTTTCTATGGATGGGGATAGTCCGAATTTAGAAGAATTAGTAGTCTTGTCCGAGAAGTACAATTGTTATCTGGTAGTTGATGAAGCGCATACTTTAGGCGTATTTGGAGAAAAAGGAGAAGGTTTGATACAATATTTAAAATTACACCATAGGATTTTTGCCCGAATTATGACTTTCGGAAAAGGTTTGGGATGTCATGGTGCTGTAGTTTTAGGAAGTCTGTCTCTTAAAGAATATTTGGTCAATTTTGCCAGAAGCTTCATTTATACGACAGGTTTATCACCTCATTCTGTTGCAACAATTCTTATAGCGTACAAACAATTGGAAGCAGAGAAAGCAACGATCGAAAAACTGCGTCAAAACATCGTATTCTTCAATCAGCACAAAAACTTATTAGGTCTAAAGCCAATGTTTGTTCGGAGTAAGTCGGCAATACAGTCGGCTATTGTTCCGGGAAACGAAAATGTAAAACGCCTCGCAGAACAGCTTCAGGGCAAAGGGTTCGATGTAAAACCGATACTTTCTCCAACCGTTCCGGAAGGGCAGGAACGTTTGCGTTTTTGTATTCATAGTTACAATTCAGAAAAAGAGATTAACGAAGTTTTAGAATTACTGGGGAACTTCGTGTTTTAGGATACTATGTTTCACAGAGATTCATCAAGTTGTCACAGAGCTTCGCAAAGTTATTTTGTGAGGCTCTTTTTTCTTTGTGAATCTCTGCGTGAAAAAAAATATTTCCGTCAGCCCTTTGTTTATGGGCTTCTATAAAAAAGTTTAAAAATTTTTGTAACGTTTTGAATGTTTGATTACTTACGAGTCGTAATCAAATAAACCAAAACAATTATGAAAACAAATTCAACATCAGTAACCGAAAAAGTATTCCATTTCGTATTTGTCTTTGTTGCTTCAGCAGGACTTGGATATGCTTTAGTAAATCAATTTATTTTAGACAAACCCAATATGGGATTGCTCTCAGTTATGATTTGTCTCTTTGTAGCTTCAATGGCTTCCTGGCAAAGAAAAAAATATACTAAATCATAGTACTCATTCAATCATCAATCAAAACAATCAATCAAATCATCATCAATCATTAAATCAATCAACAAAATGAAAAAATTAGTTACATCAGCAATTGCAGTAATTGCATTAGTTTTTTGTGGAACAACACAGGCACAGAAAAAATCTCCAAAACTTGAAAATTCGCTTTTATGGGAAGTTACAGGAAACGGATTATCGAAACCGTCTTATTTGTACGGTACAATTCATGCAATTTGTTCAGGAGATTATTTTCTGTCTGATAAGACAAAAAAAGCATTTGAAGCCTCAAGCGAATTAGTGTTGGAAATTGATTTAGCAGATCCAAAAGAAATGGCAGATATGCAGCAATTGGTATTGGGGAAAGAGCCGTTAAGTAAGAGACTGAGTCCGGAACAATTGTCAAAATTGGATTTGATTCTGCAAAAAACAATCGGAATGACGGTTAAACAGGTAGATGCTTATAGCCTGACCGCAGTAATGAGCATGGTTTCGATTAAAAGTTTTGGCTGTAAAGATCTTAAGTTTTATGAAATGGAATTTATTGAGAACGCAAAGAAAAGAAATATTGAAATTGGTGGTCTGGAAACGGTAAAATCTCAAGAAAAGATGTTGGAAAAGGCTTATAGCAATGATGAAATGCTAATGATGCTGGAGGAGCTAAATGACTCCGTAATGTCTCAATCTGTATCCTTTTATAAAAATGAAAATATCAATGGATTGTATGATGTTATAACAGATGAAAAAATGGGGAGTGAAAAGACAAATAAAGTTATCTTAGACCAGCGAAATAGGAATTGGGTAAAAACGATGCCGGAAATGATGAAAAAGCAGAGCGTGTTTTTTGCTGTAGGATCGGGACATTTGGGTGGAGAGTATGGAGTGATTAGTTTATTAAAGAAAGCAGGTTATAAGGTCAAACCAGTAATGCAATAAAGTATTTTGAAAGAGAAAGAACAGGAATTTTTAAATCGGATCGAAAGTCACAAAGGAATACTGTACAAAGTTTCTAAAATGTACATGGATAATTCTGACGATCAACAGGATTTGTTTCAGGAAATCGTTTGTCAGCTTTGGAAATCGTATGATTCTTTTAGAAATGAAAGTCAGTTTTCGACCTGGATGTATCGTGTAGCCGTGAATACAGCCATTGTTTTTCTGAAAAAGGAAAAACGAAAGGTGGATAAATACGAAATCGCTTCCGAAAATATTAAGGATGATGAAGGAGATTCACACATCAAAGAAAGTCAGATCGATCATTTTTATAAAGCTGTTCAAAAACTCGAAAAAATAGATAAAGCGATCATTTTTTATCAGCTGGAAGGGTTTTCTCATAAGGAAATTGGAGAAAACTTAGGAATTTCAGAAGGAAATGCCAGGGTGAAATTAAACAGAGCAAAAGAAAAATTAAAAGAAATAATTAAAAATCAGGGATATGGATTTTAACGATATACAAAACGCATGGAACAATGATAAATCGGATAACATTGTTCTTCCAGATAATCTGGAAAAAATACAATCGGCCAATACGCCATTAGACAGAATCAGAAAGAATTTAAAAAGTGAGCTGATTGGACAGGTAATCTCAGTGCTTTTAATAGGCCTCACACCTTATATTTTTCATTTTGAACAGAAATATATATTGCCCTTTTTCTTGCTTTTCAGCATGTTCACTGCCGTTTGCATTTATTATTTGGCTAAGCTTTATTTTTTCTACAAACGACTAAACAATACAGCTTTAAAAACAAAGGACAATTTGTATGAAACTTATTTTGATATCCGTCTGAATATGGAATTGTATAAGACTTTCGGATTTGCTCTGACACCTTTTCTGGTAGTATTTCTAATCGTTTTTATCTACGATCAGACTTCTAAAGTGGCTGATTTTACAATGCTTGAATTTAGTAACACAGAAATATTCAGTATTTTTTCGGTAATCCTCTTTTCAATTCTTTTGATGGGATTGGCTTTAGAATGGTGGGTTCAGTTTTTTTACGGAAAATATGCTAAAGAAATAAAGAAAGTGATAGACGAATTAAAAGAAGAGTAAGTTAAATAGAACCCATCATACGTGATGGGTTTGTTTTTATTGGTATTTTTGCATCGATTATTAAGCAGGTATTCACCCATAAAAGATTATTCGATACTAGAAAGCATAATTGTTTTTTTGAGAATGTTTGCGAAACAAAAGAAGCATGAAAATATTTATAACCGGAATTTCAACAGATGTTGGTAAAACCGTTACTTCGGCAATTGTTGTTGAAGCTTTAGAGGCCGATTACTGGAAACCCGTTCAGGCCGGAGATTTGGATTTTAGTGATACGCACAAGGTAAAATCTCAAATTTCAAATTCGAAATCTCAATTTTTCCCGAATTCATACGAGTTAAATACACCGGCAAGTCCACATCTGGCAGCAGAAATTGATGGACTTACGATCGATTTGAAGAAGATTGTGGAACCTCGAACCGATAATCATTTGGTTGTAGAAGGGGCAGGAGGAATTTTTGTTCCGTTGAATGAAACGGATTCTATTATCGATCTAATTCAAGCCGATTATAAAGTAATCGTGGTTTCAAGACATTATTTGGGGAGTATCAATCACACCTTGTTAACTGTAGAAGCGATTCAGAATCGTGGTTTTAAAGTTGCAGGAATTATTTTCAGCGGAAGCGAAAACCCATCGACTGAAAGTTTAATTCTGAATAAAACCGGAATAAAATGTATCGGAAGAATTGATGAAGAACCTTATTTTGATCAAAATGTAATCCGGGAATACGCCGATTTGTTTAGAGAGAACTTACTTAATTTATAGAGAAAAGAAGACAGAATAAAGAAAATAGACTTTCTTATCTTTGTCAAAATTGTAGAGTTTAGTCTATTTTCTATACTCTAATATCCATATTCTAAACAAGATGACATTAACAGAAAAAGACAGCCAATATCTTTGGCATCCTTATACACAGCATAAAACAGCACAGGCCCCAATTGCAATTTCCAAAGGTGAAGGAGCGCTGCTTTGGGACGAGAACGGCAAGGAATATATTGACGCTATTGCCTCATGGTGGGTAAATCCGTTTGGACATAGTAACCGATTTATAGCCGATGCGATTTACAAACAATTAACCACTTTAGAGCATGTATTGTTTGGTGGGTTTACACACGAACCGGCAGTTAAAGTGGCGGAGAAACTAATTGAGATTCTGCCTAAAAATCAACAGAAGATTTTCTTTTCTGATAATGGTTCAACAGCGGTTGAAGTAGCTATAAAAGTGGCTTTGCAGTTTTTTTTCAATAAGGGTGAAAAACGTACTACAATAATTGCTTTTGAAAATGCTTTTCACGGAGACACTTTTGCGGCGATGGCAGCAAGTGGTATCTCTTTTTATACACAGGCTTTTCAGGGAATGTTTATTGATGTAGTCAGAATTCCGGTTCCGGTAAAAGGACAGGAGCAGGAGAGTTTTGATGCTTTGAGAAATGTGATTCAAAATCATAGTTGTGCCGGTTTTATTTTTGAACCTTTGGTACAGGGTGCAGCCGGAATGGTAATGTATGAACCGGAGGCTTTGGCTAAACTGATTCAAATCTGCAAAGAGAACAATGTTCTTACCATTGCCGATGAAGTAATGACAGGTTTCGGTAAGACTGGAAAAACCTTTGCAATGGATTATGTGACAGAAGTTCCGGATATGATGTGTTTGTCTAAAGCATTAACCGGAGGAACAATACCAATGGCAATCACCACTTTTACACAAGAGGTTTTTGATGCTTTTTATGATGACGATATCAACAAGGCTTTGTTTCATGGACATACGTTTACTGCAAATCCGACGGGTTGTGCTGCGGCTTTGGCTAGTATTGATTTGCTGCATACAGATGAAATGCAGGCTAATATTGAAAGAATTCATAAGAGTCATTTGGATTTTCAGAAGAAAATGGAAAAGCATTCAAAAGTAATTACTGCCAGAACATTGGGGGTTATTTTTGCAGTTGAAATCAAATCAGATTCAGAAGAGAGTTATTACGGTTCAATGCGAACTAAACTCTATAATTTCTTTATTGATAAAGGTGTTGTTTTGCGCCCTGTCGGAAATATCGTTTATATTTTACCTCCGTATATCATGAGCGCTGAGCAGCTTCAAAAAGTATATCAAACCATTGAAGAAGCCATTGAAATGGTGTAATTTTGCGATTAAATAAAATATTTTGAATACACAAAAAATCTCTATAACAGCTTTTTCTTCTATTTCACCTTTAGGAAATACTACGGAATCAGTGTGGGAAAAGTACCTTGACCGTCAACATTGTTTTTCGAAACAGTTTTTAGACCAACAGGAAACTTCTGTCGCTGCTCTGGATGCTGAATCTAAACAAATTGTTTCGGAAATAAGAGAGTCCGATCCTAAGTACAAATTTCTGGATGATTCGGTTTTGTTTGCTTTGGCGGCTTCTCGACAAGCGGTTAAGCAGGCAGGATGGAGTTCGGATGATATCTTCGGAATTAATATTGGTTCGTCCCGGGGAGCAACCGATTTATTCGAAAAGCATTATAAAGAATACATCGATACAGGAAAAGCCCAAACTTTAGCTTCTCCAACAACAACTTTAGGAAATATATCTTCCTGGATTGCTCACGATCTGCAGAGTGTTGGACCGGAAATATCGCATTCTATAACGTGTTCAACTGCACTTCATGCCCTGTTGAATGGTGTGGCGTGGTTGAAATCAGGTATGGCCGATAAATTTTTGGTAGGAGGAAGTGAAGCTCCATTGACGGATTTCACGATTGCTCAAATGAGAGCGCTTAAAATATATTCGAGAATCGATCAGGAAACGGAATCATGGCCCAATTTGGCTTTCGATTTTGAGAAAACCCAAAATACTATGATTCTAGGGGAAGGTGCGGCAGTTTGCTGTGTGGAAACCGGCGAGAAAGAGAATGCAATTGCATATATAACAGGTGTTGGTTATGCAACCGAGATTTTAGAACACAATATTTCTATTTCTGCAGAAGCAACCTGTTTTCAGAAATCAATGAAAATGGCTTTAAAGAATATAGCTCCTGAATCGGTCGATGCAATTGTTATGCATGCTCCCGGAACGATCAAAGGCGACTTAACCGAGTTGAGGGCTATTGAAAAAGTTTTTGGATCTCAGCTGCCTTTGCTGACTACCAATAAATGGAAGATCGGACATACTTTTGGAGCGTCCGGGATATTGAGTTTAGAGTTGGCACTTTTGATGTTTCAGCACGATACTTTTATTGGAGTGCCTTTCGGAGAAGAACAAAAACAGACAAAATCGATTAAAAGAATATTGATTAATGCCGTAGGTTTCGGAGGAAATGCGGTTAGCATTT
The DNA here is from genome assembly GCF_023539155.1 of Flavobacterium sp. B183. NCBI lineage: Bacteria > Pseudomonadati > Bacteroidota > Flavobacteriia > Flavobacteriales > Flavobacteriaceae > Flavobacterium > Flavobacterium sp. B183. The sequence goes on along the minus strand of NZ_CP097434.1, from coordinate 818,464 downwards.
TGATCGAAAAGCCCTAGTTTAATTTTTCGAATACCAAGTTGAGATATAAAAAAATCCATTCTGTTTCTCAGAATGGATTTTTTTATAGAGCGAATTAACGATTACTGAAACAATACTTTTCGGGTAACAGTAAAATCATTTGCTAAAGTTACCTTCACCAGTAAAACCTGATTGGCAGACGGTAAATTTTCAATTTGAAAGGCTGCACTGTTTAATTTGTTTTTACTGTATAATTGTTTACCAGTAATATCAAAAACAACAACTTGTTTAATGTTTTCTTTTGATGAAGACACTTGAATGGTTTTGTTTCTAGTCGAAATAAGAATGCCGTTTTCGATGTTTTCAAAATCGCCTGTACCTAAAGTTTTGCCTGGTTTATAGCGAAGAGTCAAACGTTCGGTAAAGGTACCGGCTTCGGTTTTAAAAGTATAATTGCTTTGTGTTAAATCATGAACAGTTCCTGTAGTTTTGTCTTCAATGTAAATGGCCTGATGGCTCATGTTTCCGTCTACTTCGTCAATTGCAACAGTAAAATCACCTGCAACTGTTGTGCGGTATCCTAATGGAACAAGATCAGCATCTGTAAATGGCAGAGCACGTCCCTGAATTACATATTTGTTTTTTTGATCCGTAGTGTAAAAATCCAAATATTGATTGCCATCAAAAGTTAGCCCATCGTAATTACTTTCAAAGTCATTGGTTGCCCCTTCAATGTAGCTTACTAGCAATTGTTTAAAAGCTCCCGTTGCATTGGTCATGTTTAACCAAACGCGGTGTTTTTCTATAGCTGCTACTTTTGAGGTGTTTCCGGGTCTGAAAAACTGACCGTTATTCGATCCGCCCAATCGCATTGAATTATTAAACTTAACTTTTCCTGCAGCATTCGTTGTTACAAAGAAGGCTTGTCCGGCTGCTATGTTGCCCGTCGGTTTAGTGCCTTTGTCTTTTGCAGGATCATTATTATGCTGTTTATCTGATTTTGCAGAAACTCCTCCACTAAGGTTGTATGAAGCATAATCATCAGCACTGTACTGATTACTTGCTACAGGTTTTGCCGGAGTGTTGTGCGTCCAGAAATAGAGCGTTCCGTTTAACATTGGATTCTCTTTTAAAAGCAGATCGGCACTTAAGGCAGACGGATACGGATTTCCTATCAGGTGAGCTTTCGTAGCGGTTAATGATTCTCCTTCCAGATCTCCATTGTTTGGAATTCCTTTGAAAGTTGCGGTAAATTCTTGTTTATTGGTATTGGTGTAATTCGATGGTCCTCGAATAATGTAGCCTTTTCCAACAATCATATTGCTTTCTCTATTGGTTCGTACCCATTGTGTGCCATCATTGCCATAATAAAAATTGGCAGGCGTAGAAGGCGAAACATCTACTAATTTTTGTGGAGTTACCGGAGTAGACCAATACAAGTAATCTTTTTGGAATATAGGTGGACTTGTACGGATGTAGGAAATACTTCCCGTATTCTTAGCATTGCTTTTTTGTATCAAATTGGAACTGTTTTCAAAAACTAAAGATCCGGAGTTTACGTCTATACTATTGGCAATAGTTAAGGTGACTCCTGATTTTATAGTTACCGTTGCTCCATTATCGATTGTACAGGAACATCCGTTAAGATCGGTTTCTGCAGTATAATTTCCTGTAAATTGAATTGGATCGTTTAGTGATGGTGTGCCGCCTGACCATTTAGTGCCATTCCAGACATTTCCGGGTAGGATTACAATGTCTGACGAATATACTCTTGTGCAATTATCATCGATAGCAAATTTATAAGTTCCGGGAGCTAATCCTGAAATTTCGTATGTGGTTCCGGAAGTTGTATAATTGTATACAGTTCCTCGTGACTCCAGTAATCTTCCTGATGCAGGTACATTTTCTAAAACAACACTTCCGCTTGGTGTAGTACAGGTAGGTTGTTTGATAGTCCCTACTGTTGGGGCAATATTTGCCTGTTTGGTGATCATAGCTTCTGAAATTGCAGTGGTTGCTGTTCCGCAGCTTGATGTTACTACCGCATAGTAATATAAGGTTCCTGATGTTGTGGATTGTGGAGTGTAACTACTGGTTCTGGCTCCATTTGAAGCTCCTAATGCTGTTCCGTTTGTGGTACTTGCAGCAGTATTGCTGAACCATTGATAGGTTACAGTTCCTGATGCTGTAGCGGTCACCGTTAAAGGTGTAAAGGCATCGTTGAGGCATTTGGTTTGAGTAGCGGTCGACTGTGAGGTGATTTTTAATGATGGGTTAACCGTTAGTTTAGCAGTATTTGAGTTTGTGTTAGTATTGGCAGGACATGTGGTGGAGCTTCTTGCGACACAACGAACATAGTAGTCACTATAGGACAAAGGAAGGTTGGTCAAATTTAAGGTTGCCGTGTTATGACCTGATACACCCTGGACCCCATTGGTATTAGTCCAGTTCGTTGACCCATTGGCAGAATATTGCCATTGGTAGGTTGCATTCGAGGCTGATGCGGTTACGCTAAAGGTTCCGGACTGACCTTCGCAGGCAACTAAATCCTGTGGTTGATTGCTGAACGTTAATCCTGCTTGTACATTTACGGCTATACTGTTTGAGGCATTGCTTGGGCAATTATATCCATCTTTTGTTGTTGTTACCGTGTAGGTACCAGAAGTGGTTACGTTTATGCTTTGACCTGTTTCGCCATTAGACCACAGATACTTATCTTGCTTAGTTGAAGTAAGTGTAACACTGCCTCCCTGACAAAAAGTTGTTGTCCCGCTAGCTGTAATAGTGGGTCTGGGTGTTTTTTGATCGGTAATGTTGACATATTTGTATGCTGCATTATTGGTTTTACAATCATTAGATACGACAACTGTTATATTATCAGCACCGCTGCCTACAGTTACAGTAATGGAATTTGTGTTAGCACCTGATGTAATCGTCCATCCGGATGGTACATTCCAAACGTATTTAATTGCATTTGCTACTGGTGGAATGGAATAAACTTGTCCAGTGTTTCCGGTACATTGAGGGTTAGCACCTGAAATCAATCCAGTAGCGCCTAAAGCTTCATAAACAGTAACTTGTTTTTGAGCAGTTTTGATGGTACTGCAATTTGATTGTGTTACAGTATTGATTACGCTGGCAGTTCCGGGAGCTTTCGCAGTGACTATTGCACGGCCGTCACTATCAGTTGAAACTTCTAAGATTGCGGAATTTGATGAGGACCAGGTTCCTTTCCATCCCGTAGACCAGAAAGTAGCTGAAACACCTACGCATAATTTATCTGTATTACTTTCAATAGGTCCAGCAGTTGCGCCGGAGTTACATTGCGCATTTAAATTATTAATGCTGATCAGGAAAATGAAAGTAAAAAATGCTTTAAAGTAAAGTTTTGAAGATCCGAAGACGTTTTTTATTTCTAATAGAAAATTAAAGGGAAAAAATAGGATTTTGGAAAGTAGAGTTCTCTTCATATTGAAATGTTTCTATACAATTTAGTGGTGCTGGTACAGGATGAATTTTGCCCGAGCAAAGATAGATACACATACGTGATTGGAAATATGAAGGTTTTTGGAACGGTCATTTAATCGACAAAATGTCAAAATAGTCGACAAAATGCATCTTTAGAAATGAGATTTTATGTTATTTCTTATAAATAACATTTTCAAAGTATAAGAAAAATCGCAAAATAACGCTCAAAACGATCCGATTTTTAGAACTATAAGTACAAAAAACGTCTTTTAAGTGAAAAATTTGCAAGAAAATTGAATGTGCGAGTGTGGTGATTTTGACGAAAAAAATCAAAAAGTAGTGAGGTTAAACCCGTGTTTTTTTTGGACTAGAATTCTTTTTCAAGTAAAGTAACTTTATCGTAAACAAGAAAACTCTCGTAGCCACGACGAAGCATATAATCGCAGAATTTTTTTCGCTTTTTTAGGGTGTTTTTTTCGTGGATGCTGTTCCAGCATCGTTCAGAAAGCTGCTCAAAAGTGGTCTCATATTCTTCTGCCGTAATTTCTTTTAAAGCCAGCGTAATATTGGCTGAGGAAATTTGTTTTGTCTTCAGTTCATTGCTAATTCGAATTCTGCCCCAGTGTTTCATGCGATGTTTTCCTCTGGCGAAGCTACAGGCAAATCGGGTTTCGTTTAAGAAATTGGTTTCAATCAATTGAACCACAATACTATCGATTTCATCGGCAGTCATTTTTAGGCTGTACAGTTTGGATACCACTTCGGCGTGACAGCGCTCCTGATAAGCACAGTAGTGTTCTAACTTCAGTAAAGCCTCTTTTGGAGTGCAGATTGAATTCATGGCTTTTTTCTTTCTTTTTAACGATTACGGCTAAAAATAGTCATTTAAATGTTAAAAACACAACTATTTTTTTTGTTTTTCTCAGAAAAGTCTTTTGTTAAAATGTTGTATATGTGGGGAATTATAATATTTTTGTACACAAAATTAACAGTTTGTTATAGTTCTGTCAAACAGGATTTTAACTTTAGCTTTTAATTTTATTGCCCAAAACAAATTTAAATAAATACCACATAGCCCCATGAATAGAAAACTACTCTTAAGTTTTGTATTGTTTTTTACGTATCTTATAAATTATGGACAGTGTAATTTTGGAGGGACACAATTCGGAAGTACAACATCTATTTGCTACAACAGAGAAGTATCTACACCAAATGTTGGAGGGGTTACCTTTTCGGCAGTGCCTGTGGGGCGATATGTATCTGTAAATGTTATACAGGGTTTAACTTATACAATTTCTGCTACAACAAATTCAACAGGTTTTATAAAAAGAATAACTTTGTTTAATGGCAGTAATACATCTTCTTATATTGGTTCGGCAGTTGCAGGGGGTAATAATAGTGCAGCAACACTAACCAATTGGCAGGCAACATTCACAGGAATACTTCATGTGCGATATACTAATGATTCCAACTGTTCAACTACTTCAGGTACGGCTTCTGATGTTTCTGTTATATTTACAGGAGGAAGTAATAGTGTAGATTCTCAAACCGCTCAAGGAACAAATTCGTGGATTGGCCACGTTTATGACTTTTCTAATGGGTCGGAAGTACCTGTACCGCCTTCTAATGCTGATGCTTTTGCTAATTATTTGGGTTCTTTTACTCAAGCAAATACTATTACAGGCAGTACAACTGCTTTCTCTCAGGGGTTTGGAGGAAATGATGTATGCTTTGCCTTTACTGCAGGAGGGACTTCGCAGAGTGTAAGAACCGATACATTTGCGATACGTTACCGAATGCGTTCGACATTAGCAGCAGGTTGTTATTTTGTTGGAATTACGGGTGATGACGGAGTAAGGCTTTATATAGATGGAGTACTGGTTTTAAACGAATGGAGCCAACAAAGTTCAGCGGCTTTCCAAAATGTATTGGTACGTTTGACCGGAAACAGTGATTTAGTATTAGAGTATTATGAAAAAAATGGTGGTAACGTATCTAATTTTACCATTACTCCTGCTGATGGTAGTGCAAATACAGTAACTCCTGCCACTTCAGCAGTTTGTGGAGGATCGACTACAACTCTTGATGGTTCGAATTATGCATATAATGGAGGAACAACCAATCCATCTATTAGATTTCAATGGCAATTTTCATCATCTGCTTCAGGACCATGGACAGATGCAACTACAGGAACTGGTTTTAATGCAGAAGATTATACTCCAGCTGCTATAACACCTTCTGTAGCAACAACGGTATACTATAGACGTAAAGTATCCGCAGCTTCAAATGCAGCGTGTAGTTACGACAGTAGTCCTGTTTCTATTACAACAAATCCTAGAGCAACCATTACAAATATGTCAGCTAATGCTTGTTCAGGATCCCCTTTTAGTGTTATTCCGGTTGATGGAACAAACGGGCTTGTACCGGCAGGAACTACATATACGTGGTCAGCCCCAACAGGACCAGCTACTGTAAGTGGTCGTGCAGCCAGTTCAGGTAATCCAACAAGTATAACCGGTACATTGACTACTACAGCAGCAACAACACAAAATGTGATCTACAATATTACGGCAACAACAGGAAGCTGTACAAGCACATTCCAATTAACAGTGACGGTATATCCTACTATAGGAGGTACAGTTACAGGTGATAGTACCGTGTGTGCAGGAACTAACAGTACAATCTTTAACTTAACCGGAAATACCGGAAGCGTTGTGAGATGGGAGTCATCAACGGATAATTTTACTTCTGTTATTACCCCAATAGCAAATACAACAACAAGTTTAACAGCAACAAATGTTAATGTTACAACATCTTATAGAGCTGTAGTACAAAACATGAGCTGTCCGTTGGTAGCTTCTTCAGCAGGAACGGTGACAATTAAAAATCCTGTAGCGACCGGAGTTACCATTTGTCAGGGAGGCACTGGCTCTCTAATGTCTTCAGCGACTTGTGCAGCTGTTGCTCAAACACCTATGACTGCCAGCAATGGAGGAGGAACATCAAATACTACTTCTTACACAGGTAGCGGAAATGTTGGTTTTACTATAAATTTTCCTGCTTTACCGGCCGGAGCAGTAGTCACAGCAACAAACCTTTCAATAAATTTTACCGCAAATAGTCCTTCTTATAGAAATGAGTTGTTGGTTAGAGTAACGCCACCTGTGGCTGTTGGAGCAGCACAAACGGATCTTCAGCCTTCTACTGCTGGTACTGCGGGTTCTGTTACTAATGCTTCATTAGGCACATGGGGAACAGGAAATCCGTCAGGTAACTGGACTTTTGCCTTTAAAGAATCTCTTGATGACAATAGCATTAATCCCGATGCAAATATTACAAACATTACTATTACGGTTAATTATACCTTACCGGCAACAATAGATTGGTATACAGTTGCTTCCGGTGGTACAAAAATTGGCTCTGGAGCTTCGTTCAATCCGGTTGGTATCGATTCTCGTCTCATGAACACCAATACAGTAGGTACAACCCCTTATTATGTGGCTTGTTCAGGTGATCCCGCTTGTAGAACGATGGTTAATTTTGTTATAAATGAGATTCCGGCAGCACCGGTAACAGTTACCGTTACACAGCCAACATGTACTGTTCCTTCTGGTAGTATTGCTTTAAGTGGATTACCTTCAGGTGGAACTTTAACAAGATCACCAGGAGCGGTCGTAGTTCCGTATTCCGGTACAACCGCAACAGATACGAATCTTGCAGAAGGAAATTATACTTATACAGTAGCAAATGCGACCTGTACATCAACGGCAACGACGGGTACTACAATTAATATGCCTCCCGTAGTAGCTACCTACAGCTCAGGAGGCTGGAGCAGCCCGCCAGCCATAGATAAAATACTTGTTTTTGCAAGTGACTATACTTCGGGAGGAGATATAAATGGATGTTCCTGTACAGTAAATTCAGGTGTTAATGTGGTGATATCATCTGGTAATACTTTAAAGGTTACCAATTCTGTAACAACTAATGGTCAGTTGACTTTCAAGAATACAGCGGCTTTAGTACAAACCAATAATGTAACCAATACAGGCGATATTACTTATGAGCGAACCACTCCTCCTATATTGTTAAAAGATTATGTGTATTGGTCAACTCCGGTAAGCCCACAAAGATTGGTCGATCTTTCGTCTTTAACGCCTAGCACTATGTATTATGGTTTCGATGGTACACAATGGGTTCGAACGCCTAGGACTGATAATATGGTGGTAGGTAAAGGGTATATTATTCGTGCTCCGTCCAATTATTCGAATAGCTCTAAGACAGCCTATCCGGCAAGTTTTAAAGGAGTTCCGAACAATGGAAATATAGAAACAGAAATGTTGGCTTCAGGAAAAAGTTATTTGATAGGAAATCCTTATCCATCTGCTTTAAGCGGAGAGAGGTTTGTTTCAGAGGGCATAGAAGGATTTATAAAAACAAATGAAAATGTAATAAATGGTACCCTTTATTTCTGGACGCACAACACACCTGCAAAACCTGTAGCAAGTAATCAGTACAGTGCAGATGATTATGCTTCATTCAATTTGACAGGAGGAACAGCAGCGAGATCGGATGTAGATTATGGCTCTGGAGGCGGTGTTAAACCAACTGGAGAAATTGCGGCTGGACAGTCATTTTTTCTAACAACTAAGGCTGCAGGAAAAATATTGTTCACCAACGCAATGCGTTTAGGGGCGGTTGATAACGGTCAGTTTTTCAGACCTGCAAATACTTCAAGAAAAACTACTATCGAAAAGAATCGTATTTGGTTAAACATGACCAGTACAACCGGGGCGTTCAAACAATTATTGTTAGGGTATATTGAAGGTGCAACCAACAATTATGAAACCCTGTATGACGGGTTAACTCTTGATGGTAACCAGTATTTGGATTTTTACAGTGTAAGTGATGCAAATAAATTTGTAATTCAGGCACGTGCCTTACCTTTTACAGATGCTGATATTGTTCCGTTAGGTTACCGAACTGCTGTTGCAGGCGATTTTACAATTGCAATAGACGAGGTTGATGGTAAAATGACTAATCAGAAGATTTATGTTGAAGATAAAGCAACTGGAGTTATTCACGATTTAACACAAAGCAATTATACTTTTAAAACTGAGATTGGTAACTTTACTGAACGTTTGGTATTGCGTTACACCGATAAAACTTTAGGTGTCGGAGATTTTGAAAACCTTAAAGACGGGATCTTAGTTTCTATAAAAGACAAAGTAATTGCGGTACAATCTTCGCAGGAAAATATTAAGGAAGTTACAGTATATGATGTGTCAGGTAAAATGCTTTACAATAAAAAGAAAGTAGGTAATACAGAATTGCAGATTCAAAACCTACCATCTTCAAATCAGGTTTTATTGGTTAAGGTTACTTTGGCAAATGATTTTACAACGACAAGAAAAGTTATTTTTCAGTAAATCATAAATAAGAGTTCATTTCAAAAAATCCATTCCGTTTTTCGGAGTGGATTTTTTTTGTATTGGAACTAAGGTTTCCCAAATATCACTAAAAGTAGGTATTGCAGATTTCATACAGAGTGCTTATTTTTGAGTTAATTCTTACAAATAAATAAACACCTGGATTTCTTATTTTGATAAAAAATGTAATTCTTTCCCTGTTTTTGGTGGTCTATCTCTATGGTCCGGCACTTTGCGCTCAACAAGGCAAGGTGGATATTTCTTTTAATACAGGTGATGATGGAAAAAAGGGAGATGGTTTTGACAATGTAGTACGAACGGTATCTTTACAGTCCGATCAAAAACTTTTGGTCGGAGGTGATTATTTAAACTTCAATGGAGCTCAGTGTCAATATTTAACCCGTTTAAATCTAGATGGTAGTATCGATGAAACCTGGGACACAGGGACAGGTTTCAATGGGAAAATTTATACAACCTGTATTCAACTAGATGGAAAAATAATTGTAGGCGGTAGTTTCACTTCTTTTAATGGAATCAGTTGTGGAAGACTGATCAGATTGAATATTGACGGTTCTTATGATGCAACATTCGATACTACGACCGCTGTTAATACGGGTATTATTTATAACATTTGTTTGTATAATTACGGAAGAATAATTATAACCGGAAGTTTCACTAAATATAATAATATTGTCGTAAACAGAGTTGCCTGTATCTTACCCGATGGCAGTTTAGATTCTTCTTTTAATACAGGTTTGGGGTCTTCAGCAAATATTACAAATGCAAATATTATGTCCGATGGTAGAGTTTTACTAACGGGTAATTTTTCAGTTTTTAATACGATCGCGGCCAATAGAATTGTTTGTTTAATGACAAATGGTAAAGTTGATACTGGTTTTAATACAGGTTCCGGTTTTAATGAAGATGTGAATGCAGTTGTTGTCCAACCTGATGGGAAAATTATTGTGGGAGGGAAATTTACAAGTTATAACGGTTTGCTTGCAAATAGAATAGTAAGATTGAATCAGGATGGTACTATAGATAATGGCTTTGTAACCGGAACCGGTTTTAGTGGGGATGCAGTCCAAATTATTAAAAACGATTTGTCAGGTAATATTATGGTCGGAGGTTCATTTACGGGCCTTTATAATGGAGCGGCAGTTAACCGAATTTGTTTGTTGAATTCAAGTGGAAGTCTTCAAACAAATTTTGATGTTGATTCAGGTCCGGGATCGGGATCAATTTTGACATTAGCGAATGATAGTGAAAATTTCTGGTATGTTGGTGGCTCATTTTCAGTTTTTGATAATCAAAATCAGGGAAGATTAGTTAAAATTAGCAATAACGGAGAACGCGAAGAAGCATATTTATCAACAGGAGTCGGTTTTGATAATTCCGTTTTAAAAGTACTGCCCTTGTCAGATAAAAGTACGGTCGTAATGGGAAATTTCCAAAAGTTTAATGGAAACTTTAGTTCAAGAATAGCTCGGGTTTTAGCAGATGGATCCTATGATACAACTTTTAATTCCGGACAATTAGGGGCTAATAATATAATAAAATCCGGTGTCTTACAATTGGATGGAAGGATTATTCTTGGTGGAAATTTTACAAAGTATAATGGAACTGCTTTCAATAGAATCATTCGAGTCTTGCCGGATGGAGCAATAGATAATACATTTAATGTAGGCTCGGGATTTAATGGTCAGGTTTACAGTATTGCAATTCAACCCGATGAGAAAATAATTGTTGCAGGAAATTTTACAAGTTATAACGGGACACCCGTTGGAAGAATAATTAGGTTGTTACAAAGCGGTTTACGAGATCTTAGTTTTGATACTTACGTTGGTGCTGATGGAATTATCGAAGTAATAATAGTTCAATCTGATAGAAAAATCTTGGTAGGAGGGCGATTTGATAGTTTTAATGGAAATTCATCCCATAGATTAATTCGTCTTAATTCTACAGGAAGTATTGATTCTGATTTTAGTGCAGGGACAGGTTTTGATAAAAATGTTTATGCAATTGGACTCCAGTCTGATCAGAAGATAATAGTGGGAGGCTCATTTTTAAGTTATGATGGAATTCCGCAAAAAAGGATTGCTCGTTTGAACGCAGATGGGAGTCTGGATTCTTTTTTGATAGTGGAGCAGGCTTTGATAAAGGAGAAGTTCGCAATATTTTAATTCAGCCGGACGATTGTATTTTGGTGGGAGGAACTTTTTCCGGGACTTATAAATCCAATACTGCTTTACGGTTAATACGTTTGCAAAAATCGGGAGAATATGATATTTCATTTAAAAGTGAGCTTAACAACAGTCTTTTTACAATGGGTTTTACTGTAGATCATAAGTTGATTATTGGAGGAAGCTTCAACTCCATATCGGGGATTTCAAAACACAGGATTGCCAGAATCAAACTTTGTTTAGACGGGACAGTTTGGGATGGTAAAAGTTGGTCAAGTGGTTTTCCGTCAGTGGCAAAAGCAGTAGAGTTTAGAGGAAATTATGAGAATCTAACTTCTTTAAATATATGTAGTTGTTTTATTGATGAAGGAAAACAGGTTACACTTTTGAGCGGAAACACTTTGGGAGTAGAATTTTCGTATACGGGTAAAGGGATATTAGTACTGGAAGATTCGGCTAGTTTCTATCAGTCTGATGATGATGTAGTGAATACGGGTATCGTTTATTTAAAAAGAAATTCAACGCCTATACGAAAATCGGATTATACGTATTGGTCTTCGCCGGTAAACCTGCAAAAATTAATAGATGTATCTCCTAAATCACATTTGGAAAAATTCTATTCATACAATTATGATGACAGAAATTGGAGAAAAGAAAACCCTGTAAATTATATGTCTGCCGGAAAAGGATATATCATTCAGGGGCCACAAGATTATTCGGAAACCGAGCCTTTAAAATTCGAAGCAACTTTTAAAGGAATTCCTAACAATGGTAAAATTGAGATTAAGTCTGGTGTAGCTGATACTTTTAATTTAATAGGTAATCCGTATCCCTCTGCTCTTGATGGAGATGCTTTTTTATTGGCAAACAAATCAAAAATCAAAGGCACACTTTATTTTTGGACGCATAATACACCAATTACTAAGTATAAATATACTTCGGATGATTATGCCGTTTATAATTTACTCGGCGGTGTAGGAACAAGAAAATCCGAAACATCCGGAATTAATGAAACAGTTCCTGACGGGACGATCGCCACGGGACAGGCATTCTTTACCAATAGTAAAGGTTCAGAGACAGTAGAGTTTATAAATAGTATGCGGGTTGTAGGTAGAAACGAAAGATTCTTCAAACAACCAGATATAAATACAATGACAGTATTTAAGAACACAATTGAAAGATATCGTATTTGGCTAAATTTTGATAATAGTGAAGGAAGTTTTAAACAAATCCTGATTGGTTATATTGATGGAGCTACAAATCAATACGATACAGATTATGATGCAGAATCACTGAATGGTAACCCGTTTGTTAATTTTTATAGTAGGATTGAAAGTAAAAAATTGGTAATTCAGGGAAGAGCATTGCCTTTTATTAAAAACGATTCGATAACACTTGGTTATGAAACTGCTATTGCAGGAAAATTTAATCTTAGTATCGATCATGAGGATGAGTATTTTAAAAAAGAGAATGTTTTTTAGTAGATAAAAAAATAAAAAAGATACACAATTTGAAGCAGGGTGCTTATTTGTTTTCGAGTGATGCAGGAACTTTTAATGAGCGGTTTGTACTGCTTTTTACAAATGAAACTTTAACGATCAAAGATTTCTCGGAGAATAATCCGGAGATATTCATTTCTGTTCAGGATAGAGTTGTTAAGTTAATTTCGACTCAGGAACTGATTAATGAAATAACCGTTTTTGATATTTTGGGCAAACAATTGTATCGAAAAGAAAATATTGAAAATCTGGAGTTTCAACTGCCAAAATTCAATTCTTATCATCAGGTTTTAATTGTAAAAATTAAATTTGGAGACAAAAAAATAGTGACAAGGAAAATTTTACTTTAAATGTCTGTTTTAAAGGAGTAATCGTTTTGGATCATTTTAATGTAATATTCAGAGCGTAAACCGCCATGTTTACTGGTAAAATGCTGTTTTTGATTGTGTTAAAAAAGTTATAAGTGTTAAATTCTCACAATTAAATCGAAAATATTTAGTTTGAATGTAAATAAAATCGTACCTTGTTGCTGCTTTACGATTCAAATACTTAAAAGCCTGTTAAGTTAATTTTTATCATTTCTTATTGAAGCTTATAAAATAGAGTGTCTATACTCTTTACCTGCCTAAAATACTGATTGCTAATTTAAATGCCCCTATTAAATGAAACAAAAAGTACTCTTCACTTCAACATTTCACTTGTACTATCAGGATTAGTTTATCCTGTTTCGGCGTTTTATTTTTTGAGGTATTTAGAAATTACTTCAATCCGATTTTTGTCTGATTGAGAAGTTATGTTTTTAAATATTAAAAAATACCACGATGAGAAAATATTTACTTACACTTCAGTTATTTGCATTGCCTTTATTTTTTTATGCACAGACTAAAACAGTCTCTTTTTCAAGTGTTGGAACAAGTAGTTTTTATGTTCCTGCAGGTGTATCATCAGTAACTATGAGTGCCTGGGGAGGTGGTGGAGCCGGAGGTGGCTCGACGGTTCCAGGTCTAAGTTTACAAAGAGCTGCCAGCGGAGGTGGAGGTGGTGCTTTTGCAGGCGGTACTTATTCTATGAACATCGCTATTCAAACTACTTTATCGATTACTGTTGGTAAAGGTGGTGCAGGAGCTTTGTCAGGTAATGGAGGTGCTGGTGATAATTCATCGATTACAGGTTATTTAATTGCATTGGCAGGAAATGGAGGGATTGTCAATAATGGTACAGTCACCAATCCGGCAGGAGGTGCCGGAGGATTGGCTTCCGGATCTACAGGAGCCACTAAAGTCGACGGAGTAAGTGGTGGGGCTGGTGAGACACTTTTACCTGCTGTAACCGGAGCTGGTGGAGCCGGAGGTACTAGCGGAGCTGATGTTGGAGGTGCCGGAGGTGCGAGTATTACAGGCTTACTAGCCAATAGTAATGGTAATCCCGGAACTCAGCCCGGAGGTGGCGGGAGTGGTGGAAAATCGGCACTTTTAGGTTCGGCTTCAGCAGGGGGAGCCGGAGGAACCGGAAAAGTTGTGATTGTTTATACCTGTCCAACTTATAGCCTGACAAGTGTATCAGCCTCGACCGTAAATATTTGTACCGGAACATCGTCAACGATAACCCTAAATGGTAGTTTACCAGTAGGAGCATATAGCGTTGCTTATCAGGTAGACGGAGTAACGCAAACACCGGTAAGTATGACTGTAACAACAAGTGGAACCGGTACTTTCACAGCTCCCGGATTTTCAGCTTTAGGAAGTAAAAGTTTAACAGTTACATCTTTAACTTCCGGAACAAGTGGCAATGCTGCCGATAATTGTGCTTCAACGATCAGTGCAAATAATACTACTTCAGTAAATGTAACATCATCCGGGACAGCTCCTGTTGCCTTAGCAGGAACCGGAGCAACCTGTACCCAGATTACAGCAAATTGGCAATCTGTTTCGGGATCAACTTATTACACATTGGATCTTTCGACAGATATTAATTTCGGAAGTTTTGTTGGAACCTATAACGGTTTGAATGTTGGAAATGTTTTAACGGTAAATATTACAGGTTTAAGCAATGCGACTACTTACTATTACAGAGTGAGAGCATTTAGCGGTACCTGTTTGAGTGCTTATTCCAATACCATAACTTACAAACCTGCTGTTTCTCCTGGTAATGTTGTATTGCAGGCAGCCACTAATACTTTGTGTACTTCATTTACGGCAAATTGGAGTGCGGAAGTCAATGCGGTGAGTTATTTACTAGATGTTTCACTTGTTAATAATTTTGCCAGTTTTGTATCAGGGTATAATGCTCTTGATATAGGAAATGTAACGACCTATTCAGTGACCGGACTGACTACAGGCACAACCTATTATTACAGACTCAGATCAAAGAATGGTTGTGGAACCAGTGCTATTGGTACCGCAACAGTACAAAATATAACGACGACGACTCAGCCAGGCACACCACTTAATGATCCGGTGGTTCAGCCCACCTGTGATGTTCTGACCGGAACGGTGGTTTTAAAGAATTTGCCAAACAGAAACGATTATACGATTACTCAAACCGGTACGTTCTCCAATACTTATTCGGGAGGAATAGGTGCCGATTGGACTAAATATACCATTACAGGTCTGGCTCCCGGTACTTATAATTTTACGGTACAATATCCGGGCACCTGTGCTTCTTTGTCATTGTCGGGTATTGTTGTAAATGCTTTAGCAACGAATACCTATACCATTGCAGGAGGATGGTCGCTTGGAACGCCAACAACAAGCCAGAATGTTGTTTTTGCAGATGATTTTTCTTCGTCCGGAGATGTGAATAGCTGTGGCTGTACGATAAATGCCGGAAAAAAAGTAACCATAAATAGTTCAAATACGTTAACAGTTAGGAATGCGCTAATTGTGGATTCGGCAGCGGGAACGGCTTTGACTTTTAAAACCAGTTCAAGTCTGGTTCAGGTGAATAGCGCAGTTAATTCTGGAAATATTTCGTACGAGAGAACAAGTCCGGGAATTCTAAAAAAGGATTATTTATATTGGTCCACTCCGGTAAATCCACAAAGATTAATCGATCTTTCGTCCGGAACAGCAGTGACAAAGTATTTTGGTTTTGATGGGACACAATGGGTCGTTACCGATAGAACAACTAATATGGTAGTGGGCAAAGGTTATATTATTCGTGGCCCGGAGTCCTATTCCAATACGGTAAAAGTAGCTTTTACCGGAATTTTTTCAGGGGTTCCAAACAATGGAAATCTGGAAGGAGAATCGTTGAGTTCAGGAAAAAGTTATTTAGTAGGTAATCCTTATCCATCTGCTTTAAATGCCGATGCCCTTTTAAGTGCTAATAGTCTACTGGGTGGAACAATCTATTTTTGGACGCATAATACGCCTGTACAACTAACCTATACAAATCAGTACACCACTGATGATTATGCTTCTTATAATTTAAGTGGAGGGGTTTCAGCAAAATCCGATCCGTTGCACAGTGGCATTCCGGCAAATGATAATGGAATTAAGCCAACAGGTAAAATAGCAGCCGGACAATCCTTTTTTGTGACTACTGTAGCAGCAGGAAAAGTACAGTTTAACAATTCAATGCGATTAGGTGGTACCAATAACAATCAGTTTTTTAAAGCTGAAAGCACATCAAAGGAAACTACTTTGGTAAAAAAACGTATCTGGTTAAACATGACCAATACGTCAGGAGCTTTTAAACAATTGCTGGTAGGATATATAGAGGGGGCGACTAATGAGTATGATAGTAATTATGACGGAATTAGTTTTAATGCGAATCCTTATCTTGATTTTTACAGTGTAGCAAACGGAAACAATTATGTCATTCAGGGTAGAGCTTTACCTTTTGCAGATACTGACATTGTTCCCTTAGGATATCGTACGACAATCGCAGGTGATTTTACTATTTCAATTGATGAGGTAGATGATAGTATGAGTGAACAGGCTATTTATATCGAAGATAAAACAACTGGAGAAGTTCATAATTTAAAACAGAGCAATTATACTTTTACAACCGCAGTCGGAACCTTCTCAGACCGATTAGTGTTGCGTTATACCGGAAAAACATTAGGGACCGACGATTTTGAAAACACAAATAACGCTGTTGTTGTTTCTGTTAAAAATAGAATAATAAATGTGTCATCAAAAGAACAGCTTAAAGATATTTTTGTTTATGATGTGTCGGGGAAACTGCTTTTCAGCAAAAGTAAAATTGGGAATAAAGAGTTTCAAATACAAAATTTAGTATCAGATAATCAGATGGTACTGGTAAAAGTGATTTTGGAAAATGATGCTACAGGAACTAAAAAAGTAGTGTTTTAGGAATAAAAAGAATGTTATTAAGAGCTTTTTTGCAGATTTTCATTGGTATTCCGGATTGCTTTTTCATTCTTATAATCGATCCATTTTTGGCCTTTGAATTTACGCATCATGATATCAAAATAGCGCATAATAAAAACATTGTAAAAGGCTTTTGACAGGTTTGTAATGTTTTTAGGAAAAGCTCTCAGGCTCATCGAGAACCCTGGGGTTAAATATTTCATGTAATGCCAGTATCCTTCGGGCATGTACAGCATTTCGCCATGTTTTAAATTGGTGATAAATCCCTGTGTATTTTTTAGTGCAGGAAATTTTTCATAGTCAGGGTTGTCAAAATCAATGTCTTCTCTTGAAATTAAGGCATGTGGTACCTTGTACATGTATTTGGATTGATCGGGAGCAAAAAGCATGCACTGTTTTTCTCCATGAAAATGAAAATGTAAAATATTGGAGTAGTCAATGTCGTAATGCATGAACACCCCCGCATTTTCTCCGCCAAAAAATAGCATTGGCATTTGTTTTACCAAATTCAAACCAATATCCGGCCATAAAAAGTCCTCTTTTAATAGCGGAACTTCTTTCATCAGATTATAAAGAAAAATGCGGTAGTTCGTTGGTTTTGATTCCAGAAGATGAATGTAATCGCTCATTTTCATAGTCGTATGAGCTTCGTTAAAACCATCTTCATGATTTACAGGTCTGTCATCGTATAGAGGAACGATAATGTTTCCGGCAATTTCGTTGATATAGGATAATTTCCATTTGTGATAAGCTGGCCAGTCTTCGGTCAATTCTTCAACAACTACAGGAATTTGATTTTTCACATACTGGGAAATAAAATCAGCCTTTGAGATTTTTTTTACCCTTTCGATTTGTTTTAACTTCATCTCTATTAAATAAAAAAATTGCTTATAACACATGTTATAAGCAATTTAAAAATATTTATCGAGATTTATGAACTCTTTTTCTTAAATTTTTGATTTGGCCGTAGCTTCAAGATTTCTTTCAATAGTGTGTCCCGGTCTTGACCATTTTGGTTTTTCTCCCAGAGGAACAAACTGAGAATCAGCTGCCTCAACTGTTTTAGGTTGTGAAACTTTTGTAAATGGTTTTTGCGGATTCAATCCTAACATTTCAAACATCTTCATGTCTTCATGAACATCAGGGTTTGGTGTCGTAAGCAGTTTATCACCTGCAAAAATAGAATTGGCACCTGCAAAAAAGCACATTGCCTGACCTTCGCGGCTCATGTTAGTTCTTCCTGCTGATAAACGAACCTGTGTATCGGGCATTACAATTCTTGTTGTAGCAACCATACGGATCATTTCCCAGATTTCAACCGGCTTTTCTTCTTCCATCGGGGTTCCTTCAACAGCTACCAGCGCATTAATTGGCACAGATTCCGGTTGAGGGTTTAAAGTAGAAAGCGCTACAAGCATTCCGGCTCTGTCTTCGATACTTTCTCCCATTCCAATGATTCCTCCACTGCAAACCGTAACATTCGTTTTACGAACATTTTCGATAGTTTGTAAACGGTCTTCGAAACCACGGGTTGAAATAACATCTTTATAATATTCTTCAGAAGTATCTAAATTGTGGTTGTAAGCATATAAACCTGCTTCAGCCAAACGCTGCGCCTGATTTTCGGTAATCATACCTAGGGTACAGCAAACCTCCATGTCAAGTTTGTTAATGGTACGAACCATCTCTAAAACCTGGTCGAATTCTTCACCATCTTTTACATTTCTCCAGGCAGCTCCCATACATACACGTGATGATCCACTGGATTTTGCGCGTAAAGCCTGTGCTTTAACCTGGCTAACACTCATTAAGTCGTTTCCTTCAACACCCGTGTTATAACGTGCAGCTTGTGGGCAATATCCGCAGTCTTCTGGACAGCCTCCGGTTTTGATCGAAAGTAAAGTAGATACCTGAACCACGTTAGGATCATGTTTTTGCCTGTGAATTGTTGCTGCTTCATACAGCAAGTCCATCATAGGTTTATTATATATGGCAATTATTTCGTCTTTTGTCCAATTGTGTTTTGTAATGCTCATTGATGCAGTTTTTTGATGCTCCAAAAGTAGTTAAATAGTTCCAATCAACCAATGCCCAATCCTGTAAATGAATATTTGACAGCTATTTTCAAAAAAGAAACACTCTAAAATCATATAATTTTAAATTTTTATGATTTTAGAGTGCTATTTAGTTTGATTTATTTTGAAAAATTAATCGGCTGCATATTTGTTATTCCAGTACAGCATCATCATCAAGGTGACGATTACTGACGAGGCAATTCCTTCAAAGAGTAAGCAGATGCAATAAGTTGGTACCGAGGGATTTCCGCCAAACATAAAAGTTTCCGAAAGCGTTTTTACGTAAGCATCTCCGCCTCGCGCATAACTGTAAACTAACAGTCCAAATACACTTAGCGCCACGCCTACCACAGAGGTAGCCATTGCCGAGACTGCATTGGATACAAAATTAGTTTCACCTTCATGAAGATTCATTCGCATGGTTTTATTCACGCCGTAAAATATAAAAAAGACATTTAGGGTTCGCAGATAGAATAAATGAGCCAAACCTAATACGTTCATCAATAAAAAGTAAATTCCAATTCCAAGGAAAATCAGAAAACCGTTGGTAATTTCTTTAGGTAATTTCATAATGGTTATTTTTAAAGAAGTTAATAGCAAATATTTGATAAACAGAGTTCTATATCAAATTTACTAAAAAAATAACTACGATGATTTAAAAAGGGTAAAAAGTATGTCCGATCATACCATCGCAAAATGAAGCGATGAATTTTTATGGCAACACACAGAAAAACAGGTATTAATACTCAGAAATGGAAGGATGAGAAGAAAAGACTTTCTTTTACATTTTTTATTAGGTGTTTTTTAACCAGTGAAACACCTTTTTAAGTTTATAAAAGGCTGTTTTCTATGTCTTAGAATGATTTCAACTCACAGGTTGAGGTAATGCTATCCTAAATTTTGTTTAAAAATGCGAGAGCATTTTTTCTGTCCAGATGCAATTGTTCTTTTAACAAATCGACAGAGCCGAATTTTTGTTCGTCCCTCAGGTATTGTAATAACGAAACCTTAATTTTTTTACCGTAAATATCTGCATTAAAGTCAAAAAGATTCACTTCGATGGTTTGTTTTTGCCCGTTAACAGTCGGATTAAAACCAATGTTCATCATTCCCGAAACTTCCTTTTGGTCGATCAAAACTTTTACGACATATACGCCGGCTTTAGGAATCAGTTTATATTCATCATTAATTTCGATGTTAGCCGTTGGAAAACCAATAGTTCTTCCCAGCTGTTTTCCCTGAACAACTTCACCGGATAAAAAGTAGTTATAACCCAGATAATCATTTGCCAAAGACATATTTCCTTCGCTGAGTGCTTTTCTGATTTTGGTTGAGCTTACAGAAACGTCCTGAATTTCCTGAGCGGAGATTTGCTCAACTTCAAAACCGTATTCATGACCGAAAGCGATTAAATCATCAATATTAGCCGTTCTGTTTCTGCCAAAGCGATGATCATGACCAATAATTATTTTCTGAATATGAAACTGATCTACCAGAATAGAATGTACAAACTCTTCTGCGGTTAGTCTGGAGAAACTTTCGTTAAAAGGATGAATGACCAGATTTTCGATTCCGGTTGCTTCCAGGAGCTTTGACTTTTCAGTGATGGTATTTAAAAGTTTTATTTCTGTTTTTTCCTGCAGTACCATTCTTGGATGAGGAAAAAAGGTAAGCACTAAACTTTCATACTTTCCGTTTTCAGTGTTTTGGGTAATGCGTTCCAGAATTTTTTTATGGCCAATATGTACACCGTCAAAAGTTCCAAGAGTTAAAATTGTTTTCTTGGTTGACTGAAAATCGTTTATAGAATGAAAGAGCTTCAAAACAAATAATTTAAGATGGTGCAAATTTATACTATTCTATTTTAAATTTAATGCTTAGCGTAATTGATTTTTTACCCTCAAACCGTTAGTTTTTGTGAAAATGGAGTAGTCTATAAATTTAAAACTGTATAATTGTCTCTAATAAGTGTAAGATTTTGATTTAATTCGCGTAATTTTGATATACTTTTATATTTAGAATATGAAAAAAAACCTACTTTTTTTATTTTTTATTTTTTGTAGCGCAAGTATGTATGCCCAAAACGATGGCTTGTGGCAAAAAGTCGATGCTGTTTCATTAAGCAAAAGAGGAGTTGCGTCTCAACCTGGACGATTGTATTATAAGCTGAATTCGGATTTTCTGAAAGCAAAACTAACTGCTACTACCGCTAAAACAGCGAAAAATACTTCGACAGAAATTACATTCCCCAATTCGGGAGGTGTACTGGAACGTTTTTCTGTTTGGGAATCTTCCAATTTTGAGCCTGAGTTACAGGCAAAATATCCGGAAATCAGAGCCTATGAAGGACGCGGTTTAGACGACAAGACGGCGAAGATTTATTTTAGTGTAGCACCAATTGGGGTTCAGACTATGGTACTTCGTACAGATAAGCCATCAGAATACATCGAGCAAAATCAGGAAGATAAATCGTCCTATGTTTTGTTTACCAAAAATGATGTAGCTTCAAAATCGCGTTTGACTTGTAAGACAACAGATGTACCAGAAAATAAAAGTACTTCTTCTACGGCAAAATCGGCAGCAAACAATAAAGTTTTCAAAACCTTTAGACTGGCATTGTCTTGTACAGGTGAGTACACCGCTTATTTTGGAGGTACAAAAGCAGGTGCATTGGCAGGGATGAATGCTACTTTAGCACGAGTAAATGCTGTTTTTAATAAAGACCTTGCTGTAAGAGTGGTTTTAATTGCCAATAATGATGCTGTAATTTATACAAATGGATTAACAGATCCTTATTCTAACCCAGACAGAGGAACTTCTAAAGATCCTTCAGATGGTAATGATTATTGGAGTAAAGAAGTTCAAAGCACTTTAACAAGTGTAATTGGAGAAGCTAATTATGATATAGGACATTTGTTTGGGGCGTCCGGAGGAGGGGGAAATGCGGGCTGTATTGGCTGCGTTTGCGATAGTCCGACACCGTCTGATGCAATGGGGAAGGGAAGTGCCTATACATCACCGGCAGACCAGAAACCGGAGGGAGACAACTTTGATATTGATTTTGTTGCTCATGAAATGGGACATCAGTTTGGAGGATATCATACTTTTTCCTTTGATGCATCAGAAAGAACAGGCCTAAATGTTGAACCGGGAAGCGGATCAACTATAATGGGCTATGCAGGAGTGTCTAAGGGGTATGATGTTCAAAATCATTCAGACGATTATTTTGCTTACGCCAGTATTCTTCAAATCCAGAATAGGTTGTCCGGAAAGAATTGTCCTGTTAGTGCATCCATAGCAAATAATCCTCCAGTAGTTGATGCTGGTGCGGATTACACAATTCCTGTTAGTACACCGTTTGTATTAACTGGTATTGGTTCAGCCGTTGCTGGTGTGACCTATACCTGGGAGCAATTTGATAGTGCGTCAGATTCATCAACTGCAAACAGTAATAGTACCGCTTATCCTGAAAAACCCAATGGGCCGCTATTTAGGTCTGTGCGTCCGGGGAGTTCACTTGTTCGTTATATGCCCGAGTTGAATACAGTACTTTTGAACAAGTTAACCACAACTTGGGAGTCGGTTTCTTCTGTTGCAAGAACATTGCATTTTACCCTGACTGCAAGAGACAATGGAGCATCGGCAGTTGCACAGACGAACACTGATACAATGATTGCAACGGTCGTAACTAATGCCGGACCATTTACTGTTACTTCGCAAAATACAGATGACGTTAGCTGGCCAATAGGTTCAAACCAAACTGTAACATGGGCAGTGAATAATACCAATACATTACAGGGATCTTCGGCAGTAAATATCAAGCTATCAACAGATGGAGGTCTGACGTTTCCAGTGATTTTAGCCTCAAACACACCGAATGACGGTTCGCAAACCGTTCAGATTCCGACCAGTGTAACTGCTTCAACAAATTGCAGACTTAAGATTGAGCCAACAGCAAATATTTATTATGCTTTAAATAGTAAGCCGTTTGCAGTGGGGTATACTTCAACGACAACTTGTGACTCTTATAGTTTCGGGAATGCTTTTGCTATTCCTCCGGGAAATTCTTTCACTTCTAAAACGGTAAATGTTCCGGCATCAACCGGAACGATTTCCGATGTAAATGTTTTGGTTAATGTAACACATGATAAACTTTCAGATTTCGAATTGCAAATAGTAAATCCGCAGGGTACAGTGGTTAATTTATATGATCGTAACAGTTGTGGCGGAATAAATTCTACTTTGGCTCTTCAGTTTGACGATGCCGGAGTTGCTTTAGATTGTTCTAAAACTACAAGTCAGATTGTTGTTCCGATTGATTTATTGAGTGTGTTTAACGGTCAGGATCCTAAAGGAACCTGGAGTTTTAGAGTTCGCGATGCAGTTACGGGTAATTTTGGAACTATAAACTCAGCTTCATTGAATATTTGCAATAAAACGTTTGTTTTAGGAGAGATTGATATTGAAAATGTAGCGTTTACTTTATACCCGAATCCGAACAGAGGAAATTTTACCATTCAGTTTAGTAGTGATTCCATCAATAGAGTTCAGGTTTATGTGCATGATATTCTTGGCAGGCAGGTATATTTTAACTCTTTTGATAAAACGCCTTATTTTAATCAAAATATTCAATTAGCAGGAGCTACAGCAGGGATGTATCTGGTGACTGTAATAGAGGGGGAGCGCAGAACGGTTAAGAAAATAATTCTATACTAGAGAAAAGATAAATTTTAAAATAAAATCCAAATTTCAATAACTGCTGTTGTTGGAGTTTGGATTTTTTTTTGATTGGAATTTTATCTTATGAATTTGCCATTGCCATACAGACAATGCTGATTTTGGCACCTGGAATTTTTTGTAAAGCTCTGGAGCAAGCCTCAAGTGTAGCGCCCGTAGTCAATACATCGTCAACGATTAAAAAATGTTTGTTGTGATTTTCATTCGAAAATTTGGCGTCAAAGATGTTTTCGATGTTTTCAGATCTTCCTAAAAGATTTTTTTTAGATTGGGTTTTTGAATATTTTTTTCGGTACAATAAGCCCGGATCAAAAGGAATTGCCAGGTTTTTAGATAAAGTGGTGCCAAAAGTAGTAACCTGATTGTAGCCTCGTTTTTTTAGTTTTTTAGGATGCAATGGTACCGGAATGATTACATCAAAAGGAATTTTTAAACTTAATTTTTTTAAATCTTCAGCATACCAAATACCCAGAAAAGTCCCGATTTCTTCATGACCTTTGTATTTAAGATTATGGATGAGTTCCTGAACAATTCCTTTTTTGTTGAAATGTAAAAATGCCGATGCATGCTGGATGTCGATTCTTCCATAAAATTTCTTCACAGCCTCGTTTTTTGGGTTCAAATGATATTGAGTAAGAGGTAATTCGTGGCGACAACGAGTGCACAAAATAGTTTCACCACTAAGTAAAAGGGTGTGACATCCGACACAAACTTTAGGGAAAAAGAGGTTGATGAGATAATTAAACACAAATAGAAAGAATTTAGTTACAAAAATAACCAAATCATTGTTTCAAACTTTATTATTTTTCTTTTTTTTAAAAGTACTTTTTATATTTTTGCATCACTATGGCAAAACAAGAAGATTTATTTAAGAATGTGGTTTCGCACGCAAAAGAGTACGGATTTATTTTTCCGTCAAGCGAAGTATACGATGGATTAAGTGCAGTGTATGATTATGCACAAAATGGCGTCGAGTTAAAAAAGAATATTCGTGAATATTGGTGGAAATCAATGGTTCAGATGAATGAGAATATTGTCGGCTTAGATGCTGCAATATTAATGCACCCGACAACCTGGAAAGCTTCAGGCCACGTTGATGCATTTAATGACCCATTAATTGACAATAAAGATTCAAAGAAAAGATACAGAGCCGATGTTTTGGTAGAAGATTATGCAGAAAAACTTAATCTGAAAGCTAAAAAAGAAATTGAAAAAGCGAGTGCTCGTTTTGGAGATGCTTTTAATGAGCAGGAATTTGTTACGACAAATGCCCGTGTAATTGAATATCTGGCTAAAGAAAAAGAAATTAGAGAGCGTTTAGGACGTTCTTTAGGAAATGGAGATTTAGAAGACGTAAAAGCACTAATCGAAGAATTAGAAATTGCTGATCCTGAAACAGGTTCCAGAAATTGGACGGATGTGAAACAGTTCAATTTAATGTTCGGAACGAAGTTAGGAGCTTCTGCAGAGTCTGCAATGGATTTATATTTGCGTCCCGAAACGGCTCAGGGTATTTTTGTAAATTTCCTTAACGTACAAAAATCGGGTCGTATGAAAGTTCCTTTTGGAATTGCTCAAACGGGTAAAGCGTTTAGAAATGAAATTGTAGCAAGACAGTTTATTTTCCGTATGCGTGAATTTGAACAAATGGAAATGCAGTTTTTTGTACGTCCGGGTGAAGAAATGAAATGGTACGAACACTGGAAAACTACTCGTTTAAATTGGCATCTGTCTTTAGGCTTAGGAGAGCAAAACTATCGTTTTCATGATCATGAAAAGTTAGCACACTATGCTAATGCTGCTGCAGATATCGAGTTTAACTTCCCATTCGGATTTAAAGAATTAGAGGGAATTCACTCTCGTACAGATTTTGATTTAAAAGCGCACGAAGAATATTCAGGTAGAAAATTGCAATATTTTGATCCTGAGTTGAATGAAAACTACGTGCCATATGTAGTTGAAACTTCTGTAGGTTTAGATCGTATGTTCCTGGCTGTTTTTGCAACTTCATTGCAAGAAGAAGTTTTAGAAGACGGATCAACAAGAACTGTATTGAAATTGCCGGCTGTTTTAGCTCCAACAAAAGCTGCGGTATTGCCTTTGGTTAAAAAAGACGGATTACCTGAAATTTCGAAAAAAATCATCGAAGATTTAAAATGGGATTTCAACGTAGCGTACGATGAAAAAGATGCAGTAGGTCGTCGATACAGAAGACAGGATGCACTTGGAACACCATTTTGTATTACTGTAGATCATCAAACGATCGAAGACGAAACCGTAACTATTCGTCACAGAGATACAATGAAACAAGATCGCGTTAAAATCTCTGAATTAAAAGACATAATCGAGAACGAGGTTTCAATGAAAAACTGGTTGATGAAAATGTAATATTTATGACATTTATATATAAAAGCCCAAATTCCTTTAAGGAGTTTGGGTTTTTTTAATACCAAAAAGTGTATTTTGGCGATTATTTTTGCATTTCATCCTTTTGTGTTAACATTTGTTTGTAATATATCAACAATGAAATAGCAGAATAATTGAAATTTGTATTTTTAATTGCGAATAAATGGCGAAACAGGAGCCTTTCAAAAGGATCGATGAAATAAAAGTTTGTCGGGGGTTCATGAAAAATCAATAAAAATAAGATTGAAAAAGTATTCGTATATTATTATTGACGATGATGTGGAAAGTATTTTGAAAACCAGAACAATTGCAGAAGGTTTTTCAGAACTTACTTTTGCGGGATCGGCTGCGAATTATCAATCGGGATTGAATTTGGTTTTAGAGCATCGACCAAACCTTGTTTTGTTAGAAATAGATCCGAAAGACGGATCGAGTAATTTGTCACTTGCTTTTATAAATGAACTTCATCGGTTCTTGTCGCTTATTCCTAAGATCATAATCACAACAACAAAAAAAGAGCTTGCTTTTGAGGCGATTCAGCACGGTGTTTTTGATTATATTTTAAAGCCCGTTCTACGGATCGACTTGATGAAGACTATTCTGAAACTCGAAAAAGCATTTCCTACAGCTGATTCTGATGCTGTTGAGGAAGACAGTACACCATTGAGTGAATTGTTTGCTGAACCGGCAAAAAGTGCTGAGCAGCCCCTTGTATTATGTGTGAAATCCTATGGAGATTATCGCTACATCAATTCCAATGATATTAGTTACTTTCAGGCAGATAATAATTCGACCGATATTTATTTGAATTCAGGTGAGATGATAACTGCTTTTAAAACCTTAAAGCATTTTGAAGGCGTACTGTCGCATCCTTTCATTAGGATTCATAACAGTTACATCATCAATCAAAATTATATTGCAAGAATCCATAACGGGAACTCGACTTGTTATATCAGGAATTCCTCTAAAAAGATTCCCTTTTCAAAAACATATAAATCAAATGTTGACTTAATTATTGCTGATTTCGCTATAGGAAATTATTTAGAAGTGTAAAAATTATACAACTACATTGATTTGCCCCTCATTGACTATCAATTGGGTACGATCTACCATAAACCTTTTTTTTCCTGTTATTTTTTTTAAATGTGTTCTTAGTTTTACACCATGATTCGCGCATAGCGATGATTTTTAAAACTAAAAAAAACAAACATTTAATACCCCTCAGATCATGAAAAAGACAGCTTTAAAAATCGTATTATTTTCTACAGTAATGATAGCAACTTCGTTTGCAACTCCACAAAGAATTTCTCCATCAGATTCAATCGCTAAATTCTCTACGAATACTATTGATGACCAGTTTACAGGTCGTGGAAAAAGAAAACAGGATAACGTAAATACACTACATAATTTAAACCAATCTGAAGGATTTCGTCAGGACAGACAATCTGTAAGTGTTGTTAAGAAAATAGATTAAGTTAGTGCTTAATAAAATTGAAAGGCTGTCAAATTCTGACAGCCTTTTTTTATGTCTTTAGTTTTAGTATTTTTGGTAAAATTCAAAAAAGACATTGAAAAAAACTTTCTCTATATTACTTTTTTTATCTCTTATTCTATTGGGATGCACCGGCAAAACTCATTTAGATGAAGAAGAATCTACTCGAATTGATAGTCTCCCTACGTTTTTATCTCTGGCGAATGATGTTGATTTAGCGTATGATCTGAAACAAAAGTATAATAAGAAAGCATTTGCAATAATCATAAAGCAAAAAGACGATTCTGTCAATAAAGTCAATTTGTTTAAAATAGCCAATCGTTATTATAATATGAGCGATTGGAAATCCTACCTTCAAACGACCGAACTAATTCTGAAGAGATCAAAAGAGACTAAAGATTCTGCCAATATTGCCAAAGCTTATACTTACTTAGGCGACTATTATGTTTCAAAATCGGTTTCTGACAGTGCCTTTATGAATTTTTATCATGCCGAAAAATTATATTTAGCGATTAATGATCACTATAATCTGGCTAAAACTTATTTAAGTAAAGCTAGTCTGCAATACAACGAAGGAGATTTTTTTGAAAGCGAAATTGCCGTTTTTAAAGCATTACGCAGTTTAAAAGGTCAGAAGAATGCTAACGATCAGTTTTATGAATGTTATAACTTATTAGGGATTTTATACAATGATAAAGAAGAATATGGTAAGGCATTAAGTTTTCATAATAAGGCATTGCTAAATCTTAATGATAAATCTATTCCCCTGGAGCTTCAGTTAAAAGCTGCATCATTAAATAATATTGGTTTTGTTTACATCAATATGCGTAATTATGAGGATGCCAAAAGATTTTTTGAAAAAGGTCTGAAAGAGGAAAATTTATTTAAAGAAAATACCATTTTATACGCAATGCTACTGGATAATCTGGCATACTCTAAATTTAAATTAGAAGAGTTAGACGGTCTTTCGGATGATTTCTTCAGATCACTGAAAATAAGGGATAGTCTAGGATTAAAATCAGCGATTGTGTCCAGCAAGATTCATTTGTCTGAATATTATGCCTTTAAAAAGGATACTTTTAAAGCAATTCAGTTCTCCAGGCAGGCTTTGCTTTTATCCCGATCTACCAATAAACTCAATAATACGCTCCAGGTATTGAAACAAATTGCAATTGTTGACCCGAAAAATGCCTCAGCTTACTCTAAGGAATATATTAA
Organism: Flavobacterium sp. B183; assembly: GCF_023539155.1. NCBI lineage: Bacteria > Pseudomonadati > Bacteroidota > Flavobacteriia > Flavobacteriales > Flavobacteriaceae > Flavobacterium > Flavobacterium sp. B183. Next base: position 789,644 of record NZ_CP097434.1, on the reverse strand, counting down.
GTTGAATGATAAAATGTTGAGAGCTGAACGTAATATGGGGGAAAAATTCTCCAGAATCGAATATGAAACCAATGAAATAAAAGATCAGAACTCCAGTTTGCAGGAGAAAAACAAAACCTTAATATACATCTTTAGTATTTGTACACTGATAGGCTTGTTTTTCTATGTGTATAAAACACAACAGGCAAGAAACAGAGAGCTGCTTTTTAAACAACAGCAGCAGGTTGCTAATGAAGATATCTATAATTTGATGATATCGCAGCAAAATGATATTGAGCAGACTCGTATTAAAGAAAAGAAAAAAGTTGCGCAGGATTTGCATGACGGGGTGTTGGGCAGAATGTTTGGTGTGAGGATCAGTCTTGATAGTTTAGATAAAGTAGATGAGGCTGAAGCAGCTCCCAAAAGAAAAAAATACCTGACAGAACTTAAGCATATTGAAGAAGATATTCGTGAGATTTCACATGATTTAAACCGCGAGAAATCAGAATTAATTAATAATTTTATTGCGATTTTAAACAAATTGTTTGAGGATCAGAGAAACACCTATGATTCCGCGTTAATCACTTCTTTTGATTCTAATATTAAATGGGAACTGGTTACAAATGCAGTAAAAATTAATTTATACAGAATTGTTCAGGAAGCCCTTCAGAATTGTAATAAGTATGCGAAGGCAAATATAATTTCGATAGATTTTAAAAGTGAAATAAACCATTTGATTTTGTCAATTTCTGATGACGGAATCGGGTTTAATACCAAAACAACAAGAAAAGGTATCGGTTTGCATAATATTCAATACAGAGCGACAGAATGTAAAGGTTTTGTTTTCTTAAAATCGGCCAAAGGAGAAGGAACTCTTCTGATAGTCAAAATCCCAATAGATCAAAAAATAAACCTACAGCATACATGACAATTGACCCCAACCCCCAAGCTTCTCAATTAATTAGAAAAAACATTTTAATTGTTGACGATCATCCCTTTATTATTGAAGGATATAAGAATGCGATAACACGTTATAATCCTAATAAGTATGAGTTTTTTATTTTGCAGGCCCACGACTGTAAATCAGGGTATGATTTAATCGAAGATGCTCAGACTCCTGAATTTGATGTTGCTTTTTTAGATATCAGCATGCCTCCATACGAAGAAAAGAATATTTTTTCGGGTGAAGATCTGGCGAAATTACTTCTGAAGAAAATGCCAAAATGCAAAATAATTCTGTTAACAATGTATACTGAATTACTGAAAATTAAAACAATCATCAGAACCATTAGCCCCAATGGTTTAATTATCAAAAATGATCTCACTTTTGATGAATTGCTTTTTGCATTTGATAAAGTAATGAAAAGTGATAAATATTACAGCCAGTCCGTTCAAAAGATACTCAATCAATCTGCTCATAATTCTATTGAAATTGATGAGTTTGACAAGCAAATTTTATTTCATTTGTCTAAAGGAACTTCTTTAGCCGACATGCCCCAATACATTCCAATTTCTGTTAATGAAATCGAAAAACGCAAAGCGGGTCTTAAAGAACTGCTTAAAGTGAGAAGCGGTTTTGATGAGGACCTGGTTAAAGAAGCGAAATGTAAAGGGCTTTTTTGAGTTTTCAGTCGCAGTTTTCAGTTCTTAGTCAGTATTTTACTGAAAACTGCGACTGAAAAAACTACTCCGTCAGAGCATCCCAGCCACGGGCCTTTAAAGCAATTTTTGTATTGGCACGTGTTACCAGATGAACTCCTTCGCTTTCATCAGCCATGTGGCCAATAATCGAGAAGTTAGGGTTGCCTTTTATCTTATCAAAATCATTAATGTCGATGGTAAACAGCAATTCATAATCTTCACCACCATTTATAGCCACTGTTGTACTATCGATATTGAATTCTTCACAGGTCGAGATAAACTGAGGGTCCAGAGGAAGCTTGTCCTCATATAAATTACAACCCACCTTCGATTGTTTGCAGAGGTGCATGATTTCAGAAGATAATCCGTCTGAAATATCAATCATCGCTGTTGGTTTAATTTCAAGTGCATGCAATAAGGTACGAACATCTTTTCGGGCCTCTGGTTTTAACTGGCGCTCGATCAAATAACTGTACATATCTAGATCCGGCTGGCTGTTAGGATTCACCTGAAAAACCTGTTTTTCACGCTCCAATACCTGCAATCCCATATAAGCAGCTCCAATATCTCCGGTAACAACAAGTAAGTCGGTTTTTTGAGCACCATTTCGATAAACAATTTCTTCTTCGTTAGCTTCACCAATTGCGGTGATGCTAATAATTAGTCCTTTTTGCGATGAGGTAGTATCGCCGCCAATAACATCTACTTTGTACTCTTTTGCAGCATGCGTAATACCTTCAAATAATTCTTCTAGGGCTTCTAGTGGGAAACGGTTAGAAACTGCCACAGAAACCGTTATTTGTGTTGGTTTTGCATTCATCGCACAAATGTCGGACAGGTTAACAACAACCGATTTGTAACCTAAATGTTTTAAAGGCATATACGCCAGATCAAAATGCACTCCCTCAATTAATAAATCGGTAGAGACCACTACTTTTTTGTCCTTAAAATCAAGAACAGCAGCATCATCGCCTATACTTTTCAGGGTAGATTCCTGAGTGACATCAAAATTTTTGGTTAAATGGTCAATTAGGCCAAACTCGCCTAATTGTGCTATACTGGTACGTTGCGGATTTTTATCTTCGATCATTTTCTTTTAAGTTCCAAAGTTTGTAAGGGGCAAAGGTACAAAGGTTTTGTTTAATTTTTTGGATTGTCGTCTGCATTACTTTTTCATTATGAAGAGCTTTACCGGAAAAATCGATTCCGTATATTTTCGATAGGATTCTTTCCTTCTTAAAATTAGATAAATTCAAAAGGGAAGAAACTACTTCATCTGTGTTTTTACTGAGTAAATTGGTTTGTTTATTTTTTAGTATTTGTTTATCAGTGTTTTACGGTGTGAAATTTGGACAAAATGTAATAAATTTGTGTGTTTTGCTATTGGAAAAGAAAATATTTTTAAAATTTTATTTTCCTGCTGACAAACTGTTGTCACCGACCCTCAATACTTTTGAAGTAAGAAATAATTAAAACTTTAAAACTATGAAAACATTAGCAGCCCAAGTAATTACTCCTGAAGATTTATTGATTCACTGGCAAGGACACCGTAAGCTTACACGTAATCTTATTGAAAAATTTCCGGAGAAAGATTTTTTTGAATTTTCAATTGGAGGAATGCGAACTTTCGCTCAGTTGACTGACGAACTTTTGGCTATCGCGGCTCCTGCATTAAAAGGAATCGTTAATAAAGAGATCAAACCTTATACCGAAGCATCTGAAAAATTGATCTTTAAAGCGCAGTATCTGGAAAAATGGGATGAAGCAACAGCCGAAATTAATGAATATTGGAAACAATTGTCGATCGAAGATTTTAGTGAGACCTTTAATCTGTTTGGGCAATACGAATTTCCTATAATTCAGAATGTATTGTATTTTATTGATAACGAAGTGCATCACCGCGGACAAGGTTATGTGTATTTAAGAGCTTTAAATATCGAGCCTCCTTTTTTCTGGGAAAGATAATTGTAACCGGAAGTATTTAATAAATTTTATTCTAATATAAATCTAACAGTATGAGTTTTAAAAAAATTATGACCAATTATGCCGCTTATAATTTATGGGTAAATCAACAATTTGTGAATTGGCTTTCGGCAAAAACCGATGAATTGCTGCATAAAGAAGTTCTTTCAAGCTATCCAAGCATTATTAAAACGCTAAATCATATTTGGGAAACCGAAGAATATTGGTTTTCAATAATAGCCGAAATTCCACAGCCGGAAAGAAGGGAAGCTGTTGATTTAAATAAGGATGAAATATTTGAAGGTTTATTGGATACCTCCACAAAATTAGCGGCATTTATCACATCATTATCAGACGAACAGTTATTGAAAACAATCAAAATTGAAAATCCATGGTTTCAGTGCGAACAGCCTGTAAGCGACTACTTGCTGCAGGTGGTGAATCACGGAACATACCACCGAGGACAGATTGTAACCATTGGAAGAAATGTTGGTATTACTGATGCTTCTAACACCGATTATAATTTTTACAATGTGGTAAAAGAGAAACACTAGATTTGAAAAACTCCTAAGGATGATATTTCACCTTTAGGAGTTTTTTTATAGCAGTCTTTTACGGTTGACTTCCAGTAATTCCAGTGTTTTGGCCTTGAGTATTTCAGGTTCCAGAATCGTAGCGTAATCTCCATACATCAGAAACCATCGCGGAAATGAGTTTTCGATATCGCGTGACATAAAAGTCATTTCTATTTTTCCGTCTACTTCTTTTTCTGAAATGAATCCGTGGTACTTTTTTTCGGTACCCAGATAACGGGCGATTTTCTTGTCAATTAAAATTCGGACTTTTGTTGTTGGACAAGTTTCTGTTTTCTTGATATAAGTTTCTAAAGCATCGTGTTCGATCGTAAAATCAGCATCTGTTTTTCGAATACCCTGAATTCTGTCTGCTCTAAACTGACGATAATCTTGTCGTAAATGGCAGTATCCTAAAAAATACCAATTGTTATTATCGTGAAAAACCCCCACAGGTTCTATATTTCTTTGCGTAGCCGTATCGGTTTCGTAGGTTTTGTACGAAAGTAAAAGCTGTTTTTTCTCTGCAATACCTTCAAACAGAAGTGCCAAAGTATTTGGTGAATTATCATTAAACATCGGTTCGGCAGTGTTCATTATAACCCGCGATTCGATATTGGAGAGCCAGTCTTTATCGGTGCTTTTTAAAACAGATTTTAGTTTATACATGGCCGATGCATAATGTGCTCCGAGAGAGGGATCGGTAAATTTTTGCATGAGTTTTTCGGCAGCTATAAAACTGCTTACTTCTTCACGGGTAAACATAACGGGAGGCAATCTGTAGCCATCCATCAAAGCATAACCAACTCCGGCTTCACTGTAAATAGGGACTCCTGAAGCTTCCAGCGTTCGAATGTCTCGATAGATTGTTCGTAAACTACAATCAAAACGATCAGCCAATTCCTGCGCTTTCACAATTTTTTTGGATTGTAATTGAATGAGGATGGCAATAATTCGGTCAAATCGTTTTGGAGTTTCGTCCATTTTTTCTAGGTTCAAAGGTTCAGAGGTTCAAAGTTACAAAGGTTTGATGTTTAAAGAAATAAAAAGCTGTTCCAAATTGAGACAGATTGCTTTTGTTTTGGCGTCTGCAATATAATGTTCTCATAAGGTTATTGTTGAAATATAAAATAATAGTTTGGTGGTCTTAAAAAGGTATTTCGTTCCGTTGGAGCAAAATATTTTGCCGCTTCTTCTAAAGTATACTATCTATTTTTAAAGAGTAATTCAAAAACTAGTGATTTTTTAAAATATCATATCGATCTGAAAGTCTTTCTGAGTTAGCTTTATTTTTAATGAGTATGTTAGGTTGAGTTAGGGTTAAAATTCTAGTTTAATCAGGTTCCAGCTATGGGGCTGAGCGAAGTCGAAGCCATTCTCGGTTCCATAAGCCTTCGACTCCGCTCAGGGTGACATCACCGTTGTCCGAAGTTTTGTTGACTTTGTTTTGTTTCGAATACGCCGATAAATATATTAAAACAAAAACCCAACAACTTTCGTCATTGGGTTAGTCTATATTCTTTGTTCTTTATTCTATTTTCTAAAATAAAAATCTAGTCGTTCAATTTCAAAACAGCCATAAACGCCTCTTGTGGAATCTCAACGTTTCCTACCTGACGCATACGTTTCTTACCTTTTTTCTGTTTTTCAAGAAGTTTACGCTTACGAGAGATATCTCCACCATAACATTTTGCGGTAACGTCTTTACGAAGTGCTTTAATCGTTTCACGAGCGATAATTTTAGCACCAATCGCTGCCTGAATCGGAATGTCGAATTGTTGTCTTGGGATCAGTTCACGCAATTTCTCGGTCATTTTTTTACCGATGTTGTAAGCGTTGTCTTCGTGAATCAAAGCAGAAAGTGCGTCAACCGTTTGAGCGTTCAAAAGAACATCCAGTTTTACCAGTTTTGAAGTTCTCATTCCAATAGGAGAGTAGTCAAAAGAAGCATACCCTTTCGAAACTGTTTTTAAACGATCGTAAAAATCGAATACAATTTCGGCCAATGGCATGTCAAAATTCAGCTCAACACGTTCTGTTGTCAAATACGTTTGATTGGTAATTTGACCACGTTTTTCGATACACAAACTCATTACGTTTCCAACGAAATCGGCTTTTGTAATGATGGTTGCTTTTATAAAAGGTTCTTCAACTCTGTCTAGTTTTGAAGGTTCAGGTAAATCTGATGGATTGTTTACAACTAATGGTGTTTCAGGATGTTTTTTGGTATACGCCAAATACGAAACGTTAGGTACAGTAGTGATAACCGTCATGTCGAATTCACGCTCTAAACGTTCCTGTATAATTTCCATGTGAAGCATTCCTAAGAATCCGCAACGGAAACCAAAGCCTAAAGCAGCAGAACTTTCGGGAGCAAAAACTAATGAAGCATCGTTCAATTGTAACTTCTCCATAGAAGAACGTAAATCTTCATAATCTTCTGTGTCTACAGGGTAAATTCCGGCGAAAACCATTGGTTTTACATCCTCGAAACCTGTAATCATATTCGTAGTTGGCACTTTTGCGTCGGTAATGGTGTCACCCACTTTTACTTCGCGTGCTTCTTTAATTCCTGAAATCAAATATCCAACATCTCCTGCAGAAACCACAGTTTTAGGAACCTGATTTAATTTTAAAGTTCCAATTTCATCAGCAAAATATTCATTGTCCGTAGCCATGAATTTAATTTTTTGCCCTTTTTTGATTTCTCCGTTTACTACTCTAAAGATAACTTCAATTCCACGGAACGGGTTGTAAACCGAGTCAAAAATCAATGCCTGTAATGGTTCGTCAGGATTTCCTTTTGGAGCTGGAATTTTTTCGATAATGGCTGCTAAAATATTCTCAACACCAAAACCGGTTTTTCCCGAAGCATGAATAATATCTTCTAATTTACATCCTAATAAATCAATAATATCGTCGCTAACCTCTTCAGGATTGGCACTAGGTAAATCTACCTTGTTCAAAACCGGAATAATCTCAAGATCATTCTCTAAAGCCAAATATAAGTTAGAAATAGTTTGTGCCTGGATACTTTGAGCTGCATCAACAATCAAAAGAGCACCTTCGCAGGCTGCAATAGATCGTGAAACTTCGTATGAAAAGTCGACGTGACCGGGAGTGTCAATTAAGTTTAAGATATATTCTTCTCCTTTGTAAGTGTATTCCATTTGAATGGCATGACTCTTAATGGTAATTCCACGCTCACGTTCCAGGTCCATGTTGTCAAGCAATTGTGCTTTTTCTTCACGAGCTGTAACGGTTTGTGTAGCGCCCAATAAGCGGTCTGCCAGTGTACTTTTACCGTGGTCAATGTGTGCAATAATGCAAAAGTTACGTATCTTCTTCATTTTAATATGTCAATTCTCTAAACGAGTTTAAGTAATTTCCGGGTCTAAATCTGCACTGTAGCAATTGCCTTAGAGCATGTTAATAAACCGCAAAGATAGCGCAAAGTTTTGGATTCTGGAATGTTGATCTTCGATAGTTGAATACGGAATTTTAAAATAGTTTTTAAAATGTTAAAATACGCTGTGATTTTCTTTAAAAAGAGAGGAGAAATAAAACCCGACAGGTTTCAAAAAACTGTCGGGTTTGGTGTAGCAAAACAATTAACTAAATCATTCTAACTTTAAATTATAACCCAGTTGAAAGTATAGTGGAATCAGTGGTTCTGTTTTAAAATCTTGCGTAATTACTTTTCCCAGTCGTAAAGTAAGGTCACTTCGGCGAAAGGAATATCCGGCTTGTATGCCATAGTTGAAATTGCCTCCGGTTGACGGTTCATACCAACCATTTTTTACATCGGAGTAGATTTCTTTATAAATTGCCGAATTTTTAAAATGAGTAGCAATCGCTTTGTCAAAACCAAATTCTCCAGCGGCAAACCATTTTGGTTTGTAATAGCCAATAATCGCAGTTGCATCGGCGCCAAAGTTTTGTAAGGTGACTAACGGATTTTCGTATCGGCGATAAATTCCGTGAATGGCGGCATTAAAACGGAAATGATTTATTTGGTGAAGATTAATTTGTCCGCCAATTTTACTTTTAAAATCATCCAATACTGTTTCGCCTGATGGTAAGGAAAAAGATGCTTCGACTACAATTGGCAGTTTCGTTTTGAGATGGTAACCGTAAGCAAGTCCGTAGACAAAACTATGTTCCCAGCCGGCATTTATATTTAGAATGTGTTTTTGATTCTCTTTAAGATTTTCCCAGTTTAAGGTTTGAGAGTAGGTTTTGCCTATGAAAATAGAGAAGATAAAGATGCTGATTAATAATATTGTTTTCATCATGGGATTATTTTAGATCGTTTAAATAGTTCAGTACAAAAGGATGCACATTTTCCCATTTGAAGTAGATCATCTCGTGTCCGGTACCTTTTACTTCGGCTATGGCGGTACTAGGAAAAAAGGCAGCTTCTTTTTGGGCGAAGGATAAACCATAGGACTGATTTAATTCACCATATAAAAACAGGACTTTCGTTTTGTACTGACTTAGATTTGTAGTAAAATCAAAACCTTCATTTTCGGCAATGTCGGCTAAACTTTCTAAAACGGTTGTTCCGATTCGCCAAAATGGGGATGGTCCTGAAATACCTTCCTTGTTGCCTTTCGCATAAGAGAAACCCGAAGAAACTCCCAGTTTATAGTCCAGAATTTCGTGCTGGTTTTCTTTTCCTGTTAAAAATTGATCGATATACAATAAATTGCTGGTGGCCTCAGAGAATAATTTTATTTTACGGCTCATTTCTCCGTAATCGTCTAATAGTTTTTTGTTTAGCCCGCCCGGTTCCGCCAGAATAACCCCATTGATGGCCGTTGGGTATTGGTTGACATAAGCCGCGGCGAGCATAGCGCCCCAGGAATGTCCGAAAAGAAATATCTTTTGTGTGGGTGTTTTACGGTAATATTTTATGATTTCAGAGAGATCGTCGATCATCAATTGAATGGAGTACGTATTTTTGTCATGTCTTTTGGATAATCCGGAGCCTCTTTGGTCGTAAAAAATCACATAATAACCTTCGTCGGCGAGTTGTTTTACATTCAGACCATTTCTGTAATCGGATCCGGGACCACCATGCAGGAAAACGAGCATTGGGTTGTTGGGATTTCCGAAAGCCTCGGAGTGCAGCTGCGTTCCGTTTACAAAAATAGAAGCGATAGAGGCATCCTGATCGACAGTTTTGGGAACTAAATTTCCAAGCCCCTGAATGTCATTTTCATTTTCGCATCCAATAAAAAAGAAAATTGAAACAGCGATTACGGCTGAGTAAAGTACTTTGGTTTTCATTGCATAAATTGGTTTAAATTTCTGCAAAGATGCGCTGTGGTGCTATGCTGGTCGCCCCAACTTGTAAGGTGGTTCCAGTTTATAATTCAAAAACCCGACAGGTTTTTAAAATCTGTCGGGTTTAAGATGAAAGTTATTTTAAATATTCAGAAGGAGAAACGCCGGTTGCTTTTTTGAAGTTTCGGTTGAAAGCTGTTTTCGAATTAAAACCACATTCTAATGCGACAGACAGGAAGGTGAATTTTTGATTTTCGGGCAAACGGATTGTTTTTTTAAATTCCTCAACACGTTGAGAGTTGATGTAATCGTAAAAGTTTTTCTGTTCTGCCGAGTTGATGACCTGCGAAAGTGTATTGGGATGAACGCTTATCCTCTGGGCCAGCTCAGTTAAAGTTAAGTCGGCATTTTTGTAGATTTTTTCATCATTCATGAGTTGCGTCAGTCTTTCATGGATAACCATAAGTTCTGAAGAAGTAAGTCCTGATTTCTCGTATTTAATTTTTTCAGATGTATTTTCGGTGTCAACGCTTTCAAGTGTTGAAGTCTCTGAATGATTGTTTTCGGAAAGCGGCTGGTTGGTGAAAATTCCAACTTGTTTGACGCCAAAATATCCAATAAAGATCAAATAGAAAACCACAACCGAAAAAATATACTGATCATCAAAGAAGAGAACTGCGAGCCAGATGATGCAGGATCCAAGGATTAAATAACGCAGCCAGGTCAGGTTGATTCTTTCGGTATGTGAAAATTGATTGTTGATGTTCTTGCGATGTTTTACAAGTTTTTGCAGTGAAAGTAAAGGATAAATAATTCCCGAAAATACAATTGCAGTATACAAAATAGATATTAGGGTTTCGTAGCCTTTGCCTTTGTTTTTAAAAACGGCTGCTTTTTCTTCGAAAGACAAATTATAAAACGGAATCAGTACCAGAATGGCAGCTAGAAAAGGAATAAAATGTAAAAGATTAAACTTTTTATAGCGATTTTGGTTCGTTAAAGCTGAAGTGTATAAAAATAAAAAGGGTCCCTGAACTAAAGGCATTGGGAGTTCTAAACCCAGTAAAAAGGGGAAGTCGCTATAGTCATTTTTGTAATGAAGATAGAACAGGAATAAATGAAAGCCGGTAAAAAACAGCCAGAGTGCCAGAATCTTGTCGGCCTCGGTTTTGTTCCTTTTGCTTGCCAGTACAACAACCAGAAAGAAGGTGATTATAATGCCGGTTAAATACAACATACAGGTCTGGGGTATAAATTAAATCGGTTGTTAAAATATCGACCAAGATAATTTATTTTACTCAATTGTCTGCCGTTGAGGTGTTTTGCAAAGATTAATTTTTTTATAATCTGTTAGGCTTAGTAGTGAGGTTGTTATTCCTCTTTAGAAGTTTCGGTATGATGGTCTTTAAATTCCCCGTACCATTTTTCGACAGAAGGATAAACAAAAGCGGCTACCTTTTTAATCGGATTGTAAAAAATGGAATGATCTAAGGTTTCTTTTTTAGCAAAAGTATTATTGAAATTGATTTTCTCAAAAAGAGCGATAAAAATACTGATGATCAAAATGGTTTTTAAGATTCTGAAAAAGCCTCCGCCCAGTTTATTGGGTAATCCCAAAAAGGCAAAATCGGCAATTCCGGTAAGGATTTTAGCTAAGAAGTAAATACCAATTACCACTAAAATAAAAGTGAGAATAAAAGCAGTGATTTGTATTGTATTAGGATTCCAGGAAACATGCTTCATGATCAATTCTTTCATAAAAGAAGAGAATTTAATCGCAATATAAATTCCCAACAATAAAGAAATGAAAGAAGCAACTTCTACAAAAAGTCCGTTTTTAATTCCTTTATATAAACTAAAAGCTAAAAGAGCGGCCACAATTATATCAAAAAAACTCATATTTTGGTGTGTTTAAAAAAGCGCAAAGATATACTTTTTTAGGTTCGGAGGTTCAGAGTGGCAAAGCTTCAGCCGTTTTTTGGAGCTCTCTTTTTCTGTGTGTTTAATTTTTTTAGGTGCAATGTATTGAACTGTGTATCTTTGCAACTCAAAATTTAGTGTTAAGATTGTAATTCTGTCCCCTTCAGAATTGAATTTTTCAACAATCTAAGATCTAAAATCAACAATCTAAAATCATACAATGTCCAGAGATACACAACTAAAAGAGCGATGGGAAAAACTCGTCGATATACTGTCTAATCAATTTTCGCAAGGCGAAGACTTAGATTTAGATGCCATAATTTATTTAATCGGAGTTCAGGAACTCGGGAAAGTACATCGTGAATTCAAAAAAGATGAAAAATTAAACCTGATGCATATCGCCATTTGTCGATTATTGGAACCTTACGGGTTTTATGAATTTGACTTTTTTGATGCCGACGGATGGCCACATTATAAAGTAAAAGAAGAATTACCGCCACTGAAAGCGGGCGAACAATCGGTTTTGATGAAAGAAGCCATTGTGAATTATTTTTTAGAAAGAGAACTTATTAAATAGGTTTTAGTTTTCAGTCGCAGTTTTCAGTTTTAATTAAACTGCGATTTAGTCTCTAAACTGCGAAAGAAATGTGTAGATATGCAATGACAACCTATAAACCTCATTATGCCTGCTTTAATTGTCGAAAGACATTTAAAAGAAGATTGATGAGCGATATAAAAGAAGGAGAAAAATCCGATTTTGAAGCCAAATGTCCGCAATGCGGCGAGCTGATGGCAGACATGGGACTGGATTTTGAATCGCCCAAAAAGGATGATTTAAAGAAATGGGAACATATTAAGAGTTTGTATTCTGTTGGCATTACCTTTCATTCCTGTGGTTGCGGCGGGCCTGGTTATATTCCTAATTCAAAAGAAAAATTAATAGAGTATTTTGAAAAGATGAAAAAAACGTATCTGAAAGAGATGGACTTTTGGCGCAGCAAAATTGGACCTGAAGGCCAAAAGGAAATTGCTATCAATCAGGAACGGTTAGATTATTGGCATGAAAGTGTTAAAGAAGTAGATGAAAAACTAAACCAGATAAAATAATTTAAAACTCCTTCGAAACAGACAATTTTACAGATTTAACGAGTTGTGTTATTGCTTTAAGATTCCGTTTTGTAGTTGTAAAGGAAACTTTGGATATTAAACTTTAAACTTAAAACAAAATACTTAAATTTGTATTCTCAAGAACTGAATGAAAATGATAGACAAGATAAAAGAACATATAGAGGAAGCAAAAGCCTTTAATGATAAAAATAAAGAATCTTTAGAGCAATTCCGTATTAAGTATTTAGGAAGCAAAGGTTTGTTGAAAGAGCTTTTTACAGAGTTCAAAAACATTCCAAACGACCAGAAAAAAGATTTTGGACAGGTAATAAATACTTTAAAATCGGTTGCCGAAGAAAAAGTAAGAGTTATTCAGGAAGAGCTGGAAAGCAAACAAGAAGTAAAAGGAGTTTTTGGCGATTTAACTCGTGCGGCCGAACCGGTAATTATTGGTTCACGTCACCCGATTTCAATTGTTAAAAATCAGATTATTGATATTTTTGCGAACATTGGTTTCAATGTTTCTGAAGGTCCGGAAATCGAAGATGACTGGCATAATTTCACCGCTTTGAACTTACCGGAATACCATCCGGCGCGTGATATGCAGGATACTTTTTTCATTCAGACTAATCCTGATGTGTTGTTGCGTACGCATACATCATCTGTTCAGGTGCGTTATATGGAAAATCATAAACCGCCAATTCGTACTATTTCTCCGGGACGAGTGTTTCGTAACGAAGCGATTTCGTCTCGTTCACACTGTATTTTCCATCAGGTAGAAGGTTTGTATATTGACAAAGAGGTATCGTTTGCCGACTTAAAACAGACTTTACTTTATTTCACTAAAGAAATGTTCGGAAAATCGAAGATTCGTTTGCGTCCGTCGTATTTCCCATTTACAGAACCAAGTGCCGAAATTGATATTTATTGGGGTTTAAAAACCGAAACTGATTATCGTATTACCAAAGGTACTGGGTGGCTGGAAATAGGTGGTTGCGGAATGGTAGATCCAAATGTTTTGAAAAATTGTGACATCAATCCTGATGAATACAACGGTTTTGCTTTCGGAATGGGAGTAGAGCGTATTGCTATGTTACTGTATCAAATTGGTGATATTCGTATGTTTTACGAAAATGATGTTCGTTTCTTAGAACAGTTCAAGGCCAATATTTAAAAATAAAGTTATTAGTAAATAGTGATTAGTGAGAAGCCTTCTTTCTAATCACTATTTACATTTTATGAATTACTAAGATTATGAAAAAAGATATAACAATTCCCGAAGTAGAAAACGTATTTGTTGCAGCAGTACAGGAATGGAGCGACGACTTTATGGAAAAAGTATGGTACGCTTACCTGGTAAACGACAGTGATTTTAACCTGGACAGCGTGATGGTAGTTTCAAAAGCATTTGGAACGATCGATGGCGAGATGAAAAAAACGTCTGTTTTACGTCATGCCTTTGTAGAAGTTCCTGCGGTTTCGGTTGTGAAAATCGAAATGGTTGAAAAGAGCTTACTGGTACTGAACAACGAGTTTATGGTAACGTTCTTCATTGGAAATACATTGTACGACAAGAAATTTACTTTTAAAGCAAACCTGATCAACGAAAACGATACGGAGGAAGTGCCTATTTTATTTGTTGAAGGAGTTATGGTGAAGTAGGGTAGAGCGGAGTGCAGATTGGTAGAAGAAAGAAGCTAGAGCAAAGAGGCAAGAAGCTAGAGTCAAGATTATAGAGAATAGAAAATAGAGTAAAGACTATAGAAGCTAGAGTTTAGATTTCTTTGTATTAAAAATAAAAAAAGAGTCAAGATGAATTTTAATTCTGTCCTGACTCTTTTTTATCTGTCAAAAACAAGCTCACAATCTTATAATCTTGCTTCTTTGCTCTTGTCTCTATATTCTATTCTCTATAATCTCACTTCTCTAGAAAAAAAACTAATCCAAAGACTCCGTTAATTTTTTGAAAACCGATTTTGCATCTTTTCCTTCGTATAAAACAGCGTAAACGGCATCGATAATTGGCGTTTTTGCACCATAGCCCTGATTTAGCTTATAAGCGCTTTTAGTGGCATAATAACCTTCGGCCACCATACTCATCTCCATCATCGCACTTTTTACCGTATAGCCTTTACCAATCATGTTTCCGAACATTCTGTTTCTCGAGAACACAGAGTAACCGGTAACCAATAAATCGCCTAAATAAGCGGAGTCATTGATGTTGCGTTTCATCTTATGAACTTTTCGGATGAATTTCTTCATCTCGCGAATTCCGTTACTCATCATAACCGATTGAAAGTTATCTCCATAACCTAATCCGTGAGCAATTCCGGCTGCAATAGCATAGATGTTTTTAAGCATTGCTGCATATTCAGTACCAATAATATCATCTGAGATTTTGGCTTTGATATAATTTCCGGACAAATGTTTTGCTACGATTGAAGCTTTTTCCGGATCTCCGCAGGCAATTGTTAAATAGGAAAGTCTTTCTAATGCTACTTCTTCAGCATGACAAGGACCAGTAATTACACCGATATTGTAGTAGGGAATGTCGTATTGAATGTGAAAATGTTCTCCAACAATCAAACTTGTTTCAGGAACGATTCCTTTAATAGCAGAAAAGATTATTTTATCAGACAATGAAACCGTTAAGTTTTTCAATTCACCATCTAAAAAAGCAGAAGGAATTGCAAAAATCACATAATCTGCATAGGCAACTGCTTCATTAATATTATTAGTCAGTTTAAGTTTTGCCGTATCAAATTCAACCGAACTTAAGTAATTCGGATTGTGTTTGTATTTCTGAATGTGTTCGATAGCAGCGTCATTACGCATGTACCAGGCAATTTCTGAAAGATTTACACATAACATCTTTGCAATTGCCGTTGCCCAGCTTCCTCCTCCAATTACTGCAAATTTTAAATTTTCACTCATTATTTTAATAATTTAAAGCAAAAGTACTTAATAATGTAGTAATAATACAAAATCTCATTTAAGAAATTTGGAAAGCCTCTTTAAATACAATGGTTTCCAGAGGATTTAAATTGAAACAGAAAATATTTTAACGATTATACAATAAAAAGGCAATCCGTACGTTGTAACTATTTATAAATTAGAATTTAATGAGTTTAGCAAGAATTGAGTTAGTTAATTTTGTTTTAGTATTGTAAAAAGGCGTTCCCATAAAATGAGAACGCTTTTTTTGTAAAATTCCAAATGAGCTTAATACTGGAATTTGTTTTTTTATTTGGAATTTAGCTATTAGTAGCTCATTTCAACAATCGATTTTACTTTGTCTAAAGTAATTAGTTGTTTTTCACCTAAACCTTTCCAGCCTCTTTCATTAAATCGGTTTACAATAAAATCAGCCGTTTTGCTATAATCGTCTGTGTATTGCGAAAGTTTAGTATCCATTCCCATAGTATGGAAAAATGCTACAGTTTGATTGATTGCTTCTTTTGCCACTTCATCGTCAGAACCTGTTAAGTTGAAAATTCTTCTGCCGTATTGGGCAAGTTTTTCTTTTTTGGTCTCAAACATTATCTGGTATAAACTAGGTCCTATAATGGCTAAAGTTCTGGCATGATCAATTCCATATAAAGCCGTTAGTTCGTGACCGATCATGTGAGTTGCCCAGTCCGAAGGAACTCCTTTTTGAATCAATCCGTTTAAAGCCATGGTACAGCTCCACATAAAATTAGAAGCCAAAGCATAATCGGTAGGATTTTCAACCACTTTAGGGCCAACTTCAATTAACGTCTGTAAAATTCCTTCGGCAATACGGTCTTGTAAATAACCTTCGTGCGGATAAGTCAGGTATTGTTCCATTACGTGTGTATAAGCATCTACGACTCCATTTTGTAATTGTCTTTTTGGTAAAGATGCAATTACGGTTGGATCGCAAATTGAAAATCTAGGGAAAAGAGCACTTCCGCCGAAAGCCAGTTTTTCTTGTGTTGCCTCGATGGTAACAACAGCTCCCGAATTCATTTCGCTTCCCGTTGCAGGTAAAGTCAAAACAGTTCCAAAAGGCATAGCGTTTTCTTTAATGAGTAATCGTTTTTGTAAAATGTCAATCGGATTTCCGTCGAAATTTACGGCCGCTGAAATGAATTTCACACCATCAATTACAGAACCACCGCCAACAGCTAAGATAAAGTCAATTTTTTCAGTCTTAATAACAGCAACCGCTTTCATCAACGTTTCGTAATGCGGATTGGGCTCGATTCCGCCAAATTCTACAATATCGAAACCTTTTAAGTTTTGAATCACCTGTTCGTGAATTCCGTTTTTAAAAATACTTCCACCACCATAAGCCAGTAAGATTTTGGCATCTTTAGGAATTAAAGTCGAAAGTTTTTCAATTTGTCCTTTTCCGAAAATTAAATTCGTCGGATTGTATAATTCAAAGTTTAGCATTTTTTTAGAGTTTCTAAGTTGCTGAGGTGCTAAGGTTCTAAGTTTTTTTTCAGATTCTTAAAATCTCAATGTCTCAGCATCTTTTATTAGGGTAATTGTTTTATTTTAATGTTTCTAAGTCCTGTTATTTAGAATCTCAGAATCTTAGTGTCTTAGCACCTCAGTACCTTTATTTCTTCAATTGCTGTAATAATTTTCCAGCCACTAATTTAGACGAAGCAGGGTTTTGTCCGGTGATTAAAAAGCCATCTTCTACAGCATACGGTTGCCAGTTGGCTGCTTTTGAAAAGGTAGCGCCATTTTTTGTCAGAGCATCTTCTAATAAGAACGGTACTACTTTGCTTAAGCCCACCGCTTCTTCTTCGGCATTTGTGAAACCGGTTACTTTTTTGCCTTTTACTAAAAATTCGCCTTTAACTTTTACGTTTTTTAAAACTGCCGGAGCATGACAAACAAAAGCTACAGGTTTTTTATGAGTATAGAAGGATTCAATTAAAGCAATGGAACTTTTATCTTCTACCAAATCCCAAAGCGGACCATGACCTCCAGGGTAAAACACAGCATCGTAATCTTTTTGATTGATAGTCGAAAGTTTATGGGTATGTTTTAACTTCTCTTGCAAAGTTTTATCAGCGTCAAAACGTTTCGTGTCTTCAGTGGCTGATGCCGGATCGGCACTTTTAGGATCAATTGGAGGCTGGCCTCCCAGTGGAGAAGCAATTGTAATCTCGACGCCCTGATCTAATAGCTCATAATAAGGTGCAGCAAATTCTTCTGACCAAAATCCGGTTTTCTCTCCGGTATTTCCCAGTTTGTCGTTACTGGTCACAACAAATAGTACTTTTTTGGTACTTTTTTTTGTTGCTTTTTGCGCTATAGCTGAAGTACTAAAAGCACTAAAGGCTATAATCGTAAGTAAGGTTATCTTTTTCATAAGTTTAAATTTTGATCAAATTTACGGCTAAAGTGATATCAGTAAAAATAAAATAAACTATGTTTGTTATAAATATATTTATGTCATGGTGAATCTGGAGTGGTACAGAACCTTTAAGGCTGTATATAAAAACGGGAATTTTTCTATCGCTGCAAAAGAGTTATTTATGAGTCAGCCTGCGGTGAGCCAGCAAATCTCTATGCTGGAAGCACATGTTGGAAATAAATTGTTCAATCGAAAGTCAAAAGGCGTAGAACCAACGGAATACGCTAAGTTACTGAATAATTTAATTATAGATGCGCTGGATCGGCTTGAAAATGTAGAAAGCAGCTTTCGGGCAAAAGCAGAGGATGCTAATCGGCTAATTTCTGTTGGGATCTCCAAAAATCTTTTTAATTGTATTGGAAACCTGTTGATTGCTAAGTTCGATTTAATCGATTTTACTTTTGCAGAAAACGATGTTCTTTTCGAGTTGATAGATGCTAAAAAGCTTGACTTCGCAATTACGACAAAAAGATTTGACACCTTTGATACGGTCTACGAAATTGTGGGGAAAATTAAGCTCATCATGGTGGCACCAGTACGTTTGGATGGTACAGAATTTCGGCAGAAATTAAAATCAGATAATTATACGGAAGTAGAGCAATGGCTCAATGAACAAAAATGGTACAGTCACGATGCCAGAATTCCACATATAAAACTATTTTGGCTACACGCTTTTAATAAAAAAAGGCCATCAATGGTTCCGAACTATATTATTCCGTCTGAATCTGAAATGTTAAGAATGTTAGCGGACAATGAAGGAGTAGCGATAACCTGGAACTGCAATGCACGAAAATATATTAAAGAGAATAAATTGCAATTGTTATGGAATAGTTTTCACGTACCGGAAGAGTATGTGTATCTATTAACAGCTAAAAACAATAATTTGAGTTCGTTTTTTGAAATTATCTCCAAAGAGTTAAAATTGTTTTTTGGTAACCGATTATGACAGAAATCATTGTTTTCTGTATTTTTTAAGAATAATTTTGAGAGATAAATTCTTTATATTTTTAAAAATGAAAAAGATCGTATCAATTTTAATGCTTGCCCTGGTATTTTATACGGCTAATTCTTGTAGCAAACATGACGACGAGGTGATTATAGATTGTCTGGGAGAAGCAATTTTTGTAAAACTACATAATTCTACCGATGCTACTAATCCGAAATTAATGAACTATTCTGTTGGATATAGCGGAACCGGAACTTTGGTGGGTGTAAAGTGGACATTTGGAGACGGTACAACCGGAACCGGGACTAGTACTACGCATATTTACCCGGCAGCAGGAACTTATGAAGTTAGTGCAGAGGTTACTGTTGCAAAAAATGGTGCAGATTGTACTTCTATTCCAAAAAGAACCGTAACGATAAACTAGGCAGGCCGAAAGAAATAGAATATTGATGAGAGTCAATTTTATAATTTATTGCTGATGTGATAGATTATAAAATTGACTCTCATTCGTTATATTTGTGAGATAGGAGTTTTAAAATATGGAAAATTTTCAAAATATTCGAATTGCGGTTGATGCCATTGTGTTTGGATATAAGAACAACAGTTTGTATGTGCTTTTAATAGAGCAAAAGTTTGGGTCTGCCGATAAGTATTGGGCTTTGCCGGGTGGTTTAGTAAAAGAAGACGAATCTTTGAGTGATGCCGTTATCAGAGAACTGCACGAAGAGACCAATGTTCAGCTTACTTTTATGGAGCAGCTGTATACTTTTGGAGATGATATTAATAGGGATTCCAGAAATCGTGTGATTTCCGTTGCCTATTATGCTTTAGTAGACGCTTCAAGTCTGGAAATTAAAGCGGATACTGATGCTGAACGTGTACAATGGTTCAAAATAGATGAGATTCCCGATCTGGCATTCGATCATAATTTAATCCTAAAAACTGCATTGACAAGATTAAAAGCAAAATTGACCTATGAACCAGTAGGTTTCGATTTACTTCCTCAGGAATTTTTGTTTTCTGACCTGGAAAATCTTTACTGTACTATTTTGGAAAAGGAAATAGACCGTCGAAATTTTAGAAAGAAGATACTGAGCTATGGTTTTCTGGATCAAACCGATCATTTTTCACCAGTAAAAAGCGGTCGTCCTGCAAAACTTTTTAGATTTAATGATTTGAAATATAAAGAGTTAATAGAAAAAGGATTTCACTTCGAAATAAAGTTTGCGTAAATTTTACACAAAATAAATTGTTTAATAAATATATTGACTTATATTTGCGTATAATTAACGCAAACTAAAAAAACTATGATACTTAATTTAGACCCAAAATTCACTCCAATTCTTAATAAGGAAGAAATCAAATTTCAAAGTTTCACATTTTCAGGAGGAGAACCTCATATTAAAATCAGTCCTGATTTTGACAATACCCAAAAAGTAACGATCACACACCGTTTAAATTCATTCAACGATTTAGGTCTGTTGTGCATCACGGTTGATGCTTTACGCAGAATGGACGTGAAAGTAATCGACTTGTTTATTCCGTATTTCCCGGCTGCCAGACAGGATCGTGTCATGATTAAAGGCGAATCGTTATCTGTAAAAGTATATGCTGATATCATCAATGCACTTCAGTTGAATAAAGTGTTTGTTTTTGATGCGCATTCTGAAGTGACTCCGGCCTTAGTAAACAATTGTGAAGTGATCCCGAATCATACTTTTATTGCAGCGGTTTTGAAAGTAATTGGCGAAAACGTAAAATTAATTTCTCCGGATGGCGGTGCATTAAAGAAAATCTACAAAGTTTCTGAATTTCTTGGCGGTATTGATGTGGTAGAATGCAGCAAAAGCCGTGATGTAAAAACCGGAAGATTATCTGGTTTTAAAGTTTATGAAGACGATCTAAACGGAATGGACTGTTTAATTGTAGATGATATTTGCGACGGAGGAGGAACTTTCGTCGGATTAGCTGAAGAATTAAAAAAGAAAAATGCCGGAAAATTATACTTAGCAGTAAGCCACGGAATTTTCAATAAAGGTTTCGAAGTTTTAAATTGCTTCGACGCTATTTTTACCACCAATTCAGTAAAAGATTTCGAGGGCGAAAGCGTTCAGGTGATTGGATTGGATCAATTAGTTTAAAAAGTTTCAAGTTTCAGGTTTCAAGTTATATAGGGAACCTGAAACTTGAAACAAAATAACAGAGAACCCCCTTCTTTGTTTCAATAACAAAAAACATGAAATACAATATAGATACCATAGCTCCAGAAAATAAGTTTTTATTTTTCTGGGGACATCAGCCCAGTAAAGACGGAACGATTACTAAAACCTGCTTTAGTCAGTGGTGGTTAAGTTCTTTTAAAGTAAATGGCGTGACTTATAAAACTGCCGAACACTGGATGATGGCAAAAAAAGCCGAATTGTTTAACGATAATGAAGTTTTAGATAAAATCATTAAAGCTAATTCTCCTGCCGAAGCTAAAAAGTTGGGACGTCAAGTTAAAAATTATGACGATGCAATTTGGTTAGAAAACCGATTTGAGATTGTAAAAGAAGGAAACTACCATAAGTTCAGTCAAAACCCCGATTTGAAAGCTTTTTTGCTAAACACAGATGAAAGAGTAATAGTCGAAGCGAGTCCCGTTGATCCAATCTGGGGAATTGGAATGGCAGGTGACCATAAAGATGTTCTGAATCCTGCTAAATGGAAAGGGCTTAACTTATTAGGTTTTGCTTTGATGGAAGTTAGAGATGAATTGAAATAGTTGAGTTATGAATGAAAAAACAGCAAAAAGCGTCAGCAAATTTCTGAGTCTGGTGCTTAGGCATTCACCCGAAACCATCGGTTTAAAGTTAGACGAAAACGGCTGGGCAGATGTTGAAGAATTGATCGCAAAATGCTCTAAAAACGAAAACTCACTTAATGCAGAACTTCTGGATTATGTGGTAGAAAACAACGATAAAAAACGTTTTGCTTTTAATGAAGACAAAACAAAGATCAGAGCAAGTCAGGGACATTCAATTTCAGTTGAGCTCAACCTGAAGGAGGCCGAACCTTCAGAGTTTTTATACCATGGAACCGTTGGAAAGTTTATGGAGAGTATAAAACTTGAAGGCTTACAAAAAATGAGCCGTCAGCACGTACACCTTTCCAAAGACAAAGAAACGGCAATAAAAGTAGGAAGCAGGCGAGGAGCTCCCCAGATTCTGACAGTAAGAAGTGGTGCCATGTACAGAGATGGTTTTAAATTTTATCTGTCTGAGAATAATGTTTGGCTAACCGCTGAGGTTCCGGCAACCTACATAGAGTTTAAATCATAAGGAGTAGTAGGCATCATTTTAAAATTATAAAACACAACAAATTATGATACTAGAAGCGGCAATAGGTGATGCATATGGTGCAGGTTTTGAATTTCGGGATTTAGATTTCATTTCTCAGAACAACCATTTAACCCAGTATCACAAACACGGACTTTATACTGAAATTTACAAACGCTATACAGACGATACGCAAATGGCAATTGCCATCTCAGAATTGTTATTAGAAGAGGATAATTGGAACGAAATCAAAGTAGCAGATAAGTTTGTTGAAGTATTTCACCGAGATAAAAGAAGAGGTTATTCCGACAGAGTTTACAATGCCTTGGATGCAAGTAGAAATGGATCTGATTTCATTAAAATAATCAACAACGGAAGTAACGGAAACGGTTCTGCTATGCGAGCCTATAGTATTGGTTATGTAAAAGATATAGATCAGTTGATGAGTTTCTGCGAAATTCAGGCAAGAACTTCTCATTATACTGTTGAAGGGATCAGTTGTGCGAAGCGTATTGCATTGGCCGTTCACTATTTTAAATACAATTTGGGTGACGGATCGAATTTAGTGTCATTTTTAAATGAAACGCTGAAGGAGAATGAAACCTATAAAATTACTTCGCCAATCGATATGCATGGATACCCAACTACACAAGCGGTTATTAAAATCGTTTCCGAAGCGACTTCCATGAAAGATTGCTTAAAAACAAGTATCGATTATGGTGGAGATACCGATACGGTTGCTGCCTTGTGTATGGCGATTTTAAGTAACAAAGAAAACTGCGATAAAACCCTGCCTGCATTTTTGTATGAAGGTTTGGAGAACGATACATTTGGAAAAGACTTTCTAAGCAAGCTGGACTTAGAGCTAAACAATAAATTTAATAATTAAGATTTTTATGAACCCATTATTATTAACCGACGGTTACAAAGTTGACCACAGAAGACAATACCCAGACGGAACAACATTAGTATATTCCAACTGGACGCCAAGAAAATCAAGAATTGAAGGACTAGAGGAGGTGGTGTTCTTCGGATTGCAATATTTCATCAAAAAATATATCATTCATGATTTTGAGGCCGATTTCTTTAAAAAGCCAAAAGAAGAAGTCGTTAAAAAATACGCTCGCAGAATCAATAATTATTTAGGTGAAAATCAGGTTGGAACCAAACATATTGAAGATTTACATGATTTAGGATATATTCCGATGGTTTTTAAAGCGTTGCCTGAAGGTGTTAGCGTGCCATTAAGAGTACCCATGTTTACGATGTACAATACGCTTCCGGAGTTTTTCTGGCTAACTAATTATTTCGAAACCTTATTGTCTGCAGTAGTCTGGTTGCCTTGTAATTCTGCTACTATTGCAAAAGAATATCGAAAAGTATTGGATAAATTTGCTGACGAAACATCATCAGTTCCTGAATTTGTAGATTGGCAGGCGCATGATTTCTCCATGAGAGGAATGGGTGGAATCGAGGCAGCAATTACTTCTGCGGCTGGACATTTATTGAGTTTTACGGGTTCTGATACCATTCCGGTAATTGACTTTTTTGAAGAATATTACAAGGCTGATTCTGATGCCGAATTAATTGCAGGTTCAGTTGCGGCAACGGAGCACTCCGTAATGTGTATGGGAACAACCGAAGGAGAGTGTGAAACGTTTAAAAGACTGGTTACAGAAGTGTATCCAAAAGGAATCGTGTCTATCGTTTCGGATACCTGGGATTTATGGAAAGTTCTTACCGACTATTTACCACGATTGAAAGAAGAAATAATTGCCAGAGAAGGTAAAGTTGTCATCCGACCTGATAGTGGTGATCCGGTAGATATTATTTGTGGTAATCCAAACGGAAAAACAGAAGAAGAGAAAAAAGGGGTAATTGAGCTGCTTTGGGATGTTTTTGGAGGCACGGTTAATACAAAAGGATATAAGGAGCTTATTCCACAGATTGGTGCCATTTACGGTGATAGTATTACGGTAGCAAGGGCGACCCAAATTTGCGAAAGATTAAAAGAAAAAGGATTTGCTTCTACAAACGTTGTTTTGGGAATCGGTTCGTTTACCTATCAATACAATACCAGAGATACTTTTGGTTTTGCAATGAAAGCAACTTATGGAGAAGTTAAGGGAGAAGGCAGAGCTATCTTTAAAGATCCAATAACAGATGATGGAACTAAAAAATCAGCCAAAGGATTAATGAAAATTGATTTAATTGATGGTGTATATCATCTAACGGATAATGTTTCCTGGGAAGAAGAAAAACAAGGCGAATTGAAAGAAGTTTTCAGAGACGGGAAACTTTTAACAGAACAGTCGCTAAGTGAGATTCGAACAAGAGTGAAAAGCGCGGTAAACGTTGAAGCATAAAAACAAGAAAGCCTGAATTTGATTTCAGGCTTTTTTATTTCTTGTCGTCATGTTTTTTAGCAACAATATTTTGCTCTTAATTCTTTTGCTTCATTATCAGTATCATATCCAATTAATAACAATCCTTCTGTGCATTCCACTCTCTTTTCTTTAATCAATTTCGCAACGAATAACTCAAATTTTGTGTAGGAGCGGTGTTCCTTATTTATAAAATTTAAATATTTTCTTTGATATGGAATCTTTTCATTGGTAATAATGTCCAATAAAGCTAATTGCAGTTCATCAATATGTCTTTCAGAATCTAATTTAAAATTTAGGGAGATTTTTCCCCCTTCATAATTAAAAGAAATCAGGTTGTTTATTCCGTTACTGTATACCGGACCAGATCTTGTGTTTTCGTTTCTTTGACCCGAATAAGAGTTTCCGTATAGAATTAAATTTTCTATTTTATTATAGTGATATTGTTTGGCATCAATAGCCAAAAAATCATCTTCAAAGGAAATTGTTCCTATAAAAGATCCATTTAGGTTCTCATATTCGGTGAGCCTGATGGCTCCAGCAATGAAATAAGTTATAACGGGAATGATAAGCAAATAATAGGCATATTTTGAAATCTTAAATCCAAAAGAAGTTTCTATAAATACAAGCAATAATACATACGAAACACTAGCAATTAAAGTATAATAAGTTAGTTTTTCAGATAAAGTAAAATCAAATTGTTTGGGTTTCTTTGGATAAAAAATCGAAGCAGAGAAAGACATTTACTTTTTATAAAAATTATTGTGATCAATATATTCCCAAACTTTTGGTGGTAAAAGTGGCTGTATGTTTTTGCCTTCTTTGATACTGTTTCGGATAAAAGTAGAAGAGATTTCTACAATTGGAGCATCAATAATATGCACTTTTGGATGTGATTTTAATTCGATGTTTTCCTCTTCTTCAGATATTCGAGGATAAACATAAATATCGTAATCTGCTAAAAGCACTTCGTAGTTTTTCCATTTGTGAAGTGTTTTCAGGTTGTCTTCGCCCATGATTAAAGAGAAGTCATGAGTTGGATACTTTTCATGCAAATGAACCAGTGTATTGACCGTATAACTAGGCTGTGGTAATTTGAATTCGATGTCTGAAGGTCTTATTTTCGGATAATCTTCAGTGGCCAAATACACCATTTGCAAACGTTGGTGATCGTCTAACAAGGTAGATTTCTTTTTAAGCGGATTGTGTGGTGTAACGACCATCCATATCTGATCTAAATCGGCAAACTCAGCCATGTGGTTGGCAATGATTAAATGACCAACATGAATGGGATTATACGTTCCGAAATAAAGGCCTATTTTCATAAATGTTTTGTTTCACAAAGATTCGCAGAGTTCTCGCAGAGATTCACGAAGTAATTTATAAAATTTTAGTGAATCTCTGAGTTCTTCTTTGCGAATCTTAGTGTAATAGCTATTTGTTCACAAAATCTTTTACCAACTGATATGCTTCTTCTTTAGCGGTATCTAAATCGTAATTTTTGATAATCGTATCAAATTGTGGTGCAGTTGCCAGTTCAACCGAAGCCTTTGCAATTCGCATGTTTATTTTGTCATCACTTTCTGTAGAACGTTGTTTTAGTCGACGTTTTAGTTCATCAACACTTGGAGGTTTCACAAACACAGCCAAAGTTTGTTCCGGAAATTTATGCTTGATACGCAGTCCGCCTGCAACATCAATATCAAAAATCACATTTTTTCCTAAAGCCCAGATTCTTTCAATCTCCGATTTTAAAGTGCCGTAAAAGTTGTCACGATACACTTCTTCCCATTCCAGGAATTCCTCAGCCTTGATGTGTTTCTTGAATTGCTCCAGCGAAATAAAATAATAATCCTTTCCGTGTTCTTCCTCTCCGCGTGGGTCGCGGGAAGCTGCTGAGATTGAAAATTCTAAATTTAAATCTTCTTTCCCTAATAAATGCTTTACTATAGTTGTTTTTCCTGATCCTGATGGTGCTGAAAAAACAATTAATTTTCCTTTATTCATTAATTTATGCTTTAGGCTTTAGGCGGTACGCTTTAAGCTCACTTACTCTATGTTTTTTTGCTTATAGCCTAATGCTTAAAGCGTACAGTTTTTAAAGTACATTTAAAACCTGTTCTTTGATCTTTTCCAATTCATCCTTCATCATCACAACCAGTTTCTGCATTTGCGCGTGATTTGATTTTGAACCCATGGTATTGATTTCACGACCCATTTCCTGAGTGATAAATCCAAGTTTTCTACCGTTAGCTTCAGAACCTTTTATAGTTTCAAG
This sequence comes from Flavobacterium sp. B183, assembly GCF_023539155.1. NCBI lineage: Bacteria > Pseudomonadati > Bacteroidota > Flavobacteriia > Flavobacteriales > Flavobacteriaceae > Flavobacterium > Flavobacterium sp. B183. Next base: position 762,848 of record NZ_CP097434.1, on the reverse strand, counting down.
GAAATAATCCAAATGATTGGTTAGACGAACTTTTTCCTCCGTAATATCAAGTTTCTCAAGATAGTAAATCAATTCCTGTTCGAAACGATTTTCATCCACATTCACTTTCAGTTCTGAAATCGCAGTTTGTAAACGGTCTTTGATGGCTTTAATACGTTCCGGATCAAGTGCCAGAGCGTCGTTCATGTATTGACGGATATTCGATATTCTGAGATTGAATTCTTTTTCAAGAGATTCTCCTTCGTCTTTTCTGAAAGTCAGAATGTTTTCCAAAGCTTCTTCGATGATCAACTGAATTTGTTCCCAGTCATTTTCATCAATTTCTTCGCGCTCGGTTTTTAGGGTATCCGGCATTCGAACAGCCATTTTCATCAGTTCCGTTTCATCCGCATCCGGGTAAACTTCTTTTAGTTGAGCGATGTAGTTTTTTACAACAGGAACATTTACCTTAGTTGAGGTTTGTTCAGAAGTACTTTCAACGTAAATTCCGAAATCAATTTTTCCTCTTTCCAGTTTAGTAGAGATTTGAGTTCTTAAACCTAGTTCCATTTCGCGGTATACCGATGGCATTCTAACATTTAAATCTAAACCTTTACTGTTTAAGGATTTTACTTCAACGGTAATTTTTTTTGTAGGCAATTGCAAAGAAGCTTTGCCAAACCCTGTCATAGATTGTATCATATAATTGAGTATAAAGGCGCAAAGATACTAAAAAACTTTAGAGTGAGGTTTTCTAGTTTCTATTGCCTTATTTTTAAAAGGTTTTGGGCGTTCCCTTCGGTCGGGCTATCCGTTTCAATCTTTTTTTGAGCAGAAAAAACTCAAAAAAAGGATTTCCACTTCTATCCCTAACGCAAACCGGGAATCTTTACGGCTTTTAGGTAAATTATTGTCCTAAGGCTTTCATTACCTGTAAAACATTCTGCTGACTATTACCGATGTAGATTTTTCCGTCAATAATAAAAACAGGACGGCTTAAAAAAGTGTAGTGTTCTAAGATGTATTTTTTAAAATCGGCTTCCGTTAAAGATTTGTTCTTTAAATCCATCGATTTATACAGTTGTGCTTTTTTGCTGAACAAAGCTTCGTAACTTCCCGAAAGTTGATACATTTCTTCTAATTCCGTTGCTGTAATCGGGTTCTGTTTAATGTCGTGAAAAACCAGGTTGTTGCCTTCCGGTAATGCTTTAATGATTTTTCGGCAAGTATCGCAGGACGCTAAGTAATATATTTTGTTCATAAGTTTAAATTTAAGAGACTACAAAGAAAATCCATTTGAAACTTAAAATTGCCTAATTTTAGAAAAAAATAAAAATATGAACCCAGTTTTTGAAGTACAAAAGACCATTAGAGAGATTCTTTTGAAAGTTTTAGACAGTCATTCATTAGAACAATTAAACAAAATTCCGCAAGGATTCAATAACAATATCATTTGGAATATCGCACATTGTGTTGCTTCACAGCAGGCTTTGGTTTATAAGTTATCGGGTTTACCGGTTACCATTTCTGAAGATTTTATTGCTAAATACCGAAAAGATACTAAGCCGGAAGGAGACGTTTCGCAAGCAGAAGTTGATGAAATACGTGAACTGCTTTCGACTACTTTAAAGCAGGTTGAAAATGATTTTGCGGCAGGTATTTTTGTGAATTATAATGAATATACCACTAGTTTAGGGTATACTCTGAAGAATATAAACGGAGCTTTGGATTTTAATAATTACCATGAAGGCGTTCATACCGGAGTAGTGATGAGTATTCGAAAGTTTGTTTAGATCTTTTTTAGGACAACTCAATTTACGAAAAAACCCGACAGTTTCTAAAAAGCTGTCGGGTTTTGTATTTTAAAAGGATGTTATTCTACTATAGTTTCGATCGTAACTTTCATAGCACCGCTTCCTTTACTTTTCGTGATTTCCATAAAGGCTCTTTTGGATAAATCAAGATCTCTTGTTCGAACAAATGGACCGCGATCGGTAACTTTTACAATTACGAATTTTCCGTTTGCTTCATTGGTGACTTTTATTCTCGTTCCGAAAGGAAGTTTTTTGTGTGCGGCAGTGTAAGCGCTGTTGCTGAATCGGCTTCCGTTGGCTGTTTTTTTACCATTAAAACGGTCAGCATAATAAGAGGCATGTGCATTTTTTTTATAAGGTTTTAATTTCAAGCCCTTATCCGTAAAAACAGAATCAGTTGGTATTGCAATTAAATTAGGTCTGGCAGTTTTGACAGTATCCTGAGTAATTTTAGGTTCAGTTGCAGGCTTTGTTTGGCTTATAACATAGGTAAAACAACTTAAAAAAGTTATAGTAAGTGCAGTGAGTAAAATATGTTTTTTATTTCTCATGTTTTATTTTTTTTCAGACTTGGGGAGTTTGTACAAATAATATGCCGAGATAAAAAAAGCCCTATTTTTAGGGCTTTAATTGGTTTTTTCTTAGAACCACAGGTTCCATGGGATTCTGCTTAAAATAAGCAATAATCCTAATCCGTAAAATATAGCAAAAGTTTTAAACTTCGCTTCGCTATTAACTAATTTTTTATGTTTCGACCATCCGATGGTGATCAAAATGATAGCAATAATGTTGATTAGAGGGTGTTCTAATGAAGTAAGTCTAAGTGCTGCATTAGACATTTGGCCAAAAGCAGCTTTCCCTAAAGGTGATACAAAATAAAGGATTAAACCAACTAATAATTGTGTATGAGTTCCAATCAAGGCAAATAATGCAATCTTGCGGTCTTTGCCTGTAAAGTCTTTTTTAGAAGTAAGACCAATGATGGCATTTACAACTGCAATTAATAAAATTAAAAGTGCTAAGTAAGCCCAGCCCTTATGGAATTCTCTTAAAAAATGGTACATAAATTAGATTTTTTGATAAAACAAATATAGCAAAAAAGGGTATAAAAAAAGCGGCATCAGACTAAAAGTCAATGCCGCTTTAGGTATTTATTTAGATTCTAAATATTAGAAATCGTAACGTAGAGAGAAGTTCCATGTTCTTCCGAAACCGAAGAAAACCTGGTTAACGTTTGCTACTCCATTGTAAAGCATTCCGTTAGATGCGTAAGTTCCTTTTGAACCAGCTGGTTGACCAGTAGCTACAGGAAGGTTGTCATCAGCGAAAGTATTTGTTCTTGATTCAGCGATATAAGTTTTATCAAGTACGTTGTTTACGTTTAATCTGAAGTTAACTGATTTGTCTTTGTTTTTTCCAGTTAACATTTTGTATGAGAAACCAGCATCTAGTAAACCATAAGAAGGCAATTGTAATGCTCCTTTGTTGTTTGGATCTGCAAAGTTGATTGGGCTTAATCCAGCGTACAATTTATCGTTGAAATTGTAGTTAGCATCAAGAGTTACTCTTGTTAAAACTTCATAAGCAGCACCTAAAGAAGCTGTCATTTGAGCAGCATCACCTACTTTTACTTTGTCCATGTAAACTGGTGTAGCAACGTATCCTACAACAGGACTATTGTCTGCTTGATTGTAAGCGTTTACAGTAGCATTTCCTTTGTATTCCCAGATTCCGTAAGATACCATTCCAGTTACTTTTAATCTGTCAGTAATGTTAGAACTTGCTTCTACTTCAACTCCTGAGTGTACCTCGTTTAGACCTAAGTATTCAGTGTAAGTATTTGGGTCAGTTGGTAATGCATTACCTTTTAAGTATCTGTCGTTCCAAGTTGTGTTGTAAACGTTTACTGTAGCGTTGAAAAATCTAGAACGGAAACCATATCCAGCCTCAAATCCAATGATTTTCTCATTAGTAAGGTTAGGGTTTACTGTTGATCTGTTGTTTGGATAAACAGAGTTAAAGAATGGTTGTCTTGAATAGTAACCAGCGTTTACGTAAACATTACTTTTTTCGCTTAAGTTGTAGTTAGCACCACCTTTTACGTTTCCTCCTAGGATGTTTTTGTAAGGAGTAGAAGTTAATGGGTCAGTTGGAAGGTAAACAAAGTCATCTTCTCTTTTGAATCCTTGTTGAGAAACTGCTCCCTGAACGAAAGCTGTTAAATTGTCTTTAGAGTACTCTAATTGTGTAAATACTCCATACCATTTTACTTTTCCAGTACTGTTGAATGAGATCTTGTCATAATTTCTTTTGTCAAAAACATTCCATTGTACATTTGTAGAATATGTCTCTGTAAGACGTCTTCCAGTTGGTTTTAGACTTGCAATATTGTTGTCAAAAAATTCTCCTCCGCCTAATCTGTCGTTAACAACAGTAAAGTGGTAACCAGTGTAAGTTCTTGCGTCAAGACCGAAATCTAAAGTAAGTGTATTTGATAATTTTTTGTTCAAATTAACAACAGCACCAAACCAGTCATGAGAGTTGATAGATGACGTTTGTGAAATACCTGATGTAGTATTGTAAACATATGGAGATGCAGTAGTTCCTGCTCCAGTTCTACCAGTTGAAGAACTGTTTTGGTAAACACCACCAATTTGAGTTCTGGTTCTGTTTGCTCCGTTAAAGAAAACTTGTCCTGTACCATTGTTCCAAGCTTGGATTTTGTTGTAATCAACTAAACCATCAGCTGTTAAGAATACTGCACTGTTGTAAGTGTTTCCACCAACACCACCTGTTGCTCCTGCACCAGCTCCACGTCCCATAGACGCGTAAAGTACAGTTGAAAGTTTTGTAGTTTCGTTGATTTTGTAATCCCAGTTAAAAGATGCTACCGGTTTGTGGTAGTAGTTTTTTCTGATGTTATATTCTTCACCATTCAAATATCCTGTATCAGCATTGTATCTGATGTTTGGATCTCCATTGATACCATATTTTTGGTAAGTAGCAATTGTTGGTACAGTAGATCTTTGGTTGTGCCATTGTGGAGCTCCTGTTACTGTAACTTGAAAGTCATGTTTTCCACTTTTGCTACCGTATCCTAAAGCAACATAGTAGTTAGAACCTTCAAATTGAGTTCCGTTCACATATCCGTCTCCCATTGTTTGAGACAATAAAATAGAAGCAGAAAGACCATTATCTAGTTTTCCAGTGCTGTATGAACCTTGAATTTTAAAGTTTCTTCCATTACCAAATCCAGAAGAAAAAGATCCTCCTTCTTTTCTGTCAGAAGCTTTAGTTACAATGTTGATTGTTCCTCCAACAGAAGGAGTTACCAATTTTGAAGCTCCTAAACCTCTTTGAACCTGAATAGCTGAAGCTACCTCAGATAAACCAGACCAGTTACTCCAGTAAACAGAACCATTTTCCATGTCGTTAACCGGCATACCATTGATCATTACAGCGATGTTGTTTTGGTTAAAACCACGAATGTTGATTCTTGAATCTCCAAAACCACCACCAGCTTTAGTAGCATATACAGAAGGCGTGTTTCTTAAGATCTCTGGAAATTCCTGAGTTCCAAGTTTTTCCTGGATTTCAGCAGCTTTAATTGTTGAAACCGCTACAGGAGTTTTTCTGTCTTTTGCGATGTCAACGATTGTGCTTTTTACAACAATTTCGCTTAATTCATTAGAATTAGAAGTCAAAACGATTGTTCCTAAATTAGTAGTTTCACCATTTCTAACTGAAAATCTAAGAGTTAAATTCTCGTAACCTAAAAAAGAAATAACGATTTCTCCTGTACTTGTTGTTGCATTAAGAGTAAATTTACCGTCAAAATCTGTAGAAGTAGCAACTGTAGATCCTTTGATCACAACGTTTGCTCCCGGAAGTGAACCCACTCCGTCGGTAATCATACCGGAAATTTTTCCTTGAGAAAATGCGGTTGAAACTATCATGAACAATAGTCCAGTAAGTAACCAATTTTTCATTGTCTTCATTTGTTAATTAGTTTATTGTTTTTGGCAAAATTATAACAATAAAATCAGATAATGTTATCAAACTGTTAAGAAAAGAAAGATTTGTATAATGTGTTGCGCATTAAAATGATTTTTCTTTTTTTTGTTAGATAAAATGAGGTTTTTTTGAATTTTTTAGTGTGAATTTTGTTAAAATCGTAATTATTTTAATTGTCTTGTAGCGCTAAACTTGCAGGAGATCGCTTTTTTAGCTGCTTATGTGATGCTTGTGTACGAAAAAACGCCTTAATTTTCATTAAATCAAGGCGTTTCAGTATGTTGTGTATGGATCTTTTTTGAGTTTTACTTATTTTTCAAAAAGTGATTTAATAAGAAAGAAGTCGAGCTATCATGATTTTTTACCGTCTTGGTGTTAATTTCATCCAAAATAGAATTCGCTAATTGCTTTCCTAATTCTACTCCCCATTGATCATAACTGAAAATATTCCAGATAATACCCTGAACAAAAATTTTGTGTTCGTACAATGCAATCAGTGACCCCAGGCTTTTTGGAGTTAGTTTTTGAATTAAGATCGTGTTTGTTGGTTTGTTTCCGGTGAAAACTTTAAAAGGTAACAAGTAGGATGATTTCTCTGCCGATAATCCTTGTTTGTCAAATTCAGTCTGAACTTGTGCAGCGGTTTTTCCGTTCATTAAGGCTTCAGTCTGAGCAAAAAAGTTGGACATTAGTTTGTCGTGATGATCTTCGTTACCGTATAGAGGTTGAATGAATCCAATAAAATCTGTCGGGATCAATTTTGTTCCCTGGTGAATCAATTGGAAAAAGGCATGTTGAGAATTGGTTCCCGGTTCTCCCCAGATGATTGTTCCGGTTTGGTAGTTAACCGGTTTTCCGTCACGACCAACACTTTTTCCGTTACTTTCCATAGTAGCCTGTTGCAGGTAGGGAGCTAATTTCTGAAGATATTGAGTGTATGGAATCAATGCTTCGCTTTCAGCGCCAAAGAAATTATTATACCAAATACTTAACAATGCCAGAATTACGGGAATGTTTTCGTCGAATGTGGTTGTCTTGAAATGTTCGTCCATTTCATTAGCTCCTTTTAACAGTTCGTTGTAATTGTCAAAACCAATCGCTAACGAAATGCTTAAACCAACAGCACTCCAAAGTGAAAATCTTCCTCCAACCCAATCCCACATTGGAAAAACATTGTCAGGATTAATTCCAAATTCAGTCACTTTTTGAATATTGGTTGAAACCGCGACAAAATGTTTGGCAATATCTTCCTGGGAAGCCGATTTCAAAAACCATTCTTTTATAGTTTCAGAATTAGATAAGGTTTCCTGAGTGGTAAAAGTTTTGGATACAATAAGGAATAAAGTTGTTTCCGGATTCAATTTTTTAATGACTTCGTTTACATGGTCGCCATCTACATTAGAAACAAAGTGTAAGTTTAAGTGATTTTTGTAATACTGTAAAGCTTCAACAGCCATAACCGGCCCAAGATCAGAACCTCCAATACCTATATTTACTACGTCAGTGAAAGCTTTTCCGGTGAAACCTTTTCTTTCTCCCGAAATTACTTCGTGACTAAATTGTTTGATTTTGTTTTTTACCTCATAAATTTCCGGAATTACATTTTCGCCTTCTACTTTAATAACTGCAGATTCCGGTGCGCGCAATGCAGTATGCAAAACCGCTCTGTTTTCAGTCTGGTTAATGATTGCTCCTTCAAAATATTGAGAGATGGCTTCTTTTAATCCAATTGAATTGGCTAATTCCAGTAAAAGAGAAACAGTTTCCTGACTAATGTTGTTTTTAGAATAGTCAATTAAAAAGTCATTCCATTGTAAATTGAATTTTTCAACACGGGCATTGTCCTGTTGAAAAAGTTCTTGTATAGTAGTTTTATGAGTTGCGTTATAGTGGTTTTGCAGATTTTTCCACGCTTCAGTCCCGGTTGGGTTTGTAGTGTTTAAAGCCATTTTTTGTTTAATTGAGAATGTGGTTATAAAAAAACAAAAATACTGAAATTAGTTCTAATAGCTTTAAGCTTCACAATTATATAACAAATAGTTACGAAAACGATATATCTGTTTATTTGTTTCGAATTCTTGCTGTAATTATGATAGCACCATCGTTTTCTTTTTCGTTGTAAATGATGCGGCTGCTGTTTTCATTTAAAAAGTCTACACTAATAATGTTAGTTTTTTCAAGGGGCAAAATTATAGTGTCTTGCTTTTTATCATATCGAAACGGAACTCCGTTTATCACAATTAAAGGCGATTTTTTAATGATATCTTTTTCGAATGCCTGTTGGATAGATTCCGATACAAAATATTGGTTTTGTTTCTTATCGTTTAAAAGAAAAGTGTGTGGATTCGAACATCCCGCAACTATGGTACAAGAAAGCAGTAATAAGAATCGTTTCATGCGTCGATGTAGGATTTGATAGATACTTGTTTTTAAGTGGAAGTTTTACCAAATTTTCCACCAGGGCTTTTTGTTGATTTCGATTCGCTTTTTGATTGTATTGATTTCTATTCTTTGAACTTCCTCTTTTTTGATAGTTGAATCGTCAAAGTGTAATTCACCGGAAAGACTGATGCCAATAGGAGCTTTTGTTTTTTCTCTCCAGATTTCGGTTTGTAATTCCGGAATTAGGGGAGAGTTGATTTTAGCGGTGAATTTTTGTCTTGCTTTTTCTATAATTTCTTCTTCGAGGTTTGAAGTCGAATTTTTAAAAAGCGAAAGTGAGTTTCCGGGAATGTTGAGGAGGAAAATCTGGGTTTTATCGTCGATTTTACAAATGTCCAATACTTTAAAGAAGGAGTTATCATCCAGAAGAGCATGTCCGTTTTTTGCCGAATCCGGATTGAATTTGGATAAATCTCTTGCTCCGGCACTTGCAATTAAAAATCTACAGTTTCCGGAAAGACCGCCACCAATAAAGGACATGTCTGTGAAATCTTTTTCTTTTAATATTTGTCCCATTTGATAAGCAGTAAGTAAACTGTCATCTAAGGTGGTGTCTCTGTAGAATAATTTTAAATCTGAAAAAGTTTCATCAAGAAGGTCTTTAATGCGTTTGTTTTTCATGTTTGTTTCTATGTTTAAGGATAAAAACAGATTTTTATAAATTCCCAATGCTGTCCAGTTCTCTCTTCAAAGGTTCTATTTGCTGGAAGAAACGGGTTTTGTAATTTCCGGTTAGAGATTCTCCGGTTGGTAAATTAAGTCTCAAAGCATCTACCTGTACGCCATTTTTCCAAAAACGGTAACAAACATGAGGTCCTGTTGCAAGACCGGTGCTGCCTACTAATCCAATGGTTTGTCCCTGTGTCACACGCTGACCGCGTCGAACTAAAATTCGGGACATGTGTAAATATTGAGTAGAGTAGGTTCCGTTGTGTTTTACTTTTACAAAGTTTCCGTTTCCTGCCGTGTATCCTGTTGCTTCTACAATTCCCGAGGCAGTTGATGAAATTGGTGTTCCGGTTGGAGCGGCATAATCCGTTCCTTTGTGGGCTTTCCAGGTGTGTTGTACCGGATGAAAGCGGTTTGCGGTAAATCGCGAAGTGATACGGCTGAATTTAATCGGAGTTTTTAAGAAAAAGTTTTTCAGCGTTTTTCCCTGATCGTCATAATATTCTATTTTTCCTGAAGTAGTGTCTTTTTCAAATGGGAAAGCATAAATAATTTTGCCTTTATATTCAAAGAAGGCGGCTTCAAGATCTTCAACACCGTCGTAAGTTTTGCCGTTAATAAAACGTTCTGTAAAAATTAATCCATAACGATCTCCTTTTTTTAGTTTAAAGAAGTCAATCGACCATGAAAAAACTTTGGTAATTCTGCTGGCAAGAGCGGCTTCTACGCTTTCATTGCCTAAAGTTTCAGAAAGAGAACTTTTTAAAACTCCTCCGATAATTTTACGTTTTAAAGTGACCGGTTTTATTTTTTTGCTGGCCTTTGCAATGCTGTCTCTTAAATCTATAACATAATACGTCAGCGGATCCGGCTGATAAATAAAAACCTGTAACTTGTTTGTTTTATTTTTTGAACGAAGTATAGTATAAGGTTTGTTGTAGCGAATGGTTCTTACATTAAAAGAATCCTTTATTTGTTCTACAACATCATAGACTTTTTTGTCTCCAATATTCTGACTTTGAAGAATAGATCCAAATGAATCTCCTTTCTTAATAGTATCGTGAATAACATTGAAATCGGCGTAATTAAAACCAAATTCTACTTTTTTAGTTTTTGGTTTAGTGATTTTAGTTTCAACTTTTTCGGCAGTTTTATTGCATGAAAATATTGAGAATAAAACGATTATAATTACGAATGCTTTTTTCAAACTTTTAAATTTTTTTAGGAAATTAATTAGCTGTTTCATTTCCCCAATTGGACAATTCTTCTTCGGTCCACAATTTAGGAAAAAAGATGCGTCTTTGGTATTTTGGGTGCATATATTTTTGCCAATCACTTCCTCCGGTGGCTTCTCCGTTTCCTTTTCCGCTTTCCAGTATATATTTTCTTGCAGTATTTAAATGCTGCATTACCCAGGTGATGTTTACCGTTTTGTCGTAATGACGCATCGCATCAATTAACTCCTGATTTTGTTGGTCCTCTAAAGGTAGCTGAGTAAATTTCTGCCAGATGTTTTTTGATTTAAAAGTTGACATTTGTCTTAGGAACTGATCCTTATACTTGTTTTCAAATTCCTGAAGTAAATATGATTTTTCTCCGGTTTGATAATCTTTTCCGGCAGCCTGCCAGTATAAATGTTCGAAACTGGTTTCTAGCGGAGTATTTTCGTCAAAGTTTGATTTGTATCGGCGATCGGTTAAATTGATCACATCTGTCGATGCAAATTCGATTAATCGGTATTGTGCACTTTGAAAGCCGCTCGCAGGAGTCAGTGTATTTCGGAATTTCATGTATTGATCCACTTCCATTCCGTTTTCCATGATGCTAAACGAATTCGTCAGCATGTCAAAGTATCTCGTTATTCTGGATAATCTTTCACTGAAAAAGACAACCTGAATATCTTGCGTGTTGGCAATTTGGTCAATTTCCCACAATATCATTTTAAAGATCAATTCGTTTACCTGATGGTACATGATGAAAACCATCTCGTCAGGAAGCGTAGTGCGTTGGGTTTGTAAACTTAACAGGGCATCCGTTTGTATGTAGTCCCAGTAGGTGATAGGTTTTGACCAAAGCAATCCTTCTAATTGTACATCGGTTTTTTGATTTATAGCTTGGAATTTAAGGTCAATTTCTTTTAAAATTGATTCTGAATGATCAGTAGGGTTCATTATTTTTTTGCTTTAAATGGATTTTTTAATCCTTTATATTCGTCAAGGTCGGCTTTAAGTGATCCAACAGCCAAATCTGCTTTTATGCGTATCGGAACTTTGTTCTCGTCGTCTGTAATCCAAAGGGTTACGCTTTCTTTTTCTTTGAAAACTCTCCCAGTTTGTACCAGTGGTTTGAAAACCATTGAAGAAACGGTACCAAATTTAGTTGTAATATCCTGTCGGCCTACATATTTTAACTTAAATTTTGTGATTTCATCATCAAAAAACATATCAATGGTGATGGCCTCGCCTGATTTGAGTTTGTCTATGTTTGGATGGTTTCTCAAATAATAAAACGAGGAGATGATATCCTGAACATTGTCGGTAATTACAATTGTTTTTTCGGTTTTGCGCTTGTAATCTTTTACTAAAACTTTTTTCTCAGACTGATCAAAAAAACCTTCCTGATTTTTGGTGTAGCCTCCTTCGTTTATTTTTCTAACGTAGCGATAAGGATCTCCGTTTTGTTTGTCGAAATAACTTTCATAAAGGTCTTCCACCTTAAAGAAAAATTTTGACATTCCGGTTGTGTATCCTTTACCTACGGCATGAAAAACTTTTTTATTGTTGATCGTCGCGTCTTTAATTTCGAGAGTGGCGTAGCCGGCGTTTATGATTCCGTAATGAATTCTGAATTTGAAGTATTCTCCGGTGTCAAAAGCATCTTCTTTTTGAGTGTCGAAACCTAGGGTCGTAAGAACTAATATGAGCAGGACTATTTTTTTCATAGTACATTTTTTACATTTCACTATTAAAGATATATAAATGCAAATTTTATTCCAAATGTATCAAAACAAAAAAACTCCGTCAAGGAATGACGGAGTTTTTATGCTATTAACTAACCAAAAAACTATAAATTATGAAATTTATATCAATTCGGAAGGAAACCACCCCTTCCTGATTTGCGAGTGCAAAGATAGATACAAAGTTCAAAAAATAAATGTTAAAAAGTGAGTTTAACATAACATTTGCATAAAAACCATCATTTTACAGAGAATTTTTTTGCATAATGTAAAAAAAATGCATTTTTACAGCGTTCCTCTCAATTCCTGCTCTCTCTCGATTGACTCGAAAAGGGCTTTAAAGTTTCCTGCGCCGAATCCTTTTGCACCCATTCTTTGTATGATTTCAAAGAATAGTGTTGGTCGGTCCTGAACTGGCTTCGTAAATATTTGTAACAAGTAACCGTCCTCGTCAGCATCGACCATGATGGCCAGCTTTTCAATTTCGTTAATGTCTTCTTTCATCATATCCATATGCACGCCTAATCTTTCAGGAATTGCCTGATAGTATGTGTGAGGAGGAGCAGATAAAAATTCAACACCTCTTGCTCTCAATTGTGATACTGTTTTGATGATGTCATCTGTAGCAATGGCAATGTGCTGAATTCCGGGACCACCATAGAAATCTAAATATTCTTCGATTTGAGATTTTTTCTTTCCTTCTGCTGGTTCGTTAATAGGAAATTTGATTCTTCCGTTTCCGTTAGACATTACTTTACTCATCAATGCGGAGTATTCTGTGGTAATTTGTTTGTCATCAAAGGATAAGAAATTTACAAATCCCATAACATCTTCATAGAATTTTACCCAGGTATTCATTTCGTTCCAGCCTACATTTCCAACCATATGGTCGATGTATTTTAAACCGGTTGGCTCCGGATTGTAATCCGACTTCCATTCCTGATACCCCGGAAGGAAAATACCGTTGTAGTTTTTTCTTTCTACGAAAATGTGAACGGTTTCTCCGTAAGTGTAGATTCCGGAACGGATTACTTCTCCAAATTCGTCCGATTCAACCGTTGGTTCCATAAAAGAACGAGCACCACGTTTCATTGTTTCTTCGTAGGCACTTCTGGCATCTTCAACCCAAAGAGCGGCTACTTTTACACCATCACCATGTTTTTTAAGGTGTTCGTGAATAGGTGAATCCTGAGTTAAAGGTGTTGTTAGAACAATTCTGATTTTGTCCTGTTTTAAAACATAAGAAGCTTTGTCTTTTACTCCGGTTTCCAGTCCGGCATAGGCTAATGACTGATATCCGAAAGCTGTCTTATAATAATGTGCCGATTGTTTTGCATTCCCGACGTAGAATTCTACATAATCGGTTCCTAATAACGGAAGGAAATCCTGTGCTCCTTCAAAGATTTTTTCTAATCCGTATTCTACTGATTTTACTTCTTTTGACATAATGTTTATTTGTTTGATCGGTTAATCGTTTAATTGATTGAACCGTAGTGTTGTTTTTAAGATTTGTTTTTTACCGCAAAGCACGCGAAGTTATTTCGCAAAGTTCGCGAAGTTATTATAGCGATCTTCGCGTAAAATCCTTGCGAACTTTGCGGTTAGATCGAAAGAGGAATTACTCCGTCCAGGATTTGTAGTACTGACCATCGTCAAGACCCATGGCTTCTTCTGTAACCATAAGTGGACGGAAAGTATCAACCATAACGGCTAATTCCTGTGTTTCTGTGTGACCAATGCTACGCTCCATTGCACCTGGCGCAGGACCGTGTGGAATTCCTTTTGGGTGTAAAGTGATATGACCCTGCTCAATGTTGTTACGGCTCATGAAGTCACCATCTACATAATATAGAACTTCATCAGAATCTATATTGCTGTGATTGTAAGGCGCTGGAATTGCTTTCGGATGATAATCGTAAAGTCTTGGGCAGAAAGAACAAACGACAAAAGTAGCCGTTTCGAATGTTTGGTGTACCGGAGGCGGTTGATGAACACGTCCCGTTATAGGCTCAAAATTATGAATCGAGAATCCGTATGGGAAATTGTAACCGTCCCAACCCACAACATCAAATGGATGTGTAGCATAAACCACTTCGTGAATCATGCCTTCTTTTTTGATTTTAATTAAAAAATCGCCTTTTTCGTCATGTGTTTCCAGTTCATTTGGCAAAATAAAGTCGCGTTCGCAAAAAGGGGAATGCTCTAAATGCTGTCCTGATTGGTTTTTATAACGTTTTGGGGTATAAAAAGGAGAGTAGGATTCGACATAAAAAAGTCGGTTTTCTTCCGTCTCGAATTCTATTTGGTAAATAATGCCTCGAGGAATAATCAGATAGTCACCATATTCAAACGGAATGTTACCTAACATGGTTCTTAATTTTCCTTTTCCTTTGTGGATGAAAAGCATTTCATCGGCATCGGCATTTTTGTAGAAATAATTTCTAAGTGATTCTTTAGGAGCTGCCAGCCCAATGATACAGTCTTTATTAACCATCATGGCTTTACGGCTGTCCAAAAAGTCATTTTCAGGTTTTAATTCAAAACCTTTAAAAAGTAACGATTTTATATTTTTTCCGATGGCAATTTTTGGCTCAACGGAATAGGAATTTAAAATTTCTTTTACCTGAGTGGGTCTGTGAACATGATAAGATAATGACGAGTGTCCGTGAAAACCTTCAGTTCCGAATAACTGCTCGTAGTAAAAACCTCCGTTAGGTTTTTCGAATTGTGTGTGTCTCTTTTGAGGGAAGTCTCCAAGTTTGTGATATAATGGCATGGCTTTTCTATTAGATAATTTTAAAATTAGATAATTTGAAAATTTGAATTGTGTGAACAGATAACCAGCTCAATTTCTTAAAATTGACCAATTATCTCAATTCGATAGCTTCACTCAGGATTTCTCTTGATGAGGAATTGAAGATACTCTAATAAACCTGTCCATTTTGTTTTCATTATAACAAATGTCGTAATTTTTGCTGAGTAAAATTATAAATTATATCATTTATAAACATGATTTATTTTAATTTTTTTTGATATAATTTTTAAAGGGCAAAAAAATAGTACAATTTTGTTGAACTATTCTTTGCTTTACTGCTAAAATAAAAACCCGATACTAAACCAGGTGTAGCTTTTAGACATTTCGGGAGACCAGGATTGTTTAATCTCGATTGGGCCAATGATAGTTTCCAGTCCATAACCAACAGCATATCCGGTATATTTTGGCATTGAAATCCAGTCTACCTTCGTAAAAATATCATCTCCCAAGTTGGCAAAGTTCGCAGAAAGATTTACGTGATTCTTTTTGAAAATTTCATAATCGAGTGTAATTCCCGTTTTTATAAAGCTGTTTCCGGCTATACTTAGAAAATCGTATCCATAGAAATAATTGAAGTTGTTGATTTTGCTATAGCCATATCCTCCGAGTATAAAGTCAAAAAACGGAACGCTGTCGCTGCCAATGTTAAACCCTGCGTCGGCATCAATTTTGAAAGTAGCCTTTCTGAAGAACGTTTTTACAAAAGCAATTTCGGCCTTTGCAATCGAGAATGGTTTAAATTGTCGTGTATAGTCAGACGATGCTAAGTAGGTTTGTAAATCGGTAGAGAAGTACCAACCGGAGCGAGGGAAGCTTTTGCTGTCGAATGAATCGTATTTTAAATAACCAAAAAGACTAAGATAGCTGCTCTTTTCAATAGTGTTTACTGTATTGTTAAGTGTTGGAGAATCTATTTTTAAGTATTTGTATTCAAAGCCCCCACCCATTAAAAATTTTTGTACAAAGATGGTTTGAAAATAGGCCTGATTGGTAATGTCTAAGAAGTCAACGTTAATCAGATTCACATTTGGATTCTGTGCCGTTAAGGTATTTATACTTGTGGTGACATTCCGATTAAATTGATTCAAACGTGACTGGAATCCAAAACTGATATTAAAACCGTTTTCTATATAATAGTTGAAGTCGTACCTGAAGTTATCTCCCAGGATAACATCAAGTGAGGTAACATCATTTTTTAAAAAGGTCTTTTTGTGGGTAAGATTTAGCAGAATTCCACTTTTGTATAGCCCGTCATAATGCAGACCAAGTTTTAAAAAAGTCTGAGTGGGATTTTCTTTTAAGACTATATCAAGGTCGTCCTGTTGCTCATCCGGCTGCAGACAGTAGGAAATGGTACTGAAGTTCTGGGTAGCATTCAGGTTATTGATTCCGGTTTTAAGATCGCTGTAGGTTATAGTGCTTCCGGGTTTAAAACGCAGCTTTCCACGAATGTATTCTTTTGTGTAATTCTCAAGGTTTTCACTGTTTATCTCTTTGATTTGCAGTGTGTCACTGGCGATTTTTAGTTTGGGTTTTTTATAAAAATGAGCTTCATCGGTTAAAGATTTGATTCTTTCATAGACCGCAAAAGCTGCTTCTTCTCCTTTTCGGATAATTTCTTCTCCTTTGTCAAATGAAATTACACCATAATCGCGAATGTCCGGTTTGATATAAACATCGGTATCCTTGATTTTATTTTTCATCTTATCGATAGACTGCAAATTGGTAATCTGTACGAGTATCTTGGTCGCGTTTTTCAGATTTTTACGATTCATAAGATCGTCCTGAACATCGACACCAATAATAATATCAGCACCCAGATTACGAACTTCTTTTATGGGATAGTTGTTGACTACGCCTCCATCTACTAATAAATTTCCATCAATTTCAACAGGGGTGAACAGGGAAGGGAATGCTGAACTCGCCATCATAGCCTGAACGAGGTTTCCTTTGTTTAGTAAAACTTCTTCTCCGGTTTCAATATTAGTTCCGATACATAAAAAAGGAGTGGGAAGTTGATTGAAATCACGTACATGACGCACATTTCGGGTAAGACCGCTTAATAAATTGTAATTGTACATCCCTTTTGAAAGGGCTTCCGGAATCCCGATTCTGAAGTTGCTAAAAGGCAATGCAATGGCATATAACTCATCATTTTTTTTGCCATAGAAGTTTTTGGACGATCGCGGTATGTAATCGTTGATGAGTTCGTCAAAGTTGGTTTTCTTGAAAATGGAATCAATTTGAGAGGCATTGTAACCGGAAGCATAAAGTCCGCCGATTATAGATCCCATACTGGTACCACCGATATAGTCGATTTTAATTCCGGCTTCTTCCAGAACTTTTAAAACTCCAATATGTGCAAAACCTTTCGCGCCTCCACCACTTAAAACCAATCCGATTTTAGGTCTTTTCAGGGTGTCTTTTTTCTGCTCCTGTGAAAATGTTTTTTGCGGATTTAGAAGCAACACCATAAAAAGTAATAGTGTTGTGCTCCAGACCGAAACAGACAACTGCGAACTACAAAGAAACTTTCCTTTTAGAAAGAAGTGAACGACTTTAGAAACATCTTTTTTCGGTGGAGAAAAAAAAGGTTTCGATGTGGTATTTTTGTGGGGCAGTTGATCTGTACGCATGAAGATAACTAGTTGGTTTTGTAAAAGTCGACAATTTTTTTGGCTTTTGAAACCCCTATTACATCAGATATTTCTTTTTCGGTAGCCAGCTTCAATCTTTTAACACTTTTGAAATGTTGTATTAACGTAAGCATTGTTTTTTCGCCAATGCCGGGTATGCTTTCTACTGAGGAGTTAAGTGCGGCTTTGCTTCGTTTGTCTCTGTGAAAAGTGATTCCAAATCGGTGCGCCTCATTTCGCAATTGCTGAATCACTTTTAAGGTTTCGGATTTTTTATCGAGATACAACGGAATCGAATCTCCGGGGTAAAATAATTCCTCGAGACGTTTCGCAATCCCGATGATCGCAATTTTTCCACGCAGTTCGAGGGCGTCGATACTTTTTAATGCCGCAGAAAGCTGCCCTTTTCCTCCGTCAATGATGATTAATTGTGGCAATGGTTCGTTTTCATCCAGTAATCTTTTGTAACGTCGGTAGACAATTTCGGTCATCGAGGCAAAATCGTCAGGACCTTCAACGGTTTTCACGTTAAAATGACGATAGTCTTTTTTGCTAGGCTTCCCGTCTTTAAAAACCACACAGGCGGCTACGGGATTTGTTCCCTGAATATTCGAGTTGTCAAAACACTCAATGTGACGGGGTTCAACAGGCAATCGCAGGTCCTTTTGCATTTGTGCCATGATCCGGTTGGTGTGTCGGTCAGGGTCTACAATCTGTAATTGTTTGAGCTGTTCGATTCGGTAAAATTTCGCGTTCCGAATAGACAGTTCTAATATTTGTTTTTTATCTCCTAATTGAGGAACAGTAGTTTTGATGTTTTCACCCAAATCAATTTCAAACGGAACGATGATTTCTTTAGACAATAATTGAAAGCGTTCGCGTAATTCTATAATCGCAAGTTCTAATAATTCCTCATCCGTCTCTTCCAGCTTTTTCTTCATTTCTAAAGTATGCGAACGGATAATGGATCCGTGTGAGATTTGAAGGAAGTTAACATAAGCTGCCGTTTCATCAGAAACAATCGAGAAAACATCAATGTTTGTAATCTTCGGATTGACAATGGTGGATCGCGACTGGTAATTCTCGAGAATTTCGATTTTTTCTTTTATTTTCTGAGCTTCTTCAAAACGCAAATCTTTCGCATATTGGGTCATCAGTCGTTTGAAGTCTTTCATGCTTTCTTTGAAATTCCCTTTTAGAATTTCTCGGATCGCATCCACCTGTCTTTGGTAGTCTTCCAGAGATTCAAGTCCTTCACAAGGTCCTTTACAGTTACCGATGTGATATTCCAGACAGACTTTAAATTTTCCGGAATCAATATTGGATGGACTCAAATCAAAGTTACAAGTTCTCAAAGGGTATAATTCTTTGATTAGATCTAAAATAGTATGTACTGTTTTGAAACTGGTGTAAGGACCAAAATATTCAGAACCGTCTTTGACCATTCTTCGGGTAGAAAATATTCTGGGAAAGGGTTCTTTTTAATACAGAGCCACGGATAGCTTTTGTCGTCGCGCAGCAAAACATTATAACGCGGTTGCAGTGTTTTAATTAAATTGTTCTCTAATAAAAGCGCATCGGTTTCTGTGGGAACTACGATGTGTTTTATGGTGACAATTTTCTTCACCAAAACATTGGTTTTGGCAGTATCGTGTATTTTATTGAAGTAAGAGGAGACTCTTTTTTTTAGGTTCTTAGCTTTTCCCACATATAAAATCTTCCCGTCTTTGTCATAATACTGATACACACCCGGATTGTCAGGCAAGGTTAGGATTTGAAGATCTAAGGATGATGGTTTGTGCATTCTGTTTTGTTTCTGAAGATAGCTGTTGTACTTTTAAAAAACCTTTTGAGGTATTAAAAACCTTAACATTGATTTAGTTTCAAATTTACGAAATCAAAAGAATAATTTCTATATTTAGATTTTATAATTCTACATGAAAAACAGTAAACCCCTGATTATTTTTGGAGAAGCAATTCTGCCGGGAGAGAGTAAAACAATAAACGTTGAAATTGCACGTCTGCATACTACTACAAAATTGAATATTCCGGTTATAGTACGCCGTTCAAAAATGGAAGGCCCGGTCGTTTTATTTTCGGCAGGAATCCACGGTGACGAGATCAATGGAGTTGAAATAGTCCGACAGCTTATCAGCAAAAAAATCAACCGTCCCGTTAAAGGAACCATTATTTGCATTCCTATTATCAATATTTACGGTTTTGTAAATAAATCCAGAGAATTTCCGGACGGGCGTGACTTAAACCGCGTTTTCCCGGGGAGTAAAAAAGGATCTTTGGCAAGCCGTTTCGCTTATCATATCGTAGCAGAAATTTTGCCGATTATTGATTATGCAGTTGATTTTCATGCCGGGGGAGCGAGCCGGTTTAATGTTCCGCAAATCAGGATTACGGAGAACAACCCGGAACTGAAAGAACTTGCCGATGTCTTCAATGCGCCTTTTACCTTGTATTCTAAAAATATTAGCGGTTCATTTCGCACTACCTGTGAAAAGGCTAATATAAAAATGCTGCTTTTTGAGGGTGGAAAATCTCTGGATATTAATGATACAGTGGCGAATGAAGGGGTAATGGGGGTGAAGCGTTTACTGAATTATCTGAATATGCTGGATCCTAAACATCTTGTCGAAACCGCAGAAGATCCTTCCATCTACATTAAAAATTCGGTTTGGCTGCGTGCGAAATGCTCGGGTCTGCTGCATGATTATAACAGGATTGGACGTTTTGTAACGAAAGGGACTATCTTAGCCATTATTACCGATCCGTTTGGTAAATTTGAACAAAAAGTAAAAGCGCCGCATGACGGATTTGTGATCAATGCCAATCACTCGCCGATCGTGTACGAAGGAGATGCGATTTACCACATGTCTAAAAACAGAGACGAGTATGCCGACGAATAAAAAAGAATTACGATTACACTATAAAAATCTTCGCAAAGAACTTTCAGAAAATGATATCGAAGAGAAAAGTCTGGCTATTGCCAATAATTTAATCCAATTGTCTATTTGGGATAAAACCTATTATCATGTTTTTCTTCCGATTGAAGAACAGCGAGAAGTAAATACAGAATACGTATTGCATTTGCTTTCCGGAAAAGATAAAGAAATAGTAGTTTCAAAAAGTGATTTTGAGACTCGCGGTATGACGCATTTTTTGTTGACCGATAATACCAAAATCAGAAAGAACGAATACAATATTCCTGAACCGGTAAATGGTTTGCAAGTTCCTTCTGAAACTATAGAGGTCGTTTTTGTACCGCTTTTAGTTTTTGATGTTTTTGGAAATCGGGTAGGATACGGAAAAGGGTTTTATGATAAATTCTTATCAGAATGCAAACCCGAAACGATTAAGATTGGCCTTTCTTTCTTTGAAGCTGAAAATCAGATCGAGGATGTTTTTGAATCAGATGTGAAGCTGGATTACTGTGTGACGCCCTTAAAAACCTATACTTTTTGATTGTAAATTAAGAATTTGCCATAAGTAAATTTAATGGCTTGGCAGTCTTAGATTTAAGTTTGCTTATAGCATCGATACGATTTCGAAGTGATTGATACCCATACAAAAAATCCCAAACACCATTTTAAAACTGGTATTTGGGATTTTTTTACTTGATTTTTTGAAGATTTATTTTACTTCCCGAATGGTCGAGGCATCAATCCAGCCTTCCGTTCCATCAGTTAATTCTATTTTTTTCCAGCCTCCAACAGTTTCCAAAACATATACTTTGGCTCCTTCGTGCAGTAAAATAATTGCAGAACCTGCTTTTTGAGGTTCGCTGCGAACTTCACTTAATTCGGCAAAAACAATTGCAGGACGGTCGTTGCTAAAATGATTTTTTTCAGACATTCCCGCTGAAACACTTAAAAGTAAAGCGATCAAAAGAACAAACATTCCAATGAAATAAATTCTTTTCGACAGAGTAAGCTGTGAGAAATAATATCCGATAAAAGTTAGCAAGAAAGCAAATGCGATTGCGATAGAAATTATTGCCCAGGTGTTGTAATCGAAGATTCCGGTAAAATTCTGAATCAGTTTTGCAAAACCTACTTTTGGGACTTCTTTAATTTCATCGATGGTTAGCTTTTTGGCAAATTTTAAGTTGTTTAAGGTCTCCGAATCATGTGGTTTTAAAACCAGTGCCTTTTCATAATTATATATCGAAGGAGCTACTTTGTTTAATTTGTAGTAACTGTTCCCTAAATTAAAATACAATTCTGCCGATTGCTGTTTGTCTTCTTTGATAATACTTTCATAAACATCAACTGCTTGCTGATATTGCCCTTTTTGATACAGCGCATTTCCTTTTTCAAAGCTGCTTTGAGCAAAGAAAACCTGAGTGATTAGTAAAAAAGATATACTATGTTTTTCATTTTACTGTAGTTAAACCCGAGAGGTTTTTAAAACCTGTCGAGTTTGATTTTTTAAGTTTAAACGATTTGTTTCTCTAAGTCCGAAATGATCAGAACAGCTTTATCAAAATCCTGTTGGATTGATGTGCTTGATGCCGGAGCATATCTCGCAAATTCACAGTTTTCAGTCAGATTGATAAAACTTTGAACCGATTCCGGATTGGCATTTCTGGACAGCAGCAAGTCGCTAATATTATCTTTACTCATTTCTGAGGTCTCGATATGCAGTTTCGCTTTTAGGAAATTGTGCATTGCTTTTTCCAGCGCAATATAAAACAGTTCTTTGTTATTAAGTTGTTTTTTAGCTTCCGATAGATATTTTTTCGCCAGCTTATTGTTCATTTTAATACGGTTTCCGGTAACGTCGCCGTCAATTGCTTCTTTTCGTTTCTTAGCCAGAATAATGATTGGCAGAATTACGAAAGGCAGGAACAATAACGCGTAATATAAATTAGAACCGTAAAAATCATTTTTAGCGATCGAAACTAAAGTTGTTTTAGGTTTGATGTACTTAAACTGTTCTGCTTTTGCAATTGTATTTGTAGCTGCATGTGCAGGGGTATTCGCTGCAGATGGCATTGGACCGTCTAAAACGTCAATCATGATTTCCTGTGAAGTGATCGTTTTGTATGAACCTGTGCTCAAATCAAAATAAGAAAACTGCATGGGCTTGATTGCATATTTTCCTTTGTATTGCGGAATAATGGTGTATTTGTCGCTTATTTTTCCGGACATTCCTGAAAGTGACGTGGTTACTTTCTCATCGTGAACCGGATCATACATTTCTAAAGCATTAGGAACGACAGGTTTTGGCAAAGTAAACAATTTCATGTTTCCGTTTCCGGCTGCACTCACAAACAAATCAAGACTTTCTCCGCTTTTCAAGGTTGTTTTAGAAGGGGTAACCGTAAAATTAAATTTACCTACAGCGCCGCCAAAACCTTCAGGTTTGGTAGCTTCCGGTAAAGGTCGTACGTTGATTGTTTTGGCTCCGGCCGAAACCACTTTATTGTCGTCGCTTACAATCATCTGACCAAACATATCACGGCGGTTGGTAGGCAATTGTACGCCTATATCCAGTGAAAGTGGTTCAATAGTAAGTCTGCCTGATTTTTGTGGGTATAGAATGGTCTTTTTCAAGACTACATAATAACATCTTTGCCCTTGATAACTTCCCTGTTCAACAGCAAGTTGTTTGATGTCGATATTCTGATTCCAGAAGTCGTTGTATTTAGGTTTAGCCAACTCTTTGAACCCGGTTACATTGATATAGTTGAAATACAGTTTGTAAACAACAGTTATCGGTTCATTCAAATACGGATTTGTTTTTGAAATTTCGGCCACGAGGTGTAGCATTTCATCACCTGTACTTGATCCTTGAGGTCTGTCATTTGGGTCTCTTTCCTGTGCAACGGCATTAGTTACCACAATTTTTAAAGGTGCGGTTTTGTAGATCTGACCATTGTATTCAATAGCGGCTTGTTTGATTGTTACAGTCCCTTTGTGATCCGGCTGTAAGATATAGGAATAGATTTTTTGAAAAGAACTTCTTCCATTAATCCAGGATTGACTTATTTGCTGGCTTGGTCCGGCTACAATTTTAAAACCATCAAAAGAAGGCTGGTCAAAGTTGTCCCCATCAACATTCATGATGAAGTCAATACGAAGCCTTTCATTTACTCCAAGCGTATTCTTGCTTACTTTGGCTTCAAATTGAACTTGAGCCATAAGCCCCTGAAAAGTGAATAGTAATAGAATTAAATATCTTTTCATTACTTGTTTAATCTTTTTTATGTTGAATCGTTTAATTGGTAATTTGTTTAATCGTTTTTCTACAGTTTTGCTGTTTGTCCGAATTAACAGTTAAACGAATAAACGGTTAACCTAAGAATCCTACCAGTCTTTTTCTGTTTTTTTCGGGTTACCTTTTACTTTTTGGGCGTTGACTTTGTCCTGAATTTTCTTTTCTTCGTTGTTCACGGCATCCAGCAAATTCTGAACTCTTTCTTTAGATATACCTCCAGGCATTGGTTTTGGCTCCCCTTTGTTGTCTGATTTGTCATCTTTCTTAGGGTCGTTTTTACCGTCTTTTTTATCCTTGTCTTTATCGCCTTTGTCGTCTTTTTTCTGATCGTCTTTTCCGTCCTTTTTGTCTTTGTTGTCGCCGTCTTTTTTCTGATCGTCTTTTTTGTCGTTCTTTTTATCTTTATCCTTGTCTTTGTTTTTGTCGTTTTTCGGAGGATTTTCTTTTAGTTTCTGTTTGGCCAAAGCATAATTGTAACGAGTCTCATCATCGGTAGGGTCGTTACGCAAAGCTTCTTTGTAAGCTTCAACGGCCTGTGTATAATTTTTCTCTTTCATAAAAACATTCCCTAAATTGTGAAATGCCTTGTGTTTATCAGGTCTTGCTTTAGCATTTTTTATCGCTTTAGCATAAGCAAACTTAGCCTCAGAAACCTGATTCTGTTTGTATATAGTGTTTCCCAGATTATAAGGAGCAGCAGTACGTTTTGGGAATTTTGATTCTGAAATTCTGTAATTGGCTTCTGCGTCCGTAAATTTATTCTGCTTATATTCTTCATTAGCCTCGGGCAATGTCTTGTCTTTCTCCTGAGCAGAAACTGCTAAAGAAAATGTGAGTAAAATATAAAGAAGTAAATTTTTCATTCTAATTTTTTTATGTTTTGTTTCCGGTTTTATGGGAAACAATTATTTCTTTTCGTTAAATAAATTCAACTCTTTAATCCAGTTTGTTTTTCTTTCCAAAAGGAAAATGTCTAAAAACAACAACAGAAAAGCAAATCCGATGAACCACTGAAATTGCGATTGAAAATCGGCCATTTGAGTTGCTTCGAATTCTGTTTTCTGAATGTTATTTAAGGCATTCTTGATGTATTCCAGCACTTCTTTGGTATTTCCGCCGTAAACATAACCACCTTTGGTCGCTTTTGCAATATTTTTTAAATCTTCCTGATTTAATTTTGTGGTAACGGTTTGCCCGTTTTGGTCTTTTTGATAACCTCTGACTACGCCATTTTCTTTTAATGGAATGGTGCCTCCTTTTTCAGTTCCAACACCAATGGTAATAATTTTCATTCCCATTTTATTGGCTTCTTCTGCAGCAGCGGTAGCACCTTCAGAGTGGTCTTCTCCGTCAGAAATCAGAATCAGTAATTTACTGGTTTTGCTTTTTTCGTCAAAATAAGTAGAAGAAAGTCTGATGGCCTCATCCAAAGAAGTTCCTTGTGAAGAAACCATATCAGGAGTCATGCTTTGCAGGAACATTTTGGCAACACTATAATCGGAAGTAATCGGTAAAACCGGAAAGGCGCTTCCGGCATAGGCTACGATCCCGATACGGTCACTTCCTAAATTGTTGATGATTTGAGAAACCAGCTGTTTACTTTTCTCTAAACGGCTTGGTGCCACATCTTCGGCAAGCATACTTTTTGAAACGTCAACGGCAAAAACAATATCGATTCCTTCCCGTTTTACGGTTTCCATTTTAGTCCCAATCTTCGGATTTACCAATCCGATAATTAAACAGGCAAGTGCCAAAAGCAATACCGATAATTTTAGGACAGGTTTAAAAACAGAGCGTTCCGGGCTAAGTCTTTTTACCATTTCAAGATCACCAAATTCACGCTGTTTTTTCTTTTTCCAATACATATTGAAAAGAAAAATACACGCCACAATCGGGAGTAAGAATAAAAGGTATAAATATTTTTTTTCGTCTAATTCCATATAATTTCTAAAATTCCAAGAATCTAAATTCCAAATTCCAATTTTTGTTGTTGCGCTAAAAGCTATTCTTTTTTAAATTCCAATTTTAAAAATTCCTAAATTCCAATTTGTTATTTGGAATTTTATTATTGGAATTTTATAATTTTTTCAAAATTAAATGAAGCTTCTGTAAACTGTATTTCTTAATCCTACTTCCAATACTAACAAAAAGGCGGCAAGTAAAACAAATACTCGGTACTTTTCGTCGTAATCGTAGAATTTTAGTTCCTGTATTTCGGTAGTTTCGAGTTTATTGATGGCACTGTATATTTCGGCTAATCGATCGTTACTGGTAGCTCTGAAGTAAGTTCCGTCTGTTTTACGGGCGATACTTTTCATCAATTGCTCGTCGATTTCTACTTTTTGCATTTTAAACAGGAAACCTCCGTTTGGTGCATATGCGTATGGGGACGGAGCCATTCCGTTGGTCCCAATTCCAATAGTGTACACCTTTATTCCGTATTGTTTCGCAATGTCAGAAGCAGTTTCAGGCTCAATAAAACCGGCATTGTTCACTCCATCAGTCATCAAAATAATCACACGGCTTTTTGCTTTACTGTCTTTTAAACGATTTACAGCGGTTGCCAATCCCATTCCAATTCCCGTTCCGTCTTGCAGAACTGTATCGTATTTGATTCCTTTTATAGCTTCTAAGATAATGGCTTTATCACTTGTAACGGGAGTTTTGGTATAAGCTTCTGAGGCATATAAAACCAATCCGATTCTGTCGTTAGGTCTTTCTCCAACAAAATCTGCCGCCACTCTTTTTAAAGCTTCCATACGATTTGGCTTTAAATCTTTGGCAAGCATACTTCCCGAAACGTCAATTGCCATTACGATATCAATTCCTTTCGTGGTTTTGGTCTGATTGCTGATGTCTACTGTTCTTGGTCTCGCTAAGGCAATAATTAAAGAGCTTAAAGCGATAATCCTGAAAACATACAAACAAGGTTTTAATTTGGTCAATAGCGATTCGCTGTTTTTGAAACCCTGAGTTGAACTCATTTTTAAAGTCGCCGATTGCTGGTTGCGTTTCCAGAAAAACCAAGCGATCGCAATTGGGATTAACAGAAACAACCAAAAAAATTCCGGATTTAAAAAAGTTATCTTATCCATTAGTTACTCGCTTTTCTAAGTTCTACAGAATTTAATATTCTGGTTGTAATATCATTGGCATAGGTATCTCCTTCTTCGTGTAAAATCAAGATCTGTTGTAATCCCTGATCTTGTTTAAAAAGTAAAAGTTCATAATATGCTTTTGTACTTGTTTTGTCAATAGGATTGAAAACGGTCATGGTTCCGTATCCTTTTAGTCCCTGAACGCCTTCATTGGTTTGAAAATCTTCTTGTTTCACAATAATATTTTGTCCGCCCTGAGCTTCAATAACTTTCAAAGAACCTTCTAATGCTTTGGCTAAGTCAAGCTCTACAGGATTCTTAAACTTGCTGGTAGAAACGGTTACGTAGAAGTTTCCAACCATGCTTCCGTAGGCGAAAAGCTGCATTTCTTTGATTAGGGCCATGGTTTCTTTCGGAAGGACTTTTTGAGTATCCATACGTTTTAAAACTTTTGGGGTTTCAATCAGGATGCCCGGATTTCCGTACTCACTTTTTACCCATTCACCTTCTAATAATTCTTTTGAAGGATGTCCGATTACATTATCTTTTACATAGTTAAAACCTTTTGTAACGATAAAGAAGGCGGTAGTGGCAATCAGTAAAAATAAAACAGATCCTACTGAGATCGCAATACGTTTGTTGCGTTTCTTTAACAACTGAAGTTTTATCTGTTTTTGTTTTTGTGCTTCGTTCAGCAATTGATCCTCTTCTTCTGCCGGAACTTCGGTTGGAATAGCATTATCAAGTGTCAGGATTACTTTCTGAATTTTATTTCGGTCTTCTGTGATTTCAAACTCTAAGGGTTTGGATTTTGCAAATTTCACTAAATCCGCCTGGCGTAAAACACGTTCTAAGTTTTCAACGGTTTCCGGTGTTAAAGTCATCTTCTTTTTGGTAGAAGCAGTTCTGATGGCTTGAATCAATTCAGAAGTGGTGCTTTCCATTGCCGGAATATGAATTGCCTCCTCGATGTAGTTTCGGGCAATATCCGTCAATTCACTATAGTATTCTTTAATTTCTCCTTTTTGTACCAGTTCTTTCTGCTCCAGATTGTTCAATAAACTTGTCGCTTTTTCGATAGGAGTTTTGTAAACTTCCTCTTCTATCTTTTTCTTTTGATGTTTCTTAACATACCAATAAACAAACGCTCCGATGGCAAGAATTAGAATCAGAATCAAAACATAAATCCACCAGTCACCAATCGAATTGTCAGCAGCTGTAATGTCCTTGATGTCGTACATTTTTTGCTGTAACGTATCGACTTTTACATTGGCTACTTCAACGCGAATAGAATCTGTTGCGTATGGTTTCTTGTCAATTAAAATTTTAATAGACGGAATGGTATATTTTCCGGAATCAAATTGGGTTAATCCGTATTTTTTAATCAGTTCGTAAGTGTCATTTTTCTTGACAGTGTCAATAGGATAGGATTGAATAACCTCTAAAGGACCAATGTTTTTTAGTTTGGGAAAAACAACCTTAGATTTTGAACTTACAACTGTTTTAAGAGTTAGTTTAAATTCGGCACCAATTTTATTTTTTGTAGTATCAATACTTGTCTCAACTTGTTTTTGTTGCGCAAAAACAGCTGAGGAAAGTAAAAATAAAAATATGTAAAATTTTAATTTCATTTGGTTTTTGATTTCAGATTTTGGTCTAAAATGAATGCTTAAAAATGGAACACGGATGACACAGATTTAAACGGATTTTTTATCTAAAGATTCTATAATTCGTATAGTCTAACAGTCTGACAATCTAAGAAGTCTAATATTCTAAGAAGTCTGACAATCTAAATTATCTTGATTTGAAATAACCTAATAATTTGGTCACGTAATTTTCGTCGACTCTTG
Source organism: Flavobacterium sp. B183 (assembly GCF_023539155.1). NCBI lineage: Bacteria > Pseudomonadati > Bacteroidota > Flavobacteriia > Flavobacteriales > Flavobacteriaceae > Flavobacterium > Flavobacterium sp. B183. Next base: position 734,344 of record NZ_CP097434.1, on the reverse strand, counting down.
TATTTACGACACCAGCTCCGGATTTACTAAAAATATCCTTGAAATAATTTACTCTGTCCTGATAGTGTTTTTCGTAATTCAGTCGTACTGTTTTTGAGCCGGTATTTACCAATTGAATTTTCCCTGTTTCAGCATCCAGCATACTTACCATTCCTAAATTCGGAATTTTTTCCTCACGGATATCGTACACACGAACACCGGTGATATCATGTTTTTTAGAAGCAATTTTTAAAGTCTGCTCATAATTTTCGGCCATGAAATCGGAAATCATAAAAACGATTGCTTTCTTTTTTTGTGTTCCGGACAGGAATTTCAAAGCTTGCGAAATATCGGTTTTGTGACTCTTTGGTTCAAATTCAATTAACTCACGAATGATTCGGAGTACATGAGAACGTCCTTTTTTTGGGGGAATATACAACTCTACATTGTCAGAGAATAATATTAAACCAATTTTATCATTATTTTGTGTAGCCGAAAAAGCCATCGTTGCCGCAATTTCGGTGACGATGTCTTTTTTAAACTGACTTTTTGAGCCAAAACCTTCAGAGCCCGAGATGTCTACCATTAAAACCATGGTTAGCTCACGCTCTTCTTCAAAAACTTTTACGTGAGCTTCGTTGTAGCGCGCCGTTACATTCCAATCGATGTTACGAATATCATCGCCATATTGGTATTGGCGTACTTCACTAAAAGTCATTCCTCGTCCTTTAAAGGAAGAGTGGTATTCTCCCGAAAAGATATGATTACTCAGTCTTTTGGTTTTGATTTCTATTTTCCGTACTTTTTTTAAAAGCTCTTTTGTATCCATTTTATTTGTTTAAAGTTTAAAGTTTAAAAGTTTCAAGTTAGTCTTGCAACAACCTGAAACCTGAAACTTGAAACAAATTTTTAAGGTACCTCAATCTCGTTTACGATTTTGTTGATAATGTCTACAGAAGTAATGTTTTCGGCTTCAGCCTCATAAGTGATACCAACTCTGTGACGCAGAACATCGTGTACAACTGCACGAACATCTTCAGGAATTACATAACCACGACGTTTGATGAAAGCATAACATTTTGCTGCGTTAGCTAAATTGATACTTCCACGTGGTGATGCTCCAAAGCTGATAAGAGGTTTTAAGTCGGCAAGCTTGTATTTTTCCGGATAACGGGTAGCAAAGATGATATCTAAGATGTATTTTTCTATTTTTTCGTCCATGTAAACTTCACGAACAGCTTCTTGCGCACGCAAGATTTGCTCTACAGAAACTACAGGATTTACTTTTTCGTAACTTCCTTTTAAGTTTTGACGAATTACGAAACGCTCTTCGTCAATTTTTGGATAATCAATTACAGTTTTAAGCATAAAACGATCGACCTGCGCTTCAGGAAGCTGGTAAGTTCCTTCCTGCTCCACCGGGTTTTGGGTAGCAAGTACTAAAAACGGACGATCTAATTTGAAAGTGGTGTCGCCAATGGTAACCTGCTTTTCCTGCATGGCCTCTAAAAGTGCCGATTGTACTTTCGCCGGAGCACGGTTAATCTCATCGGCAAGAACGAAATTAGCGAAGATTGGCCCTTTTTTAATGGAGAATTCGTTGGCTTTGATGTTGTAAATCATTGTTCCAATAACATCGGCAGGTAATAAGTCAGGAGTAAACTGGATACGGCTGAACGATCCCTGAACTGCTTGCGACAAAGTATTAATCGCTAAAGTTTTGGCTAATCCCGGAACACCTTCAAGCAAAATGTGCCCTTGTCCTAAAAGTCCGATTAGTAAACGCTCGACCATATGTTTTTGGCCCACAATAACTTTGTTCATTTCCATTGTAAGAAGGTCTATAAAAGCACTTTCTCTTTCAATTTTCTCATTTATCGCTCTAATGTCTAAAGTCGTTGTATTTTCTTCCATATAAATATTTTTAAAACCTTGATTTTTATGCCTAACTTTTGAGAGTGCAAATTGAATATTTTTTGAGAAGTAAGATGTTAAAAAATGGTTAAAACTTCGACCAAAGACCTAATTTTAAGGACGAATTGGGAATCTATTTTTATATTTTTAAGAACTTTGGTGATTATGCTTCAGAAAAGCATATTTATTACCAAAAATAACGCAATAAAACCATGAGTAAAACAACATTATCGCCTATTATTTCGGGCACTATGAATTGGGGTGTATGGGATAAAAACCTAACGCTTAAAGAAATGGAAAACATGATACAGATCTGTATCGAAAACAAAATTACTACTTTTGATCACGCTGATATTTACGGAGCTTATACTACTGAAGCTGATTTTGGAAAAGCATTTCAGGCCAGTAAAATTTCACGTGAAAAATTACAATTAATCACCAAATGCGGTATTCAGATGATTGCCGAAAGCCGCAAAAATACAATCAAACATTACGACTACTCTAAAGAATATATTGTGTGGTCTGTTGAAGAGTCACTAAAGAAACTAAAAACAGATTATGTGGACGTTTTTTTACTGCACAGACCTAGTCCGTTGATGCAGGCCGATGAAATTGCGGAAGCTGTTGAAAAGTTAAAATCAGAAGGGAAAATTATTGATTTCGGACTTTCGAATTTTACGAGCTCTCAAACCGAATTGATTCGTCAGAAAACCGAAGTGAGCTATAACCAGGTGCAATTTTCGGCAACGAATTTCGAACCGATGGTTGACGGAAGTTTCGATTATATGCAAACTCATGGGATTCGTCCGTTGTCATGGAATCCGCTTGGAACGGTTTTTAGAGAAGACACTAAAAAAACACGTCGTTTGAAAAAGCTGTTTTCGGATTTAGTGAAGAAATACGGATTTGGTTCGGATACCCTTTTACTGGCCTGGATTTTAAAACATCCTGCTAAGGTAATTCCGATTGCGGGAACTGTTAATATTGCCAGAATTCAGTCGTTGATGAAAGCAGTAGAATTGGAAATGGATAAAGAAGACTGGTTTGCGATCTGGACAGAAAGCATGGGCGACGATGTTGCTTAAGTTTTTAAGTGTTCCGTATTCAGATTTGAGTATTCAGGGAAAATGCTAAAAATATTTTGCCACAGATTAACGGATTAGAGATGATTGATTAATCTGTGGCAAAAAAATAAAAATATACAATGAAAAAGACAGTTTTAATTACTGGAGCCACAAGCGGAATTGGAAAAGCAACCGCACAAATACTGGCCAAAAACAATTTTAAAGTGATCCTTTGCGGAAGACGTATCGACCGTCTAAGCGAACTTGAAAAAGAACTTTCTGAGTTTACAACAGTACATTCTTTAGCATTTGATGTTCGGGATAAAAAGGATGTTCTTGAAAAAATTGCTTCTCTTCCTGCATCCTTTTCAGATATTGATGTTTTGATTAATAATGCCGGAAATGCTCATGGTTTAGACCCGATTCAAACCGGTGATTTAGACGATTGGGATGCTATGATTGACATCAATGTAAAAGGACTTTTGTATGTTTCAAAAGCGGTGATTCCGAAAATGACAGCCAAAAAATCAGGTCATATTATAAACATTGGTTCAACAGCTGCAAAAGAAGTATATCCGAACGGAAATGTGTATTGCGGAAGTAAACATGCCGTTGATGCCATCACTGCCGGAATGCGAATCGACTTAAATCCTTTCGGAATTAGAGTTGGAGGAATTCATCCCGGTATGGTCGCAACCGAATTTAGTGAAGTACGTTTTAAAGGAGATACTGAGAGAGCTTCAAATGTATACAAAGGTTTCGATCCGCTACAAGCAGAAGATATTGCAGATATTATTCATTTTGTAGTTTCAAGACCGTATCACGTTAATATTGCTGATTTAGTGGTCATGAGTACGGCACAAGCCTCGTCGACAATTGTTAAGAGAGATTCTTAGATTGTTGGATTCTTAGATCTTTAGATTAACGTAGACTTCTCAGGTTTTTTAAACACTTAGTCAGTAATCTTAAAATAGAGTTGACGAACTTCTTAAATTTTTAGATTAATTTAGTGGTCTGAGAAGTTTAGCAATTTCGGCTTCTAAGATTGTTGGATTTTTAGATCTTTAGACTAAGCAATTATCCAACAATCTAAAAATCGGATAATCTAATAATCTAAAAAAAAATGATCAACAAACGCCTTTTGATAAAAAACCTGCTCGCTCATAACGACGAGAGCAGTTTTTATGATAAGAAAAGGCAACTGAATCTGCATTCGCGGGAAGGAAAAGGGAAATTCCTGAAACATATCTGTGCCTTATCCAATTCAAACCCGACCAATAATTCTTATATCGTGGTGGGGGTGGAAGATCACGACAACGAGATTGTTGGAGATGATTTTTTTGATGATAGTCGAATTCAGAATCTCGTGAATGCCTTTTTAGAAAATCCGCCTAAAATTCAATACGAGAATGTACCATTTCCCAATCTTCCAAAAGATAAAGTAATAGGATTGGTGACCATTAAACCCAAAAGTAAAATCTCATATTTTAAAAAAGGAATTCATACCATTCTTGCCAATAGTGTTTTTATGCGGCGCGGAAGTAATTCTGTTCCTGTTGAAGGCGAGGTAGAAAAGAACTATCAAAATACAGAAACGGTCATCGGGATCGAAAACAGCTCAAGAAACAGTATTCAGTACACACTTGACGGGGTAATTGATTTTATGAATTTCAGACACAAAGACATGTCGCCTAAGTACCATGTTTTTAAAGAATTATTTGTGATCTGCTGGGCGGGAGTTCCTAAAAAATCAAGAGATAAAACCTTCTTATCCCGCGTTGATATTGAGTTGATAAACGAACAGATTAAGCTTTTTTATTCTGCTCAGGATGTGGTTACGATTGTTTATGATGAAGATAGTTTTACCATAACAGAATATGTTCCGTTGGGGTTAAATGACAAGACCAGTTATTATCCGTTGGAGAAGCAAACCATTCATTTTTTTGACAACGGTTATTATAAAATTGAAAATGAAATGCTTTTTCAGCCCCCGGAATTCAATCGGAAAATGTTGTACCATATTTACAATTCAAATATCGCACTACTCCAAAAACTTCAGAAAGGCATCGCTTTGTCAGAGCGTGAATTAAAAGATCTGGAAAATCTTCCTTCTACTTTTATGATCTGTCATCTGAATGGTTTTGAAGATGCCAAACAAAAATTGATTGATGCCAAACTGCTTTTAAAGCCTTTTGGGAATATTTACCTGTCCTTTAAAGAGGCGCTTCGAGTTTTGCGTAAGATGAAATACGATGTTCAGGAAGGGGCTAAATAGAGGTTCTGAGTTGCTAAGGTTCTGAGATTCTAAGGTTTTTTAGGTTATGCGGCTTTGGCTTAAAATTATTGGTACTTTAAATACTTGCGGACTTCATCATACGGAAACAATAGCTCTTTAGGCCCGTCGGCATAAGAAGCGGCTTCGTAGGAGTTGTAATATAAGAGCAATCCGTCTTTCGTATAAAAAATGTTCTGTGGCAGATGGAATTTGTCATTTTCAAACATTAGACCAGTTGCATTGATATTTGATTTTTCAGGGATTTTATATTTTTTGCGGAATTCTTTTTCGGCATAAGCCATAAATTCTTTTTCGTTTTTAAAGATCTGATCGATGAAAATTGTTTTTCCGGTTTTGGAATGAAACAGTAAGGAGCGATATCCCTGATAACCGTGTGCACCTCCGGTAAAAGTATAATGATCAATTTTAATATTGATAATCTCATCAGATTCAAATTCGACATTCCCTTTTACGGTCGCTTCCCATCCGAAAGTTTCTGTTGGGAATTTTTTGTGCATTTCTTCATAAGAAGCTATAAAAGAGGCTGCCAAAGATTTGTATTCGTTCGCTTTTTTGGGATCTTCTTCAAAATAGACGATCTCTTTTATCACAGAGAAAACTTTTTTATTAATACTGTCGGCAACAACAGGAATATTTTTTGCAATAGGAACGTCGATCGTTATTTTGGGGCAGTCCTTTTCGCAGGGGATTGTAGATTCTTTTTCAAATGACTCATTTTCAAATGAAAGTTCTTTGCTGCAGCTTACAAACGTTAAAAGCAAAAAGAGTATAAAAGGATAATGTTTCATGTCAAAAAGTGTTAATTATATACAAAGGTAAGAAGTTGTGTCAGGATTAAAATAAATTAAACGGTAAATTTGTAGCAGAATTAAGGATTTAAAATTTATAAACATATGAAATTCAATACTAAAGTAATACATGGGGGTCAGCATCATGATCCGGCTACAGGAGCAGTTATGCCTCCGGTGTATCAAACTTCAACTTTTATACAAACCAGTCCGGGTAAGCCTTTAGCGGATTATGAGTATAGTCGTGCTTCAAACCCAACGCGTACAGCTTTAGAAAATGCTTTGGCCAGTATTGAAAATGGTACTCGTGGATTGGCTTTTTCATCAGGCTTGGCAGCAACTGATTGTATTTTGAGATCGTTTAAAGCCGGTGATGAGATTATCGCAATGGATGACTTGTATGGAGGAACGTACAGAATGTTCTCCAGAATATATAAAGATTCAGGAATTAAGTTTCACTTTGTGGATATGACAGATATCGAAAAACTGAAATCATTAATCAATGAAAATACGAAACTGATCTGGGTGGAGACGCCAACTAATCCGTTGATGAAATTAGCAGACATTCAGGAAGTAGCCAAAATTACGAAAGCCAATAATATTTTATTTGCTGTCGATAATACATTTGCTACTCCTTACTTGCAAAAACCTCTTGATTTGGGTGCTGATATCGTAATGCACTCTGCAACAAAATATTTAGGAGGACACTCAGATGTAATTGCGGGTGCTTTAATTGTAAAAGATGAAGCTTTAGGAGATCAGCTGCATTTTCAGCAATTTGCGACCGGAGCGACATTAGGGCCAATGGACAGTTTCCTGGTTTTAAGAGGCATCAAAACACTTTCGTTAAGAGTACAGAGACATTGTGAAAACGGAGAAAAAGTGGTTCAATATTTAAGTAAGCACCCTAAGATCGATACGGTTTATTATCCAGGCTTAGAGAGCCATCCTTTTCATGAAATTGCCAAAAAGCAAATGAAAGCTTTTGGAGGAATGGTATCTTTTACTTTTAAATCAGGGAAAAAAGAAGATTCGATTGCCTTTTTAGAGAAGCTGAAAGTTTTTACTTTGGCGGAGTCTTTAGGTGGAGTTGAATCTTTGGCCAATCATCCGGCTTTGATGACACACGCATCGATCCCGGCAGATAAAAGAGCCGAAGTGGGTATTACCGATGACCTAGTTCGATTGAGCGTTGGTATTGAAGATGCCGAAGACTTAATTGCCGACTTAGAGCAGGCTTTAGCATAAAAAAAGCATAAAAAAATCCCAAATTCCAATTTGTATTATTTTGGAATTTGGGATTTATAAAATTATAAGTATTGAATATATCCTATATTAAACCAAATCTGAGCGTCGTTTGATTTATTTTCTTTGTAAATTTTCTTATTCGGATTTAGACCGTCTACCCAGTCGGAGCTAAAAGCCTGAAAACGACCTTCAAGCATTAAATCGCTCATTTCATTTAATTTATAATGAACACCTATTCCGGCAGTACCCGACAAAACAATGCCATTTTCACTCGAAAAGCCATATTGTCGACCATCTGAAGGAGTCTGGTACTTAGGAAATGTAGCTTCGGGACTTCCCAACTTGCCAAGACTCGAACTAACTTCTGTAGTATAATAACTTACCAAGAAACCTAAACTGACATAAGGACTGAAAGCACCTACGGAATTTTCATAATAATGTATTTTCAGGGGAGAAAACTCCAGTTGGGATCCAAGACTTATTACAGTCGATTTTCCTTGCATGGCTTTAAGTTGTCTAACGCCTAGTGTTTCAGGTTTTTTCTCGATCCATTTTCCAAAATGATTCAGTTTGGTACTATTGAATGAAAGTTCTGTTCTCACTTTGAAATGTTCCGAAAAGAATCGTTCTCTGTTACTGTTGGTGGAAAAATTGATAAAGTGAACCAATCCAACTCCAAATCCTGTATTTCCAAGATTAGTGTCCAGGTCGTTTCTTTCTCCAAAATCAGACTGAAAAGTTACAGGGCCGAATATTAAACCAACTTCGTGAGCCAGTCTTGATTGTGCGGTTGATACTGTTGAGATGCCCAGAAAGGCAAATAACGTGAGTATTATAGGTTTGAGCATAGGTTTGGGCTTTCAAATCCCGGCAAATATATAAAAAGAGGAGGAACTAAGAAGTATAAAGAGCTGTATTGATGAATATTTATTAAAAATATTAAAATATTAGATATATCGGTAGTAATTTACTTTAAAAAGCAAAACCTAAAATATCTTTTTTCTTGATTTAGTGGATAATGAATAAAAGTTTAAGAGAATCGTAAAAAAATATTCAATAAATGTCATTTTCGATTACCTTTGTCGTAAATAACGAAAACGTTTTCTTAAATGTTAATAATCTAATAATCATGTCACAAAGTATTACCGCTTTTATGGATTCGGTTAGTCAAAAAAACCCGAATGAATCAGAGTTTTTACAAGCAGTTTTAGAAGTTGCCGAAACGGTAATTCCTTTTATTGAAGAAAATAAAAAATACCAGAACAAAATGCTTTTAGAGCGTATGGTAGAGCCTGAACGTGTTATCTTGTTTAGAGTGAACTGGTTAAATGACAAAGGAGAAATCCAGGTTAATAAAGGATATCGTATCCAGATGAACTCAGCAATCGGACCTTACAAAGGTGGTTTGCGTTTTCATCCTTCTGTTAACTTAAGTATTTTGAAGTTTTTGGCTTTCGAGCAGACTTTCAAAAATAGTTTAACAACATTGCCAATGGGTGGTGGTAAAGGAGGATCTGATTTTGATCCAAAAGGAAAATCAGATAATGAAATCATGAAATTCTGTCAAAGTTTTATGACGGAACTTTCAAAACATATCGGAGCTGATACTGACGTTCCTGCCGGAGATATCGGAGTAGGTGGTAGAGAAGTAGGATATATGTTTGGTCAATACAAAAGATTAAGAAATGAATTCACCGGAGTTTTAACTGGGAAAGGAATTTCTTTCGGAGGATCATTAATTCGTCCTGAGGCTACAGGTTACGGAGCAGTTTATTTTGCTCAAAGTATGTTGGCAACTAAAGGAGATGACTTTAAAGGGAAAGTTGTTGCTGTTTCAGGTTCTGGAAACGTAGCACAGTACGCAACTGAAAAAGCAACTCAATTAGGAGCAAAAGTAGTTACATTGTCAGATTCTGCAGGATATATTTATGATGCAGACGGAATCGATGCTGAAAAATTAGCTTTCGTAATGGAGCTGAAAAATGAGCTTAGAGGAAGAATTAGTGAGTATGTGGCGAAATATCCAAATGCGAAATATGTAGAAGGAAAACGTCCATGGGAAGTTAAATGTGATGTAGCATTACCATGTGCAACTCAAAACGAATTGAATGGTGATGAAGCTAAGGTTTTAGTTGCTAACGGTTGTATTGCTGTTGCAGAAGGAGCAAATATGCCATCTACACCAGAGGCAGTTACTGTTTTCCTTGATGCTAAAATTTTATTCGCTCCAGGAAAAGCTTCTAATGCTGGTGGTGTTGCAACTTCAGGTCTTGAAATGTCGCAAAACTCATTGCGTTTAAGCTGGTCTTCTGAAGAAGTTGACGAAAGATTAAAAGGAATCATGTTAGCAATTCATGCTTCATGTGTAAAATACGGTTCGGATAAATCAGGTTATGTTGACTACGTAAAAGGAGCTAACATTGCAGGATTTGTTAAAGTTGCCGATGCTATGCTTGCTCAGGGTGTAGTATAATTTTTTAGTTATAGTTTTTTAGTGCCTCCATTTGTCTTTTTTTAAGACAAATCGGAGGCATTTTTTATTTGCAGGAGAACAAAAATCAAATACTTTCGTTTGTAGTATATTTGTCTATCTGAATTTATAAAATAATGAAAAGAAAGTTTTTGTATGTTTTGCTTTTGTTGGTAGTACAATTTTGTTTCTCTCAGAATAAATTGTCCTGGCAGGGGTATTTTTCGTTTAACGAAATAAAAGATATCTCGCAATCTTCAACAACTGTTTTTGTAGCTTCAGAGAATGCTCTTTTCTCTAAAAATACAGCTCTGAACACAGTTAAAATGACTACAACGGTCGATGGACTTTCCGGGCAGACCATTTCTGCTTCATACCATAGTGAAGAATTTAAGAAAACCATAATTGGATACGAAAACGGACTAATGATTGTGGTAAATGAAACCGATGGCAGTATATTAAAGGTTATTGATATTATAAATAAACAATTACCGTCCAACCTGAAAAGAATTAACCATTTTATGGAATATAAGGGAGTGGTTTATGTTTCGTGCGATTTCGGAATTGTACAGTTCAATTTAACTAGTCTGAAATTTGGAGATACTTATTTTATTGGAGATAATGGTGCCGAAGTTAGAGTAAGACAAACGGCTTATTTTAATGGATTCTTTTATGCTGCGACTTCAAACGGAATTAAAAAAGCCAACAGTACAAATGCTAATCTTATTGATTTTAACCAATGGAGTCTGGTAAACGGTGGTGACTGGAGCAGTATTGAATCGTTGGATTCAGAGCTGATTGCGATAAGTTCGGCAGGATTTATACACCGATACAACTCCAATTCATTTGTTGGGTTTTTACAGCTTCCAAAACCTTCAGTCGATATGCGTGCTGTAAATCATAATCTAATAATCACGACGCCGGATGTTGTTTATGTATATAACAATCAAATGGTATTGATGCGTCAGGTTACCAATACACAGGTCTTGGATAATACGCTGAATTTTACCTGTTCTAGTGTTGTTGGAGATCAAATATATATAGGGACAAAAGAAAAGGGATTGTTTTCATCGACACTTTCAGGAACTTCCGCTTTTCAGGAGAATACACCATCAGGACCAGTTCGAAATAATATTTTTTCTTTAGATGTAAGTCCTAATGCGCTTTGGGCAGTGTATGGGGATTATGATACTTTTTACAATCCGTATGAGCTAGATAGCTATGGAGTGAGTAAGTATAGTGCTTCTGGTTGGCTAAACATTCCTTACTCAGGGGTTTTTGGAGCAAAATCAATGACAAGGGTAATTACGAACCCCAGTAATGAAAAACAGGTTTTTGTAAGTTCCTTCTTCTCCGGGTTGTTGAAAATAGAAAACGATATCCCGGTCTTATTGTACAATGAAAAAAATAGCGGATTAGAGTCGATTTCGTTCGCAGGGCCCAACTATATTGATGTTCGTATTAATGGAACTGTGTTTGATAAAACGGGAAATTTGTGGGTCACTAACAGTAGGATTAAGAACGGATTAAAAGTTTTGAAAACCGATGGAAAATGGCAAAGTTATGCGACAAGTGCAATTCTTAAAGATGCTGAAACAACCAATTATGCCGGGATAGTGATCGATAGAAACAATACCAAATGGATCGCAACAAGTAATGACGGAGTAATTGCTTTTAACGAAAGTAACAATACTTTTAAAAAGATTACTTCCGGTGCTGATTTAGGGAATTTACCAATCGAAGATGTGAGAGCTGTGGCGCTTGATACAAAAAATCAACTTTGGATTGGTACCACAAAAGGACTGAGAGTTTTATCCAATGTTGGAGGATTCCAGACCGAAAGCCAGCTAAAAGCGAATCCAATTATAATTATGGAAGACAATTTGGCTCAGGAGCTGCTTTATGAGCAGTTTATCACATCGATTGCAGTAGACGGAGCAAATAATAAATGGATTGGTACAATTGATTCCGGGATTTTCATGGTATCGCCAAACGGTCAGGAAACAAAATATCATTTTACAATAAACAATTCGCCTCTGCCAAGTAATGTCATAAACGATGTCAAAATTAATAGTGTTACCGGTGAAGTCTTGATTGCGACCAACAAAGGGATGATTTCGTTTAAAGGAATTGCAACAGGAGCAAACGAAGATTTGAATAATGTTTACGTTTATCCAAATCCCGTGCGTCCTAATTATGCCGGAACGGTAAAAGTTGCCGGACTTATTGATAAAGCCAATATTAAAATTACAGACATCGAAGGTAATTTAGTTTACGAAACTACTTCATCAGGCGGAACAATCGAATGGGACACGACTGCTTTCGGAAAGTATAAAGTTGCTTCCGGCGTCTATATGGTTTTTATCTCAGCCGAAGACGGAAGTGAAACTAAAGTAAAAAAGGTAATGATAATTAGGTAATTTGCTAATTGAGATAATTGGATTTTTAGATTGTTGGATCATTAGAAAGAATTAACATCTAAGCAGTCCACTAGTCTAAAAATCCAATAATCTAAGAAGTCTAAAAATCTAATAATCTAAAAAAACTAATCTTGCTAGTCAAAACCAAAGCAATAGTAATCTCATCGTTAAAATTTCAGGAGAAAAGTCTGATCGTAAAGTGCTTTACACTTTCACACGGACTAAAATCTTATTTTGTACGTGATGCCTTTTCGAGTCGGAAAGCAAGTCAGAAAATTGCTTATTTTCAGCCCTTGTCCGTTCTTGAGATTGAGGCGATGCATAAGAATAAAGGAACTTTAGAGACTTTTAAAGAGATAAAAATAGCAGTACCTTTTCAAAGCATTCATACCGATCTTGTAAAAAGTACAATGGTTATGTTTTTGTCTGAAATGCTGCATTATTCCATTCAGGAAGAAGAAAAAAATGAAGCCTTTTTTGTGTTTTTAGAGACAGCATTGAGTTGGCTGGATCACCATGATGAAATTTCGAATTTTCATTTGATTCTGCTTTTGGAAGCTACAAAGTATTTTGGTTTTTATCCTGATGTTTCAGAAGTCGAATTTTCTTATTTTGAAATGATTGACGGCGTTTTTACTTTGTTTCATGGGGCGAATACTTTGACGGAACATGAAACACATCTTTTTAAGAAATTAATTGATCTTAAATTCGAAAACGATCAGAAGGTTTTTCATGTAGCTGAAAGGCAAATTTTACTAAAAATCCTCATTGATTACTACAGTTTTCATTTGGAAGGGTTCAAAAAGCCAAAATCTTTAGAGGTTTTAAAGGAGATTTTTTCTTAATTTTTTAAAATCGGTAATCTTTTTTACGAGATCTGTTAGAAATTTTCTATCCGGGCGCTTTTTTTAAACATCTTTTATCTATATTCCTCAAAATTCCTTACTTTCGCACCTCGTTTAAGAAAAGTATAAAATGAGCACAAAATTTACTGAATACAAAGGACTTGACTTGCCAACAGTAGCGTCAGAAGTACTTGATTTTTGGAAGAAAGAAAATATATTTGAAAAGAGTGTAAGTACCCGTGAAGGTGCTGAGCCTTATGTGTTTTTTGAAGGTCCGCCTTCAGCAAACGGATTGCCGGGAATTCACCACGTGATGGCTCGCGCAATTAAAGATATTTTCTGTCGTTACAAAACTCAAAAAGGTTTTCAGGTAAAAAGAAAAGCCGGTTGGGATACTCACGGATTGCCTGTAGAATTAGGTACCGAAAAAGAACTTGGAATTACAAAAGAAGATATTGGGAAAACCATTTCTATTGAAGAATATAACGAAGCGTGTAAAAAAACCGTAATGCGTTATACCGATGTATGGAATGATTTGACCGAAAAAATGGGATATTGGGTAGATATGGAAGATCCGTATGTGACCTATAAACCAAAATATATGGAATCGGTTTGGTGGCTTTTGAAGCAAATCTACGACAAAGGTTTGTTGTATAAAGGATACACCATTCAGCCTTACTCACCTAAAGCCGGAACAGGATTGTCTTCTCACGAAGTAAATCAGCCCGGAGCGTATCGTGATGTTACGGATACTACAATCGTAGCACAATTTAAAACGTTACCGGAAACATTACCTGCATTTTTGAAAGGTTTTGGAGATATTCACATTCTGGCCTGGACGACTACGCCATGGACATTACCATCGAATACCGCTTTGACAGTTGGACCAAAAATCGATTATGTTTTAGTAAAAACGTTCAATCAGTATACTTTTGAGCCAATCAATGTGATTTTAGCAAAAAACCTGATAGGAAAACAATTCGGAAAAGGATTTTTTGTCAGCGAAGACGATGCTGATTTTGATAAAGTGAAAAACGGCGACAAGCAGCTTCCGTATAAAATTGTAGCGGAAGCAAAAGGAGCCGATTTAGCAGAAATTCGTTATGAGCAATTATTGCCATACGTGTTGCCTTATCAGAATCCTGAAAATGCGTTCAGAGTAATCACAGGAGATTTTGTGACCACAGAAGATGGAACAGGAGTAGTGCATACGGCACCTACTTTTGGAGCTGATGATGCTAAAGTAGCAAAAGAAGCAAAACCGGAAGTGCCGCCAATGTTGGTTTTAGACGAAAATGGTACAGCAGTTCCTTTAGTAGATTTACAAGGGAAATTCACTTCTCATGTAGGTGATTTGGCAGGAAAGTATGTGAAAAACGAATATTATGATGCAGGTCAGGCGCCGGAGCGTTCTGTAGATGTTGAAATTGCTATTCGATTAAAAGAAGAAAATAAAGCCTTTAAGGTTGAAAAATACGTACATAGTTATCCACACAGTTGGAGAACTGATGAGCCGTTATTATATTATCCGCTAGACTCATGGTTTATTAAAGTAACCGATGTTAAAGATAGAATGTTCGACCTGAACGAAACTATCAATTGGAAACCTAAGTCTACTGGTGAAGGACGTTTTGGAAACTGGCTGAAAAATGCTAACGACTGGAACTTATCTCGTTCTAGATATTGGGGAATTCCGTTGCCAATTTGGAGAACAGAAGACAAAAAAGAAGAAGTTCTTATTGGTTCTGTTGAAGAATTGTATAATGCGATCGAAAAATCTATCGAAGCAGGTTTTCAAAAAGAAAACCCATTCAAAGGTTTTGAAATCGGAAATATGTCTGAATCAAACTATGATTTAGTTGACCTGCATAAAAATGTAGTCGACGGAATTACTTTGGTTTCAGCTTCAGGCCAGCCAATGAAACGTGAAAGCGATTTGATTGATGTTTGGTTTGATTCGGGAGCGATGCCTTATGCACAATGGCATTACCCTTTTGAGAATAAAGATAAAATCGATGAGAATAAAGATTTCCCTGCGAATTTCATTGCAGAAGGTGTCGATCAGACTCGTGGATGGTTTTATACACTGCATGCAATCGGGACTTTGGTTTTCGATAAAATTGCGTACAAAAATGTCGTTTCGAATGGTTTAGTTCTGGACAAAAACGGACAAAAAATGTCGAAACGTTTAGGAAATGCAACAGATCCTTTTGAAACAATTAAGGAGTACGGTCCTGATGCCACACGTTGGTACATGATCTCTAACGCAAATCCATGGGATAACTTAAAGTTTGATATTGAAGGAATTGCTGAGGTTCGCCGAAAGTTCTTCGGAACCCTGTATAATACGTATTCATTCTTCTCGTTATATGCCAATATTGATGGGTTTAAATATGCAGAAGCTGAAATTCCGTTAAACGAAAGACCGGAAATCGATCAGTGGATCATGTCGGAATTACATACTTTGATAAAATTTGTTGACGAATGTTATGAAGATTATGAGCCTACGAAAGCAGCAAGGGCTATTTCTGACTTCGTTCAGGAAAACTTAAGTAACTGGTACGTTCGTTTGTGTCGTCGTCGTTTCTGGAAAGGAGAATACGCTCATGATAAAATTGCAGCCTATCAAACGCTTTACACTTGTTTATTAACGATAAGTAAGTTAAGTGCTCCGATCGCTCCTTTTTTCATGGATAAATTATACCGCGATTTAACAGGTTCGACGCAAACAGAGCAATTTGCCAGTGTTCACTTGGCAGAGTTCCCGAAATTTGTCGAAAACTTTGTTAATAAAACGTTAGAAAGCAAAATGCAGAAGGCGCAAACTATATCGTCTTTGGTTTTGTCACTGCGTAAAAAGGAAATGATTAAAGTACGTCAACCTTTGCAAAAGGTAATGATTCCGGTACTTGACGAGAATCAGAGGACCGAAATTGAAGCGATTTCTGAACTTGTAAAAGCAGAAGTTAACGTTAAAGAAATTGTGCTTTTAGACGACGATTCAGGTATTTTGGTGAAACAGATTAAACCTAATTTTAAAGCTCTTGGGCCACGTTTTGGTAAGGATATGGGGTTGATTTCCAAAGAGATACATTCTTTTTCGGCAGATCAAATCAATCAATTGGACAAGCAGGGAGCATTGGATATTGTAATTGCAGGAAATACCGTAACTTTATCCTTAGAAGATGTCGAAATAACATCTCAGGATATTGAAGGCTGGCTGGTTGCAAATTCAAATGGAATTACGGTTGCACTTGATATCACAATTTCAGAAGAATTGAAAAACGAAGGAATCGCGAGAGAATTGGTAAACAGAATTCAAAATATTCGTAAAGATTCAGGATTTGAAGTTACCGATAAAATTAAAGTTCAAATAAAAAGAAGTGGCCTTTTAGAAGAGGCAATTCTAAAAAATGAAGACTATATTAAGTCTGAGACATTGACTGATGATTTGGTTTTTGTTGACGCTTTGGAAAACGGCACAGAAATTGAATTTGATGACATTAAAACAATGATATTAATTTCAAAATAATATAAGATGATAGATGAAATTACAAGATACTCTGATGCTGATTTAGCAGAGTTCAAAGAAATAATTCAAAGCAAAATACAAAAAGCACAAGCTGATCTGGATTTGATAAAGAGTGCTTACATGAACGATTTGAATAACGGAACAGATGATACTTCTCCAACTTTTAAAGCATTTGAAGAAGGAAGCGAAACAATGTCTAAAGAAGCAAACTCACAGTTGGCGATCAGACAGGAAAAGTTTATACGCGATCTAAAAAACGCATTGTTCCGTGTTGAAAATAAAACCTATGGTATTTGTAAAGTAACAGGTAAATTAATCAGCAAAGAAAGGCTTAAAATCGTTCCTCATGCTACAATGAGTATCGAAGCTAAAAACTTGCAGAGATAATTTTCAATTTTAATACTCCATAAAATAGACGCTCCTTACAGGGGCGTTTTTTTTTGTTTAATGTTTAAATGGTTTTGTTTAAGGACTAACGGAATAATAAATAAAGAATTCAATTACAAATGGACTAAATGTAGTAAAAAAATAGTGCTTGTTTTTTGTAGGAATTTTTTAAGCGATAGTTTTTGGGATTAAAACAAGTAAAAATAATTAGAACTGCCCGTTTGGAAGGCAGTTCTAATTAAAAAAGAAGGCTTGTAATTAAGCCAGATTTTTTTCCAGTTCTAATTTGTGTTTTCTTAAAACAGCTCTTGTCATTCCTAAATTTGCTTTAGTAGAGTCAGCGGCAAGATAGATCATGAATTTTTTGTTGGGAGAAATGTCGATGATGTGAATTTGATTCGAAAGTGTAATCAAAATGTCTTCGATCTCCTGGTTTAAATTTAAAGCTTTTACTGCGCTTAATTTTGCTTTAACCACTTCCAGGTTGTACGCTGCTGCAAGTTCAGGATCAAATGCCGGGTCTGTTGTCAGGTTTCCAAAGCTTAATCCTGATTCGATTTCTGTTACAGCTACTGCAATAAAGCCGTTTACGTTAGTTTTCATTTCATTCAAAAAAACGTTTAAAAAGTCATTACTCATAGTTTTCGGGGTTTGGTGTTAATAGAAATATGTTATTTTAACAGTGAATTTTTGCTTAACTCGGCAGCAGTTTCCTCGGTCGATCTTAATAATAAACCCAGATTGCTTCCGTCTTTTGAAAATGTAATAATGAAATTTGTGCCGCTTATTTTGTTTCCGATAATAACTCCTTCGGCGGTTTTTAAAAAGAGTTGTTTTAAGGAACCTTTTTCAAGATCTAATAATAATTTGTCGCTCATCGATACTATGGCAGAGCTCATTGCGGCAATACTGTCTGCATAGTCTAAGTGAAGTGATGTGATTAGTTTTCCTTTTCCATTGATAATTAATGCTGCGGAAGATTTGGTATGAAGCAGAAAATCGTTTAGAGTAGTTGTGATTTCATTCATATTTGTAGGATTTAAGAAAGTTGTTAAATTCTTTTCGTTTTAATACCGTATAAAGGGTAAATATGATCTTTTAATCTAAACAAGTGTTAATTTTTATTAACAAATATAAATTAAATTATGTATCATTGTAGTACCAAATCATGAATAATTTTATTTATTTAACATTAAAATCTTGTAAAATGGCTAAAGTGTTGAAATTTAAAGAGGTAAGCTCTGATGTGGAGCACAGAATGAAAGAATTTGAAAAGATTCGTATTCAGTTAAAGACGCAGGTCAAAAAAGCTGAGGCTAAAAATGCAGCAGCAGGAAAAGAAGGGAAAGGGCTCTTTAAGTCGATTTCAGAATTCTTCGCTGATCCTCCTAAAAAGTCAGCGCAGTCAAATGTTAGAAAATAGATTCTCCATATGGGTGATGAATTGATGTAATACCTGCTCGTTTGTCCTCAAAAACAATTAACGCTCCATTGGGAGCGTTTTTTTTGATTAAATTGTTATTTTTGCCGCATCAAAATTTAATAAAATGTCATTACGAAAAGCGTATTTGCTTATATTCTTAGTTTTAATTGTTGATCAGCTTTCAAAAATCTATGTAAAAACAAACTTTGCTCTGGGGGATGAAGTAGAAGTTTTTGACTGGTTTAGAATTCATTTTATTGAAAATGAAGGAATGGCGTGGGGAACTAAAATTCCCGGAGAATATGGTAAATTGATTTTGACCGTTTTCAGAATCTTTGCTGTATTCGGAATAGGATATTGGTTAGCCGATTCGGTTAAGAAGCGTTATTCTAATTATTTAATTGTTGCCATTGCTTTGATTTTTGCCGGAGCAGCCGGAAATATAATCGATTCAGTGTTCTACGGAGTTATTTTTGATGCGAGTCATGGTAATTTGGCGACACTTTTCTCGCCTGAACCTTATGGGACTTGGTTTCATGGTTTGGTTGTAGACATGTTTTATTTTCCGATCTGGAGAGGTACTTTGCCTGCCTGGTTTCCTTTATGGGGAGGTGAAGAGTTTTCTTTTTTTAATGCGATCTTTAATGTTGCCGATGTGGCCATTTCTACAGGAGTAGGTATATTACTGGTTTTTAATAAAAGAGCATTTCCTAAAACAGCATAATTTTTATAGAAAATTTAAAATATTCAAATTCCAAATTCCAATAGCTGTATGTGTTAAATGCATCAGATATTGGAATTTGGAATTTTACATTATTGGGATTTAGAGCCTGTTTAAAATTAATGTGTTATTTTTACCCTACGAAAAACCAAACTTATGCAAAGTCCGTCTTTCTCTATCTATGATGCATCTGCAGGCTCCGGAAAGACCTATACTTTGGTAAAAGAGTATCTTAAAATTATTCTTTCTTCTCCAAGGAACGACGCTTATCGCAACATTCTGGCAATTACATTCACTAATAAAGCGGTTCATGAAATGAAAAGCCGTATTGTTGGGAGTTTGTCTGAGTTTGCAAAAGAAGAGCCTTCTGCAAAAGCAATCGATTTGATGGAGGATTTGTCTCGGGATACTGGACTTTCTATTATTAAAATTAAAACAAAATCTCAAAATATTATCAAGCACTTAATTCATAATTATGCTGCTTTTGATATTTCTACTATCGATAAATTTACACATAAAGTAATTCGTGCTTTTGCACATGATCTTAATCTGCCAATGACTTTTGAAGTCACTTTGGATACCGAGAATTTATTGGTTGAGGCAGTTGATGCTATAATTGCACAAGCCGGTCAGGACGAAACGTTGACTAAGCTGTTGGTTGATTTCACGATGGAAAAAACCGACGACGATAAAAGTTGGGATGTTTCCCGGGAAATCTTAGAAACGGGTAGGCTGGTTCTGAATGAAAACAATCGGAATGAAATCTCTCATTTTCAGGATAAATCTATCGAAGAGTTTATTGAGATCAAGAAAAAAATGCTCGCTTTGTGTAAAGAACTCGAGTCTGAAAATGAAAATTTTGCGATTGAGTCACTTGCTTTAATCGAAAAAAACGGAATCGATTTGAAGTCATTCTCTCGCGGAACTTTTCCAAACCATTTAGAAAGTATTCGCGATGGGAAATTTAATCCCCGAAATAAAACTTTTCACGAATTTGACGATATAGCAATCAATAAAACAGCAAAAGACCGTGCGTTAATTGAAAATATAATACCTGAACTGCTTCGAATTCTGGTAAAAATCTATAAGAATTTCGAAAAAAGAGATTTCTATAAAGCCTTTTTGAAAAATATTACACCGCTTTCGCTTTTGAATACCGTTAGTAATGAATTGGCTAAAATTCAATCAGAGCAAAATGTACTGTCGATTTCTGAATTCAACGCCATTATTCACCGTGAAATTCAGAATCAGCCCGCACCTTTTATTTATGAGCGTTTGGGAGAGAAGTACCGCCATTTTTTTATCGATGAATTTCAGGATACCTCCGAGATGCAGTGGCAGAATTTGATTCCGCTGATTCATAATTCTCTTTCCGGAGAAGATGATTTTGGAAACAAAGGGACGTTGATGATAGTGGGAGATCCGAAACAATCTATTTACCGATGGAGAGGTGGAAAAGCAGAGCAGTTTATAGAATTAGGAAAAGAAGAAAATTCTTTTTTTAACCATAAAAAAGAGGTTAAGCATTTAGATACAAATTATCGCAGTTATAGTGAGGTAATTGAATTCAATAACGATTTTTTTAAATTAATTTCGGCCGAATTTACCAATGAAGATTACAAAGATTTGTATGAAAATCATAGTTTTCAGAACATAAATTCAAAGAAAGGAGGGTATGTCAATATTGCTTTTCTTCCTGTAATCGAGAAGTCAGATTATGCAGACGAAGAAGAAGTGGTCGAGAAATCGGATCTGTATGTTTTAGCGACTTTAAATACCATTCAAAAAGTTCTTAGGGAAGGTTTTGAATACAAGGATATTGTAATTTTAACCCGAAAAAGAGATCAGGGAATTGCGATTGCGAATTATTTAACGGAGCAAAAGATCCCACTTTTATCATCCGAGACCCTGATGATTCAAAATGCAACAGAGGTGCGTTTGATTGTTTATTTGCTGAAGTATTTAAACAACAGTGCTGATTTAGAGTCGAAAGCAAATTTTCTTCATTTTTTGGGATCCAATAAAGAAGTTCAGATGCCGATTCATGATTTTATTGCCTTAGGGATGTCTCAAAAAAAGGAAGATGATTTTGAAAAATGGCTTTTAACTTTTGATGTCTCGCTTTCTTTTGAAGATGTACGTAAAAAATCCTTGTATGAGGCAGTTGAAATTATAATTGCAAAATTTATTCTTCCTGATGAAGGAAATGCATATGTTCAGTTCTTTTTAGATATTGTTTTAGAACGAGACATGAGAAATCAGGCTGGTATAGCTGATTTTTTAAGTTATTGGGATAAAAATGCGGAGAAATTTAGTATTCCGTCTCCTGAAGGGAATAATGCGGTTCGTATCATGACGATTCATAAATCAAAAGGGTTAGAATTTCCGGTTGTGATTATGCCATTTGCAGAAGAAGACTACAATCGAAAACCAAAGGATAAATTATGGCTGGATACTGAAGATGTGAATTTAGATGTTCCAAAAGCTTTGATCGATAATAGTAGTGCGGTTGAAGGTTTCGGTGAGAGTGCTTCGGCAGTTTTTAATTTGAAGAAACAAGAAGAGCTGCTGGATAATATAAATGTTTTGTATGTAGCTTTGACACGTGCTGAAGAGCAATTGTATGTGATATCGCAAGGAATGAAAGAACGGAAAGATGGTGAATTGCCTAATAATATGGCTTCCTTTTTTATTCGCTATTTAATGCATAAAGGGGTTTATGATGCTGAAAGATCAGAGTATGAGTTTGGCAGTAAGATTAGGCTTTCGAGTTCTGTAAAATCAGTTGATTTGGTAAAGACAATTCCTGTTGTTTCGGAAGTTTTAGATCCGAAAAATATCAAGATTGCACAACGGGAGGCTTTAATGTGGGGAACACATCAGCAGGAAGCAATCGCTTATGGTAATATAGTTCACGAAATTCTGGCTTTTGTTAAGGATCGGTCGGATGTGGATTTAGCAATTACAAAAGGAATTGAGAACGGACTTATTACAAATGATCAGGTCGAGATGGTTTCAAAGACACTTCAAGAAATTGTGAATCATCCGGAATTGAGTATTTGTTTCGACGGGAATGCAACTATTTTGAACGAACAGACAATTGTTCAGAAAGAAGGCAGGATTTTAAAACCCGATCGTATTGTTCTTACTTCAGATAAAGAAGCCTATTTGTTGGATTATAAAACAGGAGTGATAAATTCAAAATATACAAGGCAAATTCAGGAGTATGAGGAGGCTATAGAGGATTTAGGGTATAAAGTGTTAAAAAAAGCGCTGGTATACATAGGATCAGAAATCGATGTAGTAAATTTGTGAAAAAATTAATCAGATGTTAAAGGTTTGACTAGGTATTTTTGTCTTAAGTTGTTAATTTTTAACGTTTTAAATAAATAGAAATGTACGGTAAAATAAAAGAACATTTGCAAAATGAGTTGCAAACAATTGAAGAAAACGGAATTTTCAAGAAAGAACGCATTATAACTTCAGCACAAGATGCTGAGATAACGATTTCCACAGGAGAAAAAGTTTTGAATTTTTGCGCCAACAATTATTTAGGACTTTCATCACATCCTGAAGTGGTACAAGCGGCAAAAGACGCAATGGATTCACATGGTTTTGGGATGTCATCAGTACGTTTTATTTGCGGAACACAGGATATTCATAAAACTTTAGAGAAAAAGATTGCAGATTTTTATGGTACAGAGGATACTATTCTTTATGCAGCAGCTTTTGATGCCAATGGTGGTGTTTTCGAACCTTTGTTAGGAGAAAATGATGCTATTATTTCAGATAGTCTGAACCATGCGTCTATTATTGATGGAGTTCGTTTGTGTAAAGCAGCGCGTTACCGTTATGAGAACAGTAATATGGAAGATTTGGAGCAGCAATTAATTAAAGCAAATGAAGCTGGTGCGCGTTTCAAATTAATTGTTACTGATGGAGTTTTTTCAATGGATGGCCTTGTAGCGCCTCTTGATAAAATTTGTGATCTGGCAGATAAGTACGACGCTATGGTGATGGTGGATGAATGTCATGCTGCAGGATTTATCGGAGCGACCGGAAAAGGAACTCTCGAAGCAAAAGGAGTTATGGGAAGAGTTGATATTATTACCGGAACCCTTGGTAAAGCTTTAGGTGGGGCAATGGGAGGTTATACCACTGCCAAAAAAGAGATCATCGAATTGCTGCGTCAGCGTTCAAGACCGTATTTATTCTCAAACTCATTAGCGCCGGCTATTGTTGGGGCTTCAATTAAGGTATTTGAATTGTTAGAAAAGGATACTACCTTAAGAGATAAATTAGAATGGAATACAAATTACTTTAAAGAAGGAATGAAAAAAGCCGGTTTTGATATCATTGATGGAGATTCGGCAATCGTTCCAGTCATGTTATATGATGCAAAATTGTCGCAGACTATGGCAAATGAATTATTGAAACAAGGCATTTATGTAATCGGATTCTTCTTCCCTGTAGTACCTAAAGAAAAAGCGAGGATTAGAGTGCAATTATCGGCTGCGCATACAAAAGAGCACTTAGACAGGGCTATAGACGCTTTTACAGTTGTCGGACAAATGTTAAAAGTTATATAATTCCCACTTTGGTCGAATTTTTGTAGGTTTTTTTTAACATTTCATTTTGTATTTAAAAATTTTGGTGTTACTTTTGCTTGTAATTAACTAAATTGTAATTAAAAAAATTAAGTATGAAACATCTTAACAAACTTTTAGTTGCTGTGATGATGGTGATGGGTTTAAGTTCTCACGCACAAGACAGCAACAATCCATGGGCTATCTCTTTTGGAGTTAATGCCGTTGATACTAGAACAAGTTCTGGATCAGGAAGTGGTTTCTTCGATCAACACTTTTCTCAGCCATTCGCTGTAAAAGACAACTGGAATATTCTTCCTTCTCTATCTTACATTGGTGTAAATAGATATGTAGGTAGCGGTTTCTCTGTTGGTTTACAAGGATCTGTGAACAAGATTGATAAGTATGTTACTTTCAGTCCATCTGCTGCAGGGCATGATGGTAGAGGTAACGTAGTAACTAATCCTGGTGACTTGATGTATTACGGAATTGATGCTACAATTAAATATAGCTTCCAGGAATTAATCAAATCTAAAGTGATCGATCCTTCGTTATCTGTTGGTGGAGGTTATACTTTCTTCGGAGATAGCAGCTACGGAACTGTTAACCCAGGTGCTGGTCTTACTTTCTGGTTTACTGATGCTATTGGTCTTGAGCTTGCTACAAGATACAAATGGTCAGTTAGTGGTGACAGACAAGATAAAGCTGGTGCTCCAGATGCTCCATCTCACTTCCAACACACTGCAGGTCTAGTTTTCAAATTCGGAGGTAAAGATACTGACGGAGACGGAATCTACGATAAAGATGACGCTTGTCCAGATGTTGCTGGTTTAAAACAATTCAACGGATGTCCTGATACTGACGGAGACGGAATCGTTGACGCTTCTGACGCTTGTCCAGATGTATTTGGTTTAGCTGCATTAAACGGATGTCCTGATACTGACGGAGACGGAATTGCTGATAAAGATGACGCTTGTCCAGATGTTGCTGGTTTAGCTGCTTTAAAAGGTTGTCCTGATACTGACGGTGATGGTATCGCTGACAAAGATGACAAATGTCCTACAGTTGCTGGTCCAAGAGAAAATGGTGGTTGTCCTTTCTTAGACGCTGACAAAGACGGTGTAGCTGATAAAGATGACGATTGTCCTACAGTTGCTGGTCCTGCTTCTAACAGAGGTTGTCCTGAAGTAACTACTGAAGCTTTAGAAGATCTTAAAGTTCAAGCTAGAGCGGTTTACTTTAACTCAGGAAAAGCTACTTTCAAAACTGGTGACAAAGAAACTCCAGCTAGATTAGATGCAATTAAAGAAATCCTTAAAAACTATCCAAACGCGAAATTCTCTATCGAAGGACACACAGATAGTACAGGTTCTGCAAAAATCAACGACAAACTTTCTCAAGAAAGAGCTGACGCTGTGAAAAATGCATTAATCGAAAGAGGTGTAAATGCTGAGAACTTAGAGTCTAAAGGATTCGGATCTTCTCAACCAGTTGCAAGTAACAAAACTGCTGCAGGTAAAGCACAAAACAGAAGAACAGAAATTAAACACATTGGTTCTAAATACCAAGGTAAAATCTAATTTACTGTCTAAATAAATACTAAAAGCCATTCTTAATTGAATGGCTTTTTTTATTTTTATCACATGATAAATACTTCTTTTCTCGGGAAAATAGCAACGGTTATAATTCAGGACTATTCAGATAAACTTGCTGAGACAACTATTGTTTTGCCTAATAAAAGAGCAAAAGTTTTTTTAATTGAAGCTCTGAAAAATGAGACTCAGAAAACAATACTTTCACCTGAAATTATTAGTATTGAAGATTTTGTACAAGATGTAGCCTCCATCAGGTCAGTTGATTCAATTGAGCTTTTGTTTGAATTCTATGAAGTGTATCTTTCTGTAACAGAGAAACAACATCAGCAGTCTTTTGAATTATTTGGCAATTGGGCAAAAACGCTCTTGCAGGATTTTAATGAAATCGATCGCTATCTGTTAGATCCTTCGCACGTCTTGTCCTATTTGAGTGATATTGAAGATATCAAAAAATGGGGGATTGAAGTCGAGAACAAAACCAAACTTTTAGAGAATTATATTGATTTCTGGAAACTTCTTCCGCTGTATTATGATTCGCTATACAATCACTTACTGAATAAATCAATTGGATATCAGGGATTGATTTATCGTGAAGCTGTAAACAATCTCAATCACTTTTCAAATATTGTTTCAAATCGCAGTTTCATTTTTGCAGGATTTAATGCTTTGAATGCTGCTGAAGAAAAAATTGTGCAGCATCTTTTAGCTTTAGATCAGGCTAGAATTTATTGGGATGTTGATCAGACTTTCTTAAATGATCCTTATCATGATGCCGGACTCTTTGTGAGACGTTTTAAAGAAAGCTGGAAACATTATAAAGCCAATCCGTTTGAATGGATTGTAGACGATTTTTCACAGTCTAAAAACATTCAGATCATAGGGACGCCTAAAACAATTGGTCAGGCAAAATTGGCGGGTAGTATTATCGAAAATATGATCACAGAAAATCCAACTACTGCTTTAGATAAAGTGGCTATTGTGCTGGGTGAGGAGAATCTACTGATGCCGGTTTTATATTCCCTGCCTTCTTCGGTTGGAAGTCTGAACATTACAATGGGATATTCGGGAAAGAACAACCCATCGCAGATATTAATCGCGAAATTGTTTAGAATGCATACCAATGCGCTTTCGCGTAAAGGAGAAAGTTATGTTTTTTATTATAAAGATATACTTGATGTTCTTACGCATCCGTTGGTTGAACCTTATGCCAATGCCAGTAATTTGGTTCGGGTTATCAAGGAGAATAATTACACTTTTATTACGCATAATCGGGTTTTAGAACTCCATTTGAATCCATCGCCATTGTTTGATCTGCTTTTTCAAAAATGGGAGAATGGATCGATTGCTGTTCTTGAAAATGTTTCGGCACTTTTAGTCATGATAAAAGAAAATTTCAGCAATGACAATGAGGAGGAAAAAATTGCCAAAGCTTTTGTTTATGCCGTTTTTAAAGTAATTAATAAGCTGATCAATTATTACACAAAACACAATCACATTGATAACATTGATACTTTGCATGCGATCTATAAACAGATTATTGATGTTGCTGAAGTTTCGTTTGAAGGAGAGCCTTTACGCGGACTGCAAATTATGGGGGTTCTGGAAAGTCGTGTACTTGATTTTGATACCGTAATTGTAACATCTATGAATGAAGGAAAGTTCCCGGCTGGAAAATCTCAGAATTCATTTATTCCCTATGATGTTAAAAACGAATTGGGATTGCCTACTTTTAAAGAGAAAGATGCCATTTATACCTATCACTTTTACCATTTACTGCAAAGAGCCCAAAATATCTATTTGATTTATAATACGGAAAATGACGGATTGGATGCCGGTGAACGTAGTCGTTTCATCACACAATTGGAGGTAGAAAAACAAAAGAAACACAACTTAACGTTTGATATCTATAATCCCGTTTTACCAACAACAGCTTATCAGCCTATGGTGGTTCCGAAATCCGATGCTGTGATGGATCGTTTAAAAGAAATCGCACTTGCCGGTTTTTCTCCTTCTGCTTTGACGAGTTACATCCGAAATCCGATAGACTTTTATTTTCAAAAAATACTTCGAATTAGGGAAGTGGAAGAGGTTGAGGAGAATATCGCGCTGAATACGCTCGGAACTATTATTCACGAAACGTTAAAAACACTTTACGAGCCCTTTATAGGTAAGTTCATATCGGAAACAGATCTCGAAAATTGTTTCAAATTATTGGATGCCGAAGTTCTAAATCAGTTTAAATTGGTTTATAAAGAAGGGGAGATAAAAAAAGGACGTAATCTTCTAGCCTTTGAAGTAGCGAAACGAAATGTCTCTAATTTTTTGAAAATGGAATTAGAATCTCTTAAAAATGAAGATGCGGTTCAGATCATAGCTTTGGAGGAAACGTTTGAGCGCGAATTAAATCATCCGGATTTGCCGTTTCCTGTTTTAATTAAAGGAAATGTGGATCGTATTGAATTACGCAACGGGAAAATCCGTATTATCGATTATAAGACAGGAAAAGTTGAAAAGACAAATGTCATCCTGAAATCATGGAATGGATTGACTCAGGAGCTTAAAAATGATAAAATTATCCAGGTTTTGGCTTATGCCTTTATGTTTGAAACCAAAGCGAAAGAAATTCCCATAGAAGCAGGTATAATTTCTTTTAAAAATCTTAAATCAGGTTTTTTACCTTTCACATTCAAAGAAGATAAAGAGATTACTACCACAGTTTCCAGAGAAATTTTGAGTAATTATTTAGAGGAAATTGTATTACTGTTAAAAGAGATTTTTGACCCGACAATTCCTTTTGAAGAGAAAATAGATTAATCGTCTTTATTCAGAATATCAATTTTTATGGTTTCATGATGAAAAAAGCGATCTCATTTCTGGAATTACATCAAAAATACACTTTTTTTAAATGAGTTTTATGAAGTAAAATGTTATAATTTTTATGGAGTATCTCTCTTTTTGATGAATTTATCTACAAATTTCACTCTTTAAACAATCAAAGTATAAACTATAAACAAAAGTGATTCAAGGGCTTAGGATTAGTGCATAAAAGGAATAACTTTGCCGAAATTTTTAAAAAGAAATTTTTTAAAAAGTATAAATTTTTGCCCCCAACAAAAAGAAGAAAAGGCTGTTTCGATAATTTTTCGGAACGGTCTTTTTTTATGCTGAAGGCCGTGATCTAAGAGAAAAATTGTGATAAAACGGTTTTTAATTCCTCTTTGTTTTCAATATGACTCATATGTCCGTCTTCGAAAGAAATGAGTTCTGCTGTAGTATCATCTATCTGAGTGCGGGAGTCTTCGTAATCCAGAACAGGATCTTTTTTTCCTAAAATTAATAAAACGGGAAAAAGGTTTTGTTGTAAAAGTGCTTCCCTGTCTTTTCTGACTTTCATTCCTTCAAGTGAAGCTATAATTCCCTGTAAAGGTGTTTGGAGTGCCTGCGTTTTTACTTTTTCAATTTCCTCTGTTAATCGGATTCGGTTGTTCTCACTAAACAAATTGCCAATTGCCAGGCTCACAAAGGTTACGTAATTTTGTTTGACTGCTTTGATAGCCCGTGTTCGGTTAAGTTTTCTCTCCGGACTATCCTCCTTTGAAGTAGAGTTGAGTAAAACCAGTTTCTGAATGTTTTTTGGAAACAATTCGGCGAAAGCCAAACCAACATAACCACCCATCGAATGTCCGACAACAGTAGCTTTTTCAATTTTTAAATGATTCAGCACTTCCTGAACGGCATTGGCATTGTCTTCCATCGTATGCACGTATCCCAAAGAATCCGATTCGCCGTGTCCTAATAAGTCGATTGTAATGACACGATATTTTTCGGAGAAAAAATCAACATAGTCTTTCCACATTTTTTTGTTTTCCAGAAAGCCGTGAAGGAATACAATGGGGTTTCCAGTTCCCGAATCTGAGTATGATATTTTGGTATTTTTGTATAAAAGCGTTTTCAAAATGAACTTTTTTTGTTGTCAGGCACAAAGTTAAGAAAGCTGAAGTAAAATATTGAGATGTCTTGATTTAATTGGGAAATCTTTAAAACGGGAATAAATTTATTTATAGCAAAATACGGTTTGTGAACAAATTAAAAATGGCTTCCATTTCTGAAAGCCATTACAAATTAGAATCGGTTATCACCATCTAAAAGATTTCCTAATCCGCCAAGAAGACTGCCTTCGTCGCGGCTGTTTCCGCCAGATTTTGGTGCAGATGCAATAATGCGGTCAGCCAGTCTCGAGAAAGGCAACGATTGTATGTAAACCGTTCCGGGACCTTTTAATGTGGCATAAAATAATCCTTCGCCGCCAAAAATAGAATTCTTAATTCCGCCAATAAATTCAATATCATAATCAACATCTTTGGTAAAACCAATGATGCATCCGGTATCTACTTTTAGAACTTCGCCTGGCCCCAATACTTTTTTAGCCATTGTTCCGCCCGAATGTACAAATGCCATTCCGTCTCCTTCGATTTTCTGCATAATAAAGCCTTCACCGCCAAATAAACCACGTCCAAGTTTTTGAGAAAATTCTATTCCGACAGAAACACCTTTAGCAGCACATAAAAACGAGCTTTTTTGGCAGATAAATTTGCCTTGAAATTCTGTTAAATCAATCGGAAGAATTTTTCCGGGATATGGCGACGCAAATGAAACTTTGCTTTTGCTATTGCCTTGGTTTAAAAATGCTGTCATAAATAAACTTTCGCCGGTAAGAACTCTTTTACCTGCGTTTAAAAGTTTGCCAAACAAACCTGAACCTTGTTGTTGAGAACCGTCTCCAAATATCGTTTCCATCTGGATATTGTTTTCCATCATCATGAAACTGCCGGCTTCGGCAATTACAATTTCCTGCGGGTCCAGTTCTATTTCAACATATTGCATTTCTTCACCAAAAATCTGATAATCTATTTCGTGTGCTTGCATAATTTCTTAATTTATTTGTTTTTAAAATTAGACTAATAATGCCGTAGAATGTTACACTCTTTAGTGAGTTACCGCTGTTTTTAAGAACATTAAATGATTTTGTTATTTTAAATTAGTCTTAATTATGTTTTTTATTGCGTTGAATTTTATATTTTTGCAACGTTATTATATTTTATCAGAATGGCATTAGTTAGTGATTTGACCACCAAAGTATTATTTGAAACCGAAAAAGGATACAGTTATCAATGTGATTTGACTAATAGTATAATTATCAATTTTGTTGATACAGTGTCAAGTTACAAAATTCATGATTTTTTGATTTTTCAAAGAAAGGTCAATAGCGTTGATATTCTTAATATGCTTTATGACTTATCTGATCGGTCAGACGCACAATTGATTGAAACCACCAAAAGAAATTTTTCCAGAAATCTTACTATCTGTGAAATAGTGCAGTTAAGAGATTTATTAAACGGAACTAAATTTACCCTCACTTTACATTCTATGCTTTGTAACATTGTAAACGTAGAGCTTATTTAGATTCTTACTTAGATCAAATCCAAATTTTCAAGCAGTTGGAGGAGCCTCCTTTAATTTTTGTAATTTTACACATATAAAAATTAGAGGATATGAAAGATTTATTAAGAACACGTACTTCATTAGTTGAAAGTGTAGAAAATATATTAAACTTACAAGCAAAATTAGAAAGTGACGCTTCTAACAAATATTTAGCTATGGCTGCATGGTTAGATAGAAATGGTTATGCCAATACAGCATCTTATTTGTACAAACAAGCTGAAGAAGAAAGAGAGCATTTCCTAAAAGTTTTCAAATATATTACAGATATGGGAGGGATTGCCGTTACGCCGTCTGTTCCGGAAGTACAACAAGAGTTTGCTTCTTTGAGAGAAGTATTTGAAATTGCTTTGCAGAATGAAATTGCAGTTACACAAGCAGTGAATAAAGTAATTGCAAAATGTAGAGCTGAAAATGACTATGCTACAGAAGATTTTATGATGTGGTATGTTGCTGAGCAGAGAGAGGAAGAGAAAAACGCAAGAAGAGCTTTAGAGCTTTTTGATTTGATTGATGAAAGCGAAGCTGCCGGTAAATTCCAGTTGGATGTGCAAATCGCAAAAATCGGAGAGTAACTGATATATAAAATTGAAAAAGCCCTTAATAAATTTATTAAGGGCTTTTTTCTATTTATTCATTCATCAAGCTTTCAATCTCGTCAGCTTCAATCGGAATGTTGCGCATAAGGTTAAAAGGTTCTCCTTTTTCCTGAATTACTACGTTGTCTTCTAAACGAATTCCGAAACCTTCTGCCGGAATGTAAATTCCCGGTTCAACCGTAAAAACCATATTGGCTTTCATGGGTTCGTGAAGCAATCCGTAGTCGTGCGTGTCCAGCCCCATGTGGTGAGACGTTCCGTGCATGAAATATTTTTTGTAAGCCGGCCATTCCGGATTTTCGTTCTGAACATCGGCTTTGTCGATCAAACCTAAACCTAATAATTCAGAGGTCATCACTTTCCCTACTTCTACATGGTATTGTTTCCAAAGTGTTCCCGGAGTCAACATTTTTGTAGCTTCGTTTTTTACTCTTAAAACAGCATTGTAAACTGCTTTTTGTCTTTCGTTATATCTTCCCGAAACCGGAATTGTACGGGATAAATCGCTCGAGTAGTTGGCGTATTCGGCAGCAACATCCAATAAAATTAAATCTCCTTCTTTACATTGCTGGTTGTTTTCGATGTAATGCAAAACATTGGCATTGTTTCCCGAAGCAATAATCGGCGTGTAAGCAAAACCTTTAGAACGGTTACGGATAAATTCATGAATTAATTCGGCTTCAATTTCGTATTCGGTAACATTTGGTTTTACAAACGAAAGTAATCTGCGGAAACCTTTTTCGGTAATGTCACAGGCTTGTTGAATCAAATCAAGCTCTTCGCTTTCTTTTACAGAACGCAGACGTTGTAAAATCGGGTTGCTTTTGGCTACATTGTGTGCCGGATAATGTTCTTTCCACCATTTTACAAAACGAGCTTCACGGGTTTCTGTTTCAACAGTCGCACGGTAATGTTCGTTGGTATTAATGTACATCGTATCGGCGTACGTCATCATTTCGTTCAAAATCTTATGAAAATCCTGTAACCAATACACTGTTCTGATTCCTGAAACCTGAAAAGCACGTTCTTTAGTCAGTTTTTCACCTTCCCAGATTGCTATGTGTTCACTGGTTTCTTTCAGGAAAAGAATTTCTTTTTGGTGCTCGTAAGGCGCATTCGGAAACAAAAGCAAAATACTTTCTTCCTGATCTACACCGCTCAGATAAAAAATATCTCGGTGTTGTGCAAACGGTAAAGTACTGTCGGCACTAACCGGGTAAATGTCATTAGAATTAAAAACGGCAACTGAATTAGGTTTCATTTCTGCCGTGAATTTTTTGCGGTTTTTTACAAAAAGAGCGCTGTTTATTTGGTGATATTTCATAATAATTCGGTTTTTGAACTTCGAATTTCAAAATTACGTTTTTTCAGCAAACAGCATGAAATTGATTTCTTAAAGTTTTATTATTTGTTTTGTGTTCTCCTGAGCGGAGTTGAAGGATAACCGCAAAGGGCGCTAAGGTTTACGCAAAGTGTGCTGTTTTTTTTCTCGCAAAGTCGCAAAGCCGCAAAGTTTTATTTGTTTCTGTCTTCCTGAGTGAAGTCAAATGATCATCGTAAAGGGCGCAAAGGAAGTTGTAACAAATTTTTATTTTATTCTAATTTGTTTCAAAAGCTGTAACATTTTTTTTAAAATTTTAATTTTGTTTCAAAAAGTGTAACAAAATATTTTTAGTTCATTTTTTGTTACGAAAACTTTGAAATGCATAAAGACTCACTAAAACAAAAAGAGAGATCTTCGCAAGTAGCTCGACAAAGATTGATAGGTATAAGGTTTGTCATTCTGAGGAACGAAGAATTACACACGGAACTCGACAAAGATTGGCGGTTTTGTTTCACGCAGATTCTGCAGATTTTGCAGATTTTTTTTCTTTTTACAGTTAGCCTTAACCACAATCTTGTCATCTCGACGAAGGAGAGATCTTCGTAAGTAACTCGACAAAGATTGATAGGCGTAAGGTTTGTCATTCTGAAGAACGAAGAATCACATACGAAACTATACAAGGATTGGCGATTTTGTTTCACGCAGATTTCTCAGATTCTGCAGATTTTTTCTTTTTACAGTTTGCCTTAACCACAATCTTGTCATCTCGACGAAGGAGAGATCTTCGTAAGTAACTCGACAAAGATTGATAGGTATAAGGTTTGTCATTCTGAGGGACGAAGAATCACACTCGAAACTCGACAAAGATTAGCGGTTTTGTCTCACGCAGATTTTGCAGATTTTACAGATTTTTTCTTTTTTACAGTTTGCCTTAACCACAATCTTGTCATTCTGAGGAACGAAGAATCACACACGGAACTCGACAAAGATTGACGGTTTTGTTTCAAATAAATTTTATGGATTAACTTTTTTTGAATTTATCGAAATGTACAAATTGAAATACTATTTTAGCCAAAAAAATTAATAATGTAGGCAGATTCATTCAATTATTAAAATGTAGATTTATAATTGAAGAACTGTTTTGACAAATGAATATTTATATGAAGATTAAAGGCTTATTTACTTTTTTTACGCTGACTTTGTTTCAGTTTCTTAATGCGCAAACTTATGAATTGCATAACTCAATAAACTTTAGTGATGTTAATGACGGACGTAATGTCCCTGATGGGATTACCTGGTTTAAGCCTAGTCCTTTGAGTTATGGAATATACAGGACGACTGGGGTTTTTGAAGGACCAAATTACCAACAACTAAAATTAGCCTTTCTAACAGGTATTATTATTGATGGTGGATCTGAACATTCTAAAAGTGGAACAATTTTACAACCAAATAATGGAAAAGTTGGTATTGGGGTGGATACTCCGACAGCCAAACTTGAAGTACGAGGTAATTCTGCTGTGTATAGTGATTTTGCATCGTATTCCGGGACAACGGTTAATGGTTTCCTTCCTAATGGTAAGGAACCAACATTGGTAATTAGTGAAAAAATTTCTGGTGCATTTATTCCAGCCACTGGAGGACAAGTTACTTATAAAGGAGGACTAAGTTTTGGAAGAGGAGGTTCAGGGATTTATTCTGTAAATCCTAATCCTGCGGGGAGTAGTTTTTATGGAGACATTCGTTTTCATACTACAACATGGAATGGTTCAGATTTAAGTAATTATGATAGAATGGTTATTACGGGGGAAGGACTTGTTGGAATTGGGACAGTATCTCCACTTTACAAATTAGATGTTTGCGGTACAATTAGAGCACAAGAGGTAAAAGTTGATTTATCGGGAGGTTGTGATTTTGTTTTTGAAGATGATTACAAATTAATGGATTTGAATAAGTTGGAAGAGTTTGTAACTCGAAATAAACATCTTCCGGAAATTGCATCTGAAAAAGAGATGATTGCAAACGGACTTGAAATGAAAGAATTTCAAATGAAATTACTACAGAAAATCGAAGAACTTACTTTGTATACCATCGAACAAAATAAAAAACTTGAAATTCAAAATAAGAAAAGTGAAAAACAAGAGAAAGAATTGAAGTTAATGAAACAAAAAATAAAGAGACTGGAATCATCAAGAAAATAAATATTTTGATTTAACCGCAAAGTACGCTAAGGTTTACGCAAAGCACGGTAGTTTTTTCTTGCAAATTCACAAAGAGGCAATTAAGTGCAATCTTGTCATTCTGAGGAACGAAGAATCACACCCGAAACTCGACAAAGATTGGCAATTATTATTTCACGCAGATTTCATAGATTTTGCAGATTTTTCTTCGTTGAATAGAGTAACTTTTTTACACAAAAAAACCGAAGCTAATCCAGCTTCGGTTTTTTCATTTATAAATAAGTTTCTATTTCAACAGTTTCTCTAAAAGAGCCACTTTCTCCCTTTCCGCTTCAACCAATCTTTCGTAAAGTTTTTTATTCTCTTCAAAAGCCTCAAGGAGTTTATCCAACGGATTAAATGTACAACCATGATTAACGGAAATAGAACCATTATCGTAAGTATTTCCAATAATATTAAAAACAGCTTCTTCCGAAAAATTCCTGATTACATCGGCGGGTACGCCTAAAGCTTCGGCGATTGCTTTTAGCTTTTCGTCGTCAACGCTTTCGCTTCCTTCAATAATAGAGATAGATTGTTGGGTTGTACCGATTGCCTGTGCAAGAGCTTCCTGCTTCATATCTCTCAATTCTCTTATTCGGCTTATGTTTCGGCCGATATGTTTTGGTTTTGCTGTGCTCATAATTCAAAGATATTTAAAATTCTTTTACATTTTTGGTTTTGGTCGAAAACAAGTATTCACTTGTGAGATACATTTTGTAAATTGTTTTTCAATGTTATAAATATACAATTTTTCTTACTGTTTTTGATTCTGAAGAAATGCAATCCTTGTCATCTCGACGCAGGAGAGATCACATTAGAAATTCCGCAATCAAGGTCGCCAATCTTTGCCGATCAACGTGTGTGATTTCTCCTTCGTCGAAAGGACAATATTGCGTAATATTGTATAATCGAGTATAAATAATAGCCCAATAAAGTATAAAATGCATCACCCAGGTTTCAAATTAATTACAATCAAAGAAGTCAAATCGCAATATCCATTTTTAATCGATCGAGAAGGTTTCGATTATTTTGAGGAATGGGAAGAGGAGGATTTCTTTTTGATTGCATCCGAAAGTGTAAATTTTGAAGGAAACTTTTATTTCGATCTTTATGAAAATAAAGAGAAAAAATGGCTTGCCGGGGTATTAAATCTTCCCTTAAAAGAAATGGAAGGTCTTAGAATTGAGGGAGTCTTAATAAATGGAAATCTTTCTGTAAACGGAACAATTATAAATGCCGAAGGCGATTACGGACCTTATGTTTTTATTAAAGGAGATGTAAGTTGTCAAAGCATGTTGTTGGGAGGTTCGTATGTCGAAATTGAAGGCAACGTTACAGCCAAAGAGGTAGTAATGACTTCTTATAATCACGGTAATTTTAAATGTTCGGGCTGTATTGAAGCTCCGGTTTTTATAGTCGAAGATCATTATACCACAGTTACGGATCGTAAAAATGACTTGTTTTATTATAATGATAAAACAGACGACATGGATCCTGAAAATGAATGTGAATATGATGAGGACAGTGACGAGGAAGTTATTTCAATTGAATTGCGCAAGCATCTGGAGAACCCGCTTATAACAACTTTTGAAGAGCTGAAAAGAGAGTTGGAGGGAGGTGAGTTAGTTTTAAAAGGAAGTAATCCGTTGCTGAAAAATCAGGAATATTGGCAAAAGAGAGTTTCGTCAAATTACAGAGATTTAAAAATAGTTCCGCTTCAATTTAAGACGGTGGCATTGTGTGAGATGGCATTAAATATGACCCATCATGCGTTACCGTTTGTGGAAGAAGATTTTATTACGTCTGAAATTTGCGAGAAATTAGTGAGTAAGGATGGTTTTGCGCTACAGGTCATTCCTGATCCATTTATAACCGAAGAACTTTGCTGGAAAGCGGCTGAGAGCGGAACATTGGTTTCATTGATTCCGGAGCGTTTTTATTCGGAAGAATTAATTATTACGACTTTTAAAAAAGGTAAACACGAACCCAATATCAATGATGTTCCTGCGGAATTTATCACCGATAGTTTGCTCTCCGCATATGTGAAAATTGGCAAAGGCTTATGGCTAGACAAGATTTGCAAAGAAAACGGAAAGGATAAATTATCCATTTTAAAAAGTGTAATCGATTCAGGAATACAGCATCTTGACGCTATTTTTGGTAATCACTTTAGTAAAGAAGTTGTTGATTATGCAACTTCGGTTTATGATTATGAAATTTATAAAGAGGAATGGAATGCTTATGTTGTGAAATATAAGCAGAAATTTGAGCGAATTGGTTAAAAAAAAATCAAGAAAAATGTTTTACGGTCAGCCCGATATTGATACTAAAATAAGTTTATTTATAGTCGCTTTTCGTTTATTTGCTGTTTCGGCGATGATGTCAGTTGTCATTATCACCGTTTTAAAAAAATGGAAAGAAATAAGTTTTTTCGACATAATAAAGTCGAATCTTATTTTCTATGGAATATTTGTGTTATTGTGCTTAACTAGCTTTTTTCTGAACTTTTATATTTTGAGTTTTAGTCGAAAAAATGATTTCATTGAAAAAATGATTTTCATATTATTATTTTTAATTTTCTTTACTTTTCAAGCATATCTGTTTTTGAAATTCTGGAAAAAAAGGATTGTCGGCACATTCTTAAAAAGATATACTGTTTTGACGATAGGGTTCTATTTTTTCTCTTTAGGGTATATTATTGTAAGTTATTTTCCATCAGATGCATGGGATAAACATTTGTTATTTTCTACAAAGTATTTTTTTCAGCCTAATGTTAAAGAAGTTCTGTTACTTGATAATTCAAAACTACAAATAGACTCTGCAATCACAGTTATTGATTCTTTTAGTAACAGGAGAAGTTATAGAGAAGAAATTTTGTTTACTATTTATTTCAATTCTCATTATAAAGAAGAGGTTCCATTTTCTTTTAAGCTTTTAGATAGTTTGAATTCTACTGGAGGAACATCTAATGAAGTAAAATTTAAAGATCTTTATTTGAAGAAGCTAAATGATTCGATTGGAGTTGTAGTTGAACAAGTTGATTTTGCAAATAAGATAGGTTGGGATAGTCCAAGAAAAACGGATACTATTGAGTTTGTAAAAAAGAATATACAAAAAATTAATAGACAGGATTTGTAAATAGTTTTAGGAATAAGAGTCTGTTATAAGTATTCGTAAAGTAAGTAAATATTTTAAAGTCTAACAGAGTTTGGTGTATGTGAAAGAACTTATTTTTAATAGAAGAGTAGAAAATTATGGGGAATCTAAATATTAAAATCAGAAAAGTAGAAAAACAGGATTTAGATTTTGTTTACCAAGCTATAAACGAGCTTGAAAACGAAGTTTTAGATTTTGAAGTGTTTAGCCAAATATTTGATGAAAACATTTCAAATCCTAAAAATCTCTATCTAATTGCCGAAAGCGAAATAGAAGGTTTAGGATTTATTAGCTTTCACACCCAAAATCTTTTGCATCATTGCGGTTTGGTGGGTGAAATTCAGGAGTTTTTTATTCATCAAAATTATCGCGGGAAAGGCATTGGAAGGCAATTAATAAATGAGATTTTGCAATATGCCGATCGGAATAATTTGAAAAGTATTGAAGTTACGACCAATAAAAGACGGGTTGAAAACGTGTTGATTTACGAAAATCTTGGTTTTGGTTTAACGCACAATAAGTTTACGATTTATAAGTAAGCATTTTGGCGATGAAAAAGACAGAGTATAAAAAAACTGCTATTTTGTTGATAGCAGTTTTACTAAATTGAGGAGTATGTTGTTAAGATAGTCCGTATTCCATGCAAGTACTGTTTGATGCTGTTTTATATAAATACCAGCCACATGAGTTTTGTCCAATAGGAGTAACTTGTTCACCGTTGCATAAAGGATATGCTATACATTTTCCGGTACCGGCATTAATGGATTTTAATTCTTCTTTGGTTAATTTTTGGAAATTTTTCATAAATGGTTTTTTTGTTTTTTTGATTTTCCTACTCTATAAGTTTTTCGGATACCACTTTGATAAAAATATGAATTATTTTTAAATAAATACTTACAAAGGAAAGTTTTCGATTCGGAGTGATTTTTACTTGATGAAAGTTGGGTAAAAGTTTAATATTGTAAATTAATAATTTGCCTAAAGAAAAAATGCAGCAATTAAATACGTCCATAAAACATCATTTGATAGTTGGCGCACTAATTAGTGTTTGGCTGTTTGTTTTTGCTTTCATCATCAGACCATTTGACGACGGTACGATAAATTTTAAATCATGGCTTTTAATTAGTTTAGGTTTTAGTGCTTTGGCATTTTTATGTTATTCAATTGTTGGATTTATTCAAAAGAGTATTTACAAGAAGATATCCAAATGGAGCGTTAGTTTAGAAATCGCAAGTATAGTTTTCTTTTATTTGATTTATCTTTTTGGAACTTACACCTATTATAAAAGTCCAATTTTAAACGGAGGATATAATTTTGCAGCATTTTTCTCGATTATTTTTATCAAAGTCGCCCTGATTTTAACTCCTGTAATTGTTTTGGCAAGACGTTATTTGCTTAAACTGATTCCGATAAAAGAGGATTTTTTGGTTATTAAAGGAGAAAACAAATTAGATGTTTTAAAAATCAAAAAAGCAGATTTGGTTTGTATTTCAAATGCACAAAATTATGTCGAGATCTTTTATTTGGAAAACAATCAGCTTCGTACAAAATTGATTCGTTCTTCACTCAAAAAAGTACAGGAAGATTTTGATTTTTTGCTTCAAATTCATCGTTCGCATTTAATAAATCCATTGCATTTTAAATCCTGGAGGAATTCAAATACAATCATTCTTACTCAAATAGAACTTCCGGTATCTAAAAATTATAAAGCAAGTCTTTTGACTTTGTAGTTTTGTACCTAAAACAGTAAGTTTTGTACCAAAGCCAATAAAAATGGGATTTGAGAGGATTTAAAAAAATAGTTTTGCTTCATCAATTTTAAAAATAAATTATGAAAACAAAACACATTTGCCTGCTAGGATTGCTATTTTTTCTTGTGAGTTATCTTTTCTTTTCTAAAATTTTGCCAGACTTTCAAAAACCAATCGATTTTGCGCATTGGTTTAATTTAGTTGGCGCCTGTTTGTTGTTGTCATTTAATGATGTGTTTCCGAAAAGCAAGCTAAATTCAATTGCATCAGTATTAACCACTTTTGGTGTTATTGCCCACATTGGTCTTTGTACGATTGATTTTATAATGTGGAGTTTCGGGAATAACGATATTGCCAGAGAGGCATTGAGCAAGCAGATTAGTGATACACCATCTATTCTTTATCCTTTTGTGATTGTTGGGCCCTCTTTGCTTTTTGTTGGTTTGGCAGTTCATGCATTTACTTTTATAAAAACGGAAACTGTAAAATCTTTGATGGTAATTGTTGGTTCGGTTGCTGTGGGATTTTCATTTTTTGCTTTGAAAAATGGCGTTTTAATGCTTTTGAGTTGTTTGGTTTTTGTTTTAGGATTAGGGTTGCTGCTTTTTCAGAATGAAAGTAAAGATTTTACTGAGGAAAAATAGTCGTTCAAAACTGAAATTTCTGTGTTAATTTGTATTTTTGAAAGCTAATTCGGAATCCAAATTTAAATCAATTGAAAAAACATCTAAAATATCTCATCGCACTCTTTCTGACTTTTGTCGTGATTGCAGGTGACGGTACTTTATGTGCTCCATCAAAATCGGCCGAGTATTACCAGTCTTCCTTTGTGGTTTCAAGAACAGAATTGGATCTTAAGAATTTTCGTTCCTACCAATTTGGACGAATTACTTCTCGCGTTAAATCGGTTTTTTCGATTGTTTTGGATTTTTTGAGTGTTGAAAATGTTCTTAGTTTTCAAAATAAGATCGTTTTCAAACTGCAGCAAAAGCTTCATCAAAATCTAACTTCATTTATAAAACAGTCCGTTTTTGTAAATGAAATGATGACTTCGGGCAACTTCAGAGGAAGTTTAGACATTATTTAAGGAATTTATTTTCTGAGTTTTTATGCTGATTAAGGCGTTAAACGACTCAAAATGTCTAATCATTTATTATTTACCAAATGTATAAACCTAATAAAACACGTTTAGAGCCATCTAAGCGACTACTTCTTTATGGGGTAAAGAGAAAACTAATTTTAATAATGACCGCTTTCATGCTCGGAATGGCAAACGGAATGCATAGCGAAGATTGTCAACTAAAAGGCAATCAGAATTATACGGAACAGCATAAGAAGGATTGATTGTTGACTTTTTATTTTTAACTTAAAATACCGTGTGTTTTCTTGGAAAAAAATAAAAAAACACACGGTAAATGTTAATTTTTTTAATAGTTTTGGGCAAATTCCTACACAATTTTTAACTCCGTTTATGAATAAAAAGACCAAGTTTTTTAAAAACGTATTATTACTTCAGTTTATCCCCGTTTTTTTATTAGGTGTTTTTATACTCTCTAATCCGAAAAGTCAAAAAGTAATCAGAATTAGAGAAATTCATCCTTATGAGTTTAATTATGGTGAATTGCTGCCTTTAATTTCTTTTGCTGTCTGCTGTATCGTTGCCCTTTTTACTTTGTTTCCAAAAACTCCAAAAACTTCAGAAGATGATGAAGAAATTGTAAAAAGAAAGCGTAAACAGAACTTTTGGAAATTTGCTTTCTATTGCAACGTTTTTTTATTGTTGGTCATTGGTATATTTTCAGTATTGGTTTTTCAAAAGGATGCTTTAATTATAGATCAGCCGGTTCATTTTTATGCAATTATATTTTCTAGATTCCTGCTTGTTATTGTAATTAGTTTGGTTGTTGCCTCTTTTTTATTAGCGGCTGGTATTTATTGGAAAACAAATAAATCATTAGCTACGGCTATTTTGGTATTTAGTTTCTTAATTCTAACCGTTTCGAGTGTTTTTGAATTGGCATTTGTTTCAGTATTTATAGAAAATTCAGAAAGACATTTTATTGCTAAAGGACAAAAACAAACAGGAAATCAAGAAGAAGTTTATGAAGATTATGGCGAGAGCGACGAAGGTGACGACGAAAGCGAAGACACTGCAGTTTTGTTGTATGATTCATGGATTTCTTTAATTGAGAATTGGGGCGGAACAAAAGGAGAGCATAATTTTTTTGGTGTTAGACAATCGATAGATTATAGTATGCAAAATCATATTGCAGAAAATGAAAATTATTATCTCGTACAATTCATTGATAGTTTAAGAAATAAGCCAGATAAGCTTTATTCTGAATTTGAAATGTATAAACGAGTATTTTATAGTGCTGTATCGGATGAAACTTATCAAGAAGCTAATTTTGATAAAATAGTAAACGGATTATTATTAGCCTATGAGGATATTGGAAGTCAAAAAGATAAATTGATTGAAATATATCGAGTTATGGGAACTGAGCAAAAAAATGGTCCGTATCAAGAAGAATATTTTTTAAAATTTGAAAGCTATTTTTCTCAGGAAACCATTCAAAAGATTAAAGATTTAAAAACTTCTGCAGATCAAGATGATTATACTAAAGCAGATTTGATGTGGTTCTATGGTTTTTGGGTCAGAAGAAATAATGAAGGGAATTTAAAAGAAGTAGCCTTGATTTTAAAAGAAATAAAAGAACATTATGAAAATTCTGAAGAATGATAAAATCTTATAAAATAATTTTAATCGTTCAGTTTTTTGTACTTATCGCATTAGGTTTTACCTTTTCTAGGGTAGAGTATGGGGAGTTTTTTTCTATAATTACAAAAATTCCATTATTCTTAATTGGCTTTTTTCCTCTTATTTTATTGGGAGTTTCTATTCTAGTACAGCGATTAGTAATAACAGTTATTTATTCGGACTTATCAAAAAATCATTCTGAAAAAGAAGGTGAAGATAAATTTTGGACCATTTCTTTTTTTACCTATGTAATTTTTGCGAGTTTTATGTTTTTAACTTCTCTCATTTGTATTGCTTTAAGTTTCAGAAGTGCAGCAGAAGAGTATAAAGTTTTTATTTTAAAGCTCTGTATTTTCGTAGTTCTTTTAATGGTAGTAAGCTTAATTATTGGTCTTTTTTTTAAGGTAAAAGAAAAGGTTAATGAAGTAAGTAAAATGCTTAGTTCTTTAATGGTTTTTCTTTCGCTAATTCTTTTTGGAGGAGCTTTCTTTATTGGGGTTGGAAGCATGGCTACTCCGGAATGCTATTTAAATGTAATGTTTGACGCTATAAAAGTAATGCCGTTAGTAGATGAAAGACTGGCTTTAGTTGATAGCAGTACTGTAGAGGAAACTGAAGTAATTGGAAATGGAGTGAAATATGTAGAGGATTATTATGGTTTTATAGATATGAATACCTCTAATGTAAAATCTACTGGATTTTTGAGGAATCGATATGATGAAGAATATAGCGATTCTAGAATAAGTAACGAGATAAAATTTTTCTTCAGAGATTTTTTGTATTTAAGGAAAAATCAGTCTTTAACAGGTTATAGAAATGAAACTAAAATTGGGTTGCATATTGATGAATATGTATATGAAACTAAGCTTCTCACGGATAAGTTAAGAGAGAATCCTGATGAACTTAGAGATGCATATGAAAGTTATAGACCGATTTTGTTTGCGCTCTTATCAAGAAATATATACAACGATTCAAATCTAGATTTACTTATAGAGGTCTTGATTTCGAGCAGAGATGATATTTCTCGTGCTGAAAATGAAAATAAGGGTGAAATTGAAGTAATAGATATGATTTATAAAACAATGATTTATGGTGCTGAAAAAGAGTTTCCAAATCATCATTTTAATGAAATCAGCCCTTTTGTTTCAAAAAAAACGTGGGGTTTGATTACTAGAAATTCTAAGCAAAATACAAAAACTGACTACAAAAATAAAGCGACAGCAGTTTGGATTTACAGCTTTTGGGCAAGAAGAAGTCAGGAAGGAAACATGGATGTCGTTTATGCGATATTGAAAGATGTTAAACAGCATTATCAAGTTTTTGATTCTCAATGATTTTTATAAAAGACTGCTCCACGTAGTTAAA
Organism: Flavobacterium sp. B183; assembly: GCF_023539155.1. Taxonomy (NCBI): domain Bacteria; kingdom Pseudomonadati; phylum Bacteroidota; class Flavobacteriia; order Flavobacteriales; family Flavobacteriaceae; genus Flavobacterium; species Flavobacterium sp. B183. The sequence continues at coordinate 690,405 of NZ_CP097434.1, read as the reverse complement.
AAGGTTTCTGTAGCTTTTGACAAAGTTTTTAGCGCAATCTTGTCATTTCGACCGAAAGGAGAAATCTTCGCGAGTAATTCTACAAAGATTGGTAACATTCTAATCGCAGCTATTTGCGAAGATTTCTCCCTCGTCGAAATGAGAAACTATCTGTATAAAACCAAAAAACCGAAGCAAACTGCTTCGGTTTTTTTATTGGAATTTGGAATTTAAAAAGTTTGGAATTTTACTTAATCTATCCATTTATAATATCTCGCCCCAATCAAAACAGGGATCTCTTTTTCGATTCGGTCTAGAATCCATTCGTTTTTTGGAGTTCTGACGCTTTGTTTTTGTTCTTTTTTATGAAGGCCTTCGTAAGTGTTGAAATCAATTTCTGTGCTTTCTTCCAGATTTTCAAAAAGCTTCACATTTTCCAGTGCAGCTTTCCATTCCGGCTGGATTGTACCTTCAAAAACTTTTGATTTTGATCCGCTTCCGTAAGCTAAGAATCCAAATTGAGTTCCGGCGATTTCTTTATTGGTGTCATAAAAATGAGCCAAAGTCGATAACAATCCCATGAAAATAGAACCCGTATAAAGATTACCAATTAAAGACGAAGCCAATTCAGCAGGTTGTAATTTCTCGGTTACAAAATTTCTATATTCTTCAGATTTTGCGACTTCCTTAATTTTAAGCTGATAATCTGCAGACTCAATGTTTTCTGAAATGATTTTTTCGGCACTGTCTAAAGCGTAGATTTCAGATAACATACGTCGCCCCTGAAAAGAATAGGGAAGGTGCATGATGATGCTGTTCCAGGAATTGTATAAAGTTTCTGTAGTATTTTTTAGTTTCTTGAAGGAGAAATAAGCATTACGGGTACGATCCATATAACATTGGTTAGAGTACTGACCGTCGAAAACCGGTTGGTCTTTATGGATTTCTATTTCGGCTTCTAAATTATCAAACCAGAGATCGTTGTTGGTGTTTTTGGTGATTTCTTCTTTAGAGAGGGTTCGATATGGTTTAAAGAAGTCAAAAACTCCTTTTGTGCTGGTTGCCCAGTTTTCGTCAAAAGCGATAATTCTGGGGTTAGAAGTCACTAACATTGCAACTGCTCCGGCACCCTGGGTATATTCTCCGGTAGAGTTTAAATCATATTTGGCAAAATCAGTTGTTACGACAATTGCTTTTTTGGCGGGATTCAATTTTACGAAGTCAATACAGTTTTGCAAAGCGTCAACACCACCAATACAGGCAAAAGTAAAATCGACTACATCACATTCCGCCAAAGTATCTTCTCCAAATTTTTGCTCCATCAAACTAATTAAAAAAGAACTGATCGGTTTAGAACTGTCGATACTACTTTCGGTTCCAACATAGATCCTGCTAATTTCGTTTAAGTTGATATTGTGATCCAGAATAAGTTTCGTTAAAGCATTGGCTCCAAAAACTACCGGATCCTGATGAACATCGGGTAAAGTCATTTTAATTAGTCCAAGGCCTTTTTCTAATTTTTCGGGTTCAATATTTCTGGCAGTCGCCAAAGTTTTTATAGGTAAATGTATGTTGGCTACATCAAAAGAAATAGCGTCAATTCCAGTTTTCATTGTCATTTTTTTTGAAGCCGATAAAGGTAAAATTATGCTCTTAAAATTCCCTTGTTTTCATTCAATAAAATTCGGGCTCGCTTTACTTTTGAGGAAAACAGAGCAAAAAGGGGTGAAAAATAACAATTTGGTAATTATATAAAAACTAGGAATTCGTTAAAATCACTTGCGAAAAATTTCTATTTTCTTGTTTTTAAATAATTTGCAATAATATCACCGAAAGCTCTTTAAAATCATTATAAATAACAACGAAATGGTTGTAGTTCATGTCTAATTGCTTTATTTTTGTCTAATTTTTTAAAACAAACTACTTTAACACTTATGGCACAATCTGCACTATTGAATGCTTCCATCTTAAAGAAAGTGGCTATGGCTCTTTCGGGAATATTCTTAATCACGTTTTTAGCGCTGCATGTTTCCTTAAATTTTATTTCTATTATTAGTGAAGATGTTTTTAACGAAGCTTCTCACTTTATGGGATACAATCCGCTGATTCAATATGTAATGCAACCTGTTTTGGCAATCGGAGTAATTTTCCATTTCGTAATGGGATTTGTATTGACTGCTCAGAATAGCGCAGCAAGACCAATTGCTTATGCAAAATACAACGGAGCTGCTAATGCTTCTTGGACTTCGAGAAACATGATTATCTCAGGCTTAGTTATTTTGGCTTTCTTAGGATTGCATTTCTATGATTTTTGGTTTCCTGAAGTTACTTACAAATATATTGCAGGTACAGCACCGGACGCGACAAGATATTATGGAGAGCTAGTGCATAAGTTTCATGATCCAATCCGCACAGGTATTTACTGTATCTCATTTGTGTTGTTAGGATTTCACCTTTGGCACGGATTCAGTTCATCTCTTCAATCCGTTGGGATGCACAATAAGTATTCTCGATTCTTAAGTAAAGTTGGTTATGGATTTGCGGTTGTAGTACCGGCACTTTTCGTTATCATCGCATTATTTCATCATTTCAATAATTAATATCAATTATAATGGCATTAGATTCAAAAATTCCAAATGGTCCAATATCGGACAAATGGACAAATTATAAAGATCATATTAATTTAGTAAACCCTGCTAACAAACGTAATTTAGATATTATTATAGTTGGAACAGGTTTGGCTGGAGGTTCTGCTGCGGCTACTTTGGCTGAGTTAGGATATAACGTAAAAGCTTTCTGTTTTCAGGATTCACCACGTCGTGCGCACTCTATTGCTGCACAAGGTGGTATCAATGCTGCAAAAAATTATAAAGGTGACGGTGACTCTGTTTACAGATTATTTTATGATACTGTAAAAGGAGGTGACTACCGTGCACGTGAGGCAAACGTTCACCGTTTGGCTGAAGTTTCTGCTAATATTATTGACCAATGTGTGGCTCAAGGGGTACCATTGGCTCGTGAATATGGTGGATTATTGGATAACCGTTCTTTTGGAGGAACTTTGGTTTCCCGTACTTTTTACGCACAAGGACAAACCGGACAACAATTATTGTTAGGAGCTTATTCTGCAATGAACCGTCAGATTGGTCGTGGAAAAGTAAAAATGTACAACCGTCACGAAATGCTTGACATTGTAATCGTTGACGGAAAAGCGAGAGGTATTATCGCTCGTAACCTTATCACAGGAGAAATTGAAAGACACTCTGCTCACGCGGTAGTAGTAGGTTCAGGAGGATACGGAAACGTGTTTTTCTTATCTACAAATGCTATGGGAAGTAACGCAACAGCAGCTTGGAAAATACATAAAAAAGGAGCGTTTTTCGCGAATCCTTGTTACACACAAATTCACCCAACTTGTATTCCGGTTTCAGGAGATCACCAGTCAAAATTGACTTTGATGTCTGAATCGTTACGTAATGACGGTCGTATTTGGGTTCCTGCAAAATTAGAAGATGCAAAAGCAATCCGTGAAGGAAAGAAAAAAGCAACTGATTTATCTGAAGACGAAAGAGATTATTTCTTAGAAAGAAGATATCCTGCTTTTGGTAACTTAGTACCTCGTGACGTTGCGTCTCGTGCTGCAAAAGAAAGATGTGATGCCGGTTTTGGTGTGAACAAAACAGGAGAAGCGGTTTACTTAGATTTCGCCGCTGCTATTAAACGTTACGGTGCTGAGGCTGCTCACGTAAAAGGATTGAATGAAAATGACAGTGCTTTAGTAACTAAGTTAGGAACGGATATCGTAAAAAGTAAGTACGGAAACTTATTCCAGATGTACTTGAAAATTGTTGACGAAGATCCTTATGTAACGCCAATGATGATTTACCCTGCGGTTCACTACACTATGGGTGGTACCTGGGTTGATTATAACTTAATGACTACCATTCCGGGATGTTTCTCAATCGGAGAATCGAACTTCTCTGATCACGGAGCAAACAGACTTGGAGCTTCTGCCTTAATGCAAGGTTTAGCAGATGGTTATTTCGTATTACCGTATACTATCGGAGATTATTTAGCTCCGGATATTAAAATGGGACCTATTTCTACAGATTTGCCAGAATTCGTAGAAGCAGAAAAAGGAGTAAAAGATCAAATCGAGAAATTTATCAATAATAAAGGAACTCATTCTGTAGATTATTTCCATAAGAAATTAGGGAAAATCATGTGGGATAAAGTAGGTATGGCTCGTAATGCTAAAGGTTTAGCCGAAGCTATCGAAGAAATTGCCGCTTTACGTGAGGAGTTTTATAAAGACGTAAAAGTACCTGGAAGTGCTAACGAATTTAACCAGGAATTAGAAAAAGCAACTCGTGTTGCCGATTTCTTAGAATTGGGAGAGTTGTTCGCAAAAGATGCTTTACACCGTAACGAATCTTGTGGAGGTCACTTCCGTGAAGAGTATCAAACAGAAGAAGGTGAAGCACTTCGTGATGATGAGAACTTTGCATACGTTGCAGCTTGGGAATACAAAGGAAAACCAAGTGAGGCAGTATTACACAAAGAACCTCTGGTTTACGAAAACATCAAATTAGTACAACGTAGTTATAAATAGGGTTTAGTCCAAAGTCCTAAGTCCAAAGTCTTACAGTATTAAGCTTTCGATTTTTGACTTTATGACTTTAGACTTTAAGACTTTTAAACTTATAGAAAATGAAACTTACATTAAAAATATGGCGTCAGAAAAACGCCCAAGATAAAGGAGGGATTGTTGAATATCCTATTGACGGAATTGAACCGGATATGTCTTTCCTTGAAATGCTTGACGTTCTTAACGAACAATTGATCAATAAAGGAGACGAACCGGTAGCATTTGACCACGATTGTCGCGAAGGAATTTGCGGAATGTGTTCTTTGTTTATCAACGGAGAAGCACATGGACCAGACAGAGGAGTTACTACTTGTCAGTTGCACATGCGTATGTTCAAAGATGGTGATACGATTTTTATCGAGCCATTTAGAGCAAAAGCTTTCCCGGTAATTAAAGATTTAGTAGTTGACAGAAGTTCTTTTGACAGAATTCAACATGCAGGAGGATTTATCTCTGTAAATACTTCAGGAAATACAATTGATGCGAATACAATTCCTATCAACAAAGACGATGCAGATAAATCTTTTGATGCTGCAGCTTGTATTGGTTGCGGAGCTTGTGTTGCAACTTGTAAAAACTCATCAGCAATGTTGTTCGTTTCTGCAAAAGTATCTCAATACGCTTTATTGCCGCAAGGTAAAGTTGAAGCAGTTGACCGTGTTTTAAATATGGTTCACCAAATGGATGCTGAAGGTTTTGGTAACTGTACAAATACCGGAGCTTGTGAGGTAGAATGTCCTAAAGGAATCTCTCTTGAAAATATTGCACGTATGAACCGTGAGTATTTAGCAGCAAGCTTGAAAGGATAATTTTAAACGTAGCCTTTTAGATATACAAAAAGCATCCGTCGATAGGCGGATGCTTTTTTTTGTTAGCTCCAGAGGAGCGATAGGTGTTAGATTGTAAATATATATCGCTCCTCTGGAGCTTTTTTATAGGTCTTGTTGAAGTTTTATAAATATATTACCCCGTTGGGGTTTTACTGTTGCTTTTTTATGAATTTTTGTTCCATCAAAGGAGTTGTTATTTTGGGTTATCTCTTTTGTGCTTTTATTCGTAATAGAATTGCGAAGCGCTTATTTCCTGTTTTTCTTTTCCTTCGGGCTGGATGAAACAGTTTAAAGTAGTTCCGCCTACCTGATCAAAATAGCTGATGTTGAACTTGTGAAACCCTTTTTCAAGTTTTACGGTTCCGTAGGCTTCGTTGAGCCAATGTATTCCGTCGTTATTTACGATCAGTTCATTGTCGATAAAAAGCTTCGACCCGTCGTCTGAGAGCGTTGAAAAGGTATAATTTGCAGTTTCCGGTACGTAAATATATCCGTCGAATTTTAGGCCAATGTAGCGCTCTTTTTTCGTTTTCCACTTTTCACTGCTCATGGTACCTTCGAATATTCCTGAATTTACGGGTTTCACTAATTCTAAATCCTGAACCTGCTGAAATAAGGTTCCGATAAAGTATTCGTATTTTAAACCTTGTTTGGTTGGTTTTACAGCTAAAGCAGGTTTTAAATCAGGATTTCGGAGTATAATTTTATTAATAGAGCTTTTTCTTCCGCTTGGGCTAATCTGAACTGTTTTTACGATTCTGAATTCTCCTTTTGGAACATGTATCGTGACAGGTTTGGTGTAAAGTTCTGCCGTTTCATCGGGGTTATAGCCATCAATGGTATAAAAAATTTGTCCGTTTTTGATGGTTGGTTTTAGATCCAAGGTATATTTAGAAGTGATTAAAGCGGTTTCGTTTGCTCCAAACGGTGTTGGTACTTTGTATAATCTTTTCTGTAATTCCAGTTTTTCTAAATGATGAGGCATGCGATTCAGAACAAAATTATCGTAATTTTTATTTTGTGGTGCTGTCCAGGCAGTTTCTGCCAAAGCAAATATTCGGGGATAAAGTTGATAATTTAGTTTGGCAGGGCTCGTTAAATATTCCGACCACAAATTGGATTGTACGCCCATGATGTACTTTTGTTCGTCAATCGTTAAACTGTCCACCGGAGTCGGGTTGTAGTTGTACATTTTTTCGACCGTGACTAATCTTCCCACCGTTAAAGGTTCATTTGGCGAATACGCCTGGTTGTAATCCAGATACAAAATGTGCTCCGGATTCATGATGACAAAGTGTTTTTGTTTGGCGGCGGCAATTCCGCCCGATTCTCCACGCCAGGACATTACTGCTGCGTTTGGCGTTAATCCGCCTTCGAGCATTTCGTCCCAACCGAGAATTTGTCTACCATTATTGTTCAGGAATTTTTCGATTCTGGTGGTAAGATAAGTTTGTAATTCATGTTCGTTTTTCAATCCTAATTCTTTGATCTTTTTTTGACAGTTTGGGCATTCTTTCCATCTGGCTTTTGGGCATTCGTCACCACCAATGTGAATGTATTTGCTAGGGAATAACGCCATGACTTCGGTTAAAACATCTTCGAGAAAAGTAAAGGTTTCTTCTTTTCCTGCACAGAAGATATCTTCAAAAACTCCCCAGTACTCAATAACTTTATAAGAACGATCGGGAAAACAGGATAAATTTGGATAAGCGGTAACGGCTGCAGTGGCATGTCCCGGCATTTCGATTTCGGGGATCACATTGACATAATGTTCTTCTGCAAACTTCACAACATCTTTGATTTCTTCCTGAGTATAAAAACCTCCGTACGGATTTCCGTCAAAAAAATAAGGGAATCTTTCGAACTTGTTTCCTACGAGAGTCTGTGCTCTTTTGGAACCTACTTCGGTTAGTTTTGGGTATTTTTTAATTTCAATTCTCCAGCCCTGATCGTCAGTTAAATGCCAATGAAAATTATTTAATTTATAACTGGACATCTGAGCGATAAAATCTTTTATAACATCAACACTAAAAAAGTGTCGGCAAACGTCTAAATGCAGACCTCGGTAATCGTATCTCGGTTCATCTTCTATGGTGACACAAGGAAGTTTTATTTCCTGACTTTTGGGTTTGTTCGGAAGCATTTGCAGTAAACTCTGAACCGCATAAAACAATCCTTCTTCACTTCCGGTAACGGTTATTTTTTTTGGAGTGATAACAATTTTGTACCCTTCTTTTTTTAGAGAGGAAGCTGGATTTTGTGTTATGAATACGACATCGATAGTGCTTTTTTTGTTTGCAGTATTTGCGTTTATGACAGACTCCAACAGCTTTGCCGTTTTTTGTTCTTTAGCGCTGTATTTATTCTTTTCAAACAGTACTTTAATTTGTCCGTTGAAACGAATACTGTCTCCGGTGGCTTTGTAGAAATTGGGAGCCGGAATGATCGAATTATTATTTAAGGAAGTTTGAGCACTTCCAAAAGAATAACAAAATAGTAAAAGAAGAAAAACACTTTTTTGCATGGTTACTTTTTGAGTTTGTTAAACAAATATAAGATTTGTTGGTTGAGTTGCATTTTTTTTGCAAAAGCGATTTGTATTTAAAAGTCTTTATAATAGATGAATTAACTTTTTTATTACATTGTATTGTAATTTGTTTCGCAATAATATTGCATTAATTGTTTACATTTGCTTTACTAAAAATGAACTTGCATGAATAATGATAATGAAGTGGTTAATTACACCAAGGAAGAACGTAAAAATCTTATTTTAAAAGAGATTAACCTGCACACCCGTGTAAGTTTTGAAACCCTTTCGGCTAAATTATTTGTTTCAGAAGATACTGTGAGACGGGATATTAATGAACTTGAATCAGAGTCCTTATTGATTAAAGTAAAGGGTGGTGCGATGACAAAAGCCTATCACCATTCGTCTTCCAATCAAACTTATGCAGGTGAAGCAAAACAAACCATTGCACAGAAAACTTTAGGTTTACTTCGTGATGGTATGGTTTTATTGCTTGGTGGCGGAACAACGATCAGAGAGTTTATCCGATTGATTCCTGATACTTTAAATCTGACTATTTTTACCGTTACTGTTTTATCAGCAGTGGAGCTTCTGGACAAACCCAATGTTAAAATTATCATGATTGGCGGCAGCATTTCGTCGTACAGCCAAATGTGTGTGAGCGGCGATGTCTACAATCAGCTGGCTAATATTAAAGTCGATTTGTTAGTATTAGGAACCAATGCCTTAGACATCGAAGGCGGCTTTTCGGATTCTGACTGGGAAACGGTTCAGGTTAAAAAAGCAATGATTCAGGCTTCTGAAAAAACGGCCATTCTTACGATTTCTGAAAAACTGGATACGGTTCTAAAAATGAAAATTGCCAACTTATCCGAGGTTGATTATGTGGTAACGGAAGTAGATCCCGATCACGAAAAACTACAGGCGTATAAGAAGGCAGTTCCCAGTTTAGTTTTTGTTTAATCCCAGTTTTTTAGTAAAAAGTTGATCCAGTTTTGATGAAAGATTTTATTTAAATCTTCGTCATTATACCCATGATTTTTAAAGATCAGAACTAGTTTCTGTAAATCGGCGATAGTGTTTAAATCGTACGGAGATTGCTCTGTACCAAAAGCACCATCAAGATCGGAGCCTACACCGATATGATTGGCATTTCCGGCCAATTGGCAGATGTGATCCATGTGTTTGAAAACAGTTTCAAGATTGCAGTTGGTTCCCTGTGGGGTCGAAACGCCTCTTTCCCAATTCGGAACCAGCATCCAGGCATCTAAAGCACCTCCAATAACTGCTCCACGCGAAATCAAAGCCTTGATCATTTCGTCGCTGTACTGACGGTTGTGATCTACCAGACTTCGGCAATTGTTGTGGCTTGCCCAAACCGGTCCGTTGTAGTGGTCTAATGCCTGCCAGAAAGCATCATCGCACAAATGAGTGGCATCCAGAATAATGTTCAAACGTTCCATTTCTTTGAGTAAATCAAGTCCGTTTTGCTGCATTTTTCCGGTGGCATCCGTTCCGTTTGCGTATCGGCCGGGACCATAATGTGCCGGTCCGATAGCGCGTAATCCGTACTGATGTGCTTTTGCCAGATATGAAATATCAATAATAGAATCAGCGCCTTCTAAACTTAAAATATAGCCAATCGGCTTTTTATCATTTGGGGTTCCGTCATTCCATAAATCAATCTGTTTCAGTAGTGATTTTTTGTCTGTAATGGGAGTTATTTCTCCGGCTTCTTCCATGGCTTTGTACCAGGAGAGCTGCCCTTGTGTTTGTGCCCATGCCTGTTCAGGAGAGTTCCAGCCGGGGATAAGGCTGTCGGGTTTTACAAATCGTGCAATTTGCGTGGCGACCACAATTCCAATATTTCCTTTTCGCAAATCAGGAAAAGAAACAGTGGCACGTTCGCGATCGGGTTTGTCTGTCATGCCTTTTTCTAAATGGCGTAAAGTGGAAACGTCGTTTCGTAGGTCTCTGTTCCATTCCATCGCATTCATGCTAAGGTCTAAATGGGCGTCTATTATAAACATAGTATTATTTTTAAGGTGCAAAGGTTCAAAGGGACAAAGGGACAAAGGTTCAGAGGTTTTCTACAAGGTCTATAGTCTTTTTTCTTTATTCTATTCTCTTTCTTCTTGATTCTATTCTCTTGATTCTATATCTCTTCACTAGATATTAATTTTCCGACTTCTCGCAACCACTAGCCACTGATCACAAATCTGCTGTTCGCTATTGACTACCTGAACGGAATCGTACAATGCGCAAGTGGGGCAAACGTGGTAGGGCTGTGCGTAAATGGTATCCCCAATCGCATAGTTGTTTTCACTACGATTTTCGATGATCAGATGTTCTTCAGAATGTGAAATTGGAATTAGGTTATTGTCATTTAAAATGACCAGTCTTTTATCGATAGGGTTTTCAGAAGCGACTGCTTTGTACCCAATGTCGATACAAAAAGTAGTATTGGTTGGTTTTGAGATGATGGTTCCAACGATTACCAAAGCCGGTTCGAAATTTTGCTCCGGTAAGTTAATTTGATAGTTGGAATCCCAGAAGACAAAAGTTCCCGGACTGCATTCTACATTTTTCTGTGTGGCATAAAAGGGAAAGGTGTTAGATCCTCCGGCTACAATTTTTAATTCATAACCCAGTTTTTTCTGTAGAGCTTCGATTTCTTCGTTTATGCTAAAGAAGATATTTGAGGCAACCGAATTTCGATGTTCGACATCTCCTTTCAGATGACCATCATACAGATGAATACCTGCAAAATGTATATTTTTAAGTTTGATAATTTCGTCAATCAGCGCTTCCCAGTTTTTAGAAATTGAAATTCCGGTTCTGTTCATCCCGGAGTTCAGATCCAGGTAAAGGGTAAGTTTTAGGTTGTTTTTATGTGCCGCAATATCCAGTGCTTTTGCCGATTCGTAATTGTCAACAATGGTTGAAAAAGCGGTAGCAGGATATTTTTTAAGTAACGAAATCCATCGCTCTTTTTTATTGCCTACAGGCTGATAGGCGAGAAGTACGTCTGCAATTTCGTGTATGGCAGCAAGTTCTGCTTCGGCAATTGTGGCACATTTAACTTTGTTGATGTTATAGGTTTTAAACAAGTCCAGAATCTCCCCAATTTTATGGGTTTTGATGTGTGGTCTTAATTTTTGAGTATCACCGTTCACAGATTCTATCAGACGTTCAATGTTGGTCTGAATACGATCTTCGTAAACGGCCAAAAATGGTGTGTCTACACGGATTTCGGAGCTAATTTTCCACCAATTGTTTTGCATAACTTAGTTTCTTGTTTTTTTGACAACTTCAATTAAATTTTGAAAAGCCTGAAGTGACTGCTCATAACTTAAATCGAGCATCATTTCTTTTGTAAATAAATTAGAACCAATTCCAACGCAAACCACTCCCGATTTGAACCATGATTTCAGGTTGCTTTCTTCTAAGGTTACGCCGCCGGTCGGCATTATTTTTAAGTTTGGAAAAGGGGCTCTGATAGCTTTTACATATCCGGGACCACCAATTTTATCGGCCGGAAAAAGTTTTACAATTTCGGCACCTAATTTATTGGCATGGAGTATTTCGTTTAAGGTCGCGGCTCCGGGAATCCAGTAAATATTGTTTTTGAAACAGTAGTTCCCAATTTCCGGATCGGTATGTGGACAAACGATACAATCTGCTCCTAACTGATGAAAGGTTTCAGCATCCTGAACGCTTAATATTGATCCAACGGCTATTTTAACCTCTAAATTATTTGCTTTTTTAAAATGGATCATTTGGCTAAAAACTTCTTTAGCATCAGTTGCACGAGCAGCAAACTCGATAATTTTTATGCCAGCATCAGCCGCCGATTGCAAGACTATTTGGGCTGTTTCAATGTTGATTTGTGTCACTAACGGAAGTACACCTTGCGTTTTTAATATGCTGTACATGTTTTTGTTTTATCTGTTAATTCTGTTACTTGAGCCATTTTTAATAAAATGATTTACTTCGTCAGGAGTGCTTATCGCGAAATCTCCATGAATACTTTGTTTGATGACACCACAGGCAGTTGCCCATTCGATGCAATCCTGACCGGATAATTTATGAGTCAGTCCGTATAATAATCCTGCGTTGAAGGCATCACCGGAACCTATCTGATCTGTTACCGCATGAATTTTATGTTCAGATGTCTGATAAAAATTGCCTTCATGAAGGAGTAATCCTTTGTATAAATGTGCCGGCCCGTCAGACTTTCTGAAACTCATGGCGAGTGTTTTTAGAAAAGGCATTTTTGCTTTTAACAATTCGAATGTTTTTTGAAAACGGTCGGCATCCGATTCTCGTGTGTCGGTTTTTATTCCGAAATAAATTTCAATCGCATCTAAATCGGCAACTGTGATGGTGCTGTATTGAAGCAGATCAGGCATGACTTCTGACGGATGTTTCCCGTATTGCCATAATTTGGAACGGTAGTTAAAGTCGGAAGAAATAGGGAGTCCTTTTTGATGTGCCGCGAGAATGGCTTCTTTACAAACCAGAGTTGCTTCATGCGAAACTCCCGGACTTATTCCGGACCAATGAAAATGGGTGACATCGGCCAAAGCCAAATCCCAGTTAATCTGATCTTTTTGTATGGTCGCAAAAGACGAATTGCTTCGGTCGTAAATCACTTGTGATTGTCGGATTTGATTTCCGGCTTCGACAAAATATAAACCTAAACGGTCTCCGCCATAAACACATTTCGAGGTGTTTACTTTGTATTTCTGAAGTTCGTTTACAGCCAATTGCGCTAAGTCATTTTGAGGCAATCGGGTAATGTAATCGGTAGGTATTCCTAGTTGAGAAAGCAAAACACAAACATTTGCCTCGGCACCACCCACGTAAACTTTTATTTCGTTGGCCTGTGTAAATCGATTTCCGTTGGCAACATTCATCCGGAGTAATAATTCACCGAAAGTTGCGATTTTTGTTTGTGAGGTATTTGTATTCATGTTTTTTGTTTTTTTGCCACAGATTATATGGATTTCAAGGATTTATTAAAGGTACGGTTAATTTTTTTTTAGCGAACTACTCGAACGATAGCGAACAGGCGAAGCAATTCACGAATTTTTAATTTACTGCCGTAGTGGTGAAATTCATAAATTGTTTCGTTTGTTCGTCACAACGGACGGAAAAATAATTCTTTTTAATCCTGTAATCTGTGGCATAACTTTTTTTAATATAATTCGAAAACGGCTTCAACCTCAACAGGAATATTATCTGGTAAAGAACCCATTCCTACGGCACTTCGTACTCCAATTCCGTTTTCGGGTCCCCAAACTTCAGCAAATAATTCACTGCAGCCGTTTATAACGTACGGATGTCTTAAGAACTCGCCATTGCAGTTCACCATTCCGAGTACTTTTATCACTTTTTTTACTTTGTTCAGACTTCCAAAATTGGTTACAATTGTAGAGAGCATGGTTAATCCGACTTGTCTTGCTGCTAATTTTCCTTCTTCGATGTCCATGTCATCACCAATTCGGCCAATGATTAAGGATTTGTCGTCTCTTACAGGCCCGTGACCTGAAAGGTATAAATATTTACCATCAACTAAATAGGGCTTGTATATTCCTAAAGGCTGTGGTGCCGGAGGAAGAGACAATCCAAGGGTTTCAAATTTTTCTTGTGGTAATAAATTCATGATATTAATGTATTATAGAGTTTAAAATAAAAACGAAAATGATTCCTAAAACAGATACTAAGGATTCCATAACGGTCCATGATTTGAAAGTATCTTTCAGGCTGATGTTAAAATATTCTTTGAACATCCAGAAGCTTGGGTCGTTTACGTGAGAGCACATTAAACTTCCTGCTCCAACAGACAGTACTAATAGGTTAGGATCAAGTCCGGCTGTTTGTAATAGAGGCAATAGAACCGTGGCGGTCATTAATCCGGCCGCTGTTGCTGAACCTACGCAAACACGAATAATTGCTGCCATCATCCATGCTAATAGATATGGGTGAATGTTTATTTGTGTTAAAGCTGTAACGATGGTTTCATTAACACCGCTCACAATCATGACTTCTTTCAGACCGCCGGCTCCTCCAACAATTAAAACGATTAAGGCAACATCTTTTATCGCAACGGCATAGTCCTCCATTACAGAGGTGATGCTGCGGTTCATTCGGATGCCTAAAGTATAAGTACAGATCAGTAAAGAGATCAGCATGATCATGCTAGGTTCTCCAATTGTTTTGCAGATATCAGCCAGAGTTTCATTTTTAGAAATCATGGGTACTATCGAGGTCACTGTTAATCCGAAAACCGGAAATAAAGCAGAAAACAAACTCAGTGAAAAACTCGGAAGTTTGCCTTCGTTTACAACTTCTTCAACATTTAAGATTTCGTGATCCGATTCGGTTTTGATGTTTTTGAGTAAATTCGAAAACAATAAACCTGCAATAAAAATGGTTGGTATGGCGATGATAATTCCATAAACTAAAACGAGTCCAAGATCGGCATTAAAAATACTGCTTAAAGCCATGGGTGACGGATGTGGGGGTAAGAAACCGTGTGCTACTGAAAGCGACGCCAGCATTGGAATACCGAGATATACTTTTGACAGCTTAAATTGATGGGCTACTGAGAAGATTAAGGGTACTAACAAAACAAAACCAACACTATAAAATAGAGGTATCCCAACAATAAATCCGGTAATCATTAAGCCAAGGCGAACGTATTTTTTACCCGTCCATCCCATAACCGTTTTGGCAATAACATTGGCGGCGCCTGATGAAACGGTAAGTTTACCAATACAGGTTCCGAAAACAATAATCAGCGTAATAGATCCTAACATTTCGCCCAAACCTTTTTGTACAGTTTGTGATAAAGTGTTTATCGGCAGACCTAAAAAAAGGCCTGCTAATAAAGCTGTTATGATAAAGGCGATAAACGGATTGATTTTAAGCCAGGCGATCTGGACGATTAGAAATGCAATGCATGCCGTAAGAATTAAAATGCTCATTTATCTATTTGTATTATTAACTCCGTTGAGAGTAATTGGTGTAAAATTTATTAAACACATAGTAACATAGATTTTTTACTTAATAAAAGAATAACAAAAAAGTCAGCTTTTAAAACATAGTCCCGATGCATCGGGATGCGTATTAATGCAAGTGAAACATCTTTTTAGGATTGCAGGATCTATGTTTCTATGTGTTTGATTTTGTCAACGGTTATTATTTTTATTTATCCCACCAGATTCTTGTAGTAAACGCATCAGGTCCCTGACGTTTAACTGCTTCTGCTAAGTTAGCTGAATTCACGGAATATTCACTTACCGGGTATTTGATACGTCTTGGAATGGTTCCGTTAGTAACATTGCCTGGAAAGTTTATCGGGACTAATGCAGGATACCCGGTTCTTCTCCAGTTGGCATAAATTTCCTGCTCGTCTACAAACAATGCAATCCAGATCTGGCTGTGGATCTGATTCATCTTTTGGTCAAAAGTTCCTGCCAGATTATACGGATTTGTTGTTAGATATGCTGTTGCGTCGGTAATAGCATAAGCTGCACCGTAAATTCCCATGTTCAGGAAAGATGCTTTTACAGCTTTCTCATATAAATCTTTATCGTTTTCAGCGGTGTACCATCCTCTTATGGCGGCTTCGGCCAGATAAAGGTTCGTTTCGGCATTGCTCAGGATCATCATAGGAGCATCGTATCGGAACACAGTACTTTGGTTAGGTTCAGAATAAGTGCCTTGTTCTGCCGGAGACGGAGCCGTTTTAGTTCCGTTCGGAAAACCTTTTTGTACTGCAGGATCTGTATTTTGTACCGTTCCCTGCCAAACACCAGAATAAACACTAAGTCTTGGATCTGAAGTAGCTTTTAGTACATCGATGAAAGTTTTGGCCAGTTTTCCGCCTTCTGTGTTTTTTTGTCCGAAGGAGTCTTTGGCAAAATCAAGACTTCTGGAGTCAATACCGGCAGGATTTCTGTTGAAATCATTTGGCCCATCAGTGTATTTAATAAGCGCATTGTCCGTTCCGTTTACGATTACTCCACCGGTAATGGCTTTTGTTACCCAGGTTTTGGATAATGCAGGATCAACTTTTGAAAGTCGTAAACCAAGACGAAGCATTAAAGAGTAAGAAAACTTCTTCCATTTGGCGATATTGCCTTCATAAATAAAATCGGCCTTGCCAAAACTTGCTTTGGCCGGATCTAAGGCTGCTGCTGCTTCATCAAGTTCTTTTAGTAAGTCCTTGTAGATGAATTCTTGACTGTCATATTTTGGAAGAAAATGTTCGTTAGTATATGCTTTTGATGCCTCGGTATAAGGAATGTCCCCATATAAATCGGTCATACGGTGGTAGATATAGGCTTTCCATATTCTTGCGATATTGAGTTTGTTGCTCTCGACCGGATTATCTTTTAAAGTGTTAATTACCGTTTGGATTTCATTGACAGCCGTTGGATAACCTCTGTTGAAGTAAGCAGAATAGTAAGACTCGTTATTTAAGTACTTGTCTCCCACACCTGATGCTTCTTTATAGGTAGCATAATGCTGTAGCATACCTCCGCATTGCAACACGTTTGTAAAAAAGTAGTTGTTGTTTAGGCCATCAAGTTGTGACTGACTAAAAATAAAAGTCGCATTTGGTACTTCAACAGAATTGGGGTTGGTGTTGATTTCTTCAAAATCTTTGGTACAGGCTGTCATACTTCCTAAAAGTATACCTGCCATATATAAAATGGTTCTCTTTTTCATGGTTTTGTTCTTTAAAATTTAACATTTAAACTTAGTCCGAAACTTCTTGTTCTAGGTACTCCAAATTGCTCTATACCCTGAGCATTTCCGGCACTAAACACAGATTCAGGATCCACATTTGGAGTTTTCTTGTAAAGAATGAACAGGTTTCTTGCAATAAAAGAAACTGAGGCTCCCTGAAGTTTGGATAAAAAACCGAATTTTTCAATTGGCAGTTGATAGCCAATAATCACTTGTCTTAGTTTTATGAAACTGGCATCGTAAACGAAATAAGAAGATATGTTTCTTAAACCGTCATAATAAGTTCTTAGATCTGCCGGAGCAATAACCATATTTACAGGATTTCCTTTAGGATCAACACCTGAGATTGGCAATCCGTTCTCACGACCTTCCAGTGTCATTTTGGTCAATCCCATACGGGTTCCGTACAAGTCAGTTCCGGAGTATAAATCTCCACCAAATTTACCGTCAATTAAAAAGCTGAACGATACTGATTTGTATTTAAATTCATTACTGATACCTGCCGACCAGGGATGAACACCCTGACCCAATTCTTCAAGAGGACCTTGTGCGACAGTTGCCGTATTGCCGCTTACATTATACACTGTGTTGCCATTGGCATCTTTAAGAGGTTTGTAACCTTTTATAGTACTGTAAGGACGACCAACGTCGCTGTTCACGGTGACATATCCGTTCACAGAAGTTGCCATAGTAAGCGAATTCAATTGACCAGTAAGTGATTCAACGGTGTTTTTGTTGTAAGATCCGTTGATGCTGGCTTCCCATGAAAAGTTATCGTTGTTAATGATTTTTCCGCTCAGTAAAAGTTCAACTCCGGTGTTTTTCATTTTTCCAAGATTCAGTAAAGCGGTTCTTGCTCCTGAGGCGTTGGAGATGGTAGTTTCTACAATGTCATTTGTGGTTTCGCGGTTGTACCAGGCAAAATCAAGATTTAAGCGATTGTTGAAGAATCCCATGTCTGTTCCAACCTCCACAGTTGTTGAAGTTAATGGACTTAGTGTCGAATTTGGAACTCTTGAACCTGTTGTACTTTGTAAGTATTGACCGTTATGTCCACCCTGAATCATAGAGTAAGATTGGTTTAAGGCGTATGGGTCCGGAGTAGCTCCACCAACTTGTGCCCAGGAAGCTCTTACTTTGCTGAATGAAATCCATTCCGGCATTTTTACAATGTCTGAAAGAATTACGCTTGTTCCTACTGACGGATAGAATATCTTATTGTTGTCTTTTGAAAGGGTAGAAAACCAGTCCTGACGTCCAGTAAAGTTTAAGAAAACCACATTTTTATAATCTAAATCTGCGGCAGCGTAGACAGAATTTGTTTTGGTTTTTCCGTACGGATAGGCATAGGTTATGGTGGCTAAGTTGGTTAAAGAGTAGAAGTCGTCTAATATAAAATTAGATCCGTCTATTCTCACTTCGTCTCTTACATTGGTACGGGAGTTAACTCCAAGTAAAGCATTCAAAGAGAAATCTTTGTAGATGTTTTTCTTAGTGTAGTTCAGAATGGCTTCAGAGTTTAAATTGGATAATTTAACTTTTGATCCCTGTCCGTATCCAACAGGATTGTTTAAACTTGTTTTAGGAATGTAGGCGTAAAAATCGTAATTCGTATAGTCTTGCCCGATTCTTCCCTGAAGGAATAATTCGGGAGTAAAGTTCACTTTTACGTTTAGCATACCGATAAAGCGGTTTTTGGTATCGCTGTTTTTAATTTTATTAACGGCGAAGTAAGGGTTGGTAGCCACTGCAACGGGATTCCAGGCTACCTCTCTGCCATTCGCATCATAACCCGGAGAAAGATTTCTAATGTCGACTGTATTGCCGATCATATAAGTTGCCCAGTTCGGATTTGCTTCTGCATCAGATACTGTAGTTCTGTTCTCTGTTTTGTCGATATTGTATTGTGCGACAACGTCAAATTTTAACCAGTTTGTTACGTTAACATTACTCGCAATGTTGACGCTTTTTCGATTAAAAGAAGTATTAGGTACAATACCCTGATTGTCCATATTCATAAACGAAAGACGTCCGGATGCTTTGTCGGTTCCTCCTGATAAAGCAAGAGAGTTGATAAATGTAGTTCCGGTTTGGTAGAAGTTTTTAATGTTGTCTTTTTGAGGAGAGTAAGGTCTTTTTACACCGTCAAACTGAATTACGTCTGTCCCGTCCATTTTAGCTCCCCACGACCAGCGTCCGTATTCTATAGCCTTTGCTTGAGTTAATGGCTTTTGTCCTGCATCTCCGGATCCGTATTCATATTGCCAGTCCGGTTTAATAGCCGGAGTTTCAAAAGTAAAGGAAGTGTTGTATTCTGCACCAATTCCTTTTTGAGCTGATCCTCTTTTAGTCTGAATTAAGATCACACCGTTTGCAGCATTTGCCCCATACAGTGCGGCAGCGGTTCCTCCTTTTAGTACCGTGATGCTTTTGATGTCATCGGGATTGATAACGGAAGTACCATCACCACGGTCTACGTTAATTCTTGGTGATCCCGGTGCATTTCCGGTACCCGGTAAGTTTAATTGTGTATTGTCTATTGGCAAGTCGTTTACAACGTACATCGGTTGATTGTTTCCGTTTAAGGAACCATTTCCACGAATTACAACTCTGGTTGATCCGGTTGGCCCTGTTGCAGTACCACTCACGTTTACACCGGCAATTTTTCCTGCCAGGGCACTGGTGATGTTCGTTTCTTTGGCTTTTGTAAATTCAGTTCCCTTAAGTTCGGTTACAGCATAAGAAATTGCTTTTGTACTTTTTTTAACTCCCAGTGCAGTTACTAAAACCTGTTCGAGTACATTTTCAGCAGGTTTTAAACTTATTACTACATCTGTGACCTTATCTAGTTTATACTCTAAAGTTCCGTAACCCATGTAAGAAATGATGATGTGAGTTTCATTTTCCGGAACATTTAGTTTAAATTTTCCTGTTTCATCGGTTATAGTAGCTGTTTTCGTATTGCCTTTGGCGTAAATAGTAGCTCCGGCAATTGGCATTCCATCGTCCTGACCAATGACCTGGCCCGAAATTTCAATCTGACTGCTTTTTTGTTCAAAGAGATGCGTTTTAATTGCAGTCTCTTTTGCATTTGCTGAGAAGATTACTCCCCCAATAAATACTAATGAAATTAGCTTTGCTTTCATAATACTTTGGTTTTCATGTTTTATTTTGGTTTTATTGGCGATCAAATATATAGATAATTTCTATTCATTTGCATTTTTTTTGCACAAAGTGCATTTTTTTTGCAATATTTTTTTCTGAAGTGTTTTTATAATCCAAAAGAAATGAGGTTTCTAAAGGTGTTCTGAGAAAATTTTGCAGAATGAGTTTTTTTGGAAAGAATTTATTTTAATCTTAAAATTCGTATTTTTAGATTGGTAGGAATGGGTGATTTTGCTTGTTTTTGATCGGAAAGGCCTAAAAAAATACCATTCGCAATTCTTTATAAATTACGAATGGTATTAGGATCAACATGAAAGGAGTTGTGTTGGATAGGGTTTAGTAGTTTAATCTACATCCCACCAAAGTTTAGCAAACCAGCTGTTGTTGTTGTATTTAGCACTGGCAGCAAGGTAGTTCTGTTTGTTAGCGGTAGATTCTTCAGGCGGATAGGGTAGTCTTGAAGGCATAATTCCGTTTGTTGTAGATCTTACAGTGGTTATTTTAATCAAAGTTGGAAAATTTACGCGTCTATGATTACTATAAGCTTCCATTCCGTTTAAGAATAAAGTGAGCCACTGCTGGGTTGCGATCTCTTCCAGTTCTTTCCCTGGTGTAAGGTTCTTTGTGGCTAAAAAGGCAGTAATAGCATCATTGTTAATAATGCTGGCATCTTTAAAAATAATCCATTGTCTGATTCCGGCTTCAATTCCTTTTTTGTAAAGAGTTTTGGTGTCGCCTGTGTATAGATTTCTAAAAGAAGCTTCTGCCAAAAGGAGTTGTGTTTCAGAGTAGGTGAGATGCAGGTACGGAGCACTGTTTTCGTATAAATAAGGTTGTATTTTAGAAAGACCATCACTTCCTCCGGGTGCGAATTCGTATCCATAGATGTTTGGGTCAATACCAACATAATTGCCATTTACGGGTAAGAACCATATTTTTTTTCTCGGATCATCCCCCAGTGCGTTAAGTATCGTGATAGTAGCACGATCGAATAATTCATTGCCTTTAAAGGCGTGAGAAAGTCCATTACCATTGTTTGTTGCCCCACTTGTTTCCGGAAGTGTCGAGTCGTGTTTCATGAAACAATTGTCATCATTGCTCGTAAATATACCATTGGTAACGGCTTTTTGAATTTGCTCTTTGGCAAGGGCAGGATCTGCTTTTGAAATCCTCATCGCGCAGCGTAATCTCAATGAATTAACCATTTTTTTCCATTTTGAGATATCGCCAGCATAAAAAATATCCCCTCTTATCGGATCGGTACCTGATTGTAGTTGATTATAAGCTTCGTCCAGAAGTTTAAAAAAGTCAGTGTAAATATCCTTTTGGCTGTCGTATTTGGGATAGAGAACTACTTTGTGATAGCCTAAACCTGCTTCAAAATACGGAATGTCTCCGTATAAATCTGTGAGACGCTGGAATGCCATTACTTTAAGTGTTTTTGCTAAGGCATTCATATTTTTGTATTCCGGTTTTCCGTTGGTTTTTTCAGTGAGATCTACTACATTGCGTATTAAGCCTCCGCCATAATTTGCGTTCCAAAGTGCTCCCTGATATTCCGTATTTGCAGCATAGAAAGAGCCGTAAGTTGTAGTTGCCCATGCTGCTCCTAAGTGCTGCACAAATCCTTCGCCATAAATAAGATTGGCTCTCCACTGTTCAAAGATTCCGCCAGAAAGGGCAGCCTCGACTCCGGTTAATTGTAAATGAGGAGCTACACCTAAGAAAGATTCCGGATTGGTATTAGTTTCTCTAAAAAGTTCATCGTCTGCGCAATTGGTTGTGCTAAGCAATAAAATTACACCCAGCATACAGTTTGTTAAATGTGTTATATGTTTTTTCATTAGGATCAAATTTGAGTGTTAGAATGATAATTGTAAGTTAAAACCATAAGATCTTCTATAAGGCAAAGAACCATATTCAAACCCTTGCCCGTTTCCGTTCGTATAGGTAGATTCGGGATCGATGTTCGGAACTTTAGAATATACATTCCATAGGTTTCTTCCGATAATAGAAAATTTAAATCTTTCGAACCCCGTACCTTTTAGCCATTTTTTTGGAAAATCGTAACCTATAGAGACTTCTCTCAGTTTTACGTAAGAGGCATCATAAACAAAAGGTTCCGGTGTAGTGTTGTCGCCATATAAACTTCTCCAGTACGTTTGTGGGTTGACATATCGGGTGTTATTTTGGTATCCGGTTACATTGCCTGTATTGTCTCTAACTTCGGTTACTCCAGGGACAATAAGACCTGCAGTTGGGGTTAGCTGGCCTATTTGATTTAATGTTTTTCCTGCTGCGACCTGCTCGGCAACCCATGCGTTGTACCCGTCTCTTCCTTCTAAGGTTTCATTTGTTAGTCCATTATAAGCGGCATAAGCATTGGTCATGGAATAAACTTTACCTCCAAATTTCATGTCAAAATTGGCTCGAAGACTAATTCCTTTGTATGAAAATTCGTTTGTTACACCGCCGATCCAGTCCGGAGCAGTTCTGCCTAAACTCTCATAACCATCAGTTAAAAGTGGAAGCCCGTTAGATCCAATAATGACTTGACCATCTGGGGATCTCTGGAACTTTCTTCCGTAAATTTCGGTAGAACTTTCTCCTACTTTGGTTACAATTTGTGCACCGGCCCATCTTGCATTGGATACTACCTGAAGATCAGTTTGATCGGTTAGTTCAAGTAAAGTATTTCTGTTTTTTGCAAAGTTCAGAGTCATGTCCCAATTGAAACCGTCGGGATTTCTAAAAATTCCTCCGGTTATTAAGGCCTCAAAACCTTTGTTCTCAACTGCACCGGCATTGGCATTTATGCCTACAAAGCCAGAGGCCTGCGAAACGTTTAATACGATGAGCTGATTTTTAGTTCGGGTGTAGTAATAAGATAAATCAAGCTGTAGACGATTTTTGAAAAAACCTAAGTCAGCTCCTACTTCGTAACTTGTTGTAAATTCTGGCTTTAAGTGGTTGTTCGGAAGGATGCTGTTCGTTATAGAGCCTATAGAGTTGCCTAATAAGGGTTTAGATTGTATGTTGTAATAAAGAGCTGTATTGTAAGGTGTTTCCAGTGCTTTTGCAGTTCCTGCCCATGAAGCTCTGATTTTTCCAAAAGTTAATACATCGCTTTTCATGTCGAAACCATCAGTAAAGATAAAACTGGAGGATACTGACGGGTAGAAGTAGGAATAATTATTGTTACCCGCTGTGCCAACAGCCGTGGCTAAAGTGGAATTCCAGTCGTTACGTCCGGTAAAGTCTAAAAACAGATAGTTTTTGTAATTGGTTCTTAAGTACGAGTATACCGAGCGTACGAGTATTTCGTCGTTTGTTTTTGGACTCAGAATACTGGATACGAAATTAGCTTGTTTATTGATTCCGTTTGTAATCATATCACTAAGAGCAACTCCTGAAATTATTCTTTGAGAGTTTCTTTGATTGGCTCCAACACCAAAGGTTATGTTAAAATCGCCAAACGTTTTTTGAGCGTTCAATAAGGCTTCTGTGTTGTATTCCTGAAAGGTAGTGTTGTTGTTTATCAGGGAGCCATTTTGCCTGGAGTTCCAGGTGCTTCCAGCGTTAACAAAATCAGAACTTTCAAATGTAAAACGGTCAATTCCGGCCCTAGCTGTAGCGCTTAACCAATTGGTAATGGCGTAAGTGGCACTGAAATTTCCTAGAATTCGATTTTTTTGCGTTTCGTTTTTGTTTTCGTTTAGTACAAAATAAGGATTTAGTCGGTTGGGGTCTGAGTTCCAGGGGTAATATATGCCGTTTGGGTTTTCGTAATTTTTTAACCAGGCCTGGTCAATATTTGGGGCTATTGCAGCTACAGATAATCCGAGGTTGCCGGCATCGTCGGATAATGAAGGTCTGTTGTCTGTGTTTTCAGTGATATAGCTAAATTTTGCATCCAGTGTCAGTTTCTGTATTTGTGAATTAACGCCTAATGTAAAAGTGTTTCTTTTTAAACCGCTTTTAGGAACTATGTCAGTAGCGTCAAGATTGGAGTAATTTAATCTAAAGCTGGTATTGTCTCCTCCTCCTGATAAACTAAAGCTGTTGTTGACACTTACTCCAGTTCTGAAAAAATCTTTAGTGTTGTTTCTGGCATTCTCATAAGGTTTGTAAGAGCCGTCAAAAATTCGTGTTGTAGTATTGCCGGCCGATCCAAATTTTGGCCCCCATGCACTTGTAGTGGCATTTTTTGCGTTCGCAATATCATTTGGATTTGGGAGTAGACCATTTGATCCAGTACCATATTGTCTTTGAAAATCTTTATAGGTTGTATTAATTTGGTCAAACGTGGTTGTTCCGTTATATTCTGCTTTTAATGAGTTTTTTTTTCCTTTTTTGGTGGTAATAACGATAACCCCGTTGGCACCGCGCTCTCCGTAAAGTGCACTGGCGGCTCCCCCCTTCAGTACAGAAATGTTTTCGATGTCATCCATGTTTAAGCTGGATAATCCATCCCCATTATCGACACCATCTGAATATCTTCCTGATTTAGAATCAGTGACCGAGGCTAGTCCGGTATTGCCTAAAGGAACTCCGTCTACAACAAATAGAGGCTGATTGTCACCACTAATAGATCGGTTTCCTCTTATTACAATGCGGGAACTGCTTCCAAAACCCCCTGTAGTTTGCGAAATGTTAACCCCTGCAACTTTTCCATATAAAGATTGTGCTACGCTTAGTGTGGGATTGTCTGCTAAATCTTTTCCTTTTACGTCCTGAAAAGAATAGCCCAGTTCTTTTCTTTCTCTTTTGATGCCTAATGCGGTAACGACTACTCCAGAAAGGGCTGTTGCAGCAGCTTCTTTTAGTTTTATGTTGAGGTTGTTAGAATTGCCTATTAGGATATGTTGTGGTTCTAATCCTAAAAAGGAAATCGTAAGTGTTTTTCCTTCCTGTACATCGATAGAGAATTTACCGTCAAAATCGGTTGTGGTACCTCTTTTTTCTTCTTTTATGCTTATGGATGCTCCCGGTATCGAGATGCCATTAGTATCGGTCACCGTTCCTTTGATGGTTTTTACTTGCGCCTGGGTGACCTGTATCGCAAAAAAGAACATAAATAATAAAATAGTTTGTTTCATTCTTTGGGTTTTTAGTTAGTTGAGGTTTATTGATTGATTGTTTTTTTTGTTTCACTGGTGAGGTGAAAAGAGTTTCTTAATTCGTTTCCTGAAGACGAATTATTAGAAATAGAATCCTGTTGCTTTTACTACAGTTGTGGTCTTTACTGTAGCTTTAGTATTACGCTTTAAAGAATAAGGAATCTGCTTGTGGTATTTTAGTGCTTTGCTTTTTTATTGCAAATGATTCGTGACTGTTTGTAAGAATCATTGTTGGCGGTCCGCCCTTTAAAACTGGGTGTTTTTTCATAATTAAGTGTTTTTTAAGGTGTTGTGTTTTTTAATCAGCGGTCAAATATATATAAATTATCTTCATTGTTAGCAATATTTTCGCATAAATTGTGCAAGATTTTTGCATAATTTTTTCAGATAATGTTTTTTTATTCTGAAAAATCCGATATTTACTGGGTTTGTGGCTCTTTGTAGGAGGGTTTGTGAAACTCAAATCTTATTTAGACTTTTTGTTTTAAAAAAAAGGTATTTTTACCATATGAAAATCGCACTTATACAATCAAATCTTTACTGGGAGAATGCTTCAGAGAATAGAAAGCAGTTTGAGACCAAAATCAATTTAATCGATGCTGACGTTAATCTGATCGTGCTGCCGGAAATGTTTTCAACGGGATTTACGATGAATGCCGCAGCTGTTGCCGAAACGATGCAAGGGGAGACTATCTCCTGGATACAGTCTTTGGCGAAACAAAAAAAAGCAGCTATTGTGGGAAGTCTCGTTATTGTTGAAAACGAGAAGTATTACAATCGAATGGTATTTGTTTTTCCGTCAGGTGAACTTCAATATTACAACAAGCGCCATTTGTTTTCGCTTGCAGGAGAAGATCAGTTTTATACCAGAGGAGATGAAAAAGTAATTGTGAATTATCTGAATTGGAAGATTTGCCTGCAGGTTTGTTATGACTTGAGATTTCCTGTTTTTGCCAGAAATGTCGAAAACTACGATTTGCTGCTGTATGTGGCCAACTGGCCCAAAGTAAGAACCAACGCCTGGGATGCTTTGCTTAAAGCTCGTGCGATCGAAAATCTGAGTTATGTGATTGGGGTTAACAGAGTAGGGCTGGACGCCAATAATTTTGAACATATTGGACATTCGCAAGCGGTTGATTTTTTAGGAAATTATATTCTCGAACCACAGGAGAGTGAAGATGTTTTTGTGGTGGAATTGGATAAAAATTCGATGTTAGAAATCCGAAAAAAACTTGATTTTTTAAGTGATAAAGATGTGTTTAGAATCGATTTTTGATTCTAATTCGAAAGCTTATTTTTGAGGTTTTTCTAAGACGATAATTTCGTTTTTAGGATTTTTGGTGCGGACAGCAATTTTTTGGTACACCCATTCTGTTCCTTTTTTGAAAGCGGAAATGTTTAGTTTACCCTTTTTTTTGGCTCCGTTGACTCTCACGGATAAATTAACGGTATTGTGATTGTTGGAATACATAACGTTTCCTTCCAGAATAGCCAGTTTATCGATAGTTTCAATTGTGCCAATGTTTTCAAGTATGCTTGGGTTTTTGTTCGCTTGTTCAATTGCTTTTTCAAAAAGCAGCTCGTCTGAATAAGCTTTGGCGATATCAGTAATGCTATTTTGAGAGGTTGACGCAGCTAAAATTCCAATTAAAAAGATACATAGAAAGGCGGAAGGTAAAAACCATTTCCAGTTTCTTTTGAACCAGTTTTCTTTTTCAATTAAATCGTTTTCCATAGCGCTGCGCTCAGCTATTAAAATTTAAAAGGCTTTCCTTTTTTTCTCCTCGTCTTTTTTCTTTTTTTCTGCTTGTTTTTTCTCTACTTCAGGATTGAACGGGATACTTAAATCAATAGCCTGATCGACATCCCAATTAGTGCGAACATCTACTGGAGTTTGGTAATAAAATACTTCTTCGGCGTACTTTTTATTCAGGAAATCCCCTGAGTCATAAATTTTGTTCTTATTGTCGTCGTAGATTATTCGAATCGTAAATTTATCAGGGACTAATAAATTGAATTCAATTTTAGTCTTGCCTTCAGAATAATCACTGGCGTATACAACATCCCCTTTTGCGTTAGTTGCTTCAACAATAATTGGAAAACGTTTTACATTTTTTAGGTTCAGAACCAGGTTTCCATAATCAGCAGGTTCTTTTGTGCTTAGTTTAATAGCCAGAGTGTCATTGGTTTTTTCGTAAAAATCAGTCAGTGCACCCGGGAAAAATGTTATGCTGTATTTTTCAACAGGCTCTTTTTTGAAATCAACATAGAGTTTTTGCTCAAATTCATCGTATTCTGTAGTAAAATCTACAGCAGTTGAATCTTTGTTAACCAATCGAATTTTTGATTTGTCAAATTTTACCAGCGGGGTAGTTGATTCTAAGGTAAATCGATCACGGAAATTGATAGTCCCGTTTTGAACAGCGGTTATGTTTAAAGTGTCTTTCTTTTGGTCTTTAATTTTTACACTAAATCTTTTGTTGTATTTTTCTTTACTAACCTCTACTGCCAAAGAATCTGCTTTAACTTTTAGAGGTTTGTACCAAATTTGCAGGGAATCCTTTTTAGGAAATGCGGTAACAATCGTTTCCATGGTATCGTTCCCGTGTTTCAGGACCACTTTAGGTTTCGAAAGTTTAAAGTTTTGCTTGCTTTCATAAGGAAGGTACAGCCTGTTTCCTGAGGCTTGTACAGGTTTTACAGCTTTAAACGGAAGAACTTCTTTGAATAATTCCAATTCAAAAACAGTGTCGTTCGGAACGGTAATGTAGTGTTTGATAAAGCCAATTTTATCATCTTTCGGGTTGTATCTGTTGTTGCTTCCTTTGTCTTTCAGGGCCATCAACAGGTATTTTCCGGCCTTTAAGTTTTCTAATTTGAAAGTACGTAAACTGTCCAGCGTATTGGTAATGTAGCGCGGACTTTGCTTGTAAATTAAAGAATCCTGGTAGGTATCGTTTATCTCATAAAGCATTACCGAAACAAAATTATCTACATTTTTCTCATAAGCATCTTTAATTTGTCCGCTTATCGAAAGCGAATCAATAGAAGAACCTGTTGAAAAAACATATTTGAATTGGTTTATCGAGTTTCCTTCGTTGTTGTCTGCTATACTTTGTCCGAAGTTAAAACTGTAGGTAGTGTTCGGCAGCAAAGTGTCTTTTATTTTAATCGTGATCACTTTACTCGGTGTGGTAGGTAAAATCAACGGCTCATGTTTCATTGGCGGCGAAACAATAAGCTGCTTGTTGAGGTTTTTAAGTTTTACATACTCGTCAAAACCCAGAATAATTTCGTTGCCTTTAAAATCAGTACTGAAATTTTTAGGCGAGCTGTATTTTAAAACCGGAGCCAGTGTGTCTTTTAGTCCGCCGGTAATGCTGCCGCGTTTGGCACAGCTTAACATAAAAAAGACCAGTAAAAATGCAATATATCTAAAGTTGTTTTTCAACATAACGGTTTCTGAATTTGATTGCACAAAATAACAATTATATTTGCTTTAATTGAAACTTTTTAGCCATTTATTAGGATTTACAGCTTTTGCAAATTGCTCTTTTTTTAAAAATTCAAAACAATAACAGCGAAGAATTTCTTACTTTTGGGTTTAAAATGTAATTTTTCCTAAGTTTTGATCAAAAGATTTTTTATTGGTTTCTTAATTCTTTTTCTGATTTCCTGTAATAAGAATGAAAAGCCGGTTGTTGCTTTTTATTACTGGAAAACCATTCTGAAATTATCTGAAACGGAGAAGCTTGCTTTGAAGGACAATGAAGTCACTAAACTTTATATCAGGTATTTTGATATTGGCCAGCATCCCCAGACCAAAGAACCCATTCCGCTTAGTCCGATTCGTTTTCAGGACGCCGTAACCAAGTTCGAAATTGTACCCGTAGTATTTATTCAAAACAAAGTTATGTTGTCTTCTTCTCTTGATGTGGAGGATCTGGCGCAGAAAACAGTTCGTCTGATTGAAGAAATCAGCACGAAGAACAAAATTACATCTCAGGAAATTCAGATCGATTGCGACTGGACCCTTAAAAGTAAAGACAACTATCTTAAATTTATTGAGCGTGTTAAAAAGCTTTCCGGAAAAAAGCTCTCCGCAACAATTCGCTTGCATCAGGTGAAATATTTTAAGAAAACTAAAATTCCGAACGTAGATTCCGGAGTTTTGATGTATTACAACATGGGGTCAATTGCTCCCGATTCTTTAAATTCGATATACGATCAGAAAATTGCAGAACGCTATTTAAAAAGCCTGAAAAAGTATCCGATGCATCTCGATTTTGCCTTGCCCATATATTCGTGGGGAATTCATATCCGAAACCAAAAAGTAATTGGTTTACGTTCTAAAATGAATGTAGCTGAGCTCAAAAGGGATCCAAATTTTCAACAACTAAGCGGGATCTTTTTTAAAGCGAAAAAATCCAATTATAAGAATGGAGTTTTTTACGAAGAAAATGACCTCTTAAAAATGGAGACAATTTCGGCAGAAGATTTAAAACAAATGGCGGAAGAACTGGGCGAGAATACCGCGCAGCAGCCAAAAGAAATTATATTTTACGATTTAGACGAATTCAATTTAAAAAACTATGAAAAGAATATTTTTGAACAAGTTATTTCTTGTTTCTAGTGCGGTTTTACTTTTTGCATACGGAGTAATTTATGCCTGTGCAGATGGCGATTGGGATTATTTTGGATCGTACAGTTCTAATTTTACTCCCGAAACTTTTGCAGACAAATCGTATTCACCGCTTTTCCTGTCGGGTGGAATTTTCTACGGAATTGGTTTTGATACCGAGCACAATTCCCGTTTCAATAAAGATATTAAGTCCGATTGGGGAACCTATCTTAAAGGAAAAATCGATACCACTACCGTCAATTATTTTTTAATTGGAGACGAAAAACCGGATTATTATTCGGAGAATAAAAGCCCGATAAAAAACAAAGAAGAAATCAAAGATCTTCATGTGTATTATAAAAACAAAAAGGAAAATAAATCCTCTTTGAAATGGGGGAAAAAGATTTCGCTTAAGGATGATAAAGTAAAAAGCTTTGTAGAGTTTTTGTATCTGGCGCAAAAAATAGAAACCGTTTCTATTAACAGAGATTATTGGAGTTACGATCCGGTGGTGGCAAAAACATTCAATGATGCCAAAATGATTCAGTCGATCGAGAATGTGTACAACACGACTTCGGATCCTTTCCTGAAAAACAGATATTGGTTTTTGACCATGAAAGCTCGTTTTTACAGCAACAAC
The DNA here is from genome assembly GCF_023539155.1 of Flavobacterium sp. B183. Classification (NCBI taxonomy): domain Bacteria; kingdom Pseudomonadati; phylum Bacteroidota; class Flavobacteriia; order Flavobacteriales; family Flavobacteriaceae; genus Flavobacterium; species Flavobacterium sp. B183. The sequence goes on along the minus strand of NZ_CP097434.1, from coordinate 660,112 downwards.
AAACAAAAAGCCGTTGATTTTTTTAATAAAACAGAAAAATCGGTTCCTAAAAATGTACTGTATTACCGAGCACTTTCCTACGTGGCAGGAGTGAATCACAAGCAAAATAAATTTGCAGCTTCAAACTATTTGTACGCACAGGTTTTTGATAAATGCCCGGAATTGAGAACCGTTACGGCTTATTGTTTTAGTCCGAAAAATGAAACCGACTGGAATAAAGCGTTGACGATGGCTAAAAATAATAAAGAAAAAGCAGCGCTTTGGGCTGTTCGTGGTTACTACAAAGACGAAAAACAGTCCATTGAAAAAATCTATGAATTAGATCCTAAAAGCGAACATCTGAATTATCTGGCAACACGATTAGTGAACAGACAAGAGGAGGCGATAAACAATTCTTTTCAGAAAGATGGAGGAGAAAATCAGCCTATGAAAAAACTTAGTGTGGCTGAAAACAAAACCGAAAATCAGGTGAAGGTGGATCAAAAAACATTGGATTTAATCGCTAGAATTTCAGCAGCGGGAAATACAGACCGACCTTACTTATGGGATTTGTCTCTGGGGTATTTACAGACTTTAAAAGGAGATTATGCCAATGCAGATAAGAATTTTGATAAGGCGGTAAAAACGCTTCCTAAAACAGAACTGGCAGGAATGCAGCTTCGTTTGCTTCGTTTTGTAAATAACTTAAGCAAAATAGATAAACTTACGGATAAAAACGAAAAAACAATCCTCGCCGATTTAAACTGGCTGTATTTTGAACTTCCAAAGAATTACAAAGGACAGGAATTTCGTTATCAGAATGCTTCTTCCTGGAGCAGAAGTTATTTGTCAACGCTTTACAGAGAAAAGGGGAATCCGGTAATGGCTGAAATTTATGGCGAATCGCGTTACAGTTATTGGAACGATGGAAATTCATTCTATGACAATGAAAAAGTTTTATTAGACATGAAAGCTTTCTTGTCTAAATCCAATAAATCTGAAATTGAAAGTATCGGAGCTGGAATTTATAGTTTGAAATTGAAGGATATCAACAATTTTCAGGCGGTTCAGGCAACCTTTAAAAATAAAATACCGGAAGCTATTGAGTACATGAAACAAACCGATTCGGTTCAATACAGCAAGTTCCTGGGGAATCCGTTTAACGGAAATATAAAGGACTGTCATGACTGCGATCACACGGCGTATCAAAAAAGAAAATATACTTTTATGGATTTCCTGACCACCATAAAGGAAATGCAGGGTAAACTGGCTCAAAAAGAAGACATGTACACGAATAGCTTATTGTTGGGTAACGCCTTTTATAATATTACACATTTCGGAAACGGAAGAACTTTTTATGAAATCACAATTATAGGTTACGGTTCAAGTCCGTATTCTTTCAGGGATTCGATGAAGCGAATGATAACCAATTGTGATCTTCCTAGAATGTACTACCAAAAAGCGTTGGAAGCGGCCACAACAAAAGAGCAAAAGGCAAAATGTATTTATATGCTGGCGAAATGCGAACGAAACGAATATTACAATAATAAGTACAACAATCTTAAAAACTGGTGGGAAGCCGACGACGATAAAATTAATTTTATTGCCTGGAACGGTTTTAAAGCGCTGCAGAAAGACTATTCGGATACGAAATATTATCAGGATGTTATTGCCGAATGCGGTTACTTTAATACGTATGTAAATCAATAATTGAAATTAAAATTTAGAGGTTATGGTAAATAAAATTGAGCATATCGGAATTGCCGTGAAGAATATGGAGGACGCCAATGTGCTGTTCGAAAAATTATTGGGCGTTCCGTCCTATAAAATGGAGTCGGTAGAAAGTGAAGGGGTTTTGACCTCGTTCTTTCAAACCGGAACCAATAAGATTGAACTTTTGGTGGCGACGAATCCTGAAAGTCCTATTGCGAAGTTTCTGGAGAAAAAAGGAGAAGGAATCCATCATATCGCTTTTGATGTAGAAGACATTCATGCCGAAATCGCCCGTTTGAAAAACGAAGGTTTCGTGCTGATTAATGACGTTCCTAAAAAGGGAGCCGATAATAAATTAGTGGTTTTTTTACATCCGAAGAACACAAATGGTGTTTTGGTTGAGCTTTGTCAGGAAATTAAATAAAATTTTTTCTTTTTAGGATTCGAAATAAGCAGTTGAAAATCAATTGTGTTTTAGGAAACACAGGGTGTTGTTTGAAATTAAATGCAAATCATCTCCCAAAATATTTGGAGTGAATGAAAAATAGTAGTAATATTGCATCCTCAAACCGGTCCTATAGCTCAGCTGGTTAGAGCACCTGACTCATAATCAGGTGGTCCCTGGTTCGAGCCCAGGTGGGACCACTACAGGAATAAAGCCTTTACAGCAATGTAGAGGCTTTTTTGTTTTATCAATTAATTAGGATCAATATTACAAACCGGACAGGTTTTTAAAACCTGTCGGATTTATTTATGTATAAGGGAAGAAAATGTATTGGTTCATTTCAAGGGCTGCTATCAAAAAAAGAGATTGTAGATTTTATTTATGCCTTGTTTTTTAAAGATTCTGGAAATTAGTTTAATTTTTCTTTACCCGTCCCAAAAGTATAAGTATATCCAACGTAAGGAAAATATTTAAACATTCTGGCCTGTTCAACATTAAAGGTACCATTACTTAAACTGGTTTCAATGATAAAAGGTGGAGATTGTCCTACGAGATTGTTAACTCCAAAATACAATCTGGATTGGTTGCCGGATTTCGTTTTTTTTGTTTTTGAGACGCCAACATCGACATTGTAATTTCTCGGTAGGCGGTAGTTATTTGGCTTCGATATTTCGTTGCTTTGGTTGGGATCTACTGGGTACGAGTCTTTTTTATCATTATAGGAAAAAGATTCTGGTGCCGAGATTAAAACACCGGAACTATAATTAAACATGGTGGATAGTACCCAGGATTGATTAATATTCCAGGTAACAGCTCCTTTTATTTGATGGGTTATATCGTTTGGAGAATTAAACGTCTGACCATTATTTATTGTGGGGAATCTCAATGTCGATTTGCTCAGGGTATACGATGTCTGTACATCAAACTTTTTGAACTGCTTAGAAAATTCAAGTTCCAGGCCTCTTGAATTGCCAAACCCGATTAGAGGGGATTGTATTTCGTCTTGATCTGGAGTATCATAAAGGGGTTGATACATTAAAATATTGGATACTTTTTTTTCGTATAGCTGTAGTCGGATGTATCCTTTGTTTAAAGTTTTTTCATAGCCTGCTTCATAGATAAAAGCTTTTTCCGGAGGTAACTGATCTGTACTCGGCATTCGTAAATCTGAGGGTAAGGCATAGGTATTCTGAGTAATTTGATGATAAAATTGCTCCATTATGGCATAGGAGACAAAGAGACTATTAGAAGTGTTGTACTTATAAACCAAACTGGTACGGGGCTGAAAAGAATTATAAACCTTGTTTTTAGTTAAAAAAGTTGCATAATGAAGACCCGCTTTTATTCGAACTTTATCAGACAGCGTTATATCATTGTCCCAATAGGTTTTGAAATGTACTGACTTTATCAATTGCTCTCTTTCAATATTTTTACTGGAAAAATTGGTCATATTTATTCGTAAGCCTATAGCACTATTTAGGAATGACGACCAGTGATAATTCAGGTTGTTTTCGATACCTATATCTGTAATGCGAAACTTTCTGGTTCCATCCTCATCTGCATTAGCAAACTGGTTGTTATAGTTGCTTAGCATTAGAACCGAATTCTGAAACAGTCTGGGATTATATACCCTGTTCCAGCGCAAAGAAAGTGTTCTGTTGTTCCAGGTAAGCTGAGGTGCTTCGGAAGAAAAGAAATTTACACGAATAAGATCTCCGCCGGTATAGGCACCAAGGTAAAGCCGATTGGAGGAATTAATAAAATAGTTAATCTTAAAATAGGCATCATACATCCGGTATTTAAAATTAATATCCTGATCAAAAATCGCTTTGGTCAAAGCATCAATCCAGCTTCTTCTAGCACTAATCATAAAGGACATCTTGTCTTTTATGATAGGTCCTTCAATCATCGCAGAACCCGTTAGTAAGCCAATATTAGCGGCCCCATGGTAGGACTGCATGTCGCCATCTTTTGTTTTAACATCTATGACCGACGAAAGTCTTCCTTCGTAACGAGCCGGAAAGCCGCCTTTGAAAAAACTTATTTGTTTGATGGCCTGCGAATCGAAAATAGATAACAAACTCGTAAAATGATTGTAGTTGTAAATAGGGACACCATCTAATAAAACCAAATTCTGATCGCTTGAACCTCCTCTTACATTTAATGAAGTGCCATAGGTGCCCGGTTTTAAGGTAAGAAGTTTTAACGGGTCTGATTGCCCCATTAGAAAGGGAAGAGTGTTAACATGCTGCGTATCGATTATGCTGGAAATCTCATTTAAAGGTTTTTTGGATGACTTAACTTCAACCGGAGCAAGGGATAGTCCCATTGTAAGATTAAAGTTTTTTTTAATGGTCTTGTTTACCAGTATCGTATCTGTTTGTGAAGTAAAACCGGTATAACTCGCATTTATGATGTACTTGTTTTCGGGTAATGTTAGCGTATAATAGCCATAATCATTACAATTAACAGCAATGTTTGTATTTAAAACTCGTACGGTAGCGTAGGGTAGCGCTTCTTTACTGTCGCCTGCATAAACAAAACCGCTAATAGTAAAGGGGTCAGGAGCTCGTGAAACCGTGTAGATAATTATTTTATTGTCTTTTTCGAGAAATTTTACTGATTCTGTTTCAAAAAGAAGATGTAGAAGTGTTTTCAATTTATAAGTTCCTTTGTCGATCTTTATCTTTTTGCCAAGATTGAGTTTATTATTACTGAGGGATAAATTTGCGCCTTGTGCTATAATGGCAGTAATATAAGCTCCGATACTATCATTTTCTATTTGGATAGTGATCTTTTTTTCCAGTAAGCTTGTTTTTTGTGCTTGTAGAGATCCGGCACAAAAGAAAAGTACAAAATAGAATGAAATTGTTAACCAGTTATTTATGAGAGAATTACTTTTCACACGATATGTTTTTCACCCAAACAGTATTGCCTTTTTGTGTATAACTAAGCCCAAACAATAAACGGAATTCTTCCAATATTTCTTTTATGGATTCGTTCTTGAAATTTGTGGTAACGGTGCAGGAATCAGAGATTTTGCCTTCTACCTGTATTTTAATATGATAACAATCTTCAATATCCTGAAAAGCTTTTTGAAGTGGAGTATTTTCGAAAGAAAGAGACTTTGTTTTCCAGGAGAGTAAGTTTTTGTCGGCTGTGTCACTTTTAATTAAGCTGTTGGAAACGTAATGAACGGCCTGTTTTTTCTCCAAAATGACTGTTTGATTAGTAGGAGTGGCGGTAACCTTGACTTTTCCTGTAATCACGTCTACCGATTTTTCTTTTTCTGTTGTTGTTACAACAAAAGAAGTTCCTAAAACTTTTACGGATAGAGTACCCGTATTTACAGAAAAAGGTCTGCTCTCGTCATGTTTTACTTCAAAAAAAGCTTCCCCATTTAAACGGACAGTTCGGTTGTTCCACAGAAATCTTCTATAACTAATACTCGAGTTGTCGTTCAAAGTAACTATTGAGCCATCACTCAATTCGACACTTTTTACCTGCCCGTTAATTGTCTGAACAGTTATCTCGGTATTTGCATACAAGAAAGCGAACGTGCTTATTAAAATAAAAACGGCTGCAACAGCTGTTACGTATAGATATTTTTTGTACAACTGAAATACGGTTATCTTCGTGGAGGATAAATTTGGAGCTATGCGGTTCCAGGCATTAGCGGTTTCAAATAACTGAGGAGAGTCTAATGGCTGACTTTCTGCAAAAAAAATCTTAAGCGAGAGGTATTCATCAGGATTGTTTTTTATCCAATTCATTAACACAGCTTCTTCCTCAGGTTTCGTTTCTCCTGAAAAATGCTTTGCTAATAATACATTAATATCTTGGCTGTCCATGGTTATACCTCTTTTAAATAAAACACAAATTCTTTTAAAACCCCCACTATATAATAACTAAAATACCATATTTTAAAGAAAATAATTAAGTTGGGATGTTGTTTAACAAACTCCCGTATATGTTTGATGGCTTTTCCCATCTGGTTTTCTACTGTTTTTACTGATATTTCTAATTTTTCTGCAATTTGCTTATAGCTTAATTTTTCAAGACGACTTAGTTTGAAAATTTCAAGACATTTTGGAGAAATTCCTTTAAATGCATCTTCTATAAGCTGGTTAGCATCTGTTAAGGGCTTCGTTTCGGGGATTTCTTCGGCAATATCGGCAGACATTTCGTCAACGTCAAACATATAGATTTTTTTTCTCAGAATAGATATGCACCGATTCTTAACCGCTATATACAGGTAATATTTAAGGCTCTTTTCAGAAAGTAAATCCTTGCGGGTTTCCCATATTTTAATCATCAATTCCTGCACCACATCTTCACTTTCATTCCTATCCTGAAGGTATTTATAGGCATGATTGCATAAGGGCTGATAAAGCTCGTTGAACAATTGTTTAAAATGCTTTAGGTCCTCATTCATATCATAAAAAGTAGGGAGATTTTAAATTTTTATTGCAGCGTAATAGGGGTATTTTATTTTTTGACGTATTAGTAATAAGGCAGTGTAAGATATTCTTGCCACAAATTTAAATTTATTAACTATAAAGTAATTAAAACAAATGAAAAAGTCAATTATTGTATGCGTAATTTTTTTAACATTCGGTACAACTGTAGTAAAAGCACAAGAAATCGGTAAACATGAAGTAAATCTAACCTATAGCGATGGTATACCAATGACTTTTGTAGAAGGTTTTTCAAATGCATTATCTTCTGCAATTCTGGGGCAAAAATTAAATTCTGAGACAACCTCTTCCGGAAATTTTGGTTTGGGGTATCGATATCAGATCACTGAACGAATAAGAGTAGGTGGTGATGTCGCTTTTCAACAGGAACAAACCAAACAAAGCGATAAAAACAACATACTTATTGCTAAGAGAACCAATAACTATTTTATGGTCATGCCTACGTTATCGTTTAGTTACATAAAAACAGAGTGGTTGGATTTTTACGGATCCGCTGCTGCAGGTGTTATTATGGACAGATATACAAGCACAGAACCTAACAAACCAGCCGTTAAAGACAATAATGTAGATTTTGCTTTTCAGGTTAATCCTGCAGGTCTTCGCGTAGGTAAAAAACTTGGGGGATTTGTAGAAGCAGGATTTGGACATAGAGGAATTATCAGTGCAGGTCTAAACTATAAATTTTAAATACTAATTTGACCTGTGGGTGTATTTAATGAAAAAATGAAATACCTCCATCTAAAATATTTAACCAATCTGGAAGAATATTGTACAGAGAATTAACCTTTAAATAGCTTTTAAAAAGACCGTCTCATTATCCGAAACGGTCTTTTTGTATTTTACAACACATCCCTTTTGTTGAATAATGCAAACCTTTTTTTTTGTAAGGAAAGGAGTTTAGATTTGTAAAAAACAGAAATGGGAATTTTGTATTAGAAGTGATATTTTGCTGCCACAGATATATTTCTGCCCGATGCATTGATACCCGATGCAAAAACACGGTACTGTAGGTCTAAAATATTCTCAATTCCGGCATAAAGCGAAATATTTTTATCGACCATAAAGGATGTTTTGAAATTAAAGGTTTGCCATGACGGCATACCTCCTTTTGGAGCATATTTTTGGTTGTCCTCACCATTTGTAGAATAATCGCTTATATCTTTCTTGCCATTAAATAATGTATAGAAATCCAGAAGTATTATTTTATTTTCATATTTCAATCCTGCTTTTCCATATATTGGAGAGATATGATCTAATGGAGTATTCCCCGTGCGGTTCATTATTTCTCCTTTGGTAAAAGTTACCGTACCATAAATTCCCAGTGGTTTTGTGATGGCCATTTTCAGGGTGGAAGAAAAACCGCCTACATAAGCATTCCCTTTATTTTGCATGGCAAAGACCTCGCTTTGCACTCCTTCGTATATCACCGAACTTTGTCCATTGTACAAAAAATGATCGGTAACAATGGCATCAAAAAGACGGGTATAATAAACTGTATTGTCAAACTGAATTCTCTTTCCCTGCCCCAATGCTATAGTAAAATCGGCTGTTACTGATTTCTCAGGAGCAATATTTCGATTAGGGACAATCAAGGTTCCGGGCACTGATTCGAAAAGCTTTCCTAAATCATCCACGTTTGGGACTCTGTAGCCCGAAGCCAAATTGAAAACCAATTTAGTGCTCTCAAAATTCTTTGCAATTCCGGCAGTACCGCTGTATGTGAAGTTACTCTGCTCGATGACATCATATGGAAGTCGGAAAAAAGAATTATTAGCAATAGTACTTTTTAAGGAAGAATAACCGGTACGAATCCCCAAATTATAGAAAGTAGTTTCGTTTATTTTTTCATTATAAGTTGCAAAAACATCTGCTCTAAAGGTATGATTTATACCGTTTGGGTAACGAGTATCTGTTGGAGACACAATACCGGTGATGCGGTTTGAACTGGTAGCAGTCGAATTTAGATTATCATAAAAGAATTCGGTTCCGTAAAGAAAGTCACCCTTGCCTAGTTTCGTTCTGAAATCTGCGTTAAAAGCAAATACATTTACTTTTTCGACCTGACTTTTAGTTTTATCATCGTTAAATTTTCTTGAGATTCTGCTTTCTTCAATGTTTTGATAGCTCATTCCAAGATTCATATCACTGTTGAACAAGGCCTTTTGTTTCGAAAATTTATAAGCTGAAAGAAATCTTTTCTGCGGACCGTAATTCCAAACAGCATGTTTCAGCCCCGCACCTGATGGATCTGTAAGACGATCATATCTTGGCACATCTGAAGAAGTCGAATATTGAAGATTCAAGCTGTGCTGTGTATATTCATCTGGTTGAAAAAGTATCTTTTGCATGACATTATATTGCTTATATCCGGAAAACTTTTGAATAAGTGGATTCTTATTCTGCACCAAATAATCTACATTGTTTGTAGTTTCAACATATTGAGGACGCTCGCCAAAAGATTCATTCTTTCCATTAGAATTGCCTCCCATTCTCAAATCGCCGTAATCATTATACGAGAAAGAAGATAGGGAACTCCATCTTTTACCTGCAAAATTAAGATCAAAATGCTGTGTAAATCCATTATTGGCACTGTTGTATCTTGACATTGCATTTCCTGAAAACACTTTGTTATCAGTTTGGGACAGAAACAGAGGGTTTTTGGTTCTCATATTAATGGCGCCACCTAATGCATCGCTCCCAAAAATAGTAGATGCAGGTCCGAAAAGAACATCAATCTGTTCCAGCGAATTTTCGTCAACCGTAATGATATTCTGTAAATGTCCCGCTCTGTAAATAAGGTTGTTCATTCTGATTCCATCCACCAGAAGCAGAATCTTATTGGCTTCAAACCCTCTTAAAACGGGACTTCCTCCGCCTTGTTGCGATTTCTGAACAGATACGGTACCTGTGTTGGCTAGTAAATCGGCAGTGTTTTGGTTTTTTTGAAACTCTATTTCCTTTCGCGAAATGTGTTTAATATCCTGAGTCGACTTGGAGTAGCGTTCTGTAATGATATGTATCTCTTTTAATTTTTTAGGCTCTGTAGTGTCCGAAATTTGTTGCGAATAAGCTGTAATAGCACCAAAGAATACTATTAAAAAATATGTTTTTTTCATGTAATATTAAATTAGTTTGAAATTTTCTTTTGAACAGAAAAGGTGTTGATATGGTATTATAGAGTGTTAGGATTACATAACTCCTATAAAATCGATGAATGCTAATTATTGTTTTCTGTGTAACATAAAAGGAGAGTAAAAAGCATTATTTCTTTTTCTTGTACATAGAAGGCTTTTCTATGATAATTATTTTTTCACTATATATCTTCTCATTTAAATGAATGTGTACAATGTAAGTTCCGGAAGGTAATCCCTGAATGGTTACTTCTTTCTCAAATATGTCATTGTTGATAGGTTCACTTTTTTGCTCTCTAACGATTCTGCTGTTTACATCCATTATGCTATAGTAAAAACTCTTTCCGGCACAATCAATAAATTTGATGTTGAAATGTGTAGTACACGGATTTGGGTATAAGATGTATTTAGGTTTAAGTACAGGAGGATTTTCAACTGCCAGATTTTCACAGATTCCTATCTTAGACCAAGTGGATTGGTCCTGATTAGGTTGTTTGTTTTTGTTAATTATCAAGGCTCTGTAAATAATGTTCTGATAGATTACCTGATCTCCAATTAAATAATCAGTTGAAATATTCCATGCCATACTTTTGCAATTTTTGCTCACTATATTCAAATTTGCAAATGTATATTCGGTACCATTTTCAAGAACAGCGATGGCTGTGAAATAGTGGTCTCCCGAACTTATGTTAGTAAGAACAGATAAATAAGGAGATTTATTTATTGTAGAAATTATTTCCCCATTGTCTTTAATGATAATGTATGATAATACAGCATCAGGATCAGTAACATTGAAAGTGAATAAAAGGTCCTTTCCAGTGTCTACCACCTGATTATTTTCAGAAGAAGAAATCATACTAATAGTTGGGTTTGTTTTCGCAACAATAATTACAGGAGCCGAGCTGGTCACGTTTCCGGTATTGTCTGTAGCCTTTGCTACTATCTGATAAGTTCCCGCAGATACCTTTTCCCAATTGTATGTATACGGGCTGGTTGTTGCAGTCGATAATAAAGTTGCTCCGTTATAGAATTCTACTTTAGAAATTGTTCCATCAGAATCGGCTGCTGCGGCATTTATTGTAATACTTGCAGGAGCAATGAATGTAGTATTATTAACGGGAGCAGTAATTCTTACTGTCGGAGCCTGATTATTAGTAACAACTATGTTTACGGTAGAAGATGTTGCTGTTGCATTTGTATTATCATATGATTTTGCCGTTATAGCATAAGTTCCCATAGCCACATTTTTCCAATTGTAGGTATACGGGCTGTTTGTCGAAGTTGATAATAAAGTTGTTCCGTTATAGAATTCTACTTTAGAAATTGTTCCGTCAGAATCGGCTGCTTCAGCATTGATTGTAACAGTTGCGGGAGCAATGAATGTAGTATTGTCAACAGGAGAAGTGACTCTTACTGTCGGAGCCTGATTATTAGTAACGACCAGGTTTACCACGGCTGATGTTGCTGTTACATTTGCATTATCATATGATTTTACCGTTATGGCATAAGTCCCCACAGGTACATTTTTCCAATTGTAGGTATAGGGACTGGTTGTTGAAGTTGCTAATAAAGATGCTCCGTTATAGAATTCTACTTTAGATATTGTACCATCAGAATCGGTTGCTACAGCATCGATAGTAATACTTGCAGGAGCAGTAAATACAGTATTATTGGCAGGAGCATTAATGGCTGCTGAAGGTGATTGATTGACAGGTGTATTTACTGTAATTGCAATTGGAGAAGAAGTGGTAACATCGTCATCATTATCATAAGCTTTGGCTGTTAATGTGTACGTTCCGGCAGCTACGTTTTTCCAATTGAAAATATACGGACTTGCATTAACGGTTCCTAAAAGTGTAGCGCCATTATAGAATGCTACTTTGTTTATATTTCCGTCGGCATCTTTAGCTGTGGCGGATATATCAAAAGTGGCAGGAGCAACATAAATTGCATTGTCGGCCGGAGTGGTAATACTTACTGTGGGTGGCTGGTTTACTCTGACTGAAACAGCAGAAGAAGCGGCAACATCTCCATTATTGTCGTAAGCTTTGGTAGTTAAGGTGTATGTTCCGGCAGCTATGTTTTTCCAATTGAAAGTATATGGACTTGCATTAACGGTTCCTAACAAGGTAGAGCCATTGTAGAATTCTACTTTGTCTATACTTCCGTCGGTATCATTAGCCGTGGCTGAAATATCGAAAGTGGCCGGAGCAGCATAAATTGTATTGTTGGCCGGAGCGGTAATGTTTACTGTTGGTAGCTGGTTCACTTTGACTGAAACAGCAGCAGAAGAGGTAGCTATTCCATTATTATCGTAAGCTTTGGCAGTTAAGGTGTACATTCCGGCAGCTATGTTTTTCCAGTTGAAAGTATACGGACTTGCATTAATAGTTCCTAATAATGTGGTACCATTATAGAATTCTACTTTGTTTATGTTTCCGTCGCTATCGTTAGCTGTGGCTGCTATATCAAAAGTGGCTGGGGCAGTGTAAATTGCATTGTTGGCCGGAGCGGTGATACTTACTGTTGGAGCAATATTATTGATGATAGTAAAATTCACAGGAGCAGAAGAAATAACCTTCCCGGTAGAGTCGTAAGCCTTTGCTATCAGAGTGTAAGTTCCGCCACTTACTCCTGTCCAGTTATAATTGTACGGACTGCTAGTGGATGTGCCAAGTAAAGAAGCTCCTATGTAGTATTCCACTTTGCTTACAGAACCCTCCACATTGGCAGTAATATTAATTGTTGCAGGAGCAATATAAGTAGCAGCATTAGCAGGAGTAGTAATGCTTACCTTTGCTAAATTGTCTAACCCGCAAAATTCAATTTCAGCTACATTACAATATCCACCCGCAGGAGATAAGTATCTTACATATCTGAAAGCAGTATCATTGGAAACAGCAACCTCATTCCATGCCAGAATTGGAGTAGAAGGAATGGTGTATAGATCCACTACCCCACTACTGAAATCAGCAACATTGCTCCCCTGGAATTTTCCACCTGTCATTCTACTTTCTCTAGTTGCTCTTGGATAAAAGCGTATCCCTTTAACAACTTTTGCTGTTCCAAAATCTAATCCGGTATAACCATTATTAGTTGTACTGGCTTGAAAAGTGGTACTTAGGTCTCCGTCAAATGCTTTATCATATGTAGAATATGAGTAATAAGGAGCAGTACCAAAAGAGTTGCCTGAAAGCGGAGAACAAGGAAAAGTAATATTAACAGTTATAGGGGAAGAGTCTGTAGTTCCACCGCTATTATCATACGCTTTAGCAGAGAGCGTGTAAGTTCCTATTGGGGCATTTGTCCAATTATAACTGTATGGGCTGGTTGCTGAAGTCCCTAACAGAGTGGTGCCATCGTAAAACTCCACTTTACTGATAGTGCCATCAGAGTCAGAGGCTGTTGCATAAATAGTAATACTTGCAGGATTCTTAAAGACTGCATAATCGTCAGGTGAAGTAATGGAGACTGTTGGGTTTTGATTTCCCACTACCACGGTAATATTAGGGGAAATAGCTACATCATTTAGATTATCATAAGCCTTTGCATAAAGTTGATAAGTACCGCCAGGAACTCCTGTCCAGTTAAACGAATAAGGACTTGATGTAGCAGTGCCAAGTAAAGTGGTACCCTGATAAAATTCGACTTTACTTATTGATCCATCTTTATCAGAAGCAGTTGCTGTAATGTTTATATTTGCAGGAGCAGTAGCATAAAGTTGATTATTGAGAGGTGCCGTAATATTTACTGCTGGAAGCTCATTAGAAGCACATAATTCAATCTCAGCAACATTGCAATAACCACCGGTCGGAGATAAATACCTGTAATACCTGTATGCCGTACTATTAGGTATGCTAACGTCCTGCCAGGCATAACCGGGCTGGGTTGGGACGGTATATAGATCCACGAAATCAGCAGAAGTAGACGTATTGGAACCCTGAAATTTTCCGCCTTTGATTCTTGTTGCTTGTGATCTCCTTGGATAATATCTGATATTTGTAACCACTTTTGCTGTTCCAAGATCTAATCCGGTATAACCTGAGCTGGCTGATGAAGCATCAAAAGCGGTGTTTATATCTCCGTCAAATGCTTTATCATATTCACTGCCTGTTGCATAAGGAGAAGTGCCAAAGGGAGTTCCTGTGACTTTATTACAAACAAAAGTCACAGTAACCGTTACTAAGGCAGAGCTTTTCTTGTTTCCCAGATTATCATAAGCTACAGCCGTCAGATCATATTTTCCTGGCAATACTCCATTCCACGTATGATTATATGGAGAGGACATACTTGTACCTAGTAACATAGTCCCATTATAGAATTCTACTTTACTAATATTTCCTGAGCTTACAGAAGCGGTTGCATTGAGGTTGATAGTAGCCGGACTGCTAAATGTTGTATTGTTGACTGGCGAAATCATAGCCACCATAATGTTACTCGGAGGAGGAACCAAATCACTCTGCCATACTCCTCTTCCATAATAATAAACAGTCAATATACCTTTAGAAATACCATCATTATAAATATCCATATCTGTCATGTCGCAAATTATAGGAAGGCCTGAAGAGTAGTTTATCCAGGAGGGTTTAGTGTTGTCCTTATAATAAACACCCAAGGAATAAGAAGCGTAGACAGCCTCATTCGTGCTTTTGTGATCAGCTACCACCTTTCGCACCCATGCTGCAGGGAATCCTTTTGTAGTTGTCCATGTTGTTCCTTTATCCGCAGAGCGATAAATAGTAGTTCCAAGTCCTAAGTATACAATATCTGAGTTGGGTATAGGAGCTACAGAACCATTAGTCGATGTAGCAGGAAGTGTTGTCTGAACAAAAGAGGCATCAGTCTTTGCATTGTCTGATCTGTATAATGCAGGTAAATCTGTAAATACATATAAACGATCTGCATTACCGGGATCTATCTGGAGGTCTTTTATAGTACCAGATGGTACAGTGTAAATAAGTGTCCAGGAAGGAGAGGCTGAAGTTAGATTAAAGCAACGATAAATTTTTCCGGCGTTAGCGTAGTAAGCAATATCTGCATTTTCCGGAGTGAAAGCAAATCTTGCGCCTGATGGAGTTTCTGGGAGATTCGCACTTAAGATGGAATACTTCGGAGAATAACTACGTCTCTCTTCGGATGAGTCAGAGTAAAAATTATTGGAATAATCAAACCACATAATCGAACCAAAGTCACCACCTCTGTCATTATAAAAGGTGCCGTTGTTGTAATAAAATCCACCATTGTCCTGCGTCCCTATGTAGTGTAGATTTCTATTCGTTTTGCCAATGGCACCATGATAAATTTCGGTGGCTGCAATACCGTCAGACTTTGGAGTCCAGGCTCCTGTTCCGTTAGCGGTATTGCTCCAGACCCCGCCATCGTTGGCATTCCAGAGCTGACCGCTAACATAAGGATCAAATAAAATATGATGTTGGTCGGTATGAAGGTCGGATGCCCAGGATGGCTGTTGCTTTAACCATGTAACACCTGCATCTGTAGAACGCCATATCACATGAGCACATACATAAAGCTCATTTGAATTAACTGGATTGACCTCAAAATCAAAATTATAACTTCCCTGTCCGCCTGAAGTTGCCGAATATCCGGCAAGATGTTCCGTAGTCGAACGCATGTTTGTAAAGGTACTTCCTCCATCTGTTGATCTGTAAATTTCTCCTATAGCACTAGCACCAACATTGGCAACATAAACAATGTTGGGATCGGCTTCAGAAACGGATACCCTTGTTCCGTTAGTACCAAATATAAAGGCTGGAGAAGTGATTTCTGTCCAGCTGTTTCCAGCGTCAAGAGAGCGATAAAAGTTTTTAGAAGCCGTTGCATAAATGGTCTGGCCATTTGTGCCCGGTTTGAAACAGATGTCCTGAACTCCAATACCAGAAATAGATTGTAAGGTCCAATTAGCACCTGCATCTGTCGATTTATAGATCCCGTTATTGGTAGCGGCAATGATCGTATTGTGATCCGTAGGAAGAAAAAGCATGTCTATAACCAATCGATTGCCCATTCCGGAATTAGATACTGTCCAGGTGGCTCCTCCGTTGATCGTTTTATAGACACCTAAACCATTATAATAATAATTTGCATCACCTGTTCCCCAATACATCACCTGATCGTTGACAGGATCTACAGCGATAGAGGCAGACGATGTTCTAACAACCTGATCAGTGCCTATTGACTTCCAATTAAGTCCCTTATCATTACTCTGATACAATCCTCCTGAAGCACTGGCAGCATACATTTTGTTAGGATCTGTGGGGTGAAATTTAATTTGACTACATCGTCCAATACCGTGTACCTGACCAATGGTTTTCTCCGGAAAGGCTATTGGTCCAATGTTTTTCCAATTAGGAATAGGGGTTTGAGCACTTGTACCGTTAAAGAAAAGAAAGCATACAAGTAACACTGCAATACGTAGATTTGTTTGCATAGATTATTTTAAGATTATCGGGGAATTATTTTTATTTTTTTTGCCTGCTTTGTAGTTCCTGTTGGACCATCTCCTGAATTTCATCGGGAGTCATTACCCTTCCGTCAGATTTTACAAAACCTTCGCTTTGGATTCTCCAAAATTTAAATTTCTTAAAATCTTCGGCGTACTGAAGCGATTCTTTTTTTAGTGTTCTATTGCTTTTAAAGAGTCTGGAAATGAATGATCTTTCTTTTAATTCTTCCAACGCTTCTTCTTCTCCCTCCATCAATTCTAACGGATTGGGTTTTCCTTTCCAAAATTCATTAAAAGCAACATTAGTTTCATTGAAGTTTGCATTAGGATCCTTCATCATTTCTTTCCATTTCGCACTTTTACGAAACTCTTTCAGTTTTTCCTTTTTAATCTGTGATTGGGCAATTGACAGTTGCAAAAAGAACAACAATGGAAGCAGTATAATAGTAGTTTTCCTCATTTGATAATAGATTTAAGTTAATTGTCTGCTTTTAGGGGGCTAAGCAAGCAAAAATGTAAATGAACTTTTTTCGGTTTTTCTTTGTATATAAATCTTTTTTAAATAAAAAAACTTACTATAAAAAGACATAAGTTAAGTTGTCGGAATTGAGTTAGTTTTCTTTAAATCAGGTGTTTTTGTCTTCTGATAATAGCTGATTTGTTCCCTGATTTAGAATTCAAAAAATAAACGCGGTTTAAAACTTACTTTGATTAGAAATAGACTCAAATTTTTGTTTTATATAGGGCAAAAGTATCGCTTTAGTCTTGCTTTTAACGGGCTATTGTAATAACTGTAATTGGTGTGTAATGGGAGGTTATTTGTGGTTAATATCTGGTTTTTTGAATAGAAAGCAGTTGCTCGTGTTTTAGAGTAGTTAGTTTTGCGAAATAACAGTGTAATGAACTAAAACGGATGTATTTTTTTCGTAAATCACGCAATCCGGATTTATTGTGATAAAAAAGGAGTTTTGATTTGTGGAAATAGAAAACTAACAGACAGGAATATACGTAAATAGCAGTGGGGGATTGATACTTTAAGGTTTATTCTTACGGTAAAATGGGCAGATTATTTTTGTTTTGCTTTTTTTGTTTTAAACCTTGTGGTTCTATAAAAATCTTATACATTTGTCGCACAATTCGCTGTAAGCCCCTGTTTTTGTGAGAATTGTAGTAGATAAAAATAAGTTTAACAACCTACCTTGCTGTTTTGCAGCATGTTAAAATTATGAAGACAATAAAGACCGTTTTTTTTACAGTTTGCCTGACCTTGATAAGTGGTTTGAGTGCTTTGGCACAATCTATACCGCCTCCACCAGATGATCCAAACGATCCGGACATAGTGCCAATAGACGATCATTTAGTATTTTTGGCAATAGTGGCCGTTGTTTTAGGGATTACAATTATATATCGAAATAAAATAAAAAAAGCTTCAGCGTAAACTGAAGCTTTTTTTTTATGGGTATATTCTGTAAATTATTTGTTTATGGCATAAAGTCTTGAAATGTATTTTCCAACAACGTCAAATTCAAGGTTTATTTTAGTCCCAACTTTGAAGTTTTTAAAATTAGTATTTTCAAAAGTGTAAGGAATAATCGAAACGCTAAATTCGTTTGTTTTTGAGTTTACGACCGTGAGGCTTACTCCGTTTACCGTAATAGAACCTTTTTCGATGGTAATATTGCTGAGGTTTTTGTCGTATTCAAAAGTGTAATTCCAGCTTCCGTGTGCTTCTTCGATTTTAATGCAGGTTCCGGTTTGGTCAACGTGCCCCTGTACAATGTGCCCGTCCAGACGGTCTCCAAGTTTCATTCCTCTTTCCAAATTTACAATATCGCCTTCTTTCCAGTCGCCAATATTGGTTTTTAAAATGGTCTCGTCGATAGCGGTTACGGTATAAAATGAATCTTTTATAGCTACAACCGTCAGGCAGATTCCGTTATGAGAAACGCTTTGGTCAATTTTTAATTCATTAGTGATTGTGGAGTCAACTGTGATGTGAAGATTGTTTTGATCTTTTTTTATTTCGTGAATCCTTCCTAGGGTTTCTATAATTCCTGTGAACATTTTGGTTTTATTTTACTAAATTTGCACATCAAAATTAGTAATAAATAATCTGAGCTCATGAATAAAAAAGCAGAAAATATAATTGTTGGAATTTCGGTTGGAGATTTAAACGGTATTGGAAGCGAAGTTATATTAAAAACATTCGAAGATTCTCGTATGTTGGAGATGTGTACGCCAGTTATTTTTGCAAACGCCAAAATACTTTCTTTTGTTAAAAAAAGCTTCACGTCGACTGTTCAGTTTCACGGTGTAGATAAATTAGAGCAGGTTTTGCCAGGAAAAGTCAATGTTTTTAATCTTTGGAAAGAGGGGGTTGATATTAACTTCGGTAAAAATGATGAGAAAATTGGCGAATACGCAATTAAATCATTTGTTGCGGCTACCAAAGCGCTAAAAGAAGGTTTGGTAGATGTTTTGGTAACGGCGCCAATAAACAAATACAATATTCAATCGGAAGATTTTAAATTTCCGGGACATACCGATTATCTGGACAAAGAATTAGAGGGAAATGCTTTAATGATGATGGTTCAGGATAATTTACGAGTAGGTTTGCTTACCGATCATGTACCGTTGAATGAGGTTTCTTCGCATTTGACAGAAGAATTAATCGTTAGAAAGATTGAAACAATCAGAAAATCACTGGTTCAGGATTTTAGTATTGTTAAGCCAAAAATTGCTGTTTTAGGATTGAATCCACATAGTGGTGATGGAGGTGTGATTGGGAAAGAAGAAGATTTGATTTTGAAGCCAGCTTTGAAAAAGATTTTTGAAAAAGGAACTATGGTTTTTGGGCCATTTTCGGCAGATGGTTTTTTCGGAAGTGGTCAATATGAGAAGTATGATGCTATTGTAGCTACTTATCACGATCAGGGACTGATTCCGTTTAAAACATTGTCGTTTGGTAAAGGAGTGAATTATACGGCTGGTTTGAATAAGGTTAGAACCTCACCGGATCATGGTACGGCTTATGATATTGCCGGAAAAGATATGGCAGATTTTAACTCATTTAAGGAGGCGGTTTATCTTGCAATAGATATTTTTCGCTCGCGTAATCAGTATGAGGAGATTACTGAAAAACCACTCAAAATAAAAGAAAAACAGTTATAAACAAAAAAGGTGAATAAGATTATTAGTTTTATAATAATTTTATATCTTTGCACCCCAATTCAGGTATCTGAGTTTTAGATATGGATTGGACAAATTGATGTTGAAATGAGCAAAACAAAAGAATTTTTAATTCCTTTCGTAGGATTAAAACTAGGAAAACACCATTTTGAGTATCAAATAAGTAACACGTTCTTTGCGAACTTTGATTACGACGAATTTCAAAGTTCAGATATCAAAGTAGGTTTAGTTTTAGATAAGAAAAGCAACATGTTAGAGTTGGAATTCAAACACAAAGGGACTGTAAATGTACCTTGTGATCTGACAAGCGAAGATTTTGATTTGCCTTTAAAAGGCAAAATGAAATTAATAGTTCGTTTTGGAGAAGAATTCAATAACGATAATGAAGAGCTTTTAATCTTACCGCATGGAGAGCATGAAATTGATGTAGCACAGTACATTTATGAAATGATTGCACTGTCGGTACCTCTAAAACGAGTTCATCCAGGAGTGAAAGACGGCAGTTTGCAAACTGACGCTTTAAAAAAACTGAATGAGCTAACGGTTAAAGAAGAGAAAAAAGAGAGTAAACAAGAAGAAGATATTGACCCGCGTTGGGACAAATTAAAGAAACTATTAACGGATAAATAATATAGTAAAATGGCACATCCTAAGAGAAAAATCTCGAAAACAAGAAGAGATAAGAGAAGAACACATTATAAAGCTACTGTAGCTCAAATCGCTACATGTCCTATTACTGGAGAAGCACATTTATACCACAGAGCTTACTGGCATGAAGGTAAAATGTACTACAGAGGGCAAGTTGTTATCGATAAATCTGTAGCGGTTGCTTAATACGTTTTTGTAAATGATACTGGAACTCTCACATAGTGAGAGTTTTTTTTGTTGGTTATACTTTTCTTTTTTTAAGAAAATAACTGCAAATTAATTTCGTTTTTTTTTGTAATTTTCAAGTCTTTTAAAAATTTTTCAGATACGCTGTATTTGAAACGAAATAATAGAATATAATGAATACAATCACAGCCGCAATTACCGCTGTTGGAGCTTACGTTCCCGACTTTGTACTTTCGAACAAAGTTTTGGAAACGATGGTCGATACCAATGACGAATGGATTACTACTCGTACCGGAATTAAAGAAAGAAGGATTTTAAAAGATGCTGATAAAGGAACATCGTTTCTTGCTATAAAAGCAGCACAGGATTTAATAGCAAAAGCTAATATTGATCCGTTAGAGATTGATCTGATTATAATGGCAACAGCTACAGCAGATATGCCGGTGGCCTCTACAGGAGTCTTTGTTGCGACAGAAATTGGAGCGACCAATGCATTTGCTTATGATTTGCAGGCGGCATGTTCAAGTTTCTTATACGGTATGTCTACCGCTGCAGCTTATGTGCAGTCAGGAAGATATAAAAAAGTATTATTAATTGGTGCCGATAAAATGTCATCAATTGTAGATTATACAGACAGAGCAACTTGTATTATTTTTGGCGACGGAGCGGGAGCCGTTTTATTCGAACCAAATTATGAAGGCTTAGGCTTACAAGATGAATACTTACGAAGCGACGGTGTAGGACGCGATTTTCTTAAAATTTCTGCAGGAGGTTCTTTAACTCCAACTACAGCAGAGACCGTACAAAACAAACAACACAATATTATTCAGGACGGAAAAACCGTTTTTAAATACGCTGTAACCAATATGGCCGATGCCAGCGAATTGATTTTGCAAAGAAACAATCTTACGAATCAGGACGTGAATTGGTTAGTGCCACATCAGGCAAACAGACGTATCATCGATGCTACTGCAAACAGAATGAATCTTGAGGATTCAAAAGTATTGGTGAATATTGAAAAATATGGTAACACTACTTCAGCTACGTTACCATTAGTGTTAAGCGACTTTGAACATTTGCTTAAAAAAGGAGATAATATTATTTTTGCCGCTTTTGGTGGAGGATTCACTTGGGGATCTATTTACTTAAAATGGGCATACGATAAAAAATAAATCAAAACTAAAAACGAATCATTATGGATTTAAAAGAAATTCAAAACCTAATCAAATTTGTAGCAAATTCGGGTGTTGCAGAAGTAAAGTTGGAAATGGATGATGTGAAAATCACGATCAGAACAACTTTAGAAACGAATGTAACTGAAGCTACTTATGTACAGCAATTACCAGCTCAGGCAGCATTGCCACAAGCAGTTGTTCCTCAACAAACAGCTCCTGTAGTTGTAAATGTAAGTGCAGAAGCACCTGCTGCTGCTGTTGAAGATTCTAAATTCATTACTATTAAATCTCCAATTATTGGAACTTTTTACAGAAAACCATCTCCAGACAAACCAGTATTTACTGAAGTTGGAAGCACTATCGCAAAAGGTGATGTTCTTTGTGTAATTGAAGCAATGAAATTATTCAACGAAATCGAATCGGAAGTTTCAGGTAAAATTGTAAAAATTCTTGTTGACGATATGTCTCCTGTAGAATTTGACCAACCTTTATTCTTAGTTGATCCATCATAAATAAATTTAGATTTTAGATTTTAGATTTTAGATTGATCTGACAGAATTAATACAGACATCTAAAATTATCTAATGATCAAATTGTCTAATTATCTAATTAAAATAAGATGTTTAAAAAAATATTAATTGCAAATAGAGGAGAAATTGCACTTCGTGTAATTCGTACATGTAAAGAAATGGGGATCAAAACTGTAGCAGTTTACTCTACAGCCGATGCTGAAAGTTTACATGTTAAGTTTGCTGATGAAGCGGTTTGTATTGGGCCCCCTCCAAGTAACTTATCGTATTTGAAAATGTCAAATATAATTGCTGCTGCCGAAATTACTAACGCAGACGCAATACATCCAGGTTATGGATTTCTTTCTGAGAATGCTAAATTCTCAAAAATTTGTCAGGAGCACGGAATCAAATTTATTGGTGCAGCTCCTGAGATGATTGACAGAATGGGAGATAAAGCTTCTGCAAAAGCGACAATGAAAGCTGCAGGAGTTCCATGTGTACCAGGTTCTGACGGATTATTAGAATCTTTCGAACAAACACAAAAGTTAGCTAAAGAATTTGGTTACCCGGTAATGCTTAAAGCTACTGCCGGTGGTGGTGGAAAAGGAATGCGTGCGGTATGGAAAGAAGATGAATTATTGAAAGCATGGGAAAGTGCACGTCAGGAAGCTGCCGCTGCATTTGGAAATGACGGAATGTACATGGAGAAACTTATCGAAGAACCACGTCATATCGAAATTCAGGTTGTTGGAGATTCATACGGAAAAGCATGTCACCTTTCTGAAAGAGATTGTTCTGTACAACGTCGTCACCAGAAATTAACTGAAGAAACACCTTCACCATTCATGACTGACGAATTGCGTGCGGCAATGGGAGAAGCAGCTGTAAAAGCGGCAGAATTCATCAAGTACGAAGGAGCCGGAACAGTAGAGTTTTTAGTGGACAAACACAGAAACTTCTATTTCATGGAAATGAATACTCGTATTCAGGTAGAGCACCCGATCACTGAACAAGTAATTGACTACGATTTAATTCGTGAGCAAATTATGGTGGCGGCCGGAATTCCAATTTCAGGAAAAAACTACTTACCACAATTACATGCCATCGAATGCCGTATTAATGCCGAAGATCCTTATAACGATTTTCGTCCTTCACCAGGAAAAATTACTACACTTCATATGCCAGGAGGACATGGTGTTCGTTTAGATACTCACGTATATTCTGGTTACAGCATTCCGCCAAACTACGATTCGATGATTGCAAAGTTAATCACAACTGCACAATCAAGAGAAGAAGCTATCAGTAAAATGCGAAGAGCTTTAGATGAATTTGTTATTGAAGGCATCAAAACTACAATACCATTCCATAGACAATTGATGGATGACCCAAGATATATTGCAGGAGATTATACTACTGCTTTTATGGATACATTTAAAATGAAACCTATAGAGGAATAAAATTAAAGGCTGTTGATTTTTCAACAGCCTTTTTTTATGTTACCAACTGGTAAACCCGATAGGTTTTAGAAACTTATCGGGTTTGTTTTTTGGTAGAGTAAACACTTTTGGTGTGTATTTTTTATACAGGTTTTTCCTGAGTTACACACTTTTTATAAATTTTGAATTTTGGCACAAATGGTTTAATTCCTTTAAAAATAAGGATTTAGCTAATTGTAGGTACAACGTTTTCGTTACGGCATAATAATTTCATTATCTAAAGCGTAAACAACTATTAAATAATTTAAAACGTACACATTATGAAAAATTTATTTTTATCAGCCGCAATTGTTTTAGGAGGTTTAACATCATTCGCATCAAATGCTCCAATTGCAAACACTATCGTTAAAACGGTTTCTGTTGCAGACGAATATACAGAGATCAAACTAGAAGAGCTACCTGCTCCAATTACCGAAGCTTTGAAAAAAGCATATCCAAGTGCTGTAGTTACAAAAGCGTATAAAAACGAAAAATCCGAGTACAAATTAGACGTTACAGTAGGAGAAAAGGTAGGTAACCTTTTTGCTAATGCAGACGGAACCTGGATTAAAAAATAAGGTAAAGCCGTTCTTATGTTTATACAAATTAAGAACATTAAAATAAAATTAAGAGTACTAAAATATAAAAACTATGAAAAATTTATTTCTATCAGCCGCAATCGTTTTGGGAGGTTTAACATCATTTGCTTCAACTTCTCCAATGTCAAATACAATCGTAAAAATAGCAGTTATCCAGGACGAGTACACTGAAATTAAGGTGGAAGAAGTTCCTGCTGCTGTAATCGATGCTCTTAAAAAAGCGTATCCGGATGCAATACTTTCAAAAGCATACAAAAATGAAAAATCAGAGTACAAGCTTAGTGTTACGGTAGGTGACAAAGTAGGCTCTCTTTATGCAAATGCAGATGGAACCTGGATCAAAAAATAATTAATTAAGAACCATTAAAAAGGATCATTATGAAAAAGTTAATCTTATCGGCAGCTATCGTGTTAGGTAGTTTGTCTATGCAGGCAGGAAATGGAACAATGACAGGTTTATTGGTAAAAACTGTAAGTGTTCAGGATGAATATAAAGAAGTTGATGCGGTTCCGGCTGCGATCAAAACCGCATTAGACAATGCTTATCCGGGAGTAAAACTGGATAAAGCTTATGTAAATGCAAAGAAGGAGTATAAAATAGAGATAACCGTTAGAGGAGAAAAATCTACAGTTTATACAGATGCTTCCGGAAATATTCTTAAAAAATAACGATTAGTAACCCATAAAAACCATTTATTATGAAAAAGTTAATTTTATCAGCAGCGATTGTTCTTGGAGGTTTATCCGTTCAGGCAGCAACTTCGACAGTGAAAACTTCAGACATTCAATCTGTAATTGTTCAGGATGAATACAAAGAGATTGGTACAGATGCAGTTCCGGCTGCAGTAAAGTCAACAATCGAAAAATCTTTTCCTAACACAAAACTTGAAAAAGCGTATAAGAGTGAGAAGGATGAGTATAAATTGGAAATTTCCAGCGGAGATAAAAAATACACTGTGTTTACAGATGCTTCCGGAAATATTCTTAAAAAATAATTGCCTAATTTTATCAGCTAATACTAATTAAAAAAAGCAAGTACTTATGAAAAAATTAATTTTATCAGCTGTAATCATTTTAGGAGGTTTATTAACGAATGCAGAAGCGACTACATTAAAAAAATCAGTTTTGAATGTTGTTAAATTTCAAGACGATTTTAAGGAAATAAAACCAGAAGCACTTCCTGCTGAAGTTAAAGCGACTTTAGAAAAATCTTTTCCAGGTTCAAAGCTTGTAAAGGCTTATGTAAATCCGAAAAAGCAGTACAAATTAGAACTTAATTCCGGGGCCGATCAGGACAAACATTTTGTTTTCACAAATGACAAAGGAGTCATTGCCCCGAAATATTAAAAAAGAATAATATGAAAAAGTTAGCCTTATCAGTAGCAGTTGTTTTAGGAAGTTTATCCGTTTCTGCGAATACTGTTGTTGCTCAGGAGCAAATAAAAATTGCTGTTAATGTTCAGACAGAATATACAGAAGTTGCTGCAGATGCTGTGCCAGCTGCTGTGAAAACTGCATTGCAAACAGCGTATCCTGGAGCAAAACTCGCGAAAGCATGGGTAAACGAAAAAAAGGAATATAAACTTGAGATATCAGTTGGGGACCAAAAGGCTACTGTTTTTTCAGATGTCAATGGCAACTGGTTAAAGATATAATTAGGTGAATTTTAGATTTATGTTTTTGGTGAAAAAGAGATTGCGATAAGCAATCTCTTTTTTTTTACATAATTTTGTGAAAAGACAATTTTATTAGTATTATTTTAGCAAAAAAGTCCTCAGAAACAAATGCCAAAGATATTACTGATAGAAGATGATATTTCGTTCTGCAAATTATTAGAGAAATTTCTAATCAAAAAAACATACGAAGTAGCCATTGCTTTCTCAGCTGCCGAAGCCAGAGTTGCAATCAAAAAAGAATCTTTCGATTTGATTTTAACAGATCTCCGTTTACCTGATTCTGATGGTATCGGACTTATGGCTGAAATTAAAACGGCATATCCGCAAGTTCCGGTAATTTTGATGACAGGCTACTCTGATGTTAATACCGCAGTTAAAGCCATCAAAAATGGAGCAGCCGATTACATTTCAAAACCGTTCAATCCTGATGAAGTTTTACTGGTCATCACAAATGCGTTAAAAGCTTCAGAAGAGGAGACAGATGAAGTAGTGGTGAAAGAGAAAAAAACCGCAAAAAAACAAACTGCTACCGAAAACGAATTTGTAAAAGGGATTTCTATAGCGTCTAAAAAACTTCTGGATCATATTCAATTGGTAAGCCCGACAGATATGTCGGTTTTAATTATCGGAGAGAGTGGAACCGGAAAAGAAATTATTGCCAAAAGTATTCATCAGCAAAGTTTAAGGAAAAACAATAATTTTATTGCGGTCGATTGCGGAGCTATTCCAAAAGAATTGGCAGCAAGTGAATTCTTCGGACATTTAAAAGGATCTTTCACTGGTGCTATCAGCGACAAAATGGGTTATTTTGAAGCAGCTAATGGCGGAACGCTTTTTCTGGATGAAATAGGGAATCTTTCTTATGAGAATCAAATTCAACTGTTAAGAGCACTTCAGGAACGAAAAATTAAACCTGTTGGAAGTAATAAAGAAATAAACGTCGATATACGCATTATTACCGCTACGAACGAAGATTTGCGTGAGGCAGTAAAAAACGGCGATTTTAGAGAGGATTTATACCATAGAATTAACGAGTTTTCTATATTATCGCCTTCTTTAAAAGAGAGAGAGGAAGATTTGATGGTTTTTGCAGATTATTTTCTGGAAAAAGCGAACCAGCAGCTGAACAAAGAGGTGATTGGATTTTCACCCGAAGTAGTTGCAATTTTTCAAAATTATAATTGGCCGGGAAATTTACGTGAATTGCAAAATTGTGTCAAACGTTCGACATTGTTGTCCAAAGGTGAATTTATCGAAAGTGACGTTCTGCCAGCAGAGTTTTTTCAGATACAAAAGCCAACAAGTTCCAACGATAATTTTTCCTTATCCGAAAATGAAAAAGAAGCCATTATTCAGGCGTTATCGAGAGCACAGAATAACAAATCAGAAGCAGCCAAATTACTTAAAATTACCAGAAAAACACTTTACAACAAATTAAAGCATTACAATATAGATTAAGTCATTTCTTGCTGTAAGGCATCAAAGAGTATAGTTGTTTTAGATCTTAAATTGCGTAAAATATCCTCTGCTTCAGAAATATCAAGATTTGTACTTTCTAAAGTTTTTAAAATTTCACTTATTTCCTGTGTCTGAATTTGTTTAAACATAGGAGCCATTCGATGTGCGATTAAGTTAATTTCGGTTATGTTTTTTGACTGGAGGGCATTTTCTAAAGCGTTAAGATTTTCAGAGCTGTTTTCAATAAACGATTTCAAAATTTCTTTTAGTTCATCATTATCGTCACCTAGAAACTCTTTTAGGGTGTCCAGAGAGTATAATGTTGAGTTTATGGTTTCCTCATCTTGGTGAATGTCAATATTGGGCAATGTATCGTTTTCCAGAATCAGGTGAATCGTCTCCAGCAGTACTTTTGGGGAATAGGGTTTTTGAATTACCGTAGTAAAACCGGCTTTTGTATAAACCGAAGCATCCAGATCAGTCCTTCCGGTTAAAGCAATTACAGGCTGGTTTTTAAAAGTGGAGTAACCGCTGTTTTTGAGTTTTTCCAAGAACATAAAACCATCCATTTCGGGCATTTGTATATCAGTGATAATAAAATCGAAAGGAGTGTTTCCAATAGCTTCAAGAGCTTTTTCGGCACTGTTAAAAGAAAATATCTCGTGCTTTTCCTGTCTCAAAACACCACTCGTTAAATTCAGAAGATTAATATCATCGTCAAGAACGATAAAGGTTTGTTTTGGAGTATTCAGTGTAATGGATTCTTTTTCTTCAACTGCTAAATTCTGACTGTTATCGAACAATAGAGGAAGTTGAATTTGAAAAGTACTTCCTTTTCCAAAAGCACTTTCAAGATTTAAACTTCCGCCTAAAATCGAAATTATTTTTTGACAAATGGATAATCCCAAGCCGGTTCCACCGTATTTTTTTTCAATTCCCTCATTCGCCTGAGCAAACTCTTCGAAAACTAATTTCTGATTCCCTTTTTCGATTCCAATTCCTGAATCCTGAATGGAAACAACAAAAAAATCGTCATTTTCTGTGGTGTAAGCGCTTATTTTTATGAAGCCTTCTTCGGTAAATTTATAGGCATTCCCAATAATGTTACTCAGAATTTGTTTTAGTCTAAAAGGATCTCCAACAATTCGGGCATTCAATTTTTCATCGACGTTAATAATCAGGTCGATGTTCTTTTGTTGGTAAACGGTTTGAATACTCTTGGCGACTCCGTCGATTACTTCCGGCAATAAAAATGGGACCTTTTCAATGGTGATTTTTCCAGCTTCGATTTGAGAAAAGTCCAACAAGTCCTGAACCAGCTGCGTAATATATTCAGAAGAATTTTTAATGTTTTTGATGAAATAAGACTGCTTGGAATTCACCTCAGAATTACCCAGCAATTCTGAATATCCTACAATTGTACTTAAAGGGGTTTTTAAATCGTGACTCACTGTAGAAATGAGTTGTTCGCGGCTTTTCAGTAAGTTTTTGGTTTTAAAATTCGCAATTTCCAGCTTCTTTTTATAAACCTGCGATTTAGAGTAATCACTCACAATTAGTATCGAGAAAAATAAAGTCAGCACCAAACCAATAATAGCCGAAGCTGTAACAATATCATTCACTTTTTTAAGTGATTTTTCTTTTAAAGAATTGTTTTTTATCGAGTTGATGATGATTTCTCTTTCGATAATTCGAAGTACTTTTCGTAGTTGTTCTGAAATTGCGATTTCATTTTTTAATAATTTGTTTTCTTCGAAGTTTAGGGATTCTTTTTTCTTTTCAGCTTTCAGTTTTACATTGCTTAAAAGTTTCTTCGAATTGGCCAAAATTGAATCCGAGGCTTGTTTGCTCAAAGTGTTCGTACTATCATCAGGGATATTCTGATTGAGATAATCCACATATTTTTGAAGTACATTGCGTTGATAACTCCCTAATTGATTCGGATTCTTGTTGAAATCCTGAAGTTCTAATTTACGGAGTTTAAACTCCATTTTGGTAATTTCATCAATTGCCGTATTTACCGAAACTTCATCGTCGGCTTTATTTTTTATGGTTTTTAACTGTTTGATGTTTTTTGTCTTTTCCGACAACAGATACGTAACACTGTCCAGCAGGGTCTTTTGATATTGTGTGGTAACAATTTGTTTTAAAGTATCAATTCTGCACTTCAAAGAATCGGTTTCGATAAGATAGCTTTTGAAATCAGCCTCAGAATTGGTTTGAATGGTTTTTCTGGCTAAACTTTCGGTCTTGTAAACGTTAGAGAATAGCTTGCTTACTTTTAAGATTTTAGTTTTCTCAAAAGCAATTTTACTTTCGAGTTTGTTGTAAACCACATTTTCTGAATATAAAAACCAACCCACGGTAACCACTAATCCCAGTAGAGCAATATAACTGAAGAGTACTTTTATCGGCATGTAACTTTTTTTACTCTCCATGGGGTAATATTATAGGTTTTTGGATGTTTATATTGGAAATCAGTGCAATTTATTTAAAATTTCGGTTTTTGAAATACAAAATAATGCTAATGTTTTACATAATTAAGAGGACCCGGAAAATAAAATAGCCGCAGATTTTCAAAATCTGCGGCTATTTTTTAATTTAATATATTTCGGTTTAAAGTGTCTCGTTCAGCCATTTGAAGAATTCACCTTGCCAAACCTGAGCGTTTTGCGGGTGTAAAACCCAGTGATTTTCATCAGGGAAATACACAAATCTGCTTTTAAGTCCTCTTAATTGTGCCGCCTGAAAAGCTTCTTGTCCTTGTCCGATTGGTACGCGGAAATCTTTTCCTCCCTGGAAAATTAAGATGGGTCTGTTCCAGTTTTGTACCATTGTTGCTGGGTTAAAAACAGTATACGATTTTTGAGCCGCTGCATTGTCTTTCTCCCAGTATGGACCTCCAAAATCCCAGTTGTTAAAGAAAACCTCTTCAGTAGTTCCTAACATACTCACGGTATTGAAAACACCGTCGTGAGCGATAAAAGTTTTGAAACGGTTTTTGTGAATACCTGCTAAATAAAACACAGAATATCCTCCGTAGCTTGCGCCTACACATCCCAAACGAGATTTGTCTACATAGTTTTCTTTAGAAACATCGTCGATTGCTGATAGGTAGTCATCCATAACCTGTCCGCCCCAATCTTTACTAATCTGCTCGTTCCATTCTACACCATGACCCGGCATTCCGCGACGGTTTGGTGCAACCACCACATAACCTTTTGCAGCCATTAAGGAGAAATTCCAACGGAAAGAATACGATTGTGTTAAAGCACTTTGTGGTCCACCTTGACAGAATAATAAAGTTGGATATTTTTTAGAAGCATCAAAATTTGGAGGTAAAATTACCCAAACCAACATTTTTTTACCGTCTGTAGTAGTTACATAACGCTTTTCTGTTTTGCTAAGCGCTAATGTTTTGTAGGTTTCTGTATTTACATTTGAGATTTGTTTCCAGGTGTTTTTCTTCAAATTAAAAGAATAAATTTCCGGAGCGTGATTCATATCATTTCTGGTAACAATAATATCATCACCGGCAAAACCTACTAAATCATTTACATCAAAATCTCCATTAGTCAATTGGCGAACTTGAATAGCGATTCTGGTCAATCCCGGAAAGTTAACTGTAAAAAGCTGTTTTGTACCATCCACCGGAGCTACAAAGTATACATTTTTACCGTCTTTACTCCAGATAAAATTATCTACAGTTCCATCCCAGTTTGCCGTTAAGTTTGTTTTGATGCCTTTAAATTCAACAATAAGATCGTTTTTATCTGCTTCATAACCGTCACGTTTCATTTGCAGCCAGGTTAAGTTTCCTGTTGGAGAAAATTGTGGTGCTGTATCGTAACCTAAATTACCTTCGGTTCTGTTTATCGTTTTCTGAGTTTCTAAATTATACTCGTAAATATCAGTGTTAGTAGAAATCGCATATTGAGTTCCTGCTTTTTTCTTGCATACATATAAGATGCTTTTTCCGTCAGGAGACCAGATGTAATCGTCGTCACCGCCAAAAGGTTTTTGCGGAGAATCAAAATTTTCACCTTTCAGGATATCAATTCCGGCAGCACCTTCTTTGTTTTCTTTGTAAAAAACATGATTGAATTTACCTTCATTCCAGGTATCCCAATGACGATAATCCAATCCGTCATAAATCTGGGCATCTGATTTATCCAGTTTTGGATAAAAATCTTTACCTAGAACTTTTTCCAGTTTCACTTCTTCGTTGTACACTAGAAATTTTCCGTCAGGCGAAACGTTTTTATCTGCCAAAACTTCTTTAGTGTCTTTAATTTCGGTTGCAGTTCCACCACCTACAGGAATGATGTAAAATTTAGAAGACGATTTGTTTTCTTCAACCGAAGGGGTAGAAACTTTAAAAACAACATTTTTTGCATCTTTTGAAAGTCCGAGTGCACTCACTCTTCCTAATTTCCATAACAACTCTGGGGACATTACATTTTGTCCGATAGCGTTTAAACTCATCATTATTAAGGTTGTAAATAATACTTTTTTCATAATAAAATTCTAATTTTTCGTGGGACTAAAAATACAACAATTAAATTCCAAATTAGCTAAATTCCAAATTCCAAAAATTGTTAAAGTTTATGGGCTAAGTTTTTTCAGCCACGAATTCCCGAATTTTTATTCTTAAGGATCAGCAAAAATAATTTGTGAATTCGTGGCTGAAAAAAAATAGTACGCGTTTTGGAATTTTAAAAAATGAAAGTTCTGGCTTAAATTTATTTCCTAAATTGTGATTTGGATTTTAACTAATTGGAATTTATTATTTTATGATGGAACTAAGCTACTGGGAACTCAAGAACTGGTTTACAAATGTTGATTATACTATTGTTGGCAGCGGAATCGTAGGACTGCACGCGGCACTACGCTTACGCGAAAGATTTCCAACCGCAAAAATTCTGGTTCTGGAAAAAGGAATGCTGCCGCAAGGGGCCAGTACTAAAAATGCTGGCTTTGCATGTTTTGGAAGCCTTTCTGAAATTATGGAAGATCTTAAAACACATTCAGAAGAGGAAGTGGTACGGCTTGTAGAAAAAAGATGGAAAGGATTGCAGCTGCTGAGAAAACGATTAGGCGATACCGCAATAGATTTCAAACCGTATGGCGGTTATGAATTGTTTTTAAGAGAAGATGATTTAAATTTTGAGGAGTGTATTGCAAGGCTGCCTTTTGTCAATGAAATTTTAAGACCACTTTTCAAAGCGGATGTTTTTGCTAAAGAATTCGATCGGTTTGGTTTTGGAAACAGTCACGATTATTTAATTTTTAATCCTTTTGAGGCACAAATTGATACCGGAAATATGATGCAGGAATTGCTGAGGCAGGCTGTTGCTGAGAATATTTTGATTCTGAATCAGCAAACTCTTACTACTTATTCTGATTTAGGGAGTGAGGTTGAACTGATGTTAAACCATTTTAGTTTTAAATCCAAAAAAGTACTTTTTGCGACCAATGGTTTTGCAGCTCAGCTGACGAAGGGAGCGGTAAAGCCTGCCAGAGCACAGGTTTTGATTACAGAGCCCATTGCAAATTTAGCCATCAAAGGAACTTTTCATCTGGATCGCGGGTATTATTATTTTAGAAATATAAACGATAGAATTTTACTTGGCGGCGGCAGAAATCTTGATTTTGAAACCGAAACAACAACTGAATTTGGGGAGACGAAAATTGTGCAAAATAAATTGGAGGATTTACTTAAAAATGTAATTTTACCGAATCAGGATTTCCGAATCGCCCATCGTTGGAGCGGTATCATGGGAATAGGAAACAGTAAAAATCCTGTTGTTACTCAATTGTCTGAAAACGTGTTTTGTGGAGTGCGTTTAGGTGGAATGGGAGTAGCAATCGGGAGTTTAATAGGAACAGAATTAGCAGATTTAATATAATGGCAGCACCCAAAAAACCGGCACCAAAAAAAACAACCGCCAGTAAACCAAAACCAGCACCAAAGAAAGGCAATCGCTCTTTTGGCGAAAAAGTAAAGTGGTTTTTCATCAAATTATTTTTATGGTTCTTCGGAATTTCGATTGCGTCTGTCGTGTTTTTTAAATATGTGCCTGTACCTTTTACACCTCTAATGATCATCCGGGCGATCGAAAATAAAATGGCTGGTAAAGAAGTCTATTTTGATCATGACTGGGAGCCGATCGATAAAATCTCAATGAATTTGCAAAAAGCGGTTATTGCCAGTGAAGATGGAACTTTTTTAAAACATAATGGTTTCGATTTTAAAGCACTTCAAAAAGCCTATAAAAGCAACGAACGCGGACGTCGTATTCGTGGAGGAAGTACCATCTCGCAGCAAACAGCTAAAAACGTCTTTTTATGGCAGGGGAAAAGTTATTTCCGTAAAGGTTTAGAAGCTTATTTCACTGTTTTAATAGAACTCATTTGGGGCAAAGAACGTATTATGGAGGTTTACCTGAACAGCATCGAAATGGGAGATGGAGTGTATGGAGCTTATGCGGCAACCGAACATTGGTACCGTCGTGATGCGTCAAGTTTAACACCTATGCAGGCAGCTGGAATTGCAGCCATTTTGCCAAACCCAAGAAAATTTAAAGCAACAGGATCTTCCAGTTATATCAACCGTAGAAAAGAACGAATTGTTCGTGAAATGCGCTCGGTTGGGAAAATAAATTACAATGCAGAATAAAAAAAGCTTTCTCGGATTTCTGTTATTGACGACGGTCTTCAGTTTTGGACAGGCGAAAACGACAGAAATAGGTTTGATTACAGATAACGATTTATATACTTCGTCTAAAAACGATATGTATTATACCAATGGTCTGGAGCTTTTTTATCGTTTTTTGTCGAAGAACAATAACGAAAAAATAAGCAAGGAAATCACCGAATTTCGTATTGGGCAGTATATCTATAATCCGAGATTTATAAACAAAGAAGCTGTTACGATTAACGATCGTCCTTTCACAGGTTATCTTTTTGCCGAAGCAGGACGAAGTTTTTTCTATAAAAGCGAATCCGTTTTAAAGACTGATTTTCAGTTGGGCTTTATGGGACCAAATGCCCTTGGAAGAGAAACTCAGGAAAGTTTCCATCATCTTATTGGGTACAAAACGGTGTATGGTTGGGAAAACCAGCTGCACAACGCATTCGCTATTCAGGCACATGTAATGTATTCGAAGAAATTATTTCCCTTAAAGCATAACGATTTTGTCGATCTTCACTTTCAGTCGGAAGCCAATGTAGGGACAATCTTCACAGGTGTTTCAACAGGCTTACTGACTAGGATTGGTTTCAAAAAACTACTCCCGGTTTATGATTCCAATTTACACGATGCCGCGGTAAGCAATACTCGGCAATACAATATCCGTGAGTTTTACTTTTATGCAATGCCAAGTGTCAATTACCAGTTTTACGACGCTACCATCGAAGGCAGTATGTTTAGCAACACCAGTCCGCTAACGTTTGACTTGGAACCCCTTCGTTTCAATGCCGAGGCCGGATTAAAATACCGTCACAATAACTTCAATATGTCGTACTCGTTTATCTATCGGGGCAGAGAATTAAACGATCCGAATACCAATACCAATGCGGGTTACTTTTACGGGTCGATTCGATTTGGGTATTTGTTGAATTAGTGTTTTGGGGTTGCGGAGGTTTTTGGCTCGCAAAGTCGCTAAGGCGCAAAGTTTTGTCTTTGTACGATTGTTATTAGGTGGGATATTTTGTGGTGCTTACTTGCCGCATCTGGATTTAAAGCCTGGTATAATTTCCGGGTAAATGTCCTTTTGACTCAATTGTGTTGTCACTCTTTTTGAAAAAGTTAAATCGGATTAATGACCCTTCAAGTGCCTGACCAAAGTCTACAATATACAGATTATCAGTTTTAGCTATTTGCTGTGGAATGATTTGGTTGGAGGAAGTCCTAATTTGATTTTTACTGAAAGAATAGGTGTTTCCGTCAGAATTGTATTTGATATCATTTTTGGTAAAAGTAAGGATCGCTCCGGTGGTATTATCTTTCCAGCTTCCTTGTATCCAGGAAGGAGAATAGAAAACACCTTGGGTATCTTCGTCGCTTGACGAACAAGAGGTAATTAAAACTAAGCTTAGGAGTAAAATTAAATTCTTCATTTTTTTGGCGTTTAAAAGTTGTATTCGATAAGTTTCACAAAAACAATTCCGAACTCTCTTCTTTTGATATATTTAACTTTTATTTATAGGTCTGGTCTCTATATTTCATGAAAGTACCAGAATGCAATCTTTTTGATAAAGAATATAATATTAGGCAAGAGAGATTGTTCTTTGTTAGCAAATTTCTCCTCTCCGCATTTTTATAAGGCTAAGGCTTAACTTTTTGGTAATGTCGCAAAACTTCTAATTTTTTATTTTTAACTCAAAATTAAAGTTATGGAAATCAATTGGGTAGTGATTGGAATTGTAGCGGCCGTTGTAATCATTGTGATCGTATTTACAATCAAAAAAAATCAGAAAGAGAAAAAGAAACTGACGGATTTATTAAATAATGATTTTAAGAAAGCCGAGAAAGAAAGAGTAGACGCTGAAGATTCTGCGAATGAACGCTAAGAGATTTTCTCCTTAAATTAGAAAAACCGTATTCCAATAAAGAAATACGGTTTTTTTGTGGAGAATACCGGATTCGAACCGGTCACCTTCCCGATGCATCGGGACGCTCTAGCCTTTTGTTTTGATTAGGGTTTCGATATATTTTCGGCTTTTCATCTTCTTGATTTGTGATTCTCTTTTGCAGGCTTCACTTCTGGTTGGAAAAGTTTCATAATATTTTAGTTCCCAATCTTTGGCAACTTTTGTGTAATTGCTTCTACTGTTTAAATGATCCTGAAGTCGTTTTTCAACATCCTGACAGGAACCGATATAATATTTGTCAAGCGCTTTTGAGTATATGATGTAAGAGTAGAACATAATGGCTATAAACAAAAATACCCAAACGTACGTTTGGGTATTTTTTATAAAAACTTTAGTGGAGAATATCGGATTCGAACCGATCACCTCTACGCTGCCAGCGTAGCGCTCTAGCCAAATGAGCTAATCCCCCGTGTGTTTTGTTTGTTGGACAACATTAGATTTGAACTGTCACCTTCCCGATTTTTCATCGGGATACTCTAGCCAAATGAGCTAATCCCCCAAAGCGATAGCAAATAAAGTCAATTAATTTTCAAAAAGCAAATTTCAAATCACTTCCGATGAAAATATTTTTCAAAACCGTAACTTTACGATCAAATTTATTTTTATGAGTGCAGAAAAACTTGAAGGTTCTTTACAGACTACTTACCATAATGCTGTTGCAACAGTTGAATTTGGGCATCCGGCCAGCAATTCTTTTCCGAGACAATTATTAGATCGTTTAACTTCCGAAATTAATACTCTAAGTCAGAATAAAGCCGTTTCGGTTATTGTTTTACAAAGCTTAGGGGCGAAAGTTTTTTGTTCAGGTGCTTCTTTTGACGAGTTGTTAGCTGTGAAAAATGAACAACAGGGAGCACACTTTTTCTCCGGTTTTGCTCATTTGCTGAATGCGATGCGAAATTGCTCTAAAATTATTGTGGCTCGTGTTCAGGGAAAAGCAGTTGGTGGCGGTGTCGGAATTATTTCGGCTTGTGATTATGTTTTTGCGACTCCTGAAAGTGCTGTGAAATTGTCGGAACTGGCCATCGGAATTGGTCCGTTTGTGATTGAACCCGCGGTCTCACGTAAGATTGGAAAAGCTGCAATGGCCGAAATGACCTTGGCGGCACATGCATGGAAATCGGCAGCATGGGCATTAGAAAATAAACTGTTCACCGAAATCCATAATGCTGAAAATTTAGATGTTGCGGTAGCAGATTTTGCTCAACAATTAAGTTTGTATAATCCTGAAGCTTTGTACGAAATGAAGAAAATTATTTGGGAAGGAACCGAACACTGGGAATCTTTACTTGTCGAGCGTGCCTCTATAACGGGAAAATTAGTTTTGTCGGACTTTAGCAGAAATGCTTTAGAGCAGTTTAAGAAATAGCGGAATCCTAAAATTTTTATCTGGTTCCTTTCAGAGATTTTGGATTATGATATTTGTCATTGGATGAAGCGTCAGACAGGCATAAATTTGAAATGTTTTTGAAGTGAAACATAAAAAATAAATCAAGATGAGGATTATTTCGTTGTTACAGCAAGTTGATGTTGCAGAGAAAATTAAGGCTGCTCCGGACAGCAGTTATCAGATAGGAGTGGTGATCGGATCCTTTATTCCTTTCGTTGTTTTAATCGGAATTGCATATTGGATGTATAACAGAGCCAAAAAAAGAGACGAGAACGGTTATTAATTTGTAAATTTGCAACCTAAAATTCAAATCGATGAGTAATATCAGAATTACAAAACAATTTAGTTTCGAAACCGGACATGCTTTATACGGTTACGACGGGAAATGCAAGAACGTTCACGGACACAGTTATAAATTATCGGTAACGGTTATTGGTTCGCCAATTACAGACCGATCGAATGTGAAATTCGGGATGGTAATTGATTTTTCGGATCTAAAGAAAATTGTAAAGGAAGAAATCGTCGATCAGTTTGATCATGCGACGGTTTTTAATCAAACAACACCACATATCGAATTGGCAAATGAATTGAAGAATCGCGGTCACCATGTAATTCTGGTAGATTATCAGCCCACAAGCGAAAACATGGTAGTTGATTTTGCAGATAGAATTATAGCACGTTTACCTAAGGAGATTTCCCTTTTCTCCCTTAAACTACAGGAAACCGAATCTTCGTTTGCCGAATGGTACGCTTCAGATAATTAATTTAGTCAAAAGTCGAAAGTCAAGCGATCTCACAATTTAAAACATCTAAGAAGTCCAACATCTAAGAAGTCCAACATCTAAGAAGTCCAGCATCTAAGAAGTCCAACAATCTAATAATCTAAATGAAAAAAGTATATTTTGCTTCAGATCAGCACTTCGGAGCACCAACGTCAGAGTTGAGTTTGCCACGCGAAAAGAAATTTGTGGCCTGGCTGGATGAGGTGAAAGAAGATGCAGAAGCTATTTTTTTACTGGGGGATTTGTTTGATTTTTGGTTCGAATATAAAACCGTTGTACCAAAAGGATTTGTTCGTATTTTAGGTAAGCTGGCTGAAATTCGTGATAGTGGTATTCCTGTTTATTTTTTCGTGGGAAATCATGATTTATGGATGGATGATTATTTTGAAACCGAATTAAATATTCCGGTTTATCATGATAACAAGGAGTTTACTTTTAACGGAAAGACCTTTTTAATTGGTCACGGTGACGGGAAAGGACCGGGGGACAAAGGCTATAAACGTATGAAAAAGGTCTTTACTAACCCGTTTTCAAAATGGCTCTTTCGTTGGCTTCATCCCGATGTTGGTGTAAGTCTGGCACAGTATTTATCCGTTAAAAACAAATTGATTTCAGGGGATGAAGATGTAAAATTCCTGGGAGAAGAAAACGAATGGCTGGTTTTATACGCCAAACGTAAACTGGAGACCAAACACTACAATTATTTTATTTTTGGTCATCGCCATTTACCGATGGTTCTTCCGGTTGGAGAAGATTCTAATTATGTGAATTTAGGCGACTGGATTGGCTATTTTACTTACGGAGTATTTGACGGAGAAAACTTTGAACTTAAAAAATTCGAGAAATAACCACTTTGTTTTTGTTATAAACGAATGATTTTGAGCGTTTTTTAGTTTAAACCAACTCCGTAAACATATTCATCCAGTTCGATTCTGAATAAAGAACCTTCAACTAAGTCTTTGATTGATTTTAATTCTTTGATAGAAACCGCCAAATCTATTGCAGCGCAAGGAGTTTTGAGCAGGAATTTATGACAGGAGTTTTTT
Organism: Flavobacterium sp. B183; assembly: GCF_023539155.1. Taxonomy (NCBI): domain Bacteria; kingdom Pseudomonadati; phylum Bacteroidota; class Flavobacteriia; order Flavobacteriales; family Flavobacteriaceae; genus Flavobacterium; species Flavobacterium sp. B183. Next base: position 621,112 of record NZ_CP097434.1, on the reverse strand, counting down.
AGTTCGCAAGCTTCACAACAAGCATTTTCAATCATACTGTCTTCAATTAAATCACAAAAATAATTCAGTTCCTGAACCGTGAAATAAAATCCGGTTTCTTTAAAAACCAATTGTACTTTATCGGTGATGGTTTCGTTTTCCTTTTTCCAGTAAAAGGCAATTCCAAAATTATTATGATATAATTGTTCTATTTCTCTCATTACAGATTCTTTTATTTCAACAAATATAGATATTATTTATATTTGTTCTAAATAAAAAAGTCTTAAAAAAATGTTTTTTTTAATCGTATAAGTTATATAGCCTAATTTGGTTTTCTGTCTAAGTCAAAAAACATATAATGTTTATGAGGTTTAAACCTCTTTTACTGAAATTTTGGAATTTGAAAAATTAGAATTTGAATGTTTTACTCCATATTATGATGGTCGTCCATGTCTTTTTGAAGATCCAGATTCCTAAAAGTAGGAGAGATCAGTCCAAAGCCTAAAACAGTTAGAAGTGTGACACTACCTCCAAAAATTACTGAAGTAACAGTTCCCATTAATTTGGCAGTTGCACCACTCTCAAAGGCTCCCAGCTCGTTAGAAGATCCAACAAAAATAGAGTTTACTGCACCCACGCGTCCGCGCATGTGATCTGGAGTTTTAAGCTGTAAAATAGTTTGACGGATTACAACTGAAATTCCATCGGCAAGTCCGCTTAAAAATAAAGCAAAAACAGAAAGCCAAAAATAGGTAGAAAAGCCAAATAAGATGATCGATAATCCGAAAACGAATATGGCAATCAAAAGTTTTTTTCCTGCGTTTTTATAGAGAGGTACGTAAGCCGAAACCAGCATTGTTATAAAAGAACCCACTGCCGGGGCGGCTCTTAAGATACCAAATCCTTCTGAGCCGACTTTTAGAATATCCTGAGCAAAAATAGGCAATAAAGCTACGGCACCTCCAAAAAGTACTGCAATCATATCCAGTGATAAAGCTCCTAATACAATTTGGTTTCTGAATACAAACGTTAAACCTTCGGTAAGACTGTCTTTTATTGATTCTCCAATCTTCGGATTTATAATAGGCTTTTTGCTGATTTGTGATAAGGCAATTAAGGAAAGCACAGAGAATCCGAAAACAAGACACATCGACCAGTGAACCCCAATCCAATTGATTGAAAAACCGGCAACGGCAGGGCCTAATACGGCACCAATTTGCCAAACTGTACTACTCCAGGTTGCGGCATTGGGATATGCTTTTTTAGGAATTATCAAGGATAAAAGAGAAAAAATAGTCGGTCCAAGGAAAGCTCTGACTAATCCGCCTAAAAAGACTAAGATATAAATGGAGTATAAAATTACATTTGAAGATAGACCCCCAACAACTCTTGGCCAGGTTACCAGAAATAATCCGAAACTGATTACCGAAAAGCCCAGAATACATTTTACCAATAATCCTTTCTTTTCTCTTTGATCGACAATGTGTCCGGCAAATAGTGCCATTGAAACAGCCGGAATAACTTCCATTAAACCAATAATTCCAAGCGATAGCGGATTTTTAGTGATGCTGTAAACTTCCCACTCGATTACGATAAACTGCATTGCCCAGGCAAAAACCATTGCAAAACGCAATATTAAAAATACGTTGAATTCTCTGTAACGTAATGCCTGATACGGATCAGGTTTAGTTGAATTATTTTTTTCCATTTGTTCTGATGTCTTTAAGCATAAGTTGGTTCGAAACGGTTCCGTTCCATTCGTTTTCAGCCAGAGAATAAGCCAGCTGAAATGGGTTTTGATTTTTTGCGAGGTCTAATTTTTTTCCAAGACCAAATCCTATTGCAGCAATTCCATCTGAATTATTTTGCTTTACAAAAAGCCTCAAATGTTCCTCTTCAGCACCTAAAGTTTTGGCATAGCCCGTATCTTTTATATCCGAAGTCATAAAAACGGGTGTCATGTTCTGTGGGCCAAAAGGTTCGAATTGTTTTAGGATACGGATTAGTTTTGGAGTGATGTCGCTGAAATTTATCTCAGCGTCAATTTCTATTTCCGGTGTTCGCATTTCCGGAAGTATGGTTGCAGAAACTTGTGTTTCAAAGGCTTCTTTAAAGGTTTTATAATTTTCGGCTTTCAGGGTCATTCCTGCGGCGTACATGTGCCCTCCAAATTGTTCCAGATGTTCAGAGCAGGCATCAAGCGCGTTATAAACGTCAAATCCTTTTACGGATCTTGCTGACGCAGCATACTTGTCTCCGCTTTTGGTAAAAACCAAAGTAGGGCGATAGTAAGTTTCGATTAATCTGGAAGCCACAATTCCGATGACACCTTTGTGCCAGTCTTCCTGAAAAACAACCGTCGAAAATCGATCTTGTTCGTTGTTTGCTGCAATTTGCTGAAAAGCTTCTTTTGTAATTTTTTTGTCCAGATCTTTTCGGTCTGCATTGTATTGCTCAATTTCTGAAGCAAATTGCTGTGCTTGTTCAAAATTAAACTCTGTGAGCAGTTCCACAGCATGATTGCCATGTTTGATTCTTCCTGCTGCATTTATTCGCGGAGAGATGATAAAAACAACATCGGTTATGTCTAATGTTTTCTTTTTTACCTGATGTACCAAAGCCTTGATTCCGGGTCTTGGGTCAGAATTGATAACCTGTAGGCCATAAAAAGCCAGGATTCTGTTTTCACCCGTTATAGGTACGATATCTGCAGCAATTGCCGTGGCAACTAAATCTAGATAGGGAACGAGATCATGTATGGTTTCGTTTCTGTTTGTTCCTAAAGCCTGAATGAGTTTAAAACCGACACCGCAGCCGCACAGCTCATCATAAGGATAAGAGCAGTCGTCTCTTTTTGGGTCTAAAATGGCGACAGCGTCCGGAAGAGAATCCCCGGGTCTGTGGTGATCGCAGATGATAAAATCAATGTTCCTTTCTTTTGCATAAGCGATATGATCAATCGATTTTATGCCACAGTCGAGAGCAATAATTAATGAAAATCCGTTATCATCGGCAAAGTCAATTCCCTTAAAAGAAATTCCGTAACCCTCATCGTAACGATCCGGTATGTAAGTTGCAATATTGGGATAATGTGATTTCAAATAGGAAGAAACCAAAGAAACGGCCGTTGTTCCGTCGACATCATAATCACCAAAAACCAAAATGTTTTCCTGATTTTTAATCGCCAGTTCTATTCTTGAAACCGCTTTATCCATGTCTTTCATCAAAAATGGATCGTGAAGCTGTTCTAATTGAGGGCGAAAGAAATCCTTTGCCTGATCAAAAGTCTCTATGCCACGCTGAATCAAAAGTGTTGCGACAAAATCTTCTACATTTAAAGCTTGTGCTAAATGCTTGATTTTTTCTTCAGAAGGTTTTGGTTTTATGGTCCAACGCATGGTTGATTTTAGATTTTAAATTGTTGATTTTAGATTGCTGATTTCTGAAATCAAAAATCGTTAATCAAAAATCTTAGATAATTATTTTTGTTCTAAAGCATTTCCTTCAAACTGAATTCCGTCCCAGCCTAAATTGATGAAGTTTCTAATGTTTTGATGATTAGTCCCGTTGGGATCGCCCAAAACTTCCTCAAAATAGAAAGCTCCAAAACAGGCCAAAGTTTCGTCTTTAGTTAAGTTTTGTAGTTTTGCGAAAGAGAATAATTTGCAGGAACCGGAATTTTCTCCGGCAGCATTATGTTGTGTTCCGTTTTGGAAAGCAGTTGGAGTGAAGTTGTAGTTTTCTTCAATTACTGTAATAGTTTCCGGGAATGTTATTTCGTTTGGAGTTTGTTTTACTTTTTCTAAAAAGGCTTGTATGCTCATGATGTTTATGCTTTGCTATTTTATATATAATCTTGTTGTCCGTTCGATCGAAGTCGAGTGTCAGTTCGAGCGAAGTCGAGAACCGTTTGTGACATCTCGACTTCGCTCGATGTGACAAACCGGGGCTTAAAAACCAATGAAGTTTTTATTCTTCTTCGTTTTTCGAATATTTACTTTTCTTCGTTTCTTTTTCTATTGTTTTTCCGGCAACCACCACGACAATTTCGCCGCGTGGTGCTGTTTTTTCAAAATGTGCTAAAACTTCCTTAGCCGTTCCGCGTACATTTTCTTCATGCAGTTTCGATAATTCCCTAGAGACGCAAACTTGTCTGTCTTCTCCGAAATATTGAATGAATTCGGCTAAAGTTTTGACCAGTTTATGTGGCGAAACATATAAAATCATGGTTCGGGTCTCCTCGGCTAAAGTTAGAAAACGAGTTTGACGCCCTTTTTTGTCAGGTAAAAAACCTTCAAAGACAAATTTGTCATTGGGTAATCCGCTATTGACTAAGGCCGGAACAAAAGCGGTAGCTCCGGGAAGGCATTCCACTTCGATTTTATTCTCGACACAGGCACGCGTGAGTAAAAAACCGGGATCTGAAATAGCAGGAGTTCCTGCGTCTGAAATCAGGGCGATATTTTCACCCGCCTTCAGACGTGCAATTAAATTTTCGGTTGTTTTATGCTCGTTGTGCATGTGATGACTGTGCATGTGCGTACCAATCTCAAAATGCTTCAACAGTTTGCCACTGGTTCGGGTGTCTTCCGCCAAAATCAAATCGACTTCTTTCAGAATCCGAATGGCACGAAAAGTCATGTCTTCAAGATTGCCAATTGGCGTGGGAACGATATATAGTTTAGACATAATTTTTCTGAATTCTAAATGGATTTATTGGACACGAATTTCACTAATTGACACAAATTTTAAGTGTCTTTAGGAATTTTACAAACAAAAGGTTCGTGCTAATTCGTGTAATTTGTGTTTTAGTTTTTATGAAAATTTCTTTTCTACAATTCCTAAGAAACGTTCTGCATAATCATCTTTTCCATCCCAGTTGTTGTAATCCGGTTTTACCATATCCTCAATAAATTCTTTTGCTTCACCGTAAGTGTCAAAAGTCAGTAACTGATTTAAAACGCGGCTGTAATCTTCTGAACTGTTTCCAAAAAGATTTTTAGTGAAGGCAATTCGGTCGTTTAGATCAATGTGAAAACCTTTTGCCAGTTTTTCATTTAGAGTGGCAGCTTTCGGTTCAGCTGGAGTTTCTAATACAGTTGTTTCAACTGTTTTTTGCTCTTTGAATTCATTGATTGACGGTGTTGGTGTTGGAGTAGGAGAAACTGCTTCGAAACTGTCTACTTTCACAAAATGCGCATCGGCATAGTTTACACCTAATATCTCTTCAAAAGAAATGTGAACAGGTTCCGGTTTTGATGGGTTTTCTGCTTTTGGCTCCTCTTTTTTCGGTTTCTTTTCTTCTTGTACTTCTTCTGATTTGTCCAGTTCGAAAGCAGGAATAAAAGCAGGAATCGGTTTAGAATTACTAATAGTTGTAAACGAAAGTTCTGCCATAGTTTCCGGTTCTTTTGTTGTTTCTGAAATTGGTTCTTCCATTTTTTCAACAATTGGTTCGGCTGCGATTTCGGCTATCGGTTCGGCAATGGTTTCTACAATTGGTTCGGCTGCTGTTTCTTCAGGAATTTCTGTTGCTACCTCTTCGAAAATCTCAGGCTCCGGATTTATATCTTCCGAGGGTTCACCAATTGCTTCTTCAGGAGTTTCAGGATCCGGATCTGATTCTTTTGGCGACTCAGCAGTAATTTCTTCAGCAATTACGGGCTGTAAAGGTTCTTCAGCTGCTATTTCTTCAACGATTATCGGAGTTTCGGTCTGAACTTCTGTTGGAATTATTTCTTCTTCTTTTTCAAAGATGGCTTCAATTTCAGAATGGATTTCGCTATGGCCAATGGTTGGCTTCAGAGTGTCGAAATTTTCATCTACAAATTTTAAAACCGCTAGTTTTTCATATAATTTCTGCGTTTCAAGATACAATTGATTGATATCGGATTTGTTTTTAAGCTTTAAAATTCGATGAGCAATGCTGATTAAATCGGCTTCCAATTTTTTTTTCATAACTGTTGAAATTATAGTGAATAGGGTATTTTAGTATATTTTGTATTTGAATGTCTTCATTCGTCGCCGAAATCTGAAAGATATTTTTTTATTTCTGTTAATACGCGTTTGCGAATCTTCGATTTGATAAAAATTTTCTACTTTTGAAAAAGTGAAAAATTGCGATTTTTTACGTCGATTTATTACCAGTACAAAGTAATAAAAACTATTCATTTTTAAAGGTAGAAAAATACAAAATGTTTCTCGAAAATACAGTAAATCACAAAGAACAATTTGGTTGGATTGAAGTTATTTGTGGATCAATGTTTTCGGGTAAAACCGAGGAATTAATCCGCAGATTAAAGCGCGCCCAATTTGCCAAACAAAGAGTCGAAATTTTTAAACCCGCTATTGATACCCGCTATCATGACGAAATGGTGGTGTCTCACGATGCCAATGAAATTCGTTCTACTCCGGTTCCGGCGGCTGCCAATATCTCTATTTTAGCGCAAGGTTGCGATGTGATCGGTATTGATGAAGCACAATTTTTTGATGATGAGATAGTGACGGTATGTAACGATCTCGCCAATCAGGGAATTCGTGTGATAGTTGCAGGACTTGATATGGATTTTAAAGGAAATCCTTTTGGACCGATGCCGGGACTTATGGCAACCGCCGAATATGTTACCAAAGTTCATGCGGTTTGCACCCGAACAGGAAATCTTGCCAATTACAGTTTTCGTAAAACCGATAATGATAAGTTAGTGATGCTTGGCGAAACGGAAGAGTACGAGCCACTGAGCCGTGCAGCCTATTTTAATGCCATGAAAAAGATTCAGGATAAATAAAGTTTTCTTTCTTAACCAAACAAACGAACAGATGCAGCAACCAACTAAAAAAAAGAATTCAACCATTTTAATAGTGTGTGCAATTGCGGCATTATTGCTGGCTTTGATTGCATATTGTTCTTTTAAAGAGCCTGTAACAGATAAGGGAATGATTGAGTTGGTTGCAAAATACAACGAAAATTGCCCTTTAACCATTCAGGAAGGAATTCGTCTGGATAATGTTACACTGCCTAAAGATAAAGTGGTTCAGTACAATTTGACTTTGTTAAATGTTGAAAAAGAAACTGCCGAAATTGAAGTGATTAAGCGAAATATAGAAGAAAGTCTCCTAAGTACGGTTAAAGCAAATCCGGGGCTTAAAGCTTTTAGGGATAATGATTTTACCCTGATCTATAATTACGATGACAAAAAAGAAAATTATCTGTTTCAGATTATGATAACGCCGGATCAGTACAAATAATTTAACGACTTTAATAAGTAAATAAACCCGACAGGTTTCAAAAACCTGTCGGGTTTGTTGTTTTTGAGGTAAAAAAAAACCTAACAGTGTTTAAAAAGCTGTTAGGTTTGTTTAATAGAATATTTTTTTCTTCTTGTAAGAAGATTAAAAACTTAAATTTTCTTCCTCATTCTTGCTACCGGAATGTCTAATTGTTCACGGTATTTTGCAATAGTTCTTCGGGCAATTGGGTATCCTTTTTCTTTCAGGATTTCGGCCAGTTGATCGTCTGGTAAAGGTTTCTTTTTATCTTCCTCTTCAATGGTATTTTGAAGAATTTTTTTAATTTCTAAAGTAGAGACATCTTCTCCCTGATCATTTTTCATGGCTTCAGAGAAAAACTCTTTGATCAGTTTTGTACCGTATGGCGTTTCCACATACTTACTGTTGGCTACACGTGAGATCGTCGAAATATCAAGACCAACCATATCCGCAATGTCTTTTAGGATCATTGGTTTTAGTTTGGTTTCGTCACCGTCCAGAAAGTATTCTTCCTGATAATGCATGATAGCGTTCATAGTAACAAAAAGAGTTTCCTGACGCTGTCTGATAGCATCGATAAACCATTTGGCCGAATCCAGTTTCTGTTTGATGAACTGAACAGCATCTTTTTGTGCCGATGATTTATCACGGGAATCTTTATATGTCTGCATCATTTCCTGATAATCTTTAGAAACGTGCAGGGAAGGAGCATTTCGTCCGTTTAAGGTAAGTTCCAGTTCTCCGTCAACAATTCTAATGGCAAAATCGGGAACAACGTTCTCTGTTACTTTATTGTTTCCGGTGTAAGAACCTCCGGGCTTTGGATTCAGTCTTTCGATTTCGTGAATGGCTTTTTTAAGCTGTTCGTTCGAAACACCATATTTCTGTAAAAGCTTGTCGTAATGTTTCTTGGTAAAAGCATCAAACTGATTCTCGATAATATCAATCGCTAAATCAATATATTCGGTTGGAGTTTTGTGTTTTAACTGCAGTAGCAGGCATTCTTGTAAATCACGTGCTCCGACTCCCGAAGGTTCGAGCTCATGAATGACATGAAGCATTTTGTCGACCATTTTCTCATCGGTGTAAATTCCCTGAGTAAAAGCCATATCGTCTACAATATCCGGAACAGTTCTGCGGATGTAACCCATATCGTCAATACTTCCAACAAGGAATTCAGCGATTTCGCGTTCTTCATCATTTAAAATAAAAGTATTCAGCTGATTGATTAAATCCTGATGGAAACTAATTGGCGAAGCAAAAGGAGTTTCGCGCTCCTCGTCTTCACTGTAATTGTTCACCTGAGTTTTGTAATCAGGTGTGTCGTCGTCGCTTAGGTATTCGTCAATGTTAATGTCGTCTGCTTCGATTCTGTCTGATTCAGCATCATCGTAATCGTCGTAGTCTTCATTGGCAAATTCATCGGCTTCGTATTCGTCTTCTTTACCGGCTTCGAGGGCCGGATTTTCGTTCATTTCTTCCAGTAAACGTTGCTCAAAAGCTTGCGTAGGCAATTGAATTAACTTCATCAGCTGAATTTGCTGTGGAGATAATTTTTGGGATAATTTTAGATTTAAAAATTGCTTTAGCATTTGATTTTGTTAAAAGTTTCAAGTTTCAGGTTTCAGGTTGTAGAACGTGCCACAATTTGAAACTTGAAACTTGAAACAAATATTATTATTTTAGTTCAAACTCCAATAACTTGAAACCTGAAACTAATTTTATTATATTTAAAAAACTTAGAACCTCAGTATCTCAGTACCTTAGAGCCTTTTTTTAAAACTCTGCATTCCCGGGAGTTCTCGGGAAAGGAATTACATCACGGATGTTTGTCATTCCGGTTACAAACAATACCAAACGTTCAAATCCAAGTCCGAAACCTGCGTGAGTTGCCGATCCGAATCTTCTGGTGTCTAAATACCATGATAATTCTTCTTCGTCAATTTCTAAGGCTTTCATTTTTTCAACCAAAACGTCGTAACGCTCTTCTCTTTCTGAACCACCAACGATTTCTCCAATTCCAGGGAAAAGGATATCCATGGCACGAACTGTTTCTCTTCCAGGTTCAGTATTGTCGTTCAGACGCATGTAAAACGCTTTAATATTTGCTGGGTAATCAAATAAAATTACCGGACATTTAAAGTGTTTCTCCACTAAATAACGCTCGTGTTCCGACTGTAAATCAGCTCCCCATTCGTTGATGATATATTGGAATTTCTTCTTTTTATTTGGAGTTGAATCTCTTAAAATGTCAATTGCTTCAGCATAAGAAACACGTTTGAAGTTGTTCTCTAAAACAAAGTTTAGTTTCTCTAATAAAGCCATTTCGCTTCTTTCTGCCTGAGGTTTTGATTTCTCTTCGTCTAAAAGTCTGCCTTCTAAAAATTTCAAATCATCCTGACAGTGGTCTAAAGCATATTTAATTACATACTGAATAAAATCTTCAGCTAAATCCATGTTGTCATCCAGATTGTTGAAAGCAACTTCCGGCTCGATCATCCAAAACTCGGCAAGGTGACGGGAAGTATTTGAATTTTCGGCTCTAAAAGTTGGTCCAAACGTATAAATCTGACCCAAAGCCATTGCATAGGTTTCACCTTCTAATTGTCCGGAAACCGTTAAGTTGGTTTCTTTTTCGAAGAAATCTTCTTTATAATTTACTTTTCCGTCTTCAGTTCTTGGGGTGTTGTCAAAAGGTAAAGCTGTAACTTTAAACATTTCTCCTGCACCTTCAGCATCAGAACCTGTAATAATTGGAGTATTTACGTAAACAAAACCTTTGTCCTGAAAATACTTATGAACAGCATAAGACAATACCGAACGCACACGCATAATAGCACCAAACATATTAGTACGTACACGTAAATGTGCATTTTCGCGCAAGAAATCTAAACTAGGTTTGTTTTTTGGTTGTATTGGGAATTTCTCTGCATCCGAATCTCCTAAGATTTCCAGTTTGTTTACCTGAATTTCGTATTTCTGACCCGCACCTTTACTTTCGATCAAAGTACCAATTACAGAAATAGCAGCACCGGTAGTGATTCTTTTTAAAGTTTCATCAGGTGTATTTTCAAAATCAACAACACATTGTATATTATTAATGGTAGAACCGTCATTAAGCGCGATGAACTGATTATTTCTAAAAGCTCTCACCCATCCTTTTGCATTCACTTCCTGTAACGTCGTCGTACTGTTTAATAAGTCTCTAACTTTTGTGTGTTTCATTTTTATATATAATTGATATTAAGTAATATTCATTTTGAACAACTGCAAATATAATCGATAATAATTAATTTTTGAAGCTGATTCCCGCTCTTCGCTGTATCTTTCTGTTTTTGGCGGAAAAAACAGAAAGGATGCCGCTTCGATCGGGGCTAGTGCTCTCGTTTTCAGGAGAAGCATTTTTTTATTTTACGTTTTGTCATTCCGAGGAACGAGGAATCGTACTAGAGATTCCGCAAAGAAATTTGTCAATCTTTGTCGAGTTTCGACTGCGATTCCTCTTTCCTCGGAATGACAACATTGTGTTTTAATCTGTGTTAATTCGTGCAATTCGTGTTTACTTCTCCAGATTCTCCAAATCCTCTTTCTTAGCTTTCTTTTTCTCAAAAGTCAGTACCAAAGCAGGTAAAACCAATAGATTCGCAAACATTGCAAACGCTAATGTACAGGAAATTAATCCTCCCAATGCGATGGTTCCGCTAAAGCTGGAAAGCGTGAAAGTGGCAAATCCTAAAATTAAAACCACCGAAGTGTAAAAAGTACTGATTCCGGTTTCTCTTAAAGCACTGAAAACTGATTTTTTTACCTTTCCGTTATTCTGCAACAAGTCATGGTGGTACTTCGCCATAAACTGAATTGCATTATCAACTGAGATTCCGAAAGCGATACTGAATACTAGTATTGTCGAAGGTTTTAACGGAATGCCAAAATAACCCATCAATCCCGAGGTGATACAAAGCGGTAAAATATTGGTGATTACCGATGCAAAAACCATTTTAAACGATCGGAACAAGTAAAGCATCAATACGGCAATTACTAGTATTGCAAAAATCAAAGACTCAATTAAATTGTCAACTAAATAAGACGTTCCTTTTTGAAATACTAATGCTTTTCCGGTTACAGTAACTTCATAACGGTCTTTCGGGAAGATTTCATCAATCTTGCTGTGAAGTTTTTTCTCCACTTTTGCCATTTCATCCGTACCAATATCTTTCATGAAAGTAGTGATTCGGGCATATTGTCCGGTTGAATCTACGTAAGCTTTCATCAGATTTTCTTTGCTGTTTTTGGTAGCATTTTTAGCATATGACAAAATAAAAGTCTGTTCCTGCGATGTCGGCAATTGATAATATTCCGGATTTCCGTTATAGAAAGCCTGTTTCGAATACTTCACCAGATTTACAATAGAAACCGGTTTCGCTAATTCAGGCATTTCTGTGATGGTATTCTGCAATTCATCCATTTTGCGAATGGTAGAGGCTTTCATGACACCCTTTTTCTTTTTGGTATCAATCATAATCTCAAGCGGCATTACGCCGTTAAATTCTTTTTCGTAGAAGATGATATCCTTAAAGAAAGAGGCACTTTTTGGCATTTCGCCAATCAAACTTCCCGAAACTTTCATTTGAGTAACTCCAATAACACTGAAGGCTAACAATAAACCGTAAATGATATAGATTACTTTTCGTTTATTTTTTACCACATTTTCAACAAAATCCAATAGGGTTGAAATGTATGTTTTGGTGAGATGGTACAAATGTTTTTCGCCCGGAACCGACATGAAACTGTAAATGATCGGTACAATTAAAAGTGTCAGGAGGTATACAGAAATGACATTGATAGAGGTAACCAAACCAAATTCAAAAAGCAAATCGTTTCCGGTAATCATAAACGTTGCAAAACCTATTGCTGTCGTTAAATTGGTCATTAGAGTAGAAACTCCAATTTTCGAAATGATACGCTGTAAAGCCTTTGCCTGATTATTATGAAGTTTGATTTCCTGTTGGTATTTATTGATCAGGAAAATACAATTCGTAATTCCGATTACAATAATTAATGGCGGAATGATCGCCGTTAGAATCGTGATTTTATAATGAAATAATCCTAAAGTTCCGAAAGACCAGATTACTCCAACAATCAAAATACAGATGGAGATAAAGGTAGCTCTGTACGAACGGAAGAAGAAAAAGAAAATCAAAGAAACCGTTAATAATGCCGCGCCAATAAAAAGACCGATTTCACCTTTCATATTGTCAGCATTGATCGTTCTGATGTAAGGCATTCCCGAAACACGCAAATCGATTCCGGTGGTTTTCTCGAATTTATCAATTTTCGGAACCAGATTTTCCAGAATAAATGTTTTTCTTTCAGCGGTGTTTACAAGTGCTTTGTTGATGTAAATGGCCGAACGGATACTGCCGCTTTCTTTGTTATAAAGCAATCCTTCGTAAAAAGGTAAATTATGAAACAAGTCATATTGTATCTTTTTTAAATATTCCGGATCTGTTGCTTTGCTTTGATCGATGAACGGAGCGAGAACAAATTTTTCGTTAACGGTATCTTTTTCCAGTTTTTTTAAATCGTTTAAGGAAACTACTAGATCTACTTCTTTTGATTTTTTAAGACCCGTCATTAATTCATTCCAGGCAGCATAATTTTTTGGTGTGAAGAATTTTTTATCCTGAAAACCAATTACAACCAGGTTTCCTTCTTCGCCAAATTTATCCAGAAATTTTTGATAGTCTTTGTTTGCAATATGATTTTTCGGAAGCAAGTTTGCTTCGGTATAAGTCATGGAAAGGTTTTTCCATTGGTAACCAAGGAAAATGGTCAGGGCAGCGACCCCAACGAGTATAGAAATTCTATTTTTAAGTATGATTCGGGCTAATTTTTCCCAAAATCCAACTTGTACGGCGTTTTTCATAAAAATTGTAAAATGGATGCAAATGTAGTGAAAAGTGCTCGAAATCATAAATATTCGGCTTGGTTTTTACGGTTTGTTAACACAATTGGAATGTTCCCGCAATCTAAAAATGGGATATTTTGTAGCATTCTATGCTAGGTTTTCTCATCTTTGTATCTCATTTAAAAAGGCGTAGAAAATGAATTGGATTTTATTAGTAATCGCAGGACTTTTTGAAGTTGCATTTGCCTCTTGTCTGGGCAAAGCCAAAGAAACGACAGGAATGGTTTCGACTTATTGGATGATTGGTTTCTTCGTTTGTCTTTCTATCAGCATGTTTTTGCTGTATAAGGCGACACAGGTACTGCCTATTGGTACTGCCTATGCAGTTTGGACAGGAATTGGAGCCGTTGGAACTGTTCTGGTTGGAATCTTAATTTTTAAAGAACCCGCTACTTTCTGGCGAATATTTTTTCTTTCGACTTTAATCGCTTCGATCATTGGGCTGAAATTTGTTTCCAGTCATTAATGAATGTTGGCACGCGGATTTTACAGATTAAACGGATTTACACGGATTGGTTTATTTTATGCGATTTAAAATTTAATCCAATCTTACAAAATCTGTGAGAACCAAATTTAATCCGTAAAACCCGTGGGCAAAAAAAACTTTTAAACTTTACATAAACAATGCAAGAAAACAATACAATCACTTTTATTTTTCTGGCGATTCTTTTATTGCTTATCGTTATCATCTGTTTTTTGATGTATCAATTGATGCAGTTCAAAAAGGCAAAGGACGATGCTGAGAAAAGTTTCTATGCACTCGAAATGAAGGTTAATGACTTGCAGTTGGAAACTTTAGAGTCTAAACTGAATCCGCATTTGTTTAAGAATATTTTAAATTCGATACAATCTCATGCGTATCAAACCTATTTTGCTTTAGATAAACTGGCCAATGTATTGGACTATATTCTGTATGAGAGCAAAAAGAAATTTGTTACTGCCCGGGAGGAGATTGACTTTGCACTCAATTTAATCGAAATCAATAAAATTAAAGTCAGTCCACTTTTTGAATTGAAAATCAAAACCAATATCAATAAAGAAGACAAATTGTACGAACAGCCTTTATTGGCACCGTTAATTTCGATTGATTTAATTGAAAACGCGTTTAAACATGCCGATCTTCAGAGTGCCGATGCCTTTATCTCGGTAGTTTTTGAGTTTAGAGACAATGCTTTTTTTATGACAGTTTCGAATAAGATATCAAATAAAAAAGTCTTAAAAAAAGAACGAAGCGGTTTTGGTCATGCTACTTTAGAACACCGATTAAGAATTATTTATAAAAACAACTTCAAACTCGAAAGGTTTGTCGAAAATGACGTTTATATTGCTCATCTAAAAATAGATTTACTTGAATACAAAACTGAAATGCTTGCTGCTGGACGATGAGCTGCCGGGCTTAACGTATCTGAAAATGCTTTGTGAACAGATTCCTGAATTGGAAATTGTAAAAACATTTAACAATCCCGAAAAACTCCTTGCCGAAATACCGAATCTCGATTTTGATTTGTTAATATCGGATATCGAAATGCCAGGGATCGACGGTTTGCATCTGGCAGAAATGCTGGACAATAAACTGGTTGTCTTTTGCACCGCTTACAAAGAGTATGCTGCCGAAGCGTTTAATATTGACGCGGTAGATTACATTACCAAACCGGTAAAACTCGAACGTTTGCAGAAAGCGATTTCGAAAGCCCTGGAGCGTTTCGATAAACCTGATGCAGCAAAGAAGTTCATTCAGTTAAATACAGATAAAGGCAAAACATTGCTTTACTTCAATCAGATTCTATACATCAAAACGGCAGTTAGTGACAGTCGTGATAAAACCGTACTTCTTACTGACGGTAGTTTTCTGAACTTAAAAAATGTGAAATTCGACACCCTTTTACAGGAACTTCCCGAAGCCGATTTTTGCCGTGTCAACAAAAAGGAAATCGTAGCAGTAAAGGCGATAAAGTTTTTTAATCACAATGAAATCGTTTTGCATCATCAGGAAAAAGACGGTAAAAACAGTGCATTGATTCTAAGTGAAACCTATCGTGCCGATTTCCTGAAAAGAGTCAAACTATAAGATGATCCGCTAAGGCCGAAGTCCGAAGCCCTGTCTGGCTGAGTGAAGTCATGTCCGGCTGATCGAAATCGTGTCCGGCTGATCGAAGTCGTGTCCGGCTGAGCGAAGTCATGTCAGGCTGATCGAAGTCATGTCCGGCTGAGCGAAGTCGAAGCCCCCCTTTTTTTTAGTTAGAAAAGCTTTCGACTTCGCTCAGAATCACAATCGTTTTAGCTGTCGTTATTAACTTATTACAAAGTTTTTCGGACTTGTTACATGGATTGAAAATTAGCTGTAAATTTACTTTTGCACTACAGTTGGAGTGTTGATATTTGCAGCAATAAATCTAAAAAACGAGTTATGAATAATCTTAAAAACTCCTTGTTTTACATTACGGTTATTGGCGGTTTTACAGGCCTGATCTATTGGGTAATTTCAAAAGGGGTTTCACTTGAGGCCGGACGCGGAGTCGTTCATAAAAAAATAGAAAGCAACCACTGGAATGATTTTCTTCATTCGATGATAGAAAACCTACAGCATCCTTTGGCTATTTTATTAGCACAGATCGTGACTATTATTTTAGTAGCCCGTTTGTTCGGATGGTTTTTTAGAAAAATAGGACAGCCTTCCGTAATTGGAGAAATGATTGCCGGAATTGTTTTAGGACCTTCTTTGGTCGGAATGTATTTTCCTGAATTTTCTGCCGCTTTATTTCCAAAAGAATCTTTAGGGAATCTGCAATTTTTAAGTCAGATTGGTTTGATTCTTTTCATGTTTGTGATTGGAATGGAATTGGATTTGAAAGTTTTGAAAAACAAAGCACATGATGCTGTAGTTATAAGTCACGCAAGTATTGTAATCCCTTTTGCCCTGGGTCTTTCATTAGCTTATTTTATCTACCATACTTTTGCTCCGGTTGGGGTGGAGTTTGCCTCTTTCGGACTGTTTATGGGAATTGCGATGAGTATTACGGCATTTCCGGTTCTTGCGCGTATAGTGCAGGAGCGCGGAATGCAAAAAACAAAACTCGGAACTATCGCCATTACATGTGCCGCTGCCGATGATATCACGGCATGGTGTATTTTGGCAGTAGTAATTGCTATTGTAAAAGCAGGTTCGTTTACAAGTGCTTTGTATGTAATTGGTCTGGCAATATTGTATGTAATTGTCATGCTGAAAATAGTTCGTCCGTTTTTAAAACGTGTAGGTGATTTAAATTCAACACGTGAGAGCTTGAATAAACCTGTGGTTGCCATCTTTTTTCTAACCTTGTTGTTCTCTGCATACGCTGCTGAACTTATCGGAATTCACGCTTTGTTTGGCGCTTTTTTAGCCGGAGCAATTATGCCTGAAAACAATACCTTCAGAAATATTTTTATTGAGAAAGTAGAAGATGTTGCGATCATCGTTTTATTGCCATTGTTCTTTGTGTTTACCGGTTTACGCACACAGATTGGTTTATTGAACGATCCGTATTTGTGGAAAGTAACTGCCGTAATTATCGGAGTAGCCGTAGCTGGAAAGTTCTTCGGAAGTGCCTTTGCAGCGAAATTTGTCGGACAAAGCTGGAAAGACAGTTTGGCGATCGGAGCTTTAATGAATACGCGTGGTTTGATGGAGCTTGTGGTTCTAAACATTGGTTACGACTTAGGGGTTCTGTCAACAGAAATTTTTACCATGATGGTTATTATGGCTTTGGTAACTACGTTTATGACTGGTCCGGCACTGGATTTAATAGATTTTATATTTAAAGATAAGGTAACCGCCATTCCTCAGGAAATAGGAAATAAAAGCAAGTATAAAATTCTGCTTTCTTTCGCAACACCTGAAAAAGGAAAAAAATTGCTTAAACTGGCCAACAGTCTGGTTAAAAAACAAGCCGATAATTCGATTGTGACCGCCATGCATTTGTCGTTAAGTACCGAAATACATTCGTTTGATATAAAAGACCATGAGCGCAAAATGTTGTTGCCGGTCGTCGAAGAATCAGAACGTCTGAATCAGAGTATGGTTAGCGTTTTTAAAGTAACAAACGATATTGATACTGATATTATTGATACAGCAAATCAGGGAGAATATGATTTATTATTAGTCGGATTAGGGCAGTCTATTTTTGAAGGAACCTTGTTGGGGAAAATTCTTGGATTTACGACCAGAATCGTAAACCCGGACCGTCTAATCGATAAGTTTACCGGAAAAGAAGGGTTGTTTGAAAATTCTCCTTTTGATGAAAGAACACGTCATATTATTGCAAAAAGCAAAATGCCGGTAGGAATCTTTATCGATAAAAATCTGGAAGAAATCAATCAGGTTTTCATGCCGGTTTTTAGTAAGGAAGATGCTTTCTTAATTGATTATGCCAAAAAATTAATCAACAATAACGGGTCTCAGATTACCGTTCTGGATGCCAGCGGGGAAGTAAAAAATACCAGAGATATTCAGGAAACGATTCGTTCGATCGAACAGATTGCGCCGAATCACATCATGATCATGCACGACCGAACGATTAAAAAAGAATTCTTGGAGAATCAGAACTTAATGATTATCAGTTTAGACAGCTGGAAAAAATTAATAGAATCTCAGAGTACCTGGTTGAACAATACACCTTCGGTATTGATTTTGAAACCATAGAGAAATTTAATTTTAATTTTATAAATCCCAAATTCCAATTTTGCTGGAGTTTGGGATTTTTTGTTTGACACGCGGATGACACAGATTCGCTTTGCGAAAACGCTGATTTGCACGGATTTTTTGTTTCCTTATTTCTTTGAGGTTTCTCTTTCTGTTGAAACGAAACTAAACCTTCAATTGGGATTTGGGATTTAAAAAAATGGGAATTTTAGACTTAAAGACCTAAATCCAGCACATAAGAAATTTTAACGGCAATGTTATCCTCAAATTTCATTAACTGGTTCGGGCCATATCGATAAAAGCCGCCGAAACCAATGCCTTTGTAAATTTTGTTTAGTTCGATTCCGGATTCAAAAAAGCCTCTGTCTAAAGTTTTATAGATTGGACCTACATGTTGTTGCGGATTTTCCATATTTCCCCATGCCATTCTCGTTACCAGTACTAAGGAAGGACGTACTTTTTTGAGGATTCTGATTCGGTCAAAGCCATGTTTAAGTTGAAAGAAGACATATTGACTGGAGAAAAACTCATTAAAAAACATCGTTTCAAAACTGTTTCGTCCGGCAAAGGTAATACGCTGGATAATGGTTTCCTTGGTTAAGTTGTTGGGCATGGTATTGTAAAGATGGGTAATGGGAACATCACCCGTAGCATAACCTCCCTGCAGAAGCAAACTCGTTTTTTGACCGTTTAGGTATTTCTTCTCGTATTCAGCTTTGAAATCTATTTTCCCAAAAGTGAAATCGTTTTCCATTACATTAGGTAATGATTGTGTGTACTGAAAAGTAAACCTTGGAAATCTTTTATCGGTTTCAGTTCTCCCGGTTGGAGTTTGCATAAAAGCACTAAAAGGAGCCCATACGATCGAAACCATTGCTGTAGTCATAATATAATCCGAATACAGCTTTCCATTGTAATTAAAAAGATAATCAAATTTAGGCTCGACATAAGTTCTCGAAAATTCCAGTACGGCTTCCGTTTTAGGAATAATTTTGGTCTGTATATTAGCTTTCCAGCCCACATATTGATAAAAAGTACTAATGTTAATCGGACGCGGATCGTAAATTTTGAAAACACGTTTGTCAACGGCAAAAACGGTACTCGCAATTTCCCGAACATCATCGGTATAATATCCGTTTACCCAAGTATTGGTGTTTTTGTCCAATAAAAATCCTGCTCCCAGACTGTATTTGTGCTGACCGTCTTTTGTACCGTAAGCAGAGTATCCCTCAATTCTGAAGTTTTTAGAAAAACGGTCATTGGTAATACCGCCAAGCCCCAGTCTGAAACCTTCGTAATTGTTGTAACTGATAATCTTTTTTAAATCCAGATCAACAGGTCCGATCGGGAAATAACCGTTGATGATTTTTCGTCCAAGCCCCAAACGATTTTCGATTCTTTTCTTTATCGAAAGGCTGTCAATTAACTGATAGGTTCTCTGGCTTTTTAAGTCCAGATCTTCTTTTCTGTATTCTTCCCAGAAGGCTTCCGGTTTTTTGTTGGCATCGTCTTTAATTTCAATGTAAAGTGCCGGATCTTTTATAGGGGCAGTAGTGTTGTAGTGAATGTCAAAATTGTTACTCTCAGATAGCAGATAAGTAAAATCGGAAGCCGATTTTTTTCGGGGTTCAAAATTATCCTCAACATCTCCATCAAACTGGATGGTTCCGCCTAAAATTTTAATATCATCATCGTTTTTCCCTTTAACAATTTTAAAAGTAGTGTTGCTTTGGAACCATATTTTTTCACTCGGTACATATTCAAATTCATGAATCCCGCTAATGTCCAGAACCCCTTTGATACGCATTACCGCTTTAGCTATGGCAAAATTCTCCTGATCGATATACAAAACGCCTTCTAAACCGGATGCCTTTCTTCTTTGTTTGTTTTTGAAGTAAATCATGTACGTTTCACGTCCTTTTATAGTTACCGTGTCCAGAATTTTGTAATTGTAACTTTGAGGAGCACTATTCGAAATTGGATTTTCGTATTTCGTTTCAAACAGTTCGTATTTCAGGTCGTAAATCGAAATCGATTGCAGATTAAAAGCAATAACCTCATAAATAGGTTGTTTAAACCCGGACATTTTGGTTCCCAGTATCGTTTCTTTCAGTTTGTTGTTGCCAAACTGGTATTGTGAAACTTTCTCGGTTTGAAACAAGTGCTGCTTGCTAATTATTTCTTTGAATTTATAATCCGAAGAATCAATGTTAATGCGCTTTTTGTCGAAATTTTTGTACGTGGCTGTTGAGTCAATTCTGCCGTCAATAGAATCAGGATTTGCTGTTACAATAAGTTTGTTGTAGCTTTTGTATTCGAAACTGTTTAGTTTTTTTTGTGGATTGTTTTTGTTTTTATTCGCAATGACCTTCTTAATTATCGTAAGGGCCGGATTTTCATTTGAAACCACGACCTCCTTCAAATCGTCGGTTTTTTGAAAAAGAAAAACGGGGTAAAAAGTTTTATGATCCGTAATTACAATTGTCTTCGTTTGAAAACCAATGTAGGAAACGGTAAAAGTCTCCGGTTTTGAAAGAGCTTTTAGAATAAACTTTCCGTCAACATCCGTAATTGTATTAGTACTGCCGGAAGTTGTAATGGTAGCAAAAGGAAGCGGTTTGTTATTAGAGTCCGTTACAATTCCGTTTATTTGAAATTGTGCCTGAATGGTAAGCGTGAAAAACAAAGTCAACAAACAGAATAGCTTCATAGAGAATGTTATAGTTTCAAAAACGGACAACTTGTACTTTTGGTATGCAAAAATAACAATAAAAAAAATCCGTTCAGTATAATTTAACTAAACGGATTTTATTTTGTGTTGAATAGAATTACACCTTCATGATTTCGGCTTCTTTAGCAGCCAGTAATTCATCGATTTTTTTGATGTAAGTATTGGTTAAATTCTGAACCTGCTCCTCAGCTGATTTGCAAATGTCTTCAGAAGTTCCTTCTTTTTCTAATTTTTTGATATCCGTATTGGCATCTTTACGTACGTTACGAACCCCAATTTTAGCATCTTCTGCTTCAGCTTTCGCTTGTTTAGCCAGTTCTTTACGACGTTCCTCTGTCAAAGGCGGAACACTAATGATAATAACGTCTCCGTTGTTCATCGGATTGAAACCAATGTTGGCAACCATGATCGCTTTTTCAATTACAGTCAACATGTTTTTTTCAAAAGGTTGTAATGTAATTGTTCTGGCATCAGGAACACTGATTTTTGACACTTGAGAAAGTGGTGTTGCAGCTCCGTAGTAATCTACAAAAACACTTCCCAACATTGCCGGAGAAGCTTTTCCTGCACGAATGTTAAGAAATTCTTTCTCTAAGTGCGCAATCGAACCGTTCATAGATTCCTCCGTACTGTCTAATATAAATTCTATTTCTTCCGTCATTTTTTTAGATTTTTAGATTTTAGAGGATTGGTTTTTCAAGTTTTAACGAAAATACTCCTCTAATTTACTAACTAATATATTTCTTTTTTTTGATTTTAAGATGGCTGGATTTTTAGATTATTGGAAATTCTCCAAAAAAACGGCATTCAAAACTTTAATCAATCTGTGTTTTTTGACAAATTAGAACTATTACAATTTCTAAAAATCGAATAATCCAACGATCGAACAATCTAAGAAGTCTAAATGTTAACTACTGTCCCGACGTTTTCACCTTCACAGATTTTCAAAAGATTACCAATTTTGTTCATATCAAAAACAACGATTGGCAATTTGTTCTCCTGGCTTAAAGTAAAAGCGGTAGTATCCATAACGTTTAGTCCTTTTTTAAGAACATCATCAAACGAAATAAAATCAAATTTCACAGCCGATGCATTTTTTTCCGGATCAGAATCATAAACACCGTCTACACGAGTTCCTTTTAAGATCACATCTGCATTGATTTCAATTCCTCTTAAAACGGCCGCTGTATCAGTTGTAAAATAAGGATTTCCGGTTCCGGCACCAAAAATTACAATTCTTCCTTTCTCAAGATGACGGTCTGCTCTTCTTTTAATGTAAGGTTCTGCAATAGACTCCATTTTCAAAGCAGTCTGCAAACGCGTTTTCATTCCTTTGTCTTCAAGTGCTCCCTGCAAAGCCATTCCGTTAATTACGGTAGCAAGCATTCCCATATAATCGCCTTGTACTCTATCCATACCGGCACTTGCACCTGCAACGCCTCTAAAAATATTTCCTCCTCCAATTACAATAGCAATTTCTACTCCTTTACTGTGAATTTGCTTAATCTCTTCAGCATATTCGGCTAATCTTTTAGGGTCAATACCGTATTGTAAATCACCCATTAAGGCTTCGCCGCTAAGTTTTAGAAGAATTCTTTTATATTTCATTTCTGTGTTGCGTTAATTTGTGCAAATATAGACATATTCTGATTTTTAGAAATAATGTTTTAAAAAAAATAATAGTTCTTTTCGTTTTGAATTTATAACGTTTTTTCGGATTTCTCCGAATGTGACAAAAGTCATTCTTTAAGTCCTCTTAAAAGTTGTAATTTTATAGAATTCAAAAAAACTAAATATGAAAAGTACTATAGCGAAATCATTATTCAACAGTCATTCGTATACCGAATATCGAAAAATAGTTACCGATTTATTACTGGAAGGGAAATCAACAGGCAATGAACAATCCGAAAGCTTAACCAATTACAGTAAGCTGAATGAGGCCAGGATGAACCGACTGGAGAAAACCATGAAAGTTTCCGATGAGGTACTTTTAGAATTGGAAAATTTAAAACATAACTATATCTGGCTGGTGATTTCTGAAGGCTGGTGTGGTGACGCGGCACAAATACTTCCTATTATTAATAAGATGGCTTTAGCTTCACATAAAAAAATAGATCTCCGAATCGTTTTTCGTGATGAAAATGACGCATTAATGAATCAATACCTGACAAATGGCGGGAGGGCCATTCCAAAAGTAATTGTGATTTGTAAAGAAACCGGAATAGCCCGAGGGGACTGGGGACCCAGACCCAAAGGTGCTAGTGAATTAATGGCAAACTATAAAAAAGAGTTTGGCGTAATTGATGAAAAAATCAAAACTGATTTGCAATTGTGGTATTTGGCTGACAAAGGATTAAGTACTCAAAACGAACTTATGGATATCATGCGTGCACTCGAAATTAGGGAGTAATATGAATAATTTTGAGCAAAACGGATATGTGTTTCTGAAGGATTTCTTTTCGGAAAATGAACTGGCAGCAATTGAAAAAGTACTCGTTAAATTTCACGAAATCTGGTTGCATGATAATGAAATAAGTTATGAAAAAGGGGCTATAAACAGTCACAGCCTGACCAAGGGAGATTGTTTAAAGGAGGAAGAAAAAACACGTCTTTTTGAATTTATAACTCAAACCAAATTTGAAGAAATACGAAGCGTTATCTTTCCTAAACCGCCTGTTTTTTTGAATACCCAGCTTTTTTTTGATCCAAAAGAGGGAACCCGGAAGAATTATTGGCATCGTGACATACAATATACAGGAATGTCTGTTGAAGATCAAAAGAAGGCCATCAAAACTCAAAATGTAGTTCACTTCAGGATTCCCCTGAAAAGTGAACGAGGAATTGAATTGATTCCGAAAACACATCGCGAATGGGATTTACCGGAAGAGTTTGAGGTTAGAAATTCTTTGAACGGCCGTCTTCAAAGTGACGATTTAAAACGTGGAGAAATTGTAAGATTGAATCGGGGAGATTTATTGGTTTTTTCTGCCAATATGATTCATCGTGGTATTTATGGAAAGGATAGATTTTCTCTGGATATCATTTTTTGCGATAATATTCCTTTAATGAAAAGTTTTATTGATAAGGATAATTTACCATCAACAAAAATATTGGAGAAGCTAATAAACAAACAGCTTTTTGATATTTAGTAAGTCGATAATGACGAGTAAGACTGTTGAGATAGATTCCTTGGGTTTTTAAGAAATAAATCGTTGAACAGCCTTATTTTTCAGGTATTCTACTGTAAATAAGAATTTTAGTAATAAAAAATATGCTAAAAATATTTGTATTGCTTCAATTTTTTGTAACTTGCGGGAGTCATCCCACTTCTATTATTCATTTTCTTATTTACTCTTTTTATTGGTGTTTATTTAATGTTTAACAACTAAAAATTACACTATCATGAAAAAGTTATTCGAAAGATTTTACGATTTTGTTTCGGGCTTGTTGTTTGGAGGAAAGAGTATATCTCATTACTAACTTCAAAAAACAGAGCTTATGAAATAGAACTACTTTGTAAGAAGTTGGCACATTGCTATGGGGATTCCTGAAGTAATGTGCTTTTTGTTTTTAAAACAGGATTTTTAGTGGTCAAAAAGGGCTGTTTCAAAAGGGAATTGTACTTAAAACTCCATATCAATTAAAATTGGTGTCAAAAGGAGTTCCTTTTATTTTTTTCTGAAATTGCTTCGGCGGAGAAAAATGCTTATTGCAAATGTCATTTTTCAATAGTATATGCTTTAGCGGAGCGGAATATAAATCTTTTGACACAACCTCTTTTTTTATAAAATGGTTTTGAAATTTTACTCCGCAGTTTTAAAATCGATTAAAAAAGGTTTTAGCCTCACTCCGTTTTGTTTTCTGAAATTATCCGAAATTAAAATTTGGTAATGTTGGCCGGGTTTTAAATCCGCCTTGATAGTCCAGGATTTCATATCCGATGACCAGATTCTTTCTGTACTTATTCTTGGAAAAAAGTTTTCACCAAGCGGGCCAAAATCTACGCCTGTACTGCGCCCGTTTAGCGGTTCCGAAAAAGTAATCGTGATTTCAGTTTCTCCCGATTTTACTTTTTGACTTCCGTTTTTAAATGCAGAGACAGATACAACGTGAGGCCTTTGTTTTTCGTAATTCTGACGTAATTTTTTTAGATTTTGCGGAAACAACTTGGTGCCATCTACTATGCGTGCCACTTCTTTTTCATTGTGGTAATCTAGTTCAATTAAGGTCTTTATTGCTTTCGCTTTGTCTTTGGATGAATTGTAATAACGTTCGCAGATTTCATAGCCTATATAATATCCCAGATCTCTAACTTTTAAAAGATTTCTGTTTTCTCCCCAGATCCAGTTGTAATTGTTGCTTTTGATGTACAAATCTGCGATGAACTGATCAATTACTTTTTGCTGATTGCTTTTCCCGAATTCAATTGCAGGAGAGCTTGATTTTTTATGGGTTACTTTACAGGAAACAAATTCGGCAACACCTTCGTAAAGGCACATCAAAAGCAAATCTTCGACCAGCTCTTTTTGCTGAGTATGCACATATTCGTGCGTGCAGAGCAGTGCAATGTTTTTTCGAGGCTCGTATTCTTTGTAAAAGGGTTGTCTCCAGGCTGGGAGTTCATCAATAACAGTAGTTTCATCTGCCAGACTTAGTTCGCTTCCAATTAAAACACGATCTTCCTGAATGGTTCCGTTTGTTCGAAATGCACCAATAGAAAAATAAATAGTGGAT
This sequence comes from Flavobacterium sp. B183, assembly GCF_023539155.1. Classification (NCBI taxonomy): domain Bacteria; kingdom Pseudomonadati; phylum Bacteroidota; class Flavobacteriia; order Flavobacteriales; family Flavobacteriaceae; genus Flavobacterium; species Flavobacterium sp. B183. The sequence goes on along the minus strand of NZ_CP097434.1, from coordinate 595,756 downwards.
GGTTTTAAATCGGGATAGGCTTGTTTTAGTTTACTGATGTCGGCATCAATTTCTGGATAAAGTCCGGCGGAATTTAAAGTGTTTGGTTTTAATGAATTCCAGAATTTAGGATATTTATTTATGGCATTGATGTAGTCTTTGGCGGTATAATTTCGAACCTCGAGCAAGCTTTTTAAGCCTGGAGTAGCTTTGTCCAGATAGAGTTCTTTTAAAAAAGAGTATTGTTTGATGCTGTCTTTTTCGGCGACAATTTTATCGTAAGCCTTCCAGAAATTATCAATATCAGTGGAAACCATTTTTTGATTAACGGTTTGACTGCTTGATGAGATTGTGAAGACAAACAAGAGTAGTAAAAAGTGGTTTTTCATGTTTTGGTTTTTAATCTTGCGACTAAAGTACAAAAAAAGGAAAATACACAACCTTGCTTAAAGGGGCTTGGAAAAAAAAATTATGCTTTATTCCTGCTGAAGACTTTCTTCAAAAAGTGTAATGTCAATAGCATTTTTCACATCGTAATCGCCAATTTTAGTTCGGCGTAAAACCGTTAAATGCGATCCGGAATTCATAGCTTTTCCAAAATCAAAAGCCAGAGAGCGAATATAAGTACCTTTACTACAAACCACTCTAAAATCTACTTCAGGTAAAGCGATTCGGGTAATTTCGAATTCATGAATGGTCGTTTTTCTGCTGGCAATTTCTACCGTTTCTCCGGCACGCGCATGCTCGTACAAACGAACACCGTCTTTTTTTATCGCAGAAAAAATAGGTGGTTTTTGGTCAATTTCACCTAAAAATTGTTTCACCGTTTCATGAATCAGTGTTTCGTCAATATGATCGGTTGGAAAAGTCTGATCGATTTCGGTCTCTAAATCGTAAGATGGAGTAGTAGCTCCGATATAAAAAGTTCCGGTATATTCTTTTGCCTGACCCTGTAGTTCAGAAATTCTTTTGGTAAACTTTCCTGTACAGATTAGCAATAGACCAGTTGCCAAAGGATCTAAAGTTCCGGCATGACCAATTTTGAACTTTTTAGGAAGTCCGACTTTATTGATTAAAAGGTATTTTAATTTATTGACAGCTTGAAACGAACTCCATTTTAAAGGTTTGTCAATCAATAAAACCTGTCCGTTTAGATATTCTTCAGGAGTCATTATATAATCGTAAGAGGATGAATGAAAAAGTGAATCAGCAACAGAACGATTCCTGCAATGATTCGGTAATAACCAAAAACTTTAAAACCGTTTTTAGTCAAAAATCCAATAAAGGATTTGATTGCCAGAAGCGCTACAATAAAAGCAACGACATTTCCAATTACCAGTATGTTAATCTGATCGTGAGACAGTTCGAATCCGGCTTTGTAATAATCATAACATTTTTTTACTGTCGCACCCAACATGGTTGGAACAGCCAAAAAGAAAGAGAATTCTGCCGCTGTGGTACGGGATAATTTTTGAGACATTCCGCCTACAATACTGGCCCCGCTTCTTGAAACTCCCGGAATCATAGCAATACACTGGAATAAACCAATTTTAAAAGCTTGTAAATAGGTAATTTCAGAAGAACTTTCAGTTGCATTTGGATGGTTGAACCACTCGTCAACTTTTAGTAAAATTAAACCTCCTATTAAAAGAGAAATAGCAACTGTAACAGGATTTTCTAATAAGCCATCGATAAAATCACTTAGCAATAAACCTAATACGACAGCCGGAATAAAGGCAACCAAAAGTTTAAAATAAAAATCAAGTGTTTGAAAGAATCGTTTGAAATACAAAACGACTACCGAAAGTATCGCACCAAGCTGAATGACAATGGTGAAAAGTTTAGTGAAATCTTCATGAGCAATTCCGAAAAAGGAAGAGGCAATAATCATGTGACCCGTTGAAGAAACAGGCAAAAATTCAGTGATGCCTTCAATAATAGCAAGAACGATAGCTTGTAATGTATTCATTTAATAAGATTGTTAGATTTTAGATTCTTTAGACTTCTTAGATTTTATAAAAGATTATCTGAATAATCTAAAGATCTAAGAAGTCTAAGGAGTCTAAATAAAGTCTATTTGGATTTTTTGAAAATAGAATAAATCGTGATTCCAAAACCGATTAAAACCGTGGTTGGAGCCAAACGAATACGTCTGAAATTAAAAACATCTTCATTAAAAACATTCGGATCGTTGCTTCCTCCGCCAGACATTAAGATAAAGCCTAAGGCAATAACTCCTATTCCAATTAATAGAATTTTATAGTTAATTCCGTCAAAAAGGAATTCTTGTTTTGGTGCGTGTTCTTCTTTATTGTTGTTTTTCATTTTATTTCTTTTGTGCCGCTGAGCGTAGCCAAGGCTTTTTAAAAATTTGCAAACTAAAATCTATAATCTGCGATCTAAAGTTAATACAGATCGTCAGTTCTTAAATTTAGGAAACGTTGTGTGGCAAAGTGAGTACTTACCCAGGTAATCAAGACTCCTAATCCGAATACGGCTAATAATACCAGTCCAATTAAGGCTTTATCTTCTAAAATACCCAAGCCCGGGAAATTAGTTTCTACATAGAACAAAAGTCCGATAAGGGCAATAATAGCCAGACCGGCACCTAACATTCCTAATTTTACACTGCGCATTACAAATGGCTTACGGATAAACGATTTTGTTGCACCAACCATTTGCATCGTTTTGATGATAAAACGATTCGAATGAATAGATAAACGTAACGAACTGTTGATTAGCAGAACAGCAATAACCGCAAGGAAACCACTGATAATTAAAATCCACATACTTACTTTTTTGATATTGTCATTTACCAGATTAACCAATTGTTTATCATAAACAATATCTTCAATCATGGCGTTTTGACGTAGTTTGCTTTCTATTTTAAGGATACTGTCTCTTTCAACATAATCCGCTTTTAAGTGAATGTCGTAAGAATTTAATAAAGGGTTTTCACCTAAGAAAGTCAGGAAATCTTCTCCGATAATGTCAGTGTGTTCTTTTGCCGCTTTTTCTTTTGTTACGTAAACGAATGATCTTGCAAAAGGCGCTCTTTTTAGTTCCGTATTGAAAGCTTTTATCACGCTGTCATTAGCCTCGTTTTTAAAGAAAACCGTCATGGCAATTTTTTCTTTAAAATCATTAGCCAGTTTTTTAGAATTGATAATGAATAATCCCAGTACTCCTAGTAGGAATAAAACCAGAAATACACTTAATACAACCGAAAAATAAGAGGAAATTAACCTGCGCTTTTGAAATTTATCAAAGTTAGAACTCATAGTTTGCTTAAATTATGGGGTAAAAATAATAAAGAATTTCTTTATATGAAGTTAATAACGGCCAAAGTTTTAACTTTCGTACAATAAATGTACTAAATACAAACCAGAATAAAAAAAAGTGACAAAGACCTTGAAGTTTTGCCACTTTAGCGAATTGATATTCGAAGAATGATTATTTCACTTTGTAAACTTCGATGCTTTTTAGCCAGTAAACATGTCTTGGACCTGTTTTAATATCATTTTTACAGATCAAAATCATTTCTCCGCTCTTTACGGGTTTTCCGTTTTCTTCAAACAATACATAAGTGTTTTCTCCGGTAGGATTATTGAAAATCTCGGCCCATGAAAAAGTGGCTTTGTAATCGTCAGAAGCTCTGGCAACAATATAAAAATTGCGGTCTTTATGTCCGTTTTGTTTGATTTTTGCCTTTTCTAAAATGTCTTTTAATAAAACGCCTTTGGCAACTTTGTTGTCTTTTTTTACTTCTCCACTTTGGCAGACGACTTTAAAGTTGTCGATAGTGGTCACTTTCATTTTTCGTAAAGAGTCTACAGTTAATTGCAGTGGAAATTCAACATCGCCTTTTACCTCGATTTGATGATTGACCAATTTTAAACTGTCGGCAGGACTTAATGCTTTGTGCTCGTCTTTTTTGTCAGAGGTTGTGGTTTCAGGGATAACTTTGGCTTCTTTTTTTGGAGAGTTGCACATGATGCACCCAAAGGCAACGGATAAAACCAGAAGGTAAATTTTTGTTTTCATAAGGATTTTGATTTACTGTTTTTTGAATTAATTGTTGAAAAAGCGAAGTGTCACAAAGAAATTTCTGCCTTCTTCAGGATAACCTTCTGTAAGACTATAGTTTTTGTCGAACAGATTGTTTATTCCCGCATCGATGCTGAAATTTTTAAGGACCCTGACCGAACCGTAAAAATTAAATAAGGTATAATCCGGCACTCTTGTGCCGTAACTGGTGCTGAATCGGGATGAGTTAAATTCAGAATTGGCGATGAAACGGAGTGTTTTAATCGGTGAATATTCGATTGTTCCCATCGCTTTCGTATTGGGAACATCAGTGAAATGAATGGTTGGGGCTGTCAGATTGTTTCTTTCAAGATAGGTGTAATTAAAATTGAGCAGCAAATTCTCCAGTATCGGATAATTGATCTGTGCCTCGATTCCGAAATATTCTGCCTTACCAAAATTTTGCATTTGCGATTTTCCGGGTTGAACGTTGCTAACATTTAAAATAGCATCAGAAAGGGCACTGTAGAACACGGCCGTCTGAAAGGTTACTTTGTGAAATGCGTTTGCGGTATAATTGATTTCGTAGTTTGTTGCTTTTTCAGGTTTTAAATCCGGATTAGGAATGGCGGTTCCCATTCGATAAGAATACCGGTCTTTTATAGTCGCAAATCGGGTTTTTTGTGAAACGGTTGCGCCAAGTTTTTGATCGTCGTTTAATTTATAGAACAGTCCAATTTGTGTATTAAAAGCATCGCTTGCAGCTGCGGCCGGATAATCTGAAATTACTTTTGTAGTGGTGTTGTAGTCCTCAGCTTTTTTGTTTTTTCGGATGTTGTAACTAACACCTGGAATTATGGTGAAATGATTGGAAATCTTGTAAACATCTTCGATTCCAATTAAAATAGTATTGTCTACAAAACGGCGTACCGGTTCACCAAGATTGTTTTCGCGATGAACGTCTTCTTTAAAGTGAAAGGCAATTTTCAGATCATTTTTCGGGATGAACTGTGTATGGTATTCTAGGTTTCCTCCGTAAGTATAATCGTTGTAGTTGCTTTGAAAGGCTGAAGCTTTGGTTTGAGTTGAATAATTGGCGTCGTCATAACTGTCTAAGGTGTTTTTAAAACGATCGTAATATATTCTTGTTTTAAAACTGTTTTTAGTGTCAAAGTTAGAATTAGAAATGAAGTAATAACTTTCTTTGTCCCAATTTGGCCACTGCCAGTAGCGAGGTTTGGTTAAAAGAGGATTTTGGGTATCGTAACCCGTATAAACAGGATTTCCTTTTTCTCCCTGCTGGTTGATATAGCCTATAGCATATTCGTTTTTTTCGGTTGGTGTCCACCCAACTTTAAAACTTATTTTTTGATCGGTTCGATATGAGTTGTCTCGTTGTCCGCCGTCTTCATTTTTGGTCGGGACAAAATTGGAAGACATTCTAAAGGAATTTCGGTCTAGGTAGGAATAGCCTCCCTGAACATAAAATTGGCCCAGTTTAGAACCAATGTTTAGATTTCCTTTATAGCTGTTCGTATTAATCATTCCTAATGAGCCATTGTATTCCAGTTTTTCTGATGGTTTTCTGGAAATTAAGTTAATGGCCCCACCAAGGGAGTTTGGGCCATAAAGGACAGATGAAAAACCTTTAGAAACATCAATTGCTGCAAGATCAAAAGTGGTAAATCGGGCCAGATCGACATAGCCGTCGTAAGGAACATAAACAGGGATACCGTCCATATAAACTGGAACTTGTCTCAAATCAAATCCGCGAATAGAAACCATAGATTCATTTCGGGGTCCGGAAGCCGTCAAACTTACACCCGGCAGCATATTTAATGCTTTTGAGACTTCCATTTTATTTTGAGTTTCCATTGTTTTAGAAGTGACTCTGTTTAAAGTGTCTTTGTTTTGATGGTTGGTTATGATCACTTCTCCCAGCATGAAAATATTGGAAGTTTTTACCGAATCGACAGACATTGGGCTGTTTTGCTGGCTTAATCCGATAAGCGGAAAGAGTAAAAAAGGTATCATTTTTAGTTTCATAATATTTAAATGAATTTTCAGTATGTTTTAAAATGAATACTGATGATTAAAAAAGAGTTCAATTTTTAATTTTCTGTTGTTAACACTCAATGTGTTTTTTAAGGAATAGTGCGATCAACTTTTTTTATTCCTCTATTTCATAGGGTGTTAAATGTGTATTCTTTTTTATTTACCAAAAATAAGCCTTTTAAGTGCTTGTAAAATATGATTAAAATCATGCTTTAAACGGGTGGATTTTAAACGACATTTTTTAGTATAAGAGAAACTTCGTTAAGATTTGTATGAAGCGACTCTTTTAAAATTTTAAATGTTGGGTTTCTTTTTGAGCAAAGTCTTTAATGCGCTTTTCGATTTCGTAAAACAGTGTGATGGCTTTTTCTCCCGCTTCTGTTAGTTTTGCACCACCGCCGCCTTTTCCTCCCAGTAATTTTTCAACTAAGGGATTTTCGGCACGTCGATTCATTTCTTCAACCAATTGCCAGGCTTGTCTGTAGGCCATCTTCATTTCTTTTGCGGCATTGGTAATTGAACCTGTTTTGCGAATGTTTTCTAAAAGCCAGATTTTTCCAATTCCCAAAAAAGGACCGTCTGCCTCCTCAATCCAAAGTCGAACTTCAATTGAATATTTTTTAGGGGTACTCATTAACATCTAGATTAGTGACTATGTAAAAATAACTGTTTTGTTCTGATAATGTTTTTCTTATGATTGATTTTTTTAAAACAAAAGAACGGCAACTGTTCATTTAGAAAGTAAGTAAGGGTGGTTTTATTTTGTTACAAATAAGTATTTTGTTTTTTTATTTGTTTGTCAGTGAAATAGCTTTGGTACAATCTACAATAAATGTAAATTTGCGGCTTAATTAATTTAGTGAAAAGCTTAGAACCTTAGTAACTTAGAATCTTAGTCACTTAGAAATGAAATACAATCCAAACGAAATCGAAGAAAAATGGCAAAAATATTGGGCTGAGAACCAAACTTTTGCAGCAAAAAATAATTCTGAAAAACCCAAACATTATGTGTTGGATATGTTTCCTTATCCTTCAGGAGCAGGATTACACGTAGGACATCCTCTGGGTTATATTGCTTCAGATGTTTATTCTCGTTTCAAAAGGCATCAGGGTTTCAATGTTTTGCATCCAATGGGGTACGACAGTTTTGGATTGCCGGCAGAGCAATATGCGATTCAAACCGGGCAGCGTCCGGAAGATACCACACGTGTTAATATTGATGGTGGAGTAGATAAAGAAGGAAAACAAATCGCAGGATACAGAAAACAGTTGGATAAAATTGGATTTTCATTTGACTGGGGGCGTGAAGTACGAACTTCAAATCCGGACTATTATAAACATACACAATGGATTTTTATCCAGTTGTTTAATTCCTGGTATAACAAGAATGTTGACCAAGCAGAAGATATAACAACTTTAATTGCTCTTTTTGAAAAAGAAGGAAATGCAAATGTAAATGCAGTTTCTGATGATAACATTGGAACTTTCTCAGCTGAGGAGTGGAATGCTTTATCGGCTGACCAACAGGAGAAAATCCTTTTACAATACAGATTGACTTATTTGGCAGAAACAGAAGTAAACTGGTGTCCTGGTTTAGGAACAGTTTTAGCTAATGATGAAATCGTAAACGGTGTTTCAGAACGTGGTGGATTTCCGGTAATTCGTAAAAAAATGACGCAATGGAGTATGCGAATTTCAGCTTATGCAGAGCGCTTGCTTCAAGGTTTAAATGAAATTGATTGGAGCGAGTCTATCAAAGAATCACAAAGAAACTGGATAGGGAAATCTGTTGGTGCGTTAGTTAAGTTTCAAGTTTTAGGTTTCAAGTTTCAGGTTGATGCGCAAAGTGATGAGACTTTAAACGTGAAACCTGAAACCAATTTTATTGAAGTATTTACAACCCGCCCTGATACTATCTTTGGAGTGACTTTTATGACTTTGGCACCGGAACATGATTTGGTGGCTAAAATTACAACACCGGAACAAAAAGAGGCAGTTGAGGCGTATATCGAGAAAACAGCAAAACGTTCCGAGCGCGAGCGTATGGCTGATGTAAAAACCATTTCGGGAGTATTTACAGGAGCTTATGCAGAGCATCCATTTACGAAAGAACCAATTCCGGTTTGGATTGGGGATTATGTTTTGGCCGGATACGGAACAGGTGCTGTAATGGCAGTTCCTTGCGGAGATGAGAGAGATTATGCTTTTGCGAATTTCTTTAAAGGTCAGAACGGAATGCAGGAAATCAAAAATATTTTTGCCAACGTTGATATTTCTGAAGCTGCTTATGGTTCGAAAGACAATGTGGAGATCGCAAATTCTGATTTCCTAAACGGATTAAATTATAAAGAAGCTACTCAGGCTGCTATTACGGCGTTAGAAAAATTAGGACAGGGAATTGGAAAAACCAATTACCGTTTGCGTGATGCAGTTTTCTCCCGTCAGCGTTATTGGGGTGAGCCATTCCCGGTTTATTATGTGAATGGTCTTCCAAAAATGATTGATACGGAGCATTTACCAATTATTTTACCTGAAGTAGAGAAATATTTACCAACCGAAGATGGTTTGCCTCCATTAGGAAATGCAGCAGTTTGGGCTTGGGACACCACAAATAATAAAGTTGTCAATACCGATTTAGTAGATCATGCAACGATTTTTCCTTTAGAATTGAATACCATGCCGGGTTGGGCAGGAAGTTCATGGTACTGGATGCGTTATATGGATGCGCACAACGAAACCGAGTTTGCAGGCAAAGAAGCATTAGCGTACTGGGAAAGTGTTGATTTGTATATTGGAGGAAGTGAGCATGCAACCGGACACTTATTATATTCCCGTTTCTGGAACAAATTCTTAAAAGACAAAGGTTTTGCTCCAACCGAAGAACCATTCAAAAAACTGATCAATCAGGGAATGATTTTGGGAACGACTGCCTATGTTTATAGATTAGAAGGAACGAACACTTTTGTGTCTAAGAATAAAATTGGAGATCAGAATGTGCAACCGCTGCGTGTGGATGTTAATTTTGTAAACTCTTCAGATGAATTGGATGTAGAAAGATTTAAAAACTGGAGAGAAGATTTTAATACGGCAGAATTTGTTTTTGACGAAAACGGAAAATATATCGTCGGACGTGAAGTCGAGAAAATGTCAAAATCGTATTACAATGTAGTGACTCCGGATGATATTTGTAATGAGTACGGAGCCGATACCCTGCGTTTGTATGAAATGTTTTTAGGGCCGTTAGAGCAGGCAAAACCTTGGAATACGGCTGGAATCTCTGGAGTATTTGGTTTTCTTAAAAAGTTATGGAGATTATACTTTGATGATAATGGTCTAATCGTAAACAACGACGAACCAACAAAAGACAATTTAAAATCATTGCACAAAACCATTAAAAAAGCGGCAGATGACATCGAGAGTTTTTCTTTCAATACCTCTGTTTCTCAGTTTATGATTTGTGTGAATGAATTGTCTGCGCAAAACTGTCATTCGAGAGCTATTTTGGAGCCGTTAGCGATTTTAGTTTCGCCTTATGCACCGCATATTGCAGAGGAATTATGGCAGCAATTAGGAAATACAACTTCGATTTCAGAAGTTTCTTTCCCGGTTTTTGAAGCGAAACATCTGGTAGAAACAAGCAAAGAATATCCGGTTTCTTTCAACGGAAAAATGCGTTTCACCATCGAATTGTCTTTGGACTTAACCAAAGAGCAGATCGAGGAAATTGTCATGAAAGACGAAAGAACTTTACGTCAATTAGATGGGAAAACACCAAATAAAGTGATTATTGTTCCCGGTAAAATTATTAACCTTGTAGGGTAATAATTTTAAATATTTTTAAAATTCCAAATTCCAACTTTTGTTGGGGTTTGGAATTTTTTTTGCATTTATTTTTCAGCGACGAATTGCACAAATTTGCACAATTGTTTTTTGCGTTTAGTTTGTCATTTCGACCGAAGGGAGAAATCACACCAGTTAATCGACAAAGATTGTCGGCTTAGTTTGCGGAGTTTCTTGTGTGATTTACTTCGTCAATCGCTATCGCTCGAGTATCCTTTGTCGAAAGGATGAAAAAATCAGGTGTGAATGTTTTTTTAAAACAGCTCCAGCGGAGCAAAATATTTATAGCAAATGTAATTTTCCGGTATCAAGAAGCTCCGGCGGAGCGGAATATAAATATTTGAGACAGCCTCGTTTTATAGTTTTTTTGTATGGACCGGAATTGATATTGACGTGTGAGAAGATATTTTTTTATCCAAAAACAATAATTGTTTGTGGAGTATCTGAGCCCTTGTAAAGATTGGGGTTTAGGCCTATAGATGAAGGTTGAAATTTGGAATTTGGAACTTAAATTTTATTTTTTTTTAAAACGATTTGTAACATTTTGAAACATCTCGTATCCAAAAGGCGAATTTAACTAATAAACCATTTAACAACTTAAATCTATTAAAAATGAAAAAGTATATCATCTTAGTTATCGCCTTATTATTTTCAGCAGTATGTTTAAATGTATTTGCACAAACAAAATCATATCCGTTCGAAGTTCTTAAAACCGGAAAAGGAAAACAAGCCGTAGTATTTATTCCAGGATTTGCATCTTCCGGAGATGTGTGGAAGGAAACCAGAGCCAATTTAGAAAAAGATCATACCTGTTATACACTTACCATGGCAGGTTTTGCCGGAGTGAAACCACAGCCAAATGCAAGCTTCAAAAATTGGGAAACTGAAATTGCAGACTTCATCAAAACAAATAAAATCGAAAAGCCAATTGTAATTGGTCACAGTATGGGCGGAGGATTTGCATTGGCTTTGGCAGCAGATTATCCGGAATTGGTTGGTAAAATTGTTGTAGTAGACGCGCTTCCGTGTATGGCTGCTCTGATGGATCCTAATTTTAAATCAAAAGAAAATAACGACTGTTCGTCAATGGTGAATCAGATGACGGCTATGACGGAGACTCAGTTTTTAGACATGCAGAAAAAAACAATGCCAAGACTGGTTCAGGATGCTTCAAAAATTGATATGATAGTAGACTGGAGTGTAAAATCAGACCGAAAAACATTTGCCGAAATGTATTGCGATTTTTCTAATACTGATTTAAGAGAAAAAATCTCACAAGTAAAATGCCCATCATTGATTTTACTGGAATCATATTTTGTAAATTTAAAACCTGCTATTGAAGGACAGTATCAAAATTTAAAAACTGCTAATTTTCAATATGCCGGTAAAGGGTTACACTTTATTATGTATGATGATGCAGCGTGGTATTTAAATCAGGTGAATAATTTCGTAAAATAATACTAATGGAATTTGAAGTTATCTATAAAACGTATTGGGATAGGATTTTCAGGCTTTGCATGGGTTTTGTTAATGATTATGATATTGCTCAGGATTTGGCTCAGGAGACTTTTGTTATTGTCTGGCAAAAACTGGACACTTTTAGAAGCGAGTCGGGCATTGGAACCTGGATTTTTAGGATAGCTTCTAATAACTGTTTGCGGCAAATAGAAAAAGAAAAGCGTTTTCTTAAATCAGATCTTCCAGTGAATTTGCAGGAAGAGAAACAACAATCGTTAGAACCGCAAATCCAGTTTTTGTACCAGTGTATTGCTGAATTGCCAGAAACGGAACGTATTATTATTTCGCTCGAACTTGAGGAAGTAAAACAAGCTGAAATTGCCAAAATTGTGGGGCTTTCGGAAGCAAATACAAGAGTGAAAATTCGCAGGATAAAGGAAAAACTGACTCAAAAATTTAAGGAAAATGGACCAAAATAACAATATAGATTTCAAAGATTTGTGGAAAAAACAATCCGTAAGTCAGCCCGATATGAAAGATTTATTGGGGAGATTGAAAGAATTTAAAGCAGCCGGCCTTCGCCATCTGTGGATTACTAATATTTTGCTTTTGGCAACTACTGCATTTATTCTTTTTGTCTGGTACTACTATCAGCCGGAATTTATTTCTACCAAAATAGGAATTGTACTGGTGATTGTGGCTATGGTAATGTATGTTGGTGTTTATAATGGATTACTGGTCGGTTATAAAAATATTGATACCACGCAATCCAATCAGGAGTACCTGCAGCGATTGATTCTAATCCGAAAAAAACAGCAGTTTATGCAGTCGACGATTCTAAGTTTGTACTTCATTTTATTGGGTGTCGGGATTGGTTTGTATATGTATGAGTATACTTTGAGAATGCCCCTTGTTTATGCGTTGCTAACGTATGGAGTGGTATTGCTTTGGATAGGAGTGAACTGGTTTTACATTCGTCCGAAACAAATTAAAAAACAACAAGCAAAAATCAACGATCTGATTGGGAAATTTGAAGAAATCAATAAGCAATTGGAGTTGTAGAGAAAATTTTTAGCTTTTGTAAAGTCACTTGAGGAATACCCTGACGCCAAAATGTCAAAATGACATTTTTTGAATTTGGTTCAGAATTTGCGGTTTGTACTGTAAATCTAGTAATCAATCAAAAAAACAAAGATATGGGAAGTGGATATTTAATTCTTGCCGGAGCAATTATGTTGTTCAGCTGGATAGTGAGTTCAAGACTCAAGAGTAAATTTGAGCAGTATTCTAAACTGCAATTAAGAAATGGAATGAGTGGTGCTGAAATCGCCGAAAAGATGCTGGCTGATCATGGTATTAGAGATGTTCGAGTTATTTCGACACCTGGTCAGTTAACCGATCACTACAATCCTGCGGATAAAACCGTAAATTTAAGCGAGGTGGTTTACAACGAACGCAATGCGGCTGCGGCTGCGGTGGCTGCACACGAATGTGGTCATGCGGTGCAGCACGCTGTTGGTTATGAGTGGTTGACAATGCGTTCCAGATTGGTACCGATTGTAAGTGTCGCATCTAATTATGTACAATGGATTTTGTTAGCCGGAATTTTAATGATCAGAACCTTTCCGGGGCTATTGCTGATCGGAATTATCATTTTTGCTGCAACAACTTTATTTACAATTATTACGCTGCCGGTAGAGTATGATGCAAGTAACAGAGCATTGGCTTGGTTGGAAAATAAAAATATGCTTACGCAGCAAGAGCAAGCCGGAGCTAAGGATGCGTTGAAATGGGCAGCAAGAACCTATGTTGTTGCCGCTATCGGATCAATCGCAACCTTGTTGTACTATATCTCGGTCTATTCCGGAAGCAGAAGGAACTAAAGATACAAAATTCAAATTTTTAAAAATCCAAATTCCAACTTTGTTGGGTTTGGATTTTTTTTGCGCCGAATTCACAAGGGATTTAAATATTTAGTGAATTCGAGGCGGAAACTTTGAGTAAATCACTTTGGGATTTGGAATTTCAAAGATTGGAATTTTGTTTTTTAAAGCTGAATTTGCCTGTCGATTTGCTGATCCAGGGAAATAAAGGTTTCTGTTCTGGAAACGCCTTCTATTGCCTGAATTTTAGTGTTTAAAAGTTGCATTAAGTGTTCGTTATCGCGACAGATGATTTTAATCAATACCGACCAGTTTCCTGTGGTGTAGTGGCATTCTAAAACTTCAGGGATTTTTTTTAAATCTTTCACAGCTTCGGAGTTTCTGGAGGCTTTGTCCAGATAAACACCAACAAAGGCCATGGTGTTGTATCCCAATACTTTTGGATTAACGGTGAATTTAGAGCCTGAAATAACACCGGATTGTTCCAGTTTTTTCAATCGCTGATGAATGGCAGCTCCGGAAATACCTATTTTATTAGCAATTTGCAAAATGGGTTTTCGCGCATCGTCCATCAGGTAACGCAGGATTTCTTTGTCGATACCGTCAATTTCAATAATAAGGGAGTTGATCTTCATTGGAGTTTTGATTTGAAACTAAATTTAGTTATTTGGTTGTAGTTGTAAATCAAATGTACTCAAAATGATTTGAAAAATAAAATTCCAATCTTTGAAATTCCAAATTCCAAATGGAAACTGAAAATGCTGCTTGTTTCTCTTTGTTAGAGTTTTAGTGATTTAACAAAGATTGGGGAGAGCAATATTTTTAAAAATAAAAATTCCAAATTTCAACCCTAAAGTTGGAATTTGGAATTTAAATGTTGTTATTTTCTAAAAGGATTATTTTCCTTTGTTTGCTTCTGCAATATATTTCTCTAAAGCCATCGTCATTGAAGGTGTTTCAGGAGTTGGGGCAAGAATATCAATTCTTAAACCATGATCAAGCGCTTCTTTTTGAGTTGTGCTTCCAAAAACAGCAATTCTGGTATCGTTTTGTTTAAAGTCAGGAAAGTTTTTAAACAATGATTTGATTCCGGTTGGACTGAAGAAAGCCAAAACATCATAGTAAACATCAGCCAGATCAGACAGATCGCTCATTACTGTTTTGTAAAAAACAGCTTGTGCCCAATCTACTTTCAGATTGTTTAATGTTACAGGTGCATCAGCGTTTAACTGATCAGACGCCGGTAAAAGGAATTTTTCGTCTTTGTATTTTTTGATAAGCGGCGATAAATCTGCAAAGTCTTTTGCTCCCACGTAAATTTTACGCTTTCTATACACAACATACTTTTGCAGGTAGAATGCAACAGCTTCAGATTGGCAGAAATATTTTAATCCTTCAGGAACTTTATAACGCATCTCATCTGCTACTCTAAAAAAATGATCCACCGCATTACGGCTCGTCAAAATGATTGCAGTATAATGATTAAGATCGATTTTCTGTAATCGGATCTCTTTTGCATTAACCCCTTCCACATGAATAAATGGTCTGAAATCAATTTTTATTTTGTGTTTTTGTTGGAGCTCAAAGTAAGGAGAATTTTCCACTTTAGGTTCAGGCTGTGACACCAAAATTGTTTTCACTTTCATATTATAAACATTTACTAAGCCGCCTGTTTTGTAATCCAATAATACAGGAAATAATAAGGGGCTATTTCAAGAGCGCAAAGATATAAAATAAAATAAAATAACTTGCTGATTATTGCATTTTGATACGTTTTTATTGAAATAAAATAAGAGTACAGGCTAATACACAGCGAAATGGCGATTATTGCCAGGGGTACAATCTTAGGAATATTGTCATAATAAAACAAAACAGCATTAATAGGAAGGATTAAAACGCCTATATAGGTCCTGTAAGTTACTTTTTGTAAGTTAAAAAGTTCTGCAAATTCGTCAATGTTGAATGAAGTGGCTACAATTTTTTCAATTAAAAATTTTCCCAGAATAAAGTAAAGTAAAAAGGTAGCCAGCTGAATGAATAAAATCCAGTCTGTTTTCGATGCATATCCAAAAATGTGCATGGTAAGCTGGATGAAAAAAGCATACGAAACAACTTGTACAAAAAACAAACCAACCGTAAAACTGCTTCTTAAATGATTGTTGTCGCGATAGATTTTAGCATACTTGTCAGAAAAAATAAGCTTACTGAATTCGCTAAATCGGGTTTCGTAAGCTGATTTAGTCATGGCAACAACAGCAAAGGTCAACACGAATAAAAGTGTTGCCCAGTCTTTGTTTTCCAGAATTCGGGGGTGAAGTTGTTCAATCATAGCGATGCAAAATTAGTAATTTTTTGTATCAATAGTTTTATTATATATTTATTATGAATCAAATGCTATAAAAAGTTTACTTTTGCGGTGAAATTACTCAGAAAAATGAATGATTGTATTGTCATAATCCCCACTTACAACGAAATCGAAAATATTGAAAGCATAGTTAGAGCTGTACTTTCGCAACACAAACCTTTTCATCTTTTAATTATTGATGATAATTCGCCTGATCACACTGCCAATAAAGTAGTCGCATTACAGGAAGAATTTCCGGAACGGTTATTTTTAGAAAAAAGAGCTAAAAAATCCGGTTTAGGAACTGCCTATGTCCATGGTTTTAAATGGGCGTTAGAACGTCAGTACAATTTCATTTTTGAAATGGATGCTGATTTCTCGCATAATCCAAATGATCTTGAGAAATTGTTCGATGCCTGCCATTTTGGTGGAGCAGATTTAGCGATTGGTTCCCGATATGTAACAGGTGTAAATGTGGTGAACTGGCCCTTAAGCCGCGTTCTGATGTCGTATTTCGCTTCGGTGTATGTGAAGTTTATTACGGGAATGAAAATTCACGACGCAACGGCAGGTTTCGTTTGTTATAAACGAGAAGTGCTGGAAAAAATCAATCTCAATAAAATTAAATTCGTGGGTTATGCGTTTCAGATTGAAATGAAGTACAGAACCTATTGTGCTAAATTTGAAATTAAAGAGGTTCCGATTATCTTTACTGACAGAACAAAAGGAGTTTCTAAAATGAGCAATGCCATTATCAAAGAAGCTATACTGGGAGTGATTTCACTTCGATTGAAAAAACTAGTCAATACTTTATAAAGCTATGAAAATAAATAGGGTTCTAATAAAAAATGCCAAAATTGTAAACGAAGGATCTATTTTTGAAGGAGATGTTTTAATCGAAAACGATCTGATTGTTGAAGTGGCAGACAGCATCAGTTTAAAAACATCCGATTGTAAAGTAATCGATGCTGAAGGGAATTATTTAATTCCGGGAGCTATTGATGATCAGGTTCATTTTAGAGAACCGGGACTAACGCACAAAGGAGATATCGAGTCAGAGTCAAGAGCTGCGGTGGCTGGAGGAATTACATCTTTCATAGAGCAACCTAACACAGTTCCGAATGCTGTAACTCAGGAAATATTAGAAGATAAATATCAGGTTGCAGCAGTGAAATCATTTGCGAATTATTCGTTTATGATGGGGGCAACTAATGATAATCTGGAGGAAGTTCTAAAAACTAATCCAAAGAATGTTGCCGGAATAAAGATCTTTTTAGGATCTTCAACAGGAAATATGCTGGTAGATAATGAGGCAGTTTTAGAAAAGATTTTTTCAAGTACTCCGCTTTTAATCGCGGTACACTGTGAGGACGAAACGACGATTAAAAATAATTTACAGCTGTACAAAGAACAATATGGTGATGATATTCCGGTAACGGCACATCACTTAATTCGCAGTGAAGAGGCCTGTTATATTTCTTCTTCAAAAGCGGTAGCACTAGCGAAGAAAACAGGAGCTCGTTTGCATATTTTTCATCTTTCGACTGCGAAAGAAATGGAATTGTTTACCAATAAAATTCCACTTGAAGAAAAGAAAATTACTGCTGAAGTTTGTGTGCATCACTTGTGGTTTACAGACGAAGATTATAAAACCAAAGGGAATTTTATTAAATGGAATCCTGCGGTAAAAACAGCAGACGATAGAAAAGCATTATGGGAAGCTTTAAATGACGGACGTATTGATGTAATTGCAACCGATCATGCGCCGCATACTAAAGAAGAAAAAATGCAGCCTTATGTGAATGCTCCATCTGGGGGGCCGCTTGTGCAGCATGCGGTTGTAGCGATGTTTGAAGCGCACCATCAAGGGAAAATCAGCGTGGAGAAAATTGTGGAGAAAATGTGCCACAATCCGGCTAAACTTTTCAAAATAGAAAAAAGAGGTTTTATCAAAGAAGGTTATTTTGCCGACTTAGTGATTGTAAACCCAAGTTTGCCATGGAGTGTGAAACCTGAAAATATTCTGGCAAAATGCGGATGGTCGCCTTTTGAGAATTTTACTTTTAAGTCGAGAATTACACATACTTTTGTAAACGGTGAAATGGTTTACAATAACTTTAAAGTAAAAGACATTCGCGCAGGAAAACGTCTATTGTTTGACAGATAAAAAGCTGAAATGAAAAATTTTATAGTAATAATATTGGTGTTGTTTCTTTCTGTAAGTTGTAAAAAAGAGCTGGTAAAGCAGCCTGCAAAACTTATTGAGAAAGATAAAATGATTGATATTATGTATGATTTGTCTATCCTTGAAGCTATGAAATACCAGCATCCGGTTTCGGCAGATTCAGTTGAAACCAGCCCTACTGCTTTTATTTTGAAAAAATATAAAGTGGATAGTGTGCAATTTTCACAAAACAACCGTTACTACGCTGCCGATTATGAGAATTATAAAAGCATATTCGATGAAGTAGGAAAGCGTTTGGCTGTCAACCAGAGAGCTACAGATTCAATTGTGAAAATTGAAGAAAAGAAAGCAGCAAAAGAAAAGAAGAAACCTATAGTTAAAGATACGATCAAGAACAAGCTGAGCAAGACGAGCTTGGATTCTATCCGAAAAACAACACGATTAAAGAGATAGTTAAAGTCTCGAAACATCTTTTATGTACGCATGTACGTCCTGAAAAACCGTTCCTCCCAGAGCGGTTTTTATTTTTTCATTAGAATATAAATTACTGGAATAAGAAGCCTTTGCAGTTGCTTTTGTCAGGCGTCTTTTTTGAAAAAACAGAGTCGAAAAAAATCCGTCGGCAATCCAAAGGAAATTCATGAATAAGGGCGTGGCATGAATGGTTGGTCTTTTTACTTTTAAAGCATCGGCAATAGTATTCAGGATGTCCTTAAAAACAATATTGTCTGCAATTAAGGTAAAGCGTTCGTTTTTAATGTCACTTTTCATTAATACGTCAGCTATTTTTATGACATCCGTTATGGTGACAAATCCGGTACTTCCAAGAGTGTAAAAAGAAAGACCGTTTGCAACTTTTGCATAAAGCTCTGCGCTTCCTTGTATGTGAGTTTTGTTTTTTGGAATTGGCCCTAAAATAACACCCGGGTTTAAGATGATTACATCTAAACCTTCCTGTAAACCGCGCCAGACTTCCATTTCGGCTCCGTATTTAGAAATCGCGTAATCACTATGAGGCTTTTCGGGATTCCAGTCTGTTTCTTCAGTAATGTAAGTTTCGTGAGCTGCTAAATCACCTAAAGCAGCGATAGAGCTTATAAAGCAGAATTTTTTTACGTCTTTGGCAATAGAAAAATTAACCATATTGGCGGTTCCTTCGATATTGGTTTTTCGAAGCAGCTCTTCGTCTTTTGGATCAAATGAAATTAAAGCAGCACAATGGTAAACGTAATCAATACCTGAGAACGCAGTTTCCAAAGAGGGAACATCCAGGATATCGGCTTCAAGCCACTCTATTTTTTCAAACAGATCCACTTTTTTGTACAACTCAAAAACCGATTTGGTTTTTTGAATGTTATTTTGAGTTTTGTAAATAGCCCGAACACTTTCTCCATTCTCAATCAGATGAAGTAATAAATGTGCGCCAACTAAACCTGTACCTCCAGTTACTAATACCATTTTGTAAAGATAACTTTTTTGTTTTTAAGGTGCAAAAGCTCAAAGATGCAAAGGTCTGATTTTGCTATCAGCAATTGTAATCTTCTCTTTGTTACTAAGAATTTAGATGTTGAAATTGCTTTTTACCATTGATATTGAAACTGCTTTTTGTCATTGCCATTGTCATTGATTATATTTGCACAAATTATTTTAAAAATGAAGAATCTAGTTGAAGAATTAAAGTGGCGCGGGTTATATCATGATAGCATGCCAGGAACGGAAGAACAATTGCTAAAAGAGGTAACTGCTGCTTATATAGGTTTTGACCCAACAGCAGATTCGCTGCACATTGGCAGTATGGTTCAGATTATTTTATTGGTTCACTTAAAGAATTTTGGACATCAGCCTATCGCTTTGGTAGGAGGTGCTACCGGTATGATTGGTGATCCATCAGGGAAGTCTGATGAAAGAAATCTGTTGAACGAAGAAACTTTGGCTAAGAACGTTGCCGGTATCAAAAGTGTTTTGTCGCGTTTTCTTGACTTTAATTCAAAAGAAGCAAATGCTCCTGTTATGGTAAACAACTATGACTGGATGAAGGAATTCTCATTTATTGATTTTGCACGTGAAGTTGGAAAACGTATCACGGTAAATTATATGATGGCGAAGGATTCCGTTAAAAAGAGATTTGCCGGAGACGGTGTAGGAATGTCTTTTACAGAGTTTACCTATCAGTTAATTCAGGGTTACGATTTTTATCATTTATATAAAAATAACAATTGCGTGCTTCAAATGGGAGGTTCGGATCAATGGGGAAATATCACCACCGGAACGGAGTTGGTACGCAGAATGGGCGGAGAGAGTGCAAAAGCTTTTGCATTGACAACGCCATTGATTACAAAAGCAGACGGATCTAAATTTGGAAAATCTGAAGGTGGAAATGTTTGGTTGGATACTGATAAAACCTCAGTGTATAAATTTTACCAGTTTTGGGTGAATTCAACCGATGTTGATGCAGAGAAATACATCAAAATCTTTACGTTTTTAGATAAAGAAACGATTGATGCTTTAATCGAAGAGCACAGAACAGCTCCGCATTTAAGAGTTTTACAAAAGAAACTGGCAGAAGAAATTACCATTTTTGTTCACTCTGAAGAAGAATTGGAAAAAGCAATTCAGGCGTCGAATATTTTGTTTGGAAATTCTACAGCCGAAGATTTGAAAAAACTGGATGAAGCTACTTTTTTGGAAGTTTTTGACGGTGTTCCTCAGGCTGAAATCGCAAAAGCCGATTTAGAAAACGGTTTGGAGATTATTACGGTTTTAAACGAGAAAACGGGTTTCTTTAAATCAAACGGAGAAGCAAGACGTGCCTTAACCGCAAATTCGATCTCGGTGAACAGAGAAAAATAAAAGAAGATTTTGTCTTAACTGCAAATGATTTAATTAATAATC
The DNA here is from genome assembly GCF_023539155.1 of Flavobacterium sp. B183. NCBI lineage: Bacteria > Pseudomonadati > Bacteroidota > Flavobacteriia > Flavobacteriales > Flavobacteriaceae > Flavobacterium > Flavobacterium sp. B183. The sequence goes on along the minus strand of NZ_CP097434.1, from coordinate 575,094 downwards.
AGTTTGTGTTATTACAAAGCGGAAAGAAGAATTATTTTGTGATTAGAGTAAAGTAATCTTTGAGCCAGATCAAATATTTAAATTTTAAAGACCGTTTCAATACTTACTTTGGAACGGTTTTTTTTATCTGTTTTTTAGGGATTGTTTTGCGAAGTGTATAATCTAAAGTAAGCCCCTAACACTTATTTATCTCCTGGTTTTTAAGAGGTTCGTTTTCTTCTTGTGGCGTATTTTATTTGATACTCTTTGAAATCTGTTATTTCTTCTTTCAATTTCTTATTAGCATTTTTCAGCAAATCATTCTGGTGTCGCATGATACTGATCAAATCGTTCATTGCGTTTAGGTTTTCTAGCTGACTGTGAATTAATTCTTCCAATTGTAATTTCGTATAGGTGTTTCGTAGTGACATGTTTTTTAGTTTGGTTATCCGATTTTCTAAACAAACGTATTGATTTTCGGATAAAAATCCAAATCAAGTTTTAGATTTTCAGAAAAATTGTTCTGTTTTACTAGATTTATGTCTGTAAAAACAGATAATAATGACAGAATTAGGATTATTTTTTTCTAGAAAATCAGTAAATCGTTCAGATGTTTCCCGTAAAACCGGAATTAGTAAAACACGCTTGAGTGAATTAGCGAATAATACTAGTACAAAATTACGTGCAGACGAATTGTATTTGATTGCTTTGGCAATTGATGTCGATCCATGTGAATTATTAAAGGATGTTTGCAAAGGACTTAAACTTGTAGATTAAGGAATAAGGATAACACAGTCATAGCAGGAGGGTGCTTTAATTTAAATAATTGATCAGATTTATGGAAGAGCTTCTGGAACAAATTAAAAACTGCCGTGTTTGTGAAGATTACCTTAAAGATGGCGTAAATCCCGTTGTTGCTGCCAGCAGAAAGAGTAAAATTGTAATTATAGGGCAGGCACCAGGGCGAATCGTACACAATACAAATATTGCATGGAACGACAAAAGTGGAGACAATTTGAGGAATTGGCTGCAAATTGATAAAACAGTATTTTATAATACCGATAAGATAGCGTTGATGCCAATGGGTTTTTGCTTTCCGGGTACGGGAAAGACAGGAGATTTACCTCCACGTCCAGAGTGTGCACCATTATGGCATGAAAAAGTATTGAGATTAATGCCGGATGCAGAGCTTGTATTATTAATAGGGCAGTATTCGCAGAAATATTATTTAGGGGATACTATCAAAAATACATTGACCGAAACGGTACGAAATTTTGAAGATTATTTACCGTACTTTTTTCCTTTGCCGCATCCGTCACCGAGAAACAATATCTGGCAGGCCAAAAATGAATGGTTTCAGGATGTGGTTTTACCTCAGTTAAGAGAAAAAGTTAAAGAGATATTGCGAGAATAGCTTTTTAAAGAAATAAGCGTTTGTACTAGTGCCCAACTTTTTTAAAGTACTATTAAGTTACAGCCATGAATGTCGGAATTATCAAAGCGTCCTAAAAATACCTCAAAAGAGTTGTTGGGATATTTTTTAATCGATTTTTTACCGATTAAACGATTAACCAGATCAACGATTCAACTTTTACAAAACCATCAGGTTACAGCCACGAATATCAGAATTATCAAAACGTCCCAGTACCTCGAAAGAGTTGTTGGGATATTTTTTGCCTAAATCCTGAGTAGCAATAAAGGAACAGGAATTAATGTTGGCTAAATCGATAACGTTGATTCCTCCGGTTTTTCCGTCTTTAACGTAAGTGAGTGCATCTTCTGGATCACGAACTAAAATGTGCATCCATGACGGACACTCAAAAATACCTTCACCCAGAGAATAAGCTTGTCCCAGAAGTTCGGTCATGCCGTATTCCGAGTGAATAGCCGAAACACCGAAACCTGAACAAAGCTGCTCGTGTAATTCTTCACGAATCATTTCTTTTCGTTTGCCTTTCATACCGCCAGTCTCCATAATAATAGTATTCTGAAGATTGAATTGGTGTTTCTCAATCAGATCCAGTAAGGCATAAGTAACACCAATCAGGATTACATTTTGACCGGATTCGTCTAAAGCGGTTAATTTTTTTATAAGATCGTCGTGATTGTGCAGGTAGAACCCACTCTCAGGCTGATTGGAGAGTTTTATTAAATCTTCGACCATGTAAATTAACGAAGATCCATCGCGCTCGAGATAAGACGGTAAAAGCGCTAAAACAACGTAATCTTCGATATTGCCATAGAATTGTGAAAATCCATTGCGGTAACTCTCTTCGTAGAGACTTACATCAGTAACAATATGTCTGCTGGTGATTGCGCCTGTAGTTCCGCTGCTGGTAAAAGTTACCTGAGCAGGATTGTTATTAGAAACTACATGATGACTTTTGAAAAACTGAATAGGTAAAAAAGGAATTTGTTCCAATGATTTTACCTGTTGTGGATTTACTTTTAAAAAATCGCAAAAATCACGATAGACAACGTTATTCTCATGTTGAAAACGAAACACTTTTAGTGCTATTTTCTCAAATTGTTTCTGACTCGAAATCGTGAATATATCGTTGGCTGTGATCAAAACTTTTTTTGTGCAAAGATATTGTTTTTAGTGTTTAGTCACAGTATTCAGCCACAGTTTTCAGTTGTCATTTTAGGGTTTCGCAGAAACTGAAAACTGTGACTGCGACTGAAAACTAAAAAAGCTCTAATTTTCATTAGAGCTTTTGTGTTTTATCGAATAATGAGCTTTCGTGTTGCTGAAGCATTTTCTTCACTTATTTTGATGATGTAAACGCCTGGAACCAGATCAGAAACGTTTAATTCTCGAGAACTTAAATGTGTTTGAAGTACTTTTTTACCCAGAACATCAAAGATGATAATCTCTTTTTCTAAATCATTTTTAGAGGAGATAGTTACTTTTCCACCAGTTACGGGGTTAGGGTACAAGCTTAGACCCTCAATGGTTGCTACCTGTTGAGGTTTTGGTAATTGCTTACTGTCTTGTGCCGAAACACTAACAGTAAAGAAAAAAGCCAATAAGAAAGTAATATAAAAGTAATTTTTTGCCATCGCGTTATTTTGGTTAGTGTAAATATACAAAAAAAAGTACAAAAATTACACCAAAAAAAAACATCCTAAATATTTAGGATGTTTTTAACAGTTTCTACTCGAAGTAATTAGAAACCAACTACTACCGATGATTATCGATTATTGAAGTATGTCGTGATATTTAGGAATTTAATGCGATAAAAAAAGCTGCCTGAATTCAATTTCAGGCAGCTTCGTTTTTAATTTTTTGTATTTAATTACTTAGTCCAGTTTGCCCAACTTGGTAAGTCAGCACCAGCACCAGCTCCAACTGCACCAGTTGTAGTTCCTGATAATTTAGGACCAACTAAATTAGTTACAGAAGCTCCAAAAGTATAGTTTGTGATGGTAAAGTTACCAGCAGCAATGTTTGCAGTTGCACCAGCATCAGTAGACAATTTAGCTAAGTCTGCAGGCATTCCATTAGCAACATATAAGTTTGTGTAAGCTTGTTTTCCACCACCTTCTTTGTAGTTGATTGCTTTTTCGTCTGCTAAGAAAGCAGCATCACCTTTAACGATAGAGATATTAATGATTTTAGCGTTAGTCATTGGAACAGCTCCACTTGGATCTTTTGCGTTTGTAGATCCTTCAACACCTGCTTTAGTAACACCTTTAATATAAACGTTTGTAGCAGTACCTACCCATCCGTCAGCAAAATCTAATGAATCATCATAAGAGTTGATGATTGTAAGGTTAGTAGCGTTTACAGCTCCACCAAAAAACTCGATTCCGTCATCACCACTTTCAAAAGTGTAAATGTCAGATACTACAGTTCCAGAACCTACTCCGAAGAAAGAAACTCCATTGTATTCTTTTTCAGCAGTATATTTAGAACCTGTATAAGATATTTTTAAGAAGTTGATATTTCCAGAAGAATCTGCATTATCATTACCTCCGTAGCTTAAACCACCAACTTCAGTTGTACCGTTATCTCCAGTGTTTACTTTAGCATTACCAGCGATAATTAATCCACCCCAGTCACTTTGAGCAGGAGCTGCTTTTCCAGAGGTCATAATTACTGGTTTAGCGGCAGTACCGTTGATATTGATTTTAGCGTTTCTTTCTACAGCAATAAATAAAGATGTAGCAGGTGCAGTAGCAGAACTTTTAATTGTAGTTCCAGCAGGAATAATCAAAGTAGCTCCACCCTTAACAACTAAACCTCCAGTTAAAGTGTAAGTTTTAGTTGGGTCTAAAGTTACAGTACCGTCATTAATGTTTCCTTGTAAATCGTCAACTTTCAATACAAAAGTACTTGTGTTTTCGTTCTTTTTATTGTTGTCGTCAGAACTACAGCTTGTTAAAGCAAGTCCTAATATTGCAGCCATTGCAAATAATGATTTTTTCATTGTTGTTGTGTTTTATTGTTTTATTTATTCATGGCAAAGTAAATGAACATATGTTTTTGCTGAGTTAAGACCGCATTAACAATATATTAAGTATGCCGGATAATAAACAAAGCGGCTTAATGTAAAGTTTACATTGGATCATGGCTAATAAAAAAAGGTGATTAGCATTAGCTAATCACCTTTTGAGTTTTTATTGATTTCGTTTCTTTTAGAATGTGTAGCTTAAAGTAAGTCTGAAATCTGAACCTGCTTTATATGAAACTGCGGTAATATCACCAATAGATTCTTTTCCTGGTACTTTTCCCTGCTCTTGTACACGTTTGAAAGTTGGATTCAGGATGTTATTGTAAATAAGACCTAATTTTAAGTTTTTAGTTAAACTTGCATTAGCGATAAAGTCTAATTTGTTTACAGCTTTGTCAACCAGGTTACCTACTCTTGAAGTTCCAATAACAGCTAATTTATCTGAAAAATAAGAATAAGATATTGTTGCGCTGAAATCCTTTCCTTCTCTGTATTCATTTAAAAATGATAAGTTAGCATTTGCTAAAAAATTAGAAGCTCCTGTTAATTTACTTTCTGTAAAAGTAAAGTTTGCTCCAAAATCATTTTCGTTGTTTACTTTATCATTACTTAGGTCTTGGTTTGTGTATAAATAAGATCCGTTTGCGTCAAAAGTAAGTTTTGTCTTTAAGTTGTTGTCTTTTTCAATTTCAAAAATTTCTTTTTTAAATTCTACTTCAACTCCTGCTACTGTTGCTTTATCACCTGTATTTGCATAAGAAATGTCATTTGAAGAAGAGTTTAGGAACATTTCATTGATTGGATTTTGAATAATTTTTCCGAAAGCCGTTACAGAGATTAATTCTGAACTTTTCGGGAAGAATTCCCATCCTAAATCGAAGTTGTAATTTGTTGAAGCATATAATCTTGGGTTTCCTTCGTATGCTTGTGCAACATCTTCGTAAATAATTGGTACTTTTTCTTTAAACTGAGGAAGTGTATACGTTTTACTTGCAGAGAATTTTAAATTTTGCTTATCTGTCAAGGTGTATTTTGAGATTAAACTTGGTAAAATGTTAAACTTTGAATCATTAGAATTATCACCATTTGGAACTGTAGTGGTGATATAGAAAACATTTTGAGTTAATTGCTCTAATCTTGCTCCCAATATTACACTTAATCTATCCGTTAAAGAATATTGAACATTTGCAAATGCAGCATTAATATCTAAATTTCCATTGTACACTTGGTTAATTCTGTTTGAATAAGAAGAACCCCAATTTGCTTGATTTAAATACTTGTCTACGTGATGAATATCTTCTTTAGGGAAAGAAATGGTAGTTCTGTTCGGGAAGAATGAATATTGTTCCATGTTATAATCTACATCCTTGAACTTTCCTGAATAACCAACAGTTATTTTTCCTTTGTAGGTATCATCGCTTTTTTTGTTGAAATTATACGATAATGCAATATTTGCAGCGATTTCATTTTCCTTTAAGTCTTGAAAGAATCGGTGATTGTTGATGTTAGAGTTGGTGAAAAATGTATAATCTTTAGCATTAGGGGCGTATACAAAAGAGTTTTGCATACGATCCGGAATTGAACTGTTAGACATACTGTATCCTACTCCCCAGTTTAAATTCCACTGATCGTTGAATTTGTTTTTTCCTGTCAATTGATTTACAATTAATTGAGTTCTTTCAAAAGTTCCACGTTTGATAAAACCTGAAATTTGTTGAAGAGCGTCTCCGCCACCGTCAAAATTCTGGTTTGTTCCTTCGTACTCACTGTAATCCTGATCACTTGAATTTAAGAATAAAGAAGTGAAAAAGATTGAATTTTTGTTGTTGATTTTATAATCAGCAGTACCCATAACAGTTGTAGTGGTGCTATGTTTGTAAGACGTTCTGATAAAGTCAGAGAAGATGTCTCCATCAGAAGTAATTCCTCCTCTGCTGTATCCTTCTGTGTATTTGTTTTTTGCGCTAAATGAACCAGTAACAAAAGTACCGATTGAACTTTCGTCATTTATAGTAAATCTTTTACCGGCAGATAACGTATAAAAAGCATTTAATATATTCTTGTTTGCTTGTCTGTCCCAGCTTGTTGCATAGCTATATGGCTGAAGTGGAGCATTAGGAACACCAACTTTTTTAAATCCGGTATAAGTTGGTCCGTCTTGTAAGTAAAATTGATCCTGACTTAATACGTTTGTGTTAGCTCCTGTTCCAATTGAAAAAGTAACGAATGGTTTTCCATTGAATTTTTTTGCGCTAATATCAATATTTGCTCCTCCGAAATCTGCATAATTTTGAGATTCAAAAGTTTTACTAATTCCGATATTGTCTACAATATTTGTAGAGAAAATTTCCAACAAAATATTTTTGTTTGCCGGATTGTTTGATGGTAAAGGAAGGCCGTTTAAAGTAGTAACATTATAACGATCTCCTAATCCTCTTACGAAAACATTTCCCGAGTCATCCTGTTTTGAAACACCACTTACTTTAGCAACAGCATTTGCAACATCGTTAACTCCCTTTCTTGAAATTTCTTCAGCACCAATCGCAGCTTTAAATGCTACTGCATTTTTCTGTTCCAATAGCAGTGCTGATTCTTTTTGTTTGTTTACTGCCGATGATTTTACTACAACATCTTTAAGTGTAAAACTTCCTGACGAAAGTACCTGATTTACAGTGATTGTTTCATTTGCTTTTACAGTAACTGGTTTTTCTACAGATTCATATCCAACGAAACTAAAAATAATGATGTAATTTCCCGGATTTACATTTAAGGAATATTTTCCCTCAATGTCAGTGTTTGCGCTAATGTTTGTTCCCTTTAATAAAACATTTGCAAAAGGTAGGGCTTCATTGTTGGTTTCTTTGTCGGTTAATACACCAGAAATCGTACCTTTGTTTTGTGCGATCGAAATCGTACAGATGAATAATGTGATAAATAGAAATTTTAAATTGAATTTCATTTCAGTGTTGTGTTTAAATTTTTGTGCAAAGAAAAAGACGCTGTGTAAAGTTCATGTTAGCCACTTGTTATGTTTTCGTGTCGCGTAGATTATCAAATTGTTACCAGATTAAATTACCGTTAACCGCAATTTTTAACGGTCGTTTTATTAGTATATTTACCATCTCAAATGAAAATCATCGAATGTATAATAAAGAAAATTTGATGTAAAAATCTCAATTTTTGCTATTTATGAAAAAAACACAAACCAAGATTTTACTAGTTGACGATGAACCAGATATCTTAGAAATCGTTGGCTATAACCTTGCTCAGGAAGGCTACCAGATTGTAACTGCCTCTAACGGAAAAGAAGCAATTGCAAAGGCTCAGAAAGAATTGCCGGAATTGATTATTATGGATGTAATGATGGCAGAAATGGATGGAATGGAAGCTTGCGAACACATTAGAAAAATTCCCGAATTAAATAATGTTATCATAACATTCCTTACAGCAAGAAGTGAAGATTATTCACAAGTAGCTGGTTTTGATGCAGGTGCAGATGATTATATTACCAAGCCAATAAAACCGAAATTATTGGTCTCCAAAGTAAAGGCGCTGTTAAGAAGGTTAAAAGAACAAGAAGTCGTAAGTGATACCTTAAATGTAGGCGGAATAGAGATTAACCGTGAAGAATACAAGATCATTAAAGGTAACGTTGAGATTGCCTTACCAAGAAAAGAATTTGAATTGTTTTACCTGTTAGCCTCAAAACCGGGGAAAGTTTTTAAAAGAGACGAAATTCTCGATAAAGTCTGGGGGAATGAAGTGGTAGTAGGAGGAAGAACGATTGATGTTCATATTCGAAAACTTCGCGAAAAAATTGGAGAAGATCTTTTTAAAACCATAAAAGGAGTGGGGTATAAATTTGAAGTTTAGATTTTTAAGGTGCTGAGGTTCTGAGAAGTTAAGTTACTAAGAACTTTAGTCAGGATTTAAATTCATTCAAATTGTTTTAAAATATTCAATACATTTAAACCATATAAGAATTGAAGTTTATGTAATCTTCATTTTCTTATATGGTTTTTGAGTTATTCCTTTTTTGCTTTTGCCCGAAAGAATAGAACTCAAAAACAAAACTTAATTTTCTTAATCTCTTAATGATCCAATAATTTCAATGAAAATTAATTTTAAAAAAACATACAAATTTGCTGTAAAGTCAGCATTATACATAAGTCTTTTTGCAACAGGATTTGTGATGATTTTGATGTCTTTGTTTTATAAAAACCAATTGAAGTATCAATTTGCATTCGCCATAATCTTTATAATATCCATTTATGCGTTTTCGTTCCTGGTCTTGCAATACCGTGTGGAGCGTTTTATTTACAGAAGAGTCAAGAAGATATACGATGAGGTTTCATTATTAGAGACAACAACATTGATCAATCAGCCTATAACTACTGATATGGAAACGCTTTCGCGCGAGGTGAAAAAGTTTGCCACTGATAAAAAGCTGGAAATTGAAATGCTGGAAATCAGGGAGCAATACCGACGTGAGTTTCTTGGAAATGTTTCGCATGAGCTGAAAACACCTTTGTTTACGGTTCAGGGTTATGTTTCAACTTTGCTGGATGGCGCTATGGAAGATAAGAACATTCGAAAAAAATATTTAAAGCGAGCGGAGAAAGGTGTTGAGCGATTGATTTATATCGTTGAAGATCTGGACATGATCACCAAATTAGAATCAGGAGATCTGGATTTAATCATGAGCGATTTTGATATTGTAGAACTGATTCAAAACGTTTTCGATTTATTGGAGATGAAAGCCGACAAAAAGAAAATTAAACTGGCTTTTGAAAGTAAGAACATTAAGTCAGTAATCATTCGCGGAGATAAAGACAGAATTCAGCAAGTTCTGGAAAACCTGATCGTGAACTCTATTAAGTACGGTAAAGAAGGTGGTTTGACTGAGGTGGGAGTTGTTAACCTAACCAAGAAAAAAGTACTGATCCGTATTAGTGATAATGGTGAAGGTGTTGAAAAACAAAACATTCCGAGACTTTTCGAACGCTTTTACAGAGTCGATAAAAGTGGAACCCGTTCAGAAGGTGGTTCCGGATTGGGATTGGCTATTGTGAAGCACATTATTGAAGCACATAAAGAGAAAGTATATGTAGAAAGTGAGTTCGGAATTGGTTCTGAGTTCTCTTTTACGCTTGAAAAAGCAAATAAAACAGTAAAAGCCGAAGTTAAATAATTGTAAGCTTGTTGGAGTGAAGTGCCGTGAAATCTAGTGTTTTAACACTAATGAAATTTACGTAACCATTTCGAAACAATTCCTTTTTGTTATAGTAACACCTTGTTAATGATATCTTAACATAGGTGATGGATCTTTGCATTCGAAAAATTAAGGGATCAGAAAACAAAAAGAATGAAAATAAGACTAATAGCAATTCTGTTGCTAATTACCTGTGTATCAAAAGCGCAGGATTTAAGTAAAGAAGAGGTAAAAAAAGAAGTAGTACGTCTTCTTGATTCAATCAACAAAGCAAAATTGCCGGATACTGAATCCGAAAAGAATAATGATGAAACGGATAAAGATCGTTGGTACGATAAGATTTCTTTAAGAGGTTATGCACAGATACGATACAACGGTTTGTTTTCTACAAATGATAAAGTATCATGTGATCAGTGCGACAGATCATGGGGGACAACTTCTACGGCCCCGGATGCAAAAGCAAACAATGGTTTATTTATCAGACGTGCACGTTTAGTGTTTTCCGGTCAGGTTCATCCAAATGTATTTTTTTATTTTCAACCTGATTTTGCGAGTTCTCCGGTTACTGGAGTTCAGAATTTTGTTCAGGTTCGTGATTTATATTTTGACCTTTCTTTTGATAAAAAGAGAGAGTACAGATTACGTGTCGGGCAAAGTAAAATACCATACGGTTTCGAGAATATGCAGTCAAGCGGACAGCGTTTAACTTTAGATCGAAACGATGCGTTGAACAGTGCCATATTAAACGAACGTGATTTAGGAATGTTCTTTTACTGGGCACCGGCTAAAATTAGAGAGCGTTTTGAAATGTTGGTAAAAGACGGTTATAAAGGATCAGGTGATTATGGTGTTTTCGCTTTTGGAGTTTACAATGGGCAGATTGCGAATAGATTAGATGGGAACAGAGATTTGAATGTGGTGGCAAGAGTAACGTACCCATTTGTAATTGGAAGTCAGATTATCGAACCAGGAATTCAGGCTTATGCCGGAAAATGGGCTTTTTCAGGTGAAATTTCATCAGGAGTTAAAGTGAACAATTCGCAGCACGTAAAAGATCAAAGGGTAGGAGCAACTTTTGTATTGTATCCAAGACCTTTTGGAATTCAGACAGAGTACAATATAGGAAAAGGGCCAAGATACAATTCAGTAACTAACGCAGTCGATGAAACAGATCTGGACGGTGGTTATGTATTACTGAACTACAAATTAGATATTAAAAAACAAGTTATTTATCCTTTCGCCAAATTTCAATATTACGACGGAGGGAAGAAATATGAGAAAGATGCCAGAAGTTATGTCGTTAGAGATTATGAATTTGGTATAGAATGGCAGCCTCTAAAAGCCTTTGAACTTACGGCGGAATACGTGATTGCCGACAGAACTTTCCAGGACAGTGCACTTCCTGTGAACAGACAGCAAGGAAACTTATTGCGTTTGCAGGCACAGTTTAACTTCTAGTTTTCATCCTCAAAAACGGTAAACAAAGTATCCCAGTCTATCGTATCGTTAAATTGAGTCAGACCTTTAAACGACTTTACTTTTGAAAGATCTTCAATCGTAAAGTCGTCTTGCATTGCATAAGGTACTAAATTTTCCTTCTGAAGCTTTATGGCCAGATATTCCTGCTCGTATTGTCCCGGAGTTGGAATAAAAAAGGCTTTCTTGCCTAATTTTGCCAAATCCATAACGGTCGTGTAACCGGAGCGGCATAAGACAAATTCACTTTCGTTAAAAGTCTGTTCCAGCTGTTTAGAGTTCATGAAATTATAATACGTAACATTTCCGGCTTGCCATTTGGTTTGTATTTTTTCCACAATACCCTGAACAAACACTACTTTACCTTTATAATTGACAACTTCTTTCTGTAATTTTTCGTCCAAAAAAGTACGCTGAGGTTCAGGTCCTGATAGGATAATCATCAGATCATATACTTTTGGAGTGTCCTTTTTACGCATTCTGCTTAATGGACCAATATACTTTAGTTTTAGATCATCTGTTTTAAGATGCCCCAATTCTCCGGTTAGATTTACCGTGTCATTGGTGTCCGGAACCCAGCACTCTGTGTATTTTTTTATGATATGCTGATGGCATTTACTGGTGAACCAGGTGGTGTTCCCGGTCATGACATTCAATTGATGTGTCATAAATACGGAAGGAACTTTTTTACTGAAAACCCCCAATCGGTTATCCGAAATAATACCGTCTATTCCGTGTTTTTTGATCCAGCTTTTTACGATTTTTTTTTCGTCAAGGATGGCAACAATCATTTTTGGCAGGTTTTTAATCAGCTTCCATTTGAAGTTTTTAGCATTCTTGGCGTATTCGATATGATAAGATGGTAATTCAAGGGTTTGAATGTATGGAAACTCTTTTCGTAACAATGCTAACGCAACACCGTCAGAAGCAATTATCGGGATGTAATTGTTTTCCTGAAGCGCTTTTATAATAGGGATGCATCTTGTCGCATGACCTAATCCCCAGTTTAATGGAGCAACTAAAATTGTTTTGTTCGCAGAATAGTCAATGCTCATAGTGTAACACTTTTTAAAAACGAAGATAAAGAAATATGCTTTTTATGTTATTTGATACGTATTACTAAATTATTAACTCTATAAGGGTCTTCAGCCCATATAATTCGTTGTTTAGGTTTTGGAATTAGTAGTGTTTGGAAGGAAAAGTTACTTGTATGTTAACGAATATTTGGTTTCTCAATAAACAAAAAAAAGGAGTTACTGTAAGTAACCCCTTTCAGATATTGGTAAAAGGAACTTTAATCCTGAATATAGGTTTTGTTTCCATTTTTATTAATGTAGTATTTACCGCCTTTTGGTCCGGTATATACTTTTTTTCCATTGTATTCGCCAGTTACTTTATCGGCTACTTTTGGAGCTTTTTCATTCGTTTCTTTTATTGTTTTCGAAACTGTTTTTTTTGCAGCAGTGGCATCTTTTTGTGCTGCTTTTGAAGCTTCAGTTGCTTTTGCTGCTGTTTTTGTAGCGTCAGCTTTTACACCGGCGGCTTTTGTACTTGCCGCTTTGTCAGCAGTTTTTGTTGCTTTGGCAGCTTCACTTTTTGCTTTAGTGGCCTGCTTTTCGGCGGTTTTTTTAGCAGCACTTGCAGATTCTTTTGTGGCTTTTGTTGCTGCATCGCTGGCATCTTTAGCGGCTTTTTTAGATTTTGCAGTTTCTTTTTTAGCATCGGCTGTTGCTTTGTCGGCTTCTGCTTTTTTCTTTTTCGCAGCAGCTTCGGTTTTGCTTTTCGCTGCTTTTGTAATTGACTCTTGTCCATAGAAATTAGAAGACAGAAGAACTACAAAACAAAGTACTAATAATTTTTTCATAATGTTACAAGTTTAAATTCCTACTAAAATTAAACAATTTATGAATATGATTTTCGTAAAGTGTTAAAAATAAGCTCGGAGCTGTACATTTCCGGTGTGAACCACCGAGCCTGTCTCACTTTTTCGTCCCTGATAATTTAAATTCACATCTAAAAACTGTGTGATGTTTTTTTGTAAAAGAAACTTCCACACCAGGTTTTGTCCAGCCTGTAGTCCTTCCAGCATTTGAAATCCTACTGATGAAAATTCATTTCCTCTGAATTTATTCTGGTAAAAAGAAAATTCTCCGTTTACCGTTATTTTTTTCTCTCCCGCAAATGAAAAAGAAGTTCCCAATCGATTTTGAACCAGAGTTTCAAAATTTCCTATCTGATTCTCTTTATTCTGAAATTCAAAAAAGAAATCCAGACTGGTGTTTTTTGAGAACAAGTAACTCACTTTGGGAGCCATTTGGTAGCCCGTGATAGCATAGTTTTTTTCGACAAAATCTTCAGAAACCAGGTCGGTTTTAATCGTTTTGGTAAAGAAGTTAAACAGCCAGCTTTTTTGATACAAATGGGTGTATTGCAATTGATGTGAATTGTTTTGAACATTTTGCGATCCAATCGAAAGCAGGTTTTTACCTTTATTAACCAAATAAGTATAGGTAACGGAATGTTTTTGTTTGCCTCGGTTGTAGTATAGACTATTTCTGAAACTCGAATTAAGTCCCAGAATATTTTCTTCTGAAGAATTAAACGGATTCAATTCCAGACGCTCTCCCTGACTTTTTACTTTGCGATCCATAATAAAGGATGTCTGATTGTAAAAATAAGACAGGAGTTTTTTGAAACCGGTTTCGTTTTGCCACTGTAATGGGTTTAATGCCACAGATTGGGAGAATCTATTTTGATTGGTTTTGATGTAGACTCGATTCGGCAGAAAGATTCGGATGTATCGAGCCTGATCGGGAAAGGCAGCAATTTCAAATTCTTCGAGTTCCTGAATTCCGTTTCCGTTGTAATCGTTCCAGGTATAAACACCCTGACCCGTCGGAACTTCAATATAGGTAAATTCCTGTTGGGCAATCGTTCCTGAACTGGTTTCATAGGTGGTTCCAATTTGCAATAGTTGATTAAAAAAACGATCGTTATAAAGTATTCTGGAGTTTAACGAAGGTTCATTTTTTCGGGAAGCATCTGTAAAATCCAATTTGCGATAGCTGGCATATACGGCCAGATCCGTTTTCTTATTCTGAATTAATTTTGATTTTAAAAAGTAAGTTTGAGAATTGTTTACATGCTGTAAAAATCCGTTTTGCAAACTATCGTTTCGACGTTGCAAATAACCAATTTCAACAAAAACTTTAGTGCTGTCACCACGGCCAATAAAAGCACCATACTCTGAAAATCTTTGGCTTAAAGCCGAAAACTGATTAGTGATTTTATTCTTCTGCTGATTGTCTTCAAGCTGCATACTTGCGCCGACCCAGTTTTTACCAAAATGATATTTAGTTCGGGTTTGATTCCGAATAAATTTTGAAGTAGAATTTGTAGCATCTGAATTCAGGAAGCTGCCCCTGTTTTCGATCGTCCATTGCTGTAATTTAAAAAGTGCTGTTGAGGTGTGACGCGATCCGGAATAACTTTCGGAGTAATCTAACTTCTCAAATTGATAGGTAAACAATCCAATATTGGAGGTCTCTTTTTTGGCAAATAAATCAAAATTTAGTCCTGTGATCAACATGTTTTGATTCCCCAAAAGTATCTCGTTTAAATTCCAGTCGCGGTTGAATTCGATATTGTACAAACGCTCGACAGACCTAAAATCTTCCTGAACGAATTGATAGTTTGCAAAGGCATCCAAGGACCAGCTTCGTGTAAAAAGACGTTTTTTGATGTTGGTTTTAATAGCGATACCGTCATTATTAGCATCATCTATTTTAGAGAACAGGTTTTTGTCGTTGTTGCTTACTGCAATCTCAAAGTCAACGAGGGTCTTTTCGTCCGGATTGTATTTTCCTAAAAAGGTCGCTACCTGCAATTTTATAGGTGCGATCAGATTTACAAGTGGTTCGTAATTTCCTTGTAAAATTCCGTTAACAGGAGCTACATATTCATAAATGCGTTCTACCGAATTGTTGTTCTGAATGATGTAATTACCCGTATTGTTTCCGACAAGACTAAATTTTACGTTGTATAAAACAGTGCTCGCATCTTTTGAGTATTCATAAATTTCGACAGAATTGACTAATTTTTTTTTGTAAAGTATTTTAGTATCGGCATAGGTGTCTTCATACGCCGAAGGGGCTTTCATTAAATTCGGATCATCTCCGGCCTGACTTAAAATCTGAACCTGCTCTTTTGAAAGATTCTGCTGCAAGGGCTGATTCTTCATGTCGTTTTCAGAATAGAGATAACCGCCAAAACTCCAGTTTTTGCTTTCGTGAGTTCCGCCCGCATAGGTCACGAGTCTGTTGTAATTTCGTTCAGAATATTGGTACTCTACATTAATTCGCATTTCGGACGTAATCGTAAAAAGAGAAGTGAAAGTAATTTCACCGGCATTATAGTCGATCACATAATCGTTGTTTTCTCCGCGTTTCAGTAAAACACCATTTACATAAACACGCTCAGAGCCTGAAATTACCAGAACATACAGCTCCCCATTTTGTCCTTTTAATTTATATGGTCCCTGATTTCCTTCCTGGCCTGTAAAAGTACTTTTGGCATATTGTCCTTTTACAAAAGCCACCGAAGCAAAAATGTTGGTTTTGTTCTCGTCTGTACCAAAATTAAAATTGGCCGAAAGCCCCTGAACTTTTTTATTGAAATTTAAAAACTGAGTTTTTCTGTTCTCTAAAAAAACATCTCCGGCCCTGATGTTCCAGTCGTCTGTGAAAAGTTCCATGAAGATATTATCAAACTGATCCAGTTTTTGAGAGTAACCGCCATCCTGAAGCGGGATATTGCTGTCTTGTAAGGAGGCCCGTAAACTAATTTTGTCGGATATTTTTCCTGTGATCTGCAAATCCAGATTGGAATTTAGAACTGTATTTTGGTTGTTTCCAACAGTTACGCCTCTTGTAATACTTCCGGATGTATTTAAACCATCAAATGGAGTGACTTTTTTGGTGACAGCATTATCAATTTTATACAGCTTTTCAGTGCCAATGTCGTTGGATACGACCTGATTTGATTTGTATAAGGTATATTCTCGGGTTAGAAAATCGGGGTACTTTAAATAATTGACCAATAAAGTATCACCTGTTGTGACAAGTTTTTCATTGAGGAGCAAAGTACCTTTTTTAAAATCAACTTTATAAAAGGTAGAATCGAGAGGTTCGCTTTTGGTATTGAAAAGCTGAAAGAATCCCGAATTAATACTTACTTTTTCGAGATGAATAGTATCCCGACTGGCAATTATTTTCCTGGTTTTGTACGATGATACCGTTTCCTGTGCCTGAAGCCCGGAAAACCAGATGAAAATAGTAAGAACCAGTAATTTTTTCAACATAAATACTTTAACTCTCAAAAATCAAAAGTAGTATTTATAATTGGGAAATAAAGAGTCAGTAATTCAGACTAACTTATGATTGATCAGCGTTATCTCCCGCTTCTGATCTGACAGCACATCGTCATAAAAATAGAAAGTGCTAAAACAAGAGCGGTTCCCGTTTTGATCATGCTGCCGGCACGTTCTGAATTGTAAAAGAAGTAGGCCAGATAAAGACAGCTTATAACAGCAATGCTGTATTTGAGTATAAAAAGTTTCATGTTTTTAAGGGTGATTTAAAAATAATAATCAGCTGTTTTGAGCTCAGGTACTAAGAGTTTCTTGTGAAAATTAGTAGTACAGCGATTATTGCTATGGCGGTGCATATTGAATTTGGGGTTGCAAAATTTATGGTCCACCCAAGTTGTTTAATTTTTTTTGGAGGGAACAATCTTTTATCCAGAGGATTGTAATAAAAAAAATCCCAAATCCAATTGTTTGGATCGCGGTTCCAGTTGTTTTGGGTTTCTTTTGTAGGTTTAGTATTGAAATCCATTATTTTAGAGGGTTAAGTTTTTATCAGAGGAGGGGGATTTTGATAAAATGATTTAACTGTTTTTTCTACTAAAGCGATATCCTAATGCTATAATAATGATCAAAAGGCAGAGAAATAAGACTGGTCGGGTCATGGTTTTTTGGGTTTAGTGTTTTTTGGTGTTAATCAAATTCCTGTGCGTGGTTGAGCACAAGAAATTATTTATTTGTTTTTCGGTGGCGCTAATTTAGCATTTTGTAAGGTTCTCTATTATGTGATTATCGGGTATTTTTAATAAGAAATTGGCATATGTTTTTTTATTCTAAAAATAATTTGTTTTTTGTGAGTATATATGTGTAAAAGTGTCCTCTATTGTTTAGGACGGAAAAATTTGCTAAATTATGAATGTAATTGTAGGAAACAAGCTTAAAATACTTCGGAAAAATAAGAGAATGTCACAGGAAGAAGTGGCAGATTTTCTTCATATCTCACAATCAGCATATGCCAGAATGGAAAGTGGTGAAAGCAGTTCATGGGCGAATCATATTTTAAGAATCTGCGAAATTTTTGAGATAATTCCCGAGGATTTATTGAAAGTCGAACATAAAAAACAGGATCTGAATGGAGAGGGTTCCTCCACTACCACCGCTCATTTATCGGGTAAAATAATTGAGGAATATGAAGAACGTATAAAAGAGTTGAAACAAA
This sequence comes from Flavobacterium sp. B183, assembly GCF_023539155.1. Classification (NCBI taxonomy): domain Bacteria; kingdom Pseudomonadati; phylum Bacteroidota; class Flavobacteriia; order Flavobacteriales; family Flavobacteriaceae; genus Flavobacterium; species Flavobacterium sp. B183. The sequence continues at coordinate 557,389 of NZ_CP097434.1, read as the reverse complement.
CCATTCGCGATTTGAAGAAGGTGTAGTTTTTATTTTAAGAAAGAGAAGAAAAGTAGTTAAAATAGTATTTTTTTTTAGCTTTGCACGGAATGTAACAACCTTAAACAATGGATTCCAGTAAAGAACTTTTATTCTTTTTTAGTGCATTAGGAGCTTTTAACGGAATTATCTTAAGCATCTATTTCTTCTTTTTTACTAAAAAAAGATTTCTTACAAACTATTTTTTAGGAGGTCTTTTGTTCGCTTTAAGTATACGAATCGCAAAATCAGTATTTGTTTATTTTAATCCAACTTTACCCAAAATGTATTTGCAGATTGGGCTAACAGCTTGCTTTTTCATAGGTCCTTGTTTGTACTTTTTTCTAAAATCAGCTGTAGACGAAATAAATGTAATGCCAAAATCCTGGAAACTCACGCTTCTATTTTGGGGGATCCTTAGTGTTTTAGTTGGTGTTATTTTTCCTTATGAATATTATCCGGAACTTTGGAGTTTTCGTTTTATCAGAATTATTTATCTGCAATGGTTTATTTATATTGTCGCTTCAGGGTTTACCATTAAAGCAATTCTGAAAAAAATCTTTAGCAGAAAAGAGAAAACGTCTCCATCTGAAATGTGGTTTGGAATGCTCTTTTTAGGTATCCTTTTACTTTTCGTTTTTTATTTTCTTGCTTTAATTGGAGCGCCGGCCGCAATTTATATCAGCGGTGCAGTTGTTTTTTCTTTTATTCTATACTTAGTGGTATCAATCCTTTTGTATCGAAAGAGGACTGATGATTTATTTCTGTTAAATGGCACAAAAGGTGCGGTAAAAAAAATAGATACTGAAGAGGCAGGAGTTTTATCTCAGAAGTTAGAAAGTGTAATGAATGAAAAAGCATTGTATAAAAATCCAAATCTTTCACTGCAAGACTTAGCTAAAGAGGTCAATATTACAAGCCATCAATTATCACAGTTTTTAAATAATAATTTAGGTAAGAAGTTTACCAGTTTTGTAAATGAATTCAGAATTAGAGAGGCCCGCGAAATTATAATTTCAAATGATAAGCTTACTTTAGAAGCTATTGGTTACGATGTTGGTTTTAATTCCAAATCGACATTTTTTGCGACATTTAAAAAGTATACCGGAAAAACACCTTCTTATTATCAAAGTACAGATTTTAGAAACTCAAACCAGGTGTGAATTTATAAAATTGTACTCCTGATTTCTATTTTGAAGATCTCATAACGTGATTTACTGCTGACTTTTGTTCCAAATAAAAGTCAAATTTTAATTACCACAAACGATGAGATCTGTTGTTACTCTTTATTCCTGTTTTTTATTTTTCTGTTCTATAAGCTCAAAAGCACAATCTAAACCAACAAATCAAGATAAGGTTTTAGATCAGAGTGATGAGTTAAAGGAAGTGGTCATAAAAAGCCAGCCGTCATTGATAAAACATGGAGCAAACGGAAGTGTTGAGGTTCAAGTAGCAAATACATTACTTTCCACCAGTAGTTCTGTTATTGAATTATTAGGAAGAGCTCCAAATGTTATTGTGGCTGATGGACAAATTAGTGTGCTGGGTAAAGGAGAAGCAATTATTTATCTCAATGGAATTCTGATTAACTACGAGAGATTTGCTGCAATTCCGGTTTCGCAAATTTTGAAGATTGAAGTTGTTTCCAATCCTTCCTCAAAATATGATGCCGAAGGAAAAGCAGTGATCAATATTATTACCAAAAAGAATATTGAAAGCGGAATGATGGGGACAGCAAGTCAGCAAATTACCGTTTCAAAGTTTGCCGGAACCAGTACCAATACACTGCTTGATTTTAATTATACAAAAGGCAAATTCTCTTTTATAACCAATTATGGTTTGCAATTAGGAAAAGGAAGGGAATTGTTATATACCACAAGAACAAGATCCAATACCGACGAGTATATGCAATCAAAACTGACTACAGATTGGCAAAGACAATTTAACAATTATTCCAATTTTGGATTTGGATTACAATATAGCTTCTCGGACAAACAGTACATTACGTTGGGGTATAGCAGTAATGTTGCAGATCTTGGGGGAGCGGTAAAAAGTCGAAATGCAATAACAAATAACATTGGCAGTAGCCTTTACAGTACTAACATTTCTAAAAATGATGTGTTGTTAAATCAGTTCATTAATTTAAATTATAATGTGGTAACGGATGATCTGGGTTCGTCATTATTTGTAGGCACCCAATATTCTAATTATAATGGAAATGTTAAGGATTTCATTGATGAAAATGGCCTGGTCGATAGCTTTCTGACTGAAAAATACTTGAAGAACAATGTAGAAAACACTACAAATATTACAAGCATTCAGACAGATTATGCTAAAAAGATCGATGAAGATACAACATTAGAAATGGGAACTAAATTTAGCCACGCTGCGATTAATTCTGAAACGAATTTTTTGGTATCGAAAGTAAAAGAAGGCGATTTTGAAGTGGACACCGGGCTCTCGAGTGATTTTAAATACGATGAAAAAATTGGTGCAGCTTATTTTAGTTACCTGTCATCATTAAGTGAAAAGTTTAGTTATTCGCTTGGCGCCCGTGGTGAATGGACCAATTACGATTTGCGTACCAATGCGAACGGAAATCAGGAATTTAAAAAAAGTTATGCGAATCTTTTTCCAAACGTTCTGTTGAATATGAAGGTTTCGGATGAATTAAAAGCACATGTTTCCTATGTCTCCAGAATAACAAGACCGCGGTATCAGTCTTTAAATCCATTTGTTATTTACCAGGATCCTTTTACGACCATAGAAGGAAATCCTGATTTGTTGCCGGAAAAAGTTCATGCTTTTGAAATTAGCGCATTCTACAGAAAATTCGATTTTAAAATAGGATATACACATAAAATAGATCCTATATCCGGAGCCGCTTTGCGAGGAGATAATCCAAGCAGTTATATCTTAAGATCGATAAATTTTGATAGAGAAAATACTTTTTTTGCTTCTCTTTCAAGATCGTTCAAGAATAAAATTTGGAGTTCTGTAAATACGGTAAGTGTCAGTTATAGCAAAGCGGTTGATCATAAATATTCGTATGAATTTGGGGCTGTTAAACCGCAGTTGTATTTGTATTCGAACAATACGATTACAATCCCGAATCTTTTCAAAATTCAGCTGCTTGCCTGGTATTTGGGAGACAGAAGTTACGGATTGGGTCATGATGATGATCGGTCGACAGTAACTATTGGAATTGAAAGAAACTTTTTTGATGATGCTCTGAAATTAAATTTTACAGCCAATGACATCCTTCACAAATTTAGAACTTCCGGAAATTATAATGTTGGACAAACCGAAATCTATTATCACAGGACCTATACAACAAACTATTTCAGACTGGTTGCGACCTATACTTTTGGAAACTCAAAGAAACAGACGTTCAGGAAATTGAAAACAGAAGAAGTAGAGAATAACAGAGCAAGATGATTAAAAGTAAAAGCTTTACTTAATCAAGAGGAATAATCTTTTTCATGTTTTTATTTTATGGAGTTTTTTAACTGTATATTTTTTCTTTCTAATAGTAATTGTTTCATTTTTTCATCTCCGATTTGAGATCCTCGGTTTTTTAAGAAGTAGGGGTAAAATTTTTTCTTGTTGATTTTCAGTTCGGGGTATTTTTGAAAAAGTTTTTCCTCAGCTGCTTTAAAAGCAATTAGATTGCGAACTCTTTTTCCAAAATCAACGTATCCTGTTTTTTCCTTGGCTTTTGCAAAGTCTTTGAAATTTTTAAATTTATTTTGTTCTAAGTCTTCCGTGAATTTTTTATTGAAGGTTTGATTTACATTGTCTCGAGGATATTTTATGATATCTTCCCAGTGCTTACTGTAGGCTTTATCCATTGACTCAAATAGAGGGTCGTTTTTTAATTCTTGTGAAATCTCTCCGTCTTTATTAATCATTTCATCTTTTGTACAGGATAAAAAAGAGAAAGATGATATTAAGAGGAGCATTGCAAATGATTTGATTTTGTTTTTCATAGTGAAGTAGTTTTTAATTATTGTAGAATTTTTCTTTCATTAAAATTAAGCGGTTTTTAAGAAAATTCTCAGCCGAAAATCGGTTATTTAAGGCCTGCTTTTAAATAATTGTAAAACAATTCCTATATTTATACGCAAGAAAGGTATCAATCATGAATAAGACTGTAGGGGAAAAATTAAAGATGCTGCGTAAAGCGAAAAATATGTCACAAGAAGAAGTAGCAGACAGTCTTCATATATCACCATCGGCTTATGCAAGAATGGAACGCGGAGAAAGTACTTCCTGGGCAGTTCATTTTAAAAGGATTTGCGAGGTTTTTGAAATAGCACCGGAAGAATTAGTGCGAGAGGAGATAGGGGTTAAAACTTATGAGAGTTTGATGAATATTGATCAATTGATAGACTATTCTATGCTTGGTGTTTATCGAAAGATTATCAGAAAATACGAATTAGAGATTGAAGATCTTAAAAGTATAATTAAACATTTGAATAAAGGACAGGAATAAAAAAAGCTTCACCAGTAAAGTGAAGCTTTTTAAGTATATGAATTATATAATTAACGTATAATGCAGATTTAGTTAATTTCTTTAGTAACGATTTGCATCGTTTCGCGGCTTACTTGTTTTAATAAAACGGCTTTGTTTTCTTCTACCGTTTGTGCCGCTTGTTCTGTAAAATGACGAATGGTATACAAAGTCACATTCTCGCTAAATTCTACTTTGAATTTTTTCGAAAGAATGGCGTTCAGGTCATTAAAATTCCCAAATTTATCTTCCACACAAACCGAAAAACTAATGGCAGAATTCTGAATCAGATTTACTTTTATTTTAAATTGGTGAAACAAAGCAAAAATCTCGCTGATATTCTCTTCCATAATAAAAGAAAAATCAATCGAAGAAAGAGAAATTAAAAGCTGTTCTCTTTTTACGATAAAACAAGGATATTGCGGCTCCAAATCGACACCTTTAGAAACACAAGTCCCTTTTAAAAGTGGATTAACAAAAGATTTTACGTACAACGGAATTTCCTTTTTCTGTAAAGGCTGCAATGTTTTTGGGTGAATTACAGTAGCTCCGTAGAAAGCCAGCTCGATCGCTTCACGATAAGAAATCTGGTTTAATAAACTTGCATTCTCAAAATAACGCGGATCGGCATTCATAACTCCCGGAACGTCTTTCCAAATTGTAACACTTTCTGCATTTAAGCAGTAGGCAAAAATTCCGGCAGTATAGTCAGAACCCTCACGACCTAAAGTGGTAGTAAAGTTGTTCTCATCGGCACCTAAGAATCCCTGAGTAATGTTTAGAACTTTACGAGGAACATTTTTACTGATGTTTTGTTGTGTAACCTCCCAGTCTACTTCAGCATCACGGTAGTTGGCATTGGTTTTGATAAAATTTCGAACATCCAGCCATTGCGTTTGAATGCCCATAAAATTCATAAAATGACTTAAGATAGTCGTTGAAATCAATTCTCCGAAGCTCACAATCTGATCGTAAACAAAATTATAGTTTGGAGATTTATTGTGTGCCAGGAAGTATTCCAATTCAGAGAATAGTGCTTTTACAGCAGTAAAAACAGCATGTTCTTCGTTCTCAAACAAATCCAGTAAAATTTGATTGTGGTATTTCTTTATTTCATGTACGGATGAACTCAGTTCTGATGATTTATCAAAATAATTTTTGATTACTACTTCAAGAGCATTTGTCGTTTTTCCCATTGCAGAAACTACTAAAATCACATCTTCATAACCTACTTTTTGTAAAACGTCGTATACGTTTTTAATTCCTTCGGCATCTTTAACCGATGCTCCACCAAATTTAAATACTCTCATTTTTAATTTTAGATTTTTTATTTCAGATTTCAGACCGGATGAAATCTTGTATATGTTATCATTTTTTCTGCCATGAATCTATCCTAATTAGTGAAATTCGTGGCAAAATATTGTTTTTTATAATTTTTCTAAAAACGAATTAATTCCCGTTTCGTCCATTTGAACAACTCTCCAGTCTTCAAGGATTTTTGCACCCGAATTCTCGTAGAATTTTACAGCAGGAGTATTCCAGTCGAGAACATTCCAATCGATTCTGAGAACATTATCCTGCTTTCCCTGTTTTATGATTTCGGCATAAAGTGCAGACCCTAAACCTGTACCTCTCATCTTTTCTTTAACGACCAAATCTTCAAGATGTATTGTTTTTCCTTTCCAGGTCGAGTATCGGTAATAGTAGAATGCAATTCCAACAATTTCTTTATGATTTTCGTCAGTATCAATTTCTGCAACAAACACATGAAACAGTGGTTTTTCACCAAAACCGTCACGTATTAAATCTGCTTCTGTAATCACTACGGCATTTGGTTCTTTTTCGAATATTGCCAACTCCTGTATTAATCCCAGAACCGATTTCATGTCTTCAGGATTCCCTTTTCTAATATTCATATATTCTTATTATTAAGCGTTTATTAGCTAAAAAAGTATTCTTTTGCTCAGTACTTTAGGGCTTTGTTTAGCAAATATACAATAGTGGCAAACTAACGAAATAATTTTTAAACCATTCTCACAAAAAAAACGATATTTGTGACTTAAAAACAAAATTACAACGATTTAGTAATGGAAGAACGCAATAAAACACTGGGAGAGTTTATTATTGAGAACCAAAAAGCATTTCAATATTCGTCGGGGGAGCTTTCCCGAATTATCAATTCTATACGTTTGGCGGCCAAGGTCGTAAACTATAAAGTAAACAAAGCTGGATTGGTGGATATCATTGGCGCTGCAGGAGAGCAGAATGTTCAGGGTGAAGACCAGCAAAAATTAGATGTATATGCAAACGAAGTATTTATTCAGACGTTAATTAACCGTGAGATTGTCTGTGGTATTGCTTCAGAAGAAAACGACGATTTTATTACTGTTCAGGGGAGCGACAACAGTCATAATAATAAGTACGTGATCTTAATGGATCCGCTGGACGGATCTTCAAATATCGATGTGAATGTATCAGTGGGAACCATTTTTTCGGTTTTCAGAAGAATTACACCTATCGGAACTCCGGTTACAAGCGAGGATTTTTTACAACCGGGAGTCAATCAGGTAGCAGCAGGATATGTAATCTATGGAACATCAACCATGTTGGTATACACAACAGGTCATGGTGTAAACGGATTTACCTTAAACCCTGCTATTGGAACATTCTATCTGTCACATCCGAATATGAAATTTCCAAAAAATGGGAATATCTATTCAGTCAATGAAGGAAATTATGTTCACTTCCCACAAGGAGTAAAAAATTACATTAAATATTGTCAGAGAGAAGAAGAAGACAGGCCTTATACTTCAAGATATATTGGAAGTTTAGTTTCTGACTTTCACCGAAATATGATCAAAGGCGGAATTTATATTTATCCAACCAGTTCAAAAGCACCAAAAGGAAAATTGAGATTGTTGTACGAATGCAATCCGATGGCTTTTATCGCAGAACAGGCAGGAGGAAAAGCAACAGATGGCTTTGGAAGAATTATGGAAATACAGCCAACTGAATTGCATCAAAGAGTTCCGTTTTTTTGCGGAAGTTACAACATGGTAGAAAAAGCAGAAGAATTTATGGCGGAAACAGAGTAATCTCCGTTTTTGGTTCGTTTCAAACCCGACAGGTTTTTAAAACCTGTCGGGTTTCTTTTGCGGTAAATTTTAGTTTCGGTTTAAAAACAAAAAACCCGACAGTTCAAAACTGTCGGGTTTATTTTTTATTTAGCTTTAGCTATCAGTTTGAAAACTGAAAACTGCGACTGAATACTATTTATGCATGTGTTGCATTTCGTAAACAAAAGTATCACCGTCTACTTTTTTGTCGACTAATGATAATGCTTTAGAAATAATATAGTTTACGTTGCTTGGCGTAAAACCTAAAGCGATACCTAATTTTCGTAACATCACTTCTTGTTGGTCTTCAAGATGGTGATCTACGTGTACCATTCTTGTTAAATCATACAAACGTTCTAAACGCTGTACGTGCAAATAAGGAGGATTGATAGGGTATTTTAATGGGTCGTTAAGAATTTCTTCGTATTCAGTTTCTGAAATTTCTAAACGTGCAGCCAATTTGTCCAAGAAATTTTTTTCTTCAGGATGTACAATTCCATCAGCTAGTGCTACACGAACAATAGCAGAAAAGTGACCTTTGTTTCTTTGTTTGAATTCGCTATCAAATAAATCTGAAAATGACATAATTATGGTTTTTTTATCCTACAAAGATAATTTTTATTTTAAATTATTAATTTTAAAGTTCTCATAAAATTTAACTTAATTTTTATCGGTTGTTTTAGTTTGGGACAGCTGTAATTGTTCAAAATAAATCGTAAGTTTACAACCCCTAATCATTATAATAGAGTACCCTTATGTCAGAATTTTGGATTTATTTTCAAATAGGATTAAAGCATGTTTTAGATATTAACGCTTATGATCACGTTCTTTTTTTAATTGCATTAACAACCCCTTATTTGTTTAAAGACTGGAAACGTATTTTGCTTCTTGTTTCTGTTTTTACAATTGGTCATACACTGGCTTTATTGCTTTCTGTTTACGGAATTATTGCGATAAAAGTGAATACTGTTGAGTTTTTAATTCCCATAACGATTTTAATTACTGCAGTTTTTAATCTTTTAACAGCCGGAAAGAACTCTAAAAATGATGGTTTGAATGTAGTGTTTTTTGTGACCTTATTTTTTGGAATTATACACGGACTTGGATTCTCGAATTATTTCAAAACAATTTTAGGAGGATCACCTGGTTCAAAATTACTACCTTTAGGAGAATTTGCTTTAGGAATTGAAGCAGCACAACTGGTTGTGGTTTTTGTAGTTTTGATACTATCTTATATTGTGCAGACCATATTTCGTTTTTCAAAACGTGATTGGGCACTTGTAATGTCGGCTTTTGTTATCGGAGTGGTTATTCCCATGATTATTGAAAGCCCAATTTGGAACAGATAAAATAAATGAAGAAAAAAAAATTAAATAAATACGATAACGCCTATCTGAGGATTGCCAAAGAGTGGAGTTTGTTGTCGTATTGCAAACGAAAGCAGGTAGGTGCTATTATTGTAAAAGACCGGATGATTATTTCGGATGGATACAATGGTACCCCGTCTGGTTTTGAAAATTGCTGTGAAGATGAGGAAGGATTAACCCGTTGGGACGTTCTTCATGCCGAGGCAAACGCCATTTTGAAAGTAGCAAGATCAACGCAATCCTGTGAAGGAGCGACATTGTATATTACGCTTTCACCTTGCAAAGAATGCAGCAAATTAATACATCAGTCGGGTATAAAAAGAGTGGTGTATCATGACGGATATCGTGACGATTCCGGAATTCAGTTTTTAATAAAAGCAGGTGTCGAAGTCGAACATATTCCTGTTTTAGAAGAGTAAATGAAATTTAATTCAAAATATTTACCACTTGTTATCGGAGCGACCTTAGCTCTGGGTATCGTTCTCGGAAGCCTCATGAATGCTCCCGCAGATGATCAGCTTTTGGCTAAAAATTACTCAAAAACCAAACTGAATAAGCTGATCGATTTTATCAATAATGAGTATGTTGACAGTATCAACACCGATTCAATTGTAAATCTTACAGTCGACAATATCTTATCAAAATTAGACCCGCATTCCGTTTATATCCCCCCAACAGAACAGGCCGAAGTAGCCGAAAGCATGAAAGGGGATTTTGTAGGGATTGGGATTAATTTTTACATGTACAAAGATTCTGTTGCCATTATAAAACCAATTGAAAACGGGCCTTCGGCAAAAGCCGGAATAAAGTCGGGTGACCGTATTCTATTTGCCGGAAAAACCAAACTGTTTGGGCGCAGATTGTCTTCGGATATTTTGTTCTCTAAGTTAAAAGGATTAAAAGGATCTGAGATTGAACTGACTGTTTTTAGAAGATCAGAACAAAAGAAACTTAAGTTTAAAGTAAAAAGAGATATTATTCCGATCAAAAGCGTTGATGCTTCATTGCTGTTGGGGAATAATGCCGGATATATCAAAATCAATCGTTTTGCCGAAACTACCTTTAATGAGTTTAAGAGTGGTCTGGATCGATTGAGGCAAAAAGGAATTGAGTCGCTGGTGATTGATCTTCGTGACAATGGCGGTGGTTATATGGAAGAAGCTATTGCAATTGCAGATGAATTTTTAAAAGACAAACAGCTCATCGTTTTTACTAAAAATAAAAACGGTACAACCGAGAAGACTTATGCAACCAAAGCAGGCAGTTTTGAAACCGGTAAAGTGTATGTGCTGATTAATGAAAACAGTGCATCGGCCAGTGAAATTCTGGCGGGAGCATTGCAGGATAACGACCGTGGGATCATTGTAGGCCGACGTTCTTTTGGAAAAGGTCTGGTGCAGCGTGAAATGGATTTCAACGACGGATCGGCAGTGAGGCTGACCGTGGCTCGTTATTACACCCCAACCGGAAGATCGATTCAGAAGCCTTATAAAAAAGGAAATGAAGACTATTTTAAAGAATCTGAAGCCCGTATAAAATCAGGCGAACTTTATGCAAAAGACAGTATAAAAGTGGCCGATTCTTTAAAGTTTAAAACGCCAAAAGGTAAAATTGTGTATGGCGGTGGCGGAATTGTTCCTGATGTTTTCGTGCCGATGGAGGCCGAGCATGGGAATGAAAATGTTGCCTACCTGATGCAAACCGGAATTGTGGGGCATTTCGTTTTTGAAGAATTGGATAAAAACAGAGGTGTATTTGCCGGACTTCATTTTAATGAGTTTTTGGCAAAGATGAAGGGTTCTGATCTGTATTTTAAAAAGTTCAAAACCTATGTGCTGTCAGCCGGTTTAGATTTGAAATTTGACAAAACCAAAGCGTTGGTAAATCGATATATCACTGCTGAGTTTGCCAGACAATTGTATGGCGAATTGTATTATTACGATGTTATTTTAAAAGAAGATGCCATGATCAAGGCTGTTTTGAAACCAAACAAGTAATCCCTAATCTTCATCAGATGAAAATAGAAACTATTGTAAATGCTGAGATTGAACTGTTAACGGCCATGAAAAGTGCAGATATTCCAACTTTGGAAAAGATGCTGCATGACGATTTACTTTTTAATTTACCGGACGGACAAACCATTACGAAAGAGTTTGATTTAAATTCGTATCGTTCAGGTAAGATGCAAATAGATGCATTAGAAGCTTCAGATCAGACTGTAAACGTAGTTGATGACTCGGCTGTAGTTGCGGTAACGATTTTATTAAAAGGAAGCTTTAATCATAATCCCTTTAACGGAACTTTCAGATATATCAGGGTTTGGAAACAGTTTGATGAAAATCTGAAAGTAATTGCCGGAAGCTGTATTCAATTGCAGTAAAAAAACGATCTAAGCTGGATTTTGTTAATCTGCGGTGTTTTTGTGCTAATTTTTCAGGGTTTTATCGAATACTGTCGTGTGCATGAGTTTGCACGCCGTTGTTCCATAAAGTTAAGATGTCTGTCGCTACAGCGGCGCCGCTTCCGGCTGCAATCGCTAATTGACTTCTCCATCCTGCCAAAGTTCCAATAACATAAATACCGTCGGCAACCTTGTGGTCGTCATTTTTAAGTTGGATTCGCTGTTTTTCTGGAAGTGCTTTTTTGTGTGGCTCGATATAGTGCATCAAGCCTTCTATGTCAAAAGTATTCGCTGAACCAATACCGATTACGATACTTTTTGTTTTATAAGAGTTTTTGTTGGTAGTTACAATGAAGTCCGGGTATGAACCCTCAACTTTAACTACCTTTTCGTTTTCTATCTGAGTGATATGCGGATAAGTTTTGGCTAAATCCTGAGTACTTTCTACTAACAAATCAGATCCCAGTTTGCCGGGTGTAATGCCGTAAGCATTGTAAAAAATGGCTTCCTGTAGAGAAGAGTTTTTTTGATGTGTAAAAATTCCGATTTTTTTGTCGGTTACAAAAGCTTTGTTTTTGGCTGATCCCAATACAAGAGCACAGGACATGCCTGAAACACCTCCGCCAATAATTAAAACATCAAACATAAGATTATCGTCCGTTTGTTTTTTCTTCAATTCTTTTAGAGATTCTAAAAATCAAAAGAATTAAAACGGCGCAGAATGAAGCAGCGATTCCAATAAAAGCAACTACACTGTCTCCCTGAAAAGGATTTTTGAAGTCCAGTAGCGTAATATTAAAAACGATTAATGCCAAAGCCAAAAGCACTAAAATTGAAGTAAAAATTTTCATAATGGTTGTTTGTTTGTCTAAAATAATAAAGTAGAACCGTCAGATGTGAAAAATATCTTAAAGTTATATTTTAGAAATTTTATGGGGTAAATTTATAAAAATAAATGTTAGACAAACAAACCTTTAACATTAGCAGCAAATAATTTAACAGCAATTGCTAAAAGGATTACTCCAAATGTCTTGCGAACTACGCCAAGTCCGTTTTCTCCTAATAAATTTTCTATTTTTTTAGAAGATTTCAAAACAATGTAAACCAGAATAATATTTAGTAAAATGGCAATAATAATGTTAATAGTATGAAACTGAGAACGTAATGACAATAAAGTAGTCATCGTACCGGCGCCAGCAATTAAAGGAAAGGCCAAAGGAACAATCGAGGCTGATCCCGGTTCTTCATCACGATAAATTCGGATTCCTAAAATCATTTCCAAAGCCAGAAAGAACAATACAAAGGAACCCGCAACAGCAAAAGAATGTACGTCAATTCCAATAAGATGCAAAAAACCTTCTCCGACAAAAAGAAAAGTAATCATAATCAGACCGGCTACAATCGAAGCTTTCTCTGAATCTATATGGCCAACTTTCGCTCTCAAATTTAATATAATCGGAATTGATCCTACAATATCGATTACGGCAAAAAGTACCATTCCAACGGTGATAATTTCCTTAAAATCAATTTCTAACATAATTTTTTTATTTACTGTTTAGAGATGTGCAAAAGTAGATAATAAAGTTAATGCTTTTTTGTGATATAGTGAAAGGGCTGTATTTTTGTTATAAAAACACGTGTTGTTGTTAAAAAAAACGATTTTTATAACAATTGCCAAGTTGTTTTGCATATTTGCAAGGCGTTTGGTGAAAAATGTTGCGACGGTTTTTCGTCCATGACCAACATAAAGTGTTTTGGATGAGAATCTCTTGGGTAAGTATGAGAAAAGAATAGACAGAATATCTGCTTTCTTTGCGTATCTTTGCACTTTATAAATTACAGTATTTCAATATCATGTTTCAATTAGGGAAAACCATTATTTCAGAAGATATTCTTGAAAAAGAATTTGTGTGCAACTTGTCAGCTTGTAAAGGAGCTTGCTGTGTTGATGGAGATGCAGGTGCGCCTTTGAGCGAAGCTGAGACTAAAATTCTGGAAGAAATCTATCCTAAGGTAAAACCTTTCTTGCGAAAAGAAGGTATTGCTGCCATCGAAACTCAGGGAACCTGGGTAAAAGGAACGGATGGTGATCTTGAAACGACTCTGATTGATAATAAAGACTGTGCTTATGTTATTTTTGATGGCAAGACCGCGCTTTGCGGAATTGAGCAGGCGTACAATCAGGGAATCGTAGACTGGAAAAAACCTGTTTCCTGTCATTTGTATCCAATCCGGGTGAAAGACTTTACAGAGTTCGCTGCTGTAAACTATGACAAGTGGGACATTTGCGACGATGCCTGTTCGTTAGGTAAGGAGTTGGAAGTTCCGGTGTATAAATTTGTCAAAGAAGCATTAATTCGCCGTTTTGGACAGGACTGGTATTTGGAGCTTGAAAAAGTTGCAGAAGAACTCAAAAAATCGTAAAAAATCGGTAGCCATTACCATTGCTGGGAAGTGTTCGGATTTTGATTAAAAAACATTTAAGAAGTCAGGTGAAAACTTTTAAAAACATTTAAAATTTTCTTGCTTTTTGTTTCAAAAATTCTATATTTTACTTCCAAAAATGAGATGAAATTTAATATTAATTTGCTTGTTTTCAGTATTTTAGTTATTGTATGAAAAATATCTCATTTTCGGTGTGTTGTTAAAAACTACGTCCGATTGTGAATAAGTTTGACTTTTATTTTCGGCAACAAATGACAATCTTTGTAGTCTACTGAATGAGCTAAAATTTAGTATAAAAATTAAAGAAAAATTTCATGTTACAAGTCGAGCCAATATTACAAGAAAACAAAAATCGTTTCGTTATTTTCCCAATAAAACACCATGATATTTGGGAATGGTACAAAAAGATGGAGGCTAGTTTCTGGACTGCCGAAGAAATCGATTTGCACCAAGACTTGACTGACTGGAATAATAAATTAAGTGACGACGAAAGATACTTTATCAAGCACATTTTAGCTTTTTTTGCTGCTTCTGACGGAATTGTAAATGAAAACCTTGCAGAGAACTTTGTAAATGAAGTTCAATATGCCGAAGCTAAATTTTTCTATGGCTTTCAAATTATGATGGAGAATATTCATAGTGAGACTTATTCTTTATTAATTGATACCTATGTAAAAGATGAAGCAGAGAAAGCGGAATTGTTTAATGCTTTAGAAGTTTTTCCTGCGATTGGTAAAAAAGCAGAATGGGCTTTAAAATGGATCGAATCAGATTCGTTTGCTGAAAGACTAATTGCTTTTGCAGCAGTAGAGGGGATCTTTTTCTCAGGTGCTTTCTGTTCAATTTATTGGTTGAAAAAACGTGGTTTAATGCCAGGTTTAACTTTTTCGAATGAATTGATTTCGCGTGACGAAGGTGTACACTGTGATTTTGCAGTGCACTTACACAATCATCACCTGGTTAATAAAGTCCCAAAAGACAGAATTAAAGAAATCATCGTTGATGCTTTAAATATCGAAAGAGAGTTCGTAACAGAATCTCTTCCGGTAAGTTTAATAGGAATGAATGCTACTTTAATGACGCAATATCTAGAATTTGTTGCGGATAGATTATTAGTAGAATTAGGTTGCGAGCGTGTGTATGGATCAGCGAATCCGTTCGATTTCATGGACATGATCTCTCTTCAGGGAAAAACTAATTTCTTTGAAAAACGTGTTGCGGAGTATCAAAAATCAGGTGTGATGAACACAGATAGTGATGCTCAGAAAATTTCATTTGATGCAGATTTTTAGCCAACAGCAATAAATTTAGTGTATACCAAAACACTAAAAAAATAAATCATTTTATAAGATTGAATCTTCATCCCAAATCGTTGATTCAAGTACAATTTTTAATGCCTTTCAGTTTGTTTTTCAAACTGGAAACAGACAACTATTGAGAATCCTGCAATTCTCAAAAAATAATTTAAAAACACACAATGTTTAAGCCTTGGAATTCGTTATTCCCGAGACTTTCATTTTTTCAATAACTAAAAAAGTAAGCTTATGTATGTAGTAAAAAGAGATGGCCATAAAGAGCCGGTAATGTTTGATAAGATTACAGAAAGAATCAAAAAATTGTGTTATGGTTTAAATGAACTTGTAGATCCTGTTAAGGTGGCGATGAGGGTTATTGAAGGATTGTACGATGGGGTTTCGACGTCTGAGTTGGATAATCTTGCGGCAGAAACGGCGGCTTCTATGACGATTGCGCATCCTGATTATGCACAATTGGCGGCACGTGTGGCAATTTCAAATCTACATTCCAATACCAAAAAATCGTTCTCAGAAACGATGAAGGATATGTACAATTACGTAAATCCAAGAAACGGACAAGATGCTCCGTTACTTTCGGATGAAGTATTTAAAGTAATTCAGGAAAACTCTGCTTTCTTAGATTCTCATATCATTTACACAAGAGATTTTAATTACGATTACTTTGGTTTTAAAACCTTAGAACGTTCTTATCTGTTAAAAATAAACGGTAAAATCGTCGAAAGACCACAGCACATGTTAATGCGTGTTTCGGTTGGTATTCACCTTGACGATTTAAAAGCTGTAATTGAAACCTACGACTTAATGTCTAAAAAGTTCTTTACGCATGCAACGCCAACGTTGTTTAATGCAGGAACTCCAAAACCACAAATGTCTTCTTGTTTTCTATTGGCCATGCAGGACGATAGTATTGATGGTATTTATGATACTTTAAAACAAACCGCTAAAATTTCACAATCGGCGGGAGGAATTGGACTTTCTATTCATAACGTCCGTGCGACGGGATCATACATTCGTGGTACAAACGGAACTTCAAACGGAATTGTTCCGATGTTGAGAGTTTTCAATGATACTGCTCGTTATGTAGACCAAGGTGGTGGAAAACGTAAAGGAAGTTTTGCGATTTACATCGAAACCTGGCATGCTGATATCTTTGATTTCTTAGATTTAAAGAAAAACACAGGGAAAGAAGAAATGCGTGCGAGAGATTTATTCTTCGCGATGTGGACTTCAGATTTATTCATGAAACGTGTGCAGGAAGATACTACCTGGACTTTAATGTGTCCTAATGAGTGTCCTGGTTTGTACGATGTTTATGGAGAAGAATTTGAAGCATTGTATACCGATTATGAATTTAGAGGAAAAGGTAGAAAAACGATTCGTGCACGTGAATTATGGGAGAAAATCCTGGAATCACAAATCGAAACGGGAACACCGTATATGTTGTACAAAGATGCAGCAAACCGTAAATCAAATCACAAGAATTTAGGAACCATTCGTTCGTCTAACTTGTGTACAGAGATTATGGAGTACACTTCTAAAGATGAAATTGCAGTTTGTAACCTGGCTTCTATTTCATTACCAATGTTTATTGATAACGGAAAATTCGATCACGAAGCGCTTTACAATGTAACGAAACGTGTAACACGTAACCTGAACAAGGTAATCGACAGAAACTATTACCCGGTTAAGGAAGCTGAAAATTCTAACCTTCGTCACCGTCCGGTGGGATTAGGAGTGCAAGGTTTAGCAGATGCTTTTATCATGTTGCGTATGCCATTTACAAGTGATCAGGCTAAAGCATTAAACCAGGAAATTTTCGAAACTTTATACTTTGCAGCTGTAACCGCTTCTATGGAAATGGCAAAAGAAGAAGGACCATATTCAACTTTCGCAGGTTCTCCAATGTCACAGGGAGAATTCCAATACAATATGTGGGGATTGAAAGACGAAGAATTATCAGGTCGTTGGGACTGGGCTTCCTTAAGAAAAGAAGTAATGGAGCACGGAGTTCGTAACTCATTATTAGTTGCGCCAATGCCAACAGCTTCGACTTCGCAAATTTTAGGGAACAATGAAGCTTTCGAACCGTATACCTCAAACATTTATACACGTCGTGTATTGTCTGGAGAATTCATCGTAGTAAACAAACATTTACTTCATGATTTAGTAGACAGAGGTTTGTGGAACGAAGATTTGAAACAAGAAATTATGCGTCATAACGGATCTGTTCAAAACATTGATATTATTCCACAAGATTTAAAAGATCTTTATAAAACAGTTTGGGAAATGTCGATGAAAGACATTATCGATATGTCACGTCAAAGAGGATATTTTATTGATCAGTCTCAGTCGTTAAACTTGTTCATGCAGGATGCTAACTATTCTAAACTAACGTCAATGCACTTCTACGCTTGGCAATCAGGTTTAAAAACAGGAATGTATTACCTAAGAACAAAATCAGCAGTTGATGCGATTAAGTTTACGTTGAACAACGATAAAAAAGAAGAAACATCTCCAACTTTAGTTCCGGAAACTGAAGCAATCAGCGTTGAAGATTACAAAGCAATGTTGCTAAAAGCACAAGCTGGAGATCCTGAAGATTGTGAAATGTGTGGATCTTAATGATTTTTAGAAGAAAGAAAATAGAGTAAAGAAGATAGAGTAGAGATTATTTTTATTCTTAAGTTTATAGAAAGCAGTTATCGTAAGGGTAGCTGCTTTTTTTGTTGTCGTTTGTTTTTGTCAATGTAGAGGAACGAGGTGTTTTTGTCCACTGCTATTTTAATATTGTCCAGGGTTTCAACCGTTAAATACACTGCATTTTGTCATAGGTTTTCCAGACTTGAAACTATAACTTGTAATGTATATAAATGTTGTAAAGCGCGTAATATCCTATAAAAAAATCCGTTCTAATTATTACCAAAGATTTTAAAGCCTTAGCACCTTAGTAACTAAGCAACTCAGAATCTTCTCTTTAAACCTTTAAGAGAAAGTCAAGTCTTATTGTAATAATTTCTGAATTATGAAAAAAAGCAATCTTTGGTCATTGCGATTGGGTTTTTCCGGAAAAGAATCCGATGCGATTGAAAAATTAGGAATAGAAAAATTCCTGAAGCAGTCTTATCAATCAAAATTTGATACCCAGCTCCCCGCTTTTCTGGAAGATGATCCCAAAACATTATTAGAACTCAAAGAACTTAAAGAGTCTATTAAAGTCGCAGATTCAGAGGAAAAAAAGAAAGCGCTGAAAAAAGAATTCTATTCCGCTGTGGAGTTGAGAAAATGGTGGATCGGAAAAATGCGTAATGACGAATTTCCATTACGGGAGAATATGGTTTGCTTTTGGCACAATCACTTTGTCTCTACTTCTCAAAAAGTAAAAGTCAATTACTGGATTTACCAGCACAATATGATTTTGCGGGAACATGCCTTTGGTAATTTTAAAGAGCTTACCAAGCAAATCATAAAATCGAATGCTATGGTGAAGTATCTGGATAATGTTGACAACAAAAAAGGGAAATACAACGAGAATCTCAGTCGTGAATTATTGGAACTGTTTACCATTGGAATTGGAAACTATACCGAAAGCGACATTAAGAACGGTGCAAGAGCTCTGGCCGGACTCAATTACGGCGACAACAGGGCTGCTTACAGAAGGTTTGCTGAAGATGATACAGACAAAACGTATTTTGGTAAAACCGGAAATTGGAAAGCAGATGATTTGGTCGATATTATTTTCGAACAGAAAAATATTCCATATCTCATTACCCGAAAAATTCTGGAATGGTTTATTTATGACAATCCGCCTGAAGATTTGGTCACTTACTATGGAGATTATTTTAGAAAGGTGAAATTTGAAATACAGCCTTTGTTGACTAAGATCTTTACCGAAGAGTATAAGAAAGAGAATTCAGGAACCAAAATCAAAGATCCGTTAGTTTATATTTTGCAGCTTTTAGATGAACTGCATATCGACGATCTTGATGAGGGTATGATTTTGTTTTTTCTGAAGCAGCAAGGAATGGATTTGTACAATCAGGTTAATGTGAAAGGCTGGGAGGGAGGAAATTCCTGGCTGACTTCTCAGGTGTATCTGCAGCGCAACAACACAGCCGACTTACTTTGTTCTGGAAAAAGTATTACCCGAAAAACTTTGAACACAATGACCGCTGATGATGAAAAACCAAAACCGCACTTTGAAAAAGTGGATGTAAAAATGGACTTTGATGCCAATGGTACTAATAAAACGATCATCACGGAACTTTCAAACAGATTGTTGTTTAAAGTAAATGATTCGATGCAAAAAGACATGGAGAATTTACTAAAATACGATTTCGATCCAAAAGAGGAACACGCCAATTTTGCTGTAATTCGGCTCTTCAATTATATTACAAAACTGCCCGAGTATCAATTAATTTAGAAGTTATTATCATGAACAGAAGGAATTTTCTAACGCTTACAGGAACTCTTACCGGCGGAATGTTGGTACTTCCTGATTTTTTACACGCATTTGGTTCGCAGAGCAGTTTAATTGTAGGGGAGCAATGTGTGGTGTTTGTTCAGTTAAATGGTGGGAATGATGGTCTGAATACTTTTATACCGTACGACAATCCGCTGTATTACGATTATCGTACAAAAATCGCTTTGAATAAAGACGTTGTTATTGGTAAAAATAAAGGAATGGCATTTCATCCGGCACTGAAAGATCTGGCTCAGATACAGCAAAACGGAGATTTGACTGTAATTCAGAATGTAGGTTATCCCGAACCCATCCGATCACACTTTAGAAGTCAGGAAATTTGGCAAACCGCAACAGATTCTAATAAGTATAGTAACGAAGGCTGGTTAGGACGTTATTTGGATTTACAATGCAATGGACATCAGGCTACAGCGGGAATAAATTTGGATTCGATCGATAATTTAGCTTTAAAAGGAAATGAGCCTAATTTTATAACCGTAAAAGACCCAAACCGATTTAAGGTAAAATCAGATAAAGAAGTAAATGTAACTTTGTCTGATAATCCGCAATTGGATTTTGTTCGGAAAATTGCCAATTCGGTTACAGAAGGATCGGATGAAATTCAGAAGGCATTGGCAAAATCAAAGTCGGAAATTAGCTATTCGAAAACAGAATTGTCTAAAAACCTGGAATGGATTGGCCGACTAATTAAAGGGAATCTAAATTCTAAAGTATATTATACCTCGTTGGGTGGATTTGACACTCATGACAATCAGCTGGCTTTGCACGAAAGAAAATTGGGGGAGCTTAATGACGCCTTGTATAGTTTTTATCAGGATTTGAAACAGGCAAAGTTGCTTCAGAATGTAACGGTCGTAGTTTTTTCTGAATTTGGAAGACGTGTTAGAGATAACGGAAACGGTACAGATCACGGAACTGCGGCGCCAATGTTTATAATTGGCGGAAACAACCGAGGAACAATTTTAGGTAAGAACCCTGATTTATCTAATTTGGATAATGGAGATTTGAAATATGAAATTGATTTCAGAAGTGTGTATGGCTCATTATTACAGCAAAAAATGAATTTCGATTACACTAAAATTGGAATTAAGAATGCACCAGTTTCGGGATTATTTTAGGATTGCTAGATAGCCACGAATTCACGAATTTTTTGTTTAAAAGCTGCAATAGTTTGAAATCATTTGTGAATTCGTGGCAAATAAATAGTGTTCTTAATTTACTCTATTCAAGGCAATTTTTAATTAATTTTGTACTATTGATAATGTATTAATACTGAAAATATGGAAATTAAAAATCTATCTAAATATAGTAATGCCGAAAAAATTGTTTTGGCAGAGCAATTGTGGGACAGTGTTTCTAAAGATGATTTAGAAATTTCTGATGATGTTAAAAGAGAATTAGATATTCGGATACAAAATTTAGAAGAAGGAAAGTCAGAATTGTATTCTTGGGAAGAGGTTAAGGCCCATTTAAAATCTTTGAGATAATTGTATAAACTTCAATTTGTAAAGGAAGCATTATTTGATATTGAAGATATAGTTCTTTGGTATGAAGAGTAGCGTATTGGGTTATCTTATGATTTTGAACTTTGTTTGGAAGCAGGAATTGATACCATTTTAAGGAATCCCGATGCTTTCCAAAAGAAATACAAAAATATAAAAATCCGATTTATTTCGAGATTTCCTTATGGGATCCATTATAGATTAGAAGAGTCAGAAATAATCGTACTTGGTGTCTTTCATACTTCTCGATCTCCAAAAAAATGGTCTAAAAGATTAGGGTTGTAATATTGACACTATTTAAACAGTTTCAAAAAGTGGGGATAATTCACTAATTTTTTCCTTTAAAAAAAATCACACAATTCGGAAAATTGAATTTCACGCCACAATTATTTTGCATTAATTCGTGAATTCATAGCGAAAAAACGTAGCACATTAGTACCTCAGAACCTTAGCGTCTTCAAAAAACCAATTGTAAATATCTCATTTTAAGAGGATATTTTTATATTATCTTACAAAACATCATAAATTTGTTAAGAAATCCTTTTTTGTTTCATAAAAAGTATTATTTTTTTTGGTGCGGTAAAAATAATTTATACATTCGCAGAGTATTTATTGAAAAACACAAACAAAATGACTAATAACCGTTTTTATTTTAGCAACTCTTTTTATTTCTTCTTTAGTAGAAGTGAGGATTGTGCTATGGTTATTTGAGAAAATTAAAAGACAAATAAAACTAATATACAATCCTGATGCAAATCAGGATTTTTTTTTGAATATATGACAACGAAAATTGCGATACAAGGTATTAAAGGATCTTTTCACCATCAGGTAGTGAAGGAGTATTTCTCTGAAAACGTGGATATTGATGAGTGTTTATCTTTTGAAGAATTAATTGACAGTCTGCTTTCAGGAAAATCTGAGCAGGCAGTAATGGCTATTGAAAATTCGATTGCGGGGCCAATTATTCCGAATTATGCCTTGATTGATAAGAATAATATTCACATTATTGGAGAGCATTATTTGAATATTCACCAAAATTTAATGGCTTTAAAAGGTCAGAAAATTGAGGATATAAAAGAGGTTCATTCACATCCGATGGCCTTATTGCAATGCATGGATTTTTTGAAACAATACCCAAATATTAAATTGGTTGAGGATAAAGATACGGCCGAAACAGCAAGAAGAATTCAGGAGAAACAATTGACCGGAATTGCAGCGATCGCAAGTAAAACGGCTTCAGAAATGTACAATTTAGAAATTATTGCTCCTGAAATCCAAACCATCAAAAACAATATGACCCGCTTTGTAATCATTAAAAAGCAGAATTCATTTTTGCCGGAAAATGAAATTAACAGAGCCTCAATTAAATTTGAACTGGATCATAAGAGAGGAAGTCTGGCAGCGGTTTTAAATGTAATGAGTGACTGCAAATTGAATTTGACGAAAATTCAGTCCCTTCCAAAAATTGAAACACCTTGGAAATATGCGTTTTTCGTAGACGTAACCTTTGAGAAATACGAGGATTTTGCAAAAGCCAAATCGTTATTAAATATTATGGCAGAGTATTTTAAAGTATTGGGAGAATACAAAAACACCAAGCCTTTAAGTGAGTCTTAAAGTTGAAAAGTCGAAAATCATAAAGTCAAAAAAATAATATAACAAGTTAAAAAGTTTAAATGAGCCTAAAGCATACAGCTTAAAGCCTAAAGCAAAAAAAAAAATGATCACAACAGCAAAACGATTAGATACAGTTGAAGAATACTACTTCTCCTCAAAATTGAGAGAAGTTCGTCAACTGCAATCTGAAGGGAAACCTATCATCAATATGGGCATCGGAAGCCCTGATTTGAGTCCGTCTAAAGCAGTAATTGAAGCGGTAGCCGCAGCAATTCAGGAGGAAAACGGGCATGGCTATCAAAGCTATCAGGGGTTGCCGGAATTGAGAAAAGGGATGGCTGATTTTTATCAGAACCAGTTTGGTGTTGTGTTGAATCCAAACAATGAGATTTTACCGTTGATGGGTTCGAAAGAAGGAATTATGCACATTTCGTTAGCATTTTTAAATGAAGGCGATCATGTTTTAATTCCGAATCCGGGTTACCCAACGTATACTTCGGTAACCAATTTGGTTGGAGCAGTTCCGGTTTATTATGATTTGAAAGAAGCAAATGCCTGGGAACCTGATTTTGAAGCTTTAGAGAAATTAGATCTGAAGAAAGTAAAACTGATGTGGCTGGGGTATCCCCATATGCCAACGGGCGCAAGAGGAAGCTTGACGTTATTTGAAAAATTGGTTGCTTTTGCTAAAAAACACAACATACTATTGGTTAACGACAATCCGTATAGTTTTGTTTTGAATGATAATCCAATGAGTTTGCTGCAGGTTGAAGGGGCAAAGGATGTGGCTTTAGAATTGAATTCATTGAGTAAAACATTCAATATGGCCGGCTGGAGAGTGGGGATGGTTTTAGGAAATCCTGAAATTATAGATGCTGTTTTGAAAGTAAAAAGCAACATGGACAGCGGTATGTTTTATGGAATTCAGAAAGGCGCTGTCGCAGCTTTAAATTGTGGCAAAAGCTGGTTCGAAGATCAAAATGTAATTTACAGACGTCGTAGAGAATTAACAGAAAAATTAGCAGAGAAATTGGGCTGCAAAGTTTACAAAGAAGGTGTTGGACTATTTGTTTGGGCAAAACTTCCGGAAGGAATAGCGTCAGCAGAGAAGTTTATTGATGAGATATTATATGAGAAACATATTTTCATCACGCCGGGAACTATTTTCGGAAGCAATGGCGAAGGATACATCAGATTCTCATTGTGTGTAAAAGAAGAAAAAGTACAAGAAGCGATAGAGCGATTTTAAATATATAAGATTTTAGAATCAAGAGTCTAGATTTTATCCAAATTGTCTGGCTGAGCGGAGTCGAAGCTTTTTTTTAATTAATAAATACTAATAAAATAAATAACTAAAAATGAAAAGAATACACCTACTTTATTTAATTCTATCAATTTCTTTTATTGCCTGTGAAGGTGATGAGGGATCACAAGGGTCAAACGGAGTAAACACTTTAGTAAATATGTCAGTTGAAAATCCAGGAATCAATTGTGAAAATGGAGGAGTAAGAATTGAAACAGGATTAGATAATAATTTCAATGGAATATTAGATGGTAATGAAGTTCAAAATACAAAATATGTTTGTAATGGTATAAATGGAAAAAATAGCTTAACTACTGTGATCAAAGAGCCTAAAGGGGCAAGTTGTGAAAATGGGGGAATAAAAATAAATTCTGGATTGGATCTTAATAAAAATGGTGTTTTAGAAGAAAATGAAATAACTTCTACTGCATATGTTTGTAATGGAACAGATGGAAATACGAATTTAACAAGAACCACTAATGAAAGTTCAGGAGGTAATTGTGGAAATGGAGGATTAAAGGTTGAGTATGGATTAGATTTAAATAAAGATGGGGTCTTAGATGATAACGAAGTGAAATACAAAACATATGTATGTAATGGTTTAAACGGAAATCTCAGTCTTGTTAATATTACAGATGAAGCTAAGGGAGGTGCTTGTGGGAATGGTGGAGTAAAGATAGAATCGGGCATTGATTTAAATAATAATAAAATATTAGATAATTCAGAAGTTCAAGTTACAAAATATGTGTGTAATGGAAATGGAGGAATTGTATTTGTAGAAGTTCGAGTGAGTTTGAATACTCTAAGTACAGCATATGCAAATCCAATTTCGCGAGGGATCAGATTTGATATTAGAGATTTCAAAGATGTAAAGTCAGTTGTTTTTGAGGCGAGTGCTTATGTTCTTAACTCTAATAATCATGCATTACTGGAACTTTATAACATTACAGATGGTAAAGTAATAGCAAATAGTTTAATTAGAAGCAATTATTTACCAAGCGCTTTACAAAAATTGCGATCAAATGAAATTTTAAATGGACTTCCTCAAAAAGAAGTGGAATTGGGAATAAAATTGCGTTCTGAGATTTCTGGACAATTTTCAGAAATAAATGATGCTTGCCTTATACTAAGAAGTGAATAACTGGAAATAGTCAAGTAAAAAAATATGAAAATATACGTAATAGGAATAGGATTAATTGGCGGTTCGATGGTGTTGGATATCAAGGACCAACATCCAAATGCAGCTGTTTTTGGAATTGACAGTAACGAAAAACACTTGCAGGAAGCAATTGATTTAGGAGTTATTGATCAGGAAGGACATTTTGAAGATTTGTCAGGAGCTGATTTTGTAATTGTTTCGGTTCCTGTAGATGTGGCACTAACGGTTTTGCCAAAAGTACTGGATTTAGTGGGCGATAAAACAATCGTTTTTGAAGTAGGGTCGACTAAAAAACCAATTTGCGATGCAGTAGCAAGCCACCCAAAGAGAAGAAATTTTATTGCTACACATCCAATAGCCGGTACAGAGTTCTCGGGGCCTTCGGCGGCGATAAGAGGGTTGTTTAAAGGGAAAACGAATATTATTTGCGAGGTGGAAAAAACCACTTTTAAATTGCAGGAAAAGGCATTAAAGCTTTTCAGTGAAATAGGAATGAGGATTCGATACATGGATCCGGTGTCGCACGATAAACACATTGCTTATGTGTCGCATTTATCGCACATCAGTTCATTTATGCTTGGGAAAACGGTCATGAATAAAGAAAAAGACGAACAGGATATTTTCGATATGGCGGGAAGCGGATTTGAAAGTACAGTACGTCTGGCCAAAAGTTCTCCCGCGATGTGGACCCCCATTTTTGAGCAGAATAAAGAATACGTTCTCGAAACTTTAGAAGCATACATTTCAAATCTCAGTCGGTTTAGAGATTTGCTGAAAGAAGAAGATTATAGCGCCATTTTTGAAGAAATGGAAAGCACCAATAAAATTAAAGAAATACTAAACGGATTAACAATTAAAAAATAAACTATAACAAAGATGGAAAATAAGAAAGAAATGAGAAAGTGGTTAGAAGATTTCAATTTAAATCACCCACTTGTGATAGCAGGACCATGCAGCGCAGAGACAGAAGATCAGGTATTGAAAATTGCACATGAGTTGAAAGATTCAAAAGTTAGTGTATTCAGAGCGGGAATCTGGAAACCAAGAACGCGTCCGGGAGGATTTGAAGGTGTTGGAGAAATTGGTTTGAAATGGTTACAAAAAGCAAAAGCTGAAACCGGTTTATTAATGGGAACTGAAGTAGCAACTGCAGCACACTGTAAATTGGCTTTAGAACACGATATCGACGTTTTATGGGTAGGTGCCCGTACAACGGCAAACCCTTTTGCAGTTCAGGAAATTGCAGATACTTTGAAAGGAACAGACAAAATCGTTTTGGTTAAAAACCCGGTAAACCCTGATTTAGCTTTATGGTTAGGTGGTGTGGAGCGTTTGCACATGGCAGGAATCGAAAAATTAGGGGTGATTCACAGAGGATTTTCGACTTACGAAAAAACAAAATACAGAAACATTCCGGAATGGCAAATTGCAATCGAATTGCAAAATAAATTCCCTGATCTGCCATTAATCATCGATCCGTCTCATATTACCGGAAACCGTAACATGATTTTCGAAGTGACTCAGGAAGCATTAGATTTAAATTACGATGGTATGATTATCGAAACGCATTACGATCCGGACAATGCCTGGAGTGATGCCGCTCAACAAGTAACTCCGGATGCCTTGAAGCAAATCATAAAAGATTTGACCATCAGAAAAACAGATGATACTACAGACGAGTACAACCAAAAAATGAAGAAATTAAGAGCAAACATTGATGTTTTGGATGCTAACTTATTAGAGTTGCTTGGAAAACGTATGAAAGTTGCTGATGAAATCGGGCAGGTGAAAAAAGATGCAAACGTTGCGATTCTTCAAAATAACCGTTGGAATGAAATCTTAGGAAAAATGATTTTGGAAGGAGAGAAAAAAGGACTTACCGAAGAATTCGTTTTGAGAATGTTTAAAGCAATTCACCAGGAAAGTATTGGTCACCAGGAAAAAGTTTTCAATGCATAATTTTTTCTAAGCACATAAGTGATATAAGTTAACTAGAACTTTTTAAACGCTGTTCTACGATTTTCTTATGTCACAATTTTAAAAATAGATTGTTTTTTTTACATTAAATCTCCTTTGCTTTTGGGCTTTGGAGATTTTTTTTTGAAATAAATAGTATCTTCCCAACCTTTTGATGTTTTTTGTTCTCTATAAAAGTATAAACCTAAATTTTCGTATCATGAAGTCAAAATTGTTTTCGTCTGTGCCGGGCATTTTTCGGATGAATTTGCATGTATTGTTTTTATTCTTTTTGTTTATGGGAATAAAAAGTTTCGCACAAAGTCCTGAACTAACGGTTAAAGGAGAGGATGCTGAAAAAGTGAGAATGAACAAACTTTTCGTCAATGTAAAAGTGGTAGGAAACATTGCTTATACTACTGCCGAAATGCACTTTTTTAATTCAGGAACCCGTCAGATGGAGGCAGAACTTATTTTTCCGTTACCGGAAAATGTTTCGGTTTCCAGATATGCTATTGATATTAACGGAAAAATACGTGAAGCAGTTCCGGTTAATAAAAATAAAGGGAAACAGGTTTTTGAAGCGATTGAATATCGTCGTGTTGACCCGGGATTACTGGAGAAAGTAGATGGGAATAATTTTAGAACGAGAATTTATCCGTTACTGCCAAATGGAGAACGAACCGTGATTATTGGTTACGAAGAAGAACTTTCGGCTTTTGATAAAGACAATCTGGTGTATCAATTGATGAGCCGTTTTCCAAAAAAATAGATCAGTTTGAAATTAATGTATCAGTTTTAGGAGCTTCAACGGCACCAACAGTTACTGAGAATTCAGGAAACGAGATTACTTTTTCAAAATGGAACCAATCTTTTCAGGCTTCGATCAAAAAAGAAAACTATCAGCCTGCAGAAAAAATAGTTTTTAAAATTCCATTGCAGCAGAATATTTCAAGTGTATTGATGCAGGATGTTGGTGGCCAACATTATTTTTACGGGAATACTTTTGTAGAAGGGAATAAAACAGCGAAAAAGACACTAGCTTCGATTGGTTTAATTTGGGATAACTCGCTTAGCTGTCAGAATAGAGATTTAAAAAAGGAACTGGATTTGTTAAATGTTTATTTCCAGAAAATAAAAAATACAAAAGTTACCCTGTACTTTTTGAATTATACTTTCGAAAAACGAAAAGAATTTGTAGTTTCTGATGGAAATTGGTCCGAATTAAAAGCAGTTTTAGAAAATACGAAATACGATGGCGGAACTCGTTTTTCACAAATCAGTTTTGAAAACCAGGATGAATTTTTATTTTTCACAGATGGATTATCTTCTTTGAGTGAAAATCTTTTACCCAAAACGAGGAAACCTCTTTACATAATTACCTCTTCAGTTTCTTCAGATTTTGCTTTTCTCAACTTTTCTTCAATGAAAACCGGCGGAAATTTCATCAATTTAAATCAGATAAATGCTGAAGCTGCTTTAGATAAATTGGTAAATACTAATTTAAAGTTTCTTGGAATAAAGGAGAATTTAACGGTAACTGATGTATTTCCTATAGAAGGAACTTCGGTTTCGGGAAATTTTAGTTTTTCGGGGATTTCTTTGAATCCGAAAAATGAGATTACACTTCTTTTTGGTTACGGCAACCAAGTAGTTTTGGAACGAAAAATTACGCTTGAAGCTGCTATTCAAGCTACCAAAGAAGTAAATATTGAAAAACTTTGGGCGCAGAAAAAAATTGCCAACCTCGATTTTCAATATGACAAAAATGCAGATGAAATCGAGCTTCTGGGCAAGAAATACGGAATCATAACAAAGAATACTTCATTGATTGTTCTGGAAGATATTCGCGATTATATTTCTTATGATATTATGCCGCCAGCAGAATTGCGTGCCGAATTTGACCGAATTAAAAAACAGGAACATGATGCTACACTGGCGCAGCAAAAAAATAATTGGGAAAGTATTGAAAATTATTTTAAGGAATTAAATATTTGGTGGAAAAAGAATGTTCAATACAAAGGGCAGAAAATTGCGTCTAAGTATAAATACAAAAGGCAACTTCCGCCGCCTGGTTTAGGTAGAGATGGAGGCACAGTTTATCAAGAGACTATAAAAGGAGATCCTGATGCAGTATTGACTGTAGATGAACCTGTTGGCGCAGGAACAGTCGCGACAGTAATTGAAGACAACAATGTATATAATACTGCTTCTGCACCAAAAGTAGATCAGGTTAAATTTGTTGCGCCAGTGGTAGCAAAAGCGGAAGAAGTTACTGAGGATATACCAAAAATTGCTGATATAAAAGATAAAAAAGTAGGAAGCGAAGAAATTAATAAAGTTTCAAACAGCGAAGAATTACAAGAAGTAGTTGTAGTAGGGTATGGTACTCAAAAAAAATCAGATTTAACAGGAGCTCTTGAAGAAGGCACATTAAAAAATAAAGATTTTTCAGAAGATTCAAATTTTAATGGAGGTTATTTAGCCGGAGATTCAAAAAAGCCTTTAATTATTGTTGATGGTCAGTTTTATGAGGGTGAATTAACCGATTTAAAGTCAGATGATATCGCTTCGGTAGAGGTGTTGAAAGATCCGTCGAGAATTTCTACATATGGTAGCAGAGGGGCAAATGGAGTTACTATCATAACAACGAAAAAGGACTTTTCGAATAGTGGAGTTGTAGAAACAAAAAGTTGGAATCCAGATCGATTGTATTTAAAAGCGTTGGCCTCAGCTCCAAAAGAAAAACAATATGATTTGTATTTTGAATTACGAAAAGCACAGGAAAGGAACCCAAGTTTTTATTTTGATGCGGCTCATTTTTTCTACAATCAGGGCGATGTAAAAAAAGCGTTGCTGATCCTTAGTAATATTGCTGATTTAGGGTTAGAGAATCATCAGCTTTATAAAACTTTGACTTATACTTTGCGTCAGTGGAAAGATCATAATGATGCAGTTTTTACTGCAAAACAAGTGGCAAAATGGAGAGAACATGAACCACAGAGTCTTAGAGATTATGCTTTAACACTAGAAGATGCAGGAAAATATCAAGAAGCTTTTGATCAATTAATTAAAGCGCTTGAAGTGAATTATTATGGAGAAATGAGTGGCCAGTATGAAGGTGTAGAGGATATTATTCTAATGGATGTTAATCGAATGATGACAGAACATTCTGGCATAAAAACGGGTAAGCTTGATAAAAAGTACCTTGCAAAAATGCCGGTTGATATCAGAGTTATCATGAACTGGAACCAAATGGATGTTGATTTGGATTTACATGTAATTGAGCCAACAAATGAAGAATGTTATTACAGCCATACTTCTACACAAATTGGAGGAAGATTTTCTAAAGATTTTACAGAAGGTTATGGGCCGGAGCAATATATAATTCGAAATGCAATAAAGGGGAAATATAAAATTAAAACCGATTATTTTGGAGAAACTGAATTAACTGAAAATGGTCCAGCAACATTAATGGTCGAAATTTATATTACAAGAGCAGGAAAAACGTCCAGAACTTTAAAAACGATTCAGTTAGGAAAAGTTAAAGAGAATGATATTTTAGCCGAAATTATCTGGTAAATCTTTCAAATAAAGAGTAAGCCTTTAATTTTAAAAGGCGAAGTTGCGTTGTTCAATTCTAAAAACGTAATTTTGCCTTTTATTTTTTAGTTCAAAGAATAATCTAAAAACTAAAATCAGCAATCTAAAAATATAGAATGACAGGAATCGTATATAAATCTACAGGAAGTTGGTACACTGTGAAATCAGAAAAGGGTGATTTTATAGAATGCCGTATGAAAGGGAAGTTTAGGATGAAGGGTATTAAGAGCACCAATCCAATTGCTGTAGGTGATATTGTTGATTATGAATTGGAGCAAACTTCAGATGCGGTAACCGGAACGATTTTTAATATTCACGAAAGAAAAAACTATATCGTTCGTAAATCGGTTAATTTATCCAAACAGATTCATATCATTGCATCCAATATTGATCAGGTTTTTTTACTGATTACGATTAATAATCCGCCAACAACAACGAGTTTTATAGATCGTTTTTTAGTTACAGCCGAAGCGTATGGAATTGAAGCTGTTTTGATTTTTAATAAAATCGATACTTTGGATGAAAATACTTTGGACGAACAGCTTTATCTACAACACATTTATCAGGAAATAGGATATAAGTGCCTCCGTATTTCTTCGACAGAGAATAAAGGAGTGGATAAGCTTAAAGAAATGATGGTGGGTAAAGTAAGTATGTTTTCCGGACATTCCGGTGTTGGAAAATCAACATTGGTCAATGCGATGGAACCAAGTTTGCATCTTAAAACTACTGTAATTTCAGAACAAAGTAAACAAGGGCAGCACACCACCACTTTTGCCGAAATGTACGATCTGTCTTTTAATGCGCAGATTATCGATACCCCGGGAATAAAAGGTTTTGGAATTGTTGATATGGAACCTTCAGAAATAAGCGGTTATTTTCCGGAATTCTTCCGATTAAAAGATCAGTGCAAGTTTAACAACTGTTTACATAAAGAAGAACCACATTGTGCGATCAAAGCCGCTTTGGAAAAAGATGAAATCGCCTGGTCCCGCTATAATAGTTATCTTAAGATTTTGGAAGGAGACGAAGAGCATTACCGCACGGATACTTATGGTGATGATCGTGCAGCGAGTGATGAAACGAGAAAATAAATTCAGTTAAAAGGTCGATGTTTAAAAAGTTTCGAAAGGACTTTTTTTAACTTTTTGGCTTTATAACTTTCAACTTTAAGACTTACATAAATGAGAATAGTACTGCAAAGAGTTTCAGAAGCATCCGTAACAGTCGATCAGAAAAAAGTTGCAGATATTCAGAAAGGTTTATTGGTTTTAGTGGGAATAGAAGAAGCCGATACGCAGGAAGATATTGATTGGCTGGTGGGTAAAATCATAAAAATGAGAATTTTTGCAGACGAAAACGATGTTATGAATTGTTCAATTCAGGATATCGATGGAGATATTATTGTAGTGAGTCAGTTTACACTTCATGCTTCTACTAAAAAGGGGAATCGTCCTTCATATATAAAAGCGGCAAAACCGGACTTTGCAATACCGATGTATGAGAATTTTTTACAATCCTTAGAAAGGGAATTCAATAAAAAAATACAGGCAGGAATTTTCGGTGCCGATATGAAAGTTGGTCTGGTTAATGACGGACCTGTGACTATTTTAATAGACAGTAAAAACAGAGATTAAAAAAATATTAGACGAGTGTTAAGAATTTCTAAAAAAAAATTATATTTGGCGAAATTACTTACTAAATGAAAAGCCTAGTTCTTACGTTATTTTTCTTCTTTTTCACCTTTGTTTTAACAGCTCAGAAGAGCGAATATAGTTCAGCTGCAATTGCCGACAGTCTTAAAGAAAATGCCAATGCAGTAGTTCGTTTCGATCAGATTGATATAGCGATTTTGTCTCAACGAACTATGAACGCTAAAAATCGTCGTGTTGTTACGGTTTTAAACGAAAAAGGACTTAGCGCAATACAAGCTCATGAATATTATGATAAATCAACTTCGGTGAGGAGTATCGAGGCGGTAGTTTATGATGCTTTTGGTAAGGAAATTAAAAAAGTAAAAAGGAAAGATTTTAAAGATCAGAGCGTTGTTGGAGGTAGTACGCTCTTTTCTGATAGTCGTGTTATATATTTAGACTATACTCCAATTTCCTATCCTTTCACAGTTGAGTTTAGCAGTGAGGTCCAAACTTCTTCAACTGCTTTTATTCCAAGTTGGATGCCTTTAAAAGGGTTTTATACCAGCATTGAAAAAGCAGTTCTAAATGTCGTCTATCCTGCTGATTTGGGATTTAAAAAGAAAGAACTTCAATTTTCAGGGTTCAACGTAAAGAAAACAACCGATACCAGTACGCAGCTTTCTTATACTGCAAGTACTATTTTAGCCCAAAAACAGGAAGATTATAGTCCGGTATACAGAGATCTTTTTCCTAAAGTTATGATGGGATTAGAACATTTTCATCTGGAAGGCGTTGACGGTACCGCCACAAATTGGACTGATTTTGGTAAATGGTATTCTGAAAAAATACTTTCCGGAACAACCGATTTGCCAGAGGAAACCAAAGTTAAAATAAAAGCGATTGTTGGCAACGAAAAAGACCCGATTAAAAAAGCAAAATTGGTTTACGATTTTGTTCAAAAAAAATCCAGATATGTAAGTATTCAAGTTGGAATTGGTGGTTGGAAACCTATGCTGGCGACCGATGTTGACCGCTTGGGTTATGGCGATTGTAAAGCTTTAACCAATTATACTAAAGCACTTTTACAAGCCGTAGATGTTCCGTCTTATAATACAATTTTATACGGAGATTCTAATAAAACAAATATCGAATCTGATTTTGTTTCCATGCAGGGAAATCACATGATTCTATCAATTCCGAATGGCAATCAGTATACCTGGTTAGAATGTACAAGTCAGGACGATCCTTTTGGATATCAGGGAACTTTTACCGATGATAGAGATGTATTGGTTGTTAAACCTGAGGGAGCAGAAATTGTAAGGACTAATATCTATGAAGATAAGGGGAATACTCAAATCGAAAAAGGAACTTATACAATAGATGAAAGCGGACATTTTTCCGGTTCTATTTTAATAAATTCAGAAGGATCTCAATACGCTTCGAAAACACGAATAGAGCATTTACAGCCAACGGAAAAAGAAGCACATTACAAAGAGTATTGGGATAACATCAACAATCTGAAATTGGGTAAAATAACTTTGAACAATAACAAAGAGACAATACGTTTTACCGAAGATGTTCAGCTTAGTGCTTTGAATTATGCAACAGTTTCAGGGAATAAACTAATTTTTGCCGTTGATGCATTTAATCAAAGCGCCACAAACGTAAAGAGAATCCGAAACAGAAAAAACCCCTTTCAGATTCAGCGTGGATATGCAGATACAGACGAGATTGAGGTCAATTTACCAGCAGGTTTTGCTATAGAGTTTTTGCCTTCAAACTTTGAGTTAAAAGGAAAGTTCGGCGAATATAAAACTGAAATCATCAAAAAAGAAAATAATAAATTACTCTACAAACGCTCGCTGTTTTTGAATAAAGGAAAATATTCCAACAAAGAATACGATGACTATCGTCTTTTTATGGAGCAGATAGCAAAAAATGATAATGCCAAAATTATACTAACCAAGAATTAATCAAAATGAAACCAATCAAATTTTTAAGTTTTTTAATTGTGTTGCTCTGTATGTTCAAAGTAACAGCACAAGAGTTTAAATTAGGAAAAGTGTCTGTTGCTGAATTAGAACAGAAAGTACACCCTAAAGATTCATCAGCGGCGGCTGCTATTTTGTATAGAAAAGGAACGGCCAGATTTGAATACGATGAAACGCAAGGCTTTGTTGTGGTAACGGAAGTCGAAACCAGAATTAAAATCTATAAAAAGGAAGGATACGATTGGGCAAATCAAAAAGTATGGTATTATAACGAGAATGACTTTAAAGAAAAGGTAACATTTAGCGATGCAGTTACCTATAATTTAGTGGGAGGTAAAATCGAAAAAACAAAGCTTAAGAGTGATGGAGTGTTTGACGAAGTAGTTAATAAATTCAGAGCGCAAAAAAAGATTACCATGCCTAATGTAAAAGAAGGCTCTGTTCTGGAGTTTAGATATGTTTTAAGATGTCCAAGCGATCGAATGATCAGAGAATGGGATTTTCAAACGAGTATTCCTGTAGATTATTCAGAATTTACAACTTATATTCCGGAGTATTATGTGTTTAATCCAAGACAGAAAGGGTATATTTTTCCCAAAACTACAGTAGAGAAAGCTTTAAAGACGCTCACTTTTACAAGTAAAGAAAGAAATGGTTGGCTGAACAGCTCGACAACATTTTCTACAGACAAATTAGATTATCAGGAAACCAAAACAACTTATGTGGCCAAAGATTTTCCGGCTATGAAAGAGGAGGCTTTTGTAAATAATATTGATAATTATACGGCAAGTATTCAGCATGAACTGTCGATGACTAAATTTCCGCGTGCAGAGTTTAAAATGTATTCAGTAGATTGGAACTCGGTTGTGAAAACGATTTACGAAAACAAGGATTTTGGTGCAGAGTTAAGCAAGACAGGATATTTTGAAGAAGATTTGAAAAAGAAACTGGAGGGGAAAAATAGCCTTGAAGAAAAAATACTCGTTGTTCTGCATCATGTGAAAGAAAATGTGAAATGGAATGATTATTTTGGATATTATACAGATAATGGCGTTAAGAAAGCGTATAAGGAAAAGACAGGAAATATTGCTGATATTAATTTAATGCTTACCGCGATGTTGCGTTATGCGGGCTTAACAGCAAATCCTGTTTTAGTGAGTACACGTTCTAACGGGATTTCGCTTTTTCCAAACAGAACCGCTTTTAATTATGTGATTGCGGCAGTTGAAACGCCAGAGGGGAATATACTTCTAGATGCTTCAGATAAGTATTCAACCCCTAATGTTTTGCCACTTAGAGCCCTAAATTGGTACGGTCGATTGATTAGAAAAGACGGAAGCTCTGAAGAGGTAGATTTGATGCCTAAAAAATCGTCGAATGACATTGTATTTATGAATTATAGTGTTGATCCTGATGGTAAAATCACAGGAAAAGCTAGAAGACAGTGTACGGATTACAATGCTGTGATTACGAGACATAACATTTCCAGTCTCAAAGAAGAGGAATATCTGGAAAAATTGGAAAATCAAAACAATAAAATTGAAATCAGTGAGTACTCAAAAACCAATGAAAAAGATATTCTATTGCCTATTGTAGAATCGTACTCTTTTACAGGAAGTAATTTATGTGAAGTAATTGGCGGTAAAATATATGTGAGTCCTATGTTGTTTTTTGCAAATCAGGAAAACCCATTCAAACAGGAAGTGAGAGAATATCCGGTAGATTTTGGTTTCCCGTTTACTGATAAATACAATATTACGCTTAAAATTCCTGAAGGATTCGCAGTAGAAACATTACCTGCGCCAGCGATTTTTAATATGGAAGAGAATTTAGGAACTTTTAAGTTTAACATTGCAGCAAACGATAATCTTTTACAAATCACAGTGCAACACCAGATTAATGATGCAATTGTATCTACTGAAAAATATGAAATGCTAAAAGAGTATTACAAAGGGATGATCGCTAAAGAAACAGAGAAAATTGTTTTAAAGAGAATCTAGCGGTATTAAAAGATTAGAATTATTTTTGTTGAAAAATAGAACTATGGATTTGAAAAATGCACAACTAGATGTCGATACCTGGATTAAAGAACACGGCGTTCGTTATTTTAACGAATTAACCAATATGGCACAACTTACAGAAGAAGTAGGTGAAGTCGCTCGTATTATTGCCCGCAGGTATGGAGAACAGTCAGAGAAAGAAAGCGATAAAAATAAAGATTTAGGAGAAGAACTGGCCGATGTTGTTTTTGTAGTACTCTGTCTGGCCAATCAAACCGGAATAGATTTACAAGCTGCTTTTGATAAAAAAATGGATTTAAAATCAGTTCGCGATAAAGACCGTCATAAAAACAACGATAAATTAAAATAATGTGATAAGTCCTGGTAAAGTTTTGGAGTGTCCTTTATTTAAAATAGATTTGCAAAAATGCTATAATATAATTACCCAATAATGAATTTACTACTCCAAACCACTCAACATAATTTACAAGGACAAATTGCAGTAACCGGATCAAAAAGCGAAACCAATCGTTTGTTGTTATTAAAAGCACTGTTCCCAAATATTACTTTAGCCAATACTTCAAACTCCGATGATAGTGAGGTAATGCAAAAAGCACTAATTGGCCATGACGAAATCATAGACATTCATCATGCAGGAACGGCGATGCGTTTTTTAACAGCCTACTTTGCAGTAAATGAAGGCCGCGAAGTAGTCATGACGGGTTCCAGCAGAATGCAGGAGCGCCCAATAAAGATTTTGGTAGAAGCTTTAGAACAATTGGGAGTTGAGATTTCTTATGAAAAAGAAGAAGGTTATCCGCCAATTCGAATCAAAGGAAAAAAAGTAACCGCTTCAAAAGTAACTTTGGCAGCCAACGTAAGCAGTCAGTATATTTCGGCACTTTTATTAGTGGCACCAAAACTGGAGAATGGCTTAGAATTGACTTTAGAAGGTGAAATCACTTCGATTCCATACATCAAAATGACTTTGGCTTTGCTAAATGATTTAGATATTCAGACCAGTTTTGAAGGAAATGTGATCAAAGTATATCCAAAAAC
Organism: Flavobacterium sp. B183; assembly: GCF_023539155.1. NCBI lineage: Bacteria > Pseudomonadati > Bacteroidota > Flavobacteriia > Flavobacteriales > Flavobacteriaceae > Flavobacterium > Flavobacterium sp. B183. Next base: position 519,906 of record NZ_CP097434.1, on the reverse strand, counting down.
AGAAGTAGCTTCTAAAGAAATGGTAGTAGAATCAGATTGGAGTTCGGCTTCGTACTTCTTTAGTTTAGTGGCTTTGGCAGATACTGCTTCTATAACGTTAAGCAGTTACAAGGAAAACAGCTTACAAGGAGATTCTGAATTGGTATCACTTTATGAAAAATTGGGAGTGAAAACTACTTTTCAGAACAATAAAATGACTTTGGTCAAACAAGAGGATTTTAAGTTTGAAAATGTAAATTTTGAATTGAACAATACTCCGGATATTGCGCAAACAATAGTAGTAACTTGTTTAGGTTTGGGAATAGGCTGTCATTTAACAGGTCTTCATACCTTGAAAATTAAAGAGACAGACCGATTGGAAGCGTTGCGAATCGAGCTTACAAAATTAGGGGCTGACATTTCAGTAACCAATGACAGTTTGACTTTGGTGGCATCAGAAAATATTAAGCACAATGTGAAGATTGCGACTTACAATGATCACCGCATGGCAATGGCATTTGCACCCTTGGCTTTAAAAGTGCCTATTGTTATTGAAGATGCCGAAGTAGTTTCAAAATCATACCCTGATTTCTGGAATGATTTGAAAGTATTAAACTTTGAAATTGTCGAAACACTATAAAAAATAGAAGCTCATTTAAGAGCTGAACATAATTCAATAACCTCCGGTTCCAACCGGAGGTTTTTTTGTGGATTTATTTTTGATTTTGATCGGGAAAAGCAACAGCGATTTTTCAGGAGTTCGGATTAAATGAACTTTGGTTTCTTCTAAAGTTAAAGAAAAGCTAAAACTTTCATTTTTAAGGAACTCTAAGGGGCAGTAAACCAAAGACTTTTGAAAATAAACAGCAAAACACTTGACAACGCCTATCTCACAATCGTATATTTGCACACGATTTACAATTTTAGATAAAAAAATCTAAAATCTACACTCTAAAATCAGCAATGTCAATATGAAATTATCACATTTTCAATTCAATTTACCAAAAGAACTTTTAGCGGAATTTCCAGCAGAAAACAGAGATGAGTCTCGTTTAATGGTAATCGATCGTCAAAAACAAACTATAGAGCACAAAATGTTCAAAGATGTTATCAATTATTTTGATGACGGAGACGTTTTGATCCTTAACAATACTAAAGTTTTCCCGGCACGTTTGTACGGAAATAAAGAAAAAACAGGAGCAAGAATTGAAGTTTTCTTATTAAGAGAATTAAACTCAGAGCAGCGTCTATGGGACGTTTTGGTTGATCCGGCCCGTAAAATCAGAATTGGTAACAAACTTTATTTTGGCGATGACGATTCGTTAGTGGCTGAGGTAATCGACAACACCACTTCACGTGGTAGAACTTTACGTTTCTTATACGACGGTTCTTACGAAGAATTCAGAAATAAATTGACAGAACTTGGAGAAACTCCGATTCCTAAATACATCAACAGAGAAGTAACTGCTGAAGATGCTGAAAGATACCAGACCATTTATGCAAAAGAAGAAGGAGCTGTAGCAGCACCAACTGCAGGTTTACACTTCTCGAAACACCTTTTGAAAAAATTAGAAATTAAAGGAGTAAATTTTGCAGAAGTAACACTTCACGTAGGTTTAGGAACTTTTAACCCGGTTGAGGTTGAAGATTTGTCCAAACACAAAATGGATTCTGAAGAATTGATCATCAGACAAGAAGCGTGTGATATCGTAAATGCTGCAAAAACAGGTAGAAAACGTATCTGTGCGGTTGGAACAACTTCAATGCGTGCCATCGAAAGTTCAGTTTCCTCTCAAAATACTTTAAATCCGTATGAAGGCTGGACGAATAAATTTATTTTCCCTCCTCACGATTTTAGTATTGCCAACTGTATGATTACAAACTTCCACACACCAAAATCAACATTATTAATGATGATTTCTGCTTTCTGTGGTCATGATTTAATGAAAAGAGCTTACGAAGAAGCGATCAAAGAAGAATACAAATTCTATTCTTACGGAGATGCAATGTTAATTCTTTAATTAGAATTTATCTTATAGACAGACCCGACAGGTTTTTAAAACTTGTCGGGTTTTTTATTTTATAATGGTTTCAAGTTTCAAGTTTCAAGTTTCAAGTTTCAGGTTTCAGGTTTCAGGTTCTGTTGGTAACTTGAAACCTGAAACTTGAAACAAAATAAACAATTTTTGTTATTTTAGCATTCAAAACAAAAACACAATGACTTTTCAAAATACACGCGAATTCGCGAAACAACTCGATTCAGAGGATATTTTAAATCACTATCAGGACCAATTTATATTTCCAAAAGTTAATGACAAAAGAGTGATTTATTTCACCGGAAACTCTTTAGGATTACAGCCAAAACGTACCAAAGCTTATATTGATGAAGTGATGAACGATTGGGCAGATCTTGCCGTAGAAGGTCACTTTTATGCCGAAAAACCATGGTGGGATTATCAGGAAAGATTCGCCCAACCTCTGAGTAAAATAGTGGGAGCTTTACCTTCTGAAGTAACGGTAATGAATACTTTGACTGTAAATCTTCATTTGTTAATGGTTTCTTTTTATCAGCCAACCGCAACCCGTTACAAAATCATCTGTGAGGAAAAAGCATTTCCTTCAGATCAATATATGTTTCAGAGTCAGGTACATTTTCATGGTTATAAAACAGAAGATGCGATTGTAGAAATTAAACGCCGTGAAGGAGAACATAATATTCGCCTTGAAGATATTCTGGCCAAAATTGAAGAAGTTGGAGATGAATTGGCTTTAGTATTAATAGGAGGAGTAAATTATTATACCGGGCAGGTTTTCGATATGAAAACCATTACCGCTGCAGGTCAAAAAGCAGGAGCAAAAGTGGGTTGGGATCTGGCACATGCAGCCGGAAATATTAAACTACAGCTTCACGACTGGAATGTAGATTTTGCTGCCTGGTGCAGTTATAAATATATGAACTCAGGACCGGGAAATGCTTCAGGCTGTTTTGTACATGAAAAACATCACAACAACCCGGACTTACCAAGATTTGCCGGATGGTGGGGACATAACAAGGAACGTCGTTTTAAAATGGAGCCTAATTTTGATCCGGTTCATGGAGCAGACGGTTGGCAAATTAGTAATTTACCAATACTTTCCTTAGCACCTTATTTGGCTTCCGTTGAAATGTTTGCTGAGGTTGGAATGGATAACCTGATCGCAAAAAGAGATAAAATTACCGCTTATTTAGAGTTTATCCTACATGAAATTGATAAAGAGGTAAAAGGCAATTTTGAGATTATAACACCTTCAAATCTTAGTGAAAGAGCTTCTCAGCTTTCTGTTTTTCTACATGGAGAAGGAAGAAGCTTATTTGATTACCTGATGAAAAATGGAGTGATAACAGATTGGCGTGAACCCAATGTAATCCGTCTGGCACCCGTTCCGTTGTATTGTTCGTATGAAGACATGTATGATTTTGGGCAGATTCTTAAAAAAGGAATTTTAGGAGAATAAGTCAAAGTATAATCCCATGCAGATTCAAATAGATTGAAGTAGTTCTTTAAAAATCATTTTAATCTTTATAATCTGTGGCGAAACAGAACCTTCAAATTCTATAAGTTTTCTGCAAAATCCTGTAACCTTCCAGAAAAAAGTTCTTCTTTACTTTGTAGTGTAATAATTTTTTAAACTACAATCTCATGAAAGCTTTATATATTTTTATAGCTGCGGTATTTCTTGTTTCTTGCCAGAATCAGGGAAAAGAGGATATCAATAAAGCAAAACAAGCTAGTATTGATTCGATGAAAGTTGAAATCAGTAAACAAAGAGTTATTGATTCGATGAGAACGGAAATGGCAAAGATCAGAGAAGAGCAAAAGGTAGAGGCACAACAAAAGTTAGAAACACAAAAAGTGGTAGTGGTCAATCAAAAAGCTGACGGAACCCTGACTGCAACACAAACCACTCCCAAAAAGAAAGGTTGGAGTTCAGCTGCTAAAGGAGCTGTAATAGGTGCCGGAGTAGGAGCAGTGACAGGAGCCATTGTTAGCAAGAGAAAAGGTGAAGGTGCAATAATAGGCGGTTTAGCCGGGGCAGGTGTTGGAGCCGGAACCGGAGCTATTATCGATGGCAGCAAAAAGAAAAAAGAGTAAACTAGAAAACAGTTTTAAAATAAAACCGCCGATTTAAATTTTAAATCGGCGGTTTCTTTATACCAACTCACAAGTTGGAACTTTAATTGTAGCCAGTTCCAGTTTGTAAAAATCGAATTGGTATTTAATTTTTTCGGGATCTTCCTGAAAATAGAAAGAAGACGAAAACAAATTTTCATAATAGGCAATTCCTTCTAAGAGATTAGCTTTAAAAACAGTCCATTTCTTTAATTGGGCATTGGTGATTTCTCCCGAAATGTTACTTATTTCATTCCTAAAGTAATCGATATACATTTTTAATTCCTTTACAAATAGATTAGGCCTGTTATTAGCCCTCAGAATTGATTTATTTCCATAAATATGTGCCAGCATATCAGACAAAGAAACTTCTTGATCAAAATAGGCCATATTAGGGCCTGGACAGATAACAACTCCCTGCGCCTGACCTTTTATCTGAATATTATTTTCTAAATAAGATGCATTGGCCAATCCGACGCATAAACAGGCTTTTTCGGTGATCGAAAACTTCTCTCTCTCGTAAGCTTCCTCCGAAAGACTATTTTTTTTAGCATCTAATTCTGCCAGTTTAATGTCCTGAAATTTCTTCGACGCTGTGCAAATTCCATGTGGATCATATTCCTTACTCAAGGCCAGGAATTTTTTCGGGCAGGAACTTCCCGCTTTATTTTGCTCGATTCTTTTTTGCTTTAAAGCCTCATTTGTAGTGCCTTTTAACGTGTTAAACGGAACTCCCAGTGGAGAAATGTGGCTCAGATACAAGTCTTTTTCTTTAGCATCCATTAATAATTTACGAGTCGCGGGGTCTACAGAAGTTGCTTCGGGAACCAGTAAAAAAGGAGATCCCCATCCTACAGAGTTCACTTCGTAATTTTGCAATAAAAAATCGTGTTCTTCGGCAGTACCTACGCCTCCCTGAACCGTAATTTTCAAAGGCAGTGGTGCTTCAGGGACATGAACTTGTTTTTGCTGTAATACCTTTGTCATCAATTCATGTGCAGACTGAATAAGCTGATTCTTTTTCTGCCTGAATTCTTCTAAAATCGGACCTAGTAAAAGACCTTCAGTGGCAAAAGCATGTCCGCCGCAGTTTAGCCCTGATTCTATGCGGTATTCAGAAACCCAAAGGCCTTTTTTGGCCAGGAAATTTCCCTGTATCATAGCCGATCTGAAATCGCTGACTTTTAGAATGATTCTCTTTTTAAGTTCGTTTTTACTATTGGGAAAGAAATCTGAAAAATTTTCGAAATAGCTGTACAATTTCGGATTCATTCCGGCAGAAAGTACCACCGAAGATTCAAGATCACTATTAGCGAAACCTCGTAAAGCAGCATGAGCATCATTAAATTCAATCGGAAGCTGTTCGTTTTTTTCAAAATTATCTTTATCGATTTTGGTCATGATATTCACATCAATACAACCGGGTGAAAGATGTGATTCAATGTAGTTTTGGATATTTTCTTTAAAAGAAATCCCGTCCTCCAGTAAATTCTGAAACCCCTTTTTGATGTCGGAAGTATTCGGTAACATCGCAATGTAGTTTTCTAACGCAGTTTTACTTTCGATTAATTCCGTTTTAAAATTTTCAAATTTCTCTTTCACAATTTTATCGACCAAATTGAGATATGAAGTAATGCGCTGTGCCCTGTAGTCCTGAAATTTTTGACTTATCTCTTCGTACGGAAAATTAAATTTAGTACTGTAAAAATTACGCATCTTCTCAATCAGATCATCATCAGCGATAGAAATTACAGACGAAATACCAAATTGTGCCACTCGAATCGGACTGTCAATTGTATATGCGAGACCCATTACAGGAATATGAAAAGTGTGTAACGATGGTTTTGCCATTTGTTTTTAAATTAAAATAAAAGCAAATGTTGGGAAAATAAAATTCAAAAAACCTGATAAATATCAGGTTTGCAGTTTATTATTCCTTTGACCTTATCCGAAATGAAACTCTTCCGAAGAATAAATAAGTTAAATTAAAATTTGGGTAAAAGACGCTGCAATACTTCTCCATAGAAAATTGTAAAAAGATTTTTCGGGAATTCGGTCCAATTCAACATCAGCAGTTTTAGATGTTGCTCCCGAGTCATCTTTGAGTACTAAATTGGCAACTGCAGTTTTTAGTTTCGCCTCCTTTTCAGGATGTTTCTTTTTAAAGAGTTTTACTTTTAAATTTTCATAGTCCAGCAAAGCGTTTCCTTTAACGTTATCATCGTTTCCGTAAAAATCAAATTGATATTTATGGAATTTGCCGGTAAAAGTAGTGTTGATGTAAGGTTTGGTAAAACGTTCCATCGCGGCAACATTGAAACGGGAGATTGTCCCCTCAATATGAAAACTATCTTTAGGATCGAGAACATTAAAACTCCAATCAACATGTAAAGGAGACGTTTTCATGAACAGGCAATTGATTTTAATTTTCACATCAGCAGTTTTCTTTAAAGCAAAACCGCTTTTCAGATGGATAGCCTGCAAATTGAAATTGTCAAAATTTAGAATCCCGGGACCTTTTGAAAAGTCAATTTCTTCCTCATAAACCAATTTTGATTTTAAAATCCGGATCGTATCAATCTGCAGAGGAAACTTAATTTTTCGCAATAAGGCATTGTAAAGATATTTTTTACTCAAATCATCTTTCGGTATTTTATTGCGATAGATATTAGCGTTCAAATGATGAGCAACCAATGAGTTGGCTTTGAAGAAAAATTGCTCTTTTTTAAAACCCCAATCCATTTTTTCAATGTCGGCCGAATCCAGTTTTAGCGTATAGATATCTTTCTCTTTGTCGAGTTTTTGAACAAATTCTTTTCGATTAAATTCAGGCAAATAAGAAAAATCCTTAAGCCTTAGAAATTGATTTTCACTACTGATTTTGCCAATATTCAGGCGATAAAAGGCATTGGGTTTAAAATATAAACTATCACAGACCAAAACATACTTTTCAAAATGCATGGGAATTTTTTCTTTTAAAGTAGTAGCAGTAACCAAAATTCCCTCGAGCTTTAGAATCATTTTTTTGATGCTAAAAATAGGTTGGTTATGGTTCAGCGAAACCACATCAACACTTCCTTCGTTCAAATAGATATTGGAAACCGCAATTATTTTCTGAAAAGGGGTTATAATTTCTGTTTGAATACTTCTGCTATTGTTTAAAAGCTTATCCCCTTTTTTATATAAAATAACGCGGGGTTTGTTGATGATGATACTTTCGGCTTGAATAATATCGCGAAAGGCCAGATCCCAAATGTTAAAATGACGAATCGTAATGGATTCAATTTTGGAGTAGATTCCGTTTTTAGTTTTGCTGTTCTGAAGTTGATTTTTGGGATGGATCAGTAAGGTTTGCGCATTGATGCTTCGGCTCCATAATGAGACTTCGATTTTTTCGTAATGAATCGAATAAGCAGTTTTGTTTTTTTCGTGTACAATAAGAGGCAATTGTTTTTTTATCCAATAGTTGAGGCCAATATCGAATAAAATCACAAAAAAAAGGACTGAAATGATACCGATCGCTATTTTTTTATAGATTGACATTTATAGTATTGATTTTAAATACATAAATTTAGACTTTTAAAAGAGATGTTTCTTACAGGATTTTAAATTTAAGTTACATCATTGCAAAATCATTTATCATTATACGTTTCATAAATATGAGAAAAATTAAAAAAATTCTGTTGGTTTTATTGGTATTGATTGTTATTCTTGGAATTGGTCTTTGTGCCTACATCTTTCATCTGAAGCCTAAATACGAAGGTGAAGTACAACTGAAAAACCTCCAGAAAGAAACCACAGTGTATTTTGATGATTTTGGAGTGCCTCATATTTATGCCGATTCTGAAAAAGACGCGATGACGGCACTTGGTTATGTTCATGCGCAGGAACGATTATGGCAAATGGAATTACTTCGAAGAATTGCACCCGGAAGATTATCAGAAATCTTTGGATCGGTTGCACTAAAAAATGATAAATTTTTCTCCGGAATCGGTATAGAAGAAGCTTCGGCAAAAGCCATAGCAAAATTAGATCCGAACAGTCAGAGTTATAAAATGACCATGGCTTATCTGGACGGGATAAATCACTACATGGAAGAGGGAGTAACGCCGATTGAGTTTACTCTGGTAGGAGTGAAAAAAGAAAAATTTACCATAAAAGACGTGTATAATATTTTTGGTTATATGTCTTTTAGTTTTGCAATGGCGCAAAAAACAGATCCTTTGTTAACTTTTATTCGTGATAAATACGGCGTTGAATATTTAAAAGATTTAGGGATCGAGGGCGAGTTTAATACCACCAGGATCAAAAACTCAAAAGAGAATATCGAAGAATATACCACCATTTCAAAGTCAGTAGCGGCATTGCTGGAGAATTCGCTTATTCCTCCTTTTGTGGGAAGTAACAGCTGGGTTGCGGGGCCCACTAAAACGAAAAGCGGCAAAGTGATTTTTGCGAATGATCCGCATATTAGCTTTTCACAGCCTGCGACCTGGTATGAAGCGCATTTGATAACGCCGGATTTTGAATTGTACGGCTGTTATCTGGCCGGAACACCTTATCCGTTATTGGCGCACAATCGCAATTATGCTTACGGACTGACAATGTTCGAAAATGATGATATCGATTTTTATCAGGAAAAAAACAAAGAGGGTGATTCTAATCAATATCAGACACCAACAGGTTTTGCGGCTTATACGTCGATTAAAAAGACGATAAAAGTAAAAGATACGTCAGATGTAGTTCTGACGGTTAAATCAAGCCGCCACGGGCCTATCATGAATGATGTGCTGGATCGTTTGGGAAAAAAGAATCCTATTGCAATGTCATGGGTTTATACACAACAGCCTATCCAGATTTTAGATGCCGTTTACGGACTTTCGCATGCTAAAAACAAAGACGATTTCAGAAAAGCAGTTTCGCTTGTAGCGGCACCGGGTTTGAATGTGATGTATGGTGATGCTAAAGGAAATGTGGCATGGTGGGCAACCGGAGCACTTTATAAACACGATAAGGGAGTGAACACCTTTCTTATTTTGGATGGTGCCAGTGGTAAAGACGATATTAAAGAACATTTAGATTTTTCGAAGAATCCTTCTGCCGAGAATCCAAAATGGGGTTATGTGTATTCTGCCAACAATCAGCCTGAAGCTATTGACGGTTTTTTATATCCGGGATATTATTTGCCGGAGGATCGTGCCAAAAGAATTTCAGGTTTGATGGATGCAAAATCAGATTGGGATAAAGAAGCCATCAGTAAGATGATTTTTGATAATACTTCACTGGTTTCACCGGGAGTGGTGCAACGTTTAATTTCGACTGTAGCCGCAAGTTCGCTTTCCGCAGAAGAAAAAGAAGCGATAAATGCTTTGCAATCATGGAAAGGAACCAATAATACGGAGGATGTTGGACCAACGATTTACAATAAATGTGTTTATCTGTACCTGAAAAATACTTTTGAAGACGAAATGGGAGCCGATAACTTTAGTTTGTATCTTGATACCTCACTGGGAAAACAAATCATTGCCAGACAAATTCAGAATGAAAATTCTGTTTGGTGGGACAACATCAAAACCAAAAATGTAAAAGAAACCAGAAGTGATATTGTTTCAAAATCCTTCCATGAAGCCATAGCGGAACTTCAGGAACAATTTGGGAATCAGGTCGCAGATTGGAACTGGGGGAAAGCACACACCGTAGAACATGAACATCCTTTGGGTAAAGTAGCGGCTTTGCGCAGTTTGTTTAATGTAGGGCCATTTGCAGCTCCGGGATCGAATGAAGTAATAAACAATCAGTTTTTCGGATTCAATAAAGAAGGAAAGTATCACGTAAAAGGCGGGCCATCAACCAGAAGAGTAGTGGATTTCTCTGATATCGAAAATAGCTGGAGTATTTTGCCAACAGGACAATCCGGTAATCCGTTTAGTAAACATTATGACGATCAGGCCGAGATGTACAATGCAGGAAAATTCAGAAAGATGAAACTAAACAAAGAAGAGATCATTAAAACATCCACCAAATTGGTATTTAAGCCTGCCGGGAAATAGTTTTTTAGTTTCAGGATTGCTGATTTTACCGCAAAGTGCGCAAAGTCTTTTCGCAAAGATTCGCAAAGTTTCTTTTGCGTTTTTATGATTACATCTTTGTCAAAGTGTAAGCTTTGACAAAGATTAAAACCTTAGCAACTTAGAATCCCAGAATCTCTGAACCTATTTATACCTTCCCCGAACAATATCATTTGCAAATATTTCGAGATTATAACCCAGTGCATCGTTGGTAACCATGACATTGGTTGTTTGATAAACAGTATCTTTCTGATAGGTTTTTAAAAGTGTTTCCAATTCTATTTCATTATAAAAAGCAAACATATTATAAACGGCGTCCCGGAAGTTTTTGTAGTCGATACTCTCCGTTATTTCAATCGTTTTTTGATCGTTCCATTTTTCTTTAAGGGCAGCTTCGCTAATAGTTGCCAGACAAAAATCGGTCACATAATTTTTGTAACGGGCAGCCTCGACAATTTTATCAATGATAATTTTGTTTTGCTGACTGGGCATCGGGACGGTCTTGGTTGAGGTTTGAGCATTACCAGTAAGCGGAATAAACAGACATAGTACGAGTACTAAAAGAGTTTGTGTCTTTAATTTTTTCATAGGTTAAGTAAAAACAGTTCACAACAGTTCTTGTTGTAAATCGCATTGATTTGAGGGTTTACTATTGTTTTTTTGGGCAGCGCTAAAATAGTTCTTTTAATGCTAAATTATCGAATATGACTGTTAGAAATTGTAACAAAAAAACTCCGCTAAAACTGATTTTAAATCAATTTTAGCGGAGTTTTTTAAAGAGGATTGCTGAGAGCTATTTCGTTTTGTTTTTTGAAATTTCTTCTAAGACCTTTTTCCCGTTTTCATTTGAAGGATCTAGTTCCACCGATTTTTTATAGTTGGTTATCGCTAAATCTTTATTTCCATCTGTCAGATAGGCTTCTCCTAAACTATCATACACGTTTCCGGATTTTGGAAAAGTCTCCGCATTAATTTTAAAAACTTCAATTGCTTCTTTCTTTTTTCCGCTTTGCAGCAACTGATAGCCGGCTTCGTTCATATCGTTTTCTTTAATAACAAAAGTGGGGTCATTCTTTAGTTTTTTATAAGTATCCATTCCGGCTACTAATCCTTTTGTAGAGAAAACATCCAATAAATCAATTGCCAATGATTTTCTGGCAGGTTTATAAGGCTGGTTGTATAAAATAGCACGAATAGCAGTGTTCATTTCGCCCAAAACAGTATTGCCTGTATTGTTAAGTAACACTACTAGAATTTTATCGGCAGGAACACGTGATATGAGCGTGTTAAATCCGTTAATTCCTCCACCGTGCTCCGTAACTTTCAGTTTATCTTTACTGCCATTATTAGTTTCTGAAATAAACCATCCGTAACTGTAAAAATCACCCCAGGCTTTTATATAAGGTTTAAAAAAAGACTCCATCAATTTTTCTGAAAGCAATTTAGTGGTATAAAGTGCCTGATCCCATAAGTATAAATCTTCGACCGTAGAATATAAAGATCCCGCCGCATATGGAATACTCATGTCAATGAAAGAAGAATTGACAAAATTTTTGCCTTGTTTTTCATAACCCGCAGCTCTGTTTTTTAGGATAACTTCACTATGATCAAAACCTGTATTTACCATTTTTAGAGGAGTAAGAATAGTTTCCTGCAAATATTGTTCGTAGGTTTTACCGGTAATTTTTTCGATAATATACCCCAAGAGGAAATACCCGGAATTACTATAGTTGAATTTTTCACCCGGTGTAAACTCCAGAGGCAATTTATTAAATGTTTTTACAAAGTCTTCCGGAGTATAAGGATTGCGGCTTTTATCTCTTAGAAAATTTGGTGTAGCAGTATAATTTGGAATTCCTGAGGTATGTGTTAGTAAGTGATGCAGTGTTATTTTATCGCCGGTTTCTTTGGGGTAATCCGGTAAGTAAGTCGTGATAGGAACGTCCAGTTTTAGTTTTCCGTCGTCCACTAATTTTAAGATTAAAAAAGCGGTAAATTGTTTGGTGATCGAGCCCAATCTGAATTTGGTATCAGACTGATTCGGAATATCCCATTCCATATTGGCTGAGCCGAATCCTTTTTTAAAAATTACCTTTCCATTTTCGGCAACCAGTGCCGAACCATTAAATTGACCATATTGATTGTAGGTAGTTAATAATTGGTCAATTTGTTTCGCTTTGTCCTGTGCGGAAGTAATGTTCAAAGCGAAAAATAGCAAAAGAACGCTAAGAACAACTAGTTTGATTGGTTTCTGCATATTGATTGATGGTTAAGGTTAGTAAATCAGTGATTGATTTTTGATTTGATGATTGAAACTCTTTAATCTGTTCAGGATTATGTCGTTGTCTTTTGTTAGACGACGAATTTTTAATTATGTTTCAGAATCAATCCTTTTTTATCTTTTCTTAACACTCTTGCGGGAGAGCATAGACCGGGAACTGCCAGGAACCACCACTATTTATAGGCCTATGCTCATAACTAACAAATTTCTTTTAAATCAATAATAGGTTTATGCAAATAGAACTTCACTTAAAAATAACACAATAAGAATACATAATTTTACCATAGATTTCCGAATAATGATTATATACACATCACTTTTTTGTATTGAGATTTACTTGGTTTCAATCTCAATTATTTTCTTCCCTTTTTCACCCATATAATGTGTAAGGATTTTTTCGTAAACCTTATATCCATCATCAACATTGGTAAAAATAATCAGACCTTGTTTGGTTTTTGGAAGTAACAGGAAAATCGTCTGAACCCCATTGTCAGCTCCGCCATGTGACAAAGCAAAATCGTCATTTCCTAAATCATAAATCTCAAAACCTAAGCCAAAATATTTATTCTTTTTAGTTTGAACCTGATGTGCGGTCATGTCTTCGTAAACTTTTTTGCTCAAACCGTCACTGTTCATCACACTGCATAGAAATGTCCCGTAATCTTCAAGGGTTGTGAGCAAGTCATCGGCTGCACTTGCTGTTTTATTTTTGGTAGGCTCGTAAGCATTCCCCTTATTGTCGTAACCAGTGGCATATCTCGAAACATCGGTTATGGCGCCCCAGGTAAATTTGGTGTCATTTATTTTTAACGGTTTAAAAATCAATTCATCCGCTAATTGATCCAGTGATTTATGAAACTTTTTTTCCAGAGCCTTTCGCAAATATTCCATGCCTTCTCCCGAGTATTGGTATTTTGTTCCGGGTTTGAATTTGAAATCTAATTTGCCGGATTTGTTCATATACCTCCAATTCGGAAAACCGGTTTGATGACTTAAGACAATTCTCGTGGTCAATAATTTAGTATTCGGATCATTAGCGATATCCGGATCTGTCCAGTATTTGTATAGAGGCTCGTCGAGATCCCATTTTCCGGAACTTACCAATTTTAAAGTGACTATGGCAGTAATTGGTTTAGTCAGAGAAGCCACATTCCAAATCGTATTGTAGGGTGCTGCAACTCCTTTTTTAAGTTCACCAAAAACTTTTACTTCCTGTAGTTTCCCATCATTGATCACGCCAATACCCAGTGCCGGAACATTATTCTGAACCAGCCATTTTTTAATGGCAGCATCGTTGTCAAAGATATCCGATTGGGTGCCCGCTGTATTGGTCTCCTGATGATCGTAGCTAAGGGATCTTTTAAGTTTCCATGTCCCATTTTCTAAAATCCATAGGTGAGTAAATCGTGCAGTACTGCCAAATTTCTCCTTCACGTCTGCAAGAGATTCATTTTTTCCTGCTGATTTTTCGTAAAACTGATGAATTCCCATTTGAATGGCACCATACAATACGCCTTTTTGATATAACGGATAAACTTCGGTGCTGCCAGGAACCAGGTACCTTCTGGCTTTGTAAGTTTCAACCGATTTACATAAGCCTTTTTTGAGATTGACTAAAAAAAGAGCCTTATCCGAGGGACCGTCCTTGTCGTGATAAAATTCAAAACTGTCACTGTAAAGATTTTCAAACTGGCTAATGTCACAGGTATTAAAGCCAACATTAAAAAGAAGACTGTCTCGTGACATAATGATCTTGTACAATTCGGAGTTTTTTTCTTCCTGAGAAAACCCGGTTTGGAAGTGGAAAAGTAATATTCCAATTAAAAAAACTTTTAGCGGGAAAAGAGATGGATTGATTTTCATTTTATATTTGGTTTGATTGATTGATGATTTTGCAATAGTACTGCAATCTAAAACCTAAAAATTGTACAAATGCGAAAATCTTATCTTTTTTTAGAAAGAAAGTACAAACTGGAATTGAATGTTTTTGGAGTTGTTTTCATAACTTCTTTAAATTGTTTTATAAAATGCGACTGGTCAAAATACTTATTGTAAAGAGCAACCTCTGTCAGACTGAGTTTTTCAGGATTCGAATGTACCATCTGATCCACAGATTTTCTGAACTTCAGAATCTGAATGTATTTTTTAATCGTAAGCCCAGTTGCCGTTTTAAACTTCATTTGCAGCAATCGCTGAGAGACCTTTAAAATCTCCCCAATTTCCGAAACCGAAATTTCTTCGTTGTGATGTTTTATAATCTCGCAGATTTTTTCGATAGTATTTTTCTCTGAATGTAAAGCAGACAATTCTTCAAAATAAACATTTATAGCCTGCAACAAATTTTTAGTAACCGCATCAGATTGTATTTTAAAGGGAAGCTCTTCGGGATTAATCCTGATAATCGAATCGCTAAAATGGCTCAAATCATATTGAGGAAACATCGAAAGCGTCCAGGGCTGGAATTGAATGATGGTTACTTTGGTCTTAGGTCTTATGTTGACCAAAACCTTGTTCGTCATTTGCGAACAAAAGTAAAATCCTTCGTTCATCTCATATTTTCGCTTACTGGTGTGTACTTCTATTGATTCGCCACTAATAAGAGCGAGATTAAAGCAGCCGTTGGGTAAGACAAGCTTATTTTCAACTGTTGTTTTGCCATTGCCATTATCCAGACACCAGATTTTGGTAACAAATCGCTCGCTTTTTTTGCTTACATAATGTTCTGAATAGAGGTTCATTTTGAGATTATGTTTGGATGAGTTGTGACCTATGATTTTTCGACGGTACAATACAGTAAATAATTTTGAATTCTTTCTAAAAGTCTTTTTTCTAAATAAGCGTTGCCGTCTTTAAGTGTATTTAGTATTTGTATCGCTTGTTTATGATATTCTTTTATCTTTTCCACACTCCAGTCTTCTGGCGGAACCTGTAAATTAGTTATTCTGTCAGCTAATTTCACAGCCCAGACCTCTTTTGATAATGCTTTAATTCGGGCCAGACTATCGGTCATTCTTTCTTCTTTAGGTATTTTAGAATTCTTGGTTAGTGCCAGGACGGCCTGAGCAATTTCTTCATCAAATTCCGCTGTAAGTTCTTCAGAAGTAGTTGCTGTATCTTCTAGAATATCGTGAAGTAATGCAATTTGAATTGCAAATGCAGTATTAAAAGACGTTGTGTTTTGCGAAGCAAATAGAATTTCCATGGTTACATTGCTTAAATGAACAACATAAGGTAAATTGGTTCCGGGAATTACCTGATTCTGATCGGCGTGTCTTTTTGCAGCAAATTTTAGGGTTCTTTGATAGATAGTCTGTAATTCAGTCATAGAAGAGGTACTTTAGAAGAAGCTAAAATACCATTTTTCTATCACAATAGTTGAGGCGCTTTTCCTATATAAATTCAGGAAAGTAATTCGTTTTAACTGCTTGCCACTCTTCGGAAATAATACTGTAATACACATCATCTTTGCTTTTCCCTTCCGAATCGATATAATTGTTTCTGAAAAGACCTTCTTTGGTTGCTCCCAGTTTTTCAATTGCCCGTTGTGACTTTCTGTTTTCAAGATCAGCGCTGAATTGTATTCTTCTGAATTGAATGGCTTCAAATCCAAAATTTAGCAACTCAAATTTACAGGCTTTGTTTAAACCGGTTCCCTGAAATTTTTCCCCGTACCAGGTCCATCCAATTTCACATTTCTGACTAGTATGATTCAGGTAGCCGTATCTGGTGCTTCCTGCAACCCGGTTGGTAGCTTTGTCAATGATTAAAAAAGGATAACAAATCCCGGCGGCTTTTTGCTCTAGAGTATTTTGAATGTAATTTTCAAAATCTTTTTCATCGCGAACGTACATGCCCATGTATTTCCAGATCCCATCGTCAAAAATGATTTCTTTGAGTTCAATGTTTCTTCGGCTCTCAAACGGAATTAATAGTACTTTTTCGTTTTCCAGAATAATTTCTGATTGTAAAATTGTGCTGTCCATGATTGTGATATATATTAAGGTAAAAACGAAAGCGAATGTAAGAGTTTAAATTTTTTAGATAAATCGAATAAAATAACATTTTGTTATATTTTTAAATTAACTCTGAATTCTGGCAAAAATCGAAACGGTTGTGAGTAGCTACAGTAAATAATTGATTTATTTTAAAGCTTATGTACAATTATTACTTATTTTTACGATCTTATATTTAGATTTTTCTTGATGCAAACTCCACTAAAAATTGCTGTTGTTGGTTCCGGATTAGTAGGATCACTCTTGGCGATTTATCTTAAAAAAGCAGGTCATACCGTTCATGTTTATGATCGTAGTCCCGATATCCGTAAAATTAATTTCTCAGGTCGTTCTATAAATCTGGCAATGTCAAACCGGGGCTGGAAAGCACTTGACGGCGTTGGTGTTGGAGATGCCGTTCGGGAAATCGCTATCCCAATGGACAAACGAGCCATTCATTTGGTGGACAAACTCAATTTTCAGAACTACGGTCAGGAAGGCGAGTCCATTTATTCCATTTCCAGAGGAACTTTAAACCGGAAAATGATTGATCTTGCGGAAGAAGCCGGTGCAGAATTTCTTTTCGAACAAAAAATCTGGGACGTAACGTTAAATGATGCTACCTTACATATAGGTGAAACCGAAAGAGGAGAGTGGGAAGAGAAAAAATACGATATGGTTTTTGGTGCCGACGGTGCTTTCTCGAGAATACGACACAGAATGCAGCGTCAGAGCATGTTCAATTATTCCCAGGAATTTTTGAATATGGGGTACAAAGAACTAAACATCCCGGCAAATGCAGATGCTTCCCATAAACTGGATAAAAACTCTTTTCATATATGGCCACGTGGTGAGTACATGTTAATTGCACTTCCTAATCTCGATGGAAGTTTTACCTGTACTTTGTTTATGCCTTTTGAAGGCGAAAATTCATTTGCATCGCTTACAGATCGTAAAATGGTTGAAGACTTCTTTTTGAAGAATTTTCCCGACTCGATCGAAGTAATCCCCGAACTGGCAAATGATTTCTTTAAAAATCCAACCAGTACTTTGGTAACCATGAAATGTTTTCCGTGGACATACGAAGATAAAATTGCTTTAATCGGAGATGCTTGTCATGCCATTGTTCCGTTTTATGGACAAGGAATGAATGCGGGTTTTGAAGATATCACTGTTTTAAGTGAAATGATCGGGAAATATGGAGACGACTGGAAGAAAATCTTCTCCGAGTATCAAATTTCACGTAAACCGAATGCCGATGCAATTGCCGAATTGTCTTATCGCAATTTCATGGAGATGAGTACCAAAACGGCCGATGAAAAATTTTTATTGCAAAAGAAAATCGAAAAAGCATTCTCAGATAAACATCCTGATAAATGGATTCCGCTTTACAGTCGCGTAACCTTTAGTGATCGTCCTTATTCCGAAGCTTTGGCAATTGGCGATTTTCAAAATGTAATAATGGAACAAGTTTTACGAATAGAAAATATTGAAAACATCTGGAACAGTCCGGAAGTAGAAAATAAAATACTGGAATTATTGCAAAAATAGATCAATTACAATAGCAATATCAAAAAACAATATCAAAAAGCAATGTCAAAAGTCAATTTAAAATTAGCATTGACATTGCAATTGATTTTTGATATTGACATTGGCATTGCCATTGATTTTTGACATTGTCATTGATTTTTGATAGGTTATTTTTTGAATATTTTTGATAAAACTCCAAAAACACCTCTTATAAAGGTAGCGCTGGTAACCACTTTTAAAACCGATTTACCAACTACACTAGCTGTGCTGGGTTCAGATTTAGATGATTTTGTCGGTGTTTCTTCTTCCTGTTCTGCAGCTGCCTGAGTGGCATCTTCGATTTTTTTGTTCAGAATTTCGTAGGCACTCTCTCGATCAATTTCTTCAAGGTATTTTTTTACGAGTTTCGATTTGCTGTTGATCCCTTCAATTTCTTCAGCAGTTAACACATCCATTCGACTCATAGGTGCACGCATCATAGTCGCTACAAGCGGAGTAGGGACTCCCTTTTCATTCAATGCTGTTACCAAAGCCTCTCCAATTCCTAAACTGGTTAGTAACTCATCTGTCTTATAATAAGGAGAAGTTGGATAATTGTCTGCTGTTTTTTTAATCGCCTGACGGTCATTGGCAGTAAAAGCCCTTAGCGCATGCTGAATCTTTAAACCCAATTGTGCCAATACGCCACTCGGGACATCCATTGGATTCTGAGTTACAAAATAAATTCCAACCCCTTTAGAACGTATTAGTTTTACAATCGTTTCGATTTGTTCCAGAAGAGCCTTGCTGGCTTCATTAAAAATTAAATGTGCTTCATCAATAAAAATAACCAGTTCAGGTTGCACAACATCTCCTTTTTCCGGCATTTGCTGATAAATTTCAGCCAATAAACTCAGCATAAAAGTCGAGAACAATTTAGGTTTGTCCTGAATATCCGTCAAACGAATAATGTTTACGTAACCCTTTCCGTTTTCATCAATTCGCATTAAATCATCAATTTCAAACGAAAGTTCACCAAAGAACAAGTCACCGCCTTGCTGCTCCAATTCTATGATTTTTCTCAAAATCGTTCCTGTGGTTGCGGTTGAGATCTTGCCGTAGTTAGAAGTTATTTCATCTTTACCTTCCTCGGTAATATAATTAAGGACCTTTTTAATATCCTTTAAATCCAAAAGCGGCATTTTATTATCATCACAATATTTAAAGATAACGGCTACCACACCCGCCTGGGTATCATTCAGGTCTAATATTCGGGAAAACAATACCGGTCCGAACTCTGAAACAGTAGCTCTTAAGCGAACGCCGTTCTGTTTAGAGAGTGACATTAATTCAACAGGAAAAGAAGCTGTATTATAAGGTATGTTTATTTTAGCATGACGCTCCGTTATAAAACCTTCTTCTTTACCCTCTTTAGCAATTCCGCTAAAGTCACCTTTAATATCCATCATCAAAACTGGAACTCCCACATTCGAAAGCTGCTCAGAGAAAACCTGTATCGTTTTGGTTTTTCCGGTTCCCGTTGCTCCTGCAATCAGTCCGTGGCGGTTTAATGTTTTTAGAGGAATTTTGACATGAGCTTCTCCAAGTGGTTCTCCGTCCAGAATGGCACTTCCAAGAACAATACTATCTCCCTTCGAAGAATAGCCATTGTTGATATCCTGAATGAAATTGTCTTTTTTATTCATGTTTTTATTTGTAATTTAGATGATTATAAGAGGTTTGCTAGGTTTATTAACATTTTAGGCTGTTTTTCTTTAGTAGGAAAAAACTTTTTTGGGTTAAAAAAAATATAAAAAACAATTTCGCAACTTTTTAAGAAGATATCAATGGAATGTTTGAATATTTACTAAAACGTTGTAATTTTCCCATTATTAGCCCTTATTTTTGTTTTATCTAAAAAATGATATCGGCAATTTAATGAGATATTTTTTAAATTGACGTTAAATTTCCTTCAATTAAATTAAAAAAAGTTTTTTTATTTAAACTAAACGTATAAATTTGCTCCTCTACAAGTTAAATATAACTAAAAAATAAAATTATTTAAAACTATTAAAATTAAAAAAAATGGCAAACGTTAAAGTTAAAAAAGAAAGCACTTCAAACGGAGGAGGAATGATCACTGGAATCATTATTGTAGCGTGTATTTTAGTTGGGGTGTTTATTTGGAAAGTAATCATGGGAGATGCAGCTAACTTTGAAGGAGGAAATCCAGAAACTGGTCACCCTATCAATACATTAGGACAGGTTTATAAAGGAGGTTTTATCGTACCAGTATTATTAGGTATGTTTTTAATGGTTGTTGTTTTTTCTATTGAAAGATTTATTGTTATCGGTAAAGCTGCTGGTAAAGCTAACTTAGATACATTTATGAAAAATGTACAAGGAAGCATTAAAGAAGGAAACATCGAGGCTGCTATCGCTTCATGTGACAAACAACAAGGTTCAGTTGCAAATGCAATTAAATCTGCTTTGATTAAATATCAAGATGTTAAAAAAGAAGGTTTCAACAGTGAAGAAGCTTCAGAAGTAATCCACAAAGAAATCGAAGAGGCAACTTCATTAGAAATGCCAATGTTAGAAAAAAACATGACTATTATCTCTACTTTAGTATCATTAGGAACTTTAGGAGGATTATTAGGAACAGTATCTGGTATGATTAAAGCGTTTGGTGCGTTAGCTTCTGCTGGAACTCCAGACCAGGCTGCTCTTGCAACAGGTATTTCTGAGGCACTTATCAACACTGCAACAGGTATCTCTACTTCAATCTTAGCGATCGTTTCTTACAACTTCTTTACTGCTAAAATTGATGATTTAACTTACTCTATCGATGAGGCTGGTACTACAATCGTAAATACTTACAGAAGATTCAGAGGAAGTTTGAAACAATAATTAATTTTTGATATTATATAATTAATTATTTATCAAAATAAAATAAAAGAGAATGGCTAAAATAAAAATGAAAAAAAAGTCAACATCGACAGATATGACTGCCATGTGTGATGTTGCGTTCCTTTTGCTTACGTTCTTTATTTTGACCGCTACTGCTAAGGTGCCAGAAGCACTTCCTGTAGATATGCCTTCTTCTACTGTTCAAAGTAAATTACCAGATTCTGATTTGGCAATTATTACGATCGGTAAAGGAGCAGACGGAAAAAGCAAAGTGTTTTTTGATATCAAAGGAAGAGAGATTCGTAAAAGAACTCTTGAAGGAATGGGAGCTAAATTTGGTGTGACTTTCTCAGAAGATGATAAAACTAAATTTGCCTTAATGGATGACTTCGGTGTACCAGTAGCAAATTTGAAACAAATTATCGCTATGAAAGCTGCGGATAGAGTGAAAGCTGATCAACCTGGAATTCCAATTGATTCTTTAGACAATCAATTAAAAGAATGGCTTTTGGTTTCAAGAAGAGCCGCAATTGACCTTGATGATAAAGAATTGCAGATTGCGATCAAAGGTGACGCTAAAGAGCAGTATCCACAAATCAAAAAGATTATGGATATTTTACAAGATCAAAAAATCAATTCCTTTAACTTAGTTACAGGTATGAGAGGAAAAGACTTTTAATTAAAAAAGATACACTAAAATGGCTGAATTAAATACCGGCGACGGTGGTGGCGGAAAAGGTGGTAAAGTAAGAAGTAAAAAGCAAAACTCGAAAGTCGATTTAACGGCGATGGTAGATTTGGCATTCTTATTGATCACATTCTTTATGTTAACCACATCGTTGTCAAAACCTCAATCGATGGATTTGTCGTTGCCAAATAAAGATGAAGATCCTACCAAGAATAAAGATATTAAGGTGGATGAGAATCGTACGATGACCGTGATGTTAGGTGAAAATAACAAAATGGTTTATTATATGGGATTGCTTGAAAGTCCAATTGCTGGACCTAAAGACATTGCATATGGTAAAGATGGAATTCGTAAAGAAGTTCTTAAAAGAAAGAAATCAGTTTTAGAATATTCTACAGGTTTAGGGAAACCTAAAAACGGAATTATCGTGATCATTAAGCCAACTAAAAAGTCAACTTACAGAAATTTAGTTGATATGTTGGATGAGATGGCTATCACTGGAGTAGATACTTATGCTATCGTTCCTGAGTTTAGCCCTGAAGAAACAAAATTGATAGATAAAAAATAAGAGTTGTCTTGTTTTAACATCCTAATAATCAAGAAAAATGAAATTAGATATAATTAAAAATCAGTGGCTTGATATCGTATTCGAAGGGCGTAATAAGATATATGGTGCATATGAGTTAAGAAAATCGAACGGTAAGACGACTGTAAAGTCGCTTATTATTGGATCGGTTATTTTTAGCTTTGCTGTTGCAGCTCCTCTTATTGCAAGCTTTTTACCAGATTCTAGTGAAGAAGATGTGAATAATGATATTAAGATTGCGACAGTAAAATTACCTCCTAAAAAAGAGGAAGTAAAGCCAAACCAACCACCACCACCACCACCACCACCAAAAGTGGATCAGGTGAAATTCGTGAAGCCGGTTGTTGCTAAGGCAAATGAAGTTACTGAAGACCCTCCGAAAATTGAGGAACTTAAGGACAAAAAAGTAGGTAACGAAACCATCAAAGGAGATCCGGATGCAGTTTTAACTGTTGATGAGCCAGTTGGTAAAGGACCAGTTACAGAGATCATTCAGGAAGATAACAACGTTTATAATACTGCAGGTATCGAAGTAAAACCAGATTTCCCTGGAGGAATTGAGAAATTCTACAAATTCGTAGGAAACAATTACAAGACTCCGGAAGAAGAAGGTTTAAAAGGTAAAGTTTATGTTACTTTTGTAGTTGAAAAAGACGGTTCATTAACCGACATTAAAGTTTTAAGGGATATCGGTTACGGTACAGGAGCAGAAGCAATTCGTGTTCTTAAAAAGTGTCCAAAATGGACTCCCGGCGAGCAAAATGGTAAAAAAGTTAGGGTACTTTACTCTCTGCCTATTACTATTCAATCTGCAGAATAATGTTAAAAGGTATACTTAATAATATTCAGAAGAAATCGCTCAAAGAGCGATTTCTTCTTGTTTTAGGAATACTGTTCTTTTTAATATATCTTGTACTCGGTTTAATGATCATGTTTTGGGAGAAACTTCCGCTAAATATGGAGCAAAAGTATAGATATGCTTTTGGAGGATTATTGATAGTGTATTCAGCAATTCGTTTTTTGAGATTAATTAATTCAAACGCAGAATAATTATGTTAAAGTATAGTAAGATTGCAGGCTTGGTTGTTTTTGTTTTTTTGTTTGCCATGTGCAACCAAAAAAGTAAAAACGATAAAGAAACAATTTTAAAAGGAGCAATCGATATTACTGTCGATGAAACTATAAAGCCTATTGTGGACGATCAGGTTGCTGTCTTCGAAGGAACTTATTACGATGCAAAGATTACGGTAAAACCTAAGTCAGAAGCTGAGCTTATAAATGATTTACTCAATCAGAAAGCTTCAGTAGTAGTGACAACGAGAGATTTGACTAAAGAAGAATTGGCTAAATTCGAAAAAAGTAAAATAAAACCCAGAGTTACCCCTTTTGCGACCGATGCAATAGCTTTTATTTCGAACAAAGGCAATAATGATACATTAATAGCGTTGAAAACGGTAATCGATTTTATGCTGGGTAAGCCTGATGCAAGAATTAAAGGACTTGTGTTTGATAATCCAAATTCAAGTACCGTACGTTATATGAAAGAATTGGCTAAAGTTAAAGATGTTCCTGCAAAAGGTGTGTTTTCTTTTAAAACGAACGATGAAGTCATTAAATTTGTATCTGAGAATGATGGTATGATCGGGGTAGTTGGTGTAAACTGGCTTTCTCAGCCGTCACCAAACATGGCGGAAGTGGTTAAGAAAATAAATGTATTGAGTGTTAAAGGATTAAACAGTAATCAATATTATAGCCCAACTCAAAATGATCTTGCAGAAGTGAAATACCCTTTGGCACGTGATTTGTTTATCATAAATTGCCAGGGTTATTCTGGCTTGGGAATGGGGTTTGCATCCTTTATTGCTGGCGATATCGGACAGAGGATAGTTCTGAAATCAGGTTTGTTACCGGTTAGAACTCCTGGAAGAAAGCTTAAAATAAGGAATCAAATAGTAAAAGATAAAGAATAAATTAATTACAATTAGAGATGAATAAATTTAAAATTTTTAGTCTTGCCTTAGTTGCTTCAGCTACTGTAGTAAAAGCGCAAGATATCAAAGAAGCTAAAAAAGCAATCGATGCTGAGCAATTTCAAAAAGCAAAGTCATTGCTAAAATCAATCATCAAAGCAAAACCTTCTGATGGAGAAGCTAATTTTGTTTTAGGTAATGTATATTTAAATCAGGCAATCATTGATTCTGCTAAAATTTATTATGCAAATGGTTTACAGGCATCAGATAAGAAAAACTTAAATTATATTGGATTAGGTCAGTTGGATCTTGATGCGAAGAATGCTGCTGCAGCTCAGGCAAATTTTGCTTTGGCCGCAAAAGATATGAAGCGTAAAGATGTAGAGGAATTCATTTACATTGGTAGAGCTTACATGAATTCTTCTTCACCAGATTATACAAATGCGATAGCTGTTTTGAAGCGTGCGTTGGTAATTGATCCTCAAAATGCGACTGCACTTTTAGCTATTGGTGATGCATACTATGGAGCAAACAATCAAAACGATGCTTACAAGGCATACCGTGATGCATTTACAGCTGATCCAACGCTTTTAAGAGCAAAAATGCAGCTTGGAGTTTTATTAAAGGGTGCTAAATCTTATGATGAAGCAATTAAATCTTTTAATGAAGTAATTGCTTTGAACGCTAGTTATGGTCCGGTTTACAGAGAGTTGGCTGAGACTTACTATAAATGGGGAAGAAATAAACCATCTACTTCTAAAGTTAACATGCAAAATGCAATTACAAACTACGAGAAGTATTTAAGTCTTACGGATTACTCTTTAGATTCTAAAATGCGTCACGCAGATTTCTTAATCTTGGTTAAGGATTATAAAAGTTTAGAGACTGTTGCAAACAAAATGATTGCTGAGGATAAAGTAAATCCTAGAATTTTCAGATATTTAGGTTATGCTGCTTATGAGAATGGAAATGTAGATGTAGCGATCAAATCTATTGAAGATTATATCAAAGTACCTTCTAACAAAGTAATTGGTAGAGATTATTTGTATTTAGGTTTATCTAAAATTAAAAAAGGAACTGCTGCTGACGGAACTGTTGATCAGGCTTCTTTTGATGCTGGTATAGCTGATATCAAAAAAGCGATCGAACTAGAGCCTTTAGTGGTTGAAGAATTATCTGATTTAGGAAAAGCTTTGTTCGGGAAAAAACAATTTGCTCAGGCTGCTACTGTTTTAGAGCTTGGAACAACAAACAAAGAGTCTAAAAACTACTTAGATGATAATATTTACTACGGTATTTCTCTTTATTATGCTAACGCAAATAAAACAAATGGAGCTGCAGATGCTGTGGCTTTAGGAAAAGCGGATGTTGCTTTTGACAGAATCTTAGAAGCTTCTCCAACTTATAATGAGGCTTACTTATACAAAGGTAGAATCAACAACTTGTTAGAGAAAGATGATTTAATCATTAAAAACTACGAAGAGTACGTAACAAGAATTACTGCAAAAGGTGCTGAAGAATTGGCTAAGCCAGCTACAGTTAAAAAAGTTGTAGAAGCTTACAATAGTATCGGTGCTAGTTATGCAAATACTGATAAAGCAAAGGCAATTGAATATTTCAATAAGAGTTTAGCTTTAGATCCTGCAAATGCTTACGCTGCGCAATCTGTAAAAGCTCTAAAATAATATAAATTTACAGTCAAATATAAAGCCGATAGTTTCTTTGAACTATCGGTTTTTTTTGTTCCGTATTTAATTGACTATCTTTGCACTTTAAAATAGAATAATGTTATCAAAAGAAATACAATTAGAAGTAAATAAAGGAGCGATGTTGCCTTTGATGGAAGAATTTTATACCATTCAGGGAGAAGGGTTCCATACTGGGACAGCTGCTTACTTTATACGAATTGGAGGTTGCGATGTGGGTTGTCACTGGTGTGATGTGAAGGAAAGTTGGAATGCCGAGTTACATCCGCCAACAAGTATTGATTTAATTGTAAATAATGCATCAAGTCAGGCTGATACTGTTGTGATTACAGGTGGCGAGCCTTTGACCTGGGATATGAGTTTATTGACTCAACAGTTGAAGGATAAAAACATGAAAGTTCATATCGAGACTTCAGGAGCTTATCCGTTATCAGGTACTTGGGACTGGATTTGTCTTTCGCCAAAAAAAAATAAGTTGCCTACTCAAACGGTATATGACAATGCGCATGAGTTGAAAGTAATTATCTATAACAAACACGATTTTATTTTTGCAGAAGAGCAAGCTGAGTTAGTAAATGACAACGCAATTTTGTTTCTTCAGCCGGAATGGAGTAAAAAAGAAGAAATGACACCCCTGATTGTGGATTATGTGATGAACAACCCAAAATGGAGAGTTTCGCTTCAAACGCATAAATATTTAAATATTCCTTAAGGTATCTAAACAAAAAATCTCTTCAATTGAAGAGATTTTTTGTTTCTGGTAAATAGTATACACTGTGTAAAAAGGAAACATCAGATTTAGATCCAATTTTTGCTGTTTTTTAAATTTGTTATATGAGCCAGGTGATGGTTGCTGTGCCAGGCATACATTCCGATGATTTGTTTGATCAGAAATTCGGAATTGTTTTCGGGATGAATAAATGATTTGTTTAAATCTTTCGGACTTAGATTTTTCATGATATAAGCTAGTCTGTAATGTAGTCCTTCCAGTAATTGTAAGGTTGGTTGGATTGGCATGGTTAGATTGTCCTGCAATTCAGACCATAATTTTTCATCATAAGCTTTTATTACA
This sequence comes from Flavobacterium sp. B183, assembly GCF_023539155.1. NCBI lineage: Bacteria > Pseudomonadati > Bacteroidota > Flavobacteriia > Flavobacteriales > Flavobacteriaceae > Flavobacterium > Flavobacterium sp. B183. Next base: position 492,994 of record NZ_CP097434.1, on the reverse strand, counting down.
GGGTTATTTTCGGTTAAAGCCCATTTTATTCTGATATAACAGTTCATGTGGCTTTCGGCACAATGATGAATTACCTGACGAACAGTCCATCCGTCCGGACGATAAGGAGTGTCTAGTTGTTCGTCGGTTAAATGAATCGTTTCTTTTTTTAATCTTTCGGGAAAAGAGGCAATGATGGCAACACTGTCGGAAATGTACTCCGAGGTATAATCTGTTGGAGTTTTAAACTTGCCGATCGGATATTTTAGTTTTTCTAAATCTGTTTCGTTCATGTTTTGTTGTTTTATAGAGAAAGTTTAGCCAAATAATCGTAGTGGTCGCCTTCAAGGATGAGCTCACATTTTAATCCATTTGCAGCAGCGGCATTTTGAAGAGTGTTGTAATCAAGGTACAGCCAGTCGAACGGCTCTTCTTTCTCGCCTTTATAAGAAATGTTGAACACAAGCTCTCCATAATAATCGTTATCGGATGGGATCCATTTTCCGCCATCTTCATCTTCGTCAAACATATAGATAATGTCTGAGCTGTCGAGTAAAATTTGTCCGCCCGGGTTCAGAAGTGATTTTAGTTTAGAAAGGTACTTGTTGCAATTTTCTAGTTTACCAAAAATTCCCACTCCATTCATTAGTAAAATGATAGTGTCGAATTTTCCCTCCTCAAAATCCAGGATATTTTTGACTATAGCATTTTTGACTCCGCGAAGCTTGCAGGTTTCGATTGCATTTCTTGAGATGTCAATTGAAACAAGCTCCAGATTTCTGTCATTTTGTAAAGATAAACTATGACTTCCGGCTCCGCAGCCTACGTCCAGAGTTTTTCCGAAGGCTAATTGCAATGCTTTTTGTTCGAGTTTAGGCATTTCATTGTACGAACGGAATAAATAATCCACACTCATTTCATCTTCTTCAGAAATCGAAGTTTCAGTGATAATATTCTCAGGTGAATTATTGGTTTGGAAATCGTACATGGCTTTCCCGAAAAGATCTTTCATTGTATTTTAGTTCAAAGTTTAAGGTTACAAGTTTAAAGTTGTTTAATTTTGCAGTTCAACTTTAAATCTTAAACTTGAAGCAAATTTTAAATAACTTAAATAAGTTAGCCAAAGATAAGCATATCGAAAATAAAAAGTATTTCGATAAGCTTAAAAAGAAACAGCCAAAGAATTTGGATTATGTAATGCAGGATTTACATGACGCCGAATTTAAAAAAACAGACTGCTTGCAATGCGCGAATTGCTGCAAAACTACCGGTCCTTTGTTTACTTTGGCTGATATTGAAAGGATTTCGAAATCATTCCGACAAAAGCCGCAGCAATTTATCGAACAATATCTTAGAATTGATGAGGACAAAGATTATGTTTTGAAAAGTGTTCCTTGTACTTTTTTGGACAATGAAAATTATTGTATGATTTATGATGTTCGTCCGAAAGCGTGCAGAGAATTTCCGCATACAGATCGTAAAAAGTTTCATCAGATAGCGGACTTAACATTGAAGAATGTTGCCATTTGTCCTGCTGCATATAATATAGTGGAGGAAATGAAGAAAAAGCTTCCTTTATAACCTTCTAACATTTGATAATTGTTCTTAGAAGCAATTCATTTTTGCTTTTTAAAATGTACTTTTGATTCGAATGAACCGGAAACGGGTGTAATTAATAATTTCAAGACAACATAAAATTTGAGTTTAGAATATTTCATAGCTAAAAGGCTAATTACTGCAAAAGATTTTAAAAGCAGTATTTCGGCGCCTATTATTAAAATTGCTATTTCGGCCATCGCTATTGGTATGATAATGATGATCGTTTCTGTTGCGACAGGGATTGGTCTTCAAAAAAAAATAAGGGATAAAGTTTCTGCTTTCAACGGGCAGATTATAATTTCAAACTACGATAATAACAATTCTGATGTTACTTTGATTCCTATTTCTAAAAAACAGGAGTTTTATCCTGAATTTAAATCAGTTCCTGAGGTAAATCATATTCAGGCAATCGCAAGTAAAGCGGGAATCATCAGAACAGAAAATTCTTTTGAAGGTATAATCTTCAAAGGAGTCGGAGCGGATTACGACTGGAAAAATATAGAAGAGTATTTGGTTGAAGGAAAGTTACCTGATTTTTCAGCTGCTTTAAACGAAGATGTTTTGATTTCAAAATTCCTTGCAGATCGACTTCATCTAAAAGTAGGAGATAATTTTAATACTTTTTTTATCAAAGAAGAACAAGGGAAAATGCCTAATAGCCGCCGATTCAGAATAGCAGGTGTTTTTAGTTCAGGCTTTCAGGATTTTGACGCCACCTATATATTGGGAGATATAAGGCATATTCAAAGAATTAATAAATGGAGTTCCAATCAGGTTGGCGCTTTTGAGGTATTCATTAATGACTTTGATGCTATTAAAGCAACAGGAGAAAAAATCTACGATCAAACATCGTCTAATCTGGATACCAAAACAATAATAGAGAAGTATAGTTATATATTTGATTGGTTGCAGCTTTTCGATTTTAATATCATAGTAATATTAGGGGTAATGATATTGGTGGCTACGATTAACATGGTTGTAGCGCTGTTGGTTTTGATTTTAGAACGAACCCAAATGATTGGAATTTTAAAAGCGTTGGGAGCTAATAACTGGATGGTTCGTAAAGTGTTTTTGTATAACGCATTCTATTTGATTGTTCGGGGATTGTTTTGGGGAAATTTAATTGGTATTGCTTTGTTGTTAATTCAGCAGCAGTTTGGAGTGATTCGCTTAAATCCTGAAAATTACTATGTAAATCAGGCTCCGGTCTATTTTAATCTTTGGCATATTATTTTATTGAATTTGCTTACGATTGGAGTTTGTTTTGTGGTGCTGTTGATTCCTTCCTATATAATCACAAAGATTTCTCCGGTTAAAGCTATTCGTTTCGAGTAATTGTATTGTTCTGGAGTGTATACACAACCCGACAGGTTTTCAAAACCTGTCGGGTTTGTTTTTTTACTACCTATATATAAGGAGTGATTCTGTCCATCTGAGCGAAGTCGAAGCTTGGTATTTGAGATTCTATACTATATAATAAGAGTAGTTTTTCTGTCCAGCTGAGCGAAGTCGAAGCTTTATCCCGCTATCCGCTGCAATCTTTTGCTTTTTAAAGGAAAAAGCAAAAGGATTTCCACTACTATCGGGGCTAGGGTATGGGTTTTCAAAGGAAATAAGACAAGAAAAACAAAAACTTCGCGCCTTTGCGTCTTTGCGAGATTAAAAAGAAACCAGTAAAAATGGGGCTTTGTATCTAAGAGTTTCATTTGAACGAAGAAAAACCTTTCAAACCTGAAAAAAGTTTAATTTGTAAAAGAGGTGTTATCAGAGTGTTAGGAAAAAGTTTTGAAAAAGATTTAAAATAAGTTTAGAAAAAGCTTGTAGAAGCGGATAAAGTGACTACTTTTGCACCCGCAACAGCGATAAACGTTCACTGAAATACTGACAAGCAAAGGAATTAAAAGGGAAAGAAATTTTCAAAAAAAGATTCCAAAAAGCTTGCGAGTAAAGAAAGAAAGTTTTAAGTTTGCACCCCGCAAAACAAGGGAAGTTCATTGAAAGATTGGTAAGGAGAGGAGTTAAAAACGAAAAGAGATTTTCTAAAAAAAAACTTCAAAAAACTCTTGCCGATTAGAAATAAGTTTTCTACTTTTGCACCCGCTTTGAGAGACAAGCGAGATTAAGAAAAAAGAATACGTTCGTAGACATATTGAATTGACAGCCGTCCCGATTAATCGGGACAAAAGAATAAGAGTAATAGAATCGTAAGATTCGAAAAGAACCGATAGATATCATCGCAATATAATATAAAAATATACGATGAAGAGTTTGATCCTGGCTCAGGATGAACGCTAGCGGCAGGCTTAACACATGCAAGTCGAGGGGTATATGTCTTCGGATATAGAGACCGGCGCACGGGTGCGTAACGCGTATGCAATCTACCTTTTACAGAGGGATAGCCCAGAGAAATTTGGATTAATACCTCATAGTATAGTGACTCGGCATCGAGATACTATTAAAGTCACAACGGTAAAAGATGAGCATGCGTCCCATTAGCTAGTTGGTAAGGTAACGGCTTACCAAGGCTACGATGGGTAGGGGTCCTGAGAGGGAGATCCCCCACACTGGTACTGAGACACGGACCAGACTCCTACGGGAGGCAGCAGTGAGGAATATTGGACAATGGGCGCAAGCCTGATCCAGCCATGCCGCGTGCAGGATGACGGTCCTATGGATTGTAAACTGCTTTTGTACGAGAAGAAACACTCCTTCGTGAAGGAGCTTGACGGTATCGTAAGAATAAGGATCGGCTAACTCCGTGCCAGCAGCCGCGGTAATACGGAGGATCCAAGCGTTATCCGGAATCATTGGGTTTAAAGGGTCCGTAGGCGGTTTAGTAAGTCAGTGGTGAAAGCCCATCGCTCAACGGTGGAACGGCCATTGATACTGCTAAACTTGAATTATTAGGAAGTAACTAGAATATGTAGTGTAGCGGTGAAATGCTTAGAGATTACATGGAATACCAATTGCGAAGGCAGGTTACTACTAATTGATTGACGCTGATGGACGAAAGCGTGGGTAGCGAACAGGATTAGATACCCTGGTAGTCCACGCCGTAAACGATGGATACTAGCTGTTGGAAGCAATTTCAGTGGCTAAGCGAAAGTGATAAGTATCCCACCTGGGGAGTACGTTCGCAAGAATGAAACTCAAAGGAATTGACGGGGGCCCGCACAAGCGGTGGAGCATGTGGTTTAATTCGATGATACGCGAGGAACCTTACCAAGGCTTAAATGTAGTTTGACCGATTTGGAAACAGATCTTTCGCAAGACAAATTACAAGGTGCTGCATGGTTGTCGTCAGCTCGTGCCGTGAGGTGTCAGGTTAAGTCCTATAACGAGCGCAACCCCTGTTGTTAGTTGCCAGCGAGTCAAGTCGGGAACTCTAACAAGACTGCCAGTGCAAACTGTGAGGAAGGTGGGGATGACGTCAAATCATCACGGCCCTTACGCCTTGGGCTACACACGTGCTACAATGGCCGGTACAGAGAGCAGCCACTGGGCGACCAGGAGCGAATCTATAAAACCGGTCACAGTTCGGATCGGAGTCTGCAACTCGACTCCGTGAAGCTGGAATCGCTAGTAATCGGATATCAGCCATGATCCGGTGAATACGTTCCCGGGCCTTGTACACACCGCCCGTCAAGCCATGGAAGCTGGGGGTGCCTGAAGTCGGTGACCGCAAGGAGCTGCCTAGGGTAAAACTGGTAACTAGGGCTAAGTCGTAACAAGGTAGCCGTACCGGAAGGTGCGGCTGGAACACCTCCTTTCTAGAGCCTTAATGTTAGCCTAGTGCACGTTAAGGAAAAAAGATGATTATTTATGGGTCTCTGAATTGGAGATTGTATTACTCTTGCTGTTAATTTAAAAAAAAATGAAAGAATTAAGTAAAAACAGAGTCTCGTAGCTCAGCTGGTTAGAGTACTACACTGATAATGTAGGGGTCGGCAGTTCGAGTCTGCCCGGGACTACTTTTTAAAAAGAATTGATAATTAATAATTAACAATTGATAATTAAAAAGGACTGAAAGCTTAATTTAAAAGGAAATTTTAGAGGTTGAGTAACCGTTTTAAGTACTGTTAACTGAAAACTGTTAACTGACAACTAAAAAATGGGGGATTAGCTCAGCTGGCTAGAGCGCCTGCCTTGCACGCAGGAGGTCAACGGTTCGACTCCGTTATTCTCCACGAAATAATTGACAATTATCAATTGATAATTATTAATTATAAAAGTTCATTGACATATTGAGATAAGAAAATAATAAGAAAGTAGAAAGCGTTTTTTATTAGCAATAATAAAAGACAAAAAAAAACGGTCTTGTTTTAAGAAACAAGATTGGTACAATAAGCAAAATAAGGGCGTATGGGGGATGCCTAGGCTCTCAGAGGCGAAGAAGGACGTGATAAGCTGCGAAAAGCTACGGGGACGAGCACACATCGATTGATCCGTAGATATCCGAATGGGGCAACCCACTATGTTGAAGACATAGTACACCGATAGGTGGGCAAACCCGCTGAACTGAAACATCTAAGTAGGCGGAGGAGAAGAAAACAAAAGTGATTCCGTAAGTAGTGGCGAGCGAACGCGGATTAGCCCAAACCAATGATGTTACGGCATTGTTGGGGTTGTAGGACCACGACATTTTATGTACAAGGAACCGGAATTGACTGGAAAGTCGAGCCATAGAGAGTGATAGCCTCGTATGGGTAACAAGTATAATAGATAGTGGTATCCTGAGTAGGGCGGGGCACGTGAAACCCTGTCTGAATTTGGCGGGACCATCCGCTAAGGCTAAATACTCCTGAGAGACCGATAGTGAACCAGTACCGTGAGGGAAAGGTGAAAAGAACCGTGAATAACGGAGTGAAATAGATCCTGAAACCATACGCTTACAAGCGGTCGGAGCCCTTTTGTGGGGTGACGGCGTGCCTTTTGCATAATGAGCCTACGAGTTAACGTTGCTGGCAAGGTTAAGTGATTAAGTCACGGATCCGTAGCGAAAGCGAGTCTGAATAGGGCGCTTTAGTCAGTAGTGTTAGACGCGAAACCGTGTGATCTACCCATGGGCAGGATGAAGCGCTGGTAACACAGTGTGGAGGTCCGAACCGGTTGACGTTGAAAAGTCTTCGGATGACCTGTGGGTAGGGGTGAAAGGCCAATCAAACTCGGAAATAGCTCGTACTCCCCGAAATGCATTTAGGTGCAGCGTTATTTTAGTTATATAGAGGTAGAGCTACTGATTGGATGCGGGGGCTTCACCGCCTACCAATTCCTGACAAACTCCGAATGCTATATAATGATTGATAACAGTGAGGGCTTGGGTGCTAAGGTCCAAGTCCGAGAGGGAAAGAACCCAGACCATCAGCTAAGGTCCCCAAATATATGCTAAGTTGAAAGAACGAGGTTTGTCTGCCCAGACAGCTAGGATGTTGGCTTGGAAGCAGCCATTCATTTAAAGAGTGCGTAACAGCTCACTAGTCGAGCGGACGAGCATGGATAATAATCGGGCATAAGCATATTACCGAAGCTATGGATTTTGTAGTAATACAAAGTGGTAGGGGAGCATTCTAACAGGGTTGAAGGTGTATCGTAAGGTATGCTGGACTGGTTAGAAAAGAAAATGTAGGCATAAGTAACGATAATGCGGGCGAGAAACCCGCACACCGAAAAACTAAGGTTTCCACAGCTATGCTAATCAGCTGTGGGTTAGTCTGGTCCTAAGGCGAACCCGAAAGGGACAGTCGATGGCCAACGGGTTAATATTCCCGTACTACTAATTACTGTGATGGGGTGACGGAGTGATGAAAGCGCCGCGAACTGACGGAATAGTTCGTTGAAGTACCTAGCTATATTCTCTATAGGCAAATCCGTAGAGAATGGTGAAATACGATAGTACTCGGAGTCTTCGGACAAAGAGATAGTGCGCCTAAGGGCTTCCAAGAAAAACCTCTAAACTTCAGGTAATTAGTACCAGTACCGTAAACCGACACAGGTAGTTGAGGAGAGAATCCTAAGGTGCTCGAGAGATTCATGGCTAAGGAATTAGGCAAAATAGACCTGTAACTTCGGGAGAAAGGTCGCCAGCGCAAGCTGGCCGCAGTGAAGAGGTCCAGGCGACTGTTTATCAAAAACACAGGGCTCTGCAAAATCGTAAGATGAAGTATAGGGCCTGACACCTGCCCGGTGCTGGAAGGTTAAGAGGAGATGTTATCTTCGGAGAAGCATTGAATTGAAGCCCCAGTAAACGGCGGCCGTAACTATAACGGTCCTAAGGTAGCGAAATTCCTTGTCGGGTAAGTTCCGACCTGCACGAATGGTGTAACGATCTGGACACTGTCTCAGCCATGAGCTCGGTGAAATTGTAGTAACGGTGAAGATGCCGTTTACCCGCAGTGGGACGAAAAGACCCTGTGCACCTTTACTATAGCTTAGTATTGACCTTGGATAAATGATGTGTAGGATAGGTTGGAGACTGTGAAGTGGCGTCGCCAGGCGTTGTGGAGTCATTGTTGAAATACAACCCTTTGTTTATCTGAGGCCTAACTCTTCGATGAAGAGGACAGTGCTTGGTGGGTAGTTTGACTGGGGTGGTCGCCTCCAAAAGAGTAACGGAGGCTTCTAAAGGTTCCCTCAGTACGCTTGGTAACCGTGCGTAGAGTGCAATGGCATAAGGGAGCTTGACTGAGAGACATACAGGTCGATCAGGTACGAAAGTAGAGCATAGTGATCCGGTGGTTCCGCATGGAAGGGCCATCGCTCAAAGGATAAAAGGTACGCCGGGGATAACAGGCTGATCTCCCCCAAGAGCTCATATCGACGGGGGGGTTTGGCACCTCGATGTCGGCTCGTCACATCCTGGGGCTGGAGAAGGTCCCAAGGGTTGGGCTGTTCGCCCATTAAAGTGGCACGCGAGCTGGGTTCAGAACGTCGTGAGACAGTTCGGTCTCTATCTACTGTGGGCGTTAGAAATTTGAGTGGATCTGATTCTAGTACGAGAGGACCGAATTGGACAAACCTCTAGTGTATCTGTTGTCCCGCCAGGGGCACCGCAGAGTAGCTACGTTTGGAAGGGATAAGCGCTGAAAGCATATAAGCGCGAAACCCACCACAAGATGAGATTTCTTTTAAGGATCGTGGAAGATGACCACGTTGATAGGCTATAGATGTAAAGGCAGTAATGTCATAGTCGAGTAGTACTAATAATCCGTAAGCTTATGTACGCACTTTTCCCTCCGAGCAATCGGAGGGAGAGAACTTTCTTAAGAAAAAAACTTATTTGTTTCTTTATCTCAGTATGTTAAAATATTGTTTTAATTATCAATTGTTAATTATCAGTTGTCAATTAAAAAGTTGCCCAAGCAACTAACAGCCTTAAGGTGGTTATTGCGGCGGGGCTCACCTCTTCCCATCCCGAACAGAGAAGTTAAGCCCGCCTGCGCAGATGGTACTGCAGTTATGTGGGAGAGTATGTCGTCGCCTTTCTTTTGAAGAACCCTATCCAAATCGGATAGGGTTTTTTGTTTTATACTAGTTTTAAATTCTTACGCGCTTTGCGGTTAAAAAAAAGTACACAGATGATACGGATTCGCCAGGCGAAAACGCGGATTAGAACGGATTTTTTATTAGGTGTATGGGTTTTTGCCCTTTCAGGGCGATATTTATTGCTCATTTTGGTTCGCACCATGCTTTCTGCTTTTCGGGCTTTCAGCCCTTTTTCCTTGTGTGCTTTGCGTAAACCTTTGCGGTTAAAAACTTTAGTCCTTTTTTTTCTTTGAATATTCTTTTATCGCAAATTGCGTTAGGGATGGAAGTGATATCCTTTTGCGATGCTCATACTTTTAAAAATTCCCTGAAACTTCTATCGCAAAAGATTTAGCGGACAGCCCGACCCAAAGGGGAACGCCATAATTGTGGGTTAAAAAGAAATAAAGAGATTGTATGTAAAATGTGTAATTCAAAGAGTTTGTAGGTTGAGTATAATTAATGTCTTTAAGATGTTTATTTCCTGTCCCCTGGTTTAATATGCAATTGCTAGCTTTTGTAGTTGATTAATTAAATAGTAATTTGTCTTGAAAGAGTCTTAGTGATAGAGAAACGATAAGCTTAGGGGTTGATGAAGATTATTGCTCAGAGTTTCTAAGAAGAGGTGGAGTCTCGGGGAAAGCATTTGTTCTGTTTTCGTGTTTTGTTAGATAAATAGCTATTCTTGATTGAAATTTTAGAGTTTTATGTTTGTTCTTGGAAAAAAGAAAGGAATTTTTTAATTGCTCAAATTTGATTTGTCTTTAAGTTTTAATCTTTGTAAGCTGTTTTGGTATTTGTTTGTTTTTTTTGTTTTTGTTTTTGTTTGAGTAAGCTAAGAGTTGTCTCTGACTTTTTGAGTCATGTTGATTTTAAAAGTTGATAAGTAGAAGTGTTTGGTATGAATGTCTTGTAAATCTAAAAGAATAATGGTTTGCTGCTTTCTTGAGTTTTTTTCGTTGATTTTTTATTGTGGTTAGTTATTTTGTAAAGAGATGGTTTAGGTGTTTGTGAAATCTGCTGTATTTATTTGAATATGTGTTTTGGTTGCTGTTTGGTTGGAAAAGTTGTCAAATGAGATGGAATTGACATGGTGTATGGGTTGGGATTTGGTGATAAATGACAAAATATATTGAGAATGGTATAAAAAGGGAATGGTATTGAAGGATAAAATTACGATAATTACAGATGATTTAAGAAAAATCGTATAAATTTAAAAAGAATGATAATTTGTAAAAGGGGTGTTATCAGGGTGTTAAGATAAAGTTCCGAAAAAGTTCCGAAAAAGATTAAAAATAAGTTTAGAAAAAGCTTGTAAAAGCGGATAAAGTGACTACTTTTGCACCCGCAACAGCGATAAACGTTCACTGAAATACTGACAAGCAAAGGAATTAAAAGGGAAAGAAATTTTCAAAAAAAGATTCCAAAAAGCTTGCGAGTAAAGAAAGAAAGTTTTAAGTTTGTACCCCGCAAAACAAGGGAAGTTCATTGAAAGATTGGTAAGGAGAGGAGTTAAAAACGAAAAGAGATTTTCTAAAAAAAAAACTTCAAAAAACTCTTGCCGATTAGAAATAAGTTTTCTACTTTTGCACCCGCTTTGAGAGACAAGCGAGATTAAGAAAAAAGAATACGTTCGTAGACATATTGAATTGACAGCCGTCCCGATTAATCGGGACAAAAGAATAAGAGTAATAGAATCGTAAGATTCGAAAAGAACCGATAGATATCATCGCAATATAATATAAAAATATACGATGAAGAGTTTGATCCTGGCTCAGGATGAACGCTAGCGGCAGGCTTAACACATGCAAGTCGAGGGGTATATGTCTTCGGATATAGAGACCGGCGCACGGGTGCGTAACGCGTATGCAATCTACCTTTTACAGAGGGATAGCCCAGAGAAATTTGGATTAATACCTCATAGTATAGTGACTCGGCATCGAGATACTATTAAAGTCACAACGGTAAAAGATGAGCATGCGTCCCATTAGCTAGTTGGTAAGGTAACGGCTTACCAAGGCTACGATGGGTAGGGGTCCTGAGAGGGAGATCCCCCACACTGGTACTGAGACACGGACCAGACTCCTACGGGAGGCAGCAGTGAGGAATATTGGACAATGGGCGCAAGCCTGATCCAGCCATGCCGCGTGCAGGATGACGGTCCTATGGATTGTAAACTGCTTTTGTACGAGAAGAAACACTCCTACGTGTAGGAGCTTGACGGTATCGTAAGAATAAGGATCGGCTAACTCCGTGCCAGCAGCCGCGGTAATACGGAGGATCCAAGCGTTATCCGGAATCATTGGGTTTAAAGGGTCCGTAGGCGGTTTAGTAAGTCAGTGGTGAAAGCCCATCGCTCAACGGTGGAACGGCCATTGATACTGCTAAACTTGAATTATTAGGAAGTAACTAGAATATGTAGTGTAGCGGTGAAATGCTTAGAGATTACATGGAATACCAATTGCGAAGGCAGGTTACTACTAATGGATTGACGCTGATGGACGAAAGCGTGGGTAGCGAACAGGATTAGATACCCTGGTAGTCCACGCCGTAAACGATGGATACTAGCTGTTGGAAGCAATTTCAGTGGCTAAGCGAAAGTGATAAGTATCCCACCTGGGGAGTACGTTCGCAAGAATGAAACTCAAAGGAATTGACGGGGGCCCGCACAAGCGGTGGAGCATGTGGTTTAATTCGATGATACGCGAGGAACCTTACCAAGGCTTAAATGTAGTTTGACCGATTTGGAAACAGATCTTTCGCAAGACAAATTACAAGGTGCTGCATGGTTGTCGTCAGCTCGTGCCGTGAGGTGTCAGGTTAAGTCCTATAACGAGCGCAACCCCTGTTGTTAGTTGCCAGCGAGTCAAGTCGGGAACTCTAACAAGACTGCCAGTGCAAACTGTGAGGAAGGTGGGGATGACGTCAAATCATCACGGCCCTTACGCCTTGGGCTACACACGTGCTACAATGGCCGGTACAGAGAGCAGCCACTGGGCGACCAGGAGCGAATCTATAAAACCGGTCACAGTTCGGATCGGAGTCTGCAACTCGACTCCGTGAAGCTGGAATCGCTAGTAATCGGATATCAGCCATGATCCGGTGAATACGTTCCCGGGCCTTGTACACACCGCCCGTCAAGCCATGGAAGCTGGGGGTGCCTGAAGTCGGTGACCGCAAGGAGCTGCCTAGGGTAAAACTGGTAACTAGGGCTAAGTCGTAACAAGGTAGCCGTACCGGAAGGTGCGGCTGGAACACCTCCTTTCTAGAGCCTTACTGTTAGCCTAGTGCACGTTAAGGAAAAAAGATGATTATTTATGGGTCTCTGAATTGGAGATTGTATTACTCTTGCTGTTAATTTAAAAAAATGAAAGAATTAAGTAAAAACAGAGTCTCGTAGCTCAGCTGGTTAGAGTACTACACTGATAATGTAGGGGTCGGCAGTTCGAGTCTGCCCGGGACTACTTTTTAAAAAGAATTGATAATTAATAATTAACAATTGATAATTAAAAAGGACTGAAAGCTTAATTTAAAAGGAAATTTTAGAGGTTGAGTAACCGTTTTAAGTACTGTTAACTGAAAACTGTTAACTGACAACTAAAAAATGGGGGATTAGCTCAGCTGGCTAGAGCGCCTGCCTTGCACGCAGGAGGTCAACGGTTCGACTCCGTTATTCTCCACGAAATAATTGACAATTATCAATTGATAATTATTAATTATAAAAGTTCATTGACATATTGAGATAAGAAAATAATAAGAAAGTAGAAAGCGTTTTTTATTAGCAATAATAAAAGACAAAAAAAAACGGTCTTGTTTTAAGAAACAAGATTGGTACAATAAGCAAAATAAGGGCGTATGGGGGATGCCTAGGCTCTCAGAGGCGAAGAAGGACGTGATAAGCTGCGAAAAGCTACGGGGACGAGCACACATCGATTGATCCGTAGATATCCGAATGGGGCAACCCACTATGTTGAAGACATAGTACACCGATAGGTGGGCAAACCCGCTGAACTGAAACATCTAAGTAGGCGGAGGAGAAGAAAACAAAAGTGATTCCGTAAGTAGTGGCGAGCGAACGCGGATTAGCCCAAACCAATGATGTTACGGCATTGTTGGGGTTGTAGGACCACGACATTTTATGTACAAGGAACCGGAATCGACTGGAAAGTCGAGCCATAGAGAGTGATAGCCTCGTATGGGTAACAAGTATAATAGATAGTGGTATCCTGAGTAGGGCGGGGCACGTGAAACCCTGTCTGAATTTGGCGGGACCATCCGCTAAGGCTAAATACTCCTGAGAGACCGATAGTGAACCAGTACCGTGAGGGAAAGGTGAAAAGAACCGTGAATAACGGAGTGAAATAGATCCTGAAACCATACGCTTACAAGCGGTCGGAGCCCTTTTGTGGGGTGACGGCGTGCCTTTTGCATAATGAGCCTACGAGTTAACGTTGCTGGCAAGGTTAAGTGATTAAGTCACGGATCCGTAGCGAAAGCGAGTCTGAATAGGGCGCTTTAGTCAGTAGTGTTAGACGCGAAACCGTGTGATCTACCCATGGGCAGGATGAAGCGCTGGTAACACAGTGTGGAGGTCCGAACCGGTTGACGTTGAAAAGTCTTCGGATGACCTGTGGGTAGGGGTGAAAGGCCAATCAAACTCGGAAATAGCTCGTACTCCCCGAAATGCATTTAGGTGCAGCGTTATTTTAGTTATATAGAGGTAGAGCTACTGATTGGATGCGGGGGCTTCACCGCCTACCAATTCCTGACAAACTCCGAATGCTATATAATGATTGATAACAGTGAGGGCTTGGGTGCTAAGGTCCAAGTCCGAGAGGGAAAGAACCCAGACCATCAGCTAAGGTCCCCAAATATATGCTAAGTTGAAAGAACGAGGTTTGTCTGCCCAGACAGCTAGGATGTTGGCTTGGAAGCAGCCATTCATTTAAAGAGTGCGTAACAGCTCACTAGTCGAGCGGACGAGCATGGATAATAATCGGGCATAAGCATATTACCGAAGCTATGGATTTTGTAGTAATACAAAGTGGTAGGGGAGCATTCTAACAGGGTTGAAGGTGTATCGTAAGGTATGCTGGACTGGTTAGAAAAGAAAATGTAGGCATAAGTAACGATAATGCGGGCGAGAAACCCGCACACCGAAAAACTAAGGTTTCCACAGCTATGCTAATCAGCTGTGGGTTAGTCTGGTCCTAAGGCGAACCCGAAAGGGACAGTCGATGGCCAACGGGTTAATATTCCCGTACTACTAATTACTGTGATGGGGTGACGGAGTGATGAAAGCGCCGCGAACTGACGGAATAGTTCGTTGAAGTACCTAGCTATATTCTCTATAGGCAAATCCGTAGAGAATGGTGAAATACGATAGTACTCGGAGTCTTCGGACAAAGAGATAGTGCGCCTAAGGGCTTCCAAGAAAAACCTCTAAACTTCAGGTAATTAGTACCAGTACCGTAAACCGACACAGGTAGTTGAGGAGAGAATCCTAAGGTGCTCGAGAGATTCATGGCTAAGGAATTAGGCAAAATAGACCTGTAACTTCGGGAGAAAGGTCGCCAGCGCAAGCTGGCCGCAGTGAAGAGGTCCAGGCGACTGTTTATCAAAAACACAGGGCTCTGCAAAATCGTAAGATGAAGTATAGGGCCTGACACCTGCCCGGTGCTGGAAGGTTAAGAGGAGATGTTATCTTCGGAGAAGCATTGAATTGAAGCCCCAGTAAACGGCGGCCGTAACTATAACGGTCCTAAGGTAGCGAAATTCCTTGTCGGGTAAGTTCCGACCTGCACGAATGGTGTAACGATCTGGACACTGTCTCAGCCATGAGCTCGGTGAAATTGTAGTAACGGTGAAGATGCCGTTTACCCGCAGTGGGACGAAAAGACCCTGTGCACCTTTACTATAGCTTAGTATTGACCTTGGATAAATGATGTGTAGGATAGGTTGGAGACTGTGAAGTGGCGTCGCCAGGCGTTGTGGAGTCATTGTTGAAATACAACCCTTTGTTTATCTGAGGCCTAACTCTTCGATGAAGAGGACAGTGCTTGGTGGGTAGTTTGACTGGGGTGGTCGCCTCCAAAAGAGTAACGGAGGCTTCTAAAGGTTCCCTCAGTACGCTTGGTAACCGTGCGTAGAGTGCAATGGCATAAGGGAGCTTGACTGAGAGACATACAGGTCGATCAGGTACGAAAGTAGAGCATAGTGATCCGGTGGTTCCGCATGGAAGGGCCATCGCTCAAAGGATAAAAGGTACGCCGGGGATAACAGGCTGATCTCCCCCAAGAGCTCATATCGACGGGGGGGTTTGGCACCTCGATGTCGGCTCGTCACATCCTGGGGCTGGAGAAGGTCCCAAGGGTTGGGCTGTTCGCCCATTAAAGTGGCACGCGAGCTGGGTTCAGAACGTCGTGAGACAGTTCGGTCTCTATCTACTGTGGGCGTTAGAAATTTGAGTGGATCTGATTCTAGTACGAGAGGACCGAATTGGACAAACCTCTAGTGTATCTGTTGTCCCGCCAGGGGCACCGCAGAGTAGCTACGTTTGGAAGGGATAAGCGCTGAAAGCATATAAGCGCGAAACCCACCACAAGATGAGATTTCTTTTAAGGATCGTGGAAGATGACCACGTTGATAGGCTATAGATGTAAAGGCAGTAATGTCATAGTCGAGTAGTACTAATAATCCGTAAGCTTATGTACGCACTTTTCCCTCCGAGCAATCGGAGGGAGAGAACTTTCTTAAGAAAAAAACTTATTTGTTTCTTTATCTCAGTATGTTAAAATATTGTTTTAATTATCAATTGTTAATTATCAGTTGTCAATTAAAAAGTTGCCCAAGCAACTAACAGCCTTAAGGTGGTTATTGCGGCGGGGCTCACCTCTTCCCATCCCGAACAGAGAAGTTAAGCCCGCCTGCGCAGATGGTACTGCAGTTATGTGGGAGAGTATGTCGTCGCCTTTCTTTTGAAGAACCTTATCCAAATCGGATAGGGTTTTTTGTTTTATACTAGTTTTAAATTCTTACGCGCTTTGCGGTTAAAAAAAAGTACACAGATGATACGGATTCGCCAGGCGAAAACGCGGATTAGAACGGATTTTTTATTGGCTGTAGATGGCTTTTGCCCTTTTAGGGCGATGTTTGCTGTTTATTTTGGTTCATAGTGCTTCGCATTTCGGGCTTTCAGCCCTTTTTCCTTGCGTGCTTTGCGTATACCTTTGCGGACTTTGCGGTTAAAAACTTTAGTTCTTTTTTTCTTTAAATATTCTTTTTATCACAAATTGCGTTAGGGATGGGAGCGATATCCTTTTGCGATTACCATTCATTTAAAAATTCCCTTAAACTTCTATCGCAAAAGATTTAGCGGACAGCCCGACCCAAAGGGAAACGCCATAATAATTAGCTAACATGAAAAGATGAATATGCAACCGCATAGGGAATGTGTAGTTGAGATGTTTTTTTAAGTGTTTTTTAGTGCTTTATTTTTAGTTTTATCCGGAGAGTGAGGTTCTTGTTTGTTTTAGATGAGAAAAGCGATTTAAACCCCCTGTTTTGAAGTGATTTTTATGGAAAGGAATATGAGGTTAAATTGCTACATCGTAGCCAACTTTTACCTTGTCCATTATTACATGAGTGTAGAAATGTTTAACATTCGGATCATCCATTAGCCATTTTTTGGCAAAAGATTCATAATGCTGCATGTCTTTTGCGTTTACAATAATAACAAAATCATAGGTACCGGTGACGAAATAACATTGCATCACTTCGTGGCATTTCCGCATAGAATCCTTGAATTTTTCTAAAGCTTTTGAATTTCCGTCCGCTAGAATGATGTCTACTATGCAAGTAATCGTTAAGCCAATAGTGCTTGGTGCTATTATTGATATATCGGCCTCTATTATTTTATTTTCTCTTAATCTTGCTAATCTTCTTTGTACGGCTGAACTGCTTAAATTTACTAAGTCGCCAAGTTCTTGGGCGGTCAGTCTATTGTTTTTTTGAATGTATTGTAAAATTTTTTTGTCGTATTCGTCGAGTGCTTGCATTTTTTACCTGATTTTCAAGTAAATTTAGGTTAAATTAGTTATTTGTAGTATTTATTTGCCGAAATAAAGCAGGAAGGTATAAGTAGTTTTGTGTTGTAATATTTAACATAAAAGAAGAATAATGAAAAGAAATGAAAGTGTTTTTTCTGAAGAAGAAATCGAAAAATTTAGAAGTGAAACAATTGGGTGTAAAAATGTAAACCATCTTAACAATGCAGGCGCAGGTTTAATGCCTGATGTGGTAACTCGGTCTATATTGGAACATGTAAAGTTAGAATCTGAAATTGGGGGGTATGAGGCTGCGGCTTTGAAGGCAGATGTAATAAAGGAATTTTACGCTCAGGCTGGAAAATTAGTTAATTGTGATCCCTCGAATATTGCTTTTACGGCGAGTGCTACGGATTCTTATACCCGTGCATTGTCTTCTATTCCTTTTTTGAGGGATGATGTGATTTTGACGGACAATGATGATTTTATTTCGAATCAAATTCAGTTTATTTCATGTCAAAAACGATTTGGAATTAAAATAGTAAGAATCAAGAATGCTGAGACTGGTGGTGTTGATCTAAAAGATCTTGAGGAAAAATTATTTTCTCTTCAGCCAAGATTATTGGCTATAACGCATATTCCAACCAATTCCGGTTTGGTTCAGCCTGTTAAAAGTATAGGTGAAATATACAATCGTTATAGAAAAGTACATGCTGATAAAACCTGGTATATTCTGGATGCTTGTCAATCGGCGGGACAAATGAAGTTGGATGTTGAGGAATTGAAATGTGATTTTTTAAGTATTACGATCAGGAAATTTTTGAGAGGTCCGCGTGGCACGGGGTTTCTGTATGTTTCAGACAGGGTTCTTGAGTCTGGACTCGAGCCTTTGTTTATTGATATGAGAGGTGCTGATTGGATTGAAAAAGATGAATATAAACAACAACCGGATGCTAAACGTTTTGAAGATTGGGAATTTGCTTATGCTCTTGTTTTGGGAAGTAAAGCTGCTATTGAGTATTGTTTAAGTATTGGAGAGGATAGAATTTGGAGGCAAATACAGTTGTTGTCAAAATATATGAGAGACGAACTGGCTAAAATTTCTAAAGTTAGGGTTTTGGATAAAGGACCTGAGCTTGGGGGCTTGGTGACATTTTTTGTCGAGGATTCTCAACCAAAATATATTGTTGATGAGCTACTGAAGAGAAAAATAAATGTGGTTCCGAGTTTTAGAAATTTCGCCGTGATTGATTTTGATGAAAAGGGGGTAAAATGGGCAGTGAGAGCATCTCCTCATTATTATAATACTTTCGATGAAATTGATTTGTTTATCGAGGCAGTTAAGGAAATTGTATCTATTTAATATTGCTAAGTCGTCGTGATAAATAGCAAAAAAAAACTCCTTAATTTCTTAAGGAGTTTTTTGTGGGCGATGAGGGGTTCGAACCCCCGACCCCCTCGGTGTAAACGAGGTGCTCTGAACCAGCTGAGCTAATCGCCCTATTTTACTAGGTTGCTATCGTTTGTGATTGCGAGTGCAAATATACGCTAGTTTTTGAGTTCTGCAAAGAAAATCGAATAAAAAATAAAACTTTTTTAAAAATGATTTATATCTCGCTGTTTATGAATTTGTTATTAAATTGTTTTTTTGCAGCTTTTTTTCTTTTGGGACTTTTGTTTAGGCAAGCGGCAATTCAGCGACTACAAAAGTGCTTCCTCCAACGTAAATAAAATCATTTTTTGAAGCATTTTTTCTGGCTGTAACAAAAGCATGCTCTACCGAGTCGTAATTTTCCCCTATTAAATGGTGCTTTTTAGCGGCTTCATTTAAAATTTCTGTCTTTAGACCTCTGGATGAATTTGGGCTGCAAAAATAGTATTGTGCATTTTTAGGAAAAAGAGGTAAAATAGAATCGAGATCTTTGTCGTTTACAACTCCCAGAACAATATGTAAATTTTCGAAACTCTCTTTTTGGATTTGTTTCATTACAACAGCCAGTCCGTGCTGGTTGTGGGCAGTATCACAGATGATCTTTGGGTTTTCTCCCAATTGCTGCCATCTGCCTTGTAAGCCGGTATTTTTTACAACCTGTAACAAACCGTTTTTTAGATTTTCGTCTGAGATTTTAAACTCATTTTGAGAATTTAAAATGTGGATTGTCTGCTGTACCGTTTTTTTATTGTGAAACTGATAATCCCCAATTAGATCGGAAGGAAAAACTTCTGTGATTAAATCGGAAGCAAAATAAATAGGAGCTTTATTTAGTTCTGCTTTAGCTAAGAATATAGGTTGAGTCTCAAAGGTGTATTCCCCAATAACAACAGGAACATTTGGTTTTATGATTCCGGCTTTTTCACCAGCAATTGCTGCCGGGGTATTTCCTAAAAACTGAGTATGGTCTAAATCGATGTTGGTAATAACCGATACTAATGGTGTGATTATGTTGGTTGCATCGAGTCTTCCGCCAAGACCAACTTCAATAATAGCAATGTCAGTTTTCTCTGAAGCGAAGTAATCGAAGGCTAGTCCAACAGACATTTCGAAAAAACTCATATCATTGGCTTCAAAAAAGTTTTTGTGTTTGGCTACGAATTGACAAACAAAATCTTCGGAGATTTCCTGGCCATTAATTTTAATTCGTTCCCTAAAATCTTTAAGGTGCGGAGAGGTATACAATCCTACTTTATATCCGGCTTCCTGTAAAACTGAAGCCAGCATGTGCGAGGTCGATCCTTTACCATTGGTTCCGGCAACGTGGATGCATTTTAACTGATCTTGAGGGTTGCCAAGATGTGCAGCCAGCAACTTAATATTAGTCAAATCTTCTTTGTATGCCGAAGCTCCCTGAAGTTGGTACATTGGAAGCTGATTAAACATCCAGTTTGTGGTTTCCTGATAGTTCATTGAATTGCGTTAAAATAGTTTCGAATTGAAATAATTTTCATTTTTTTTAGTTTTATAAGAGAGTGAAAATTATCTTTATTGCAAATTTCAAATATTTTTTAGAATTAATTATTAAAAACAAGAATTAATATATGTTTAGCTACATTCAATTACAAGCTGATACCATCGCAAATGCCTCAAACGTAGTTATCGAAAAGATTGCACCTGAAAATGAAATTTCAATGTTTGGGTTTATTATGAAAGGAGGAGTTTTCTTAATTCCGATTGCACTATTATTATTTTATACTATTTATATCATTTTTGAACGTTACTTATATATCAAAAAAGCATCAAGAATCGATTCCCGATTGATACAGGATGTGGGAGATAAATTAAATGCCGGAAATATTGAATTAGCCAGGACTATTGTGGAAAGAAGTGATACAGCAGCAGGAAATATTCTGAAAGAAGGTGTGCTGGTTATTGGAAGGCCAATTGCTGAGATTGAATCTAACATGGATCGTGCCGCTGATATTGAAATTGGTGAAATGGAAAGAAATTTGGGACATCTGGGACTTATTGCCGGGATTGCTCCAACGCTTGGTTTTATCGGAACTATTTCGGGTGTAATTAAGATTTTCTACAGTATTTCGGTTACTGAAAATATTAGTATTGGAAATATTTCTGGAGGATTGTATGAGAAAATGATCAGCTCGGGTTCCGGACTAATTGTGGGGATTATTGCCTATAGTGCTTATCATTTACTGAATGGAAAGATTGATGATTTTGCGTTGAAGATTCAGAAACAAATATTAGAATTTGTCAATATAATTCAAAGAGCATAAGGTATGTCTATTAAGAGAAAAAGAAGGTTTCATGCTGAAGTGGCGACATCGTCATTAAGTGATATTATGTTTTTCCTGTTGTTGTTTTTCCTTATTATATCAACACTTGCGAATCCTAATGTGATTAAAATGACATTGCCGAAAGCGAAAGCCAATGAAAAAACAAATAAACAATTAATTAGTTTGTCTGTTACCGAAGACAAAAAGTTCTATATCGACAAAGTACCTGTTGAATTTGATGCTTTGGAAACCACTTTAATGTCGAAAATTGGAGCTGACAAACAGCAAACCGTGGTGGTTCGAATTCCGTTTAATCTTCAGGTTCAGGATTTAGTTGATGTGTTGCAAATAGGAGTAAAGAATAATTTAAAGTTTGTTATTGCTACCAGTCCGAAGTAGGATAAACACACAGTTTTGTCCTCTTGGGACGACAGAAAAAAGAATAAACTACTTGATGAAAATAAAAAAGGCTTTCAGGAAATTATGAAAGCCTTTTTTATGGAAACAGATTTATGTAAATCTGTGCAATTTGTGTTTAATCCAGACTGAAATTGTAAATTATTTTTCCAACCTGTTTTGCGGCTGCTTTGTCGTCTGCTGACCATTTTGTGTTCAATGCCGCTATTTTTGCCTGCTCCAGTAAACAGCTTGCCGTATTAGTTGTTCCTTTTATTCCCGCAGTTGCGCTAATGGTTTTACCATTTTGGTCTACAGTAACTTCTACCACTACTTTTCCTTCTTCATTGCAGGTGTATTTTGGTGCCGGTTTAGACAGTGCTTTGCGTCCGTTTAGTGAATATCCAGATCCTCCACCGGAGCCGCCGCCACTTCCGGGGCCATAACCGCTTCCGGTACCAATTCCATTTCCGGTTCCGTTGCCACCGCCAGTTCCTCCTCCCGAACCTCCCGTTCCATAATATCCGTTTGAACTTAGACTGCCGTTCGCTTTTCCTTTGTTTCCAGCTGCTTTATCGTCGCCATCACCACCTTTATTCGATCCTTTTAAAATACTTGATAAAGCATCGTTTGTAGAATTGGAAACTTTTGGTTTTTCAGGAATCGGTTTTACTTCCGGTTTTACAACGGGTGTTGCTTTTTTTGGTTTTTCCTTTGTTGGAATTGCAACACTTTCATCGGTTGTGGTATTTTCCTGAGTTAAAATTGCTTCGTCCGGTGTTGCTTTTGCTGGAGTTTGTCGGGCTTCGTTTTTTACATTTAAAACTTCACTTTTATAATTTGCTCCCGAGCCTAAATCGCTGTCTCCAAAATTTACCGTAACACCTCCGCCACCTCCGCCAGAAGCCAAAGCCACATTGTTCTCCGGATTGTAAGGAGGCCAAAAGCGTATGAGAAATAACAACGCAATTAGTACTGCATAAATAGCAGTAGTGAGTAGTAAGGATTTCTTTTGATCTGAAGAAATGGAACTCATTTTTATTTTGAATTTTGAAATTGTATTATATAAAAAACGCTTAAAAGTAGTAAAAATTGTTTAGAATAGAAGAGTGGGTGATTTTGTGGCTTACTGTTTTTTGCACGCCGATTTAGCTGATTTGCGCAGGTTTTGTAATTAATGGGGAAGCTGAATCAAAAGGATCAGCTGAATCAGTGTGAAACATAAAAAAAAACAGGCCAGATGTTCATCTGGCCCGTTTTGATAAAGTATAAAAAAATTATACTAATTGTTTCAATGCAATTTCAAAAGCAGTTGCACTGATATTTGTTTTGGATGGATTTAAAGTGTGAGCTTTAACAATCGCATTTTTTATAATTTCTGAAGTATCATTAAAGATATCTTCGTCCGTCATCTGAACTTTTTTCTCCATGAAATAAGCAAAAACTCTTGCCATTCCACAGTTTGAAATGAAATCAGGAATCAAACTTACTTTGCTATCCACTTCTTCCATGATAGAACCGAAGAAAATTTCTTTATCAGCAAAAGGTACGTTTGCTCCACATGAAATAACTTCTAATCCATTTGCGATTAAGTTATCGATTTGTTCCTGAGTTACCAATCTTGAAGCTGCACAAGGGGTGAAGATTTCGGCACCAATTGTCCAGATTTTAGTGTTGATTTCGTCAAATGGAATCATGTTATCGGCAACTAATTTGTTTCCGTCTTTATTTAAAAACAAAGTTCTGATTTCTTCAAATGAAAAACCTTCTTCTTTAATTAATCCTCCGTCACGGTCAATAATTCCGATTACTTTAGCACCCATTTCAGCCAAATAGAAAGCGGCAGCTGAACCTACATTTCCAAATCCCTGAACAATTGCTTTTTTACCTTTGATGTCTCCACCGTAAGTGGCATAGAAATGACGAGCCGCTTCGGCAACACCATAACCGGTAATCATGTCGGCAACCGTATATTTTCGGGTTACATCAGGAGAGAACTTTGGGTTTTCGATTACTTTGATAACACCCTGACGCAATTGTCCGATTCTATTAATTTTATCTGCTTCGGTAGGTTTGAAGTGTCCGTTGAAAACACCTTCCTGCGGATGCCATACACCACATTCTTCGGTCATTGGAATTACTTCGTGAATTTCATCTACATTTAAATCTCCTCCAGTTCCGTAGTAACTTTTTAATAAAGGAGAAACGGCTTTGTACCAACGTTGTAATACTCCTTTTTTACGTGGATCATTTGGGTCAAAATTTATTCCTGATTTGGCACCTCCAATGGCTGGTCCTGAAACAGAAAATTTAACTTCCATAGTTTTGGCCAACGATAAAACTTCATTCATATCTAAGCCTTTTCTCATTCTTGTTCCTCCACCCGCAGCTCCACCGCGCAGTGAGTTGATAACAGTCCATCCTTCGGCTTCTGTTTCGGAATCTTTCCAGTTAAAAACAATTTCAGGTGCTTTATTTTCAAATTGCTGTAATAAATCTTTCATTTTGTTGAGATATGTTTAGTTTGTGTAAAAGTATAAAATAGAATAATGCGAATAATGTATCTCGTGTCAAAATTTTATGGAAGCGAAAAAAGAAAGCCGAAAACAATACGTTTTCGGCTTTTGAATTTTATAAATCTAACAAATTATATTCCTAATAAGTGTTTTTTTAATGTCTCATCAACAGGTTTGTCTGAAAGCCAGATTCCGAATAATGCTTTTTTGAAATCAAACCCGGGAATTTTTCCTTTTAAAACTTCATTTTTGTATACATTGAT
The DNA here is from genome assembly GCF_023539155.1 of Flavobacterium sp. B183. NCBI lineage: Bacteria > Pseudomonadati > Bacteroidota > Flavobacteriia > Flavobacteriales > Flavobacteriaceae > Flavobacterium > Flavobacterium sp. B183. Next base: position 468,946 of record NZ_CP097434.1, on the reverse strand, counting down.
GGTTTGGTCCAGCGGATTATAAGCAAGAACAAACACATCTTTTTCAGTAATCATGTCACTTAAAAAAGTTTTAAATTCTTCGATTCGGGGACGCAATTGATTAAGATTGCTTGACGCAGATTTTTCAAAACCGGCATTCATCGCTTTAGTAAGTTTGCTTGAAGAAACCATTGAAGAAGTAATTTCAATTCGGATTGCCATTTCGGTATCGCTGTCAATAATAAATTGAGGATCCTGACTTAGCTGCGATAAATATAAGGCCTGAACATAAACTTCCAACCACATTTTTGATCGGCCTCCAGCACCATTAAGCTGTAAAGTTTTGCCCTGAAATTCAATTTTTCTTGGAACCGTTACGCCATTCACATCAAGCTGAGTCTGGGCTGAAACGGTTGAGAATTGTATACTAAAAAGGAATGTAAGTAGAAGTAAACTTTTTTTCATGTTTTATGGAAATTATAATTATTGAGCAAAAATAATGTTAATTTATTAATTTTATAGCGTTCTTAAATATGTTTTTTTTGACTCAATTTTGCTTTTTTTGTTTGTATAAGATTAGTAATCAAATTAGTAAGAGTTATTTTACGGGAAGCCGTATATTTTAAGAATTGTTTAATCTTTTGAGCAACTAAACTTTACTAAAATTTTAGAGATCGGACTTTTTTGATCCTGTATTTTATTCTTGTTTTTTAGAGTAATGATTGCAAATTTGATGCGTGTTACGCTAAATTTTTAAGATTATAACGAAAACGTTATCGTAATTATTGCCGATCTAGTAAATTTATATGCGCGCATTGTTAAACTCACTTTTAAAATTTATCTTTGGGAGCCTTTTTACAAAAAAGCAATTCAAAAAAACAAAACAAAAATAACCGTCATCTTAATTTCGATATTTTAAATCGGGTTAAGCTGAGAAAAATAAAAAAGGATAACTATGGATTTTAATCTTACCGAAGAACATTTAATGATTCAACAAGCTGCAAGAGATTTTGCTCAAAACGAATTGCTGCCGGGAGTTATTGAACGTGACGAAAAACAAATTTTTCCGACAGAACAAATAAAAAAAATGGGGCAATTAGGATTCCTTGGAATGATGGTTGATCCTAAATATGGAGGAAGCGGACTGGATGCCATTTCTTATGTAATTGCGATGGAAGAAATTTCAAAAGTAGATGCCTCAGCTTCTGTAGTGATGTCTGTAAACAACTCATTAGTTTGTTGGGGACTGCAGGAATTTGGAACTGAAGAACAAAAACAAAAGTATTTACCAGGTTTAGCATCGGGAGAGATTCACGGAGCATTTTGTTTGAGTGAGCCTGAGGCGGGTAGTGATGCGACTTCTCAAAAAACAACCGCGGTTGATATGGGAGATCATTATTTGGTAAACGGAACAAAAAACTGGATTACCAACGGAAATACAGCATCTGTTTATTTAGTGATTGCACAAACGGATCCGGAGAAAAGACACAAAGGAATCAACGCTTTGATCATGACGAAAGACATGCCAGGCTTTTCTATTGGACCAAAAGAACAAAAAATGGGAATCCGTGGTTCTGATACGCATTCTTTAATGTTTAGTGATGTAAAAGTTCCTAAAGAAAACAGAATTGGAGAAGATGGTTTCGGATTTAAATTTGCCATGAAAACGCTTGCAGGAGGTCGTATCGGAATTGCTTCTCAGGCTTTAGGAATTGCTTCAGGAGCTTATGAACTGGCTTTGAAATATTCTAAAGAGCGTAAAGCTTTCGGAACTGAAATCTGCAACCATCAGGCCATTGCTTTTAAATTGGCAGATATGGCGGTTAATATTGAAGCAGCGCGTCATTTGTGTATGAAAGCAGCCTGGGATAAAGACCAGCATAAAAATTATGATGTAAGTGGTGCAATGGCAAAATTGTTTGCATCGCAAGTAGCAATGGATACTGCCGTTGAAGCGGTTCAGATTCATGGAGGTAACGGTTACGTAAAAGAGTATCATGTAGAGCGTTTAATGCGTGATGCAAAAATTACTCAGATTTACGAAGGAACTTCAGAAATTCAGAAAATTGTAATTTCAAGAGCCGTTATTGCGGGATAAATCTCTTCGAAACTTAGATAATCAAAACCCTTTCAGGCTGCCCAATGTCTGAAAGGGTTTTTGTTTGGATTTTAATTTCGTTATATTTACAGAAATAAACTTTTTATGTACGAAGATTTAAAATACTGGTATTTACGAGACCATAAATTGTTTAGAACTTTGAGTTACTCACAGATCAAACAATTGTGCATTATCACAGGTTTTAAAAAAGCGTCAAAAGGAGAAATTATTTATTTTTCTACTTCAGATTTACCCCGCATATTTTTACTCAAAAAAGGAAATATTAAAATCGTATCTATTGATGAAGAAGGTAATGAAACCATAAAAGACATCATTCAGAAAGGGGATTTGTTTGGCGAATTAACTTTGGAAACAGATGCAAAAAATGAAGAATATGCAAAAGTACTTTCAGATGATGTTGCGATTTGCAGCTTCCTGATGTCAGATTTCGAAGATTTATTACTGAGAAATCCAACGCTCGCACTTTCATATACCAAATTTGTGGGGCTGAAAATGAAACGTATTAAAAATAGTTATGCTAATTTAGTTTCTAAAGATGCAAAAACCAGATTGTATCAGTTTCTTAAAGACTGGGCAGATAAGGAAGGAGTAGCGGAAGGGAATTCGGTAAAGATGGAAAACTATTTGACACAGAATGATATTGCACAAATTATTTGTACTTCAAGACAAACGGCAACCCAATTGCTGAACGAGATGGAAACGAATAAGCTGATACATTACAATAGAAAAGAGATTGTTATTGTTGATATTACCAAAATCTAAGTTATTTTAAGCTAAGTGTAAATTAGCCGACATTTGCCTTTTTCATACTACCGTAATTTTACATTATCAAATTAAGATGTAAAGTTAAAAATTATGAAAAAATTATTTTTTATTGCTCTAGTAGCCTTATGTACTGTTGCTACTGCGCAAAGTTCGCTTCCTAAAATGGCGACCGATATTGCTCCTTTATTAATAGGAGAGAAAATTCCAAATACCACATTAAAATCAGTTGAAAATGCAGCGGTAAAAATCTCTGATTTGCTTGAAAAGAAAAAAACGGTTTTAGTTTTCTATCGCGGTGGCTGGTGCCCTTATTGTAATATGCATCTTCAGGCTTTAGCTGAAGCAGAAAAACAAATTCTGGATCTTGGATACCAGATTATTGCAATAAGTCCTGATGCTCCGGAGCATTTAAAAATTACAGAAGAAAAAGATAAAGTAAAATATACTTTGCTTTCTGACTCTGAAGGAGAATTTACCAAAGCGATTGGAATTGCTTACGAAGCTCCTGAAAACTATAAATCAGTAATTAACGTACATTCTAAAGGAGTCAATAAAAGTTTCTTACCGGTTCCGTCAGTTTTTGTTGTGAATCCAAATGGTGAGATTGCATTCGAGTATATTGCTCCTGACTTTAAGCATCGCATTTCGACTGAATTACTCGTTTCAGTATTAAAAAACCTAAAATAAAACAAGATGAAAAAGCTGTTATTTTTTGTATTGATTTTGGTTTCGGGTATTTCATTTGCTCAGAATGATGCGAAAAGAATAAGTCAGTACAATCTGGAAAATAAAGTAGCCATTCAGGGCTATGATCCTGTGGCCTATTTTAGTCCGGGAAAAGCGATTAAAGGAAAGAATGAATTATCAGCTTCTTATCAGGGAGTGATTTATAAATTTTCTTCCAACGAAAATAAACAGGAATTTTTAAAAAATCCCTCAAGATATGAACCGCAATACGGAGGCTGGTGTGCCTATGCTCTGGGAAGTTCCGGAGAGAAAGTGGAAATAAATCCGGAAACTTTTAAAATTATCGACGGTAAACTCTATTTGTTTTACAATGCCTATTTTAATAATACTTTGAAAAGCTGGAATAAAAATCAGACTAATCTGAAAAAGCAAGCCGACGAGAACTGGAAAAAAATAAACAGGTAACAAGATGGAAAAATCAGAAAAAATAATCTGGGCTTTAAGGATTATAGCAGCCGGAATTTTGTTGCAAACCTTATTTTTTAAATTCAGCGGAGCAGAAGAAAGCATTTATATTTTCTCGACTTTAGGAATTGAACCATACGGAAGAATTGGATCAGGAATAGCCGAATTGGTTGTTGCGATTTTAATTTTAATTCCAAAAACAACATGGATTGGAGCTTTGGGCGGATGTGGAGTGATGGCGGGTGCTATTCTATCTCATTTATTTGTTTTGGGAATTTCAGTCCAGAATGATGGAGGCTTACTTTTTTTACTGGCCCTTATCACCTTATTATGTTGTTTAGGATTACTTTATTTCAATAAAAGTAAATTGTTTAATCTTCTAAATTTAAAATAGCCATGTTACTAAAATCAATACGCCACAGTTTAGATGAACTCGATGATCTGTTAGGTCAATTGACAGATACAGATTATGCAAGACCTTGCCCTGCTCTCAACAATGCAACAATTGGCGAGCATTTGCGACACATTCTGGAAATGTTTATAGGTCTGGAAAAGGGTTACAATTCAGGAGTTGTAAATTACGATAACCGTGAGAGAAATATTCGAATGCAAACGGAAACGGCGTTTGCAAAAGAACTTATAACCGGAATAAAAGCAAATCTGAAAAGTGAGAACAAAACCATTTATTTAGAACAGGTAATAGACGGGCTTGCCCTTCGAATTCAAAGCAATTATTACAGAGAATTGCTATACAATCTGGAGCATTGCATCCACCATCAGGCTTTGATCAAAGTGGCCGTTATGCCGTTTAAAGATGTTTTGATTCATGAGAATTTTGGTGTGGCCCGTTCCACCATAGAATACAGAAAACAATGTGTACAGTAAGTTTCGTCAACCATAACGGAGTGGTAATGATTACTTCAAATCGGGATGAAAAAGTAATCCGTCCGGAAGCTATTGCACCCAGAAACTATTGCCATAATGGTAAAAATGTGATGTACCCGAAAGATTCAAAAGCGGGAGGGACGTGGTTTGCCGTAGATAAAAACGGAACTGTGCTGGTACTTTTGAATGGAGGTACAGAGAAGCATCGGATTTCATTTTTGTATAGAAAAAGCAGGGGACTGATTGCTCTCGATATGATTTCGAGTTCGTCACCTAAGGATTTCTGGGATGAAATTAATCTGGAAGATATCGAACCGTTTACATTGGTTTTGTATCAAAATGAAGAATTATATGAACTGATTTGGGATGGTCTGGTAAAAATTAAGACTCTGTTGGAGAGTTCAAAGAATCACATCTGGTCATCGGTAACTTTATATTCTCCGGAAATTAGAAAGAAACGCTCCAATTGGTTTTTTGATTTTTTAGAGGGTAAGGATGAAATCTTCTCTGCCGATATTTTAGATTTTCATAAAAACACTCAAAATGATGATTCTGAAAACGGATTGGTCATTAATAGAGAAAATGTTTTGAAAACACTTAGCATAACTCAGGTGGTAATCAAGCAGAATAAAGGTACTATGAAGTATTGCGATTTAATTAAGACAAAGGAGTTCTCGACTTCTTTTATAAGTATTTAATGTAGTAAAGATGAAACTATTTTTTCATAAAGTAACCAATTGGGAGTACTGGCCTTTTAAAGTGCTGTACGTTCCTATTTATTTTCTTTGGGCCTATTATGCGATCAAAGCAAGATCAGTATTTTTCTTTAATGCGTCTAATCCGAAGATAAAAAACGGCGGGTTTATAATGGAAAGTAAAAAACAAATTTATGATTTGCTTCCCAGAGAATGTTATCCCAATACTATTTTGATCAAAGAGAATACGGATCTAAATAAGATTGCAGAAAAAATAGTCGAAAACAGAATTTATTTTCCTTTAATCGCTAAACCTGATATCGGTTTAAGGGGGTCTGGTGTGAAAAAAATAAGAAATGTTTTTGAGTTGAGTGAATATGCCGGAAAAGCAAATTTTGATTTTTTATTGCAGAATTTGATTCCATTTAAAAATGAAGTTGGTATTTTTTACGTGCGTCACCCACACCAAAAAGAAGGCAAAATTACCGGAATTGTTTCGAAAGAATTTTTAATTGTTACCGGTGACGGAATCTCGACTATTGAAGGGTTAATCTGTAAAACGCCAAGATTTCAATTGCAGCTTGATGTTTTAAAAGAGGAATACGGAGATCAACTGCAGCAGGTTTTGAAATATGGTGAAAGAGTAAATTTGGTTCCTTTCGGGAATCATGCTCGTGGCGCAAAATTTTTAGATGGAAGCGATTGGATCACACCAAAGTTAACCGCAATGATTGATAAAATTGCTAAAGAGGTTCCGGAATTTTATTTTGGGCGTTTTGATATTATGTACAACACTTTCGAAGAATTAGAACGTGGAGAAAAATTTCAGGTTGTAGAACTTAACGGGGCAGCCAGTGAACCAACACATATTTATGATCCTAAACATTCTGTTTGGTTTGCCTGGAAAGAATTGGCAAGACACATCACTTATATGTATGAGATCAGTGCTGCGAATCATAAAAAGGGAGTCCCATATCTGAATTACAAAGTTGGAATCCGGGAATATAAATTGCATTTGGCTCAGAACAGTAAGATTATAAATTTTTAAAAAATGAAAAGGTTAAAGAATATCTCAGTTGGATTTTTGGTGAGCTTCATCGGATCGATCCCGTTAGGATATTTGAACGTAGTAGGTTTGGAGATTTATTCGAAATCAGGACTTTTTAATTTGGTTTTCTTTCTGTTCGGAGTCATTTTTGTCGAAAGTTTTGTCATTTATTTTACTTTGCTTTTTGCCAGAGAACTAATCGATAATAAAAAATTAATGAAGCTAATTGATTTTTTTGCTATTGGGTTTATGTTTGTTCTGGCTTTTCTCTTTTATTATGGGTTTCATCAAGCCGAAAAATCAAACGATAAATTAAGGGAGTATTTAGGGTATTCACCATTTGTCATCGGAATGATTTTAAATTGTTTCAATTTTTTACAGCTGCCTTTCTGGACGAGCTGGAATCTGTATTTGCTTAACGGAAAGCATATTGTCGTAGAAAAAAAGTTAAAATATTATTATATTGCAGGAACTTTGATTGGTATTTTTTTGGGAATGTTAAGCCTGATTGTGGTTTTACAGACTATTTTTGAGAAAAGTAATCCATTATCAAGGTACGTGATGCCTGTTTTTATTCCGATATTTTTTATGGTCTTAGGGAGTATTCAGGTATTTAAAGTGTATAAAAAATATTTTAAATCGACCGCTTTAGAGGTTTAGCTCCTGAAGCGCAATTAAATCATTCTTTATGAAAAAACTTTATATTCTACTTCCTTTTGTTTTTCTGGCCTGTAAATCAAATCCCGTTACAGTGAACACTACATCTTCAACAGCTGTTTCAAAACCTATTGAAGTAACCTATAAAGTAAAAGAATCTGAGGTTTCAGATTTTCTGAAAGAATTGTCTTCCGATGAGATGGAAGGTCGTGAAACAGGCACAAAAGGTATCGAAAAGGCAGCCGCTTTTTTAGAAAATTTTTTAAAGAAGAACCATGTGACACCTTATTTTACTACCTATAAAGACACGTTGACGAACTTTAAAACACCAGCCTATAATATTGTGGGAGTGATAGAAGGAACCGATCCTGTGCTGAAAAAAGAATTTGTGGTCTTAAGTGCGCATTACGATCACATCGGATTAGAGAAAAAACAACAGGCAGATGTTGTTTTTAACGGAGCGAATGATGATGCGTCCGGAGTTACAGCAGTTGCAGAGATGGCAAAGTATTTTAGCGAAACAAAATCGAACAAACGCAGTATTCTTGTTGTGTTTTTTGCCGGAGAAGAAAAAGGATTGTTAGGTTCTAAAAGTTTGGTGCAAAAACTTAAAAAGCAAAATTTTAATTTATACACACAATTGAATATCGAAATGATTGGTGTACCTATGAAACGGGACTATCTGGCCTATATTACCGGTTTTGACAAAACCAATATGGCTGCGAAAATAAACGAATACACGGGTAAAAAGACTATTGGTTTTTTACCGAAAGAAGCAGAGTACAAACTGTTTTACCGATCGGATAATTATTCTTTTTATGAGGCATTCAAAAAACCATGTCAGTCTATAAGTACTTTCGACTTCGAAAACTTCGACTTTTACCATCATGTCTCAGACGAATTTAAAGTAATGGATATTTCACATATGACTTCTTTTATTCAGGAGTTTCTGCCGGCAGTGACCAAAATTGCAATCACACCAACTGAGGAAATTACAATGAATAAATAATTCTGTCCTTTTATTCGATTTGCTTATTTTTGCTTTATGAAAAATATTATTGTTACCGGAACCAGTCGTGGAATTGGTTACGAATTGGCATTGCAGTTTGCCAATGCAGGTCATCAGGTTTTGGCAATTTCAAGAAAAACACCTCAGGCTCTTTTGGAGCATCAAAACATTAGCTGTTTGTCAGTAGATCTGTCAGATGAAGCGGCTTTACAAGAAGTAGATCAATTTCTTTCGTCTGCCTGGAATAGAGTAGATGCGGTGGTTCATAACGCAGGTGCATTGTTGTTAAAGCCTTTTGCCGAAACCACTCAGTCCGATTTTGAAAGTATTTATAAAGTGAATGTTTTTGCGGTTGCCAACTTAACCCGTATTTGTCTTCCTTATCTTCAAAGCGGAAGCCATGTGGTTACCATCAGTTCTATGGGCGGCGTAAGAGGAAGTCTGAAATTTGCAGGTTTAGCGGCTTATAGTTCCAGTAAAGGAGCTGTAATTACTTTAACCGAATTGCTGGCGGAAGAATATAAAGAAAAAGGAATCTCATTTAATGTTTTGGCACTGGGCTCCGTTCAGACCGAAATGCTAAATGAAGCTTTCCCTGGTTATCAGGCGCCAATATCCGCCGAAGGAATGGCAACCTACATTTATGATTTTACGCTTAACGGAAATAAATATTTTAACGGAAAGGTTTTAGAAGTTTCGTCCACCAATCCATAAGCTAAAATTCCAAACATATATGTCAGGCCGAGCGAAGTCGAAGCCCTTTTTACAAATAACATTTAACTTATAGTGAACGAGACCCTTGCAAAATATATACCGGAGCATGCTGTAAGGCCTGTTTTTGATTTGATTGTTGCCAATCAGGTTCATCTGAAAATCGTCAATGAGCGTCAGACGCGCCATGGGGATTACAGAAGAGGGCCTAGTGGCAAACATGAAATTACGGTGAATGCAAGTTTAAATAAATATCGTTTTCTGATCACGCTGATTCATGAAATTTCGCATTTAGTGGCGTTTGAAAAGTTTGGCAGAAATATTAAACCTCATGGAAATGAATGGAAGTTTACCTTTCAAAGAATGATGGTTCCCTTTATTCGTCCTGAGATTTTCCCAAGTACTTTATTGCCGTTATTAGCCCGACATTTTAAGAACCCTTCAGCAAGTAGTGATACCGATACGACCTTGTCTTTGGCCTTAAAACAATACGATGCACACAACGATAAGAACTATATTTTTGAAATCCCCTATGGAAGTGTATTCAGGATTAAAAATGGTAAAACATTCAAGAAATTGGCCGTTAGAACCAAACGTTTTGAATGCATCGAAATTAGCTCAGGAAAAACATACCTGTTCAATCCAAATGCCGAAGTGGAGATAATCTAATAAAAGAAAATTTCAATAAAAAAAATCCAAATTCCAACTGCATAAGTATTGGAATTTGGAATTTTTTTATTGAGTTTTCCAACGGAATTTGGAATTTTAAAATCTTATCCTTTCAAATAAGCCTCTCGGACTTTTTTAAACAGATTAGAAGAATAAACGAATTTTACAATGGCTTCGTTATCCGTTCTAAAGATTTCTTCTTTAGTTCCCTGCCACGCTTTAACTCCTTTTTTCAGGAATACGATATTCTCACCAATTTCCATCACCGAGTTCATGTCATGGGTATTGATAACGGTTGTAATGTTATATTCTTCTGTAATTTCTTTGATCAGATTATCAATCAGAGTAGAGGTATTTGGGTCCAGACCGGAGTTAGGTTCATCGCAAAATAAGTACTTCGGATTATTTACAATTGCACGTGCAATCGCAACACGCTTCTGCATTCCTCCTGAAATTTCAGAAGGTAATTTTTTATGGGCATCAATTAAGTTTACTCTTTCCAGAACAAAATCAACACGTTCTTTGACTTTAGCCTTGTTATCGTTTGTGAACATTTTTAGCGGGAAAGCGACATTTTCTTCAACAGTCATCGAATCAAATAAAGCACTTCCCTGAAAAACCATTCCGATTTCAGTTCTTAATTCTCTTTTTTCATCCGGATCCAGTTCTGAATAAACACGGCCATCAAATTCAATAGTTCCATTATCGGGAGTATGAATTCCTAGCAGGCTTTTTAATAAAACAGTCTTTCCGGATCCACTTTGTCCAATAATTAAGTTCGTTTTTCCAGTTTCAAAAACTGTCGAAACACCTTTCAGAACTTTGCTGTCGCCAAATGATTTTTCTAAATTTTTTACTTCTATCATGATCCTAGTAACAATTGTGTTAGTATATAATTAAAAAGAATGATTGAAACCGAAGTCCAAACAAACGATACTGTACTGGCTTTACCTACCTCTAGTGCGCCACCTTTCATGTAATAACCGTGAAAAGAAGGAATAGTAGCTAAAAGCATAGCAAATATTAGAGTTTTAATAAAAGCATAAACGATGTGAAAAGGAATGAATTCTATTTGGGCTCCAATAATAAAGTCACTGCTGCTCGTAAAACCTCCGTAAACACCAGCAAGCCATCCACCAAAAATTCCCAAGAACATACTGATTCCAATCACAAAAGGATATAATAGTAAAGCAATAATTTTAGGGAAAACAAGATAGTTAAGAGAGTTTACACCCATAACTTCCAAAGCATCGATTTGCTCTGTAACACGCATAGTTCCGATGCTTGAAGTAATAAAAGATCCCATTTTTCCGGCCATAATTACCGAAATAAAAGTAGGAGCAAACTCCAAAATCACAGATTGACGTGTAGCAAAACCGATTAAATATTTTGGGATTAAAGGATTAGTTAAGTTTAAAGCCGTTTGAATCGCAACAACACCTCCAACAAAGAAAGAGATAAAGCAAACGATACCAAGAGAGTCAATAATCAAATCATCAATTTCTTTAAAAATTAATTGTCGCATAACAGGCCATTTAGTCTGTTTATTGAAAATCTCTTTCAGCATTAAAAAATATTTCCCAACCTGGGATAAGTAACGAATTAGCATCATAGTTTTACAAATATTGGCTAAATTAAGGATTAGTTTACAGTTTATAGTTTCAGTTTACAGTTTTTTAATTTTTTTAAGATTTAAAAAACTTCTGTTTCATTTTCTGCAAACGATAATTTCTAATAAATTTAGCTTGTTCGGGAGTAACGAGTAATGGCGTTTTTGCTTTTTTTGCTTTCCAGAATCCACGGATATAATCCAAAAAGAGAAATGGTTTTTTCTTCATCATGGCCAGTTTAGCCGATGCGATTGCGGTAATCCAGAAACCATATCCTAAAGTATAAAATGCTTCGCCTTGTTTGTATCGGGCCGTTTTGTTATAGTTGGCACCGGTTGGCTTTAGATGTTTTACGTGTAAAGAAGCGTCGGTGGCAATTTTCCATCCGTAATATTTACAAAGAAGTTCGTCTACAGTGTCCCAGCCCATAGCAGGTTTTAAACCTCCAATTTGCTGAAAAGTTTCTTTGCGATAGGCTTTGAGTGCTCCGCGAATATGATCTTTATCGGTAAGGTTTTCTAAAATCCAGTCTCCATTTTTTTCAATATAACAAAAACCTCCCGCCATTCCTACTTTTGAATCAGACTGAAAATGTGCGATAATAGTTTCGAAATAATTGAAAGGAAAAATAAGATCACCGTCTATTTTTACCATAATATCATAGTCGGAATCCAAAGTTTCTAAGCCTTTCTGAAACGCCTGAATCACTTTACTTCCCGGCATATGAATGGCATCTGATGTTTTGTTTACAACAGAAATAAAAGGATTTTCTTTTGCAAAACCCAGTACGATTTCTTCTGTTCGATCTGTTGAATTGTCATTTACCACAACAACTTTTGATGGTAAAACAGTTTGTGAAACCAAAGACTGTAAGGTTAAGCCAATTAAATCTTGTTCGTTGTGAGCCGGGATGACGATGTAATACTTCATAATTTTCAATTTAAATCCCAATTCTTTAAATTCCAAATTCCAATCAAAACGGGCTTAATTGGAATTTGGAATTTTTTTATTGGAATTTGACTTTAGGCTTTTATTTTTTCCGCCACAACAATATAATATCGTGGAGTAAAATATCTCAATAAAGGTCTGAAACCAAACTTCTTTACCGGATGCGTGAATTTTTGACGATCAGTAATTTTCCAGCCTGTTTTTTCTAAAAGCCAGTCCAATTGCCAGTCTTCGAATTCATGATAATGTCTGTCCCACATATCAGTTTTAGAACGATATGCAGATGAAAACCATAAACGTAATGGAATTGATATTAACAATTTATCACATTTTACATTTTGCAGAATAGTATAGGGATTTAGCAAATGTTCGAAAATTTCAAAAGCGGTAAAAACACTATATTCTTCCGTTTGTAAAGCCGTTTGATCGTTGTCCAGATCTTCGCCTTTTGTATTTTTTACAGTATAACCATTTTCTTCCATTATCTTAGAGAATGGATTTGGTACACCAAAATCAAAAATAGTCTCTGATGTTTTAACGTGTTTTTGTAAAAATTCTAAAGTAAGTTTGAATCTTTTATTGGGAAACGTTTTTTCGTACATAGTCATTGCGAGGAACGAAACAATTTCTCGTTCTTGATTTTATAATTAGGTCGCAAATATACTAAAAAAAGTCCGCACCATAGGTTACGGACTTTTTTAGTTTACAGTCGCAGTATTTAGTCACAGTATTCCGTCTCAGTTTGCAGTCTACTGAATACTGAGACTGAATACTGAAAACTGCGACTTAAAACTAATATCTGTAAACAAAAGCATTGACATTCATTCCTGCCCCAACAGAGGCAAAAATAACAACATCACCTTTATTTATTTCGTGATTTTCCAGTTTCCCCTGTATCAATAAATCATAAAGAGTTGGTACTGTAGCAACACTGGAATTTCCTAAATCATGTATGCACATTGGCATAATGTTTTCAGGAGGTGTTTTTTCGTATAGTTTATAAAAACGGGCAATAATGGCTTCATCCATTTTTTCATTGGCCTGATGAATCAGAATTTTTTTCACTTCATCAATGGATATTCCACTTTTATCAAGACAGCTTTTCATCGCACATGGTACCTGACTTAAGGCAAATTCGTAAATTTTACGTCCGTACATTTTGATGTATTTAATGTCCGGATCTAAATCGGGGTTGTATGATTTTCCAAAGAATAGGTAGTTGGCTTCATCAGTTGCAAAAGTAGCACTTTCATAAGATAGTAATCCTGCTTCATCATCAGAAGCTTCTAAAATAGAAACACCTGCACCATCTGAGTAAATCATAGAATCGCGATCGTGATCGTCAACTACTCTTGAAAGTGTTTCAGAACCAATTACCATCACTCTTTTTGCCATGCCTGATTTTATAAAGGCATTGGCCTGCAGGACACCTTCAATCCAGCCCGGACAGCCAAAAATAATATCATAAGCCACACATTTAGGATTTTTAATACCTAGTTTGTTTTTTACACGTGTTGCTAAACTTGGAAGAATATCAGTTTGATGGGTTCCCGCTTTTACGTCACCAAAATTATGTGCGTAAATGATGTAGTCTAAGGTTTCGCGATCTATTTTAGCATTTTCAAGAGCTTTTTCGGAGGCAAAAAAGGCCAAATCAGATGAGGTATGTTGGTCTTCGGCATAACGACGATTTTCGATACCAGTGATGCCTTTGAATTTTTTTATTACAACTTCGTTAGGGTAACCAAAAGGAGTTCCGTCCTCATTTAAAAAAACATGATCACCAAAGTCAGTATTACTTACTTCTTGAGTAGGAATGTAACTTCCTATACCTATTATTTTTATTTTCATTATTCCTTTATTGTCCGGTAAATTTAGGGCTAAAGTATAAATAAAATCATGATAACTATCATAAAAAATAGTATGCACGCATATAATTGAGGAATAGTAATTTTTTGGGAGATATATTGGTTATTTTATAATGAATTATAGATTTTAGCGAGATTTCAAACGTTTGCGATCGGTGGTTTATTGGTGTAATTTTTCTCTTAGAGTAAAAAGTTTTTTTTGATTTGTTACAAATGAAACAGAAGCATGTAAAAGTGTTGAAATAAAAAATCCGACAGGTTTTTAAAACCTGTCGGATTTGGATAATATATATTAAAAGAAAAACTTAATTTTTAGTTTTCCATATAAGCCTCAATAGGAGCACAGCTGCAAACTAAATTTCTGTCTCCGTATGCGTCATCTACACGACGAACTGATGGCCAGAATTTATTGTCGGCAATGTATTCTAATGGGTAAGCTGCTGTTTCTCTTGAATAAGGGAAATCCCAGGTGTCAGCAGTTAACATTGCTAATGTATGAGGTGCATTTTTTAATACATTGTTTTTATCATCAGCTGTTGCAGCTTCAATTTCTTTTCTAATTGAAATAAGAGCATCACAAAAACGATCTAACTCTGCTAAATCTTCAGATTCTGTAGGTTCAATCATTAAAGTTCCGGCAACCGGGAAAGAAACGGTAGGAGCATGGAAACCATAATCCATTAAACGCTTCGCGATATCACCAACTTCAATTCCGTTTTCTTTAAATGCACGGCAATCTAAGATCATTTCGTGAGCCGCTCTTCCGCATTCTCCTGTATAAAGAATTGGGTAGTGTCCTTCGAAACGTGTTTTCATGTAGTTAGCGTTCAAAATTGCATGCTCAGTAGCACTTTTTAATCCTTCACCACCCATCATTGTGATGTAGCCGTAAGAAATTAAACATACTAAAGCTGATCCGTAAGGTGCAGATGAAATGGCTGTAATCGCTTGTTCACCACCTACTTTAAGGATTGGGTTTGTTGGTAAGAAAGGAACCAGTTTTTCGTTCACACAGATTGGTCCAACTCCAGGTCCACCGCCACCGTGAGGAATAGCGAATGTTTTGTGTAAGTTTAAGTGACAAACGTCAGCGCCAATTGTAGCCGGGTTAGTTAAACCAACCTGAGCATTCATATTAGCACCATCCATATATACTAATCCGCCATTGTCGTGGATTAATTTAGTAATTTCAATGATTGAAGATTCGAAAACTCCGTGAGTAGAAGGATATGTTACCATCAAACAAGATAAATCATCTTTATGTTCGATCGCTTTTTCTCTTAAATCCTCTACATCAATGTTTCCTTCAGGAGTAGTTTTGGTTACAATGATTTTCATTCCGGCCATAGCTGCAGAAGCAGGATTGGTTCCGTGAGCTGATGAAGGAATCAAACATACATTACGGTGACCATCGTTTCTTGACATGTGGTAAGCACGAATAGCCATTAGACCGGCATATTCTCCTTGTGCTCCTGAGTTAGGTTGTAATGTTGTTCCCGCAAATCCGGTAATTACATTTAACTGCTGCTCTAATTTTTTAAGCATGGTGATGTAACCTTCTGCCTGTTCAACTGGTGCAAAAGGGTGAATGCTGTTCCAGTTCGGCATTGATAAAGGAAGCATTTCTGAAGCTGCGTTTAATTTCATTGTACAAGAACCTAATGAAATCATCGAATGATTCAATGATAAATCTTTACGTTCTAATTTTTTGATGTAACGCATCAACTGACTTTCTGAATGATGATTGTTGAATACATCATGTGTTAAGAAAGGAGATGTTCTTTCTAATGAAGCCGGTAACTGACTTGCCTCAGATAATTCAGAAACGGTAAAAGTTTCTTTTCCTAAAGCTTCAGCAAAAATGGCAATAATTTGGTTGATGTCAGCAATTGAAGTCGTTTCGTTAAATGAAATCGAAATGGATTCGGCATCAGGATAGAAGAAGTTTACTTCGTTTTTCTCCGCAACAGCTTTTACTTTTTGAGCGTCAGCTTTTACTAAAATAGTATCAAAGTAAGCAGTGTTGGTTTGGTAAACTCCTAATTTATTTAAGGCTTCAGCAGCAGTAACCGCCGATGCATGAACTTTGTTTGCAATGTATTGTAGCCCTTTTGGTCCGTGGTAAACTGCGTACATTCCGGCCATAACCGCTAATAATACCTGAGCAGTACAAATATTTGAAGTCGCTTTTTCACGTTTAATGTGTTGCTCACGAGTTCCTAACGCCATACGTAACGCACGGTTTCCGTTTACATCGATCGAAACACCAATGATACGGCCCGGCATAGAGCGTTTGTATTCTTCTTTAGTGGCAAAGAATGCAGCATGAGGTCCGCCATAACCCATTGGTACACCAAAACGTTGTGAAGTTCCAACTACTACAGCAGCTCCCATTTCTCCAGGAGAAGTTAAAGCAGCTAATGATAAAATATCAGCAGCGAAGGCCACTTTAATTTCATTTTCTTTTGCTTTAGCAACAAAAGTGCTGTAATCGTTTACCTGACCGTATTTTCCTGGGTACTGTAAAATAGCTCCGAAAAATTCATTTGAAAAATCAAATGTTTCATGGTTTCCAACTACTAATTCAATTCCAACCGGAGTTGAACGTGTTTGAAGAATAGATAAAGTTTGTGGCAAAATTTCTTCAGAAACGAAGAATTTGTTTGTATTGTTTTTCTTTTGGTCACGTGTACGAACGTCAAATAATAACGCCATAGCTTCTGCAGCAGCAGTTCCTTCATCTAATAAAGAGGCATTGGCGATTTCCATTCCAGTTAATTCAATAACCGTAGTCTGGAAATTTAAAATAGCTTCAAGACGACCTTGAGCAATTTCAGCCTGATAAGGAGTATAAGCTGTATACCATCCCGGGTTTTCAAAAATGTTTCTTTGAATTGGAGCCGGAACGATTGTTGGATGGTAACCCAAACCAATATATGATTTGAATACTTTATTTTTCTTTCCTAATTCCTGAATATGGTTTGCAAACTCATACTCCGTCATAGCCGGATCTAAGTTTAATGGTGCTTTTAAACGAATATCATCCGGAAGGGTTTCATAAACAAGTTGTTCGATCGATTCAACTCCGATAGTCTGTAACATGTGTTGAAGATCTGTTTCTCTTGGACCAATGTGTCTTAAAGCAAAAGCATCTGTTTTCATATAGTAGTAAAAGTGTTGTTTTTTAGTCGCGCAAAATTAAGTATTAATAATAATTTAATGCACATTTTTAACTTCATTTTTTGTGAAATTTTCAATTAAAGATATGGTTTCTTAATAATTGATTAGATTTGAATAATGAAAGTGTTAAAGTACATATTAGATTTTTACCTGAATGGCAGTATTCATGTGGCTTTATCATGTTACGCACTCATTCGGATTACCTTTCATGTGTTTCATATTCAGTACGATGAGTCGATGGCATTGTTTGGTTTTTTTGGAACAATTGTGGGGTATAATTTTGTTAAATACGATGTTTTGGTTCGTGTTCAAAAGAAAAAAATCGGAAACCAGTTGAAAATTATTGCCATTTTGAGTTTTATTTCACTGTTTTTGGTGGGCTATTATTTTTTTCAGTTGAAGCGGATTACTCAAATTGTTTCAATTGTGATTTTTTTAATAACGGCACTTTACACCCTTCCGTTTTTTCCGAATCGGAGAAATGCACGAAATTGGGCTGGGGTAAAAATTTATATCGTAGCAGTTTGCTGGGTGGGCGCTACCTTAGTTTTACCTTTGATAAATGCCGAAATTCCTTTTACCAGTGATTTTTTTATAAAATGCATTCAGCGTTTTGTTTTGGTTTTTGTTCTGGTTTTGGTTTTTGAAATTATCGATTTGGCCAATGACGATCCACATTTGCAAACGGTTCCTCAAACAATCGGGGTAAAACGAACCAAAATTTTAGGACTCTTATTGCTGATTCCTTTTTGGGGATTAGAAGTTTTTGTTTCTACTTTTAATTATCATGATGCTTTTATCAATCTGATTATGATTTTTGTATTGATGTTATTTATTGCATTTGCAAAACCCAATCGTTCCAAATATTATACTTCTTTTTGGGTGGAAAGTGTACCGATATTTTGGTGGCTGATGATATTGTTTCTTTAAAGTAGTTTTCCTAAAATAAAAAACCGATGCGCATACATCGGTTTCCTTAGGAGTGAAATAAAATCTTACTTCGTTTTTTGTTCTTCGAGGGCTTTATTCAGGTCGGCTTTAGCTTCGGCTAGTTTCTTTCTTTTCTTATCAATTTTTTCTTTACTTTCCTGATCTTTTATGGCTTTGTTTAGATCATCGGTTCTTTCCTTGACTTTTTGCTGTTTTTCCTGAACTTTTTTGTTAAGGTCTTTGTTTACTGTTTTTGTTGTACAGTTTTTTTTGGTTTTCGAGATAGCTTCTTCAACTCCTTTTATTTGATTTTGATTGCCGGCCTTTTTGGCAGCAATCAATTTTATGTTTAATTCACATAGTTTTCTTTCACAGCCTTTTAGTGTTTTGCAATTGCTTTGTGCAAATCCGATGAAAGAAATAGTAAAAAAAACAACCGATAGTATTTTCGCTTTTAATGTCATAAAGTTTAGTTTTAGTTAGTTTACGGATTCTCGAAAATCGTGTCTGACTATAAAAGTAAGAAATTTAAAGTTTTTTTTCCGAAACTATTTTGAGTGTTTTATTTCGTTCCAAAAGGAAGTTCGTTAGATGTTTTTCTAAAAATAAAATATCAAAAAGTTCACCCAAAATTCCAAATGGAGTTTCATATTGCAGTTTATCTTTCATGATAGTAAATCCGTCTTTTTCTTCAAAAAAATGTTCGTGTTTGAAAGATTTGAATTTGCCCTGCTCCATTTCGTCGACAAAGTAGGTATAAGGTTTCATTGCTGTAATTCGGCTTTTGTGAGTGAGATAAAAACCGAAATGTTTGCCACGCCAGGTTACTGTTTCATTTAAATGGATTAAACCGGATGTTACGCCGGCAATTGCTTTTTCTTTTGATGGACTTGCAGATTGCTGATGAATATCAATATTTCTTGAAGCATCAAAAACCGATTTTTGAGAGGCTTTTATTCGGGTTGTAAGGTTTAGGACCGTCATTTTCGGTATCATTTTTTTAGGTTGGGGATATGAGTGTTACCAATATGTAATCTCCCCGAGATTAATTGCCTCATATATTTAATTTTAGTTAATCACCACACTTCAATCCGTGAAACTGCTCCTGTAGGAGCGATATAATGATAATATATCCTATCTCGGAGAGATTACATATTGGTAAAACTACTTCGCCACTCTGCATAACTGTCCTGTAGGGACTATACGAGACTTAGCACAAAGTGATTTTTGTAGCTTTTCTGGTTTCAGTACAGTATTTCGTTTCTTTCAGGATAAGAGGTTCTGAAAAGCAGGATCAATATTTTCAAACTTAAACGCAAAACCTTTTTCTAATAGTCGTTTCGGAATCACATTTCTGCTCTTTAAAACCAGTTCTGTTTCTGTTCGAATAAAAAAAGACCCGATTTCTAAAAATAATTGGTTGAGTGAGATTCCAAAAGGTACACCAATTGCTTTTCGAAGCTTTTGCATAAAGTCAGTATTTGAAATAGGGTTTGGCGAAACGATATTTACTTTTCCGGTCATCTCTTTTTTTATTATAAACTCGATTGCACGTGCAAAATCATCTTCGTGAATCCAGCTGATCCATTGATTTCCTTTTCCTTGTTTTCCTCCAAAACCTATTTTAGCCAAAGTTTTTAACGGAAGGAGAGCACCGCCGTTTTTTCCCAAAACGATTGATGTTCGTAATGCCGTTTTCAGGGTATTTGGAGTTTCTGTTTTAAAAAAAGCTTTTTCCCATGAGAGAGCCACATTTATAGAGAAGTCATTTCCGATCTCGCCCTCGACTTCGTCCATTTGTTTGTCTAAAGAAAAACGGTAAATGGTGGAAGTTGACGAATTGAGCCAATGTTTTGGTGGATTTTTACAATTCAAAACGGCTTTGTTTAAAATTTTTGTACTTTCAAGACGAGACAATAAAATTGCTTTTTTATTTTTTGAAGTATAGCGACAATCAACAGATTTACCTGCCAGATTAATTAATACCGTGGCATTTTCCAGTTCGCTTTCCCAGCCTGAAAAAGTTTTGGCATTCCAGTTTACATATTTTATTCCATCAATGATTTGCGATTTCCCTCGAGTCAGAATAACAATTTCTTCAAATTTGTTTTTGAAATGATGTATTAAAACCTGTCCCAGAAATCCTGTTCCGGCTGCGATGATGAGTTTGCTCATTGTTGTGTTTTTTTGGTACGAATTGCCCGAATGGTAATCCGTGCAATCTGTGACGATTTTTTAAAATCAGTTTAAAATGAAGAATAAAGCAATAATTCGATAGAGAATCCAGGTGTAAGATAAGTAAATTGGAAGTTTCAAAATTTTGATTCTTCTGAAATGTTCCAGAAACAGGATCAAAACGGTGACTCCGAACCAGCCTAAAACGATACTGTCAGTAAGTGGTATAAATTTACTTAGAAGTAGGACAGGGCTTAAAATTAAGGAACCCATTAAAGAAACGGTCATTAGATTTCCGGCATAATTCATAATGGTTTGTCTGTCAAATTGGAATAAAAACAAACTTTGGAAAACAATTTGGCCCAATGTAATAATGATTTCTCTCGAAATACTGGTTTTCGGTAAACCCGGAATCAGATTAGCATAGCCAAAAAGGATAGAGCTTGTTACCATTAAGGCAAATCCGATAAACAGAAATCGATATTTATAATTAAAATCCGGAGTACATTGTAATTTGTTTTCTTCGACTGCATTTCCAGGGATAATTACTTTTCGATTGTAGGAAACAAAAGAATACATTTTTTGAGGATAAAGTGAATCGGTTTTAGAGTTGCAATTTTTTCAATAAACGGAAATGAAAAACCGACAACTTTAATTAAGCTGTCAATTCCATAAGTTACTGTTTTTGTTTTGTTATCAATTAAAGCGATTTCGTTTGGAGCGCGTTTTAAATCAACAAAATTTTGTTCTTCCTCAGATAGCTGACAGTATGATTTTCTTCCGTTTTGATCTAACATGCCGCTTTTTACAAAGCCAGTGGTATACAAACTGCATAGCGGACAATCTTCATCGTAAAGTAGGGTTTGGTTTTCCAGCGTTTTCATAGTTATTGTTTATTTTAAACTTTCAGAAAAAAATGAAAGTTTTGATTAAATTTTTTTATTTCATGATTTTAAGGACAAGACGTCCCAACCAGTTTTCATTAAATTCGGTCATTTTATCCATCATATTATCTGCTTTTAATACAAAATCATACAATTTAGAAGTCTGATCTACAAAGTGTTTTTCTTCAGCAGTATCATTTGCTCCAATTGTAGAAACTTCTTTCAATATTTTAAGAGCAGGTTTAATTTCTCTTTTACTTCTTTCTCTGGCAATTTTTACAGCTAGTTCGTCTAAATCCTTTTCAGCAGTAAAAAATTCCCTTCTTTCTCCGGCTTTGAATTCTTTGTACACAATTCCCCAATCCATTAAAGCTCTCAGGTTCATGCTGGCGTTTCCGCGTGAAATTTGTAATTCGTCCATGATATCTTCCATAGAAACAGCTTCGTTCGAAACCATTAACAGCGCATGAATCTGTGCCATGGTTTTATTAATACCCCACTGAGAACCTAATGCTCCCCAGGTTTGTACGAACTTATTTTTTGCTTCTTTGAATTCCATGAAACAAATGTAAGTAAAAGTTTTTAAACTTTCAAAAATAAATGAAAGTTTGTTTGATGAGGTTTTTCTAAGAATTATCTTATGTCTTGTTTTTTGTCTCTTATGACAGATAATTCTCATTTTATAACATTTTTTCGATTCGATCTTCATATCTAAAATAGCTTTGATATAGAAATTTAATGAAAGAAAATTATCTGATTAACTAGTTAATTATTAATTAGTTGTGATTGAAAAAAGTGGAGCAGAACCCACTTTAAAAAACGGACTGTTTCGCACAGTTAAAAGCGAAGGCGGATCTGAAAAGCCTCATGAGTAGGACAAAAACTATTATTATGCAAGCAATACCTCAAAAAGTAAAAAATGTAAATGTGTATCCTTATGTAGAATGGCATGGAGGAGGAGTTGGACCAGTTATTCTTCCTGTTGTTGAAAAAGCTACCGGTACCTTTGCAGTTGGAACACTTATTAAATCAGTGTTTTATAACCTTGATTTGAACACACTGTCCGAAAAACCAAAATTAGGTGTACACCAAAGATATATAGCAACTGGAGAATATGAAGACGGTACTCCTTTTACTACTCCGTGGATGTATTGTACAAATGCGGGTACACAGCCTGAGTTTGGAAGAACTATTACGCTTGGTAAACCAGAATCTGAAACAATTAATGCCGAAACTTTGCCTCCTTATATCACACTGGGAGAACTTACTGATATTACAGTTTCTCAGTTATTTCCGGCACCGGCAATAGGACAGAGAGTATTAATTGAAAATGGAACCGGAAATGTTATCGCTACCAGAACAGGAACACCTCATGAAATGGGAAGCGAAGTAAATACCGGAAATCGTTTAGGCAAATTAACAGCTGGAGCGAAGAATATTATTATCACCGGAAAAAATAATGAAGGTAGAACAGTGACTTTAGGTAATTTGACTTGCTTGAGTCCAAATGAACCAGCACTTTTCCTGCATCAGTTTGGTTATAGTAATTAAGGAATCAGAAAGTTTCTTCGGTAGAAATTTCTTCCTGAAAAAGGATAAATCCTCAAACAAAACAAATAATAACTAAAAAACAACAACTATGGGAATAATCATGCCTTATGGTGTCGCTGTTAGAGAAGCTCTTGCCTCTAATGACCTGGCTAAGATGGAAGCTGTTGCCAAGCAAGCAAAGCAAACAATACGAGATCATGGAGATCTGACTGTAGCTTTATTAGACTTATTGGACGCAATAGATTCTCTAAAGAACAAGAAATAAGCTGACTTGTACAGAAAAACAAGGGGGTATCTGAAAAACCTAAAGAGTAGGAATAATCCAAAAACAAAATAGTATGGCAACAGTACTTTACGGAGTAGGAATCAGAGAGGCGATTGCCTCGAATGATTTAGAAAAAATGGTTGCGGTAGCTGAACAAGCTAAGAAAACCATAAGAGAACAAAAAGATTTGCATGTAGCATTAGTAGAATTGCTTGATGCAATTGATGCCTTGAAAAAGAAAAGGTAATCTAAAAAAAGACGGTTTATCAAGTTTTACTTTTTAAACCGTCTTTTAAATAATTGTCAAACCACAAACAAAACTAATACCGATTGTATATTCAATATAGTCCAATTGCATGGTACTATTTTCATATTACATCGGCATTATATCAGAAAGCATTGAACTAAAATATAAGTAAAATTGATATAAGATGGATACTATTAAGACTTCAACAAGATACAGAGTAAGGGATGATTATGCAACGGCTACTCCAGTGCATGTCGTATGGGAAATTACGCTGGCTTGCAATTTGAAATGCTCACATTGCGGATCGAGAGCCGGAAAAGTAAGACCGGGTGAATTAACTACAGAACAATGTTTTGGGGTTATTGATAGTCTTAAACGTCTTGGTACCAGAGAAATTTCGATTATTGGGGGGGAAGCTTTTTTAAGAAAAGACTGGATTGAGATTATCGAAAGAATACATCAAAGCGGTATCGAATGCTCTATGCAGTCCGGTGCCTATAATTTAAACGAAGAAAGAATCATTGCTGCAAAAAAAGCGGGAATAAATAATATAGGTGTTTCTATTGATGGAATGCCGGATACTCATAATAAAATAAGAGGAAGAAGAGATTCTTTTGAACATGCTGTTAATTGTCTGGGATTACTTAAAAAGCACAATATAA
This sequence comes from Flavobacterium sp. B183, assembly GCF_023539155.1. Lineage (NCBI taxonomy): Bacteria > Pseudomonadati > Bacteroidota > Flavobacteriia > Flavobacteriales > Flavobacteriaceae > Flavobacterium > Flavobacterium sp. B183. The sequence goes on along the minus strand of NZ_CP097434.1, from coordinate 444,937 downwards.
CTTCTAGCGTAAATACAGTAATTACAAAAAGAAGTAAAAATGAGATGAATGAGCTTTTGGATGTTTTGATTGAAAATAATGTAAAAAACTGGCAGATACAACTTGCCGTTGCTATGGGGAATGCCGTAGACAATGCGGATGAACTGATCGTTCAGCCTTATGAATTAATTGATTTTTATGATGAGCTTATTGTAATCTATAGAAAAGCCTTAGCCCATAATATCCTAATACAGGCGGGGAATAACATTGGTTATTTTGGACCGTATGAACACATTTGGAGACAGGGCAATGAGAAATATTATACCGGATGTTCGGCAGGGCATACCGGAATAGGGATTGAAGCAGATGGTAAAATTAAAGGCTGTCCTTCCTTACCAACAAGTGCCTATACAGGAGGAAATGTAAAAGATATGGCACTGGAGGATATTTGGAAATACAGTGAAGAGATGGTTTTTTCCAGATATAGAAATAAAGAAGAGTTATGGGGTGGTTGTAAAGGCTGCTATTATGAATCTTCTTGTCTGGCGGGCTGTACCTGGACAAGTCATGTATTGTTCGGTAAGAGAGGGAATAATCCTTTTTGTCATCATCGTGCTTTAGAATTAAAAAAGAAAGGTCTTAAGGAACGAGTAAGAAAAATACAGGAAGCACCAGGCGACTCTTTCGATATGGGACTTTTTGAAATTATCGTCGAAGATGAAAACGGAGTAATAGTAGAAATACAATCACCTCATACTGAAACTCCTGTTCCTGTTGTTGATGTGACAGCAAGAGTTCCAAGAATACCTAAAGCATTGAAGTTGTGTAACGGCTGTGATAATTATGTCTATGAAGAAGAAGAGGTTTGCAGTTTTTGTAACAGCAACGTGAAAGAGGTAAATGATGAATATGCCGCTAAAATGGAAAAAGCAAAACGCTCACTGGAAAAACTGGAATTCTTAATGATGAAATAGTATGGAGCAATTAAGAAGTATTCAATCAGAAATTGATCAGTATTTGCATCATATTGAAGAAGGTTTAAGTCTGTCGGAAATTACGATTAAATACGGACTCAACTCTTATCGATACGGATCTTCCAGTTTCTTAGAGGCTCTTTTTGACCCGCTTCCAATGACACCACAAACGGTATTTTATGATTTGGGTTCCGGTTATGGAAATATCATTTTATACGGTGCCGTAAAACATCCGGATGTTCAGTTTAAAGGAATCGAAATTCTTGAAGAGCGAAATAAAGTTTGTGTTGCTTTAATCGAAAAAGAAGGACTTGCGAATGCCAGGGCAATTTCGGGAGATATTTTAAAAGCAGATATCTCAGATGGAAATGTTTTTTATCTGTACAATCCTCTTTACGATTTTCAATATGCTGAATTATTAGAGAAACTCTATCACATCTCTCTCCGTAAAAACATTATAGTAATTGCCGAGTCCAGCTGCATCTTTTTCGATGAAGCCGATTGGTTAGAGCAATATCACTTTAAAGATATTGATGTGCTTCGGAAAATTAAATACTACCGCTCTAAATCTGTTCATTAAAAACCACCAACAAACAATAGAAATCAAAATCATTAATTAACCTAAAATCAAAACAGTTATGGCAAGTTTAAGTTCAATTATTCTTCCGGTTCTTGAAGGAATGGAAGAATCACATTTAAAAGATCAATTATTAAAATTCCTTCCAAATCAGGAGGAAGCATTTTCAAAAATTGAGAAAAGTTTCAATCAGCTGACTTCTAAAGTTCAGGACAAAGAACGTTTACAGCGTTTCTTTCACAGCTGGAGTCAAACCAATAACAGTGCAATGACAGTATCCGGAATCAGCAATCGTATGACCATGCTGGTTCATAAAAATCAACCTATTGCAGATGAAAAAGCACTATTGCAATCCATCACCAGCTTAAACCGTATCGTCGATGAAGATCTGGCAGTGGTAGGCAGAATTTTGCATTCGCAGCTGTTTTATACTATGGCCACTACAATTTGTACAGATGATGACTGGCTTTCCCGACGTTACCTGAATCAAAGCGCCTGTGATTTTAAAGCATGGAAAGATCAAAATTCATTACGAAATAAAGACATCATGATTGCTTTACTGACAACTTTGATACATGAAATTTATACGCATGGAGAAGTAGAAGTGATCTTGCCAAAATTCCAGTCCTGGTTGATTAATGATTACGGTTACACAGAAGAAGAGTGCGACAAAACATTAGCATGGATCAGTGTTCACTGTGGACCAACAGAGAAAAATCACTTCTTTTTTGCTGTTAGTTCAATTTTTCACTACGCCAAGGCCATGAATATCGATCTTGAATCGTATGATCTTGAAGCAATTGTCAACGACTATTTAGCAAAAAAATCGGCCGTGATGGTGGATCTTTTGGAAGTAGAAGAATTGAGTTTTTAAATCTACATATCTAATAATCTATTACAAAAAAATAAACTTCAATCTTATATGTCAAAAATTAAACTACAGCAAAACCAAGCTGATCAACAGGAAAAATGGAATCAGTTGTTTTTTGAATACTTTCAGAATATCAACATATTAGGCAGAGATGCTTTTGCTAATTCGTCTGTCGTCCTGTCTCCGGAGTATAACAAACCGATGGATCGCCTGTGTGCTGTTTTAAACAAAGCTTGTACAGCAATTGTTTTGAATTACTTTGAAGACAGTAGAATCCGGAACTATTATCAACTGGAGAATGACCTTGAAGCTTTATTAAAAAAGTGTAGTAACCAAAGCTATAATCAGGGTTTTTATCGCCCTGATTTTTTATATGATAGTAATGACCAGCCCAAAATCTGTGAAATAGGAGCACGTTATCCGTTAAATGGATGGATGATCAGTTACTATTTACACCTGATAAACAATCAGACTAATGAATATAAAGATCAAATAGCTGCGGGAGGTACAGATTTAAAAAATCTTATCGACGATCTGTCTCATCAGTTTGCTCCCCATAAAAAAGTAGCTCTTATTCATGATGATGAAAAAGGCAGCGATATTTTTAATGCACAAAGAGAGTTGGCAAAATTAAATATTGAATTAATTTCTGCAAAACCTCAGGAGCTCGTGATTGTAAAGGATTCAATAGAAGCCAACGGAGTACCGGTTTCACAATTTATACTTGAAATGGATCGGGAAGAATTAAAAAAAATTAGCCCCGATGTATTGGACAAGTTAATTGAAGAGAATTGCTATTTCAATGACATCCGAACTTTAATCCTTATTCATGACAAAAGAGTTTTGGCTGTTATGTATGATGCCGGGATTATGCAGGACTACCTGAGTAAGGAAGAGTACCATTTTTTGAAAGAGTACCTTATTCCAAGCTTTGTTATTACCGATCCTGTTGAATGCGATGAATTTACAAATACAAAACAAAATCTGATTTTAAAACTAAACAGCGGCGGAAGGGGAATCGGAGCCTATGTGAAAAGTGATTGCACTGATGAAAACTGGAATACTATAGTGAGAGAAAACTGGAAGAGCTATCTCATTCAGCATTTTGTAGATCAAAAAGAGTTTGACGATGCTGAAAACAACCGTCAGATTTATTTAGTGGGAATGCTGTTGTGTAAAGACGATAAAAGTTATGGATCCGGTATGTTTCGGGGATCAGATGAATCTGTTGTGAATGTGCATCAGGGAAGAGCTTTGATTTATCCAATAGCACAGTAGTCAAAATATGAAACATACCGTTGTGATACCTCTTTATAATAAGGAAGCTTACATCTATGATACTATTCGTTCTCTGGCTTTTCAGGAAAAAAAAGTGTCAGAGCTTATTATTGTCGATGATTGCAGTTCAGATCTGAGTTTGGTATATCTAAAAGACGCACTCTCTTTTTTTGCTCCTCAATTTTTGCAGACGGATGTTCAGATCATCGAGCTGGAAGAGAATAAAGGTCCGAGTAACGCCAGAAATATTGGAATTGAGTTGGCAACCGGAGATTTGATCAGCTTTCTGGATGCAGACGATTGTTATTTACCAACTTGTTTACAGGATAGTAGTTCTATGATGGAGAAGGAGAATCTCGATGTGCTGATACTTGGCATTCTGCTCCTCCCGTCAAACTATTACTTACCGAAAATTAAATCATTTGAAAAAGAAATGATTCCCTTTTCAGAGGAACTGTTTTTAATTCCGGATCCATTACACACTATTAGTTCTCCCGATTTTATTATGGGTTTTGGCAGTAATGTTGTGATCCGAAAAAAACATCTTGAAGATATTTTTTATGAAACGGATGTTTCAATAAGCGAAGGCATTGACTTATGGTATCGGGTACTAAAAACATTACCTCAGCCTTCCAGAGTTGGATTACTGAATAAAGCCTGCATTGAAGTACGGGAAGTAGAAGGAAGTTTGTCCAGAATCAGCCCCACAGATTGGAAAGCAATTGAAATCCCGATCATCATAAAGCGGTATAGAAAAAGCTCCAATCGATACGATCAGCAGTTAATGGGGATGTATTCGCAACGATGGCTGGAACACGCCATGGAGCGATTGCCATCCTGGCAGCAAAAAGGGCTGTTTATTTTCAATCATTTCAAACTATTGGTCAAGAACAGTTATTATTTAAAAAGAAGAAACTCCTAAAACAACTCCTTATGTATCCCGTTTGTATCCCTCCAAAAATAGACCATTCTGAATTACAGGATTACTTTGAATTGGCCAAACAAAATCCGTTGTATATTGAATTTTACAAAGGAAATGATTTTGCTGCCGGAGCACCTGTACTGAGTAAAAAAGAGTTAATGCCAATTTTAGAGACAAAGTTTAAACTTGAGGAAGAAAAAACAGGCGTTTATCTCGTACGCTCAGGCGGGAGCACTCAAAAGCCGTTGGTTTTTCCGGTTGATATTCAGGAGAATCATAATCAGCGTCTTGCATTGGCAGGCGAACTTACCCGAAATAATTTTTTTACTTCCAAAACAATTGCCCTGAACATTTTTGGTTATTCCGATATGTATCGTACGGCAGCTATCATGGATGATATTCTTGAAAAATGTCAGGCAACAACTTTGGCATTAAGTGCCCATGCCAGTTATGCCGATATGGAACAGGCAGCCCGTTATTTCAAACCTGATTTTATATTCGGAACTCCTTCAAAACTAATCTGCTTTGCTCATTTTTTACAAAAGAACAACAGAAAAATAGAAATCGGGAAGTTGTTTTATGCGGGAGAGTTTTTACGACCTAATACACAAAAATTTTTACAGCAGGTACTGGGTTTTCAGGAAGTGTATTCCATGTATGGTTCTGCCGAAACCGGAATTTGGGCCTGGTCCCATTGTACTAAAACGCCATCCTTGTTTTCCGTTATTAATGGTATTGTTGTTGAAATTATAAATCCCGATGAGGAAGGATACGGTACAATAGCGGTTACTAATACATTCCGTAAAAGGTTTCCGGTTTTTCGATATGCCATCGGAGATATAGGCCGATGGGTGGAACTGGATGGAAAATCTTTTTTGGAATTAAAATCCAGAGAGGCAAAATCTTTTATAGTTTGTGAACAGCATTACGACTTAGACAAATTTCTGTCGCTTACAAATGAGGCAACCGCTTTTCAGATTCAATTGTCAACAAATAAAAATTTTAAGGATGTTGTAAAGATGTTAATCGTACAAAATGTTTCTGAAGATAAAAAAGAGGCTTTCGTTGAGGAAAAAGGTGCGGCATTGAAAAAACTATTGAACTATGAAGACGGTTTTATGGAGGTTGAGGTTTTGCTGGTTACGGCGGCAGATCTGTACATAGATCCCAATACGACTAAGACACCAGTATTACTGGATCGTAGATAATGCTTTTGTGCAAGTTTGTAATTTTTATTCCCTCTTTAAAAGAATTCTGTTCCATTGATTATTCGCTTTATGGATAAAAAAACCAGTCTCATGACATTTTTTTATCTAGGGTTTCTTATGCATTGTAATTTTAATCGGGAAAATTAAAAATACTGGTTTCGTAAAGTTATTCTAAAGGAAATCAGAATGATAAGGTTATCCATTGAGAATCAAAACAATACCAAACAATCCGAATTAGTAACCCCAAAAGCAAACTACCATGAAAGATTTAACCTCTTCCTCGAAAAATTGCGTGGATCCGATACCAGATTCAAGATATCCGGTTTTGGAGACTTTTACAGGGCCTCAGCCCAGACTTCCACAATTTTGGAAATGTACTTGTGTACTTCACCCTTTTAGCCCCCTGCAGAGTAATAGTACTACTGCTGACAAAGAGAGCCCTTTTTTTGAAATTTGTACCGCGACGGTTTATTATGCCGAAGGACTTGGATTAAACGCTTTGCTGGTAGGTGCTTCCGGCAGAAGATGGTGGTACAAAGTAACGCCAACTCAAACAGAAGTGTCGACCGACGGAATCCGCTATACACCGATCAATGTAGGTTGGAGAATTCCAACTACAAACTGGTTTGGAAATGAAAGCAGTAGAGCAAAATGTTCCGGAACCAGTTATCTGAACTGGATGAAAGCACAAAAAGTAGATTGGTGGAAAATTCCGGTAGGTAACAGCAGTCCTGCACCTGCTACCTGGATGTGGTTTGATCATAAAACTAATTTTCCGGTGCGTCTTATGTTTGGACAAGGACCTGTTGCACGCCCGGGTTTAGGAGATGTTAATCAGTTGGCCTTATTTCAAATGTTCTCGTTTACTTATTTCTCTACTTTTGAGAAATTATCAAGCAATCCTTTAAACACACCTTTGGTACTTCCGGTTGTAGAAGGTTTTTCATTTGGAAACCCTGATAACTATGAGCTGTTTACATGGAATACTAATTTTGGGATGACTGTTTTCATGACACCAGTCAATGAAGCATTCAATCCTCTTCCTACAAGGGTTTTATACAATTGGAGAGACAATTCGCAATACAGCGTTTCATCAGACAGGAGTCAGAGTACCCTGATGAAATATACCTACAATCCCACAAATCCATTTACTGCGCAACAAGCGCTTCTTACCGGACCAACTCCTACCGGAATGACTCCGCCGCCTAATAGTGGTGCAGGATTTTTAATTAATTATGTAGGAGACAGAATAACAAATGCGATTGGTTTTGGAAATTTTCCATTCCCGCAACAACCGCCAAACTGGGTTCAGATTCCGGCGGTACAAGGAAAAATTCATGCCACTATTGTGAGGAATCCTGCGCTTTGTCCGGGTAATATAGCCACGGTTGTTGGTGTATTTTTTCCGCCTTCAGGAAATAATTATCCAGATTCTACTTATTTATGGACCTGGTATAGCCCTTTCGATCGAACCGGAAGACGCAGCCGACCAATAACTTTTATGCAATCGCAGTCAGGTGTAGGTTTAGGAACGAGTCTTGCTTTGGCAGATTATTTTGATTATGAAGAATTTACAACGCCAATTCCGGCTTGCAATTTCGCGGTTCCGCCAGTTGATTTTACCGTTCAGGCAAAACCGAATCCAAGTACTCCTGATAATCCTAATCCTTCTTATCCATGGTTGGATACAGGTGTTCGATTGAATCCTAGTAGAGTTGCTACCATAAAATATAAAGATGGGCTATGGACGGCGAATCCAAATATCAATAACGGTCATTTGTACAATTCTGCCGGAAACCCAACTTTTATTAGTGCTAAACCCGGTTACGCACTTCCAGGGGCAAACGAGGGAGCATTGGTAGGTAAAATAGGAGATACTGTTTTCTTAATCGGATTGGGAGCAAACACACCACCGGGATTAGTTGGAAAATTAGAATTATGCATCAATGACGATTTAAAAGGCATTTACGGAGCAGGTCTGACAGATAATATAGGACAGGTAAACGTGCAGATAAGTGTTAGTTCTCCAAGAAAGGAAAAACTGGAACCCGTAATAGAAAGCGGGACAGAACCCACTCTGGAAAACGAGCCGGTATCTGAATAAGGAGAAACTTGATCCAATAATAAAAAGTGGAGCAGAACCCACTATAAAAAACGAGGCGGTATCTGAAAAGCCCCATGAGTAAGAAAAATTTAAATTAAAAGATTATGGCAGATTTATTAGCAGGTGCCTATTTAGCAAAAGGCACAATCGGGAATGTAGGAACACCAGGTGCTCCAATTGCATCATTTAGTTTAGTTGTTGTACCATCACAACATTCTGTTTCGGGTACAGTAGTCATTACACAGGCCATCCCTGGTCCTGATAGTCATATCGTTGTTCATGTTAAAGGAAGAATATACGCAACCGGATTCGGTAAAATTACTCAGGTAGTTAGCCTAAGCGGACAATATGTTCAATCTGTTCCTCCTCCTGCAATTGGTTCTTTCTTGGCTAATTTTGAGGCGCACTTAGCAATCGATAGTTCATGGAACGGAACAGGAGGATTCTCTTATTGGAATCACCACATAGAGAATGTGCCGGTAAAGTCTGCAAAGACCCCGAAAAAAGAACTGGCATAGAAACTAAATTCTCCCCTAACAATTCAATACAGGAATACTGAATTAAGAAAAAAATCGTATTTCATTAAAATCTAAAGACCGCCTGCTTCGGGCGGTTTTTTTTTAAAGAGGTTCTGATAATTAAAAACTTCAGACGATTCAAAAAAGCAAACAAAAGAAACACCCATTAACTACACCAAATCATGAAAAAAATAAATATAAAAACAACAGCTACCGTTATCGCGGTTTTTGCCATCTTAATCCTTGGGTGCAAAAAAAATGATATACTGGCAAAGGTTGATTCCGATTACGAATACCTGCCACAAGATGTACAGGATTCATGCAGTGTTTCAGAAGATGAATTCAAGACCTGGTTTAAAACAAAAAAAATTACCGAAAATGGACTTGTTGAACCTGCAAACAGTGTTGATTTTCCACATAGAAATAATTGCGATTTTTATAAATGGTCTGAACAAATGTTTTTATGGATTACCTCTCCAGTTTCCGACGGGGACTATAAAAGTGGTGGCACTGTAATAGAATCTCCCGTTTTCTATAATGTTTCTGCAGAAGATCCGGTTACCAAAAAACGTGTTTTAACACCACATAAACCAAATACTTTATTGAGTGCTGTGAGTAATATTAGCCAAACAGGACCAAACAGACTTCCAATTATAATTGATAAAAAAGGAAGAGCATTTGAAGTAGAACCTCAAAGTAAAAATGAAGCTGTTAAAGATGCGTCAAATAAATCTGTGATAGTAGGTGGGGTTATTGCTAATGCCAATGGGGTGCATTCTTTTATAGATACCAAAGGAAAAGCTATTTCTAAGCCTAAAGCGATAATAGATACTAAAGGTCATCGTGAAAACATTGTGCAGGAGTTTATAACAAAAGATAATAAAACTTTGTTCCTGGATGCAAAGGGAGATGTAATTGATACAGAACAAGGACAGGCTGGTTCTAACGGAGCGTTAGTTGCGGTAAATAAATCACTGGTGTATTACATCACAATGGTAAACGATGTTTATGCTTATTTCCTCACGGGTGTACAAAACAAGAAATTAAATGGTAATCAGTTCCCTACTACAGCCAGTGCTAGAGATAGTATTCTTGCCTATGCAAAGAGCAGCGGTTTTGCCGCTCCACCGGATCCGGACGCTTTGGCAATAGAATTAAAAACATCATGGGTGGACGTAAAGGATTTACCAAATCCGGAGAGTTATGTTACGATCAAAGCTAAGATTCCTGTATACGACAAATCAGACCCTAAGTTGTGGAAGCTAACAAATAAAACAACAACAGCAACACTGGCGTTGGTTGGAATGCACATTGTAGGAAGTGTTGCAGGACATCCCGAAATGATCTGGGCAACTTTTGAACACCAAAAAAATGCACCAAACGAAGCGTATTCTTATAGAGATGTTAATGGTAAAATCAAGCAAGTAAAAGCTGATGGAGGAAAAGACTGGCTCTTTAATGTTAATGCCGACGATACAACAAAAAATACCCAGAAGATGACCGTTGAAAACAATACAATTAAAATTACTGACCCTGCGATAGACAAGCCTAATATAAAAAGAGTTATGGCTTGGGGAGTTGCTTCTGATACTGTTCCAAATCAAGAGAATAGAACTCCTGCAGATTCGAATAGTGAAGTTATTGCTATTAACAACAGTATACGTAAAATGCTGGCGGGTAATGATATTAGAAAGAATTATTTACTAATAGGTGCGACCTGGACTTTTGGTGGTGCAGGGCCTAATGGTAATTCATATCCTTACGGTGGAAATAACGGAGATGCAATTGGAACAGGGCGATTAGCAAATAGTACTATGGAGACCTTTTTTCAGTCCCCAAGCTCCAATTCTGTTCCGGATGGAAATTACAAATCAGTTACGTCCTGCTTTTTTTGTCACAGTGGCGGAAATAGTGTAAAACCAGATAGTCTGAGTCATGTGTTTACTCATATAATACCATTGTCTACAAAGACGAGAGATTTACTTAAAAGAAAAATAAATTAATTCAACAAAAGCCGGGACTAAATTTTAGTTACCGGCTTTTAATTTTGTAAAAGGAATGATGAAGATAAGTAAATTTATCTTTGGTATTTGTAGTCAGATCGAATCAAAAAAACCGAAGCATTTCTACCCCGGTTTTTAAATATATCTAATAATCTTAAAGTAACCCAGCTCTTTTCAATAAACTTCCGGTTTGGGTTTCTGACCACCGAACAGTTCGCAAAAAAAATATAAGTTTTAGAGACTTTTACAATTACAGCATTAAGAAAAATCTTATGACTGATTTATTTGTTTTCGTGCCATCATATAGGGATCTCGTGACATTTTCCGATATTAAATTGAATGGCTCGTTTAGTTTTGAACAGATAAAGATATAAAAGCCATAGATTTAGTATGCTGACCCCAAACAGTATAAAACATCCCTTTTTGAAAATTAGTTCGACATTATTTTTTTAGTTGGTTTTTAAATGTTTTTCTGTTTTGCAGTTCTTTCTCTCGGCTTGTCTTTATTTAAATATGATAAAGTATTATTTAAAGCGTACAAACTATGAAAGAACTTGAGATTGAAAAAAACATTAATTTATCGGATGAAATTTTTTTAAGGCAGATTGATGCTATCATGCAAGAAAAAAACGGACCCATCTTTTGGTGTCTCTCAATTAGCCGATCAGTTAAAGATCAGTAAAGCACAGCTTAATCGTAAAGTGCAAAATCAAATGAGTTTCCCGCCAGGGAAACTCATTTTGTATTATAGGATGCAGCTGGCCAAAGATATTTTAGAAACTAATAAATATTCTATTGAAGAAACAGCTCTTTATTGCGGTTTTAGCGGAGTGACTTCTTTCAGCCGTAAATTCAAACAAGAGTTTGGAATTTCCCCCTCAGTATATCGTAATGATAGTCTGATTACAGGATTTAAACCGGAAGATTGGAAAATTCCTTTAAGCAATGCGTGTTTCAACAAACTGATTCAGTTAAAAGAAGAATACAAATGGCTGGCGAAATTGCTGATCATCGTTATTGATAATCTTGATAACGAGGCATTCTGTATAGAGATGCTGTCAGCGAAACTTTTTATGAGTCAGTCAAATCTTAACCGTAAGGTGAAATCATTATTTGGATTTCCGGCTATACGTCTGTTACGAGATATACGCCTTCAATTTGCTGCTGAGGTATTAGTGGTACAAAAGAAATCAGTTACTGAGGCAGCCTCTCTTGCCGGCTTTTTTGATATCGCTCATTTTTCCCGTGTTTTCAAACAGAATTTTAATTATCCCCCAAGTAAGTATAATACAGATAACCGTTTATTTCCATTTGTTAATTTATTAAGAAAAGTGCTATGATTCAAATTGACAAAAAGTAGCTTATTCTGTACAAATAAAAGCAGGAACAAACAGATAATTTTGACTTATTAGAATTAAGGATTGTACAACCCGAATCTAAAAAACTCATTGAAGGATACTGCAGATCACGAAAATGAGAAAATCAATAGTAAGGTAAAAATGGAATCCGTCTCAACAATGTAAATGAGATTTTTATCTCAAAGAAAAAAGAAAAATACAGTTTGATTGATACAGATTTTGTGTTTACGTTATGGATAAAAGTATATCATTTATAGGAGTAAAATCCACAATTTTTCTGAGGCAGGCAATGAAAAAGAAATGCCTCATCAAGTAATGTTTAATTTAAAAAAGGAAAATCATGGCAGATGTATTAATTAAAAACGAAGCAGGAACCGGGCCTTTAGCAACAGGAAGAACAAATGACCCAATAAATGCTGATCACTTACATGTAACTGATATCGACCCTGTAGTTCGAATTGTATTAGGAAATGAGTACGTAGTAGGTTTGGACAATGGTACTAATATGGTAGGTCGTATGTGTACAGCATTAGCAGGAACTAATGCAACATTTACAAAATAAGTAAAGGTTCCGTTTGCGGGTCATTAGGTTTGTTTCTAAAAATAGGGTATCACTTTTACGAACCATGAAATTTTACTATTAGAGTTTCAAAAAGTGCAAACTATTTTACAGAAGCATTAATAAGGAGTGGAGCAGATTCCACTTTAAAAAACGAACTGTTTGCATTCAGAAAATAATGTAAGGCGTTACCCGAAAAGCCTCATGAGTAGGGCCAAACAAACAAATTTATTATGGCAACTTTTAACACGACAGTTAGTATTAGTCCTGAAGACGTAAAAATTTTAAAAGCAGAAGGATATTCTTTATACGGATTCAAATCTGTAGCAGCGTCAGGGGATGGTTCTCCAACCGTATGGTTTCATTTACCGGCTGAAAAATTATTGACTTCAACCAAAATTACCTGGCAAGAACAGTTTCAGGCCTACAATTCAACAAGTACGGTGGCACCTCAGGTTGTAATTGAAGCGAGTAATACCATCGATACAGATTTGGGGGAAAAGATAACAATTGAAAAAGGGTCCGGTAATATCGAAGCAACTTCAGACGGTTATCCGGGAACGGTATCTTTTTTGAACGAAGATACACAGCGTTTTACAGTGGGGATTAATCAGTTAGTAAACGGGAAATCGAACATTTTGTGTGCCTTTCCAATTTTAGGGGCTGGGTCTGCAAGAGTGATCACACCTATTACTAAAATTGCTCTTATTTTTTCTACAGAGAAGATAGAAACAGCAACCGTAATTACAAAAGCAATGTCTGCCGGAGCTTTTATTGACCTTACTGGTACAGAGTCACGTGTGGTTAATTATAACATAGATGAAGGTTGGAGTGCAAAAGGAGGTAATTGGCTGAAAAACTTTAATGCTTTTACAGATTTGAAAAAGCTGTTAATTGAAAATACCAGCGCCCGAGAAAAAGCGTTAAGCGAAAGAAGTAAGTAACAATATAGGGTAGTGTTGTTTGAATTACTCTTCATCTGTATTTGGATGAGGAGTAATTCTTTTGTTTAAACTTAAAGAAAATAGAATGGCCAATAGACTAATAATTAACTTCTCTCAGGAAACCGTTGAGGTATTAAATAAAGGAAACTATAGTTTATGCTGTTTTCTGGCCTCAAGATCCAGAAATGTTTCACAGTTCAGGCCTTTGTGTTGGAGTGTGACTAAAAATTTTCTGAGATCGGTCCTTATAGAATGGGAATACAATCTGAGTGGTTATATATCGACAAGTGAGATTACAGAAAATCAAACGATATATATTCCGCAGCCACAATCTGAGAGCCCCGCATCTAGTTCAACTTCAAGAAGAAGTATAGGAGGAACAAATTACAAAATAGAGTTAAAACAACGATTGCTGATTCAGGATTTTGGAGGACTTTCAGTAGATCCCCATAATGATAATCCAACCGTATTAATTCAGAACGAATCCGGTACAGAGTATGCCACTGGAATTTGTGTTCACAATACTAACGATAATCGGTACTATGGCAGCTGTACTTTTAGAATTTTCGGAAGGCAAAATATTGAGGTTACTCCCGACAATAAAGCCTTCTTAATGTTTAGTGACAACAATCCTCAAAACAATACGGTAATGCTTATTTCGGAAAGTCCAGGAATATTGGTTGATTTTGATTTGATGAATGATTCCAGAACAGTCACATTTGATGTAGATCAGGGCTGGAGTTCAAATGACGAAGCATGGGGAACAAAATATCCTGCGGGCACAAACTTGCAAACTTTGTTAGTTTCTTAAAGCAGTAAAAAATCCATTTGAAGGTATCGTTTCAAACTTTGACTATTACGACAAGTTTAGAAAAATATACCCCACATTCTATAATGCTTCGATAAAGCAGTCTTAATTTTTTGTAGAAGAAAATCTCCCTGCCAAATATTAACTATTCCGGTGTAATCTGCTGATTATTACATGTAACGAGCCAGTTGTTACACTGTGAAAGTTAATTCTATAACATAGCTTTATTTTTGAAAAAAAAAGTTATGAAACAACGCTACTTATTATTTTTATTTTCAGTTTTATTCCCAATCTTCTTAGTTTCTCAACCGAGTCATACTAAAAAAGTAGTTGGCTATTATGCACAATGGGCTATTTATGGTAGAGATTTTAATGTCCCTAAGATAGATGGAAGTAAATTGACACATTTAAATTATTCTTTTTACGGTACAAGTTATGATCCTGCCCATCCGGAGAATACAAAATTACAATGTTTGGATACCTATGCTGATTTTGAGCATATGGAAGGAGGGATTCCGTGGGATGCTCCCGTAAAAGGGAATTTTTATGATTTAATGAAGCTGAAGCAAAAGTACCCTCATTTAAAAGTACTAATATCTGTTGGTGGCTGGACAAAAGGTCAGGATCTTTCTCCAATAGCGGCCAGTCCTGTGGCAAGAGCCGCTTTGGCTGCCGATATGGTAAAATTCATGACTACTTATCCGTTTATTGACGGATTTGATATCGACTGGGAATATCCCCTCTCAGGTGGTACGGATGGTACTGAGATTCTTAATGGTGCCCCGGTTCCTCCTCAAAAATACAATCCTGACGACAACAAAAATTTAGTGTATTTATTAAAGGCAATGCGTCAGGCAATGCCCAATAAATTAATTACAATCGCGGCTGGGAACAATGTTCGCAATGTATCTAAACAATATCTTGGACCAAATAACAGAGCTCAATACGGAATGACAGAAGATATTTCGACCTATTGCGA
The DNA here is from genome assembly GCF_023539155.1 of Flavobacterium sp. B183. Taxonomy (NCBI): domain Bacteria; kingdom Pseudomonadati; phylum Bacteroidota; class Flavobacteriia; order Flavobacteriales; family Flavobacteriaceae; genus Flavobacterium; species Flavobacterium sp. B183. The sequence continues at coordinate 429,855 of NZ_CP097434.1, read as the reverse complement.
TTATATCACTTATTTTGGTTATGATTTTGGAGGAAACTGGTATGATAAAACCTGCTACAATGCTCCATTGTATGCAAGTGGAAACACCAACGATCCGCTTTATGGTGCAACGCAGTCAGAATCATTAGACGAATTAACGAGTCAATATTTGAATGTAGTTGGTTTTCCTGCCAATAAATTAATCATGGGATTACCTTTTTATGGAAAAAAGTTTGATCATGTTGCTAATGACGGAACCAACCCTAATTTGCCCGGATTATTCGTTGCCGCACCAAGAGATGTAGTTTCCGCCTGTAAAAATGCACAGCCTCCCCTCGGAACCTGGGATACAGGTGCTCCATGTGAAAATTCAGGAAGTATTGAAATTTGCGATTTGGTAGGGAATGCGGCAACCAATCCGCATCCTTATCTTGATCCTAATACCATGATGGTTACGCCTACTGCAGCAGCTGCAGGCTGGGTGAGATATTTTGATAACACCACCAAAGTTCCTTATTTATACAACTCGAAACTAAAACAGTTTATCTCTTACGAAGATAAGCAGTCGATCGATCTTAAAGCCAAATACATAGCGTCTAAAAACCTTGCAGGAGGTATGGTTTGGGAATTGTCCCAGGATACCAGAGGAGCTGTCCCTAATGCACTATTGAGTCAGATAAATGATTCGTTTAATGTTGCTGTTGAGGGAACTTTAGTCTTTAGTGGTGCTGTAAAAATGGGTGCAAATTTGGTTTCGGATGCCACAGTTCAGTTAAAAGATGAGAATGATGCCGTTATTCAAACTGTTAAATCTTCAGATGGAAATTTTACTTTTAACAAAATAGTTTCGGGAGGCAATTATTCGGTTACCGCTTTAAAAGTTTCCTATACTTTTACGCCGGTAAAATTAACAAAGGTTAATGCAAACCAAACAGGTATCGTGATACAAGGTACACAACCTCTTTATGCCATTACGGGAACCGTGCTAAATGGTACTACGGCAGTTTCTGGAGTAACCGTTACGGTAGCCTCGGCAACAGCTAATGCTACTGCGGTTTCAGATTCAAAAGGAGCTTATAGCATAAGCGGTTTAACAGCAGGAGCAGACTATACCATTACTGCTGCCAAAACAGGAATGACATTTTCACCAGTTTCTACTTTATACAGTGCGTTAAGTGAAAACAAAGTTTTAGATTTTAATCAAAATGCCACTCCAACTAATAAAATAAGCGGAATGGTTAAAAATGGTGCTGTGCCAATCGCTGGTGCAAAAATTGAACTAAATCTTCCATGGACAGATAGTACACATCCTTATGCTACTTTTGTTGCTACAACAGATACCTATGGGAAATATAGCTTTGACAATGCAATATTTTCGGGTTATACAACCATTTCAAGTTTAAAAATGAATGCCTGGGATAACAACTCTGTTGTTTATTATCCTACAGATTTGGCCAATTTACCAATTCCGGTTTTATCAAAAGAATATAATTTTAACTCAAGCGGTGTTACTCCGGAAGTGACAATCACGAGTCCGTCTGCGGCAAACCTTGCAATAGTTCCGGGAACAGCTATCCAGCTTAAAGCAAATGCCAGTATGACTTTTGAGGATGGAAAGACTACAGTATCATCCGTTGTATTTAATGTGAATGGGTTAAATATTACAGGAACTCCTACAACAGGTACAGAGTATACGGCAACATGGACACCGGCAACAGCTGATTTTAATAAAAACTATACGCTAAAAGCTACAGCTACAGCCTCTAATAATGCTACAGCTGAAAATAGTTTTCCATTTTATTTGCAATGTTCAGGTACAGCATGTCCAAATGTATTACCCGAAATTGTGTGGACTGCCCCAGCGTCAACCACAATTAATCAGGCATCAGGTTTTCAACCCATTTCAATAAGTGTTAATGTTACAGATAGAGATGGCACAATTTCAAGTGTTGCAGTAAATGTAAACGGAACTTATTTTCCTATGATAAAAGGTTCTGGAGACACTTACAGCTATACTTTTACTCCTAATAGCTATAAAGAATATCCAATAATTGTAAAAGCAATTGATAATAAAGGCGGTGAGAATTTATTGAATCAATCGATTACTATTGTTAACTCAAAGTTCAATCCGTTGCCGGCTAAAGTTATTGTTGGCTATGCACATGGATGGGAAAGTGGGAGTGCACCATTTTTGTATTTTAAAGAAATTGCAGACAAGAAATACAATGTTGTTGTTTATTCATTTATAGAAACGGTGAATAGAGATGGTTATACTCCAGTGTTAGTAGTAAATGAACCTCGATTTTTTACAAATGGAGTCTTTGATCCGCAATTGTTAAAAAATGATATCAAGACCTTAAGAGATAAAGGTATTCCGGTAATTGTGTCAATTGGTGGACAGAATGGACATGTTGTACTAAGCACCGCTGACCAGAAAAATATTTTTGTAAATGGAGTAAAAGCGATTGTTGATCAATATAATTTTGATGGTGTTGATATTGATTTTGAAGGCAGCTCTATGAATTTTGGAGCGGGAGCACTAAAAGATTTTTCTTATTCGGCGATTTCGGCCTACCCAAAACTTAAGAATGTAATTGATGCTTTCAAGGAATTAAAGGCCTATTATGGAACGGGTTTTATTTTAACTGCTGCTCCGGAAACCTATTATGTACAAGTTGGATATTCGGTGTATGGAGATGGAGCCGGATCTTTTTTGCCAGTAATTCATAATTTGCGTAATGAGCTGGATCTTTTGATGGTGCAATTGTATAACACCGGATCTGTAAATGCTTTAGATAACATAGCATATTCTCAAGCCACTCCGGATTTTTTAGTAGCCATGTCAGATATGTTGATGAAAGGATTTAATGTGGCTTCTACAGGATTTTATTTTGCACCATTGCCGGCTTCTAAAATAGTGATTGCAATTCCGGCTTGTCCGGGAGCGGCACCGGCAGGAGGGTATCTAACACCTGATAAAGGGATTAATGCTTTTAATTACTTACGATTTGGCACTACATATTCCGGAAGAACTTACACCATGAAATCTTCTTTACAGCCAGGAATAAGAGGTGTCATGACCTGGTCTATCAATTGGGATGCTAGTTGTGGCAGTGGGTATGAGTTTTCTAATAAGTATCACGACTACTTTAGTAAATCACTTTCAGTGGATCAATTTGATAAAACAGCTGGTAAAAATATAATTGCCCATTTTAAAAATAATGTATTAACAATAGCGGTACATAATGAAGCAATAGACATTGACCATGTTGAGGTTTATAATATTCTTGGCCAAGCTGTATTAAGCTATAAAAACAGTCAAAACCATAGAAATTTATTGTTAGAAGATGGAAGTTTCCTGACGAAGCAGCTATTTATTGTAGTCATAACCGATAATCTGGGACGAAGAAAATCGTATAAGCTGGTTAATTTCTAAGACTAAATAATATCCAATTTCCTGAAAAATGAAGTTGACTAATAAAGTTAAATTCGTTAGGTCATCTAATTCTTTATGCCGATCGAAAATGAACTGTTTGGAGATCCTAATAAATACAAATAAATAATGATGAAATTTTATAAAATACCACTTCTTTTATTGTTTTTTTTGTTTAACCTAAATAACGCGTATTCTCAAGTAAGTTATGAGTTTTGTATGACCGCTAAATATGGAAATACGATTGTTTTGGATTTTAAAGTTCATAATAATACGAATGCTTCCATACCGAATTATAGTTTTGTTTTTAATTGGAAAGGAGTCTCTAATGTTATCATGTGGTCCGGAATGGATGTCATTCAAAACGGAGATAACGGTATAGTTGAGCTTAAAAAAACGACTTGGGGAAATGTTCTGCCGGTAGGAACTACAACTTATAGTATCACGATGGATTATGTGCCGGGAATGTTTCCGCCGGGCCAGGGTACATTAAATGGTACTCCCATAAAAGGAATTACTTGTTATACTCCTCCGGCTACCGAGAATTTTAAGTGTGAAAAAAGCTTTAGCAGTATCTGCGCCATAAAACCTGCGGGACCTAATGGTAATGAAATAAAAATCGGTGAAGGTTCTGTCTGGGCATGGGGTGAACGTGTAGATGTTTATATTCCCGAAAACAGAAAAGGCTGGGCTATTGGTATGGCTGTTTCTCACAGTTTGTTTACCAACCTGATGGGATTTGAGGCCATGAGTATCAATGAGTATTTTGCAACAACAATTCAGGAAATAAACGCAGGCTGCGAAGGGAGTAAACTTATTGCTCCAAGTTGGGTCACAAAAAAATACCCTTATCAGGATTTAATTAACGGTGGAATTAATTGTTATGATACTACAGGGAGTGTCGCAGCAGGATACTTTCAGCAAGAGATGGGAGGAAGCTGGATGGAGATGTTTATGAACTATCCTTGTTTTATACCTCAGGTTCCTAAGAATAATTTTATAAGCGATCCGGCCATAGGAGCAAGTTTTGAGTTTCAATCGATTATAAAAACGTATCATGATTACAGAAATATTGCTTTTTGGCAATATGTTAAATGCTGGAATCCCGTAGGATTCATAAAAGACTCAAAAGATCCTTATGCAGCGGTTAAAATTTTAGCTCTGGCTTATAATCAGGGAATGAACAGTGGTGCTTTTGAACCTGTTTTTGTTAAAAATCGTGCGAACGCTGTCGCTGCAACAAATTTGATGGATTACATCTCTCCGGCTTCACCTTCCGGTCTGGACCGACTTTATGCAGAACAAATTAACCGGCTCACAAAAGTATTAGACGACAGGATAGCAGATATCAGCTGGACAGATGCGGCTATCTGGGGCGTAACCGATAAATCGGCTCATACATTTAGAGGATTTTATGACTCACAAATTGAATGGAGTGACGTAGACGAGTATATAAAAAAAATTACGCCTTTTTATGCTGCTTTCGGAGTAACAGAAACAAATTTCAGAGCCGCAGTCAAACCTGTTTTTGATCGTATCAATGGAGGGAATTCTATCTCTTTCAGATACCAGATGCACGATGTAGTAGAGGCAATAGTTGTCTTTTTGCCAGCCTTTGATCCTAAAAAAGGATTGTCTGAAGTTTATGGTAACGAATCAAACGGGTGTTATGCTCCTACAGCCAGAATGGAAGGATTTAACGGAGGCTGCGGAAAAGATTTAGGATTAACAGTTTATTTCTCCGGTACACCTCCTTATAAATTTACGTACAAGAGAACAGATGTATCTCCGGAAATTGTTTATCCGGAAATAACCACTTCACAAAATCCGTATTCGATAAATTCGGCATCTCTATCAGAAGGAACATATGCTATTGTTGCAATCAGTGATGCTAATTCTGCCGGAGAAGTTGTGTGCGAACCTATAGAAATAAAAAATGTTGGAGTTGCAATATCAGCAAAATTAGTTAAAGACGGAGGAGGAACATGTACGGGAACAGGAGCAGGGATTAAGGTTGAAATAAACGGCACTGGATCCGGTCCTTTTATAATAGAATATATAATAAACGGAGTGGCTCAATCTCCCGTAACAATAAATAATATAGGTTTGCATCCTTTAATAGTTGCTCCGGCTAAGGAAGGAACTTATCGATTGACTAAAATTTCTACAGGGGGATGTACTTCGGTGCTTGACGATACAATTGTTATTAATAAAGAAATTCCAGCATCAGCCAGTGCTAAATTAACGAGATATGGAGGAGTTTCTTGTTCTGGGCTAGGTTCAGGGATTCAAGTAAACATAACTAGTACGAAATCAGGACCATTCACAATAGAATATGAAATTAACGGAACCGTTCAATCTCCTGTAACGATAAGCAGTACAGGTTTGCACACCTTAATAATGGCTCCGGCAAATGTTGGAACGTATCGATTAACAAAAATTTCAGTTGAAGGCTGTGATTTTTTGCTGGATGATACTTTAATTATTTATGGAGGAGTGCCTCCTAAAGCCAGCGCCGACCTAATTAAATACGGAGGGAATGCTTGTTTAGGAGAGAATTCAGGAGTACAGGTAGAAATTATGAGTCCCGATTCAGGCCCTTTTGTAATAGAGTATGAAATTAACGGAATACCACAATCTCCTGTAACTATAAATGATGCGGGTTTACATACTTTAGTAACAGCTCCCTCTAAGGCCGGAATCTATCGAATTACAAAAATTTCAAACGGAGGATGTAGCTTTTCATTAGATAATACTCTTGTAATTGATAATGAAGAACCATTTACTGCAAACGCTAAATTAGTCAAGTATGGGGGAGATTTTTGTTTAGGAGAGAATTCAGGAGTTCAGGTAGAAATTACGAGTAAAGATCAGGGACCATTTACAATAGATTATGAATTAAATGGAATAGCTCAATCTCCCATAACAATAAACAATACAGGTTTGCATACATTAATCGGGTCTCCGGCTAAGGAAGGAACTTATCGATTGACTAAAATTTCAACAAGAAGTTGCAGTCTTTTAATGGATGATGTTTTAATTATTGAGGAGAATATAATACCGGCAGAGGTAGTAATTGAAGGAAATTTAATGATTTGTAAAGGGGACAATACTGTTTTGAAGGTGAACATTCCTTCAAATCACACAATTAAGTCCTATCAATGGGAAGTCGATGGCAATGCTATCTCCGGAGCCAGTACGAATACTTATGTTGCAACTCAGGAAGGAAACTATACCGTTAATGTTGTTACCAGTATGGGATGTTATTTACTTTCTTCTGTGGCAAAAGTGGTTTTTTTAAACAAAGAAGATTGTGAGTTACAAAAACCTGAATTAACCGAATTTGATTATCCTAAGTTTTTTACGCCTAATAGTGATGGATATAATGATACCTGGCATGTAAATAATTTGGAGAATTTCACCAAATTAGAGATCGATATTTTTGACAGATATGGTAAGTTCATCACTCATTTGACTAAAGATAGTCCGGGATGGGATGGCACTTATAGAAACAGTCCTGTTTTTGCTTCAGATTATTGGTTTGTTCTAACGTATGAAGAGATAAATAACCCGGGGATTACAAAACAAATAAGAAGTCATTTTTCTCTAAAAAGATAGTCCGGAAACTTTTGGGAAGTAAAAAAAGACCTTTATTATCGTTTATCCTCTTTCGAATAATTGGAAACACCATTTATATTAATTTCATTTCCTAAAAAGCGGGGTTCGCGATTTCTTAAAACATCAAAAAAAGACTTAAAAATAGAACCGCATTCTCTAAAAGTTACATATTGATATCCCAGATATTCTCCTTTGTTGGCAGAAAATCCAATTGATTTTACCCCAAGTTTTTGTCCAATGTAAATGGCCCTGTTTAAGTGATATTCCTGAGAAATTAAAGTTGCTTTTTTAATTTTAAAAATATGTGAGGCCCTGTACATAGTGGAGTAGGTGTCAAAGCCGGCGTAATCAATAAATATTTTAGTAGTGTCAACTCCGTGATTGAAACAATATGTTTTCATAACGGTAAGCTCATCATATTCATCTCGGCCATTGTCGCCTGAAAGCAGAATTTTATCTATTTTATGTGTTTTATACAATAGAATTCCGGCATCCAGTCTGTCTTTTAAATATTTACTGGGCTGATCACCGTTGATTCCGGCTCCAAAAATAATTCCCACCTCATTTTTTGGAAGATTGTTTACAGTGTGATGGATCAAATCACGAGTTGAGGATTTTACATACCAATTAATAGAAATGATTGCAATAACCCCAATGATGAAAAGGTAAATTAGTTTTTTGAAAAGCTTTTTCAATTTGAATTTCGAAGATAAAGGTTAAAAAGAATGGTGAAGATAAGTAAAATTATTTTTGGTATTTGTAGTCTGATTGAATAAAAAAACCGAAGCATTTCTACCTCGGTTTTAAATATATCTCATACGCTAAGAAGTCTAATACTCTTAAAGTAATCCTGCTCTTTTCAATAGAGCTTCCGGTTTTGGTTCCTGACCTCTGAAACGTTTGTATAAAGTCATAGGATGTTCCGTTCCTCCTTTTGAGAGAACATTGTCTCTGAATTTTGCGGCGACTTCGTAATTGAAGATGCCGTTTTCCTGAAAATATTCAAAAGCATCAGCATCCAGTACTTCTGCCCATTTGTAACTGTAATATCCTGAAGAATAACCGCCCTGGAAAATATGAGAAAAGGCAGTACTCATTGCATTCTCTTTTACGTCAGGGTATAATTGAGTGTTCGCAAATTGCTCTGTTTCAAAAGTTTTTAGATCCGTAATACCTGTCGGATCCTGTCCGTGCCAGGCCATATCCAAAAGTCCAAAACTCAATTGACGCAAAGTGGCAAGACCTTCTTGAAAACTGGCACTTTCTTTAATTCTTTGAACATATTCGATCGGAATAATTTCGTTCGTTTCGTAGTGATTGGCAAATAAAGCCAAAGCTTCAGGCTCGTAACACCAGTTTTCCATAATCTGACTTGGTAATTCTACAAAATCCCAAAATACAGAAGTTCCGGACAAGCTAGGGTAAGTGGTGTTGGCAAGCATTCCGTGTAAACCGTGACCAAATTCGTGAAACAAAGTAGTAACTTCATTAAACGTCAATAACGAAGGTTTGGTTTCTGTTGGTTTTGTAAAGTTGCAAACGTTCGAAATATGAGGTCTTTCGTTTGTCCCATCTTTTATAGATTGCGATTTGAAAGAGGTCATCCAGGCCCCGTTTCGTTTTCCTCTTCTAGGGAAAAAATCCGCATAGAAAATAGCAACTAAATTGTTTTCTGCATCTTTTACCTCGTATGTCATCACTTCTTCGTGATATTTATCGATATCAAAAACTTCCGTAAAAGTTAACCCGTAAAGTTTTTGGGCAACCGTAAAAGCTCCGTCTAAAACTTTTTCCAATTGAAAATAAGGTTTCAGTTTTTCGTCATCTAAGTTGAAAAGCTGCTGTTTTAATTTTTCAGAATAGTAAGCACCATCCCATTTTTCCAATTGTTCAATTCCGTCCAAATCTTTGGCAAAAGCGGTTAATTCGGCAAACTCTTTTTGAGCTGCAGGTTTTGCTTTGGCCAGCAAATCATTAAGGAAAGAGAAAACTTTTTCCGGACTCTCGGCCATTCTTTCCTCTAAAACAAAATGAGAATGAGTTTTGTATCCTAATAAATTAGCTCTTTTAAAACGTAATTTGGCAATTGCCAGTACGTTCTCCTGATTGTCAAATTCATTATTTTGAAAAGCTTTTGCACCAAAGGCAATCGCCATTTTTTTGCGTAATTCACGATTATCGGCATACGTTACAAACGGAATATAACTTGGATAATCTAAAGTGAAAATCCAGCCCTCTTTTTCCTGACTTTTAGCTAATAATCTCGCAGCTTCGATAGTGCCTTCCGGTAAACCTGCTAAATCTTTTTCGTCAGTTAAATGCAACTCAAAAGCATTGGTTTCGGCCAAAACATTTTCGCCAAACTGCAGGCTTAATTTCGACAATTCTTTATCGATTTCACGTAAGTTTTCTTTTTTATCTTCAGGTAAATTGGCTCCGTTTCTAGAGAAGCTTTTGTATTTTTTATCCAAAAGCGTAGTTTGCTCCGGATTTAAATTCAGCTTTTCCTTTTGCTCGTAAACGATTTTGATTTTAGCAAATAATGCTGCATTTAAGGTAATGTCATTTCCGAACTCCGAAAGTAAAGGAGAAACTTCCTGTGCAATTTTTTGCATCTCATCAGTGGTTTCTGCCGAATTCAGATTGAAGAAAATACTGGAAAGACGATCCAGAACATCGCCTGTAAAATCCATTGCTACAACCGTATTTTCAAAAGTGGGTTCATCCGGATTGTTTACGATGGCATCAATTTCGGCTTTAGCCAAAGCAATTGCTTCGTTGAAAGCAGGAACATAATCTTCGATTTTAATTTGCGAAAAAGGTGCTGTATTGTGTTTCGTATTGAAATGTTGTGTTAAGATGCTCATAGTATTTTTGTGTTACGCAAAGTTTCGCTAAGAAAACAAGAGCTTCGCAAAGTTTTTTTAATTATTCTTTGCGAAGCTTTGTGTTTGTTTTTGTGAATCTCTGTGGAATTAATTTTTACTTCTTTAATCCTTCAGCCGCTTTATTAACTGCCGCTTTTAATTCTTCTTTATACGAAATAATAGTATCAAGTACTTTTTTATCGTGACTTCCAATGATTTGTGCGGCTAAGATTCCGGCATTTTTAGCTCCGTTTAGCGCTACTGTTGCAACAGGAACTCCGCCTGGCATTTGAAGAATCGATAGTACCGAATCCCAACCATCAATAGAATTGCTTGATTTTACCGGAACTCCAATTACCGGAAGTGGCGACATTGAGGCAACCATTCCTGGCAAGTGTGCAGCTCCTCCGGCTCCGGCAATAATTACCGAAATTCCGCGAGTGTGTGCATTTTTACTGAAATCGAATAGTTTTTCCGGCGTTCGGTGTGCCGAAACGATGTCTACTTCAACTTCAACATTAAATTGTTTTAATATGTCGATAGCATCCTGCATGACCGGCATGTCAGAGATACTTCCCATGATGATGGCTACTTTGCTCATTTTATTTTTTTGTTTCAGGTTTTTTTGTTTCAGGTTTCAGACTGTTGACTGTGAATGAAAACTGCGACTATTCACTAATCACTCTAATCGTATTCTTAACGTCCTCAGCAATTCTTCTCGCCTCGGACATGTTTTCATTTACGATGGTAACATGCCCCATTTTTCTAAAAGGACGCGTTTGTTTTTTACCGTAAATATGTGGGGTAACACCGTTCCATCCCAAAATGGTTTCGATATTTTCATAAACAACATCTCCCGAAAATCCTTCGGCACCTACTAAATTAACCATAATTCCGGCAACTTTACTGTCGGTATTTCCCAAAGGAAGATCCAAAATCGCACGCAAATGATTTTCGAATTGCGAAGTATAACTGGCTTCAATCGAGTAATGTCCTGAATTGTGCGGACGCGGAGCTACTTCATTTACTAAAATATCATCGTCATTAGTCTGAAACATTTCAACAGCTAAAAGACCAACATGATTAAATTTTTCCGAAACATTTAAGGCAATCGCTCTTGCTTTTTCGGCTACTTTCTCATCAATTCTGGCAGGACAGATTACATATTCGACCTGGTTGGCTTCCGGATGAAATTCCATTTCAACAACCGGATACGTTTTTATTTCTCCTGATGGATTTCTACAGACAATAACAGCCAATTCATTTTTAAACGGAATCATAGTTTCTGCAATGCATTCTACATTTGGTAAAGCATCCAGATCCGAAATCTGACGAATTACTTTTACGCCGTTTCCGTCGTAACCAAACTCAGTGCATTTCCATACAAATGGTAATTTTATATCTTGAATTTTAGCTTTTAGACCTTCTAAATTTTCAAAGCGCTCAAATGGTGCTGTCGGGATATGGTGATCGGCGTAAAATTGTTTTTGAATTCCTTTGTTTTGAATTCCTTTTAAGGTTTTAGGCGAAGGATAGATTTTCAAGCCTTCATTCTCTAATTGTGTCAGGGCTTCAAGGTTAACCAGTTCGATTTCAAAAGTCAGAACATCTACTTGTTTTCCAAAATTATAAACTGTTTCATAATCCATTAAATCCCCCTGAAAGAATTTATTGCAGGCAAATTTACTTGGAGCTTCGTCGCTTGGGTCTAGAACATAAGTTTGGATGTCAAATTTTCGGGTGTCAAACAAAAGCATTTTACCTAATTGTCCGCCGCCTAATATTCCTAATTTAAAATCAGAAGAAAAATAATTCATTGTAGTTGTGTTTTTGCAAAGATACTTTTTAATCTTTTTTTAGCCAAAAAATCGTTTTGCACTATTTTTTTCGCCACGAATTCACGAATTTTTACTTTTTCTGACTTGGAAATATAATTCATGACAAAAATACTACTTCTCTATTTTCTTTAAAACTTCTTTGGCAACGGCTTTGTAAGCAGCAGAATGATCGCCATAATCCTTATTCAGAATAACTTGCAGTTCAGGATGTATCCAGTCATAATGGTTGCCTAATAGGTATAAAGTTCTGATTGAATAAGCCTTGGTGGCTACTTTTACATCATTGATAAGCCAGTCAAATGATGCTTCTATACAATCCTGCAGATTAGTTTCGGAAAGAGAAATGCCGTTTTCATTTTTTTTATAGTGGGCTTTTACCAATAGCTGAACAACTTTTGCGATAGGACGGATGGCACTTTCGTCTTTTAAAAGTTTCAAATTCGAACAGAAAAAATCAAGATACGGTTGCAGCCAGATCAATTCTTGGTATGAAACAAATTCCATAATCCAGCAGGCTTTGTGATTGTTTTTGTCTGATGGAGAAAAACAAATTGAAACAAGTTCTTTAAATAAGGATGGGTTTTCTAAAACTTCGTTTGCAACATTAAGACGGTTTTCCCGATAAGCTTTTACGTAGTCTAATTTCGTTTGTAATTCAGAAGACATTTTGAGGAGTTTAGGACAGGTCTAAAATAAGTAATTTAACGTTATGGTTTTAAAATCTGCTGATTTAATAAAATCAGACCTGTTTTTAAGAAAAGATTTCTAAATAGTAAGTGATATTTAACATTCTTAAAAAAATAGGTATGCAGTTTGTTTTGATACCCGCAGTTTATTTCTAATTCTGTATCTTTGCCCATTATTTTAAATGTAAAAATAATGATACAACTTCACGATAAACAATTTGTTCCGTTTATTTCGGCTAAAGAAATTGATTTCGCTTTAAGTAAAATAGTAGCACAGGTAGAAGATGATTTTGGAGACGATACCCCGATTTTTATTGGTGTATTAAATGGGGCTTTCATGGTAGTTGCCGATTTTTTGAAGAAATACAAAGGCCTTTGTGAGGTTTCATTTATCAAAATGGCTTCTTACGAAGGAATTGAAAGTACCAATACGGTAAAAGAGTTAATAGGAATCAATCAGGATTTATCAGGAAGAACGGTTATTCTTATTGAAGATATTATTGATACGGGAAATACAATTGAAGAGTTGAAAAAACTGTTTAAAGCGCAAAATGTAAAGCATTTTAAAATTGCTACATTGTTTTTTAAACCGGAAGCTTATAAAAAAGATATCAAAATAGATTATATCGGAATCAGAATTCCGAATAAATTTATTGTAGGTTATGGACTGGATTATGATGGTTTGGGAAGAAATTTGCCCGAAGTTTATAAATTGGCAGAATAAATTTAAACACGCACACAACTATATATTCATTTAAAACTTCTTGTAAAATAGAAGTCACAACACTTACTCATATTATGATTAACATTGTTTTATTTGGAAAGCCAGGGGCAGGTAAAGGAACTCAGGCAGAATTTTTAAAAGAAAAGTACAAATTAACACACCTTTCGACAGGAGATATTTTTCGTTTTAACTTAAAAAATGATACAGATTTAGGAAAACAAGCGAGAGTTTTTATGGACAACGGAGAGTTAGTTCCGTGCGAAGTAACTACTGCAATGTTAATTGATGAGGTGAAAAAACATCCTGATACAGCAGGGTTTTTGTTCGATGGTTATCCTAGAACTTTAGATCAGGCAGAAGCTTTAGATCAATTTTTACCAACGATCGGATCAAGTGTAACGGCGACTGTTGCATTAGAAGCAGATGATGAAATTCTAGTGGCTCGTTTGTTAGAAAGAGGAAAAACAAGCGGAAGAGCTGACGATCAGGACGAAGAGAAAATCAGAGTAAGATACCAGGAGTACAATGAAAAAACAGCTCCGCTAATTGGATATTATAAAGAGCAAAATAAGTTTCATGCCGTGAACGGTATCGGAACTATCGAAGAAATTACAGAGCGATTAACGTCAGTTATAGATAATTTGTAGAAGCTTTTTTCGGCTGTCGTTTCATCCCGACTGCGATCGGGACTTTTAAGAACTATTTTTCTTGTCATAAAACGTGCATCTTTGGGTTGCTGTTTTCTGGGAAGAAAAATTAGTTTTTTAAGACAGGATTCTTTTGAATGATAGGGAGACGAAGTTTTAAGATGACAGAATTATCTTGATGGAGACAATTTTATAACGAATAAACCAAAAATTGGAAATACTAATAATATTTTTTCTAATACTATTGAATGGTGTTTTTTCCATGTCAGAAATTGCATTGATTTCGGCCCGGAAAAACAGACTTGAAACTGCCGCAAAAAAAGGAAACAATAGTGCTAAAATAGCACTTGATCTGGCCAATTCTCCAAACAAGTTTTTATCCACCGTGCAAATCGGAATCACTTTAATCGGTATTTTGACCGGTATTTACAGTGGTGATAAGATAACAATGGATGTTGAAGTTTTTGTTAGCGGATTTACATTTTTAAAACCCTATGCACATTCTGTTGCAGTAGGGATTGTTGTCGTGGTTTTGACATTTTTCTCTTTGGTTTTAGGAGAATTATTGCCAAAACGAATTGGTTTAAATTATCCGGAGTCGATTGCCAAAATGGTAGCGCTGCCTATGAAAACCATCTCGATAATTACAGCGCCCTTTATCTGGCTGCTTACTTCTTCGACAGATTTTTTACTGAATGTATTTCAGATTAAACCAACTGCCGACGGTAAAGTAACAGAAGAAGAAATTAAAGCAATTATCAAAGAAGGAACTGAGGGTGGAGAAGTTCAGGAAATCGAACAAGATATTGTAGAACGTGTTTTTCACATTGGGGATCGAAAAGTAAATTCGTTGATGACACACCGTAAGTCAGTTGATATGCTGCCTTTCAATGCCGATAAAACGAAGATTAAGGAATTGGTTCTACAGGATTTGCATACTGTTTATCCGGTGTACAGAGACAATTATGATGATATTGTGGGGGTTGTAACCCTAAAGAATATCTTTGCAAACATAGAAAGTGAACATTTTGATTTGGCGGGAATCATGATTGATGCGCCTTATCTGATGGAGCAGACAACGGCATACAAGGCATTGGAGAATTTCAAAAAAACAGGAATTCATTATGCTTTAGTTTCTGATGAGTATGGTGTTTTTCAGGGAATTATTACCCTAAATGACATTCTGGAAGCTTTAGTAGGTGATGCATCTGATTTTTATAAAGATGAATTTCAGTTAATTGAAAGAGAAGACGGTTCGTGGCTCGTTGACGGACATTATTCGTTACACGATTTTTTAACTTATTTTGAGTTAGACGAATTGACAAACGATTATGAAGTAAATACGGTAAGCGGAATGATTATGACAGAGCTTTCACATATTCCAAAAGAAGGCGAAAAATTAATCTGGCAAAAATTTGTGCTGGAAGTAATCGATATGGATGGCGTAAAGATTGATAAAGTGTTGGTAAAAGCGCTTAAAGAGTAGAAAGAATTTGTTTTAAGTTTTAAGTTTCAGGTTTCAGGTTGCGCAATGCATAATCTGAAACCTGAAACCTGAAACCTGAAACTACACATAAACAAGTAAAAATGACAGAAGGAAATTTTGTAGATTATGTTAAGATTTATGTTTCTTCCGGTAAAGGAGGGAAAGGATCTACGCATTTACATAGAGAGAAATTTATTGAAAAAGGAGGCCCTGACGGAGGTGATGGTGGTCGTGGAGGACACGTGTATTTGGTGGGGAATAAAGGACTTTGGACATTATTTCATCTAAAATTTGCACGACATATTAAAGCGGGTCACGGTGGAGATGGAGGAGGAGACCGTAGTACAGGTGCTGACGGAGAAGATAAATTTATCGAAGTGCCTTTAGGAACTGTTGTAAAAGACAAAGAAACAGGAGAAACCTTATTCGAAATTACCGAAGATGGTGAAAAAAGAATCCTCTCAAAAGGAGGAAAAGGAGGTTTAGGAAACTGGCACTTTAGAAGTTCAACCAATCAAACACCTCGTTATGCTCAGCCGGGTTTACCGGGAGTAGAAATGGATGTAATTTTAGAGCTTAAAGTATTAGCCGATGTTGGTTTAGTAGGTTTTCCAAATGCCGGAAAATCAACCCTATTGTCTGTTTTAACTTCGGCAAAACCAAAAATTGCCGATTATCCTTTTACAACCTTAAAGCCAAACTTAGGAATTGTGGCTTACAGAGATTATCAATCTTTTGTAATTGCAGATATTCCCGGGATTATTGAAGGAGCTGCAGAAGGGAAAGGTTTAGGTCATTACTTTTTGCGTCATATCGAACGTAATTCAACATTATTGTTTCTAGTTCCGGTTGATACACCGGATATTAAAGCAGAGTACGATATTTTGGTTAATGAATTAACCAAGTACAATCCTGAAATGTTAGACAAAGAGCGTCTTTTAGTAATCTCTAAATGTGATATGCTGGACGACGAACTGAAAGCTGAATTGAAGACCGAATTAGACGTCGCTTTCAAAGACGTTCCATATATGTTTATCTCATCAGTTGCCCAGCAGGGTTTAACAGATTTAAAAGATAAGCTTTGGAAAATGCTTAACGAATAAAAAATACAATTTGTAATAAAGGTGTTCTGGAAACAGAGCACCTTTTTTGTTTTGTGTACTATTCATACAACAAGAAAATAACAGATTTTCTTGGGCTAAAATTAAACGCATTATTGGTGTTAAATTCGTAACAAAATGCTAAAAAATCACTGAGATATCTAATTTCGGCAGGAATTGCGGTAATATAATTATGAAAATGAATTATATTCGCATCACTTAAACAAAATAACATGAAAAAAATAGTTTTATTCTTGACCATGTGTCTGATGGCTTTTCCTGTAAGAGCTGATGAGGGGATGTGGTTTTTGATGTTTATCGAAAGATTGAACCATAGAGATATGGAAAAAATGGGCTTGCAATTGACAGCCGAAGAAATTTACAGTATCAACCATCATAGTTTAAAAGATGCTATTGTACAATTTAATGGAGGATGTACAGCAGAAATTGTTTCTAAAGAAGGATTGGTTTTAACCAATCACCATTGTGGTTATGACGCAATTGCAGAACTATCTTCGGCAGAGCAAAACTACTTAAAAGACGGTTTTTGGGCAAAACAAAGAAGTGCCGAAATGAAACCTAAATCATTGTATGTACGTTTCTTCGTGCGTATGGATGATGTTTCTAAAAGAATTTTGTCAAAAGTAAATGATAAGATGACCGAGGCTGAAAGAAGTAAAGCAATTCAGCAAGAAATTGCATTGATTGAAAAAGAAAATAATGAAGGTGGAAAATATACCGTTTCTGTTCGTCCTTTCTTTCAGGGAAATGAATATTACTATTTCGTTTACCAGGATTACACAGACGTACGTTTAGTAGGAACGCCTCCTGAAAGTGTTGGTAAATTTGGTGGAGATACGGACAACTGGGAGTGGCCTCGCCAAACAGGAGATTTTTCTATGTTCAGAGTGTACGCAGATAAAGACGGAAATCCGGCAGCATATTCTAAAGATAATGTGCCTTTGAAACCAAAGCATTACTTACCTGTAAGTATCAAAGGGGTTAAAGAGAATGATTTCGCTATGATCTTAGGATATCCGGGAAGAACAAACCGTTGGATGCCGGCTGGAGGAATTGAGCAAAACGTTAAGTTTGCTTACCCTGCTTGGGTTGAAGGTGCTAAAACCGGAATGGATCAAATGAAAAAGTACATGGACAAAGATGCAACAGTTCGTTTGCAATACGCGTCTAAATATGCTTCTACAGCAAATTACTGGAAAAACCGTCAGGGGATGATCGATGCTTTAACAAAAGCTGGAACAGCAGAGGTTAAAGCGGGACAAGAAGATAAATTTTACGAGTGGGCTACTAAACCGGCTAATAAAGAAAAATACGAGAATGTAATTCCAACGATCAATGATTATTACAGATCTACAAATGTAAAATCAACGCACGACAATTACCTGACACAGCTTTTACGTACGTCAGCTTACGCAACGGGACCTGCTAACCTAGGAAACGCATTGATCGCTTATTATAACGAAACTGATGCTAAGAAAGCTGAGATGCTGCCTAAGATCAACGCAATGATCGAAAACATCTACGGTGAATTTTATGCACCTCTTGAAAAAGATGTGTTAACAGCACAATTGAATTTGTACGCTTCTAAAGCTGCTGAATATGGTTTAGCGACACAAATTGCTAAAATGAAATCAGAGAACAATGGTGACTTTACTGCCGATGTAGCAAAAGCAACTGAAATCAGTTATTTTACTTCTAAAGACAAAGTATTAGCATTTATGGCTAATCCTAAACCATTAGCAATTGTACACGATCCGTTGTATATTATTTCTAACGATTTGTTGACAAAATACCGTGCTAAAACAGACGATCAGTTGAAAGCTGATGACGGTTTCGCAAACGCTTATCGTAAATTGGTAGAAGGTTTAAGAGAATCTAAATTGAACGCTATTCAATACCCTGACGCTAACTCAACATTGAGACTAACTTACGGAAAAGTAAGAGCTTTACCTGCTGATCCGCGTAACGATGCTAAAATCAATAATTATACAACAATGGAAAGTATGGTTAAAAAGTATAAAGCAGGAGATCAGGAATTTGACTTACCAAAGCGTTTATTAGAGTTAAACAAAGCAAAAGACTTTGGACAGTATGCTGATAAAGCTGGTTATATGCCGGTAAACTTCTTGACAGATAACGATATTACTGGTGGAAATTCAGGTTCTCCGGTATTGAACGGAAAAGGAGAATTAATTGGAGTTGCTTTTGACGGAAACATCGAAGCAATGGCAGGAGATGTTATTTTCGATTCTAAATTACAAAGAACAATTAACGTAGATATTCGTTACGTACTTTGGATTATCGACAAATACGCCGGAGCTAAAAACATTATTGACGAAATGACGATTATTAAATAATTCGATTTTTTGTATTGAAAAACACCCGACAGGTTTTTAAAACCTGTCGGGTGTTTTTGTTTCTAAACGATGATTTCGATGAAAGGTTGGGAATGATTAAAAAATATTATTCATACAAATTACTAATTTAGTATTAAAAGCAAAAAGGACATTTTATAATTCCTTATTTTTGAAAAATAATTAACCGATTTAAGCGTTGAATTGTACTTTCATTTCTCGAAGAAACAGTTCAACAAATAAACGATTTAACGTATTCAATGAAAACACATTTCATCGCCATAGGCGGAAGCGCCATGCACAATTTAGCACTTGCATTGCACAATAAAGGATATCAGGTTACAGGAAGTGATGATGCTATTTTTGAACCTTCAAAATCAAGATTGGAAAAGAAAGGAATTTTACCGGCTGAACTGGGTTGGTTTCCTGAAAAAATCACTGCCGATATCGACGCCATAATTCTCGGAATGCATGCGAAAGCGGATAATCCGGAGTTGCTAAAAGCGCAGGAGTTAGGTTTGAAAATTTATTCGTATCCGGAATTTTTGTATGAGCAGTCTAAGAATAAAACCCGAGTGGTAATTGGAGGTTCTCATGGAAAAACAACAATAACCTCGATGATTTTACATGTCATGCATTATCATAATATCGAAGTAGATTATATGGTTGGAGCACAGTTAGAGGGTTTTGATACGATGGTACATCTTACCGAAGAAAATGATTTCATGGTTTTGGAAGGGGATGAGTATTTATCTTCACCAATAGACAGACGCCCTAAATTTCATTTGTACCAACCCAATATTGCTTTGATTTCCGGAATTGCCTGGGATCATATCAATGTATTTCCAACCTATGAGAATTATGTAGAGCAATTCGAGATCTTTATTGGAAAAATTACAAATGGAGGGATTTTGGTATACAATGAAAATGATCCGGAAGTAAAACGTGTTGCCGAAGCTGCTACGAATCCAATTCGAAAATTAGCCTATTCTACTCCAAAGTACACCGTTAATGATGGTGTAACTTTATTAGAAACTCCTGAAGGTGATATGCCAATTGAAGTTTTTGGAGCGCACAATTTAAATAATCTTGCTGGTGCGAAGTGGATTTGCCAAAATATGGGTGTTGACGAAGCCGATTTTTACGAAGCAATTGCCAGTTTCAAAGGAGCTTCAAAGCGATTGGAGAAAATTGCTGAAGGAAAAGGAAAAGTAGCATACAAAGATTTTGCACACTCCCCAAGTAAAGTTGCTGCAACTACAAAAGCAGTAAAAGAGCAATATCCAAACAGAACCTTAGTGGCTTGTTTGGAATTACATACCTACAGCAGTTTGAATGCAGAGTTTCTAAAAGAGTATGAGGGAGCTCTTGAATATGCAGATGTTGCATTAGTATTCTATTCGCCTGATGCCGTAAAAATCAAACAACTAGAAGAAGTAACCTACGGGCAAATTGCAAGTTCTTTTAACCGTGAAGACTTAATTATTTATACCAATCCTGATGAATTTAAAAAATACCTTTTTAATTTAAATCTTGAAAACTCAGCTTTATTGTTAATGAGTTCCGGAAATTACGGAGGATTGAATTTTGATGATGTGAAAGGGTTGATTGAGTAATTCGTCAATTAGAAAATTTAATAAAGTGCCAATTGTTACACAGTTGGCATTTTTTTTTGATGGGGTTTGAAACTTATTTTTGATATTTAAAATGCCCAACAATTTTATATTCAAACAAACAATCTTCCAGAATCTGACCGTGTCCCACGTTATGTACGATTAAATTTCGTTTTCCATCTCTGGATTTTTTGTTGGTTACAATTCCGATGTGAGGCAATTTATTATTAATTATCCACGTTACAATTTCTCCGGTCTTATAATCTTTGGCATTTTGAGAAAGTGGTAATTTTGCGCCTTTTCGCTCAAAGAATACTTCAAGATTGGGAACCCTTCGATGGTCGATATTGGTGTCAGTTTTGATCATTCCCCATTTTTTTAAGTTTGGATAATCAGAGAAATTTTCAAGCATATCTTCGTGAACTTCCTTTTGTAAATCAATACCTAATTTTCTATAAGATCGAATAATGACGTCCGTGCAAACTCCTTTGTTTTTTGGGATATCTCCATTAGGATAATCAATTTTAAAGTAAGATGGATCGTAGTCTATAGAAGGATCAATGATCGAGATTGCTGCATCGGATAATTTTTCTGGAAAAGTTTTTGTAATACCCGATGACAAGCTTTCCGCAACAGCTGTTTTGTCCTCTTTTTGATTGCAGGAGAGGAGAAGAAGTAAGAGGGAAAAAGTACCTATTATTTTCATGCCCTTAAGATAAGCCATTTTGATGGGACATTTATAGTAATGAAATAATTAATTTGAGATTAGTATTGTTTTATTTGAGGGATTTTTCTTATTTTTATAAATTAACCCTCTAAGAGTATTGTAAAATGAGAGCAAGCTTAAAAGTTGTAAAAACAACAAATGAAAACGCGGATTTTGTAGCAACTTATTTTCCCATACCGGATTGGTCAGAAGAAGATCGTCCTCGTGAAAAATTGATGTTAAAGGGCAAAGAAGCTTTAAGTAATGCTGAGTTGATTGCGATATTAATAGGGTCAGGCAGTCGTAATGAATCTGCAGTAGATTTAAGTAAACGGATTTTGGCTAGTGCCGGAAGTTTAAATTCTTTAGGGAAAAAATCTACTGCTCAATTAATGGAATTTAAAGGAATAGGGGAGGCAAAAGCTATAACAATTATTGCGGCATTAGAACTTGGAAGAAGAAGAAGGGCAGAGGATGTGTCACAATTGAAGATAATAACTTCCAGTAAAATTGTCTTCGAAATCATGCAGCCTATTATTGGTGAACTTTCTCACGAAGAGTTCTGGGTGCTTTTTCTGAATAATTCCAATAAAGTAATTTCTAAATCCCAAGTGAGTAAAGGGGGAATTACCGGAGCCGTTGTGGATGTACGTATCGTTTTTAAATTGGCACTTGAAATTGGTGCTACAGGATTGATTTTGTGTCACAATCATCCGTCAGGAAATTTGCTGCCCAGTGATGCCGATAAAAAGTTGACGAAAAAGATCAAATTAGCAGGGGATAGTTTAGATGTTAAAGTTTTGGATCATTTGATTATAACTGAAGCAAAATATTATAGTTTTGTAGATCAAGGAATTTTATAAATTATGAATACCACTATTACCGATGTCTTTTTTGATTTAGATCATACACTTTGGGATTTTGACAAAAACTCTGAAATGGCTTTTGATCGAATTTTTAAAAGTAAATATCCCGAAATTAAAACAGAAGATTTTATCGAGAAATATGCTCCAATCAATCAGGAGTGCTGGAAATTATACCAGAATGATAAAATAACGCATCTGGAACTCCGTTACAATAGATTGAAGTTTTCATTTGATGCTTTAAATTACACCATGTCAGATGAAAATATCAATGAGATTGCCAATGATTATATTGAATTTTTAACCGACAACAATCATCTTTTCGAAGGAGCAATTGAAGTGCTGGAGTATTTAAAACCAAAATACAAGCTGCATATCATTACTAACGGTTTTGCAAATGTTCAGGATAAAAAAATTAATAATGCGGCACTTTCGGGTTATTTCGAAACCATCACAAATTCTGAGTTGGCTGGTGTGAAGAAACCAAATAGTATTATCTTTGATTATGCACTTAGTGCTGCCAAAACTTCAAAAGAAAACAGTGTTATGATAGGAGATTGCCTGGATGCCGATGTCAACGGTGCCTTAAATGCAGGTCTTGATGCTATTTTCTTTAATGAAAAAAGAATCGAAGCTCCGCAAAATATTAAACAAGTAAACCATTTATTAGAACTAAAAAAATATTTATAATTATGAGAATAAAATTTTTGTTAATTGCATTCCTTACATCAGTTATAGGATTTTCACAATCGGTTAATGATTACAAAGCGGTTATTGTTCCCTTAAAATATGATTTCCTTAAAACGGAAAATCAATATAGAACGTCAACAATGACTAAAGCTAATTTAAACAAAGCCGGTTTTCAGGCTTTTTATGCCAACGAGATACTTCCGGAAGGTTTTGGAGATCGTTGCGATCTTTTGTATGCCGATGTTAAAAGAGAGAATGGTTTTTTAATTACCAAGCTTTTTGTAGAGTTTAAAGATTGTTACGGTAAAGTGATTTTTACATCTGCAATAGGAAAAAGTAAAGAGAAGGAATATGAAACGGCTTACAGAGAGTGTCTTGATCTTGCGTTTGTTTCAATAAACGGTTTACGCTATAAATATAATGGAAAAAGTGCTAATACTGTAAAATCTTCAATTCCGGCTACTCCGTTGACAACTGCAGTTGTAGCTGCTAAAGTTGTAGAGGCGACTCCGTTGGTTGATCTTAAAGATCCAAATTTATTGTATGCACAACCTACAGAGAATGGTTACCAGTTAATTGATAAGACCCCAAAGGTGGTAATGAAATTGTTGAAAACATCTCGTCCCGATTCATTTATCGCTATAAAAGACGGAGTTCAGGGATCTTTAAATGCAAAAGACAATCAGTGGTTTTTTGAATATTATAAAAATGATCAGTTAGTTTCTGAAAAAGTTTCAGTTAAATTCTAAAAATAGAATACGGTTTTAATAACCGTATTTATCTTTCCAACGGTTCTTTAAAAATTCGCGGTTGCTGTTCTCTCTTGAATTGCGCCCCGGATTATAAAGAACCGTTTCTTTTATGGCATCCGGTAGAAATTCCTGTTCAGCAAAATTATTAGCATAATCGTGCGAGTATTTATAATCATCACCATAACCCAGTTCTTTCATAAGTTTGGTTGGAGCATTTCGTAAATGAATCGGAACAGGCAAATCCCCCGTTTGTTTTACTAATTGTTGAGCATTTCCAATCGCCATATACGAGGCATTGCTTTTAGGAGAAGTTGCCAGATAAATAGCGCATTGACTCAGTATGATTCTGCTTTCCGGATATCCAATGGTAGTTACGGCCTGAAAGGTATTATTGGCCATAATAAATGCGGTCGGATTCGCGTTTCCGATATCTTCACTGGAAAGAATAAGCATTCTGCGGGCAATAAATTTTACATCTTCACCGCCTTCAATCATTCTGGCCAGCCAATAAACAGCCCCATTAGGATCACTTCCACGAATGGATTTTATAAAAGCAGAAACGATATCGTAATGCTGTTCTCCACTTTTGTCATACAACACTGTGTTTTGTTGTACCAATTCAAAAACACGATCGTTGGTGATTATAATTTCATCGCCCGCAGAAGCGTTGATAACAAGCTCAAAAATATTGAGAAGTTTTCTTCCGTCACCTCCCGAAAGTCGCAGTAAAGCTTCTGTTTCTTTTAAAGTGATATTTTTTGAAGCCAGATACGTATCCGTTTTTAGCGCCCGGTGCAATAAAGCTTCTAAATCGGCTTTTGTGAAAGCATTTAGAATATAGACCTGGCAACGTGACAATAATGCAGGAATGACTTCGAAACTTGGGTTCTCGGTCGTTGCACCAACCAATGTAATCCAGCCTTTTTCGACAGCAGCCAAAAGCGAATCTTGCTGTGACTTACTAAAACGATGAATCTCATCAATAAACAGAATGGGATTTTTAGCAGTAAATAATCCACCGCTTTGTTTGGCTTTTT
Source organism: Flavobacterium sp. B183 (assembly GCF_023539155.1). Classification (NCBI taxonomy): domain Bacteria; kingdom Pseudomonadati; phylum Bacteroidota; class Flavobacteriia; order Flavobacteriales; family Flavobacteriaceae; genus Flavobacterium; species Flavobacterium sp. B183. The sequence goes on along the minus strand of NZ_CP097434.1, from coordinate 405,441 downwards.
CGATCACATCACGGATATCTTTTACACCTGAATTGATGGCGCTCAGGATATAAAACGGACGCTTGGATTCCTGCGCGATGATTTGCGCCAAGGTGGTTTTTCCTGTTCCGGGAGGTCCCCAAAAGATCAACGACGGAATTATTCCTTTCGAAATTTGCTGCGTTAAGGATCCATTTGGGCCAACCAAATGACTCTGACTGATATAATCTTCTAAGTGTTGTGGGCGAATACGCTCGGCTAAAGGTGCTTCCATTTTGTAAAATTACAGTTTTCGGGTTTAATTTTATAGTTTTTAGAAGCTATTCCTGCTATTCGCTGTATCTTTTGCGTCCACCGTAGCGGAAACAAAAGGATGTCACTTCCATCAGGGCTAGAACAGGGTTTAAGAATATTTCAATAAGCTGACAAATTATCAGTAAATTGTAATTGGATAGTTTTTTGATGTTATCATTATAAATTTACCTTAAAAATTATGAACGACAACCACTTTAAATTTACGACTGCAGTTATTGGTCTTCCGGTATTTTTTGTTCTTTTTTTGTGGATCGTGTACTGGGTTCAGATACGCTTTGATTTCGACTTTTACCAATATGGAGTCTACCCAAGAGATCTGTCAGGCCTGCAGGGTGTTTTGTTCAGCCCTTTCATTCATGAAAATTTAAGCCATTTATACAATAACTCTATTCCTCTTTTGGTATTATTGGCGGCGCTGCAATTTTTCTATCCTAAACAATCCTTTGCAGTGATTGGTTATGGGATTTTATTCTCAGGGCTAATTACCTGGATTATTGGCCGCGAAAATTTTCATATTGGTGCCAGTGGATTGATTTACGTCTTAGTCAGTTTTATTTTTTTTAAAGGAATCCAAACCGGCTATTATCGTTTAGTGGCACTCTCATTATCTGTTATCTTATTGTATGGTGGAATGATTTGGTATGTCTTTCCGGAGGTTGATAAAACTATTTCCTGGGAAGGACATTTGGCAGGCTTCATTACCGGATTTGTTATGTCTTTACTTTATAAAACCCCTGAGTATGTAAAACCTATTGTTTATGAATGGCAGAAACCGGATTTTAATCCCGATGAAGATGCTTTTATGAAGCATTTTGATGAGAATGGAAATTTCATAAATACGGAGATTGTTGAGGAAGAACCGGAGGAATTAATGACTTATTTTAATTCAGATGTTTCGGTTAATTATATTGTGACTAAGCCTGAGACAAAGGAGGATAGGTAATGTTAGGCTCAGATGTTTATTTACCCGTAGCTTAAAGTAGTAAGTAAGAGCACTACAATTAAACTACAGGTTTTAAGAAAGAATCGATGAGTATATTTTGAAGACAATACTATATTATTTATCTCGTAATTCTCAATTCTTTGTGTTATTTAGCTTCTTTGGCGAACAGCCTCATATAGAAATGCACCGCAGGCAACAGAAACATTTAAGGATCCAATGGATCCGAACATAGGTAATTTTGCTTTTTCATCAACAATTTTCAGAACAGAAGGATTTATACCTCTGTCTTCAGATCCCATGATGATGGCTACGGGTTCATTTAAAGTTACGTCGTATATATTTTGGTCTGTTTTTTCGGTAGCAGCTACTGTTTTGATACCCGACCCCTGAAGATAAAAAATAGCATCTTTGATATGTTCAACTTTGCAAATAGGAACATTAAAAACTGCTCCGGCTGAAGTTTTAACTGTATCTCCGTTCACTGGGGCAGAACCAGCTTTCTGAACAATGATTCCATTTACACCGGTACATTCAGCAGTTCTTATAATAGCACCAAAATTTCTGGCATCTGAAATCTGGTCCAGTATTAAAAATAAAGGTTTTGATCCCGATTCGATTGTTGATTCAACCAAATGTTCCAGTTCAATAAAACCAATAGGGGAGATGGTCGCTACCGCTCCCTGATGATTGTTTGGAGTTAAGCGATTGAGTTTTTCTACAGGAACATACGAGAAATTAATGTTAGCGCGTTTCATCACCTTCATTAAATCTTTCATTAATTCTCCGGAAATTTCTTTTTGAATAAATACTTTATCAACTTCTTTTCCTGCCTGAATGGCTTCTATAATGGCTCTAATTCCAAATATTTGATGTTCTTTTTCCATGGGACAAATATAGGTATAATGTTGAGATAAAAAAAAACCACTCTGAGTGAACAGAGTGGTTTCAATATAAAATTTATTTTGATTAAGGAGCTTTAACTAAATTGAATGTATAGTCAGACGATCCGCTAAAACTAATTTTTAAATTAATGTCTCCGGTACATGAACTAACGTTACCGGTTCCGGTTACAGTATAAACCTGACCAGGCCCGTAATTCCATTGCTCATTGCTGGTAACGGTAACCGCATTTGTAGCCGGATTGATAGTACCAATAATATAAGAAGTACTTCCGTTTATCAAATAAGGGTTAGCTGTATTCAAAATTCTGAATACATATTTACCATTTGCTGCATTATAAACTACAGGAACAATATCTCCAATACTGTAATCCTGCCATGTGTCAGCAGTAACTTTATAGTTTCCATTGAACAGAGAAGCATCGTTTAAAGGACAAAGTGCAGTGTAAGTTTGTTGCACTTTCCATAATGTTGAATTGGCTACGTCAGCTCCGTATAATGGCTGGCCGTTATCAGTAAACATTTTCAAAACGCTACCGTCTTTCAATTTTAAATCAGCAGTGATTACTAATTTATCAGTAAGACCAAAACTTGCAAATGTTGGGAATGCCTTAATAAGGTCAGCTTTAGTATATTTTAGTGTTGCAGGAAAAGTGGTAACATTAGCTTGCAGAGTTGCTTTTGAAACTACACCGCTTTTTGTAAAATAACCCACTACATCCATAGAGGTAACATCACCAGTAGCAACTGTTAGAGTTAATCCTAGATTTACATCTCCTCCGCCTTGCAGTGCTATAATGTTTATACCCTGATCTGCAGTAGCGATTTTAATTAAGTTTGGAGTAGCCCCTTCAACAGCGCCAATCTGTGATGTTCCGCCATCGTCATCACATGAGAACGCTATTAGTAAAAATAGCATTGATGTGAATATTAGTTTTATATTTTTCATTTTATTCGTTTTTTAATGATTAAAGATCCCAAAAGATTTTGTAAGTACCTGGATTTTTCTGAGCTGGTGCATTAGCATTAGAGTTTAGCTCTACTTGTGGCCAGTACCATGATAGCTGAAATGGATTGTTCAGTACAGTTTGAGAATCATTCAGAGGGAAAGCATCATTGTTATTCAGCTGGTATTCTTTCGTGGTGCTAAGCGGGTTTGCTAATACAGGGAAGCCAGTTCTTCTGTAATCAACATATTGATCTGCTGGATCACCGAAAGTACCTACCCACTTTTGTGTCATAATAATTTCTAATTTCTTTGTAGCATCTGCAGCATTAAATTCAGTCATTATTTTTGTTATGAAGTTAGTTACTGCAGTAGAACCTGTCAGAACAGGAATTGTTGCTAACTGAGGCGATTGGCTTTTTGCTACTACCTGGTCTACTTTAGCAAAACTTGCCGTAATTGCCTGCTGAAGTTTAGTTGAGGCACTTCCAGCTAGTTTTCCAGTTTGTATTAACTCCGCTTGAATATATAGGAATTCATCATAAGTTAAAATTCTGTGAGGTGCAATACCTGTTCCTGATTTTGCAGCTAATGTTGATACAGAACCACCTTGTCCATCATCATATCTACCTCCTGAAGGGAAGATACCAGGATAGGTAAAAGTATTTTCAGCACTCTTATCTCTGTCCGGACCAGTACTTCCAAATCGAATACTAACAAAACCAGTTGATTTATCCCAATAATCTGCACCTGGGTTTCCTGTTGTGGTGTTTCCTTGGTCAGGAGGGAATTGGTTTGGCTTTAATTGGTTGTAGAAGTAATATTTCATCCTTGGATCCGGATTACCGTTATGGATGTTAGGATTTACTCCTTTTAAAATTTCATACATCCACGGGCTTTGGTAAGATCCAAACTGAGTACTCTCGTAAGATTCAATAAACAATCTGTTTCTTTCATTAGTAGGTGAAATTGAATTGAAACGTGCAAATTGAAAATCATCAGCATTAGAAGTGAAGAAGTCACCTTCGGCTACAAGTGCATTAAACCCTGCCTGATCAAAATCTGAAGTTAATCTTACCTGATTGTACAGTTTTAGTTTAAAGGTGTTCGCAAATTTGATCCATTTCGTATTGCTACCTCCATAAAAAACATCATCAAGACCTGGTTTTTTTAAACCGGCATTTGTTTTTAAGTTAGCTTTTGCAGCGTCTATTAATTTAAAAATACTGGCATAAATTTCTTTTTGGTTGTCAAATTTTGGCCCAAGGTTACCAGAAGTTAATTTGGTTGCTTCTGTATAAGGAACATCTCCCCACATGTCTACGGCATATGCCATAATATATGCCTTTTCCATCTGAGCAATACCAAGATATACTAAATTTCCTGATTCAGTAGCTTGCTTTATTAAGGTCTCAATGTCATTTAAACCTAAATAAACAGTATTCCAGTCATTATTCATTGGAATGTTGTCAACTTTTACGCCATATTGATCTTCTTCTTCTCTTGAAGTCATTTGATGGGTGTAGACCGCTAATATGTCTCCAGTACTGTTATTGAAATCACCTAGTTCAGAAATGGTCGTTTGCGTATTTGTTAACAGGTAATTTAACGGGGCAACTGTAGGGTCATCTGTATCTTTATCAACATCTAAATAATTACTGCAGCTACTGAAAAAAGTAGTGAGGGATAATAAAACCAGAGCAGTTTTATTATTTTTTATAGAGTTATATAATTTCATGTCGTTTTGTATTAAAATGTTAAATTAATTTTGAAGCCCCATCTTTTTGCAGTCGGAGCAGCTGAAGTCTCTATACCTTGTAATGTTGAATTACCGTAGCTTGTTGTTTCAGGATCAAAATTGGTATACTTAGGAACGTTTGGTGCAAAATACCATAAGTTGTTTGCAATAAAACTTAAACTGATTTTTCCAAATGGAGTTTTTTCCAAAATTTTACTTGGTACATCATAAGTTAAGTTTATCTCTCTTAATCTAAATACTGTTCCGTCATAAATTGTTGCTTCATCAACAGAATTTATTCCAAAAGTACTTCCTCCGGCAGGAGAAAAGTAAAGCTCATTCATACTTAATTGTGTGCTGTTTGGAATTTGATTTCCATTAGCATCTAAGATCGGAGTTCCATCGTTGTTTCCGTAATAACCTGGAATTATAAATGTTTTTTCTCTGTCTTCAGTATCTCTGGTTACACCTCTTCCTAATAATGACTCAATAGTAGAAGAAGATATGTCACCTCCTTGTTTCCAATCAATTTGTGCTCTTAAGCTCCACGCTTTGTAAGTAAAAGTATTTGCGAAACTCACTCTAAATTTAGCATTTGGATCTCCAATAACGCCAAGTGAAGGATCCTGAATAACTGCTCCTCCGGATCTGTTGATTAAATAGTTTCCATTGGCATCACGAGCAAATCTTGTTCCGTAGAAAACTCCAAAAGGTTGCCCTGGAATTGCATATGCAATTTGATTTGCATTAAGCTGAATTCTGTCTAAACCTTCTTTCAATGTTAATACTTCATTTTCGTTTTTAGTGAAGTTAGTTAGTAATGACCATGTGAAGTTTTTAGATTTAACCGGTACTAATGTTAATCCAAGTTCAATACCTCTGTTTCTAATAGAACCTGCATTAGTGTTTAACTCTGTAAATCCAGTTGAAGATGCTACAGTTACAGGTGTAATTAGGTCTTTTGTTGTTTTAGAGTACAAACTCAAATCTACTACGATTCGCTTTCTGAAAAATTCTAAGTCTGTACCAATCTCAAATTCTTCTGAGAATTCTGGCTTAACATCTTGATCTCCCAAGAAAGTATTGTTTCCAATTCTAGGAAGGCCATTGTAGGCTTGTCCTTGATTGTAAGATATTTTTAAGAATTCTGCAGGTACATCTCTACCAACTTTAGCGAAACTCGCTCTTAGTTTTGCAAAAGTTAAAATATCGCTTTGGATGTTGAAAGCATCAGTTATAACTGCTGAGGCACTTACAGATGGATAGAAATAAGAGTTTCTTTCTTTTGGTAAAGAAGAACTCCAGTCATTTCTGGCTGTAGCATTTAAAAACAGGTAATCTCTATAAGACAGAGTTACATCGGCAAATACTCCGACATTTCTTTTCATAGCTCGCTCATCTGTTAGATTTGCTATACTTTTAACATTTTTAAAAGTAAAGATGTTTGGAACAATGAATTCTCTTCCTTCGTTTGCAAGTCTTGAATACTCATTCTGCAATACGTTATTACCAACTATAGTTGCTAATTTAAAGTTCTCATTCAATTCATAATTGAAGTTTAATAAGAATGTAGATTCAATATCTTGGTTTACGTAGTTATCAGCAAGTAAATTACCTAATCCATTATTTGCTCTGGAAGCCAGATCACGAACCTGAGTTCTTGCTAATGAATATTTGTTAATACCAGCTCTGTAAGATGCAGAAATATTGTCGTTTAAAGTGTAGTTTAAGTTAATACCTGCAACAATTCTATCTGTATTAGTGATAATCTGATCGTGTTGCCAAGACCAAAGAGGGTGGTCAAATTGTGTTCCGTTTGGAGTAACAGATCCACCTGTTACAGGGTCTATGTATGGAAGATTTAAATCCCAGTTTCTAGCTAAGAACAAAGTTCTCGCAAATGAAGAAGAAGATCCTGCAAATTGATTTTCTCCAAAGAAACCTCCTACTTGTTTTGTTTTTGAGTAAGCTAAGTTGGCTCCAACAGTGAATTTTTTGCTTAATTTGAAATTTCCACCTGCAGACATTGATGTTCTGTCGTAAGAGTTGTAAGGAATGTAACCATCCTGACGTAAATCTGAAATAGTAGCATTAAAAGTTCCGTCTTGTCCGGCATAGTTAAAACCAATTGTTTTGTCTAGCACCGTTCCTGTTCTGAATAAGTCTTTTACGTTGTTTGGTTTTGCAACATAAGGAACTGTAGGTCCAAATTGGTCAGGGAAAGCAGCTAGCAATGTTGGCCAAGTTGGAATTGTAGCTAATGAATCAAAGCGTGGTCCCCATGAACCATTTGCGTTTGAGTACTGGAAATTTGCTCCTGAACCGTATGTGTTTTGGTAGTCTGGTAAGTTAGCAATGGTTTCAAAATAAGTACCCATTCCAACATTTACATTTAATTTTTGTGTTTTATTTGGTTTAGATGCACCGGATTTAGTGGTTACAACGATTACCCCGTTCATAGCTCTTGAACCGTAAAGTGCAGCAGCAGCAGTACTTTTAAGTACGTTGATACTTGCGATGTCATTAGGATCTAATGAAGATAAAGCAGATTCATATCCTCCTCCTCCAGTGATTTGACTAGTTGAAGTTACGGATACATTACTGTATGCAATACCGTCAACGATAATCAAAGGATCTGTATTACCTGTTAATGAGTTTACCCCTCTAATGGTAATTTGGTTGGCAGCTCCTGCAACACCAGTTGATGTATTAATGTTAACCCCCGCAACTTTTCCTGCAAGAGCTCTTGATAAATCTGGTTCTGAGTTTTGAGTAATTTGTTCTGCTTTTACTTCGCTAACAGAGTATCCTAGTTTTTTAGGGTTACGCTTAATACCGAATGCAGTTACAACAACACTTTCCAGCTGTTGTGCGGCACCATCTAATAATTTTACATTAATTGCAGAAGAGGTGGCTGCTACTTCCTGGCTTTTCATACCGATGTAGCTAAATACCAAAACCTGGTTTGAAGAAGCTTTGATAGAGTATTTACCATCAAAGTCTGTTTGTGTCCCTGTTTTTGTTCCTTTAATCAATACACTAACACCTGGTAAAGGCATTCCTGTATTGTCAGAAACTGTTCCAGAAACAGCTCTTTCTTGCGCAAAAGTAAGTTGCGCTACTAGTACTAATAAAAGTACTAGGAGTCCATTGAACTTTAGTTTCATTTTTATGTGTTTTGAATTAGTCTGGTAAAAATCTTAATTATTTGTTAATCTACCTAATATAAAAAGCTTTTTTTTTGGTCATTTTGCAGTTTTGTTGTGAGATGTGTTTTTTTAATGTTAAAAAGCAAGGGTTAATATTGCCTATTTCTTTTTTGTTTAACATGTGTTAATGCTTGATTTTGCTGGTTTTTTTCGCGATTTTGATCAATTTTAAAAGACACTTTTTTGAGTGTACTTTTGTCCTCGGCATCTTTTAAAAAAAAAGAGGCCATCCTGATATGGATGACCTCTTTTTTATTAGTTTCAGATTTAGGGTGCAAGGGTGTATTTTATTGCAATAGTCTGAAGAAGCAAAAGAATTGAATGTTTGATTTTTTTATATTGGGAAGTAAGTTTTGAAAATTAATTTGTAGAAAGGTCTCTTGTCAAATAAGCTTCCATGAGCAGATGGGCTGGCTGTTTGAGTTTTGTTTTCTTATTGCTTCAGCAAGTTATTCATGAAAAAAGGGCGCTCATCATTTGATAAGCGCCCTTTTTAGGAGTTGTTTTGTAAGTGAAGAATACTATTATCTAGTACCTCCAGCCCACCAAACTTTTTCTTTGTATACGTAAGAACCGTCTCCATATAGTTCTTTAACGTTTGTGTTTGAAGCAACGTCAGATTGACCGTAAGCAAATCTTTGTGGGAACAATTCAGGTTTTGGATTTACCATAGGAATTAGGTCTCCATTACCCATTGCTTGTAAACGTCTGATATCGTTGTAAGATTCAATACCTTCATTTTCGAAGAAAGAAATGTGTTTTTCTACCATGATCTTTTTCAACAATGCATTACCAGTTAATGCTCCAATAGAAGCAATGTAAGTATCTGCTTGCGCTGGTGTAAATGCTACAGCTGTTTTTTTAGCGTAAGCTGCTTTAATAGCTGCATTCATTGTAGTTTGTGCCTCAGGTAAACCTAATCTCGCTTGTGCTTCAGCTTTCAGGAATAATAATTCGTGGTAGCTTAATAAGTAGATTGCGTTTGCTTCACTCATAAGAGCTGAGATAGAATATCTACCTTGCGCTTCAACATCTTCTTTTGAATTGTCAAAAGGAAGTACTACACCAGCCTTTTTTGTAAAGAAAGAAGCTGTACGAGCGTCTGCTGGTCCGTTAGCAACCATAGTGTCGTAGAAACTCTTAGCAACACAAATAGCACCTCTGTTTAATTCGAATCTTGCGAAAGGATTTGGAACACCACCATTTACAAGTTTTAATTCGTCGCTAGCGTCTGCGAAAGAAGCATTTACATAGTTAATTACACCTTGGTAATCCGCTTTTCTAAGAGATAATCTCATAGTGTATCTTGCCAATAATCCGTTTGCAGCTTTGATCCATTTAGCAGAATTTCCACCATAAATAGGATCCTGAACACCTAAAGTTGCGTAAGTTGAAGTTTTGTTCAAGTTAGCAATACCTTCAGTAAGGTTTTTAAAGATGTCCTGATAGATAGCCTCCTGTTTGTCAACTTTTGGTTGAAAAATTACTCCTGGTTTTACAGCTTCAGAGTAAGGAACGTCTCCAAAAAGATCGGTAAGGATCGCTAAGTTGTAAGCCTTTAAGATTTGTGCTACACCTAAGGTTTGGAAGTTTCCTTTTTCTTTACCAGTTGTACAGTTGTCAATAATAACTCCTAAATTCAATAATTGTCTGTAGCTATTGTTCCAGCCGTTATTGTAAGTTGAAGATAATTGTGGATCAGCTCTTCTAATCTGAGCATTGTACATTTGATTGTGATTTCCTGCACTTAACTCAGAGTAGATACCTCCATAAAATGAAGCATCAGCACCAGTTACTGTGAAGGCAGAATTCACCATAACATCCGTAATGATTAAGCGGCTAGCCATCTCTGTCGGATTGTTCACATTCTTATTTATTTCGTCCATCTTGTCCTCAGAACAAGCTTGGAATAAGAACGTAGCCATTAAAGCTGTTAGTGTTATTTTTATATTTTTCATTTGATTTTTTTTAATTAAAATGTAAAGTTCAATCCAAAACCAATGCTCTTAGTTTGTGGCATTGACCATTGTTCGAATCCACCAGCAAAGTTGTTGTTTCCTTGTGTTGCTTCTGGATCAAGGTTTGGCATTTTAGACCATAACAAGATGTTTCTTGCGAAAACAGAAGCTTTAATGTCTACTGCGTTGTCTAATAATTTAGGGAATTGGTATCCTAAAGTAACCTCTCTTAATTTTACAAAACTAGCATCAAATACTGCAGACTCTGCAATACCATTTAAAGCTGCTTGTAATTGTTGAGCTCCGTTTGGATCTGCAGCACCACCTCTAACGATGTCGTTTGGAGTTCCGTCAGCTTTAACACCTGGGTAAACAAACTGAGAAGTTCTGTCTGCTGTTCTTGCATCTACACCGTAAAAGTTCATTAAGTTGTTAGATCCACTGTACATTTTTCCACCATTTTTCCAATCTACAACTGCTCCTAAAGATACTCTTTTGTATGTGAATTGCGTAGAACCTCCTAAAGTAAATTTAGGTGCAACTTCTCCTAATACTTTTAATTTACCGTCAGCTTGTGGAAGACCTTGAGCGTTTACAACGATGTTGTTGTTAGCATCTCTTAAGTATCCTGTACCGTAGATAACTGGGAAACGATCTCCAACGCTAGCTCTAAGCTGTGGAGTTGTAAATCCTCCAAGGAAGATGTTGTCTACACCGTTTGCTAATGCCTCTACGTAAGAATCAATTTGAGAATAGTTTACGTTAAATGTCCAGTTGAAATCAGCAGTACGAACCGGATTAACGAATAAACTTAATTCGTGTACGTCATTACGCATTTTTCCTCCGTTTGTTACAAGAGAATTTGCTCCTGTAGAACCTGATAATGGAACATTGAAGATTTGATTTGTTGAATTTTGCTTAGAGAAAGTATAATCAACTCCAACTCTGTTGTTGAAGAATTTTAAGTCAACTCCAAGTTCATACGATTTTGTATTTTGTGGTTTTAAGTTTGGATCGTATTGTACGTTGCTAGGAATAAATGAGCTAACTCCTCCTAATGGGTATTGTACAGGATTTCCAGACCAGAATCCACCTGAGTAACTTGGTGTTGTGAAAGAGTTACCAACGTAGTTTCCTGCTTGTCCTACTTCAGCAATAGATCCTCTAAGCTTAGCATAAGAAACAACTGAACCACCTTTTAATCCTTCTAATTCAGTTACCACAAAACCTAACGAAGCTGATGGGTAAACAAAATCTCTGTTACCTCTTGGCATATTAGACGCAACATCTTTACGGATAGTACCACTTAAGAAAACCATATTTTTATATGAGAACTCAGCATTACCGAAGAGACCAACAGTACGAATTTGTCTGCGGAATTCTGAAGCTGTTACGATTCTTGCGTTAGTGATAGTTGGGAAACCTCCAAAGTTGAAAGCTGTTCCATTATCATCATATTCTTTAGTGTTTTGGTGATTGTACTCGTTTCCAACCAAAACATTTAAGTTAAAATCATTAGTGATGTTCAAGTTGTAGTTTACTGTAAGTAAAGAGTTGATAACATCATTAGTTGTACCGTAAAGGTGTGCGCTACTAGTTTGTCCTGAAAGATCAAGTTTGCTTCCAAATTCAAAAATATCTCTGTAGTTTGTAGTCCAAGAGTCTACACCTGCTTGATATTTAACAGTAAGTTTTTGACTTCCGTTTTCACTGATAATTGGAGAGTATTGTATGTAAGCGTTACCGTAAACACGGTTTGTTTTTTCGCTGAACTCATTGTTTTTAGCAGCCCAGTAAGGGTTGTTGAAAACACCTGGTCTGTAATAAATCTGATCGTATGGGTTTGAAGGATTAGCATAACCAATTCCTTTTAAGTCGTAACTTCTTGGACCTCCAAATACACCAACAATAGCACCGTCATTTGCAGCTGAACTTTTGTTGATTTTAGTTTGAACGTAGTTAAAAGAGAAACCAGTTTTCCACTCGTTGTTTAACTTTGTATCTACAAGGGCTTTTACAGTATATCTGCTCATTCCTGTTTCAGGGATGATACCGTCTTGCTTAGAGTTTCCTACTCCAAAAGAGTAATTTGTTTTTTCAGTTGACTGAGCAATATTTAAAGTATTGTTGATTGTGAATCCTGTTTTGAAGAAATCACCAATATTGTCATAAGCACGAGGTGCAACCCATGGGTCTAATCCTGCTTTTGCTCTTTGTGGTACATAGTAAAGACCTGGTCTTAGAGTTCCACCGTTTAATGCGTTAGCAACGTTTCCTCCGTAAGTTGCATCATTTGGTAATTCAGAGATTTTTGGACCCCAGTTCATTGAAGAGTTTGGATCAAATTTTCCATTTATACCTTGTGCATACTCATTTTGAGTACTTGGTTTTTTTGAAATAGTTTCAAAACTTGTAGAAGTGTTGAAAGTAATAGTAGGCTTCCCGCTTTGTGCTAAGTTTTTACCACTTTTTGTAGTAATTAAAATTACACCATTAGAAGCTCTTAATCCGTATAAAGCAGATGCTGCTTGTCCTTTAAGAACGTTGATAGATTCAATTTCGTTTGGATCGATATCTACTGCTCTGTTAGCAACATCGGCTCCTGTTACACCGTTTCCAGTACCGAAATCAGGTTGAGATGCTACAGGCATACCATCAATAACATACAAAGGTGTGTTGTTTCCTGTGAAAGAACGGGCACCACGAATTATGATTTGAGAAGAAGCTCCAGGAGCACCACTAGAAGGAGTAATAGATACACCCGCTAATTTACCTTGTAAAGCTCCGGCAAGACTGTTGTTGTTTGCTCTTGTGATGTCTGCAGCTTTTACCTCCTGGGTTGCATATCCAAGTGCACGTGAACTTTTCTTAACACCTAAAGCTGTAACTACTACGCTTTCCAATTCTACTGAATCGTCTTTTAATTTTGTGTTAACAGTGGTAGAACTAGCTGATACTTCTTGAGCTTTCATCCCAATGTAGCTAAAAACTAATACTTGATTTGGTGCTGCTTTGATAGAGTATTTTCCATCAAAATCTGTTTGCGTTGCTGTCTTAGTTCCTTTTACTAATACACTAACACCTGGTAAAGGTATTCCTGTATTGTCAGAAACTGTTCCAGAAACAGCTCTTTCTTGCGCGAAAGTAAGTTGCGCAACTAGTACTAAGAAAAGTACTAGGAATCCATTGAACTTTAGTTTCATTTTTAAATATTTTGAATTAGTCCGACAAAAATCTTAATAATTAGTTAATATACCTAATCAAAAAAGTTTTTTTTTCAGTGAAACGGCATTTTTGCTGACGGGAGTTATTTTTTTATCGTTAAAATGCATTCAAAAATGATGAATTGTTATTTTTTTACTTAAAAAGCAATGGATAGTTTAGTTTGCGCCTGCTGAATTAAATGTTAAATTTTATAGGAAGGACGATGAATTTCAGTTTTTTCTGCGTTTTCAACAAAAAAACCACCCCGGAAGGAGGTGGTTTTGTGTTAAATTATGTTATTTTTTGGCGATTCCTATTTATCCCAAAAAATCTTTGTGCTTAGTTTATCTCCTCCAATCGAAGTTGATGCAGCGTTATAATTTGTTGCATTTAATGTTTGTTCTCTAATAGGGTATGCCATTCTGGATGGAACCTTACCTTCGGCAGCTGCGTCTGCACTTGCTGGTGCTGTCAAAACTGGGAAGTCTAGTCTTCTTGTTGATGTCCAGCCTTCAAATCCTCTATTGAACAATGCATACCATGCTTGTTCTCCTACTTTTTGTTGCCATGTTCCTGTGGCTGTAGCATATGCTACAGCTGGTTGGGCAAGATAAGCATTTGCATCTGCTGATGAAACGCCCCAGTCTTCCATAGAAGCTAGAATTGCTGCATTGTAATGTGAAGCAATTGTTCCTCCAACAGCAACTCCTCTTCCGGAAGCTTCTGCTAATAAGAATTCTACTTCGGCATAATCTAATAAAGTACCGCTAAAGTCCGGAGCTTTAATTTTGTCACTTGCATGAGTGTATCTTGATTGAGAGTTTTTTATTCCAACAATTCCACCTCTATAACCGGTTACAGTAATTAAGTCGCCTGCAGCATTTGTGTCTTTATAAGTTGGTCTGAAGTAAGGTGTTTTTCTTGGGTCATTTAGTGCGACCAGTTTGTCTACAAATGGTTTTGCTACAACAAAGTCATTTCTTCCTGAGAATACCATATCTACATAAAGCGGGTTAGTGTTTGGAAGATCTAACATATAAGGAAGTTTTGCGTTATCAGCATTTGATGTGAATCCGCCTGCTGCGCCAGAGATGATTGCTGCGTCTGCAATTGCTGATTCAAGACCAGATGATTTTAAGTTGATTCCTAATTTTAGTTTGATGCTATTGGCAAACTTAATCCAGGCAGTTAGGTTGTCTTTGTAGATAACTTCAGCAGAGCCAAAGGCCGGTTTTGAGGTGTCTAATCCAGCGATGTCTTTGTTTAGACGTACTATTAAGTCTTTATAGATGTCTACGGCTTTATCATATTTAGGTAAATAATCTCCGGATCCTTTTAGGGATTCTGAGTAAGGAACATCGCCAAAAGTGTCTACTAAAATTTGGTACGTATAAACCATTAATATGTCAATAAGGATCAATTGATTCTTTTTGACTGTAGTTTTTTGTGCAAATTCAGGATCTGCAGGTGAGATTACATCTTTTTCCAGAAAGCCCTTCGCTTGAGATAAATCAGCAAGTGGTCCTGCATAAAGCCTGTCCCAGTGATTGTCTGAAATTTTACGGGTTACCCAGTTGTAATTAGATTCATCCAGATAGGTGGTTTCAGTCCATTGTTGGTTTACTAATCTGAATATGTTTCTGTTTACATTGGTGTTGACAAGTTGCTCTGTTAAGTTTTTTTCAGCATTTGTAAATAAAGTGCTAGGGGGTACTACAGAAGGGTTTTTTACATCTACATTTAAGTCTGTTAGGCTGCTGTCGTCACATGAAACTGTGAGAAGCATGATTCCTAATGCATATAGTATTTTTTTCATTTTGTTCTGTATTAAAATTTGAATGTTAAGTTAAAACCAATATCTCTGGTAGTTGGAAGAGATCCAACTGAATAGCCTCTTGAGCTGTTTCCTGATGATAGTCCACTTTCTGGGTCTGCGTATGGTAGGTTTTTATGAATTATCCATAAGTTCGAACCAACTAAACTTGCTGATGCCGCGTTTATGAATGTATTTTCGAACATGCTTTTAGGGAAGTTGTAAGTGATAGATACTTCTCTAAGCTTAACAAACGAGGCATCGTAAATAAAAGCTTTGTTTGGTGCAGCTTGGTAGCCCATGCTGTTTGCGATTGATCCACCTTTTGTTTTTACAGTGTTTGGAGTTCCGTTAGGAGCAACTCCAGGATTTAAAAGACCATTTTCTCTAATGTCTCCTACAGCTGTTTCTCTGTATAGTCCGGATGCAAGCCCGTAGTACATATCTAATGAGAAGATGTCTCCTCCTTTTTGAGTGTCAATTAAGAATCCAAAAGTCAAATTTTTATAAGTAAATTTGTTTCTAACCCCACCAATCCAATCCGGAGTAATGTTTCCGATTGTGTTGCTTGAAGATGTAGTGATCATGTATTTACCTGTGGCTTGATCTATTGTTGGCTGTCCGTTTGTGTAAACGAAATCAGTTCCTTTTAGGGCGCCATAAGCTTCACCAGGAGCTGCGTTAACTGTAACACCACCTTGGAATGCACCTAATTGAAGATTATCTAGTCCATTTGGTAATGTGATAACTTTACTTCTATTGTTTGACCAGTTTACAATTATTTCCCAGCTAAAGTCTTTTGTTTTAATTGGAGTTCCGTTTAACTGAATTTCAAAACCTTTGTTTTCGATGTTTCCACCGTTAACAAGTGCGTTCGTAAAGCCGGATCCTGAAGATACTGCTGCCGCAACAATCTGGTCAACTGAATTTGTTTTGTAGTAGGTAATGTCAAATCCTAAACGTCTGTTTAATATACTTGTCTCTAGACCAACTTCGAAAGATTTTGTTCTTTCCGGTTTAAGGTCTGGGTTTTTGTTAATGCTACGGAATGGAAGTAATAAGGAGTTTGTGTAAAGAGGTTGTCCTTGAAAGTTAGGAACTCTTGTGTAAGTGTTGTTTAGTTGAAGTGCATCTGCATCATTTCCTACTTCAGCATAGTTCACTCTGAATTTTCCAAAATTTAACCAGTCAGCCTTTACTACGTTTGAGAAAAGGAATGATCCTGAAACCGCTGGATAAACATAAGAGTTGTTATTGTCAGGTAATGTAGAAGAAACATCTCTTCTGATAGAGGCATCTACAAAGTAAGTGTCTAGATAGCCAACAGATGCTTGAGCGTAGATACCATTAACACCTGAGGATATTTTGGCTTCTCTTGGGAATGGTAAGTCTAAACGTGAGTTAGATAGAGCATATATTCCAGGGGTAACTAAACCTCCAATAGTTGAAGAAAGTACATTGTCTCTTTTGTTTCTTCTGATGTTGGTTCCAATTACTCCATTTAAACTAATGTCTTCACCAATTTTTTTGTTGAAGTTTAACATGAAATCATAATTAATTTCCTGGAAGTCGATTTCGTTTCTTTGGTATCCTGATGATTCGTTAACAGGAGAAAGACCAAATCCTGAAGCAATTGACCCGACAGCTCTTCTTTCTTCCTGAAGTTGCTTATAGGTGTCAAGTGAGACTCTTCCTAATGCACTTAACCATGGAGCGATCTCATAATTAAGGGAAGCGTAGCTGAATAAACGGGTTCTGTCATCAGAAGAATAATTTTGATAACGTGTGAAATAAGGATTGTCCCAATATGCTGGTTTCAAACCTGAAGGATCTGTCGGATCAGTCCAGTTCCAGGTTATATTTTGACCACCTGATGCAAAGTAAACATCTTTTTGCGCTTGAACGTCAGTGTTGGTTTGCCACCATTGTCTGAAGTTACCCATAATGTTATCGTTATAACCAGTTGAGTTTCTACCTACAGTGCTTTGTAGGGTAACGGCAGCATAAGC
This sequence comes from Flavobacterium sp. B183, assembly GCF_023539155.1. Lineage (NCBI taxonomy): Bacteria > Pseudomonadati > Bacteroidota > Flavobacteriia > Flavobacteriales > Flavobacteriaceae > Flavobacterium > Flavobacterium sp. B183. The sequence goes on along the minus strand of NZ_CP097434.1, from coordinate 388,428 downwards.
ATTAGCGGTAAGTTTATCGGTAACTTTTTGACTAAATCTTGCACTAATCTGATTTTTTTTCAATTCACTGTTTGGAAGAATACCAGTTTGATTAGTGTTTACATAAGTCAATGATAAGCTTGATCTGTCAGTTGATTTTTCTAATGCAATGCTGTTAACGAATGTATGAGCATTATTAAAGAAAGTTACAGGGCCATTTTTTGCAGCTGTCCATGGAGTGGCTTTTCCGTAGTTTGGCGAGAAAGGAGTAAAAGCATCCCATTGGTAAACTGGTTGGTTGTCAAAAGCATCTCCGTCAGAGGCATCATTTGATGTGTCTACAGTATCTGGTGTACCAGTTCCTAAAAATGAGGAGCCAATACCATATCCTGATCCATATCTGTTTTGATATTTAGGAAAAGTTGATTTGTCAACACTTCCGTTTGTGAATCCGCTTGAGAACGAAAAACCGATTTTGTTGTCTGATTTTCCTTTTTTAGTGGTAACCATTACAACTCCATTTGCAGCTCTGGATCCATATAATGCTGTTGCAGCAGCTCCTTTTAGGATGTTGATGCTTTCAATGTCTTCCTGGTTGATATCCGAGGCATTGTTACCGTAATCGTAACCGCCTCCACCAACTTGTTGCGAAGAAACGTTTGAGTTGGAGTTGTCAATAGGCACCCCGTCAATAACCCAAAGAGCCTGGTTATTTCCGGTAAGGGATTTATTACCTCTAATTACAACGTTAGTAGAACCTCCGAAGTTGTTGTTTCTTTGAACTTCTACACCCGCGGCTTTACCTGATAATAAATTGGCAACGTTGGTGTTTCCTGCCCCTCCGTTAACATCTTTTCCTGAAATTTGTTGAGAAGCATATCCTAAAGATTTTTTTTCTCTTTTAATACCCATCGCTGTGGTTACTACAACTCCTTCCAGTTGCTGGGCATCTCCGGATAATTTTGTGTTTACCTGTGATGAGCTGGCGGCAATTTCCTGAGTCTTCATGCCGATGTAGCTAAATACTAAAATTTGACTTGACGTGGCTTTGATGGAATACTTACCATCAAAATCGGTCTGTGTGCCTGTTTTGGTTCCTTTGATTTGTACGCTTACCCCTGGTAGTGGCATACCTGCATCATCGGTAACAGTTCCCGAAACGGCTCTTTCTTGCGCAAAGGTTAGTTGCGCGAATAGTACTAAAAGTAGTACTAAAAATCCATTGAACTTTGGTTTCATTTTTGTAATTATTTTGAATTAGTCCTACAATATTCATAATAATTTGTTAATAATCCTAGCGTTGTGTTGTTGAATTTTCTCACAATGTAAAAATTTAACATTGTAACATATTGTAATCATTGTGTTAAATAATTGGGTTAATTGGGTGTTTTGCCCGTCAATGCTGAGATTAATCTGATATAATGGGTGTTATTATTTAGAATTTTTCGGTATTTTTTATTCCTTAATAATTTGTTAATAATAAGAATATTGTTTTGGTGAATTTTCTCACAACGTTAAAATTTAACATTGTAGTGTATGTTAACGATTGTGTTAAATAATTTTATTTCCTGAAGATTTTCCCCGCCATTGCTGAGATTAATGCGGAGCAGACCACTCGTTGTCTGAATGGTTGTGCCGATTCCGACTCCTGATAATTTTTGTAATTTATTAAGATTTTGAGTGTTGGTTAAATCCTGATAAATGGCAAAATCGATAATGGAATTGATATACAGGTTGTTAGAGACTTTGTATCTGTATTCGGTAAGTAGTATAGAGGCGAAATTGCCCTGGAGACTGTTTTCTGCAAAACCTCTTATAGAGTTTGTTCCTCCAAATCGAAACAATTCGTTGGTAATGTAATTTTGACTTTTCAGATAAAGGATTTGTGGATTTATGTAGATGAAGTTTTTCTTGTTTAACTCAAAATTATAAGAGAGGTTAAGGTTGGTGTAGAATTGTTTGCTGGATTCGACGGTTTTAGGGCTGTTGTTGGTGTCTCTTTTTCCGTAGCCTAAAAGAAGGTTGAGGGAGGCTTTTTTTGGGAATAAACTTTGAAGATAATCTGTTTTTTTGTATTCAAGGGTAGAGGTGATATATGAATTTTTGTAGTCGCTAATTCTGGTGTTGTTTGTGTTTTGAATGTCGCTAGATTCTGTTGATTGATAGCCTAAGTATAGTCTTGTATTGTAGTTTAAAAAATAACCTAGGTCAATTGCGGTTTTGGTGTTTTGAAAAGTACTGTCCTGTTTGAAAATATTTAATTGTGCTTTGATGCCTAGTGAGGATTGAAATATGTAAGGAATTTCAATTTTAGTATTGAAGGTCTTTTGTTGATTTCCGTCACTTTTCCAGTATAGTGAAAATTGTTCTCCTGCGTGAAGAGTGTTTAATAATGATAAGTCCAGATATCCATTTAGAGTTGTTTTTTTATTTTCGTCATTAGAAAAACCAATATAGCCGTCAAAAGTGTTTGCTTGTCTTTTTTCTACATAGGTGTATATTTTTGTAGAATCGGTTGTGAATAATACCTCCGGATATTTGATTTGGGATGTAAATTCAAATGCATTAATGTCGTTGTATAATTGTTTTACGGTTTCCTGATTAAAAGTCTTATTTAAGTACTTCTTTTTAAGTTGTTTTAGATGTCCTTTTGGGAAATAATCTCTTTTTGTTGGGTCAGTCTGAGTTAGAATAATGGAATTTACGACGCGTTTTTTTTCGGATTTATAATTTAACTCCGCGTAAATTATGGATTTCTTTTTTTGTAGGTTTTCAAGTTTTAGTTTGTTTAAGGCGAAACCTGCTTTTTCAGCATCTAATGTTTTTTGGTTTAGATAATTTTCCAGTTCTTCATATGCTAGAATTAAAGTGTCGTTTTTGATTTTTGCTTCATCAAAAAAACGGTGATTCGCTCCTATATATATATGAACTTCTTTTGTTTTGTTTTTTAAGTCGATTTTTGAGATAAAAGTACTATCGTTTGTTTTTTTTGTTTCAAGTATAGCGTGGTCGAGATATCCTTGTTTGGTTAATTTTTCGGATACATTTTTAACTTCTTCGAAAAGAGATTTTATGTTAGTGTGATTTCCTGAATAATTCAGTGAATCAATAATTTGTGTTTCGATTTGATTTGCTCCTTTAATTTGTAAATGAAGGTTTTGAGCACAAGAAGAGATGCCGATTAGAAAAAACAGGAGAGGTAAAAGCGATTTCAAAAGCAATTGTTTCATTAAATTAAAAGTATTACAAATATCTATTGTTTGTTTGTAAAATCATATGCTTAAATAATGTTATTGAAAATTAATGAATTAACGTTTGTATAGTGAAAAATATTTTATACATTTGCAACCCCGTAAAAAGCGGGAATTTAATATACATAATAAATTTTTAGTATTAATTATGCCAACAATTCAACAATTAGTAAGAACAGGAAGAACTCAGATCACTAAGAAGAGTAAATCGGTTGCTTTAGATTCTTGTCCTCAAAGAAGAGGGGTTTGTACGCGTGTTTACACTACTACACCAAAAAAACCAAACTCTGCAATGCGTAAAGTTGCGCGTGTACGTTTGACAAATGGTAATGAAGTGAATGCTTACATCCCTGGAGAAGGACACAATTTACAAGAGCACTCGATAGTATTAGTGCGAGGTGGAAGGGTAAAAGATTTACCAGGTGTTAGATATCATATCGTTCGTGGAGCGCTTGACACGTCAGGAGTTGCAGGAAGAACGCAAAGAAGATCTAAGTACGGTGCTAAACGCCCAAAAGAAGCAAAAAAGTAATTTAAAACGTTAAGAGTTGGAGGTTAGGAGTTAAGGGTTGGGGTTTTAAGCATGTGCTTGAAATCTGTAACACATAACATTTAACGGATAACCTATAACTTTTTATTTAAAAAAAAGACATGAGAAAAAGAGCGGCAAAGAAAAGACCACTTTTACCAGATCCAAGGTTTAATGACCAATTGGTAACACGTTTCGTGAACAACTTAATGTGGGATGGTAAGAAATCTACAGCTTTCAAAGTATTTTATGATGCAATTGATATCATTGAATCTAAAAAGCAAAATGATGAGAAAACTTCATTAGAAATTTGGAAAGATGCTTTAACAAACGTTATGCCTCACGTAGAAGTACGTAGCCGTAGAGTAGGTGGAGCTACATTTCAAATTCCAATGCAGATTCGTCCAGACAGAAAAATTTCTATGGCAATGAAGTGGTTGATACTTTATTCAAGAAGAAGAAACGAAAAATCTATGGCACAACGTTTAGCGTCAGAATGTTTAGCAGCTGCTAAAGAAGAAGGTGCTGCGGTTAAGAAAAGAATGGATACTCACAAAATGGCAGAAGCTAACAAAGCATTCTCTCACTTTAGATTTTAATTCGTAAAGAAATGGCTAGAGATTTAAAATATACAAGAAATATCGGAATTGCTGCTCATATTGATGCTGGTAAAACAACAACTACTGAGCGTATTCTTTTTTATACTGGAAAGTCACACAAAATTGGTGAGGTGCATGATGGTGCTGCAACAATGGACTGGATGGCACAAGAGCAGGAAAGAGGTATTACAATTACTTCTGCTGCTACAACTTGTACTTGGAATTTTCCAACAGAGCAAGGTAAAGTTCTTCCGGAATCATTGCCTTACCACTTTAATATTATTGATACTCCTGGACACGTTGACTTTACTGTAGAGGTAAATCGTTCTTTGCGTGTATTGGATGGTTTGGTATTCTTGTTTAGTGCAGTTGATGGTGTTGAGCCTCAATCTGAAACTAACTGGAGACTTGCTGATCAATATAGAGTTCCTCGTATGGGATTCGTAAATAAAATGGACCGTCAAGGTGCTAACTTTTTAGGAGTATGCGGACAGGTTAAAGATATGTTGAAATCGAATGCGGTTGCAATTACTTTGCCTATTGGTGATGAGGCTGATTTTAAAGGTATCGTTGACTTAGTTAAAAATCAAGCTATTGTATGGCATGATGAGACTCAAGGAGCTACTTTTGATATCGTTGATATTCCAGCTGACATGGTTGACGAGGTTAGACAATATCGTTCTATTCTTATTGAAGAAATTGCTACTTACGATGAAAATCTTTTGGATAAGTACATGGAGGATGAGAACTCTATTACTGAAGATGAGATTAACAATGCTTTAAGAGCTGCTACAATTGATATGGCAATCATTCCTATGCTTGCTGGTTCTTCTTTCAAAAACAAAGGAGTTCAATTCATGTTAGATGCAGTTTGTAAATATTTACCATCTCCTTTAGATAAAGAAGGTATTGAGGGAATTCACCCTGATGATGCTGATTTATTAGAAGAAGATCAAACTAAAATCTTGCGTAAGCCAGATGTAAAAGAGCCGTTTGCTGCTTTGGCATTTAAAATTGCTACTGACCCATTCGTAGGTCGTTTAGCTTTCTTCCGTGCTTATTCTGGTCGTTTAGATGCTGGTTCTTATGTTTTAAATACTCGTTCTGGTAACAAAGAGAGAATTTCTCGTATTTACCAAATGCACGCTAACAAACAAAATCCAATCGAATTTATTGAGGCTGGAGATATTGGAGCTGCTGTAGGATTTAAAGATATTAAAACTGGAGATACATTATGTGATGAAAAGAATCCAATTATTTTGGAGTCTATGAAATTCCCTGATCCGGTAATTGGTATTGCTATTGAACCTAAAACTAAAGCTGACGTAGATAAAATGGGTATGGCTTTGGCTAAATTAGCTGAAGAAGATCCAACGTTTACAGTTAGAACTGATGAGGCTTCAGGTCAAACGATTATCTCAGGTATGGGTGAGCTTCACTTAGATATCTTAGTAGATCGTATGAAACGTGAATTCAAAGTTGAAGTAAACCAAGGTGAGCCTCAGGTTGAATACAAAGAAGCTTTCACAAGATCAGCTACGCATAGAGAAACTTATAAGAAACAATCTGGAGGTCGTGGTAAATTCGGTGATATCGTATTTACAATCGAGCCTGCTGATGAAGTTGATGGTAAAGTTCCTGTAGGATTACAGTTTATTAATGCTGTAAAAGGTGGTAACGTTCCTAAAGAATATATTCCAGCTGTTGAAAAAGGATTTAGAGAGGCTATGAAAACTGGTCCGTTAGCAGGATATGCTGTGGATAGTTTGAAAGTAACTTTAACTGATGGATCTTTCCACCCTGTGGATTCTGATGCATTATCTTTTGAGTTAGCTGCAAGAATGGGTTATAAAGAATCAGGACGTGCTGCCGGAGCTGTTATTCTTGAGCCAATCATGAAAATCGAGGTTATTACTCCTGAAGAAAACATGGGTGATATCGTAGGTGACTTGAACCGTCGTAGAGGTCAGGTTAATGATATGGGTGACAGAAATGGGGCTAAAACTATTAAAGCTGATGTGCCTTTATCTGAAATGTTTGGATATGTTACAACATTAAGAACATTGTCTTCAGGTAGAGCTACTTCAACAATGGAGTTTTCTCACTATGCAGAAACGCCTTCTAATATTTCAGAAGCGGTAATTAAAAAAGCAAAAGGTAACGCTTAATTCTTAAGAAAATGAGTCAAAAAATCAGAATAAAACTAAAGTCTTACGATCACATGTTGGTAGATAAATCTGCTGAAAAGATCGTGAAAACAGTAAAAACTACTGGTGCAGTTGTAACAGGTCCAATTCCATTGCCAACTCACAAAAAACTTTTCACTGTGTTACGTTCTCCGCACGTTAACAAAAAAGCGAGAGAGCAATTTGAAGTAATGTCATACAAGAGATTGATTGATATTTATTCATCTTCATCTAAAACTATTGATGCTTTAATGAAACTTGAATTGCCAAGTGGGGTTGAAGTAGAGATAAAAGTATAATTTTTTTATATTTTTTATATAAAAAGCGAGTCAGAAATGTCTCGCTTTTTTTTGTTTTAAAATATTGCTTTTTTACGGTGTGATTTTGAGTTTTTTTTATTTTTAATTTTTCTGTAAATTTTCATAAAGGCCTTTGTTTTAAGGGGATTCGGGTGTTTTTTGTTGTGAATTTATTAATTAATTGTTAAGCGTGAATGTGTTCAAAATGTAAAAAATGATTTCATTATTGGAAAAAAATATGGTTGTTTTTGAAGTTGTTTTGATGCTTGGTTTTTGATAATGAGCGATTTAATTTTTCTAACTGTTTGGTATATTCAATTTTAATATCTACTTTTGCACTCCCTGTTTGGAAATTTCTGTTATTTTCAAATTGAAGGGAATTTTAGTAATTAATAATTAATATTTATGTCTGGGTTAATTGGTAAAAAAATCGGCATGACTAGTATTTTCGACGAAAACGGGAAAAACATTCCTTGTACAGTAATCGAAGCTGGTCCTTGTGTTGTTACCCAAGTCAGAACCAAAGGTGTTGACGGGTACGAAGCGTTGCAACTTGGTTTCGATGACAAAAACGAGAAACATTCCACAAAAGCGGCTTTAGGGCACTTTAAAAAAGCTGGAACTGTAGCTAAGAAAAAAGTCGTTGAATTTCAAGATTTTGCAACTGAGCAAAAATTAGGAGATCTTATTGATGTTTCTATTTTTTCTGAAGGAGAATTTGTAGATGTACAAGGTGTATCTAAAGGTAAAGGTTTTCAAGGGGTTGTTAAACGTCACGGATTTGGTGGTGTTGGACAAGCAACTCACGGTCAACACAACCGTTTAAGAGCGCCAGGTTCTGTAGGAGCATCTTCTTATCCATCTAGAGTATTCAAAGGAATGCGTATGGCTGGAAGAATGGGAGGAGACAATGTAAAAGTTCAAAACCTTAGAGTTTTAAAAGTAGTGGCTGAAAAGAACCTACTTGTTATTAAAGGATGTGTTCCTGGACATAAAAACTCTTATGTAATCATTCAGAAGTAATGGAAGTAAAAGTATTAGATTTCAACGGAAAAGATACTGGAAGAAAAGTTCAACTTTCTGATTCAGTATTCGCAATTGAACCAAACAATCACGCTGTATACCTTGATGTTAAGCAATATCTTGCTAATCAAAGACAAGGGACTCACAAAGCTAAAGAAAGAGCTGAAGTGACAGGAAGTACACGTAAGATTAAAAAACAAAAAGGAACTGGTACAGCTCGTGCGGGAAGTATCAAAAATCCATTGTTTAAAGGTGGTGGAACAATTTTCGGACCAAGACCAAGAAGTTATTCATTCAAATTGAATAAAGGCTTGAAAAGATTGGCAAGAAAATCAGCTTTCTCAATCAAAGCAAAAGAGTCGAATATTATCGTTCTTGAGGACTTTAATTTTGAAGCGCCAAACACTAAAAATTTCATTAACGTTTTGAAAGCTTTAGGGTTAGAAAATAAAAAATCTCTATTTGTGTTGGGAGAGACGAATAAAAATGTATATTTGTCGTCACGCAATTTAAAGGCTTCTAATGTCGTAACTAGCTCAGAATTAAGCACTTACGCTATTTTAAACACTAACAATTTAGTGCTTTTAGAAGGTTCTTTGGAGTTAATCGAAGAAAATTTAAGCAAATAATAGGAGTATGAGCATCATAATTAGACCTATAGTAACAGAAAAAGTAACCAAAGAAAGTGAAGTTTTAAACCGCTTCGGATTCGTTGTTGACAAAAAAGCAAACAAAGTTCAAATTAAGAAAGCTGTTGAAGCTGCTTATGGAGTAACTATCGTTTCAGTTAACACGATGAACGTAAGACCGGACAGAACTACAAAATACACTAAAAGTGGTTTAATCAGTGGAAAGACAAATGCTATTAAAAAAGCAATTGTACAAGTACAAGAAGGAGAAACAATTGATTTTTACAACAATATCTAAGATAGAAAAATGTCAGTAAGAAAATTAAAACCTATTACCCCAGGTCAGCGATTTAGAGTTGTGAATGGTTATGACGCCATTACAACTGATAAGCCGGAACGCTCTTTGATAGCGCCGATAAAAAACTCTGGAGGTAGAAATAGTCAAGGAAAGATGACCATGCGTTATACGGGTGGTGGTCACAAGCAGAGATATCGTATTATTGATTTCAAAAGAACTAAAGTTGGAATTCCAGCTACTGTGAAATCAATCGAATACGATCCAAATCGTACTGCATTTATCGCTTTATTAGCTTATGCTGATGGAGAGAAAACTTATATTATCGCTCAAAACGGATTGAAAGTTGGTCAGAAATTAGTTTCTGGTCCAGAATCTCAACCAGAGATTGGTAATACATTGCCTTTAAGCAGAATTCCTCTTGGAACTGTTATATCTTGTATTGAGTTACGTCCAGGACAAGGAGCAGTTATTGCTCGTTCAGCTGGAACTTTTGCTCAGTTAATGGCAAGAGACGGAAAATACGCTACAATTAAAATGCCATCTGGAGAGACAAGATTGATCTTGTTAACATGTTCGGCTACAATTGGAGCTGTTTCTAATTCTGATCACCAATTAGTTGTATCTGGAAAAGCAGGTAGAACAAGATGGTTAGGAAGAAGACCTAGAACTAGACCAGTAGCGATGAACCCAGTTGATCACCCTATGGGAGGTGGTGAAGGACGTTCTTCTGGAGGGCACCCACGTTCAAGAAACGGATTGCCAGCTAAAGGTTACAGAACTCGTTCTAAGAAAAACCCGAGTAACAAGTATATCGTAGAACGTAGAAAGAAATAATAAGATATGGCACGTTCATTAAAAAAAGGACCTTTCGTTCATTATAAGTTAGACAAGAAAGTTCAGGAAAACGTAGAAAGTGGTAAAAATGCAGTTGTAAAGACTTGGTCTAGAGCTTCAATGATTACTCCGGATTTCGTTGGACAAACTATCGCAGTTCATAACGGTCGTCAATTTGTACCAGTTTACGTAACAGAAAACATGGTAGGTCACAAATTAGGAGAGTTTTCACCAACTAGATCTTTTAGAGGTCATGCTGGAGCAAAAAATAAAGGTAAAAAATAAGAAGCAATGGGAGTTCGTAAAAGAGAAACAGCAGATGCGAGAAAAGAGGCTAATAAGTCTATTGCTTTCGCAAAATTGAATAACTGCCCTACTTCACCTAGAAAAATGCGCTTAGTAGCGGACTTGGTAAGAGGTCAGAAGGTAGAAAGAGCACTTAACATCTTAAGATTCAGTTCTAAAGAAGCTTCAAGAAAATTAGAGAAACTATTATTATCTGCAATCAACAACTGGGAGCAAAAAAATAGTGAAGGTAATTTAGAAGAAGCTGGATTATTTGTTAAAGAGATCAGAGTAGATGGTGGAATGATGTTGAAAAGACTTCGTCCAGCTCCACAAGGTCGTGCACACAGAATAAGAAAACGTTCTAACCACGTTACAATCGTGCTTGGAGCTATCAATAACACACAAAGCAATTCTTAAGCAGCATGGGACAAAAGACAAATCCAATTGGAAATAGACTTGGTATCATCAGAGGGTGGGACTCAAACTGGTATGGTGGAAATGACTACGGTGATAAACTTGCCGAAGATCACAAAATCAGAAAGTATATCCACGCTCGTTTATCAAAAGCTAGTGTATCTAAAGTAATCATCGAGAGAACTTTGAAACTTGTAACCGTTACTATCACTACTGCTAGACCTGGTATCATTATCGGAAAAGGTGGACAAGAGGTAGACAAGTTGAAAGAAGAACTTAAGAAAGTTACTGACAAAGAGGTTCAAATCAACATCTTTGAAATTAAAAGACCTGAGTTAGATGCTTATCTTGTGGCGACAAGCATCGCTCGTCAAATCGAAAGCCGTATTTCTTACAGACGTGCAATCAAAATGGCTATTGCTGCTTCTATGCGTATGAACGCTGAAGGTATCAAAGTTTTGATTTCTGGTCGTTTGAATGGTGCTGAGATGGCGCGTTCAGAAGGTTTCAAAGAAGGTAGAATTCCTCTATCAACTTTCAGAGCTGATATTGATTATGCTTTGGCTGAAGCTCATACTACTTATGGTAGAATGGGTATCAAAGTATGGATCATGAAAGGTGAAGTTTATGGAAAGAGAGATCTTTCTCCACTTGCAGGAATGGATAAAAAACAATCTGGAACTGGTGGTGGTAAAGGTGGCGATTCTCCAAGAGGAGACAGAAAGCCTTTTAATAAAGGTGGAAAACCAGACGCTCGTAAAAGAAAGTAAATTTTTAAACTAAAGAAAAATGTTACAGCCTAAAAGAACAAAATACCGTAAGGTACAAAAAGGTAAGATGAAAGGTAACTCTCAAAGAGGGCATGAACTTTCTAATGGAATGTTTGGTATTAAATCTGTACATGAAGATGGAATGTTCTTGACTTCTCGTCAAATCGAAGCTGCACGTATCGCTGCAACTCGTTACATGAAGAGAGAAGGACAATTATGGATTAAAATATTTCCAGACAAGCCTATTACTAAGAAACCTCTTGAAGTACGTATGGGTAAAGGTAAAGGAGCAGTTGAGTATTGGGCTGCTGTTGTTAAACCAGGAAGAATTATGTTTGAAGTTGGAGGAGTTCCATTGTCAGTTGCAAAAGAGGCTTTACGTCTTGCAGCTCAAAAACTTCCAGTAAAAACTAAATTCGTCGTTGCTAGAGATTTCGAAGCATAATTAAATTTATATTATGAAACAATCAGAAATAAAAGATCTTTCTGCAGCGGAGTTGCAAGAAAAACTTAGTCAAACTAAGAAAATATATGCTGACCTAAAAATGGCTCACGCTATTTCTCCAATTGAGAACCCACTTCAAATTAGAAGTGTAAGAAGAACAGTTGCAAGATTGGCTACAGAGTTAACTAAAAGAGAGTTACAATAATTGTATTCTGCTGAAAGATGGAAGAAAAAAGAAATTTAAGAAAAGAAAGAATAGGTGTTGTTACTTCAAATAAAATGGATAAGTCTATTGTTATTGCTGAAGTAAGAAAAGTAAAGCACCCATTATACGGTAAGTTCGTGTTGAAAACTAAGAAATATGTTGCACACGACGAAACAAACGACTGTAACATTGGAGATACTGTAAGAATTAGCGAAACGCGTCCTTTAAGTAAAACAAAATGTTGGAGATTAGTTGAAATCTTAGAAAGAGCTAAATAATTATGGTACAACAGGAATCAAGACTAAAAGTAGCAGATAACACGGGAGCAAAAGAAGTTTTAACTATTCGTGTTTTAGGAGGTACCAAAAGAAGGTATGCCTCTGTTGGTGACAAGATTGTAGTATCTATTAAAGATGCAACTCCAAACGGAAACGTGAAAAAAGGAGCTGTTTCAACTGCAGTTGTTGTACGTACCAAAAAAGAAGTGAGAAGAGCTGATGGTTCTTATATCCGTTTCGATGATAATGCATGTGTTCTTTTGAACGCTGCAGGGGAAATGAGAGGAACACGTGTTTTTGGTCCGGTAGCAAGAGAACTTCGTGAAAAACAATTCATGAAAATTGTATCATTAGCACCAGAAGTGCTTTAATTCGTTTTAAGATGATAAAGCTAAAAATAAAATCAGGAGATATCGTAAGAGTTATTGCTGGAGACCATAAAGGTGCTGAAGGTAAAGTATTACGTGTTTACCGTGAGAAAAATAAAGCGATAGTTGAAGGTGTAAACATGGTTTCAAAACATACAAAACCAAGTGCTAAAAACCCTCAAGGTGGTATCGTTAAGAAAGAAGCTTCTATACAAATATCTAACATTTCACTAATTGATCCTAAAACTAAGGAAACAACTAGAGTTGGTATTAGAGTAGAAGGAGATAAGAAAGTAAGATTTTCAAAAAAATCTAATCAAGTACTATAGTAATGGCATATACACCTAGACTAAAAGAAGAATATAAGAGTAGAGTAATCTCTGCTCTTAAAGAAGAATTCGGATATACAAACGTAATGCAAGTTCCTAAACTTGAAAAAATCGTTTTGAGCCGTGGAGTTGGTGCAGCTGTATCTGATAAAAAACTAATCGACTATGCAGTTGATGAGTTAACAAAGATCACTGGACAAAAAGCAGTATCTACAATTTCAAAGAAAGACGTTGCGTCTTTCAAATTGAGAAAAGGGATGCCTATTGGAGCAAAAGTTACTTTACGAGGAGAGAGAATGTATGAGTTTTTAGACAGACTTATTACTTCTGCTTTGCCACGCGTTAGAGATTTTAGTGGTATCAAAGCTACTGGTTTTGACGGAAGAGGGAATTACAATCTTGGAGTTTTAGAGCAAATCATTTTCCCTGAAATTGATATTGACAAAGTAAACAAAATTTCAGGAATGGATATTACATTTGTTACTACTGCAAAAACAGACAAGGAAGCAAAGTCATTATTGGCTGAATTAGGATTACCTTTTAAAAAGAATTAAGACATGGCTAAAGAATCAATGAAAGCCCGTGAGGTGAAAAGAGAGAAAACGGTAGCTAAGTACGCTGAAAAAAGAAAAGCTTTATTAGAAGCTGGAGATTATGAAGGCTTACAAAGATTACCTAAAAATGCTTCACCAGTTCGTTTACACAACCGTTGTAAATTAACAGGTAGACCAAGAGGTTATATTCGTCAATTTGGTATTTCACGTGTAACTTTCCGTGAGATGGCAAATAATGGATTAATCCCTGGAGTAAAAAAGGCTTCTTGGTAATCTCGCAATAAGTTATTACTTTTGCAAACCGAAAAATAATTTTAATTGATTAAAGGTTCGGGAGACGGGTGTCTCCCGAAAACCATAATCGCAATCAAATACATATGTATACAGATCCTATTGCAGATTATTTGACTAGAGTTCGTAACGCTGTGGCTGCAAACCACAAAGTTGTTGAAATTCCAGCTTCTAATCTAAAAAAAGAAATAACTAAGATCTTATTTGATCAAGGTTATATCTTGAGTTACAAATTTGAAGACAACTCTGTTCAGGGTTCAATCAAGATCGCTTTGAAGTATGATAAAGATACTAAAGAGCCTGTAATTAAAGATATCCAAAGAATTAGTAAACCTGGTTTACGTAAATACGCAGGTGCTGCCAAATTACCAAGAATCCTTAACGGATTAGGAATTGCTATTGTTTCAACTTCAAAAGGTCTTATGACTGGAAAACAAGCGAAACAATTAAATGTAGGTGGTGAAGTAATTTGTTACGTATACTAATTTTAAAGACTAAATAAGATGTCAAGAATAGGTAAAAGCCCAATTGTAATCCCTGCTGACGTAACTGTAGAAGTTAAAGACGGTATCATTACAGTAAAAGGAAAAAAAGGTCAACTATCTCAGGAGTTTTCGGACGTAACTGTAAAAGTTGAAGGCGATCAAGTACAAGTTGAAAGATCGTCTGATCATAAAGACCAAAGAGCAAAACACGGATTGTACAGATCTTTAATCAGTAATATGATTGTTGGTGTATCTGAAGGTTTTACAAAAGAACTTGAATTAGTTGGAGTTGGTTATAGAGCTTCAAACCAAGGTCAAAAGTTAGATTTAGCTCTTGGATATTCTCACAATATTGTTTTAGAAATTGCTCCAGAAGTAAGTTTAGAAACAATATCTGAAAAAGGAAAGAACCCTATCGTAAAATTAACATCATTTGATAAACAACTTTTAGGTCAGGTTGCTGCGAAAATCAGAGGTTTCCGTAAGCCTGAGCCATACAAAGGAAAAGGTGTTAAATTTGTGGGTGAAGTATTAAGAAGAAAAGCAGGTAAATCAGCTTAAAAAATAAGATTATGTCATTAACAAAATCTGATAGAAGACAGAGAATTAGATTCAGAATTAGAAAATCGATTAGTGGTACTGCTGCTAACCCAAGACTATCTGTATTTAGAAGTAACAAAGAAATTTACGCTCAACTTATTGATGATGTAAATGGAGTTACTTTATTAGCTGCATCTTCAAGAGAAAAAGAAATAGGAAAAGGTACTAACGTTGAAGTAGCTGCTGCTGTTGGAAAACTAGTTGCAGAGAAAGCGTTAAAAGCCGGGATTGATACCATCACTTTTGACAGAGGTGGATATTTATACCACGGTCGTATTAAATCATTAGCAGAAGGCGCAAGAGCGGCTGGACTTAAATTCTAATATATTATGTCTAAATACAAAAATGTAGAATTGGTAAAACCAAGTGGTCTTGAACTTAAAGATCGTCTGGTAAGTGTTAATCGTGTTACTAAGGTTACAAAAGGTGGTAGAGCTTTCGGTTTTTCTGCTATTGTAGTTGTAGGTGATGAAAACGGAGTAGTTGGTCATGGATTAGGAAAATCTAAAGACGTTTCTGAAGCAATTGCGAAAGCAGTAGAAGATGCTAAGAAAAATTTAGTAAAAATTCCTTTGAACGGACAATCTGTTCCTCACGAACAAAAAGGTAAATTTGGTGGTGCACGTGTATTCTTAATTCCTGCTTCTCATGGTACAGGAGTTATTGCTGGTGGAGCTGTTCGTTCAGTTCTTGAATCAGTAGGTATTCACGATGTATTATCTAAATCTCAAGGATCATCAAATCCTCATAACGTGGTAAAAGCAACTTTTGATGCTTTATTACAAATGAGAAGCGCTCATACTGTTGCAAAACAAAGAGGTGTTTCTTTAGAAAAAGTTTTTAAAGGTTAATTCAAGGAAATTATGGCTAAATTATTAGTAAAACAAGTAAGAAGCAAAATCAACTGCCCTCTTTCTCAAAAAAGAGGTTTGGAAGCTTTAGGTCTACGTAAAATGGGACAAGTTGTAGAGCATGATTCAAATCCTGCAATCCTTGGGATGATAAACAAAGTTAAACACTTAGTTTCTGTAGAAGAAGCTAAATAACAAATACTGTTATGAATTTAAGTAACTTACAACCAGCTGAAGGGTCAACACACAATCAAAATAAAAGATTAGGTAGAGGAGAAGGTTCTGGAAAAGGTGGTACTTCTGCAAGAGGTCACAAAGGAGCAAAATCTCGTTCTGGTTATTCTAAAAAGATTGGTTTTGAAGGAGGACAAATGCCACTTCAAAGACGTGTGCCTAAGTTTGGTTTCACAAACATCAATCGTAAAGAATACGAAGGTGTTAATTTAGATACGCTTCAATTATTAGTAGACAATGGTGTGATTACTGATTCTGTTTCTATGACAGATTTCGTAGCAAATCGTCTAGCTACCAAAAATGAAATCGTTAAGATTTTAGGTAGAGGAGAGTTGAAAGCAAAATTAAAAGTAACTGCCCACAAATTTACCGCTACTGCAAAAGCTGCTATCGAAGCTGCTGGTGGAGAAGCTGTAACTATATAACTTATCTATTAAGATGAAGAAATTTATTGAATCAATAAGTAATGTTTGGAAAATCGAAGAACTGAAAAATAGAATCTTAATTACATTAGGATTGCTTTTAGTATATCGTTTTGGTGCACACGTTACGCTTCCTGGAATTGACGCAACTCAGTTAACAGGTTTAGCGGGACAAACTAAAAATGGTTTAGGATCTATCCTGGACATGTTTACAGGAGGTGCTTTCTCTAAAGCTTCAGTTTTTGCTTTAGGTATTATGCCTTATATTTCTGCATCTATTGTTGTTCAGTTAATGGGAATTGCGATTCCTTATTTGCAAAAACTTCAAAACGATGGAGAGAGTGGTAGAAAAAAGATTAATCAAATCACTCGTTGGTTGACTATAGCTATTACACTGGTTCAAGGTCCAACTTATATCTATAATTTGTACAGAACATTGCCTGGAAGTGCATTCTTACTAGGCTTTAATTCACCTGAATTTTTGTTCTCGTCAGTTATTATCTTAGTTACAGGTACAATTTTTGCTATGTGGCTTGGAGAAAAAATTACAGATAAAGGTATTGGAAATGGAATTTCATTATTGATTATGGTTGGTATTTTAGCACGCTTACCGCAAGCTTTTATACAAGAATTCACAACCAGAGTTACCAATAACAATGGAGGTCCAATGTTGTTAGTTATTGAGATTATCGTGTGGTTATTAGTAATCATTTCTTGTGTATTGCTTACAATGGCAGTACGCAGAATCCCGGTTCAGTACGCTCGTCGTACGACAACTGGAGATTATGAGCAGGATTTAGCTGGTGGTAACAGACAATGGATTCCTCTTAAGCTTAATGCTTCAGGAGTTATGCCAATCATCTTTGCTCAGGCAATTATGTTTATTCCTGCAGCTGTAGCTGGATTGTCTAAATCAGACACATCACAATCTATTGTTGGTGCGTTTAGTAATATGTTCGGATTTTGGTACAATTTTGTATTTGCAACTTTAATTATTGTATTTACATTCTTTTATACTGCAATCACTGTTCCTACTAACAAAATGGCCGATGATTTAAAAAGAAGTGGTGGTTTTATTCCTGGAGTTCGTCCGGGAGCTGAAACTTCAGACTTCCTTGATAAAGTGATGTCTTTAATAACTTTCCCAGGATCTTTATTCCTTGCTTTGATTGCTGTGTTCCCAGCTATTGTTGTAAGTATTATGGATGTACAACAATCTTGGGCAATGTTTTTTGGAGGTACCTCATTAATAATTATGGTTGGAGTTGCAATAGATACTATTCAACAAATCAATTCATACTTGTTAAACAAACATTATGATGGTTTAATGAAGACTGGTAAAAATAGAAAAGCGGTAGCTTAATATATTTATGGCAAAACAATCAGCAATAGAACAAGACGGATCAATCATCGAAGCATTATCAAATGCGATGTTCCGTGTAGAGTTAGAAAATGGACATATTGTAATTGCTCATATTTCCGGTAAAATGCGTATGCATTACATCAAGTTATTACCTGGTGATAAAGTGAAATTGGAAATGAGTCCTTACGATTTGTCAAAAGCAAGAATTACTTATCGATATTAAAGGATATTCACTATGAAAGTTAGAGCATCAGTAAAAAAGAGAAGTGCCGAGTGCATTATCGTGCGTAGAAAAGGGAGATTGTACGTAATAAACAAAAAGAATCCTAGATTTAAACAAAGACAAGGATAATTATGGCAAGAATAGCAGGGGTAGATATCCCAAAAAATAAGAGAGGTGTTATCGCACTTACCTACATCTTTGGATTAGGAAAAAGTAGAGCTATTGAGATTTTAGAAAAAGCTCAAGTTAGCCAAGATAAAAAAGTTCAAGATTGGAATGATGACGAGATCGGAGCAATTCGTGATGCAGTTTCATTTTACAAAATTGAAGGAGAATTACGTTCTGAAGTTTCTTTAAACATCAAACGTTTAATGGATATTGGTTGTTACAGAGGTATCCGTCATAGATCTGGTCTTCCGTTAAGAGGGCAAAGAACTAAAAACAACTCTAGAACAAGAAAAGGTAAAAGAAAAACTGTTGCTAACAAGAAAAAAGCAACTAAATAATAAGTAATATGGCTAAAGCAACTGCAAAAAAACGTAAAGTTATCGTTGAATCAACGGGTGAAGCTCATATTTCTGCCACTTTCAACAACATTATCATTTCTTTGACTAATAAGAAAGGTGAAGTTATTTCTTGGTCTTCAGCTGGTAAAATGGGTTTCAGAGGTTCTAAAAAGAACACTCCGTATGCAGCTCAAATGGCAGCAGAAGATTGTAGTAAAGTAGCTCTTGAGGCAGGACTTAAAAAAGTGAAAGTTTATGTAAAAGGACCAGGAAACGGACGTGAGTCTGCTATCCGTTCTATTCATAACGGTGGAATTGAAGTTACTGAGATTATCGATGTTACTCCAATGCCTCACAACGGATGTCGTCCTCCAAAGAGACGTAGAGTTTAATTTTATTTATTCATAGTATAAACAAGGTAGAGCATAGATTATCGAAGGATTAGACCTGAATTCATAATCTCTACCTTAAATTTTTTTTAAAATGGCAAGATATACTGGTCCTAAAACCAAAATCGCTCGTAAATTTGGCGAAGCAATCTTCGGAGATGATAAATCATTCGAAAAAAGAAATTACCCACCTGGACAACACGGGATGGCTAAAAAAAGAGGAAAAAAATCTGAGTACGCTGTTCAGTTAATGGAAAAGCAAAAAGCTAAATATTCTTACGGAATTTTAGAAAAACAATTCAGAAATTTATTCGAAAAAGCGTCAGCAACTAAAGGAGTAACTGGTGAAGTTTTATTACAATTATGTGAAGCAAGATTAGATAATGTTGTTTTTAGAATGGGAATTGCTCCATCTAGAAGAGGTGCGCGTCAAATCGTATCTCACAGACACATTACTGTTAATGGTGAAGTTGTAAATATTCCTTCTTACCACCTTAAGCCTGGTGATAAAGTAGCAGTTCGTGAAAAATCTAAATCTTTAGAAGCTATCGAACGTTCTTTGTCAAATTCAAGTCATGTTTATGAATGGATTACTTGGAACAATGATCTTAAAGAAGGAACTTTCGTTTCTGTGCCTGCAAGACTACAAATTCCAGAAAACATTAAAGAACAATTAATCGTAGAGTTGTACAACAAATAATAATTGACTTAGTCGAAATTTATGGCAATATTTAATTTTCAAAAGCCCGATAAAGTTATCATGATCGATTCAACCGATTTTGAAGGTAAATTTGAATTTAGACCTTTAGAACCTGGTTACGGATTGACAGTTGGTAATGCACTTAGAAGAGTTTTGCTTTCAGCATTAGAAGGTTATGCAATTACATCTGTTCGTATCGAAGGTGTAGATCATGAGTTTTCTACTATTTCAGGTGTTGTTGAAGATGTTACCGAAATTATCCTTAATCTAAAGCAAGTGCGTTTCAAACGTCAAATTGAAGATATCGATAATGAAGCAGTTACAATTTCTGTTTCCGGTAAAGATCAATTGACAGCAGGTGATTTTCAAAAATTTATTTCAGGTTTCCAAGTTTTGAATCCAGACCTTGTTATCTGTAATTTAGATTCTAAAATCAAATTGAACTTCGATTTAACAATCGAAAAAGGTAGAGGATATGTTCCTGCTGAGGAGAACAAAAAACAGAATGCTGCAATTGGAACTATTTTTACAGATTCTATTTTTACTCCGGTAAAAAATGTAAAATATGCAATTGAAAACTTCCGTGTTGAGCAAAAAACAGATTATGAAAAATTAGTTTTTGAAATTAAAACTGATGGTTCTATTAATCCTAAAGATGCTCTTACTGAAGCTGCTAAAGTTTTAATTCACCACTTCATGTTGTTCTCTGACGAAAGAATTACACTCGAGGCTGACGAAATTGCACAAACAGAATCGTATGATGAAGAGTCATTGCATATGAGACAATTGCTTAAAACTAAGCTTGTTGATATGGATTTATCTGTGAGAGCATTAAATTGCTTGAAAGCGGCTGAAGTTGATACACTTGGTGATTTAGTATCGTTCAATAAAAATGACCTAATGAAATTCCGTAATTTTGGTAAAAAATCTTTAACTGAACTTGATGAACTTGTTGCAGTGAAGAATTTAACTTTCGGAATGGATTTAGCTAAATACAAATTAGATAAAGAATAATTCAATCCGCTACGGCGGGTTAAATTTAAAATAGCAATGAGACACGGAAAAAAATTCAATCACTTAAGCAGACAGACTGGACATAGAAAAGCTATGTTAGCTAATATGGCTTGTTCTCTTATCGAGCACAAACGTATTAACACTACTGTTGCTAAAGCTAAAGCGCTTAAACAATTCGTTGAGCCTTTAATTACAAAATCGAAAGAAGATACGACTCACAACCGTCGTATTGTTTTTGCTTACTTACGTAGCAAATATGCAGTAACTGACTTGTTCAGAGACGTAGCTGCTAAAGTTGGTGACCGTCCAGGAGGATACACTCGTATCATTAAAGTTGGAAATCGTTTAGGAGATAATGCTGATATGGCAATGATCGAACTTGTAGATTTCAACGAACTTTACAATGGAGGTAAAAAAGAAGTTAAAAAAGCAAAAAGCCGTCGTGGTGGAAAAGCTAAAAAAGCTGAAGGTACTCCTGAAGCTCCAGCAGCTGAATCAGAAACGACTACTGAAGCTTCTGAATAATTATGAAAGTAATGATTCTATAGAAATCAAGGATAAACTAATTTTTAGTTTATCCTTTTTTTTTGATTTTTTTGGAGTGAAATTAAAATTTAACTGATCTGACTTTATTGGTTTTATTTTTAGAGAGGAAAGTTTTAAAAAATCTTGGAGGCACTCTTTTAAAGAAGTAAATTTGCAAAATATCTAATTACAATTGAAAAACCTATCGGGGATTTCATGAAACAATTAAAAAACAATACAAATTAAAGAATGAAATACACAACACGACAAAGCGCCATTTTATTACTTAGTGATGGGACTATTTTTCACGGAAAATCTATCGGAATTAGCGGTAAGACTTTTGGTGAGGTTTGTTTTAATACGGGAATGACCGGATACCAGGAGATTTTTACAGACCCTTCTTATTTTGGTCAAATAATGGTTGCGACTAATACTCATATTGGAAATTACGGTGTTAATGATTCTGAAGTTGAATCAGAAAGCATCAAAATTGCCGGTTTGGTTTGTAAAAATTTTAGCTTTAATTATTCCAGAGAAGATGCTTCCGGAAGTCTGGAAGATTATTTTACGAAACAAAACTTAATCTGTATTTCTGATGTTGATACCAGAGCTCTTGTAAGTTATATTCGTGACAATGGGGCTATGAATGCTGTTATTTGTACAGATGGTACTTCGATTGAAGATTTGAAAAAAGAATTGGCAAATGTGCCTAACATGGAAGGTTTGGAGTTGGCATCAAAAGTTTCAACTACTGAGCCTTATTTTTTT
Source organism: Flavobacterium sp. B183 (assembly GCF_023539155.1). Taxonomy (NCBI): domain Bacteria; kingdom Pseudomonadati; phylum Bacteroidota; class Flavobacteriia; order Flavobacteriales; family Flavobacteriaceae; genus Flavobacterium; species Flavobacterium sp. B183. Next base: position 366,779 of record NZ_CP097434.1, on the reverse strand, counting down.
GGTGATGAAAATGCTACCTACAAAATATCAGCTTTAGATCTTGGGATAAAAAAGAATATCTTAAGAAATTTAGCTAAAAGAGATTGTTATATTAAAGTGTATCCATATAACTCAACGTATAAAGATTTGGCAGAATTTAATCCGGATGGATACTTTTTGTCTAATGGTCCCGGAGATCCGGATCCGCTTTTTGGAGCTATTGAAGTGGCAAAAGAAATTTTAGCAAATGATAAACCGCTGTTTGGAATTTGTTTAGGACATCAGGTAATTGCTTTGGCAAATGGTGTTCAAACGTATAAGATGTTTAATGGTCATCGTGGAATCAATCACCCCGTGAAAAATTTAATTACAGGTAAAGGTGAAATAACTTCTCAAAATCATGGATTTGCTGTAAACAAAGAGCAGTTGGATAATCACCCTGAATTGGAGATTACACATTTGCATTTAAATGATGAAACGGTTGCAGGTATGCGCATGAAGAATAAGAATTGTTTTTCAGTACAATACCATCCTGAAGCAAGTCCGGGACCTCACGATTCATCTTATTTATTCGATCAGTTTGTCGAGAATATAAAAGAAGCTGCTGCTAAAACGATGTAGTTAATAAATAAAGCTGTTTAATGAGTTAAATGCGTATTTGCTATTAAATATTTTTATAATTTCGAAAAAAAAATATAATTTATTAATAAAAAAATAAAAATAATGAGTATTATAATTAAAGTTCACGCTAGACAAATTCTTGATTCCAGAGGTAATCCTACTATTGAAGTTGATGTAGTAACTGAAAATGGTGTTTTAGGTAGAGCAGCTGTTCCATCTGGAGCATCAACAGGAGAGCATGAAGCTGTTGAATTACGTGACGGAGGTAAAGCTTATCTTGGAAAAGGAGTTTTAAATGCAGTGAACAATGTAAATACTGTTATTGCTGAAGAATTAGTTGGTACTTCTGTTTTCGAACAAAATACAATCGACCAGTTAATGATTGACTTGGATGGTACTCCAAACAAATCTAAATTAGGAGCTAATGCTATTTTAGGAGTTTCGTTGGCTGCTGCAAAAGCTGCTGCTAATGAATTAGGGTTACCATTATACAGATATGTTGGTGGAGTTTCTGCTAACACGTTGCCAGTACCAATGATGAACATCATCAACGGAGGTTCTCACTCTGATGCACCTATCGCATTTCAGGAGTTTATGATTTTCCCTGTAAAAGCGACTTCTTTTACACATGCTATGCAAATGGGAACTGAAATCTTCCATAGCTTAAAAAAAGTATTACACGATAGAGGTTTAAGTACAGCTGTAGGTGATGAAGGAGGTTTTGCGCCAAACTTGGCCGGAGGTACTGAAGATGCTTTGGATACTATCAAATTGGCAGTTGAAAAGGCTGGATATTCTTTCGGTGACGAAATTATGATTGCACTTGACTGTGCTGCTTCTGAGTTTTATGTAAACGGAAAATACGATTACACCAAATTTGAAGGAGAAACCGGAAAAATCAGAACTTCAGAAGAGCAAGCTGATTATTTAGCTGAATTGGCTGCTAAATATCCAATTATCTCTATCGAAGACGGTATGTATGAAGATGACTGGAATGGATGGAAATACTTAACGGATAAAATTGGAGATAAAGTTCAGTTAGTAGGTGACGATTTGTTCGTAACTAACGTAGCTCGTTTGTCTACAGGAATTGAAAAAGGGATCGCTAATTCAATTTTAGTAAAAGTAAACCAAATTGGTACTTTGACTGAAACTATTGCTGCTGTGAACATGGCTAAAAATGCTGGATATACTTCAGTAATGTCTCACCGTTCAGGAGAAACAGAAGATAATACAATTGCTGACCTAGCGGTTGCTTTAAACTGTGGACAGATTAAAACAGGTTCAGCTTCACGTTCTGATCGTATGGCAAAATACAATCAATTGTTAAGAATCGAAGAAGAATTAGGAAGTACAGCTTATTTTCCTGGCTTAAATGCTTTTAAAATTAAATAATTGTAAGAGTTATATATATTCAATTTAAACCATCTGCTGCGGCAGATGGTTTTTTTTTGGAGTTTTAACAAATTCATAGCAGGATTCTTTTTTTAATTAGTCTTAAATTCATTAGATTTGATAAATTATTATTTTATAAGATTTATTTCCGATATATTATGTCAAAAATAGCTACATTAGAAGTAGATGGTCAAAAAATTGAACTTCCGGTAATCACGGGGAGTGAAAATGAATCAGCTATCGATATTAACAAATTACGTGATTTAACTGGTATTATTACTTTAGACCCGGGATACAAAAACTCTGGTTCTTGTAAGAGTGAAATCACCTTCTTAGATGGAGAATTAGGGATTTTACGTTACAGAGGATATTCAATTGAAGATTTGGCTGAAAAAGCAAGTTTCTTAGAAGTATCTTACCTTTTAATTTTTGGGGAATTACCGACTGCTAAGGAATTAGAGCAATTTGAAAATGGTATTAAAAAGCATACTTTGGTAAACGAAGAAATGAAAAATATCATTGACGGTTTTCCAAAAACGGCTCACCCAATGGGCGTTTTGTCTGCTTTGACTAGCGCTTTAACGGCATTCAACCCAAAAGCAGTAAATGTTGAAAATGAAAAAGAGATGTACGAAGCCATTTGTAAAACAATGGGTAAATTTCTTGTAATTGCAACATGGACTTATAGAAAATCTATGGGGTACCCGTTGAATTATTATGACAATACAACTGGTTATGTAGAGAATTTTATGCAGTTAATGTTTAAACTGCCTACAGGACCATACTCTGCAAATCCAATTGTGATTGATGCATTAGACAAATTATTTATTCTTCATGCTGATCACGAACAGAATTGTTCTACTTCAACAGTAAGAATGGTAGGTTCTTCTCATGCTGGTTTATTTGCTTCTATTTCTGCAGGTGTTTCTGCGCTTTGGGGACCTTTACATGGTGGTGCAAATCAGGCAGTACTTGAAATGTTAGAGGAAATCAACAAAGATGGTGGAGATACGGATAAATTCTTAGCAAAAGCAAAAGACAAAAATGATCCATTCCGTTTAATGGGATTTGGTCATAGAGTTTACAAAAGCTTCGATCCTAGAGCGAAAATCATCAAAAAAGCGGCTAAAGAAGTATTAGATACATTAGGTGTAGAAGATCCTATTTTAGAAATCGCTAAAAAATTAGAGTCAGCAGCTCTTGAAGACGAATACTTCAAATCAAGAAATTTATATCCTAATGTTGATTTCTACTCTGGAATTATCTACAGAGCATTAGGAATACCAACAGATATGTTTACTGTAATGTTTGCTATTGGAAGACTACCAGGCTGGATTGCGCAATGGAAAGAAATGCGTGAGAACAAAGAGCCAATTGGCCGTCCAAGACAAGTTTATACTGGACATCCATTGAGAGACTTTAAGTCAAACAAATAAAAAAAAATTAAAGCTTCACTTAACCTGTGAAGCTTTTTTTATCTTTGCCCAAAATACAATATAGTTATGTTGCAATTAAATATAAAGAACGAAACGTCAAGACTGCGGGCAGTAGTTTTGGGTTCTGCAGTTCATAATGGGCCAACTCCATCTTTAGAGGAAGCTTATGATCCTAAATCATTGGAACATATTAAAGCCGGGACTTATCCAATCGAAAAAGATATGATTGTCGAAATGGATGCTTTTAATGCTGTTTTTCAAAAATATGATGTAAAAGTATATCGTCCGGAAATGATTGAGAGTTACAATCAGATTTTTGCCCGTGATATAGGATTTGTGATAGATGATACTTTCGTGAAATCTAATATTCTGCCTGACAGAGAGCGTGAGTTGGATGCAATTCAATACGTAATCGACCAGATGGATCCGTTAAAAGTAATTCGCCCACCGGAAGAAGTTCATATTGAAGGTGGAGATGTGATGTTGTGGAATGATCATGTGTTTATTGGAACTTATAAAGGAAGTGATTACAAAGATTACATTACGGCAAGAACTAATATGCATGGTGTTGAATATTTAAGGAAAATGTTTCCTAATAAAATTGTCAAAGAATTTGATTTGGTGAAATCTAAATTAGAAGCTCGCGACAATGCCTTACACCTTGATTGCTGTTTTCAGCCGGTTGGAAAAGATAAAGGAATTATCTACAAGAGAGGTTTCCGTGAAGAAGCAGATTATTTGTATTTGGTGAACCTTTTTGGAAAAGAAAATTTGTTTCATATCGAAAGAGACGAAATGTATAATATGTTTTCAAACGTATTTTCGATCGACGATAATGTAGTAGTTTCCGAAAAGAATTTTACCCGTCTGAACAATTGGTTGCGTGCTAATGGTTTTATTGTAGAGGAAATTCCATACGCAGAAATTGCAAAGCAGGAGGGATTGTTGAGATGTTCCACTTTACCATTAATAAGAGACTAAAAAAGTTTTAAGTTTCAGGTTTCACGTTCGTTAACATGAAACCTGAAACTTGAAACAAAAAAACATATAAAATGAAACAAACTACAAATGCAATCGTAATGATTCGGCCAGTAGCTTTCAGAATGAATGAGCAAACGGCAGTAAATAATTATTACCAAAAAGTATTAGACGGACTTTTACCAAGTACGGTAAATGCAAAAGCACAACAGGAGTTCGATACTTTTGTTGAAAAACTCAGAGCGGTTGGAGTTGATGTCACCGTTATTGAAGATACTTTAGAAACCGATACCCCGGATAGTATTTTTCCAAATAACTGGATTTCATTTCATGAAAATGGAGATGTAGCACTATATCCGATGTTTGCGGAGAATCGTCGTCAGGAGCGCCGTGAAGATATTTTAGATGTGCTTGAAGAGAAAGGCTTTGAAATCTCAAATATAGTTGACTATACATCGGCAGAAGAAGATGGTTACTTTTTAGAAGGAACCGGAAGTTTGCTTTTGGATAGAGCAAATGCAAAAGCGTATTGCGCTTTGTCTCCTCGTGCAGATGAAGAGTTGTTTATCGAATTCTGTGAAGATTTTGATTATGCTCCGGTTATTTTTGAGGCTTTTCAAACGGTTGACGGAGAACGTAAATTGATTTATCATACGAATGTAATGATGTGTTTGGGTGAAACATTCGCTGTTATCTGTGCAGATAGTATCGATGATAAAAAAGAACGTAAAATGGTTCTTGAAAATCTAAAAGCGGATAAAAAGGAAGTTATTCTAATTACCGAAGCACAGGTAAATAATTTTGCCGGAAATATGCTGGAAGTTAGAGGTACAAATGATAAGAGGTATATTGTAATGAGCGCATCGGCACATCAGAGTTTGACTCCGAAACAAATTGCACAATTAGAAAATCATGCGGAAATTTTAAGTTCCAGCTTGGATACTATTGAAGCTTGCGGGGGTGGAAGTGCCCGCTGTATGATGGCTGAAGTATTTTTGCCAAGAAGTTAAATAGAACGGTTAAGTATAAAAAAGGGGATAAAATTTATATTTTATCCCCTTTTTTATTAGATGTATGTTGATAGTGTTTACATCAAGTTTCCTTTAATAATATTGATGATGGAGCTAACGATATATTGAATTCCAATAGAAATTACAATAAAACCGACAATTCTGGAAATAGCTACAATTCCTGAAGCACCAAGTATGCGCGCTAAATAATGAGCGCTTTTAAGGATTGCAAAAATTGTAAATGCAATTGCCAGGATAGCTGAACATGAAATTATAATTTCGTTTATTCCGTGGTGTTCCTGATAAAAAGCAATTAATAGAGACATTGATCCTGGTCCTGCAAGCATTGGTATTGCAAGAGGTGTTAAAGCGATGTCGTTTCTTTGTTGTGCGTCCGTTTCGATTTTTTTATTGATTCCTCGTTTTTTATTGAATTTTCCCGAAAGTAAAGAAAAACCGGAATTTACAATTACGATTCCGCCCGCAATTCTTAAAGCATCAATGCTTATTCCAAAAAAAGTCAAAACATATTGACCGATAAAATAGGAGACCAATAAAATGATTCCAACATTAATAGCAGTCCAAAGTGAAATTCGGGAACGTTCTTTTTGAGAATCGTGTTGCGTTAGTCCAACAAAAATAGGCACGGTGCCGATAGGGTTTAATACTGAAAACAGTGCGGCAAATAAATAAATGAATAAATCCATAGAGTTTAGGTTAGTGCCGTAAAAATAGACATTTTTTAAAACTTCGGACTAAGATCATGTAAGGATATTGTTTTTTTTATTGCTTTTAATTCTAAAAAGATAACCTAAAATAAGCTCATTCTTTTTGATTACTTTTGCAGTATATTTAAAAATAATGAGAAATAAGAAAACCCTTGTTCTTGGTGCTACTACAAAACCGGAACGTTACGCTTTTAAAGCTATAAATATGCTGGTTGAAAAAGGACATACTGTATTGGCAATCGGTCAGAACAGAGGCGAAGTTGCCGGCGTGAAGATTCATACAAAAACAATTCCGGTAAAAAATATTGATACTGTTACGTTGTATTTAAATCCTGCCCGTCAGCGCGAATATTACAATTATATTATAGAAGCGCAGCCTAAAAGAGTTGTTTTTAATCCAGGAGCAGAGAATCCGGAATTTTATCAATTGTTAGAATTAAACAATATCAAGGCAGAAGTGGCCTGTACTTTAGTTTTATTGGCTACAAATCAGTATTAAGTTTTTTGTTTTTGACCTCAGAACATTGAGGAATTCATTTTTAATCGGATCAGAAAAGAAACATTAATGTATTACTTTTGTCGTCATGGAGTTTTCATCAAAATTAATAGAAAAAGCAGTAAGTGAAATGTCGCAGTTGCCCGGAATTGGTAAACGTACGGCGTTGCGATTAGTGCTGCATTTGTTAAAACAGCCGAAAGAACAAACCAGTTTTTTATCGCAGGCTCTATTGAATATGCGTGAGAATATTAAATTTTGTCAAAATTGTCACAACATCTCAGATACCAAAGTCTGCGAAATTTGTGCTAATTCATCAAGAAACCATCAAACGATTTGTGTTGTCGAGGATATTCGTGACGTTATGGCGATTGAAAACACAGGTCAGTATAAAGGAATTTATCATGTACTGGGAGGAAAAATTTCTCCAATTGAAGGAGTTGGTCCCAGTCAGTTGAATATTTCAAGTCTGGTCGAAAAAGTAAAGGCAGGAAAGGTGGTAGAAATTATTTTTGCACTCAGTTCTACAATGGAAGGGGATACCACTAATTTTTACATCTATAAACAAATTGCCGAATCGGAAATCATAATTTCTACCATTGCAAGAGGAATTTCGGTAGGAGATGAATTGGAATATGCAGATGAAATTACCCTTGGGAGAAGTATTTTGCATAGGGTTCCATTCGAAAAAACTTTCAAAAACAATTAAATAAACCCAAATAACACTTAGATTTTCTGAAGATTAAAGGAAAGTCTATATTTGCGATAAAATTTCACTAATGACAAAAAAAGGCTTTTATATACTGTTATTAATTAGCATACTATTTACTTCTTGTATTCCCGTAAAAGATCTGGTTTATTTACAAGATAAAAATAATTCGGGAGAACAGAATAATATTACTGCTGTGGAATCTAAGCCTTACAGATTGCAGGTAAATGATGTTTTAAGTATTGACATAAAAGCAATTGACCCAAAGTTGGTTTCTATTTTTAATACTACAGAAACTGCTTCTTCGGGAGCTGGAAAATCAGAGTCAGGATTGTATTTTAATGGATTTACAGTTGACGATCATGGAAATATCAGAATGCCAATCTTAGGAGAAATCAATGTTATCGGATATACTCTTGAAGAAGTGCGTGTTCGAATCGAAAAGAAATTACTTGAAGAGTATTTTAAAAGTGAGGCTAATATTTTTGTTACTGTGAAATTAGCTGGTTTTAGATATACCATAAATGGAGAAGTGGGAAGTACAGGTACAAAAACGCTGTTTCAGGAACACGTAAATATTATGGAAGCTATCGCAAATGCCGGAGATATCACAGTTACGGGTAATAGGAAATCGGTAACCGTAATTCGTCAGACACCGACTGGTGTACAAATGCAAGATATCGATTTGACGGATATTAATGTGATGAAATCGCCTTATTATTATTTGCAGCCTAACGATTATATTTATGTAAAACCGGTCAAACAAAAATCATGGGGGACTGGAAAGACTGGTATAGAATCTATTACAACAATTATTACCGTTTTGTCATTGGCTACAACGGTATATTTGTTGCTTAAAAACTAAAATTAAATTCAAAAGATGTTAGATATAAAAGATTTTTCCATTTTTGAAAATCATTCAAATTTTGATTTTAAAGGATTTCTACTGAAAATTGCCAGCTACTGGAAGCTCTTTGCGGTTAGTTTGATAATTGCTTTTGCCATTGCTTATCAGGTAAATATTCGTAAAGAAAAAATTTACGGAATGCAGACTATGGTTTCGATTAAGGAAGAACGAAACCCGTTTTTTACTTCTAATACAAGTCTGGTTTTTAATTGGGGAGGGGTTTCGGATCAGGTCAATGGAATTTCAACCGTTATACAATCAAGATCACACAACGAGTTAGTTGTGGATAAATTGGAGTTTTATATTGATTATCTTGTTCAGGGAAAATATAATTTGATTGATTCTTATGGAGCAGTTCCATTTTACGTAAAAATCAACAAAACAAAAGGACAGCTTGCCAATACATTAATAGGTATTAAGTTTTTAAGTCCAACTGAATATGAAATTCGAATTCCGTTTGAAGGTAATTCTGCTTCATTAATTACGTATTCCAATAACAGTTATAGCAATACAACCGTTCAGCCTAAAGAGTATGTAAGAAGGTGTAAGGCTGGAGAACAAGTCACGCTTCCTTTTTTAAATTGGAATTTACAGATAAATGATAATCCGGGATTTTACACAGGAAATGAGTATTTTGTTAGGTTTAATGATTTTGACGGAACCGTATCGCGTTATAGAGGTGTGAGTGTTAACGCTGATGAAAAAGGAGGATCAATATTGACTCTAGGAATGCAAGGTACAAATAAAGCCAGGATGGTTGATTATTTGAATGCAACGGTAAGAATGTTAATCAAAATTCAGCTGGACGGAAAGAATCAGTTTGCGACAAATACCATCCGATTTATCGATAGTACTCTTATTGCTATGGAAATGCAATTGAAGCAAACAGGTAATGAGTTGAAAACTTTTAGGAAGGATAAAAATATCTATGAAATTGAAGCCGGAGGAGCTAAAGTTTCGGATAAAATAATGGATTTTGATGTTGAAAAAGATCAGGTCACAAGAAAAATAGCCTATTACAATTCTTTAAAATCGTATTTAAATAATAGTACGGATTATTCAAGATTACCGGCTCCTACAGTTGCAGGTATTGAAGATCCAAACGTTATTTTGCATGTTTCAAAACTTATTGCGCTTTCGGCACAAAGATCGGAAATGGCTTATGCAGTAAAAAGCGACAAGATGTTTAAAGATTTTGACAATCAAATGCAAGCTGTAAAAAGTGTTTTGTTAGAAAATATAACTTCTGCAAAAGCTTTATTATTGACTGATTTGGCTATGGTAAATGCTAAAATTGGTCAGGCGGAAAGTACTGTCAAAAAACTTCCGGAAGAACAACAGGAGCTGTTAAAAATTCAGAGAAAATATGACTTAAGTGATAATATTTATACTGAATTTTTGAAAAAAAGAAACGAAGCTGAAATTGTAAAAGCATCGAACTTATCCGATATTCATTTTATTGATCCTGCAAAAGATATCGGAGGCGGATTAATTGGTCCGAAAACTTCAGTGAATTATATACTCGCCTTATTTATGGGGATATTAATTCCGTTGTTGTTCGTTTTTGGAATTTTCTTTGTCAATAACTCGATCCAGAATACCGAAGATATTAGTAAATTAACACAAATACCGTTAATTGGTATCATTGGAATAAATAAAGATTCGTTGAGTTTGGCGGTATTCGACAAACCAAAATCGGCGTTATCAGAAGCATTTAGAGCTATTCGTTCCTCTTTGCAGTTTTTATATAAGAAACAGCAGGTGAGCGGTTCGAAAACTCTAATGATTACGTCGTCAATAAGTGGTGAAGGAAAAACATTTTGTTCCATAAATATTGCTACAGTATTCGCTTTAAGCGAAAAGAAAACGGTAATTCTTGGTTTGGATTTGAGAAAACCAAGATTGGCAGATGAGTTCAATTTGAAAAATCAAACAGGTGTTGTTAATTACCTCATAAAGCAAAATAGTTTAGAAGAAATTACACACCCTACAGGAGTTCCAAATCTGGATGTTATACTTTCGGGGCCAATTCCACCAAATCCTTCAGAGCTAATTTTGAGTGATGCGATGAGAGAGATGATCTTAGAGTTGAAGCAAAAATACGATTATATTATTTTGGATACACCTCCGGTTGGGTTGGTTTCGGATGCGTTAGAACTTGCACAATTTGCAGATGTAACTCTTTATATAGTAAGGCAAAATTATACCAAAAAGGATATGATTACATTGCTAAACACCAGAGTTAAAAGAGGGGAGCTGAATAATGCCAGCATTGTATTAAATGGTTATGAGAATAAGGCAAAATATGGAGCTGCTTATGGATACGGTTACGGAGCTTATGCAAATGGTTATCATGATGAAGAAGAAAAACCTAGTGTTTGGAAGATGATTTTGAGTAAATTCAATAAAAAATAATTGGTAGCAAATGAGTACATCAAAACAACATACAATTTTGATTACAGGTGGAGCGGGATTTATCGGATCAAATTTATCGGAGTATTTTTTAGAACTTGGATATAAAGTGGTTTGTCTGGATAATTTTTCGACTGGTCATCGTCATAATTTAAAGGATTTTATTTCAAATCCTAATTTTAGATTAATTGAAGGAGATATTCGAAATTTTGCCCACTGTATTTCAGCTGTTGAAGGTGCTGATTATGTTTTGCATCAGGCCGCTTTAGGTTCTGTTCCGAGATCAATTAATGATCCTATTACGACAAACGATGTGAATGTCTCCGGGTTTTTAAATATGCTGACCGCTTCTCGTGATGCGAAAGTTAAAAGGTTTATTTATGCAGCTAGTTCATCAACTTATGGGGATTCTCAGGGATTACCGAAAGTTGAGGATGTAATAGGAAAGCCTTTGTCTCCATATGCTATTACAAAATATGTAAACGAACTCTATGCTGAGATTTTTAGTAAAACTTATGGATTAGAGACTATTGGATTGCGATATTTTAATGTTTTTGGCAGAAAGCAGGATCCTAATGGAGCTTATGCAGCTGTAATTCCAAAGTTTGTTATGCAGTTAATGAAATATGAAAGTCCTGTGATTAATGGGGATGGAAATTATTCCCGGGATTTTACTTATATAGACAATGTAATTCAGATGAATGAATTGGCCATGACGAGTGAAAATCCGGAAGCCATAAACACAGTTTATAATACCGCTTTTGGCGATCGAAATACTTTAAATGATTTAGTAGGTTATTTAAAGGAATACTTAGTAGCATTTGATTCTAAAATTTCTGATGTGGAGATAGTTTATGGGGCAAATCGTGCAGGAGATATTCCACATTCATTAGCAAGTATTGATAAAGCAAGAAAAATGCTGGGATATGATCCTAAATATTCTTTACAGGAAGGATTAAAGGAAGCGGTGAACTGGTATTGGAAGAATTTGAAATAGAAATAAGATAACAATAAAATAATAGAAGTAAATGAAAATTACAAAAATTTGTTGCATTGGTGCGGGTTATGTTGGAGGTCCAACTATGGCAGTAATTGCTCAAAAATGTCCACATATTCAAGTGACTGTTGTCGATTTAAACGAACAAAGAATTACAGACTGGAATGATCCAAATACGGATAATATTCCGATTTATGAGCCTGGACTTTCAGAAATAGTAGGGGAGGCCAGAGGAAGGAATTTATTTTTTTCGACAGAAGTTGAAAAAGCAATTGATGAGGCGCAGGTGATTTTTATTTCAGTAAATACACCAACCAAGACTTATGGTAAGGGAAAAGGGATGGCGGCTGATTTAAAATACATTGAACTATGTGCCCGACAAATTGCAAAAGTAGCCAAGGAAGACAAAATTGTTGTGGAGAAGTCAACTTTACCTGTACGTACAGCGGAAGCTATTAAAAGTATTTTGGATAATACAGGGAATGGAGTTCAGTTTCAAATTTTATCAAATCCGGAATTCCTGGCAGAAGGGACTGCGGTTACTGATTTGTTGAATCCGGATCGAATTTTAATTGGTGGAGATACAACACCGGAAGGTGAGGAAGCAATTAGCGCATTGGTTGATGTTTACGCAAACTGGGTAGACAAAGAAAAGATTTTGACTACTAATGTTTGGTCGTCGGAATTGTCTAAATTAACCGCAAATGCATTTTTGGCACAACGAATCTCTTCTATAAATGCAATGTCCGAATTATGTGAAAAAACAGGTGCTGATGTTAATGAAGTTGCCCGTGCCATTGGAATGGATAGCAGAATTGGACCAAAATTCTTAAAGGCATCAGTTGGTTTTGGAGGTTCTTGCTTTCAAAAGGACATTCTTAATTTAGTGTATATTGCAAAATCTTACGGATTAAATGAAGTAGCAGATTATTGGGAACAAGTAATTATAATGAACGATCATCAGAAGAAAAGATTCTCAAGTAAGATTGTTCAGACTTTATACAATACTGTCGCCGATAAGAAAATTACATTTTTAGGTTGGGCTTTCAAAAAAGACACCAATGATACAAGAGAATCTGCTGCAATATATGTAGCAGATGATTTGATTAATGAGCAGGCAAAAATTTCTGTTTATGACCCGAAAGTTTCAAAGACTAAGATATTAAATGATTTAAATTATTTAGAAACGAGGTCCGCGGAAGAGAACAATGTAGCAGTTTCAACGTTTGCTAACGCTTACGACGCATGTAAAGGTGCTCATGCAATTGCTATTTTAACAGAATGGGACGAGTTTACAATGTACGATTGGCAAAAGATATACGATTCTATGCATAAACCAGCTTTTCTTTTCGATGGCAGAAATATCTTAGATGCAAAAAAACTAGAATCAATTGGTTTTATTTATAATGGGATTGGTTCCTAATTGAAAAAGATATTGAAGTGAAATTCAATCTAAAATAAGGAAGAAGAGGGTGTTGGAGATTTTATTCATTGTAAAGGAAAATTATGAATTGGTATGTTGTTTATACAAAACCGAAATGGGAGAAGAAAGTTGCGGATAGACTGATCCAAATGGGTATTGAATGTTATTGTCCATTAATTACGCAAGTGAAAGAATGGTCAGATAGAAAGAAGAAAGTTGAAGTCCCCCTTTTTAATTCTTACGTATTTGTTCAGTTGAAAGATATTGATCGAAATTCAGTTTTCCAGATAGCCGGGGTAGTTCGTTATTTGTTTTGGTTAGGGAAACCGGCCATAGTTCGCGATGAAGAAATTAATAGTATAAAAGCAAGTCTGAAAGCTCCAAATATAAGCGATATATCAGTGACTTCAATTCAGGCTGGAGATCGAATTAAAATAGAATCCGGCGCTTTTAGTAATCAGGAAGCGATAGTTCAGGAAGTGTCAAATACACATTATATATTGGTTTTAGAATCTTTGGGATGTGTGCTTAAAATAAAATACAAATAAAATAGTTATAGTTTAACTATTTCAGTTAAAACAGAGGGTAAAATTCTTTAATTTGAGATTTTATTTCTCTGTTTTTTTTACAATGTAATTTTTTGCATGCTGATTGATAGAGGATTGTTGGATTAAGTTTTTTTAATAGTCCGTTTTTTTGGGTATTACGGGAAAGCGTATTGATTAACTTGAGTTAATATACTATATTTGCCGAAAATAAATGTAGGGTGTCTGGGGCAAAAAAATGTGACTCAGAAGGGCGGAGCCGTGAATTGAAATGACTGAAGTGGATAAAAAAGAATACAAATTGGATGAAAACATAAAGATAGCCGTTATTGGTTTAGGTTATGTTGGTTTGCCTTTGGCCAGATTATTTGCTACAAAATATGCTGTTGTAGGTTTTGATATCAATGAAGGGCGGGTTGCTTCTCTAAAATCGGGTACAGATACTACATTGGAAATAGACGACGAAACTTTACAGAAGGTTTTGGTCGATAATTCTGATGACAAACAAGGGTTGTACTGCACAACTTCTATAGAAGATATCGCAGATTGCAATTATTTTGTGATAACAGTTCCTACTCCGGTAGATAAAAATAATCGCCCTGATTTAACTCCATTGTATAAATCTAGTGAAACAGTTGGAAAAGTATTAAAAAGGGGAGATATTGTTATATATGAATCGACTGTGTATCCCGGTGTAACGGAGGAAGAGTGTGTGCCTGTTTTAGAAAATATTTCCGGTTTAAAATTTAATGAAGACTTTTTTGCAGGATACTCGCCTGAAAGAATAAACCCTGGTGATAAGGAACATACTGTTGAGAAAATTCTAAAGGTGACCTCAGGGTCTACTGCGGAGATCGGTCAAAAAGTAGATGCACTTTATAAAAGTGTAATTACTGCCGGAACCCATTTGGCACCTTCAATAAAAGTTGCGGAGGCAGCTAAAGTGATCGAGAATTCACAACGAGATATTAATATTGCCTTTGTAAACGAGTTAGCCAAGATATTCAATCTTATGGATATTGATACTCAGGAAGTATTGGCAGCAGCTTCTACAAAATGGAACTTTTTACCCTTCAAACCTGGATTGGTTGGTGGACATTGCATTGGTGTAGACCCTTACTATCTGGCACAGAGAGCTCAAGAATTTGGATATCATCCTGAAATAATTTTGGCAGGACGACGTTTAAATGACAGTATGGGGGAATATGTGGCCGCCCAGGTGGTAAAACTGATGATAAAAAAAGGAATTTCTGTTAATGGAGCTAATCTGTTAATGTTAGGAATTACTTTCAAAGAAAACTGTCCGGATGTTAGAAATACAAAGATTGTTGATGTAATCAAAGCGTTAAAAGAATACGGAATAACAGTCACATTATATGATCCTTTAGCCAGTATAGAGGAAGTTAAAAAAGAATACAAATTACAAACTATTAATTCTGTACCAAAAGAAAAATTTGATGCTGTTGTACTTGGAGTAGCGCATGCTGAATTTTTAAAACTGGATTTTTCAGAGTTGCAGAAAGAAAATAGTTTATTATACGATGTAAAAGGAGTCTTAGGTACTTTAGCTGATAACAGGCTATAGTAAAAAGGCTTTTTTTATTTTAAAGAAAATGGAAGTAAATAATTCAATCATACATGTTATTTTGACCGGAGGTATTGGCAGCAGACTTTGGCCTTTATCCAGAAAAAGTCAACCAAAGCAATATTTGGAGATGTTTGAAGGAAAGTCTTTATTTGAATTGACAGTCGATCGCAATAATCATTTAGCTGATAAAGTAATGGTTGTTGGTAATGTAGACAATCATTCTCTTAGTGCCAAAGTAATGGATAAGTCTAAAAGAGAGTATGTTAATATTGTTGAAGCGACTCCTCGAAATACAGCTGCGGCAATTGCTTTTGCTGCATTTGCTTGTGATTCTGATGATATTTTAATTGTAACCCCATCTGATCATATTATTGAAAAGATGGAAGATTACAATAAGGCTATAGATGAAGCGATTGTAAAGGCTAAAGAAGGGTGTATCGTAACTTTTGGGATTATTCCAACTAAACCGGAAACGGGATACGGTTATATTGAATCAAAAGGCGATAAAGTAGTTTCATTTCGTGAAAAACCAAACGAAACAACCGCTAAAAATTTCATCGCAAGAGGTAATTTTCTGTGGAATAGTGGTATGTTTTGTTTTAAAGCTGGAGTTCTTTTAGAGGAATTGAAACAATTTCAACCGGACGTTTTTGAGAAATCTAAAGCTGTTTGGGAAGCTAATAAAGAGGGTTTTTTAGATTTAGATTTGTCTTTAGAAATCCCATCCATAAGTATCGATTATGCTGTTATGGAACGCAGTAAGAAAATAAAAGTAGTTCCTGCAGCATTTTCATGGTCGGACTTAGGTTCGTTTGAATCCGTTTACGACTATTTAGTGTCAAGAGGACATCCTATCGATGATAATGGGAACATGATTATTGGTACCGAAAAATATACCGCATTTCTAGGATTAAAAAACACCATTTTTGTCTATACAGATACTGCAAATTTAATTCTGCAAAAAGAAAATTCGCAAGACGTAAAAGATTTATATGGTGAGCTGGAAAGGCAAAATTCAGAATTATTAAATTAATCAGAAAGTAAAATGAAAAAGATTCTTGTAACTGGCGGTGCCGGTTTTATTGGTTCACACGTAGTAAGACGTTTTGTAAATAAATATCCGGAGTATCAAATCTTTAACCTTGATGCATTGACTTATGCTGGAAATCTTGAAAACATTAAAGATATTGAGGATAAGTCTAATTATACTTTTGTAAAAGGAGATATTGTGGATGAAACTTTTATAAATGAACTTTTTTCAGAACATAATTTTGACGGTGTTTTACATTTAGCTGCAGAATCTCATGTCGATCGTTCTATTGAGGATCCCTTAGCTTTCGTTAAAACGAATGTGATAGGGACAATGAATTTATTAAACGCAGCGAAAAATCAATGGAAAGGGAATTTCGAAGGAAAACGTTTTTATCACATCAGTACGGATGAAGTTTATGGTTCACTTGGTGTTGAGGGACTTTTTACAGAAACCACTTCTTACGATCCTAATTCTCCTTATTCAGCTTCTAAGGCAAGTTCAGATCATTTTGTGAGAGCTTATGGTGAGACTTATGGTTTGCCTTATGTGTTGACAAATTGTTCCAACAATTATGGCTCTTATCATTTCCCAGAGAAATTGATACCTCTTTTTATAAATAATATTATAAATAACAAAGCTTTACCAGTTTATGGTGATGGTAATTATACACGTGATTGGTTATTTGTGGAAGACCATGCTATTGCTATCGATTTAGTTTTTCACGAAGGTAAAAATCATGAAACTTATAATATTGGAGGTTTTAATGAGTGGAAAAATATAGATCTGGTTAAATTATTATGTCAGATTATGGATCAGAAACTAAGTAGACCAGAAGGAACCTCACAGGGATTAATTACTTATGTGAAAGACAGACCTGGACATGATTTGCGTTATGCGATAGATGCATCAAAAATTAATAAAGAATTGGGATGGAAACCCTCGGTTACTTTCGAAGAAGGCTTAGAAAAAACGATTAATTGGTATCTGGATAATGAAGAGTGGTTACAGAATGTGACTTCTGGTTCTTATAAAGATTATTATCACAAACAATACTCATAAAATAAACATTTCGTTTCAACCAAACTTAAGGTTAAATTTTAACTCAAATATGAAAAAGATAATATACGTTCTTGCTTTGTTTTTTATTTTGCTAGCGTCTTTTAATGCAAATGCTCAGGATATAATAAAGTCGAAAGATTTAAGTACAGTAAAAGTGGATTATTTATCGGATGACGAAATAGGCAAAATTGTTGCTCAGTTAAAGAGCAATAATGCGACCATCAACGATGTTCAGTCTATGGCGTTGTCAAAAGGGATGACTCAAAGTGAGTTTGATAAATTAAGAACACGAGTAACGGAGTACGAGAAAAAAAACAGTAAAGACAAAGATAAGAACTCGAAAGATAAGGATAAAAAGAAAGATGATAAGTCAAAAGAATTTGATAAAGATTCTGAGTTTGGAAGAAAACAGGAGAAGATTAAAAATGAAAAAATAAAAGATTCATTAAACGCTTTGATTTTTGGATCCGAATTGTTTGATAACCCTACTTTAAATTTTGAACCGGATTTGAAAATGGCAACACCTGTAAACTATATCTTAGGGCCAGGTGATAAGTTAGAGGTTAGTATTTATGGTATTCAACAGTTTGATGATACTGTTCCGGTGAATTTTGAAGGTAAAATTGCGATTCAAAATGTTGGACAAATAGCAGTATCCGGGATGTCAATCGAAGCTGCCTCACAAAGAATAAAAGCTGCGATTGCGAGAGTTTATAGTACGGTTCGATCCGGACAATCTCAGGTTAGTGTTAGTTTAGGTGATATTAGAACAATTAAAGTAACAATTGTTGGAGGAAAGCAACCGGGTAATTATTCTATTTCTTCTCTTGCCTCTGTTTATAATGCACTTCACTTAGCAGGAGGTCCAGGTAAGAATGGCAGTTATAGAAATATAGAATTGATTCGAAATAACAGAGTTTACAAGAATGTTGATATTTACAAGTTTCTGGTAAAAGGTGATCAGTCAGATAACGTTAGTTTAAAGGATAATGATGTTATTAGAATTCCTGCTTATACTCAAAGAGTGACAGTTGAGGGAGAGGTGAAACGACCAGGGATTTTTGAGATGAAAAAAGGAGAAAAGTTTTCTGATCTTTTAAATTTTGCCTCAGGATTCAATGAGTTTGCTTATACTGCTTCAGTAAATGTACTTCAGAAAACAGGAAAGGAATTTAAAGTTCATGATATCAACGAAAGTGAATATGGTTCCTATGTTCCGCAATCGGGAGATGTTTTCAAGGTGACAAAGATTTTGAACCGATTCGAAAATCGTATTAAAATTGAAGGAGCTGTTTTCAGACCAGATTATTACTCTTATAGTGAAGGAATGAGAGTCTCAGATCTTATCACAAGAGCTGAAGGACTTAAGGAAGATGCTTATACCAAAAGAGCACGAATTATCCGTTTGAAGACCGATTTAACAACTGAAATCGTTAATGTAGATTTAAGTGCTGCTTTGTCGGGAGATTTAAATGCTGATTTGGAACTTAAAAGAGAAGATATTGTTACGGTGTATTCTATTTTAGAGTTTAGAGAGGAATACAAAGTAACTATTGATGGAGAAGTTAAAAATCCCGGTGAATACGAGTATTTCGAAAATCTAACTTTAAATGATCTAGTAGTACAAGTTGGTGGTTTGACTGGATCGGCATCAAAAAGAGTTGAAATAGCGAGAATGGTAAAATCTGATGTAATCGATGATGCTGACCCAAAAAAAATTGAATTGGTTGAGCTTGAAATTACCGCTGATAACAACGAACAGATTAAAAACTTTGTGTTAAAGCCTTTTGATGTGATCAACATAAGAAGAATGGCAGTTTATGAAAAGCCTGAAATGGTTAAGGTAAGTGGAGCTGTTACCTATCCAGGTAAATATGTTCTAGCCAATAAAAAAGAAACGGTTTACAACGTTGTAATGAGAGCAGGAGGTTTAACATCTATTGCGAACCTGGATGGTATGAAAATAAAAAGGCCAATAAAGCAAGAGCAAATAGAACAATTAGAAACTGTAAATCTTAATTTGGATAAAAAATTGACTGCGGAAGAAGAAGCATTGAAACCAAAACAGGAAGGTCTGAATTTAAAAGAAAAAGATACACTTAGTTCTAAATTATCTAAAAAACTTAGAGACGAATTAAAATTCGCGACTATTCCTGTAAACTGGGAAAAGATTGTGAAAGATAAAAATCACTATTCAAACGTTACTTTGTTTCCTGGTGATGAAATTGAGGTATCAGTTTATAATGAAGGAGTAAAAGTAACTGGGAATGTATTGTTAACTTCTGAAATTCCTTATAGAAAAGGAAAAGGATTTAAATATTACATAAATTCTGTCGGTGGTGTAGATAGTAAAGGATGGAAAAAGAAAGCTTACATTATTTATCCTAATGGGAAAGCTTCTGTAACGACATCATTTTTGTTTTTCAGATCTTATCCGAGAGTTGAGCCTGATTCGCAAATTGTTGTCCCTGAAAAACCTCAGACTAAGAAAATGACAGCTGGAGAATGGGTTGGTATCGGAAGTGTGATTTCTAGTTTAGCATTATTAATTGTTACAGCCTTTAAATAAAAAATAGATGGAAAATTCAGTTGCTAATGATGAAATTTCATTAAAAGAATTGATTGAAAAAATAAAAGTATTGTTTCACGTCTTAATTTTAAAATGGAGAATCATTATTTTTTGGGGTGTTATTGGAGCAGGTACTGGGGTGATCTATTCTTTTGTAGAGAAACCTATTTATACTGCGACATTAACTTTTGCATTGGAAGATGAAAAGCAGGGTGGTGGATTGGGAGCACTAGGCATCGCTAGTTCACTAGGTCTTGATATGGGGGGAGGAGGAGGAAGTCTCTTTACCGGTACGAATTTAACAGAATTATTTAAATCTCGTATCATGGTAGAAAAAGCCTTACTTTCTAGTGTTCAGTTAAACAAACAAACATTTTCTTTAGCAGAAATGTATATTCAAAATAAACAATGGAGAAAAAAGTGGGATGACAATTCTAAGTTAAAATATATTCAGTTTGCCCCAGAATCTAATCGTAAAAACTTTACTCGTGTACAAGATAGTATTTTTGGAGTTATTTATGATGATTTGACGAAAAATTACTTAAGTGTTCAACAAAAGGATAAAAAGAGTGCAATTATTTCAATGGATGTTAAATCAAATAATGAATTATTCTCTTTATATTTATGCGAGGCACTTGCTAAGGAAGTCGGAAAGTTTTATGTGGAGACAAAAAGTAGAAAAGCCCGCATAAATATGGATATTCTGGAGCGACAAACAGATTCTGTAAGAGCTGAATTAAATAGTGCAATTACTGGTGTCGCTGTAGCAAATGATAATACTTTCAATTTAAATCCTGCATTAAATGTTCGTCGAACCCCATCTGCAAAACGACAAGTTGATGTACAGGCCAATACTGCAATTCTTACAGAGTTAGTTAAACAAAGTGAAATGGCAAAAGTAACTTTGAGAAAAGAAACTCCCTTAATTCAAATGATTGATAGACCTATATTGCCTTTGCATAAGGAGAAAATTGGAAAAACTAAAGCTTTTGTACTTGGTTTATTTATAGCAAGTTTTCTTTGTATTTTATTTTTGAGTATTCAACATTTTATTAAAAAATTAGCCTAAGATTTTTTGCTATAATAGATTTAGAATTATGTATGATTATATTATAATTGGAGGAGGAATCGTTGGATTGTCATCAGCTTTACATCTGAAACAAAGGAATCCAAATTTGAGAATAATTGTTTTAGAGAAAGAAGCGAAAATAGCACGGCATCAAACAGGACACAACAGTGGAGTAATTCATTCTGGTATCTATTATAAACCACAAAGTTTGAAAGCGACCAATTGCAAAAGAGGGTATGAGCAATTATTACGATTCTCTGCTGAGCATGGGATTAATTTTGACATATGTGGTAAAATTATTGTTGCAACCGACAAAAGTGAGTTGCCAAGTTTGAATAATATTTACCAAAGAGGGATTGAAAATGGTTTAGTTGGCATTAAAAAGATAAATGCAGATCAAATTAAAGAAAGAGAACCGTTTTGTAGTGGTTTGGAAGGTATATGGGTGCCTCAAACTGGGATTATAAATTATACAGACGTTTCTAAGAAGTACGCGGAATTGTTTATTCAAGCTGGAGGTGAAATTTTACTTAATCAAAAAGTTTGTCAAATAAATCATAGTGGTTCAACGTCTGAAATTCAAACAGAAAATAAGATTTTCATAACAAAATATATAATAAATTGTGCAGGTCTATATTCTGATAAGATTGCTAAAATGAATGAAGACGTCGATGTACAAATTCTTCCTTTTAGGGGGGAATATTATAATCTTAAAAAAGAGAAGGAATATCTTGTGAAAAATCTAATTTATCCAGTTCCAGATCCAAATTTCCCATTTCTAGGAGTTCATTTTACAAGAATGATTGATGGAGGGATTGAAGCGGGGCCAAATGCGGTTTTGGCATTTGCTCGTGAAGGTTACACAAATAAAACAATTAACTGGAAAGAGTTATTGGAAACATTAGGCCATTCTGGTTTTCAAAAAGTTGCATTAAAATATTGGAGAGAAGGGATGTATGAAATGTATAGATCTTATTCCAAAGTTGCATTTACCAAAGCACTCCAGAAACTAATTCCTGAAATTCAAAAAGGTGATTTAGAGTCTGGAAATGCTGGTGTTAGAGCACAAGCTTGTAATCGATTAGGAGATTTATCGGATGATTTTTTAATTTTTGAGAATAAGAATGTAATAAATATATGCAATGCGCCGTCTCCAGCAGCAACATCTTCATTATCAATTGGAGAAAGTATTGCAGATTTAGCATTAAAAAGATATAACTAGTGAATTTTACGATCAAATATAAGACAATAAGAAAATGAATATTTTAAAACTAATAGGACGAGATGAAGAAATATTTGAAAAAGATATTTTAAAGCATGAACATGAATTGTCTCAAATTGTTAACATATCTTCTTTTTTAGTTATTGGTGGCGCAGGATCAATTGGCCAAGCTGTTGTTAAAGAAATATTTAAACGTAACCCAACTAAACTACATGTTGTTGATATAAGTGAAAACAATATGGTTGAACTAGTTCGTGATCTGCGTAGTTCATATGGATACATTGATGGAGATTTCCAAACTTTTGCTTTAGATATTGGATCTGTTGAGTATGACGCGTTTATAAAAGCTGATGGTAAATATGATTATGTTTTAAATCTTTCGGCATTAAAGCATGTACGTAGTGAAAAAGATCCTTTTACATTAATGCGAATGATAGATGTCAATATTTTTAATACTGAGAAAACATTAAAACAAGCTATAGAAAAAGGTACAAAGAAATATTTTTGCGTTTCAACAGATAAGGCTGCAAATCCAGTCAATATGATGGGAGCGTCAAAAAGGATTATGGAAATGTATTTGATGCGTAAAAGTGAGCAAATTAAAATATCTACAGCTCGTTTTGCCAATGTTGCTTTTTCAGATGGATCTTTGTTACATGGTTTTAATCAAAGAATTATTAAAAAACAGCCAATTGTAGCTCCAAATGATATCAAAAGATATTTTGTTACGCCTAAGGAGTCTGGAGAACTTTGCTTAATGTCTTGTATTTTTGGTGAGAATCGGGATGTTTTCTTCCCTAAATTAAGTGAAAACTTACATTTGATAACTTTTGCAGATATTGCAATTAAGTATTTATCTGAATTAGGTTATGAAGCTTATCCTTGTACTACAGAAGAAGAAGCTCGAGACAAATCTGAAGAATTAATCAAAGAAAGAAAATGGCCATGCCTGTTTACTGCTAGTGATACTACTGGTGAAAAAGACTTTGAGGAATTTTTTACAGAAAGTGAAATACTTGATTTGAAACGGTTTAATAATTTGGGCGTTATAAAAAATGAAGTTAATTTCCAACAAGATAAATTGGAGAACTTTTCAGAAAAAATAGCTGAAATGAAATCAAGTAGAACCTGGAAAAAAGATGAAATAGTTGATTTATTTCATACCATGATTCCTAATTTTGGACATAAAGAAACTGGTAAATATTTAGATTCAAAAATGTAATTATGAGTAATGCCATTAATTCTACAATCTCTTTTATAAAAGAACAATATAAAACAGAAAAATTTATACCTCTACATGTGCCTCATTTTGGAGGTAATGAAAAAAAATATTTAATTGAGACAATAGATTCAACTTTTGTTTCTTCGGTTGGAGCCTATGTAGATCAGTTCGAAGAAATGATGCAAAATATTACCAATACTGGAAAGGCGGTTGCTGTAGTTAATGGTACTGCTGCTATTCAGGTGGCTTTGCGTTTGATTGGCGTAAAGAATGGTGATGAAGTTTTAACACAAGCGTTAACTTTTGTTGCTACTGCTAATTCTATAAGCTATCTAAATGCTACCCCTGTTTTTTTAGATGTTGATCTTGACACTATGGGCTTGTCACCAAAATCTGTTGCAAATTTTTTGGAAGAATTTGGAGATTTGCGTGAAGATGGTTGCTATAATAAAAAGACAGGAAAGAAAATAAGTGCTTGTTTACCAATGCATACTTTCGGATTTCCTGTTCATCTCGACGAATTAATTGAAATTTGTAGTGCTTGGAAAATTCCAGTAGTTGAAGATGCTGCCGAGTCATTAGGATCTGAATACAAAGGAAAATCTACAGGAAGTTATGGAAAGCTAGGTGCGTTTTCATTCAATGGGAACAAGATAGTAACATGTGGCGGAGGTGGAGCAATCGTAACTAATGATTTTAAATTAGGAGAAAAGGGTAAATATTTGACTACTACAGCAAAGATTCCGCATCCCTACGAATATGTTCATGACGAAATGGGATATAATTTCAGAATGCCAAATCTAAACGCAGCTCTTGCATGTGCTCAATTAGAGCAATTAAATAGATTTCTTGAAAACAAAAGAGAATTAGCAAATGAGTATGAATCTTTTTTTGCTTCAAATGGAATAAATTTTAGAACTGAAACTCCCGATACTAAAGCAAATTATTGGTTAATGTGTGTTGAACTTGAAAATAAAATGGAGAGAGATTTATTTTTGAAAGAAACAAATGCAAAATCAGTCATGACTCGCCCAATTTGGCAACTTATGTATCGATTACCTATGTATAGCAATTGTCAAAGAGATAATCAGGTAAATGCTGAATTTTTAGAAGAAAGAATAGTAAATATACCAAGTAGTGTCCGATAAAAAAATAATTTTAGTTGGTTACTCTGGTCATGCATTCGTTGTTGCTGAGACTCTTATAGATAATGGTTTTGAAATAATTGGTTATTCAGAGAGGGAGGAAGTGATTTTAGATCCATATAATTTTTCGTATTTAGGATTTGAGAGCAATGAGGAATTTGGTGGTTGGAATTTAGATTGTTCGTATGCTATTGGTATTGGCGATAATAAATTGCGTAGTAAAATTGCTGATTTAATCGAGAGCAAAGGGAAAACGTTGCCGAATATAATTCATAAAACTGCTCAAATTTCAGCTACTTGCAAAATTTATACAGGAAATTTTATAAACAAAAATGTAACAATTAATGCATTAGTGCAAATTGGGAAAAATGTAATTTTAAACACTGGTTGCATTATAGAGCATGAATGTGTAATTGGAGATGGAGTTCATATTGCGCCAGGAGCCGTGTTGGCAGGAAACGTTACGGTTGGTAAAGGATCATTTATTGGCGCAAATTCAGTAGTAAAACAAGGTGTTAAAATAGGAGAGGATGTCGTAATCGGTGCTGGTTCAGTAATTATTAGTGATATAAGTGATGGCAATACTATAGTGGGAAATCCTGGTAGGATTATTAAATAAATTGATAAAATCTAAATTTTAAGATGAAAGAATTTTTAAATAAAAAAATAGAGAGTCTTTTTGTCTCTGAACTTTCTAATCTTACCGATGCACTAAAGCAGATGGATAATATTGGCAAAAAGCTGCTTATTGTAATAGATGTGTCTGGTAAATATAAAAGTGTTGTGAGTGTTGGTGATATTCAAAGGTATCTAATCGAATATCAGGATTTTAGCGCAAGTATTTCAAAAGTATTGCGCAATTTCGTAAGAGTTGCGACTACTTCTCAAACACTAGATGAAATAAAAAAAATAATGCTGGAGTTTCGAATAGAAATAATGCCAGTTATTGAAAATAATGAATTAGTTGGGGTTTATTTTTGGGAAGATATTTTCGGAAAAATACAAAAAAATAAGGAAGTTAGTTTGAATCTGCCAGTTGTAATAATGGCAGGTGGGAAGGGGACAAGATTACAGCCACTTACGAATGTAATTCCTAAACCATTAATACCTATAGGAGACAAAACAATTTTAGAAGAAATTATGGATAAGTTTGTTGATGTTGGTTGTTCTGAATTCTATATGTCAGTTAATTATAAAGCAAAGACTATTCAACATTATTTTACGGAATTAAATAATGAAGATTATAAAATAAATTATTTTCAAGAAGGAAAGCCATTAGGTACAGCAGGTTCAATGTATTTATTAAAAGACAAATTAAAATCTACTTTTTTTGTTTCTAATTGTGATATAATAATTGATCAGGATTTGGAAGAAATTTATAAATATCATAGAGATAACAAAAATGATATAACTATTGTATCTGCTTTAAAACACAATACAATTCCTTATGGGACAATTGAAACTGGAAAAAATGGTGTCTTATTGAAACTATCTGAAAAACCTCAAACCACTTACCAAATAAATACAGGCGTTTACATTCTTGAACCACATGTGCTTAATTTTATTCCGGAAGACGAATTCTATCATATAACAGATTTGATAGAAAATGTAAAAGATAATGGTATTGTTGGAGTCTTTCCTATTAGTGAAGGTGCTTGGCAAGATATCGGCGAATGGCCAGAATATAAAAAAGTAATTGCAAAAAAAGGATATATTATTTAAATGCTAAACAGTAAATCGCTTGCTCTCTTTTTAAAATTTTCTTATGGAGGTTTAATTTCGGCTGTTTTATCATTTTTAAGCACGCCTATAATTACAGCTTTAGTGTTACCAAATGAATTTGGAAAAGCTTCTATGATTACTTTAGGTTTTAGCTTGTTAATGAACTTCGTACAGTTGGGGGCAGATCAAAGTTTTGTCAGGTTTTTTTATCAGGATAAGTACAATCAAAGTACTAGTCTTTTACTGTTAAATTCAATAATAGTGCCTGTAATATTAAGCTTTGTCACTATAGGGGTAATTTTTTTACTAGGAGATGAAATCAGCCTTTTTTTAACTGATGAAGTTAACAAATCGGTGCCAATTTTATTGTCTTTATTACTTTTAGTGGGGGTAATTGAAAGATTTTCTACGCTATTAATTCGAATGAATCAGAAAGGTGTATTGTTTTCTAATTTAAAAATCATTCAAAGTTTGACTAACATTATTATTGTAATTTTATATGCTAATTTTATTAAAAGCTCTTTTATCGCAATTGTATATGGATTATTAATTTCAACTTTTCTGACAGGGATAATTGGAATATATGTTGAGAGAAAATATTGGTTAAATTCCACTAGTATTAATAAAAATGATATAACTGAAATCTTAAAGTATGGATTACCTTTTGTTCCCACATTTCTTATTTCTTGGATTTTTGAAGGAATTGATAAAATCGCATTAAAAAATTATTCTACATTTAGTGAAATTGGACTTTATACAGCAGCCTATAAAATTGTTGCAATATTGACTATTATACAAGTAACATTCTCCAATTTTTGGGTACCAATATCATATGAAGCGTACGAAAAAAACTCTAATGAAAGTAGAAAACTGTTTCAAAATATATTTAGTGGGTTAAGTGGCCTTTTCTTCATACTTGCTATTTTAATAATTTCTTTTAAAGATATAATCATAATTTTTTTCGCAAAAAAATATAATAGTGCAAGTATAATTATGCCTTTTTTAATTTTTATGCCGGTAATGTATACCTTGTCTGAGATAACGGTTGGAGGAATAAATTTTAAAAATAAGACATATTGGCATCTTATGATATCGATCATATCAGCCTTTGTAAATATTATAGGAGTATATTTTCTTGTCCCGTTATATGGAGCAATTGGGGCAGCTATATCGACAGGTTGTGCTTACATAGTATTTTTTTATGCAAGAACATTAATTTCAAATTATTATTTTCCATTGAATTTTCAACTTCTTAAAACTACGATTTCAATCCTAATTCTTTTTTTTGTCTGTACAATAAATACTTTTATATCTTCTTTAATTTTTTGCAGCATAATAAATTTTTTATCATTGGTTTTTATATGTTTTATTTATAGAAATGAATTGAATATTTTAATTGCCAAATTTTTAAAGAGATAGAAATATGAAAATTATAATTGTTACTTTAATTAAAGGTTCGTTTCCTTTTGTAGAAGAACTTAAGGATGAATTAATAAAAAAAGGGAATGTTGTTGAGATTTTTGATATGTTCGATATGTATACCTTGAAAATTGAAAATAATAGTACACAGATAAAATATCATTTACAATCATCTTTTTTAAGAAAACTATGCGGAATAAGATTTTTTGGAGCAATAATTAGGCTTTTTTTTTATAAAATCTATTTAATTTTTAAGCCTCTAAAATGCGATCATATAACTATTCATTATGTTTTACCATTTTATTCTTTCTTTATAGATGCATTTAAGAAAAAATCAAGTTCAGTTAGTGCTTGTGTGTGGGGGTCTGATTTTTATAGGATATCAGAGAAAAAACGAAATAAAATGAAAAAAATTTTCTATAAATGTGACTCAATTGTTATCGGGAATTTAGAGATGGGGAAGGAATTTTCTAATTTTTATGGTGAGAATATTTCAAAGAAAGTCCGAAATGTAGCTTTTGGAATAAAAAAAATAGATATCATTAAAGATTTTAAAGAAAAATATTCTACTAAATTTATTAAGTCATCTATAAATTTTCCTTTAAATAAATTAATTGTTACAATTGGCTATAATGGACTTTTTGCACAGCAGCATCTTTTAATTTTAAGATCACTTGAAAAATTATCAGACGAAATAAAGAATAATCTTTTTTTAGTAGTTCCTTTTGGCTATGGAGGAGATTTGAAATATAAAAATATATTAATAGATAAATTAGATTCTTTAAATATCGAATATATTATTTTTGATCATTTTATTACAGATGACGAGGTAGCAAAAATTAGAATAGGAACAGATTTAGTAATTAATGCACAAATATCAGATGCTGCTTCAGCGTCAATTCAAGAACATTTGTATTCTGAAAATGTTGTATTAGCAGGCGAATGGTTACCTTATGGTTACTTTTTAAATAAGGGGATACATTTGTGGACTTTTAAAGAAAGTGAACTTACTGAAGAAATAGAAAAAATTATTGGTAATTTTAGCAAATATCTAGAAGAAGTAAGATTCAATAGCGAAAGAGTTCATAATCTTTCTAGTTGGATGTTAAAAATAGATGAATGGATAAACGTTTTCGAAAATAAATTATGATTTCAATTATAAATTACGGCATGGGGAATTTAGGTTCTATACAAAACATGCTAAAAAAGCTAGGTGTCAGTTCTGAAATTGTTAGTAAACCTGAAGATTGTGTCAATGTAAAAAAAATAATACTTCCGGGTGTTGGACATTTTGAAGAAGGAATGAGAGTACTTAATGAAAATGGATGGATACCAATTTTAAATCAAAAAGTTATCGATGAGAAAATCCCTGTTTTAGGGATTTGTCTCGGTATGCAGTTAATGGCTTCTTATAGCGAAGAGGGAAATTGTGAAGGATTAAATTGGATAAATGCTAAAGTTAAGCGTTTCAAATTTGAAGATCAAAACTTGAAAGTCCCGCATATGGGCTGGAATGAAGTGCATCCAAAATTTAATTCTCCTTTATTTGAAGATTTTGAAATGTTAGAAGAT
This sequence comes from Flavobacterium sp. B183, assembly GCF_023539155.1. Lineage (NCBI taxonomy): Bacteria > Pseudomonadati > Bacteroidota > Flavobacteriia > Flavobacteriales > Flavobacteriaceae > Flavobacterium > Flavobacterium sp. B183. The sequence continues at coordinate 337,523 of NZ_CP097434.1, read as the reverse complement.
ATAAGATATTACCATGTTCATTCCTATTTTGTTGAACTTAGTGATCCTCAACTTGAAATTTCAGAAACAGTTTATGGAATTCCATTTACGAGCGGATTTCAAAATAAAAACATATATGGTGTTCAATTTCATCCGGAGAAGAGTCATAAATTTGGTTTAAAGATGTTGTCTAATTTTTCTAAAATATAAAATGCTAAAACCTCGAGTTATTCCGATCTTACTATTACAAAATGATGGATTGGTTAAAACAACTAAATTTAAAGACCCAAGATATGTTGGTGATCCTATTAATGCAATCAAGATTTTTAATGATAAAGAAGTAGATGAACTTGTTTTTCTTGATATATTGGCATCAAAAGGGAAAAAAAGCATAGATTATGAATTAATTTCAAATATTGCTTCAGAATGCTTTATGCCACTTTGTTATGGTGGAGGAATTAAAGATATTGAATCAATTAGAAAAATATTACAATTAGGAGTAGAAAAAATTGCCATTAATAGTTATGCGTTCGAGAACCCGAACCTAATTAAAGAAGCGGCACTTTTATTTGGGACTTCTACAATAGTAATTTCAATTGATGTTAAAAAAAATCTTTTTGGAAAATATGAGATTTGGACAAATGGAGGTACAAAAAAAATAAAAACAGGACTTAATGAAGCTGTTTTAGAAATGGAGCAACTCGGGGCTGGTGAAATATTGATTAACTCGATTGATAAGGATGGTACTATGCTTGGGTATGATTGTAAACTTATCGAACAAGTGAGTAAGTTGGTTTCTATTCCTGTGGTTGCTGCGGGAGGAGCGGGAAAAATTTCAGATTTTACAACTGCAATAAATAGTGGTGCGTCTGCTGTTGCTGCTGGTAGTATGTTTGTCTTTCATGGCAAGCATAAAGCAGTACTGATTACCTATCCATCCAGAAAAGAAATTTGGTAATTGAATAAATTATTTATGAATAAATTATGAGCGAAAAATATACAATGTGTACTAAATGTGTTATGGACACAACAGACCCAGATATTATTTTTAATGATCAAGGGGTTTGTAATCATTGTTTGCATTATGATAAACAAATCAATCAATTACCAAAAGGTGATGAAGCTGAGAGAGCTTTGGTTGAATTGATTGAGAAAATAAAAAAAGATGGAAAATCTAGAGAATATGATTGCATTATTGGATTAAGCGGTGGAGTAGATAGTACATATGTTGCTTATTTGGTAAAAGAAAAATTTGGATTGCGCCCACTTGCTGTACATTTAGATAATGGATGGAATTCTGAATTATCTGTTACAAACATGGAAAATATTGTTAAAAAGTTAGATATAGATTTATACACTCACGTAATAGATTGGGAAGAATTTAAAGATATTCAGCTTTCATTTTTAAAATCTTCTACTCCGGACTCAGAAGTTCCTACTGACCATGCTATATTTTCTGTTTTGCGACAAGTTGCAAAGAAATATAATATTAAAAATGTTATTAATGGCATTAATATAAAAACAGAGAGTCACCATGCATTAAGCTGGTCTCAAGGACATTCAGATTTTGGTTATATAAAAGGAGTACAAAAAATATTTGGAACTAAAAAAATAAAGACCTTTCCACATGGTAACAGATTAACTATACTCGAGGATATATTCTCAAAAAAATGGATTAATATATTAAATTATATTGACTATGATAAAAATGAGGCTAAGAAAATAATAACTGAAAAATTAGAGTGGAAAGATTATGGTGGTAAACACTACGAATCTATTTATACAAAATTTTATCAAGGATACATTTTGCCAACAAAATTCGGTTATGACAAAAGAAAGATGCATTTGTCTAGTCTTATTTGCGCAGGAGTGATCACTCGTGACGAAGCGATAGATGAGTTAAATCAGCCTCCTTATCCTGTTCATGAACAACTCGATGATAGAGAATATTTAATAAAGAAATTTAAAATTTCGGAAGAAGAATTTGACGAAATCATGAATCGTCCAATTAAGACCTACTATGATTATCCATCTTATTATGGTAAAATTCTTAAAAGCAAATATTTACATAGTATTAAGAGATTAGCTAAATTTATACTTGGGCAACGTACAAAAAAAAACTTAAATAATTAACCTTGAAGTTCAGAAAGATAGATGGTAAATATCTAGTTTATTTTATAGTAATTTTCCTTTTAACAATGGGGTCTGAACTGTTAAGTAACCTGATAATATTAATTTTGTTGTGTACACAATTTAAAGAATTAAAAGTCAAAATCAGTGATTTATTACTGACGATACTAATTCCCTTAATTTTACTGCCTTTTTATCTGTATTCTTTAAATGAACATTTGCTTCGTATTATCTTATATGTTCCTCGATTTCTGATCATCATATTAGTTTTTAGAAGTTTTCTTTCAAACGTTTCATATGGTTTACTAAGGAGTATTTTGCAGATGGTTTTTTTTATACATTGTTTTATCATATTGTTGTGTGCCGCTTATCCACCATTAAATGTATTTTTCAATGTTATATTAGGTAAGAGTTTTACTTCTGAATTTAGAATTTCAGGACTTTTTTCAGGGTATGATCTGATCTCTTTTTTTACAGTTTTATATCTATATGGTGAATATAGATGCAGTGATTATAAGTTTAATCTTTTTGGTTACTTGCAATTATTATTAGGCTTTGCAGCAACTTTAGTTACAGGAAGATTTGGTATAGTAGTGTACTTGGTTTTTTTTTGTATTATTTTTTTTAAGAAGATAACTTTCTATAAAATCATATCTTTAGTTCTAAGTGGAGTTATTTTGTTTTTTCTTTTTTATCAAAGGATTGTTTTATTTTACAGTACCTTTTTATTATTAAAAGATACTATACAGTTAGATGATCAGGAAACTAGCACACTTAGCTTAGAGGATTATGGGTCAGAAGTACAAGACGGGATGTATTCTTTAAGCCCATTAACATTGTACGAAGAAGCGGCAAGGCCATTTAAAGACATCACAAAATATATTTTTCCAAATACTATTGCAAGTGTAGTAGATTCTGGGCCAACTTTTATAATTTTAAATGCAGGCTTTATTCTTTTCTTTGTGTTATATTTTTATTACTTCAAACTAATATATAGGTCATTTACCGGAATTACATTCATAACAATATTGATTTTAATAATGGATTTTAAAATAAGAATTATGTTTACGGTATTGCCTGCTATTTGGATACTTGTAAATTTAGATAGAATAAAAAAATATGAATATTTACATAGATAAATTTTAATAAGAAATGCATATTACCTATTTTACAATTGAAGATATTGGTTCAGGATTGTTTAAAAATCAAGTAATCAATAAATTGAATGCGATACTTCATGTTGATTCAAGTGTTAGTTTTGAAATTATTGTTCTAAATAGCCCACTCAAGCATAAAAGAAATAAAAAAATATTACAGCATTATAAAAATATTCTTCCTGAACGAATCAAAATTAAATATTATGCTGTACTACCGCCATTGCGTTATGCATTAAGCAGTAAAATGCAATCCTATCTGCTTTTAAAATGGCTAGAATTATTTTGTAGAATATTTGTAAAATTTCGAGGAGATATTATTCACTGTCGAAGCTACTGGACAACTATTATCACATCGCGTATTTCTGATAAACCTATTGTATTCGATTTGAGAAGTCTATACCCAGCAGAAAATGTTGCCGCTGGAAACTTAATTTTGAATTCTAAGGAATATAATTATTGGTTAGAACTAGAGAAAGAATGCCTTATTCGAGCAACAGTAAATTGTGCTGTATCCCCAGCTATGGTGACATACATTAACGATGTAAATCCTAAATCAGTAACACGACTTAATCCTATAATAGTTAACACAGAAGAAATTTATTTTAATGAAGATTCACGATTTAAAATAAGAAAGCAATTAGGATGGCAAGAAAATATAATTTTAGTTTATTCTGGAAGCTTAGGTGTTAGTGGACTAAATGTGCAAACATTGTCTAATGTTTTATCACTTTTCGTAAAATCAAGCGATAATTTTAGGTTTCTATTTTTATCCAGTGATAGCAAAGAATCTATTGTAAATCTGTTGTCTAAAGCAGAGGTTCCAGAAGAGCGATATTATATTACTGAAGCGAAATCTAATGAGCTTTATAAATGGTTGTCAGCCTCGGATATTGGGTTTCATGCACTTCCTGTACAATTAGATTCTGCTACACGATTAGGAACAAAAGTAGTTGAATATTGGGTAAATGGTTTACCTGTTATAGTGAATAAGAATGTTGGCGCGGCAGTCGATTTAATTTCAGAATATGGAATAGGATATACAATAAACGAGACTATCAACTCAGATGAAGTAATGGAGGAAATTAAATTGTTACTGAATAAAAATAGAAATGAAATCGCTGAAATTAGTAAATCATTGTTTGATTCTAAGATAATAGCAAAACAATATGTAGAAATATATGAGTATTGCTTAAATAGCAACAATAAACAAAACAATTAAAATAAATATTAATATTATGAAACAGATAAATTTTGCAATTATCGGATGTGGTAGAATTGCTCAAAGACATGCCGAACATATAAATAACAATGGTAAATTAGTAGCAGTATGCGATAACGTTAAAGAAAAAGCAGATTCTTTAGCTCAAAAATATAATGCTAAAGCATACTATTGTATTTCTGATATGTTGCAATCTGAAGATTTAAATATTGATGTTGTAGCTGTTTGTTCTCCAAATGGATTACATTCAGAACATAGTATTGAGTCTTTAAAATCGGGTTATCATGTTATATGTGAGAAACCTATGGCGATAAGTTCTGGAGACTGTGGAGAAATGATTCAAGTTGCTGAAAAATCTAATAAAAGACTTTTTGCTATTAAGCAAAACAGATTTAACCCGCCTGTTGCTGCAATAAAACAAGCAATTGATGAAGGTAAATTAGGTAAGATTTATAGTGTTCAATTAAGCTGTTTCTGGAATAGAAATGAAGATTACTATAAAGATTCTTGGAAAGGAACGAAAGATATGGATGGAGGAACTTTATATACACAATTTAGCCACTTTGTAGATTTGCTTTATTGGATGGTAGGTGATGTTAAAAATGTTCATGCTTTGACAGGTAATTTTGCTCATAAAAATATAATTGAATTTGAAGATACTGGGGTGGTTGCCTTAGAGTTTAACAATGGGGCTTTAGGAACAATAAACTATACGGTTAATAGTTACGGTAAAAATATGGAAGGCTCACTAACAATATTTGGAGAAAAAGGAACAGTAAAAATTGGAGGACAGTACCTTAATGAATTAGAATATCAAAACATCGAAGGATTTAAGATCGAAAATTTACCTGCAGGAAATACAGCAAACAATTATGGAGCATATCAAGGGTCTATGTCTAATCATGATAAGATCTATGAAAACCTAGTTGACGTTCTGACTAATGACGGTGTTATAACCACAAATGCATTTGAAGGTTTGAAAACTGTTGAAATAATTGAAAAGATTTACAAATCAGCAAAAAAACAAAACTAATGAATACGCCTACTTATTTTAATTCACAAATCAAATCAGATGTTGAGTTCGGAAGTGGTGTTAAAATTGTTAATCCAGTTAATTTATATGGATGCTCTGTTGGTGATAATACATTCATAGGACCTTTTGTAGAAATACAAAAAGATGTTAAAGTGGGAAATAATTGTAAAATACAATCTCATACATTTATTTGTGAATTAGTAGAAATTGGAAATGATTGTTTTATTGGTCATGGAGTAATGTTTATAAATGATTTATTCTCAAAAGGAGGACCTGCGATGGGAGATAAGTCTTTATGGAAAAACACAAAAATAGGCGACAATGTATCAATAGGTAGTAACGCAACTATTTTACCTGTAGATATTTGCAGTAATGTTGTCATCGGAGCAGGAGCAGTAGTAACAAAGAATATAATTGAACCTGGAGTATATGTAGGTAATCCGGCAAAACTTTTAAAAAAAGAAAAATAATGAAAGTACCATTTGTAGATTTAAAAAGTCAATATCTTTCGATTAAAGAAAATATTGATAGTGCAATTGAAAATGTAATCAGTGAAACAGCATTTATTGGAGGGAAATATGTAGAAGAGTTTGAACGTAAATTTGCATCTTTATATGGAGTAAAGAATTGCGTTGCTGTTGGAAATGGTACAGACTCACTATACATTCTTATGAAAATGCTTGGTATTGGTAGTGGGGATGAAGTTATTACAGTTGCTAATAGCTGGATCTCTTCTTCAGAGACAATTACACAAACAGGAGCTAAACCAGTTTTTGTAGATATTGATCCGTCTTTATATACAATCGATGAAAATTTATTAGAAGCTGCTATAACATCAAATACAAAAGCGATTATTCCGGTTCATTTACAAGGACAAATGTGTGAAATGGATAAAATAATGAGTATTGCTAATAAATATGGAATTCCTGTAATCGAAGACTGTGCGCAATCTCACTTTTCAGATTTAAATGGGAAAAGAGCGGGTACTATTGGAATTGCAGGATCATTTTCTTTCTATCCAGGAAAAAACCTTGGTGCATATGGAGATGCAGGATGTATTTTAACAAATGATGATGATCTAGCTTTGAAATGCAGAATGTTTGCTCGTCATGGTGCATTAAAAAAGCATAATCATATTATTGAAGGTATAAACAGCAGAATGGATGGTTTGCAAGCAGCAATATTAACAGCAAAGTTACCACATATTTTGTCATGGACTGAAAGCAGAATTTCAAATGCTAAACTATATCAAAAATACCTAGGTGGAATTCAAGAGATTATTTTGCCAGTTATCAGATCAAATTCTAAACATTCATTTCATTTATTTGTAATTAGAACAAAGGAAAGAGAAAATCTAGCATCATTTTTAAAGGAACGAAATATTGAAACAGCAGTTCATTATCCTGTAGCACTTCATAATATGGAAGCATATAAATATTTAGGATACAAACCTGGTGATTTTCCTGTTGCAAATGCCTACCAAGATGAAATCCTTTCATTACCAATGTATCCTGAGCTTACTGAGGAACAGATTATGTATGTATCTGAAACTATAAAAGAGTTTTTTCAAAAATAATTGTATGATATCAGTTTGTTTAGCAACATATAACGGTGAAAAATTTATAAAAAAGCAAATCGAGTCTATATTACACCAACTTTGCTCAGATGATGAAATCATAATTTCAGATGATGGATCAGTTGATAATACCATACGTATTGTTAATGGCTTTAATGATAAGAGAATCAAAATTGTTTTTAATAAATTAGAAAGAGGCTACACAAATAATTTTGAGAATGCCATAAATCATGCAAGTGGTAATTATATTTTTCTTTCTGATCAAGATGATGTATGGATGGATACTAAAGTTTCAAAAACTTTAGAATTATTAAAAAATAATGATTTTGTAGTTAGTGACGCTTTATTCGTTGATACGGATTTAAATAATTTAAATTATACTTATTTTGGAATAAGAGGCGGAAAAAACGGCTTTTTTCAGAACTTATATAAATCACAATATTTAGGTGCTTGCATGGCATTTAAAAGGGAAATTTTACCACGAATATTGCCATTTCCTGTTAAAAAGGAATTATGTCCCCATGATATGTGGATTTCATTTATTGCCCAATTTTATTATAAAGCAACTGTGATTAAAGAGCCCTTAATCAAATATAGGAGGCATGAAAAAAATGTTTCTACTGGAGGTAAATCAAGTGAGAATTCAGTATTTAAAAAGCTTGAAATTAGATTTTATTGCTTTTTTCAGGTAATATCACGTTTTAGAATATCTTCATGAATTAATTGGGTAAGAGATATTTGATTTGTCAAAACCTAATATTAGGGCAATTATTATACTAAACTTATAAATTTTCCACAATAATAGAGAAGAAGGGGAATTGTAGTTTATAAAAAAAACAATATCTGAAAAGGGGAAATAATTAAAACTAAGCATTAATAAAAATAAATGAAAAATATACTTATAACTGGAGGGGCAGGATTTATTGGGAGTAATCTTGCATTGAAACTTATTGAAAAAGGTTATAAAATTACGGTTTTAGATAATCTTTCTCAGCAAATACACGGACAAAATCCAGAAATTACATCACCATTATACAATAGTATAAAAGATAAAGTCTTTTTTATTAAAGGAACAGTAACGTCAAGAGAAGACTGGACAAAAGCCTTAGAAAACCAACATATAATTGTACATTTTGCAGCCGAAACAGGAACTGGGCAATCAATGTATTGTATCGAAAAATATACAGAGGTTAATATTCAAGGAACAGCAATTATGTTAGATATTTTAGCTAATAATAAAAACTCTGTAGAAAAAATTGTAATTGCTTCTTCAAGATCTATTTATGGAGAAGGAAAATACAAACATCCTCAATTAGGAATTGTTTATCCTTCTCACAGAAAAGAAGAAAGTATGTTGGCTGGAAATTTTGAGTTAACATACAAAGACAATGAACTACTTGAGTTATTGGCTACAGATGAAGAATCGAAAATTCATCCTTCTTCTGTATATGGTATTACAAAGCAAAATCAAGAGCAAATGATTATGACTGTTTGCCCTACATTAGGTATAGCACCAGTAGGATTTAGATATCAAAATGTTTATGGCCCAGGACAATCACTTTCCAATCCATATACAGGTATTTTATCTATTTTTTCAACTCAAATTAGAAATAATAATCCAATTCAAATTTTTGAAGATGGAAAAGAAACTAGAGATTTTGTATTTATTGACGATGTCGTAAATGCGACAATTCTTGGAATTGAAAAAGAAGAAGCAAACGGACAAGTTTTTAACGTAGGAACTGGTGTTGCAACAGATGTCCTTGAAGTTGCAAATTCATTGATTAAAGCTTACGATATTAATGTTCCTGTAACTGTGACTGGAAAATTTAGATTAGGGGATATACGTCATAATTTTGCGGATTTAACTAAAATAAAATCCTTATTAGGATTTGAACCAAAAGTTTTTTTTAGAGAAGGTATTGCGAAATTTTCTGCATGGGTCTTAGAGCAAGAAATCCAAGAGGATAGACTAAGTATTTCATTGGAAGAAATGAAAAAGAAAGGTTTGTTAAAGTGATAAAAAATAAAAGTTTTAATAATAAAAGGATTCTTTTTTTCTCTGTTAAATTATTTAACTATGAAAATATCATTGCAGATAAGTTAAGGTCGTTGGGAGCTCATGTTGATTATTATGATGAGAGGCCTAGTAATTCAATATTAACGAAAGGAATAATCAGATTAAAAAGAAGTCTCTATTATGTTAAGATTTCAAACTATTATAGAGACATTTTAAAGGATATTGAAAATAAAAATTACGATTATTTTTTTTTAATTAAAGGAGAAGTTATTCCACAGTATTTTATAGAGAAGGTTCGAGAGTTAAATCCGAATATTACTCTTTTGTACTATACTTTTGATTCTTTTGAGAATAATCCAAATGGAGTGGATATTTTGAAAAATTTTGACAAGAAATACACTTTCGATTCAAAAGATTCACAAACTTATAATATTGCATTTAGACCTTTGTTTTTTTCTGATGATTACTATAAATTGGGAAGTATAAATAACCCAAAGTACGATTTACTTTTCATAGGGACCGCCCACTCGGATAGATATGTTATTAGTGAAAAAGTAGCTGAGTGGTGTAGACAGAAGAAACTTAAAAATTTTGCATTTTATTATTCTCCTAGCAGATTAGTTTTTTTCTTTTTTAAATTGTTTGATGAATCGTTTAAAAAATTTAAGTACAAAAATATTTCATTCAAGAGTTTAAAGCATGAAGAAATAATAAATTTATATAAAGATTCTAAAATCGTTTTGGATATAAATCATCCTAATCAAAGAGGATTGACAATGAGGGTTTTCGAAGCTTTAGGCAGCAGTAGAAAATTAATAACTACAAATACTGATATAAAACAATACCCTTTTTATAATACTAATAATATTTATGTGATTGATCGAAACGATATTAGTTTAGATTATAGTTTTTTTGAATTGCCTTTTATTGAAATTAATGAAGATCTATATGATAGAATGTCGATATCTGGTTGGCTTGAAGAATTATTTTTTGATGAATATTTTTTTAATTGGTTAGATTATAAATTTTAAATTTAAAGTTTTGATAAACACACTGCTAACAGGGGCAAACGGTTTTTTAGGATCAAATATTAGAGAGGAATTGTCTAATGTTTTTAATATTAAAACATTATCACGGAAAAATGCTGATTACAGTGTTTGCCTAGAAAAAGATAAACTTGAGCTTAAAGAAAAGTTTGATTTAGTTATTCATGCAGCTGGAAAGGCTCACTCCGTTCCGAAAACTGAATCGGAGATAAAAGAATTCTATAATGTGAATGTTTTAGGAACATTAAATTTATTGAAAGCACTTGAGAAATGTTTGCCTAAAGAATTTGTTTTTGTAAGTTCTGTTGCAGTATATGGACAAGAAAAAGGAAATAACATAAATGAAAGTTATTCATTAGAGGCCGTTGATCCATACGGTTTAAGTAAGATCGAAGCAGAGAGAGTAATTATCAATTGGTGTCATAAAAATGATGTTACGTGTACAGTTTTACGCTTACCACTATTAGTAGGTAAAAACCCTCCTGGTAATTTGGGAGCTATGGGAAAAGCTATAAATAAAGGTTACTATTTTAATATTGATAGTGGTAAGGCTAAAAAAAGTATGGTTTTAGCTAAGGATGTAGCTTCTTTTATTACTATAGCTGCCCCAGTTGGCGGAATTTATAATTTGACAGATGGTAAGCATCCGAGTTTTTTTGAATTAAGTTATGCAATTTCTAAAAAGAAATTTTTTAGTTTACCATTAAGTTTAGCTAAGTTATTAGGGAAAATAGGAGATGTTTTAGGTGATAAAGCTCCAATTACATCATTAAAAGTAAAAAAAATAACATCAGATTTAACTTTTGACGATTCAAAAGCAAGACTATTTTTAGATTGGAAAAGTGAACCAGTTTTAGATTACATAAAAAGAAAAAAAATATTTTAATTTGATAACAATCAGAATTATCATAAGTTAGTAATGGAATATACAATTCTAGGATTTTTTTTAATGATTATAATGCTGCTTTATTTTAAAGTAGCTGATCGTTTTAATATTATCGATAAACCCAATCAGAGAAGTTCGCATACAGAAATAACTTTAAGAGGAGGAGGGATCATCTTTTGGTTTTCTGCTTTGATATACTTTGTTCAGCATATCCAAAATAATTACTTTTTCTTTACAGGAATAACATTAGTTAGTTTAGTTAGTTTTTGGGATGATATTCAAAATTTATCTAATAAGATTAGAATTGGTGTACATTTTTTGGCAATCAGTTTAATTTTTTATGACCTAGATTTATTTCATTTACTACCAATTTGGGGCGTTGCAATTGCATATGTTTTGGCAATAGGTCTTATCAATGCTTATAATTTCATGGATGGTATTAATGGAATTACTGGCTTGTATACTTTGACCGTTATGGCATTGTTACTGTATGTAAATACAAATATTCAGCTTTTTACCGATGGAAGTTTTATTTGGTATGCCATGATGGCAAGTCTTGTTTTTCTTTTTTTTAATTATAGAAAAAAAGCAAAATGCTTTGCCGGAGATGTAGGAAGTATTGCTATAGCTTTTTGGGTAATTTATTTAGTATTAAAATTAATCCTGAAAACAGAATCACTTCTTTGGTTATTATTTTTGTCAGTTTATGGAGTTGATGCTGTTTGTACAATTCTGCACAGACTTTATCTTAAGCAGAATATTTTTGAAGCTCATAGATTGCATTTATATCAGATACTTAGTAACGAATATAAGATACAGCACAGACTGGTATCTCTTCTTTATGCTTTAGCTCAGGCAGGAATTTCGTTAGTAGTGATTTTTCTTTACCAAAAAGTTGAGGATGCAATTATATTCATAATTGTAATTGTACCCTTATTACTTCTTTATTCATCAAAATTTTATTTATTAAAAAAAAGTAATTTACGATTGAATCATGGAGCCTAAAATTATACAAGGAGGGAAATTTTCAGATTATAGGGGGAGTATCACCTATGTAAATGATTTTACTTTTGAAGATATTGAAAGATTTTATATAATTAGTAACTCTGTTGAAAACCCTATTCGGGCTTGGCAAGGGCACAAATTAGATGCTAAAAATTTTTATTGCTTAAACGGTTGCTTCAAAATTCATTTTATTAAAATAGATAATTGGGAAAGTCCTTCAAAAGATTTGCTTATCGAGACTGTTCTGGTGTCAGAATCTGACAGTAAAATAGTTCATATTCCGGCAGGTTATGCAAATGCTATTGAATCCTTGGAAGCAGGTTCAAAATTGATATCGTTCTCTACTTTGCCATTAACCAGTGTAAATGAAGATGATGTTCGTTATCCTTTAGATTATTGGTCTATAAATGGATAAAAAAAGGATCTACTTATCATTGTCGCAACAAACTGGCTTTGAAAATGAATATATTCAAAAAGCATTGGAGACAAATTGGATAACTTCTGGAGGACCAAATGTTGAGGAGTTCGAAAGTAAACTTGAAAATTATTACAAAAATGATTCATTTGTAACAGTATTAAATTCAGGGACATCCGCAATTCATCTAGCCTTAATTTTACTTGGAGTTAAAGCAGATGATGAGGTAATTTGTCAAACCATGACATTTTCAGCATCAGCTAATCCTATTTTATATCAAGGAGCAAAACCTATTTTTATTGATAGTGAAAGTGACACCTGGAATATCTGTCCTGAGAGTTTGGAAATTGCGATAAAGGACAGGATAAAAAAAGGAAAGAAACCAAAGGCAATAATTGCTGTTCATTTATATGGTACGCCTTATAAAGTTGACGAAATTCATGCAGTCGCTGATCGTTATGAAATACCTGTTATAGAAGATAGTGCCGAAGCTCTAGGTAGTGCTTACAAAGGAAAAAAATGTGGTAGTTTTGGTAGTTTTGGAATTTTATCCTTTAATGGTAACAAAATTATTACCACTTCATGTGGAGGGGCATTAATTTCTAATTCCAAAGAGATAAAAGAACGAGCCATTTTTTATGCAACGCAGTCAAAGGATAAAGCAGTTCATTTTCAACATAGTGAAATAGGTTATAATTACAGAATGAGTAATATTTGTGCAGGTATTGGCCTAGGACAAATGAGAAGTTTGGAAGCAAATATTGAATCAAAAATTATAAATCATAACTTCTATAAAAATATTTTTAGTTCAATTGATAATGTTGAACTTTTTGAAGTCTTTAACGAAGATCATTTTTCAAATTACTGGCTAAATACTATTTTGATTGATCCGGATATTACTAGTAATATAATTAGAGAAAGTTTACAATTGGCTTTGGAAAAAGAAAATATTGAGAGTCGTCCGCTTTGGAAGCCTTTGCATTTGCAGCCTGTTTTTGAAACATATCCGTATTATGGAAGTAAAATTGCAGAAGACTTGTTTGAAAAAGGATTATGTTTACCTTCAGGTTCAAATCTTACAAATGAGAATAAAAATAGAATTGAGGAAGTAATAAATGCTTTTTTTAAGTAATAATTTAGTTTAAAGAATATAATATAAAAATGAAAATAGAGAAAACATTTATAAAAGATCTAGTGATTGTAGAACCGACCATTTTTGGAGATGAACGTGGTTACTTTTTCGAATCTTATAGTAAAACTAAATTCGAAGATTTAGGAATTGATATTGAATTCGTTCAGGACAATCAGTCCTTTTCAAAAAAAGGAACTTTGAGAGGTTTACATTATCAGAACCCTCCGTTTGCTCAAACAAAATTGGTTCGTGTTTTGGAAGGCGAAATTATTGATGTTGCAGTAGATTTAAGAAAAGATTCACCAACTTATGGAAAATCGTTCAGTGTTTTATTATCGGCAGAAAATAAAAAACAGCTATTAGTTCCTCAAGGTTTTGCTCATGGATTCTCTGTGATAAGCGAAACAGCATCTGTGATGTATAAATGTGATCAGTTTTATAATAAAGCTTCCGAAGGAGGAATTAAATTTGACGACCCATCTTTAAATATTGATTGGGGGATGGATTTAAAAGAAGCCATCGTTTCTGAAAAAGATCAAATTCTTCCTTTTATTGAAAATTGTAATAGTTTATTTTAATGAAAAAGATTCTTGTAACAGGAGCAACCGGACAGTTAGGATCTGAACTTTCAGTTTTATCTACTTCTTGTTCTCAATACGAATGGATTTTTGCTGACCGTACAAAAGCGACTTTAGATAATTTAGAATTATTGCAATTTCAATTAAATGAAATTAGTCCAGATGTTATATTTAATTGTGGTGCCTATACGGCGGTAGACAAAGCCGAAAATGAAAAAGAGTTAGCATTTATTGTTAATAATAAAGCTGTAGAATTAATTGCTAAATATGCTAAAGACAATAACACACAGCTGATTCATGTTTCTACTGATTATGTATTTGACGGAACTTCATCAGTTGCTTTAGATGAAGAGGCAGAAACGAATCCGGTAAATGTTTATGGAGAAAGTAAATTAGCTGGAGAAAATTGTTGTATAAAAGAATGTCCTAATTCAATTATTATTAGAACTTCATGGGTTTATAGCAAATTCGGAAATAATTTTGTTAAAACCATGCAACGTTTGATGCAGGAAAGAGAAGAGATTAACGTGGTTAATGATCAGGTTGGCTCACCAACTTATGCTGCAGATTTAGCTCAGGCAATGGTAAATATTCTTGAATCTTCAAAATGGATTCCTGGGATTTATAATTATTCAAATGAAGGAGAAATTAGCTGGTACGAATTTGCGTTAACTATTAAAGAATTTGGTGCTTATAACTGTAAAGTAGGAGGGATTCCATCGTCATCTTACCCAACTCCAGCAAAGCGACCAAACTTTTCATTATTGGATAAGAAAAAAATCAAAACTATTTATAATTTAGATGTACCAAATTATAAAGAAAGTTTAAAAAAAATGTTTGTTTAAAAATCTAACATTAGAATTTTTGGCGTTTTGAGTAATCAGAGTCTAAAATCTAAAATCTAAAATTAAAGATTTATGAAAGGAATTATATTAGCAGGAGGCTCTGGCACCCGTTTGCATCCTTTAACACTTGCCATGAGCAAGCAGATGATGCCTGTTTACGATAAACCGATGATCTATTATCCTTTGTCAACATTGATGATGGCTGGAATTAATGAAATTTTGATAATTTCAACGCCTCATGATTTGCCAAATTTTAAAAAGCTCTTAGGTGATGGGAGTGCAATCGGATGTAAATTTAGTTATGAAGAGCAGCCAGATCCTAATGGACTAGCTCAGGCTTTTGTAATTGGGGAAGACTTTATTGGTAATGATAAAGTGGCATTAGTTCTTGGAGATAATATCTTTTTCGGAACAAATATGCAACAATTATTAAAAGATAATGCAGACCCTGAAGGAGGCGTTGTTTTTGCTTACCATGTTTCAGATCCTGAAAGATATGGGGTGGTTGAATTTGATGAGAATAAGAAGGCTGTTTCTATTGAAGAAAAACCTCTGGAACCAAAATCAAATTATGCCGTTCCGGGATTATATTTTTATGATAATTCGGTTGTAGAAATTGCTAAGAATATTAAACCTAGTGCACGTGGTGAATACGAAATTACTGATGTTAATAAAGTTTATCTTGAAAAGGAGAAATTAAAAGTTGGTATTTTAAGCAGAGGAACGGCTTGGCTAGATACAGGGACTTTCAATAGTTTGATGCAGGCTGGCCAATTTGTGCAGGTACTTGAGGAAAGACAAGGTTTAAAAGTGGGTTGTATTGAGGAAATTGCTTGGCGACAAGGGTTTATTAATGATGCTCAATTAGAGGAACTTGCATTACCTTTAGTGAAATCAGGATATGGAACATATTTATTAGAATTTTTAAGACAAAAGAAAAAAGGTGTTAAAATCTAATTTATATAGGGGAATAATTTTTTAAAACCTTTAATTTGTACCTTTGTAGGTTATACAAAGTTTACAAAATCAAACGGAACCAGAATTGGATACTGATAAATCAACCAAAATAGCTTCTATATTGCATAATTCTTTCTCACCAAGAAACTTGCGAGCTAGTATTAATAACCTAAGTTATTTGCCTAGGTGGATCATTATTGCCATTGATATAATGGTGTTGATCTTCTCGTTTACTTTTACCTATATGCTGTTTGAAGGAACGGCATTAGGCTATATTATTACCTCTCATCAGTCTTTTTTCGTCTCGAGTTTAATAGGTATTAATATATTTTTCTTTTGGTTATTCAGAACATACTCTGGTATTATACGACACTCTTCATATATAGACGCTATAAAATTACTGTTTTCTCAAATGTCAGTTTTGGTGTTTTTCTTGTTTTTCAATTTGGTTTTTGAATTGTATACAGGTCATAAAGCATTTTTAAACACGGCTCTTTTTATTAATTTGGTATTGTCATTCTGTGGATTGTTTTTATATCGTGTGATTGTAAAGCAAACATTTGAACTTTACTTTTCTGAAAAAACAACCACAAAGTTAATTCGAACTGTAATTTACGGAACAGATGCCAATGCAATTTCTGTTGCTAATGCATTAAAGTTTGAAACTCCTTCGAGATTTAAAATTGTTGGATTTGTTGACAAAAACAATCAGAATGCATCTAAGCGAATGCTGGATTTGCCTATCCTGATTTTAAGAAAAAAATTACCGGCTTTAATGCGTTCTGTAGCTGCAGAAGGTGTTATTATTGCTGATAAAAGTTTATCCAAAGACGAACAATTAATTATTGTAGACCAGTGTTTAGAGTTCAATTATAGAGTATACACAGTTCCCTTGATTTCGGATTGGGAGAACCAAAAAGAGATTTCTCAAAAAGTAAAAAATATTCAGATTGAAGATTTATTAGAAAGAAAACCTATTGTTCTCGACAGTAAGTCAATTTCGAAACAATTAAAAGACAAAACAGTTCTTATTACTGGTGCAGCAGGATCTATAGGGAGTGAAATTGTTAGACAAGTTCTAGGTTTTAATCCCAAAATGGTTGTTATTTTGGATCATGCCGAAACGCCGCTTCATAATTTGTGTTTGGAAACCGCAACATTTGGTTCCGAATCAAAAATTATAGCTGTAGTTGCTGATGTTAGAAGTAAAAAAGCTTTGGAAAAAGTTTTCAAAAATTATAATCCACATGTTGTTTTTCATGCCGCTGCATACAAACATGTTCCATTAATGGAAGAAAATCCGGCACAGGCTATTCATACTAATATTAAAGGAACTAAGAATTTAGCAGATTTATCCTGTAAGTATCATGTCAAGAAGTTTGTCATGGTTTCTACAGATAAGGCCGTGAATCCTAGTAATGTAATGGGAGCGAGTAAACGAATCGCTGAAAAATATGTTCAATCTTTATTCCTGAAAAATCAGAGAGAGAATGGTGGTGAGAGTGTAACTAAATTTATCACAACACGTTTTGGTAATGTACTAGGCTCAAATGGATCAGTTGTTCCTTTGTTTACGAAACAGATTGCGGAGGGTGGTCCTGTAACTATAACTCATCAAGATATTATTCGTTATTTCATGACTATTCCTGAAGCTTGTCAATTAGTTTTAGAAGCTGGGGCGATGGGAAATGGAGGCGAGATTTATATTTTCGATATGGGTAAACCTGTAAAAATTATCGATCTGGCTAGGAAAATGATTAAACTTGCGGGCTTTATTCCTGATAAAGAAATAAAGATTAAAGTGGTTGGTCTTAGACCTGGAGAGAAGCTTTATGAAGAGTTGTTAAACGATACTTCTAAAACTTTACCAACGTATCACAATAAAATTATGATCGCTCAGGAAATTCAGGACGAGTACGAGAATCTGCATATCGAGATTGATGAACTTATTGGAATAGCTGATTTTTATGATAATGAAGATATTGTAGCCAAAATGAAGAAAATTGTTCCTGAATTTAAAAGCATGAATTCTACTTTTGAAGTTCTGGACAAATAAATTGACTTTATTTGAATTAGGATTTAATTTTAAGATATTAAAAGGTGTTTTTTTAAAAACGCCTTTTTTGCTTTTTTGAACGTTTTTAACCGAATAATAATCCTGTTAATTATCTATTGATTGGCCGCAATTAAAGGAAAAATTGAGTTTTAGAAAATAGTTTTATCAAAAATTTAGCTGCAATGTGTTTGCAGCAATTATTAAATGAACAACAATAGCCCCAATGATTGGTTGTTTGAAATAACACCTAAAAATAAGTTCTTCTCGTTAAACTTAAAAGAAGTTTGGCAGTATCGTGACTTATTATTTCTTTTCGTAAAACGTGACGTAATCACGGTTTATAAGCAAACTGTTTTAGGCCCACTTTGGTATCTGATTCAGCCATTGTTTACTTCAATAACTTTTACAATAATATTTAATAATGTTGCTGGGATTAACACAGGAGCGGTTCCTCCATTTTTATTTAATCTGGCGGGAATAACAGTTTGGAATTATTTTACCGCCTGCCTGACTGGGACATCAGACACTTTTAAGGCTAATGCCGCGATTTTTGGAAAAGTATATTTTCCGAGAATCATTACTCCTCTGTCCGTTGTAATTTCAAATCTTGTAAAGTTCGGAATACAATTTTTTATTTTTATTGGATTCTATATTTTCTACTATTTTCAAGGAGCAGATTTAAGTCTAAACGGTCTTGTTTTATTTTTTCCTGTTTTAATAATCATAATGGGGATTTTAGGATTAGGTCTCGGAATGCTTATCTCAGCGATGGTAACAAAATATCGCGACTTTAGTCATCTAATTGGTTTTGGTATACAATTGTTGATGTATTTATCAGCAGTGATGTATCCTATGGAGCTTATTAAAGATAAATTACCTAGTTACGGTTGGCTCGTCGGGTATAACCCTTTAGCTTACATTATTGAGACTGCCCGCTTTATGTTATTGAATGTTGGGGAAATTTCGATTTTAGGATTAGTCTATACTTTAGTTGTCACTATAACAGTATTTTTTATTGGACTTCTGGTTTTTAATAAAACAGAGAAAAGTTTTATAGATACTGTTTAATTACTGATTTACCATTTACAATTTTGAAAAGAGATATAATATTAAAGGCCGAGAACATTTCTAAACAATATCGTTTAGGACAAGTAGGTACCGGAACCTTAAGTCATGACATTAATCGTTGGTGGCATAAAATTAGAGGTAAAGAGAATCCTTATTTAAAAATTGGGGATACAAATGATCGTTCCACAAAAGGAAATTCAGATTATGTCTGGGCACTGCAAGACATTAATTTTGAAGTTGAACGAGGAGAAGTTCTCGGAATTATTGGTAAAAACGGAGCGGGAAAATCGACACTTTTAAAGATACTTTCAAAAGTAACAGCTCCAACTACAGGAAGTATCAAATCTCGTGGTCGTATTGCTTCACTTCTTGAAGTGGGAACTGGTTTCAATGGAGAAATGACCGGAAGAGAAAATATTTTTCTAAATGGTGCCATTCTTGGAATGACCAAAAAAGAAATTTCTTCTAAGCTTGATGAAATTATAGAATTTTCAGGTTGTGAACGTTATATAGATACGCCTGTAAAAAGATATAGCTCCGGAATGACCGTTCGTTTAGCTTTTGCGGTAGCGGCATTTTTGGAACCCGAAATTTTGGTAGTTGATGAGGTTTTGGCAGTTGGAGATGCCGAATTTCAGAAAAAGGCTATTGGTAAGATGCAGGATATATCGCGTGAAGGTGGCCGGACTGTTTTGTTTGTGAGTCATAATATGGCGGCTGTAAAGAGCCTATGTACCAGAGGAATAGTTTTAGAGAATGGAACTGTAAAATTTAATGGGGATATTAGTGAAGCTCTCAATGTATATAATTTTAATTTATCTGATCTTGTTACTACTATAAAATGGGAGGTTGAAGAAGCACCAGGCAATTTAAACGCTAAAATAACTTCTATAAAACTTATTGCAGAAAAAGATTCATTTTTTATTGAAAATCAAATTAGATTAGAAATTGAGTATATAAATTTTATTGAAAATCATTTACTTAATTGTTCAATATCTATTTTTGATGATAAAGAGGTGTATGTTTTAGCTTCCCCAAATTTAGAAAGAACACCTTTAGGAAAGGGAGTTTATAAAAGTGTATGTACTATTCCTGAAAATCTATTAAATAAGGGTAGATATTTTTTTACAATAATATTAGTGGGTAATAATTTTGAGATTGTTACTCAGCTCGATAAAATGATTTCCGTAGATCTTGATGAAGAAGGGATTTATAGAAAAGATTATTTTGGGTATTGGGGGGGAACTGTTCGACCTTATTTAAACTGGGAGAATACTCAAATAGGAGAGTAATATGAATATTTTTAGAATTATTAAGCAAAAAATCAGGAACAGTTTTTACATAATTAAGTGTCTTTATCGTCAAGAGCTTTTTATCCCGTTTAAAGTTTTTAAAAAAAACGATATTTTAATATTTGATGATATTTTTCCCCATCCAGCTTCAGGTTTTAGATTTGAAGAGTTTCGAGTTTTACTTGAAAACTTTACAAAATCAAAAGTTATAGTTGAACCAACAGCTTATCGTATCGTAGGGACTCCTATAGAGAATCATCAAAAGCATATTAATGAGTTTGAGGGACAATATAAATCATTAAAGAATAAAATAAGCTCTAGAAAAGGATTTGTTAATATAAATAGCAAACTGTTCTACTGTGTTTTTATTAATAACATTTTCAGAAACTTAAGCTGGTTAGAAAAACATAAAATACCTTTTGTTTTTACTTTATATCCAGGTGGCGGATTTCAGTTAAATGAAATTACAAGTGATGATAAATTAAAAAAAGTTTTTCTTTCACCAATGTTTCGTAAGGTTATTGTAACACAAAAAATTACTCATGATTATTTATTAGATAAAAAACTGTGTGATCCTGAAAAAATAGAATTTATTTTTGGCGGAGTTGTTCCGCAAGTATCTTTA
The DNA here is from genome assembly GCF_023539155.1 of Flavobacterium sp. B183. Classification (NCBI taxonomy): domain Bacteria; kingdom Pseudomonadati; phylum Bacteroidota; class Flavobacteriia; order Flavobacteriales; family Flavobacteriaceae; genus Flavobacterium; species Flavobacterium sp. B183. The sequence goes on along the minus strand of NZ_CP097434.1, from coordinate 316,504 downwards.
AAAAAAGATTTGAAGGAGAAAAAAAACTATTTAGACAACAAAACAACTTTTGATATTTGCTTTTGTGCTGCTAAATATATGTCAAAAGGAGAAGATAAAGGATATGATGTTTTCATAGAATTTGCTTTGGAAATTGCTAATAAATACGATTTTATAAGATTTCATGTTGTTGGCGGTTTTACAGATGAGGACATTGATATAATACCAATTAAGGATAAGATCAGTTTTTATGGATATCAAAATTTTGAATCTTTAGGAGTGATATATAAAAATATGGATGTCTTAATTTCTCCAAATAAAGCCTTTATTTTAGGAAAAGGAGCATTTGATGGCTTCCCTTTAGGAACAGTTGTAGAAGCAGCTTTAAATGGCGTAGTCGTACTGATTACAGACGAATTAAGACAAAATAATGCTTTTGTTCCGGATATAGACCTTATTTTAATTGAAAGTAAAAAAGAATCAATTGTAAAGGAGGTAATAAATTTAATAGAAAATCCAAAAAGATTATATGCAATTTCGAACAATGGCAGGTCTAAATTTGAAAACGTATATTCAAATGAAATTCAGATGTCACCTAGAATTGCATTACTTCAAAACGAAATTACAAGAAATATAAAATGATAAATGTAACAAAAACATTTCTTCCTCCTTTAAAAGAATACAACAAGCAGGTACAGCGTGCCTGGGATAACGAATGGTTAACTAATAGAGGAGAACTTGTTTTAGAACTTGAAGAAAGATTAAAGAGCTATCTAAAGGTTTCTAATATTATTCTAACAAATAACGGAACGATACCACTACAAATTGCATTGAAACTATTAGGCGAAAATGGAGAAATTATTACAACGCCATTTAGTTATGTAGCCACTACCGCTGCAATTGTTTGGGAAAATTGTACTCCCGTTTTTGTAGATATTCATCCAGACTATTTAACAATTGATGAAACTAAGATAGAAGCAGCTATCACATCAAAAACAACTGCAATATTGGCGACACATGTTTTTGGGAATCCATGTAATATAAATGCAATTGAAATTATTGCAAAAAATAATAATCTGAAGGTAATTTATGATGCTGCTCATTCTTTTGGGGTAACTTATAATGGACAATCTATATTTGATTTCGGAGATATTAATACTTGTAGTTTTCATGCAACCAAATTATTTCATACAGGAGAAGGAGGAGCTATGTTTGCTAACGATCTAAATTTAAGTAACAAATTATTTCATAGTCATAATTTTGGACATAACGGGCCATTGTCATTTCATGGGTTAGGGATAAATGGTAAGATGTCTGAATTGCAGGCAGCACTAGGATTGGCCGTTTTACCTTATATGGAGGAAATAATCTCAGAAAGAAAAAAAGTAGTTAGTTACTATAATTCGAAATTAGATTTATCCAGAATCCAAACTTTAAAAATAAGAGAGAATACAAATTGGAATTATAGTTATCACCCCTTAATCTTTGAGAGTGAAGAACTATTATTAAAAGTTCAAAAAGAGTTAAATGAAAACGAAATTTTTAGTCGACGTTATTTTTATCCTTCTTTAAATACTATTGAATATACAGAAGGGGAGCCAATGCCGATATCTGAAAGCATTGCCTCCAGAATTATGTGTTTACCACTATACGTTGGTTTAAAGGAACAAGATTTATTTAAAGTAATTACGATAATAAATAGTATAGTATGCTAATTGTAGGATCAAAAGGTTTTGCTAAGGAAGTTTTAGAAGTAGTATATCAATTAAACCAACTTGAAGATTTGGTTTTTTATGACGATGTAAATCTTGATGTAAAAGGTACTTTGTATAATAAATTTACTATTCTAAAAAATACAGAAGAAGTATTGTCTTATTTTAAAACAATAGATAATAGATTTACAATAGGAATAGGCGGTCCTGTTTTAAGAAAAAAATGTATGATAAATTTAGCGCTTTGGGAGGTATTTTTACCTCGACTATAAGTCCTTTATCTAACATAGGTAATTTTGGAAATGAAATCGAATTAGGTTGTAATATTATGACTGGAACAGTTATAACCTCTGATGTTACTATAAAAAAAGGATCTTTAGTGAATTTGAACTGTACAATTGGTCATGATTCGATATTAGGAGAATTTGTAGAACTTTCTCCGGGAGTAAGTATTTCCGGAAATTGTATCATTGGTACGTATTCTCTTTTGGGAACAAATTCTACAGTCTTACCAAAAGTTACAATTGGTAAAAATGTTATTGTTGGAGCCGGAGCAGTAGTCACGAAAGATATTCCAGATAATTCGATGGTAGTAGGAATACCCGGAAAGATTATCAAAGAGTTAAAGCCTTTAGAATTTTTTTAATGAACCGGAATCTGAAAGTTAGTGTTTGTATGATTACATATGGTCATGAGAATTATATTCTTCAGGCTATAGAAGGAGTTTTGATGCAAAAATGTGATTTTGAAATTGAACTAATTATTGCTAATGATTGTTCACCGGACAATACAGATCTTGTTGTTAAAGACATATTAGCTAATCATCCTAAAAAATCAAGGATTAAATATTTTAACCATAAAAAGAATCTGGGTATGATGCCTAATTTTCTTTTTGCTTTAGATCAATGTTCAGGTAATTATATTGCCGTTTGTGAAGGTGATGATTATTGGATTGATCCTTTAAAACTTCAAAGACAAGTTGATTTTTTAGAAATGAATAAAGAATATACTATTTGCTGGACTAAGTATTTGATAAAAGAATCAGAAAATTTATCTTTATTAGCAGAACCTGACTGGGTGTCACAAATAGAAAAAATAAAAATGTGACTATTGATTTAGATACAATATTTACACCTTATTGTACCTATACTTTGACCGTTTTGTTTAGGAGAAAAAGTCTTGAGTTACCTCTGTTAAAGAGTTTGAAACATAGTAAAGATAACAGTTTGTACGCCCTTTGTTTGAGTAAGGGAAAAGGAATTTTACTAGATTCTTTTTCTGCTGTTTATCGATTGCACGAAGGAGGAATTTATTCGAATGCATCACTTTTTAAACAAAGATATTATAGTTATTTAAACTTAAAAGAAATCACTTTTAGAATTCCTCTGTGCGATAATTCAAATATTAGAAATGTTCGCAATTATCTGTTATGTGAGTCAATAAAGTTGCACCCCAACCATTTTTCATTAAACTACATAAAGCTGTTAAAAGATAGATTTATTTTTTTAGGGATTAAAGGAAGTCTATCATTTATATATCATAAAATTTTAAAATAAAAAATTGGAAACTATTTCTTTAGTTAGCATTATCATGCCTGCTTATAATGCTTCAAATTATATTCGGGAAGCAATTGAATCAGTTTTATCTCAAACATTTTCAGAATGGGAATTGATAATAATTGATGACGGTTCAACGGATGATACGGCTGAAATAATAAAAGAATACTTAAAGAAGGATAATCGTATTTATTATTATTACCAGGAAAATGGAAAGCAAGGAAAAGCAAGAAATCTTGCTATAACAAAATCGAAAGGAGATTATCTTGCATTTTTAGATGCCGATGATATGTGGGTGAGTAATAAATTAGAGGTTCAGTTAAATCAGATAAAAAAGAAAGAAGCTGATTTGGTTTTTTCAGCGGCTTATACAATGAATGGTGCATCTGTAATAGACTCAAAGAGTATAATCATGGGACATTTTGGTTTTCTATCGTATGAAAATGGATTGGAAAAAATGATTGAAAGAAACAGAGTCCCTATTTTAACAGTTTTAGTAAAAAAGGCAAAAGTTATAGAGGTGGGAATGTTTTCTGAAAAGTTAGAAGTTCAAAATGCAGAAGATTCCCATCTTTGGATCAGATTACTAGTGAATAGATTAATTTTTTACGGTTCTGAAGAAATATTAGCTGTTTATAGAATTCATGAAAAATCTGTTACTAAAAATGAGAAGGATCATCTGAGATTATATATAAATGTTCTTTCAGATATAGGTTTTAATAATGAAGAATTCAATTTTAAAGTCTTGTATCATTTAATAAGTAAGCAAATTAAAGATCTAGATCAGCTGCAAAATGAAGTTAAAAAAATAAAAAGTAGTTTCTTTTACAAGTTTAAAAACTATTTTACTATCAAGAAAAATAAAGGATGACAAAATTAAAAATTGTAATAATCTTTTTTAAAACATTCTTTTTTAAAAAGAAACTTAAAGACGAGGTTTCGGTTAACAATTCCAATGCCGTGCTCATGAAGAATGTTGATTTTCATAATTCTGAAATAGGAGATTATTCTTATGTTTCAAATAATTCAATTGTTCATAATACGATAATTGGAAAATTTTGTTCTATTGGACCAAATGTAGTAGTTGGTTTTGGAAACCATCCAATCCATCAGTTATCAACTTCTCCAGCTTTTTATAGTTCTGATTGTAGTTTTGATATAAAACCCTTAAATGATTTGTATCTTGGAAAGCAAACTGTTCACATAGGTAATGATGTCTGGCTAGGAGCGAATGTTTTTGTGAAAAATGGAGTAACAATAGGTCATGGTGCTATTATTGGAGCTGGTGCTGTTGTGTTAAAAGACATTCCGCCTTATGCGGTGGTAGTAGGTGTACCTGGTAGTATAAAATCATATCGTTTTTCTGAGAATGTTATAGAAAAGTTATTATTAAGTAAATGGTGGGACTTATCTCCTAAAATCATAAAAGATAATTTTGAACTTTTTACTTCAGATAAAATAATTGATAGTTTAGAGTCGATTTTAAAATTAAAAAATTAAGACTATAATTTCTAATTCATGCAAAATCCCAAAATCTCGATAGTTATAACCTGTTATAATCTTGGTCAGTATCTTAAAGAAGCTATTGATAGTATCAAAGATTATCAGAAAAAAGAAGATTATGAAATCATTCTGGTAAATGATGGTTCAACAGATCCGGTAACAAATACTATTTTAGATGATATTGTTTTGAAAGATAAAACGATATACTACATAAATCAGCCTAATTTAGGATTAGCAAAGGCTAGAAACAATGGAATTAAAGAGGCGCATGGACAATATATTATTCCGTTAGATGCCGACAATAAATTAAGGACTGAGTTTATTACTCGAACAATAAGTATTCTGGACAATAATAAAGATGTTGATGTTGTGCATGGGAATGCTCAGAATTTTGGGAATAAAAATAATATCTGGCAATCTAAGTCTTTTTATTTTCCGGAAATACTTCTTAATAATTATATTGATGCCTGTGCCGGATTTAGAAAGTCTACATGGGTAAAACTAGGAGGATATGATGAAAATATGCCTGTTATGGGATTTGAAGATTGGGATTTATGGCTTAGGATGGGTAATATAGGATGTAAGTTTGAATATGTAAATGAAATATTTTTTGATTATAGAGTTAGAGATAACTCAATGTTGACAGATGCATGGGAAAAAAGGAAAGTTTTATTAGATTATATTTTCAATAAAAAAGAGCTAAAACATTTAGGCCTTTTTAGAGCGTATATTATCGAAAATCAAAGATTAAAAGAAGAACCTTCGTTTAAATTTTTAATGAAAGTAATGATCAAAAAAGTAAAAAGAAAATTTCATGTTTAATGGATAATTCTACAAGAATATTATTTACCACTGAAAATGTTTCTTGGGGTGGGAGTGAACTACTTTGGACTCAAACGGTAATAGAATTGTTTAAGATGGGGTTTTCGATTGCCATTTGCATTCATGAAAAATTAAAACTTCCGAAAGAATTAACCTCATTGGAAAAAAAAAAGGAGATCAAAATTATTCGTTTCAATAATGATAAGCTGTCATCTTCGAAAAGAATTGCAAATCGATTTCTACCCTATCATAAAAGATTTAAGTCAACTAATTTAAAAGAAGTTTATATTTTAGAATTTAACCCAGATTTATTAATCATTAATCAGGGATTTAATTTCAATGGAGTTGATACAATGTTATTTGCTTGCCAGAATAAAATAAAATATGTGACATTATCTCATGCTGTAAATGAAGGTTTATGGCCTAATGTCGCATTAAGAAAAAAAATGGAAATTGGTTTTCAAAATGCGATTAAAAACTATTTTGTAAGTCAGGATAATCTTTTGGTAACTCAAAATCAGGTGGGAACAATTTTAAAGAATGTAGAAATTGTCCGTAATCCTTTTAATGTTTCTTTTAAGAATGAGTTAGATTTTCCACAATCAGCTAATTTTACATTAGCTTTTGTGGGGAGATACGATTTTTATGCTAAAGGTCAGGATGTAGTATTACAGGTTTTATCAGATGAAAAATGGAAAAACAGAAATTTGATTGTTAATTTTTATGGAGAGGGAAATGATATCGAAAATCTGAACGATTTAGTTCAAATGTATCAATTGAAAAATGTTATAATTCATTCGCATACATCAACAGAGGAAATCTGGAAAACAAATCAAGGACTAATCTTAACTTCTAGATTCGAAGGTTTACCTATTGTAATAGTGGAAGCAATGCTCTGCAAGAGATTTGTAATTGTTACCAATGTAAGTGGAAACAAGGAACTTGTGATAGATAATGAAACAGGATTTATTGCTGCTGCCCCAAGGCCGGAGTATGTTAACGAAGCTCTAGAACGTGCATGGCAAAAGAGACTAGACTGGAAGGTAATGGGACTTAAAGCAAGACAAGAAATCATTACTCAGATCCCAGAAAATCCGGCGCTCAATTTTGCACTTAAATTGCAAGTTATATTAAATAATTTGTGATGTATAAAAAAGCATACTGTATTCTAGCACATAAAAATCCTGTTCAAATTAAAGAGTTGATCACGCTATTAGATGATAATAATTCAGTTTTTTTTGTTCATCTTGATAAAAAAGTAAATCAAATTGAATTTCAGAGGTTACTTGAAAACACACCTTCACATTTTGTAAAAAATAGAATTTCATGTTCATGGGGGAAATATAGTTTAGTTCAGGCAACTTTAAACAGTATGAAAGAAGTTCAAAAATTTATGGATTTCAATTATAAAAACTCAGATTATCATTTTATCCTATTGTCTGGGGAAGATTTACCTTTAAAATCTAATACTTTTATACATGATTTTCTAAAAAGTAAAGCCAAAACTTCGTTTATCAACTATTGGGAATTGCCATATAAAAAGTGGTGGGGTGGAGGTTTATTTCGATTTGAAAATTTCTACTTTTTTGAGTATAAAAAAAATCCTGGATTAAATTATTGGGCGAATAAAATTATAAAAAAGATAAATTTAAAATCTTTACTTCCGATGAATCGATTCAAAAAACAATTTCCGGATTTTAAGATTTATGGAGCTAGTCAATGGATGTTGCTTAATAATGAAATGATTAGTTTTATTCTTGAAACAAATAATGCTAATAAAAAATTCAATTCCATATTTAAGTATGTTTTAGCGCCCGACGAATTATATTTTGCCACTTTAATTTTAAATTATGACAGGGAAAAACAATTTCCGATAGATAATTTAGAAACACATTTAGTTTGTTTTAGTGGAGCAGAGGCTAGCCCAAAATATTTAGAAGTTGAAGATTTAGAGATTAATAAAAATGATTTATTATTTGCGAGGAAGTTTGATTCTGATGTAAATCAGGAATCTATTGATAAAGTTAAAAAAATAATTGCCCAATGAAAAAGTTGGCTGTTTTAATTCCGACTTATAATTCGGCTCAATATCTAAAAGAAAGTATTGATTCTATTTTAAATCAAACCTATTCTAATTTTGATTTATATATATATGATGATTGTTCTACAGACAATTCAAAAGAAGTAATAGAGAACTATAGCGATAAAAGGATTTTTTATAGAAAAAACAATGAAAATCTGGGTATCTCAAAAACATTAAATAAAGGTCTGGACGAGCTTTTACCGAATTACCAGTTTATAGCAAGGATGGATGCAGACGATTGGGCATTTCCGGAGCGATTTGAGAGACAGATGTGCTATCTTGAAGAAAATGAATCTATAGTGTTATGTGGAACTCAGGGGGTTTGGCTTAAAAATATAAATGAAAACGTTTCATCAGGATGGGAATATCCCGGTGAAGATAATTATCTGAAATTGTACCTGTTGTTTAGTGCGTCTTTTGGGCATTCTTCAGTTTTTTTAAGAAGTGTTTTTTTTGATTCAAATGCTTTAAGATATGATGAAGATATAAAAACTTGTGAAGATTGGGATTTATGGATTAAAGTTTCTGAAAATGGTGAAATGCATAATTTGCCTGATTTTTTGATGAAATATAGAATAGTCGAAAATAGTAATCATCGTTCAGCAGGAAATAAAAATAAGCATCTTAGAGAACGATCTATTATTATCTCAAATTATTGGAAAACGTTTGATATCAATTTATCTCCAGAACAAGTGTTTGAATATTATTATGCTACAGATGGAATCATTAGCCAAAATTTTAGATGTAAACTAGAAATATTAATTACTTGCTTTAATCACTTATTTTTTAATTACACTAAAAACTTAAGCAATTCGGATAAAAAGAAATTTAGTTATTTGCTGTCTCGTAAAATTTCTGATTTTTGGAAACGATCAAACAGTAGTAAATACAATCTCGTGGTTTGGTTCGTACTATTGACTAAAGTTAAATTTATTGGCAATATCCGATTAATAAAAAACCAGCTTACCTTATAATGCAAAATAATAGGATTGAACTTTTAGATAGTTTTAGGGCAATTGCCATTATTATGGTGATTTTTTTTCATTTTTTCTCTCGTTGGAGTAATTTGTATCCATATCAAAATGAATATGATTTTTTTAGATATGGTAAATTTGGAGTACACTTCTTTTTCATGATTAGTGGTTTTGTAATTTTTTTTACACTTGAAAAAACAAAAGCGTTAGGGCAATTTTGGTTCAATCGATTTATAAGGTTATTGCCTTCGATGTTCTTTGCTTCAATTATAAGCTACATCTTTTTTAATTTATTTGATGATAATTTTTTATTTCCATCAACTCATTATGTAAAGAATATTTTGGTTAGTTTAACTTTTATTCAACCAGATCTTTTGTCGAAACTAACAGGCTATTCGATTGATTTGGATTACATAAGTGGTTCTTATTGGAGTTTATGGCTTGAGATTCAATTTTATGTTTTGGCTTCATTTTTTTATTTTTTTTATCAAAAGAAGTTTTATTTCTACTTCTTTATGGCTGCAGTATTTTTAGTCATTTTTAATTTCTTATTATCACATATTTACATTGATAATTATATTATTTTAAAACTGAAGTCATTAAGATCTACCTTTAATTTATTAGATTCCTTATCTTTTTTTTCATTAGGAGCTATTTTTTACATCTTTTATAAAAATCATTCAAATCAAGTTAATAATTCAGTTTTTGAAATTGGTGTTTTTGCGTTTTTTTTATTGTTTTTAGTATTTACGAATTATCAGGATTTAAAAAAAATTTCACTCTTTGGTCTCTTTATTACACTGTTTTTATTAATGATTTATTATCCTAAAAGCATATCATTTTTAAATAATAAACTTTTAAATACAATCGGAATTGCATCTTATTTTCTGTATTTGATACACGAGAATATTGGCGTTTTTTTAATTCATCAAAATTATATATCGATAAGTGCCTTGCCTTTTCTGGCGCCACTTTTTTATATGTTACTATTAATTAGTGTCAGCATTTTTTTTACGAAACAGATCGAAGGAAAAATTATAACATTTTTAAAGAAATTATATAAGTTTTAATTCATGAGAGCTTCAATTTTAATTGTTTCAAAAAATCGTAAAAAAGATTTACTTAAAACACTACTAATTTTAGATTCATTAATTAATAAATCTGAAGTTGAGGTTTTGGTTTTCTTAGACGGGTGTACAGACAACTCAATTGATTTGCAAGATGAATTGAATTGGGTAAGATGGTTTGTTTCGTTTAAATCGATAGGTGCTTCTGCGGCGAGACATCAAATTTATCCACTGGCAGTTTCTGAGATTTTAATTGGTTTAGATGATGATGCTCATCCATTAAATATTGAGTTTATTTTTAAAATTGAAAATTTATTTAAAATTTATCCAAATGTTGGAATTTTGGCCTTTGAAGAAGTAAAGGGTGTTTTTTCCTCTGATTCTGAAGCTTTGGAGCAATCAGAGAAACAAGGTAAAGTATTCCTCACTTCTGAATTTATTGGTTGTGGTTTCGCTATTCGGAAATCTGTTTATAATCAAACCAATGGATTTCCGGTATGGGTCGATATTTATGGGGAAGAAGCTTGTCTTTCCATTGAAGTTTTGTCTAAAGGACAAGATATCTTATATTCTAATGAAATTAAAGTAAATCATAGAGTTAATAAAGAACAAAGAAAACTAAATAACCAAAATTATTTTAGATTTGGAAAGCAATTAAAAAATTCAACCTATTATTTTTTAGTATATTATCCATCGCCACTAGTGAAAATTCTCAAATTATACTGGCATAATTTTAAAAAATATGCTTTAACTGATTTGCACTATTTTAAAATTTATTTTAAAACTATTTTTATGGTACTAATTCATGCTCCAAAAATTTTAAAATATAGACAACCGGTTGAGAAAAGGGTGATCTTGAATATGAAAAAATTATCAAGTTTAAAATTCTAAAATGAAAAATATCGTTATCATTCCTGCTCGAGGCGGGTCTAAGAGATTACCTCAAAAAAATGTAAAACTACTGGATGGGATGCCATTGCTTTCATTTAGTATATTATTTGCGAAGACAAATAGTGAAATTATAGATGAGGTTTATGTTTCGACAGATGATAAGGATATAAAAAAAATAGCTCTCGAATATGGTGCAAAAGTTATCGACCGACCTGAGAATATTTCGGGAGATTTTGAGCCGACAGTTTCGGCTTTAAAACATGTTTTAGAAAGTATTGATACTGAGGTTGAAAATGTTATCCTATTACAAGCAACAAATCCATTTCGTCCTGATAATTTATTGAAAGATGCTTTTAAAATTTATCAGAAAGAGAACTTTAACAGCTTATTTACCGTTTCAAGAAATCATAAAAAATTAGGAAAAATCATCGACCAAAAATTTGTTCCCTATAATTATGAAATTGGACAAAGAAGTCAGGATCTTGAGCCTCTTTATTTTGAAAACGGATTACTTTATATCACAAAAGCATCTTTAATTTTACAAGATATAATTATTGCCGAAGATGCATTTCCTTTCGAAATAGATCATATTTTTGCCAACGTAGATATCGATACTCAGGAAGATTTTGATTATACCGAATATTTGTATCATATATATATAAAACCCTAAATACCAAACCTACTTTATGAATCCATATATAGAAATAGCAGGAAGAAAAATCGGGCAGGATTTTCGACCTTTAGTAATTGCCGAAATAGGAATTAATCACGAAGGTTCTTTGCAGGTAGCCAAAGAAATGGTTGATGCAGCACATAGAGCAGGGGTTGAAGTTGTAAAACATCAAACTCATATTGTTGAAGATGAAATGAGTGGTGCGGCTAAAAAAGTGATTCCGGGTAATGCAGATGTTTCTATTTACGAAATCATGGAACGTTGTTCATTGAATGAAACCGATGAATTAGAACTTAAAAACTATGTAGAAAGTAAAGGAATGATTTTCATTTCGACGCCATTTTCTCGTGCTGCAGCTGATCGATTGAAGAAATTCGACATACCGGCTTATAAAATTGGTTCAGGAGAGTGTAATAATTATCCGCTCCTTGAACATATTGCTTCATTTGGAAAGCCGGTAATTTTAAGTACAGGAATGAATACGATAGAAAGTGTTCAAAAAGCAGTCGCTATTTTTGACAAACATAATATTCCGGTTGCCTTATTGCACACCACAAATTTATATCCAACTCCAATTCATTTGGTAAGATTTGGCGCAATGATAGAATTGCATATTGCTTTTCCGGATAAAGTTTTTGGCTTGAGCGATCATACTTTAAATAACAATGCCTGTTTAGGTGCTGTTGCACTTGGAGCAAGTATTTTAGAAAGACATTTTACAGACCATATGCAACGCACAGGTCCGGACATTGTTTGTAGTATGGATGAAAAGACTTGTCAGGAATTAATTGTTTCATCAGCAGAAATGGCACAGATGCGGGGCGGAATAAAAAAACCAGCTTTAGAGGAGCAAGTTACGATAGATTTTGCTTTTGCTACTGTTTGTAGTATTAAAGAGATAAAAAAAGGAGATGTTTTTACCAAAGATAATATTTGGGTGAAACGTCCCGGCACCGGTAAAATTCTGGCGGAACATTTTAATGATTTAATTGGAAAAGTGGCAACCCGTGATATTGAAAATGATGAACAATTAGATTTCTCTGATTTTGAATAACACAATTAAAAAAGTTCTATTCCTTACAGGCACGCGTGCAGATTTTGGCAAAATAAAGTCATTAATTCAAACTCTTGAAAAACAAGAAGATTTTGAAGTGTATATTTTTGTTACCGGAATGCATTTGCAGGAAGTTTATGGTTACACTTTAATCGAAATTGAAAGATGTAATTTTAAAAACATTCACACTTTCAAAAATCATACTGACGAAACCACAATGGATTTAACTCTTGCAAAAACCATAGAGGGATTATCGGCTTATTGTAAAGGTGTAAATCCGGATATGATAGTTGTTCATGGTGACAGAGTTGAAACTCTTGCCGGAGCTATTGTAGGATCGCTTAATAATATTCTTGTCGCACATATTGAAGGCGGAGAAGTTTCAGGAACTGTAGATGAATTAATTCGTCATAGTGTGAGTAAATTAAGTCACATTCATTTTGTTTCTAATAAGCAAGCACAGAAACGATTGATACAAATGGGAGAAATCAAAGAATCGATATTTACAATTGGTTCACCAGATGTAGATATTATGTTTTCAGATCAATTGCCAGATTTAGATATTGCGAAAGCCTATTATAGGATAGATTTTGAAGAATATGCCGTGGTCATGTTTCACCCGGTTACTACCGAAATTAGGGAGATGCAGCATTATGTAGAGAATTTTGTTACTTCATTGTTAGCAGACAAGCATAATTACATTGTTATTTTTCCAAACAATGATTTAGGGAGCCAATTTATTCTTGAGGCCTATGAAAAGTTAAAAGGAAATGAAAGATTTAGGGTTTTTCCATCTCTGCGATTTGAGTATTTTTTGACCTTATTAAAAAACAGTCAATTTATTATTGGTAATAGTAGTGCCGGAATTAGAGAAGCTCCTTATTATGGAATTCCAATTATAAATATTGGAACTCGCCAGCAAAACAGGGCAATACATGCTGATATTATCAATACAGACTATTCTGAAACAGGAATAAAAAAAGCACTTTCGATTATTAACTTACATGAGGTAAAAAGTATTCAGGATGATTTCGGAAAAGGGAATAGTAATGAATTATTTCTTCGATGTCTTCAAAAAACTGACATTTGGCAACTCAATCATCAAAAACAATTCAGAGATATTTGATTTTTATAATTGAAAAATATCTTTTAACATAATATATCGCCTTTTTGGTACAGATTAGAAATGAAAAAACTAGGAATAGTAATTACGGATGGCGTTGGTTTCAGGAATTTCATTTTAAGTGATTTTTTGGTTGAGGCAGAAAAGACATTTGATGAGGTGGTAATTCTTTCTTGTTTACCATCTACAATATATTCTGGTTTTGTTGCAAAATCAAGAATTATCGAGTTGGATGTTTTTGAAGAAAAATTTAAGACTTGGTTTTTTAGAAAAGCAAAAGAGGTTGCCCATTTAAAATTGCACAAAAAGAATAATTTTGGTATTCAGGATAGTTTAAAAATAAATGCATCGACTTCTAAAAGCAACAGAGGTTATGCAACGCGCTTTATTTTTAAAGTAACATCGGTTTTGCATTCAGAAAAATGGATTCAAAGATTTAATTTCTGGCAACAATTGTCTTTTAAGAATGACTCAAAAACAGTTGGTTACAGAGAGCTGTTGATAAGAGAGAATTTTGATCTTTTGTTTTTTACACATCAACGACCTCCATTTATAGCCCCATTGGTTTATCAGGCAGAAAAACTAAATGTTAAGACAGCTTCTTTTATTTTTAGCTGGGATAATTTGGCATCAAAAGGCCGAATGGCTGCTAATTTTAATTATTATTTGGTTTGGAGCGATTTGATGAAATCTGAATTGCAGCAATTTTATTCAGCTGTTAAATCCGAAAACATTGAAGTTGTAGGAACTCCTCAGTTTGAACCTTATGTTTTAGATCATTATAAAGTTTCCCGAGAAGAATTCATTTCAAGGTTCCAATTAAATTCAAACTTTAAAACAATTTGCTTTAGTTGCGGAGATATTGCAACTAGTAAAAATGATGAATTGTATATTGAGATTATCGCAAATGCTATAAAAGAAGGAGAAATAAAAAAGGTGAATCTTATTATTAGGACCTCTCCGGCAGAAGACCCGATTCGTTTTTCTGAATATGTAGAAAAATTTCCTTTTATAAAGTGGAATTATCCAAAATGGAATTTATCAAGAGAAAATCATCAGGAATCCTGGTCACAAAGAATACCTTCAATTGAAGATGTTAAAGATTTAAGAAGCCTGTTAGAATATTCAGATCTTAATATCAATATGTTGTCCACGATGAGTCTGGATTTTATTCAGTTTGACAAACCTGTAATAAATACCGTTTTTGGTAATTCTAAAAATGGATTATATGATGATCAAAGATTTTTAAATTACGCTCATATAGAAAATGTTGTAAACAGTAAGGCAACAAAAATTGTAAAAAGTAAAGAAGAGTTAGTTGATGCAATAAATTTATATCTGGAAAATCATAAATTGGATTCAGAAAACAGAAAACAATTGCTCCAATTGCAAGTTAGCAAGCCATTGCAAAGAACAGGTAAAAGAATCGCTGAGACACTTTTAAAATGGGCTTAAATCAAAGTAAAATAGCAGTTTTGTGCAATTATGAATTGCTTCCGGAAAGAGTTGGGGGGATGGACTATTTTTTCTGGTATTTTGATAAAAAATGCAAAGAAAATGATATTGAAGTAGATTGGTTTTTTCCAAATCAATCCGATCATGGACTTTATTCAGCTTTGAATATCAATAGTAGTAAAATTAATAATGTAGAAAATTATTTTCTTAGTTTTTGCAGTATAAATAAACCTGAGTATACGCATATAATTACTCATTTTATAGAATTGTGTACACCTTTTTTCTTTCAAGTAAAGAAGCTTTCAGGGGCTAAAATAATAGCGGTTGATCATAACCCAAGACCTTTAAATGGGTATCCATTCAAAAAGAGAATAAAAAAGAGGGTAAAAGGAATTTTATTTTCAAGGTATATTGATGTCTTTGTTGGAGTATCGAATTATACCGTAAATGAACTTTTGAAAGATTTTGGGGGGCATTTAAAATCTAAGACTTTAACCATTTATAATGGTGTTATTTTAGATGCCATAGCAGTAAGAAAAACTAGGGCTACTATAGAACCGAGTTTTTTAGTGGCCTCTCATCTTAGAGAATCAAAAGGAATTCAGGATTTAATTGAGGCGGTAAGCCTTCTTACTTTCCAAGTCAAAAGTCAAATTCATATTGCGATATATGGCGACGGACCTTATAAAGAGAAACTGTTTGAGCAGATCGAAAAATTAGGATTGCAGAATAATTTCGATTTTATGGGAAGCAAGCCTAATTTAAATGAGATTTTTTCGCAATATGATTATATGCTGCAGCCTACGCATATGGAATGTTTTAGTTTATCAATTTTAGAAAGTCTTGCTGCAAATGTACCCGTAATTACAACCGATGTTGGAGGGAATAGGGAAGCCATAACTTCCGGAGAGAATGGATATATTTTTGAGGCCAAAAATGTAAAAGCTTTGGCAGAAATTCTGGAAGATCTTTTTTTAGGAAATAAAAAGATCTCAATGAATACAAGAGAATTAATTTCGAATTCCTTTTCTTTGCCGAAAATGGTGGAAAACCATTTTAAATTACTAATGCAGAGTGATACTAATATTTAAAATTTCAAAAACCACAGATGTTTTTTAATTCCTTAGCTTTTGCTATTTTTTTACCAATCGTTTTTTTTCTATATTGGTTTGTATTCAATAAAAACAAAAGTACTCAAAATGCTTTATTAATTGTTGCCAGTTATTACTTCTATTCTTGCTGGGATTGGAGGTTTCTGTTTTTGTTGGTATTTTCTACTTTTTTGGATTATTATACAGGAATTCAAATTGAAAAAGGAAAAACAGAACGGAGTCGAAAGTTTTGGTTCTGGCTTAGTATTTTAGTTAATTTAGGTTTTTTAGGGGTTTTTAAGTATTATAACTTTTTTGCATTATCATTTGCAGAATTATTAAGTTCAGCAGGGTTAAAAAGCAGCCCATTATTATTAAATGTAATTCTTCCGGTCGGAATTTCATTTTATACTTTTCATGGGTTATCCTATGTAATTGATATTTATTACAAGCGTATAAAAGCCGAGTACAACTTTGTAGATTATTCCTTATTTGTAAGTTACTTTCCGCTTCTTGTTGCCGGGCCAATAGAGAGAGCAACACATTTATTACCTCAGGTGAAGGTAAAACGAGAGTTTAATTTTCAAACTGCTAAAGAAGGGGTTTGTCAAATTATTTGGGGGTTAGTTAAAAAAGTAGTGATAGCAGATACTTGTGCGACTTATGCTAATGCCATTTTTGATCATTATCCTTCAATGAATTCTTTCTCTCTTATTTTGGGGGCCGTGTATTTCGCATTCCAGATTTATGGTGATTTTTCGGGATATTCAGATATCGCTTTGGGAGTATCAAAACTATTTGGTTTAGATCTGCTTAGGAACTTCAATTACCCCTATTTCTCCAGGGATATTGCAGAGTTTTGGCGTCGATGGCATATTTCGCTTTCTTCTTGGTTTCGTGATTATTTATACATCCCTTTAGGAGGAAGTAAAGGTGGATTATGGATGAAAATCAGAAATACATTTATCATTTTCGTAGTAAGTGGATTTTGGCATGGAGCTAATTGGACTTATATCGCATGGGGATTTATAAATGCCATGTACTTTTTACCATTGCTTTTATCAAATAGTAACAGGAATAACATAGATGATATTAAGCTCAGCTTCAACTTTGATTCGATAAAAGTACTACTAAGTATTCTGTTTACCTTTTTGATTACTTGTATAGCGTGGGTGTTTTTTAGAGCCAAAACAATTACGGATGCTGTATCTTATTTAAAACGAATAATTTTCAATAGAGATTTTAATTTTCAATATCTGGACAACGAGAGATATAACTACGAACTATTGTTGATGATAGGACTATTTGTTTTAGTAGAATGGAATAATCGAACTAAAGTAGAACCCTTGTCAGGGAAAAGAAGTATGCTGAGGGTTGCTTTGGCCATAGGAGCGGTATTGGCATTTGGCACATACTCAGATTACAAAGAATTTATATATTTTCAGTTTTAATGAAACAATTTTTAATTTATACAGCTAAGATTTTAGCAACAGTATTACTGATTGCAATCTTGTTGGACGGGGTGTATACATTCATTTTTTTGCAATCAAAAAACAGAGGAAAAATTGAAACTGTTTTTAATTCTAAAGCTCAGAAATTAGATGTGGTAATTTTAGGTTCTTCGAGAGCCAATAACCACTTTGTCGCTCAGATGTTTGAAGACAAAGGATTGAAAGCTTTTAATTATGGTATGAGTGGCGGACATTTGTTTGAAGCTTCATTGATGTTAAAATTAATGATCGAACGAAAATATGAAATCAAAAATGTAATTCTTGAGGCCGATTTGAATCTTTCAAATGATCAGGAAGCAGAGGGTATTGCAGCTTTGTTTTTGCCTTATATTCACAATTCAAATGTCATTCGAGAGCATTTTTCGAATCAGGAAAACTTCAACGAGTTGTATTATATCCCATTCTATAGATATATAAAATATGATTCTAAAATCGGATTTAGAGAAACTTTCTTCACAGCAATTCATAAAAAAACAAATTCATTAGATAATTTAGGCTATTATCCGTTGGAGAAGCACAAGAATGGTAATATGAAAAATAATATTGTCAATCTAAATCCCTTACCCCATAATAAATATTACGAAGAGATTAAAAATATTTGTAAAGCCAACAATATCAATTTTATTGCTGTAATGACACCAATGTGTGAAAATGTTATAGGGATGAATTATTTTGATAAAGTAAAAAAAGCTTATCCGGAAATTTACAATTATGAGAATGTTGTCGTAGAAAATAAATATTTTTCATCTTGTGGACATATGACTAATACCGGAGCAACAATGTTTACCTCCCGAATTTTAAAAGACTTTTTCGGTAAATAAATTATGACAATAGCCTTTTTAACACCCGAATACCCACATTTTAAAACTGGAAATTCCGGAGGTATTGGAACAAGTATTAAGAATTTAGCACTTGGTCTTTTAGCAAAGGGTATTTTAGTTCGGGTTCTTGTGTATGGTCAGAAAGAAGAAGGTATTTTTAATGATGACGGAATTGTTATTCAGCAAATAAAGAATGTAAAATTTAAAGGATTATCATGGTTCCTCACTAGGAAAAAGATAGAAAAGATTATCGATCAGCTGTATACTGCCAAAGAGATTGATTTAGTAGAAGCACCTGACTGGACAGGAATCACTTCCTTTATTCAGCCTCGTGAATGTCCTTTAATAATCCGATTACACGGCTCAGATGCTTATTTTTGCCATTTGGACGAGCGCCCTGTTAAATGGGTAAATAAATTTCATGAAAAACATGCTTTAAAAAAAGCAGCTGCTTTATTGTCTGTAAGTCAATTTGCAGCAGTTACAACAAATGCTGTTTTTGGTTTAAATGAAAGCTTCACAGTTATTCCGAATCTTATTGATATAGATCTGTTTAAGTCAGTGAAGAGTTTTTCTCAGAGCGATAAAAATATACTCTATTTTGGAAGTTTAATTAGAAAAAAAGGACTTCTGGAGCTACCTTACATTTTTAATAAAGTAGTAGAGAGTAATCCGGAGGCAAAACTAGTTTTAATTGGTAAAGATGTACCGGATATTGTTTCTGGTAATTCTTCGACCTGGAAGATGATGCAGGAATCATTTTCAGAAAAGGCAAATAAACAGGTGTCATATTTGGGGAGTATTCCTTATTCTGAAATTAAAAGTAAAATAGAAGAAGCAACAATTTGTGTGTTTCCTTCATTTGCTGAGGCTTTTCCGGTTTCGTGGCTTGAGGCTATGGCGATGCAAAAAGCAATTGTAGCGTCAAATATCGGTTGGGCAAAAGAAATGATTGTTGACGGAGAAAGTGGTTTTTTGGCTCATCCTTCCAATCATGATATATTTGCTGCTAAAATCCTTCAGCTTTTGAATAATCCAGTCGAGGCAGAAGAAATGGGAGAAAATGCAAGAATTAGAGTAGAACAGTTTTTCAGTAGGGCAAAAATAGTGGACGACAATATTAATTTTTACAGAAAAGTAATAAATCAGGAATAAATAAATGAAACTGAATGAATTTATAACAACTGGTGGAGAGATTATTCTTTACAATGGACAGCCTGATTTAGAAAAACTGGAAGATCTGTGTTCCGGTGCTGGAGATATCTGGCATAGTTCATTTGAACAGGGGTACAAAAATGCCTTTCCTGAATTAGTATATCAAACTGCTACTTTCTTTTGGTACATAAATGATTTTGATAATTTGGACAAATGTGTAAGTTGGAGAATTAACCCAAACTCGTTTGCAGTTCGTAAATCTGTATGGGAAACTTTAGGTGGGTTTGATTCTGAATATAAAAACAATCAAATGCAGGCGCTGGATTTTGGTTATAATGCTTTACGAAATTCTGCAGCAATTCCCCTTTATGTAAAAGATTTATTCAAAGAGACTATTAAAGAGGAAATAAACATAACAGTAAAAGACAGATATATTTTTTTTATAAAAAACTTCAAAAAAGAGCACTCTGTTTTTATGCTTTATAGAGAAGGTTTATGGAAATGGAAGGAATGGAATGCTTATTTTTTTGCAAAGAAAAATTTTAAGATATCAAAAATAAAACCACTTGTCAAGCCTCGAAAATTAAACGAAATAAAAGAGAAACCTTCTGTAAGTTACATTATTCCAACAATGATGCGACAGAATTTTACTCTCAGTTTATTAGATGATTTGGTCAATCAAAGTTATCCGGTTTCTCAGGTGATTGTAGTTGATGCTACTCCGAAAGAACAAAGAAACGAAGTACTTTATCAGGAAAAAAGATATCCTTTTGAATTAATTGTAAAATGGCAAGAGACCAAAGGAAGTTGTAGAGCGAGAAATGAAGCGATTGATTTATGTACAGGCGATTATATCGTTTTTGGGGATGATGATATTCGATTTAAATCAGATTTTATAGAAAATCATCTCAAAGTATTACAAACGTATAAGACATATGCTAACAATGGTTTAGATATTAGGGCTGATAATGAATACCAACAATTAGAAGATCTTGATTTAAAATTAGAAAAGTTAAAGGATCAGAGATGGAAAATTGGTGTTTCAGATACATTTAGTAATGCCAATTCTTGTGTAAAAACAGAGTATGTTAGAAAATTAAAGGGAAACGATGTTAATTTTGACGGAGGTTATGGTGAAGATAGTGATTTTGGTTTTTCACTGGCTAAATTAGGAGTTGTACTGGTTTCAAACCCATTTTCTCCAATTTTGCATTTAAAACCCCCAGTTGGAGGTTATCGTTTTTGGGGTAATCAGGCTAAAATTTTAGGAAAAAAAAGAAAAGCTCAGCCTTGGGAACAAGGAGAAGCTGTAAAATGGATAAAACCAGTTCCTAGCCCAACAGTTATGTATGGAATTATAAAGAATTTTACACCGCAGCAAGTAATAGAATACAAACACAAACATTTTTTTCTATATCTTTTTAAGGGGGCTAAAAGAGGCTTTTTTTATCGTTTTTTGAGATTACCCTATAAAAACCTGCAATTTAAAAAGTCCCTGTTTTATGCTGGCAGATTAATAGAATTAGGAAAGAGGCATGAATAAACCGGAATCTTTGATACAATCTATTACATTACTAAAATCTTCAGAAAATCGTGAGATTCTGTTCGATAATCAGATGAACAAAGTTATCATTGATTTGTCTTCGATTAATCTTTCCGATTGTAATTCATTCGATATAAAAATTGTTTTTTCGGAGCCGGTAGCACAGTTTAGAAACCACGACTATACATGGCAAAAATTGAGAACTAATTTTATAGCTAATGAGTTTAGTCCCAAAATTGTAAAATTTCAGAATGATAAAGTCGTTCAGGCAAACATAACAAGTGGAATTTGGGAAATTGATAAAAATGCCCCATGTGTTTTGTTATGGAGATTTAATCCAGAAAATGCTGCACCGATAGCAAGTTATTTGGGAAGTGAGAATAGAAAAACAGCTTATCAGGCAAGGCAAAAGTTTGATTTTGTTGAAAATCCGGCATTATTATATCCTAAAGAATGTGGGATTGAGTTTAGCAGGTCTAAAATTCCATTTTCTGCTGTAGCTTGTTTCACAGATCATTGCGATTTTGACACTGAAGAGAATTTGGTCATACAAAGAAAGTTTTTCAATGAACACCAAATAAAAATTACTAAAGGATTCTTTTTAAATCATTTTTCTAAAAGAGATAATAACGCCTCTTATCAAAATCAGGCAGAAGAATTATTAAAATGGAGTGAATCCGGACACGAATTGTGTTATCATTCGCTTTCACAATCTCTGAAATCAAATGATGCAAGTTTTCAGGATTTTAAACAGTTCAAACCTCCATTTGATCCAATTAAAGTATGGATTGATCATGGGTTTCAGCCTTATAATTTTTCTCTTTTAAGAAAAGGTGTTTTAACCGATTGTGATTTTGAAGAAATTCTACAAGATAAAAAAATTAATACACTTTGGAATTACATTGATTCAGGTACAGCAACTACAGGAGTTATCAATCAATTTAACACGGAACATTTTACACTATCAGGGTTTTATAATGGGAATAAAGATCAGGGATTTGCGAAGGAAATACAGTTAATAATTAAAAATATTATTTTTCATTACTACAATGATGAGGATTTAATTTCTAAGTACAGAAGTACAGCGTCAAATTTTAAAAAGGTATTTTTTCAAAAAAAAATAAAATCATTTTTTCCACTAATAAATGATCTTTTAAAACTTGGAGCTTCTATTTTTTCTGTTTTATTATTTTGGAAGACGAAGAAAAATAGGCCTTATAAATTAGCAAAATATTCTCCTATCGTTTTTAAACATAGTATTGCAGAGAAAGAATTTTATATTTTTCAAACTTTAGAAATGCTGGATTTTAAAAAATCTTTATCTCAGGAGAATATTAGTACTTTGATCAATGAAAGTGGTGTTTTTATAGCACATACCTATTTTTCAGTTCCGATGCATTATCATAAAGGAAGATTATTTTCTTCATCGGCTATAATAGATGAAAAAGTGTCTAAAAATTTCGAATTTTTAGGAAATAAAATTAAAAACAACGAGATCTGGAACCCAACTCTAACTGAGCTAATTGAATATTGGTCCGGATTTGAAAATTTATTATTAGATATAGATTTTCAAGGAAATCTATTCGAGAAAAGTAATACGGGTTTACAAATGCGAAAAGTAGTATAATTAAAAATGAATCATAAATTAAAAACTATATTATTTAAGACATTAGCTTTATTGCCCAATAAAGTTGGTGATTATTGTTATCATAAAATTCAAAGTTTTTTTGATAAATCACCATTAGAAGATCGTTTAAAAAGTGTTGAGTCAACGTATTTAAGACTTTCCAAAGTTTTAAAAGATTTGAATATAGATGCAAAAGGGCGGACTGTTTTTGAGTTTGGTTCTGGCTGGTTTCCTGGGATGCCTTATTTTTTTAAATATAAGTTTGCGGTAAAAAAAGTCTATACTTTTGATATCAACCAGCATTTTAAAAAAGAAACTGTTTTAGAATTAAATGGTCTGTTTTCTAAAAGATATAATTGTGAGGTTCTGGCGAATGTAGATAGTAAATATGGACTTCCGACTGATGTTGAATATTTTCCGAAGTACAATGTTGTAAATAATTGTTTTCCAGATGCCGATATTGTTTTTTCACGTTATGTACTTTCACATATGAATGAGAATGACGTTGATGCATTGCATGAAAAAATGAAGAAGGAGCTTAAAAAAGGCACTTACGTCATTCATTTTATATCACCAAGTGATTTAAGACAACATGCAGATAGTAGATTGTCTATGCAGGATTTTTTGAAGTATAGTAAGAAAGAATGGAATCGAATTCATACCAAATTTGATTATCATAATCGTTTAAGATTACCTCAATTTCTTGAAATATTTAAAAAGTATAATTTTGAAATTATGCATTTAGATTATGAAAGTCTTAACGAAGGAACTCAAAAGTATAATCTGTTTAAAGAAGTACTATTGCACGAAGATTATCGTAAGTATTCTCATGAAGAATTAACAGCGGGTAATATTTTAGTAGTTTTAAAAGTATAGTTTGATGAATACACCATTGCGATTTTCTTTAATTGTTTGTACTTACATGCGTGCTGATTCTTTGTTATTGTTACTAAAATCAGTTCAAAAACAAAACCTTTATCCAAACGAAATTTTAATAATTGACGGGTCAACCAATAAAGAAACTAAGGTTATTCTGGAGGAAAATAAATTTGATAACTTAAAGTGTTTTTTAGTTTCAGATGAAAACAGAGGACTAACGAAGCAAAGAAATTTTGGAATATCCAAGCTAAGTACGGATAGCGAAGTAGTTTGTTTTTTAGATGATGATACAGTGTTAGAACCCAATTACTTTTTTGAGATCATAAAAACATTTCAAACCAATTTTGATGTTGCGGGAGTGGGAGGAGTGTCGATTAATGACAATAAATGGAAATTTCAAAACAGTGATTTTTTTTACAATAAGAAAAAATATTACTTATTTGAAGGTTTTTTTTACAAAGAAGGAGCACGTAATGTGGTGAGGAATTATTTAGGTCTTGGATTTCCTTTAGACTCCGGAAAAATGCCAAACTTCTCACACGGTCGTACTTCTGGATTTCCAATTACCGGAAAACTCTATGAAGTAGATTTGCTTATTGGAATGTCGATGGCATTTAGAAGAGATGTTGTCGATCATATTAAATTTTCTAAATTTTTTGAAGGTTATGGTCTTTATGAAGATGCAGATTTTAGTTTAAGAGCCCTTGAATTTGGTAAAAATGCTATTAATACAAATGCTCAATTGTCTCATTTTCATGCTCCTTCAGGACGCCCTAATCAATATCGTTATGGGAAAATGGTAGTACGTAACGGTTGGTATGTTTGGCGCGTTAAAAACCCAGATCCAATTTTTAAAGACCGTTTAAAGTGGAATTTAATAACAGTACTTTTAATCTTAATTCGCTTTTCAAATGTAATTACAGAACAAAAGAAAAAAGAAGCCCTTACTGAAGCTTTGGGAAGAAGTATTGGCTTTTTGAAGTTATTTGTTAATAAACCAAAGCTAAATTCATGAAGTTTTTGATTGTTACACATGTTCCTCATGTTCTGAATGAAAACCAGTATTTTGGTTACGGCCCTTACATTCATGAAATGAATATTTGGCTTAAATATACTGATGAGGTTACTATTCTTGCACCATTGAAGAGTAAAAAGCCAACTACAATTGATACCGCTTACCAACATAATAAAGTCAATTTTAAAAAGGTACCTGATTTTAGTTTTACCAACTTTAGTAATAGCTTAGTTTCGATATTTAAGTTACCAATAATTTTCGGGAGAGTTTTTTGGGCAATGAAAAAAGCAGATCATATTCATTTGAGGTGTCCGGGGAATATGGGGTTAATTGGTTGTTTGGTTCAGATTTTACTTCCAGGGAAGATAAAAACAGCAAAATATGCTGGAAATTGGGACCCAAAAAGTAAACAGCCCTATACTTACAAAATTCAAAAATGGATATTAAATAATACTTTTTTGACTCGTAATATGACAGTTTTAGTTTATGGTCAGTGGGAGAACCAATCAAAAAATGTAAAACCTTTTTTTACTGCTACTTATTTAGAATCTGAAAGAGTTTTTGTAGAGAAAGCAGATTTTAATTCAGTACTAAACTTCATTTTTGTTGGGAGTCTAGTTTCGGGCAAAAATCCTTTGTATGCTGTAAAATTGATTCAAGGATTAAGAGATAATGGATATAAAGTAGTTTTAGATTTGTATGGAGAAGGTATTGAGAGGGAGTCCTTGAAAAAGTATATTAAAATAAATAATCTCGAAAATTTCATCATTTTGCATGGAAATCAAAATCGAAATACTCTAAAAAAAGCTTATCAAAAAAGTCATTTTGTGGTCTTACCATCAAAAAGTGAAGGCTGGCCTAAAGCTATCGCTGAGGGAATGTTTTGGGGGTGTATTCCTATTGCAAGTAACGTTTCATGTGTAGCTTATATGCTGGATTTCAGGAATAGAGGTATTTTGTTAGAAATGAATTTAGATCAAGATATTAAACAAATCGAAAAATTAATTGAGGATCATGGTAGTTTTGAAACAAAAAGCAACTTATCGGTCAAATGGTCTCAATATTATACCACAGATCTTTTTGAAACTGAAATACAAAAACTCCTAGCCAAATGAGAATTGTTCAAATCATAGATTCTTTAAACGCTGGAGGAGCAGAACGGATGGCTGTGAATTATGCTAACGCATTAATAAAGAAAGTAGACTTTTCAGGCTTAGTTGCAACTAGAAATGAAGGGAGTCTGAAAAAACAAATAGATTCTCAAGTGTCTTATGTATTTCTCAAAAAGAAGAGCCTTATAGATTTGCGTGCAGTTTTTCGTCTAAGAAAATATATTACAGGAAATAAAGTTGACATAATTCACGCGCATAGTTCCTCATTTTTTATTGCAGTACTAGTCAAATTGACTTTGCCCAGAATAAAAATTATTTGGCACGACCACTATGGAATGAGAGAAAAAGAAACTAAGGAAGGAAACAGAGTTTTGATTTTTTTATCGGTTTTCTTTTCTTCCATTTTTGTGGTTAATCATCAATTAGAAAGTTGGAGTAAGAAAAACATGAAGTGCTCGAGGGTAGTTTTTATTCCTAATTTTGTAATTTCTAAAGATGGAAATCAGGAAATAACCAAACTGAAAGGAAATGCAGGTAAAAGAATTGTCTTTCTGGCGAATTTAAGAAATCCAAAGAATCACATTTTAATTTTGGAGGCATTTCGAGATCTTAAATTAGACGAAGCCGGTTGGAGTCTTCATTTAATTGGTAAAGACTATTTTGATTCATATTCAGACAATTTAAAAAGATTTATAGCATCACATGTTTTGCAGGATTACATACATTTGTATGGAGAAAAGAGTGATGTTAAATACATTTTATCACAAGCCTCGATAGGAGTTTTAGCCTCAACAAACGAAGGATTTCCAGTGACATTAATAGAATATGCATTAGCGAATTTAGCTGTTGTTTCGACAAACGCAGGATATTGTTCAGTGATAATTGAAAATAATTATAATGGACTGTTGTTTGACTCATCTTCTGTCGCTGGAGCAAAGACTCAATTATTAAAATTAATAGAGGATAACATTTTTAGAGAGAAAATGTCAGAAAAGTTTAATCAATCCGTTTTGGAAAATTATTCGGAAGAAATTGTGATTGAAAAATTAATTTTGGCATATAAAAGAAGTAAAAAATGAAAAATGTTTCTTTGTCTTATAATTATCTGCTTATACTGCATGCAGCAATTGCTTTAGTACTTTTTGCAGTTCCTTTCTTGTCTAAAATTTATGCACTCTTAATTCCTGTTTTAGGTTTTTTTCTTGTTTACCGAACCAAGAATAAAAACAATGAGGTTATTTTGGTTTCTGCATACTTAATTGGAGTTGAGGTTCTTTTGCGAATGACCGGAGGCAATTTAAATAATGAGTTTGTAAAGGTCACAGTGATTTTTTTCATGCTCCTGGGTATGATATATAGCAATTTTTCCAGCAACGCATTTGTGTACTTCTTTTTCTTGATTCTGTTAATCCCAGGTATTTTAATTACAGCTACAGTACTCGATGGTTCAGTAGATGTGAAGAAATCGCTGGTCTTCAATTTATCAGGTCCAGTCTGTTTAGCAGTATGTTCTATTTACATGTTTAAAAGGAAAATTTTGTTTTCTGATTTGCAAAATGTATTAATGTCAATGGGATTACCAATAGTCAGCACAACTTTTTATTTATTCTTGTACAATCCTAGTGTTAGAGATGTGGTAACCGGAACCCAATCCAACTTTGAAACTTCAGGAGGTTTCGGACCCAATCAGGTTTCGACTGTTTTAGGATTGGGTATATTTATCTTTTTTACGCAATTAGTACTGTTCTCTAAATCGAATAAAATGATGATTTTAAACGGAGGATTATTAATTTTTATAACCTATAGAGGAATTGTAACCTTCTCAAGAGGAGGCGTTATAACTGCAGTTGTTATGATTGTTTTTTTGTTGCTTTTACTCTATAGTTTTTCAAATGCTAGAGGAAAGAAGAAGTTTGTATTAGTTTTTGCATTAACGGGGTTAATAGCTGTTGGAGTATGGACTTATTCTTCTCTACAAACAAAAGGGCTTATTGAAAAACGCTACTCAAATCAGGATGCGCGTGGTAGACAGAAGAAAGATCGTTTAGGAGGAAGGGAACAAATTATGAATGAAGAATTAAAAATTTTTATGGATAATCCCGTCTTAGGTGTTGGAGCTGGGATGGGCAAACAAATTCGAAAAGAAACTTTTGGAGAAGAAGTTGCTTCACACAATGAAGTTACCCGAATGCTTAGTGAGCATGGTTTGTTTGGTATTTTGGGACTTTTAATAATTTTTGTAACACCTTTGATTTTGTATATTAACAATCGACAACATCTATATTTTTTATCTTTTTTTGTCTTTTGGCTGTTAACGATTAATCATGCTGCCATGCGTACTGCAGCACCAGCTTTCGTATATGCACTGTCATTACTTTTTGTTCAGGTTAAAATTCCTGAAAAAGCAGAAAATTCCGTCGATTAAGTTCTTTTTTTTATAATACATTTGCCTCAAGTTTAAGCCCCTAACAAACTTATTAAATGTTTTCAAACCATAAAATGCATTTCGAAATTTCGGAAAGAAAAGTATTACTTCTTCTTTTTGAT
The DNA here is from genome assembly GCF_023539155.1 of Flavobacterium sp. B183. Taxonomy (NCBI): domain Bacteria; kingdom Pseudomonadati; phylum Bacteroidota; class Flavobacteriia; order Flavobacteriales; family Flavobacteriaceae; genus Flavobacterium; species Flavobacterium sp. B183. The sequence continues at coordinate 288,311 of NZ_CP097434.1, read as the reverse complement.
GTTGTTTTTATTTTGTCCGCATTGTATCTGTTAAGTTTAGTATTTCATTATAACTATTTTGTTTTTGATAAGAAAAATTTTCCAAGTATACTTTTACTCCTGACTTATGTATACGCTTTTGGAATAATATTCGAAATGTACAATTTACAGGTTGCCAGCAGTCAGTTGCAAATTCTTCAAAGTGTAATTTTTACGGCCACAGCTTCAAGTCTGGCGTATTTGTTTACCCCTGTTTTATCTCCGGAATTGCCTAAACAGCGATTAATTATCGTAATTTTTTATTTTACAATACTTGTTACATTGTTATTGTGGCGTTTGTTTTATGTTTACTTTTTGGCATCGCATCGTTTTTCTCAGAATGTAGTTTTAATATGTGACCAGAATCAGGTTGAAGAATTGGTTTTGGGACTTGAGAATGTTGACCCGCATTATAAAATTATTGGTTTTGTTAATTCAGATGCAATTTCAGAAGAAGATTCAAATTTTCACTATGTAAAAGAAGTTAAAAAGAAAGATTTAGAGGAGTTTGTGGTGCGTAATCAAGTTTCGGAGATTGTTATTGCTTCCCAAAAAACAGATGGAATCACAGCCGATTTATACCAGCAATTACTTCACTTGTTAGAATCAGGAAATATTATCAGAGAGTATACTCAGGTTTACGAAAGTAAAACACAGCGTATTCCGGTACATTATATAGCCCGTGACTTTTATAGATTCTTTCCCTTCAGCAGAAATAATAGTAATAAATTATACTTGTTTTTTGTTCGTTTCATAGAGTTGTTGTTCTCCATTACCGGCCTGTTGATTTGTTTTCTGTTTATTCCCGTTATTCTTGTTACGAATTTGTTAGCGAATAAAGGGACTTTGTTTTACACGCAGGAACGCGTAGGTAAAAACGGAGTTGTTTTTAAAATCTATAAGTTTCGAACTATGGTAGAAAACTCGGAGTCTAATGGGATTGTTTTCGCTACTTCAAATGATAAACGGATTACGCCTTTCGGTAAAATGATGCGCAAATCAAGAATTGACGAATTACCGCAGTTTTTTAATATTTTAAAGGGCGATATGGCTGTAATAGGGCCAAGACCTGAGCGACCATTTTTTGTGGATGAAATAGCTCGTATAATGCCTTTTTACGAGACAAGACACGTTATAAAACCAGGACTTACTGGTTGGGCGCAAGTAAACTATTCTTATGGAGAATCTATAGAGGAGAGTTTGATCAAACTGCAGTACGACTTATACTATATCAAGCACAGAAGTATCTTTTTAGATTTGAGCATTACTTTTAAAACGATTACCACCGTTCTGTTTTACCGCGGACAGTAAATTAGATAATAATTGGAATACGTTTTTTGTTTCGGATTGCTACTCTTACCAAAACAAATCCACTAGTTATGATCATTGGCAGAACAATAAAGAAGTGCGCTTTGTTGATCATAAAAAGGGTGTAAACGATCAAAAACAGTAAATGTAGAACTGCGAATCGATACGTCCATCTTTTGTTTTTTAAGAGCGAAAAGAGGATTAATACCAATAAAAGCGGACTTAATAAAAGTACATTATAGTTCATTGCCAGTTCCTGATGAAGCGAGTAGAACCCAATCATAACAAAAAAGATTCCTATCAACGATAAGATTAAAAGATAGATTTTATCTACCACTTTATGGTGTGCCAAAACTACAAAGCCCAATAGCAGGAGGTAAGTGTAAATATTATTCCACCATGAACTTGGAATCTCTTTTTCAAAACTTAGCAGCGTTTTGCTTTTATTTACTAAAGGCTGATTCTGAAAAGTAGTTTTTTCTAAACTGTTTTTTAATTCGAAGGGTAAAAAGATCTTCGTGCCTGCCTGGTCTACTTTTGTTCCGAAAATAATACTAGTTCCCAGCTGCTCATAAAAATGATCTTTGAAGTAAGGAAACAAAATAGATCGATAGGTTTCAGTTGTATCTCCTTTTTTAGTTACAATATTTGCCTTTAAAGATTTATTGATGACATCTACAACCATCGAAGTACAGTTTTTGTCAATAAATTTATAGGTGTAATATCGTTCCTCAGAGAATGCGGCCGCATTTAAATTGTCAAAAAGTTTTTGTTTTAAATCTGGAGAGATCAAAAGTTCCTGCTCGAAAACACTTCTTTTTTCGTTAGTGTAATCGTTTATAAACTCAGGAAATGATCGTACACTGACAAAATACTGTAAATCCCCCTTAGCGAACTTAGCGACAAAATTAGGCGTTCTAAAATCAAAATTACCGTAATTGTAGACAACATCGATATTGTTCGCCAGATCAGCAACACGAATGGCAGTGTGGCCAAAATAACTATAACTTTCGTTACCCAATCCGCAGGTAATAACGCTTATTTTAGCCTCTTTTGATAAGGGTACATTTTGGGTATAACCTAAAAAACCTAGTAATAATAGTAAACTAAAAAGTGTTTTTTTGAAAAGGACATTTTTCATAATTTAAAATTTTAAGAAGTTTAACGGTTAACAAATATTATCTAAAGATACCTAAATCTACTTTTAATGAGAAAATATTAGAGTATAAAGCGGTGCTTTGATTTCCTAAATCAGTCAGAGCATAATCCACCTGAATGCCTTTGTATTTAAAACCAAGGCCAATGTTGGGCTGAAAATTTAACTTTTCAGTATTATCCAGTTGAGTTACGTTTTGAAAATTTCCCGCTCCTGCTCTTAAAAACACAAGATCAGTATAACCAAACTCAAATCCCAAAGCAGGATCTATACTAACCACTTTTGAGGAAATAATATCATTGGTTTGCTCGAAACGCATGTTTAAATTGGTAGCGACCAAAAGACTATAATCGCCGTGAAACTCAATTTTTTTAGAAACTCCCAGTTGAGCTTTTGGTAAAGTAATCTCAGTACTTTCTGGTAATTCGTTGTTTTCTCCCGGAATGGCATTGGCAATTTTCTTGTATTCCTCTTCATTAATATTCCACACATTATAAGTAGTGGTAATATCTCGAAGCATCAAACCAAAGTTCCATCCATTTCTTTCAAATTGAAGGCCAAAGTCAAAGCCAAAGCCCCAGGAATTGGCAAATTTTCCAATAACCCTTCTGATTACTTTTGCATTTACACCATACTGAAAACCATCTACAGGTAATTTTCTCGCGTAAGAAAAAGTAAAACCATAATCGGCAGTAGAGAACAATCTAATTCGGTTGTAGTCTATATTTCCCTGATTGTCGATCAATTGAGTGGTATCCATGATATCATCAACTCCAAAACGAATCATCGAAATTCCCCAGGCACTTCTGTCATCAATCGGGCTGGCATATCCAATGTAGTCGTATTGTGCAATATTGGCAAAGTAATTGGCGTGCATCAATGAAATTTGATGATCCTCAAGATGAGTAAGACCAGCCGGATTCCAATAAACAGAATTGACATCATTGGTAGAAGCGACAACAGCACCCGACATTCCTAAGGCGGCTGCATCAACACCAATATTCATAAACTCATTCGAATATTTTCGAACGGTTTGTGCATACTGTAAGGTGCAACTCCACAATAATAAAAATACAAAGATTTTCTTCAACGGATATATTTTAGCAAACCGGAGTCTGTTTTAATTTTCATCAAAAATATAATATTTTACTCATCTAATTGAAATTATTGTAAAACTTAAATTTTTCAGGAGAAAATGTTTATAAAGCTTTTGAAAGAAGAGAATTTTAATAGAAATTTTTGCTATTAATGTCGCTTATTTATACGAAATTTGCCCTTCACCATTTGTTAAAAATATAAATCATGAACATTAAAAAACACATTCCTAATTTAATCACATTAATCAACTTGTTCTGCGGCTGTATTGCTGTCGTTTTTGTTTCTCAAGAGAACTTTTTAATGGCTTTTTGCATGGTTTCCTTAGGGATCTTTTTTGATTTTTTTGATGGTTTTTTTGCCCGATTGTTCAAAGTTTCAAGTCCGCTTGGATTACAGTTAGATTCGTTAGCAGATATGGTAACCAGTGGTGTTGTTCCGGGTTATGTAATGTACAGTTTGTTCTTAAAAAGTGCTGACCCGAACAATGAAGTTGCCTTAACAATCGTTCCTTTTCTTGGATTTATTGTAACATTAGGTTCTTGTTACCGATTGGCTAATTTTAATATTGATACACGTCAGACTGATTCGTTTATTGGTTTGCCAACTCCGGCGAATGCGCTTTTTATTTTAAGCCTTCCATTAGTTATCGATTTCTCTGATTCATTATTTATATTTGAAATGTTAACCAATCATTGGGTTCTTTTGGGAATTACTTTATGCAGTGCTTATATTTTAAATGCCGAAATTCCATTGTTCGCTTTAAAGATTAAAAAGTTTACTGTAAAAGATAATGTCCTGCAAATTGTATTTTTATTGATTTGTTTGGTTTTGGTGGTGTTATTGCAGTATATGGCAATTCCGTTAATTATTATCATTTATGTATTGCTTTCAGTAGTGAATAATATCTTTTTGAAAAAGTAGTTTTATTTGGAATGGCAAGAAAAACGACCACCCGAAGAGCTTCTTACTCCCGAAAATCGAAACCTCAGAGGTCGATTTTGGCGAGCGGACTTCGTTTTATTATTTACTCTTTTTTAGTATTGCTTTTTTTTGCAACAGTTTATCATTATCGTGATGGACTGGCTTATTATCTGGGCTTTAAATCAAATAAAGTTCTGGAAGAGGATGCTGTAGAGAAACATCTTTCGGATGTTAGAAATGTCCAGGTTCTGGAAAATCACAAAGGAAAAGTAATCGGTATTGACGTTTCTGAATTTCAGGGAACTGTTCATTGGAGTGATGTTGAGGTTTTGGAAGAAAAATACCCGGTTCAGTTTGTTTTTATCCGGGCTACGGCAGGAAATAACAAAGTCGACAGGCAGTTTATGCACAATTGGTTAGGTGCGAAAAAGCATAAAATTATTCGAGGGGCCTATCATTACTATCGTCCCAACGAAAATTCGATAGAACAAGCAGATTTGTTTATTAAAACAGTAAAATTACAAAAGGGGGATCTACCTCCGGTTTTAGATATCGAAAGATTACCTAAAAATCAGTCATTAGACAGTTTGAAGAAAGGATTAAAACGCTGGTTGAATAAGGTCGAGGCGCATTATCAGGTACGTCCGATTATTTATACCGGAGAGCGTTATTATGGTGATTTTCTTAAAGAAGAATTTGGAGAATATTTATTCTGGATCGCTAATTATAATTTCTACAGAGAGAAGATTGAAGAAGATTGGTTATTCTGGCAATTTACTGAAAAAGCAACTTTACCGGGAATTAAACACAGTGTAGATGTGAATATCTATAATGGAGATTTAGAACAGTTGCAGTTTATTACTGTAGAATAAGTTTTCAGTCGCAGTTTTCAGTTTTACTGCGACTGAAAACTTCCTTAAAATTCAAGTTTCTTTTTACGAAGTTCAAAATTTTGTCCCAGGTAAACACGACGAACCATTTCATCTTCCACTAATTCTTCAGGTACTCCCGCTTTTAAAATTCCACCCTCAAACATTAAGTATGTTTTATCAGTGATGGCTAAAGTTTCCTGAACGTTGTGGTCGGTAATTAAAATTCCGATGTTCTTATTTTTCAACTGTGCTACAATTCTCTGAATGTCTTCAACCGCAACCGGGTCAACTCCTGCAAAAGGTTCATCTAGTAAAATGAATTTTGGATCTGTTGCCAGAGCACGTGCAATCTCAGTACGACGACGTTCTCCACCCGAAAGCAAATCTCCACGGTTGGTACGAATGTGTTCTAAGCTGAATTCTTCAATTAAACTTTCCATTTTGGCGATCTGCGCTTCTTTCGATAGTTTAGTCAATTGTAAAACACTCAGAATATTGTCTTCAATGCTTAATTTTCTAAAAACAGAAGCTTCCTGTGCTAAATAGCCAATTCCTTGTTGAGCACGTTTGTACATAGGATAATCGGTAATATTCAGATCGTCCAGGTAAATGTTCCCTGAATTAGGTTTAACCAATCCTACAATCATGTAAAACGAAGTCGTTTTTCCGGCACCGTTAGGCCCCAAAAGACCTACAATTTCCCCTTGATTAACTTCAACGGAAATTCCTTTTACAACACTACGTCCTTTATAGGTTTTTATTAAATTATCGGCTCTTAATTTCATTTTTTAAGTTTAATCGTTTAAACGTGTGAATCGTTTATTCGCTACAAATTAACAAATAAACGATTCAACAAATAAACGTATTAACAATTATTTAGTTTCAGCTTCTTCTAAAGCTTCCCAAAATTCGTATGCTCTTCTCAAATGTGGAATTACGATGGTTCCGCCAACTAAAGTTGCAATCCCCATAGCTTCCATCATTTCTTCTTTCGTAATACCTTCTTTATGGCTGGTTTCAAGATGGTATTTTACACAATCATCACAACGCAAAACAGCTGAGGCTACTAATCCTAAAAGCTCTTTTGTTTTAACATCAAGAGCTCCGGGAGCATAAGCATTGGTGTCAAGATTGAAAATTCTTTTTACAATTTTATTATTGTCAGCCAACAATTTTTCGTTCATTTTAGAACGGTAATCATTAAATTCTTTTATGATATCAGACATTTTCTTTCATTTTATTTCGATAAACAATCTTAGAAATCAGGATACTTACTTCGTAGATAAGCAGCATTGGTATCGCTACAATAGTTTGGCTCACTACGTCAGGAGGTGTTACAATCGCTGCGATAATCAAAATGATAATAACGGCGTATTTCCAATATTTTCTTAAGAATTCAGGAGTTACTAATCCTAATTTAGTTAAAAAGTAAATGGCAATTGGCAGTTCAAAAAAGATGGCACTTCCCAGTATACTTGTTTTCACCATTCCCATATAAGAGTCTAATGTGAATTGATTTTTTACAACATCACTCACCGAAAAAGTGGCAACGAAATTTACCGACATTGGGATCACGACGAAATATCCGAACAGTACCCCTAAAAAGAAAAGTAAAGAAGAGGTGAAAATAAAAACTCTGGCATTTTTTCGCTCTTTTTCATATAAAGCAGGGCTGATAAATTTCCAGATTTCCCATAAAATATATGGAAAACTCAGAATAAAACCGGCTAAAAGACACATCCATACAAAGATATTTACCTGGCCTTCCATTTCTGTATTTTGGATAATGAAATTCAGCTGTGTGATACAGATGCTGTCAGCAAAACCTAGTTGGTGTGATAAATCGCAGAACCAAACATAAGTAAAAAAAGTAGGTCGGGTTGGACCCAGAATAATTTCGTCAAATAAATAGTCACTTATAAAATAGGTTACAAATGCCATTATCATAGTTGCAATTGTACTTCTAACCAGCAACCATCTTAATTCTTCAAGATGATCCAGAAATGACATCTCGCCAAGGTTTTTTTTTGCCATTATACGATTCCTTCTTTTAAAATGTCATGTAAATGTAATACTCCTTTGTACTCTCCATTATCTGCAACAATAAGCTGCGTTATCGAAAAATCTTCTAAGATATTCAAAGCGTCAACCACCATTGTTTCTGAAGATACGAATTTAGGATTTTTAGACATAATATCTTTTGCAGTTAAATCAGCAATAGTATCTACGTCATTTAGCATTCTTCGGATGTCTCCGTCAGTAATGATTCCGATAATTTTATCGTTTTCGATTACCGCAGTTACACCCAGTCTTTTTTCAGAGATCTCAAAAATTGCTTTTTTTATAGAGGTATCAGGAGTAACCATTGGTTTTAACGAATGCTCAATCATGTCTTTAACACGAAGTAATAGTTTTTTTCCTAAAGCTCCGCCAGGATGATAAACCGCAAAATCTTCGGGTTTAAAATCGCGCATTTCCATCAGACAAACCGCTAAGGCATCTCCCATAACAAGTTGAGCAGTGGTACTGTTGGTTGGTGCCAGATTGATCGGGCAGGCTTCTGTTTCGACAGTGGTGTCTAATACATAGTCAGAGCCTTTAGCTAAAAAGGAAGTTACGTTCCCGGTCATTCCAATTAAGATGTTTCCGAAACGTTTTAACAAAGGAACCAACACTTTTATTTCAGGACTGTTTCCGCTTTTTGAAATGCAGATTATGATGTCTTCGTTTTGTATCATACCCAAATCACCGTGTATGGCTTCTGAGGCATGAAGGAACATAGAAGGTGTACCGGTTGAGTTAAAAGTAGCGACCATTTTTTGAGCAATAATGGCGCTTTTTCCGATGCCTGTAACGATCAATCGGCCTTTAGTTTCGTAAATACGTTGGACAGCTTCGTAGAAATTTTCGTCCAGAAAATCAATTAGATTTGTAATTGCTTCGCTTTCAGATAGTATGGTTTTTTTGGCGATAGCCAATATATTTTCTTTTGTGATCAAAACAGAATATTTAAAATTTGTATGTATAAAAGAAAGTTGTATCTTTATGTGTTGCAAATTTATACAAAATATCCATTAATATAAAGAATGAATTCAAACGAAATTGAAATACACAAGGAATTAAAGAAGTATTTCGGCTTTAGCCAATTTAAGGGCTTGCAGGAGCAAGTCATTACGAGTATTTTAGAGAAGAAGAATACTTTTGTAATTATGCCAACTGGCGGTGGAAAGTCTCTTTGTTATCAATTACCCGCTTTAATTCAGGACGGAACGGCCATAGTTGTTTCTCCTTTGATAGCTTTGATGAAAAATCAGGTTGATGCTATTCGAAGCCTTTCCTCAGAAAACGGAATTGCCCATGTGTTAAACTCCTCTCTCACCAAAACAGAAATTGCCCAGGTTAAAAAAGACATCACTTCAGGTTTGACTAAGCTTTTGTATGTAGCGCCTGAATCGTTAACAAAAGAAGAGTATGTGGCTTTTTTACAAAGTGTATCCATTTCCTTTGTAGCGATTGACGAAGCGCATTGTATTTCAGAGTGGGGTCATGATTTCAGACCGGAATACCGTAATTTGAAAAATATAATCAAACAATTAGGGAAAGTACCTATTATTGGACTTACCGCCACTGCAACCCCAAAAGTTCAGGAGGATATATTGAAAAATCTTGAAATGGCCGATGCGAATACTTTCAAAGCATCGTTCAACAGACCGAACTTGTACTACGAAGTTCGAACAAAAACAAAAAATATAGAGTCGGATATTATTCGATTTATCAAGCAACATAAAGGCAAATCTGGAATTATTTACTGCCTAAGCCGTAAAAAAGTAGAGTCTATTGCCGAAGTTTTACAAGTTAACGGGATCAGTGCTGTGCCGTATCATGCAGGTTTAGATGCTAAAACCCGTGCCAAACATCAGGATATGTTCCTGATGGAAGACGTTGATGTGGTAGTGGCAACTATTGCATTTGGAATGGGGATTGACAAACCGGACGTTCGTTTTGTAATTCATCATGATATTCCAAAATCACTGGAGAGTTATTATCAGGAAACGGGTCGTGCCGGTCGTGATGGAGGAGAAGGACATTGTCTGGCTTACTACTCCTATAAAGATGTAGAGAAGTTGGAGAAATTCATGTCCGGGAAGCCAGTAGCGGAACAAGAGATTGGATTTGCTCTTTTGCAGGAAGTAGTAGCGTATGCCGAAACTTCAATGTCACGCAGAAAGTTCCTATTGCATTATTTTGGTGAAGAATTCGACAGCGAGACTGGTGAAGGTGCAGATATGGACGACAACGTTCGTAATCCTAAAACAAGAATTGAGGCCAAAGATCAGGTAGTTAAATTGTTGGAAATTGTTCGGGATACCAAGCATATTTATAAGTCAAAAGAAATTGTGTTTACCTTAATTGGCCGGATAAATGCCGTAATTAAGGCACACAAAACAGATACCCAGTCGTTTTTTGGATCGGGCTCTGACCATGACGAGAAATATTGGATGGCCTTGCTCCGACAAGTTTTGGTAGCAGGTTATTTGTCAAAAGATATTGAAACTTATGGTGTGGTGAAAATCACGAAAGAAGGTTTGAGCTTCATTAAAAAACCGGTTTCATTTATGATGTCTGAAGATCATGAGTACAGTGAATCTGAAGATGAAGCAATTGTAACCGCAGGAAAATCGTCAGGAACAGCCGATGAGGTTTTAATGGGCATGCTTCGTGAATTGCGTAAAAAAGTAGCTAAAAAATTAGGAGTCCCTCCGTTTGTGGTTTTTCAGGATCCTTCACTTGAGGATATGGCTCTGAAATACCCAATTACTTTAACGGAACTATTTAATATTCATGGTGTAGGTGAGGGGAAAGCTAAAAAATATGGTGGTGATTTCGTTTCTTTAATCAGCAGATATGTTGAGGATAATGATATCATTCGTCCGGATGATTTAGTAGTCAAATCTACAGGAGTCAACTCCGCTAATAAATTATATATCATTCAAAACATCGACAGAAAATTGCCATTAAGTGATATCGCTTCTGCAAAAGGACTTTCGATGGACGCTTTGATCAAAGAAATGGAACAAATCGTTTATTCGGGTACCAAGCTAAATATCAAATACTGGGTTGATGACATGCTGGATGACGATCAGCAAGAAGAAATTCATGATTATTTCATGGAATCGGAATCTGATAAAATCGAAGACGCATTAAAAGAATTCGATGGAGATTATGATATTGATGAACTACGTTTGATGAGAATTAAGTTTATCAGCGAAGTCGCAAACTAAAGTTAAATTCCAAAATAAAGAAAATATAAAAACCAAATTCCAAGCTAGTTAAGCAATTGGAATTTGGTTTTTTTTTATTGAAATTTGAAATTTGAAATTTGAAATTTGAAAAAATTAGAATTTTATCCTTCAAATACTTCCCCCCGATGCGGCTTCAAAGCATCTCTTACGGGAATCATATTTTCATCGGTAACTACCATAAAAGCAATCGCGTGCATATCGTTTATTATTGAAAACCCCGTAATGTTCAACGGTAGTTTTTCTATGGCGATATATTCTTTTAAATGAATTTCATGATGCTCGGCTGTTTTAGCAGAAGCTGGCCCACGGAAATCCCAAATTAGTTTTATTTTTCTGGACATTATTTATAGGTGCAAAGGTTTAGAGTGGCAAAGGTACAAAGGTTAGTTTGAAGTTTCACTTTGAAATTGTCTTATTGTCCGTTCGAGCGGAGTCGAGAACCTTTGCTATATTTTGACTTCACTCAATGTGAAAGAACGTTATCATCTTAGTTCAGATAAAATTTTCAATTGATGTATTTTCATTTCAAAATAGTACTTTTGCATGTTCTTTTCATAGAAAGAAAAGCTAATTTGAATAAATAAAATACAATGCCAAGAGAACTTTTACTTCAGGTAACACCGGAAATAGCAGCAAACGAATTGTTGCTGAAAGACCATTTGTCTAAACAAATAAAAGTTTCTCCCAAAGAAATTCAGCACGTTTCGATCTTGAAACGATCTATTGATGCGCGTCAAAAAGCGATCAAAATCAATTTAAAAGTTATTATCTATCTGCAAGGTGAACCTTTTCAGGAAACAAAAATAGAGTTGCCAGTATATAAGGATGTTTCGTCTGCGCAGGAAGTAATTGTGGTTGGAGCAGGTCCGGCAGGGCTTTTTGCGGCGCTTCAATTAATAGAGTTAGGTTTAAAACCAATTGTACTGGAGCGCGGAAAGGATGTACGCGGACGTCGTCGTGATTTAAAAGCAATAAATCGTGAACATATCGTTAACGAAGATTCTAATTATTGTTTTGGTGAAGGCGGAGCAGGAACCTATTCAGATGGAAAATTATACACACGTTCTAAAAAACGTGGAGATGTAACCCGAATCTTAGAATTGCTTGTTGCTTTTGGAGCTTCTGAAGATATTCTCATAGAAGCACATCCACACATTGGAACCAATAAATTGCCAAAAATTATTGAAGATATTCGAAATAAAATCATAGAGTTTGGTGGTCAGGTTTTGTTTGATACACGCGTTACCGATATTCTGGTAAAGAATAATGAAGTTGAGGGCGTCGTTACTCAAAACGGCGACAAGATTCTGGCCAATAAATTAATCCTGGCAACAGGACATTCAGCACGTGATATTTTTGAGTTATTAGACAAAAAGAAAATTTTTATAGAAGCAAAACCTTTTGCTTTAGGAGTTCGTGCAGAACATTCTCAGCAATTAATTGATAGTATTCAGTATAGTTGTGATTATCGAGGGGAGCATCTGCCTCCTGCGCCATATTCTATTGTAAAACAGGTCAACGGTCGTGGAATGTATTCGTTTTGTATGTGTCCGGGTGGTGTAATTGCACCTTGTGCAACGAGCCCGGGTGAGGTGGTTACTAATGGTTGGTCGCCTTCGAAACGAGATCAGGTTACGGCAAATTCAGGAATTGTAATCGAATTAAAGTTGGAAGATTTTAAGCCTTTTGCAAAGTTTGGAGCTTTGGCCGGAATGGAATTTCAAAAAAGTATAGAACAAAAAGCATGGCATTTGGCTGGAGAAACTCAAAAGGTTCCTGCTCAGCGAATGATCGACTTTACACAGAATAAAGTTTCAGCTGATATTCCGAAAACTTCTTATGTTCCCGGAACAACATCGGTTGAGATGGGGCAGGTTTTTCCGGGATTTTTGTCGCAAATTCTACGTGAAGGGTTTAAAGAATTTGGTAAATCAATGCGCGGTTATTTAACCAATGAAGCTATTTTACATGCTCCGGAAAGTCGTACGTCATCACCAGTTCGAATTCCGAGAGACCCTATGACTTATGAACATTTGCAAATTAAAGGCTTGTATCCGTGTGGAGAAGGTGCCGGGTATGCCGGAGGTATTATTTCTGCAGCTATTGATGGAGAAAAATGTGCTTTAATGATTGCCGAGGCCTTGAAATAGAGTGTTTTTTATAGTAAAAGTAGTATGTTTGTAAAGCGTATTCTTAACTTTATACTCTAGTGTTTTTTATGAAAAACTTCTTTTCTAACTTCTTTGGAAGAAATAACAATCCGGAATCAATTGTTTCTTTTGATGTTTTGGATTCTATCTATGCTTATCTGCAAAATGAGTCAAGTCGTGTAGATTTTAAAATGAAAGGAATTCACGACACAGTTTCTGCAACGATGTATTCTTTTCCGGGTTCATTTGATCATGAAGAGGGCAGGACTGAGATAAAAAAGAGCGGATTCAAAAATTCGTATGAAGTTTTAAACGAATTGTACAAAAAGGTGAATATTACCCCGCTTTCTGATGAAGAAATGTTGGAGGAGCCAATATATAATTACCTTCATATTGAATTTTATTCAGAGCCTTCATTAGAAATGAAAAAACATCTGAAGCACGTTTTACAAAACTTTATTGTTGTCTTTTGTTGTACCAATAGCATAGAGTCAAATGATTTTAACCTACTGTATTCAAGCAGTTATTTCTTTGATTATACAAAGGGGCTTTTGGAAGTTGAGCCAATTGATATTGAAGCGCCAAAGAATAAACTTGAAGAAACAGGGTTTAATGATTTTAAAACAGTACTGCAGGGAATTTGTGAATACATGAGCATAGAGTTGGCGCCGACAATTATTCGGCCTTCTGCCGAAAGTTTAATGCCGGATGAGGTTTCAGTAGAACATTTTAGAGAATTCCTGAAATTGCTTTCACGAGGAGATATTGAAGAAGGCCTACTGGAAGATCAATCTCAAGTGCTTTTTGATAATTTTGGATTAGAGGAAGGGGATGAAGAATATGATTACGAATTTGACTTTTTTGAAGGAATAAACTCTTGGCACAGCGACTGGAAATTTGATCCCGAAGATATAGAATATTTCATCTCAGAAATGATTGGTGAAACTTTTACTTTTGAATATCCTGAAGAAACGTACAGTCATGATTTGTTTCCGTATATTCAAAAAGAACTGGCAAAACAAGATTTAGAATTAATGAGCTACGACACCCAAGGAGATAGCTATTTGTTTTTTGTAGCTAATAAAAAGGATGTAACCCGAATACTAGAATTGTCTGAAATAACCGAAATGGGAATTGACAGGTTGATTTAAGAGGAATCTTTAGGGTTTTTCGTTTAAGAAAAATGCTACGAATTCACGAATTTTATTTTAAATGATTCGTGAATTCGTGGCAAAAAAAATCAAGGAATCAGAATGATTTTTCCGGTGCTTTTTCGGCTTTCTAGATAGTCATGTGCTAGTTTTCCTTCTGATAATTTGAAAGAAGTTGGTTCGGAAAGTTTGATTTTTCCGTCAGAAATCCAGCGGAATAATTGCGTTGCTCTTTTGATTCTCTCCTCTTTGGAATTCAGGTAGCTCCATAAATCTCCTCCGGTTAAAGTTTTAGAACCGTCCATTAACATTCTCGGATCTACAAATGCAGGATCACCGCCCGCCATTCCGAAGAAGACAACTTGTCCGCATTCTTTTGTGACTTCAAAACTCTCAGTTAAGGTGCTTCCAATACTATCGTAGACAACATCGACGCCTTTTGGAGTCATTTTGAAGACTTGTGATTTCCAGTCTTCGTTATAAAGAAAAACATGATCAGCTCCTTGCTCAAATGCTACTTTTGATTTCTCTGAAGATGAGGTCAGACCAATCACTTTTGCACCTAAAAGTTTGCTGATTTGTGTTAGAATCTGTCCAACTCCACCAGCTACAGCATGAATTAATACCGTTTCATCTTTTTGAGTTTCATGGCTGTCAGTCGCTAAGTAATGCGCTGTTAAACCCTGCAGTAAAACTGAGGCAGCGGTTTCAAAAGAAATCGTATCGGGTAAAGGTAAAACGTGGTTTGTGTTTACTGCGACTAATTCTGCATTTGCAAAAGGGACATCGGCGAAAGCTACACGATCGCCAACTTTATATTCGGGATGATTGTTGGCGTCGACTATAATTCCGGCACCTTCGTAACCGGCAATAAAAGGAGGGTTTCCTTTTAAATGATAGTTTCCTTTTCGTCTGTAAACATCGGCAAAGTTTAATCCGATGGCTTTCATTTCGACTAAAATCTCATCGCTTTTTAATTGTGGATTCGGAATTTCAATATATTCCAAAACATCAGAATTTCCGAAAGAAGAAAAGGTAAGTGCTTTCATTTTTACATTATTTTGAGAATACAAATTACGGTAAAATTAGTTTGTAGTTTTAAAAGAGTTCTTAAAGATGTGTTTTGAGGAGAAAAGATAATAAAAAAACCGTCCACGATAGTGAACGGCAACTTGTGTTAACCTTTATAAACAAGTACTATTTCTTTTTTAGTTTGTCTTTAAAAACTTTTTCAAATTTTTCAATTTTAGGCTGGATCACCATTTTACAATACGGTTGGTTTTTGTTGTTGGCATAATAATTTTGGTGATAATCTTCGGCTTTGTAAAAAGCTCTAAAAGGCTCTATTTTTGTTACAATCGGATTGCTGTAGACTTTTGCTTTGTTCAGTTCGGCAATAATACTTTCTGCGGCCTTTTTTTGTTCGTCATTTTTATAAAAAATAACAGAACGATACTGAGTACCAACATCAGCTCCTTGTCTGTTTAAGGTTGTTGGGTCATGAACGGTAAAGAAAACTTTGAAAATTTCATTGATATCCGTTATGTTTTTATCGTAAGTAATCTGGACTACTTCGGCATGACCCGTTGTTCCTGTACAAACCTCTTCATAGGTTGGATTAGCTACTTTTCCTCCTGAAAAACCGGAGACTACAGATTTTACCCCTGCCAGATTTTCGTAAACGGCTTCAACGCACCAATAACAGCCTCCGCCAAGTGTGATTGTTTCCAGATTTGAGGAGCTTTTTGTTTTGCTGTTTTGTGCAAATCCATTTAAGGACAATGCAAATAGGCTAATTAAGAATAAGTTCTTCATTTTTAGTTTTATTTAGTATCGGGAATAAAGTCAAGTGCAATCGAATTCATACAGTAGCGTTTTCCGGTTGGTGGAGGTCCGTCATCAAATAAATGACCTAAGTGTCCGCCGCAACGTCCGCATAGTGCTTCAATTCTTTCCATGCCGAGGGAGTTGTCATTTTTGTAAACAACGCTTTTCTTGTTGTCTTGTTCGAAGAAACTGGGCCATCCGCAGCTGCTGGCAAATTTAGCTCCCGAGCGAAAAAGTTTATTGCCACATGAAGCGCAATAATAAGTTCCTTTTTCATCTGTTTTCCAGTATTTTCCGGTGAAAGGCCTTTCAGTATCCGCTTCACGCATTACAGCATATACATCTTCAGGGAGTACTTTTTTCCATTCGGCATTACTAACATTGAGTTTAGTTGTATCGGTATTGGAATAATAAGGATTTCCGGGCTTGCTGATTTTGTTTTCCATGGCCGTCGTTGTTGTATTTTGTTTTTTTGCATTTTGTCCGCATGCTTGTAGAATAAAGAGCGGAATTAAAAAGCAAAGGCTGAGAAATTGAGTTTTTGTTTTCATTGTTAGGAGTGCTTTAATTCTGTATTTCAAAGATACGGCTAGATTTCGCCTAGAAATGTCGCGTAGTTTACAATTCAGATTTTTTTAAGTATGTTTTAACTTTTATTATTTACGTAAAACAAAGGAATTCAGTTTTAAGGCTTGTATTTAAAGAGTTTTGAAGATTAATTGGTTTGTATTTTATTGATAGCTAGTTTTTTGTGTGATTGTAAGCTCGTTAAACTTTTCACAATCTCTTTCAGGATTTTCAAGCCATTTCTTTTTTCGTATTTTTGTTTGATCAATAAGCCCTATGACAGAAGAAAACGTAATACTAGTAAACCAACAGGATGAACAAATTGGCTTAATGCCAAAATTGGAAGCACATGAAAAAGCGATGTTGCATCGTGCTTTTTCGGTTTTTGTCTTAAATGATAAGAATGAAATAATGTTACAGCAACGTGCTCATCAAAAATATCACTCACCTTTACTCTGGACAAATACATGCTGCAGTCATCAGCGTGAAGGAGAGACAAATGTCCAGGCCGGAAGCAGGAGACTTTTTGAGGAAATGGGGTTTAAGACAGACTTAAAGGAACTCTTTCATTTTATTTATAAAGCTCCTTTTGATAATGGCTTGACAGAACATGAGCTCGATCACGTTATGATTGGGTATTTTAATGATGATCCGGCTATCAATACAGACGAAGTGGAGGATTGGAAATGGATGAAAATAGAAGATATAAAAGAAGATATTCAACAACAGCCCGAAATTTATACCGTATGGTTTAAAATAATATTTGATGAATTTTATCATTATTTAGAAGACCACAAACTTTAAACTAAACCAACCACCAACCAAAATGAAAGTAACCATATCAAGAAAAGCACATTTTAATGCTGCACATCGATTGTACAGGAAAGATTGGACATTTGAAAAAAACGATGCCGTTTTTGGAAAATGCAATAACCCCAATTTTCATGGTCATAATTATGGTTTAACAGTAAGTGTTACAGGAAAAATTGACCCCGAAACCGGTTTTGTTCTGGATGTGAAAGTATTAGCGGATATCATACGTGAAGAAGTAGAGATTCCGTTCGATCACAAAAACCTGAATCTGGATGTTCCGGAATTTCAGGATTTGAATCCAACAGCGGAGCATATTGCTGTTGTGATATGGAATAAAATTAAAAAGAGAATTCAACCCGATTTTGATTTAGAAATTGTTTTGAATGAAACCGACCGTAATTTTGTAACTTATAAAGGAGAAGAATAAATGTCATTAAAAATAGGAGATATAGTTCCGAATTTTACTGCTAAAGATAATCATGGAGAAGTTTTCGAAAGCCAAAGTGTTTTGGGACGAAAGCCGCTCGTGATTTATTTTTACCCAAAAGACAATACACCGGGATGTACGACAGAAGCTTGTAGCTTTAGAGATCAATACGAAGATTTCAAGGACTTGGGCGCTGAAGTTATTGGTATAAGTAGTGATACTGTAAAATCGCATCATAAATTTGCCAATAAACATCAATTGCCTTTTATACTATTGTCTGATCAGGATAAAAAATTGCGACATCTTTTTGGGGTGCGTAATACACTATTTGGTCTTTTGCCGGGAAGAGTTACTTATATTATCGATAAGAATGGAGTAGTCATTCTGATTTTTGATAGTATGAATGCGGCAAAACACATTCAGAAAGCTATGGAAACGATTAAAGAGCTGGTATTGTAGAGTAGAAAAGGTATTAGTTTCGAACTGAGATAAATGCATTTCTTTTAAATGGAAATGCTTCAATTTTAGAAATTTACATTTCATAGCGCGTAATAAAAAGATTATATGTACTTTTGCAGTCGCAAATTTAAATTAAAATAAAAATGGCAAACGTTAAAAACTTAAAGAAAGATATCAATTTCGTATTAGGAGATATTATTGAGGCAATTTACTTATTTGAAATGTCAACAACAGGAAATCCTACCCCTGAAACGAATGCTTTGGTTGATCAGGCTATCGCTGCATTTGATACTTTGATCACAAAAGTAAACGCTAAGAATGTTGAAAACAAAAAAGCGCACTTCAAACAAATCAATGTTGAGTTGGAAGAAACTGCTAATCAATTGATTGCTAAAATCAACGAATTGTAAGCAAAAAAAGTATAAAAAAAGTGCAAATTTATTTTGGGAAAACGAAAAACCGCTCTATATTTGCACCCGTATTGAGGCCGATGTAGCTCAGCTGGCTAGAGCAGCTGATTTGTAATCAGCAGGTCGTGGGTTCGAGTCCCTCTATCGGCTCAACATAAAACCACCTACTTTGTGGGTGGTTTTTTTACCAAAAAAAGTTGTAAAATTATTTTGGAAAATATAAAAAACTATTGTAGTTTTGCACGCGTTAAAAGGCCGATGTAGCTCAGCTGGCTAGAGCAGCTGATTTGTAATCAGCAGGTCGTGGGTTCGAGTCCCTCTATCGGCTCAAAAACCATTCACATTTTGTGAGTGGTTTTTTTTTGCTCCAAAGTGAAATCTGTCCGGATATATGTTTTCGTGAAATAGAATCTCTATATCTGTGTGTGTTTTTTAACCGCGAAGAGCACAAGGCTTTACGCAAAGCGCGCGGATGTATTAATGGAGGTATCTGTAGAAAATCTGCGTGATCTGCGAAATCTGCGTGAAACAAGCTTGGGGTCAAATGAAATGTAATTGAAGTTGTCTTTTTTTTGTATCTGACCTATTTGTGATGGAGGTGTTTGTAATACTATTTTTCTTATGTTTGTTACTTAACTAAAAAACATATTAATAATGGAAGAAACATCAGTTTTTGAAAAATTTGAGTTACAGCTTGACCAAACTGCTAAAGACTTTTTAAAGGAAACCGCCAAATGGGCTTATTTCCTGTCTATTTTAGGATTCGTAGGAATTGGATTGATGGTTTTAATTGCCGTTTTTGCAGGAACTATCTTTTCGGCTATGGGAAATAGCATGGCGGGAATGGGAGGTCTTGGAGGCTCTTTTGGAGCGTTAATGGGGTTCTTTTATGTTTTTATTGCGGCGATCTATTTCTTTCCGGTTTATTATCTGTACAAGTTTGCTGTAAATACAAAAAGAGCTTTTAGAGAGAACGATTCAGAGTTGTTGACCAGTTCTCTGGGGTATCTTAAATCACATTATAAATTCATAGGCATTTTCATGCTGGCTATTCTTGCTTTATACGGACTTATATTTGTATTTGGAATTTTGGGTGCTCTGCTTGGAAGATAGGAGGTAAAAAGATGAAATTTTATATAAAAAAAATGTCCTGATTATTCAGGACATTTTTGTTGGATTCTATTTTTGTTGCTCTTTCTTGATGTCGGCAACGTATTTTGTTAGTTTCTTACCGTATAGTGAATTGGCTACTTTTGGCGTCATTGATTTCTGAATCGTGTCTAAAAATTTAACGTTGATATCGTAAATCTCAGCTAAAGCAATATAAGGTGCTATTTCGTGATCTTTATTGTTTAGAGCAAAGTTAGTAGCGTATAAATACTTTCTTTTGATGTTAGATTCCTGTTTGATGTTAATACTGTCAATGGCTTTCTGATCTTTTCTTTTTACAGCCTTAAATCTTGATTCTACCATAGCAAGGCTTTCTTCATTG
The DNA here is from genome assembly GCF_023539155.1 of Flavobacterium sp. B183. Lineage (NCBI taxonomy): Bacteria > Pseudomonadati > Bacteroidota > Flavobacteriia > Flavobacteriales > Flavobacteriaceae > Flavobacterium > Flavobacterium sp. B183. The sequence continues at coordinate 268,339 of NZ_CP097434.1, read as the reverse complement.
AAACGAGAATTTATCTTTTTATACTCATCGTATAATTCCTGATTTTTAGATCCTGTAATTTTTGCACCATAAATAAAGTTATCCAGGTTCGTGTCGATGTTGATGTTTCCGGGTTCTGCGAAAAACATAACATTGTTGTCCAGTGAGTTGGTTACTCCGCGATCCAGGAATAAATATAACATTTCAGGAGATTCTAGTTTTATATTTGTTTCAAATGCAGAATTTCCGTCTATTTTAATGCTGTCAATAGCAACAAGTGATGTGTCAACGATTTTCTGAATATATAAAGTTCCGTTTTTTAATCCTTTTATATTTCCTGTAAGGTGCAAACCGTCAGTTGATTCTTTTTTGCTGCATGATGCCAATAGGGCAAGAGTAACAAAAGCAATAATTGATTTTTTCATTGGTTTTTTAGATTTTGCTGCAAAATAAAGAAAATAGTTTGAATGTACGTAGTGGCATTTAAATTTTGCGAAAAAATAAATCCCAATTTATTTCTAAATTGGGATTTGATATTTTTGGGAATTAAAGAGTATTACATGGAGAGATTAAAGGTAGTCCCGTTTTGGTTTGTGAACGTAAATTTTTTGTCGCAATCATTGTTGCCATAATCAACTACTCCGTTTAGTAAATTACTCTGAACTTTCAGTTTTCCTTTGGAAATAAAATCACATGAATATTTTTTAATCAATGATTCCTGAACGGTTAAGGTCAATACAGCTCCGTTTGAACTGGTAATGGTGTGGTTTCCTTCAGTCATTTCATATGTATTGTCTTCCAGAACATAAGGAGTGTCGACACCTGCAGTTTGTTTTACAGTCCAGCTTCCGGAGTTAAGATAAACTCTGCCTTCTAAATCAGTGAACTTTCCGTTGGTCACTTTTCGGCTCCATTGTGGTACAGTTGCCACAGTTGTTGTGTTGGTGTATTCTATTGTTCCTTCCAATTTTATGCCATTAAAAGAATAATCGATTCTTTCGATGGTTATTTTGCTTCCGGTAGTAATTATTGGTCCGGAAAGCGTGATTTTTAATTTTCCTTTTCTGTTGATCAGATTGTCGGTACATCCGGTTCCGTAATCAACTGTGAAAACTTTAGGATAAGAGGTTGGGCTTTGTTGTGTAATTGTAATTGCACCACAGATTCCTGGTGTTGTCTCGTCTGATTTTGCTGAGGAGGTGTTTTTTGTTGTAACAATTAACCCGGTTTTGATGTCCATATCATTTATGGCATCGATGGTAAGAGAAGCTCCAACTGAAGTGACGTCAGATTCAGATTGGTTTTTTGTGTCATCATTGCTCGAACAGGAAACTTGTGTTAGTGTTGTTGCGCAAATGGTTAGTAGTAAAAATACTGTCTTTTTCATAGTAGTTTTTGTTTTTTGATTAGATTAAAAGGCAATCAAATGTAACAAAAAAAATGAAATGCAATAAAAAAATCAATTGGATTCAAAGGGGCTTGATTGAGGGCTGTTTTTCTAAAAGTAAAAAGCCCTGCAAGTAAATTTGCAGGGCTTAATTGTAATATTGAAAACTTGTATTGCCAAAAAAATTATTTGATCATTTCAAAACTTCTTTTTACGAAAGCGGTTAAAGCTTCTCCTTTTAATAAGTTTTGTGACAATTTAGCTAAGTCTAAAGCTTGTTTAACCAAATGTTCCTGATGTGTTTTGTCTTCTGTGTTCAGGATGCTTGACGCTAAGTCCGAATTGGTGTTTACAATCAAATTGTACATTTCCGGCATATTACCCATTCCGAACATTCCGCCACCACCTGACTGACTCATTTCTTTCATTCTTCGCATGAATTCAGGTTGCGTGATGATAAACGGAGCCGCCTGACTGTCCATTGCTTCCAATTGTACAGAGTATGCTTTAGGGATGTAAGTTTCTAAAGATGTTTTTAATGTTTCTTTTTCTTCATCTGATAATTTAGAAATAGTATTTTCTTCTTTCTTGATTAGATTATCAATGTGATCAGAGTCTACACGCACAAAAGTTAAACCGCTATTGTCGCCTTCAATTTTTTGAATTAAATGTGAGATAATAGGGGAGTCCAAAAGTAATACTTCATATCCTTTTTCTTTTGCTGTTTCAATATAAGAATGCTGTGCATCTTTGTTTCCGGCATAAAGAACGATCAGTTTTCCGTCTTTGTCGGTTTGATTTTCTTTTAATTTTTCTTTTAATTCTTCCAGCGTAAAGTAGGTATCGTCAACTGTTGGGTACAACACAAACGCACCGGCTTTTTCGTAGAATTTATCTTCAGAAAGCATTCCGTATTCTAAAACGATTTTAATGTCGTTCCATTTTTGTTCAAAATCAGCACGATTTTCATTGAACAAAGCTTTTAGTTTATCGGCTACTTTACGAGTGATATAGTTTGAGATCTTTTTGACCGCACCATCAGCTTGTAATCCTGAGCGGGAAACGTTCAATGGAATATCCGGAGAGTCAATAACACCTTTTAACATCGTTAAAAATTCAGGTACAATTCCTTCTACGTTATCTGTAACGTAAACCTGGTTTTGGTACAATTGAATTTTGTCTTTTTGAATCTGCATGTCCGAACCTAACTTAGGGAAATACAAGATTCCGGTTAAGTTAAAAGGATAGTCTACATTTAAGTGAATGTTGAACAACGGCTCCTCAAACTGCATTGGGTATAATTCTCTGTAGAAGTTTTTGTAGTCTTCGTCAGATAATTCAGTTGGTTGTTTCGTCCATGCCGGATTTGGATTGTTGATGATGTTGTCGATTTCAACAGTTTCATTTACATAATCTTCAGGAGCATCTTCCGGTTTTGGAAGTGTTTCTGTTCTGGTTCCAAATTTAATTGGCACAGGCATAAACTTGTTGTACTTATTCAATAATCCACTGATTTTTGAATCTTCTAAAAATTCAAGAGAATCTTCAGCAATGTGCAGGATGATTTCAGTACCACGTGAAGTTTTATCAGCTGGTTCTAAAGTAAATTCAGGGCTTCCGTCACATGTCCAGTGTGCTGCAGGTTCGTCTTTGTATGATTTTGTAATGATTTCTACTTTTTCTGCAACCATAAAGGCAGAATAAAAACCAAGACCAAAGTGACCAATAATTCCTGAATCTTTAGCAGAATCTTTGTATTTGTCAAGGAATTCTTCCGCTCCTGAAAAAGCAACCTGATTGATGTATTTTTCCACTTCGTCAGCAGTCATTCCAAGACCCTGATCGATAATGTGGATTTTTTTTCCTTCTTTGTCTACTTTGATTTCGATAACCGGATTTCCGTATTCTACTTTAGCTTCGCCAATACTAATAAGATGTTTTAGTTTTAAAGTAGCGTCAGTTCCGTTGGAAACAAGCTCACGTAAGAAAATTTCGTGATCGCTGTATAAGAATTTTTTGATTAAGGGAAAGATGTTTTCAACCGAAACATTAATTTTACCTGTTGTCATATTTTTTTATTTTTTAGTTTAATGTGATGATTTTCATTTCTTCAAATAGAATACCAATTGTTTTTTGGGTGACAAAATGGCGTAAGTGTTAATTTTGAAAGAAAATAATTAGATTCTGAAACCCGAGATATCCCTATGAATTGTATCTTTGTGGTATAATAATTGTTAAACGTGTCAGTATTAACTCTAAAAAAAATGTACAAAATGAAGAAAATTATTTTCATTTGCATGATGGCCGCGATGTTTTTTGCGTGTAAATCAGCTTCGTCTACAACAGCTTCAAATGGAGCACCCACACTATCGACTAAACTTGACAGACCTACTCAGGTAGCTATTAAAGGAAATTGGGTTTTAACCAATGTTTCTTATCCCGGTTCTGAATATATCAAGGTAAATTCTTTTGATCTTGCAGATTCTAAATGCTTCATCGGAAGTACGTGGAATTTCATTTCAAATAACAACAAAGGGTCAATGGCTTTGACAGCAGCAAGCTGCACCGGATTTAATTCACCAATTGTTTGGAGTGTTAATAATCAGGGAATGTTTGTTCTTAAAATTTTGGATGCTGGGATAAAAGCTAAAAAGGTAAGAGATGGATACCTATTAAAAGTTGCAGGTTTGACTGATAATTCATTTCAGTTGATCGATAACATTAACGTAGGTGGACAAACAAAAGATGTAGTGTACCAATTTCAAAGAGCCAATTAAAAATAAAAATATAGAAAGATGAGAAAGATAACCGTTTTAAGTTTGAGTTGTTTGCTAGTATTAGCAAGTTTTTTTACAAGCTGCGATTCAGTAAAAAATGCAAATAACACACAAAAAGGTGCCGGAATTGGAGTAGTTGCGGGTGGTATCATAGGTGCTGTTTTAGGTAATAACCTAGGAAAAGGCGGAAATGCTGCTTTGGGAGCTGCAATTGGAGCTGCTGTAGGTGGAGGAACCGGTGCTCTTATTGGAAACAAAATGGACAAACAAGCCCGTGAAATTGATCAGGCTTTACCAGGTGCAAACGTAGAAAGAGTAGGAGAAGGAATTCACTTAACTTTAAATGAAAATGCAGTGCGTTTTGATACTAATAAATCTACTTTGACACCTCAGGCTAAAGCAAATTTAGATAAATTGGTACCAGTATTTAACGAGTATGGAGATACTGATATTCAAATTTTTGGATATACTGATAATACAGGAAGACCAGAATACAATTTGACACTTTCAGGACAAAGAGCTGCTTCGGTACAGGCTTATTTAGTTTCAAAAGGATTAAAATCAAGCCGTTTTAAAACTTCAGGTTTAGGTATTGTTGATCCAATTGCGACAAACGACACACCGGAAGGAAGAGCACAAAACCGTCGTGTAGAGTTTTCTATCACTGCAAACGACAAAATGGTAAATGATGCTAAAGCTCAGGCTGGAAAATAATTTCAAACTACAATAAAATTTCTTAAAAGCTGTTTCATAATTGAAGCAGCTTTTTTTTGACTTTAGAAATTAAACATTGTAAATTTGGACTTTCAAATATAACCCATGCTCGACATTCAAAATATCTCTTTTTCGTACACCGAAAACCCTGTTATAAAAAACGTTTCTTTTACCATAAATAAAGGTGAGAATATTGCCATCATTGGTGAAAGCGGCTGCGGGAAAAGTACACTTTTAAAACTTATGTACGGCTTGTACAACCTGGATGAAGGCAAGATTTTTTATAATGAGAAGCCTATTTTAGGACCAAAGTACAATTTGATTCCGGGAATGCCATTTATGAAATATCTGGCTCAGGATTTTGATTTGTCTCCTTATGAAACAGTTGCGGAGAATGTTGGGAAGTTTCTTTCGAATGGTTTTGCAAACATGAAAAAACTGCGTGTTCAGGAATTATTGGAGATGGTAGAAATGGAACAGTTTTCAAACGTGAAAGCTAAATTTTTGAGTGGTGGTCAGCAGCAGAGAGTGGCGCTGGTGCGGGTTTTGGCATTAGAACCTGAAGTGATTTTATTGGATGAGCCTTTTAGTCAGATCGATGCTTTTAGAAAAAATGCATTACGCCGAAATTTATTTCGCTATTTGAAACAAAAAGGAATTACCTGTATTATTGCTACACACGATAGTACAGATGCTTTGTCATTTGCCGATGAAGCCATTGTGATGCGTAACGGAGAAGTTATTATTAAGGACAATCCAACAAAAATTTATGAAGATCCTGAAACGAAATATGTAGCCTCACTTTTTGGAGAGGTCAACGAAGTTCCTACACATTTGTTGGTTCCGTATGAAGATCAAATGCATAAAACTTTGGTGTATCCACATCAGTTTAAAATGGTTACCGAGTCTAATTTGCCGGTAAAAATCAGAAGAACTTATTTTAGAGGGAATCACTATCTTATCGAAACGGTTTATAAAAGGCAATTAATCTTTTTTGAAAGTGAAATTGACCTTCCGCTTGAACAGGAAATATTTTTAGGTTTGAACTATCTATAAAATAAAAGCCATAAACTAATCGATTAAGTTTATGGCTTTTTTTTTATTATTAAACCGGACAGGTTTTTAAAATCTGTCCGGTTTGCTTTTTGTAGTGATTTAGTTTTTCAGATATTTTTCTAAAAACTGATCTTGTTCCCAAAGCAAGTGTAAAATGTTTTCTTTGGCAACATAACTATGTGCTTCTTTCGGCAGGATAACCATTCTTGCAGTCGCTCCTAAGCCTTTCAAAGCCTGGTAGTAACGCTCTGTTTGTAAAGTAAAAGTTCCCGGATTATTGTCGGCCTCACCATGAACTAACAAAAGAGGTGTTTTCATTTTGTCGGCATTCATAAAAGGGGACATTTTAGTATACACTTCCGGAACCTCCCAGTAATTACGTTGTTCTGTCTGGAATCCAAAAGGAGTCAGCGTTCTGTTATAAGCACCGCTTCGGGCGATTCCACAAGCAAAAAGGTTGGAGTGAGTCAGTAAGTTGGCCGTCATAAAAGCACCATACGAGTGACCTCCAATTGCTACTTTTTTACGGTTAATATATCCCAAAGCATCAACCGCATCAATTGCAGCTTCTGCATTGGCTACCAATTGTGGCATAAAATTATCATTAGGCTCAGTCGTTCCTTCACCAATGATAGGGAAAGCGGCATCATCAAGAACAACATATCCTTTAGTTACCCAATACACAAACGATCCGTAATAAGGAGTTGTGAATTCATTTGAATTTTGAGTCGATTGTCCGGCACTGTTTCTGTCTTTGTATTCAGCTGGATAAGCCCAGATTAATAAAGGTAACTTTTCTTTTTTTGCTTTGTCGTAACCGGCTGGTAAATATAAAGTTCCTGAAAGTTCAAGACCATCTTTACGCTTGTATTTGATAACTTCCTTACTCACATTTTTAATGCTTTCAAACGGATTTTTGAAAGAAGTAATTGGTGTTAAGCTGTTTTGTTTTTTGATATTTCTAAAGTAATAATTTGGATATTCACTCTTAGACTGAATTTGTACCAAAACTTTCCCCGATTTAAAATCTTCAATTTCAAGTAAATCTTCTTTTTTGTCTTTGTATGGAGAAGTATAAATACGTTTAGATTGTAATGTTTTTAGATTGAATTCATCAATAAAAGGAAATTGTCCTTCTTTCGTATATCCGTCTCCAATACGGTAAGCGTTATCTTTTTCAATCGCCAGAACATACTTGTTGTATTCGTTCTTTCTGGTTTCGAAAACTCCCGGATCTGAGTAAACATCCTGTTGATTTCTGTCTGTAATTACTTTTGGCTGTTGAGCCGGGTTTGCAGGATTGATCAGGTAGGTTTTGGTGTTACGGGTGTCGTACCATTGGTCCGTTAGAAAAGCCACATTATCATTACCCCAGGTAATATCGGCGTAACGCTGCGGTACTTTTACTAAAGAAGTCGCGTCACTTGTAAAAGGAGCGTTCCAAAGAAAAACTTCGTCTCTAAAATCAACCTTATTGGCAGGATCACCTTCATCTAAAGCTACAACATAAGATAAGGTTGCAGGTTTATCATTTCTCCATGCCATTTCTCTTTTTCCTTTTCGAACAGCCATAAAACCTTTTGGTATTATTTCGTTTAACGGAACTTCATTAACTATTTTGATCTCTTTTCCTCTCGCATCATAAACAATCGTTCTGGATGGGAATCGGTATAAAGGAACTACGTAAGAAAATGGTTTTTGAATCGTGGTCAGCATAATAAAATTACCGTCAGGCGAAATTCTTTCTCCGTAATACATTGCAGCTTCTTTAAACAATGTAGCATTTCCGTTAAGATTAACTTTGTACAGTTCAGAAGTGGTGATGTTTTCAAAATTAATTTCGTCACTTTGATTTTTCAACATATCAGGATACGTTCTGTTTTGAGATTTTGTTCCTGCTGTATTAGAGATAATTGGACCAGTTGGTAAATCATTTTTAGGATCCAATAATGGTTTTCTGTTTTTTGGAAGCATTTTTACCAAAATAGTCTCATTGTCTAAGAACCAGCTAAACGGATTTCCTAAATTGGCATTAACAGTTGCCTCGGTAAGTTTTGTTGCTTTTGCAGTTTCAACATCCAGAAACCAAAGTTCGACACCAGAACTTGTGGTGTGAGAGAATAATATTTTTTTATCATTCGGAGACCAAAGGATGTTACTTATTTTTGGATTTTGAGGTAATCCTGAAACCTGAACCTCTTCTTTACCGCTAATTTTTCTTAGCTTTAAATTCGTTGTATAAGTTACAGAGCTGGAAATATTTGTTACCGGATTAATTCTTAAACCTCCTAAGCGAAGTTCGTCCTGGTTTAGATCATCGAGTGTTTTATATGTACTTCTGTACATTAATAGCATATTCTCCTTTTTTGTATCCATTGATACTGTAGGAGCTTTTTCGTAATCGGCTAAATCTAAGATAGATTTTGATGGTTTTTGGTAAGTGAGATTTTCCTGTGCAAAGGCAAAAAAGCCAATGTTAAGAAATAACAGTAATGTAACCTTTAATTTCATAATTTGAATTTTAGGAGTTTAGAGTTTGGTATTCCTATATGTTTGACTAAAATACTTCAAACTTGTTACATTTTAGGTGTTATTTTTGATACTTTTCACATTTTTCAGGCAAAAAATGTTTTTTCAGAATATAAACTGTCAGAATCCTATTTATAATTAAAGTATATTGAATTGCCAATTACGAAAAAAACACTAATTTGGACGTTAATGTTTTAAAGTATACTTAAATTTGCATTACAATTTTTTAACAAATAATAAAACAATATGTATCATTCAAAAATAGCGGGCTTAGGATATTATGTCCCTTCAAATGTTGTGACCAACGATGATTTGTCTAAGATAATTGATACCAATGACGAATGGATTCAGGAGAGAACTGGAATTCAGGAGCGTAGACATATTATTCGTGGAGAAGATACCACAACTACAATGGGTGTAAAAGCAGCTAAAATTGCTATAGAACGTTCTGGCGTCGCCAAAGAAGATATTGATTTTGTAGTTTTTGCTACCTTAAGTCCGGATTATTATTTTCCAGGACCTGGAGTTTTGGTACAGCGTGATTTAGGATTACGTACCGTAGGAGCACTGGATGTTAGAAATCAATGTTCTGGTTTTGTTTATGCATTGTCGGTTGCCGATCAGTACATTAAAACCGGAATGTATAAAAATATTCTGGTAATTGGTTCAGAAGTACATTCGACAGGATTGGATATGACTACTCGTGGCCGTGGAGTTTCGGTAATTTTTGGAGATGGAGCAGGAGCGGCAGTTGTAAGCCGTGAAGAAGATTTGACCAAAGGAATCTTATCAACGCATTTGCATTCTGAAGGACAACATGCCGAAGAATTAGCTTTACAGGCACCAGGAATGGGAGCACGCTGGGTAACCGATATTATAGCAGATAATGACCCTAACGATGAGAGTTATTATCCGTACATGAATGGACAGTTTGTATTTAAAAATGCAGTGGTTCGTTTTGCTGAAGTAATCAATGAAGGATTAGAAGCAAATGGTTTACAGGTTTCAGATATTGATATGTTGATTCCTCATCAGGCGAATTTAAGAATTTCACAATTCATTCAAAATAAGTTCAAATTGAGTGACGATCAGGTACACAATAATATTCAGAAGTACGGAAACACTACTGCAGCCTCTATTCCGATTGCTTTGACTGAAGCTTGGGAACAAGGAAAAATCAAATCAGGAGATACAGTTGTTTTGGCTGCTTTTGGTAGTGGTTTTACCTGGGCAAGTGCGATCATTAAGTGGTAAATTAATTCATCTTGCATTATATTTCATAGCCTGCTCCTTTTTAGAGCAGGTTTTTTTGTGCCTTGTATTGTCCGGCTGAGCGGAGTCGAAGCCTTTATGGTTGCTCTAACCTTTGATTTGCTTTGATCGTTCAGTTTTTAATTTATATTTTTGTTTGGCATCATTAAGCTGGTGCAATTCTTTAAATCAATCAAATGAAAAAAAATCAACTGGAGATAGCCTGTTTCAATTACGAATCGGCGATAATTGCGCAAGACAATGGAGCAGACAGAATCGAATTATGCGATGATATGCGACTTGGCGGGACAACGCCAAATCTGATAACAGCAGAAAGAGTTCGGGAAAAACTAACCATCAAAATGCACGTTATTATCCGGCCTCGTGGTGGTGATTTTGTTTATACGGAAGAAGAGTTTCTGGAGATGAAACAAGACATTAAACAATTGAAAGAACTGGGAGTTGATGGTTTTGTTTTCGGGATTTTAAATCAGGATGGCAGTATAAACAAAGAACAGAATCTGGAACTGGTGCAATTGGCTAGTCCGCTTTCGTGTACTTTTCATCGTGCTTTTGATGTTGTAAATTCGATAGAACAAGGATTGGAAGAGGTGATTGCATGTGGTTTTCAAACGATACTGACTTCAGGACGTGGAAAGAATGTTGAAGAAGGAATTTTTGATTTAGAAGTGATTCAGAAATTAGCGAATGACCGAATTGAAATTATGCCCGGAGGAGGTTTGCGCTCTTCAAACATTAAATTACTTCAGGAAAAATTGCAGCCTACTTTTTATCATTCGTCTGCGATTACAGATCAGACAGAAACGGCAAATCCTGAAGAAATAAAAGAATTGAAAAACTTCCTGTAAACGGAAGCTATAAAATAAAGGTCGGGTTTTAAAGGCAGGGTTACGTTCGGACAAATGTTATGTTTTTTAAAGCCACAGATTAGATAGATTAAAATGATTTTTTAAATAGTGTTTTTTTTGAAAGAAATATCTTATATTTGAAACGCGAATCAATATAAGAGAAATTTCATGATTAATTTATCAATTTTAAAAATCAAAGATAAAGCCTGGTGGAGAGCGGGTGCAAGTCCCGTGCTATACAAGTTCTCTTGTTGGTTCGCAGCATCGTCAGGCCTCTTTTTAAAAAACTCAATGTTATGCGAACCAACAAGAGACAAACAATCAGACGCCCGGATGTGCGTAGTCTGAAAATTCAACCCAAAATGAGATTTAATGAATACAGTCAGAAAAAAGTTCCTGAGATCAAACTCTGCGGAAACTGGATGCAGAAACTTGGCTTCGAATTTGGAGAAAGAGTAATTGTGACTTGTATGCCTAATCTGCTGATTATTCGACCGATCGAACAGTAAAATCGAAAGGGATCAATTAAGTTAATAGAAAATAGAATTCAACAAAAAAAGTCCGGAGTTTAAAAATTCCGGACTTTTTATTTTTAAATAAATAATTAAACTTTAGTGATGAATGCGGTATTAAAGAACTCCACCACTACTGCCAATATTGTTCTCTTCTCTATTTTTACGGTTCATACCGTTGATTTTTGCTCCTCCAAAATTGTAGGTCAGGCCTAAATAAACCGTTTGACTTTCCCAAGTGCTGAGCCCTGAGTGCGGGTAAGGATATTGTGTGTCAAAAGAATATTTCATCGTATCGAAAACATCATTAAAACGAAGGCTTATATTCATTTTATCGTTCAATAAAGTATAACGCGTGCCTATGTCCATTTTGTACATTTGGTGGCTGTTGCCCTGAAGACCGTCACTTGGCCCATTGTAAAGACCAAATAGTAAAAAGCTCATGCGTTTGTTGACTTTAAAATTAGAGCTTATTCTACTGGTTAAAGCAGAAACTGTAATTTTTCGATCGATTGGCGTTCCTGTGTTTGTGATTGGGTTTAATGAAAAAACAATTCCTCGCTGATTGATACTTGAGTAGTCAATCGATGGCGAGATATCCCACCATTTTGTGATTTTATAATTAAAAGAAGCTTCAAATCCATAAGCCGTATTATGATCAAAATTGGTATAAGATACGATTAGTTTATTGCCCACTGCCTCATTATAATACGTATCTATGACTCTGCTGATCTGATCGTTGATACCTCTGGCATAAATTCCCAAATTTAAACTCCCTTTTTCTAAGGTCTTCGTGTAATTTATCTCTACAGAATTCGTGAACTGAGGTCTTAATTCAGGATTCCCCAATGTCGTTACCATTGGTGTCGAAAATTCACGAATAGGTCTTGTTTGTTCTAAACTCGGGCGATCTACGCGACGGCTGTAGCTCAATTGCAGGGTATTTTTTTCATTTAGATTATAAGTAAAATGAGCAGATGGATATAATGTGATATAATCGTCATTAAACTTATCCTGACCATGATTAAAACTGGCAGCTGCTTTGTAGCTTTCAAAACGCGCGCCTAATTGATAACTGAATTTTTTAAATTTCTGACCGAATGTTACATAAGCCGAGTAGATATCTGTATCGTAAGTGTAATAGAGCAGCTGATCCTCGGTTGGGTTAACAGGGTTTATTCTGGCATAATCATTTTCTGATTTTGTGATTCTGGCCTCGGCACCCAGTTCGAGAGTTGTTTTTTCGTCCAGCGGATTAACATAGTCCAGGTTGACTGTATTTAGTTTACGATGACTTTTGTTTAAATCTGTATAATTTACATTTTTGACAGTGTTGTCAGGAGCGCTGTTTTGGGTGTCAAAATGGGCTTGTTGCGAGGCATTGTATTTGCTGAAGTTTCCTTCAATATCTAAAGTGTGACCTTCTTTTTTAAAGAGATGTTTATAAGCCAGATTGTAAGTTTCCATTTTTTGAGGGCCGAAGTATCTGGAATTTTGCAAGATATTGCTGATTTCAGGATTATTGTTGTAGTTGATATTAGCGTCAACAAATACGTCCTGATTGTATTTGCTTTGATTCGTGTAGAAAGAAATAGTATTCTGCGCGTCAATGAAATAATCCATTCCGATTTTATAAAGATGAGAGTCGGCAATCGATTTAAAGTCTATTTTTTGATAAAGATCCTGATCGAATCTTTGAAGAGAACTGTCGAAAAAATAGGTTCCTAAATTTTGACCGGCATTTCCATAAAAATTTACTTTTCCGTTTTTATAATTCAAATTCAGGGATTGATTGTGTTTGGTAGCTTCCCCAAAAGTGATTCCTCCGCTGTAACTTCCGTTAAAACCTATATTGGTATTTTTAATTAAAACGATGTTGATGATTCCCGACATTCCTTCCGGATTGTATTTGGCAATTGGATTGGTAATGAGCTCAATTTTTTTGATAGAAGTTGACGGGATTTGTTTTAGCAATTGAGCAGGGTCAATATTACTGGGTCTTCCGTCAATCAATACTCGGACATTATCATTTCCGCGAAGCGAAATCTTTCCGTTTTGATCTACATTGACAGATGGAATATTATTCATAATCTCAGAAGCTGTAGCTCCGGCAGTAGTCAGGTCTTTACCGACTGTGATTACTTTTCGATCCAGTTTTTGTTCAATGGTTGAGCGTTCGCTAATAACATTAACCCCTTTAAGTTGTGTTGCTTCTTCTTCAAGAGCAATTTTAATACTAGTCTCTTTTTGATTTTCACTTAAAACAACAGATCCCGTGTATTTCTTAAATCCGATATATTGAATTTCGATCGTGTAATTTTTTAAAGCCAGATTTTTAATGGTAAAATCTCCATTATCATCAGTGTTAACTCCTGAGACAATTTTTCCATTGTCTTTAAGTGAAACCATAGCATAAGAAATAGGGGCATGGTTTGATTTTTCGGTAACTTTTCCGGAAACAGTTCCGGAAGTTTGTGCCTGAAGAGTTGTCATTGTAGTCAGTAAGACTAGTAAGAGTAATTTTAATTTCATGAACATGTGATTGATTTGATTGATGATTGTTTCATTTTGAAATACTTCAAAATGTATCACTAGAGACCGTCTTTCCAATCCGATGTTACAGTAAAAATTAAAATCAGAAATGTCTTTTTTGTGATGTGCTGTTTTAGAGTAAATTAGTTTTTGAATTTTTGATAATTTTAACAATTTGTAGAGTTGAATTTTGGATGGATTTTCATTTCCTTCAATAGAATTAGGAGGTAACACAGAATGCGTGTCTTATTATTATGGTAAGTATGGCAGGAACAAAAACAGCGATTCAATTTTAACTAAAGTTGCCAAATATTCATAAAAAAAAGCCCGAAGTTGGCAAACTCCGGGCTTTTTAAAAAACTATTAAAATCGATTAGCAAAAGTTGGATTAGAACAATCCGCCTCCACCTTTATTGGTATTGTCTTCTCTTTGTTTACGTTGCAGGTTTTTGATTTTAGCACCTCCAAAGTTGTAAGTTAACCCTAGGTAAACCGTTTGGCTCTCCCATGTAAATTGCCCTGAATGTGAATAAGGATACTGAGAATCAAAAGCGTATTTCATTGTATTGAACACATCGTTAAAACGTAAACTGATGTTCATTTTATTGTTTAACAAAGTATAACGGGATCCCATATCCATTTTATACATGGCATGGCTGTTATTTTGAAGGCCTTCAACTTCACCTCTGTAAAATCCGAATAATAAAAAGCTTAAACGTTTGTTTACTTTGAAGTTAGAATTCATACGTCCGTTGAAAGCACCAACAGTAATTTTTCTTTCCAGAGGACTACTTTTTTGAGTTACAGGATCGTATACAAACACAATACCTTGTTGGTTAATGCTTGAAAAGTCAATAGATGGTGAAATGTCCCACCATTTTGCAATTTTATAAGTGAACGAAGCTTCGAAACCATAAGAAGTATTACGGTCAAAGTTAGCATAGGTCAGGATTTGTTTGTTACCACTTGGATCTGTATCGTCCGGAAGTAAAACTCTGCTGATTTGGTCGTTGATGCTTCTCACAAAAACACCTGTAGTAAAGCTTCCTTTTTCGAAAGTTTTAGTATAATTTACTTCAACAGAATTCGTAAACTGAGGTCTTAATTCAGGATTTCCTAATGCTGTAATTAAAGGAGTAGAAAACTCACGAATAGGTTTTGTTTGTTCTAAACTCGGACGGTCTACACGACGGCTATAGCTAAACTGTAACGTGTTTTTCTCATTCAGATTGTAAGTCAAATATGCCGATGGGTATAACGTGATGTAATCGTCATTGAATTTGTCAAGACCATGATTTAAATTCGCAACCACTTTATAACTTTCGAAACGAGCTCCTAATTGATAACTGAATTTTTTGAACTTCTGTCCGAATGTCACATAAGCAGAATAAATATCAGTATCATAAGTATAATTAGAAACTGGAAGTGCTGCTAACGGATTTCCAGTGATATAATCGTTATCAGTTTTTGTAATTCTGGCTTCGGCACCTGCTTCAAGAGTCGTTTTGTCGTTTAATGGATTTACGTAATCAATGTTTAAAGTACTTAGTTTACGAGTACCGGCAATATAATCGTTATAAGACTGATTGTTTAAAGTATTGTCTTTCTTTCTTATTTGCGTATCAAAACCAGCATTTTGGGTTTCTTTATTGTCACTATAGTTTCCTTCAATATCTAAGGTATGACCTTCTTTTTTAAAGATGTGTTTGTAAGCTAAATTATAAGTTCCTACGTTATCCGGACCAGTATATTTTGATTTCTGTAGCATATTGTTAATATCTGAACTGGATACATTGCTGTAATCAATATTGGTGTCTACAAAAAACTTACCGTTTGATTTATTCTGGTTGGTATAAAAAGAGATCGTATTGTGATCATTGATAAAATAATCCATCCCGATTTTATACAAGTAAGAATCATTTTCGTTCACAACATCAATTTTCTGACGAATGTCCTGATCGTATCTGTTGATGAAACCATCATTGTAATAAGTTCCAAAATTTTGTCCCACGTTTCCAAAGAAATTTACTTTTCCTGTCTTGTAGTTCAAATCTAAAGACTGATTGTACTTCGCTACTTCTCCAAAAGTAATTCCCCCACTGTAACTTCCGTTGAAACCGGTATTGGTGTTTTTGTGTAAGATGATGTTGATGATACCAGACATTCCTTCCGGATTGTACTTGGCACTTGGGTTGGTAATCAACTCAATTTTTTTGATTGACGTTGATGGAATTTGTTTCAACAACTGAGCAGGATCAATGTTTGAAGGTCTTCCGTCGATCAATACACGAACGTTATCATTTCCGCGAAGCGAAAGTTTTCCGTCCTGATCTACGTTTACAGATGGAATGTTGTTCATGATGTCAGAGGCAGAAGCACCGGCAGTAGTCAAATCTTTTCCGACAGTAATTACTTTTCGGTCAATTTTTTGCTCGATTGTCGAACGCTCACTTACAATGTTCACTCCTTTAAGCTGAGTAGCTTCTTCTTCAAGCGATACATTAATGGTCGCTGTTTTTTTGTTATCACTTAAAAGTAAAGAGCCTACATATTTTCGGAATCCAATATATTGAATTTCGATAGTATAACTTTTTAAAGCCAGGTTTTTGATAGAGAAATCTCCGTGATCATCAGAATTAACTCCTGCGACTACTTTTCCGTTCTCTTTAACCGAGATGGTCGCGTAAGAAATAGGAGCACTGTTTGATTTTTCAGTAATTTTTCCGGAAACACTTCCTGAATTCTGTGCATTTGCTGTTGTTATTACACCCAGTAATACGAACAGAAAGAATTTTAGTTTCATAATGTAATAATGATTTTTTGATGGATTGATGATGATTGTTTCTTGTTTTTGTTTTTTGTCTCCAAACTATTTTGAAGTCTCTATTAAGACTCGTTTGCTAAGGATATGTTACAGAAAAAAGTAAAAAAAAATATTTCTTTGGTGAGAACGTCTGTTTTATAACAGGTTAGCATTTTGGTTTTTGCATAATTTTAACACTTGAAAGGAGAGGTTTTTTAAGAAATTGGAACTGTTTTATTCGATTTAATATGTTTTTGATTTTCTGTAATTGATGAATAAGCAGTATATTTGCACACTTTAAAATAAGTTTACATGTCATTATCACAAATTCTTACACCTTCTATACAAAAAGCAATACAAGCATTATTTGATGTTACTGTTGAGAAAATCGAATTTCAAACCACCCGAAAGGAATTTGAAGGCGATATCACAATGGTGATTTTTCCTTTATTGAAAGTGATTAAAAGCAATCCTGTCGAACTGGGAAATAAAATTGGAAATTATCTGGTAGAGAACGTTTCTGAAGTAGCGCGCTTTAATGTGGTTTCGGGATTTTTGAATATTGTCATTGCAGACAGTTATTATTTGAATTTCTTCAATGAAATAAAAGACAATACCAAGTTCGGATATGTAACACCAAATCCGGAAGATAAAGCAATCATGGTCGAATATTCTTCGCCAAACACCAATAAACCTTTACACTTAGGTCACGTACGTAACAACTTGTTAGGGTATTCGGTAGCCGAAATTATCAAAGCATCAGGGAAAAAAGTATACAAAACACAGATTATCAACGATCGTGGAATTCATATTTGCAAATCGATGCTGGCCTGGCAGAAGTTTGGAAATGGTGAAACTCCTGAAAGTTCAAATTTAAAAGGAGATAAATTAGTAGGGAAGTACTATGTTGAGTTTGATAAAGCTTACAAGGCAGAGATCTCTCAGCTAATGGAAGCCGGAAAAACAGAGGAAGAAGCAAAAAAACAGTCTCCAATTATTATTGAAGCACAAGAGATGCTTAAAAAATGGGAGTCAGGAGACGAAGCGGTAATTTCGCTTTGGAAAATGATGAACCAATGGGTTTACGATGGTTTTGCTATCACTTATAAAAATCTGGGTGTTAATTTTGATAAATACTATTACGAGAGCAATACCTATTTATTAGGAAAAGATGTGGTTCAGGTAGGTTTGGACAAAGGGGTTTTTGAAAAAGATCCTGACGGTTCCGTTTGGATTGATCTTACCGATGAAGGTTTAGATCGTAAAATTGTTTTGCGTTCAGATGGAACTGCTGTATATATGACACAGGATATCGGAACAGCAATTCAGCGTGTAAAAGACATGCCGGATGTGGGCGGAATGGTATATACAGTAGGTAACGAACAGGATTACCATTTTAAAGTACTGTTTCTTATTCTGAAAAAACTAGGTTTTGACTGGGCTTCAAGCTTGTATCATTTATCATATGGTATGGTTGACTTGCCTTCAGGAAAAATGAAAAGTCGTGAAGGAACCGTTGTAGATGCCGATGATTTGATGCAGGATATGACCGATACAGCGAAACAGATTTCTGAAGATTTAGGAAAATTGGACAGTTATTCAACCGAAGAAAAAGCCAAATTGTACCAAACCATTGGTCTTGGGGCATTGAAATATTATATCTTAAAAGTAGATCCAAAAAAACGTATTTTGTTTAATCCTGAAGAATCTGTTGATTTTGCCGGAAATACAGGACCGTTTATTCAGTACACTTATGCGAGAATCCAATCGATAATCCGTAAAGCTGATTTTGAATTTTCTGTAAAGACAAATACGGAAGAATTACACGAAAAAGAAAAAGAGCTGGTAAAACAAATTGAGCTTTTCCCGGAAGTAATTCAAAATGCGGCACACAATCATAGTCCGGCTCTGATTGCTAATTATACTTACGATTTGGTAAAAGAATATAATTCTTTTTATCAGTCGGTACACATATTAGGAGAAGTAGATTTAACTAAAAAAGTATTCAGAGTGCAGCTTTCGCAAAAAGTAGCTGAGGTTATCAAAGCCGCTTTTAGTTTGCTGGGAATCGAAGTTCCGGAGCGCATGTAATTGCTGTACAAAAGATAAAATACAAAGGGTCGATAATTATGAATGTAATTATCGACTCTTTTTTTTTTGTCCACCCGAAATCTAAAAGTCTATTGTTTTTCGAGAGTAGAAAGGGAAAGTTTCTAAAGAGTTACGATCGAAGAGAATTGTATTTTATTAGAAAATATAAGGTAATTAATACGAAAAACAGGTAAAGGTTTTTGGGGCGAATTTTCGTGTAAAAAACACAATTTAACATTTGTAAATCTCGTTTTTATAACTATGTTTACGGTAAGAAAATAATTTATAAAAAAAGTTGGTGAAATCAATAAATACAGGCTGTTAGCTAAAAATTTCCTGTTAAAATAATAATCGAGGAAGCCGAAAATCGCAAGAGTAGGCAAAAAATTAACCAAAAAACAAATGATTAAAAATTCCTTTTTACTACTAGTGTTTCTAGTAGTGTGTTGTTCTGCAAATGCGCAAGATTTGATTTCTCCTTCTTATGGATTTTCTCACAGTAAAACTGCTTACATTACTTTAGCTGATGGTACCGAAATAAATGGTACTATTAAAGATATCGACAGAGACAAAGGTTTAATTGAGTTCATCAAATTACAAGATGGAACGGGTAAAAAACACAAACTAAAACCAGAAGATATTAAATTCATGTACTTGCCACCAAGTGGATTGGATAACTTAGGGAAAAGATTAAATTTTCTTGAAGACTTTAAAAAATGGAATGACGATAAGTTAAACCAGGATTTCTTAAACCAAGGATACGCTTATTTTGAAACTGCTGATGTAAAAATCAAAAAAAGAAACAGTAAATTGTTAATGCAATTACTTAATCCATCATTCAGTAAAGAATTTAAAGTGTATTGTGATCCTTATGCAAAAGAAACAACTTCATTAGGAGTTGGAGGAGTTAAATTTATCGGAGGTGATGCAAAATCTTATTATGTTGCTAAAAAAGATTCTCCTGCATTTTTATTGAAGAAGAAAGATTATAAAAAAGAATTTGTGCCATTATGGGGAAGCTGTGAAAAAGTAATTACTGCAAATCCGGAGCCTAAATGGACAGATTTAACAAAACATATTGTTTCTTATTCTGAGTGTACAGAAGCTAAATAATAGTTCATGTAAAACGTATTTTTTATACATAGCATAAATCAAAGGGCTGATAGTTATAAAACTATCAGCCCTTTTTGTTTTTTCTCGATTCTTATTATACGGTCTTGTATGATATAGTCAAAATACTGGATTTTAGTCTTCTAGAAAAAAGTAAAAAAATAGTCTGTTATTTGCTTGTGTGTTATAAAATAATATATTAATTTTCCTACTTTAATAAAGGAAGTACGACAGGGTACTAATATCCTTATTTACAGACTCTAATATCACTTCAAGAGTTTTTTTAGCATTTCCGCGAGGAATATTCCAAAATATCTATCATAGAGATTAAAAATACCAACCTTTTATTAATTTTAATTTTATGCTGTTTTGAATTAGTAAGCTAATAGCCTAATTAAACATAGAAGGTAGTAGACCGTTTGAATTCATTTTCAGACGGTTTTTTTTATGCATAAAAAAGCCGATAGTGACAAACTATCGGCTTTTAGAATATAAGTAGAAAAAGAATTTCTTATTTTACGAACTTATTAATGATTGCATCAGTTTCTGCTTTTGTAGCAGTTGGTTTCAAATCAAACAGAAGTGAGTAAAGTGCTTTTCTGTCTACTTTAGCTTCTAAGTTTAAGTCCTGGTGTCTGTCAAAAAGAGTTTGCCATTTGTCACGAACATTCTTCCAAAGGGCGTTGTTTTCTTTCCACCATTTTTGAGCAGCGATACATTTAATATCCGGAACTTTAGTGTAAACGTCCAGGCCTTTTTCTTGCGCTAATAAAACATCTTTTCCGCTGTCGTCACGTACCAATTTGTCATTGTCTTGCTCATGATTCCATCCTGTAGCTGTAATTTCGTGAATGTTTCTTCTTTTTAAAACATTATAGTCATTACGTTTGGTTTGCTCTCTTCTTGGAAGTGGTGCATCAGCAATGTTTGCCCAGTAGTTTTGTCCGTCTACGTGTACCCATGTCGAAGATCCTTCGTAACGTGGGCTATCGTCTACCTGAAATACTTTTTGTGTCCATTGGCCTTTTACTGCTTTTTTGTCCAGTTGTTTGTATTTCCATGAAGTTCCTTTATTAAAGGTATATAAATCAGTGTTTTCATACAACCAGTCTTGTCTCCAGTGTTTGATGATCATGTCGTCACTCACTATTAATAAGTGTTGCATTACAATTTTGTTAGGAGTGTCTTCTAATAACTCTACCCATTCTAATGCAGATTCGTGTTTTGTTTCTGATGGTTTATAAGTCGCCGAATCTTTAGCGTATTGAAAAGTTTCTGCGAAATTAAACTTCACTTCGTAGCAACCACACATAGATTTGATGGATTTGATGTCTTGTTGCTTTTTATCCTGACTGAAACCAAGGCTACAAGTCAAAGCCATAACAGCTGAAAAATAGAGGCTTTTTGAAATCATAACGTAATATTTTGTTTTTAAATTTTCGCAAATATATGTATTTAATTTAGAACAAATAAAAATAATTTATACATTTGCGCCATTATTAAGATTGAATAAAAATAATGAAAATCAAATTTATCTTTTTTGCAGCTTTTCTTTTTTGTCAAATATCTTTTGCACAAAAGAAAGATACCACGGCTGTAAATAAACTTTCTGAAGTGGTGGTTACCGGGCAGTTTGAACCACAGTCTATAAAAAAATCAGTGTTTAATGTTCGTGTGATTTCTAATCAGGACATACAAAATTTAGCAGCAAATAACTTAGCAGACGTTTTAAATCAATATTTAAATATCACCGTTAGACCTAGTGGAACAACCGGGCGCTCAACCGTTTCCTTGTTTGGATTAGATGCACAATACTTTAAAATTTTAGTGGATAATATACCATTAGTTAATGAAGCCGGTCTGGGGAACAATACAGATTTGTCTCAGATTAACCTAAATGATGTGGATCATATTGAAATTGTAGAAGGTTCTATGGGAGTTAGCTACGGAGCCAATGCTGTAAGCGGAGTTCTTAATATTATAACTAAAAAATCATCTAAATATAAGTGGGATATTAATGCCGCAGTGCAAGAGGAGACCGTTGGAAAAGAATACGCTCTTTTTGATAAAGGACGCCATATTCAATCTTTACGTGTAGCGCATACTTTTAATGAGAACTGGTTTGTAAGTGTAGGAGCAAATAGAAATGATTTTCAAGGTTTTTTAAATGGTAAAAAGGGTAAGGATTACTTTCAAACTGATTTTATGCGAGGTTACAGTTGGTTGCCAAAAGATCAGTTAAACGGAAACGCGATGTTATCGTATCGAAAAGACGATTTTCGATTCTTCTATAAATTTGAGTACTTAGATGAAGATGTAGATTTTTATAATAGTACAGTGCAGTCTCTTTTTAATCCTACTTTGGGATCCTATCGTGCTGCTGATGATAAAAGATATTTTACCAACAGGTACTTTCATAATTTAAATGCAACCGGATCGCTGTTCTCACAATTAACGTATAATGTTTCTGTTACACATCAGAAGCAACAGCGAGAAATAGAGAATTTCACGTATTATTTGTTTACTAAAACTGAAGGGGCGAACGAGAAGAAGAAAGATCAGTCGATGGAAGTTCTTTCCTCTACAGGGACATTAAATAATTTTTTCTCAGACAAAAGTATTGATTTGCAGGTGGGATATGAATTTGTAAACAATAAAGGATTCGCACTTGTTCAAAAAAAGAATAATGTGATTGAATCGGTTTATAAAACGATAGAGAACTATGATTTTTTTGTTTCTTCAGAAATTATGGCTACCGATCGGTTTTCTATAAAACCGGGATTGAGATTTTCGGCACAGTCTAAATTTAAAAATCAATATGCTTCTTCAGTTGCATTAAGATATTTGTTTGATAAAGGAGTTGAGTTGAGGGGATCGTATGGTAACGGTTTTAGAACTCCAAATTTTGAGGAATTGTATGTGAATCAAATTTTCGACGGACATTTCTTTGCGGGAAATGAAAACTTGATTCCGGAAACAAGTACTTCTTATGAAACAAGTGTTAAAAAGTTTACTTCGTTTCCTTCAGGACTACAAATATCAAATACAATTGGGGGAAGCTACCTGGATGTTAATGATAGAATTGACATGGTATTTATAGGGAACAATCCAAATACCGGTACACCTGAAAATCAATACATCAATATTAGTAAATACAGAATGTGGAATTTTTCTACAACGAATCAGTTCAGATTAAATAGCTTGACGATTAATGTTGGAGCTGCATTGGTAGGAGTTTCGCAGCGATTAGACAATCAAAAAATTGTTTCAAACGATGATTTTCTCTATTCGTTTAATTTAAATGCAAGTGTATCTTATAACATCCCAAAGTGGAAAACAATTATTTCGGGTTATTACAAGTACAACGGAAAAACGCAACAGTTTGAGGAAGGTGCGTCAGAATACGTGCTGTCTACTATCGCTGCCAGTAATTGGTTTGATGCATCAATCAGAAAGAATTTCTTCAAAGACAGATTTGAAGTAACGGTCGGAGCAAGAAACATTTTTAATGTAACCGATGTAAACCGAAGTAAAACAAGTGGAGGATCGGCACATGCAACATCTTCAAATTTAATGCTCGCATACGGACGTTCTTACTTTTTTAAATTAGCATATAATCTTAATCTTTAAATACTTAATACATAAATACAATGAAAAAACTTTTATTACTATCATTCGCTTTCTTATCACTTGCATCTTGCTCAAGTGACGACGATACTAAGGTCGAGATCCCGACCGTTGGAGCAACTTTACAGCCGACAGTTGGAGGTCCTAATCAGCCAAATCAGGTTTACCTTGATTTAAGTGCTGCGGAATTTAAAGCAGTAAACAGAGAATCATGGGATTTCGGATTCTCATCAGGAGATGATTTTAGAGTTGTTTTGAACGGATCTGTTAAAATGGCTGTTAAAAAATTAGCTACATCAGATATTACAGTATCTCAAACAATCGACACCAATGTTTCAGTTGGAGCTGGTGAGAACCCTTCATCAAACGGATATGTTGATAATCCAACTGGTGTTTTAGCTGGTGCAGGAGCAGGAGTAGGAACTGCTATTGCTGAAGTTTCTGCAACAGATGCAGACAATAAAGTATATTTAGTGAATCTTGGATTTAAAGTTTCAACAGCAGTACCGGCAAAAGGTTCCGTTAGTGTTGATGGTGATTCAAGAGGATGGAAAAAAGTTAGAATTTTAAGAAGCGGTAATGGATACAAAATTCAATACGCTGATTTGACTTCTACTACATTCACAGAAAAAGTAATTTCTAAAGATGCTGATTTTAATTTTACATTTTTCAGTTTAGCGACAGGAAATACAGTTGCAGTTGAACCGCAAAAAGCAAAATGGGATTTAAACTTTACCGTATTTACCAACTATTTTAATATGGGTAGTGGTGATGTGACTTACGGTTTTTCTGACTTTATCACAACAAATGCAAAATCTGGAACTCAGGTTTATCAGGTTTTAGTTACGGCTGATGTAACTTATGCTGCTTTTGCTAAAGCAAATGTAGTAGAGTCAAATTTCACGCTTTCAAAAACAGACCAGAGAGTTATTGGTTCTAACTGGAGAAGTGGTGGTGGACCAACTACTCTACCAAGCATAAGAGCAGATCGTTTTTATGTGGTTAAAGATGCAGCCGGAAATTATTATAAAGTTAAATTCCTGGCGATGACCAATGAAGCAGGAATTAGAGGTTATGTTACTTTAGAGTACGCAATCCTTAAATAAGAAGAAGATAGAAAACCCGAATAATTAATTTGTTCGGGTTTTTTTTACATCTGTAGTCTATCACATTCAATTTATTTCAAATTTTAGTTAATCATTGACTTTATTTTTTTATTTTTTTTTTTGATCAAGAGGTTGGATTCGTTCAGCCTCTTTTTTTTGTATTATTTTAATGTTAAAAAGAACCTAGAAATTAATTGTTTAATTCTATCTTTGCCCGTACTTTTTTATAAGGAATTAGTAGGAATTTTGAAATGAAATTTTTAGTGAATCCTTTCTTCAAATTTATTATTACGAGTGAATACAAAATCTTATTTCTTTCAGTCTTTTGCCATTGTGGCACTGGCATTTATAGCTTTCATCGGGTTTAAGCAAATCTTGCCGGACAAGATCTTTTCGGATAGTAAAGTAGATTCTAAAAACGTACTAATCGATAGTCTGCTTTTAGAGTCAGTCGCAAATGATTCTCTGGAACAGGGTGGAGACAGTCTGACCGAAGATGAGAAAAATGAAATGAGGGAAAAGATTGTTTTCGATGCTTCGGAAGGAATCGAATTTCCATCTGAAACTTTCGATAACTACAAAGGATATCAATACCTGATTTCTTTTTACGAAAAATTATACCAGCTGGAGAATAATCCGCAAGCCAAAGTCAGAATTGCCTATTATGGAGATTCCATGACCGATGGTGATTTAATTGTGCAGGATGTTCGCGCCAATTACCAGGAACGTTTTGGTGGAAGCGGAGTTGGTTTTGTGTCCATCAATTCAGAATCTGCAGCATCACGTGGTTCTGTAAAATCTTCGGCTTCCAAAAACTGGAAAATGCAATCGTATTTGAACGTAAAACATCCAACGAGTCCATTTGGAGTAAACGGGCATGTGTTTTTTGCTAATGATAAATCAAATACGACCTGGGTTCAGTACGAAGCAGGTTTAAACAAACACGCAACAACTTTAGATAGTCCGACTTTGTATTACGGCAGAGGGTCTAAAAAAGGTAATGTAAATTTCATTATCGGCAAAGATACCTTGCGAAAAAGCCTTGTACCAAACAATCTGATCAACACTCTAAAAGTAACTTCGGGAAGCATAAAAGGATTTAAAGCCAATTTTATTCATGCCGATTCCATTCCAATCTATGGTTTTAATTTTGATAGCGGAAACGGGGTTCATGTAGACAACTTCTCGCAAAGAGGGAACTCAGGTTTGCCAATTTCTACCTTTAATTCGAATGTTATGCAGGGGTTCAATAACAGTTTAAAGTACGACTTGGTTATTCTACATTACGGAACCAACGTTCTAAATTATGGAACCAAGAATTACAATTGGTACCAAAGAGGTATGACCAAAGCGGTGAATAAAATTAAAGAATCTTTTCCGGGAGTTTCGATCCTGATCATTTCGACAGCCGATAAATCTACCAAGTACGATTTAGAGATGAAAACCGATTCAGCAGTTGTTCCATTAATGAGAGCGCAAAAAAGATACGCTCTTGAAACCGAATCCGGATTTGTGAATTTGTACACCTTAATGGGAGGTGACGGATCAATGGTGAAATGGGTAGACGAATCTCCGGCCAGAGCCAATAAAGATTATACACACTTTAATCAGCGAGGGGCAAAAGCTATTGGTAAATTAGTATACGATCAATTGAACAAAGGTTACGAGCAATATAAAGTATTACGGGTAAACAGAGAGGCTGATACCAACAAAAGGAAAGCAGCCAGGAAGACCAATACAGATTCCGTAGCGGTAAAAACAGATAGCGTAAATGAATAGATTAATTATCTTCTTTTGTTGTCTTTTTTTCTCAACAAACGATAAAATACCAAAGACAGATTCAATTCCAATTACAAAAAATATGATGCATAAAGCCGATACAGCCGCTGTTGATTCTTTTTCGGGAGACAGGATTTATAATGCAGAAGTCTTAGTGCCGTTTTTTTTGAAATTGAAGTCGAACGAAAGTCAAAATAGTCAAAAAATCAATATGGTCCATGTGGGAGATTCGCACATTCAGAGTGATTTAATGACCAATGAGATTAGGAAAAAACTACAGCAAAAGTTTGGTAATGGCGGCCGTGGGTTAGTTTTTCCGTATCAACTGGCCAAAACAAACGGTTCTTATAACGAGCGGTTTCGTTCCAACAGAGGTTGGGAAAGTTACCGAAACATTCATCCTGTCAAAAATGTTCCCGTTGGTTTAAGCGGAATTGCACTTTGGAGAGACAATGGCGGTTTTGCTGTTGAATTGAACGTTAAAGATGCTGCGTATAATTTCAATACTATTAAAATTATTACGCCACAAAATCAGAACATGTTTGATTTAGCGATATCCTCTCAAACCAAAACGATTCAGTCTACAGAGCGAAAAGTAATTGCGCACAAGATTAAAAAAGGAGAAGCGATCTCGACAATTGCTGACAAATACAATGTTTCGGTAGCCGATATTAGAAAAGACAATCATCTGAAATCGAATAACATTCGTGCGGGAAGAACGCTTAAAATCCGAACAAACGAAACTAAGCCGAGAAATATTACAAGTTCAGAATTTGTTCCCCTAAATTTAGAATCGGATTCGTTTACTCATTATTACAACTCTGAAAAAACGTTGAGTCGTATTTTCCTGCTTCCCAATAAAGAAGCTTCAAAGTACGAATTGAGCGGAATCGTTTTAGAAAAAGATACCCCCGGTTTAATTTATAGCAGCATTGGGGTAAATGGAGCCAAGTTTTCAGATTATAATAAGTACCCGTTATTTTTTGAACAGCTAAAAGCATTGCATAGCGATCTTATAGTTCTTTCGTTAGGAACAAACGAAAGCTACGATCATATGGAAGCTTCGGCGTATATAAAGGAATTGCGAGATTTTATAAAAAATGTGAAAGAACACAATAGTAAGGTTTCTATCATCGTGATGACTCCGCCTCCTTCATTACTCAAAGCAAGAAGACCTAATGTTTATATTCGCGATTACGCAAAAAGTATTATTGAAATAGCAAAGACAGATGGTTTTGCAGTTTGGGATTTATACGATGAATTGGGAGCGATGGAAGGAATTAGAGGTTTAAAGTCCTCTGGATTAATTGGCCCGGATTGGGTTCATTATTCTAAAAAAGGATATGAAAAACAAGGAAACTTGTTTGCAGAAGCATTTTTAAAAGCATACGATAATTTTAAATTAAAGAATTAAGTTGATTACAATAGATAGCATAAATAATTGGTTCATTCAGAATTTTGGAGCGATTACTCCAGAGCAGGTTCAAAGCTGGTTTATATATAATCCTGAAGAAAAATTACTGTTTAATACCGGTTTGTTCCTGGGGTTATTTCTGGTTTTTTATTTTGTGTATGCCTTTTTACGCAAAACATTTTATTTGAGATTAACATACGTTATCCTCTTTTCGCTTTTCTTTTATTACAAGTCAAGTGGAATTTACTTTCTACTATTATTACTTTCGTCTGTTGTTGATTACGGCCTGAGTCAGATCATTTACAGAGAAGCAAAAGACAGTACAAAGAAAATTTATCTGGTGATCAGTGTAATTCTGAATCTGGGATTGTTGGGGTATTTCAAATACATGAACTTCATGATTGTTACTTTCAATGATATGTTTCATGGAAATTATGAACTGCACGATATTTTTCTGCCGGTTGGAATTTCATTTTACACCTTCCAGTCGATGAGTTATATTATTGAAATCTACCGTGAAGAAATTAAACCAACCAAAAATTACATCGAATATTTGTTCTTCGTTTCGTTCTTTCCACAGTTGGTGGCAGGACCAATCGTTAGAGCAAAGGATTTTTTACCTCAGATTTATCAGAAATTAAACCTGACCAGAGAAGATGTAAACAACGCTTTGTTTTTGATTATTGGCGGATTGATTAAGAAAACAGTGATTTCAAATTACATCTCTATAAATTTCGTTGATCGTGTTTTTGATACCCCGATGAATTATACCTCGTTCGAAAATTTAATGGCATCTTATGGGTATGCCATTCAAATTTACTGCGATTTTTCAGGATATTCAGATATGGCAATCGGAATCGCTTTGCTGTTAGGATTCAAACTTCCGGCCAACTTTAGAACGCCTTATAAGTCAACTTCTATTACCGATTTCTGGAGAAGATGGCATATTTCACTATCCACCTGGCTGAAAGACTTTTTGTATATCTCGATCGGTGGAAATCGCGAAGGAACATTCGCAGGGTTTTTATTCCCAAGTTTATTCTTCTTCGGATTATTGCTTTGGGGAATTTCAAACATAAACGAAAGTTTCATTCCACTAGGGATCGCAATTGGGGCATTAGTGCTTTTCTGTCTGACCTTTTTACTTTCGAAAAAGAAAAACCAAACATTGGTGACCAATTTCAATTTATTTACCACGATGCTTTTAGGAGGATTGTGGCACGGAGCCGGAGCACAGTTTATTGTTTGGGGAGCATTACACGGATTGGCATTAGCCGTTCATAAAATTTTCATGGAATTTTTCCCTCCCAAAAAAGAGGGCAAAGGTTCTGGATTTTTATGGAAATTCTTTTCAATCGTCATTACCTTCCACTTTGTTGTTTTCTGTTGGATATTTTTCCGTGCCAGAGATTTTGAAACAGCACTTCAGGTCATTAATAATATTGGTCAGTTAACTTTTGAGCCGGAACATTGGCAGGCAATCATAATAGGTTACAAAAATGTATTTTTATTGATGCTTTTCGGATACGTTTGGCACGTCTTGCCGGAAGCTATTACCTCTAAAATGAAATTAGTTTTTGATAAAACACCTCTGATTGGAAAAGCAATTATTCTGGGATTTACGTATTGGATAGTCTATGCAACAGCAGTTGCCGGTTCGCAGCCGTTTATTTACTTCCAGTTTTAATTAAGAAGGGGCAAAGGGACAGAGTTACAAAGGCGCAAAGGTTTATTCCTTGCGTCTTTTTTGTTTTCGCAGATTTAACAGATTAGGCAGATTCCTTTTTTAGATTATGTATGTAAAAAAATCGGCGATATCTGCTAAATCAGCAGGAAAAAATATTGGGACTTCGCATCTTTACAAGCAAAAAAAACCTAGCGAGCTTTGCGTAAAACTTTGCGCTCTTTGCGGTAAAATTAGCGTACACTTCAAGTTTAAATGTGATTAAATAAAAATTGCCTGAAATGCCTAATTAGATTATCTTTGCACTTCAAATAAAGAAAAAAGTATGTTTGATAATTTAAGTGATAAGTTAGATAAAGCCTTCCATATATTAAAAGGACACGGTAAAATTACAGAAGTAAACGTTGCCGATACTTTAAAAGAAGTTCGTCGTGCCTTACTTGATGCCGATGTTAACTTTAAAATTGCTAAAGATTTTACCACTAAAGTAAAAGAAAAGGCAATTGGTCAGGACGTTTTAACAACGCTTCAGCCGGGACAATTACTGGTGAAGTTAGTTAAAGACGAACTAACCGAATTGATGGGTGGTGATGTTGCCGGTGTTAATCTTTCCGGGAATCCTTCTGTTATTTTAATGTCAGGACTTCAGGGATCGGGAAAAACAACCTTCTCAGGGAAACTGGCCAATTTCTTAAAGACAAAGAAAAATAAAAAACCACTTTTAGTAGCGTGTGATATCTACCGTCCTGCGGCGATTAATCAGTTACATGTTGTGGGAGATCAAATAGGTGTTGAGGTTTATTCAGAGCCGGAAAATAAAAACCCTGTTGAAATTGCTCAAAACGCAATCAAACATGCAAAAGAAAATGGCTTTAACGTAGTGATTGTCGATACAGCCGGTCGTTTAGCAGTAGATCAGGAAATGATGGATGAAATTGCTCGTGTTCATAAAGCAATTCAGCCTCAGGAAACCTTGTTTGTTGTAGATTCTATGACAGGACAGGATGCTGTAAATACGGCAAAAGCCTTCAATGACATCCTGAATTTTGATGGAGTTATTTTAACCAAATTAGATGGGGATACACGTGGTGGAGCTGCAATTTCGATTAAATCGGTTGTAAACAAGCCAATCAAATTTGTAGGTACAGGAGAGAAGATGGAGGCAATTGATGTTTTCTATCCGGATCGTATGGCTGAGCGTATTTTAGGTATGGGTGACGTTGTGTCGCTTGTAGAAAGAGCGCAGGAGCAATTTGATGAAGAAGAAGCCAGAAAACTTCAAAAGAAAATTGCTAAAAACGAATTTGGTTTTGATGATTTTCTTACGCAAATTCAGCAAGTAAAGAAAATGGGTAACATGAAAGACTTGGTCGGAATGATACCGGGTGCTTCAAAAGCCATGAAAGACGTAGAGATAGAAGATGATGCTTTTAAACATATTGAGGCGATCATCCACTCGATGACCCCGATAGAAAGAAGTAAACCTTCGATAATCGACGTGAAAAGAAAAGCCAGAATCGCTAAAGGTTCCGGAACCAAAGTCGAGCAGGTAAATCAGTTAATGAAGCAGTTTGACCAAATGAGCAAGATGATGAAGATGATGCAGGGTCCGGGCGGAAAAAATCTGATGAAGATGATGGGCGGAATGAAAGGAATGCCAGGCGGAATGCCGAGATAAAATAAAAAAGTTTCAAGTTTAAGGTTTCAGGTTATGAAACTACAACTTGAAACTTTTTTGATTAATATAAATAGGTGTTTCGCTTTTAACGTGAAACCGGAAATTTTAAATCAGAAACTAAAATAAAACAATGCAACTACTAGACGGTAAAAAAACAGCTGAAGACATTAAAAACGAAATTGCAGCCGAAGTTCAATCGATAAAAGATGCCGGAGGGAAAGTACCTCATTTGGCAGCAGTAATCGTTGGAACTGACGGAGCAAGTTTAACTTACGTAGGAAGTAAAGTGAGATCTTGCCAGCAAATAGGCTTTGATTCGACTTTGGTGAGTTTACCCGAAACAATTACAGAAACAGAACTACTGGCAAAAATTAAAGAACTGAATGAAGACGATAATCTGGACGGATTTATTGTTCAGTTGCCTTTGCCAAAACACATCAGCGAACAAAAAATTCTAATGGCTATTGATCCGGACAAAGATGTGGACGGCTTTCATCCTGCGAATTTTGGAAAAATGGCTTTAGAGATGGACAGCTTTATTCCTGCAACACCATTTGGAATCATGCAGTTGTTAGAGCGTTACAATATTGAAACTGCAGGAAAACATACTGTTGTTATTGGCAGAAGTCATATCGTGGGCCGACCAATGAGTCTTTTAATGAGCCGTAAAGGAAATCCGGGAGATTCTACAGTTACGCTAACGCACAGCAGAACCCAAAACATTGAGGAGTATACCAGAAGTGCTGATATTATTATCACGGCATTAGGTGTGCCAAATTACTTAAAAGCCGACATGGTAAAAGATGGGGTGGTCGTAATTGACGTTGGAATTACAAGAGTGGAAGATGCTTCGCATCCAAAAGGTTATGTGATTACAGGAGACGTTGATTTCGACGGTGTAAGTAAAAAATCATCATTTATCACACCGGTTCCAGGTGGAGTAGGACCAATGACAATCGCTATGCTGCTTAAAAATACACTTTTAGCGCGTAAAATGCGAAGCGCTAAGAATTAATAGTGTAGAAATAAATTTTAGATTAAAGCCTGTTCGAGAGAACGGGCTTTTTTTTGGATGGGGTGAAGTTAATGTTGGAATCTCAAGGTGTAGTCCCTACGGGACAAGACGAATCAGGTTAGTTGTTGTGTTACCTTTATTTGATCCTTATGGGATAAGCTCTTTCAAGAGTTTAATGTTAGTGTAGAAAAATGCTGTAATGGCTATTATGTTGTAATTACCTATTGTCTACGATATTGACTCCGTTAGGAGTCACATATCTGCAGAAAAAAGGTAAGTTATCTGTTGTTGTTAGCGTTTATTTATTCGCTACAATATAAACTCCGTTAGAAGTCACATTTCGGTAGAAAAAATAAGAAAAAATGTCCTATAGGGACTATCCATGTTTTATAAAGTTGGGATTTGGAATTTTTTTTAGAAAAGAACGCAAAAAAGACTCCGTGCATCTCTGTGCCAGCTTTGTGAGTCTTCGCGGGATTTTTTGGGTTCCGCAGAGGCTCGCAGAGATTACACAAAGCAACACAAAGTAATACGATAAAAATCTTTGTGAATCTTTGTGAATCTCCGCGCATCTTTGCGAAATTTTTCCAAAAATTAGCTTGTCAATTCAAAATAAAACATAACTTTGTGTCTCAAAGTACTTTATTTATGAATCAGAAGCACCAAGAAGATTTAGCCCATATTCGTTCCATGATGGAGCGCTCTTCAAGATTTATATCATTAAGCGGCCTTTCAGGAGTATTTGCGGGACTTTCGGCTTTAATTGGAGGACTATATGTTTACCAATTGTTTAAAGCAAATGGGACCGAATATTTTGGTGGAGATTATGAGAAGCAATATTCTGCTGACCTGGTTTCAGAACTGGTCTTTACAGGTTTGATTATTTTAGCAGTAGCTTTTACGTTTGGTTTGCTTTTTACTGTTAGAAAAAGCAAAAAGTATGATTTGCCTATTTGGACATCGGCAACCAAAAACATGCTTTTTAATTTAACCATTCCATTATTGGCTGGAGGTATATTTTGTTTGGCGCTAATCTATCATGAGGTTTATGGTTTAATTGCGCCGGCTACTTTAATTTTTTATGGACTGGCTTTGATAAATGCGGAAAAGTATACCTATTCTGATATCAAATATTTGGGCTTTTGCGAATTAGTTTTAGGATTTATTTCTCTTTTTTTAATTGGATACGGTTTGATTTTTTGGATCATTGGATTTGGTATTTTGCATATCTTGTACGGATTAATAATGTTCAAAAAATATAAATAATCCATTCGATGGGAATTATTGATAAATTAAATAAAGATTTTGAAAGTCGTGTCAGATTGGGTATTATGTCCATTTTGATGGTCAACGAGTGGGTAGATTTTACTGAAATGAAAAATCTGCTGAATATTACGGACGGAAATCTGGCAAGTCATTCCTCAGCTCTTGAAAAAGCGGAATATATCGAAGTGAAGAAAGAATTTGTAGGCAAGAAACCTAAAACATCTTACCAGGTAACTCCCAGAGGACGTGCGGCTTTTAAAGAGCACCTTTCTTTTCTTGAAAAATTAATGAAATCGTAATTACTCTATTTTTTTATCTGAAAACTTTGAAATACAAAGTACTTTTAAAATTGAAATCAACAAAAAACGCCATTATAGAATGGCAACAATCTATTTAACCATTAATAGTAAATTCAACAACAATGAAAAAACACCAAGTTATCCCAGCCTGCAGTTTGATTTTTATCCTGCTTTTTTACCATGAATCAATGGGAGTGAATCTCGCCATTTTTGGACTATTGTTAATCGGCCTGATTTGTTATTTCTTTCAGGATAAGTTTACCGATCGGTCTCATTTGATTTTGGTGGTTACGTCGGTCTTGTCGTGTATGGCTTTTGCCTGGTACGGAGATTTCCCTTCTTTTTTAGCACTTTCCATGTCTGTTTTGTTCCTGCATTTTAGACTACAAGATCCGGAATTAAAGATACTTCAGATTTTTCCACTTGTATTTCTAAACGCTTTCGCCACGTTAGGACGTGTTTTTATGTTCAGCCAATGGCTTCCTGAAAGACAAATTCACAACAATTTTGCAAAGAAATTAGTTGCATACGTTATTATCCCATTCATTTTTCTGGTGGTATTTTTTACAGCCTATTCTTTTGGAAGTGAGCATTTCTCCTCCTTATTAACGGACTATACTTTAGATCTTGATATTTTCGAAGTACTTCTGATAGGGACTGTAGGATTTTACATTTCATTTAGTTTCTGGAATTATTGGGTTCCTGAAGTGTGCTACGAGAAAAATAAACTTTTAGACAATGAGTTTGATAATGTAATTGATATAAAGAATCAGCAAACATTTTCGTTTTTAGATCTGGATTTTGAAAGAAAAAGTGGGGAGATTACATTAATCTTATTAAATTTTATGCTTTTGGTTTTTATCATCACCTACAATTATGAGCAATTTTTCGAGGTTGTTGAGACTTCTAAACTTAGTTCAGCTACTCACGAAAGAGTAAATGCTGTAATCTTTTCGATAATTATGGCGGTTGGAGTGATTCTGTTTTATTTTAAAGGAGGATTTAATTTTGATAAAAAAGCAGCTCGTCTAAAAAAGCTGGCTAAAGTATGGATTGTTTTAAATGGTGTGCTGATAGTGAGTACCATTATTAAAAACTCAGAATATGTCGCATTCTTTGGCTTAACTTATAAAAGACTGGGGGTTTATGCTTTTCTGATTTTAGCGGTAATTGGTTTGATTTTTACTTTTTTTAAAATCACCAGACAAAAAACAAATGCTTATCTTTTTAACCAAATGGTCTGGTGTTTTTACGGGACGATACTTTTATGCAGTTTTGTAAACTGGGGAAATCTAATTACAAACTACAATGTCTCGGTAAATAAAGGAATTGAGCCATGGTTTTTAAGAAGCTTGCATTTTAATGATGAAAGTCGGAATGCTTACTTTTCAACAATAAATATTGTTGGGGAAGGGCAAGGTTATCTGGAAGAGAATCGTGTAGAAGACCACAAGGACGATCCTTTTCTTTCAAAAGCACTTTATTACGAATTTGTAGAAAAAAAGTAGTAAATATTTGCAAAAACCGTCCTATAGAATTTATATAGGGCGGTTTTTTAATAATTAATTAGTACTTTAAAGTTTTTCGTTTTAAAAATAAAGGATACTTTTGCAGCACTAAAAAAACTTCTCCAATGGACGATTATTATTCGTTAGTATTTAATTAAAGTAGCTTTTGAATTTCTTCAAAATGCTACGCTAAACACCTGCAATTTTGAAATGAAAGCCTTTTACAAAAACAACAACGGACTAATCGAGATACAAGAATGGACTCCAAACTGCTGGATCAGCATTGAATCTCCTTCAGAAACAGAAAAAAAATACTTACTGGAAGAACTTCAGATTCCTGAAGCCTTTTATAACGATATTGAGGATATCGACGAAAGACCCCGTATGGAGTCTGAAGACGGCTGGACTTTGTTTATCATGAGGGTTCCTATAAAAAGTAACGATGTTAAGCTTCCTTTTCAAACCATACCTTTGGGTTTGATTTTTAAAGATGATGTTTGCGTTACGATTAGTTTTTATGAAACCGAGATAGTTTCTGACTTTCTTCAATATACAAGACGAAAAAATATAGTAATCAAAGACAATTTCGATTTAGTGATGAGGTTACTTCTGTCGTCAAGTGTCTGGTATTTGAAATATTTAAAGCAGATCAATCAAAAGATAAAACTGGCCGAAGACAACCTGGAGAAATCGATCAAGAACGAGGAATTACAGGCGCTTTTACAGATCGAAAAATGTCTGGTGTTTTTTATTACTTCCTTAAAAGGAAATGATGTTTTATTTCACAGAATCAAAAATCTAAAAGCTCAAAGAGAGCATTTTGATCCGGATTTGCTGGAAGATGTTGATATTGAATTAAGTCAGGCACAGGACACTGCAAATATTTACAGCAATATCTTGACAGGTATGATGGATGCCTATGCTTCAGTAATTTCCAATAACATGAATAATATTATGAAGCAAATGACTTCGATTTCTATTATTCTGATGATTCCTACTTTAATAGCGAGCTTGTATGGAATGAATGTGCCGAATGGTCTGGAAGAGAGTAAGTACGGTATTTGGATTCTTCTCTTAGTGTCTGTTATCTTATCATCAGTCGGAGTGTTTTTATTCAAAAGAAGAAGGTGGTTCTGATAAAAAAAAAAACAATTTCTAATATTAAAGAAAATCCCTTTCGTTTTATCGAAAGGGATTTTTTTATGCGAATATTTTAATAGTCTCCTCTTTTCTTAAATCGGGGATCGTGTTTCGATATAAATTCGGTTCTTCGTTTTGGAGCTTCCTCTTTTGGGAGACTGGCTTCCTCTGTTTTACTGGACGGTGCGATCAAATGATTCAGTTCTTTAATTTCAGCATCGGTTAAATCACGATAACGACCCACCGGAACATCCAATGAGATGTTGATGATTCGGATACGTTTTAAAGCAGTTACATCGTATCCTAAATATTCACACATTCTACGAATCTGACGGTTCAGACCTTGCGTCAGAATAATTTTGAAGGTGTATTTACTAATTTGTTCTACTTTGCATTTTCGGGTAACCGTGTCCAAAATTGGAACACCATTTCCCATTCGCTGTATAAAACGATCTGTTATAGGTTTGTTAACCGTAACGGTATATTCTTTTTCGTGATTGTTTCGTGCGCGTAGAATTTTGTTGACAATATCACCGTCATTAGTCATGAAAATCAATCCTTCACTCGCTTTGTCCAAACGTCCAATCGGGAAAATACGTTTAGGATAATTGATATAATCTACAATATTATTTCGAACCTCGAGATTGGTCGTGCATTCAATTCCAACAGGTTTGTTGAACGCTAAATAAACCATTTTTTCGTTTTTCTCGACAATCAGCTTTCCATCAATACGTACTTCATCATCCGGTGAAACCTTCGTTCCCATTTCTGGTACAGCACCATTTATTGTTACGCGTCCTTCTTCAATAAGTTTATCGGCTTCACGACGAGAACAATATCCTGTTTCTCCTATAAATTTATTCAGACGTTTTAAATTCTCTTCCATAGTGCAAAAGTAGTCAAAATTTGGACTTCTTAGATTGTTAGACTTCTTAGATTTTTAGATTGTTGGATGGTTAGATTTCTTAGATTCTTAGATTTTAATCTTAGAACCTCAGTATCTCAGTATCTCAGAACCTTAGAGCCTTTACTTCGCATGAAAATCTGAACTATCTGTAGGAGTTTCTTCGCGGTCAAACATTCCGTAATCCCGAACTACGGCGGCAATTCGTAAGTGATAATCTTTAAAAATTTCTTTACGTCCTCTGGCTTGTGCGTGGCGATGCATTTCTAAATTTCTCCATTGTTGAACACTTTCTTCGTCTTTCCAAAATGACAATGACAAAACTTTCTCAGGATCACTGAAACTCTGAAAGCGTTCGATTGATATAAAACCTTCTATCTTGTCTAATTCCGGTCGTAAACTTGCGGCAATAGACAGATATTCTTCTTTTTTTCCTTCGTTTGGAATTACTTCAAAAATTACAGCGATCATTTTTTTTAGATTTTTAGATGGTTAGACTTCTTAGATCCTTAGATTGTTAGATGGTTGGATTTTTAGATTGTTTGGCTTTGATTTAAAGTTGTCAACAACTTCGTGTCTTAGATAAGCCTTTGCACCTCTGTACCTTTGCATCTTTTTAAGAAGCAAACAAAATTTTTAGATTTTTAGATGGTTAGACTTCTTAGATCCTTAGATTGTTAGATTGTTAGATTGTTGGATTTTTAGATTGTTTGGCTTTGATTTAAAGTTATCAACAACTTCGTGTCTTGGATAAGCCTTTGCACCTCTGTACCTTTGCATCTTTGAACCTTTTTAAGAAGCAAACAAAATTTTTAGATTTTTAGATGGTTAGACTTCTTAGATCCTTAGATTGTTAGATTGTTGGATTTTTAGATTGTTTGGCTTTGATTTAAAGTTATCAACAACTTCGTGTCTTAGATAAGCCTTTGCACCTCTGTACCTTTGCATCTTTGAACCTTTTTAAGAAGCAAACAAAAACTCAATAACCTTTTGATACAATTCATCGTCATGCATTCCGTGGCCCAAACCTTTGGTTTCGATAAACTTACTGTTTTTCCAATTGCTGGCGATTTTTTTACCCTCCTCAAAAGCAACAATCTTGTCTGAAGTGTCGTGTGCAATTAACCCCGAAACATTAAATTCTGAGGCAAATCGCTGTCCTGAAAAGTCCTCCAGTTTAAAATTGAAACGATTCATGAATTTACTTTCCAAAAGCGAAAACATTTTGGTGTTCAGGCTTAACATTGAGATGTAATTGTCAATCAGTGTTTTTAGATCAGACGGTGCTCCCAGAATGACCATTTTGTTGATGCTGGTGTTAGGGAACAAATACTGATGATAGACACATGCTGCGCCACCGATGGAATGACCAATAATAATGGCAGGCTGGTATTTTTCGACCGCTTTATTGATAAATTCAGCATATAGCGGAACGTTAAACTCTTTACCGCTGCTTTGCCCGTGTGCCGGAGCATCAATCGCAATAATGGTACTGCCTGATTTTTGAAGATGCGGTAAGGTTTTTTTCCAACGCGAAGCATTACTTTCCCAACCGTGAACAAGCAATATTTTGGTTTCGTTACCTTTCCAGATATACGTTTGAAAATGATGTTCATTATGATGAAACGTCTCTGTTTCTGTATTTCTTAATACTTTGGGCAGTGCTTCTTTCTTTAGTCTTCCAATTCTGGGTTGGCTAAAAAGGGCATAAGAAAGTTCCATCGCTTTTTGCGGACGAACATAGCTCAAAAAGTTAATATAAGACCCAACCGATTTTAAAGTGATAAAACGGATTCCTTTTTTAATTCCCAAAACAAATAATTTAGTGATAAAAATAATATTCGGGAATCGACCTAAAAAAGTTTCGCCACGAATTACACAAATTTAGCGCGAATTTTTATTCTTTAATGTATCAAAATAGAAATTGGCAAAATTTGTATAGTTCGTGGCAAAGAAATAGTGCTGAGGCACAAAAAAAAGTCCCGATCAGATCGGGACAGTTATTTAGATTTTAGAGAACAATTGTTCCATTTTTTCTTTTTCTTCTTCAGCTAATGCGCTGTCAACCAGAATTCTTCCAGAATGCTCATCAGTGATGATTTTCTTTCTTGAAGCAATTTCCACCTGAGTTTGTGGAGGAATTGTAAAGAATGATCCCGCTGAAGCTCCTCTTTCGATAGATACTACCGCTAAACCATTACGAACACTGCTTCTGATTCTGTTGTAAGCAGCTAATAAACGCTCTTCGATTTGTGAAGCAAACTCTGCTGATTTCTCAGTTAAGAAGATTTCTTCTTTTTGAGTTTCAGCCATAATTGCATCCAGTTCAGATTTTTTATGTTTTAAATGCGAACTTTTTGCGTCAAGTTTTTCTTTTAAATTAGAAATAACTTCTTTTTTATGTTCGATAGAAGCTTTCATTTCTTTGATTTGCTTCTCAGCCAATTGAATTTCTAATTCCTGAAATTCAACCTCTTTAGTCAAAGAATTAAATTCTCTGTTATTACGAACTGATTCTTGTTGTTTCGTGTATTTTTTGATCACCTCTTTGTGCTCATCAATGGCAATTTTCTTCCCTTTGATTTGCTCTTCAATCACTTCAAGTTCTCCTTTCAGTTTCTCTGAACGCGTGCTTAAACCAGCAACTTCATCTTCTAAATCTTCTACTTCTAAAGGAAGTTCTCCTCTTACGTTTCTGATTTCGTCAATTCGGGAGTCAATAAGCTGTAAATCGTATATTGCTCTTAACTTGTCCTCAACACTTAATTCTTTCGTATTCGCCATATTCTTATAAGTACTTAACTGGATTTGTATTTTCTTCTGATAAAATGATGGCAAAATTAAGGATTTTTTTTCGAAGATAATCAACAATATAGTTTTTTGTATACCGTTCGCTCTCAAAATGACCAATATCGGCTAAAAGAAGTCGGTTTTCTGCTTCGTAAAATTGATGGTATTTTAAATCGGCAGTTAAAAAAGCATCTGCCCCCGCCTGAATAGCATTTTTTATAGCAAAGCTTCCTGAGCCTCCTAAAACAGCGACTTTCTTTATTTTTTTTCCTAAAAAAGCAGAATGACGAATTCCGTCTGCAATCATTTTGTCTTTTACGGAATATAAAAAGTCTTTTTCATCCATTTCAGTTTCAAATTCACCAACCATTCCCAATCCAATATTTTGATGGGAATTTTTCAGATCATAAATTTCATAAGCTACTTCTTCGTAAATGTGGCTGGCAAATAAAGCCTTTAAAATTTTAGACTGTAAGTGCTTTTCAAATACAACT
Organism: Flavobacterium sp. B183; assembly: GCF_023539155.1. Taxonomy (NCBI): domain Bacteria; kingdom Pseudomonadati; phylum Bacteroidota; class Flavobacteriia; order Flavobacteriales; family Flavobacteriaceae; genus Flavobacterium; species Flavobacterium sp. B183. Next base: position 228,025 of record NZ_CP097434.1, on the reverse strand, counting down.
TCGATTTTTATTTCAGTTCCCGTGTGTAGTTTTCCTCTCTCTCCAATTACAGGATTGCTGTTTTCATTTCCCTGAAAAGTAAAAAAGCCTTCGGTATTAAAACTACAGTTGTCATAATTTCCAATCGTACCCGCGCCGGCCTGAAACATAGCATTGCGAACTTTTTCTGAATTATCAGGGGTGGTGTAGGTAACCAACTTTTGAATGAAACTTTGTTTAGGTATTAAAACTTTAGTGTTGATCAGGCCTAAGGCATCACAAAATATTTTATTAACTCCCTGAGAATGGTTGTCTAATGCCGTATGAACGGCATAAATAGCGATGTCGTTTTTGATAGCCTTTAAAATGGCACGCTCCACATAGTTTTTACCTGTTATTTTTTTAATTCCCGAAAATAAAATAGGATGAAAGCAAACTACCAGATTACAGTTTTTGGCTACTGCTTCTTCAATTACAGTTTCTAAAGCATCATGGCAAACTAAAACTCCGGTACTTTCCGTTTCGGTATCACCGACTAAGAGTCCAACATTGTCAAAATCTTCGGCATAAGCCAAAGGAGCCATTTCTTCCAGAACAGCTAATATTTCTTTGATTTTCATTTTTTAGTTTTATTTCAGGTTTTAAGTCCTGTCTTGTGGTGTAAACTTGAAACAAATTAACGAAAAATATTATACTTTCGTAGAATGAATGTACTTAGAAAAATACTTTTTCCGTTTGCGATTTTATACGGATGTGTCACTGCAGTGAGAAATTTTCTTTTCGACAAAGGAATTTTAAAATCGACTTCATTTGATATTCCGGTTATTGCGGTTGGAAATCTTAGTGTTGGCGGTACAGGTAAAACACCACAAATAGAATATCTGATCCGGTTGTTATCTCAGAAATATAAAGTTGCCACTTTAAGCAGGGGTTACAAAAGAAAATCAGAAGGTTATGTATTGGCGAGTGAAAGTTCTAATGCCGAAATTTTAGGAGATGAACCGTTTCAGTTTTATCAAAAGTTTCCCAATATTCAGGTTGCCGTTGATGCAAACAGAAGAAACGGAATTACACAATTGCTTTCGCAAAAAGAAAAACCCGAAGTGATTTTGTTAGACGACGCCTACCAGCACCGAAAAGTGAAAGCCGGGTTTTATATTCTGTTAAGCTCCTATGATGATTTGTATGCAGATGATTTTATGCTGCCAACCGGAAATTTGCGTGAGAGTAGAAGCGGAGCGGATCGTGCCAATATTGTAATTATAACAAAATGTCCAAAAGAACTGTCTGAGGAAAAGCAGGAAGAAATCAGGTCGAAATTAAAGTTAAGAAGCTCTCAGCAGCTGTATTTTACGTTTATTAACTATGATGATTTTATTTATAATGAAGAAGAGCAACTTGCTGTAAAAGATATTAAATCAGAATCAAAATTGCTTTTAGCCGGAATCGCAAAACCTACACCGTTTTTTGATTACTTGAAAAATGAAAAAGAGGACTGTTTGACTTTTCCTGATCATCATCATTTTTCTGATGTAGATGTGGCAAATATTCTCGAAAAAGCCAATCATAGAAAAATCATTACAACAGAAAAAGACTATGTTCGGCTGAAAGATTCCAAATTGATTTCACAATTGTACTATCTGCCGATAAAAAGTACCTTTATCAATAACAGTCAGAATTTTGATACTGCGATTCTGAAGTATGTGCAAAAAAACTTAATAGCTTAGAGTCTTAGCTCCTAGCACCTTTCTAAAAAAACCGGGCTATAATACTGTAGAATTCGTCCGGAACAAATGGTTTTGTAATCACATCGTTCATCCCGTAAGACAGCAGCATGTCTCTGTTTTCGTCTAGTGAAATAGCGGTAAGAGCAATAATCGGAGTGGTTTTGTCAAACTCTCTGATAAGTTTTGTAGCTGTTGTTCCGTTGATTCCCGGTAAGTGAACGTCCATGAGGATCATGTCAAAACGTTTTACTTTTAAAAGCTCAACTGCATCTTCACCATTGTCGATGATTTCGCAGCTGATGTTTTTATTTTCAAGCATTTTTCGAGTAATCATTTGATTGATTTTGTTGTCCTCGATCAACAGAATTGATTTGTTGTTTAATTGTACGTCGTTGTATGGTTTTATTTCTTCAATCGTTTTCAATTGTTCTTTATTGATCTTAAAATTTAGTTTGAATGTAAAAGTTGAACCTTTGCCAACTTCGCTTTTTAGTTTGATTTCTCCACCCAAAAGCTCAATTAGTTTTTTGACAATCGTAAGTCCAAGGCCGGTTCCGCCATATTTTCTGTTTACTTCTATCGATCCTTGTGAAAAACTTTCAAAAACAGTCTGAAGCTTATCTTCCGGGATGCCAATTCCGGTGTCTACAATCTCAAAGTAAATAGTTGTGTTGTCTTCTTCCAATTCATATAATTTTGCAATTACATTGACATGTCCGTTTTGAGTAAATTTTAAAGCATTATTGATTAAATTCAGGATGATTTGAGACAGTTTTGTAGGGTCCCCAATTATATTATCCGGAATTGCCTCGTCTATTTCAAGGTTAAAGTAGTTTTTGTTGGCGGTAGCCAGTTCCTTTAATGAGCTCTGAATGTTAAAAAGAAGCTCTTTCAGATTAAAGCTTATGTTTTCTATTTCAACCTTTGTCGAGTCAATTTTATTAATTTCCAGAATCTCATTGATAAAAGTAGTCAGGTAATTTCCTGAGAATTTCAAAGACTCTAAATATTTTAGTTGTTTTTTCTTAGGGTTATCTTCCAGTAATAAATGAGTGATTCCGTTAATGGCATTTAAAGGAGTTCGCAGCTCATGACTTACTGTCGATAAAAACTCAGATCGGGCTTTAGATGCCTTTTCAGCTTTATTTTTGGCCAAAATGAGTTCTTTGTTTTTCTCTCTTAACAGTAAATTATTCTGATTTCTAATAATATTGTTTTTGTACAATGCTAAACTCAAAAGAGATAAGATCGAAATAAGAGCAATGGCCAGGATACTTACCAGTTTAGAATATCGGTAGGTTTTTAACTGAATTTTCTCTTCGCTTTCCTTTTTAATACTGGCTTTTAAGGATTCGTTTTTCTTGAATTTTTCGAATTCATCGTGATCCGTTTGAGTGTTTTTTAGCTTTAAGACGTAATTCTCTAACTGATAATGTTCTTCCAGGTACGAGTAAGCAAGATCAAATTTTTTGTTTTGTCGGTAATACTGACTGATGGCCAGAACGATTTTTGATTTTTGGGCCAGATTATTTGTTTTGGCATTATAATTTAAAGCATTTTCAAAATAAACGATAGCCGAATCATTTCGTTTCAGTTGTGTTTCAATTAAGCCTAGTTGATAATACGAATCGGTTTTGGTTTTTAGGATCTCAGTATTGTCCGGCCGTTGTGTTATTTTGTGAAAAGTTTCAGCTGCTAAGGGTAGGTTTTTAGCGGTTTTTAGAGCTATTGCTTTTTGATAGCTTAGTATTTCAGCATGATCCTTAATCTTTAGCTGGTTTAAAAGCTCTTCGGCTTTTCGGTAGTAGATTGCCGCAGTTTCGTAATTGCTTTTTGTGGTATTGGTTAAGCCAATATAATGCAATGCCAAAACTTTTGTGCAGGTTGGCTTTGTGTTTTCAAACAGAGCAACGCTTTTGTGAAAGTTTTTTAGAGCTTCTGCGTAATTTTTTTGCTGATAATAAATTTTTCCAAGCTTAAAAGTCTGATTGGCCAGGTTTTCTAATTTATTGTTGGCCTCACAAAAGTCAATTGATTTCTCGGTGTAATAAATTGCCTTTTCGTATTTTTTATTGCTGAGATTGGTGTCCGTTAGTTTGTTATAATAGGAAACGCTATCCGTACTCTTTTTAGATTGAGAGTACAAAAACGAATTTAATAGACAAACAACAATAAAAAGATAGTGTTTCATGTATGGCAATGCTTTTACAATGAATCTTAGGTTTTTCTTATTAGTAAAATTAAATCGATCAATCTTGATGAGTATCCAATTTCGTTATCGTACCAACCCACAACCTTTACCATTTTGTCAATAACCGAAGTTAATTGAGCATCAAACAAACACGAATGTGTGTTGCCAATTACATCAACAGAAACGATTGGATCTTCTGTGTAATCCAGTATTCCTTTTAAATTTGTTTTTGAGGCTTCTTCAAATGCTTTATTTATTTCTTCAATCGTAACAGCACGTTTTACGTTAAACGTTATGTCTGTTAAGGAACCATCGGGAACAGGAACACGAATTCCGCATCCTCCGATTTTATGATGCAAGTTAGGGAAAATTTTTGTTAATGCCTTAGCTGCACCTGTAGTTGTTGGAACAATCGACTGGCTTGCACCTCTTGCACGACGTAAGTCTTTATGTGGTTGGTCATGAAGACTTTGGTCTGTGGTGTAAGAGTGTATCGTTGTGATATAAGCCTGCTCAATTCCACACAGTTCATCGATGATTTTTATCATTGGAGCCGCATTGTTTGTCGTACAGCTTGCATTCGAAACAATGTTTTCGCTTCCGTCAAGAATGGCTTCGTTAACTCCTAATACTACTGTTTTGATGGTGTCAACTTCTGATGGAGCCGAAAGGATTACCTTTTTTGCTCCGGCTTCGATATGGGCATTTAGTTCCTCGTGCGTTTTAAATTTTCCTGTTGATTCAATTACAAAATCTATCTGGTGACTTTTCCAATCCAGATTAGCGATACTTTTTTCATGAAAAAAGAAAAAATGTTTTCCATCAACAATAATTCCTTCCTCGTCATGATTGACTTTAAAAGGTAAGACTCCATGAATACTGTCGTATTTTATCAAATGCGACATGGTTTTGTTGTCAGCAATGTCGTTAATGGCAATTACTTCAATTTCAGGATGGTTTAAAAGTAAGCGAAATAAATTTCGGCCTATTCTTCCAAAACCGTTTATAGCAATTCTTGTTTTCAAGCTTTTCGATTGTTTGTTACATCGTTTAATCGTCGACTGGTTTAACCGTACTGACGATTAAACGATTGAACAAATAAACGGTTAGACTTTTTTATAAAATGTGTTTTTGTGCTTTGTAAGAAGAACGAACCAGTGGTCCGCTTTCTACGTGACGGAAACCTAATTCAAGACCAAATTTTTCATAACGGGCAAATTGATCAGGTGTTATAAATTCTTTTACAGGCAAATGTTTTTTACTTGGTTGAAGGTATTGCCCAATAGTAACCACATCAACATTTGCATTTCGTAAATCAGTCATCGTTTGAAAAACCTCTTCTTCAGTTTCTCCAAGTCCAAGCATAATTCCGGATTTGGTTCTGTTGATTCCTTTTTCTTTCAGGTAACGTAAGACTTCCAGACTACGATCGTATTTTGCCTGAATACGTACTTCGCGAGTCAAACGACGAACAGTCTCAACATTGTGTGAAACCACTTCAGGATTGGCCTCAACAATACGATCTATATTTCTTTCGATTCCCTGAAAATCAGGAATCAGGGTTTCAAGAGTCGTATTCGGATTCATTCTTCGGATTGCTTTTACCGTTTCAATCCAGATAATTGAGCCGCCGTCTTTTAAATCATCCCTGTCTACGCTTGTAATTACGGCATGTTTAATGTTCATAATTTTTATAGAACGGGCTACTTTTTCAGGTTCATCCCAATCTACCGTTTCAGGGCGTCCGGTTTTTACACCGCAGAAACCACAGGAACGGGTACATACATTTCCCAATATCATAAAAGTAGCGGTACCTTCACCCCAGCATTCTCCCATATTTGGGCAGCTTCCGGAAGTACAAATAGTGTTTAGACTATACTTATCAACCAAACCACGAAGTTCAGTGTATTTTTGTCCAATAGGAAGTTTAACCTTTAACCATTTAGGTTTTCCTGTTGGTATATTTTCAGTGACTGTTTCCATATATCAAAATTCAAAGTACAAAGATAAGCAATGTAGTTTATTTGGAGATTCGTTTAAGATTTAATTTGGTACTGACAGACTTGGAGTTTCTATAACGCACTTTTGGTAATAATCGTGCAAGTGTGTTAAAATTTTATTTTTAAAGCATTGATGCGGAATAAAATGCCTCTTTTTTGTTTGCCAATTCGAGTAAGAGTGACGATTTTGTTTGACTGCTCATTTTTACTCATTTAAAATTTATATCTTTATTTGTTAAAAAATTAGTCGAAATGCAATTCAAATGGAATTGGCTTTGTACTACATTTGTTGTTAAATTGTAATCATATAAAACATGAAAAAGAAATTTATAGTATTGGGAGTTTTGTTTGCCGCTTTTGGTTTTACAAAAATAAATGCGCAGATTAATTTTGGTGAAAAAGCATTGGGTGCTGTTCAAAAAGGAGTTAGCGGTTTTACTTTTAGCAATGCTGATGCCGCTGCTTTATCAAAAGCTGCTGTTGATAAAATGGATGCTGAAAATCAGGTTGCAGCTGCGACTGATCCGTATACTCTAAGATTGAACAGAGTTTTTGGAAAGCATACTGCGGGTGACGGTTACACTTTAAATTATAAAGTTTATAAAGTAAAAGAGGTTAATGCTTTTGCAACTGCTGATGGAAGCGTACGCGTATATTCAGGATTGATGGATATTATGGATGACAATGAATTACTGGCAGTAATTGGTCACGAAATTGGTCACGTAGCGAATCAGGATTCCAGAGACGCAATTAAGGCGGCTTATAGAAAAGAAGCTTTGTTAGAAGGAGCTGCTTCTCAATCAGCTACGATTGCAAGTGTTACCGACAGTCAGTTGGGTAAAATAGGTAGTGCTATTATCGACAGTAAGTTCAGCCGTAAGCAAGAAGCAGAAGCCGATTTGTTTTCTTATGAATTTTTAAAGAAAAACGGTTACAATGTAAATGCTGAAGAATCGGCCTTTAGAATTCTGGCTAAGATGAGTGAAGGTAATGAAGCTTCCTTTATCGATCAGATGATGAGTTCACATCCGGATTCAAAACAAAGAGCTGAAGATGCTAAGAAAAGAGCGGAGAAAGATGGTTTGTATAAACCGTATGTACAGCAGAAAATTGTAAATACAGCTCCGGCTAAAAAAGGAACTCCTGCGAAGAAAGCTCCTGCTAAAAAGAAAAAATAATTTTATCTTGAGTCGCGTAAACTAAACCCGACAGGTTTTTAAAATCTGTCGGGTTTGTTGTATAAGGTTTAACCTAAAACGTGAAATGCCAGTACTTTTTGTACATCGTACACATTTACCGATTTGTTGAATTGTTTTACAATGCTTGGTTGTAATTCACTTGCCACCCAGATTTTTAGTTCGGCATCCAAATCAAAAGTTCCTGCTGTTTCTACACTAAAACGCGTAATACTTTTGTAAGCGATAGATTTGTATTCTGTTTTGCTTCCTGTTAATCCTTGCACATCAACCAGAATTAATCTTTTGTTGGTGAAGATAAAAGTATCACGAAGCAGTTTAAAACCCATTTCGATTTCTTCTCTGTCTGTTAAAAGCTGCCCGTATTTTTTTACTAACTCCTCCTGGCTAACAGAGCCGGCATTACCTAGAATAGCTGAAAATATTCCCATTTTTTAGTTTTTAATTTTAATAGATTTGATTTTTCTCCTAAGGAGCAGTAAAAGTAACTTATTTTGTTATTTTTTTTTACTGCATCGGGATTTAATTAAGAATGGGCTGGTGCTTAATGAAATAAAAAAGCAGAACCTAAGTTCTGCTTTTTCGTTTTTTATTGTTTTGTTATTCTGTTTTTATTGTGATTGGAAGGTTATAAGCAGTTCGAACAGGTTTTCCGTTTAAAATACCCGGGCTCCATTTTGTTTTTAATGATTTTAATACCCTGATGGCCTCTTTTCCGATTCCGTATCCCGGATCGTTTTTTACCATGATGTCTGTAATGGAACCGTCTTTTTCAATTACAAAAGATACATACACTCTTAAGGTTTTTTCAGCATCCAGTTCCGGTCTGTTGAAATTGTTTCCTACATAAGTATAGAACTTAGTCATTCCTCCCGGAAATTCAGGTAGTTTGTCTAAGATGGCTACATTAACAGGATCTTTACTTTCTCCGGTTAAAGCTGTAGTTTCTACGCCACCGCCACTTGCCGGTAATGCATTTACGGCATTTCCTGTTCCGGTATTTGCATTGTCAACAACAGGATGATTGTCTGTGTTTGGTGCAATAACATCGGGTGTGGCCTGAGTTGCGGCTGTTACAACCGGATTTACCAATTGTGTACTGGTAACGGGTGGTGCAGCAGCAGTCTGCTGAGGTGCTACAGGTGGAGCTGGTGGTTGTGGTTGTACCGGAATTGGTATGTCTGTAGGTCTTATTGGAACCGAAAAAACAGTTGGTTCTGTTTCTACAGGGCCATGTTTCCCAAACTTATTAATCAACACCGACGCACTTCCCAGACCTGCCAATAATAGCAATCCCATAAATAAAGCTGTAACTGTGTTTTTTGAACTCTCCTGGCGTAATTGATAAGCGCCGTACTCTTTGTTCTTGTTTTCGAAAACAAGATCGGTCCAATTGGTTTCGTAGATGTTTGATTTAGTCATGATTTTTGGATTTTAAGGTTAGGTAACGTTAAATCATAGGCAGTACGGTTTTGGTTTTAGCTAACAACGGAGATGTTGTTGTTTTAGTATGTGGATAAATAGGTTTTTTAAGAAAAAATACGTGGATATTTTATTCTTTATCTAAAGATAATAAATTATCTGTTGCGTTCGATGATTTCTGCTAGTAATTTTTTAGCGCGAAGTAATTTTACTTTGACATTGCTCAAAGGTTCGTTGATTTTCAGCGCTATTTCCTGATAAGTCATTTCCTGGAAATAACGAAGCTGGATGACTTCCTGGTAGTGAGGTTTTAATTCTTTGATGCATTGAAGCAGGCGCGAAAGATTTTGTTCTTTAATTAAAGCATCTTCGGCAGAAGGAGTAGGGTCGGCAATATTGTAGGCCTGTTGGTCTTCGTTGTCTGTGATTTCTATAAAAAGACTGGTTTTCTTTTTACGTAACAAATCAATATAAACGTTTTTTGCTATAGCAATTAACCAGGTGTTGAATTGAAATTCAGAATTGTAACTGGCTATTTTGTCGAAAGCTTTAGAGAAGGTTTCGATGGTAATATCTTCGGCGATGGTTTCATTTTCGGTACGCTTCAGCATAAAGCTGTACACTTCATTCCAGAAATAATCTAATAAAAAAGTAAAGGCGATCTGATCGCCTTTTTTAGCTTTTTCTATTTTAGAATTTATTTCCAATATACCGGTTTTGAAAAGATATTAGTTATAAAGATATTAATTTGCGTGAATATAAGAATGATTTCAACAACAGGAAACCAAACTTTCAGGTCATTTTCTTTTAATTTGCCGGCAGAAAATCCTATAACAATCCATGCTACAGTGTAACGTGTTGCTAAAATAGCCAATACAGCGATCCATTGAAACTGAAATGCTAGCAATACAATTGCTGATAAAAAGAAAAATAATTGTGAGGTGAAAAACAGCCCCAATTGCATTTTATCAAAAAATTTGTAATGTTCAGCGGTAGAAACATGTCTTCTTTTTTGAGTAAACCATTCTCTGTAAGTTTCCTTTGGTTTAGAATAAGTGAAACTTTCAGGGTTGTAAGCAATGGTAGTGTTGTTTTTAGTTGCGGCCTGATTGATAAACAAATCATCATCACCTGAACGAATCTGAATGTGCTCGATAAAACCGTTTACATTAAAAAATTCTTCCTTTTTATAGGCTAAATTTCGACCAACACCCATGTAAGGAAGTCCCAGTTTGGCCCATGAAAAATATTGAACAGCCGTTAAAACGGTTTCATAACGTATGATTTTGTTTAATAAAGAACGTTCTACTTTTTCATATCCGCCATAGCCTAAAACAATCGTTTTGTTCATGGTGAATCTTGAGGTCATTGCAGTGATCCATTCTGTTGAGGTTGGATAACAATCTGCATCGGTAAAAAGTAAGTAGTCTTTTTTTGAAGCTTTGATTCCTAAAGTTAATGCATACTTTTTGTTTCCCCAGAAAGCCTCATTGTTTTGCACTTTTACCAGACGAATATTGCTGTATTGTTGTTCGAATTCTTCAAAAACCTCCAGAGTTTCATCGCTTGAGGCATCATCAATTAAAACAATTTCAAAATCAGGGTAGTTTTGTTCCGCAAGAAGAGGGATGAACTTTTTTACATTTTCTTCTTCATTTTTTGCGCAGACGATAACAGATACCGGAATTTTCTTTGGAGTTATTTCCTGAGGTTTGCCGAAAGCGAACTTTCCAAAAATCCCTAAGTAATAGAAAATCTGAATGAAAACGATAGCAATAAAGAAGTAAAATAAAGTTATAAGCATCTGATTTTAATGTCTTTTAATTTCTGAATCTTGCGAGTGCAAATGTACTCATGAAATCCTAATTTTCAATACTGAAAACGGATTTACTTTCGGCATTTTGCCATTTCTTTTGCAACAGCAATAGCCTGAGGGTTTTCGGTTTTTTCTAACTCCGAAATTATGTTTTTATAATTATGATCGTCCCTGTTTTGGGAGAGTTTTTTAGTAGCCTGAATTTCGTCGATCTCAATTTCGAAGCCAAAAATACCTCTGGCTTCCCGCATGGTTTTGGTAGATAAATTTTCAACCCGAACCGGATTCACTGAATTCGCTTCGTATTTGTCGACTAATTTTTTTAGCTGTTCTATAGAAGTGGCTTCGTCGACAATTTTGATTCGGCCATAAACATGTACCGCTATATAATTCCATGTTGGAACATTTTCATGATCGTACCAGGACGATGAAATGTAGCTGTGCGGACCTGTAAAAACAGCTAATACCTGATCGTTTTCGGCAAAACCTTCTGCTTGCGGATTGAGTTTGGAAAGATGGCCTTGTAAAATTTCTTTTCCGTCCGAATTCACTTCAAGTTCTATCGGAATATGTGTGGCACATAATTTTCCATTAGTCTGATTGATCAGGATGCCAAAACTGTTTTCTTTTAGAAAAGCCCGAATCGATTCCGGATCTTCGTTTTTGTATAAGTCGGGTGTGTACATTTTTTTCTTTTTTAGGTTCAAGGAGGCAAAGAAACAAAGGTTTAGAGGTTCGCCAAAGATACTGAGATAGTAAGATCCTAAGATTAAAATCGAAATATCTAAGAAGTATAACCATCCAACAATCTAAAGATCCAATTTTTAAATCACATTTACTTCGGCTTCAATCTGAATTCCAAAAGTATCAAAAACAGTTTTTTGAACATCTTTGGAAACCGCCAGAATTTCTTGCCCTGTGGCATTGCCATAATTGACTAAAACCAGAGCCTGATTTTTGTGAATTCCGGCATCACCAAAACGTTTTCCTTTAAAACCGGCCTGCTCAATCAGCCAGCCCGCCGGAACTTTTACTTCGGTTTCCGAAACTTCGTAATATTTCATTTCAGGGAATTTTTGGTGTATTTTTTCGAAATCAGATTTTAATAAAATCGGATTTTTAAAGAAGCTTCCACTATTTCCTAATTCTTTCGGATCCGGTAATTTGCTCTGTCTAATAGCAATTACAGCATTGCTCACGTCTTTTAAGGTAGGAACAGTGATGTTCTTTTTAGCCAGTTCAGCGGTAATATCTCCGTATGAGATGTTGATTTTATGATTGCGTTTCGTTAGTTTGTAAATTACAGCGGTAATGATGTACTGATCTTTTACTTCGTTTTTGAAGATACTTTCTCTATAGCCAAACTTACAGTCGGCATTGGTGAACGTTTTCATTTCCTGAGTGGCAATATTGATCGCTTCGCACGAAACAAAGGTGTCTTTGATTTCCGTTCCGTAAGCACCGATATTCTGTACCGGTGTGGTTCCCACATTTCCGGGAATAAGTGACATGTTTTCTAAACCTCCGAAATTATTGTCGATGGTCCAAAGAACAAAGTCGTGCCAGGTTTCACCGGCCTGACTTTCAACCCAGACAAAATCATCGTCTTCTTTGAGGATTGTTTTTCCTTTTAAATCAATATGAACGACCAAAGCGTCGATGTCTTTGGTTAAAAGCATATTGCTTCCTCCGCCTAAAATAAATTTTTGTTCGTCTTTGTTTTCTTCTAAAATAGTTTTCAGTTCAGCAACCGTATGTACGGCAACAAATTGTCTGGCTTTGGCTTCGATGCCAAAAGTATTGTAGTTTTTTAAAGAAAAATTGGATTGGATTTCCATAAATAAAAGGCTTTTTTGAAGAATTAATTCTGACTCCAAAAGTAAGGATTATAATTTATTTGCATTGGATTTCTAAAAAATAACCAATATTAATTAGGGTACAAAACAGCTGGGATCTTTTCTCTGATCTTATTTTAGGGCTTGAATAAATCGTTGCATTTCTTTCATGGTGCCTATGGTAATTCGGGTCCATTTGCCGTTTTCTTCGTAAATTCTTGTTCCTGATATGTTGTGGTCTTTCAATTGCTGGAAAAAGTCCTTTTTGTAATTTTCTAATGAGAAGTAAATAAAATTAGAATACGATGGGATGCAGGTTAAATTAAGAAGACTCAATTGTGTTATGGTGTATTTTTTTACTTCTGCATTGGAGGTGCGTACCTGACGAATGAAACTTTCATCGTTTAGAGAGGCAATCGCCGCGGCAATAGAGACAACACTGAGGGATAAGTTGGGAGACGATTTCAAAATGCTCAATTCCTCAATCGTGGCAGCATGTGCGAGAGCATAGCCAATACGGGCGCCTGCCAGGCCATACATTTTAGAGAAAGTTTTGGTAATAATCAGATTTTTATTGGAGACCACTAAATCACTTAGCGATGGCTCGTCTGTAAAATCGATATAAGCTTCATCTACAAAAACAAGTGTTTTTTGAGTGGCTTCTTTGATGAAAGAAATCAGTTCTTCTCTTTGACATAGCGTTCCCGTAGGGTTGTTTGGGTTGCAGATGTAAACCATTTTGGTATCATTATCAATGGCTTTTAGCATCGCAGCTAAATCATGTTTTTTATCTTTGGTTAAGGGTACAGTGATTTTTTTTATGCCTAGTTTCTCAGCAGGAGCTGTCCAGTAATCAAAGGTTGTTTCGGCGATTATAAAATTGCCTTTTTGCAATGCGGTATATTGAAGTACTAAATCTAAAATTTCGGTGGAACCGGCACCTAAAAGAATATTGTTTTCTGAAACCGTATTCTTTTTTGCCAGCAGCGTAATGAGTTCCGGTGAAAGATTCCATCCGTATCGATTGCTGATGTTGATACTTTTGGCCATTGCTTCCCGTGCCTTTGGTGACGGACCATAAGGGTTTTCGTTGGAACGCAGCAATATGGGTGAATTATCGATATAGGGTATTATAGGCTCAGTAGTGCCGTTGGCAAAGGTTTCAAAAGGGTAAAGTCCTAGGCCAATAGTTCCTAGTCCAATTTGTTTTAACCAAATTCTTCTGTTACTCATCTTTTTATCAGATTAAATTAAACAATTCAATGAAATAAGTAGGTCGTTGCGACGGAAGAAAAGTTACGTTTTTTTTGTTAAGGGATTTACAGATTTTTCTGAGAAAGCTTAATTTCTTTTTAAATCCAGAAGCTCATGATACCTATTAGAAATAATCTTCATGTTGGTGCTGTAATTTGCATTTTCTTCCACAAATTTTCTATTTCGGATGATAGCCTGATTTCGTAATTCCGAATTTTCAAAAGACCAGATTAGTTCTTCGGATAACATTTCGATATGGTCAATTTCAATCAATTGTCCGTTTTCACGATGTTTGATCCAGCTTTGGTTTCCGGGAATGTTCGAAACTACCGGGTAACAGTTGCAGGCCATGGCTTCAAATAAGGATGCCGATACTCCTTCGGTAATGGGCATGCTGATGTAAATGTTGGATCGCTGTAATAATTTAGGGAGTTCTGTATTCGGAATTCTTCCGGTGAAAATCACTTTATTTTCAATTTGCAATGCTATGGCTAGGTCTTTCAAAGATTGTAGTCGGGTTCCGTCACCCACAATGGTTAATGAAAAGTCAATTCCTTTTTGATGTAAAATGCCAAAAGCTTTTAAAATGGAATCATGACGGTATTCGGGTTGCAAAGAACGTGTAACAATCGCTTCGATTTTTACTGAGTTATTGATTGATGGTGTGAAAAGGGATAAATCAATTCCTTTTGGGAGCACTAAAACTTTACTCATGTCTACGCCAATTGCTTTCATCGAAATGGTCATAACAGGTCCCCAGGCGTGTATTAAATCTGCTTTTTTGAAGGCGTGTTTCTGAATGAACTTTTTAAAAGGAAGTAGTATTGAACCTTCCGGCCACAAATCGGTTCGGCCTTGTTGTGCAATTGCAATAGGATGCATTCCTGAAATTGCTGCCAGAAAACCATAACTGGTGGTTCTTTCGGCAATAATCATGTCCGGTTTTTCCCGTTTGATTTTTTTTCGAATCGAAAGGGGAGAGAAAAGATATTCTAAAATACGTTTGAATCGGCTGAGTTTGGAATGGTTGGGTGTTTGAAGTTCCCAGGTGCAAATTTCAAAACCGCCAAATTCTTCAAGGCCTTTCATCCACGTAATGGCGTCAGCACGATAAGATTCTCCAAGAAAAAGTATTTTTCTTTTTTTCATTTGGCAAACTTAATTTTTTTGCCACAGATTAAAAGATTTTTAATGGATTTTTTGATGTATGGCAATCGGTGAAATCTGTCGCCAAACTTTATCTCGCATTTCTGGGGCGGAGCATATCCTTTTTGAAGTTTTTTTCGCCACGAATTCACGAATTATTTAAATAAATTGTGAATTCGTGGCGGTGTTTTTCTCTAAAATTCCTCAGTGTCTAAAGCGCGATTAAAGAATTCGTTTAAAGGTTTTAAGGCGATGAGTTTTTGACTCATTTTCGAAACGAAATCTTTTTGAGTGACTTCGTCGATGTTGTATTTTTGGGTAGCGGTAAAGCTTTTTAATTTTAAAAACGCAATGGCAGGATGGTCTTTTTCATAACCTCTTGGCGGGTTTTTGAGAGCGTTGTTTTCATTGACATCCAGACTGCTAAATTCCTTTTTGAAGTTTTTATCTGCCAGTATCGCTTCCAAATCTTCATGGAAAAAAGCAATTTCTTTGCGTATTTTTTTCAGATCTTCGGCTTCAGGCGAATAAAACCCTCCCGCAATAAAACTGGCTCCTTTTTCAATATGTACATAATATCCGGCTCGGTTGAGGCCTTTGACGGCTGAAGACATCCAGATTCCTAAATGTGCTTTGTATGGCGATTTGTCTTTAGAAAACCGAATATCACGATTGATCCTGAAAGTACAGTTTTTGACTTCTAATAGTTCCAGTGCTGGATCCAAGGGTTTCATTGCATCCAGTAAATCACTAACTAATTGGTGATAATCTTTTTTGAAAACTTCATATCGTTTCTTGTTGTCCAGAAACCAATCCCGATTATTGTTCTTCTTTAAATCGTCTAAAAATTGCAATGATTCTTTCGTTAACATATCTTCTCTGTTATTGCAGTTGTTTTTTTAAGTCTTCTTCTTTGATGAAGCCGATGTTTTTCCATTTTTCGGTTTTGTTTTCGTATAAAATCATAGTAGGAAGCTGTTCGATTTTCATCTGAGTCGCTAAAGTTTCGTTTTTGTCCACATCAATACGAATGATAACCACTTTGTCTGCCATTTCTTTTTGCATTTTCAAAAGGTACGGTTCCATTTGTTTGCAGGGACCACACCATTCTGCATAAAAATCTACCAGAACTTTTTTGTCTGTCTTTAGTAAATTGTTAAATTCATCGATTGTCATTCCTGCGTTAGCTGTTGAAGGTTTGGAAAATCCTTCTGCATTCCATTTCATGATACCGCCTTCTAATTCATAGATGGTGGTAAAGCCCAATTCGTTAAGTTTTGCAGCTGCTTTTTTACTTCTTCCGCCGCTTAAACAATATACAAAAACGGGTTTCGATTTATCGTAAGCCGCGACTTTGGCTTCAAAATCATCACCGTTCCAGTTTACATTTACCGCATTGTCAATATGATTGGATTCAAATTCTTCAGGAGTTCGAACATCCAGTATTTGAGCATTTTCGGTTGTTTTAATTTTTTCGGCAAAATCCTTTGGAGTAATTTCTTCAATGATGCCGGATTTTTTTTCGTTGCAGGAAATCAATACGACAGAAAGTATAAGGAATAGAATTTTAGAGAACTTCATAAGGTTGTGTTTAAAAAATAGAACTGCTAAAATAATGATTTTTAATTAGTCAATTAGATAATGAAATAAATCAAAATCATTATTTAATTATCTCATTGACACATTATTTAATTGGCGTAATTGTCTAATTTAAATATTTTGTAACTCTGATGCGTTGATTTTACAATAGCTTCGGTACGCTCAGGATGCGTGTCTGAGATAAAAAGCTGTCCGAAAGTTTCGCTGTTGACCATTTCGATAATTTTAGCCACACGGGTTTCATCTAATTTATCAAAAATATCATCAAACAACAGCAGAGGTTTTACGCCGCTTTGTTTCTTTAAAAATTCAAATTGAGCCAGTTTCAAAGCAATCAGGAAAGATTTTTGCTGCCCTTGAGACCCGAATTTTTTAATGGGATGTGAATCAATTTCAAAGGAGAGGTCATCTTTGTGGATGCCTACGCTTGTGTATTGTAATGCCCGGTCTTTGCTGATGTTCTCCTTAAGCAGAGTCAATAAGTCTTTTTCGAACAAATTACTTTCGTAAACCAACTGTACGGTTTCTTCCGATCCGGTTATGGCCTGATGGTGTACATTAAATATAGGTATAAATTGTTCCAGGAAATTTTTTCGTTTCTCGAATATCGATTGACCAAAAGTATTCAGCTGTTCGTTGTATATGGATAAAGTATCATTATCAAAAGTATGGTTCAGTGCAAAATATTTCAACAGTGCGTTACGCTGTACAATTACTTTCTGATATTGAATGAGCTGATGCAAGTAAGTGGAGTCCAATTGCGAAATCACACTGTCCATAAACTTACGGCGCGTTTCGCTTCCTTCCACAATTAAATCACGGTCGGCAGGGGAAATAATAACGAGCGGAATAAATCCGATATGATCGGAGAATTTATCGTAAGCTTTGCCGTTTCTTTTTAAAACCTTTTTCTGCCCTTTTTTTAAACTGCAGACAATCTGTTCAGTCCTGTCGTTTTTTTCTAATTCGGCATCGATTACAAAAAACTCTTCTCCGTGTTTGATGTTTTGAACGGCCAAAGGATTGAAATAACTTTTTCCGTAGGCCAGATGATAAATCGCATCAAGCACATTGGTTTTTCCAATTCCGTTTTTGCCGACAAAACAATTGATCTTGTGGTCGAAATCAAAATTGATTTCGGAGAAGTTTTTATAATTGAATAAAGAAATTTTGTTTAAATACATTTTTTTGGAAACTCTAAGGGAAAAATAGGATGTTTATTAATTTAGACCTCGCGTTACTGGTTTCTTTTGCCGCAGATTAAATGATTTTTAAAAGATTTCTTTGTTAAATCCAGCATGATAATTTTGTAATCTGTGAGAATCTGTGAAATCTGTGGCAAAAAATCTAGCTAATAGCTAAGGAAAATCCTGTTTTGAATAGCAAAAATTTGAGGGTGCAAATTATCGAAAATTATCGAAATAAAAGGCTTTTGATCGGTTTGAAGCGGAATTATTTTCAGCTTGAGGAGGAAGGACTTGTTGTTGATGAAATTATTTTTTTTAAAATAGTGATAAAATTGATTTTTTTTACGTCGGTTTCAATAAAAATTTTATTTTTGCCGTTCACTAAATTAATTTTAAATGGCAACTTACAATAAAAGAGGATATAAAGCACCAAAAGAGAAAGAAGTTAAAGAAGTAAATGAGGAAACACAGGTAGTTATTGACGAGAAAGACAGTACAACAGCAGGTGTTTTTTCAAAGTTAGATGAAACTGCTTCAAAAACTGAGGATTGGGTAGCTAAAAATCAAAAAATCATTATTGGTTTAGTTGCTGGTATCGCAATTGCTACTATAGGATATTTAGCGTATCAGAAATTTGTTGAAAATCCTAAGCAGGATGAGGCTGCAAGCGAAATGTTTGTTGCTCAGCAAAACTTCGAAAAAGCGACTAATGGTGTAGCAAGTGATTCTCTGTACAAATTGGCTTTAAATGGTTCTGAAGGTAAATTCGGTTTCGTTAAAATCGCTGATGAATATTCAGGGACTGATGCCGGAAATTTAGCGAACTATTACGCAGGTATTGCTTCTTTGAACATTGGTAAATACGATGATGCAATTAAATATTTAGGAGAATTTAAATCAAAAGAAGCTATTGTAGGAGCTTTGGCAATTGGTGCTATTGGAGATGCTTATTCTCAAAAGAACCAACAAAAAGAAGCTTTAGATTATTACGTAAAAGCAGCTGAATCTAATAAAAATGATTTCACTACTCCTCGTTTCTTACTAAAAGCGGGTAAAACAGCTTTGGCTTTAGGTCAAAAAGAAGATGCTTTGAAGTACTTAACAGATATCAAAGACAACTACGACGCAACTCCGGAAGCTGCTGCTGTTGATGTATTGATCGGATTAGCACAATAATTTTAATTGCAGAGTTCAGATTTAGATTTTAGATTCGTATTTTAGCAATCTAAAATTTATACTCTAAAATATACAGATGGCTACTCAAAATAAAAATTTATCAGAATACGATAAAAACACAATCCCAAATGCGAAAGATTTTCGATTTGGGATTGTTGTTTCTGAATGGAATGAAACGGTTACCGAAGGACTTTATAATGGCGCTTTTGACGCTCTAACAGATTGTGAAGTTCCGGCTCATCAAATTATCCGCTGGAATGTTCCGGGGAGTTTTGAGCTTGTTTATGGTGCCAAGAAAATGCTGCAAACACAAAACGTTGATGCGGTAATTGTAATTGGATGTGTGATTCAGGGAGAAACAAAACACTTTGATTTTGTATGTGAAGGTGTTACTCAGGGCATAAAAGATTTGAATGTTCAAACGGATATTCCGGTTATTTTTTGTGTTTTAACAGACAATAACATGCAGCAGTCCATTGACAGAAGTGGAGGAATTCACGGAAACAAAGGGACTGAGGCGGCAATCGCTGCAATCAAAATGGCTTATATTCGCCAACAGGCTTCTATGTCACACCCGTTCAATCAACCATTGTTGTCTTCAGGAGCACTTCAGATCGAAGATAAGCCAAGAAAAATTGAGAACGAATAAAACACAATTGTTTTAATAATACTAAAACCTATACTGTGTAAAATAGTATAGGTTTTTTGTTTTTTTTATGATAGCTGTTGTTTAAAAAGCCAACAGAAATTCATTAAATTTGTACACCTTGGTTTTAAAAACCAGAATTGAAATAATAATATTACCCTGAGATTTTGCGGATTATTTTCGATAAAAATCGATGGACAACCTTTAACCCAAATTTTTTAATGTCGAGTATCATTCAATTACTTCCTGATCACGTTGCGAATCAAATTGCTGCCGGAGAGGTGGTTCAAAGACCTGCTTCGGTTGTAAAAGAGCTGTTAGAAAATGCTGTTGATGCGAAAGCAACTGACATTAAATTGATTATTAAAGATGCCGGAAAATCATTAGTTCAGGTTATCGATAATGGAATGGGGATGAGTGTAACTGATGCACGTTTGTGTTTTGCACGTCACGCTACTTCAAAAATACGCCAGGCCGAAGATCTTTTTTCGCTTCATACTAAAGGGTTTCGTGGAGAAGCATTGGCTTCTATTGCGGCGATTGCGCACATGGAAATGAAAACGAAACAGGATCAGGAAGAACTGGGGACGCATATTGTAATTGAAGGAAGTAAATTTGTGTCGCAGGAAGAAGCTGTTTTGCCTAAAGGAACTTCTTTCGCGGTTAAAAATTTATTTTTTAATATTCCTGCACGTCGTAATTTCTTAAAATCGGATACGGTGGAATTTCGTCATGTTATGGACGAGTTTCAGCGTGTGGCAATGGCGCATCCTAATATTCATTTTACCTTTTACCACAATGGAAGCGAATTGTATAATTTGCCAGCGGCAGGTTATCGTCAGCGAATTGTGGGAATCATGTCCGGTAAAACCAATGAGAAATTGGTTCCGGTAAGTGAAGATACAGAGATCATTAACGTTCAGGGATTTGTTTGCAAACCAGAGTTTGCAAAGAAAAGCAGAGGAGAGCAATTCTTTTTTGTAAACGATCGTTTCATTAAAAGCGGTTATCTGCATCATGCAGTAATGGCGGCTTATGACGGACTATTGAAAGACGGTTCGCAGCCAAGTTACTTTTTATATTTGAAAGTTCCGCCCAATACGATTGATATCAATATTCATCCTACCAAGACAGAAATTAAGTTTGATGATGAGCAGGCCTTGTACGCTATTTTAAGAGCCTCTATAAAACACAGTTTGGGGCAGTTTAATGTTGCACCGGTTTTAGATTTTGAGCGTGACGCCAATTTAGATACTCCGTACCATTATAAAGATTTAGAAGCCGAAACGCCAACGATTCAGGTTGACGGGACTTTTAACCCGTTTACAGATGATAAAACCAATCAGCATTATGCGAAATCGGGATCAGGTTCCGGTTTTAGTTCGGGTTCTGGTTTTAGCTCAGGATCAGGTTCGGGGTCCAATTCAGGTTCAGGCTCAAGTTATAGCTCAGGAGCAAATTCTTATTCCGGTTATTCTAAAAGAGTCGAGCCAACGGCAAGCTGGGAAAGTTTGTATACTGGTTTAGAGACAGAAAGTATCGAAAGTTCACCGTTTACCTTCGAAAACGAAGAAGTGACCTCCTCCTTATTTAACGATAATGAAATTGAACAAGCGAGTCAGGGAACGTATCAGATTCATAAAAAATATATCGTATCGCCAATTAAATCCGGAATGGTGATTGTCGATCAGCAAAGAGCACATCAGCGTATTTTGTACGAGCAGTTTTTGTTGAATATGACCGTTAATCAGGCTTCCAGTCAGCAATTATTGTTCCCGTTGAATTTATTTTATTCTTCGGCCGAAATGAAACTGATCGAAGAACTGAAACCTTCTTTAGAAACAACCGGTTTCGTTTTTGATGAAGCGCAAACTGATCATATTGTGATTTCCGGAATTCCGGTAAACATTACCGAAAGCGAAGTCTCTCTGGTTATCGAACAGTTATTAAGTGATTTGCAGGACGGAATTCCGGCCAACAGTTACAGTCAGAATGATACCATTGCCAAGTCGATGGCTAAAAGTTTAGCGGTTAAAACCGGATCGTATTTAACCGAAAAAGAACAGGACAATCTGGTTAACGGATTATTTGCCTGCAAAGATCCAAACATTTCACCTTTTCAAAAACCTACCTTCATCACGATGCGTGTAGAAGATATAGATAAAAAGTTTGCCTTATGATGAACAACATGACTCCTGTCGTAAAACAACTGCTTATAATTAATATCATATTTTTTATTGGTGCGCAGTTAGTGCCTGTTTCCGAGCAGTTTTTTGCACTATTTTTTCCGGAAAGCGATTTTTTTAAACTTTGGCAGCCCATAACACACATGTTTATGCACGGCGGTATTTTGCATATTGCCTTTAATATGTTTGCGATGGTTTCTTTCGGATCGGCCTTGGAACATTTTTGGGGAGGAAAGAAGTTTATTTTCTTTTACATCTCCTGTGGATTAGGTGCCGCTTTATTGCAAATAGGGGTAAATTATTTGCAATTCCAGGCAGCTTTAGAGCCGGTAAGAAGCTTAGGGTTATCAGATGCAACATTACATCAGATCTTAAATGTAAATTTTAGTGACGGGTCGGGTTTTAGATCCGATTTGTTTTTTGATCAAATTAAGCCAATATTGGAAGGGGTTGGAAAGACCAATCTTACTGAAGAAGGATTTAAAGGATTATTTAATGCTTCTGTAATTACTCAGGTGCCAATGGTAGGAGCTTCGGGTGCTATTTACGGACTTTTGGTGGCTTTTGCTTTTATGTTTCCAAATGCTGAGCTTGCTCTGATGTTTATACCAATTCCGATTAAGGCGAAATATTTTGTACCCGGAATTTTAGCAATTGATTTGTTTTTAGGTTTCAAAGGAGATTCTATATTTGGAGGAGGAGGTACAGGAGTCGCTCACTTCGCTCATATTGGAGGTGCGGTCATTGGGTACTTCATGATGTGGTACTGGAAAAAAATCAGTTTAATAACAATCGTTGGAATTAATTTTTAACTTTAATATTGCAAATAAAAACTAAAGAAAGCTTTTATGAATATTCTGGATGATTTAAAATTACAATATCGATTAGGCGGAATAGCCATGCGTGTTATTTTTTGGAACATTGGTTGTTTCCTGATTTCATTAGTGTTATTCTATAACTTTTCTACAGCTCAGTTTGCTTTTCCGAACTGGTTGGCATTGTCATCAGATCCTGCCGTTTTTATGTTCAAGCCCTGGACATTTTTGACGTATGCTTTCTTTCATTATGGCTTTCTGCATCTATTGTTTAATATGATGGTGTTGAATTTTGCGAGTCAGTTGTTCCTGACTTTCTTTACTCAAAAACAATATCTCGGACTGTATATTTTAGGAGCCATTTTTTCAGGGATTGTTTTTGCACTGAGTTTTTATTTTTTAAATATTTCAGCGCCTATAGTAGGAGCTTCGGCTGCAATTATGGCAATCCTGATGGGTGTTACCACTTATCAGCCTTTGATGAATGTGCGTTTATTGCTTATAGGCAATGTAAAGCTTTGGCACATTACAGCTGTGATTCTGGTTCTTGATTTAATGCAATTTCGTTTAGACAATACCGGAGGACATATCTCGCATTTGGCAGGAGCTTTCTTTGGATTTCTTTTTATCAAGCTGCTTCAAAACGGTACAGATCTTAGTAAAATTGTTTCCAGAACATTAGATTTCTTTGCCAATCTGTTTAAAAAATCCCCATCGACCCCATTCACAAAAGTTCATAAAAATTACAATAAACCTACTGAAAAAGTGACGTCAAGAATTGTTACGAAAGATAAAACGCAACAACAAATTGATGAAATTTTAGACAAAATCAGCCAGTCCGGCTATGATTGTCTAACAAAAGAAGAAAAAGAGTTTTTATTTAAAGCTGGAAAATAATCGTTTTAGGCCCGCAATATGAAAAACCTTTCATGGTTTAATAAAATAATGTTCTTTTTGAATATAGTGCTAACTGTACTGACCTTTAGTATTTATATTTTACCATTTCTGGCACCAAAGAGTTTTCCGCTTCTATCGGTCTTAACGCTCTTTATGCCGGCTTTCTTCGTTCTAAATGGTTTGTTCTTTGTCTATTGGGGAATTCAGTTTAAAAAACGTCTTATTTTATCCGGTTTGGTATTGTTAACAGGAATTACTTTTATCAGTAAATTTTATAAATTCTCAACAAAAGAATATGTTAGGGACGAGAGAGATTTCTCTGTAATGAGTTATAACGTGCGTCTTTTTAATGTTTTTAAATGGCTCGACCGCGACGATATTCCTTCCAATATAAAAGCTTTTATAGACGAAAAAGACCCGGATATTCTGTGTATTCAGGAGTATTCCAACTCGGCTCATCTGGATTTGAAAGTGTATCCGCATCGTTACATTTTCATCGAGGGAAATAAAATTAAAACCGGTCAGGCGATCTTTTCAAAATTTCCTATTATTAATCAGGGAAATATCATCTTTCCAAAATCAGATAATAACGTAATCTATGCCGATATTAAAAGAGGTAAAGAGGTTATTCGGGTGTACAACATGCACCTGCAGTCTATAAAAATTTCGCCGGATGTAAGTGATATTTCAGATAATATTGATCATGTCAATCAGGAAAAATCGCAGTTAATTTATACCCGAATCAGTAAAGGATTTAGACAGCAGCAAGAACAAGCCGAGATCTTTAAAGAAAATATCAAACAATGCGAAAACCCGATTATTATTTGTGGAGACATGAACAATAGTCCGTTTTCGTATGTGTACCGAAATATCAAAGGAAAACTCAAAGACGCCTTTGAAGAAGCTGGAGAAGGATTTGGAGCCACCTATAAGTTTCGTTATTATCCGGCACGTATTGATTATATTTTTACGGATAGTAAGATGAAAGTCAAACAATTTGAAAGTTTTTCCGACTTCGAAAATTCAGATCATTATCCTATTATGACAAGGCTTTCTATTGAGTAGCGTTTTTAGGATCGCGTAAGGAGTGAGAATATTTAACCGCAAAGGACGCAAGGAGTTTTTACTTATTAGATTTTATATAAACGCAAGGTTCGCAAAGCTTTATCTTATTGCTTTGCGTCCCTTGCGTTTATATGTGTAAACTTAGACAAAAAAACTTTGCGTCCCTTGCAGTTAAGTCACAATAAACTACTTATAGATTCAGTTTTCGGTATTGCAATGGAGAGGTCTGTTTGAGTTCTTTAAACTTTCTGTTGAAATTGGAGATGTTGTTAAAGCCGCATAATTCGGCAATTTCGAGAACCGACAGTTCACTGTTGTTGGCCAGCAGCTTGGAAGCATGTTCGATTCTCACTTCGATTAAAAACTGGAAAAAGGACTTGTTGGTCCGGACTTTAAAATACCGGCAGAAAGCATTTTTAGTCATATTGGCAATCGAGGCGATCTCATCCAGGTTAATGTTTTTTTGGTAGTTGGTCATTACATGTTCAAATACTGTCTGCATTCGTTTACCTTCATTATCCGTAATTTTTTTATCGTACAAATGGTTGGAGAGCTGTTCTCTCTCGCTGTTAGAAAGCCACTTTATGATTTCCAGAAATAAAATGAAGCGTTCGTAGTTGTCTGATTTATTAAGCTTTTTAAAAGATTTGACGATTTTTTTAGGGGGATTGTGGGTGATAAATCCATTTTTGCTATTTTCTAAAAAAGGCTGGATGTTTTTGAAAGTGGTTAGCGAGAAGAAATCTCTTCCAAACGAGCTTGTAGTAAAGAATAAGGTACGCATAATGGAAGATTCATTGTCATATACTTCACTTCTGAAAACGTGAGGTAAATTGCTTCCAATCATTAAGATGTCGCCTTCGCGGTAATGCGAGATGGTATCTCCGGCAAATATGGCACCCTGTCCTTTTTCGATAAAACTAATTTGTATTTCTTCGTGCTGATGGAGTTTGTCGTAAAAAACGATCTCCCTATCCTCTTGATATATAAGAGGATCTTCTCCCGATTTAGGGATTTTAAATGGAAAAACTTTCATGGTTGGTCAAGGTTAGTTCATTCAAATATATTTTATTTTGTCAAAAAAATAGCAATATATTAATTGGTTTTTTGTGTAATCAGTTTATATAGGGTAATATAGTATTGTTTTGAGGTAATTTTTAAGCCTCCTGCTTTGTTCAATATAAATAATTTTGGTTTTAATTAAAATCGATATTATGAGTATTCAATGGAAAGGCGTTATGCCGGCAGTAACAACCAAATTTACTGCAGATGATAAATTAGACTTCGGAATGTTTGAAGTTAACTTACAAGCACAATTAGAAGCAGGTGTTGAAGGAATAATTCTGGGCGGAACATTAGGAGAAGCCAGTACTCTTTTGGAAGAGGAAAGAAGAGAATTGGTAAAAAATACGGTTAGCCTGGTAAACAATCAGGTACCGGTGGTTATGAATATTGCAGAGCAAACTACACGTGCCGCAATTTTAGCAGCCAATAAAGCCGAACAAGATGGAGCAAAAGGATTGATGATGCTGCCTCCAATGCGTTACAAAGCTTCTGATTTCGAAACGGTAACGTATTTTTCTGAAGTCGCAAAAAATACATCACTTCCAATAATGATATACAATAATCCGGTAGATTATAAAATTGAAGTTACATTGGATATGTTTGAAGAACTGTTGAAATTTGATAACATTCAGGCCGTAAAAGAATCAACAAGAGATATTTCAAATGTAACCAGAATGATTAACCGTTTCGGTGATCGATTAAAGATTTTATCAGGAGTAGACACTCTGGCTTTAGAGAGTTTGCTGATGGGGTCTGACGGATGGGTTTCAGGTCTGGTATGTGCTTTTCCAAAAGAAACCGTTGCGATATACAAATTAGCCAAAGCAGGAAGAATTGATGAGGCTTTGAAAATATACAGATGGTTTCTTCCTTTATTAGAATTAGACATTAATTCATTTTTAGTACAAAATATTAAGCTTGCAGAAGTAGCAACGGGTATCGGGACAGAATATGTTCGCGCACCAAGATTACCGCTTCAGGGAGCTGAAAGAGAAAAAGTTTTAGATATTATTGCCAAATCCTTAGCATCAAGACCAACTTTGCCTGATTATAAAAACTTGTAACAGTAAGTAAGCTGATACAATTGGTTTTACAAATTTCTTCTTTAAGAGTCTGTTTAAATTTTATTTGTTGGCTTTCTTATGATGATTTTCGGCTGCAACGTCGTTAAATTTTAATACAATAGCGCTGCTATTCTATTAAAATTTGCCTCTTTTCGCTCGAAAATCCTTTGATAATAAATCTCAAAAATAAATTTTATACAGACTCTAAGAATTGTAAAGTATTTATTCAAACAACAAAAAAGAAATATGATTACAGGAAAAAATTACGTGGGAAGTACACTCAAAGCTGCTGGAAATAAAACATTTAAAACATTTAATCCGCAGCAGAATGTTGAAAATCCCTGGGTTTTTACAGAAGCAACTCATGAAGAAATTGAAGAAGCAGTTGCTTTGGCTCATCAGGCATTTGGAACGTATAAAAAATGTTCCGGTTTAGAAAGAGCAGGTTTTTTAAATGCTATTGCTGACGAAATCGTAGCTTTAGGAAATGATTTGTTAGTTCAGTATTGCAGTGAATCCGGCTTTCCAATGGGCAGAGCAGAGGGGGAGCGCGGAAGAATGGTTGGTCAACTACGCGCGTTTGCCCAAATGCTCATTGAAGGGAGCTGGGTTCAGGCTGCAATTGATACGGCAATAACAGACAGGGTTCCTGCACCAAAAGAAGATTTGCGTAAAATTTTGGTACCCCTTGGCCCGGTGGTGGTTTTTGGATCCAGTAATTTTCCGTTTGCATTTTCAACAGCTGGTGGAGATACCGCTTCAGCATTAGCGGCGGGTTGTCCTGTGATTGTAAAAAGTCATTCGATGCATGTGGGAACAGGCGAAATGGTTGCTTCGGCAATTATAAAAGCAGCACAAAAAACAAATATGCCAGAGGGTGTTTTCTCCAATCTTATTGGTGGGGGAACAACTCTTGGAACTGCATTGGTGAAACATCCGTTGGTAAAAGCAGTTGGTTTTACCGGAAGTATCCGTGCCGGAAGAGCCTTGTTTGATTTGGCAGCACAGCGACCGGAGCCAATTCCGGTTTTTGCCGAGATGGGAAGTGTAAATCCTGTGGTGCTTTTGCCAAATGCTGTAAAGGTAAACAGTCAAAAATGGGCTACGGCTTATGCAGGATCTATCACGCTTGGAGCAGGTCAGTTTTGTACCAATCCAGGATTACTGTTTGGAATTAAAGGAGCTGAGTTGAATAAATTCTCAGAAGAATTAACTCAGGCCATTGAAAAAATAGAACCATTTTGTATGTTGCATCCTTCAATGAAAGAAGGTTTTGAAGAAGGATCAGCAACTATGCTGGCACAGAAAGGTGTTGCAAAAATTGCAGAATACAAAGGTGACGCGGCACCAAATTACGGAGTACAGAAAGTTTTAACCGTAGACGGGAAAACTTTTTTAGAGAATAAAATCTTAAGTCATGAGGTTTTCGGACCTGTTTCGGTACTGGTGCAATGCGATGATGAACAACAATTGCTGACGATTATCAATCAATTAGACGGGCAGTTGACAGGTACTATTATTGGAGAGCCTGAGGAATTGAAAAATCAGGACGAATTAATTGCAGCGATGCAGAGTAGAGTGGGACGATTGATTTTTAACGGTGTTCCTACAGGAGTTGAAGTTTGTCCTTCAATGATTCACGGAGGGCCTTATCCAGCTTCTTCTGATTCGAGATTTACTGCCGTTGGAATTCATGCCGTTTATCGCTGGGTTCGACCGTTTAGTTATCAGAATTGGCCCAATGAATTATTACCTGCAGAATTGCAAAACGAGAATCCATTACAGATTTTAAGAACCTTAAATAATATTCAAACAAAATCCCAGATAGTATAAATGGTAAAGAAGACTTTTTTTTGTGTAGATGCACACACTTGCGGGAATCCTGTAAGAGTGGTGGCAGGCGGTGGGCCGAATTTGACTGGCGCTAACATGAGCGAAAAACGTCAGCATTTTTTAAAAGAATTTGACTGGATCCGTAAAGGCTTAATGTTTGAACCCCGCGGACATGATATGATGAGCGGAAGTATTTTATATCCGCCAAGCGATCCTGCAAATGATTTCGGAATTTTGTTTATCGAAACTTCCGGTTGTCTGCCAATGTGTGGTCACGGAACTATTGGTACCATTACCATTGCCATTGAAGAAGGTTTGATTACCCCAAAAATACCGGGAAAAATAAGAATGGAAGCTCCTGCCGGTCTCGTGAATATCGAGTACCAGCAAACCGGAAACAAAGTCGACTGGGTACGTCTGACCAATGTAAAGTCCTATTTAGCAGCAGAAGGATTGACTATTGATTGTCCTGAACTGGGAGAAATTACTTTTGATGTGGCATATGGAGGAAATTATTATGCGATTGTGGATCCACAAGAGAATTTCTCCGGAATTCAAAATTTTTCGGCAGGTAAAATTATCCAGCTGAGTCAGGAAGTTCGTAAGAGAATTAATGCGAAATATCCGGACTATTTTATCCATCCGGAAAATGATACCATTCGTGATGTGAGTCATATGCTTTGGACGGGAGAGCCTTTAGATCCAACATCGTCAGGTCGAAATGCTGTTTTCTACGGAGACAAAGCCATCGATCGTTCTCCTTGCGGTACCGGAACATCAGCGAGAATTGCGCAGCTGCATGCCAAAGGGAAACTTAAAGTAGGAGAAGATTTTATTCACGAAAGTTATATTGGCAGTAAGTTCATTGGAAAAGTGGTGGAGGAAACTTCAATTGGAGAAATTCCCGCTATTGTACCAAGTATTCAGGGCTGGGCAAAAGTATACGGTTACAACACCATCATCATCGATGAAGCAAATGATCCGTATGCTCATGGTTTTCAGGTAATTTAAAAAATATTAAAAATTTAGATTCATTGAAGGAGGATAAGATTCTTCTTCAATGAATTTTTTAATTTCGTACAAATGAAAAGAATAAGTATAGTTGGAGGAGGTATAATAGGCTTGTGTACCGCTTATTATCTGGCTAAAGAAGGATATGAGGTAACTATTTTTGATCAGTCTCCTATGGATGACGGTTGTTCTTATGGAAATGCCGGAATGATCGTTCCGTCGCATATTATTCCGTTGGCACAGCCCGGTATGATTGCTCAGGGAATCAAATGGATGTTCGACAGTCAGAGTCCGTTTTATGTAAAACCGAGATTAGATGCCAATTTGATGAAATGGGGGCTGCAGTTTTACAAACATGCCAATGAGAAACACGTCGCAAATGCAATGCCTGCACTACGTGATTTGTCACTGTTGAGTAAAGAATTGTATCAGGATTTTGCCAGAGAAAACAATTCGTTTTTCTACGAAGAAAAAGGACTTCTGATGTTGTATAAAACGGATAAAGTAGCACATGAAATGTTTCATGAAGGACGAGAAGCCGAAAAACTGGGTTTAAAAGTAGATTATCTTTCTGCGGCAGCAGTTGCAAAATTAGAGAACGGTACTAAAACCGATATTTTAGGAGGGATACACTATAAAGGCGATGCCCATTTGTACCCACAGAAATTCATGCAGTTTATCAAAGAAGAATTAAAGCATTTAAAAGTAGAAATTCACTCCGGTACAACAGTACAGGATTTTACTTTCGATCATCATAAAATTACAAAGGTCGTAACAGATAAAGGCACATTTAGCGCAGATGAAGTTGTGTTGGCGGCCGGTTCCTGGAGTCCTTCATTGGCTAAAAAACTCGGGATTTCAGTTTCTATTTTACCGGGAAAAGGATACAGTTTTACACTGAAGGATCAAGATCATAAACCTTCGATTCCTTCGATTCTATGTGAAGGAAAGGTAGCTGTAACCCCTATGAACAATGATATTCGTTTTGGGGGAACTATGGAGATTACCCATACCGGAGATACCAAAATCAATAAGAACAGATTACAGGGAATCATAAACAGTATCAATGAGTTTTATCCCGATATGCAGGTAGGAATGCCTGAAAATAAGGATACCTGGTTTGGTTTCAGACCTTGTACACCTTCGGGAATGCCAATCATCACCCGTGCCAAAAAAGTTGTAAATTTGACTTTCGCCACCGGACATGCGATGATGGGTTTAAGCCTTGCACCGGCAACCGGAAAAATAATCACAGAGATTATTTCAGGCAAAAAAACTTCGGTTGATACTAAAATGTTTCAATTATAAATTATGAGATACGATTCAATTCCGGCTTCTTTATTCGAAAATAACCGTAAGAGGTTTATCGAAAAAATGCAGACTAATAGTTTGGCTATTCTTACTTCAAACGATGTGATGCCCAATAATACAGATGATGTCATGGGGTTTGCGCAAAATAATGATTTGTTTTATCTGTCCGGAATTGAGCAGGACGAAACCATTTTGGTACTTTATCCCGATGCTTTTAAAGAAGAAAACAGAGCTGTTTTATTTGTAAAAGAAGTCACTGAACATACATTAATCTGGGATGGAGATTTCTTGACCAAAGAAAAAGTTACGGCGCTTTCCGGAATTAAAAATGTAAAATGGATACACGAATTTGAAAAAGCCCTACAGCTGTTTGCCTTTGAGGCCGATGCCATTTATCTGGGGCACAACGAACACATTAAAAGAATAACTTCGGAAATGAATACCCGCCAGGATCGAATGATTCAGTGGTGCAAACAAAAATATCCGTTGCATCACTACGAACGTGTGGCCAAAATAACAAGAGAGCTGCGTCCTGTAAAATCAGAGGAAGAGATCGCTTTGATTCAAAAAGCAGTGGCAATAAGTATCGAAGGATTCAAAGCATTGTTAAAAGCAGTAAAACCTAATGTAAAAGAATACGAACTGGAAGCTGAGCTGGCGTACCATTACATCAAAAACGGAGGAAATCGTCATGCCTTCAAACCTATTATCGCTTCGGGCAGGAATGCCTGTGCTTTACATTACAATACCAATGATTCGGTTTGTCAGGACGGCGATATGCTTTTGGTCGATTTTGGGGTTTGTTATGGCAATTACAATTCTGATACTACGCGCTGTCTTCCGGTAAACGGAAAATTTTCTCCTCGTCAGAAAGAAGTTTACCAATCGGTTTTACACTGTCTGAAAGAAGGATCAAAATTTTTAAAACCGGGTGTTTTATCCAAAGAGTACGAATTACAGATGGCAAGTCTGGTGGAAGCCGAACTGGTAAAACTAGGTTTGATTACTTTGGAAGAAATTGAAGCGCAAGACCCCGAAAATCCTGTGTACAAAAAATACTTCATGCACGGAACGGCTCATTTTGTGGGACTGGATGTTCATGATGTGGGATTGTATTCCAAACCTTTTGAAAAAGGAATGGTGCTTACCTGCGAGCCCGGAATTTATATTCGGGAAGAAGGAATCGGCTGCCGACTGGAAAATGATTATTTGTTAACCGAAGACGGAAACATTAATTTATCTGAAGGATTGCCTATTGAAATTGAAGAAATAGAACAGCTATTAAATACTAAATAAACCATGATTAAAAAACACTTCTTACTGCTTCTTTTGGTTTGCTCGGGCATTTGGGCTCAAAAGGACATTGATATTAACGAACTAAAGTGGCTGCCCAATTCACATTCGTTTTGGGTAAATTCCGGAAAGGATATTTTGGTGTATGATGTGGATAAGCTCGATCAGAATACCACTGTTTTAACCCAACAACAGCTCACAACAGCAGGTTTTAATGGAGAAGTAGAAGAATTAGTCTGGAACCAGAATAAAACTAAAGTTCTGGTGTATACCAACTCAAAAAAAGTATGGAGAGCCAATACCAGAGGTGACTATTGGTTTTTTGACTTGACGACCGGAAAAGGAAGAAAATTGGGAGCCAGTTTAGAAGAGTCTTCTTTAATGTTTGCCAAATTTTCTGCGGATAACGAAAATGTGGCCTACGTTTCAAAACACAATATTTACCTTGAAAATCTGGCGTCAGGAAAGATTACCGCTTTAACGACAGATGGAACTGATAAAGTAATCAATGGAACTTTTGACTGGGTTTACGAAGAAGAATTAGCTGCGCGTGACGGATTTCGCTGGAGTCCTGATGGTAAAAGTATTGCTTTTTGGCGTGTAGATGCTTCGGAGACAAAGTTTCACTTAATGATTAACAATACAGCTGCTTTATATCCATTTGTAATTCCGGTAGAATATCCTAAAGCTGGAGAAAAACCTTCTGCTGTAAAAATTGGAGTTATTGATATCACTTCTTTAAAAACCAACTGGCTTGATATTCCGGGAGAACCGGATAATAATTATTTGGTTCGTATGGAATGGATAGCTAAAAATGAGGTAATGGCCATACAATTGAATCGAAATCAAAATCAGGTTTCGATTTACAATTGCAATACACAATCCGGAAAGGCAACTTTGGTATATCAGGAAAAGTCAGCAGAATGGATTGATGTTTTTGATATTTCCTCTGGCGTGTACGATGGTTTCCCTTGTCAGTTTGTAGACAATGGTAAATCTTTTTTATGGAGTTCAGATGCCGATGGCTGGATGCATGTGTACAAAATAAGCCGTGATGGAAAAAAGAAAGAACTGATCACAACCGGAAATTTCGATGCTTATTTTAAAGCCTATAATGACAAGACAAAATCAATTTATTATATCGCAAGTCCAAAAGATGCTACGCAGCGTTATCTGTATGAGACGAATATTAATTCGCTTAAAACCAAAAGAATAACTCCGGAAGTATTTGAAGGAACCAATGAATATGAGTTTTCGACAGACGGATCGTACGCCAAACACACCAATTCTAATATCAATCGTGATTTTAATGTACGTTTGGTTTCACTTTCCGATCATAAAAAAATACTGCCAAAAGAGGCTGATGTTTTTGTAAAACCAACACGTGACTTTTCATTAGAGAAATTCAAAGTAGCCACTGTCGACGGAGTTGAAATCGATGGAATCATGGCAAAACCTCTTGATTTTGATCCGACAAAAAAATACCCGGTGTTCTTTTATGTTTATGGAGAGCCAATGGCTTCGGTAGCGAATGACATGCCTTATTTTAATGGATTTATTGATTTGTTGATTCCGAAAGGATACATTGGGATTGCCATGGACAACAGAGGAACTCCGGTTTTGAAAGGAAGAAAATGGAGAAAATCAATCTATAAAAATATTGGAATCATCAACACCCGTGATCAGGCTATGGCGGCCAAAGAAGTACTGAAATGGAACTTTATTGATACGAACAGAGTGGCCATACACGGATGGAGCGGAGGTGGAGCCGTAACTTTGAACCTAATGTTTCAGTACCCTGAAATATACAAAACCGGTGTAGCGATCGCCGCAGTTACCGATCAGCATTTTTACGATAATATTTACACCGAACGTTATATGGGATTGCCGGACGAGAATGAAGCTGCCTACATTCAGGCTTCACCCGTAACACACGCAAAGAACTTAAAAGGAAATTTGCTTTACATTCACGGAACCGGCGACGATAATGTGCACTATAAAAATGCAGAAGTTTTGATTGATGAACTGATAAAATACGACAAAGTTTTTAATTTAATGATCTACCCAAATCGTACGCACAGCATTCATGAAGGCGAAGGAACCCGAAAACATTTAGTCGATACTTTTATAAAATTTATTGAAGAAAAGTGTCCTCCGGGAGCGAAATAAAATCATTTTAAAAGCATAAAAAAAGGGAGAATTTCTGTAAAAAGGATTTCTTCCTTTTTTTGTGGTCTAAAATCAATTAAAAAAACATTAAAAGTAAGAAAATAAGCACGTATGTTGCGCGAATTTGAAAGGGTAAGATAATACATGTAAAATATTAAATATGTAACAAAAGGGTAATATAATAGGTTTTTGCGATAATATATTATCATAAAAATTATCAAAAAAGCAAAACATTTGCCAATACTAATTATAAAACCATTTTATGAAATTCAAGTTTTTTCAAAGAAAAACGGTAGTACTTTTTTTTGTACTGCTAGCACAATTTGCGCTCGCACAGGAGCGGGTTGTATCGGGAATTGTTTCAGATAATGCAGGCTTACCTTTACCGGGTGCGAGTGTATTGATCAAAGGAACAAAAACAGGAGCTCAAACTGATTTTGACGGTAAATATTCTATAAAGACAAGTCAAAATGCTGTTTTAATCTTTAATTATATTGGCATGAAGGCTGTAGAGGTAACCGTTACGGGGAACACTGCCAATGTTTCTTTATCCCCTGCTTCAGAGCAGCTGCAGGAAATTGTCGTTACCGCTCTGGGGTTAAAAAGAGAAAAGAAATCTTTGGGATATGCCACTCAGGAAATTAAAGGAGAAGACCTGACCAAAGTAAACAATGGTAACGTTGCCAATGCGATTTCAGGTAAAATTGCCGGTGTACAAATCAGACGTAACAATAATATTGGAGGTTCAACGAATGTGGTGATTCGTGGTACTACTTCCTTAACTGGAAATAATCAGGCGTTATGGATTGTAGACGGTATTCCGTTGAATAATGACAATACCAATAGTGCCGATCAGAAAAGCGGAGGTAACACAGGAGGATACGATTACGGAAATGCCGCTTCGGATATCAATCCTGACGATATCGAAACGATGAACGTGCTGAAAGGAGCTGCAGCTTCTGCTTTGTATGGTTCAAGAGCTTCAAACGGGGTGATCCTTGTAACGCTAAAAAAAGGAAGTAAATCTAAAGGAGGTTTAGGTATAAGTTTTAGCTCCGGAGTAACTGTTGGTGTAGTCGATAAAAAAACATTACCGGAGTATCAAAACCAGTACGGTGGTGGATATGGTGACTTCTATGGCACAGTAGATTTAGGAAGTGGAGTACATCCGTATGCTGCAACCGATGATGCTTCATGGGGGCCTAAATTTGATCCTAATTTGTTAGTGTACAACTGGAGTTCTTTTTACCCTGAATTACCGGGTTACGGAAAAGCTACTCCCTGGACAGCAGTAAAGAAAAATCCAAATGATTTTTATCAAAAGAGCTTAACGTTTATTAATAATATCGCTTTTACCGGATCAGGTGAAAAAGGAGATTTCAGATTTGGTTATACGAACTATAACATGAATCAGGGTATTTTGCCAAACAGTAACAATCGTAAAGACAATTTTAACTTCTCAGGAAGCTATAACATTCTGCCTAAAACTAAAATTTCGGCATCGGCCAATTATTTAAAAGCAAATGCGAAAGGAATGAATGAGACTGGTTATGGTGACGGTGGAAATAACTATCTGAGCAGTATCAGACAATGGTATTCTACAAGTGTAGATTTTCAGGATTTAAAAGATGCTTATGACCTTACAGGAAAAAATACAACCTGGAGTGTTGGAGGGCCAAATGATTTAACATTGCAGTTTCATGACAATCCATATTTTCAAAGATACAACAACTACAATACTTTAGATCGTGATCGTTTTTTCGGAAACTTTGCTTTGAGTACACAAATCACCGATTGGTTTGATGTTACAGGTAAGGGTGCTATAGATACCTATAGTCAGTTACAGGAAGAGCGTATTGCTGTGGGATCAAAAAGAACACCAAATGCACTTGGACAGTATACCAGATTTGATAAAACGTTCAGAGAGATCAACTTCGATTTGATCATGAATTTTAAAACCAATATTACAGACGGAATTAAGTTCAACGGAATGCTTGGAGCTAATTCAAGACGTTCAGTGAGTAAGTCAATTTTTGCAGCCACAAATGGCGGACTGGTAGTGCCTGGAATTTACGCTTTGAGTAATTCTATTGATAAAATCAACAGCCCTGGTGAGTCAGAAGTAGCCATCGGTACCAACAGTGTTTATGCTAATGCGAGTTTCAATTTTATGGAAACTTATTTCTTAGAGGGAAGTTATCGTGTAGATAAGTCTTCAACGTTACCATCAAGTAATAGTACTTATACGTACCCTTCGATTACAGGAACTTATATCTTTAGTAACCACATTAAAACAAATTGGTTGTCTTTTGGAAAACTTCGTTTGAATTATGCAGAAACAGGTAATGATGCTCCGTTTGCTGTGATTGCAGCAACTTATCCAAAAGGTGATAATTTTGGACCTGACGGAATTCGTTTCTCTACAGAAAACAATAAAAGTAACTCTAATTTAAAAAGTGAGTTGACAAAAGGTGTTGAAGCCGGTATAGAGCTTAAATTGTTCAATAATCGTGTAGGTCTTGATTTCTCTTACTACAAAAGCAATACAACCAACCAGATTCTTTCAGTGGAAACACCTACACAGACCGGATACACCAGAGCCTGGATAAACGGAGGAGATGTTCAGAATAAAGGATATGAGGTGACCTTGTCTGTAATTCCGGTAAAAACAGCCAATTTTAGCTGGGAAGCAAAAGTAAACTGGTCTACCAATAAAAATGAAGTAATTTCATTAGGAGGAGCTGACAGAATTTCGTTAGGATCTTTCCAGGGAGTAGGATATGTTGCTGAGGTTGGAAAACCAATTGGACAGTTGATCGGTTCCGGATTTACTTATTTAAACGGAGAAAAAGTAATTCGTTCAAACGGAAGATATTTACAAACGGCCGGAGCAACAATTGGGGATATAAACCCGGATTGGATTGGTGGTTTGAACAACGTAATTACGTATAAAAATTTCTCATTGAACTTTTTGATTGATGTGAAAAAAGGAGGAGACGTTTATTCATTAGACCAACGTTTCGGGCATACTACAGGTATTTATGAAAGTACGGTTTCGAACAACCATTTAGGAAATCCACAAAGAAATCCGATTGCAAGCGGCGGAGGTATTCTGTTGTCTGGGGTTAAAGAAGACGGAACTCCAAATGATAAAGTGGTAAGTGTAGAAGGAGCAAATGGATATTCATTTTACAATTCCATGCCGGAACAGCAATATGTTTACGATGCTTCTTATGTGAAATTACGTGAATTAGGATTAAGCTACAGATTGCCATCAAAATTCCTTGCAAAGACTTTTATCACTAATATGATTTTGTCAGTTAATGGAAGCAACTTATGGATCATTCATAAAAATTTACCTTATGCTGATCCGGAAGCGGGACTTTCTTCAGGAAATCTTCAGGGCTTTCAAACCGGAGTTTTGCCTACCTCAAAAGAGTATAACTTTAATATGAAAGTTCAATTCTAAAAACAAAAAAAATGAAAATAGTAAAAACGATATTTTTTGCAGGAGCCATTTTACTTTCGGTAGCCTCTTGTGATAACTTAGAAGATTTAAATCAGGATAAAAAAGCATATACCACCGTTTTGCCGGGGGCGCTCATGACCAATGCGCAGGTAAATTATGCGTTCTTCCTGACCAATGCCTCAGTAAACAGCAACAACTTTAGAGGATATGCTCAATATTGGTCTACCACAACCTATACCGATGAGGTGAACTACAATATGGAAAGAAGAAATTTAGGAAGTTCTCTTTCAACGTTGTTATACAGAGACGTTTTGCAGGATTTGGTAAACGCTCAAAAAGACATAAAGAGCAAAGAAGCTTTAGGAGCTGTTGATACTGCAATTAAGAAAAACAAAATCGCAGTACTTGACGTTCAGATTGTGATGGCGTATCAGGCGCTTGTAGATTTATTTGGAAACGTGCCTTACAGTGAAGCTTTGGATATTAATCTATATCCTTATCCAAAATACGATGATGCCAAAACCATTTATTTAGATCTGGCTGCCAGATTAGATGCTGCTATTGCTGCTATGGACAGCAGTAAAGAGAGCTTTGGTAAAGCCGATTTAATTTACAAAGGCGATGTGGCAAAATGGAAAACATTAGCGAATAGTGTGAAATTAAAATTGGGATTACACCTTGCAGACATTGAGCCTGCTAAAGCAAAAGCAATAGTAGAAAGTGCTTACAATTCAGGCGTAATGACCAGTGAAGATCAAACAGCATTGTTCCAGTATTTTTCATCACTTGTAGACATGA
Organism: Flavobacterium sp. B183; assembly: GCF_023539155.1. NCBI lineage: Bacteria > Pseudomonadati > Bacteroidota > Flavobacteriia > Flavobacteriales > Flavobacteriaceae > Flavobacterium > Flavobacterium sp. B183. The sequence continues at coordinate 189,875 of NZ_CP097434.1, read as the reverse complement.
ATCCGTTGTATGATACGCTGGTAAACGAAAGTCAGACTATCCCGACTGAATATTTTGTGAATCAGTTAAATGGAAAAAATGACCCAAGACGTGATATATTCTTTAATCCAAATTCTAAAAAGCAAGGAAATTATAAAGGAGCTCCTTATGCCAAACAAGTAAGTTATGGTGATTTCTCAAACATGGGATCAAGATTGAAAGAAAAAACAAACCCAGGAGTAATTTTTGACTACACCGAAACCTGTTTCCTTTTGGCAGATGCTGCAAACAGAGGATTTAGCGTAGGAGGAACTTCGGAAGAATACTATAAAAAAGGAATTTTGGCCAGTATGAATTTCTGGGGAGTTGCGAATGCTGATGCGCAAACTTATTTGAGCAGAACCGATGTTGACTTTGCAACTGCTGCCGGAACGACAAAAGAAAAAATCGCTTACCAGCTTTGGATTGCTTATTACAATAGAGGATTTGAAGCCTGGACAGAATACAGAAGATTAGATTTCCCTGTATTGTTAGCCCCTTCAACTGCTGTTGATGCGGCAAAAGGAAAAGTACCGGTTCGTACTATTTACTCTCTTTTTGATAAAACCTTAAACAAAGAAAATTATGAAGCTGCCTCAGCTGCAATAGGAGGAGATTTAATGACTACAAAAATTTTCTGGGATAAATTTTAATTTGAATTAGTTTTCCTGTTTTTAACCGGGGCCTTTAATTAGGTTCCGGTTTTTTTTGTTTAATCCCATTGTCAGACTGAGTGAAGGTCAGGTCTTACTTATTGAATTACATTGTCCGATTGAGCGAAGTCGAAGTGTTTATTGAATCTCATTGTCAGACTGAGTGAAGGTCAGGTCTTACTTATTGAATTACATTGTCCGACTGAGCGAAGCCGAAGTGTTTATTGAATCCCATTGTCAGACTGAGTGAAGGTCAGGTCTTACTTATTGAATTACATTGTCCGACTGAGCGAAGTCGAAGTCTCGGTTTTGTTTTGTTTAAAAAATAACCCATTTTGTTCGTGAATGCTTGATTTATTTGGTTTATTTTTTAATTATGTGTTTTTTTAAAGTTAAAAAGTTGTTAATTATATATTATTTTTAAATAACATAGTATCAGTAAAATAGAAGCTATGCTGGTAAATTTGGTGGCAACAAATTAACCCAAAAAAAATGAAAACAAAACTACTAGTATTAATGCTCGTTTTTTCGATAGGGAAAATGAGCGCGCAGGGACTTCCTTGCCGGACGACAGAAGAAAACGCCAAAGTGTATCGGAATAGCCCCAAATCACTTCAGGAAAAAAAAGATTTTGAAGCCTTTACCAAAACATTTGCCCTCCAGCGTAAAAGCAAAACTTCAAAAACAGCAGCAACACCTACTTATGTTATCCCCGTGGTTTTCCATATTTATGGAGACGTTCAAAGCGGAAAAACCATTACCTATGAAAAAATTGTCAATCATTTGGCTCAACTAAATGACGATTTCAATGGCAGGAATGCCGACTACCAAACAGTTGAGCCCTTTTTTCAAGCAAGAAGAGGAACATTAAACATCGAATTTAAACTGGCAAAAAAAGATCCTAATGGCGGATGTACGACAGGAGTTGTTTTCCATGCAGCTAAAAACGGTTACGGAAATGGCGGTGGCTACGATGATCAGATTGCTGCCGATGCCTGGGACAATAAAAAATATATGAACGTTTATATTCAGAACGATTTGTATAACGAAGGAGTTTTTAACAATTCAGGAGTTGCATGGTATCCTGATTCTGGTATGACGGCCAATAATACAGCACGTGTCGTTTTTAATGGAGCTTATCTTTACGACAACTCCTACAGCAAAGAATTTTCAGCAACCCTTACACATGAATTCGGACATTTCTTAAACCTTATTCATACTTTCGAAGGAGGATGCTCCGGCACAGATGAAGTTGCCGACACCCCTGCGGAAGACGGTCAGCACACCTTGGCTTGTACACCGGGAACCAATTGTACAGGAGATAAAGTAAATATAGAAAACTACATGGGGTACAATGGCGCACAAGGCTGTTACAAAATGTACACCCAAGGTCAGATTGATAGAATGTTGGCAGCTTTACAGCATCCGGCAAGGATCACACTCTGGCAGCCTCAAAACTTAATTGATACCGGAGTAAACACGACTGAAAGCAGTTTAGTGGCAACCGGAACTACTTTTAAAGAAGCCATTATCAATGATGGATCTTTTGATACAGCCTCAGTGGTAACTTTAAGCGGAGGAAAAACTTTTGCACTAAGTTCAGGAACTTTGTCAGCCGGAACCCATTTTACACATACTTTTCCAGCCGGAATCACACCAGTTGTTACTGTAAATTCAAATGGTCAGGTGACAGTAACACTTTCAGGAAAAGCGACAAATCACGCGGCAGCGCAAAATACAACTGCCGGAATAACATTCTTACCTGCGGCATTTACAGGAGGAACCACAGGATTGTCTTGTACTGCTTTGTTTTATAATTTAAGATTTACGGATCCTTATGGAATCTTCTTTGTAGACATGCCGGATATTAACATCTCCTCAAATTTAGTCTGGAAGTTTTTTGATATTGCAAAAGGAGACGACACTTCATTCGGAGGTTGGCGTTATGCGGCCAATGCGCTAAAAATTGAAACTTATGGCAAAAGATTAACTTGTGAGAGTGGCAGCCGAAACATTACCTTATTAGCACAAAACACCGCAGTTGGTCCGACAAGTAATATGACCGCTCCGGGAGCATACCCAAATCAATTAGATTTAAGAACAGCGAGTTATACCGCTTGGGATGGAAAATCCGGATATGTAGGTTTTGAATACAAAATCGATGGATTACCTTGTTATGGCTGGTTCAAAATAAGTGTTGCGGCAAATGGAGACGGTTACACCATTTCTGAATATGCCTATAATACACAACCCAATGCACCTATTTATACCGGTGTGACTAACAAAACGGCCGTTGTTCTATCAGAAAGTATACTGTACGAGGCAGAGGCAAATGATGGTGGTGTTACTACGACCAGTACAATTTCGTTATCTACTAACAATGGAACTTTTACAAAAAGCACAGGAACTTTAACAGCCGGAACTGATTATACGATTACAGGAGTTCCTTCAGGATTAACCGCTGTATTGACGCTTCAGGGAAATAATAAAGTTGTGGTTTCCTTTACCGGAAAAGCAACCGCACATCTACCTGCAAATGATGCTGCTGTGACGATTACCTTTAAAGATGCTGCAATCACTGGCGGAATTGCAACTCTTGATATGTCATCAAAAACAATCAATTTGAAATTTGATGCGCCTTACGGAGTTTTCTATGTAAACAATCCTGATTATGTTGCTTCGTCGGCCCAAACCTGGCAGTATTTTGATTTAGGAATTGGAGATAATACAGAGTATGGAGCATGGCAGTTTGCCGCTGCCGCTTTAAAAGTAGAAACTTATGGTAAAAGACTGGTAGGACCTGCAGGTACACGTAACATTAGTTTAATTACAGAGGGAACTACAATTGGTGCTTCAAGTAATTTTGTAACCCCTGGAGCGGCATATCCGGATCAGTTAGATTTAAGAACGGCAAGTTATACAGCCTGGGACAATCAAACAGGTTATATCGGTTTTGAATATAAAAGCAGAGGGCGTACATGTTATGGCTGGATGCATGTTAAAGTAGAAGCGGGTGGAGTTGGTTATTCCGTTTTGGACTATGCTTACAATACGAAGCCAAACGAATCCATTCAGGCCGGAACTCAGGCACCTGTAACCGTTTTGGCGCCTACAAGTCTTGCAGCTACAGTAAACAACACCAGTTTACAAGCACAATTGACATGGGTGAACAACGCAACTAATGCGACAAACATTGTGGTAGAAAGAGCGGGAGCAGATAATGTTTTTGCCGAGATCACAACATTAGCAAGTACAGCAGTTACTTATACCAACACAGGTTTGACAGCCGGAAGTACTTATAAATACAGAGTACGTGCAAAAGCAAACAGCATTTACTCCGCTTATTCTAATGAGGTTACAGCCACTCTTACGGCAGGCTCAGCGTACTGTACTGCTCAGGGGAATAATAATTACGAATACATCAATTCAGTAACTATTGGAAGTTTCACCAATACATCCGGTAAAGATGCAGGCGGCTATGCCAATCTTACTTCTAAAACCGTGACCGTAACTCCGGGAACAGCAACAAGTGTAAGTCTGGCAGCAGGTTTCTCAGGAGGATCTTATTTAGAATATTGGGGAGTGTGGATCGATTACAATAAAAACAATGTTTTCGATGCTTCTGAAAAAGTGATTGACGGAATTTCTTCTACCGGAACAGCGACAGGCAGTTTTACACCGATTGCGTTTACCGGAACGACCAGAATGCGTATTGTAATGAAATATTATTCGAACCCGTCAGCTTGTGGAAACATTGGTGATGGTGATGTCGAAGATTATACAGTCGTTGCAGGTACAGCACCTAATCCGACAACTTTGCCGACACCAACCAATATTGGGAATTCAGGAGTGTATTCATCCGGATTTTATGCTTCATGGAATACAGTGGCAAATGCAACAAGTTATGAAGTGCAGTTGAATAATGCTACTACAGGCTGGACCACTTTCGGAACTTCCACAACCTATTATTTATGGGTTCCGAAACAAGGTACGCAAACCGTTTATCAGTTTAGAGTTAGAGCTAAAAATGCAACTGATGCAAGTAACTGGAGCGCTCCGTTGACCATCGATTTACAAAATGGAAGTGCAGGAGCAGATCAGACTGATTTTACAAAATCATTTACGATGTATCCTAATCCGGCGTCGGATGTGGTTAATTTCAATTTCGCTAATTTAAACCTGGCGGATACTAAAATCACCATCTACGACAGTACAGGAAATGTTATTGACATTGTAAAAAACACACTTTCTTATCCGGTAAACCGTCTTAGAAAAGGAGTTTATATAGTGGTAGCTACAGATGGAAGCTTCACAGATACTAAAAAGTTATTGGTTAAATAAATAATTTGGTTTGTAAAGAAGAAAAGGGAAACGATATTGTTTCCCTTTTTTTATGCTTTTTAAAATTAAATACAGCTTAATTAATGCCAATACCAAACGGATTATCAATACTGTGCATTGGAGTAGTGAACCATTTTGGGCCTTCGGCGGTCATGTAAAAATGATCTTCATGACGAATCCCGAATTGACCCGGGATGCAAAGCATAGGTTCGTTGCTTACTACCATTCCTTCTTGCAGAACAGTAGTATTACCTCTTACCAAATACGGATGTTCGTGAATATCTAATCCTGTCCCGTGACCCACGCGATGAGGTAATCCAGGCAATTCGTAATCGGCACTCAAACCGCCTGCTGCAATTACTTTACGTGCGGCATCATCGACCGAACCGCAGGTTGCTCCTAATTGTGCGGTATCAAAAGCAGCTTTTTGTGCAGCCTTTTCTAAATTCCAGATTTTGATGTGTGCTTCTGTTGGAGTTCCGTACACATAAGTTCTGGTGATATCAGACAGGTAACCTTCCAAACGACAGCCTGTATCAATAAGTACAACATCGTTATCTTTTAAATCCTGAGGAGTAGTAACCCCATGAGGATATTGAGAATCATCGGCAAACAACACAATACAAAAGTAAGAACCTGAAGCAATTCCCGCTTTGATATGTGCCTGATTGATAAAATCGACAACCGTTTCGGCTTTTATACCCGGATACAAAATACGTGCAGCGGCACGTTGAACCATCATCGTAATTTCTTTAGCTTGTTGGATGATCGCAATTTCATTTGCTGATTTCTGAATACGACAGCCAGTTGTAACCGGTTGAGAATTTTCGAATTCGTAATTTGGATTGGCTTTTACGATAGCATCAACTAAAAAATATCCGGCAGATTCGTCCAGTGCAATTTTACCGTTGTTTATGCCTTTGGTCTCCAGGATCTTTCCAAATAAAACAGATGGCGATTCGTGTTCTTCCCAGCAATTTAAATGCCCTTCAATTTGCATGAATTTTCTAAAAGTACCTTCCTCAAATTTTGGAACAATATATTCCAGGCTGCCGTCTTCAAACAATAAGGCTCCAACCATTCTTTCAGAGGGATTCCATTTGGTTCCGGTAAAATAGTATAAATTGGTTCCTGCGTTCACGAATAACGATTTAAAACCTGCTGTTTTCATAAGCGATACCGCTTTCTGAATGCGCATTTGATATTCCTCCGGCTGAATGGGTTTTACATTCAGGGTCATGTTTTGTATTTTTTCTAATTCTGCAATTGCGTTAGATCCGCCAACTCCAATGGTCATATTTGTTGTTTTAAGGTTAATAGTTTTTTGTTGTTTTTCTGGATTAAAAATAAGCCAATATTTTGGGATAGTGGTATTTTAACTTAAAGTAGATAAAATAGAATAATTTAAGGGTAATATACTATTGGATTTTGGGTTGTAATGCCTGTATTTTTAAAGATCAATTAAAACTTAAAAAATGAAAAGTATACAGCGTTTAGTATTGCTACTGTGTGTTGTTCTGAGTTCGTATTTTGTGTCAGCGCAGAATAAATCAGATTTGTACCAGAAGCTCACGGTATTGTTTCCAAAAGCCGAAATCACAACGATAGAAAATTTGGAAGGTTATGCAGAGTCATATCAATTGATTTTAGACGAACCTTTAGATCACAAAAATCCGCAAAAAGGAACTTTCAAGCATTATGTTTACCTCTCACATTTGAATTTTAATAACCCAATGGTTATTGAAACTCATGGTTACAATACCAATAATATCAAAAGTGAGGTGAGTAAACTGTTAAACGCTAATCAGATTGCAGTCGAATATCGCTTTTATGGAAAGTCGCGACCGGAACCACTTCCATGGGAATATTTAACAAACGATCAGGCTATCGCCGATTACCACAATCTTGTAACAAAACTGAAGCAGTTGTATACGGGAAAATGGATTTCGACCGGAATAAGTAAAGGTGGTGAAACAGCTTTGATTTACAAATCAAAATATCCGGATGATGTTGATGTGGCAATGCCTTATGTGGCACCGTTAATTAATACTCAGGAAGATCCCCGAACGGTAGAGCATACTAAAACAGTGGGCACAGCAGAATGCAGGGCTAAAATTACAGCCTTTCAGAGAGCAGTTTTAGAAAATAGAGAAGCCGTTTTAAAGGAGTTTAAACAATATGCAGAAGAAAAGAAAATGACTTTTGCCGAAGTTCCTTTCGCTGAAGCATTAGAATATGCAGTTTTAGAATTTCCTTTTTCTTTTTGGCAATGGGGAGGAAAATGCGAGGCCATTCCGTCAGTAACAGCGAGCCCGAAAGAGCTGTTTGCCTATTTGGATGAGGTTTCAGGCGTAAGAACTTATAACGATAAGATGTATTTTCATTATTTGCCGTCCTATTATCAACATTTAAAAGAATTGGGGTACTATGGTTTTGATTTTTCTCCGGTTGCTGATTTGCTTCAAGTGGTAAAAAGTACTTCCAATGATCGATTTGCACCTAAAGGAGTGGCTATAAAATACAATCCGAAATACATTAGAGACGTACGAAAATATGTAGAAAATAAAGGCAGCAAAATTTTGTACATCTATGGTGGTTACGACACCTGGTACTCGTGCGCTCCAACACCTGATTCCAAATTAGATGCATTAAAAATGGTTCTTCCCGGGGGGAGTCACACTACAAGAGTGAAGGATTTTCCGGAGAGTGATAAGAAGCGAATCATGGAAACATTATCAAGATGGCTTGACTTAAAAGCACTTAACGATAAGGCCGAAATAAATTAAAAAGAAAAGGGGATTCAGGTTCTCTGGATAGTTTAACCGCAAAGTGCGCTAGGATTTTTAATTGTCAGATTTTATATAAACGCAAAGTTCGCAAAGCTATGATAATAAACTCTGCGAACTTTGCGTAAAACCTTGCGCGCTTTGCGGTTAACCTTTAAACCAGTAGTTTTTGTGTTTTCAAATAATCCATAGCAAATTTACCCTCATTAAAAAGTAAATCCAAAACACTTAAATTGTTGATAAAACCATGTTTATCGTCAAAAACCTGAGTGTATTTTTCAAATGAATTAAGGTCTTTTTTTCCGTTAGCCAAAATCCTGAAATCGGAGATATTTTCTACCTCATGAAAATACTCGGTGGTTTTGCTGAATTCTAATTTCATGCGCAGACATTTAGTGGTGATGTCCAGAACTTCCAGATTCAAATCCATTAAAAAAGTGTGCTGCTTTTCAAAAACAGGACGAATATCATCTTCAAAGAACTCAAAAAAAGGAGAACTTCTGTAGGCAGCTTCCAATGATTTGAAATGCTGTTTTTGCCAGTCAAATTCATTCTCGATGATAACATCTTTTGTTTTCTGATGACCTGATTTCGAATGTTTAACCGGTATATTTAGTAACTGAATTCCGTTCGGGCTATAGATGTAGGTACGGTTTCTGTTGGTTTGTTTCTGAAAATTATCTTCCATTTCAAAAGTAATATTTTCAGATTGTGCCATAACTGCAAAGTGGCTGATCGATGGAAAATAAGTAGGAAGTAAAAGAGAGTTCATCTTTAATTGCTTTAAAAGTTTCAGGTTTCAAGTTTCAGGTTGTGAGTGAACCTGAAACTTGAAACCTGAAACAAAAATAACTTTTTTTATTTATGCTTTGTTTTGTTTTCTTTTTTTCCAGAAATATTCTCCAACGAAATAGGCTGCAAGAATAAACAAGAAATACTTAAAGTAAGATTGTGGTTGTCCTTCACCATCAACAGTTGTGAAAACTCTGCTCCAACGAATTTTGTTGATTCCTTTACCGTTAGTATCCCAGCTCATCCAGATGAAAACCGGTTTCCCTACAATGTGATTTTCCGGAACGTAACCCCAGTAGCGGCTATCTTCAGAGTTGTGACGGTTGTCTCCCATCATCCAATAGTAATTCTGCTTAAAAGTATAGGTTGTAGCAGGTTTACCGTTGATTAAGAATTTAGAGCCATCCAGCTGCAAAGTATTTCCTTCATAAGTGGTGATAATGTCTTTGTAAAATGGTAATGATTCATTGGTTAAAGCAACTGTTTTCCCTGCTTCCGGAATATAAATCGGACCAAAATTATCCTGATTCCATTTGTTGATGTGCGGGAAAATAGCGTTGTCATTTCCGTGGTCAATTTCTCTTGTAACGGCAGTAATACCAGGAGTATTTTTCAGACGTTCTGCACTTGCCTCAGTCAAAGCTCTGAAATAAAGAGTGTCTCTTTTTTCGCTTTTAAATCCTGCTCCGTCTGTAATGTCAAGTTCTCTTACTAAAGATTCAAAATCAATAGGGATTTTTGGGTCTATGGCTACCGAATAAGAATATTGAGGTTTTGCTCTTTCCGGTAAAACTAATTTTTTTCCGTTAATGAAAACAAATCCGTCTTTAATCGATAAGCTGTCTCCCGGAATACCTACGCATCTTTTTACGTAATTTGATTTTTTATCAATTGGTTTGATAACCCCCGGTCTTCCTTTTGGTTCATAAAAATAGTGAACTGTGTCTACCGGCCAGTTGAAAACGACAATATCAGTTCGTTTTATTTTTTCTAAAGCAGGTAATCTGAAATAAGGTAATTGTGGCCATTTCAAATAGGATCTTTGTTTTACAAACGGAATAGAGTCATGTACCATTGGTAATGCAACCGTAGTCATAGGGACTCTTGGACCGTAATTTACTTTACTTACAAACAGAAAATCCCCAATCAATAAAGATTTTTCTAAAGAAGAAGTAGGAATTGTATAAGGCTGTACTAAATAAGTATGTACCAATGTTGCTACGATAACGGCAAAAAGTAAAGAACTCAGGGTGTCACCTGCTTTATTTTCAGAAGTTAATTTTCTGTCAGCGTTGTATACTAATTTTTGAGTGTAGCTAACATAATAGATGTAGAAACCTAAAGTGAAAATTCCTAAAAGAGTATCTAAAGTTGTTTTTTTGCCAAACGTTCTTAAAGTCTCCACCCAAACTACCGGAAACATAATCAGGTTAATAATAGGAATGAAAAGCAATAAAGTCCACCAGGTAGGACGGCTGATTATTTTCATTAAAACGATTGAATTGTATACCGGAATCGCAGCTTCCCAGCTTTTTCTTCCGGCAGCCTGATATAATTTCCAGGTTCCGATAAAATGAATAACCTGAACGGCTAAGAAAAATACAAACCAAAGATATAGTGTCATAATATTTTATTTAAAGTTTTAGGTTCGGGACTTAATTTGAAATTTTACCTAAACCTTCCTAACTGTTTATTTTAAATTTAATACGTCTTTCATAGAATAGATTCCCGTTTTTCCGGCAAGCCACTCTGCTGCGATTACCGCTCCAAGAGCAAACCCTTCGCGGTTGTGTGCAGTGTGTTTTAATTCGATGCTGTCTACAGGGGAGTCGTAAGTTACAGTATGAGTTCCTGGTACTTCGCCTATTCTTTTAGCTTCAATATGAATTTCGTTGTTTTTTGCTTCGTCCAGAGTCCAATTGGTGTATTGGCTGTTTTCGATAACTCCTTTGGCTAAAGAAATTGCCGTACCGCTAGGGGCATCCAGTTTTTGTGTATGATGAATTTCTTCCATCGTAACTTTATACGAATCCAGTTGAGACATGATTTTAGCTAAGTATTCGTTCAGTTCGAAGAAAATATTAACCCCTAAACTAAAGTTAGAGCTCGAAATAAAAGCACCCTTCTTTTCGTTGCAAAGCGATATCATTTCGTCATAGTGTTCTAGCCATCCTGTAGTTCCTGAAACCACAGGTACATTAGCATGAAAGCAATTGGAGATATTGTCAACGGCAGCAGTAGGGACGCTGAAATCGATCGCGACATCGGCTGTTGAAAGTCCGTCGTAAGTACTGAATTCGTCTTTTTTCAAAACAATTTCATGACCTCTTTCCAAAGCAATTCGCTCGATTACTTTACCCATTTTTCCGTATCCTAAAAGCGCAATTTTCATTTCGTGTATTTTTTTTAAAAATTCAAGTAACCGGAGTTATTTAAAAGTGGTAATTAAAAGTTAGTCCAACATTTGGTTTGAAAGTTACAGCGTCAGGGTAAATTTCCGGGCGCAATGATAATCTTTCGTTTACGTTAAACTGAATCAGTGCAGCGTCAACATTGGCGTCGATAATGTTTAAGGCATAAAAACCAACGACAAATAATAGTGATAAATCTCTGTTTCGCTGATAAAATTTCTGACCGGCAATAAGTCTGCTGTCGTCCAGAAATTTATATTTATCGTCATTGTAGCCTTCCAGTCTTCGTTTGTAAGCTTCGCGATAATCGTGGTATTTTTTGTTGTTGTCAAGATAGAAGTATAAACTCGTACCAATCGCTCCGTAGACCAAAGGGATTTTCCAGTACTTTTTATTGTATGCCTGACCTAAACCCGGTAAAATTGCCGAGTAGAATGCTGCTTTTGCAGGTGTAAGAGGATCGATTTCCTGTAATTTGCTAGTGTCTTTAACAACCAAAACCGTGTCTTTTTTTACCTGAGCAAAAAGAGAAACGGTTCCTATGAGAAAGAACAATAGACTTATGGGGACAATTTTATTCACTATCCGTTTATTAATTTTATTATTCTGTTAAAGTCGGCTTCAGAATCAAATGGAATGGTGATTTTTCCTTTACCCGTGCCGGCGACTTTTATATCAACTTTCGAACCAAAATAATCGTTGAAAGTGTTTTTTTGTGTTTCTCTAACCACAAAAGAAGATTCTGCTTTAGGTTTTCCTTCTACTTTTGGTTTTAAACTTTCGTGATAGTTTTTTACCAGAGTCTCAGTTTCACGGACAGATAAATTCTGACTTACTATTTTTTGGTAGATATCAGTCTGAATGTCTAAGTCTTCAATATTAATGATTGCTCTACCGTGTCCCATACTGATAAAACCGTCACGGATACCTGTTTGAATGATCGGATCCAGTTTTAAAAGACGTAAATAATTGGCAATTGTAGAGCGTTTTTTTCCAACGCGCTCACTCATTTGCTCCTGTGTCAGTTGAATTTCGTCAATCAGACGTTGATAGGAAAGTGCAATTTCAATCGGATCTAAGTCATGACGCTGGATGTTCTCAACCAAAGCCATAACCAATGATTCGTTGTCATTGGCAATACGAATATAGGCAGGAACATGTGTTAAGCCTACTATGGTCGAAGCACGTAAACGACGCTCTCCTGAGATTAGCTGATATTTGTTGAAATCTAATTTACGAACAGTAATAGGTTGAATTACACCAAGTTCTTTAATAGAGGTGGCTAATTCGCGTAACGATTCTTCATTAAAATTGCTTCGGGGCTGAAACGGATTTATTTCGATAGCACTTATTTCAAGCTCAATGATATTTCCAACAACCTTGTCAGCATTTTTGTCTTCTACTGATGTAATGTCGTTTTCCGGATCTTTTAATAACGCTGATAATCCTCTTCCTAAGGCTTGTTTTTTAATTGCTTTTGTCATAAAAACTATTTGCTGTTTTTCTTTATAATCTCCTGAGCTAAATTAATGTAATTAACGGCTCCTTTACTGGTTGCGTCATAATTAATGATGCTTTCTCCAAAACTTGGTGCCTCGCTCAGTTTAACATTTCGTTGAATAACGGTATCAAAAACCATATCATTAAAGTGTTTTTGAACTTCTTCTACAACCTGATTAGACAAACGTAATCTTGAATCGTACATGGTTAGTAACAATCCTTCGATGTCAAGATCCGGGTTGTGTATTTTTTGAATACTTTTTATGGTGTTCAATAATTTTCCTAATCCTTCAAGTGCAAAATATTCGCATTGGATTGGGATAACCACAGAATCAGCAGCTGTTAAAGCATTCAGGGTTAATAAACCTAGAGAAGGCGCACAGTCGATAATGATAAAGTCATATTCGTCTCTTACGCTTTCTAACGCTTTTTTAAGCATGTACTCTCTGTTTTCTTTGTCAACCAATTCGATTTCGATGGCAACAAGGTCAATGTGTGCAGGTATTACATCGACATTTGGAGATGTACATTTTAAAACAGCTTCTTTTGGTGTTATACTGTGTTCCAGGATTTGATAAGTTCCGGCTTCAACTGATTCTACGTCAATCCCAAGGCCAGATGTAGCATTGGCTTGTGGATCAGCATCGATCAACAATACTTTCTTTTCTAAAACACCTAATGAGGCTGCAAGATTTACAGATGTTGTAGTCTTTCCAACGCCTCCTTTTTGATTAGCAATCGCAATGATTTTGCCCATTTATTTTCTGAATTTTGAACCGTAAAAATACAATTATTTATGGTTTCTGAAAATCTATTTTGTTAACATTTGTGAATCTTCGGTTAATCGTTGTATGGTGCGTGTTTTCTGGAATTGATTTTAACGATAATGAAAAAACAGGAACGAAATTTCGTTCTATTTTTCGATTTCTTTTAGTCTAAAAAGAACAAAATCTTACTTTAGTCAGAAAAAGGGAATTAAAAGTGGGTGTAAATTTTACTGCTCATTTTTCTTTTTCAAATCTTTTACAAGGCGGGTTGTGAAAAATAAAAGGATAGCACCTCCAAACAAAATGCAATGCGAAAAAATTTCTTTCGCATTGGAGGGGAGATGTATTTAAATAAAGTGAAATCCCTTCATTAAATAAGTTCAGAACTTACGATACTATGTGTTAAAATGAAGTGTATGTAAAGGACTGAATCGTTGTAATATTTTAATCTGAGGGGATATTTATTTTTTTTTGTGCTAATTGAAAAGTGAAGTGTTTGATATTCTATATTTTGAAGTTATTTTGAAAATAAAAAAACGGATATTTTTAAAATTGTTGTTGGATAAGTAAAAAATAGTTCTATCTTTGCACCCGCTTACGGGGTGTAGCGTAGCCCGGTTATCGCGCCTGCTTTGGGAGCAGGAGGCCGCAGGTTCGAATCCTGCCACCCCGACAAAAGTCTTTTCATTTTTTGGAAAGACTTTTTTTTTGCTTTAAACTGAAATCCTATAGCTGAATTGTTATCGCGTCCCGATTGGAATCGGGAAGGCCGCAGGTTCGAATCCTGCCACCCCAACAAAAGTCTTTTCATTTTTTGGAAAGACTTTTTTTTTGCTTTAAACTGAAATCCTATAGCTAGAACTGTTATCGCGTCCCGATAGGAATCGGGAAGGCCGCAGGTTCAAATCGGGGCACCCCGACAAAAGTCTTTTCGGTCCTTTGAAAAGATTCTTTTGTTTTTTACCCGATTTGTTTTAGTGTAGAAAATATTCAAACGCTTTTATGTCTAGTGTGCTTTTTATCAGGACAAAAAAAAATCTTTAATTACTTCTTACTTTTTTGAAACATTACAGTTTGTTTGGTGAGTATAGTCTTTAAATTTGTTACCGGCTACCGGTAGTTGCGAAATACAACTATAAGTAGCGTGATTACAACTATAAGGAGCGGTATTTTTGAGGCTTCAGAGAATAGGTCAAACTAATTTTGCGGTATCACAAAAGATAGTATTTATGAAAGCTAACAAAATCGGCAACAAGATTGCCAAAGCACGAAAAGAGCAAAACATGTCTCAGGCGCAACTTGCTCAACTTTTATTTATCAGTCCGCAGGCAGTAGGGAAATGGGAACGTGGAGAATCCTTTCCGGATATTGCTACTTTAGACCGACTTGCAGAAATTTTAAACGTAGATCTTAATTATTTTTCAGAAAATCTTCAATCTTCTGAAAGTACGTCAATTTCTAAGGTAATTAATGATACTAACGTACAGGAACAAAAAGGATCTAAAGAAATGGATGCTTTTGACAGACCGGAACGGCCATTGTTGATAAATTTTAGCGGAAGTGCTCTTGCAAAAACAGACTTAGCGGGAGTTAGTCTGGTCAATAGAAAATTTGTTGGAAGTGATTTGCGTGACAGTGACTTTTCGAATGCCGATCTAACCGGCAGTGTATTTAAGGGTAGTGATGTGCGTGAAGCTAATTTTACCGGAACGAATCTGACAGATTGTACTTTTTCTGCACTTGATCTTTCCAATACCAGTTTCATCAAGGCGACTCTTGTGCGCACCGAATTCAGTGCTTCAGAATTAAGCGGAGTAAAGTTTATGGATACAGAGCTGGTTGATGTAAAGCTAACCAGAGCCGATCTTCGAAAAATAACCTTTATAGATTGCATCTTTAATGGGGTTGATTTTAAATATTCAGATTTGTCGGGGCTTTGTCTTGACGGACATATTTTTATGGATGTGAACTTCTCTAATGCGGCATTGAATAAAGTTTCGTTTAAGGGAGCAGTTTTTAGAAATGTTTCGTTCCGTCCGACATTTGCATTGACAAACCGATATTACAAGACACTTCAAACCATCTGTTTTGACGGAGCGGTGATGGACAAATTAACCTATGCAGCACTCAAAGGTGTTGGAGTCGATTTGTCGAAGGTAACAACGATCTAGTTTAAAAATTTTAAAATCCGTAAAGTTCATTGAAGCTTTACGGATTTTGTGTAAATTTCAGTAACTACTTTTCTGTGATTTTAGTCAGCCATTCAAAGTAGATTTTATTGGTTTCTGCGTCAGGGTATTCGTGGGTTTTGTCTTCAATTATTCTTCCGATGACAGGAATTCCATTCGATTTTAGTTTTTGTATTAATTCTTCTGCGACCGATACGGGTAAAGCTCCATCTTTTTTTCCATGATAAACAAATACGGGAGTTTTTGAAAAAGAAACCAGAAATTGATCCTCCAAAAAATTAGGATGTCCTGCACCCAGCCACTCGTTTGCCAAATCAGGATGGCCTGCAAATACGGCTACTCCTTTATAAAGTTCAGGATGCTGATAAAAGGTTCGTAAAGCACCGTAACCACCCATCGAAAATCCGGCAATAACGATTTTATTTTTATCACCTGAAAAATGTAGCAGTACATCTTCAATGGCTTCAATAATATCATTTTGCGAACTTTCAGAATCATAACAATTATACCTATCTCTGGCAAACGGAGCAATCTCAATAAAATTACCGCTGCTTCTGGCCTGGTTCAAGACGGTTTGTTCATCTTGTCCGCTGCCATGAAGAAAAACCAGTAGCGGGTATTTTTTTTCAGGGTTGTAATCTTGAGGTAATTTTAGGGTATAGGGCTGAAATGTAGTATCGTATTTTGATTGGAAGGCTCTTCGATAAGGTTTTACAATTCCTTTGTAAGGATCACTGCCTTTTAAAAAGGAATTCAATTCCGTTTCAAATTGGAGATATTCTTTCAATACATTTTTTCCGTTTTCGTAGGATTTCAAATTGTTGAAATGCTGTTGGACTTCGTTTGTTTTAAACAACAGGGTATTTACAGTACCTTGCTGTAAATGGTATGGATTTCTGGTAATTTGTGAACGAATGCTGTCGAAGTTAAACTTAGGGAAAATGACAAAATCGTATTGTGCAATTGTATCAGAGGCTGAACGAATGAGAAAATTATAATGACCCGATTTTAGATTATGAGAGTCAAAGGAGGCTAATTTATGCTGTAGTTTGTTCTTAAAACTGACCTTTATTTTTTTATCAGGAAATATTTTGGAAGAATCATTTTGGATAGTAACATCAATGGTTTTATTCAGAGCTGTTTTTGCTATTGTTATTAGGTTTAATTGCAGAGGTTCATCAGCCTGAAAATTTCTTTTGGTCGGTTGAGCTGTTATAATGGATTGATTGACCTTTTTAGGTTTTTCAAAAGCGATTGGCATGAAATTCCTTTTCGGAATTTCTTCATCCCAGATTCCTTCATCCTTAACAACCGAGTAGCCATTTGCAGCGTTGTTTGGTATGGCTTTTGCGAAATACAGATTATATCCTAATGGGTTAGAAAACCAGGGATGATAAGGGTATACGTCTTTCCATGCCAATAATACCTCAAAACCGCATTTGCCATTATCGGAGATTTCTTCATATCGGGTTTCACGACTTAATTTTTTACCATGGCTCTGGTTTCGGTTGTAGTCCCAGATTCGTTTTCGGGCCCAGTATTTTTTGTCTTTAGAAGGGGAGAAAGCAATGTCATAGTATTCGTCTGTAAGTGAGTCATTTTGACGTTTTGCCAGAAGTAATTTAAAGCCGTCACCATTGATAAAACCTCTATCGCGATAAGTAATACTATCTGCTTTAGCTTCGATATACAAATAAAGATGTGTTGCGGTATATCCCAACAGATAATTTACTTTAGTGGGCGTGACTGCAGGATTGTCAAACTGAAAAAAATGGTTGAATTCCTTTTTCTGAAGACTTATCAGCTTGTCATCTAGCTTTCCGTCAATAATAGGAGTGAAATCCAGAAAGCGTATCTCTTCAGATTTCGAAGATTGTGCCTGCATCAGTTGAAAAATAAACAGCACTAGACATATTAGCTTTTCTTTTGTTGTCATATCCTGAAGGTATAATTTTGTATTAACGGTACATTTTATGAGGATTTAAGATAGAATAGATTGGTTTGATGTTTGTTAAGGTGTTGAAATAGAATGGTTAAGTTTTTGAAAATGAGCACTATTAAAGGTCAAATATAGTCAAAAGGAAAAAGTCTTCTGTAATTAGAAGCTGGCTTTTTAAAGCAGGAGTATTCTGTTTCCATTTTTAATTTCCCTTCGGAGGTTAAAGCCTCTATTGAGAAATAGTTAAAACTGATTTAATCTGTTCCGTTTTCCAACAATAAAAACTTATTTTTGTGACCATTAATTAATAATACAATCATATTATGTCAGATACAATCGAAAAAATTAAATGCCTTATTATTGGTTCAGGTCCGGCGGGTTACACTGCTGCTATTTATGCTGCCAGAGCAAATATGAATCCGGTTTTATATCAGGGAATGCAGCCAGGGGGTCAATTGACTACAACGAATGAAGTAGAAAATTTCCCGGGTTATGTGGATGGAGTTACCGGACCGGAAATGATGATTCAATTACAAGAACAAGCAAAACGTTTTGGTGCTGATATCCGCGATGGATGGGCTACTAAAGTTGATTTTTCGGGAGACATTCATAAAGTTTGGATTAACGATACGATCGAATTACACTGTGAGACTGTTATTATTTCTACAGGAGCTTCGGCTAAATATTTAGGATTGCCTTCAGAGCAGCATTATTTACAAATGGGTGGAGGAGTTTCTGCTTGTGCTGTTTGTGATGGATTCTTCTACCGTAATCAGGAAGTGGTTATTGTAGGGGCTGGAGATTCAGCTTGTGAAGAAGCACATTACCTTTCTAAACTTTGTAAAAAAGTAACGATGTTGGTAAGAAGTGAGAAATTCAGAGCTTCAAAAATTATGGAAGAGCGCGTTCGTAAAACTGAAAATATCGAAATTTTAATGAACCACGATACCGTTGAAGTTTTAGGGGATGATAATGTGGTACATGCAATAAAAGCAAAAAACAAAACGACTGGTGAAGTTTTCGACATTCCGGCAACCGGATTTTTTGTTGCCATTGGTCACAAACCAAATACAGATATTTTTGCAGATTACATCACACTTGATGAAACCGGTTATATTGTAAATGTTCCGGGAACTTCTAAAACAAATGTAGAAGGTGTTTTCGTAGCCGGAGATGCTGCCGATCACGTATACCGTCAGGCTATTACTGCTGCAGGTACAGGATGTATGGCTGCTTTGGATGCTGAGAGATATCTTGCTGCGAAAGAGTAGTGAGAAGGTTCTAAGGAGCTAAGGTTCTGAGGTTCTAAGTTGCAAAGTTGTAAAGTTGCAGAGGTACAAAGTTACAGAGGTACAAAGTTGCAAAGGTTATCCATAAAAAAAATCCATTCGCGCAGCGAATGGATTTTTTTATAGAAAGAATCTAAGAATCTAAGAATCTAAGAATCTAAGAATCTAAGAATCTAAGAATCTAAGAATCTAAGAATCTAAGAATCTAAGAATCTAAGAATCTAAGAATCTAAGAATCTAAGAATCTAAGAATCTAAGAATCTAAGAATCTAAGAATCTAAGAATCTAAGAATCTACCCCTGTAACGTCGTAAGTGGAGTTTCAAGTCTGAAAGTTTCAAGTTTCAAGTTGTCGGAACTCTTAAAATAGAAAAAGTCCATTCGTTTTTGCGAATGGACTTTTTGTTTTTGTTTATCAGTTCATCAGCCCGATATATTTTAAAAAGTAAAAACTTTGCGTCTTTGCGTCTTTGCGAGATTAGGTTAGGTGTTCATCATCGCTTTATCAATTCCCTTCATTCCAACCTGAAACCTGAAACCTGAAACCTGAAACTTGAAACTTCTTCAAACCACACAAACTCTACCCCTGCAACGGCGTAGTTGCCTTCGCTTTTACAGGACTTGGTTTCTTGATGAGTTTTGCTTCTTCGCTAAAACGGGTAAGTTCGATTTTTGGACTTCCAAACAGTGAGATCTCTGACTTATCGCCGGCTGCGATTGCTAAATTGTTCTCCGCTAAAATAGTAGCGACAGAAGAGCCTTCAGTGGTAACGTTAGCCTCTTTTAAAGTAAATTTTATTCCTGTAAAAACAGCGTTATTGTCTAAACGGATTGTTGCTTTTTCGGCGATACCTTCAATAGCGGCAGTTGTTTTTTGGTACAAATCACATTTGAATTTTATGGCAGAAACTAATGTTTTAATCGAAGCGTTTTTGCTTAGCTGTAAGGAAGCATCTTCTGATTTTAAGTTTAGTTCGGTTTTGGATCTGTCATCTGCAAACAAACTGAATTTTTTAGAATTTACGTTGAGCAGTAATTTAGCATAATCGAAGCTATGAAAAGTGATATCGTCTAATTTAAGTTCCTGAATGGCATAGACTACAGCCTCATTTTTAGCAATTACGGTTTTTAATGAACCGGTATAGATAACATGAACAACCAGTTTTTTGAAGATCGTACTTTCTTTGGCAGTATAGAGACGAAGTACTTTTTCTCTTAAATCCGTTCCAATGATTTCATGCAGATTGTCATCGGCTTCAATTCTAATTTCGTTTTTTTCTCCTCGTTCCAGGTAAACTTCCAGATTGTCATCTGCTTCAATGCCATCAAATTCACCAACTTCTTTTACCGAAGTGGTTACAATTTTAGATCCTTTTATTTTTTCTCTTCGCTGGGCAAAAGTTAAGGTCGTAACCAATAATAATAGAAGAAGGGCCGTATTCTTTTTCATTAATTCTAAGATTTGATTTGGACAAATATAAAAAAATCATCCACTTTCGATGAATGATTTTTTTACATTTAACAGATAAATAAGGTTTATCCCTGGCTAATCGTTCCTCCTGAACTTGAAGTTTTTTCAATTGTTTTTGGAGTGATGTCATAATTGACAGTTCCTCCGCTGCTGGCTGAGGCTTTAAGGCTTACAATTGGATGAACATTTACGTCTCCTCCGCTTGAGGCTTCGGCATGAATTTCATTTGCCAAAAGTTTACGAGCACTAACGCTGCCGCCGCTTGAAGCTGAAGCCTGCATTTTTAATGCTTTTCCTTCCAGGCGGATAGAGCTCCCGCTGTCTGAATCACAAGTAATGTTATCCGATTCGATATTCACATCTACAGTTGAAGCACTTGAAGCTTCAATATTAATATCCTGACCCTGAATTAGGCCTTTACTCATAATAGATGCGGCGCTCCAGGCTGCTAATTTATCGATAACAGGCATTTTTACGGTTACCCTTTTTGTGGCAATATCCTGAAAACTATTGTATTTGCATTTGATGTATAGCGTTCCATTTTCCACTTTTGTTGTGATTTCCTGTTGTATGTTATCGTCAGCTTCAACAACAACTTCCGTAGAATCAGATTGGATAATAACAAGATCTATCGCATTGCTAACCGACACTTTTGTAAAATTACCGGATAGGGTTCTTTTTTCAGTAGTAACATTTCCGCTTCCTTTAATAGTATTCACATTAAGGTTACAAGAGGCAAACAATAATGCAGTAACTGCTGCAATAATGAATTTTGTAATATGAATGATTATTTTTATCATGGCCTAGTTAATTTTGATTACAACTCCGTTTTCATCAGTGGTTAATTTTCCTTTGGTTTTCTTTGCGTTTAAAATTTCTTTTCCGTTTACTTCGATGGAAACTCCATTTACGGTATCGTTTTCTATGAAACTTTTTTCGGTCGTATCATCATATTCGTCTCCATACTCATTTTCTTCGGCAGGGCAGTCAAGGCATTTGATTTTTGAACCTTGCACTTTGTAATTGTAGTTACCGCTAAAGTGTAAGTTGAAAAAATCATTGTCAGAATCGTCATAATCTTGTACAGATGAATCCGGCTTGAATAATTGCCCTTCAGGTAAGTATAAATATACATCTACTTCCTGTCCTCTGAATTTGTTTTTTACATCTGTAAGAAAATAATTATCCAAAATTAAGCGATTTCCGTTAAGCTCAAACTTGTAGTTGATTTTTTCTGCTCTTTGTTTGGCATTGATAAACGAGTTTCCTCTGGCTGTTTTTTCAATTTGAATGTAAGGAGCAGCTTCATCTGTAGGTAAAACATGCAAGCGAACATCGTTAGAATAGATTAACTGATTGTTGGCAGAGTCTTGTACAAATTCAAAATCGCTACGGTGGTCCAGATCTTTCGCATAGTAATCATTGTATCTGAATTTTACGAAAAGAGTATCTTTTGGAGTAATGTTGATTGATTTTTTCTCGACCATCTTGTTGTCGTATGAAAGTTCTGTCGCTTGTTTGATTCCAATGCTGATCGCGATAGCAACTGCAATAATCCAAATGGCTAACAAGGTATATTTGGTAATGTTTCCAATGGACTTCAGGTTTGGAGATAACAATTTGAAACCTAAAAGTGTCAAAAAGAAAAAGGGAATTCCAACAGCAAAAAACATTAATAAACCAAATGACCAAAGCGGATAATCTGTAAAGTTTCCGGCATCTACAAAGTTTTGCCATGGAAAATCAACAAAAACATTAGTTCCTAAAGTAAAAACTCCAATCAATAACATAATCAAAGTACTGATTCCGGATATGATTAAAATGACACCTAAGAATTTAGCGAATATTTTAAAAACCGTCATGATAAAGTCTCCAAATGAACTACTTATTCTCTCAGCTCCCGACTTTACCTGGTTTCCCATTGCGTCATAATCTGCATTTTTAAATTTATCAGATAAGTTTTCAATTTCTTCACGAACTTTTTTCTCAATGTTCGAGATCGTTACCGGTTCACCTGTCATTTCCAGTTTCTCCGAAGTCGTAATTGCTTCAGGAGTTACGATCCAAAGAACGAAATAAGCTAAGATTCCGGTTCCAAAACCTGCGAAAACAAATATTAAGAAAATAATTTTGATCCAAACAGCGTCAATTCCAAAATAATGCCCTAAACCGGTTGCTACACCACCAATCATTCCTTTTTCTTTGTCACGGTATAATTTTTTGTGTTTTCTTGTTCCGTAATCATTAAAAGACTGACCTGTTTTTTCTTCATCTTCCAGAATATAGTCTTCAGGCTGCCCCATAACGGTAATCACCTCATCAACATCTTTCAGTCCTACAACATGTTTATCGCTTTTTTGTTTCTCAATTAATAATTCTGAGATACGCATTTCGATATCTTTGATGATTTCATCCTGTCCGGACGAGTTGGTAAGAGATCGTTTTATGGCATCAAAATAGCGTGTCAGTTTTAGATATGCATCTTCATCGATGTGAAAAACCATACCGCCTAAGTTAATATTTACTGTTTTGTTCATGACTTATTGATTTTGATTGGTGATTAGTTTTACGGCGTCAGACAATTCTGTCCAGGTACCGCTAAGTTCGTTTAAAAATGTTTGTCCTATTTCGGTTAATCCATAATATTTCCTTGGTGGTCCAGACGTAGATTCTTCCCATCGATAATTAAGCAAACCGTCGTTTTTCAGCCTAGTCAAAAGTGGATAAACTGTTCCCTCAACAACTAGTAATTTTGCGTTTTTTAAAGTGTCTAATATTTCTGATGTGTAAGCATCTTTTTCTTTTAATACAGATAGGATGCAAAACTCAAGAACACCTTTGCGCATCTGTGCTTTTGTGTTTTCAATGTTCATAATTTCATTTTGTTTTTTTTGATTGAACAATTCGTTTTTTGATTGATGATGATTGATTGATGATTGAGATGCCGGTTTGCCCTTCCGGCTCGGGTGATTGATGATTGATTTTTTTAAGGAGCTGTTTCCTGCTATCCGTTTCAATCTTTTGTGCCGAACCCCGGCACAAAAGGATTTCCGCTTCTATCAGGGCTAGATCCTTTTAACCTATAACTTTTAACTTTAAAATTTATTTAATAAAAGGAATCGTAATTGGATACTTGTATAGTTCTCCGTTTGATGCTTTTATCGAAGCGTAAATCACTAAAAAGAATTCAACAAATTTTAACAATCCAAAAAGCACTACTGCTGTGGCTCCAATAGTCAGCAAACCAATGTTACCCTCGAAGTTGAAATTGCGAATAACATAATTGTCATCATACATTAAAGCTTCGATCGGAATGTTTTGCAAGACTACAGTGATGAAAATCGGGATTGCAATTAAGGCCAAAACCAGAGTGTAAAGCAAAAGACTTAGTTGAAAATTTAAAGTCTGTTTTCCGTGATGGTTTACAAATTCTGATTTGTCTTTGTAACTCGTCCAGATTAATATCGGGAAAATGTAATTCCCAAATGGAATGATGTACTGACTTAAAGTGCTTAAGTGTGTGAACGTTGCAGTGTTCTTTTCTGATGAAGTTTCCATGATGAGTGGTGTTGTTGTTTCCATGATTAAAAGTATATAGTAATTTCTTATGCAAATATATATCTAAAAGACAGTATCTTGTTTTGCATAGTACCAAATATTAACAAAATATTAACAAGTTTAAAATTGGTTGAATGCCTATAAAACGCTGAAAATCATTCGGAGTGCCCGAGTTTATTGGTAGTCCTTGAAAGTATTTTAAATTTATTGTGCGCGCATAGTTTTTTTGTATTTTTACATAAAAAAATAAATACCATGGCATTATCCGTTTCCAAACTCAATAAATTTGTATTATTCAAACTGCCGTCGGCCTACATTTGTGGTGTGCGTGTAAAGGCAATCGACAAAGACAGATGTGTCGTAAGTGTTAAGCACCGATGGATCAATCAAAATCCGTTCAATTCGATGTATTTTGCCGTTCAGGCAATGGCAGCAGAGTTAACTACCGGAGCATTGGTAATCTCTCAGATTCAACAAAGCGGGAAAAAGATTTCGATGTTAGTTGCAAACAATAAAGGGAACTTTACCAAAAAGGCGACAGGAAGGATAACATTTGTTTGTAATGACGGACACTTAATCGCCGATGCAATAAAAGAGACCATCAAAACCGGTGAAGGACAAACCTTCTGGATGAAATCAATTGGAACAGATGAAAGTGGTACTCAGGTTTCAGAAATGGACTTTGAGTGGAGCGTTCGTGTTAAATAGTTTTTTAGCCAAATTCCGCCAAAGGGAACGCACGAAGTGATTTCGCAAATTATTTTTTGCAAATGTTCAGATATCTGGGAGGAGCAATGATGGCCTTTGATGAAATTTAGAGCTTGGTCAAGGGAATAGAGACAGACATTTGGTCATGAATTAGTATGCAATTTAAAGTCAAATGATGAATGTCGAATGTGGTTTGTGACAATTGCTTTACGCGTTCCCTTTGGTTGGGGCATATTTTTACACAGAGATTTAACGGATTTCGCAGATTTTTTTCTGTTATCGTTGATCTTAATCGAAATGTTAAGGAACAAAAAAAGAGGCTAATGACAGCCTCTTTTTTGTTGAAATTAAGTTTCGTTTATTTTTTAGCGCAACAAGATTTCTTATCTGTTTTTGCAGTATCTGTCTTTGCAGTGTCTGTTTTCGCATTATCCATTTTTTTACAGCAGGATTCTTTTTTAGCTTTTTCTTTTTTTGGAGCTGGTTTAGTGTCTTGAGCCTGAACACCAATTGTAAATAAAGCAACAGCTAAAACGGCAAATAAGTTTTTCATTTTTGTTTAATTTAAGGTTTTACGATTTTGTTTTTTAATTGAAGATAGAAATTCAAATATAGAAAGACTTTCTAAAGTTAACTCTTACGGTTTAGTTAATGTTTTTGTAATAATTCATTTTAAAACAGGGCATAAAGAGAAGGTTATTATAGCGCTTTAATGTTATAAATTTGGATAAAAGTACATACGCTGATCTGTTTAATAATTCAGATTTACTCCAAAACCAACTCCCATATCACTGTCATAATGCGTTGTGATTCCAAAGTTGCGTCCGACGATGTATTTCAAACCGGCCATATACTCCTTATCTGTATTCCACATCAAATTCATGCGCAGACGTTTGGCAAGGGGAATGTCTTTTCGTTCAAACTGAATTCGGACATTTCCATCAGTAAAAACCTCAACTTGTGCTTTTACCAGCATAGGCAAGGTATACTCAATACCGGCGCTTAGAACCGAACGATGGTCTTTGGTATTCTTTTGTCCGAACATATTTTGTTCTTGTTCGTCAATTCCCATTTTTCTGTAACGCCAGTCAAAACCGATGAAAGGCATAAACCATTGCATTTTGCCTATGTAACGGCCAATATGAGTCTCTGTTTCGAAACCGTTTTTGTTGTTATAGCCTAATCTCCATTCGGTACCAATACTCCAACGCGTACTGCTTAAAAGAGCTTCTCCGTCATTTCCGTTAGAGGCAAAGTCATTTTCGGCTCTAAAATGAAACATACGATCGTCCATCTTCAGCATTTTATCGGCCATTTTTTTATCGTGAATTAGTGGATTGGGTGCCTGATTCTCGTAAGTAAAAATACGTCCCATTCCGGCCATCATGTGGTACAGGATATGACAATGAAAAAACCAGTCTCCTTCGGTATTGGCCTGAAATTCGATGGTATCGGTTTCCATCGGCATAATATCAATCACATTTTTTAACGGAGAGTAATCACCATGTTCGTTCAAAATTCTAAAATCATGTCCGTGTAAATGCATAGGGTGACGCATCATTGATCCGTTGTACAATACGATTCGGACGTTTTCGCCTTTTTTGATCAGGATTTTATCGGTTTCAGAAATAACTTTATTGTCTAAACTCCAAACATAACGGTTCATATTTCCGGACAACTCAAAGCGTAGTTCTTTTACCGGTGCATCTTTAGGCAGCGTTGTTATGGTTGGTGATTTTAGCATTCCGTAATTCAGAGTCGTAATTCCGGCAACTTCAGTTGTGTCTGTAGCCATGTTCATGCCTTCCATGTTGTGATTGGAGTGATCTTCCATTTTCATAGGCTCGCCACCTCCGGTAATCTCAGGATACATAACAGCATTCATATCCATTTTGTTCAGCGACATTTGCATGCCCATATCGTTCATGTCACCGTTCATCTTCATCATATCATTCATCATTTTCATTCCTTCGAAATATTTTAATTTCGGAAGATGGTTGACAGACTGTTTTGTTCCTGCTCCTAAAAATAATGAAGCAGATCCGGTTCTGTCTTCGGCTGTAGCCAGGAATGCAAAGGATTTTTTATCTTCAGGAATAGTAACTATCACATCATAGGTTTCTGAAACTGAGATAATCAAACGGTCAACTTCTACGGGCTCAACATCATTTCCGTCACTCGCCACAACAGTTATTTTTCCACCGCCGTAGGTCAGCCAGAAATAACTCGAAGCGCCTCCGTTTGCAATTCTCAGTCTTACTTTATCGCCCGCTTTAAATTGTGAAAGCTGCTGTTCGTTTTTACCGTTGATCAGAAACTTTTCGTAATAAATATCACTAACGTCCATGGCATTCATACGTTTCCATTCGTTGGTTACCTTTGTTGCAAAGTGACCTTGTTTAATGGCTTCGGCATAACTTTGTGTCGTTCCTTTTTTTATGGCGAACCAATCGTCGGCATTGTGCAGCATTCGCTGTACATTTTCCGGTTTCAGATCCGTCCATTCGCTTAGAATAACGGGAATTGTCGGTAAATCATCGATTCCTTTTCTAATGGTCGGATCGTCTTTCTTTTTATTGATGATAAAAAGACCATACAAACCAATTTGTTCCTGTAACCCGGAGTGGCTGTGGTACCAATACGTTCCATTTTGAATAATAGGAAAACTGTATTTGTGCGTTGTTCCCGGTTTTATGGGCATCTGGGTCAAATAAGGAACACCGTCTTCCTTATTCGGAAGGAATAATCCGTGCCAGTGCAATGCAGTGTTTTCTTTTTTTAAGTCGTTGTGTACGTAAATTTCTGCGATATCTCCTTCAGTGAAAGTCAGAGTTGGCATCGGAATTTGTCCGTTGACTGTAAGAGCTCTTTTTTCTTTTCCGGAAAAATTCACAATAGTGTCCCGAACATGCAGATCGTAACGAACCACTTTTTGCGCTTTTGTACTAAAAGTGATTAAAAAGAGGAGTATAATAGTCTGTAGTTTCATATTGATTTTTTTAAGGTTTGGATTTCGTAATCGTAAAGTGTTTACCATTACTAAAACCGAACTTGATTTTTACCTGCGTTATTTGGGTACTTTCGATCTCCATTTTGGTTCAGGTTCCCATTGCTGTAATTTTTTCCTTAGGCTGTAAATGTCATTTTTTCAATGTTTTAAGTATTACAATGCAAATTTCCGAAGTAAAGATTACTTGAGGGTTGTACAATTTTGAGAATGATTTGTAAGATTTCAAAAAGCATCCAGTCACAAAGCTCACAAGGGCTTATGTAAAAGACGTAATCATTTATAGGAACCGCAATTTTTTTGTCACGCAGATCTTAAAAGATTTTGAGCAGATTTTGCAGATTATCTATGAGCAAATTTTTAAAATTTAAATCTGCTCAATCTGTGGAATCTGCGAGAAACAAAATCTCTCAAATTCTTTTAGTTACAGGTCAGAATAAATGAGAAAGGGTTGCAAATTCTCAATCTCAACGCGTTTTTTTGTCCTTCAATTGTTTAAAACCGGTAGGAGTAAAGCCTGTGATTTTTTTAAATTGATTGCTCAAATGTGCTACATTACTATAGTTTAGAGCATCCGCAATCTGACTTAACGACAGTTCATTATAAAGGAGCAGCTCCTTTACTTTTTCTATTTTTTGGCTGATAAAGTATTTTTCAATAGTTGTGTTTTCAATTTCTGAGAATAAATTGCTTAGCGTGCTGTAATCCTGGCTGAGGTTTTTAATTAAGTGATCAGACAAGTTGACTTTGTGGTCGTTGTTTTTAGAATGAATCAGGTCAGCGATGAGCTTTTTTATGCGCTCAACTGTCTTGCTTTTTTTGTCATCAATAAAATCAAAGCCCAGTGTCTGTAAACTTTTCAGCAGCACTTCCCTTTGACTTTCAGAAATAGAGTCCTGTAGTTTGACTTCACCTAATGCAACAGAAATTGGATGGAGTCCAAGTTTTTTAAACTCAGACTCCACAACCATTATACATCGTCTGCACACCATGTTTTTGATGCAGAGTGTCATATTTACTTGATCGTTTCTACCACACTTCCGCAAGTTAACATTGACGAACCGTAATAAGGATTTTTAATCGTCTTTTCTTTGCTCAGCCAGTCGGCATCCACCATCGGGCAGTGTTGTTTGTATACCGCCTGATCTGATTTTGACACTTTAATAAGTTCGTAAGTGTTTTTGGAGAGCGATTTGAAAGTTTCGCGCTGTTTTTTAAGATCTGTGGTAGTCGAAATACTTTTAGCGTCAGCCGTTATTTTTTTCATGACTTTCATCCAGGCGTTGTGTTCTTCACCCTTCAATTGGTTCATTTTTATAGCTGTGATGGCATCCAGTAAATCTTTGGCTTTTGCCGAAGTGAGTTTGGCATCGCTTTTAATTAAGGCATCTTTTACCGTAAAATAAGCATCATAAACGGTTTGTAACTGACTTGAATCGGCAACTTCTATTGTTGTAGTTTCTCTTTTTATGGAAGTGGCCAAAATAATATTAGCAGAAAAAGCGACTAAGATTACTATTACTATGGTTAAAATTGATTTTTTCATTGTATCTGATTTTATTAGAGCGTTAAATTCCCTCTAAGTTAAATAATTTAAGATTGATTATTACTAATTATAGTCTCATAAATAATCTGATAAACAGTGTGTTGCTTTTTTTATGAGAGATAAAAGCTTCGTTACAAAGCGTAACTTTGGCTGTCAGAGATACAATTATTTTATTTTTGGGGGTGACCAAATAGAAGTAAAACCAGCAGAAATACTGATGTTTTTGTAGTAAGGTATTGTTTTCTCTGAAGAGAAATTGAACAGATTTTTTTCAAATTCAAATTCATTCTTTGTCATTAAGCTGAATTGAAGTCCAGATGGGGTACAGCCCGAATGATCACATTTTCGGTTGCAGCCGTGCTCATCATTTTTTGAGCCGTTATCTTTTTTGCAACAGTTTTTTTGAGAAATATCAGCCGTCTCGTGTTTTGAAACCGCTTTCTTTTCGCAGGAACTTTTCGCGTTCGTTTTTCCGCAGGCATAACCTTCACTTGGCATCAGTAAGAAGCCAAAGGTCATGATTAGAAACACTATGTAAATTTTTCCTGTCAACGAAAATGTTTTAGAATTACAAATTTAGGTATTTTTTTTTACTCTTTAGTTTTTTGAAATTCAATACTCACAGTTTTTTATAATCCGTAGGTTTCATGTTTTTCCTTTTTTTAAAGTAATTGGAAAGGTGGCTTTCATCGGTAAAACCAAATTCATGAGCAATTTGTTTAATGGGCAGCTGATTGTTGTGAATTCGCTTTTCGATTAAAGTAGTTCTCAGATTGTGAATGTACTCACGATAGCTTATGGCAAAAGTTCTTTTAAAGTAAGCGCTGAAATAAGTTTGGGCAATATTAAAGTGATCTGCAATAACTTTAATCTGGACCAATTTGGGGTTGTAAATGTTTTGATGAATATAGGTTGCGATTTGTTCGTTGTCAATAGGAGTTGATTTCAGTTGCAGATTCATGCAGCGGATGGTCTCTTTAATCAATCCAAAAATGGAAAGGATCTGATAAAAAACTATTGGCGAGCTCGAAACATCCGTCTTACAATTGTAGGCAGTAATGTTTTCGATCGTATTTTTTAAAATGGTTTTACAAGGATCGTCTAGTTTTAAAATGGTCTCCTTCAGTAACTTGTTCCGCATAAAATCCTCCGGAGTGTTCAGCAGTAAATCATCACAAAAAAGATTCCTGTTCGAATCAAAATAGTTATCAGTAAACTTGATGTAAACAAAACGCGTTCTTTTTTTAATATCGAAGTAATGCTCGTCTTCCGGAGAAATCACAAAGAGATCACCAGATTTATAAGGCAATAAGTTGTGGTTAAGATGATGAATTCCGTTGCCTTTTTTGATGTAAATAATCTCATAATAGGTATGAGTGTGCGGAACATGGGGAAATACGTCATCTTCGAACTCATGAATGACAAGCTTTTCAAACTGATTGAATTTAGGCATAACTTAAATTTACAAGTTTATGTCGTAAATGTACAATTTATTTTCCGCTTAACGGTGTTAAATTTGCAACATAGAAATTCTATTCCTTTCTATTACAAACAAATGAAAAAAAGTCTTATTGCACTCTCATTAGGAGGTTTGACTATCGGAATTACCGAATTTGTCATGATGGGTTTGCTGCCTGATATTGCTTCAGATATGAAAGTTTCGATTCCGGTTGCCGGATATTTAATCTCTGCTTACGCACTTGGTGTTGTCATTGGTGCGCCTTTATTAGTTATTCTGGGAAGAAATTTTGCACCCAAAAAAATGCTTTTAATTTTGGCTTTGATGCTGACGGTATTTAATGCTCTTTCGATTATTTCCCCTGATTACAATTTTCTATTCGCTTCAAGATTTCTTTCGGGATTACCGCACGGAGCCTTTTTTGGAGTCGGTGCTGTGGTAGCGAGCCGTTTGGCCGATAAGGGTAAAGAAGCTCAGGCGATCGCTATTATGTTTTCGGGTTTAACACTGGCGAATTTAATAGGTGTGCCTATTGGCACCTATATTGGACATAACTTTATCTGGCGTTATACTTTTGTTTTAATTGCCGCTGTAGGTTTACTAACGTTTTTATTTATTTCGTTATGGATGCCAAATCTGGAAAAGAGCGGAATGGTCAATATGAAAACCCAGTTATTGTTCTTTAAGAAAACAGAAGCTTGGCTAATTATTGGAATTACAGCCATTGGATTCGGAGGTCTTTTTGCATGGATTAGTTATATCGCACCTCTAATGACAAATGTTTCTAAGTTTGCGCCCGAGGATGTGTCTTATATTTTGATTTTGGCTGGTTTAGGAATGCTGGTAGGCAATTTTGCCGGAGGTAAACTGGCTGATAAATATTCTCCGGCACCTACTGTACTGGCGCTGCTTTTTGTTATGGCGATTGATTTAATTATGGTGTACTTTTTCTCCTTCAATCAATATGTATCTTTATTTCTGACTTTTTTAACGGGTGCTGTTTCTTTTTCGGTGATTGCTCCAATTCAGATGTTAATGATTAAAACGGCTAAAGATGCTGAGATGATTGCTTCGGCAGCGCTGCAGGGTAGTTTTAATATCGGAAATGCGTTGGGAGCCTTTTTGGGAGGTTTGCCATTGTCTGCTGGGTACAGTTATGCTTCGCCAAATTTAATCGGTTTGGTTATGGCGTTAAGCGGAATGGTAATTACTTTTGCTTTAATGCAGAAACATAAAGGGAATTTGCAGTTGCAAAAAGCGTAAAGATTTTGTTGTAATCTTTGAGAGCTATTGTTGTTAGTTAGATTTAAACGATGCGAGAGAAGCGTAAGCGGTAAAAAGTTAGCTAACGTTAAGGTTTGCAAATTATATTAAAAAAGAGTCTTTGAACTTATCGGGTTCAAAGACTCTTTTTTTGTTTTTTGATTCCTCCCAAGCAGGGTTGTAGTATGTTGTTTTTCTTTTTAGTAAGAATATGGTGTCTTTACAGTGGTAGCTTGACTTCGTATGCGATAATTTTTGTGACAGGAATACTGTTTTTTGTTATTTTTTTTGAAAAAACAGCCATTAAAAACAGCTCAAAAAAGAAGTTGACAATATCGCAATGAGTTCCCTTGTAATCGATTGTTTTTTTTTGTAAAACCACCGCAATCCGCTAAAAAAATAAAAATATATTTACTATTTATATCGGACTTAAATTGCATTTGTGATATAAAAAGGCGGTTTTATTTTTGGTATGTCATTTATTTTGGGAAATTTTTATGACTTTTAATTTTTTATCTCAAAAAAATATTTAAGTTTGTGTAATCGATTACAACTTTTTTTAAGGCTAAAAAAATGACCTTATTTAGAAGGTCAAAAAACAACTCAAAAAAGAAACTGTTGTCTTAGAAGTGAGGCTTTGATAATCAGTTAAAAAAGAGGGAACCTAATCAAAACGAAATAACCACTTAGAACAAACAATTAATAACTTAAACAATCAACCATGAATTTTAAAGATTTATTTAACAAAGGAGCAAATTGTTGCTTTGCAGTTGTTTTCTTATTGTGCTTACTGGCCGGCAATCAAATGCAGGCGCAAAGTATTACACTCGAAGGAACCGTTAAGGATGCTGCAGGACTCACCTTGCCGGGTGTTAATATATTAGAGAAAGGAACAAAAAACGGAACTTCCTCAGATTTTGACGGACGGTACAAATTAAAATTGACCAATCCCAAAGCAGTTGTAACCTATTCGTTTATAGGTTTTAAAACCAAAGAAGTCAATGCTGCCGGAAAAACGAAAGTTGATGTTGTTTTAATCGAAGATTCAAATGCTTTAAATGAAGTGGTTGTGGTAGGTTACGGTACCGTTAAAAAATCGGATCTGACAGGGGCAGTTTCTTCCATTTCAGGAAATGACCTGAAAAAAGTTCCGGTTTCTAATATCGCCGAAGCTTTAACGGGCAGAATCGCCGGAGTTCAGGTTACTTCAAGCGAAGGTTCACCGGATGCCGATATTAAAATCAGAGTGCGTGGAGGCGGGTCTTTAACACAGGATGCTTCTCCGTTAATTATTGTAGATGGTTTTCCGGTAAACAGTATGAATGATATTGCGGCTTCTAATGTTGAATCGATGACGGTTTTGAAAGATGCTTCTTCTACTGCAATCTATGGATCAAGAGGAGCAAACGGGGTTATTATTATTACGACTAAAACCGGTAAAGACGGAAAAATGGCTGTGAGCTATAATATGTTTTACGGAATGAAAACCATGGCCAAAGAAATCGAGGTTCTTCCGGTTGATGATTTTGTAAAATGGCAATACGAATATGCATTATTGGATCAGACGGATAAAACGATTTTGAGCAATCCAAGCTCCTATACCAAGTATTTTGGCAGCTGGCAGGATCGTGATTTGTATAATGGTTTAAAAGGAACGGATTGGCAAAAACAGATTTACGGCCGTCGTGGTGAAGTAAACAGCCGTGATTTAGGAATTCGTGGAGGGAATGAAAAGCTTAGTTACAACTTTAACTATGCATATTACGATGAAAAAGCAATTATGGCAGGTTCGAATTTTAAAAGAAATAACCTCTCATTGGCCTTAAAAAATAAAGCAAGCGAAAAAATAGACCTTGGATTTACAGTACGTTACTCTGATACTGATATAAATGGTGGCGGTGCAAACGATCAAAATCAGGCTTCATCATTAGACAGCCGTTTGCGTCATAGTGTAGGTTATGCGCCTATTCCAATGCCGGGATTAACTACTGATAATGATGATCAGTCTGTGAACAGTTATCTGGTAAATCCATTTTTGGCAATAACAGACAATGACCGTCAGCAGTTCCGAAAAAATTATAATTTATTGGGAAGCTTTGGTTGGAAACTGGCTAAAGATTTAAAATTTCAAAGTGATTTAGGATTGGACAATTCCAATTATTCTGATTATCGTTTTTATGGGTCTTCTACTTATTTTTCAAGTACAGCCAAAATAGGTGCAGGAAAGCCGGGTATGGTCATGAGTGATCGTAAAGACGTACGTTTTAGAAATGCCAATACTTTAAACTATGATTTTAAAAATATTCTGGGAGACAATCATCATTTGACGGCACTTTTAGGAGAAGAGATGATTACGACAACCTCAAACACCGTAACCACGACGATTTTAAATTATCCGAAATTTTTTGATTTAGATCAGGCTAAGAAATTAACGACACAGGGAACACCTTTTTCAGTGGACAATTTTTACAGTGCGGATGATAAATTGCTGTCCTTTTTCGGACGTTTAAATTATGATTATAAAGACCGCTATTTGTTAACAGCTTCTTTTCGTGCAGACGGTTCTAGTAGGTTTTTAGGAAACAACCGTTGGGGGTATTTCCCGGCAGCAGCGGCAGCATGGAAAATTTCTGAAGAGGATTTCCTGAAAAATGCTTCCTGGTTAAATCTTCTAAAGCTAAGACTTAGTTATGGTGAGGCGGGTAACAATAACATTCCTGTTGGGCAAACCGTTCAGAGTTATTTGTCCAGTACAAATGGGTTCATAAACGGTTTCGATAGCTATTGGTCTCCATCGAGTGTTTTGGCAAATCCGGAATTGAAGTGGGAGACTACTGTAACGCAAAATATTGGTCTTGATTTCGGATTTTTCAAAAATCGTCTGAACGGAACTTTTGATGTGTATAAAAATGTTACGAAGGACTTACTGATCGAATTTCCGGTAGGAGGTACAGGTTACAAAACCCAGTTTAGAAATATGGGTGAAACACAAAATACCGGTTTTGAAGCAACCCTGAATTTTATAGCCATCGAAAAGAAAAATTATGGTTTGAGCTTTTCTGTGAACGTTGGAATGAACAAAAACCGAATCAACTCTCTTGGCGTAATGGATAATTTTGGCACAAATACCAATTGGGCGTCTACTGATGTTGGGAATGATTATGTGGTAAATGTAGGTTCTCCAATGGGATTAATGTACGGATATCAAAGCGACGGACGCTATGAAGTTTCTGATTTTGATTATACAGGAGGAAAGTACACCTTAAAAGCAGGAGTTGTTGATGCAAGCAGTGTAGTAGGTGCTTTACAGCCGGGGATGATGAAGCTGAAAAATACAGATGGTTCTGCTGATAATAAAGTGACAGCATCGGATCAAAAAGTAATAGGAAATTCTAATCCTAAACATACCGGAGGTTTGGTTATTAATGCAAATGCTTACGGTTTTGATCTTTCTGCCGCTTTCAACTGGAGCGTTGGTAATGATATTTACAATGCCAATAAAGCCGAGTTTTCAACAGCAAACCGAAACGGGCAATACAAGAATTTAAGTACCGAGATGGCAGATGGCAAAAGATGGACAAATTTAGATCCTGCTTCGGGACAATTGGTAACAGATCCTGCTGCTTTAGAAGCGCTAAATGCCAATACTACGATGTGGTCTCCTTACATGCAAAAATTCATGTTTACAGACTGGGCAGTAGAAGACGGTTCGTTCTTCAGGTTGAATACGCTGACTTTAGGATATAGTACACCGCAAGCCTTAACCTCTAAGCTGGGAGTAAGTAAATTGAGATTCTATTTTACCGCAACGAATGTGTTTGTAATTACAAATTACTCTGGTCCGGATCCTGAAGTGTCCACAAGAAGAAAAACTCCGCTAACACCGGGAGTTGATTATTCGGCTTATCCGCGCAGCAGGCAGTTGGTTTTTGGTTTAAACCTTAATTTCTAATTTAAAACGTATCACAAAATGAAATATAAAGTAATAATAGCAGGATTGATAATCTCAGGTTTGTTGACTTCTTGTCAGGATTTCGGGGAGGAATATTTTGATACACCGGCACAGTCAACCTTAGACGAACAGCTTATTTTTTCTACTGCCGGACTAGCTCAGGGTGCTGTCGATGGAATAAAAGTCTCATTTGGAGAGGAGCAATCTTACAGAGGAAGACTTTTGGCTTATCAAGGACTAAATACAGATACAGAATGGCTTTTGACTTCTTCAAGTGATAATGTCAAATCGGATCTGGTAGTTTATGATGCAAAATCGGATAATACAGAAATGAATTCGCCAAAAAATGCCTGGGCCATGATGTATGAAGGAATTGAACGTGCTAATTTGTGTATCAGAGGTCTGCGAAAGTACGGCAATCCATTACCGAATTCAGAGATGGGGCAGTTATTAGGAGAAGCACTGACTTTACGAGCCATTTATTATGCCGATCTGATCAGAAACTGGGGCGATGTTCCAGCCCGTTTTGAACCAGTTTCTACGTCGACAATCTATGTGTCTAAAACAAGTCGTGACGAAATTTACAAACAGTTAATTGCCGATTTAGGCGAAGCTTCAACTTTAGTAGCATGGCCTAATGAAACTGCCGCGACAACAAGCACAGAGCGTATCAACAAAGCTTTTGTAAAAGGTTTAAGAGCCCGTTTGGCTTTGATGTCCAGTGGCTTTCAGCAATATCCGGACGGAGTGAGAAGAAGTACAGATCCTGCACTTTCAGTAGGTACGATGTACAAACTGGCATTAGACGAATGCCGTTCTGTAATTGCGAGTGGTTCTGCACATTTAGAGCCTACTTTTGAAGGTTTATGGAGAAAATACAATCAGGAAAGTACAACAGCCGGAGGAGAATCGCTTTGGGAAATTCCATTTGCAGCCACACGAGGCAGAGTCCTGTTTACTTTTGCAGTGCGTCATGATGCTTCAGATCAGTTTCAACAGATGGGAACTAATAAAGGCGGTGTAAACGGACCGTTGCCATTTGTTTTTTATGACTACGATCAGGCCGACAGTCGCAGAGATGTTACTTGTGTGCCTTACAAATGGGGAGCTGCGGTAAACGGCAAGTCCAAACAAGAACTTACAGATTTACAAACCTGGTATTTTGGTAAATATCGTTTCGAATGGATGAATCGTATCGTTTCTGCACCAAATGACGATGGGGTAAATAAAATTTACATGCGTTATGCCGAGGTACTTTTAATGGCTGCTGAAACGGCAAATGAATTAGAAGGCCCGGGATCTGCCGCAGTCTACTTAAAAGAAATCCGCCGCAGAGCGTTTGCTTCGCAAAACCAGGCGGTAAAAGTAGACGCTTATGTAGATGGTCTGACAAGTAAGCAAGCCATGCTGAACGGTATTATCGAGGAGAATAAATATGAGTTTACCGGAGAAATGGAACGTAAGTTTGCCCTGATTCGCTGGAATTTATTGAAAATAAAATTAGACGAAGCTAAAGTTAAAATGACTCGTTTAAAAGCACGCAGTGATGAATATGCCAATGTGCCTTCAACACTTTATTATAAATACAAAGCAGATAATACTACACTTGAGATTTATGGTTTAAACCGTGGAGAAACTCAGGCGCAGGGTACTGATTATACGTCAAAAAGCTGGGATAAACTGGATGACAACAAAATAACCACACTGTACAAAGCCGGAGTTAATCCTGATAAAAGACAATTTTGGCCAATCTGGCAAACGTTTATTGACGGAAGTAATGGACAGTTAGCAAATGACTGGGTTTTTGGAAACTAAAAACAATTAACAAATAATAATTATGAACGCAAAATATATATTTAAAGGACTGCTGGCTATGTTTTTATTGGTAATTGCCGGTTGCGAAAGTTACAATGAAGCAGTGTTGGAGGATATAGGAGCCAATAGAGTATTTTCTCCAATCGAACTAAAAGCGGTAGTGAAAAATCAAACCACGGTCGAACTAAACTGGACTGCCAAAGAGGATGTTGATCATTATACGGTAGAATTCAGTGCTGATGATCCGGATTTCAAAACAATTTACAAAACAGTTAATGTTACCGCAAAAGAACTTCCGGTAAAAGTTGCATTAGAAGGAGAAACAGTTTATTCGATAAGAGTAAAAGCAGTCAGTACTTCAGGACTTGCCGATTCGAAATGGTCTGTAACAACAGCAGCAACATTAACGGAGCAAATCTTCTTCCCTGTGCAGCCTGCCGATATCGAAGCAAAACAAGTGACGTTAAGATGGACGCCTAACAGCTCTGTTACCCAAATTACTGCGGGTCCGGGCGGAATTACGCACACGATTACAGCAGCCGAAAAAACGGCCGGAGCAGCGATAGTTACGGGATTTACAGGAGAAACGGCCTATACTGCCACTTTATTTAACGGAACCAAAAAGAGAGGAGTGGTTACTTTTACTACAGGAATTGACATTGGAACAGCCACTTTAGTTAAACCTACGGATGATTTGAATGCAAAAATCGCAGCGGCAGATCCTGATGCAGTATTGGTATTGATGCCGGGAGAATACAATGTTTTTGTTGGTGAAATTATTTTGAATAAATCGATTACGATTAGAGGTCTAAGAAGCGATAATAAACCTTTGCTTCATAATAAGTTTACACTAAACGCAGGAGCTAAATCCGTTAGTTTAATTGATTTAGATATTAACGGAGATAAAACTCAAAGTGATGCTGTAAAATACAATGAAGTAAGTACTGCTTATGGGGCACTTTTAATTAGTGGTTGTAATGTTCATGATTTTGTGAAATCGTTTATAACACAAACGGCAACAGGTAGTACTAAAATTGTTTCGGTAACGGTTGAAAATAGTGTCGTTACTAACATATTAACGGTACAAGGTGATTGTATCGATTTTAGAACTTCGCATTTGGCATCGTTAACCCTTAAAAACAGTACTTTTAACAATTGTGCTACAGGCCGCGATTTTATCCGTATCGATAACGCGCCTGGCATTACCGGGACGGGTTTAACAACTACAGTATTGGTAGATGCCTGTACGATTTCAAATAAAGCGATGACAGCTTCTAATAGAATTCTGTATGTGCGTTTTGCCAGTAATGCTTCAACAATTCGCAACACGCTTTTTGAAACACCATTAGCGATGTATACCAATCAGACCTCAACGACACCACCTACTTTCTTGAATAATAACTATTTTAATTCGGCTGCATTACATACAGCTGGTGTTGCTGCGGTAAAATATGATGCTTCGGGAACTTACGGAACGTTGGATCCTCAGTTTACGAATAGTGCAACAGGAGATTTTACTCTTAAAAATCAAACGTTAATTGACAAAAAAGTAGGAGATCCGCAATGGAGACAGTAATTAGTTTATAAGTTGTTTAAAAAGGAACAGGGATGCAATTGGTTTTGCATCCCTGTTTTTTTGGGTATAGAGGAAAAAATTGCCGACCATTTAAATCAAGCTTTTCTAACAAACAGAAAAGTGTTGTGTACTATACTTTTTTTTGAATTTATTCTAATTCGACACAATCGAAAATCGCATTCTTGAGAATCTTTTCATTTATTTCGGACTCACTGTCAATCCTTAAAATATTATCGCAGTCCTCAAGGTCAAAATTCCATATGGCATTTGGTATCCGTTCATCAAGTAATGCACTTGCGAATTCCAGCTTTGATGGTGTGTCAACAGATGTTTTGAAAACGTAAATCATAATTTGCTTTTTTTAACGGAACAAATTTCAATAAACGTTTTTCAAGTTTATAGGATGCAGGAAGCAATAATTAGGACTTATCAATCAATTTACGATATTGAATAGGAGTGATTCCTTCGTGTTTTTTAAAGAAACGGCTAAAGTAAGAATGATCCTCGTGTCCTACCTGCATGGCGATTTCACTTACAGAAAAGGTAGTTTGGTACAGCAGGTATTTTGCTTCTGTTAAAATGGTCTCATCAATCCATTTGACCGCAGACTTACCGGTTGCCGATTTGACCGATTTATTTAAATGATTGGGGGTAACATTAAGTAAAGAGGCGTAATAATTTACCTGATGATGCGTCCTGATATTAGCGTAAATGAGTTTTTTGAACTTAGCAAAAATAACAGCTGCGGCTGTATTGCTTTTAGATGTTTTGGGAGCATTTTTATTCATCTCAAAGAACAAAGCCATTAAATAAGACTGAACGATATCAGAATTATCGATTTCAGTTTCAAGATAAGCGGCCTGTAAACGCTTAAAGAGATTCACTATAAAATGGAAGTTGTCCGGAGAGATTATAATTTTTGGATTTCCTCCAATTTTAAGAAAGTCGAAATCATTGAGCATTTCACTGTTGCCGTATTTGCCGATCAAAACATCCGGATGAAACTGGCAAATAAAACCAATATGTTTCGTGTTAATATGCTCAATAGAGAAAATCTGCCCGGCCGGAACAATAAGCATTTCATTTGGATTGGTTTGGTATTCTTCGAAACCAACCTTTGCAACATGAACTCCGGAAGTCACAAAAAGTATAGTATGACAACTGTGTTTTGAAGGAGGAACGGCGTAACGAAGCTGCATCATTTCTTCCATTTCCAGACAAAAAAAATGGTCAGAGCTGGATTTAAACAATAAATGCATTGGATTTTCCTGTCCCAGAAATTTTTCACGAAACACTTTCGCGCCATAGGTTTTTATCTCTCCGTTGGCATTACTTTTCATAATTTAATAATACAGTCTAAAATCAAGTAATTTGCAAAGAGCATAATGTTTTTGATAAAGTTCTTCCACCACTTCAGTAATGTCGTCATTTTCCTGATACAAGCTAAAAAAAGCTTTGTCGATGGTACTACAGCTCGCGATCTTATTATAAGTAGAGCCGTAACCCGAAATCGCCCGTGCACCGGTAATGTCTAAAAAGTACTGCGCTTCTTCTTCGTTTAAATCAAGTACTTTTAAATTGGCAAAATGAATAATTTTTCCTTTCATTTTTCCTTCAAAAAGTTCTGCGATTTCTTCCAGACTATAATAGTAATCATGCAGGCAGATATTGTTGGGGCCGCCTGGCATTACCAAATAAATAATTTCGTAATCTTTAAAATTGTGATCTTCATAAAGTAAAACATTCAGACTTTCTTCTAAGCCTTCAATGGTATCGCAAGTTTTGTAAATACTGGCGATACCCTGATCAATAGCGATTTCTTCCAGGTTTTTTACTACCTGGGTAACAGCGTTGTTTTCTATGTCAGGAACACCTTCGAGGCAGAAGATGAATTTTTCGGAATCCATACCAATGTGTGTTTTCGTTCTCACAAAAGTATTTTTAATTGTCGAAGAATTGTCGTCCGAAAGCTATTTTAACGCATTTTTTACATTAAAAAAACAGCGGTATATTCCTGAAAGCAGAAAATCCACTTTTAGTACAACTAAAAATGGATTCCAGGATTGATTTCGTTTTTTTGATTTTTATAAATTTAAATCCAGTTTTGCAATTAAAGCACTAACCGCAAGCACTGGTTGACTAAAGGTGTTTGATTCCAATAGTTTTTGCCACCATTTTTGTTCCTCCTCGGTAAAGGTGTGAGTATTGTTGGTTACCGCTGCTGTTCTTTTGTGTCCGCAGGCTGCACAAAATTTTGCCTGAGGAGTTCGGTAAGGTTTAGAACAACATTCGCAAGGCGGACCGTAAAGATCAATTCGATGATGCATAATAGCATTGGGATTGGTTTCTTTAAATCCGGTTAGTTCTTTATAGTAATTTAGAAGTTCACTGAATCGCTCTGTTCTGGTCATATTACATTTTCCATGTTCAAAGCCATTACGATAGAGTTTAGTTGCAATTTGATATTCTTCTGTATGTAACATAGGAACTTCTGTTTTGCAACGCCAACACCAAAGTTTTTCCATGGTTCGTTTTTTTGGTTTTTATTTTATGGTTAAGTATTATAGTTTTCTTTTTGTGATTTTTATTCTTTTTAATACGCTAAGTTATATCAGTTTTTAGAGAATAACTTACGGTTTCACGTAATTTGCAACAAAAATCGTTTTTTAATAGATTAATTCACTAAGTAGAAATACCTGATTTTAGTTTGGATTTTGAAGTAAGTTTTTGATTTTAGTCTCGTAAAAAGACAGTGTAAGCCTCAGATTAAGGTTTTAGAGAAGTTGTTTTTTGAAGAACAAAAGCTGGAGATTATAATTTGGATGTTCTGAAATTGTTTTGAATCTAACAAAAAAACAAAAAAAAAGAGAAAATCTCATGGTGTGGAGACTTTCTCTTTTTTAGAAAATAAATTTTCAATGATAAACTAATGATGGTTTATTTTTCCTGCTCCAGATTATCCGCAGCAGAAATCTGATCCAAAATGTTAGTTTGATTAGGTGAAATATAGTTTTTAATTTCAGGATGAGTTTCTTTTTTAAAAAGAAGGTCCAACGCATTGTACAGTCTTAATAAAACCTCTCTGTCTTCTTTTTCAATCTCTAAAGCCGTGTTGAAATTAAAAACGTAATTATTCGAATTGCGTACTTCTACTTTTATCGTTTTTGACGTGATTTTAAATTTAACTATATCCATGTTTTTATAAATGATTTAGCTTATAAAATACTATTCTGACCTGTCCGCATACTTTTCTTATAAAAAAAGAAGAAGTACAAAGTCTGAAGTCCGCTGTCGTATTGTTTACATTGTTCGAATTTTAGTTGCTTTTTTTTAATTTCCTCATTCTAATTAACGGGTTAGAGAGGGTGTAAATTTAAATAAAAACCCCTAATCAATTGATGATTAGGGGTTTGTTTTTTGTAGCGAGGACGGGAGTTGAACCCGTGACCTCAGGGTTATGAATCCTGCGCTCTAACCAACTGAGCTACCTCGCCAAGACTGCAAGTAGAACCGTGTTCCTCATTGCGGGTGCAAAGATAGAAATAATATTAAAGCTTGCAAGCATAAAATGAAGAAAAAAAAATATTTTTAAAAATGTGTTGTTTTTGGACATATATTCTTATATTTCCAAAAAAATTAAAAGTAGCACATGGATCCAAAAATACGTTACGAAATCGAGTTTCCGATCAATTCTTCGCCGCAACTATTGTATCAATATATATCAACTCCGTCAGGATTA
The DNA here is from genome assembly GCF_023539155.1 of Flavobacterium sp. B183. Classification (NCBI taxonomy): domain Bacteria; kingdom Pseudomonadati; phylum Bacteroidota; class Flavobacteriia; order Flavobacteriales; family Flavobacteriaceae; genus Flavobacterium; species Flavobacterium sp. B183. Next base: position 147,097 of record NZ_CP097434.1, on the reverse strand, counting down.
TCAGAATGGTTTGCTGATAATGTAAATTCAAGAGGAGAATTTTTCACTTTTATCTGGAACGACTCACAGGAAAAAGCGCGTTTGGCTTCCAAAAAAACAGGTGAAAAAGTCAAATTCAAATGGGTGGATGAAAGCAGTAAAGACACCGAGTATTTTTTTGAATTGCACATTCTGGTTGATGAACTTACCAAAGACGTATCGTTAATGGTAGTAGATTTCGCTGATAAAGAAGAAGTAGGAGAAGCTAAACAACTGTGGGAGAATCAGATCTCAGATCTGAAACATCTTATCGGATCTGTTTAGTAAAATTCTATTTTATACCTTATATTTGCCCTGAACAAAATTCAGGGTTTTTTTATGATTAATTTTAACGGAAATATAGTAGCAGAAGAAGATAATATATTAACTCAAAACCGCGCATTTTTATACGGAGATGGTGTTTTTGAAACAGTAAAAATTATCAATAATAAAATCTTGTTCCTGGAAGATCATTATTTCAGATTAATGGCTTCTATGCGTGTGGTTCGAATGGAAATTCCGATGAATTTTACCATGGAATATTTTGAAGAGCAGATTTTAAACCTTGTTCAGCAAAAAGGAATTTCAAAATCTGCCAGAGCCAGAATTACTGTTTTTAGAAAAGAAGGCGGACTTTATTTGCCTAAAACAAATGAGGTTTCGTATTTAATTCACGCAACAACACTTGAAGATGTTTTATATACTTTAAATTCAGCTGAATACGAAGTAGATTTGTATAAGGATTTTTATGTGACTAAGCAATTGTTATCGTCGATCAAAACTACTAATAAGATGATAAACGTTACCGGAAGTATTTTTGCTCATGAAAATGGTTTGGCCAATTGCATTTTGCTTAACGATACTAAAAATGTAGTTGAGGTATTACAGGGGAATTTATTTATGGTTATGGGTAAAAAACTTATAACTCCGCCAATTTCTGAAGGTTGTCTTAATGGTGTGATGCGCAAGCAGATTTTAGCTTTGGCTAAAAAAGTAGAGGGCATAGAAGTAATAGAAGAAATAATTTCACCATTTGATCTTCAAAAAGCAGATGAATTATTTCTGACTAATGTGATCATGGGAATTCAGCCGATCACGAAATATCGAAAAAAGGACTTTACAAGTAATTTGGCTCATCTGTTATTACAAAAGCTGAACGAATCCATTTCTGAAAATTAATTCAGATATGGATTTTCAGGTGCATTTGACCAAATAAGATAGTCGCCTCCAAGTTCAATGATTTGCTCTTTCCAGAAATGGGTGGTTGATTTTCCGATAATTTTATTTTTATAACTATTATCGGCAATGATCCAGGAGTTTCCCTGCATTTCATTCTCAAGCTGATTTTCATCCCAACCGGTATACCCTAAGAAAAAACGAATGTTATTTTTACTGATAGATCCGTTGTTTATTAAGTCTTTGGTCGATTCAAAATCACCTCCCCAATAAATTCCATTAGAAATCTCAACACTATTCGGGATTAACTCTGGAATATTGTGAATAAAATAAAGGTTGTCCTGTTCAACAGGACCTCCGTTATATATCTTGAAAGAGGCTTCAATCTCAGGAATCAGGTCATTAATAGTGTACTTTAAAGGTTTATTAATGATAAATCCTATTGATCCTTCTTTGTTATGGTCTGCTAATAAAATTACCGATCTATTAAATGATAAATCTCCAATTATAGAAGGCTCGGCAATAAGCAGGTGTCCTTTTTTTAATTTTTCTGAAATCATACGGCTACAATTTTTATTAAATTTAATCATAAAATTTCTAAAATCCCAAATAAAATCGTTGAAGCGCAAAAAAAAACCCTTCATAAGAAGGGTTTTGATTATATTATTAGTTTGGAGAACTTTCTTACTTAGTTCACCGCACCTTCTAATTCAGCACCAGCTTTGAATTTTACAACATTTTTCGCAGCGATTTGAATAGTTTTTCCTGTTTGCGGGTTTCTACCGTCTCTTGCAGCTCTAGCAGATACAGACCATGATCCAAAACCTACTAATGAAACTCTCCCACCTTTCTTTAGAGTAGCTCCTACGTTCCCTAAAAATGACTCTAAAGCTAATTTTGCCGCAGCTTTTGTGATTCCTGCATCAGCAGCGATAGCATCGATTAATTCTGATTTGTTCATAATATTAGTTATTAATTGTTGGTTAAAAAAATTGTTAATACACAAATTTAGTAGGAAATCCGTTCCTTGCAAGTGTTTTCTTTATTTTTAGCAAAAATTGTTAATAACTTGCTTTTTTTGTTCATAAAGCAGAGCGTTAGTTGGTCAAAATCAGGTAGAAACCCCTGTTTTATTGACCTTAATAGACTTTGGCGCTTTCAGAAAAAGTTATTCCGTTTAGTAATTCTGCCACCTGCATTCTTTTTTTCCCGGGTAACTGTAAACTCAAAATTTGAATGTAACCGTCTTCAACTGCTACTTTGATTTCTTTTTTACTGCAAATCAGACTTCCGGCTTCGTGAGAATGTGTCTCAGGAAGTAGTTTTGCCTCATATATTTTGATGGTTTGTTCTTCTTCTTTATCTTTTAAGAAGCACCAGGATGCAGGATACGGACTTAAACCGCGAATGAGATTGTTGATTTCTGCACCGGATTTGGTCCAGTCAATTTTGCAGTTTTCTTTGTTTAATTTGTAAGCAGTTTTTATTTCGGCAGTGTCTTCCTGAATGGTAGTTTTTACATTTCCGCTTTCAATAACTTTTAAAGTATCAATAACAGTTTCACTTCCTAATAGCATAAGTCGGTCGTGTAATTGTCCGGCATTTTCTTCCGGCTCAATTGCAATTTCCGAATTCAGGATCATTGCTCCGGTATCTATTTTGTCATCGATAAAGAAGGTGGTGACTCCAGTTTTGGTTTCTCCGTTAATAATGGCCCAGTTAATTGGTGCAGCACCACGGTAATTGGGTAATAAGGAAGCGTGAAGGTTAAATGTTCCAAATTCCGGCATTTCCCAGACTACTTTTGGAAGCATTCTGAAGGCAACAACAATTTGTAAATTCGCATTCAAAGCTTTTAACTCCGCTAAAAAACTCTCGTCTTTTAAGTTTGTTGGCTGAAGTAACGTAAGGTTGTTTGCCAGTGCATACTCTTTTACTGCAGAGTATTTTATTTTTTGTCCGCGTCCTGCAGGTTTGTCTGCTGCAGTAATTACGCCCACGACATCGTAGTTGTTTTTAAGAATGGTGTCCAAAATGCCGACAGCAAATTCGGGAGTCCCCATGAAAATAATTCTCAATTTTTCCATTATGATTTTAAAGTGTATTTATTGTTCGCCAGTATGGTGATATGATTGTTTTCTAATAATTGCTGAAGTACCAAAATAATATCATTGGCATCCAGTTTGATTTGAGACTGAATTTCTCTAGAAGTCAAAGCGGTTGATTTTAACAAATACAGAATTTTATCAGCAATCGAATCGGCTTCAGTTATTTTTCCCTTCAACGTAATACAATAGGAACAAACGCCACAGTTTTCGTTGGTTTCTTCTCCAAAATAATCCAGAATCAATCTGTTTTTACAGGTTTTGTTTTCTTTTATATAATAGAGGACGGAAGAAAGCTGCTCTTTTTTGAGTTCATTCTGTTTTTCCAGATATTTAGAAACGCGATTTATAGTTAATTCGTCTTCACGCACTTCATTGAATAATACAGTTGAATCGTTGTTTTTGGCTTTGTATTCGATAATTTCTTTCTCTTTTAATTTTTCTAATAGAGCTAAAACCTGTTCTTCTGTATGGTGTGATTTTTTTGCAATCAGCGAAAGATTAAAAGGAGTTTTAATATCATAAACTCCGGGGTAAGTTCTTAGAATTGCTAATATAATTTCCTCGTCGTTTGAATTGAGATTCATGTATCGAATTACCTCTTTGGATTCGATTATAAATTGTAAAGTAATTTTTTCTGAGAATTCCTGCGACAAAGTAATGATTCCCTGCTGGTTTAAAAACTGTAATGCATTGTATGTTTTTAAAGTGGGGAAATCGTATTTGTTACAAAAGTTATTTAGTTTAAAAGAAAAGGACTCGTCTAAACCTTCTCCGTACGCTATCTGAAAATAGTTACAGAGTTTTATATACATCGTTTTTAGAAATTTTTTATCGGGCAGAATGCTTAAAAACTGCTGTTCAGTCTGAGTGGCATCTGAATTGTTAAAAAGCAATACTGAGAAAGCTTTTTCTCCGTTTCGTCCGGCTCTTCCGGATTCCTGATAATAGTTTTCTAAGTTTTCCGGTAGTTGTGTATGAATGACTGTTTTTACGTTGTCTTTGTCGATTCCCATTCCAAACGCATTAGTTGCTACAATAACCTGTGCTTGTTCCGACATCCAAAGCTGCATGTTTTTGTCTTTTTCCTTAGCCGAAAGGCCACCATGGTAATAGGTTGCAGTAAAACCTAATGATTGTAATTGAGTGGAAAGGTTAATGCACGATTTTCGGTTTCGTACATATATAATAGAAGGCTGCGGGTTTTTCTTTAAGATTTGTTCGGTGCGATACAACTTGTCTTCGACTTCAAAAACCATGTAGGCAATATTTTTTCTTTCAAAAGATTGCTGAAAAAGTACGGGGTCTTTTAATCCCAGTTCTGATTTAATGTCTTCGATGACTCTGGGTGTTGCTGTTGCAGTTAAGGCTAAAAACGGAATCTTTGGAAAATATTTTTTAAGTTCTGAAATTTTCAGATAGGCAGGGCGAAAATCGTGTCCCCATTGCGAAATACAATGCGCTTCGTCGATTGCAATTAAATTAATCGGAAGGTTTTTAATGCGTTCTAGTATCCAGTCTGATTGCAGTCTTTCGGGAGAAAGGTATAAAAACTTGTAGTTTCCGTATTGGCAATTGTCAAGAAGATCTATGATTTCTTCGGTATGAATACCTCCGGTTAGTGCAATAGCTTTTATGTTGCGTTTCTGCAGGTTGGCAACCTGGTCTTTCATAAGAGCAACCAAAGGTGAAATGACTAAGCAAATGCCTTCCAGCATCATACTTGGAACTTGGAAACAAATCGATTTTCCTCCACCTGTTGGCAGCAGGGCAAAGGTATCCTGACCGTCCAAAACAGAGTCAATAATCTCCTTTTGCAACGGTCTGAAACTGTCGTGTTTCCAGTATTTTGAAAGAATTTCCTGCGCTTGTGGCATTGGTCGTGTTTTAAAGTTAAAAAATTTAGAAATCAGTTTCTAGTTTTGCAACTTTAAACGCCTGCCTAAATTTTATCTAAGATATAAAGAATTCTGTTTTCAACCGTATCTTTAGGTACTTCAATTAAGTCGTATCCATATTTTTTATAGGTATCAACAAGATGTTTTTGGATTTTTTCGGCCTGCTCGAAATTTTCGTAGCGCTCGGTGTCGCTTTCGTAAATTTCTTCCCATGGCGGTAAAATGAAAGTTTTTGAATATTTATAATCCTCACAGGCTTGTACAAAACTCTCAGGATAATCATCATTAATGTAATCCATGTAAGCTGTTACATCAGGAATTCCACGATCTATAAAGACTACTTCATGCGGTTCTTCAACTGCGTCTTTGAATTGTTTAATTCGACCATTCAACAACATTTCACTAAATAATAAAGGTTGTTCAAGGAATAATTGTTCGATGCCTCTTTGCTGTGCTTCGAGTGTAACTTGTCTTGAAATTTCTGGGTAACAACAGTAGCCACGAGCTACCAATTCGTTGATTAGAGTAGATTTTCCCGTTCCCGGGCCACCAATGAGAACTATAATTTGTTTTTGCACTTTCTAAAAATAAAGCGCAAATTTACCTAAACTTATTGGTATTTAAAAAGATTATTTTGCCTTAACCAGATGATTTCGCAATTTAAAATAAATATAAGGTTCAGCTGTTTATTAAAAATCTTTTGTTTTTTGAATTTCAAGAAGCTCCGAAGGAGCGATATATTTATAGAAAATAAGAGGTTGTAGAAGGAGGACCCCATCGGGGTGAAATAATTTTTGGCTGAGATATTATATTTAAATTTCAGGATTTTTTGAAAATCGAATGTGTTTTAGAAATATTGATAAGTCCCATCGGGACGAAATATTTATAGAAACCCCGTCGGGGTGAAATAATTATTCACAAAATAAATAATTGCCGGAGTTTTTCTTTTGGGAAGGAATAATCAAATGCGATTCGATTTTTTTGCCTTTCAAAACGTTATTTACAAAATCCAGAACATATTGCTGTCCTTCATGAAATAAATATCCCGAAAATTCGTGCCCGCCTCCGCAAAAAGTAATCAATTCTATATTTTTATGTAAGTCTTTCATGTGATTGTACACGGCATAAGATCCAAATAAAATCAGCCAACCGGAAGCATTTGTTAAGCAGGAGCGATGCGAGCCTGCATTGTAAGGAACCGTTTCGTCGTTGTTTCCGTGTGCTAACAGCATTGGGATGGCTTTTCCTTTGGTAATTAGATTAATGTTCATAATAGCGCCCGAGCCTCCAATGAAACCGGCATATTTGAAATCAGGAGATAAATTGTTTGGGTATAAATTCATCAGTTTGTAATCCCAGAACGAAGCGTGAAAGCCAATTTCGGCACCTGCACTGATTCCTGAAATAAAGAATTTTGAAGTGTCGAGATTGTATTGGGCTGCATTTTTAACTAGAAATGAAGTGGCTTGCCACATATCACTAACGCCAATTTGAATTGCTTTTATCTTTTCGGTTAAAGCACCTTTGCATCCAAAATCTTTTCCTTTCATGTATAGGCTGTAGGAGATGCTGGCAACCGCGTAGCCATTTTTCGCCATAAAAAGCCCAAAATCTTTTTCACTGGTTCGTTCTCCACCCGAAAACCCTCCTCCAAATGCAAATAAGATTAAAGGCGTTTTTTCATTGGCTTTTTTCTTGGGCAGGTATAAATCTAAATCCAGTTTGAGTGTGTCGTTTTGGAAATAGGTTAAGGTTTTAATTTCCTGTGCGTGAATGTTGTGAAAAGTGAGAGTAGTAAAAAGTAAGAGGATAATTTTTTTCATTGTAGTGTGGTTCAATCCCGTAATCCTGATAGCTATCGGGAGCAAAGGCGTGAAGTTTTTCAAATATAAAAGTTTGCCACGAATTCCACTAATTTTCACTAATTTTTTTAGGTATTAACTTGTTTTAAAATGGTGAAAAAACTAAAGTTTTTATCAGTATATTTTATTTACTAATAATTAGTGGAATTTGTGGTAAAAAAACAATCATTATTTCCTTCTGAAAAATCTAAAATCTAAAATCGAAAGTCTGAAATCAAAACCGTATATTTGCGTTTATTTTTAATTACGAATGGAGAACGATAAAGAAAAAAACACCGCTGAATTTTACGAAAGATTAAAAGTTGAGTTAGACAATTCAAATACCTGGCCAGCAGAATACTTGTATAAATTCATAGTACCTTCAGTAGACGATAATGTTGAGCGAGTTGAAAAAGCTTTTGACAGTATGGGAGCGGTTATCAAAACCACAAAATCTAAAACCGGTAAATTTACCAGTGTTTCGGTTGATGTTACCATGCATAGTGCTGACCAGGTGATTAGCAAATACAAAGAAGTTTCTACCATAGAAGGTATAGTTTCATTATAACTTATGAACGAAAAATATAAAAAAGAAAGTGCGAATGATGTTGTTTTTAATTTAGAATACAATTCTGAAAGACAACGATTAATCATTCCGGAATATGGTCGTCATTTGCAAAAACTGATTGATCAGGCTACTGCAATTGAAGATGCCGAAACACGCAACAAGGCTGCTAAATACATTATTCAGGTAATGGGAAGTCTGAATCCGCATTTGCGTGATGTGCCGGATTTTCAGCATAAATTATGGGATCAGCTTTTTATTATGTCTGATTTCAAATTGAATGTTGATTCACCATACCCAATTCCGTCTCGCGATGTTTTGCAATTAAAACCAGATGCTTTACAGTATCCGCAGAATTTTCCAAAATACAGATTTTACGGAAACAATATCAAGTATATGATCGATGTTGCCAATAAATGGGAGGATGGCGAGATGAAAAATGCTTTGGTAATGGTGATTGCCAATCACATGAAAAAGTCGTATTTAAGCTGGAACAAGGATACCGTTAAAGACGATGTGATTTTTGAGCATCTGTATGAGTTGTCGGGAGGTAAAATCAATTTGCTTCAAAGTTCTGAAGAGCTTTTAAATACAACTGATTTATTGCGTACCAATAAGCGTATGTCAAATAAGATTACACCGGCAGGACAGCCAAAAATCCAAAACAATAAAAACAATAAAGGCTCGGGAAAACCGAAACCTTTTCAGAAAAATAATAATCAGAAGTAAAAAAGAGACTAAGATGCTAAGGGGCTAAGATATTAGCTTAGAACCTGAGAATCTCAGAACCTTAGAACCTAAAAAAGAAATATGGGAATTTTTAAAATCGAAGGAGGAACACCTTTAAAAGGAGAAATCACTCCGCAAGGAGCAAAAAATGAAGCATTACAAATTTTATGCGCCGTGCTTTTAACGGGGGATAAAGTGAGAATTAATAATATTCCCGATATTATTGACATCAATAAATTAATTACTTTATTGGGTAATTTAGGTGTTAAAATCCAACGAAATGAGCCGGGTTCGATTACGTTTCAGGCAGATGAGGTTAATGTAGGTTATTTGGAAACTGAAGCTTTCAAAAAAGAAGGTGGAGCTCTTCGTGGTTCTATTATGATTGTCGGACCGCTTTTGGCACGTTTTGGTAAAGGATATATTCCGAAGCCTGGAGGAGATAAAATTGGACGTCGTAGATTAGATACACACTTCGAAGGTTTCATTAATCTTGGAGCAAAATTCAGATACAACAGAGAAGATCATTTCTATGGAGTAGAATCTCCTGAGGAAGGTCTTACCGGAACAGATATGCTGCTTGATGAGGCATCAGTAACCGGAACAGCAAACATCGTCATGGCTGCTGTTTTGGCAAAAGGAACAACAACTGTTTACAATGCTGCATGTGAGCCTTACTTACAGCAGTTGTGTAAAATGTTAAACTCTATGGGAGCTAAAATTACCGGAGTAGGTTCAAACTTATTGACTATTGAAGGTGTTGAAAGCCTTGATGGATGTGAGCACAGAATTCTTCCGGATATGATCGAAATTGGTTCATGGATTGGTCTTGCGGCGATGACAAAAAGCGAAATTACGATCAAAAATGTAAGCTGGGAAAATTTAGGTTTGATTCCAAACACCTTTAGAAAATTGGGAATTACCATTGAAAAACGCAATGACGATATTTACATTCCTGCTCATAAAGACGGGTATGAGGTAAAAACAGATATTGATGGTTCTATTTTAACTATTGCTGATGCACCATGGCCAGGATTTACTCCTGATTTATTGAGTATTGTTTTGGTTGTAGCAACACAAGCCAAAGGCGATGTTTTAATTCACCAGAAAATGTTTGAAAGCCGTTTGTTTTTCGTAGATAAATTAATCGATATGGGAGCAAAAATTATGTTGTGCGATCCACACAGAGCGGTGGTTATGGGACATAATTTTGAGTCTCAATTGAAAGCAACAACCATGTCATCTCCTGATATTCGTGCAGGAATCTCCTTGTTGATTGCCGCTCTTTCAGCAAAAGGAACTAGTACAATCCAAAATATCGAGCAAATTGACCGTGGTTACGAACGTATCGATGAGCGTTTGAGAGCAATTGGAGCAAAAATCGTGAGAGCGTAAACGTAGAAATATTTGCTGCGAATTCACGAGTTTAAACTAAGATTATAATTTTTTGTATAATTCGTGAATTCGTGGCTAAAAAAATATAAACGTAGTTAAATGACAGATGAACAAAAAGCTGTAAAAGCTACTTATTTTAGTATTATAGGAAACACCTGCTTAGCCATTTTAAAAGGGCTGGCAGGTTTTTTTGGCAATTCATATGCCCTAATTGCCGATGCAATCGAATCGACAACCGATATATTTTCGTCATTTTTGGTTCTGTTCGGAATTAAGTATTCGAATAAACCGGCAGACGAGAATCATCCTTATGGTCACGGTCGCGCAGAACCTTTAATTACGTTTTTGGTGGTTGGTTTTCTGATTACTTCAGCGACTATTATCGGATATGAGAGTATTGCTAATATCCAGACTCCGCATGATTTACCAAAATCATGGACACTTTATGTTTTGGGTGCTATTATCATATGGAAAGAATATTCATTTCGTCTGGTAATGAAACGAAGCAAACAAACCAACAGCTCATCATTGGCGGCAGATGCCTGGCACCATCGTAGTGACGCAATCACTTCGGTAGCAGCGTTTACCGGAATTTCTATCGCCTTGATTATGGGGAAGGGATATGAATCAGCAGATGACTGGGCGGCACTTTTTGCTGCTTTTTTTATCTTATACAACAGTTATAAAATTTTCAGACCGGCCTTAGGTGAAATTATGGACGAAAATCTGAATGATGATTTAGTAGAAGAAATTCGTGTAAAGGCTTTAACTGTTCCGGGTATTCTGGGTACCGAAAAATGTTTTATCCGTAAAGCAGGAATGCGATATCACGTAGACCTTCATGCCATAGTTTCGGCTAAAATTTCGGTGAAAGAAGGGCATGAGCTATCGCACAAACTACAAGATATTTTAAAAGAAAAAATTCCGCAATTAGGCAATGTGTTGATTCATATTGAACCGGATGATTATCATTGAGGTGAAAGGTTCAAAGTTACAAAGGTTCAGAGGGGCAAAGGGATGCGCTTTGCGAAGTTCCTGACTTCACTGGAATTGACACATATTAAGAAAATCCGTTTACTCTTGATTAAGATTAAACGGATTTTTTTATCTCAATCCTAGAGGAAGTTACATAAAATCTTTGTCTCTCTGAACCTTTGCAGCTTTGTGCCTAGTCTAGAACATTCAAAATCTTCAATCCAAAGACAACGCCATTTTGCTGAATGCCTCCCTGATAAGAATGAACATAATCTACTCTGAAGATTTTGAACTTCCCAAATCCTAAATTGTCTAAACCGGCTGTAAACTCAGAATAAGGCTTTCTTTGTGGTATGGCCAACGAGTGAAAACCAATATTCAGAGTTGATTTTAAAAGATTTAGCAGCGGTATTTTATTCATAATATAGCCTTTGTCGTTGTGTTCCAGATGCATTTCAAAATAACTGTCATTAGTGCTGTTGGTGTAGTAAGGCATCAGGTTGAAAACGTTCAGGTAACGGCCGCTTGTGCCAATGTGAGTCTGGTTTCCGTTAAAATGTTTATAATCGACAAACGAAATGTTATCGGCATTAAAGAATTTGGCGACTTTAAAACTCATTCCTAAAACACCTTTATTGCCTAAAGATAAATCGTAGAGAACTGCTGCTCCTATTTTTTCAAACTCATATTTCTTTTCGCTTGCTGCAAATGCTTTCTCAATACTTAAGAAGAGTGTTGGAAATTTGTCGTTTTTAAAATTATATCTTCCATCCGGTCTTGAAATGTATTTGTTTCCAAAGTTAATTCGGGCACTTAAAGCCGTTTTAAACAGATGATGTTTTTCAAATGCAGGAGTGGTAAAATCGTTTGGAGCTAATGGATTATTGGAAGAGTATAAGTCCTCTCTTTTAAAGAAAGAATAATCGGTGGTGTTAAAAAGCGGTTTTCGCTGCTCATAACCCAATTTTGCGTTGAGACTGACACCATTTAGCACGTTTTGCGAATAGTTGATCTGTGCAAATTCTAAATTATACAGTTTCATGTAATTGTCTTTAAAAAATAAAGAACTTATAGAATTGACCAATTTGGTTATGGGTTCGGCACTATTGAATTGTGTTACTTTAGTTCCCCCTGAGGCACTGATCGTAGCGTGATTTATAGTGTTGAATTTATGGCTGAATTCTCCGGTAACCCTAAAACGTTCATCTGAAAAACCATAATTAAAAGTGGTGCTTAACGAAGTCGTTTTACTTTCGTCTTCACTCCATTTTTTAAAAGAGAAACCGGAATCCAGATTAAATCCCTGAACGGTATTAAAACTTAGCGAAGCCAAATTCAACAATCCTTTATATTCGAAAGAATGTCTTTTGTAGGTGTTTTTATAGTCGTAGCCCATTAAGACATCCAGAACTTTAAATTTGTTGTTTTTGGCATCAACAGAGTCCGTATATTTTTGAGATTTTCTGATTATTTGCAGGCTATCCTTTTTAGTGTAATCGTTACTTTCTTCAATGGTTAGAGGAATTGGACGAATGTTGTTCCAGAAAGCATCATCCTTTTTATTTGCGTTGAGTTCAAAAGAGACAATTTCATTACCGAATGTTTTATTTTCAAACGAAGCAGGAAAGTCGTAATTGGAATATATATAAGCAAATTTTCCGGAGAATTTAATACCAAAAAGGCCAGCGGTGAAATCTAAGGTTTGCGCATTTTTAATCCAGATTTTATTTTGTGTATTGTAGGTGAAATTTTGTTTTAGATTCATTACCTCCGTGAATTCGTTTTTCATGCGATAGCCTTTGATGTCCAAATCGATGGCGTAAATGGCAAAGCTGTCATCTACAATGTAAATGTAGCCTTCAAAAACAGGTTCTTTATCACGTTTTGGGATTACCTTGATTTTGTAGATCTGCTGTTTGTTGTCGTCAAAAAAAGTGCCTTCGAGTTTGTATTTATAATAAGCGAAAGCATTGTCGGCAATAGGAGAAATGAGTTTGGTGTCGAAGTTTATCGTGTTTTCATAAAAATCATAAGTCGAGCGTGAAGCAGTATTGTAGCTATACCCTCTATTGTTTCCTGAGATTTTAGAAGCAATAATGCGTTCTTTTAATTTGTTAGGTTTTTCAAAAGTAACCTTAGAAATGGTTTCTGATAAATACAAAATGCCAGTTCCGGTAGAATCTAAATTCGATGCAAGATCGTCACCCAGATCTACTTTTTGCCCCAGAATCTTCTTCGGTAAGTCTTTTACCTTAAACATTCCTTTGGAGTAGAAATCGGCGGTATATCGTGCAATTTTGTCGGAGTTGTCTTTTTTTGCTGCAATAGCACTTTTAATAATGGCGTTGGCAGGATTGTTTTTCGGATCAATTACCACCTCGTTTAAAGCAAAACTTTCCTCAGTCATTTTCACATCCGGCAGCGTCGTTTTTGCGTTAGCAGAAATGGTTATTTTTTGAGTTTTATATCCCAGATATTGAAAAACAATTTTGTTTTTGCCTGGCTCTTTTACGGTAAGCTGATATTTTCCCTGCTCATTAGAAGTAGTTCCGCTATAGGTGTTTTCTTCAAAGATGGATACAAAGGGCAATGGAGTCCCTTTTTCATCGGTTACAGTTCCTTTAATTTGAGCGAAATTTGAAATTGAAAAGAATAAAAAGGCAAGTAAAGTATAGTTTTTCATGAGAGTTGTATCTCTCACAAAAATAGAATAAGTTAAAAATGAGGCTATTAAAAATTTGTTAAATGTAAGATGTTAAATGTAAGATGTTAAGTGTGAAATGTGAGATGTGATCTGAAATGTTTTATTGGTTTAAGTTGTAAATCCTGGAACACTGCATTTGGTTACGTTTTAAGAATCAAAATAGTATCGGTAAAAATTAATCTGTTGCCTACAGCTCACATCCTGCAGTTTACATCTGACATTTCGCATCTGACATTTCACATCTGACGTTTTACGTCTCACAGAAAAGACTGAATGGCCAGTTCGTAGCTTTTTAGTCCGAAACCAAGGATAACACCTTTGGCATTTCCGGATAAATACGACTGATGTCTGAAACTCTCTCGGGCGTAAGTATTTGAAATATGTACTTCGATTACGGGAGTAGTAACGGCTTTCATGGCATCGCCCAATCCTATAGACGTGTGGGTATAGGCTCCGGCATTCAGAATAATTCCGTCAAAATTAAAACCACATTCCTGAATTTTACCAATCAATTCGCCTTCAATATTGCTTTGGTAATACGAAAGTTCAATGTTTGGAAATTTAGCCTGCAACGTTGCAAAATAATCTTCAAAAGTTTGACTTCCGTAAACTTCCGGTTCTCTTTTTCCTAAAAGATTCAAATTGGGTCCGTTGATAATGCAGATTTTCATGGATAGTAAGGTGTGATATGTGAAATGTAATATGTGAAATGTAAAACAATTGATAGTATCATTGAATTTTGACATTGTCATTGTCATTGATTTTTGCCATTGCCACTGAACAGTTGTAAAAATAAAAAAACCGTTCCAATTAATAGAACGGTTTTGGTAAAAGTATGTGATATATTTTTTAGAACAAGAATCCGGCAGAGATCTGGAAAGTTGAGTTTTTAACATCAGCATTTTTAGAAGCTTCAGTTAATCCTAGACCATAACGACCCTGAACAAAAATGCTTTTAGTAAGTTTTACTCCTAATCCGGCATTAAGACCGAACTCAAAAGTTTGTGCATCTTTAACATCAAACTTATTCTTTTCACTTAATAAAAAGGAAGCCTGAGGACCTACTTCTAAGCTAAAAGTATCGTTTAAGTAAAACTTAGCCATTACAGGAATAGATAAGTAGCCTAATTCATTTTTAAATTCATTTACAGCATTTTTGTAAGTTGCTCCCTGAGTAGAATATAAAAGCTCCGGTTGAATAGCAAATTTGTCTAACAATTTAAGTTCTGCAACAACCCCTACGTGGTAGCTAGTGATTCCCTCTTTGTCAAATGCTACACCCTGAAGACCTGCGTCTCCGGTTTGGCTCGCAAAGTTAACCCCCGCTTTAACTCCAAATTGTACTAATTGTGCCTGAATTGTAGCTGAAGTTGCGATAAACAATACAGCTGCTAAAATTATCTTTTTCATAAAAGTGTTTTTAAAATTTGATTTTTTTAAATGTTATTTATTAGTCAAAACTACAGAATTAGGAATTTATTGTTTTATATTTTGGTTTAAATAATTACTAAATTTCCCATTTTTATTGATTTTAGGCCTGTAATTGGCTCTATTTAAGAAGTTTATTTGTGATTGTTTTTTTGAGACGCACTTATTATTTAGTAAGATTTGTATTTCAAATTGTGTTTTTGAATTTTTTATTTCGTAAGTTTATTTTGATATTATAGATTTGATATTGGGCTGTAATGAAGAAGAAAGGTCTGTTAATAGGGTGATAAAACAGTATTTACCAATTTATTAATTAGCATACAAGTTCTTTTTTAATAAGGTTATCTTTATATTTGTTTTGAATAACTCAAAAAACAAATTGTAATGAAAAGAATAATTTTGGCTGCTATGGCAGTAATGGTATTTGGTTTTGCTAATGCACAAAAGACCAGATTTGGAGTAAAAGGAGGTCTTAATATTTCGACAGTAGTTGGAGGAGATGTGGATCATGTTAAATCTCTTGTAGGTTTTCACGTTGGAGGTTTTGCAGAAATTCATGTGGTTCAAAGATTTTTTATTCAGCCGGAGCTTTTGTTTTCTGCTCAGGGAACTAAAGTAGACGGACCTGTTGGTAATGATACTGATATTAAATTGAATTATTTGAATATTCCTGTACTAGCAAAATATTATATTGTTGATAAAAAATTCAGCGTTGAAGCTGGTCCACAATTAGGTGTTTTATTGTCGGCTAAAGCAGATAGTCAGAATATTAAAGATTTTACCAGATCAGCAGATTTAGGATTTAATCTTGGAGCCGGATATAATTTCACGGATAATCTTTCAGTAGGTCTTCGTTACACAATCGGATTATCTCCGCTTTCTGATAAAGATATTGATAATTCAGATGATTATTATGACAGTGCTAAAAACAGTAACCTTGCGTTATCTTTAGCATATAAATTCTAATTTTATCCAACAATAAAATTTGTAACCTTCCCTAATCCGGAAGGTTTTTTTATGCCTGAAAATGTTTTACTTTGTAGCTATGAATTGGAACCGTTACATAAAAGATTATCAGTCGTATTTGCGCATCGAGAGAGGTTTGTCTAAAAACACGATCGAAAACTATGGTTTTGACATCGAGCGTTTGTGTCTTTTTCTGGAAACCAATAGTATAGAGATCTCTCCCATAAAGATTGATGACGAAACGGTTCAGCAGTTTATTTATGCGGTAGCTAAAGAAGTCAATCCACGTTCACAGGCGAGAATTATTTCGGGATTGAAAAGTTTTTTTAATTATCTGGTTTTTGAAGATTACAGAAACGACAATCCGATGGAACTGATCGAAACTCCTAAAACAGGGCGGAAATTGCCCGATACGCTGTCTTTAGATGAAATTGATTCTCTTATTGCGGCAATTGATCTAAGTACCAATGAAGGGGAACGGAATCGCGCTATGTTGGAAACTTTGTACGGTTGCGGACTTAGGGTCTCGGAATTGGTTTCTTTGAAAATTTCTGATTTGTTTTTTGAAGAAGGATTCGTTAAAATTACCGGAAAGGGAAATAAAGAGCGTTTTGTTCCGGTGGGTAAATTTGCTCAGAAATACATTCAGATTTATCAGAAGGAGATTCGGGTGAATCTTAAAATAAAAAAAGGTTGTGAAGATACTTTATTTTTGAACAGGCGAGGAAATCAGCTTACACGCGCCATGATTTTTACCATTATAAAAGATCTCGCGGTAAAAATTAACCTCCATAAAAGTATCAGTCCACATACATTAAGGCATTCTTTTGCAACTCACTTACTTGAAAATGGTGCCGACTTAAGATCAATTCAGTTGATGTTAGGGCACGAATCGATTACTACGACCGAAATTTATGTGCATTTAGACAGGAGTTTTTTGAAAGAGGTAATGTTATCTTTTCATCCACGGAAGTAATTTTTGAAGCCGGAAGTCGTTTTTAAATCAAAAAAGTGATATATTGTATAATATTTTGTGGTAATTAGGGAATAAAAGAGCCAATTTCAGCTTTTGTTTTTTACTATTGGGATCATTGTTTTAATATTTCAATCTACATAAATAAGTGATATATGGTTTTTGATTTATATGGAAATGAGAATTGCTTAGAGGTAAATAATTTTTATAAAAAATTACTTGCCGAAATGCCGGACCTGCTGTTTCAGTTTGTTGTTGACAGCGAAAACAGGTATACTTTCCCCCTGGTCAGTAAATCAGCTGACGATATTTTTGAACTTAGTGTAAAAGAGTTTACCAATGATATTAAGTTGGTTATTTACGATCGTATTTTTCCCCAGGATCGTGATCTGTTTTTTCAGTCTTTAGTCAAAGCACGTAAAGAAGCAAAGCCCTGGAATGTCGAATTTAGAGCTGTTTTGCCTAAAAAAGGAATGCGATGGTTTAAGGTTTCTGCTAAAACAGAGCAGTCCACTGACGGGCGTGTTAGCTTTTTTGGACATGTTTCGGATATTACGGAACTAAAAGATAAGGAAGAAAAACTACGTATTTCTGAAGAGCGTTTTCAATTTGCTCTTGAGGCCTCTACTGCCGGAATCTGGGATTGGGATATGGTGACTAATAGGGTTTTCTATTCGTCATTGTCGTTAAAGATTTTGGAATTGGATTCTGCTGATATTTTCGATGATCCGGAACGTTGGGATAAGATTGTGCATCCCGAAGATCTTCCAAAATACTATTCGGATATACAGGAGCATTTTGATAATAAGATCCCATATTACGAAAATTACCATCGTGTCATGACTTCAAGCGGTAATTATAAATGGATTCTGGATCGCGGAAAGGTTATTGAAAGGGATGAAAATGGAAAACCATTGCGTGTGATCGGAACACATACTGATGTTTCTTTGCAGAAAGAGAAGGAGTTGGAGCTCTTAAAAACGATGAAATTGTACAGCGATCAAAATAGCCGATTGGTGAATTTTTCACATATTGTTTCGCATAATTTGAATACGCAGGCCGGAAATATAAAGTCGATCCTGGATTTTATTGACGCGGATGTTGACAAACAAACTGTAAACGAAATGTTGGAACATTTACGAACTGTTTCTAATGACCTGAACGATACGATTGCCAATTTAACTCAGATTGTAAAGACACAAAGCAATATCAATATTGCTGTGGCGCCATTAAAGCTTTCAGAATATATTGAGAAAACAATTTCAACCATTAGAGGGTACGACAAGCATAAGAAAGTCACAATTGTAAATAATGTTCCAAGGTATTTGACAATTAATTTTAACCCGGCTTATCTGGAAAGTGTTTTGCTGAATTTTACAACAAACGCTATAAAGTATGCGCATCCGGACAGAGATCCTGTTATTATTTTTGATTTTTCAATCGAACCGGACGGTTACAAATCATTAAAAATTACAGATAATGGTTTGGGAATCGATTTGGCGGTGTACGGTGATTTATTATTCGGGATGTATAAAACTTTTCACAAAAATCAGGAGGCAAGGGGAATAGGGCTCTATATTACCAGAAATCAAATCGAGGCAATGAAGGGAAGTATTTCAGTAGAAAGTACAGTGGGAGTAGGAACGAGCTTTAAAATTATCTTTAACGATATTTAGGGGGGTGCGGCAGTCTCAGTCGAACTGACAGTAGTCTTGGCTGTAGTTTTATTGATAATGTTAGTACCAATATTTAGGACGGTTTATCACGGTTGCCGTCCTGAGTGAAGTCGAAAATTTGAGTCTGGGCGAAGAGGTGAGTGTCAGTCTGAGCGAAGTCGAAGACTGATGAGCTAAGTGTAAATTACCAGACCGTAGTGTTATAAAAAATAAAGGCTATCTTGTTTAAGATAGCCTTTATTTCTATGAATAATGATAGAGATTACTTTGCAATATTAACCGCTCTGGTTTCTCTAATTACGGTAACTTTTACCTGACCCGGATAAGTCATTTCAGTTTGGATTTTTTGTGAAATCTCGAAAGATAAATTCGCAGCATTGTCATCAGAAACTTTTTCGCTTTCTACAATTACACGAAGTTCTCTACCGGCTTGGATTGCGTATGCATTTTTCACACCGCTAAATCCGTAAGCTACTTCTTCAAGGTCTTTCAAACGCTGAATGTATGAGTCTAAAACCTGACGTCTCGCTCCTGGTCGTGCGCCTGAAATAGCATCACAAACCTGAACAATCGGAGAAAGTAATGATTTCATTTCGATCTCGTCGTGGTGCGCTCCAATAGCGTTGCAAACTTCTTCTTTTTCGCCATATTTCTCTGCCCACTGCATACCTAGTAAGGCGTGAGGTAAATCACTTTCAGTATCCGGAACTTTACCAATATCGTGAAGTAAACCAGCTCTTTTGGCTAATTTTACGTTTAAGCCTAATTCGGCAGCCATGATACCACAAAGTTTAGAAACTTCTCTTGAGTGCTGTAGTAAGTTTTGTCCGTAAGAAGAACGGTATTTCATCCTACCTACAACTTTAATCAATTCAGGATGTAAACCGTGAATTCCTAAGTCGATAACAGTACGTTTACCAACTTCGATAATCTCGTCGTCAATTTGTTTCGCTGTTTTAGCAACTACTTCTTCAATTCTTGCAGGGTGAATACGTCCGTCTGTTACCAGTTTATGCAAAGATAAACGGGCAATTTCTCTACGAACAGGGTCGAAACAAGAAAGGATGATCGCTTCAGGTGTGTCGTCAACAATGATTTCAACTCCCGTTGCAGCTTCAAGAGCTCTAATGTTACGTCCCTCACGTCCAATGATTCTACCTTTTACATCATCAGATTCAATGTTGAATACTGAAACGCAATTTTCAACTGCTTCCTCAGTTCCAACTCTCTGGATCGTATTGATGATGATTTTCTTTGCTTCTTGCTGAGCAGTAAGTTTAGCCTCTTCGATAGTATCCTGAATGTGAGACATCGCTTTGCTTTTAGCTTCGGCTTTTAATCCTTCTACTAATTGCTCTTTTGCTTCTTCGGCAGAAAGTCCTGAGATTACTTCAAGCTGTTGCAATTGACTTTTGTGTAATTTGTCAACTTCAGTTTGTTTTTTGTCTAAAACTTCAATTTTGTTGTTGTATTCCTGTGTTTTAGATTCAAACTCGTCGTTTACTTTTTTTGCCTTCGAAAGTTCGTTAGAAACTTGTGATTCTTTATCGCGTACTCTTTTTTCTACCTCTGCTACTTTTTTATCTCTTGCTAAAATAACTTGTTCGTGCTCTGATTTTAGTTCGATAAAACGTTCTTTTGCCTGAAGGATTTTATCTTTCTTAATATTTTCGGCTTCTAAATTAGCATCTTTTAAAATGGAAGCTGCTTCTTTTTTAGCGTTTTTGATGAGGTTAGAAATATTGCTTTTTTCGATGATTTTAGCAATCGCAAAACCTGCTGCAATTCCTATAACGCCTGAAATAATGATCGTTATTATGTCCATGTTTGTTAAAATTTATATATAAAAAAAGCCTACATTAATTGCTTGAATAAACTCGTAAAGACAAGTTTTGAGCTAACTCACTGTTCAAGTTTCCAAGCCGAAGCATGGCATACTATAGTAGCGACGATTTGCTCATTCTAAATTGTTAGTGTTGAGTTTACCAATTGTGAACTAATGTAGGCAGTATCTTAGTTGTTGTAAAAGAACGTTTAATTTTCGAGATATTGATCTAATAGCGCATTTAATCTTTTAATTCTTTCGATAGTTTCTTCTCCATCGATTGCATTGTCAATTTGTTTTTGTTCGACTTGCGATGCAAATTGCAGGGCACACATCGCCAGAACATCCTGTTTGTCACGAACCGCATAACTTTCTTCGAATTGCTTAATCATAGCATCAATTTTTTTAGAAGCACTTCTGAGTCCTTCTTCCTGAGCAGGTTCAACCGTTAAAGGGTAAACTCTGTCTGCAACTGATATTTTAATTTTAAGCTTTCCGTCCATGTCGTCTTGGTTAATCGGATAACTGTGCTATACAGTAGTCAATTTCGCGAATTAATGAATTTATTTTAAGCTTTGTCTCTCTCTTGTTGTTGTCACTGCCGAGTAACGAATTGGCGATCTTAAGTGTTTCATGTTGCTTTTTCAAAGCTTCAATTTCTTCAGATTGTTTCTGGATAATTTGCGCAGCTTTGGCTAATTCTAATTGTAAAGCCTGATTATTATGCTCTAGGCCTTTTGATTTCTCAAAAAGCTTTTCGACTTTATATTCAAGAGTATCAATTATTTCGGCAATTACACTCATTATAAATCCTATTCATTACTTAATCCTACAAAGTTAGTATTCCTTTTTATTAATGCAATTTTTTATCGATTTTTTTACATTAAAAATAAACAAACGAATGAAATTCAATCGATTGTATTTTTGTGGCGTTATACTCGGTTTTCGCTTCTTAATTTTTTATCTTAGCAAAAATGTTACTTATGAGATTTTCGTTACTTGCCCTGCTTTTTAGTCCGTTTATTTTTGCGCAGACGCAATATCCAAAAGATTATTTTCGTCCGCCGCTGGATATTCCCATGCAGCTTTCCGGTAATTTCGGGGAGTTGCGACCAAATCATTTCCATGCGGGGTTTGATTTGAAAACGAATCAGAGAGAAGGATTAAAGGTCTACGCCATTGCTGACGGATATGTGTCGAGAATTAAAATTTCGACTTTTGGCAACGGTAAATGCATCTACATTACACATCCAAACGGATACACTTCGGTATACGGACATTTGCAAACTCCGGTAGGACCAATTTTGGATTATGTAACCAAAACACATTATAAGGAAAAGGCTTATGAGATTGAAATGTTTCCAAAACCCAACGAACTACCGGTTACAAAAGGTGATCTGATTGGACTTTCCGGCAATACAGGTTCATCAGAAGGACCGCATCTTCATTTTGAAATTCGGGATACTAAAACAGAATTTGTAATTAATCCCATATTTTTTGGTTTCGATAAAAATCTAAAAGATACTAAAAAACCTAGTATTTCGAGTGTGTATGTTTATCCGATGGATAATGCGACGGTAAATCAGTCCAAACAGCCTTTGTTGCTGAATGTTGCCCTGCAAAAGGACGGGACTTATCTGGCTGGTAAAGTAAAAGCTAATGGTAGAATTGGTTTCGGAATTTCTGCAGTAGATTATGATGATGTTTCGTTTAATAAAAATGGTGTTTTTAGTGTTTCTACTTTTCTGAACGGAAATCAAAATTACAATTATCAATTCAATACCTATTCCTTCGATGAGATGCGATACATAAATGCTTTTATCGATTATGGCAAATATAAAAAGTCAGGTCAGCGGGTTCAGAAACTCTTTATGAAAACACCTTACGCGTTGAGCATTATTAAAACCGATTCCTTGCGTGGGATTGTTTCGGCCGAACCTAATTTAGCATCCACTTACAGAATTGAGGTTTCGGATTATTTTGGGAATTTAAGCACGGTTACTGTTCCGGTTGAATATGATACGGCGACGCCAGTTGTAAAAGAGCAGCCAATAACTTCAAAATACTTTATTAAAGTCAATAAAGATTCAAATTTTGAAAAAGACAATATGTCTGTGTTTTTTCCGGCTGGAACTTTTTATGATGATTTTAATTTAAACTTTGATGTTAAAAATAACCGTATTTACGTTCACGACGATACCGTTCCGGTACATTCCAATTTTACCATTACGATTAAGGACAGCTCGTTTCCGGAGGCTTTAAGAGATAAACTTTTTATTGGAAGATTTAACGGAAACTCCGCCAGTTATAACGGAACAGTAAGAAAAGGCGATGTTTTTACTGCCAAATCAAAAATATTAGGGCAGTTCGGATTAGTTCTGGACACTATAGCGCCTGTCATTAAAATCGTAAAACCAATTCAGGACAAGTGGGTTACCGGAGTTAAAAAGATAGAATTTATCATTAATGATGCTTCTTCCGGAATCAAATCATACAACGGTTATCTTAATGGAAACTGGATTCTGTTTGAATATGAAAGTAAATCAAGAAAAATAACGCATACTTTTGATGATACTCTCCTTGCTGAAGGAGCAAATGATTTAAAAATTGAAGTGATTGATAATGTAGGAAATTCTGCTATCTTTGAGACTCATTTTTTTAGAAGCCAACAAAAATAAAACCCAAACACTTGAATCAAATTAAGTTAATAGCTGTTTTCCTTTTTTTATGCATGACCAGTATTTCATTTGCTCAAAAGGCTCATGTAAAAGGTGTTATTCTGGATGAGCAGAAACGTCCTGTGGCTGGAGTAAATATCAGTTCTTCCGGGAATGTTTCGCAATCTGATTCAAATGGTTTTTATGAAATCATAGTGCCGTCAGGTAAAAAGATTTCGTTGATTTTTACTCACGTTTCTTTAAAAATGATGAGTCTGACCGTACATTTAACCTCAAATGAGATTTTCGTTTTTAATCCCTTAATGAGTAGTTCCGAAGAACAAATGGGAGAAGTTTTTGTTTCTTCTAAAAGTAAGAAGAGGATTCAGGGTATCGCAAATGTCGATGTCGCTACTATTAAGAAAATACCGGGAGCCAATGCCGGAATCGAGAATATTTTAAAAACACTGCCAGGTGTAAATTCCAATAATGAACTGAGTACACAATATGCTGTTCGGGGTGGAAATTACGATGAAAATCTGGTGTATGTGAACGAGGTTGAAGTCTACCGTCCGTTTTTAATTCGTTCCGGACAACAGGAAGGGTTGAGTTTTACCAATACCGATTTAGTGCAGAATGTTGACTTTTCGGCAGGAGGATTTCAGGCAAAGTTTGGAGATAAATTATCCTCTGTTTTAGACATCACTTACAGAAAACCAACGCAGTTTGGCGCTTCGCTTGAAGCCAGTTTGCTTGGCGGAAGTATATCGGTCGATGCTGTTTCTAAAAATAAAAAATGGTCGGCTGTAACCGGAGTTCGTTATAGGAATAATAGCTTGTTGGTGAATAGTCAGGATACACAAACGAATTATACTCCAACTTTTGCAGATATTCAGACCAATGTTAATTATGATATTTCTGCAAAATGGCAAATGAGCTTTTTAGGGAATATCTCTCAAAATAAATATTTGTATCAGCCTTTAACCCGTGAGACAAAATTTGGGACGATAGATCAGCCAATGGCACTTGCCGTGTATTATGACGGCAGGGAACGGGATCAGTACAATACCTATTTCGGTGCCTTGAAAACGACTTACAAAGCTTCACCCACTTTTACTTTGAAAGTAATTGGTTCGCTTTTTCATACCATAGAACAGGAGCATTTTGATATTCTCGCACAATATCGTTTGGGCAGTATAGAGAATGAAGATACCTCAAATGTTGATTTCACTCGTGGAATAGGTTCGCAATTGAGCCATGCCCGAAATGATTTAGATGCTTTAATCGCTAATATAGAGATTAAAGGTTTTAAAGAATGGAAAAATGACAGTCAGCTGGAATTTGGTTTGAAATATACGCGTGAATCAATTAGGGATCGAATTGTAGAGTGGGAGATGATTGATTCGGCTGGATTCTCGATTAATCCACCAATCGCTTTTTTACCAAAGAACAATCAGCCTTATGAGCCTTATACCGGACCGTTATTACCGTATCAGGAGGTACGGGCGACAAATTTTAATACCATAAACCGCTTTTCGGGATATGCGCAATGGAATAAAAAATCAGAAATAGGATCCAGTCAGGTTTGGTACAATCTCGGAGCTCGTTTTCAGAGTTGGAATGTTTCAGGAAGTGCTGTTGAAGGTAAGACTCAAACCGTTTTCAGTCCGCGTGCCCAATTTGCTTTAAAACCGGATTGGGATATGGACATGCTCTTCCGACTTTCCGGAGGATTGTACCATCAGCCCCCTTTTTATAGAGAACTTAGAGATTTAAATGGTGTGGTCAATCCAAATGTGAAAGCGCAGGAATCTGTTCATATCGTTTTGGGGAACGATTATAATTTTAAAATGTGGAACCGCCCTTTTAAATGGGTTACAGAACTTTATTATAAATCGCTGTCGGATGTAAATGTGTATTCGATCGATAATGTCAGAATTCGATATGTTGCCAATAATAATGCGAAAGCCTATGCGCAAGGAGTTGATTTCAGACTGAATGGAGAGTTTGTACCCGGAACAGAATCGTGGATTAGCTTTGGGTATTTAAAAACCGAAGAGAATTATGAAAACAAAGGTTATATCGCGAGACCTACAGATCAGCGATTGAAATTTGCGATGTTGTTTCAGGATTATATGCCAAGTATTCCAAGTGTAAAGTTGTATTTGAATCTGGTTTATAATACCGGTTTACCCGGAGGAGCACCGGCTTATTCAGATCCATATCTGTACCAAAGAAGATTGAATGATTATCGCAGAGCCGATGTTGGTTTTGCGAAAGTTTTTGTAGATGGAAACACGAAAGTTGCTAAGGCTAAATGGTTGAAGAACTTTAAAGAATTGTCTGTTGGAGTTGAAATTTTCAATCTTTTCAATAATCAAAATGCGATTACCAATACTTGGGTTCGCGATGTGTATTCTAAAAATCAATATGCAATTCCAAATTATATGACCTCGAGGGTTTTTAATGTGAAGTTGAATGCGAGATTATAAAATATTGATTTCGTTCTTTCTGCTGAGTATGCAAGTATCTGCGTGAACAACCTATAGAAATGGTTCTAGTAAAATTCAATAAAACTAGATAATACAATCAAAAATACTATATTTGATATCCTAATAGAAGTAGCATACATGAAAAAGATCTTAACCTATATAGCCCTGGCAAGCATCGGAATACTTACAAGTTGTAAAGATGAAGTGAAGAAACCTAAAGTAATTTACGACACCGCCAGTAAAACGAATACTGTTGCAAAAACAGATTCTACACAGATTGAAATAGCCGATTTGCCTATTCAAATGGAAGGAACAAGTTATTTGATTCATCCGGTTGGAGACTTGCGTGTTTTTGAAAAAGGAACAAAAGCCCGTTATGGCTCTTCGAGTGTAAATGATGTAAGTTTTACAATCTCTAATTTAGGAGAATTTGAAATCACGGGTTATTTGCAGAACCTGAAGTTTCAGAAAGTTGATTCAGATTCCATACGTCCTTTGACAGATAAACCAGCCCTGATTTTGACGGCTACTTATTTAAAAACGGTTGCTGATAAAACACAGAATCAGATTATGGTCTATACTCTGGCCGACTCAGATACCAATAAAGATGGTAAAATTGACACCAGTGATATTAAGACCTTGTATTTAAGTAATATCAGCGGTGAGCGTTTTACTAAAATTTCAGAAGACTTTCAGGAATTGGTAGACTGGAATTTAATCGAATCAAGAAATCGTTTGTATTTCAGAACGATTGAAGATACGAACCAAAATGGGCAGTTTGATAAAAATGATGTTTTACATTACAATTATATTGACTTAGCTTCAAAAAAATGGGAAGTGAAGAGTTATAAGCCTATTTAGAAGGTTCTAAGGTGCTGAGATTCTAAGATCCTGAGATTTTTGAACCAGAAAAAAGGTTTTTAAAAATTAAGTAAATTAATTTTTAAAAACCTTTTTTCTTTTAGATGATGCGTAAAATCTTTTTCATCTGTGCAATCTGTGGCAAAAAAAACTTAGAACCTTAGCACCTCAGAATCTCAGCACCTTTAAAAAACCTATATCAAAATATCACTTTCCAGATCCGATTTCTCGATATCAAGATCAAATCCCAGGCGTTCCGTTAAATCGATTACCAGTTTTTTGTACCAGTTTTCAGATTTTGGATGAATGTAAATCTTTTCGATCAATTGCTTTAGGTCAACATTGATTTTTAAGCCATCGTTTAGTTTAATGTCGCTTTTTGAAGTATCGGTAAGAATTCGAACTTCTCTTTCGTACTGAAAGCTTTTGCGCTTAAATAAAAAGGGAAAAAATAAATCATCAAACGGAATGTACTCTTTTTTGTAGTCGATATAATTTACCTCGCCAATGTATTGATCGTAATTGTTTTCCGGTTTTACAGCATTCTGTAATCTTCCTATGGTAGACTGAATAGCTAGACCCTCATTGTTTTTGGTGAAAATCTGCCACATAGCAAACGATTCATATTCGTTGATGTGCCAGCTGCTTATGGCTACCTGTTCGCGATGGGTTTTGTAGTAGTTTAAGAAATCAGGATTGTCTATGGCTAGTTTTTTTATCTCTTCAAAGGTTGGCTCGCTAAAAGTACCCTCGTACTGATCCTCAAACTTGTCAGAACGAGACATGAATAGTTTTTTGGACATTAATAAATCAAGGAATTTAGATAAGTCTAAGTATTTCCAGACAATTGTATCCGGGTCATCCGGAAGTTTTATGTTTGAATTATTAAGGTACATTTTTACGGATTTAAGATTATTCGAAATAAAAAAGCCACAAATTATACAGATAAATATAAGATTTTAATTCGTTGAGAGAAAAATAATCTGTGGTAATCTGTATAATTTGTGGCTAAGCCTGTCTGCTTATGTTTAGGACTCGAAAGACTGCATGGTCACCAGTTTGTTGTAGGTTCCGTTATGCGCAATCAGTTCGTCATGTGTTCCTTGTTCTACGATTTTTCCTTTTTGCATAACAACAATTAGATCTGCTTTCTGAATGGTTGAAAGTCGGTGAGCAATTACAATCGAAGTTCTGTTTTGCATCATGTTTTCTAACGCCACCTGAACAAATTTCTCGCTTTCAGTATCCAATGCCGATGTGGCTTCATCCAAAATCATAATTGGTGGGTTTTTCAAGACCGCTCGGGCAATTGATAATCGTTGTTTTTGTCCTCCTGAAAGTTTGTTTCCGCTGTCTCCAATATTGGTGTAAATGCCTAAAGGAAGTTCTTTTACAAATTCAAAGGCATTTGCAATTTTTAATGCCTCGATAATTTCATCGTCTGTCGTGTCGAGTTTTCCTAAGGCGATATTAGCTTTGATAGTATCATTGAATAAAATACTGTCCTGCGTAACCAGTCCCATCAAACTGCGAAGCGACTGAAGATTCATGTCTTTAATATTGATGCCGTCAATTGAAATTGTTCCGTCGTTTACATCATAAAAACGGGTTAACAAATTAGCAATCGTACTTTTTCCACTACCGGATTGTCCAACAAGTGCAACAGTTTGTCCTTTTTTAATGTCAAGAGAAAAGTCTTTCAGAACCGTTTCGTCTTCGTATTTAAAGTTGATATTCTGAACGCTAATGTTACTGTCGAACGTTGTTTTTTCAACTGCTTTGTCTTTAGAGGTAATGGTATTTTCCTGTTCTAAAATTTCAAGAACACGTTCCGCAGCGGCGTTTCCTCTTTTTACCCCGTAAGAAGCTTTAGAGATTGCTTTTGCTGGAGTTAAAATGTTATAAGCTAATCCCATATAGGCAATAAAAGATGGGCCGTCGAGTGTTTTTTCAATCAGAACCATTTGACCTCCATACCAAAGCAATATGGCAATTACGGTGATACCCATAAATTCACTGGCAGGCGATGCTAAGTTCTGGCGATTTCCAATACTATTGGACAGTTTGAAAAAACGTTCCGTTGAATTTTGAAAGATAGTGTTAAAGTAATTCTCAGCATTGTATCCTTTTACCACTTTTAAACCACCAATCGTTTCTTCGATAGTAGATAAAAAGCTGCCTTGTTCCTGTTGAGCTTTACCCGATTGTTTCTTTAATTGTTTTCCGATTAAGGAGATAATATATCCCGAAACAGGAATAAAAACAAATACAAACAGGGTAAGTTTAGCGCTGATGATTAACATAGCGCATATGGTAAATACAATAGTTAAAGGCTCTTTTACGATAAGTTCTAAGATCGCTAAAAACGAAGTTTGAACCTCATTGACATCAGCAGAAATTCGGGAGATAACATCTCCTTTTCTTTTTTCAGAATAAAAAGCCAAAGGCAATTCCAGTGTTTTTTTATACAGCGCATTTCGCATGTCTCGTAATACACCATTTCGCAAAAAATTAATGAAAAACATAGCGAGATAGTCGGCTAAATTTTTCAATAAGAATATCGAAATAATAAGTGCCACCATCACAGAAAGTATAAATCCGGGATTATTAGGATCGGTATTCTTTGTAATGTAATAGCTTAGGTAGTTTTCGGCAAATTCTTTTGCATGGGTAATTCCGTCATAAGTTGGCATCACATAATTCTTCTTTGTTTTGTCAAACAAAACCTGAAGCATCGGAATTAATGCCATGAAAGAAAGCGTGCTAAAAAGTGCATACAAAATATTAAAAAAGATATTTAAGAATGCATATCTTTTATACGGATATATAAAAGGAACTATTTTTTTGAAATTACTCATTTATTTTTGATGTTATTTTCTGCTATGGCAATTGCTTTTTCTAGCTTTTCTAATAATAATTTTTTTTCAGGTAATTGGGTTAAATAGGCTGAGACTTTGATTTGTTTGTCATTATCCAGCATTAGATAATTAATCTGTTCGGGTGATTTTTCACTGCATAAAATTAATCCAATTGGTTTGTTTTCTCCTTCTTTTTGTTCGTTTTTCTCTAACCAGCGTAAATACAATTCCATTTGGCCTTTATAGCCGGCTTTAAATTTTCCTAGTTTTAGATCGATAGCGACCAGAGATTTTAATCCCCTATGGTAAAAAAGTAAATCAATATAAAAATCTTCATCATCAATAGTAATTCTTTTTTGACGGGCTAGAAAAGCAAATTCACTACCCATCTCTGTGATGAAGTTTTGTAATTGAGCTAAGATGGAACTTTCTAAGTCTTTTTCGGAATAAGTATCATGTAATCCTAAGAAATCTAAGAAATACGGATCTCGAAAAGTTAAGTCCGGACTAATTTGTTTTTCGTTTTTCAGTAAAGCTAAATCATTAACGATTGTTTCTTCTGGTCTTTTGCTGATAGCTGTTCTTTCAAAAAGCATGCTGTCCATACGTTCTTGTAAAGTTCGAACACTCCATCTTTCGTGAATACTCATTTGGATGTAAAATTCACGTTTTATATCATCTTCAATGTAAATTAATGATCTGATATGAGACCAGGTCAATTGTGCACACACTGTGTGCACAATTGTAAAGTCTTGTATTACAGTGTTTAATTTGATGAAACTATGTAAGTTTCTTTTGTTGAAACCAGTTCCGTATCTGTTTGAAAGATTAATGCTTAGATTCTGAATAAGTCTCTTTCCATAATCAGCCCGATCATTTTTTAAAATCTCTTCATTGATTGTTTTTCCAATCTTCCAGTATAAGAGCGTTAATTCCTGATTAACCGTTTTGGCAACAAAATGACGTGTCTGATCTATTAGTCCAATGATTGAATCTAATAGTTCAGGTTTGTCATTTGTGTCAGGCTTGTCACTCATTGTTTTATTTCAATTGCATACCTGCAATAATGCTTTGTATCTTTTCGTCCAGGTAGCTTTCTGCCGCATCAAAATCCTCAACGGTATCCAACTGTGCATTAACACTAATGTAGAATTTAATTTTAGGCTCAGTTCCGCTTGGTCTTGCGCAAATTTTAGAACCGTCTTCAGTATAATAAATCAATACATTTGATTTTGGAATATCCATTACTGATTCTTCTCCGGTCAATAAATTCAAAGCAATTGATGTCTGGTAGTCTTCCATCATGATCACACGCTGTCCGCTGATTTCTTTTAACGGATTGTTACGCAGGCTGATCATCATTTGATTGATTTCCTCCAGACCCTGCATTCCTTTTTTGGTTAAAGAAATCAAATGTTCTTTATAGAAACCGTTTTCAACATAAAGTTGTAGAAGCTCTTTGTAAACACTGCTTCCTGCTGCTTTTGCCTGAGCGGCAACTTCACAGATTAATAAGGTTGCAGCAACGGCATCTTTGTCTCTTACGGCATCACCAACCATGAAACCAAAGCTTTCTTCACCACCTCCAATAAATTGAAGTTGAGGGAAATCTTTGATCATTTTGGCAATCCATTTAAAACCTGTCAATCCTACTTTGCATTCAACACCATAATTAGTGGCTAATTCCATCATCATCGGAGTGGAGACAATAGTAGATCCAATAAATTGTTTTCCGTTAATTTTACCTGCTTTTTTCCATTGTTTCAATAAGAAAGCAGTCATCATAACCATGGTTTGATTTCCGTTCAGTAAAATCAATTTGCCTTCGTTGTTTCTAACAGCAACACCAAGACGATCGCAATCAGGATCCGTTCCGATTACAATGTCTGAATTCGTTTTATCGGCCAAAGCCAGAGCCATAGTTAAAGCTTCAGGTTCTTCAGGATTTGGAGATTTTACCGTTGGAAAATTTCCGTCAGGAATAGCTTGTTCCGGTACGATGTGTACGTTTTTATAACCTGCCTGTGATAAAGTATCAGGAATAGATTTTATAGAGGTTCCGTGTAAAGAAGTAAAAACAATATGTAGATTGTCTTTTGCTTTAGCAGGAGTATTAAAGCTTGCGTTTTCGATAGACGATTTTACAAAAGCTTTGTCGAGTTCGATATCGATATACTCGATCAGGCTTTCGTTAGCTTTAAATTTAATTTTATCGTAAGTTAAATTTTCAATAGTGTTGATAATTGCATTGTCCTGTGGAGGTACAATTTGTCCGCCATCTTCCCAGTATACTTTATAGCCGTTATATTCCGGTGGGTTGTGAGAAGCAGTTAATACAATTCCGCATTGGCAACCTAAATATTTAAGTGCAAAGGATAATTCCGGAGTTGGTCGCAAATCTGAAAATAAATACACGTGAATTCCGTTTGCCGAAAAAACATCTGCAACAACCTTTGCTAAGGTATTGCTGTTGTGACGACAATCATACGCAATGACTACTTTTAAAGGTTGATTTGGGAACGCAATATGTAAATAATCAGATAAACCCTGAGTGTTTTTCCCAAGGGTGTATTTGTTAATTCGGTTGCTTCCAACACCCATCACACCACGCATTCCACCAGTTCCAAATTCCAGATTTTTATAAAAACTTTCCTCTAGTTCCTTTGGTGAGGTGGTCATTAACTCTTTAACAGCAGCTTGCGTTTCGCTGTCAAATGTAGGGGTTAGCCATTCGTTTACTGCATTTAGAATATTAGGCGCTATATTCATCATTCGTGTCTTTTTGTATTAAAATAATAAGTTTTTTATAGAGCTTATTCCCGCTATCCGTTTCAATCTTTTTCTTTTTAAAGGAAAAAGAAAAAGGATTTTCACTACTATCGGGGCTAAGGTTTTGCGTTAAAAATTAACCTCACGGGCTACTTTGTAACGAGCTTCGTTGTTTTTGGTTCTCAGGATAATTTCACCCAGAAAACCAGCCAGGAACAATTGTGTTCCCAGTATCATGGTAGTCAAAGCAATGAAAAACCATGGATTATTGGTGATTAGGCTGTACTTCATTCCATTATACATATGGTATAATTTTGAAATTCCAATATAACCAGCCAATAAAAAACCGATGATAAACATCAAAGATCCAATGGCACCAAACAAGTGCATAGGTCTTTTTCCGAATCGGGATAAGAACCAAATAGTAATTAAATCAAGAAAGCCGTTTATAAAACGTTCCATTCCAAATTTAGTTTCACCATATTTACGGGCCTGATGAATAACCACTTTTTCTCCGATTTTATTAAAACCGGCATTCTTAGCCAAAACCGGAATGTAACGGTGCATTTCGCCCGAAACTTCAACGTTTTTAACTACGGCATTTTTATAAGCTTTCAATCCGCAGTTGAAATCGTTTAACTCGACACCTGAAGTTTTTCTGGCGGCCCAGTTAAATAGTTTTGAAGGAAGATTTTTTGCTACAACAGAATCGTAACGTTTCTTTTTCCATCCTGAAACCAAATCAAATTTCTGAACTGTGATCATTTCATATAAACCCGGAATTTCATCCGGGCTATCTTGTAAATCCGCATCCATGGTGATGATAACATCTCCTTGTGCTTTGGCAAAACCAGCATGCAGAGCCTGCGATTTTCCAAAGTTTTTCATAAAACGAATTCCTTTTACATTCGGATTTTCGTTAGAGAAACTTTCAATGATATTCCAAGAATCATCTGTACTTCCATCATCCACAAAAATGATTTCATAAGAGTAATTGTTAGATTGCATCACTTTAATAATCCACGAATAGAGTTCTTTTAGTGATTCCTCCTCATTAAGAAGCGGTATAAGTATAGATAAATTCATTTATTTTTTTATTCTTGTGTAGTTTTGCTTTTAAAAAATGCGGCGAAAATTAATCCAAAAATGGCACTGATAACAATTGCAAAAACAGATCCTTTTAATAATTCAAAAGTCGAGTAAGGGCTGCTTTCTTTCATTTTGCTAATGGCTTCATTAATAGATGAAGCAGGAGCTCCAAATTTCTGCATCATGTTTGCAGTGTATTTGATCATGATTTCGTTTAAAGTATCTTTTGCGCCCGGATCAATAACGTTAAATAAAACAATATTAAATAAAGTAGAAATTAGAACCCCAATTACAGCAGCTATAAAGTAAGTGGTAAAAGCATCTTTGAAAGGGAAAACTCCTTTTAATTCTTTCTTGGTTTTAGAAAGTAAAACAATGCTGATTGTCAAACTAATTACAATACCTATGATACCCATCCACCAGGCTGTGAACAGATTCAGATCAATCGCGTATATCGTAGCAGTAAATAATGCAGATGCAATTCCAATCATTACACCGTAAGTAATTCCATTCTTTTTAATAACTTCATTGATCATATTTATATATGTTTTAAAATTAATCCACAAATATAGTAATTACGAGTACACACCAGATAGATATTAAAAATTTTAATGCAAATCGCCGACTCGTTAAAAATATTGATTAAAAGATTTGTTAATTCGAAAAAAGTTGTAAATTTGCACACTTAAAAATAATTAAAAGTTTTAAACAAAAAAAGAGTAGTGTTGTTTACACCTTTTTCTAACCATGGAAAAGCTTCAAAATAAAAATGCTCTAAACAATAAATAAAATAAAAAGATGAAAAAAGGAATTCACCCAGAAAATTACAGATTAGTTGCATTTAAAGACATGTCAAATGACGAAGTTTTTATCACTAAATCTACTGCAGATACAAAAGAAACAATTGAAGTTGACGGAGTTGAGTATCCAGTTGTAAAAATGGAGATTTCTAGAACATCTCACCCATTTTATACTGGTAAATCTAAACTTATCGATACTGCAGGACGTATTGATAAATTCAAAACTAAATATGCAAAACACGCTAAAAAATAATAGCGGTTTAAAGTTATACAAAAGCCTTCCATTTGGGAGGCTTTTTTTATTTAATAGAAACAAGTACAAGGTTTCATGTAAAGCCTCTGTTTACAAAGCTTTGCGAGCTTTGTCCCTTTAAAAAGGCATACCTGCAAAAAAAACTTGGCGAACTTTGCGTAAAATCTTAGCGCAATTAGCGGTTAAAAAAAATGTACTATATCTGTTACAGTACAAATGACACAAATAAAATAATTGTAACTTTGAACCCGATAACCAAATCAAGATTTTAACAAGTATCAAATTTAATTATTTATGAATTACATTCTTTTTGACGGTCCCGTCCGGAATGCATTATTACCTTTTACTTTTACAAGACCTGTTGCCGACATATTAATTGGAATTATGACGATTCGCCAGAAATGGGAAGCACGTCTAGGTTCGACTATAACTACCATTACCGAAGATTATTTATCGCAAAAATTTCCGATGGTAGAAATGGAAGAGAATGTAATGATCAATGCAGCGTATTTACCAAATGATGCACTTGCTGAGATGGTTTCAGATTTAAAGGCTAATCAGGCTATTTTTAAAGGGGATGATGTAATTGCTTTTTTTACGAATGAAAATCAGGAAGAAGTTGATTTTGATTCCTATGAAATTATTCCATACAATGACGCTTGTTTGACCGTAGAACATACCTGGGATATTTTTTCTAAAAACGATGCTGCCATCCGTCAAGATTTTCAGTATTTGACCGAAGACAGAAAATCGCAGCCAATCCCGAAAAGTGTAAACGTTATTGCTCCCGAAAATATATTTCTGGAAGAAGGAGCAAAATTAGAGTTCGTAACACTGAATGCTTCTAATGGGCCTATATATATAGGTAAGAATGCAGAGATTATGGAAGGAACTGTAATTCGCGGACCTTTTGCTTTATGCGAGAATGCACAGGTGAAACTAAACGCTAAAGTTTACGGAGCTACAACAGTAGGTCCCGGATCCAGAATTGGCGGAGAAGTTAAGAACTCGGTACTTTTTGCAAATTCAAACAAAGGTCATGATGGGTTTTTAGGGGATTCTGTTTTAGGCGAATGGTGTAATATTGGGGCTGACAGCAACAATTCGAACCTGAAGAACAATTACGAAGAAGTGAAACTATGGAGCTACGAAACCGAAGGATTTGCTAAAACCGGACTTCAGTTTTGTGGTTTAATGATGGGAGATC
The DNA here is from genome assembly GCF_023539155.1 of Flavobacterium sp. B183. Taxonomy (NCBI): domain Bacteria; kingdom Pseudomonadati; phylum Bacteroidota; class Flavobacteriia; order Flavobacteriales; family Flavobacteriaceae; genus Flavobacterium; species Flavobacterium sp. B183. Next base: position 111,837 of record NZ_CP097434.1, on the reverse strand, counting down.
ACAGTAAATGTGGAATCAATACCATGTTCAACACCGGAACAGTAGTTGGAGTAAGTGCTAATATCTTCGGAAGCGGTTTTCCACGCAATTTTGTTCCAAGTTTTTCTTGGGGCGGAGCAGCCGGTTTTACAACTTATGTGACTAAAAAAGCTTTTGAAACAGCGAAATTAGTTATGGGACGCCGAAATATTGAATTTGACGAAACAGAAGCTGCAATCTTAGAACACATTTTTGAAGAAACTAAAAAATGGAGGAAAGATTAAATTTAGACTTCTTGGATTTTTAGATCTTTAGAATATTTAGATTTTACGACTATAAGATAATTTATTTAAAAGCTTCGCAGATTTATACTCTGCGAAGCTTTTTTTTTAATTTGAAATTGGAGAAACCAATGGTCTAATAATCTAAGAAGTCTAAAAATCCAACAATCTAATTGCCTAATTATCTAATTAATCTATCTTTGCACCACGAAAAAAATGGGTTATTAAATAAACGATTAACCGATTAAACAAATTCACAGAAGATAATGATTACAGTTAACGATATTTCGGTTCAGTTTGGTGGAACTACATTATTTAGCGATGTTTCTTTTGCTATCAATGAAAATGATAAAATTGCCCTTATGGGTAAAAATGGTGCGGGAAAATCGACACTTTTAAAAATAATTGCCGGTCAAAGTAAACCTTCTACCGGAAGTGTTTCGACTCCGAAAGATGCTGTTGTGGCTTATTTGCCTCAGCATTTGTTAACAAAAGATGGCTCGACTGTAATGGAAGAAGCTTCTAAGGCTTTTGGAGAAATTTTTAAAATGAAAGCTGAAATCGATGAAATCAATGAGCAATTAACGGTTCGTACCGATTATGAAAGTGATGCTTACATGAAATTAATCGAGAGAGTTTCAGATTTAAGTGAGAAATATTACGCGATCGAAGAAGTAAATTATGAAGCTGAAGTTGAAAAAATATTAACAGGTTTAGGTTTTGAGCGCGAAGATTTTACTCGTCAGACTTCTGAATTTTCAGGAGGATGGAGAATGCGTATCGAATTGGCTAAAATTCTTCTTCAAAAACCGGATTTGATTTTACTGGATGAGCCAACCAATCACATGGATATTGAAAGTATTCAATGGTTGGAAGAGTTTTTGGTTAATTCGGCAAAAGCAGTAGTTGTGATTTCGCACGATAGAGCATTCGTAGATAATATTACGAATCGTACTATTGAGGTGACCATGGGAAGGATTTATGATTACAAAGCAAAATATTCTCATTATTTAGAATTGAGAAAAGACCGTCGTATACACCAACAAAAAGCATACGATGAGCAGCAAAAAATGATTGCTGATAACAGAGCTTTTATTGATCGTTTTAAAGGAACATTCTCAAAAACAGACGCCGTTCAGTCTCGTGTAAAAATGTTGGAGAAACTTGAAATTGTTCAGGTTGATGAAGTAGATACTTCTGCATTACGTTTGAAATTCCCGCCAGCGGCACGTTCCGGGCAATACCCTGTTATTGTAAAAGAAATGTCTAAGGCTTATGGAGACCATGTGGTGTTTAAAGATGCTAATGTTGTAATCGAACGTGGTCAGAAAGTAGCATTTGTGGGGAAAAATGGAGAAGGAAAATCGACTATGATCAAAGCGATCATGAAAGAAATTGGTGTTGATTCCGGAAGTGTTGAGATTGGACATAACGCACAAATTGGATATTTTGCACAAAACCAAGCGTCATTACTAGATGAGAATGCTACTATTTTTGAAACGATTGATGCTATTGCAGTAGGAGATATCCGTACTCAAATTAAAAATATTCTGGGAGCGTTTATGTTCCAGGGAGATGATATTACCAAAAAGGTAAAAGTGCTTTCAGGAGGAGAAAAAACTCGTCTGGCAATGATTAAATTATTGTTAGAGCCTGTAAACTTATTGATTCTGGATGAGCCTTCGAATCACCTGGACATGAAAACCAAAGATATTATTAAAGATGCCTTACGTGATTTCGACGGAACTTTAATTTTAGTTTCTCACGACCGTGATTTCCTTGACGGTTTAGCGACTAAAGTGTTTGAATTTGGAAACAAACGTGTAAAAGAGCACTTTGAAGATGTTGCAGGATTCCTGGCACATAAGAAAATGGATTCTATGCGAGAAATCGAAAAGTAATTTTCGTTTACTCTTAAGATACAAAAGCACAGAAATTGAATTTTCTGTGCTTTTTTTTATGTCTTGTAGCGAAGGAATTAAATTTCCTTAAGGGCTTCTTTCTTTTTGAAGTACAAGGCAATGTAGGCAGCTACGGCACACACGAGTCCAATGATGATCATGTTGCGGATAGAAGCTGTGGTTTGTGAAAATGTACCGTTCTCTATAATCAGTATTCTGAAAGCCTTTAAAAAATGGGTGAGCGGAATTACATTGGCAATGGCTTGTATAGTCTGTGGCATCTGACTTAAGGGCCAGGTAAAACCGCTTAGGATAAAGCTTGGTGTGGCTATTACCATTAAAATCTCGGTTGCTTTTAACTGATTCGGAACTACGATGCTGACCAGAATTCCGATGAAAGAAGCTGCCAGCACAAAAATTCCGGCAATAAAAGTAAGAGGGGCTAAGTTTTCGTAAAAGGGAAGTCGGAACCACAAAGTGAAAAGCCAGTAAATGATCCAGATTCCAAAGCTCATGATCAGGTAAGGGATTATTTTCACTGCCAGCATTTTCAGAAGAGAAGGGCATTTTTTTACGAGGTCTCTAAAAGTTCCATTTTCAAATTCTGATGCAAATGAAAGCGCCAGTCCTAATAGTAAAACTTGTTGAAGAACGGTCGCCAAAACCCCCGGCCAGAGGAAATACATATAATTAGTACTTCGGTTGTATTTTTTGATAAATGTAGTTTTGAAGGGTTCGTATTGTGAGGCAAGCAAGTTTTCCGGAACTCCTTGTTTTCTTAAGGTTTCGATCTGAACTCCCGCCTTTAAAGTGCCCAGGCAAATTTGTATGGCTGTTGAGGCATAGTTCGCAGTGAGTACATTAGAGGTGTTAACGATCGTTGTAATTTCAGGATATTTTTTGGTGAGCGTCATTTTCTCAAAATCTTTCGGAATGATAACCACACAAGTGGCATCTTTTTGTATGGCAATTTTAGATAGGTTGTTCTGGTCGTATAAAATGGAGGAGACGGATAATACTTCGTTGTCTTCAAACATCTGAATGGCTTTTGAGCTTAGTTCAGAACGGTCCTGATCGACTACAAGAATGGGTAAGTCGGTAACTTTGCCCTTTCCGTAAACGTAGCCTAATAAAACACCATATAAAATAGGTGCACCGATAAAAAGGATTCTCAGGACTTTGTTTTTCCAGAACAATTGAAATTCCCGTTTAAGCAATGAAAAGAAATTTTGCATAGTTAATGAGATAAGGTGACAGTTGTTTTCGTAATCAGATCCTTAGTTTGCTCCATATTAACAGGTGTTATTTTTATTTCAAACAAGCTTTCCTGCATTTCATAGTCAGGATAGGCCGTAGCAATATTTCCGTAGGCTCCCAGCTGTTTTATCGTTGAGATTTTCCCTTTAATGTTTTCTTTTTTATAGGGAACATGAACGGTAATTTCCTGTCCTTTTTTAAATTCTCCCAATTGATTTTCAGGAATCGTAAAGCGAAAATAAATACTGTTATCGATATAACCATTAAACAAAGTATAACCGGGTAGGGCCAGTTCGCCAAGATTTAAGGTGATGGTTTCGATACTCATATTTTGAGGAGCAATGATGTAGCGTTCCTTGTTGGCGGTTTCTACTTCTTGCAACGCTCCAAGCGCTCGGTCCTGTTGTCCTAGTGCCATTGTTTGCTGTTCGATTCGGGCTCCTTTTTTAGCATCGTCTAATTCTGCAACAACAGCGTTGTATTGTGCTTGTGCGCCCTGGTATTTGGCAAAGGTTTCATCGTAAGTTTGCTGTGATATGAGAGAATCTTTAAGCATGTTGGTCAGTCGTCTGATCGATTTTTGAGCAAATTCGTATTGTTCTTTCAGTCCCGTTCTTTTAGCTTCCAATTGCTTGATTTGGTTTTCGGTGGCTCCTTTTACAGCCATTTTGTATTGTGCCTTTGCCGAGACAACAGCTCCTTCGGCCTGACTTTTTTTAGCGTCTACTTCAGGAATATCCAAAACAGCGAGCGTATCTCCTTTTTGAACCAAATCGCCTTCTTTGACCCATATTTTTAAAATCTTGCCCGGAATTTTACTCACAACGGCAATTTGTTCTTTTTCTATTTTTCCCTGAATTAAATTTCCTTTTTCTGTCTTTTGACAGGCTATGAAAAGAAAAATGATTGCGGTGCTAATGATTGCTTTTTTCATAAAACAGAACTTTTATTTGGATAATTTTTTCGACAGATCGCCAGTGGCAATTATGGTTTCAATAGCGGCAAGTCTTTGCTCGATTAAAGTGGTGGTTTTGTTTACTGCCGCTTTATAAGAATCGTTTTCTGCTTCAAGCCGTTCCGATATGTTGATGAGACCTTCTTTGTATTGTTTTATAGCCAGATTCAAATTATTACTGGCGACTTTTTCCTGTTGCTGAGTGATGTCTATTTTTTGAGTCAGAACCGTATAATCAACAAGGTTTTTTTCAAGAAGAAGTTCAAGTTTTTCTTTCGTATCATCAATTTGATTTTGTACCTGTTCAATATTAATCTTCGCTTCGTGCACTTTGTGCTTTCTTTCAAAACCGGAAAAGACTTCCCATTTCATAGCTGCTCCCACGATCCAGTTCTGACTTATGGTCAGTTCGTTAAGACCTAAATATAAGGCCTGATTGATTCCCGTAACAATGGGAGTCGTAGCATTGGCATTGAATAAACTTGAATAGGATACTCCACCAAAAGCGCCGAGTGTGGGTAAGTAAGTTCCTTTTTCCTTCTTTAATAAATATTCATAAGCCAATTTGAAAGATTCTAAAGCTTTTATTTCCTGCTTGTTTTGTGTGCTTAATTTCTCGTCCGTAATCAAATAAGGTGCTAAGGTATACTGCACATGATCTATCTCGCTAATCGAATAACCAGTTAAATATTGAATTTTTTTATAAATTAGTTTCCGTTTTCCATCCAGTTCAATCTTTTTGGAGGAAAGTTCCAGTGCCGCTAGTTTGATCTTATCCCTGTCATACGGAATAGCAAGTCCCTGTTCAATTGCTTTTGTAACACGTTTGGTTTCCGTGTCCAGTCGGTTTTCGCTTTCTTTAATAAGTTTGTCTATTACTTTTAGTAGTTCCAGTTGGTCAAAAGTGTTGATGACTTCTTTTGTGATGGCATCTTTTTCGGATTCTTTTAAAAACACCGTTCCTTTCGTTTTCTCTGCGATGGCTTTCGCTCCGTTTGGGATTTGCATGCCGCTGAATAGTACTGTTTTGGCCATGACACTTCCTGTAAAAATGTTGCCATAGTTTTTAAAAGCGGTTTTTCCGTCAAACAAAGGATAGTTTACAATTGGAATGGTAGCTGTAGGAAGATCGACCGTGAGTTTGTTATCAAAATAAGAATATAAGGCACTGGCTTCAATTGTTGGAATGTATTTGTTCCGGACGCCTTTCTCCTGAAGATTTAATTTTTCAATATCTAAATCTTTGTTTTTTAAAGAAGTGCTTTTTTCAATAGCCTTTTGAATGGCTTCTTCCAGAGTTGAAGAAACTGCAATCTGACTTTGTACAGAGTGGAAAGAAAGAAAAAAAAGAAAAGGGAGTAAGTGTTTTTTCATTACAATTTTTATTTCTGTTATTGGACAAATCATGAAACAGGTTTTGTAAGATAGTACAAGAAATGGGAAGGAATCGAAAGAACAATTATTACAAAGTTAAGAATATAAGTCTTACATTAGTGCTGTTGAGATATTTAAAAAATAAAATGCATTTAAAACTTTTTTAGTATTTTATACTTGTATTACAGAAAGTTATCGGCTTGCATTGGAGTTTGTCTGTTTTTTCATACCTTAGTAAATGTATTTCCAAATTAACTTAATTTTAACATGAAAAAGAGTTTTTTGTTTTTGGTAGTTTTGATGGCGTATTTGTTTAGTTTGCCATCGTTTTCTCAAAATGATAACGAACCTGTTGCTTTAGGTTTGCCGGGCGATAATCTTAATTTGTATGCTGTTTTAGACGTCTTTCAGAAATCCAAAACTTTAGAGGAATTTGAAAGAGTCTTAAATGAACAGGATAGTAAGGTAAATAATCTGGATTTGAATAATGATGGCGAGATTGATTATATCGAAATCGAAAGTCAAAAGAAAGGGAATACACATGTGATTGTACTTCAGGTTGCAGTGAGCAGTACAGAAAAGCAGGACGTTGCTGTTATTGAGGTAGATAAAGATAAAAAGAATAATGTACATGTTCAGATCATAGGAGATGCGGATTTGTATGGCAAAAATTATATTGTAGAGCCTTCAGGTACTGCAGCCGGAACACCTAATCCCGGATATAAAGGAGATGCTCCCGTAATTGTAAATAATAATAATACAATCAATAATTATAATACAACAGCCGGTAATCCGGGTTATGTGACAACAAACATAAACGTATGGCCAGTAGTATTGTATTTGTTTTCTCCTGTATATGTAGTGTACCGATCTCCGTGGTATTGGGGATATTATCCTCCTTATTGGCGTCCGTGGCGTCCGGTTTATTATCATGATTATTGGGGATATCATGGGCATTACTATAGAAATCCTTATTATAGAAGAACGATCACTATAAGAAACCAGCGCTATTATAATAATTATACAACCAGAAGAAATTCATCGACTGTAGTTCGAGATTATAGAAGCAGCGGCCGTTACAATGCAACTTACAACGGAAGGGATTATAAAAGACCTGCTCCGGTAACCAGTACAAGACCAACGAGACCCGCTACCACTCGTCCCGTCAATCCGTCAACAAGACCGATAACACGTCCGACAAATCCGTCAACAAGACCGGTGACGCCAACAGATCCATCAACCCGACCAGAGGCGAGACCGTCTCGGCCAGAGAATCGGCCAACAAATCCAACAACGAGACCAATAACGCGTCCGGTAGCCCCAACAAATCCATCAACCCGACCAGAGGGGAGACCATCTCAGCCCGTGAATCGGCCAACAAATCCAACTACAAGACCAACGACCCGGCCGGTAACACGTCCTGCGACCCGACCGGCAGGTAATAGAGGTATGGCAGCGCCACCAGGTTCCAATCGTGGTTCTGGTGCCAATAGAAGGTAAGATTAAATTATAAATATTAGACTAATTTCTGATTTACAGCATTTATGAATAAAGCGCTACTATTAAAAATTATTTTTTTCTTTGTAATGTCATTTTTTATGAATGCGCAAACAGCCGCTGATAAGGAAAGTGATGTTAAATACCCACAATTTCAGTTTAAAGGGCTTTTTCAAGCGCGTTATTTGGAAAGTACCGGTAAAAATGTTGATGTTTTGGGAGCTCATCATTCTACAGGTCAAGTAACACAAAGCTCCTTTGATATTAAAAGAATGCGTGTTGGGCTCAATACCAAATTAAGCGAAGCTACAGAAGTCGTAATTCTGGTAAATCTTGCCGATTTTAAATCTGATCCCAAATCTAAAGTTCTTGAAAATGCTTACGGAAAATATACTTTTAGTAAATATTTAGCCTTGACAGGAGGGCAGTTCCGTCCTGCTTTTGGTATAGAAGAGCTGGTGCCTGTTGATATTATAAAGTCATTTGATTTTTCCAATCAGTACTATGAATTTGGTAAAAACGGATGGACAAGTTTTCAAATTGGAGCTTCGGCAACGGGAGCTTTCGATATTGGAAAGATTCCTGTTAACTATGCGATTTCTGTTTTAAATGGTAATGGAAAAAATCAGGAAATGGATAATGATAACGGAAAATTGTACACGACCAGATGGGGTTTTGGCCTGTCCAAAGAACACAAGATCAATCTGGGTCTAAATGGTGGAATCGGGAAAAGAGCCAATCAAAAAGTTTTTGCTTTGGGGATTGATATTACCAGTGATTTTAAGCTTACCGACAGATTGACTTTTGATTTGCAGATTGAATACAAGCAGGGAACCAATCATAATTTGTATTTTTCATTACCGGCAGATGCGAGAACGTCAAATGTTGACGATTATCAAATGCGGGGAATTTACTTTTTGCCTAATTTGAGATACTTGGTCGATTATAAAAAATTAACATCACTGGAGTTGTCCTGTCGTTTTGAATCGTTTGACAATAATTATAAAGTCAATTCAAATGTACGTCAGACGTATACGCCTATGTTGAGTCTTGAGTTTGGGAAAGCGTATACGGGACGAATAGAATTGGGATTTGAAATTGATCGTTTCGACAAAAATATTCCTGACACCTCATTTTATAATGACAACTTATTTTTACTTCAGTTACAACTTCGTCTATAACACAATTTAATTTCCTTTTTTTATGAAAGAAGTACAAATACCTCAAACCCTGATTACACTTGCCGTTGGACTTGCAATTTGGTTTATTCCGGCGCCAGATGGTGTTGTTGCAGAAGCCTGGCATTTGTTTGCCATTTTTGTGGCGACTATTCTTGGAATCATTTTAAAAGCAGCTCCTATGGGTACTATGTGTATGATTGCGATTGCATTAACCGCCTTTACACAGGTGCTGGCTCCCGGAGACGCTGGAAAATCGATCACTTTGGCTTTGAAAGGCTTTGGTGATAAGGTAATTTGGCTTATCGGGATTTCGTTTTTTATTGCGAGAGGATTTATCAAAACAGGTTTGGGAAACAGAATTGCTTTTTTGTTTATCAGGATATTTGGAAAAAGTTCACTTGGACTGGCTTATGGCCTTGGACTTGCCGATTTGGTTTTGGCTCCGGCAGTGCCAAGTAATACGGCAAGAGGAGGGGGGATTATTTACCCAATTATGAAATCAATGTCGATGAGTTTTGGTTCGATGCCGGATCAGCCTGAAACACATCGAAAATTAGGATCGTATCTTACTCTGAGCAGTTACAATGCAAATCTGATCGCGTCATCAATGTTTTTAACAGGAACGGCAAGTAATCCGATGTGTCAGAAATTTGCCCTTAATCTGGGAATTAAAATCAGCTGGATTTCGTGGGCAACAGCTGCGATAGTTCCGGGTCTGGTGGCTTTTTTTGTAATTCCTTTGGTGCTGTACAAGATTTATCCGCCTGAATTGAAAAAAACAGGTGATGCTCCGCAAATTGCAGCTCAGAAACTAAAAGAAATGGGAGCGATCACGCGTAACGAATGGATGATGCTGTTAACCTTTTTTATTCTGTTGTTTCTTTGGATGACTGGTGATCTGTTTTCTATTGATGCGACAACTACTGCTTTTATCGGATTGGTTATTTTATTATTGACTTCGGTGTTAACCTGGGATGATGTAAAAGCCGAAAAAGGAGCCTGGGACACCATAGTGTGGTTCTCCGTTTTGGTGATGATGGCAAGCTCTCTCAATGAACTTGGATTTATTGGCTGGTTTAGCGACGTGGTAAAAGCTGAAATAGGAGGTTTGAGCTGGCAAATAGCATTTCCTATTATTGTATTGGTGTACTTTTTTAGTCATTACCTTTTTGCAAGTGCAACAGCTCACGTGGCTGCTATGTATGCTGCATTATTGGGTGTTGGAATTTCACTTGGAATCCCGGGCTTGCTATTGGCTTTTATGTTGGGATTTGTAGGTTCTATTTACGGAACTTTAACCCATTATGGGCACGGGCCGGCACCAGTTTTCTTCGGAAGCGGTTATGTCGACCTGAAAAGCTGGTGGGTCAAAGGTTTGATAACCGGTTTGGTTATGCTCTTTATTTATATGGTAATAGGAGGGTTATGGCTCCGATTAATTGGGGATTTCTAAATACGGATTCCCGGAGGAAGTAACTCTTTGTATTCCGGATTTTTTTTAATAAACAATACAATTTTTGGGTGGATAGGCATTATTCGGAATTTCTTTTCGCTAACCACTTCCATGATGCCTTTTAGTAAAGTGTCAATTGTGACTTGATTATCAAAGCCTTCAGGGGAGTTGATTTTGGTTAAGAAAATTTTCTTTTCCTGAAAAGAATACTCCACAGAAAGTAAGCCTTCAGGGACTATGGTTTCAAATTGTCTTGCAAAAGTATTGTCTTTGATTTCCATAGTTTCAATGTGTTCCATATTTGTCATGTTTTGGGGGATTGAATTAAAAAAAATAATAGAAAAGAACATTTGATAATTTTATAAAGAACATTCTGGAAAAAATGTTTCAATATAAGTTAACGGGATTGCAAAGTTAATCAATTGATTTTCAATATAAAATTATTTTTTAATCTCGTGAAATAGCTCCGAATTGTGCATGTTTACTACTGTTGTTTGGTTTGTGGAGTAATTTATGGTGTAAGATTTGCATTGGATATTGCTAAAAAAAGTAATTTTAGCTTAAAAAAAGCGGTAACCTTAAATTCTCGTGCAGTCAAATGAGTAAAATTCCTGTATATTTTATGCCCGGCCTTGCGGCAAGTCCCGCTATTTTTGAGCGGATCAGTTTAGACGAGTCTGTTTTTGAAATGTGTTTGCTGGAATGGGAGATTCCGCAGCCAAAAGAATCTTTATCAGATTATGCTCTTCGAATTTCTAAAAACATTAAACATGAGAATCCGGTTCTGGTAGGAGTTTCTTTCGGAGGTGTCCTGGTTCAGGAAATAGCAAAACATATTATTGCGCGAAAAGTAATTATTATTTCGAGTGTAAGAAGTAATAAAGAATTTCCAAGGCGAATGAAAATCGGAAAAACTACAAAAGCATATAAGCTCATTCCGATGAAGTTAATTTTGAATATCGAAAATCTGGCGAAATATTCTTTTGGAGAAAAAGTAAACAAGCGTATTAAGTTGTATGAAAAGTTTCTCGCGGTACGGGATCTCAATTATTTGCAATGGGCTGTCGAATCGATTATTTTATGGAACAGAAGTGAAATTGATCCTAAAGTGATTCATATTCATGGAGATCAGGATGATGTTTTTCCTATAAAGTATATTAATAGCTGCATTGTAGTCAAGGGAGGAACACATATTATGATTCTTAATAAATACAAATGGCTGAATGAAAATCTGCCTTCGATCATTTTGGAAAATTAAAATTTCAAGTTTTTTAAGTTCCAAATTCCAAGTTTCAGGTTTCAAGTTTCAAGTTTTAGGTTTTTACGGGTAATATTATCATCATGAGGAACGAGGGATGATAAATTTGATCCTAAGTCAAAAACTCCATCTCACATTTCACATCTTAGACTTTATTCCGAAATCTAAAACAAAAAAAAATCCCAAACTCTCGTGGAATTTGGGATTTAAAATATTGTAATTGAAAAATTAGATTTTCTTCATTTGCTCTTTCATCATCGAGATTTGCTCTTTTAGCATTCCCTGTTTGTCTAATTTTTTAGCTTCGTTTAATAAATTAGTCGCTTCAAGTTTTCTTCTGCGTGACATTGCAACTCCGGCAAGGTTTAATTTTGCAACGGCAAGGTCCATATCCATTGATAATCCAAGTTCGATTGCTTTTTTGAAATGTTTCTCCGCCAGATTGATATTGGTTTGAGATAACATGATACCGTGTAGGTAATTGAAGTATCCTTGTTGTTTTCTTACTAAGGCAGCTTCAGGGTTTTTGATATAAGCAAGCCATTTTTTAGCTCCTTCAAAGTCTTGTTTTCTTAATTTAAGGAAGGCTAAAAGGATAAATTCGTTTTTGAAGTAAAGAAAAACAGGAATTGCAGTTAATAATATAAGGAAAATACCATTCCCGATATTACTCTCTGTAAATTGCCAAATACCAGCGACTACAAGAAGTCCGGCTAAAATAAGTTTAATATTTTTGTGAAACATAATTATTGTAAATTTGTGATTGCAAAGATAGCAAAAGGAATTAAAAATATTTTTATAAAACTACTTGCCAGAAAAAAAAGTCTTTGTATATTTGCACTCGGTTTTGGAATAATGATATTCAAAAACAGAAAAAGATATTAGATACCATTTTAAAGATACAAAACAATGAGCAAAAGAACATTTCAACCATCGAAAAGAAAAAGAAGAAATAAGCACGGATTTATGGACAGAATGGCTTCAGCGAATGGAAGAAAAGTTCTGGCGCGTAGAAGAGCTAAAGGAAGACATAAATTAACTGTTTCTAGCGAACCTAGACACAAGAAATAATGTTTCTATAAACATAAATAAGGCGTTACTTTTTTAGTATCGCCTTTTTTATACCTTGTCGGTAAAAAAATCTGCAACGTTCTAGTTTAGAATACACTACGAATGTTTTTTGAAGTACTTTTATAATAACTACACAATACAAATAAAATGCCTAAAGACACATCAATAAAATCAGTTTTAATAATAGGGTCAGGACCTATTGTTATTGGCCAAGCTTGCGAATTTGACTATGCAGGTTCTCAATCTGCACGTTCTATTCGTGAAGAAGGGATTGAAGTTATCTTGATAAACTCGAATCCAGCAACAATTATGACCGATCCAAGTATGGCCGATCATATTTACCTGAAGCCATTAACGACAAAATCGATTATTGAAATTCTGAAAGAACATCCACAAATTGATGCCGTTTTGCCTACAATGGGAGGACAAACTGCACTGAACTTGTGTTTGGAAGCTGAAGAGAAAGGAATTTGGCAGGATTTCGGAGTGAAATTAATTGGAGTTGATGTCAATGCCATTAATATTACAGAAGACAGAGAGCAGTTCAAACAGCTTTTAGAAAGAATAAATGTACCAACTGCACCTGCAAAAACGGCCACTTCTTATTTAGAAGGTAAAGAAATTGCACAGGAGTTCGGTTTTCCGTTAGTAATTCGTCCTTCTTTTACTCTTGGAGGAACCGGAGCTGCGGTAGTTTATAAAAAAGAAGATTTTGATGAGCTTTTAACCAGAGGTCTTGAGGCTTCTCCGATACATGAAGTTTTAATTGATAAAGCTTTAATGGGGTGGAAAGAATACGAGTTAGAGCTTTTAAGAGATAAAAATGATAATGTTGTGATCATCTGTTCAATCGAAAATATGGACCCAATGGGAATTCATACCGGAGATTCGATTACAGTTGCGCCGGCGATGACATTATCGGATACAACATTCCAAAAATTACGTGACTATGCAATCCTGATGATGCGTAGTATCGGAAATTTTGCAGGAGGCTGTAACGTACAGTTTGCAGTTTCACCAGATGAAAAAGAAGATATCGTAGCGATCGAGATCAACCCTCGTGTGTCGCGTTCATCAGCTTTAGCGTCAAAAGCAACGGGGTACCCGATTGCTAAAATCGCTTCTAAACTGGCTTTAGGATACAACTTAGACGAATTGCAAAATCAAATTACAAAATCAACTTCGGCTCTTTTTGAACCGACTTTAGATTATGTAATCGTAAAAATACCACGTTGGAACTTTGATAAATTTGAAGGTGCCGACAGAACTTTAGGACTTCAAATGAAATCTGTTGGAGAGGTAATGGGAATCGGACGTTCGTTCCAGGAAGCATTACACAAAGCTACCCAATCTTTAGAAATTAAAAGAAACGGTTTAGGAGCTGATGGAAAAGGATATAAAAACTACGAGCAGATTATCGAAAAACTGACTTTTGCAAGTTGGGATCGTGTTTTTGTAATTTATGATGCCATCGCAATGGGAATTCCGTTGAGCCGTATTCATGAAATCACAAAAATCGATATGTGGTTCCTGAAACAATACGAGGAATTGTATACTTTAGAGAAAGAAATTTCAAATTATAAAGTAGAGACTCTTCCGAAAGAGCTTTTGCTTGAGGCTAAGCAAAAAGGTTTCGCCGACAGACAAATTGCTCACATGATGAATTGTCTGGAAAGTGAAGTACACACTTTGCGTATGGATAAAAATATCAACCGTGTGTTTAAACTGGTAGATACTTGTGCGGCTGAGTTTAAAGCTAAAACACCTTATTACTACTCGACTTTTGAGGCAGAAATTGAAAAAGCAAACGGGGAGCGTTATGTAGATAACGAAAGTATTGTAACGGAGAAAAAGAAAATCATCGTTTTAGGTTCAGGACCAAACAGAATTGGACAGGGAATTGAGTTTGATTATTCTTGTGTACACGGGGTTTTAGCAGCCAAAGAATGTGGTTATGAAACTATCATGATCAACTGTAATCCTGAAACGGTTTCGACTGATTTTGATACGGCTGATAAACTATACTTCGAACCGGTTTTCTGGGAACATATTTACGACATCATTCAACATGAGAAACCGGAAGGTGTTATCGTACAGTTAGGTGGACAAACTGCTTTGAAACTGGCAGAAAAATTATCTAAATACGGTGTAAAAATCATCGGAACCAGTTTTGATGCACTTGATTTAGCCGAAGACAGAGGAAGATTCTCAGATTTGTTGAGAGAATTACACATTCCTTTCCCGCAATTCGGAATTGCAGAAACGGCTGACGAAGCTTCTGCACTGGCAGATCAGTTGGATTTCCCACTATTAATTCGTCCTTCTTATGTATTAGGAGGTCAGGGAATGAAAATCGTAATCAACAAGAAAGAGTTAGAGGAGCATGTGATCAATTTATTGAAAACTATTCCTGGAAATAAACTGCTTTTAGACCACTATTTGGCTGGAGCAATTGAAGCGGAAGCGGATGCGATTTGTGATGCAGACGGAAACGTTTACATTATCGGAATTATGGAGCATATCGAACCTTGCGGAGTTCACTCCGGAGATAGTAATGCTACTTTACCTCCTTTTAACTTAGGAGAATTCGTAATGCAGCAGATCAAAGATCACACAAAGAAAATTGCCAGAGCTTTAAAAACAGTGGGTCTGATCAATATTCAGTTTGCGATAAAAGACGATACCGTTTACATTATCGAAGCCAATCCAAGAGCTTCCAGAACAGTACCGTTTATTGCTAAAGCTTATGGTGAGCCTTATGTGAACTACGCTACAAAAGTAATGTTAGGACACAATAAAGTAACTGATTTTGACTTTAACCCACAATTGAAAGGATACGCGATTAAACAACCGGTCTTCTCCTTCAGTAAATTCCACAATGTAAACAAAGCATTAGGACCTGAAATGAAATCGACAGGAGAGAGTATCTTGTTTATTGATGATCTAAAAGACGATCAGTTCTACGAATTGTATTCCAGAAGAAAAATGTATTTGAGTAAATAATCTCAAGTCTTACTATAAAAAAAGCTCCAGTGATGGAGCTTTTTTTGTGGTTAATTTTGGAAGTTGTTTTTGATTAATTCTAGTTTGAAATATTATTCATTTGAAGAGTACGCCATATTGTCTCTCGTATTTTTTTGTACCGAAATAGCTCCAAAAAGAGCCAATAAAAAAGCAAAAGCATAAAAACCTTTTTCACTTGGTAAGATCGTAGCGTTCCATAGGCCCACGATTAATAATACAATAGATAAAAGAGTTCCAAACCAGCAGATTCCGTAATACATATCAGTCACCGGAAGTTTTTCCAGTCTGTCTCTAACACTTTTTTGTAAGGAGACAACAGCAAAAAGACCAAACATTAAAACGGTGAAATAATATCCTTTTTCGTTTAAAAGCATTTCGGCTCTTGCAAGTCCTACTATAAATCCAACTGTTCCTGCTCCAAGAGCTACCCATGATGCCGCAATAAAGGCGTTCGATGTTTTTTGTACCATACTTAGTTTAATAATTTTGTTTTGGTTGATGAACAAATATAGATAAATTCGGGTCATCTCAAAACAAACGCAAGTAATATTATTCAGTATTATCTTCTAAAAATGTTAAATAAAAAAAGCTCCGGATTACGGAGCTCTCTTCTTTTAATATAAAGTAAGATGTTATGGTTTCATTAATTGCTGCAAAGGTTTTAATTGATCCATGTTAATGTTAGATTGTTTCATAACCGACATCAAGGTCATAATGTTGTTAGGGTTCATGTTTTTTCCTAACACACGTACCACTACAAAACCACTTTCTTTTTTGTTGGCAAAAACCACAAATTCTTCGATGTTGTCGTCGGCTCCTACATAACTTATTGATGCGCCGTCTTTACCTGAACCGACCTTCATTAATTCCTGGTATTTTGGATTTTTCAAGATCTCTTTCAGTTTGCTGCGTTCTGTTTCAAATTGCGCCTGATTTTTAGACGTCTCTTTGAAAGCCAGAATATTCATTTTATCGAATGATTTTAAGGCTTCATTTTGCTCTGCAGATAATTTTGCTTTTTCCACATTTAGAATCGATGATGAAATGTCAAGTGCAATAAAATCTTTGTTGTCTGTGTTTTCAACAAAATACTTCTGCAATGAAGGGGTAGAATTACAACTTACTAAAGTCAGTAAAACTAATAGGGCTGAGGTAATAACGTTTGCTTTCATCTTATTTTCTGCCTTTAGAAGCTTTTTTTAAGTCAGACCCACCAGGAAGCTGCATCTTATCTGTTAGTACTGAGATTTCGTTTAAGTCAAAGTTACCAATAAGAGACAGTAATACAGTTTCACTGCCCTTAGCTCCGTCGATGTACATTAGTAATTCTTTTACCTGCGTATCACTTGATCCTGATTTGATCAGGATTCTAACATTTTTACCGCCATCGTTTACTCTCATTAGTTCCTCTAAACCGGCAGTTTTTACATATTTGTCTGCAGAAGCTTTCATGTCAGCTTCAATTTTAGGATTTTTAGTGGTAAACACTTTTAAGTAGTCTAATTTTTTAATCAGATTAATGTACTGTTGCGTTTCTTTATCAGAAGTGTCGGCCTTTACTTTACTCATTAAATCAAACATTTTTTTGTTTACGATTACTGAGGTTACATCGTCCTGACCATCATATTTATCAAATGCTCCCTGAGCATAAAAAGTGTGGCTAACGAATGCTAAAACTAGTGTTATGATGAAATTTTTCATTTTGATTGAGATTTAAATTACTGTTTAAAAATTTTGTTTTTTGATTGTTCGTATTCTTTAATGTATTGTACACTTTCAATACCTACATTAACATTGTTTGATAATAAGGCTAAAGCTTTTTGCGTTGCGGCAAGTGCTTCTTCCGGATCATCGTAGGTTCCTAATTCTGATTGAGCTGTAACCGGAGTTGCATTTTTTTCGCTCGTATAGAAATAGGTTCCAATTCCCAGTAAAACAACAGCTGAAGCTGCAATCGATAACCACGCCACATTTCGTTTTTTAGTTTTTAGTGGGATCGTCTGCGTCGATTTCTGTTCTTTTACCTGAGAGAAATAACCAAACATTGGTTTGTATTGCTCCAAATGCTGCGCAACATCCGGTGAAGAAAAATATTCTTTTAATTGATTTTCTTCGGCAATCGTGGTTTCTCCCTGAAAGTATTTTTCTAATATATCTTCTATTTTATTGAATTCCATAACTGTGTGTATTAACCATTGATTCTCTTATTTTTTTTCTCGCTCTTGAAAGGGCTACACGTATAGCCGTTTCGTTCATATTGACAATTTTCGCAATTTCGTCAAATTCATATTGCTCTACATCCCGCAACTGAATTAATATTTGTAATTGTTCCGGTAATTGGCTTATAATTTTTTCAACCCATTCTAGACTATTCGAATCCTCCAGTTTTTTGTCTAATTGAGGCTCCCGGTCCGTATAATTATTATGTACAATTTTAAGATTTCCGGCCCTTTTCGATTTCAACTGATCCAGACAATAATTCTTGGTCATTGTCATTGCAATAGCTTCAACACTATTATAGGAGTCCAAAGAATCTTTTTTGTTCCATAACTTTACCATAACTTCCTGAGTGGCATCTTCAGCCTCCTCGGTACTGGTTAACAATCTTTTTGCCAGACGAAAAACTTTGTCTTTGAAAGGATTTATTAATTCTATAAACACATTCTGATTCATAAAATTTGTTGGTTATTCGTTAGCTTATATAGTGAAGACGAGACACTATTATTTTTGTTACACGGGGTATTAAATTTTTTTTACAATAAAAAAAGCAATAAAATTCTTAGAGTTAAAACTAAAGATAGTATTTTTACGTTACTACTACTACATAGATATTTACTATA
Organism: Flavobacterium sp. B183; assembly: GCF_023539155.1. Taxonomy (NCBI): domain Bacteria; kingdom Pseudomonadati; phylum Bacteroidota; class Flavobacteriia; order Flavobacteriales; family Flavobacteriaceae; genus Flavobacterium; species Flavobacterium sp. B183. The sequence continues at coordinate 93,766 of NZ_CP097434.1, read as the reverse complement.
TGAAGACAATATTAAGAAGCGTACTGTTATTATTTTTACTTGCTTTTTCTTTACAATCTTGTGAAGATCAGGATGATGTAGCGGCTCCGGCCTCGTTGCAGGTTAATGATTTTGTCTGGAAAGGACTGAATCAGTTTTATTTATGGCAAGCTGATGTTCCTACTTTGGCAGATGACCGTTTTAGCAATCAGGAAGCCTTAAATGCTTTTTTGAGAGGATATTCTAAACCGGAAGAATTATTTCAGGATTTATTGAATAAACCTATAAGCAAATTTCCAAAAGGTCAGGCAATTGATCGTTTTAGCTGGATTGTTGACGATTACACGGTTTTAGAACAGGAACTTCAGGGAACTTCAAAAAATAATGGTGTAGATTTCAGATTGAGTTATAAACCGGGAAGTACTACAGATTTAGTGGGTTATGTACGTTATATTATACCTAATTCTGATGCTTCTAAAAAAGACATCAAAAGAGGGGATCTTTTTACAGGTATTAACGGAACTTCTTTAACTGTTTCAAATTATCAGTCGCTATTGGCAGCGGATAGTTATACACTGAATATGGCTACTTTTAACGGTACCGGTTTTGATAGTAACGGAAAAACAGTTGCATTAGTAAAAACAACTTTAGATGAAAATCCTGTTTTTATCAATAAAGTGATTACATCCGGAAGTCGAAAAATCGGTTATTTGATGTACAATGGTTTTTATGCCAATTATGATGCACAGCTTAATGCGGCTTTTGGAGAACTAAAAGCGCAGGGTGTTACTGATTTGGTTTTAGATTTAAGATATAACGGAGGAGGCTCAATACAAACTTCAACCCGTCTGGCGAGTATGATTACCGGACAGTTTACCGGCAAAGTTTTTTCGAAAGAAAAATGGAATGCCAAAATCAACGAATATTACCAAAGTGAAGATCCTGAGTCGCTGCTGAATAAATTTGTAGATAAAATGGACGGTGCGGCGATTAATAGCCTGAACATGACTAAAGTTTATATTATAACCACAAGCGGTACAGCATCGGCAAGTGAATTGGTTATAAACGGATTAGTACCTTATATTTCTGTAGTTCAGGTAGGAGAGACTACTGTTGGAAAAAATGTGGGATCGGTAACCTTATATGATTCTCCAACTTTTGGAAAAACGAACCGTAATCCAAATCATAAATATGCCATGCAGCCTTTGGTTTTAAAAATTGTAAATGCATCTGATTTTGGAGAATACACAGACGGTTTGAGACCAACGTATGAAAAATTAGAACGCATTATGAACTTAGGAGTTTTAGGAGATCCAAATGAACCGTTGTTGAGTGTGGCAATATCTCAAATAACAGGAATCAGCGCGAAAAAAGCAGGAGATGACAGTGGGGTAACGCTGAAAGCATTTACAGATGCTAAAGCAATGGACGGAATTAAAAATCAAATGTATATTGAAAAAGCTCCGGAAGGACTTTTACGAGCATTGAAATAAAAAAAAAAGGCTTTCATTTCTGAAAGCCTTTTTTTATGTCATAATCTAAACGAATTACAGGAATTAATCGTTGAAATAGAAACCGTTTGGTCCAACACCAACAGTTAATTCTTTTTGTAATGTTCCGCTTAAATTGTAGATGTAAGCTTTGCTGTTTGATTTAAAATCACCTCCGTCAGCAAGATATATACGATTATCGTTTACTGCAAATCCATATAAATAACCTACAGGAGAAGTTAAGATTGGTGTAGTAGAAGCTGTTGTAGCAGTAGTATTCATAACATAAACAGAACTTGAAGCAGTATAATAAATCTTACCATCTTCAATATCTAATTGACCAGCATTTCCTAAATTAGCAGGTAAAGCAATTTTGGAAACAGATTTGTCTGAAATTTTTACTTTTACAATTTCCCCGGCAGCACCGTAAGGTTTTCTAAGGATAAAAAGAACTCCGTTTTCTTCTTCAATTGAATCTGCATCTGAACCAATAGTAACAGTTTCTACTGTTTTGGTTGTAATGTTTACCACCAACAACTTGTCGCTGTTATTTGGCTCAGTGATGTATAGTTTTCCATTATCTAACACAATTCTGTTTCCTGTACCTTTCAATTCGATTTTAGATTCAACAGTATTTGTGCTTAGATTAATTACGGCAACATAATCGTCAATATTGGCGTTAGGGTTTTTTTCCGGGTCAGTGTAGCTAGGATAGGTATTAGCATTAGTTACATAAGCTTTACCATCCTTTACAACACCATAGCGAGGGTTAGCAAGTCCGGTGTCAATTTTTGCAATCAATTTAAAACTATAACGGTCTACTACATTAATAACATTTGATCCACCGGCAATAATATAAGCCTTGTCTCCGTCAAAAAAGATGTTTTGAAGATATTTTCCAACGAAATCACTGCTGTTTACTGTCTTGTAAACATCTTTTGTGAAAGTATTTAAATCGTCAGATATGAAAGAAACGGAGCCACCGTCAGTAAAGTTTCCTTCATTTAAGATGAAAACGCCATTATCATAAACTCCCTTAGGTCCGTCAGAGTCGTCATTAGAGCAAGAAACAAAAAGCGATGCGCTTAATGCTAATAGGAATAATCTAGTTAGTTTCATTATTTTAAAATTTAAAGTTTAAGTACAGGTTATAATTTCTTCCGGGCATAGGTCGGTATTCCAGACTTTGATAGAAGGTGTTCCAAACATTCAAAACCTGAATGCCTACTTTGAAAGAAGATAAAAGTTTAAAATCGTAGTCTACACCAATGTTCGAAACAGTGTAAGCCGATACGATTTTTTCGGGGTCATTGTCAGCTTGTGTGTACACAAATCCATTATACAGAAATTGATAATTGGCTGAAATGTTATTTCTTGAGTAAGCGATGGCAGCGGTTACTTTATGAAAAGGAACAAAAAACAATTGCTTTTTGGTTTCTACATTTTCTGAAATTGAATAGGCATACGTCGCATTTGCAGTCAGGTTGTTTTTGCCAAAACTCTTTTTCCAACTCAATAGTGTTTCGGCTCCGTAACTGTTTACTTTGTCTGTGTTTTGCGGTGACCAGATACCATTAGCTCCCGGGACCCATTGCAATAGATCTTTTATTTTGATATAATAAAAAGTCTGAGTCAAAGAGAAGTTCTTAATGGTGAAAACGTTTCCAATTTCGGCCTGATAAGAACTCTCCGGTTTTAAATTAGGATTTCCGCCTTGTTCCCAGTACAAATCATTGAAAGTTGGAATTCGGAAATTACGGGATACATTCAATTTTAAATTGTACAGTTTCCCAAATTGATAGGAGGAACCTGCGGAGAATAGAACGGGTGATTTGTAATTGTCTGTAAACTCTTTACGAACCCCAAATTCGTTTTTCCAGTCCGCAGAAATATCTTGTTTTATAAGTAAAGCAGCAGAACTTATTTCTCTAACATTATCACCAAAACCACTTCCGTATCCTTTAGTTCGGTTGTAGTCCAGGATACCATTTAGTTGTATCGATTCCAGTAATTGATAGCCTAAATCTGCCTTAGAGATGAAGTTTTCGGTCTTTCCATAAGTGTAAATATTGCTCGAATTGTCGGCATAATATTTATAGTTTTCGAAAATATAGGCTGTTTTTAAATTGGTTTTGAATCTGCCAAAATCACCATCATATTCCAATAAGTTCCGATTAAAACCATTTACATATTTACTTTTAGTTTCAGATTCCGAAACTAATGAGGTATTTCGGTCTGTGTTTGAGGTTTGGGTATATAGCTTTAAACTGTTTTTGTCGTTGATTTTATATCCTGCATTGGCACTTAGGGTAATAACATCATACTGACCGTTTTGATTCCAGCGCTGTTCGCCTTTCCAGTTGTATTGGTTCAGGTATTTATAATCGTTTGTAGAACTATTTTTAGAAAAACCAATCTGAGTACTCCATTTTTTATTGGAGATACTTGTTTTATAATTAATTCCGATCGTGTTGAAACTTCCGTAATCCAATCTTAAACTGTTTTCAAATTTATTGTAAAAAGCGAGATCCGTATTCAAGTGTACGGTTCCTCCAACGGCTCCGCTACCGTAAATAACACTTCCTCCTCCTGCTTTTACACTTATAGAATTATAATCGGATCCGGAAATGGTATTAAAATCAGTACTTCCGTTCATTTGAGAATTAATGTTGATTCCGTTCCAGATTACAGCCGTTTGCGATGATGTTGTACCTCTAAAAGCAACTGTAGAAAGCATTCCACGGCCGTACTCTTTAAAATAAATGGTCGAATTAAAGTTTAACAAATCCGTTAATAAGGCTTCATTTTTGCCAATAACAGAGTCATTTAGTTTTAAAACCGATTGTGAATTGGAGTATTTTTTAAGATTAGCGTCAGAAACGACAACTGTTTTAAGTTTCGTAATAGAATCGTTCTGCGCCACAGTAATCTGGCACAACAATAAGAAACAAAGAGCAAAAAGTTTTTTCAAAGTCATAATTTCTACACTCTTTTTCCCGAGAGCTCGATATTGATTATAAAGGCAGGTCTCCTGGCTTGCGTCTTGTTGTTTACCTTCCCATTCGTCAGCGCGAGCAGTGGTTTTGTAGTTAACAACAAGCATTCTTTTCAGAACAAAGCTTACAGTTGCGGGTACAGCTCAAGATTTATGACTTGATTCCCTTTTAATGTGTATGAATGAACACAACCTTAATTTTCTGCAAAGATAAAGTTAAAATTATTGAATTTTCAAATTTGTTTTCGTTTTGGAGAGGGATTCTGAACAAATGATAATTTAATTCACTATTTTAATAACCTGTCCGAACGCTACTTTATTGGTAAAAGCGTCTTTTAGTGGTAATCCGGACTGATGACATAAAATACTTCTGATCACACCCGCATGTGAGACAATGACTACAGGAGCTGTCTGGTTGAAAACATAATCTTCTAAAAACGTACCCACTCTTTCATGAAGTATTGTAAAAGACTCCCCATTTGGGACTTGTGTGGTGACAAAATCTTCCATCCAGGGATTAAGTTCTTCCGCAGGAATTGCATCCCAGTTTTTCAATTCCCAATCGCCAAAATTCATTTCCATTAAACGACCGTCCATAATAAAGGAAGCTGGTTTTATAGTATTCTGAATGTATTCTGCCAGCATAGTACAACGTTTCAAAGGACTTGAAAAGAGTAGGGCCTTAGGAGGTAATTGCGAGACAATATCCTTAAAGATTTCTTCGAATGGAACAGCCAAATCTACATCGGTCTGACCGTAGCAGATCCCTTTTTCGCAGGTTGTTTCGGTATGACGAACTAGATAAATTTCCATATCAGAAGAATGCTTAAATAGTAAATAACTTCACAAACCTGTTGCGTTGCTCCCAGGCAGTCACCCGTGTAACCATCAATCCATTTTTGGAAGTAGCGGGCTAAAAAATAACGCATGATGAATACCGGAATAATTGCCAAAAGAAATTCAGATTGAAAAAATGAAAGTACCAATAATGGAATTAGTCCGAAGAAGAACGAACCTGTAATTTCTTTCCAACTGTGTTTCTTAGCTATAGGCTTGCTTTTACTCGTCGCATCATCGCGGGAGTATTCATGTGTGAAAATAATTGATATTGCTGCAAGGCGACTTAAGGAATGGGCCGAAATGAATAAGAGGAAAATTAGAAAAATGTTAGTAGTAAAAAGTGAAATGGATTCTGAAAGCAGTTTGAATTTTAATAGAAATAGTAAAACTAAACCAATCGCTCCGTAAGCTCCAATCGCACTGTCTTTCATAATAAGCAGAATTTTTTCTTTGGTCCAGCCGCCTCCAAAACCATCACAAACATCAGCAAAACCATCTTCATGAAAAGCTCCGGTGGTTAATATTGAGGCGATAATAGCCAAAAGTACTGCGGTTTCAATAGAGAGAAAAAGCGAGAAAAGATAAAAAGCCAGAAAGGAAATGCTCCCAACAATCCAACCAATGAAAGGAAAATAACGTGTTGCCTTATTTAAATAGTCAGGATCATGATTGATGTTTTTAGGGCACGGGATTCTGGTGTAAAACATTAAACAGGTAAAGAAAATATGTAGTTCTTTTTTCATTTAAGATAATTGATTAAGGCAAAATTAAAGGATAAAATTGTAAACTGAGAGTGAAAACTATTTCCGGCTCACTCCCGCGCTTTCAAAACTGGCCATTTCATTCAGAAAAACTTCAGCTGATTTCAGAATTGGAAAGGCAATCGCGCAGCCTGTACCTTCTCCCAAGCGCAAATCCAGATTCAGAATAGGTTTTGCATTTAAATAATCTAATAATTTCTGATGGGCTTTCTCGGCGGAACAGTGACAGAAGACCGCATTTTTATGAATAGCAGGATTTATTTTTGAAGCGATTAAAAAGGCTGTACTACAAATAAATCCATCCACCAGAAGGAGCATATTGTTCTCAAAAGCAGTTAACATCCCGCTGGCAATTTGTATAATTTCAAAACCTCCAAAGTAGGCCAGCTGTTGTTTTAACTCGGCCGGACCGGTATAATTTTCAATAGCTTTTCGCAGTAAGTCTTGTTTTTGAAGTAATTTTTCATCTTCAACACCCGTTCCTTTTCCGACGCATTCTTCGATAGAGAATCCGGTTAGAAGGCTCATCAATACCGAGGCAGTAGAGGTGTTTCCAATTCCCATTTCACCAAAACCAATACAATTGGAGCCTTTTCTTGCAATGTCTTCCACAATTGATTTTCCTTTTTCAAAACACAACTGTAACTCTGCTTCACTCATTGCGGGAAGGTGTAGAAAGGATTGTGTTCCTTTGGCTATTTTGGCATTAATCAGATTGGCATTGGTTGGGAAATCATAATTAACACCGGCATCAACGATGGATAACTGAATGTCATTTTGCTTACAGAAGACGTTAATGGCAGCGCCGCCTTCCAGAAAATTGGTCACCATTTGTCTTGTGACATCCTGCGGGTAAGCGCTTACGCCATGATTAGCAATGCCATGATCGGCAGCAAAAACAACGATAGAAGGATTTATGATTTTTGGGTTTAACGTTTCAAAAACAGTTCCCATCTGAAAGGCTAAAGTCTCGAGAGTGCCTAAAGCGCCAATGGGTTTGGTCTTCGAATCTATTTTGTCTTGTAGCTGAGTGCTGAAGTTGAAATCTTTTGAGCTTTCTGTTTTTGAGTTTAAATTTAAATTTGGAATTAGATTTTCAACGGTAGTTTTGATTTCCGTACAATCCGGAGCCTCTGATTTTTGTTTCCAGTGTAATTGCTGCAACATGGGCTGATTATCATAATTTGTAGCAGGTTTTCCGATGCAGAAATACCCCAACGGCTCAATGTTTTCAGGTAAATCGAGAATCTTTTTAAACTGATAATAGTTTAGAATAGACACCCAGCCCATTCCGTAACCCTGCTCAGTGAGAGAGAGCCAGATGTTCTGAGCAGCGCAAACTGAACTGAATTTTACCGCTTCATTGCTGCCAACCGTTCCAATCGTAAATTGGTTCAGTACAGATCGATCATAAGCAATAATGAGTCCGATTGGAGCTTCCTCAATGGCCTCCAGTTTTAAGGATTTATAGTGTTCCTTTTGTTCGGGATTGTCGGTAAGTTCCTCAGCTTTTTTGTTATAATCTAAAAAAAGCTCTTTTATGGTACTTTTAACCGCAGCAGATTTAATAAGATAATATCGGGTAGCATCTGTTAATCCAACTGACGGTGCCCAATGTCCGGCTTGAAGTGCTTTCTGAATGACTTCGTCAGGAAGTTCGTCATTTGTAAAATGGCGGGTATCACGACGTGATTTTAGTATATCGTCTAAATGACTCATTTTTAAATTCCAATTTTTAAATTCCAAAAACTTCGGGTTTGTAGAATAGTAACCGTAAAGATAAAGTATCGTATTGTAATTTGGGATTTAAAAATTGGATTTTCTTTCGATCACTATCCTTTTATCTTAACAGGAATTCCCGAAACCATTAGAACCACTTCATCTGCGTTTGAAGCCAAAAACTGATTCATCCAACCCTGAAGTTCGGTAAATTTTCGGCCGATATGAGTTTCGGCATGAACACCCATTCCGATTTCATTTGTGACAATAATCAGCGTAGCATTTTCCTGTTGCGCTATGGATAGAAATTCTTTTTTTGCTTCCTCTAAACTTAAAGTAACCTCATTTTTATGGTCGACAAAAAAGTTGGTCAGCCAAAGGGTAACGCAATCTATTAAAGCCACTTTTCCGGAAAAGTCAATTTCACTTAAGTATTTCTCTTTTTCAATATTGGTCCAGCGTTCGTCGCGTTCTTGTTGATGTCTGTCAATTCTGTTTTGAAAATCAGAGTCCCATTTTCTGGCTGTCGCTACATATATAGGGGTATCTGAAAGTTGTAAGGCCAGGTTTTGGGCGTAACTGCTCTTTCCTGATCGTTCGCCTCCTGTAATTAGGTAGATCATTTTAATTGTTGATTGTTGATTGTTAATTGTTAATTGTTAATTGTTGGTTGTTAATTTAAAGAAGAGGCTGTTTAGGAGGAATTTGACTTTTGGTCGTTTTGATAATACTTGTTATTAATTTTAATATTGAAATGGCGTCATTATTAATAGTCGCAAATTCTTTTTCATTTAAGTAATTGGTTGCTTTTAGTAATTCTAACCAATAAACAGCTTCATTGGCCTCTTTTTGGGCAATTGCAAATTTATGAATAAAATCATTTTTGCTTTCGGCATGTTCAGCTTCTCTTATCATAGCACCTATACTTGTTCCAGATCGCAGAAGCTGTTTAGAAAGGATAAATTCTTTTTTCTCCGTGGATAGGTACTGATATAATTTAACTATTCGAATCGCAAAATCAAAACTCTTATCTTTGATTATATTCTCTTTCATAATTCACAGCTAACAATTTATAATCAATAATTCACAATCAACAATCAACAATTAGTAAGGGCAGTGTCGGCATTCGTTTCCGCAGCAGCTTCCTCTTTTTAAGTGAAACCAGGCTTTGAAAACATAATTTCCGTCTTCCAAATAATAATCAATTCCTTCGATTAACTTTTCTTGTTTGGGTAAAGATATGGCTTTATTTTTAAGAGCTTTTTGTGGGGTAAGCGTTTCTACGTAAGCGTCGATTTTATCTTCGCAGGCTTCTTTAAAACAAACGGGGCAAAGACAGTCGCCTCCTTCGGAAAGATTAAAAATAGGGGGGAAATCATTACACCAACACTTGTTTTCATTTGAAGTATCTCCACAGCTGAAAGAAGATTCACAGCTCGAGCAGACTTTGGTTTTTATGGGATTCATTAGGGAAAAATGATGTTTATTTGATTTTGTAGGAATAAAGGTAGATAAAAAAAATAGAAATTGCGTTACCTTTGTCAGTAATGAAATTGTAAAATTTATAAGGAAGACGATTCAAATTATATGCCATAAAAGCAGCATGATGAAACTGAGCCCTTTAAAAAAAATAACAGAACCTATATATGAGACATTTACTGCCAAAAATGATTTTTGTTTTACCTTTTTTTCTTCTAATCGGATGCAAAAAAAATGAATCTTCGGAGATTGTAAAAACAGAAACCGAAAAAAATAGTATCGAATATGCGTCCGGACTCTCGATTATAAAGCACGAAGGATATTCGGTAGTAACTGTTTCAGATCCCTGGCCGGATGCCCATACCAAGTTTACTTATGTACTGAAAGAGAAAGAAGCGAAAGTACCGGACAGTTTACAAAAGTACACAACTATCAAAGTTCCTTTAGAGTCAATTGTAGTGACTTCAACGACTAACATTCCATTTTTGGAGATGTTGGAAGTAGAGAATAAACTGGTAGGTTTTCCGCATACCGATTACATTTCTTCCGAAAAAACCAGAGCACTGATAGACAAAGGTGCTGTTAAAAATGTGGGACAAAACGAGAAATTAAATATCGAACAATTAATAGAGTTATCTCCGGACTTAATAGTGACTTTTGGAGTAGACAATAACAATGCGATGCTTGATAATTTGAAAAAAAGCGGTTTAAATGTTTTGATTCAGGCCGACTGGATGGAGCAATCTCCTCTTGGAAAAGCAGAGTGGATTAAACTCTACGGTGCTTTATTTGGTAAAGAAGAACAGGCGAAAGAGTTGTTTGATAAAATTGTTTTGAGTTATGACCAGGCTAAAAAATTAGTAGCGGGAAAACCAGCAACTTCAAGTGTTTTATATGGTTCTATGTACGAAGATATCTGGTATGTAGCTAAAGGAAACAGTTGGGTGGCGCAGTTTATGAAAGATGCTCAGGCCAATTACCTATGGGCCGATTTAAAAGGTACGGGAAGCGAAGGCTTGTCTTTTGAAAAAGTCTTAGTGAAAGCCAAAACAGCTAATTTCTGGATCGCTGCAGGTTCCTTTAAAAGTTTGGACGAATTCGGAAAGAGTAATCCTCATTATACAGAATTTGATGCCTTCAAGTCTAAGAATGTTTATACGTTTGAAGGTAAATCGGGAGCAACGGGAGGAACAGTTTATTATGAGCTGGCACCAAGCCGTCCTGATTTAGTATTAAAAGATTATATCAAGATTTTTCACCCGGAGTTGTTGCCAAGTTATGAATTTACTTTTGCCTCTAAATTAAACTAAGTTCATTGATTCATAAAAAACGAAATATAATACTGTTTTCGGTACTCGGTCTGGCCTTATTGTTTATGTTTTTTTTAGACATTAGCCTGGGATCAGTAACCATACCTTTTAAGGAAGTATATAACAGTATGACCGGAAGCCATGCCAGTAAATCGACCTGGGAATATATTATTGTCAATTATCGTCTGCCAAAGGCTATTACAGCTATGTTGGTTGGTATTGGTTTATCGGTGAGTGGTTTGCTGATGCAGACTTTGTTTAGAAATCCGCTCGCAGGACCTGATGTTTTAGGTTTAAGTTCGGGAGCAATTCTGGCAGTTGCGATTGTGATTCTAGGGGCAGGTTTTTTGCCTTCATTTTTAAACTCGATTTTATTGTCGCCGTATGCAATTGTACTGGCTTCGACAATAGGAAGTGTTTTGGTTTTACTATTGGTTTTATTGGTAGCACAGCGTTTACGAAATACGATGGCAATTTTAATTGTCGGATTAATGTTTGGCAGTTTTACCAGTGCTATTGTTGGGGTCTTGACGTATTTTAGTTCAGCAGAACAATTGCAGAAATTTACCTTTTGGTCTTTGGGAAGTCTTGGGAATCTTTCGTGGACTTCGATCTTGATTTTGGCAGTTTGTGTTGCTTTTGGTCTGTTTTTGAGTGCCGGAAGTATTAAACCTTTAAATGCCTTGCTTTTAGGTGAAAATTACGCCAAAAGTATGGGGTTGAATTACAAGAGAGCCCGATTGATCATTATTTTTGCAACAAGTATTCTGGCCGGAACTGTTACTGCTTTTGCAGGGCCGGTTGCATTCATAGGTTTGGCAGTGCCACACATTGCAAAATTGACTTTTCAGACGAGTAACCACACGGTTTTATACTGGAGTACTTTTTTCTACGGAGGAATAATTATGTTGTTTTGCGATATGGCATCACAAATGCCGGGACTAGAGACCACATTGCCCATTAATGCAATCACGTCTATAATTGGCGCACCAATTGTCGTTTGGCTGCTCATGCGTAAAAGAAATTTTCAGTAAATAAATTAGCCACAGATTAAGTGGATTCAACGGATTTTCGCAGATTGATTTTTAAAAATTAAAAGCGGTGAAGAAAAAACTTAGAACCTTAGCAGCTTAGAACCTTAGTACCTTTAAACAATGACTACTATTTTAAAAACAAAAGATCTCGATATCGGCTATAAGTCGAAGAAAGGAGTTGTGACCATTGCTGAAAATCTAAATCTGAATTTAGCTTCGGGGAAACTAATCTCGTTAATTGGTGCAAACGGAATTGGGAAATCGACTTTGCTTCGCACGATTACCGGAATTCAGCAGCCGTTGAAAGGACATGTTTTTCTAAATGAAAAAAATATAAGTACCTATAAGCCTCTGGAATTGGCTCAAAATTTAAGCTTAGTTTTAACCGAAAAGCTACCGCCAAGTAATTTGTCTGTTTTCGAATTAGTAGCTTTAGGACGTCAGCCTTACACCAATTGGATTGGGACTTTAAGTCAGAATGATATCGGGAAAGTTCAGGAAGCTTTAGAGTTGACTCAAATAGAGCATCTGGCTCAGAAAAAACATTTCGAAATTAGTGACGGACAATTGCAGAAGGTTTTAATTGCGCGAGCTTTGGCACAAGATACTCCGTTGATTATTCTGGATGAGCCGACAACACATCTTGATTTACTGCACAAAGTCTCGCTATTCAAACTCCTCAAGAAACTAACAGAGGAAACTCAGAAATGCATTTTATTTTCGACTCATGACATAGATCTGGCAATTCAGTTAAGTGATGAAATGATTATTATGACTCCTGAATTGGTGGTACAGGATGCGCCATGCAATTTAATTTCAAAAGGAAGTTTTGCCACCCTATTCAAAGACGAACATATTATTTTTGATGCCGAAAAAGGAAAGTTCGTAATTACGTAGCAGACCTGTCGAATACTTTACAAAGGGACCAAAATAGCGTTTTAAAACTAAAGAAATAAACGGCTAACTATTTTTCAGTCCGATTTGTCTTTTTGCTTCTCCTACCACAAAAGCCACAGAATTGGCAATATTAAAACTTCGGATTAATTTTGACATGGGAATGGTGAGGTGATTCTCAAAACGTGCCAGAACTTCTTTACTTAAACCGACACTTTCTTTGCCAAATACAAGCCAGTCTCCGTCCTGAAAATCAGTTTCGAGATATGATTTTTCGGCATGAGAACTCATCAGAAAAACACGTGACTGATCAGGAATCTGTTCAATCCATTCTTCTATATTTTGGTATTCGGTAACGTCAAGATGTACCCAGTAATCCAGTCCCGAACGTTTCAGGTTTTTATCGTTAATTACAAATCCGAAAGGATGAATTAAATGTAATCTGCTTTCTGTACCAACACATAAACGTCCAATGTTTCCGGTGTTATTAGGGATTTCAGGCTCTACAAGAACTATGTTTAGCATTTTTTTTTTTGAGTTATGGGTTATGAGGTGTAAAATGTTAGATGTGAAATGGGTATGAGTGTTTTTATTCTTTTAAATAATAATTGTCACATTATCAAATTATCTCATTATCTAAATTAAAATCAGTCACTTCCAGTACTTCTCCGGCTTTTAAGTTTTGCAAAGATACATTTCCTATGCGAACACGAACCAGTCTTAAAGTTGGAAATCCAACAGCCGCGGTCATTTTCCGAACCTGACGAAATTTTCCTTCTCTTATTGTAATAGAAGCCCAGGAGGTTGGGCCATGGCGTTCATCTCTGATTTTTTTGGCTCTTGGACCAAAATCCGGAATTTCGGTAACGATAAAAGCAGTGCAGGGTCTAGTTTTGTATTTACCGCCATCAAAACCTATTTCAACGCCTTTTTGTAAGGCCTCGATTGCTTCGGGAGTGATGATTCCGTCGACCTGAACGTAATATTCTTTGTCTACTTTTTTGCTTCTTACCAGTTCGCTTATTCTTCCGTCTGTCGTCAATAAAAGTAAACCTTCAGAGTCTTCATCAAGTCTTCCGATGGCCATAGTACCTTCGGGGAAATTATATAATTCACCTAAAAGCTTTTTCTTTCTCTTCAATTCATAAATAAACTGACTTAGATAGCCGTAAGGTTTAAAAAGAAGAAAATGGTGATGCATATTTGTTTTTTGACTGCAAAGATAACTTTGTTTGCAGAGTTTAAAAGGAAATCTTAAGATTTAGATTTTTCATGTTTCATTTTTTTTAGCCATTGCAGAACAAACCAGATTGTCGTAATTGCAAATAGGACTAGAATTGGGAAATAATAATTTTTGAAAAAATCATGAAAATAACTTCCAATTAATACGTAAGCTGAAGCGATACACAATTTGATTCCAATAAATTCAGTATTAGACCAGGAAGTTTTGATTTTGAAGAAGTTCATAATTCTGGATTGAATCGTTAGTAACTACTGTTAAAGAGGTTATTTTTTTAAAGTCAAAAAGTAGTTTAGATCAGATTTTATCCTTTTTCTGTCTTTATCCAGTAGATAGATCTTTTCAGGATTAGAACTATAATAGCCATAGTACAGCTGTTTTTCTTCAGGCTGATCCCAGTTTAGGACATAAATTGTACCGTCCGGATCTTTATCTAATCCTCTTTCTGTATTAAAATTTCCTTTCTGGGTAAAGACATTTCCGGGTTCTTTTCCCTGATAGACACTTATGAGTTCAAATTTATTGTTTTGTGAAACACTATAATCGGTGTAGATTTTCAAGGTCATTTGAATTCCACTGCAATCAGCACACGGAATTATTCCTTCATAGATTGTTGTTTTGCTGAAACTGTTGTCGGTTTTAGTGACCGTTTCCTTGTTTGTAGAACTGTTTTCTTTAGTTGTTTTTGTATTGCAGGACAGCAGCAGAGAAAATAGAGCCGAAAAGATAAATAAGTTTTTCATGTTGTATCGTATTAGTTAATGCCTAAAACGACTTAAAGGTAAAGAAAATTGTACAGATAGAAAGTGAAAGTAAACGATTCATTTTTCAGTTTTAGGAGTTCTAATAGCATAGACTAATGAGAAAAAAGAATGTCGTTAAAAATATTTGGGGGCTAAATTAAGTCCGATTGGTTTTTAGACAGAGAAATTTTAAAAAAGAAATAACTTGTTAAATTGTAATAATCTCTTAATTCATACAAAAACAAAATGTTTTGTGAAGTCGCGCCAAATCTAAGAATAATTGAAAGAACTGACGGATAATTTATTTTTTGCTGGAAAATTTTCACAAAAGTGCGATACGATAAGTTTATGTTTTCACAATATTCTGTTAACTTTAAAGAATATAAATTTGATTTCTAAAAACTCTATTTTTTTAAACTGTATGAAAAACAATTACTCTGTACGCCATCTCATGGCTTTTTTAAGTTTTTTTTGTTGGTCAGGGAATCTTTTTGCCCAAACCATGCCCACGCCTCAATCTATAACGCCTGAATTTGTGCAAGATTTTAGTACGTTAGCTGCAGGATCATCTACTTATCCGCCAGGTTTTCAGGGTTGGACTGCTAATGCTGGTGCCCCGGGGACAAGCTATAATACAGCTTTAACTGCGACTAACCAAAATCTTCGAGCCAGTAGTACTGCAAACACAAATTCAGGAGGTGTTCACAATTATAACGGGAAGATTGGCTTCCTGGATACAAACAGTTTAGATGCAGCAATAGGTTTTGCGTTCATAGCTACCGACCGTAAAAATATCCAGGTGAAATATGATGCTATGGTTATTCGTAATCCTTATAACGGAACGAATAATCTTTGTATTTATGAAATGGCACTGCAATACAGAATTGGAACTACAGGACCTTTTATCACTTTGCCGGGAACGGATTATTTAAGTGATAAAACGGTTCCATTAGATGTAAATAAGACTGAGCCAATTAATCTTACCACAATTAAGACTATTTTACCTGCAGCCTGTAACAACCAGCCAATAGTTCAAATTAGATGGATAGCGAAACAAATTATCGGCGGAGGAGCACGTCCTTCATTTGCGATTGATGATTTAGATATTAGAGAAGATATCCTTGCTCCGGTAAGTGCGGTTGGTTATCCAAAAGCTGATAACATTTTATCGGAAAGTTTTGATTTCTCGAATAAATTAGATGAAGCAGGAAAAACTTACTATGTTTTATTGCCAGGAGGAAGTACAGCGCCAACAGCTGCACAAATTAAGGCAGGTCACGATGCTAACGATGCAGCGGCTTTACAATCAGGATTTTTGGATGTTGTTAATGCTTCTCAGGTTTATACCAAAACTTTTTCAGGTTTAACGCTAAATACCAATTATTCTGTTTTCTCTGTTTCTGAAGATATTTTTGGAAATTTACAGTTGAATCCCACTAAAGTTGATGCTTCAATTGCAAGTGCACCAATTCCGTCTTTTGTAACAACGGTTACTGCTTTAGATTTTGGATTTTCAGAAGCGGGCTTTAGCTCTGATAATTTTAGTTATCAAATTCAGGGAACTAACATTTCAACTGATGTTACTTTAGCGGCTACCGGAAACTTTACCATTTCGAAAGACGGGACTACGTTTGGAACTTCGCTTGTTTATGGTGCTTCTGACTTTGCTTCCGGGGCGACGCCAACAGTTTTTGTGAGGTTTACACCGGATGCTATTGGAAATTTTTCGGGACAAATAACACATGATGCGACCGGAGCAACAACCAAAACAGTGACGCTTACCGGAGTAGGAATTGATCCGTACCAACAAGGTTTTAACGATGCAAATGTTTTAAGCAATAGCGGGTGGACGCAATACAATGTTGCCGGTACAGCAAATAAATGGACTCCAACTACTGTGGCCAGAAATGTAAATTCAGGAGCGGGAGCGGTAATCATGAATGGTTATTCCGATAGCGGAGCTAGTAAAGACTGGCTGATTTCTCCAAAATTGCGTTTAGATAATACAGCTAAATTTGATAAAGCAATTTTACTTTCTTTTTACTCCCGTAAATTTTATGCGGGTACCGATCTGAAATTAATGGTTTCTACCGATTATGATGGAAAAAGTAATCCTGAAAATGCAACCTGGACCGTAATTGACGGTAAATTTCCAACCATAACAGGAACCTATGCACAATCGCAATACATTAAATTAGACAGTTACAAAACAAGTCATACTTATCTGGCCTGGGTGTATGAAACTACAGCCGGAGGAGCAAACAATGCTGCAGAATGGTCATTTGATGATTTTGCTATCACCAATGCAACAGGTTATATAGATGCAAATCCTGTTTTAGATTTTGGAGATGTAAATGTAAGTGCCGTTTCCGGAGCTCAGGCTTTTACACTAAAAGCAGAAGGGCATGGAGATATTACTCTTACAGCTCCAGCTGATTATCAATTGTCTTTAGATAACACTTTATTTCAGTCAAGCGTTGTAGTTACTGCAGCCGATGCAGCTGCGTCTAAAAAGATTTATGCTAGGTTTGTACCGTCAGTAAAAGCATTAACAATTTCAGGGGTGTTAACAGTTACAGGAACTTCTTTAAATAAGCAAATAGGTTCGTTTACCGGTTCATCTATACCAAAGGCAGATACTTTTGATGTAGTGACCTATAACTTAGAATTTTTTGGGACTGATGTAAAAGATGCATCCAATAAAGAATTTGGACCTACAGACGATGCTCTTCAAATTGAGAACGTGGCTAAGGTAATGAACAAGTTAAATGCTGATGTTTATGTGGTTCAGGAAGTTTCTGATGAACCGGCTTTAGATGCTTTGGTGCAAAAAATTAGCGTTAATGGTAAAACGTTCGATAAAGTAATTTCACCATCATGGTCGTATTCTTTTAAACCTGCAGATCCGAATTTTCCACCTCAAAAATTGGTAGTGATCTACAATACACAGACAGCAACGGTAAAAAATACCAAAGTAATGTTTAAAGATCTATACGATCAGATACGTGCTAAAACGGTCACACTAAACAATTATCCAAGCCCTGATGGTGACGATGGAGATTTTTTCTCATCAGGACGTTTGCCTTATATGGTGCAAATTGAGACGAATGTTGGGGGAGTAAAAAAGCTGATTAATTTAGTAGATCTTCATGCCCGTGCGAATAAAGGAACTGATATGGACAAATACAACATGCGTAAATACGATGCACAAGTATTGAAAGACAGTTTAGACCGTTACTATGCTAATTCGAATCTGATTATTTTGGGAGACTATAACGATGATGTAAGTAAATCAGTTATTACGCCAAATCCATCTTCTTATAAGATGTTTGTTGATGATCAGACTAATTATAATGCACTTACTTTAGAAATCAGTAAAGCAGGAGCATATACTTATTTAAGTTCGGGCGGATTTTTAGATCACATCATGATTTCAAACGAATTAAACGACCAGTACATCGCAAATTCGATTGCAGTTTATGATCCTCGTAACGATATTAATAATTATACCAATACAACTTCAGACCACGGTCCGGTAATGGCCCGTTTTGAATTGAAATCTTCGAATCTGTCAACTATCGATTTTGAAACTAAAAATGGTTATGCGGTTCAGGCTTATCCGAATCCAACTACCGATGTGGTGAATGTGGTCGTAAAAACCAATACTGATAAAAACCTGAAATTGAAGTTCTACGATGTTTCAGGCCATTTATTAGGGAATCCGGTTGATATTAATGCAACACAGGATCTAAGTACTACGGCTGTTCCGGTAAGTTATTTGCAAACGGGGATTTACTTTTATACGCTAACCGAGAATAATAAAGTAGTTTATAAAGGTAAGATCGTTAAAAAGTAAGAAGTGAAATGTAAAATGTGAGGAGGAAATTGATTTGTGGTTTCTTTTGAACAGTTTACAATAGCTTTCAGTAAAAAGTAAAAGCAGTCCAAAGTAAAATTTGGGCTGCTTTTTTTATTTAAAACAATGTTTTGAATGGTTTCGGATTTGTTTCGGGCATAATGAAGTAAAAGTAATTCAATTGCCATTGCTGCGTTTTCTGAGCTTGTTTACTTGTTGTTTCATCCCACGGAGGATATACTCTTGTGGCTCTTTTACCTTCTTTTGTCGAAGTGGTAAAAATACCTTTCTCTAATAAAACAGATTTAGGAAAAACAAATTGTCCGAAGAGTTCGTTCTTTCGAACACTGACAATCACAAAGTCAATAGCGTCTGTGAAATCAAAAGGCTCAATAATTCCCGTCGTATTGCGTTTCCATAAAGTTACAAACTGACCTGTTTTGGTGGGTGTGATTTTCGCTTTCCTGTAACGGATGTTTTTCTGATTCAATCGAAAACGGTAAGCATCGTACTCATTGCTTTCAGCTTCCGGTTGAGGTTGAGTGAGGTCAAAATCGCAACAATCGTAAAGTATTTCTTTGGCAATTATAAGATCTTTAGGTAGTGACTCCGGATCGGTCCCATTATTTTTGAGGATCATTTTATCGTTTTTTCTAGGTAATTTTTTGGTAAAACTACCACAAAAAGAACTTTAAAAAGTAACATTCAATCCAAAATTTAATCCCCATTGAAACTGATTAAAAGATTGGCTGCTTAGTGGATTAACGTAATAATTCATAGCGGGCTCCACAAAAACACTTGTTTTCTTGTAAACTCGATATTGTAAAGTACTGCTTAATGTAGAACCGTAGATGAAATCGTTGGCATTGACATTCTGACCAATCGAATTTCCGTTTAAGGCCATGTTATTTGAAATCAGTTTCCCCACAAAACCACCGGTATTGATGTTGATGTTGGTCCTGTTTTTACTGAAAACAGAATACGAAACCTCTAAAGGCATTTCGATATATCTTAAGTTTTGATCCAGATTCCCACTTTCAATAGAATTGCTTTCAATGTTATTTTGTTTTAACGCATTTGTAGTGTTTTTAGAAACAAAAATGTAACCTGAACTAGTGCTAATTTGGGGAGCTGCTGCGACTACTGTTGCATTTTGATTAAAATAGTCATTAGAAGTCATGGCAGCATTAGGTGGACCATTGCTTATGTACGATACATCGGCAACACTTTGTCCTAATTCGTTGATCTTAAAACCTGAACCAACGGCCCATTTTTTGTTGATTTTATATTTTGTTTTAACACCGTAAGTACTTCCCTGTTTTGAGTCGTTTACATTGCCGAGCGTTTTGTCATTTTTATAATTTTCCGAGTTGGCTAATCCGGCAAAAACTTCAACGGCCCATCTTTCTCCTTTAGAAATTATCGTTTTCTTTTCTTTCTCGTTTTTCTCTTCCGGATTAATTATACCTTTTTCCAAGTTTTGAAGTTCTGCCAACTGAACGGAATCCTGCTTGCTTAAAACGGTACTGAATTTCGAATTGTTTTTTGAATTACCTGTTAATTCTCTGCCTGGGAATGTGTTTTCAACAGCAGTTTTCTGATGCTTATCAGAAAGCGGGTTCACAGCACTTAAAGCTGTACTAATGTTATTTTTAGCAGGCAATTGCTCTTCGAAAACAGAAGCCGACACCTTATTTTTTGAATTTGGATAGAAAGGGTTTGCCTTTCCTGCACTAAAAGTTTGTTCAGCTACTATTTGATTAGCAGCTTTTTTATCAGCACTAATAGAATGATTTTTTGAATAAGAAGCTAATGGATTATTTTTCCCGGCAGCATACATTTTTTCAGCTACATTTTGATTGGAATTTTTCCCCGTTGGATTTAGAAATTGATTTGTTGAAGCAGAATTGAATGCATTTGATGGATCTGAATGGGCTGTATTTGTTTGGGCAGAAACAATTACTTTTTGGGTTGCGGTATGATCTTCATTTCTCTTTTGAAGAGTGGAGTTCAGATTTGCATTCCCTGAATTAGCCTTATTTGTTACATCAGAATGAGCAACTGCCGTTTTTTGATTGTGATTTTTTATAGAAAGCTCAGACGAATTTGTACTGTTCTTCAGAGAAGAGTTACTAACGGTATGATTTGATTCTTGCTGAGTGGTATTTACAACAGCATTATTCTCTTTACTTTGAATTGTTTTGTTAGAGTTTGGATTGTTTTTCTTCTCATCAAGAACCACACTATTGTTTTCTATCGCGCCATTTTTTACCGTTTGAATTGCCGAAGTAGAGGTAAAATGTAAAACAGAAGGAAGCAGCAAACCTAATAATAAGCATGCAGCAGCTGACCACCAAAGAATAGCTTTCTTCTTTTTCTTTTTGGGTTGGTCTAATTTTTCTTCAATCTGACTCCATAATTCAGGAGGAGGAACACTTGAAAAGTTTTCCATTGATGAAAAAAGATCTTCTATATTTTGCTTTTTCATGCTATTTTAAAATTTTTTATGCTCATTATTTTTTTTTGCAAAATGCTTTTGGCCCGATTTAGATTTGATTTTGATGTTCCTTCAGAGATTTTTAAAAGTTCGGCTATTTCTTTATGCTTTAGTTTTTCAAAAACATACAGGTTGAAAACGGTGCGGTACTGATCCGGTAGATCCCGGATATATTCCAGCAGTTTCTCCTGTTCGACCGGAGCAATATCCAATTCCTCCTCCTCAACAAAATCAGTATCCGGATCAAAAACGTCCAAAAAGAAACTCTCTTTTTTCTTCTTGTTCAGCGTTTCAATCAGTTTATTAATGAAAATACGTTTTAGCCAGCCTTCAAAACTTCCTTCAAATTTATATTGGCCGATTTTCTGAAAAACGATCACAAAAGCCTCCTGAAATACATCTTTGGCATCGTCTTCATTTCTCATATACTTCAGGCATATACCATATAAAACAGGAGAGAACAACTGATAGATTTTCAGTTGCCCTTCTCTGTCATTTTTGATGCACAGTCGTATGTATTTTTCTAAATCGTCTTTCAAAAAAGTGGTTTGTTTGGTTTTGCAAAAATAGTTCTTATAAGCTTATAAAACTACCTTTTGTAAATAGTACGTGATGCATCGGTATTATTGCTGACAATGGTTAGGTTTTGATTGTCAAGGTTTTCTATGATATAAGTCTTGCCTTCAAAAGTGATTAAGTCATGTTCGGCCTGATCAAAGTAACCAACACCTTTTTCAATTGTATAGGCACTATTTCTTATTTCAACATTGTTTTTGTACGTGATTACTCTTCCGTTTGGTGTAAAAACGACTTTTTTGTTAAATCCGATCGTTTTAGGAGTTGCCGTATAAGGATTACTGTTTCCTCCAATCGATTTTTCCCAAATCCAGGTGTTTACAATCGAACCCGAATTTATACCCGTAGATTCCAATGAATATGCCGACGAAAAGAGACCGCATACGATGATAAATAAGAAATATTTTTTCATGAATCAGATTATTTTAGACTTGTTATTTTATCCTGAATAGCCTTTTTGAATGCTTTTATTTCGGCACTTTGATCGGCAGTATCTTTGTTGTCGATGGTAATTTTAGTAACATTTATACCCTGACGTAATTCAAAATATACCCCTCCCTGATCTGCGGCGTCTGGAGAGCCATAGGTTTTAGTTTGTCCTTTTAAAGCTAAAATTTCAGCAGGTACCGATTTTAAGAAAAGCGTGTAATCTCCTTTTTTGGTAGTCGCCGTATAACGGTATTGATCGAAATCGTAAGCACCAGCTTTAACGTTTAAGAATTTCTGGATATTAAAATCGTTGATCTGATAGAATTTTTGACAATCAGCACCTGTACATTGACTGCTGAAACTTCCTATTACGACATTGTCACGGTTGTCTGCTACTTTATTGAATAGTATTGTTTTAGTTGTTTTTGGTATCAAAATGAAATCTGACGGATACGTTGCCCCGGGTGCAATTGTCTCGCCCACTTCAGGTTCTTTTTCGTAGTAATTGACCAGAATCTGACATTTGTTTTGAACAATGCTGGTTATCTTAATTTTAAAACCACCTGTAGGTTTAAGTCCTGAGAAAATACCAACGATCATTTCTTTATTAAAATCGATAGGTGTAATAGTAGCGTTTGGACACGTATTCTCTTTTTTGGTGAAGTAAGCATTCAATCTTTCTTCAGAAGCAGCTAAAAATGCAACAGGATTGGTAGGTAAAGATTTAACACTATAGTTGCATAAAAGTGGAATTCCTGTAAAAGCTAAGTCTTCACTTTCTCCGCAAACTACATTCATATCTTCATTATTAAGGGAGCAGGCACTGAATCCAAAAGCTATAAACAAGCTTAGCATTAATTTTTTCATAACAATATTTTAATAGTTTATAATTAGTAGATGTCTTCTTTTGGAAATGGTTGCGTGATTTTTTTTATTTTTTTAGAATAATGATTTTATTTTTCGAGATTAGGGATTCGTGAAATTTCTAATTTAGAATAAAGCACTTCGTATTATTGTGTACTTTTACTTTATATAAAAATGTAATTATGTTTGAATTTCTTCCGTATTTGTTAGCCTTCACAGCTGCGTTATTTCTAGGGATATATTTAGGAAAGACGTTATTTGCTGCACGATTTCAATCCGAAAAAGTGAGTCTGGAAGAAAGGCTGAGTGCCACCACAAATCAATTACAAATTCAGAAAGAGCAGTTTGAAAACGAAAGAAGAAATTTTGAAAAACAGCTCCATCTGAGCAGTTCTGAAAAAGAGAATATCCGAACCGAAAAAGACAGTCTCGCGATTCAGCTTTCTAAAAAAGAAGTTGATTTTGAAAACTTGTGGGAACGTCATAAAGAACAAAAGAATGAAGTAAGCGAACTTCAGGAGAAATTTACCAAAGAATTTGAAAACCTGGCGAATAAAATTCTGGAAGAGAAATCGGCAAAGTTTACGGAGCAGAATAGCGAAAATATGAAAAGCATCCTGCTGCCTTTGCAGGATAAAATTCAGGGATTCGAAAAAAAGGTAGAACAAACCCACAAAGAAAGTATTGATTATCATGCGGCTTTGCGTCAGCAGATTTTAGGATTGAGTGAAATGAATGCCCAAATGAGTAAAGAAACCCTGAATTTAACCAAGGCTTTGAAAGGTGACAGTAAAATGCAGGGGAACTGGGGCGAATTGGTTTTAGAACGTGTTTTAGAAAAATCCGGTTTAGAAAAGGGGAGAGAATACGAAGTACAGCAAAGTTTTACAAATGCTGAAGGAAACAGAGTTTTGCCCGATGTTGTAATCAATTTACCCGACGGTAAAAAGATGATCGTCGATTCAAAAGTTTCTCTGGTTGCTTATGAAAAATGGATCAATGAAGAATCTGAAATTCTTAAAATGGACTTCCTGAAAGAACATGTGAACTCTATTAAAAGACATGTCGAGCAGTTGGGAAGCAAAAATTATCATGATTTGTATCAAATCGAGAGCCCGGATTTTGTCTTATTGTTTATCCCCATTGAACCTGCTTTTGCGATTGCTTTAAATGAAGATTCGACCTTGTACAATAAAGCGTTTGATCGAAATATCGTTATTGTAACTCCTACAACCTTACTGGCGACTTTAAGAACTATTGATAGTATGTGGACCAATCAAAAACAACAGGAAAATGCCTTTGAAATTGCCAGACAGGCAGGAGCATTATACGACAAATTTGAGGGATTTGTTACCGATTTGGTACGTATTGGAAATAAAATAAAAGACACAAAAACGGAATACGAAAATGCCATGAGCAAGTTGGTAGACGGAAGAGGAAATCTGATTTCAAGTGTCGAAAAATTAAAGAAAATGGGAGCGAAGGCTAAAAAATCGCTTCCTGAAAATATTATTGCCAGAGCTTCTAATTCAGATGAAAATCAATCTTTAAATTAAAAACGTAGTTTCATCCAAGCTGTTCGCAAATAAACCTTTCCATTCAAATACAAATAAAAAATTATGACCGCAGATTTCAAACACGTTTCTTCATCGAAAATAAGTATATCAGAATTAATGTTGCCTTCGCATACTAATTTTAGTGGAAAAATTCACGGAGGATATATTTTACAGCTGTTAGACCAGATTGCTTTTGCATCAGCCTCAAAATTTAGTGGCAACTATTGCGTAACCGCTTCTGTGGATACGGTAAACTTTTTAAAACCTATTGAGGTTGGAGAATTAGTAACCATGAAAGCATCGGTAAATTACGTGGGAAGAAGCTCTATGATTGTGGGAATTCGTGTGGAAGCTGAGAATATCCAAACGGGAGCCATCAAACATTGTAATTCATCTTATTTTACCATGGTGGCTAAAGATAATGAGGGGAAAAGCGTACCTGTTCCCGGACTTATTTTGTCAAATTTAGAAGAGGTGAGACGCTTTAGGAAATGCATCAAACAAATCGAATCTAAAAAAGAAGTAGAAGAACATGCAAGAATGACGGACGTTAATTCTATCGAAGATCTGGCAAATTTAAATCAGTACAATGTGCTTTTAGAAATTCACTAAGATAAGGCCTTAGAGATGAGTTCTTTTTGGTAAATAGTGAGATGGGTTTTTAAAAAGAAAAAAGAAAAAAGAAAAAAGAAAAAAGAAAAAAGAAGAAAGAGAAAAGAAAAGAGAGAAATATAGTCTTCTGCGTTTTATTAGAAGTGAAACGCTTTTTTCGGTTAGTAAACTATGTTTCTATGTGTTAAAAAAGATTTTTTATGTACCTACACCCAATTAAGATAATTTACAATCAAATCAAAAAGTAATGGTAAAGTTTGGCTATACAATTTTATACGTTGAAGAAGTAGAAAAATCAATTTCGTTTTATGAAAATGCATTTGGATTTTCAAGAAAATTTGTAACTCCGGAGGGAGATTACGGTGAATTGAGTACAGGTGAAACCACAATTTCGTTTGCTTCAAAAGAACTAGCAGCCCAAAATCTGAAAGACGGTTTTATCGAAAGTAAACCGGAGCAGAAACCTTTTGCCATCGAATTGGGTTTTATAACCGATGATGTCGAGGAATTGGTACAGAAAGCAATTTCAGCAGGAGCCGCACTGGTCAAAGAACCTGCTCAGAAACCATGGGGACAAGTAGTGGCCTATGTACGTGATCTGGATGGATTTTTAATTGAAATCTGTACACCAGTGCAATAAGATTTCGTGGAGTTTCTGATGTCATAATTGGAGTGCCAGTAAACGGTATCAGAATTGATTTTTAGGCAGGTAAAACATTCACAAATATTTAGCAGTAAATCGGCAACCGTAATCCTGAAAAAATCGTAACTTTAAGTATAAATGATTGGGTTACTGTTTTTTCACGGAGTACTGCCATTCTATTTTTTTAATTTATCTTAAGTCCAGTTGTTTCTCTTCTTAAAAATAGAAAAAGATCGAATGACATAATTGTTTAATTGTTAACGATTATGAAAAAAATTACATTACTTATTTTACTGTTTACAGCTCATTCCGTTATGGCTCAGGATAAATTTTTTACCAGTACGGGAACCATAAATTTTGAAGCATCAGTGCCCTTTTTCGAAGATGTAAAAGCTGTAAACAGACAGGTCACAATTATTGTTGAGCCCAAAACGAGTACTTTTATCTGTACCGTTTTTATTAAAGATTTTCGTTTTAAATTAGACCTGATGCAGGAACATTTTAATGAAAATTATATGGAAAGCCATCGTTATCCGAAAGCTGTTTTTAAAGGAAAAATTCAAAAATTTGATCTAAAAAACATAGACGAAATCGAAAAGGAATATCAAATTAAAGGAAAACTTTCGATGAAGGGAAAATCAAGAGAAATTCTGGTAAATGCACTCATTAAAAAAGTGGGTGATGGAATCCAGATCATTTCCGATTTTCCAATTTTGATCTCTGATTATAATATCGAAATTCCGAACAGAATAGCCGCTAAGATTGCTAAAACGGTGAATACCGAATTAACAGGAGTAATTAAAAGTGATGATCCGGTATATCTAACGCTAAAATGACTAATTAAGGCAGTTGACTAGCGCGCCTTCTAAATCGGTAAATTGAAATTCAAATCCTGTCTTTTGTATTTTTTCAGAGGAAACCCTTTGTCCTTTTAAGACAGCCTCGCTCATTTCGCCTAAAACAATTTTAAGAATAAAGGCGGGTACTTTTGGGAGCCAGATTTTATAACCGTATAAGCTGGCAAGCATTTTTGAAAAACTAAGGTTCGTAGTATTGTCTGTCACGCAGGCATTGTACGGACCTTTTATCGTTTCATCAGTAAGTGCTTTTAGATAAATCTGGCATAAATCATCGATATGAATCCAGGGAAGATATTGTTTTCCCGTGCCCAAAATGGCACCGAAGCCGGCTTTGAAATTGGGTCCCAGTTTTTTTAGAAATCCTTCATTTCTTCCCAAAACAATCCCCGTTCTGATTTTAGCAGTCCGAATTCCTAAAGAAGTAATTTTATCTACGGCCTGTTCCCATTCAACGCAGGTTACCCCTAAAAAATCGGTTGCAGGGGGTGTGTCTTCCGCACAGATAACAGAACTGGTGACAGCTCCGTAAATTCCAACCGCCGAAGCCGAGATAAAAGCCTCCGGAATTTTATTGTTTTTCTTTAAGATCGAATAAATAAGATCGATGGGTTGTACACGACTTTCTACAATGACTTTTTTGCGTTTTTTAGTCCATCTCTTCTCAACAATTCCTTCGCCTGCTAAATGGATAATATAATCAGCCTGAAGAATTGCTTCTTCGTTGATATAATTCGTTTTTAAGTTCCATTTATAATAGGTGATTAATGAGGTGTTTTCTCGTGCGCTACGGCTCAAAATTGATACCGTAAAACCACTGTCAGTGAGTAGATCGGTAAGTTGTTTTCCAACAAATCCAGTGCCTCCGGTTAATAAAACATTTTTTGCCATGATAGTTTATAATATATTTAACAGTGCATTTTGTTTAAGGCAAAGTAAAGGTACTTAAACATTCCTTACCTTTAAGGCAAATTCTAAATTTTAATGAAATGGCAACTAAAAATAAGGCTATCACAAGAGAAGATATCGTTTCAAAATACATGGATGAAGTTTTAGAAAAGGGACAAAAACCAAAATCAGTTTATCATTTTGCAAAAGAAAATGGTTTTACGGAAGCGGAGTTTTATGCTTTTTTTGGAACATTAGAAGGTTTAGAAAAAGAAATATTCAGGCTGTTTTTTGTGAATACAGTTGATTTGCTGCACAAAAATGCCGATTATCACGAGTATGATATGAAAAACAAGATGTTGAGTTTCTACTATACATTTTTTGAGATTTTAACGGCCAACAGAAGTTATGTCCTGCAAGCTCTGAAAATAGACAGAAATCCACTTAAAAATTTAGTACAACTGACTTCGCTTCGCGAGGCTTTTAAAGAATATGTTTCGGAAATACTGACTGATGATTACAGGCTGGAACAGGAAAAATTTCAAAAATTTCAGGAAAAAGCCCTTCAGGAATCGGCCTGGCTGCAATTAATGATGACGATAAAATTCTGGATGGAGGATTCTTCGGCAGCATTCGAAAAAACGGATATTTTTATTGAAAAATCAGTTAACGCATCCTTCGAATTAATGAATGTAGCCCCAATGAATCATTTAATTGATTTTGGAAAATTTCTGTTTAAAGAAAAAATATACAGTAAGTAATGAAAACGATCGATTATATACCTACCTCAAAAATAGAAAGAGCCAGTAAATTAGTGCAAACGGGTGCAAAAATCGGAGTCAACTATATTAAGCATTATGCGGAGAAAATGGTAAACTCAGATTTGACTCGTGACAAGCTGAATGAAAACAATGCGGAAGATATTTATGACGGACTCAAAAGTTTGAAAGGAAGTGCTCTTAAAGTGGCTCAAATGCTGAGCATGGACAAGAACTTTCTGCCTCAGGCTTATGTAGAGAAATTTTCATTATCGCAATTTTCAGTACCGCCGCTTTCGGCACCATTAGTCTTGAAAACTTTTAAAACCAATTTCGGAAAAACTCCCTATGAAATTTTTGATGAGTTTAATGCCAATTCGGTCAATGCAGCCAGTATCGGTCAGGTACATTTAGCGGTTAAAGACGGTAAAAAACTAGCCGTTAAAATTCAGTATCCGGGAGTTGCCAACAGTATCTCGTCTGATTTGGCTCTGGTAAAACCTATTGCGATCAGAATGTTTAATTTGCAGGGAAAAGATTCTGATAAATATTTTAAAGAAGTCGAAGATAAACTGATTGAAGAAACCAATTATTTGTTGGAACTTCAACAAAGCCAGGAAGTGGTACAAGCCTGCAGTAAAATCGAAAACATACTTTTTCCGAATTATTATCCTGAGTTTTCATCAGAGAAAATTATCACCATGGACTGGATGAGCGGTCTGCATCTTTCGGAGTTTACTGCTAAAAATTCAGATCAGGAAGTGGGTGACAAATTAGGTCAGGCACTGTGGGATTTTTATATGTACCAAATTCATGTTTTAAGAAAAGTGCATGCCGATCCGCATCCGGGAAATTTTCTGGTGAATGAAAACAATCAGTTAATTGCATTGGATTTTGGCTGTATGAAACAAATTCCGGATGATTTTTATGTGCCTTACTTTGAATTGATCAATAAAAATGTAATTACAGACGAAACACTTTTCAATGAGAAATTATTTGAACTGGAAATTCTTCGTCCCGATGATTCGGCTTCTGAGATTGCCTATTTTACTGAAATGTTTCATGATTTATTGTCTCTTTTTACCCAGCCATTTCAGAAAGAAACCTTTGATTTTTCAGACGAGACTTTCTTTGATAATATTGCCAAATTAGGAGAACGCTTTACCAACGATACCAATCTTAAAAAAATGAACGGAAATAGAGGTTCCAAACATTTTATCTACATGAACAGAACTTTCTTCGGATTGTATAATCTGATGTTTGATTTGAAAGCGAAGATTGTTGTAGAAAATTATTTGAAGTACTAAAAAAGTTTCAGGTTTCAGGTTTCACGTTGCAATATAACCTGAAACTTGAAACCTGAAACTTGAAACAAAAAAAAACTATTTCAAAATCCCTTTTTTATAAGTTTCAATGGCACGATCTCTTGCAAACGCATGGTCTACCATTGGTTCGTTGTAGCCTAAATCAAATTCCGGAATCCATTTGCGAATGTAGATTCCTTTCTCGTCAAATTTCTTTTGTTGAATTTCGGGATTGAAAACTCTGAAATAAGGTGCAGCGTCGCAGCCTGTTCCGGCTGCCCACTGCCAGTTACCTACATTGGAAGCCAATTCGAAATCCAATAATTTTTCGGCAAAGTACGCCTCGCCCCATTGCCAGTTGATGAGTAAATGTTTGCATAAAAAGCTGGCTACCACCATGCGAACCCGATTGTGCATATACCCTGTTTCGTTTAGCTGACGCATTCCGGCATCGACCATTGGGTAACCCGTAGTTCCGGAACACCAGCGTTTAAAATCTTCTTCGTTATTACGCCATTGAATGCCGTCGTAAGCCGATTTAAAATTATGGTTCACAACATTTGGGAAGCTAAATAAAATCTGGATGAAGAATTCTCTCCAAATCAGCTCGCTTAAAAAGGTTTGGTTTTTTCGATTGGCCCAATTTACGAGTTTGCGAATACTAACCGTTCCAAAACGTAAATGCGGTGAAAGGTAGGAAGTACTGTCCTCAGCCGGGAAATCGCGTGTTTCTTTGTAATTAGAAATTTGACTTAGATTCGGAGGAAGTACTTTTATAGGGCTTTTTTCAAAACCAATTTGGGCTAATTCCGGAAAAGTAAACTGATTTTTACTGAAGTTTTCATAACCAATTTTGGTATCAAATTCCGGAGCCTGTCCTGAAAGATGGTATTTTTCCAGCCACTTGTTTTTGTAGGGTGTATAAACGGTGTAAGGAAGTCCGTCAGCTTTTGTAATTTCCTTTTCTTCAAAAATCACATGATCTTTGAATGAGGAAGCTGTGATATGGTGTTGTGCTAATAATTGCACAATAGCAGCATCACGTTTGATGGCAAAAGGCTCGTAATCTTTATTAAAAAAAACGTGCTGAATGTCAAATTCAGTTGTAAGTGATTCCCAAACCTTACGTGTAGTTCCTTTTTTAATCAGAATGGAGGAATCAATTGCTTTTAGTTGTTCGTTTATTTTTTGAAGTGACTCAAAAATAAACTGAACGCGTGCATCATTTTTGGGAAGGTTTTCCAGAATTTCATCATCAAAAATAAATAGCGGAATTACCGGAAAATCCGATTGCAGGGCATGGAACAGTCCGGTATTGTCTTCTAAACGTAAATCACGTCGGAACCAGAAAAAAGAAACTTTTTGTTTTGTCATTGTATGATGTTCTGCTAGATTTTTTATCTCAGTTAAAAGATTTATACTGATTTAAGCTTTTGAATTGAATAGTTCTTCGATTTTGTTGTAGCGATAATCAAAAATAGTTTTGAGTTTATTTTTAACAATAAGACTGTTCATGATTCTGCCCAGATACCCTAATGGTAAAGCATAATGCACCACATCAATCATTTTTGTTCCGGTTGCTGTGGGCTCGAAAAAGTGTTTGTGATGCCATAAAGCGTAAGGGCCAAATCGCTGTTCGTCGACAAAATATTGGTTCTCCTTTGAAACCGTGATGATGGTCATCCAGTTAATTTTAATGCCCAAAAGAGGTTTTAAAGTATAGGTGATAATTTGTCCGGGATACATACGTTTGTTGTCAAAATCCTGAATTTCGAAACTCATATTATCCAGCGTTATCGTTTGGAGATTTTTCGGACTTGAAAAAAAATCCCAACATTCTTCAATAGTAGCGTTTACATGCTGTACGGTTTCTATTTTGTATACTTTCATAAAATCAATTTAAATTTTATAATATTTAAAAGGAACAAACAACATTCCGAAACATTCTCCGTCTTCTTTGCCTAAGTGCTTGTGGTGTGTTTTATGTGCTTTTCGCAAGCCAATCAAGTATTTGTTTTTGGTGTTTTTAAACCATTTAAAACGCTGATGAATAAGAACATCGTGAATCAAAAAATAACACACACCATAAAGCGTTACTCCACAGGCAATAAAAAATAAGTAGTTGAATCCGCCCTCAACACCAAAGTAAAAAAGAATAATACTGGGAATGGCAAATAGGACAAAGAAAATATCGTTGCGTTCAAAAGTGTTTTCGTATTTGGGTTGATGGTGATCTGCATGGAAATACCACATCAGCCCATGCATGATGTACTTGTGAGTGAGCCAGGTGACACATTCCATGAATAAAAAAACACCTAAAAAAATTAAAAAAGAAACCATTTTGTATGTCTTGAATTTACGTTTTAGCTTATAAAAGTTAATTTTCGCTGTATTAGAAATTGATTTTAAACTAACTTTAATTTGTAGGTTACAAAAGACTGTGCTAAAAGCCCGGCTTTGGTATAATTAGAAACTCTGATTCTCGAATTTCCAATTTCGTAATAAGGAGTGTTCTTAAGCTTCTGAAGCAGTTTTCGGTAATAAATATAAGCGGTATAAACACCAAATTTAGCGTCGATAGGAAGTTTTACAATACCCTGAAAAGCGATTCTGAAATCTTCTTCGATTTCAGCAATAATGCTGGTTTTAGCTTCTTCGTCAAAAGAATTTAAATCAATTCCCGGAAAGTAATTTCGGTTTAAGACCAAATTATCCTCTTTTAGGTCTCTGAGGAAATTAACCTTTTGAAAGGCCGATCCCAATCGCATGGCTTCATTTTTGAGCTGTTCGTATTTTTGCTCGTTTCCTTTTACAAAACTTTCAGACACATTAGGCCAACTACATCTGCAGAACCGTAAATGTAATCTTCATATTCAGTATGAGTAGGGTAACTTGACTTCACAAGATCGAGCTTCATACTTTTTAAAAAGGCCTGAATCAGATCATCAGTGATGTTGTACTGCTTTACAGTATGCTGAAAAGAGTTCAGAATAGGGTTAAGACTAATGCCTGTTTGTATCGCTTTGTAATATTCTTTCTCGAAATCATTGATGAGATTCTCTTTTTCAAAGTCATGAAAAGAATCGACAATTTCGTCAGCAAAACGTACAAAACCGTAAATGCTGTAAATAGCGTCACGAATATCCGGCGACAACATTTTAACTGCCAATGAAAATGAGGTACTGTAACTCTGAGTAACCAGTTTGCTGCATTTAAAAGAAACAGTGTCGAATAGTGATTTCATTTGTTAAGAACTAAAAGATTTTTGAATTAACTCAGCTGCTAATTTTCCTGAAATTAAAGCAGGTGGAACACCAGGGCCGGGAACCGTTAACTGTCCCGTAAAATATAAATTACGAACTTTTTTACTTTTTAGTTTGGGCCTCAGAAAAGCGGTTTGCAATAGTGTATTGGCCATTCCGTAAGCATTACCTTTATAGGCATTGTAATCGTCGACAAAATCGTTCTTGCAAAATGATCTCTTAAATATAATGCTATTTTTTATTTGTTGATTGGTTAATTGCTCAAATCTGGAGATTATTTTTTCAAAATAGACTTCACGAAGTTGTTCATTGTCTTGTATTCCGGGGGCTAACGGAATAAGAAAAAAACCGCTTTCCATTCCTTCCGGAGCAGCAGTTGAATCTGTTTTAGAAGGGAAATTGGCATAAAACAAGGGCTGTTCGGGCCATTTCGGATCGTCGTAGATGTCGGCTGCGTGTTGGTTAAAATCAACGTCAAAAAACAAAGAGTGGTGTGTGACGTTGGCTATTTTTTTATTGAATCCCACAAAAAAGAGAAGAGAAGAGGGGGCAAAAGTGCGACTTTCCCAGTATTTTTCTGAATAAGCGCGATGTTCAATGTCCAGCAAAGTTTCGGTATGATGATAGTCGGCACCGCTTAAAATAATATCCGCTTCTATTGTTTTTCCATCTATTAAAAGTCCTGTGGCTTTTTTGTCTTTAACAATAATCTTTTCAATAGGAGAGTTGGTTTTAATCGTTACTCCTAATTCAAATGCCAGTTTTTCGATTCCGCGTACCACATCGTACATTCCGGTTTTAGGATGCCAGGTTCCTAAGCCAAAATCGGCATAATTCATAAAATTGTAAAAAGACGGAGTTTTTGTTGGCTTTGCACCTAAAAACAAAACGGGAAACTCCAGTATTTGGATGAGTTTTTGGTTCTTAAACTGCTTTCGGATATCGATGCTAACAGTACTAATAAACTGATTGAGTTTGAAAGCTGTTTCGACTGTTATTAATTCTAGTGCCGAAACTCCGGGACGATAGACTAAATCTTTGATGGCAATGTCATAATTGCTTTTGGCGTGATTGATGAATTTTTGAAGTTTTTCACCACTTCCTGTTTCGATCTCTTCAAAAGTGTTTTTTATTTCTTCTAAATTGTCATAAATGCTGATAAAATCATTCAAACCAAAATACACCCTGTAAGCCGGATTCAGTTTGATGAGTTCGTAATAGTCGGAAGAGTTTTTATTGAAATCCTTAAAAAAACGTTCAAAAACATCGGGCATCCAATACCAGCTTGGTCCCATGTCGAAAGTAAAGCCTTCTTTTTTAAATTGTCTGGCTCTGCCTCCAATAGTTTCGTTTTTCTCATAAATAGTTACCGTATTACCTTGCTGTGCGAGATAACATGAAGCGGCTAGAGAAGAAAAGCCTGAACCTATTATTGCTATAGTTTTTTTCATTTGTTTAACAAATATACAAAAACTTTAAACAAAAATATTACAGCATACTGATTGTTTCGTCCATAGAATCAAAAACGCGTATTCTTTCTGATAAAATTTTCTGATCGATATGTTCGACCATGTTACCCATAAGCCAAATCTCATTGTTCTTTTGGAGCAACTTTTGTCCCATCGATTTGACATATTGGTTGATTACGTTGCGATCCGGTTGAACAGTCATGAAAGATACAAAGGTTATGTTCTCGAAATGTTTGGTTAAATCTTGCAGGTTTTCGATAGGCATGCTTTCGCCCAGATAAATGGTTTTGTATCCTTTTAGTAAAATCTCGTACTGCAAATAAAGTAAGCCTATTTTATGGATTTCATTCAAAGGAAGAGAAAGTACAAAAATTCGATCGGTTTTCGTTGGTTTTAGGATCTGGAGGCTTTCTGTATAAATTAAGATCTTCTGCTTGATCAGATGACTCATAAAATGCTCATTCGCCGGAGTGATGGTTTCAGATTGCCATAGTAAGCCCAATTCTTTTAACAGAGGAAGGAAGTTGTCTTTGAAGACTTCTCTAAATGATTTTTCAGAAATAAGCCAGTCGAAAGTATTGAAGAAGATTTCCTGATCAAAATTCATCATCGCCATCTTGAAGGAAGTGATGGCGTAATTTTGTGAGTTTTTCTTTGAGATGATTTCACGAACTAATTGTGGGATTTTTTCTTCGGGATAGGTTGCTATTTTAGATATTTTATAGCCGTATTCGTGTAATAATGTGATGTTTAAAAGTTTCTGAAGATTCTGCAAATTATAAAGCCTGATATTCGTGTCAGTACGCATGGGCTCTAAGATATTGTATCTTTTTTCCCAGATGCGAATGGTGTGTGCTTTTATCCCGGATAAGTTTTCAAGATCTTTTATGCTGAAAACAGTTTTAATATTGTTTATCATTTTTGGCTGTTTGGTGAACAAAAATAGAATAAAATCTCAAATTACCTTATAACTTGTCTGAAATACACAGGTTACGAGATGTTTACAGATTGATAATGATTTAATTTGTCTAAATGAAGGATCGTTTTAGAGCCATCTTTACTCCTGTTGTACATTGTTTCAAATTTGGCACCATAAATTACTTCATCAAAAGTATAAGAAGTTCTTGCGGCCACGGTATTGCTGTACATATCGTCGAAAGTGGTAATGAAAACCAGTATTTCGCCATGTACTTTTTTAAAATCTTCTTCTGTGAAATTATATAATGGACTGCTTTCTGTGA
This sequence comes from Flavobacterium sp. B183, assembly GCF_023539155.1. Lineage (NCBI taxonomy): Bacteria > Pseudomonadati > Bacteroidota > Flavobacteriia > Flavobacteriales > Flavobacteriaceae > Flavobacterium > Flavobacterium sp. B183. The sequence goes on along the minus strand of NZ_CP097434.1, from coordinate 58,469 downwards.
TGGGATGTACCAGTGTCCAGCTTAAAGAAAGAGCATTTATACGTTCCAGTTCAAGGTCTAAGCTGTAGAATTTATTGGTTTTTTGACCATTTTCTTCCAGACTTAATCCCAGGGTCATTCTGGCAGTAGCATCAGTAAAATTGGTGTTTTTAAAAGGAACAAGGCGTACCATGAGTCCTCTCTTATCTTGGTAAGGTGAAATTAATGCATGATCGGCAAACTTTAAAAAAGCGGTTGGTTTACTAAATCTTCCAAAGAACAGACCAGTTGCTATGGCAAAGCTCAGCAATCCAATCAAAGCTTCGGCAGCAGAAAGAGCGCTCGTTAAAAATCCGGTAGGGCTGATATGTCCGTATCCCACAGTGGTAAAAGTCTGCGCGCTAAAAAAGTAAGCCTGCCCGAACTGAATCAATATGCTTTCTGATTGCTTAATTCCGTTAAGATTTTCAATCCCGATAGCATAATAAGCAAGCGCAAAAATAAAATTGATACCGATATAAAACGAAAAAAGGATAAGCATGAATTTCCAGTTGGGCATATCGATCATGGTATGGTACCAGCTAATGCGACGAAGTATATGCATTCCTCTTTTTTCGACATTAGGCGTTCCGTTTTTGTTTACAAAACGGCTTCCATAGCTGTTTGCATTTGATCCGAAACCAGAGTTAATGTCGGGTTGAGCTTTTTTGTTTATTTTCTTGAGAAGCGCCATTGCAGATTGGATTTAACAACAAATGTAAAAATATCTGTGAGATGAGGAAATGGGCTGTAAAGAAAAAGCAATCTGTAAATAGAAATACTACAGATTGCTTTTGTTTTTATTGCGATAAGATTTTACTCTATTTGCAAAAAGTTGATTTGTTTTTGATAGCGCTTTGACTGCCTAATTCTATTGCTTTTGTAAAATCTTTGCAGGCATTTTTCTGATCTCCCATTTTGTTATAAGCCAAGCCTCTTAGGTTGTAAGCGATATAATCTTTTGGATTTAAACCTAGAGATGAGGTGCAGTCCGCAACGGTTTCTTTAAAATTCGTTAACTTGTAGTTTACGTTTGCTCTTCCGGTAAAGGCGTCGGCATTCATGCTGTCTAAGTCGATGGTTTTGCTAAAATCAGCAAGGGCGCCTTTAAGGTCATTGAGTTTTAGTTTTGCAACACCTCGATTTTGATAGGCCTCTACAAATTTTGAATTCATGCTGATGGCTTTTGTATAATCGGCAATCGCTCCTTTTGTATTGCCGGCTTCAGCTTTTTTCAGGGCTTTATCAAAATAGCCGGTTGCAGATTGTGCCCAGGTAGAGCAAGTGATCATAACAAATGATACTAATAGAAATTTTTTCATAAACCAATTTGGGATTAGTTAGTAGGTTAATAATTCAGGAAACGAATTTAATGAAGTTTTGTTTTGTAAGAGAAGTGCTTTTGTCAAATATTTATTATTTTTTTTTGAAGAGAAGGATCGGTATTTTATTCCGGTTTCTTCTTGCTTAAAAAGGGGGTAGTGTTTAATCTCCAGATGGCGCCAATCTGGAAATTTCCAGAAGACAAACCAATGTTGTTTTTGTTATTGTCAGAGAAAGCGGAGAATGTAGAATTATTGAGATAGGACAGACCAAGTGACCATCTTTCTTTGTTATAGCCCAAGGCAATTCTGGGGAAAAATGTGGGATAAATTTCGATTTTTTGTTTTCCGAAATCATTTATTCTTTCGGTGCCAACATTTGCTCCTAGGGTTACTGATCCGCTGGTAAACCATCTTTTGCTAATTGCCCAGGTGTACGCATAGCCCCCGCTAATTCCAAATTGAAAATTGCGCAGTGAATTTTTAGATTTGTGAACAAAAGAGCTATCAGAGCCTATTTTCGAAAAATAAACTCCTCCACCAAGCAGGAAGCTTCCGGCTGATTTTAATTGTCTTTCGTTTTGAACAAAGGCCGCTTTATAGGAGAATTTTTTGTGGTTAAAAACATATTGTCCAAAAGCGCCATATTGCTGGATTTTGAGATCAGGGTATAGTTGTATGTTTTTGTCGGAATCATCGGCCGTATAGAAACCGTGGTATTTTTGAATGAAAAGATCAATTATGAATTTTCTTCCGTAGTTATGAATCTGGAAATCGAGTGCTTTGGTTCTTCCTTTTTCTTTGTCTTTCAGGAAACTTAGTCCGTAACCGTAGCTAAAATCGATTATGGTATTTTTTACAGAAACACCAAAACCTAAGCTCATAGGTGTATTAGGCATGAATCTTTTCATATCGCCTCCTGTTTCCTGTTGCAGCGAAATGAATTTCATCGACAAATAGGTTCTTACGGAAGCTTTATTTTCAAAAGGTTTGATGTAAGTTGTGTCAATCTGTGCAGTGCAGAAATATGGAAAAACAAAAATAAGTAGCAGCGAAAAATAGAATTTCATTAGATTCTCGAAAAGTAGATGATTAAGGTTGTGCTTTGTTTAATTTGTTTTGGCAGTCTTGACAGGTTTATAGTTCAAAGATATTTAAAACATTCTATCTTCTGTTAAATTTTCCGGCTTCAAATCCGGATTTGTTGATTTCAAGGTTGTAATAGGGAGTGACTTTAAAGGATTGTAAATTTTTGGGTTTAATTTACCACAATAGAGTCTGCTGTTTTAAGGTAAGGCTTAGAAATAAAAAAAGGTCAAGTAAATTAATACTTGACCTTTTGTGACCCGACTGGGGCTCGAACCCAGGACCCCATCATTAAAAGTGATGTGCTCTACCGACTGAGCTATCGAGTCATTGCTTTCAAGAAACTTGTATTGTGAATCACAGTTTGTGACCCGACTGGGGCTCGAACCCAGGACCCCATCATTAAAAGTGATGTGCTCTACCAACTGAGCTATCGAGTCATATTCGTTTCTTGAACGCGGGTGCAAATATAAGAAGTTATTTTGGATATATCCAACCTTATTTCAAGTAAAATTTAATAAAGAATTAATATGCTGAAACAGAGGTTGTAAATAAAAAAAGGTAAATTACAATTTGTGTAATTTACCTTTTTTAGTGACCATGGAGGGATTTGAACCCTCACGCCCTTGCGAGCACCACCCCCTCAAGATGGCGAGTCTACCGTTTCTCCACATGGCCGAAAATTAAAAAAGGTCAAGTAAATTAATACTCGACCTTTGTGACCCGACTGGGGCTCGAACCCAGGACCCCATCATTAAAAGTGATGTGCTCTACCGACTGAGCTATCGAGTCAATGCTATCAAGAAACTTATATTGTGAGTCACAATTTGTGACCCGACTGGGGCTCGAACCCAGGACCCCATCATTAAAAGTGATGTGCTCTACCAACTGAGCTATCGAGTCATATTCGTTTCTTGAACGCGGGTGCAAATATAAGAAGTTTTTTTATTATTTCCAAGCTTATTTATTATAAATTTGTCTTTTTTTAAGTAAAATTTACAACGTCTTAGTTTATAAGGTATTATTAAAATGAAAAAAATTATATTGTTAGGATATATGGGGTGCGGGAAGTCAACGATTGCCCAAAATATGTCAAAAATTACAAATATTCCATTTCTGGATTTGGACAAATGTATCGAAGACAGAACCAATTTATCAATAAATGAGATTTTTGAGAAACATGGAGAGATTTATTTTAGAAAATTAGAACATGAAATGTTTGTAGAATTGCTCCAGTCTTCTGAAAAAAGTATAATAGGTTTAGGAGGAGGAACACCCTGTTATGCCAATAACCATGAATTATTAAAAGGTGAAGATGTTGTTTCAATCTATTTAAAGGCTTCTATTGAGACTTTATATGGAAGATTGGTTCATAATAAAAGCAAACGTCCTTTAATTGCTGAAATGAATGAAGAGGAAATGAAAGAATTTATCGCGAAACATTTGTTCGACAGAAGTTTTTATTACAACCAGGCCCAATATAAGGTTACAGTTGATGATAAAACTGTCGAAGAAACGGTTCAGGATATTTTAGCTATTTTAGCTTAAGAAAGCGTAGTTGTCTCCGTTATCATCAAAAACAACCTGTACATGTTCTAATAAAGAAGTAGACAAAGAGATTCCTTTGAAATCGGCTTTTACCGGATACTTCTTGTGATTTCTGTCAACCAATACTGCTGTTTTGAATTTCTTAAGCGGAACATCTAAGAAATGACGAACAGCATATATTAAAGTAGTACCGGAATTTAAAACGTCATCTACTAAAACAAGGCCTTTGTTTTCGTATTCTTCTTTGGTTAATGACGTATGTATAGGTAATTGCGGATTTTGTTTGTCGACTTTAACTTCGCAAAGGGAGATCTTTAGAGTTGAAATACTTCCTAAAGATAAGGCAAGCTTTTGAGCAAAAACAGAACCATTTGAAGCAATTCCTGCAATTACAACTTCGTCTTCATCAACAAAAGTTTCGTATATCTGATAAGCGATACGCTTTATTTTGTGTTCGATTTCCTGATTGGTTAAAATGATATTTTTGCTCATGATTTATTTTTTTGCTAATATAATTAATTTAAATTCCAATATGAAAAATCCAAATTCCAATTTTGATAATGGAATTTTATGATTTTAGCTGTTTGAAATTTTTACGGACGTAAGTTTTGAATTTTGGAATTTGAAAATTGGATTTTAAACATCCTCTTCCTCGTCAAAAATCTCATTTCCATATTCGTCAATATCACGACGGTCTTTTTTAGTGGGTCTTCCTGTACCGCTTTTACGATAATGTTCTTTTGATAGTTTTAGTAATTCCAGATGAGCATATGCTTCAGGCGGAGTTTCGTTTTTTCGATATATATCAACCAGTTTTGCTCCAACACGGCTTTCAGGAATGTCGAGTACAGTTATAATTTGTGTAATCTGATCCTTTCTAAAAGTAATTCTGTCGGTTGGAAAAACCTCTTTGGATGGTTTGGCAACTTGCCCGTTTACAGTGATATGGTTCTTTTTGCAGGCCTCCGTAACCATGTTTCTGGTCTTGTAATATCGTACGCACCAGAGGTATTTATCTATTCTCATAATTTTTCTAAAATCGAAGTTAAAATCTTTACAAAAATAAATCAATATTGTATCTTGCGCACCTAAAAAATTAACAATAATGAATAAATTTAAATATTATTTTATTTTATTGCTTGCAGGTATTTCGTTTGTTTCTTGTAGTAAAAAGGATGATGATGAGGTGGTGGTTACTCCGTTAAGAGATTATGCTACGCAGTATAAAGCTGATAATGATTCTATTGTCAAATATTTAAAGACAAATTATATCATTGTGACAAATAGTCCTGGTAATCCGCAAGATCAGGATGTAGTGATAAAGAAAATAGTTCCCGGCGACGGAAATGTTTCTATTTGGGATCAGAAAACGTATGTTTTAGATACAAGAGACGTATATAGTAATGATGTTACTTATAAAGTCTATTATTTAACCTTGAGAAAAGGAGTTGGTAGTTCTCCAACAAATACAGATAAAATTGTAGCTTCTTATTCTGGTAATTTATTGAATGGGACAGTTTTTGATACTTCCAATAATAATCAGGTAGTTTTTAATTTGTTCCCATATGCAGTTGAAAAGACTGTAATTGAAGGCTGGTCAGAGATTTTTCCGAAGTTTAAAACGGGTACTTCAAGTACGGATAGTAATGGGGTTATTACCTACAGTGGTTTTGGTGCAGGAGTAATGTTTTTGCCTTCAGGACTGGCATATTATGGTGATGTTAAAGATGCTATCCCGGCATATTCTCCAATAGTTTTTAGCTTTAAATTATACGATCTTCAAAGAATGGATAATGAAGTAAGTACTTCAGCAAATGGTGACAGACTTGTAGTTGGAGATGGTATTCCGGATTATTTAGAAGATCTTAATGGCGATGGTTATTTGTATGATTTTGGTATCAATAAAACAAAATATCCAAATCCTCCAGCTGGATTAGCAGATGATACAGATGGTGACGGAATTTCAGACTTCCTTGATCTGGATGATGACGGAGATGGTTTTACGACCCGATTTGAAATTACGAAACCAGCGACTGAGGTAGGGATTGTAAATGGAATTAATTATGGTGCTAGTAAGTATTATCCTTGGGAGCCAACTGTAGATAATCCTCTAACTCCAAATGTTGATGAAACAGAGCCGAGGGGTATTCCTAGAAGACCAACAGGGGCGCTTACTGACCCTAGCAAGCCGGAATCGTATACCAATGCAAGAAAATTTATAGAAGCAGATTATACGGATAAGCCAAGATTAAAGATTCATTTGGATAAAACATATCCTTTTAAGCAGAACTAAATTTTAGCTTGTATAAAAGATAAAACCTCGAAAGTGATTTCGAGGTTTTTTTTTTATGACTTGAAAGACGGTGCTTTTTATCTGTTTAATCAGGGATTTGAAGATTTGTTTTCACGCAGATTCGGCAGATTTTTGCTTAAAAAAGTAAATCAGTTTTAAGATTCATTCTGGATCTCAATGAGGATATATTTGAAATAAAAGCGTGGTACAAAGTGTTGTAAACTCTAATCTCAATAGATACAGAGTCTTTTTTTTGTCTTATACAGATTTAGAAAGAGACATTGCGAGTTTTTAACATTAAAATCTGCTGAATCTGCAAAATCTGCGTGAAGTAAAAAGAAAATTTATAAAGATGGAGGTAAGATGAAATATGTTCTAATTCTCTCTTAAGGAGAGGTTTTAAAATAAAAAACCCCGAAAATTGCTTTTCGGGGTCTTTTTATAAAGTAAGAAAATGAAATAATTATTTTCTTTTGATTACTCTTTCTACAGCTTCAACGATCGCCTGATTGTTTAATTTGTATTTTTCCATTAGCTGCTCCGGAGTTCCAGATTCACCAAAACTGTCGTTAACAGCAACAAATTCTTGCGGTGCAGGATTGTTTAGTGCTAATACTCTTGAAACGCTTTCACCAAGACCTCCAAGGATGTTGTGTTCTTCGGCAGTTACCACACATTTTGTTTTAGCTAATGATTTTAGAATGGCTTCTTCATCAAGAGGTTTAATGGTGTGGATGTTGATTACTTCAGCAGAGATTCCTTTTGCTTCAAGAGCTTCGGCAGCAATAAGTGCCTCCCAAACCAAGTGTCCTGTTGCAACGATCGTTACATCAGTTCCTTCGTTTAATAAAATGGCTTTTCCAATTACGAAAGGCTCATCAGCAGGAGTGAAGTTAGGTACTACCGGACGACCGAAACGTAAGTAAGCCGGTCCGTGGTGATCTGCTAATGCCAAAGTAGCAGCTTTAGTCTGATTGTAGTCGCAAGTATTGATTACAGTCATTCCAGGTAACATTTTCATTAATCCAATATCTTCAAGAATTTGGTGTGTTGCTCCGTCTTCACCTAGTGTTAAACCGGCGTGAGAAGCGCAAATTTTTACGTTTTTATCAGAATAAGCAACTGATTGGCGAATTTGGTCATAAACTCTTCCTGTAGAAAAGTTAGCGAAAGTTCCTGTAAAAGGAATTTTTCCTCCAATAGTTAAACCTGCAGCGATTCCAATCATATTTGCTTCAGCGATTCCGATTTGAAAGAAACGTTCAGGGTGATTTTTTTTGAAATCATCAAATTTTAATGATCCAATTAAATCCGCACATAATGCTACAACATTTTCGTTCTTTTGACCTAGTTCAGTCATTCCCGCTCCAAAACCCGAACGAGTATCTTTACTTCCTGTATTTGTATATTTTTTCATTTTTGTTTTTTTGCTGTACGCAATAGGCTATAGGCAATAGGCATAAAGCTTACTGCTTAAGGCTTAAAGCTGTTTTTAATAGTCTGCTAAAGTTGATGTGTTTTGAGCCAGAGCACTTGCCAACTGATCGTTGTTTGGTGCTTTACCATGCCATGCATGTGTGTGCATCATAAAATCAACTCCGTTACCCATTTCTGTATATAGCAAAATACAAACTGGTTTTCCTTTTCCGGTTCTTGATTTTGCATCGTTTAAACCTGCAATAATAGCTTCGATATTGTTTCCTTCTTTAATTTCAAGAACGTCCCAGTCAAAAGCTTCAAATTTTGCACGAAGACTTCCCATTGCCAAAACTTCGTCAGTTGTTCCGTCAATTTGTTTTCCGTTAACGTCTACAGTTGCAATAAGGTTGTCTACTTTTTTAGCAGAAGCATACATGATCGCTTCCCAGTTTTGACCTTCTTGTAATTCACCATCTCCGTGTAAGCTGTAAATTAAATGATTGTCTTTGTTTAGTTTTTTTGCTTCGGCAGCACCAATAGCTACAGATAAACCTTGTCCTAATGAACCAGAAGCCATGCGAATTCCAGGTAATCCTTCATGAGTTGTTGGATGTCCTTGCAAACGAGAGTTTAGTAATCTGAAAGTGGCAAGTTCTGAAACAGGGAAATAACCGCTACGTGCTAATACGCTATAAAAAACAGGAGAAATATGTCCGTTTGAAAGGAAGAAAAGATCTTCTCCAATTCCGTTCATATCAAAACCTTCTTTGCGTTCCATAATGTTTTGGTAGAGTGTTACCAAAAATTCAGTACAACCTAATGAACCACCTGGGTGACCTGAGTTGACAGCATGTACCATTCGAAGAATGTCTCTTCTTACTTGGATAGTTAAATCGCTTAATTGTTGTGTGTTAGGCTTCATTTTATGTGTAAAAGTTAAACTGGTGCAAAAGTAATTTTTATTTTGCGGGGAGACAAATGATTTTTCGCTTTAGTTTCCTGTAAAAATGAAATAATCACTCTTTTTTGTCTTCCTACAGAGAAAAAAAGGGAATGTTTCGATTTTATAAAGTAAAAAAGAGGTGTCATCATGATTTCAAAGCCCGCTTTGTGTGTCATCCCGTTTTTATGAGATTGCAAAAAGGAGAAATGACGAATTGCCAAATTATCTCATTATCCAATTGATCCAATCTCTCGCCAGGTCACCAGTTGAATGTTGTTTTCTTTCAGCTTTGCACCGCATTCTTCACTGGTAAAAAAGTCAAAGTCAATTTGTCGCCAGGCCGAACCAAAATTCGGATGATTTAGGGTGATGCCCTGCATTTCGAAATCGTCAAAAGCAGGGTGAAGCAAAAATACATTTAATCCCGGGAGGGCATTGTCCAGTGCCTTAGAGTATGATTTTCTTAATTCCCCTTTTTCAAAGTCCGAAAAATATCCAATCAATAAATGATCGGCGAGAAGAGTGTCTTCAAAATGGTATTTTTCGTTAGATAAACTTATGGATTCGACAAATTGTTTGTTAATGAAAACCGGAAGATTGTACTGTTTTCCAAGTTCTTTATAAATTTCTAAAATTTCAGGAGTTACACCGATGCTACACATGTGTGAATCAAGATGGGTAGGCTGTATTCCGAATTGTAAAGCTTTTTCGATCTGAGCAGTAAGTTCTTTCCTGATTTCAGGAAGTTTGGCATTATTTTTAAAATCAGTTCTGTTTTTGTAGAAATGACCATTTTGATCTGTTAAACTTGAAACCTCAGAAAGTGGAAGAACCGGACCAAATTTGTAATTCTCCCACTCGCAGGTTAAGGTGAGGTGAATGCCACAATCGTATTGCGGATTGTCTTTGGCAAAATTAGCCATTTCGAAAAACCATGGACAGGGAACCATTATGCTGTAAGAGTTTACAAAGCCATTTCGCAGTGTTTTTATGGTTGCCTGATTTTCAGAATGCGACAGACCGGCATCATCAGCATGAATAATTAATAGTTTAGTATTTTCAGGATATCCAAGTTTTTGTGCTAGGTTCATTTTTAGTTGTCTTTTTGTATAGAGGAGATTATGCGGATTTTCTATTTTATCAAATTTAGATTTTTTTCATGATAAATTCGCATTAATGGTTTCAAGTTTCAAGTTTCAGGTTTCAAGTTTCAAAGTTTCAAGTTTCAAGTTTCAGGTTTCTGACTGCATTAAAAATAAAGTTGCCTAAATAATCTGACTATCTAAAATTCCAGCGATCCAATAATCTAACAATCCAACATCCAAATTATCTAATTTTCTAATTGCCAAATTATCTAATTAATTTTCTCTGAAATTAGCTTATCTTTGCCGACTGAAAAAAGAAACAGATGAAGTTTGATTTATTACAAAGAGATCCGCAATCTAAAGCAAGAGCGGGAAGTATTACTACAGATCACGGTGTAATTGAAACGCCTATTTTTATGCCTGTCGGGACGGTGGCTTCTGTAAAAGGAGTGCATCAGCGAGAACTTAAAGACGATATCAATCCGGATATTATTCTTGGAAATACCTATCATTTGTATTTACGTCCGCAGACCGAAATTCTGGAGAAAGCAGGTGGATTGCATAAATTTATGAATTGGGATCGTAATATTTTAACGGATTCTGGAGGATATCAGGTGTACTCCCTTTCTAATAACAGAAAAATTAAGGAAGAAGGAGTAAAGTTCAAATCTCATATTGATGGTTCGTACCACTTTTTTTCACCGGAAAGCGTAATGGAAATTCAACGTACTATTGGAGCCGATATTATTATGGCTTTTGATGAATGTACGCCTTACCCATGTGATTACAGATATGCACAGCGTTCGATGCACATGACCCACCGTTGGTTAGATCGTTGTATCAATCATTTGGATAAAGTACCTTATAAATATGGATACGAACAAACATTTTTTCCAATTGTTCAAGGAAGTACTTATAAAGATTTACGTCGTCAGTCGGCAGAATATATTGCAAATGCAGGACAACAAGGAAATGCAATTGGAGGTTTGTCTGTAGGAGAACCTGCAGAAGAAATGTATGCCATGACCGAAGTAGTTTGCGAAATTTTACCTGAGGACAAACCACGTTATTTAATGGGAGTTGGAACTCCGATTAATATCTTAGAAAATATTGCTTTAGGAATTGATATGTTCGATTGTGTTATGCCAACCCGTAATGCCAGAAACGGTATGTTGTTTACAGCAAACGGAACTATTAACATCAAGAATAAAAAGTGGGAAGCTGATTTTTCTCCAATCGATGAAATGGGACATACTTTTGTGGATACAGAATATACAAAAGCTTATTTACGTCACTTATTTGCGGCTAACGAATATTTAGGAAAACAAATTGCGACTATTCACAATCTTGGTTTTTACATGTGGTTGGTTCGTGAAGCCAGAAAACATATCTTAGCAGGCGATTTCAGACCATGGAAAGAAATGATGGTTAAAAATATGAGTCAGAGACTTTAAAATAAGTTGATTTGTTTAATCGTTTATTCGGTTAAACGGTTAAACAAATAATCGATTAAACTTTACTATGTTAACGATAATAGATAAGTATATTTTAAAAAGATATTTAGCCACTTTCTCGGTGATGATTTTATTATTTATTCCAATTGGAATTGTAATCGACGTTTCTGAAAAGGTGAATAAGATGTTGGAAAATAAAATTCCGTTTACCGCAATTGCGATCTATTATTACAATTTCACGGTTTATTTTGCGAATTCCTTATTTCCGATCTTTTTGTTTTTATCTGTAATTTGGTTTACCTCAAAATTGGCTAATAATACAGAAATTATTGCCGTTTTAAGTTCCGGAATTTCATTTTCCCGTTTTTTAAGACCTTATATTATTGGGGCTTCGATCGTTTCGGTTTTTGTACTTTTAATGGGGTTTTTTATTGTTCCCGCGGCCAGTGAAGGTTTTAATAATTTTAGGTATACGTACCTGAAAGGAAACGGAAAACAGTTAATGCGGGGCGAGAATACCAATGTTTACCGTCAGATTAATGACAACGATTTTATTTTTGTCAATAGTTTTAATGAAGAGTCTAAAACGGCTTTTAATTTTACATTAGAACATTTCGAAAATGAAAAGCTGACCTATAAAATTACTGCCAGCCGTATCAAATGGGATCCCAAATCTAAGACTTATGCTTTGTATGATTACACCAAAAGAACTCTTGGAGAATTAAACGATCAGATCGAAAAAAGTCCCGAGAAAAGAGTTGCTTTCAAATTTGAACTAGCCGATTTAACTCCTGTAGTTTATATTGCAGAGACCCTGCCGCTTGGAAAACTGATCGATTTTATTGAAAAAGAACGCAAAAGAGGCTCAGGAAATATTGATATGTATTTGGTTGTGCTTTACAAAAAATACAGTGTACCCGTTTCAGCTTTTATCCTGACTATTATCGCTGTGGCCGTTTCGTCGATGAAACGCCGTGGAGGTATGGGGACTAATTTAGCGATCGGAATTGCAATTGCCTTTTCATTTGTGTTCTTTGATAAAATATTCGGAACACTTGCCGAAAAATCTGCTTTCTCACCTTTATTTGCTGTCTGGCTCCCGAATATTGTTTTCGGAATCCTGGCGGTTTACCTATTACGTAATGCGAAACGATAATTTAAAAAGTTATTTAAATCTTCATTTAATTGTTTTTATTTGGGGTTTTACGGCCATTCTGGGCGCTTTGATAACCATTGATGCCGAAAATTTGGTCTGGTTCAGAATGCTTCTTGCAGGAGTTTTTCTGGCGGCATTTATTGTGTACAAAAAACAATCGTTTGTAATCTCAGCCACTTCCTTTGCGAAACTGATTTTTGTGGGATTACTGATTGCGCTTCACTGGATTTTCTTTTTTAGAGCGATACACGTTTCCAATGTTTCTATAACACTTTCGATATTCTCACTCGGTGCATTTTTTGCGTCGTTACTGGAACCTCTTTTTTACGGAAGAAAGATCTTATTCTACGAAGTTTTCTTCGGATTGATTATTATTGCTGGTTTAGCATTGATTATGCAGGTCGAAGTAAAGTATCTGCATGGAATGTATTATGCATTAGCAGCTATTATTCTGGGGGTTTTATTCACTTTAATGAATGGGAAATTAATAACAGAACACGATCCTTCGGTAATTACTTTTTATGAGTTTGCTGCCGGAGTATTCTTTATTTCAATTTATTTTTTAGTACAAGGAAAATTTACTGCCGATTTTTTTACAATGTCACTAAACAACTGGGCTTTATTGCTTCTTTTGGCTTCGGTTTGTACCGCTTATGCCTTTACTGCTTCAGTGAAAGTGATGCAGAAATTAACGCCTTATACCGTAATGTTAACGACTAATTTAGAGCCTGTTTACGGAATTATGCTGGCTTATTTTATTCTTGGAGGAAAAGAAAAAATGAGTACAGAATTTTATATTGGCGCCCTGATAATTGTAATTACCGTTATTTTAAACGGTGTTTTGAAACATTATAAAAACAAGAAACAAGTGTAATAATTTCCTTATTTTTAAATTACATTTTTATATTTTAAATACGATTTAATTCAACCAATGATATAATATTTTTATATTTGCGGTTCGATTTACAAACAAAATTCAAAAATCCATGGAATATTTAGATTTTGAGCTTCCAATTAAAGAACTTGAAGAACAGTTAGAAAAGTGTGTCATAATTGGAAAAGAATCTGATGTTGATGTAACACCAACCTGCAAGGAAATCAACAAAAAATTAGAGCAAACTAAGAAAGAAATATACAAAAACCTTACAGCCTGGCAACGTGTTCAGCTGTCAAGACATCCAAATAGACCTTATACTTTAGATTATATCAAAGCACTTTGCGGAGATACATTTTTAGAGCTTCACGGAGACAGAAGCTTTAAAGATGATAAAGCGATGGTGGGTGGATTAGGAAAAATAAACGGACAGTCGTTTATGATCGTAGGTCAGCAAAAAGGTTTTAATACCAAAACTCGTCAGTACCGTAATTTTGGTATGGCAAACCCTGAAGGATATCGTAAAGCTTTGCGTTTGATGAAAATGGCAGAGAAGTTCGGAATCCCGGTTTTAACTTTAGTAGACACTCCGGGTGCATATCCAGGACTTGAAGCTGAAGAAAGAGGACAGGGAGAGGCAATCGCCAGAAACATTTTCGAAATGGTTCGTTTGCAAGTGCCTATCATTACAATTATTGTGGGTGAAGGAGCTTCAGGAGGAGCATTAGGAATTGGTGTAGGAGATAAAGTGTATATGTTAGAGAATACTTGGTATTCTGTAATTTCTCCGGAATCTTGTTCGTCAATTTTATGGAAAAGCTGGGAGTACAAAGAACGTGCTGCCGACGCTTTAAAATTGACTTCATCTGATATGAAAAAACAAAAATTAGTTGATGATGTGATTCCTGAACCATTAGGAGGAGCACACTACGATCGCGAAACAACTTTTAAAACAGTAGCGGAGTACATCACTAAAGGATATAATGAATTGAAAGACTTATCAACACATGATCTGATTGCCCAAAGAATGGACAAGTACAGTAAGATGGGGGAGTATAAAGAGTAAATTCTTACAAAACGAATTAAAATCCGAAGCCTTACAGTTTCGGATTTTTTTTTGGTTATGAACAAAAAAACATATTTATAAACAATTAATAGTTATAACTCAATAGCAATTTTTTTTTAAATTTTGTTACTTTCGCTATATGGAAAATTTCAAGAATGTAAATCCTGTAAAGGTAGATAAAACCACAATTATTAATTTAGAAAAAGGAAAACTTCCGCCGCAAGTGCTTGAATTGGAGGAGGCTGTTCTTGGGGCGATGATGATTGATAAAAAGGGGGTTGATGATGTAATTGATATTTTGCAGGCTGATGCTTTTTATAAAGATGCACATAAATTTATTTTTGAAGCGATCGTTCAGCTTTTTACCGAAACACAGCCAATCGATTTGCTGACAGTTTCGGCACAATTGAAGAAGAATGGAAAATTGGAGTTAGCCGGAGGAGATTTTTATTTAATTCAGCTTACTCAAAAAATTGCTTCTTCTGCGCATATCGAATTCCACTCTCGTATTATTCTTCAAAAATTCATTCAAAGAAGTTTAATTCGAATTTCGTCCGAAATTATCGAAGCCTCTTACGATGAAACGGCAGACGTGTTTGATTTGCTGGATCAGGCCGAATCTAAACTGTATGAAGTAACACAAGGAAATATCAAACGTAGTTCTGAAACTGCTCAGAGTTTAGTACTTCAGGCTAAAAAGAAGATTGAAGAGATTGCGAAAAAGGAAGGATTGAGTGGTGTAGAAACCGGTTTTCATAATCTGGATAAACTGACTTCGGGATGGCAGCCTAGTGATTTAATTATTATCGCGGCGAGACCTGCGATGGGAAAAACGGCCTTCGTACTTTCAATGGCGAGAAATATAGCCATTCAATATGGGCATGGGGTGGCCTTATTCTCTCTGGAGATGGCATCCGTTCAGTTGATTACAAGGTTAATTTCGTCAGAAACAGGATTGTCATCGGAAAAACTTCGTACCGGTAAATTAGAACCCCACGAATGGGAAATGTTGAGTACCAAGGTAAAAGATCTGGAAAAAGCACCTTTGTTTATTGATGATACACCTTCGCTTTCTATTTTTGACTTGAGAGCAAAATGCCGTCGTCTGGCTTCACAGCACGGAATTAAAATTATTATTATTGATTATTTGCAGCTGATGACTGCCGGAGGAAATAATAAAGGAGGAGGAAATCGTGAACAGGAGATTTCTACCATTTCCCGAAACTTAAAAGCCCTTGCAAAAGAGCTAAACGTTCCGGTAATTGCACTTTCGCAGCTATCGCGTGCGGTTGAAACGCGTGGATCCAGTAAACGTCCGTTGCTTTCGGATCTTCGTGAATCTGGAGCTATTGAGCAGGATGCCGATATCGTTTCGTTTCTATACCGACCGGAATACTACAAAATTGAAGAGTGGGATGACGATGAAGCATCACCAACTGCAGGTCAGGCAGAGATTATGATCGCCAAACACCGTAACGGGGGTATCGAAAACATTCGATTGAAATTCTTAGGACATCTTGGAAAGTTTGATAATCTGGATGATTTTTCAGGTAGTTATGACGATTTGCCGTCAAAAATGAATCATGACGATAATTCTTTCATCACTAAAAGTCTGCCTTCAGCTAATGAAGCTTTCGGAAGTAATTTAAATGACGACGACGACGACAACGATGTTCCGTTTTAATAAAACAATTTAGCCTCATTTTGAGGCTTTTTTTATGCTTTTATATTAATACTTTTCCTAGAAAATTCTGTAGTTTAGCTAAACAATTGCGTAAAGCGATTAATGAATTAAATTTTAACCCAAAAACAAATTTAAATTATGTCAGAAGAAAAAAAATTAGGATCAGTTGAAGTCAGTTTGGCTGTTGGTCAGGAATGGGCTCGGAAATTTCGAAAGTCTCAGGAAGGTAAAGGAAAAGTAGATGCTTATTTAATTCCGTTAGAAAGTATCAAGCTGGTGTTAGATCAGGATATTGATGCCGTACGTGCTTATGTAGGGATTAATAACGCCGGAGAGCAAAACTTAATGCTTGTGGGTACAAAACTAGATCCAAAAACAGGTGTTTATGTAGATGTTTTCAAAAAACAGCTAGCCGCAGCCGGAGCAAGAACTGCCGGAGATGGTGAAGATGTACTTTACGATGCTTCTCGTCCTTGTCCTCCATACACTGACCCGGATAGTCCAATGAATCAATAATTGATGGATAATTTTCTAATATATTCAGGTTATTTGGTGCTCTTACTTAACCTGATTTTATATACATATAGCTTTTTCCTACGGGAAAAAGCTAATGTTTTTTTTACAGTTTATGTCGTGTTTTTATGTGTTATTCAATTCACGATGGAGCTGTTATACCGTTTTCAGATTGAAAATTTATTTTTTGTAAACACCTATTTTATTGGTCAAATGGTTTTATTAGGACTGTTTTACAAATCAATTTTAGGACTAAAAAGACAAAAAGCATTTGTAAACTGGAGTCTGACTTTAATGTTGTTCGTTTTGGCCGTCCAGTGTTTGATTAATACAGAACAATTTTTTAAATTTAATTTGTTTGCCATTACGGCGACTTCTTTACTAAGCGTTGTATATGCTTTATTGCATTTTTATAATATGCTGACCGATGACAGGAAGTACTATTATTTTACAGTGGGATTGTCTTCTTATTTGTTAGTCAGTACGGTCCTTTTTTTAGTGGGTAATCTTACCCTCGGATTAAGCGATGATTTAAAATATTTTACATGGAGACTAAATGCTTTTTTCGTACTGTTGTATTATCTATTTATTTTGTACGAATGGAAAGTAAGTTTTAATCCAAAAAATAAAATTAATAATCAGATATGATATGAGTGGAAGCCCGGTTTACGAAAAAGAGATAGTTGCCATCATCTTGTACACGTCATGTTTTTTTATGGTTGTGGCATTTTTCTTAGTAGCCTTCTTTTATTTTTCGAGAAAGAAAATTATTCAGAAGGAAGTAGAGAAAAGAGATTTGGAAATTCAGTATCGAAAGGAACAATTGCATGCAGTTATTGTTACGCAGGAAGAAGAGCGAAAAAGAATTGCTCAGGATTTACATGATGACATCAGTTCTAAGCTCAATATAGTTTCATTAAATTCACATTTACTATCCTCCCCAAATTTAACGGAGGGCGAGACAAATGAAATTACGGATACAATTATAAGTCTAACGGCTAAAGCATTAGAGAATTCCAGGAAAATTGCCCATAATTTATTACCCCCGGTTTTTGAAAAGTTTGGTCTGAATGCCGGAGTTCGGGAACTTTGTGACGAATTTGAAAGTTCTAAAGCGGTAAAAGTGCATTATCATAATGGAATTGATTTTGACTCGAATCATAATGACCGACATTTGCATATTTTTCGAATCCTGCAGGAATTAATGAACAATTCTTTGCGCCATGGAAAAGCGACCGAAATTTGGATCGATTTTAAAGTAGAAAATGAGATTCAGACTTGTTATTATAAAGATAATGGAATTGGTTTTGACAGCGAAAATACCGAAAATCAGAAAGGATTGGGTATGAAAAATATGGATAGCCGTATTTCGTTTTTGAAAGGAACAATCGAAATTCATTCGGAAATTGGTAAAGGGATTAGCGTAGTTTTTACTTTTTAGGTTAAAAAAGGACAATAAAATAGGTTTTTACCTAATATATTATGGTTGTAGTACTCTTTTCTGATTCATATTTTGTAATTTCGGTGTACCAAAAGACCAAAAACAAAAAATCAAATGAGTGCCGCTATTAAAATTGCTTTAGTAGATGACGAAGTTTTGTTCCGTAAAGGAATTTCTTTTTTATTGCAAAGAGAAGATAATATCGATATTATTTTTGAAGCATCAAACGGAGAAGAACTTCTGTTAAATTTAGACAACAGCGTGATCAAACCTGATATTATTATCATGGATTTGAAAATGCCCATTTTAAATGGTGTCGAGGCTACGAAAATTATCCGGAAATCATTTCCCGAAATTAAAATTATTGCGCTAACCAGCTATGATACAAAATCATTTATTGCCAATATGATTCAGGTGGGAGCTGTGGCTTATTTAATAAAAAATACTACTCCAAAAGATTTAATTCATACCATCAATCAAGTAGCAAAAAAAGGGTTTTACTATAATGAAAGCGTGCTGCAAACCATTCAGGAAACTATTATTTCCAGTAAAACTTCAAAAGGAAATCTGGAAACCGGTTTTCTTTCACAACGGGAAATAGAAATACTTCAGCTTATTTGCCAGCAAAAAACAACTTCAGAAATTGCAGATCATCTTTACTTAAGTCCCAGAACCGTAGAAGGGCACCGTAACAACTTATTGCTTAAAACAGAATCCAAGAATATAGCCGGTTTAGTAGTATATGCGATTCAGAATGAAATCGCTGTTTTAACGCTGTAAATCTAAGCTTGCTAAATATTGAATGGAGAGTACGTAGTATAAAATTATAATAAGTACGAGTATAACTATTCCTATTTTTTGTATCATACTTAATCCCTTAGGTTCTTGGTTGCTATCATTAAGCTTCATGCCTTTGTCTTTTTCATTGATTAAATTTACGCCCGGGGGACAGCAAATGTAAGAATAATGTGCTGTTGCAAAATAGGTGTTTCTACGTGATTTTAGCCGTGTATTTAATTATTTTCAGGTATTTTTTTAACATTTATCTACCTATAAAAGCGAAAGAACAGTGGTGTTTTTTGAAGGTTCCTTTATATCTTTACTAAAATAATTTTCTAATGAAGAAGTGCTTAGTTTATATTTTCATATTGCTACTTTCATTCACGGCAAAAGCCTCGTTTATCTTACTTCCGATGGACGAAACCACACAGCAGAATCATCTTAAAGCATACGGAATTACCTATTGGTGTTTAAGTAGAGACTATAAAGCAAGCTGGTTGTTAAATTATCGTGGGGGCTCATTTTTACTCCCGGATGCCGATGAAATTCGTAAAGAATGTAAAATTAGAGGAGTAAGTTTTGAAATTCTTTCAGATGCTGAGGAGGCTTCAATATTAAACGATATTTCAAGTCCATCCCAAAATATGGAATCGGTTATTTTAGAAAAAGCACCTAAAATTGCTGTTTATACCCCAAAAGGGAAACAACCTTGGGACGACGCCGTAACTTTAGTTTTAACGTATGCCGAAATTCCTTTTACACCAATTTACGATGAAGAGGTTTTAAGTGATCAGTTGCTTCTTTATGATTGGCTGCATTTACACCATGAAGATTTTACCGGACAATATGGTAAATTTTACTCTGCGTATAAAAATACACCCTGGTACATTGAACAAAAAAAAGATGCCGAGGCTCTGGCTGCAAAATTAGGATATCCTAAAGTGTCTCAGGAAAAAGGAGCAGTTGCAAAAAAGATTAGAGATTTTGTAATTGGTGGTGGATTTATGTTTGCCATGTGTTCTGCAACAGATAGTTTTGATATTGCACTTTCGGCTGATGGAGTTGATATTTGTGAAGCCATGTTTGATGGAGATGCCAGTGAATCCAATTATCAGTCAAAATTGAATTACGGAAATTCATTTGCCTTTAAAGATTTTACTTTGGAACGAAGACCGGAGGTATATGAATTCTCGGATATTGATATGACTGGAAAACGCAGAATTCCTATGGAGAAAGATTATTTTACTTTAATGGAGTTTTCAGCAAAATGGGATCCGATTCCCAGTATGTTGTGCCAGAATCATACACAATTGGTAAAAGGCTTTATGGGGCAGACGACTGCATTTGATACCAATTTGGTAAAATCAAATGTACTGATAATGGGTACTTGTGAATTGAATGGAGAATCAAGATACATTCACGGCGAGAAAGGAAAAGGAATGTTTACTTTTTTTGGAGGACATGATCCTGAAGATTTTCAGCATCAGGTTGGAGACCCGCCTACCGTTTTAGATTTACACCCAAACTCTCCGGGTTACCGTCTCATTTTAAATAATGTTCTGTTTCCTGCAGCAAGAAAGAAAAAGCTGAAAACATAATTTAGTTCAGTGAAAATTCAATCCAGATTGGAATATGATCGGATATTTTTCGGGCTTCCTGTAGCGAATTAAAGTTTTTATAGAACGAAACAATACCGGAGTTTATATAGTTTACTGACTTTTTATGATAAAAAATATTATCAAATTCTGATGCCAGACAAACGGTTTCTTTGCATTGTTGTTTTAAAGTAGTCTTTTGATTCTGTAAAGTCGAATTGTATCCCATTTTTTTTAATGGAGTAAATACAGAGTGGGATTGCGGGCAGTTGAAATCACCAACAAACACCAAATTTAAATTGGAATATTGCTCAGGCAGAAATTTAAAATATTTAATTTCCTTCTCAGGTTGCTTCGTCTTAGTGATAGCATGAAAATTGACTAAAGTAATGCTCTTTTTATTGATTTCAAAAGTACCCAGATAAGGCTCACGATCAATTTCTGAATGGTATTTTTTTTCCAGCCAGGCATTTCCTTTCAGTTTTACTTTACTGGTTTTCCAGAGATAAGCGTATCGTTCGGTTTTATAACTGTTTCCGCTTGTTGGGTTGCTTATGGTATAGTCCCATTTTGATCCCTTATTGTTTAAAATTGAAGCAAGTTTTGCAACAGCCTGCGAACCGCCATATCCGGCAACAACTTCCTGAATTGCGATAATATCATAAGCAAGAACAGTATTTGCAATGAAATTCAGTTCTGATTCGGATTTTGATTTTCCTAAGTTCTCAATATTCCAGGATAGAATTTTAGTTTGTGAGTACGTGAGAACAGAAAAAAGGAAGAAAGTAAGACTTAATAAGTATTTCATGCTGTATTTAAAAATTCAAATATAGGCATTTCAAAATTCGATTACTGTTTAGTCGAATTCTGTTTTTAGTTTCAATGAGAATCTGTCTTAAAAAAGATTCTCATTGAAATTTCAGCATCAATAAATTTAAGGTTAATGCTTTTTATACCTGTTTTTTAGAGCAGTACCAATTATAATGATTTGCAAAACAAGCAGAGCCGGAATAAAAATAATTTTCCAATCTACTTCCAGCCATCCTGTTTTTTCAGAAACGAAAGCAAAACTTAAGGATAGAAAAAGACAAAGTAACATTGTTTTCATTATGATCTTGTTTTTAGTTGTATTAATCTTTGAAACAAAAATCTGTAGAAAATTTCTTTTAGAGCTATTTTTGTATTTGATTTTCATTAGTTGACTAATAGATTACAGACAAAAATAGATTTATTAAAAAACATTTCCTTACGGGAAACCGTAAAATCAGTTAAAAATTAAATCAGGCCAAAATCTTTTGCAATAGCAATTAAATGCACATTGTTGTTTGCCTTAAAGTAAATCTTTAGTTTATTAATGCGCTTTTCGATACTACTGGTTCCGTTTGGAGTGATCGAAGTCGCTTTAAATTCGTTTGATATGTTATCTAAAATATAGCCTTGCGACAGAAGTTTTAAGATTGAAATGTCGTACGATTCAATTTCAAACAATGATTTTTCGTTGAAATTAAATGACAAATCAGAAGAAAGTATTTTCTCTTCATTTCTAAAAGTTCCTTCAATTGCTTTTTTTAATTCGACGATACTATTACGTCCTTTAGAAACATAAGCACTAATACCTAAATCATAAAAAAGAGATTTTATACGATAAGATTTATCTTCTATAGAAAATACTATCTTTTTTATTTTAGGCTGAACTTCATTAATCGCTTCGATTAATTCTTCACCACCGTTTAAAATAGTTTTACGATGATCTTTTTTAAAAGACAAATCAGTGATTAATAAATCATATGGCTCATTATCCATAATAGCTTTTTTTACTTTATTTAATCCGTCGTCGCAATATTTGACATGGTCAATTACAGGAACGTTGAGTTCTTCAAGTGCTTGAATTACGGCAATGCTGATACTGTCTAAATCTTCGGCAACTAAAACTTTTTTGAACATATTACTTTGTTTATTTGGGGAAATTGAAACTTAATTTAAAACCTGTTTTAGAATTGGAGTCAAAAATAATATTTCCATTTATGGTTTTAATACGGTTTTCCACATTTTGTAGCCCATTTTTTAAAATTATTGATCTATTATAGGCTCCGACCCCGTTGTCACTGTAAATTATAACTATTTTTTTTTCAAAATTTTTAAAAGTAAGACTAACTAATGTCGCCTGACTGTGCTTTTTCATGTTCACAAATAGCTCCTGAAGGATTCTGTAAAGTATAATTTTTTTACTTTTTTCAAGTTCGTTCCAGGAAATTGCATCAAAACCATTGAGAATAATGTTTAAATCGGCAGTTTTAAATTCTGAAATCATTTCTTTTAAAGAGTTGGAGTAGCTTTCATTTGTAGGTACCGAGCCATTTTCTTTCGAAATGTTTCGGGTTTTTGTGTAAATCGCATGTAAATTATTTAAAAGTCTTTCTTTATTCTCCCGTTTTTCCAAATCAACAGTTTCAGCAAACGTTAAGCTGTGATACACATCATTGGTAAGTTCATCTTTCAATTTTTGTGATATTCGTATTTCACTCTCAAAAACAGCATCGTCTTTTTGTTTTGTTCCTTTTGATTTGAGATAGAAGTAAACAAAAGCAATAAGACTTAGAATAAGTACAATGATCATATACAAATAGATGTTACGTCTTTTTTGCCTCGCCAGCTCCAGGTCATTTTCTGCTTTTTGTGCTTTAAGCTGTAGGTTCTCTGTTTTGTCTATTCGGGATATATATTTAATATTGGTGAATTGATTCTTTGTTTTACACCTTACATGAGTAATGCTGTCAATAAGTTTAATATAGGATAAGGAGTATTTTTTTAGATCCGATCCCTCGCTGGTTTTAATTAATAGTGATAGCGAACTAATTCTGTCCGTCAGGATCTTTATTTTTGTGGCTACTTTATGTGACTTTAGAGCGTATTCCTTTGCTAACTTAGGATTGGTTTTCATGTAAAAAAAGCAAAGATGTCTGTAAATTCCAACCAATGAGTATTCGTATTCTGACGAGAGTGAAAGTCGGATCTTTAAAGCTTCATTTACATATTTGAGTGCTTTTTCGGAATCTCCCAATCTAAAATAACACAGACCTAAATTATCAATTGCCCGGGCATAATTATCTTTATCAATATCCTCATAATTTGAAGTTCTTTTTTGTGTCGATAGGATAAATAAAATTTGTTCTGCTTCCTTATATCGATGTTGATCCATATAAACAGTAGCCAGATTGTTTAAAGCCATATATCTTCTCCAGGTACTTGATTTTAGATGTATTGCTTTTTTTAGATAAAGAATGGCATCACTATAATTATAGGTATTAGAGTAGTTAATTCCTAGTTGATTGTAAAGGATTGATGCATGTCTTGGATTTTTAATATACTTTAAGTAAGGTAAAGCTTCGGTTGCATGTGCTTCACTGGTAATATAATCCCCCTGATCGTATTTGATTTGAGACATCGAGTACAAAGTGTAAACATAATCAATAGTATTGATTTTTGGATTACAAAGAAGCTTGGCCTTATTGTAGTAATAGTAAGAACTGTCCAATTTATAAGCATCATATAAAGAGTCGGCCAGATCTGAAAATTTTAGAATTTCTGCTGAATTATTCTTTTGACCAGAATCTGATGGTGTGTTGAACTCGTCGGATTGCAATAATGTTATACCGGCTATAGCTATTGATAGCAGTAGTATCAAACGCTGTAAAAAAACTCTTCTATGAAGAAAGTAAAGTGGTTTCTTCATTTTAAACTGGAAAATTAATAAAAACTTTAAACCCTTTTTCGGGAGTAGAATCGATAATGATTTCTCCTTTTATTGACAGAATTTTGTTTTCTATATTATAAAGGCCATTTTGAAATTTTATGGCAGCAAGGTCGATTCCTATTCCATTGTCAGTATAGGTTATCATTACATTTTGGTCTGTTTTTTTAAAGGTGATCGTAACAAGAGTTGCGGCGCTATGTTTTTTCATATTTACAAGCAACTCCTGTACTGTTCTGTAAACAGTCATCTTTTTATTCTTTTCAATTTCGTTCCAATCTATAGTTTCTAAGTCATTTACAAAAATATGAATGACGGGAGTATTAAATCCTTCAATCATTTCCTCTAAATTAAGAATGAAATCTTCTGAAGTTATAATTTGATTGTTCTCTTTAGATATATTTCGGGTTCGGGAATATATGGCTTCCAGGTTGTTTAATAATTGTGTTTTATTCTCCTTTATAGAAAGATTTTTGCTTTCAGTAAAAGCCATCGTGTGATAAATGTCGTTGGCTAATTCATCATGAAGTTTTTTTGCGATCCGGGTTTCACTTTTATAAGTAGCTTCTATTTTCTCTTTATTTCCTTTTGAAGTCAGGTAGAAATAAAGTACAGTGACTAAACTTAAACTAAGGGTAATTATGATATAGGAGAAAATGTTTCTGTTTCGTTGCTTTTCTATTTGTATTTCATTTTCGACTTTGTATGTTTTTAGTCTTAAATTTTCATTCTTCTCTTTTGTCGAGTCGTATTTAATTTTGGCATATTGATTTTTAGCTTTTTGTTTAACTTCAAAAATGCTGTCGATTAGATTCACATAAACAATAGAATATTTTTTTAATTCACGATCAGAGCTATTCTTGATAATTAGTTTTAAAGAAGACAGACGCTCGTCGATAGTATGGGCAAGAGTAAATTTATCATAGCTTAAATGCATGTATTTTTTGGCTAATAACAGATTGCTTTCTTCGTAAAATTTAGCAAAATGCAGATAGCTTTTTCCCAAACCGAAAGAATCGTTTTGTTTTTTCCTTATTTCAAGACTTTTTTGGAAATAATACAGAGCTTTATCTGAATGGTATATTTTAAAGTAGCAGAATCCAATATTGTCCAGTGCTTTCCCTTGAAACTCATTATTATTAAGAACTTCTTTTTTTGTTGTCAAAGAAAGGAAGATCTGGAGAGCCTCATTGTATTTTCCTTCTTCCATTAAGATAACAGCCATGTTATTTTTTGCGGCCAGTTTTCTCCATTCTTCAGTTTGTAGCTGCAGTGCCTTTTGATTGTAGCGTATAGCATTTTTATAATCGTACGTATTCAAATAATTGATACTTAAAATGACATAGGTGTTCCATATCTGAGATTGCTTTTTTGCATACTTCAGATAAGGCAGTATTTCTTTAATGGTATTTTCGCTACCTGCATAATCAGCTTGATCTTGCTGTATTTCTGCCATGCGGTTCAGAGAAGTAATGTAGTTTTCCGAATCTGTTACCGGATTGCAGATCGATCGTAGTTTGTTGTAATAAAAAAAAGCGCTGTCAAATTCTTTTTGGCTGTAAAAGCGATCTGCAGTTAGTATCGCTTGTTCAATTTCGGGTTTTGTATTTTTTGGTCTGGGAGTATTTGAGGTTTTTTTCTGACAGAATTGCAAGGATAAAATAGTGAATATAATAAATAGGAAAACGCGCATTCTGTAAGGTATCATGCGCCAAAAGTAAAGAATTAAAGTTCTTAAAAAAGCGTATAAATACCTGTTTTTCCATAAATTTTGATTTTATTTTTCATGCTTGATTTTCAGTTAAATACAAAAAAAAGCTTTCATACCTGAAAGCTTTTTTTGTATTGTGGAGTATTATTTATTTCTGGAACAATTATGAAACTCTTAATCCTGTTGTGATAGCAATTCTATTCCAGGAGTTAATAGTAATAATAGTCAGGATAATTTCGGCAAGGTACTGATCATTGAATAGGCTTGCAGCATTTTGATAGGTTTCATCAGAAACGTGATGGCTAATTAGTGTTACTTCTTCCGTCAGAGCTAAAATTGCTTTTTCCTCCTCAGTATAAATATCCGTATCGCGCCAGGCGCTAAGTAAATAAATATACTGTTCTGATATACCCTGTTTTCTGGCATCGGTGGTATGCATATTAATGCAATGCGCACAGCCGTTTATTTGAGAAGCGCGAATTTTAATTAATTCTTTGTGTACAGGTGTAAGTGAAGTAGTAGAAATGTATTTTTCTAAATTAAGTAATGCTTGGTACGCTTGAGGAGCAACTGTTGGAATAACGATTCTTGGTTTCATTTGAAGTGTTTTTAAAAGTTTGATACAAAGATCATATATATCATTTTTGAAAAACTTGAACTACTTCAAGAAAATTATCGAGTTGCTGAAATACTAAGGTTCTGAGTTCGCTAACGATGTGTAAAAGAACAGGATTTATTTTTTTGATACTCTAAAACCAAAAGTAGCTTAGTGTCTGAGAGCCCTTGTTTTTCAGAATTAAACTTTTCCAGCCCTGATTTTACTCATAAATTCAGCCGAAAAATCAAGATAGGAGGCAAGCATATATTGAGGAACGCGCTGAACAAACTCAGGATTGAGGTTATTGAAATGATGATACCTTTCCTCTGCAGACATGGTGAATAGAAACTTAATTCGCATTTGTGCAGCTCCAAATGACTTCTGAGAAACAATGCGAAAGTAGCGCTCCAATTTCGGAACTTGAATTAGTACAGACTCCAGTACAGATTGTTCTAAGGCAATAACCTCAGAATTCTCTACAGCCTGAATATAAAAATGAGAAGGAACGTGGTTGTGATAACTTAAGTAATCGGTAATCCACCAGCTTTCAATTCCAAATTGAAGAGTTTGTTCCGTCCCTTTTGAATTAATTATGTATTGACGCATGCATCCTTTAACGATGAAATAAAGAGTGTTGCATACTTGACCTTCCCGAAGTACGTGATCTTTCTTTTTAATATTTGATAAACTTAAAACTGATTCTAGGAGATCAATCTCAGAAGCTTCGAGAGTTACAAATTTTTCGATGTGTGCAAAAAGAGCAGTGTACATTGCTATAAGTTTTATACAAATGTACCTTTAAAAATTAGAATTTAGCAAACCGGTATAAAGCAAAAAACCACCCCGTTTCAGCGGGATGGTTTTTCTATGATAAGTAAGTAATCTAAATTGAGTTTATAAAACGTTTATTTTACTTTATTAAGTATTGCTTTGAAAGCTTCAGGGTGGTTCATCGCTAAATCTGCAAGAACTTTACGGTTCAATTCGATTCCGTTAGCTTTTACTTTCCCCATGAATTGAGAATAAGACATTCCTTCTAATCTAGCTCCAGCGTTGATACGTTGAATCCATAAAGCACGGAAATTTCTTTTATTCTGTTTTCTGTCACGGTAAGCGTAGCTCATCGCTTTCTCTACCGCATTCTTAGCAACTGTCCAAACGTTTTTACGTCTACCAAAGAAACCTTTGGCTTGCTTCATTATTTTTTTTCTTCTTGCTCTTTTAGCAACTGAATTTACCGATCTTGGCATAATTTTAATGTGTTTTTGTAGCAGGCGTCCTGAATTGAATCAAAGGAACTTAAAAGCCATACTCCAAGGTTATATAAATAATTTTAAACCTAAAGAATTATTAGATAATTCTTAATTGTTGTTTGATGCTTTTCATATCTGTTGAGTGAACTAGCGCTGAGTGTGTCAAAGCTAATTTACGTTTTTTAGATTTTTTAGTCAAGATGTGACTTTTAAAAGCATGCTTTCTTTTAATCTTTCCAGAACCAGTAACTTTGAAACGTTTCTTGGCGCTAGATTTTGTTTTCATTTTAGGCATTTTTCCTAGTGTTTTAATTTATTCTTACTTACTTATATCTTCAAAAGCTTTAGGCTTTAGGCTTTAAGCTTTAAGCAAATAGTTTATTTAAACTGCTGCTTAAAGCTTATTGCTTATTGCTTAAAGCAAATAATTATTTTTTCTTCTTCGGAGCAATGAACATAATCATTCTCTTTCCTTCCAAAACAGGCATCGCTTCAACTTTACCGTGCTCTTCAAGGTCTGTTGCCAAACGTAAAAGTAAGATTTGACCTTGATCTTTATAGATGATAGAACGTCCTTTAAAGAATACAAATGCTTTTAGTTTAGCACCTTCTTTCAGGAACTTCTCCGCATTTTTTCTTTTAAATTCGTAATCATGCTCATCCGTTTGAGGACCGAATCGAATTTCTTTTACGACAACTTGCGTAGACTTAGCTTTTAACACCTTATCACGTTTCTTTTGTTCGTAAACGAATTTCTTGTAATCCATGATTTTACAAACCGGTGGCTCAGCGTTTGGCGAGATCTCAACTAAATCAAGTTCAAATTGATCTGCTAATCGTAAAGCTTCAGCAAGCTTAAATACACCAGGTTCGATGTTTTCGCCTACTAATCTTACTTCTTGTACGCCACGAATATTATTGTTTATTCTGTGGGCATCCTTTTTTTCTACTCGAGGTTGGTAACCTCTGTTGCTTCTTATTGCTATGACTTTATAATTTAAGTTAAACTGTAAAAACTTTTAATGTCTTTTTTATTTCTTCGTTTACAATAGCGACAAATTCATCGATTGTAACTGTAATATTGCCTTTTCCTTCTTGCCCATGACGACGGATAGAAACTGTTCCGTTTTTCTCCTCTTCCTCACCAACAATCAGCATAAATGGAGTTTTTTGCATCTCAGCATCTCTAATTTTCTTACCGATAGTCTCGTTTCGGTTGTCAATTAGGGCGCGAATTTCGTGATTTTCTAGCAAATCTAAAACTTTTTTAGCATATATTTCGTATTTCTCGCTCAAAGACAAGATTATAGCTTGCTCCGGCATCAACCAAAGTGGGAAATTTCCTGCAGTGTGTTCCAGTAAAATTGCGATAAAACGTTCCATTGATCCAAAAGGAGCTCTGTGAATCATAACCGGACGGTGTAATTCGTTATCGGCACCTTTATAAGTCAATTCAAAACGTTCCGGAAGGTTGTAATCTACCTGAATAGTTCCTAATTGCCACTGTCTGCCCAAAGCATCTTTAACCATGAAGTCAAGTTTCGGACCATAAAAAGCAGCCTCGCCATATTCTACAACCGTATTCAGTCCTTTGTCGGCTGCAGCATTGATAATAGCGTTCTCAGCTTTTTCCCAGTTCTCATCAGAACCAATGTATTTCTCTCTGTTTTCTTGATCTCTCAATGAAATCTGAGCTGTAAAGTTTTCAAAACCTAAGGAACCGAATACATAAAGTACTAAATCGATTACCTTTTTGAATTCTTCGTCCAACTGTTCCGGAGTACAGAAGATATGTGCGTCATCCTGAGTAAATCCTCTCACACGAGTTAGTCCGTGTAGCTCACCAGATTGTTCGTATCTGTAAACTGTACCGAATTCTGCGTAACGTTTTGGTAAATCTTTGTAAGACCAAGGTCTTACATTGTAGATTTCACAGTGGTGAGGACAGTTCATTGGTTTTAATAAGAATTCTTCACCTTCGGCAGGAGTGTGTATAGGCTGAAAACTGTCAGCTCCATATTTCGCATAGTGACCAGAAGTAACATAAAGCTCTTTTTGTCCAATATGTGGAGTAACAACTTGTTCGTAACCGGCTTTCTTTTGAGCTCTCTTTAAAAATTGCTCTAAACGATCTCTAAGTGCAGCACCCTTAGGTAACCATAAAGGTAAACCTTGTCCGACTTTCTGAGAGAAAGCAAACAGTTCAAGTTCTTTGCCAAGTTTACGGTGATCACGACGTTTAGCTTCTTCAAGAAGTTCAAGATATTCAGTCAAATCTTTTTGCTTAGGGAAAGAAGTTCCGTAAACTCGAGTTAACTGCTTGTTTTTTTCGTCACCTCTCCAGTAAGCCCCGGCTACACTCATAACTTTCATGGCTTTGATAATTCCTGTATTCGGAATATGTCCACCACGGCATAGGTCAGTAAAAGTAGCATGGTCGCAAAATGTAATAGTACCGTCTTCAAGATTTGAAATCAGTTCCGTTTTGTAAACGTTGTCTTTGTACATTTCTAAAGCGTCAGCTTTGCTAACCGGACGCATTTTGAATTCATGTTTCCCTCTTGAGATTTCAAGAACACGATCTTCGATTTTTTTAAAATCAGCGTCAGTAATTTTTTGATCTTCAAAATCAACATCGTAATAAAAGCCATTTGCAATTGCAGGTCCTAGGGTTAGTTTAATTCCAGGGTACAATTCTTCAAGGGCTTGTGCCATTACGTGTGAAGTGGAATGCCAAAAAGCCTTTTTTCCTTCCGCATCATTCCAGGTATATAAAGTAAGACTACCGTCGGTCGTCAATTGGGTTTCGGTTTCAATTGTTGTACCATTAAAAGATGCAGAAATCACGTTTCTTGCAAATCCTTCACTAATGCTTTTCGCAACCTCCATCGGAGTTACGCCTGAAGCGAACTCTCTAATTGACCCGTCGGGTAAAGTAATCTTAATCATTGTTTATAATTTTGTGAATGCAAATATAGCGCATTACGTAAATACATACAATATATAAATTCATGTTTATACTATAATATAATAGGTGTTGATTGGATAGGCTGGTTTTCTTTGTTTTTGTATACTATAATATAGGGTGTTGTTGCGGGTTAAGTTGGAAAGAATATGATTGGAGTTGTTTTGGAGTCTGCTTTGTTTGTTTCAAGATGGGTTTTAGTAGTTGCTTGGTAGCGGGAGATGTCAAAAAACGGAGGAGTGAGGTTGTGTATGGGTGAAATTTGATAATATAATGGTAGGATCATGTAAGGAAGGGTGTGAAAAAAACATGTTGTTGAGGAGGTAAAATGCGGCAAATGGACGTTGTTTAAGAAAAATCTTATAAATTTAAAAAGAATGATAGTTTGTAAAATAGCTGTTATCAGAGTGTTAGGCGAAAGTTTCGAAAAAGATTAAAAATAAGTTTAGAAAAAGCTTGTAAAAGCGAATAAAGTGACTACTTTTGCACCCGCAACAGCGATAAACGTTCACTGAAATACTGACAAGCGAAGGGATTAAAACGGAAAGAAATTTTCAAAAAAAGATTCTGAAAAGCTTGCGAGTAAAGAAAGAAAGTTTTAAGTTTGCACCCCGCAAAACAAGGGAAGTTCATTGAAAGATTGGTAAGGAGAGGAGTTAAAAACGAAAAGAAATTTTCTAAAAAAAAACTTCAAAAAACTCTTGCCGATTAGAAATAAGTTTTCTACTTTTGCACCCGCTTTGAGAAACAAGCGAGATTAATAAAAAAGAATACGTTCGTAGACATATTGAATTGACAGCCGTCCCGATTAATCGGGACAAAAGAATAAGAGTAATAGAATCGTAAGATTCGAAAAGAACCGATAGATATCATCGCAATATAATATAAAAATATACGATGAAGAGTTTGATCCTGGCTCAGGATGAACGCTAGCGGCAGGCTTAACACATGCAAGTCGAGGGGTATATGTCTTCGGATATAGAGACCGGCGCACGGGTGCGTAACGCGTATGCAATCTACCTTTTACAGAGGGATAGCCCAGAGAAATTTGGATTAATACCTCATAGTATAGTGACTCGGCATCGAGATACTATTAAAGTCACAACGGTAAAAGATGAGCATGCGTCCCATTAGCTAGTTGGTAAGGTAACGGCTTACCAAGGCTACGATGGGTAGGGGTCCTGAGAGGGAGATCCCCCACACTGGTACTGAGACACGGACCAGACTCCTACGGGAGGCAGCAGTGAGGAATATTGGACAATGGGCGCAAGCCTGATCCAGCCATGCCGCGTGCAGGATGACGGTCCTATGGATTGTAAACTGCTTTTGTACGAGAAGAAACACTCCTACGTGTAGGAGCTTGACGGTATCGTAAGAATAAGGATCGGCTAACTCCGTGCCAGCAGCCGCGGTAATACGGAGGATCCAAGCGTTATCCGGAATCATTGGGTTTAAAGGGTCCGTAGGCGGTTTAGTAAGTCAGTGGTGAAAGCCCATCGCTCAACGGTGGAACGGCCATTGATACTGCTAAACTTGAATTATTAGGAAGTAACTAGAATATGTAGTGTAGCGGTGAAATGCTTAGAGATTACATGGAATACCAATTGCGAAGGCAGGTTACTACTAATGGATTGACGCTGATGGACGAAAGCGTGGGTAGCGAACAGGATTAGATACCCTGGTAGTCCACGCCGTAAACGATGGATACTAGCTGTTGGAAGCAATTTCAGTGGCTAAGCGAAAGTGATAAGTATCCCACCTGGGGAGTACGTTCGCAAGAATGAAACTCAAAGGAATTGACGGGGGCCCGCACAAGCGGTGGAGCATGTGGTTTAATTCGATGATACGCGAGGAACCTTACCAAGGCTTAAATGTAGTTTGACCGATTTGGAAACAGATCTTTCGCAAGACAAATTACAAGGTGCTGCATGGTTGTCGTCAGCTCGTGCCGTGAGGTGTCAGGTTAAGTCCTATAACGAGCGCAACCCCTGTTGTTAGTTGCCAGCGAGTCATGTCGGGAACTCTAACAAGACTGCCAGTGCAAACTGTGAGGAAGGTGGGGATGACGTCAAATCATCACGGCCCTTACGCCTTGGGCTACACACGTGCTACAATGGCCGGTACAGAGAGCAGCCACTGGGCGACCAGGAGCGAATCTATAAAACCGGTCACAGTTCGGATCGGAGTCTGCAACTCGACTCCGTGAAGCTGGAATCGCTAGTAATCGGATATCAGCCATGATCCGGTGAATACGTTCCCGGGCCTTGTACACACCGCCCGTCAAGCCATGGAAGCTGGGGGTGCCTGAAGTCGGTGACCGCAAGGAGCTGCCTAGGGTAAAACTGGTAACTAGGGCTAAGTCGTAACAAGGTAGCCGTACCGGAAGGTGCGGCTGGAACACCTCCTTTCTAGAGCCTTACTGTTAGCCTAGTGCACGTTAAGGAAAAAAGATGATTATTTATGGGTCTCTGAATTGGAGATTGTATTACTCTTGCTGTTAATTTAAAAAAATGAAAGAATTAAGTAAAAACAGAGTCTCGTAGCTCAGCTGGTTAGAGTACTACACTGATAATGTAGGGGTCGGCAGTTCGAGTCTGCCCGGGACTACTTTTTAAAAAGAATTGATAATTAATAATTAACAATTGATAATTAAAAAGGACTGAAAGCTTAATTTAAAAGGAAATTTTAGAGGTTGAGTAACCGTTTTAAGTACTGTTAACTGAAAACTGTTAACTGACAACTAAAAAATGGGGGATTAGCTCAGCTGGCTAGAGCGCCTGCCTTGCACGCAGGAGGTCAACGGTTCGACTCCGTTATTCTCCACGAAATAATTGACAATTATCAATTGATAATTATTAATTATAAAAGTTCATTGACATATTGAGATAAGAAAATAATAAGAAAGTAGAAAGCGTTTTTTATTAGCAATAATAAAAGACAAAAAAAAACGGTCTTGTTTTAAGAAACAAGATTGGTACAATAAGCAAAATAAGGGCGTATGGGGGATGCCTAGGCTCTCAGAGGCGAAGAAGGACGTGATAAGCTGCGAAAAGCTACGGGGACGAGCACACATCGATTGATCCGTAGATATCCGAATGGGGCAACCCACTATGTTGAAGACATAGTACACCGATAGGTGGGCAAACCCGCTGAACTGAAACATCTAAGTAGGCGGAGGAGAAGAAAACAAAAGTGATTCCGTAAGTAGTGGCGAGCGAACGCGGATTAGCCCAAACCAATGATGTTACGGCATTGTTGGGGTTGTAGGACCACGACATTTTATGTACAAGGAACCGGAATCGACTGGAAAGTCGAGCCATAGAGAGTGATAGCCTCGTATGGGTAACAAGTATAATAGATAGTGGTATCCTGAGTAGGGCGGGGCACGTGAAACCCTGTCTGAATTTGGCGGGACCATCCGCTAAGGCTAAATACTCCTGAGAGACCGATAGTGAACCAGTACCGTGAGGGAAAGGTGAAAAGAACCGTGAATAACGGAGTGAAATAGATCCTGAAACCATACGCTTACAAGCGGTCGGAGCCCTTTTGTGGGGTGACGGCGTGCCTTTTGCATAATGAGCCTACGAGTTAACGTTGCTGGCAAGGTTAAGTGATTAAGTCACGGATCCGTAGCGAAAGCGAGTCTGAATAGGGCGCTTTAGTCAGTAGTGTTAGACGCGAAACCGTGTGATCTACCCATGGGCAGGATGAAGCGCTGGTAACACAGTGTGGAGGTCCGAACCGGTTGACGTTGAAAAGTCTTCGGATGACCTGTGGGTAGGGGTGAAAGGCCAATCAAACTCGGAAATAGCTCGTACTCCCCGAAATGCATTTAGGTGCAGCGTTATTTTAGTTATATAGAGGTAGAGCTACTGATTGGATGCGGGGGCTTCACCGCCTACCAATTCCTGACAAACTCCGAATGCTATATAATGATTGATAACAGTGAGGGCTTGGGTGCTAAGGTCCAAGTCCGAGAGGGAAAGAACCCAGACCATCAGCTAAGGTCCCCAAATATATGCTAAGTTGAAAGAACGAGGTTTGTCTGCCCAGACAGCTAGGATGTTGGCTTGGAAGCAGCCATTCATTTAAAGAGTGCGTAACAGCTCACTAGTCGAGCGGACGAGCATGGATAATAATCGGGCATAAGCATATTACCGAAGCTATGGATTTTGTAGTAATACAAAGTGGTAGGGGAGCATTCTAACAGGGTTGAAGGTGTATCGTAAGGTATGCTGGACTGGTTAGAAAAGAAAATGTAGGCATAAGTAACGATAATGCGGGCGAGAAACCCGCACACCGAAAAACTAAGGTTTCCACAGCTATGCTAATCAGCTGTGGGTTAGTCTGGTCCTAAGGCGAACCCGAAAGGGACAGTCGATGGCCAACGGGTTAATATTCCCGTACTACTAATTACTGTGATGGGGTGACGGAGTGATGAAAGCGCCGCGAACTGACGGAATAGTTCGTTGAAGTACCTAGCTATATTCTCTATAGGCAAATCCGTAGAGAATGGTGAAATACGATAGTACTCGGAGTCTTCGGACAAAGAGATAGTGCGCCTAAGGGCTTCCAAGAAAAACCTCTAAACTTCAGGTAATTAGTACCAGTACCGTAAACCGACACAGGTAGTTGAGGAGAGAATCCTAAGGTGCTCGAGAGATTCATGGCTAAGGAATTAGGCAAAATAGACCTGTAACTTCGGGAGAAAGGTCGCCAGCGCAAGCTGGCCGCAGTGAAGAGGTCCAGGCGACTGTTTATCAAAAACACAGGGCTCTGCAAAATCGTAAGATGAAGTATAGGGCCTGACACCTGCCCGGTGCTGGAAGGTTAAGAGGAGATGTTATCTTCGGAGAAGCATTGAATTGAAGCCCCAGTAAACGGCGGCCGTAACTATAACGGTCCTAAGGTAGCGAAATTCCTTGTCGGGTAAGTTCCGACCTGCACGAATGGTGTAACGATCTGGACACTGTCTCAGCCATGAGCTCGGTGAAATTGTAGTAACGGTGAAGATGCCGTTTACCCGCAGTGGGACGAAAAGACCCTGTGCACCTTTACTATAGCTTAGTATTGACCTTGGATAAATGATGTGTAGGATAGGTTGGAGACTGTGAAGTGGCGTCGCCAGGCGTTGTGGAGTCATTGTTGAAATACAACCCTTTGTTTATCTGAGGCCTAACTCTTCGATGAAGAGGACAGTGCTTGGTGGGTAGTTTGACTGGGGTGGTCGCCTCCAAAAGAGTAACGGAGGCTTCTAAAGGTTCCCTCAGTACGCTTGGTAACCGTGCGTAGAGTGCAATGGCATAAGGGAGCTTGACTGAGAGACATACAGGTCGATCAGGTACGAAAGTAGAGCATAGTGATCCGGTGGTTCCGCATGGAAGGGCCATCGCTCAAAGGATAAAAGGTACGCCGGGGATAACAGGCTGATCTCCCCCAAGAGCTCATATCGACGGGGGGGTTTGGCACCTCGATGTCGGCTCGTCACATCCTGGGGCTGGAGAAGGTCCCAAGGGTTGGGCTGTTCGCCCATTAAAGTGGCACGCGAGCTGGGTTCAGAACGTCGTGAGACAGTTCGGTCTCTATCTACTGTGGGCGTTAGAAATTTGAGTGGATCTGATTCTAGTACGAGAGGACCGAATTGGACAAACCTCTAGTGTATCTGTTGTCCCGCCAGGGGCACCGCAGAGTAGCTACGTTTGGAAGGGATAAGCGCTGAAAGCATATAAGCGCGAAACCCACCACAAGATGAGATTTCTTTTAAGGATCGTGGAAGATGACCACGTTGATAGGCTATAGATGTAAAGGCAGTAATGTCATAGTCGAGTAGTACTAATAATCCGTAAGCTTATGTACACCCTTTTCCCGATAGCGCAAGCTATCGGGAGGAAACTTTCTTAAGAAAAAAACTTATTTGTTTCTTTATCTCAGTATGTTAAAATATTGTTTTAATTATCAATTGTTAATTATCAATTGTCAATTAAAAAGTTGCCCAAGCAACTAACAGCCTTAAGGTGGTTATTGCGGCGGGGCTCACCTCTTCCCATCCCGAACAGAGAAGTTAAGCCCGCCTGCGCAGATGGTACTGCAGTTATGTGGGAGAGTATGTCGTCGCCTTTCTTTTGAAGAACCTTATCCAAATCGGATAGGGTTTTTTGTTTTATACTAGTTTTAAATTCTTACGCGCTTTGCGGTTAAAAAAAAGTACACAGATGATACGGATTCGCCAGGCGAAAACGCGGATTAGAACGGATTTTTTATTGGCTGTAGATGGCTTTTGCCCTTTTAGGGCGATGTTTGCTGTTTATTTTGGTTCATAGTGCTTCGCATTTCGGGCTTTCAGCCCTTTTTCCTTGCGTGCTTTGCGTATACCTTTGCGGACTTTGCGGTTAAAAACTTTAGTTCTTTTTTTCTTTAAATATTCTTTTTATCACAAATTGCGTTAGGGATGGGAGCGATATCCTTTTGCGATTACCACACATTTAAAATTCCCTGAAACTTCTATCGCAAAAGATTTAGCGGACAGCCCGACCCAAAGGGGAACGCCATAATTGCTCTATTAATTTGGTTTTTGTTAAAATACAGTCATTTTTTGTTTTTTAAGATGGTGTGATAGATTTTTTTAAATGCTATTGAGTATTTTTGTTTGAAACATTATAAATTAAGTATGAAAAAAACTATTGTATTGTTGACACTGTTTGTAATTTCAAATTTAAGTGCTCAGCAGCGCCCTAAGTTGGTGGTAGGTATTGTGGTAGACCAGATGAAAATGGAATATTTGTATCGGTTCTCAGATGATTTTTCGTCTAATGGATTTAAGAGATTGATGAATAATGGATATACTTTTCAGAATATGCATTACAATTATATGCCTACTTACACTGCTCCTGGTCATGCGTCTATTTATACGGGGACCACACCGGCAACTCATGGAATTGTAGGAAATGAATGGTTTAGCAGAACACTTGGTAAAGATACCTATTGTACGGATGATGCTAGTGTGAAAACAGTTGGCGATGGTACTGCTGAAGAAGGTGCGATGTCTCCTAAGAACTTGCTAAGTACTACTATTACTGATGAAGTAAGAATGGGGACTAATTTTGAAGGTAAAGTGATTGGAATGAGTTTGAAAGATCGTGGTGCGATTTTACCAGCGGGGCATTTTGCGAATTGGGCTTTTTGGTACAGTAAGACAGGTTCTTTTATTTCGAGTACTTTTTATGGTGAAAAGTTACCGGAGTGGGTTTCGGAATTCAATAATGAGAAACGTTATATGACGTATATCAATAAAGGGTGGGATTTGTATAAGCCTCTTTCGGTTTATAATGAAAGCTTACCGGATAATAATCCATACGAAGGGAAGTTGTACGGAAGTGCAGCACCGGTTTTTCCTTATGATTTGAAAAGCATGTATGAGAAGAATGATGCCGGGGTTTTAAGAGCTACTCCTTATGGAAATGATTTGTTGGCAGAGTTTGCTATGAAAGCGATCGAAAAGGAAGAGTTAGGAAAAGATAATATAACTGATTTTCTAACGGTTAGTTTTTCTTCTACAGATTATGTGGGACATTTACTTGGACCAAGATCGATGGAACTTCAGGATACTTATTTAAGATTGGATCAAACAATTGCTGACTTTTTAAATTATTTAGACAAAACGGTTGGGAAAGACAATTATC
The DNA here is from genome assembly GCF_023539155.1 of Flavobacterium sp. B183. Classification (NCBI taxonomy): domain Bacteria; kingdom Pseudomonadati; phylum Bacteroidota; class Flavobacteriia; order Flavobacteriales; family Flavobacteriaceae; genus Flavobacterium; species Flavobacterium sp. B183. The sequence goes on along the minus strand of NZ_CP097434.1, from coordinate 20,235 downwards.
TGTTATTCTTGACAGCTGATCATGCGGGTGCCGAGAATGTGATCTATTTAAAGGATCGAAAATATAATGTAAACAATTATCCGGTTAAGGATGTTAGAAAGAGTCTGCAGGATTTTTCAGTGAAAACATTTGGTGTAGATTTGATTTTAAATTATTCGAACTTTAATGTGTTTTTGAATAGGCCAGTTCTTAAGAAAAAAGGACTTGATTTAGTAAAAGTGAAGCAGAGTTTTAAAGAGTTTTTGATTTCACAGCCACAAGTTAAAAGAGCATATACAGAAGAGGAAATTTTAGCAAATTCCGGAAAGGATTATTATCTTGATTTTATAGCGAAAGGTTATGATGTAACTCAAAACGGAGATTTGATTATCCTTGATAAACCTGGAAATATTGAATATTCTACTACAGGAACATCACATGGAACTCCTTATAGTTATGATACACATGTGCCGGCTATTTTTTATGGATGGCATATTAAAAAAGGTGAGTCATACGATAAAAAGGCTATAACTGAAATTGCGCCGACAATAGCTCAAAAAATTAAAGTAACTTTTCCAAATGGAACAGAAGCAAAAGTATTGCAGGAAGTTCTGGATGAAAAATAGTTTTTCTGTACTTGAAAGCTATATAGAACCTGTCATGTTTTGTGACAGGTTTTTTTTATGCGTAAAAAAAAGGCTTTTCAATTAAGAAAAGCCTTTTGATAGTGATTTAGTAAGCACTTATTTTAATGTTAGCACTATGCGTTTGCTAACACTATTTCTTCGTCGAAAGGTAAATTCCACGCTTCAGCAACTCCTTTGTAAAGGATTTTTCCATTAGCAATGTTTAATCCTTTTTTCAATTCTTCGTTTTCGTTACAAGCTGTCTCCCATCCTTTGTTTGCTAATTGTACAGCATAAGGTAAAGTAGCGTTTGTTAAAGCTAAAGTAGAAGTGTAAGGAACAGCTCCCGGCATATTTGCTACACAATAGTGAACAATATCATCGATGATGAAAGTTGGGTTTTCGTGAGTTGTAGGAGTACAAGTCTCGATACATCCACCCTGATCTACAGCTACGTCGACAACAACAGTTCCAGGACGCATTAATTTTAACATGTCACGAGTAATTAAGTGAGGTGCTTTTGCTCCCGGGATCAAAACGGCACCAACAATTATATCAGCTGTAGCGATTGCTTTAGTGATATTGTAGTGGTTAGACATTTCTGTGTTCACGTTAGCTGGCATGATATCATCTAAATAACGTAAACGTGGTAAGCTTAAATCCATGATAGTAACCTGAGCACCTAAACCAGCAGCCATTTTAGCAGCTTGAGTTCCTACGATTCCTCCTCCTAAAACCAATACTTTTGCTGGTGGAACACCTGGAACACCTCCTAAAAGAATTCCTCTTCCTTTTAATGGTTTTTCAAGGTATTTTGCCCCTTGTTGGATAGCCATACGACCTGCAACTTCAGACATTGGTACTAATAATGGTAAACTGCGGTCTGCTTTTTCAACTGTTTCGTAAGCTAAACATACAGCACCTTTCTCAAGCATAGCATGAGTTAATGGCTCTGATGAAGCAAAGTGGAAGTACGTGAATAATAATTGATCTTTTTTGATTAATGGGTATTCAGAAGCAATAGGCTCTTTTACTTTAATAATCATTTCTGCAATGGCATATACTTCTTCAATAGTTCCTAAAACTACCGCACCTGCATTTGCATATTCATCATCACTGAAACCACTTCCTAAACCGGCTGTAGCTTGTACGTAAACAGTATGTCCGTGTTTTTTCATTTCAGAAACTCCTGCAGGAGTTAATGCTACACGGTTCTCATTGTTTTTGATTTCTTTTGGAACACCTATTATCATTTTGTTATCTTTTTTATTTTTTGTTGAAATTGTTTTACAAAACTACAGATAGAGAATATATTATTGATTAATGTGGAATAAATAAGAAAATATTATTTTATTTTATACTTTTACAGAAAAATATACTGTTTCAGGAAAGCAAATTGCCTCTAAAAAGAAAAAATGACTAAATTTTATTAATCAATGAAAACGTTTTCGTTATGGCTTTAGATGAAATTGACAAGAAAATCTTACGACTTTTACAGGAAAATGCGCATTATACTTTAAAAGACATTGCGAACAAGATAAACCTGTCTCTGACACCGGTTCATGATAGAGTGAAACGTCTTGAAAAAGAGGGTGTTATAGAGAAGTATGTCTCTATTTTGAACAAGAAAAAACTCGGTAATAATTTAACGGTGTATTGTCAGGTGACCCTCACGAAGCAGACTTATGATACTTCGGAAGGATTCAATCAGTCTATTTTAAATCTGCCTGAAGTGGTGGAGTGTAATTATGTTTCCGGAAATTTTGATTATATGTTGAAAGTTGTCATTCCTGATATGGAAAGTTTTCATCACTTTCATCAGAAAAAATTAGCAGTTCTTCCTGAAGTTTCTCTGATCAATACTGTTTTTGTAATTTCAGAGGTAAAGAGTACAACAGTTTTACCTATATAGTTTACAAAAGTGTTATGAATTCATTTTAATCGAGTAGAATTGAAGTGATTACAACTGTAAAATACAAAAGCCATCAAGAAAACTTGATGGCTTTTGCTGTATGAATGGTTTTGGTGTATCCTAGTAGTAAGTAAAACGTCTTACTTTGGCAATGTATTTCGCTAGACGAATTACCTGGTGGCTATAGCCGTATTCGTTATCGTACCAAATGTATAAGACGATATTTTTACCATCTTTAGAAACAATTGTAGCGTTACTATCATAGATTGAAGGAGCTGAAGTTCCTACGATGTCTGACGAAACCAATTCGTTGTTCAATGAATATTTGATTTGCTCTACTAATTCACCTTCCAAAGCGTATTTCTTCATGATCTTGTTGATAGCCAGGATCGAAGTTGCTTTTTTAACTTCTAAGTTTAAAACTACCAATGAACCGTTTGGAACAGGAACTCTGATGGCATTAGATGTTAATTTTCCTTCTAATGATGGCAATGCTTTTGCAACGGCACTTCCTGCACCGGTTTCGGTAATGACCATGTTTAAAGCTGCTGCTCTTCCACGACGGTATTTTTTATGCATATTGTCAACCAAATTCTGGTCGTTTGTATAGGCGTGGATAGTTTCTAAGTGTCCTTTTACTACTCCTAAAGTATCCTCAACAGCTTTTAATACCGGTGTGATAGCATTTGTCGTGCAGGATGCAGCAGAGAAAATATCAATTTCGTCAGGATTGTACTCGTTATGGTTTACTCCGTGAACGATATTTGGAACTCCTTTTCCAGGAGCAGTCAATAAAACTTTACTGGCTCCGTTAGAAGTTAAGTGTCTTTTTAAAGCTTCTTCTGTTGTAAAAGCTCCTGTATTGTCAATAACTAAGGCCTCATTGATTCCGTATAAAGTATAATCAATTTCTTCCGGTGAATTTGCTGTAATGATATGAACGGTAGTTCCGTTGATAATTAATGCATTGTTCTTTGGATCGGCAGTAACAGACCCCTGAAAATCTCCATGTATTGAATCGTATCTTAAAAGAGAAGCTCTTTTCTCTAATGTCGAAGCATCATTTTTGTCTCTGGTAACAATCGCTCTTAGTCGCAATTGATTTCCTTTACCGGTTTTAGACATTAATTCTCTCGCTAATAAACGGCCAATTCTTCCGAAACCATATAAAACAACATCTTTTGGTTGAATTTCTTCTGAAGATTTTGCTTCTTTCAATTTATCGATTACAAAATATCGCGCATCAGGATACTTTTCATCTTCCAAACGATATTCGTAAGTTAGTTTTCCAAGATCTAACTTAGCAGGTGGAAGATCTAAAGATAAAATAACTCTCGCGATTTCCACTGAATCAAAAATGGTGATAGGCTTGCCTACAAATTCACCGGCATATTGATGCAAATTGATAATATCGCTGACATTTTGATCCAGTAATTGGTTTTTGAAAAGAACCATTTCAATGGATTTGTCATACCATAAATCGCTTATGATTTTGATTAATTCGACACCAGCTCTTCTTCGGTCGACTTGTAATGATACCTCTTTTTGGTACAAAGATTTTTTGCTCATAATTGATTAAATTGAAAAAATAAATAGACGACTATTTTTAAATTTTGCGCAAAAGTACCCATTTCAATCGATTTCGTAAACTGTTTTATGATTTATTTTTGAAATTTGTATAAAAAATAATTTTTCCTAATTAGTTAAAAATTGAGCTTATGATAATGAAAATGGGAGCTCATTTGCGAAGGAAAACAAAAAAGTCACCTTATTTCTAAGATGACTTTTTTAGGAGTTTTCAGTCGCAGTTTTCAGTTTTCAGTGTAAAAAAGAAAACTATGACTGTAAACTGAGACTGTAAACGGGGAGACTTAAATAATAATTCTGAGAATTTCTCCCGACTTACTGATCATTTCAAGACGCACACTTTGTCCGTCATTTTTATTGTTTAAAAGTTTAGAAACAGTTTCAATGTTGGTCGCTTTTACATTATCAATACTTAAGATAATATTGCCTTGAAGCTCATTTTGATACTGCATTAAGTTTTCATTCGTGATGCTTCTGATTTTTACACCATAATCAATTTTAAATTTCTTTTTATCTGAAGCATCGATGTTTTCCAGTTCGATTCCTTTAAATTCAGTGCTGAAAAATTCATTTTTACTTAAGGTTACCGGAACTGTTTTTGTTTTTCCATCTTTAATATAGGTCACTTTTACAACATCATTTGGACGTTTGGTATTAATATAACCGGACAGATCTGCATAAGTGGCAATGTTCTGGTCGTCAAGTTTTATAATAATATCACCTTTACCCAATCCTGCTTTTTCGGCTCCGGAATTTTTGGAAACTTTACTAATGTAGAAACCTTGTGTTTCGGTAATTCCTAGTTCTTTAGAAGCGGTACTGTTTAATTCACCTCCTTCAACACCCAAAATACCTCTTTGTACATTTCCGAATTCCATAATGTCTTCGATTATTTTTCGGGCAATATTAGACGGAACAGCAAACGAATATCCAACATAAGAACCGGTCATAGAAGAGATCATAGTATTGATACCGATCAATTCACCTCTGGTGTTTACTAATGCACCACCACTATTTCCGGGGTTTACAGCCGCATCTGTTTGAATGAATGATTGAATTCCGTTAGTATCCAGATTTCGGGCTTTTGCCGAAACAATTCCCGCAGTAACCGTAGACGTTAAATTATACGGGTTTCCTACTGCCAAAACCCACTCTCCGATTTTTACAGAATCAGAATTAGCAAAAGCGGTATAAGGCAATTTTTCATCAGCATTAATTTTCAGTAAAGCGATGTCCATTTTAGAATCGGTACCTATTAATTTTGCTTTGTATGATTTTTTATTGTTTAAAGTAATTTCGATTTCTGTAGCATCTTTAATCACGTGATTATTGGTTACAATGTATCCGTCTTCCGAAATAATAACTCCGGATCCGGTTCCAACTTGCTCCTGCTGTTGTTGACCTCCATAACCGTAGAAAAATTCCATCATAGGATTGCTGACAGTTCTTCGCGAGACATTTTTTACGTGAACAACAGTGTGAATGGTTTTGTCTGCGGCCGCTGTAAAATCAACCGTTTCAGCGGATAGTGCTACGTTTCTTCCAAATGAGTTGGGGGCAAGAGTAACAACAGAATTTCCTCTTCCAAAAAAAGAATTGCTGCTTTCAAATAATAATTTGTAAGCACCAAGGGTAGTTGCACCGCTAAGCAGTGAAACTAAAAATAAGGTTGAAAATCTTTTCATATTACAGTTTATATTATTGGTTATTTTAACGTAAAAATACTTCAAAAAATTATCTGAGAAAATGGTTTAACGCTCTTTAACAATGATTAACATTTCATTAATTATTTGTTCGTACTTTTGTGTCAGTTAATGTAAAAAAAATGCAAATAGAATTTTATAAATATCAGGGTACCGGGAACGATTTTGTTATGATTGACAACCGTTCAGAGTTCTTTCCAAAAGACAATATTAAATTGATTGAACGCCTGTGCGACAGACGTTTCGGGATTGGTGCCGACGGACTTATCTTACTCGAAAATGATACGGAAACGGACTTCAGAATGGTCTATTATAATTCAGACGGAAATCAGAGTTCGATGTGCGGAAATGGCGGTCGTTGTCTGGTAGCTTTTGCCAATCAGTTGGGGGTTATTGACGACAAAACTACCTTTATTGCAACAGATGGATTGCATCATGCTTCGGTGGGAGAGGATGCTATTATTTCCTTGCAGATGATTGATGTGGATGAAGTAAAAAAATACGATTCTTATACTTTTTTAAACACAGGTTCACCGCATCACGTACAGCTTGTAGAGGATTTAGAACATTATAATGTGAAAGAAAATGGTGCCGCAATTCGTTATGGCGAATTATATGGTGAAAAAGGAAGTAACGTTAATTTTGTAAAAAAAGTAGACGATAGTACTTTTTCATTGCGTACTTATGAAAGAGGTGTTGAAGATGAAACTTTGGCTTGCGGAACCGGAGCAACGGCAGTGGCAATTGCAATGAACGCTATTGGTTTAACAGATAAAACGTCAATTCATCTGAATGTTGAAGGCGGAAAATTGGTGGTTTCTTTTGACAAGTCAGACGAACATTTTACCAATGTTTTTTTAACCGGGCCAGCCAAATTCGTTTTCAAAGGAACGATTGAAATTTAATTAGCCTCAAACGATCCAAAATCAGCAATCTAAAATCTAAAATCAAATGATAACACTCAAAGGCGATTCAATTTATCTGCGGGCACTGGAACCTGACGATCTGGAGTTTGTGTATGCTATGGAGAATGATGAGCGCATTTGGGAAGTCAGTAACACCCAGACGCCTTACAGTAGGTTTTTGATCCGCCAGTATCTCGAAAATGCACAGCAGGATATTTATGAGGCCAAGCAATTGCGTTTGGCGATCTGTCAGGATCAGGACTTTCCGGCGATCGGATTAATTGATTTGTTTGAATTTGATCCGAAAAATAACAGAGCAGGGATTGGGATAGTCATTCAAAAGGATGAAAACAGAAATCAAAAAGTTGGATCTGAGGCATTAGGACTTTTAATTAAGTATGCATTTCACCATTTAAATTTGCACCAATTATATGCAAATATTGCTATGGGAAATGCAGCAAGTGTAGCTCTTTTTACTAAATTTGGCTTTGAGAAAATAGGAATTAAGAAGGACTGGGTTTTGCTCCATAACAAATATCAGGATGAAGCAATGTTTCAGTTAATTAATAAACACATTTAAATTTAAAACTTTGAGCATAAAAAAAATCATCACGTTAACTGCTGTTGCCGTAATTTCAGTTTTATTGGTTTACGGATTTATTTTAATTAGTAAAATCTTCAGTGCCAATACCAAATTCGAGGAGAAAGAATTGTACGTGTATGTTCCAACTGGAGCAAAGTATACCGATGTGAAGAAAATATTGGAGCCCTATATCAAGAATTTCGAAGATTTTGAAATGGTGGCTAACAAAAGAAGTTATCCTGAAAATGTAAAGTCAGGTCGTTTTTTGCTTAAAAAAGACATGAACAATATAGATTTGGTTCGCGCTATGCGTTCTAATGTTCCGGTAAAATTAGCTTTTAATAATCAGGAGAGATTGGAAAATTTTGCAGGAAGAGTAGGCTCTGAAATCGAAGCCGACAGTTTATCTTTAATGAAAGCTTTTAAAGATCCGGAATTTTTGGCAGCAAACGGTTTCAACGAAGACAATGTCTTCGCTATGTTTATTCCGAATACTTATGAAATCTACTGGAATACTTCAGCAGAGAAGTTTCGTGATAAAATGATCAAAGAATATCACAATTTTTGGACTGCAGAGAGAATCGAAAAGGCAAAAAAGCAAGGATTAACTCCGGTTCAGGTTACTATTTTAGCTTCCATCGTTCATAAAGAGTCCGTAAAGAAAGATGAAAGACCTCGTATTGCAGGTGTTTATTTGAACCGTTTACGTTTAGAAATGCCATTACAGGCTGATCCAACGGTAATTTACGCTTTAAAACTTAGAGACAATAATTTCGATCAGGTAATTAAAAGAGTTTTTTACAACGACTTGATTATGAAATCGCCTTACAACACTTACGTGAATATCGGACTTCCCCCGGGACCAATTGCAATGCCTGATATTACAGCCCTTGATGCTGTTTTAAACCCGGAGAAAAACGATTATATTTATTTTTGTGCAAGCGTTGAACGTTTCGGATACCATGAATTCGCTGCTACTTTGGCAGAACACAATGTAAATGCAAAAAAATATTCAGACTGGATTGCTAGTCAGGGCGTAACAAGATAGTTTTGAATTTTAAAAGCATATTTTTTTTATCGGTTTTAGGGTTTTGGAGTGTTTTTTCTGTAAACGCTCAAAGCAGGGTTGAAAGTTTTTTAACACCTTCGGATACTTTAAATAAAAAAAGACAAAATACAGTCATAATTACCGAAGCTACTCTGGCTTCGGTAACTTTGCTTGGTTTGAATCAGCTTTGGTATGCTGATTATCCCCGCTCTAATTTCCACTTTATAAATGATAATAACGAATGGCTTCAGATGGATAAGGTGGGGCATATGTATTCTGCCTATCATTTAGGAAGATTTGGTGCTGAAATGATGAAATGGAGTGGTGCTGATCAAAAAAAACAATTAATTTACGGTGCAGGTTTTGGCTTTGCCTTTCTGACGGCTGTCGAAGTATTGGATGGATTTTCATCAGAATGGGGTGCATCTTCAGGAGATGTTATTGCTAATGCCACCGGTACTGCCTTATATGTTTCTCAGGAATTACTTTGGAAAGAACAGCGTATTGTTCCAAAATTCTCTTTTCATACTACACAATATGCAAATTTAAGGCCTAAAGTATTGGGAAGTTCGTTAAATGAACAGCTTTTAAAAGATTATAATGGGCAAACCTATTGGCTCTCTGTAAATCTTCATTCTTTCGCGAAAGAGAGTAAAATTCCAAAGTGGTTAAATGTAGCCTTTGGGTATGGAGCCGATGGAATGTTAACCGGAAATTTACAAAATGATAATCCTGATTTCACACAAAACCCGAAAAGATTTCGTCAGATTTATCTTAGTTTTGACGTAAATTTGAACAAAATTGAAACAAAATCACATTTTTTAAAGACTATTTTTTCCATTTTTAACACGATAAAAATTCCGGCGCCAACTCTCGAATACTCCGCCAATAAAGGGCTTAAAGCGCATGCCTTCTATTTTTAGAAAACATTAACTTGTTGATTATCAGTATAATTTGTTTTTTATTACCTTTGCACCGTAGAAATTTCAAAAAGGTGACAGCGTTTTGAAGAAAAACAATTTATGATAAAGAAGTGGTATTTTTATGCGAGTTTGATCGTTATTATTACATTTTTGACTTTGGGTTTTAAACCCTTTAATCTGGAAACCAAACCGTGGTTTCTAATAGAAAAAACAGATGGATCTGAATACGTATTTCCATCACAGGAAGAGGATGACTATCCCACCTTACACAAATTAAACACCCCATTTACCGGAAAACGCCTTATTGGATTCAAAGAAGCTGTAGCTTTTAAGGAATCTCAAGGGAAATATCGTTTGGTAAATTCGCTAGGTTATATGGGGAAATATCAATTTGGGACTCAGGCACTGAGAGCTATTGGTGTTCAAAACAACAAAGCCTTTTTAAAAGACCCTGCCTTACAGGAAAAAGCATTTCTGGTGTTATTGTCTAAAAACAAATGGATTTTACGCAATGAGATCGAAAAGTATGAAGGGAAAATTATTAACGGTATTGAAATTACAGAGTCTGGTATTTTGGCTGCTGCTCATCTTGGTGGTGCAGGTTCAGTTAAAAACTTTTTTAAGAACAAAGGAGGGCAACACTTTAGAGATGCCTACGGAACTTCTTTAAAAAGTTACCTTAAAGCCTTTGGCGGTTATGATCTTTCGTTTATTGAAGCGGATAGTAACGCTACAATACACCATTAATAAAGTGTAAGCTTTATAAAAAAAACCTGCTGTAAAAAGCAGGTTTTTTTATGGCCGTTTTTAATCGATAATATAGGATGATATCAAGAAGCATAAAAAAAGAGAGACAACTGTCTCTCTCGTAATGGATTTATCTTCTAATCAATTAAAATTTCTAAGATTTTAATGGCCGCTTCACTAATTTTTGTTCCGGGACCAAAGACTGCTACCGCTCCGGCATCAAAAAGAAATTGGTAATCCTGAGCAGGAATTACTCCTCCTACAATGACCATAATATCTTCGCGGCCGTGTTTTTTAAGCTCTTCAATCACCTGAGGGACTAAAGTTTTATGTCCGGCAGCCAGTGATGAAACTCCTAAGATGTGAACGTCATTTTCAACCGCTTGTTTGGCAGCTTCAGCGGGCGTCTGGAATAGTGGACCTATGTCCACGTCGAAACCTACATCGGCATAACCTGTCGCAACTACTTTTGCACCTCGGTCATGTCCGTCTTGTCCCATTTTAGCAATCATAATTCTGGGACGTCTTCCCTCTTGTTTGGCAAAGGCATCAGCTAATTGTTTTGCCTTTTCAAAATTCTCGTCATTTTTTATTGCTGCACTATACACACCGCTAAAGGATTTAATTTGTGCTTTGAATCTGCCGAATACGCTTTCAAGGGCATCGCTAATCTCTCCTAAAGTCGCTCTGTTTCGGGCTGCTTCAATTGCGATTGCGAGTAAGTTACCTTCTCCGGTCTTTGCACAATGAATTAATTTTTCGAGTGATTGATTTACTTTTTCAGTATCTCTGGTTTCTTTAATTTTTTGAAGTTGATCTACTTGCTGCTTGCGAACCATTTGGTTGTCAACATCCAGAATGTGTAGAGGATCTTCTTTTTCTAATCGGTATTGATTTACACCAACAATTATATCTTGTCCGCTGTCTATTCTGGCCTGTTTTCTTGCCGCAGCTTCTTCGATTCTTAATTTCGGAATTCCCGCCTCAATAGCTTTGGTCATCCCGCCTAATTCTTCCACTTCTTCGATAAGTTTCCAGGTGCTTTTGAGAATTTCATCGGTTAAGCTTTCCACATAATAACTTCCTCCCCATGGATCAACGGTTTTGGTAATTTTAGTTTCTTCCTGTAAAAAGATCTGTGTATTACGGGCAATTCTTGCCGAGAAGTCAGTAGGCAAAGCAATAGCTTCATCCAGTGCGTTTGTGTGCAAGGATTGTGTTCCTCCAAAAGCAGCTGCTGTGGCTTCGATACAGGTTCTGGCGACATTATTAAACGGATCTTGTTCGGTTAAACTCCATCCACTAGTCTGACAATGGGTTCTCAGCGCCAAAGATTTATCACTTTTAGGATTGAATTGTTGTACCAGTTTTGCCCAGATCATTCGACCTGCTCTCATTTTGGCAATTTCCATAAAATGATTCATTCCGATAGCCCAAAAGAAAGACAATCGGGGCGCAAAGTCATCAATACTCATTCCGGTAGAAAGACCGGTTCTGATATATTCCAGACCGTCGGCTAAAGTATAGGCCAGTTCAATATCGGCAGTGGCACCCGCTTCCTGCATGTGGTATCCCGAAATTGAAATAGAGTTGAATTTGGGCATTTTTTGACTCGTAAATTCGAAGATATCAGCAATGATCTTCATCGAAGGAGTCGGAGGGTAGATATAGGTGTTACGTACCATGAACTCTTTCAGAATATCGTTTTGAATGGTTCCGGATAATTTCCCAATCGGTACGCCCTGTTCTTCTGCCGCAACGATATAAAAAGCCATAATAGGTAAAACGGCTCCATTCATAGTCATTGAAACCGACATTTCATCAAGCGGAATCTGATCGAATAGTATTTTCATGTCTTCGACAGAATCGATGGCTACCCCGGCTTTTCCAACATCACCAACTACTCTTTCATGATCGGAATCGTAACCACGATGGGTAGGTAAATCGAAGGCAATCGAAAGTCCTTTTTGTCCGGCAGCCAAATTTCTTCTGTAAAAAGCATTACTCTCTTCAGCGGTCGAAAATCCTGCATATTGACGAATCGTCCACGGACGTCTTACATACATGGTAGCGTAAGGTCCGCGCAAGTTGGGTGCAAACCCGGCTCCAAAATCAAGAAATTCTAAATCTTCAAGATCCTTTTCAGAGTATCTTTTTTTGAGCTCAATTCCTTCGGCCGTGGTGAAGTTATGCGTTACGGGTTCTGAGTTATGTGCCAGTTGGTCTAACTTTTCACGGTTAACATCTAACTTAATATGTGTAAGGTCTTTTCTAATCATGGAGACTCTTCGTTGTATAGTTTAATTAATTACTTTAAAAAGATTATTCAAGTTCCAATCGCTCCTGCTCCAATTTTTCGGCTAATCTTTTTTCTATTATTGGAGTAATTAATGTTTTTCTTGGTTTTATTTTTACGAAAGGAAACAATTCTAAATCATGTTTCATTTTGTCTTCTTTGTTCGGATGTTTGTTCGTACCTAACAGAATCTCCTTTTTAGAATCGAATAATTCCTGTTCTTTTGCAGCACTTTCCTGAATTTTCTTCTTGATCGTTCCGTCATTTAAAAGTTTTAAGAATCCTCCATTTGCTTCAATGTCTTTAAACAAGGTTAAGCTTTTTTCGGCCAGCTGCATCGTCAGGCTTTCAATGTAATAACTTCCGTCTGCCGGATTATCAACCTTGTCAAAATAACTTTCATGTTTTAAAACCAGTAATTGATTGCGGGCAATACGATCACCAAATTCATTGTCTTTATGATACAAAGAATCGTAAGGCAGGTTGGCTACAGCATCTGCACCGCCTAAAATAGCCGACATGCATTCTGTAGTTGTGCGCAACATATTAACATTGTAATCGTAAATCGTTTTATTTCGTTTGGTCGGAGTTACTACTAAATGACATTCTAAGTCAGGATTATATTCCGCAGCGATTAATTTGAAAAGCATGCGCAAGGCACGAAGTTTCGCAATTTCAAAGAAATAATTAGTTCCTACTGAAACTTCAAAAACAATTGGTTTTAAAGTATTCGGAAAGCGGTTCAAATATTCATTGGCGTGTGCTAAGCTATAAGCAATTTGCTGCGTGATAGTAGCGCCTGCATTTTGATACAAACCCGAGTCGATACTTAAAAATGAAATATTGGTTGTCGCTTTTGAAATTTTTTCCAGCGTTTCAAAATTATTTTTATCTGCTGTAGAAAACCAGTTTCCTTCTCTTGCCAATTGTCCAATAGGGTCAATATTGCAATAAAAAGTTGCTTTCTTCTGAATTGAAATCTGGTCCAATAGTTTTACGAAATCGATTGAAATGAAATTCAAATTAAAGTAAACAATTCTGTTTTCTAAAGGAAGTGTTTCCAGTAATTTTTGAACATCAATGGTTTTGTCTTCAATTGTGAAACGCAGACTTTCAGCGCCTCTTTCAAGTGTATTGATGGCTCTCTGAATTGATTTGTCAATATCGTAAACAAAAATGTTCTGGCAAATTTTAAAGTTGGATACCTGAGTTTTTACCGTTGCGGCCTTTGTAAATTCATCAGTGTGGTAAAATGGCTTTACCTGAATGTCTTCGGGAGAATTCCAAATTACAGTTTGGTTGTAATCGGCTCCATCTAATTCAAACTGAATTTTTTGTTTCCATTGTTTGGATGAAATCGGACTAAAATCGTCGAACAGGGTAGTGGCCATTGTATATTTTTTCGGGTTATTCTTTATCTTGAATGGTATCTCCTTCAAAATGTATGATGTAAATATCTTCGCTGTCTTTTTTCATAAAGTACTTTTCGCGGGCATATTTTTCAATTTGTTCAGGATTTTTGAGCTGTTTGATTTGTTCCTGATCTTTTTTTATTTCGTCCTGATAGTATTTTTTATTGTCTTGTAATTCATGAATCTGGTTGTCCAGAAAACGATGATCAAAATAAGAATAATTATCTAAGAATAACATCCATATTACAAAAAAGAGCAGCACCCAAACGTATTTGTTACCCAGGAGTTTAAACCATTTTTTGTCTTTATATGGGTTTTTAATTTTCATTTAACCGATTGCGTTTTATAATTTCGATTGATGTTTTGGTTTTGATAGAAGTGATACTCCTTTTGTGCCATTTTCAGGCACAAAAGTTGAAATGTATCTTCTAAGTTTGATGCATTAAATTTACAATAAAAATTATAAAATTCGCTGATTAATTACAGCCCGGACTACATCAATGGCCACGGTATTGTATTTGTCGTTTGGAATTATAATGTCGGCGAAAGCCTTAGAAGGTTCTATAAACTGTTCGTGCATTGGCTTTAAGGTGTTTTGATAACGTGTTAAAACTTCGTCAATATCACGTCCGCGTTCTGAAATGTCTCTTTTTAAACGACGGATTAATCTTTCGTCTGAATCAGCATGAACAAAAATTTTGATGTCAAAAAGATCACGTAATTCCGGATTGGTTAGAATTAAAATTCCCTCAACAATCATTACTTTTCTTGGGTGAGTTGAAACCGTATCGTCGGTTCTGTTGTGCTGTATGAAAGAATATACAGGCTGGTCTATGGTTTCCCCTGCTTTTAAAGCTTTAAGGTGTTTTACCAGCAATTCAAAATCGATCGCGCGCGGGTGGTCGAAATTGATTAATGCTCTTTCGTCAAATGACAAATTGTTAGTCTCTTTATAATACGAATCCTGAGAAATTACACCCACTTCTGTGTCCGGTAATTCATTCATGATTTGGTGTACTACTGTCGTTTTTCCACTTCCTGTTCCTCCTGCAAGTCCAATAATGAGCATAAAATTTGTGTTATATATTTGTTCGGCAAAAATAATAATTTAAGTGGATTCATAATGGTATCCGAACTTTAAAATTGAATTTATGCGGATAAGTTTAACTAAGGTTTTGAAAGGATTACAGGAACTATGCAAAAAAAATCCCGATAGCAATGCCATCGGGATTTGGTGCAATCAGTATAGTTTTAATAAAATATTCTGAATTTAGTAAGCACTTGTAATTATTTGTTCTTTTTGGCTTTAATCATCATTTCAAGCTGATCCCAAAGTTCTTCCGGGATTGCTTCTAGTAAATTAAACTGTCCGGCACCTTTTAACCACTCTCCTCCATCAATTGTAATAACGTCTCCATTTACATAAGCTGAAAAATCTGAAACTAAATAAGCTGCCAGATTAGCCAATTCCTGATGATCGCCTACACGTTTTAAAGGTACTTTTTTCGCCATATCGAATTTTTCGGCAAGATCTCCCGGTAATAATCGATCCCAGGCTCCTTTTGTAGGGAATGGCCCCGGAGCAATTGCGTTAGAACGAATTCCGTATTTTGCCCATTCAACGGCCAAACTACGAGTCATTGCCAGTACTCCCGCTTTTGCAGTTGCACTTGGTACGACATAAGCTGAACCAGTCCAAGCATAAGTTGTAACAATATTTAAAATCGTAGCAGAGGTTTGTTTGGTGTCAATCCAGTGTTTTCCAAACGCAAGTGTACAGTTTTTAGTACCTTTCAATACAATATCAATAACTGTATCAAAAGCATTCGCAGATAAACGTTCTGTTGGCGAGATGAAATTTCCGGCAGCATTATTCAAAAGAACATCTACTTTTCCAAAAGTTTTTAAAACTTCCTGAAGCATGTTCTCCACTTCTTCGTAATGACGAACGTCACATTGAAGCGGTAAACATTTTCCTCCGGTTTCAGTTTCAAGTTCAGCGGCAGTGTTTTTAAGCTTTTCTAAATCTCTTGAAGTAATGGCTACCTGAGCCCCTAATTCTAAAAAGTATTTGGTCATGGCTTTTCCTAAACCGCTTCCTCCACCTGTAACAACAATGACTTTGCTTTTTAAAGCGTCATCTCTTAACATTTTATCTGTATAGCTCATATGTATTTCTTTTTATTACAATATTAATTAAATAAATAGGATGCACGCATAATAATGTTATAAAATTTTAATAAACTTTAAATATCACCTAATTTTTTTGCGGCAGCTTCTAGTGTAAAATTGTCTTTAGCAAAGCAAAAACGGATTAGCTTTTGATCTTTGTGGTCGGAATAAAAAGTAGAAATAGGAATTGCGGCGACACCATGCTCTGTGATTAATTTTTTACAGAAAGTAACATCGTCATCGGCTGAAATATTGGCATAAGAAGCCACCTGAAAATAAGTTCCTTCGCAGGGATTTAATTCAAATCGGCTATTTTGAAGTAGTTTTTGAAAATAATCTCTTTTTTCCTGATAGAACTTTCCAAGTAAATTGACATCGACAATCTCCAGATATTGACTGATGGCAGCCTGTGAAATACTATTCACACTAAAAACCAGAAACTGATGTACTTTTTTTATTTCCTTCATTAAGTGTTCTGGAGCAACGGTGTAGCCAATTTTCCATCCCGTAATATGAAATGATTTTCCAAAAGAAGAAACCATGATACAACGGTTTAAAAGAAATTCTTTGGTGTGCGCCGAAATGTGTTTCTCTTCAAAAGTGATGTATTCGTAAACTTCATCAGACAGGACAAGAAGGTCAGGGTGTTTGGATAATAGTCTCTCTAAGTGAGAAAAATCATCCTGAGTCAAAATTTTACCTGTTGGATTATGCGGATTGTTGATGATAATCATCTTCGTTTTTGAAGAACAGGCTTTTTCTATTGTTTCCCAATTTGGGGTGTAATCGTCGTTTAAGGCGACACGAACAGGTTTTGCGTTGCACAACAAAACAGGAGATTCATACGAATCGTAGCTCGGATCCAGAATGATGACTTCATCACCGGTTTTGACCAAAGCCAAAATTGTAGTGAAAATTCCCTGAGTGGCCCCCGCTGTTACCAGAATTTCGGTTTCCGGATGAATGGTTCTGTAATAAGATCTCTGAACCAATTGTGCTATTTGTCCCATCAATGGAGGGAATCCTGCCATTGGAGTATATTGGTGCACGTTTTCTTTTGCTAATCGCGCAATGATATCGGTCAATCTTTCATCAACAGGGAAATTCGGGAATCCTTGTGAGAGATTTATTGCGTTGTATTCCGTTGCCATTTTAGACATGACCGTAAAAATACTGGTGGTTACATTGGGAAGTTTACTCATGATAAAGTTTGATTAGGGGAAAACTTGTGAGTGATACAGATGAATCTTGTCTAGCTTATAGTTATCGCGCCTGTATTCAAGGTTCTTACTTCTTTTGTTTTATACTTGCCGGGCTTCCATTTTGCAGCAGACTTTAAAACACGCGTTGCTTCATCTCCGGTTTTAAACCCAAGATCTCTTATAATCTTTATATCACTAACAGAACCGTCTTTTTCGATGATAAAAGTGAAGTAGATTTTTCCTGTTAGATTCGGTTTTTCAGTGGGTTTTATAAAATTTCTGTTAAGGAACGCAGTGAATTCAGTGACACCACCAGGGTATTCGGGTTTTTCCTCTATTCCTTTGAGATCATAGACAGTATT
Organism: Flavobacterium sp. B183; assembly: GCF_023539155.1. NCBI lineage: Bacteria > Pseudomonadati > Bacteroidota > Flavobacteriia > Flavobacteriales > Flavobacteriaceae > Flavobacterium > Flavobacterium sp. B183. Next base: position 2,778 of record NZ_CP097434.1, on the reverse strand, counting down.
GTCATTCGAAATTGAACTTGCTGTTGTTTTTTCGGATTCTTTGTTGGTTTGCGAAAATGTAATTTGGACAAAGCAGATCAGAAGTAGGAGAAGAAACTTTTTCATTATGAATACGGTTTAATAGTTTACATTTTATGAATAATAAAAATGGTAGGGCGTTTGTCGATATCTATTTTTAGTTTTTTCCAATCCGAAACCCGCATTGTTTTAATGAATTCTGTTGGTAAAGTAATATCTGTTGCAATACAAAGATGTGTTGACGGATTTAAAATCTGTAAAAGATCTTCGATTAATTTGTTGTTTCTATACGGAGTTTCAATAAAAAGCTGTGATTGGTTTTTATCTTGTGATAATCTTTCGAAATGACGGATTGCTGATTTTTTTTCGTCTTTATCAATAGGTAAATAGCCATTGAAAGTAAAACTTTGTCCGTTCATTCCGGAAGCCATCATGGCTAATAAAATAGAAGAAGGCCCAACTAAAGGTACCACCTGAATTCCTTTTTCATGTGCCAGCTTTACAATTACGGCACCGGGATCAGCAACACCGGGACAGCCGGCTTCACTCATTAATCCAACGTTTTTTCCTTCCAGCAAAGGTTTGATGAAATCTAAATGTTCGCTTGTTTCTGTGCGTTTGTTAAGAGTAAAAAGAATCAGTTCAGATTGTTTTTTTTCCGGCGAGACAGCTTTTATGGATTTACGGGCCGTTTTTTCGTTTTCAACAATATAGTGATCTATAAAATCGATGCTTCTTTTGACAGTTTGAGGTAAAACATCCATAGGGTCGCTTTCGCCCATTGTTGTTGGAATTAAGTATAGTTTTCCCAGGAGTTTCATAGATGTCTTTTTATTTTGTTAGGAAAAGAAGAGCTTATGAATGTTTTTCGATAAGTTTCTTCGAGATGATATCGGTTACTTCGTCTAACATTTGATATACATTTTCAAATCCGTTGGTAACGCCAAAGTAAGGATCCGGAACATCTACGTTTTCATCCGGAAATAATTCGTCTAAAATCAGACGGACTTTGTTTTTGTGTTCTTCAGTCTGAGCCAGTTTTATAACGTCGTCATAATTAGAAGAATCCATCACGTAGATGTAATCAAAAGTATTGAAGTCAGCAGGTTTGAATTGTCTTCCTTTTTGGTTTCCAATGTCGAGGCCGTTTTTTTTGGCTACTGCTATAGATCGTTTATCAGGGGAGTGTCCTACATGCCAGGATCCGGTTCCGGCTGAGTCAACGATGAAATTATTTTTGGGTAATTTTGAAGCTAAAATACCTTCAGCTAAAGGTGATCTGCAAATGTTTCCCAAACAAACCATTAAAATTCTTACTGGCATGATGCGCGTTTATAGCGTTAGTTTTTTGTTGATGTCTTCGACAAATTTTTTGAATTGTTTGTCTGTAGAAACTAAATTGTCAACTGTTTTGCAAGCGTGTAATACGGTAGCGTGGTCGCGATCTCCAATTTGTGAGCCAATGTTTGCCAAAGAAGCTTTGGTGAATTTCTTTGCAAAAAACATGGCCAATTGTCTCGCCTGTACCACGTGCCTCTTTCGGGTTTTAGATTGAAGTGTTTCAACATCCAACTGGAAATAATCAGACACAATTTTTTGAATATAATCGATAGAGATTTCTCTCTTTACATTTTTAACAAATTTCTCTACAACACTTTTGGCTAACTCAATAGTAACTTCTTTTTTGTTGAACGAAGACTGAGCAATTAAGGAAATAATAGCTCCCTCTAATTCTCTAACGTTACTCTTGATGTTACGTGCCACATATTCAATAATATCTTCCGGCATTTCAACACCATCACGATATAGTATGTTTTTTAAGATAGAGATGCGAGTCTCGTAATCCGGTTGGTGCAGCTCGGCAGAAAGACCCCATTTGAAACGGGATAATAAACGCTGCTCGATATCCTGCATGTCAACAGGTGCCTTGTCCGAAGTAAGGATTACCTGTTTTCCGTTTTGATGTAAATAATTGAAAATATGGAAGAATACATCCTGAGTTCCTGATTTTCCGGATAAAAACTGAACGTCGTCAATAATTAAAACATCGATTAACTGATAAAAATGAATAAAATCATTACGATTGTTCTTTTTAACAGAATCAATATATTGCTGCGTGAAAATTTCGGCAGAAATGTATAAAACCGTTTTTTCAGGGTATTTGTCTTTTACTTCCACACCTATAGCATGTGCCAAGTGTGTTTTTCCTAATCCAACTCCTCCAAAAATCAATAACGGATTAAAGGAAGTTCCTCCAGGCTTGTTGGCAACTGCCATACCTGCAGAACGGGCTAAACGGTTTGAATCTCCTTCAAGGAAATTATCAAAACTGTAATTTGGATTTAACTGAGATTCAATTTTTAAATTTCGGATTCCCGGAATTACAAACGGATTCTTAAGTTCAGGATTTAGGTTTTTAAACGGAGCATCAACCTCTTGAGGTTTCATTGGAACTCTGTTGGAACTTGGCAGCTGCTCGGTAAACGGCTGTTTATTTCCATAAGTGTTCTCCATTTTAATTTTATAGAGTAACTTTGCGTTTTTTCCCAGTTCTTTGGTAAGTGCAACTTTCAATAATTTTACGTAATGCTCTTCGAGCCATTCGTAGAAAAATTTACTTGGTACTTGAATGTATAACGCGTTATCGGTTAGTTCAACTGACTTGATTGGCTCAAACCAAGTTTTGTATGCTTGATCTTGAATATTGTCCTTTATAAAAGACAAACAGTTTTCCCATACCGATTGAGCAGTTTTAGTCAT